>OZ255630.1:0-4121784 GCA_965276825.1 Acidimicrobiales bacterium | reverse complement strand
TCGGCCGCCGATCTGGCGGAGGCGGGCAGCATCGCCGAGCTGGTCACCGAGGTCGGCCAACCCGACATCCTCGTCGAGCTGGCCGCGGGCTGACGCTGCGCCCTGGACCGGCCGACGGCGGTGGTGCGCCCACCTCTACCATCCGGGACATGCCCATCAACCCCGATGCCGTCGGCTGGACCAGTGAACCCCGCTCCTCGAGGTGGACCTCCACCGACTGCCTGCTCTACGCCCTCGGCGTCGGTGCCGGCGTGGCCGACCCGGTCCACGCCGAGCTCGAGTTCACCACCGAGAACACCCGCGGCGTGATCCAACAGGTGCTGCCCACCTTCCCCGTGGTGATCCCCGGCGGGCAGGGCGCGTACTCGGTGGTCGGCGACGTCGACCACACCATGCTCGTCCACGGTGAGCAGTCGGTCGAGCTCCACCGGCCGTTGCCCGTCGACGGGGCCGTCACGGCCACCACCACCATCACCGGCATCTACGACAAGGGCTCGGGCGCAGTCATCGCCACCGAGACCTCCGCCGTCGACGACGCCAGCGGGGAGCCCGCCTACACCTGCAGGAGCGCGGCGTTCGTCCGCGGCGCCGGCGGCTGGGGCGGCGACCGCGGCCCGGCGTGGCCTGTCGAGCTGCCCTCGGGGCCGGCCGACCACACGGTCGCCTACGACACCCGACCCGACCAGGCGCTGCTCTACCGCCTCAACGGGGACCGCAACCCGCTCCACTCGGACCGGTCCTTCGCCGCCGCCGGCGGCTTCGAGCGGCCGATCCTCCACGGCCTCTGCACCTACGGCTTCACCGGTCGGGCGCTGCTGCACACCCTCTGCGACGGGGACCCCGACCGCTTCGGGTCGATGGCGGCCCGCTTCTCCCGCCCCGTCCTGCCCGGTGAGACGCTCACTGTCGAGATGTGGTCGGACGGCGAGGAGGGCGCCGTGTTCCGCACCTCCACCCCCGGAGGCGTGGTCGTCGACAAGGGGCGCTTCACCTTCCGGACCTGAGCGTCCCTTTGCGGCCGCCCCCTTCCCTGCGGTCACGAGACCACGCCGCCCCGATCTGCGGTCCCGAGACCGCGTCGCCGCGATCTGCGGTCACGAGACCGCGCCGCCCCCATCTGCGGTCACGAGACCGCGCTCACCGCGGTCGATCGACCGGAGTCCGGGAGAAACCTGGCGATCGACCGGAGATCGGGAGAAGCCGGTCGATCGACCGGAGTCCGGGAGAAACCTGGCGATCGATCGGAGAGCGCTCGCGACCGGTGCCCAGCGCGGGCCCCGGACCTCGGATCAGGACCCCGCAGTCCTCGACCCGCCCGCCTCGGACCCGTCGCCCTTGGACCGGCCCCCCTTGGACCCTCTCTCCTTGGACCCGGCCGTCTTGGACCCCCTGCCTTTGGACCCGTTGCCTTTGCCCTTGGACTTGCCGCCCTTGTCCGACTTCTTGGCCTTCTTGCCTCCCCTGTCCCCGGCGACTCCCGGCGTCGGGGATCCGGCCACAGGGAAATCGGCGCCGGGGCCATCGGCCCACGATGCCGCCACGAGGGGCGCGCCCACGACCGGGTCGGGCGTCGCCCGCGCGTCGCCCGGGACACCCGCGCCCGGGTCGGCCGTCGCCCCCCCGTCGCCCAGATAGGCCGCAGGGACGGCGCGACGAGCCGGGGAGGTTTCGGCGGTCGCTGTGTCCTCCCCACGAGGAGCGGCAGGCGCCGGCCCCTCGGGCGGGACCGGCGGGTCGGACCCGGCCACCGGGCCCAGCGGTCCTTCAGGCTCGGGGTTGACGCGGATCACCGCGTCCGCGTCCGGATCCGCCCAGGAGGGATCCACCCGGGAGGAATCCGAAGTGGAGGGATCCGCCGAGGACGGATCCCCGACCCCCGGGGCCGGCGGTGGCACCCAGCGGGTCCCGTCGGCGAGGAGCCCGGCCTCGTCGAGAACCGACGACCGGGCCACGATGTCGGCCCGGTAGGCGCGCAGGGCGAGCGCGAGGGCGTCGGATGGCCGTGCGGTCAGGACGACCGGCTCGTCGTGGCCCGCGCGCTCGAGCTCGACGTGGGCGAAGTAGTGCCGGCCCTCCTCGACGTCGGTGAGGACCGTCCTGATGATCCGGGTGTCGAGGATCGACAGGGTGGTGACGAACAGGTCCCACGTCGATGGGCGCGGCGGCACCGTGCTCGACCAGGCTACGTGGATGGCCCTGGCCTCGGGCTGGCCCACGTACATCCGCAGCTGGCGGTAGGGCTCCCCTTCCTCCTCGAGCACCACCAGACCGGCCTCGACCCCGTTGCCCGCCGGCACCGCGACCCGCACCTCGGCGACGCGTAGGGCGATCAGGTTCTCGTCGGGCACTCGGGGACCCTACCCGCCACTCCGGACCGTCGAGCGCGCCCCGAGCCGGGACCCGCCCTGCCAGTCGGCGCGCGCCAGGACCAGCACCGCGACCTCGTCCACTCCCTCGTCGCGAAGGCGCCCGGCCACTGCGGCGGCGGTGCTGCCCTCGGTCAGCACGTCGTCGAGCAGGATGACCCGTCTCCCGGCCAGGGCGATCCGCCTGTCGACCGCGAGCGCCCTTCGCCACTCGCCGGTGACCTGCTCCCGGTCGCCCGCGCCGCCCGCCCGTCCCATGGCCGGGGTCTCGCACCGCTTGACCAGGGCACCGACCGGCACCTCCCAGTCGCCGCGGACGAGCGGGGCGGCGGCCGCAGCGATCTCCCCCACCGGGTCCCAGGTGCGCCGTCCGCCGGCTCCGGTGTAGGAGGGCACCGGGATGATCATCCCGAAGTCGTCGAACCAGCCGGCGTGGCGGCGCAGGTAGCCGGCGAGGAGTCGGGCGAACACCCCCGCCCACCACCGCTCGCCGCCGTACTTGTAGCGCAGGATGGCCCGGCGCAGGCCGCCTGCGTGCGCGCCGACCGACCAGGCCACCGTCCACGGCCGGGAGGCCCGGCCGCACCACGCCGTCGGGCACGGGCCCCGGACCCCGCCCGACGACGCCGGCAGGGACTGGCCGCACACCGCGCAACGGGGCACCGCGTCGTCCTGGTGCTGCTGACCGGGGCTGGCCAGGAGGCAGGACAGGCAGACGTCGGGACGCTCGGCGCGCCGGTAGGGACACAGCCGGCAGCCGGGCAGCCCGACCGGCGCCGGCACGATGCCGGCCAAGGGGTGCCCCGGTCGACGCCGGGGCGTCGCCGACCCCGCTTCGGATGGATCCGCATCGGGCATCGGCCGTCCTCCCGTCGTGTCGCTGGTGCTGACGGCTCGGCGGGAGGTGCCGGGCGACCCACCCGGATCTTCGCACGCCTGCGTACCATCGGGAAGATGGCTGCTGCCGGATGCGGGACCTCGACCCACGCCACCACGTGGTACGACGCCGAATCGGGGAGGCGCTACGAGCAGGGAAGGCCCGGGTACCCGGCGGCGCTGAGCGAGCTGCTGACCGATCAGCTGCAGCTCAGGGCCGGCTCACGTCTCGCCGACCTCGCCGCAGGGACCGGGAAGCTGACCCGTAGGCTGGTCGAGACGCCGGCGCAGGTGACCGCCGTCGAGCCGATGCCCGGCATGCGGGCCCAGCTGTGTCGACGGGCGCCCGAGGCGCAGCTGATCGCGGCCAGGGCCGAGCTGCTGCCGCTGGCCTCGGGCTCGGTCGACGGGGTGACCGTCGCGCAGGCCTTCCACTGGTTCGACGTGCCGAGGGCGAGCGCGGAGCTGCGACGGGTCCTCCGCCCGGGCGGCCGGTTGGTGCTGGTCACCAACAAGCGCCATGCGGCTCGGCCGTGGGTGCGGGAGCTGTGGGCCGTGCTGGCCCGCTACGAGCGGCTCGCACCCCGGCCGCCCTCGACCCACAACTGGCGCGGCGCCCTCGACGCCACCGGTGACTTCGGGGCCTTCGAGCGCTTCGACCTCCACAACGAGCAGCGCTTCGACGACCTCGCCGACTTCGACGCCAGGTTCACCTCGATCAGCTTCGTCATCCTCCTGTCGGAGGCGAACCGCCGCTCGCTCGTCCGTGACCTCCGGGCCGTCGTGGCCGGTGTGGACCCGCTGGTGGTGCCCCTCCGGACCGAGGTCGAGATCGCGGTCCGCCGGGGGTGAAGGCCCGCGCTCCCCTCCCTTGGCGGGGCGCCTCGTCCTCGGCCACCAGCTCGTCGACCTGGCGGCGTGACGGGAGGCTCGGGACCGCCCCTGGGCGGGTGGCGGCGATCGCCCCCGCGGCACTCGCCCGCACGGCCGCCGCCTCCACGGGCTCCCCGGCGGACAGGCCGGCGACCAGCGCGCCGAGGAACGCGTCACCTGCTGCGGTCGAGTCGACCGCCCTGACCCGCTTCGCCGGGACCTCGAGGGTCCCGCCGGCGCCGACGAGGAGCGAGCCCCGCGCGCCGAGGGTCACCACGACCGTCGCCGCCCCCCCTTCCCGCAGCGCCTCGGCGGCCGCCGCAGGTGAGGACGCGCCGGTGAGCACGGCCGCCTCGGTCTCGTTCGGCACGACGAGGTCGGCCAGGCGGAGCAGCTCGGCGGGCAGTGGACCGTCGGCGGGCGCCGGGTTCAACACGGTGAGCGCGCCGATCCGTCGGCCGGCCTCGAGGGCGGCGGTGACCGTGGCGCGAGGCACTTCGAGCTGGCAGAGCACGACGGCGGCCCCGCGCAGCAGGACCGGCTCGACGTCGGCCGGGCGGAGCGTGCCGTTGGCCCCTGGCGCCACGACGATGGTGTTGGCGCCGCCGGGCGCGACGGTGATCAGCGCCATGCCGCTGGGGCCCGGCACCCGCCGCAGGCCGGCGGTCCCGATGCCCTCCTCGACGAGGACGCCGGCGAGGAGCCCGCCGGCGGGGTCGTCACCGACGGCGCCGATCATCAGCACCTCGGCGCCCTGGCGGGCGGCCGCCACCGCCTGGTTGAGACCCTTGCCACCCGCAGCGGTCGTGTATCCGCGCCCGGCGACGGTGGCCCCCTCGGTCGGTAGCGACTCGACGCTGACCGTGTGGTCGAGGTTGAGACTCCCGACCACCACCACCCGACCGCGACCGTCGACCATCCTGCCTCGCCCTTCCGTCGAGCCTGCCGCCGCGTGCTCGGGGCGTGAGGCGGTTCTAGCAGGTCGGCGGGTGGGTGCCCGGAGCCCGGTGGCGGATGCGGGACCGGCGAGAAAGGCGTCCGGCTCGTCGCGCGTGGTACGTAGGGACATGCAGATCGATGTGGTGATCGAGATCCCGAAGGGCACCCGCAACAAGTACGAGTTCGACGAGGAAGGTCGGATCTGGCTCGACCGGCTCCTGTTCACCGCCACGCACTATCCGGAGGACTACGGCCACGTCCCCGGGACGCTGGCCGAGGACGGCGACCCGATCGACGCGCTGGTCCTGCTCGACGAGCCGACCTTTCCCGGTTGCCACATCCACGCCAGGCCGGTCGCCGTGTTCTACATGAGCGACGAGAAGGGCGTCGACGAGAAGCTGCTGTGCGTGCCGGCGAGCGACCCCCGGTCCGCGACCGTCCAGGACCTGTCGGACGTGTCCAGCTTCCGGCTGGACGAGATCGCCCACTTCTTCAAGATCTACAAGGACCTGGAGCCGGGCAAGTACGTCGAGCCCGGGTCCTGGGCCGGGCGCGAGGAGGCCGAGGCGGCCTACCTCGCGTCGGTGGACCGCGCCGCCTCCGAGTGATGGACCGGCGGCGCCCGGCCGTCGCCCGGCTGGGGACGATCGTCGGACTGATCGCCGCCGGTGCCGGTGCCGTTGCGGTGGCCACCCGGCGCGCCCGCCGCCCGGTCCGGGACCGGTCGGGCGCTGCGGTACGGGCCACCAACCGGATCGACCGGACGGTCGAGCTGGCCAGGCTCGGCTCGCGGGTCGGGACCGGCTACGCCGGCGACTCGGCCCGGCAGCTGTTCGCCTCGGCGACGCGCCGGGAGGAGATCAGGGCCGACCGCCAGCTGCGCAGCACCGCCGAGGTGGTCGAGACCCTCGGGTCGATGAAGGGCGCCTTCATGAAGCTCGGCCAGATGGCCAGCTACCTCGACGCCGGGCTCGACCCCGAGGTCCGTCGGACCCTCGCACAGTTGCAGGCCGACGCCCCGCCGATGTCCGCCGAGCTGGCCGCCTCGGTGGTCGAGGCCGAGCTCGGCGCGCCCCCCGATGTGGTCTTCGCCGAGTGGGATCCGGTCCCGCTCGCGTCGGCGTCGATCGGCCAGGTGCACCGCGCCATCACCCCCCAGGGCAGGGCGGTGGCGGTCAAGGTGCAGTATCCGGGCGTCGACGACGCCATCAGGGCCGACCTCGACAACTCCGCCACCCTCCTCTCGGTGATCCGGCTGGCCTTCCCGAGCCTCGACGCGCACGCCGTGGTCGAGGAGCTGCGCTCGCGGGTCGGCGAGGAGCTCGACTACGACCTCGAGGCGGCCAACCAGGCCATGTTCGCCGAGTACTACGCCGGTCACCCCTTCATCGACGTGCCGGGCGTGGTCGCCGACCTGTCGACGCGGCGGGTGCTCGTGACCGATCTCGCCGTCGGGTCCCGCTACGAGGAGGTCCTCGGCTGGTCCCAGGAAGAGCGCAACCTGGCCGGCGAGACGATCTTCCGGTTCGTGTTCGGCGGCCTCTACGAGATGCACGTCTTCAACGGCGACCCCCACCCGGGCAACTACCTGTTCCGGCCGGGCGGGCGGGTGACCTTCCTCGACTTCGGGCTGGTCAAGTGGTTCGAGCCCGACGAGGTGGAGCTGCTGGCGGCCATGGTGCGCGCCGCGGTCACCGCCCCCGACGCCCACGAGCTCCGCGTCGCGGTCGAGCGGGCCGGCTTCTTGCGTCCCGATCCGGTGCTGGGCGACGAGGAGGTGGCCGACTACTTCCGCCACTACTACGAGCTGGTCCTGCAGGACCGGTCGATGCGCTTCAGCGCCGACTACGCCAGCGAGACGCTGCGTCATTTCTTCGACGCCTCGAGCCCGGTGGTGAAGCGGGCCAACGTGCCCCCGTCGTTCGTGGTGTTGCAGCGGATCAACCTCGGGCTCTACGCGGTGCTCGCCGGTCTCGGCTCGGAGCGCAACTGGCGGCGGGTGGCCAGCGAGGTGTGGCCATGGGTGGCCGCGCCGCCGTCGACCGAGCTCGGCCGGGCCGAGGCGGCGTGGCGCGCCGAGCGGCCGACGCGCCCGACCCTGACCAGGCCGGGCCTGCGCCCTGGCCAGGGCGGATCGCCCACGCGCTGACTGGTGCCAGCACCCCGCGCCCGAGGCCGCGCGTGGGCCTCAGGCCGAGGCGGCCAGCTCGACCAGGTGGGCCATGGTCTGGCCGGGCTGGCCGACCAGCACGGTGCGGCCCGGGACCCGCAGGAGGCGGGCCAGGTGGTCGGCGGCCGCCTTGGCCGGTGGCCAGGTCACGGTGACCACGGCCAGGGCGGCGTGCTCGGTGTCGGCCATGGCGACGATGTCGTCGACGGGTACCCCGGTGCCGAGGTGGTGGACCCGCCAGTGGTTCTCCCTGAGCACCGCGGTGGCCATGCCCGCCGGCAGGGTGTGCTCCTCGGTCGGCGGGGAGCACACGACCGCGACCCCACGCGGGCGCCCGGGGGGGAGGGTCGAGAGCATGCCGACGGTCCGCTCGCAGATCGACGAGGCCCGGTGCTCCTCGGCGATGCTCACCTCGCCGTTGCGCCACTTGGTGCCGATGCCGATGAGTGCAGGGACGAGCACCCGGTCGCAGACCTCGGCGAGGGTCGGACCACTCGCCACCAGGTCCTCGATCAGGCGGCGTGCGGTCTCCTCGTCGCCGGCGAGGAGCAGCCGGTGGAGCCGGTCGGCGAAGGGGCGCCAGTCGCGCACCCTCCTCGCCGGGGGCGGCGTGGGGACGGCGCGCCGCTCGATGAGGTCGGCGATCGACTGCGGGTCGACCTCGTAGGCGCCGGCGACCTTCACCGCCGGGAGTCGGCCCTCGCGCACCCAGCGATAGGCCGTCTGGTAGTGCACACCCAACCGGTCGGCCGCGTCGCGCAACGACAACCGGACGGGGGGGCTCACGCGCACATTGTGCGGGTCGGGCGCGGGCTAGCCCAAGTCGGGCCGGGTGGGGTGCCCCTCGCCGATGGTCTCGTCGAGGCCGTCGCGCAGTGACTCGACGAGCACGCCGACGTCGGGCGCGGCCGCCGGGTCGACGGTCACGCCGATTCGCAGGCAGCCGTCGTAGCCGAGCATGGTGGCATTGACGGCGGCGCCGCTCCGCGGGCCGAACGCCGTCATCGACCTGATCCTCTGACCGAGCAGCCACATCGGCGCGTCGACGCCGGGCACGTTGCTGGCGGTCACGTCGATGCCCCGCAGAGTCCCGGCGACGACGGCGCGCGCCGGTGGCAGCCGGTTCAGGGCGGCCGCCGTGAGCTCGGTGAGCCCGATGGCCGGTCCGGCGCGCCGCTCGGCGACGAGGCGGTGCACCTCGGCGATCCGCGCGCCGGTGTCGGTCTCCGCCAACGGGCCGAGGATCCGCACCGGTGCCCACTGGTTGCGCAGCGTGGCTCCGCCTCCTGGGCCTCCCGTGGCGACCGGGATGCCGACGCGCACCGCGTCGGGGACGACTCCGTGACGCTCGTGGTAGCGGCGGAGGCCGGCGAGCAGCCCGGCGACGAACACGTCGTTGACCGTCCCGCCGTGGCGCCGGCCCGCGCCCTTGATCGCGCCGAGGTGATACGCCAGCTCGGCGAAGTGGCCTCGGAGGCTTCTGCCGGTGAGCACCGGGCTGAGCGGCGCAGGGGCGGGCGCCGCCTGGCCGACGAGGTCCCTCGCCGCGGCCACCGCCAGGCGGCCCAGCTGGTCGGCCCGGTCCCCACCTGACGCCACGGCGCGTGTGGCTCGCGCCAGCGGCGACACCACCCGGGCGGTGCGACCGGCCTCCCGGAGCAGCTCGGCGACGAGGCGCCCGGCCGGCGGGGTGCCCGTCGGTGGAGGCAGCGGCGGCATGGGGGCGGCGGGCGCGCGGGCATCGTCGAAGGTGAAGAGCCTGGCGGCCAGCTCGACCGCGCCGAGGCCGTCGGTGAAGGTGTGGTGGAGTCGGACGGCGAGCGCCGCTCCCCCTCCCGGGGCGTGCTCGGCCAGGTGCATCGACCACAGGGGCCGGCTGTGGTCGAGCCCCTCCGCTGCGAGCGGCTCGACGGCCCGGAGGAGGGCGACCGGGTCGTCGCCAGGGGCGGCCAGGGCGCGGACGTGGAACTCGACGTCGAAGTCGGGATCGTCCTCCCAGCGCGGCGCCAGGCCGGCGAGGGGGCCGCCGGCCACCCGGTGGCGGAAGCGGGGCAGCTGGCGGGACAGGCGGTCCATGTGGGCCCGGAGGTCGTCGAGGCCGGGAGCGGCGTCGAGGGCGATCACGACGGTGATGGTCGAGCGCAGGGCCGGGTCGTCGTGCTCGAGGGCCCAGAGGAGCGCCTCGGTGTCGGACATGCGGGTGTCGGACATGCGGGCGTCGGACCGCACCTCGACCATCGGGCGAGCCTAAACGGGCCCGGGCGGAAACAACTCAGCCTGCGTGTCAGACATCGACGAGGGAGGCCACGACGTCCCACGCCTGCCCGACGGTCTGCAGGTTTTCCGGCTCGACGTCGGGCAGCTTGATCGAGAAGGCGTCGTTGAGCGCGAGGGTGATCTCGACCACGGCCAGGCTGTCGGCGTCGAGGTCCTCGCGCCAGCGGGCCTCGGGCAGGACCTCTGCGGGCGGGATGTCGAGGACCTCCGCCACGCTCTCCTGGAACAAGGTGAACGCCTCTTCGCGCTGCATCGACCGACTCTCCCTCAGGCTCGGGCTCCGTGACGCTACTCGGCCGCATCCCGGCCCGGGTGGCCTTGCCTAGGGTGACGGCCATGTCCGGTCTGCTGCAGGGTAAGCGTCTCCTGGTCACGGGGGTGCTCACCGACGACTCCCTCGCCTACGGCACGGCGGAGCTGGCCCAGCGGGAGGGGGCGGAGGTGGTCCTGACCAGCTTCGGACGGGCCATGTCACTGACGCGACGGGTCGCCAGGCGCCTGCCCGAGCCCCCCGACGTGCTCGAGCTCGACGTGGCCGACGACCGCCAGGTCGCCGCGGTGGCGGAGGCCCTCCAGGAGCGGTGGGGCGCCATCGACGGGGTGCTCCACTCGATCGGCAACGCGCCGCCGTCCTGCCTCGGTGGTGGGTTCCTCGACGCCCCGTGGGAGGACGTGGCCGTGGCCCTGCAGGTCTCGGCGTTCTCCCTCAAGACCCTGGCCTCGGCGCTGCGCCCCCTGCTCGTCGCCGCCGGGGGCGGGTCGATCGTCGGCATCGACTTCGACAACACGAAGGCCTGGCCGGGCTACGACTGGATGGGCGTGGCCAAGTCGGCGCTGGAGTCGATCAGCCGGTACCTGGCGCGCGACCTCGGACCCGATCACATCCGGGTCAACCTGGTGGCGGCCGGCCCGGTGCGCACCGTCGCCGCCAGGTCGATCCCCGGCTTCTCGACCTTCGAGGACGTGTGGGACGACCGGGCGCCGCTCGGTTGGGACGTCGACGACCCGAGCCCGGTGGCCAAGGCGTGCGTGGCGCTGCTCTCCGACTGGTTCCCGATGACCACCGGCGAGCTCGTTCACGTCGACGGCGGCTATCACGCCATGGGGGTCTGAGTGCCGGACGGCAGGGTGGTGCTGGTGACCGGCGGCAACCGAGGGATCGGCCTGGCCGTGGCGAGGGCGTTCGAGGCGGCTGGCGACCGGGTCGCGGTCACCGCGCGCTCGGGCGACGTCGACGGGCTGCTGACGGTGCGCTGCGACGTGACCTCGGGTGACGACGTCGACGCCGCCTTCGCCCGTGTGGAGGAGGAGCTCGGGCCCGTGCAGGTGCTCGTGGCCAACGCCGGGATCACCGACGACCAGCTGCTGCTCTCGATGAAGGAGGAGGCGTTCGCCCGGGTGGTGGACACCAACCTGGTCGGCGCCTACCGGGTGGCCAGGCGGGCCACGTCGAAGATGATCCGGGCCCGTCAGGGCCGCATCGTGCTGATCTCGTCGGTGGTCGCCATGACCGGGTCGGCCGGCCAGACCAACTACGCCGCCTCGAAGGCCGGCATGATCGGCTTTGCGAGGTCGCTGGCCCGCGAGATCGGCAGCCGCAACGTGACGGTCAACGTGGTGAGCCCCGGGTTCGTCGAGACCGACATGACCGGTGCCCTCCCCGAGGCCCGCCGCGACGAGATCGTCGCCCAGGTCCCGCTGCGGCGGCTGGCGCGGGCCGACGAGGTGGCGTCGGCAGTGCTCTACCTCACCTCCGACGCCGCCGGGTACGTGACCGGCGCGGTGCTGCCGGTCGACGGTGGCCTCGGGATGGGCCACTGATGGCCGACGAAGGGGATGGGGGAATGAAGCGTCCCGGGGTGCGGCCCCCGCCCGAGCTGCCCGAGCCTGCGTCGCTGCTCCCGCACCGCCCACCGTTCCTCTTCGTCGACAAGCTGACCGAGCTGGTGCCGGCCACGTCGGCCAGAGGCGAGTGGCACCTCACCGGCGACGAGGCCTTCTTCGCCGGCCACTTCCCCGGACGGCCGACGCTGCCCGGGGTGCTCATGGTGGAGTCGCTCGCCCAGGTCGGCGGCCTGGCCCTGCTGGCCGACACCCGCTTCGCCGGCTCGCTGCCGCTCTTCGGCGGGATCGACAAGGCCAGGTTCCGGCGCCAGGTCGTTCCCGGCGACACCCTGGACCTGGAGGTGGTCCTCGACCAGCTCGGCACCAGCGCGGGCAAGGGCCACGGCACGGCGAGGGTGGACGGCAAGGTGGCCTGCCAGGCGTCGTTGCTGTTCGTGATCGTCCGGCCCTGACCGACACGCCGGGGGCGGCGCGACCGGGGCGCGCCGGCGGGGCGGGCGCCCGGCGTTCTGGGGGCGTAGGACAGGGTTCTGCCGGACTCCGGTCGCTCGACCGCGCTCCACGCGGGTTCGTGACCGCAGTCCGGCGGCCCTCCAGGGCCGGTGGGGCGGGTGCGACCCCAGGGGCGTCGGGGAGCGCCAGCGCCGTCGAGGACTGGGACGCCGAGTGGCGGTCGGGGCGCTGCGGGTCAGCCCCGTCGCCAGAGCAGCGCGCTGTTGTGGCCGCCGAAGCCGAAGCTGTTGGACATGGCCAGGTCGAGGACGGCCTCGCGCGCCTTGTTGGGCACGTAGTCGAGGTCGCACTCGGGGTCGGCCCGCTCCTGGTTGATGGTCGGCGGCAGCAGCCCGTCGCGCAGGGCGAGGATGCACACGATGGACTCGATGGCGCCCGCCGCGCCCAACGTGTGGCCGGTCATCGACTTGGTCGAGGACATGGGAGGGGCGTCGTCGCCCCAGATCCGGCGGACGGCGTGGGTTTCGACCCTGTCGTTGGGGACCGTCGACGTGCCGTGGGCATTGATGTAGCCGACGTCGCCCGGGTCGACACCGCCGTCGGAGCAGGCGCCCTGCATGGCGCGGACGGCGCCGTCGCCCTGCGGGTGCGGCGAGGTGATGTGGTAGGCGTCGGAGGTGGCGCCGTAGCCGACGAGCTCGGCGAGGATGGGCGCGTCCCTGGCGATGGCCCGGTCGCGCTCCTCGATCACGAGGGCGCCGGCGCCCTCGCCCATGACGAAACCGTCGCGCTCGGCGTCGAAGGGACGCGAGGCGGCCTCGGGATCGTCGTTGCGCGTGGAGAGCGCCTTCATGGCTGCGAAGCCGGCCATGCCGAGGCGGGTGATGCCGGCTTCGGACCCCCCGCAGACGACGACGTCGGCCCGTCCGGCGCGGATCAGGTCGAGGCCGTCCCCGATGGCGTTGGCCGACGCCGAGCAGGCGGTGACGGTGCAGGAGCTGTAGCCGAGGATCCCGTGCTCGATGGCGATCTGCCCGGCCGCCATGTTGGGGATGAGCATCGGCAGCACGTAGGGGTTGACCCATTCGGCGCCGCGCTCGGCGAGGGTCCGCGTGCCCTCCTCCAGGGAGGAGATCCCGCCGATGCCGGTCCCGAAGACGACCCCGACGCGCTCGGGGTCGGCGCGGATGTCGACCCCGGATCGGCTGACGGCCTCGTCGGTGGCGGTCAGGGCCAGTTGCACGACCCGATCGAGGTGACGGGCGCGTCGGCGACCGAACCGGGCGTCGCCGTCGAAGTCCCGGATCTGTGCGCCGATGCGCACGGGGAGGTCGCCGGTCTCGATGCCATCGACGAGACCGATTCCGGAGCGCCCTGCGGTCAGCGCCGCCCAGATGTCGGGAACGCTGAGGCCGACAGAGCAGACGGCGCCGATGCCCGTGACGACGACCCTGCGGACGTGGCCTGTCACCCTCGCATCATAGGAGTGGGGGCGCCCCCCGCCGGGATCGCCGGCGACCCTGCGTCAGGGCTCGTCCCGAAGCAACTTGGGCGGCCGTCAACCGTTCGACCCCCTCGCAACGGCACCTCCGGCCTGCCGCCGCCCGAGTTGCTTCCTTCCCGTCCCTCAGCCGCGGATGAGACCGGAGGTGTCGGTGAGCACGGCGTGCTCGCCCGACGGCAGGGCCACGACCAGGCCGCCGCTGGCGTGCGCTGCGACCATGGCGTACCAGCTGCCCGGTTGGACCTGCCCGCTTGCCACCCGGGCGTCCTCGAGCCGGTAGACGGTTCGCGGGGCGGGCACGGCCGCCCAGAACGGGGCGAACGGCTCGTTCGGGGGCGGAGGGGCGCTCGGCTGCACCGGCCCGCTCGCCGGCACCGGAGCGCTGCCCTGCACCGCTTCGCTGGCCGGCACCGGCCCGCTCGCCTGCACCGGGCCGGGCACCGGGGGCACCATGAACGCCGGGGACGCCGGCTCGGCCAGCGGGCCTCCGCTCGGCTCGCTCACCGGGGCGGCCGGCGATGCCGTCACGGCCGTGCTGGTCGGGTCCGGCGTCGTGCCGGTCGGGTCCGGCCCGGTGTCTGCCGTCGAGGGGACACCCATCGCCGTCGGGTCGCTCAGGGCCGGGGGGCCGCTCACCGGATCGGCGGGCGCCCGTGCGGTGTCGCCGGGGTGCGCGGCGCGACCGGTCACCGGGTTCGCGGGGGGCTCCGCCGCGGCCGGTCCCGACGGCGGAGCAGCCACCGGCGCGGGGGCCGGGGTCCCGTCCGAGGCGTCCGAGGCGCCCTGGCCGGGACCCGAAGGGCCGGAGCCGGATGGAACCGGCAGGTTGAGCGGCCGGGCGAGGGCAGGGACGGTGCGGGCGGCCGCGCCGGCGACCACGAACGCCGCCCCGAAGATGGCCAGGATCAGCCCCGCTCCTGCGCCGGAGCCGGGGAAGCTGCCCCAGGCGATGGCGGTGAGGAAGGCGAAGAGCAGCACGGCCACCGACAGCGGGGCGGTCCAGCTGACGAACGTCGACGCCCGGTCCGGGAGCCGACCGAGCGAGGTGAGCACGACCACGGCGGCGATGGCGATGCCGAGCAGGTCCACCCCGATCAGCTCGTTGACGAAGTAGCCCGTCCAGGCGATGAACCCGCCCGACTGGTCGAGGAACGAGGCGATGAGGAGCAGGAGGGCGCCGATGGTCGCGGCGCCATCCGCGAACTTGAGGTTGGTCGTCATTGGGCGTCACCCTCCTCTCGGCAACCTCGGCCTGCCGGCCTCGGTGGCCCAGCGGTGGGATTGTGCCCGAGGGGTCGGACCGTCAACCGCGGCCACGAGGCGAGCGCCCCCGGGGAGCCCGGCGACAGGGCGATAGGGTCGTCGAGGTGGACGTGAACGGTGTGCGGGCCGTGGTGACGGGGGCGACGAGCGGGTTGGGCGAGGCCATGGCCGATGCCCTGCTCGCCGCCGGTGCGACGGTCGCCTTCGCCAGCCGGCCGACGCCGCGCCTCGACGAGGCGGTCGCGCGGCGCCAGGGCCGAGACCTGGCCGCCGAGGCGCTGCCGGTCGATGTCCGCGATCCCGAGTCGGTGGCCGCGGCTGCTTCCGCGGCCACCGAGCGTCTCGGCGGCGTCGACCTGGTGGTCAACAACGCCGGCATCGGCATGCGCACCGTCAACCCTGCGTTCCTCGAGCGGCCGATGCCGTTCTGGGAGGTCAGCCCCGAGGGGTTCGCCGACGTGGTGGCCACGAACCTCACCGGCTACTTCCTCGTGGCCCGGGCCTTCGCCCCGGTGCTGGCGGCCCAGGGGCGGGGGCGCATCGTCAACGTGTCGATGAACCACGAGACCATGCGCCGCAAGGGGTTCGTCCCCTACGGACCGGCCAGGGCGGGGGCCGAGGCGCTGAGCCTCGTCATGGTCGAGGACCTCCGCCCGCACGGCGTCACCGTCAACCTGCTCCTGCCCGGTGGGGCGACGGCCACGGGGATGATCCCCGACGGGCTGCCCGACGCCGCACGGGCCAACCTGCTCCCTGCAGACGTGATGGCCGACCCGATCGTGTTCCTGGCGTCCGCCGAGGCCGAGGGGCTCACCGGCGAGCGCATCGTCGCCACCGAGTTCGACCGGTGGCTGAACGAGCTCCGGGCGAGGGGCGCAGGTCGGGCGGACGGGGAAGCCTGAGCCGGGCCCTCAGGGTCGCCGGGCTTCGATCGACCGGAGGTCGCCCTCCTCGTCCTCGTGGCGGCGCGCCGGGTCGAACCCGGCCGCGACGAGCACGTCGGCCAGGGCCCGGTCCTGGTCCCCGCCGACCTCGAGCAGGAGGCTCCCACCGCGGCGCAGCAGCCCGGCGGCCGCGCCGACCGCCTCGCCGAGGAGGCGGGTGCCCCCGGGTCCGCCGTCGAGGGCCCGGCGCGGCTCGTGCTCCCTGACGTCGCGTGGCAGGAGCTCGATGGCCTCGGTCGGCACGTAGGGCACGACGGCGACGACCAGGTCGACGCGGCCCTGCAGCTGCGAGGGAAGGGGCTCGGCCAGGTGCCCGAGGAGCACCTCCACGCCGTTGGCCTCGGCGCACCGGCACGCGGCCGGATCCACGTCGGTCGCCACGATCCGCGCTCGCGGACGGGCCCGACCGAGAGCGGCGGCGACCGCACCGGTCCCGGTGCAGAGGTCCACGGCCAGCCCGTCGTCGGGAAGCAGCTCCGCACCCCGCCGCACGAGGTCCTCGGTCTGGTGGCGGGGGACGTAGACGCCGGGATCGACGTGCAGCCTGGTGCCGGCGAAGAGGATCGACCCGGTGACCCAGGCCAGCGGTTCGCCGGTCACCCGGCGGTCCACCAGTCGACCGAGGATCTCGTCGTCGCTGCCGGCGGCCTCGATGAGCTCGTCGGCCTCCTCCTCGGGGGCCACGCACCCGGCCCCGGCGAGCCGCTCGGCCAGGCTCCTCCTCAGGCCGGCCCCAGCTCCCATGCGGCTACACCTTACGAAGCCGGCGTCGGGCGGCCCGTACACTGGCACGCTGCCGTCCGCTGTCCCGGCGGCATCTGCGAGGAGACGTCCGCTGTGACCGAGCCCATGACCGACCGGCCGGTCACGTTCCACGACCTCGACCTGCGCCCCGAGCTCCTGGCCGCGCTCTCGTCCCTCGGCTACGAGGAGCCGACACCCATCCAGCAGGCCGCCATCCCCGTCCTGCTCGCAGGCCGCGACGTGCTCGGCCAGGCGGCGACGGGGACGGGCAAGACGGCGGCGTTCGCGTTGCCGATCCTGCAGCGGCTGGAGGCGGGCGACCGGGGCAAGGCGCCGGTGGCGCTGGTCCTGGTGCCGACCAGGGAGCTGGCCATGCAGGTCTCCGAGGCGCTCCACCGCTACGGCCGCGGGCTCGGCGTCCGGGTGCTGCCCATCTACGGCGGTCAACCGATCGTCCGCCAGCTGCGGGCCCTCGACGCCGGCGTCGACGTGGTCGTGGCCACGCCGGGGCGGGCCGTCGACCACCTGAGCCGCAAGACGCTGCGCCTCGGCGGCCTCGCCGTGATGGTCCTCGACGAGGCCGACGAGATGCTCGACATGGGCTTCGCGGACGACCTCGAGGCCATCTTCGCAGAGACACCGTCGAGCCGTCAGACGGTCCTCTTCTCCGCCACCCTGCCGGCGCGCATCGACGCCATCGCCCGCAGGCACCTGCGCAACCCCGAGCGCATCCGCATCGCCGAGGAGCGCACCGACGGCCAGGAGACGCCCCGGGTGCGCCACAGCGCCTACGTGGTGCAGCGGGCCCACAAGGCGGCCGCCCTCGGACGCATCCTCGACGTCGAGACGCCGACCGCCGCACTGGTGTTCTGCCGGACCCGTGAGGTGGTCGACAGCCTGGCGGAGACGCTCAACGGCCGGGGCTACCGGACCGAGGCGCTGCACGGCGGCATGAGCCAGGAGCAGCGCGACCGCGTGATGGGCCGCCTGCGCAGCGGGACCGCCGACCTGCTGGTGGCCACCGACGTGGCCGCCAGGGGCCTCGACATCGACCAGCTCTCCCACGTCGTCAACTACGACGTGCCGTCGTCGGTCGACTCCTACGTGCACCGGATGGGCCGCGTCGGCCGGGCCGGACGCGAAGGGGTGGCGATCACCCTGGCCGAGCCGCGCGAGCACCGCATGCTCAAGACCATCGAGCGGGCCACCAAGCGGCGGATCGCCATCGAGAAGCTGCCCACCGTCGCCGACCTCAGAGCCCGCCGGCTCGACCTCACCCGCGCCGCGCTGCGCGAGAGCATCCTCGAGGACGACCTCGACGGCTTCCGGGTGGTCGTCGAGTCGCTCGCCGACGAGTTCGACGTCATGGAGGTGGCGCTGGCCGCGGTCAAGCTGGCCCACGCCGCAGGCGGCGGCCCCGACGATGACGACGACGAGATCCCCGACGTCGCCGCCCCCGACTCCTCCCAGGGTCCACGGCGCGACGCCCCGCCCGCCCGGAGGGAGCGGGGCGGGGCCGCCCGTTCGGGCGGAGCGGCCGCCGGTGGCGCCACCCGCCTCTACGTCAGCATCGGCCGCGACGGCGGGATGCGCCCCCAGGATCTGGTCGGCGCCATCACCGGCGAGACGCGCCTGAGTGGTCGCGACATCGGCGCCATCGAGATCAGCCAGCGCTTCTCGCTCGTCGACGTGCCGGAGATCGCGGCCGACGAGGTGATCGACGCCCTGCGGGGCGCCAAGATCCGGGGGCGGCGGGCGACGGTGCGCCGGGAGCGCTTCTAGCCATCGCCGGCCCGGGTGACCTTCTCCTGGGAGCCATCGGATGCGGGTGAGGGGAGGCGGAGGTCGAGCACGTCGTCGCCGGCGGCGATCCACTCGGGCTCGTGGGAGACGACGACGACGAGGGCGCCGGCCCCGATGGCTCCCTGCAGGAGGCCGAGGACGAGGTCGCGGTTGGCGGCGTCGAGCTCGGCGGTGGGCTCGTCGAGGAGCAGGATCGACGGCTCGAGCGCGAGGGCCCGGGCGATGGCGGTGCGCTGGCGCTGGCCGCCCGACAGGCTCGGGACCGGCTGGTCGCGAGCGGCGGCCAGCCCGAGGGCGTCGAGCCAGCGCCCGGTTCGCTCGCGGATGGCGGCCCTCGGCAGGCCGCGGGCCTGCAGCGGCAGGGCGATCGACTCGGCTGCGGTGAGGTCGTCGACCAGCCCGTAGGCCTGGCGCACGACGGCGCGCTCGGCGGCTGCGCCGGCCGAGGAGGCCGGATGACCGTCGACGAGGACATTCCCCTTGTCGGGGTTGCGGATCCCGGCCAGCACGTCGATCAGGACGGACTTGCCGGAGCCGGAAGGGCCGGTGACGGTGAGCCAGTGGCCGGAGGTGACGGTCAGGCTCAGAGCGTCGAGGACGCGCTGGCCGGCGATGGTCACGTGGAGGTCCACGGCTCGCAGCTCCCGAGCGCTCACGTGCCCTCCCCCGCCGCGCGCAGCTCGATCCCGGTCGGGTGCCTGAGGATCTCGACCAGCGATCCGGGGGGCAGGATGTCGAGGGCGTCGGCGGGGAGGGCCACGCTGCCGTCGGGGCTGACGACGGCGTACTCCACGCCGGAGCGTCCCTCCGCACCGACCCGGCCGTCCCTGATGGTGAGGGTGCGGGCCATCGAGGATGCGACCTCGGGGTCGTGGGTGACCATGACGACGGTCGTGCCGAGGCCGGTGCAGATCTGGCCGATCGTGGCCATGACGGCGTCGCGCCCGGTGGGGTCGAGCCTGCTGGTCGGCTCGTCGAGGAGCAGGAGCCTGGGCAGCGGGGCCACGCCGGCGACGAGCGCGGCTTGTTGCTGCAGCCCGGCGGGGAGGCCGACGACGATCCGGTCGGCGATCGAGGTGAGCTCGAAGCGTTCGAGCAGGTCGTCGGGCCCGAGCGGGGGTGGGCGTCCCCGTCCGGCCGCGCCCTGCTGGGCGAACCACACGTTGTCGCGCACGCTGGCGTAGGGGAGCAGGTTGCGCTCGGCGCCTTGGACCACGAGGGCGACCTCACGCGCCCGCAGCTCGGCCAGAGCTCGACCGGTCATCCGGCCGATGTCCTGGCCTCCGATGAGCACCTGCCCGGCGGCTGGCACGAAGCTGCCGGCCAGGAGGGCGAGGATGGTCGACTTGCCGGCGCCCGAGGGCCCGAGGAGGCCGACCGACGAGCCGGCGGCCACGTCGAGGTCGACGCCGCGCAGCGCGACCACGTCACCCTCGGGGGACGGATAGAGGTGGACCACGCCACGGAGGCGGACGTCGACACCGGCGAGCACCTCGGCCGGTGGGGTCATGGCCGCGGACCCGTCGTGTCGGGGCGCGGCGATCGGAGGACGATCCGGGTGGTGACGACGGCGGTCAGGAAGAGGAGGATGGCGATGCCGGCGAGGGTGAGGACGAATGGGGCGGCTTGGATCTGGTGGCTGATCGGGATCCCACCGGTGCCTTGCGGGAACTGCGGGAGCGACCCGAGGGCCAGGCGGCTGGCGGCGTACCCGACGGCGCCCCCGAGGATCCAGGCGACCCCGAGGACGAGGCCGTTCTCGATGAGCACCGCCCGGATCGCGGACACCCGTCTGACGCCGACGACGGTGAGGGCTTCGAGGTTGGCCCTTCGGGCCCGCGCTCCGGCGAGGATGGCGAAGGCGGCGGCGCCGACGGCGAGGAGGATGGCGGCCGGCCCGGAGAAGACCACGATGGTGTAGGCGAGGGCGAGCGGGCCCTTGTCGGCGGCGGCCGCCTTGCCCGCCGAGTCGGTCACGGAGGCGACGGTGACCCCGTCGCGCTGCAGGCGTTGGAGGAGGGCGCTGCCCGCCGAGGCAGTCAACCAGACCTGGGGGGTGGCGTTGCTCGGCCCGTTCTGCGCGAGCTGGGCGAAGTCGAGGGCGACGAGGGAGGCGTCGCCGCCGATCTCGGGAAGCGCGGTCGCCTCGACCTGCCCGGCGACGTTGATCACGTTGCTGTCGAGGCCTTCGATGGTGAAGGTGTTGTCGGGCGGTGACGGCGGGTTGTCGGCGAGGACCTGGGGCGTGGCGACGACCGGGATGGCCGCTGGGAGGTCGGCGGGTGTGAGCACGACGCCGCCGCCCGGCAGCAGTGCGGTCGGGACCCGGAAGGTGACGCCCCTGCCCTCCGGACCGCTCGATGCCGTGGCCGGCGGTGGGACCGCGGTCCAGGCTCCTCGACGCGCTGCGCCGAAGGGCAGGGCCGTGGCCTGGCCGGCCCGGAGCATGGCCAGGGAGTCGAGGGTGATGGTCGTGGTTGCCGGGTCGCGACCGGTGCCGGAGGAGACCGGGATGAGGTTGACCAGGCGGCACACCGTCGCGCAGAACCCGCCGAGCGACGCGGTGTAGGAGGCCGTGCCGGGGCGGAGCCGCCCGAGGTCGACGGTCGAGGTGTTCTGACCGGACTCGTTGAACACGGTGGCCGACAGGCTGACGTGCTCGGCGCCGGGTGACAGGTCGAGCACGGCTCGCAGTCCGTCGGCGGTCAGGGTGATGGGAGCCGGCGTGACCGGCGCGAGGTAGCGGGCGACCGAGGTGACCGGCTCGGTCGCCAGGCCGGCCGGCCACGCCGCGACTGCGGCCAGCCGGGAGGCGTCGACGGCCAGCAGCCGGCCGTTGGCCGACTCGTAGAGCTCGGCGGCCATCGCCTGGCGGCCGGACGGGTCGGCCTGGTCGACCGCCTGCTCCAGGGAGACGCCGGGACGGAGGGACACGTCGAGGACCCGGGCTGCGCCGACCTGCGTCTCGGCGACCGTCGCGCGGTTGGTCGACGCCAGCGACCACGCCGACACGGCGAAGACGGCCAAAGCGACCGCCGCGGTGAGCCCGAGCACCCGGCGCAGTGCGGCCGGGCGCCCTCTGGCCACGGCCCGGACAGCGAGAAACAGCGCCACCCGCCGGGAGTCGCGGGTCGCGGCGACGCCGCCGCGCACGACCAGGCCGGCGATGCGGAGGCCGACCACTCCCGCACCCAAGGCCAGCAGGGCAGGCGCGACGGCCGCGACCGGGTCGGACCGGTTGCCGTCGAGCGCGCCCCGCGCCGAGAGGGCGACGAGGCCGGTGACGGCCAGCGCCACCGCGAAGGCGTCGGCTGCGGCGGTCACCGCCCGGCTGCGGCTCACGCCGGCCGCCTGGCGGGTGGCGCCGTGCCACAGGTCCCAGGTGGCGACGGCGGTCGAGACCAGACCGCCGGCGAGGGCGGCCAGGCCGGTCAGGACGGCGGCGCCGGTCACGGGGATCGGCGTGCCGGGAGCGAACAGGCGGTGTGACCCGGCCGCCACCACGACCCACGCGGCGGCGATCCCGATCGGGAAAGCCACGAGCAGCAGCGCCACCGGCTCGCCGACGGCCACCACGAACAGCGCCCGGCGGGTGAAGCCCCGTCTTCTCGCCAGCTCGGCCTCCAGCGTTCGCGCCCGGCTGCTGACCGAGACCACCTGGTACAACACGAGGAGGCACAGCACGACCAGCTCGACGATGAACGAGTCGACGACGGTGCTCATGAGTCCCTCGGCATGGGTCGCGGCGGCGAGCACCGACCCGACCGAGGTCGAGAGGGTGAGCGCATACCGGTGGTCGAGGAGCGACTGGTAGGCCGCCAGCGCATGGCCAAACCCGCCGGCCCCGCCGCTGCGAAAGCCCCCGGGGCGCACCGGCAGGGCGGCGATCAGCTGCGGTTGGGCACCGAGGCTGGTGGCCCGCAGGACCGTTGCGGTCGCCGTGACCAGCGGATCGAGCTGGGGTGGCTGACCGTCCGGCTTGGACCCGAAGTCGAACTCGGTGCTGCCTCCCCAGTAGCCCGTCCCGACGGTCACCGGGACGGCGTAGACCCCGACGACCCGAAGGTCGAGCGTCGTCGAGGTGCCGGCACCCCCCACGACCAGCGGACCGCGGGACATCCCGATGGCGTTCGAGCTCCGAGCCGACAGTGCCACCTCTCCAGGCGCGCCCGGACACGAGCCGGCGACCAGCCGCAGGTGCGCGCAGATCCCGGTGCGGGCCAGCAGCGTCGACCCGTAGAGGGTCCCGCCTCCGGAGAGCCGCACCCCGGCGATGGCGGTGTAGCCCGGCCGGCCGAGCCACCGGGTCGCGCCGGCGTCCGCCCCGACCGCGTCGACCAGGCGCCCGTACTGGTCGACCCCCCCGGAGGTCAGGATGGTCAGGTCCGTCGACGCCGCCGGCGCCTGCTCGACCGCGGCGAAGAGGGTCGAGTCGTCCGCGCTCTGGAGGAACATCGGCCCGAGGGCGGCCGCGCCGACTGCCACCACGCCGACGACCACGAGCATCACCGCCGACGGCCGGCGCCAGCGCAGGGCGCGTCGCAGCAGACCGGCCCATCCCAGCCATCGGGTCACCCTGCTCGTCCGGTTCACCGCGCCGTCATCCCGACCGGGCCGTGGGAGGCTGGAGATGCAGGCTCGCGACGGTCGCCTCGTGCCCGCACCGCCGACGCCGCTAGCCGACGAACGTGGGCTCGGCGGGCGCTCCTCGACGGTACGCAGGGAGCCGGTGGTCCAGCCACAGGAACAGTGCGCCGACGCCGACCAGCAAGACGTTGAGGCCGACCCCGTTGCGCACGGCCGTGGCGTAGCCGAGCTTGGCCACGCTGATGAACGGGTACGGGTACCAGCTCGATGCGGCCCCGTGGGCGAGGGTGTAGATCACGTAGAGGGCCGGCCAGATCAGCGAGACGACGAGCACGTTCTCGGTCACCCTCGGCCGGGGACCGAACAGCAGCCAGCCGACCACGGCCATCGCCGGCGCCACGTAGTGGACCAGCGCATTGGTGACCGCGGCGGCGCCGTGGAGGTCGACGACGCCGCGCAGCAGGGTCGTGTAGACGACGCCGGTCACCGAGATGCCGAACAGTGCCTCCAGGCGCAGCACACGCCAGACGCGCCCGTCGCAGTCGGGGCGGATCGCCAGCGTGGCTGCGGTGACACCGACGAGCAGGTTGGACTCGACGGTGAAGTAGCTGAAGAAGCGCACCACCCGGGTCCCGATGGAGGGGACCACCCCACCCGGCTCGACCAGCACGCTGGTGCCGTCGACGATCAGCACCAGCTGCCAGACCAGGCCGGTGGCGACGACCGCCACCAGCGCAACGTTCCAGGCCCGGGCGAGCGTCGCCCCCCTCGTCCCCACGCCGAGACCCTAACCCACCGTCGCTGGTCGTCCTAGGAGGACCCCGGATGGTCGCCGGGCTCGACTTCGAGCGGTGCTGCGTAGATCAGGTACTCGTCGTCTTCGGGGTCCCGGTCGGACGAGTCGATGCCGACCTTTTTGTTGAGGTTGCGCATCCTGGTGTTCCGGTAGTGCACCTCGGACCGCACGTGGTCGGCCCCGGCCGGGGTGGCAATGTCCACCGTCCTGGTTTTCAGCGCCGCAGCGATCCCTTGGCGCCACCACTCGGGCACCACACCCATCGAGAGCACGTAGCAGGCGTTCCCATGGTCCTTGGGCTGGAAGACGATCACACCGGCGACGCCCGAGGCGTCATCGACGACGAGGCAGTCCGAGTGAACCCTGGAACTTCGACCAGCTCGACCGGGCCCCCTCGGGAGTCCCGAGGACATCTGCCAGCCGAAGCCGAGCGGTCGTGGGTCGGCGAACATGCCTGGCCCGAGGATGGCCGACTGGTGCAAGCACGTGCCCGTCCCGGCCACCGTGGTCAGACTGACGCCAGAGCTGCGTGAGGCCGTCCGACATCGAGCACTCGCTGAGGAACGCGGTCATGCGCCGGTACCTGCAGGAGCCAGTCAGCAAGGGCTGACAGCCCTCCATTGCGACTCCAGCGGTAGGGCATCATCGCCTCATGGCAGGCGCTCCTGTGTTCATCGTTGTCTCCGGACCGCCGGCCAGCGGGAAATCCACCCTCGCTCCGGTCCTCGCCGCCGAACTTCGGTCGCCGCTGGTGGCGAAGGACACCATCAAAGACGCCCTCATGTCTGCGCTGACCGTGCCTGACGTGGAGGCGTCGCGTCAGCTCGGCCGGGCCGCAGTTCGAGCGATGCTGGCCGTGGCCGCAGAATCGCCGGTCGGAGCAGTGCTCGAGAGCACCTTCTACCGGTCGGTTGCGGCTCAGGAGCTCGGCCGGCTGCCGGGCCAGCTGATCGAACTATTCTGCCGCTGCAGCCCGGAGGTGGCCGCCGCCCGTTACGCGGCCAGGACAGGTACTCGTCGTGCCGGCCACTTTGATCAGGTCCCCACCCGCGACGAGGTGTGGAACGAGGAGGTCAGCGAGCCCGTGAACGGCGGGTGGCCCCTTCTGGAGGTCGACACCACCGTCCCGGTCGACCCCCACGCGACCGCTGATGCCGTTCGCCGGCTGCTCAACCCGTAGAAGCCCCCTCGCCCCTCGTACAGTCTCTGCGATGGGGGGGGCGGCCGACCCAGCCAGATCGACGATTCCGAGCGCACTTCGCAGTGGAACGGTTGACGGGATGCGCCGGAGTTGTGGCGCGGGGACCACCGGCTGCTGGCCGCCGTTCGGCGAGGGCGCTCACGCTACAAGCAGGCGAAGACCAAGCTCTGCTGCGTCGAGAGTGACGAGGTCGCGGTTGCGTTCGGCCCACCGGCCTGAAAGAAGGTCACCGCGAAGCCCGCGCACGGCGCGCTGCTCGGCCTCCAGGCCGACTCGAGCCCAAACCGATACTCCGCGACGTGCACGATCGTCCAGGTACGCCTCGGGTCGGCGCCAGTAGGCCTCGAAGAGGCCGTCCGTGCAATCCCACGGGATGAGGACCGGCTCGATGCGGGCTCCGATCGCGCCGGCCAACTCGGGCAGCGAAGGCCGGCCGACGAGAAGGTCAGCGAACTCGGGGAGGTAGTCCCGAGTGAGCCAGAATCGAGTAGCCCATCCGGTGCCAGTCGCGTCGTAGGTGAACACCACCACGCGGCGAGCCACGCGCCGCATCTCCAGCAGCCCGCGGATCGGGTCCTGCCAGTGGTGAATGGTGCTCACGGCCATCGCGGCGTCGAAGGACTGGTCCTCGAACGGGAGGCTCTCCGCGGTGGCAGCCACGCACGGCGCTGCGGCGCGTCGCTGTGCCCGCATGACCGCCGACGGTTCGACTGCGATGACATGGCGGTCGGGGGGCTCGTAGGAGCCGGTGCCGGCCCCGACGTTCAACACCGTCCGCGCATCGCCAAGCGCAGCCCACATCCTCGCGGCGATCCGCGGATCACTGCGCCGAGTCACGGAGTAGGTCGCTCCGATGGTGTCGTACAACTGCGGGCTGGTCATTTCCCTGCCCGCCCTCGGGGTCCACACCTCCGCTGAGCGTAGGCGCCAGCCGTGCCAACTCCTCAGCGTCGAGGTTCAGGGGCTGCGCCGTTCGACCCGACCAACAACTATGACCACCGAGTCACGCTCGGTGGTGGTTCCGCCGGCGCTCATTCCCGTCGATCGGCGTGGCTCCGCGACATGCGGATAGCCTCGCTGTACCAGACGCCGTCCCGGCAGGACGGCTCTATCGCCAGCGTTGCACGGCCCGACCGAGGGTCCGGCTCACCTCATCGCTGAGTAGCGGGGCCAACGTCGCCGCCGTAACGTCACCGGGATAGAGGTGATCGGTTGCGTGGAAGCAGTCCCAGAAGCGAACGAGGCTGTCCTCACCGTCGGCCTCGAACACCTTCGCAGCGATGCGTTGCCATCGGTACTGGTACCAGACGTAGTTGAGCGGGTCCATCGGGTTATCGCCACCCGTGTAATGGGTCTCGAGCTCCTCCAGGGTGCTGTAGCCCTCGGCGCGCATCCGAGCGCCAAGACGCCGACTCTGCACTCCCACGGTGGCCAGCACCTCCAGCGTCTGCAGGCTGTCCGGCTTCCTGGTGGCGACGAACGCGTGCAAAGCCAGGTTGGCAAAGATCTCACCCAACCAAAACGTGGGCAACCTGAGATCTCCGAGCACCTCGAACGCATGGCCGAGCTCATGGAGCGTGATGAGGTCGAAGAAGGGCTGGAGGTCCACACCGCCTGCGCCGTCGGGGTACGTCGCGAGGAGTCGTCTGAAGGCGCCTGGCGAGGCCTCACGGAGGTCTTCGCCGATGGCCACCCAGAAGTCCCCGCTCCCAGCGGGCATCACGAGGATGCCGGGACGAACCTGATCGTCGTGGTCGAAGAACGGCAGCCCGTATGGCTGCCTGCTCTCCCAATCCGCCTCGTCGGCGACGATGAGAGCGATGTCGGGCTCGACTCCTGAGAACAGTTGACGAAAGTAGACGAATGCGTCGGCGGCGATGCCGGCTGCGGCCTGCGCACGCACCAGTGCCCCTCTGCTGTGACGCACCTCGAACGGGTAGCCGCCCAGCCGGGCAAGCCCTGCTCCGAGCACCATCAAACAAAGGCTAGGCGACGGTCGACCAGCAACCCACGGTAGCGACGGCCGCCGTGACCGCCGTCGTTCGCGGCGAGACGACGCCGCTCCCGTCTGATTGGTGCGGCTCGGACGGGACGCTGTCGTCTCGTGCAGGAACGCCGTTCGATTGATCGGGCGCTGGGGTGGCTGCTATCGCTGAGCCCAAGTTGTCGCTCGCCGGACGGTCCGGAAGCCAGCGCTGGCGTAGGTCATCGCGGGGACCGGGTAGTCCTCATCGGGACCGACGTTGATGAAGACCTGCCTGCCGCCATGTTCGCCGACGAGGCCCGCGGCGGTCAGGCACAGGGCGGTCGCGAGGCCATGTCGGCGGTGCTCGGGGAGGACGCCGAGGGGCTCGATCTCGGAAACGCCCAGGTTCGGGTCCCACCACACGGTGCAGCAGCCTGCCAGGGTGCTGTCGGCTGCCTCGACGACCAGGTCGAACTCCGGTTCGTAGAGCCAGGCGCCTTGGACGCAGCGGAACTTCTCGTAAGTGAACTTGCTGGTCGCTTCGGGTGGGACGGACGCGAGAGCGTCGGCGGGCAGCGGAAGCGTGGCCGGGCGCCACGCCGCACGGTGCGCCTCGACCCGGGCGGCTTCCTCACCCGATGCGAGGCCTCTGATCCGGTAGCCCGCTGGGGCCGGCGGCGGCTCGGGGATGGCGTCGTGGAACATCCCGTACACGGGCGGCTGCGCAGGGTCCGGCACCAATCCTGACGCCTCAGCCAACCGTTGCAGGGCCTCGTCGCCGTCGAAGACGAGCAACGACCTCGGTTGCTCGCCCGGCCCGGACTGAACTGCCTCCAGCAACGGGGCGGCCGCCTCGGGATGCTCGGCGGCAACGTGAACCTCGGCGACGGCGCCGGACCGTCCTGCCCACCCGACCGGCTCGGCCCCCTCAACAGCCAGCTGCAGGTGACCGGGTCCCTCGTCGATCGCCAACGCCCATCCCAGACCACCGGGATGATGGCCCCCAGCCGGCCAGAGTCGGCTTGCGAGCCGTTGCAAGAGGACCATGTCAGCGAGCCTGTCCGCCCGACGAATCTCCACCCTGACCCCTCCCGCTCTCCGGGCTGCACGACCGTAGGCCACCCCGACCCGCACCGCCCCCGACTTTCCCAGCCAGGCGCTGCGCAGACCGACGTCGCCTCCTTCAACCCGCCGGGGGTGGCTGTGCCCGTGCTCAGCCTCCGAGCGCACCCGCAGACTCCTGCCGTCGGCGGGGCGGCCATACCGAAAACGTCTGCGTCATATCGTGTGCGCGCCGAGCGACAGACGCATGGTCTTGATGAGCCCAACGCAGCGGTCAGGGCTGCCGCGCCCTACCCGTGAGCCTCGCAAACGCGGTTCCCGGGCCCTCGGCGAGCCTGGCAGCAATGACCTCGGCGCATTCCCTCGGAGCCATCGTGGAGGTGTCGACTTCCAGGTCGTAAGCACCATGCGCATGCACCGATTGCTGCCAACGCTCGACGGCGGCCCGCAGTTCAGCGTTGGCCGATTCCAACGGCTGATTCCACGACCTGGCACGACGCTGCCAGATCACGTCGAGAGAGCAGCGCACACCCACCCAGAGGACCGGTAGGCCGGCCAGGCGTCGGGCGCAGTCGGCTAGGACGCCGAGGGGCCTGGAGTAGGACTCGTGATGACCCACGTCCACGGCCACGCTCATCCCGAGATGGGCGTTCGCCGCGATCGACTCGTACAACTCCGCGTACAACGCGGCGACCGCCGCTTCGAGGTCCGGACGTTCGCCACCCGGTCGAAGCCCGATCCCCGGACGCAGATGCTCGGAGGTGGCAAGCATCCAAGCGTCGACACCGAGGTTCACCCAGATGCCAGGCCCGGTGTCCTGGATCGCCTTGGCGAGCGTGGACTTCCCCGAGCGCGGCGCGCCGTTCAGGACCACGATCTGGCCGGGGCGGGTCACCTCGCCAGTGTGGTGGACGGGGCGGTCGTCGGGTGTCCCTTAATGCAGATCAGTCTGTCGCTCCCGCCGCCCTTCAAGAAAGTGGCGACAAACACGCACTCGCCGGACGCTAACCAGACGAGGCAAGCCGCTCGACAACCCGTAGCTGCTCGGCGGCGGTCCTCACGACGAACAGCTCCACGCCCGGGGGACAAGCCGCCGCCTCGAGCAGGCGGGGTCGCCACCTTCGGCGCCACGTCAGGAGCCATCTCCAGTAGTCGAGACGCTCACGGGACCGGCGCAGAGAACGCCAGGCGCATCGCCACAGTTGCACGTCGAGAACCACGACCGCGTCGGCCAGGCCGAGCCGCACCCCGACGGCATCATACGGACCGAGGTCGCCGTCGGCGATCCAGCCGTCACCGGCGAAGGTGGCTTCTTGAAGCCCCACCCAGTCCTGAACGCTCAAAGGCCTCAACCCAGGCTGCCAGAACAGCTTGTCGATCTCGATCCACTCCGCCCCCGTGGCGGCCGCCAGCCCGAGGGCGGACGTGCTCTTACCGGCACCCCCGGGACCCAGCACCAGCACGCGCACCAACGTACATAACCACGCTCGCGGTACCGGGCGGCCTGGACAGGGTTCCGCCATCCGATCCACTCCTTCGGCTGCTCCAAATCTCTCATCCGACACCCTCCATGTCTCACCTCGAGACGGCTCCAAATCTCTCACTCGAGGTAGCGTTCGCCTCTGCCACCCACGTTGTCCGGCATCGTCGCCCGACGGGTCCTCCCACTGGCGCTCGATCGGCTCGCCGACGACCCAGTGCTTCTCCTGGAAGGTCCACGGTCCGTAGGAAAGTCCACCCTCCTGCGCATCGTCGCCGACCGATGCGGGGCGATCCTGTTGGACCTTCGGTGTGGATGGTCTTCGGTGACCGGCCAAGCCACTCGAGGTTGTCGAGATGGCGGTCGACGAGGCCGCTGACGGTCAGCCTGGCCGTGTCCGGCCGACCGTGCTTCCCCCGCCTGGCCGGATCTCCCACACGCCCTTCCAGGGCGCACGGTGCCCGCGAGGTCGAACGCTAGGTTCATTAGGGCTTTTGGCTAGGGATAGCGCTGTTCACGTCTACCGGCGGGGCCTAGATCAGGTCGTTGAGCTGGACTTTCGCTGGTGCCCCCGCTGGGACTCGAACCCAGATCTGCTCTTTAGGAGAGAGCTGCTCTATCCCTTAAGCGACAGGGGCGGGCACGCGGGACGAAGCTCGATGGACCACCCGCGACCCGAGGAGCGTAGCGGCCACCGGCCGGAGCCGCGGTGCCGGGACGTTCACGGAGCCGTCACGCGCCGGATGCCACACGCGTCACCGTGACGACGCAGAATGCCCGGTCGTGACCGCCGCCCGGGACCTCGCCGCCCTCCCCAAGGGCCACCTCCACCTCCACCTCGAGGGCGCCATGCGCCCGGGCACCCTCGCCGAGCTCGCCGGCCAGCAGGGCATCGACGTCCCGCCGATCCGGGGGTTCGGGAGCTTCACGGCCTTCGCCGGCATGTACGACGCGGCCTGCAGGGTCTTGCGGACCGAAGCTGACCTCCGGCGCCTGGTCAGGGAGGTCGTCGAGGACGCGGCCAGGGACGGAGTCGCCTGGGTCGAGCCGGCGCTCTACCCGGTGCGCTACGAGCCCGTCCACGGGTCGGTGGAGGCGGCCATCGAGATCACGATCGACGAGCTGGCCGGCGCCGGGGCGGCGCTCGGCGTGGGCGGCGGGCTGATCGTCGCCGCCGACCGGACCGCCGACCCGAGCGAGGCCGTGCGCCTGGCCAGGGTGGCGGCCTCTTACGCAGGACGTGGGGTGGTCGGTTTCGGCCTGGCCAACGACGAGGCCGACTGGCCGCCCGAGCCCTTCGCCGAGGCGTTCGGCATCGCCGTGGACGCAGGGCTCCTCTCCGCCCCGCACGGCGGTGAGCTGGCCGGGCCGGCGTCGGTCGTCGGCTGCATCGACGAATGCCGGGCCGACCGGGTCATGCACGGCGTGCGCGCCGTCGAGGACCCCGACCTCGTGGCCCGCCTCGCCGACGCCGGCACCTGCCTCGACATGTGCCCAACGTCCAACGTGGCGCTCGGGGTGGTGGCGACGATGGCCCGGCATCCCCTCCCTCTGCTGCTCGAAGCCGGTGTCCGCTGCTCGATCAACGCCGACGACCCGCTGCTGTTCGGGCCCGGGATCCTCGAGGAGTACCAGCTGTGCCGGGACGACCTCGCTCTCGACGATGCCGTGCTCGCCGGCGTGGCCAGGGCGTCGCTGCAGGCGTCGGGCGCGCCGGGGGATGTGGTCGCGTCGGGCCTGGCGGGCGTGGACGCCTGGCTGGGTGGGATCGCAACGTGAGCGCGCCCCGGCGTGCTCACCATCAGCACCGCGCCTGCTCGCGGTGAGCACCCTCCTGCGGGGCGGCTTCGTCCTGCCGATGGACCGGCCCCTTCACGTGATCGAAGGAGGCTCGGTGCTCTTCGAGGGCGACACCATCGTGGCCGTCGGGGCCGACGCCGAGGTCGCCGCTGATCCCGCAGCGAGGGGGCGAGCATCATCGAGGTCGGGGAGCTCGCCGTGCTCCCCGGTCTGCACAACTGCCACCTGCACTCCGGGCTGCTGCGCGGCACCGCCGAGTCCCTGGCCCTGTGGGACTGGCTGGAGACCTACGTCGACCCGGCGCACCGCGCCCTCACCCCGGAGATCGCCGCGGTGGCGTCGCGGCAGTGCTACGCCGAGTCGGTGCTCGCCGGCACCACCTCGGTGATGGACATGTGGCGCTACATGGAAGGCTCGGCCACAGAGGCGGCGTCGATCGGCCTGCGGGCCACGCTCGTGCCCTACGTGGCGGACGCCGAGGGTTACGACTACTTCGAGACCCTCGACACCAACCGGGCGCTGCTCGAGTCGAGACCGGCACGTCGGTCGCCCACTGCCCCTGCTCCAACATGAAGCTGTCGTCGGGACCGGCGAGGGTCGGGGCGCTGCGCGCTTCGGGGGTTGCGGTTGGACTCGGCAGCGACGGCGAGAAGGAGAACAACAACCTCGACCTGCTCGAGGAGATGAAGGTGGCGTCGCTGTCGCAGAAGGTGTCGACCCTCGACCCGACGACCGGCGACCCGTGGGACGTGCTCGCCATGGCCACGATCGAAGGGGCCAAGGTGCTGGGCCTCGACGCCGTCACGGGCAGCCTGGAGCCCGGCAAGCGGGCCGACGTCATCGCCGTCGACCGGCGCGGCCTGCACACCACCCCGCTGCTCCGGGGGTCTGACTCCAATGTCGCCGCCCATCTGGTCTTCTCGGCGTCGGGACGCGACGTGCGCCACGTCTGGGTCGACGGCGCCCCGCTGCTCACCGACGGGACCCCGACGACCTTCGACCCCACCGCCGTCCGGGCCGACGCCCAGGCCGCCGCCGAGGAGCTCTTCGCTCGCCGGGCCGCGCTCCCGGGACCACAGGGGCCGGAACAGGGGCACGGTCCGAGCGTGCGGGACTGAGGGGCGGCCGGTCAGCCCCGCGACCAGGCCGCCGAGTCGGGCCGCCACCCGGCCGCCCTGACCAGGCGGCGCAGCTCGGCGGCGTGGGCCCGGGTGCTGCGCAGCTGCACCCCGAGCGGGACGAGGGCGTCGGACACCGCGCCGACGATGGCCGCGGGGGCGGCGATGACGCCGATCTCGCCCATCCCCCGGAACTCGCCGAGCAGCCCGGAGGGGACAGGGCGCAGCACCACGCGCAGGTCGGGGCAGTCGGGCGCGGTGGGGATGGTGTAGTCGAGCAGGGTGGAGCACTGCGGCTGCCCGTCGGGGCTGTAGCGGGCCTCCTCGAGCAGGGCGGTGCCGAGACCCTGGATGAAGCCGCCCCGCCGCTGGCCCTCGACCACCTTGGGGTTGATGACCACCCCGCAGTCGAGGACCGAGACGGCGTCGAGCACCACGACGGTCCCGGTGGCCGGGTCGACCTCGACGACCACGCCCGTCATGGCGGTGGTGTACGTCTCGTCGTGGTTGGTCGTGCCGTCGGCCTGGGGTCCGGTGTGGCCGGCGTGAACACCGTGTTACCGGCGACGTCGACGGAGGGGAACGACCTCCCCGGGTGCGGGCCCGGTGGGGATCGCGGGGAGGAAGCGCTGGACGCCACCTCGCCGCCCTGGAACGCTGGGAACGTGCCGACATCACCCTCCCGAACCGCACGACGAGGCTGCTGAGATGCCCAGCCTCTCCACCCACGTGCTCGACGCCGCGGCCGGCGGCCCGCTGGTCGATGTGCAGGTGACGGTGACCGCCGTCTCCGGCGACCTGGTCGCCGGCGGGACGACCGACAACACCGGCCGGATCTCCGACCTGGCGGATGGCCTCCCGACCGGCACGTATCGGATCGCGTGGGAGACCGGCGGCGACTTCCTGGCCGGGGTCGCCGCGGTGGTGGTGCTGGCCGACGACCGCCACTACCACGTGCCCCTCCTGGCTTCCCCCGTCTCCGCGGTGACCTATCTGGGCGTGTGAGCACGCCGTGCCCAGCGAGAAGCCGAGCGCCCCGCTCGCCGACCCCGCGGACCTCGCCGGCCTCGAGCGGCTGATCGACCACATGCTCGCCCGCGAGCGTGTCTGGATCTGCCGGCGCATCGAGGTGGCCCACCACTGGCACGCCCGCCATCCCCCGTCGGGTTGAGCAGCCGCCGGCGCTGCGGCGAGCGCAAATCTGCGGACCCGGGACCGCGCCGGGCACCGTCCATCGACCGCAGAAACCTCGATCCCCGCCGAACGACCGCAGACCGTACGCGCCCCACCCACCGGACGCGCCCCCCGCCACCCGTGCGCCTACCGCGCCGCGTTCTTGACGAAGTCTGACGCCCCGAAGTTGGCCGGCTCGGCGCCGGCGTACCAGCTGCCCCGCACGTGCCTGCGCCTGACCGCGGGGTCGGTGGCGACGGCCGCCGAGTGCCACAGGTAGCAGTCGTGGAACAGGATGTCGCCCCGCTCGGCGTAGACCCCGATCTCCCCGGGGACCTTCTCGAACCCGAGCGGCATGGGCGCAGGCGGTGGGGAGTCGGTGTAGCCCCCGGCGGGGGCGGCGCCTTCGGGCGCGACGGCGCCGTCGACGTTCTCGTACGGCGGTGGCGTGGCCCAGCGCTGGCTGCCGGGGACGACCCGGAGGAAGCCGTTGGCCGGGCTGGTGGCGTCGAGGTGGATGGTGACGGCCGTGGCCGGTCACATGGCGATGTGGGGGCTCGACTGCCAGTCGCCGTGCCAGCCGATGCGCGAGTAGCTGCCCTCCCGGCCCGGCCTGGCGACCTGGTAGACGTAGCCGAAGCGCTCCGACTCGGCCGACCAGCAGTCGGCGCCGAGCCAGCGGTGGATGATCCCGGTCACCGCGTCACCGTGGATGATCGCCGCCGCCGCCGGCGAAAGGTCGGTGATGTGGGTCACGTAGTTGGCGAAGCGCTTGGCCTTGTCGCCGGCGTCGCCCTCGATGAGCACGGTAGTGCCGTGACGCTCGGGCAGGTCGCCGTCGACGAGCTGCGCCTGGACGTCGACGCACTCGATCTCGAGGCGGTCGGCTGGGGCGGGATCGTCGATGGCCTGGCGCAGTCGGTCGAGACCGGCCCCTGCCGCTGAGGCCCGGTCGGACGCACCGGTAGGGTCGCAACCGGCATGCGGATCCTCCTCGTCGGCACGGACCTCGCTCCGGTCCACGCCGAGGGGGGCGCCCTCGAGCTGCTGCTGGCCGGGTGGGCGGACGCGCTGGCCGGCGAGCACCAGGTCTGGGTGGCGACCATCCCCGGTGGTCCGATCCTCGACGCGCAGGTCACCTTCGAGCGGCCCGAGGAGCTGGCCGGCGTGGTCGAGCGGCTCGCCCCGGACGTGGTGGTGCTCAACAACCGCCCGGGTTGGCAGCATCACGTCGACGGTCCCACCGTCCACCTCCTGCACAACTGGCCGGACGCCTGGGGCCTCGGGCCCGGCGGTCTGCCACCCCTCGGTCCGCCACCCCTCGGTCCGCCACCCCTCGGTCGGGCCGTCGTCGCCGCGGTCAGCTCGGCGCTGGCCAGTGCGGCGTCCGAGGCGCTGGGTGGGTCACCGGCCGTGGTGGTCGACCCGTGGGTGCACGGGGCGTTCCTCACCGCCGTGCCGGAGCCGGAACCCGGGCTGGTGCTGTGCCCCAACCGCCTGATGGCCAAGAAGGGCATCGCCGAGCTGTGCGTGGCCGCCTCCCGGCCGGCGCTCGCCGGCGCCCGGATCCTCGTCACCGACCACCTCTCCCCCTGGTCGACCCCGACCGCCGAGCACGTCGCCCTCCGCGCCCTGGTGCGTGCCAGCCCACGCTGCCGGCTGATCCCCCCGGCGAGGTCCAGGACGGCCATGGCCCGCCTCTATGCGGCGGCCTCCGCCGCGGTCTGCCCCTCGGTGCGGCCCGAGGGTCTCGGGCTGAGCGCCATCGAGGCGCAGGCGTGCGGCGTGCCGGTCGCGTCGAGCGGCCTCGGTGGCCTGGCCGAGTCGACGCTGCTTCCCGAGCTGATCGCCGATCCTGGCGATCCCGACGAGCTGGCCGGCGCCGTCGCCGCCGCGATGGCCGTGCCCGCTGCAGCCAGGCGGGCGCTGCGGACGAAGGTGGCGGCGCGCTTCGGCATCGAGGCGTCGTCCCGCTCGCTGCTGGCGGCGATCGAGCGGGCCGTCGCCCCCGTCCCTGACCGCCCGGTGGGCCGGGGAGCCCCCGAGCGTTGGTAGCGTCGCCGACGGCGCCGGCTGCGGTGCCGTTCCGAGCTCCCGGGGGTCCGCATGTCCGTCGTCGTCGTCGCCAATCTGCACGCCAAGCAAGGCCGGGCCGACGCGGTCGCCGCCGCCTTCGGCGAGCACATCCCCGCCGTGCACGCCGAGGAGGGCTGCGAGCTCTACGCCCTCCACCGCGACGGCGACCAGCTGGTCATGATCGAGAAGTGGGCCAGCTCCGAGGCGCTCGACGCCCACGGCAAAGGTTCCACGATGGCGGCCATCGGCGAGTCGCTGAAGGGCCTGATGGCCGCCGCCCCCGAGGTGCACCGCCTCGACCCGCTGCCCTACGGCGGGGCCAAGGGCGCGGTGTAGCCCCGTCGCGCCGAGGGCGCGGTGTAGCCCCGCGCCGAGGGCGCGGTGTAGCCCCGCGCCGAGGGCGCGGTGCAGGGCAGCCGGTCGCCTCAGGCGGTGAGGACCTCGCCACCGACGTAGGGCACCAGTGCGGCGGGGACCCGGACGGTGCCGTCGGGCTGCTGGCCGTGCTCGACCACGGCGGCCCAGATGCGCGGCGTGGCCAGCCCCGAGCCGTTGAGGGAGTGGACGAGCTCGGTGCCCCCGGCTTCCCGGCGGAAGCGGATGGCGCCGCGGCGGGCCTGGAAGTCGCCGATCCGGCTGACCGACGCCACCTCGAGCCACCGGTCGACGCCGGGCGAGTAGACCTCCAGGTCGAAGACCCGGGTGGAGGAGAAGGTGAGGTCCGCCGTGCACAGGTCGAGCACCCGGTAGGGCAGCTCGAGGATCTGCAGGGCACGCTCGCAGTCGGCCCGCAGCACCCCGAGCTCGGCGTGGCTCGTCTCGGGGGTGCAGAGGGTCACGAGCTCGACCTTGTGGAACTCGTGCAGCCGCTGCAGGCCGCGGGTGTCCTTGCCGGCCGCGCCGGCCTCCCGCCGCCAGCAGACCGTGTAGGCCATCGCCCGCTTCGGCAGATCGGCCTCCGCGAGGATCTGGTCCTGGCCGAGCCCCATCAGGGCCACCTCCCCGGTGGGCAGCAGCCACAGGTCGTCGTCGCGCAGACGGTAGGCCTGCGTGTCGAACTTGGTGAGATGCCCGGTACGGGAGATGACCTCGGTCCGCACCAGGTGCGGGACGACCGTCTCCTCGTAGCGGTCTCGGTGCAGGTCCAGGGCGAAGTTGACCAGCGCCCGCAGCAGCCGGGCGCCCCCGCCCCTGAGCACCGTGAACATGGCGCCGCTCAGCCTGGTCGCCGCTTCGGGGTCGACGATGCCGAGGGCGGTGCCCACCTCCCAGTGCGGCCGCCACGCCCGGCGCTCGTAGTCGGCGGGGTCGTACCCGTGGGTGGCGACGACGACGTTGTCCTCCTCGCCGGCCCCGTCGGGGGCGTCGTCGTCGGGCACGTTGGGGATGGCTGCCATGGCGTCTTCGAGGCGCGCCTCCACGTCGCGCAGGTCGGCTTCCAGCCCCTCGAGGCTCGCCTTGGTGTCCGCCAGGTGCCGGCGGGTCGCGTCGGCCGCAGCGGCATCCCCGGAGCGCACCAGCCGGCCGATCTCCGCCGAGCCGGTGTTCATCACCCGGCGGGCGGCGTCGACCTCCGTGAGCCGGCTCCTCCGCTCGACCACCAGGTCACGGGCGGCCTCGAGCGACACCCGGTCGACGCGCTTGCGGGCCAACCGGTCTGCGGTGCGCTCGAAGTCGTCGAGGAGAAGTCGGGGGTCGATCATGGTCTCCACGTCCGAACGTCGGGCACCCGGGCACGCTAGCGACCGGGCCGGGACGCAGAGCGTCGATTCCGCCGGTCGGCACGAGGAGGCCAACCGGTGGGCGCGGGTCGTGAGCGCGTAGAGTGCCCGGCTTATGACCTTCCCCCTGCGCAGGGCCCCGCTCGACACGGGGGCCATCCGGGACCCGGCCCGCTCCGAGGAGATCGCGAACGAGGCGGTCGCGACCTTTCTCGCGGAGCATCCCGGCAAGGGGGCCGACGTGGTGCTGGTCATCCCCGCCCTCAACGAGGAGGACGCCGTCGCCGACGTGGTGCGGTCGGTGCCCGAGACGATCTGCGGCCTGAGCGTCGAGACCCTCGTGATGGACGACGGCTCCCGGGATGCCACCGAGGCCGAGGCCAAGGGGGCCGGGGCGCTGGTCTGCCGGTTCCCCATCAACCTGGGCCAGGGCACGGCCTTCCGCACCGGCTACCGGGTGGCGAGGGAGCGGGGCGCGGCGATCATCGCCACCGCCGACGCCGACGGCCAGTTCGACCCCCAGGAGCTGCCGGCGCTCGTCGGGCCCATCCTGGCCGGTGACGCCGACTTCGTGAACGGGTCCCGCCGGCTCGGCACGACCCACACCACCGACCCGGTGCGCAAGGTCGGCGTGGTGCTCTTCGCCCGCGTGCTCTCGATCCTGACGGGCACCAGGATCACCGACCCGGCCAACGGCCTGCGGGCCATGCGCGCCGAGGTGACCGCCAAGGTCCAGCTGCGCCAGACCCAGTACCAGACCTCCGAGATGCTGATCAACGTGATCGCCAACGGCTTCGTGGTCAAGGAGGTCCCGGCCACCATGTACCAGCGGGCCGCCGGCGAGACCAAGAAGGGCAGGAACCTGATCTACGGGGCCCGCTTCGCGCGGGTCATCCTGACGACGTGGTGGCGGCTTCGCCCCGTGGCTCGGGCGAACCTGGCCGCCCGCCGGGGCCTTTGGTGAACACGATCAACTCGTAGGCCACGAACTTGCCGACGAAGAAGACGCCCGACACGGCCAGGTAGGCGGCGTCGACCAGCAGGGCGCGGACGCTCGGCGTGGTGGCGAAGTCTCGTGCCCAGTCCTCGACGAGGCTCGTGAACACGATCGAGACGAGGAAGCTGGCGATCGAGACCGCGGCGTAGAGGAGGACCTCGCTGCGCGGGCTGCGACCGCGACGGTCCTTCCACGCCCATCGCCGGTTGAGGAAGTAGTTGGGCACGGCACCACCGACGAAGCCGGCGACGGACGCCCAGGTGGTGCCGCCGTGGAGGCCGCCGAACACGCCGGCGAAGGCCACCTCGCTGGTGAACGCGGCGATCACCGACCCGGCGGAGTAGCCGGTGATGCGCCGGACGAGCGGGGAGCGCCGGATGGCGGCGAAGCGGCCCGCAGCCGGCCCTTCGGTGACCACCGGCGAGTCGGTCGCGCCCGGCTCGTCGGGCACCATCTGGCCGGGCACCGTCTGGCCGGGCACCATGGGTTCGCCGGTTGTCTGGGTCATCCGTGGCTCCCGGTCGCGCCGAGCGCATGCACGTCGAGGGCGACGACCGGCCCGTGACCGTGGACGACGACCCGGACACCGTGCGCCCGGGTCCCGACCGGAAGGGTAGCGAGCAGGAACGGGGCGCTGCCTTCACCGTCACCCACGGCGGTGGTCGAGTAGGCCACCGTCTCCCAGACGCCGCCGCTGAGCAGGATCTGCAGGTCGACCCCGTCGGCCCGGCCGCGGAGCGCTCCGGCCTCGCCGACCGACACCTGCGAGAGCGGACGCAGCGTCGGCCACGTCCAGGAGATCCGCCCGGCGCGCCCGGCGGCGACGGTCTGGACCGCCGATCCGGCCACGTCGCTCGTCGCGGAGGGGGCCACGGCGACGTCGGCCAGGCCACCCGACGCGGCCAGGTCGGCGTTCGCGGTGAGATCCGTCAGATCGGGGTGCGCGGTGCCCGGTCCGATCAGCTCGAAGACCGAGGCCAGGTCTCTGCTCGTGCGCAGCAGCCGGACGGCGGAGGCGGGCGTCGACGACGCCCACTGCAGCAGGCAGGGGCTGTCGATCGTGCCGGGCTTGTTGACCGCCCCGAGGAGCAGGTACGCGGCGCGGTCGCCTGCGAGGGAGGACGTGATCGTCCCGGCGGAGCAGCCGTTGTTCTGGGTGTTCTGGAAGGCGTTCCAGGCGGTGACGTGCCCGGTGAAGAGGGCCGTCGTGAAGCGGTAGTCCGTCTCGACGGTGTCCGACGGTTCGCCGAGGGAGCGGAGGACGTCCATGTACCTGGAGCCCTGCGGCTGGGAGCTGTCGACCCCGAGGGCAAAGAGGTAGTCACGGGGGAACTGCCGTCCGAGCGGCATCACGACGGCGACGGCCGCGACGGCCAGGCCGATGGCCCCGAGGGCCATGCGGTGGACCGGGGCGAGTGGGGGCAGGACGCTCACGGCTCGGCGCCCCCTTGCGGCCAGCACCGACCGGGTGACACCGACGAGCGCCTTGGCCGCCCACCACGAGCCGATGGCGAACCAGGCGAGGAGCAGGGGCAGGATCAGCACGACCCTGCGCTCGTTGACCTCCGGCCACAGCAGCGTCTCGAAGACGTAGACCGGCACGGCGACGACGGCCACGTCGCGGAAGTGGCGAACGGTGACGACGAACCCGGCGACGGTGAGGGCCGAGATCACCACGCCGATGCCCTCGTAGACGTGGAACCAGCCCAGGGTCTGGGGGAAGGGGGAGCCGAAGGGGAGGATGCTGCGGGGCAGCGCGTTGGTCACGTAGGTCGCCAGCGCGGCGGGCAGCACGTGCACCAGCCGGCCGACCACGCCGCCGCCGTAGTAGCCACCGAGCTCGGTCGAGTACCGGGTGCCGAGGAGGGGCACGCCGGAGGCGAGGCGGCCGATGGCGACGGGCACCAGCAGGGCGATCATCGAGCCCGCCACCAGCAGGGCCCGGCGCAGCTCGCGTCGGAGGGCCAGCCAGACGACCAGGCCGACGACCAGCCCGGCGCCCGCCTCCTTCAACCAGATGGCCCCGCCGGCGAGGATGACCACGGCCAGCCCGGTCGGGTCCACGGCCCGCTCCGAGGCCGCCCAGCGGTCGACGGCCACGAGCAGCAGGAGCGAGCAGAGCAGGAAGGGCGTCTCGGCCATGACCATGGTCGAGAAGGTGCCGAGCACCGGGTTGAGGGCGATCAACACGACGGTGGCCGCCCGCAGGCCGACGGCCACGCCCCGACGGCCGAGGTAGTGCCAGATGAGCGGGATGACCGCCAGGTAGCTGACGGCCGAGGCCAGGCGCAACGCGGTGAACGACCCGTGGAAGGCCCACTCGATCGGGATGAGCAGCAGCGGGAACCCGGGCGGGTAGCCGGCGACGACCACGTCCCCGCTCACCAGGTGGCCGGTGATGCCCTGCCCGGCGAGGAGGGCCCGTGCGGTGAGGATGTAGTTGGCGTCGTCGTCGAAGGATCCCACGGCGTAGCGGTGCCAGATGGCCACCACGTGCACGGCGGCGAGCACGACGGCGAGGCCGACGACCGCGAGCGACCACCTCCGCGGCGCGCCGACGTGCGCCGGCGCGGTGGCGGGGGCGGCTCGTTCGAGAGGGAGGGAGGCGGTGCTCAGTGAGCCCGCCTCTCGACGCTCACTTCTGGCTCGACAGCTCGCTCGACGTCGATCGCCACTTCACGGTCGGGCGGATGGCGTCGAGGTTGACCGTGTCCTTGTGGCGCTCGGCCACGTGGAACAGGTCGTCGATCAGGGTGTCGTTGAGCAGGTGCGGCTTCAGGCCGAGGTCGATGAGCCCGCTGTGCACCGCGTTGTAGTAGTGCTGCTCGGCCTCCACCCTGGGGTTCTCGACGTGCTCGATCCTGGCCTCGCCCGGGAAGGCGTGGGCCACGATGTTGGCCATCTCGAGGACCGAGAACGACTCGGTGAACTGGTTGAACACGCGAAACTCGCCGGGCGCCGCCGGGTTCTCCGAGGCGATGCGGACGCACTCGAGGGTGTCGACCACGTTGAGCATGCCGCGGGTCTGGCCGCCGGCCCCGTACACGGTCAGGGGATGGCCGAGGGTGGCCTGGATGACCATCCGGTTGAGCACGGTGCCGAACACGGCGTCGTAGTCGAAGCGGGTCTGCAGCGCCGGGTCGTCGGCGCTCTCCTCGGTCCACTGGCCGTAGACGATGCCCTGGTTGAGGTCGGTCGCCTTGAGGTCCCAGATCCGGCAGGCGAACTCGATGTTGTGGCTGTCGTGCACCTTGGACAGGTGGTAGAAGGACCCGGGCTTCTTGGGGTAGAGCATGCGGTCGGTCCGGCCCTTGTGGCTGATCTCGATCCACCCCTCCTCGATGTCGATGTTGGGGTAGCCGTACTCGCCCATGGTGCCGAGCTTGACCAGGTGGATGTCCCGGTTGATGTCGCCGATGGCGTAGAGCACGTTGAGGTTGCCGACCACGTTGTTGGTCTGGGTGTAGACCGCGTGGCTCTGGTCGATCATGGAGTAGGGCGCGGAGCGCTGCTCGGCGAAGTGGACGATCGTGTCGGGCTCGAACTCGCGGATCATCCGGTGGACGAAGTCGGCCTCGCACAGGTCGCCGATGTAGGTCTCGAGCTTCTTGCCCGACGCCTTGCCCCATGCCGCCACACGATCCTCGATCGAGGCGATCGGCACCAGGCTGGCCACGCCCATCTCCTTGTCGTAGTCCCGACGCACGAGGTTGTCGCAGATCCCCACGTCGTGGCCGACGGCCGAGAGATGGAGCGCGGTGGGCCACCCGAGGTAGCCGTCACCACCGAGTACCAGGATGCGCATGCAGAGACTCCGTTTCGGGGGTTGAGGTGGGTTGTGGGGCGAGCGCGCTGCCTCCAACCCCTGCGAGTCGCAGCGCCGCGAACCTTCGGAAAAGGTTAGCCTGCCCACCCTCTGGCGGCCACCACCGGTCGCTGACCTGCCGCTGGACCCCTGACCTGCCCCTGGACCCCTGACCTGACCCTGGACCCCTGACCTGACCCTGGACCCCTGACCTGACCCTGGACCTCAGGGTCGGTCAGACCTCGGAGCGGTCAGACCTCGGAGCGGTCCCCCACCTCGCCGCCGGCGGCGATCTGGCGGCGAGCGCCGCGGATCCGGGCCTGGTCGGCCACGACCACGCCGGCCCCGGCGAACATCACGAGCAGGCCGACGTAGCCGATGACCAGCGAGTTCGACAGCGACAGGACGGCCAGGCACAGGCCGAGCACCGTCGCCACCAGCCCGCTCGCCCAGTGGCGCAGGATGGGCGGGAGCGTCGGCAGCTCCCAGCGCCTGACGCCGCTGCCGCGCAGCGCGGCGGCGAGAACCGGGTCGTCAGCCGACGCCTTCTGGGCGAGGCTGGCGAGGATCTTGCGCTCCTTGTCGGTGAGACCCGTCTCGTTGCTCATCACGACACCTTTGATCTGGTTCCGAGAGGGACTGGTTGGCTCCGTCCCCGACCACGCCGGCCCCGGGACGTGCTGCCCGAATCCGGTACTCGACTACCCATCCACACTTGACTACCCATCGACCACCGGGCTTCGAACCTGTGGCCCACCCACGATGCTAGAACTGCTGCTCGCCATATTGGATGCGGGCACCAGGATCGCCTCCTTCCACCCGTGACAGCTGTCCGCCGACGGGACCGCGTCCGGCCCCCGGACCCCGGGACATCGACCCCGTAACATCGACCGCATGGTGACACCAGGCCCCGAACCGGCGACCTCGGACCCCGCCGTCCCTGGCAGCCTCGACACGTTGGCCATCGACATCGGCGGGACCGGCCTCAAGGCGTCGGTCCTCGACCGGACCGGCACCATGGAGCGCGACCGGGTCCGCATCGACACGCCCTACCCGTTGCCGCCGCCCAAGCTGGTGGCGGTCCTCACCGACCTGGTCCGCTCGCTGCCCCACTACGACCGGGTCTCGGCCGGTTTCCCTGGCATGGTCCGAGACGGCCGGATCCTGTCGGCCCCCCACTTCGTGTCGCCCGAGGGACCGGGGGGCGCCCCCACCTCCAAGCTCGTGTCCGCCTGGTCGGGCTTCGACCTGCAGGGCGAGCTGGCCAGGGAGCTGGCCAAGCCGACCAAGGTGGCCAACGACGCGGACATCCAGGGCGCCGCCGTGGTGTCGGGGCACGGCCTCGAGCTGGTGCTGACCCTCGGGACCGGTCTCGGCACGGCGCTGTTCCACGACGGGCTGCTGCTCCCCCATCTCGAGTTCGCCCACCACCCCTTCCGCAAGGGCGAGAGCTACAACGAGGTGATCGGGGACGCCGCCCGCAAGCAGGTGGGGCACAAGAAGTGGCTGAAGCGGGTGTTCGAGGCGGTCGAGACGCTGCGCCAGCTGTGCTTCTTCGACCACTGCTTCCTCGGCGGGGGCAACGCCGTCCGCCTCGGCGACGACCTGCCGTCGGACGTGAGCGTGGTCGACAACTCGGCCGGGATCCTCGGCGGCATCAAGCTGTGGGAGCGCACCCATTGAGGTCGCCGCGACGTCCCGTCCGCGGCGGGCTCCTGCGAGGGAGGAGGTGAGCCTCGACTGGCGGCCCGACGTCCTCGGCGAGGGGTACGACGCCGCCGACCTCGCCCTGCGACCCGGTGACGACGGACCCGTCAACGCCACTCTCGTCCGGCACCGCCCGGTGTCGGCCCCCTCCGCGCAAGCCGTGCTGTACGTGCACGGCTTCAACGACTACTTCTTCCAGCGGGAGCTGGGCGGATGGTGGGCGGCGCAGGGCATCGACTTCTACGCGGTCGACCTGCGCCGCCACGGGAGGTCGATCCGTCCCGGCCAGACACCGAACTACGTCGGCGACCTGACCGACTACTTCGAGGAGCTGGACGCGGCGGCCGACGCCATCGCCGACCTCGGCCACGACCGCCTGGTGGTCATGGGCCACTCCACCGGGGGCCTGGTGGCGTCGCTCTGGCTGGATCGGCGCCGGAGCCTCCCGGTCGACGGCTTGGTGCTCAACAGCCCGTTCTTCGAGTTCAAGCAGCCGGCGGTGGTCCGGGCCCTGGTCGGCCGGACGGCGGCCGCGGTCGGGCGACGCCAGCCCCAGCGGATCCTCCCCGGGGGGGTGGACTCCAACTACGGCGACGCCATCCACGTCGGCCGGCACGGCGAGTGGGACTTCGATTTGGCGTGGAAGCCGTCACCCGGCTTCCCGGTGCGCTTCGGCTGGCTGGCGGCGATCATCGAGGGGCACAGGACCCTCCACGCCGGCCTCGACCTGCGCGTCCCCGCCCTGGTCATGTGCTCGACGCGGACCGTCACGGTCAAGGGGTGGGACGAGCTGTTGCGGCGCGGCGACGCCGTCCTCGACGCGGACTCGATCGCCAGGTGGGCGCCGGCGGTCGGGCGCAACGTCACCGTCCTGCGGATCGAGGACGGCATGCACGACCTGGTGCTGTCGTTGCCCCCGGTCAGGGAGTCGGTCTACCAGGCCATGGGCACGTGGCTCGGAGCGTGGGCGTCGTGACCGAGGTCGACGCCGGCGTCCGACGTCAGGGATGGGGTCGCGGATGGGCGAGCGTCGACGAGCGCGACGACCTGCTCGACGTGTGGTTCCCCGAGCTCGGTGTGGGCGAGCCCACCGCCGCGGTGGCGACGGGGCCTGCGCCGGCCGACGATCCGGTCCGCGGGATCAGGATCGTCGGCGTGGAGCGAGTGGTCGACCTCGACGCGTCGCCGGCCGACGTGGCCGACGCCTACCTGCGCCTGCACCTCCTCTCGGCCCGCCACGTCGCCCCCCGCACCGTCAACCTCGACGGCATCTTCTCGGTCCTGCCCAACGTGGCGTGGACCGACCGGGGTCCGTGCGCCGTCGCCGATCTCGACGCGGTGCGCTACCGGGTCAGGTCCGAGGGCGGCTGGTTGACGGTGCTCGGCGTCGACCGCTTCCCCCGCATGGTCGACTACGTCGTCCCCGACGGCGTGAGGATCGCCGACGCCGACCGGGTCCGCCTCGGCGCCCACCTGGCGCCCGGCACCGTCGTCATGCACGAGGGCTTCGTCAACTTCAATGCCGGCACCCTCGGCGCGTCCATGGTCGAGGGCCGGATCAGCCAGGGCGTGACCGTGGGCGACGGCTCCGACGTCGGGGGGGGCGCGTCGATCATGGGCACGCTCTCCGGGGGCGGAGCCGAGCAGGTGACCGTCGGACGGGGGTGCCTCGTCGGCGCCAACGCGGGGATCGGCGTGTCCCTCGGTGACGGGTGCGTGGTCGAGGCCGGCTGCTACGTGACCGCAGGCGCCCGGGTCACGCTGCCGGACGGCTCGGTCCGCAAGGCCGCCGAGCTCAGCGGCCGGCCCGGGCTGCTGTGGTGGCGCAACAGCGTCACCGGCGCCCTCGAGGTGCGCGAGCGCACGGGGTCGTGGGGGGCGCTCAACGCCGACCTGCACGCACCCGGTTGAGACCCGGCCCCCCGACCCGGCGCCCCCACCCGGCCCCCGACGGGGTGCTCAGGCGGTGACGTCGCGGGTGGTGAACCGGGCCCACGCCGCGCTGCCGAAGACGGCCACGTAGCCGACCTGCAGGAGCAGGTCCTTCTCGATGCCGCCCCACGTGACCGGCGTCCGCAGCAGGTCACCGAAGGCCAGCCAGTCGTTGCTGAAGATCCACGGGTGGGCGAACGCCAGCTGGGAGACGTTGTCGGCGATCAGCGCGGCCACCACCAGCCCGGCGGTGATGGCCACGGCTGGGACGGGCGTGTCGACGAGGGTGGAGACGAACACCCCGATGGCACCGAGGCCGAGCAGCGAGACCCCGACGATGAGCCCCGCGACGAGCGTCCTGCCGATCCCGTCGACGAGCGAGAGCGAGGTGCCCGACAGGCCGATGACCGGACCGAGCGGGAACAGCACCGCACCGGCGACGAGACCCCCGATCACCACGAGGAGGGCGGCGACCACCGCGAAGACGACCACCGTGGCCGCCTTGACCGCGAGCAGCCGGGCCCGGCCTGCGGGCCTGGTCAGGAGGTAGCGGAGGGTGCCGAGGCTGGCCTCACCCGCGATCGTGTCGCCCGCCACCACGGCGATGGTGAGGGGCAGGAAGAACGGGATGCACACCGTGAGCCCGGCGAGCGCGGCGAACACGCCGTTGTGGGAGACGCGGTCGAGGAACGTCGGTCCCTGCCCACCCGAAGGGCCACCGGAGACGTCGACCGCGATGGCGAGGAGGATCGGGATCAGGGTCAGCACGACGAGGAGGACCTTGACGATCGTCCGTCGGAACAGGGCGCGCAGCTCAGCGAGCAACATCGAAGCCCTCCCCGGTCAGGGACACGAAGAGGTCCTCGAGGCTCGGGCGCTCGGTCACCAGGCTGCGGACGCCGACGCCGGCGAGCACCAGCTCCCGGCAGCAGCGCTCCGGGCCGAGCGACCCGTCGGCCGGGGCGGCCAGGTCGCCGGTGACCTCGCCCTCGTCGATGCGGACGTGGCCGAGCCCCAGGCCGCCGAGCACCTCGACGGCGAGGTCGGCGTCGTCGACCCCGGCCCTCAGGCGCGCCGGGCCGACCGCCCTGAGTTCGGCGAGCGGCCCCTGGACGAGGAGTTTCCCCTTGGACATCACGGCCACGTCGGTGCAGACCTGCTCGATCTCCGACAGGAGGTGGCTGGAGAGGAAGACGGTGATGCCGTCGGAGGCGAGCTCCCGTATCAGGTGGCGGATCTCCCTGGTGCCCTGCGGGTCCATGCCGTTGGTGGGCTCGTCGAGCACCAGCAGCTCCCGCTGGCGCAGCAGGGCGGCGGCCAGCCCGAGGCGCTGGCGCATGCCGAGCGAGTACGCCTTGTACCGCTTGCCGGCCGCCACGGTGAGCCCGACCCGTTCCAGCGCCTCGCCGATGCGCCCCGGCCTGGTCGCCTTCTGACCGTCGGGTCCGGCGGCGTCGATCCTGGCCAGGTTGTCGTGGCCCGAGAGCCACGGGTAGAACGCCGGGCCCTCGACGAGCGCCCCGATCCTCGCCAGGGTCTCCGCCGACGCCGAGGGCATGGGCTGGCCGAGCAGCGACCAGCTCCCCTCCGATGGGGAGATCAGCCCGAGGAGCATCCGGATGGTCGTGGTCTTGCCCGACCCGTTGGGTCCGAGGAAGCCGAACACGCTCCCCGCCGGCACCCGCAGGTCGACCCCGTCGACCACCGTCTCCTGCCCGAACCGCTTGGTCAGCCCCTCGGTGGCGATCGCCGTCGCCACCGAGGGCTCGTCGGTGGGGATCAGCGGCCGATGGCGGCGTGCTCGAGAGCCGCAGGCGTCACGAACCCGGCGAGCACACGCCCGTCGGGCAGCACCAGCGCGTTGATCAGCGACGACGAGAGCAGGCGTCCGGTCCCCCACGACCCGCTGACGACGGTCGTCACCGCGTCGATCTTGGACCGGTTGGCGCCCAGGGCCTTGGCCGTCTGGGAGGGGGCGACGTCGGCGATCGTCGACCAGCGCGACCCGAGGAGGCTGACACCGGTGACGGACCCGTTGGCCGGGCGGGTCGCCGGGTCGGGCTTGGCATGGTGCCCACCGTGGGGGTGCACGACGGTGGTCGACGAGCTGAGGCCCTGCAGGGGAGCGAAGTCGGATGCCGGGGGCACGCCGTAGCTGAGCGACGTGAAGCCGAGCTGCAGCGCCGGTGCCGACTGGCCGATGGCGTGGACGGTCACCTGGACCGGCATGCCCGTGGCTGCGTCGACGGCGATCACGATGTCGGACACCGTCGAGGTGGCGGCGGCCGGGCTGGAGCGGTCCGGCGTCAGCAGGAGCTGATAGGCGGCGTGACCGGCCACGTCGACCGGGGAGGTGGTGGTGACCGCCGTCGACCACGCCCGGATGTTGGCGAGCAGCCGGTCGGCGACCGCTGCCGGCGTCGCCGCGTCGGCGGTCGAGCGCATGCCGGTCGGGTCGGGGCGGTGGGAGGACAGGCCGTCGGCCACGTAGTGGTGCACGCGGCCGGTGCTGCTCTCGGAGACCCACGCCTGGTTGCCGTTGACGACCAGGTCGCTCTCCTGCAGCGGCGCAGCCGACGAGAGCCGGACGCGACCCTGGCCGTCGGTGGCGAAGGAGAAGGTGTGGGTCCCCGACAGGAGCGAGGTCGGGTCGAAGCCGCTCGACGACGACCCCGATTGGCCGCTCCCGCTGGTGACCGAGCTCAGCGAGGGAAGTCCGAGGTTGGCCGTCCAGCGGACGGTGCCCGAGAGGTGGCGGACGTCGGACCGCTCGACGTTGGCCACGAGCTTGGAGGCGCTGATGGCGGGAAGGTCGGGGGAGGCCGACGCCGTGAGGGTGGAGCCCCAGCTCCCGGCGGCGATGACCCCGGCCACGGCGACCGGCACGGCCAGGCGCAGACGGCGATGTGAAGACATGGTCCCAGGCTATGCCCGGAGGAGGTTTAGTGGGTCGCGCCGGCGAGCCGCAGGAGGGCCAGCGGCTCGTCGGAGGCCCGCTCGGCGCGCACCCGCTCGTGCCACTCGCGCGCCCGGGCCGGGCTGCGCCGCTCCACGACCTCGCCGTCGGTGACCACCCTCCTCTGCAGCGGCCGGGCGTCGCCGGGCAGGACCACCGGCTCGTCCCCGCCGGCCACGACGTCCACCAGCACCGGCCCCGCCCCCGTCGGCCCCGGGCTCTCGAGCTCGCCGTCCCCTCCGGTCGACCTCGCCCGCCACGCCCGCTTGCGGCCGCCGACGCTCTGCTTGCCGACCGAGAGCTTGGCCACGGGATGCTGCGCCGCCCCCGCCCCGCCGACGGCCACGAGCTTGTAGACGAACCCCGCCGTCGGCGAGCCGAGGCCGGTGACCACGTTGGTCCCGACGCCGTAGCCGTCGACCGGTGACGACGCCAGGTCGGCGAGGATGCGGTCGTCGAGGTCGCCGGTCACGACGATCCGCGTGGCCGTGGCGCCGAGGGCGTCGAGCAGCTCCCTGGCCTTGCCGGCCTCGACGACCGGGTCCCCCGAGTCGATGCGGATGGCGCCGAGGCCAGGGCCGGCCACGTCGATCGCGGTGGTGATCCCGGCGGCGATGTCGAAGGTGTCGACGAGCAGGGTCGTCGCCACCCCGGCGGAGGCGATCTGGGCGGCGAAGGCGTCCCGCTCGCTCGGGTGGGCGAGCACGAAGGCGTGGGCCGCGGTGCCGGCCGTCGGCACGCCGTGACGCCGGCCGGCCTGCAGGTTGGAGGTGCTGGCGAAGCCGCCGATCCACGCGGCCACCGCCGCGGCCACCGCCGCGTCCGGGTCCGTGCGCCTGCTGCCCATCTCGATCACCGGCCGCCCGCCGGCGGCGGCGGCGATGAGCGAGGCCGCCGCGGCGACGGCCGAGTCGTGGTTGAGGATCGACAGGACGATGGTCTCGAGCAGGACCGTCTCGGCGAAGGTGCCCTCGACGGTCAGGACCGGCGAGCCGGCGGTGTACCACTCCCCCTCCGCGTAGGCGTCGATGGTGCCGGAGAAGCGGTAGTCGGCGAGCCAGTCGATGGTCGCCGGCGACACGACGCCCGCCTCGGCCAGCCAGGCGCGCTCCTCCGGGCCGAAGCGGAAGGCCTCGAGGGCGTCGAGGAGGCGGCCGAGACCGGCGAACACCCCGGCGCCGCGGCCCTCGGGCAGGCGGCGCGCGAAGACCTCGAAGGTGGCGGCCGCCCCGGCCGCGCCGGTGCGCAGCGCAGCGTCGAGCATGGTCAGCTCGTAGCGGTCCGTGAGCAGGGCGGTCGAACCCGGACGCATCAGCGGGCGGACCTGGCGCGACGGGCGACCGCCGCGGCGATCCGACCGCGGTGGCGCCGGCGGGAGGCGATCGCCGGGGAGGCCGACCGGGCGGCGGCCAGGCGCTCGGCCCGCAGGTCCTCGCTCACCGAGTCGTCGATGGGCGCCAGATCACCGACCACCCACGACAGGAGCAGGTCGGCCAGGGCCGGGTTGCGGGCGAGCACCGGCCCGTGGAGGTAGGTCCCCCACAGGCGCCCCGACCAGAACCCGTCGGTGCCGAGGCCGTGGCCGTTGCCGACCCCGTGGCGAACCTGACCCGACGGTCGGACACCGGCGCCGAGCAGGGTGCGGCCGCCGTGGTTCTCGTAGCCGGTGAGCACCGGCAGCCCGCTGTCGGGGTCGGCGTCCACGACCAGCTCGCCGACGGCGCGGGGCCCGTCGCCGCGAACGGTGCGCGCCTCGACCAGCCCGAGGCCGGCGGTGTCGACGCCGTCGGGCCCGACGAAGCTCTCCCCGACGATCTGCAGCCCGGCGCACACGGCGAGGAGGACGGCCCCCGCCCCCACCGCCCGGTGCAGCGGGCCGGGGCGACCGAGGTCGCGTGCCGCCAGGGCCTGGGGGAGGTCCTCGCCGCCCCCGACGACGTAGAGGTCGCATCCGGACGGCGTGGCGTCGCCGGCCAAGACGGTGGTGACCTCCGAGGCCATCCCCCGCCACCGGAGGCGCTGGGCGAGGACGGTGGCGTTGCCGGAGTCGCCGTAGGTGCCGAGCAGGTCGGGGTACACCAGCGCGATGCGGACCCTCGAAGGGGAAGGGCCAGTCACGGCAGGGCCCGCCGCAGCCCCTGGAACGAGGTGTAGTTGGCGACCACGTCGAAGCGATCGAACCCTGCTGCCCTGGCCGCCTCCGCCCCTGCGGCCACCGCCGCGGCCGGGTCGGCCACGAGGCGGTGCTCGACATCGGCGTAGTGGAGGCGCACGACGAGGTCGCGTCCCCGCTCCCCCGACGCGATCACCGTCCGGCCGGCGAGGCGCTCGAAGGGCACGTCCCACAACCACGACGGGTCCCGGCCGTCGGCGATCCTGGCGTTGATGGCGATCACCACCGGGCGGGGTGGCGGCAGCACCACGTCGAGGACCTCCAGCCAGCCGGCGGGATTCTTGGCCAGGAGCATCCTCGCGTCGACGCCCGCGACCGAGACCCGGCGGTAGCGCCCCACCACCTCGCGCTGCGCCCGCATGGCCTCCAGGGCCGCGCCGGGCTCGACGCCGACGGCCACCGCCGCGGCCAGGGCCATCGCCGCGTTGGCCCGGTTGGCGCGGCCGGGCAGGGTCAAGCCCAGCGCGTGGCGTCCGGTGCTCGTCACCACCTCGTCGCCCTCCAACCAGATCGACACCGGCGGCCTGCGGTGGTCGCACGACGAGCAGGCCCAGCCGGACGCGTCCCCGGCCGCTCCGGCCGGCTCGGGGGGCAGCGCCGTCGGATCGGCGAAGGTGATGCGGCCGCCACAGCTCGGGCAGCTGGCCGCGTCCGCGGTCCACGGCTGGCCGGCCGCCACCCACCGGACGTCGGCGGCCGCGCCGGCCCCCCAGGCCACGAGCGGATCGTCGGCGTTGGCCACCACCGTCGTGGCGGCGCGTCCGGCGAGGGCGCGCCGCCAGCCCGACGCCAGTGTCCTCACCTCGTTGTTGCGGTCGAGCTGGTCCCTGCTGAGATTGAGCAGGAGCACCACGTACGGACCGGTCGCGTCGACGACCCGCGCCAGCCACGCCTCGTCGACCTCGAGGACGGCCACACCCGCCGACCGGTCCTCGGCGAGGGCGGACGCCAACCCGGGCGGCAGGTTGGCGCCGAGCAGGTTGGTGGCGACCGGACCGCCCGTGGCCAGTGCGGCGGCGAGCAGGCTGGTCGTGGTCGTCTTGCCGTTGGTCCCCGACACCAGGCACGACCGGCGCCCAGCGGCCAGATGGCGCAGCGCACCCGGGTCGACGGCCAGCATGACCCGGCCGCCCACCACGGAGCCACCACCGCGCCCGAGGCGGCGCGACAGACCGGACACCGCCAGGCCCGAGCGGGCGGCGATGCTCGTCCGTGGCGGGAGCCGGCCGGGGAGGGACGTCGTGACGGCGGTGCGGGGGTCGGTGCCGACGATGCTGCAGGGTACCGTCCGGCCGCCCCCGGCTCTTGCCCCGTCCGGTCTCCGGTCGATCCGCAGAGCTCCCGCGATCTCCGATCGCTCGGGCGCGTCCACCGCGGTCCAGCGACCGCAGACGTCGGTGCCCCGCTGGGGGGAGCGCCGGGGCGCGATCCTGGGCCACGTGGACGACCGGCAGGCGACCGACCCGGGCTCGGCTGCGTCTCGCTGGGCGGAGGCGCTGGCGGCTTGGGCCATCCCCGACCGGATCCTGGCCGCGGCGCCCGAGTCACCCTGGGCCCTGCCTCCGGGGCGGTTCACGGTGTCGGCCCGCCCGGGACTCGACACCTCCAGGGCGGCTGCGGTGGCGGCACTCGGCGCCGCCGGCCGTGTCCTCGACGTCGGGTGCGGCGGGGGGGCGGCGTCGATGGCCCTGGTCCCACCGGCGACGTCGGTGACCGGTGTCGACCCGTCGGCGGCCATGCTGGCCAACTTCGCGTCGGCCGCGGCGGGACTCGGCGTCGGGCACGACGAGGTCGAGGGGACCTGGCCGGATGTCGCCGGCGTGGTGGCTCCCGCTGACGTCGTGGTCTGCCACCACGTCGTCTACAACGTGGCCGCCATCGGTCCGTTCGTGTCGGCGTTGACCGGTCACGCCGGGCGCCGGGTCGTGGTCGAGCTGACGGGTCGCCACCCGATGAGCGGCCTCGACCCCCTGTGGGCGCGCTTCTGGGGCCTGCCGCGGCCCGACGAGCCGTCGGCGGAGCTGTTGGTGGAGGTGGTCCGCGAGACGGGACGGGATCCGGTGGTGACGACCACGACGCGGCCGGCCGGCACGTCGGAGGTCCACGATGCCGACCAGGTGGCCCTCGTCCGCCGGCGGCTGTGCCTGGACCCTTCCCGGGACGCCGACGTGCGGGCCGCGCTGGTCGAGCTCGGCCCGACGGCGACGACGCTCGTGACCGTGTCGTGGGACGTGGGTTCGTGAGAGCCGACGCCACAGGTCGGCGGCTGGTCAGGTCCGCCGGCGGGCCGGGGTCCGCGCCCGCCGGCGCAGCTCGCGGTCGGCGAACCACGGCCGCAGGCAGAGACGGGCGACGGGCAGGTGCCCATAGATGAGCACGGCGTCGCCCGGCCGGATGCGGCGCAGCTCGTCGGACGGGGCGAGGCGCCGGTAGGTGGTCGACGACGCCCGGGTCCGCCTCCCGTCCCGCAGGTCCGCGGTCACGGTCTCCTCGCGCACGGCCGCCTCCCCGGCCAGTCCGGAGAGCAGGTCGAGGGTGCCGAGGTCGGCCACCCCGGAGCCGCTTCCGGCACCTTAGAGGAGGAGAAGGCCATGGCTGTCCGGGACACGATCCGTTTGCTGAAGGACGTCGACCGTCGAAGGGACGAGCCGACCTACTCCAAACGGCAGGTCAAGTGACCTGTCTACCGGACCGAAGGCACCGCGACCAGGAAGGTGCCCCGGAAGTTCGGGCTCCGAGATCCGACGGCAGCACGCGCGAGAACCTCGGCTCCGGTCGGGGTTCTCTGCGCGTGCGTATTCTCTCGACGTGCCCACCGGGAACCGGCTCTACTACGGCGACAACCTCGAAATCCTCCGCAAGCATGTAGCGGACGACTTCGTAGACCTCATCTACCTGGACCCGCCGTTCAACTCGAACCGCTCCTACAACGTCCTGTTCCGGACCAAGAGCGGCGAGGACGCCCAGGCCCAGATCGAAGCCTTCGACGACACCTGGACATGGAGCCAGCAGTCCGAGGCAGAGTTTGACGAGCTGGTCCGGAGCGACACCACGCCCACCAAGGTCGCTGACGCTATCGACGCTCTACGGCGGCTGCTCGGCGACAACGACGTGCTCGCGTACTTGGTCATGATGACCACGCGACTCGTGGAACTGCATCGTGTCCTGAAACCGACAGGTTCCCTGTACCTGCACTGCGACCCGACCGCCTCCCACTACCTGAAAATCGTGCTCGACGCCGTGTTCGGGCCAACCATGTTCCGGGGCGAGATCACCTGGCTGCGGACCACCACCCACAACGACGCCAAGCGGTGGAGCCCGAACGCCGACATCATTCTCTACTACGGCAAGTCGGCCGACGTGACCTGGAATCCGCTGTTCCTGCCGCACACCGACGAGTATCTGGCAGGGAAATACCGCTTCGTTGATGACGACGGCCGCAGGTACCGGCTGGACAACATGACAAGCCCGAACCCGCGACCGAACCTGACCTACGAGTGGAACGGGCACGCTTCGCCTACCAACGGGTGGCGCTACTCAGGAGAGACGATGGCGAAGCTGGACGCTGAGGGCCGGATCTGGTATCCGAACTCGAAAGACAAGCGACCACAGTTGAAGCGGTACCTGGATGAGCAGGAGGGCAGCGTCGCAGGAAACGTGTGGACCGACATCTTCCCAATCAACTCCCGTGCAACCGAGCGGCTGGGCTACCCCACCCAGAAGCCAGTCGCTCTGCTAGAGAGAATCCTCACGGCGTCGAGCAATCCCGGCGACGTTGTCCTGGACCCGTTCTGCGGGTGCGGTACGACGATCGACGCTGCCCAGAAACTCGGGCGCTCCTGGTTGGGGATCGACATCTCCTTCCTGTCCATAGCGTTGATCCAGAACCGCCTCGCTGACATCTACGGCCCGGAGGTCGCCAAAGGCTACAAGGTTGTCGGCATCCCACACGATCTTGCTGGAGCGCATGCCTTGTTCGACGCCAACGCCTTCGACTTCGAGCGGTGGGCGGTCACCGCCATCGGTGGTCGAGCGAACGAGAAGCAGGTCGGCGACAAGGGGATTGACGGTGTGATCCGCTTCCCGCTCGACAACACCTGGAAGAACTTCAGCCGAGCCCTGATCTCCGTAAAGGGCGGCAAGTCACTGAACCCGTCGATGACGCGCGACCTGATGGGCACGGTCGAGCGAGACAAGGCTTCGATGGGCATCCTCATCACCATGGAGAAGCCGACGCCGGGAATGGTCGACGACGCCAACAAGTCGGGGTCATACACCTACGAGCTGACAGGGCAGGCGTACCCGAAGCTCCAGCTCATCACCGTCGCAGAGATCCTCGCCGGAAAGCGTCCCGCGATGCCGAACCATGTGCCCGCCTACACCCAGGCCCGGCGGGTCATCCGAGACGATAACCAGCTCAGCATCGGCTTCGACCACTAGCCGAGCTTCACGGACGTTTCTTCCGGACCGCACGAGCGTCGTCAGCGATCGGCCACTCGCTCGAAGTAGGGGCTCGAAGCCCCGGACGGGAAGGCGGGCTGGGGGTTTGCGTCAGACATCTGGATGGGACGCCGCTTCGTGGAGCAGCGTGAGGGGGTCGAGGTTCAGGCGGTCAGCGAGCCGCTCGACGGACTTCAGGGTGAGGTTGCGCTCTCCTCGCTCGATGCCTCCCGTGTAGGTGCGGTGCAGGCCCAGCAGGTCGGCGAAGGCTTCCTGGCTCAGGTTCTGGGCTTGCCGGTAGCGCCGCAGGTTCCTGCCCACGGTCCGCTGTAGGTCACCCTCCACGGAGGGTCACGGTCGCGAACTGCTACCGATAAGGCTACAGACTGATGAGTAGCAGTCGATAAGAGGGTCGACGTGTAGTACGGCCGAGGACGGCCCGACGCCGCCAGCACTGAGCCGATCCATGCGCGGACACATACGACAACTTCTCGAAAGGCACTGAGGCGTAATGATCCCGAATCAGAGTGACGACCATCCAAAGGCAATCCACCTGCCCAGAACCCATAGGATCCAGCCAGGCGGGTCGAGCAACACCAACCAAGTAAACGGCCGCCGCCTTCGTCTAGCACAAATCCCGTCGGCTTCTTATACGTCCGCTGTCATAGAGCATGACGCACTGCTTCACAACGTGCGTCCCACAACTGCAAGGTACCTCTAATGTCGACGAAAGAATCGTCAGGCCTTTTCGCTGCTGCCGCTAGCTGCCTCAGCATCGAACTTCTCCTACTCATTTCATTTATTGGGGCCTACCAGTCGAACAAGCACTACGATCAGGTTGTCTACGGTTATACCCCGCCGCTGTTTGCAGGACTCGACATATTATGGTTCATTTGTGGCGTCAGCGCTATCATCTTTGGATTCGTCTCCTCGGCGCTCTACAAATCGAGAGGTGGAGGCCCCGGTGCCGGGTTTTTGCTGGGCTTCTTTCTCGGGCTTATTGGCCTATTCTACGTTGCGTTCGCAAGGCCGTCCCAATCGCCTCACGCGACAAACGGGCCCTCATTCGAGCCAAACGACCCCGTCGGACCTTTCCTTTCTGAGCCTTCTCATGACCTGGGGGGTTGAGACGACCTTTGGATAGGGACGAGTGCAACCGGACACGGGCACAACTCGTCTCACGGTCAGCCAAGGCTACGCACCGAAGGTCCGACAGCAGAGGCTAGATCGTGATGACGGGCGCGCCTCCCGCAGAACGTCCACGCCGCACGCACTCTAACTATCTGTTGCCCGGAGCACCAAAGGAAGTCGGATCTGATTACTGACGACCGAAACGCTTAGAGATAAGGAATCTGCAACCACGATGAACTACTCAGCGAAGAAAACCGCTAAAGTACGCCAGCAGGCCAACAAGGCAGCCGACGCGCGATACCGACAGGCTGCGGCTGCCGCAAAGCGAGACCAGGCAGCCCTCGCGCGAGCGGCCAAGCGCCAGGCAATGAATCCGGAGGAGCTTCGTGCCGACAACCGACGCGAACGCCGGAACAATGTGGCGGCAGCCGCAGTTTTGACCGGAATCCTGGCTGTCGTCGGCGGAGGCATCGCTTACGTTGCTACTCATGGGACCGCAACCCCAACGGACGAGAACGTGAGCGGCTACACGGTTGGCTGGAACATCAGCCAACCCGAAGCGGACGACTGCTAATCGCAGTGGACCGGATGGGAGGGAGCCAACTACCGCTCAGGGAACTTGGCGGCCCGGCTCGACAGTGATCCCAAGGCGGGGTTTATTGAGGTCTGCTATCAGGACTACGCCTACAACCCCTGACCGTTTCAGGTGTCAGTGGGCTGCCTCGTACGCCTCTCGGATCTCGGCAGACACGCGGCCACGGTCGGACACCACGAAGCCGTTGGCCTTCGCCCATTCGCGAATGCTGCCAGCGTCGGACTTGGCCGAGGAGGAGCGCTTAGTGGTGGCCCGAGGAGTACGTCCGATCTTGCGCGCGGCGTCGAGATACTTGCTGATCGCTTTTTCTAGGTCGCTCGCGTGTTTGGCGTTGAGGTCGACTTCGTAGGCGACGTTACGGAAGCCGAACCTGACCGTCTCGTCCGCCTCTGAGCCGTCGAGGTCGTCGGTGAGCTGCACTATTACCGTTTGAGCCATTCCATCATTCCTTTCAGCCTTCCCGGGTTGAGCCGGTAAAGCGACTAGCGCAGGTACTATTCGTTCCAGGAGAGCACAGAGCCGATGCACCTGACAAATCCCGGATGTCGTTCGTGCCAATACGCACCTTATGCGACGGGAGCGGAACGTCAAGGCGCAGACTTCAGCACATTTGCCTATCCCAAGTCAATCCGACAGCATGAAGGACGCACGATCATGTCGACCGTGCGTGGGGCCGTCTCCGAGTATCGCTGGAGCACCGTCGGGTCAGTCGCTGTACGGTCTGGTCCCGGTGAACGCTCGTCAGGCCGCTTCAATGCTCGGGATCAGCTACGAGCGCACGATCGCCCTCCTCAGCAGCGGGGACCTACCCGCCCATCGCGTCGGCCGCAACTGGCACGTCGAGGAAGCCGACATCTCAGCATGGATTGCAGGGCGTGTCGTTCCGACCGGCGCGCTCGGACCAACAGTGGCGGGCGGCCCACGGAAAGACAACCGGTACCTTCTCGACGCCGTCCTCGCGCTGTCCGGTTGGGATGCGAGACGCCTCAGTGCGGCGTTGGGTGTCTCGCTGGTCCGGATCGAGGAGTGGCCGACCAAGGGGGTCCCGAACGCGTATGTGCCGCGCCTGCGTGCCATCCTCGGGAACGACTGAGGCGCAGATCAGGGCAGGCTGGCGGGTCTCGACTGTTCAGCCGTGTACCGGGAACAGCAACACGAACGCGCCGACCGGGAGGGCGACGAGTCCTCCGAGCGCAATGAAGGTGTTCCTGCGAGATCCGGACCGGATGAGCCTCACGGCAGCGAAGATCACCATGCAGGCACGATCACAGTCAGCCACGACCACGGATTCGGATTCATCATGGCGATCATCGAGTCCCCCAGAGTCAACAGTCGTCCTCATGCTGATTCCCACCGCTCGCCGCGTCAAGGACTTGTCGGATCGAGTCCGGGGGGTCGGGGGTGCCCCAACGTCACCTCTGTCTCGCCGGTGACGTTGAGTCGGTCACAAGGCGACTGCCGCTCAATCGTACCCAGGCAGACCCTGCAGTCAGCGAAGCTATTCCTGGCGAATCGCAGCACTTCGACGGATCACGCAGAAGGGCTGCCCCGCTGGATCGAGCATCACCCGCAGATCATCGGCATCAGAACCTTGAATCGGTCCCAGCGTGGCTCCTAGTCGGCGAAGTTGGATGACTGCTTGCGCCGGGTCGTCGGCGACGAACTCGAAGTGCATTTGGAGTGGAACGTCCCATGACGGCCAAGTCGGCGCCCGGTAGTCGCTGGTACGGCGGAAAATGAGCAACAGCGTGGCAGTCTGGAGGAATAGCGAATCATCATCTCGGTGGATGACCGTTCCGGCCAGCGCTGCGCTGTAGAACTCACCCATGACCGCTACATCCGGGCAGTCGATGGTTAGCGCTGCCAACTCAATTACGGCAGGTCGATCGCTCTGGGGCTCTCCCACAGAGCCATCTTGCCACGCGCTTCCTCTCGAATCGGCGAAGTCGAGAGGCCGCACGCCACGGTGCTCCCGCTGGCGGCCCGCGTAAGAGCGGGTGCGACGAGCATCCCACCGTAAGCGGAGCTGTCCGACACCGGTCGGGCCGTGCCGTCCTCGACTCGCCGGTCGCCTGGTCCGAACTTGGCGTGGACCGCACCCACGGACGGTTGACCCGGCACGCCACCCCGTCCAACTGTGGGGTCAGGCGCCGAGCGCCCTGACACCCGCCGGTGTCACGGTGTGTCCCGACGAACCGACATCGAGCGCGCCCATCACGATGAGAGCGGCCAGCACAGCGACCGCCAAAATCATCACGATGCCGATGACGTACCCGATGAACAGGTCCACGCCCCCCACATGGACTCGTCGGTCAAGGGCTCGCAGGATGCTCGGTGCCCACATGATCGTCAGTTCCCCGTTCGAGGTGGTTGAAACGTCGAGCATATTGCGGCGGGCTGCTCCCCGTTGGTCTGATGAGCAAGAACGGCTAGGACCGAGGCACTCCGCGGCCCGGACTGCCGGACCACGACATCGTCTCACCAAAGGCCTTCGAGGGCGCCTCACCGGTGCCCACACGCCGAGGGGGAGATCACCCGCCGCACTGACTGAACCTGTGAGGCCTGTCCCCCTCAGAGGGCCTGGCAGTACCGGACCAGCGGTAGGCCGGTGAAGCCTGCCTTCTCGTAGGTCCGTCTCGCTGGGGCAGGCCCGGGGTCTCCTCCCGTCGCCACAACCGCTACGGTCCGACCTGCGGAGCGGGTGTAGTCGATGGCCACGGCGGTCAGCGCGCTTCCGATCCCGTGGCCTTGATGGTTGGGGTCGACAGCGATCATGTCGATCTCTCCGCTCACCCCGTCGTCTGGCAGTGCCGCGACGAGATACCCGACGGGACGATCGTCGACCTCGGCGACCCACACGGTCATCGACTTGTCCCGACAAACTGATGCGATCGCCTGCGCCTGGCTTGACGACCAGTCCGGGTACATGCGCTGATAGATGTCCGAGCCGAGGACCCGCTCGAACGAGGCGGACACCGGCTCCCACGCCCGCAGACCGAACGCCACCACCGCGTCCACGTCCGCTGGGATCAACCCCCGAATCTTCACCGTCATCGAGCGGGACCCTACGACCGAGACGCGGGACCGTCCATCGCCTTTCAGGCAGGTGCTCCCGCACCGCTCGGCGAGGGGGCCACCTGGCCGTGAAGGTGGGTGCTCACGGTCGCACGGGCGCTATCCGAGGGCGGCTGCCAAGAGGCGCTCCTACAATCTCGCCGGTGAGTCGGCTGGCGGCGCTCCGGGACCGAAACTTCCGCATCGTGTTCGCCGGTCAGGCGTTCTCGTCGTTCGGGAACTCGCTGGTCCCCGTGGCGCTCGCCTTCGCTGTGCTACACGAGACCGGCTCGGCCACCGACCTGGGCTACGTCCTCGGCTCCGAGCAGGTCGCCGGGCTGCTGCTGTTCCTCCTCGGTGGCGTGGTGGCCGACCGGATATCACGCCGGACGGTGATGATCGCCATGGACACCATCCGCTGCGGCGGCGAGGTCACCCTCGGCCTTCTCTTCGTGCTCGGGCACCCAGCCCTCCTGGGGATCTGCACGCTCGCCGCCGTCCAGGGGGTGGCCGGTGGCGTGTTCACCCCGGCAGCCATGGGCCTGGTCCCCGCCGTCGCCAACCCTGACAACCTCCAGCAGGCCAACATGTTGCAGTCGATGGCGTCCAACGTCACGTCGGTGATCGCCCCGGCCATCGGTGGCGTGCTCGTGGTGACCGTGGGCGGCGGCTGGGCCATCCTCGCTGACGGTGCCACCTTCGCGGTCAACGTGGTCATGCTGACAACGCTGCACCTCGACATCCCCGCCAGGGTGTCCAAGACGACCGTCCTTGACGACCTACGAGAAGGCTGGGACGCCTTCACCTCCCGCCCCTGGTACTGGAACGTGGTCGCATCCGCCGCCGTGTTCAACTTCTTCACCGGCGTGTACGTCACCCTCGGCCCCGTCATCGCCAAGCGGTACTTCGGCGGCGCCGGGGCGTGGGCCGCCGTGGCGACGGTGGGCGCGCTCGGTGCCGTCCTCGGCGGCCTCGGGATGATGCGCATCCAGCCCCGCCATCCCCTCCGCACCGGCAGCCAGCTTCTCCTGTTCTGGCCGCTCATCCCGATCACCTTCGCTCTGCGCCTTCCCCTCGCCGTGGTCTGCGCTGCGGCGGCAGTGGGGTTCTTCGGGGTGCTCACCTTCAACGACCTCCTCTACACCGCCGTGCACAAGGTCATCCCCGAAGATGTCCTCTCGCGGGTCATCAGCTACGACTACTTCTTCGCCTTCCTGGCCCTCCCCCTCGGCCTGATGATCGCCGGACCAGCCGCAGGAGCATTCGGACTTCGTCCCACCCTCGCCGCAGCCGGGGTCCTCATGCTCGTTGTCATCGTGGCTACCATCTTCATCCCCAGTGTCCGAAACTTCACCGTCGAATCGGCCGCACGCGACTCGGGCATGACCATTCCGGCAGCGAGAACCGACACGCCGTCCTGAGCCTCGGCGCAACGGCCGGTCCCTCCCCGCCCAGGGACGGCGAACGACCTCGGGCCCTCACGGGGTCAGATAGGTTATCCACGGGCCCATCGACACCGAGACCGGCAGCCGAGCGCCGTGCACGACCCAGATGCGGCCGTCGTCGGCGGCGACCGCCGTGGGCACGGCAACCCCGTCGATCCGGTAGACCCTGACCTCCTCGGCGGGCACACCGTTCGACGGCGGCCCGCACTGAGGGTAGAGCCCTTCTCCGACACGGCTTCGGTGATCGGCCGGAACCACATCGACCTGGCCTGCCCGACCTCCGACGACTCCCACATAGGTCCGACCGTCGAAACGCAACAGGGCGGCGCAATCAACCTCGGCGTGGTTCACAGAGGTCCCGCCACACGCCGCCAGCATCCCCGCGGTCAGGACCGTCGCGATCCCCGCGGTCCAACGCCTCCCCATCCTCCCAGTCATACCTACCGGTAGCCCCTCGTCGTTGGTCGACGATGGTCGACCGGGATCGGTCTCACGACGGTAGACAGTCTGCGTGCTGAACGGCGGCGCGACGCTCAACCTGAGTAGCTGGCCGAAGGGCCTCCAGGCTCGGGTCGTTCACCGCTGATCCGGTGAACGTGACCACGATGCACTCGTTCTCCCACAGTCCTCGTTGAGCAGCCAGAGGTGATGCTCCGAAGCAGGCACCCGTCGCGGCGTGCATGCCGACGCAGAGCCGCAAGCGGATCTGCGTGACCGTGCCCGTCCAGTATCGCAGCCCAGAGCCGCACCCCGCGAGAACGGAAACCGCGACGAGAGCGATCACGCCGGACACCACAAGCTGGTATCTCATCGAGATCCTCGCCCGAATCGGGAGCGGACTCACGTTGAGACTGTCCAGGTCGGGCGGGGGAGGGGCAACGGGTGGCCATCGATTTCTTCGTCATAGTGTCTCTCGATCATGAGGAGCCACACGCCGAGGGGGGTCACGGCGACCCGGTGGGTCTGGTTGTCCACGGCGACCAGGATGGCGTCGGCTCCCGGAGCGACGCCGTGGGCGAAGTAGGCCCGGCCGGATTGGCCCCAGCCCTCCAGCCGAGCTTCCGAGAGGTCCAGAGGTCCTGTGCCCGAGGAGCTGCCCGATACCCACCGGGCCGAGGCCTCGTCGTACAGCCATTCCTCGCATTCGAGTTCTGCGCCGTCACCGTTCCGGTCGACCAGCGCACACCCCTGGACGCCGAGCGTGGCGAAGGCCAGGACACGCGCCCACCGAGGGTGCCAGCCGCCCGCGGCGATGATGTGGTCGGCGGTCAGGTCGGGAGGAGGATCAGTCACGGTGCCGGGCCGACGGGGATGGGTGAGCTGTCGGTGCTGTCGATCAGGACCCGGTCACCGAGTGGCTGGGCGAGATGGACGGTTACCTGACGCTGGAAGCCGCCCAGGACGCACAGGCCGTTGGGTGAGTGCTTTCCAGATGTGATCGTGTGGATGGCGACGGCCACTGCGTGAGTGGCGGCGGCTGCGGTCGCCGAGTAGTTGGCGTCGCAGGCGCCGGTCCCTGCGGGTGCCCCGATGAGGTGGATGGTGAGATCGGTTCCCGTCGCCGAGAGGGTCGCTCGCTGCGCTCGGACTCCCGAGGAGTAGCGCTGCGGGGCTGGCGGCCGGTAGACGAGCGAGGACGCGACGGCCAGCACGGTTGCCGGGTCAGGCACGCCTCGCAGGAAGAACTTCCAGGCGGGGAGTAGAACGCGACCTCGGTCGGTTTCGAACCGGGCCGTGCCGAAGCGGACTGATACCACCGTGAGCCGGTTCGGGTTGGGAACTTCCGTGGGCGTCTGCCCTCGAAGTTCCCGGTAGGCGGCGCGGGCCGAGTTGAGCGGGTAGACGCCGTGACTGATGGGGGTGGCGGGGAGTGCCGCCCTCAGAGCGAAGAACCCGCTGGCGAAGAGGGGCTGCGTCGCCACGGTGAGGGGAGGGATGTTGACGGTCCCGTCAAGCGGCACTACGGGTCGCGGCCGCTCGGCCGCCGGGAACGCCCCCCACACCTCCAGGGCGCCTCTGCCGGTCTGCTCGGCGGCGCATGCGCACGCCTTGGAGGTCACAACGGTGGTCGTCGGGGCCCCAACGCCCGTCGCGACGGTTCTGCCCCCACCGCAAGCTGCCGCCACCACCACGACGGCCAGGAGAACGCCCACCAACCTGCCGATCCTCATCACAACCACTATGACGCTGCGAGCCGACCCGTGGGTTCCTCGATCCCAGTCACGAGGTCCACCGGCACGCCGCTGCGTAGCATTCAGCCTGAGGCGAAGCGGAGGAAGCATCGTGGGGCAGATCGTCGTGCGACGGGCTGCAGACACCGCAGGGGTGTTTCGGCGAATCAAGGTTCTGATCGACGGTGACGTCGTCGCCAGTCTCAAACCGCAGGAGCAGAAGTCGATCGACGTGGTCGCCGGTCCGCACACGGTACGGGCAAAGATGGACTGGTGCGGGAGTGAGCGCCTCCAGGTATCTGTCGCCGGGGACGCGCCAATCGAGGTTGAGGTGTCCCTACCTTGGAGCGGCATTTTGGCGGGATTTTTCGCACCCCGGACTGCGCTGCTCGCCAAGCTCGTCTGAGGGCTCTCGTCCTACACTCCACCCTCACCCACAAGGAGACCCGCCGATGTCCCTGACCAACACCCTGTACCGGCTGGCGCGCCTGTCCGCCGACGGCCACGCCGTCCGGCGTGGGCCCTCGGCGGTAGCGAAGCGCGCTGTCCGCCGACGCGTCTACCGTGCGCAGGGCAACGTCACCACGAAGGGCTTCCGTACCCTTGGGAAGATCCGCAAGCACCTCATGTGAGCGTGGGCGGGTGCCTGACGATCCGGCCCCGTCGACGTCGCGTGTTCTGACGGATCGCAGCCGCCAGTAGGCGAATGGCCCGTTCCAATGGGTCAGCAAGAAGTTCAACGCTCCGAAACAGCCGGGGCGCCGACAACACTTGGGCCTGTCCGGCCACCGGGGTCTTCCAGGCGGTCTTGACCCGCCGCTCGAAGAAGGCTGCTGCCCGAATGGTGTAGCGAACGAACCGGACGAACATCTGATGCCCGGGCGTGACCGTGCGGTCGTCGACCCGCCCCAGCACCTCGAAGCCACGCTTCGGGGAACGGGACGCAGCAGCGAGTGCAAGCTGCACACCCGCAACGGAATCACCGGCGGCTGCGCACCGTTCGAGCCAGACGTGCGCCTCCTCGGGCCGATGCCAGCGGAGCGATCCGTAGAGCTGCCTCATGGCTGCGTTGCTCCCGAGTTCCGCAGCTCGGGTCAGAAGGCCCCTGGCCTCGTCCTGGCGAGCGGGTGGGATGCGCAGGCAGGAAGCCTCCCATTGCAACAGGAAATATCCTAAAAGGAATGTGGCCTCGGGGCTCCCCTTCGCCGACGCCTCCGCCAAGAGACTCGCTGCTGTCGTCCGGCCCTTCGCATTTCGGGGGAACGGGCCAAGCCGGTGACGGACGGGTCCCAGACGGAGCGGATCGAGCAGGCCAGCGAGAGCCACCATCGATCCCACATCGCCGAGGTCTACCGCGGCTTGCAGCCATATTCCGGCTTCCTCAGGCCGAGCGTACTTCAGGTCCAAACCGAGGGCGTACATGGCGGCGACGTTCCCCATCTCAGCCACCTTCCGCCACCAGCCGATCGCTGCCGGGCTCCGCTCCTGGTCCAACGCCCAGCCGTACCCGTAGGTGCCGAGGATATGGCCGCCCTCTGCGCTCCGCCGCCACCAGCCCAAGGCCTGCACCCGGTCGACGGGCCACAAGGCCACCGCCAAGTTGTGCATGGCGAGCAGGTTCCCCAACTCCGCTGCCCTGCGATCCCATCCGGCGGCTCCCATCGGGTTAGACGACCGGATCGCGTTCGCAAGCTCGGACATCGCCTCAGCGTTGCCCGCCTCGGCATCCGATTGCATCCGTTGCCATTGCTCGGCTTTCCAACCTGGCGGCGGCGGAATCTCCTCAGCGTCCACAGCACCAGTCTGACGCGAACGCAGCCCCTACCCGGTCGCAGCCCGAGGCGCCTGGAAGGACGGCAAGGGTCGCTGGTAGCGCGTCGAGGCATGCGCCGAGCATGCGGGCGAGCGGCGGCGGACCGGGCCGACTACTTCCGGCGACGGCGGAGGAGGGAAGGGAGGAACGGGCCGATGAGAGCGGCGACAATGGCGGTGACGGCAAGGGTGGTGGTCATGTTCCTTCGAGGGTCTCGCCGCTCGATGGACAGGTCGCCGCTACTACCAGCCCGAGTCTTGCGTCCGTCGGTGCCGGATGGGATGTTCTCGGCAGGTTGGCTGCATCTGACGTGGCGCAGATGTGGCGTGGGCCTTTCGGTCGCAGAGCCCGTTCCGACCTCCACGGTCGCCGACGCGTGGACGGATCGCTGGCCAACGGAGGACGGCTCGTCGTACAGGTCATTGACCTGGGTGGCGTGGATCGAGCGTCGTTCTGGAAGAACACGACGGCCGGATGGAGACGGTTTCGGAGATCCCCTGTGGCTTCCTGCCCATCCTGGATGTGGCTGCCAACTGACCGCCGCCTTCGCGTAGACCACGGGCCTGAGACAACCCAAGTCTTCGTTAGCGCAGTAACGCCTCGCGGGTGGCGGCTGCTCCAGGATCGGGAGCAGCGTTGACCGAGGTCTCCCAACCAAGAGGACTGCCATCATGGGGGCCTGATGCCTCTCGCTGGGCCGCCTCCAGACGATGTCGACGTGCCTGACGCGATCCGCCGCTGGAGCGGAGGCGAGCGTCTCACGCCGATCTGGCAGAACCTCCTGGGTGGGCTCACGTTTCAAGTGGGCTCCGGACCCGGCCGCCGCTTCGTCAAGTGGGCTCCGGCAGGCAGCGGAGTCGACCACCCCGCTGAGATCGACCGTCTCCGATGGGCCATCCGGTTCACGCCGGTGCCAGAAGTGCTCGATCACGGCTCCGACGACCATGGCTCCTGGCTAATCTTGGGCGGTCTGCCCGGAGACAACGCCGTGAGCGATCGGTGGAAGGCAAACCCCGCGATGGCGGTCAGAGCAGCCGGGCACGGTCTCCGCTCCCTCCACGACGGCCTTCCAGTCGACACCTGCCCCTTCACGTGGTCCATCAACAGCCGTCTGACCAAGGCCGCACTACCACCCGCCGATGCCGCCGACTTCCTGCGTGATGCACCGCCCACCGACAGGCTCGTCGTCTGCCACGGCGACCCGTGCGTGCCCAACACGCTGATCGACACCGATGGAACCTGGTCAGGACACGTCGACCTCGCGGCCCTCGGCGTCGCAGACAGGTGGGCGGACATCGCCGTGGCAACCTGGAGCACCGAGTGGAACTACGGACCCGGCTGGGAGGACGCCTTCCTGGAGGCATACGGAGTCGACGCCGACGCGCCGAGGACGGCGTACTACCGGGACTTGTGGGACCTGGACTGGTCGACACCTTGATTACTGGTGCCCTCGTTGGAGCCGAACCGGGCATGACCCTCTATCCCGTCCGGCTCAACTTTCCGTCAGCCAGACTGACTGATCGGACGCTCCCGCCCCTCGTCTCCTTTATCCATTGTCTTTTTAGCTCACGCCATTCACGATCGATCCGTTGCCGCTCGCCCAAGCAGACGGTACAACCGATCCATCCGGATAGATAAAGGAACCTGTTCCCCAAGAGCCGGTGTCCGTTACGGCAATGCGTTCGTGGCCCTCTGGACGGTGGGAACTTCCGGCATGACGGCGAGCAGTAGACACGTGGCCGCCCAGCGCTTGCGAGCTGTACGGGCCCACCGCAGGTGGGGCACGGATCTGCCCGGTACTTGGCGTGGTCTCGGACTGACGGCGGCGGCAACGGCCCCCTCCTCACTTCCGTTCAGCATAATCACCGACCATGTCCTCGATGTCGGCAAGCGAAAGCCCTACCAGTCGAAACGCAATCCGTGGCCGCGCGTACCGGGCAATGATCGCACGGCCCGAATGCGTTGTGAGGGAAACCTCCCGGGGGGGTGTCTGAACGAGAAACTGTCGATGTTGTCGGCATTTCTTGTTGTGTTGTCGGCTGGTGTCGGCTTAGCGTGATGGGCGTCAACCAATAAGTGGTCCGACTGGGGTTGCACCCCCGGTCGGACCGTGACCCACGGTGAAAGGACCACCAATGGATCGGAAAGAACTGTACGCGGCCGTCACGGCGCAGGTCGTGGACCAGATCGAGGCGGGCGCACCCAAGTGGCGGATGCCCTGGCACGCCGTCGCCGAGGGAGGCCAGCCGGTCAACGCCCTGACCGGCGTCGGCTACCGGGGCGGCAACCATCTCATGCTCGGCATGGTGGCGGTCGGCCGGGGCTGGTCAGGCAGATGGGCCACCTACAAACAGTGGCAGACCCTCGGCGCCCAGGTTCGCCGCGGGGAGAAGTCCACCCACGGGATCAAGTGGAGTCCTATCGAGGACAAGGCCACCGGCGAGAAGCGTCTCGTCCCTTTCTGCTTCTCCGTGTTCGCTGCCGAGCAGGTTGACGGCTGGACAGCTCCCGCTCCGATCCTGCGGGACACGCCAGAGCGGATCGCCGAGGCCGAGACGTTCTTCGCTGGCCTCGGTGCCGATGTCCGCCATGGCGGCAACCGCGCTGCCTACTCCCCAGCCGGTGACTTCATCGTGCTCCCCGAGCTGGCCCAGTTCGCCAAGTCGTCGGATTACTACTCCACACGGGCGCACGAATCGACGCACTGGGCAGGCCACTCCTCCAGGCTCGACCGTGACCTGACCGGCCGGTTCGGGACCGACTCGTACGCTGCCGAGGAGTTGGTGGCGGAGCTGAGCGCAGCCTTCTCGTGCGCCGCCCTCGGGATCTCGCCTGCTCCACGGCCTGATCATGCCGCGTACTTGGCCTCCTGGCTTCGGGTCTTGCGGGCAGACTCGTCGGCGCTGTTCCACGCAGCGTCGAAGGCGCAGGCTGCGACCGACTTCCTGGTCGAGCGTGCTGCTGTCTGTCAGGAGGTGGCGGCATGAGCGCCGCCCGGTCCGTGGCGGCCACGACGACCGCCGCGCCCGTGTTGCTCGGCCGGTGCGTGACCTGCAAGCGAACGTTCCGCCACGACGGTGACCGCCTGACCGCCCCCTGGTGTGACTGCCGAGCGGCCGCGGGGCATCCGCAGACCGGGGTCCGCTGGCGGACCCTCACCGCGACAACGTCCGCCAGAGCGTGCAACGGGCGATGCGAGGACAGCACTTCTCCAGTCTGTGTCTGCTCCTGTGGCGGCCGGAACCACGGCACCACCTGGACGCCGACCGACACGACGCCAGCACGCAGCGCAGCGGACGCGGACCCGGCCGAGGCGCCGCCTGCCGAGACTCGGCGCCTTCTCCCCGACGCACTCGACCGGTGTCTCCGCGACGAGCGGAAGGCACGGCGATGAGGCCCGCCGCATTCCACGGCCTCGCCGGTGACGTCGTCCGGTTCCTCGAACCCCACACCGAGGCCGACACGGCCGCGCTGCTCGTCACGTTCCTGGCCGCGTTCGGCGCCGCGGTCGGCTCCGGCCCCCACGCCGTCGCGGACGGCTCCGAACATCCCGCCCGCCTGAACGTCGTCCTCGTCGGGCGCTCCTCCAGAGCAAGAAAGGGCACCTCCTGGTCAGTCATGAAGAAGCTGTTCGACCAGGCCGTGCCCGGATTCGTCAGCGACCGGGTCATCGGCGGCCTGGCCTCGGGGGAAGGACTCGTCGCCGACCTCGCCGCACGTGATCACGGACTCGACCGATCCGTGCTTGTCGTCGAACCCGAGTTCGCCAGGTTTTTGAGAGTCGCCGGACGATCGGCGAGCCTCTCCGCCCTCGTGCGCCAAGGATGGGACGGTGACGACCTCGCGATCCGGACTCGGAACAAGCCGTTACACGCCACCGGAGCGAACGTCGCAGTCCTCGGGCATGTCACTGCCGAGGAACTGCGTCGTCGCCTCGACGGGACCGAGATCGCCAACGGCTTGGCCAACCGGTTCCTGTTCTGCTGGGTCGAACGCTCCAAGCGGCTCCCGAGTGGCGGCAACATCCCCACCGACGACCTAGAAGTCCTCGGCGTCCGTGTCGGGATCGCCATCGACCGGGCCCGCCAGCTCGGCACCGTCACCCGCACGGCAGAGGCTGAAGCCCGCTGGGCGGACATCTACAACAGCATCGACGACGACGTCGACGGCGTCGTTGGCTCGCTCACGGCCCGAGCCGAGGCCCAACTCCTCCGCCTGTCGGCGGCCTTCGCCATGCTCGACGCGTCCGAGACCATCGACGTCGTGCACCTCGAAGCCGCAGCAGCCGTCTGGGAGTTCTGCGAGGCCACGGTGAACCGGGTGTTCGCTGGTCGGGAGCCGGACTGGGTCATCCCACGTCTCCTCGAAGCGCTCGCCGGGGCCGGAGAGGACGGGCTCGACGGCTCCCAACAGCGCGACGTGTTCCACCGGCATCTCGACGGCGGACGGCTAGCCGCAGCCAGAGCCGAGCTGGAAGTCCGCGGTGTTGCGCGGACCGTGCTGATCGAGACCGGTGGCCGACCCCGGCTCGTGACCCGCCTCGTGACTGCGCCGGGGATCGCCATGGGCGACGAGGATGATCAGGACGAGGATGATGCAACTGAGTCTCCGTCGACCTCCGATTATGACCGGGTTTCGTCGCTTCGGTCGTCCGTTCCGTCGCATCCCGACGCCGAGACCCTGCGATGACGGCGCAACGCTCTGACCTGGGGTGTAAGCCTTCCCTTCAGAACACTGACAGCCGACCTTCCCTCAAGGCGCTCGGATACGTCCGGGTGAGCACCGAGGAGCAGGTGCAGGGCAACGGCCTCGCGATCCAGGAGCAGGCCATCCGCCGCTACTGCAAGAGCAACACCATGCGCCTGGTCGACATCGGTCGTGACGAGGGGATCAGCGGGAGCAGCAGCCTGGACCAGCGGGTCGGTCTTGCCTCAGTCTTGGTCCGCCTGGAAGCAGGCGAGGCCGCCTGCCTGGTCGTCTACCGCCTTGACCGACTCGCCCGAGACTTCGTGCTCCAAGAGCTGCTGGTAAACCGTCTCCGCCAACATGGCATCTCCATCTGCTCGGTCAGCGAGCCCGACATCGAGACCCTCAGCGATGATCCGACCAAGGTCTTGGTCCGTCAGATCCTCGGATCGATCGGCCAGTACGAGCGTGCGCTCATCCGAGGAAGGATGCAGGCCGGAAAGGCGATCAAGGCCGCACGGGGCGGCTACATCGGCGGCCAACCCGGCTACGGCCACCGTGCTAACGGTGGCGACCTCGTCACTGATGCCGACGAGGAGGCGATCATCACGATGGTCACGTCACTCCGTCAGCAGGGAGCATCATACCGGGCCATCTGCGCTGCTCTCACCGCCGAAGGGCTCCCACCGCGTCGAGCACGTGCCTGGCATCCGATGGTCGTCCGATCCATCGCCGACCGGCACCACGCCACTGCCTGACCTGGCCCCGGTACAGCCATCCCTCACGGCCGTACCGGGGACTTCGGTCGCTAGATCGCTCCGGTCGCTGCGTCGCCCGCATTCCGACAGATGGTCCCTGCCGCGCAGCGCGACATGGCGGAAGCCAACCGTGCACCGTAAAAGCGAATCTCGAATCGACCTCAGACTCATCAGAATCCTGCCGAAATGGACATATGCGTCGGATCGCTGCGAGCGTTGCTCTGACAGCAACATGTCTCTTGGCCCTAGCCGCTTGCGGAGGTCAACCGACATCGTCTGCCGGTACGGCGACGGCATCGACTAGCTCACTTCCGGTTCCTGCCAGCTCCGTCAGTTCAACACCCGCAAGCGGCCGACACACGGCCGCCACGAACGCAGCGAGCGTACCAAGGGGTGCGAACCAAGATCCCTTCGCGTCAGCTAACGCCAGTGGCGCAACGGGGACAGCGCCACCGTCGCCCGCGGCAGGTCAAGGAATACCCCCGGTTGCGGCCACGACTGCACCCCCACCCGCAACAGTTCCCCCCACCACGCCTCCGACAACCACGCCCCCGACGACCACGCCTCCGACAACCAGCCCTCCGACGACCACGCATTCGACGACCGATCGCGTGGCAGCTCCTACGACCACGACGGTCCCAGTCACAAGGACCACCACTACTACGGTCAAGGCCACACCTGCGGACCTCTGGTTCCTCAAGCACCAGTTCGCATACCATCGGGTCTCAAACGCCATCGACATCGTGACTGAAGATCTAATCGCAGCGAGCGCCGGAAACTCTCCTCCGTACAGCTCGGTGACTGACGAGATCAACTTGCTTGGCCTTTCCGGAGAAATGAAAACCCGCCTACCGACGCCCGATCCGAGACTTACCGGCGAGATCAAAGCGGACCTAATAGCTTTCACTACAGCCGCCTACAATTGCAGTCAGGTCATGGCGGAAGTCGAACACGGCTCACCCATAGCAACTAATGATGCGACCGATGTCGGAAACTCCCTGTATGGGAATGCTATGGCACTAAACAGAGAACTCATTGACTCAGGGGTAGCCGGTCAGCAGCTTCATATCTTTACAGATCCGAATGCATAGAATCCTCGTCCTCGGGGGCGACCTCGATGACGGAGGCAACCCGAACATGCGGGCCGTACTGCTCGACACCGGCGCAGACGCCGCGGCAGCTACGGGCGTCGTGGTCACCGGAGGGATCATCCTCGCCGCGGGCTCTACTGGCTCGACCGACCGTCGCCCTGATCGTCTGGCGGCGTCGGCTACCACGGCGTTCAGCTTCTGAGACGTGGTGAGGGCGCTTCGCACCACCCTCTACAGTTCGCCCCATGCTCCTCGCCCAGCCGACGGTGGTGGTGAATAACTCGGTGAGCGGATGGACGGTCGTCGCTGCGATCGGGACCCTTCTGGCAGCGATTGTCACCGCCTGGATGGCGGTTGAGACTCGCAGGGTCGCGGACCGGACAAAGGAGGAGATGGCCGCGACGAAGGAGAGTGCGAAGGCAACGAAGGACAGTGCCTCGGCCACGAACCTGAGCGCTGCGGCGACGCAGATGGCTGCCTCCGCCGCGGTGGACACGGTGACCGAAATCAGGACGGACCGGTCGCTGGCGTGGCGTCCGTGGATGGAGCTGTCCTGTGATCGGCCGGTGCCGGTGCTCGACACGGCTCGGGCAGAGTTTCAGATGCAGAAATGGATCGTTCGGAATCTGGGCAGCGGTCCTGCGCTCGGCGTGACGTTCCTGGTTCGACTTGAACAGGAAGGTCAGTTCTTGCAGATGACACCCAAAAGCTATCCGGCTCAGTCTCTGCCGGACTATGCGCGGACCTCGGTTGTAAACGACGAACTGGATGTGTTGTTCCCCCCTGGTCCGTTGGTGTTGGCGTGTGTGTTCTGCCGGGATGTGTTCGACGCTTGCTACCGGTTCTCGATCACTCGGTCGGCTATCACGTCGCTGGTGAGCCTGACGCCAGAGGTCCTGCCCTTGACTTCGACGGAGCCCTGGGTCGTCTCCTACCGCCAACGGACGATCTGAGTCTGGGGGGACGGCGTCGTCGGTGGGTTGCACCAGCGTGTACTGCGAAGTTTGTTGACCTGGGATTGAGGTTCGACTGGCCTTGCACCGAGATCGCGCTTCCCGCAGCACCGGAGACGGTAGTCCTCTACACCACCGACCTCGCCCGTCGGGTCAAGACATCCACCATCCAGCGGCGGCTGTCCGGCATCTCCGTCGCCCACCAGGCCGCCGGGCATCCGTCGCCGACGACCGACATCGCCGTGCGGTCAGCGTGGAGCGGTATCCGTCGGGTGAAGGGCTCCGCCCAGATTGGGAAAACCGCTCTGCTCGCTGAGAACATCAGGCAGATGGTCGCAGCCCTCCCCGACGACACCCTCGGTCGCCGCGACCGATGCTTGCTCCTCCTCGGCTTCTCCGCGGCGCTACGCCGCAGCGAGCTGGTCGGCCTCAACTATGAGGACATCGAGGACACGACGGACGGCCTAATCGTCACCATCAGACGATCCAAGACCGACCAGGAAGGGCAAGGGCGAACAGTCGGCGTTCCCTACGGTTCCGACCCGGCCACCTGCCCAGTGAGAGCAGTCCGGGCGTGGCTGGCGACCGCTGGCATCAACGGCGGGCCGCTGTTGCGTTCGGTCGCCCGGCACGGCAACGTAGGCGCTGGTCGCCTGTCGGGGGCTTCGGTCGCTTCTGTCGCAAAGGAGCGAGCGCTGGCGGTCGGTCTCGACTCCGCGGCGGTTGCCGGTCACAGCCTCCGGTCCGGGATGGCGACCTCCGCCGCTCGTGCCGGTGCCATGGAGGCGTCGATCATGGCGATCACGGGCCACCGCAGCCTGCCTGTGCTGCGCCGTTACATCAAGCGGGGATCGCTATTCAGCGACAACGCATCGGCGCGGCTCGGCCTGTGGGACGACTCAGCGACGGGGTAGGGTCCGCCTCGTGGGTACACCCCCAGCAATCGGCGCGCCTACCTCGGTCCATCTCACTGTGCGCAGGGCGGCGCGGCAGGTGGGTGGGAAGCGCTTTGAGCCGAGCCACGAACTTGCGCTCCGGCCCCAAGCACTCTGGGCGATTCAGGAGTTGCCCGGAGCGCGAGGCGACCTCCACGTCGTCGAGGAGGCCGGGGGCCCGTTCGGCGTCCCAGATTTCGTCGCCCTCGTCGGCGGGAACCACAACCTCACCGTGCGGCGTTCTTCGCAGATCCCGCCGATCTTGAACTCGATCGACACGGACATACTCGCCGTCACGTCCTCACGTCGGGCGCTGCGCTCAGGCACAATCGCTCGCAGAGCTCGCATGTCGATCGCGACCGTTGAACGGCGGCTCGCGTCGCTACGGCGTATGGGAGCCGTTGAGCATGAGCGGACTGGCATAGTCCTGCGGGCGGCTGCCATCGCTCCGCTCGGGCGTACCTACGCCATCGAGATGAAAGTGACGGACTGGAGGCGAGCCCTTTGGCAGTGCCGCCGATATCTACTTTGGGCTGACGGCTACGTGCTGGTGCTCGGCCACCTGGCGTCGCGTTGCGCGGACGACTTGATCGAAGAAGTCGTAGGCGATGGTGGGGGCCTCGTCGTCGGCGACCGTTGGCACGTCAAACCTAAGCCCTCGGTGAGGCCGCCGGGGAAACGGATTCTGGCGTCCGAACACATTTTTGCGGCCCTCGGACCCGTTTAGTAGCCCTCCTCGGCACCGTATAGGGTAAGACCCTCCAGGAACGGATCGATCCAGCTTGTAGCGTCCGAGGTCACATCGATTCGAGCTGCGACCTCACCCCATGCCGCAGTTGCTTCGGCGTATCTGGTCACTGCCTGTTGGTAGCGGGCATCTACCTCGCTAGCAACCAGGAGATCCGTCATTTCTCGCAGGCACCGAGCGTGGTGCTCCCAGGTCTCCTGAGGGCCGGGCGCAGGGAGAGGCCCTGGTACGAGCCGCTCGCTAAGCGGCGTATCACGCACTGCGAGAAGTTCGGCATCTGCACGCGCCAGGAAGCCCATGAGCCCGACATGCGTAGGACGCTGAAACCAGCCGCCTCCGCCTGGCGAAGGCTCCCGTTCGACGTAGTTCGAGTACGCACAAGCTCGTTGTCGTGAGTCCCAGCCTGTACCAACGGAATCGGCACCAGCGGCGAGGGCGGGATAAGCGGCTAGATCACCGTGGGAGATGTGTACGAGTCCAGCGCCTGAGAGGCTTCTGGCAGTACGGCAGAGTCCTGCAACCTCCTCCGGGGTAGTGCCGACGGGGAGTGACGGTTCGTAGCGCGCTTGGACAAGCCAGTGACCCGTAGCGCCTACCTGTGCGAGAGCCCCAACGTGAGCGTCAAGCGAGTCCCCGGCCGCCCAGAACGTCGCCGACCCCGCAATGGTGAGGAAGCTCCGTTGCCCGTACTCCTGCGCGAGGCTCGCGGCATGGTGCGCCAAGTCCAATGCAAGCTGGCTATCGGGGCTGCCCAAGCTGTGAAGCAAGATGGTCGGGCCAAGCAGCGGTAAATCAAGGCTCCGCTGAAGTTCGAATACCCGCCGGATATGTTCCCGCTGGGCTGCCTCGGTTGAAACATCGCCGCGAGCGCTACCCCATAGCTCCCAGCGGTCGTAGTAACGGAAGTCGCCAACCAAGGGCATGCCAAGCGCATGCGTACTGGGGTCCAGCCAGATCGTCGACACACCCTCGTCGCGCAGCCTTGACACGAGCCTTCGCACGTCCGGCTTGTATGTGGTCGAAACGGTCGATGTAGTGAAAGGCGAGATGACAACACCGTCAACGAGCCCCTGATTGACTGCGGATGTCGCCCACCTAGCGAGATTGTTTCTCGGAGTGTCCTCCAGGAGGATCAAGGTGCGACCTCCTCCAGCGCTGAGACGAGAGCTGCGCCGTTGAGGTAGCGACGAGCTGGCTGCCGGTGCAGGCACCGCTCTATGACACCCACCGCAGCATCGTCCAGGTCCTCGCGCAAATCCTTGATCGGCACGTGGTCAGCCTTCGCCAACCTTCGCCGGTAGTCAGCGGCATCTTGCCGGTACGGAACGGGCGGCGCTCCCGTCAGTGAGAAATACAGCAGGTTGCCGACACCGAAAACGTCAGAAGCCGCCGTGGGAGAACCAGAATGGACCATTAGGTGCTCTGGGCTCATGAAGGCGTACGTGCCGGGCTGGCCACCCACGGTCAGGCCGGTTCGCAGCTCATGGCGCGCGTAGCCCGGGTCAATCACGACCCACCTCCCTGGCGTGCACCGCCGGACATTGTGGGGGCTCAGGTCCCGATGCACCACTCGCCGGGTGTGGAGTGCGGCAAGACCATGCGCTACATCATGACCGAGTTTCCAGGCGTCTGCCCACGACCATCCGCCAACTTGGAGGGCGGCTAGGTCGTCCCCATCGAGGAACTCCTCCAGCCAAGCGACCCCCCGTCGCGGGTTGCCGAGTTCGGTAAGGCTCGACCGGACCTTGACGACGTGATCGTCGTGAATGCCGAGGAGCAGATCGACTTCCCTCTCGGCGCGCGTCAGAACCGCGTCGGTGACCGTGAGCACCTCGATCACTTTCAGGACCCGTGGACCGCCCTCACTGTCGACCTTGTAGACGACCTTCTGGCCGCCCTGCTTCAACTCGACTGGACTGTGCACGCCGAGGACGCTGCACGCCTCGTCCACGAGTGCCTGATCCATCGCCATGACCCGACGCTACCAACGGAAGCCCGTTGCTCTCGTATCTCTCAGCCGAGAATGACCGGCTCCTGGCAGTGTTTCCAGTGACCCGGCTCCTTGCGGACGGCCCGCTCGGCGCGAGTAGAGCTAAGAGCCAACGCCCTTACCCTAGGTGGGGCTCTGTGCACTGCAGGTGCGGGCGGAGTCTGAGGGCCGACAGCAGGCGTAAACGCGACGCCCGCGTTGTCGTGGTTGATCCGCTCGGCGGGGGGTGATGGGCAACCCAGCAGGTGATGTGGCATCGGCGGGCGAATGTCAACCTGGACGCCACCATCGGTGGCTAGGTTACTCGGCCGAACCACCTGGGGACATCGCCCAGCTCGACCCGCTACCGTCAGCCGACCCGGCACTGAGGTGGTTCGTGAATGGTGACGGCCCGATGGGAGAGCAGGCCGATCCTAGCCGCCACCCCCGATCTGAAGTAACAAAGGACGTCCGTGATTGTCTCCGATAGAACCTCGTCTGTCACAGAGGGAGTCTCGCAGTCAGGGTACGCCTGGAGGCCAGGCAGATTGACATGCCACGTCGTTGCAGGGCCGGGTCGGGGAAGCGCAACGGTGGACGGTCTCCGCCGCTTTTCTCGGGGGTGACTGCCTGCTGCGGTTGATCACTCGGCATGGTCATCAGGCCGCGACCTCGTGGGCGAGCCGCTCGGCTTGGTCCATCACCAGCAAGATGGCGGCTTCAGCCCGGGCCGACCGGGCTGGTTACGGGCTCCGCTCGGGCCTGCGCGCCAGGCCAGCTCTTGGGCGACGGATCGAGGGTCGGACAGTCGGGCAGCGCGTTACCCCAGGTCCCACTCGGTGGCGAGGGCCCCGAGGAGGCTGGTCTGGCGGGCCTTCAGGACTTCGGGCGTCCAAGACTGGTGGCTCAACACCTGGCCAGTCAACGCAAAGGTAGGCGTTCCCTTGTCGCTTTGAAAGTATTTGGCCTTCTTCTCATCGAAGTCGTAGTTCTGCGCCTCAGAGTTCTTCGCCTGGTTGAGAAGCAGCAGATTCGCCAAACGGTGTGTCCAGAAAGTCCGCTCATCCTCAGTGAAATATCTTTCCCAATTACTGTCGGCCTTCGGGTGTTGTGGCAGAACATGTTCGACGGTGATGATCCTGTGGTCATAAGTGACGCCTGGGCTGTTCGCTAACACCTCATCCAAGCGAAGAAGTACATACTTGCGGGTTTTTGTCGTCAGGTAGATGTCTCCGTTGAGCTGGGCGATAGTCTCCGCACGCTCGACCGGATCGAGTTCCAGGGCAGGAGCGTCGATGTCGAGGCCATCGTGAAGCTGGCGAAGAAGTTCAACGTAACGGAGCATTCTCGGAGTGAGGTAGACGCGTCTTATGAACATGCTGGAGGCGAGACGTTCGAGCTTTCGGAGGAAGCGGTCCAGCCACTGTGGATCGTCCCCGTGGTGGTAGAGAGCCCACAACGCTGGGGCCTGCCAGTCGGTGGTATCCAGTTGGGCGAATCGCTTGAACCAGGCGTTCACGTTCTCGGCTCCCTGCGTCGCCGTATAGGTGAACCGGGTCATCTGAGCGAACGCTTCTGCGTAGGGGACGACCACCTCGTCGATGAACTGTTTCGCGCTACCGGGGAGGTACTCCTTCAACACTTGCTCTGGGAACTCCCGGAGGAGGCTCTGCTTGGCCCGTTCCATTGAATGGATGAGACGGATAAGGAGGAACAGCTCTACAAAGACGTCGCGTCCGACCGCCTGTTCAGCGTCCTCCCACTTTTCGGTGTAGTCGGCGGATGCCCCCGGAGAGATCACACCGACAACCTGGGCCTTGAAGATGTCGGGCGGGGTGAGGTCGAGGTCGCGAGAGTTCATGACGCTGAAGATTCGATGGGCGCTCTCCAGATCCGGCGTCGTGACTACGACCAGGAAGGTGCGAGCCATGAGCCTTTTCGCCAGGTCATCCCGGCGTTCCTGCGACCAGGCATCGAGGACGTACTGGAGGGCCTGGGCGTTGTCACGAATGTTGCGTTGAGCGGCGGTGTGAAGGGCGCCGTCCTTCGCCCCGAGGAGACCAGGGATGCTCCCTATCTGTTGCACGTGCTCTCTAAAGAACGCCTGGTCGCGTGACCGGAGAGCGAGCCGGGGCTTGGGGGTGAGATTCATGACTGGGTCGCCTGGTTCGCTGATCTTGGCCGCCAGGGCGCTCCGGTAGTCCGCGTCGGAGGTCATGTCCCGTAACACGGCGAGGAGGATCGTGACGGTGGTCAGCCGCTGTTGACCATCGATGATGTCGGCGGCAGGGTCGGCCGCGTCTTTGACGAGGACGATCGAGCCGAGGAAGTAGGGCTCATCTTCCGGGCGGTCAAGAGAGTCAGTGAGGTCGTCGAGGAGCTGTCGGGCCTCGTCGATCCCCCAGGCGTAGGGCCTCTGGTAGTCCGGGATCCGAAAGTCGTAGTCGCTGGAGAACACCTTGTTCAGGGGGACCTCGGATGCCTGAAGCTGCTTCATCGCCCCATCATTGCGCGAGTGCCGTAGCGGGGTCCTGGTGCGCCGTGTACCGAGCCGTCGTCCCCATGCGAACGTGGCGATCCTCGGCGCATCAGATCATGACGGCAGGCACTGCCCGCATGCACTCGGCGCCCCGCCGACGTTCGAGCGGGCCGAGTAGTCGATGTCGGCTTGCGACTCGGCACAGACCTTGACGTAGTCGTGAGTCCACCGGCTACCCCGCGCCGGGTGACCCGAGATCGTTGAGCACCCGGCTCGGTGGAGCATCAGGTAGACCGGGGTCGGGCTTCCGCCCCGTGTTGAGGACGAAGCCGTCAGGATGCTCCGTGAGCCAGGCGAGGTATCCGGCGTCATCACCCTCGAAGATCGTCACCCTCCGACGCTAGATCCGCCGTGGGGCCCGGACGCAGATTCCCTTTGACGGTTCGCCCCGCCGCATTCGCCCTCATCGAATGTCGCCATGTCCGGACCGTTACGCCCAACCGGCTGGCCCACCGGGCCGCTGACGGCAGGGACGAGACCTGGCCGGGGCATCACTCGGGGCTGAAGTAGATCTTGCCATCGGCAGCGAACCAGGCTCGCGACCCGCCTAGCGCGTCCTTCGCCATCCAGGCCAAACCGTCAAGTCCGGGACCAACATTGATCTCGAAGGACGCGTCGCTGTCGCCGACGACTGCGTGCATCGCTGAGATCCGTGCGACGGACTGCCCTTCGATCGAGAGCGTCGCTGGCGGGTCGAAGGGACGGGTCACAGGATGGAGAGGAGTCGGAGGTGAATCGAGCGGGCTGATTTCTCCGGCGCAGAAGCGTGTCTGAACGTCCAACGCCCCGTCAGCTCCCTCTACGACTATCTCCGATGCCGGGACGAGGCGCTCGGTCTCAGCGAGCACCTCGACTACGTCCCAGCGAAGGTCGCGGACGATGGGGTTTCGAGAGGTGAGCTGCACCTTGATTTGGAGGACCCGATGCTCGGTGTCGGCCGGGGTTGGCCGCCGTAGCTCGACGACGACGAGCCCGTAGGTGTCGGCCACCCGCTTGGCGCCCGCCTGGTATCCCGTCCGGGTGACCATGACACCGGTCGTCGGGACGTCGTCTTGAATGTCGTCGAGCACCCCCCGGAAGGCAAACAGGAGGCTCTGCTTGACGTTGTACTTGTAGTTCTTGCACTCGAACACGTACCGATGCGGTTGCTCGTCGATCCGGCCCTCCCACACGACGTCGATCTGGTTTGACGTCGCCCGACCTTGGATCTGGACGTTCCGCTCCAGCCGGGTCGTGAGCATTCCCAGCCTGGCTCGGATCCGCCCGACGAGGTCTCGCGTCAGGTCCTCGTACTCGCCGGAGGTCAGCGGCTCGTCAGGGACCGTGGCGTCAGGCATGGGGCGACAGTAGAACCGGAACGCGGCCGCGCCGGGGGTCGAGGCCGTCGCACCGGCCGGGCATCGTCGGAGACATGCACGTCTCGAACGTTTTCCAGCTCCCGCCCGGCTGCTTCCGCTGGCGGTACCAGCCCGGCACGACCGTCCCTGCCCGCTGCACAGAGCCGGTGGTGACCCGAGGTGGCTGGCGTGACGGAACGGGCCACTGGCAGCACGTCGAGGCATGCCGAGACCATGCCGACGAGCTGAGCCGTGGGACCGCAGCGGTGACAGGCCGGAACAGCTCGGGTAGGGCAGCTTCGTGGCCTTGACCTCGCCAAACGCGTCGCTCGCCGTCAAGGTCGTCGCCGGACACACGCGTCTCTACTTCATCCATGTCCCGTCGGCCGCTGCAACGATCGCCGTCCTCGTGATCCTCGTCATCGTGGCCTACCTGCTCGCGCTCCGTTACGGCGGATGGTAGCAGCAGGATCGTGACCGACCCGTCCTCGACCGGCGGCCGCGATGACCAGTCGAAACGGCGCCCGCAACGCGACGATCCGCTTGACCGGCGGGTCCTATGGCACGACCCAACGGCCGAGGCGAGTCAAAGGCCAATCCAGTCAAAGGCAGGGTTCCGCCAGCACAGGATGTGCTTTGGCGGCGCCGCAAGCGGCGTGGTCGGAGTCGTCGTTGCCCGTCCAGAACCAGGCCGGTCAACGACGCCACCGCCCAGCTACGCGAACCGTCGAAGAACGTTGTGCACCAGACGTCCTTGAACCGCCTCCGTTTGCAGAAACCTTCACTCCTAATCCGCGAACGCTGGGTGGACGACGACGACCGGCCCTTGGTCGGGAGGCGGCGAACGCACCGTGCCATGCGGCGGCCGAAGCCCCCGGCTCGGCCCCGAGAGCGCCTGTAGCTTTTGCCTTTTCACTTAGAAAGTAAGCCTCGCGGCGTCTGAGCGCCTTTGACTGGCCTTTGACTGGTTGCCTGCGGGATGCCGAGGATTTCCAAGGGCATACCGCAGGGGGGGGAGTGATTTGAGCGCGTGCTCCTCCCCGGTCGGTCGATTACATCAGTTCGGATCTACCTGGCGGTTCAGCCGAGGCGGCTCCGACAGGTTGAGCACGTCAACACCGTGAGGTCATGGATGCATGCCTCGTCGGTCGACGGGTCCCGCTGGAGCCGAAGGATCAGCTTCTTCGGAATCCGAGCCTGTTCCCGTTCCATGTACTTTCGTCCACGGGCTTCAGCATTGTCGGTTGTGTGCTGGGTCGGGGAGCGACGCGGGGCGCTCATGCCTCGGCCGACGATCTTGTTGAACTGGCCGGTACCGTACTGGGCGGCGACACGAGCCGGGCGGGTCTGGGAGGTGTCGATCATCTCGGCGCGGTCGATCTGGTCGCGATCCACCGTGTACACACGGACACCGCTGGCCTTCGTGTGGGACTGACGGCGCCGCCTGCTCGACGCGTCGTCGACGAACTCTCTCACCGCTGCGTTCCCGGTTGGAGGCTGCTGTTCGGAGTATCCTGCATGTGGGTCCTTCGTGGTGGTCGGACCCGAACTCGAAGCCACCGGCTTTCGGTGAGTGCCCCCGGTTTAGCGCCGGGGGTGCTTCGCGTTAGCGATCCAAGAACTGTCACTAAGGATACGCCCGATCACGTGCCTTCACAAGCATTCCCATTTCTCCCGACAACATGGGGAGGTTTCGGGGTGGTCGGCCGTGGCAGGCTTCTCTGATGGACCCGCGCCGCATCCCCAGCCCGTGCGTCCGTGTCGGGGCGACGACCTGGCCGAGACGTCGGAGGGTGTCTCGGATCGCCGAAGGTGGCCTTGCTGGGCTCCCGGGGCTGTTACTGGAAATAGTCCAAAGCGCGGTCGGTCAACCGCGCGGCAGAGGAGAGACTCTTTCTTTCGGCCGGGGAGACGTCGTCCGGAAGCAGGTCGAGGTAGTTTCTTGCGAGACGTAGTAGCGCTTCCGCCGCAGTCAGGATTAGCTCGGAAGATAGACGGTGGTCGGGTATGTACTCCGGTTCGCCCAGGTACTTCGAGCTTCCGGTCACCTGTCCCTACCCTGCTGGCCGCTCATTGGGACCCGACCTGCTCGTACAGATACTCAGCCGTCTCCTCAGTAAGGCGCCTGCGCAGGATGCGATCGACCATGGAGATCGTCACCTTGTTCACGATCCGAAGGCACAGAGCCATGGGAAGAACGCAGAAGTGAGCACGACGTGGGACACCAGATGTTGCTTCCTAGGGCTCAGCTTCTGAATCTCGGACACGAAGGCATTCATCTTCATGGTCACGACCCTCTCGTGAGCGTGCTGAAACCCCGACGGGCCGTCAGCCCCAGCCAATCGAGGTGACATCGCCTCCGGCGTTCCTGCGCTAACCACACGGCGCTGCCACCTCCCACGGCACCGCGGAACCCGACGAATATGATCAGTGTCGACATGGCGAAGCTCCATTTCGTTGCGTCAGCCCCGGATCGGTGGTCGCCGGTCCGGGGCACTTGTTGTCCTACGGTGCGCGCAGTCAGCAACCGAAGTCAAGGGGGCCAAGCCAGAAAGTTCCTAAGGGCCAAAGCCGTGAGATGCCAGAACAGGCGTTTAGGCTTCTGACAGGTCAAGGTCACACAGTGAATACTTCTGCTAACACCTGCTAACACCTGCTAACACCTGCTAACACCTGCTGAGCCTGCTCACCGGCACGCTGCTGAGCTGCGTCTCCACAGCCGAGACAAAAATCTGAGATGCGGAAAGAACGGATTGCCAGCTAGCGTATATGGTCGAAACACCACAAGGCAGACAGCCAGACGACACCACCCTCGAAGGGGACCTCGTTGGCTGTCACACCATGGAACCAGCTCGACGCAGAACAGCGCCGTCAACGGTCCGCCGAGATCGCCGCGCGCGAATGCTCCGAGCAGAACATCGACGTGATAGGCACCGACGAGCAGCATCGCCGGGTCTCCCAGGTGCTACGGGTTCACAACCAGCCCACCGTGACCCGGCCATCGTCGTAGCGGGCACGTCCCCGCAGCGCCGGAGCGACCGTGATGCGATCGACGAACACGTCGATGATCGCCCGCTTCGCGCCCATGTCGATGTCCGCCCAGCGAGACGAGAGCTGCACCGCTCCGCCCACCAGAGCACTCCGCCGCTCCGCTTCCAGATCACGGCGCATGCCCGCCTTCACGACCGCCATCCGGCCGTCCAACCGCTCCCTCGCCCGGCGGTACCCGGCCCGGTCAAGTTCCCCCGCACCGAGCATGTCGACCAGCTCGTCCGCCTCGGCCTCCAACGCCGACAGGGCTTCGTCATCGGCTCCTGACGTCGACGGCATCGCCGTCACCTGCCCGAGCTTGACCATGTCGATTCGGGCCAGCACACGGCCGCTCACGTCCTCCTCGACGTCAGCGGCGATCACCGCACACCGATGACATGCTTTGCACCGGTACGACGCCTTGCCGTTGTTCGTCCCGTGCGCCAACCGTCCTGTGCATCCGTCCCTGCCGCACACCAGCAGCGAGGTGAGCAGGTGCTGCTTCTGCTCCGGGCGGGTCCGGCGTCTCGACGGATCATCCAGCAGCAGATCGAGGCGGCGTGCGGTCGTTCCGTCAATCAACGCAGGCCACTCCGCCCTCGTGCCGTCGGTCGTGAATCCCCGAGCCCACGGCTTCAACAGCAGTTCTCGCAGTTTTGTGGTGTCCCACTCGTTCCCGTTCACAGTCGTGACCCCGGCGGCGTTCCATTCCTGAGTCACGGCGTACAGCTTTTTGCCTGCCAGGACGTCGGCAGCGGCCCTGCGCACCAGCGCCGCTTCCTCAGGCACGAGGTCGATCCTGCCCTTCGTCAAGCCGAAAGCTCGTCTGCCGCCCATAAACTTTCCGGCCCGGCGCAGCTCGCTCATCTTGCTCCTCGCCCTTTCGGACTTCACACCCGACTCGTATTCAGCAATGTCGGCCTGCATCTTCGAGAGCAGCTTCCCGCCCTCGGTGGCGTAGTCCAGCGGGCCACCGCTGTAGGTGTGACATATGAAGCCTGTCTCCGCCGCGAGACGCAGGAACCCGATGTTCTCCTCGCTGCTGCGATGCAGTCGGTCGGCAGCGAACGCGAACACCATGTTGATCTTCCCGGACTGGAGGTCGGCCAGCATCCGCTGATAGTCCTTCCTCGGCTTCCGGGACCATGCGCTGACGTTGTTGTCGATGTAGACCTTAACCACCGAAACGTTGAGGTCAGCAGCCATCTTCCGGCAGACTTGCTCGTGACGACGGACAGCGAGATCGTCGTCGGTGCGACTGATCCGCAGGTAGATCCCTCCCCGGCGGGTGATGAGTGCGGATGCGACGGCCACGATTCTCCCTGCGCTCGTCTCTAAGCTACTGTAACACGTTCAGTGACCCCGGAGAGGGCCACCTTGGCCCGGTGGTTGTTGGCGATGGTCCGGGCCCGCTCGGGCCCGTACCTGGTGGTGAACTGGGCCAGGTCCTGGCCGACGGTCACGAGCTGGATGCCGAGGGCCGCTCCGGTCGAGGCCAGGGCGTCGAGGTCGCGGATCGGGGCGACGTTGGCCGCCTCGTCGAGCACGAGCAGGAGCGGCGGGTCGAGTGGCCGGCCGGCGGCGGTGGCCCGTCCGACGGCGGCCGCGACGACGGCGGACACCAGCGAGGCGATGAGGCCGGCGAGCCTGGCCTGCTCGTAGGTCGGCCCGCAGAGGTAGAGGGTGTGGTGGCCGTCGAGGAGGAGCTCGGGGTCGATGTCGCGCCCTGCGGTGGCGGCCACGACGGCGGGGTCGGAGAACGGGGCGAGGACGGTCTCCAAGGTGGTGGCCACCGAGCTGCGGATGCGGTCGTCGCGGGCCTCGCAGGCGGCCAGGGCGACGGCGGCGTCGGCCTGGTCGGCGCCGTCGAGCAGCGCCATGGGCTCGTCCCACTCGCCGGCGTCGGTCCAGCGGACGACGGCCGCCATGTCGAGGGCGCCGCAGCGGGCCGCGAGCAGGAGCGGGGCGAGTTGCTTGGCCGCGGCGGCGTACCAGAAGGCGGCGTCGCTCAGCCCGGCGCGCGCCGGGGTGGCGTCGACCATCCAGCCGGCGACGCGCTGCGCGCCGGTCCAGTCGCCGGCCTCGGCGAGCGGTGACCAGCCGCCGGGCGCGTCGATGCCGCTTCCGCCGGTCGGGTCGAACACCCAGCAGCGGCCGAGCCCCGAGCGCCAGCCGATGGTGTCGGCCGCCAGGTCGGCCTTGACCGAGGTGGCGACGACGGGCCCCTCCCATTCGAGGATGGCCGGCACGGCCAGGCCGGTCGTCTTGCCGGACTGGGTGGGCCCCAGCACGAGGACGGAGTGACGCGCTTCGGTGGCGACGAGGCGCCGCCCGATGCGCCCGACGACGAGCCGGCCCGGGGCCGGCGCCCTGACCAGGAGGCTGCGCAGGTCGCGGGGGGTGGCCCAGCGGGCGCCTTGCTTCCTACGGGTGGGGCGCGCCGGGGCGGTTCGGGGGAGCCGACCGGTCCAGCGCCTCGTGGCGACCACGGCCGCGATGATCGAGGCGGCGACGACTGCGGCCAGCACCGCGCCGACGGTGACGAGGAGCGGCGCGCCAGGGAGCAGTGGCCGCAACGGGCTCGGCCACGCCTCGGACGGCCGGCCGAGGTGGTCGGGGAGGCGGCCGGCGACGACGATCACGTCGGCCACCGACATCGGCAGCCAGCGACCGTGGGTCAGACGGGCGGCGACCTCACCGGTCGCCCAGACCCAGCCGAGGACGAGCACGGCCACGGCCGCCACGACGGGTCCGATTCGGTCGGCCTGGTGCGAAGGGAGGTGGTGGGAAGCGAACTGGTGCGACGGGGTCTGGTGCGACGGGCCGCGAGGGCCGCGCCGGAGCGGGCCGGTCACCGGCTGGGCGTCGGGGCGATGGCAACCCGACTCGCGCTCGTCGGTTCGCTCCCGGGGTCGGTCACTGCTCCGGCCCGGCGACGAGGGGCCGCATGGCCTCGTCGGTGTCGACCAGCGACACCTCGTCGGGCCCGAGCGCGTGCTCGACGAGGAAGGAGCGGTCGCCGACGCGCCAGAGGGCGACGGCGCGTGGCAGGTGGGCGAGCAGGTCGGCCTCGGTGGTCGTCAGGCCGAGGAGGGTTCTGGCCGCGGCCACCTCTGACGCGGGCTGGCCGAAGACCACCCGTGTCTCGGTGTCGGCCAGCAGGCCCTCGGCCAGTCGCTGCTGGGTCGACCCCTCGCCGCCTGCGGCCCGGAGGTCGGAGAGGCGGTGGACGACGGCGACGTTGGCCGCGCCGTAGGCCCGTGACAGCTTGAAGCCGGCCTGCAGCCACCTGGCCGTGGACAGGTCGTGGAGGATGGCCCACGCCTCGTCGACCACCACCAGCCGTTTGACCCCGTCGGGTCGGCGCAGGGCGGCCTGGAGCCACGCGGTCGCGCAGGTCATGAGGATCCCGAGCGCCGGCGAGTCGTAGAGGGCCGACAGGTCGAGCACCACCACGCCCGCGTCGAGGTCGATCCCTTCGGTCGTCGGCCCGTCGAACATGCCGGCCAGATCGCCGCCGACCAGCCGGCGCAGCTCGAGGGCCACGGCTCGGCCGTCGGCGGCCAGGCCGGCGGCGTCGGTCCGCACGGACGCGGCCAGGTCGGCGTCGGGGTCGAGGAGGCCGTCGACCACGGCGGGGACGGTGGGCACGTCACACCGTCGGGCCGCCGCGGTGGCGCCGAGCTCGAGGGCGGTGCGCTCCGCCGGCGAGAGCGGCCGGCGCAGGCTCGACTCGGCGACCGACGCCAGCAGCTCGGCGCCGCGGCGCACGGACTCGGGGCCACCACGCTCCGGGCCACCATGGTCCGGGCCGCGACGGTCAGGGCCGCGGCGTCCGGGGTGGCGCCGGTCGCCGCCGGGGTCGAGCGGGTTGAGGCGCACCGAGCCCCCGGGTTGGAGGCGGATCGGCTCGGCGCCCGCCGCCCGGGCGAGGGGTCCGTACTCGCCCTTGGGGTCGACGATCCACGCCTGGCGGCCGAAGACCAGCTGTCGCCACACGAGGGTCTTGACGAAGGTGGACTTGCCGCGGCCGATCTGACCGACGACGAGGGTGTTGGTGCTGGTGACCACGCCGGCGGCGTAGAGCTCCCAGGAGTCGAAGCAGAACGCGCCCCCGTGGAGGTCCCTGCCCAGGTAGGCGCCCCGCCACCCGAGGCCGGCGCCGGCGACGAGCGGGTACACGGCCTGGAGGTGGGCGGTGGTGGCCCGATGGGGAGGAGGCGGACCCGCGCCCCTCACCCGGCCACGCCCCTCGCGAGGGGCAGGGTCCAGGCCAGGGCCTCGCGCTGCTGGCCGTAGAGGCGCCGCAGCTCGAGGTGGCACTGCTGAGCGGCGTGTTCGACCTCGGTGCACCTGCGGTCGAGCTCGTCGGTGCTGTCGGCGCTGACCGCCACGTACCCGGAGAAGCGCAGCTCGGCGTGACCCTCGGCCAGCTCGGCCTCGCGTTCGGCGACGCCCTCGGCCTGCCGTCGGTGCCGGGCCGTGGCGAGGAAGCCGGCGCGGCGGCGCAGCTCGTCGTCGGCCGCGTCCGCGGTGCGGGCCGACTCGACCTCCCGGATGGCGCGCGCCGAGGGGACCGGCGCCATGGTGAGGGAGACGGCCCGCACGCCGGCGGTGAGCAGCAGGGGGACCAGGAAGTCTGGTCCGACGTCGACGCGGGGCCATTCGGCGATCCAGTACGACACCTGCCATCGGCCGTCGACGCGCACCATCGACCAGTCCTCGGCCACCGCCATCGGCCAGGCGCCGCGCGTCGACCTGGACCGAGCCGGCGACGCCACCGGCTCGACCCCCGCCCGGACCGCGGTGGCCAGGCCGGGCAGGTCGAGGGGCGCGCCGACGGTCACGTCGGCGGTGCGCAGCTGCCCCTGCAGGATGCGCACCTCCCGGCGCAACAACGCTCCTGCGCCGTCGTGGCGCCGAGCGGCGGCGCGCCGCGAGCGGGCGGCGCGGCGGGGGCGGACGGCGACGACGAGCGCCACGCTGTGGGCCTCGCCGACCTCACCGGCGCGCGCCAGCAGCCCGTCGTAGCTGCGCCGGGGTGCCCCGGCGGGGTCGCCGGCGCCGGACTCGGCGAGGTAGCGGTGGAGCGGCTCCGCGTCGGGTGCGGTGGTCCGCTCGATCCACTGGATCCGGTGGACGGGGCTGCCCGGTCGGCCGGTGGCGGCGAGCACCGATCGCCACGATGCCAGCCGGCGCTCCTTGTCCTCGGGGTCGAGCAGCGTGAAGGCCCGGCCGCCGAGGGGCAGCACCGCCGCCCAGGTGCCCGATGCGCGGTCCGCCACCGCTCCGAGCGGCCCGTCCCCGGGCCCTCCCGCCAGCTCGACGAGTGACAGCCCGGCCGGCACGGTGCCGGGGTCGGGGTGGCCGAGGGCGACGCGACGCTCGACGGCCCGGCGGATCACGAGGGGCAGCCAGGCGACGGGGGGTCGGCCGGCGACGGGCCAGCAGGCGGCGACGCCGGCGGCGGCCAGGATGGCGCCGGCGACGGGCAGCCCGGTCACCGGCCCGGCGATGCTCAGCACGCCGAGGGCGGCCGCGATCCCGGCGGCCAAGGTGGCGAGCTGCACCGGCTCGAGGCCGACGACGAGGCCCCGTCGCTCGAGGGGATGGAAGCGGTAGCTCCGCGCCGTCACGTCAGCCCTCCAGTTCGATGTGGCCGACCACGGGCGGCTCCAGTCGCGGGGCCGCCCCGAGCAGCTTGGACGGCTCGACGCGGCTCGCGTCCTTCGGCGGGGATGGCGCCGCGGGGACCGCACCGGCCGCCGCGGGGACCGCACCGGCGTCGGCGCTGACCGACCGGCCGCCGACCGACCGGGCGGGAGCAGCCGGTGCCGGGCCCGCGCTCCCACCGGCTCCTTGTCCGCCGCCGATCGGGGTGGGCGGTGACGCCGGGCCCCCGCCACCCGGGGCGCCACGTTCCCCTCCTCCCCCTCCACCGCCTCCACCGCCGCCTCCGCCTCCACCGCCGGCGGGGGGCAGCCCACCGGCGGCGGACGACACCTCCGCGCCGAGGCGGTAGTCGCCGCGACGCTCGCCCAGGCCCGTCGGCCCGACCGGTGACGCCTCGAGCGGTGCGCTCCCCCCGCTGCGCCCGAGGAGCAGGCCGGCCCCGGTGCGCCCCCCGGAGACGGCCGAGCCGGCGGACCGCACGGCCGCCCGGGCAGGGCGGTGGGACATCCCCTCGAGATGGCCGATGGCGGCCGCCTCGACCAGCGGCACCAGGCGAAGCACGGCGAAGGGCGCGAAGGCGGCCAGCAGCAGGATGCCCGTGCCGGTGACCGCACCGTCGGCGCCGCTCTGCGCGCCCAGCGCGGATGCGCCGAGGGTGAGGGCGGCGACGATCACGAACTTGGAGCCGATGACCGCCACGATGACCTCGACGAGCCGCTTGGCGATCGGTGCCGTCGCCGGCCAGATCAGGGCGGCGAGCCCGACCGGCAGGAAGAACACCGTCAGATCCACCACGATCGCCCGCAGGACGAGCTCGAGCCACAGTGCGACGGCACCGATGACCATCACCGTGGCGATCAGCAGCTGGACGAACGAGGGAATCGTGTGCACGGCGATGTCGGCGCCGAGCTTGGCGAAAGAGCGCGTCGACTGGCCGTTGGACACGGCCTGGCACAGGGCGTCGACCAGGGTCATGGCCCACGACGCCAGCGTCACCGCCCCGGCGCCGGCGAGCACGGCGACGGGGATGCCGACCGCGTAGATCCGCACCAGTCGGCGACCGTCCTGACGCAGCACCGCGCCGATGGTGGCGACGAGCACCATGGGCAGCACGAGAAGCAGCCCGATGCCCTCCATGGTCACCTCCTCGTGCCGCCACCACGCAGCGCCGAAGGCGGGGGTCGCCGTGGTGCGCACCAGCGCGATGGCGTGGGTGACGAGCCAGACGGCGCCGGAGACGACCCACCCGGCGAAGGCGTCGAACACCGACGAGCTGACCGAGCTGGCGGCGTGGCCGAGCAGCCCACAGACACCGGGGACGGGGACGATGCACACCGATGCGCCGGGCATCGCGGCCATCAGGCCGTGCCCCCCTTGGAGACGAAGAAGTTGACCACGGCGGGGGCGGCGCCGATGAGGATGGCCGCCAGCCCGGAGACCATCACGCCCTTCCTGCCGTTGTAGGCCTGCTGGTAGTTCTGCGAGTAGTGGCCGAAGGCCCACAGCACTGCGCCGACGAGGACGCCGACGACGGCGGCGATGAGCGCCCAGGAGTCGATGCCGTTGGCCAGGCTCTGGAGCACGTTGGTGCCGGGAAGGGCCCCGGCGTCGGGGTGGAGGGACACGCCGGGTGCGGCGGCGCGGGTCAGTGGGAGCAGCACGGGACCTCCTCGGTGCGGCCCGGATGACCGCTCCCTTTGACATTATCCTGATGTTTTTCATGTTGCAACGTGATTTGCTGGGCTCATGGGAGCGAGGGGGTCGGGCGGGGTGGGAGGGTGCTGATCGTCCGGCGGATCGGCGTGGACGCGGCCCGCTACTACGCTCACGACGTGACCGGCCGGTGGGCCGGGTCGGGATGTGCCGCCCTCGGCCTCGACGGGCCGGTCGGGGCGACCGAGCTGCGCCGGGTCCTGCGGGGCGCGGATCCGGATGGCGGGGCGCCCCTCCATCCCCTGCAGCGCAACCGGCGGGCGGGTTGGGACCTGGTCTTCGCCGCGCCGAAGTCGGTCTCGCTGCTCGCCGCCGAGGGGCCGGGCGCCGCCGGTGACGCCATCGTCGGCGCCCACCGCGACGCGGTCGACGACACCCTCGGGTGGCTGGAGGCCCACGCCTGCTTCGCCCGGCGCCGCTCTGCCCTGATCGACGCCGAGGGGCTGGTCGCGGCGCGCTTCGGGCACCGGGCCAGCTCGGCCGGCGACCCCCACCTCCACGACCATGTGCTCGTCGCCAATCTGGCGAGGGCGGAGGGCCGGTGGTCGGCCATGGACGGCTCCGCGCTGTGGCTGCAACGCCGCGCCGTCGCCGCGACCTACGACCTCGGCGTACGCCACCACCTCCTGCGACGCGGGCTCCGTTTCGAGTGGGTGTTGCGCCCCGACGGCACCTTCGACATGGCCGGCGTCCCGCGCGCGGCCATCGAGGCGTCGAGCAGGCGGCGCGGGCAGCTGCTGGCTGCGGTCGGAGGGCGGGAGACGACCGCGTCGGCCGCGGCCGCCCTTCGCGGCAGCCTTCGTTCGGATCCCCGACCCGACGCCGAGCGAGGCCTGCCGGTCGCCTGGGACCCCGAGGGGATCTGCCGGTCGGCGGCGGGCGCCGCGTCTGCCCTCGGCTCCGGTGGGCAAGAGCAGGTCGCGGAGGGGCAACGACCCCGCCGGGAGGCCGCTCCCGCTCGATGGAGGGAGACACCGTCGGACCCACGGGGCCGCGACGCCGACCTGGCGCTGGCGGGTGAGGTCGTGGAGCACCTGGCGGGGACGCGGTCCCGCTACGGCCCACCCGACGTGATGGCGGCGCTGGCCGCCGTCCATCCCGACGGGGTGCAGGCCCACGCCGCGCACCGCTGGGCGGTCGAGCTGTGCCGCGTGTCGATCCCCTGCCCGGACGGTCGCTGGACCTCCCCGTTCGCGGCCGACGCCGACCGCCGGCTGGCCGAGGCGGTCGACCTGCTGCGGGGCGGCCGTGCCGGGCGCGTCGCCGCTGCCGTGGTCGACGACGTCACCGGGAGGCGCCCCTGGCTCGGCGCCGACGCGGCCGCCGACCTCCGCCGCCTGCTGCTCGACGGCGACGGCGTGGTGGTCGTGGATGCTCGGGGCGTCGACTCTCGGGACATCGAGCCTCGGGGCATCGAGTCTCGGGTGGCCGGGTCGGAGTCCCTGGCGCCGGAGGCCGGCTGGGATCCCGGCGTGGCGTCCGGGTCCGGCCGGGGTCCCGGCGTGGCGCCGGCGCCGGCCGGGCGGGGCGCCCCGGGCGCCGAGGGGGGATGGGTCGACCAGGCGGCGGTGCTCGGAGCCGCGGCCGACGCGTGGCGGGCCGCGGGCCACCGGGTCGCGGTGGTGGCGCCGTCGGCGTCGGCCGAGCGACGGTGGCGCGCGCTGACCGGCATCGAGCCCGCGACCACAGAGGCGTCCCCGACGGTGCTGGTCGTCGATCGGGCCGACCGATGCCCGCCGCCGACCCTGGGCCGCCTGGTCCGGGACGCCGGCGAGTCGGGAGCCAAGGTCGTGCTCGTGGAAGGCGGCACCCTCCCGGCCAGGCGCAGGACGCTGAGCGAGGGCCTCGAGGAGATCGGTCGACGCTGCGGCCGACTGCACCCGGCGCCGGCGTGGGACCGGGAGGCCGCTGACGGCCCCGAGCCGTGGGCCGGCATCGTTCGGGCGTGGGCCGCCAGTCCCGACCGGCCGGTGCTGGTCGGCCTCGGGCCGGCGGAGTCCGACGAGCTCAACAGGCGGGCGAGGGCGGCCCTCGCCGGGCAGCGTCACGGTGACGAGGTGGTCGTCGCCGGGCGCCCCTATGCCGTCGGTGACCGGGTCCTCTCGCTCGGCTCGCGGGCGGGACGTCCGGCGGGCACCGAGGGCACCGTGGTCGCCGCTGGCTCCGGCGGCAACCTCCGACCGGACAGACCGGGCCGCCCCGCGGCCAGACCGGCCGTCGAGGTGGCGTGGGACGACCTGTCCCGGTCGGTCGTCGACCACCGGCGGGGCCTGGCGCTCGGTCACGCCTACGCCACCACGCCGCCGATGACCCGGTTCGGCAACCGGCCGCTGCTGGTCGTCGGTCGGGCCGTCGACCTCGGCCGTCAGGCCGGCCGGGTGATGTCAGCGCACGCCGTCGAGCCCGGCGGCCCGGAGGTCGGCCTGACCGATCGCGCCGTCGGCCGCCGCCTCACACCGCGACGCGAGCGTGACGGATGGGACATCGGGCTCGGCCGGTGAGAGCACCGGGAGACGACGACCCGGGCGGCAGGAGCCGCCGGAGTCAGACGTGGGTGTCCGAGCACCGCAGGAGCTGGCCGGGGGCGCCTCAGCCAGCCGATATCGTGCCGGACTACCTTCAGCCGGCGACATCCAGCGCCGGCCGACATCCAGCCAACCGGCGTTCAGCCGGTGAGCAGCTCCCTGGCGCCCCGGTCGGTCGAGGGGTGGCGGAGCTTGGACATGGCCCTCGCCTCGATCTGACGGATGCGCTCGCGGGTGAGGCTGAAGTGCTCGCCGACCTCGTCGAGGGTCCGCGGCTCGCCGCGGTCCAGACCGAAGCGCAGGCGGAGGATCTCCCGTTCCCGCTCGTCGAGGGCGACCAGCATCTTGTTGACCTCGCCCGACAGCAGCGACGCCGCGGCCGCGTCGAACGGGGAGACGGCGGAGCGGTCCTCGACGACGTCGCCGAGCTCGGCGTCGCCGTCCTCACGGAGGGGCTCGGACAGCGAGAGAGGCTCAGCTGCGTGGCGGAGGATCTCGGTGACCTTCTCCTCTTCGAGCTCCAGGTCCACGGCCAACTCGGCCACGGTGGGGCGTCGCCCGAGCTGGCCTTCGAGCCGACCGCGGGCCTTGGTGACCCGGGTGAGCAGGTCACCGGCGTGGACCGGCAACCGCACGGTCCGACCGGTGTTGGCGATCCCGCGGGTGATGGCCTGACGGATCCACCAGGTGGCGTAGGTGGAGAACTTGAAGCCCTTGCGCCAGTCGAACTTCTCGACGGCGTGCATCAGGCCCAGGTTGCCTTCCTGGACCAGGTCGAGGAGGGGGAGCTCTGCCGCCTGGTACTTCTTGGCGATCGAGACGACCAGGCGGAGGTTGGCCTTGACGAACGTCTCGGCGGCGTCGTCACCGTCGCGGACGACCCGGCGCAGCTCGCGCTTGCGGGCTGCGGTGAGGGTCTTGCCCGACGCCATCTCGGCTCGTCCTTCGCGCCCGGCCTCGATGGCCTGGGCCAGCCTGGCCTCGTCGTCCTTGGTCAGGAGGGCGTGCTTCCCGATGTCGTTCAAGTAGAGGCGGACCAAATCCTCCTCTGGCTGAGCGGCGTGGTTGTTGGGCACTCTCGTCCTGGTCCTCTCCATGAGCCGGGTGGTGCCAGAGCAGTCACTCCTCGACTGGGTTCGCACCGTCCGAACTGCGGCCAGGAGAATCCTACCGGACGGGGGGTTCCTGGGGAGGAAAACCGGCGGCCACGGTGGGCGCAGCGGGAGTCGCCGTTCACGGGCCGACCCGGGCCGTCGCGGTGCCGGGCGGTCGCCGGCGACACCACGCCCCGGCTGCCCTGCAGAGTAGGGGTCAGGCCGGCTCGGCTCGGGTCAGGCCGGGTCGGCGCCGGCGACGACCGGACGCCCCGCTGCGGCCCATCCGTTGGTCCCGCCGGCCACCGAGATGGCCCGGTGGCCGGCGTCCACCAGGGCCTTGGCCGCGGTCAGGCTGCGACCGCCGGCGGCGCAGATCACGTAGAGCGGCTCGCCTTCGGGCACCTCGGACTGCCGGTCGGCCAGCTCGCCGAGCGGGATGAGCACGGCCCCGGCCACGTGCATCTCCTCGTACTCGTCCGGGTTGCGGACATCGAGGACGCGGGCACCGGTCGCATGGGCGGCGGCGAAGGTGTCGAGATCGACTTCGAGCGGATCGGCCATGCCCCCAGTGTGGTCCACCGATGTCGGCTCGTCGGCCCCGGGTCGGCCACCACGCCCGGCGGCCCCTTGGCGACCGCCGCCACCTCGCCACCTCGACCCCTCCCGCCCTCGCCACCCCGCCACCCCGCCACCTCGTCGGCTCGCCCCCGCCCCGCCCCCGTGGCCCCGACCAACTCCGGACCCTTCACACGAACAACCCACGGGCAACGCCCCGAGATCGTCGGAAACGACCACCGACCCGAACCAGCCCGCGCCCGGACCCGGCCGACGTCAGGGTGCGAGGCGCTCGGTGACCCAGCGCGAGCCGGCACGGCGGTACCGCACCCGGTCGTGCAGCCGGTTGGGCCGGCCCTGCCAGAGCTCGACGGAATCCGGCGTCACCAGGTAGCCACCCCACCACGGCGGCCGGGTCACGGTCGCCCCGTCGAAGCGGGCCTCGGCGTCGGCCACGGCGGCGTCGAGGGTGGCCCGGTCGGCGATGACCTCGCTCTGCGGCGAGGCCCACGCGCCGAGCTGGGAGCGTCGGGCGCGGGAGGCGAAGTAGGCGTCGGAGGTCTCCTCGGCGGCGGGCTCGGCGGTGCCGGTGGCCCGGACCTGCCGGTCGAGGAGGGCCCACCGCCAGGCCAGGGCCACGGCCGTGCTCGTGGCCATCTCGGTCCCCTTGCGGCTGGTCCGGTTGGTGAAGAAGACGAACCCGTGGGGTCCGATGCCCCGCAGCAGCACGAAGCGGGACGAGGGATGCCCGTCGGCGCCGACGGTCGCCAGGTTCATGGCCTCGGGCTCGGGCTCGCCGGCCCGACGGGCCTGGGCGAACCACCGGCCGAACTGCTCCATCGGGTCGGCCGCCACGTCCTCGGGACCGAAAGGAGCGGCCGCGTCCTCGGGGCCGAAGGGAGCGGCGGCGGCGCCGGCGGACCCACCCGCCAGTGGGTCGGCGCCGGAGGACGGCCACATGATGTCGGCGGTCGACGGCGCCGCCTCGCCGTCGTGGTCGCGGTCAGCCAAGGAACTCACGCAGCGACATCGGCTCCACCCGGCCGAGGCTGCGCAGCGCCCGCTCGAAGACCAGGTCCTGCGCCGACAGGTCGGTCTCGCGCTCCTGACGGTCGATCTCGTCCGCGCCGGGCATGGTCCCCGACGAGGCGTCGGGGGCTCGGGGTTCGGGGCTCACGGGTCCACCGTCCAGGCGTTGGCGCCCCCACCGTCGCCCGTCGGTGCGCCGCCGACAAGCCTCACGGCAGCCACACCTCGTCGAGCAGCACGTGCACCCGCTCGGCGCCGATGGCTCCGCCGACGCCCCCGACGGTGGGGACGGCCGCGAACCCGGCCGCGCATCCGTGGACCGACACCTGGCCGGATCCCGACGCCGTCGGTGGGTCGGCGACGCCCGGCACGTCCGGTGGCCCGGCCGGTGGGTCGGGCCGCTCGGCACCCGACACGTCGCGGACCGGCGCCTGCCGCTCCCGGTCCGCCCGCGCCACCGGCTCGGGGCCGCCGAGCCAGGTCAGCGCAGCTCGCGTCGCGGCTCGGCCGGTGGTCAGCATCGACCGGTTGGCTGCCGTGGCCGCCCGGATCTCGGTGGTGACCTCCACGAAGGCGTCGCGGTGACGGAGGAAGATCTCGTCCCAGGGCTCGGGCACCGCGGCGGCCAGCTCCCGCAGGGTCGGTGACGTCCGGAGGCCGATCAGGCCGGCGAGGTCATCCACCTTCAGGGACCGGACCAGCTCGGCCGACCGGAGCTGGTCCAGCACACCGTCGAGCTCCCTGGTGGCCCTGGCCAGCCACCGGTTGGCCTCGGACGCGAGCACGAGGCGCTCCATCTCCAGCTTGTAGGCGACCGCGTCGAGTAGGTCGCGCTCGCGCCACAGGAGGTTGGACACCTCTTGCAGCACCGTGTCCAGGTCGTCCGACATCATGCCTGTCTATCGGCCAGGACCGGCGCGGTAGGAGGCGCCGGTCCCGGCCTGCGCACTCGGCCGGCCACGACCGATTCTTCCGTGGCTTCGGCAGGTGGCGGCCGGGCCCGGCATCAGTGGAGCAACCCGAGGGCGACGGCGCGTGAGGTCGCCTCGTGGCGCCCCCCGACGCCGAGCTTGGCGTAGATGTGGGCGAGGTGGGTCTTGACCGTCGGCACCGAGACGTAGAGGGCCTCGGCGATGGCCGCATTGCTCTCCCCCTGCGCCAGCCGGGTCAGCACCTGCAGCTCCTTGGTGGTGAGCGGAGCGGCGTCACCGATGCGGCGCGACGCCGTCGGCACCACCACCGCACCGCCGTCGACGGTGACCGCCGCGGGTACCCGGTCGACGTCGAGGTGCACGGACCCGAGCCCGATGAGCACCGAGACCATGGCCGGCCCGACGGCCCGCTCGCCCGCCAGCACCGTGCCCACCAGGGTGGCGAGGTCTTCGGATGCGATGGAGCGCAGCGCCACCCCCATCACCCCGGCCTCGAGCAGCGCCACCAGGTTGTCGCGCTCGGCCCGCTCGATCAGGACGACCACGTCGACCCCTGCGAGCTGGGGCCCGTGACGGCGCAGCTCGCCGGGGGTGTCGGGCTCCGCCCGGCCGAGCACCAGCAGGCCGGCGCCGAGGCGCCGGATGGCGGCCACGCCGTCGCCCAGCTCGTCGGTGTGGGTCACCGCCGTGACGCCGGCGCGTTCGAGGGAGGTCTCGAGGCCGAGGCGGACCAACGGCATGCGCTCCACCACGACGGCGGTCAGCTCCGTGTCCTCAGGGGCGCTGATCACTGGTCCTCACGAACTCCAAGCGTCGTCCGCCACCTTCGTCGTCTGGACCCTGGGCCAGTGCCGAGCACAGTAGTGGGCGGCGGCCGCACGGCTGGCCCTTCTCCGCCTCCGGTCCGATCCCAATCTGCCACCTCCACGGGACGCCGTCCGAGCTGACTAGTCCGTTCGGCCGGGCGGCCGTGGCTCGATCGGGTGGGCGCGGCGTGCCGGATCATCCCTTCGACCTATCAAGTCCAAAGCTGAGACCTGCCGAAGACCTTCCCATGCCCACGGCGACCGCCATCCCAGAATCCTCCCGGCAGGCTGAGGACGAACTCGTTCGCTCCCACCTCCCGCTCGTCCACTACGCGGTCGCCGACGTCGCCGGCCGGCTCCCCCGCCACGTCGGCCGGGACGACCTCGTCTCCGCCGGCATGGCCGGCCTGGCCCAGGCGGCCAGGAGCTACGACCCCGAGCGCGGCATCACCTTCGCCCGCTTCGCCTCCGTCCGGATCAAGGGCTCCATCCTCGACGAGCTGCGCTCACGGGACTGGGCCAGCCGGTCGGTGAGGGCCAAGGCCCGCCAGGTCGCTTCGGCGACCGAGCGCCTCACCGGCGCCCTCGGGCGCAGCCCGAGCACCGCCGAGGTCGCCGAGACCCTCGGGCTCGAGATCGGCGAGGTCGAGGCCATCAGCGGTGACGTCCATCGCGCCGTGGTGCTCAACCTCGAGGGGCTGCCGGTGGACGGCAACGCCGAGGAGATCCTCCTGGTCGGTGACACCTCCCCCGACGACCTCCTGGCGGACCGCGAGCGCCAGTCCTACCTGGTCGCCGCGGTGGCCAACCTGCCCGCCAGGCTCCGCCGTGTGGTGCTCGGCTACTTCGTCGAGGAGCTGCCGATGCAGGTCCTGGCCGAGGAGCTCGGCGTGACCGATTCGCGGATCTCCCAGATGCGCGCCGAGGCGCTGGTGCTGCTGCGCGACGCCATCAACGCCCAGCTCGACCCCGAGGTCGCCCCCGCCGAGGTCAGCCCCCGCGTGGCCCGCAAGCGCGACGCGTACCACGGGGCGGTCGCCGCCCACACCGACTTCCGCAGCCGACTCGAGCCGGCGTCGGCGTCACTGGCCAACCTGGCCGCCATCGCCTGAGCACCGGCCGCCGGGCCGGTGACGGTCACCCGCAGCTGGGGACGGCATCGATCATCGGATCTTGGCGGCCACCGGCGGGGAGTCGAACGCCTCTCGGCCGTCGTCGAGCCACCTCGACAGGTTGGGAGCCTGGCTCCTGGCACCACCGATGCGCCAGAGGACGGCGCTCAGCGTCGAGCCGACGAGCAGCAGGCCCAGGATGATCCAGCCGCCGACCGCCGTTCCGTGGGCGAGGGCGGCCCGGGAGGTCCCCTGGGACAACGAGACGTGCACCACGATGGGCGCCACCAGGAACGCCGCTTCCGAGCGCAACAGCTCGACGAGGGCGAAGGTCGGGCCCAGTTGGGACGACGGGCACGACAGGGCCGCGAGGAACAGGCCGGGTGAGACGGTGGCGCCCGCCCCGAAGCCGATGGCCGCGGACACGAGCAGGATCGTCAGGTGGCCCGTGTGGACGCTGACCAGGGCCAGCCCGATGGCGCCTGCCGCCAGGACCAGTGTCCCGACGATGATCAGGCCGCGCAGGAACTGACGTCGGAACAGGGCGCCGAAGATCGCGGCCGCGACCGCCACCCCGACCACCTGCGGCCAGAACAGCTCACCGGCCTGCAGGACGTCGGTGCGGTCGCCCTGCACCAACAGGTTCTCGGCCAACTCGAGGAGGGCGACGGCGCTCGCGCCCGTCACCATGGCGGCGATGACCCCGGTCACGGGGAACGTGTGGGCCAGGAGCTTGACCGGGGTCAGCGCGTCCTCGCGCCGGTACTCCACGACGATCAGGGTCACCAGGGCGGCGAGGCCGGCCAGCAGACCGGGAAGCACCCACCAGCTGACCAGGGAACGACTCGTCAGCTCCGACGCGGCGAAGAACGGCAACCCGGTCGCCAGGGCCGCGAGACCGATTGCGGTCGTGTCGAGTGGCCCCTCGGCGTCGAGGGGCTCGCCCTGCTGCACCGACAGGACCGCGGTCACCGCCCCGCACGCACCCGCCGCGGCCAGGAGCCAGAAGACGAGGCGCCAGGCGTCGTGGGCTCCCGCTGTGCCACCGACGAGCGGGCCGACCGTGGTGGCGCCGAAGAGGCCGATGTCCACCACCGCGGCCGTCACCGGGAGCTTGCCGACTCCGAACGCGGTCACCAGGGGCGGCAGCGCGGCCACCAGCAGCAGCCCGGTGGCGAAGCCCTGCAGCACCCGCCCGGCGGCGAACACCTCGACGTGACCTGCGGTGGCGGCCAGCACGGAGCCGAGGACGAAGATGCCCTCGTAGCAGAGGAACAGGGGTCGCGGCGGCAGGCGCTTGATCAGGGCCACCGCCAGCACCGCACCGAACGCGTACCCGGCGTTGGCCATCCCGCTGGCGAGTTGCAACGCGGTCTTCGAGGTGTGCAGGTCCTTCAGGAGGCTGCCCTGCATCAACGTGGCTGCGGTGGTGACCACGATGTACGGGCACAGCGCCAGCAACACCAGCAGGATCTTGACGGGGTAGCTGCGCGAGAGCGGGGCGGACCGGGAGGACGGCACGCTAGAGGGCGTCGATCCCGAGATCGGTCCAGGTCAGCAGCGGCACCCACGGGATCCCGGCCTCGGCGAAGCGGGCGGCCACGGAGGGCGAGCGGTCGAGCAGGGTGGTGGCGGCGGTCACCTCGACCCCGGTCGCCCTGACCCGTTCGATCGCCTCGAGCAGCGACCGTCCCGTCGACGTGGTGTCCTCGACGGCCAGCACCCGTTCCCCGGCGCTCAGGTGGTGCCCTTCCAGCCACGAGCCGCGCCCGTGGCCCTTGGCCTGCTTGCGGACGCTGAACCAGGGACGGCCGGTCAGCATGGACACCGCGTGGGACAGCGGATCCGCACCCATCGTGGGGCCGCCCACCACGTCCCAGTCGACGTCGACCGCGTCGACGATGGCCTGACCAACCAGCCGCAGCGCCTCCCCGGTGGCGACGACGTGCCGGCAGTCGACGTAGTCGTGGCTGCGTCCCCCCGACGACAGCTCGAAGGGCTCGTCTCTCCGCTCGTAGCCCTCGCGCCGCACGAGCTCGGCCAGGGCGACCCTACGGTCCGGTGACAGCGGCACGGCGCCGATGCTAGGTGGCCGCCCCCGGGGCAGGATGGCCCGGTGCCCCTCCGGTCCCGCCCGCTCCTCACGACCGCGGTCCCCCTCCTCGCCGGATGGTGGCTCCTCCGCGACCGGCCCGTGCCCGGTGACGCCACGCCGACCGTCCCCTCCGGGGATCGGCCTCGCACCCTGGCCGTGGTCGTCCCGGCGCGCAACGAGGAGCGGGCCCTCCCCGTGCTGCTCGCCTCGCTCCGCGCCCAGACCCGGGCGCCCGACCGGCTGGTCGTGGTCGACGACCACTCGGAGGACGCCACCGGGGCCGTCGCCCGTGACCAGGGGGCGACGGTGGTCGAGCCGCCGCCGCTCGCCGAGGGCTGGGTGGGCAAGACCTGGGCCCTGCACCACGGCGCGGCCGGGGTCGACGCCGACCTGCTCGTGTTCCTCGACGCCGACGTGGTGCTGGCGCCCGGCGCCCTCGCCGCCATCGAGGCGGAGCACGCCGTGGGCGGCGGCCTCGTCTCGGTCCAGCCCGAGCACCGGACCGTCTCCGCCCACGAGCAGCTCTCGGCGGTGTGCAACGTGGTGGCCGTGACGGGCACCGGCGCCTTCACCGGTGCCCATCGGTGGCCGGTGGCCATGGCCTTCGGGCCGTGCCTGGCCATGAGCAGGGACGACTACGACGCCATCGGCGGCCACGGCGACCCGAGCGTGCGCCTCCAGGTGGCCGAGGACATCGCCATGGCCAGACTGATGGCGGCGCGGGGCCGGCCCGTGCGGCTCTTCGCCGGGGGCGACCTGATCGGGTTCCGGATGTACCCCGACGGCGTGCGGTCGCTGGTCGAGGGGTGGACCAAGATGCTCGGCAACGGCGGACGTCGTACCTCCCCGGTCGTCCTGGCGGCCGTCGTCGTCTGGCTCACCGGCGCCCTGGTCGGTGCGGGGCGCGGCGCGAGGATGGCAGCGCGCCTGGTCCGATGTCGCAGACCCCGCACGGGCGACGTGGCCGCCTACGCCGCATGGGCGGCGGAGATGTCCTGGCTGTTCGGCCGGGTCGGGCGATGGCGGCGGACCACGGCGCTCGCCTTCCCCGCTCCGCTCCTCGCCTTCGTCGCCCTCTTCGCCCGCTCGGCCGGGCTGGTGGCGAGCGGCCGCCCGGCCCGCTGGCGGGGCCGGGACGTGCCCGCCGGCTGATCGCCGGCCGCCGTGACCAGGCCGGGCACGGCGACACCAGGCCGCCCGGTCAGGCCGGGCACGGCCACACCAGGCCCCCCGATCAGGCCGGGCACGGCCACACCAGGCCGCCCGGTCAGGCCGGGCTCTCTGCGAACGCGTGGAGACAGTCGGGCAGCCCCTCACCGTGGACGACGACGAGACGGCGGGTGGCGCGGGTGACGGCCACGTACAGGGCCCGCAGGCCCTGCGGGGACTCGGCGACGATCCTCGCCGGCTCCACGACCACCACCGAGTCGAACTCCAGCCCCTTGGCCTCGGTGACCTCGAGCAGGGACACCGGTGTGTCGAGGGCGTCACCCGCCTCGCCGAAGGGCACCCCCTCGTCGAGCAGGCGCTTCGCGACGGCCGACGACAGGCTCGAAGGGCACAGGACGCCGACGGTGCCGGACGTCTCGTCGGCGCCGATGCGGATCAGCTCGTCGGCCACCACCCGGGCCACCGCGGCGGGCAGGTCGACGGCGGAACCGGTGTCGTCGCCGACGGCCACCACCAGCGGACCCTCCCCGGTGGACCTGACCGCCTCGGGGGCCCGCATGCCGGGGGCGGCGACCTCGAGCACCCGTCCGGCCAGGTCCATGATCTCCGCCGGGGTCCGGTAGTTGACCGTCAGCTCGGTGAGTCTCCAGGCCCGACGGCCGGGCAGGTGCTCGACGATCTGGCCCCACGAGCCCGGCGCCCAGCCGCCCGTCGCCTGGGCGATGTCGCCGACCATGGTCATCGACCCCGACAGCGACCTGCGACCGAGCATGCGCAGCTGCATCGGGGTGAGGTCCTGCGCCTCGTCGACGACGATGTGGCCGAAGGTCCTGATGTCGTCCTCGCCGGCGGTCGAGCGCCGGAGCGGGCCGAGCAGCGACCTGGCCTCGTCGAGGAGGGGGACGTCGGCCTCGGACCAGCGGATCTCCTCCAGCGACGCGCTCCTGGCCCGCTGCAGGCGGGCGAGCTCACCCGCGTCGAGCATCCCCCGGCCGGCCAGGGCCAGCAGCGGGGGGGCGCCGAGGAGGTCGTGGAGGAGGGCCTCGGGGGTGAGCAGCGGCCACATGCGGTCGAGCAGCTGTGCGACCTCGGGCTGGCGCTTGAGGGCCCGGCCGAGGTCAGCGGGGCTGAGGGGCTCGGCACCGGGCGCCAGCTCGATGATCTCGGCTCCCCCGTCCTCGTCGGGCACCTCGACCCTGGTCACCTCGGCCTCGGCCCCCGACGCCGCCCGGCGCGCCTCGACCTCGGCCGCGAGGTGCCGCCACAGCAGCGTCTCGACGAGGCGCCGACGGGCGTTGTGGGTCCCCGGCCGGCGCTTGGCCGAGGCGACGATCTGCTCGGTCGCCGACGGCTCGAGGCGCAGGAAGGAGCGGCCGTAGGGGATCTGCGCGCGCCTGCGGATGGGCCGCTGCCGGTCGCCCACTGCCCGGGCCAACAGGCGGGCCATCCTCGGATCGCCCTTCAAGCGGCTGGTGGCCGGCTCCTCCACCGCGCTCGTGGGCAGGGGGCCGAACAGCCCGGTGACCGTCGACAGCTCGACGCCGCTCTCGCCGAGCGAGGGCAGCACGTGCTCGATGTAGCGGAGGAACGTCGGGTTGGGCCCGACGACCAGCACCCCTTGGCGCTCCAGGGGGAAGCGGTGGGTGTAGAGGAGGTAGGCGGCGCGGTGCAGGGCGACGGCGGTCTTTCCCGTCCCCGGGCCTCCCTGGACGACCAGGATCCCGCCGAGGGCGCCGCGGATGATCTCGTCCTGCTCGCGCTGGACGGTCGCCACGATGTCGCGCATCCGGCCGGTGCGGGAGCGCTCGAGCGCGGACAGCAGGACCGTCGAGCCCGACAGGCCGAGGCCGACGCCCTCGTCGTCGGTGCCCGCCACCCCGAACAGCTCGTCCTCGAGGTCGAGCACCCTCGGGCCCTCGGTGAGGAAGTGGCGACGCCGACGCAGCGCCATCGGATGGGCGCCCGTCGCGCGGTAGAACGGCTCGGCGATCGGGGCCCTCCAGTCGACGACGAGCGGCTCCTGGTCGACGTCGGAGACGGCCAACCGGCCGATGTGGAACACCTCGGGGCCGGTCGCGTCGTCGCCCGCGTCGGCCGCCACGCGGTCGATGCGGCCGAAGACCAGCGCCTCGGCGCCGATCTGCAGCTGCTCGATGCGGCCGAGGCTGTTGCGGACCCGGATGTCGCGCTCGGTCACCGCCTGGAAGGTGCCCCCCCGCTCGCCGAACGCGTCCCGCAGCATGGCCTCCGCCGTGCCCCGCATCTCCTGCAGGCGCTCGTAGGCGTGGTCGACGTGCGCCTGTTCAGCCTGGACGTCAGGGTGGGCCATAGGGAACGTCCAAGCATGCGGGATGGTCCCCGACGTTCGCAAGCCGGGGAGGGCCTGGGGGATCGGCGATCGGCGGCGCTACCGTACGGCCGTGGACGACGGTGGAGCGGCGGCGGTCACCGGGCGGTCCAGCTTCCTCGCCGCCTGCCGATCGGAGCCGGTCGACCACACGCCCGTGTGGTTCATGCGCCAGGCCGGGCGCTCGCTCCCCGAGTACCGGGCGCTGCGCGGCACCGGGAGCATCCTCGATGCCATCAGAGACCCGGCCCTCGCCGCGGAGATCACCCTGCAGCCGGTCCGGCGCCACGGCGTCGACGCCGCCATCCTCTTCTCCGACATCGTCGTCCCGGCGGCGGCCATCGGCTTCGGGGTCGACGTCGTGCCGGGGGTCGGCCCGGTCATCGCCGAGCCCTTCGCCGGGCGCCACGACCTGGAGCGGATCCGGCCGCTGATGGCCGGCGACGACGCCCCCTACGTCGCCGAGACGGTGCGCCTGGTCGTCGCCGAGCTCGGCGACACCCCGCTCATCGGGTTCGCCGGGGCCCCCTTCACCGTGGCCAGCTACCTCGTCGAGGGCCGCCCGACCCGCGATTTCGCCAGGACCAAGGCCCTGATGCACGGCGATCCCGGCCTGTGGTCCGAGCTGCTCGACGGCCTCGCCGACCTGGCCGTGGCCTCCCTGATCGACCAGGTCGGCGCCGGAGCGTCGGCCGTGCAGCTCTTCGACAGCTGGGTCGGTGCGCTCAGCCCGGTCGACTACCGCCGCTTCGTCGCCCCGGCGACCCGCAAGGTGTTCGACGCGCTGGCCGGCTCTGGCGTTCCCCGGATCCACTTCGGGGTGGGCACCGGGGAGCTGCTCGGCGACCTGGCCGCGGTCGGCGCCGACGTCGTCGGTGTCGACTGGCGGGTGCCGCTCGACGAGGCCTGGCGCAGGACCGGTCCCTCGGTGGCCCTGCAGGGCAACCTGGACCCTGCGGTGTGCCTGGCCGGCTGGCCGGTCGTCGAGGCCGAGGCGCGGGCCGTCATCGCGGGGGTCGGCGGCCGGCCCGGTCACGTGTTCAACCTGGGCCACGGCGTGCTGCCGGCCACCGACCCCGCCATCCTCACCGAGCTGGTCGGCCTGATCCACGACGAGACCGCCCACGCCGAGACCACCGCGCCATGATCCGCCTCGCCGTCGTCGGCGGGGGCATCGCCGGGCTGGCCGCGGCGTGGCAGGCCCGCGACGACGCCGACGTCACCGTGGTCGAGGCCGACCACCTGGGGGGCAAGCTGCAGACCGGCCCGTTCGCCGGGCGCCCGATCGACACGGCGGCGGATGCGTTCCTCGCCCGCTCGCCGGCCGCTTCGGAGCTGGCCAGCGAGGTCGGTCTGGGTGACGACCTGGTCTCGCCGGCGGCCGGCAGGGCCGCGCTCTGGACCGGGGGTCGGCTTCGGGGCCTGCCCGGCGAGACGGTGCTCGGGGTCCCCAGGCGGCTCGGCCCCGTGGCCAGGTCCGGTCTCATCGGGCCGCTCGGCGTGGGCCGCGCCGCCCTGGACCTGGTGCTGCCGTCGCGCGATCCCGGCGAGGACCTGAGCGTGAGGGAGCTGGTCGCCAGGCGGATGGGCCGGCGCGTCGCCGACCGGCTCGTCGACCCGCTCGTCGGCAGCATCCATGCGGGCCGCACCGACGAGCTCGGCGCGGCCGCCACCACCCCCCAGCTGCTCGCTGCGGCCCGCTCGTCGCGCAGCTTGATGCTGGCGCTGCGCCGGAGCGGGCCGGACCGGCACACCGCGTCCGGTCCGGTGTTCCTGGCCCCGAAGGAGGGCATGCAGGCCCTCACCGACGCGGTCGTGGGCCGCCTCCGCGGTGGCGGCACCCGCTTCGTGGCCGCCACGGCCACCCGTGTCGAGCGCCACCCGGGTGGCGGGGTGCGGGTGACCTGGCGACCGGCCGACGCCGCTCGGGCGGGTCCGGCGGAGCGGTCCGAGACCTTCGACGCCGTGGTGCTGGCGGTGCCGGCGACCGACGCCGCCGGGCTCCTCGGCCCGGCCGCGCCGGCCTGGCTCGCCCAGACGGAGCGCGCGTCGGTCACCCTCGTCACCATGGAGTACCGGGCCGACGCCATCGACGCCCCCCCCGGCTGCAGCGGCATCCTCGTCCCCCGACCCGAGGGAAGGCTGATGACGGCGTGCTCGTTCGCATCCACCAAGTGGCCGCACTGGGCCAGGCCGGGGCGGGTGCTGCTACGGGTGTCGTGTGGCCGGTCGGGTGACGAGCGGCCCCGCCACCTCGACGACGGCGCCCTGGTCGACCGTCTGGCCGCGGAGCTGGCGGAGGCGACCGGCGCGGAGGGCCTGCCGCTCGATGCCCGGGTCAGCCGCTGGGACGGCGCCTTTCCCACCTACGGGATCGGCCACCTCGACGCCGTCGACCGCGTCGAGGCCGAGGTGGAAGCAGCCGTACCCGGCGTGCGCGTCGCCGGCGCTTCCTACCACGGGGTGGGGGTGCCCGCCTGCATCGCGTCGGGGCGGCGCGCCGCCGCCTCCCTCGTCGCCGCCTGCCTGAGCTGATCGGGTCGCGGAGCGGGCAGCGGTCCGTCGAGCAGCCCGGGACGGAACAGCCCGGCCGACGCGCTCGATGCGTGGACCACGTGGTCGGCCAGGACCACCGCCGCCGCCGAGTACGTCGAGCGCTCGCCGCCCGGGTAGCGGACACACTGCGGATGGACGCAACCGGTCCAGTAGGCGCCGTCGTCGTCGCGGAGGTGACGGGTCCAGCCGAGCAGGGTCCTGGCCGGGAGGACCATGGCCACCGAGTCGAGGGCGATCACGCACTCGGCGGTCTCCGCCACGGTCACCCACGGCTCGTCGGAGACGCAGCGCACCCCGAGACCGTCCTCCATGAACGTGCGCCACCCGGCCTCCAACCTGGCCTGGCCCGCCGCCCCCTCCAGCGCACCCGACAGCACCGGGTAGTACCAGTCCATGGCCCAGCGATCCTTGCGCTCGAAGGCCTCGGGGCGGTGGGCGACCGCATCGGCCGCGGCATCGGCGGCCGCGGACCACTCCGGGCGGTCGTCGCCGACCAGGCGGGCGACGGCCGCGCCCGCCCGCAGGCTGTGGACCGTCGACGCGGTGCCGGTCAGCAGCGCGAACCTCCCGACGCGGCCGTCGGCGTCGACGCTCCACGCGAACTCGCCACCTGGCCGCTGAAGCCGGAGCACCCAGGCGAGCGCCGCGTCGAGCACCGGCCACAGCTCCTCGACCAGGGCGGTGTCGCCCGTCTCGAGCCAGTGCAGCGCCAGCCCGGTCGCCAGGTAGGCGCAGACGTTGGGATCCCGTCGGGGATCCTCGATCCCGTCGGACAGGTGGTACAGGTACCAGCTGCCGTCGTCGAGCTGGGTGTCCCTGAGCCACTCGTAGGCGGCCGCCGCCTCGTCGACGAAGCCGGTGAGGGTGAGGGCCATGGCCGCCTCGACGTGGTTCCACGGATCGGCGTGGCCGCCGGGAAACCAGGGGATCATGCCGTTTCGGAGCTGGACCGACGCGATCCACCGACCGGTGGCGGCCGCCTCGTCGGGCGAGAGCTGGGACGTCACGCGGGCTTCCTCAGGTACACGACCGCGCTCTTGCCGATCACCGGGTTGAGCAGCGCCTCCGGCACGCGGGTGAGCGGTGACGCCGCGGTGATGTCCCACACCAGCAGCCGGTGGTAGGCCCGGACCAGGGGGTGGGCCTCGTCGTCGATGCCCACCGCCGACCGGAGCCACCAGTAGGGGCTGTGCAGCGCGTGGGCGTGGTGGGCGGCGTAAGCGACCAGGCCGGTGGCGGCGAGCCGGGCCCGGAGCTCGGAGCGCCGGTAGATGCGCACGTGGCCCCCGGGCACGAGGTGGTAGGCGTCGGAGAGGACCCAGTTGACCAGCTCGGGCAGCCACCTCGGCACGGTCACGGCGATCGTCCCGCCGGGCCGGAGCACCCTGCTCAGCTCGGCCATGGCTCGGCGGTCGTCGGGGATGTGCTCGAGGACCTCGGCGGCGATGACCCGGTCGAAGGTGGCGTCGCCGAAAGGCAGCCGGCAGGCATCCCCGACCGTGGCCGCGCCCCCACCGCCGGCGTCGATGGTGGCCGGGTCCTCCGACACCATCGCCGCCATCATGGCGCCCACGGTGCGCACCTCGGCCGGGTCGGCGTCGACCGCGGTGACCGCCGCGCCGCGGCGCATGGCCTCGAAGGCGTGCCGGCCACCACCGGCGCCGAGGTCGAGCAGCCGGTCGCCGCCGCGGAGGCCCAGCCGGTCGTAGCGGACCGTCAGCACGAGCGGACCGTCAGCACGCAAGGACCACCAGGTGCGCGCCCGACCATCAGGGCGAGCCGACCGACGCCGCCCGACCGAGCGCGGCCGCCGCAGGGACGGGCCGCCTGGCCGTCACCGGCGGGCGCCCCTGGACCCGCCCCGGCCTCGACGCCCGCTCCTCGATGGCCCAGCGGTAGTGACCGACCGTCGCCGCGGCGCACGCCCGCCAGGTGAAGCGCTCGATCACCCGCCGGCGGCCGGCGTCGCTCAGGCGGGCGGCCAGCTCGGGCCGCTCGAGCACGTCGGTGATGGCGCGGGCGAGGACGTCGGGCTCTCCCGGCGCCACCAGCAGGCCGGCGCGGCCTTCGGGCCCGACGACCTCGGGAAGGGCGCCCCCCGTGGTCGCCACGAGCGGTGTCCCGGTCGCCATCGCCTCCACCGCCGGCAGCGAGAACCCCTCGTAGAGCGAAGGCACGACGGCCACGCAGGCCTCCCGGTACAGCTCCACCAGCCGGGCGTCGCTGACCGCGCTGTCGAAGCGGACCGCGCCCTCGAGGCCGAGCCGGCGGATCACCCCGACGACAGGGCTGTCCTCCCTGAGACGCCCGACCACGACCAGGTGGGCGTCGGGCCGCTCGGCGCGGACCTTGGCGACGGCCTCCAGCAGCGGCGTCAACCCCTTCAACGGCACGTCCGCGCTGGCCGTGGTCATGATCCGCCCCGGCACCCTCGCGACCGAAGGGTCGGGACAGAACCGGTCGTGATCCGCGCCGATCGGCACCACCTGCAGTCGCTCGATGGCCACGCCCATCTGGGCGGCGATGTCCCGGCGCGAGGACTCGGACACGGTGAGGATCCTCGGCAGCCGCCTGGCCACGCGCTTCTGCATGCCGAGGAAGCCGTACCAGCGCCGCAGGGTGACCTGGCGCCTGACCCCCTCGGCGTGGCGCAGCTCGAGCTCCCGGTCGACGGTGATCGGGTGGTGGCAGGTGCCGAGGAGCGGCCAGCCGTCGGCCATCATCCCGAGCAGCCCCGACCCGAAGGTCTGGTTGTCGTGGACCACGTCCCACTCGCCCCGGTGGGCGGCGAGCACCCGCCTGGCCCGCCACGCGAAGGTCCGCGGCTCGGGGAATCCCGCCGTCCCCATGACGGCCACCTCGGTGGCGTCGGCCAGGGAGCGCACCTCCCCGAGCCGCGGCAGACGGAACGGGTCCGGCTGGCGGTACAGGTCGAGGCTCGGCACCCCGATGAAGTCGACGCCGGCGTCGAGCACCGGCCACGGCTGGCCGGCGAGGACCGTCACCCGGTGCCCGAGCTCGGTGAGCTCGCGCGACAGGTAGCGGGTGTAGACGCCCTGGCCGCCGGAGTGCGGGTTGCCCCGGTACACGAGCAGCGCGACCCGCAGCGGGACCTGACCACGAGCCATGAGCCTGAGAGGTTGGCCCGACCCGGGCACAGCGGTCAAACCGACGCCACCCTTCCTTCCGGTCCGTGACCACCATGTAGCGTCGAACGGGTCATGGAGGCCGTTCCCCCGCCCGGCGACGGCCGGCCCGCGTCCGGCCCTGCGCCCCGACCGGCTCACGACGGCGCCCCGCAGGTGACCGTGGTCACCCCGGCCCACAACGAGGAGCACTACCTCGTGGCATCGGTCACCGGCGTGGTCGAGGGGCTGCGGGCGCTCGGCGATCCCTTCGAGGTGGTGATCTGCGAGAACGGCTCCACCGACGCCACCGTCGAGGTGGCCAAGGCGCTGAGCTCCGCCTTCCCCGAGGTCCGGCTGCTGACCCTCCCCGACGCCGACTACGGGCGCGCCCTGCGAGCCGGCTTCCTGGCCGCCGCCGGGGACCTGGTGGTCACCTTCGACGTCGACTTCGTCGACCTCGGCTTCTTGGCCAGGGCGGTCGAGCTGCAGGGCGCCCAGGACGTCGACGTGGTCGTCGGCACCAAACGCGGTCCCGGCGCGGACGACACCAGGCCGCGGGCCCGGCGCCTGGTGACGTGGACCTTTGCGTCGCTCCTGCACTACGGCTTCGGCCTGCGGGTCAGCGACACCCACGGCCTCAAGCTGCTGCGCCGCTCGACCATGGTCGACCTGGTGGAGGCGTGCGCGTCGGGCGCCGACATCTTCGACACCGAGCTCGTCCTCCGGGCCGAGCGGGCCGGGAGGAAGGTCCTCGAGGTGCCGGTCAGGGTCGCCGAGCAGCGACCGCCGCGCACCGGCATCGCCGGCCGCATCCCCCGCACCCTGGTCGGCCTGGCCAGGCTCCGGGTCCGCCTCTGGGCCGAGCGCTCGCGCCTGGCCTGAGGGCGGCCGGTCCGCGGGCCGCGCCGCCCTGCGACTCGACCGGCCCGCACGTCACCGGGCCGCCCAGGCTCAGGGCGACCGCCGCCGCAGGACCCGGAGGCTCCCGCAGCCGGCCGCCCGGTCCTCCGTCCACCGGCCCGACCCGACGGCGTCGAGGTACAGCTCGTAGGGGGGCCGGCCCCCGTCGGCCGGGTCGGGGAACACGTCGTGGATGGCCAACCACCCGCCCGCGGCGACGTGGGGCGTCCAGGCCAGGTAGTCGGCCCACGCCACGTCGTGGCCGTGACCCCCGTCGATGAAGAGCAGGGCCACCGGCGTCGACCACGTCGAGGCCACCGCCACCGAGGGACCGACAGCCAGGATCACCGTGTCCTCCAGTCCCGCCGCAGCGATCGTGGCCCTGGCCCACGGCAGGGTGTCCATGCGACCGTCGGGGCCGACGAGCTCCGCGTCGTGGTGCTCCCAGCCGGCCTGGTTCTCCTCCGAGCCGCGGTGGTGGTCGACGCTCACCACCAGCGCCCCCCGCATGGAGGCGGCCACGCCGAGGTAGACGGCCGACTTGCCGCAGTAGGTGCCGATCTCGACCAGCGGCCCGAGCCCGCTCGCCGCGGCTGCGCCGGCGGCGGCGTGGAGGGCGGCACCCTCGTCGTCGGGCATGAAGCCCTTCGCCGCCCGAGCCACCTCGAGGGCGCCCGAGCTCAGGGAACGGTCGGAGACGGGCCGCTCACCCCGGGATGGCGTCGATGGGCGCAACCGGGCGGTCGTTGGCCGGCCGGTGCACGAAGAGCACCTTGTTGAACAGGATGAACTTGCCGATCCAGAGGACCCCGAAGGCGCCGATGTAGACGGTGGCGATGATCAGCGTGCCCCCGAGGGTGCCCTTCAGGCTGCCGAGCTCGGCCTCGGCCAGCTTGACCGAGTACGTCGAGAAGGCCCAGCCGATGAACGCCAGCACCCAGAACGGGAGGACCTCGCGCATCAGGTGGCTCTTGCCGTGCTTGCCCCACGCCCACTTGCGGTTGAGCTCGTAGGACGGCACGGTGGCGATCGCCGTGGCCAGGGTGCTCGACAGCACCGCACCCCAGCCGATCAGTCCGTCGAAGATGACCAGGAAGACGACGCTCACCACGACGGAGACCGCTGAGGCGGCCGAGTACTTGAGGAGCCGCTGACCCCCGGGCGTCTTGAGGCGATCGGGGAGCCGCTCCGCCGCGGCCGACAGGTTGAGGACCATACGATCGATCAAGCTACCTGACCGTGGCTCTTCGGCCCGGTCGCGATCCCCCTGGCCGGGGCAAGATGGGGGCGTGACCGTGGCCCTCGACACCCTCGTTGCGCTCCTCCAGCTCGAGCAGATCGAGATGGACATCTTCCGAGGCTTCAGCCCCCACGAGGAGCGCATCCGCGTCTTCGGCGGCCAGGTCGCGGGCCAGGCCCTGGTCGCCGCGGGGCGGACCGTCGCCGACGGGAGGGGCGTCGACCGACCGGTGCACTCGCTGCACGCCTACTTCCTCAGGCCCGGCGACCCGACGGTCCCGATCGTGTACCAGGTCGACCGGATCCGCGACGGGAAGTCGTTCACCACCCGCAGGGTGGCCGCCGTCCAGGACGGCGAGGCCATCTTCCACCTCTCGGCCTCGTTCCACGCCCCCGAGCCCGGCGTGAGCCACCAGGAGCCGATGCCGGCGGTGCCCGATCCCGAGACCCTCCCGACGTGGCGCGAGCGCATGGCGCCCTACGCCGAGCGCCTCGGTCCCTACTACGACCGTCCTCGCCCCCTCGACGTCCGCTACGTCGGCGAGCCGGTCAGGACGGCACCCGACGCCAGCCGCCGCGCCCCTCGCCACCAGCTGTGGCTGCGGGCCGACGGTCGCCTCCCCGACGATCCGCTGCTCCACGCCTGCGTGGTCGCCTACGCCAGCGACATGACCCTGCTCGACACGGTGATGCTCCCCCACGGCCTGGTCTGGGACGCATCGGGCACGCAGGTGAGCCTGGACCACGCCATGTGGTTCCACCGGCCCCTGCGGGCCGACGACTGGCTGCTCTACGACCAGACCAGCCCGACCGCCTCAGGGGCGAGAGGACTGGCCGTCGGGACGATCTTCGACCGGGACGGGAGCCTGGCCGTCTCGGTGGTCCAGGAGGGCCTGATCCGCTCCCGCTGAGCCCACTCCTCTGCGCCCACACCCGGCGAGCGGCACGCTCAGCGAGCGGCGACGTCGACGTAGTCGCGCTCGTCGGGCCCGGTGTAGATCTGGCGCGGCCGGTAGATCTTGGAGTCCTGCTCGAGCAGCTCCTGCCAGTGGGTCACCCAGCCCGACACCCTGGGGATGGCGAACAGGACGGTGAACATCTCGATCGGGAAGCCCATGGCCTGGTAGATCAGCCCGGAGTAGAAGTCGACGTTCGGGTACAGCTTGCGGGAGACGAAGTAATCGTCCGACAGCGCCGCCTCCTCGAGCTTGAGGGCGATGTCGAGCAGCGGGTTCTTCCCGGTCACCTCGAACACCTGGTCGGCGGTGTTCTTGATGATCTTGGCCCTCGGGTCGTAGTTCTTGTACACCCGGTGCCCGAACCCCTGGAGCTTGCCCTTGCCCGCCTTGACATCGGCGATGAACGCCGGGACGTTGTCGATGGAGCCGATCGAGTTGAGCATCCGCAGCACGGCCTCGTTGGCCCCGCCGTGGCGGGGACCGGCCAGGGCGGCGGCGGCCGCGGCGGCGGCCAGGTACGGGTCGGCGTGGGCCGAGCCGACGGTGCGCATGGCGAGGGTGCCGCAGTTTTGCTCGTGGTCGGCGTGGAGGATGAACAACACGTCGAGCGCCTTGGCCAGCACCGGGTCGGGCTCGTAGTTGGGCTCGGCCACCTTCCACATCATGGACAGGAAGTTGGCCGAGAACGGCAGCGAGTTGTCCGGGTACACGAACGGCATGCCGACGCTGAAGCGGTGGCTCATAGCTGCGAGGGTCGGCGTCTTGGCGATCATCCGGACGATCTGGCGGTGCCGCACCGCGGGGTCGGTGATGTCCTTGGCCTCGGGATAGAACGTCGACAGCGCCGCCATGCCCGAGATCAGCATGCCCATCGGGTGGGCGTCGTAGTGGAACCCGTCGAGGAAGCGCTTGCGGAAGTTCTCGTGGACGTAGGTGTGGTTGGTGATGTCGTGGGTCCACGTGGCCAGCTGCGCGGCGTCGGGCAGCTCGCCGTGCACCAGCAGGTACGCCACCTCGAGGTAGGTTGACTTCTCGGCGAGCTGCTCGATCGGGTACCCGCGGTAGCGCAGGATGCCGTTGTCGCCGTCGAGGTAGGTGACCCCGCTCTGACCGAGCGCGGTGGTCATGAACGCCGGGTCGTTGAACCAGATGCCGGGTACGAGCTTGCGCAGCTCGTCGGCCGAGATGCCACCGTCCACGATGGGGATCTCGACGGCCTCCCCGGTGCGGTTGTCGGTGACGGTGATGGACTCGGCCACGTTTCCCCCTTGGGACGGGAAGCTTCGCTTGCGGCTCGATCGTACCCACCAGGGTGCGCCAACTCTCCAGCCGGGCCGCAGGTCACCGCGCGACTGGCAAGATCTCCGCCCGTGGATGCCCCCGCCGAGCCCCCCGTCGACCTCGCCGCCATCAGGGCCGGGATCGACGCCATCGACCTGCGCCTCGTGGAGCTGCTCGCCGAGCGCCAACGCCTCGTCGGCCGGGTCGTCACCTACAAGCGCGAGCGCCACCTGCCCGTCGTGGACCGGGCGCGCGAGGACCGCATGCTCGACGCCATCGCCGTCACCGCCGCCGCCGCGGGCCTGGATCCCCGGGTGGCGAGAGGGGTGCTCCGCGCCATCATCGACGGCTTCACCCTCCTCGAGGTCGAGGAGCTCGGTCCCGACCGCTGAGCTGGTGGCGGCGGTCGTAGGGGCGGCTCAGGGCTGAGCGGGCAACTCGTAGCGGTACACGTTGGTCTCCCTCGTCGCGAAGCCGAGCCGCTGGTACAGCCGGTTGGCCCCCTCCCGCGACGGCCGTGACGTGAGCTCGACGGTCCTGGCCCCGAGGGCGCCGGCGCGGTCGAGGGCGGCCATCGTGAGCGCCTCCCCGACCCCGCGCCCGCGCGCCGATGCGTCGGTGATCACGTCCTCGATCCACGCCCGCACGCCGCTCGGGATGGCGAACACGGCCAGGGTCAGGGTCCCGACGATGGCCCCGCCGTCGCGCGCCACCAGCAGCGTCGTGGCCGGCGAGTCGACGATGCGCGCCACGTCGGCCGCGGTGACGGGGGGCGCGGTGCGAGACAGCTGGGGCAGGAGGGCGGCGATGGCCGCCACCACCTCGTCGTCGACCGCGGTGACGTCGGAGACCTCGAGCACGTACGCAAGCATGCCCCAGGGAGGGCACGAGGGACGGCACGCCTCAGGTAGGGGCCTCGGGTACGGCCTCAGGATGGCCAAGCCCAGGAATGGCCCCGCCGAGGGACGGCGAGGCGATCTCGGGGTGGCGAGGGACGCCGAGGGACGGCGAGGCGATCTCGGGGTCCTCCACGTCGGTAAACCACGCCGGGCGCCCTCAGGTCGCAGGCCGGGCCACCGCCGGGCGCCCTCAGGTCGCGGGCCGGGCCCACCGCGCCCCGGGCCGACCCGCACTCCGGGCCGACCCGCACCCCGCGCCCACCGCACCCCGCGCCCCGCGCCCCGGGACGCACCGCGACCCCGGGACGCACCACGGGTCGCAGCCCGGGCTCACGGGGCGACCTGGCAGGTGGGGCACCAGTAGACCGACCTGGCCTGGAGGCCGTAGACCTCCCGACGGATCGGCGTGGCGCAGCGCCGGCAGGGGCGCCCGTTGCGGCCGTAGACCCAGGGGCGGTCGGGGCCGCCGTCGAAGTTGCGGGAGAAGACCGACACGTGGGCGTTGGCCGCCATCAGCCGTGACGCCACCGCGACCAGCTGGTCGATGGTGGCGTCGTCGAGCGACGCCGACGGTCTGCGGGGGTGGACCCCGCAGACGAACAGCGACTCGCAGCGGTAGATGTTGCCGATCCCGGACACGACCTGCTGGTCGAGGAGCAGCTCGCCGGCGGTGGGGCTCTCGGCGCTCCTGGCTCTGGCCCTGCGGTGGACCTCCAGGAGGTCGATGCCGTCGGGGCCGAGCACGTCGGGACCGAGCCGGCGCAACGAGGCGTGGGCGGCCTCGCCGCCGGTGCCGAGCAGCTCGACGACCGGCGCGTTGAAGCACACGGCCAGCCGGGAGCCCGTCTCGATCACCAGCCTGGCCTGGTGGGCGGGCTTCCTCCACCGCTCGCCGGTCGGGTAGACGTGCCACGACCCGGTCATCCGCATGTGGGTGTGGAGGACGAGGTCGGGCCCGAAGCGCACGAGGAGGTGCTTGGCCCTCGCCTCGACGCTCTCGACGGTGCGCCCCACGAGGCGGGCGGCGTCGACCCCGGCGACGCGGCTGTCGGCGGCGGTGACCTCCCGGCCGCCGATCCAGCGGCGCAGCGACACGGCCGTGCGGAAGATGGTGTCACCCTCGGGCACGAGGTTCCCGCCCGACGCCGGAGGCGCCCTCACCCATAGCGGACCAGGCCTTTGGGCGTGGGGGTGAACCCGGCGTCGCGCAGCCACAGCTCGAGGGCGTCGGGGAAGCGGGCCAGCGCCACCCGGCCGACCCGGCCGGTGGCGAGCAGCCAGCCGAGGCCACCGACCGCAGCGGCCTCCCAGCCGTCGTCGTCGCGCAGGGCGACGAGGGTCTTGGCGCCCCGCTCCAGGTAGAGGCTGGCCGTCCCGTCGACCAGCACCACGTAGGCGCCTGCGGCCCTCGACGCACCGCGGCCGGGGCGCGACCTCGTGGTGACGGCCTCGTCGCCGGGCGCCCCGTCGGCCGGAGCGGCGTCGGCGCCTGGCCACGACAGGGCGGCGCCGTAGACGTTGGCCGGGTCGGCGGCGGCGAGCACGTGGACGGTGGGGCCGTCGTCCCCGCCGGGCTCGCGGCGGGCGCGGAGGCGGTCGACCGCGCCGGGCAGGGCGAACTGGGCGCCGCCGAGGCCGGTCACGAAGTACCCGCGGCGGATCCGGCCGGCCTCCTCCATGGTCCGCAGCACCGGGTAGATCCCGGCGAACCCACCGGGGACGGCGTCGGCGCGCACCGCGGCCCGGGTCAGGATGCCGTGGCGCTCGAGCAGCAGGCCGGTGACCGCCACCCCGGCCTCGGTCGGGCTGCGCCCGGCGACGCCCCACGGGCCGGCGAGCTCGCGATCGACCAGGGTCCAGCGGCCCTGGCCCCGCGGTGGACCGAGGGCGCTGATCGACCCGAGCCTCGGCCGCGCCCTGCCGGCCAGGGCCGGGCGCCGCCCCGGTCGCCGGCGGGCGGGGGCGCGCCCCCCCGCCGTCGCCCGCACCGCGGCGAAGGCGTCGCCGGTGACCTCACCGGCCCAGACCAGGTCCCAGAGGGCCTCGACCACCTCGGTGTCGCTGCGGCCGGGCACGGACAGCTCCCGGAAGAAGCATGCCCCCCTCCGGTCGAGCACGGTCCTGATGTGGTGGCGCAGCTCGTCGGCCGGGTCCGAAGCGGCGTCACCGCCGTCTGGAGGCGGTGGGCCGGATCCCCCGTGACCCAACCTCGGCAGGATCAGCCCGGCCTGGTCCCTGCGGGCCAGCACCACCCGACCGTCGTCGCGCCCGACGCTGCCGGCGCCGACCCACAGCACCTCGCCGGCGGCGAGCAGCTCGTCGAGCAGGCGGGGCGAGTAGTCCCTGACCCGCTGGGACAGGACGTCGCGCTCGAGGATGCTGGCCGGGACGGGGATGCCCTGGATCTGCCCGATGACCTCCCAGAGCCGGTCGATGCCCCCGCCGGCCGGCTCGGCCCCGACCGGCGCCACGCCGTGCCAGGCCGGAGCGAACGAGGCCAGCACCTCGGCGTCGGCGGGCGCCACCTCGCGCCGCAGGGCCGCGAGCGAGCGCTGCCTGAGGATCCTGAGCACATCGGTGTCGCACCACTCCTCGCCGGTGCCGCCGGGCCGGAACCCGCCCCGCTCCAGGCGTCCCTGGCCCTCCAGCGAGGCCAGCACCTCGTCGACCGCGACCGCCGACACCCCGAAGCGGGTGGCGGGACCCTCCGGGGTGAAGGGGCCGTGGACCCGCGCCCAGCGGCGCACCAGCTGCAGCAGGGGCTCGTCGACCGGGGCCAGCAGCGCGTCGGGCAGCCCCGTCGGCAACGACGTCCCCAGCGCGTCGCGGTAGCGGGCCGCGTCCTCGACGACCACGAAGCGCTCCTGCCCGGCGAGGCGCACGGCCACCGCCCGCCGGGCGGCGACCAGGTCGGCGACCGCCGCGGGGCCCACGCCGGGCAGGGACCGCTCGGCCACCTCGTCGAGCGAGAGGTCACCGACGCGGCGGAGCAGGTCGGCGACCGCGTCGGCGCTGGTCGCCTGCCGGCGCTCGTCGAGGCCCTGCAGCTCGGCTTCGAGGGCGACGAGCACGTCGCCGTCGAGCAGGTCGCGCAGCTCGTCGGAGCCGAGCAGCTCGGCCAGCATCCGCCGGTCGAGGGTGAGGGCCTGGGCCCGGCGCTCGGCGAGCGGCGCGTCGCCGTCGTACATGAAGGCGGCGACGTACGCCGAGGCCAGGCCGCTGGCGAACGGCGAGGGCACGTCGAGGTCGACCGACGCGACCCGCACCCTCCTGGCGTCGATGTCGCGCAGCAGGGTGACCAGCGCCGGCAGGTCGAACGCGTCGCGCAGGCACTCACGGTAGGTCTCGAGCAGCACGGGGAACTGCCCGTGGCGCGACGCCACCGCCAGCAGGTCGGAGGCCCGCTGGCGCAGCTGCCACAGCGGGGTGCGGGCGCCGGGGCGGCGGCGAGGGAGGAGCAGCGACCTGGCCGCGTTCTCCCGGAAGCGGGAGGCGAACAGCGCCGAGTCACCCGTGGCGCCGACCACCAGCTCCTCGACCTCGTCGGGGTCGACCGTGACCAGGGAGATGTCGGGCGGCTCCTCGGCCTCGGGGAGGCGCAGGATGATGCCGTCGTCGCTCCAGACCGAGGTGACCTCCACGTCGAGGCGGTCCCGGATGCGCGCCTCGATGGCCATGGCCCAGGGGGCGTGGACACGCGCGCCGAACGGCGAGAGGAGGGCCAGGCGCCAGTCCCCGAGCTCGTCACGGAAGCGCTCGACCACGACCTGCCGGTCGGTGGGCAGCACCCCGCCGGTGGTGGCCAGCTCCTCGTCGACGTAGGCCCGCAGGTTGCGCAGGGCGAGCGGGTCGAGACCGCAGGAGGCCAGGTCCGCGTCGCTGCGGGCCGGGAGGGTGCGGGTGAAGGCGCCGACCGCCGCGCCGAGCTCGTAGGGCCGGCCGAGGGTGTCGCCGTGCCAGAAGGGCATCTTGCCGGGGACGCCCGGCGCTGGGGTGACCACGACCCGGTCCCTGGTGATGTCCTCGATCCGCCACGTGGTCGCGCCGAGCAGGAACGTCTCGCCGACGCGGCTCTCGTAGACCATCTCCTCGTCGAGCTCCCCGACCCGGCTGCCCTCCGGCGTGAACACGCCGTAGAGGCCCCGGTCGGGGATGGTGCCCCCGCTGGTGACCGCCAGCACCTTGGCCCCCGGGCGCGCCGTGAGGGTGGCCTCGACCCGGTCCCAGACCAGGCGGGGTCGCAGATCGGCGAACTCGTCGCTCGGGTAGCGGCCCGACAACATGTCGAGCACGCCGTCGAGGGCCGCCGTGGTCAGGTCGACGTAGGGGTAGGCGCCCCGTGCCATGGCCTCGACGGCGGCGACGGGCACCGGGCCCTCGGCGGCGGCGACGAAGGCGACGACCTGCTGGGCGAGCACGTCGAGGGCGTTTCGAGGCACGCGGGTCTCCTCGACCAGGCCGGCCTGCATGCGCTCGGCGACCACCGCGGACACGAGCAGGTCGTGGCGGAACTTGGGAAAGATGCGGCCCTGCGACGCCTCCCCCACCTGGTGCCCGGCCCGTCCGATGCGCTGCAGGCCCGACGCCACCGATGTCGGCGCCTCGATCTGGACGACCAGGTCGATGGCGCCCATGTCGATGCCGAGCTCCAGGCTGGACGTGGCCACCAGCGCAGGCAGGCGCCCGGCCTTCAGCGCGTCCTCGATCTCGAGGCGCTGCTCCCTGGCGATCGAGCCGTGATGGGCCCTGACCAGCTCGGCGGGGGCACCGGAGCCAAACGCCGCGGACGCGCCGGCGGCGAAGGCGTCGTGGCCGCCGTCGGGGTCGGATTCCGCCGCGGCCAGCTCGTTGAGCCGGGCCGAGAGCCGCTCGGCCAGGCGCCGGGAGTTGACGAAGATCAGCGTCGAGCGGTGCGCCCTGACCAGCTCGAGCAGCTTCGGGTAGATCGACGGCCAGATCGACGCCCGCACCTCGGGGGCGCCGGCGGCCGCGCCCCGCATGATCAGGTCCTCGTCGCGGTCGTCGCTGACGAGCGGCTTGCCGAGCTCGCCCATGTCCTCGACGGGAACGACGATCTGCAGCTCGAGCGGCTTGCGCACCCCGGCGTCGACGATGGTCACCGGGCGGGCGGTGGGCGCGCCCGCCGACCCTGGCGCGATGTTCTGGCCGCCGAGGAAGCGGGCCAGCTCGTCGAGGGGCCGCTGGGTGGCCGACAGCCCGATCCGCTGCACCGGCGAGGTGGTCAGCGCTTCGAGGCGCTCGAGGGACAGGGCCAGGTGCACCCCCCGCTTGGTGGCGGCCATGGCGTGGATCTCGTCGACGATCACGTGCTCGACGCCGGTGAGCATGGACGCGGCGCGCGACGTGAGGATCAGGTAGAGGCTCTCGGGGGTGGTGATCAGGATGTCGGGCGGCCGGCGCACCATGGTCCGCCGCTCGTCGGCGGGGGTGTCGCCGGTCCTCGTCGCCAGCCGGATCTCGGGGACGGCCACGCCGAGGCGCCCGGCCTCCCTAGCGATGCCGTTGAGGGGGGCCCGCAGGTTGCGCTCGACGTCGTAGGTGAGCGCCTTGAGCGGGCTCACGTACAGCACCCGGCAGCCGCCGCCTGGCCGGGGGTCGGCGACCAGCCGGTCGATGGCCCAGAGGAAGGCGGCGAGGGTCTTGCCCGACCCTGTCGGGGCCAGGATCAGGGTGTGCTCGCCGCGCTCGATGGCCGCCCAGCCCTCCGACTGCGCGGTGGTCGGCGCGTCGAACGCGCCGTCGAACCAGGCGCGGGTTGCCGGCGAGAAGGCCACGGCCGCTCAGGGTACGGGCGCCAGGGTCGCTCCCGCCGGTGCCGGGACGGGCGGGGCGGCCCACGGCGTCACGTCGGCTCGCGTCCGCTTGGCGGTACCGTCGCGTGATGGATCAGCTCCGCTGGACGAGCCGTCCGCCCCTGCGCAACCCGGCCATCGTCGTGGCCTTCGAGGGGTGGAACGACGCAGGTGACGCGGCCACCCTGGCCCTCGGTTACCTGGCGTCCGCCTGGGATGCCGAGCCCTTCGCCAGCATCGACCCGGAGGACTTCTACGACTTCACCGAGACCCGCCCGCAGGTCAAGGTGGGCGACGACGGGGAGCGGGCCATCGAATGGCCGGAGGTCGAGCTGCTCTCGGCGACCATCCCCGGCACCGACAGGGACGTGATCCTCGTGCGCGGCACCGAGCCGCAGCTGCGGTGGCGGACCTTCTGCGCCGCCATCGTGGAGGTGGCCGACGCCTACTCGTCGTCGGTGGCGGTGATCCTCGGCGCCCTCCTCGCGGACGTGCCCCACACCCGGCCGGTGCGGGTGTCGGGCAACGCGGACGACGAGGGCCTGGCGACCAGGCTCGGACTGCTGGCGACCAACTACGAGGGCCCGACCGGCATCGTCGGGGTCCTCCACCAGGAGCTGCGCGACGCCGGCATCCCGACGGCCAGCTTCTGGGCGGCGGTGCCCCACTACGTGCACCAGGTGCCGTCCCCGAAGGCCGCCCTCGCCCTCCTCGAGCGCTCGGCGACGGTGCTCGACACCCGCCTCAACCCCCTCGAGCTGCGCGTCGCCGCCGAGGAGTACGAGCGCCAGGTGAGCGACCGGGTGGCCGACGACGACGAGGCGGCCGCCTATGTCGCCCAGCTGGAGGAGGCCGACGACAGCGACCCCGGCGAGATCGTCGGCATCCCGGCTGACGGCAGCGAGCTCGCGGCCGAGGTCGAGCAGTACCTGCGCCAGCACCCCGAGCCCTGAGGTGGCCGAGCCCCTCGTGCCGAGCTGCGTCTGGCGGGCGGGCGCCGAGCTGGTCGTGGCGCTCGACGCCAGGTTCGGCGAGCCGGTCGACACCTACGTGAACGGCTCGCAGGTGTGGATCCGCGACGACGGGCCCGGTGGGGCGGTCATCGAGTGGCGCCTGCACCCGGTGGCCGGGTACCGGCGGCCCTCGGGCCTGGCCACCGAGGAGGTGTTCTCGACCGTAGCCCTCGCTCTCGGGACAGGGACCGCGGCCGTGCCCCTCGAGCAGCTGTGGGACGGGCTGGAGGCCTTCCCGGCGGAGCCGTCGACCGTCGAGGGTCCGTTGGAGCTGGCCGCTGCGGCGGTCGCCAGCCTCGGCATCGAGCCCGATGCGGTCGGCCTGGTCGACCACGGGCCGATCGGCGACGAGTGGGAGCGCACCGGGGGCCGGGTGTCGGTGACCGCCGGTCTCCTCGCCCAGCTCGGCGCCTGAGGGCCGTCGCGCCGCGACGCCCGCTCGGGCACCAGGCCGCTACGCCCGCTCGGGTGCCAGGCCATAGTGCAGGTCGGCCTGGCGCAGCACCCAGCCGAACCTGACCAGCCCGTCGACGACGGGCAGCTCGATCCACGGGCGGTCGGCGTCGTCGTGGGCCGGCTCCCCCTCCTTGGGCTCCTCCCTCGGGTCGGTGCGGTTGACTCGCCAGGTGGTGGCGGTCACGTAGCCGTCCCAGACCGCGTCGCTGACGGCGCAGATGTGGGGAAAGGGTCGCCGGCTGGCCCGCACGACCCTCGTGAGCAGGTCCCTGGGGACGCGCTGACCCGGTCCTCCCGGGAGCGTGCCGAGCACCGGGACGTCGGCCGCCCCGTAGGCGGCCGGGTCCCCCTCGACGACCACGTGGGCCACGTAGCCACGGGTGGTGACGAACACCCCGGCGGCCAGCCCGAGACCGGGGATGGGGTGGCGGAGCCGGTCGAGGTAGGTGACGGCCAGGTGGGAGGTGAGAGTGCTCAGCCCGGCGATCCCCTCGAGCTCGCGGCCCACGGCGGCGTCGAGGGCCGCGGCCAGCTGGCCATCGGGGCCGAGCCCGCCGAGGAACCGGGTCACGGCCTCCTCGTCGAGGGTCTCGGCGTGCAGGCCGGCGGTCGGCCGGCGGCGCCGGCCGAGCACCTCAGGCCCCGTCCGGGTCGGGCGTGCCCCGCCACGTGTCGGCGCGAACCTGATCGAAGACCACGTCGAGCGGCTCGCCGCGCACGGCGGCGAAGGCCATGCGGACCCACCGGTCGGCGCCGGCCAGCGGCGACGGCAGGTCGTCGGGCCCGAACCACCCGACGTCGCGCGCTTCGAGGGGGTGGGCGGCGAGCTCGCCGCCCGTCGCGCGCAGGTGGAACACCACCGAGTAGAAGGGCATCCCCCTCGCCCCGAACCGCTGGCCGTCGAGCACGGCGATCACGCGCACCGGTTCGGCCACGATGCCGGTCTCCTCGTGGACCTCCTTGACCGCGACCTCGGCGGCCGAGTAGCCGATGTCGGCCCAGCCGGTCGGGTAGAGCCACAGGCCCGAGTCGCCCCGTTGCATGAGGAGCACCTGACCGGCGTCGTTGCCCACCACCGCGCCGACGGCCACCTTGGGCGTGACGTAGCCAGCCACGCCCTGGCCGACGCGGTCGAGCCAGTCGGCCACCACCACGCCGGGCTCGGGGCAGCCGTCGTCGGCGGCCACCCGGATGTCGGCCGCCACCTTGAGCACCTCCTCGTAGCGCTCCCGCTCGTAGAGGTTGTCGGTGAAGCCGAGCCCGGTCCTGGCGATGCCGGCGAGAGCCTCGCTCCAGCGGATCAGGTCGAGCTCGGAGACCTGCGGTTCGGCCATGGTCAGCCAAGCTACCCCCGAGGCTGAGATCTCCCTGAGGTCGACCGCCAGCGTCGCAGGGCATGAGAAACTGCTGTTATGACCGTCCGTGACGACTGTCGGCACTATCTGGCCCGTACCACGTCGCCGGGCGAGGTCGTCCAACGCTGCCGGGTCGGCGCGGCCGCCGAGGCCCCCTTCGCCTGCCCCGACGGGTGCATCCTCTTCGAGGAGCGGGCGCTGCTGGGGGCGGGGTGGGCGCAACCGCCGAGCACGCCGATGAGCAACACCGCCGACGGGCTGGCCAACTTGCCACCGCCGAAGAAGCGCCGGGTCCGCAAGAAGCGCTAGGTGCCGTCTCCCGGGGTGCGCCCGTCTCCCGGGATGGGGCCCTCGCCGGGGGTGGGGCCCTCGTCCGGGGTGCGCCCGTCTCCCGGGGTGCGGCCGTCGGGTGGCGCGTGCCGGCGCCGGTGCTCCCACGCCTTGGCCGCCCCCCACGCCATGCCGGGGTCGGCGAGGGAGGGGTCGACGGCGGTGAGGTTGGCCGGGGTGAGGTCGTAGACGTCGTCGGGGAAGGCCTCCTCGGAGAAGGCGTCGCGCTCGACCGGGGGCACCCCAGCGGCGGCCAGGACGGTGGTCGGATAGCGCACCGCGGCCCGCAGCAGGGCGAGCGGGGTGCCGCGCTGGTCGTCGACATCGGCGGTGACCAGCCGCCTGAGGGCGCCCCCGACGTCGCGCCTGGCCTCCTGGGCGGCCTCCTCGGCGGCGAGGGCGACCTCGCCGGGCACCTCGCCCCGCCACGCCACCATGATCCCGACCACCGACCTGACCACCCAGGTGGCGATGACCGCGTCGACCCCGTCGGCCAGCAGCCGGCCGTAGGCGGCGGCCGACACCTCGTCTGCCGGGTCGTCGTCGGGTGGCTCGTTGGCGTTGGGTTCCACACCGACCATGCTGGTAGGTGTGAGCCGTGCTGCCGGGCATCCCGTTCCCGACCCGACCGGTCCCGGACAGGAATCGGTCTGGGACTACCCGCGCCCACCCCGCCTGGAGGCCGAGCCCCGCCGGATCCGGGTCACCTTCGGCGGCCGGGTCGTGGCCGACACGACGCGGGCCTACCGGGTCCTCGAGACCTCCCACCCCCCGACCTACTACCTGCCCCCCGGCGATGTCGCCGAGGGCGCCCTGCGGGCGGCGGACGGCGGCAGCTGGTGCGAGTGGAAGGGCGCGGCGGCGTACTGGGACGTGGTGGCCGGCCACGAGGTGGCCGCCGGGGCGGCCTGGTCGTACCCGTCGCCGTCCGCGCCCTACGCCGCCCTCGCCGACCACGTGGCCGTGTACGTCGCGGCCATGGATCGTTGCGAGGTCGGCGGCGAGGCGGCCGAGCCCCAGCCCGGCGGCTTCTACGGCGGCTGGGTGACGTCGTGGGTCACCGGCCCGTTCAAGGGGGAGCCGGGCACGCTCGGCTGGTGATCCGGAGGGGCGGTCAGGCGTGGAAGGCCTGACCGGCGAGGAGGCCGGGCAGCTGGGTGAAGTGGCAGCTCATCCGCAACGCCTTGCTGACCACCACGACGGTGCCGACGCAGGGCAGCACCTGGAGGACGGGGACCACCAGCGAGAAGTGCCGCAGGTGGGCCACGGCGATGGTCACCCTGGAGCCGTGGACCCGAGCGGTCGCCGGCACGGTCACGCCGGCCAGGCTGACCGTGCCGTCGCCGAGCCGGACGGGCAACCTGGCCTCGGCGTCGACGACCGACTGGGGCACGGTGGCCACGACCGTGCCGGAGCGGATGGAGAGCACCTGGAGGACGCCCTTGCTCAGCTGGTGACGGTCGACCTTCAGCTGCTGGACGTCGAGGTCGACGCGCGACAGGATCAGCGAACCCGAGCGCAGGTTGGTCACGGCCACGTGCAGCGCGGGGACCAGGCCGGACGCCAGGATCCGGCCGACGAAGGGGAACGACGAGATGTGGACCGTCGCCTTGCTTCCCGGCGAGCGCGCCTCGATGCGGTCGGCCATGGCGGTCTGCACGCCGTCCTTGACCAGGACGTCGAGGAGGGAGAGGCCCCCGGCCAGGAAGGCCAGGATCAGCAGGAGGACCAACGCCCTTCGCACGGTCGCGTCAGGTCGTCGCGGCGGAGGAGACGGCGGCGTTGAGGTTGCCGGAGCGGAAGCCCTCCAGGTCGAGGGTGACGTAGCGGTAGCCGGCGCCCTTCACGGCTTCGACCACGTCGACCCGCTCGGCCACGGCCCGGTCGACCTCGTCGCCGGCCAGCTCGATGCGGGCCAGGTCGCCGTAGTGGCGAACCCGCAGCTGCCCGAAGCCGAGGGCCCGCAGGGCGGACTCGGCCGTGGCCACGCGGCCGAGGGTGCCGAGGGTGACCGGCGTGCCGTAGGGCACCCGGGAGGCCAGGCAGGCCGACGCCGGCTTGTCCCAGATGGCCAGGCCCAGGTCCCTGGCCGCGGCCCGCACGTCGGTCTTGGCGAACCCGGCGTCGACCAGGGGGAACACCGCGCCCCGGTCCGACGCCGCCCGCTGGCCGGGCCGGTGGTCGCCGAGGTCGTCGAGGTTGACGCCGAGGGCGATCGGGGCGCCCGCGGCGACGGGCTCGACCGCGTCCATCAGCGCCGACTTGCAGTGCCAGCAGCGGTCCGGGTCGTTGCGACGGTAGGCGGCCCGCTCCATCTCGTCGGTGTCGACCCCGGTCCAGCGCAGCCCCCACGACGCCGCCGTGGCCCGGCACCCGGCCAGCTCCTCGGGGGCCAGCGACGCCGAGACGGCGGTGACCGCGACGGCGCGCTCGCCGAGCACGCGGGCGGCCCGGTGGGCCAGCAGACCTGAGTCGACGCCCCCGCTGAAGGCCACGACGAGCGCGGTGCCCTCCCGGTCGCCGGCCAGGCGGCGCAGGCCGTCGTCGAGCACGGCGAGGGACCCCATCAGGCCAGGCCGGCCTGGGTGAGCACCTCGTCGAGGGGGCCGACGATCCCGGTGTAGAAGCGCCCGAACTCGGCGAAGCGGGCGGACGCCTCGTCGTAGCGCATGGTGTAGACGCACTCCTTGAGGTCGTCGGGGTGCACGCCGAAGAGGGTCACGCCCCACTCGAAGTCGTCGAGGCCGGTCGAGCCGGTGACCAGCTGCAGGATCCGCCCGGCGAAGCGCCGCCCCGACTTGCCGTGGTCGATCATCAGCTCCTTGCGGTCGTCGAAGCCGAGCGTGTACCAGTTGGCCTCGGGCGCCCGCCGCTTGGACATCGGGTAGAAGCAGAAGGCCCGCTTGCCCTCGGGGGGCAGCACCGGGTGGAGCCTGGCCTGGAGCTGCTCGGCCGGCATGCCCTTGGCGTACTCGGACACCTCGGTGAGCGACACGTACGAGTCCACCACCCCGAGCCCGGCGCGCTGGAGCGCGGCCTGCAGGGCGCGCAGGCGCACCCAGTCCGGCCCGATGGCCACGAAGGCGAGGTCGGCCTTGTGGCCGAGCACCGCCACCGTCACCACCTGGTGGCCGTCACCCTCGGCCTCCTTCACCGCCACCCTGACGGCCTGGGCGTCGACGGAGGGGCCAGCCTGGCAGAAGAGGTGGAGGACGCCGAGACCCTCCGTTGCGACGAGCGGTGCAGCCATGCGCCGAGTCTACGGCCAGGTCCGCGGCCGACTCCCCCGCGGCCGACTCCCCGCGGCCGCACCGCATCACGGCGCGGGCCGTCGCCGCCCGGTTGCCCGGTTCTCCGGGCGCGGACCTGCGCCCACCACTGGCAGGGGACCCGAAAACCCCGTCGACCTGCCCAACGCCCGCAGAACCCGGGTGGAACCTGCCGACGCCCGCAGAACCCGGGTGGAACCTGCCGACGCCCGCAGAACCCGGGTGAGCGCACCGGCCGGGGCCGTCCCAGGACGGCCCCGGACCTGGAACGCGCCGGGAGCGCCCCGAAGGGCGCTCCCGGATCTGGTGCAGGTGGTGAAGCGGGGAGGGCTAGTAGTCCTCCATGCCCCCGCCCGGCATGGCCGGGGCGTCCTTCTCGGGCTTGTCCACGATGACCGCCTCGGTGGTGAGGAACAGCGCAGCGATCGACGCGGCGTTCTGCAGCGCGGAGCGGGTCACCTTGGCGGCGTCGATGACACCGGCCTTGAACAGGTCCTCGTACTCGCCGGTGGCCGCGTTGAGGCCCTCGGCGGCGTGCTTGAGGTTGCGGACCCTCTCCACGACCACGCCACCCTCGAGGCCGGCGTTGACGGCGATCTGCTTCAACGGCTCCTCGACGGCGCGGGCCACGATGCGCGCACCGGTGGCCTCGTCGCCCTCGAGCTTCTCGGCCCGGTCGAGGATGGCGGCCTGCGCCCGGAGCAGGGCGACGCCGCCCCCGGGGACCACGCCCTCCTCGACGGCGGCCTTGGTGGTCGACACCGCATCCTCGATGCGGTGCTTCTTCTCCTTGAGCTCGACCTCGGTGGCCGCGCCGACCTTGATGACGGCCACGCCGCCCGACAGCTTGGCCAGGCGCTCCTGGAGCTTCTCCCGGTCATAGTCCGAGTCGGTGTTGTCGATCTCGGTCCTGATCTGGGCGATGCGGCCCTTGATGTCGGCGTCGGTGCCGCCGCCCTCGACGATGGTGGTCTCGTCCTTGGTGACCACGACCTTGCGGGCCCGGCCGAGCAGGTCGAGGGTCACGTTCTCGAGCTTGAGGCCGACCTCCTCGGTGATGACCTGGCCGCCGGTGAGGATGGCCATGTCCTGGAGCATGGCCTTGCGGCGCTCGCCGAAGCCGGGGGCCTTGACGGCCACGCTCTTGAACGTGCCGCGGATCTTGTTGACCACCAACGTGGCGAGGGCCTCGCCCTCGATGTCCTCGGCGATGATGACCAGCGCCTGGGACGACTGCATGACCTTCTCGAGTATCGGGAGCAGATCGCGGACCGCGGTGATCTTGGAGCCGACGTAGAGGATGTACGGGTCGTCGAGCGACGCCTCCATCCGCTCGGTGTCGGTCGAGAAGTACGGGGAGATGTAGCCCTTGTCGAAGCGCATGCCCTCGACCAGGTCGAGGTCCATGCCGAAGGTCTGGGACTCCTCGACGGTGATGACGCCGTCCTTGCCGACCTTGTCGATGGCCTCGGAGATGAGGCCGCCGATCTCGGTGTCGGCCGCCGAGATCGAGGCGACCTGGGAGATCTGCTCCTTGGACTCGGTCTCCTTGGCGATGCCCTTGAGGGACGCGGTGGCCGCCTCGACGGCCGCCTCGATGCCCTTCTTGAGCGACATGGGGTTGGCGCCGGCGGCCACGTTGCGCAGCCCCTCGCGCACGAGCGCCCAGGCCAGGACGGTGGCGGTGGTGGTGCCGTCACCGGCGACGTCGTCGGTCTTCTTGGCGACCTCCTTGACCAGCTCGGCGCCGATGCGCTCGTAGGGGTCCTCGAGGTCGATGTCCTTGGCGATCGAGACGCCGTCGTTGGTGATGGTCGGGGCGCCCCACTTCTTCTCCAGCACCACGTTGCGGCCCTTGGGGCCGAGGGTGACGCGGACTGCGTCGGCCAGCTGGTTCATCCCCCGCTCGAGGGAGCGGCGGGCTTCTTCGTCGAAGGCAATGAGTTTGGGCATCAGGTACGGGTTCCCTCCGTTGGGCGACCTACTGGGTGATCTTGCCCCACCTCCGGAGTTAGCACTCTCCATGGGTGAGTGCTAACCAGTAAACCGCTCCGCAGCCGCTAGCGCAACCCGCACGGCGCGCCCGCGCGCCCTCAGCCGGCACGGCGCGCCCACGCGCCCTCAGCCGGCACGGCGCGCCCACGCGCCCTCAGCCGGCACGGCGCGCCCACGCGCCCTCAGCCGGCACGGCGCGCCCACGCGCCCTCAGCCGGCACGGCGCGCCCGCGCGCCCCCAGCCGGCACGGCGCGCTCAGCCGGCACGGCGCGCCCACGCGCCCTCAGCCGGCACGGCGCGCCCGCGCGCCCCCAGCCGGCACGGCGCGCCCGCGCGCCCCCAGCCGGCACGGCGCGCCCGCGCACCCTCAGCCGCCGGCGACCGCGGGCACGATCGAGACCGTCGCCGTGTCGGCGACCGTCGTGTCGAGGCCGTCGGCGAAGCGGATGTCCTCCTCGGCCACGAACACGTTGACGAAGCGGCGCAGCCGGCCGCCCTCGTCGAAGATCCGCTCGGAGAAGCCGGGGTGGGCCACCTCGAGGGACTTCAACACCTCGGCCACGGTGGCGCCCTCGACGGTGACCTCGCTCGAGCCGGCGGTGAGGGTCCGCAGCTGGGAGGGGATCCGGACCTTGGCCATCAGCGGTCGCCTCCCTGTCGGGTGCCCGCGCCCACCCCGGCGAGGGCGTTCTCCAACGCCTCGAGCGACGGCGGGACGGTGATCGTCGGCCGGCAGCCGGCGGCCACCGCGTCGAGGGTCTTGAGCCCGTTGCCGGTCACGTAGGCCACGACCCGCTCGTCGGGGCGGATGGTCCCGGCGCCGGCCAGCTGGGCGAGGGTGGCGATGGTGACGCCCCCGGCCGTCTCGGTGAAGATGCCCTCGGTGCGGGCGAGGAGCCGGATGCCGTCCACGATGGCCTCGTCGCTGACCTGCCCGACCGCGCCGCCGCTGCGCCGCACGACGTCGAGGGCGTAGGCCCCGTCGGCCGGGTCGCCGATGGCCACCGACTTGGCGATGGTGTCCGGTCTGACCGGCCGGACCGTGTCGGATCCGGTCTCGAAGGCGGTGGCGACGGGCGAGCAGCCTGCGGCCTGGGCCCCGGAGATGCGGATCTCGGGGGCCTCGTCGAGCAGACCGACGGTGTGGAGCTCGGCGAAGCCCTTGGCGATCCTGGTCAGCTGGCTCCCGGACCCGACGGGCACCACCACGTGGTCGGGGGTGCGCCATCCGAGCTGCTCGGCCACCTCGTAGGCCAGAGTCTTGGAGCCCTCGCCGTAGTAGGTGCGGACGTTGACGTTGACGAAGGCCCAGTCCGGGCGCTCGGCGGTGAGCTCGGCGCACAGCCGGTTGACGTCGTCGTAGCTGCCGTCGACCGCGACGACCTCGCCTCCGTAGACCGCGCTGGCGACGATCTTGGCCGGCTCGAGGTCGGAGGGGACGAACACCACCGAGCGCATCCCCGCATGGGCGGCGTGGGCGGCCACGGAGTTGGCCAGGTTGCCGGTCGACGCGCAGGCGGCCACCTTGAAGCCGAGCTCCCTGGCCTTGGTCAGGGCCACCGACACGACCCGGTCCTTGAACGAGCCGGTCGGGTTCATGGCGTCGTTCTTGATCCACAGCTCGCCGATGCCGAGCTCGGCGGCCAGCCGGTCGGCCCGCACCAGCGGCGTGAAGCCGCCTCCGAGGGACACGGCTCCCTCGGCCGACGCCGGGAGCAGCTCGTCGTAGCGCCAGATCGACGCCGGTCCCGCGGCGATCAACGCCCGGCTGACCCGCGTGGCGATGCGCTCGTAGTCGTAGGCCACCTCGAGGGGCGCGAAGCACCACTCGCAGACGTGGATGGCCTCGGCCGGGTAGGTGCGGGCGCACTCGCGACAGCGGAGTCCCTGGACGGATGACACGGATTTCCTCCTCATCGAACCGGGCATTGGCACCTTCTGCCCGGCTGCGACACGCAGTCCGGCCATGGTTGCCGCAGCGTCACAGGGCCCGTCCCTCGGCTGCTCTTGATGATTTCGCCATCCATCCTGGCCGACGCGGGCCTCGGTGGCAATTCCGTGACGTGGTCGGGCTCACCCGCAGCGGCTCGACGGGCAGACGGGGAAAGGGGAGCGTCGTGGCAAGATGCCCCCGACATGGTGGCGACCTTCGCGGGAGACGACTTCGACGCCGGCGTCGTGGCGGCCGCGAAGCGGGGCCGGCGCGTCTCGGTCTGCCTACCGGCCCGCAACGAGGAGCAGACGATCGGCCAGGTGGTCGCCACCGTGGTCGAGCACCTGACGGGCCCCGACGGCCTGGTCGACGAGATCGTGGTCGTCGACGACGGCTCGCTCGACGCCACCGCCTCGGTGGCCGCCGCCGCCGGCGCCCGCGTGGTCGCGGCCTCGTCGGTGCTGCCCGACTACGGCGTGGAGCACGGCAAGGGCCAGGCCATGTGGCGGGGCCTGCACGTCACCACCGGCGACCTCGTCGTGTTCTGCGACGCCGACGTCCGCGACTTCGGTCCCGGCTTCGTGGTCGGCCTGCTCGGCCCGCTCCTCGACCGCGACGACCTGGCCCTGGTCAAGGGCTTCTACCGCCGACCCCTGGATGGGCGCCCCGGCGAGGGGGGCCGGGTGACCGAGCTGGTCGCCCGGCCGCTCGTGTCGATGCTCTTCCCCCACCTCGGCCCGCTGGTGCAGCCCCTCGCCGGCGAGGTCGCCGCCAGGCGGGAGGTGCTCGAGGCGGTCCCCTTCGTCGGCGGCTACGGCGTGGACCTCGGCCTGCTCATCGACGTCGCCACCCGCTTCGGGCCGGCCAGCGTGGGCCAGAGCGACCTCGGCGAGCGGGTCCACCGCAACCGGTCGCTCACGGAGCTCGGCGAGCAGGCCACCGCCGTCCTGCAGGTGGCCATGGACCGGGCCGGCATGGCGCCCGCCGGCGCCGACGGCGGACCGTGGTCGACCCTCCTGCAGAGGCCGGGCGGGGAGGTCGAGGTGACCATGGACCAGCGGCCGCCGCTCGGGCAGGTACCCGCGCACCGCGGCCGCGCCTGAGCTCCGGGGGCGCGGGCCCCGGCCCCGCTCAGCGGGGGTCGGCGCAGGCCGCGCCGATGGCGCCGGCCACGATCTCGGTGACGCAGCCGAGGGTGTCGGCCAGGGCCCGCTCGGAGCCGAAGCGCCCGACGAGGGTCTGGAAGGCGACGGGGTGGTCGCCGATGGCGTCCCCGGCCACCACGAGCACCGGGACGCCCGCCTCGGCCGCCAGGGCGACGACCCCGCCGACGGCCTTCCCGTCGAACGACTGCTCGTCGAGGGTGCCCTCGCCGGTCACGACCAGGTCGGCGCCCTCGATGCGGTCGGCCAGCTCGACGGTGTCGGCCACCACGTCGAAGCCGGGCACCAGGACGCCGCCGATGGCGGCCAGGCCGCCGGCCAGACCGCCGGCCGCCCCCGATCCCGGCACCCCCGACACGTCGAGGCCGAAGCGGTCCTCGTAGACCTGGGCCAGGCGCCCGAGGCGGCGGGCCAGCAGCTCCACCTCGGCGGACGACGCGCCCTTCTGGGGGGCGAAGACCCTGGCCGCGTCGACGAAGCAGGTGGTGACGTCGCAGGCGACGACCAGCTCGATCCCCTTCAGCCGGCTATGCGGCTCGAGGACCTCCACGGCGGCCAGGCCGCCGTCGGTGCTCGCCGAGCCGCCCATGCCGACCAGCACCCGGCGGGCGCCCGCCTTGACCGCCGCGGCGATGAGCTCCCCGGTGCCGGCGGTGTCGGCGGAGACGGGGTCGTTGCCCTTCGGGCCGCCGGCGAGGAGAAGCCCGGACGCCAGCGCCATCTCCACCACCGCGGTGCGCCCGTCGGCCAGCAGGTGCCACTCGGCGTCCACCGCATCGCCGAGCGGGCCCTTGACCCTGGCCACCCGGCTCCGGCCGCCGAGCACCTCGCAGAACCCCTCCCCGCCGTCGGAGACCGGCACCTGGTCGCAGGCCCACCCGTGCGCGGCCGCCGCCCTGGCCACCGCCAGGGCGACCTCGCCTGCGCTGGCCGTCCCGCGAAACTTGTCGGGTGCGGCGACGACCCTGGGCATCGTTCCATGGTGCCCGCTCCGGCGACGAAGCGTGGGTGCCCCTCCGGCGGACCAGCCGATCAGAGCAGGCGGCGGAGGAGCCCGACCACGCCGGCCGGCCCGTCGACGACCACGTCGGCCGCCTCGGACACCTCGTCGGGCGTCTCGCCGCCACCCGCGGCGACCGTCAGGGTGGCCACGCCGGTCCGACCGAGCGCGGCCACGGCGGCGAACGCCGGCAGGTCACCGAGGTCGTCGCCGCAGAAGCACACTGCGTCGAAGCCGGCGGCCAGCTCGGCGACCACCACGCCCTTGTCCATGGCGACCGGCGGCCGCAGCTCGACCGACAGCTTGCCCGGGTGCCCCACGAGTCCGGCCGGCTCGGCCCGGTCCCGGACGAACCGGTCGATCCACGCCATGCGGGCCGGCTCGGCGCGGGCGTGGAGGGTCACGGTCAGGCCCTTGTCCTCGACCGTCACCCCGACCGGGGCCCCCGACGTCGCCGCGGCAACGATGCTGGCGACGGTGGACCGCCAGAGCTCGGCGTCGGGATGCCCGACCACCACCCCACCGTCAGCCACCCCGCCGTCAGCCTCCCCGCGGTCGGCGCGCTCGAGGCCGTACAGGCCGGCGAGGACGAGGCCGGGCACGGGCAGGCGCTCGGCCAGGAAGGCGACCCCACGCCCGGAGACGGCGCCGACGCGGGCGTAGCGGGCGACGAGCAGGGCGAGCAGGTCCACGGCCCCGTCGACCGGCCACGCCGCGCCGGGGTCGGCGACGATCGGGGCGAGGGTGCCGTCGAAGTCGGTGAGGACGGCGGCGCGCCCCGGCCGGGACCGCCACGGCTCCAGGTCGACCACCGGGAGGGGGTCTTCAGACCTTCGAGGCCAGGCTGGTGCCGATCACCAGGATGAGGTCGGCGTTGCCCTTGACTCCGCTCGGCAGCGGCGCCGACGTCGGGATGCGGTGGCGCACCGCGCTCTTCGCCAGTCCGACGGTGGTGGACAGCTGGAGGCCCTCGGCGTAGTACCCGCTGGCGCAGTAGATCACCGACGCGGTGGTGCGCACGGTCGTGTCGTTGGGCGGCAGCGTGGCGTAGCCGGGGCTGGTCGCCAGCTTGGTGGTCTCCTTGCCGGCCAGGTTGCCGGTCCGGAGGCCGTTGAGGACCTGGAGCTTCACCTGCGCGGGCGCCAGCAGCGCCACGGTCGAGGTGGTGGTCGTGGACGCCGCGCTCCTCAGGGTGGACGTGGTCGTGGTCCCGACCCCCGCGGCCGAACCCGACGACGGGCGCTGCTCGCGCAGGACGAGGATGGCGATCACCACCACGACCACGACCAGCACGACGGCCTTGAGGAGATGTGTGGAGTCCGCGGGCGCATGGCCCGGTTCGACGTCGGTCATCGTTGCGGCCTCCCGCCGGCGTAGCGGCCCTCGAACCTGGCCCGTCTCCTGGCGTCGCGTCCCCGCCGGAGGCGGTGCACGACCAGGGGATCGTAGGCCTCGGCGTCGGACGAGTCGAGCAGAGCCGAGACGAGCCGGTAGTAGTGGCGCGCCGAGAGCCCGAAGCGGGACCGGATAGCGTCCTCCTTGGGACCCGGATCGGTCCACCAGGAACCCTCGAAGTCGAGGATCGCCCGGTCGCGCTCGGAGAGTGGCATCCGCTGGAGCCTGGCACCCGGGCGGTGCGGGATCAAGCATCCTCGCCGGCAGCAGCCCGCCGTCATCCCTGCGCACCGGGGCGGGCGACCTCGGGGCGTTCGCCGTTGGTTGCTCGTGTCCGCCGTCATCCCTGCGCACCGGGGCGGGCGACCTCGGGGCGTTCGCCGTTGGTTGCTCGTGCCCGCCGTCCCGAGAACGCGCCCACCCACGCTCGATCCCCCGCGTCGCGCCAGCCCCTGCCCGACCCGGGCGGGCGACCTCGGGGCGTCCGCCGTCCCGAGAGGGCACGCCGGCGGGCGTGGCGGCGCCCGACGCGTAGGGTCGGGTGCCGGCCGGTCGGGGAGGAGGAGGAGCTTGGGACGCAGGATGGGGCCGGGCCGATGAGGGCGCCTCCCGGCAACGGCCCGGTCGGGCCGCCCGATGCGCGCGTCGTGCCCCGCTACGCCGGTCCCGACACCTTCGCCCGACTCCCGCGCCTCGACGACGTCGGTTCGGCCGACGTTGCGGTGCTCGGGGTGCCGTTCGACTCCGGGGTCTCGTACCGGCCGGGGGCGCGCTTCGGTCCCGCGGCGGTGCGGGCCGGGTCCAAGCTGCTGCGGCCCTACCACCCGGCCCTCGACGTGTCGCCGTGGCAGGCGCTCCAGGTGGCCGATGCCGGCGACGCCGCGGCCAACCCGTTCGCCATCGAGGAGGCGATCGGGCAGATCGAGGCCGCGGCCGACGACGTCCTCGGCCGCAGCCACCACGTGGTGGCCATCGGCGGCGACCACACCGTCGCCCTGCCCCTGCTGCGGGCCACGGCCAGGCGCCACGGACCCGTGGCGTTGATCCACTTCGACGCCCACCTCGACACGTGGGACACCTACTTCGACGCGCCGTACACCCACGGGACGCCGTTTCGCCGCGCCGTGGAAGAGGGGGTGCTCGACCTGGACTGCTCGGCGCACGTCGGCATCCGGGGACCCCTCTACGCCACCACCGATCTGATCGAGGACCGTCGTCTCGGCTTCGCGACCGTCTCCACCGAGGACGTGGCCAGGCACGGCGTCGACGCGGCCGTGGGCCGGGTGCGCGAGCGGGTCGGGGGCCGTCCGGTGTACGTGTCGGTCGACATCGACGTGCTCGACCCGGCCCACGCCCCGGCGACGGGAACGCCCGAGCCCGGCGGTCTGACCAGCAGGGAGCTGCAGATGATCCTCCGGGGCCTCGACGGGCTCGACCTGGTCGGTGCCGACGTGGTCGAGGTGGCGCCGGCCTACGACCACGCCGAGCTGACCGCCCTGGCCGCGGCCAACGTCGTCTACGAGCTGCTCGGGCTGCTGGCCCGGCGAGCCGGGCGAGCCGGGGGACCAGGGAAGCAGCGGGACGTGGCCCGGTGACGGTGGTGGCGGTCTGCCAGTTGGCGCCGGTCATCGGCGACACCCACCGCAACCTGGAGGTCGACGCCGCCGCGCGCGCCGCCGCGACGGCCGGCGCCGGGATCGTGGTGGTCCCCGAGCTGGCTGAGCGCGCTGGGCGCCCAGCTCGACGTCGTCGTGGTGGGCGGGTGGTGCGAGCTCGGCGAGGACGGGGCGATCCACAACAGCGCTGCGCTGGTCGACCGGGGCGGCGTGCGGGCGACCTACCGCAAGGCGCACCTGCGGGACCGCGAGAAGCTGGTGTTCGCGCCGGACGACGAGGCGCCGCCGGTCGCGTCGACCGAGGTCGGCCGGATCGCGGTGTGCGTCTGCTACGACCTCGAGCTCGCCGAGCGGCCGGCGATGGCGGCCAGGGCGGGAGCCCAGCTGCTCGCCGTCCGGTCAACTGGCCGCTCGCGCCGCGCCCGACGGCCAGCACCCGGTCGAGGTGGTCGAGGCGCAGGCCGCAGCGGCGAGCAACCAACGACCTGCTCGCCGACCGCCGCCCCGAGCTGTACCGCTGAGCCTGCGCCGCTCGCCTGGAGGCGACGGGGAATGTCGCCGACCCGCGGCCATGCCGCTCGAGGCGACGAGCGCCACGACGGCAGCGGGGGCGCCCGGCGGGCTGCCGGAGCCGTCAGCGGTCGACGATGGTGGCCGCGACGACGGCCCGTAGGTTGGCCGGATGACGCAGGACGACGACGACAGGCGACGACTCGAGGAGCTGCGAGGGCGCTGCACCCGATGGCTCAACGGCCACGGGCGGCGCTCGCCGGCGGAGCTGCTCGCCCTGATCCCCGATGACGTCGAGGCCGACCGCTATGGCGCCGGTGGCGTCGTGGCCACGCTCGAGGCGGAGGTGGCGGCGCTGCTCGGGAAGGACGCTGCGCTGTTTCTCCCGACGGGGACCATGGCCCAGCAGGCCGTCCTACGCGTCCATGCCGACCGGCGCAGCCGGCGCACGGTCGTCTGGCATCCCGCCTGCCACCTCGACGGGCACGAGGAGCGGGGCTACCAGCGCCTCCACGGCCTCGTCGGGGTACCGGCGGGGGACCTGCGGGGGCCGCTCACCCGCGCCGCGCTGGAGCCGATCGCCGAGCCGCCGGCCGCCCTGCTGCTGGAGCTGCCGCAACGAGACCTCGGTGGCACGCTGCCGAGCTGGGAGGAGCTCCGGTCCATGGTCGACTGGGCGAGAGACCGCGGGGCGGCGGTCCACATGGACGGCGCCCGACTGTGGGAGGCGACACCGTTCTACGGACGACCAGCGGCGGAGATCGCCGCGCTGTTCCAGACCGTCTACGTCTCGTTCTACAAGGGCCTGGGCGGGATCGCCGGCTGCTGCGTGGCGGGGGACGCGGACGTCGTCGCCGAGGTGGCGCAGTGGCGCACACGCCACGGCGGCCGGGTCTTCGCGCTCTGGCCGTACGCCGCCGCCGCCCTCACCGCGCTCCGGGAGCGCCTCCCGAGGATGCCCGACTACCTCGGCCACGCCCGGTCGGTCGCCGCCGCCCTCGCCGGCATCGACGGGGTGCGGGTCCTGCCCGATCCCCCGCAGGCGCCGATGATGCACATCCGCCTGGCCGTCACGGTCGACGACCTCCGGCAGCGGGCCGTCGACATCGCCGAGCGGGACGGCGTCTGGACCTTTGCCGACCCCTTCGCGAGCGATGGGCCGGATCTGCAACGTCTGGAGCTCTCGGTCGGTGAGGCCACCATGGGCTTCGAGCCCGACGAGGTGCGAGACCTCGTGGCGCGACTCGCCGGCGCGTGAAGTCACCCTCGCCGCGCCTCCACCGGTCTCGTGTGGCGCCGACGCGGCGTCGCTCCGGAGGTCAGTTGGCCGCCACCTCTTGGCAGATCAGGTTCATCAACTCCATGAATTCCTCACGCTGACCCGGGCTCAGGACGTGCAGCAACTGGCCTTGCACACGCTGCACGGCCTCGGCGAGGTCCTCCACCAGGGTGATCCCGAGCGTGGTCGCGGCCACGAGGTTGCGCCTGCCGTCCACGTGACGGCGCGCGCATCTCAGGAAGCGCCGGTTGGCCAGTCGCGCCACCACCTCGGCCGTGGTGGACCTGTCCAGTGACGCGTGGCGGCCGAGTGTCGACTGGTCGAGCTCCCCGTGTTCCCGCAGGACCAGGAGCATCGTGTACTGCGGTGAGGTGATGGTCCGGCTCACCCACGTGCCCCACAGGCGTCCGTGCACCTGCTGGGCGCGGCGGATGAGGTGGCCGGGGGCGGACTCCAGTGTCATGTCGGTCGCGCCCGGCAATCGCACGCCCGCTGGTCGAGGCACGGAGTGGGACGCGTACGCGACCGCCTGCAACAAGCTCACCAGACGAGGCCGTTGCTGCGCCGACAGCACGGCAAGCAGCTGCTCCTGCACGCGGAGCACGGGCGCGGTCACCTCGAGGAGCAGATCACGTCCCTCTGGTGTCAACGTCAGTGACTTGCGGCGTCGGTCGCGGTCGTCGGGTGCGGCGCGCAGGAGCTGAGCCGACACCAATCGGCTGGCGACGTCCGCCGTCGTCGAGCTGTCGGTGGAGAGCGACTCTCCCAAGGCGCTCTGATCGACGCCCGGGGTGCCGGCCACCACCAGCAGCATCGCGTACTGGACCGAGGTGAGGCTTCCCGGCACGTGCAGATCCCACAGGCCCCGGTGCACCTGCTGGGCGACGCGTATCCGATGCCCCGGCGAGCGTTCCAGCTTCGGAACGCCGGGCGTCATCGAGCGGTCGGACCAGGTGGAGCACCGGGCCCTCGTGACGGTCGCAGCCGCCGGGACCGGCCGCCGCAAGGGGCCGTCAACGGTGGCAAAGCTCGAGGTGCGCGATCCGGCGCCGTGACCTCCCGGTTGTCTGGCAGCGCCCGGCCCTCCCGGCTCCCCCGACTGGTCCTTGACGCTTCGTCCGCAGCGGCGTAGGTTAGAAGATAGTACGTACACGGAGCATGTGTCGAGTGAGGATGTGTCGAGCGCCGTTCCGGCACCGGCGTTGGGGAACTGCCCGAGGGCAAGGAGGTCGGTGTGGCGACTACACGGTTCGTCGACGTCGAGGACCAACGGCTCGACACGCTCTACGGCGACATCGCCAGCGCGGACCTCCAGCCACTGTGGATGCAGCAGGGCCTCCTTCCCCCTGCGCCCAATCGCCTGTCGCCGCACCTGTGGCACTGGAAGGCGCTCGAGGAGCTGGCGGAGCGGGCCGGTGATCTCGTGCCGGTCGACCGGGGAGGCGACCGCCGTGTGCTCGCCCTGGCCCATCCCGACCTCAACGGAAAGCCGTTCGCCACCCACACGCTGTGGGGTGCGGTGCAGTACCTGCGCGGCGGGGAGCTGGCGCCATCGCACCGCCACAGCCCCGCCGCCCTTCGATTCGTGCTCCGGGGACGCGGCGTGTGGACCCTGGTGAACGGTGATCCCATCCTCATGGAGCCGGGTGACCTGGTGCTCACGCCGAGCTACAGCTGGCACGAGCACGACAACCCGGGGGTCGACCCGATGATCTGGTTCGACGGACTGGACCTGCCCCTGGTCAGCAACCTCGACGCCGTGTTCTTCCAGGAGGGCCCAGGCGAGCGCACGCCCTACGAGAGGTCGACGACATCCCAGGGAGAGCGGCGCTTCGGCCACCCCGGCCTCCGGCCCGTCGGGGTCCTCCCCACCGGTGCCCAAGCTCCCGCGTCTGGACGGCACTCGCCCCTCCTCCGGTACCGGTGGGATGCCACGGATCTGGCGTTGACCGCGCTGCTGGACGCTTCGGGCGAGCAGCACGCAACGATCCGCTTCTGCGACACGAGCAACGGCAAGGACGTCATGCCGACGATGCGCAGTGAGATGCACCGCCTCCTGCCCGGCTTCCGCACCGCTTCCACGCGCACGGTCGGGAGCTCCATCTGGGTGGTGTTCCGAGGAGCCGGCTCGTCGGTCATCGCGGGTGTTCGCTACGAGTGGAGCACCGGTGACATCTTCGTGGTGCCTTCGTGGGCAGCCGTGGATCACGAGGCGGCCGAGGACTCGGACCTGTTCGTCCTCTCCGACGGGCCCGTCACGGAAGCTCTCGGTCTCGGTCGGTCGGAGACGTTGCCGGAGCCTCAGGCCGTCAGGGGCGTCTCGTCGCTCTGAGCAGCGCTCGATCGCCACGCGACCGGCTGGCCTCGCGACGAGAGGAGGGAGCGCAGGTGCACGACCGACCTCGACTCCTGGTGGTCGGCGGAGGCATCGGCGGGATCGCCTTCGCCTTGGCGGCCGCTCGGCGCAGCCTGCCGGTGCACGTGTTGGAGCGGGCCGGCCAGCTGGGCGAGATCGGCGCCGGGATCCAGCTCGCCCCCAACGCGCTTCGAGTCCTCGACGAGCTCGGTGTGCTCGACGAGGTGTACGAGAGTGCCGTCTTCCCGCCGCGGGCCGTGCTGATGGACGCGGTCACCGGCGAGCCCATCACGGCGGTGCGCTTCGGCGAGGTGTTCCGCGACACCTACGGGTACCCCTACGCCGTCACCCATCGGAGCGACCTGCACGCCAGCCTGCTGCAGGCATGCCGGGCGAGCGGGCTGGTCACCTTCGAAACTGGCCGCGAGGTCGTGTCGCTGTCCGAGCGCGACGCCTCGGTGCACCTCGCAACGGCAGACGGCTCCACCTACGACACGGACCTCGTCGTCGGCGCAGACGGCTTGCACTCTGTGGTGCGCGAGTACGTCGTCGGCGACGGCGAGCCCAGGTGCGCAGGACACGTCGCCTACCGCGGCTTGGTGCCCTACTCGGCCGTGGCCGAGCGCGAGGGCAAGGATGACGTGACGTGGTGGGCGGGGCCGAAGATGCACCTCATGCAGTACCCGGTGCGACGCGGTGAGTTGCACAACCAGGTCGCCGTCTTCGCCAGCGACCGGTATCCGTCGGAATCCCAGGAGTGGGGCCTGCCCGAGGAGCTGGATCTCCGGCTGGCCGGCAAGCACGAGTACGTGCGCCAGGGCGGCGCGCTGGTCGATCGTGGACAGCGGTGGGTCATGGTGGACCGGGACCCGGCGTCGAACTGGACGAGGGGCGGCGTCACCCTGCTCGGCGACGCCGCGCATCCGATGCTCCAGTACCTCGCACAGGGCGGATGTCAGGCGATCGAGGACGCCCTGGTCCTGGCCGAGGCGCTCGCGGCGCACCGCGGACGACCGAGGGACGCCTTTGGCGTCTACCAGGACGCACGGATCGCGCGCACCACCTCGGTGCAGACATGGGCCCGTCACCTGGGGGAGATCGTCCACGCGGACGGCGTCACGGCCATCCTCCGCGATGCCCTGCTCCAGCCGCGCGACCCGGACGACCTGACGTACTTCGACTGGCTGTACGGGTACGAGGCCAGCCTCTCCCCGGCGTGAGTCGACATCCCCTGAGACTGTTGATCCTCGTGATCCGTGTGACCTCTGTGATGGGAGTGCCCTGATGCCACTAGCGACCTTCGACGGCGGCCGGATCGGCAAGGTCGTCGCTGACCGGGTCATCGACCTCACGGACCTGGTCGGAGCGGTCGAACCCGAGAGCCGCTCGACCCGAAGCGCCATGCGCACGTTGATCCAACGATGGGATCGGCTGTCCGTGCAGGTGGCAGAGCGGCGAACGGGGGGTGTGCCGCTCGCCGATGTCCAGTTCGAGGCCCCGATAGGCGATCCGAGCAAGCTCCTGGCTGCGCCGATCAACTACCGGGATCACCAGTCCGAGATGAACGTCGAGGCTGACGTCGGCGCCCTCGGGCTGTTCCTCAAAGCCCCGTCCTCCATCCTCGACCCGGGTGGGACGATCCAGCTTCCCTATCACGACAGGCGGTTCGACCAGGAGGGTGAGCTCGCCGTCGTGATCGGCCGACTCGCGCACCGCATCAGCGAGTCGGACGCGAGATCGCACATCTTCGGCTACACGGGGCTGCTCGACATCACGATGAGGGGCGGCGAGGACCGGTCGACGCGCAAGTCGTTCACGACGTTCTCGCCCATCGGACCGTGGATCGCGACCGCGGACGAGTTCGGCGATCCCCGGCGCGCCCGGCTGAGATGCTGGGTCAACGACGAGCTCCGACAGGAGGCCGACACCCGGGATCTCATCTGGGACGTGGACAAGCTCGTCTCCTACGCGTCGTGGATCAGCCCCCTGGAGCCCGGGGACATCATCACCACCGGCACGCCGGCAGGTGTCGGTCCGCTGAGCCACGGCGACACGATCCGGCTCGACATCAGTGGGCTCGGGGACCTCTTGACGGCCACGGTCACCAGCGAGGGTGCGGTCGCTTCGCACACTCGGGGCAACACGGGCGCCTACGCGGCGTCCCTGCCCCGCGCCCGGTAGTGGCCATGCAGAGGTTTGTGGTCCGTGCGACCATCAGCTTGGGCCGACGGCGGCAGCCACCTGCGCCTGCAACAGGCGCAGGTCGGGGTGTCGGCGAGGGCTATTCCCCCGTTGTTGACCAGAACGTCGATGCGACCCGCAGCACCCACATGACCCTCCGCGGCCAGGCCGGCCAGGAACATCCACGACGCCAGAGGGCCGGCCTGGGTCGCAGCGCGCCAATCCGGCGGCAGATCATCCACGGGAATGATCCACCCGTCGTCCGGCTCCGGCAGATCATCCGCCGCGACCATCAGAACACCCACGGCCCGTGACCACGGCCATAATCACGCCGGCCGACCGACGTCACCGACCCCGGATCCGGATCATTCGCCCACCGGTCAACATGCCCACCGATGTCCCACGCCGCCATCCCCGAAGAATCGATGAACGGGTCGTGATTAGGAACGCCGACCGGCAGGAAATCGTAGGAACGCTCCGGGCGGACACCGAAATGCAGCACCACCATCGCCACCGCAATCACCCGATCATCATGCGACCCGGCATCATGATCGATGCGGACCTGCCCCGGACCCTTCTCCACCAGCCGGGCATTCGACAACTCGTCGATCAGCTCGTCGTCATCCGGCAAGGCCAGCCGGTGATCCCGCAACGCCCGGTACAACGCCGTCGCCAACCTCGACGTGCTCTGAGCGGTGAACACAAACTCCGACACCGACAGGCCCTGACCCGGCAGCCGCTGCGCCGTCCCCGCCGTCTGCCACGGATCCATCAGGATCGGCGCCCGGTTGAACTCGTGCGACGCGTGCCGCAACCACGCCTCCACCTCGGCCAGACGCACCTGCGACGCCTTCGACCCTTGCCACACCGACACACGGTCGATCACCGACCGGGCATCCTCGCCCCGACCGTCAGCGTGGGCGATCACTGCCACCGTCCGGTCATTCACCAAGCCCGCATCCAGGGTGATGATGTAGGACCGGCCACGCTCCGGTAGCAGCGGGCCCTCATGCGCCACACAGGCCAGCACGTCCGCCCGCGTCGTGAGACGGTCCTCAGGAGCACACCAGGTGTTCAAGTGCAGCCGGGCGAACTGCGAATCGGTCAGCAACGACCGCTGCTCGTCCAGCACGTCCGCCGGCATCCACGGCAACGGGCCCGGCACCTCGTTCACCCGCCACGCCCTCGAACGCTTCGCCCGCTCCAACGTCCTCGCCGCATGCGACGACGGATCCCCCGCGCTCGTCATCACGACCATGCGGCACCCCGGAACCTTCGGGACCGCCGACACCAACGCTTCCCACACCTGCCGGGCGTTGCCCGTGTTCGGCCATACCGCGTGCTCGTCGACGACGATCATGTGCGGCCGCAGACCGAACGCCGAAGGTCCGTCGGCGGCGAGCACCTCGACGGTCGCACCGTTCGGTGCGGTGATCCGCCACTGATCGACCTTGAGCACCGAGCGCAGACCCGGCGTCCGACGGACCAGACCGGCCATCGCATCCACACCCAGCCGGCCCCGGTCACGATCCGCGGCGACCCACACCACTCTCGCCGCCTCCGGCAGATCCTCCAACAGCGCGGCGATCACCATGCCGGCAGTGTCGGAAGTCATGGACCCACCACGCGGACGGGTCAAATAGTGCAGGCGGGGCGCGCCCGGCGCCGGGTCGAGGACCGCCGCCGCGTCCGCTCGCTGCCAGTCGACCGCACGGTCACCCCAGCGGATGCCGTCCTCCAACCGGAGCGTGCCGAGCAGGTCCAGCGCAGCGCTCACGACCCCGACCGCCGATACCTGGCCGGCAAGCACCCGTCACAGAAATGCAGGTGTTCACGCCAGCGACGACCCTGCGAGCTCACCGTCACCCGCCACACCGCAACAGCATGCAGATGCGGGCCGTCGTCGCAGTCCGCAGCGCCGAGCGTGCCCCGGCCAGGCCAGCCCTCCGGGTCGTGCTCGACGACGACGCTCACCTTCGGTCTCAAGTCCTGGCCGGTCACTGGCCGCCTCCTTCGCTAAGCGCCGCCTGTGATGCCGTGTGCGGCCCGAGCGCCCTCGCAGCGGCCCATCTGCCTCGCCTCGGCCCGGAGCGCCGACAGGACGTCCTGAGCGCCCTCGGTCTGCTCGAACGTCACCAGCAGCCGGGCGAAGGACTGCGGATCCAACCCGAGCGCCGCACGCCGGGTCGCTGCCGACGCCTCCAAGCGCAACGCGTAGGTCGCCGCCGGCCTCGGGACGCCGTCGGCGTCCAACACGCCATGCTCGTCGAGCCAAGCGTCGACCAGCTCGACCCGCGCCTCGGCCTTCGCCCAGGCGGCGAGCGCCGCACGGAACGACCGGCGACCGAGCCACGGCGCCTGGTCCAACGCCTCGGCGGCCAGCCGGTCAGCGATCGGCCGCCACCGGCGCTCGGAGTCGGCGCCGTGCCTCGTCGAGAGCGTGTGACCAGGGTCGAAGGGCGGCCACGCGTACCCGCGGGCGTCACCCGACACGATCGCTCCCTGAGTGCTTGCTGCAGCTAGCAACTGTGTCGTTATTCGTCTGTCGACCAATCACACCGGTATGTGTGCTGGTCAGGACGCCGGCAGCGGAATGGCGCTTGGTAGGCGTCTGCTCTCGACGGCTCGCGGGCGCATCATCCCTGCGGGCCAGCCGACAGGACGGATCAAGGGTCGCCGGGCATATCTCGGCTAGCGGGAGTACCTCTGGAACATGCTCTTCGTTGTGGCTCTCATCTTGGCCGTGATCATCGTCGCGGGAATCCTGACAATCTCGATCATTGGCCTGCGGAAGGCGTCGAGCAGGAAGACGGCCCTGGAGGAGTCCGGCGGAGTTCATGCCGATCGTGACCGGCAGGACCCGCCGACCACCTAGGCGCCTAGCAGCCTGCTCAAACGACGGTCGGGCATGCTCGGTTTGAAAGTCGTCTGTTAGGGCTGTCTGACCCCTCATGCAACCAAGGAAGGCCGCCCTTGAGGAGTCCCTCCGTTGGCCTTGGTTGGCCAACAGGAGGTCCAGGGGACTGCGACAACCAACGCCGACGGGATCTGGCCGGGGTTGTTTGAAGGTGCTGACCTGCATCTATGACTCCTTGAACAGTGCGAGGGCGGGAACATCGGCCGGCTCGTCTTGGCCGGGATTGGTGATGAGGCCCCACAGCGGGCGTGTTTTGGTGGTTCCGGCTTCGTCTCGGGCGACTTGGTCGTGGCGGATGAGACCGTCGTCGACGAGGGAGTTGATGGCGGTGGCGAAGGTGGTTCGGCTGCCTCCGACCCGTTCTTGGACTTCGGTTTTGGTGAGCCGCCATGGCCGGTCGGCGACGACTTCGCAGATGGCTTGGCGGGCTTCGAGCACCTTGACGTCGGTCTTGGGGTCCTTGGCCGGCTTGGTGGTGCCGTTGGCGGTTCGGAGGTCCCAGGTGATGTCGCCGTCGTGGGTGCCGGTGTCTTCGTCGAATCGGCCGATGTCGATGTCGAGCTCCCAGCTGGTGCCTCCCCACTGGCGGGAGCCGATCTCGACGCCGAGGCGGAACTGGCCGTTGGCGACGTCGGGGTCTTCGCGGTGGGCGAGGAGCACCCAGCTGTCGGCCCATTCGCCGGAGCCGGCCATGGTGATCCGTTTGAGGCTGACGCCGGCTCCGGTCTGGTTCATGTGGTTCGTGACGAGCAGGGAGGCGCCTGCGTCAGCGCAGGGCACGGAGAGCCCGTTGAGCACGGTTGCTTCCTGGTGCAGGTCGGAGGCTTTCACGACGCCCCCGTGGTACGAGTAGTACGGGTCGAGACTGACGAGCCCCGGGCTGACTTCTCTGAGGTCGCGGGCCAGGGACTCCGGAAGACGCTGGAGGCGATCGGGGCGACGTCGAAGGACGGTTCGATGGGCAGGTCTTCGAGCCGGACTCCCATGGCGGCGCGATGCGCCGCATCCGTCTGGTCCACGGGAGACGGCCGCCTTCGCCGACGTAGGCGACGATCGGACAGGCGCCGGGCGGCTTGAAACGGTCGAAGATGGGTGTGCCGGTGGCGAGGCCGATCATGACGAACCCGTTGAAATACGTCTTGAGGGTCTTCATCTCGCCGGCGACCATCCCGTAGGTGGGGTTGGCGAACATGCCGCTGATGAGCCACTGGAAGTGGTCGGGTTCGGCTGCGAGCTCGGCCATCGTCCAGCGCCGGAACAGGTCCGGCGGTTGGGGTGGGTCGGTCGGGGGTCGGTCGAAGAGGTCATCGGCGAGCGTGACGGTCACGAGGCCATCTGCCGGGGTTCGGCCATGCCTCGGGCGAGACCGGACCGGATGGTCGAGCACGCCTCTCGCTCGGGCAGGCTGGTGGCGTCGAGAAGCGCCTGCGCGGCCCGGTACTGGTCGAGAAGTCCTGCACCGACGAGCTCGCCGAGCGAGCGAGCGGCGATGTAGAGCCCGATGTTGCGCCGGCCTACCCCTATGGGGATCTGACGGACCCGGTCGCACTCGGCCCGCAGGGCGGATTCGCCGTCGCCGGGCTTCGCCGACGTGATGACCGTCGGCTTCCGGTCGACGGCCGGTTCTGGACGGAGCGCGTCGACGAGCCAGGTGGGTGCGGGTGCGATGGACCCGGTGTTCTTCCATCGGTATCCCTGGGAGGGAGCGACCAGGACGTAGCCCCTCGGGTGGACGCGGGTGTCGAGCCCCTGGCCGAGGACGCCGACGGTCTGGCGGATCTCGCCGTCCGCCGCGAACCAGCGGTGCTCGCCTCCGTGGAGAGTGAGCCCTGTCCGGGTGGACGGGCAGGACACCGTGTTCCGCCTCGAGGTCCGCGAGGGTGAGGTGGCCGTCGTGGTGGACGTCGACGTCGAGGACGAATGCCCCGGCCTCGATCGGCTGTGCCCAGTTGGCGTCCGGGTACTCCCGCTCCCAGCGGGCGTGGACCACCGGGTCGTCGGTGGCGTCTTTGAAGCCATGAGCGGTCAGCGGGACCTTGCCCCGGCAGGGGAAGAGGCGGGTGCTCATGCCGCCTCCCGTTGGAAGGCGACCAGTTCGCCGTCCCGGACCACGAAGCTGACCTTGCCGGCCGTCCACAACTCGGCCATGGCGGGACCGACGCGAAGCTTCTCCAGTTCGTCGGCGAGCCGGATGACCTCGTCGTCGGTGACCCTCCGCTCGAGGAGCCGCGACGCTTCGACACCGAGGCGGACTGTCTCGCGGAACGTGACGATCTTGCCGTCGTCGGGTTCGCCCATCGGCGCCCACGGGTCGATCTCTCCGTCATCATCGACGGCCCACCAGCAGGTCCATTGGTGGCCGCACCAGCCGCAGCGGTAGTACGCCTTGCCGTCGGAATCGATGCGGAGAGGGAAGCGAACGGGTCGACGTTGGCCGTGGTCGGCGCACGTTTCGCACCAGTCCCCATAGCGGGTGTGGTCAAGGCTAGGCTGCGTCATGTCGGTCTCCATTGGCATGGGTGCTGGCGTTGGCGTTGTTGGCAATCAGTTCGTTGGACAGCGACCCGGGGTTGGCGCTCCGGGTCGTTGCGCGTCGTGGTGTCTTCCGGGCACGGACGGCGGCGGACTTCATGGCGAGCTGCGCCATGTGCGCCTTCTTGGCAGCTTCGGCCCGCCGGTTCCGCTCAGGTTCGGCCAGCAGGTTGTCGGGGTCGACGATGCGGGCGAAGCGGTCATTGAACGCCGCCCGGGCCGGCGCCATGTGCGCCCTGCTGTCGACCCGGGAGTGCAGGGTGTAGGCGGCCATCCGTGCCCGCAGGACCTTCTGGGCCGGCGTCACCTGGCGAACCCCTTAAGGATGTCCAGTGTTTGCAGGTACTTCGTCAGGTGCTCGTCCGACGGGTCGTCCTGGGTTTCCCAGCGGGCGATGGTTCCCCGTGTCACGCCGACCGCCTGGCCGACGGCCTGGGTCGAGACGTTGACGGCTTCGCGGATCGCCCGCCGTTCCCAGCGGGGAGGCAGCTTCTGCCGCTCCTCCAGCCTCGTGAGTAGGTCGGTCACTTCGCTCCTGTCTGTCAGGAGCCGACTGCCCTCACTTGCGCCGGGACGCGAAACGAGCCGCGCCCGCACCCGAAGGTGAGGGACAGCGGCTCGTGAACTCTGTCTCTGGATTTATCTAATCACGGGCGTCCCGCAAAGTGGTGAATGGTGTCGCAGGAACGTCCCGCGTCCCGCTAGATGCGGTCGCCGAGACCCCGTACACGATGCGCCTCACGGGCCCGCTCGGCGGCTGCGGATGCCCCGTAACGGTTGAGCATCGCCCGCGACCGCCAGCCCATGAGCTGCATCAGGTCGCCGTCTCCCCCGCCGTCGGCCAGCCACCGGTGGGCGGCCGAATGCCGGAACTGGTGGGGGTAGACGTGACCGATGCCGGCGTCGTCGCCCCGCCGCTCGAGCATCTGGCGCAGCCCGCTATCGGTCAGCTTGCCCTTGGTGCCGAGCCACAACGCCGGCGTGTCCCGCTGGGCGTGCTTGCCCCTGGCCCGCAGGTAGCGGTCGACGGCGGTGGCGGTCTTCTTGCCGTAGGGGACGGCGCGGGGCCGGCGACCCTTCCCGATCACGTAGATGACCTGGCGTTCGCGGTCGAGGTCCTCGACGGTGAGGTTCACCAGCTCGGAGCAGCGGACGCCGCAATCGACGAGCAGGCGGACCAGGGCGGCGTCGCGGCGCTGCTCGAACGTGGCGCCGTCACAGGCGGCGAGGAGCTTGCGGAGGTCGTCGTCTGAGATGACCGGCACCGCCGTCTCCGGCACCTTCGGCGGCTTCATCCGGCTGAACGGGTTGGCGGTGATCTCGCCTTCCTCGTCGAGCCACTTCCACAGCTGCGCAAGGGCCCGGTACCGCTGCGAGGCGGTGGCCGGCTTGAACCGTGCCAGCTGATCGGCGGTGAACGCTTCCAGGTGCTCCCGGTTGATCCGCTCGACCGCGGTGGGCATCCCCTGCGCCCGGAGGAACGTGTCGAGCCTGCGGCCTGCGTCTCCGTAGATCTTGATGGTGCGAGGGGTCTTGTTGGCAGCCGCCAGGCTGCGCTCGAAGTCGCCGATGAGGGTCGACAGATCGCCCACTACGCTCGCCGACGTGGTGCTGGTGGTCATGGTTCCTCCCAGGGTCCCGTGACCGTTCAGGCCACGTCCAGCCGGGGTCCTAGCCGGCCCTGCTGGAGCTGATGTTATCCTCTGTCGGAGCGGTGTGCAAACACCAACCCGTTGGCGGTGACAGCAAAACTCCTGTTCAGCGGGGGTAAATCTGCCCGAGTAGCTCAGTTGGCCAGAGCAGGCGCCTTGTAAGCGTCAGGTCGTCGGTTCGAGTCCGACCTCGGGCTCATCTGACCAGGACTTTTGCCGGCCGGCGGGCCCGGCGTCGGCCTTTGGTAGCAGTGTTGGTAGCAGTTGGCCGACACCGGCGGACGGCGGCTCACTGCGACCGCTCCCCGAAGAGGACCCGCTCGATGCGGCTGGCCGCGACCGAGCGGCGGTCGGCGAGGATGTGGGAGTAGCGCGCCGTCAGGGCGATCTGGCTGTGGCCGAGGACCTGCCCGGCGGTCCGGAGGTCGAGATCGCTCGCCAGCATCATGGTCGCCGCCGAATGGCGCAGGTCGTGGAGCCTCTTGGGCGGAACCTTCGCCAGGGCGCACAGGACCTTGAACTGGCGCGCATCGGCTCGTGGGTCGGTCGCTCCGCCCGCCCCGTTGGCGAACACCGACCCACCGCACAGGCCCGGCTCCCATATCTCGCTGGCCAACCGCTCGGCCTTCTGCGCCCGCCTGGTGGACACGAGCTCGGCGGTGAGCGTGGCCGGGAGGGCGAGCGTGCGCGACCGGCGGCGGACTTCGGCTCGGACACCTTGAGGCCACCACCCCGTCGTTCCGGGCAGTCAGCCCCGCGCTTGGCGTGCGTCCCGCCTCGATTGACGCACCGCTCGGGATCGGAGCAGCCGTGCTGCCACGACAGCCGCTGGAGCTGCCGGCGGATCGTCACGGTGGCCTCAGAGCCCTCACCCGCCCCGAGAGCCACGTCGTCCCAGCACAGGCCGAGCACCTCGCCCTGGCGGAGGCCAAGGGCCATCGTCACCGTCCAGCGAGCCGAGTTGCGGCTGCCCCGCGCAGCACGAAGCAGCGAGCCCATCTCCTCGATGGTGTACGGCTCGATCTCCGTCTCCCGCTGGTGCGGCGTCTCGGCGACCCGAACCGGGTTGCGGCCATGACCCTCCGCTTGACGGCGTCGTTCAGGGCGGCGTTGAGGGTCCGGCGACAGTGGGCGACCGACAAGCCCTGATCGAGCATGGACGACCACAGGTACTCGACGTTGGCCGGTCCGAGCCGGTCGAGGCGCACCCTGCCGATGGCGGCGGCGATGTGGCTCTCGTCGGTGCGGTAGCCCGGAAGGGTGAGCGGCCGGACCGAGCCCATCCGCTCCTTGCGGACGATCCACTCGGCCAGGTACGCATCCACCGTGACCCGGCCGCTGGACGTGACGGCCCCGGTGTCGCGCTGGCGCTCCAGTCCTCTGACCTTGGCGGCCACCGCCGACTGGGTCTTGGCCGAGACGTGGCGGCGGTCCGGCATTCCCGACGGGAGGGCGCCCATCGAGACCCAGCCGTGCCAGCGGCCGTCCGGGCGCTGGATGATCGTGCTCCGACCGTCTCGCCATGGCCACGGTTCTAGCTGGCCGCTGAGACATCGTGGCCGGCCAGGAACTCCTCCAGCGCCCGGCGAGGCACCAGCCGGCGAGAGCCGACCTTGACCGAGCGCAACTCGCCGGACTCCATCAGCTTGAACAGGTTGGACCGGCCGAGCCCGAGCAACCGGGCCGCCTCCTCCACCGAGACCGACAGCGGCACGGGTGCGGGCCGCTCGACCAGCTCCGTGATGGTGGCAGCGAGACGTGCCCCCTGCGCGGCGAGCGACCCGCACGCGTGCTCGACGGCTCCGGCTTGACGCCGGATCTGGCCGCCCCGGCTGCCGTGAAGCGCCTGGAGGAGTCTCCAATGCCGTGCCGCAGTCAGGCCCAGCTCGTCGTCAGGAAGGCCTGTCGGCCAGTCGCCACCGACCACGCGTGCGGCGAGGTACTCGTCGACCACGATCACCGCTCAGGGGTGCGCCGGCTGGTCAGTCGTCATCGCTGGTGTCGCCGCCGAGGAGAGGGTCAGCGCGAGAGATGGCGTCGAGCCCGGCCTGGAACTCGCCCACGAGATCTCCGGTGGTCAGCCGGCGCAGCAGCTCCTTGTCGTCGTCGGTCAGGCGCGGGTCACCGGCCCGGCGTCGCCGACGGCGCTCCTCGACCGGCTCCTCGCCGATGCTCATGCCGTCAGTCTGCCTCAACTGGACGCTGCGCCGCGATCGACGCCATCCAGAGCTCCGAGGCCATGCCGACGGTCGTCTGGTTCAACTCGACGGACAGGGAACGTGCCGCCAGGGCCGAGACGTCGCGGCACACGTATGCCGCAATGACCCTACGGCCGTTTCGGCGGGCGGCGGCGGTTCGGGTGTTCCCGTCGATGAGCTCGTGGTGGTCGTTTAGAACGATTGCAGGGAACACGGCGCCACGCTTCATCTGCTCGGCGTACCGATCGACAATGTCCTTGGGCACCCGGTGCTCGATCCTCCGCACCTGGTTGCCTTCGACATCTCGAATCGAGTCCAGTTCGAAGTCTGGCTCGAACGTGTAGTTCAGGTGCCTGGCCTTGAGCCTGCTTTCGACCTGTGGCGAAGCCGACGGGTGCGAGGCACGTCCATCGGTGGATGATGACGCGCGCGCCATTGAATTCTCCTAGCTTGCGGCGGCCGCTGCGGCCAGAGCGTTGCGGTCATCGTCCCTCTGGTCCTCAGCGACGGCATCGGGATCCGGGGGGGTGCGAGATTCCACTCGTTCTCGGCGCGGGTGACGACCTCGATCAGCCGGTCCGGAGCACTTTCACGGGAAGATCGAAGCGCTGGCGGCCGTTGCGGGAAAACCACCACAAGTCGAGCCCCTCGCGGTGTATTCGGTAGAGGCGGGTGCCGATGGGGAGGATCACGCTCGGGAACCCGCGCACGTCGAGGCCACTGGTCGGCGCACTGACTCGCCGCTTCCCGCGTGTTGACTCGTTGAGGCCCCTGCGCACAGCGGCCATTGTGCAGACCCGGAGCGTCCGCTGCGTGGACCAGGCCCGTCGGGGGGTGCCTAGTGACCGAGGCTTCCTGCGGTGTGACGGGCAGCCTCGTACAGTCGGGAGGAGTCCTTGCCGAGCCACTCTGACGGGACAACGCCGTTGAGTTCGGGCTGGGGGGTGGCAAACCACGACACGGTCGCCTCGTGAGACAGCCCGGCCGGCCGAAGCAGCTTGAGGACCTGCACCACCTCGGGACGGACCGAAGACCCGTCGAACTGGTAGGCGGGCAGGACGGTCTGGCCAGCGAGGTCCATGCCCAGCAGGGTCCTCCGGGCGAGACGCTGGTGGACTGCCTGGCGGCTGGACACCACCGAGCACCCTCGCTGCATCGGCGACGGTCAGGTAGGGACCAAGTGCGACCGCCCAGGTAGCGCGGGCATCGCCAATCGCCGTCGCCGTGCACGCCTCCCGAGCCGAGTCCGTCGCCGCCGACGTAACCCCCGAGTCGACCCGAGCGGTCGAAAACAACGGCTACCCAAACCTGTGGGCAGTCGCCTGGCGAGCACGCAGCGCATCATGGATGCTCCGCCACCGCCACCTCCTTGCGCGGGCCCTAGCCTGACCGGCCCCCGAGGTGTGAACCTCCCCCCGGTTGTCATCTATGAAGGAGCGCCTTGTGTCAAGAGGTCCGGACGGGTTTTCGTCCGGTCCGTTGCGCCCCGGAGGGGCGTTGGGGGTGTTCCGGAGCGCGTCGAAGCGGCCCCAGGTCGTCCGCGGAGCTGACGGGAAGGGCGGTCAAGGCCGGCCGTAGGCCGCCCGGAGGGGGAGCCTTGACGGCCCGGTCAGGGTTCGTCAGGGATCATTGTTTGGCGAAGCCGGTCACGGCTTCGCTGGATGCACCTTCCCCTGGGGGGTGCGGCGCGTTGCGGTTCGTTCTCCAGTGAGCTCGCTTGCTCGAGGGCATGCCCGTTTCCCGGGTGCCGGTCATCTATCCGCCACGACGATAGGTGTGGCATGGAGGGGTTCGGCCGCAGCCAGACGGGCTCAATCAAGGGGGCGACCACGCCGGGGGTCCGGGGGTCATGACAAACAACGAGCTCGCGTGCTGGCTGCGCCGGCCGGGTCTCACCCTGTCTGGGCCAGGCAGCGGATCTCTCCGTCGCGCAGGCCGTAGAAGACGAGGGTGAGCAGTTTGCGTGCGCCCGCCACCCGGCCGATGCCTTTGCCTCGGCGGTCGGCGACGCGATGATGGTGGACAGCGACGGGGGTGGCGCCTCGTTGGCGGCCGACCGCTTCGACCGCGGCCCAGCGCACCAGACGGGAGCCTTGTTTGGTGATGTGGCCTCGCTGAACATGGGTGTCGGACTCGCGGTGGCGGGGGGTGAGCCCGGCCCAGCAGGACAGCTGGGGGGCGCCGGCGAAGCGAGAGACGTCGCCGATCTCGGCCACGAAGACCGCCGCGAGGATCGGGCCAACCCCGGGGATGGCCTGGATGGCCCAGTAGCCGGGATGGTCGGCCAGGTCCCCGGCGACGATCCGCTCGAAGCGGTCGACCTCGGTGTCCAACACGGCGATCAGTCGTAGCAGCGACTCCACTCGCAGCCGGTAGGCGTCGCCCAGGGGCATCTCGGCGAGCAGCAATCGTCCCGCGGCTCCGAACAGGTCGGACACGGGGAGCGCCACGCCTTGCTTGGCCACCACCGCGTGCACCCCGGACTTCAGTCCCGAGCGGATCGCCACCAGTTTGGCGCGGTGACGGACCAGCTCTCGCAGCTCTCGCAGCTCGGGCGGGGCGATGTGCGCCTCGGCCAGGCGTCCCAGGCGCAGCAAGTCGATCAAGTCGGTGGCGTCGCGCTCGTCGTTTTTCACTCGCCGGTTCCCCCAGGCATTGCCGAGGGGGTGGGCCAGATGCACCTTGGCGCCGGTCTCGGCGGCCACGTCAGCCGCCCAATACCATCCGTAGGTCGCTTCCAACACGACCTCGGGAGCGTCACCCGCCCGGGCGACGACCTCGGCCAAGGTGAGCGGATCGTTGTCGATCTGGACCGTCTCGAGCGTCTTGCCGGCGTTGTCTTTGCGCACGATCACGCTGCGACGGCGGTGCAAGTCGATGCCGACGTATTGTGGTTGGGCTTCCACGGGGACCTTCTTTCGTCGTGAGGTGGGTGTGGAAACCCCGAGCTTGGTCTTGCTCGGTCCCTCACGGCGAACGGAGGCCCCGCTCACAACTCCTCCCCTTCGAGTTCGGCCACCAACACGACCTCGTCACACCCGGGGCAACGACCCCCGTGGCCCAGCCGGCGGGCGAACACGTTGCAGTCCCCGCAGCGCCGCTCAGTCAGCCGCTCTCCGCAGCTCGGACACTCATAGACGACACCAGCGATCCCGATCGGCACGGGCAGGCTCTCCTCGATCGGCGTCCAGGCCCTCCATCGCACTAACCGGGCCCGTCACGCAAGAGCAGCGCTGCGCTCCTGCATCCCATCAGGGGGTGCGGCGACCGGTGCAGCGATGCCGCTCAGGGGGTGGGCTCCGCTGTGGCGGCGGTTTCTTCGAGAGTGAGATGTTCTCGGGCGAGGGGGGCGGAGATGTCAACGGCGGCGCCGACTCGTTCCACCCTCACCCGGATCCGCTCGACGGGGACCACGACCCGGTCGACGACGACACGTTCCTCGTAGAGCGTCAACTCGAGACCGTCGAGGGAACCGGCGCCGGCGGTTGTGGTGTCACTGTCGGTGAGGGCCTGGTCTTCGTAGAAGAACTCCTCGCGTCGGACGTCAAAGGTGACGGTCCGGGTTTCGGTGACGACCCGCTTCCCGATCCGGGCATGCCGGTAAGGGACCCACGGCGTGGTGATCGACAGGCGCTCCTCTGAGCGCACCGCCTCCACGAGGTCGTCGGCTCCTGCCGGCAGTTTCGAAGTCGTATCCGGGTCGGTCATACAGCGCGTCCTTCGCTAGGCGCAGCCATCAGCGGGCACCCTGCGCCCGTGGTCCGGCACGCCGGGTCTGCGCGCCGGGTCGGGCCCCTAGTCCCGGCCCCGTGCCGGGACTACGGACCCGTTCACACGGGCGGTTGGTTCAGCGGTTGCGCTCGGTGCGCTCCACGCCTTCGTGCTCGATCTGCTCTTTGCGGACGTCGCCGGAGACAGTTTCCTCGCCGGTCACGGTCTCTTTGGAGAGCCGGACCCGCTCCACGGGGACGACCTCTTTTTCGGCCACGGCCCGCTCCTCGTGCAAGGTGACCTCGTGCTCCTCTTCGGAGATGGCGGGGCCGTCGGTCGCCGCGCCCCGGTTGGCGTCGGTGATCGGCTCGCGCTCGACTCGCACTTCTTCATGGGAGACCGGGACGGTCTGGGAGACCTGCTCGGTGACGACATACTTGCGGAGCCGGGCCCGGCCGGCCTCTTGGGTCCGCGTCCCGACGTTGAGCTGCTCCTCGGAGCGGGTCATGGCATCGTCGGTGGTCGGCCCGGAGGTGTCCCGGCCGACGACCCCGGCCTCGGCGTTGCGGTCGGTTCGGCCAGTGCCAGCCGTTTGGGTCTGGGCGGGGGCCTGCTGGCCGTAGTAGCGGTAGAGGGCCTGCTCCTCTTCGGGGGTCAGGTAGCCATCAGCGTCGTCTTCGACCTGGGGGGCGTCCTTCACCTTGGCCTTGTCCCATCCGATGACCAACTGGTCGCCGTCCGAGCGGGCCCCCTGCATGGGAACGAAGGAGGACTTCTTGCCGAACATGCCCGTCGAGACGGCCAGCCACTCGGGCTGCCCGGTCTCGTCGTCCACGTAGATGTTGGCGACCTTGCCGACCTTGTCGCCGGCGGTGTCGACCACGGCTTGGCCGACCCAGCCCGTATAGTCCTGCGTTTCTGTGTTTGTCATTTTGATTTTCCTTTGGTTGGATGGTGGCAGGGAAGAGTTTGGTGAACGGCCGCTCAGCCGTGGTCGTAGGGGGAGTTCGAGTCGTAGGGGGGAGCAGCCGACCGGGCGCCGCTGGTGGCAGGCGCCGACTGCGCCATAGCGCCGGCCGGGGGACCTGCTTCGGATTCGTGCGGTTAGACGACTTGGCGCTGCCGTTCGGTCTCTTTGAACTGCAGGGCGATCTGGACGGGGTCGGGGCGGACGCCGATCGTGTCGTTCAGGCGCGAGAGGATCTCGTCGACTCGTTGGGGGAGGCCTTCGAGGTCGACGTCGTCGCCGACTTGGAGGACGGCTCGCAGCTCGATCGAGGGATAGCTCCCGAACAGGCCGACCTGGGCGGCGTGCACGTCGGGGATCGCTTCGAGGGCCTTCTCGGCGGTGTGGCTGATCGCCGGGGAGTGCAAGGTGGTCTCTCCCCGGGCGTTCCCGGGGGAGGCGAACGTGACCGTCGGGGTGCGGTGTCGGCCGTCGTTGCGGTGGAGCTGGCCGAGGGCCAGCCACCCGCCGATGAACAAGGCGACGACGCCGATGGCGGTGACGACCGCAAACGATTCCCAGCCGCCTTCGTTCCACCAGCCGACGAGGGTGGCGTCGAACACGTCCCGGTTCGATCGGGCCGTGCCGAACGCCCCGGCGCCGAGAGCGGCGGATAGGCCGCCGCCGATGAGGAGCAGCAGACCGAGCAGGCTCAGGACGGCCCGGTTGCGACGGTCGATCATGACTTGGCCGCCCCGGTGGTCTTGACCTGCACGCGCACCGCAGGCGCGTGGAGCCGCTCGAGCTCGGCCCGGGCTGCAGCCTCGAGGTCGGGCCGCGACGAGCGTGCCGCCCTGGCCGTCACCTTCAGCCGCCACCGGACCGCCTTGGGGTTCAGCCGGGCCTTGATGGGGCTGGTGGGCATGGCCTGCTCCAACCGGCGGGCGAGGTGGGCCTCGGTGGAGCGGCGGAGAAGGAGCCAGGTGCCCTGGTCGGTCTGGTAGCGGACCACGCGTTTGCGTTGCGGGCGTAGCTCCAACGCCAGCAGGACCAGCCCGAGGACGCCGACGCCGACGCTGACGGCGATGACCAGGTTCGAGGACCATGCGGTGGACTTGAACGATTGCAGCCACTGGTTGCCGGGGATCCACACGAATCCCGAGCCGGTCCAGGTCCAGACCGCTTCGATCGCCACCAGCACCCCGCCGGCGGCCAACGCGGCCCCGATGATCAGGGCCACGAGACGGTTGACCAGCCGGCCCATCAGGCTTCCCCGGCCGGGTCGAGGTCGACGTCCGCGACGACGACGTCGACCCACCGTTGCTCGCCAGCCGATTTCAGCGCCCGGCACACCGCGTCGTGGACCGCATCGGCCAGGTCCTTGACCCGCAGGTCCGACGCCACGACGTTGACGGTGACCCGGTCGGGGCTGAGGCGGACACCGACCACCCGACCCCCCCGGTACTGGGTGGCCACTTCGACCCCGGAGCCGGCGGCGCGGCGCGCACCGCCGACCTCGTCCACCGCAGCGGCGACCACCAACGCCAGCCGACCCCTGGATCCGGGATCGCCCGGCGGCACCGGTATCGAATCGGCGTCGGTCACTCGACCCGGGAGCCCTGGCCGGCCGTGTCGTCGCCGTCGGACTCGATGAAGAGGTCATCGACGCTGATGTTGACCTCCACGATCTCGAGGCCGGTCATGGCCTCCAGGCGATCGATCACGTTCTCACGGATCGCGTTCGCCGTCTCCACGATGGACTGGCCGTAGTAGGCGACGATGTCGATGTCGACCGCCGCCTGGCGCTCACCGACCTCGACGGTCACGCCCTGGCTGGTAGCCGAGCTCCCGCCAGGCACCTTGGAACGGATCGACCCGAACGCCCGGGTCATGCTCTTACCCATCGCCTGGACCCCGGGAATCTCCTGGGTGGCCAGCGCGGCGATCTTGGCCACCACCGTCGAGGAGATCGACGTGACCCCACGCTCACTGTCCAGCGCCGCGCCACCAGCGCCGGCACGCTCGACCGAACGGGACGGCGACGTGGCGCCAGGCGCACCGGACTGGCCGGCCGCCGAAGTGGTCGATGAATCGGGCATGAGAAACAGCCTCTCTCTCTTTAGTTCTGAGGGGTTGGATGACGGGATATCCCGCGCACTGCAAAGACAAAATCGCTAAAAAGGTGCGTTATCGGCGGGACCGGTCCGAAGGCGACCGGAACCGCTCGGCCATCTCACCCAAGTCCAGATCGCCTTCCAGGACCCGCACGATCCCCAAGCCGATCAGCCCGGCCGCGACCGCAGCGAGGACCACCCAGCCAGCGGTCCACGCCAGCCACACCAGCAACACACCGACGATGAACGCGTACTGCTGACGGGACATGAAACTCCTCGAGTCGAGAACGTGGCACGGAACCACGGACCAGAGTCACCGTGTCGACCGAACATTTCCTTCGATCCCGTCTGTACCCGGAAGTCGCGCAACTCACCGAAGACTTTTCTCTGAAGCGCCCCGCAGCGACCGCAGCGTCTCCATCAGCGCGGTCGCCGACCCGGGGGCGCCTCGATTTCCGTTCCGACCGCCGTCGACGAGGCGGCGGTGCACCTGTGCGTCTGGTGGTGGCGGCCGTCCACCGCCGGCCCCCTCGACCCGGCCGCCGAGCAGTTCCTGGCCCACCGGCAAGGATCCTGTCCTGGTGCCCTTGGCTCGATGCCGCTGCGCGACGCCGAAGCGACGACGCGCCTGGTCGTCGAGGCGGCACGACACGCCGGCACCCGGCTGCTGATCCAGCACGAATGGGCCGGGCTCGGTCGCGAGCTGGCTCCGACCGGCGACCTCCACGTCATCGACGAAATCGACCACGAGGCGCAAGGAACGGCAGCTGATGGCAGCTGCTGCCATCATCGGGTACGCTCACGGCATGGGTCGATGGCCTCCTGACGCGCGCCGTCGCCTCGAGCGTGCTGCGCTCGAGCTCTACGGCGAGCGCGGGTTCGACGCCACGACCGTGGCGGAGATCGCCGAGCGGGCCGGGCTCACCGAGCGCACCTTCTTCCGGCACTTCACCGACAAGCGTGAGGTCCTCTTCTTCGGGGCTGCGGCGTTGCAGGCCTTCCTCGTCAACGAGGTCGACCGCGCCCCAGCGTCGGCCGCGCCGATGGGGATGATCACGGCAGCTCTCGACGCAGCCGCCACCGCCTTCTTCGAGGAGATCCGCGTATTCGCGCGGGAGCGCCAGGCCGTCATCGCGGCGAGCACCGAGCTCCAGGAGCGCGAGCTGATCAAGCTCGCCGCACTCGCCGCCGCCCTCGCGGCCGCACTGCGACGGCGGGGCGTCGCCGACCCCGCTGCGAGCCTGGCCGCCGAGACAGGCATCGCCGTCTTCAGGGTCGCCTTCGACGCCTGGGCCGGCGATGCCGGCGAGCTGACCCTCTCGGAGCACCTCCGAGGGTCGGCGGACGAGCTGCGAGTCGTGACCGGCGGCCGGAGGCAGACCACTCGGCGCCGCAGCTGACCATCGGGACCACGGCCGTCACGGGCCCGTGCCGAAGCGACGTGGGCGGCCGTCAACCGTTCGACCCTCTCGCCACGGCACCTGCCGTCTGCGGGCCGCCCAAGTTGTCCCTTCCGGTCCCTCACGGCCAGTTGATCTGGTTGTAGGTGGCGAGCAGGCGATCTCCCCGGGTGGGATTGAGCTGCCCGACCCTCGAGATGCGGCCGAGGAGGTGGGCGGCGAAGTTCGGGTGGCGGTTGCGGTTCTGGCTGTCAGGACCGAGTCGACGGCTGTTGCACAGGATCGCCTTCAACACGTCGTACTCCTCGCGGGCCACGTTGGGCCGGTCGTTGACGACGACACCGGCGAGCATCTGTCGCTGGTGGGATCGCCGGAAGGACGTCTTGGCCCGGTTCACCCGGAACCCCTCCTGCACGGCGATCGCCTCGACGGTCCGCACCAGCCGCTGTGCACGCGCCGGGCCGATGCGGGTGTCACCGGAGAAGGCCAGGTCATCGGCGTAGCGGCTGTAGCGAAGTCGAGCTGCTCCGGCAAGCCCTGCGAGCCGGCCATCCAACCGGAAGGTGGCCAGATTCGCGATCGCCGGCGACGTGGGCGCGCCCTGGGGAAGGTGGGGATATCGCAGATGCTGCCCCACGCGGAAGTCCCCTCCCGCCCCTGCACCCGGCAGCGGTTGCGGACGGTCGTTCCAGACGTGAGCGGGCGTCGAGCTCGTCGTCAGGGACGTCAACAGGTGGGCGACACGCTCCGGGTAGCCGCAGCGTCGGAAGATGCCGTACACCCGTCCCGCGGTCACCGTCCCGAAGAAGTCCTCGAGGTCCAGGTGGATGACGATCTGCCGGCCGGCGTGCCCGGCCGCATAGCTGACGGCCGACCGCCCCCGCCGGAAACCATGGGCCGCATCGTGGACTGGGACCGCATCGAGCAGCTCCCGGAGGATCACCCTCTGGACGTGCTTGAGCAGCGGCTTGGGCTCCTCGATCAACCTCGCCGCCCCCGAGCGCTTGGCGACCCACCGGTACCGGTAGTGACGGAGCCTCTCGTCTCGCACTGCGCCCTCGAGTCGACGGGCGTCAGCCAGCCAGAGCAGGTGACCGAGGCGAAGACCCACCAGGTCCTGCAGGTCCCTGACCGTGTCGAGCGGCGCGACAGGCCACGGCGACGGCCCCATCGCCGTCGTGGGCAGATACCACCGCACGACTCGTGGCGCGGGCTCGCCACGATCCGCGGCTCGATCGAACGCGTCGCCGAGAGGAGGGCACGCGGCGAGGAAGGTCGCAAGGTCACGGGGCCGGTCGAGCGGTGCGTCGGACCATTCGTGGCGGGCCGCTCGTGCCAGGTCCCGGAGCCACACCCGCCGCTGCCCGACGGCCCGTTGACCCCGGCCGGTCATCGCAGGCGGATCCCACGCTCCCGCCAGGAACGCAGCGGCAACGCCTCGGGCCACGACGGCACGGGGATCACGCAAGGGTGCGGCAGCAGGTCGCGACCAGTCCCGTGGTGCGTGCACGCTCGTCCGCGAAGCGGACCGTCGTGCAGGCGATGGGGTGCCGAAGTGCTGCAACGCCCCTGGGGTAGCCCCAGAGCCATCCGGGGCAGCCCGAGGGCCATCCCGGACACATCTCACGACGCTGCTGCCGCACGGCAGAACCATAGGGCAGGCGTCCGCTCCGACGGGCGGTCACGGCGCGCTCCCCGGCGAGCGGAGGTCCTCGCCAGCAGGCGTTCCCGCACCTCCCTTGGTACCGTGCCCACGTGAAGGAGCTGCTCCTCGGCATCGACATGGGGACCTCCAGCACCAAGGGGGTGCTGACCACGCCGGACGGCACGGTCGTGGCCAGCACGCAGCGTCCCCACTCGATGTCCCTCCCCCGGCCCGGTTGGGCCGAGGTCGACGCGGACGCCGTGTGGGGCGGTGACCTGGTCTCCGTGGCCCGCGAGCTGGTGGCCGCGGCCGGCGAGCAGCGGATCATCGGGGTCGGCGTCAGCGGCGTCGGCCCGTGCCTGCTCGTCTGCGACGACGAGGATCGCCCCCTCCGGCCGGCGATCCTCTACGGCATCGACATGCGGGCGACCGCGGAGATCGACGAGCTGACCGCCAGGTACGGAGCCGACCGCATCATCGAGCGGGGGGGAACGGCCCTGTCGACGCAGGCGGTCGGGCCCAAGATGCTCTGGCTGCGGCGTCACGAGCCGGAGGTGTGGGCGGCCACGAGACGTTGGTACAACGCCAACTCCTACGCCGTGGGCCGCCTCACGGGCGAGTACGTCCTCGACCACCACACCGCCAGCCAGTGCGACCCGCTCTACGACATCCGCCGGCGGACCTGGCAGGAGGACTGGGTCGACGACATCGCCTCGGGCGTGGAGATGCCCCGGCTGGCCTGGCCGAGCGACGTCGTCGGCCACGTGCACGCGCGAGCCGCCGCGGAGACGGGTCTCGCCCGAGGGACGCCCGTCGTGGCCGGGACCATCGACGCGTGGGCGGAGGCCTTCAGCGCCGGGGTGCGCCGCCCCGGCAGCCTCATGCTGATGTACGGGTCGACCATGTTCTTCGTCGAGGTGCTGCCGGAGCTGGCCTCCCACCCCATGTTGTGGACCACCTGCGGCGTCGAGCCAGGCACCTACACCCTCGCTGCGGGCATGGCGACCTCCGGGACGCTGACCGGCTGGATCCGGGACCTGACCGGCGAGGCCCCCTACGAGGTGCTGGTCGCCGAGGCCGCGAGCACCCCGCCCGGTGCCGACGGCCTCCTGCTGCTCCCCTACTTCGCCGGCGAGCGCACGCCGATCTTCGATCCCGAGGCGCGCGGGGTGGTCGCCGGGCTGACCCTGCGACATCGGCGCGGCCACCTGTACCGGGCCGCCTGCGAGGGCATCGCCTTCGGCATCCGCCAGATCCTCGAGCTGCTCGATGCCTGTGCCGGGACATCGGAACGTCTGGTGGCGGTCGGCGGCGGCACGCAGGGCGGCCTGTGGACCCAGATCGTCAGCGACGTCACCGGCCGCCCGCAGGTGCTGCCGGCGCAGACGATCGGCGCCAGCTACGGGGATGCCCTGCTGGCCGCGATCGGGACCGGGCAGGTCCCCGAGGACACCGACTGGGCCAGGGCCGCACGCACGGTCGAGCCCGACGCCGGCCGCAAGGATCTCTACGATCGGATGTTCGCCGACTTCGCGTCGTTGTACCCGGCGACGCGGGACGTCGTCCACCGCTTGGCCGGACTGCAGTCGAACGAGCCCCGCTAGACCTCCTCGAGCGACTCCGCCGCATCGACCAGCGCCGCGGCGGTCGGAGCGTCGGTGACGAGCTCGTTGAAGTACCCGGCGTGCGCCCCGGCCAACAAGGCGGCCACCTTGCCCTCTCCGTAGGCGACGGCGATCGAGACGGGGACATTCGCCAACGCCTCCAACGGCAGAGCGACGAGACGCTCCGCGCCCGGCCACGGCACCGGCCGGCCGAGTCGGTCGTAGAAGCGCGAGCAGACGTCGCCGACGGCGTTGCGCAGCGAGGGGCTGCGCTCGACGAAGCCGGGGAGCGACGACCGGCTGAGCGGCGGCGCACCGACACCGAGGATCACGCACCTGGCCATGGCCCACAGGTCGAGGACCCGCCGCGTGCTCTCGTCCGCCATGAGCGAGGCGTAGAGGGTGGCGCTCGGCATGGCGGGGGCGAAGAGGAAGTGGGGCGTGGCGCCGACCTTGGCGGCCAGGTGCCGCACGATCTCGTTGGGCTGGTACCAGCTCTCGGGCTCGTCGTGGCCCCCGATCGTGGGCGCCACCACCACGCCGGGCAGCTGCGGCAGCTCGGCCTGCGACACCTCGAAGACGGTGCGCCCCGACGACACCAGGAGCACGTCGCCGGATCGCAGCCCCACCTGCCCGATGGCGGCCGAGACGGCAGGCGCGAGGGACGCCCCGCCGAGACCGGGAGGGACGGAGGGGGCGACGTGCACCGTGCGGAGGCCGAGGGCGGCAGCGGCCCGCTCGGCCAGCCCGGTCTGGTGGATCTCTGGGGGGGCGATGATCTCGATGCGGACGATGCCACGCCGGCGAGCCTCGGCCAGCAGTCGGCTGACCGTCGGGCGGCTGGTGCCGAGCCGGGCGGCGATCTCGGCCTGATTGGCGTCCTCGAGGTAGTACATCGACGCGGCGGCGTACATCAACGACACCGACGAGCCGGTCGCGCTGCGCTCGCCCGGCACGGCCGTCACCGTCGGGCTCGATCGCCGGTCCGACGCTCGAGCCACGATCGGGATCGTACCGGATGCCCCTCCGGCCGATCCCCGATCAGCCGCGCCCGTGGGAGAGGCGCGACCGGCGGGCGACGGAGTCGAGGGCCACGGAGAGCAGCAGGACCAGACCGGTCACGATGTAGAGCACGTCGGGGCTCGGGCTGAGCAGCGAGAGCCCGCTGGAGATCGATTCGATCACCAGCATCCCGAGCAGCGCCGCCCAGGCGCTCCCCCGGCCGCCGAAGAGGCTGGTGCCCCCGATGACCGCCGCGGCGATGGCGTCGAGGTTGACGTTGCCGGTGCCGGTCTGGTTGCTCGCCGCGATCCCGTAGGCCGCCTCGAGCACCCCGCCCACGGCGGCGAAGGTGGAGCAGAGCACGAACGCCGACAGGTAGATCCGGTCGACCTTGATGCCCGCTCGCCTGGCGGCCTCGGCGTTGCCGCCGACGGCGAACACCGACCGGCCCCACCCGGTGCGGGTCAGCGCGTAGTCCATCACGATGACGAGGGCCAGGAAGAAGAAGAACATCCAGCTGACGCCCCGGCTCCGGTCGAGGTACCAGGTCATGACCAGCAGGGCGGCGGCGAGCACCACCCCCTTGGCGATGATCCCGGCGGCCGGTTGCGCCGACAGGCCAGCGGCCTCCCGACTCCGGCGGCGACCGATCCCGATGACCACGACCGCGGCCCCCGCCGCCGCGCTCAGCACGTAGCTCAGCCAGCCGGGGAGGAACAGCGAGTTGCCGAACTTGCCGAGGAAGGCGGCGAAGGGGATGTTGATCGACCCCGCCGACCCGAGCAGCCGGAGCTGCACGCCGAGCAACGAGAGCAGGCCGGCCAGGCTGACCACGAAGCTCGGCACGCCGAAGCGGTTGTACATGACCGAGTAGACGACGCCCACCACCACGCCGGTCGCCACGGCGACGACGATGGCGACGGCCACCGGCAGGCCGTGGTTGACGAAGAGGATGGCCACGACGGCGGACGACACCCCGCTCATCGACCCGACCGACAGGTCGATCTCGCCGACCAGCAGGACCATGACGATGCCGAGGGCGATGACACCCGTCGGGGCCAACTGCACCAACAGCTCCACCAGGTTGCGGCTGCTCAGGAAGACGCTGTTGAGGCTCTGGAAGACGACGCAGACGATCACCAGGCCACCGATCACCGGCAGCGTGCCGATGTCGCCCGAGCGCACGCGGTCAGCCAGCCCGCGGACGGTGCCGCCGATGTCGGTCGGGCGCAGCACCCGGCCGTCGGCGCGGTCGAGGGGCGGGGGGCCTTCGCCCAGCGGTTCACGGGTGGGCGTCTGGGTCACGAGCGGGTCCTCTCCTGGTCGAGACCTTCACCTGCGAGGCCGCGGCGATCCGTCGCCAGGTCGGCGACCTGACCGCCAGGTGGAGGCCCGTGGGGGCCGTCGCCCGCCGCACCGCCACCAGGGGGGGCCGAAGCGGCGCGGCGGGCAACGACGTTGTCGCTGGCACCGGTGATGGCGGCGACGATGTCCTCCGTCGAGGTCGTCGTCGCGGGAAAGGTGCCACCGTTGCGTCCGAGGCGCAGCACGGCGATGCGGTCCGCGACCGCTTGGACGTCCGCCATGTTGTGACTGATCATGAGCACCCCGAGCCCCCGCTCCTTGAGCCGCTCGATCAGGTTGAGCACCTCGGCGGTCTGCTCCACCCCGAGGGCCGCCGTCGGCTCGTCGAGGATGACGACCTTGGGATCACCGAGGAGGGAGCGGGCGATGGCGACCGTCTGGCGCTGGCCGCCGGAGAGGGCGGCCACCGGGACGCGAGCGGACGGGAGCTTGGCCGACAGCTCGCTCAGCAGGCGCCACGCCCGCGTCTCCATCGTGACCTCGTCGAGGTGGTGACGACGCAGCTCCCGACCGAGGAACAGGTTCTGGACCACGTCGAGGTTCTCGCAGAGGGCCAGGTCCTGGAACACGGTCTCGATCCCCAGGTCGTGGGCTTCCTGGGGGGAGCCGAGGCGCACACCCCGGCCTTCGAAGGTGATGGTCCCGCCGCTCGGCGCGTGCACGCCGGCGAGCACCTTGACGAGCGTCGACTTGCCGGCGCCGTTGTCGCCCACGAGGGCCAGCACCTCACCGGCGGCCAGCTCGAGCGACACGTCCTGCAGCGCCGACACGGCGCCGAAGCGCTTGCTGATCCCCTCGAGTTGGATGAGCACCTCACCCGCCATGCAACCCCCCCTTTGCGTCGTCGTCGTGTGCGCCCGGTCCCACGTCTAGTGGACGCCGTACCTGGTGCAGGCGGCCGCGTAGGTGGACGTGCAGATGGCCGACGCCTTGAGGAAGCCGGTGTTGACCAGTTGGCTCTCGACGTTCTGCGCGGTGATGAGGACCGGCGGGAAGAGCTGCGACGGAGTCCCGAAGACCGTCTTGACGTGACCACCGGCCTGCAGTGAGGGCGTCTTGCCCTGCAGCAGATCGGTCACCGCGTGGGCCGCGGCGTCGGCCTCGGTCTTGCCGGGCTTGGAGATGGTGACGTACATGTCCCCGTTGAGCAGCAGCTGCACGCCCGCGAGGGTCGCGTCGTTGCCCGTCGTCGGTGGCACGGGCTTGACGTTGGCGGCCTGGAAGGCGGCGACCGCCGCCGTTCCCGTGCCGTCGTTGGCCGCGACGACGCCGACGATCTTCGAGCCGAACCTGGTCACCTGGCTGGCGACCCAGGACTGGGCGAGCGCCGGCGTCCAGTCGGGGGTGTCGTACTCGGCGAGCACCTTGACCCCGCTCGTGTCGACCACGCTGTGGACGCCCTTCTTGATCAGGCCGGCGGCCGCGTCGGTCGGGGAGCCGTTGACCAGGAGGATGCCGCCCTTGGCGGTGGCACCCGTCGCCTTCAGGTGGTCGATCTCCGCCTTGGCGATGGTCGCACCGACGACCTGGTTGTCGAACGAGACGTAGTAGTTGGTCTTGATGGTGGGGATGGGCCGGTCGTAGGAGACGACCTTGACGCCCTGCGCCTGGGCCTGGTTGACCACCGAGGCGGCGGAGGCGGAGTCCACCGCGTCGATGACGACGGCCTTCGCGCCCTGGGAGAGCGCCGCCTCGAACTGCTGCTTCTGCAGGTTGGCGTCGCCGTTGGCGTCCTCGGCGATCACCTTGCACCCCGGGCAGAGCGTCTTCATCTCCGACTTGAAGCTGGGGATGTCGTAGGTGACGTATCGGGTCGACGCCTCGTCGGGCATCAGGAACGCCACCGTGTCGGAGCCGGTGAGGGTGCCTGATCCGCCGCCGGTCGACCCGGCCGTGGTGGACGACGAGGACGGGTTGGGTGAAGCGGGTGCCGCGGTGGTGGACGGGCTGGCCGTCGTCGATGACGAGCCGCAGGCGGCGAGACCCAGCGCGACGAGCGGGACGGCGGCGACGGCGGCGGTGCGGAGCTTCCGGTGAGCGAGCATGGTCGGAGATGCCTTTCTGGAGAGACGTTGGTCGGCGTGGGGAGAGGTGGAGCTCATGGGATGAGGCTGACCTTGACGCTGCGGGTGCCGTCGTCGACCAGGTCGAGGCCGTCGCGGAAATCGGCCAGCGGTAGCTGGCGGGAGCAGATCCGCTCGAGCGGCAGCGTTCCGGACTCGAGCATCCGGATGGCCGCCGGCCAGCAGTGCGGGCCGAGATGGGCACCTCGGATGTCGAGCTCCTTGTCGTCGCCGATCACCGTCCAGTCGACGGTGGCCGGGGCACCGAACACGCTGTACTCCACGAAGGTGCCGAGCTTGCGCAGGAGTCGCAGACCCTGCGAGATGGCGGCGGGATGGCCGCTCGCCTCGAGGTAGACGTCGGCGCCGTACCCGGACGTGAAGTCGGCGATGATCCCGTCGGGCTGCTCCCTCGTGATGTTGACGATCGTGTCGGCGCCGCAGAGCTTGGCCAGCTCGAGGCGCTCGTCGGATGCGTCCAGCGCGACCACGTGGGCGGGTCCGCGGGCCGCGGCGCCGGCGACCATGCCGAGCCCGATCGGACCGCAGCCTGCGACGACCACCGTGTCCTCGAATCGCACCCCTGCGCGCTCCACCGCGTGCAGCGAGCACGACAGGGGCTCGGCGAAAGCGGCATGGGGTGCGGGCAGGTCCTTGGAGATCTGGTGCACGAGGGCGTTGCGGGGGAAGACCATCAACGGCGACATCGCACCTGGCGTCGCCCGGCGGAACCCGTAGATGTCGTGCACCTGGCACATCCAGTACTCGCCCCTGCGGCAGTAACGGCACTCCCAGCACGGCACGATCTGCTCCGACACGACCCGGTCACCGACCTGGACCCCCCAGCTGGCGTGCGCCGCGTCGTCGAGGTCGACGACCGTGCCCACGAACTCGTGCCCGGGGATCACGCCCGTCTGGGCCCATGCGGGATGGTCGGTGTCACCCCAAAACTTGGGGGCGCCATGGAAGCACTTGAGGTCGCTCCCGCAGATCCCCACCGCCTCGACGGCGACGAGGGCCTCGCCCCGTCCCGGCACCGGTCGCGGCACCTCCTGGAGGCGATAGTCCTCCGGGCCGTGACACACGACAGCAGCGATGGTGTCGCCCATGCCTTCCCTCCCTCGACCGTTCCCCCGGACCACTCGAGGTCACCGTACACCCTGTTTGCACATCTGTCCAGCACTTTTGCTCACGTCCGGGGGGAGGCCGGACACGACGACGTGCGGACGCGACGAGGACCCGGGTCTCCCCGGGTCCTCGTCTCGGTGCGGGTGCGGTGTTGCGTCAGGCGGCGATGGCGGTCGGACGCTCGACGGACGTGGCCACCTCGGCGTCACGGGCCGGGCTGCGCCGGGCGCTCCTCGCCAGGAGGACGTGGTCGACGGTCGAGCCGGCGAGGGCCAGGGCGACGAAACCGGCGCCTTCGGCGAAGGACAGCCACCGCACGACGCCACCGCTGAACACGAGGCTGGCCACGACGGTCCACGCTCCGAGCACACCGGTCACGGCATCGAGCGCAAGGACCCAACGCCGTGCGCCGAACACGGAGGGGACGGCTGCGGCGACGATGGCGCCGATGCCGAGAGCAAAGGCGATCCATGCCGTCACGCCGGCGGTGAACGCCTGTGACGCCACCACCACGAAGCCGCCGGCAAGCGCAAGAAGCGACGACTGTACGAACCGAGCATGCATGATGACACTCCTGGATGAGGAGGGAAGGCAACTCCCGTTGTCAAAGGGCTCGTCTGGGGCTCTTCACCTGAATAGAACCGCGATCCCCTCGCGACTATTCCTCCTATGAGGTCCCCCGGTGCCCCTACGGCGACGTCGGCGGCGGACCTTGGCCTCGCCCGACGATGGCGGCAACCTCCTTGGCGCTCGGGTTGACCAGGGCGGTCGCGCCGACGACGACCGTCGGGACCGTCTCGTCCCCGCCGGTGATGGCCCTGACGGTGGCGGCGGCCGCCGGATCCGCCCAGATGTCGACCTCGACGGTCTCCACCCCGAGACGACTCAGCTTCCTGCGCAGGATGGAGCAGAAGGGGCAGCCGGGCCGCCAGTACACGACGGGCTTGGGGCTCGGATCGGCGATGTCCACGCCCGGTCAACCCCGCCGACGCCCCCTCGCATTCCGTGGGGGACCGGAAGGAGCAGGCGGCGCTATGGTCGCACGACGCCAGATCGGGAGGGACGACCCTGAGGACCGCGACAGGTGCACGCCGGGTCGGACCGGGGTCCGGGCGGCCGAGATGAGCGGCGACCGACACGGGGACGGCGCGGTGGTCGTGACCGGGGGCGCCGGATTCCTCGGCTCCCACCTCTGCGAGCACCTCCTCCGGGCGGGGCGGCAGGTCGTCGCGGTGGACAACCTGGTCACCGGGACCCTCGACAACATCGGGCATCTCCGCACCGATGACGGATTCCGCTTCGTCCCGGCCGATGTCACCGAGGAGATCCCCGTCGATGGACCCGTGGCCGCGGTCGCTCACCTGGCCAGCGCCGCCTCGCCGCCCGACTACCTGCGCCTGCCCATCGAGACGCTGCTCGTCGGCAGCGAGGGGACCCGCCGGTCCCTCCACCTCGCCGAGCGTCACGGCGCCCGCTTCCTGCTGGCGTCCACGAGCGAGGTGTACGGCGATCCGCTCGAGCATCCCCAACGCGAGTCCTACTGGGGTCACGTCAATCCCGTTGGACCGCGCAGTGTCTACGACGAGGCCAAGCGCTTCGCCGAGGCGCTCACCAGCGCCTACCGCAGGACCCGCGAGGTGGACACGGCCATCGTTCGGATCTTCAACACGTACGGGCCGCGTCTGCGGCCAGGCGACGGGCGGGTGGTGTCCAACTTCATCACCCAGGCCCTCGTCGGCCGGCCCCTCACCGTCTACGGCGACGGGTCACAGACGCGCAGCTTCTGCTACGTCGACGACGAGGTCGAGGGACTCGTCGCGCTGCTCGACTCGGACCTGGCGGGGCCGGTCAACGTCGGCCATCCCTCCGAGATCACCATCTCCGACCTCGCCGCCCTCGTGCTCGACGTCGTCGGGTCGGCATCACCGATCGAGCACCCTCCACTTCCCGTCGACGACCCCGTGCAACGCCGACCGGACATCACCCTCGCCACGCAGGCCCTCGGATGGGAGCCCCGTGTCGGGCTCAGGGCCGGGATCGAGCGGACCACCGAGTGGTTCCGGACGAGGGTGGCCGCGCCGTGAGGCTCCCGCTGCGGTCGGCGCCTAGGAAGCCGTCGGGCGGACCAGCACCCGGGTCCTGACCAGGAACCGGGTGACCTCGGAGCCGTCGATGTCGTCGGCGACCTCCACCCGGACGTCACCCGGGGCCAGGACGGCGGGATCGAGCCCACGGGCCGCCAGCGCAGCCGCGACGAGCAGGTCGCCGACGGCGACCACCTCGGGGCCCGACCCGTCGAGGGTCTCGACGGTCAGCCACCGCTCAGGTGCGGCCACCGTGACCGCGGGTGAGGCGCGGAGGTCGACCGCCGGAGCCGCCCCGCCCGGCCGCGGCCAGCGACCACCGGGGCCGCGCAGGATGCTCCAGGCGAGCAGCGCAGCGAGGGCCACCCACGCAACCGCGAAGGCCATGGTCTCGGCTGCGGACACCCCGTCTCCTCCTGCAGGCGGCGCCGGCTCCCCTCCTCGGACCACAGGGCTCGACTTCCGCAGCGCCGACACCGGGCCGCGCCGGGCGGGATGCTAGCGGCGACGTGGCCCGCACACCCAGACGGCCCGAGGCCGAGCCGCCGCGCCCGGTCATCGGTCGAGGTCGAGGTCGGCCAGGTGGGCGGTGTCGTTGAAGCAGCGCAGCACCCAACGGTCGGCATGGATGACGATCTCGGAGACCGAGGCGTTGTCGGCGCCGATGAAGGCGAAGGGCCGGGACCTGGTCGCGTGGGCGAGCACGGCACCGATCACCCCCCCGTGGGTGAAGACCGCGACGGTGCTGTCGAGGTGGCGACCGGCGATCCGCTCGAGCGCGGCGACCGTCCTGGCGGTGAGGGCCGCGCCGCTCTCGGCTCCGGGGATGAGGTCCCACCGCTCCTCCGTGGCGACCGACAGGGCGATCGGGTCGCCATCGCGCACCCGGTGGCGGTACCGGCCGCCCTCCCAGTCCCCGAGGAAGACCTCCCGGAGGTCGGGCTCCACGCTGACGGGCACACCGGTCCTGGCCACGAGGGGAGCGGCCGTCTCTGCCGTGCGCCGCAACGTGGTCACGTACACCGCATCGAGGTGGCGGCCGGCCAGCCGCTCGCCGACCCGCTCCGCCTGGGCGCGTCCGGCCTCGTGGAGGGCGGGATCGCCGTGACCCCCGACCAGGTCGAACGACTCGTCGGGTCGGGCGGCGGCCGACTCGCCGTGACGGACGAGCAGCACCGTCGTCGCCCCGGCCGGCGGCTCGAAGCGGAACTGGCGGACGCCGGTCGCCTCCGAGTCGCTCACCGGGCGGAGGCTACGCCACCAGGGCCACCTCGTCGCGATCGTGGAGGTGCACGTCGAGCTTGCGCTTGATGCGCTGGATGGCGTTGTCGACGGACTTGGCGTGACGCCCGAGGCGCGCGCCGATCTCCTGGTAGGAGTGGCCCTCGACGTAGAGCCTGAGCACCTCGGCCTCGAGCGGGGAGAGGCTGGCGGACATGGTCCGGTGGATGGCCGCCACCTGCTGTCGACCGATCACCTCGTCGGCCGGATCGAGGCCGTGCCCCACGAGGAGATCCTCGAGGCACTGCTCGGCCCCCTCGTCCCCACCCGCCCGGGTCCCCGACAGCGACACGTACTGGTTGAGGGCCCGGTGCTTGTTGCGGTTGGCCGCTTTGATGGCGCTGATCACCTGCCGGGTGATGCACAGGTCGGCGAAGGCGCGGAACGACGCCGCACGGTCGCCGCGGAAGTCCCTCACCGCCTTGTAGAGGCCGATCAGACCCTCCTGCTCGATGTCGTCGGCGTCGGCGCCGACCAGGAAGTAGCTCCTGGCCTTGGCCCGGGCGAACCCCCGGTACCGGCGCAGGAGCACGTCGAGGGAGGCGCCGTCGTCGAGTTGGGCCCGGGCGACGAGCTCATCGTCGCTCAGGCACGCAGGCATCGGATGCAGACGAACGGCCATCTGAGTGGTCCCCCGGGAGAGCGTGTCGGTGTGGGAGTGCGGTGGCTCTGCCGTCCCCGGATCGCGAGGACTAGTTAGTTCTACCTACCCGTGAGGGGAGATGTCAACGCGCTCGGGCCCAAGAACTAGTTATTTCTGACCATTGCTTCACCGGTAACCTGGAGATTCCGGACGAACCCGGCGATCGGTGGCCAGGCCGGGGATCGTCAGGCGGGCCGGGCGGCGGCCCGGCGGCGCCGGGCGACCTCGAAGCAGGCCAGCGCGGCCGCCGCAGAGACGTTGAGCGAGGCGAGCGGTCCGAGCATCGGGACCGATGCCACCACGTCGCACCGCTGGCGGCCGAGGGCGGACAGGCCGCGACCCTCGGATCCGAGCACGAGGGCCACGGGCTCGGTGGCCACCTGGAGGTCCCACACCTCGGTGTCGCCGTCGGCGTCGAGGCCGATGGTCCACACCCCCGCTCTGCGCAGCTCGGCGAGGGCCGCACCGACACCCGGCACGACCGCCACCGGCAACCACTCCACCGCCCCCGCCGCCGCCTTGACCGCCGCCGGGCCGAGGTGGGCGGACCGGTGACGGGCCATCACCATGCCGGTCGCCCCTGCGCTCAGCGCGCTGCGCATGACGGCCCCGACGTTGTGGGGGTCGGTGACCCCGTCGAGCACCACGAGAAAGGGGTCGGCCGGTCCCCTCGTCGCGAGCAGCCCGTCGAGGCTCACGTCGGGGAGGGGCTCGGCGGTGGCCACCACCCCCTGGGGCACCTCGGTCCCGGCCAGCCCGGCCAGCCGCTCGCGGCCGACACGCCGGACCGGGACGCCGGCCTCATCGGCCAGGCGAAGGATCTCGTCGAGCAGGCCGCTGCGCTCCGTGCTGTCGGCGATGGTCACGTGGTGCACGTGACGGCGGCGCGCCCTGAGCAGCTCGGCGACGGCCTGCCGCCCCTCGACGGTCTCGCCCGCCGCCGCCCCCTCGGCCCCGTCCCTTGCCGCCGCCCGGCTGCCGCGCCGGCCTCCCGCTCCTGTCCCGGCCCCGGGTGCACCGTCGCGGCCGGACTGGGGCCGGCCGGCCTGCGCACCGCGGCCGGTCGAGGCCCCTCGGGATGATCCTCCGGCGCGGCCGTCCTTCGACGCGCTGCCGCCCTTCGACGCGCTGCCGGACTTCCTCGGGCCTCCCGGTTGACGTCCGCCGGTCCCGGCCCGACCGTCGCCCGCCGGACCACGACGGCGCTCCTGGGGGCTCATCGCTCCACCATCACCGGGCGGTGGACCACGAGCGGGCGGCCCGGCTGGTCGCTTCGCAGCTCGTGCTCACGGCCTGGCCGCCACGATGGCCACCGCGTACGCGGCCACCCCCTCGCACCGTCCGAGGGCGCCGAGGCCCTCGGCTCGCTTGGCCTTGACGGACACGGGCGCCCCGACGACCGCGGTGAGGCCGGCGGTCATGCCCGCCATGTGAGGACCGAGGCGGGGCACCTCGGCCACCACGGTCACGTCCACGTTGCCGACCTCCCACTCCTCGCCCACCGTCTGGACGACCCGGGCCAGGAGGCCCATGCTGTCGGCGCCGGCGAGCGAGGGGTCGCTGGCCGGGAACCTGGTGCCCAGGTCGTCGAGGCCGCACGCCCCGAGCAGCGCGTCGGCGACGGCGTGGGCCACGACGTCGGCGTCGCTGTGGCCGGCCAGACCACGACCGGGGACGGGTACCCCGCCGAGCACCAACGGCCGCCCGTCGTCGTCCCCGAAGGGATGCACGTCGAAGCCCAGACCGACCCGGGGGATCACGGCGCGCCCGAGCCGGCGAGCAGGGCCTCGGCGACGATCAGATCACCGGGACCGGTCACCTTGAGGTTGGCGGGATGGCCGGCGACCCCGACGATCCTGCCCCCGAGCCTGGCGACCAGGCTGGCGTCATCGGTGGCGTCGGTGCCGTCCTCGTGCGCGGACCTGAGCAGGTCCGCCCGGAACGCCTGCGGGGTCTGGACCGAGCGCAGCGCCATCCGGTCGACAGGTTGGAGGCGACCGTCGGAGGTGGCCCGGACGACGGTGTCGGTGACCGCCACGACCGGGATGGCACCGTCGGCGCCGTCGCGCACCGCGTCGAGCACGCGGGACCACACCTCGGGGAGGCTCAGAGGACGGGCCGCGTCGTGCACGGCGATCACCGCCACGCCGAGAGGCACCGCGGCGAGACCGGCGCGCACCGACGCCGACCTGGTCGGGCCGCCGACCACCACGGCGTCGACCTGCGGGTGGCGGCAGACCTCCTCGTCGTGGCTGCCCTCGGGCACCACCAGCACCACCCCGTCACACGCCGCGGCGGCCGCGTCGATGGACCAGGCCGTCACCGGCCGGCCGCCGAGCAGCTCGAACTGCTTCCTCGCCCCGAACCGCAACCCGCGGCCGCCGGCGACGACGACCGCCCATGCGCCGCCTGCGGCGGGGTGCATGCTGTCCGCCGCCCGGTCAGGGCAGCTCGTCGTCGAGCTTCTTCTCCGCCGCGGCCTCGTCCACGTTGAGCGCGAAGGTGAGCTCGGAGACGAGGATCTGCCTGGCCCGGTTGAGCATCCGCTTCTCCCCCGCCGACAGCCCCTTGTCCTTATCACGGTTGGACAGGTTCCTGACCACCTCGGCGACCTGGTAGATGTCACCGGACTTGAGCTTCTCGACGTGGTTCTTGTAGCGGCGGGACCAGTTGGTCGGCATGCGCACGTCCTTCTTGCGCAGGACGGCGAAGACCTCTTCGACCTCCTCGTCGTTGATGACCTCCCGCAGCCCGACTTCCTCGGTGTTGTCGGTCGGCACCCGGAGGATCAGGTCGCCGTAGGCCAGCCGGAGCACGAGGTACTCCTTGCTCTCACCGAAGGCCTCGATCACCTCTCGACGTTCCACCACGGCTGCGCCATGATGCGGGTAGACAACCTTGTCACCGACGTCGAACGACATACTGCTCCAGACCAGGGCCAACGAGACGAGCACGTTCAGGGTACGGGGTAGCCGGACCGTCCGGCCAGTCCGCCGGCGACGGGTCCCGGGTCCCGGTCGTCGCCCCGAGGGCTAACGTTGCCCCTCGCATGGACGATCTCGGACTGCTCGCGCGCTCGGAGCTGTTCTCCGCCTTCGACCAGGACGCGCTGGTGGCGCTGACCGCCAGCGCGGCGGTCAGGCGCACCGAGCGCGGCGACGTGATCTTCAACGAGGGCGACGATGCGACCGAGCTGTTCGTGGTCCGCTCGGGCCGCATCGCCATCGGGCGCCGCTCCCCCGACGGCCGGGAGTCGCTCGTCGCGCTCATGGAGGAGGGCGACCTGTTCGGGGAGATGGCGCTGTTCGACAAGGGCCCCCGCTCGGCGTCGGCTCGCACCCTCGAGCCGTCCGAGCTCCTCCGGATCCCCTACGAGCCGGTCAAGGGAGCCATCGACGCCCGGCCCCAGCTGCTCTGGGACGTGGTCGGCCTCCTCGCCGGTCGGCTGCGCACCACCGACTCGGCGCTGGCCGACGCCGTCTTCCTCGACGTGACCGGGCGCACGGCCAAGCGCCTCCTCGAGCTGGCGGGCGAGGCCGAGGAGTTCCAGTTGCCGATCACCCAGGAGGAGCTCGCCGGCCTGGTGGGCGCGTCACGCGAGCGGGTCAACAAGGCCATCGCCGCGTTCGTGCGCCTCGGCTGGATCGAGCAGTACGACCGGCGCTACCGGATCGTGCAGCGCGACCGCCTCGCCCAGCGCGCCCGCTGAGCGAGCCCCACCCCGCAGGCCGCCCACCGATCGGGCCGTTCAGCCGAAGCGGTCGAGGATGCTCGACTCGGCCAGCCGGGACAGGCCGTCCTTGACGACCCTGGCGGTGGCCGCCTCGATCCCGGCGGCCTCGATGTCCGCCCCGGTGGCGCTCATCAGCTTCTGCAGCGTGGCGAAGTGGGTGACGAGGGCGACGATGGCCGGGGTGCCGAGCCGGGGGATCCTCGACAGCAGCCGGTACCCGCGTGGCGCCGCACTGGCGTCGAGGTCGGGATCGCCGGCCACCTGGAGCAGCCCGGCGACGAGCTTGAGATCGACCAGCTGCTCGGTGGCCACCGCGGCCAGCTCGGCCAGGGTGTCGTCGACCCACGCCGGGTCGTCGGCGGGCAGGTAGTCGGAGATCAGCGCCCGGCGGTCGTCGTCGACGCCGGCCATGAGCTCCTCCATCTGCAGCCGCAGCAGCCGACCGTCGTCGCCGAGCTCGGTGATCGACCCGTCGACCTCGTCGGCGATGCGCCGGACCATCTCGGCCCGCTGGAGCACGGTCAGCACGTCGCGCACCGTGACCAGGTCCTCGACCTCGAGGGCGGACAGGGAGCTGGTCACGGCGTCGAGACGGGTGCGGTAGCGCTCCAGGGTCTGGAGGGCCTGGTTGCCCCGCACGAGGATGCGGGCGATGGTGTCCAGGCGGTGCTTGGTGTCGTTGCGGTAGGCCGTGATGACGGCCATGTCCTCCGACACGGCGATGACGGGCACGTCGATCGAGCGGGCGACGCGCTCGGCGGTGCGGTGCCGGGTCCCCGTCTCGGACGTGGCCACGTTGGGGTTGGGGACGAGGTGCACGTTGGCCCTGGCGATCCGGCTGGCGTCGGCCGCGAGGATGATGGCGCCGTCCATCTTGGCCAGCTCGGCCATGCGCTGGGGGCTGAACTCGCTGTCGAGGAGGAAGCCGCCGGAGCAGATGGCGAGCACCTCGGGCCCGTCGCCGACGATGACCAGCGCCCCCTTGTTGGCCTGCAGGATCCGGTCGAGCGCGTCGCGCAGCGGACGGCCCGGGGAGATGGCCCGCAGCGTCCCGGTCATCGCGGAGGTGAGCCGCTCGGACACCTGGCCATGGTAGACGACCGCCCCCGACCCCCGGGCTAGCGTCGAACGCCATGTGCGCACCGAGGTCGGGCCCGCTCGTGGCCGTCCTCGTGGCCCTGCTCCTCGTCGCCGGCGCGGGATGCTCGGTGGTGACGACCGTCTCGGTGGAGGTGGCGCCGTCGGGCGCGGGGCGGGTGAGCGTCACCGTCACCCTCGACCGCCAGGCCCTGGCCGAGGTCGGCGGCCTCGGCCAGCTGCGCACGTCCGACCTGACCGCAGCCGGGTGGCAGGTCTCGAAACCGGGGGTGGCGACCGGCGCCACGGCCACCGTCACCGCAGCCCACGCGTTCGACGACCAGGCGCAGCTCGACGCGCTCCTCCGGTCGGTCGTCGCCCCGACGACGGTCGGCGGCCGCCGGATCGTCCCCGTCGAGGTCCACCTGGAGCACCACCGGAGCTTCTTCGCCACCACCACGGCGGTGTCCGGCCACGTCGACCTGGCGTGCGGCATCGGGTGCTTCGGCGACGCCGGCCTGAGTCGCCACTTCGGGTCGCGGGTGGGCGTCGAAGCCGGTCCCCTCACCGGGCGGCGGGGAAGCGTGGCCGCGACGCGCGACCTGCGCTTCTCGCTGTCGCTCACCCTGCCCGGCTCGCTGCGCTCGTCCGACGCCACCACGCGGGTCAGCGCCCGGGGCACGAGCCACCTGACGTGGACCACGCCCCTCGGCGCCGTGATCCCCCTGGCGGCGACCACGTCGAGCTCCGACCACGCCCACCTGACCGACGTGGTGGTCGCCGCCGTCGCCGCCGCCGTCGTCGTGGCGGTGGCCGTCGGGCTGCTCGTGGGTCTCCTGGTCCGCCGGCGCCGGAGGTCGCGCCTGGCCTGAGCGGCCTCCGCCGGCACCTGGACCGTCACCACCCCCCGGTACGGTCACGGCATGGCCCGAGCGAGGACCCTCCACCGCTGCCAGTCCTGCGGGGCCACCACCCCGCGCTGGACCGGGCGCTGCAGCGCCTGCGGCGAGTGGGGCAGCCTGGTGGAGGAGGTCGTGGCCGCCTCCGGGCGGGGCCGGGACCCCGTCCGGGTCGACACGCCCGTGGCCCCCGTGCTCCTCGAGGACGTGACCTCGATCGGCGCCGCGCCGGTGCCGACCGGCATCGGCGAGCTCGACCGGGTGCTCGGAGGCGGCCTTGTGCCCGGGTCGGTCACCCTCCTCGGCGGCGAGCCCGGCGTGGGCAAGTCGACCCTGCTGCTCCAGGCCCTCGGGTCCCTGGCGTCACGGGGGGCCACCGCCCTGCTGGTCTCCGCCGAGGAGTCGGGTCCCCAGGTCCGCCGCCGGGCCGAGCGCCTCGACGCGGTGCGCCCCGGCGTGTGGCTGGTCGCCGAGACGGCCCTCGACGGCATCAGATCCGCGATCGCGTCGGTCGAGCCCGACGTGGTGGTGGTCGACTCGATCCAGACGGTCTGGGACCCCGATCTCGACTCGGGGCCGGGATCGGTCGCCCAGGTGCGCGGCTGCGCCCACCAGCTGGCGGGCATGGCCAGGGCCGGCTCGGTGGCGGTGGTCCTGGTCGGGCACGTGACCAAGGACGGCGCCCTGGCGGGACCCCGGGTCCTGGAGCACCTGGTCGACACCGTCCTCACCTTCGACGGCGACCGCCACCACGCCCTCCGGCTCCTGCGGTCGGTCAAGCACCGCTTCGGGCCGACCGGTGAGCTCGGCCTGTTCGAGATGGGCGACGCCGGGCTCCGGGACCTCCCCGACGCCAGCGGCGTGTTCCTCGGCGACCGGCGCAGCGGCACCCCCGGCTCGGTGGTCTTTCCCGCCGTCGAGGGGTTCCGACCGCTCCTGGTCGAGTTGCAGGCCCTGGTGGTCGACTCACGGGCCCCGGCGCCGCGCCGCTCCGCATCGGGTCTCGACCAGGGGCGCCTCGGGCTGCTCCTGGCCGTGCTCGACCGCAGGGCCGGCCTGGTCACCACGGCGAGCGAGGTCTACGTGTCCGCCGTCGGTGGGGTCCGGGTCTCCGAGCCGGGCGCGGACCTGGCCGTGTGCCTGGCCATCGCGTCCGCCGTCCTCGGCCTGCCCCTGCCCCCCGACGTGGTCGTGGTCGGCGAGGTCGGCCTCGGCGGCGAGCTCCGGCAGGTCGCGCAGACGCCGCGGCGGCTGGCCGAGGCGGCCAGGCTGGGCTTCGCCAGGGCCGTGGTCCCGGCCACCGCGCCCGACGATCTCCCGCTGCCCGCGCTGCGCTGCGCCACCCTCCACGACGCCGTCGACGCCCTCCTCCTCGGCCAGGAGCCCTCCCGGCGGCTCGGCGCGGGATGACACCCGCCGACAGGCGGTTCGGCGACGGATGCCACGCGCCGGAGGGCGACCCGACCGGGCCGCCCTCCGTCTCCACGCTGCTGGGTGGCCTCCGCGACCGGGAGGCCCCCGTCAGTCCGGGCTGCCGGCGCTGGCCAGCTCGGGCTGGGGCGGCTCCGACTTCTCCGCCGGGTGGAAGACGATCTCGTCGCCCTCCACGTCGGCGATGATGGTCTCGCCGGCGCGGAACTCCTTCCACAGGATCTTCTCCGACAGCGGATCCTCGACCATGCGCTGCAGGGCACGGCGCAGCGGCCGGGCGCCGAGGGTGGGGTCGTACCCCCTCTCGACGACCATGTACTTGGCCGCCTGGGTCAGCTCCACGTCGAGACCCTGGGTCTCGAGCTGGTTGCGGAGGCGCTGGATCATCAGGTCGATGATCTCGGTGACCTCGTCCTTGGTCAGCTCGTGGAAGACGATCGTGTCGTCGATGCGGTTGAGGAACTCGGGCCGGAAGTGGGCCTTGAGCGCCTCGCCGACCTTGGCCTTCATCCGCTCGTAGGTGATGGCGTCACTCGACCGCCCGAAGCCCACCGCCGCCTTGCGCAGGTCGGCGGTGCCGAGGTTGGAGGTCATGATGATCACCGTGTTCTTGAAGTCCACGGTGCGACCCTGCGAGTCGGTGAGCCGGCCGTCCTCCAGGATCTGGAGCAGGGCGTTGAACACGTCGGGGTGGGCCTTCTCGATCTCGTCGAAGAGGACCACGCTGAACGGCTTGCGCCGGACGGCCTCGGTGAGCTGGCCGCCCTCCTCGTAGCCGACGTACCCGGGGGGCGAGCCGACGAGGCGCGAGACGGTGTGCTTCTCCATGTACTCCGACATGTCGAGGCTGATCAACGCCGACTCGTCGCCGAAGAGAAACTCCGCCAGCGTCTTGGCCGTCTCGGTCTTGCCCACGCCCGAAGGCCCGAGGAAGATGAACGACCCGCTCGGGCGCTTGGGGTCCTTGAGGCCGGCCCGGGTGCGCCGGATGGCCTTGGACACCGCCTGGATGGCGTCGTTCTGCCCGATGACCCGCTTGTGGAGCTCCTCCTCCATGCGGAGCAGCTTGGCGGTCTCCTCCTCGGTCAGCTTGTAGACCGGGATGCCGGTCCAGTTGGCCAGGACCTCGGCGATGACCTCCTCGTCGACGACGTCGAACAGGTCGACGCCCTCGGCCCGCCACTCCTGCTCCTTGGCCGCTTTGCGCTGGAGGAGCTCCTCCTCCTTCTCGCGGAACTTCTTGGCCGCCTCGAAGTTCTGCTTCTCGATGGCCACTTCCTTGTCCCTGCGGACCCGGCCGATCTCGTCCTCGATGGCCTTGTAGTCGGGCGGCGTGGCCATGCGCCGGATCCGCAACCGGGAGCCGGCCTCGTCGATGAGGTCGATGGCCTTGTCCGGCAGGAAGCGGTCGGCGATGTACCGGTCGGCCAGGTTGGCCGCTGCGACCACGGCCTGGTCGGTGATGGTCACGCCGTGGTGGCTCTCGTAGCGGTCACGCAGACCCTTGAGGATCTCGATGGTGTGGGGCAGCGAGGGCTCGTCGACCTTGATGGGCTGGAAGCGCCGCTCGAGGGCGGCGTCCTTCTCGAGGTGCTTGCGGTACTCGTCGGTGGTGGTGGCCCCGATGGTCTGCAGCTCGCCCCTGGCCAGCATCGGCTTGAGGATCGATGCGGCGTCGATGGCCCCCTCGGCGGCGCCCGCGCCCACCAGGGTGTGCAGCTCGTCGATGAACAGGATGATGTCGCCCCGGGTGCGGATCTCCTTCAGCACCTTCTTCAGGCGCTCCTCGAAGTCGCCGCGGTAGCGGGAGCCGGCCACGAGGGCACCGAGGTCGAGGGTGTAGAGCTGCTTGCCCTTGATGGTCTCGGGGACGTCGCCGGTGACGATCTTCTGCGACAGCCCCTCGACGATGGCGGTCTTGCCGACGCCGGGCTCGCCGATGAGCACGGGGTTGTTCTTGGTGCGACGGGACAGGACCTGCATGACCCGTTCGATCTCGCGGTCGCGCCCGATCACCGGGTCGAGCTTGCGCTCCCTGGCGTGCTGGGTGAGGTTGCGGCCGAACTGGTCGAGGACCGGCGAGCCGGTGGGGGTCTCGGGGCTGGTCTGGCCGCCGGTGGTGGCCGCGCCCTCCTTGCCCCCGGGGCTCTGGTAGCCGGAGAGCAGCTGGATGACCTGCTGGCGGACCCGCGAGAGGTCGGCGCCCAGGCTCACCAGCACCTGGGCGGCCACTCCCTCGCCTTCGCGCACCAGACCGAGCAGCATGTGCTCGGTGCCGATGTAGTTGTGGCCGAGCTGCAGTGCCTCGCGCAGGGACAGCTCCAGGACCTTCTTGGCCCTCGGGGTGAAAGGCGGGGACCCGGTGGTCGACGACCCGGCCGGGCCGATCGTCTCCTCCACCTTCTCCCTGACGCCCTCGAGGCTGATGCCGAGGGACTCGAGGGCCTTGGCGGCGACGCCCTCCCCCTCGTGGATGAGACCGAGGAGGATGTGCTCGGTTCCGATGAAGTTGTGGTTGAGCAGCCTGGCTTCCTCCTGGGCAAGCACCAGGACTCGGCGGGCTCGGTCGGTAAAGCGTTCGAACAAGGTGACCGCCTCCTGCGCGGCTCTTGGACGGAGATGGCGCCCTCGTCCGGGCGGCGGCCACCTCGGTCCTACGTGGCGACAGTGTACCCACGGGGTCGTGGTTGCGACCTGACGCCACCGCCGACCGGTCGGGAGAAGGCGCTCCGGGCGCTCCCTCCCGCCGCCGGGCGGAGGCGCTCCGGTTTCGCGTTTGACCGACCTCGTGGCGTACTGTCACCTCGGTGAACGTCACGGAGCAGCTTCCCCTTCCCGGCCTGGACGGGTACCTCGGCCGGTTCGAGGGGGCGCTCGGCGACGCAGTGGCCGTCGACGACCCGTTCCTGGCCGAGGTCGCCGGTCACCTGGTCGGTGCGGGCGGCAAGCGGCTCCGGCCCGCCCTCGTCATCGGGGCGGCCCTCGCCACCGGGACCGAAGCCGACGACCGGGTGCTCGCCGGCGGGGTGGCGGTGGAGCTGGTCCACCTGGGCTCGCTCTACCACGACGACGTGATCGACGACGCCGACTCCCGCCGCGGGGTCACCTCGGTCAACGCCAGGTGGGGCAACCTGGTGGCCATCCTCGCCGGCGACTTCCTCCTGGCCAGGGCGTCGGAGATCGCCGCGTCGCTCGGCACCGAGGTCGCCGGGCTGCTGGCCCACACCATCGGGCAGCTCTGTCGCGGCGAGGTGGCCCAGCTGGAGCGGGCCTTCCAGCCGGGACGCAGCGTGGAGGACTACCTCCGGGCCATCGAGGGCAAGACGGCGTCGCTGCTGGCCACCTCCTGCCGCATCGGCGCCCTCGTGAGCGGCCAACCCCGCCCGTGGGTCGACGCGCTCACCGAGTTCGGGCGGGCCTTCGGCATGGCCTTCCAGGTCGCTGACGACATCGGCGACCTCACCGGCACGGACGACACCCTCGGCAAGCCCGCAGGTCACGACATGGTCGAGGGGACCTACACGCTGCCGGTGATCCACACGCTGGCCCGCCCCGGCGTCGGCGACGACCTGCGGGCCCTGCTCGGCGGGCCCCTCGACCCGCCGACCCGGGACAAGGCCAGGGATCTGGTCCTCGGGACCGGTGCCATCGGCGAGTCGGTCGCCGAAGGGCGCCGCTGGGCGGACCTGGCCGCCGCCGCCCTCGAGCCGCTGCGCAGCGGCGGCGCACCCGACGACGTCGTCGGCCGCCTCGCCGGTCTCGGTCACCGGGTGCTCGACGACCTCGAGATCAGCTGAGCCGCCGCGCCCGTTCAGGCCTGCTCGGGCCGGAGGGTGGGGAAGAGCACCACGTCGCGGATGGCCTCGGCGTCGGCCAGCAGCATGACCAGCCGGTCGACGCCGATCCCGAGCCCGGCCGTCGGCGGCAGGCCGTAGTCGAGGGCGCGGAGATAGTCCTCGTCGACGACCATGGCCTCGGCGTCACCGGCGTCGCGCTCGGCCGCCTGGGCCTCGAAGCGCCGGCGCTGCTCGGCCGGGTCGGTCAGCTCGGAGAAGGCGTTGCAGAGCTCGCGTCCGGCGACGATGGCCTCGAACCGCTCGACCATGCCCGGCTCGGAGCGATGCGACCGTGAGAGGGGCGAGACCTCGACGGGGTAGTCCATGACGAAGGTCGGCTCCCAGAGGGTGTGCTCGGTGGTCTTCTCGTAGATCTCGAGGAGGAGCTTGCCGGGTCCCCAGGTGGGCTTGACCGGGATCCCGAGCCGCTCGCAGTGGCCGAGGAGATCGGCCATCGGCGTGGTGAGGTCCACGTGGATGGCCGCCCGCTCGGCGATCAGCTCGACGAGGGTGGCGCGCCGCCACGGCGGGGTCAGATCCAGGGAATGGCCCCCATAGGTGAGCGACGAGGCACCGAGGAGGGTGCGGGCCAGGTGGGCGACGAGCTCCTCGACCAGCACCATCAGGTCGGTGTAGTCGGCGTAGGCCTGGTACAGCTCCAGCATGGTGAACTCGGGGTTGTGGCGCGGGGACATGCCCTCGTTGCGGAACACCCGAGCGATCTCGAAGACCCGCTCGATCCCGCCGACCACGAGCCGCTTGAGGTACAGCTCCGGGGCGACGCGCAGGTAGAGGTCCACGTCGAGGGAGTTGTGGTGGGTGACGAAGGGCAGGGCGAGCGCCCCACCGGGGATCGGGTGCAGCACCGGCGTCTCGACCTCGACGAACCCGCGCCCCTCGAGCCACCTGCGGGTCTCGGAGACGGCCCGGCTGCGGAGGAGGAAGGTCCGACGCGATCCTTCGTTGGCCCACAGGTCGGCGTAGCGCTGGCGGTAGCGCAGGTCGGTGTCGGCGATGCCGCGCCACTTGTCGCCGAAGCTGCGGCGCGCCTCGGCGAGGAGCTCCCAGCGCACGACCTGCACCGACAGCTCGCCGGTCCTGGTGCGCACCACCTCACCGGTCGCACCGATCCAGTCGCCGAGCGAGAGGGCCTTGAACCCGTCGAAGTCCTCGGTCCACGCCGCGCCGGCGAAGAGCTGGATCGAGCCCGACGAGTCCCGCAGGTCGCCGAAGGCCAGCTTGCCGATCTCCCGGCGCAGCATCAGCCGTCCGGCCACCGAGACGGTGACCCCGCTGCCCTCCCGGGCCTCGAGGGGGCCGTGGGCCGCCGCCACCTCGGCGGCCGACGCCGTGCGCTCGTAGCGGTAGGGCACAGGCCGGCGGAGCGCCCCCGCAGGGGGCGCCACCAGGTCGTCTCCCGGCCCCCCGTCGGTCATGCTGGTCGGAGGGGTGGCGGCCGGCTCGGTGGGCCGCCGCGGGTCGGGGGACCGCGGGTCGGGGGGCGAGTCGGCGTCCATGGCGTCGTCGATGGTGACCGACACCCGGCCCCGGCGTCCACCCACCTGCTGCCGGCGCCCTGCACCGACTCTCTGCGGCCCACCGCTCCCCCTGCGCCTCGCCCCCCTGCGCCTCGCCCCCCTGCGCCTCGCCCCCCTGCGCCTCGCCCCCCTGCGCCTCGCCCCCCTGCGCCTCGCCCCCCTGCGCCTCCACGGCCCATCTCGGTCCGGTCCCCGTTCTCGGGAGCCTCCACGTGGGTTACCAACGCACAACGCCCCGAGAAGCCCGGCCGACGCCCCGGAAGGCCTCAGGGCTGGTTGCGGGCGTGGATCAGCCGGAGTCCCTCGAGGGTCAGCCACGGCTCGTGGTGGTCGATCTCCTCGGAGACCGGGCCGATGAGGCCGGCGAGGCCACCGGTCGCGACGACCTGGCAGGGGCCGATCTCGTCCTCGAGGCGCCGGCAGAGGCCGTCGACCTGGGCGGCGAAGCCGTAGATGGCGCCGGACTGGACCGATTCGACCGTGTTCTTGGCCAGCACGCTGGTCGGCTCGACCAGCTCCACCCTCGGCAGGAGCGCGGCGCGGGCGAAGAGGGCCTCCATGGAGATCTCGATGCCGGGCAGGATCACCCCGCCGAGGTACTCGCCCTTGGCCGAGACCACCTCGAAGGTGGTCGCGGTGCCGAAGTCGATGACGATGGTGGGCCCCCCGAAGCGCTCGAAGGCGGCGACGGCGTCGGCGATGCGGTCGGCGCCCACCTCGCGTGGGTTGTCGTAGAGGATCGGCATGCCCGTCTTGATGCCGGGCTCGACGATCAAGGCCTCGATGTGGAGCCAGCGCTGTGCCATCTCTCGCAGCCCCGCCCGCAGCCGTGGCACCACCGACGCCACGGCCATGCCGGTGATCGTCTCCCTGGCTTCGAGGCCGTGCAGGCCGAGCAGCTCGTGGAGCTGGACGAACAACTCGTCGGCGGTGCGGCGGTCGACCGTCGAGACCCGCCAGGTCCGCACCAGCTCGTCGGCGCCCCCCTGGCCCGGGCCGAAGAGCCCGATGACGGTCTGGGTGTTGCCTACGTCGATGGCGACGAGCACAGAGCTTCCTCCCTGGCCGGCGATCGCAGGGACCCGGCGTGGCCCCCGGGCGTCAGGGACCGCCGAGGGTACCGGCGGGGCGGACCCCGGCCGCAACTCGATCGATGCTCCCGATGCGGTCGCCGACGACGTCGGGGGCGAGGTCGGCGAGGGGGACGAGCACGAAGGCGCGCGCCCACATGCGGGGATGGGGGACGGTGAGCTCCTCGTCGTCGACGGTGAGGTCGCCGACCAGGAGGACGTCGACGTCGAGGGTCCTCGGTCCCCACCGCTCGACCCGCACCCGTCCGGCCGCCTCCTCGGCCTGCCGGGCCACGGCCAGCAGGTCCCAGGGGCCGAGGGCGGTGTCCAGCTCGACGACGCAGTTGAGGTAGGGCCCCTGGTCGGGACCGCCGACGGGATCGGTCTCGTAGACCGGTGACACCGCCACGAGATCGGGCATGACGTCGACCGCGCCGGCGAGGATGCGGCGCCGGTCGCCCAGGTTGGAGCCGAGGCCGAGGAACGCCCGCCGGCGCCCGGGGCGCGCCGGGCCCGGAGCTCCCAGTCCACCCTCCGCGGTCGGACTCATGCGTCCACCATCACGAAGGTGGCGGACGCCGGGCGCCGTCCTCGGCGAAGCGCGCCGTCCTCGTGGCGAGCGCGCCGAGGCGCGCTCACCTGCGCCGGGTCACGGCCCGGCGGGGTCGGGCTCGAGCAGGGACGCAGGCGCCGGTGGCCCCGGTGAGGGCCGGCGGGTCCGGCTGATGGTCACGGCCGCCGTGGCCAGGTCGTGGGCTACCGGGGGGCGGACCTTGGTGACGGTGACCTGGACGGCGTCGGCCCGGGCGGCGACGGCGAGGACCGAGGTGGCGATCCGCTCTGCCAGGTGCTCGATGAGGTCGGCGTGGGCACCCGCCACCTCGGCCGCCGCTGCGTTTGTGACCGCTCCGTAGTCGACCGTGTCGGCCAGGTCGTCGCTGGCCCCGGCCGGCGCCAGGTCGACGGCCAGCACCACGTCGACGTCGAAGGGCTGGGCCCGCTGGCGTTCCTCGTCGAGCACGCCGTGGGTGCCGACGACGCGCAGCCCGCGCAGCTCGATGCGGTCACTCACCCGAGCCCGAGCCCGAACCCGCGTCCGAGCCCGTACCCGGACCCGGACCCGCGCTCGAGCCCACGACCGAGCCCGGGCGACGTGCGGGGGCTCATACGGCGCCGGGCGCAGCGGGGGCGTGGCCGTCGAGCTGCGGTGCCATGACGGCGAGCTGGCGGCCCTCGGTCCCCATCTGGCGGTGGAGGATCTGCTCGACCACGGTGATGCTCTTGGGTCCCGACGGCACCATCCCCGACCATCGCAGGTAGCCGGCGACGACGCCCATGAGGCGGTCGCCGAGCTCCTCCTGGTGGACGAGGACCCGCTCCCCCGAGCCGAGCCACGACCTGAGGCTGGCGTAGAGGTCGGGCAGCACGAGGACCGGGTCGTCGTGGGGTCCGAAGGGCACGTGCGACGAGACGATGCCCTCCTCGTCGTAGGCGTGGAGGTTGTGCGACGAGGGCAGCAACGACACGACGCGGGTGAAGCCCTGGTTCTGCAGCCAGAGGATCTCCTCGTGGCGGCGGACCTTCCTGTGGCTGCGGGCGTAGCCACCGGGGCGCTCACTGACCGCCAGATGACCCTTGATGACCCATTCGAACAGCCGTGGCGGGATGCCCGCAGCCCATTTCCCCTTCACGCCGCCGCTCCCGTTACCAGCCGATTGGCCCACACCGTAGGTGCTACGTCGTGGGCCCGCACGAGCGCGACCCCGGCGACCAGCGACCACGCCGCCGTGGCCACCGATCCCTCGAGGCGGTCGTCGGGCCCGGGCACCACGTGCGCGCTGGACGCGCCGAGAGGCCCGAGGAACGACTTGCGGCTGGTGCCGACCGCGACCGGCCAGCCGGTGGCGACCAGGGCGTCGAGGTGGCGCAGCAGCGACAGGTTGTGGGCGGCGGTCTTGGCGAAGCCGATCCCCGGGTCGATCCAGATCTCGGCCACCCCGCCGTTCCTGGCCTCGCTCGCCCTGGCCACGAGGTGATCCCTCACCTCGCCGACCACGTCGGCGTAGTGGGCGTGACGGGCCATCACCGAGGGGTCGGCGGGCAGGTGCATGGCGATCCAGCCGACGTCGGCCTCGGCCGCGACCCGCCAGAGCGTGGCCGACACGTCGTTGACGATGGTGGCGCCGGCGTCGACCGCGGCCTCGGCGACCGCCCGCTTCCTGGTGTCGACCGACACCCGCACCGTCGGGGCGAGGGCCGCCACGACGGGCAGGACCCGGCGCAGCTCCTCGTCGAGCGCGACCGGGGTCGCCCCGGGCCGGGTGGACTCGCCGCCGACGTCGACCACGTCGGCCCCCTCCGCCACCAGGGTCATCCCGCGGGCCACGGCGGCGGCGTGGTCGAACCACCGGCCGCCGTCGGAGAACGAGTCAGGCGTGACGTTGAGGACTCCCATCACGACGGCCACGGACGCAGGCTAGCGGCGAGCCCGTCACCCGATCCGCCGGGCGGTCAGCGCCGGGCGCTGATGAAGCCCATGGCCTCGTTGCGGGTCGCGGCACTGTCGCGCAGCACGCCCCTGACCGCGGAGGTCACCGTGGTGGCGCCGGGCTTGCGGACGCCGCGCATCGACATGCAGAGGTGCTCGGCCTCGACCACGACCAGCACGCCGCGGGGGGCGAGGACGGCCTCGATGGCGTCGGCGACCTGGGTGGTGAGGCGCTCCTGGACCTGGGGTCGGCGGGCGTACCCCTCGACGAGGCGAGCCAGCTTGGACAGCCCGGTGATGCGGCCCTCCACATTCGGGATGTAGGCGACGTGGGCCCGTCCGTGCCAGGGGATCAGGTGGTGCTCGCACATGCTGTACACGTCGATGTCCCTGACCATCACCATCTCGTCGTGGTGGGCCTCGAAGGTCACGTCGAGGTGACGTCCCGGGTCCTCTTGGAGTCCGGAGAACACCTCGGCGTACATGCGGGCCACCCGGCCCGGCGTCTCGACCAGACCCTCCCTCGTCGGGTCCTCCCCGATGGCCTCGAGGATGTCGCGCACGGCCGCCTCGATGCGGACCAGGTCGACGCTCCCCCCGCCAGCGTCACCGGACGCACCGGATGAGGGCTGCACCCCGGTGGCCATGAGCATGGCAGGGTACTCGGAGCCGCCGACCGAGCCGCCGCAGCGACGTGACGGGAGGGTCAGGCCCCCGTGTAGCAGCAGACGAAAGGCAGGTTGCGGTACCGCTCGGCCACGTCGAGCCCGTAGCCGACGACGAACTCGGGCGGGATGCGGAACCCCTCGTAGGCCAGGTCGAGGTCGACCGCCTGCAGGCCGTCCTTCACCAGCAGGGCGCAGACCGCCAGCGACGCCGGGTTCCTGGCGAGGAGGTTGCGGCGCAGGTAGGACAGCGTCAGGCCGGAGTCCACGATGTCCTCGACGATGAGCACGTGACGCCCGGTGAGGTCGATGTCGAGGTCCTTGAGGATCCGCACGACCCCGCTGCTGGTCGTCGCGCTCCCGTAGGAGGACACGGCCATGAAGTCGATCTCGAGCGGCAGGACGATGGACCTGGAGAGATCCGAGAGGAAGATGCAGGCGCCCTTGAGCACCCCGACGAGCAGGGGCGGCCGGCCCTCGTAGTCGGCCGTGATCGCTGCGCCGATGGCCGCGATCCTGGCCTGCAGGGCGTCCTCGGAGACGAGGGTCTCGCCGAGGTCGGCGACGTTCCAGCGGGCGGGTGTGGCCGTGCCCCTCCCGGTGGCCGGACCGGCCTCGATCCCGGCGCGGACCGATGCGTCTCCCATGGCGGCGAACCCTAGCGGGGGGGCCGGAGGTCGATCCGGAGGCGGCCACCCCGGCGCGAGACCCGCCGGCCCCCGGCGATCTCGCAGGCGACCGCCTCGCCCCTGGCCACCCCGAGGACTCGCTCGATCTCCGCGGCCGCGGGCGGGTGGGCCTCGGGCCCGGAGCGGAGCCACGCCCGTAGCGCCCGCCTGGCGACGGCCTCGGGAGCGGCGGTCAGCGCCCGGCCGTCGGTGGGGTCGATGCCGGCGCCGACGACGTCGAGCAGGTCGGCGTCGTCAGCCAGCAGCGCGGCCTGCCTGACCAGCACCGGTACCGGATCACGCCCGGCGATCTCGGCCATGAGCGGCAGGAGCCGGTGGCGCACCGCGTTGCGTCTCGCCGCCGCGGCGTCGTGGTTGGTCGGGTCGACCACCGGGGTCAGGCCGACGGCCGCGCAGAGCGCCCCGGTCTCGGCCCGGCGCAGCGCGAGGATCGGGTGGCGGTGGTCGTCGCGCCGGCCCATGGCGGCGAGCCCGTCGAGGCCGGCGCCGCGCAGCAGGTTGAGCAGCACGGTCTCGGCCTGGTCGTCGGCCGTGTGGCCCGTGAGCGCGCCGGCGGGCAGCGCGGCCGCCCGCGCCGCCCTGGCCCGCGCCTCGAGGTTGGGACCGGCGCCGACGTCGACGCGCCTGGCGGAGAAGCCCACGCCGAAGCGGGCGGCTGCGTCGGCCACCACCGCGGCCTCGCCCGCGCCGCCAGGGCGCAACCCGTGGTCGACGTGGACGGCGACGGCGTCGAGGCCGGCGGCGGCCGCGAGGACCAGCAGCGCCAGGGAGTCCTGACCCCCCGAGACGGCGAGACTGACCCGTCGCCTCTCTGGCCAGCGGCACCGGGCGAGGAGCTCGGCGGTGAGGTCGCCGGCGGGCCCCCCGCCGACCGGTCGGGATGGCTCAGGCAGGGGCACGGGCGTCGCGCCGGGCGCGGACGATCTCGGAGTGGGCCCCCAGCGGGTGCCGTGGCCGCTGCCCTCCCACGTCAGCCGCCGATGACGGCGGGCGCCAAGGGAAGGGCCCGGTCGATCCAGCGCTGGGGGAGCCGGATCTCGGAGGCGTCCGGCAGCCACTCGGGTGACTGCCAGACCCTGGCCAGCAGGTCCCGGCCACCGGCCCCTTCGACCTGCTCGATGAAGCGCTCACCCTGCTCGTACTGCTTCATCTTGGCGTCGAGACCGATCAGCACCGAGACGGCGCGGCTGGCGCCGCGGCGCCGCCGCCGCTCGTGGAGCACGCGGTGGAAGGTGGCTGCGTTGGGGATGCGCTCGAGGGCGGCACGGTTCATGGTGATGTCACCGTGGCCTTCGAGGAGGCTCATCAGGCCGCCGATGCGCTGGAGGGCCCGCTGCTGCTCGGGGGTGGCGAGCAGGGTGAGGAGTCCACCGTCGTCGAGGGGGTTGCGGCCCTGGCGGATCCCGGCGCTCACCCGCTTGACGGCGTCGACCAGGCGGGCCGGGTCGGGGTCGATGCCGTCGATGGTGGCGCCGAGGAGAGAGAGGAAGTGGTCGCGCATCCAGGGCACGCCGGTGAACTGCGCCCGGTGGGTGACCTCGTGGAGGGCGAGCCACAGCCGGAACTCCCGGGGCGGGAACCCGTGGCGACGCTCCACCGCCGCGATGTTGGGGGCAACGAAGTAGACGATGTCCTGGTCCTCGGGCCGGTCGTCCTCGACGAGCAGCTGGTCGTACTGGCCGAGGACCCGGCCGGACATCCATCCGAGGAGCACGCCGAGCTGGGCGCCGGCCAAGCGGGTGCCGACTGCGGGGGGGAGCCGGACGCCGTGGCCGCCCGAGGAGGCCAGCTTGGTGGCGAGGGGCCGGAGGAGGCGCTCGAACGACGCCACGTTGGCTTGCACCCACCCGGCGCGGTCAGTGAGGCGGGCCCGCGCCGGACCGGCGAGGGAGCGGAGTCCGGTCTCGTCCTCCACCAGGCCCTCCGCGTGGGCCGTCAGCTCCTCGAAGTCCGCGGCCATGGTCGACCACACGTAGGTCGGCAGCGGGGAGGTGCGGGTCGCCACCGCCCGAGCCACCCGCGACGCGGTCGACCAGTCGAGGAGATCGCCGACCGGGGGCGTCGTGTGGAGGGCGTCGCCGCCACCCGGGTCGCCGGCACCGGCCGATCCGGGAGATTGGGTCACCATGGATCGAGGCTACCCCGGGTGCGGGACGGGCCCTGCTCAGGCGATCTTCTTGCCCCGGGTCCTCGGGACGGCCATCGGCTCGTGCTGGAAGCAGTACTTCCCGTTGTTGTACATCGACAGCTGGGTCTCGCAACCCGGCTCCCGGCACTTCCTGTCCTTGCCGAAGGACTTGGACGGGCGCTCACTGCCGCTCAGGGTGTGACCGCCAAGGGACGATCGGTCGCTCATGGTTCTCCACTTCCTCGAAGATGGTCCGAGGGGCTACCGACCCGCTCGGGATGATGCGGCACGCGTGGGGGACGCGCGCGGATCATTCGGATCTGCCGGGCCCGGTGGATGCCTCTGCGAGGGCGGCGGCCACCCGGTCCCGCAACGTCGCCGGGACCGCCTCGCGGCAGCGCCGGGCGATGACGATCTTGAGCTCCGCCTCGAAGTCGAACGCCTCCAGGCACGACGAGCACCGGTCGAGGTGATCGCGGATCAGGACCCGACGCTGGTCGGTCAGCTCGCCGTCCAGGAAGTGGTACAGGGTGTCGAGCGCCTCCTGACATTCGCCAGGCTCCGTCCCGCCCTCCCCTTCGGTCTCGTGTTCGTGCATGTCCACTCAGTTCGCCGGGGCAATCGCCGGAGCCGTTGCCTAGAGGTGAGGCGAGCGGCGCCCGGGGCGCCGTCGCCGGGGGCTCAGATCGGTGTGGCTGCCTCGGTCTCGACGACCGGGGCCACCAGACCACGCTGCACACCCACGTCGTGCAACGCCTTCTGCAGCGCCTTTCTTCCGCGGTGCAGGCGGCTCATCACCGTGCCGATCGGGATCTCGAGGATCTCGGCGATCTCCTTGTAGGAGAAGCCCTCCACGTCGGCGAGGAGCACGGCCATCCGGAACTGCTCGGGGAGGGCCTCGACGGCCGCCTTCACGTCGGTGTCGGTGAAGTGGTCGAGCACCTCCTCCTCGGCGCTCCGTCCGGCGGCGACCGCCTCCAGGCCTCCGAGGCGCCGGTAGAGGTACAGGTCCTCCACCTCGTCGAGCTCGGTCTGCTCGGGGCGCCGCTTCTTGGCCCGATACGAGTTGATGAACGTGTTGGTCAGGATCTTGTACAGCCAGGCCTTGAGGTTGGTCCCCTCGCGGAAGCCGGCGAAGGCCCGGTACGCCTTGAGGTACGTCTCCTGCACGAGGTCCTCGGCGTCGGCCGGGTTGCGGGTCATCCGGAGCGCGGCGGTGTAGAGCGAGCCCATGTACTCCATGGCCTGATCGCTGAACGTCGCCTGGTCGGCCATGTGGTCAACCCTACCCAGCAGCTGGGACGGTCACGACGGAGCGGCCAGCGGCTGGGACGGTCACGACGGAGCGGCCAGCAGCTGGGACGGTCACGACGGAGCGGTCAGCCGGCGACCGGGTCGCGACGGGGGCGGCCCCGGGTCAGGCGGTCGCCGAGCTCGGCCTGGATCCGCCGCTCGAGGGCCAGGGCCAGCTCGGCGTCGACCACCTGCTTGGCCAGCGGCCGCAGCTGGTTGATGAGGGCGGCCAGGCCGGGCAGCGCCTCGTCGGGCGGCGGCCCGTCGATGTGGGCGAAGAACCGCCGGTTGACCAGCTCGACGTAGCGGGCGGCGATCTGGTCGACGGTCTCGGCCAGGTACACACCGAGCTCGAGCACGTCGGTCACCGGAACGCCCGCATCGACGAGGACCGCCGCCCCCTCGAGCATCCGGGGGTTGTCGACCTCGACGCGGTCGGCGATCACCCGGAGGAGGTGGTGGGCCTCACCTTCGGCGAGCAGCTGGGTCGTGGCCTCGTCGCCGAGGTAGGCACGCAGCTCCTCGGTCGGCACGCTCGACGCCGCCTCCTCCGACCAGGGCGCGAACAGCGCCTGCTCGAGGCCGAGCAGCTCGCTGAGGTCCCGTCCCGACTCCCACCCGGCGACCAGCTCGGCGATGTTGCCGAGGGTGTAGCCCCGCCCGAGCAGCTCGGCGATCAGGCGGAGTCGGCCGAGGTGGGAGCCCGAGTACAGGCCGACGCGGCCATGACGGCGGGGTGCGGGGAGCAGACCGCGGTCCTGGTAGGCCCGGACGTTGCGGACCGTCGTGCCGGCCAGCCTGGCCAGCTCGTCGATGCGGTACTCCTCGGCCGGCCCAGACTTCCCGGCCGGGGCGTGGCCCGTCTCCGGATCCGACGGCGCCATGCCCGAGACCGTATCATCCGACGATGGCATGGTGGTCGGGGGCATGGTGGTCGGGGGCGCGATGGTCGGGGGCGCGGTTCGGGGCAGCGGTCGCCGGCCCGAGGGAGGCCCGATCATGGAGGTGACGGTCCTCGGCGCCGGCTCGTGGGGGTCGACGGTGGCCAGCCTGGTCACGGCCAGGCACCCGACCACCCTGTGGGCCCGCGACCCCGAGACGGCCGCCGAGATCGACACCGCCCACACCAACCGCCGCTACCTGGCCGACTTCACCCTGGCCAGGCGCCTGCGGGCCACGGCCGACCTGGAGGAGGCGGTCACCGGCGCGGACGTGGTCGTCGTCGGGGTGCCGTCCAGCGGGTTCCGCGCCGTGCTCGAGGTGGCCGGGCCGTGGATCCGGCCGCGGGTGCCGATCGTCAGCCTGACCAAGGGCATCGAGCGCGACAGCCTGCTGCGGATGACCCAGGTCATCGAGGAGGTGCTCCCGGGCCATCCCGCCGCCGCCCTCACCGGTCCCAACCTGGCCAGGGAGATCTTGAGCGGCCAGGCCGCGGCCAGCGTGATCGCCACCGAGGACCTCGGCGTGGCGGCCGCGTTGCAGGACGTGCTGCGTCACGAGCTGTTCCGGGTCTACATGAACCACGACGTGGTCGGCTGCGAGGTCGGTGGGGCGCTGAAGAACGTGGTCGCCATCGCCACGGGCATCGCCGAGGGTCTCGGGGTGGGTGACAACACCCGCGCCGCGGTGATGACGAGAGGGCTGGCCGAGCTGACCAGGCTGGGGGTGGCCATGGGCGCCGAGGCCCAGACCCTCGCCGGCCTGGCCGGGATGGGTGACCTCATGGCCACGTGCATCAGCCCCCTCAGCCGCAACCGGAGCGTCGGCGAGCAGCTCGGCCGGGGTCGGAGCCTGGACGAGATCCTCGCCGACCTGCACATGGTCGCCGAGGGCGTCTCCACCGCAGGCGTGGTGCTGCGCCTGGCCGAGCGCTACCACGTCGAGCTGCCGATCTGCGCGGAGATCGAGCGGATCGTGGCCGGGCGGGCCAGCCCCCTCGACGCCTACCGTGGGCTCATCGCTCCCGGACACGAAGCGGACCCCGGTTGACTCCGCCGACGCCGGCCTACCGGTTCCTCGACCATCCCGGACCCATCGCCTTCGCCCATCGGGGCGGCGCGGCGGAGAGCCCGGAGAACACCCGCAGGTCCTTCGCCCACGCCCGGGACCTCGGCTACCGCTACGTCGAGACCGACGTGCACGCCACCGCGGACGGGGTGGTGGCGGTCATCCACGACCCGCTGCTCGACCGGGTGGCGGACCGCAGGGGCTCGGTCGCCGACCTGCCGTGGCGGGAGGTCGCCGCGGCGCGCGTCGGTGGCGGCGAGGCGGTCCCCCGCCTCGACGAGCTCCTCGCCGAGTGGCCCGAGCTGCGGTGGAACATCGATGCCAAGCACGAGGCCGTCGTCGAGCCCCTCGTGGAGGTCCTCCGCCGTACCGGCTCGCTCGAGCGCGTCTGCGTCACGTCGTTCTCCGATGCCCGCGTGGCGCGCGTCCGTGCGCTGGCCGGCCCTTCGGTGTGCACCGCGACGGGACCCCGGGGGATCGCCTCCATCCGGCTGGCCAGCCTGGTGCCCCCGCTGGCCCCGCTCGTCGACCGCTGGCGCGGGGCGGGCGCCGCGCAGATCCCGATCCGGTGGGGGGCGCTCCCCGTCGCCGACCGGCGCTTCGTGGACTTCGCCCATCGCCGGGGCCTCGCCGTGCACGTGTGGACCGTCGACGACCCGGTGGTGGCGGGGCGCCTCCTCGATGTCGGCGTCGACGGGGTGATGACCGACCGGCCGAGCGCGCTGAAGGACCTGCTGGTCGAGCGTGGCCTGTGGGTCGACCCGGCCAGCTGGACCTGAGCGTCAGCACCAGGAGCTGGTTCAGGCCTCGAGACCGGCGCGCAGCTCGCGCTTCAAGATCTTGCCCGCCGGGTTGCGGGGCAGCGCGTCGGCCACCACGTCGATCCGGTCGGGGACCTTGTATGCCGCCAGCCGTCGCGCCACGTGCGCCTGCAGGTCGGTGGCGATCACCGACGTGCCCGGCCTGGCCACCACCGTCGCGGCGACGATCTCGCCCAGCCGGGCGTCGGGTACGCCGAACACGGCGGCCTCGTACACGTCGGGGTGGTCGTAGAGGGCAGCCTCGACCTCGGCGGAGTAGACGTTCTCCCCGCCGCGCAGGATCATGTCCTTCAGCCGGTCGTCGATGTAGAGGAAGCCGTCGCCGTCCAGGTGGCCGAGGTCGCCGGTGCGCAACCACCCGTCGACGATGGTCTCGGCGGTGGCGTCGGGCCGGTTCCAGTAGCCCCGGATCAGGTTGGCGCCCTTCATCCAGATCTCGCCCCGCTCCCCGACGGGCAGGTCCCGGCCGTTGGCGTCGCGCACGGCCAGCTCGAGGGTGGGCAGGGTGCGCCCGGTGCTGGTCGGGTGGGTCACGTAGTCGGCGCCGCTGTTGCCCGGCCCGTAGGCATTGGTCTCGGTCATGCCGTAGCCGATCTGCGGGGCGCCGTGGGCGAAGCTCGACGCCACCCGGCTGACGAGGGTGGGGGGCGCAGGGGCACCACCGCCACCGACCGATTGCAGGCTGGAGGTGTCGAAGTCGGCGAAGCGGGGCGACTCGAGCAGGTCCCAGGACTGGGTGGGCACCCCGACGAAGGAGGTGACCCGCTCCCGCTCGATCAGCTCGAGGGCCCGCTCGGGCTCCCACCGGTACATCATCACGAGCTTCATGCCGAGCGCGAAGCACGAGAGCATGACGGGGACGCAGCCGGTGACGTGGAAGAGGGGGACGATCAGGATGAACGCCCGGTCCTCGACGGCGGGGACGCCCGCGGTGGGCTCGACGCCTGGCGGCTGGTCGCCGTCGCCGGGTGGCGGGGCGTTGCGCAGCGACTCGACGGTGGCGCGGCAGGCGAAGCTGAACAGCGCCTGCATGACGGCCCGGTTGGTCGACACCGCCCCTTTCGGCCGGCCGGTCGTCCCCGAGGTGTAGAGGATGGTGGCGTCGTCGTCGGTGTCGACGGTGACCTCTGGCATGGCCTGGCCGAGCGGCAGGGTGTCGTCCCAGATGTCCGCCCCGTCGGGGACGTCGCCCTCGGGCCTGGCCACCAGGACCCTGATGCCGTCGCGCGCCGCGGCGGCCGCCGACCTCCTGGCCCGCTCGGCGTCGGCGACCAGGACCTTGGGCGCGCTGTCGGTGAGGGCGAAGTCGAGCTCCTCCTCGCTCCACCAGGCGTTGAGCGAGACCGACACCGCGCCGATCGAGGTGATGGCGGCGAAGGCCATCACCCACTCGGGGTAGTTGCGCATGGCGATGCCGACCCGGTCACCCCGCCGGACGCCGTAGGCCCCGACCAGCAGGGACCCGAGGGCGTCGACGCGCGCCATGACGTCGGCGAAGCTCCACCGCTCGTTCTCGAAGACGAGGAAGGTGCGCTCGCCGTGGCCGCGCGCCGCCGAGAACAGCTCCCGCAGGGTGGGGGGCGCCAGGGCGAAGACGCGGTAGTCGACGGCATCGACGGTGGCCGGCACCACCTCGAAGACCTGACCCGGCGCGGTCACCTGGGCCACCGCATCGTCGTAGCTGAGCGTCATGGCGCCACTGTCTATAGGGTTTCGCCATGCCAGGGGGTCGGGGGGGACAGGGGGACGGTCGCGTGCTGCGCGGCCGTCGCAACCGGGAGGCCGTGGTCGAGGCCTTGCTCGAGCTCGTGGAGGGCGGTGATCTGAAGCCCACGGCCAAGGCCATCGCGGAGCGCGCCGGCATCTCGCGGCGCAGCGTCTTCCAGCACTTCGCCGACGTCGAGTCCATCTACCAGGCGGTGGTCGGGAAGGTGGCCGCCAGCGTCGAGCCGATGCTCCAACCGGTGGACACCTCCCTCCCGCTGCCCGAGCGGATGGGCGCGCTGGTGGCGCGCCGTCGTGCGCTGTTCGCCCTCCTCGACCCCTTCGCCAGGTCGGCGCGCCTGCGCGAGCCGTTCTCGACCGAGCTGGCGGCCAGCCGCGACCGGCTCACCTGGAGGATGGTCGAGCAGTGCCGGCAGGCGTTCGCCGCCGAGGCGTCCGGGCTCGAGCCGACGGAGGCCGAGACCGTGCTGCTCGGCGTGTCGGTGGCCCTCAGCTGGGCCGTGTGGGACTACCTGCGCGCCGACGTGGGCCTCGACGAGGAGCGTGCCCTGTCGACCATGTCCCACATGGCGACGGGCCTGCTCGCCGGGGGCGACCGCCCGCTGACGGCGTCGGCCTCCGGCTGACGGATCCGCCCGCCGGTCGGGGATGTTTGAAGTTGCACCAGCCGTGCGCTTAGGGTGACGTTCGCCACGAGTCCGATCGGCGGATTCCCAGGGGGAAGGCTCCACCACACATGACCGTCACCGCAGGCGCGGCGGAGCGCCGCCCGACGACCGGCTTCTGGTCGACGATCGCCAGCAGGCAGCTCGCCTCGTACCCCGACGCACCCGTCCGCTACGGGCTCCTCGCCCTCGTGGTCGTGATCACCACGGCGCTCTACTACGAGCTCTACGTGGGCGCATCGGTGGCGCCCCTGCAGCTGACCGCGCTGCACATGAGCTTCAGCTATTACGTGGTCATCCTGGCCGTCGGCAACCTGATCGGCGCCTTCGGCTCGCTCGGGGCCGGCCTGGCCGACCGGCTCGGCCGCTGCAACCTGGTCGTCGTCGGGTTGCTGATCACCGGGATCATGGTCGCCTTCGTGATCCCCGCGGCCGGGACCAAGCTGACCTTCGGCATCGAGTACTTCGTGGTCGGCCTGGTCGAGGGCATCTGCCTGGTGGCCACCCCGGCGCTGATCCGCGACTTCTCCCCGCAGGTCGGGCGCGGCGCGGCCATGGGCTTCTGGACGATGGGCCCGGTGCTCGGCTCCCTCGTGGTGTCGGTGGTCGGCTCCAACACCATCAACGCCACCACCACCTGGCCGCACGAGTACCGGATCTGCGGCGTCGTCGGCCTGGTCGTGTTCGTAGTGGCCTTCGTGTTCCTCCGCGAGCTCTCCCCGGGGCTGCGCGACCAGCTGATGGTCTCCCAGCGCGACCGGGCCCTCGTCGAGGCCAGGGCCAAGGGCATCGACATCGAGGCCTCGCTGCGCCACCCGTTCCGCCAGCTGGTCAAGGCCGACATCATCATCTCCGCCATCGGCGTATCGGTGCTGCTGCTCTCCTATTACACCGCCGTGGCCTTCGGGACCATCTTCTTCGAGACCGTCTTCGGCTTCTCGCTCAACCAGGCCAACGGGCTCGGCAACTGGAACTGGGGGATCAACGTCGTCGCCCTGGTCATCGCCGGGTTCCTCTCCGACAAGGTCAGGGTGCGCAAGCCGTTCATGGTCGTCGGCGGGGTGTGGGCGGCCATCGCCACCGTCATCTTCCTGATGGCCGCCGGCCACCAGTACAGCTACTACCACATGGTCCTGCTGACCGCCCTGATCAGCTTCGGCCTCGGCATCGCCTACGTCAGCTGGATGGCCAGCTTCACCGAGAGCGTCGAGGCCAGGAACCCGGCCCTCACCGCCACCGGCCTGGCCATCTGGGGCCTGGTCCTGCGGCTCATCGTCTTCGCCGCCTTCCTGATCCTGCCCACCATCGTCAGCTCGGTGAACCCGCTGGTCGACTACGGCACGCAGGTCAAGACCCTGGCGACCAGGTACGCCCAGCCCCTGGCCTTCGCCCAGAGCCACGCTCCGGTGGTCGCCTTCGCGCAGGCCAACGCCACCACCCTCGGCTTTGCCACCACCCACCCCGCGGTGGTGGCCGAGGCCACGGCCAACGCCGCCAACCTGGGCCTGGTCCAGAAGTTCGCCCCCGAGCTGACCGTGATCGCCAAGAACCCGGCGCTGTTCCTCAAGCTGGCCAGCTACCCCAACGCGGCGGCCATCCCCAAGCCGGTACTGGCCCAGGCCATCGCCGCCGTCGGAGGCGCCAAGAACATCGGCATCCTCACGACCATCTCGGCCAACAAGGCGGCGGTCACCCAGGCGGCCACCTTCGCCCAGACCCACCTCCAGGTGATCGCCGACGCCACCAGGTACGCCGCCCCGCTCGGCGCCCTGGCCAGGCTCCAGGCCACCCAGCCGGCCCAGCTGGCCGCCGTGCAGAAGAACGCCAAGAACCTGGGTGCCCTGGCCGCCATCCCCAAGGCCGATCTGGCCTTCCTGCAGGCCCACGCCACCGCCGTCCAGAACGCATCGGCGCACAACGCCAGCGACTGGAAGAACTGGTACTGGGTCTGCTTCGGCGGGGTCATCGTGTTCCTGCTCGCCGTCCCGCTGCTCAAGGGCCGGTGGAGCCCGGCCCAGGCCAAGGCCGACGAGGACGCCCACGAGGCCATGGTCCAAGCGGAGCTGGCCAAGCTCAACGCCTGACCCACTCGGACACCTGCTTCCCGTGGGGGGCGTCGGCCTGCGGGCCGGCGCCCCCTCTTCGCGTTCTGCGTCGAGCCGGCCACGCCGAGGAGATGCTTGCTCTCGGTGAGCAAGAAGTCATTGAGTGCCCGGGACCCTCCGTCTATGGTGACGGCCGTCACCGCGCCCGGGGGATCACCGGCGCACTAGAGGGGGGAACGCATGTCCGTTTCGACGGCTGGCGCGGCCGAGCGCCGCACCGGGGGCTTCTGGTCGACCCTCGGCAGCAGGCAACTGGCCACCTATCCGGACTCCGGTCCGCGCTACGCCTACCTGGCCCTGGTCGTGGTCATCACCACGGCGCTCTACTACGAGCTCTACGTCGGGGGCTCGGTCTCCACGCTCCAGCTCCAGGCCCTGCACATGAGCTTCACCTTCTACGTGCTCCTGCTGGCCTTCGGCAACCTGATCGGCGCCTTCGGCTCGCTCGCCGCCGGGCTGGCCGACCGCATCGGCCGCTGCAACCTCGTCGTCGTCGGCCTGCTCCTCACCGGGATCATGGTGACCTTCGTGATCCCTGCGGCCACCGGCAAGTGGACCTTCGGGATCGAGGGCTTCATCGTCGGCCTGGTCGAGGGCATCTGCCTGGTGGCCACCCCGGCGCTGATCCGCGACTTCTCCCCGCAGGTCGGGCGCGGCGCGGCCATGGGGTTCTGGACGATGGGCCCGGTGCTCGGCTCCCTCGTGGTGTCGGTGGTCGGCTCCAACACCATCAACGCCACCACCACCTGGCCGCACGAGTACCGGATCTGCGGCGTCGTCGGCCTGGTCGTGTTCGTGCTGGCCTTCGTGTTCCTCCGCGAGCTGTCGCCGTCGCTGCGGGACCAGCTGATGGTGTCGACCCGTGACCGGGCCCTCGTCGAGGCCAGGGCCAAGGGCATCGACGTCGAGGCCTCGTTGCACAACCCGTTCCGCCAGCTGGTCAAGGCCGACATCATCATCTCCGCCGTCGGCGTGTCGGTGCTGCTCATCTCCTATTACACGGCGGTCGGGTTCGGCGCCATCTTCTACACCACCGTGTTCGGCTTCTCGCTCAACCAGGCCAACGGGCTCGGCAACTGGAACTGGGGGATCAACGTCGTCGCGCTGGTCCTCGCCGGGTTCCTCTCCGACAAGGTCAGGGTGCGCAAGCCGTTCATGGTCGTCGGGGGGGTGTGGGCGGCCATCGCCACCGTCATCTTCCTCTCGGCCATCGGCCACCATCCGTCCTACTACCACATGGTCCTGCTGACCGCCCTGGTCAGCTTCGGCCTCGGCATCGCCTACGTCAGCTGGATGGCGAGCTTCACCGAGAGCGTCGAGGCCAGGAACCCGGCCCTCACCGCCACCGGCCTGGCCATCTGGGGCTGGATCCTGCGGGTCATCGTGTTCGTCGTGTTCCTGATCCTGCCGCTCATCGTCAGCTCGGTCACCCCGCTGGTCAACTACGGCACGCAGGTCAAGGCGCTGGCGACCAGGTACGCGGCGCCGCTGGCCTTCGCCCAGAAGGAGCCCGCGGTGGTGGCCTTCGCCACCGCCAACGCCACCACCCTCGGCTTCGCCGCCACCCACCCCGCGGTGGTGGCCGAGGCCACCGCCAACGCCGCCAACCTGGGCCTGGTCCAGAAGTTCGCCCCCGAGCTGAGGGTGATCGCCAAGAACCCGGCGCTGTTCCTCAAGCTAGCCAGCTACCCCACCGCGGCGGCCATCCCGCCGGCGTTGCTGGCCCAGGCCGTCGCCGCCGTCGGAGGCGCCAAGAACATCGGCATCCTGACCACCATCTCGGCCAACAAGGCGGCGGTCACCCAGGCGGCCACCTTTGCCCAGAGCCACCCCCAGGTCATCGCCGACGCCACCAGGTACGCCGCCCCGCTCGGCGCCCTGGCCAAGCTCCAGGCCACCAACGGCGCCCTGCTGGCCCAGGTCAAGACCAACGCTGCGAGCCTCGGCGCACTGGCGGCCATCCCCAAGGCCGACCTGGCCTTCCTCCAGGCCCACGCCGCCGCGGTGACCAAGGCGGCGGCCAACAACGGGAACCAGTGGAAGCACTGGTACTGGCTGGCCTTCGGCGGGGTGATCTTCTTCGTGCTGGCCGTGCCGCTGCTCAAGGGCCGGTGGAGCCCGGGCCAGGCCAAGGCCGACGAGGACGCCCACGAGGCCATGGTCCAAGCGGAGCTGGCCAAGCTCAACGCCTGACCCACTCGGACATCTGCTTCCCGTGGGGGGCGTCGGCCTTCGGGCCGGCGCCCCCCACCGCGCCCCTGTGCGCGCGGCCCCCCGCCGCGCCCGATTCTCCGGTCGCAGCCTGTACGCCCGCCTCCCGCCGCGCCCGATTCTCCGGTCGCAGCCTGTACGCCCGCCCCCCGCCGCCCGATTCTCCGGTCGCCGCCGGTCGTCCACCGCCGTCCCACGTCCCGAGATCGCGGCGGCGCCCCCAGCCGGCACGGGGACGGCTCGACGGGCCCGTTGCTGATCGGATCGCTCAGAAGGTCTGCCACAGCTCGGCCAGGCGCCGGTTGACCAGGGCCAGGTCCAGCTCGGCGGGGTCGAAGTGGTCCCCGAGCCAGAGCACCACCTCGTCGTGCTCGGCGTCGTCGGGATCGGTCAGGGCGTCGATCAGGTGCTCGTAGCCTTCCGGTCCGCCGCAGTCCTCGGGCGGGCAGGCCCTGGCGCCGTCGAGGAGAGCGACGGGAGGGACGTCGGCGTTCCACGCCTCGACGGCCACGACCTCCACCAGGTGCTCCCAACCCTCGCTCAGGTCGTAGTCGTAGTGCAGCGCAGCTTCGAGCGGCGCCACCTCGCCCAGGATGGCGCCAGACTCGTCCGCCAGCTCCTCGCCCCAGGAGTCCTCGTCGGACAGGCCGTAGGTGACGTCGCCGGCCCGCCACTCGTGGAGGTGCTTGTCCTCCCAGCCCATGGCCAGCTGGACGATGGCGTGCACGGTGGACAGCGCCAAGGCGCTCGGCACCCGGATCCTGCGCCACACGAGCGGGGTGACGTCGAGCAGCGTCACCTGGAGCTCGTGGACGGTGAGCGCAGGGCGGGGCGCCTCGTGGTCGGAACCTGCGTCGGCACTCATGGCGATCCCATGATCACACGTCCCGGCGGCGCTCCCGCCCCGGGATGGCCGCGCCGGCGGGAAGCGGCCGCACCAGGACCTCGAAGCGCAGGTCGGGACGCCTCGGCACCCCGAAGCGCTCGTCGCCGTAGGGAAAGGGCTCCGACTCCCCCGTCGCCACGAAGCCGATGCGCCGGTACCAGGCGATCAGGTCGAGGCGCTGGGCGATCACCGTGATGCGCAGCCTCGCCGCCCCGAAGCGATCGACCGCCTCGGCCGCCGCGACCTCGACCACGGCTCGGCCCGTGCCCCGGCCCTGACGGGTCGGGTCGACCGCGAAGAGGCCGAAGGAGGTGGTGGCCGCCCCGAGGTCGACCAGGTGGCAGCACGCCAGCAGCCCGGCAGCCGCCGCCGGCGCTCCCGTCGGGGGATCCTGCCCGTCGGCGACGAGGACCGCGGCGGCCGGGTCGGCGATCATCCCCGCCACCGCGGCGTCGTCGGTCCTGATGCCGTCGAGCAGGTCGGCCTCGGTGGTCCAGCCGGCCCGGCTGGAGTCCCCCCGGTAGGCGGACTGGGCCAGGGCGACGATGGCGTCCACGTCCGCCGCCGACGCGGGGCGCAGTACGACGGGGGGTGTCGGGCCGGGAGCCACGGGGGCAGCGTCGCTCGACGGCGGCGCCGGGGTCAAGCCGGGACGCCCCGCCGAGCCTGGTGGTTGCTGCGGTGGTGCGCTATCGTGCCGTGCTATTCAGCTCACAATGAGCATGAACGTCGGCCCTGACGGGTCGACCACCCCCTGGGGAGACGCCATGGCGACCGCGACCGAGGCCCACGCCACCGCCGTCGAGCACAACGGCATCAACGTCATCCACGAGACCGAGCGCAGGGGCACCCCGAGGCAGCTGTTCTGGCCGTGGTTCGCGGCCAACATCTCCGTCCTCGGGTTGGCGTACGGGTCCTACGTCCTCGGCTTCGGCATCTCGCTGTGGCAGTCGGTGATCGCCGGCATCGTCGGGATCGTCCTGTCGTTCGCCCTGTGCGGCTTCATCGCCCTGGCCGGCAAGCGCGGCGCGGCGCCCACCATGGTCCTGTCGCGGGCCGCCTTCGGGGTCGAGGGCAACCGCCTCCCGGCGGCCATCTCCTGGGTGCTCACCGTCGGCTGGGAGACCGCGCTGACCGCCCTGGCCACCGAGGCCACGGCCACGGTCTTCCGCCGGCTCGGCGCCGGCGGGGGCACCTCCACCAAGGTGATCGCCTTCGCCGTCGTGGCCGCCCTCATCGTCGGGGGCGGGGTGCTCGGCTTCGACGCCATCATGCGCCTCCAGGCGGCCATCACCGTCGTGACCGCCGTGCTGACCGTCATCTACATCGTCCTGGTCTTCCACCACGTCCACTGGCACACCGTGTCGGCCCTCCACAGCGGGTCCGACCAGGCCCTGATCGGCGCCACCATCCTGGTCATGACCGGCTTCGGCCTCGGCTGGGTCAACTGCGCGGCCGACTACTCCCGGTACCTGCCGCGACGCTCGTCGAGCGCCGGCGTGGTCGGGTGGACGACCTTCGGCTCGTCGGTGGCCCCGGTCATCCTGCTCCTCTTCGGGGTCCTGCTGGCCGGGTCCAGCACCGCCCTCGACAACGCCATCAACACGGACCCCGTCGGGGCCCTGACCACCATCCTGCCCACCTGGTACCTGGTGCCCTTCGCCGTGGTCGCCGTGCTCGGCCTGGTCGGCGGGGCGGTCCTCGACATCTACTCCTCGGGCCTGACCCTGCTCAGCGTCGGCTTCCCCGCACCTCGGTGGACCGCCGCCCTGATCGACGGGGCCATCATGGTCGCCGGGACCATCTACATCGCCTTCGTCGCCGCGCCGACGTTCCTGTTCCAGTTCCTCGAGAGCTTCCTGATCACCCTGGGGGTGCCCATCTCGGCGTGGGCCGGCGTGATGATCGCCGACATCGCCCTGCGCCGGCGCGAGTACGTCGACGCCGACCTGTACCGACCGCGTGGGCGCTACGGCGCGGCGCGGCTCCTGCCCATCACCCTGGTGGTGGTCGGCAGCTTCGTCGGCTGGGGCCTGGTCGTCTCGACCAGCAAGCCGCCCTCGGCGCTGTTCACCTGGCAGGGCTACCTGCTCGGGCCCTTCGGCCTCGGTGGCAAGACCGGATCGTGGGAGTACGCCAACCTCGGCGTCGTGGTGGCCCTGGCCGTCGGCCTGGTCGGCTGGTACCTCGGCGGCCGCCGCAGCGTCCGCCGCCAGGAAGAGGGCGCCCCCGTCGGGGAGCGGGTGCTCGTCGGGCACTGAGGGGCCGCCCCCACCTCCGGACCCGCCGGCATTCTGCGGTCACGGGACCGACCGGCGCCGATCTGCGGTCACGAACCCGCGCCGACGGCCGTCGAGCGACCTCAGAACCCCGGGCCCCCTGCCCCGTGACCGCAGAAGGCCCCGACGCCGCAGGCCCTCGGCTCCCCGGCCGGCACCGCGGGAGGCACCCGGCACCGCGGGAGGCCCCCGGCCCCGGCGCAGACGGCGCCCGGACCGCAGAGCGCGCCGGCCGGCCGACGCCACCCCGAAGAGGCCTAGCCCGTGACGGGGGCACCGCCGGCGAGCAGCCGGTCCCGAAGGGGACCTTGGGTCGCGGCGTCGGCGGCGGTGGTGGCGAGGGCCACGGCGCCGTCCACGAGCACGGCGTCGGCCGTCGGGGTGGCGCAGTGGGCGGCGAACTCGGCCTGGTGGTTGACCGCGTCGCCGGAGTCGATGCCGAGGTAGGGGTGGATGGAGGGGATCACGAGCGACACGTTGCCCATGTCGGTCGACGCCCTGGCCATGGCCGCGCCGCCCGCGAGCGCCGGGTCCCGGCCGGTGGTGGCGTGGCCCCGGATCCGGTCCCAGTTGGCCGTGAAGGCGGCGACCAGGCCGGGATCGTTGACCATCTCGGAGTAGTGCTGGCTCTCCATCGACAGGTCGAGGGTGGCGCCGGTGGCGAGCGCCCCGGCCCGGAAGCAGTCCCACACCCGCTCCTCGATGACGGCGAGCTCGGCGAGGGTGTCGGCCCTGACGTACCAGCGGCCCTCGGCCAGGTCCGGGACGATGTTGGGCGCGTCGCCCGACCGGGTCCTGATCCCGTGCAGGCGGACGTGGGGTGGCAGGTGCTGGCGGAGGAGGCCGACGCCGACCTCGGCGACGGTGAAGGCATCGGCCGCGTTGATGCCCCGCTCGGGGAAGGCGGCGGCGTGCGCGGTCCGCCCGTGGAAGGCGATCCGGCCGTGGGCGACGGCGAGGGGGTGGATCTCCATGCTGTCGTCGGGCCCCGGGTGGGCCATGAGGGCGAGGTGGGTGCCGGCGAACACGCCGGCGTCGAGCAGCTCGATCTTGCCGCCTCCGCCCTCCTCGGCCGGCGTGCCGATCACGGTGACGGTCAGCCCGAGATCGTCGGCCATGCCGGCCAGGCCGACGGCCGCGCCGACGGCCATGGCGGCGATGAGGTTGTGCCCGCACGCGTGGCCGATGCCGGGCAGCGCGTCGTACTCGGCGCAGAGGGCGACGTGGAGGGGGCCGGTCCCGACCGTGGCGACGAGGGCGGTGTCGAGGCGCCCGGCGCCGACGGTCACGTCGAGGCCGGCGCTGTCGAGGGCGTCGCCGACCCAGGCGGCGGCGCGGTGCTCGTCGAAGCCGAGCTCGGGCGCGCCGTGGATGCGGTGGCTGAGGGCGACGAGATCGTCGGAGGCCCTGCGGACGGCAGCGTCGACGGTCTCGAAGGGCTCCATGGCCGACCTCTACCCGCACCGGGAGCCGGCCATCACGGCCCGTGGCCCCCGGGGCGCGGCCGCCGGTTGCCGGGGGAGCGCTCGGGGAATCGCAGGCATGGCGGTGGCCCTCGGCGTGATCGGGATCGTCTTCGCTGTCGGGGGGAGCCAGCTGCACGGCGCCATGGTGGCCGTGGCCCTGGTGGCGCTGGCCGTCTACACCGGGTCGTGCGGGCGCCGGCCGGGGGGATCGTGGGCGACCGGGCTCAGATGGTGGCCGCGGCTCGGCGAGCGATCCGGGTCGGCCCGGCGACGATCACGGCGAGGGCCACGGCGCCGGTGGCCAGCAGCCCGGCGGGCCACCAGAGGACCGACGCCAGGGCGGCCGCCGCGGCCAGCTGCACGCCGACGACGGCGAGGCGCACCGGGTTGCGCCACCGCTCAAGTGCACGGTGGATCCGGCGCAGGTCGGCCGGCTCGTGCACGGCCACGCCGAGCAGGACCGTCAGCCCCCGCAGGAGGCCGAAGGCGGCGCCGATGAGCAGCGCCAGCCAGGGTCGGCCGGCGAGCGCTCCGAGCACGGCGACCAGGGCGACGGCCGCGGTCATCATGTAGGTCGAGAAGCCGACGCCGATCTGCCAGCCGAAGCCGGCGCCGTAGACCCAGCTCCGGTAGCGGTCGAGCCACTGCTCGTCGACCTGCCTGCGGATGACCGGGATGCGGATCCCGGCCAGGCCGAGGTCGACCGCCGCGGTGGCCACGGCGGCGACGGCGGCGATCCCGACGGTGACACCGGGACCGGGGCCGACGAGGGAGACCAGGGCGGCGGGGACGGCCATGGCCGCGCCGAGGGTGGCGCCCCCGATGGCCGCGCCGATCACGAAGGCGGTCGCCGTCGGGGCGAAGCGGTGGCCGCGGGCGCGCTCGCCGACGGGGTTGATCGACGAGAGCATGGAGAGCCCGCACGGCGACCAGGTCGAGCGCAGGGCCGCCGCCAGGGCGACGACGAGGGCGACGGGAACGAGGGCGTGGGTCACGGGCTCTCCTGGTGGGCGTCGCCGTAGAAGCTGGCGTTGCCGTAGCGGTACACGTGGCCGTCGCCGGTCGCCAGCCAGTACCCACGTCCCGAGTGGTTGGTGGCGATCCCGACGACCGGGAACGGGAGGACGTGGGCGGTGGCGTTGCCGTGGTACACGACGTCGCCGAAGGAGAAGACGCCGCCGTCGGCGGTCGCCAGCCAGTAGCCGCCGTCGTCGCTCCTCGCGGCGATGCCCACGACCGGCGAGCTCGGCCGGGTGGCGGCCAGGTCGCCGCGGTGCACGGCGTCGCCGTAGGCGATCACCCTCCCGCCCGAGGTGACCAGCCAGTACCCGGCGCCGGTCGACGTCGGCGCCATGGCCACGAAGGCGGTCGGGAAGTGGCGGTCGACGGCGTCACCGTGCGACGCCGCCGAGCCGAACGGCGCCACCCGGCCGGCCGAGGTGAGCAGCCAGTAGCCGAGCCCGGAGGGGTGGGCGGCGATGGCGACGATCTTCTTCGGGTATCTGCCGTACGCCTCGCCGTGGAAGACGGCGTTGCCGTAGGGCACGACCCGGCCGTTGGCGGTGGCGAACCAGTACCCGCCGAGGGGGTTGGTGGCCATCCCGACGACGGGCTGAGCGAGGAGGCGGTGCACCTCACCGGCGTAGCGCTGGTCGCCGAAGCAGAAGGCCCGACCGTAGGCGGTGACCAGCGCGTACCCCTTGGTGTCGACCGAGGGGGCGATGGCCACCACCTCGCACTTGGTCTTCGGGGAGGCGCACACCGCCACGGGCGGCGGTGGCGGGGTCGGGCCCGACGTCAGGCAGGCGGCATTTTGCTTGGCGGTGAAGTCGTCCTCCGCGTTGGTCCTGGTGCAGGTCGGGTCGATCTCCCACGGGGGCACGCACGTCACGACCCGGCACTTGATCCGCCCGATGCAGCCGACGTCCTGGTTGCACTGGCCGTAGCGGAACTGGAAGCAGTTGCTCAGGTAGTTGTCGCAGCTGCCCTCGGCGCAGCCGCAGGAGCCGCCGTCACAGCCCGGGTCGCAGAAGGCATAGCCGTTGCCGCACCCGCCACTGCAGGCGCAGGTGGCGTTGCAGTCCATGTAGTAGCGCGGGCCGGAGCAGTAGGCCGACCCCTCGGCGCGCCACCACCCGCCCATCACCGTGTCGGCCGGGCAGTAGTTGTAGCCGCCGTTGACCACGCAGCAGAACTCGGTGTAGCCGGCGCAGCAGGTGCTCCCGCACCCGCAGGCCGAGTCGCCACAGGTGCACAGGCTGGCGTAGGCCGTGCCCGGCTTGACGAGGTAGCCGACGCCGCCGGTGGCCAGGGCGCTGCCGGCGAAGGCGCTGCGGACCACGAAGCTGCGCCGCGACAGGCGGCGCTCGAGCACCGAGGAGATCCGGTCGACGACGCTCATCGGGTGGCTCCTGTCGGTGCGGGCGGCCCGACGACGGGCGGCGGCGGGTCGAGGGCCCGCAGCGCCTGAAGCCTGGCCAGGGGGACGAGCACGAGCACCGCGAGCCAGGTGGCGGCGACGGCACCCGCGACGAGCGGGACCCCGTGGTCGGCCTGGCCGGCGAGGATGCGCCCGATCGGCGCGTCGGGCCCGGCGCCGGCGACCACCGCCGCCGAGCACGCGGCGAGGACATCGACCATGGCGTGGCCGAGCGTCGGGGGCGTGTCCGGGGTCCCGAAGCACCCGCAGGTGGCGAGGGGTCCGCCGTTGGCGCGGGCGAGGAGCACGAAGGCGGTGAAGGCGGCGTAGGACGCGGCGATGGCCGCCGCGACGGGCGTCGAGGGACGGACGATCCCGGCCACGCCGAGCGCCGCCTCGACCAGCGCCCCGACGCGCACGAGGACCGTCCAGACCGGCACCGTCGGGCCGCCGAGCCCCTGGCGCAGGGCCCGTCCGCTGTCGGCGGGCCTGGCCGCCTTGGCCGCGCCGGCGACCACCAGCAGCGCCGAGGCCATCAGGTAGGGACCGAGGAGGATCACGGCGTCACCCGGCCACGCTCGAGCCGGCCGGGTGGAGCGTGACCCGGTCGAGCATCCGGTTGACCCGGGGGACGAGGTGGTGGCGCAGCGCGTGGCTCCCCAGCACGACGTAGAGGCTCCAGGGCCGCCGACCCTCGGTGAAGAACCACTGCGTCCCCGACTGCCCGGGCGCCCCCCGACGCAGCGTGTAGGGATGGAAGTGCGACACCTCGAGCGGCCGCGGCATCCCCGACCGGGCGAAGAGGGTCGTGCCGACGCTCTCGGGACCGTGCTCGAACAGCACGGTGAAGATGTCCGTGGGCGCCATCGCCGCCGGCACGCCGCCGCCGAAGTCGGGCACGGCCGCGGGCAGCGCGAAGGTGGCGAAGTGGGCGACGGGCATCGAGACGGCCCCGTGGCTCGAGCCCCGCCGGAAGACGCGACCCTCCCAGCCGTCGGGCAGCCACGCCTCGATGCCCTGGGAGATCAGCCTGGCCATCAGGGCCCGGCCGGGCGCCCGGCGTCCGCCGGCTCGGCGCCGATGCGGCCCGGGTAGAGGCTCGGGTCCCCGGGGAGGACGCCTGCCGCGGCCAGCTCGGCGTCGGTCGCGGCCTCCCGCTCGGGGCCGCTCAGGCCGCCGGCGGCCGCCCGGCCCGACGTCGTGGCCGCCTCGGCGTCGCGGCCGGCGCGGGCCACGAGATCGGTGATCTGGCTCCACTGGTTGGCCACGCCCTCCCCCACCCGCCGGCGGCTGGCCCCGTCGACCAGGGCGAAGTACGGCGAGCCCGGCACCTCGTAGTCGGTCCACGCGTCGGTCGACATCACCACGTGGAGCCCCCTGGCGGCCTTGCCGGCGATGGCCGACGGGCTCTCCCACTCCGGACCCTTGGTCACCACGACGACCCGGACGTCGGCGGGCAGCGCGGCGCGGGCCTCGGCGCTCGACAGGGCCGACCAGAAGGTGGCGCACGTCGCGCAGCCCGAGGTCAGGAAGGCGAGGAGCGTCCTGCCTTCGGTCCCGACCGAGACCACGACCGCGTCGCCTCCGGGGTCGACGCCGGCCACGTCGTGGGCGCTCGACGATGACCGCTCGCCCGGCAGGGGCGGCCCGGCGCTCAGGTGGACCGGCGCGGCGGGGGCGGGCGCCTGCGCCCCGGCTTCCCCGGCGGGATCGCCCACGCCGACACCGAGGGAGTGCAGGGCCCTGACGATGTCGGCGTGGCTCCTGAGCAGCCCGGTCACCACGACCAGGAGCAGCGCCACCACGACCAGCAGGACGACGACGACAGCGGTCAAGACCTCGAGCTCCTCTCCCGACCGGGGACCCGGTGCGCCACCATCCCAGGTGACGTGGAGCACAGTCAAGGACCTCCTGGGCCGTCCCGCCAGCCGCGCCTGCGTGGCGACGCACCCGGGAGGATCTGTTTCCCGTCGCGGCGGCACGGGCATCAGGCCGGCATGGCTCTTTCTGGCATGGTTCGATCTGGGACGGCGCAGTTCGGCTACACGATGATGTGCGAGCAGACCGGTCCCCGGGAGCTGGTGCGCGACCTGCAGGCGGCCGAGGCCGCCGGGTTCGACTTCTCGGTGATCTCCGACCACTACTTCCCGTGGGTGGAGGCCATGGGTCACGCCCCCTACGCCTGGTCGGTGCTCGGGGCGGCCGCCCAGGCGACGGAGCGGATCGGGCTCATGACCTACGTGACCTGCCCGATCAAGCGCTACCACCCGGCCGTGGTCGCCCAGAAGGCGGCGACGGTCGCGCTGCTCTCGGAGGGCAGGTTCCGACTCGGCCTCGGCGCCGGCGAGAACCTCAACGAGCACGTGACCGGCGGCGGTTGGCCCAACGCCGACACCCGCCACGAGATGCTCGCGGAGGCGGTGACCATCATCGCCAGCCTGCTCGACGGCGGCTACGTCAACGTCAGGGGCGAGCACTTCGAGGTGGACTCGGCCAAGCTGTGGGACCTGCCCGGCCAGCCCGTCGAGATCGGCGTCGCCGTCTCCGGCGCGGAGTCGTGTCGTCTCGCCGCCGAGCAGGGCGCGTTCATGATCGCCACCGAGCCCGAGGCCGAGCTCGGCCGGATGTTCGACGCGGCGGGCGGCCAGGGCCGGGCCAGGGTCGGCCAGATCCCGGTCAGCTTCGGGAGCGACCGCGACGCAGCGATCGAGCGGGCCCACCGGCTCTTCTCCTGGTTCGGGGGTGGCTGGAAGGTCAACGCCGAGCTACCTGGCACCGCCGGCTTCGAGGCGGCATCCCAGTTCGTGCGCCCCGACGACGTGGCCTCGTCGATCCCGTGCGGCGACGACGTCGGGACCTTCGTCGACGCGGTCCGCCCCTTCCTCGACGCCGGCTTCACCGAGATCGCCCTCGTGCAGGTCGGTGCCGACGAGCAGGGGCGCTTCATCGACTGGGCCGAGAAGGACCTGCTTCCTGCGCTGCGGGAGGCCTGAGCACCCCGGGCGCACGGCTCTCAGGGAGCACGGCTCCCAGGGAGCAGGGTTCTCAGGGCAGGGTGCTCAGGGCGCCACGTCGGTCCCGGAGGGCCGGTGCTCGGCCCCCGGTCCGTCGTGGTCGTCCGAGCGGTCCGACCGCTCGTCGGAGTCGGCCAGCACGGCGTGCGCCTGGACCTCGGCGTCGTCGGTCCCCGCGGCCCGCTCCTCGGGCAGCAGCTCGTCGGCTCGCTGGGTGGTCCGGGCGTCGGGTCGGGCGTCGCTCACGTAACAGTCCTTCCCGCTCCGGGGTCCCCGCCAACCACGGCGCGGCGCCGCGGCCGCGCCGGCAGGTGCGTCGGCGCCCCGGCGGGTGGGTAGCAGGTGGTCATGCCGGATTCGAATCCCACCGAGAGCGCAGCCGTCGAAGGCCTTCCCGACGAGGTGCAGGACACCGTGCCGGGTAAGGACGTCGAGACCCTGGAGGAGGGGGCCAGGCTGCTGCCGAGAGACCACTCGATCGCCGCCGGCAGCGACCCGGCCTACCCGGTCACCGTGCACGAGCAGGTGACCGGCGAGTCGGTCGCTGAGCGGGCGGCCAGCGAGACGCCCGACTTCGGCGAGCGCCGCTCGTCTGCCGATGTGGCGGCCGACGACGCCATCGCCATCGACACCGACGGGGAGGAGGGGGAGGTGGGTCCGATGGGCGAGGAGGCGCCCGTCGATCCCGAGGACGGGGCGCTGCACGTCACCGAGGGATGACCGTCGCGTCGCGGGGCGCTGGACACTTTTAGCGCGGTTTGGTGATCGATTCGTGGCGTAGACGCGGCCGCAACCGGGAACAATCCCGGTGATGACGCCGAGCCGACCGACGAGCCGATGACCGCCACCTCCGACAGCCACGACACCAGCGGGCCGCCCGACGACGCGGTCGACGTGCTCCTGTCCGAGAACCACGCCATCCAGCGGCTCCTCGCGGAGTGGCGGCGGGCGACGGCCACCCTGGAGGGCGGCGACGACGTGGAGGTGCGCTGGGATCGGGGATCGGCCGCCAAGCTGCTGGTGCAGCACATCGCGGCGAGGGAGTCGGCCAAGGATCTGCTCGCCGGCCGATTCGACGAGCGCTCTGACCACGGCCTGGCGGCGCGGGTCCGTGGTGACCACGAGGCGCGCAAGGCGGTGCTGCGCCGCCTCGACGAGCTCGGCCGGGGCCACCAGGCGATCACCTTGAGCAACCCGGAGATGGACGAGGCGGTCGAGCGCTTCGGCCAGATGTTCGACGTCGAGTCAGCCGGCGAGGACGACGTCGCCGAGCTCCGCGGCGCGCTGGGCTCGCAGGAGGACGCGCCGTCGGCCAAGCAGACGTACGCCGAGAGCAGCCTGCGGCCCAACGTCGAGCCCGCCTGGTACGACCGGGTCGGCGTGCTGCGCCGCCTGCGGGCCAGCTACCAGCACGCGCGCTTCGCCCCCCGTGGTGGCACCAGGCCGGGGATCGACTCCTCCCGGGAGCGCCCGGGCGACCGCCCCTGAGCGGAGGCCGCGGCGGCCAGGCCCCCGGACATCAGACCGGGCCCAGGCCGGTCGTCACCCACACCGGGGCGCCGGCGGCGTCCGACCCGGCCAGGTCGACCTGGCCGGAGATGGCCACGTCGTGCCAGCCGTCGGCGTCGTCGAGCACCTGGTGCACGGCCCACGCGCTCCCGGTGACCTCCACCCGGTGCCACGTCGCGGCCCTGGCGTCGGCTCCGGTCCCGATCGGCCCGTGCTCGGCCCGGTAGCCCGTCAGCGCCGCCTCCCACGTGGCCCGGTCCCAGCCGCCCGGCCCCTCGAGCGAGGCGAGGGTGGCCACGTCGCCGATGGCAGCCAGCTCGACGCGACGGAACGCCGCGTTGCGGACCATCACGCGGAAGGCCCGCGTGTTGACCGTCACCGGCGGCGCCTCCCCCTCGTCGGCCACGGCGGGAGGGCCGGCGGAGGGCCGGGCTGGATCGACCTCCGCCGCCCGGGTGGCCAGCCGCTGCCACTCGTCGATCAGGCTCGAGTCGACCTGGCGAACGAGCTCCCCCAGCCACTCGGTCAGGTCGACCAGCTCGTCGGTCTTGGCGTCCTCGGGAACGGTGCGCACCAGGGCCTTGTAGACGTCGGACAGGTAGCGCAGCACGAGGCCCTCCGAGCGGGCCAGGCCGTAGTGGGCGACGTACTCGCCGAAGGTCATGGCCTGCTCGTAGAGGTCCCTCGCCACCGACTTGGGTCGGATGTTGTGGTCCGCCGCCCAGGGGTTGACGACCCGGTAGGCGTCGAAGAGCCCGTAGGTCCACTCGCGGAGCGGCTTGGGGTACTCGAGGCCGTCCAGGACCTCGAGGCGAGCCTCGTACTCCATTCCTTCGGCCTTGAGCGCGGTGAGGGTCTCGGTCCTCAGCCGGGCCAGCTGGGCGGCGAGGACCGGGCCCGGATCGTCCAGGGTGGCCTCGACCACGCTGACGACGTCGAGCGTCCACGCCGGCGACGACCGGTCCAGGAGGGGCAGGGCCTCGAGCGCCCACGGGCTGAGCGGGTTGTCGAGGGCGAAGTCGATCTGGAGGCCCGCCGGCACCCTGACCCAGCGGCCCTGCTCGTCGGGACGGTCCGATCGGGCCAGTGCGCCCGCCGCGAGGAGCGAGCGGTACAGCGCGATGGCCCTGCGGATGTGCGCCCGCCGAGCGACCGGGGCCTCGTCGTTGTCGGTGAGCAGGTGGCGCAGCGCCAGGCAGCCGTCGCCGGGCCGGTCGAGGACCTGGAGCAGCAGCGAGTTGCTCACCTTGAACTGCGGGAGCAGGGCCTCGGGCGGCGAGGCGACGAGACGGGCGAAGACGGCCTCGTCCCACGCCACGAAGCCGCGGGGGGGCTGCGACCTGACCAGGCGCCGGAGCTTCCGGGGGTCGCCCGCGGCCTTCTCGACGGCCCGCTCGTTGTCGATCACGTGCTCGGGGGCCTGCACCACCACCAGCCCGGAGGTGTCGTAGCCGGGCCGGCCGGCCCGGCCGGCGATCTGGTGCAGCTCCCTGGCGCTCAACAGGCGCGAGCTGCGCCCGTCGTACTTGGCCAGCCCGGTCAGCACCACCGTGCGCAGCGGGAGGTTGACGCCGACGCCGAGGGTGTCGGTGCCGACCACCACGCGGAGCAGGCCCGCCTGGGTGAGGCGCTCGACCAGCCGCCGGTACTTGGGCAGCATCCCGCCGTGGTGGACGCCGATGCCGTGGCGCAGCAGCCGCGAGAGGGTCTGGCCGAAGCCGGGGGCGAAGCGGAACGTCGCCGTGGCGGCGGCCACGGCCTCGCGTCCCGGCCGGTCGGTCACCTGGGCGGAGGTGAGGGCCTGGGCCTGCGCGACCGCGCCCGCCTGGGTGAAGTGCACGATGTAGAGCGGGGCCCGGTCGGAGGCGAGCAGCTCCTCGACGGTCTCGTGGAGCGGGGTCTTGCGGTAGGTGTGGTCGAGCGGGACGGGGCGGGTGGCCGAGCGCACCACGGCGACGGGCCGGCCGGTGCGTCGCGCCAGGCCCTCCTCGATGCGCGACGTGTCGCCGAGGGTCGCCGACATGAGGATCATCTGGGCCCTGGTCAGCTCGAGGAGGGGGACCTGCCACGCCCACCCCCGGTCCGGGTCGCCGTAGAAGTGGAACTCGTCCATCACGACCTGCCCGACCGGCGAGTCGGCGCCCCCTCGGAGGGCCAGGTTGGCGACGATCTCCGCGGTCGCGCACATGACCGGGGCGCCGGGGTTGATGGTCGCGTCGCCGGTGAGCATGCCGACCCGGTCGGCGCCGAGGTCGTCGCAGAGGGCGAAGAACTTCTCCGAGACCAGCGCCTTGATGGGGGCGGTGTACCAGCTCCTGCGGCCGGCGGAGGCGGCGGCCACATGGGCGCCGAGGGCGATCAGGCTCTTGCCCGACCCGGTGGGGGTGTCGACGATGACGTGGGATCCGGCGAACACCTCGAGCAGGGCCTCCTCCTGCGCCGGGTACGGCTGCAGGCCACGGCCGTCCACCCAGGCGAGGAAGCCATCCATGGCCGCATCGGGCCCGGGACGGGCGGCGACGAGGTCGGCGAGGTCGGGCACGCCGATCACTCTGCCCGAGCGGCGCCGCCCGCCGGGAGGAGGCCGGGGGCCCGGCGGGACGGCCGGCCTTCCGGGGGTAGCGAAAGAGGGTAGCGATAGAGGGCAGCCGACCGAGGAGATGGCCGTGACCGACCGCAGGACCGAGGGAGCCCGACACCGCGTGGTGATCGTCGGTGCCGGCTTCGGTGGGCTGTTCGCGACGAAGGCCCTGCGGGGGGCGCCCGTAGACGTCACGGTGATCGACCGCACCAACCACCACCTCTTCCAGCCTCTGCTCTACCAGGTGGCGACGGGGATCCTCTCGCCGGGCGAGATCGCCCCCGCCACCCGGGAGGTGCTGCAGCGGCAAACCAACGTGGCCGTGGTGCTCGGCGACGTCGTCGACGTCGACCTCGACGAGCGCATCGTCGTGTCGGAGGTCGTCGGCCGGCGCACCCTGACCCGCTACGACAGCCTGGTGGTGTCGGCCGGCTCGACCTCGTCGTACTTCGGCCACGACGCCTTCGCCGTCCACGCGCCGAGCCTGAAGACCATCGACGACGCCCTCGAGCTGCGGGGCCGGATCCTCGGGGCGTTCGAGCTGGCCGAGCTCGAGCCGGAGCCGGCCCGCCGGGCCGCCTACCTGACCTTCGTGGTCATCGGCGCAGGCGCCACCGGAGTCGAGATGGCCGGCCAGATCGCCGAGCTGTCCCGGCGGACCCTCCGGCACAACTTCCGCTCGATCGACCCGGCCACGGCCCGGGTGATCCTCCTCGACGGCGGCCACGAGATCCTCTCCGGCTTCGGGGACCGGCTCTCGGCGAAGGCGGCGGCCGAGCTCCGCCGCCTCGGGGTGGACATCCGCCTCGGGTCGATGGTGAGCGGGGTCGACGAGGGCGGCGTCGACATCGACTCCCCCGACCCCGCCCTGCGTCGCATCGACGCGGCGGTGAAGGTGTGGGCCGCCGGCGTGCGGGGCGCGTCGATCGGGGAGCTCCTCGCCCGAGCCGACGGGGTCACCCTCGACCGGTCAGGACGGGTCGAGGTCGGGCCCGACTGCTCGCTGCCCGGACGACCCGAGGTGTCCGTCGTCGGGGATCTGATGGGGCTCGACGACCTGCCCGGGGTCGCCGAGGTGGCCATGCAGTCGGGCCGCCACGCCGCCAAAGGGATCGAGCGGCGCGCCACCGGTCGGCCGCCGATCGGCCCGTTGCGCTACCGGGACCTCGGCACGATGGCGTCGGTCGCCCGTTTCCACGCGGTCGCCGACGTCGGCCCGATCCGCGTCGCCGGCCTGATCGGCTGGCTGCTCTGGGTCTTCGTGCACCTGGTCTTCCTGACCGGCTTCAAGAACCGCGTCTCGGCGCTGGCCCACTGGGGGGTGAGCTTCCTCGGCCGCTCCCGCAGCGAGCGGACCATCACCGCCCAGCAGGTCTTCGGCCGCCAGGCCATGGCCGAGACGGGACGGGACGCACCTGCGCCCGCCGGCCAGGACACCTAGCATCTCGGCGCCGACCCGGACCGGGCGGCGAGGCGAGGACGGGGGAGCCGACGTGACCGACCAGACCGACCAGACTGCACCCGAGCCGGGGCAGGGGCCCGACCCTGCGCTCCTGGCCGACGCCGGGGCCGCCCTCGACGCGGCCGTGGCGCTGCGCCGGAGGATCCACCGCCATCCCGAGATCGGCCTCGACCTGCCCGTCACGCAGGCGACGGTCATCGAGGAGCTCGACGGGATCGGCCTCTCCGGCGCGCCCGGCGGGGACACGACGTCCGTGGTCGCGGTGATCGACGGCGACCTGGAGGGTCCGACCACCCTGCTGCGCGCCGACATGGACGCCTTGGAGATGCCCGAGGACACCGACCTCGACTTCTCGTCGGGCGTCGAGGGGCGGATGCACGCCTGTGGCCACGACGCCCACGTGGCCATGCTCGTCGGTGCGGCGCGGCTGCTCCAGGCCAGGAGGGCCGAGCTCGCGGGCCGGGTGGTGCTGATGTTCCAGCCGGGCGAGGAGGGCGCCGGTGGCGCCGAGGTGATGCTGCGGGAGGGGCTGCTCGCCGACCACGGCACCGTCGACCGGGCCTTCGCCATCCACGTCACGCCGAGCCTCCCCTCGGGCGTGGTGGCCTGCCGGCCGGGCACGCTGATGGCCTCGGCCGACGAGTTCCGCGTCACCGTCGTCGGCGAGGGCGGCCACGCGTCGATGCCCCATGACGCCGTCGACCCGGTGCCGGTGGCCTGCGCCATCGTCACGGGACTCCAGTCCATGGTGACTCGAACGGTGCCGGTGTTCGATCCGGCCGTCGTGACCGTGACCCGGATCGTCGCCGGCACCGCCTACAACGTCATCCCCGAGTCGGTCGTCTGCGCGGGCACCGTGCGGGCCGTGTCCGACCGGTCCCGGCAGCTGGCCATCGACGGGCTGCGCCGGGTGGCCGAGCACGTGGCCGCCGCCCACGGCTGTCGGGCGGAGGTCGAGATCCTCGAAGGGAGCTACCCGGTGACGGTCAACGACGCGGCCGCCGCAGGGCGGACCCTCGATGTGGCCGGCGGCCTCGTCGGGCGCAAGGCCATCCTGATGCCGAGCCCGATGATGGGGGCGGAGGACTGGTCGTACGTGCTCCAGCAGGTCCCCGGGTCGATGGCGTTCCTCGGTGCCGCCCCCCAGGGGGTGGCCAAGCCCGCGCCCAACCACTCCAACCGGATGCGGATCGACGAGGACGCCATGGTCACCGGGATCGCCCTCCACGCGGCGATGGCCCTTGCCTGACGCACCTCTCCCTCAGGAGGGCAGCAGGAGAGCCAGGCCGTGGATGGCCAGGCCGGCCAGGGCGCCGACGATGGTGCCGTTGATCCGGATGAACTGCAGATCCCGGCCGACGGCGAGCTCGATGCGCCGGGACGCGGCCGCCGCCGGCCAGTCGCCCACCTGGGTCCGGATCAGCCGGGTCAGCTCCCCGCCGTAGCGCTCGGCGCCGTGGACGACCAGCGACCCGATGCGGGCCTCGATGTCGTCGCGCAGGTCGTCGTCGTCGACCAGTCGCCGGCCGATGCGGGCGACCAGGGCGGCGATGCGGGCCGCCAGCTCGCCGTCGGGGGCCACGAGCGACGCCCGCAGCGACGCGACCGCGTCGTTGACCAGGCCGGTCAGCGCGTCCCGCGCCGCCCCGTCGTCGAGCAGCCTGGCCACCACGGTGTCGACCTGCTCGGCGGTCGCCTGGTCGTCGCAGAGGTCGGCGGCCACGTCGCGCAGGATCCGGTCGAGGCCGACGCGCACCGGGTGGTCGCGGTCCTCGCCGATCGCCCCGAGCTCGGTCGCCGTGTCACGAAGCAGCTTGGTCACGAAGCGGTCGGTGGTGACCAGCCACGTCACCCAGTTGCGGTCCTCGATGAAGCGCCTGACCGTCGGGCGCAGGTCGTCGACGTGCGCGTCCAGGTAGTCGTGCGCCCGGGCGGCCAGCACGTCGACCAGGGGACGGGTCGCCCCGCCGTCGACCGCGGCGGCGAGGAGCCGGCCGAGGATGGGCGCGTACGAGCGGCGGGCCTGGTCCCTGCGGGCCAGCTCGATGATGGCGTCGACGATGTCGGCGTCCTCCACCGCAGCCAGAGCCCGCTCGGCCAGGGTGGCCGCCTCGCCGCCCACCCGGGCCGCATGGTCGGGGTCGGCCAGCCAGCTGCCCACCCTGGCCACCACGCCGGCGTCGGTGATCTGGCGCTGCAGCGCCGCGGGCGTGAGGAAGTAACCGGTGACGAATTCCCCGAGCTTGGTGGCCAGCTCGTCCTTCTTGCGGGGGATGAGCGCGGTGTGGGGGATCGCCAGCCCGAGTGGTCGCCGGAACAGGGCCGTGACGGCGAACCAGTCGGCCAGACCGCCGACCATCGCCGCCTCCGCGCCCGAGCGCACGAAGGCCAGGAGCTGGCCGTGGCCACCGGCGACGATCGAGCTGGCCACGAACACCGCCGCCGCGACGACCAGCGCCAGCGTGGCGGTCAGCTTCATCCGCCGGAGCGGACCGGCCGACGCCGCCTCGGCGCCGGGGGCGCGCCATGTGCTCGCCCGCATCGGGACCAAGGTAGGCGCGTCGTCGGGCGGGGGCGCGCCCGGCCGGGGGGCCGCGATTGCCCTACGCTTCGGACGACCGACGGCCGCGTCGGCGAAGGGGGGTCGACCATGAGGGTCCAGGTGGATCAAGACCGGTGTCAGGGGCACAGCCGCTGCTACGCGCTCGCCCCCGAGCTGTTCGACGTCGACGACCTCGGTCAGGCCCACGAGCGCAACGGCGGCGTGGTGCCTCCGGGCTCGGAGGACCAGGCCGAGCTGGCCGTCGCCAACTGCCCGGAGTTTGCCATCGAGATCGTCGCCTGATGGGCCACCACCCGCCGGTCACCGACTGGGCCGCGGACTTCGACCACACCGACCCCGTCTGGACCGCCGACCCCTATCCCATCTGGGACGACCTGCGCGCCCGCTGCCCCGTCGCCCACACCGACCGCTACGGAGGCGCGTGGCTGCCCGTGCGCCACGCGGACGTCGCCGCCGTGGCCTACGACACGGAGCACTTCACGTCCAGGGGGGTGGTGATGAGCGACAACCGCCCGACCGAGGTCGACCTCCCGGCACCGATCGGGCCTGCGCCCCCGATCACCTCCGACCCGCCCTTCCACAGCCTGGCCAGGCGGCTCCTGCTCCCGCCCTTCTCCCCCAAGGCCATCGCCGCCCTCGAGCCGTTCACGAGAGCCACCTGCGAGGAGCTGCTCGACGACATCGACGCCCGGATCGCCGGCGGCGAGACGGTGGTCGACGCCGCCGTCGACTACGCCCAGCACATCCCCGTCCGGGTCATCGCCAGGATGCTCGGCTTTCCCCTCACCGACGCCGACCAGTTCCGCCGGTTCATCAAGGTCACCCTCGAGGACGTCGACCTGCCCCTCGAGGAGCGCCAGGAGCGCTTCACCGAGTTCGAGGAGTACCTCGACGCGAGGATCGCCGAGCACGCCGCCGAGCCCCGCGACGACCTCACGAGCTACCTGATCGACGCCGAGCTCGACGGGGCCAGGCTGGCGCCCGAGCACGTCAGGGGCACGATGCTGCTGTTGATGGTGGCGGGGATCGACACCACCTGGTCGGCCATCGGCGCGTCGCTCTGGCACCTGGCGTCGCACCGGGACGACCGGGAGCGGATCATCGCCGAGCCGGGGATCGCGCCGCTCGCGGTCGAGGAGCTGCTGCGGGCCTACGCGCCGGTGACCATGGCGAGGATGGTGGCCGAGCCTGTCGACCTCGGCGGCTCCAGCCTCGAGCCCGGCGACTGGCTGCTCCTCCCCTTCCCCGCGGCCAACCGGGACCCGGAGGCCTTCGACCGCGCCGGCGAGGTGGTCATCGACCGGGCCGCCAACCGCCACGCCGCCTTCGGCCTCGGGATCCACCGCTGCCTCGGGTCCAACCTGGCCCGCATGGAGCTGCGCGTCGCCGTCGACGCATGGCTGGCCCGCCGTCCCGACTTCGAGCTGGCCGACCCGGAGGCAGTGACCTGGGCGGCCGGGCAGGTCCGCGGGCCGCGCTCGATCCCGGTCCGCTTCGGGGGCTGAGCGCTGCCGGCCGGGTTCCGCCCGCGCGTCGTCCACGTCGTCGCGTCGCTCGCCCCCGGCGAGGTCGTCTCCTACGGCGACGTGGCCGCCCAGGCCGGCTTCCCCGGGGCGGGGCGGGGCGTGGGCGCGGTGCTGGCCGCCAGCGAGGGCCTGCCGTGGTGGCGGGTCGTCACCGTCTCGGGACGCCTGGTGCCCGGACTCGAAGCCGAGCAGGCCAGGCTGCTGGCCGCCGAGGGCGTGGCCGTGGCCGGCGGCCGGGCCCCCGTCAACCGCTGACCGGTCTGGAGGACCCGTGGATCTCGACGTCGGAGCGCTCCGCTCCCACTTCCCCGCCCTCGAGGAGGGCGTCGCCCACTTCGACGGGCCGGGCGGCTCACAGGTGCCCGACTCGGTCGGGGCGGCGGTGGCCGCCACGCTGACTGCGGGGATCGCCAACCTGGGTGCACCGACGGCGGCCTCCCGGCGGGCCGGCGCCGTCGTGGTCGACGCCAGACGGTCGGTCGCCGACCTCCTCGGCGCCGATCCGGGAGGGGTGGTCTTCGGTCGGAGCATGACCCAGCTGACCTACGACCTGTCGCGGGCGCTCGCCAAGACGTGGGGGCCCGGCGACGAGGTGGTCGTCACCCGGCTCGACCACGACGCCAACATCCGGCCGTGGGTGCAGGTGGCCGACGGCGCCGGTGCGACCGTCCGCTGGGCCGACTTCGACGCCGCGTCCGGCGAGCTCGCCGCCGACGCGGTGGCCGCCTGCCTGTCGTCTCGCACCCGCCTGGTGGCCGTCACCGGCGCGTCCAACCTCATCGGCACCCGGCCTCCGATCCCTGCCATCGGCCGCCTGGCGAGCCAGGCCGGCGCCCTCACCTACGTCGACGGCGTGCACCTGACCCCGCACGCGCCGGTCGACCTGGGCTCCCTCGGCGCCGACCTGTACGCCTGCTCCCCCTACAAGTTCCTCGGCCCCCACTGCGGGGTGCTGGCCGGGTCGCCGGCCCTCCTCGACACGATCAGGCCCGACAAGCTGGCCCCGTCGGCGGACACCGTCCCGGAGCGCTTCGAGCTCGGCACGCTGCCCTACGAGCTGCTGGCGGGCACGACCGCGGCGATCGACTTCCTGGCCGCCATCGGCGGGACGGCCGGAGACCGCAGGGAGCGGGTCCTCGCCGGCATGGCCGCCGTCGAGGCCCACGAGGACCGGCTCAGGGGTCGGATCGAGACCGGGCTGGCCGACCTCGGCGCGGTCACGGTCCACGGCCGGGCGGCGAGGCGGACCCCGACCCTCCTGCTGACCGTCGACGGTGTGGCCTCCGAGCGGGTGGCCGCCCTCCTCGCCGACCGGGGGGTCAACGCCCCGGCGGGGACCTTCTACGCCCAGGAGGCGGCCCGGCACCTCGGCCTGGGCGACGCGGGAGGGGTCAGGGTCGGTCTGGCCCCCTACAACGACGACGGCGACGTCGACCGGCTGCTCACCGGCCTGCGGGCGGTCGTCGACGACCGCTGACCGCTGACGGCGCCACGGACCGCTGACGGCGCCACGGCGCGCGAGGAGGCGGGCCGCAGCCGCAGCCCGCCTCCCTACTCGTCAGCTGGCGAGGCTCAGTCGCCCAGGTAGTTGGCCGGCAGGTTGTGTCCGGGGACCTGGCCGGGGGTGAGGATCGACCGCTCCCCCGGGTACGGGACCTTCCAACCGTGCGAGCTGTACCAGTCGTAGTGGTTGAGCTGCGCCGGGTTGGCCCAGTCGGCGATCGGTGTGCGCCCGCCGAAGTGCCCGCTGCGGGCCCAGACCGACCACTGCTCGTAGGTCGTCCACTCCGACTTCGGCACCCCGATGCTCACGGGCGAGGCGCTCGCCGGCGGGGTGGCCGCGGCCGCCTTGGAGGCGGGCGTCACCGCCGCGGGCGCCGGTGCCGGCGTCGCCGTGGTGGTGGTCGTGACGCCGGTCGTCAGCGGGATCTGGTTGGGGCGGGTGGTGTAGGGCTGGAGGTTGGCGGTGTTGGTGAAGGCGTTGTACATCGGCTCCGCAGCCCGGTCCTCCTGGTTCATCGGGGCGATGCCGAGGATGTTCTCGATGGTCCTGACCACGTTGAGCTGGGTGTAGTAGGTGTGGTTGACCGCGCCGCCCTTGGCGTAGGGGCTGGCGATCATCAGCGGCCCCCGGTGGCCGTCCACGTGGTCGGTGCCGTTCTGGGTGTCGTCCTCGACCACGAAGACCGCCGAGCTCTTCCAGATGCTCGAATGCGAGATCTTCGAGATCATCCGTCCGACGGCCAGGTCGTTGTCGGCCACCTCGGCGGTCGGGACCGGGTCGGCACCGGTGTTGCCCGAGGTGTGGTCGTCGGGCATCCAGAGCAGGTTCAGGTTCGGGACGCGGCCCTGGTTGAGCTGCTTGTCGAAGCTCTGCTGCCACACGTCGGTGCGGTACTGGTCGGGGATGTCGAGGTTGAACGGCGGGTAGGTGTGGTCGTCGATGGCGTTGAGCGAGGGGATGTCGGCGTAGGTGTAGCTGGCCGACTCCGGCACCGGCAGGGGGCCGGACGCCTTGCCCTCGAGGATCTGGCTGTCCTGGTACCACTGCGACCACGAAGGCGTGGGGCTCGGCAGGTTCTCGTAGTTGTTGTACTCGCCGTAGGACTTGGCCGTCTTGCCGGCCTTGGCTGCCGCGTTCCAGATGAAGCCGTTGCGCTGGTAGGCCAGTGCGTCGCCGCCTTGGGCGGGATAGCTGCGGTAGAAGGCGCCGAACTCCTTCTCGATGTAGTCGTTGGCGTCGGCCTGGGTCAGCCAGTTGTGCCCGTCGGCGGAGAGGGTTCCCTCGTCGTAGAAGTTGTCGAAGAGGGAGAACTGGTTGGACAGGGCGTGGGCGTTGGGCGTGACCTTCTGCCCGAACTGGGCGAGGGCGGCGTCGCTGCTGCCCTTGCCGATGTCGCCGAGGGTCTGGTCGTAGGTCCGGTTCTCCCGGATGATGAGGAACACGTGCTTGATCTTCGACGGGCTGCCGAGGGCCGTCGGGATGGCGACCGGCTCGGCGTTGGGGTTGCCGCGCGCCTGCCTGGCCAGCAGGTGCTCCCAGTCGTTGTTCGTGAACACCTGGTGGGTGTAGGTGCCGAGCTGGGCGATGCTCGGCATGGTGAGCTCGGTGATCGAGCCGGTGTCGTCGTAGGTGTTGAGGCCGGTGACCGATGCCGGGGCCGGGCTCGTGTCGATGCCCTTGTCGATGGTCGACGCCGGGCCGCGCGAGCCGATGCCCTTGTCGTTGGTCACCACGATCTTGCCGATCGCCGGGTCGTAGGTGGCGCCGACGGGATAGAAGTCGGTCGGGACCAGCCCCAGGTACTGGACGGGCTGGTAGGGGCCCGAGTACCCGTACTCGGCCAGGGCGTTGTCCCGACCGATGCTCACCAGAATGTGGTGGGGGTCGGGCATGGTGATGGCGTTGGGGTAGCTGCCGACCGTCGAGCCGGGCAGCGGGTTGACGTTGACCGTCTGCACCACCTGGGCGGTGGAGGTCCTGATCATCGAGAAGGTGTCGTCGTTGGAGTTGGCGACCATCAGGACCCCGCCGGGAGCCAGGTACTCGGCGGTCGGCTGCAGCCCGACGGGGATCTCCTTGGTCTCCTTGCCCTTGCCGAGATCGACGACCGACACGGTGCCGGTCGACGCGGCGCCGGTCACCTTGTTGGCCACCACGTTGGTGCCGTCGGAGAGGTTGGTGAAGTCGCCCGGCTTGGCCGGCCGGCCGCCCTCGTTGGTCACGAAGGCCTGGTTGCCGACGACGGTGACCTGACGGGGGGCGTTGCCGACCTCTACCAGCTTGACGACCTGGTTGGTGGTGGTGTCGATCTCGCCCAGTTGGTTGGTGCCGTTGAGGGCGACGTACAGCTTGGATCCGTCCGCCGAAAGGGCCATGCCCGAGGGCAGGTCCGGGGTGGTCTTGGTCCCCCCGTTGAGGTTGCCGAGCGATTCGGCCAGCGGGATGGTCACCTTGGTGGCGGCGTCGACGGTCCCGTCGCCCTTGACGTGGAAGTGGACCAGGTCGCTGGTCTGGGGGAACCACAGGGACGTGCCGTCGGCCGAGTAGAGGGGCCCGTCGGCTGCGACGGTGCCGTCGCCGAGGCTCGGGTCGGTCTTGGTGCCGGTTCCGACCTGCTGCACGACCTTGTTGGTGCTGAGATCGATGATGGTGAGGAAGCCCTGGAAGTCGTTCCAGGTCAGTGCGGCCAGGTACTTGCCGTCGGGGCTGATGGTCGAGCTGAGGATCCGCGCGTTGAGGAATCCGCCCGAACCGTCGAGCAGCACCGCCCGCGTCCCTGCGGGACTGATCCGCTGGTTGGTGGCCAGCAGGTAGGCGCCGGCCGCGTTCTGCGTGCCGACCCGTGCGGTCCCGAAGCCGCTGTGGGTGATGCCTGCGGCGGCCACCCCGCCCCCGGCCAGCAGGGCCATCGCCGCCCCGCCCCCGGCCAGGCGCCGCAGCGGACGCCGGTGCTCGTGGCGCCAGCGCGCCGATCTGAATCGTGCCATGAAGACCTCCAGGTCGTGTCTGCCCACCCTCGGCAGCCGCTCGGATCGAGGGCCGCTCCACTTGCGGCGGCCACTCCCCGGTGACGATAAGACCGGTATCTTCCGGCGAGCCGACGGGCGGGTGAACCTTGCGTGCACGTTGGGCGACGAGGTGGTGTCGTGCCTCAGGTGACGTCGAAGCAGCCGTCGAAGGCCCACAGCGGGTTGACGATCTGGGTGTTGCCCGACCCGGAGATGGTGGGCGAGCCGTTGACCGAGAGGGGGCCGTCGCCGTCGGCCGCGTAGCACCCGTCGGTCTGGACGTTGACCGTGTAGCGGGCGGTGACCGGCGTCGCCGGCCCCGCCACCAGGTAGACGATGCTGCACAGCCAGTCGCTTCCCGACCCCTCCTGCACGGTGGAGGGGAGGCCCTTCTGGCAGCTGGCCGTGGCCCGCAGCGAGGCCAGCGGCGGCTCGGGGTTGCCCTGCTCGACCTGCTGGTAGAGGTACAGGTGGGCGAAGGTGGACGCCACCGAGGTCTGCAGCGGCGACGGGGTGATGCCCGTGCCCGAGCAGGCCGACAGGCCGCCGGCCAGGCCGAGCGCCGCAGCCACGGCCACGCCACGCCGCCGGGTGCGGCGGCCGAGGACGCGCCTCACGAGGCGGCGACGCTCCGCCGACGGAAGCCGACCCACGCCACCAGCAGCCCGACGACGACCCACACGGCGCTGGTGAGCAGCCCCTGGCGCAGCGGGCCGTAGAACGGTCGCAGGACCCAGAAGCCGTGCCAGGAGCTGAACGGCGTCGACAGCAGCACGTCGCGCACGGGGACCGGCAGGTCGACGAGCGTGGCCAGCTGCATGAGCAGGCCGGCGACGACCGGCACGCCCATGCCGACGGTGCTCGACCTGGCCGCCACCGAGACGGCGACGGCCAGGGCGACGTAGCCGCAGACGGGGGCGAGCTGCGTGGCCCAGCTGGCCAGGGTGAGCGCAGTGGCGTGGCCGGCGGGCACCAGCTGGCCGCCGAGGCCGACGATCGGTTGCGTCCCCGATGCCGCACCGGCGGCGACCGAGGCCAGCGCGAGGAGCAGCACCGTGGCGAGGGCGTAGGTCAGCGCGGCGGCCACCTTTCCCACGAACAGCTGACCGCGCGTCCTGGACCTGGTCATCACCGTCTTCCAGGTGCCGAAGTGGTCCTCGGCGGAGAAGATGTCCCCGGCCACGATGGCCACGAGCACCGGGAGCACCCACTGCCCGGCGAAGCCGAGGACGACGAGGGGCACGGCGAAACCCGAGGTGTGGGCCCAACGGCCGAACAGCGTGTCCTGCGGCGTGGAGCTCTGGACGTGGAGGCCGGCCACGACCACGAAGGGCGCCACCACGCAGAGGGCGGCCACGATCCGGACCCGCACCTGGCGGCCCAGCTTGGCCAGCTCGATCCGCCACACCACCAGGCTGCCGCCCCGGCGTCGGGTCGTAGGGGCGGCGTGGAGCACCGGCGCCCACGGATCGGCGGCCACGGTCACGGGAGCCCCGCCTCCTCCCCGGTCAGGTGGAAGAAGAGCGATTCGAGGGCGGAGCGCTCCAGGGCCAGTGCCCGCACGGCGACCCCGGCCCGTCCGAGCTCCACCACGTACTCGTCGAGCGCGGCCTGGCCGGCCCGCAGCGACATGGCCCCGTCGTTGCGCCCGGTGGCGGCCACGTCGTCCCGGGCGGCGGCCAGGGCCCTGGCCGCGTCGTCGTCGCTGGTCGCCAGCCGCCACGCCGGCTCCGGTGCCTCCGCCCGCATCTCGGGGAGGGTGCCGGTGAAGACCACTCGGCCGCCGGCGAGCACCGTCACCTCGTCGCAGATCTCCTCGATCTGGGCCATGTCGTGACTGCTGAGCACCACGCTGAGCCCGGAGGCGGCCAGTTGGCGGATCGATGCCCGCAGATCGCGGATCCCCGCCGGGTCGAGACCGTTGGCCGGCTCGTCGAGGATCAGGAGTCGGGGCCGGCGCAGCAGCGCGGCGGCGAGGCCGAGTCGTTGGCGCATCCCGAGGGAGAAGCCGCGGACCTTCTGACGACCGGCGTCACCGAGCCCGACGACCTCGAGCACCCCGTCGACCAGGGCGGACGCCCCCCCGCCGTCGAGGCGGCCCAGGCCGTCGAGGTTGGCCCTGGCGCTCAGGTAGGGATAGAAGCGCGGCGTCTCGACGAACCCGCCGACGCCGTCGAGGAACGAGGACCCAGCCTCCCCCCTGGTCCTTCCGAAGAGCCGGAGGGTGCCCTCGTCGGGCACGACCAGGCCGAACAGGGCCGACAGGAGCGTGGTCTTGCCCGCCCCGTTGGGCCCGACCAGGCCGTGGACCACACCGGGGGCGACCACCAGGTCGACCCGGTCGAGCGCGGTGGCCTCCCCGAACCACTTGGTGACGCCGCTGACCTCGACGGCCGGCGCCGGCGGCGAGCCGGTCGCCCTCCGGGCCGGCGAGGCGGCGGCGTCCTCGCCGGCGACGGCCCGGTCGACCAGTCCTCCGGCTGCTGGCTCCACGGGAGGGACAGTACGGGTCGAGGGGAACGGCAGGCTGAACGCGTCGTGACCTCCCGGTGTCGCGGCGATGGCGGGTCGGTGGCGGGCGGCCCGGGTAGGACCGGGAGGTGCCGGGGACGCGAGGTAGCAGCGGTGTCGCGGCCGTCGTCCTCGGCCTGGCGCTGGCCGCCTGCGGCGCCCCGACCCGGCCTGCGGCCCACGCCCCCGGTGGCACCCCGCCGCCGACGGCGCCGGCCCCGCGCGGCTCCCTGCCGGTGACGACGGCCCCGCACGACGCCGCCCCCCCGTCCCGCCCCGGCGGCCCCACGCTCAGCCGGGCGCTGGCGGACGCGACCTCCGCCCGCTGGGCCCACGTGGTCACCACGTCGGTCCTGCCGGCGGCGAGCGGCGGCCACGGCCTGTCGGTGCAGGACTCCGGACCCGGCGAGGGGCGCCAGCGCTACGCCGTCGGCGGCCTGACCCTGTCGATCGTGGTCCTCGGTCCCGCGACCTACGTGCTCGGGTCCACCCGGGCGCTCGAGGCGTTGGCGTCCGAGCCATCCGGGATCGCCGTGCGCGTCGGGGGTCGCTGGGTCGAGCTGGCCCACGGCGACGCCGCCTACGCCCGCGTCACCGCCGGCGTGACCCTCGGCTCGGTGCTGCAGACCATCCCCGTCGGACGTCACCCGCAGATGCGCCCGGCGGTCCTCGGCGGACGCCAGGTGCTGCGCATCGTCAGTCACCTGGGCGCGGCGCAGGGTGGCGCCACCCAGACCGTGTGGGTGTCCACCGGCCCTCGGCCCCTCCCGCTCCGGGTCACCCAGCAGGCCGCGACGGGGAGCAGCGTGATCCGCTTCGGAGCCTGGGGGCGCCCCGCGACGGTCTCGGCCCCGTCGGGGGCCGTCCGCCTGCCGACCGCGCCGCCGGGCGTGACCCTGCTCGATCAGCCGGCCCCGGCGCTGTCGTCGCCCCAGAGCCGGGCGCGCAGACCCGACGCCCGGGTGATCGGCGACGCCACCGCCGCGGCCACCACCTCCGGCGCGCCGATCACGGTGACCCGTTGGACCGCCCGGGTCACCGCCGTGTAGAGCAGCTCCCTGGTGAGGATGGGCGAGACCGCGGGCGGCAGGACGACCACCACGCCGGCAAACTGCGAGCCCTGGCTCTTGTGGATCGTCATGGCATGCAGGGTCTCGACTGCGCCGAGCCTGGCCGGCGGCACCCGCACCAGGCCGTCGGCCCGCTCGAACACGGCCACGGGGCCACCACCGTCCCCGGTGCACACCACCCCCGAGTCGCCGTTGTGCAGGCCGAGGTCCGCGTCGTTGACCGTCACGAGGAGCGGGCGCCCGGGATACCACGGATCCGGCACCCCGTAGCCGTCCACCGCGGCGGCCAGCCAGGACTCGATCCGGTCGTTGGCGTCGGCCACGCCGCCCGGGCCGCGTCGGTGGGCGCAGAGCACCCGCAGCGAGCCGAGGGCGGCGAGGGCGGCCGCGCCGTCACCGTGGCGCGCCGCGCCGACCACCCGCACGCCGGCGGTCACCACCTCGTCCCTGACGGTCGCGTCCCCTGCGCCCTCCTGCAACCACCGCACCCCGCCGGTCCCGGCGGCGAGCACCTCGAGGGTCCGGTCCTCGTCGCCGGACGCGATCGCCGCGGCGAGGGCGCCGATGCCGCCCCCGAAGCGGTGGACGCGCTGGAGCACCACGATGCCGTCACCGAGGGCCGAGCCCAGCGGGCTGCTCGTGTCCGGTCCGGCGCGGACGCCGGTCGCGGCCTCGAGCCGGCGCCTGGCGGCCGGACGGACGCCCCCACCGCCCCGGGCCGGACCGACGATGTCGCCGAGGACCGCCCCGGCTTCGACCGAAGCGAGCTGCTCGGGGTCGCCGACGAGCACCAGGCGGGCGTCGGGCCGGAGCGCGTCGACGAGCCCCGCCATGAGCGACAACGACACCATCGACGACTCGTCCACGACCACCACGTCGTGGGGCAGACGGTTGCGCCGGTCATGGAGGAACCGGGAGGCGCTGTCGGGGCGCCAGCCGAGGAGGCGGTGGATCGTCGACGCCCCGGTCGTCGCCAGTCGGGTCGCGACCGCAGCGTCGACGTCGATCACCGCGGCTTCCTGCCGCACCGCCTCGCCGAGGCGCGACGCGGCCCGACCGGTCGGTGCGGCGAGCGCGACGCGCGGGGGCGCGAGGCCGGCGGCGGTGTGCTGACCCTCGACGAGGGCCAACAGGCGCGCGACGGTCGTGGTCTTGCCCGTGCCAGGCCCGCCGGCGATGACCGCGAAGCGCGAGAGCACCGCCGCCGCGGCGGCGACCCGTTGCAGGTCGGGCCCACCGGCGGCCCCACCGGGTCCGGCCGCAGGCCCGAAGAGCCGGTCGAGGTCGGATCGGAGCCGCTCGTCGTCGACCACCGGGGCGCCGTCGGCCCGGCTGAGCAGGTCGGCGGCGACGAGGCGCTCCTGGCGCCAGTACCTGTCGAGGTAGAGGAGACGGCCGACGAGGCGCAACGGGCGACCGGTCGGGGCGTCGTCGCCGACGGCCACCGCCGGGCTGGCGGCCAGGCGGTCCCGCCAGAGGTCCGGATCGGGCCACGCCAGGTCGGCGGGGTCGACCCCGCGGTCGTCGTCGACGGTCACCGTCCGCGCCGCCCGGCCGACATCCACGCACACGTGCCCGAGTCGCAGGCCGCGCACCGTCAGCGCGACGGCCACGCCGACGGCCGGATCGGTCTCACCCGTCAGGCGGGCGATCCTCGCCGCCACGTGCACGTCGGCCGCGCTCACCACGCCACCGGCGTGGAAATCGGCGAGCAGGCCCGACGCCCTGCGGGCCAGGAGGGGGTCCGACGCGAGGTCCCCTCCCACGGGTCCACGAGATGCCACCGCCGGCGGCGTCGCCGTCACGGCCGGCCCCGGTCGAGCAGGTCGGAGAGCGCGGGGACGAGCATCGGCGGGGGCGTCCAGGCAAACACCCCGCAGGGACGGGAGCCCTCGCGAGGGGTGCGGGCGCCGGCCATGCCCCGCACGAACAGGTAGAGGCACGAGCCGATGTGCACGGCCGGGTCGTAGCCCGGTTGGCGCCAGCGGAGGTAGCGGTGGAGCGCCACCGAGTAGAGCAGCGCCTGCAGGGGGTAGTGGCCGCCGATCATCGCCGCGGCCAACCCGGACGGCGCGTAGGCGGCCGTGGCGAGCGGCTCGTCGCGCCGCCCGAGCCGGTTGGTCTTGTAGTCGACCACGTGGTACCTCGGCGTCCCGTCGGGACCACGGGCCCGGAGGACGACGTCGATGCTCCCCGTCAGGTAGCCCCGGAGCGAGGAGGCCACGGAAGGTTCGGCCAGGCGCTCTGGGTAGGCCGCCAGGGGATCGTCGGCGGCCAGGGTCTCGGCGAGCAGCGCGGCGACGTCGGCCACCTCGACGGTGCCGACGGCCAGGTCCCCGCCTGCGACGGGCAGCTCGAAGGCGAGCTCGTCGAGACGGTCGCCCCTCGGGAAGTCACGCAGACGGCGATCGCCGACGTCGGCGCCGAGGGGCGTCTCGACGACGGTCGCGACGGCGGAGGCGAGGATGCTCCGGTCGACGCCGTCGACCGGAGCGATCACGGCCGCGGCCTCCTCCACGGCTGCGGCGGCCGCCGAGCGGAGGTCGGTGGCGGCGAAGTCGAGCCGCTCGAGCACGGCGTGGACGAGCGTGCCCAAGGCCGGCCCTCCGGGAAGATCGGCCATGGGCGACACCACCACCTCGGGAGGGAGGTCCGAGGACGCCGGTGGCCACGCGTCGGCGGTGACGGCGTCGCCCCCGGCGATGCTCTCGTCGGTCGTGCCGGCATCGTCGGGCTCGCTGCCGACGACGGCTCGGTCGCCGTGGGCCGCCGCCGCGGTGATGGCGCTGTAGGAGGACCGACGCCAGGCGGCGTCGAGGGCGCGGTCGAAGACGCTGACGGCGAGGGGCGTGTCGGGGCGTCGCGGCGGCGTCCAGCGGAGCTCGGCCTGCCGGCCGACGTGGGAGACGCTGACGCTCTCGGGCGCGCACGCGGCCACGTCGCGGATCCGGCGCTCCATCTCCTCGTCGGTGACCGGCCTGCGCAGCGGCTCTCCGACCTCGCCGTCCGGTCTCCTGGCCAGGAGCCGGGCCATAGCCGAGCTGCCGCTGTCGTCGGACCCGGCCCACCACACGACGAGCTGGTGGCGGGCGCGGGTCAGGGCCACGTAGGTGCGCCGGAGCTCCTCGGCGCTGTCCTCCCTGCCCGCGGCCAGCTGGTGTGCGACCAGCCCCCGACCGGAGGGGCCGCCGACGTCGACGACGCGCCGACCCGGGTCGTCCGGGTCGTGGCAGACCGGAAACGCGTCCTGCCTGCGGTGACCCGTCGCCCACAGGTAGGGGGCGTAGACGACGGGGAACTCGAGACCCTTGGCCCGGTGGATGGTGATGACCTGGACGGCGTCGGCGTCGGTCTCGAGCCTTCGGGTGCGCTCCTCGGCGGCCGACCCGTCGTCGCCCGCCCTGACGATCCGCTGGCGCAACCAACCGGCGAGGGCATTGACCCCCATCCGCTCCCTGGTCGCCTCGGCGTGCAGCAGCTGGCCGATGTGGCGGAGGTCGGTGAGGTGGCGCTCGCCCCCGTGCCGACCGAGGATCCTCGCCGGCAGGTCGGTCGCCGCGGTGACCGATTCGAGCATGGCGGCGACGCCGTCGCGCTCGAGCACGGCCGCCCACTGCTGCAGCGTGGCCTGCAGCCGGGCCAGCTCGTCATCGGACGCGGCCGCCACCTGCGGGTCCTCCCACCCCACGAAGCTGGTGCGCGCCGCCGTGCGGGCCCGCAGCTCCGACGACGGCCGCTCGACGGCTTCGACGAGGGCCAGCCACTCGGAGGCGACGGGCGCGGCGAACACGCTCCCTGCTCCGTTGATGACCGCAGGGACGCCGGCCCGTCCGAGAGCGGTGTGGACCAGCTCGGCTTCGTCGTGGGTGCTGACGAGCACGGCGACGTGCCCGGGGTGCAGGTCCTCCCGCTCGAGCTCGCCCCCGGCACGGTCGCGTCGGACGAGAGCAGGGACGGCGGAGAGCAGTCCGGCCAGGTCGGCGGCCAGGTCGTTGGCGATGGCCCTGCGGGCGCCGGGTTTGGAGGGCCGACCGCTGCGCAGGAGCGGCACGATCCGGGCGTCACCCGGCAGCATCCTGATCCGCATGGCGGCCGGGTCCGGGGCGCCCTCCAGCCGGGCTCTGGTCGGGTCGAGCGCCGCCTCGACCTTTCGATAGGCGATCCTCGGGTGTCCCAGGGTGGCGCCGCGCAGCAACCCGTCGAGCGCGTCGAGCAGCTCGGGATCGCTGCGCCAGTTGACCCCGAGGGTCGCGGTCGTCGTGGCCCGCTCCGCGGCGGTCAGATAGGCGGTGACGTCCGCGCCGCGGAAGTTGTAGATCGCCTGCTTGGGGTCCCCGATCAGCACGAGGCTGCAGCCGGGGGCGACGAAGAGCTCCTCGAGGATGCGCCACTGGACCGGGTCGGTGTCCTGGAACTCGTCGACGAGGGCCACTCGGTACCTGGCACGGAAGCGGGCCCTGGCCGCCTCCGCCCGGCCCGACCCGAGCGCGTCGGCCAGGCGGTGCAGCAGGTCGTCGTAGCCGAGGGTGGCGGTGCGCAGCTTGCGCCTGGCCACCTCGTCCCTGACCGCCGTCGCGAAGCGGGCCCGGTCCGCCGCCACCCCGCCGGTGGTGATCGGCGGAAGGGCGATCGGCGGAGGGGCGATCCTGGCGCCGGGGTGGCGCATCACCGCGGCGGCGATCTGCCGGGCGTCGCCGGGGCCGAAGTCCGGGACGGCGTCGGCCGCCAACCGGAGGTACAGGTCGTCGGCGACCTCCTCGACCAACTCGTCGGTGTCGGGCTCGAAGGTGATCTCACGGTCGACGTCGCCGGCCGTGCCGAGCCCGGAGAGGACCAGCTCGCAGAACCCGTGGGTCGTGGTGACCGTCGCGGCATCGAAGTCGCCGATGGCGTCGGCCAGCCGGCGGCGGCGGACCTCGGCGATCTCCGGGCCGTCGGCGGCCAGCAGGGCCACCACCGGGTCGGTCGTCGACGTCGTTGTCCCGGGGCTGCGGGCGTGGCCCCCGGCACCGGCAGCTCCGGCGCCGAGCAGCCGGGCGAGCCCGGCTTCGGTGTCGCGCAGGCGCTCCCGGACCCGGTCGCGCAGCTCGCCGGTCGCGGCCCGCGTGAAGGTCACGACCAGCAGGCCGTCGACCGGGACGCCATCGGCCACGTACCGGGCGACCAGCGCGGCGATGCTCCACGTCTTGCCCGTGCCCGCCGACGCCTCGAGGACGGTGAGCCCGGTCGGGAGGGGCCCGCACACGTCGAACGGGGCCGGCGCGCCCAGCGGCGCGCGAACGGACGGTGGTGGTGGTGACGGTGGTGGCGGCGGCGTCCCCGGGTTGCTCACCTCGGCACCTCGGCGTCGAGCAGCGGAGCGCACAGGCGCTGGGCCAACCGGCCGAACCGGGTCGGCTCCGTCTCGTCCCACCCGGGCCCCGCCTCGGTGGGATCGGGGGGCGCGGCGAGGAGCTCGTCGAACCCCAAGACGCGGCCGAACGCGGCCAGGTGGGCGGCGTCGCCGCCCTCACCGAAGCGCCCCTCCCACTGCTTCCTGGCCGCGGCCACCGGATCGCGACCCTGGCGTCTGGCCGTGACCCAGGCGAAGGCGCTCCCGCCGGCGAGGGGCAGCGGCTCCCGCCTGGCCCGGTCGTGCAGGCCGACCAGCTGGGCGAGCAGGGCCACGGATCGCGCCCGCCTGACGGCCGGGTCACCGTCGGGGACGGCCAAGGTGAGCACCTGGGCGCCGTCGTCGCGACGGCCGACCAGCCGGGCCCGCCACGGGCGGTCGGGCTGGTCGGCGACGAGGGCCAGGAGCCGGGCCCACGTGCCCAGGCGGTGCCTGGCCGCGACCTTGGAGTAGGTGACCAGACCGAGGGTGTCACCGGCGACGCCGGGGATCGTGCCGGTCAGCCGCCGCCCCCCGAGGTCGACGTCGACCTCGATTCCCCCGGTCGGGGCGCGCCCGGCGGCGTCCGCCACCGCGAGCACGACGGGCAGGATCCGCCCGACCTCCGCCCTCCCGAGGGGCCCGGGAGGCAGCGTCCCGCGCGCCGCCTCGGCGTCGCCGGCGCGCCGGGGGTCGACGCCGTCGAGCAGACCGGCGAGGAGCCGGTCGCCGACCTGCCAGGACTCGAGGGCGTCGAGGACCATCGGCAGGGCGTCGTCGGGATCATCGTCGGGGCCACCTGCACGCACACCGAGACCCTGGCGCAGGTAGGCCCTGACCGGGTGCTCGACCACGGCCACCAGCTGGTCGATGCGCACGTCACCGGGCGCCGGTGGGGCGGGAAGCAGGACGCCGGACGGGCGATCCTCGCCGGGGGCGCGGCGTTGGGCCCTGGCGCCGGCGAGGGCCACGCGGTCGAAGCTCCACGCGCCGTTCCGTCCCGGCGTGCCGGGACCGCCCCGGAAGTTGCGCTCGTCGAAGGGCTGCAGCGGGTGGTGGACGACGACCTGCCGACGCGCCGCACCGGGGGCGCCGGTCACGGTCATCTCGACGACGTCGAGGAGCTCGCCGATTGGCACGCAGGGGGGACGCGGCGCGTTGGTCCGCTCGTCGCGTCCGCTGTAGGTCACCACGAGGTGGTCCCCCGCCGCGAGGAGCGCATCGAGCAGCAACTGGCGGTCCTCGCTCCTGGCGTCGCGATCACCGACCCGGGGTCGGAGGGCCAGCACGTCGTCGCCGTCCACCGCGGCGCGGCGGGGAAACGCCCCGTCGTCGAGGCCGAGGAGGCAGACGACGCGGTGGGGCACCGACCGCATCGGGACCAGCGTGCACATGGTGAGATGGCCGGTCCGGAAGTTGGCCCGGGTCGGGCGGCCGCGCAGGCGGTCGGCGAGCAGCGCCCGCACCTCGCTCAGCACCAACGGCCGCCCGCCGCTCCCAGCCACCGCGGCCTCGCCCGTGACGCCGTCGAGCAGGGCGCGCAGCTGGGTCGTCTGCCACTCGTCGGGTCCGCTCACCGCGAAGAGGGCGTCGGCCGCGTCGGCGATGCGCGCCGTCCACCCTGCGAGGGGATGGGCCCCGGCGAAGGACTCGACCGCCGCCTGGATCCGGTCGACGGCCTCGGCGAGGCGCCCGGCGAGGTCGACGTCGCCACTGTCGACGTCGTCGAGGGGCAGCACCCCACCGACGATGGGCAGCTCGTCCTCGGACATGGCCACGCCGAGGAGGATCCGGTCGAGACCCCACGCCCAAGTCCCGGCGTCGAGCGGGGCGTCCAGGTAGGCCGACCGGGAGCCGGCGTCGAGACCCCAACGCACCCCGGCGTCACGGCTCCACCGCTCGATCCTCGCCAGCTCGTCGTCGTCGAGGCGGAAGCGCCTGCGCACCGGCGCCGAGCCGAGCAGGTCGAGCACCTCTGACGTGGTCGCCCGCCCGGCGGCCAGCTCGAGGAGCAGGGAGGTGGATGCGAGCACCGGGTTGGTCTGGCGCAGTGACCGGTCGGCGAGGCGGACGCGCAGCTCCGCCGCCCCCGGCGTCACGCCAGCCCCGAAGGTGGCCTGCACCAGGGGAGCGAAGTCGTCGATGTCGGGGCAGAGCACGATGACGTCGCGGGCCTCGAGCGTCGGGTCGTCCTCCAGGAGGTGCAACACGACGTCGCGCAGCACCTCGACCTGGCGGGCGCGTCCGTGGCAGGCGTGCACCCGCACGCTGTCGTCCCCGGCCTCCAGGGGGCCAGGCGCCGGCGGCCACGCGTTGTCGCGGATGTCGCGCTGGATCCGGCCGAGGAGCGAGGGCCGGCCGGACGGCACCTCCAGCGCAGCCTCCGGCGTGATCCCGCTCGGGCCGATGACCAGCTGCATCTCCCTGGCGTCACGTCCCCACGACCGCAGCAGCGGGTGGCGGGCGAGGGGCACCGTGGGGTCGGCGGCACGCGCCACCTGCGCCGCTCCGCCGCCGGCGCGGTGCTCGCGAGGGGCGGCGACCGGGAGCGCCCCGTCGACCTCGCGCCACAGGGCCGGGGACGGGTGCAGGAGCCAGAGGTGCACGTCACGTGCCTCACCGACGGCCCGCAGGACCTCGAGGTAGCTGCCGGGCAGCCGGGTCAGGCCGAACAGCGACAACCGGTGCGGCAGCGCGACCAGCCCGGGATCGGCGGCGAGCCGCCGGCAGGCGCCGGCCAGGCGCTCGGCCGGGCTCGGCACGCCCAGCTGCGAGCGCAGCAGACGCCACAGCTCCGCCTGCCACGCCGTCCCCGGGTCGAGGGGCCGCCCGTCGTCGTCGCAGTCGACCCCCGCGGCCCACGCCCTGACCAGGGACGGGCGGTGGACGCCGTAGCGGTCGAAGAGATCGGCCAGCCGTCGGACGGTGGCGAAGCGGCGGTGGGCCCTCGACTCGTCCGGGTCGGCGTCGCTCCCGGTGCGGCCCAGGTGCTCGGCCAGCTGGCCGAGCCAGGGCTCACCCAGGTGGGCGTCGACCACCTCGAGCAGCGCCCACGCTGACCGCTCCGGCGCCCAGGGGTCCTCGTCGGGCGCGATGCCCGTCGCCGCGGCCGTAACCCCGCCGACGAGACGGGCGGGGAAGGGGAACTCGACGTTCGCGCACACCCCGTCGCCGCGGCCGGGTCCGGCTCCGAGGGTGGACCCCAGCCGCTGGGTGAGCCACCGCTCGATCCCGTGCGTGGGGACGGCGACGACCTCGGGCTCGAAGGGGTCGTCGGACCCCGGGGAGGCCAGCAGGGCCGCCAGCCCCGATGCCAAGACGTCGCCGCGCGCCCCGCGGTGGACCGTCAGCACGCCCCACCGCCGCAGCCGGGCGCCCCGGTCGCTGCCCGCCCCTCCGCACCCGTCCCCGCCGCCATCGGTGTGGAAGGTACCGGAAGGGTGCGACGGCCGTGACGGCCAGGCCGTCCGAGCCGGACCTGCGTTTGCGCCGACGGCCCACCCGGGCCATCGAGCACCCGAGGAGCCGCATGTCCCGACCACCGTCCACCGTCGCCGTCATCGGTACCGGCACCATGGGCGCGCCGATGGCCGCCAACATCGCCAAGGCCGCTTCGACGTGCGGGTCTGGAATCGCACTCGCGCCCGCGCCGATGCGCTCGGATCTGCCATGACCGTCTGCGCCACCCCCGCCGAGGCCGCCACGGGCGCCGAGGTCGTCGTCACCATGCTCTTCGACGCCGACGCCGACGCCGACGCCGACGCAGTCGTCGAGGCCATGGGCGCCGGCGCGCTCGCCGCCATGTCGGAGGGCGCGGTGTGGGTGCAGGCCTCGACGGTCGGAGCCGAGGGATGCGACCGTCTGGCCGCGCTCGCCGCCGGCGCGTCGATCGCCTTCGTCGACGCCCCGGTGCTCGGGACCAAGGAGCCAGCCGAGGCCGGCCAGCTTGCCGTGCTGGCCTCGGGTCCCGAGGACGTCCGCGAACGGGTCCAACCCGTCCTCGACGCGATCGGGACGACGAAGAGCTGGCTCGGTGAGGCCGGGGTCGGATCGCGGCTCGAGGTGGTGGTCAACGCACGGCTGCTCGCGGTGACCGCCGGCACGGCCACGTCGCTGCGCGTGGCCGAGCGACTCGGCGTCGACGGCCGGAGCTTCCTCGACGCCATCGCGGGCAGCCCGGTCGACAGCGCCTACGCCCAGCTGAAAGGCAAGGCCATGATCGACGGCCACTTCGAGCCCTCCTTCGCGCTGAGGGGTGCGCAGAAGGACGCCGGGCTGGCCGTGGACGCGGCCGGGGGGCCCGGCCTCCGGCTGCTCGACGCCATCGTCGCCGACGCCGCCGCGGCGGTGGACTCGGGCCACGGCGACGACGACCTCGCCGCCCTGTGGTTCGGCGTCGGCTCGTGACAGGGGGCGACCACGTGGGCCCGGGTCGCCGCCAACCGGGTGGCGTCGACCCGGTCGCCGGTGGGTAGGTCCTGACCATGCCAGCGAGCCGTTCGACGATGGGATCCGACGAAGCCAGACCGGGGCGTTCGGGCGACGACACCGGTACCGATCAGGCCGGCGAGGGCGCCGAGTTCTCCGTCGACGACCACGGGAGCAGCGCCGACCCCGCGGTGACCGACGACGACGTCGCCGCCCGCAGGGCGGCCGCTGGCGGAGCCGATGCCGCCGAGGCCGGCACGTAGGAGCAGGGCGAGGGGATCGAGTAGGTCACCGTCGACCGGGCCCGTGGGCCCTCTGCCCCGGGGCCTCAGGCCGGGCCGGCCGGCTTGGCTCCTCCCAACGCAGCCAGCAATCGGGTGCCGTCGGGCGAGCCGAGGCCCGTGCAGGCGTCCCAGCCCGGGCCTGCCGCGTACGCCCCGTTGGTGCCGGAGGTGATGTCGCGCAGCGCAGACGGGTTGGCGTACAGCACCGGGTGCAGATCGCCGACGTCGCGACCGATGGCCTGGTTGAGCCGGGCGACCAGCGCAGCCCACAGCGGGGCGACCGCAGACGTGCCGCCGATCACCAGGTCCTGGCCGTCGACGCGGACGGCATAGCCGGTCTGCGGGTCGGCGTCGCCGGCGACGTCGGGCACACCGCGGCCCACCCGGCCACCGGGATTGGCCGAGGAAGGCACGCCGGCGGACGACTGGTAGGCGGGCAGGTCGAAGCGGTCGGAGATCCCTCCTCCGGTCGCCCCCCCGCCCTGCGCGGTGTCGTCCCACACCACCTCCGCCGAGGGGGCGGCGCCGGCGACGACCAGGCGGGTGCCCCCGCAGGCAAGGGCGTGGGGCGCGGAAGCGGGGAAGTCGACGTGGGCGGCCCCGTCACCCACCCCGTCGGCCGACCCGTTGTCCCCCGCCGCGACGGTGACGGTGACGCCCACCGTGGCCGCGTCCGTCAACGCCTGCTCCATCTGGGTGCTGGCCTGCGCGGTCCACGTGATCTCCGGACCGCCCCAGCTGATCGACACGACGGAGGGCCGGTGGGTGGTGTCGTGCACGGCGGTGGTCACCGCGTCGATGAAGCCCCGGTCGGTGTTGGGAGCGAAGTAGACCACCACCTTCGCACCGGCGGCGGCTGCCCCGACCACCTCGATGTCGAGCAGGACCTCGCCATCGGGACCGTTGGCCGTGCCGGGCGTGTTGGACCCGCCGTCGACGCCGACGGCGGTGACCGAAGGGACCGCCGTGCCGATCCCGGCGAAGTAGGCGGTCAGGTCCGCAGGGCGGTAGCCGCCGCCGAGCTCGATCAGCGCCACGGTCTGCCCGGAGCCGTCGGTCCCTGCGGGGAAGGCGTACGCGGCCGCCACCTGCGCCGGGTCGTAGCCGGCGGTGGCGTGGGGGTTGAGCCGCCATTGCGGTGCCGCCTGGCCGCGGTCGTCGAGCCCGAGGACCGCGGTCACGACACCATCGAGCTCGGCGGGCACGGTGACGGCGCCCTCCCGGCCCCGGTAGCTGCCCCCCTGCGGGTGGGTGTAGGTGCGCAGCCCGACGCCGAACGCCTGGCTGAGCGCGCCGAGCGAACCGTGGAGGACCACCGCCCTGCGCACCTGGTCGACCTGGTCGACGCGCAGGCCGGCGGCGTCGGCGAAGGCACGGACGGCGGCGAGGTCGGCATCGGACGCACCGTGCCGGCTGGCGAACTCCTCCCGGGTCATCCGACCAGCGGGCTCGTGGTCTCGGCGCAGGTAGACCGTCACCGTGGCCTGCTCGGAGGCGTCGATCTCGCCCGACGCCTCGTACCCGTCCAGGGCGGACCGCTCGCTGCCGGGTACCGCCGCTCTCCCCGATCCGGTACCGCCGGCGGGCTGATTCATCTCACGTCCTCCTCGATCGATCCACCGGTGACGAGCGTACGAGCAGGGGGTGACCGGCGGAGCCGCGTGCCGCTCTTCTCGACGAGTGCCGCCAGCCGCCGCGACCTGCGGTCACCAACCCGCATGCACCGCCGTCGATCGTCCCGGAAGACCTGCGAGACGAGCGCAGTCCGGGTCGCGACCACCGCGGACGATCAGGGGCACGGCCGGCGCCCATGGCCGGAGGGAGGTCAGTCGCCGCCTTTCCCGTGCCCCTTCCCGTGGCCGTTGCCGTCTCCGTGGCCGTCCCCACCCGGTCCGGGTGTCGGAGGGACGATGCCCGACCCGGTCGTGGGAGCGGCGAGCGTGGTCGAGGGCAGCACCGTGGTCGAGGGGCTGGCCGTGGTCGACGGGATGGCCGTGGTCGGCGGGATGGCCGTGGTCGACGGGATGGCCGTGGTCGCAGGGATGGCGGTCGCCGCAGGAGCGGGAGCGGTGGCCCCGGCGCGGGTGGTGGACGGGCCTGGAGCCGCTGCGGGACGCGCCAGGGTCGTGCTGGTCGACGCCGACCCGCTGCCCCCGATGCCGTGGAGGCTGACGGCGAGCACCGCGGCCAGCGCGGCGAGGCCGGCCACGAGCGCGACGATCCGCCGGCGTCGCGCCTCCCCGCGCCGGGCATCAGCCTCGTCGACGAGCGGGAGGTCGGGTCCGACCGGCGTGCCGCTCGCCGCTCCCATCGCCTCGGTGGGGGCGAGGCTCGGTGGGCGCGAGCCAAGGACCGCCGTCGCCGCCGGCGCGATCTCGGTCAGCGCGGTCTCGGTCGGCGCACGGCTCGGCGGCGGCGATCCGGCCCGGCGGTCGGGGACGGGCGCGGTCGGAGCGGGGACGACGGGTGGGAGCGTGGGCCGCGACGACGCGACAGGGCCTGCACCGTCGAGCGCGCCACCCGCGTCGGGCTGGAGAGCGAGCGCGCCAGCCGCGCCGTCGAGCGCACTGGCCATGCTCGAGGCGTCGGCGAATCGCGCCGCCGGGTCAGTGGCGAGCGCCCGTAGGGCGACCGCCGCCAGGCGCGCGTCCACATCGATCCCGGGAGGGTCCGGGCGCAGGGTCCCGTCACGGGCGGCCACGGCGACCTGCAGCGGCGCCATCTCCCCGAAAGGCCTGCGGCCGCAGAGCAACTCGTAGAGGACGACACCGACCGCCCAGAGGTCCGACGCCACGCTGGCCGGCGCGCCGGCGGCGCGCTCGGGCGCGACGTAGGCCGCGGTCCCCACCACGACGTCGGTCACGGTCAGATCGGCCTGGCGTTCGCTGACCGCCTTGGCGATGCCGAAGTCGGCCAGCTTGGCCCGGCCCTGCTCGGTCAGCAGCACGTTGGAGGGCTTGACGTCGCGGTGGAGCAGACCGGCGCGGTGGGCCGCGCCGAGCCCTCCGAGCACGTCGGCCAGGATCGAACGCACGAACCCGTCACTCGGCCGGGGGCCGGTGGTGTGGGGGGCGACGGTGCCGCCGCGCACCAACTCCATGACGATCCATCCCACACCGCCGTCGTCGCCGACATCGTGCACGGCGACGACACGAGGATCAGCGAGCCTGGCCGCCGCCCTGGCTTCCTGCTCGAACCTCCGCGTGACGCGCGGGTCGTCGCGCAGGTGCGGATGCAGGACCTTGACGGCGACCGCGCGACCGAGTCGACGGTCGCTCGCCTCGTAGACCTCGGCCATGCCGCCGCCGCCGATGCGGCGCACGAGGAGGTAGCGATCCCCGAGCACTGCGCCCGGGCCCAGTTCTCCCCGACCCGTACCGCCCATCTCCGCCATCGCCGCGAGTCTGGCGCGTGGCGACCGGGTGGGGCCAAAGGCCGGCGCACGCCCCGGCACCTCGACCCTGCTGCGGTTTCGGGTTCTGCGGCCGACGGGTGGCCGACGTCACCATCTCGTCCAGGTCAGCCTCGGGCTCCGTAGACCCCGCACACGACCGCAACGAAGGAGAAACGCAGTGACCCACCTCAAGAAAGGCTTTGGTGCCTTCGCACTGGTCGGCGCACTCGCCGTCACCGGCGCCGCATGTGGCAGCTCGTCGTCGAGCACCCCCACCCCGAGCACCACGACGGCCCCCGCCGGCAGCGCGCCGCCGAGCTCGGCCGCCGCCGCGTCCGACACCGTGACCGCCATCCCCAACCTCACCGGCAAGAGCACGACCGTCGATCTCAACGCCAGCACGGTCAAGGCCCTCACCGGCCTCGGTCTCAAGGTGACGCCGGTCGGCACAGCCACGTTCAACGCATCGGTCCCCTCGGTGAGCTTCCCGATCACCTCGGGCTACGCCGAGATCCACAGCGACAAGAGCTTCAAGCCCGGTTACGTCATCGGCTCGGTCGAGCACTACGGCTCGGGACTCAAGTTCAGCGCCGGCTCCAAGAGCCTCACGGTCAAGGACTTCGTCGTCGACCCGGGCGGCTCGATGCTCTACGCGACCGTCGGCACCACCCCGGACGTGCCACTGCTCACTCTCGACGGGAGCCACCTCGCGGTGAGCGTCGTCGCGGGCAAGGTGCACCTCGACGGCACCGTCGCCGCGCTGACCGCTACGGCCGCCAAGGCCCTCGACGCCAAGTTCGGGACCACCGCGGTCACCGCCGGCATCCCGCTCGGCGTCGTGCACATCATCGCCTCCGGCACGGCCAACACCTACACGGGCAAGGCCACCGAGGTGTCCCGCCTGACGGGCAAGTCGACGTCGGTCGCCCTCGAGGCCAGCACGGCCAAGGCGCTGACATCCCTCGGCGTCAAGCTGGCCCCCTACGGCTCGGCCACCTTCACCGCCTCCACGTCGACCATCCACTTCCCGATCACGGGCGGCACGGCCGTCATCCACGCCGACCCGAGCTACAAGCCGGGCTACATCGCCGGCGTGCTCATCCACCAGGGCAGCGGCTTCACGTTGACCAAGGGCTCCACCAAGGTGACGCTCTCCGACTTCGTGGTCGATCCCGCTAACTCCACCCTGACCGGCACCGTCAACGGCACCACGATCGGCGTCCCGCTGCTCGCGCTCAACGGCAGCAACGTCAAGGTCACCCCGGTCGGCAGCACCGTCCACCTCGACGGCACCGTCGCCTCGCTGACCGCCACGGCCGCCTCGGCGCTCAACAAGGCCTTCGGCACCACGGCCTTCGCCGCCGGCCTGTCCCTCGGCGTCGTGCACATCATCGCCGCCTAGGACACCATCGCAGCACGGGAGCATCGCAGCACCGCAACACGGGAGCGCAACCTCCCGATGAAGCACCGAGGAGGGGCCGCCACCGTGCGGCCCCTCCTCTCGCGTCCGGATGCGGCGACCTGGTCAGGGCGCGGCTCGGGTCGGGCCGGATCCCCGCCGTCTCGGGGCGCTTCACGTGGTTTACCGACGTCAGCCTCCCCGAGGTCCGGCCCGCCCGCCCGCCGCAACGCCCCAGCCGGCCGGCCCGCCAGCCGCAACACCCAGCCGCGGCCCAGCCGGCCGGCCCGCCAGCCGCAACGCCCAGCCGGCCGGCCCGACCGCCGGCCGCCAACCGCAAGCGCCAGCCACTGAGCCGTCAGCCGCAACGCCCAGCCGCCGACCGCACGCCACGGCCGCGAGGGTCAGTGGTCGGCGAACCAGCCGAGGTGGCGCTCGACGAAGTCGACCATCTGCGAGGGGGTGCGGACCACGTGGAAGCCGCCGGGGTAGCGGACGAGCACCACCTCGCGCCCGAGGCGGCGGAGGGTCTGGAAGACCTCGTCGGACTGGCTCACCGGGCAGCGCAGGTCACCGTCCCAGTGCAGCAGCTGCACGGGGGTGGTCACGTTGCGCAGGTACGTGAGCGGCGACCGCTCGGCGTAGGCGGCGGGGGCCTCCCAGGGCGTCCCGCCGATCTCGTGCTCGTTGAAGAAGGGGATGTCGGTGGTGCCCCACATGCTGGTCAGGTCGGCGACGGGGGCCGAGATGCAGGCGGCGCGGAAGCGGTCGGTGTGGCCGACGGTCCAGGTGGTCATGAACCCGCCGTAGGAGTAGCCGGCCACGTAGAGCCGTTCAGGGTCGGCCGTGCCGTCGGCGACCAGGTCGTCGACCACCCCCATCAGGTCGGCGAAGTCGGCGCCGCCCCAGTCGCCCGTGCAGGCCCGGGAGAAGTCCTCTCCGTAGCTGTGGCTGCCCCTCGGGTTGGGCAGCACCACCACGTAGCCGGCGCCGGCCAGCGCCTGGTACAGGCCGAGCATCGACCCCTGCGGGTGCCAGCCGTGGGGGCCGCCGTGGATCTCCAGCACCAGCGGGTGCGGACCCTTGGACGACGCCGCAGGCCGCAGGACGAACGAGTCGATCCTGGTGCCGTCCTCGCTGCGGTGGGCGCGACGCCGGACCGTGGCCAGGCGGACCTGGGCGCGCACCTCGGCGTTGGCCGCGCTGATCACGCGCTCGTCGTTCCCCTCGGCGTCGGTGCAGCTCACCTCGGGCGGCGCCGACGGCCACGACGAGACGAAGCCGAGGCGCCCGGCGGCGGCGGTGAGGGCGGCCAATTGGCGGTCGCCTCCGACGAGCAGTCGGGGCAGCCCTCCGGCGAGCGGGGCCCGGTAGATTCCCTGCGCGCCAGAGTCGCCGACCAGCAGGTCCACGGTGGCCCCGTCCGCGCTCCAGGCGTGGGTGGTGCCGATGGGCCTGAGGGCGCCGAAAACCGGGCGGTCGAGCTCGGCGCTGAGCGAGCGGGGCGCCTCCCCGCCGGCGGTCGGCACGACCAGGAGGTGGGTGTTGGACGCCGAGTCGCCGTCGTCGTGCTCGTGGCCGACGTAGGCCACCCAGGCCCCGTCCGGTGAGGCCAGCGGTCCCGCCGCGGTGCCGAGGCCCCGGGTCAGGCGGCGGGGCCGGCCCCTGCCGGTCGCGGCGACCAGCCACACGTCCGCGTGGTCCGCGTCGTGACGGGTGCGGGAGCGATCGGAGACGAACAGCAGCGACCGGCCGTCGGGCGTCCACGACGGGTCGCCGTCGTCCCAGTCGCCTTCGGTGACCTGGCGGCCCTCACCGCCGGCCGCGTCGACCACGAACACGTGCCGGCGACGGGCGTCGAACCACCCGATGGCGTCGAAGCGGTTGCGCAGGCCGGTGAGCACGATCGGCTTGTTGGCCTCGATCGGCTCGCGCTCGGCCGGCTCGGTCCACTCCCCGGTGCTGGCCGCGTAGACCAGGCGGGCGCCGTCGGGCGACCAGGCGGGGGACCTGACCCCGGAGGGTGCGGTGGTCAGGACCTGGGGCTCGCCGCCGGCGAGCGACGCCACGACCAGCTGCGGTCCCGATCCCCGGTCGGAGACGAAGGCCAGGCGGCTGCCGTCGGGCGACCAGCGTGGGCTGGTGTCGTCGGGGCCGCCCGAAAAGGGCCGGCCCGGCGAGGACCCGTCGCTCGGCGCGACCCAGATCGCCGTGGCCATCCGGTCGGTGTCCCGGTCGGGGGTGCCGACGACCCAGGCGATCTGCTCGCCGTCGGGGGACAGCTGGGGGTCGGCGACGCTCCTGAGGGACCAGACATCCTCCGCGCTGAACGCCCGCTTGGCCATGGGTTCCACCTTCCTGGCGCGGCTCGGTCGCTGCGCCGGCCCCATCCTGCCCGCCGGGCCACCCCCGCGGCCACGGAGGGGTCTCCGACCGCCTTCAGCGCGCCCGGCGGGGCTGCGCCCCGCACCCATCCCGCTGGGGGAGCTGGCGCACGCCCAGCGGCTGCCCGCTGCGCTCCCACGTCAGACGGAGCGGGCCGCGACCGCCACCGCCGCCGGCACGGGGACGGGTGCAGGGGCGGGGTCGTCGGCGACGGCGAAGCCGCGACGCCACCAGACCGCGGCCGTGACCACGGCGAGCAGGGCCGCCCCTGCCGAGGTGACGGTGCGCAGGCCGACGGTGGTGGCGACGGCGCCCTGGGCGAGGGCGCCGACCGGGTAGAGCAGCCCGAGCCCCATCATGTAGACGCCGAGGACGCGACCGCGGTGCCCGGGCGGGGCGTGGAGCTGCACCAGGGTGTTGAGGCCCGAGAGGATGCCGATGTAGGTGGCCCCGACCAGCGCGAGGGCCACCGCACCGACCCAGAGGCCGGGCGACGACGCGTAGACGCCCAGGAGAAGGCACAGGGCGGCGAAGTCGGCGACCAGCACCCGCCTGCGCCCGAGACGGGCGACGGCGGGCGGCGTGCCGAGGGCGCCGGCGACCGCGCCCACGCCCTGCGCGGTCACGAGGACCGACGTGCCGCCCGCCCCCGAGTGGAAGATCTCGATGGCCATGGCGGGCACCAGCGCGATGAACGGCGACGCGGTGACGGCGGTGACCGCGATCAGCGCGATGGCCAGCCGGCAGTGGGGTTCGGACCCGGCGGTGCGCATCCCGTCGCGCAACCGGCGCAGGATCGGCTCGGCCGGCGCGGGGACGACCGCCGGGAGGCGCACGAGGAGCAGGGCGACGACCGTGGCCCCGAAGCTGGCCGCGTTGATCCCGAACGCCCAGGCGTACCCGCCGGCGACGACCACGACCCCGGCGATGGCAGGACCGACGACTCTCCCGAGGTTGAACTGCGCCGACGAGAGGGAGATCGCCGCGCCGAGGTCACCGGTCTCGACGAGGTCGGGGAGCATGGCCTGGTAGGCGGGGAAGCCGATCGCCGCGCTCGACCCGCCGCCGAGGACGAGGAGGGTGACGATGCCGGGCGACGCTCGGCCGGTGGCGGCCAGGACGGTGAGCGCGGTGGCGAAGGCGGTCTCGCCCACGGTCGTGGCGAGCAGCCAGCGCCGACGGTCGACCCGGTCGGCGAGGGCACCCCCGACCGGCGAGAGCAGGCCGATCGGCACGAAGGCGGCCGCCGCGACGAGGCCGGTCCAACCGGCCGAGCCGGTGCGCGCCGTGACCAGGACACCGACGGTGACGGTCTGCATCCACGACCCGACGTTGGACACCAGCGCGGCGCACCACACGAGGGCGAAGTCGCGGTGCCGGAGTGGTCGGAGGGAGCTGAGCACGGCCTGTCGACCCTACTGGGAGCGGTCGCCGACGTCCCGGCCGGGTTCAGGACTCTCGGGGCGCCGCCGATAAGACAGTGTGCCCGCGTCCTCCGCACCGCCGATCACCCCCCTCGCCACCGTCGTCATCGACGACGCCAGCTCCACCCGGCGCTTCCTCCGCGCCGTGCTGGACGACAGCGGGCTCTTCGAGGTCGTCGGCGAGGCTGACAGCGGCGCCAGCGCCCTCGCCCTCCCCGGCGACCTGCGCCCCGGTCTGGTCCTGCTCGACCTGTCCATGCCCGGCATGGACGGGCGCGCGTCGCTGCCGGCCATCGCCGGGCGGTGGCCGTCGGCCGAGGTGGTGGTGCTGTCCAACCATCCCGATTCGGTTGGCCAGTCGGTCGTCGACCAGGGGGCGCTCGCCTACCTGGAGAAGGGGCTGGCGCCCGACGAGCTGCTGGCCCGTCTCGCCGACCTGGTCGGCATCGATCCGGCCAGGGCCGCCCACCGGGCACCCGAGGCCGAGGGTCCGACGGCGGCCGCCGGGCTGACCGACCCTGGGCTGACCGAACCCGGGCTGGCCGAACCCGGGCTGGCCGAACCCGGCGTGGTCGTGCGCTGCGCCCTGGTCGTCGAGTCCGACCCCATGGCGCGCCGCCAGCTGGCCTGGATGCTGGCCCGCTGCGGGGCCGACGCCGTCGTCGAGGTGGTGACCACCGGGCCCGACCTGACCGCTTCCCTCCGGCACATGGTGCGCGCCACGGCGCCCCGACTGGTCGTGATCGGCCACGTCGATTCGGCTCGCGCCGGGGACCTGTGCGCCGAGGTCGAGCAGGTGGCCGCCGGCACGCCCGTGGTCGGCTACACCGGCCCCGGGGACGACGCCCGGTCCCTGCCCGCCGGCGTGGGCGCCGCCGAGCGGCCCGACCTCGAGGCGCTCGAGGCCCTCAGCCTGCCCCACCTCGCTCAGCCCGGCGGGAGGTCACCGGCGAAACGCTCGCCTGCCGTCCCCCGATGACCGGGCTCGGGTCGTCGAGACCCGTCGGCCGCAGCCGCCTGCGCCTGGCCGCCTCCATCGTGGGCCTGGCCGTGCTGGCGGCTGGCCCCCTCCTCGCGCTGGCGTACGGCGCCATGCGCACGTCCAGCCAGGCGATCGACGGTCAGGTCCGGGCGCGGGCCAGGACCGAGGTGAGCGTCGGAGTCACGTTCGTGCGCGACCAGCTCGACCAGATCACCGCCCTCGACCGGACCCTGGCGTCCAGCCCGGGCCTGGCCGCCGCGCTGGCGGCCCACGTCCCGATCAACAGCCCCACGCTGCGCACCGGGCTGGCCGAGGCCATGCGCCTGATCCCCGGCATCGCCGGGGTGGGCATCACCGGCCCCACCGGGGTGCTGGTCACGAGTGCGGCGGCCACGGTGCCGATCGGCACCAACTTGGCCAGCCGGCCCTACTTCCACGATCACTTCCCCGTTACCCGCACCACCGTGACCGACGGCTTCACCGCTCTTCGCACCCTCCACGCCATCGTGGCCTCGGTCACGCCCGTCCGGGCCACCCCGACCGGTCCTGTGGTCGGCTACGTGCTGATCACCTACAGCGTGGCCACCATCCAGAGCTACGTCGACAACTTCGCGAGAAGCGGGATCGACCTGCAGGTCGCCGACCACGCCGGCCAGGTGCTCGGCGCGCCCGGCCTGGCTCCCGGCCACATCCCCGACGCCAGCCGCGACCCGGCCGTTGCCGCCGCCCTGCGGGGCGGGTCGGGCGCAGGCGACCAGCGCAACGGGCGCGTCTCCCTGCTAGCCGCCTGGGCGCCGGTCCCCGATGTCGGCTGGGCCGTCGTGGCCACCGTTCCCCAGGACACCGCCTACGCCGCGGCGGCCAACGTGCGCCGCACCGTGCTGTTCCTGGCGGGCGTGCTCGGGCTGGTGATCGTCGCCGGCCTGGTCGTCTACAGCGCCGCCAGCCGCCGCCGTCAACGGCTCGAGCAGCTCCTGGCCGCCGAGCGCAACGACCTCGCCAGGTTGCTCGACGGCCAACAGGCGCTCCTCGGCCACGGGCCCGACCTCGACGCCGTCGCGGCGGCGGCCTGTGCCAGCGCCCTCGGCATCGGCGACGCGGCCAGCGCGTTCGTCCAGACCCTCGACGGGGACGAGCTGGTCTATCGCCACGCCGCCGGCACCCTGGCCGAGGTCGCCGGCTCGAGGCTGGCCGCCGCCGGGACCCTCTCGGGCCTGGCCGCCGCCACCAACCGGGCGTACCTCCGCGCCGACGTCTGGGAGGAGGGCAACGTCCACCGCGATGTCTGCATCCGCCACGGCGTCCGATCCCTGATGGTGGCCCCGCTGACGGTGAACGGGGAGGTGTGGGCGGTGCTGGAGGTGACCTCGCCACGGCGGGGCAACTTCGACGAGCGCCACCTCGCCCTCCTGCAGGTGCTGGCCACCCTGGTGTCGTCGGTCGCGGTGTCCGCCCGGGCGACCGGCGAGCTGGTCAGGTCCAACGCCGAGCTGGAGCAGTTCGCCTACATCGCGTCCCACGATCTGTCGGAGCCGCTGCGGGTGATCTCCGGCTTCGTCCAGCTGCTGGCCCAGCGCTACGAGGGGCGTCTCGACCCCGACGCCGACGAGTTCATCGGATTCGTGCTCGACGGGGTGAAGCGCATGCAGGCGCTCATCACCGACCTGCTCGAGTACTCGCGCACCGGTCACACCGACCTGCGCCAGGACCGGATCGACACCCGCGAGGTGATGGACGAGGTCACGGCCTCGATGGACCGGCACCTCGACGGCGCCGAGCTCACCGTTGGCCCCTTGCCGGTGGTGACCGGCGACGCCGGCGCCATCGCCCGGGTCCTGCGCAACTTGATCAGCAACGCCGTGAAGTTCACCCCGACCGGCGCGGCGGTGCGCGTCGAGGTCAGCGCACGGCGCGACGGCCACGTCTGGGAGCTCTGCGTCGCCGACCACGGCATCGGCATCGACGCCGAGCACCGCAACCAGATCTTCGAGATGTTCGAGCGACTCCACGGCCAGGACGACTACGCCGGCACCGGGATCGGCCTCTCCATCTGCCAGCGCCTGGTCGAGCGCGGCGGCGGACGCATCTGGGTCGAGGACAACGACCCGACCGGCTCCCGATTCTTATTCACCATCCCCATGAAGGACGACGCCGATGCCCCCCAAGCCCCTACAGGTCCTGCTGGTGGAGGACAACCCCGCGGACGTCCGGTTGGCGCGGGAAGCCCTTCGTGAGGCCAAGGGCGTCGCCGCGGTCCACGCCGTCGGCGACGGGGAGGCGGCGCTCGCCTATCTGCGCCGCGAGGGTTGCTACGCCGAGGCGGGCCGCCCCGACCTCGTCCTGCTCGACATCAACCTGCCCCGCAAGTCCGGCCACCAGGTCCTGTGCGAGATGAAGGCCGACGTCGAGCTCCGCCGGATCCCCGTGGCCGTCCTCTCCACCTCGTCGGCCCCCGCCGACGTGGGCAGCGCGTACGACGAGGGAGCCAACTGCTACATCGTCAAGCCGGCCGACTTCGATCACTTCCGCGACGCGATGGCGGTGATCGAGCAGTTCTGGATGAACCTGGTCACGCTGCCCTGACCGGTCACGGGTGGGTCCGGGAACCGGTCGGCGGCCCGGACCGGACGGTGGAGACCACCACCCGGACGGCGTCGTCACCGAAGCGCACCTCGTCCCCGTCGTGGAGCTGGCGGCCGCGCCGGGTCTCGACGACGCCGCCGACGGTCACCTCGCCGGCGGCCAGGTGGGCGCCGGCCTCGCCACCGGAGTCGACCATCCCGGCCAGCTTGAGGAGTTGACCGAGGCGGATGCCGGGGGACCTGACCTCGACGTCGCGCATGGACCAAGCTACCGCCGCGCCGGAGGGCCGCGGCGTTCCCCTTTCCCCTCCCCATCGGTCGACGGCGACGAGGGGCAACGACCCCGCGACGCGCCAGCGACGGGATCGGAGGGCGCTCATCTGGTGCCCTGTCCCCCGACGCCGAGGGCGGCGAGCGCCTCGACCAGACCATCGGGGTCGGCGACCGTGACGGTCAGGCCGGGGCTGCGCAGGGGACCGCGGGGCACGGCGATGGCGAGGGGACGGGCGAAGCGCAGGCAGACCCCGGCCTCCTTGTTGGTGGCGAAGGTGGCGCCGCGGTCGGTGAAGGAGAGCCGGACGGGACCGGCGACCTTCCACCACGCGTAGGGGCCGGACACCTCGGCGTCGACCACGTTGGTGAGCGGCGTGCGCATCGACCAGGGCCCGAAGCGGGCGGCCACCTCACCGGGACGGAGCTCGACCCAGGCGTTGCGCGCGGTGACGCCGAAGATGGCCGACGCCCTGGCCACGTCGCGCTCGAAGCGGAACTCGAAGCGGCGGGTGAGCGGGTCGGGGGCGCGGTCCATGGGAGGGCGGTACCCACCCGCCGGCTCGTCCCACACTCCCGCGCCTGCGGGTCCCCGGATCGCGCTGGCCCCGGCCGTAGGATCAGCGACTCGGTCACGGCGTGTCGGAGGTGAGGGATGCAGCGGATCATCGGGGCGCCGGGCAGATGGCCGTGACCGGCCGTCCGACGCCCCCCGACGGCGCGCCGGAGGCCGACGGGGAGCAGGTCGTGGACGAGCCGACCGGCGGCCCCGCCGCGCCCGCCCGCCAGCCGACCGGCGACCAGCTCGTCGACACCGTGCGCCGCGTCGCGGAGGGCTGGGCCGAGCGGTTGGCGACCACGCCGGGCCGCCAGGTCGTCGCCGGGGACCTGCGGGCCCACACCGAGCTGCTCGCCCACGCCCCGCTCGTCGCCGCCCTCGCCGGTCACGGGCCCTCCGTCGCCGCGATGGCCGCCGGGCCGACCGCCGGCGCGGCAGCCGGACCTGATGCCATCGACCCCGACGGGGAGCTGCTGGTGGCCGACGCCGACGCCGCGCAGTCGGCGGTGCTCGCCGCGGTGGTCGCCGGTGCGGACGTGGTCGTGCACGGGCCGCCGGGCACCGGCAAGACCCAGACGGTCGCCAACCTGGTGGCCACGCTGGCGGCCACCGGCCGGTCGACGGTGTTCGTGGCCGGCAGCCCGGCGGCGGCGACCGCCCTCGTCGGTCGCCTCGAGCGGGCCGGCCTCGGATCGCTCGTCGCCGACCTCCACACCGGCACCGACGCCCTCCCGCTCGTCGGCGCCCAGCTGAGCGCCCCGCCGGCGCCGGTCAGACGCCCCGAACCTCCCTCCCAGGCCACCGCGGCCCTCGTCGAGCGGCGCGCCGAGCTGGTCGCCCACGAGGCGTCGGTTCACGGGCTGCGCGCTCCGTGGGGCGTGTCGGTGTACCAGGCCAGGACCAGGCTCGGGGAGGTGGCGCCGGCCGACCGCAGCCCGATCCGCCTCGACGACGCCACCCTCGGTCGACTCGACCAGGCCGGTTTTGCGGCGGCGCGCGACGCCCTGCGGGCCTTCGTCGGCCTCGGCGGCCTGCGGGTCGCGACCGGCAGATCGCCGTGGTCCGCCGCCTACCGCCTCAGCTCGGTCACCACGGTGCAGGCGGCCCAGGCGGCGAGAGCCCTGACCGTGTCCGTGGCCACCAGGACATGGCCGGAGGCCTCGGCGCTGCTCACGACCGTCGCCGGCCGTTGCGGCCTTCCCCCGCACCGTGACCTGGCCGGGTGGCGCGCCCTGCTCGAGCTGCTCGCCTCGGCGCAGGACCTGCGGCGCGACTTCGGGCCCGGCCTCCTCGACCTCCCCCTCGGCTCGATCGTCGAGGAGCTCGAGCTCGGCGGCCGGCGGCCCCTCGGCCTGGGCGCCGGCGGTCGTGCCCGCTCGGCCATGGAGCGCCTCAGGCAGGCGGCCACGCCCGGACGTCGACCGGATCGGCGCCGACTCCGCCAGGTCGCCACCGAGGGCGCCAGGGTGCAGGCCCGGTGGGCGGCGCTCACCGGGGCCCCCGGCACCCCGGTCCCCCCGCCCGAGTTGGAGCGAGCCGTCACCGCCACCCGTCAGCTGCGCGCCGACCTGCTCGCCCTCGGCGCCCTCCTGGGCCTGGACGACCTCGATCGGCGACCTGCGCCCGAGCTGTCCCAGCTCCTCGGCGCCCTCAGCGGCGACACCGAGACCCTCATGCGGCTCCCTGACCTGGCCGAGCGGCGAGCGGCGCTCACCGAGGCCGGGCTCGCCGACGTGCTCGCCGAGATCGTCGGGCGGGCCCCGGAGCCGGACGGCGCCCTGGCCACCCTGGACTGGGTCTGGCTGTCGTCGGTGGCGGCCCGGGTGGTGACCGACCCGCTGATCAGCCACTTCGACGGCGCGGCCACCGACCGCGCCGTCGACGAGTTCCGCCGAGCCGACCGGGCCCACGTCGCCGGGACGCCCGCCCGGGTCCGCCACCTGGTCGCCGACCGGCTCGCGGAGACCAGGGCCGCGCAGCCGATCCAGGCCCAGCTGGTCAACCGTCAGGCGCCGAGGCTGGCCGACTGGGACGGCCTGCGGGAGCTGCTCAGGGCGGCGGGCGACTTGCTCACCGCGGCCTGCCCCTGCTGGCTCCTCACGCCTTCCGACGCCGCCGCCGCCCTCCCGGCGCAGCGCTGCTTCGACACGGTGATCATCGACGAGGCGTCGAGGGTGGGGGTGGCCGAGGCCGTCGGGACCCTGGCGCGTGGCGACCACGCCGTGGTCGTCGGCGATCCCCTGCAACTCGGCCCCGACGACGGCGACCAGTCGGTCCTCGACGCGCTCGGCGCGCTGCTCCCGGCCGGCGCCGTCTTCGCCCTGCCCACCCACTACCGCTCGCGCGACGAGCGGCTCGTGTCGTTCGTCAACGCCCAGCCCGAGCTGTACGGCGGGGCGCTCGAGACGTTCCCCGGCACCGGCCCCGGCAGCCCCCTGCGCGCCGTCGTCGCCGACCCTGGCCGCGACGTCGAGACCGCGGTCGACGAAGTCAGGCACCACGCCAGGACCAGCCGAGCGCGTTCGCTCGGGGTGGTCACGATCGGGGCGGCGCACGCCAGGCGGGTCAGGGACGCATTGAAGGCGGCGTGCGACGACGACCGGGCCCTCGCCGACTTCGTCGCCGGCCGGGCATCCCCCGCGTCCGCCATCGAGCCGGTCTGGGTCAGGGACGCGGCCGCCGTCCAGGGCGGCGAGCGCGACTCGGTGATCCTCGCGGTCACCGTCGGCCGCCGGGGCGACTTCGGCCCGCTCGACGGGTCCGCGGGACCCCCCCTGCTCAACGTGGCGACGACCAGGGCGAGGGCCACCGTCACCGTCGTGACGCCGATCGCCCCCGCCGACCTCGACCCCGCCCTGCTCACCAGCGTCGGCGCCAGGCTGTGGGCCGGCTACCTGGCCCACGCGGCCGGCACCGCCCCCCCGCAGACAGCCAGGTCGGGGAGCGGGCCGATCGAGCGGGACATCGCCGCCCACCTCGGCCGGGCCGGCATCCCCCTGGTCGCCGGGTACGGCGCGTCGGCCCACCCGATCGACCTGGCCGCCTCCCACCCGACGAAGGCGGGGAGGATGGTCCTCGCCATCGAGACCGACGGCGAGAGCTACCACGGGTCACCGACGGCGCGGGACCGGGAGCGGATCCGGCCCGAGCAGCTGGAGCGCCTCGGCTGGCGGGTCCACCGCATCTGGTCGTCCGAGTGGCTCCGCCACCGTGACCACGAGGTGGCGCGGGTGTTGCGCTCGTACCGCCTGGCCGTCGCCGCGGCCGACGCGGCCAACGAGGCACCCGCGCCGGCTCCCGTGCACGACGCGCCCGTCTCTCCCGGTCCTGGGCCCGTCGAGGGTGCCCCGGTCGTCGAGCCGACGTCCCCCGTGGGCGGCCCGGCGGCGCCGACCGGTGGCGCGCCGATCGATGCCTCGCCGGCTCGGCGAGGCCCGGTCCCGATTCGCACCGGCCGGGACTCCATCGGCGAGTACCGCCAGGAGGAGCTGGTGGCCCTCGTGCGGTGGATCCGGTCCGACGGGGTGGTCCGCGACGACGACACGCTGCGGCGGGAGGTGGTCGCCGCCCTCGGGTTCCGCAAGGCCGGGCGGCTGATCGTCGCAGCCGTCGACGCGGCCATCGTCCACGTCGCCGCGAGCTAACGGGGCGCTCTCTTCGCGCGTCAGATGTCGATGATGTTGATCTGGCGTGTGCCGGCGAGATCGACAAGATGGCTGCGGTTCCCAGTGATGCAGGCGCTTGCTCGGCGCAGCGTGCATTCGACGACGCTGGCATCGACGACACCGTGAGGCGCAACGGACAGCAGAACGCCGGCCGCCGAGGGCCGACCGGCTCGGGCCAGCAGAACGTGCCGGGCACCGAACGGGCGCTCACCGGTACGGCTCCCGTCGCGTCGCTCGTTCTGCTCGACGAGCAGCACGGCGCGGCCGCTGGCGTTCGGGCATCGGGCGGGCGCCCGGAGCCCTGGACAGCATCTGCCGGCGTGGAAGGCCTGTCAGCGATAACAGCACCGGCCCGAGCCCGGTCGCTTCGGGGTGCCCGCCGGCGTGGGCGACGCCGATGAGGGCGATCCGGACGACGGCCAGCGCGCCCCACCAGGCCAGGGTGGCCCTGGACCCCTTGCGCCACCACCTCCGGTCGGGCGCCCGCCACACCCGGATGGTGGAGCCGCGGGCCACCCCGAGGACCACCGAGAGCACGACGGCCAGGGCGATCAGCCCGAGGTCGGCGGTCGCGGTCCACGTGGCGGTGGGGGTGTCCCGTATGCCGAAGTAGGCCAGGACGAGGGGGGCGGCGACCAGCAGCCGGGACTTGATCGGGGCGGGCTTGGTCTGCTTCCAGAGGATCCAGACGATGGCGGCGGCGATGAGGACCGCGTCGGCGGCGGAGCTGGCGGTCATGCCCGCACCTCCTCCAGGCCCTCGGCACCGACGCCAGCCCCTGACCGGTTCCGGTCGAGCTCCAGATTCACGCTCGGCGCGTGGCCGCCCCTTCGGCCGCCCGCCGACAGTCGCCTCCCGAGGGTGAAGGACTACCTGGTCACCGGCAAGCTCGCCCCCTACGCTTCGCGGAGGTCAGCTGCGCCAATGTCCGGGCGGAGTGCGTCGACGACGAGGTCGAGCAGTCGAGGGGTCTGCTCCGGAGTGTTGGTGGCTGCTGTCGAGAGGCACACTCCGAGGAGCATGGCGGTGACGTCCTCCGGGTCGGCATCGGCGCGCAGCGACCCCGCCCGCGCTCCATCGGAAAGGATCGTGCCGATCGCCGCAGTGATCCGCTCCCGGGTGGCCGGTGTCGGGATGGCGCCGGAAGCCCAGCCGGCGCGCAGCGTGTCGACCATTCCCCGCTTGGTCGCCACGAACGCCGCGTAGCGGTCCATCCATGCACGAAGCGCAGCGTCTGGCGGGAGCTCGGTGAGCAGGGCGGGGGCGCTGGTGGTGACGTCGTCGAGCTCGGCGGCGTAGGTGGCCTCGACGAGTGCCTCGCGGGTCGGGAAGTGGCGGTAGAGCGTGCCGATCCCCACGCCCGCTCCGCGAGCGATGGCCTCGAGGGGGACGGCGTCGTCAGCGGCCGCAAAGGCGCTGCGGGCGGCGGCGAGGAGCGTGGCCCGGTTTCGTCGCGCGTCGGCACGGCCCGGACGGTCGGGGTCGGTCGGACGGTCGGGAGGCGTCCTGGGGGATGGCACGTCGGGCGGGTTAGAAACGGAGGGACCTCCGGTAGTGGTACCGTCAGATGAGCGGAGGCGCCTCCGCTTCCACTCCCCACCGTAGAGGACGGATCACCATGACCCCGACCGGCAACCCCTCCCCGACCATCGCGCCCAGCGGCGCGCCCCGCCCGGGAGGCCCGGGCCGCCTCGCTGGACGGACCGTGTCGCGGGTCGGCTACGGGGCGATGCAGCTCGAGCGCCTGCACGACGACCGGAGCACGGCCCTCGCCGTCCTGCGCCGCGCCATCGAGCTCGGCGTCGACCACATCGACACCGCCCAGTTCTACGGCGACGGCTTCGTCAACGGGCTCATCCGCGAGGTGGCTCGACCGGGCGACGGCGTCATGGTCGCCAGCAAGGTCGGCGCCGACCCGGACCGTGGGGGGCGCATCCCCCTTCGCTCGGCGCAACGGCCCGAGCAGATCCGGGCCAGCGTCGAGGACAACCTCACCAACCTCGGTGTCGACCAGATCCCACTCGTCAACCTGCGCCGGCTGGACTCCGGCCCCGGCCTCCGGCCCGAGGGTGACCAGATGGTGGACATCGACGACCAGCTCACCGTGATGACCGCGATGCGCGACGAGGGCAGGATCGGCGCCATCGGGCTCAGCAGCGTGACCATCGAGGGGCTGCAGCGGGCGATCCCGGCAGGCATCGCCTGCGTGCAGAACGCCTACAGCCTCGTGGCTCGCCACGACGAGGACCTGCTCGGTCTCTGCGTCGACGAGGGGATCGCCTGGGTGCCGTTCTTCCCACTCGGCAGCGCCTTCCCGGGCATGGCGAAGGTGACCGACGAGCCTGCCGTCCTGGCCGCGGCACAGTCGCTCGGCGTCAGCGCATCGCAGGTCGGCCTCGCCTGGCTGCTGCGCCACGCCCCGAACGTGTTGCTCATTCCGGGAACGGCCGACTCGGAGCACCTCCAGGAGAACATCGCGGCCGCGGCGATCGACCTCGACGACGCCACGCTGGCTGCCCTCGACGCCGTCCCGACACGTTCCGGGGACATCGCACTCGGGTAGACCGAGGACCCATCTCTCCTATCCCCGGGGGCTCGGAGCTGTCCGCCGGGCGCTCCCGTCGCGGCGCGGGTCAGACGGGTGGCGCATCGAAGAGACGTCGACCGGCGCTGAGCGTCACAGAAGGCCCGGACGGATCGCCCGGTGACCGGGGATCCCTGACCGGGCAGTCACGCGCACTCTTCGCGGCACGGTCAATCACTTACTTTTCAGAGGCGAGGGCGCGCACGTCGCCGAGCGCGTGCGCCAACTGGTCCTCGAGGTCATGGCCGGGATTGTCGAACCAGCTCAGTGTTGCTTGCGTGAATGCGACCATTCCGATCTGAGCTGCAAGCAGTGCCAGGCGGTCGTTGATGCCGCGACGCTGCAGAGCCGTCGTCAGTGCCTGGGTGAGCAAAGCTTCCTTGGTGAGTGCGCGTTCGCGTAGCGCCGGGGTGACGGCGATGACCTGGTTTCGGGGTTCGGCGAAGGACCGGTTGCGTTCGAGCAGCGGTATCGCCGCGCGGAATGCACACAACAGCAAGTTGAGCGGGTCGAGGCCGTCGGGTGCTTCGGCGACGCCGCGTTCGAGGTCGACCCGCAGCGCCGCCTCGCCGTCAAACAGGACCTCTCGTTTGTCGGCGAAGTGACGGAAGAACGTGCGCTCGGTGACGCCGGCGCGGCCCGCGATCTGAGCGGTGGTCGTGTTGTCGTAGCCACGCTCGTCATAGAGCTCGAGCGCGGCCTGCTGGAGGCGCCGACGCGCTTGCTCGCCGTTGCGTGGCACCCGTAGAGCTTAGAGGAGTTGCCAGTGACTGCCGCTTCGCGTAGCGTCAGTTACTGACAATATTTGCGGACCAGGAGGTCACCCATGCATGTATTCGTCACCGGCGGCTCCGGGCTCACCGGACCCGCAGTCGTCTCCGAGCTCATCGCCGCCGGCCATTCGGTCACCGGTTTGGCCCGTTCCGATACCTCCGCCGCTCGCCTCGAAGCACTGGGAGCGGCCGTGCGTCGCGGTGAGCTCGCAGACCTCGACAGCCTGCGAGTCGGGGCCGAGGAGGCCGACGGCGTGCTGCACATGGCCTTCAGCGGTGATTTCGCCGACCCCGAGGGCCTCGTCCGGTTGGACACCGGCGCCATTACCGCCATGGGCAACGCCCTGGTCGGTTCCGACAAGCCGCTGGTCATGACGTCGGGAACCTTCGCCATGACCGCCGGACGTGTGAGCACCGAGCTGGACGCACCGGATCCCGCGTCGAGCGCCCACTTCCGGATCCCGGGCGAGCAGGCCTGCCTGCAGTTCGCGCCGCGCGGCGTGCGATCCAGCGTCGTCCGACTCGCACCCACCGTGCACGGACCCGGCGACTACGGCTTCATCGCGATGCTGATCGCAGCCGCCCGCAAGGCCGGTGTGTCGCCCTACATCGGCGACGGCGCGAACCGCTGGCCCGCAATCCATCGCCTCGACGCGGCCACCCTGTTCCGCCTCGCACTGGAGAAGGCGCCGGCGGGCAGCTGCCTGCACGGAGCCGACGAGAGCGGCATCACCCTGCGCACCATCGCCGACATCATCGGACGGAAGCTCGATCTGCCCGCCGAATCGATGACGCTCGAGGAAGCCAGCCCGCTCTTCGACGTCTCGTTCATTGCCGGCGCCTACGCGATCGACGCCCCCGCCTCCAGCGCCCGAACTCGCTCCTTGCTGAGCTGGACGCCAACCCACCCGACCCTGCTCGACGACCTCGAACACGGTGATTACTTCGATGGCCCGACGAGCTGAGCCTGGCCTTTCGCTCGGGTGGGTCTGGAGTCGCCGTCCTCCATCACCATGCCATCGCCGGGCCCTGCTCGAGTCCACGGGCGCATGCACGATGAGGTTCAGTGGGTTCGCGCCTTCAGCGACGGGGTCCGGGAATACCTCTTGGATCACCGTCAGCTGCCGAGGCCCAGGGGCCGCGAACACGCCCGGCTCATGCAGCGTGGCGGCGGTGGTGCGGACTCATGTCTGGGCGGTGGCGAGGCCGGTGAGCGCGGCAAGGATGTCGGCGACTTCGGTGCGGGCGGTGTAATCGGGCTGGACGTCCACGAAACGCACCGTGCGATCCCTGTCGACGATGAGGACGGTGGGTCGCGGCAGCATGGTGGAGCCCTCGGCGTTGACCTCGGTCAGGTCGAGGCCGAGTCTGCGTTGGGCATCGAGGACCTCGTCGGCTTGCTGGAACACGATCCCGATCTGTTGGGCTACCCGGCTGCCCGGGTCGGACAGCACCGTGAACTCGAGCTCCGCCTTCTCAACGGTGGACAGCGACTGATCGGGGGTCTGCGGGCTGATGGCCACCAGCCGGGCACCGTAGGTGGCCAGCCCGGGGAGCAGCTCGCGTTGGTAGGTGCGCAAGGCCAGGTTGCAGTACGGGCACCACCCGCCCCGATAGAACACGACGACCGCCGGGCCGGCCTCGACGAGCTGGTCGAGGGTGACCGGCGTGCCGGTGGCGTCGCTCAGCGTGAACGACTCGAGCGAGTCCCCGACTGTGACCACCCCCGAAGGGATCCCTTGGTCGAGAAGGTTCTGGATGCTGCGGTCGAACACCTCGACCACCTCCGGCGGCAGGCGCTCGGCGGCGGCGGCTTTCATCTGATCGGACTGCTCACGAATGGAGACAGGCATCGGACCTCCTGGGTGCGGTGACGAGGATTGGTGGACTGTGTAGTCCAACCGTAGCCGAGCATGTCGTAGCTGGACTGTCAAGTCCAACGACGTGATACTGGGGACATGGCAGCACAGCCGGTCACCGAGCAGGGACGCCAGACCCGCCAGCGCATCGTGGCCGCTGCCGTCGATGTCGTAGCCGAAAAGGGCGCCCTCGGGGCCAGTCTCGACGAGGTCGGCGCGAGAGCTGCCGCGTCGCGGAGCCAGCTCTACCACTACTTCGACGACAAGACCGACCTGCTGCGGGCTGTAGCCGAAGCCACCAACGACGCCGTCCTCGACGGCCAGCAGGCCCTGTTCGCCGGCCTAGACAGCTGGGCAGGTTTGCATCGCTGGGCCGACGCCCTCGTCGAGTTGCAAGCACAACGGGGCGGGCGTGGCGGCTGCCCGATCGCCAACCTGGTCGGACAGATCGGCGAACGCGACGACGACATCCGGGCCGTTCTCGCCTCCGGGTTCGACCGCTGGGAAGCCAGCCTCCGCGCTGGTCTCGCCGCCATGGTCGCCGCTGGCGATCTGCTACCCGACACCGACATCGGCTGGCTCGCCGCCTCGACCCTGGCCAGCCTCCAAGGCGGTCTCGTGCTCACCCAGGCCCGCCGCGACCCCCAGGGACTCCGCCGGGCGCTCGACGGCGCCCTCACCCTCATCGCCGCCCACCGGGCGACCCGCTGAGCCCACGACAGACCCATCGAACCCGCCTCCTTGCTCATCACGGCGAGCGACGACAGACGACGATGGCCCTACGGGCGGTCGCCGCCAGCGAGCCGGCTCACGGCCGCGCGGTAGATGGCGTGCTCGTCACGTGGTCCCATGGCGAGGATCTCCCGGGGACCACCCGGCCGTGGGCCAGATCGTCAATGATCGACGTCGAGGCGGCGACGACTTCCGGTCCGTAGGCGCCCAGAGCGGCCACATCGGCCAGGACCTCGTCGGCCCGGGACCACCTCACTGCGTGGCGGGCGGCGAGGACCGCTCAGGCAGGCTTACGGGCATCCTCCGGCGCCCGCGGAGAGCGTCGTCCAGGTCGGATCGGGTCCGCGGTCCTGCTCCGACTATGGCTATCGCAACCTCGCCGTTGATGGTGACCGCTGCGGGGTGCCGTCCGAGCAAGCGGCTCGGTCTCCTGTTTGGCGCGTGCTCGCGCGGCGAGGTCTCTAGGGTGAGGCCGGTGCCCGATGACCTGCCCTGTCCCGAGCGGTTCACAGCGCAGGCCGCCCCCGCGGCGCTCGAGGAGCTCAGCGCTCGGTTGGGCGCAACGCGCTGGCCTGACACGCCGGAGGCCGCCGGATGGTCGCTCGGGACCGACCTCGCCTACCTGCGCGAGCTCGTCGGCTACTGGGCGGATGGGTTCGACTGGCCAGCGCAGGAGTCGGCTCTTGCCCGGCTCCCCCGCTTCAAAGTCTCGCTCGGCGGCATCGGGATCCACTTCGTGCACGTCCAGGCGGCTGCATCGTCTGGGCCCGTGCTGCCGATCGTCCTCAGTCACGGCTGGCCGGACTCGTTCTGGCGCTATACGAAAGTCATCCCACTCCTCACCAACCCCGGGGCGCATGGTGCCGACCCTGCCGACGCGTTTGATGTGGTCGCGCCCGACATGCCGGGCTACGGGTACTCCGACCCGCCCACCGGGCCGGCCGTTGACGCCATCGCAGTCGCCGGCCTGTGGGCCGAGCTCATGGCCGTCCTCGGCTACGCGCGGTTCGGGGCGGCGGGCGGGGACATCGGCAGCCATGTGAGCCGTTACCTCGGGCTTGACCACCCCGACCGGGTCGTGGCCGTTCACCGCACCGACGCGGGCGTGCCCGTTTTCACCGGCGACCCGGCGGACCTCGCTTCCGAGGAGCGCGCCTGGCTGGAGGGTGCCTCGGCCTGGGGTGCGACCGAAGGCGCCTACGCCGCCATGCACCGCACGAAACCCCAGACCGCCGCCGTCGGGCTCACCGACTCGCCATCGGGACTCGCCGCTTGGATCGTCGAGAAGCTCCGGGCGTGGAGCGACTGCGATGGCGATGTCGAGCGAGCCTTCACCAAGGACGAGATTCTCACGAACATCACGCTCTACTGGCTCACGGGGACCATCGGCTCGTCGATGCGCATGTACAGCGCGAACGCCACGATCCCGGCCGCCCAGCACGCCCGCCGGGTCGAGGTGCCGTCCGGCTTCTCGCTCTTCCCCGGCGACATCGTCCGCCCGCCGCGGGCGTGGCTGGAGCGCACGGCGAACGTGGTGCGCGTAACCGAGCCCCCGCACGGCGGCCACTTCGCGCCGTTCGAGGAGCCCGAGCTCTACGCGGAGGAGCTGCGCGCGTTCTTCCGTCCCTATCGGGCGGCGGCCTCGACCTGAGGACGCCGTCGGCTCACGGGCGCGACTTGCAGAAAGTCCTCGTGGTCGGTTGTTCAGCTGCCAGTGCTGCTCGTAGCGCAATCGTCCAGAACGAGGCGCACGAGGTGGCCAGCCGCAACGCTGTCGTCCATCCGGACTGCCGTCGCGCCTCGACGACACCCGTCCAGTGGTGCCGATCTTGTGTCGCAGGGGCATCCCTGACAGGGATGCCGAGCTCCTGAAGGTGGCTGGGTTCCCGGTTAGGTACCTGCGATGATCAGGCGGCAACCGGCCTCGTAGGTGTCGAGCTGCAGCAGGTCGGCGTGGCGTTGCTCCCAGGCCCCGCTGGCAAGGATCACCTTCTCGAAGAACCGACGCAACCCCTCCGCCGACAACTCCACAACCAAAGACCACACCGCGCGTTCAACTGAGCGGGGGCGCCCTTACCACGCGACCGGTCACGCCTCGAACGGACCGACCGAGGCTGTGAATCTGTTGATCGAGAAAGTCCGCAGGATCGGCCACGGATTCCGGAACTTCGACAACTACCGGCTACGCCTGTTGCTCACATGCGGGCTGCGATGGAACACTCCCCGAGTCGCACGACTCCGAGGCCGCAAACCACGCCTCAGCGCGTAGAGCCGATCATCGCCTCCTCCTCAGCAGATGGTGTGGCTATGTTGAGCAGGTGGAGATCCGGCCTGCCAAGCAAACGGACGCCGACAACGTCGCTGCGGTCCACGTGCGTTCATGGCAAGTCGGCTATCGAGGTCTGCTTCCAGACGACTACCTCGCCGGGCTCCATCCCGAGGACCGCGCCCAGCACTACACGTTCGAAGACACCGATCCCGCCCAACCGGCAACCCTCGTCGCCGTCGAGGACAGCACCATCATCGGCTTCGCGACCATCGGACCCTGCAGGGACCACGACGCCGGACCGGCCGGAGAACTGCTGGCCCTATACGTCGATCCACCCTCTTGGGGCAGCGGAGTCGGGCGTGCTCTCATCGCCGCTGCCCGGGAAAGACTGTTCGATGAGGGTTTCACCCAAACAGTGCTGTGGGTGCTCACAGGGAACAAGCGGGCGGAGCACTTCTATCGGATCGACGGATGGAGCCACGACGGCGTCCGCCGGCGTGAGGAGCTCTGGGGACTCAACGTCGACGAGCTGAGGTACAAGCGAACACTGGCCTGACCGCCCGTCAAGAACGGAGCGCCCAATGAGCCCTGCTCGCGGCCCTCACTCGCTGGGCCGGGTGGCCCCACGTAGACGTCGCCGCCACCGAAGCTGGCCCACCCCAAGATGTGATAGGCGTCGAGGCACAAGGTGGCGTTGCCGGTAGCTTCCGAGGGACCGACGGGTCGACGTCCGACTGGTCGTGCCAGGGCGAGGTGCTGGTCGACCCGCCCGCATCGGAAGTCTCACCGTATGTCTACGACGGTGGCGTCGAGGAGGTGTCGGCAAAGCGATGCCGGCTCGTGCTCGGCGCCTGGTCGTGGCCCGCGCTGGCCGCCCAGATAGGGCAGCTCGACGCGGACATCGAGGTCGTCGGACCCGAGCAGTTGCGTTCCGCCTTCGACGCACTAGCTCAGCGGTTCGCCCGGACCGCCCGCCGCTGATACGACCAGTGACCCTCGGCTCCACCCTGCCGACCGTCGTTGACGTCCCGTGTTGTGGTGTAGCTCGACGTTGGCCGGCGTGAAATGCTCGGCGTGGTTGTTCGAGTATCTCAGGCGGTGACGGCCAGGGGCGCCTCTTCGATGGTCGGGGCGGGGGTGGTGTGGAGCTTGGCCATGGACTCTTCGGACAGGTAGCGCCGTTCGGCTACTTGCCATTCGTCGTGGGCTTCGACGACGACTGCGGTGATCAGCCGAAGCACGCTGGGGTCGTTGGGGAAGATCCCGACGACATTGGTTCGCCGTTTGATCTCGGCGTTGAGCCGCTCGAGGGGGTTGGTCGACCAGATCTTCCGCCAGTGGGCGACCGGGAAGTGCGTGAACGCGAGGACGTCTTCGGAGGCGTCGGCGAGCATGGCGGCCACGTCGGGGAACTGGGGTCGGAGCATGCCGGCGATCTCGGTCAGCTGGGAACGGACATGGGCGGCGTCGGGCTGGGCGAACACGGTCCGGATCGATGCCGCGACCATCTCGGCGGAGGCTTTCGGGACCCTAGAGAGCACGTTGCGCATGAAGTGCACCCGGCAGCGCTGCCAGCCGGCCCCGACGAACACGGCGGCGATGGCGGCTTTCAAGCCGAGGTGGTGGTCGGAGATCACCAACTGCACCCCGGACAGTCCCCGAGCGCGCAGCGACCGGAAGAACCCGGTCCAAAAGGCGCCGTCTTCGCTGTCGCCGACGTCGACACCGAGCACTTCGCGGTCGCCGGTGGCGGTGACCCCGGTGGCGACCACCACCGCCCGCGACACCACCCGGCCGCCGACCCGGGCCTTGACGTAGGTGGCATCCGCGAACACGTACGGGAAGGCGCCGTCGAGACGGCGGGTCCGGAACGCCTCCAGATCGACGTCCAGCTCGGCACAGATCCGTGACACCTCCGACTTCGAGATCCCCGACGCGGCGCCGAGCGCTTTGACCAAGTCGTCGACCTTGCGGGTCGACACCCCGTGCACCCAGGCTTCCATCACCACCGCGAACAAGGCCCGGTCGATCCTCCGGCGGCGTTCCAGGATGGCCGGGAAGAAACTGCCCGTCCGCAACTTCGGGATGTCGACGGCGATGTCGCCCGCGGCGGTCGAGATCAGCTTCGGGCGATGCCCGTTACGCAACGCGGTCCGAGCCGATGAGTGCTCGCCAGGGGCGGCGCCGATCGTCGCGGTGAGCTCGGCCTCGATCAACTGCTGGAGCACCCAGGCCAGGCTGGTGCGGACAGTGTCAGTCATCTCGCCGGCCTTCACAGCCGCGAGCAAGGTGGACAGGTCAGAATCGGTGAGGGTCACCGGCGTGGTCTCCTTCGTGTGTTCTTGCAGGAACACGACGAGCTTCACGCCGGTGGCCCACCCATCAGGGGGACCCGCCAGCTACACCACTACAAGGGACACGATCCGACCGTCGATAGGCGCCAAGCACGACCACGTCCGGACATCAGGCGTCCGCAACCAAGGATCCCCTGCCGGACACGCGCCGCGAGGATGATGCGTTGCGCGTCGCTTCGCATCGCGCCTGGTTCTAGGATTGTGGTTGTGACCAAGGCCATCACCCTTCGCCTCGACGAGGCCGATCACGCTGCGCTGGAGCGGCAGGCCGACCGGCTTCGGGTCCGCCCAGGCACCCTGGCCCGGATCCTCGTGCACGCCGGACTGAGTGGGAACACGACGGATACCGGCCACACGCAGGCCCGCGCGGCGCTCGATCGGTTGGTGCGGCGATCTCAGAAGCAGGTTCCGGCCGACGCGGTGGACCTCGTAGCGGAGGCTCGCGTAGCTCTCGACCCATCCCGGTGAGCGTCGTCATCGACGCCAGCGTCATCGTGGCAGTCGTGGTAGCCGATCAGCACCAAGGCCAGGCCCGGACCCACCTGGAGCGCTGGCTAGAAGCGGGGGAAGGCTTGCATGCCCCGGCTGTCTTGCCCTACGAGGTTGCCAACGTTCTCGCTCGCTTGGTCTTCGACGGGGCGCTCGAGATGAGCGACGTGGGCGAGATCTGGGGGGACCTGGCCGCTCTCGGCTTGTTTCTTCACCCCTTCGACGTGGCCGTCGATGGCCGAGAGGTAGCTGCTGTCACCGCTTTGCTTCGTCGCCGTCACGCCACCGACGCGACATACGTCTGCTTGGCCCGCCGGCTCGATACAGCCGTGTGGACGTTGGACGGAGCCTTGGCCCGGAACGCCTCCGACGTCGGGCTACCCGTTCAACTCCTTTCCTGACAACGATCAACTCGAACTGGGGCCAGTGCCCGCAGCCCGATCCGTATTCGGCGACGACACGGCCCGTCCGGTGAGAGCCAACGGCGCGTCCGCTGATCGTTCCCCGCCCGGTACAGCTGCCCACCGGCTGACGTCCGAATCGTTCAAGCATCATCCGAGAAGTGCTCGCTACGGTCGCTGCCATGAAGCTTCGCCCTGCCCTGATCGAGCTGGTGGTCTCCGACATGGCCGCTACCCTCGACTTCTACCGCCGGTTGGGACTCGACATCCCTGAGACAGCCGACGACGAGCCGCATGTGGACATCGAGCTCTCGGGCGGCATGCGCCTGGCCTGGGACACCGAGGAGACCATCCGTTCCTTCGACCCGGGCTGGTCTCCCCCGACCGGGAGCGGGCACCGGTCCGCCCTCGCCTTCGCCTGTGAGAGCCCGGCCGAGGTCGACGCCGCGTGGCGGGATCTGACCGCCGCCGGCTACGAGGGCCATCTCGAACCATGGGACGCCTTTTGGGGCATGCGCTACGCCGTCGTCTTCGACCCCGACGGCCGCCCGGTCGACCTGTTTGCTGTGCTGCCCTCCGCATAGGGCGAACGAAGCAGGCCCCGGGGGGTCGTCCCTGCGAGAGCGCGGACCTCCCGGGTGAGGTGTGCCTGGTCTGCGTAGCCGCAGGCCGCGGCCACCTGGGCCAAGGCCGCGCCGGCGCGGATCGCCTCCAGCGCCCGACCGAAGCGAATCACCCGAGCCAGATGCCTTGGCCCGTACCCGAAGGCCGGCAGGCAGCGTCGGTGCAGTTGGCGGGTGCTCATGCCGAGGCGGGCGGCCATCGCGGCCACCGAGACCCCGGATGTCGCCATGGACCACACACGCAGCCCGAAGGGGTCCAGGGCGCAGCCAGCGGCGCGCTCGATCACCCATGCCTCCAGCACTGGTGACGGGTCTGCTCCCACTCGCTCGGTCAGCACCCTCGCTTGGCGCGCCGGCCACAGCTCTTCGAGGTCCGGGCTCCGATCCCGCAACTCGTGAGCGGGCACGCCGAGCAGCGCCGGGCCGACTCCGCCAGAGAAGCGCAGCGCAACGAAGTTGGTGCCTGGCGGACTCCAGTGCCAGCGCGTGGCCGTGTCCGGACCGGCGACGAACAGGCGCGTACCGTCCCACAACAGGTCCACACAGCCGTCGGGCATGATCGGGGTGCCTTCTGGTGTCCCGCCGCTCGTGCGCTCCCAGAGCACGGCGCCAACCACGGGTGCAGCACGCTCCCGATACCTCACCCAACGATCCTGGCACTGCCGGAGACGCTTTCGCTTACCCCGGAAGCGGATCGGCCTGAGGCACGTGGTGGTACGGGGACCGGGCGAGTTGACCGCCGGGAGATGTACGTCGGTTGTGCTCGAGCTGGCGCTCGACCCGCTGGTCGATGCTGCCGACCCGGACAGAGCCCAACCCGCGCCCAGCCGATCATCGCTCCCCCTGCCCCAGTGCCAGGTCAGAACCGAAGAGTCTGCGAGCGATACGTCTATCAGGGCCCACGAAGGCCCTGCTATGACGATGATCGGAGCGTGGTCCTGACGTCACCCGCTCGCCGACCGGTCCGTCAGCGGGTGACGATCCCCGCGCCGGTCTGTCGCACCACGCCGCTCCCGGCGCCGAGGAGGGCGGTGGCCTGGACGGTGGCGTCAGCGACCGGCTGCCACGGCGGTGCGGTCACCACGTAGGTGGCGACCGGCGCGTAGCCGGGCCTCACGACCGGGAAGCTGGTCCGACCGACGGCCTGCGCGGTCCAGCCCTGAGGGACGGTGAGCCCGAGGCTCACCCCCCGAAGCACCTCGGTGCCCCCCTTGCCGAGGGTCACCCGTACCCGGAACGACCGTCCCCGCAGGACGCGGGCGGGAGCGGCGAGGGTGACGGTGCGGGCGCCCGGCGTCGAGGCCACAGCGAAGTGGCCCCGCAACGGCAGCTGGGCGAGCGACGACGAGTCACCGACGAGCACCCGGTAGCCGCCCGCGGACTGGGACCAGGTGCCGGCGGCCTGGTTCCACCACGACCTGGACTGCGGGGTGACCGGGAAGGTGACCGTCGTCGACGCCCCCGGCGCCAGCGCGACCCGCTGGAACCCAACCAGCTGGCGGGCCGGCTCGCGGCTGCTCGCCGGGTCGCCCAGGTACAGCTGGGCGACGTCGGCTCCGGCCCTCGAGCCGGTGTTGGTGACCTGGGCGGTCACGGTCTCGGTCGCCACGCCGGCGACGGCCCGCTGGGCGACGCGCAGGTGGCGGAAGCGGAAGGACGTGTACGACATGCCGTAGCCGAACGGGAACATCGGGGTGAGCGACCTGGCGTCGTACCAGCGGTACCCCACGCCGAGGCCCTCGGCGTACTGGACCTGGCCGTTGACCCCGGGGAAGGAGGAGGGGGCGGCGGCCGGCACCTGCGCGAGGGAGGCCGGGAAGGTGACGGGCAGGTGCCCGCTCGGGTTCGAGCGCCCGAAGAGCGTGGCGGCGAGCGCCGTGCCGTTGGTCTGGCCGGGATACCAGGCGTCGAGCACCGACGCCGTCTGGGGGAGCCACGGCATGGCGACCGGTGCGCCCGCGTCGACGACCACGACGGTCCTCGGGTTGGCCGCTGCGACCGCGGCGATCAGCTCGTCCTGGGCGGAGGGCAGTGCGAGGTTGGCCCGGTCGGCCGCCTCGCTCTCGGTGTCGTCGGCCACCACGACCACCGCGGTCCTGGCGTTGCGCGCCGCGGTCACCGCGGCCTGGATCCCCGGCGCCAGCTCCGACGGGGTGGCCCAGGTCAGGCTGCTCGAGCTGCCGCTCACGGCCACCTGGTAGGTCGCGCCGGCCCGGAGCTGGATCGACGCCGAGTAGGTGCTGGCGGGGGGCGTCCCGGGATCGGAGAGCAATTCTGTGCCGTCGACGCTGAGCGTGGTGGGTGTGTAGCACCCGCAGGAGTTGGTCACGGCCAGCACGTAGGTGCCCGTCTCTGGCGCCGTGAGGGTTCCGGTGTAGGAGCCGCCGAACGGCGTCGGCTGGTACGCCGGGGTGAGCCCGGCCGGGCTGGGGCCCGTGCCCGCCGGGATGGCCGCGAGGGACGTGTCGGTGGGCAGGCCCTGCTGGTAGCTGACGGTCGTGGCCGCCCGGGCCGCGGCGGTGATGCCCTGCAGGGGGGTGACCGTCGAGCTCGGCAGGACCGCCGCGCTCCCGCCGCCGCCGTAGACCGGCGACGCCGATGCCGCGGGGCCGACCACCGCGACCGACCCGGCCGCGGCAGGGTCGAGGGGCAGCACGGAGCCCCGGTTGCGCAGCAGCACGGTGCCCTCCTCGGCCACCCTGGTCGACAGGGCGACGTGCGCCGGGGTGGTCACCGTGGCGGTGGTCGAGCCCGGGCGGGCGTGGTCGAAGAAGCCGAAGCGGAACATCTCGGTGAGGATGCGCTGGATCATGGTGTTGAGCACCGCCCTCGGCACGGCGTGGTCGGCCACCGCCGTCGCCAGCGCGTTGCCGAAGTAGGTGTTCTCCGGCTGCTCCATGTCGGTGCCAGCGGCTGCCGCGGTGGTCGAGTGGATGGCGCCGTAGTCGGAGGTGACGAAGCCGGGGAAGCCCCAGTCCTGCTTCAGGACCTTGGTGAGCAGGTGACGGTTCTGACACGCGTAGCTGCCGTTGATGGTGGAGTACGCGCACATCACCGAGGCCACGCCGGCCTGCTGGACGGCCGCCTGGAACGCCGGCAGGTAGATCTCCCGCAGGGCCCGCTGGCTCACCAGCACGTTGTCCTGCGGGGTGTTCCTGTTGGTCTCCTGGTTGTAGGCGACGTAGTGCTTGACCTGCGACATGACGTCCTGGCTCTGCACGCCGCGTATCTCGTTGACGGCCAGCGCCGCGTTGAGGGCGGGGTCCTCGGTGAAGGTCTCGAAGCTGCGCCCCCACCGGGGGTCCCGGTCGATGTTGATGGTCGGACCGAGGTTGACCGACACCGCCTTGCCGGCGCTCTCCGCGCCGACGACCTGTCCGTAACGGGTGGCCAGGCCACGGTCCCAGCTGGAGGCCAGGTCGACGCCGGCGGGCAGCTGGGTGACGCCGGTCAGCTTGTCGGCCACGCCGTTGGGCCCGTCCTCCAGGCCCATCGGCGGGATGCACAGGCGGGGGATGCCGGCCATGTAGAACACGTAGGGCTGGTTGCTGCCCTGGCCCTCGACGAGGGTGATCTCGTCGGCGAGGGTCATGCGGCCGATGACCGCGGCGACCCGCCGGGCGATCGACTGGTGGGAGCCGACCCACGGGCACGACGCCGCGGTGGTGGCGGCGAGCCGGGCCCGATGGACCGTCGGGTGGCTCGCGCCCGTGGCCGTGAAGCCGACGACGCCCACGACCGCAGCCAGCGCGGCGACCGAGGCGAGCAGGGGCCTGGCGAGCGCGCGCGCCGTCGACCGAGGTGAGTGCACCATGGTGGGAACCCCCGAGGTTGTGGTAGGTCGTCTGCCCGAACGGTCCGTCCTGTTCAGGCACCGTTCACCCTAGGAACCGGCCCGGGGCGTGGCAAGGGTCTGGACCGGAATCGCTGTCCCTCGCCGGGCCTCAGGGCATCTGGGCCAGGTTCGCCAGCACCAGCATGGCCAGGTCGGTGTCGCCCCCGACGGCCACCTCGCCCGACGTGACCGCCGCTCCGGGGTCGCCCCGGCCGGCGGCCAGCGCGGCGTACACCGGGGTGCTCGCGGCGATGGTGGCGGTGGGCTGCTCGGGGGCGTCGACGCGCTCCGCCCTCCCACCCCGGACCTCGACCGCCACGGTCCTGGCCACGGGTCCCGTGATCGACAGCACCACCGACGCGCCCTCCGAGGCGCCGGCGCGGCGGCCGACCACGTAGCCGAAGGACCCGGTGAGACGGTCGACGGCGGCCTCGGCGGCCGACCCCTCGCAGCGGGGCGGGCGTCCGGTCGCGGCTCGCATGTCCTGCTCGTGGATCCAGCAGTCCATCACCCGCACGTCCAGGAAGACCTCGTAGGGCACCCTGCCGATCGGGCTCGGGACGGGCTCGGCGAGCGCCTCGTCGGTCATCGACGCCAGCGTGAGGAGGCGTGACGCGGTGACCTCCTCGAACTCGGCCAGCACGGCTTCGCCCGACCGGGGTCGGCGCTGGTCGACCCAGGCCTCGTTGGCCTCGGCGAGCGGGTTGCGGACGTGGTCGGGCATCGGCGCGGGAGGCGGCGGACCCGGGAGGCCGGCGAGCATGGCCTCGGTGCCGACCAGGTGGGCCAGGTGGTCCTTGACATCCCATCCCGGGCAGGCTGTCGGCCGGCGCCAGTCACCGTCGTCGAAGCCCCGGCACAGCTCGACGATGGCGGCCCACTCCTCCGCCAGGTGCCCGAAGGCGGCAGGCGCCGGAGAGCTCGACCGGGACGTCATCGGCGGCCAGGCTACCTCCGGGGGCGATGGTCAGCCTCGGAGCGTGCCCTCCCGGCCGGTGGTCGGGGGCGAGTCCGCCCCGTCCTGAGCCGTGCCGGCCACTTCGGCGTCGAGGGCGGCGAGGGCTCGACCGGCCGCCTCCCTGATGGCCGTCGCGGCCGCCGGCGCGGCCTCGATCCCGCCGCCGGCGGCTGCGCCATCCGAGCCGCCCGCCGTCGCCGCGCCATCAGAGCCGCTTGCGGCAGCCGCGGCATCAGAGCCGGCGCCGGCGGCTGCGACCTCGAGTCGTCTGGCCGCGGCCGCCAGCTCGACGGCCCCGAGGTTGGCGCTGCTGCCGCCGATGGCGTGGGCCACCCGGCGCAGCGCGAGAGGATCGCCCGCCGCGGCCGCGGCATCCAGGTCGTCGAGATGGCCCTCGAGGCTTCCGCGGAACAGACCGACGAGCTCGCCGAGGAGCCCGGTGCCGTGTCGGTCGACCTGGCGGATCCGGTCGATCATGACGTGGTCCAGCGCGGCTCCTGGTTCTGCCGCGTCCTGGGCGTCCACCACGGGCGCCACCTCGTCGGTGGCCACCCCCGACGACGCGCCTCCGGTCGCCCCCGACGTGGCGGAGATCCACTTGCCGAGGACGCTCGACAGGCTGCGCCGATCGATCGGCTTGGTCAGGTAGTCGTCCATCCCCGCCGCCAGGCAGCGCTCCTCCTCGCCGACCATGGCGCTGGCGGTGAGGGCGATGATCGGCGTGCGAGCCGCGCCGGTCTCGCCGGCACGGATCCGCCGGGCCGCCTCGTAGCCATCCATCACCGGCATCTGGCAGTCCATGAGGACGGCCGCATAGGGACGCTCGGCCAGCGCCTCGAGCGCGGCCCCACCGTCGCTGGCCAGGTCGACCTCGTAGCCGAGCCGGGTGAGGATGGCCTCGGTGACGCGCCGGTTGACCTCGTTGTCCTCCGCGACCAGGACCCGGCCCGTCCCCCGGCGCAGGCCGTGGGGTTCGGGGGCCGCGACGGGCTGCTCGAGGGTCGCCGGGCTGGCGGCTCCACCGAGCGCGGCGGCCAGGCTGTCGTAGAGGGAGGCCCTCGGCACCGGCTTGGTCAGGAAGGCCACGACCCCCGCCGACCTCGGGCCCGACCGGTCGCCGTGGAAGCCCGAGGTGAGCAGCACGAGCGGCAAGTCGGCGATGGCCGGGTCGTCGTGCATCTGGTTGGCGAGGTCGACGCCGTCGATGCCACCCATGTGGTAGTCGAGGATGCCGAGATCGAACCGTGCGACCGGGTCGCCCACCCGCAGCAGCTCCAGGGCGGCGGCCGCGCTGGCCACCAGCGTGGGTCTCGCACCCCAGCTCCGCAGCATCTGCTGCAGGATGCGCCGGTTGGTGGCGTTGTCGTCGACGACGAGGATCGACCGGCCGTCGAGCTCCGGCGACGGGTCCGCGGCGGGCTCGGTGGCGAGGGCGCCGGCCGCCGAGAGGTCGAGGGTGAACCAGAACCGGCTGCCGTGGCCGGGTGAGCTGTCCACCCCGATCGTGCCGCCCATCAGCTCGACCAGCCGCTTGCAGATGGCCAGGCCGAGCCCGGATCCCCCGTACCTGCGGGTGGTCGAGGCGTCGGCCTGGGTGAAGCTGGTGAACAGGCGCGCCTGCACCTCGGGGTCGATTCCCATGCCGGTGTCGCTGACCCCGACGAGGGCCACCGGTGGCGAGCCCGGCTCGTGGAGGGTGCGGACGTCGACGACCACCTCGCCGGTCTCGGTGAACTTGATCGCGTTGCCGAGCAGGTTGAGCAGCACCTGGCGGACCCGGACGGCGTCGCCCCGCACCCCGCCGGCAGGGGCGGAGCCGGTGGCCACGACCAGCTCGATGCCCTTGGCGTGAGCCGCAGGGCCGACCAGCCTGGCCGCCTCCTCGGCCACCGCGCCCAGGTCGATGTCACCCATCTCGACGTCCATGCGCCCGGCCTCGATCTTGGAGAAGTCGAGGATGTCGTTGATCACCACGAGGAGGCTGTCGGCCGAGGACTTGAGGGTCCTGGCGTACTCCTGCTGCTCCTCGCCGAGCGATGAGTCGAGGAGGAGGTCGCTCATGCCGATCACCCCGTTGAGCGGGGTGCGGATCTCGTGGCTCATGGTGGCGAGAAACTCCGACTTCAGCCTCGACGCCTCCAACGCGGCGTCGGTGCGCGCCGCGAGCAGCTCGCTGGCCCGGGTCACGGCGACGCCGAGGGCGCCCACCTCGTCGGCCCCCGGGCCGACGGGACGTTGCGGGCGGCCATCCTCGAGCGCCTCGGCGTTGTCCTGGAGCACCCGAAACCGCCGCACCACGCCGCTGACGAACAGGCGCTGGCCGGCGAGACCGCCGAGGACGCCGAGCGGCACGCTGGCCGCGAGGATGGCGATGGCCACCACCTCGTAGGCGTGCTCGTTGGCCTGGGCGCTCACGGCTGCAGCCGTCGCCGCGGTGTCCACCGCGGTGAGCTGGGTCCTGACGGCATCCAGCGTCGCCTTGCCCTGGGCCAGGCGACGCGCGAGCACGGCGTGGGGGACGTGGAGCGACGCCCGCAGGGCGGCCAGCTCCCCCGTCTCCCTGGCCGTCAGGGTGTCGACGGTGGCGAGGTGGGGTCCGAGCGCCGGGTCGGCGCGCTGCGCGGCCAGACCGTCGGCGCCTGCGGCCAGCCTGGCCAGTCCGGAGGTGTAGGGCTGGAGAAACACGGGGTCCCCGGTGGCCAGGTAGCCGCGCACGCCCGTCTCGCCGTCGAGCAGCAGATCGAGGCGGCTCTGGGTGGCCGCGATCACATTGGTGGAGCGGTCGAGGGCGGTGGTGGCATGTTGACGCTCCACCGTGACGACCAGGAGGATGACCGCCTCGGCGATCAGGGCCGCGATCGGGAAGGCGAGGACCACCGCGCTCTTGGTGCGCAGCGGCAGGTCGGCCCACCACCGTCGCAGGCGCCCCCTCCGGTCTCCGACGTCAGCCACGCGCACCCGATCGGTCCCCCGTCGCCCGGTTCGATCATCCGAAGGCCGATGGCACCGCCGCCGGCGCGCATCTCTCGGCGGGAGTGTAGACCGGCGGCCGCGCCGGACCCTGGCCACCCGGGCCCACGGCCGGGACGACGACGAGGGGCCGGGACGGCGACGAACGGCCCGGGTGGCGGGGCTCAGGTCCGGGCGACGGCGGCGTCGAGGTCGGCGGTCGCGGTCCGGTCGTGGACCGGGCCGCCCGCGCCGAGGCGACGGGTGAAGCCGGGCGGGACGATCACGTCGTCGGGCCCGAGCTCGGCGACGTCGGTGTGGCCGAGGCCGAGCACCGCGGAGTCGATCCCGCCGTGGAGGATGTCGAGGACGTTCTCCACTCCGGCCTGGCCGTTGGCCGCCAGCCCCCACAGGTAGGCGCGTCCGATCATCACGGCCTTGGCGCCGAGAGCGAGGGCCTTGACGACGTCGCCGCCGCGGCGGATGCCACCGTCGAGGAGGACCTCGACGTGGTCGGCCACCGCCTCGGCGACGGCGGGAAGGGCCCGGATGGTGGCGGGGGTGCCGTCGAGGTTGTTGCCGCCGTGGTTGGACACCGAGATGGCGGTGACGCCGGCGTCCACGGCCCGCTTGGCGTCGTCGACCCGCTGGATGCCCTTGAGCATGAACGGCCCGTCCCACTGCTCGCGCAGCCAGCGGACGTCCTCCCAGCTCGGCGGCGGCGTCTGCATCCACTGCCCGTAGGCGCCGAAGAAGGTGGGGGGAGCTTGGCCGGGAGCGTTGAGGTTGGGGACGGTCAGGTCGGGGATGCTGCCCGTCCTGGCGTAGGTGGCCAACCACCTGGGCCGGCGGATCACCTCGGGGGCGAAACGAGCCATGGCGTTCAGGTCGACGTGGTCGGGGATGATCGGGCTGCCCCAATCCCGTCCGTTGGAGAACGACCAGTCCAAGGTGGCGATGAGCCCGACCGCTCCCGCCTTCCTGGCCCGCTCGAGGCGCTGGGCGATCTCGTCCCGACTGCCGACCCAGTAAGTCTGGAACAGGGTCCTCGGGTTGGCCGCGACGACGTCCTCGATCGACTTGGACGCGAAGCAGCTGAGGCCCATGACCGTCCCCCGGTTGGCCGCGGCGCGGGCCACGGCGATCTCACCATCGGGGTGCACAGCCTGGACACCGGTCGGGGAGATGATGACCGGGAGGGAGATCGCCTGGCCCATCACGGTGGTCGACAGCTCCCGGGTGGCGGCGAGGCCGGCGACGTGGGGGGCGAAGCCGAGCTCGGCGAAGGCGGCGGTGTTGTCGTCGGTGGTGAGCCCCTTCTCGGACCCGGCGATCAGGGCCATGTACACCGATCGGGGGAGCTTCTTCTTGGCCCGCCTCTGGGCTTCGGCGATCGTCTCGAACCATGCGTTCGGCATGCTGGTGAACCTTTCGGTCGGGCGCTGGCCACAACAGCCCCCCACTGTAATGGCACCGAGTGCCGAAGGAGCGGATTTCGGCGACCCCGTACGGGCCCGTGCGCAAACAGCTCGGGCGGCCGCGACCCGTTCGACCCTCTCGCAACAACGCCTGCGGCCTCCCGCCGCCTGAGTCGCTTCCTTCCGGTCCCTAACCTGGCCGGGTGCCCACCGAGCCGCTCACCTTGATGGCCGTCCACGCCCACCCCGACGACGAGGCGACGAGCACCGGCGGCATCCTCGCCCGCTACGCCGCCGAGGGGGTGCGCACGGTGCTCGTCACCTGCACCGACGGCCGCTGCGGGGACGGTCCCGGCGGGGTCAAGCCCGGCGACCCCGGGCACCACCCCGACGAGGTGGTGGCGGCCCGGCGGGTGGAGCTCGAGCGGGCCGCCGACGAGCTCGGGGTCGGCCACCTCGAGCTGCTCGGCTACCGGGACTCGGGGATGATGGGCTGGGCGACCAACCACGCGCCGGGCGCCTTCTGGGGCATGGACGTGGGCCGGGCCGCCGAGCCTCTCGTCGCCCTCGTGGAGCAGTACCGACCGCAGGTCGTGGTCACCTACGACGCCAACGGCTTCTACGGCCATCCCGACCACATCATGGCCCACCGCATCGCCACCGCCGCGACCGAGACGACCGGGATCCCCTCGAAGCTCTACCACACGACCATCCCCCGGTCGGGCCTGGCCGACTTCGCCGAGGCCATGCGCGCCGCCGGGGTCGAGCTCCCGGTTCCCGGTGACACCGAAGAGGGCCGCTTCCACCCGGAGGAGACCCCGCCCGATCCCGACTTCGGTTCACCCGACGAGCTCATCACCACGACCGTCGACGTGCACGCGTACACGCCGGTCAAGCTGGCCGCCCTCGCCGCCCACGGCAGCCAGGCCGACAACATCTTCTTCCTGCGCCTCGGTGAGGGTCTCTTCGACCGGTTCTTCGGCGTCGAGCACTTCATCCGGGCGTTCGACACGACCGCAGCCCCCGTCCCCGAGGACGACCTCTTCGCCGGCCTGCGGCCCACCTGAGCCGGCCTCGACGCGGCGGCCCCGACGGGCGACCTGGGCGACGAGCGCGCCGGCCACGGCCGCAAGGAAGGCGAGCGGCGCGCCGATGACGGGCAGGGCCAGGGCGACCACCGCGAGGAAGGCGACGACCGAGAAGGACCCGGCCATGACCCCCTGCAGCAGCCGGTTGGCCGCGGCACCGCCCCGCCGGTGGTGGGTGGCGACGGTGAGGATGACGGTCACGAGGGGCACCGCGCCGACCAACCCGGCCGCACCGGCCCCCACGCGCCCTGCGACCTCGGTCAGCGCGAAGGTGAAGGCGGCGGCGACCAACATGCGCACCACCACGTCGTCGCGGCCTCCTCCCGCCTGCTCGAACTCGACCCCGCCTGCTTCCGGCCACCAGCGCAGGGCGGCCAGCAGGGCCACGGCGGACGCGGCGGTCGCAGGGACGGCGGGGAGGGCCAACCGCCCGACGACCGCGGCGACCAGGCCGAACACGGCCAAGGACGCCAGCGCGGCCCGCACCGGACCGGTCCTGCGGGCGAGCAGCGCGTAGGTCACGCACCAGGCGCTGGCGGCCACGTCACCGGCCTGGTCGAAGGTGGCCGCCCGGGCCGCGAACCGGTCGCCGTCGGCGACGGCGAGGAGGGCCAGCAACGGACCGGCGGTGAGGGGCAGACCGACGAGGCGGCCGCCGACCGCCGGCCCCCACCGGCGGTGGGCGAGGGTGGCCGCGGCGACGAGCAGCGGAGCGAGGAGGATGCGGAGCAGCAACAGCAACATGCTCCCAGGATCCGTCCTTTCCGGCCGCGATCGGCTCGGGAGTTGTCCGAGGATGCCGGGTGAAGCCTCGTTTCCGGAGGTAAGCTTCGCTCTCTACCTCTCCTCTTCTCCGGGAGTCCGCGAGTGCCCGAGGCCATCGATCCCACCGACCAGGAGCTCGTCACCGAGCTGGTCCACGACGCCAGGCTCACCTATCAGCAGCTGGCCAGGTCCGTGCACCTGAGCGCCAACAGCACCGCCGACCGGGTCCGCCGGCTGCGCCAGAGCGGGGTCATCAGCGGCTACCACGCCGAGATCGACCTGGTGGCCGTCGGCCACCACCTGGGGGCGCTCAGCGACGTGAAGCTGAGACACGACGTGGACCGGACCGACTTCGAGGGTGACCTGGCACGCGTCCCCCAGGTGCTCGACGCCATCCACACCACCGGCGAGTACGACTACCAGCTGCGCCTGGCCTGCACCGGCACGCTCGACCTGGAGCGGGTCGTCGACGCGGTGCGCCGCCTCGGGGCCAGGGAGGTCCACAGCCGGATCATCCTCGGCCAGGTCCGCTACGACCCGACCCGCCTGCTGCGCCCGACCACCACCTCCCCGCCCGCCGGGCGTCCCCCGGTCCGCCGGGCCCACCCTCCGGGATGACCGCCTCCTCCCGGATGACTGCCTCCTCCCGGACGACTGCCTCGCCGCCCACCCGCCGGGGGGCGCGCGCCGGGCGTCCTAGCCTCGCAGCCGTGGGGTCCTCGACCGGTGGCTGGCGTCGCGCGCGACCGGGTGGCGGAGCCGCACGGCTGCTCGGGGTGGTGGGGATGGCCGTCGCCGGCCTGCTCGGTGCGGCCTGCGGGACCTCCGCCCCCACCCCTACCGCCAACGCCAACGCCACCAGCCCGACCCCGACCCCGACCGCCGCCTCGCACCCCTGCGCGACGACCACGGCGCCCCCCACCTACCACCACGTGGTGTGGATCGTCATGGAGAACCGCGCCTACCGCGACGTCGTGCATGCGCCGGGAACCGGCTACCTCGACGCCCTCGGCCGGGCCTGCGGGGTGGCGAGCGACGCCGGCGTCACCCATCCGAGCCTGCCCAACTACCTGGCGCTCACGTCGGGCTCGACCCACGGCGTCACCGACGACGCCGACCCGGGTTCCCATCCGCTCGCCGGGCCGAGCATCTTCTCGCTGCTCGGCCGCAGGTGGCGCTCCCTGGAGCAGGGGATGCACGGCGACTGCGCCCGCTCCGCCGGCGGCCTCTACGCCCCCAAGCACAACCCGGCCGCGTACTACACCGACCTCACCGCGACCTGCGCGACCCAGGACGTGCCCCTCGACGTGCGCCCCGACCTCAGCGCGGCGTTCACCCTGATCACGCCGGACCTGTGCTCCGACATGCACGACTGCTCGACCGCTACCGGGGAGGGGTGGCTGGCCCGCGAGGTGCCGCTCGTGGTCGACAGCCCCCAGTACCGGGCGGGGCACACCGCGCTGTTCGTCACCTGGGACGAGAACGACTCGCCAGGAGACCAGGTGGCCACCTTCGTCGTCGCCCCCTCCGTGCCCGCTGGCACCCACCCGGGAGCGGCCTACACCCACTACTCGCTCCTGCGGACCACCGAGGAGCTCCTCGGGCTGCGTCCGCTGCTCGGCGCGGCCGCCACCGCCCCGTCGATGGCCGGGGCGTTCCACCTCTGATCCCCCGGCTCGGGAGCTCCTCACACTCGGCTGGGTCATTCCTGGGAACGTCCTCGCCTCGTGGCGTCGGCCCCCACCGGGGAGTGGCGTCACGCGGCAGCGGCCAGACCGTGTCCGGGTAGACAGAGGACATGCAGATCGGCGTCGTGTACCCGCAGACGGAGCTGCCCACCGATCCGGGCACGGTTTTGGCCTACGCCCAGAGGGTCGAGGAGCTCGGCTACCGCCACCTCCTCGCCTACGACCACGTGGTCGGGGCCGACCCGGAGGTCCACACCGGCTGGAACGGGCCCTACGACGTCGACACCACCTTCCACGAGCCGCTGGTCCTCTTCGGCTTCCTCGCCGCCGTCACCCGCATCGAGCTCGTCACCGGCATCGTCATCGCCCCCCAGCGCCAGACCGCGCTGCTGGCCAAGCAGGCCGCCGAGGTCGACGTGCTCGCCGACGGCCGCTTCCGGCTCGGCGTCGGCGTCGGCTGGAATGCGGTCGAGTACCAGGCCCTCGGGCAGGACTTCGCCACCAGGGGCCGGCGGGAGGAGGAGCAGATCGGGCTGCTCCGCCGCCTCTGGACCGAGCGCACCGTCACCCACCACGGCGACTTCGACACGGTCACCGGCGCCGGCCTGGCCCCGCTCCCCCGCCAGCGGCCGATCCCCATCTGGCTCGGCGGGCAGTCCCCCGCCGCCTACCGGCGCATCGGCCGGCTGGCCGACGGATGGTTCCCCCAGGTCACCCCCGGCCCCAAGCTCGACGACGCCCTCGCGACCATCGGCGAGGCGGCGGAGGGCGCAGGTCGTGACCCGGGCGCCATCCGGATGGAGGGACGCGTCAGCCAGCGGGCCGGGCGCACCGACGAGCTCGTCGACCACGCCGGCAGGTGGCTCGAGGCCGGCGCGACCCATCTGGGGGTCGACACCATGGGCGGGGGCCTGGCCGGCCTCGACACCCACCTCGACGCGCTGGCCGGGGCCGCCGCCGCCCTCGCGGTCGCTCCCTGATCCCGCTGAGCCCGCTGATCCCGCTCCTCAGCGGTCGGGCGGGCGGCGCCGGCGGCGGCGGTGGGCGGATCGCACCCGCCCCTGCGCCGGACGTCCGACCTGGCGCGCCGGGACCGACGCCTCGATGCGGACGGCCAGGTCGCGGGGGAAGGTGGCCGCGGCCACGGCTTCGTCGCGGCTCAAGGTGCCGTCGAGGCACAGATCGAGGAGGTGGCGGTCGAAGGTCGTCGTCCCGGGGCGCTCGTCGGCCGCGACCAGATCCGCCAGCGGTGAGCCTGCACCCGTCGGCTCGGCGATGGCCCGGGCGATCCGTGGCGTGGTCACGACCACCTCCTGCACGAGCACGCGGCGGCGGTCCGCCCTGCGGGTGACGAGGCGCTGGCCGACCACGGCGTGCAGTGAGGCGGCCAGGGAGCGCCTGGCCTGGCTTCGGCGGGCACCGGGAAAGAGGTCGATCAGCCGGTCGACGGTCTCGGCGGCGCTGCCGGCGTCGATCGTCGCGCACACCAGGTGACCGGTCTGGGCCCCCCCGAGAGCGGCCAGGGCGGTGTCCTCGTCGCGGATCTCGCCGACCACGACCACGTCGGGGTCCTGACGCAGTGCCCGGCGCACCCCTTCGGCGTGGCTGGCGGTGTCCTCCCCCACCTCGCGCTGGTGGACGATCGAGCGGACGTCGGCGTGGAGGTGCTCGATCGGGTCTTCGATGGTCACGATGTTGGCCGCCCTGGTCCGGTTGATCTCGTCGACCATCCACGCCAGCGTCGTGCTCCTGCCCGACCCGGCCCGACCCCCCACCAGGACCAGGCCGGCCCGCTGGAACACCAGGCGGCGGACCGAGGGCAGGAGCCCGAGCTCGTCCGCGCTCGGCACCGACGTGGCGATGCGCCGGACGGCCAGCCCGCCGCGGCCGCGCTCACGGAAGGCGTTGACCCGGAACCGGCCGAGGTCGTCGGCGTCCAGGGCGAAGTCGGCCTCGCCGGTGCGGGCGAACGACGGCGCGTGCCGGATCGGGACCGCCGCCTGCACGACGCCCTCGCAGTCGGCGGCGTCGAGGACCCACATCGGAGCCACCTGCAGGTGGCCTTCGACCCGCAGCCACGGCCGGCTCCCGGCCTTGAGGTGCAGGTCCGACGCGCCGAGGGCGACCATCTGCTCGAGCGCCGTGCGCAACAGGGTATGGGCCCGGTCGACGGTGTGCTCCCTGACCCAGCGGTCCGCGCCCTCGCGCAGATCGACGACCTGCTCGTCCTCCCGGTCGCCTGCGGTGCTCACGCAGGCGGCCAGGAGCTGCTCGAGCTCCCCGGTCGGTTCGGTCACAGCAGGCCCTCTTCCTCGGTCGACAGCGGGACCGTCCGCCAGCCGGCCCTTCGTCGGGCAAGGTACGGGGTCGGGACCGGAGCCGAAGGCACGAACCGGCGATTTGCCTGGCTTTCTCGTCGCCCGGCGCGCACCGCGGTCGGGGCGGCGCAGCCAGCGTGACCGAGGGCGGACCGCCCCGGCCGGGGTCAGAGGAGTCGCACGGTCGCCGGATCGTCCTCGCCGGCGAAGTAGCGGTCGAGCACCTCCGAGAACACCTCCCGGTCGGGCGCGGCCAGGCGGAACAGGGTCACGGAGGAGTGCAGCTTGGCCGCATCGACGACCCCGAACACGTCCACCGCGCTGGTGTCCAGGAGCTCGGCGACGGTGCGGGCGCACTCGACGAGGCGCGCTCCGAGCACCGGGTGGCGGAGGTAGGCCGCGGCCTCGTCGATGGACGAGACGGCGAAGGCTCTCGACGTGGCGCTGACCCCGAGCCCGGCCATCTGGGGAAACACGAACCACATCCAATGCGTCGTCTTGCGGCCGGCCCGCAGCTCACGGATGGCACGCTCGTAGGTGCCGTCCGCGTCCTGCGCCCGCACGAACCGCTCGAGGTCGAAGGGGTCCACGCCGGTGGCCATACCCGAGGGTGTCACGGGGGTGGGGGAGACTGCGAGCATGCCCTTCGGTCAACCACCAGGTCCCCCGGCGACGGCCAGGCAGGTCAACGAGCTCCTCGCCCTGCTCAACCAGGCCGGCCACACCGACTTCCGCGATGCTCGCGGTCCCATGGGCTTCACGCAGCGTCAGGCTGGAGGCCGCTTCACCCGGGACGAGGCGGCGGCGCTCATCGAGCAGCTCCAAGCGGGCGAGGCGCCCCCCGACGCCGTCGAGCCCGGCACCCCCGACCCCACCCCGACCGGCGCCCCCGCCCCTCGCCGTCCGCCGGCCGCCCCGGCCGCACCGGCCGGAGGCGTGGACCGGATGCTGCGCGACATCCCCGCCCCCCGGCTGGCCGCCGAGCTGCAGCGGCGGGGGTGGATGGCCATCGAGCCAATCGAGGGCACCTGACTGCGCCGCGCACGTCCCCCGGCGCCCGCCGGCACCGGGCGCTCCCGGGGGCATCGGGCGCTCCCGCCGGGCGCTTCCAGGCACGCGCCCGCTCCCGCAGGAGCGGCGCTTCTCGGGTCGGTCGGCAGGTTCTCCCCGGTCTCCGGACGATCCGCCGCGCTGGACGCGGTTTGGTGACCGCAGATCCACGTGAGCCCGGGCGGGCCATCCTGCGGCGGCCTTCGACCGCGGCATCACCCAATTCGACCAGGCGGGCGGTCAGGCGTCGATGGCGGCGCGCAGCGCGGCCAGGCGCTGGCGGTCGAGCGAGTACCAGACCCACCGCCCCCTGCGGTCGCCGTGGACCAGACCGGCCTCGCCCAGGATCCTGAGGTGGTGGGAGACGGTCGGCTGGCTCCGGCCGAGGGGCTCCACGAAGTCGCACACGCACACCTCGCCTGCCGGCGCGGCCGCGAGCATCGACAGGAGGCGGAGCCGCACCGGGTCGGCCAGCGCGGTGAAGCCCGCAGCCAGGTCGGCGGCGTCAGCGGCGCCGAGCGGTGCGGCCAGCACCGAAGGGCAGCACGTGGCCACGTCGACCTCGATCGTCGCACCTTGCTTGGCCACCGGCCCGCCTCCCTCTCCGCTCGAAGATTGACAAGCGTCGATGCATCGACGAGGATCAACGCATCGAAGGTCGTCGATGCTACTAAAGGTCTCCTTGTCCCGTGTCCAGCTCGCCATCAACGTCGCCGACCTCGACGAGGCCATCGCCTTCTACACCAAGCTGTTCGACACGACCCCCGCCAAGGTCCGCCCCGGCTACGCCAACTTCGCCGTCGTCGACCCGCCCCTGAAGCTGGTGCTGATCGAGAACCCCGACGGGGCGCCCGGCAGCCTCGACCACCTCGGGGTCGAGGTGGCCACCACCGACGAGGTGACCGCCGCCCAGGCCCGGCTCTCGGCCGACGGCTTGGCGACCGCCGTCGAGACGGCCACCGCCTGCTGCTACGCCGTGCAGGACAAGGTGTGGGTCGACGGACCCGGGGCGAGCCGTGGGAGATCTACACCGTGCTCGCCGACGCGGAGATGCCAGCGGGTGCGCTGCGCTCGGCCGAGCCTGGAGGGCCGGCGTGCTGCGCGACTCGCCCCGACCTGGCCGCGACGACCTCGGGCACCGACTCGTGCTGCTGAGCCGCCGACGCGCCCGGGCACCAGCGGCGGCGCAGGCCCGATGAGCGACGTCGTCTCCGAACGACCCCGACCCGGCACGGCGCCCGACGCGGCGGTGATCACCCGACTGTCGTTCCTCGACCGGCTCCTGCCCGTCTGGATCGTGGCCGCCATGGCCCTCGGGATCCTCCTCGGCCGGGTCGTTCCCAGCCTCGACCGCCGCCTCGGCGCGGTCCAGGTCACCTCCGGCACCTCGCTGCCCATCTTCATCGGCCTGCTGGTGATGATGTCCCCCGTGCTGGCCAAGGTCCGCTACGGCCACCTGGGCTCGGTCACGAGGGACCGGCGCCTGCTCGTCGCCTCCCTGGCCCTCAACTGGCTGGTCGGGCCGGCGGTGATGTTCGCCCTGGCCTGGGCGCTCCTGCCCGACCAGCCGACCTACAGGACCGGCCTGATCATCGTCGGCCTGGCCCGCTGCATCGCCATGGTGCTGATCTGGAACGACCTCTCCGGCGGCGACCGGGAGGCGGCCGCCGTGCTGGTGGCCATCAACTCGCTGTTCCAGATCGTCGCCTTCGCCTTCCTCGGCTACTTCTATCTGAACGTCCTCCCCGGATGGCTCAACCTGTCCACCGTGGGGATCCACCTGTCGGTGTGGCGGATCGCCCAGACCGTGCTGATCTTCCTCGGCATCCCACTCGTCGCCGGCTTCGCCACCCGCACCGTCGGCGAGCGGTCCAGGGGGCGCGAGTGGTACGAGACGAGGTTCCTGCCCAGACTCGGGCCCTTCGCCCTCTACGGCCTGCTGTTCACCATCGTGGTCCTCTTCGCCCTGCAGGGCCACGCCATCACCACGCGGCCAACCGACGTGGCCCGCATCGCCCTGCCGCTGCTGGCCTACTTCGCGATCATGTGGACCGGCGCCCTGTTCCTCGGCCGGGCCATCGGCCTGCCCTACGAGCGGTCGGCCACCCTGGCGTTCACCGCTGCGGGCAACAACTTCGAGCTGGCCATCGCCGTGGCCATCGGGGTCTTCGGCGTGACCAGCGGCCAGGCTCTCGCCGGGGTCGTCGGGCCCCTCATCGAGGTCCCGGTCCTCGTGGCGCTGGTCTACGTGGCGCGCTGGGCCCGACCCCGCCTCTTCCCTGCGACCCAGGGCGCCGAGCCGGGACGCGTCCGGTGAGCGACGTGCCGGTCGTGCTCTTCGTCTGCGTCCACAACGCCGGGCGCAGCCTGGCCGCCAAGGTCCTCCTCGACCACCACGCCGCCGGGCGGGTCGATGTCCGCTCCGCCGGCTCCGAGCCGGGGAGCGAGCTCAACCCGTCGGTGGTCGCCGTGCTCGCCGAGCGGGGCCTCGATCCCTCCAGGGAGCACCCCAAGGCGCTCACCGACGTCGACGCCAGGGCGGCCGACGTGGTGGTCACCATGGGCTGCGGCGACGCCTGCCCCTGGTATCCCGGCAAGCGGTACGTCGACTGGGAGCTCGCCGACCCCGCCGGGCTGCCGGTCGACGCCGTCCGGCCCATCGTCGACGAGATCGACCGCAGAGTCGTCGCCCTCCTCGCCGACCTGACCGACTCCTGATCCGCCTTCTGGCGCTACCGGAAGGCGAGCCGCCGTCCCCGCTCACCGACGCGGCGGGTCGCACCCTTCAGCTGACGCTCAGCTGGCCCGCGGCAGACTCGAGGGATGCGAGGACGAGCGGGTGCCGGTTGCGTCGCGCCCGCCGACCCGCCGCCGATCGTCGAGGCGGGCCGCCGCGCCCGCCCTTCCCCCACCTTGGAGTTGCACCTGCATGACCACCTTCGACCCTCGGATGGCCGATGCCGGCCACGCCAGGGGACGCTTGCGTCGCCGGGACGAGCCGTCGCCGCCTCGATCGCCGGGGGCGCACCTCCGAGCGTCGCCGGACGGGAGGTCGCCCCGCCGTCGGGGCCGGTGGGCGACGCTGCTCCGGGTGGTCGCACTGGTCGTCGTGGTCTGCGCCGGGGCGGCCTCGGTCACCGCGGTCGCCGCCGTGCGCACTCCCGGTAACCAGAGCTTCGTGTCCAAGTGGGCCGACTGGTTGCGGGCCCACCACGCCGGCTTCGCCGTCAACCAGGCCGAGCAGTGGTACTACGCCGCGCAGGCACCTCCCATCGGCGGCCGGCCACGGGCCCTCGATCCCGTTCCGGCGGTCGCCGGCGCGGTGCGGGTGGCGCGTCGCCTCGGCCCGCTCCGCCCGGTCCGTCCGGTCGCCCTCGTGACCGGTCCCGCCCTACCGGGTGAGGGAGCCTGGCAGCCGACGGGGCCGCTCGTCGACGGCCACGCGGCGATGTACGAGGCCCAGTTCCGGGCCGACCGCACCTACACCAGTCAGCTCACCACGGCGGTCTGGATCGACCCGCGCGCCCTGCGGGTCGGGCTGGTCCCCGGCGCCCAGGAGCCGGGTGGCACCTGGCCGGTCCGACCGGACCTGACCGGCGCCCGCGCCGCTCGCGCCGTCGCCGCGTTCAACGGCGGCTTCCGCTTCCAGGACGCCAGGGGCGGCTTCGAGCTCGGCGGGCGCATCGCGGTCCCCCTGCGGCCAGGGGCGGCGTCGATGGTGCTCGATGACCGTGGGCGGGTGAACGTCGGCGCCTGGGGTAGCGAGGTGAGGATGGGCCCCCACGTGCACGCCGTCCTGCAGAACCTGATCCCCCTCGTCGACGGCGGTCGCGTCACCCCCGCCGCCGCCAGCGGCGCCTCGTCGATCTGGGGCGCAACCCTCGGCGCCAACACGGTCGTCGCCAGGTCGGGTCTGGGCGTGACGGCCGACGGCGGTCTGGTCTACGTCGCCGGGCCGGCCCTGACCGCGGCGACCCTGGCCTCGTCGCTGCAGCGATCGGGCGCGGTGCGGGCCATGAGCCTCGACATCAACCCCGAGTGGGTGACGTTCAACTTCTTCACCCATCCCTCGGCCCCTGACCGCGCAACCGCCGCAGTGGGGACCAAGCTGTACCCCGAGATGCAACGCCCATCGACCCGTTACCTGGGCCCCACGGCGGAGTCACGTGACTTCTTCACCGTTTCGGTCCCCTGAACCGTGGACGCCATGCCTGATCCGATCGCCAGCCCGTTCCGCACCCGTCGACCCGGAGGACCACGCCGGCGCCGCGCCCTCGCCGCCGGGGTGGCTGCCGCCGCGGTCGGCATCGCCGGTTGCGGCTCGGCCCAACCCTCGGTGCCTGCGGCCACGCCCACGACGCTCGGCCACCCCGCCTCCCCGGCCGCCAGCCGCTCCTCGTCGGCTTCGACGTCGGCGACGGGTTCGAAGGGATCCACCTCGACCACCACGGCCCCGGCGCCCCCGCTCGCGGTGACCTCGGTATCGCCCGCCCCCGGCGTGACCGGGGCCGTCGGCACCACGGCCATCGTCGTCGACACCAACCAGCCGGTCGGCGCCTCGCGCCCGACGGTCACGCCGGCCGTGCCCGGCCGGTGGAGCGCCTCGGCCGACTCGCTCCGCTTCACTCCCACCAGCGCCTGGCCGCCGGACACCACGGTCCACGTCACGGTGCCCGCCGGCCTGCGCAGCGCCGCAGGCCCGGCGCTCGCCGCCGCCCGATCCTGGTCGTTCACGACCGGGGCCGGTTCGGTCCGCCGCCTGCAGGAGCTCCTGGCCGTGCTGCGCTACCTACCGTTGTCTTGGCGCCCGACCACGGCCGGCACACGGACCGGCTCGGCCACGACCGCGGCCGCCGACGCCGCCGTCTACCGGGCGCCGGCGGGCCGCTTCACCTGGCGGTGGACCTCGGCGCCCACCACGCTGCACTCGACGTGGAAGGCCGGGACCTCGACGGTCATGACCAAGGGCGCGGTCATGGCCTTCGAGTCCGACCACGGCCTCGCCATCGACGGCGTGCCCGGACCGGCCGTGTGGGGCGCCCTGTTGAAGGCCACGGCGCCCGACACCGCGCTGGCCACCGACCAGCATGGCTACACCTACGCCCTCACCTCCAAGGCGCTCCCCGAGCAGCTGACGGTCTGGCACGACGGCCGGGTGATCTCCACGACCGCGGCCAACACGGGCATCCCTTCGGCGCCGACGGTCGACGGCACCTTCCCGGTCTACGAGCGGCTGGCCACCCAGACCATGAAGGGAAACAACCCCGACGGGTCCAGGTACGCCGATCCGGTCGCCTGGGTGGCCTACTTCAACGGTGGCGACGCCATCCACTACATCGGCCGGTCGTCCTACGGCTCCCCCCAGAGCCTCGGCTGCGTGGAGATCCCCTACGCCGTCGGGGCCCACATCTGGCCGCAGCTGACCTACGGGACGCTCGTCTCGGTCGTCGGCTGAGCAGCGGCGCCTACCCCGCCTGCAAGACCCTGGCGCCGGCGAGCCCGCCGACGGCGTCGGCGCCGAAGCGGGCGATCTCGGCGTCGAAGTCGAGCGGACCGACTCGCGTCCTCCCGGCCAGGTCGGCCTCGGTGAGCAGCGGAGGGGGCACCATCCACTCCACCTCGAGCTCGATGCCGTCGGGGTCCCTGGCGTAGAGGGACTTGGAGGTGGCGTGGTCGCTCGCCCCGACCAGGGCGCCCCGCCGGTCGAGCACGCCGGCCAGGCGCCGGAGCTCGCCGAGGGTGTCGACCTCCCAGGCCAGGTGGTAGAGGCCGACCTGGCTCGTCGGACCGGTCGCGGGCTCGACCTGGAACAGGCCGAGGTCGTGGTCGTTGTCGGACCCCGCGGCGATCAGGAAGGCGGCGCGGCCCGGCACCGACACGGCCACCCGGAACTCCAGGGCGCCCGTGTAGAACTCGACCGATCGCCCGACGTCGGAGACGAAGAGCACCGCATGGTTCAGCTGCTGGACGGGCACGACCACCTCCGGGTTCGGGACTGATCCGTGCAACACCCTGGCGCCCGCATTCACTCCCCTCCGCCGCGGACGCACGCCAGCGCCATGGGCCCGAGGATCCGGCCGGTCTCGGCTCGGTCCCGCCGGCCGCGACCGTGGGCGGTGGAGTTGAGCAACCCGAAGGTGGCCCGGACCGTCGTACGGGCCGCATCGAGGGTCAGCGCCGGCTCCCGCCTGCGCAGGACGGCGACCCACACCTCCAGGTAGGCGCGCTGCAGGCGGCGGACCAGCCGGTTGTCATCGGGCGTCAGGCTGGCGAGGTCGCGGTCGTGGACCCGGATCAGGTCGGGATCGGTCAGCGCGAAGTCGAGGTGGAAGGCCACCAGGCCGCGCAGGGCGTCGGTGTCGGACCCGGCGGCGGCCACCACCGCCGAGCCGCCTTCGAGCAGACGCCGGCTGACCCCGACCAGGAGGGTGGCGAGGATGTCCTGCTTGGTGGCGAAGTGGCGGTAGACCGCCGGCCCGGTGACGCCGGCCGCCGCCCCCAGCTCCTCGATGGAGATGGAGCCGAACCCGCGCTCGGCGAAGAGGCCGGCCGCCACCTCGAGCAGCTTCCTGCGACGGTCCGCCTTGAGGCGGCTGCGCTCGGTCGGTGTGGTCGAAGCCGTTTCGGTCATGCGTCCCCGCCTCGGCGGCATGGACAACTCGGTGAGTGGATGTTAGCTTACGGGAAGTTAGCCGTCGCTAACTGAAAATGGCTGGCCGACGAGGGGGTGCGATGGGGATCCTGCAGTCCGAGGTCGACCGCAGGAGCCCGGCCTTCGCCGCCAACGAGGCCGGCCACCGCCGTCTGGTCGACGAGCTGCGGGTCACCCTGGCGACGACCGCCCGGGGAGGCTCCGAGGCCTCGCGTCGCCGCCACACCGCACGCGGGAAGCTCCTCCCGCGGCAACGGGTGGAGGTCCTGCTCGATCCCGGTGCACCCTTCCTGGAGCTCTCCCCGCTGGCCGCCCACGGGATGTACGGCGGCGACTCGCCCGGCGCGGGGATCATCACCGGAGTCGGGCGGGTCGCAGGACGGGAGTGCGTGGTCGTCGCCAACGACGCCACCGTCAAGGGCGGCACGTACTACCCGATGACGGTGAAGAAGCACCTCCGCGCCCAGGAGGTGGCGCGCGACAACCAGCTGCCGTGCATCTACCTGGTGGACTCGGGGGGCGCCTTCCTGCCCCAGCAGGACGACGTGTTCCCCGACCGTGACCACTTCGGGCGCATCTTCTTCAACCAGGCCACCATGTCGGCCCGCGGCATCCCCCAGATCGCCGCGGTGCTCGGCTCGTGCACTGCAGGCGGGGCCTACGTGCCCGCCATGAGCGACGAGGCGGTGATCGTCGCCGGGCAGGGCACGATCTTCCTCGGCGGCCCTCCCCTGGTCAAGGCGGCGACCGGCGAGGTGGTCAGCGCCGAGGACCTCGGCGGGGGCCTGCTGCACGCCAGGACCTCGGGCGTCACCGACCACCTGGCCACCGACGACCGCCACGCGCTGGCCATCGTCCGCGAGATCGTGTCCACCCTGGCCCCCAGGTCGCCGCGGCCGTGGGCCCTCCGGGCGACCGAGGAGCCCACGGTGGATCCGACCGAGCTCTACGGCGCCGTCCCGGTCGACCTGCGCACGCCCTACGACGTGCGGGAGGTGATCGCCAGGATCGTCGACGCCAGCCGGTTCAACGAGTTCAAGGCGGAGTACGGTCCGACGCTGGTGTGCGGGTGGGGCCACCTGCACGGGCACCCGGTGGGGATCGTGGCCAACAACGGGGTGCTCTTCTCGGAGTCGGCCATGAAGGGGGCACACTTCATCGAGCTGTGCGACCGGCGACGGGTCCCGCTCGTGTTCCTCCAGAACATCAGCGGCTTCATGGTCGGGCGCGACTACGAGGCCGGCGGGATCGCCAAGCACGGGGCCAAGATGGTGACCGCCGTGGCCTGCGCGCGCGTGCCCAAGCTGACCGTCGTGATCGGTGGCAGCTTCGGCGCCGGCAACTACTCGATGTGCGGACGGGCCTACTCACCCCGGCTCCTCTGGATGTGGCCCAACGCCAGGATCTCGGTGATGGGAGGTGAGCAGGCCGCTTCGGTGCTGGCGACGATCCGCCGGGACCAGATCGAGTCCGCCGACGGCGCCTGGTCGAGCGAGGACGAGGAGCTGCTGAAGGCCCCCGTGCGCGACCAGTACGAGGCCCAGGGCAACCCCTACTACGCCACGGCCAGGCTCTGGGACGACGGCATCATCGATCCGGCCGACACCCGCACGGCGCTCGGCCTGGCCCTCTCCACGACCGCCAACGCGCCCCTGGCCGACGTCGGCTACGGCGTGTTCCGGATGTGACCGGGCTCCCGGAGGAGACGGCGTCGTGATGCGCTCCGTGCTGGTCGCCAACCGCGGCGAGATCGCCGTGCGCATCATGCGCACGCTGCGCCGCCTCGGGATCGAGTCGGTGGCGGTCTACGCGGACGACGACGCGGCGGCGCGTCACGTCACCGATGCCGACGTGGCCATCGCCCTCGGGCCCGGGCCGGCGTCGGACACCTACCTGTCGGTCCCCCGGATCCTCGACGCGGTGGCGGCCAGCGGCGCGGATGCGGTGCATCCCGGCTACGGCTTCCTCTCGGAGAACGCCGACTTCGCGCGGGCGGTGATCGACGCCGGCGTCACGTGGATCGGGCCGCCGCCGGCGGCCATCGAGAGCATGGGCGACAAGATCCGGGCCAAGGCCACGGTGGCCGCCGCCGGGGTCCCCGTGGTCCCCGGGCGCGTCGAGCCCGACCTCGACGACGACGCCCTGGCGGCGGCGGCCCTGGAAATCGGCCTTCCCGTGCTCGTCAAGCCGTCCGCCGGCGGAGGAGGCAAGGGGATGCACCGCGTCGAGGAGGCCGGCGCCCTCCCGGCCGCCATCACCGCGGCCAGGAGGGAGGCGCGCGCCAGCTTCGGCGACGACACGCTGCTGGTCGAGCGGTGGGTGACCCGGCCACGCCACGTCGAGGTCCAGGTCTTCGCCGACACCCACGGTGCGGTCGTGCACCTCGGCGAGCGCGAGTGCAGCCTGCAGCGCCGCCACCAGAAGATCATCGAGGAAGCCCCCTCCCCCCTCATCGACCAGGCGACCCGAGACCGTCTCGGCGCCAGCGCGGTGGACGCCGCCAGGGCGTGCGGCTACGTCGGCGCCGGCACCGTGGAGTTCATCGTCTCCGCCGACCGTCCCGACGAGTACTTCTTCCTGGAGATGAACACCCGCCTCCAGGTGGAGCATCCCGTCACCGAGGCCGTCACCGGTCTCGACCTGGTCGAGGCCCAGCTGCGGGTCGCCGCCGGAGATCGGCTCCCCTTCGGCCAGGAGGCGGCGGCGGCGAGCGGCCACGCCGTCGAGGCCAGGATCTACGCCGAGGACCCCGAGCGCGGCTTCCTGCCCTCCAGCGGGGTCGCGCTCGCCGTGCGCGAGCCGGCCGGGCCCGGGATCCGGGTCGACTCGTCGCTGGCGCCCGGCTCCGTGATCGGCACCGGGTACGACCCGCTGCTCGCCAAGGTCATCGCCTGGGGCGAGACCCGCGACCAGGCCAGGCGGCGCCTCGTGGGCGCCCTGGCGGCCACGACCGTGCTCGGGGTGACCACCAACATCGGGTTCCTCCAGGACCTGCTCGCGGTGCCCGACGTGGTGTCGGGGGCCATCGACACCGAGCTCGTCGAGCGGGTCCTGCCCGACCTCACCGGCGCAGGAAGCGAGGCCGGCGACACCGCCGCCGCCGCCGCGTTGGCCGCCGCGGCGGTCTGGGCCCTGCGCGCCGAGCCCTCCCCACTCCCCGGCGCGATCGTCGACCCGTGGGACGTCCCAGGAGGCTGGCGGCTCGGCGGTCGGGCCCCCACGATCCTGCGCTTCGTCGTCGGGGGCAACGCGACCGAGGTGGAGCTGACCGGGCGAGCCGCAGACGCCCACGCGACGGTCGAAGGCGCCGCCCCTGTGCACCTGCAGGCCCGCTGGCTCGACGGGTCGCCCGACGACGGGAGGCTCGTGCTGAGCGTCGATGGCCGCACCACGACGTGGAGCTGGGTCGACCGCGGCGACGAGCAGTGGCTCGGCGGTGGCGGACGCTCCTGGCCGGTCCGGCCCGTCCCCCTCGTGGTCGGGACCGACGCCACCGCACCCGGCGCAGGCCCCGTGACCAGTCCCATGCCCGGCACCGTCCTTGCCGTCCTCGTCGCCGTCGGCGACGAGGTGGAGGCCGGCGCACCCCTCGTCGTGGTCGAGGCCATGAAGATGGAGCACACGGTGACCGCACCGGTCGCCGGCACGGTCGGCGAGGTCCGGGTCACCGAAGGTCAGGCCGTCAAGCTCGACGAGGTCCTGGCCGTGGTCACCGCGGCACCCGGCGAGGCGCCCGGCGGAGCATCCGACGACAGGGGAGGACGACGACCATGACCGTCACCGACGAGGGGCTCACCGCCGTCTACGAGGAGCTGCGACGGACCGTCGACCGCTTCGCCCACACCGAGGTGGCGCCGGTCATCGCCGACCTGTACCGACGCGAGGCCTTCCCCTACGACCTGGTGGCCAAGATGGGCGCCATGGGCCTCTTCGGGCTTCCCTTCCCCGAGGAGTACGGCGGCATGGGCGGTGACTACTACGCCCTCTGCCTGGTGCTCGAGGAGTTGGCCAGGGTCGACTCGTCGGTGGCCATCACCCTCGAGGCCGGCGTGGGCCTCGGCGCAGCCCCGATCTTCCGGTTCGGCACGGAGGCCCAGAAGCAGGAGTGGCTGCCCCGGCTGTGCCGGGGCGAGATCCTCGGCGCCTTCGGCCTGACCGAGCCGGGCGGCGGCTCCGACGCCGGCGGGACCAGGACCACCGCCGTGCGCGACGGCGACGACTGGGTGATCAACGGGTCCAAGGCCTTCATCACCAACTCCGGGACCGACATCACCGGGCTGGTCACGGTCACCGCGGTCACCGGCGCCGCGGCGGGCAAGCCGGAGATCTCGGCCATCATCGTGCCGTCGGGCACGCCGGGATTCACCGTCGCCCCCGCGTACTCCAAGGTGGGCTGGTGCTCGTCGGACACCCACGAGCTGTCCTTCGTCGACGTGCGGGTGCCGGCGGCCAACCTGCTCGGCGAGGAGGGCCGGGGCTACGCCCAGTTCCTCCAGACCCTCGACGAAGGGCGGGTGGCCATCGCCGCGCTCTCCGTCGGCCTCGCCCAGGGCTGCGTCGACGAGTGCCTGCGCTACGTCGACGAGCGGGAGGCCTTCGGCCACAAGATCAGCGAGTACCAGGTGCTGCAGTTCAAGATCGCCGACATGGAGCTGCGCACCCACCTGGCCCGCTTGGCGTGGCACGACGCGGCCGAGCGGTTGGTCGCCGGCCAGCCCGTCAAGCGGCAGGCGGCGCTGGCCAAGCTGGCCGCGTCCGACGCGGCCATGGACAACGCCCGCGACGCCACGCAGATCTTCGGCGGCTACGGGTTCGTCAACGACACGCCGGTCGGCCGCTTCTACCGGGACGCCAAGATCCTCGAGATCGGCGAGGGGACCTCCGAGGTGCAGCGGATGCTGATCGCGCGCGACCTCGGGCTGCCCGCCCGCCCCTGATGGCGTCGCCGGGCCGGCACGGCGCGCCCGCTCGCGCCGTTCAGCGGCGGTTCATGGTGGGCATGGTGACCTCCCGCAGCAGCAGCTTGACCGACGCGGCGATCGGTATGGCGATCAAGGCCCCGACGATCCCGAGCAGCCCCCCACCGAGGAGGGTGGCGATGACGGTGACGATCCCCGGCACCTCGATGGTCGCCCCCATGATCCGGGGTGAGAGCACGTAGTCCTCGATGACGCGGTACACGAGGAAGAAGCCGACGGTTCCGATGGCGACCGGGAGCGACACGGTGAGGGCCACGACGGCGACGACCGCACCGGCGACCGTCGACCCGACGAGGGGCACCAGGTCGAGCACCGCGACCAGGATGGCGAGCAGCACCGGGTAGGGGATGCCGAAGATCTCGGCCCAGACGAGGGTGGCCACGCCGGAGACGACCGAGATGGCCACGTTGCCGAGCACGTACCCGCCGACCTTGGCGATCATCTCGTCGCCGAGCAGCACGACCCTGGCCCGGCGGCTGCGCGGCGCCAGCTGGTAGAGCGTCCGCTTGACCCGCGGCATGTCGGCGAGGAAGTAGATGGCCACGATGGCGATCACGAAGGTCTCGAACACCCCGCTCAGCACGGCCCGGCCGAAGCCGATGATGCCGCCGGCGAGCTTGCCCTGGTTGTTGGTGACGTAGGTCTGGATGCGGTTGACGAGGTGGTACCGGGTGTTGAGCTGGCCGATGAAGCTGCTGTGACTGGTCAGGGACCGCTCGTAGTGGGGCAGGTTGGTCACCAGGCCGCTGATCTGGGTGGCGACCACGGGCACGACCTCGCTGGCGATCCCCGCCAGCAGGGCGAGACCGGCGACCACCACCACCACGACGGCGGCCGGGCGGGGAAGCCCGCGACGCTGCAGCCACCCGACGACCGGGTCGAGGCCCATGGCGATGAACACGCCGAGGCCGATCTCGGTCAGGAGGCCGCGCGCCGAGTAGACCGTCCACAGCAGGACGAAGGCGGCGGCCACCCCGAAGGTGGCGGTGAACCCGATCGTGAACGGCGCGCTGCGGTCGATCGGGAGGCCGGGGAGCCCGAAACGGCGGTCCGGGCCGACGTCGGCCTCGGCGGCGGCCGCGGCCGCCACCTCGGCGAGGGAGACGTCCTCCTCGGCGTCGAGCGGGGCGTCGAGGGCCACGGACTCCGACGACGGCACGGACTCCGACGACGGCCCGAACTCCGACGGCGGCCCGGAGTCCGAAGGCGGATCGTCGGGCGCGCCCCGGCCGTCGGCCGGGTAGCGTTCGCTCGACTCTTCGATCCGACGCTCGGCGACGACCGCCCTCACCTTCCGCAGACCTGACACGTACCTCCTACCCACCCTGGTCGAGACAAACCGCCACGCAGGATGGAAGACTGGGACCACGCGGCGACCGACGTGGCCGCCCGGGATGTCGGGGGACGGGACATGACGAAGGAGAGCCACGGCGTCGAGGGACGCACCGCAAGCGGCCCCACGGTCGAGGTCGACGCGGTGGTGGTGGGCGCCGGCTTCTCCGGTCTCTACCTGCTCCACCGCCTCAGGCGGTTCGGCCTGACCGTCAGGGTGATCGACGCCGCCGGCGACGTGGGCGGCACGTGGTACTGGAACCGGTATCCGGGTGCCCGATGTGACATCCCCACGACCGACTACGCGTTCAGCTTCGATCCCGACCTCGAGCAGGAGTGGACCTGGTCGGAGAAGTACGCCACCCAGCCGGAGATCCTCGCCTACCTCCGCCACGTGGCCGACCGCTACCAGCTGCGGTCCGACATCCAGCTCTCCACCCGCGTCTCCTCGGCCGCCTGGGACGACGCCGCGCACCGCTGGCGCGTGCGGACCGACGACGGCGCGGAGCTCACGTGCCGCTTCTACGTGATGGCCAGCGGCTGCCTCTCCCTGCCCAAGGCGCCCGACATCGAGGGGACGGGCGCCTTCGCCGGCGAGGTCTACTTCACGAGCAGCTGGCCGCACGAGGGGGTCGACTTTACCGGCAAGCGGGTGGCGGTGATCGGCACCGGTTCGTCGGGCATCCAGTCGATCCCGATCATCGCCGCCCAGGCCGACCAGCTCACGGTGCTGCAACGCACCGCCAACTTCTCGATCCCCGCCCACAACGGCCCGGCGCCGGCCGACCGCCTCGCCAAGCTGGCGCAGGACCGTGACGCCTACCGGGCGGCGGGCAGGTGGTCGCGCGGTGGGGTCCCCCGCGAGCCCACCGACGTCACCGGGGTCGACGCCAGCGAGGCTGTCCGCCGCGAGCGGTTCGAGGCGGCGTGGGAGGCGGGCGAGCTGTTCGCGGTCCTCAACGTGTTCGCCGACCAGATCGTCAACGCGGACTCCAACGAGATCGTCAGCGAGGCGATCCGGGAGAAGATCCGCTCGATCGTCGACGACCCCGACACCGCCGAGGCCCTGTGCCCCAGGGACCACCCGTTCGGCACCAAGCGCCCGTGCCTGGACACCGGCTACTACGCCACCTTCAACCTGGGCCACGTCCGCCTGATCGACCTGCGCAGGCACCCGATCGCCACCATCACCGAGAGAGGCATCGACACCGTCGACGAGTCGCTCGAGCTCGACGCCATCGTCTTCGCCACCGGGTTCGACGCCATGACCGGGCCGATCGTCGATGTCGACATCGCCGGGCGCGACGGCATCACCTTGAAGGCCAAGTGGGCCGACGGCCCTTCCACCTACCTGGGCCTCACCAGCGTGGGCTTTCCCAACTTCTTCACCATCACCGGCCCCGGCAGCCCGTCGGTGCTGTCCAACATGGCGGTGTCCATCGAGCAGCACGTGGACTGGGTCGCCGACTGCATCGACCACGTCCGCCGCGAGGGATACGAGACCATCGAGGCGACGCCGGCCGCAGAGGCCGGGTGGGACACCCACGCCGGCGACTGCGCGGCCATCACCCTCTACCCGCAGGCCAACTCCTGGTACATGGGCGCCAACGTGCCGGGCAAGCCCCGGGTGTTCCTGCCCTACATCGGCGGCGTCGACCGGTACCGCGCCGCATGCGACGAGGTGGTCGAGCGCGGGTATCTCGGCTTCACCCTGGCCGGCCCCGACGGCACCCGCACCAACGACGGCGTCATCCGCCGGCTCCAGCCCGACGTCGCCATGGTCCTCGAGGTCATGGCGGGGATGGAGCTGCCGCCGATCGAGTCCCTGCCCGTCGACGACGCCAGGGCGCTGATGGCCGCGGCCGCCGCCGTGAGCCCGCCCGGGCCCGAGGTCGGCGAGACGACCGACGGCCTGCTGCCCGGCGACGATGGACCGCTGGCCTACCGGCTGCACCGGCCGGCCTCCGCCGGCCCCCATCCGATCGTCGCGTACTTCCACGGAGGTGGCTGGGTGCTCGGCAGCGAGAGCTCCGACGACCCCCTGTGTCGGGACCTGTGCGCGCGCTCCGACGCCATCGTCGTGTCGGTCGGCTACCGCCACGCCCCCGAGCACCGCTTCCCCACCGCCGCAGACGACGCCTTCGCCGCCATTCGGTGGATCGCCGCCAACGCGGTCGAGCTCGGCGGCATCCCGGGGCAGCTGGCCGTCGCCGGCTGGAGCGCCGGCGGCAACGTGGCCGCCGTGGCCTGCCAGCTGGCTCGCGATGCCGGCGGCCTCGGCATCGTCGGCCAGGTCCTGCTCAACCCGGTGACGGACTCGGACATGACCCGTCCCTCCTACGACGAGAACGCCGACGGTTACGTGCTCACCACCGCCGTCATGCACTGGTTCTGGGACCACTACGCCGACACCGTGGACCGCCGCGACCCCAAGGCGGCGCCGCTGCTCGGCCACCTGTCCGGCCTCCCGCCTGCGCTGGTCGTCACCGCCGACTTCGACCCTCTCCGCGACGAGGGCGTCGCCTACGCCGAAGCGCTGGCCGACGCCGGCGTGCCCGTGCGCCACCTCCGGGCCCGCGGCCACACGCACACCTCGGTGACCATGGTCGACGTGGTCATCTCCGGGGCGCCGGTGCGAGCCGAGATGGCCAGCGCGCTGCGGAGCTTCTTCCCCGCCCCGGCCCGGGTTTGAGCTGCCGGGCGCCCCTCAGTCGGGGCCCATCACGGTGCGGGGGTCGAGGTGGGCCGGAGAGGCGATGAACAGCGTGCGCCCCGCCCGAGCCGGGGACCTTGTCGCCATCAGCAGGCTGTTCGCGCTCCACAGTGGCCGGACGCCGAGAGTCGCCGGGCTCCGAGCCGACATCGAAGCGGCCACCCACTGCCTGCTCGTCGCCGTTGGCGGAGGCGAGGTCGTGGGCGACGGGCGAGCCCGACCCGGCATCCTCAGCTGCGCAGCACTCCGAGATGGTCCTCGATGACACGAGGGCACGGGCACCTGCCGCCCCTCGCTGAGGGTCACACCCCGTTCGTAGGCTGAGCTCCGGTCGTCGAGCCCGACTGCCCGACCTCGAGCGCTGATATGGCAAGCAACCTGGAGGTGGCCAATGGCCGTCACGACGACCTTGGACGAGCCCTTTGTCGATCCGTGGCCGGTGCAGGATCGCGGCTCGTGGCTCGTCGAGCATCGCCGGGCCATGGACCGCGGCGAGTGCTCGTGGCTGCTGGCCCTGGCCGACTTCGATCTCACGCAGGGGCGGGCGGCCGACGGGCAGCTGTCCGCCGTCGCCTGACTGATGTGGCGCACCGACATGGCCCGGCCGACCGCGTACGACAGGGTCCGCATCGCTCGCCAGCTCCGCCGCCGCCCGACGATTGCCAACGCCTTCGCGGACGGGCGGCTCTCCTACTCCGCAGTGCGGGCCATCACCCGGATCGACGACCCCGACCCTGACGTCGACGCCGCCCTCGTCGACCTGGCCGAGGCCGGCACCGTCGCCGACGTGGAGCGGGCGGTGCGCTTCTACGAGCTGCACGCCGACCAAGATCGGCCGCCACCCGATCCCGAACGCAAGCGGGGCCTTCGCATCCACCGACACCACGACGGCACCGGCACCATCGAGATCACCCTCACGGACCTCGAGATCGAGGAGGTGGCCGCGACGCTCCAAGCGCTCCTCGACCTCGGCGCGTCCGACCGCGACCCGACCGAGACGTCGGGGCCATCTTCAGCTGAAGACGACGCGGGCTCGCCGGGTCAGCCTGGCGCGAAGTCTTCCGCTGGAGACAGCAGTCGGCGCCGACTGGCCCACGAGACGAGCCGACGCCTTCATCGATCTGACCCGGACCGCCGCCGCCCACACCGGCGAGAGCCACGCCATGGGCGCCGACCGCTACCTCGTCCACGTCGTGCGCCGCGGCAGCACCACGGAGCTCATCGACGGCACGCCCGTCGATGGCGCCGTCGGCGACCGGATCACCTGCGATGCCTCGAGGGTCGACCGCCTCGACCTCGGACGCAAGACCCGGGTCTGGTCCACCGGCCAGCGCCGGGCCATCCTGATCCGAGACCGGGGTATCTGCCGGTTCCCGGCTGCGACCACCGCATCACCGACATCCACCACCTGCTGCCCTGGGATCACGGCGGCCCCACCGACATCGCCAACGGCCTCCTCGCCTGCAGCCGCCACCACACCCGCCTGCACCGAGGCTTCACCGCCGAAGGCGACACCAACCGGACCGTCGCCTTCCGCCGACCCGATGGCACCGTCCTCGGCTCGACCGCACCCCGGCCCCGGTGATCGCAGGCTTGGCCGGCTCGATACCGGCTTCCCGCCGGCGCTGGTCGTCACCGCCGATTTCGACCCTCGCCGCGACGAGGGGGTTGCCTACGCCGAGGCGCTGGCCGACGTGGTCATCTCCGGGTCTGAGCGCGTCCGGCTGGCCAGCCAGGCGTCACCCGAGCTCGGTCGGCACCGAGGTCACGGCCGACGGCCGGCGACGGCCGGCTCGCCGGACCTGGGGGCCGCCGTGGCGACGGGCTCTGGCGCGCGGAGGTCGACGACCGCCTCCCTCCGGCCAGTCGTCGCGATCGGCTCGCCCCGTGCAGGATCCGGTCCGACCTCCATCGTCCTCGGAGTGACGCGCCACTGGCGGTCACCGACGAACTCCTTGAGCTGGGAGACCCGAACGATCATGTTCTTGAGCTCGCCGTACCACACCGCGGCGTTCATGGCATACAGAACGAACCACCGACGGTGTCGTTGGCGGAGGCTCTGATGGCCGAGTCGATGGGCGAAGACGGTCTGGGCGAGTCCGACGCTGACGGTGAAGACCGTGAGGGCGGCGAACAACGGGATCAACCAGGGCACGTGGCCGAAGCCGCCGCGACTCCACGCCGTGAAGGCGAGGATGGGCAGCACCTGCACGGTGACCCAGGGCGCGACCTGGGTCCAACCGAGGAGGAAGCTGACGCCGACCTTCTGGCGAACGTCGGTCCGCTCCGAGTGCAGTAGTGGCCTGAGGTGCCGGTGCGACGTCTGCGCCCAGCCTTGGGCCCAGCGCATCCGCTGGTTCCACAGGGCGCGCAACGTCGTTGGTGCGAGCTCGGTCGAGACGAGACCGGGATCGGAGACGATCTGCAATCCCTCGAGCAGACTGCGCATCGACGAATCGATGTCCTCGGTGAGCATCGAACGATGCATCCTGATGCGACGGAGGGCGTCGAAGCGCCAATAGCCGTTGGAGCCACCGAAGATCCCGAAGCCGTGGAGCCGGGCGCGACCAGGATGGCTGACCGCGTAGATCGTCTCGAACTCGACAGCGACGAGGCGCGAGATCCACGATGCCTCACCATTTCGCACGACGCAGTGGCCTTGAACGATGTCGTGGCCCTCCGCCAGCCATCGCCAGGCGCGCGCGAAGCTGCCGGGCTCCGGGTGGTGGTCGGCGTCGAAGATGCCGACGAACTCCCCCTTGACGTAGGCGAGCGCCGCGTTGATGTTCTGCGCCTTGGAGGTGCTGGCGTCGACACGCAGGAGATCGAGCTGTGGGTGCAGCGAAGCCAACTCGGCGAGGCTGTCCTCGACCGGCAGGTGCTGGGGCGTGTTGTAGGCCAGCAGGACCTGGAGCTCGCCCGGATACTGCTGGCGCAGGAACGTCGAGATCGTGTCGACGATGGTGGCCGCCTCGTTGGGGAGGTACGCGGCGATGATGGCGGTGGCGGACGGGTAGGGGGTCGCCGGCTCGGTCGGCGGTGACGCGGGACGCACGGCGCTGAAGCTCTCGATCCACAGGACCGCCGCGGTGGCGACCAGAGCGGCGACCACCAGCGGGTAGGTCACGGTCGTCAGATCGAATCCGAGCTGCCAGGCAAGCACGTACAGAGTAAACGGCAGGCTGAGGGCCAGACCGAGGGTGAAGGCCACCTGGAGCGGGGCTCGCAGGACGTCCCAGATCGGCCGAACCCGGGCCACGATTCCGCCTGCGGGCCGAGGCTGGGCGGCAGCCAGAGCGGCCGTGAACGGCACTGGACGAAGGTCGAGATGGAAGTCGGCCTCTTCCATGGCCATCACCGCGTGGCGCTCCAACTCGTCGGCGGATCGAGCCGACGCGAAGCTCGCGTAGCCGACCACCGGGGTGACCCGCACCTGCTCCCCACCGATGTTGAGGACCGTCTGCGCCACCCGCTCGGACAACCGGCGCAGGCGCTCGGCGGCCTGGGCTTCGCTGGTCTCGGGGAGCAGGAGCAAGAAGCCGCTGCCCGCCCGCACGCTGTGCTCTTCGAGCGGGAGGGCGTCCAGGCTGAAGAGATCGGCGAAGGTCGCCGCCACCTCGTGCTCCGCTTGCGCTCCGAGGCGTCGTCGCAGGATGGTCATCTCGGCCAGATGGACGGCCACGAGCACTCCAGGGCGCTTGGATCCGTCCGCCCTACGCATCTCACGGTCGGCGTCCTCCATGAGGCGGTCCTCGGAGACCGCCGTGCGGCTCGACCGCCGCAGCCGTGCCGGCACCGGGGGCCGGGAGATCTTGGCCCTCACCCTGGCGACCAGCTCAGGAGCACTGAAGGATGCGGGCACGTAGTCGTCTGCTCCAGCCGCCAGCGCCTCCACGGCGCCAGCGCCCGGCCGTGGGGCGCCGACGACGATGAGCGGAAGGTGGTGCCATGGCCCCGACCGAAGCCGCGCCACGAGCTCGATCCCGGCGATCCCGTCGTCGAGAGCTCCGTCCACGACCATCACGTCGGGTGCGTCGTCGGCCACGAGCCGGAGGGCGTCGGAGCCACTCGAGGTCGCCGAGGTGTCGAATCCTGCTCCGGCCAGCGCGAGGGCGGCGTTCTCGGCGGGGCTGCCGTCTGCGCCGACGACGAGGACCCGCGTCCCCAGGCGCACCGAGTCTTCGGTCGGCTCGGCCAGCGTCACCGGTCAGCCGCCCGTCGTCATGACGCCGCTGGAGATCGTGATGCGTTCACCAGGAAAGATGAGGTTGGGATTCGAGCCGATCACGGCCCTGTTGGCCTCGTAGAGGGCGCCGTAGCCATGCTTGTGGAACCAGGCGGCGATCGTGGAGAGCGTGTCCCCGGCCTTCACCGTGTAGGTGACGGGAGGCAGCATCGCTGACGTCGGCGGCCGCGCGGACGTCGCCGGCGGGATCACGCTGGTCGCCGGAGCCGTATCGGCCGGGGCCGCGGCGACTGGGGGCACAGTGGCAGACGGCGCAGTGGCCGGCGGCGCAGTGGCCGGCGGCGCGGCCTGGACGGCCGCCTTGGGTGGCACCGTCGTGGGAGCGGGTGACTTCGGGCTCATCGCCGCGGCGTTGCGAGCGCCCGCCAGAGGCTCGTGCTGGGCGCCGACGGCGGTCCTGCTGGCCCCGCTCGAGCCCGGGGACGACACGAGGCCGACCGCCAGCGCCCCGCTACCTCCCATGACGACGATCCCACCGATCAAGAATGCGGCCATCGATTTTTGGTTCATGTGCTCCCGCCTTCGAGGTGTCGCTCCTGAAGGTAATTCGGATCTGCGCGCTCTCTGGATGGAAAAACTCGACATTGCCGCTTTTCTCACGCTCGGTGGGGAGCCGTGCACCGTCCGGGAAATGAGGGGGTCTCGGAGGTTACGAGAACCTGAACGCTTTCTCAGAATTCCCGGCAACGTGACTGTCGACACAACCCGGGGCCTTTCACCCGACAAGCGGGGTCGCGTCGTGCAGCCACCAGCTGACCGATCCGGGCCGCCCTCGGTGGGCCGGACCCTCGCATCCGTAGACGTCCGACCGGGGGGGGAGCCCGCCCGCCAGACGCACACGGATCGCCTCGCAGCCCGTGCGCTTCACGATCGAGCCTTCCGAAATGGTCGGAGCAACTGCGGACAGGTCTTCTTTTCCACGCGAGAATGCGTTCATCGGCAAAGACCGAAACGCCTATAAAGAAGTTGGGTGGCCGGAGGCCGCAGGCGTGCGTGCGGGAGGGTCGAACGGTTGACGGCTGCCCAAGTTGTTTCCGCACGGGCCCTGACCGTTCGGAAGCTGTGAATTTCGTCATCACCAGTCGAAAAGCTGCGCGACGAGCGACTTCGGTCCACGCTCGTCGCCGCAGTCAGGCGGCAACCCAATCATGGATCAGTCGGGGCCCATCACGGTGCCGGGGTCGAGCCCCAGATCGGCGAGCATCACGCGGGCCGCGTTGCGACCTGAACGCCCGGCCACGGACCCTCCGGGGTGAGCCGTGGAGCCGGTCTGGTACAGCCCCGGGACCGGGAGCCGGTGGTCAGGCCAGCCGACGAGCACCGTCCCGTCGTCACCGACGATCTCCCCGCCGTGGCACGAGCCGCCCACGTTGTGACGGTTGCGCCGCTCCAGGTCGAGCGGGCTCTCCGCCGCCTCGGCCAGCATCTCCTCGGGGTCCAAGCCGTCCACGTGGCGGGCGGCGTGGGCGAGCAGGGCGCGCAGGTACCGTTGACGCTCGACGCTCCAGTCTCGGCCACCGGACAGCTCGTAGGGCGCGATGGTCAGAAACTTGACCGTCCCGTGGCCGTCGGGAGCCCGATCCGGATCGACGGCCGTGGAGCACACGATCAGCAGCCACGGATCGGCGGCATCCCAGTCGCCCCGATCGAAGGCCGCGTGCTGTGCCAGGATCCCCGAGACCGATCCGAGGCCACCGGCGACCGAGACGACCGGACCCTGCGTCGTCGGGTAGGTCACCTGGCCCGTGGTGGCGAAGTGGGCGGCGAACAGGCTGAGCCCGGTCCGCCACGACCCGGCAGCCCGGGCGAGGGCGGCCGGCGCGGCGGTTCCGAGCATCGCCGGCAGCTGGGCCAGGTGGGCCGACGACAGCACCGCACGCCGAGCGCGCCAGGTCCCCCCGTCCGCTGTCCGCACCCCCACGGCGCGACCGTCCTCCACGAGGATCTGCTCGACGGGACACCCCACCTGGACCGCGCCCCCGTGGCTCTCGATGCTGCGGACGAGGGCGTCGGGCAGCGCACCCGAGCCACCGATCGGGGTCGACCAGCCGAAGCTGGTCCGCCCCGCGGTGATCGACAGTGGGAGGACCCCGGTGCCGGGACGGTCGATCCGCTGGATCGTCGCGAACGACAACCACGCCATCACGTCGATCGTGCGCGAATCGGTGAAGCGCCGGCGGATCGTCTCGAGGGCGCTGCCCGAGCGGAGCTCCTCGTAGCGGGCATCGGTCGGGTCATTGGCCGGATCGAGCGTGCCGGTGTTCCAGCGGGCGTGGGCGCCGCTCAGCCCGCCCTTCCAGTCGTCGATCAGCCGGACGAACGCGGCACCGTCGGCCTCGCTCCACCTGGCGATCTCCTCGGCCGTGCGCTCGACGTCGCGGTGCATCACGAAGCTCGAGCCGTCCTGGAACGGGATGACCACGGCCGGATCGGTGTGGACGTAGTGCAACCCGAGTCCGCGCAGCCCGAGCTCGTCATCGCGGATCAGCGGGTTGGACTGGATCAGCACGTGCGCGCTCGAGCACGAGTCGTGGCGGTAGCCGGGGAGGGTCAGCTCCTCGGTGATCGTGTTGCCCCCGACCAGCTCCCGCTCCTCGAGGACCACCACGTCGAGCCCCGCCGCCGCGAGATAGGCCGCGGAGATCAGGGAGTTGTGCCCGGCGCCGATGACCACGACGTCGGCCGTGGCGTCCCTCGTTGCGCCAGTCGTCATGCCGCTCCCCTCTCACGGGCCGGCGGCGCACGTCCCCGGCGATGCAAACGTTTGTGGCAGGCATACTGGCGGGTCGTCCACCCGGTGTCAATGCCCGGGTGTCGATGCCGCGGCCCGTCAGCGGCGCCCCGGGTGTCGATGTCGCGGCCCGTCAGCGGCGGCCATCCACCACGTCGCGGAAGGGCACGCCCCGCGGCGGGTCCGGCTCCCTCGGGAGCCCGAGCAGACGTTCGCCGATGATGTTGCGCTGGATCTGGTCGGTGCCGCCACCGATCGAGGTGAAGTAGGCGTCGAGCAGCGAGTACGTGGCCACCTCTGCCCGTGGCGAGGCCACGCCGCCGATGGTCGCCTCGGCGCCGAGGATCGCCGTCTGCAGGCGGCCGGCGGTGTGGAGGATCCCGCTCGTGGCCAGCTTGCCGAGCGACGCCAGCGGAGACACCGATCCGACGGCGGTCGCCGCGCTGGCCCGCTCGCCGTTGGCCTCGTTGACCCGGACGAGGGTGTGCAGGTGGGCCAGGCGCTGGCGTGCGACGGGGTCGGCGGCCACGCCGACGCTGCGGGCCAGGGCCACGAGGGAGACGTCGGGCTCGGGCGCGTCCCACTCGTCGTCGTCCACCCGCGTCGCCGCCACGGCCGGGTCCGCGCCCGGCGCGGGTCGGCGGCGGACCCGGGCGACGCCCATCGCCGCCCGCTCGTAGCCCAGCGCGGTCTGCAGCACCCGCCACCCGTCGCCCTCGTGGCCGAGCATGCAGGCGTCGGGCACGCGGGCGTCGGTCAGGAAGACCTCGTTGAAGCGGGCGTCCCCGGTGGCTTGGCGCAGCGGTCGGACCTCGACGCCGGCCTGCTTCATCGGGAACCAGAAGAAGCTGATCCCGGCGTGCTTGGGGACACCCCAGTCGGTGCGGGCGAGGAGCAGCGCCCAGTCGGCGCGACGGGCACCCGAGGTCCAGACCTTCTGGCCGTTGACCACCCAGTCGTCACCGTCGCGCCGCGCCGTGGTCCGCAGGGCGGCGAGGTCGGACCCGGCGCCGGGCTCGGAGTAGAGGAGGCACATCGCCACCCGGCCGGCCAGCAGGTCGCCGACGAACCGCTCCTTCACGGCGTCCCGGCCGTGGGCGACCAACGTCCCGGCCCACAGATTGGTCCGATCCTGCCCCGACCCCGGCGCGCCGAGGAGACCAAACTCCTCGGCGACCGCGGCGGCGGCGTCCGGGCGCAGCCCGCGGCCGTGCCAGGCGTCGGGCCACCCGGGCGCGGCCCAGCCGGCGTCGACCACCAGGGCCCGCCACGCCGGCGCCGGCATGCCCGGATCCCAGTGGGCGCCGAGCCAGTCCCGCACCTCCCGCCGGATGGCGTCGACCTCGCCGGTCCCCTCGTGCATCGCCTGCCCCCTGTCGTCGGATCGCCGTTGGCGCGTGACCTCCAGCGTGGCACGCGGGGCGCCGGGGGCCGGCGTGGCCCCTCACCCGGCAAAGAGTGCGGACACCGCGGGGGCGACGTCGCGGTAGCCGGTGACGAGAGCCAAGCGCCCTCGCCCGAGACGGGCCAGGTCGCGTGCCAGGTCGGCGTCGTGCTCCCCCGACGTGTCGAGCAGCACATCGAGGCGGGCCAGCCTGGACGCCGCGCCACGGGGGTCGGGTCCGGCGTTGTGCACGCAGTCGGACAGCAGGAGCACCCTGGCGTCGCGGGCCGGGATCCGAGCGAGCTCCCTGGCGGCGGTCTGCAGTGGGAAGGCCACGTTGGTGAGCCCACGAGCCGGGATCCGCAGCAGCGTGTCGAGCAGCCGGACGGGCGAGACGGGCGCTCCCAGGTGGGCCAGCACGGCGGCGTCGGACCAGAAGGCGATCACGGCCAGGTCGTCGCGGGCCAGCTCGGCGGCGAGGGCGCCGACGGTCGCGGCGGCGGTGCGGACCCGTTCGCCTCGCATCGAGCCGGACACGTCGACGGCGAGCACCACCGACCGACGGGTGCGGACGCGCTCGCGCACGATGATGTCGTCGTCCTCGGGGACCGGGTGCTCGACGAGGTGGTCGAGGGTGGCGTCGAGGTCGATGTCGTCGGAGCCGCCCCGGTAGCGGACGCTGACCAGCTCCCCGACGCCGCGCCGGGAGGACAGGTCCCGCCGGGGCCGGGCGACGGCCAAGCGGCGGGCGATCTGCTGGGCCCGCCGCAGGGTCTCCGGGTCGGGGGTGGCGTCGTCGGGCACGGCATCGAGCAGCTCGGCCGGCTCGTCGGTGGTCCCCGGCGCGCTGGTACCCGGCCGGGTCGGCGCAGGCCCGTCGCGGCCGGTCCGGCTGCCGGTGAGGGCGGCGCCGCCTCGCCCTCCGCCGGCGGCGTCGAAGAGGGTCGGGTCGGCGTCGAGCTGCTTGGGCCGACGGCGGAGCGGCGTCAGGCCGGCCGGCGAGGCGGTCGGGTCGGCGCGCCGGCGGATCGGCGTGTCGGCCCCGACGCTCCTTCAACCGGGCTTGGCCGTCCGGGGAGCGAGCACGAAGTGGTCCTCCCAGATCTGGCGCAGCACGCCCTCGGGGGCCGATTCGCTGGTCTCGTCGAGGTGGATGCGCCCCGAGAGGGCGACGACCATGGCGTCGAAGACGAGCTCGGCGTAGGCGCCGGCCGCCTCGTCGCCTGCCTTCGTGCGGTCGCCGGCGGTGTGCAGGTCCCGCAGCCCCATGAGCTGGCCGGCGACGAGGGTGAGGTCGATGGCGCCGCGCACGCTGGATCCCTGGCGGACCTCGGGGTGCTCGCGGGTCGCTCGGGTGACGGCCACCGCGTCGGCGATCAGCGTGGCCGCCAGCCCATCGGGGGCGTCGCCCGCCGGGGCGTCCGCTCGCAGGGCGACGATGTCACGCTCGGCCTCGGCGTCCTGGTAGGTGACCGACAGGCGGCAGAGCCGGTCGTGGACGCTCGTGGACAGGCGGGTGGTGCCGATGTTGTCGTAGGGGTTCATGGAGGCGATGACCCGGAAGGTCGGTCGCGCCGCGACCCGTCCCACCCGCGGCACCGCCACCTCCCGCTCGGCCATGGCCGTGAGCAGGGTGTTGAGGGTGTCCTCCGGCGCCCGGTTGAACTCCTCGATGTAGAGGAAGCCCCCCTCCCGCATGGCTTCGAGGAGTGGGCCGTCGACGAAGTTGTCGGCGCTGTAGTCCTCTCGCAGCACCCGGGCCGGGTTGTGGTGGCCGACGAGCTTGGCCGGGGTCAGATCGGCGTTGCCCTCGACGAACACGAGGGGGATCCCCCACTCGGCGCTGATGGCCCGCAGCAGGGTGGTCTTGGAGGTGCCGGGCGGCCCCTCCAGGAGGATGTCGCGTCCGGCGGCGACGGCGGCGAGGATCAACTCGAGCTCCCGCTCCCGGCCGATGACGTGCGCGGCGATGCGCCGACGCGTGTCCGCCAGGGCGGGCGTCGGCGTCGTCGAGGTGCCCGGCGCCGTCACTTGATGGTGTAGCCGGCGTCGACCTTGAGCTCCGTGCCGGTCACATACCTGGCCTCGTCGGACGCCAGCCACAGCACCGCGTTGGAGATGTCGACCGGCTCGACCCACGGGACGGGCAGGGCGTTGGTCGACTGGAAGACCTCGGCCGCCTGCTCGCGCGTCGGTGACGCAGTGTCGGGGAGGAAGAGGCGGAACGCTGCGGGGTTGAGGATCATGTCGGTGGCCACGCCGGTCGGGTGCACCGTGTTGACCCGGACCGAGTGCGGGGCCAGCTCGAGGGCGAGGGTGCGCATGAGACCGACCACGGCGTGCTTGCTGGACGTGTAGGCGGCCACGTTGGGAGTGCCCTTCAGACCTGCGGTCGAGCTGGTGAGGATGATCGATCCGCCGGTGCCCTGGGCGATGAGATGCGGGATCACCGCCTTGGTGGTGTGCCACACGCCGGTCAGGTTGATGTCGATGACGTCAGCCCAGTCCCGCTCGCTGACGAGATGGGACTCGTCACCGAAGAGGAAGATCCCGGCGTTGGCCGACACGATGTCGACGTGGCCGAGCTCGGCCACGCCCCGGTCGAGGGCGGCCTTGACGGCGTCGTAGTCGCGGACGTCGGCCTTGGTCGCGACGATGCGACGGTCGAGGGCCTCGACCTCCTGGACCGTCTGGGCCAGGTCCTCGGCGCTGGCGCCCGGGTAGAAGCGCTTGACGCTGTCGATCTCCTCGGCCAGGTCGACGGCGATGATGTCGGCGCCCTCCTGGGCCAGGCGGACGGCGTGGCTGCGCCCCTGGCCTCGCGCCGCCCCGGTGATGAAGGCGACCTTGCCCTCCACTCGGCCGCTCATCGGATGGTGTTGCCGGCGTCGACGGTCAACTCGAGGCCGGTGACGTACTTGGACTCGTCGGAGGCCAGCCACAGCACCGCGTTGGAGATGTCGACGGGCTCGACCATCTCGACGGGATAGGTGTTCATGAAGATTGGGCCCAGGTTGGGGTCCCGGCCGATCAGCGGGTCGAGGCCGCCGAGCCCCTCGACCATGGGGGTGTTGACGCCGGTCGGGTGCACGGTGTTGACCCGGATGTGGTGCGAGGCCAGCTCGTTGGCGAGGGACCGGCAGATGCCCACGACCCCGTGCTTGGCGGCCACGTAGGGGGCGAGGAAGGGGAGCCCCTTGATGCCGGCGGTCGAGCTGGTGGCGATGATCGAGCCACCGCCGTTGGCGATCAGGTGCGGGGCGGCGGCGACCATCGTGTTCCACACCCCGGTCAGGTTGGTGTCGAGGGTGTCCTGCCAGACCTGGGGGGTCACCTCGTCCCAGGTCTGGACCGTGCAGATCCCGGCGTTGGCGCACACCACGTCGAGGTGGCCGAGCTCGGCCACCCCCTCGTCGAGCGCGGCCGAGAGGGCGGCGGCGTCACGCACGTCGGCCTTGCGGGTGATGATCCTGCGGTCGAGGGCCTCGACCGCCTTGGCCGTCTGGTCCAGGTCGGCCTGGGTGGACATGCCGTAACCGACGCTGCGGTAGTCCTCGAGGACGTCGACGGCGATGATGTCGGCGCCCTCCTCGGCCAGCCGGATGGCGTGGCTGCGACCTTGGCCGCGGCCGGCTCCGGTGACGAACGCGACCTTGCCAGCTACTCGTCCTGCCATGGTGGTTCTCCTCTGCTGCGATGGGGGGTTGGAGGGTGCGTTACTTGACGACGCAACCGGCGTCGATCGGCAGGGTCACGCCGGTGACGTAGCGGGCCTCGTCCGAGGCCAACCAGAGCAGGGCGTTGGAGATGTCGATCGGCTCGACCCATTTGACCGGGAGCGCGTTGAGGCTCAGGAAGGCCTCGGTGGCGTCGTCGACCGTCGGTGCTTCCAGATCGGGGCGGAAGAGCCGGTAGGTCGGGTCGTTTTGGATCATGTCGGTGTTGACCGTCGTCGGGTGGAGGGAGTTGACCCGGATGGAGTGCGGGGCCAGCTCGAGGGCGAGGGTGCGCATCAGGCCCACGAGGCCGTGCTTGGCCGACACGTAGTGGGCGATGTTCTCCATGCCCATCAGGCCGGCGGCCGAGCTGGTGATGACGATCGCGCCGCCCCGGCCACCCTCGATCAGATGGGGGATGGCCGCCTTGCAGGCATGCCAGGCGCCGGTGAGGTTGATGTCGATCATGTCCCGCCACGTCTGCTCCGCCAGCTCGTCGGCCCGGCCGACCGAGGAGATGCCGGCGTTGGCCGCGACGATGTCGAGGCGGCCCAGCTCGGCCACGCCGACGTCGAGTGCGCCCTTGATGGCGTCGTAGTCCCTCACATCGGCCTGTGTGGCGACGATGCGCCGGTCGAGGGCCTCCACCTCCTTGACCGTCTGGGCCAGGTCGTCGGGCGTCGACATGGCGTAGGGCACCGAGTCGACCTGGCGGCAGAGATCGACGGCGATGATGTCGGCGCCTTCCTGCGCCAGGCGGATGGCGTGGCTGCGGCCCTGACCGCGCGCCGCGCCCGTGATGAATGCGACCTTGCCTTCGACTCGTGCGCTCATCGGGTCCTCACTTCTTGTTGGTGAAGCCGGCGTCGACGGGCAGGGTGACGCCGGTGACGTAGCGGGCGTCGTCGGAGACCAGCCAGACGATGGCGTTGGAGATGTCGACGGCCTCGACCATGTCGATGGGCAGCGCGTTGGCCATGGCGTTCGACATCGTGGGGTCCTGGGCCAGGAACTCCTGCATGGCGTCGTTGACGACCATGGGCGTGTTGACACCCGTGGGGTGCACCGAGTTGACCCGGATCGAGTGCGGGGCCAGGTTGTTGGCATACGAGCGCATCAGGCCGACCACGCCGTGCTTGGCCGCCGCGTAGCCGAGGCCGCCCCGGGTCGGGCCGCCGATGCCGTTGATCCCGGCCGTCGAGCTGGTGAGGACGATGGCGCCTCCTCGACCCCGCTCGATCATGGCGGGGATGACCGCCTCGACGGTGTTGAACACGCCGGTGAGGTTGACGGCGATGACGTCCGCCCAGGCCTCGTGCGGTTCGTGGACCGACATCGGCGCGATGCCGGCGTTGGCGCACACGATGTCGACGGCTCCGACCTCGGCGACGCCCGCGGCCAGCGCCGAGGCGATGGCATCGGCGTCGCGCACGTCGGCCTGGCTGGCCACGATGCGGCGGTCGAGAGCTTCCACCTCCTTGACCGTCTGGGCCAGATCGTCGGGCGTGGCCATCGGGTAGGGCACGGAGTCGATCTGGTCGCAGACGTCGACGGCGATGATGTCGGCGCCTTCCTGCGCCAGGCGGATGGCGTGGCTGCGGCCCTGGCCGCGGGCTGCGCCCGTGATGAACGCGACCTTGCCTTCGAGCTTTCCCATGTGGGTTCCCCCTTGCTTGGGCCGGCGCGGCTGCGCCGGCGCGTTTGTCTTGGTGGTGCTGGTGGTGCTGGCTACTGCGGGACGAAGCCGGCGAGCGGGTGCTCGTCGCACGCGCTCGCAGGGGGGCGGCCCGGGGGTCGCCCGATGGTCACGGGCACCGAGCCGGCGGCGTCACCTCTGGCCTTGCGGCTGTGGTCGAGGGACGGGGCCGGGGCCACCGCGTCGCCGCGGGCGAGCAGGGCGTCGACGCCGTAGCCCTGGACGCACTCCGGGTCGGGGCCGTCGAGAGGCAGGCCGGTGAAGAACTTGGCCGCCATGCACCCGCCGCGGCAGGCGTCGTAGTGCCCGCACGAGCGGCACGCCCCGCCGGTCTGCGGGCGCCGCAGCTCCGTGAACAGCGCCGACTGGCGCCACACGCCGGTGAAGCCCCCGTCGTCGAGGACGTTGCCGGCGAGGAAGTTGTCGTGGATGGCGAACGGGCAGGCGTACACGTCGCCGACCGGGTCGATCAGGCAGACGATGCGGCCCGCACCGCAGAGGTTGAGGCCGGGCAGGCCCTCGCCGTAGGGGGACAGGTGGAAGAACGAGTCGCCCGTCAGCACGTCCTCGCCGTGCGCCACCAGCCAGTCGTACAGGGCCCGCTGCTGCTCGGGTCGGGGGTGGAGCTCCTCCCAGGTGTCCGCGCCCCGGCCCGAGGGACGGAACCGGGTCAGGCGCAGTTGGGCGTGGTAGCGGTCGGCGATGGCCTCGAGCTCGTCGAGCTGGCCGATGTTGTGGCGGGTGACGACGACCGAGACCTTGAACCCACGGAAGCCGGCGGCCGCGAGGCGCTCCATGGCCCGGATGGCCATGGAGTAGGAGCCGTCACCGCGCACGGCGTCGTTGACCTCCGCAGTGGCACCGTCCAGGGAGATCTGGACGTCGACGTAGTCGCTGGCGGCCAGGCGCTCGGCGACCGCGGGCGTGATCCGGCTGCCGTTGGTGGAGAACTTGACGCCGACGCCGGACGCGGTGGCGTGGTCGACGATCTCCCAGAAGTCGGGCCGGACGGTGGGCTCGCCACCGCCGATGTTGACGTAGAAGACCTGCATCCTGGCCAGCTCGTCGACCACCGCTCTGGCCTGGGCGGTCGACAGCTCGCGTGGATCGCGCCGGCCCGAGCTCGACAGGCAGTGCACGCACGCCAGGTTGCAGGCGTAGGTCAGCTCCCAGGTGAGGCAGATCGGCGCATCGAGGCCCTGCTCGAACTGCTCGACCAGGCGGGTCCCGGTGACGGCCATCTCAGTAGACGCCGCACATGCCGTCGATGGAGATCTCCTCGACCAGCAACTCGTCGTCGACCAGCGCCTCTTCGGACGGCTCGACCTCGGTCTCGGTGGACGGCGCACCCGGCACGGCTCTCCCCCTGGGGAACGGGCCTCTGTTAGAGAGGCGGTGGCAACATCCAGCAGCGTAATGGCACCGAGTGCCGTTGGGAAGGGGGAATCGGGGAAGATGTCCCAGCCATCACCGGAGGAAGAGCGCAGGGCTCGCGTCGGGCGGCCGCCGGCGACCACCCATGCGGAGCTCGAGGAGGTGGCGTTCGCCCTCTTCGCCGCTCGGGGCTTCGACGAGACCAGCGTCGATGACATCGCCGCCGCTGCGAGGATCGGCCGCCGGACCTTCTTCCGCTACTACCCGTCGAAGAACGACCTGGTGTGGGGGGACTTCGGCGCCGAGCTCGACGGCATGCGCGCCTGGCTTGCCGCCGCCCCGGCCGAGGTTCCGCTGATGGAGGCGGTGCACCAGGCGGTGATCGAGTTCAACCGGATCACGCCCGACCAGCATCGCCGCCACCGCCAGCGTCTCGGCCTGATCCTCGGGGTGCCGACGCTGCTGGCCAACTCCACCCTCCGTTTCGCGCAGTGGCGCGAGGTCGTGGCCGACTTCGCCGCCCTCCGACTCGGTCTGTCCGCCGGCGAGCTGCTCCCGCGGGTGATCGGCTACAGCGCCCTCGGTGCCTCGCTGGCGGCCTACGAGGAGTGGCTGCGCGACGAGGGCGGCGACCTGTCGGTCCTCCTCGACGAGGCCCTCGGTGAGCTGGCCATCGGCTTCCGCCACCACGACCGGGAGCCACTGCAGGAGCGCAGCACGGGACGAGCCGACCGCAGCCGGTGACGGCCGGACACGGGGACGAGGGTCGGTTCTCGCCTGCCCACGGGGCGGACGCGGTTTCCCCTCCGCCACACGGGGAATCACCCCACCATGGACGCCATGGCACCGTTGCTCGGGGACCACCGGGCGGTCGGCCGTGCGGGATCGGAGCGGAGATGAGGCTGAGCGGGCTGGCCGCACGAGCGTCAGGAGGGATCGAGCGAAGTGCGTGGCTCGACGCGACAGCCGCCCGGGTCCACGACCTGGTGGCGGCGACCATCCCCGACGGCGCCAGGTCCGCGCTGTCGGGGACCTGGCTCGGACATCCGGCGCATCCCTTCCTCGTCGCCACGCCGATCGGCCTGTGGACCGGCGCCTCCCTGCTGGACGGCCTCGGACAGGAGGATGCCGCTCGGACGCTGGTCGGCGCCGGGGTGCTCGCCGTGCTGCCCACGGCGGCCACCGGCCTGTCGGACTGGATCGACACCGACGGCGCCGAGCGACGCGTCGGCCTCGTCCACCTGGCGGCCAACACCGTCGCCACGAGCCTGTACTCGATGTCGTGGCTGGCCAGGAGGCGGGGACGCCGCAGCGCCGGGATCGGTTGGGCGTTGGCCGGAGCCGGTGTCGCCAGCGTCGGGGGATGGCTCGGAGGTCACCTGGCCTACGCCCTCGGCGTCGGCGTGGACACGAACGCGTTCGGGGCGGGCCCGATCGGGTGGACGGCACTCGACGTGACCCCGCCTCCCGACGGCCAACCGGCCCGGGCCGTCGCCGGCACCACCCCGGTGCTGATCTCCGATCAGGGCGGCGAGGTCCGGGCCCTGGCAGACCGGTGCAGCCATCGCGGTGCGCCGTTGTCGGACGGAGAGGTGGCGGACGGCTGTGTCACCTGCCCGTGGCACGGAAGCAGGTTCTCCCTCGCGACCGGGGAGGTGGTGCGGGGACCGGCCGTGGTGGGCCAACCGACCTACGAGGTGCGCCGGGCCGAGGGCCGCATCGAGGTGCGGCGCGACGAGGAGCGGGCGTTGCGGACCAACTCCACCCAGGCATGAACGTCGCCGCCGGCGGAGGGGAACCCGCTTTAGAGCGAGGCCCGCTTGGCCTGGTACATGGCATCGTCGGCCCGACCGAGCAGCAGCTCGACCGTCGCCAGGCGGGACGGGTCGACCACCTCGGCACCGATGCTCGTGGAGATGCCCACCGACACGCCGTCGACCGAGACCGGCTCGGCCAGCGCCTCGCGAACGCGTGCGGTGATGGCCGCGGCGAGCGGGTCGCCGCTCCCCTGCACAGCCAACGCGAACTCGTCACCTCCGAGGCGCCCGGCGATGTCACCCGGCCGGAGACATCGGGCCAGCCGGCTGCCGACCACGGCCAGCACGGCGTCCCCGGCGGCGTGGCCGAAGCGGTCGTTGACCTCCTTGAAGCGGTCGAGGTCGCAGAAGAGGAGGACCACGGGCGTGGCGTCCCGGCTTCCCCGAAGCCCCGTCAGCATCTCCTCGAAGCGCTGGTGCCAGGCCCGTCGGTTCAACAGACCCGTGAGGGGGTCGTAGGTCGCCAGATCATCGAGCTCGCGCAGGAGCCGCAGCCGCTGCATCGACTCGGCCACCAGCGTGGCCAACACCTCGGCACCTCGTCGGTCGTCGTCGTCGAAGGGCTCTCCCGTGTTTCTCGCTGCGGCCACGAGCAGGCGGCTCTCGCCCGAGATCAGCTCGGGCAGCGGCACGGCCAGGGCCTGGGGGGCGCCGGGGCGTCGACCAGTCCGACCTCGGGGCTACGGAGCGCGTCACGTCCGTGCACGGACAGGGACGAGAGCACGTCCATGTCGGATCCGGCGCGCTGCGCGGCGCTCGACATCTCGAACAGCGCCATCGAGCGGGCCCGGCCGACCCTGGTACGGCGAACCGCACGGGCGGCTGCGCACAGGGTGACGAGGGGCAGCACGATCATCGGTGTCGACCACCGCGCATGGCGCGCGGTGACGGCGGTCAGGTAGCCGAGCGAGACCACGCAGCCGAAGCAGCCAGAGGCGATGGGCAGGTTGGGAGGTCGCAGCACCGTCGCCAGCGGCTCGCCGTCGACGATCATGGTCGCCAGCGAGCTGAAGCACCAGGTCCACGGCGAAATAGGCGGCTCCCGCCGCGACGGCCGCGGCCAGAGCGGCCGGGCGGTCGGTGACGGGGCCGCTGATGGCGGCCACCACCGCGATGGCCACCACGCCCGATGCCACCGTGCAGGCCACGTTGAACACCCGGCTCCACAGGTTCTTCCGCGCCATCCAGTGGGTGAGCGCGGCCCCGACGACCCACACCAGCGCGGCCGGACGGGAGCCGACGAGGAAGGCCATGAAGACCACCACGGCCGGCTCCAGGCCGATGATGACCCCGTCCGACCGGCTGTCGACCTCGATCGGCCACCGCGCCATCACGACGATGGCCCCGACGGCGATCCATAGCTCCGGCGGCGGCCACGATCCCGAACCGAGCGCCAGGACGGCCGTCACCACGGCCACCGCCAGCCCGACCACGGCGGCCAGGTAGCTGCTCTGTCGCGTCAGGAGGAGCGCCAGCCGGGTCAACTCGAGCTCCTTCGAAGGCGGACCGGTCCTCCTCCCATCGACGGGCAGGCGTCGCCGTTGAGCGGTCGTCCGCCGGGCGCAGAGAAACGGAAACGACGACGGGCGGGGCTGCCCTACCCTCGGACCATGACACCGTCGGGCTCGACCTCGCGCGCCGGCACGGCGGTCGCCGCGGTCGGCTCGGGGCGCACCGGCGAGGACCGGATCCTCTCGCTGCCCAACGTGGTGACGAGCGTCCGGCTGATCCTGGTGCCGGTGTTCGTGTGGTTGCTCGTCCAACCCCACCACCGTGACTGGTTCGCCGCGGCGGTGCTGCTGGCCGCCCTCGGCTCGACCGACTGGGTCGACGGGCAACTGGCGCGGCGGCTGGATCAGGTGACCACCCTGGGCAAGGTCCTCGACCCGACCGCCGACCGCGTGCTGCTCGGCACCGCCGCCATCGCCATCCTGGCCCTCGGCGGCGTCCCCCTGCCGGTGGCGCTGATCGCGCTGGCCCGGGAAGGGCTGGTGGCGGTGGCGGCCATCGGCCTCGCCGTCGCCGGCGTGCGACGCATCGACGTGACCCTGGTCGGCAAGGCCGGCGCATTCGGCCTCATGTGCGCCTTCCCGCTCTTCCTCGCCGGCCACTCCACCGTCGGATGGCACCATGCCGCCCTCGTCCTGGCGTGGGTCGCGGCCACCGTCGGCCTCACCCTCGGATGGATCTCCGTCGGGGTCTACGTGCCGCTCGTCCGCGCCGCGCTGGCCGACCGGCGGCGGTAGTCGCCGGGGCCGATACCGGAAGAAGGCCCTCCAGCCGGCGGCCGGCGGGGCCGATAGGACGACAATGTCGGTATCGGGTCCGCTGCGTGCGCTGGCCGCGCGTCGCTCGCCCCGATCACCGCTCGACGTCACCGAGGACGAGGGCATCAGCCAGCTCCGCTCTCGGGCTGCGGCGGTGTTCCTGCTCCTGGGTTCGTTGGTGCCACTGCTGGCGATCGTCCTGCCCGGCTACCTCCGTCCCGGCCCGGGACCGGTCGCGCTGATCGCCGGGATGGCGTGCGCCACCCTGACCGGGACGTGGGCGGTCATCCGATGGGGCATCCCGTCCTCGCTGGTGGTACCGGTCGCCGCGGGTGGTGACCTGATCGTCTTCCTCACCTTTCTCACTCCCGCCGACCGGGCGCTGGCGACGGTCAACGTCTCCGCGTTGGCGGTCATCATGTTCTTCGCCGCGGTGTTCGGCACCCGTCGCGACCTGCTCGTGCAGACGGTGCTGGCCAACGCGGTGGTTGGTGGCGGCCTGCTCGTCGGACAACGCAGCTCGGCCGGCGCCCTGATGTTCCTGCTGTGGTCCGATTTCGGCCTGGTGCTCCCCTCGTTCGCCATGTTCAGCCTGCGGGCCCGGCTCGAGGCGGTGCGCCGACAGGCCCAGCAGATGGCCAGGACCGATCCGCTCACGGGCGTGCTCAACCGGCGGGGCCTGGCCGAAGGCGCCCCCCAACTCCTCGCTGCGGCGTTCGCGGCGCAGCTGCCCGTCATCGCTCTGGCTTGCGACCTCGACCACTTCAAGCGGATCAACGACCACTACGGCCACGCCGTCGGCGATCAGGTGCTCATCGAGGCGGCCGCGACCTTGCGGGCGAGCGTGCGTCCCCAGGACCTGGTCGTGCGCCTCGGGGGCGAGGAATTCGCCATCCTGGCTGCGCTTCCCCACGCCGAGATCGCCGGCCTGGCCGACCGGGTCCGGCACGGCGTCGAGCAGACCTGCGCGGCGTGGAGCCAGACCATCAGCATCGGGGTGGCGTGGACCGACACCCCCACCGAGTCCGACACCGGGTCCGTCGACGCCGAACGACTCGTGTGGGTCCTCATCGACCGCGCCGACGAGCTCACCTTCGTGGCCAAGAAGGCGGGGCGCAACCGCGTCGAGCTCCTCGCCGCGGTCTGAGCGCCCCGGAGACGCATCCCGGAACGGCGCCCGAAGCCGCCGGCGGACGTAGGGTGAGGGTGTTCCGGTCGGCGATGCGGCCGGGTGCGCTTCGACCCGGTCCTCGTTGAGCGTCCCGCGTGGGATAGGAGACGATCCGATGGACGGTGGCGATCACCCGGAGGTGCCGGGCCCCGGCGCCGGTCGGGTCCCCGACGTGGCCGCTGACCGGCTGCTCCGCATCCTGGCGCGGTTGACCGCCGACGCCGGGCCCGGCGACCAGGTCCGCCGGCTGTGCGCGACGGCGGCCGAGGTGACGGGGATGACCGGAGCGGGGATCATGCTGATCGACGCGGCCGAGCCTCGAGGGTCGTTGTGCACCACCAACAGCGTGTCGGACCTCATCGAGGATCTGCAATACACCCTGGGCGAGGGACCGTGTGTCGATGCCCACCGCGACGGCACCACCACCCTGGAGCCGGATCTGGCCGCTCCCAGCATGGTCCGGTGGGCGGCGTTTGCTCCCCCGGCGGTGGCGGCAGGAGCGAGGGCGGTGTTCGGGTTCCCGGTGCGGATCGGCGCGGCGCGCCTGGGTGCGCTGAACCTGTACCGGGACCGGCCAGGGCGCCTGGACGACGACCAGCACGCCGACGCCCTGGTCATGGCCGACGTCGCCGCCCGAGCCATCCTGGCCATGCAGGGGGGCGCCCTTCCCGACACCGTCGCCGCCGAGCTGGAGGCCGAGGCCGACTTCCACTTCGTGGTCCACCAGGCCGCCGGGATGGTCTCCGTGCAGCTCGACGCGACCGTCGCCGACGCGCTCATCCGCCTCCGGGCCCACGCCTTCGCGACCGACCGATTCATCGACGACGTCGCCACCGCGGTCGTCGACCGGCGGTTGCGGTTCGACGCCTCTCCAGGCCTCGACGGCGGCCGGTGATGGCCGGATGGCCACCGGTATAGTGAGCTGAGCGCCTCCTCGTTCTCACCGGCAGGTCCAGACCTCGTGCTACCGGCGACTCTCACCCCCTCGGAATGGTGTCGTGATGCCCAACCAGACGCTGCTGGTCCGCACCCTCGTCGAGCTGGCGGACAGCCTGGTCGACGACTTCGACGTGGTCGATCTCCTCACGTTGCTGTCCGACCGCTGTGTCGAGACCCTCGATGTCGCCTCCGCCGGGGTCATGCTGGCCAACCCGTCCGGGAGGCTGCAGGTGGTGGCGTCGTCCAGTGACGCCATGCGCACCCTCGAGCTGTTCCAGCTGCAATCCGACCAGGGCCCGTGTGTGGACTGCTACCGGACCGGGGAGCCGATCGTCAACCTCGACCTGGGCGGCATCAACGGGCGGTGGCCGTCCTTCACGCCCCACGCCATCGCCGCCGGGTTCCGCTCCGTCCACTCCCTCCCGATGCGGCTGCGGCGACGGACCATCGGCGCGCTCAACATGTTCCGCACCGACGACGGCTCCCTGGGCGCCGACGACGTGACCGCCGCCCAGGCCCTCGCCGATGTGGCCACCATCGCCATCCTCCAGCACGAGACCGCCGGCGACGCCCAACAGCTCAACGAGCAGCTCAGCCACGCGCTCAACAGCCGCATCGTCATCGAGCAGGCCAAGGGGAAGATCAGCGAAGCCGACGGGATCGACATGGATCAGGCCTTCCAACGACTTCGTGGTCACGCCCGCAACCACAACCTCCGCCTGGCGCAGCTCGCCCGCGACATCGCCGAGGGCACCATCCCCCCCGGATCCCTCGACCGCCACCGACCGAGCTCCGACCGCCGCTGACCCTGGCATGCTCCGCGGGGACGGTCTGGAGCGCCCGCAGGAGGATCTCCACCCTGGTGGTGGTCTCGCTGGCGGCGGTGTCGGGTGCGCCTAGTCGGTGCCGGCGAGGTCGTCGACGCTGATGTCGATCTCGGCCGTGACAATGCTGGTGTGGTCGGCGATGGCGGCGATGACGTTGCGGCGGACGGTGTCGGCGACGGAAGCCAGGTCGGGGGCGGGCGCCGCGGTGACGCCGAGGCTGACGCCGATGTCGGTTGCGCCGATCTCGGAGATGTCGATCCCGTCGGCGCCGGAGCGGTAGGCCCGATGCCGGCGCGGGTCGGGCTGGGCCCCCGTGATGCGGGCGATGCCGGGCGTGCCCTGAGTGGCGGCGGACGCGACGACGGCGATGACCCACGAGGTGACGGTGGTGGTCCCCTTGGCGGTGACGGCTGCGGCGTGGCGAGGTGACTGCACGAGGCGGCGGACCCGGCGCATGACGATGGCGGCGAAGTGTTCGGGGAGGTGGACGTCGGCGGTGGCCCACTCGCGGACCGGGCGCCACAGCTCGGACAGCTCGGCCATGGCGGCCTGGCAGTACGGGCAGGTCGCCTCGTGGGCCCCGGGAGGCGGATCGGTGCGCTCGGCGGCGTAGACGAGGAGCTGTTCGGGGTGGTTCCCGCAGGGCAGCGCATGCCAACGCTCGGCCGTCATCGGTCGTCCAACCTTCGGGCCAGCTCGGCTCGGGCCCGGTAGATCCGGCTCTTGACTGCGCTCACGCTCACCCCGAGGACATCGGCGATCTCGTTGTACGGTAGCTCCTCGACCTCGCGGAGCAGGAACGGGGCCTGTTGCTCCGCGGGTAATCGCCGGACGGCGGCGGCGACCGCGGCGAGCCGCTCGGCCGCTTCGAGGTGCTCGTGGGGGAGGCCTTCGACAGAGGGAAGCTCCGGCATCGGCTCGGTCGCTGCGCTGCGCCGCTTCAGCTCCTTGAGGCAGCGGTTGGTGGCGATCCGGTACAGCCAGGTGGAGAACTTGGCGTCACCCCGAAACCGGCCGATGGCTCGCCACGCGGTGAAGAAGGTGTCTTGCGCCGCGTCCTGAGCGGCGTGGTCGTCGCCGAGCAGGTTGACGCAGACCCGGACAACGGCCAGCTGGTGATGGCGCACCAGCGTCTCGAACGCCGATATGTCTCCTTCGGCCGCTTTGCGGGTGAGGAGCAGATCGTTGGAGGCAGTCGTCGGCCGGTCCCCCACCGACACGAAGCTATCTGGTCGACCCGCGGGAAGTTTTCTCTGTGGGTTGCGCGACTTCGGGGTAGATGCGGGATCGAAGAGATGTTCGTCTGACACGGTGACTCCGGTCCCTGGTTCCGTGGCCCAGCCCAAACCAGGAGGAGTGCCATGTCCCGCCAGCAGTATGCGTTCATCGTCGGGGTGGCGCTGGTATGGGTCGCATGGGATGCCGGCTGGGTCATCTTCGCCGCCGTGGCGGCCGGTCTGATCGGGATCGCGATCGTCCGGGTGCTGGAAGGCGACCTCGACCTCGGGGAGATGACCGAGCGATTCCGGTCATCTTCTCACCGGTCCCATCGCTGACGCCGCCACGCCAATTCATGACTTGCGAAAAGGAGATCACATGACAGATCCAGCCAGCACCACGAGCACCCCGTCAGCGACGGGCTCAGGTCCGGACGAGGGTTCCCGGTTGTCGTCGCGGGCGGTCGAGCGCCCCGCCGGTGGTGGAGGGGCGGCGTTGCGCACCGAGCGCGGCGTGACGTCGATCTCCTCCACGGTGGTCGCCAAGATCGCCGGTCTGGCCACCCAGGAGATCCCCGGCGTGCAGGCCATGGGCAAGAGCATGAGCCGGGCTCTGGGGTCCATCCGGTCCCGGGTGCCGGGCGGAGCGAGCTCGGCCACCACGCAGGGCATCGCGGTCGAGGTCGGCGAGAAGCAGGCGGCGGTCGACATCGACATCGTCGCCTACTACGGGCAGTCGATCGTCGAGACCGCCGATGCCATCCGCGAGAACGTGATCGACCGGTTGGAGTCCATGACCGGCCTGGAGATCGTCGAGGTCAACATCAGCGTCGACGACCTGTACATCGAGTCCGACGGTGACGACAGCCGCGAAGGCGCCCGGGTCGAATGACCGATCCGGCTCCGGCATCCGCAGCCGGCCCGCCCGGGGTCCGTGGCCAGCTGGCCTGGCGCGTCGCGGCCGCGGTGGACGCCACCGGCGGGGTCCGCCGCTCCGGAGGGGCCGGTGTCGAGGTGGCCACCCAGTACCGCGGCGGCCGGGTCCAGGGGGTCCGGATCGGCGACGGTGAGATCATCGTGCACGTCACCGCCGAGCAGCTCGACGTTCGCCGGGTCGGCGACGACGTCCGGGCGGCCGTCGGTCAGGTGCTCACGGGTGCCGACGCCGACCGGCGGATCGTGGTGTGCGTCGACGACATCGATCTCGACTCCGGTGCCGGCGCGTCCGGTCGCACCGCCGATGAAGCACGGTCGGGATGATGCGGGTCTTCAACCGTCTCGTGGTCCTGCTCGTGGGGATGGCCCTCGCTGCCGGCGGGGTGCTGGTCGTCATCGAGGCGGCGTGGACCTGGACCGGCTCGGGGTTCGTGTGGATCCCCGGCCGGCAGTGGCTCACCTCGTTCGAGACCACCCCGTGGTCATCCAATCTCGTGGTGGCCGTCAGCGTCGCCGTCGCCGTCGCCGGATTGCTCCTTGCGCTCGCCGAGGTACGGCCGCAGCGTCGACGTGCGGCCACCTATGCCACCGACACCGGCACGTGGCTGTTGCTGCGTCACTCCACCGAAGCGCACCTGAGCCGCCGTCTCCGGACCGCGGTGCCGGCCAGTCCGATCAAGACCCGCCTCAGCCCCGGGACGCGTCGTTGGCGGGTGAAGGTCACCGCCCGGGCCGCCGCATCGACCCGGCCCGACCTGGAGGCCGCCACCAGGGCCGAATTGGATCGTCTCCACGCCCCGCGCGTCCAGATCCGCGTCAAGGCCACCGGGGCGTCGAAGTCGTGACCGACCGGTCCAACCGCACGGTGCTCACCGCCTTGGGCCTGGTGTTGCTGGCCGGCGGTGGCCTGTCTGCCGCCCTCGGCGCGGCTGCGTTCGGGACGGACCGGTCGAACCGGGACGTGTTCGACGCCACCGTGATCCGGTGGTGGAACGAAGGCGGCTGGGAATCCTTCGCCGTGGTCGTCGTCATCGGCGCCGTCGCCGTCCTCCTCGGCGGGCGCCTGGCGCTCGGGCAGCTCCGGCGCAACGACGGTCGGCACCGCACCCCGACCGTCACCTTCCCGGCGAACGGGTCCCGGGGGCAGACCACGCTGCGCTCCCCTGCGCTCAGCCACAACCTCGAGGCCGACCTCGAGACGATCCCCGAGGTGACCAGGGCCGCGGTCGGGCTGTTCGGGCGCTATCCGACCATCGAGGTGCGCGCCGTGCTCACCGTCGGCGACGACATCGACCTCGCCGATCTCCCCGCCAAGGTCGGCCAGGCGCTCGGCCGGGTCGAGACGACCACCGGCATCCGGCCCGACCCCGTGCAGATCACCCTCCGCTTCCGGTCCCTCGACCACGAGCACCAACTGGCGTGAACCAACCCACCTTCCCGTTCTCAACAAGGAGAAAACCCATGCAGAACATCAATCCAGATACCCTCATCGGCGCTACGGTCCTCGGCCACCAGGGCGAGAAGCTCGGCAAGGTCGACGAGCTCTATTTCGACAACGAGACCGGCAAGCCGGAGTGGGCCGGGGTCAAGACCGGCATGTTCGGCGGTCACATCTCGCTCGTCCCCCTGGCCGAGGCCACCCAGGCCGATCGGGGCCTCGAGGTTCCCTACGACAAGGCCCAGCTCAAGGACTCCCCCCATCACGACCCGGGCGAGGAGCTGTCCCAGGAGGACGAGGCGGAGCTGTTCCGGCACTACGGGGTGGCGTACGGCGGGCAGACCGTCACCGCCGAGCCCGGCGGTCAGGCTCCCCCGAGCGGTGAGCGCCGTGACCGTTCCGGCGAGGACGGCATCGTGGGCCGGGACACGTCGGGCCCGACCACCGATGACGCCATGACCCGATCCGAGGAGCAGATGCGGGTCGGCACCCAGTCCCGCGAGGCCGGCAAGGCCCGTCTGCGCAAGTACGTGGTCACCGAGAACGTCACGCAGACGGTTCCCGTCTCCCACGAGGAGGTGCGCGTGGAGCGCGAGCCGATCACCGACGCCAACCGCGACCGGGCCACCGCCGGGCCGGACATCTCGGAGGAGACCCACGAGGTCACCTTGAACGAGGAGCGGGCCGTGGTGGGCAAGGAGACCGTGCCGGTCGAGCGGATCCGGATGAGCAAGGAGACCGTGACCGGCGAAGAGACCGTCAGCGGCGAGGTCCGCAAGGAGCAGATCGACGAGGAGTCCGCTCCTGGAACCGAGACGACCCCCGGCCTGCGCCGGTAGTCGCAAGGAGCGCACCGTGACCGAGACCAGCACCCGATCGCCCGCCCCCAGCGTCCCCGGCCCCCGAGCGGGGAAGCGTGGGGTGCTGGGGTCGCCGACGCCGATCAACATGGTCAGGGCAGCCATGGCGGAGATGGTGGGAACGTTCTTCCTGGTCCTGGTGGGCACGGCGACGGCCACGGCGGCGACCATCGGCAAGTCGACCGCCGGCGCCGCGCCCAACTCGTTGGCCGTCGCGTTGTCGTTCGGGTTGATCCTGGTGGCCATCGTCGCGGCCATCGGCCAGGTCAGCGGTGCGCACGTCAACCCCGCGGTCACCCTCGGCCTGGCGGTGACCAGGCACTTCCCTTGGCGCTACGTGCCTGCCTACCTGGCCGCCCAGTTCGCCGGGGCCATCGTCGCCGGCCTGGCCGTGTGGGGCGCCTACGGCAGCGGCGCCCGCAAGACCGCCCACCTCGGCGCCCCCGCCGCGGTCGGCAACTCCACCTCCCTGGAGGGCTTCCTCACCGAGGCGTTGATCGCGTTCATCCTGGTCTTCGTGGTCCTGGCCGTGGCCACCGATCCCCGGGTCCCGGCCGGCAGCGCTGCGCTGGCCATCGGCTTCGCCCTGACTGCCGGCGTGCTGTTGGGAGGCCCGGTGTCGGGCGGGGCCGGGAACCCGGCGCGCGCCCTGGGACCCGACATCGTCGCCTTGAAGTTCTCCAACCTGATCGCCTACCTGATCGGCCCGTGTGTCGGCGGGGTCATCGGCGCTCTCCTCTACCAGATGGTGGGCAAGGGCCACACCCCGGAGAGCGCCGTGGCCGACACCGACACCAAACCGGGCGAGGACAGCCCCAACGAACGGATGGCCCCATGAGCTCCACGCCAGCTGAGACCGAGGAGAAGCGGTCCGGACGTCGTCCCGAGGGGCCCCCGCACGCCCGGAAGGGCACGATGACCCAGACGGTCAAGCGCACGCTGACCGAGTTCTCCGAGGACAACCTCACCGACCGGGCCGCCGCGCTCACCTACTACGCGGTGCTGTCGATCTTCCCCGCCCTGGTGGCGCTGGTGGCGGTCGTCGGGCTGGTCGCCAACCCGCACACGATCACCACCGAGATGACCAAGCTGGTCACCTCCATCGGCCCGGCGTCGGCCGCGGACACGTTCAAGGGGCCCATCGCCGGGCTGACCAAGAGCAGCGGCACGGCGGGCATCCTCCTCGTCGTGGGGATCGTCTCGGCGCTGTGGACCGCTTCGGGGTACGTCGGCGCGTTCATGCGGGCCTCCAACGTCATCTACGAGGTCGAGGAGGGCCGCTCGATCATCAAGCTCCGCCCGCTGCAGATGCTCGTCACCCTCGTCGGCGTGGTCCTCCTGGCACTGGTGCTCGTCGCCGTGGTGGTCACCGGCCCGGTCGCCACCCAGGTCGGATCGGCGATCGGCGCCGGGCACAGCGCGGTGACCGTGTGGAACTTCGCCAAGTGGCCCGTCCTGCTGGTGATCGTCACCCTCATGATCGGCGTCTTGTACTACGCCGCGCCCAACGCCAAGCTGCGCGGCGTCAAGTCGATCGTGCCCGGCGCCGTGATCGCCGTGGTGGTGTTCCTGCTGGCCTCGGCCGGCTTCGCCTTCTACGTGGCCAACTTCGGCTCCTACAACAAGACCTACGGAGCCCTCGGCGCCGTCATCGCCCTGCTCGTGTGGGTGTGGATCACCAATGTCGCCATCCTCCTCGGCGCCGAGGTCAACGCCGAGCGCGAACGCAGCCGCCAACTCCAAGAAGGCACGCCGGGCGCGGAGCGCGAGCTCCAGCTCGAGGAGCGCTCCGAGCCCAAACCCAAGAAACGAGCACGGACGGCGTGACCGTGGGTAGGACGACGACGTGAGCAACTCCCGGGTACGGTCTGCGCCGGACCACGGCCACCCGGCCCGAGACAACAAGGAGACCACACCGCATGTTCGAAGCTGACAACATCCGAGACTGGCGGGAGCACAACGTCATCGACCCCGACGGCGACAAGATCGGCGACCTCGAGGCCGTCTACGTCGACACCGCCACCGATCAACCCGCCTTCGCCTCGGTCAAGGTCGGGATGGTCGGGCGCCACCACCTGACCCTGGTCCCCCTCGACCGGGCCACCGTCGGACCGTCCTACGTGCGGGTCGCGTATCCCAAGAAGCAGATCAAGGATGCCGTCGACATCGACACCGACGGGGAGCTCGCCGCCAGCGACGAACCGTCGCTGTTCGAGCACTACGGTCTCACCTACCAGCCGGGCGCCAGCGGCGAGCGCCGCCTGGCCCGGCGCTGAGACAGGAGGTCGACCGCCCATGGCCCTCTTCCTCCTGGTCGTCATCGTGGCCATCGCCCTCGGGATCATCGGCGCGGTGGCCAAGGGACTGCTGGTCCTGCTGATCATCGGCATCGTCATCTTGGTCGCCGACCTCGTCTTCGTCGGAGCCCACCTGCGCGGCCGCCGCCGCAAACCGTCCCGGTGACCACCACTGGAGGCCCCGGCGCGTGGTGCGTGCGAGTGCCGGGTGCCATGAACGTGCCGTCGGGATGGGTAAGTTCGTAGGGAAGAAGCCGGTAGCGCGGGCGCTGCTGCAGCTGGGCAGTGCCCGAGATCGTCGCTCCAGACGCTTGGTGACGCAATCGCACGACCAAGGGACATCTGATGAGCATCGACGATCTTGCTTCGCCCGGAGCCAGTGGCGCACTTCGTGGCTGAGGACGAGCCGCTGGCGTCGGTGTTGGCGGAGTTCGCCCGGACGATGTTGACCGATTTCCCGATCCAGACGATCTTGGACCGTCTCGTCGAGCGGATCGTCGACGTGCTACCGGTGGCCGCCGCAGGGGTGACACTGATCTCCAGCGGAGCCAAACCCGTGTACATCGCCGCATCGGACGCGGTCGCGCTCCGGTTCGAGGGACTGCAGAGCGAGCTGGGCGACGGCCCGTGCCTCGAGGCGTTCTCGACCGGCATGGCGGTGGCCGTCCCCGACCTGGGAGCCGAGACGCGATTCGGGCCGTTCACATCTCGAGCGTCCGAGGCCGGTCTGGTTGCCGTGTTCGCCTTCCCGCTCCGACACGACGACCGCCAATTGGGCGCGCTCGACCTGTACTGCCTCCAGCCAGGACCGCTGGCGCCGACGGTGATGTCCGCGGCGCAAACCCTGGCGGATGTCGCCGCCGCGTACATCCTCAACGCCCGCGCCCGCGACGAGCTGCATGCGGCCGTGGCCCACGCCCGGGCACTGTCGCGGCGCGACGAGCTGACCGGCCTGGCCAACCGGTCCGCGGTGGTCGACGATCTCGGGCGGGCGCTGCGCCGGGTCCGCCGGCCCGATCACCCGGTCGCCGTCCTGTTCGCCGATCTCGACCGATTCAAGCAGGTCAACGACACCCACGGGCATCGCACCGGTGACGAGCTCTTGGTGGCGGTTGCCGGGCGGCTGGCCGGGGTGCTGCGGCCGGGCGACACCCTGGGACGCCCTTCAGGCGACGAGTTCGTCATCGTCTGCGACGATCTCGAGACCCGAGCCGACGCGATCGCCGTCGGGCGGCGCGTGATCGCTGCTCTCAGCGAGCCTTTCGCTCTGTCGACTGTGGTCGTGAGCACCACCGCCAGTGTCGGGCTGGCTTTCGCCACGGGGGGCGACCACGATCCGGAGGACCTGCTGCACGCAGCCGACATGGCCATGTATGAGGTGAAGCGTCAAGGGGGCGCCGACCACCGGATGCTCTGCGTGGATCACCGGACCCCCAACGGCCCGACGGTCGAGCGCGCGACCACGGAGGACGAGGGCGGCTGGACCGGTCGCAGACCCGCAGCGGCTGACGGTCGTGACCACCGCCGGGTGGCAGCTGGCCGCTATCCGGGCGTAGGGATGATCACGGCGCGACCGTGAGGCCCTGTCTCACGGCTCGAATCCGACCAGCTCGCTCCTCTCTGCGGCGAGGACCAGCTCGACGCGAGAATGGCACCCGACCTTCTGGTACAGCCGGCTGAGGTAGACCTCGACGGTCTTGGCGCTGTAGTGAAGGATGGCGGAGATCTGGCGGTTGGTGAGACCCTGCTGGAGCAGCTTGACCAGCTCCACCTCCGTCCCGGTGAGCCTGGCGGTCCCGCCCCGGGCGCCGGCATCCGCAGGGCGACGGTGCAACGGCGCCACGGGGAGACCCAGATCTCTGGCGCGCGACGACGCCCGGCGTGTCCATTGGAGGGCTCCGACCGAGCCGAACAGCTCCACGGCCCGCGGCAGGTGCACCTCGGGACGCACCCCCGTCGAGCCGAGGTGGAAGTGGGCCTGGGCGGAGAGGAACCCGCGACCCTCGGCCTCGCATCGCTCGACCAGGCGCTCCGCCCGCCCTGCGTCGCCGAGCGAGGCGGCCGCCAGGTCGGCGGCCAACTGCGCCACGGGGCTGGCCGTGTCGTTGGCGTGATCATCGAGCTCGCCGGCGTACTCCGCCGCCGCGGCATGCCTGCCCATGGCGACGTACAACTCGACGAGGCCTTCGAGACACTGCCGGTACGGCTCCACCAGGTCCGTCCGGCGCGCTCCGGCCAGCTCCCTGAGCAGTATGTCCTCGGCCTTTCCGAGCTCACCGAGGTTGATGGCGATCTTGGCGCAGCGCACCTGCCGGATCAGCTCGTAGAGCACGCAATCGGCCGACAACAGCTGGACCCGGACGATCCTGCTCGCCTCGTCGAGGCGGGCCTGATCGGTCAGGATCTCGGCTTCGAGCAGCCGGAGCCAGGCCAGGTTGTTCTCCAGGCCCGAGAAGTCGAGGCTGATGGAGCCGGAGCGGATCGTCTCGAGGGCCGCGTCCCATGTGCCGGCGAGGTGCTCGATCTTGGCTTTGGTGTAGATGTTCTGGCCCCCGATGTCCTGGAAGCCGGTCTCGGGCAGGAGAGCCGTGACCGCCGAGAACGTGCGACGCGCCTCGCGCAGGGAGCCGGTGAAGGTCAAGAGGTAGGCAGCCGACTCGAGCGCGCTCAAGCGCGCACCGGAGCTGAGCTCACCCTCAACTCCGGTGCCCATCTCGACCAACCGGTCGACGGCTCCACGGACGCCGACGGAGTCACCGAGGCAGTTGGCCACGTGACCGAGGTAGCTGTAGGTGACGGCCTGCTGCGCGAGCGGCCCCTGTGCTGCCGCGGCCGCCGCGTGATCGCGCTGGGCGGCCGCCTCGCGGCTCCGGCCGGTGTGGGCCAGGAGGAGCGCGCACTGGGCGAGGAACGACGCCGAGGTCTCCGACCCGTCCAGCTCCGTGTCGACGAGCTTCAATGCGTCGTCGTAGCGCCCCATCGCGTAGCTGGCGTTGATCACGGTGGCCAGCGTGCGGGTCCGGTGCACCCCGGAAGGCAGCATCGGCAGAGCTTCGCTCCCGACGCGGACGGCCGCTTCGGGCCGCGACCCCTTCCAGAGGGCGACCGCCTGGCGAGAGAGCAGCTCGGCGCGTTGCGGCGCCCCGGGTGCGAGGAGGTCGAGGGCCCGCTCGAACCAGGTGGCGGCCGACAGCGGCGCGGTGTTGCGGGTCAGCATCGCCGCGTCGATCACGGACTGCAGCGCGACCGGATCACCTGGCGCGGCGGCTTCGGCCACGTGGAGGGTCCAGTCCAGGACCTCGGTCGGCTCTCGCCGCTGTTCGTCGCTGAACGACTCCGCGATGCACCTGTGCAGTCGTCGGCGCTCGAGCGGCCCCAGGTCGTTGTAGAGCACCTCGGCCATGAGGGGGTGGGTGAACTCGTAGGAGCCGTGGGCGACGGTGGTGATGATGGAAGCCTTGACGAGCGCGTCGAACGCCCCCTCGAGCTGTCCCCGGTCGAGGCCGGTGACCGCCTCGAGCGTCGGCAGCTGGTCGGCGTGCACCTGCCGGAACGCCGACATGACCCGTGCCAGCTCCCGACCCGCCCGGTCCTGGCGGAAGACCCGGTGGAGGAAGGCCGCCCGGCCACTGATGCGGCCGGCCGCCGGGTTGCCGACCAGGTAGCCCTTGCCGTGCTCGGTCCTGATGGCTCCCGCCTCCAACAGCGAGCGGACCGCTTCCCTGGCGAAGAGGGGATTGCCACGACTCTGGGAGTACACGTAGGACGTCAGCGGCTGCTCGGGCCTGACCCCGAGGACCGAGGCGATCAGGGCGGTGATGTCCTCGTGGTCGAGCGGATCGAGCTCGATGGCCGAGCCGAGGCCGACCTCGATCAGCCGGCCGACCGTGGCGGCGAAGCTGGAGCCCGGCAACCACTGGTCCCCGCGTGCCGTGAAGAAGAGGAAGAGGGGCACGGACGCGAGGTGCCTCGCGGCCAGGGACAACGCCGTCAGCGACTCGTCATCGGCTAGGTGGGCGTCGTCGAGCACGAGCACCGTCGGCCGGCTGTGAGCCAGTCGGGTCAGGAACTTGGTGGTGAGCAGGTACGCCGGCTGGAGGCCCGTCCCGCGGGCAACGTCATCCCGGCCGAGGACCGCCGCGTCCAGGGCGCGGACCAGCTGCTCGAGCTCGGCTCGAGCATCGGCATCGAGCTCCTGGGAGGTGGCGGACGCCAGCTGGTCGCGCAGGCTGGCGTAGGCCACGCCCTGGTCGTAGTCGTGGGCCCTTCCACTCAGCACGAAGCACTCGTAGGGCTGCACCCGGACGAGGAACTCCCGGAGCAGACGGGTCTTGCCCACACCGGCTTCACCGGTCACGAGGCACATCCTCCCGGCGCCACCGAGCACGACCTTGAGGTTGTCGAGCAACTGGGCCAGCGGAAGCTCCCGGCCGATGGCGGACGCCTCGGGCAACGCGCTCACCTCGCGGTCGCTGTCGCCAGCGCTGCGAGGTGCTGCTGTCTCCCCCACCCCTTTAGGGTACCCCCTACTCGACCGACCGGCTCCGCCCTCCTACGATCGCCCTCACCGTCATGGGATGGTGTGCGGGCACACCTGGAGGTGGTTCTTGCGCGAGGTCATCGTGCGCTTCGAGGATTCGGTGGTCCCTGCGGGCGCAGACGCCAACCCTCGCGGCCTGATCATCCCGGGGAGCGCAGCCGGTCGACCGATCCGCTTCGACGGCTGGCTGCACCTTCTCAGCCTGCTCGAGGACGTCAGCCTCGAGCGCGGCGAGGACCAGGCACCCTCGCGACTCCAGCAGCTGTAGCCGCTCCTGATCAGCTCGTCCCCGACGGGCGCTCGGCAAACATGCCGATGCGCCCTCCGTCCACCACGAGGTCGTGGCCGTTGACGAAGCTGCCCTCGTCGCTGGCGAGGAACAGGGCGGCATAGCCGATGTCGTCGCTCAGGCCCGAGCGGGGCAGCGGGGTGGCGGACGCCAGGCTGCGCTCCAGCTTCGCCTGCTTGCGTGCGTTGTCCTCGTCGGAGAGCGATCGAGCCATGTCCGACCCGCCCCAGAAGATCGGGGTGGCGATGGCCCCTGGCGAGATGGCATTGACCCGTATGCCGTGAGGGCCGAGCTCGGCCCCCGCCAGCCGGGTGATGTGGCTGACGGCAGCCTTGGCTGCGGAGTAGAGGGCGGGGCCCTGGCCCCTGCGGTGCGCGGCGATGCTCGAGTTGTTGATGATGCTGCCGCCCCCGTTGTCCTTCATGTGACGCGTCGCATGCTTGATACCGGAGAAGACGCTGCCGACCAGCAACCTCATCCCGTAGTCGAACTGCTCCTCGGTGATCGTCTCCAGATCGCCTGGCGTGGGACCACCGGCGTTGTTGAACAGGCAGTCGATCCGTCCGTGGCGCTGCGCCGCCTCGTCGAGCAACCCGGCCACGTCCTCCTCACGCGAGACGTCCGCCCGGCGAAACGTGGCTCGGGAGCCGAGCTCGCCGGCCAGCGCCTCTCCCTTGTCGACCGAGCGCCCGGAGATCACGACGAGCGCACCTTCCCGGTGGAAGAGCCGGGCGGTGGCCTCGCCGATCCCGCTCGTCGCACCCGTGATCACGGTGACCTTGTCCTCGAGCCGCTTCGACATCGCTTCGTTTCCTCTCTCGTGGGCTGATGGTGGTGAGCTGGGCCCGGGGCCTCACGGCCGGTAGGGGACGACCGGCGTCCCCCACTGCGTGCGGAGCACCCGTTGGGCGTCGCTCACGAAGTCGACCAGGCAGGCACGGGTGTCGGCCGGGTCGATGATGTCCTGACCCGTCGCCTCTGCGGTGCGGAAGGGGGAGGCGATCGCCTCGAGGCGCTGCTCGAGCTCCTTGCGCTTGGCCTCGGGGTCGTCGGCCGCCTCGATGACCCGCCGGTAGGCGGCCGACGTGCCGCCACTGATGTGCATGGAGCCCCAGCGGGCCGACGGCCAGGCGAAGCGCCGGAACATGCCGGTCGGACGGTGGTGACACTGGCCCGCCACCCCGTAGAGGCGGCCGACCACGATGGTGATCCAGGGCATGCGGCTCATGCAGACGGCCTGCACGAGTCGGGCCCCGGCGCGCTCGATGCCGCTGGCCTCGGCGGCCGGACCGACGAGGAAGCCCGGTTCGTCAGCGAAGGAGATCAGCGGCAGGTGGAACTGGTCGCACAGCTGGATGAGGCGCACCACCTTCTCGCCGGCGGCCACGTCGGTCGCGCCGCCCATGCGCAGCGGGTTGTTGGCCATCACGCCGACGGGGTAGCCGTCCACCCGGGCGAGGGCCGTCACCCTCGACGCTCCGTACTCCGGCGCGATCTCGAACACCGAGCCGCTGTCGACCGTCGCCTCGACGATGTCGTGGACGGAGAAGGGGAGGCGGCGGTTGGCCGGGATGACGTCACGGAGCGTTTCGGGGGCCAGCCGCGGCGAGCGCGGCGGGCCGTCCTGGCGTGGCGCTCCCTCCTCCACGTTGGACGGGAGATAGGACAAGAAGCGGCGCACCTGGTCCAACGCCTCCTCCTCGCTGGCCGCACCGTTGTCGACCACACCGCTGCCCTGCGTGTGGACGTGGGCACCTCCCAACTCGTCCTTGGGGACATCCAGTCCGAGGGCGGCCTTGACCACGGGAGGCCCTCCGGGAAAGAGCTGGGAGGTGCCCCGCACCATCACGTTGAAGTGCGAGAGGCAGGCGTCGACCGCCGGCAGGCCGGCCACCGAGCCCATCACGGCCGACACCACGGGGACCTGCTGCAACAGCGCGACATCGGTGGCGGTCCAGTTGTTGCCGTCGGGGAGGTAGGTCCGGCCCAGCGCCTCGAAGCTGCTGACGCTCCCGCCGCTGGCGTCGAGCAGCCTGACGTACGGCACCTTCCAGGCCAGCGAGCGCTGCGCCGGGCTCAGCTCTGCTCCGATCCCCCCCGACGCCGACGTCGCCGCACCGCCCCGGACGGTGAAGTCACCGGCGGTGACCACGGCGGTCCGCCCGTCGAGGCGGCACATGCCGTTGACCGTGCCCTTGGGCGTGAAATCCGTCAGGCGCTCTCCCTCGTAGGTGCCCAGTCCGGCGAGGACCCCGAACTCCCGGAAGCTCCCCGGGTCGGCGAACAGCTCGAGTCGCTCTCGCGCCGTCAGCTTGTGGTGCTCGTGCTGACGGCGGACCTGCTCCGCTCCGCCCATGCGAAGCGCAAGCTCCCGCCGCCGCCGCAGCTCCTCCAGCTCAGCTTCCCAACCCATCGCCTGCTCCTCCCCGACGTCAAACCGTAGCGACGGTACCGACTGCCGCCCAATGGGGAGTCCCCTACAATTGGAGCAAGGGCGCCCCCGAGGCGGCCCCACGTCTTATGGTCGGCGCTCGATGATCCAGATCGTGACCAGCGCGGACCTCGAGGTGCCCCGTTGAGGAAGCTGCTCATCGCCAACCGTGGTGAGGTGGCCATCCGCGTGGCGCGAGCCGCCGCCGATCTCGCCATCCCTTCGGTCGGGGTGTTCTCCGAGGACGACGCCACGTCGCTCCACGTCCGAGTGGTCGACGAGGCGCGCCCGCTCACGGGGGTGGGGCCGCGGGCCTATCTGGACGCCGACCAGCTCCTCGGCGTCGCACGCGACCTCGGCTGCGACGGCGTGCACCCCGGGTACGGCTTCCTGGCCGAGAACGCCGGCTTCGCCCGCCAGTGCGCCGAGGTGGGCCTCGTGTTCGTCGGCCCCTCCCCTGAGACACTCGCCGTCTTCGGCGACAAGGTCGCCGCTCGCGCCCTGGCCCGCGAGTGCGACGTGCCGGTGCTCGAGGGGTCCACCGGCGCAACCACCCTCGCCGAGGCCCGTCGGATGCTCGACCGCCAGGGCCAGGGGGGCGCCGTGATGGTCAAGGCCCTCGCCGGGGGCGGCGGCCGGGGGATGCGGCCGGTGTCCGATCCGGAGCAGCTGGAGGAGGCGTTCACCCGCTGCGCATCGGAGGCGGCCAGCGCCTTCGGTGACGACCGGGTCTACGTCGAGACCTTCCTGCCGCGAGCTCGCCACGTCGAGGTGCAGATGGTCGGCGACGGTCACGACGTCGTCCACCTGTGGGACCGCGAGTGCAGCCTGCAGCGCCAACGCCAGAAGCTGGTGGAGATGGCCCCCGCCGTCCAGGTGCCCGAGGACACGCGTGAGGCGCTGCTCGCCGCAGCCACCCGCCTGGCGCGTGCCGCCGAGCTGCGCAGCCTCTGCACGGTCGAGTTCCTCGTCCCCGTCCCCAGCGGCGAAGGGGATCCGGTGCCCACGGCCGGTCCGGACGGTCTTGCGTTCATCGAGGCCAACGCCCGGCTGCAAGTCGAGCACACCGTGACCGAGGAGGTGACCGGTGTCGACCTGGTCGCCGTCCAGCTCCAGCTGGCCTCCGGTGCGCGCCTGGCCGAAGTCGGCCTGACCGAGGAGAGTCGCCCACCGCCACGCGGGATCGCGCTGCAGGCGCGGGTCAACCTCGAGACGATGTCACCCGACGGCACGCCGAGACCGGCGGGCGGGACCATCAGCGTGTACGAGCCGCCGAGCGGGCCCGGCGTGCGGGTCGACGGCTGCGGCTACGCTGGGTACCGGCCGCCGACGACGTTCGACTCCCTCCTGGCCAAGGTGGTCGTCCACGCCCCTGCGGGAGGGGTGCCCGCCGCGGTCCAGAAGGCCTACCGGGCCCTCACCGAGTTCCGCCTGGACGGGGTGGCATCCAACATCGGGTTCCTCGAGTCACTGCTCCAGCAGCCGGCGGTGATCGCCGGCGACGTCGACACCCGATACATCGAGCGTCACCTCGCGGAGTTGGGCACCAGCGACGCCGAGCACCGGCAACGGTTCTTCGATCCTGGCGACCCGGCCGGCCCTGATCGCCGCACCACCCGGGCCGGCTCCGGCCGCCGCATCGACCCCGACGATCCCCTCGCGGTGCTCACCTACGGCCAGGACGGCCGGCAGGCGGGGGGGGCGACGGCGACCGCCGAGGAGCCACCGGAGGGGCTGGCCGCCGTGCGAGCTCCGCTGCAGGGCACGGTCATCGAGGTGCAGGCATCGGCGGGTGACACGGTCGCCGCCGGCCAGGTGCTGGTCGTCGTGGAGGCGATGAAGATGGAGCACCTGGTGACTGCCGACCAGGCGGGCGTGGTCACGGAGGTGCGGGTGGCGCCGGGCGACACGCTCTTCGAGGACGACATCGTCGCCTACCTCGAGCCGTCGGACGCGGGGGAAGGGTCGCGCCGCGCCGATGCGGAGGCCGTCGACCTCGACCTGATCCGGCCGGACCTGGCGGAGGTCATCGACCGGCACCGCCGCGTCCTCGACGAGACCAGACCCGATGCCGTGGAGCGCCGGCGGAGGTTTTCCAAGCGGACGGCGCGCGAGAACGTCGAGGACCTCTGCGATCCGGGCACGTTCACCGAGTACGGCCCGCTGGTGGTCGCCGGCCGGTCCGGTCGCAACACGCCGGAGGAGCTGATCGCCCAGACACCCGCAGATGGGCTGATCATGGGCCTGGCCCAGATCAACGGTGCACACTTCGGCCCCGAGCGCGCCCGCGCCGCGGTCATGTCCTACGACTACACGGTGCTGGCCGGCACCCAGGGCGCCCGAAACCACGTCAAGATGGACCGGATGGCCGAGCTGGCCTTGCGTTGGCGGCTGCCGACGGTGTTCTTCACCGAAGGAGGAGGGGGCCGTCCCGGGGACACCGATCGCGGCAGCGGCTTCATCCGCGGCTTCGAGCTGTGGGCCCAGCTGAGCGGGAAGGTACCGCTCGTCGGCATCACCTCCGGGCGGTGCTTCGCCGGCAACGCCGCCGTGCTCGGCTGCTGCGACGTGATCATCGCCACCCGCGACTCGGCGCTCGGCATGGGCGGCCCGGCGATGGTGGAGGGCGGCGGGCTCGGCGTCTACCGTCCCGAGGAGATCGGCCCCCTCTCGGTCATGCAGGACAACGGGGTCATCGACGTGCTCGTCGACGACGAGGCCGCTGCGGTCGCCGCCGGCCAGCAGTACCTGGCCTACTTCCAGGGCCGGCTCTCCGAGTGGTCGTGTGCCGATCAGCGCCTCCTGCGCCACGTCGTGCCCGAGAACCGCCTGCGCGCCTACGACGTCCGCCGGGTGATCGAGCTGCTGGCCGACGACGGGTCGGTCATGGAGCTGCGGCCGCGGTTCGGGCGAGCCATGATCGCCGCCCTCATCCGCATCGAGGGCCGCCCGGTCGGGCTGATCGCCAACAACCCGTCGTACCTGGGCGGGGCGATCGACTCCGACGCCTCGGACAAGGCGGCCCGTTTCCTGCAGCTCTGCGAGGCTTTTGACCTGCCCGTGGTCTCGCTGTCCGACACGCCTGGCAACATGGTCGGACCGGAGGCCGAGAAGTCCGCCTTGATCCGCCACTGCTCGCGGCTGTTCGTCATCGGCGCCAACCTGACGGTGCCCATCTTCTCGGTCGTCCTGCGCAAAAGCTACGGGCTCGGGGCCATCGCCATGACCGGCGGGAGCTACCAGAAGGCCAGCTTCGTCGTGTCCTGGCCAACGGGTGAGTTCGGCGGCATGGGGCTCGAGGGCTCGGTGAAGCTCGGCTACCGCAACGAGCTGGCCGCCATCGACGACCCGGCTGAGCGCCAGGCCACCTTCGACCGGATGGTGGCCGAGGCCTACGAGTCGGGCAAGGCGCTGTCGCGAGCCACCCATCCGGCCCTGGACGACGTGATCGACCCGGCCGACACCCGCCGCTGGATCGCCGCCGGGCTCGATGCTCTGCCACCGACCCCCGTGCGGACCCAGCCGAAGGTCCCCTGGATCGACGCCTGGTGATCCGCTCCGTCACCAGGGTCCGGGGAGGACTGCGGCGGCCGTGCCGACGACCGGCCGCACACCCCCTTCCTTCTCCATCCACACGTCGAGCATCACCCAGCGGCCCTCACCCTCCGCCTCGCTGACCTCTCGCACCGAGCCTCCGCAGATTACGTGATCGCCCTGCTGGACACCCTGGCCGATGAATCGCAGGGAGATCTCCCCGGTCGTGAACCACGAGGCGCCGAAGAAGTCGACCATCGGCTCCGACAGGTACCCGGCCAGGACGTACGCGGAGACCAGCGCACCCGGGTATCCGAGGCGCTTGGTGTGCTCGTCGTTGTGGATCGAGTCGACGCTGAACTCTCGTTCGGCCAGCGCCCGCTGGAACACGACCTTCCGAGAGGGTGCCAAGGAGAAACCGGGACGCACATCAGCGACGCGACCGTCTCGTTGGTCGCTCACTGCGCTGCTCGCTCCATGCTCAAGAGGATGTGGTCGGTGCTCTGGCGGAATGGCCTACCCTCCCCGTCGTAGCTGGTCGACTCGATGACGACGTACTCCAGGCCGCGTTTCACGTACTTGTCGGCGATCCTTCCCTTGGTGGTCATGGTCCCCCCGACGGGCAGGGGACCGAGGTTCTTGTGTTGCGTCTGCGCTCCGATCGTGGCTCGTGCGTTGAATTTGTTAGCCAAGAGCCTGAAGCCGGTCAGTCCCGCCATGACAGCTGGCGGAGCGACGGGATACCCGAACGGCGATGCCTCGGTGTACCAGGGGTTGGCATCATCCCAGTCGTGGGCGTACTCGCGCACGACTTCCTCGGTGACTTCATACTCGAAGGAACCGAGGTCATCGCCCACCACGAGCTCATTGAATGGGATCAGGTCGGACAATGTTCTCTCCTCGTGTCGATCTCTGTCTTCGAGCCCGTGTCCCTCGTGTCGTGGAGGGTGCCGGTCACACCCGCGGCCACCAGGGCGGCGTACTCCTCGGCGTCGATGCCGAGCTCGGCGGTCAACACCTCTCGGCTGTGCTGACCCACGCAGGGGGCGGCGACCACCGGTGACGGTGACTCGCGCGGGAGCTTCCATGGTCGACCGGGAAGCCAGGTCGTGCCAGCCTCGGGATGGTCGACGGCGGTGACGAATCCCGAGGCGACCAGGTTGGGGTCGGGCCGGCTGTAGAGCTCCTGCAACGGGATCACTCGCGCCGCGCTGACGCCCAGCATCCCGAGCGTCGCCTCCGCCCGGTCGGCGTCCTGTCCGGCGCACCACTCGGCGAGGATGGCATCCAAGGTGGCTTCGTTGGCTTTCCTCGACGACATCGTGGCGAAGCGGCCATCGAGCAGACGAGCATCACCGATGTGGGTGACGAGGGCCACCCAAGCCGCTTCGTCCTCCGCGGCCAGAGCGAGCCACTGTCCGTCGCGTGCGGCGTAGTTGTTGTGGGGAGCGACGCGCCGATGGTGGTTGCCCATCGGTCGGGGCGGCCGCTGAGTGGCGTCGTAGCCGGCGATCTCGTCTCCGCACACGATGGTCATGGCCTCCATCATCGACAGGTCGATGCGCTGAGCCTGGCTGGTGTGGTCCCGGTGGTGGATGGCGGCGACCACCGAGGCGGCGAGGAGATAGCCGGCGACGGGGTCGGGGTACAGGCCGCCGGTGTTCATGCCGGGATCCCCCTCGTAGCCGTGGACGGAGGAGATGCCGCCCATCGGCTCGATCGTCGTTCCGATCGCCGGGTACCGGCCGTACGGGCCGTCGGAGCCGTAGCCCGACAGTGACGCCCAGATCATGCCGGGACGCAGTGACTGCAGCTTCTCCACGGTGACGCCCCACGACGGCAGGACCGTCGGCCGGAAGTTGTCGACGAGGATCGAGAAGCGTGGCAGCAGCCTCCAGAGCAGATCGCGGCCCTCGTCCTGCTCCAGATCGAGGGTGACGTCCCGCTTGTTGAGGTTCACCGAGTTGTACAGACCCTGGGTGTTCAGCGGGTGCTGGACGCGCCTAGGGTCGACGAGGCCCTTGGGCACACCCGCGCCGGCGCGACGCCAGCTGTCGTGGCGTCGCAGTGAGCTGATCTGCACGACGTCGGCCCCGAGCAGGGCGAGGATCTCGGTGGCGAAGGCTCCTGACCAGGCCTGCCCGAAGCTGAGGACCCGGACGCCGTCGAGAGGGCCGGTGGAAGGGCGAGCGGGTGGCCACTCGGAGGGCTCGCTCGCGCCGCCCCGGCGCGCCGGGCTCCGCTGTGGTCCCTCGCCCAGGCGCGGTGCAGGGGTCGACAAGCGCCAGATGGCGGGCTCGAAGCGCGCCACGGGTCCCGGCGCCCTGACGGTGCGACCTTCGATCGCCGTGTCGACAAGCGAGTGGCGTGCCGCGAGCTGCGGGTCACCGAGGAGCTCGTCGACTCCCTGGACGACGCCCACCGGGCAGCGCAGCGCGGCCAAGGCGTGGAAGACCGACCAGCGTTGGAGGGAGGGCAGCTTCCGGACGATGCCAGCGGTGACCTCGGAGAGGTCGCGTGTGTGGCGCGCCACGTCCGAACGCAGATCCTCGCGGTCCGCGAGCTCGGGTAGCCCGAGGGCTCGCATCGCATCGGGCCAGCGACGGAAGTAGGCGACGGCCAAGCTCAGCTGCCCGTCGGCGGCATCGTAGAGCGGCCCCGGTTCGCCCCGGCGCGGGCGGCGGTCGGGTCCGCCGCCGGACGTGGCTCCCTCGTAGACGGCCGCAACTCCCCATGGATGGACGGTCAGCGCGAACGCTTCGAGCTCGCTCACGTCGATCAGCTCGGGCTCTTGGCCACGAGTGGTCGGCCGGAGCAGCGAGGCGGCTGCAGCGACGAACCCGGCCACGCCCCCGATGTAGCTGGCCTGATGGCCTGGCATCTGCAGGGGTGGCTCGTCCCGGTATCCGTTGACCGAGGACCACCCGCTCCTGGCGCTGGCGGTCAAGTCGTTGCCGGGTCGGCCGGACAGCGGGGACGAGAGCCCGTGGGGCGTGATCGACAGATGCACGGCGTGAGGGTGCAGTTGGGCCAGCGATCCGGGCCAGCGGGCGTCTGCCACCGGGTGGGCATCGGTGACGACCACGTCGGCCCCGGCGAGCAGGTCCCCGATATCACTCGTGCGGTCACAGACGACCGAGCGCTTGTTCCAGTTGAGGTAGGCGTGAACGACACTGCGCTCGGGGCCAGCCACGTCGCCGAGAAACGGCGGCTCGCCACGCAGGGGATCTCCCTCCGGTGGTTCAGCCAGGATCACGTCGGCGCCGAAGTCACCGAAGAGGCGAGCAGCGAACGCGCCGGACGCGCGCTCGGAGAGATCCACGACCCGAAAGCCGTCGAATGGAAGGGTCACCGATGACCGCATCTCGCTCACGTCCTCGTCAGGCTCGGGGATCGTCACGGTGCAGTTGCGCCATCGAGGTCGAAGAACTCGCGCCACATGGGGTGGGTGTCGAACAAGCTGTGTCGGGCGGCGCTCTTGTCGCGGTGCTCGGTGAGGATGTCCTCTTGGCGGAACGGGAAGACGCCGTGCGTGTGCATGAGTTGCGCGAAGCGAGCCGGGTTGCGCTCGAGGATCTCGGGGGTCACGTCGGCCCGGAAGGGCGATTGGGTTTGCAAGTGCCCCCGGCAGAAGTCGTACAGGAGTGTGAGTCGCAGGCCTGGGTCGGTGCGTGGCAGGGCCAGGTGCCAGGTGTTGGCCGGCCAGATGATGGCCGAGCCGGCGAGGGCGATCACCGGTTCCATGATGTCGACGAGGTGCTCGAGCTCCTCGGGCGTGGGCTCTCTGCGGTAGTGGTGGCTGCCAGGGAGGAAGGCGATCGAACCGCTACCCGGCCCGTAGTCGCTGAGTAGCAGATTGATGTTCGCGGTCTGGGGCTGATCGGCGAAGACCGCCGTGGTCTTGTCGCCGTTGTCGTTGTGGATTGGTAGGACCACCCCTCCGGGACCCTTCACCATGGCGTCGTTGAGGCTGAGGAGTGCGTCCGTGCCGACGAGGTAGGTGATGAGGCCGAGGAGCGCTGGGTTGGTCAGGACGGGTTCGAAGATGGGATCTTCGAACAGGACGTAGCGCATGAACTGACCGAGGGGATGCTGGCTGGCCTCGTGTGTCGAACCGTGTTCGACGTCCGGCTCGACGCCGGTTCGCCGAGCTGAGATCTCGAGCACCTTGTCGCGGAGCTGGGCGATGTACTCGGGGGGCGCGACCCTCTCCGGTGGGATGACCGTGTAGCCCTTGACCGCCAGGTCGGCGATGCTCTCTTGAAGTCCGAGCGTCTTGAGCTCGTCGTAGAGCCGCGTCACCCGATAGGTCTGGGCCACGTGCGGCCGCCACGGGTAGTCCAAACCCGACTGCGCCCACTTCGGACGGCCGCCAGGAGGTTCTGGGGATGCGCTCGTCACCGCGTTGCCGCTTGTCGCTCGAGGACGACGCGAGGGTCGGGTAGTCATGGCTTACTGGCACTCCAATGAGTCGGTGGGTCCTGGGCTCAGCTCGTGAAGAACATGCCTTGCCAGTTCTCGAGCGCGAAGAACGGACTGCTGATCCATCCGCGAATGTTCTTCTGGTAGACGTTGATCACGGGGGTGCCGTAGATGGGCGCATAGCCAGGGTCGGTCTTTTGTGCTTGGAGGATCTTGGTGAAGAGCTGCTGGAATCCACCGGTGCTGTAGGTGGTGAGGAACTGGTTGATGTACTGGTCGGCCCCGAAGTCGGTCTTGCCGGCATTGTAATAAGATTTTCCCCAGAGGACGACTTGGTAGAAGGACAGCGGGTTGGTCCCACCTGACCACGCCGACAGGTAGCAGGGAGACAGGTTCTTCGTGTACCACGGCACGACCTGGACTGGGGTCCCCGAGATCACATGGATGTTGATACCGACCGCCTTCTCCTCGGCGATGAGGATCGGAACTGTGATGTCGTAGCCGAGCCCTGGATACGTGTAGCAGCTCATGTTCACGCCTTTGGCATAGCCGGCCTGGGCCAGGATCTGCTTGGCTTTCGCTGGGTCGTAGGTCCACAGCGGATCCAGGCTGGGAACGTACCCTGCGGTCCCTTTGGCCGACGGCTCGTTGGCGACTCGCCCGAGACCGTCTGTTGCCGCGCTCATGATCGCCCCGCGGTTGAGAGCCAGATTGAACGCCAGCCGGACACGCGGGTCGGTCAGGGGCTTCAGCGAGGCGTTGAAGAACGCCATGTCGAAGCCCGTGCTCGGGCCGATTGCGACTTGAACGTTGGGGTCGGTCTTCAGGGTGGCGACGTCTTGGGGGAATATGCCGGCGGCGACCTGGATCACGCCGCTGCGCATCGCGCTGACCAACGATGTGTCGTTGGAGAACTCCTGGAAGGTGATGTGCTCGACTCGGGGCCGCGCGGTGTTGTTCCAGTACCCGTCGAAGCGGGTGAAGCTGTAGGCGGACCCTGGGTTCTCGGAGGTGAACCGGTACGGGCCGGCGCCGACTGGGTGGGTGCCGAAGCCCTTGCCTTCCTTGGCGACGGCGGTGGGCGAGACGATCATGCCCGCTCGGTCCGCCAGCCCGGTCGGCAGCTGCGCATTCTGCTGGCTGAGGTGGTAAACGACTTGATATTGGCCGTCGGCCGTGACGCTGGTCACGTACTGCAGGTCGTTGACGACGTCGCCGTCCTTGATGTACTCCTCCGAGTATCGCACCACGGCTTGGGCGTCCAAGGGCGTGCCGTCCTGGAACTTGACCCCGTGACGGAGGCGGACGGTCAACGACAGCTTGTTCGGACTGAACTTCCACGAGGTCGCCAGCATGGGCTCGAGGGCGCCGGTATGCGGGTTGGACTGGATGAGGCGGTCGAAGAGGAAGTACAGGTACTGGTAGTCGGTTCCCGAAGACCCGGTGGCGGGGTCCAAGGTGGTGGGCGCCAGCGTGGTCCCGATGGTGATGGTGCCGTTGGTGCTGACCTCCCCGCTGCCGTTGCCGTGGGCCGCGGTGTTGCCGCTCGAACCGCACGCGGCCAGCGTCACGGCCGCCGTCAGCGCCACCGCCCCTGTACGGATGATCCGTCGGTCGCCGCTCATGCCTCCTGCCTTCCCTACCGTCGGGCCCGCCCAACGGGCGCGCTTCGAGCAACACCACTGCGATCAGCCCTTCACCCCACCTCGAGCGGCTGACTACGGCGCCGTGTCACCGTGACCATAGGAGCGCGGCCACCCCGGGGACTAGTAGGGGATCCCTTACTCTGACCACACGTCCCGTTTCGGGATCGAGCCGATCTGCGCCGTCCTCGCCCAGCGCGACCTCCCGATCGCCTGAGCAGCTGGCACGACCGCCATAGCGATGCGCCACCGCCCGGGTGCAACTGGGATCGCGGCGCCCGGGCGGTGGCGGTTGTGCGTGCTAGGCCAGGCTGGGCTCTTTGGCTTCGGCGGCGGGCTCGTTGTCGTCGCCCGCTTCGAGGTTGAGACGTGGCAGGCGGCGTTCGAGGACGGCGGGCAGCTGCCAGTTGGCCCGGCCGAGGGTGTGCATGATGGCTGGGACGAGGACGGTGCGGATGATGAGCGAGTCGATCAGGATGGCGGCGGCCATGCCGAGGCCGATCATCTTGACGGTCCGATCGGTGGTGAAGATGAACGAGCCGAACACGACGGTCATGATGGCGGCGGCGGCGGTGATGGTCCGCCCGGTGATGGCCTGTCCGAGGTTGACGGCGGCGGAGTTGTCGTGGCGCTCGAGCCACTCCTCGTGGATCCGGCTGACCAGGAAGACCTCGTAGTCCATGGACAGCCCGAAGAGGACGGCGAACATGAGGATCGGCACGAGCGGGCTGACCGGCCCGGTGTGGGTCACGCCGACGAGGCTGGACAGCCATCCCCACTGGAACACGGCGACGACCACGCCGAAGGCGGCGGCGGCGGAGAGGAGGTTCATGACCGCTGCGGTCGCGGGGATGAGCAGGCTGCGGAACACGACCATGAGGAGCAGGAACGACAGGATGACGATCATCCCGACAAAGATCGGCAGCTTGGACGAGAGTTGGTTGGCGAAGTCGTCGGCGAGGGCGGTCTGGCCGCCGACGAGGACCTGGGTGTGCTGGCCGGCCAGTGCGTCGGGGATCACGGTGTCGCGCAGGTGGGTGATCAGGTCCGACGTGGCGGCCGCCTGGGGGCTGGTGGTCGGGTACAGCTCGGCGACGGCGACGGCGGGATGGCCGGGCCCGGCAGGGAAGACGTGCGGGCTGGTTCCCTGCGCCACGCCGGGGGTGTGCTCGGCGGCGGCGTACACCTGGCCGAACGCGGCGACGTCAGCTCGACCCGTGATCGGCGTCACGAGTTGCAGCGGGCCACTGAAGCCAGGTCCGAAACCGGCGACGAGCATCTCGTAGGCGCGGTAGGTGGTCGTGGTCGTGCTGGTCGGGTCGACGTTGTAGTCGGCGGTGCCCTGGCGCATGGAGAAGAACGGCGCGCCGAGGACGACCATGATCCCCAGACCAGCGGCGGCGAAGCCGATCCTCCGGGCCTGGACGGTGCTGGCCCAGGCCGACCAGCGCCGCGAGGCTTCCGGGAAGTCGGTCTCGCCGCGGGCGAGGGCGGCTCGCTGGCGTCGGGTCATGGTGCGCTTGCCGAGGAGCCCGATGAGCGCCGGGAGCAGGGTCAGGGCTGCGGTCATGGGGAACAGCACGGAGATGGAAGCGGCGATGGCGGCCCCGGAGAGGACGCTGACTCCGACGACGAGCATGCCGAGGAGGGCGATGCAGACGGTGATGCCGGCGAAGAGGACGGCGCGCCCGGCGGTGGCGGACGCCGTGGCCACCGCGTCTTGGACGCTGAGGCCGCGGCGGAGGCCGGTCCTGGTCCGGGTGAGCAGGAACAGGGAGTAGTCGATGCCGACCCCGAGCCCGATGAGCTCGCAGAGCTGCACGGTGAAGCCCGCCATGGACAGGCCGTTGGAGACGATGCCGACGACCGAGAGCGCGGTGAACAAGGCGATGACGGTGCCGATCAACGGGAGGAGGGCGACGGGGAGCGAGCCGAAGACCAGCAGGAGGACGATCAGCGCTGCGGCCACGCCGAACAGGGTGCTAGTCGACGACGACGGGTTGGTCGATGCGGCGACCGCCCCGACCACGTCGACGTGCAGGGCCGCAGAGTTGGGGGCCCGGGCCAGGTTCACGAGTCGGGTCGCCTCGGCGGAGTGGATGCTGCTGGCGTCGGTGGTGAAGTCGACCGTGGCGAAGGCGATCGTCCGGTTCGCGCTCACCTGCTTCGCCCCGGCGGCACCGTACGGGGAGGTGACACTGGCCACGTCGCGCAGGTGCTCGACGCGATGGAGCATCGCTTGGATGCCGGTGCGCACGGCGCGAGTGTCCACGGTGCCGGCGCTGGTCTGGAAGACGATCTGCTCACTGTCGCCGGCCTGGCTCGGGGCGGCCCGCTGGAGCAGGTTGGCGGCAGCTGCGCTGGGCGTGCCGGAGAGCTTGGTGCCGGCCGCGTAGTGGCTGCCGGTCGCGGACTGGGCGAAGAAGGTGGCGACGAGCAGGCCGATCCAGATGCCGATGACGGCGAGACGGTGGCCTGCACACCAACGAGCGAGCGATCGCAAAGGAATCTCCATGACTGGTCCTCGCTGGTCGGGGACCTCGTCATCGACGGTACGGACGGCGATCCGCCCGATCGTCGGCCGCCAGGAGCGTTGCCGGACCGCTCGCTAGTCCTGGGGGCTTACGCCGCCCGGACCACTCGCCTGGCCGGGCACGACCAGCCCGCTCTCGTAGGCCAGCACCACCAGCTGGGTCCGGTCCCGAGCGTCGAGCTTGGCGAGGATGCGCGACACGTGGGACTTGCAGGTGAGCGGGCTGATGTAGAGCCGGGAGGCGATCTCGGTGTTGGTCAGGCCCGTGGCGATGAGGCGGAGGATCTCGAGCTCGCGAGTCGTGAGCGACGGCGGCAGGGCGCTCGTTGCCGACGTCGTGGTCTCCTCCGCGTGGATGTACGCCTCGATGAGCCGGCGGGTCGCTCCGGGCTCGAGGAGGGCGTCTCCGCCTGCGACGGTGCGAACGGCGTCGATCAGCGCCGGCGGCTCGACCCCTTTGAGCAGGAAGCCGCTGGCACCTGCCCGCAGCGCCCCGAAGACGTACTCGTCGAGATCGAAGGTCGTCAGGATGACGACCTTGGTGGCTCGCAGCCGGGGCTGGGCGGTGATCCTCCGGGTGGCCTCGAGGCCGTCCATCCCGGGCATGCGGATGTCCATCAGCACCACGTCGGGGATCTCCCGGACGGCAGCATCGACCGCGTCGCTGCCGTTGGTCGCCTCGCCCACCACGTCGATGTCGGGCTCTGCGCTCAGGATGGAGCGGAAACCGGCCCGCACCAGGGCGTGGTCGTCGACCACGAGCACGCGTACCGGGCCCATCACGGTGTCGGTCTCTCGAGCGGGATGCGGGCCCGGATCCGCCATCCGCCGCCTGGCGCGGCACCGGCCTCACAACCGCCACCGAGGGCCGCGGCTCGCTCGCGCATGCCCACCAGGCCGTGGCCGCCCGATGTCGACGAACCCGATGTCGACGAACCCGGCATCGATGAACCCGGCGTCGATGAGCCCGGTGGCAGGCGGCCGTCGTCGTCGACCTGGATCACCAGTGCCCCGGCCTGGACACCGACCCGGACCGAGACGTGCTTCGCGGTCGAGTGGCGCAGCACGTTGGTGAGGCCCTCCTGGACGATGCGGTAGCCGGCGTGACCGATGGTGGCGGGCAACGCCGTCGCCATGTCGGGCATGTGCAGCTCGACGGTGAGCCCGGCGTCCTCCACGCCGGCGACCAGGGTTGCCAGGTCCGCCAGCTCCTGGATCGGGTGCAGCGGTGCGGGCCCGTCGCCCTTGGCGCGGAGCGTCCCGAGCGTGGCCCGCAGCTCGCCCAGCGCCTCGGCAGACGCGGCGGCGATCTCGTCCAGTGCGCTCGGCGCGGCGGACCCGGAGCGTTGACGCTCGAGGTGCGCGGCCGCCGCCGCCCGCACGTTGATCGCCACCAGCGCATGTCCGACGACGTCGTGGAGCTCGTGCGCCCAGGCCAGGCGCTCCTGGTCGAAGCGGTGCTGAGCGGCCGCATCCCGTTGACGGGCGGCTTCCTCGGCGATTGCGTGCTGGAGCGCCTGACGGGCCCGCAACGCCTCCCCGGCAGCCAGCGCGCCGAGCACCAGCGATGCGTAGGCGACCACGTCGACCACGGTGCCGTGCCGGCCCGTGATGAGCACCGCGGCGGCGACGACGGGCGCCATCAGAGCTCCCACCACCAGGGAGCGGGTGCGGTGCCCGTCGAGCCCGACGGTGAACACGAGGAGCATGACCACCCCGACCGCGGCCCGGTTGGGGTGGAACACCGCCAGGCACACGAGCACGAGCGGCACGACGGTGGCGAGGACTCCGACCGGGAACCGCCGTCGTGCCACCAGCGGCGCCGCGGTCAGCAACGCCAAGAGGTAGGCGACCGGTGTGAGTTGCCCCGTGCCGTGACCGACGGCGGAATCGGCGAGGAGGGCCACGAACGCGACGACAGCGAGCGCCACGTCGATGTCCGAGGCCCGTTGCGCGGCGCGCCCGGCGACCCGCCAGATGGGCACACCGGCGCCGGTCATGGCGCCGGCCGGCTGCCCGGCCTCCGGCCGGCTTTCCTTCGGCACTCGACCACGGACCGACCTCGACATCGGGAGACCGAGAGAACGATCCCTCACCTGACGCGAACGTCGACCGGGTGCTCCGAGCGCCGGCCAGCGGGTGGCAGGCGGTGCCGCTGCCCGGCGGCTGGCGCGACCGTCAGGAGCACGGCGGTCGTGATGACGGCGATGGCGAGGTGCATGGCCATCAGCGTCATGACTCCCCCCGTCGGGTCGTGCGGCAGGAGCAGCACGTCGGGGATGAGCAACAGTGCCGTCACGACCACCGCGGCGCGGCCCAGGATCCACCGGGGCTGCGAGGACACCCGGACCGCGCCCGCCCAGAAGGCGGTGGCACCCACCACGCCCACCACCGTCAACGTCGCGTAGGTGGGGAAGGAGAACGGGCCGAAGGAGGCAGGGGGATGGAACGCCGCCGTCCCCGCCAGGACGAGGAGGACGTCGGCGAGCAGGGACGCCGCGACCGCCGCGACGCCTGCGAGCGCGACCCTCGCGGCGCCGGGCGGGTCCGTGACCCGGCGACCGTCGATCCTGGTGATCGACTGCAACTTGCGGAAGGCTTGCTCGCCGGACGAGGTCATCTGGGTGCTCCGATGTGATGGGCCCTCCGGGAGGGCGGACAGGATCGATGCTACGGACGGACCTACGGGCCCGCATCGTCCGGTAGGCGCATTTCCAGCGACGCTCCGGCGTGGCGCTCCGCTTGGAGAAGTAGCCAGCTGGGTCACGGCGTGGTCGACACCTCCTCCAGCGGATCCTGGTGGGAGAGGAAGACGGGTGCGGGCGGGCGCCGCGTCCGGTGGTGTTCGAGTAGTCCGAGGAGGCTGACGGCGGCCGCGACCGCAGCGAGCGTGCCGTAGCCGGCGACGAGACCGAAGGCGGAGCCGACTGCGGCGGAGCCAAACCCGATGAGCGCCGCCCATGCCAATGATGCCAGCAGGTTGAGCGCGGCGAATCGGCGCCAGCGCATGGTCCCGGTGCCGGCCAGGAAAGCGGTGTAGGTGCGCACCACCGAGACGAAGCGTCCCCCGACGATGACGCTGCTCGGATGCCGGTCGAACCCGTCGCGGGCCGCCTTGAGGGCGCGGTCGGCCCGGACGCTGCGGCTGCCGATCCACCGGAGCAGGTCCGGACCTCGCCAGCGGGCCAGGCCGAAGCCGAGGTTGTCCCCGACGACGGCGGCCGCGGCGGCCACCGCGACGACCACCGCCGGAGTCAGCCGGTGGGTGCTGCCGGCGTAGGCGGCTGCGGCGATGAGGGTGGTCTCGCCGGGGACGGGCACGCCGATGCTCTCCACGCCGACTCCGGTGGCGACCGCAAGATAGCCGTACTGGCTCACGAGCTGGTTGGCGAGCTGGCTCAACGACACGTTTCGACCTCCGGGCCACCGGTCGGGGGGAGGCGGCTCGACTGCGACGGTACGGTCCGCCCCTCGTCGTGACATCGGGCGTCAGGCGGATCCTGGCGGGCTCTCATCGGCCGCGCGGCGGCGTCCGGGTGGACCAAGATGCGCTCGGCCCGGCACGTCGAGGGCGAGCTGCCGTTCGGCGAAGCCGAGGTAGCTGTCGTTGACCCACTTGGTGTGGTCGCGCATCAGGGCCTCGGCGCGCTGGGCGTCGCGGGCTTGGAGGGCGTCGACGATGGCCTCGTGCTCGTCGACGGCCTGGCGGATCCCCTCGGCGGCCCCGTCGGCCTGCTGGCCTCGCAGTCGCATGGGCCGTCCGAATGCCTCGGCGGTGGCGATCATGTCGATCAGGCTCGGGCTGTGGGAGGCCCGGACGATGAGTTGGTGGAAGTCGTGGCGGAACGCCTCGCCTGGGTTGCCAGCCGCCTGCGGGTGGTCGCCGACACCGTTCTCCTGATCGAGGGACGCTTGGTGGGTGCGGGCGATCTCGGCGATCTCCTCGTCGGTCGCGAGCTCGGCGGCGAGGCCAGCGGCGACGGCGCGCAGCGCCACCTGGATCAGGGACATCTCCCGCAGTCGGCGCAGGTCGGGTGCGGTGACCTGAAGGTTGCGGCCGTCGACGCGGACGAGCAGACGCTCGTGGAGCAGGCGGGAGATGGCCTCACGGACCGGGGTGGGGCTGACCCCGAGCCGCTCGGCCAGGCCCCGCTCGGTGATCCGATCCGACGGGACGAGGTCACCGGAGGTGATCCAGTCCCGCACGACGCCGTAGGCCTGGTCGGCGAGCGACGGCCCAGTGGTCAACGGTCGACGGAGATTGGAGGTCACCCTTTGCCCTTCGTGCGACAGCGCACCTCGGCGCTTCTTGCTGCAGCGTATCGCAATGGCTTGACAGAAAGATCCCTGCATGACATAGTCAACTTGCAATAGCATTGGACCAGGGGGTAAACCATGTCGGAAGGTCTCACCAAGTGGCTTCGGGCCGGTGTCGGCGCCGGGCTGGCGGCGACGGTGCTCGCGGCGTGCGGGAGCTCGGGCACGTCGAGCGCGCCGACGACTGCGGCGGCGGCGGCCAAGCCGCTGAGCATGTCGGCCCTGGTGGCCGGGTCCAAGCACGAGAAGGGCCTGGTGATCTACAGCAACGCCCTGCTGTCCCAGTCGCAAGCGGTGACCAAGGCGTTCGAGAACGCCTACCCGTGGATCCACGTGAGCATCACCGACGACGAGGATCCGGTCGTGTTCTCGAAGTACGCGGCGGAGCACGCCACCGGGACTCGCACAGCGGACATCCTCATCGCCAGCGCGCCCGGGTTGTGGGTGGGTGCGGTCAAGCAGGGCGACCTCCAGTCGTTCACACCGAACGGCATGGCCAATTACCCGAGCTTCGTGAACCAGGGCCGGGGGTTGTACGTCTTCTCGGCGGACCCGGCCATCACCATCTACAACAAGTTGAAGCTGAAGGGCCAGGCGCCGCCCAAGACCATCGCCCAGATCGCTGCGGACGGGATCGCCGGAAAGTACAAGGTGGCGACCTACACGATCAGCAACAACTTCGGCTACACCGCCTTCTGGGGGTACTCGCACCAGAAGGGTTGGGCCGCCCTCCAGGCTCTGGGCAAGACGGCCAAGACGCCAGGAGACGGTGACGTGCTCGGCCAGGACGTGGCCCAGGGCGCCTTCGCCGTGGCGGTGTTCGAGTCCGGACTGGCCCGGGGACCGATCGAAGCCAACCCCAACACGACAGGGAAGCTGCTCGGGTGGGAGTACACGACCGACTTCACCCCGCTGATCCCCCGCGGCATCGGGATCACCGCCGGTGCTGCCAGCCCGGACTCAGCCAAGTTGTTCCTCGACTACGTGTTCAGCAACCCCGGCCAGCAGGCCCTCTGCGACGCCGGCTTCGAGGCGGCCAGCAACACCTTCACCCCGACGAACGGTTGTGCCAACACGCTCGAGGCGCTGTACCGCGCGGTCGGTGGCGCACAGCACACCTTCCTGACCCCCTTCAGCCAGCAGGTCGCCGACCAGCAGACGTCGTTCACGGCGCGGTTCCGGCAGGCGTTCGGCCAGTGAGCCTGGCGGTCGCAGCTCCCCCCAGGGTGCGCCGCCTGGTGCCCGAGTCCGGGCTCCAGGCGACCATCTGGGGTCTGGTCACCGTCTGTGTGCTGGTGCCCGTCGTCCCGCTGGTGTACGCGTCGGTGCAGTCCAAGCCGATCTACGCCTCCGGCCGGGTCTTCACCCTCGTCGCGTACCAGCAGCTGTTCGCGGACCCGGCGTTCCGGATCGCGGCGCTCAACACCCTCGAGTTTGCGGCGATCACGACGGTGGCGTCGGTGGTCATCGGCGCCGGTCTGGCGATCGTCTGCGGTCGGACCGACGTGTTCGGCGGGCGTGCCTTCTCCCGGCTGTTCGTCGTGCCGCTCCTGCTGCCGGGGCTGGGCTTCATCCTCGGATGGAACTCGTTGTACGGGCTCGGCGGCTACGCCACCGACTTCATCACCCGGACCCTGCACATCCCCTTCGACCTGACGTCGGTGCCCGGCATGGCCGCGCTCGGCACCGCCACCGCGGTGCCAGTCACGTTCCTGATCTGCCAGTCGACGTTGTCGGGGATCGATTCGTCCCTGGAGAACGCGGCGCGCAGCGTCGGCGCCACGCCGCTGCGGGTGCTGACCCGGATCACCGCACCGATGCTGCGCCCTGCGCTGCTCAACTCCGGCCTGCTCGTCTCACGCTGTCGGTGGAGGCCCTCGGCATTCCGCTCGTCCTCGGCTCGCCTCAAGGCCACGACTTCGTCGCCAGCTACCTCTACAACACCTGGTCCAACGCCAACACCCCCGACCCACCGGTAGTAAGCGCAGGAGCGACCGTGCTGCTGGCCCTGGCCTGCGTGCTGCTGGTGGCGCGCAAGCGGCTGCTCGGCGACCAGGCCAGGTTCACCTCGATCGGGGGACGATCCTCCGCGTCGAGAAGCGTGGCCCTGGGAACGACCTGGCGTCTCGTGCTCGCCATGGTCATGGGGCTCTACCTGCTCGCCACGACCGTCGCCCCCCTCGTGGCCCTCGCCTTGTCATCGGTCGTCTCCCAGCTGACGCCGCTGATCGCGCCGTGGCACCTGCTCACCGGTTCGAACTGGTCGGCGATCGGCCACGGGCAGTACTCCCAGTCGATCGTCAACACCGTCGAGATCGCCGGCATCGGGGCGATCGCCACCACCGCGCTGATCGGACTGGCCACCGCCGTCGCCCACCGGTCGAGGTTCGTGGCCCGAGGCTCGCTGCCGTTCACCATGCTGTTCCCCCGGGCGATCCCCGGCATCATCATCGGGATCGGGTTCTTCTGGACCTTCCTGCTCATCAACCCTCCCGGCGGCACGCTTCGCACCAGCATCTGGGGCCTGGTGCTGGCCCTCAGCGTCCGCTCCCTCCCGCTGGCGTACCTCGTGATGTCCTCGGCGTTCGCCACCGTCAGCGAGTCCCTCGACGACGCCGCCCGCTCGGCCGGCGCCAGTTGGTGGACCGCGATGCGCCGGATCGCCCTGCCCATCGTCGGTTCGGCCCTGTTCGTGTCGTTCGTCCTGCTGTTCATCTCGATCCTCAACGACTACGACCCAGGCCTGTTCCTCGTCACACCCGGCCACGAGGTGATGGGAGTGACCATGCTCCAGAGCCTCCAGATCGGCACCTCGGGTCCTGCGGCGGCGATGGCCATGGTGCAGGTGCTCGTGACCCTGGCCGCCATCGTCGTGGGCGGGCGGATCTTCACCACCAGGATGCCCGGGAGGGCCCGTGCCTGACATCCATGTGTCCGGACTGACCAAGATCTTCGGCGACACCCAGGTGCTGAACGAGATCGATTTCGAGGTCCTCGACAAGGAGTTCCTGACCCTCCTCGGCCCGAGCGGCTGCGGCAAGACCACCACCCTCATGTCGATCGCCGGTTTCCAGCGCCCCGACGGCGGCCGGATCCGCTGCGGCGACGATCTCTTCTACGACCGGGACGCCAAGGTCGACCTGGCCGCGGAGGACCGCAACCTCGGCATGGTGTTCCAGTCCTACGCCATCTGGCCGCACCTCACGGTGTTCGACAACGTGGCCTTCCCGTTGCGGATCCGCCGTGTCCGAAAAGCGGCCCTGCGCGCCCGGGTGCGTGAGACCCTCGACCTGGTCGAGATGGGCCGCTACGCCGATCGGTACCCCCACGAGATCTCCGGCGGCCAACAGCAGCGTGTCGCCCTGGCCAGGGCACTGGTGTACTCGCCGAGCGTCCTGCTCCTCGACGAGCCGTTCTCCAACCTCGACGCCAAGCTCCGGGAACGGGCCAGGACCTGGCTCAAGCAGCTCCAGGGCGAGATCGGGATCACCACCCTGTTCGTCACCCACGACCAGGACGAGGCGCTCAGCCTGAGCGACCGCATCGTGGTCATGGACTCCGGCGCCATCTTGCAGGTCGGCTCACCGGAGGAGATCTACCGCCGGCCGACGTCGCGGTTCGTCGCCGAGTTCCTCGGCCAGTGCAACCTGCTCGACGCGGTCGCGGTCGACACCACGACAGGTGGCACCCGGTACCGGCTCGAGGACGGCTCGCTGCTCGTCGCCGCCGGCGCCCCCACCGCTCCCGGCAAGAACGTGTCGATCGCCGTCCGTCCCGAAGCGGTCGAGGTCGTCGCCGCTGACTCAGGCGGGACCAACACCTTCGCCGCCGAGGTGGTCACCAGCTCGTTCCTCGGAGACCACTACGTCCACCAGCTGCGCATCGACACCATGGCGCTGACCGTCGATGACCGCGCCGCCGCCGACGGCCCGCAGCTGGCCGTCCGAATCCCACCGGACGCCTGCCAGATCCTGCCCGCGAGCGACCGCGCCCCAGGGGGAGATGTCCAATGAGCGGTTCCAACCCGACGGCCATCCCGACCAGCGACGAGCGGAGCGTCGGGATCGTCTTCCCCAGCGGGATGCTCGGCGCCGGCTTCAGCGCCGAGTCGATCAAGCGGGGAGTCGCCATGGGCGCCACCGCGATCGCCATCGACGGTGGCTCCACCGACTCGGGACCGCACTACCTCGGCACCGGCACGGCCAAATCCGACGCCTCCGCCATCGAGCGCGACCTGCGGATCCTCCTCGTGGCGTGCCACGACGCGGGCATCCCGCTGCTGGTCGGCAGCTGCGCCACGGCAGGAACCGACGCTGGCGTGGAGTGGGTCGCCGACATCGCCACCCGCATCGCCGCCGACGAGGGCCTCTCGTTCCGCCTGGCGCGGATCTACAGCGAGATCGCCCCGCGGGTCGTCGTCGACGCCATCGGACGCGGTCGGGTGCGCGGCCTTCCGCCGCACGGCGACCTCGACGCCGAGACCGTCCTCGCCTGCCGTCACATCGTCGCCCTGATGGGGCAGCAGCCCATGGCCGAGGCGCTCGATGCCGGCGCCGACGTCATCCTCGCTGGTCGCTCCACCGACACGGCGATGGTGGCGGCCGTCGCGCGGCGCGCCGGGCTCCCTCCCGGGCCGGCCTGGCACGCGGCCAAGACCGTCGAATGCGGCGGCCAGTGCACCACCAACCCTCGCTCCGGCGGGGTGTTCGTCCGCATCGACCGGACCGGCTTCACCGTCGAGCCGCTCAGCGCCGACTCGGCGTGCACCCCGCTGACCGTCGCCGCCCACATGCTCTACGAGAACGCCGACCCGTTCCGCCTCCACGAGCCCGACGGCACCCTCGACACCACCCACGCGACCTACGACGCTCTCGACGAACGCACCGTCCGCGTCGAGGGATCCCGCTTCGACCCCGCGCCCTGCCCCACGGCCAAACTGGAAGGCTGCCGGCTGGCCGGCTTCGAGACCATCTCCTTCGTCGGCATCCGCGACCCCAAGATCCTCGGGCAGTTCGACACGTGGACCGAGCTCCTCCGCACCGTCGTCGAGGACCGGATGCGCGTCGCGCTCGACCTCGAACCGGCCGACTACCGGGTCGCGTTCCAGTTCTACGGGTCCGACGGTGTGCTCGGCGCACTCGAGCAGGAGACCGCACCCCCGAGGGAGGTGGGCCTGTTGTTCAAGGTGCGCGCCCGCGACCAGGCGACCGCAACGGCGATCGCCAAGACCGCCAACCCCTACCTCCTCCACCTCCCGCTCCCCGACATGCCCTACCTGCCGAGCTTCGCGTTCGCCACCTCCCCGGCCGAGATCGAGCGAGGCGCCGCGTACGAGTTCGTCCTCAACCACGTGATCGAGATGGTCGCCGGCGCCGAGCTGTTCCGCACCGCCATCGACGAGGTGGGACGTGGCTGACCCCGGCGGGATCCGCACCGTCGGTGACCTCGCCATAGAGGTGCGAAGCAAGAACGCTGGACCGTTTTGGATCACCCTCGACGTGTTCCTCGCCGACGACGCGGACTTCGCCCTCCTCACCCGCTCCGGCGTGCTCACCCCGCAGGTCGTCGCCTCCCTCTACCGTGTCAACCTCGCCGCGGTCCGGTACTTCGAGCTCCCGACCATCCGGGCGGTCAAGGTCTCCTTCCCGCGACCGGTGGTCGCCGGAAGCTTCGAGGACCACGACCTGCACGCCGGCCAGCAGCACGTGCCTCTCGCCTCGATCGTCCTCCCGCCTGGCCACCCGGCGTCTGGGTGACGGTCCGCCCGCTCCGCCGCTCGACTCGGCCTTTCAGGTGTCGCTGCGGCGTAGTCCGCAGGGAGTAGTCGTGGCGCATCCGCTCGGCCCGAAGCCATCTTCTGGCCGACGCCGGCGCAGGTCCGAGCCGTCAAGGTGGACGCTGCCATGAGGACACCGTCGATCGAAGCCGTCACCACGCTGGCACTCCGGCACAAGGCGCTCGTCGTCGCGGCCTGGGTCCTCCTCGCCGTCGCCGGGGCGCTCACCACGACCACCGCCATCAGGCAGATGACCTACAGCTACGCCACGCCGGGGCAGGCCGGCTACGAGGCCAACCAGCACCTGATGGCCCGCTTCCGGATCGACCCGACGATCGAGCCGACCATCGCCGTCCTGCACCTCCCACCGGGCACGACGATGCGCTCGACGCGCGGGCAGGCCATCGCCGCCCAAACCTTCGCAGCCGCCCCGAGAGCCGGGATCGTCGCGGTGGCCGACTACGCCGACACCCACGATCCCACCCTGATCTCGCGCGACGGGCGCACCACGTGGGCGGTGATCGACATGCCCAACCCCGACACCGGACCCGGTGTGGGCGTGGTCGGTCGGCTCGGGCCGGCCCTCGACGCAGCGGCACCGAAGGGGGCATCGGTGACCCTCACCGGATTCGCCCAGCTCCTGGCCAACGGGGGCAGCACCAGTGGCGGTCCGAGCGTCCTGGTCGAGACGGCCATCGGCGGTGTGCTGGCCCTCGTCGTCCTCCTCGTCGTCTACGGGTCGGCCATCGCCGTCGTGCCCCTGTTGATGGCCATCCCCGTCATCTTGGTGACGTTCCTCGCCATCCTCGGGCTGACCTACGTCACCAGCATCAGCTACTTCCTCGAGTACCTCGTCGCGCTGGTCGGACTCGGGGTCGCCATCGACTACTCCCTGCTGGTCGTGGTGCGTTGGCGCGAGGAGCGCAATCGCGGCCTGAGCAACGAGGCTGCCATCCTCGCCGCCGCCGCCAGAGCCGGTCGTGCCGTGCTCCTGAGCGGCGCCACCGTCGCCGTGGGCCTCCTCTCGCTGGTGGTCCTCCCTGTGCCGTTCCTGCGCAGCATCGGGTTCGGCGGCATGCTGATCCCCCTCGTGGCCATCGTCGCAGCCACGACCCTGCTCCCCGTCACCCTCTCGGCGTGGGGACCGGCGCTCGATCGGCGGCGGTATCGGGGGCCGGTCACCCCCCACAGCCGCCCGTGGGAGCGATGGGGACGGCTGATCGTCCGATGGCCGGTCACCGCCGGGCTCGCCGGCCTCGCCGTGATCGTCGCCCTGGCCATCCCTGCGTTCTCGATCAACACCGCCGAACCGCTGGTGGGCTCCCTGCCCTCGGCAGGGCCCGCAGGCAACGCCTTCCACCTCCTCGAACGCAACGGTGTGCCCCCGGCCATCGACTTCCCCATCCAGGTCCTCGCTCACGGCGGCGCCGCCGGCGCCCAGCGGGCCGAGACCGCGGCCAGGACGACGCCGGGTATCTCGACGGTCCTGGCCCCTGACACGCCGGCGTTCCGCCAGGGTGGCGGGTCACTCCTCACCGTCGTGCCCGTGGCCGAGGGCAGCACCGCTGCGGGCCGGGCGATCGTCACGGACCTGGGCCGTCGGCTCTCCAAGCTGCCAGGCGGCGACGAGGTGGGCGGGTCGGCGGCGGGAGACATGGCTTTCAGCAGTGCCGTCTACGGAAACCTGCCGCTGATCCTCGCCATCATCGCCGTCCTGACCTTCCTCATCCTCGCCCGGGCCTTCCGCTCCGTGGTGCTGGCCCTCAAAGCGGTCGTGCTCAACGTGGTGTCCCTCGGCTCCGCCTTCGGATTCATGGTGCTCTTCTGGCAGCAGGGCCACGGATCCAGCTTGTTCTACGGGGTGCCGGCCACCGCAGCCATACGAGACTGGATCCCCATCGTCGTCTTCGCCTGCCTGTTCGGCCTGTCCATGGACTACGAAGTCTTCGTCTTGTCCCGGATCCGCGAAGAGTACGACTGCACCGGCTCCACCGACCAGGCCGTCGTCGCCGCCCTGGCCCGCACCGGACGCCTGGTGACCTGCGCGGCCGTCATCCTCGCCGTGTCGTTCCTCTCCCTCAGCACCAACCCCAACCAGCTCGTCCAGATCGTCGCCACCGCCCTCGCCGCCGGAGTCCTCGTCGACGCCATCGTCGTCCGCACGCTCCTCGTCCCCGCGCTGGTCGTGCTCATGGGACGCTGGAACTGGTGGATGCCAGCCCGTCTCGGACGCCTCCTCCGCCTGCCGTCAGGACAGCTCGCGCGCGCCCCTCTCTCTGGATCACCCGCCGGAACGCCGGGTCAGCGAAGGGCGTCGAGCGCAACGCGGTAGGCGAGGCAACCGCCTAGTAGGTGCACCCCGCTGATGCGTCCATCGGGACCGCACGTGCCCGCCGAGCCGGGTCGACGCTAGGCGACGTAGCTGCCGTAGTCGGTGTGAACCGATGTCGTGGCCTTGGTAGTAGGTGGTGACTGGGCAGCTGCACTGCGATGCCGTAGGACTTCTTCCCTGCGGCGAGGTTCTCGAGGATCCGTCGGGTCGCGATTCGCATGGTGTGATCAGGGTTGGGCGCTGGAGCGCAGCACGACTTCGCCGACGTTGACGGCGTCGGACTGCTCGACGGCGTAAGCGATGGCGCGAGCGACCGCGTCGGCCGGCATCGCGAACCGTTCGCGCGAGGCAGCCATCTCCGCTCGTTGCTTCTCGTCGGGAACGTTGTCGATGAAGTCGGTGTTGGTGAACCCGGGGGATATCAGCGTCACGCGGATTTCGGGCCCGACTTCTTGACGCAGGCCGTCGGTCAGCACGCGCGAGGCGGTCTTGGTCGCGGAGTAGACAGCTTGGCCGGGCACCGTCTTGTAGGCCGCAGTAGAGGCGACGTTGACGAAATGGCCGCCCTGCTGGTCGCGAAACACGGGCAATGCGGCGGCGATGCCGTGAAGGATCCCACGAAGGTTGACGTCGATCATGGCGTCCCAGTCATCGACGCGCAGGTCGTCCATCGGTGAGACCGGGCCGATACCTGCGTTGCTTACCAGGACGTCGAGCCGGCCGAACTCCGCCGTAGCCAGCTTGACCAGACCATGCAGGTCCGCACGCCTGGAGACGTCGGTCGGCCACGTCGCCACTCGCCCGCCGCCAGCCTCGATAGCTGTCGCCACGCCGACCAGATCCGCCTCGCTGCGGGCGCCGAGCACCACAGCGGCGCCGCGCCCGGCCAACAGCCGCGCCGTCGCCGCGCCGATACCGCGCGAAGCACCGGTGATGGCGACGACCATCTCGCTCGTTGCTGTCATCTTCTTCTCCTAGAGTCTGAACATGACTTGATACGGACACGAGTCCGGTTGATTCAACGTAGCGGACGGCTGTCCGCTTGGCAAGAGCTCGCAGCGCACGCGCCATACTGCTGAGGTGACGGCAACGAGGATCTCGACGGCCGACGGAGCTTCCAAGCATCGGCCGCGTCGGGCCGACGCCGAACGCAATCGCGAGCTCCTTCTCGACGTTGCGCGTCGCATCCTCGTGCAGGCGCAACCTGGCGAGCAGGTGACGATGCAACGAGTCGCTCGCGACGCCGACGTCGGTCAGGGCACGCTCTACCGACACTTTCCCAACCGCGAGGCGCTGCTGGTCGCCGTCTATCGGCATGACGTCGAGGAGCTGGTCGCGTCGAGCGACACGCTGCTCGCGAGGTACCCGCCCCTCGTGGCGTTCCGTAAATGGCTGGAGAAGCTGACGGCGTACGGCAAGGTCAAGCGCGGTCTCACCGAGGCGCTGCACGCCGCGGCGCGTGCCGATCTGTCCGAGGAGTTTCGCGCTCCGGTGCTCGACGCGATCGAGGCGTTCCTGCGCGCCGGGCGCGACGCAAGGGCGATCCGCCGGGACATCGACGCACCGGAGGTGCTGAGCCTGTGCTCCTTCCTCTGGCGCGACGACCGGGTCCACCGGCAGTCGGACAGTCGGATGCTGAACGTGGTCTTCGACGGGCTGCGAGCGCCGCCAGCACGACCATGAACACGACCGAACCTGGATGAGAGCGTAGCCAGCCAAGCGGATAGTCGCGGTCTGGGTATCACGATTGTCGCGCCTCGACAGGTCAGTCGGGCCGGCGCCAATGGCGCCGAGATAGCCCCCGATCCGCACGATCGTGGCCAGGAGGTGCACCGGCAGCCGCGCCGCTCACCGGATCGACACCATCTCGCCTCGGCCCAAGTTGCAGACTGGCTGAAAGTGTGGGCAGGTGAGAAGATGCGGTGCGTGACCGACCAGGCCGCCGGGACACCCACACCACGGCGCGCGGGACCTGCACCAATCGTGGTCGACGAGGGGGCAGGGGCGTTCGCGAATGGCTCGCTTCTGCTGATCGCCGTCGGGCGCATGACGCGCGAGCAAGCCGACGCCGGGCTCGACGAGCTCGGACTCGCGCTACGGCACGTTTCCGCGCTCGGGCATCTCGCCCGCGAACCGGGCCTGTCCTACAGCGAGCTGGCGCGCCGTGCCGGGATCACCGCCCAAAGCATGCAGGCCACTTTGCACCAGCTCGAGGAGAGCGACGCGATCGAGCGCAGTACCCCTCCCGGCCGGGGACGCCGCGCGCAACTGCAGGTCACCAGCAGTGGACGGGAACTGCTCGACCAGGCCTGGGCGGTGATGGAAGCCGTCGACCGGCGCCTCGCCGATGTGCTCGGCGAAGGCTCCCACGAGACGTTGATCGCGCTGCTCGAGCAGATCGTCGTCAAGTCGCGTCCCACCCGGTGACTTTCCCGGAAGACACGAGACGATTCGTGGCGTTCTGGCAGGCGCGGCCTCGACAAGTTGCGGAGTGCGCCGTCGCACCGGAGGACACGCCCCGCAGGCGCAAGGAGTCACGATGTCCATCCGTGTCCGACGATTGCTCGTTGTCGGAGTCGCGCTCGCCGTCGTCAGCGGCGCTCAGCGCGACTCCGATCACTTCGTCGAGGACTACGCCTGCACCTTGCCCCAGCCCTTGTCTTTGATCAGCGAGGTGCGTTCAACAAGCATCTCCATCACGACGAAGTCCCCTCCCCCCTGGCGATCCTCGCCGACCGCCTCGACCACCGCAGCACCCTTCCCGACGGCTACGACCCGACCGAGCACGGGCGCGGGTCGACTGGGACGCACTCGGGCGATCCTGCCTGTCGAGTACCGAGGTCGCCGCGGGGCGCATCGCTCGTGGTTGCGCCACCCCGACACCCGACACCCCCACCCTCGGGCCGGCGCTCTTGGAGAACGGCGCCCCCTGACGTTCGCCGCCGCGACACCACCTCGACCTCCAACCGCTCCAGCCGGGCCAGCCAGGCCAGCAGGTGGTCGATCTCTCCAGGCCTCACAGGCCAACAGCCGCTCAGTCGGCTCCGCCGACACCATGCCTACCTCATTGGGCAGGGTTCAACTGATAGCGGTGAGCGCGGGGGAGAGCGCTTCGAGGCGGTCTACGCCGGTGGCGAAGTCGGTGCCCATCGGGAACCCGGCCACGACGTGGTCGGCGCCGGCGGCGAGGTGGGCGAAGGCCATCATCGACGACCACGACGGGCTGCGCGAGCGTGAGCTCCGCAAGATGGAGCGACTGGTCGACGCCATCGCCGAAGCGTTCCGGTACCGGGGTGTCAACGAATCGACCGCCGCCGTGGTGGCCGAGACCGCAGTAGGCGTCGTCAAAGTCGCGCTGCGCCGCTGGGCCGGATCAACGAATCAAGAACCGCTGCACACCATCATGTCCGACTCGCTGACGGCAATCGGCGACGCCTTCGACCAGTTCCATTTCCCGCTGAGCCCTGCTGGGGGGGCCGTCCCGAACGAGCAGGCCGTCACCACCCCCCCCCCATCTAGCGAGGCACGGGCCCGTTGGGTTCCCCGTCGCACTCTTCCTGGAGAACTATCGGGGGCCGAGACACGGTATCGGAGGCGGGGGTCGTGTTCGAGTTGGTCAGCGAGGTAAGCAAAGCCAGCTTGTCGGCGATGCTGGTGCCAGGTTGGGCGTGGTAGACGACGAGCAGTTGGCCGTCCGTGCCGGTGATGCGAGCTTCTCCCGGCTGAGGATGAGCTCTCCCATCGCCGGGTGGTTGAAGGGAACCGACGCCCCCTCGAATGATCGGACGTCGTGGCGCGCCCAGAGCTGACGGAATCGCTCGCTCGACAGCGACAGTTCGCCGACCAACTCCACAAAACCCGGATCGTCGACGTCGCTGCCCACGGACGTACGAAACCCGGCGACCAACCCTGCGGCGGCTTGGTCCCAGTCCGGGTACAGAGCTTGTTCGGCGGGGTCGAGGAACACGGCGCGCAGCCGGTTCTGGCCGACTCGCAGATTGGGTGACAGGGCGTAGGCAAGATCGTTGGCGGCGAGGACGTCGAAGTACCGGCCCTCGACGAACGAAGGTAGGCCCATCACGTCGAGCAGCTGCCGGATACCGCTCGGCACTGTCTCGCGCTTGGGACGACGACGCCGCTGCCGGGGCTGTGGGGCGACCAGACCGAGGAGGTAGTCGGTCGCTGCCCGGTCCAGTTGGAGGACACGGGCCAGGGCCTCGAGAACCTGGATCGACGGATTGCGGTCACGTCCCTGCTCGAGTCGGAGATAGTAGTCGGCGCTGATACCGGCGAGCATGGCGACCTCCTCGCGCCGCAAACCGATGACGCGTCGCACACCGTGGGCGGGGAGGCCCACACCATCCGGCTGGACGAGCTCACGTCGAGCCCGCAGATACTCGCCGAGGAGGCGGTCCTCGCTCATGCCAAGGAGGCTACCGATCTGGATCATTGCCAGCATGGCCCTGTCACTCCCAGGATCGTCAGGGCACTGGCTGTCTCGCCATGCGGGGCGAAAAATGAGGTCATCACGTGCCGCCACTGTCGTTGCGCATTCACCACGGCCATCATCACAACACGTGACGCACGATTCGCAAAAAGGAGCACAGACATGACCGTGACGCTCGTCACCGGAGCCAACAAGGGACTCGGCTAGGAGACCGCTCGCCGACTGATCGAACAGGGGCACACTGTCTATGTCGGCGCTCGCAGCGTCGAGCGCGGAGAGGCAGCAGCATCCGAGCTCGGCGGTCGGTTCGTGCCTCTCGACGTGACTGACGATGCGTCGGTGGCAACTGCCCTCGGTGTCGTCGCCGAACGCGAAGGCCACCTGGACGTCCTCGTCAACAACGCCGGCATCAGCTCGACCGCGGCGCTCGATGGCGAGGAGGCGTTGAAGGTCTTCGACACCAACGTGATCGGTGTCATCCGTGTCACCCAGGCCGCGCTGCCGCTCTTGGAGAAGGCCAGTAACCCGGTCGTGGTCAACGTCTCCAGCGCCCTCGGTTCATTTTGGGCCGTCACCAATCCCGAGCGGCGCCAATTTCACCACCCCGCCATCATGTACGGCGCGAGCAAGGCCGCCGTATCGATGCTCACTGTCCAGTACGCCAAGGCCCTGCCGGCGATCAAGTTCAACGCAGTCGAGCCCGGCTTCACCGCGACCGACCTCACTCCATCCAGCGGAGCTGGGCAGCCGGTGGAGAAGGGCGCAGAGGTCATCGTGCGCATGGCCACCATAGGCAAGGACGGCCCCACCGGCACCTTCCAGGAGAACGAAGGCGAGCTCGCCTGGTAGGGCCACCCCACCTCAGTTCGCGCCGTTGAGTCAGATCGATCGGCCAACGGCGCGAGGTTCGTTCCCCTGGCGATGGGCGATTGTGGCCCCGGTGAGTCGCCGGTTACAGTCAGCCTGTAACTCGACGAGGAGGAAGATCATGACCGACGCTGTGGCCGATGCTCGCCGCCCGGTGGTGGCGATGCTGTTGTACCCGGGAGTCACCGATATCGACGTGGTCGGACCCCGTGCGGTGCTGGCCTTCGACATGGACGTTCATCTGGTGTGGAAGGACCTCGACCGGGTGGTCTCCGACAGCGGGATGGCGTTGTTGCCGACGACCACGCTGGCCGAGTGCCCGCAAGATGTGGACGTGCTGATGATCCCCGGCGGGCACGGCACCAAGGATGTGATGGCCGACGTCGAGGTCCTGGAATGGATCGCGGATATGGCATCACGGGCGCGCTACGTCACCTCGGTGTGCTACGGGTCGATCGTGCTCGGCGCGGCCGGTCTGCTCGACGGGTACCGCGCGGCGACCCACTGGGCGGCTCGTGAGTTGCTCGAGCCGTTCGGGGCGCAGAACGTGACCGAGCGGGTCGTGGTCGACCGGAACCGCATAACCGGGGGCGGGGCCACCGCGGGAATGGACTTCGGTTTGGCCGTCCTCGCCGAGCTGCTCGGCGACGAACGGGCGCAAGCGTCGCAACTCATGCTCGAGTACGACCCGAAGCCCCCATTCGATGCGGGTGCTCCCGAGCGCGCCCCACATCATGTGGTCGACGCGATCCGCGCCGCGGTGGCCGAACCGAACCGGGCCATTGTTCAACAGACCGCGCTGATCAAGGACAAGGGCTGGGGCAAGGCACCCGGCGCAGTCCCAGGCGTAGGGCAATCCCTCCAGCAATCGTCCGCAAGCTGCAGGCGTTGATCGTCGGGGCCGATCCCTACGGCCGGAGAAACCGCCGGAACCAGGCGACGGCCGGCTCCGAGCTGGCGGGGAAGGAGGCCTCGTAGGCGTCGAAGTGGCCACCGGGGATCTCCACCACCTCCACCGCCGGGAGGGTCGCCGCCATCTCGATGGCGGCCGCGGGGGGCGTGAGACGGTCGGCGGGAGCCACGACGAGCAGCAGCGGCACCCGGGACCGGGGGAGGTGGTCGATCGGGGTGGTGGCGTCGTGCAGCGCCCCCATCCTGACCTCGTTGCGCCAGCTCGGCGCCCGCTGAGCCGCCAGCCTGGTGAACCACTCGTAGGCCCCGTCCTCGAACATGATCCCGAGGCCGTCCCTGGTGGCCGACACCGCCGGGACGATGTCGTCGGGGCGGTCCTCGTCTGTGGCGGCGGCGATGGCGTCCACCGTGGCCTGCGAGACGCCGGGGCCACCCGCGCCGATCCCGGGCACCTGGGCGACCGCGCACAGGATCGGCACGTCCTCGGCCGCCAGGACGATGACATGACCCCCCGAGTTGCTCGACCCCCAGATGCCGATCCGGTCGGCGTCCACGCCCGACTGGGCGCCGAGCCAGTTGATGCCGTCGCGGTACCCCTCGAGCTGGATGCTCGCCGCCGGATGCTGCCGAGGCTCGCCGTCGCTCGCACCGAAGCCGAAGTGGTCGTAGACGAGCGTGGTCAGACCGGCGGCGGCGAAGGCTTCCGCGTACTTGTCGAGGAACATCTCCCGCACGGCCGTGAAGCCGTGGGCCATGACCACACCGGGGCCGTCGGTGACACCCTCGGGGCGGTAGAGCCACCCCCTGAGCGTCACCCCGTGAGACGGGAACGAGATGTCGTGGCGCGAGAACGTCATCGGGCGGCGGTCGAGGGGTGCTCGGCCGTCAGCCCACCACGAGGGCTTCGCGGACGGCGTCGCCGATCATGCTGATGCTCCACGCGGCGATGGCGATCACCACCCCGGGGACGACGGTGGCGTAGGGGGAGCTGGAGAAGTACAGGTAGGCGTTGGCCAGGTCCTGGCCCCACGAAGGCGCCGGCGGCGGGACTCCGAGGCCCAGGAAGCCGAGGGCGGCCTCGATGATGAGGAAGTAGCTGGCCAGCGCGAAGGTCTGCACCAGCACCGGCGCCATGGCGTTGGGCAGCACGTGGCGCAGGGCGATGCGCAGCCGGCTGGCCCCCAGCGAGCCGGACACCAGCACGTACTCGGCGTCTTTGATGGGGAGCACCTCGGAGCGCAGCAGGCGGGCGATCGACGGGGCCGAGATCACACCCACTGCGGCCATGGAGTGGGTCAGGGAGGGCCCGAGCACGGCGATGATGCCGATCGACAGCACCAGGGCGGGAAACGAGAGAAAGGTGTCGCTGACGCGCATGAGGACCTCGTCGAGCACGGATCCGCCGAACCCGGCCGCCAGTCCCCAGGGCACGCCCAGGATCAGCATCACGATCACCGCGATGGCCGTGCCCTCGAAGGCGGACCGCCCGCCGTAGACGGTGCGGCTGAACACGTCCCGGCCGATGGCGTCGGTGCCCAGGATGTGGTGGCCCGACGGCGGGGCGTTGCGCAACGTGAGGGTCTGGGCCAGGGGATCCTGGATGGGGAGCACCGACGCCAGGATGCTGCCGAGCAGCATGACGACGAAGACGACGATCCCGATCTTCTCCACCAGCTTCAGATCCCTCCACCCCGTCACCGCCCGCCGGCCCCGGCCGGGCCGCTCGACGGGGGCGAACCCCGGCAGCTCGCCGTTGGCGGCGGGAGCAGGGGCCAGCAGGGCGCTGGTGTCCACGGCGGGGTCGACGACGGATGTGCGCGGGTCGTAGCTCATCAGGCGATGCTCCGTCGGACGCGAGGGTCGATCAGGGCGAGCAGCACGTCGGCCAGGAGGTTGAGCACGGCTACGAGGATGCCGACGATCAGCACCACGCCCTGCACCACCGGATAGTCCTGGTTGTTGACCGAGGACACGATCTCCGTGCCGAGGCCAGGGATGGCGAAGACGTTCTCGACCAGCACGGTGCCCCCGACCAGCGCGGTGATGGCCAACGGCAGGAACGTCACGACCGGGCCCAGGGCGTTGCGGAGGGCGCAGGTCGTGTAGACCTTCCAGCCGGGCACGCCCATGGCCCACGCCGTGCGGATGTAGGGGCTGCGCAACGCAGCCGACATGGCGCTGTTGAGGTGGCGGGCGAGGAAGGCACCGGTCACGACCGACAGGACCAGGACCGGCAGGATCACGGTGTGGACGTTGGCGCCCAACCCGTTGGACAGCGGTTGGAACCCGACGGCCGGGAAGACCCCCAGGCCGAGCCCGAGCACCCCGGCCGCCACGGTGGCCAACCAGAAGTCGGGGATGGAGAGCCCGAGGCCGGTCGCGACCAGGATCGCTCGGCCGCTCCGCTTCTCCCGTCGGATGGCCGAGTAGATGCCGAGGAACCCGCCGATGAGGATCGACACGACCAGCGCCCCGATGATCAGCTCGATCGAGGGGGCGACCCGCTGGCGCAGGACGGTGGTGACCGGCTCCGTGCTGTAGTACGACGTGCCGAGGTTGCCGTGGAGGGCGCCCGTCACCCAGTCCCAGTACTGGACGACGATCGACTTGTTGAGCCCGAAGCGCACCTCCATGCCGTGGATCTGGGCCTTGGTGATGTTGCCGTTGCCGCCGGCGCCGCCGAGCATGTCCTCGACCGGGCCGCCCGGCAGGAGGTAGCGGAAGGCGAAGACGAGGATGGTGCAGAGGATGATGGTCGGAACGGCCGTGAGCACCCGTCGGGTGATGATCCTACGCATGCCGACCCCCGTCGATCGTGGCCGGCTCCGGTTGGTCACGGGCCGACATGACCTCGGCGCTCCTCCAGCAGCGCGCCATCCGGTCGCCCTCCCCCACCACCGTCTCGAGGTCGGGGTGCTCGGCGCATCGGTCGATGCCCCAGGCGCAGCGCGCCCGGAACCGGCAGCCGGCCTGTGAGGCGTGCACGCCCTCCCGCTGCGAGATCTCCGGGAGGAGCACCTTCTCGCCGTGCAATCGAGGAAGGCAGGCCAGCAGCGCCTTGGTGTAGGGATGCGACGGTGCTCGTAGGACCGACGCGGTCGAGCCGCGCTCGACGACCTCGCCCTGGTACATGACCACCAGGTCGTCGCACAGCTCGCCGAGCACGGCGAGGTCGTGGGAGATGAGCATCGTGGCGATCTGCCGCTTGGCGACCAGTCCCCGGATCAGCTCGAGGATCTCCTCCTGCACGGAGACGTCGAGCGCGGTCGTCGGCTCGTCGGCCAGCAGCACCCTCGCCCCGCAGCTGAGCGCCATGGCGATCACCACCCGCTGGGCCATGCCCCCGGACAGCTCGTGCGGGTAGCTGCGCATCACCCGCTCCGTGTCGGTGAGCCGCACGTCCGACAGCGCGGAGTGGACCCGCTCGCGGATCTCGTCCTTGCCCGCCTTGAAGTGGGCCTCGGAGGCCATGGTGAGCTGCTGGCCGACCCGGAGCACCGGGTTGAGCGCGGTCGACGTCTCCTGGAAGATCATGGCGATGTGGCGCCCGCGGTACCGGCGGAGTCGCTTCTCCTTCATGCCGAGCAGCTCCGTGCCCCGGTAGCGGATCGAGCCGCTGACAGCCGTGCCCTCGGGCAGCAGGCCCATCGCGGCCAGGGCGGAGGCGGTCTTCCCGCTCCCTGACTCGCCGGCCACGCCGAGCACCCGGCCCGCCCTGAGGGTGAGGCTGATCCCCCGTACCGCATCGGTGCGGAGGGTCCCCCTGCGGAACTGCACGCCGAGGTCGTCGATGGCCAGCATCTCCTCGCCGACACCAGCCGGTGCCTCGTCGCCAAGTTGCTTGATTTCTTTCAGGGAGATCATCCAATCAGCTCGTGAAGTAGAGGCCCTGCCAGTTGTCCAGCTCGAACGGGCTGATGATCCAACCGGCGATGTTCTTCTGGTAGACGTTGATCGACGGGTTGGCGTAGATGACGGCGTACCCCGGCGTCGTCTTCATGACCTTGTTGATGTTGTCGAACAGCGTCTGGTAGCTCGACGTGGTGTAGGTCGTGAAGAACTTGTCGATGTACTGGTCGACGCCGTAATCCGTCTTGCCGGCGTTGTAGTACGACTTGCTCCACAGGAGCCCCTGGTAGGTGGTCACCGGATTGGCGCCCCCGAGCCACGCCGAGAGGTAGCACGGGGCCAGGTTCTTGGTGTAGAAGGGCACGACCTGGGACGGTGTCCCGGTCACCACCTTGATGTTGATGCCGATCGCCTTCTCCTCGGCGATCACGACAGGGGCGGTGATGTCGTAGCCGACGCCCGGGTACGTGTAGCAGGTCGTGCTCACGCCATGGGGGTAACCGGCCTGCGCCATCAGCTGCTTCGCCTTGGCCACGTTGTAGGTCCACACCGGCGCGTCGCTCTTGACGTAGCCGTTGGCGCCGGGCGCGATGGGCTCGGTCCACGCCTGGCCCAGGCCATTGGTCGCCGCGTCCATGATGGCGGTCCGGTTGAGCGCCAGGTTGAACGCGAGCCGGACCTTCGGATCCTGAAAGGGCTTGAGCTTGCCGTTGAAGTAGACGACGTCGAATCCCGTCCCCGGGCCGACCGCCGTCGTGAGGTTGGATGCGCCCTTCAACACGGCGACGTCCTGGGGGAACACCGCGCCGGCGATGTTGACCGCCCCGCTGCGCACCGCACTGAGCAACGAGGTGTCGTTGCTGAACACCTGGAAGCTCACCTTTTGCACCCGCGGCTGGTTGGCGTTGTTCCAGTAGCTGTCGTTGCGGGTGAAGGAGTAGCTGGACCCGGCGTTCTCCGTTGCGAACCGGTAGGGACCGGCGCCGACCGGCGCGGTGCCAAAGCCCTTGCCCTCTTTGGCGACGGCCGTGGGCGACGGGATCATGCCCGCCCGGTCGGCCAGGCCGTAGGGCAGCTGGGAGTTTTGCTGGCTCAGCGTGTAGTGGACCTCGTAGCTGTTGACCGCCGAGATGGCGGTGACGTACTGGAGGTTGTCGAGGACATCGCCCTCCTTGAGGTACGACTTCGAGAACGCGACCACCGCCTGGGCGTTGAAGGGGGTCCCGTCCGAGAAGGTCACCCCGTGGCGCAGCTTGACGTCGAGCGTGAGCTTCTTTGCTCCCTGGAAGCTCCAGGAGGTCGCCAGCATCGGCTGGAGGTGGCCGGTCTTCTCGTTGAAGCTGATCAGCCGGTCGAAGACGAAGTACAGGTACTGGTAGTCGGCGCCCGAGGTGCCCGTGCCCGGGTCCAGGGTGGTGGGGGCAAACGTCGTCCCGATGGTGATGGCTCCGCTCGTGCGCTTGGCACCGCCGGATGGTGGCGCCGTGCCGCCGGTGCTGGAGTTGCTGGAGCCGCATGCGCTGAGTGCGAGCGCCGAGACCACGGCCACCGCGCCTGCACGCCTCGACCAGCGACGTCGACCGGCGATGTTGGTGATGTTCACGTTCCCCCCGTACTTTCTGTCGATCTCGAAAAACTGCCTGGACGATCCCCGCCGGTCATCGTTCAGCTGGCTCGCTCCAGTCTCGGGACCGAGGCGATCAGCCGCCGGGTGTAGTCGTCCTTCGGGTCGTCGATCACCTCTCGTGCCGTGCCCGTCTCGACGATCTGGCCGTTGTGCATCACCAGGACCCGGTCGGCGAGGTGGGCGACGACGGAGATGTCGTGGGAGATGAAGAACAGCGACGTCCCCGTCTCGTCACGCAACCGCTGGAAGAGGTTGAGCACCACCGCGCGTATCGACACGTCCAACGCCGAGACGGCTTCGTCGCACACGATGGCCACCGGCGACGCCGACATGGCCCGGGCGATGGACACCCGCTGCTTCTCGCCGCCGGACAGCTCGGCCGCCCGCTTGTCGGCGAAGCTCTCGTGCAGCCCGACCCGACGGAGCTGGTCGGCGACCTGCGCCTTCAGGCCCTTCCCTCGGTCCCCCCACGGCTGCGCCATGGTCCCGTCCGGCTTGAAGCCCTCGCCGATCAGCTTCCAAACCGGAAGTCTCGGGTTGAGCGCGGTCGCCGAGCCCTGGAAGATCATCTGCACGTCCCGGTAGCCGTTGGCCCGGCGTTGGGAGCGCTCCTCGAGCTCACCCTGGGCGGAGGCGAAGCGCGCACGGCCCGAGGTCGGACGCTGGAAGCCGGCCACCACCCGTCCGAGTGTCGACTTGCCCGAGCCCGACTCCCCGACGATGCCGAGGATCTCTCCCCGGCCTAGCTCGAAGCTGACGTGTTCGACGGCACGGACAGGTGGGCCGTGACGGACGGGAAACTCCACGACCAGGTCCTCGCCCGCGACCACCGGTCCGTTGCTCTCCAGCACGCACTCCCCCCTTCCCACCACCGATTTCCTTTCTCCGCAGGCTACGAACGGTCTGCTGGCTGGTCCAGTAGTGGGTTCCCTATGTTCGTCGCCCCTCGTGTCGGTCAGAGGCCTGCCCGGGCACCGACACCGCGACCGCCTCGATGCGGCCCTTCCTGGCCGCCGAGGCCACCGTCGGCTCCGACGTGGGAGCGGTCATGGCGTACAGCGTCGTGCCATCGTCGTCGCCGAGCGCGCAGGCGAAGCAGTTTTGGCTGAAGGCGGCCACCTGGAGCACCTCGCCGCCCTCGGCCACCCGGACGCAGCGCGGCTGCGATGCGCTGGCCACCCACACGGCGTCGTCGGCGTCCACGCAGATGCCGTCCGGATAGGGCACCGATCCGGACAGGTCGGCCCAGACCCGTCGCCCCGAGAGGCTTCCGTCGGCGGCCACCGAGAAGGCCGTCAAGCGGGACGCGTAGGTTTCGGCGACCACGAGGGTGCGGCCCTCCTGGGTCGTCACCATGCCGTTGGGGAACAGGAGGTCGCTGGCCGCCTCGGATACAGTCCCTGCCGGGTCGACCCGGGTCAGGCTCGTAGGCACCGGCCCGCCGTGGCGCCGGTAGGCCTCGTCGTCGAACCCGAAGTTGCCGATGTACGCCTGCCCGCTGTCGCTCACCAGGAGGTCGTTGGAGCGGTGGGCGGCGAAAGGCGAGACGTCGGCGTAGGGCTCCGGCACCCCGGCTGCGTCCACGGCGAGGAGCCGGTGCGATCGCATGGCCACCACGAGCAAGCGCCCGTCGGGCAGCCATCCGAGCCCGGAGGGCTCGTCGTCGAGCTCGACGACCACCTCGTCGTCACCGCCGGGGGTGAGGGCGTGCACCGATCGGGCGAAGAAGTCCGAGTACCACAGGCGGCCGTCGCGCCAACGGGGCGCCTCGCCGAAGTACAAGCCGTCCTTGACGATCTCCGACATCCGCTGAGCCTTCTTTCTCACACGATCTCTGCTCACACCGCGGCCGGGAAGCCCTGCACGACACCATCCGAAGTGAGGGCGTCGAACCGGTCGGGGTCCATGCCCACGTCGAGGAGCACCGCACGGGCATGCTCCCCGGCCAGCGGCGCCTCTCCCGGCGTCGGCTGCGGGAGGCCAGGCACGGCCAACCAGCGACCCGGGCCCACCCGGACGACCGAGGTCCGGTCCCCTTCGGTCACGCACAGCAGCCCGCTGTCGAGCAGCTGGTCGTCGTCGACCAGCTGGCGGGCTTGGCGAGCGGCGACGGCGGGGATGCCCACCGCGGCCAAGCGGCCGACCGCCTCGTCCACCCCCAGCTCGGCGAGCGCCAGGGCGAGCTCGTCGGATCCGCCGCCGGGCAGGCGGGCTCGAGCCAGCCGGTCGCGGTCCTGCGGCCACCGACCGGCCAGGTGCACCCAACCGTCCGCCGCCTGGTACAGGTGCCGGAGCGGATCGGGACCGGCGAAGTCGCGCCCGCCGAGGCGCCCCACCTGGCGACCTGGCACCCGGACGAGGTACTCGGACTGGAGCAGGCAGGAGGAGGCGCAGAGGGTGACGTCCACGTGCTGACCGCGCCCGATGGTCGGTCGGGCGAAGAGCGAGGCGCACACGCCCAGGACGCCGAGCCCCGACGCGAGGATGTCGTTGATCGGGACGGTCAGGAACGCCGGGCTGTCCGCCTCGTCGGGGCCGCCCTGCGAGCGCATGATGCCGCTCAGGGCCTGGACGACAGGATCGAAGCCGGGCCGGTGGCCGAGCGCACCCTTCCCCCCGAAGGCGCTGATCGACAGGCTGGTCACGAGGGGGTTGGCGGCGGCCAGCTCCCGATGGGAGATGCCGAGACGCTCGGGTACCCCAGGTCGGTAGTTTTCGACCACCACGTCGCTGTGCGCCACCAGCGTCATGAACGTGTCTCGTCCCTGCGGGCGGGTCAGATCGATCATGACGCTGCGCTGGTCACGGTTGAAGACCGAGAAGCCGACGCCGCCGCGCCCGCCGTGGGCCACCCGGAACTCGTCACCCGACGGGGGACGCTCGACCTTGACCACCTCGGCGCCGAGCTCGCCGAGCAGGGTGGCCGCATAGGGACCGGCGATGATCGTGCCCAGGTCGAGGACCCGCATCCCGCCGAAGGGCCGCTCGGTCGCCTCCGCCGCGCCTCCTGCTCCCTGTGCCCTGGCCGGCCAGCGGGCCCGCACATCGGCGATCGGCACCGGGCGCGTCGAAGCCGGACCAAGGACGCGAGCGGGCGTCGCCGAGAGGCTGATGAGCGGGCCGGGCATCACGATGTCCTCCCCGGCATCGTTGCGCAGCTCGCTGCGCAGGCCCATGGCCTCGACCTGCTCGTGGTCCAACCAGTCGGCGGTCTCTCCCATCGCCGCGACCGGCACGTCGGCCGCCTCCAGCACCTCCACCCACTCCGCGCAGGGCCGCTCGACGAACAGGGCCTCGAGCTCGTGGGTGGCCCACCCGTAGTTTTCCGGCAGGCGGAGCCGGCCGGGCTCGTGGTCGATCCGGGGGTCGGCCAGCAGGGACCCGGCACCGATGGCCGCGAACCCGCGCTGGATGAACGCCGTCGTGAACGCTCCGAAGAACAGCCAGGCGCCATCGGCGCAGCGGTAGCACCGGTAGTTGGGCAGGGTCCCTCCCGGACCGCCGGGCCGGTGGACGTGGGGCTCGTCGCGCCCGGCGGCGAAGCCGCCGGGCGAGGCCAGCACCCCACCGTGGGCTCCCCCGACGACGGCGGTGCGTCCCGACCCCCGACCCCGTTGCGCGCCGGCACAGAGGGCCACGGCCGTCGTGGCCGCCCAGATGCCCTGCATGTACAGCGCCAACGGGTAGACACAGTCGATTGGGACGTCGTCGTAGGAGCCCTGGCTCCAGGCGTGACCGAGATAGGAGAACAGCAGCTCGCCGGACTCCTCTCCCCCCGCCCACGGTGTCTGGCCGAGCAGGTAGGGGGGCATCACCACCCAGACCGCCGGCTGACCGGCGGCGAGGTCGCGGCTGACCAGCGCGTCGTGGCCGGCCACGTCGTCGGTGGTGCCGACCAGGACGACGTCGGCGGTCCGCACCAGCTGGTCGAGGGCGTCCACGGCACCGGGTCGGGACGGGTCGAGCACCACCCCGGTCTTGTTGCGGTCCCACATGTGCAGACCGGGCGCCGCGCTCGAAGGTCCGGTCCCGGGCCGGTGGACCTTGACCACGTCCGCGTCGAGGTCACCGAGCAGCATGCCGGCGACCGGGCCCGCCAGCCCGCTGGTCAGGTCGAGCACCCGCAGGCCGGTGAGGGCACCGCCGGCCGGCGGAGGAGACGTCGCTCGATCCGTCACCTCAGTTGAGGCGCTCGACGACCATGGCCATCCCCTGACCGCCGCCGACGCACATGGACTCGAGCCCGATGCTCTTGTTGGCGTCCTCCAGCCCGTTGAGCAGCGTGGTCATGATGCGGGCGCCCGTCATCCCGAAGGGGTGGCCGAGGGCGATGCCCCCACCGTTGACGTTGAGCTTCTCCCACGGGATGCCGAGGTGCCGGGCGGAGGGGATGACCTGCGCGGCGAAGGCCTCGTTGATCTCGACCAGGTCCACGTCGTCGATCGTCATGCCGGCCCGCCGCAGCGCCTGGCGGCACGCTCCAACCGGCCCGAGGCCCATGATCTCGGGGTTGAGGCCCGTGACCCCTGACGCCACGATCCGGGCGATGGGGGTGATGCCCAGGTCGGCGGCCTTGGTGTCGCTCATGACGATCACCGCGGCCGCCCCGTCGTTGAGCGGGCACGAGTTCCCCGCGGTCACCTCTCCGTCGGGCCGGAAGGCCGGCTTCAGGCCCGCCAGCACCTCGACCGTGGTGCCCTCGCGCGGGCTGTCGTCCTTGGCGACCGTCTGGCCCGACGGTGTCGTCACCGGCGTGATCTCCCGCTCGAAGAAGCCGTTGTGCTGCGACTCGATGGCCCGGCTCTGCGACAGGGCGGCAAACTCGTCCATCTCGGCGCGGGTCACGCCTTCGGACAGGCGGACGTTCTCGGCCGTCTGACCCATGGCGATGTAGATGTCCGCCAGGCCGGGCGACGGCTCCCACGATGCGGCGCCACCGGTCCGCTTCTGCGTGGTGGCCTCGGCGTCGGCGAACAGCGGGTTGTGGGCCGGGATCTCGCCGGGCAGGTAGCGGCTGACCGTCTCGACTCCGGCGCAGACGAAGGCATCGCCCTCGCCGGCGCGGACGGCGTGCGCGCCCATGCGGATCGACTGCAGGGAGGAGGAGCAGAAGCGGTTGACGGTCACGCCGGGGACGTCGGGCAGGCCGGCGAGGATGGCCACGACGCGAGCCAGGTTGTTGCCCTGCTCGCCGTGCGGTTGGGCGCAGCCGACCACCAGGTCGTCGATGTCGCCGGGGGAGAGCTGCGGCACCTTCTCGAGGGCCGCCCGCACGGCCAGCGACCCGAGGTCATCGGGTCGGCACTCGGTCAGCGAGCCCTTGTGGGCCCGCCCGATCGGGGTGCGGGCGGTGGCAACGATCACGGCTTCGGGCATTGGGGATCTCCTTGTCATGGCGCTGTCGTCGTCATGGTGCTGTCTCGATGACGCCGCTCGACGCCAGTGCGGCGAGGTCGTCGTCGGTGTACCCGAGACCGGCGAGCACCTCTCGCGTGTGCTCGCCGGGACCCGGCACGGCCTGCTCCGGTTGCGGACCTCCCGTGGAGGTCCCGAGGCGGACCTCGGGACCCGGCACCGACACCCGCCGACCGCTGGGCAGCCGCACGGTGACGATGGCGCCGCGACCCTCCAGGGCCGGTTGGGTGACGGCCTCGGCCACCTCGTTGACCGGGCCGCAGGGCACGCCGGCGGCGGACAGCCGCTCGACGATCTCGTGGCGGCTGCGGATCCGGGTCCACTCCTCCACGACCTTCTCGGCGTCGAGGCGGCCCTCCTGGATGGTCCACCGTCGATCGGCGTCGCGCAGCCAGTCCGGGGCGTCGATGGCCTGGCAGAACCCCTCCCACGCCCGTGGCGCCAGCGGCGCGGCGTAGACCCAGCCGTCGGCGGCGCGGAACGTGTTGGCGAACGCGGTCTGCACCTGGTTGCCGTTGGCGGACGGGGCCTGGCCCGCGTCCAGGGCCGCCCCCACGTGATGGGCCAGCGTGCTGAGATAGCCCTCCAGCATGCTGACCGACACGAAGTCGCCACGGCCCGTGATCGCCCGTCGTTGCAGGGCGAACATCGCTCCGAGGGCGGCTTGCGTCGCGGCGATGTGGTCGGCGACGAAGGCACCGACGAAGACCGGCTCGCCACCGGCCTGGCCGGTCAGCGACGGCACCCCGCTCATCGCCTGGATGATCCCGTCGTACGCGCCCCGATCCCGATACGGGCCGTCCGCGCCGAAGCCGGTGATGTGCACGAAGACGATGCCCTCGCGCCGCGCCCGCAGGTCGTCGTAGCCGATGCCCAGCCGGTCGGGCACCCCGGCGCTGTAGTTGGTGACGATCACGTCGGAGGTGTCGGCCAGCCGCAGGAAGGCCTCCCGCCCGGCCGGCGCCTTGAGGTCCACGATGATGCTGCGCTTGGCCCGGTTGTGGGAGGCGAAGTAGAAGCTGTCCCCCTCGAGCACCGGGAGCGCACCCCGCGTGCGATCGCCCCCTGGCGGCTCGACCCGTATGACGTCCGCGCCCTGGTCCGCCAGGAGCTGGGCGCAGTGCGGTGCCGAGACGGCGTGGCCGAGCTCCACCACCCGGATGCCGGCCAGGGCCGGCCTGGCGCGGCTCGCGCCTTCACCGCTCGACCTGGCCATCACCCGTGGTGGACGCGCTCGGGCAGACCTCGCTGGCGCGGGCCGTCCACGCTGCCGAGCCCGGCCCACATCTGGAGGCCGATGAGCTGGCGGAGGCGATCCGACAGCGTCACCTGCATCGACTCGGGCACCGAGACCGACGCGTTCTCCTGCTGGCGGATCCACGGGCGGCAGCAGTAGGTCAGGATGCCCCGCCGGAGCTCCCCCTCGGTGGTGTTGGGGCCGGTCTGGTGCAACAGCCGCCCGTCGAAGCACAGCACCGACCCGGCCCGCCCGGTGGCGGCCACGGCGTCGCCGGCCTGATCCTGGTCGACGTCGCCGCCCGCGAAGCGGAGGTGGGAGCCGGGCACGACGCGCGTCGCCCCGTTGGCCACCGTGAAGTCGTCGAGCATCCACATCATGTTGGCCACGAGCGGGTACGGCGGCCACGGCGGCGGCACGTAGATCTGGTCAGGATGCAGGTACATGGCCCCGCCGCCAGGCCCGGCGATGTTGGCGGTGATGCTCGAGAGCAGGAAGTCCGGGCCGAGCACCTCCGACATGAAGGCCCAGAGCACCGGGTGCTCCAGCAACCAGATGAACCGGTCACCCTTGTGGGTGAGGGCGTAGACCCGCTGGTTGTGCGGTCCCTCCTCGCGCGACGCCTCGATGCCAGCCTGGCGCTCGCGCTGCGCCACCTCGATCAGCTGGTCACGCACGCCAGCCAGCTCGTCGGGCTGCAACACGTCCTCGATGACGCAGTAGCCGTCCCTGGCGAACGAGCCGAGGGCCGAAGGCAGGTCCACGTCGATCGCACTCGTCGCCCCGCCGTTGTCCATGGTGCCTCCCCCGTGCCCGACGTTCTACCCGCCCATGATGGGAGCGGTTCGACCGCCACGACAGTGGGGAACACCCTACAAACACCGTCTCGCCGGCGGCGAGCGCCGGCACGGGGACGAATAAGGGATTCACTACTGGCTGGCCGGGACGGCGGCCCGTAGGTTCTACCTGGCGCCTGTCGTCGGGCGCCGCCACGAGGGGAAGAGGGTTTCGTTGACCGGGATCTGTGAAGGAAGGGTCGTCGTCGTCACCGGCGCCGGAGGGGGGATCGGCCGCGGGCACGCCTTGGCGTTCGCCAGGGAGGGGGCCAAGGTCGTCGTCAACGACATCGGCGCCGACGTCAACGGCAAGGGGTCGTCCGACGGGCCGGCCGGTGAGGTGGTCGACGCCATCCGGGCGGCCGGCGGCGAGGCGGTGGTCAACGGCGACGACGTCTCCGACTGGGAGGGGGGCCAACGGTTGATCCGCACCGCCGTCGAGCAGTTCGGCAGGCTCGACGTGCTGGTCAACAACGCGGGGATCCTGCGGGACCGGATGCTCGTCAACATGACCGTCGACGAGTGGGACGCGGTCATCCGGGTCCACCTGCGAGGGACGTTCGTCCCCGCCCAGATCGCCGCCACCTACTGGCGGGAGCGGTCCAAGGCGGGCGACGACAACGACGCCAGGATCATCAACACCAGCTCGTCGTCGGGGATCTACGGGAACGTCGGTCAGACCAACTACGGCGCGGCAAAGGCCGGCATCGCCGCGTTCACCGTCATCGCGTCCCAGGAGCTGGCCCGTTACGGGGTCACCGTCAACGCCATCGCCCCGGGGGCCCTCACCCGGATGACGGAGAACCTGCGGCCGGCCGAGGATCGCAAGGTGGTCGACCCGGGCGAGTGGGACCCCGCCCACGCGGACAACATCGCACCGCTGGTGGTGTGGCTCGGCAGCCCGGAGTCCGCCAAGGTCACCGGTCGGGTCTTCAACGTCCGCGGCGGCCACATCAGCGTGGCCGAGGGATGGATCGCCGGGCCCGAGGTCGACAAGGGCGCGCGCTGGGAGCCCGCCGAGCTCGGATCGGTCATCCCCGAGCTCGTGGCGTCGGCCCGGGCCAACGCCGACACCAGCGGCCAGGTTCCGGCCGACGCCTAGATGAGCTACCAGCACATCACGTACCGCGTCGAGGACCGGATCGCCTACGTCACCATCGACCGACCGGAGGTCCTCAACGCACTGCACGCCGAGGCCAACGAGGAGATGGCCGACGCCTTCGCCGCGTTCCAGGCCGACGCCGACGCGTGGGTGGCCATCCTGACCGGAAGCGGCGAGCGGGCCTTCTCCGCCGGCAACGACCTCAAGGCGACCGCGGCCCGTACCCGCGAGGGCGGCGGGCCCCCGGCGCGCCACGTCCCGTTCGGGGGGATCACCAGCGGCTTCGAGTGCGACAAGCCGATCGTCGCCGCGGTCAACGGGTTCGCCATGGGCGGCGGCTTCGAGCTGGCCCTGGCCTGTGACGTGATCATCGCCGCCGACCACGCCCGCTTCGCCCTTCCCGAGCCGCTCGTCGGGTTCGTGGCTGCGGCCGGCGGCCTCCATCGCCTGCCCCAGCACGTGCCACTCAAGGTGGCCATGGGGATGATGCTGACCGGCCACCAGATCGACGCCACCGAGGCCCACCGCCTGGGGGTGGCCAACGAGGTCGTGCCGCTGGCGGATCTGATGGCCACGGCGCAGCGGTGGGCCGCCGACATGTTGCGCTGCTCCCCGGTCAGCCTGCGGATCACCAAGCAGGCGGTGGGCGCCGGGCTCGGGCTGCCCTTCGAGGAGGCGATGCAGGCCGACCAGGACTCGGGGCGACTGCATCGGCTCTTCTCCTCCCAGGACTTCGTCGAGGGACCGAGGGCCTTCGCCGAGAAGCGGGCGCCGGAGTGGAAGGGCCGCTGACGGGGTGATCGCGGTGCTGCCCGAGCTGGCCGTCGAGTCCGTCGGACCCGGTGCGTGGGAGGTGACCTTCGCCGACCGCTGGGGCGTCGGCCGCAACCAGAACGGGGGCGTGGTGTTGGCCACGGCCAGCACCGCCCTGGCGGCGGCGGTTGGTCAGCCCGATCCGCTCACGGTCACCGCGCACTACCTGCGGGCCACGGCGGCTGGTCCCGGCACCGTCGCCACGTCGGTGATCCGCCGGGGTCGGGCGGCGTCGACCGGCGCGGCCGAGGTCTGGCAGGACGGCAAGGAGCGGTTGCGGGCGATCGGCACCTTCGGCGATCTCGGGGCCCGGCCACGGGAAGGGGTGCCCACCGTCGGTGCCGCGGCGCCGCGCATCCGGGACCCGGACGACTGCGCCGACCTCCTCGACCTCCTGGAGCGGTCGCCGGTGGGCGCTCGGGCCTTGACCCGGTCGCTGCGCAACTTCGCCATCCGGGTCGATCCCGATGGCGGATGGGGTGCGGACGAGGGCGGCCACCCGTCACTGTCCGGTTGGATCCGACTTCTCGACGAGGAGACCATCGGTCCCCAGATGCTCCTGGCCGTCGCCGACGGCTTCCCGCCGACCCTGATGAGCCAGGCCGAGATCGGCTGGCTTCCGACCCTCGAGCTCACCGTGCACGTGCTCGCCGTCCCCGCGCGGGGCGAGCCGTGGCTGCGGGCCGAGCTGCGCACCCGCACCGTCACCGGGGGCCTGGTCGACGAGGACGGCGAGCTGTGGGACGGCGATGGCCGGCTGGTGGCCCGGTTTCGTCAGCTCGGGCTGCTGCTCCCCGGACCGCTCACTGCTGGGGCCTGATCAGGTACTTGCTGCCCGTGGCCTGCTTGGCGTAGGCGAGCAGGACGTCGAGTTGCAGGGCGTCGGCCAGCGAGACCTCCTGGGTGTAGGTGCTGGCGAAGGTGGTCTTCAGGCCGTCCGCCACCCGCTGGCGCAGGGTGCGGGCTGCTTGCGGCCCGACGGCCTGGAGGAACGGTGTCAGGAGCCACCCACCGAGACCCCAGGCCATGCCGAAGTTGCGGGTGAGTTCGGTCGGTCCACGATCGAGGCCGCCGTAGATGTAGACCTGCTTGTGGATGGTCGACCCGTACCGGCTGTACTCGGTCGCCGTCGCGTTGGCGGCCGCCTCCATGGCCCCGAGGATCTGGCCGGCCAGCCGCCCACCTCCGACGGCGTCGAAGGCCAGCGTGGCCGACGTGGCCACGAGCGCCCGGACGAGATCGTCCGCGAACCCCGGCCCGGTCGAGTTGCAGACCCAGGTGGCACCCGCGGCGCGGAGGAGCTCTTCCTGCTCCGGCCGGCGGACGATGTTGACCAGCGCCACGCCCTCCTCGATGCAGATGCGGTTGAGCATCTGGCCCAGGTTGGATGCCGCCGCCGTGTGGACCAGGGCGGTGTGGCCTTCCCGACGCATGGTCTCCACCATGCCGAGGGCGGTGAGGGGGTTGACGAAAGACGAGGCTCCCTCGGCGGCCGCCGTGCCGTCCGGGATCTCCAGGCACTGGGCGGCGGGCGCGAGCCGGTACTCGGCGTACATGCCCCCGCCGGCCACGGCGACCGTCCGGCCGACCAGGGCTCGGGCGGCCTCCGATGCGCCGGAGGCGATCACCGTGCCGGCTCCTTCGTTGCCGACCGGCAGCGACTGGCCCAACCGCCCGGCGAGGGCCCCCAGGGCGCGAGCCGGGATCTCGGCGGTGAGGACCGGGCTCTGCGCCGTCCCCGAGGCCTCCGCCGTGCCCAGATCGGCGGCGGCCAGGAGCAGCCCGAGGTCCGACGGGTTGACCGGCGCCGCTTCCACCCGGATCAGCACGTCCTCGGGCCCCGGCTCGGGCACCTCGGCGGTCGCCAGCGACAGCTCGAGGCGCCCCTCCGGTGTCACCAGCGACCGCAGCTGTCGTCCCGTCGTCGGCCTGGTCTGCTCGGTCACGGCTCCACCCTTCGATCGTCTCGGTCCTCGACTTGCGCTCCCCCGGTCGCCCGGCCCCGGAGCTCGACCTCCACCGGATGGTGGCACGCCACGAAGTGGTCGTCGGCGATGGCGCGGATGGTCGGCTCCTCCGCCGCGCAGCGCTCCGTCGCCCGGGGGCAGCGGGTGCGGAAGCGGCACCCGCTGGGTGGCGCCACCGGCGAAGGGGGCTCGCCTCTGGCCTTCCCGCCCTGGCCGGCACGGGCGTCGGGGCGGGGATCGGGGATCGACGCCAGCAGGGCGTTGGTGTAGGGATGGACCGGCGCCCGGTAGAGATCGTCGGCGCCGGCCACCTCGCAGAGCTTGCCGAGGTACATGACCGCCACCCGGTCGCTCACGTTCTTGACCACCGCCAGGTCGTGGGCGATGAACACCATGGTGAGCCCGTAGCGGTCCTTCATGTCCTCCAGGAGGTTGAGGATCTGCGCCTGGACCGACACGTCCAGTGACGACACCGGCTCGTCGCAGATGAGGAGCTTGGGCTCGAGCATCAGGGATCGGGCGATGCTGATGCGCTGGCACTGCCCTCCGGAGAACTCGTGGGTGCGGCGCCCGGAGGTGGCCTCGTAGTCGAGGCCGACGGCATCGAAGACCTCCCTGACCCGCTCCTGGCGCTGCTCGCGCGTCCCCTGCCCCCAGATGGCCAACGGTTCGGCCACGATGTCGCCCACCCGGCGCCGCGGGTTGAGCGACGAGATCGGGTCCTGGAAGATCATCTGCATCTGCGTGCGCGTGCGCCGCAGGTCCTCGCCCCGAAGCTGCGTCATCTCCTGGCCGGCGAAGATCACCGACCCCGAGGTGGGTCGGGGCGATTGGACGATGGCCTTGCCGGTCGTCGACTTGCCACAACCCGACTCTCCGACCACGCCGAGCGTCTCGCCCGCCATGACGTCGAGCGACACGTCGGAGACGGCGTGGACCTTCTGCCCCCGGCTGGCGGGGAACTCGACCACCAGGTGCTCGACCTCGAGGAGCGGGGTGGAGCCTTTCCTGAGGTGTGCGGTGCCGCTGCCGGCCACTACCTCACCCCCGGGGTGCCGACGGGGTACCAGCAGGCGTAGCGGTGCCTCCCGTCGGCCGACGCCGTCAACGGTGGCTCCTCCTCGACGCAGCGAGGTTGGGCGTAGGGACAGCGGGGCGCGAAGCGGCAGCCTCGGGGCGGGTGGAGGAGATCGGGAGGGCGGCCGCCGATGACCCGGAGCCGCGTGTGGCTCGGGTTGGCGACCAGGGGGATGGACCGGATCAGCGCCTCGGTGTAGGGCATCTTCACGTTGTCGAAGAGCTCGGCGGTGGGCGCCTGCTCCACGATCTTGCCGGCGTACATGACGGCGATCTCGTCGGTGCGCCCGGCGACCACCCCGAGATCGTGGGTGACGAGGATCATGGCCATGAACCGCTCGCGCTGCTGATCCTGGAGCAGGTCGAGGATCTGCGCCTGGATGGTGACGTCGAGCGCGGTGGTCGGCTCGTCGGCCAGCAGCAGCTTCGGGCCGCAGGCCAGGGCCATGGCGGCCATGACCCGCTGGCGCATCCCTCCTGACAGCGCCTGCGGGTACTCGCGCAGGCGGCGCTCGGGCTCGGGGATGCCCACCGAGCGGAGCAGCTCGACGGCGCGGGCGTCGGCGTCGTGCTTGCCCATCCCCTGGCGCCGGCGCAGCCCCTCGGTGACCTGCTTGCCGATGCGCAGCACCGGGTTGAGGGAGGTCATGGGATCCTGGAACACCATGCTCATGTCCACGCCCCAGACGCGGCGCAGCTCCTTCTGGTCCAGGCCGACCAGGTCGCGCCCCTCGAAGAGCACGTGGCCCGAGCGCACCACGTTGGCGGTGGGCAGCAGACCCATGATGGAGCGGGAGAGGATGGTCTTGCCGGAGCCCGACTCCCCGACGATGCCGAGCGTCCGGCCCTGCTCGAGGTCGAGGCTCACCCCGTCCACCGCCCGCACCAGGCCCCGGTCGGTGCGGAAGTGGGTCATCAGGTCCGTGACGCGCAGCAGCGGCCGGTCGCTCAAAGCCCTCCCTCCCTCACGTCGAAGAAGCCCTGCAGCTGATCGGCGAGCAGGTTGAGGGCCAGGACCGTCAGCAACAGGACCAACGAGGGCCAGACGACCAGGTACGGGTAGTTCTGGAGGTAGCCGGTGCCTTCGTTGATCATGTTCCCCCAGCTCGGGTTCGGCGGCCTCTCCGAGATGCCGAAGTACGACAGCACGGCCTCGATGGAGATCACCACCGACACCGAGATGAGGCCGTAGGACACCACCGTCGGCAACATGTTGGGCAGGATCTCGCGCGAGATGAGGCGCCGGCTGCGGGCACCGAGGAGCCGGCTGGCCAGGACGAAGTCCTGGCCCGCCCAGCGGATGGTGACACCGCGGAAGACCCTCGTGCCCGGGGCGATCGCGCCGAGGGCCAGCGAGCCGATGATGACGAGGATGTTGGGACCGATGAAGGCGATGACGACCACGGCGACGACGAGGCTGGGAAACGCCAGCAGCGTGTCGGCCACGAAGGTGATGATCCGGTCGGTCAGCCCGCCGAAGTATCCCGCCACCATGCCGAGGATCAGCGACACCGAGAGCCCGACGATGGTGGCCGAGAAGCCCACGACCAGCGAGATGCGGGCGCCGAAGATCAGCCGCGACAGCTCGTCGCGCCCGATGTCGTCCCCGCCGAGCAGGTGGTGCAGGCTCGGGCCGGCACCGGGCAGGGTGAGGCCCACCTGCGTCGGCGAGGCGATGGGCAGCACGTTGGCCAGGATGGCGGCCAGGATCACCACGACCAGCCACCCGAGCGATATCCAGAACACCGGCCCCAGACGGCGGCGGCGACCATCGGACACCGCAGGGTCCGTGGCGGTGGCGAGGTCGGGGCGTCCGGTGGTCGCCAGCGTGGCGACGTTGCCTTCGATCTCCGGCTCAGCTCGTGACACGGGCCGTCCTGGGGTCGAGCAGGCTGTAGATGACGTCGACGGCGAAGTTGACCAGCACGAAGGCCACGGCGATCACCACGACGGACCCCTGCACGGCGATGTAGTCGCGTTGGAGGATCGAGCCGACCAGGTACGACCCCAGGCCGGGTATCGAGAAGAGCTGCTCCACCACCACGGCTCCGCCGATGAGCCCGGCGACGTTGAGGCCGGCGATCGTCATCAGGGTGAACGCGGAGGGCCGGAAGGCGTGCTTGCGCAGGATGTAGCTCACCGACAGCCCCTTGGCCCGGGCGACGGAGATGTAGTCCTGCTGCAAGGTGGAGATCATCTCCGCTCGCAGCACCCGGACGTACCCGGCCAGCGCCCCGGCCGCGAGGGTCACCGAAGGCAGCGTGAGGCTGTGCAGGTTCTGGATCGGGTCCTGCAGCAACGGCGTGAACCCACCAGCGGGGAACCACGTCAGCTTCACCGCCACGGCCAGGGTCAGCAGGATCCCGAGCACGAACACCGGCATGGCGATGAAGAAGAACACGCCCCCGGTGACGACCTTGTCGACCAGGCCGCCGGCCCGGTAGGCGCTCCACACCCCGAGGGGGATGGAGACGACCAGGGCGATGACCTGGGAGTAGACGATCTCCTCGAAGGTCACCGGGATCCGTTGGGCCAACGAGTGCGCCACCGACTGACCCGTCAGGTAGGAGGTGCCGAAGTTGCCGTGCAGCAACCCCCACAGCCAGCTCGCGTACCGGGGGAAGAACGACTGGTTCAGGTGCAGGGTGGCGTCGATCCTGGCCACGGCGGCGGGCGTCGCTCCCCGCCCGAGGATGCTCAGCGCCGGGTTGCCAGGGAGCAGGTTGATCAGCAGCGACGTCAGGACCGTCGCCGCGACCAGCACCCCGACCAGGTACAGGGCGCGCCAGAGCAGCGGCTTGAGGGTCGGGCTCGTGCGCCGGGGCCGCTTGGCCGCCCGATCGCGTCGGCGGGTGGGGGCTAGCTGAGCCACAGCTCGGTCGGCAGCGTCCCGGCCTGGGCCCACAGGATCTGCGAGCCGTCTGGCGTGTCGAGCGAGCCCAGGTTCTGCACGCGCTTCGACGCGGCCAGGCCACCGAGTCCCCGTCCCATGTAGATGAACGGCGTCTGCTCGCCGAAGACCTTGGCCAGGCCCTGGTACGCCGCGACCCGGGTCGCGTTGTCGCCGCTGGTCCTGGCCTTGATGAGCAGAGGTCCGATCCGCGGGTCCTTGAGGCGCGTCTCCTCGAGGGCGATGGTGCCGATGGCGGCGGAGGACAGCGGACTCCAGGCGGAGTAGTTTTGGTCCGGGTCGATGGCTGCGCCGAAGTCCCAGTACACCGCCTGGGTCTGGCCGTCGAGGGCGCGCACGATCAGGGTCCCCACGTCGAGCTGCTGCACCGTGACGTCGACACCGGCCTGCTGCCACATGGACTGCGTCAGCTGGAGGGCGGTCAGCTCCTTGACCTCGCTGCTGGCCGTGAGGGTGATCTTCGGGGTGCCGTGCTCCCTGGTGTAGGCGGCGACGAGCGCCTTGGCCTTGGCCATGTCCTGCTTCTGGGGGTAGCCGGTGTCGAGCTCGTAGTACGGGGAGCCAGGCTGGAACGGCCCGGTGACCGGGACGTTGGTGCCGGGGCCTCCGACCGCTCCCGAACCGATGAAGACCTCCTTCCAGAACAGGGACTGGTCGGTGGCGTAGGCCAGGGCGTTGCGCACCCGCACGTCGTTGGTCGGCGCCACCGCGCAGTTGAGGAGCCAGTACACCATGGCCGCCTCCGGACCCTTGATCCGCGAGTCGTTGACGTACTGCAGGCCGGCGTCGCCCACGATGCCGGTGAGATCGTCGATGGTGTTGCCGACGAGGGCGATGTCGATGTTGCCGGCCTTGAGCGCGTTCTCCTTCTGCTGGGAGTTGAGCATCGGCAGGAACGAGACCCGGTCCAGGTACGGCAGGCCCTTGCGCCAGTACTTGGGGTTCCTGGTCAGGTACAGGTGGTTGCCAGGCTCCCAGCTCTCGTACATGAATGGCCCCGTCCCGATGGGCTTGCCCTTGTACTTGGCCGAGAGGGTGGAGGTGGCCTGGGGCCAGAAGGTCGTCAGGTACGCGTCGAAGGGCACCCACGGCTCCTTCATGGTGACCACCGCGGAGTGCGTCCCGCGAGCCACCACCGACTTCACCGGGGCGTAGATGTAGCCCAGGGTGGGCGACGCGCCCAGGGCCTTCAGGTTGGCCACCAGGTTGGCCGAGTCGAGCGGGCTGCCGTCGATGTAGCTGATGCCGGGGCGCAAGGTGATGGTCCACGCGGTGTAGTCGGGGTTGTGGGTCACGGACTGGGCCAGGTACGGGAGCAGCCGGCCGTCGGGGGCGGCCACCACCAACGGGTCGAGCATGGCCATCCCGTAGTCGTACCCGACCCCGTCCCAGGTCCCCTGCAGGTAGAGCAGCGTGGTCTCGTCGGTCCAGGTGCCGAACCTCAGGTTGCCGCCGTACTTGGGCTTGCCGGCCGAGGGGACGGTGTTGCTCGACCCGGCGGCGGAGGCGGATTTCGAGGTCGTCCCGGACCCCGAGCTGCCGCAGGCGGAGAGCAGACCACCCCCGGAGACGGCGACGGCGCCGAGGCCCGTGGCCTTGCCGGCGTTGATCAGAAAGCTTCGACGGTCTATACGGTCCGACACGTGGTTCCCCCATCTCTCGGCCGTCCTGCCCGGCGGATGCTCCGGGCGGGCACGGCATGACGTTGCTGGATGCGACCAGCTGGCCCTACAGGTGCTCGGCGAACCAGTCCAGGGCCAGCTGGCGGGCCGGTTCGAGGTACTCGTCGTAGACGCGGTAGTGGGTGCAGGGGAAGGTGTGCCGCTCGGCGACGGCCCGGCGGCGGATGATCTCGTAGGCCGCGCCGCCCTGCAGGTCCGGGGTGTTGTACTCCTCGTGCTCGGCGTCGAGGATCAGCGTCGGCGCCCTGACCAGCTCCGCCCACGCCAACGGGGCGTGACCCCACTGGCGGGCCACGTCCGGGGTGCCGGCGAGCCCGGGGGCGGCGTCCACGCCCTGGGGGATCGCCGGGTCGATCCGGCCCCTGGCCTTGTCGGCCATGCGCCGGCGGGCGAGCGCGATGTGCTCGTCGCTGCGAGGGAAGCCGTAGCCGCCGATCTGGGCGACGACGGCCTCGACCCGGTCGTCGATGCCCGCCACCGACACCACGTGGCCACCGCCGTAGCTGCTGCCCCACAACCCGACCCGGCGCTCGTCGACACCGTCCTCGCTCAGCAGGTAGGCCAGGCAGTTGCGGACGTCGGTCACCTGGTCGCGCGGGTCGACCACCTCGCGCACGACCCGCCCGGCCAACGTGGTCTCGCCCGCATCGACGAGCGGCGGGGTCGACGGCAGGGGGATGACCTTGCCGTCGCTGGCTCCCCACCCCCGATAGTCGAAGGCCATGGCCACGAACCCGGCGCGGGCGAAGTCACGGGCGTAGAGCTCGAGCAGCTGCTCCTTGCGGCCTCCCCACCCGTGGCACAGCAGGATCGCTGGTCGCGGCGTCGCCCGGTCGACGGGCCGCACCAGCACCGCCGCCAGCCGGGAGCCTTCACTCCAGACCGTGCGCGCGTCTTCGTCGATGGCCTCGTCGCTCATCTCGGCACCCTCCGCCCCGGTCGTTCGGGCGGCCTGGTCTCCCCGGCGATGGCCTCGGCCCGCACCCGGACGAGGTCCTTGACCCAAGGGTGGGTGAGGATGTAGAAGCGATCTTCCCTGACCGCGGCCACCACGGCGTCCGCCACCTCCTCGGGGGCCATGCCGATCTCGGCGTAGCGGCCGTCCATCTCTTCGAAGAAGGCCACGTCCATGGACGCGCCGTCGTCGCTCAGGCGGGGCGGCCGGTTTCGCTCCCCGGTGTTGATCCGGGTGGCCACGATGCCAGGGCAGAGGGCCGACACCCCGATCTGAGCCCTTGCGGTCTGCAGGTCGTACCACAGGCCCTCGGTGAAGCGTTGGACGGCGTGCTTGGTGACGCCGTAGACGTCCCCGAATCCGGTCATGAGGCCGGCCACCGACGAGGTGTTGACCACGTGGCCCTCGTCGCCGGCCTCCAACATGGCGGGCAGGAAGGCCCGCACCCCGTTGACCACCCCGTACAGGTTGACGCCCAGCATCCAGTCCCAGTCCTTGCGGGTGGCGGCCCACGACGGGGCCCACCCTCCGCCTACCCCGGCGTTGTTGCACAGGAGGTGCGGCGCGCCCCATTCCGCCAGCACCTGGGTGGCGAACGCGTCGACCGCCACCTCGTCCGACACGTCGACCACGCGGTCGAGGGCGGCGGCACCCGAGGACCGCAGCTCATCGGCGGCTGCTCGGAGCGCCGGCGCCTCGATGTCGGCCATGGCCACGCGCATGCCCTCGGCCGCCAGCCGGCGGCTCAAGGCCAGGCCGATCCCGCTGGCCGCGCCCGTCACCACGGCAACCTTCCCCCCGAACGTCTTCAGCATTGACCGATACTCTAATCGGCGAGTTGCACTTTGGCTACTCTTTGCCTCGATGAGGCCGCGATCGATGGCGAAGCCCTTGGCCCTGACCCGCAGGGAGGCCAAGGCGGTCACCAGGAGGCGGCTGCTCGACGCCGCTGCGGCCATCCTCGACGAGCAGGGTGAGGCGGCGCTCACCACCGTCGCCGTCACCGGGCGCGCCGGGACGGCCCAGTCCACCTTCTACGTGCACTTCGCCGACGTCAACGACCTGCTCCACGCGCTGGTCGACGACCTGGCGGTGGAGAGCACCCGGCTGACCCGAGCCGCCCGTCGGACCGCTCGAGCCGCCCGGGACGAGCCCTCCCTTCGGGACACGTTCCGGGTGCCGCTCAACGAGCTCCTGGCCCACCCGCGCCTGAGCAGGCTGCTCCTCACCGGCCGGGACGACCGCGCCTCGCCGGTCGGGGAGTGGACCCGGCAGATCCACCGGGACATGAGGAAGAGGCTCATCGAGGACCTCGAAGCCGCCGGGCTCGAGATGCGCAAACCGAGGCAGCGTCGACAGGCCGAGATGATCGCCGATGCGGTCATCGCCATGACCGAGGCCTTGGCCCTCGGCCATCTCGAGGGTCGCTACTCCGACGTGGAGGAGATGATCGACACGCTGGTGATGCTGTCCACCGGCTATCTGGGTCTGCTCGCCCCAGGGGCCAGCCAGGTGGGGCCTGAGTGCTACGATCCCGCACATGAGCACGATCGCCTCCCGGGACCTGCGCAACCACACGGCTGACGTGCTGCGCCAGGTCTCCGGCGGAACGCACGTCACGATCACCGTCAACGGCCTGCCAGTCGCCGAGATCAGCCCCGTCCGTGCGGCCCGCAGGCAGTTCCTGTCCAAGGCCGATCTCATCGAGATCGTGACTCGAAGGCAGGCCGATCCTGGGCTGCGCGACGACCTCCTCGCGCTCGCCGGGGAGACCACCGACGACCTCGATCCCCTTTGACCTCCCGCAATGCGCTGCTGGACACCAGCATCCTGATCGCTCAGGAGAGCGGACGTCCGCTCGACACCGGGTCGCTGCCCGAGCAGACCGCGATCAGTGTCGTGACCCTCGCCGAGCTCCACGCAGGCGTGCTGGCCGCCAGCGACACGGGCATCCGGACCCGCCGGCTGGCGACGCTGGACGCCGTCTCCGTCGTGGAGGCCTTGCCGGTCACCGCCGAGGCGGCCCGCCTCTGGGCGAGCCTGCGGGTGCGGCTGGCAGAGGAAGGACGCACGGCGAGGATCAACGACCTCTGGATCGCCGCCGTGGCCGCGGCGAACGGGATGGATGTCGTCAGCCAGGACGACGACTTCGATGCGATCGAGAGCGTCGGCGGTCCAACGGTCATACGAGTCTGAGGGCGCCCGTTCAGGCCTCGCGACCCAGTTGGAGCCTCAGCGGATAGGCGACGGCGACGCGCTGAGCTCGACCGGGGTGCCGGCGGCCTGGTCGGCGGCCACGTGGCAGGCGACGAGGTGATCGGGCGCCAGCTCGTCGAGGGGCGGGTCGATCGACGCGCAGCGGACGATGCGCAGCGGGCAGCGCTCGATGTAGGGGCAGCCGACCTGGGCGTCCGCACCGGAGATCTCGGTGGCGGCGCGGCCGGCCCGCCCGGCGGTGGGCTCGTCGTCGAGCAGGTGGCCGTCGGGGTCGGCGACGGGCACCGCGTCGAGCAGGAGGCGGGTGTAGGGGTGGCGAGGGTCGTCGAACACGGCGTCGGCCGGCCCGACCTCGGCGAACTGGCCGCGGTACATGACGCCGACCCGGTCGCTGACGTGGCGGATGACGGCCATGTCGTGGCTGATGAACACGTACGCCAGGCCGAGCGCGGCCCGCAGGTCGCCGAGGAGGTTGACCATCTCGGCCCTCACCGATACGTCGAGTGCCGAGGTCGGCTCGTCGAGGACCAGGATGCGTGGCTCGACCGCCAGGGCCCTGGAGATGGCCACCCGCTGGGCCTGGCCGCCGGACATCTCCTGGGGGAGACGGTCGGCGAACTGCGGCCCGAGCGACACCGTGGCCAGCAGCTCGTCGACCCGACGGCGGGCCGCCTGGCCGGTGGCCAGCCCGTGGACCCGCAGCACCTCACTCAGGGCGGCGCCGACGGTCGAGCGCGGGTTGAGCGAGGAGAACGGGTCCTGGAAGACCAGCTGGATCTGCCTGGCCGTCTCCCGCCGCGACGCCCTGGCGGTGACGCCGGCGAGCTCGACGGTGCCCGACGTCGGCGCCTCGAGGCCGACGAGGAGGCGCCCGAGGGTGGACTTGCCGCAGCCGCTCTCCCCGACGATGCCCAGGCTCTGGCCGGCACGCAGGGTGAGATCGACTCGCCGAAGGGCCCGCACGGACGGGGCGCGCCCCCGGCCCGGGTAGGTCTTGGCGACGGCGTCGGCCCGCAGCACCACGTTGCTCGTCGACTGGTGCCCGAGGGCGCTCACGGGGCCGTCCACTCGCTCGGTGGGACCCAGCAGGCCGCAGCGTCGCCGTCGGCGCGCCGGGTCAGGTCGGGCCGCTCGACGCGGCACCGCTCGATGGCCTGGGAGCAGCGGGGGTGAAAGGCGCAGCCGGGCGGGAGCCTGGCGGGATCCGGCGGCAGACCGCCGACCTGGGCCAGGCGGTCGGTGCTGGCGGCCGTGGTCGGCAACGACGCCAGCAGCGCCGCGGTGTACGGGTGCTCCGGCGCCGAGAACAGCTGTCGCGTCGGCGCGCGCTCGACGATCCGCCCTGCGTACATCACCGCGACGCGTCGGGCGAACTGGGCGACGACACCGAGATCGTGGGTGATCCACGCCACGGCCATGCCCCGCTCGGCTTGCAGGCGGGACACCAGCCGCAGGATCTGGCGCTGGATGGTGACGTCGAGCGCGGTGGTCGGTTCGTCGGCGACGAGCAGCTTGGGGTCGCCGACGAGCGCGGAGGCGATCATCACCCGCTGGCGCATGCCGCCCGAGAGCTCGTGGGGATACATCCGCTCGACCGCGACAGGGTCGGGCATGCCCACCTCGTGGAGGGCGGCGCGGACTCGGTCCTCGGCCTCGGACCTCGGCGTGCCGTGGGCGCGCAGCACCTCGCCGACCTGGCGGCCGACGCGCAGCATCGGATCGAGCGAGGTCATGGGGTCCTGGTACACCATGGCCATGTCCCGGCCGCGCACGCCTCGCAGGACGCGCTCGTCGGCGCCGACGAGCTCGCGTCCGGCCAGGCGGATCGACCCGCCCATCACCTCCAGGGGCGGCGCCAGGAGGCCCATGACCGCCAGCATGGTCAGCGACTTGCCCGACCCGCTCTCGCCCACGATGCCGAGACGCTCACCGGCACCCACGGACAGCTCGACGTCGTGGACGATCGGCCGGACGGTCCGGCCGGCGCGCAGGCCGACGGTGAGACCGCGCACGGCCAGGAGCGGCTCACCTCCGGCGGTGGAGGTCGGGTCGGCCACGGCGGTGGCCGCAGGCTCAGCCACGGGCCGACGTCGGGTCGAGGGCGTCGCGCAGCCCGTCGCCGAGCAGGTTGAAGCCGATGACGAGGGCGACGATGGCGACGGATGGGAAGGCGAGGGTCCACCACGCCACGCCGGCCAGGTTGGTGCCCTCGCTGACCATGAGGCCGAGGGAGGCGGCTGGGGGGGCCGGCCCCAGCCCGAGGAAGCTCAGGCTGGCCTCGGTGAGCACGGCCCAGCCGAGCGCCAGGGTGACCTGCACGGCGAGGACGCCGCTCACCGATGGCAGCACGTGGCGGAAGAGGATTCGCCGCCGGGAGAATCCGAGCAGCCGTGCGGCGCGGACGAAGTCGGCCTCCCGCACGGCCATGACCGGGCCGCGCACGACGCGCACGAAGATCGGCGTGTACCCGATCCCGACCGCCAGGGCGCTGTCGAGTGTCCCCTGCCCGAGCCCGGTGACGATCGCCAGGGCCAGCAGGATGGACGGCACGGCGAAGGCCACGTCGGTGACGCCCATGATCGCCGTCGACAGCCACCCACCGAGGTAGCCGGCGGCCACCCCGCCGAGGGTCCCGACCACGGCGCAGATGGCCACCGCGATGACCGAGATCTCGAGCGACAGCACGATCCCGCTCTGCACCCGGGCGAAGAGGTCGCGTCCGTAGGTGTCGGTCCCGAACAGGTGCGTCCCCGACGGTGCCTTGAGGCCGTCGAAGGTGTTCTGGGCGTTCGGACCGTACGGCGAGAGCCCGACCAGCGAGGCCAGCCCGAGGAGCACCACGACGGCCAGGACGATGCACCCGGCCCGGCCGTTGGGACGGCCCCACAGACGGCGCAGCACCGGGCGCCGGCCGGGGGTGGCCAGGGCGACTGGGTCGGCGACGAGCGGCTCGGCGGCGACGGCGGGGATCACGACCGCACCCGCGGGTCGATCATCGCGTAGAGCGCGTCGGTGACGATGTTGACGATGATGAAGCCGACGGCGAAGACGAGGGTGACGCCCTGGGCGACGGCGTAGTCGTGCTCGTTGATGGCGGTGAGCAGCATCCGTCCGAGGCCGGGCAGCACGAAGATCTGCTCGACGATCACGGTGCCGCCGAGGAGATAGCCGAACTGGATGCCCGACATGGTGGTGATCGGCACCAGCGCGTTGCGCAGCACGTGGCGGACCACGACCGTCGAGCGCCGCAGGCCCTTGCCGCGCGCCGAGCGCACGAACGCCAGCTTGGACACGTCCAGCATGGCCCCACGGGTGGTGCGCATGACCGCCGCGCCGATGCCGACGCCCAACGTGACGGCCGGGAAGATGATCTGCTGGAAGTTGAGCCACGGGTTGGAGGTGAGGCTGGCGTAGCCGAGCGACGACGGGAAGTACCGGAAAACCGAGGCGAACAGGGCGACGAGGCCGCTGCCGATGACGAAGCTCGGCACGCCGAGGCCGAAGAGGGCGAAACCCTGTCCGATCCAGTCCCCGGCCCGGCCCGGTGCGGCTGCCGCGAGCACGCCGGTCCCGACGCCGAGGACGAGCCCGACGATCATGGCGACGACGGCCAGCTCCAGGGTGACCGGCAGCGCGCCGGCGATCAGGGACGTGACCGACCTGCCGCTCTGGACCGACAGGCCGAGGTTGCCGTGGACGAGGCCGTCGGCCCACTGCCAGAGCTGGTCGGGCAGCGGGCGGCCGATGCCGTAGAAGCGGTCGAGGGCGTGGGTCTGGGCCGGGGTGAGCAGGCCGGCGCTGACGCCGAGGCTGGCGGTGATCTGGTTGCCCGGGATCAGGCGCAGGACCACGAAGACGATGACGGCCACGCCGACGACGGTGGCGACGGCTCTCGCCAGCTTGGGCGCCAGCCACCGCCCGACCCGCACCCGCCGCCGTCGGGGCGGAGCAGCGGCGGGGTGCGGTGACGGGACGGGGGCGGTCACGGTCGCGGCCACGGCAGGGCGACCGACCCTAGGAGGTCCGCGCGGTGGCGAGGCCGACCAGGCTGCCGGTGGGCGACGGGGTGAAGCCGGTGACCGACCTGGCCAGGGCGTAGTAGTCGTAGGCGTTGAACAGCCACACCCACACGGCGTTGTCGACCAGCTGGCCGGAGAACTGGCTGTAGAGCTGCTTCTGGGTGGGGGCCGCCGTGGCCTCGTCGGCTCGCTCGAGCAGCGACGCCAGGCTGGACGACTTGTAGCCTGCCGGCACGGCCAGGGAGGCTCCGGTGCTGAAGTAGCGGCCGTACATGATGTACGGGCTCGGGCTGGCGCCGTTCTCGGCGAGTGCGGCCTGGAAGTCGCCCTTGAGCCAGCGCTGGATGTAGTCGCTGCCGGCCACGTTGTCGATCGACATGTGGATGCCGACCTTGGCCAGCTCGCCCTGGATGGTGACGGCCTGGGCGTTGCTCGTGGAGTCGAGCTCGTTGGAGGTGAGGGCGGTGAAGCTGAAGCCCTTGGCCATCCCCGCCTTCGCGAGGTAGCTGCGGGCCAGGCCGAGGTTCTGGCTGGCGCAGGTCCCCGCCGACGCGTCGGAGGCCAGGGGCCCTTCGGTGACCGGCCCGACGACCTTGCCGTCGCCGAGGACGGAGGCCTGCAGCACATCGGTCCTGTTGATGGCGCACTGCACGGCCAGGCGGGCATCGGTGGCGGCGAGCGGCCCGGTCTTCGACTGGATCATCAGCGCCCGGTAGTTGAGGTCCAGCTCCTTGTCGATGGTGAGGCCGGCACCCCCCAGCTGCTCGACGACCTGGGGCTGGTTGAGCAGACCCATCTGCACCGTGCCCGCCTGCAGGGCGGAGGCCACCGACTGCTCGTTGGGGATCGTCCGGAACTCGATGGTGCCGATCGTCGGCGCCTTCCCCCAGTACGTCGGGTCCTTGCTGACGGTGAAGCTGTTGTTGGGGTTGTAGCTGGCGAACCGGTAGGGGCCGGTGCCGTCGGGCTTGGTGGCGAGGGACCCGGCGGTGATCGACTTCGCCGAGGCGATGGACAGGTTCTGGGAGGCCAGGCCGTCGAGCAGCGACGAGTCGGGTCGGGTGAGGTGCAGGACCACCGTCGATGCGTCGGGCGTGGTGATCGACTTCACGGTGGCCAGGTACGACGCCGCGGCGGCGCCGGTGCCGGGCGCGAGGATGCGCTCGAAGGTCGCCTTGACGTCGGCGGACGTGAAGGCGGACCCGTCGTCGAAGGTGACCCCGTGGCGCAGGTCGAAGGTCAACGTCCGGTTGGCGTTGCTCAGGTGCCAGCTGGTGGCCAGCTGCGGCTCGACCTGCAACGAGGAGCTCAGGGTGACGAGCGTCTGGTAGATCATGCCGAGGGCCTGGAAGTCGAGGAAGTTGGTGATCACGGCCGGGTCGAGCTTCTGCACGCTCGACGTGTCCGCCACGACGAAGGTGGACGAGCTGCCGGGGCTCCCCGAGCCCCCGGCGGCCGAGCTCTTGGACGTCCCGGAGCTGCCGCAGGCCGACGCGACCAGTGCCGCCCCCACCAGCAGCGCCGCCGCCGCCTTGCCACGACCGATGGACCTGGTGCGCATCGTTTCCCTCCGAGGTAGGTAACTATCTTACGAATCACATCGCGAGAGTGTCAAGCAGTCACGATCCCGGCTAGCGTCGCCTCGGTGGGACCGATCAGCGACGCCGTCGCCGAGCTGCGGGCGGCCGAGGGCGCGCCCCCCGGGGTCTGTCTGGCCGTTTCGGTCGCCGCCAGGACCGAGTGGGCGGCCGACGGCGTCGCCCAGCGCTTCGACGAAGCGGGCGCGCTGGCCGATCCGCCGCCGATGGACGTCCACACCCGGGCCGACGTGGGCTCGCTCACCAAGGTGGTGGCCACCACCGCGGCGCTGGCTGCGCTCGTGGATGCCGGAGAGGTGGCCGTCGAGCGCAGGGTCGACACGATGCTCGCCTGGATGCGTGGCCGCCCCGCCGGGTCGGCCTCCCTCGAGGATCTGCTCCGCCACCGGGGCGGCCTGTGGGAGTGGTGGCCGCTGTACCTGGACGCCCCGGACGGCGAGGCCGCCCTCGATGCCGCTTCCCGGCTGCCGCTGCGCTATCCCCCTGGCACCGGCCGGCACTACTCCGACGTGGGCTTTCTCCTCCTCGGCGCCGTCGTCGCGCACCTGGCCGGATCCGACCTGGCGACGGCGTTCGACCGGCTGGTGGGCGTCCCCTTCGGCCTCGGGACCACGTCCTACGCTCGACCCGTGCCCGGCGCGACGGTCGCGGCCAGCTCCACCGGCGACGCCATCGAGGAGCGGATGGTCCGCACCGGCGTGCCCTATCCGGTGTCGGCCGACGCCGGCCGCTTCGGCGGTTGGCGCGCCCGCGTGCTCGTCGGCGAGGTCAACGACGGCAACACCTTCCATGCCTTCGGAGGTGTCGCCGGCCACGCCGGGCTGTTCTCGACCGCCGGCGATCTGCTGCGCTTCGGCAACGGGCTGCTCGCCGCCCTCGACGGTGCCGGCCCGCTGTCGGCCGCGGCGGTGCGCACCCTGCTGACCGCAGGTCCTGACCCCGGGCAGGCCCTCGGGCTGCGGTCCTGGGAGACCGAGCTGGCCGGCTGCCGCCAGGCCGCCTACGGCCACACCGGTTTCCCCGGGGTCGCCTTCGCCGTGATCCCCGGCCATGGCGCCACCTTCGCCCTGGTCACCAACCGCCTGCACGTGCGCGGCGAGCCCGCCGCCACCGAGGCGATGGCCAGCGCCGCGCTCGACGCCGCCCACCGCCACCTGCACGCCTGAGACAGGACTGCCCGTGAGGATGACCGTTGTCGGGATGATCAGCGGCACCTCCTTCGACGCCGTCGACTCTGCCGTCGCCGACTTCGAGCTGGAAGGCGAGGAGGTGGTGCTGTCCCCCCGGGGCCTGCACACCACCGCCTTCCCCGACCGGCTCCGCGCCCGCATCGCCGCCTGCCTGCCCCCCAACTCCACCACCGTGGAGGACGTGTGCCGGCTCGACACGGAGCTCGGGCAGCTCTTCGGAGCCGCCGCGCGGGCGGCGCAGCGGGCCTTGGCCGAGGAAGGCGCCGACCTGATCGTCTCCCACGGCCAGACGGTCTTCCACTGGGTGGAGGAGACCCACGCCCTCGGCACGCTCCAGCTCGGCGCGCCGGCGTGGATCGCTGAGGCCACCGGCGTCCCGGTCGTGTCCGACCTCCGCAGCCGGGACATCACCCGCGGAGGGCACGGCGCCCCGCTGGCCTCGACGCTCGACGCCCTGCTGGTCCTCCACGACGGCGCCAGCCGGGGCTCGCTCAACCTCGGCGGGATCGCCAACATCACCGTGCGCAACCCTGCAGGCGAGGTGATCGCCTACGACATCGGGCCGGCCAGCGCCCTGATGGACAGCGCCGTGGCCGCGGCCACTGGCGGTGCGGCACGCATGGACGCAGAAGGGGCCATAGCCGGGCGGGGTCGCGTCGAGCCGGCCGTGCTCGCCCGCCTGCTCGACGAGCCCTACTACCGCCTGCCCGCACCCAAGTCGACGGGCAAGGAGCTCTTCCACGCCGGCTACGTCAGCGCCGTGCCGGGCGCCGCCCAGCTGGGGACCGACGACCTGCTGGCCACCCTCACGGAGCTGACCGCCCGCCTCGTCGCCCGGACCTGCAGGGACCACGACCTCGACGAGCTGGTCGTCGCCGGCGGCGGGGTGCGCAACCCGGTGCTCATGGCCCGCATCGCCGCCCTCGCCGCCCCGACCGTGGTCGCGCCCTTCGAGGCGTACGGGCTGCCCGCCCAGGCCAAGGAGGCGTACCTCTTCGCATTGCTCGGGTACCTGGCCGTCCACGGCCTCGAAGGCACCTACGCGTCCGCCACCGGCGCGTCCACGGGCTCGATCCTCGGGTCGGTCACCCCCGGCGCCGGCCCGCTGGTCCTGCCCGCCCCCGCCGCCTCCCGCCCCACCCGGCTGCGGATCGCCGGACGGTGAACGTGGCGCTGCGGGGCGCCACGTCCGACGACGCCGCCGACCTGGCCCGCGTCCCCGTCGCCGCCTGGCGCGCCGGCTTCCGCTTCGACGGGACCACGGTCGTCGACCCCGAGTGGGGCGCGCCGCAGGTCCGGTACCGGTTGTCACTTACTTGCGATGCTCCAATCAGGCCCGTAACCTTTTGACGTGAATCCCCTGCAACGGCCCCGACGGCCGGACGCACCGGTGACCGACGGGGTGATCAGGGTGGACTCGCCCACCGAGGAGCGCAACGCGCGCACCACCGACATCGACACCCTCCCGGTGCTCGCGCTGCTCGAGCGCATCAACGACGAGGACGCCACCGTCCCGGCCGCGGTGCGCGCCACCCTCCCGGAGCTGGCCGAGCTGGTCGACGTCACCGTCGAGCGGATCGACGCCGGCGGATGCGTGCACTACTTCGGTGCCGGCAGCTCCGGTCGCCTCGGACTGCTCGACGCCGCGGAGCTGCCGCCCACCTTCGGGGTGCCCGACGGTCTCTTCGTCGCCCACCTGGCCGGCGGCGACGGTGCCGTGCGGCGGGCCAAGGAGGGAGCCGAGGACGACGAGGCCCAGGGTCGCGTCGAGGCGGCCACGGTCCGGCCCGGCGACGTGGTGGTCGGCCTGGCCGCGTCCGGCTACACCCGCTACGTCGGGGGTGCCCTCCGCCGAGCCCGCGAGGTGGGCGCCCACACTGCGCTCGTGTCGTCCAACCCCGAGGCGCCGCTGTCCGAGTGGGCGGACACCTTCGTCTGCGTGGACACGGGCCCCGAGGTCGTCACCGGATCCACCCGGATGAAGTCGGCGACGGCGCAGAAGCTGGTCCTCAACGCCTTCTCGACCGCGGTCATGGTCCGCACCGGCCGGACGTGGTCGAACCTGATGGTCGACGTCGTGGCCAGCAACGCCAAGCTGCGGGGGCGCCTCGTCCACCTGCTCGTGCAGGCGACCGGCGTGGACGAGGCCGACTGCGAGGCGGCCCTCGCCGCGTCGGGCAGCGAGGCCAAGACCGCGTTGGTGGCGCTGCGCGCCGGGGTCGACGCTTCAGCGGCCCGGGCCGCGCTGGCCGGTGCCGGCGGCGTCGTCGCCACCGCCCTCGCCGGGCTGGCCGGCTCCTAGCGCTGGCGTCCGCGGTGGCGGGGCCGCACCGATGTCCTCGTCCGCTCCAGTGCGGCCAGCGTGGCCGGGTACTGGCGCTGCGCCACCCCGACGAACAGGCAGTCGACCAGGGTGAGCTCGGCGATGCGGCTGGCCATGGCCCCGGAGCGCAGGGTCGTCTCCGACACCGACGTCTGCAGGACCAGGTCGGCCACCTTGGCGATGGGCGAGCGGGCGAAGTTGGTGACCGCCACGGTGGTGGCGCCCGCCCGACGCCCCTGGGCGAGCGCGTCGATGGTGTCGATCGTCGTGCCGGTGTGGCTGATGCCGATGGCGACGTCGTCGGAGGTGAGGTTGGCCGCCGATGGGATGGCCATGTGCGGATCGCTCCAGGCGAAGACGGTGAGGCCGATGCGGTGCAGCTTCTGTTGCAGGTCCAACGCGACGTAGCCGCTGGCCGCGACGCCGTAGACGTCCACGCGCCGAGCGGCGGCGACCGCGGCCACGACCGCGCCGAGGGCGTCGGCGTCGACGTTGGCGACCGTGTCGGCGACCGCCTTGGCGTCGGCCGCGCCGACCTTGGCCACGACCGCCCGCAGGTCGTCGTCGGCGTCGATGTCGGGGGAAAGGCGCGGCGTCGCGTCGGCACGCGCCCGACCGGCGGCGGTGGCCAGCGTGATGCGCAGGTGGGGATAGCTGCCCACGCCGACGGACCGGCAGAAGCGGATCACCGTCGTCTCGGAGGTCTCCGCCAGGCGGGCGAGGTCGGTGATGGTCAGGCTGGCGGCGTGCTCGGCGTCGGCGAGGATCACCCGCCCGACTCGCTGCTCCGATGGTGCCAGGGACGGGAGGAGCGAGGCGAACCTGGCGAGGATGTCGACGCCAGGCGCGGCGTCCCCCTCGCTCAACGGTCGACCCCGGACACCGCCGCCCCGATCGAGGCCAGGAGACCGCCGGGATCCCAGGCCACCACACCGCCCACGACGGCGGCCGCAGCGGTGAGCGATCCGTCGAGGACCACGATGTCTGCGGGTCCCCCCGGACGCAGGCGCCCCCGGTCGGCGGCGCCCACCACGGCCGCCGGGGTGGCGGTGGCCGCCAGCACGGCACCGGCCACGTCGAGGCCGGCAGCCACCAGCCCGGCCACCGCCCGGTCCATGGTGAGCACGCTGCCGGCCAGCGTGGTGGGGTCGTCAGCCAGGACGACGCGCCCCTCGTCGACGACCACGTCGAGCTCCCCGAGACGGTAGCGGCCCGGCGGCATCCCGCAGGCGGCGGTGGCGTCGGTGACCGCGACGAGCCGGTCGGGGGCGACGGCGCCGACGAGGGAGACGAAGCCGGCATGGACGTGGGAGCCGTCGGCGATGACCTCGAGTGTGGCACGGCGATCGGCCAGGGCGGCGCCGACGGGGCCCGGCGCCCTGCGGTCCAGTCCAGGCATGGCGTTCCCGAGGTGGGTGACGTGGCGGGCGCCGGCGGCGAACGCAGCCGCCACGGTGGCCTGGTCGGCCTCCGTGTGGCCGACCGACATGGTCACGCCCGCGGCCAGGCCGGCCGCCAGCAGCGCGGCGGCGCCGGGTCGCTCCGGAGCGAAGGTGACCAGGCGCAGCGCCCCCTCCGCCGCGGAGGCCAACGCGTCGAGCTCGCCAGGGTCGGGGTCGCGCAGGCAGCGAGGGTTGTGGGCCCCGGCACGCGACGGGGCCAGCCAGGGCCCTTCCAGGTGCAGGCCGAGCACGGTCGGGTCGCCGGGGCGCCCGGCTCTCCTGGCTGCGGCTGCCCCCCGTGCGGCGGCCAGGAGGCGCTCGGGGGTGTCCGAGACGGTCGTGGCCACCAGGGCGGTGGTGCCGTGGCGCACATGGTGGCGGCCGAGCGCCGTGATCTCCGCGGCGACCTCTGCAGTCGTGTCACCGGCGACCTGGTGGCCGCCGCCGCCGTGGACGTGGACGTCGACGAGGCCAGGAGCGACCAGCTCGTCGGCGAGGCCCACGACCGCGTCAGCCTCGGGGGGGCGCCCCGTGCCGATGGCGGCAACCCGCGCTCCCTCGATGAGGACCCAGCCGTCGTCGTCCGTCCGCCCCGACGTGGTGACCCGGCCGCGCAGCACCCACCGCCGCGGCGGCGGCGTCGTGGACTGGTTACCACCTCGCGACATGACGCGTAGGATAGTTACGCCCGCGATCCCGAGGACGGTTGGACATGGAGGTCATCATCGTCGGCGATCAGCGCGACGGCGCCCACCTGGTGGCCGACACGGTCGCCGCCCTGGTTGCGGCCAAGGCCGACGCCGTGCTCGGCCTGGCCACCGGCAGCTCCCCGACGCCGGTCTACGACGAGCTGGCCGACCGCCAGGCCACCGGCGCGCTCGACCTGCACGGGATCCGGGCGTTCCTCCTCGACGAATACGTCGGTCTGCCCCCGGGGCATCCCGCCGGCTACCGCACGGTCATCCGCCGACAGGTCGTCGAGCGCGTCGGCATCGACCCGGCACGAGTGGCGGGCCCCGACGGCGACGCCGCCGACCTGCCCGGCGCCTGCGCGGCCTACGAGGCGGCCATCGCCGCGTCGGGCGGCGTCGATCTGCAGCTGCTCGGCATCGGCGGCGACGGGCACATCGGCTTCAACGAGCCCGGTTCCTCGCTCGGGTCGCGCACCCGGATCAAGACCCTGACCCGACAGACGAGGGCCGACAACGCCAGGTTCTTCGGCGGGGACATCGGCGCCGTCCCCCACCACGTGCTCACCCAGGGCGTGGGGACCATCACCGAGGCGCGCCACCTCCTGCTCCTCGCATGGGGAGCGACCAAGGCCCGGGCCGTCGCCGCCGCCGTGGAGGGCCCGGTCACGGCGATGGTCCCGGCGTCGGCCCTGCAGCTCCACCCCCACGTCACCGTCGTGGTCGACGACGCCGCCGCCGGCGACCTGGCCCTCGCCGGCTACTACCGCGAGGTGACGGCGGCCAAGCCGACGTGGCAGGGGCTGTGAGGTGACCTCGGGAGCGAACCGATGAGCACAGGTCGGGCCGGCATCGTGTCGATGGCGGTCCGATGAGCTCGCCGCGCCGACCCACCGGCGGCGCGGCCGACGGGATCGCCTCCGCACTGCGGGGCGCCCTGCCCGATGGCCGCGTCGTGACCGACCCCGACGTGGTGGCCCGCTACTGCCACGACGAGGCCGCCTGGGCCGCCTTCGCCGCCCCCGCCGCCGTGGTGCGGGCCCGGAGCACCGACGACGTGGAGGCCGCCGTGGCGGTGTGCGCCCGCCTCGGCGTCCCCGTGGTCCCTCGCGGCGCCGGCACCGGCCTGTCGGGGGGCGCCAACGCGTGTCCCGGGTCGGTGGTGGTGTCGACCGAGGGCATGGACCGGGTCATCGAGATCGATACCGGCGAGCACCTCGCCGTCGTGCAACCCGGGGTGGTCAACGACGATCTGCGCGCCGCGGCCGACCGCGCCGGCATGTGGTACCCGCCGGACCCGGCCAGCTCGGCGTGGTCGACCATCGGCGGCAACGTGGCCACCAACGCCGGCGGCCTGTGCTGCGTCAAGTACGGCGTCACCCGTGACTACGTCCTCGGCTTGGAGGCCGTCGTTGGCGCCGGCGAGGTGGTGCGCCTCGGGCGGCGCACGGCCAAGGGGGTCGTCGGCTACGACCTGTGCGGTCTGATGGTCGGCTCCGAGGGGACCCTCGGAATCGTCACCGAGGTCACCCTCCGGCTGCGGCCGGGGCGGCGACGGGTGCCGGCCACGGTGGTCGGGTACTTCGACACCCTCGGCGCGGCAGGCGACGCCGTCGCCGCCGTGTTCGCGGCGGGCATCATCCCCGCCGCCCTCGAGCTGGTCGACCGGCACTGCCTGGCCGCGGTGGACGACTGGAAGCACATGGGTCTGAGCGGCGAAGGTGACGTGTTGCTCCTCGGCCGCAGCGACACCCCAGGCGCGGAGGGCGTCGAGGAGGTCGAGGCCATCACGGCCTGTTTCGCGGCCACCGCCACCTGGAGCGCCAGGTCGACCGACGACGAGGAGGCCGAGGCCCTCTTCGAGGCCAGGCGCCTGGCCTACCCCGCGGTCGAGCGCCTCGGACCGGTCCTCACCGAGGACGTGTGCGTCCCTCGGCGCGCCGTGACCGAGATGCTCGAGCGCGTCCAGGCCGCGGGCCGGGCGCACGACATCCACATCGCCAACATCGCCCACGCCGGCGACGGCAACCTGCATCCGCTGATCATCACGCCACGCGGCGACGTCGACGCCCGCCGGCGGGCCATGGCCGCGTTCGACGACATCATCGCCGCCGCCCTCGACCTCGGGGGCACGGCATCGGGCGAGCACGGCGTCGGGCTGCTCAAGCGGGCCGGCATGCGACTCGAGCAGGCACCCGCAGTGGTCGCCCTGCAGGCCGCCGTCAAGGCCGCCGTCGACCCACTCGGGATCTTCAACCCCGGCAAGGTGATCGGCGATCCGGCGGCCGATGCCGCTCCCGTCCCACCCGACGCGTGGGACCTGGGCGCCGAACGGCGCTGAGCACCCCACGCCCCGACGACCTCAGCGGGGGGCGTCGACGTCGATGTCCCAGCTGGCGAGGATCGGAAGGATTCGAGCGGTCGGTGAGTCGGGTTGGGCGGTGTAGATGACGAGTCGCTGGTCCGGCTCGTGGGGTGCGGACACGATCTCGATGTCGAAGGACAGATCGCCGGCGGTCGGGTGGCGGATCCGCTTGGCCACCGACGCGTAGTCGCGCACCCCGTGGTCGTCCCACCAGCGCGACACGTCATGGTCCGCCACTCGTAGCTCCTCGATCAGCGCCTCCAGGCGAGCGTCGTGCGGTCGGCGGCCGGCTTCGCGACGCAGGGCGGCGACCGAGGCCTGGGCGAAGTCGGCCCAGTTGACGATCCGTTCGCGGGCCATGGGGTCGAGGAACAGGAACCGGGTGAACGACGCTCCCGGCTCGAGCGGTCGTCCCAGCACGGCGCGCAGCAGAGCGTTGCGGGCCAGCACGTCGCCGCGGTGACCGAGGAGCAGGACCGGCGCATGGTCGAGCGCCGCCATCACGCGCAGCAGTCCCGGGTCGGGCCGCTGCACCACGTCTCCGGTTGCGCCGCGACGGCGCGGGGCCGGATCGGCGAGGTCGTGGAGGTGGTCGCGCTCCACCTCGTCCAGGCGCAGCGCCCTGGCCAGCGCGTCGAGCACGACGCGCGACACGTTGGTCTGGCGACCCTGCTCGACCCGGCGGTAGTAGTCGGGGCTGAGACCGGCGAGCACGGCCAGCTCGTCGCGCCGCAACCCCGGCACCCGTCGCGCCCCGGGGAAGGCATCGATGCCAGCCTGCGCAGGCGACAACCGGTCACGTCGAGCGCGGAGGAACGTGCCCAGCGCGGCACGATCTCCTGACACCCCTTCACCGTAGGAGGCGCCACCCGCCACCGGGGGGTCCTGGCATGACCAGGTCCACCAGGGCCACGTCGGCGCGCCGGGGGCCCGTTAGACCGCTGCCATGACATCCACCATCTCCGACGGCGACCACCCGACCGGGCACCCTGGCCGACTCCTGGGGCGCACGGCCATCGTGACCGGCTCGACGAGCGGGATCGGCGCCGCCATCGCACGCGCTCTGGCCGCTGAAGGTGCTCACGTTGTCGTCAGCGGCCGGGACACCTCCCGCGGCGACCGCGTCGTCGACGACATCACCTCGGCGGGCGGCCGCTCCGATTTCGTCGTCGTCGACCTGGCCGGGTCGTACGGGCAGCTCCGCGCTTTCGTCGACTCCGCCACCTCCGCCCTCGGTGGCCACGTCGACATCCTGGTGAACAACGCGGGCATCTACCCGGCGCCTCTGACCGCCGACCTGGCCGACGCCGATCTCGACGCCATGCTGGCGGTCAACGTCCGCGCCCCGCACGTCCTCGTCGCGGCCATCGCACCCGGCATGGTCGAGCGCGGCCACGGGACGGTGGTGAACATCGGCTCGTGGATGGCCCAGGTCGGCACACCCTCCGCCGCCATGTACACCGCCACCAAGGCCGCCGACGAGCAACTGGCCCGGGCCTGGGCCGCCGAGTACGGCCCGCGCGGTGTGCGGGTCAACGCCCTGGCGCCCGGCGTCACCCTCACCCCGGGCAACGAGGCCAGCCGCCCGGTGCTCGACCACCTGACCGCCGGCACCCCTGCCGGCGCCGTGGTCGAGCCCGACGACATCGCCCGAGGTGTCGCCTTCCTCGTCTCCGACGCCGCCGCGATGATCCACGGCGTCACCCTCTACGTCGACGGGGGCATCTCCACCACCCGGCTGTCCTGACGGGCGGCCGGGCGCCCGGCCTTCCCCCGTCGACCCGCAGCAACGGATGCCCTGGTCAGTCCTTCCCTGGTGGCCTGGGGTGGCGGGGTCAGCCGGCTACTGGCTGTCCTGCTCGTAGCGGGACAGCTCGGCGCGGCCGACCACGTGCCAGTGCACTTCGTCAGGACCGTCGGCCAGGCGGAGGGTTCGCTGAGATGCGTACATCCGGGCCAACGGGGTCCACTGCGACACCCCTGCGGCGCCGTGCATCTGGATGGCCTCGTCGATGATCTGGCAGACCCGCTCCGGCACCATGGCCTTGGCCGCGCTCACCCAGACCCGAGCCTCGGCGTTGCCCATCGTGTCCATCGCTTTGGCCGCCCGCAGCACCATCAGCCGCATGGCTTCGATCTCGATCCGGGCCTTGGCGATGACCTCGGTGTTCTTGCCCAGACGGGCCAGAGGCTTGCCGAAGGCCTCACGTGACAGCCCCCGCTGCACCATCAGCTCGAGCGCCCGCTCGGCCGCGCCGATGGAGCGCATGCAGTGGTGGATGCGTCCCGGGCCCAGGCGGACCTGGGAGATCTCGAAGCCTCGGCCGTCGCCCAGCAGCATGTTGCCGGCCGGGACCCGCACGTCGTTGAAGCGCAGGTGCATGTGCCCGTGCGGTGCGTCGTCCTGACCGAACACCTGCATGGGTTCGAGGATCTCCACCCCCGGGGTGTCCATGGGGACGAGGATCTGGGACTGGCGGCGATGCGGTGGGCCGTCGGGGCTGGTCTGGACCATGGCGATCATCACCTGGCAACGGGGGTCGCCGGCACCGGAGATGTAGTACTTCTCTCCGGTGATGACCCACTCGTCACCGTCTGCGACCGCCCGGGTCCGGATGTTGCGGGCGTCGGACGAGGCCACGTCCGGCTCGCTCATGGCGAACGCGGAGCGGATCTCCCCGTTGAGCAGTGGCTCGAGCCACCGCTTCTTCTGCTCCGGCGTTCCGACCCGCTCGAGCACCTCCATGTTGCCGGTGTCCGGGGCACTGCAGTTGAGGCACTCCGACGCCAGCGGGCTCTTGCCCAGCTCGGCGGCGATGTACGCGTAATCGAGGTTGGAAAGCCCCACACCGGTCGAGGCGTTGGGCAGGAAGAAGTTCCACAGGCCATTGGCCTTGGCTTTGGCCTTCACCGAGTCCAGCAGCTCGAGCTGCCCCGCCCCGTAGGACCACCGCTCGGCCCGGTTCTCACCGAGGCGGTAGTACTCCTCGGTGATGGGCTCGACCTCCGTCGCGATGAAGGTCCTCACCGCTTCGTAGAGCGGGTAGGCGTCCTCGGACATCGCCAGGTTCATGGCGTCGTCGTTGGCGAGACCGGAGTACATACCGGGTGCGGGCATCAGCAGACCGTCCAATCCTGTAGCGAGCTCGGTTGTCGGGGATCGGCAGGGAGCACCGACGCTGCCATCATTACCTTAGGGAGGTTCCTCAGCTCATCGGTAAACTGCGTCGCAGAGCCCGCGGATATAGCCGAGGGCGAAGAGCCGCCCGTACTCCGAGTATCCGGGCCGGTCATTGCTGTCGCCTTCGACGGTCGGAACGTGGTCCGGGCGGAGCGGGCCGTCGAACCCCACGTCGCGGTAGGCCTCCAGGCAGGCGATCAGGTCGGTCGGACCTTCGTCGTGCCAGGTCTCCACGAAGTGGCTGGCGTCACCGCGCACGTCGCGGAAGTGGACGAAGAAGACCTTGTCCTGTCGCCCAAAATGACGAATCACGCTGGGCAGGTCATCGGTCATCAAGGTGAAGTTGCCCTGGCAGAGGGCGATGCCGTTGACCGGGCTGGGATGGAGGTCGACGAGGCGTTGGAAGTTGTCGATCGAGCGCATGATGCGACCGACTCCTCTGATGGGAGAGACCGGCGGGTCGTCAGGATGCATGGCCAGGCGCACGCCGGCTCGCTCCGCCACCGGGATCACCTTCGACAGGAAGTAGGCCAGGTTCTCCCAGAGCTCCCCTTCGCTCAGGGAGCCCGACTCTGTCGGGGTTGCCGCATCGAGCTTGGCGAGATCGAACGCACTGACGAGGGATCCGCCTCTTCCGATCTCGGCCGTCGTGGTGCGCAGCCAACCAAAGTCGGCCATCCACTCGTAACACCAGATCGGGATGCCGAGCCTGCCCATGTTCTCGATGAGGGTGCAAACGGTCGCGATCTCCTCGTCACGGCCGGGTAACCCCCGCTTCGCCCGGTTGAGGGGCGGGCGCGCCTCGATCACGGCCAGTTCGAACCCCCACGCCTCGTACGCCTCCTTGAGCCGAAGCAGCGGCAGATAGTCCCAAGGGTTCTCCCATGCTGTGAGGGGATCGGGGACAGGGAGGCCGCCGACGACGCATCGAACGCCAGCTTGCAGGCACAACCTGGCCAGACGGGGTGAGTCGGGGTTCCAGATGGCTTCGGCGATCTCGATCATTCCGGAGACCTCCGGCGTGGAGTGCTCATCGCAGGGTCGTACCTGACGTGTGCTCCAGCAAGGACAGGTCCTCGACGCTGGGGAGACCCTCCCAATCTCCGACCACGGTGACCGCGAACGCGCCGCTCGCGCACCCCTGTTTGAGCCGGGCGGGAACGGCGACGTCGTCCAGGCATGCAGCCAGATACCCCGCGACGAAGGCGTCTCCCGCCCCGACCGGGTCGATGGCCCGCACCGGTACTGCCGGCTCGGACCAGATCCCCTCCGCCGACACGGTCACGGCACCCCCACTCCCTCGCTTGATGACCACCTCCCGGTCTCGCACCGCCACCAGCTTCTTCGCAGTCACGACCGGATCATGACCGTCCCCCAGCATGACTATCTCCTCTTCTCCGGCAAATATGACGTCGGCTCGATCGGCCATCGTCTGGAACTCCAGCGCCGCCTCCTCTCGGCTCCACAGGGCGGAGCGGTAGTTGAGGTCGAAGGAGACGAGGACGCCGTGGGCGCGGGCGATGTCGGCTGCGCTGTAAGCGGCGGCTCGCGCGGACGGGCTCAGGCCGAGAGTGATCCCGGTGAGATGCAGGATCCGAGCACCGACGAGCAGGTCGGTGTCCACATCCTCTGGTGCGAGCCTGGATCCCGCGTAGCCGTTTCGGTAGTAGGAGATGCGGACGACATCTGCGGTCCTTCGCTCCTTCAACATGATGGCCGTCTGGGCCGCCCGGTCGATGCACACCGACGAGACGACGACGGCCTCCCTGCGGAGCATCTCGATGATCATGCTCCCGAATTCGTCGTCGCCCACGCGTCCGATCCAAGCGGCGCCATGACCGAGGCGGCGCACACCGACCGCCACGTTGGCCTCCGCTCCTCCGACTCCCAGGCGCAGGGAGGACATATCCCGTATCCTGCCGACCTCCGGCGTCGTCAGCCGTGCCATCGACTCCCCGACCGTGACCAGCTCGGTCATCGGCCGCCGTCTCCGCCAGACAGCCGCTCGAGTTGCTCCCGCAGGTCTCCCGACGCCCAGAGGTCGCTTCCGACACCGACGGCCAGGGCACCGGCACCCAGCCAGTCACCGATGGCCCCCAGGCGGATCCCGCCGGTGGGGACGACCCGGGACCCGGGTGACACCGTCAGGATGTCACGCAGCAGGGCAGGTCCACCTACGTGTGCGGGAAACAACTTGGCGATGCCGTGACCTGCGGAGGCCAGGACCTCGCTGGGGGTCAGGCCCCCTTCAAGGAACGGCACGCCCCCGTCGTCCGCCACGGTTCGCACGTGTTCAGCCCGGCAGGGACTCACAAGGAACTTCGCCCCGCCGTCGATGGCCCGCAACGCGTCGGACGGGTTGGTGACGGTGCCGACGCCGGTGGTGACGTCCGGGAAGTTCGCCTGCAACTCGGCGAGAGCAGCCGGCCAGTCGGGGATGGTGGTGGTCAGCTCGACGACCCGCAAGCCTGCGTCGTAGACCCGCTCGCACATGGCGGCCGCGGAGAAGGCGCTCTCGGCGCGCACGACCGGGAGCACCTTGGCCAGACCAAGGCGTCGGCCGAGGTCAATCGTGGCGCCGTCGGTCTCCGCCCTCACCTGCGTCCCTCACTGCTTACGGTCGGGTCGGCCCAGGCCATTCCCGGCGGGGTCGGGAACCATCCGGGTCGAAGGGGATCGCGATCGTAGTCGTAGCCCCCGAGCGCCACGAACAGCTCCGCGTACTCTGCGAGCTTGTCCACGTCGAGCTCCACCCCGAGGCCTGGACCGGTCGGAACAGGTATCGCTCCCTCCTGGTAGGCGAAGGGACCCCCCGCGATGATGTCGTCGATCAGCTGGTGGTAGTGGCTGTCAGCGGCGAACGTGAGGGTGGGGAGGGCGGCACCGAGATGGAGCATGGTCGCCAGCTGGATCCCGAGCTCACCGGATGAGTGAACCGCAATGCCGGTCTGAAAGGTGTCGCAGACCGCAGCCGCTTTGATGCAAGGTCGGATGCCGCCCCAAAAGGTGGTGTCCAGCAGGATGACGTCGACGGCGGGATCCCGAACGTTGGTGGCCAACTGCTCGAAGTCGACGACCACGGTGTTGGTGGCCAGCGGGATGCCCTCCGCTCTGACCTGGCGAAGCCCGTTGAGGCCCCAGGTGGGATCCTCCAGGTAGTCGTTCGGCAGATCTCGTATCGCCCGAGCGAAGCGTTGAGCCTCTCGAACGCTGAGGGAGTTGTTGGGGTCATAGCGCAGGTGCTGACCGGGGAGCGCCTCGGCCAGAGCGCGGTAGCACTCCAGCTCGTAGTCCGGCCCGAACACACCGCCTTTGAGCTTGTGGGTCTGGAAGCCCTGCCCGTCGACGAGCTGGGTGGCGTGGTCTACGAGCTGCTCCACGGTGCGGATCTCATGGTCTCCGTTGGCGTCGGGATAGCGGAAGAACAGGTAGCTGGCGAAGCTGACCCGGTCCCGAAACCGCCCACCGAGCAGGTCGCAGACCGGGACCTCGAGACGTTTGCCGATGAGATCCAGGCACGCGAACTCCAGCGCGGCCAGGATCTGCGTCCGATTGTTGTAGAGCGTCGCTGTGGGGTTGGCGATCTTGTAGCGGAGCTGCTCCAGCTGAAACGGATCGTGCCCGACGAGCGCCTCCCCTGCCCTTCGAACGGCTTGTTCGGCTCCTTCCCCGCCCCCTCCTAGCTCGCCGAGGCCGACGAGCCCATCGGCGGTCTCGACCTCCACCACCGTTCTGACGAACCGCCCCCAGTGGGTGCCATTGGCGTGGCGGAGCGGCGCCGTGAGGGGGACGGTGACCGAAGTCGCCCGGACCTCACGAATGAGAAACTCCTGCCGGTCCCACCGTGACGGCGCGGTCATGGGGCGCATGTCATGCGTGGGGGGCGCGCAGGGTGATGGCCGCCAGCAGGCCGCCGTCGACGCGGATATCGGTCCCAGTGATGAAGGCGGCGTCGTCGCCGAGGAGGAACGCCACCAATCCGGCGACGTCGGACGGGAGACCCACACGCCCGAGCGGGTGGCCCTGTCCCCAACCGGCGATCACGGCATCGGGACCTCGAGGATCACCGATTTGCGACGCGCTGGCGCGGAGCATCGGTGTGTCGATGGATCCGGGGCTGACCGAGTTGACCCTGATCCCGTCCACCGCATGATCGACGGCCATGGCCCTGGTTAGCGCCAGAATCCCGCCCTTGGAGGCGCTGTAGGCCACGACGTTGGCCTGTGCAGCCGTCCCTTGCACACTGGCGACGTTGACCACCGCACCTCCCCCCCGCGCTCGGATGTGGGGGATGGCATACTTCGCGGCCAAGTACATGCCCTTCAAGTTGACGGCGAGAGTCCGGTCCCAGAGGCTCTCCGTCATGGTCTCGACCGTCCCGTAGGTCTGGATCCCCGCCGAGTTCACGAGGGCATCGATCCCCTGACTGCGAGCGGCGGCCGCTGCGACTGCTTCCTCGACCTGGCTGGCGACGCTCACATCCGCGACGTGGCCGGTGACGTCTCCTCCGTGGTCCCGAAACGAGGCCACCGCCTCGGCAGTGGAGACCCGATCGTTGCTCACGATGCTCACGGCGGCCCCGAGGCTGACCAGCCGTCGGGCCACGCCGAGCCCGACGCCCATGCTGCCGCCGGTGACGATCACGGCCTTGCCGTTCAGCTCGCTCACGGTCTCGCTCCTCGGCCGCCGACCGGAGGATGGATGGCCGCACCCGCTTCGGGATCGGCCCGCTGAGCGGCCGCAAATCCGCTCCCCGGGGGCGTCGCTGCGCTCAACGTGGCCTGGAACGCGTGGTAGAGATCCGGCTTGCCCTCCCATGCTGTGGCGCTCGGCCGGTTGGTGGCGTCCAGTTGGTGGTGCCAGCTGCCATCGGTCCGGTCGATCAGATACCTGGCCGCGTAGTCCCACAATCTCTGGTACCACCCTTCGTAAAACGGCTTCCTGGTCACCCTGGCCAGCGCAGACGCGGCGCCGATGGCTTCCGCCAACGGCCAGTGGTAGCGGTCCTCGTTGAGCGGGCGGCCGTCCCAGTCAACCGTGAAGCGAAGGCCGCCCCGCTCGTCGTCCCACCCCTCGGTGGTCCCCTTCTCGAAGAGGATCTCCGCCGCGTCGAGCATCCAGCCTTCACCGACGGGCGACCGGTTCAGCAATACGAGGAGCCGCGCCCACTCGAGCCAGTGGCCGATCGTCGATCCGAAGGGCCGGAAGAGGTTCTCGGGATCGTCCTGGTTGTACTCGAGGTCGGGGTGCCAGTCGGCGTCGAAGTGCTCAGGGATTCGCCAGTGGTTCGCAGCGGTGATCTCCCGGATCAGCCGTTCTGCCGTCCGTGCCGCCCGTCGCGCGTACATCTCGTCGCCGGTGGCCTCGGAGGCGGCGAGGAAGGCTTCGGTCATGTGCATGTTGGCGTTCTGTCCTCGGTACGCCTCGAGCTGCTGCCACTTGCGGTCCCAGGAGTCGACGCAGAGCCCTTCGGTGTCGTCCCAGAAGTGCGAGTCGATGATCACCGTCGCCTGCTCCAGCAGTTCGGCCGCCCCCGCCGCACCTGCCTGCGCTGCGCTGCTGGCCGCCAGGAGCACGAAGGCGTGCCCGTAGGCCTGCTTGGAGGCATCCGTGGGCCCCGCTCCGTCGACGGACCAGTACCAACCTCCGTGCACCTCGTCCACGAACCCCTGCCTCAGGTAGCTCAGGCCGTGGTCGACCATCGTGGTGGCGCCCGGGCGCCCCCCGAGGTGAGCCAGGGCAAACACGTGGATCATCCGCGCGTTGATCCACAGGTACTTGGGCTGGCGGCGATCGGGTTGCCCTTTTGCGTCGAGCCAGAAGAAGCCCCCCTCGGGATCCGCCGCGCCCCGTTCGTAGAACTCCAGCAGTCGATCGCCCTCCGCTTGCAGCCAGCGCCGGTGGCCTCCGTTGTCGAGCCAACCGGCCACTTCTGGCCCCTGCGTCGCCGCAGTCGTCATCGGGGTGATCCGAGAAGCCGGGTGCCGCGCTCCCGCTCACCGGCGTACACGGCGATGATCGTGACGATCCCGACCGCGACCAGCTGCCAATAGGCCTGCACGTTCAAGATGATGAACCCGTTTTGGAGCACGCTGATGATGAGCGCGCCGATGACGGTGCCGACAACGCTGCCCTCCCCACCCTCGAGGGGGGTTCCTCCGATGACCACTGCGGCCACCGCAAGAAGCAGGTCCTCGCTGCCGGCGGTCGGTGATGCCGTGAGGAAGTGGGCCGTGTCCAGGAAGCCGGCCAGGCCGGCCGACAACCCGCTGAGACCGAACAGCCCGATGGTGACCACCGGTACGCGGACACCGGCCCGCCGCAGCGCCTCCCGGTTGGCTCCTGCCGCGTAGATGTGTCGGCCGAATCGCGTCTGCTGGCTGATGAAGACGAAGAGCAGGATCGTGATCACTGCGATGACGATGATGATCGGGATGGGTCCCCATTGACCGTTCCCGATGGTGAAGAGGCTGGTCGGGAAGTTGGTGATCGGGTTGCCCCCGCTGATCAGGGCGGCCACCCCGCTGAAGACACCCATCGTGCCCAAGGTGACGATGAGCGAGTTGAGGCGGAGGCGGCTGATGACCAGTCCGTTGAGCATCCCGCCGGCCAGGCCGACGGCCAGCCCGGCCACCAGACCGACAAGGGTGATCCACCACGCCGAGCCGGTCCCAGATCCGTAGAGGTGGGCCATCACGTAACCGGAGACCATGCCGGCGAGGGCCAGCATCGACGCCACGGACAGGTCGATGCCCCCGGAGATCAGCACGAAGGTCTCCCCAAGGGCAAGGAGGAGGACGAGCACCGCCGAAACGAAGATGTTCTTGACACTGGCAGAGCTGTAGAAGCTCGACTTGAGGAGCGAGAACACCACGACGATCACGACCAGCACGGCGAGGAGCCGAACGTTGGACGCCACGTACCCGGCGCCGCGGAGGCCGAGGACGAGGCGCCGCTTCCGGGGCTCACCGCATCCTGGCCCGTCCGACGAGCCCGGCTCCCCTCGCAGGAGCCGCCTCATGGTCGCTTCAACGGTCATGCACGTCTCCCGACGACTGGGGGTCGACGCCGAGCCCCGGCTCCACGTCTGTGGCTGGCGCGTCCTTGGCTCCCACGATGAACGCGTTCAGCTCTTCCGGCGTTGCGTCAGCCGAGCGCATCTGCGAGATCACCCGTCCTGCACGCATCACCGCGATCGACGAGGACATGTCGATGGCCATCGTGAGGTTGTGGGCGACCATGATCACCGTCTTGCCGCGCTGCACAACAGTGTCGATCAGCGACATGAACGCGGCCGTCTCCTTCGGGCCCAACGCCGCGGTCGGCTCGTCGAGCAGGAGCACCGACGCGTTGAAATGCATGGCGCGGGCCAGAGCAACGGCTTGGCGCTGGCCACCGCTCAGGTCCCTGACCCTGGTGGAGGCGTCGGGCATCGTGATACCGATGGAGCGGACCAGCTCGTCCGCGACCCGCTGCATCGGACGCTTGTCCAACACCCGCAAGCCGGCGAGCGATCTGGTCAGCTCCCGTCCGAGGAACACGTTCTCGGTGATGCTGAGGGTATCGGCCAGCGCCAGGTCCTGGTAGAGCGCTTCCACCCCGGCGAGCCGAGCACCGAGCGGTGAGTCGAAGCGGACCTCCTTCCCGTCGAGGAAGATCGCTCCTGAGGTCGGCTCGTGCACGCCGGCGATGACCTTCATGAGCGTCGTCTTGCCGGCACCGTTGTCACCGACGATCGCCGTCAACCCCGGCACGAAGGAGAGGCTGATGTCAGAAAGCGCGTGGACCGCCCCGTACTGCTTGGAGATGGAGCGGACCTCCAATTGGACACCCTCGTCAGCCATGGCCCTATGACTTGTAGATCGCCGCTTGGGAAGTCGGCGAGTTGAAGTTGGCTTTGGTGATCGTCACGCTGCCAGGGTTGACGTTGCGCACGATCTTGCTCTTCTGCCCGATGATGGCGTCGACGGCATACTGCGTCGACAACTGCCCGACATAGTTGGGCTTCTGCGCGATCAGAGCCTGAATGGCCCCGTTCTTCAGCAGAGCGACCTCCTGGGGCTCCGCGTCGAGCGCCACGACCTTCACGTTGCCGAGCTTGCCGGTGGCGCGCACGGCGGTCCCGACGCCCTGGCCGGTGAACGAGTCGACCGCGTAGATGCCGGCCAGGCTCGGGTGCGACTGCAACAGGTCGGTGGCGATCGACTGCGCCTTCGTGGGATCATCATTGTCGAACTGCTGGGGAAGGGCCTTCTGGCCCTTCCCGGCGCTCGTGAGTCCCGTGACGAAGCCAGCGCCGCGTTCGAGCTCCGATTGCAAACCTGTGACCGAGTTGATCACCGCCACCGTCGCTGCTTTGGCCACCAGCGACGCCATCTCCTTACCCGCTGCCTTCCCGAGGTCGGTGTTGTCGCTGGTGATGAACGACAGGGCGTAGGGGGTGTTCTTCATGTCGCCCTCGGACTCGTTGATGATGATGACCGGGATCTTCGCGGCGGCTGCCTGTTGCAGTGGCGCCAGCAGTTGCTGATAGCCGTCAGCCGAGAGGATGATGGCGCTGACCTTGTTGGCGATGGCGCTCTCCATCATTGGAACCTGTTGGGTCGGATCGAAGGTGCTCGGCGCCTGCTCGACCAGCTTCACGCCCGCCTTGGCCGCCGCCGCTTGGGCACCCGCCTTGACGGCGAAGAAGTACGGGTCGGTAGAGTCACCGTTGATCAGCTCGACCGTCTTGCCGGTCGCGCCTCCTCCCGGGGTGGCCGTGGTTGCCGAGGCTCCCGTGGTTGCGCTCGAACCCGTGGTCGCGCTCGAGCCGCCTCCCGCAGCGGTCGTGGCCGAGCTGCTGGTCCCAGACGAGCCGCACCCAGCGAGCCCGAGCACCACGGCAGCGGTGATTGCGCCGCCTACATGCTTCCGCATCATTCCCCCTTCTTGGCCGGACAGAGCCGGTCCTTTTGGCGAGTCGCCAGTCATGATCGCAGCCGAAGTCAGCTACCCGGACCCCCCAGGAAAAGCGCTTTTCTTCGGTCTCGGTGATGGTAGACACTGCTCAGCCGGCTGTCAAGGGTCGGGCAAGAAGCCGCAAAGTAGGCCGCCGCCCGCCTGGCTGCGGCGACGATATGGTCTAGGCATGCCCACCGGCCGGCGAGCCCGTCTCAAGGACGTTGCGCAGCTGGCGGGCGTCTCCGAGTCCACGGCGTCGAAGGTGCTCAACCGAGTCTCGAGCGTCTCCGCCCAGCCGTCGACGCAAGCTCGGATCTGGGCTGCGGCCGAGCAGCTCCACTACCGGCCGCACGCGGCCGCCCGGCTCCTCGCAGGCTCCCCGAGTCGCGTGCTCGCGCTGCTGGTGCCCGAGCTGACCAACCCCAGCTACGTGGCTCTCATCCGGGGCGCATACCTGCGCGCCCAGCACCACGGGTACACGGTCCTGCTGGCGGAGGACTTCGACGGCCAGCAGGCCGACGAGAGCTTCAGCGACCTCGTGGGAGCGGGGCGAGTCGATGGTCTCATGATCGCGTCGGCACGGCCCGCCCACCGTTTGGTCGCATGGCTCGACGGCCACTGGGTCCCCCACGTCTTCGTCAACCGCTCGGTTCCGGGGTCGTCCTGCAACGTCGTCATGAAGTTCGGGAAGGCCAGCGCAGAGGCCGTCCGTCACCTGACGAGCCTGGGCCATCGCCACATCGGTCACGTCGGTGGTCCCGACGGCATCGAAACGGCCGACGCCCGCGCCAGCGCGTTCTGCGCCGCCCTCAGGGACCACGGCCTGGCCGACACCGCCGTCATCCGGGTGGGCTTCGAGGAGGCCAGCGGAGCCGAGGGGTTCCGACACCTGGTAGATAGGCATCCCGAGCTCACCGCCGTCTACACCAGCTCGTTCAGCCAAGCGGTCGGCGTCCTCCACGCCTGCCGGACGCTGGGCATCCCCGTGCCGGCGCAGCTGTCCGTCATCACCGCAGACGATCTTCCCCTTGCGGAGTATCTCGCGCCCCCCCTGACCACCGTGGCCATGCCCCTCTTCGAGCTGGGGAGCCGAGCGGTCGACTCCTTGGTGAGCCAGCTTGCCGGTGACCCGTCAGGCGACGTCAGCATCCAGACGCCGGCCCGTCTCGTCGTCCGCGGCTCGACCGGGCCTCCCCGAGCGCGCCTCGAAGGGGTGGCCGTCGACGGGGCGCCTGAAGCCGATCGCGAGAGGAAACGTCGAGCAGAAAGGAAGCCAGATGCCGCCATCACCGGATGAGATCGACCTGGAGCGTGTCGCCGCCGAGCTCACCACGCCCCTGGTCTCCGACACCCTGGACGCCTTGGGCTACCGCTCCCAGTGCCTCGCGACCGGCATCCACCCGCTCGAGAACGAGACGGTCATGGCCGGGTATGCATTCCCGGTCACCATCCGAAGGGTCTACGACCTGCCGAGCGACGCCTTCGCCGGCCTGCTGGCCGCCCTGGACGCCATCGGGCCGGGTGAGGTCTTCGTGACGCCCACGGCCAGAGCGACGGACATCGCCGTGTGGGGCGAGCTGCTGACGACGGTCACCAGGGAGCGCGGCGGCGTCGGCGCCCTCACCGACGGGTTGATCCGCGATACCCGAGCCCTGCGGCAGCTGGCCTTTCCCGTGTTCAGCGCGGGCACGACCCCACTCGATAGCAAGGGTCGCCACGAGATCGTGGCCCACCGAGTCCCCTGCGTCATCGACGGCGTCCGCATCGAGCCGGGCGATCTGGTCATCGGAGACTCCGACGGTATCGTCGTCGTGCCCCGCGCACTCGCAACCAAAGTTGTCGAAGGTGCCTTAGAGAAGCGCAAAGGGGAAAGGGAGTTTCTCAACGCGATACTTTCCGGGCGGCAGGCCACCGACGCCTATGCCGAGTTTGGTGTGCTCTGAGATGATCGAGCCGTCACAGTGGGGTCCGAACCTGGTGGCCGACATCGAGTCTGGGAGCACCCCGCCCGGCTCGATCGACATCTGGAGGCTCGGCCAGAGCGGCGTCGTTTGCAGGTTCCCGAGCTCGACCGTCCTGTTCGACTTGTACCTCAGCAATCACATCGAAGCTGTCTTCGCCGATCCGCTCGACCATCGTCGCCTGACGCGCTCGCCACTGGACCCGGCAGAGATCACCTTCGGGGACGTCGTGGTCTGTTCCCATGACCACTTGGACCACCTTGACATCCCGACCATGCGCACCCTGGGCCGCCAGCTCCCCGCCGCCGTCGCCGTCGCTCCCAAGTCGGCAGCGGGGACACTCGAAGCGCTCGGCTGGAGGCCCGGGCGGCTACGGCGCACGCTGGACGGCGAGATGTACAGGGAAAAGGCTCTGACCATCACCGCCTTCGCCGTGGCCCACGAGGACTTCGACGAACGGCCTGACACCGGCCACCCGTACCAGGGATACGCGGTCAGCGATGGGCGTGTCACGGTCGCCCACCTCGGAGACAGCGTCGACACCCTGCGCACCCGAGCAGCCCTTCGAGAGTTGCAGCCGGACGTGCTCCTGGTGCCGATCAACGGTCGCTCGCCGGAACGCAAGAGGCTGGGCTTCGCCGGAAACACCACTGCCGAGGAGGCGGTCGAGCTCGCGATCGCAGTCGGGAAGCCGTGGCTGGTACCTCTGCACTATGACATGTTCGCAATGAATGTCGATGACGATGCGCTCGGTCGCTTCATCAGTGCTGCCACTGAGGCGGAGCTCGGATTCGTCACCCTGCATGTCGGAGAGCGCTGGCGCTTCTCTGGCCGCGACGTGGCGAATTCAGTAGCGCTGTAGACTCATGGTGCAATAATGCGTCGCTCCGAGCGAGGCGCACCGCTGCCACTCGGACGCTGGTCAGTCAGGGGGTGACCGCGAATGCTTCTCGGGCTGAGGCCAGCAGGTGGCTGCAGACCATCTGGGCGTACCAGCTGGCCCGCTCCGTCTTGCCACTCCCCTCCCGGCACCTGGAATCGCATCGAACACCGGCTCTTCTCGATCATCTCCACGAACTGGCGAGGCCGGACCCCTCACCAGACACGACTTCCACGGCGGCTGGCCGACACCCAGCGGCGCTACCGCACCACCCTCGACAAGCTCGAGGACCTTTAGCCGCCATCGTGCGCTACCTGACCACCGACGACGTCATCACGCTTCACGACGCTGAGATCCCCGAAGCCGCCCTGCTCGACAGGGACCTTCTCGACTCGGCCGCGCGGGGCGCCTGTGGCGGGAACTGCGGATGGATGTAGCTCGGCACCTCGTGGGTGGCGGCGACCTCGAGGATCGCTCGGAACGTGTCGTGGTCGAGGTAGCGCTCGCCGGTCCTCGGGAACAGCATCGCCCTGGCCATCCAGAGCTGGGTGAGGCAGCGCTCGAACTCCTGCACCGCCGCGACGGCGAGGAAGTCGTCGGCGTCCATCCGCTCCAGCCGTCGGTCGCCGACGTCGAGAAGCTGCTCGTCAGCGTCGGGGAAGGCGCCGGCGATCGTGCACGCCGTGTCGTCCGTGCCGTCTTCGACCAGGGCGTCTCTGAGCTCGGCGGTCCAGGCGTGCTCCTCCACGCCCACCATCCTCGGGTCCTTTGACGGTGCGCTCATCGCGTCCGCGTCCGGGGTGTCGGTGCGGCGCCGGGCTGAGGCTGTCATCTGGACTCGATTCGGCCGAGCGGGTCGGGGTCGGCGGCCAAAGCCTTCAGCCCGGCCGTCCAGCTGTCGTCTTCGACGCCGAGCGCGTGCCGCAGATAGGCCCAAGTGAGCTGCTGGATGAGGGCGACCCGGGCGGGGTTCTCATCGGTCGTCTCTGCGACCTCGTAGCCGGAGATCCCACCGAGCAGGTGTTCCGCGCCGAACAGCGTCAGCAGGCTTTCCGCGCCGGGGCTCAGGAAGTATGGGTCGGCACACCAGTCCGCGCCGCGGACGGTCATCGGGAGATCGTCGCGATCGCCGGCGATCACGAACGTGGGCGTGCTCAGGTCGCTGAAGCTGGGATTCATGAAGGGGAAGTGCTCGGCCGCGAACGGCGTCAGGTCAGCGCCGCCCGTGCCGGCCGTGGCCAGCAACACGCCCGCCTTCACCCGGGCGTCAGACAGGTCCGCCCCCAGTCTCCCGTCCGAGTCCAGCACGCGCAGTCCGAGGAGGCTGGCCGCCGACTGGCCGCCGAAGGAATGGCCGACCACTGCGATCCGGCCGCGATCAAGGCGCCCAGCAAGGCCCGGCACGGCCGCTTCCACCAGGTCGAGCTGGTCCAGGATGCGCGTGAGGTCCTGCACCCGGAAGCACCAAATGTCGGGGGTGCGGGGATCCTCGGGAGAAAGGCTGACCATCCGGGAGTCCAGATGGGTGGGCTGAACGACCACGAAGCCATGGGCGGCCCAATAGTCGGTCAGTGGGCCGTAGCCCTCCAACGAGGAGCCGAAGCCGTGGGAGAAGAGGATGACCGGCAGATCGCGGCCGGTGACCGGCGCCGACACCCGCATGTGCAGGTCCTCGCCACGCCCCGGCGCGTCGAGCACGAGCGGCTTGAGCGAAACGACGAGCGCGGCCGCACCCGGGTCGACGACCCTGGGCATCACGACGGGACGGTAGGACTCCGGCATCCGGTGGGTCGTCTTGGCGCTGGGCGCAGCGCCCTGTGTTTGGGTGGATGTCGCCGCTGACTGAGTCATAAAAGGGTCCTCCTGGAGTGGTACGCTCCCGACCGGTAAGAGGTACGTTGTCCCGCATACTATATGGGACAACGTCCCGTTTGTCAACCAGTGAACGAAGGGGCAGAGGTCGTGACCGTCGGCGACAGGGCAGAAGCAACCGCCACGCGGCCCAAACGGGCAGACGCCCGACGCAATGAGGCCGCCCTGCTCGACGCCGCTGCCGCGGTTTTCGTGCGGTCGAGCGTCGAGGCGCCGATCCGCGACATCGCCACCCAGGCCGGCGTCGGAACAGCCACCATCTACCGTCACTTCCCAACTCGCGCGGATCTCATCCTGGCCGTCTACGGCCACCAAGTCGAAGCGCTGACCGACGCCGGCCCGGCCCTTCTGGCCAGCAGCGCAGATGCCCATGGCGCGCTCCAGCGCTGGTTCGAGCTGTTCGTGGACTTCCTCGTCACCAAGCGCGGACTGGCCGCAGTGCTGCAGTCCGACGACCCCTGCTTCGACCCGCTGCACGCCTACTTCCTCGAACGCATCGTCCCCGTATGCGCCCAACTCCTTCACGCCGCGGCGAGCACCGGCGAGATCCGCGCCGACCAGGACCCCCATGAGCTCATGCGGGGCGTCGCCAGCCTCTGCGCCGGCGCCAGCGCCGGCACCCACCGCCACTACGACGCACGCCGACTGGTCAGCATCCTCATCGCTGGTCTACGCCGTTCCACCTACGGGTATCAACCCCAGTCGACGCGTAGCCGGCCGCTCGGTCCTGGTCGGCCCTTCCAGCCGCGGTAGCGCTTAGCCCGGTGGGACCTGGATCTGGCCCGACGGAACCCCGGCGGTGTCAGGGCTCATTGGTCACAGTCCTTTCGCTTCTTGACGGAGGATCGCGGCGAGTTCGGTGACTGGGAGCGCGGCCGGTTCGGGGAGGCGGGCGAGGATGAGGCGTCGGCGTTCGTCGGGGCCGCCTTCGACCCCGATGAGTCGGACACCTTCGGGGATGGACGGGGCGAGTAGGGCTGGCACGGTGGTGACACCGCAGCCGGTGGCGACCAGGTTGAGTTTGCTCAGCCAGTCCCGTGCGCTGTGGACGAGTCGGGGCCGGCCTGCCATTCCTGGCCAGACACCGAGTAAGGGTTCGTCGGCGCGCGACGTGCTGGCGATCCAGCGCTGATCGGCGAGCTCGTCGATGTGGACCGTCTTGCGTTTCCCGAGCCCGTCGTCGGCGGGGACGGCCAACAGCAGCTTGGCCTCGGCGAGAGCTTCCAGCTGGAGCGGGGGGTCCAGATCGTCGGGGGGCCGGTAGGGGATCCGCGCCGACAGCAAGGCAAGGTCGATGGTGCGGGCTCGTAGTGCTCGGACGAGCGAGGGGGTTGTGCCTTCACGGGTGGTCACCTCGATGTCGGGGTTCTTGCGGCGCAGGGCGGCAACCGAGCGCGGCACGAGGACTGCGCCGGCACTGATGAAGTACCCGAGGCTGGCTGCGCCGCCCTCGGCCGCTCGGCCTTGCAGTTCGCGGGCTGCGGCGTCGAGTTCGTCGAGGGCGACCACGGCGTGACGCAGCAGGGTCCGGCCTTCCGGGGTGAGGCGAACACCGCCGGGGCGACGCTCGAACAGCTGGGCGCCTGCGGCCTTCTCCAGGGTGGCGATCTGGCGTGAGACGGCCGACTGTGTGTAGCCGAGGGGTGCGGCAGCGGCCGTCAACGATCCCCGCTCGGCTACCTCCCGTAGTACTCGTAGGCCGACCAGCGAAGGTTCCATGCCGTCGGCCTAGCACCTTGCGCCTCGGAGAGCATCGGCGGAACGTGGCCGCCGAGCGATGCGGTTTGGGAATGGGGGGCATTCCGGATCGTCGCTCGACGCATAGTTCGGGCTGGCATACGGTCGGTTCGGGTCGACGCCACGCCGGCCACCAGATGTGAGGAGCACACCATGCCGATGTCTAAGGTTTACCTGCGAAAGGGGTCGACCCCCGAGCATCGTCTTGCGATTTCCGATTCGATCCACCGCTCGCTGATCCAGGTTCTGGGGATCCCCGACGACGACCGCTATCACATCTTCCACGAATTGGAAGCCGACAACTTGATCACGGCGCCGGTGGCGTTCGGTCTGGAGCGCCGGGCCGAGGCAGTGTTCGTCCAGCTTTACTTCGGCGGCCGCCCCATCGAGCAGCTCCGGGAGCTGTACGTGGTCCTGGTCGCCGACCTGGTCGAACACACCGCCCTGGAGCGCCGCGATATCTACATCAACGTGGTGGAGTCGGCGTCGGCGAACTGGTGGGCGGACGGTCGGGTGCTCGACGCGTCCACCGGCTTCGATGAGCGGATGGCGGCCGACAAGGTCCCGACCGTCAGTTGAGCACGCCGACCGTGACCAAGCCAACCAACCACGACGGAGGGGAGCAGGCTGTCCCACCCCCACCCGCCGACGGCCTGGGCGGGAGGCTGGCGCTGCTGGCCCCCGACGGTCTCGACGACGCCCAGCGTCAAGTGTACGGCGTCCTCACCCAGATCGTCGTGCCCGAGGCAGCAGAGCACGGCTTCACGGCCCGGCTCGACGACGGACGTTTCGTCGGACCGTTCAACGCCCTGCTCCGGGTGCCGGCGATCGCCATGGGCATGGGAGCCTGGACCGGCAGCATCGCCGCGTCGGGTCTGGCTGCGGATGTGCGCCAGGCGGTGATCCTCACCGTTGGGGCGGCATGGTCGGCTGACTACGAGATCGACGCTCACCGCTCCGCCGCCCGCATCGTCGGTCTACCCGAAGAAGCCGTCGAGGCCATCGTCGACCAGAAGTCCGTGTCGGGTCTCAGCCATGACGCGGATGTCGCCCATCGCCTCACCCGCCACCTGCTCAGCGACCACCACGTCCCCGACGCGCTCTACCGCGAAGCCGTCTCAGCGTTCGGTGAGGCCGGGCTCATCGCCATCCTCACCCTCGTCGGCCAGTACCAGACGATCTCCTCGATCCTGGTCTGCTTCGAGGTGCCGGTCCCCGGCCGCCCGGCCGGCGACACCGGTGTTGCCTCGACCCGGAACGAGGAGCGTTGACCACCGAGATGGTCGCCCCCGTCCACGGCGACATCGACGCCGTCACCGTCCGGGAGGTGCCGACACCCACGCCGGGCCCCGGACAGGTCCTCGTTTCGGTGCGAGCCGTCGGGGTCAACCCGACCGACTGGAAGAGCATGCATCGGACCTGGCCCCGCCAGGCCCCGATGCTGCTCGGGTTCGAAGCCGCCGGTGTCGTCACCGCCGTCGGGCCCGAAACCCAGGGCAAGGTCGCTGTGGGTGACAGCGTCATCGCCTACCCGGTCCTCGGAGCGTACGCCACCGATCTGATCGTCCCGGCCGAGAACGTGCTGGCGATGCCGGTGACGCTGGAGTTCCCGCAGGCCGCCAACCTGTTGCTGGTCGGTGCCACCGCAGCCGAGATGCTCGCCGTCACCGACATCCACCCAGGCGAAACGGTGCTCGTCCATGGGGCCAGTTCCGCCACCGGCGTCAGCCTCCTCCAACAACTCGCCCCGCTCCTAGTCAAGGTCGTCGCCACCAGCAGCGAAGGCAACTTCGACCTGGTCCGCCGTTTCGGCGCCCAACCCGTCACCTACGGGCCCGGCCTGCTCGGACGGGTGAGCGCCGCGGCCCCCGATGGCATCGACGTCGCTTTGGACTGCGTCGGCACCGACGAAGCCATCGACGTCTCCATCGAACTGGTCGCCAACCGTAACCGGATCATGACCATCGCCAACGCCGAGCGCGCCGCCCAGCTCGGCTTCCGTCACCTCAACGGGATGGAACCAGCCAGCCTCGCCTACCGCAACAGCCAGCGGCGACGGCTGATCGACATGGCCACCGAAGGCCACCTGACCGTGCCGATAGCCCAAACGTTGCCGCTCACCGAAGCCCGCCGAGCCCTCGACATCCTCCAAACAGGACATCCGGGCGGGAAGCTCGGCCTCATCCCCTGACCACCATGGCCTGGCACGAGCTCCGTCCCACCGATCAGTCCATCTTCCAAACGGCCCCGGACGTCCACGCCTTCGGCGTCGAGCTGGCTGGCCGGTCGGAGCGCGTGTGGGAGTCCCTCGCATCCGACGAGAGTCTGGCCGGATGGCCGATGGGCCCGGGCCTCGGCCTGCACCTGCGCTGGACCAGCCCGCGCCCCTTCGGCGTCGGCACCACCCGGGACGTGACCCTGCCCCTCCGCTCGGTCACCCTCAGAGAGCGGTTCTTCCGCTGGGATCCAGGCTACGGCTACAGCTTCTACGCCGAACAAGCCAACCGACCCGGACTGGAAGCCTTCGCCGAGAACTACGACCTGACCGGCCGCCCGGGCGGAGAACCCTTCTGGAGTGGACCGTCGCCATCGAAACCGTTCGAGGCGCCCAACACCTCCTGGCCATCACGCGACCGCTGGTCCACGTTGCGTTCGGCCGGACCATGGCGGCCGCCAGGAAACACTTCGAGACCCCGCTCGGGTAGCGGCAAGGCGACACGCAACATTTATCCTCCGACACAACGAGAAAGAAGACAGGACTAGACGATGCCACCCCCGACGACGATCCCCGGAGGCTGGTCGGCGCAAGGCGTGCACCCCGTCGGGTACAGGGACCTCGACGGGCGCCCCGGCTTCAAGATGGCCATCCGAGAGGCGCAAGGCCGGTGGTGGCTGTACGTGGCCCACTTCTGGGACTCCGGCTGGACCGTCCTCGACGTCACCGACCCGACAGCACCGAACGTCGTCGCCTTCCTGCCAGGACCGGACAACACCGCCACCCTGCAGGTCGACCTGTGCGACGACATCATGGTCACCGCCCTCGAACGCCACATCCCCGGCTTCGGCGGCGACCTCACCCGACCCCACGACGAAGGCGTCATCATCTGGTCACTCGAAGATCCGGCCGCGCCCCGCCGCCTCGGCCAGTTCCGCACCGGCGGCACCGGCACCCACCGCAACGGCTACCCGGGCGGGCGCTACGTCCACCTGACCGCCAACATGGCCGGCTATTCCGGCAACATTTACGTCATCGTCGACATCGCCGACCCCGCCCACCCCGTGGAGGTCGGCCGGTGGTGGGTCCCGGGCCCAGCATGCCGCCGCCGGCGAGCAGCCGGCCAAACCAGGCATCTCGCTGCACGGTCCCGCGGTCACCGCCGGCCACCTGGCCTACCTGCCCTACGGTTCGGCCGGTTTGATCGTCCTCGACATCAGCGACGTCGCCCACCCACAACTGATCAGCGAACTGTCGTTCAGTCCGCCATTCCGGATGGAGTTCGGCGTCCACAGCGTCGTCCTCCACCCCGGACGCGGCGTCGCCTACCTCAACTCCGAGGGCGTCGTCGAGGCCAAAGGCACCGTCCCCCCATGGTTTCACGGCGCCGACCACGTGTCCGTCGTCGACATCTCCGACCCCGCCGACCTCCAACTCCTCTCCATCTTCCCCCGCCCCACACCACCGCCGGACGCTCCGCACACAGACTTTCGCGACCGCCCAGGATGGAGCGGCCCTCACAACCAAAGTCAACTCTCGGTCACCGCCCACTGCGTTTCCCCCCGCGGTCTGGCCTTATTTGTGCGCGGTTGTCCCAAGTGTGAGGTAGGTCGGGCCGAAGAGGACGTGATGGGTGATGACGCAGTCGCCTGCGGCGTAAATGTCGGGAAGCCCGGTGCGCATGTGGCGGTCGACGATGATGGCACCTTCGGGGGAGTCGGGCTCCTGCGGTTGCGGCGAGGCTCACGTCGGGCTTGAGGCCGGTGACCACGAGGACCAGATCGGTCGTTTGGTCGTAGTCGTCGATACGGTCGACCGTTCCCCCGAGGACCCGGAGTCGGCCTCCGGCGACTTCGATGTTGGTGATGCGGGTCGAGGACCGAACGTTCACGCCATTAGCGCGCAGCTCGTCGCGGATGAGTGTTCCGAGTTCAGGGTCCAGGGTGGGGAGGACCTCGGGGAGCTTCTCGACTTGGGTGACGGCCAGGCCCGTGCGGTGAGCGCCTCGGCCATCTCTAAGCCGATGTACCCGGCGCCGACGATGACCACAGAGGCGACGCCTCTTGTTTCAAGGCTGGCGAGCACGTCGAACGTGTCGCCCATGGTGTGAAGCAGGTGGACCCCTTCGTCGGGTCCGAGGTGGTCGAGCCCGCCGATCGGGGGTCGGGCGGGCACGACTCCGGTGGCCACGACGAGCTGGTCGTAGGTGACCACATGCTCGGAGCCGCCCGCACTGGTTGCAGTGACGCGGTGGTCGGCGACGTCGATCCGCTGGGCGGTGGTGTCGGTTATCAACGCGATGTCCATCGCTTCGATGTCGGATCGGGTGCGGTGGGCCAGTTGGTGCCAGTCGGTGACGTCACCGGAGATCAGGTAGGGGATGCCACAGATCGAGAAGTTGGGTAGGCGTCGGCGAGCATCACAGTGATGTCGACGTCGGGGTCGAGCTCTCGGGCTCGGAGGGCGACGGAGATCCCGCCGTCGCTTCCGCCGATGGCCACCAGGTGCATGGGAAGCTGGCCTCAGCGGGTGGGGACGAGATCGGCGAGGAGCCGTTGGACGCGGCGGTCGATCTCGTCTCGGATGGGGCGAACGTCGCCGATGGTCTTCCCGGCCGGGTCGTCGAGGTCCCAGTCGGCGTAGCGCTTGCCGGGGTAGACCGGGCAGGCGTCGCCGCAACCCATCGTGACGATGACGTCCGCGGCTCGGGTGACCTCATCGGTGAGCGGCTTGGGGAACGCCCGGGAGACGTCGACACCGATCTCGGCCATGGCCGTCACCACCTCGGGGTTGATCTCCTCAGCTGGGGTCGAACCGGCGGAGCGGACGTGGACTCGGCCCGCAGCGTGATGATCGAGGAGGGCTGCGGCCATCTGCGAACGTCCCGCGTTGTGCACGCACACGAAGAGCACCTCCGGCACCGTCTTGGCCATCATGCCCTCAGCCTGGGCGAGCGCCCGGAGACGCTCCCGCGCGAAACGGTTGACGAAGATCGGCACGAATGCTTGGACTCGGGCGTTGGCGAACTGCTCGAGGGACTCGGCCAGGTAGCCCTCGATCGTTTCGAGGGAGAAGACCCCGGCGAACTCTTCGCCGAGCAGCTCGATGTCCCGGGCCAAACGTCTGCGGGTCGCGGGGTCCAGTGTTGCGGTCATGTCCCGTCCTTGGTGTCGGAGGCTCGGTCTCTCATCGACGGGCTGCCGGTGCGGGGCGGGCCGGCGGAGGTGGGGTAGAAGCGACGGCGGAACCACAACGACACGTACACGAGCCCGACCAGGACCGGGACCTCGATCAGAGGTCCGACCACTCCCGCGAGGGCCTGGCCGCTGGAGACCCCGAACACCCCGATGGCGACCGCGATGGCCAACTCGAAGTTGTTCCCCGCCGCGGTGAAAGCAAGGGTTGCGGTCCGCTCATAGGGCAGCCCGATCCTCCGCCCGAGAAAGAACGATCCGAACCACATGACCGCAAAGTAAGCGAGCAGCGGCAGCGCGATCCGGGCGACATCGGCGGGATGGGTGGTGATCGTGTGACCCTGGAGGGCGAACAGGATGACGATGGTGTAGAGCAGCCCGTAGAGGGCGAACGGACCGAGGCGGGGCAGCAGCCTCTCCTCGTACCACTCCCGGCCACGGGCGCGTTCGCCGATGGTACGGGTGAGGAGCCCGGCGACGAGCGGCACGCCGAGGAAGATGAGGACCGTCTCGGCGATCCGCCACACCGACAAGTGCAGGCCGACGGTTGACAGGCCAAGCCAGCCGGGCAGCACCTTCAGGTAGAAGTAGCCGAGGAGAGCGAACGCGACGATCTGGAACAGCGAGTTGATGGCCACCAGGATCGCGGCGGCCTCCCGGTCACCGCAGGACAGATCGTTCCAGATGAGGACCATGGCGATGCAGCGGGCCAACCCGACGATGATGAGCCCCGTCCGGTAGGTGGGCTGATCCGGCAGCAGCAACCAGGCCAAGGTGAACATGACCGCCGGGCCGACCACCCAGTTGAGAACCAGGGACGACACCAACAGACGCCGGTCGCGCGCCACCGAGCCGAGATGCCCGTAGCGGACCTTCGCGAGCACCGGGTACATCATCACCAACAGGCCGACGAAGATCGGCAACGACGTGCCGGAGGTGACCTGGATGGCGTTCAGGTGCCGGTTCAGGCTCGGGATCGCCCGACCGAGGCCGATCCCCAGCGCCATGGCGGCGACGATCCACACCGGCAGGAGCCGGTCGAGGAACGAGAGCTTGGCGATCACCGGCGCATCCGCCGACACCCCCGCCGCCGGGCGGTCACTCACCACATCGCTCATCGGGCGGCCCTCCCGAAGAGGCCGTTGGTCAGCAGCACGAGCTCGTGGCGGAAGTGACCCCGGCCAGGTCCGGGCGAGTCGAGCAGCAAGCCGCCTCCCCGGGGGCGGCAGAGCGGAGCTGACCGGCAGGCATCTCCGTGTCGGACAGGACCGTGTAGATCTCCCACGGCTCGCCACCGGGACCGTCGACCCACACCTTGTCTTGCACGGCGTAGCAGCACGCCGTCTGCTCCTCCACCGTCGTCGCCAGGCCCTCGCCGGTCAACCGGGCCTGCGCGGCGGTCACCTCGTCGGTGGTGGGGACCTCGACCCCGAGATGGTTCAAGGTACCGGGCGTCTGGTTGGCGTCCTCGATCAGGACCAGCTTCAACGGTGGGTCGACGACAGCGAAGTTGGCGTACCCGGGGCGGACCTTGGCCGGTGCCGTATCGAACAGCTTCGAGTAGAAGTCGATGGCGTCATCAAGGTCGGTGACGTTGAGGGCGAGCTGGACTCGGGACAGGATGTCCTCCTGGTACATTGACGTTTGTCGATCACACTCTGCTCGTTGTATCGACGGTTGTCAATCCTTGGAGCCCGTGATGTCGAAGATGACCACCATCTCGGTGACCGCAGACGACGTGTTGTGCTGCTCGTCAGTTGTCGCGGCCCCGCTGAGCGAGGTCGAGGCGAGCGACCTGGCCCACGTTCTCGCCGCCCTCGCCGACCCCGTACGGCTCCGGCTCTTCTCGCTGGTCGCCGCACAGTCCGAGGTGTGCTCGTGCGACCTGGTCGGCCCGCTCGACCGAAGCCAGCCCACCATCTCCCACCACACCAAAGTGCTCTCCGAAGCCGGCCTCCTCATCGGCGAGAAGCGAGGCCGCTGGACGTGGTGGCACGTCGCCGACGACCGCCTCGCGGCCGTCAGACGCGCTCTCGGAGGGTAACGAGAGGCCGCGCCGCCGCCGATATCCCGACGAGCTAAATCCTCAATGTGACCCGGCGTTCCCTGGCCTGGCGAGCCTCGGCGACCATCCCACCCGCCAGCACTAGACGATTTCTGACACGACGGCGGAGGATCCCTCTGACACCGCGGCACCATAAACCCTGGTCAGACCTAGATCCACAGGGAAGAGTGCTCGGGGCTCCGTCGGGGCGGTGACGGCGGGCGGCGATGGTGTTGGGGTTCGGGGTGGGTGTGGGGGCGGGTGTCGTCAGGGGTCGGGGGGATCGGCGGGTTGCGGCCGGGGCGGGCTGGTGGCGGGGGCCGGGTCTTTCGGGGGTGTCAGCCGGCGGGGGCGGAGGGCAGGGCTCGAAGGTTCTCGAATGCTGTGCGAAAGGCGGTGTCCGCGACACCCAGCAGCGAAGCGGACGACGACAGCCCGGGCGTGGGAAAGCACTCGGGCGGGCAGGCAGAACAGCTCTCGTCGTGCCCGTTTGGCGTGCGATCGGACACCGTCGAGGTCGACACGCCCGAGGGTCTGTGGGCATCTCCCCGTTGTCCGGACGGGTGATTATGAAGCTTGACGGTACTGCTGTTCCCACTCGGTTGGCGGTATGCCGTTGAGGGTGGTGTGAAGCCTGGACGTGTTGTACCAGTTGATCCACCGGAAGATGGCCCGACGAGCCTCGGCCCGGGTGGAGAAGATCCGTCCTTGGAGACATTCCCGCTTCAGGCTCTCCCAGAAGCTCTCGGCCACCGCGTTGTCCCAGCAGATACCGGTCTTTCCGACCGAGGGGCGCAGCTGGCGGGCCTGGCAGAAGTCCAGGTAGTCGTTGGCCGTGTACTGGCTGCCCCTATCGGCGTGGGCGATGACACCAGCCACAGAGTGGTCGCCACCTCGGGCCGCGACGGCCATTCCGAGGGCGTCGAGGACAAGTTCGGTGCGTATGTGGTCGGCCATCGAGTAGCCCAGCAGGCGGCGGCTGCCCAGGTCGAGCACCGAGGCCAGATACAGCCAACCTTCCCCGGTCGGGATGTAGGTGATGTCCTGACACCACGCCACATCAGGCGCTCCAGGCGCGAAGCGCCGGCCGACGAGATCGGGGATCACATAGTCGTCAGGGCCGGGAAAGGTGGTGCGGATGCTGCGACGCCGGAACCGGCCGGCTATGCCGTGCAAGCGCATCAGACGGGCCACCCGCTTGACGTTGACGACCAGCCCGGCGTGACGCAACGCCTTGTACATGCGCGGCACCCCGTAGTTGCCATCCGCGGCGTCGAACAGCTCGCGCATCAACGCCACCAGCTCGGCCTCGGCCAGCTGACGCTCCGTCGGCCCGGCCGCCCGGCGGGCCGCCCAGTCGTAGTAGCCCGACGTTGACACCCCGACCGCCTCGCACGCCACCGTCACCGGGAACCCGGCTGCCTTCTGATCATCGACACCCACGTAGCGGGTCACGGTGTCGACGTCTCTTTGATCCAGAAGGCCAGAGATCGTTTGAGCAGATCTCGTTCCATCCGCAACTGCGCGTTCTCCGCTCGCAGCTCAACAAGATCAGACCGGTCATCCGCGGTCAGCCCCTGGCGGTCACCCCACTCGATCCGCTCCAGGCCGACCCAGTTACCGAGCGTCCCCGGATTCACACCGACCGCTCGACCCACCTCGGCGATACGACGGCCCTCGTCGAGCACCATCGCCACCGCGTCTCGCCGGAACTCCGGCGGGAACTTCGAAAGACGACCCCTCGCAGTGGTCCTCTCCTTGTCGGACACGGACAACCTCCTATATGAGATGTCCGTCCAACGGGCGGATGCTCACTGGGTGAAGCTCGACGGGTTGGTGGCAAGGTAAGGGGACCACATCCACGCCTGGTTCACCCGGAACTTCCCGGAGGGGAGGTGGATCAGCCCGTAGCCGAGCTTGGCGTCTTTGTGGCGCTCTTCGATCCAGGCCCGCTCACGGAACCAGTACTCGAGCATCTCGGCGCTCCCGTCGAGGTTGGTGCAGATGAAGCTGTACGCGTCGATGTCGGTCGCCTCGCCGTCGAGCGCGAGGGCGAGCTGGTCGGGGCGGATCGTGCGACGCCGTCGGCTGCGGGGATCGGCGCGTACCTCGCCCGGGTCGACGCGCACCCGGCGGACCACGGTTCGGGTCCCCTCGGGCCAGCCGGTCGGGACGTAGTCACAGACCGCCGCCTGCGCGCCGGCATGTCGAAGCAGTCCTCCCAGGCATCGGCGGCCACCGCCGCCACCGAGCGCCATGCTGCGGTGTTGCGTTTCGCGGCGATCGCGAAGTCAGCCCCGGCGTCGAGGGCGCCGTGGACGATCTTGGCGTCGAAGTAGCCGGCATCGGCGCGCACCCGGGGCCGGCCGAGACCCTCGGGCAGGTTGGCGATCGCCCGGGCGATCAGCCCGGGTGCTCGGGGACGGGGGTCGTCGCGGCCCGATCCGAGATCACCGGCGAGGACCAGCCCCGCCTCGGCCCAGGTGGCTTCGGGGCATCACGGGGCAGCGCTGGCAGCGCGTCGCACCGAGCCGCTCCCGAGTCCGCCACCATCCGGTGCACGTGGAGCGTCGCCTCCCGTTGAGCGACGCTCGGAGGACGCCCGCCATGAAGTCCGGCTGCACAGCCCGTAATGACGCCATGCAACCAGGGCGAGGCCGCGTTCGGCTCGTCCCTGACGTCGCCGACAGCGTGAGGTGTCAGGGACCCGCAAGGACCCAACGGGGCGATCCAAGCAACGGTGTGAACGCGGCCACCACCGTGAGCGGATCCGCCGCCCCTGGACACTGGCGCGCTCGAGGTCCGCAACCTGGCCCTCTACGACCAGGCCACGGCTACCTGGAGACGAGCTTCATGCCCCAGAGGGGTCCCCTACCGCTTCGAGCGGCACATGACGGTGGCTACGGGCAGCCAAGTCCCGTTCGACCGGAGCCTGCGATTACCCCACCCCGGCCGCCCCGGCATCTACACCGGGGCTTTGCCCGAGCCCCCCGAGCCATCACCGAGACGACTGCTGCCACCACCCGACTAGTCGGGCTGGGGCGAAGCCCCGTTTGCCTTGTCGGGCACGTAAGCGTTTTGGCCGATCCGTCGGACGAATGCCTTGGTCCGCTCGTGCTGGGGGTTTTCGAATACCTGGACAGGCGGCCCCTCCTCGACGACCATCCCGTCGGCCATGAACACGACCCGATCGCCGACCTCGCGGGCGAACTTGGCCTCATGGGTCACGATGATCATCGTCATCCCATCGCGAGCTAAGTCACGAATGGTGGTTAACACTTCACCAACCAGTTCCGGGTCGAGCGCTGAGGTCGGCTCGTCGAAGAGCAACACTTTCGGATTCATGGCCAGCGCCCGTGCGATAGCCACTCGTTGCTGCTGGCCTCCAGACAGCTGCGCGGGATACACGGCCGCTTTCTCTGCGAGGCCGACGCGAGCGAGGAGCTCCCGACCCTTTTCGGCCGCGCCGGCGCTTCTGTCCCCGAGCACCAACCGCGGACCGCTCGTCACATTCTCCAGCGCGGTCATGTTGGGAAACAGATTGAAGTTTTGGAACACCATCCCGATCTCTGTTCGCTGACGTGCAGCCGCGTGAGGGGTCAGGTCGTGAAATCTTCCCCGTTCGGCACGAAAGCCGATCGGCTCGCCGTCGAGCCAGATCCCACCCTCGTCGAGCTGCTCGAGGTTGTTCATGCAACGCAGGAGCGTTGTCTTCCCCGATCCGGACGGCCCCATCACGCAGACCACGTCGCCGCGGTTGACTGCGATTTCAACTCCACGGAGCACCTCGACGTGGCCGAAGTGCTTCTTAGCTCGCGACACGGCCAGCATCGGCGTGCTCATGATTGTGCCGCGATCCCCTGGGCCGCGCGAGGGCCGGGGGATAGCCTTTTTTGCCGCCGTGGGGTGCGTCCAGCTTGGGCGGAGCCCCGGCTGACTCTTCGCTCCAGCAGCCGCTGGAAGAACGAGATGACCAGGGTCATCGAGATGTACCAGAGGCTCGCCACGATGAGAAGGGGGATCACCGCGTAATTGTTGGAGTAGATGGCCTGAGCCCGGGTGAGTAGGTCGCCACCCGCCACGAACGCAACCAACGAAGTAGCCTTCAACATGAGGACCAATTGGTTGCCAGTTGGTGGGATCACTGCCGGCAGCGTCTGCGGCAGGACGATGCGGAACAAAGCCTTCCGCGGGGGCATGCCAAGAGCGAGCGCAGCCTCCATCTGTCCCTTGCTCACCGACAGGATGCCTCCTCGTACGATCTCCATCATGTAAGCGCCCTCGTTCAGGCCTAGTCCGAGAACCGACGCGACGAACGCGGTGATGAGCGTGTTGGTGCCTATCCCGACGTTTAGTGAGGTGAATGGGACCCCAATGGCGAGATGGGGAAAGATCAGGCCAAGATTGAACCAGAGGATCAGCTGAACCAGCACCGGCGTGCCTCGGAACAGCCATGAGTAGGTTGCCGATATGCCGCGTAGCAAGGGGCTGCCCGACACCCGTGATAGGCCGAAGCCAATCCCGAGAAGGATACCGATAAGCTGACATATGACCGTGAGCTCGATCGTGGTGAGAACGCCGGAGAGGATCGTGCCGTTGAACAGGTACGTCCCGACTTGGGCCCATCCCACCTTCGGGTTGTGGGCGACAGAGTTGGCAGCAAAGGCCACCACCAACACGATGACGCCGGCTGCGATGGCCGTGCCCGGGTGCCGCCGACGAGCATGGGGCAGGAGGCGTGGATCCCAGTCAGATCGGGTCTCTCCAGTTGTTCCTTCGTCCTGGCCTTGGCTTATCATGACCGCTGCTCTAGCTGCTTGTCTTACCGGCGGCGTTGACGAGGACCTTCGGTAGCTGGGCCTGCTTCAGCTGATACTTCGCGAAGATCTTGGCGTAGGTGCCGTTCCCGATGAGGGTGTCGATGGCGTCGCTGAGCGCCTTCGTGAGCTTCGAGTTCTTGGGTACGCCCCAGCCGGCGAGTGTGGTGGCGAACTGGCTGCCGGATAGCTCGAGGGCGCCACTGGAGTGCTTCAACTCGTAGCCGGTTTTGGTGAAGTCAGATATCGTCGCGTCGGCACGGTTGTTCTCGACGGCCAAGATCGCCTGGTTGACGTCCGGAAACTGCTGAATGCTGACTGCCGGCTTCCCGCTGGCAGCACAAGCCGTTGACTGCTTCTCCAGCAACGTCACGGGCGTCCCGCCGGCGGCAACCGCAATTTTGTGTCCGCAGGTGTCCGCCAAAGAACTGATCTTGCTCGGATTTCCCTTCGGCACCACCAGCTCCTGTCCTGCCTGCTGGAAGTCGACCAGGTCGATCTCCTTCTCGCGGGCGGTGGTGTCGGTCAGAACCATGCCGGCTATATCATAACGCCCTGACTGCAGGCCGGGGATGATGCTGGCCAGCTTCACGGTCGAAATGTTGATCTTTACACCGAGTTCTTCGCCCACCGCCGCGAGAAGGTCCGGGCTCAGCCCGACCACCGTCTTGCCGTCGCCGGCGTAGTAATTGTTAACCGGGAAGCTGGGGTCGATGGCTGCGTTAACCACGCCGGCGCTCTTGACGGCGGACGGGAGCTCCGCTGCCAAGGTCTTATTCGTCGGAATTGTCGACCCGCTAACGTTTGTCGAATTCGAACCGGCCGCGGCGCCGCTTTTGCTGCCGCACGCGGCAACCAAGATCAGCGCCGCCGCCAGCGCAACTGCCGTGACTGCGCTGCGGCCAAATCTCGCGTGACGCTCAGGCATTGTCGTCACCGCCTAGCACGACACCGTCGGCAATAGCGCGGAACTCGTCGATGGTCAGATACTTCCGGTCGTGCGAGGTGGCTACAGCTTGCCGGGCACGGTGGAGCATTCGTTGGAATTGATCCTCGTTGCTGATGATTTCCCAACCGGTGAGCAGATCCCGCAGGAACTTGGGGTCGCTGCTCCATGAGCTGCTCCGCTCCCGGCCGAACAGGATCTTCGACCCGATGACACCCTCGAACTTGCGCCCTATGACCTGGGGTGCCACGCCGATCGTTGCTAGCTCCTGTGTGTCGCCCTCCAAATGCCCAACGCCTTCCTCCTTGTTCCAGTTGTCACCGATGATCGGCTTCCACGGTGCGAGATCGACGCCGAAGGCCTGTTGGGTGTAGCGGCCCAGCTCGTAGAGCTTCTCGAGCTTTATGTTGGTCGGGATCCCATACATCTCGTACACGACCGCGGCCTCCTCGAGTGCCACACAGCCGCCGCGGTCACCGATGCCAAGCACGCTGGCGTCGGTGACGTCGGCGCCCGCTTCGACGGCGGCCAGCGCATTCGCGGTGGCCAGGCCGACGTCGTTGTGGTGCTGGACGTAGATTTCGCAATCTGGCCCGATGGCCGCTCGGATGGCCCGGATGTACACCCTGGTGGCCAGCGGGTTGCTGTTGCCTCGGCTGTCGACGACATAGACGCCATCGACACCGGCAGTCGAGAGCGCGCCGTAGAAAGCGGCCGAGGTGCCTAGGCGGGTTCGCATGGAATCAACGATCCACGGGACCACCCGCACATCGAGCGTCTTGCAAAACGCGGCGCTCTCCGATAGCTGGTCGATTACCTGTGATTTGCTCAGGTCGCCGTCGAAGTCGCGAAGGGTATCTTGGAACGGCCACTTGTAAATAGGGCTGATGATCTCGGCACCGAGCCCAGCGTGGCGCCGAACGTACTCTTTCCACTCGCCCCGCAGCGGGAGTTCCAGGCCGAGCCCCTTCATCACTAGGGGAGTCTTGAGCCCGAGCCGATGGTAGGCCTTGATGATGTCGCGTTCTTCGTCGATGGTGGCGTGGCTAGGCAGGGTGATCTCGTCCACGCCTGCTTCGCTGAGGCGCTCCATCAGTCCGAGGCGCCCGCTCCAGCTCATCTGGTGACCGACGCAGTCATCGCCCTCGGACAGGGTGCAATCGATGAAGCGGGCCGGCTTGGTGGACCGTGCTCGTTGCGCGAGTGCCTCGTCGCTCCAGTAGGCGGGATTGGCCAGCCAGCGGCCGGGCTGGTGCCACGGTGTGGCGTCGGTCTGAGTCATCTGATTACCTCTCGTTTAGGTCCGGACATGTCATGGGCGCGAGCACGGGGGCTCAGGGAGGATCGCTGTACTTCTCCGACATGGCATCGAAGGCGTCCTTCCGGACGAGGGTCTGTCGCTCTTCCCAGGTCGCGAAGCGGCCAGCAACATTGGTGGTATCGCCGTGGTCCCTCAGGTGCAACATCACCTCCTGCATGCCGGTGATCGCAGCGCGCATCGCGCTGTTGGCGTAGAGGACAACCGAGAAGCCCATCTCTTCAAGCCGCTGCAGGGGCAGGATCGGCGTGAGGCCGCCCTCCACCATGTTTGCCACGTGCAGCCCCGGTACGCGTCTCGGGATCTCCGCTAGTTCCTGCTCGGTCCGGGGAGATTCGACGAAGGCTAAATCGGCCCCGGCGGCCAAGTATCGGTTGGCCCGGTCGCAGGCGTCGTCGAACCCGTTCACTTCGCGAGCGTCGGTTCGAGAAATGATGAGCAGGTCGTCGCTCAGGCGCGCATCCAAAGCGGCGTGGATCTTGTGCACCATGTCTTCGCACGGGATCACGGTCTTTCCAGCGAAATGTCCGCAGCGCTTCGGAGCGACCTGGTCCTCGAGTTGGATCGCGTTCGCTCCGGCGCGCTCTAGAAGGCGGACGGTCCGGTCCACGCCGATCGGGTTACCGAATCCGGTATCGGCATCCACGATCAGCGGGACAGTGACGGCCTCCCGGATCGCAGCGACGTGGCTGGTCAGCTCGGTAAGAGTCAGCAAGCCAATGTCGGGCACGCCCAGGTATGTGTTCGCTACCCCGGCACCGGAGACGTACACCGCCTCGAAGCCGTAGCTCTCCAGCAACCGTGCCGTGAGGGCATTTGCCGCGCCGGGCAAAAGAAGCGGCGAAGCCTGGGAGACTCGAGTACGCAGATTCTGTTCGACGTTCAAATCTTTGATCATCCTAACTATCTTGGAGCATGGAGCAGAGCGTGACACTTATTACAAGTAAGCAACGCTAGTTACCCTGGAAGTCATGCCTAAAAATGACAAGCGCATTCGCCAGTGACTCCCGCAGATGTAGTTTGAGGAGGTCGGAGGCATCCGAGAACTCCTTCCTTTGGAGATGTCTGACGATGATCCGGTGCTGCTCGAAGGCATGCTGAGCTCGTTCGGACTCGTGTCCTGAGCGAGACCTGGCCAGGCTGATCCGCTGGTTTATAGAATTGGCGGCGGCGAGCAGCTCCCGGCTGCAAGAGAGCTCCAACACACGGAGATGGAAGTCCAGTTCGCCGGGGTAATGTCTTGCACCAGGAGATTCCATACGCGTGCTCGTCTCGTCCAGAAACATGTGGAGCTCACTGAGCTGCTCGGGCGAGGCACGAACCGAGGCCAGCCACAGTGCGTGTACTTCAAGAGCGATGCGCAGTTCGTACAGGTCCTCGAGTTCGTCCTCGCTAAATGTCCGCACAAATGCGCCACGGGTCGGGACAGCAACCAGGAGACCCTCGTTGACCAAAGCCTGAATTGCCTCTCGGAGCGGCGCCCGGCTGATACCCAGCGCTCGCGCAGTCTCGACTTCATTGATGCGCTGACCAGCCTTGAGATGGCCGGCGAGAATCATCCCCTTCAGCACCGCTGCGCTCTGATTTGAGTAGCTCGCAGTCGCCCGCGGAAGCATCGCGGGAAGCGTCTTCTCGTTCACCAAAGCATCCTCCCCCGTTAGGCCTGGACGCGGTCGACGTCGTTTGCCAACTTACTGCCGACTGTCGACAGGGTCAAGTTGTCTGTCACAGATGTGACTGACATCTGCTGGTCACTGTCGCCCGCCAGGAGGAAGAGACCACCTCTCCGCCAGTGACATGGGACCGGCCCACGAGCCCAAGCGTGCGTCGATCCGGGAGCTGTCCAGGCCTTCCCGTTTCCACCTCGGGGCGTCGACCGGTGTCCTGGTCCAACCCGATGACGTCGCCGGGCGCGTTTACATGGCTTCGGTCGCTGGCCTCCGGCGACGGGGAGCGGCCCCGGGCCGTCGGCCGTGTCGCCGGGTGCGGGCGATGGCCAGGAGGGCGCCGACGGGGACGATGACGGGCCCGATGGGGCAACCGACGAGCACGGCAAGGAGGATCCAGGCCGACTTGGACCAGGCCCGGTGGTTGGGCCGATCAGGGTGGAGTCGGGCGACGCGGACGACGGCGACGGTGATGACGGCCACGTCGATGATGTCGAAGACCACGACGGATGCATGGTCGAGAGACACGATGCGTCCTTCCGGGTCAGAGGCAGGCCACCGGCAGGTTGGCCTGCCTCTTCTTCTGGGTCACGACCGGCCCCGAACGCAACGACGACGACGCTGACCGCCCGCCGGGGCCGGGCAACAAGACGGTCATCGGCGTGGCTTTCCATGCTTCCGGTATCGCCTGGACCCGGTTACGGACCCTCAGTGCAGCCCTCGTCGTGGCCGTGCCCGCACGCTCGCCACCGGACCAGCCGCGGCGGCTTCCCCGCCCACGGCGGCAGCGTCGTGCACCTCCTGCCGTCCCTGCCCGCCCCGCTGGCCGTGCCTCGCGATGGCCGGTTGGCGGGCTACGAGTCGGCCGCGACCGTGCTTGGCTCGGCCACGGCCACGTCGGTCGACGGGCAGGTCGCCACCCCGCTCCCGCTACCCGCGGGCGCGTCGACCGCAGCCGAAACCGGCCCGACCTACTGGGCCGCCGCGGAGCCCATCCGGGTCACCGACGTATCGGTGCGGGTGTCCTCGGATGGGACCGGCCAGATGTTCTCGCTGGCCGGCCTGCACCGCAGGGGACCGTCGCCGGCGGTGACCTACCGGACGCCCGGCGACTGGGAGACCGTGGTCCCGGTCGACCAGACCGTCAGCCGGAGGATCCCCATGTTCACCTACGGCCCGAGGAGCACCCTGGCCGTCACCCTCCACACCGTCACCCTCAGCGGCTACGGGCCCGCCGGCCCCAACCAGACCCCACCCGCAGGCACCCCCGCCTGGGTCACCCTCGGCATCTCCAGCATCGACACCGCCGGCATCGCCCACCTCTACCGGCCCCTGCCCGCCGACCAGATCACCCTCACCCCCACCGGTGGCACGCCGATCGACACGACAGTCATCCCCGGCGGCGGTGCCGACACCGCCAACCAGGGCGTCTTCCCCGACCGGTACGCCTTCCCCGTGCCCGCTGGCATCACCACGCCACCCTCACCATCCACCTCACCGATCTCTCCATCGGCGACCTCGCCGGACCCATCACCACCGACACCCTCCCGCCGGTCACCTTCCCGATCGCCATCCCCGCCCCGACCGCCCCGGCCGTCCCCGCCCACGCCGCCACCCATCCGGTTGCCTACCGGTCCATCGGCCTCGCCGCCGGCCGCGCCCCCACCCTCGGCGCCCCGCACGCCGCCAGCCCGACGCGTGGCGCAGGGACCAGCACCGGGCTGTACGCACTGGTGCTCCCGGCCATCGCCGTCGTGGCGGGCGCGGCGGTCGCCGCGACGACCATCCGGACCCGCTGGCGGCATCAGGCCGCAGCGCTCACCTGGGCCGCGCTGCCCGACCCGCCCGCGTCGGCCCCGCCCGGCTGGCCGGCGGCGCCCTCTCCAGTACCGAGCCCGCCGCCAGCCCCACCGCCCCGCCGACCACGGTCGCCGCCCACCTCGCCGACCAGACGCCAGCCAGCCCGGTCAAACCGGGGCCCGTGCCGCCGGTGTTCGAGCCGCCACCGCCACCCGGCTTGCCGGACGGCACCGTGGAGATCGCCATCCTCGGACCGGTCATCCTGATCGGCCTGCCCGACGCTCGAGCAGCGCTCAACCCGACCGTGGTCGAGCTGCTCGCCTTCCTCGCCCTGCACCCCGAACGGCCCTGGCCCACCGAGCGGCTCTGCGACCACTTCAACCCCGGACGGACCCGGCCGCTCAAAGCCGACACCGTCCGCTCCTACCTCAACCAGGCCCGCCAGGCCCTCGGCGCCGGCCGGGTACCCGAGGGGGCCGCACCGGCTACACATGGACCGCCGTCGGCACCGACTGGCACCGCTACCAGACCCTCGCCCGAACCAACCCCACCGGAGCGCTCGCCCTGGTGCGGGGGGAGCCGGCCGCCGGCGGGGCCCGCACTTGCAGCTACGACTGGCTCCACACCAGCCCGTTGGCCGCCCAGATCACCACCACCGTCACCGCTGACGCCGCCCTGGCCCGCGACGCGCTGCGCACAGACGACTGGGGCTGCCTCGCTGGGCCGCCGGCCGGGGACTCCTCGCCGACCCCCTCCACGCCGACCTCCATCTGATCTGCCTCGACGCCGCCACGACCAGCACCGAGCTCGACCGCGTCTGGCGGGCCATCAAGCGCGCCCACCACCAGGCCGACAAGCCCGTCCCCGCCGCTCTGGCCACCGCCTACCAGTCCCGCCAGGCCCGGCTGCGTCCCCCCGCGCGCTGAAACGGGCGACCAGAGCTGCCGTGCGTTTGGCGAACGTTCTGCGTGCGGTCATGTAGGGGATTCGGGCATGGTGACTATCTCGCCAGACCTCACTGGCCGGCGGGATCGCGGGTGTCGCAACTCGGCCACCTGAGCACGTCGCACCTCGCAGCGGCGACGGGCGGCGACCCGAGCAGCACCCGACGCTGGCTCCGCGGGGAGCGCACCCCCTCACGCGCCCATGCCACACGCGTCCTGGAGCTCACCGCGCTCGTCGAGCGCCTCGCCCAGGTCATGGAGACCACCTACACCCCGGTCTGGCTGATCAAGCCCACCGCGCGCCTCGACGACCTCCGACCCGTCGACGCCATCCGGGCCGGCGACTACCGGAGCGCCTCTCGCCTCGTCGCGCCCCTCGAAGGCACGCCTGTCTCGTAGGTGACGGCCCACGATCGTTGACCGACGAGGCGGGAAGGGGAAAGGGGGAGCGTCGTGACCGCACGCTGGTCCTGACTGTTGGGTCGTCGGGGTCGGGCGTCCTCCCCGGTCGTCGTCAGCCTGGTCAATGGGCTCGGAGTCGTGGTGGCTGCGAGGTCCAATTCTCTTCCCACAGTGTCACCAGGGTGATCGCCGGTGCGCCGGGTCAGCGGACGAGGCGGATGTCCACGCCGATGGCGTCGGGGTCGAGCTGTCCCCATGCTCGGTCGGCGGTGAGGACCGGAAGGTCGAGGCGGCGACCGAGGGCCAGGCAGGAGCGGTCTGCGAGGGACAGACCCAGCGGTCTGGTGACGGGCCACAGCTGCGCGGCCTGGGCCGCGTCGAGGTCGAGGAACGTCTCGACGGCGTACGGGCCAGTCGGCCTCCAGCCGTCCGCGATCCGGAGGGCGAGGCTTTCATCGAGGCGGACGAGCCGGGTCAGGACCTCGGCTTGGTTGACCGCCGACACGATGGCGTCGCCGTCGACCCTGGCCTCCTCGACAATCGCGGCGCCGGGCTCGTCGAGCAGGTAGGCCAGCATGGCGCTGGCGTCGAGGACGACCGCCAACTAGCGCGGTGCCGGGCGCGACGCCCGCCGACCGGCGTCCTCGTTGCGGCCGGCCTCGGCCCGGCGCTCCGCGAGCAGCTCGTCCACCACGCTCGGCTGGCCCTTGGCCAGATAGGCCAGCGAGCCGCGCCCCGATCGGGCGCGCTCCGCCCGGTCCTCATTGGACATCACTGCGTCATCCACGTCACAGATCCTACGCGTCACCGACTTCGCGACGGCGTCCTTCTCGCGTCGATGGGAAGTACCCGCCCGGCTGCCCCGGGGGTGGGCTGCGGGGGGTGTTGCTGGCGCCTCTCCGTTCGCTGCGTTCACTTCGGGTTGCCCTCGGGTCGAGGTGTCTCCGGCGCGATGATGGTCGCCCGGGCGGGCGCGCCGGGTGGTCGGTTCGGCCCTGGGCGAGGACCGGGGGGTGCTGGGCGCGGGATCTCGACCTGACCGCTTCGTCATCATCTTCCACGGCAAGAGTCGACGGCCGGCCAGGTTGGATTCCAGGTTGGGTTCTGGTTCCAATTCGGGTCTGAACTGGGGATATGAGGGTCCGGGTCCAATCGAGATTTTTCTTGGATTGGACCCGGATTGGACTTGCGCGTCGGGGTTCCTCCTCCCCGGCATCGCCGACCTCACCACCCTGAAACAGGTCTCCGCCCTCGCCGGCGACACCGACGTCCCCGTCACCAGCCGAAACCGCAGCCACCACCTCCTCCCCCGCACTTCTACATCGACCAGCCCCCACCGGCGGCCCCGGCTCCCCGTCGACACCATCGCCAACACCACCCCGGCACCGCCCTCTGGCTCAACGGCACCCACCCCGCCTACGTCGGAATCCCCCCATGGACCTGACCGCAACCGCCCGCCCCCCGATGACCGCCTCGCAGGAGGACACCGCCATGGACACCGCCCCCGTCGCCACCGATGTCGAGTTCATCTCCGTGCCCGAGTGGTGCCGGCGACTGGGCTGCTCGCTCGACAGCGGCTACCGCGCCGTGCGCCGCGAGATCCCCGGCCTGTTCCGCATCGGCCGGCTCATCCGGATCAACTGGCCGGCGTTCGTGGCCGCGACCACCGCCGCTGGGGCCGACGAGGCAGGCTCAGGCCGGTCCGGTCGGTGAGGCCATCAGCGCACCCATCACCTCCGCGGCGGCGCGGTCGCGTTCCGCCAGCGCGTGGGTGTAGATTCGCAGGGTGGTAGTGGCGTCGAGATGGCCGAGCCGGCCGGCAACCACGGCCGGGTCCTGGCCGGCGCCGATCAGCTGGGTGGCGGTGAAGTGCCGGAGGTCGTGGAACCGACAGTGCACGCCGATCCGAGCGGCCAGGCGGCCGAACGCCTGCGTGATCGTGTCCGGGTCCGTCGGGATCCGCCCCGTCGGGTCGGTGGTGAGGATGTAGCCGTCGGCGGCGATGGCGACATCGGCGTCGCGCGCCCACCCCTCCGCTCTGCGGCGGTGGGCGTCGAGCACGGCGAGGGTCGCTGCGTCCAGGCTGACGCGTCGGTCCTGATGGGTCTTGGTCGGCCCGACCACGACCCCGGACCCGTCGGCGGAGCCCTTGATCGCACGCTGCACCAGGATCACCTGGCGAGCCGGGTGGAGGTCGGACCAGCGCAGGCCGCACAGCTCGCCGCGCCGGCAACCGGTGATCGCGCCAGCATGATGGCCGCCCCGAGCACCGGGTTGGTCTCGTCGGCGCGGGCCACCAGCGCCCGGACCGTCTCGACCGGCGGGGGCTCCACCCGGAAGCGCGCTGCGCGCGGTGGGCTGGCGTTGTCGGTCGCCGACTTGGCCACCAGCTCCCACTTCACCGCCTGGTGCAGCGCGGTCGACAACACCGCGTGGTGCATGTGGACCGTCGCCGCCGACATCCCGCCGGCCAGCAGGTCGGCGTAGAGCCGGTCGACGCGTTGGGTCGTCAACTTGGACAGCTTGATCTTGCCGATCTCCGCCTTCAGCCGCCGGGTGCGGAGGTCGTAGGAGCGGACCGTGCCCGGCTGCCGGGTGGGGCGGACGTGGTCGAGCCAGCGTTCGAGGAACTCCACCACGGTCAGCGCCACGCTGCCGGCGACGACCTGGCCGGCCTCCACCTCGGTGACCAGCTTGGCCATCGCCGTGTCGGCCTGCCGGGCGCTCCCTACGACCGTACGGCGGACCTGGCCCTCGGTCCTGCGGTCGTAGACCCGTAGATGCCACACGCCCGGTCTGGCCTCCACCTTCGTTCCCCGCATCGCCGCCTCCTGGGAGAGGTACTAGACACGAGCCCGACGAAGCGGTGGAGCTTTTTGGCCGCACCTTCTCTGAACTGCTCTTTCGCGGAGCCCGAGAGGAGAATCGAACTCCTGACCTACGCATTACGAGTGCGTTGCTCTGCCGTCTGAGCTACTCGGGCCTGCCCGTGAGGCCACCGCTGTGCGCCACTCGGTGTGAGGGACGCCAATGGCAGACGTGGTCGTCGGACCCCGTCAAGGTAGCAGGGGCACGTCGGCGCCCGATCGGATCGACACGCCGCTCGGCCTGACCCTCGCGACTGAGGTCGATCGACAGCAAGGAGCGCGTCCGATCGACCTCGGAACCAGTGGCACCGGCCGATCGACCTCGAAACCCAGAGAGCGGGCGCGTCGAGCGACCGATACTGCGCCAGCGCAACCGGGCCGGGCCTCTGCCGCCGGTCGGCACGTGCGCGAAGCAGGGCGCGCCGGGGCTCAGTCCGCGGACGTCCTGGCCAGCTGGAACACCGCGATGGCCAGCAGCAGCAGCAGTGCGACGAGCACCAGACCCCCACCGACACGCCGGATGTGCTCGTCGTAGACGAGCACGCCGATGACGATGCTGAGCAGCGGATCGACCGTCGCGGTGGCCGGCAGGCTGGAGGTGATGGGACCGGCCTGGAAGGCCACCTGGTTGAGCAGCAACCCGCCGGCACCGAGAAGGACGACCACGTACAGCTGCCAGCTGATCAGCAGGTGGAGGGGGTGCAGGGTGGCGATGTCGGTGAGGGCCTTGAGCAGGGCGGCAGTGGCCGCGTAGATCACGCCGACGGCGATGCCGAGCAGCGCGGCCGAGCGACCCTCGGAGCGCTGCCGCCGGCCGAGCTCGATGCAGACGCCGGCGAGCACCGCGCCGAGGACTCCGGCGACGAGCGCGGGGAGGCGGTCGGCCGTCTCGTGCTTGGCGACGGCGCCCGTCCCGGCGAGCAGGAGGAACCCGGCCAGGGCGACGGTGAGGCCCACCGCCCACCCGGCCTGGCGGCGGGTGACGTGGTAGTTGGAGAAGTAGTGGCGGAACACCAGGGCGAAGAGCAGACCGGTGATGAGCAGGGGCTGGACCACGGCCAGGGCCCCGAGATGCAGCGCGACGAGCTGCAGGCCCAGGCCGGCGACGTCGAAGGCGACGCCGCCCAGCCACAGCCGGTGCGAGAGGGTGGCGACGGCAAAGGTCCGCAGCTTGCTCGGCGCCAGCGTCTGCGCGTCGGGCGCGTCCCCTGCGCTGACGTGCTTGAGCGAGCTCGACGCCGCGAAGGCGAACGCCGCCGCGAGGCTGAGGACGATGACGAGCAATTCGTTGTGCTGCAACGTCTGGTGGCCTCCACCGTCCCGACCGCGGGCCCTCCGAGGGCCGATCGCGACGGTAGCGGCGTGGCCGGGGCTGTGCCGGGGTCCGCAACTAGTGTCTCGCCCACGGTGCGAACGTGTGGTGGTGTCCTGCGGGCGGTGGGGGGGGTCGTCGACCCCACCGGCCACCGCCGGTGGACACCGTGAGGATCGTCCACGTCAGCGACTGCTATTTGCCCCGCACGGGTGGCATCGAGCGCCAGGTCCACGACCTGGCGGCCCGCCAGCACCGGCGCGGTGACGACGTGCAGGTCGTCACCTCGACCGTCGGCGCCGGCCGCGACCACGACGGGATCCGGGTGGTCGAACCGAGCAGCCGACGCGCCACGACGGGCACCATCCGCTATGCGTGGAGCCAGCGTGGGCGCGACGAGGTGCTCGGGACCCGCGCCGACGTGGTCCACCTGCACGCGTCGGCGTTCTCGCCGCTCAGCTACGTCTCGGCCTTCTCCCTGGCGAGGGCGGGGATGCCGGTGGCGGTCACGGTCCACTCGCTGTGGGCCTATGCCACTCCCCTGTTCCGCACCGCCGACGTGCTCACCGGCTGGGGCCAATGGCCGCTCGCCTGGTCCGCGGTCAGCGACGTGGCCGCCGAGCAGGTCCGCCGCATCGTCGGCGCGGGCTCGCGGGTGTCCGTGGTCCCCAACGGGGTCGACGCCCCCTCGTGGCGCGTCGAGGCCCTCCCCCGCGACCCGAAGCGGGTGGTGGTCGCCACCGTCGGTCGGCTGGCGCCGCGCAAGCGACCGTTGCACCTGCTGCGCATGCTCCGCCAGGCCAGGGCGAGGATCCCCTCCGACATCCGGCTCGAAGCGCTCGTCATCGGCGACGGCCCACTCCGGGCCCGGGTGGAGCACGCCGTCGGCCGTCACCGGATGGGCGACTGGGTGCGCCTCCACGGCGAGGCCGAGCACGCCGAGATCCGCTCGCTCTACCGGGACGTGGACCTGTACGTGGCCGCCGCCACCCTGGAGTCGTTCGGCATCGCCGCCCTCGAGGCGCGCTCGGCGGGCCTTCCCGTGGTGGCCTACCGCGACTCGGGGGTCGGGGACTTCATCCGCCACGACGTCGACGGCCTCCTCGCGGCCGACGACGACGAGATGGTCGACGGCATCGTCAGGCTGGCGTCCCGGCCGGCCGAGCTGCGCCGCCTGCAACGCCACAACACCGAGACCCCGCCGCCGGTGACCTGGGAGGCGGTGCTCGACCGCTGCGACGACCTCTACGCCGAGGCGGCCGAGCTGGCCACGCGGCCGGCGGCGGTGCGTGGGCTGACGGTCCGTGGGCCGACGGTGCGGGGAACGACCGCGCCCCGGTGAGCGGATCGCCGACCGACACCCACACGGTGCCGACCGACACCCACACGGTGCCGACCGACGCCCACACGGTGCGGACCGTCGTGTTCTTCCACGCCCACCCCGACGACGAGGCCCTCCTGACCGCAGGAACCATGGCCGGTCTGGCCGCCGCCGGCCACCGCGTCGTGCTGGTCACCGCCACCGCCGGCGAGGCCGGCCTCGCAGCGTCGTCGGTCACCGCCACCGGCGACCTCGGCGAGCTCCGCAACCGGGAGCTGGCCGCCTCCGCCACCGCCCTCGGGGTGGCTGCGCTGGCCGGCCTGGGCTACGCCGACTCGGGCATGGCCGACGCGCCGAGCCACGCCCCCGACGCCTTCGCCCGGATCTCCCCGGAGGGGCCGGCCGAGCGCCTGGCGAGGATCCTCGACGACGAGCGGGCCGACGCCGTCTGCCTCTACGACCCCGCCGGCGGCTACGGCCATCCCGACCACCGCCGGGTCCACGCCGTCGGCACGCTCGCCGCCCGGCTGGCCGGGACACCGGTCGCCCTGGAGGCCACGGTCGACCGCAGGGCCATCCAGCGGGCCCTCCTGCTCGCCCCCTCGTGGGCCGGTCTCGGCCCCGACTTCCGCCGGGCGCGCTTCGACCACGCCTTCACGGCCCCCGAGCGGATCACCCATCGCGTCGACGTGCGGCCCCACCTCGCGGCGAAGCGGGCCGCCATGGCCGCTCACGCCAGCCAGGCCACCGGCAACGGGCCGGCGCGCACCCTGGCCCGCTTCCTGCGCCTCCCTGGCCCGCTGTTCTCGCTGGCCTTCGGCCGGGAGTGGTACGTCGAGCAGGGCCGCAGCCCGTCCCGACCTCCCCTCACCGACGTCCTCGCCACCCTCGCCGCGCCCCTACGGCAAGCGCACCCACGGCAAGCGCACCCACGGAGGCACCCATGACCACGCCGGCATCACCCGGGACCGGCGAGGTCCCCCCGCTGAGATGGGGCATCATCGGCACCGGCCGCATCGCCGCCGCCTTCTGCGACGACCTGCAGCTCACCGCCTCGGGGTCGGTCGTGGCCGTCGGGTCGCGCACGGTCGAGTCGGCGGGGCGGTTTGCGGCCGCCCACGGCGTGGCGCGGGCCCACGGCTCCTACGACGCGCTGGTCGCCGACCCCGACGTCGACGCCGTCTACGTGGCCACGCCCCACCCGATGCACCGGGACAACGCCGTGGCGGCCATCGCCGCCGGCCGGCCGGTGCTGGTGGAGAAGGCCTTCACCATGACCGGCGCCGAGGCCCGCGACGTGGCGGGCGCGGCGCGAGCGGCGGGCGTGTTTGCCATGGAGGCCATGTGGACCCGCTTCCTGCCCCACGTGGTCGAGATCCGACGCCGGATCGCCGCCGGCGACCTCGGCGAGCTGGTGACCGTGATGGCCGACTTCGGCGCCTGGTTCCCCCGTGACCCGGAGTCCCGGCTCTTCGCCCCCGAGCTCGGCGGGGGCGCCCTGCACGACCTCGGCGTCTACCCGGTCTCGTTCGCGTCGATGATCCTCGGGCCGCCCGACGGGGTGCTCGCCGCCGTCGAGCCCGCCTTCACCGGCGTCGACGGGCTGGTCTCGGCCCTGCTCACCCACCCGACCGGCGCCCATGCGGTGGTCACCGCCGCCTCGTCGGCCGATTCGCCGGTCAGGGCGGCCATCGTCGGCACGGAGGCCCGCATCGAGATCGACCCGCCGTGGCACGCGCCGAGCGCGTTCACCCTGACCGACCGCCACGGACGCACCGACCGCTGGGCGCAGGGCCACGAGGGGCGGGGCCTGCGCCACCAGGCCGACGAGGCGGCCCGCTGCGTGGCCGCCGGGCTGACCGAGAGCCAGGTCATGCCCCTCGACGAGACGGTCTCGGTGATGGACACCCTCGATCGGATCCTCGCGCCGCGGCAGCCGGGCTGAGCGCGCAAAGAGGGACCGACGCGCGCGCCGGCCCCCCTTTCCCCAGGATCCTCTCCGACGCGCCTCAGGCCACCGCCGCACCCCCCTCGAGCACGACCGGGTCCACGACCCGCACGCCCCGCTCGAAGAGGGCGGCGACCAGGAGCGCCCCGAGCACCATCACCCCCACGCACACCCGCAGGGCCAGCACGGTGCCCGACGTCGAGGCCGCGCCCGACCCCACACCGTGGTGCGTCGCGGCGGTGGCGTGGCGCAGGGCCAGGGTGGCCAGCACGGCCAGGCCGACGGCCCCGCCCACCTGCTGCACGGCGTTCTGCACGCCCGACGCCAGGCTGGCGTCCTCCGCCGACACCTGGTGGACCGAGGCGTTGGAGAACCCGGTGAAGCACAGGCCCGACCCGACCGCCAGCGACACCATGCCGGGCAGCAGCTCGGTCAGGTACGAGCCGTGGACGCTCAGCCCCGACAGCAGGCCGACGCCGAGCGCACCGAGCACGAAGCCGACCGCCAGCAGGGCCCTCACCCCCACCTGGACCACCAGCTTGGACCCGGCCACGATCCCGACGCTGATCCCGACGCCGAAGGGGAGGTACGACAGGCCGGTGCGCAGCGCCGAGTAGCCCTCGACCTGCTGGAGGAACAGGGTCAGCAGGTAGAAGACCGTGAAGAACACGCTGGCGAAGCACAGCGTCACGATGTTGGCCGTCACCCGGGTCCGGTTGGTGAAGAACCGCAGCGGGACCAGCGGGTTGGCCGCCAGGTGCTCACGCAGCACGAACAGGCCGAGCACCACCACCCCGCCCACGATCGGCCCGACGACGATCGGTGAGCCCCAGGCATCGGTCCCCGCCCGGATCAGCCCGAAGACCGCGCTCACCAGCCCGACGCTGGCCAGGGCGGCGCCCAGCACGTCGGGACGGCCCACGCGCGCCGTGGTGGCCCGGCTCTCCGACACGAGGTGGCGCACGGCGACCATGGTGACCAGCGCGACCGGGATGTTGATGTAGAAGATCCAGCGCCAGTCGAGGCTGTCGAGGATCACGCCCGAGATGATCGGCCCGAGGGTGCCACCGAGGCCGGCGATCCCCCCGAAGATCCCGAGCGCCTTGGCCCGCTCCCTGGCGTCGGGGAACAGCAGCGCGACGAGACCGAACGCGGCCGGCGCGGCCATGGCCTCCGCCGCGCCCTGGGCGAAGCGGCTGACCACGAGCATCCCCGAGTCGACCGCCGCCCCGCTCAGCGCGGACGCCGCGGCGAACAGCCCGACGCCGATCAGGAACAGGCGCCTGCGCCCGAGCAGGTCGGCCAGTCGTCCGCCGAGCAGCAGCAGCCCGCCGGCCATGAGCACGTAGCCGTCGACCACCCAGGCCAGCCCGCTGCGCGAGAACCCGAGGTCGACCTTGATGTGGGGCAGGGCCACGTTCACGACGGTGACGTCGAGCACGAGCATGAACTGCACGAGGGCGAGGACGGCGAGCGCCTTCCACCGCCTCGGGTCGGCGGCCGGTGGGCTGGCGTCAGGATCGGGCATGGCGGCGGCTCCCTGGGTCTGCTCGGTGGTGGTCATGAGCCGAAGGTAAAGCTCGATGCGGACAGTTTCTGTCCTGAATAGGGGAATATCCTGGCGTCGTGTCCCTCGCATCCCCCGACGGCGTCCGCCCATCGTGAGTGACACCCCTGGGCGCATGCTGGCGCTGCTCTCCCTCCTGCAGCACCGGGCGAGTTGGACCGGCCTGGAGCTGGCCGAGCGGCTCGGCGTCACCGACCGCACCGTGCGCCGCGACGTCGACCGCCTCCGCGAGCTCGGCTACCCGGTCGAGGCCGCCCCCGGCGTGGCCGGCGGCTACCAGCTCGGCCGGGGCGGGAGCCTGCCGCCCCTGCTGCTCGGCGACGAGGAGGCCATGGCCGTGGCCATCGGGCTCCGGGCGGCCGTCGACGGCAGCGTCACCGGGCTCGAGGACGCGGCCATCTCGGTGCTCACCCGCCTCGACTCGCTCCTCCCCCAGCCCCTCGCCGCCCGCGTCCGGGCCCTGCACACCGCCACCGCCCAGGCCGGATGGGAGCCCGCGGAGCGGGTCGCATCCCAGATGGTCGTCGGCCTGGCCCAGGCCTGCGACCGGGCCGAACGGGTCCGCTTCGCCTACGCCGACCGCACCGGCACCGCATCGGACCGCCTGGTCGAGCCCTACCGCCTGGTCCGCGTCGGTCCCCGCTGGTATCTGATGGCGCGCGACGTCGACCGGGCCGACTGGCGGACCTTCCGGGTCGACCGGATGCGGGCGTTGGAGCAGGTGGGGACGCCGTTCGTCCTGCCCGACCCACCCGACGCCGTCACCTTCGTGCGCCAGGGCCTGAGCACCCGGGCCTGGCCCTACGAGGCCAGGATCCGGCTCGACGCGCCCGCCGCCGTCGTGGCCAAGGTCGTGCCCAACGCCGTCGCCGTGATCCCCGAGGGCGACGACGCCACCGTCGTCCACGTCGGCGCCACCAGCCTCGAGCGCATGGTCCGCTATCTCGCCGGCCTCCCCCTGCCCTGCGAGGTGCTCGCCCCGCCCGAGCTGCGCGCCGCCCTCCTCGCCCACGCCCAGTCGGTCGTCGCCGCCAACCGGGCGTGACCCGGCTGTTCGTGGGCCCGGCGGGAGCGTGGGGGGCGGTGGGGCCGGCGGGCAGTCGGGCCGGCGGGCGGTGGGGCCGGCGGGCGGTCGGGCCGGCGGGCGCCGTTCTCCGGACCATCGCCAGGTCGCCCCAGGACTGCGGACGATCGCCGGTCGTGAGCGCCGTCCCGTGACCGCAGATACCGGCCCCCCTGCCAAGCGACCGCAGTAGCGGCGGCCCGGACCGCCCGGTCAGCGCAGGAGGCCGCCGGGAGCGGTCCGGACCGCCCGGTCGGCGCGGGAGGTCCGGCGGGGCCGGCGGCGCCGGCCCCGGGAGAAGACGGTGCCGGCGGAGCCGGCGCTGCAACCATTCTCGGCCGGCGCGGCGCGCCGGCCCGGGACAGCGCCTGCCCTCCCCACGAAACGGCCGCTCTCCGGACCATCGCCAGGTTGCCCCAGGACTGCGGACGATCGCCGGTCGTGAGCGCCGTCCCGTGACCGCAGATACGGGCCCCCCTGCCGAGCGACCGCACGTCCCGCCCGCCAACGCCGAACAGACCAACGGCCGCGCACGCCCACCAGACCAACGGCCGCCCCCGCCGGCCAACGGCCGCCCCCGCCGGCCAACGCCCACCAGACCGACGGCCGCCCCCGCCCGCCCCCTGACCGCGCTCGTGCTAGTGGTGGAAGCTCTCGGCCGCGGACGGCGAGTCGAGGGGCTCGGACTGGGCGGCCAGCTCGGGCAGGAGGCGCTCGATGTCCTCGATGAGCAGGTCGGCCATGTCCTGGAGGAAGCCGTTGCGGACCACGATGCGCAGCACGCTCAGGTCGGTGCGGTTGGCGGGGAACGAGTACGCCGGCAGGATCCAGCCCCGTTCCCGCAGCCGGCGCGAGACGTCGAACACGTCGAACGCCGTGATCTCCGGCCTGGTCGTGAACGCGAACACCGGGAGCTGGTCGCCGATGGTCAGCAGTCGGAACGGCTCCATGGCCCCGATGCGCCCCGCCAGGTCCATGGCGGTGTCGCGCGAGGCCTGCTGCACGGCCCGGAAACCGGCGAAGCCGAGGCGGAGCATGGTGTAGTACTGCGCCACCACCTCCGAGCCCGGGCGGGAGAAGTTCAGGGCGAAGGTGGGCATCTCGCCCCCCAGGTAGTTGACCTTGAACACCAGCTCCTCGGGGAGGGCGTCGTGGTCGCGCCACAGGATCCACCCGACTCCCGGGTACACGAGGCCGTACTTGTGGCCGGAGGTGTTGATCGACGCCACGCGGGGGAGGCGGAAGTCCCACTCCAGGTCCTGGTCGAGGAACGGGGCGATCATGGCGCCCGACGCCCCGTCGACGTGGATGGGCACGTCGATGCCGGCGCGGGCCTGGAGGGCGTCGAGGGCGGCGGCGATCTCGGCCACGGGCTCGTAGCTGCCGTCGAAGGTGGAGCCGAGGATGGCGACCACGCCGATGGTGTTCTCGTCGCAGTGCGCCACCGCCTCGTCGGCCGTGAGGTGGTAGCGGTCGCCCTCCATCGGCACCACCCGCGCCTCCACCTCCCAGTAGTTGCAGAACTTCTCCCAGCACACCTGCACGTTGGCGCCCATGACGAGGTTGGGTCGGCCGCCGCCGGCGCCCGCGCGCCTGGACCAGCGCCGTTTGAGGGCCATGCCGCCGAGCATGCAGGCCTCCGACGAGCCGGTCGTCGAGCAGCCGACCGCGTCGGTCTGGCCGCCGCCGGGGGCGTGCCAGAGGTCGGCGAGGATGTTGACGCAGCGCCGCTCGAGCTCGGCGGTCTGGGGGTACTCGTCCTTGTCGATCATGTTCTTCTCGGCGCACTCGGCCATCAGCCGGTCCGCCTGGGGCTCCATCCACGTGGTCACGAAGGTGGCCAGGTTGAGTCGGGCGTTGCCGTCGAGGAGCAGCTCGTCGTGGACGATCCGGTAGGCCATCTCGGGCGGGATCGGGTCCTCCCGGAGCGACCGGATGGGGGGCTCGATCCGCGACCCGTAGGCCGGGTTGGTCTCCCCGTGGAGCGGGTTGGCCCGGTGGGCCTGGTGGGTGGAGCGCTCCGTGCCGCTGTGCAGTGCCATCGGTCTGCCTCTCGTCGATCCCGTCGAGCCCGCCGCACCGTCGCGTCGTCGTGGCTCCCCCTACCCGCCGGGCCCGACGCCGTCGCGCTCCGGGGCGGCTCCACGCCGGCCGATCGACGCCTGCGAAGCCCACGCCGGCCGGCCCCGACGATTCTTGGGGTCCCCCACGTCGGATACCAACGCGAACCGCCCCGAAGTCACCCGAGCCCGCCCGAAGTCACCCGAGCCCGCCCCGAAGTCACCCGAGCCCGCCCCGAAGTTGCCCGAGCCCGCCCCGAGGTCGCCCGAGCCGCCGGCGCCGCGAGACCCCACCACGCTGCTGCCCGAGCCGCCCGCGCCGCGAGGCCCCACCACGCCCGCAGGGCGCGCCCCGACCGTCTGGAGCCGGCGCCGGCGGGGTACAACGGCGCAGGAACGAACAGTGACGAGAGGACCCGACGTGGATGAGGCACGAGCAACGCAACTGCTGACCGACGAGCGGCGCAGGTTGGAGGGGCTCCTGGCCGACATGACCGCGGGCCACCGCGACGCCCTGCCGGGCGACGGGCTGGCCGACCACGACGACAGCGCCGAGCCCCTGACCGAGGAGGGCGGCGACGACGCCGTGGCGACCCAGGTCCGGGAGGGCCTGGAGGCGGTCGAGCGGGCCGAGGGCCGGCTGGCCGCCGGCACCTACGGGCGCTCGGTGCGCTCCGGCGAGCCGATCCCCGACGAGCGGTTGGAGGCCCAGCCCGCGGCCGAGCTGACCGCGGCGGAGGCCGCGGACACCGGCAGCGCGCTCCGCCGCTGAGGGGCGGGGGCGCCCCCCTGCCGGCCGGATACGGTCGCAGGGTCGGATCCGCCGGGTCCGGTCCCGAGGAGCCCGTGCCGCCCACCCCCACCCCCGACCGCTGGGAGAGCCTCGAGTCCCAGGCGGCGCGCCTCGCCGCCGGTGAGGTCAGCGCCGTCGAGCTGGTGGAGGGCGCGCTGGCGCGGGCGGCGGCGACCCAGGGGACGCTCAACGCCTTCCGCTCGCTCCGCCCTGCGGCCGCCAGGAGGGAGGCCGAGAAGGCCGACGTGCGCCTGGCCGCAGGCGAGCGGGCCCCCCTGCTCGGGGTGCCCATCGCCGTCAAGGACGACACCGACGTGGAGGGCGAGACGACCGCCTTCGGTTGCCGCGGCAAGTTCCCGCCGGCGGTCGCCGACGCCGAGATCGTGCGCCGGCTCCGGGTGGCCGGGGCCGTCATCATCGGCAAGACCAACACCCCCGAGCTCGGCCAGTGGCCCTTCACGGAGGGCGAGGCCTTCGGCGTGACCCGCAACCCGTGGTCGGGGGCCCACTCGCCTGGCGGGTCGTCCGGGGGCTCCGCCGCCGCGGTGAGCGCCGGCGTCGTGGCCGCGGCCACCGGGTCCGACGGGGCCGGATCGGTGCGCATCCCCTCGGCGTGGACGGGCATCGTCGGGATCAAGCCCCAGCGCGGCCGGATCTCGTCGTGGCCGGACGCCGAGGCCTTCCACGGGCTCACCACCCACGGGGTGATGGCCCGCACGGTGGCCGATGCCGCCGCCCTCCTCGACGTGGTCGCCGGGTCCCATCCGGGCGACCGGCACCGTCCGCCGGCCCCGTCAGCGCCGTTTCGGCTCGCCGTCGACCGCCGGCCCGGTCGGCTCCGGGTGGCCCTCTCGACGGCGGTGCCGTTCTCGTTGATGCCGGCCTTCCTGCACCCCGAGATCCTCGCCGCGATCGGCGCCGTGGCCGAGCGGCTGGGGGGCCTCGGCCACGACGTGGAGGAGGCCGACCCGGCCTACGGGCTGATCGGCACCACCTTCGTCCCGCGCAGCTACACCGGGCTCAGGGAGTGGCGCAAGCGGCTCCCCGACCCCCGGCTGCTCGACCGGCGCACGCGACGCAACTGCGACGCCGGGCTGGTCGTCGGGCCGCTGCTGCGCCCGGCGAGAGCGGCCGAGAGCTGGTTCGCCCGGCGGATCGGCGCCATCTTCGAGCGTTTCGACGTGGTCCTGGCCCCGACCACCGCCCTGCCGCCCCTCGCCGCAGGGGCGTGCGACGGCCTGTCGGACCTGGCGACGGACCGGGTGGTCGCCGGCGCCTGCCCCTACGCCTGGCCGTGGAACGTGCTCGGCTGGCCGGCCATCAACGTCCCCGCCGGCATGACCGCCGACGGGCTGCCGGTCGGCGTGCAGCTGATCGGGCCGGCCAGCAGCGAGGAGCTGCTCATCGCGCTCGCCGCCCAGCTCGAAGCCGTCGCCCGGTGGGATCTGCGCCACCCGCCGGTCGACGACGCCGCCTGATGCCCACGCCGGCGGCGACGGGTCCGCTGGCCGGGATCCGGGTGCTCGACCTGTCGACGGTCGTGATGGGCCCCTACGCCACCCAGCTGCTCGGCGACCTCGGCGCCGAGGTGGTGGTGATCGAGGGCGCCACGCTGGAGACCAACCGGGTCATGGGGCCAGGACCCCACCCGCAGCTGTCGGGGGTGGCGCTCAACCTGATGCGCAACAAGCGCAGCGTGCGCCTCGACTACCGCCGCCCAGAGGGCCGCGACGCGGTCCTGGCCATCGCCGCGACCTGCGACGTCGTGGTGACCAACCTCCGGGTCGGCAGCCTCGAGCGGGCCGGTCTCACCTATGCCGATGTGGCTGCGGTCCGCCCCGACGTCGTGTACTGCGAGGCCCACGGGTACGCCACCGGCGGCCCCCGCCAGGAGGACCCGGCCTACGACGACGTGATCCAGGCCGGGACCGGCGTGGCCGACGCCGCCAGGATCCAGACGGGCACGCCGGCGCTGGTGCCGACCATCTTCACCGACAAGCTGTGCGGGCTGAGCATCGCCTACGCGGTCTCGGCCGCCCTGTACCGGCGGGCGACCACCGGCGACGGGGAGCACATCGAGGTGCCGATGGAGGACACGGCCACCGCGTTCGTCCTCGTCGAGCACGGTGCAGGAGCGGTGCCGCGACCGCCGCTCGCGCCGGCGGGCTACTCGCGGATCCTGACACCCAACCGCAAGCCGCAACGCACCGCCGACGGCTGGATCCACGTGCTGCCCTACTCCAAGCGCCACTACGAGGCCATCTTCGGCGAGGCGGACAGGGGCGACCTGCTCGACCCGGCGCTGTACGCCTCGGGCCGCGGCCGCATCGCCAACGCCGACACCCTCTACCAGCGGGTGGCGGAGATCATGGCCACGCGGACCACGTCCGAGTGGCTGGCCTTCTGCCGCTCGGCGGGGGTCCCGGCCACCGAGGTCAACACCCTCGATGACCTGGTCGAGCGCCTGCCCGACGCCGAGCATCCCCACGGCGGCCGCTACAAGGTGATCGAGCCGCCGGTGCGCTTCGAGCACGCGCCCCAGCAGGTCCGCCGGCCGGCCCCGCTCGTCGGGGAGCACACCGACGAGGTGCTCGCCGAGGTGGGCTACCCGGCCGACGCCGTCGCCCGCCTGCGCGCCCATGGGGCGGTGCCTCCGCCTCCCGAAGACCGCTGAACGGTGCCTCCGCGTCCCGAGGACCGCTGAGCGGCCGCGGGCGCGGGCGGGCGAGCGCGGGCGGTCAGGCGGGCACCAGGCGGCAGAGGAGCGCCTGGAGGGCGAGCGTCTCGCCGAGGTTGCGGACCAGCTCCCGGCCGAGGCCGTCGATGGCGTCGATGGCGTCGATGGCCGCGCCGCGGCGGTCCTCGTCGGCCAGCCGGTCACGGTAGACGCCGGCGAGGACGGCGAGGCCGGACCGCAGCTCGTCGGTGCGCTGCCGGCGCAGCTCCCGCTTGTGGCGCTCCTCGAGGTCCTTGACCCCCGCCTTGATGCCACCCCGAGCCCCGCGGCCGACCTTGCCGTTGACCTCGACGGCCCTGGTGTTGGCCCCCTCGAGCTCGGCCAGCTGGCGTTCCTGCCTGGACCTGAGCGGCACCACCGACGCGTCGAGGCCGGCCACCAGCTCGTCGACCACGGCGGCCACGGTCGAGCCCGTGCCGTCGAGGCGGCCCGGCACCGATGCCCACGTCCGCTGACGGTGCTCGTGGTCGGGATCGGCGGCGAGGAGCCTGGCCCGGTCGAGGCGACCGCCGGCGGCGTCGACCAGCCGGGTGGCGACGTCCGCGTCCACCCCCTCGGCGACCAGCGCGGCGGTGACCGCTCCGGGTGACAGCGGGGCGAAGTCGACCCGGACGCACCGGCTGGCGATGGTCACCAGCTCGGGCGGCACGTGCTCGGCGAGGACCACGAACACCGTCGACGCCGGTGGCTCCTCGATGGTCTTGAGCAGCGCAGGACCCGCCTCCCTGACGAGATGGAAGTCCTGCAGGATCAGCACCTTGCGGCCGCCCTCGACCGGGCTGCGCGCCGCCATCCTGGTCACCTCGTGGGCGGTGTCCACCGTGATGTACGGCCCGGCCCGCTCGACCACCACGACGTCGGGATGGAGCCCGGCGAGCACCCGCCTGGCCGGGTCGCCCCCCGGGTCGCCGACGGGATCGAGGAGGGCGGCGGCGAAGGCGAGCGCGGCCTCGGGCACGCCCGTGCCCGGCGGACCGACGAGCAGGTAGGCGTGCACCGGACGGCTCGCCGCGGCGGTGAGGGCGGCGACCGCGCCAGGCTGGCCGGGCACGAGGGCGAACAGGTCGGCCACGTCCCCCATCATGGCCGGGGGCTGTGACCGCTCACGCCCGGCGCAGGCCGACGAAGCGGCCCTCCCGGCTGGGCCGCATCCCGAGACGCTCGTAGACGCGGATGGCGGACGAGTTGGCCAGGCCGGTGTGGAGGAACGGGACCTCGCCTCGCGCCAGGATCGGCGCGGCCGTGGCCCGCACCAGGCGGGCGGCCAGGCCCCGGCCCCGCTGGTCGGCGTCGGTGCACACCGCGGAGATCTCGGTGTGCCCGGGGGGGCGGCACCGGTGTCCGGCCATGGCCACCAGCCGACCACCCTCCCGCACGCCGAGGTAGCCGCCGAGCTCGACGGTCCGCTTCTCGAAGGGTCCCGGCCTGGTCCGCTCGACCAGGTCCAGCATCTCCGCCACGTCGGCGTGGCCGAGCACCTCGAGGCCGTCGGACGGTCCCGGGTCCATGGCCTCGCCGGTCATCTGCACCCCGCGCAGGTCGAAGCCGGCGACCCACCCGGCCGGGGTCCACGGCTCGGCCTCGGCCACGTCCGACGGCACGAACACCACGACGGTGTCCCCGCCGGCGACCAGCCCGGCCAACGCCGTCCAGCCCGCGGGGTCCGCAGGCTCGCCCACCGCGGAGAATGGCGACACGTCGGGGTCGTACCTGGCGGCGAGCGGTTCACCGGCGGCGCAGGCCACGCCCGCCGCGTAGGGGGTGTGCGCGCCGGTCAAGGCGTGCCAGAAGGGGTTGGCGAGGACGTCGGTCGTCGGGACCTCCGGGTGCGTGGTGGGGCGGGGCCAGGTGAGGCTACCGTTGCCAGGGAGCGGTCCATTGCCGGCGTTTCGTGGCGCCCAGCGCTCATCGGCGAGCGCGCCGTACGCTGGCCCGCATGGACCACGTCGGAGCCTCGAGGACCGTCGCGTCGCCGGACGAGCGCGCCGTCACCATCGGCCCGATCGAGGCGGCCCACGTCGACGAGTTGTTCCACGCCTTCGCCCAGGTCGTCGCCGACGGTGGGGGCTACCCCCAGACCCCGCCGCTGACGCGGCCGGTCTTCGAGGACGTCTGGGTCCGCCCCGTGACCGTCACGGTCGCCGCCGTCGTCGACGGCCGCTTCGCCGGGGCCTACTACCTCCGGCCCAACCAGCCCGGCCTCGGCGCCCACATCGCCAACGCCGGCTACGTCGTCGCCCCGGCGCAGCGCGGATCCGGGATCGGCCGCCTGCTGATCGAGGACTCGATCGAGCGGGCCCCGCTGGCCGGCTTCGACGCCGTGCAGTTCAACTTCGTGTTCGAGTCCAACCGGGCCAGGAGCCTCTACGAGGACCTCGGATGGCGGGTGGTCGGGACCATCCCCGACGCCGTGCCCGCTGCGGGCGGTGGCCGCGAGGCGGCCCTCGTCTACTGGCGCGCCGTCGGCCCCCCCGCTCCGACCGACGGGGCGGACCACGACGCGGCGTCGTTCCCCTCTTCCTCTTCCGTCTCGTCGTCCTCCTCCCCCGAGCCGCCGCTGGCCGGGTCCCGCCCGGCGCCGACGCCCACCGCCGAAGGTCAGCCGGTGGCCGCCGCCGTGTGGCCCGGCGCTCACCCCCCGTCCGCCGACCCTGCGCCCGCCGGCGACCTCGACGGCCCCCCGACGCCGACGGCCAACGGCGTCCCGGCCAGCAACGGAGCCGGACCGCACGTCACCGGACCCCCTTTCACCGGACCCCCGAGGGCTCCGGCCGGGCCGCCGCCGGCCGCCCAGGCGTTCGACCTCCTGCAGACCGCGCTCGGGACGCTGGCGACGGTCGACACCACCCGGCTGCGAGCCGAGATCGAGGCGGCCATGTCCGAGGCGGGCACCGACGGCCTGCGCCACCTGGTGGAGGGGATCCTCCGCAACCGCAGGCCCGACTGACCCTGCGCCTCAGGCGCGCCCGGCCAGCACCGCGCCTCAGGCGCGCCCGGCCAGCACCGCGCCTCAGGCGCGCCCGGCCAGCACCGCGCCTCAGGCGCGCCTGGCCAGCACTGCGTCGATGCGCGCCGCCACCTCGTCGACCGTGCCGAGACCGTCGACCAGGCGCCACGACGGGTCTGCGGCCAGGGTCTCGAACCCCTCCTGCACGCGAGCGAAGAAGCCCGCCCCCTCGGCTTCGAAGCGGTCGGCGCCCCCACGACCCCCGAGGCGCGCCGTGGCCGCGGCCGGGGGCACCACGAGCAGGACCACGACCTCGGGCCTGAGGCCGCCCGCCGCCCAGTCCGACATGGTGGCCAGCTGATCGGTGCCGAGCCCGCGGCCGTGCCCCTGGTAGGCGAGGGTCGAGCCGCTGAAGCGGTCGCAGACGACGTCGTGGCCCGCGGCGAGTGCCGGCTCGATCAGCTCGTCGACGTGCTGCGCCCTCGCAGCCAGCATCAACAGCGCCTCGGTCCGGTCACCGACGGGAGGCAGGGAGGGATCGAGCAGCAGCGAGCGGATCCGCTCGCCGGTCGCGGTGCCCCCCGGCTCCCGGGTGAGGACGGCGCCGATCCGGTCCGCCAGCATGGCCGCCTGCGTCGACTTGCCGGTCCCTTCGCCGCCCTCGATCACGATGAAGCGACCGCGCATCGGGGCAGCGTAACCAACGCCCCGTCCCGTCACGGTGCGAGGTTCCGGCGCCGTCCAGGGCGGTCGCGGCGGCGCGACGGGCTCACCCTCGCTACCTTCGGTGGGCGTGAACGGCATGCGACCCATCGACATCGGCCTGCTCACCACCGTCGGGGAGGTGGCGGTGTCACCCGACGGCGGCCGGGTGGCCTACACCCTCACCACCTGCCACCTCGACGCCAACCGCAGCCGGACGCGCATCTGGATGGCGGCGACGGCCGGGGGCCCCGGGCGGCCGCTCACCACCGGCGACCGGGCCGACGTGACGCCCCGCTGGTCGCCCGACGGCACCATGCTGGCGTGGGTGTCGACCGCGGACGACGGGCAGCGCGAGGTCCACGTCCTGGCCGTCGGCCCCGGCGAGCCGGTCGTGGTCTGCCGGTGGCCCGACGACATCACCGAGCTGTCGTGGTCGCCGACCGGCGACCGCCTGGCCTTCGTCGGGCGGGTGCGGGACCCGGAGACCTACGGCGCCCCCGGCGCCACCAAGGCGGCGGCCGACATGCCGCCACGGCGGGTCACCCGGCTGCTCGCCCGGCACAACGGCGACGACTGGGTCTTCGACCGCCCCCCCCACGTGCACGTCGTCCCCCTCGACGGGTCGGCGCCCCCGCTGGCCCTCACCTCCGGTGAGTTCGCCGCGTCCGACGCCGCCTGGTCCCCCGACGGCCGCCGGATCGCCTTCGTGTCGGCCCGCCAGCCCGACTGGGACCTCGAGCTGCGCAACGACGTGTGGATCATCGACGCCGACGGTTCCGGGCACGAGACCAAGCTGACCGACACCACCGCCGCGTGGAGCGCGCTGTCGTGGTCGACCGACGGCCGGCGCATCGCCGCCCTCGTCGACCCGACACCGGCCGACGGTCCCCGCCACGGTCAGGTCTGGCTGCTCGACGCGACGACCGGCGCCCACGAGCGGATCGGCGCCGAGATCGACCGCAACCTCGCCCCTTACGGGGCGTCCCGGCCGCCGGTCTGGTCCGACGACGAGGTCCTGGTGTCGGCCGAGGACCAGGGACGCATCCACGTCCTCGCCCTCTCGCCGGCAGGCGTGCGCACGGTCGTGGACGGCGACGTGGTCGTGCGGTCCTTCGACGGCGCCGGCGGGACCGTGGCCTTCGCGGCCAGCACCGTGACCCACCCGGGCGACGTGTGGGTCACCGACGCCACCGGCCGGGAGCCCCGGCGCCTCACCGACCACGGGTCCACCCTGCGCTCGCGGGTGGCGCTCGGCGCCATCGAGCGCTTCACCGCCGTGTCGACCGGCGGCGCGGAGGTGGAGTGCTGGGCCATGGCGCCGATCGACGCCGGGGCGGCCACCAGGTACCCGACCATCCTCAACGTCCACGGAGGGCCGTTCACCCAGTACGGGGTGGGGTTCTTCGACGAGTTCCAGCTGCAGGCGGCCGCCGGGTTCGGCGTCGTCTACTGCAACCCTCGGGGCAGCAGCGGCTACACCGAGGCGTGGGGCCGGGCGGTGCGCTGGCCCGAGGCCGAGAGCGACCCCGGCTCGGGCTGGGGTGGCGTCGACTACGACGACGTGATGGCGTGCATGGACGCCGCCCTCGAGCGCTTCGACTGGATCGACGCCGACCGCCTCGGCGTCCAGGGCGGCAGCTACGGCGGCTACATGACCAGCTGGATCGTCGGCCACACCGACCGGTTCAAGGCGGCCATCTCCGAGCGGGCGGTCAACAACCTGGTCACCGCCGAGCACAACAGCGACATCTCCGGGTTCTTCCGCGACTACGTCGGCTGGACCCACCTGCAGCGGCCCGACGTCTACGTCCGCCAGTCCCCCTCCACCTACGTGGCCGACATGCGCACCCCCTTGCTGCTCATGCACTCCGAGGACGACCTGCGCTGCCCGATCTCGCAGGCCGAGGAGCTGTTCGTGTCGCTCCGCCTCCTCGGCCGCAACCCCGAGCTCGTCCGCTTCCCCGGCGAGAACCACGAGCTGTCTCGCGCCGGGAGCCCCCAGCACCGGGTGATGCGGGCCGAGATCATCCTCGAGTGGTTCCAGCGGCACCTGGGCTGACCGCCCGCCCGATGCAGGCCCGAAGCGTTCTCCGGACCCCGGACGGCTCGATCGGCGGACTGTTCGCAGGTCCGAAGCGTTCTCCGGACCCCGGATGGCGCCAGACGACGAGCAACGACCGCAAAACCGGCCCGGACCGAGCCGACCGGCCCGGACCGAGCCAACCGACCGGGACCGAGCCGGACCGACCGACAAACCGGGCCGGACCTGGCCGGCCGACCGGGACTGGGCCAACCGGACCGAGCCGGGCCGGACCGGCCGGGGAACGAGCGGCCTAGGAGTCGGGGCCGGCCGAGCGGGCCGAGGGGGACGGGCCGCCGGCCTTCTTGGCCTTGGCCGCCACCCGGGTCCCGGTGGCGCGTGCTGCGGCCGCACCCGAGCTGACCTTCTTGGCCGCAGCCTTCTTGGTCGCCGCCTTCTTGGTCGCAGTCGCGCCGGTCTTCCCGGCCGCAGCCCCGCCGGTCTTCCTCGCCGCTGCGCCGGTCTTCTTGGCTGCCGCCGCCTTCTTGGCCCGCTTGACCGGGGGCCCGGCGGCCCGGCGGTCGGCGAGGAGCTCGGCGGCCCGATCGGGGGTCAGGTCCTCCACGGTGTCGCCCTTGCGCAACGACGCGTTGGTCGTGCCGTCGGTCACGTAGGGCCCGAACCGGCCGTCCTTGAGGACGATCGGGCCGCCGGTCACCGGGTCGGCGCCCAGCTCCTTCAGAGGTGGGGTGGTGCGCTGGCCTCGGCGGAGCTTGGGTTGGGCGAACACGGCCAGCGCCTCGTCGAGGGTGATGTCGAAGAGCTGCTGCTCGGTCTCGAGCGAGCGGGAGTCGGTGCCCTTCTTGACGTAGGGCCCGTACCGGCCGTTGGTGGCGACGATCTCCTCGCCGGTGGCGGGGTCGGCCCCGACGGTCCGGGGGAGGGTGAGGACCTTGACGGCGTCGTCGAGCGAGACGGTGAGGGGGTCCATGGTCGACAGGAGCGAGGCGGTGCGGGGCTTGCCGTCCACCTCGTCGGCCTCGCCGACCTGCACATAGGGGCCGTAGCGGCCGGCCTTGACGATGATCGGGAGGCCGGTGGCCTCCTCGGTGCCGACGACCCGGTCGCTCGATCCGACGGCGAGCAGCTCCTCCGCGCGCGAGGAGGTCAGCTCGTCGGGGGCGAGGTCATCGGGGACGCCGGCGCGCTCGTCACCCTTCTGGATGTAGGGCCCGTAGCGCCCGACGCGCAACACGATGGCCTGGCCGTCGGCTGCCGTGCCGATCGGCACCGAGTTGATCTCGCGGGCGTCGATCTCGCCGAGCTGGGCGGAGACCAGCTGCTTGAGGCCGCCGCCGCCCTCCGTGCCCGCCGGGGAGCTCGCCCCCCGGGAGGGGGCCGCCGCCGGGGTGCCGGCCGCAGGGGTGCCGCCCGCAGGACGGCCGGCGGCAGGACGGCCGGCCGTGGGGGTGGCGGCTGCGGGTGTGCCGGCAGCCGGGGCGGCGACGGCGGTGGGATCGGCGAGCAGGTCGGCGGGGGTCGGGCCGTCGCCGCCGGCGGCGATGCCGGGCCCGACGGTGCCGAAGTAGAAGCGGGTCAGCCAGGGCACCGACTCGGCTGTGCCGCGAGCGATCTCGTCGAGCTCCTCCTCCATGGCGGCGGTGAAGCCGTAGTCGACCAGCCGGGCGAAGTGCTGCTCGAGCAGGCTGATCACGGCGAAGCTGGTCCACGACGGCACCAAGGCGGTGCCCTTCTTCCACACGTAGCCGCGGTTCTGGATGGTCTCCATGATCGTGGCGTAGGTGGAGGGGCGACCGACGCCGAGATCCTCGAGGGCCTTGACGAGGGACGCCTCGGTGTAGCGCGCCGGCGGCGAGGTGGCGTGGCCTTCGGCCGTGAGCTCGATGGCGTCGAGAGGGTCGCCGACGGCGAGGGCCGGGAGGCGGACCTCACGGTCGCCGAGCTCGGCGTCGGGATCGTCGGACCCTTCGACGTAGGCGCGCAGGAAGCCGGGGAAGGTGATGACCCGTCCGCCGGTGGCGAGCTCGACGTCCTCGCCGTCGGTCGAGGTCACGCCCAGGCGGACCTGCACGCTGCGACCCGCCGAGTCGGCCATCTGCGAGGCGACGGTGCGCATCCACACCAGCTCGTAGAGGCGGCGCAGGTCGCCGGAGAGGCGTGTCTGCTCCGGGGTGCGGAACGACTCGCCCGCAGGGCGGATGGCCTCGTGGGCCTCCTGGGCGTTCTTGACCTTCTTCTCGTAGCGCCGGGGCGAGGCCGGAACGTAGGCGTCGCCGTAGAGCTCGCGCGCCTGGGCCCTGGCCGCGTCGAGGGCCTGGTCGGACAGCGTCGTCGAGTCGGTGCGCATGTAGGTGATGAACCCGGCCTCGTAGAGGTCCTGGGCGACGCGCATCGTCCGCGACGACGAGAAGCGCAGCTTGCGACCGGCCTCCTGCTGGAGGGTCGAGGTCATGAACGGCGGGGCCGGGCTGCGCCGCCACGGCTTCTCCTCGACCGAGCGCACCGCGATGGGCCGGTTCTCGATCCGGGTGGCGAGCGCCCTGGCGCCGGCCTCGTCGAGGCGGACGGCGTCGGCGCGGGTGACGGTGCCGTCCTCGCCGAAGTCGCGCCCGGCCACGAGGCGGTGCCCGTCGACCGACGACAGCGTGGCGGGAAACGTGCCCCGCTTGTCCTCGGCCGGCGCGCTCGAAGCGGCGACCTCGAAGGTGCCGGCCAGGTCCCAGTAGTCGGCCGAGCGGAAGCGCATCCTGGCCCGCTCGCGGTCGACGAGCAGGCGGGTGGCCGGGGACTGCACGCGCCCGGCCGAGAGGTTGCGCATGACCTTCTTCCACAGCACCGGTGAGACCTCGTAGCCGTAGAGCCGGTCGAGGATCCTCCGGGTCTCCTGGGCGTCGACCAGGCGCCGGTCGAGGTCGCGGCTCTCGCGCACGGCCCGCTCGATGGCCGGCCTGGTGATCTCGTGGAAGACCATCCGCTTGACCGGCACCCGCGGGGCCAGCACCTCGAGCAGGTGCCAGGCGATGGACTCCCCCTCGCGGTCCTCGTCAGTGGCCAGATACAGCTCGCTGGCGTCCTTGAGCAGCGCCTTCAGACGGCGGACCTGGTCGCGCTTCTCCGGGGAGACGATGTAGAGGGGCTTGAAGTCGTTGTCGACGTCGACCCCGAGCCGGGCCCAGGGCTCGCCCTTGTAGGCGGGCGGGACGTCGGCGGCGTTGCGGGGCAGGTCCCGGATGTGACCGATCGAGGATTCCACGACGTAGTCGTCACCGAGGAAGCCCGCGATCGTCCTGGCCTTGGCGGGGGACTCGACGATGACGAGGGGCTTGGGCATGGGAGGCTCGTGGGGAGGAGATGCGGGGAACGGGGGACCGTCGCGCGGCGGTCGTCGGTCGCGCAGCGTACCCGTGGCGGCCGGCGAGCGGCACCCGGCTCCGGTCGGGCCGTCCACCCGGTCACGACGAAGCGGAGGCAAACCTTCGGCCAAGCTGGAGAAGCGGTGGCGGGGCGCAAGTACCATCGGTCGGCGTGGGCGCCACGCAGATCCTCAACTTCTTCGGCACGGCCACGCCCTTCGGCGTGCTCATCGTGCTCTTCGCCGAGACCGGCATCCTCCTCGGCATCGTCCTGCCCGGCGACTCGCTGCTCTTCACCGCCGGCCTGCTGGCGTCGACGCACCGCTCGACCGACTCGGCTCTGCACCACTTCCACATCAACCTGCCGCTCCTCCTGATCTGCGCGGCGGTCGGCGCCGTGCTCGGGGCTCAGACCGGCTACGTCCTCGGGAGGAAGGCCGGCCCCCGCCTCTTCGCCCGCGACGACTCCCGGCTGTTCAAGCGGCGCTACGTCGACCGGGCCGAGGAGGTCTTCAACCGGTACGGGCCGGCCAAGGCGGTGGTGATCGCCCGCTTCATCCCCGGGGTGCGCACCCTGATGAACCCCCTGGCCGGGATCCTGGAGATGGACGGGAGGACGTTTCTCCTCTGGCAGCTCCTCGGGGGCCTGGTCTGGAGCATCGGGGTCACCCTGGCCGGCTACGTGGCCGGCAACTCGATCCCCAACGTCGACCACTACCTGCTGCCGATCATCGCCGTGGTCATCGTGTTGTCGCTGATCCCCGTCGTCAACGAGCTGCGCAAGGCGCGCCAGCGCCCGACCGACCGGGCCGCCTGAGCCCCGTCACCCGGGGGCCGCTCAGACGGTCTGCGGCTCGGCACGCGCCGCCAGCACGGCGTCGTCGTAGCCCATCCGCTCGAAGGGCACGAGCGCCGCCATGCGGTCGTCGTGCACCACCACCTCGACCGAGAGGCCGTCGGCCAGCGGCCGGGCCACGGCGGGCGACTGGTCGGTGATCAGGCCGATCCAGTGCGACGACAGGCGGGGTGAGAGGACCGGGACCTTGAGGATCAGCCGGTGGCGGCCGGTCAGCTGGGCGTAGCGGCGCAGCATCACCTCGTAGGTGAGGACGTCGGCGCCTCCCACCTCGTAGCTGCCGGCGGCCACGTCGAGGGCGCCGACCAGGTAGCGCACCACGTCGGCGATGGCGATCGGCTGGCACCTGGTCGTCACCCACTTCGGGCAGACCATCACCGGCAGGCGCTCGACGAGCTGGCGGAGGATCTCGAAGCTGGCGCTGCCCCGGCCGATCACGATGGCGGCCCGCAGCTCGACGGTGTCGGCGCCGTCGCGCAGGATGGCGCCGACCTCGTGGCGGCTCCGGAGATGCGCGCTGCGCCCGGCCGCCTCGCTCAGGTCCCCGAGGCCGCCGAGGTAGACGATCCGCACGCCCCGTGCGACGGCCGCGTCCCGGAACCCGCTGGCCGCCGCCCGGTCGCGCGCCGCGAAGTCCCCGCTCGACTCCATCGAGTGCACCAGGAAGTAGGCGGCGTCGCAGCCGTCGAGGGCGCCCCCGACGGTCGACGGGTCCTCGAGGTCGAGGCGCACCGCGTCGCCTGGGCCCTCGTAGTCGTCGGGGTGTCGGGTGCCGGCGACCACGCGGTGACCGGCCGCCTCGAGCGCCGGCGCAAGGGCCCGACCGACGAACCCGGTCGCTCCGGTGACGAGTACGCGCACCGCTCCATGGATAATCGAAGTCCGTGACTACGCACAGCCTTCTCCTGCTCGGCGCGCTGCACGGGGTGACGGGCGGGGTCGCGGCCGGCATCGTGGTCGGCTTCGTCGCCTGGGGGTTCATGTTCGTCGGGCCCGAGGCCACCTTCTGGCCGCGGGCCACCATCGCCGGTCTGGCCATCGCCGTGTACGCCGTGGCCTCGTCGCCGGCGCGGATCGGCAGGGAGCTCACCCACGGCAGCTGGCCGGTCGAGCTGGCCGTCGGGCTCGGCTCCGGCGTGGTCCTCTACGGGGTGTTCTGGGTCGGTGAGCAGCTCCTCGTCGTGGTGGCCCCCGCCCTCGCCGACGAGGTGGCCGAGCTGTACCGCAAGCGTGGCCGCGCCCCGGCTGCGGTCATTCCCCTGGTCCTGGCCGTGGCCGGGCCGGCCGAGGAGCTGTTCTTCCGTGGCTTCCTCTGGTCACGCACCGGCGTGGTGATCGGCCTCGTCGTCTACGGCCTGGTCCACGTCTGGGAGCGCAAGGCCATCCTCATCCTCGCCGCCGTCGCCGGCGGGGCGTGGTGGGGGGCGCTGTTCGCCCTCACCGGCGGGCTGGTCGCGCCGGTGGCCAGCCACCTGCTGTGGTGCCTGATGATCATCGCCTGGCGCCCCGCCCGGCCGACCGCTCGCGCCGCGCGGGTCGGCGACCGGCTCCGCGCCGCCGTCAGCCGCTCGGCGGACTAGGAACCGGCGGCTCAGGAACCGGCGGCTCAGGAACCGGCGGCTCAGGAACCGGCGGCGAGGAGCGGGCCCAGGCGGCGCATCCCCTCGTGGATCTCGTCGGTCGTGGCCCGGCTGTAGGCCAGCCGGATCTGGTTGGTGCCCCGGCCCGCCCCTGCGTAGAAGGGCGCGCCCGGCACGTAGGCCACGCCGGCGGCCTCCGCCCGCCCGGTCGTCGCCGCCGCGTCGAAGGCGCCGGGCCCGGTCAGCCAGGTGAAGAACCCGCCGGACGGCCGGGTCCAGGTGACGCCGGGCGGCAGGTGGGCGGCGCAAGCGTCGAGCATGGCGGCGCGCCGCTCGCGGTAGAGGGCGCGTGAGCGGGGCAGCTGGGCGTCGTAGCCGCCCCGCCGGATGTGCTCCTCCACCAGGCGCTGGCCCAGGGCTCCGGCGCACTGGTCCGAGTTCTGCTTGGCGGTCACCATCTCGGCCACCACCGCGGCGGGCCCGACGGCCCACCCGAGGCGGACGCCGGGGAAGAACGTCTTGGAGAAGGTGCCCATCTGCACGACCACGTCGGGTCCGAGCGACCAGAGGCTCGGCGGTGCCGTGGCGTCGTCGCCGAGCTCGCGGTAGGCGACGTCCTCGATCAGCAGGATCCCGTGGTGGCGGCACAGCTCGACCAGCCGGGCCCGCTTGTCGGCGCCGAGCCCCACCCCGGTCGGGTTGTGGTGGTCGGGGATCACGTAGATCAACTTCGGCCTACGGCCTGCCCGCAGGAGCCCGTCGAGGGCGTCGACGTCGATGCCGGCCGCCTCCCCCGGGGACAGGTCCACGTCGATCTCGCAGATCTCGGCCTCGTAGCCCCGGAAGGCGGTGATGGCCCCGAGGTAGGTCGGCGCCTCGACCCCCACCAGGTCGCCCTGGTCGAGGAGTGCCCGGCCGATCAGGGCCAGCGCGTCGATCCCCCCGCTCGTCACGAGCAGCTCGTCGTCGGCCGGCCTGCGCCCCTGGGTGGCGGCGATCCGCTCGGTGAGCACGTCGCGCAGCCCCGGCAGTCCCGGCGTCGGCGCGTACTGCAGCGCGGTGGCCGCATCGGTCCTGATCACCTCGGCGGCGATGTCGGCCAGGGCGTCGGTCGGGAAGGTCTCCGGCGCGGGGAACCCGCCGGAGAAGGTGATGAGATCGCTCGCCCCGGCCAGGGCCAGGATGGCGGTGATCGGACCGCCGGCCTGCCTCGTCCGCCGGGCGTAGGCGTCCTCCCACCTCCAGGTGGGCTCGGTGGCGACCATGTCGGAACCTCCTGTGCGACCCGGGCGCCCTTCGCCCGGCGGCCGGTCCCCGCCCGGTGGAACCCGGCGCGACCGACCTCGACAGGGTCGCACACGGCCGGCGCCGGAGTCGCGCCGGGGGCGCCGGACTGCCACGGGCGCCGGAGTCGCGTCGGGGCGGCCGGGGGCGCCGGGCGTGCGCCGGGGCGCCGGAGTGGTCATCTCGGGGAGCCTCACGTCGGATACCGACGTACGCCTCCCCGAGATCACCGTGGCGCTCCGACGTTCCCCTCGACGCCGCGGAGGACACGGTCGAGCACGACACGGTCGCGGACGACACGGTCGAGCACGGCACGCTTGACAGGGTCTGGGCGGAACCGACACCATGACCCGAGCACGAGGAGGCCACGTCGTGACCGAGGCGAGCGGGCGCCCGCCCCGACCAGCACCATCCGGCCACCGGCGGGGCCACGGGATCGGCGCAGGCGTCGGCCGCCCGGGCTTCGTCGACCTCCACCGCCTGCGTAGCCCCGACCAGCGGGCCGCGGCCGACGAGGTCGCGGCTCGCATCGTCGAGCTCGGCTTGCGCACCGTGCGCGCCGTTGTCGTCGACCAGCACGGCGCCCCCCGGTCCAAGTGGCTGTCGCCCGACGCGGCCGTCTCGGCCCTGACCAGCGGGCTCGACTTCTCCGGGTCGATCTACAGCATGGACACCGGCAACGTCGTCTTCCCTCCGCCGTTCGCTCCGGGCGGTGGATTCGGCATCCCCGAGCTGACCGGCTTCCCCGACATGGTCGTCGTCCCCGACCCGGCCACCTTCAAGGTGCTGCCGTGGGCCGACAGGACCGGCTGGATGATCTGCGACGCCTTCTTCGCCAACGGGCGCCCAGTGCCCCTCGACCCGCGGGCCCAGCTGCGCACCCAGATCGACCGCCTCGCCTCCCTGGGCCTCGAGTCGCTGACCGGCCTCGAGATCGAGCTGTGCGTGTTCCGCAGGACCGACGGCGGGCTCATCGGCGTCGACGACGTCGGCCACCCGGGAGCGGTGCCGGGGATCGCACCGGTCGCGCCGGGCTACCAGTTTCTCTCCGAGGTCCGCCTCGACGCCATGACCGATCTGCTCACCGACATCCGCGACGTCCTCTGGGACCTCGGGGTCCCGCCTCGGTCGATGGAAGACGAGTGGGGTCCCGGCCAGCTCGAGATCACCTTCGCCCCCTCGGTCGGGGTGACCACGGCCGACGACATGGTCCTGATCCGCAGCGCCGTCAAGGCGGTGTGCGCCCGGCGCGGGCTGCTGGCGTCGTTCATGTGCTGGCCGGCGCTGCCCAACTTCCTGACGTCGGGCTGGCACCTGCACCAGTCGCTGCTCGACGCCAGGACCGGCGCCAACGTCTTCGCAGCCGACGACCGGCTGCTGTCACCGACCGGCGAGCACTTCGCCGCCGGCCTGCTCCGCTCGGCCAGGGGCATGACCCTCCTGGCGGTGCCGACCATCAACGGGATCCGGCGCTTTCGCCCCTACTCCTTCGCCCCGGACCGGGTGGGCTGGGCCCTCGAGAGCCGCGGCGCCCTGGTGCGCGTCCAGGGGGGCGCAGGCGACGCGGGCACCCATCTGGAGAACCGCATCGGCGAGCCGGCGGCCAATCCCTACCTCTACCTGGCCGCCAACGTGGCGGCGGGTCGCGCCGGGATCGAGGAGCACCTGGAACCGCCGCCGATGCTCGACGGCGATCCCTACACCAGCGACGCCCCCGCGTTGCCGGCGACCATGGGCGAGGCCATCGACGCGTTCTGCGCCGACGAGACGCTGCGCCGGGAGCTCGGCGGCCCCTTCGTCGACTACCTGGCGACCATGAAGCGCTCCGAGCTGGCCAGGGCCGAGGCGGCCGGGGTCGACCAGGCCGGCACCGAGGTCAGCGAGTGGGAGATGCGCGAGTACCTCGAGTTCTTCTGAACCTGCGACGGCTGTCGCAGGCGCAGGTTCCTTACTATCGGCCACTGCCATACCTGACGGTAGAGTAAGGGGCCATGGAAGCGGGCGCGAAGATCACGGCCAAGGGCCAGGTGACCATTCCCGTCGCGGTCCGACGGGCACTGGACCTCGCCCAGGGAGACGAGGTGATCTTCGAGGTCGCCGGGCCGGGAACCCCTCATGCCCGGATGCGCAAGGCGCCCGACTTCATGGCCCTGGCCGGCTCGGTGCCCGTCCCCGCCGGGTGGGTCGACGCTGATTGGCCGAGCATCCGGGCGGCCGCGTGGTCCGCGCAGGCCGACCCCGCGGACTGATGGGTGAGGCCCTCGACGCGAACGTCGTGCTCCGCCACTTCACCGGTCGTCCCCCCGAGATGGCGGCGCGGGCCACCGCGGCGCTGGTGGAGGCTCCACCTCGCAGCCTCCTACTTGCCGATCTCACCGTTGCCGAGATCGTCTACGTCCTCCAGGGACCGTATGGTCGACCGAGGGACGAGGTCGTCCGCCTGGTCGAGGCCACCTTGTCGCTGGGCTCGGTGGCGGTCGACAACGAGGTGCTGCTCCGCCGCACGTTGGAGCACTACGGGCAGCGGAACATGGACTGGCCGGATGCGTATCTGATCGCGCTCGTCGAGGTGCGCCACCTCGGCGGTCTCGTCAGCTTCGACCGTCTCGACGCCAAGATCGCAGGGCTTCCGGTGAGCCGGCGGGAGCCATGACCCGGACGGTGTGACCATCCGGGTCAGCGGACCGTTCGATCGCCTCTCACAGCTCGCCGGCGTCGAGCAGGCCGAGGACGTGGGTGGCCCGGCGGCGCACCTCCGGCAGGTCCGAGAGCCGGCCGAGGCCGCGGACCTGCCGGGCCATGCGGTGGTTGCCGGCGAAGCGCTGCTCGTGGCGGGCCAGGAAGTCCCAGTACAGCGTGGTGAACGGGCAGGCCGACTCGCCGGTGCGCTCGGCCGGCGAGAAGTCGCACCCCTTGCAGTAGTCGCTCATCCGGTTGATGTAGGCGCCGCCCCCGGCGTAGGGCTTGGTCGCCATGCGACCGCCGTCGGCGTGGAGCGACATGCCGATCAGGTTGGGCAGCATCACCCACTCCGCGCCGTCCACGAAGCTAGCCCACATCCACTCGACCATGGCCGTGGGATCGACACCGGCGAGGAGGCCGAGGTTGCCGAGGACCATGAGCCGCTGGATGTGGTGCAGCCAACCCCGCTCGGCGATCCCGGAGACGGCGGTCGACACGCAGCGCATCCGCGTCGGCGACCCGGTCAGCGCGGGCGGCAGCGGCCGGTGGGCCCGCAGCACGTTGGCCTCCCGGTACCCGGGCATCCACAGCCAGTAGAGCCCCCAGACGTACTCCCGCCAGCCGATCACCTGACGGATGAATCCTTCCGCCGAGGCGATCGGCACCGCACCCGATCGGTAGGCGGCCTCCACCGCGTCGCACACCTCCGCGGGGTGCAGGAGCCCGAGGTTCATGGCCTGCGAGAGGGCCGAGTGGGCCAGCTTGGCCTCCCCGGCCAGCATGGCGTCCTCGTGCGGCCCGAAGCGCGGCAGAGCCCCTTCGACGAAGGCGTCGAGGCGCCGGAGGGCGCCGGCCCTGTCGGTCGCCCACCAGCCGCCGGGTGCCTCCCCGGTGGCGCTGCCCGGGAGCGACGCCACGATGCGGTGGTCGAGGGCGTCGAGGTCGTCGACGACCGGCTCCGGCCAGGCCCGAGCGTCCCTCGGGGGCGGCTGGCGGTTGTCGTGGTCGTAGTTCCAGGTGCCCCCGACCGGGGCGTCGCCGTCCATCAGGTACCCGAGGCGCCGCCGCTGCCACCGGTAGAAGTCCTCCATCCGCAGCCGGCCGTTGCGGTCGGCCGCGCCGGCGGCCCAGGCGGCGAAGTCGTCGCGGTGGCAGAGGAACTGGTCCGACGCGACGATCTCGACGTCCTCGCCGCGCAACATGGCCAACCCGTCCCAGGACATCGGCTCCATGACCCGCACGGCGCTCGGGCGCCGCTCCTGGCGGTGGGCGGCCAGGCCCGCCCGCAGGGTCGGGGCCCGGCGCTCGTCGACGTCGAAGCCGGCGGCGCGCCGCTCCGCCGCGAAGCGGGCCATCCCGGCCAGGACGGCGTGCAGGCGCTGACGGTGCCACGGCTTGGACGTCACCTTGGCGGTGCTCGTCACCAACAGGACCGTGGTGCGGGCCGGGTCGGCGCCGCGCAGCGACGCCACCTCGGCGTTGAGCTGGTCGCCGAGGATCCAGACCGTCTCCCTCGAGCCGCCCCCGCTCACTCCTCGGGGGCCAGGACCGACCGGAGGATCTCGCTCGTCTCGTCGCCGCCCCACTCGTCGGCCGGACCGCCGAAGATCACCATCCGGACCGTCGTGCCGGTCCCGTTGGCCTCGAAGGCCAGGTCGTCGACCAGGCTGCGCATCAGCGGGATCCCGAGGCCGCGCTCGAAGTTGAGGCGCTCGGGATCGGTGACCGGCGGGTGCTCGGGCAGGTTGTCCGGATCGAAGCCGCGCCCGTGGTCGGCGACCTCGATCTGGAGGCGCTCGGGGGCCTCGAGCACCTTGACGCTGACGGGCTGATCCACGCCGGCCGCCTCGTGCGCCTCCATGGCGTTGGTGCACGCCTCGGAGACGGCCAGCTTGAGGTCGTCGATGCGCTCGTCCGCCAGGTTGCGGCGTGCGCCGGCCAGCGACGAGACGACGAGACGGACGACCGCGATGTACTCCGGCCCCGTGGGGACCGACAGGTCGAGGGCGAGGAGCATGCGGGCGGGGACCGGCGGCTTCAGGTCCCGGTCGCCGCGTCGACGGAGTCGTGGATGGCGAAGACCTTGGTCAGACCGGTGATCTCGAAGACCTTGAGGATCCGGCTCTGGGTGCAGACCAGGCCGAGGTCGCCGTCGTTGCTGCGCAGCCGCTTGAGGCCACCGACGAGCACGCCGAGGCCCGTCGAGTCGAGGAAGTCGACGCCTTCGAGATCGACGATGACCTGCAGCTTGCCCTGGCTGACGAGCTCGACGAGGCGCTCGCGCAACCTCGGGGCGGTGTACACGTCGACCTCACCCTTGACCACGAGCACCGTGTAGGGCGACCTCGTCTCGTCGACCTCGAGCCCCAACTCCATGAAGTTCCCTTCTTGGCTGCGCGTCGCGGGCGCAGTCCCGATGTTTCGTGGCGTCGGTCAGGCCGCGCCGATGACGGAGGGACATTACCCATGACCGCGCGCGTCGTCCCACCGGGAGCGGTCCGGCTCAGCCCTCGACGCGCGCCGCGGACTCCGGGCCGCCGCCGGCGGGCGCATCCGCCGCGCCCGCTCCGTCGGGCCGCGGGCCGGCCAGGAAGACGACCCGCCGGGAGATGTTGACCGCGTGGTCCCCGAGGCGCTCGTAGAAGCGGGCCACGATGGTCATGTCCATGGCGACGGTCAACGCGGTGCCCCCCGCTCCGAGCTCGGCGACCAGCCCGGCGTGGAGTGAGTCCATCTCCTCGTCGTCGGCCTCGAGCTCGGCGGCGGCGCTCGCGTCCCGCTCGTACCACGCGTCGGCCGTCTTGCGCCACATGACCGTGCCGACCTCGCCCATCCTGGCGACCAGGCCGCGCGCCCTCGGGGTCAAGACCTCGTCCAGGCCCTGACCACCCCGCCTGGCGATGTGCTCGACGAGGTCGTGGCTGCGCTCGAGCTCGGGGACGATCCGCAGGACCGAGAGCAGGAACCGCAGGTCGGTGGCGACCGGCGACTGCAGGGCGAGGGCCTGGTTGACCATCTCCTCCGCCTCGAGGTGGAGCGTGTCGATCAGGTCCTCCCGCTCCGCCAGCATGGCCGCCGCGTCCCGGTCACCGGTGAGCAGCGCTTCGGTCGCGGCAGCCAGGCCCTCGGCGACGAGGGCGAACAGCTGGATGACCTTCCCCTCGATCACCTCCAGCTGCTGGTGGTACCGGAGGCGCAACTCCGCCATGGGTGCAAATCTACCGCTGCGGACGATCGCCGGCCGCCCGTCCGTAGACTTCCCGCCATGCAGGCCGCGTTCTTCGATCTCGACAAGACGGTGATCGCCCGTCCGTCGATCATGGCCTTCGCCAAGGACTTCCGCAGGGAGGGCCTCCTGCACCGCCGCACGATGGCCAGGGCCGGGTGGACCCAGCTGGTCTACGTGAAGCTCGGCGCCGGCCACGAGCAGCTCACCCGCATCCAGCAGTCGGTGCTGCGGGTGACCGCCGGATGGGAACAGGAGACGGTCCGGCGCATCGTCGCCGAGCGGTTGGTCGACGCCATCGACCCTCTCACCTTCACCGAGGCCCTGGCCGTGATCGACCGGCACCGCGAGGCCGGCCGTCGGGTCTACCTGGTGTCGGCCGCACCCGAGGAGATGGTCGAGGCCATCGGTCGCCACCTGGGCGTCGACCGGGCCATCGGCAGCCGGGCCGCCATCGACGCCGGTGGGCGCTACAGCGGCACCCTGGAACGCTACGTGTACGGGGCCACCAAGGCCACGGTGATGGCCGAGGCGGCGGCCGAGGACGGCGTCGACCTCGACGGGTCATGGGCCTACAGCGACTCGTTCACCGACCTGCCCATGCTCGAGATCGTCGGCCACCCCGTCGCCGTCAACCCCGACCGGGCTCTGCGCCGGGTCGCGAGGATGAACGGCTGGGAGGTGCTGACCTTCGACCGGCGCGGTCCACGCCCCGCGGTCGACTCCGAGCTGGTCCACCTGGTGGCCGACGACGTGGCCGCCGCGTCGGCCGCGGCCAGCTCAGGCGTCCGCCGCGCGGTCGTCGGATGCACCGTCGCCGCGGTCACCACCGCCGGCGGGATCACCGCGTGGTGGTGGCGCCGCCAGGCGGCATCGCACCGGTCTCGCTGGACGTCGCTCGGTCGGTTGCGCTCGGCCTGAGCGTCGGCGGCTCCGGGAGGCCCGGCCGCTCCCGAGAGGCCCCGGGCTCCCGTCCGGGAGCCCCCACTCGCGTTCAAGGGGCGCCTCACGTCGGATAATCGTGCGAAGCGTCCCGTGAATCGCCTCCCCCGAGGCGTGGGCGGCAGTCCGCCGACGGATCGAGCGTGGGTGTCAGGTGGTCTTGAGCTTCTTGGCCGCGAAGAACGAAAGACCGGCGAGGGCGGCAAGGATCAGGAGCTTCTTCATGGCTCGCCAGGGTAGCCGGGCTCGACCGCCCGTCGTTTGCCCGCAAGTGCCCCCGGCGCTCCTACCGAGGAGGACCCGTCCCACCCGGCGCTCCCACCGAGGAGGACCCGTCCCACCCGGCGCTCCTACCGAGGACCGGTCCCACCCGGCGCTCCTACCGAGGGCGCGGCGGCCGCCTCGGCGCGGACGAGGGCCTGGCCCGACGCCGCGAGCTCGGCGGGGGACACGGCGATGGCGTCGAGCACCGCGGTGGCGGCCAGCCAGTCGGCGGCCACGTCGGCGCCGGCCTGGGCCAGCGTGCGGGCCACCGCCCCGTCCGCCACGGGCGACGCCTCGCCGGCGTGGCGGTGGTAGTCGACGGCGAGCCTGGGGAGGATCAGCCTGGCCACCACGGCCATCGGGCCGGCCGAGCCCACGGCCGCATCGCCGGCGGCCGGGGCCTCCCCGGGTGCCGGCGGCGCGTCCCACCAGTCGGGGGCGCCGGCCAGGAACGCCCAGCGGAGTCCGGGGCGCACCAGGTCGTCCCGGTCGATCTGGGCGAGCACCGGGAGGCGGTCCCACCACTGTGCGGCCCGCCACGCCGCGTGCTGCGAGAGCCGGTCGAGCACCACCTCGGCCGCCGGCGCCCGCACGTCGGCGACCCACGACCCCAGCAGCTCGAAGAGGCGTCGCTCGACCCAGCAGTGCTCGCCGCAGCGCGCCGCCGACTCCTGCAGCGTCGGGGTCATCGGCCCACCCGCTTCGATGGTGCCCGTGACCGGGGTGCGCTGCTGGTAGGTCCGCACGGCATGCTCACGGCCCCGACGTCATGACGGGACCGGCCGGGTCGACGTCGAGGCCGGCCAGGCTCAGGCTGGCCAGGTCGTCGAAGAGCCGGTCGACCGCGGGGAACGGGAAGCCCGGTTTGGCGATGAGCAGCGACACCATGCCGTGGATGGCGAACCAGAGCAGGCAGGCCGCTTCGAGCGGGTCCTGGCGGCGGATGCGGCCTTCGTCCATGGCCAGCTCCAGGTCACCGGCGATCACCTGGATGCCCGTGGTGTCGGCCAGGCGCCCGTCGGTGAAGCGGTCGGGGGTCTGGTCGGGCCTGCTCATCATCAGGATCCGGTAGTGCTCGGGGTTGGCCAGCCCGAAGCTCAGGTAGGCCCGGCCGCGCCGCCGGATGCGCTCGACCGGGTCGTCGACGCCGTCGCAGGCCTCGGTCATCTCCGCTTCGAGGCGCAGCCAGTGACGCTCGCAGACGGCGAAGACCAGGTCGGTGCGGTCGGCGAAGTGCAGGTAGATGGACGGCGGGGTGACCCCGACGGCGGTGGCGATGGCCCGGATGGACAGGGCCGACTGGTCGTTGGTGTCGATCAGGATGCGCTCGGCGACGGTGAGGATCTCGTCCCTGAGCCGGTCGCCCTCGCCGCGCCGGGCCCGGGAGCGCCGTGCCGGCGCTTCGGCGCGCGACGGCGGGGCGGGAGCCGGACGGGAAGGGGGCTGCGCCACAGGAACGACCAGCGTAGCGGGCGGGATCTCCCCGATCCCGGGTGGGGGCCCGATCAGCGGTAGCGGTTGGTGATCGGGACCCTGCGGTCCTTACCGAACGCCTTGGGGGTGACCCGGACCCCCGGCGGGGTCTGGCGGCGCTTGTACTCGGAGCTGTCCACCAGCGCCACGATGCGCCGGACCGTGTCCTCGTCCCAGCCGCGCTCGACCAGCTCGCCGGCGGTCAGGTCGCCCTCCACGTAGGCCTCGAGGATGGGGTCGAGCACCTCGTAGGGGGGGAGGCTCTGGTCGTCGCGCTGGTCGGGGCGCAGCTCGGCCGATGGCGGCTTGGCCAGCACCGAGTCGGGGATGACCTCGCCGATCGTGTTGCGCCACGCACAGAGCCGGTAGACCATCGTCTTGGCCACGTCCTTGATCACCGCGAACCCTCCGGCGGTGTCGCCGTAGAGGGTCGAGTAGCCGACCGCCATCTCGCTCTTGTTGCCGGTGGTGAGCACCATCCAGCCGAACTTGTTGGACAGCGCCATGAGGGTCACCCCCCGGATCCGGCTCTGCAGGTTCTCCTCGGTCAGGTCCTCGGGCCGGTCGCCGAAGCTCGGGGCCAGCATCCCGACGAAGGCGGCGTGGGCCGGCTCGATCGGGATGGTCCGGTGGTCGATCCCGAGGTGTCGGGCGAGCGCCTCGGCGTCGGTCTCGGAGTGGTCGCTCGAGTACCGCGACGGCATGGCCACGCCGTGGACCCGGTCGGGGCCGATGGCATCGGTGGCGATGGCGGCGACGAGCGACGAGTCGATCCCCCCGGAGAGGGCGACGACCACGTCGGTGAAGCCGTTCTTGGTCACGTAGTCGCGGGTGCCGACCACCAGCGCCGAGTAGATCTCGGCCTCCGCGACGAGCGGGGCGGCCACCTCCGCCACCAGCCGGGGGGCGTCGACGGGTTGGCGCGGCGCGGCGGTCACCTCGACGACCGGCAGCGGGACGCCGCTGCGGCGGCCCCTGGGGTCGAGCAGGCGCTTGCGGTACACCGGCCGCACGTCGAGGTCGACGAGGGCGACCTGCTCGGCAAACTGCGGGAGGGCCACGACGGTCCGCCCCCCGGCGTCGACGACCATCGACGCGCCGTCGAAGACCAGCTCGTCCTGGCCGCCGACCTGGTTGACGTAGACGATCGAGCACGACGAGTCCGCCGCCCTGGTGGCGAGCAGGTGCCGGCGCTCGGCGATGCGCTGCGCGTAGTACGGCGAGGCGTTGATGTTGACGACCAGCTCGGCGCCCGCCGCCGACTGCTCGGCGATCGGACCCGACGGATCCCAGATGTCCTCGCAGACCGACACCCCGACCCGGACCCCGCCGATGCGGTACAGCTGCTCGGCTCCGGTGCCGGAGGCGAAGTACCGCTGCTCGTCGAACACGCTGTAGTTGGGCAGCAACTGTTTGCGGTAGACGCCCCGGACCTCGCCGTGGGCGCACACCGCCGCGGCGTTGTAGAGGTCGGTGGCCTCGTCGACGAAGCCGACCACCGCCGCGCAGCGACCGCTCGCCGCCGCCACCTTGGCCAGGTGGGCCTGGTTGTCGGCCACGAACCCGGGCTTGAGCAGCAGGTCCTCGGGTGGGTAGCCGGTCAGGACGAGCTCGCTGAAGACGGCCAGGTCGGCGCCCCCCTCGTCGGCCTCGGCCAGGGCCTCGATCACCCGCTCGGTGTTGCCCCCGAGGTCACCGACGACGGGGTCCAGCTGGCAGAGGGCCACCCGCAGACGGCTCATCGGTGCCCGCTCCCCGATGTCTCGCACGGCGTGCTCACGGCGTGAGCGTACGTCGGCCGGGCCGCTCCGACGGGCATCGCCGGAATACGATACGAAACGGTTGCGTTTCAACCCTCGAAGCCGTACCATGTCTGAAAACGAGACCGTACCGTACTGGTCGAACCCGGAGCGCACCCTTCCATGACCACCACCCGTCCCCCCGCCGCTGACGCCGCCGACCTTCCCGCCGATCTCGACGGTGAGGGTGCGGCGGCGCGCGGCGGGCGACCCAGGGACGAGGCCCGCGAGCAGGCCATCCTCGACGCCGTCGTGACCCTCGTGGCGACGGTCGGCTACGACCGGATGAGCATGGACGCGGTGGCGACAGCGGCCAGGGCCAGCAAGGCCACCATCTACCGCCGCTGGCCGGGCAAGGTCGAGCTGGTCGTCGCCGCTCTGCGCTGCCACGCCACCGGGCCCGAGATCGAGATCGAGCCGCTCGGCTCACTGCGCGCCGAGCTGATGGCCCTGGTGCGCACGGTCCGCCAGCACATCCAGGGCCTCGACGGCGGGCTGGTCCGCGGGGTGGTGGCGGCCGCCAGCAACGATCCGGAGCTGGCCGAGGCCCTCAAGGCCGAGTTCGGGCACCGCAAGCGCCTCCCGCTCGACCGGATCGTCGAGCGGGCCGTGGCGCGCGGTGAGCTCCCCGAGCACACCTCCGGTGACGTCGTCGCCGAGGTGGTGCCCGCGGTGATGTTCCTCCACAACTGCAACCGCCTCGACTTCGACGACGACTACGAGACCCACCTCGTCGACGACATCGCCATCCCCCTGCTGCACCACGGACCGGGCTGCCGGCCCCGTCCCGCCTGATCTCCCCCGACCGCCCCCCACCGCCCAGCAGAGCCACCCCGAACGCCAACAGCAGAGCTGACAAACAAGACGGACCGAATCGTCTTGACACGAGACGAGACGGTCCGTAGAGTCGCAGATACGAAAGTCCACACCAGGAGGAGCACCATGCTCCCCGAACCCAAGGAGCACCCCCGTGACCACCTCGACCGACCCGGTCGTGGCCTCGGCGCCCACCGAGCCCGACCCCCGGCGCTGGAAGGCCCTCGCCGTCATCGCCATCGCCCAGCTGATGATCGTCGTGGACGCCTCGATCGTGAACATCGCCCTGCCCAAGGCGCAGGCCGCCCTGCACATCTCCAACGCCGACCGCCAGTGGGTGGTGACCGCCTACACGCTCTCCTTCGGCGGCCTCCTCCTCCTCGGCGGCCGCATCGCCGACTACATGGGCCGCAAGCGGATGATGATCGTCGGGCTGCTGGGCTTCGCCGCCGCGTCGGCGCTCGGCGGCCTGGCCCCCGACGCCGCGGTCCTCTTCGCCTCCCGCGCCATCCAGGGGGCCTTCGCCGCGGTGATGGCCCCCGCCGCCCTGTCGCTGCTGAGCGTCACCTTCACCGACGCCAAGGAGCGGGCCAAGGCCTTCGGCGTGTACGGCTCCATCGCCGGCGGCGGCCTGGCCATCGGGCTGATCGGCGGCGGCATCCTGACCCAGTACGCCAGTTGGCGGTGGTGCCTGCTGGTCAACACCCCCATCGCCATCCTGGCCGCCATCGCCGCGTTCCGCCTGGTCAGGGAGAGCAAGAGCGAGTCCAAAGGGCGCTACGACCTGCCCGGCGCGCTGACCGCCACCCTCGGCCTGGTCGCCCTGGTCTACGGGGTCACCGAGGCCGAGACCAAGGGCTGGGGCTCGACCACCACCATTGGCCTGCTCGTGGCCGCCGTGGTGCTCCTGGCCGCCTTCGTGGCCATCGAGTCCCGCAGCGCCCACCCGCTCCTCCCGCTGCGGGTGGTGACCGAGCGCAACCGGGCCGGCGCCTACCTGACGTCGCTGCTGACCGGCGTGGCCCTGTTCGGGATGTTCCTGTTCCTCACCTACTACCTGCAGGGCACGCTCCACTACTCCCCGCTGCGCAGCGGCTTCGCCTTCCTGCCCTTCTCCGTCGGCGTGGTGGCCAGCGCGGGCATCGCCAGCGTGCTGCTGCCCCGGGTCCGGCCCCGCTGGATCATGTCCACCGGGCTGGTGCTGGCCGGGCTCGGCCTGCTGTGGTTCACCCAGCTGCACGTCAACAGCGGGTTCTGGCCGCACGTGTTCCCCGCCGAGGTGGTCATGAGCCTCGGCCTCGGCCTGGTCTTCGTGCCCATCTCGAGCACCGCCCTGGTCGGGGTGAGCGCCGGCGACTCGGGGGTGGCCAGCGCCATGATCAACACCACCCAGCAGGTCGGCGGCTCGATCGGCACGGCGCTGCTCAACACCATCGCCGCCTCGGTGACGACCACCTACGTGGTCGTGCACGGCCGCGGCGCCATCGCCGCCGGCACCGTGCACGGCTACACCGTCGCCTTCGCGGCGGGCGCCGGCGTCGTGGTCCTCGCCCTGGTCGCCACCCTCTGGCTGGTCAACGCCAGGCGTGAGGACGTGGCCTCGACGGCGGGCGCGGCGGCGGTCGGCTGACGCGCTCAGCTCAGACGATGGCGGAGACCTGGGCGGTGCACGCCGCGCAGCGGGTCGCCGCCTTGGGGATCTCCGTCAGGCACTCCGGGCAGGGCCTGACGGTGATCTCCGGGTCGGGCGCCCCGGACTTGCGGCGCTCGTCGAGCTTGTTGAGCGGCACCACGATCAGGAAGTAGATGACCGACGCCACGGCCAGGAAGGCGATGATGTTGTCGATCACGTCGCCGTAGGCGAACTTGGAGTGGTTGAGCTTGAAGTACAGGTTGCCGAAGGTGGTGTGGGTGCCGAAGATGGCGCCCACGAGCGGGGTGATGATGTCGGCCACCACGGCCTTGACCACCGCGGTGAAGGCGGTGCCGATGACCACGGCGATGGCCAGCTCGACCACGTTGCCCCGCAGGATGAAGTCCTTGAAGCCGCCGAAGACGCCCTTTTGCTCGGCCATGGTGTGGGTGCTCTCCCTCTGTCGATCGGACCCGGCCGAGCGTAGAGGTCGACCCGATCCGCCGAAAGGGATCAGGCCAGGGGCAGGCCCACGTAGCTCTCCGCCAGGCTGGCCTGCGTGGCCTGGCTGGTCGCCACCTGGTCCTGCCTGGCCCGCTGGAGCCGGGCGCCGAAGGCGTCGGCCGTCGGGTCGACGTGGAGCAGGGTGGTCATGGTGGTGGAGAAGTCCTGCACCCGCCACACCCGCGAGAGGCACCGCTCGCCGTAGGAGTCGAGCGGGCCGTGGTCGTCGTGGTGGAGCGACGAGACGATGGCGTCGGCGAGGACCTTGACGTCGGCGACGGCCAGGTTCATGCCCTTGGCCCCGGTCGGGGGCACGATGTGGGCGGCGTCACCGGCGAGGAAGAGCGATCCGTGCCGCAGCGGCTCGCACACGTAGCTGCGCATCGGGGTGATGCCCTTGTCGACGATCGGCCCCTCGTGCAGGGTCCAGCCGGGCAGGCCGAGGCGCAGCTGCAGCTCGTCCCAGATCCGCCGGTCCGGCCAGTCGACGATGTCGTCGGCCGGGTCGACCTGGAGGTACAGCCGGCTGATCCGGGGCGAGCGGAGGGAGTGCATGGCGAAGCCGCGCTCGTGGAAGGCGTAGATGAGCTCGTCGGTCGACGGCGCCACCTCGGCGAGGATCCCCAGCCAGGCGAAGGGGTAGTCGCGCTCGTAGGCGCGGATCGACGCCGCCGGCAGGGTGGCCCGGCTGACCCCGTGGAACCCGTCGCAGCCGGCGACCACCTCGCAGGCGAGCTCGTGGGTCCCGCCCCCGGCGCGGTAGCGCACCAGCGGACGGCCACCGGGACCGTGGCCCTCGATGGCCTCGACGGTCGCGTCGAAGTGGATCTCGTCGCCGGCCGCGACCCGGGCGGCGATCAGATCCCTGACCACCTCCTGCTGCCCGTAGACGGTGACCGCCTTGCCGGTGTGCTCGGCGAAGTCGATCCGGTGCCGCTCACCCCGCCACTGGAGGTTGACGCCGTGGTGGACCAACCCCTCGCGGCCAGGCGGTCGCCGACGCCGAGCTCGGTGAGCAGGTCGACGGTCGGCGACTCGAGCACGCCGGCGCGGACCCGGGCCTCGACGTAGTCCCGGCGGCGCGCCTCGATCACGACGGCGTCGATGCCCTCGAGCGCGAGCCGCTGTCCGAGCACCAGGCCGGCGGGGCCCGCGCCGATGATGGCGACCTGGGTGTGGGCCACGGCGGTCACGCCGGTCGGTGCGCGGGCACGGCCCGCAGGTCGGCGTCGATGCGCGCCGCGGTGGCCCGCAGCTCGGGGAGCACGTGGCGGCGGAGGCGGTCGAGGGTGGTCCTGGCGGCCTGGGCGGAGCTGTTGAGCGAGCCGACGACGGAGCCGCGGCCGTCGGTGATCGGCACGGCGATCGACCGCAGGCCCTCCTCGAGCTCCTGGTCGACGACGGCGTAGCGGGCCGTGCGGGCCTCGTCGACGAGCCGGCGGAGGACGTGGCGGTCGGTGACGGTCCTGCGGGTCAGCGCGACGAGGTCGACCCGGTCGAGGTAGGCGTCGAGCTCGTCGGCGCCGAGCCCGGCGAGGAGCACGCTGCCGAGGGAGGTGGCGTGGGCCGGGAAGCGGTGCCGACGGCGATGGTGACGGTCATGATCCGGCGCGTCGGGACCCGGACGACGTAGACGATGTCGTCGCCGTCGAGGACCGCGACCGACGCCGACTCCCGGAGGCGGGCGACCAGCGCCTTGAGGTGGGGGGCGGCCACGTCGGCCAGCCCGAGGGTGGACAGGTAGGCGAAGCCGAGCTCGAGCACCCGGGGCCGGAGGGCGAAGACCCGGCTCTCGGAGCGGACGTAGCCGAGGGACACGAGGGTGAGGAGGAATCGCCTCGCCGCCGCGCGGCTCAGGTCGGTCCTGCGGGCCACCTCGGAAAGGGTCAGGGCGGGGTGCTCCGCGTCGAACGCCCGCAACACGGCGAGGCCGCGCTCGAGGGACTGGACGAAGTCGCCGGTCCTGGTCTCGTCGATCCCCGGCGCGATCACGTCGCCTCGTCCCTGGCGGAGTCGAGCTCGCTCAGCACGGCCTCGGCGACGGCGAAGGCGGCGTTGGACGCGGGGACGCCGGCGTAGACCGCGGTGTGCAGGAGCACCTCGCCGATCTGGCCGTCGGTGAGGCCGTTGCGACGGGCCCCGGCGACGTGGAGCGGCAGCTCCTCGAGGCGGCCGAGGGCGGCGAGCAGGGCGACGGTCATCGCGCTCCTGGTCGGCAGGTCGAGCGCCGGCCGGGTCCAGATGTCTCCCCACGCGTAGCGGGTGATCAGGTCGACCCAGGGCGCGGTGAGGGGCGTCACCCCGGCGGCGGACCGCTCGACGTGGGCCTGGCCGAGGACGCGGCGGCGCATGGCCTCCCCCCGGTCGCGGGCCGCGCCCGCGAGGTGGTCGACCACGGCCCGGCCGAAGTCTCCTGGCCGTTGGATGTTGGCGATGTGGGCGGCGCCGGCCAGGACCAGGAGGGAGGCCCCCCGGATGCCGGCCTGCAGCTCGAGCCCGAGGGCGGGGGGGGTGGCCGGATCGTCGGCGCCGGCGACGACGAGGGTCGGCGCGCGGATCCGGTCGAGGTCGAGGCGCTGGTCCATGGCCGCGATGGCCTCGCAGCAGCCGGCGTAGCCCTCGGGGTCGGCCTGGCCGAGCATGTCGCGCACCCTGGCCGCCACGTCGGGCCGGCCGGCGGCGAAGCCGGGGGTGAACCACCGCTCGAGGGACGGCCCGACCATCACCGACGTGCCCGCGGCCCTGACCTGGGCGGCCCGGTCGGTCCAGCCCGACGCCGGGGGCAGGTGGGCGGCGGTGCAGGCCAGCACGAGCCGGTCGACGCGCTCGGGGTGGTGGGCGGCGACCCACATGGCGACCATGCCGCCGAGGGAGAGGCCGCAGAGCGATGCGGTGGCCACGCCGAGGTGGTCGAGCAGGTCGACGAGGTCGCCGCCGAGCTCGTCGATCCGGTAGGGCCCGGGAGGGGCCGGCCCGGCGGCACCGTGGCCCCGGTGGTCGAAGCGCACCACGCGGAACCTGGCTGCCAGCTCGGGCAGCTGGTCGTCCCACATGGCCGTCGTCGTGCCGAGCGAGTTGGCCAGCACGAGGACGGGGGCGCCGACCGGGCCGTCGACGCGGTAGGAGGGGATCACGGCCGCGCCGCCTCGCCCCGGTGGGCGGCCAGGGCCCGGTCGACCCAGACCGAGGTCGACCCGAGGTAGCCGGAGGGCTGGAGCAGCTCGACGATGCGCTGGCGGTCGAGGACCGACGCCACCACCGGATCGGCGGCCAGCAGGTCGGCAAAGTCGCCGTCCCCGACGGCGCAGGCCGCGGCGGCTGCGGTCACCCGCCGGGCGGCATCGGCGCGGGGCAGGACCTCGGCCAGCGCGAACGTGACCCGTTCGGCGAGGAGCACCCCGCCGCGGCGGTGGAGGTTGGCGGCCATCGTGTCGGCGGCCACCTCGAGGCCGGCGACGGTGGAGGCGGCCTGGGCGGTGGCCCCGCCGGCGAGGGCCAGCAGCTCCCCGACGGCCCGCCACTCCGCCTGCCACGCTCCGAGGGCGCGCTCGTGCTCGGCAACCACGGCCCCGGCGACGAGGGGCAGGAGGGCCACGGCGCGGCGGGCGGCAGCGCCCCCCGCCGCGGCGGCGACCGGGTTGCGCTTGTGCGGCAGCGTCGAGGAGGCGCCCCGGCCGGGTGCGGACGGCTCGAAGGCCTCGCCGACCTCGGTCTGCATGAGCAGGGCCACGTCGCCGGCGATCTTGGCGCAGGTCGTGGTCACGGTGCACAGCGCGCCGCCGAGGGTCGCGACCCGCTGGCGGGCGGTGTGCCACGGCAGGAGCGGCTCGGCCAGCCCGGTGCGGCGGGCGTAGCTGCGCAGCACCGCGGGGCCGTCGTCGCCGAGGGAGGCGAGGGTCCCCGCCGCGCCGCCCAGCTGCGCGGGGAGGGCGGCCACGGCGCCGGTCAGCGCCCGCCTGGCGTCGAGCACCCCGACCAGCCAGCCGGCGACCTTGGCGCCGAGGGTGGTCGGCAGGGCCTGCTGGAGCAGCGTCCTGGCAGCCATCAGGGTGTCGCGGTGCGCGTCGGCCTGCCGGGCGCAGGCGTCGGCCAGCGTGGCCAGCCTGGCGTCGATCACGGCGGCGGCCCGGGTGACGACGAGGACCATGGCGGTGTCGAGGATGTCCTGGCTGGTGGCTCCCCAGTGGACCCAGGTCGATGCCGGCCCCTCGACCGCGGCGGTCAGGTCGGCGACCAGGGGGATGACGGGGTTGCCGCTGTCGCGGGCCCGCCGGCCGATGTCGGCGGCGTCGAAGCGGGCCGCGTGGCAGGCCGCGGCGATGGCCTCGGCCGCCTCCGCGGGCACCACCCCGGCGTCGGCCTCGGCCAGAGCGAGGGCGGCCTCGGCGTCGAGCATGGCCTGCAGCCAGGCGCCGTCGCCGGTGAGGTCGATCAGGTCGTCGTCGACGGTGAGGGGGGCGAAGAGGCCGTCACCGAACACCGAGGGCCTCCGTGGCGCGGCCTGCGGTCGCCCGGGTTGGCTCCTGCCGGTCGCTCACCACGAGACGAACACCGTCTCGCCTTCGCCCTGCAACCGGATGTCCCACGTGAGCCGGCCGGGATCGTCGGACCCGGCGACCAGGGTGGCCCGGCGCTCGGGTGGCAGCGCGGCGAGGAGCGGATCGAGGTCGTTGGCCGCCTCACCCGGCAGGTACAGGCGCGTGACCAGTCGTTGGAGCAGCCCACGGGCCAGGACGGTCACGGCGAGGTGCGGCGCACCCCCGTCCGCGACCGGTCCCGGCCTGACCGTCACGAAGCGGTACCTGCCCTCCCCGTCGGTGAGGGAGCGGCCGAAGCCGGTCCATGCCGCGCCGGCGCCCAGGTGGCCGTCGGCGTCGGCCTGCCAGATCTCGATGACCGCGTCGGGGACGGGCTCCCCGGCGCCGTCGGTCACCCGTCCGGTCAGCACCACGGCCCCGGGGTGGTCCTCGGCCACCAGCTCGCCGTCGGCCAGCCACTCGAAGCCGAAGTGGAAGAAGGGCCCGACCGTCTGGGACGGGGTCGGCCCGGTCGGGTCGTCGTGGACGGTGACCTGCGCGGCGGCGCCCGTCGCTTCGCGACCGAGGTCGCTCACCGGGGGTCGACCGGCGTGGCCAGGTGGCCGGCGACGACGATGTCGAAGCGGTAGCCGATGGCCCACTCCGCTTCGGTGCTCGACCAGTCGAAGGTGGCGATCAGCCGGCGGCGGGCGGCGGGATCCCTGATGGCGTGGTAGATCGGGTCGTAGGCGAGCAGGGGGTCGGAGGGGAAGTACATCTGGGTGACGAGGCGCTCGGTGAAGGCTCGCCCGAACACCGAGAGGTGGAGGTGGGCGGGCCGCCAGGCGTTGGGGTGGTTGCCCCACGGGTAGGCGCCGGGCTTGACGGTCACGAAGCGCCAGCGGCCTTCGGCGTCGGTGACGCAGCGGCCGGCCCCGGTGAAGTTGGGGTCGAGCGGCGCCGGATGCTGGTCGCGGCCGTGGGCGTAGCGGCCGGCGGAGTTGGCCTGCCACAGCTCGACCAGCTGGTGGGCGACGGGGTGCCCCGCGCCGTCGAGCAGCCGGCCGGTGACGTTGATCCGCTCGCCGAGCGGCTCGCCGGGGTGTTGGCGGGTCAGGTCGGCGTCGGAGGCTACGACCCGCCCGGCGCCGAGCAGCGGGCCGGTCGACTCGGTGGGCCCGACCGGCAGCGGGACCAGGTCGTGGTGGGGCGCCCGCAGGGCGCTCGAGCGGTACCCCGGCGAGTCGTAGCCAGGGTCGACGTCGTCGCTCGCCACCAGGGACCTCCTCGGGACGCGTCCGCCTACCGAACAGCTGTGCGGTGAGCGCAACGCTACGACCTGCCGCCCGGCGCCGGCAACCGCCCGCCGGGCGGGGCGGCGCCGCGTCCGGGCGGCCCCGTAGCCTGGACGGCCGTGACCGGAGCGACCACCGATCGAGCGCCGGCCGGGCCCGGTCTCGTCTTCGCCCTGCTCTGCGCGTCGGTCGCCCTCGAGGCGCTCGGGGTCGGGGTGCTCTTCCCCCTCCTGGCCAAGATCCAGGCCGCCCACCACCTGCCCACCTACGGCCTCGGGCTGATGTCGGGGGCGAGCTTCTTCGCCGCCCTGCTGGCCGGGGTGGGCGTGGTGCGGCTGCTCGACGGTCGGGGGGCGCACGGCATGCTGCTCGCCGCCCTCCTCCTCGGCGCCGCCGCGCTGGTCTGGTTCGCCCACGGGACCGACCTGTGGCAGCTGGTGGCGGCCAGGTCGGTCGGTGGGGTGGCCTACGGGATCATGGGGCCCGCGGCGTTGCGGGAGGCGAGCGTCGGGGCGCGCGGGGCGGCACGGGGCCGCCGCCTGGGGATGCTGTCGAGCGCCATGATGCTCGGGATCGTTGTCGGCCCCCTGATCGGCAGCCTGCTGGCGGCGGGCGGCGACCTGGCGCTGCCCTTCGAGGTGGTCGCCGCCGGCCTGCTCGTCGTGTTCGTCGCCGTGCTGGCCGCCACGACGGGCCGCCCGGTCACGGCGGCGCCGGCCGCCGAGCCTGGCGGCCCCGCCCGCCCCGGGTCCGTCCGGGTGGCGATGCCGCCGTGGCGCCCGGTCGTGGCCGTGCTCGCCCTCGCCGCCGCCTCCCAGCTGCCCAACGGCCTGTACGACGCCCTCTGGTCCCGCCTCCTCACCGATCGGGGGGCCAGCGGGCTGCTCATCGGCCTGTCGCTCACCATCTTCGGCATCCCCTTCGTGCTCCTCGCCCCCTTCGGCGGCAAGCTGGCCGAGCGGCGGGGGCCGCTGCTCGCCACGGCCGTCTCGCTGATCGTCGCCGACCTGGTGATGGCCAGCTACGGGTTCGTGCCCTCCCCGATCGCCATCACCGTCCTCGGGGCGGTCGAGGCGTGCGCGCAGGCCGTGGCCGTGCCCGGCGGGTACGCGGCCATCGCCAGGACGTTCCCCGACGAGCGGGCCGCCACCGGTCAGGGGTGGGCCTCCTCGTCGGGCACGGCGGCGGCCGGCCTGGCCGCGGTGGCCGGCGCGCCGGTCTACGCCGCCTTCGGGTCCGGAGCGGTGTTCGCCGGGGGCGCCACGCTCAGTGCCGTCCTCGTGGTGGCCGCAGTGCGCCTCGGCCGCGGATCCATCCCGGCCGGGCCGGACTTCCGGCCGGTGGCGCCGGCGCCGCTCGCTCCTCTGGGTGCGGTCACCCCGGTCCCCCGCGACACCGTCCCCGAAGGAGCGACCCGTGCCTGACCAGCGCCTGCGGATCGGGCTGCACGTCCCCAACTTCGGGGCCTTCGCCCATCCGGCGGTGACCGCGGGGCTGGCCGCACGGGCGGAGGCGGCGGGCTGGGACGGGCTGTTCGTCTGGGACCACGTCGTGCGCAGGGAGGGCGACCTCGACGTGGCCGATCCGTGGGTGACCCTGGCCGCGGTGGCCGCGGGCACGCGGCGGATCGCCATCGGCCCCCTGGTGACCCCGCTCCCCCGCCGCCGCCCGTGGAACGTGGCCAGGGCGGCGGTCAGCCTCGACCAGCTGAGCGAGGGCCGGATGGTCCTCGGCATCGGGCTCGGCACGCCGAGGGGGCCGGGTTTCGCGCCTTCGGCGAGGAGGAGGACCCCCGCACCCGGGGCGACCAGCTCGACGAGGCCCTGGCCATCGTCCGCGGCGCGTGGACCGGCCAGCCCGTCGTGCACCGGGGCCGCCACTACCGGGTCGACGGCATGCGGTTCCTCCCGACCCCCGTCCGGGCCGCCGGCATCCCGCTGTGGGCCGCCACCGAGTCCCTCCGCGGCCGGGCCGTGCGGCGGGCCGCCGGCCTCGACGGGATCATGCCGATCGGCATCGAGCCGGCCGACGTCCGTGTGCTCCTCGACGAGGTCCACCGCTCGATGCCGCGACGCGACGAGGGACGGCCCTTCGACGTGGTGGTCGCCGGGACCGAGGGCGCCGCGGCGTGGACCGGGTCGGGCGCGACGTGGTGGCTGCGGGTGCTGCCCTGGGACGAGCCGGCGGCGGTGAGCGCGGAGATCATCGACCGCGGTCCCCACTAGCGCTTAGTCGGGTTAGCTAGGTCGAGGGGTAGCATCCACGGGCGTGAAGGTGAACATGCACGAGGCCAAGACCCACCTCTCCCGGCTGGTCGCCGCGCTGGAGCGCGGCGACGAGGAGGAGGTCGAGATCGCCAGGGCCGGGGTGGTGGTCGCCCGGATGGTGGCGCCCCGGCTTCGGCCGGCGCGACAGCCGGGAGCGTGGTCGGGTCGGGTGCGGATCGCCGCCGACTTCGACGAGCTACCCGATGAGGTCGCAGCCGCCTTCCGCGGCAAGCTCCCGTGAAGGTCCTGATCGACACCCACGTGGCGTTGTGGTGGCTGGCCGACGATTCGAGGCTCCCACCCGTGGCCGCGGAGGTGATCGCCGATCCAACCAATGTGGTGGTGGTGTCGGCGGCGAGCGTGTGGGAGATCGCCGTCGAGAAGGCGCGCGGTCGACTCGATGCCCCTGATGATCTGCTCGAGGTCCTCACCGCCAACGACGTCACCCTCCTGGCCATCAGCGCCGCTCACGCGCTGGTCGCCGGCGGCCTGCCCGGCCATCACGCCGACCCGTTCGACCGCATGCTGATCGCCCAGGCCGTCACCGACCAGCTCACCCTGGTCAGCGTCCACCGTCGCTTCGCCGACTACGACGTCGACCTCCTGCCCCTCGGGCTATGAGGAGAAGGGTGCGAGGATCACGCCCGTGACGTACTCCATCGTGGCCAGGCACCCGACGACCGGCGAGCTCGGGGTGGCCTCGCAGTCGCACTACTTCGCCCTCGGCGTCGTCGTCCCGTGGGCCAGGGCCGGCGTCGGGGCCGTGGCCACCCAGGCCAGCGCCCTGGCCTCCTACGGGCCCCTCGGCCTCGAGGGCCTCCAAGCGGGCGAGGCGCCCGATGCCCTCCTGGGCCGGCTGGTCGAGGACGACGACCAGGGCGCCGACCGGCAGGTCGCCCTGGTCGACGCGACGGGCCGGGTGGCGGCCCACACGGGCTCGCGCTGCATCGACCACGCCGGTCACGTGACCGGCCCCGGCTACAGCGTGCAGGGCAACATGCTCCGCTCGGCCGGCCAGCCCGAGGCCATGGCGGAGGCGTGGGAGCGGGCGTCGGGCGCCGGCGGGACCATGGCCGACGGCCTGCTCGCCGCGCTCGATGCGGCCGAGGCCGCCGGCGGCGACGTGCGGGGTCGGCAATCGGCCGCGCTGGTCGTGGTCGGCGCCGATCGCGGCGAGCCGTGGGCGCCCCCGGCGGTGTCCCTCCGCGTCGACGACCACCGGGCGCCGCTCGTCGAGCTGCGCCGCCTGGTCGGGGTGCAGGCGGCCTATGCGGGCGCCGACGCGGCCTTCGACCTGGTCGACCAGGCACGGCCCGACGAGGCCGTGGCCATCGCGGCCGGATGGGCCGACGCGACCGGCGGCAACCCCGAGCTCGGGTTCTGGCTCGGTCGCCGGCTGGTCGCCGCCGGGCGGGCCGACCTCGGCGATCCCCTCATCGCCGCCGCCGTCGGCGCCGACGAGGGTTGGGCGGCCCTGCGGGCGTGGATGGACGGCAACGGACGCTGAACGGCCGGCGCCGGAAGGCGCGCGGCCGTCACGGGCAGGGCGATCCGGATCAGGCCAGTTCGGAGCAGCAGGTCTCGACCATCAGCCGGGTCACCGTGTAGGGGTCCATGTTGGCGTTGGGCCGCCGATCCTCCAGGTACCCCTTGCCCTCCTGGGCGACCTGCCAGGGGATCCGGACCGAGGCGCCCCGGTCCGACACGCCGTAGCTGAACTGGTCGTAGGGGGCCGTCTCGTGCAGACCCGTCAGGCGGTCCTCGATGCCGACGCCGTAGTTGGCCACGTGCTCCGCCACGTTCTTGCCGAGGGCCTCGGCCGCCTTCACCACCGCGTCGTAGGACTCGCGCATCTGCCTGGTCGAGAAGTTGGTGTGGCAGCCGGCACCGTTCCAGTCGCCGCGCACCGGCTTCGGGTCGAGGGTCACGGAGATGCCGTGGTCCTCGCCGAGACGGTTGAGCAGCCACCTCGCCATCCACAGCTGGTCGGAGACGTCGAGCGGGGAGAGCGGGCCGACCTGGAACTCCCACTGGCCCGGCATCACCTCGGCGTTGATGCCCGAGATGCTGAGCCCGGCCTCCAGGCAGGCGTCGAGATGGGCCTCGACGAGCGGGCGGCCGTAGACGTCGTCGGCGCCGACCCCGCAGTAGTAGGGGCCCTGCGGCGCCGGATAGCCGGCCTGGTCGGGGAAGCCGAGGGGCCGGCTCCCGTGGAACATGGTGTACTCCTGCTCGATGCCGAACAGGGACTCCTGGTCCGCGAACTGCTCGGCCACCGACGCCAGCAGCGCCCGCGTGTTGGACGGGTGCGGGGTCATGTCGGTGAGCAGCACCTCGCAGAGCACGAGCAGGTGCGGCGTGCCTCGGATGGGATCGGGACAGGAGAAGACCGGCTGCAGGACGCAGTCCGACGCCTTGCCCGGCGCCTGGTTGGTGCTCGAACCGTCGAAGCCCCAGATCGGCAGGTCGTCGGGGGAGGCGAGGATCTTGGTCTTGGACCGCAGCAGGGGGGTGGGGTCGGTCCCGTCGATCCAGATGTACTCGGCTTTGATCGTCACGGTGGAGATTGTGGCCGCCCCCCTGTTTCCGTGGCTTTCCGAGATGATGAACTCTGTGTGACATGCCGGCGCTGCGGTCGCCGTCGACCGGCGCCATCGGCCACGATGCCACCGTGGAACAGCAACAGGACTACGTGCTGCGGATGGTCGAGGAGCGGGGTGTCCGCTTCGTGCAGCTGTGCTTCACCGACGTGCTCGGGGTGCCCAAGTCGTTCCAGATCACCCCGGCGGAGCTCGAGAACGCCCTCGAGGAGGGCATGACCTTCGACGGTTCGGCGGTCAACGGCTTCAGCCGGGTCCAGGAGAGCGACATGCTCGCCATGCCCGACGCCAAGACCTTCCAGATCCTTCCCCACGTCGACGACCGCGCCGCCACCGCCAGGGTGGTGTGCGACATCGTCAACCTCGACCGCACCCCCTTCGACGGCGACCCACGCCAGGTGCTGCGCCGGACCCTCGAGCGCGCCCGGGCCCTGGGGTTCTCGTTCTACGTCGCCCCCGAGCTCGAGTACTTCTACTTTGCGCCCCCCGGCAAGGACGAGCCGCAGGGGCTGCCTCCCGTCCCGATCGACCGGGGCTCGTACTTCGACCTGACCACCAACGACCTGGCCAGCCGGCTGCGGCGCGAGACGGTCCTCACCCTCGAGGAGATGGGGATCCCCGTCGAGCACAGCCAGCACGAGGACGCGCCCAGCCAGCAGGAGATCGATCTCCGCTACACCGACGCCCTCTCGATGGCCGACACGGTGATGGCCGTGCGGATGGTGGTCAAGGAGCTGGCGGCCCAGTCCGGGGTGATGGCGTCGTTCATGCCCAAGCCCCTCCACGGCGTCCAGGGGTCGGGCATGCACACCCACCTGTCGCTCTTCGACGGCGAGGTCAACGCCTTCTACGACGAGGGCGACCCCTACCTCCTCTCGACCGTGGCCCGGCAGTTCATCGCCGGGGTCCTGCGCCACGCCAGAGAGATCACCGCCATCACCAACCAGTGGGTCAACTCCTACAAGCGCCTGATCGCCGGCTACGAGGCGCCGGTGCACATCTCGTGGGCCAGGAACAACCGCTCCGCCCTGGTGCGGGTCCCGCCGGCCAAGCGGGGCAAGCGGGACTCGACCCGGATCGAGTACCGGGCCCCCGACTCGTCGTGCAACCCCTACCTCGCCTTCGCCGCCGTCCTCGCCGCCGGCCTGTCCGGGGTCGAGCAGGGCTACGAGCTCGGTCCCGAGGCCGAGGCCAACCTCTACGAGCTGTCATCGGGCGAGCGGGAGCAGCGGGGGATCGAGTCCCTGCCCGGCTCGCTGGCTGACGCCGTCGACGCCCTCGAGCACTCCAAGCTGATGGCCACCACCCTCGGCGAGCACACCTTCGAGTGGTTCGTCCGCAACAAGCGCGACGAGTGGGCCGAGTACAAAGCGGAGGTGTCCGCCTTCGAGCTGCGCCGCTACCTGTGGGCCCTGTAAGCGGGCACGTCGTCATGGAGCCGCTCCTCGTCTTCCCCGATCCGGCTCCGCCGCCTCTCGCCCAGGCCCTCGACCTGGTCGGCTACCCCTGGAAGGCGGTGTCATCGCCGGAGTCGGCCGACTGCGTCGAGCCCGACGACGGGTGGGCGGGCGCGGTGGTCGCGGCCGACGCCGACCCCGACGGTGCCTTCGCCCTCTGCCGGGCCCTCCGCAAGCGCGACCTGCCCTTCGAGCCGCTGCTGCTGCTGGTCACGGCCGCCCAGCTGCCCGAGCTCGAGCTGCGCGAGGACCTCTTCGACGACTTCTGCCTGACCCCCCTGCAGCCGAGGGAGCTCGAGGCCCGGGTGGCCCACCTGTTCTGGCGGACCGGCCGGGGCACCCGGCCCGAGCTGGTCGAGTACGGGACGCTGGTGCTCAACCTCGAGACCTACCAGGCGGCGGTGGCCGGACGTCCACTCGACCTGACCTACATGGAGTACGAGCTGCTCAAGTTCCTCGCCACCCACCCGGGCAAGGTCTTTACCCGGGAGACGCTGCTGTCCAGGGTCTGGGGCTACGAGTACTACGGCGGAGCGAGGACCGTCGACGTCCACATCCGGCGGCTGCGGGCCAAGCTCGGCGAGGAGCACGCCAACCTGATCTCGACGGTCCGCTCCGTCGGCTACCGCTTCGGCCAGAGCCGGTGGGGCGTCTGACGCTCAGACGTTGGTGGCGATCAGCTCGCTGCCGTCGTGCGTCGCCTCGGCGTTGTCCTTCAGGAGCCAGCCGAGCAGGAAGGCCATGGCGCCGTAGAGCACCCACCACACAGCGGGCAGCACCACGAGCAGCACCACGACGATGACGATCGCTCCGATCACGCCGTCACCCTTCCCCACCGGCGTGGGCCCACGCCTCGATCTCGACCACCCCGCCGAGGGGGAGGCCGGCCACCGCCACCGCCGACCTGGCCGGCCGGTGGGTGCCGAAGGCGGCCACGTAGGCGTCGTTCATCTCGGCGTAGTCGCCGATGTCGGCGAGGAACACGGTCGTCTTGACCACCGACTCGAGGGTGACGCCCTGGCCGGCGAGCAGGCCGCCCAGGTTGGCGATGGCCTGAGTCAGCTGCCCGGCGACCCCGCCGTCGACGAGCGCGCCGTCGAGCAGACCGAGCTGGCCGGACACGACGATCCACTCGCCGGCCCGGACCACCGGGGTGTAGGGCCCGACCGGGCGGGACGGCACGTCGCTCATTGGGTTGCTCCCGAGTCGCTCACAGTGCTCTCCTCTCCTCTGGCCGGCGCCACGACCCTCGGCGGGTCGGCCACGACGAAGGTAGACCCTGCGCGATCCACACGGCGGCGGCGGAGGCGGCGAACACCGCGTCGGAGCCGTTGACCGGCGGCCCGTCGGCACCGCCGAAGGCCACGTCGACCGGCGGCATGTCGGCGGCCCTGAGGATGCCCCAGCTGCGCACCGTGAGGTCCACCGGCCGGCCGTCCTCGTCGACGGCGATGCCCTCGGCGCACACCCACGACAGCCCCATGTGGGCTGCGCCGATGGCGTAGGCCCTGGCCACGGCGTGGTCGAGCGGGTCGCCGCAGCACATGCGCACGCCGACGCCCGTCGGCCGGCCGTCGCCGTCGACGGTCACGGTGACCGTGGCGGACCCTCCTCCGGGCGCGGCGACCGTCGCCGTGGCCCGGGAGGAGCCGCCTGCGCCGTCGGCGGCCGGGTGGCCGGCGCGACCGCCGGTGGCGGCGGCCAGGCCGGCGTGCAGCACCGCCATCTCCGCCCACCCTGCGCCGCGCAGGCCGGCTGACGTCGGAGGGCCGGCCACGTCGACCTCCTCGACGGTGACGAGCGGCGCGGCCGCCGCGAGGACCGGGGCGATCCCTGGGGTCCGCACCACCCGCACGATGCCCGTCCCGTCGGGCCGCACGCCGGCGGCCAGAGGTGGGCGCTTGGGGCCGAGGCGCACCACGTCCTCCCGGCCGTACACGACCCGCACGGCCCGGCCGTGGCGGTCGGCCAGTCGCCGGGCCGCCCCGGGCGCAGCCGACTCCACCTTGGCGCCGAAGGCCCCGCCGTTAGCCATCGGCGACGCCGGCTCGCCCCCCGGGAGGCACCAGGACGCGTCCGGCTCCAGGTAGCCGGGCTCGACCCAGCTCGTCGCCAGGATCAGGGCCCACTCCCCGGCCGGCGGGTCGAGGGGCGCGGCGACCGGTCTGCCACTGCGGCGCCCCGGGACCCGCCCGGCGGCCACCCTCGCCTCCTCGAGCGTCTCCCCGACCGCCCAGGAGCCCGCGCCGTCGGGGACGGCGACCAGTGCGTCCCGGGGCGCGAGGTCGTCAGCGAAGCCGGCCCGGCCACGCGCCGCGTCGGGCCCGGTGCGCTGGACGGCCCGCCCTTCGATCGACGCCCGCCGGTCGGCCCGCTCCCCTGCGGGCCCCGAACGGGGAGGCGCGGGAGGGGCGCCGCCGGCCGGATCGCCGGCGGCGACGACCGCGTCGACGATCGACCGCCAGCCGGTGCAGCGGCACAGGTGGGCCAGCAGCGCCCGCTCCACCACCTCGGCGGTGGGCGCGCCGTCGATGGCGGCGACCCGGCACACGATCCCCGGCGTGCAGAAGCCGCACTGGCTGCCACCGGCCGCGACCAGGGCGGCCACGATCGGGTCCCTCCGCTCCGCGGGGAGCCCGTCGACGGTCACGACCCGGCGCCCGGCCACCCGCCGGAGGGCGGTCACGCACGCCACGCGCGCGGCGCCGTCGACGAGCACCGTGCAGCACCCGCACTGACCCTGGGGGCTGCACCCGTCCTTCGGGCCCCGGACGCCGAGCTCCTCGCGCAGCGCGTCGAGCAGCGAGCCGTCGCCCCTGGCCACGACGACATCGTGCCCGTCGACGTTCAGCTCGACGGGCACGAAGGAAAGCTCATGAGCGGCGGCGGACCGCCGCAGTCGGTCAGCTGAAGGACTGTCCGCAGCCGCAGGTCCGCGAGGCGTTGGGGTTGTTGATGCTGAACCCGGCGCCCTGGAGGCCGTCCTTGAAGTCGAGGGTGGAACCGACCAGCAGGCTGGCGCTGGAAGGGTCCACGACGACGCGCACGCCGTCGAAGGCCGACAGCACGTCGTCATCGGCCACGTCGGTGTCGAAGAACATCTCGTAGCTGAAGCCCGAGCACCCGCCCGGACGGACCGCAACCCGCAGGGCGAGGTCGGCGTTGCCCTCCTGCGCCAGCAGCTCGGCGACCTTGGCCGACGCCACGTCGGTCAGGGCGATGGGGGCGGACTCGGTGCTGGTCGTGCTCACGGTACCTCCTGTGGTCAGGCCTCGGTTTGCCCGACCCGGCCATCGTAGGCGCGCCACGGCGACTGGTGGCAGCCCCGCCCTCCGACCGGTGCGCAGCCGGCCACCCGTACACTTCTGCGGTGACCAAGCTGTCGGAAGAGGCGGTGCGTGGAGCCATGCTCGGCGTGATCGACCCCGAGCTCGGCGACAACGTGGTCGACCTCGGGATGTACGCCGGGGCGGACATCGCCGACGACGGGTCGGTGACGGTCCACCTGGCCCTGACCACCGCGGCCTGCCCGCTGCGCAGCCAGCTCAGCCACGACGTCACCGGGCGCGTCGGCAGCATCCCCGGCGCGGGCCACGTGTCGGTCGTGACCTCGGAGATGAGCCGAGAGGCCAAGTCGGCGCTGATGGCGCGGGCCCGCTGGAAGGCCAGGGACCGGGCGGCGACGACCCGCATCCCCGGGCGCACGAGGATCCTCGCCGTCTCGTCCGGCAAGGGGGGCGTGGGCAAGTCGTCGGTGACGGTCAACCTGGCCGCCGGCCTGGCTGCGGCGGGGCGGCGAGTCGGCCTGCTCGACGCCGACATCGCCGGCTTCTCCGTGCCGAGGATGCTCGGGGTGGAGGGCACCATCGACGCCTCCCCCGGCACCGACGGCGGCCCTCCCGCCATCCACCCGGTCGTCAAGCCCGTCGGCGACGGATCGGTCGAGGTCCTGTCGATGGGCTTCCTCTCGGGAGAGGACGAGGCCATCATGTGGCGCGGCCTCAAGCTCAACCGGGCCGTGCAGCACTTCATCGAGGACGCCGCCTGGGGTGACCTCGACTACCTCCTCGTCGACATGCCCCCTGGCACCGGCGACGTCCAGATGGGCCTGGCCAGGATGCTCCCGAGGGCCGAGATGCTGATCGTCACCACCCCCGCGCTCGGTGCGCAGAAGGTGGCGGCGAGGGCGGCGGACATGGCCCGCAAGGGCTACCTGCGGGTGGCCGGGGTGATCGAGAACATGAGCGGGTACACCTGCGCGCACGGCGAGACGGTCCATCTCTTCGGCCAGGGTGGCGGGCAGCGTCTCGCCGCGGAGATCGGCGCGCCGCTGCTCGCCCAGATCCCCCTCGAGCCCGGCGTCTCCGCCGGCGGAGACACGGGCCAACCCGTCGCCCTCGCCGGGGGGCCCGGCGCCGAGGCCTTCGCCCGCCTGGTCGAGCTCGTCGCGACCGAGGTGGCACCGGTCGTCGAGATGCGCGACTGCTCGGCCCGGATGCTCGAGGCGGTCGAGTCCGCCCTCGCCTCCCCGACCGCCGCCACGACCTGAGCGCCGCCCAGCCGGGCCGCCATCCCTCCGCTCGCGCCGGTGCGGCGCGAGGCGGGGACGTTCGCCTGCTCAAGGTCTTCCAGAAATCTGCTCAACGCGAGCGCTTCGCGTGACGACACACCGGTGATGAGCGATGACCGACTCGGCGCACTGATCGAGCACAGTCGGGAGCTGCTCATGGTGCTCGACGACGCCGGCGCCATCGGGTTCATGAGCCCGGCGGCGATCCGCAGGCTCGGTGCGGCCTGCGCCGGACGGCCTCTCGTCGACCTCGCCCACCCCGACGACCGGCGCGCCCTGGAAGCGGTGCTGGCCGAGCGCACCGGTGACGTGGCCTGCCGTCTCGCCGAGCCGTCGGGAGCCTGGCGGCGCATGGCCCTGGCCCTCACCGACTGCCGCGACCACCAGGCCATCGGCGGGGTCGTCTGCCTGGCCCACGACGTGGACGTGCACGCCGAGGTCGCCGCCCAGCTCATCCACCAGGCGACCCACGACACGCTCACGGCGCTCCCCAACCGGGCCCACCTGCTCGACCGGCTCGACGCCCTCCGCAGTGAGCGCCCCTACCCGAGCGCTGCGCTGCTCTACATCGATCTCGACGGGTTCAAGTCGGTCAACGACACCCTCGGCCACGCCGCCGGCGACAGGGTCCTGGTGGCGGTGGCCGACCGCCTCCGCCGCGCGGTGAGGCCGGAGGACACGGTGGCGCGCCTCGGCGGCGACGAGTTCGTCGTGATCGCCCTCGGGGTGGGCGACCGCGAGGTGGCCCTCGACATCGCCGAGCGCATCATCGCCGGGGTAAGGCGTCCGGTCGCGGTCGGCGGCCGGCTGGTCGACGTGAGCGCCAGCGTGGGGATCGCCATCGGGAGCGGCCGCAACGGCGGCGAGCTCCTCGACGACGCCGACCGGGCGATGTACCGGGCCAAGCACGACGGCCGCAACCGGGCCACGCTCTACCGGGACGACCTGCGGGCCCCCGACGCGGACCGCGCCCGCATCGAGGCGATGCTGCGCTCCGCCCTCGACGGCGGCGGCGTCACCGTGGTGTACCAACCGATCGTCGACCTCGGGACGGGTCGGGTGCACGCCACCGAGGCCATGCTCCGCGTCCGTCGCAGCGACGGGCGGCTCTCGGCGTCGAGCGAGTTCCTCGGCGTGGCCGAGGAGACCGGTCTCTCGGTGGCCGTCGGCGCCGGGCTGGTCGACCACGCCTGCGCCCAGATGGCCGAGTGGCAGCGGGGATCGGCCGCACCCCCGACGTTGATGTCGGTGCCGGTGACCGGTCGCCAGCTGCGGGTGCGTCGGGCCGCCTCCCAGATCGACGCCGTCCTCGGCGCCCACGGGCTCGCTCCTTCCGCGCTGTGCCTGCAGGTCCCGGAGCGTTGCCTGGTGGAAGCCGACTCGGCGGTGAGCCGGACGGTCGAGGAGCTCAAGGGCACCGGGGTGCGCCTCGCGGTCGACGACTTCGGCGGCGGCCGGGCCGGCCTGGCCTACCTCCGCCGCTTCGGCATCGACGTGCTCCGCATCGACCCGACCCTGATGGGCGGCCTCGGCCACGACGGCGGCGACACCGAGGTGGTCAGGTCCATCGTCGGCCTCGGCCAGGCCCTCGGCATCGCCACGGTCGCCCGCGGGGTCGAGACGGCCGACCAGGCCGAGCTGCTGACGTCGATCGGCTGCCCGCTCGCCCAGGGCCTCTGGTTCGCCCATCCGTCGTCGGCCGACGAGGCGCTCCACCCGACCCGTCGCCACTGACCGCCTCTCCCCCCACCAGGCTTTCCCGCCGCCGCGTGACCACGGCCCGGCGGGGACCCACCACTACGGTGGGAGCCCACATGGCTGTGCGTGGCGAACGACGAGCGTCCCGGCCGGACGGTGACGGGCAACTCCCGACCCAGGCGGTCGCGGTCGTCGGCGACGGGCGCCGCGGGGGCAGGAGGGATCCCGACCGCCCGAGGCTCCGGCACCGGTTCCTGCCCCGCACGGTGCTCGGGATCTCGGCCGTGGTCCTGGCCTTCTCCGTCGGCGCCGCGCTGAGCGGCACGATCCTGTACTCCTACTACCAGTTCCACCTCGACCAGACCGACCATCGGGTCAACACCCTCATCGACGGCTACAAGCACCAGTTCTCCCTGGCGGAGGGCGACCTGCAGGCCGCCGCGGCGAAAGCCAAGGCCCAGATCCAGGCGTCGCTGGCGCCCATCCAGGCCGCCCGGGCCACGCCGGCGACCGAGCAGGCGCTCATCCGGCGCCTCGCACCCTCGCTGTACTTCGTGACCACCCAGACCACCGGCGGCCAGCCCTCGGTGGGCGCGGCGTTCGTCGTGGCCTCGTCGTCGTCCCAGTCCCTGCTGCTCACCTCCTACACGGCCGTGCAGGCCGCCACCGCCACCCCCGGACCTCCCGTTTACGTCCGCCAGGGCGCCTCGAGCGCCCAGACGCCGGTCACGGTGAGGACCTGGGACGCCCGGAGGGACCTGGCCCTCATCGTGCTGGCCCGGGGCGGCCTCACCCCCGTCCCGGTGGCGCCGACGGCCACACCCGTGCAGATCGGCCAGCCGGTCTACGCCCTCTCCGGGCTCGGCAGCGCCGGCGGCTCGGTCACCGGGGGCGCGGTCGCCGACGTCTCGAGCGCCGGCCTGGCCATCGACACGCCGATCGGCACCGCGTTCCAGGGCGGCCCCGTGGTCGACACCCTCGGCCAGGTCGTGGCCGTGGCGTCGAGGACCTACGCGCCCCTCGGCTTCCCGACGTCCGGCGTGACCTTCGCCCCTCTTGTCGCCGCCGCCTGCCAGCAGGTGCTCAGCTGCCCGGGCGGCCAGATCTCCGCCAGCAGCTGACCCGCCGGGCGTCCTGACCCCTCACCCGCCCGGCCCGAGCGTGGTGGTCGGCGCGACCGTCGTGGTCGGAGCGGCCACCGTCGTGGTCGGAGCGGCCACCGTCGTGGTCGAGGCGGCCGCCGGCGGCGTGGGGATCGGCGCCTGCCCCTGGTAGGGACCACCCTGCGGGGTGGGGGCCGGCTCCGAGATCGCCCCCGGCCCGATGGTCGACGGGGTGGTCGGACCGGTCCTGATGGCCGGCTGGGGCGGGGTGATCGGGGCCGGCTGGTCGAACCCCGTCGCCGGCACGTCGGCGAGGGCCCGCAGCATGGTCGCCCGCCACGCAGCGGCCGGGAGGGTGCCGCCGTAGACCTGGGCCACGCCCTTGACCGGACCGATGCTGAGCGCCTCGGAACTGGCGTTGCCCATCCACACCGCGGTCGACAACGACGGGGTGTAGCCGACGAACCAGGCGTCGGTGGTGTTGCTGGTGGTGCCCGTCTTGCCCGCAGCGGGACGACCGAGGGCGGCGGCGGTCCCCGTCCCGTGGGTGATCACACCCTGCAGGGCGGCGGTGACGTTGTCGGCCACGTTGGTGGCGAGCGCCCGCGTGGTCGCCGGCGGCCTCTTGATGTTGTCGACCAGGGTCCGGCCGCTCGGCCCGACGATCTGGAGGATCGGCGTGGCCGGCGCCCGGAGTCCGTGGTCGGCGAACACCCCGTAGGCCGACGCCATGTCGAGGGGCGCCACCCCGAGCTCGCCCAGGGCGTAGGACGCGCAGTACGGGAAGCCGGGCGGCCGCCCCGACGAGGGCGACGCCGACCTCGGGGTGTAGTACGCGGTCGTCACGCCGAGCGCCCGGGCGGTGCGGGCGACGTCCGCGCAGCCGACCTGGGAGGCCACCTGGGCGTACACCGTGTTGGTCGACTGCGCCGTCGCCGCCGCCAGGGTCTCGCTGCCGGGCGCCTCCCCCTCGTCGTTGTGGATCTGGCAGCTGGTCGCGGGCTGACCGGCGAGCACCACGCAACCGGGGATCTGGTAGACGGTCGGCGCCTCGTACACCCGCGTCGGCGGGATGTGCTGCCCGAAGGCGGCGGCCAGCACGAACGGCTTCCACGACGACCCGGGCTGGCGCCCGGCTCCGCCCCCGCCGATGCTCGGGTGGGTGCGGCACGACGGTGCGACCACGTCGCGCCCCGGCGCCGGTGCCGGCGGGCAGCCGGCGAGGGCGAAGTCGTCGTTGGCGTAGGCGGGGGTGACCGCGCTCCGGTGCCCGACCAGGGCCTCGATGAACCCCGTCTGGGGCTGGACCGAGGCCACGGCCATCTCCAGGGGGTCGGCGGTCCCCGACAGCGTGGCGTCGACGGCCGCCTGGGCGGCGCCCTGCACCTTGGGGTCGAGGGTGGTCTGCACCCGCAGGCCCCCGCCGTACACCTCGGCCGCCGGGTAGTGGTGCAGCAGCCAGGCGGTCACGTAGGCGACGAAGGCCGGGTAGGCGGTGGTCGGGCTCGGCTCCGGGTAGACGAGGGTGACACGGCTGGCCCGGCGGTGGGTGTGGCCGGCCAGCGCCAGGGGGCGGCGGAGGGCGCGGTGGTAGGCCGTCGCCGTCAGGTAGCCCTGCTGGTACATCTTCAGCAGCACGAGGCGGCGGAGCTGCTCGGCGTCCGCCAGGTTCTGGCGCGGCGCCCTGGCCGTCGGCGCGGGGATGAGCCCGGCGAGGGTGGCGGCCTGCGAGGCGTTCAGGGCGCTGACCGGGACGTGGAAGTAGTTGCGGGCGGCCGCCCCGACCCCGTAGTTGCCGTCGCCGAGGTAGATGGTGCTCAGGTAGCGGTAGAGGATCTCGTTCTTGCTGGCCTGGCGGTCGAGCTGGCTGGCCAGGATGGCCTCCCTGACCTTGTCGATGATCGTCCGCTTCGAGCTGTCCGTGTACGCCAGCTTCACGTACTGCTCGGCGATGGTCGACCCGCCTTGGACGATGCTCTCGTTGCGCACGTCGGCGACGAAGGCACGGAGGATGCCGCGGAGGTCGACGCCGCCCTCGTGGTAGTAGTTGCGGTCCTCGTCGGCGACCACCGCCTCGTCGAGGACGGCCGGGATGGACTGCGCGGTCACCGGGATGTCGCGCTGGTCCTGGGACAGCGTGGCCATCACGTGACCCTGGGCGTCGTAGATGACCGTCGGCTCCACGATGGCCACCGCCCTCGCCGTGGGGATCGTGGCGGGAAGCGGGAGGAAGATCAGCGCGGCGATCACCGTCACCACCGCGGTGACCGGCGCGACGACGAAGACCACAACGGCCAGGAAGACCGACGACAGGACCCGCCGCAGGATTCGTCCGATCAGGCCCATCGAGGCCTCAGCCTCTCACGCCCCGGCGAGCCCGGTGGCGCACTCCTCCCCGACCAGCCGGTCCCGCCGACCGGCCCGGGTTCAGCCGAGCAGCGCCCGACGCTCCGCCTCGTTGAGACCGCCCCAGATGCCGTGCGGCTCCCGGATCCGGAGGGCGTAGTCGAGGCAGTCGCGCCGGACCGGACAGGTTCGGCAGATGCCCTTGGCCTTCGTCTCCCTGGCCTCGCGGTCGTCCTTGCGCTCGAAGTGCGAGGGCGGAAAGAAGACGAACGTGTTGGGCCCGCGGCACGCGGCGCGGCCCTGCCACAGGTCCTCGACAGGCTGGACACTCACGGGATCCCCCCCTTTCGTGCGGTGACGCTAGTCCCGGGTCTCTCCGGCAACAAGGGAAACTTGGTGGGCCGCATCGCCCTGACCAGGACTTTCCTACCCGGCGCCGTTCCGGTTCCCACCTCCGGTGGGCGCCCGACCGCCGATCGGCCCCGATCCGGCCAGGGAGCTAGCCGGCACCGGGTGACTAGGTTGAGACGCTGGACGTCCGGCCGGAGCTGGCCGGCGGATCGCCCCTGGGAGGCCGGTGGAACCCCGAGCGTTCTGCTCGCAATCCCGAGTCATCATCGTCGCCGGCAAGGGCGGGGTGGGCAAGACGACGGTCTCGGCGGCGCTGGCCGTCACCGCAGCGCGCGCTGGGCTGCGCACCCTCCTCGTCGACGTCGAGGCGACCGGGAGCCTGCCCGGCCTGTTCGGGCGCGACGCCCCACTCGGCTACCAGCCCGCCACCCTGGCCCCGGGGACCGAAGGGCGCGCCGAGATCATGGGCCGGGTCATCGCCCCCGACGACGCCCTGGTCGACTACCTCGACGACCACGGCCTCCGGCGCGTCTCCAAGCGGATGTCGACCACCGGCACCCTCGACCTGGTCGCCACGGCCATCCCCGGCATCAAGGACATCCTCGTGCTCGGCAAGGTCAAGCAGCTGGCGGCCGCCGGCGAGCGCAACGAGCCCGGCAGCTTCGACACCATCGTGGTCGACGCACCCGCGGCCGGCCACGCCGTCACCTTCCTCGCCAGCGCTAGCGGCCTGGCCGACGCCATCGGCGTCGGGCCGATCCGCCACCAGGCGGCCGACGTGATCGATCTCATCACCGACCCGCACCGCTGCCAGGTGCTGCTCGTGACCCTGCCCGAGGAGACGCCCGTCAACGAGCTGATCGAGACGGCCTTCCACCTCGAGGACCGCGCCGGCGTCGCCCTGTGCCCCGTCGTCCTCAACGGCCTGCTCGAGCCCCTCGACCTCCCCGACGACCCGGTGGCCGCGGCCGAGGGCGAGGGCATCACCCTCGGCGACGACGTGGCCGCCACGCTCGGCGCGGCGGCCGACTTCCGCCGGCGCCGCCAGGAGCTCCAGGCCACCCAGGCCGCGCGCCTGGCCGCCGGGCTCCCGCTGGCCCAGCTCCCCCTGCCGTTCGTCTGGACCTCGGACCTCGGTCCCGCCGACGTCGAGCTCCTGGCCGACGCCCTCACCGCGGCCATCGCCGACCTCCCCGCCACGACTGCCGGCGCATCATGAGACCGGAGCGCCAAACCGTGGGGGTCGGCGGCGTGAGCGTGCGGCGCAGACCGGCCAGCAGAAGCTGTCGCAAGGCTACCTTCCGAGGAGCGAGGCTCCTTACGCGGGTTCGGCGACAGCTTCTCCGGGCAACCTGCTCGTGGGCGCCGTTGATGGGGGCGCCCAGGTGAGCCCGCGCTCCCCCGGCACCGAGACGGCCGCGACCGCGCCGCTCGGCGCACTCGAGCACCTGATCGCCGACCATCGCGTCCTGATCTGCGCCGGCCCCGGCGGGGCGGGCAAGACCACCACGGCGGCCGCACTGGCCGTGGCCGCCGCCCGCGCGGGGCGGCGCGCCTGCGTCGTGACCATCGACCCGGCCCGCCGCCTGGCCGACGCCCTCGGGCTGGAGTCGCTCACCGACGAGCCGGTGCTCGTCCCCGGCACCTGGACCAGCGACGGCGAGCTGTGGGCGCTGATGCTCGACACCAAGCTGACCTTCGACGCCCTCGTCACCCGCTACGCCGGCGACCCGGCCCAGGCCGAGACCATCCTGGCCAACCGCTTCTACCGCAACATCTCCGGCGCCCTCTCCGGCACCCAGGAGTACATGGCCGTCGAGAAGCTCTACGAGCTCCACCGCTCCGAGCGCTTCGACGTGGTGATCGTCGACACGCCCCCGACCCGTCACGCCCTCGACTTCCTCGACGCCCCGAGGCGGCTGACCCGCTTCCTCAACAACCGGATCCTGCGCATGTTGATGATGCCGACACGCGCCGGGCTCCGAGCGGTCAACGTGGCCACGCAGCTGTTCCTCCGCACCGTGTCACGCGTCGTCGGCGGCGAGGTCGTCCGCGATGCCGTGGCCTTCTTCACCGCTTTCGAGGGCATGGAGCAGGGCTTCCGCGACCGGGCTGAACGCGTGGAGGCGCTCCTCGCCGACCCGACCACCGGCTTCGTGGTCGTCGCCGCGCCCCGCCGGGCGGCCGTCGACGAGTCGACCTTCTTCGTCGAGCGCCTCGCGCAGTCCGGCCACCGTGTCGCCGCCGTCGTGGTCAACCGGACCTCCCCCCGCTTCGGCGCCTCCCCCTCGGCGCCCAGCGGCGACGGGGCCACGTCCGGCTACGGGGGTCTGCTCACCAACCTGGCCGAGTGGGAGCAGATGGAGGTCAGCGAGGCGATCCACATCGACCGGCTGGTCGACGTCGCCGGCGGGTCCGACCTGATCCGGGTGCCCTTCCTGGTCGAGGAGGTCCACGACCTGGCCGGTCTGGTCGACGTGGCCGACCACCTCACCGCCGGGGTCTGACCCCACTCTCGGGGTTGGACCCCGCTGGCGGGGTCTGACCCCCGCTGCCGGGGAGGCGTCTCGTGTGACCTAGGGGTCCGGGGGACGTGTTCACTGCGACCTCGGGGCGCTGCACGTGACCTCGGGGTCCGGGGGACGTGTTTACTGCGGCCTCGGGGCGCTGCACGTGACCTCGGGGTCCGGGGGACGTGTTTACTGCGGCCTCGGGGCGCTGCACGTGACCTCGGGGTCCGGGGGACGTGTCTTCTGCGACCTCGGGGCGCTGCACGTGACCTCGGGTCCGGGGGACGTGTTTACTGCGACCTCGGGGCGCTGCACGTGAGATATTCACGCCAGGCGCCCCCAGATCGCTTCTGTTCGCGCCGGCCGACCGCCTCCGTTCGCCGCCCGCTTCCGTTCGCGCCGGCCGGACCCCCCTCCGTCCGCGCCCGGCGACCGCCTGCATCCCGCCCGCCCGTCGTCCGGGGGCGGCAGGGGGACCTCGGACGCGAGACCGGCCGCAGCTAGGTCGGCGGCCTACGACTCGGCGACCTACGACTCGGCGGCGGCCTCGGCGTCGAGGGCGGCGATGGCCTCTTCGACGGTCTCGGTGACGGTGACGATCCGGTCGAAGCCGGTGGTGCGGAGGAGCCGGACGAGCGTCGGCCGGTTGCAGGCCACGGCGACGTCCCCCCCGAGCTCGCGGGCCCTGCGGATCCCGCCGATGAGCGCACCGAGACCGGCGGAGTCCACGAAGGGCACACCCGACATGTCGATCAGCAGCCGGGAGCTCGACGCCATCTCGGCCAGCGCCTGGCGGAACTGGCTGACGGTGAACGCATCGAGCTCGCCGACCGGGCGGCAGATCGTGTATCCCTCGGCTGTCTGTTCCTGCTGGATCGTGAGCACACTGCCTCCTGCACCGCGCGGTGCGGCTCCGGAGGATGGTACCCATCGGGGCTCGGCGGTACCCTCATTCGGTGCCCGACATCCTGATCGCGACCGACAGCGCATCGGTGTACCAGGACCTCTCGTCGGTCGTGGCCACGCCCGAGACCAACCTGCGCTGGGTCCGGTCGGGTGCCCTCGTCCGGCCCGAGCTCGACCGCCTCCCTGCCGACCTGGCCGTGGTCGACATGCAGATCGGCAGCATGGGCGGCGTCGCCGTGGCCCTCGACCTGCGACTGGAGGTCGACGCCGGCCGCCTCTCCCCGTGCCCCGTGCTGCTGGTGCTCGACCGCCGGGCCGACGTGTTCCTCGCCCGCCGGGCGGGGGTGGCCGGTTGGCTGGTCAAGCCGCTCGACCCCATCAGGGTCCGGCGCTCGGTGGCCGCAATCATCGGTGGTGGCACCTGGTACGACGAGTCCTACCTGCCCACGCCCGTGGCCGTGCCGGCGTCATCGGCTACGCTGACCGGGCCCGGGAAGTAGCGCAGCTTGGTTAGCGCGCAGCGTTCGGGACGCTGAGGCCGCGGGTTCGAATCCCGCCTTCCCGACTCGGCAGACGTCCTGCTCAGCGCCACTCCTCGGGGTGGCGTTGGCGCGTCAGATGTCTGGACTGTGCGCGCTACTGGCGCGAATCTCAGCTCGCCGAGTGCAGGACGAAATGATTCTCGTTCTCGTGCCCGGCACCGACCTTGCCGGCAAAGACCTGCCGAGGACGACTCCACTGCAACTTTTTGTCCAGACCTACGTGTCCAGACCTGGCAACTGTGGCTGGACTCTCGGCGCATAGGGGCTCTCGGCGGCTAGCGCTGGACGCCGAGCCCGGATGGCGTCCCAAACCCTCCGGAGGTCTGCCGTTGGCGTGTAGACACGGCCGCGCCTTTCACCGTGAGCGTCAAGCAAGCCGGCGTCGGCGAGGGCACGCAAGTCTCGCGTGGCGGTGGCGTCCGTAAGGTCCTCCCCGATGGTCGACTTCGTCACTTTGACGTAGAGCGACCGTCGCACCCGCCACCCCCGAGAAGCGTCACAGAGCGCACCGACCGTTCGAGGCGGAAGATGACGTGAGGTCGCGATCTGCTCGCACCGGTCCCACAACTCCTCCGTCTCCCGGATGCGGCGAAGGACGGTCCGGGCCTGGCGAAAGTGCGCCGTGAGGCAGAATTCGATCCATTCTCTCGTGCTCCGCTCCGGGCTCCAGAATCCAGCCGCCACCTTCGCCAGAACCTCGTAGTAGGCACCGGTGTTCTGGGCCAGGTACTCCTCGATGCTCGCAAACTCTGGGGTAACGATTCCCTCGCCCGCCAAGACGAGCGACTGCAAGCATCGCGCCATGCGACCGTTGCCGTCCGAGAACGGATGGATCAGGGCGAGGTTGAGGTGCGCCATGGCGGCACGGATGAGGGCCGGCTCCTTCGCGTCTCGAAGCGTCTCCACCATCTGGCGCATGAGAGGCTCGACCATCTGACGGTCTGGGGCGGTGTAAACGACCTGCCCCTCTTGATTCTCGATCCAGATGGCGCCAGGTCTCCACTGTCCGGGGTGCTTGCTCAGGTCGTGCTTCAGCATCATGAACTGCAGAGACCTGATGAGTCCATCGTCAATCGGGAGTGGCTGTCCTGCCAGCTGGAGGACGTAGGTCATGGCGTCTCGGTAGCCCACGACGGCGAGACGGGTCTCCTCGCTGACGTCGAGCGGCTCTTCGCCCTCGACGATGGCGGCCACGTCTTCGACGCTGGCGTCGTAGCCCTCGATGGAGTTGGAGCCTTGAAGGGCTCGAGCGAGCGAGGTCCGACGCAGCGTCCCGTATCAGCGTCGCGGCTCGATCAGGAAATGGCGTAGTTCGCTACGTAGGTCGTCGATGGCCACCAGGGCGCGCTCGTCCGCATCGAGGAGGGCGGGCGGCTCGTAGACCGTGGCCGCCGGCTCGTGGAGCATGTTGCAATCGTACCACCTTATCGACATGTGTGATCGATATTATTAGATCAAGTCCGATCGTTTGTTTGTTAGTATGCGTCACGGTGGCGCGACCGCCAGGTTTTCCGTCCGCTGAGTCCCGAGGCTTGGTCTGCGTATCGAACGGCGGTCCGTCTGGTACCGGCTGGCTGCAGCACCGGTCGAACGTGCGGGCTCCTTCGACTCGCTGCGCGTCAACGGTACCGATGTCAGGCGGTAGGTCACCGTTCCTCCAGAATGCTCGGCCCTGACGATCGGCGGGTGGGAACCAACCCGAGCCGAGGATCGTCTGAGGAGCACGACCGGGCTCGGGACGTGATTTGCAGGCGTTGCGCTCTCGATGCTGGCGGTATCGGCGTGCGGGAGTCCCAAGGTGACGAGCACCTCGTCGGTGCCGCCGTCCGCAGTCGCCCTGGCGGCGGTCCACGACCGGTCAGCCGCCGAGGTGCTCGCGCGGGCGCTGCTCGCCCGCGCCATCCTTCCTCCGGGCGCGACCGCCGTGACGAAGACCCCGCCGGCGGCGCTGGCGCAGCCCTTCGATCGACCAGGGACGCCGAATCTCGCCGACGTGTCCCGCTTCGCCGCCGCACCGGAGAGCGCAGCCCAGGCGATCAGGTTTCTGACCTCACACCATCCGCGGGGCTACACCGTCGACGGGGGCGGGACAGGCAAGACCAGCGGAGGTGGCGCGCCCACCGTCTCGAGCGTCACCGACCCGCTCACCGGCATGCCCCCCGGCGTCGACGCTGCGCAACTGCTGATCGACGTCGTCCCGATCGCAGCGGGCCACGTCGGCATCCGGGTCGACGCCCAGGTCACCTGGCTCCCGGCCAAGCCGCACGGGCTCGCCGTCCCGACTGCCGACGTGGTGGCGATCGTGTCGGTCACCGAGTCCAACCCCGGGTACCGCAAGCAGGTCGGGAGCCACTTGCCCACACCCCGAAGGGTCGTCGTGACCCGACCCGGCCTGGTAGCGCGCCTGGGGTTTGCGGCCTATGGCCTCCGACCGCGCTGCCCGGTCCGGTCAGCTGCCCACCCGACTTCGGCACCGGCTACCTCGTCGCCTTCGCGAAGTCGACCGCTGCTCCGCCGGACCTCTCCTTCACCGTCGGCTCGTGCGGAGGTGTCGAGGTGTCGCGTCGCAGCTACCGGCTTGCGGCGCTGGCCGACGACTCGGCCTTCACTCGCTTGTACAGGCAGATCCTGGGCCTACGAGGCTGACACCCGCGGAACGCAGGTCCGACCAACGCCGCACCCACCCGCCACGCGGGAACTCGGGTCGAGAAGCCAGCCGGAGGACGTGCTTGCGGCTAGCCCGGAACCACGTCGAAGGTGTCGGGATCGGGGCCGGTGCGCTCGTCCCGGTTGAGGGCGGAGATGGCGTCCATCTCGGCACCGCTCAACTCGAAGTCGAAGATCTCGAAGTTCTCCTTGATCCTCGATGCGGTCACCGACTTGGGGAAGACGATGCAACCGAGCTGAATGTGCCAGCGCAGCACCACCTGGGCCGAGGACCTGCCGTGTGCCTTGGCGACGGCCTCGATCGCCGGGTCGTCGAGCACGCCGCCCTGCGCGATCGGCGACCACGACTCGGTGGCGATGCCGTGGTCGATCCCGTAGCGGCGGAGCTTCTCCTGGGTGAGGTAGGGGTGCAGCTCGATCTGGTCGACGGCCGGCACAATCTCGGTCTCGTCGAGGAGCCGGTCGAGGTGGGGGGTGTGGAAGTTGGAGACTCCGATGGCCCGGACCCGGCCGTCGGCGTAGATGCGCTCCATCGCCCGCCAGGTCTCGGTGAAGTCCCCGACCGTCGGGAGCGGCCAGTGGATCAGAAACAGGTCGACCTTCGGGCGCTGCAGGGCCTCGTGGGTGGCGTCGAACGCCCGCAGGGCGTCGTCGAAGGCGTGCTTGTTGTTGTTGAGCTTGCTGGTGACGAACACGTCCGACGGGTCGAGGTCGGAGCGGGCGATGGCGTCGCCCACCTCCTTCTCGTTGCCGTACATCTCGGCGGTGTCGATGTGGCGGTAGCCGGTCGCGAGTGCGGTCGTCACCGCCTCGAAGGTGTCCTCTGGCTTGATCTGGAACACGCCGAAGCCGAGCTGCGGGACCTCGACACCGTTGTTGAGCCTGACGTTGGGGGTGATCGGCATGTGCGGGTTCCTCTTCCTTCGTTGCGTACCCGAACCCCTTACCCATCGGGCTGTCCGAGGATGCCCGAGGCTGTAGCCAGCACGGCGGGTACCCTCACGTCGTGAGCGCCGATGCCCTGTGGATCGGCGATCCGGCGAGACCGGCGCTTGCCTGGCTCGATCGGCCGACGGACGAACCCGTCGGCGTGGGGGTCGTGATCTGCCCTCCGCCATTGGCCTATGCCTACTGGTCCACCCACCGGACGCTCCGAGTGATGGCCGAGCGCCTCGCCTCCGTCGGCTCGACGGTCCTTCGTCTCGACTACACGGGCACTGGGGACGCCGCCGGGACAGCTGTCGAGCCCGGCCAGTGGGACGCGTGGCGCCGCGACCTCGTTTCTGCTGCGGCTGCGCTCCGTCACCTCGGCTGTTCGAGGATTGCCCTCGTCGGTGTCCGGCTGGGTGGGCTGCTGGCGCTGAGCGTCGGCGGTGATGTCGGGGCTGACGCGGTCGTGGCCTGGGAGGCGACCCGCTCGGGTCGGCGGTACATCCGGGAGTTCCGGCTCCTCGGCGAAGCGGCGCCGGAGATCGACGGGTCCGAGCCAAGCCTCAGCGTGGCGGGATCGGTCTTGACGAGCGAGACGATCGGCGCGCTGTCCGGCCTCGGACCTTCGTCGATCGAGTCCCGGCCGGCGGCGCGGGTCCTGTTGGTCGAGCGGGCCGCCCCGGCCACCGACCCGCTTGTCGAGGCGCTGAGCGCGCTCCATGCGGAGGTGGAGATCCGAGTCTCAGGCGAGGGCGTCGCCGCCCTCGACCAACCGACGGAATACGCGACGGTGCCCACAGAGGTCGTCGACACCGTCGTCAGCTGGCTCGACGCATCGACCGCAGCTCTTGCTGATGAACCGGTCGTCCCAACCCTTGGTCCCCTCCCGCCCCTCGGGCGAGTGGCTCAGTTCCGGTGGGGCGATGCCGAGGTGATGGAGGACGTCGTCACCCTCGGCGACGACCACCTCGTCGCCGTGCGCTGCCGCCCGGCAGGAACGACTCCGAGGGACGGACCAACGGTCGTCTGGCTCAACACCGGATCGGAGCACCACGTCGGCCCCGGTCGGGCCTGGGTCGAGTTCGCAAGGGAACTGGCGACCTGTGGCTGGACCAGCTTGCGGGTGGACTTCTCGGGATGGGGCGAGAGTCCAGACGCCAGCCATGCCCCGGGGCGTCCCTACGACGCCCACACCGTCGATGAGGTGACCCGCCTCGTCGCGGCCCTCCGATCGGGAGCGACGGATCCTCCCGACGATCCCGCTCAGGCCAACTCAGTGGTGCTCGTCGGCCTGTGCGCAAGCGCCTGGGTCGCGCTGGCGGCGGCCAAGAAAATGACGCCGCCCGATGGTGTTGTCGCACTCAACCCGCAGATGTATTGGCAGCCGGGGGACCCGGTCGAAGCCAACCTTGCCACCGAGACCCATGTCCGTCGGCTGCCCGAGATCGAGCGGTGGCAGCGCCTCGGCCGTCTCCGCGTGTGGGACGCCCTCGATGTGATCGGCTTCCATCACCCGGCCGCCACATGGCTTCGCTCACTGACCGAGCAGCAGATACCGGTGCTGTGGTTGTTCGCCGCAGGTGACGACGGCCTCGATTTCCTCGACGACCGGCTCGGCCGGCCGTGGCGAGCGGCCAAGCGGCGGCCGACGACGACGGTGGTGAGGTTGGACGCCATCGACCACGGCATGCATCGGACGTGGGAGCGCTTGCGGGTGACGAGCGAGCTGACCAGCTGGCTGGAGCGACGTTGGGGTGGCGCCCCGTGGCCCTCAAACCCCTCCGAGGACCCAGCGCGGCCTCGACCACTGCTGGAGCCGGTCGACGACGACGAAGCCTGACCGGGTGTACAGACGGCGGCCAGCAACCGACGAATAGAGCGTGATCTCCTCGATGCCGGACGATGCGGCCCACCGCTGCAATGCGGCGAGGAGACGGCGACCGTACCCCCGACCCTGCTCCCGAGGAAGGGTCGCCATCGACCAGACGACCAGCGTCGTACCGACCCGGACGGCGACCAGGACCGACCGGAACCCTTCCGCTGTGCGCAAGGCCCACACCGTCGCGCCTGCCGACCTGGCCGCACGGTCCGGCACCGCGATGCGGGCCCACTCCGAGGGGATCCCGAAGGCACCCTCGACCAAGGCCCGGACCTCGCCGAGCTCTTCGGGAGCGACGGGGCCAGCCTGCTCGTCTGATGCGTCCGACAGCACGTCTATGTCCGACAGCTCGTCCGCTCTCGACGCTTGAAGCCCGCCCGGCAGCGCCAGGCTCATCACCGGCGTGGATCCGATGCAGACCCAGGCCTCGTCGACCAGCATCTGGACACCACCCAGGGCGTCGCCGCCCACGAGGACGACCGTCGGGCGGCGAGCTCGGAGGACCTCTGCCACCGTTGCGGAGAGCGGCTCGCTTCCCGGGCCGTAGCAGCAGGCCACGTTGTAATCGACCGTCGGCAGACCCGAGAGCGTCCACCAGCGGCCGGGCTCGACCGAGTGGTGGCCGTCACCCCGCCAGATCTCCGAGCTGCGGCCGATCACCTCCAGCCGGTCTGCGCCCGCCGTCGGGGCGCTCATCCGCTGGCTTCCACGGTGACCGGCACCTCGAAGAGGCCATTGAGCGCCCTCACGGTCCCTACGGGCCGACGGTCGGCGGGCATCCACGCCCTGATCGTGGTCATCCCACCGGGCTCGAGGTGGAACCAGGCGTCGGAGACCTCGCCGCCTTCGAGCTCGACCACCACCTGCTGCGCGAACTGCGTCGTCTCGACGTCGATCACCCACCAGCCTCGCGCCGCGGCGCCGTCGCGGCGTGCGGTCGCCTGCAAGCCGAGCTCGGCCTGACGAGGTCTGGCTTTGGAGCCGCAGCAATGGACGGCCTTGGCGACCACATCGTCGCCGCTCCTGAGGGTAGCGACGACAACGTCGTAGGGCGACGGTCCGAATCGGTAGCTGTCGTTGAGATCGCGGAAGCAGCCGAGCAACCGCACGGCCCGGAGCTCCACGGCTTCATGTGGGCCGATCTCGACCGCCTGGTGTGCCTGCTCGACCCGTGCGCCCGTGAACCCGTAGACGTCCAGGTCGAGGGTCGCAACGAGCGGAGTCGGCCGGTCGTGGTGAATCTGGACGGTGAGGCCGATCAGACCGTCGTCGGTGATCGTGACGGCAGTAGGCGCCAGCACCCTTCGCAGGGCAAACCACGCCGACTTCGGGCGCCCGAGTGCGTCGAGGAGCCCCCAGCCGGCGCCCGGCGCCAGGTCCTGCCAGGCGAGCACCAGTCCTCCGGCGCAAACCGAGGACGGGCGGCGCCACTCGGCAAGTACCTCCGAGATGACGTCGGCAACGGCCGCCCGCTTAAGGTCGAGCGCATGGTCGGGGTCGGCATAACGCACCTGCAGCGGGGCCACCCCGAACCGCTCGGTGACGTAGTGGTCGGTTACGTCCTCGAAGTCCCACGACGCAGACGCGTCGCGGGGGACCGCCGCCTTCCACTCCGGTGCGTGGGCGGCGACCTTGGATCCGCCGAAGACCTCGTCGACGGTTCGGCGCTCCGGCGGTCCGGACAGGGCGAGGCACTCCGATGCGAAGCGGACGCCGCTCAACCTGGCCTCGGACACCGGTCGGAGATAGGCGCCGACACCGAAGTAGTGGGACGGACCACGGTCGGGGTAAAAGGGCATGTCACCCCCGGTGGGAGACGACGCGACATAGGGCGTCCCGGGAGCGAACTGCTCGACGAGCGCAGGGATGGTCTCGTCGAGGGCCGTGCTCCCCCAACCGCCGTCGGGCAATCCGAGCATGGCGGCCTGCTGATGGACCTCGCTGCTCCCACAGACCACGGCGAGGGCAGGATGCGCAGCGGCCCTCGCCACAACCTGGGTCATCTCAGCGGCCAACGACGCGAGCCACGCCCCGTCTTCGGGGGGATCGAAGGCCGCGATCATGCAGTCCTGCCACACCAGGATCCCGAGCTCGTCGCAGAGATCCCAAAAGCCCTCGTCGTCATAGACGGACTGGCCACCGACGCGGAGCATGTTCATCCCAGCGTCCCGGACGCGCTCGAGGGACCGACGCAGCATGTCGCGAGGCGAATTGAGGGCGACCACGTCCGGCGCTACCCATACCGCGCCGCGACAGAAGATCGGGACGTCATTGACCATGAGGGTGAATCCGCCGTCGTCGTCTCGGACCGTCGTGGTCTTGAACCCGATCGAGCCGAGGTCGAAGACGCGGCCCGCGACCGTGGCCTCGACGGGATAGGTCGTCGGCGTCCCGTGAGTGTGGGGCCACCAGCGAACGACTTCGCGCACCTCGACCGACGCCGTCGCCCGGTCGCCTTCCCTCCGGAGCGTTGCGACGTGCTCCCCGACGCGCACCGTGCCGGGATCGCCGTCGGCGCCTGCGCCGATGACCGTGAGCTCGATGTCGACACGTCCGACGTCACCGGAGACGGAGGGGAGAATGGCCTCGACCCGCGCCGTCGGCGCATCGAGGGGCGTCAGCGTCACCCGTCGCCAGGGCCCGACCGGGGCGGCCCAGCGTGTCCAACCCCCGTTTCGCCCGAGGGTCGATGTCCGGAACCAGCGCAGCTGCTGCGAGCGCTGCAAAAGGCTCCGCCACCGGGGCCTCGGCCGGCGCACGGCGAGCTGGGGACCGAGGGCGGCGCACCGGACGGCCAGCGTCTGGCGCGTCGACCGGGCTTCGACCTCGAGGCGGTGGGCGACGAACATCGACTCGGAGTGCAGCAGGTGCAGGTCGCCGAGCCAGACGTCGGCGAGGGTGGCCAGCCCACCGAGCTCGAGGAGGGCCTTCCCTCCGGCGGGGACCTCGATCCGCCACCACCAGTCCGAGCCGTCGAGGATCACCTCGTCGTCCTGGCCCCAGCGCCAGAGTCCGGCATCGCGAAGAGCGGAAGCGGCCGTCCCCGGGACGGTGGCGGGCAGCCACTCGACGATCTGGTGCAGCGATGCAGGAGCGTCGACGGCGCCCGGCGCGGTGCGGGCACACGACCAGGCCAGGCCGGCGAGGAGGTCGATGTCATCCATGGGATTGCTCACGGTAGGGCCGCTCGATGGCGCTCGGCCATCCCCGTCCGCTAACGACCCTTCCAGAGGGGTGCCCGCTTCTCGATGAAGGCGGTGAGCCCTTCGCCGAAGTCCTCGCTGGTCATCGCCTGGGCCATGCCCTCCTCCGAGAGCCGCCACCCCGTCGCCTCGTCGGCCAGGGCGGACTCGACCAGCACCTGGCGGCTGGCCCTGACGGCGACGGGTGCATTGGCGGTGATCTGCCCGGCGAGTGCCCTGGCCCGCTCGAGCGCGCCACCCGGCTCGGTCAGGTAGTTGACCAGCCCGAGGGACTCCGCCCTGGCCGCGTCGAAGGGGTCCCCGGTCAGGGCGAGCTCCATGGCCAGGTTGAACGGGATCCGCCGGGGGAGGCGGAACAGGCCACCGCCGGCCGCGACGAGGCTGCGCTTGACCTCCGGGATGCCGAAGCGGGCAGTCTGGGAGGCAACGACGAGATCGCAGGACAGCACGATCTCGGTGCCGCCGGCGAGAGCGGCGCCGTCGACCGCGGCGATGATCGGCTTGGTGCGCTCCCTGCGGGTGATCCCGGCGAAGCCGCCGCGCCGGGTTCCGAGCTCCTCGCCCCGACCTGCGTTGATCATCTTCAGGTCGGCCCCGGCGGAGAAGACCGGTGGGACCCCGGTGAGGATGCCGACCCAGAGGTCGTCGTCCTCCTCGAGCCGGTCGATGGCGCTCTCGATGCCCGTCGCGACCTCGTCGTTGACCGCGTTGCGGGCTTCGGGGCGATTGATGGTGATGACGAGTAGATGGTCCTCGGCGCTGGTCTCGATGGTGGCCACGACGCCTACTTCGGCTGCAGGCGGGCGCCGCCGTCGATCCGGATGGTCTCGGCGTTCATGTAGCTGTTGGTGACGAGCTCAGCGGCGAGCGAGGCAAACTCGGCCGGCCAGCCGAGTCGGTCGGGAAACAGCACGTCGTGCTTGAGCTTGGCCTTGAACTCGTCGGCGTTGCCGCCGTAGCCGTAGATGGGCGTGTCGATCAGCCCGGGGGCGATCGTGTTGACCCGGATCCCGACCACGGCGAGATCGCGAGCCACCGGCAGGGTCATGCCGACCACGCCCCCCTTCGACGAGGAGTAGGCGGCCTGGCCGATCTGCCCGTCGAAGGCGGCGAGCGACGCCACGTTGACGATGGCCCCGCGCTCTCCGTCGGTGAGCGGCTCGTTCTGGGACATGGCGGTCGCCGCCAACCGGGTGACGTTGAACGTCCCGACGAGGTTGACGTTGATGACCTTCTTGTAGACCTCGAGGTCGTGCGCGGAGTCGTAGCTGCCGTCGCGGCCGATCGTCCTCGTCGCCCAGCCGATGCCGGCGCAGTTGACGACGGCGCGCAAGGGGCCGAGCTCCTTGGCTGCCTCGACCGCGGCGATGACCTCACCGGTGTCGGTGACGTCGGCGTGGGCGAAGATCCCGCCGAGCTCCTTGGCCAGCGCCTCACCCTTGTCGTCCGCCATATCGAGCACGACGACCCGGGCGCCCCGGTCGGTGAGGGCGCGCACGGTCGCCTCTCCGAGCCCGGAGGCCCCTCCCGTCACGATCGCAGATGCACCTCGGATGTCCATGTGCCGAGGGTAGCGAGGTGGTCAGGAGCAGGGGCAAGCCGGGTCTGCGCCTGCCGCGGCCCGATTCGGTTCAGACTGCGAGCGAGCCATCCGATGAGAGGTGAGCACCCCGCGATCCGAGCTGACCGTTCGCAACGTAAACTCTCGGGAGCGTGGTAATGGCCGACAACCGAAGGGCGACCGTGCAGAGCAGCAGCTGGGCCAACGAGGCGGCGCTCCACGCTGACCCCGTTGCTGGCGCCCGGATTGCCGTGGGAGCCGACCTGACGAGCGTCCGAGCCGTGCGGGCGTCGCTCGACCGCTTCGGCGATCGCTACCGCCGCCGGCTCTTCAGCGAGGCCGAGCTGGCCGACACCGCCGGCCCGACCGAAGCCGAGGGCCTCGCCGCCCGGTTCGCAGGCAAGGAGGCCGTCTTCAAGGCACTGGCCGTCGGAGCCGACGGCCTGCCGTGGCGCAGCGTCGAGGTCCAACGCCGCGGCAACGGTGCGCCCTCACTCGCCCTCTCCGGTCCCGCCGCCGCGTTGGCGGCCCAGCGCGGCCTCGACCGTTGGGCCATCTCCCTCACCCACGAGGGGGGCCTCGCCGGCGCGGTCGTCGTTGCGTCCGGCTCCGGCCCTACCAGCACCGATCTCCCGGAGGACCTGCATCATGGATGACGTCGTTCGCAAGGTGCTAGGCGATCACGCCCGCCTGGCCGTCGACGCCGCCACGATCGGCGACGACGACGACCTCTACCGGCTCGGCCTGACTTCACACGCCAGCGTCAACGTGATGCTCGCCCTCGAGGACGCCCTCGACGTCGAGTTCCCGGACCGACTGCTCCGCAAGCGGACCTTCAGCTCCGTGTCGGCGATCCGGGAGGCGCTCGGCGAGCTCGGCGTCGCAGCGGCCGGCTGAGCGATGGCGGCCCTCGACGTGCCCACCGCGCCCATCGACGCACGGGTCGAGTCCGTCGCATCGGGCGCCGTGGCAGAGACCGCGGTTGACGTCGACCGCGAGGCCCGCTTCCCAACAGAATCCGTGGCCGCGCTCAGGGGGGAGCGGCTCCTGTCGGTCGCCGTGCCCGTCGACCTCGGCGGAGAGGGCGCTTCGCTCGCCACCGTCTCATCGGCCGTCCGCGTCCTGTCCCGCTCGTGCGCCGCCACGGCGATGATCTACGCCATGCACCAGATCCAGGTCTGGTGCCTGCTCCGGCACGGCCGCTCCCCCCAGCTGACCGCGCTGCTCGGCCGCGTCGCGTCGGAGCAGCTCCTGCTGGCCAGTGCCACGACGGAGGTCGGCATCGGAGGCGACGTGCGCTCGAGCACATGCGCCGTGGAGTCCACCGACGGGGGCTTCGCCCTGGTCAAGCAGGCCCCGGTCATCTCCTACGGCGCCCACGCCGACGCCGTGCTGGCCACGGCCCGCCGCAGCGCGGACAGCCCGCCGTCGGATCAGGTGCTCGTCGCCTGCCTGCCGCCCGGCCTCGAGCTGGAGCCGGTCGGCGAGTGGGACACCCTCGGCTTCCGCGGCACCGACAGCCGTGGGTTCGTGCTTCGAGCCTCGGGCCCGGCGGCCCACATCCTCTCCGACCCTTACGGCGACATCTCCAGCCAGACCATGTTGCCGGTGTCCCACATCGTGTGGGCTTCGGTCTGGCTCGGCCTGGCCGAATCCGCGGCTGGGAAGGCCCACCGCTACGTCAGGGCCGCGGCCAGGAAGTCGGCGGGCACGGTCCCGCCCTCGGCCAACCGGCTGGCCGAGCTGGCCGCCACGCTCCAGGAGTACCGGGGGCTCCTGCGCGGAGCGCTCGACCTCTACAGCGAGCACATGGACGACGCCGAGACCCTCGGATCGCTCAGCTTCGCCGTAGCGATGAACAGCCTCAAGCTGTCCGCATCCACCCTGGTGGTGGAGCTGGTCGCCAAGGCGCTGACCATCTGCGGGATGGCGGGGTACCGCCAGGACAGCCCCTACTCCCTCGGGCGCGAGCTACGGGACGCGTACGGCGCCGCGCTGATGGTCAACAACGACCGGGTCCTCGGCAACAGCGCCCGTCTGCTCCTCGCCAGCAAGGAGATCTGAGTGACCGGCGCTGACGTCGCCGATGCCGGCGACCCGTGGGCGCCGTGGCGGGCCAAGCTGGTCGACGCCGGGTTGCTCGTGCCGGCAGGCGCCAACGGGCTGTGGGGCAGGAGCGGCACGTTCGAGGGGATCGTCACCGGGTTGGAGCGAGCCGTCCGCGATCTCGCCGTCGACCAGGAAGCCCAGGTTCTGCGCTTTGCGCCCGTGGTCACCGAGGAGGTCTTCGAGCGGACCGACTACGTCAGGTCCTTTCCCGACCTGATCGGGGCCGTCCGATCCTTCCGTGGCGACGACCGTGCCCACGCCCGCCTCCTCGCCACCGTCGACGAGGGGGGGGACTGGGCGGCCACGCTGGCCAGCGCCGGGACCGCCCTCTGCTCGGCCGCCTGCCACCCCCTCTACTCGACCATCCCTGGGCCGCTTCCCCCCGGCGGTCGCAGATGGGACGTCTACGGCTGGGTGTTCCGCCACGAGCCGAGCCTCGATCCGGCACGCATGCAAGCGTTCCGGCAGTATGAGATCGTCTACGTGGGCGAGCCCGAAGGAGCGCTCCGACATCGCGACCTCTGGCTGGAGCGGGCGCTCGACCTCCATCACGATCTGCACCTCGAGGTGGGTCACGAGGTGGCCAACGACCCTTTCTTCGGGCGCCTCGGCAAGATGCTCGCGGCCAACCAACAGGAGGCCGCCCTCAAGTGGGAGGTGGTGGCGCCGACGGGTCCGGCCGCGAAGCTCACGGCGATCACCTCGGCCAACTGTCACGAGGACCACTTCGGGGTCGCGTTCGCCATCATGACCGCCGACGGCGGGGTCGCCCACAGCGCCTGTGTCGGCTTCGGGGTGGAGCGCATCGCCCTCGCCCTCTTGTGGAACCACGGCCTCGACCCCGAGGCCTGGCCGTCGCAGGTCAAGGCCAAACTGTGGCCGTGAACCCCGTCCCAACTCACGCCACGATCGGGCGCCCCCCCGTGTCGCCGTCGGAGCTTCCCGATCCCGCCGCCTACGAGCCGAGCCCCCTGCACGGACCGGACCGGATCTGGACCGAGACCAATTGCTACGTCGATCTGTGGATCGAGCTGCTCCATGCGTTCGGGCTCGAGCCGCTGGCCGTTGCCGCCTTCACCCTGTCCGCGGACTTCGAGGGCCGCCAGTGGTCGTTCTTCAAGCCCCCGCTCGAGGACCTGCGGGCTGTCTACGGCATCGAGGTCGGCGAGATCAACGTCTGGCGCCCCGTCGTCGACCATGTGCAAGAGGAGCTCGACGACGGGCGGCTGCTGTCCGTCGAGGTCGACTCGTGGTGGTTGCCGGACACGGCAGGCGTGAGCTACCACCTCGATCACGTCAAGACGTCCATCGTCCCCGGCCGGCTCGACCGCGCAGGTCGGCGCCTCGACTACTTCCACGGTGCTGGCTACCACCGGCTCACCGGTGACGACTTCGACGGGCTCTTCGCATCGCCGTCGCTCCCCCCCTACACCGAGCTGATCCGCCTCGACGGTCTCCGGCGGGATCCGGGCGCCCAGGTGAGCGGCTCCCTCGCGCTCGCCGCCGAGCACCTCGGCCGCCGCCCGGCGACCAACCCTGTCGGACGCCTCGGGGCCCACCTGACCGCTCAGCAGGGATGGCTCAGCGAGGCCGGACCCGACGCCTTCCACAAGTTCGCCTTCGGCACGTGCCGCCAGTGTGGGGCCGAGGCCGAGGTGGCCGCCTCCTATCTGCGCTGGCTCGGTGACACCACCGGTTTGGCGCTCTCCGATGCCGCCGACCGTTTCCAGGAAGTCGCCGAGGGCGCCAAGACGCTGCAGTTCGCCCTGGCGCGAGGCGCCCGGGGTCGCCGCATCGACGTCCTCGGACTGGTGAGACCGATGGCCGACGCGTGGGAGGCGGGTATCTCGACGGCAATGCAGGTGCTCCGAGCATCGGCGTGAACGCGGAAGGCGTTCTTTTTGCCGGTTCCCGCACAAGGGGGAAGGCGGTAGAGACCAGCTCATTTCCGCAGTATGTTTGCCACGGAATGTGGTCATCAGCGGTTTGCCGAACCCGTAGAGGGAGTCCACCGTGTCTCTGACCGCGCCCGGTTGGGAGCGAAACACCCAAAGCAGTCCACTCCTCGATTCGTCACTCTTGCACGAGCCGGCTCCGGCCACCGTCGAGCCCACCGAGACCCTCATGGACGCCGGCCCGGTGCTCGGGGTCCGACCCCTCAAGCGCCGCTCATCGCTGCCCGCCCTCGTGCTGTGCGACATCGTTGCGCTGGCGCTGGCCATCTTCGCCGCCACTGCGGTGGCGAACGCCATCGACCACAAGCCGCTGACCGAAGCGGCCGCTTCGCTTCCCTACCTCGTGGTCTTCTTGCCGCTGCTCGGATGCTACGGTCTGTACCGCAGAGGTCGCCGCCGTTTGGTGGCGTCGATGTTTCCCGACCTGAGCCAGCTCTTCCACAGTGTCGGGATCGGCTGCCTGCTCTGCCTCGTTGTGTCTCGCGTGGCCCACGACTCTCTGGAAGTCACGCAGCTCGACCGAAAGGCCGTGGCCCTCATGGGCGTGGGGATCATGGTCGTGCTCCCGGTCGCCAGGGCGGTGACCAGGTGGTTGCTACGCCCCTCGCACCGGACCCACTCCCGGGTGCTGATCGTCGGGTCGGGCCAGGTCGCCTCCGTCGTGCTCCAACGCCTGCAGCATGTCGACAGCATGCACGTCGTCGGTTGTGTGGACGACGGCTTTCTGCCCACCAGCGACGAGTCCGAGGCCAGTGATCGTCTCGGCGACCTCGATGACCTCCCGGCGGTCGTCGCTGCGCAGGAGGTCGACCACGTCATCGTGGCCTTCAGCCCCGCCACGGGCGCCAAGCTCGCGAGCCTCCTCCGGGCTCTGGCCGACGACGTACAGATCTCGGTGGTGCCGCGACTTTTCGACCTGTTGACCGTGCGGTCGCACGTCGACGACCTCCACGGCCTGCCCGTCGTGGACGTGGCCCCCGCAGCGCTCGGTCCGGCCGACCGCATTGCCAAGCGGGCCATCGACGTGCTCGTGTCGGCGGTCGGCCTGGCCGTCCTCTCGCCGCTGCTCATTGGTACGGCTATCGCCATCAAGGTGACCTCACACGGGCCGGTCTTCTTCCGCCAGCACCGCACCGGTCGCAACGGCGTGCCGTTCGGAATCATCAAGTTCCGCACCATGGCCGTGGGCGCGGAAGCTGCTAAGGCGGAGCTCCAAGTCGCGAACCAGGTCGACGGCCCGCTCTTCAAGCTCCACGACGATCCCAGGGTGACGTCGATCGGCCGCTTCTTGCGTAAGACCAGCCTCGACGAGATTCCCCAGGCCTTCAACGTTCTGATGGGCCACATGAGCCTCGTCGGGCCGCGCCCGTTCGTCACCAGCGAGTCCGCCGAGATCGACGGTTGGGCTGCCCGGCGGTTCGACGTGCGTCCTGGCATGACCGGCCTGTGGCAGATCTCCGGCCGCAACGACCTTCCGTTCGAGGAGCTGCGGCGCCTCGACTACTCCTACGTAGCCTCTTGGTCCCTTTGGTGGGACCTGCGAATCTTGTGGCACACCCCGGCCTCGGTGCTGCGTCGCCGCGGCGCATACTGAGCATCCTTCCTCTTCGTCACTTAGGTCGTCAGCAGTGGTGATAGGTTTTGAGTCCAATCGGCAGATCGACATCCCTTCGAGAGCTGGCACTGCCGACCGGGCGGAGAGAGCACCGTTGAGCGGAATTCCTCTGTGGTTCGGGCCCGAGTCGATGTTCGGCGTCCTTCATCTCCCGGACGGCGGCCAAGCTCGAGGCGGCGTGGCAATCTGCTCGTCGCTCGGAGCTGAAGATGTCTTGGCACACGCCGCGCTGCGCCGACTTGCCGAAGGCTTGCAAGTCAAAGGCTTCGCTGTGCTTCACTTCGACTGGATCGGGTCAGGACAGTCGGCGGGTGACCTCCGCGAGGCTTGGTATCCCGATGGCCTCCGACAAGGCGTCCGATTCGCTTTGGATTTCCTCGACAGAATGGGGACGAGATTCCGGATCGGCATAGGGTTCGGCCTCGGCGGCACGGTCATCGCCAGCGCCGGTGCGCAGCTCGGCTTGGATGCTGCTGTGCTTTGGAGTCCTTATCCCTCCGGTCGGGCGTTCCTGCGCGCTCAACGGGCGCTGCTGTCGCTGACTGGCACCCTGTCTCACAAGTCGGAGGCGCCCGGTACCTCGCTCGATGTCCCTCTCGATCTTCCCGGTTGGCGCCTTCCTGCGGAAGCAGCTCGAGATCTCACTCGCCTTCGCGTTGATCATCCAGATCGACTGGTGGCGCCGAGGCTCCTGACACTTCACGATCCGAAACCGTCATCCACCTTTCGTCAGTTCCTGGAAAACGTTGGAGGCGAAGGAGTACCGACGACGGAGACCCAGGCCATGTTGTTTCGCAACGTGCTCCCTGGGTCGGCTATAGCGACGATCACGGCTTGGTGCGATCATATTTCGCCCCACGTGAAACAGCCTGTGACGATCCCCGAGCATCTCGTGAATCGCCCACTCTTGGGGATTGGGGGCCGTCCGGAGGGTACAGAGCGAATCGTCACCGTCGGCGACGTCGGGCTCGTTGGTGTGCTTTGCGAACCGGAGCACGCAACTGCCAGAGGCGCCGAAGGTGCGCCCCTCCTCTTCCTCAATACCTCCGTGGAACCCGGTATCGGACCTGGGCGCATGTGGGTTCAGCTGTCTCGACGCGCGGCCTCAAAAGGCCGGCGCGCGCTCCGACTGGATGTAAGCGGCCTCGGCGACAGCCCCGCTCGACCTGGCCAAAAGGTCAATCTAACCTATCAGTCCGAGGCCATAGACGATGTTGTCGTAGCCGCCAGGTGGCTCAGTCCCGTAGATCCTGGGCGCGTCGTTTTAGTTGGGTCCTGCTCGGGCGCCTACAACTGTATGGAAGCCGCGCTCGAGATTCGACCCAAGGGTGTGGTCCTCATCAACCCGGTCCTTGACCCCCAGATCGACACATCGATCGCTCACGTCGCAGACCGGCCGCTTCTGTCGCCTCGCCGCTCTTGGCTCTCGCACCTCGAGCACCAACCGATCGCGCAGCGTCTCAGAGAAGTCGCACCCTCAGCGGCGTGGCGGCTCATGGAGCTTACGCGGGTGCAGCCGTCGCCCGCTCGAGGGCTACGACCGGTCGCTTCCTCCGTCGGATCGATCTTACTCCTGTGCGGTCCGGTCGATGGACGACGGTTCAGACACCGGAGCAGATGGGTCATTGACAAACTCGTGCGATCCGGGAAGCTGGACTTCCGGGTCGTGGAGGGCCTCGACCACGCCCTGCACACGTGCGACGCCCAAGAAGAAGTCCGAGACTTGCTAATCGAAACACTCGCTCTTGAGTTAGTCGAGGACGCCCGAGAACCGACAACACGTTGAGCGCGGTTTATCACTCGGACGTCGTCTGGATTCTCCGGAGTGCCCCCTCGGACCAACACGCGGGTCAGGACCGTTGGCTCACTTCTCTGATGCAGTCGACCGTACGGGCTGGTCACCAATCGAGCATCCTGATCCCGACGGGATCAGGCCTCCCAGCCCTGCGAAGGAGGGACGAGTCCGGGGAGTCCGGGATGCTCGCGCCCGGTCAGCAGGACGTCGGGCCGTTGGTCGTGCACCTCACGCGCAGCTCAGCTCGAGACTCTGGGTGGCGCCTTTACCAGAGGCTGCCCCACCGCGCCCAGGCCCAGCTCGCTTGGGCACGGAGACAACTCCGCCACCGCCGCGGGCACGATCACGTGCTGGGAAGGGACCTGCCTGCTGCCGCTCGCCGCTGGACTGAGTGCCATCTGGCGCGGCTTCAGCCAAGTGTCGTCATCTTCGACACGCCGTTCATGAGCGTGGCCAGTCCCCCAGGGGTCAAACGGGTGCTTCTCGCTCATGACGTCCTCAGCCAACGTGCTGCGTCGCTCCGGAGCGGAGGATACCTAGCCAAGCCAGCTGGGCTCGATGCCGCTTGGGAACAAGAGCGTCTCTCATCCATGGATGCGATCGTCTCCATTCAATGGGACGACGCCGCGGTCCTCCGCGAGATGGCGCCTGGCGCCGCGACCGTTGTTGCGCCTCCGACCTTCGACGTGCACCCAACATGGTCGAAGGCAGAGCCGACACTCCGATGCTTACTAGTCGGGAGTGGGTCACTGCACAACGTCGACGGAGCCCGATGGCTACTCCAGGAGGTGTGGCCGATCGTCCGTCGATCGCTGCCCCTTGCGCGCCTCGACGTCGTCGGATCGGTCAGCTCGCAGCTCTCCGGGCCTCTCCAAGGTGTGACACTCCACGGAGAAGTCCCATCGCTCCTTCACTTCTACGAACAGGCGCAACTGGTACTCGTGCCGCTGCGGGTGGGCAGTGGCCTGAAAGTCAAGCTCGTAGAAGGACTCTGCTTCGGCCGTCCAATCATCACTACACCGGTTGGCGCTCAGGGGTTTACGGCGTTCAAGCCTCAGCCGTTCGTGGTTGCATCGAGCGCTACCTGCTTCTCCGCTGCCATCCTTCGACTGCTCCAAGACCTTTCTGCCTGCAATGAGCTCGAAGATGCCTCACGTTCCGCCGCCCGCCGATTCTCCTCCGGCGGCGCTCACCTGGAGTTCCTTCGGCTACTCGACGCCTCGGCCTAGCGCACCTGCCCCGTTTCGCGCGATGCCAAGACCGCTGCATCTTGCTCTCGTTGGAACCGACGAAGTCCGTACCATGTAAGGACGAGATACAGGGTTTCCCCGACGATTGTAGCGATGACACACCCTCGCCACGAGATCAGGGGTATGAGCGCGAGGTTCAGGACGAGATTTGCCCCTGCGCTCACTCCCAGCACGGTGGTCCGCCAAGCTCGCTTTCCGAGCCCCATGAGCCCATTGAACGCAAAGGACGTGAGGGAACGGAAGAGGACCAACACCGCCAAGAAGCGAACCATCGTCGTCGTACCTGAGTAGGACGAACCGAGGACATCGGGCAGAAGTGGGGCGGCCAACTCGAAACCGGCAACCGCCACGACGCCGTAGATTGCAGCCGGAACCGTGAAGCGCTTTGAACGCCGCCAGTGTTGGCCGACCGCTTCGGGATCGTGCTCAAGGAACCGTTGGTGGGTCGCCGAGATCATGACCCGCAGAGGAAGCAGGCCCAACTGCACCACGCGGTAGGCCGCCGCATAGACGCCTGCGGTGCGGTCGAACCGGTACTCGACCAGTAGCGTCTTGTCAGCATCCTCCTCCACGGCGAAACACAACAAGACGACTGCGTAGAGACCGCCTCGCCGCAACTGCTGCCCACTCGGACGCAAGAACCCGAGACCGACTTGGCACGCTCTCATGCACAAGACGAGAACGGCGACGCCGATGGAGACGTTGATCATGAGGGTTCCGATCGCGACCGACGTGAGTGTCAGCTGCCGGTCCGCCCAGAGGCCGACGACGAGGATCGTCTGGCAGGCCAAGAGAACGAGTCGCGCACGGGTTGAGCTCGCGAAGCCATGGACCGCTTGTATCATGGCCGAACTCGTCTGAACCAGCGCATTTCCGACCACCTCAGCGGCAACGAATGCCATCGTGGTCGTCACTGCCACCTTTGGAAGAAGCGGGTGGGCGACGCACACCGTGATCAGGAGGACGGCGGCCGAGCAGACGGCAACAGCCGTCGTGAGTGAGCGCCAAGTGCGCTGAACGTCGCTCTTATCCCGGATGGTGTCCTCAAGGAGCACGAACCCGCTCCAGCCCGCCACGAGGGGGCTGAGGACTGAGATGAATCCCTGGATGGCGGCGTAGTAGCCGTACTCAGCTGGCCCGAGGTCGCGCGCCAACAAGAGAAAGGTGACGAGGGCGCCTACCAGGACCATGAGCTCGAAAGCGAGCCCCCATCCGAGGTCGGAGGCGAGCCCTTGTCCGTTGCTGCTGATCCTCGCTCTCAGGTCAACGAGCGCGCGACGCAAGCCTTCGCTCCCAAATGGACCGGAGGACGGGCCGAACGAGGGCCCACGGCTCAACGAGGTATCGGTAGGCGAGGCGGCGAGGCTCCGTTGCTAGGCGATACAGCCACTCCACCCCGAGTTGGCCCATCCACCTCGGTGCGGTCGGCCGGTCGCCACCGAGGTAGCCAAAGATGCCTCCAACGGTCACGATGGTCGGGACGGCGAGCCGGCTCAACGTCCCATCCAACCATCGCTCCTGGAGAGGCATGCCCAGCCCGAGGAGGAGCACGTCGGTTTCGCACCCGTGGATCTCGTCGATCACGGCGTGCGTGCCCTTCGACGAGGGAGCATGGTCGAAGTAGCCCGGAATGAGCTTGAGACGAAGTCGAGGGTGTCGACGCATGATCTCCTTGCGGGCCATCTCCAGCGTCGGCGCCGATGAACCCACGTGGGTCACGACCCACCCGTTCCGCTCGGCCTCGGCAAAAAACGGCCAGATCCAGTCCAGCACTCCGACTCGGTGTGCGGCGACCACATTGTCACCGCAGAGCTTTGCGATGCCGACGACCGGCATGCCGTCGATGAAGATGACGTCCGCCCGCTGATATAGGTTGGCGAAAGCGAGATCCCGTTCGTGTAGTGCAAGCGAGTGGATGTTGTGATTCAACACCAGGAGCGGTCTGTTAGGACTAGGCGCCAGGATGTCAATAAGTTGTCCCTTGGTCAGCGCGTCCACCCAGCTGCCGAGTAGCTCGACCCGATGGCCTCCGGCTTTTTCCACGATTTCGACCGAGTTGCTCATCGAGATCTGCCTAGAAGACCGCTCCGACCATTTTCAACGGGAGCGACAGAGCACTTGACCGGCTTTACGAGTGACGCAGTCACCAGGAGAGTGACGAAAAACATTCCGTCGCCGGTGAGATCGGATTCGACGACACCTTCGATAATGATGGCCAAGAGGCTGAGGAACAGCCAGCGGTTGGCGGGGGCCGCACCAATCAGACCCTTGCCAACGCGAGAAAGGGCGCCGAGGAGGGCAAGAACCATGAGCACCAAACCGACGGCGCCGAGCTGAAGAAGGAGATCGAGCCACGTGTTGTGTGCCTCGAAGGCATGAAACCCGATTCGAGACCAGAGAAGAGCGGTCTCGCCGGTAGTGTTTAACCAGACTCCAGCATATCCGAAGCCGTGAACCAGATTCGAGCCGGCAGCGTTGGCGACGACAGACCAAATTTTTGTCCGACCGGTGAGCGTGGAGTTTTTCCCGAGAATCGCAGCTGCAGCCGGAAAATCAGTAAGAAGAAAGAATATTCCTCCACCAACAGCCACAACTGATATCAGGACGACCGCCAGACGGTCCCGCTTCCGGTGCACTCTTCCGACCGTCTCGAGCCACAAGACGATCGTCGCTGCGATCATCGTGATCGCCAACGAGGCACCCGATTGGCTTCCGAGAAGGAGGATGACGCCTGCGACCAACCAGAGTGCCAAATGCCGGGGTCGTGGCCGCTCATAGTAGAGCGCGAGCAGACCAAGCGCCATCGCGAAGCCGAAGTCATTCTTGTGTCCAAAAGGCCCGTGCCAACCGGGTGCTCCGTCTACGGCAGGCTTCGTCGCATAGTGATGGGCGCCGACGAGGGTCACCGTAGTCACCGCGATGAAGAATCGTGTTGCCATTGCCACAATCCGTAGGACGTCCTCCTTGGAGAGATTGCAGGCCAGCAGCCAAGCCGCCGCCGCGACCAGAAGGGTTTCAAGGATTTGATGGCCGCTGTCGTGGTGATCGCCGCTCCAGCTGTAAGAGATAAGCAACCAAGAGAGGTAGGCAAAGAGAGCAATAGGCACGGCACCGCGAACGGCTTGGGGGCGCGTTCTCCAATGAGCGATGGCGGCGACGATAACAAGGACCGGAAGCAAGAGGACCACCTTGCGAAGGAGGTGGATTGAGCCCAATGAAACGACCACATAGCAAAAAGCGCCGGTCCAAATGAGAAGGCTGGGCCGACCCGAAGCTTCTGGGCCCTCGGACAACCAAGTGGCAACGTCGCTGCCTCTGGTGACTACCCGACCGGCACCCTTCCGTTGGACGGCTCGGACCCTCCCCACCGTCATACCGACGAGGCAGTGCTAGTCGGCTCCTCCTGCGCGCTCCGCCGACCCACGCCGTGGGCCAAGTTCTGCGAGGAGGTTCGCTTATTCCGATTGGTCACGAACAGCACCTGCGCTTCGGAATCCGTGAGTGCCGCACGGAGGCTACGGATCAGACGGCTTCGCGTGCTGCTCGGCACCGGGATGAGGACCATGACAACGTCCACCGATCGGGCGAGGACGACCGAATCTGCCGAGCTGCTGAGCGGGGCGCCATCGAAGACCACTAGCTCGGCCCGACTGTCAACGCTGCGCAACCACCGGTGGCCGTTGATCGACGCTCCCTCGCTCTTCGAGGAGGACCGAGCACTCACTCCGCCGACGTCTCGACGACGGGCTCCTCCCGCTTCCTGGCCCACGGGTGTCGACCCGTCGCCGATCGTAGACACGCCACTTTCGACGTCGACCAGTTCGACGGCCATCCCGGTACTTCGGAACAAGCCGACGAAGTCGTCGGCCAGCATCGACACGCCGGCGCCCCCTTCGACGCTCGTGACCAAGAGCGAGCGACACTTTCCCCGAGCCTGGGAAGCTTGGACGAGGGCACTCAAGCGGACGAGTTCCTGGTCCCACACGATGACCGGAGGTGGTAGGGCTTCGTGGAGGAGTTGGCTGTGGCGCTCAACCATCCGGTCGTGTTGGCCAGCCGGAACGTATGGAAGGTCTGCCGCGACCGAGATACCCAAGATGTCCTCGACGTCGTCGGGCCGGGCGAGACGTGGCCGGACGAGGACGAAGAGGATAGCCAGGATGTAGCCGATGACGAGGCCCGCGCCTACGCCGATCCCGGCTTTGAGTGCAGCATGACGAGACTGGGGGCTTGGTGAGGGCGAAGCCGTATCGAACACCGTCACGCTGGAGGTGCTCAGGCGAAGCGCAAGTTGAGCCTGAGTGAGGTTCTGCGATGCTTGGGCATACTGAGTCTCGAGTGCACCAGCCAGATTAGAGTTCGTCGACGACACCGTGCCGGAGGTTGCAGCGCTGATCCGTGTCTGGAGCGCATTGATCTGCGACTGGAGTCCGTCGATCTGCGTACGCAACGGCGCTGCAAGTTGCTCCCCTTGCTGCGACGCGTAGGTGGTAGCGAGCGCATTTGCCACCGCAGCGGCGCGCTTCGCGCTGGTTGTCTTGCCAACGATGTCGACGATGTCTGACGTACCCCGCTGGCTGACGGTCGACTCTTGCTCGATCGACTTTTTGGTCGATCCTGGCACGAGTGCTGCTGCCCTCCTCGCAATGGCGTCACTACCGATGATCCCAATTTGCGTTGCGATATATCGGTTGGGGTCTTCAGAGTAAGACGAGTTGAGAAGGGCTGACGTCTGCGGGACAGTGATGTCTAGGCTCGCTCGGGAGACATACATCTTCTGCGCCGTAGTGCCGAGGAAACCACCGATGGCGAGTCCTACGATGCCCACCACAAGGATGAGCGCCCAGCCGCGACGCGTCGCGGCCAACAGGAAGCGCAGTTCCACGGCTTCAGCGGACCTGAGCGATCGGCGACACTAAGGCTGTGCTCCCAGGCACGCTGCACACATCCAGTCCATTTGTCCACGCTAGCAAAGCGCCACCGATCTGACCCATCAGGGGGACACCCTGTCGTACAGGTCGTATCGCCAGCCGACGGTTCCGGAGACCATCCCGAGAGCTCGGACAACTTCGAGCAGTCCTACGACTGCTACGACCTTCGCCCTAGGTGATGATCGGACGACCAGAATCAAAGCCGAAGCTATCCTCCCCAGGCCTCGAGCGAACCACTTGAGCGCGGCCGCCAACCGGTAGGGTCGTCGTTCGCCGAGCTCCGGGTGATCGGCCGCGAGGAGCCCTAGTGTGTTCCCCTTCCTGAACTCTCTCCTGATCAGGTACCGAAGGGTCGCGCGAGCCACAGGAACCTCCTCGAACACCGTCGCCCGTGACGCAGCCCGGATGTCTAGTCCGGCCGCTCGCGCCTGCCGGAAGAAGAGTTGGTCTTCACCCCCGCTACGCGAGAGCGCCTCGTCGAAGCGGAGCCCCGCCAGCTTGATCGTCGGTAGGTGCAGCATAGCGTTCCCGCTGATCCCTTCCGTCAGGAGCTGCCCGTCCGTCCACGATTCCAGGTCGAAGAAGCGCCCTTCCCGGATCCATGGAGCGATGTCGGGAGGATAGACAGCGATCACTGGACCAGTCAGCAGCGGTGACCGAGTCTGGCTCCACATCTCATAAAGCCGGATTAGCCATTCGCCCGACGGATCCTCGTCGTCATCGATCAACGCCGCCAGGTCACCAAGGTCAGCCGCATGCTGAAGTGCCGCATTCCTAGCATAGGAGAGCCCCGATCGTGGCTCGTGAATGTAAGCGAATCGGATTGTGGCCTTCGGCACCCAAGCACGCACCAGCGCCTCGGCTTCCGGAACTCGATTGTTGTCCACGACCAGCACACTCACCAGCGCGATGCCGTCCGGGATCTGCAGCTGCTCGATTCGCTCCAGCAGCCTGCGTAAGAGCCGTGTTCGCTGAGCCGTACAGATGCAGATGCAGATGCTGTCCGGCGCACTCCTCTTCCGGCCGGCGGTGCCCCCTTCCGTGAAGGTCAGGTGTGCTGCCAGACCCGAACGTAATCGATGTTGAGCGACGAGGGGAACGCCGTGGTGGCATCCGGATAGCCGGGCCACGCGCCGCCGACCGCCAAGTTCATCACAAGATACATGGCGTCGCCCGTCACATCGTTAGTCGTGGACGCAACTTTTGTTCCGTCCACATACCAAGTGATGCTACCAGGCTCCCAGTCGACTCCAAAGGTGTGCCACCCGCTCGACAACCCCGGTATGTTCTTGTCGAAGCCCTGACTCGCGCCCGCCGGCGGATGGTAGGTGAAATTGCCGATATTGGGCTGATTACCCACCGTCTCGAGGGCATCGATCTCCGGCGGCCAAGAGTTGTTCGCCGGCATCATCCACAACGCTGGCCAGAAACCCTGACCGCTGGGGAGCTGTGCACGCCACTCGACGTAGCCGTACGTGAACGAAAATTTCTGATAGCTCGTCACCATCCCGGAGGTATAGCGATAGGACCGGGAAGCTCCTGTTGACATCATCTTTCCCGCCGTCGGAGTATCGTGAGCCGTCAAGGACAGAGCCCCATTGGCCACCGAAACATTTGACGGCGCGTACCACTCACCCTCCCCGTCACCATTGCTGCATCCGTTGGGCGAGTACCACCAACAGGTGCTCCACGTACTGGAAAGGGATCCGCCGTTGAACTCGTCGCTGTAAATGAGGTGCAGCGGGCCTCCGGCAATCGTAGGCGTAGGGCTAGGACCGGCAAACCCTCCTGAGAGTCCTACAATCCCGAGCACGACGATCAGCGCCCACCGGCGGCGGGTCGCCGCCCGCAGAAAGCGCAGATCCACGGCTTCAGCGAACCCGTGCCATCGGCGGGACTACGGCCGTCGCACCGAACCGCCGTGCACACTTTGAGGCCACGCACCCAAGCTACCAAAGCGCCTCCGATCTGGCCCGTCAGGCGATGCCCGTGGTGCGGGCGGATCGGACCACCGGACAGCGGCTCCTGAGTTGAGACCATCCCAACGTCTCTCATGATCGCGAGGCGGCCCCTACCTCTGCGACACAGGGAGGTCCCGACCGCCGCAACGTACGCATGGGAAGACGGTCGCACAAGCGGCGGTGGACCTACGGTCACCCGAACAGCCCTCGATCGAACCTCTTGAGGGATGTTGCCAGCCGGTTCGATCAGCGCTCCCCAGCCGTGCAGATGCAGATGCTGTCCGGCGCACTCCTCTTCCGGCCGGCGGTGCCCCCTTCCGTGAAGGTCAGGTGTGCTGCCAGACCCGAACGTAATCGATGTTGAGCGACGAGGGGAACGCCGTGGTGGCATCCGGATAGCCGGGCCACGCGCCGCCGACCGCCAAGTTCATCACAAGATACATGGCGTCGCCCGTCACATCGTTAGTCGTGGACGCAACTTTTGTTCCGTCCACATACCAAGTGATGCTACCAGGCTCCCAGTCGACTCCAAAGGTGTGCCACCCGCTCGACAACCCCGGTATGTTCTTGTCGAAGCCCTGACTCGCGCCCGCCGGCGGATGGTAGGTGAAATTGCCGATATTGGGCTGATTACCCACCGTCTCGAGGGCATCGATCTCCGGCGGCCAAGAGTTGTTCGCCGGCATCATCCACAACGCTGGCCAGAAACCCTGACCGCTGGGGAGCTGTGCACGCCACTCGACGTAGCCGTACGTGAACGAAAATTTCTGATAGCTCGTCACCATCCCGGAGGTATAGCGATAGGACCGGGAAGCTCCTGTTGACATCATCTTTCCCGCCGTCGGAGTATCGTGAGCCGTCAAGGACAGAGCCCCATTGGCCACCGAAACATTTGACGGCGCGTACCACTCACCCTCCCCGTCACCATTGCTGCATCCGTTGGGCGAGTACCACCAACAGGTGCTCCACGTACTGGAAAGGGATCCGCCGTTGAACTCGTCGCTGTAAATGAGGTGCAGCGGGCCTCCGGCAATCGTAGGCGTAGGGCTAGGACCGGCAAACCCTCCTGCGGCAGTGCCGCCTGTGCCGACGCTGCCCGCTCCCGAGGTGTCTACACCTGACCCGGCGCGGGTGGAACGTCCGGGCTTCGCGATCGTGGACCTCGTAGCCGAGCCACTCCGGTGGACAACAGCACCCGGACCGATCGTCCGAAACAAGCCACTCCTGCTCACCAGCGTAAATTGGCTGTTGCTGAGGGGCACGAGCCCTGCCACCTGGATGCCGAGAGCTCTGGCGACGCCTGTGCGCGCATCACCGAAAGGTACGACCAGGCCAGTCGACTCGACCAGCCAGTACCCCTTCCCGGTCGGGGTCACGTTGAGGTCGACGAAGGACTTTTGGTGCAGCCGAATGGCGCCCCCCTTCCACGTCGCGTCACCGAAAGGGAACACGCCCCCCCCGGCGCGCGCAACGTAATAGCCCTTGCCGTCTTTCGTCGGGGTAATCGAAACAGCCGGTCGGCTGGCGCGCACAGGTCGCGCGCTGCCGAAATACGTAGCGTCGCCGAAAGTGGCGACACTCCCGCTCGTGCTGAGTATCCAATAGCCCTTTCCGTCTGGCGTCCCTGCGATCGCTGCGACACTGCTCCGTGACCTGACGGGGAGCGAGCCGTAAGACCGGGCGTTGCCGAAGCCATAAACATGGCCGTTCCGGGTGATGATCCAGTAGCCACGCTGATCGGAGGTCGCCGCGATGGCCACTGGTGTCCTCCCGGGTCGACTTGGTAAGGACCCAAGATTGGTCGCGCGTCCGAACGCAGAGACCGACCCGTCGGAACGGAGCACCCACCCCCCGTTCGCTCCACTGGACGCAACCGAGACCACCGTCGGGGCGGAAACCGTCGCCGCCTGGCTGACAGCCGGCACCAACGGAAGCGCAGCACTCAGGGCCACGGCGCCGATACCCGTGCGACGTCCGATCCGTCGGAGCGGGAGAGATCGACGGCTGCGACGAAGGAGGTCGGGGAGGTTGGAGACCATGGCCATGTATCGGGCACGGCCGAGAGGCCCTTGACCGAGCGACGTGGCAGAGGTACAACCACGAAATTCCGGAACTCCGTTAAGACAGCGTGCCCTCGGTCAGTCGACGACGGAGGTCCACGAGAATCCCCTCATTGGTGTGGGAGTGCGACGAGACGAGAGCTGCGAGGTCCGTGGGCTGGACGGCTTGGCCCAAAGCCTCGGCGGCTTCCTCACTCAGAGGTTCGAAGTCCCAGTAAGTGAGACAACGGTCGTCCTCGTCCGGCTTGACAGCCGAAGACCCCAGAACGTGGTCAACGAACACGCCGTAGAGGAGAAATTCGGACATGTGGGCGGTTGACAGCATGGCCCGAAGCCAAGACTTCCCGCTGACCTCTTCCACCCGCCTCAACAGCGCCACGACCACTCGCCGGTCCCAGGTGATCAACGAGGAGATGTAGTCGGGGAACGGTGGAATCCCAGGATCACCGAGGCCGAGCAAGCGGTGCGCGTTCCGGTACCACTCGATGTGGTCGCTCATGCTTGCCGTGATGGCACCGTCCTCTCGAAACATCCGGACTCGGCCCTCGGTGATCAACTGACCCGATGGGATCGGTCTGATCAGGAAGGTGTCCGAGTCGATCAGCAAAAGCACCCGCTCGTCGAGACGGTCGGCAGCGGCCAATTTTATGAATTGCTGAACCAGCCAGCCTCTCAAGGGCCTCGCCGTCCAAGGAGTGACCCACCGATTGACCATCGGCAACGCTAGGAGGCCTCGAGGCATCATGTCCTGCTTGGCGACGAGGACCCTCCGGCCTCCCTCAAGGTGGCGAAAGGCGCCCATGTCTCGATGGTCGACGACGACGTAGTGCTGGGCAGTGGGAAGAAAGGACTCGACACTTCGACAGAGCGCTTCGCAGAGGCGGAGATCAGGGCGGTAGCTCGGCGTGACTACCGCAACGTCGACGTCGAGACTCTTGGTCGACGGCTCCTCGGCCATCAGAGCCGAGCGCTGCCAACCAGCGCCTCGGCGATCTGCACGGCGTTGAGCGCGGCGCCCTTGCGCAGGTTGTCGCCGGAGACGAACAACGCCAGTCCACGTCCGTCGGGGACCGTGGGGTCCCGCCGGATCCGGCCGACCAGACTGGGGTCGGAGCCGGCGGCGGCGAGGGCCGTGGGCACCTCCACGAGACGCACGCCGTCGGCCACGCCGAGGAGCTCCACGGCCCGTGCCGGGTCGAGCGCTCGCTCGAAAGTGGCGTGCAGCGCGATCGAGTGGCCCGTGTAGACGGGGACCCGCACGCAGGTGACGGCGACGGCGAGGTCGGCGATGCCGAGGATCTTGCGACTCTCGTCGCGGAACTTGCGCTCCTCGGTGGTCTCGTCGTCCACCCAGCTCCCGGCCATGGGTACGACGTTGAAGGCGATGGTCGCAGGAAACACGGCCGGTGGAGGGAACGCGAGGGCGGCACCGTCGAAGGTCAGTGCGGTCCCCTTATCGGCCACCGCCCGCACCTGCTCATCGAGCTCCGCCACGCCGGCCAGGCCCGCTCCGGAGACGGCCTGGTAGGTGGACGCCACCATCGAAACCAGGCTGGCCTCGGCGTGCAAGGGAGCGAGGACCGGCATGCAGGCCATGGTCGTGCAGTTGGGGTTGGCGACGATGCCCTTCGGGATCGAGGCCAGGGCGGCCGCGTTGACCTCCGGCACCACGAGGGGCACGTCGGGGTCCATGCGCCAGGCGGAGGAGTTGTCGATGACGGTCGCCCCTGCGGCTGCGACCCTCGGCGCCCATTCCCTCGACGCGCCGGCTCCCATCGAAAACAGGGCGATGTCGATGCCAGCGTGGTCGGCTGTGGCCACGTCCTCGACCTCGACGCCCTCGATGGTCGTCCCCGCGGTCCGAGCCGAGGCGAAGAGCCGGAGACGGGAGAGCGGAAAGGACCGCTCGGCCAGGACCGTGCGCATCACCGCGCCGACCTGCCCGGTGGCGCCGTAGATGCCGACTGTCGGTGCCATCACGCCGCGTCGAGCTCGAAGGCCCGGTGCAGGCTCACGACTGCGGCCTCGACGAGCTCGGCCCGCACCACGCAGGTCAGCCGGATGGCCGAGGTCGAGATCATCTCGATGTTGATGCCTGCCGCTGCAAGGGTCTCGAACATGGTCGCCGTCACGCCCGGCTGCGTCCGCATCCCTGCGCCGATGATCGACACCGTGGCGACGTCGGGATCTGCGGTGACCCCGCTGGCGCCGATCTCCTCCTGGAGTGACTCGACCACCGCTCTGGCCGAGGCCAGGTCCTCGTGGGGCACGGTGAAGGAGATGTCGGTGTTGCCGGCGGAGGAGACGTTCTGCTCCACCATGTCGACATTGACGCTCCGGTCGGCGAGGGAGCGGAACAACCTCGCCGCCACGCCGACCCGGTCGGGAACGCCCGTCACGGTCAGCTTGGCCGCCGACGTGTCCGAGATCACTGCCGAGACGATGGCCTGCTCCATGGTGGGGTCCTCCTCGTCGATCCAGGTGCCCGGCTCCCAGGTGAAGGCCGAGCGGACGTGCAGCGCCACGCCGTGGTTGCGGGCAAACTCGACGGAGCGCATCGCTGGCTTCGGGCAGCCCGCGGCGCACATCTCGAGCATCTCCTCGAAGCTGACCCGCCGGAGCCGCCTGGCCTCGGGCACGACGCGGGGGTCGGCGGTGAACACGCCCGAGACGTCGGTGTAGATCTCGCAGGCGTCAGCGCCGAGCGCCTGGGCGAGCGCCACCGCCGTGGTATCCGTGCCCCCTCGCCCGAGGAAGGTGACGTCCTTGTCGACCGACACGCCCTGGGCGCCTCCCACCACTGCGACCCGACCTGCGTCGAGAGTCTTGCGGATGCGGTCGGGGCGCAGCTCCACGATCTTGGCCCTCGTGTGATCGGTGTCGGTGATGATGCCGGCCTGGCTCCCGGTGAAGCTGTCGGCGGGGATCCCGAGGTCGTGGAGGGCCATGCAGAGCAGCGCCATCGCCTTGCGCTCGCCCGCAGTGATGAGCATGTCCATCTCCCGCCCCGGGTGCACCGACGAGACCGAGTGGGCGAGGTGGAGCAGCTCGTCGGTCTCCTTGCCCATGGCTGAGACGGCCACCACGACCTGGTCGCCACGGCGCACGCTCCTGGCGACGTAGTCGGCCACGGTCCGCATCCGCTCTGCGTCGGCGACCGACGTGCCACCGAACTTCATCACGAGCAAAGCCACACTCGGAGGTTATCAGCGGCTCTACCAGCCTCTTCGCGACCTGGGCTGGGCGCCGGGGCGGTCCGTCGGCGACCGACTAGGTTGAGCGCCCGTGCCGACCGAGAAGCGAGCCCGTCATAAGGCTGCCCGTCAGGCGAAGATGGCAGAGCTGCGCAAGGCGCAGGAGCGGCGCAGGACCCTGCGTCGAGGCGGCGTGGTGGCCATCTTCGTGGTCATCGCCCTCTTCCTGGCCCTCTACAGCAGCCACACCTTCCCCTTCTCGAAGTCGAAGTCGACCAACGTGGCGACCTCGACGCCGACCACCTTGCCGGGGACCACGTCGACGACGGGGGCCACGAGCACCACGACCGTCCCCGCGGCCTCGTCGAAGCCGTTGTCGCTGAGCGCTCTCGAGGCCCATCTCGTGGCCCGCAGCGCACCTCCCCACAGCCCCACCTGCGCCAAGCCGATGACCGGATCGACATCGGGCGCAACCGCGACGAGCACCACGACCGTGGCGGCTTCCGGCAACGCGGTGAGCATCGTGCCCGCCCCCACCGGCGTCGGCTTTCCCAAGCTCGACGGTTCTGCGCCCCGCTACACCAAGTTCGCCTCGGCGCCCCCCTTCTGCATCGACCCCTCGAAGACCTACAAGGCGACCTTCACCACCACCGCCGGGACCTTCGTGATCACCCTGCTGCCCAAGTACGCGCCGCAGACGGTCGACAACTTCGTGTTCCTCGCCGGCTACCACTACTTCGACGGCACCGTCTTCCACCGTGTCATCCCAGGCTTCGTCGACCAGGGTGGAGACCCGACCGCCTCGGGGAGCGGCGGCCCCGGCTACACGATCGCCGACGAGAACCCGAAGTCCATCGCGTCCTACGACAACGGCGCCTTCGCCATGGCCAACACCGGCTCCCCCCACAGCGGAGGCAGTCAGTTCTTCATCGTGATCGGCAACGGCGGTCAGTCGCTCAGCCACCCCACCTACGCCGACTTCGGTCAGGTCACCTCCGGACTGTCGGTGGCCAAGAAGATCAACGACGGCGGCAACTCGGCGGGCAACGGTGTGCCCCCGAAGGTCCTCTACAAGATCGATTCGGTTCGCATCAGCGTGTCTGCCGCCAAGTAGCGGTCCCACCATCCAGGTGGCGCCCTGCGCGTCGCCGCAACCCGAGGAGCGGCGTCATGGCGACCCCCTGCCCCAACCCCGACGGATCCAGCCTCAAGCAGCAGACCTTCGACGGGCCGCCGCCCATGTGCATCGACCCGGCCAAGCGCTACAGCGCCGAGATGGTGACCTCGAAGGGCACGATGGTCATCGCCTTGGACCCGATCGCCTCGCCGGTGACGGTCAACAACTTCGTCGTGCTCGCCCGCTACCACTACTTCGACGGCATCGTGTTCCACCGCGTCATTCCCGGCTTCGTCCTCCAGGGCGGTGACCCGACGGGCACCGGGCGCGGCGGACCCGGCTACCGCTTCTCCGACGAGCTACCCGAATCCGGCCGGTACGAGCTCGGCTCGTTGGCCATGGCCAACGCCGGCCCGAACACGAACGGCAGCCAGTTCTTCGTCATCTCCGGGCCCCAGGGCGTGCGCCTGCCGCCTCAGTACGCACTGTTCGGACAGGTCGTCAAGGGCCTCGACGTGGTGGCCGTCATCGACGCCATCGGCACCGGCTCGGGCACCCCGAAGGAGTCCGTCACCATCGAGTCTGTGACCATCACCGAAGCCGACTGACGCTGTGCGCCCTCGCGGTTGGCCCCTTCGCCGCCCGTCCACGGCCGACGACCACGTGCCATGTTCGTCGGTGGCGTCTCCAAAGCCTGGTGTAGACGACCCCAACGCCGCAGCAGTCGAGTCGACGAATCGCCGCACGTGGGTCCGGTGGGCTCCGGCGTTCGCAGGGGCCGACGCCTGGACCGACAAGGGCGAGCGCAACGCCGTCATGTCCTTGGCCGACGAGGTCCGTGGCGGCCGGATCCTCGACGTGGGCGTAGGCGCCGGGCGTACGACCTGGCTGCTCCGATTGCTGTCGGATCGTTACGTCGCCATCGACTACACACCGGAGATGGTCGACTTGGCGCGACAGAACCATCCAGACGTCGACATCCGCCTCGGGGATGCGAGGTTGCTCGGTGACTTCACCGACAGGTGGTTCGATCTCGTCGTCTTCAGCTGCAACGGGATCGACGCCGTCTCCCACGTCGACCGGGCGCTGGTCCTCAACGAGCTCGCCCGAGTGCTCAGACCCGGCGGTCTCCTCATCCTCTCCACGATGAACAAGGACGGCAATGCCTACGGAGAAGTGCCCTGGCGGGTGGGCACGGCCACGGATCCCTCCCGTGGATCCCTCTTTCGCGCCCTCAAGGTAATGACCGTCCTACCGAGGACGCTGCCCGGGCTCCCCCAGTCGCTGCTCAACTGGCGCCACAACCGCCAGCGAAGCGAGGACCACGGCGACTGGGGGATCGCACCGTTGGCCGCCCATCACTTCGGCCTGCTCATCCATACTGCACCGTCGCCTACCAGGTCCAGGAGCTGGCCGTCGCCGGCCTCGAGGTCCGGTCGATCTGGAGCAACGAGGGGCGCCGAGTTGAGCCCGGGGAGGCCTCGGCCGCCCTGTTCCACAACTTCGTGGCCACGAAGACGGCCGCCGGTCACTGAACACGCGGAAGGTTCCCGAATAAGGAGGTCGCAGGCGACCTCGGCTCGCTTGCGTGATGGGCGAGCGAAAGAGACCTCGAGTCCCGTCCGGCTCGAGGTCGTGCGGAATGCCTAGCGAAGCCGGTATTTTCGCTACTGCTATTGCGACTTTCCTCTTTGGCGAGCGACTTCCGTCGGGGCCGGACTGACGAGTCTCGCGTCAGCTACGGGGCTCCTGAACCAGCCAGGCGCTGCGCCAGCGCGTAGAGGTCCAGGGCGCCCGTTTCGCCCCACAGGTCGACACCACCCGCACCCATGACACGCCACGTGCCATTCCCCTCGCGGATCAAGGCGGTGCCCTCCGAAACGGCGGCGATGGTGACATCGGCGGTCGCCAACCTGAGACTGCGGTGCGACTTCTCCGGCGACAGCGAATCGGCGTGAGGCAGCACGGCCAGACCGGGGAGCAGCCCGAGCCCGAGGGTGAGCGCCCCGCCTCGGGGATCCACCATCGGGTCGCCGAGGACCATGGCCCCTGCGCTCGAGCCGGCGACGACGGCACCGCGCTGCCAGGCGGCGACCAGCGCGATCCAGACGGCCGAGTCCTTGAGCACGGAGCGGAGGTGGAGGGGTGAGCCTCCGCCCAGGTAGATGAAGCGGGCGGCGGCCACGGCGGCGGCGTTGGCCTGGTCCTCGGCGTCGGGCCTGGCGAGGACCATGAGACCGCGGACGGAGGCGCCGAAGGTGGCGAACCAGCGGGTGGCGGTCTCCACGGCCCGCTCGGGGTGCTCGTAGGCCGCCGCGGTCGGCAGCACGAGCACCTCGGCGCGGCCCGATGCCTCCCACAGCTCGGCGTCGAAGGTGCACCCTTCGGTCCACTCGTCGCCCCCGACGAGGGCCAGCGGGCCTGGGTGCGCGGTCACCGGGGAGAGGGGCTCGGGGATCTCGCTGGCGGTCATGGGCTCCTGGGTCGTCCTCGCGGCCCGGCGGTGGCGGCGGGCAACCGCGCGTTGCGCGACGACCCGCCGACACCCCGGGGTGTCCCCTTCTCCGGTCGGGCATGCTAGCCAGCCGTCGGCACTCCCCTCCCCCGGCGACCGCCGCTGGCGGTCGTGCGATCACGAGGCGCATGAGCGAGCCGGCCGCTGCGGGGCAGCGGGTGCCCGACCGTCCCTGGGTGATGCGGACCTACTCCGGCCACTCGAGCGCGGCCGCGTCCAACGCGTTGTACCGCGCCAACCTGGCAGGGGCCAGACGGTGCTGTCGATCGCCTTCGACCTGCCGACTCAGACCGGATACGACCCCGATGCCCCCGAGGCGTCCGGGGAGGTCGGCAAGGTCGGGGTCCCGGTCGTGCACCTCGGGCACATGGCCGCCCTGCTCGACGGGATCCCGGCCGAGTCGATGAACACCTCGATGACCATCAACGCCACGGCCGCCTGGCTCCTCGGTCTCTATGTGGCCAACGCCGAGGACCGCGCCGTGCCCGCCACCGCGCTCACCGGCACCACCCAGAACGACATCGTCAAGGAGTAGCTGTCGCGAGGCACCTACATCTTCCCGCCTGGCCCGAGCCGCCGCCTGACCGTCGACACCATCGCGTGGGCGGTCCGCCACGCGCCCAGGTGGAACCCGATCAACGTCTGCAGCTACCACCTCCAGGAGGCGGGCGCGACCCCGGTCCAGGAGCTGGCCTTCGCCCTGGCCACCGCAAATCGCGGTGCTCGACGCCGTCAGGGAGTCGGGCCAGGTCACGCCCGACGAGCTGCCCGCGGTGGTCGGGCGCATCTCCTTCTTCTGCGACGCCGGCATCCGCTTCGTCGACGAGGTCTGCAAGATGCGGGCCTTCACCGCGCTCTGGGATCGCATCGCGGCCGAGCGCTACGGCGTCACCGACCCGGCGTTGCGCCCCTTCCGCTACGGCGTGCAGGTCAACGAGCTCTTCGCCGGCTCCCACGTCATCGAGGCCAGGACCGCCGAGCTGGCCGAGGCAGCCACCGCCGAGCTCGACGACATCCTCACCATCGGGGGCGCCTTCGACGCCATCGAGGAGATGAAGGCCAGGCTGGTGGCATCCCAGTCGGAGCGGACCCGGCGGATCGAGGCCGGGGAGCTCACCGTGGTGGGGGTCAACCGCTTCGAGGAGGGCGACGTCTCACCGCTCGGGGGTGAGGGGGCCGTCCTCCGGGTCGATCCCGCCGTTGGAGCGGCCCTCGTCGAGGATGTGGAGGCGTGGCGGACGGTGCGTGACCCGACGCCCCTGCGGCGGGCCGTCGACGACCTGCGTCGCGTCGCGGAGTCCGACGCCAACGTGATGCCCGCCACCATCGCCCTGGCTCACGCCGGGGGCACCGTCGGCGAGTGGGCTGGCACCCTCCGTGATCTCTGGGGCGACTGCCGGGCGGCCACCGGGGTCCGTGGCGCGGCGGCCGCTCCTGGCGGAGACCTCGCCACACCGAGGCGGGCCGTGGCCCCCCCCCACACCGCCGAGCACGGCTCGCCGCCCCGGTTCCTCGTCGCCAAGCCGGGACTCGACGGCCACTCCAACGGCGCCGAGCAGATCGCCGTGGCGGCCCGCGACACGGGCTTCGAGGTCATCTACCAGGGCATCCGCCAGGCCCCCGCCCAGATCGCCGCCGTGGCCAGGGACGAGGACGTGGATCTCGTCGGGCTGTCGATCCTCTCGGGCTCCCACCTCCAGTTGGTGGCCGAGACCGTCGCCCTCCTCGCCCGAGCCGGGGTCGACGCACCGGTCATCGTGGGCGGGATCATCCCCGCAGCGGACGAAGTCGCGCTGCGGGCGTCGGGGGTCGCCGCCGTCTACACCCCCAAGGATTTCCGCCTGGAGCAGATCATGGTCGAGCTGGCCGCCCTGCGCACGGCCGAGCGGATTCGGCCACCGAGGCGGAAACGGTCGGCGGCCGCCGGAGATACGCACACGTCTCGGACCCTCAATCCACAGATTGATCCACAGATTGGGGGTAATGGGGACCTGACCAGGAGCGGAGCGGTCGAGGCCGGGCTGCTCAGCGGGTCGGGCCGACCCACGGACGGTCCCGCCGGCTGATCGTCGACCGGGTCCACCACCGGCCCGAGAACCGCCAGCGCAAGGAGGGCGCCTCCACGGCCGCCTCCGTCGCGGCCACCGGGCGGGGCCAGAGGGCCTCGACGGCGACGGCGATGGCGACGGCCTCCTCGACGCTCGGGGCGCCCCCGCCGACGACGTGGTGCGCGGGCCGCGCGTCCGGATTCACAGCGGCACGTTGCCGTGCTTGCGCTTCGGCAGCTCCTCGCGCTTGGAGCGCAGCAGCCCGAGGCTGGCGGCCAGCACGGTCCTCGTATCGGCCGGGTCGATCACGTCGTCGACGTAGCCCCGCTCGGCGGCCAGGTAGGGGTTGGCGAACTTCTCGGTGTACTCGTCGACCAGCTCGGCCCTCCTGGCCGCCGGATCGGCCGCCTCGGCCAGCTCCCTGCGGTAGACGATGTCGACGGCGCCCTGCGGGCCCATCACCGCCAGCTCGGCCGACGGCCAGGCGTAGGCCAGGTCGGCGCCGATGCTCTTGGAGTTCATCACCACGTAGGCCCCGCCGTAGGCCTTCCTGGTGATGACCTGGATCCTCGGGACCGTCGCCTCGCAGTAGGCGTAGAGCAGCTTGGCGCCGTGGCGGATGATCCCGCCGTACTCCTGGTCGGTGCCGGGCATGAAGCCGGGCACGTCGACGAAGGTGACGAGGGGGATGTTGAAGCTGTCGCAGGTCCGCACGAAGCGGGCCCCCTTCTCCGAGCTCTCGATGTCGAGGACGCCGGCGAGGACCTGCGGCTGGTTGCCGACGACGCCCACCACGTGGCCGTCGATGCGGGCGAAGCCGCACACCAGGTTCATGGCCCACATGGCGTGGTACTCGACGAAGTCGCCGTCGTCGACCACCGCGGCGACGACCTTCTTCATGTCGTAGGGCTGGTTGGGGCTCGGTGGGATCAGCGCCCGCAGCTCGGGCGTCGAGCGCGTCGGGTCGTCACCGGTCTCGACCTGCGGCGGCTCCTCCAGGTTGTTGGAGGGGAGGAACCCGAGCAGGTACCTGACCTCGTCGAGGCAGGACTTCTCGTCGGCGGCCACGAAGGTCGCCACCCCCGACTTGGTGGCGTGGGTCATGGCCCCACCGAGCTGCTCGAGGGTCACCTCCTCACCGGTCACGGTCTTGACCACGTCGGGGCCGGTGATGAACATCTGGGAGGTCTCGCGGACCATGAAGATGAAGTCGGTCATGGCCGGGCTGTAGACCGCGCCCCCGGCGCACGAGCCCATGATCACGCTGATCTGGGGGATCACCCCCGACGAGTCGGCGTTGCGCTTGAAGATGCCCCCGAAGTAGTGGAGCCCGACCACGCCCTCCTGCACCCGGGCGCCCCCGCCGTCGTTGATGCCCACCATGGGCACGCCCAGGCTGGAGGCCAGATCCATGATCTTGTGGACCTTCTCGCCGAAGACCTCGCCGAGCGAGCCCCCGTTGACCGTGAAGTCCTGGCTGAACACGCAGATCCTGCGCCCCGCCACCGTCCCGAAGCCGGTGATGACGCCGTCGGTGTAGGGGCGCCTGTCGTCGGGGAGACCGGGGGCGCGCGTGCGCGCCAGCATGTCGAGCTCCTGGAACGAGCCGTCGTCGAGCAGGTAGTCGACCCGCTCCCTGGCCGTCATCTTGCCTTTGGCGTGCTGACGTTCGACCGCGTGGGGGGCGCCGGCGTGGAGGGCGGCCTCCTTGCGACGGGCCAGGTCCTCGAGGCGTTCGGTCATCGGGTGCTCGGACATCGTCCGTGACAGTACCGGGGCGCCCATCCGGCCTGCGCCCCGGGAGGCCGATCTCAGGTCGTGTGGCAGTACCCGTAGGGGTCGATCGGGGCGCTGGCCCGGCCGGTGAGCACCCAGGAGTTGGAGGCCTCGTTCATGTAGGCCGCCTGGCACGGGACGGTGATGGCGATGAGGTGCTGGCCGGCGCACAGGCCGGCCACGTTGATGCAGGTCATGGCCTGGCGACCGTCGGAGTACCCGGGGCAGGCGAAGGTGAAGCCCGGGGCGGCGTGGGCCTGGAGGTAGGCGAGGGCGTCACCGCAGCCGTACCCCGACGGCACCGCCGCGATCACGGCCGCCGCCGGGGAGGCCTGCGCCACCTGGGCGACCGGCCGGTGCCGGACGACGTGGGGGTGCCGGACGACGTGGGGGTGCCGGACGACGTGGGGGTGCCGGACGGCATGTCGCGGCGCCACGCCGGACCGAGCGGCCCTGAACGCGCTCGTCGGGGTGGCCGTCAGCGGTCGGGCCACGGCCGGTGCGGCCGCAACGGGAGCGGAGGGGACGGGGGCGGAGGGCGACGGCCGGCGCGCCACCACCAGCGACTCGGCGCGGGAGGAGGCGGCCGTCACGGCGACCGCCCGGCCGGCGGGGTCCGCGGAGGCCGCTGCTCCGGCGCTCGGGAGGGCCCACATGGCGCCGGCGACCGCCGCCAGGGCGAGCGGGAGAGCCAGGCGCACGGCCTTGCCGCGGGGGCGGCGGCCGGCGACGACGAGACGGGCCATGACGGAATATCGGGCAACGGTCCTGAGATCTGTAGCGGAGATTCCCAGGTGCATCCGGAGCAGGCGCCCGGCTTACGCTCCGGCCATGGCGCCCGAACCCGTGCCCCCGAGTCGGTGGGTGTTCCCCACCGACGTGCACGTCATCGAGGCGGCCGCAGGCGACCAGGAGCTGGTCGCGACCGGCGCGGACCTCGATCCCGCCACCCTCGTCGCTGCCTACCGGGCGGGGATGTTCCCCATGCCCGTCGGTCGCCGCACCTTGGGCTGGTGGTCACCGGATCCCCGCGGCGTCATCCCCCTCGACGGCCTGGTCGTCAGCCGGTCGCTGCGCCGGTCGACCGGTCGGTACGAGATCCGGGTCGACACCGCCTTCGAGGCGGTCGTCGACGCCTGCGCCGACCGGTCCAGGCCGGGCGCGTGGATCAACCGGTCCGTCGCCGACGCCTACCGCCGCCTGCACCGCATGGGCTGGGCGCACAGCGTGGAGGCGTGGGACGCCGACGGCCTGGCCGGGGGGCTCTACGGCGTGGGCGTCGGCGGGCTGTTCGCCGGCGAGTCGATGTTCCACCATCGCCGCGACGCGTCGAAGGCGGCCCTGGTCGGCCTCGTCGAACGGCTGCGCGCCGGCGGCGGCGTGCTGCTGGACGTCCAGTGGGCCACGGACCACCTGGCGTCCCTCGGCGCCGTCGCCATCCCCCGCAGGCGCTACCACGAGCTGCTGGCCGCCGCCGTCGACCTGCCCCCCGTTCCCCTCCGACCCGCTGAACCTGCCCCCTGACCCGCTGACCCGCTGACCCTCCGCCGGCCCGACCGCCGCTACCGGCCGGCGGCCAGCTTCTCCACTCGATCGACGAGCCACGGGGCGTCCACGGCCGCACCCACCGCGGCGAAGTCGGCGGTCGGGCGCCGCCAGCGCAGCTCGTCGACGCCCACGATGACGGGCGGCTCGGTCCGCAACGTGGCCAGGGCCTTGAAGAGCCGGGCCGCTTCGGTCCCCTCCCGCAGCGCGGCGGCGAGCTTGGACGAGCCCCTGACCGGCACCTCCCACGCCCCCGGGTCGAGCGGGATGTCCTCGATGCGACCCCACCTGGCCAGCACCGCGGCAGCCGACTTGGCCCCCCACCCCGGCAGACCGGGAAAGCCGTCGGCCGAGTCGCCCACCAGCGCCAGATAGTCGGGGATCGACGCCGGGTCGACGCCAAACTTGGCCCGCACCCCCGCCGCATCGACCATCACACCCTTGCGCCGGTCCAACTGCACCACCCGGCGCCCCTCCACGCACTGGCCGAGGTCCTTGTCGGGCGTGCAGATGATCACCTGCTCCACGGCGGGGTCGGCGGCGGCCACCTTGGCCGCGCTGGCCAAGGCGTCGTCGGCCTCGACTTCGACCATCGGCCACACGGTCACGCCCATGGCGACCAAGGCGTCCTCGAGTGGCCACGCCTGCGCCCACAGCTCCGGGTCGACGCCCTCGCCGGTCTTGTAGCCGGGCCACAGGTCGTTGCGGTACGACTCGATGACGTGGTCGGTGGCCACACCGATGTGGGTGGCGCCGTCGTCGAGCATGGCCACGATGGTGCCGAGCACCCCGCGCACCGCGGCCACCTCCCGCCCGTCGGCGGTCACGTGCGAGGGCGCCCCGTAGAAGTGCCGGAACAGCTCGTAGGTGCCGTCGACCAGGTGCACCCTCACCGGTCGAAGGCTAGGTCGACGCCGGGGCCTCCGCCGCCCACCCCGGCCATGTCACCGTCCGATCGCCCGGTATCGCAGGCGCCGCCCCACCCCACCTCCGGGCGCCCCACCCCACCTCGGGGCGCCCCACGTCGGATACTCACGGCGAGCACCCCGAGATCGCCCGGAACTCGCCCGCTCCGGTCGCCTCCGGGAGAGGAAAGGCAGAACCGACGGCGCCGCCGGCGCCGACCTCTCCCTGCGCCGCAGGCGCCGCTCCAGCCCAACTCCGGGCGCCCCACGTCACCTCGGGCGCCCCACCCCACCTCGGGGTGCCCCACGTCGGATGCTCACGTCGAGCACCCCGAGGTCGGCACCACGTGGCCCACGTTCGTCGCTCAGGGTCCGGAGGCGCGACCGGGTGAGCCGGCCACCCCGCCGGGAGGGACCAGTCACCACCGGGAGCGCCCCGACGGGCAACCTGTGGAGGTGACCGACCCGCCCCCGCCCGGCCAGGCCCGGCACGAGGCCGCCCGCGCCCTCGACGCCGCTCGAGCCCAGATCGACCACCTGCAGTCCCTCGTCGAGCGGGAGCTGCTGGTCCCGGCTCCACCGGGCTCGCTGTCGTCCGCGGCCCCGGCGGCCCGCTCGCGCGAGACGGTGGCCGGCGAGGAGCGCTGGCCCGTCGCCGTGGCCGTGCTGGTGGCCATCACCCTCCAGCTGCTGCTCGCCGACCGCTTCTCCTTCGGCCCGCGCTGGCTGCTCCCAGCGCTCGAAGGCGCGGTCCTGGTCGGGATCGTGGCCGCCAACCCGCGGCGCATCGACCGGCGCTCCCAGGCGTTGCGCTTCGCCAGCACCCTGCTGGTGGCCTTCATCTCGGCGGCCAACGCCTGGTCGACCTACCAGCTCATCTCGACCCTCGTCGGCGGCCACTCCCACCTCGATTCGACCAGCCTGCTCGGCAACGGGGCGTCGGTGTACCTGACCAACGTCATCCTCTTCGCCCTGTGGTTCTGGGAGGGGGACCGGGGCGGCCCGGTAGCGCGGGCCCAGCGCATCGAGGGCTACCCCGCCTTCCTCTTCCCCCAGATGACCCAGGGGGGCATCGCGCCCGACGACTGGCAGCCGACGTTCTTCGACTACCTCTACACCTCCTACACCAACGCCACCGCCTTCAGTCCGACCGACACGATGCCCCTCACCGCCTGGGCCAAGGGGCTGATGCTGCTGCAGTCGGCCGTCTCGCTGGCCACCATCGCCCTGGTGGTGGCCCGGGCGGTCAACATCCTCAAGTGACCCTTTAGGGTGGGCTGGTGACCGAGATGTCGACCGCCGCCCCGGCCTCCGGGCTCGGGGAGCCGTCCGTTGTGCCGGACCCGGCGACGCTGCTGGGCATCGAGCGGCGCGTGCACTGGTTGGCCATGCGCATGGTCGATGCGGCCAACCATGACCGTCCCGATGCCGGGGGGATCAAGGTGGGGGGTCATCAGGCGTCGAGCGCGTCGATGGTCGGGATCATGACGGCGTTGTGGTTTGCCCACCTGCGTAGCGACGACAAGGTGGCGGTCAAGCCGCACGCCTCGCCGGTGTATCACGCCATCAAGTACCTGACCGGCGAGATCGACGGTTCGTGGCTGCCCCGGCTCCGCGACTTCGGCGGCTTGCAGGCCTACCCGAGCCGGACCAAGGACCCCGACGTGGCCGATTTCTCGACCGGTTCGGTGGGCCTCGGGGCGGTCGCCCCGCTGTTCGCCGCGGCCACCCGGCGCTACCTGGCCTCGCATTTCGAGCTGTCGGATCCCGGCCGGTTCGTGGCCCTGGTCGGCGACGCCGAGCTCGACGAGGGCAACGTGTGGGAGGCCGTCTCCGAGCCGGCGATGCAGGGCCTCGGCAACGTGACGTGGGTGGTGGACCTCAACCGCCAGAGCCTCGACCGGGTCATCCCCGACCTCAAGGTCCGTCGCCTCGAGCAGCTCTTCGCCGCGTCCGGCTGGCACGTGGTGGAGGCCAAGTGGGGGCGGCGCCTCACCGACGCCTTCGAGGGCCGGGGCGGAAAGGCGCTGGCCCGCCGGCTCGACGAGATGTCCAACGAGGAGTACCAGTCGGTGGTCACCGCGCCGGTCGGCGAGGTGAGGGGCCGTCTGCTGGCCGGCGCCGACCGCGGGGTCACCAAGGCGATCACCGATGTCGACGACGCCTCGCTGCGCGCCCTGCTGAGCGATCTCGGCGGCCACGACCACGCCGCCCTGGCCGACGCCCTGACGGCGTGCGACGCCGAGACCGACCGGCCGAGCGTGGTGTTCGCCTACACCATGAAGGGCTGGGGGCTGCCGATCGCCGGCGAGCCACTCAACCACTCGGCCCTGCTCACCAGCGGCCAGATCGACGAGCTGCGCGCCACCGCCGGCCTCGACGCGGCCACCGAGTGGGACCGCTTCGACCCCGACAGCGACGAGGGCCGCTGGTGCGCCGAGATCGGCCGCCGGCTCAACAACACCCCCGCCCCGCCCCGGCCCCGCATCGCCGTGCCCACCTCGGTCGGCGGCCGCCCGCCGGCGACGGTGTCGACCCAGGAGACCTTCGGCCGGCTGCTCACCGCTCTGGCCCGCCACGACGAGGTGGCCGAGCGGATGGTCACCCTCTCCCCCGACGTGTCGGTGTCGACCAACCTCGGCGGGTGGATCAACAAAGTCGGGGTGTTCCGCCCCACCGAGGCGGCCGACTGGTTCGGCGACGGCCAGGTGCTGCGCTGGCGGCAGTCGCCGGCGGGCCGCCACATCGAGCTCGGCCTCACGGAGATGAACCTCTTCGGCCTCCTCGGCCAGCTCGGCCTGGCCCACGAGCACCACGGCGAGACGCTGCTGCCCATCGGGACGGTCTACGACCCGTTCGTGTGCCGCGGTCTCGACTCGCTGATCTACGGCGTCTACAACGCCAGCCGCTTCGTGGTCGTCGGCACCCCGTCGGGCGCAACCCTCTCCCCCGAGGGCGGCGCCCACCAGTCCGCGGTGACCGCGTCGATCGGCATCGAGCTGCCCGGCATCACCGCAGTGGAACCGGCCTACGCCCAGGCCCTCGACTGGCTCCTCTGCGACGGGCTCGACCGCCTCAGCGCCCCCGACGGCGAATCGCTGTACCTCCGCCTCACCACCCGGCCGATCGACCAGACCCCCTTCACCGCCGCGGTCGACCGCCTCGGGCAGGACACGGTGCGCGCCGGGGTGCTCGCCGGCGGCTACCGCCTCGTCGAGGCCGACCTGCCCGACGCCCCCGTCGTGCGCCTCGTCGCCACCGGCGCCGTGCTCCCCGAGGTGGTCGCCGCATCGGCGCTGCTGGCCGACGAAGGCGTCGCCGCCCCGGTGATCGACGTGACCAGCGCCGACCGGCTCTACCGGTCCTGGCAGGCCGCACTCCGCACGGCGTCGACCACCGCCACCACCGCCAACCTCGGCGCGTCGGCGCTCGGCGGCCTCCTCGGCGGCGAGCACCGCCACGCCCCGATCGTCACCGTCCACGACGCAGCCAGCCACGCCCTGGCCTGGGTCGGCGGGTGCTTCGGCGCCCCCACCGTGCCGGTCGGCTTCGACACCTTCGGCCAATCCGGCACCATCGACGACCTCTACCGCGCCCTCGGGTTCCTCCCCGACCAGATCGCCACCGCCGCCCTCGCCGCCCTGTAACCGGCGCCCGCGCCGCCCGGCCGGTCACGCGCCGCCCGGCCACGGTCAGCCGGTGTCGAGGGAGATCCTCCTCGGAGGGTGTAGCACATTGTCTGTGAAGTGATACACTTTATGCCATGCCGACCACCCGCCCTCGCCACTTCGTGACCGAGACCGACGATCTGGCGGAGGCACTCGACGCGGCCGAGGCTCGGTGGCCCGGCTCGAGCCGCGCCCAGCTCCTGGTCAAATTGGCGCTGGTGGGGCATCGAGCAGCCCAACAGGCCCACGACGACCGGCGCCGCCGGCGACTCATCGCCGTGCGCCAGCGCGCCGGGATGCTGACCGGCGCCTATGGACCCGATTACCGCCAAAGGTCCCGCGAGGAGTGGCCGGCGTGATCGTCCTCGATGCAAGTGTGCTCATCGCCTACCTGGACAGCGATGACGCCCAGCACACGCTCGCAGCTGACCTGCTGGCCCGAGAGATCGACGACGACTTCGCCGCCAACCCGCTCACGCTGGCCGAGGTGCTCGTCGTGCCCGTGCGCAAGGGACGACTGGAGGAGGTCCAGGCGGCGCTCGACGACCTGGAGATCCAGGAGACGCCCTTTCCCGCCGACACGGCGGTCAAGCTCGCTCGGCTGCGTGCGGGCACTGGGCTGAGGATGCCGGACTGCTGCGTCCTGCTGGCGGCCGAGGCCACCGGGGCGCGCGTCGCGTCGCTCGACGAGGAGCTCCTGCGAGCCGCCGTCACCCGCCGGCTACCAACCGTGGCGCGCTGATCGTCCGCGGTCGATGCACATGGACCCCGGTAGCTGGCTCACCAGGCTGGTGGCTCCCTCACGACGACCCGGCCGCGGTGCGGAACGAGTCGAGGTCGCCCCACTCGTCGGGCTCGTCGAGTGGGTGGGCGTCGTAGCACCTGTACCCGGCGCACCTGTACCCGGCGTCAACCTCCGCTGGCGAAGCCGGCCGTTCCATTCAGCGCAGGTGCGGCTCCAGGGTGAGGATCTCGGCGCCGTCGTCGGTGACCACGAGGGTGTGCTCCCACTGCGCCGTCCTGCGGCCGTCGACGGTGACCGCCGTCCAGCCGTTGTCCCACATCTTCTCCTTGTGGGCCCCGAGGGTGATCATCGGCTCGATGGTGAAGGTCATGCCCGGGACCATGATCGTCGAGGCCTCTGCGGTGAAGTAGTGCGGGATGCTCGGCGAGGCGTGGAAGGTGGCCCCGATGCCGTGGCCGACGAACGTCCTGACCACGCCGTACCCGTGGCTGCGGGCGTGGTCCTCGATGGCCCGGCCGATGTCGGAGATCGGGCGACCGGGCGCGACGGCGGCGATGCCCAGGTCACGGCACTGCCTGGTCACCTCGACCAGCGCCCTGCTCTCCTCGTCGACGTCACCGACCTGGAACGTGGCGCTGCAGTCGCCGTGCACGCCCCCGATGTAGGCGGTCACGTCGACGTTGACGATGTCGCCGTCGGCGAGCGGCCGGTCGTCGGGGATGCCGTGGCAGATGACCTCGTTGACCGAGGTGCACACGGACTTGGGATAGCCGTGGTAGTTGAGCGTGCTCGGGTAGGCGCCCCGGTCGAGATAGGCCTGGTGGGCGACCGCGTCGAGCTGGTCGGTGCTGACGCCGGGCGCCACCGCGGCGCCGCTCTCGGCCAGCACCTCGGCGGCGACCAGACCGGCGCACCGCATGGCCTCCACGACCGCGGGCTCCTTGACCATCGGCTCGTTGCGCGGACCTGGCCGGCCGCTCACCGCGTAGTCGGGCCTGGCGATCCCGTCGGGGACGTCGCGCCACGAACCGACCCGCCCGGGCAGCACCCGGCCCTCGGTGCTCCGGTGGCAGCGCTTGTACTTGCGGCCGCTGCCGCACCAGCACAGATCGTTGGCCTTGAGCAGGGTCTTGGTCACGACGAGCCCTCCTGGACCAGCTCGATCAGGGTGCCGAAGGAGGTCTTCGGGTGGAGAAAGGCCACGCTGGTCCCCCTCGAGCCCGGCCGGGGGGCGGCGTCGATCGCCCTCGACCCCGACGCCTTGGCGGCTTCCAGCGCCGCCGCGCAGTCGTCCACCCGGTAGCCGACGTGGTGCAGACCTTCGCCCCTGGCCTGCAGGTACCTGGCGACCGGCGAGTCGTCACGGGTCGGGGTGAGCAGCTGGACGTAGCTGTCGGCGACGGCGAGGAGCGCCTCCTCGACCCCGTCTCCCTCGACAACCTCGCGGTGGGCGACGGTCGCCCCGAACGCCTCGCGGTACCAGGCGACGGCCGCGTCGAGGTCGCGCACGGCGATGGCCACGTGGTCGATCTCGGTGAGGAGGTCCGTCGACGGCATGGCTCCACGGTATCGCCGCCGTGTGTCCGTGGCCCGGCCAGGCCGGTCGGTGCCGGCCGTAGAGTGGACGCCGCGACGCCGGCGATGCCGGCGCCGGCTGCCACCCGGAGGGAGACCACCCATGCCTGGTTCGATCATCGTCGCCGGAGCCCGCACCCCGGTCGGCAAGCTGTCAGGCGCCTTCGCGTCGCTCTCGGCGGTCGACCTCGGAGCGGTCGCCATCCGGGCCGCGCTGGAGCGGGCCGGCGTCACCGGCGAGCAGGTCGACTACGTGATCATGGGCCAGGTGCTCCTCGCCGGTGCCGGGCAGGTCCCCGCCCGCCAGGCGGCCACCAGGGCCGGCATCCCGATGACCACCCCGGCCACCATCGTCAACAAGGTCTGCCTGTCGGGCCTCAACGCCATCTACCAGGCCGATCTGATGATCGCCGCCGGCGACGCGGACGTCGTGGTCGCCGGTGGCATGGAGTCCATGACCGCCGCGCCGCACCTCCTGATGGGCGCCAGGGCCGGTTACCGCCTCGGCACGGCCCAGGCGGTCGACGCCTTGATGTACGACGGGCTCGAGGACGCCGGCAGCCACGAGGCCATGGGCCTCGACACCGAGCACTTCCTGCCCGAGTTTCCCGCCGTGACGCGCGAGCGGCAGGACGCCGCTGCGGCTGCCTCCCACGAGCGGGCCGCGGCGGCCATCAAGGACGGCAGGATGGCCGAGGAGATCACTCCCGTCGACGTGCCCCAGCGTCGCGGCGACCCGGTCGTGGTCGACACCGACGAGGGCGTGCGGCCCGGCACGACCGTCGACTCGCTCGCCAGGCTCCGCCCGGCCTTCCTCCCCGACGGGTCGGTGACCGCTGGCAACGCCAGTCAGATCTCCGACGGTGCGTCGGCCGTGGTGGTCATGTCCGAGGCGGCCGCCGAGCGGGCCGGCGTGACCCCCCTCGGCCGGGTCGCCGGCTACGGGATGGTCGCCGGCCCGGACACCAGCCTGATGACCCAGCCGTCGCGGGCCACCCTCCGGGCCCTCGAGCGGATCGGCGCCGGCGTCGGCGACGTCGACCTCTTCGAGTTCAACGAGGCGTTCGCCGCCGTCTCGGTGGCGTCGATGGACGACCTGGGCCTGTCCGACGACGTGGTCAACGTCAACGGTGGCGCGGTCGCCCTCGGTCACCCGATCGGCGCGTCCGGCAACCGTCTGGCCCTCACCCTCCTCCACGAGCTGCGCCGCCGCGGCGGCGGCACCGGCGTAGCCGCCCTCTGTGGCGGAGGCGGCCAGGGCGACGCCCTGGTGGTGCGCACCATCTAGCTCCTTCCATCGGCCCGGCCCACTTCCCCGCACCGGGCGCGCCGACGCCCTCACCACCGCGCCGGAGGCGCCGACCCCTCACCACGGCGCCGGAAGGTCGGCCAAGGCCTTCTCGGGGCGCTCCACGTTGGATACCCACGCAGATCGTCCCGAGCATCCTGGCCGATGCGAGGTCGCCACCACGTCGCCGGCGGAGGCGGCGCCGGCCCGGCACCCGGGCGCGGGTGCGGGCCCACCGACGGTCCGCCGGGAACCGGCCGGGGAAGGGAGAGAGAAGGCCGGCGCCTCCGGCGCCGACGTCCCCGTCACCGGCGCCGGAGGCGCCGCCCAGACGGCCTCGGGCTCCGACCGGGCCAGCCGGTGCTCCGATCTCCGGACGCCCGCTTCTCCCGGGCGCCCGCTTCCCCGGAAGCCCCGCCTCCCCGGTGGCGCCCGCTTCTCGGGGAGCGCCCGCTTCTCCGGACGCCCGACCGCGCCTCCTACCCACGCGGATCGTCCCGAGAATCCCGCGCGAGCCTGGGAGCGACCGCTGCTCCCGCCGTCCCGGCGGCGGTGCCTGGCCGCGAGCGGAGCGCCACGGCGGAGGCCCGGGCACGCCCGGTGGGACGTGACAGGGGCCGGTGGATCAGGCGCCGACCTCGCGCCGGCCTTCGAGTGCCCGGCCGAGGGTGAGCTCGTCGGCGTACTCGAGATCCCCGCCGACGGGCAGCCCGCTGGCGATCCGGGTGACCTTGACGGGGACGTCCTTGAGCAGCTGGCCGAGGTAGAGCGCCGTGGCCTCGCCCTCGATGTTGGGGTTGGTGCACAGGATGATCTCGCTGATCTGCTCGTCGCCGATGCGCACGAGCAGCTCGCGCACCCGGAGCTGCTCGGGCCCCACCCCGTCGATCGGGCTCATGGCGCCCTGCAGGACGTGGTACCGGCCCCGGTACTCGCGGGTCTTCTCGACCGCGACGATGTCCCGGGGCTCCTCGACCACGCAGATGACGGTGGGGTCCCGCCGCGGGTCGCGGCAGATGTCGCACTCCACCGGCGCCCGGGGAGCACCGTCGCCGTCGGCCGGCTCGTCCGCAGCGGGTACGTCGCCCTCGGCCACGTTGAAGCAGCGCCGGCACCACGAGACCCTGGCCTTGACGACGCTGATGGCCGTCGACAGCCGCAGGGCGTCCTCGCTCGGCAGCTTGAGCAGGTGGAACGCAATGCGCTGCGCCGACTTGGGGCCCACTCCGGGGAGGCGCCCGAGCTCGTCGATCAACTCTTGGACGGCGGCGGCGTACATCTAGCCGCCGAGCAACCCCTCCAGCCCGCCGCCGAGTCCGGCGCCGTCGAGCGCGGTGCTCTGCAGGGCCTGGGCCTGCTCGACGACGTCGCGGACCGCGGCGAGAACGAGGTCCTGGAGCAGGTCCACGTCGGCCGGGTCGACGACGGCCGGGTCGATGACCACCTTGGTGACGTCGAGGCCTCCGGTCGCGGTCACCCGCACCGCCCCGCCGCCGGCCACCCCTTCGATCACCGCCGAGGTGGCCGAGGCCTGCGCGTCCTGCAGGTGCTGCTGCACCGCTCCGAGTTGGGACAGCAGGGCTCCCAGGTCGGGCACCTGGCCCTCACTGCTCATCGGGGCGACCGCTTCGAGGGCGCCCACGAGCGGGCTGCTCTATTGGTCGGTTCGCACGGCGTGCTCACGGGCTGACCTCCTCCGCTCCAGGGAACGCCTCGAGCAGGCGCTGCTCGGGCGAGACTAGTCCCGGACCGGCGTCCTCCAGCTGCCCCAGCTCCTCGGATCCGATCTCCTCGTCGGGTACCGCTTCCTGCGACCGGTCGAGGGGTGCGATCTCTCCGTCGACGACCAGCCGAAGCGGCACCGGACGTCCGAAGTGGGCGGCGATGGCCGCTTCGAGCTGTGGCTTGAGCGGCTCGGCTCGGGTCAGCAGGCCCCGGTCGGGGAGGGCAAAGACGGCGGATCCGTCGTCGACGCTGACGAAGCGCCCTGACGCAACGTAGGCCTTGAGTGCGCCCTGCAGGCCGGGCAGCACCTGGTCCCCCCACGCCTTGGTCAGCTCGTCGCGGCTCGGGAGCGATCCCGGCGGCCCGGCGGTGCGGTCATCCGGAGGCGCCGCTCCTGGCGACGGCGGCCGCCCACCTGCGGGACGGGGACCCGACGATGGAGGCGGGGCGGCGGTGCCCGGCGAGGCGACGGATGGCGCGCCGGGTCCCTGACGGGGACCGGGTCCGCCGGCTGGCGGCCCTCCTCGCCGGTGGGCGCCGAGAGCAGCCCGTGGAGGGGCGGCGGGCGCTCGGTCCGGCGCGGGGGATCCCACCACCCCCTGGCGTTCCGAGGCATGGCGTTCCGAGGCCTGGGCTTCCGGGCCCTGGGCTTCCGGGCCCTGGGCTTCCGGGCCCTGGGCTTCCGGGGCGGGCGCGGACGAGGTTCTCGGTGCCGACGAGGACGGGCGCCTCGGCATCGGCGGTGCATCCCCGGTCGAGCGCAGGCCGCTCGACCCTGGCAGCGGCCCAGGGGGGGCCTGGCGGCCTGGGGCGGCAGCCGGGGCGCCGGAGGTCGTCGGGGAAGCGGTCGGATGGGCCGGGAGAGGGGCCGACGGGGCCGTAGCGGCAACCCGTTGGCCCTCGGCCAGACGCCGTTCGAGCACCTCCACCCGCTCGGCCAGGTCACCCGGTCCCGTGCCGGGCGCGGCCAACCTGACGAGCGCGGCCTCGAGCGTGATCCGCGGCTCGATGGCGTCACGCATGTCGACCAGGGCCTTGCCGACCACGTCGAGTGCCCGGACGATGCCGGGCAGACCGATCCGCCTCGCCTGGGACTCGACCTCGGCGACGGCGTCGTCGGGGAGCAGGACCAGCGAACGAGCCTGGGTGGCGAGGAAGCCGTTGCGGAGGTGCTCGAGCAGGTCCACGGCGAGGCGCCGCGGGTCGCGCCCGGCGCGCACCGCCTCGGCCGTAGCCACGAGGATCGCTCCGGGGTCACGCTCGGCGACGGCGTCGACGATCGCCCCGACCGGCCCGACGTCGTCGTCGACCTCTCCCGCTGCGGCGACCTGGTCGAGCGCCGAGAGGGCGTCGCGGGCCGAGCCGTGCCCACGACGGACGACCAGGTCGATGGCTTCGGTGGCCAGTCCGAGCTCGGCACGCTCGTTGACATCGCGGAGCAGGTCACCGAGGACCTCGGCACCGAGCAGCCGGAACTCGAAGTGCTGGGTCCTGCTTCTGATGGTCGGCAGCACCCGCTGGGGATCGGTCGTGGCCAGGACGAAGACCACGTTGGCGGGCGGCTCCTCGAGGGTCTTGAGCAGCGCGCTGGCCGCGTCCGAGGTCAGCTGGTGGACCTCGTCGACGATGTAGACCTTCCACCGCCCGGCCGTGCCGAGCGATACTCGCGAGAGCAGGTCGCGCATCTCGTCGAGCTTGCGGTTGGACGCCGCGTCGAGCTCGTGGACGTCGAGCGACGAGCCGGCCCGCACTGCTCGGCACGACTCGCACGTGCCGTCGGGCTCACCGTCGACCGACGCCGCGCAGTTGAGGGCCATGGCCAGGATGCGGGCGGTGGAGGTCTTGCCGGTCCCCCGCGGCCCGCTGAACAGGTAGGCGTGGGCCACCCGCTCGTCGCGCACTGCGTTGCGCAGGGCCCTCGTGACGTGCTCCTGCCCGCGCACGTCGGCGAAGCGTTGGGGCCGGTAGCGCCGGTACAGCGACTGGTAGGCGCAACCGAGGGGATCGGGAGCGGGGGCGTCGGCCACCAACTCACCCTACGGCAGCCCAGTGACCGCGTCACCGGTCCAAGCGGGCCGGGAGCCCGGCGCGACGGTCAGGCGATCTGCGGCACACGATGCGATCCGCTGAGAGCTGCTGCCGTCAGGCCCTGACCCGGTTCACGGTGCGTCGTTGCGCAGGACCCGACCGCCGCGCCCGGCTTCCGGCCCTTCCCCCTGAGACGATAGCCTCTCGATCCGCTACCCGGGAGGGGTGCGAGAGCGGCCGAATCGGCACGACTGGAAATCGTGTGTCCTTCACGGGACCGTGGGTTCAAATCCCACCCTCTCCGCTGCGCCAGGGACGGGTCCGATCATCCGGTCGGACCCGTCCCGACTGATCTGAGTCCCATACCGAGGTCGTCGCCTCGTTCCGGGGAGCGTCTCTCCTCCCGCAGCGCCAGTTCGCCCCGAGCCATCTGGACCAGCTTCGGGAGCTCCCGCACGACGACGTCCCAGACGATGTCGAGGCTCACGCCGAGGTAGCCGTGGACGACACGGTTCCGAAATCCTGCGATATCCGCCCACGGAAGAGCCGGCCCCACGGAGTCCGGCAGCGAGTCTCCCCTCGGCCCTGCTCCTGCTCGCCGGCTGAGCGGAGCAGCTGCTCGAGCGCGCCCCAGCTCGAGACGATGGTGGAGTAGCCATGCCGCCCAGGCGTCTTCGGGACGGCACCGAAGCGATCGGAGATGAAGCGATCGAGGTCCACGAGACCCAAGCCACAGCAACTGGCGCTTTTCGTTGATGCTCGAGCGGAGACCTTCAACGACCGTGGATGCACCGCCTGACCGTCAACTGGAAGCCGTCTCCGTTGGCACTCATGCCATGGGGCCTGGTGCGCCGTATCGAACCATCCCCTGTCCGTAGCCAGGCGTCAGGGGCGGCGCCGATCATGTGGTCGTGGCGCCCAATTGGTCAGCGCCCCATACCAAGGTCGTCGCCCCGCTCTCGGGGGATCAGGACGAGCCGTTCTTCGAGCATGTGGCGCGCGAATGGTGATCGGCTGGCGGTGCGTCGACCTGCAGCCGGTACCTGGCATGTCCGCTGGTGCGCTCCGCGGTGTCAGGAGCTGAGCGGGTTGAGCCAGGCGAGCTCCCGGAAGCGGGCGAAGTCCGAGTCGGCGCTGACGACCGCCAGGCCGTGCTCGAGGGCGAGCGCGGCGAGCGCCGCGTCGCTGACCAGGTTCCCTCGCAGCTCGAGATCGCACACCAGCCGCCCGAGGATGTCTCGGTACCCGCGGCCCGGCTGTGGCACCCACGCGGCGGGGGCGTCGAGCCAGTCGGCGACGAAGGACCAGGCGTCGGCCGGAGCGAGCGGGGCAGGCAGGGCGCGCGGGTGGGTGGCGATGCGCACGAACGCCAGCAGCGACTGCCAGGGCAGACCGACCCGGCGCGAGCCGTTGAGGGCTTCTTCGAGCCAGTCCCGGGCGGCGGCATGAGCTCGTGACTGCTCGTCGACGGCGTAGAGCAGGACGTTGGCGTCGACGAGCATCAGCGGGTCACGGCTCCGTCGAGGACTTCGAGGGTGTCAGCGACGCTGGAGACGTCGACGCTCAACCCGAGCGGGGCGGTTCGCTGCCGGAACGGCGGCCTGGCGGGCTGGGCGACCACGCCTCTGCGGATCAGCTCGTTCACCGCCTCGGACATGCCGAGGCCGTGCTCGCGCCGTAGGGCGTCGATGGCCCGGGCGGTGTCCGGATCGAACTCCACCGTCGTCCGCATGCCCCGATCCTAGCACGTGCGTGCGCGCTACTCTGCACACACGTGCTCCCCGGCCGGCCGACGCCTGCAAGCTCGTCCCCACCAGCTCGGCGGCCCGAGCGCCGGGCCGATCGTCGCCTGTGCACCCGGTGCGCGCCGGCCTCGACGTCGGCCCTGCCGGCGATCAGCCGGCGACTCCCATCCCCTCGAGCGTCGCCTGGTCCGGCCCCAGCGTGGCCAGCTCGGCCGCCACGCGCCCGGCGTGCCATCCGGCCTCGTTGGTCACCGAGGGGCCGCGCACGGCTCGGGTGTGAGGGAAGCGCCTGGCCAGCTCGTCGTCGACCTCGTGGGCACGGTCGGCCAGCACCACGGCGAGCGAGGTCGACAGCTCCTGCTCCGCCTGGTTGCGGGCGTCGGCGGTCGCTGCGGCCAGGCGCTCCCCGATGCGGCTGGCGAAGGCCACGATGAACGACTGGCGGAACGACCGCGTCCGCGAGCGTCCCCGGCCGTCGCGGACCTTTCCCTCGGCCAGCATGGCCCTGCTCGCTCGGAGCAGCAGAGAGGTGAAGAGGACCTCCACGGCGTCGAGGTCGGCTCGGAAGCCGACGACGGCCATCATGGCCAGGCCGTCGTACCAGACGCAGCGGACACCGTTTGGCCTGGCCACCACCACGAGCAGCTGCGACTTGGCGTCGACGTACGGGTCGTCGACCGCGATGCGACGGGTCACCGGCGCCTCACGCCGGGACGATCCGGCCCGGGCGACGGCGTCGTCGATGGCGTGGCGGGCCATGAGCTCCTGCGCCTTGGCGGTGAACGCGTCCGACTCGGCCTCGAACTCGGTCGACTCCGCCTTGGCCAGCAGGGCCCGCACCTTGACCAGCATCGGGTCGTCCTCGCGGTAGAGGCCTTCGCTGGCCCCCCGCCTGGCCCCACTGCCTCGGCAACGGGAGCACCGCATCGATCGGCGGCAGCCCGAGGAGCACGCCGAGCGCCTCGAGCACGACGACCATGGCCCCGACGAAGGTCACCTCCCCCGGGCCGCCGGCGGCCAACCAGGCCCCGAGCCAGTCCCGGCCCGGCCGGCCGACCGGAGGGCTGCCCAGCGCGACCAGCTGGGCGGACCACGCCTCGGGCATGGCGCTGGTCCCTGCGTCCTCCCAGCACTCCGAGCCCGACATCGCCTCGGCCAGCAGCTCGGCGTGGCGCTGGCCGCGCCGACGCGACGCGGCGCGCGCCAACTCGGGGGGCTGCCACCCGTCGTCTCACTTGTCGGCCACGAGGCGCGAGCAGGCGCGTCCGACGAGGACGGTGACCGCCGTGGGAGGCATGGTCTGGGCGCAGCGGGCCAGGCCCTCGGCCGAGCCCGCCACCTGCTCGCCGGCAGCGGCCGCCGCTGCGCCCCGGACCACCAGGGACTCGACCCGCCAGGCCTCGAGCTCCCCGTCCGCCGGGCGCCACGAGGCGGAGGCGCGTGCTCCTCCGTACGAGCGGTCTGCCTGCCGGCGCTTCTTGTCGGCCCTGCGCCGCTGGTTGTTGCGACCCATGGCCCTCCCTCTCGTCGTCGCCGAAAGGGTCGCACGGGGGTGTGTCGGCCAGGTGGAGTGGGTCAGGTCCCGCCGAGATCCATGATCAGCCGGGGGTCGAGCGACCGGTGGCCGTCGCCGACGAGGTTCACGGCGGTGCCGATGGCGGCAAACTCGATGACGTGGCTGCCCCACACCCCGGTGCGCTCGGTGACGGTGACGCCGATGACGCCGTCGGCACCGAGGGCGATGGCCTCGTCCTGGAGGCGGCCCATGGCCAGCTCCCTGGCGTCGTACAGGGCCTCGGTGTAGACGGTCATCTCCTGGTTCTCCCGCACGCTGCCGGCCCACTGGGAGAAGCCGCGCCGGCCCACGTGGTAGGCGCACACCCCCGAGACGATGCCGAGCGGGCGGTAGCCGGCCCTGACCGCCAGGTGGACGTCCTGGCCGCTCATGGCCGCGGTGAAGCACCGCTCGGCCCGGCCGACCCGGTGCGACCCGGCGTCGCGCACTGCGGTGCCGGTGACGACCAGGTGCACCAGCCGTGACCCGCCGCTCAGGTCCCCGACCTCGACCCTGACCCCGACCACGCCGTCCGCGCCGACCGACAGCCCCGCGGCGGCCAGCCGCTCGACGGCCGTGCGCCTGGAGGTGGCGAGGGCCTCGCTGAGCGTGTCGAGCTCGGTGTTGGTGCTGAAGCCGGCGCCGAGTCGGGCGAAGGCGGCCAGCTGGACCACCGAGGCGCCGGTGACGAGGCCGACAGGCTCGAGGCCGACCTGGTCGAGCAGGATGGCCTCGTCGACGCTCAGGCCCGTGACCGCCAGGTTCCCGCTCATCGGTCCGCCACCGACACGACCGCAACCCTACCTGGGGTCGCCGGCTCGCTCCCCAGGTCGCTCACGGCTTCGACAGCCGCATGATGGGCAGAGGGAGCGGGAGGGGGTCGCGTCGCTCCGACGCCACCCGCTCGACCGCGGTGCCGGTGAGCACCGTGGTCATGGTCCGACCGGCCGTCTCGCCCTCCATGCTGACCGACGCCAGGGTCCCGAGCACGGCCCATCCCGACCCGCCGGCGCTGGCGCGCAGGTGGTCGGCGGCGATGCGCCGGCTGGCCTCGATGGCGTCGCCGAAGGGGGTGACCTCGGCGCTTCCGGTCACGGACAGGGTGGGCACCGACGCGGTGACCGCGCCGACACCGACGCCGACCTTGACCGGCGCCATCCCGGCCCTGAGCAGCTTGAGCAGGGCCTGCCCGTCGAGGTGGGAGGTGAAGGGGTGGCCCCGCAGCGCCGCGCCCGGCCTGACCACCGCGGTGCCGATGGCGGTGAACTCCACGGTCGAGGTCATGCCCTCCATCCACCGGAAGTTGAGCCGGGTGCCGATCACCCCGTGACCCCCGAGCCTGCGGGTCTCCTCGAGCAGGCGCGCCATGGCGAGCGATGCGGCCTCCTCCACGCCCGACTCGAGCACGGTGCGCTCCCAGCACAGCGCGACGACGCCGAAGTTGGCCATCCCGCTCAAGCCGATCGGACTGCCGGCCCAGCCGCCGCGGTTGTAGTACTTGGTCCAGCCGGGAAAGCCCGATGCCCGTCCGGCCCACGATCCGCCCATGCCGCCGAACCCCCCGCCGGCCACGCCACCGGCGAAGCCGCCGCCGGTGTTGGCGTAGGAGTAGTAGTCGTTGGGCGACCAGTCGATGCCGACCCGGTACACGGAGCTGCCGAGCACCAGGCCGAGCGGCGAGAAGCCGGCCTGGTGGATGGCGGACATCTCGGCCACCGAGAGCGTGCTCGACCAGCTGGCTTCGGGGACCGCATCGCCGGAGGCGGCCATCAGGTGTCCATCGGCAGCATCAGCTCCGGGTGCCCGGGGCCTTCGGCGCCCGGCGCCGGCCTGACGGCCGTGCCGACAGCCAGGAACTCGATGACGTGGCTGCCCCAGAAGTGGTTCTTCTCCTCCAGGTGGACGCCGACGATGCCCTCGGCGCCGAGGCGCAGCGCCTCGTCCTGCATGCGGCTCATGGCCAGCTCCCTGGCGTCGTAGAGGCCCTGGGTGAAGTTGGTCAGCTCGGTGTTCACCCCGGCCTGGGTGGCGGCCGCCATCGGCCCGCGGTGGGCGACGTGGTACACGCAGGTTCCGAGGACCAGGCCGAGCGGCAGGTAGCCCGACTGGACCAGGGTCCAGAAGTCCTGACCGGACAGGTCGCTGGTGAACGGTTTGCCCTCGTCGGTCCGCCAGCTGCCCTCGGCGCCGTGGGCCGACACTGCCGTGCCGACGGCGATGAACTCGGCGGCGTGCTTGCCCCAGTCGTAGTAGTTGATGTCGAGGCGCACACCCACGATGCCGTCCGCGCCGAGCACCTCGGCCTCGGCCTCCATCCTGGCCATGGCCAGCTCCCTGGCGGTGTACATTGCCTGCGTGAGCTTGTCGAGCTCCTGATTGGTCGACCAGCTCCTGCGCTGGAGGCCGATGTGGTAGATCGAGCTGCCGTAGACCAGGCCGCGCGGATCGAACCCCGCTTCCTTGACGAGCAGGAACTCGTTGACCGACAGGTCGCTCGTGAAGAACGGCCGCTTGTCACCGCGCCCTTCGAGCACCTCGAGGCGGTGCATGGCGTCGGGCGGCAGCCCCACCGCGCCGGGATCGGGGACCTCGGCCGGCACCACCGAGCCTGTGCTGGGCGGCGGCGAGTCGAAGCCGGCCTCGCTCATCTCGGACCCTCGTTGTTGACCATGCCCATTCTTACCCGGCAACGTCGTCATGCCGCGTTCGGGATCTCGCCGCCCGCCCCGCTGGCGCCCGCGCGGACGGCGCCGTTCCCCTCTTCCTGCCCCGGCCACCCATCCCTGGCTGTGTCCACGACACCGCCGCGGACCACGATGGCACCGTGCCCGAGGTTCCTCCCCCGCCCGCGCCCGAGGGCGGCAGGGACGCCGTCGTCGACTGGGTCGGCCGGCACCTGGACGGCCTGTGGTCGGGCCCGCTCGCAGGATCGGAACGCTTCACCGGCGGCCAGACGGCGGCCGACGCGGCCATCGCCGGCTTCGACGTCGCCGGCTACGCCGCCCGACGCAACGAGGTGTGGCCGACGGCCCGGCGCGGCGCGTCTGCCCTGTCGCCGTTCATCCGTCACGGGTTGCTGGCCCTGCCGCGGGTCTGGTCGGCCGCGGCCGGGGGACCGGGACGGGACGTGGCCAGGTTCCGCGACGAGCTGCTGTGGCAGGAGTACGCCCGCCACCTCTACGCCCGACTCGGCGCCCGCACGGCCGCGCCGCTACGGGTCACGCCCTGGCGCAGCAACGATGCCACCGACGCCTGGGATCGTCGCATGGCCTGCATGGACCTGACCGTCGGGGAGCTGCAGCGCGACGGGTGGCTGGTCAACCAGACGCGGATGTGGATGGCCTCGCAGTGGACGGTCCGGCACGGCAACGACTGGCGGGCCGGCGAGGACCGCTTCTTCGCCCACCTGCTCGACGGGTCGCGGGCGGCCAACCGGCTCGGCTGGCAGTGGACCATCGGCGCCGGCACCGGCCGGCCCTACGGCTTCTCCCGACACCAGGTCGAGCGGCGGGCGCCCGGCGTGTGCGCGGCCTGCGTCCTGCGCGACGCCTGTCCCGTCGCGTCCTGGCCCGACACGCCGACCGGGGACCGGGTGCGCGCCGATCCCCTGCTCCGGGCCGATCCCGACCCGGCGGCCACGGCAGGACCCGACGAGGTCGTGACCGACGGGCCCGCAGCGAGCGCGGTGTGGCTGACCGCAGAGAGCCTCGGAGACGACGACCCGGCCCTGCTGGCGTCGAGCCCCGAGCTGCCGGCGGTCTTCGTGTTCGACGGGCCGTTGCTCCACCGGCTCGGGCTGTCGGCGAAGCGCCTGGTGTTCCTGGCCGAAGCGCTCGGCGACCTCGCGGCGCGCCGGCCGGTGGAGGTGCGCGTCGGCGACCCCGTCACCGAGCTGGACGGCCGGGCACTGGCCACCACGTTCACACCCGTTCCCGGCGGCCGGGCCAGGAGAGCCAAGCTCCGCGTCGTCGCGACCCATCCCTGGCCGTGGCTCCGGCGCCCGGGCGGGGAACCGCTCACGTCGTTCAGCGCCTGGCGCAGCCACCTCGCAGGTCAGCGCTAGCTGTCGAGCAGGCCGCTCAGGGCGTCGCGGACCGTCGCGCTGCGCACCGCGGCGCGCCCGACGAGGTGGTTGAGGCGACCGAGCCACTCGTCGGCGCCGATCTCCTCGGTCTTCAGGGTGACGCCACGGACGGCGTGAACGGAGAGAAAGGTGGGCCCGGATGCCGTCCTGACCGCCTCCAGACGCTCACCGTCGAGGTCGACCACGATCTTGCCGACGCGGTGGCGTCGTCGGAAGCCACCCTCACGTTGGATGCGCGCCGCCTCGCCGAGTATCCGCTCCAGCTTGGACCCGAGCGCTTCGAAGAGGGTGTCGGTGTCGCCGCTGTCGAGCCGCAACGTCGCCGCGGCCAGGTCCAGGGCCCACGGATCCGTCTCTGCCGGAACCATGGCCCCCGGGGCCGGCCGGGTGGCGGGCAGCAGCTGGTCGCCCTCCCCGCCGGCCGGCCGGGCATCGGGTGCGGACTGCCCCTGGCTGCCAGGCTCCTGCAGGGGCGCCCCGCCTGCGTCTCCGACGTCGCTCACCCGCTCGAAGCTATCGCTTGTCCGCGGCGATCGACTCCCGCTGCGCCGGGTGCCCCGCTCGGCGACGGGCGCCTGCAGGTGGGTCGGTGCCCGAGACGTGCCAGGAGTCGGTGCTCGTCACGACATCGGGATGCCGGGCGCCTTCGGGTGGTCGCAGGCGAGGACCGCTACGGTCGGCGAGGTGTCGAGCGCGCTGCCGGGGCCGAGCGCGTCGCCGGGGGCGCCCTCGACCGACGAGACCTTCATGGACGCGGCCCTGGCCGAGGCGGTCGCGGCCGGTGAGCGGGGCGACGTCCCCGTGGGCGCGGTGGCGGTGGTCGACGGCCGCATCGTCGCGGCCGCAGGCAACCGGCGCGAGCAGCGGTCCGATCCGACCGCCCATGCCGAGATCGACGCTCTGCGCGCCGCGGCCGCCACCCTCGGGACCTGGCGGCTCGGGGCCGTGACCCTCTACGTCACGCTCGAGCCGTGCCCGATGTGCGCCGGTGCGCTCGTCGCCGGACGGGTGGGCCGGGTGGTCTTCGCCGCGGTCGATCCCAAGGCCGGCGCCTGCGGGTCGCTCTACAACCTGTGCGTCGACCCCCGCCTCAACCACGAGGTCGACGTGGTCGCCGGCGTCCGCGCCGCCGAGGCCGCTGGGCTGCTCAGCTCCTGGTTCGCCGATCGCCGTCGCGACCCCGCGACCTGACGGGGCAGGCGGCCCGTGGCCTTCGGTGGTCGGGGCCGACCGACACCGGCGCGCCCGCCTTGCGGTGGCAGCACCTTGCCCGGCGGGGCGCGGAACGGTACCGTGAGTCGCCCGGGAGGGATGCGAGAGCGGCCGAATCGGACGGTCTCGAAAACCGTTGTGTCTACGGGCACCGTGGGTTCAAATCCCACTCCCTCCGCACGTCAGAGGCACCTCGCTCTGACGGCCTTGGACCGGCCTCCGGCGCATCCCTCAGAGACCTCAGAGTCCGAGGTGAGGGATGCGCCGACCGGCCGAGCGAGACGTCTGGAAGCTGACCGTGGGCGCCAGCCAGGAGGAAGCCCTCCTCGGCATCACCATTGCCGGAAGGCCCTCCCCGATGACCTCTGAAGAAACTGGTCCCGCTTGGCGGACACTCGCCCATCTGACCGAGGGCTGGTTGGAGCGTCAAAAGATGCGACAAGACCTCGTCGACCGGGTGAGAACCAGCCTCAGCGAGGGGATATCGACGGCAGAGGCGAAGGAGATGCTGGTCTCGGACGGCGTCCGGCCACGCGACGTTCGCGTAACCGCGCAGAGATTCCAGAAGAGAGCAGGTTGGTATCCGACAATGACCAACGAACTCATTGCCCGACGCCTGAACAGCATCGATTCGGGTGATCCCGAGCCGCCCCTTCTGGAGAGCGAAAGGGTCCTCGCCCGACAGGAATCCCAACTTGCACACATGGCTCCCGAGACGGGCTTCGCCCAGCTTTGCGACCTGGTCCCCGAACTCCGCTCACTACGAGACCAAATCTTGGGAGGAGACGAGAAGTACACGACGAGTCCTGCTCTGTCCGGGGATCGGGCATCATATGGGTCATGTCGCTGGGATGGCTCGTCTCGCTGCTGTTGGTGATGGTCGGTTGCGGTGGGATCTCGATGGCGGGCGCGACGGGGGCAGGCCCGGTCCCGCGTAACGCTGGAGTAGCGCCTCGATACACGGTCGACGCCAGCCTTCTGCGATCACCCGGCCGTGCGAGAGTCACGGCCTGCTACTCGATCCGGCAGTCGCTACCGCCCCGGTGCGGCAACGGCGTCCCGGTTCGTGGTGTGTCGACATCATCCACGCGCCCGGTGCTCACATCTACCCGGACGGGACGGTGACCAGTGCCGCCCTGCGTCTGGTCGGTAGTTGGGACGGTTCGACGTTGACCGTGACGACGCCTCCGGCCACGACGCAGCCCCCGCGGACGGGACCGGCTACGCCGCCTGGGCCTGGTTGCGGAGACCCAAGCGGCGGATCGTCCCGCCAGCAGCAGGTCAGCGCGGCGTTCGCCTATGCGGACACACAGCCGGATTATGCCAACGGCTACTACGATCAGACCCGACACCTGGTCACGCTCTTCTTCACGGGCCACCTCGACCGGCACCGACGCGAGGCCCGTCGGGTCTATCCCGAACCGCTCTGTCTCGGACATGGCCGCTACCGCTCACCGGAGCTCGTGGCGCTCCAACGGCAACTCCTCGACGATCGGGTTCTACGGCCGGCCCTGCTTGGCAGCAGCCAAGTCGCCGATCGGGTCTGCGTGACCGTTGCCGTCGCCACGCCAGCGATCACCAGTCACGTCGCGTCCCGCTACGGGCAGGCCGTGAAGGTCGCTGGCTGGCTACAACCCGTCCGCTAACTACCTGGGGCTCGATCCGCCCCAGCCGTCGAGGTGGCTCGAGGCGGTCGTACACTCCGAGCAGTCGGGGGATCGATCTCAACCGCCTTCTTCCGGAGAGCCCTGCCGTGACCGTCACCATCGGGACCACCACCTTCGACAACGTCGACTACGACGCCGACGCCGACGCCGACGCCGACGTGCTCTACCTCCACGTCGGGGACCCGGCCACGGCCGTCGACTTCGACGAGAGCCCCGAGGGCCACGCCCTGCGCTTCGACGCCGCCGGCACCCTCGTCGGGGTCACCATCGTCGGGGCCCGCCGCCTCGCCGACACCGGCCAGCCCCTGGTCGTGACCGTCCCCGCCCAGCTCCAGGTCGACCCTGCTGACCTCGTCGGCGCCCTCACCGTCGCATGAGTTCGGCAACGAGATGAGGTGGTGGGCAGAAGTCGTCGACGAGTAGCTTCCTGACGTCGCGGCTCGCGCCTGCTTGCGGCATCCCGCACCCTCGACCACCATCAAGTTCGTGGTCGTGCGAGCCAGCGACGAACGAGGGATGGCCACCTCTCACCGCAGCCCAGGTGGCGGCGGTGACCGCTAAGCGGCAGAAGGCGCGTCGGGACCGGGCCGCAGCGATTGGACGGATCATGGCGGTGGAGCGGGCAGCCACCAACGTGGATCCCGAAGAGCTCCTCGGCGGCGTTACGCGCGGCTATTGCTTGCGAGGGCAAGCCCTGTAGAAGAGCCGAAGGATGACGCCGGCTACAACCATACCGACGGCACTGAGTATTGTGCCGCCTGGTTTTCCGTGCACGGCACTTACAATGAGGAAGACGAAGTCGTACAGAAAGACAAGACAAAGGATCACGGCACCGAGGACCGCTAAACCTCTTGGGTGCTATCCATCTCGCGGCCTGATCGGTTTCTGTGGCCCCCTGACGGGAGCGCACGCTCATCCAGCCGGAGCGCGACGGCTACGGCGTGACGGCGCCGGTCGAGGGACCAGCCGAGAAGGCACCCCCGGCCCTGGCCGCGAAGCCCTTGAGCAGGGCGGAGGGGTCGACGGTCGTGGCGTGGCCCGGCGCGACCACCGGTGTGCCGGCACCGATCACCAGGCGGAGCGGCACCGGGAACGGCAGGTGATGGTCGAACTGGGCCAGGTCGAGGTCGATCTCCTCGATCCGGTTGTCGAGGACCCAGAGTTGCAGCACCGTGTGCTGGGTTGCCGGGATGGCATCGACCGTGGTCGGCACGTGGGCGAGCAGCAGCCGCAGCGACGGCACGGTGCGGAGGTCTGCGACTGCGGTCCGGAGCAGCTCGTCGACCGCGGCACGAGAAGCGATCGACGCCGAGTACTCGGTCCGCCCACCGTGGTCGCCGAGGTTGGTGAAGGTGGTGTGGTGGGCCAGGGCGTCGTGGACGGCCGAGGGAAGATCATGGACCAGCTTCTTGCCCAGAGCCTTCGCCTGGGCCTGCTGGGCGGCCGGGAGACCCCCGGCGTCCTGCTGCCCGAGCCGGCGCAGCGCCGCCAGGTCGATGCGGACCCAGTCGCCCGCGGCGAAGGCGGCGGCACCGGGCAGGACCCGCTCGGCGCGGTCGATGGCACCGACGGCGCGCGCCGCGGAGGCGGCGGATCCGCCGAAGGCGCTGACCAGGTCACGGAGCTGGACGCGGGCGTAGAGCGCCCCGCCCACGGAGCGCACGTCGAGCGGGGCGGTCGCGCCGACCTGGAGGTGCAACTCGGTCGAGGTCTGCGTCCCGGCCTTCGAGGAGAGCAGCGCCGACAGTGACGCCCCGTCGGTGCTGTCGACGTCGACCACGATCCGGGTGGTGGCGATGGCCGCCGCCACCCGGGGGTTGACCGGCGCCGAGTGGCCGAGTGCGCCGAGGCGCCCGACCTGCTCGGCGTCGAGCCCGAGGGAGAGGGTCGCGGTGATCCCCCGCTGATGGCCCAGCGCGGCGAACGCGTCACCGACGGCGTGGGCCGTCGTGATCCGGGCGACCGGCCCGGAGACGACCGACGTGCCGCAGCCGGCGGCGAAGAGGCCGACAGCTGCGGCCAACGCAACTCCACGGCGCCGGGTCCCGGTTGCCCATCGCATCATGTCCGCCTCCCCGGGCCGGTGGCGGCCCCGCCCCGACCTGCCGCCGGAACTCTATCCGAATGGGAGACGGCCGGCATCACCGCTCAACTGCGCAGCACAGACCGAAGCCGCCAGGGAGCGAAGTCCGAACCTTCAGAGAGAAAGGATCGGATCAAGCTGTTGTGCCGACGCGCGCTCCGGGTTCAGGTCTCACGCCCGCCGCAGAACTTGCGAGTCGGAATGCCGAATGTGGGAGTAGACAAGGAGAGGTCATTGATCTCGTCCTGCCACCACCGGTCGCCTCAGGGCGGAGCAAGCCACGCGTTCAGTCGTGCGGGTGGTCGTGGGTGGTCTCGAGCCACCGCTTGAGGCCGGCGGCGTTGGAGTGGATTCCGTTGAGGGTCTCGAGGCGCTCCCGCTGCGTCGGGTCCATCGAGTCGGGGACGGCGAACTCGTCGGTGAGGGCCTCGGCGATGTCCCGGTCGGCGAGCCACGCCCGCTCGGCCGTCGCCGCCCACTGCCTGAGGGTGTCCTCGGCCTCGAGCAGCATGGCTTCGGGATCGGGCAGCAGGCCGTAATGGGCTAGCGCCACGCCGGCCGGCGACCGGTCGCGAAACCGCCCGAGCGACGTGCAGGCGGCGTCGAGGTCGAAGTCGGCCGGAGGCGTGGCCGGGCGCAGGACCCCGGCATCGGGGAGGCGGACGCCGACCGCGTCCCCGGCGAAGAGGATCCCGCTGCCGCTGTCGTGCAGGGCGAGGTGGTGCTTGGCGTGGCCCGGTGAGTCGACGGTCGTGAGCACCCGGCCGGGGCCCACCACGATGTCCTCGCCGTCGGCCAGCACGTGGATCCGCTCGGGCGGCGTGGGGTCGAGGCGCCCGTAGAGCGAATCGAGGAGCTCGCCGTAGACCAGGGTCGCGGAGCGCACCAGGCGTGACGGGTCGGCGAGGTGCCTCGCCCCCTTCTCGTGCACGTAGACGGTGGCGTTGGGGAACGCCCGGGCCACGTCGCCGACGCCGCCGGCGTGGTCGAGGTGGATGTGGGTCACGGCGACGCCGGCGAGCTCGTCGGGAGCCACGCCGATGGCGGCGAGCTCGGCGAGCAGCGCGGGGACCGAGCTCTGGCTGCCCGTCTCGACCAGCACCGGCGCCGGGCCCTCGATCAGGTAGCCGGCGGTGACGTGCTCCCAGCCGCCGAGCAGGGTGTCGATCTCGAGGACGCCGGGTGCGAGCGTGCGGGCCACCATGACAGCATGCCGCAATGGCCTTCCCCTATGACACCGGCGGCGAGGACGTCTCCAAGATGGCGCCAGGCGACGCCGTGGCGACGCTCCGCAGCCTGCCGCGACGTTTCCGTGATCTCCTCGGCTCCGTCGACGATGACCGGCGCTCCGAGGTGCTCGCGGCGGCGTCAGGGGTGGCGGCGGTGATCCACGGCGTCGACGACGCCCTGGCCAGCGTCCTCGTGCACGATCGCGCCCCGGTCACCCTCCCCGATCCGGGCGTCACCGGCACCGGTGGCGACGATGCCATCGACCGCCTCGAGCAGGTCGCGTCGTCGGCCGCGTCCCGCGTCGCCGCCGTCGCCGCCGGCGACGGGACGCGGACCGGTACCGTCGGGGGCCGGGAGGTCTCGGCCGTCGAGCTGGCCCAGGCCGAGGCATGGGCAGGCGCTCGGCGGCTGCGCGCCGTCCACCGCCTGGGCCGCGACGACTCCTGATCCGCTCAGGGAGCCGGCTGGTCCAAACCGGGGAGCCCGGGCTCCGGTTCGACGCCGAGGCTGTTGAGCACGAACGAGACCAGGTGGTAGTGGCCGACCACCATGGGGATCTCGATGAGCTGGGCCTCGTCGTAGCGCTCGGCCAAGCGCGCCCACAGGGCGTCGTCGATCGTCGAGGCGGCGTGGAGGGCGTCGGCGGCCCGCAGGAGGAGGGCGTCGCCCTCGGACCAGCCGTCGGCGTCCGGGCCGGAGCGGACCCGGGACAGCTCGGAGTCGGTGAGGCCGGCGTCCCGGCCGATCAGCACGTGTTGGCCCCACTCGTAAGGAGCCTGGCAGTGCCAGCCGGTGCGCAGGATGAGCAGCTCGCGATCCCGCGCCGGGAGCTTCCCGGCCAGGAGCTTGCCGCCGAAGGGCAGCCACCGACGCATCAGTCCCGGATGGCGGACCAGCGTGAGATAGAGGTTGCGGGCCGAGCCCGCGGGCCCGGCCAGGGTGGAGTCGACGAGCTCGTGGCCGACCGCGTCGAGGTCGTCCACCTCGGCCGGCCGGATGCGGGTTCCTGAGCGCGCACCGGCGCGCTCAGTCACGAGTGCCCTCGGCGGTGGCAGGAGCCGTCGCCCAGCGGGCGGGCTGGGATGCGCCGGCGGGCAGTGGGATCCCGGGCCGATTGCCGGGGTCGGGGACCGGGGCGCCGGCAGAGGTGTGGAGCGGCAGGACTCCGGCCCACACCGGCAGGTCGACGTCGCCCTCGTCGTCGATCGGGCCGCCCGTGCGGACCTTGGCCGACACCTCGTCGATCGGGAGGGCCAGCACCCGGGTCTGGCGCAGCTCGGAGACGGTCGGCGGGCGCGCCTCGGAGCTGCGGCCTGGCAGCAGGTGGTCGACGATGACGGTGAGGGCGTGTGCCTTGGCGTCGGGATCGGTGAGCTCCTCCGGCCGGCCGAAGACCACGACCGACCGGAAGTTGAGCGAGTGGTGGAAGGTGGACCGGGCGAGGACCACGCCGTCGAGCAGGCTGACCGTCACGACGATGTCCCCGCCCCCGGTGGCCGCCTTGAGGAGGTGGTTGCCCGCCGCGCCGTGCAGGTACAAGACGTCGCCGTCTCGTCCGTAGGCGGTCGGGATCATCCACGGGGACCCGTCGACCGTGACCGCCACGTGGGCGATCATCCCCTCGTCGAGGATGCCGTCGATCTCGGCCCGCTCGTAGGTGCCGCGCTCGCGGTGGCGCCGTACCTGGGTCCGCTCGGTCGGCTCGACCTGGGTCGGGCTCTCGGTCACCGGTGCTCCTCTCGTGGGTGCGGCGCTGCCGGCCCGCGGTCGCTGGTGGGTGGCGGCACGGCACCATCCTCGCGGAGGCCGACGCCGACGACCGCGAGGACGGCATCGTGGAGCAGCCCGTTGGTGCTGATGGCGCTCCCACCGTCGGGGGTGGGCCTCCCGGAGAAGTCGGTGAAGCGGCCGCCGGCCTCCTCGACGATCACCTGGAGGGCGGCAAGGTCCCAGAGCGACACGACGGGGTCGAGGCCGATGTCACAGACCCCTTCGGCGACGAGGACGTGCGACCAGAAGTCGCCGAAGGCGCGGTCACGCCAGCACCGTGCCGACAGGTCGAGCAGGCGGCCCGCCCCGCCGCGCTCCTCCCAGCCCTCCGGCCCGCACGACGAGAGGTGGGCGCCGTCGAGGGCGGCCACGCCCGATACGTGGATGCGACCTCCGTCGACCAGGACCGACACGGGAGGCTCACGCCTCGATGGTGTCCAAGGTCGCGCCTGACCCGGCTGCTCCTCGCGCAGCAGGACCAGGGGTCCGGCGTACGCACCGAGCCCGCGTGCCGCCCACCAGCGGCGCCCGAGCATCGGCGCCGACGCCACGCCGACGGTGACGACGCCGTCGACCTCGAGGGCGATCAGCGTGGCCCAGACCGGGGCGCGACGCACGAAGTTGGACGTCCCGTCGATCGGGTCGATGATCCACCGCCGCCGGCCCGACCCGGTCGTACCGTCCTCCTCGCCGATCACCGCGTCACCGGAGCCGCCCCCCGTCACCCGATCGCGCAGGGCGCGCTCGACCTGGCGGTCGACGTCGGTGACCCAGGTGCGGTCCGGCTTGGTGTCGACGACCAGATCGGCGCGGTGGAAGCCGGGGACGGTCACACTGTCGGCCAGGTCGGCCAGGACCAGGGCGAAGGCCAGGTCGTTAGCACCGCCTACCGCTTGGTCCGGACCGCTCACGCCATGGCGACGAGCTCGAGCAGGTCCTCGCTCCAGGTGTCCTCGGTGCCGTCGGGCATGAGCAGGGCCCGCTGAGGCGCGAGCTCGGTCACGAAGCCGACGTCGTGGCTGACGAGGATCATCGCGCCCGGCCAGGCGGACAGGGCTCGGCCGATGGCCTCCCTGGAGGGCGGATCCAGGTTGTTGGTCGGCTCGTCGAGCAGCAGCAGGTTGTGGCCGCCGGCGACGAGCTGGGCGAGCGCCAGCTTCGTCTTCTCCCCTCCGGAGAGCGTCGACGCGTCCTGGAACGCCACCTCGCCGACCAGGCCGAACATCCCGAGCAGCGCCCGCAGCTCCGGCTCGGGGGCGGGGGAGATCTCGCGCATGTGGGCGAGCACCCCGACCCCAGGCCGGATGCCCTCGTGCTCTTGGGCGTAGTAGCCGGGCGAGACACCCATCCCGAGGCGGAACGACCCGCGGGTGGGCTCCGACTGCCCGGCGAGGATCCGCAGGAGGCTGGTCTTGCCGGCGCCGTTCAGGCCCATGATGAGCAGCCGCTCGCCGCGCTCGACCCCGAAGTCGACACCGTCGAAGACCGGAGGGCCGCCGTAGGACTTGGCCAGCCCCTCGGCCTCGAGCACGACCCGCCCGCAGCGGGGCGGCTCGGGGAAGCGGACCTTGTAGCGGCGCTCGCCCTTACCTGGCCCCTCGACGGCGGCCGTCTTGAGCCTGGAGACCCGCTTGTCGATGCTCTTGGCCGTCCTGGCCCGCTTGGCCGTCTGGTGGCGCATGGACTCGGCCAGGTCGGCGAGCCGCTTGATCTCGCCCTGCTGACGCTCGACCAGGCGACCCAGGCGGATCTCGTCCTGGGCCCGAGCCTCCCGGTACTGGGTGTAGGTCCCCTTGTACTCGACGGCCGCGCCCTCGTCGAGGTGGATCACCCGGGTGATGGCCGAATCGAGCAGCTCGAGGTCGTGGCTGACCACGAGCAGGGCGCCCCGGTAGGACTCGAGAAAGGAGAGCAACCAGGTCTTGGCGTCGACGTCGAGGTGGTTGGTCGGCTCGTCGAGCAACAGGGCGTCGGTCCCCCCGAAGAGGATCCTGGCCAGCTCGACCCGGCGCCGCTCGCCGCCGGAGAGGACCCCGACGGGCAGATCGGCCCGGGACGCCTCGAGCCCGAGCCCGTCGAGGAGGGCGCGGGCCTCGGACTCGGCCGAGTACCCGCCGGCGTCGGCGAAGGTCTCCTCGGCTCGGCCGTAGCGGTTGATGGCCCGCTCGCTTGGGTCCTCCTCCACGGCCAGGCGGAGCTTCTCCAGCCGCTCGGCCAGCTCGTCGAGCCCCCGTCCGCCGAGGACGTGGGCCAGCGCCGTCGATGCCTCGATCTCCACCAGACGTCGAGGGTCCTGCGTCAGGAAGCCGAGGCGACCCTCGAGGCGGACGGTGCCACCCGCCGGCTCGCTGTCGCCGCCTAGCACCTTGAGCAGGCTGGTCTTGCCAGCGCCGTTGCGACCGACCAGGCCGACCTTGTCGCCGGCGCGAACGGTGAAGGTGGCGTCGTCGAGGGTTCGACGACCGCCGACCTCCACACTGAGGTTGCGCACGGTGAGCACCCCCCCATGATGGCGGCCAGGGAGGTGGTGGCGGAAACGGATTGGGGAGGCGGCCCCGCCGGCTGGCAACCTCGGACCGTGACGAGGCACCGGTGACCACGCCGCCGACCGACGTGGTGGTGCGCTGGACGGTGGCCGCAGCGGACGCCGAGCTCGCCGCCCTGGCCCTGTGGGACCACGGGGCGACCGCGGTCGGCGAGTCGCCGGCCGGCGGTCACGACGTCGCCCTGACGGCGTCGTACCCCACCGCCGAAGCCGCCCGGCTCGTCGCCTCGGAGCTCGGGAGCCGGGCCGGTCGCGTGGAGTCGGTCGAGGTCGACGGAGCGTGGCGCGACGCCTGGCGGGCCCATGCCACCACGGTGGTGGTCGACGGCGGCCTGGTCGTCGCGCCGACGTGGACCGAGGTCGAGCGGCCCGACGCGGGCCGGACGTTGCTGCGCATCGACCCCGGGCACTGCTTCGGCAGCGGTAGCCACCCGAGCAGCCGCCTGATCCTCGGCCTGCTCGCCGCCGACCCGCCCGACGACCTCCAGGTGCTCGACGTGGGCACCGGGAGCGGCATCCTGGCGGTCGCCGCCGCCGTCCTCGGCGCGACGATGGTGGTCGGCGTCGACATCGATCCGGCCTCGCCGGCGGTGGTGGCGGCCAACGCCGGGAGCAACGGCGTCGCCGACCGCGTCCGGGCGGCGACCACGCCGGTCGAGGACCTGCCGGCCGGCGCCTACGACCTGGCACTGGTCAACGTGACCGCCGGCGTGCACGTCGAGTTGGCCGCCGCGACGCTCCGGGCGGTCCGACCCGGTGGCCGGCTGCTCCTCGCCGGTCTGCTGCCCGGCCAGTGGCGCCACGTGGCCGGCGCGTACCCCGGCCGCGAGGTGGTGACCCTCCCCGAGCTCGACGGCTGGGCCGGGGCCGTCCTCCTGCGCTGAGCCCCGGAGCCGGCCGCCCCGCTCCCGCAGGAGCGCTCGCCGACTGCCCAGCGCGGCGATCCGCGGTCACGAACCCGCGCTCACCGCCGTCCAGCGTCCCCGAAACCCGAGCGCCCCTGCCAATCGACCGGAGAACGCCCGCCGCAGGAACGGCCGCCGCAGGAACGCCCGCCAGCCGACCGGAGAACGCCCGCCACAGACGCCCCTGCCAACCGCCCGCAGGAGCGCCCGGGCACCCGGTCGACCGAGGCGGTCAGTCGAGCTCGACGTCGAAGTCCCAGGAGGCGACGGGGGCTCTGCCGGCCGGGGCCCAGCGCAGGGTGCCGGCTCCCTGGCCGAGCCGGGTGACCAGCTCGAAGGTGGCCGTCGCGCCGGCCGGCACCGAGGCCGGCGCGCGGGTGCCGGCCAGTGGGCGCACGGCGAGGTGGTGGAGTCGGCCGCGCTCGTCGACGACGCTCCACTGGCCGGCGGCGACGGCCACGGCCGCGCTGCCCCTGGCCACGGTGACGGTGAACGTGCAGCGGGTGGACGCCGGGATGGGGAAATGGCCCTGCTCGCCCACGGCGGGCCCGACGGCGGTGACCAGGGCGTGGCTCCCGCCCCAGGTGACCAGCACGGTGTCACCCTCGATGCCGAGCTCGGGGTGGGCGGCGCTGGCGGTCAGGACCCGCCCGACCGGCGTCGTCGACTTGGGGAGCCAGCTGGGGAAGCCGCCGTAGCGCTGGCCGCTGTCCGACGTGCGGGCGGTGGCGGTCGGGTGGGCGGTGGCGGTCGGGTGGGCGGCCGTCCCGCAGGCGCCCCCGAGGGCGACGAGGGCGGCGACCGCGGTGGGCACGACGAGGAGACGCGACCAGCGGGCCCGCAGGAGCGCCGGACGCGCCGGACCGGACCGCAGGGCGAGCCGCCCGTGCAGAGGGACCGAGCCGCCCGGCTCGGGGATCACTCGGCCTGGCGCCGACGCCGGCGGAGCAGGACCGTGGCGCCCCCGGCCACGAGGACGCCGGCCGCGGGGATTCCCGCCGATGCTGCGGCGCCGTGGTGGCGAGGCTCGGGCTGGTACGCCCTGGTGTTGGTGAAGACGTCGGTCCCGAAGTCCTTCAGCCCGATCTGGGCGGCGTAGCCGAGGTGGCCCCTGCCGTCGATGCCGGGGGCCTCGTGCCTGGCGTCGACCTGGAACAGGTCCTCCATGGTGCGCAGCCAGCTGTAGTGGTTGTAGAAGGTGCGGGTCGCGGTGCCTGGCTTGATGTACCTGCTGATCAGCACGCTGCCGGTGTCGCCGCCGCCGTTGGTGGCGCCGCTGCCGCTGTAGAGCGGGTCGGTGGCGCTGGTCTCGGGACCGAGGTTGACGCTGGTGACCGCCGCGGTGGGCGCCGCCGCCACCCCGTTGCAGTCGAGGGTGAACGAGCCGGTCACCACCGACGATCCCGGCAGGCCCGAGCCGCTGGGGGTGGTGGCGTCGACGTGGCCGTTGACCGGGTTGTTGACCACGCAGCCGTTGGGGATCCCGGGGCCGTAGACGCTGCGGCCGTTGTCGATCAGGCCGATCGAGTTGTCGGTGATCGAGGTCGACGCGGTGGTGCCGGTGACCTTGTCGACCCGTGCGCCGCCGGTGGCGCTCCCGCCGATGGGGCTGCCCCCACCGAGGACCAGGCCGGGGATCGAGGTATCGCGGTCGATGTAGGCGTTGTTGCCGGGCCCGGGGAACAGCTCCTGGCCGTAGGCGTTCCTGGCCAGCGGGGTGTTGGGGCCGGTCGGCTCGGCGTGGACGTTGCGGCCGTTGATGTTCTGTCCGGCGGTGTCGTCGGCGATGGACGTCGCCGCGTCGGGCCGGATGGTCGTGGAGTTGGCGAAGCTGTTGCCCGAGTAGGTGAACGGCGGGAAGGCCTCGTCGAAGGTGATGTCGATCAGCCCGTTGTCCTTGAACGCCGGGCTCTGCTCGATCTCGGGGACGACGTGTTGGAGGAACAGGTCGGAGGCGTAGAGGCCGCCGGTGTAGTTGATCGGCGGGTTGGGGGTGGTCGGGTTGGCGAAGCCGCCCGAGAGGTTGTTGCCGTGGCACACGGCGTCGTGGGCGTCGCTGCAGTTGTCGGGCGTGATCCAGCTGAAGTTCGGTGTGGTCGAGACCCGCTGCAGGTCGTGGTAGAGGCCGCCGGTGGTGGAGAACAGGTTGGAGATGTGGCGCGGGGTGCAGTTGGCCGGGTTGTCGATCAGGCTGTGGAACCAGGGGAAGGGGAAGTGCTTGGGCACGTACTGGTCGGTGGCGGTCGCCGCCCCGGGATTGGGTACCGGGTCGGTGGTCGGGCTGGCGCTCGGTGCGCCGCACGGGCCGTCCTCACGGCCCGGCGTGTTGCCGAGGTCCTGGGCGTAGCCCTTCCAGCTGACCCCAGACTTGGAGAACTGGTTGAACAGGGTGGCCACGCTGCTCGGGTACACGCAGCCGTTGGTGCCCGCAGCCGCGTTCGGCCCGAGGGTCGACGTGGCCTGGCCGTAGTTGCGGTTGCGCCGGAGCGTCCCGCGCTTGTCGAAGGTGGCGCTGAAGTCCTTGTAGGTCGGGCAGTCGGCCTGGGTGTCGGGCTGGGTGGCCTGGCCGCTCACGAGGGAGATGTAGTTGTCGAGGCTGAAGTGGCCGGTGCCGTAGTAGTTCTCGAGCAGCACGCCCTGCCGCGGCAGGGTCTTCCACAGGTAGGTGTTGTGGTTGAGCCCGGTGAAGGTGGCGTCGTAGGACTTGTTCTCCAGGATGATCAGCCACACGTGCTTGACCGGAGGGAGGGCGGCGGTCTTGGCCGAGGTCCCCTGGGCGGACGAGATCGCGCCGGCGACCGGCGGCACGGCCAGGATGCCGGCGACCGCGGCGAGCGAGGCGGCGGCGACGGCGAGGCCGGTCCGGAGCCTCCTCGACTGCCCGTGATGTCTGAGAATCCTCATGCCCGTCACCTTGGACGGGGAGAGCGACCGCTGCAACCCTTCCAGGCGGACAGAGGTCGAACAGTCAGTGAACATCGGGTGAAGGGTGGGATCCGAGCAGGTGGTCGTCGAGCAGGTGGTCGCCGAGGTCACGGGGATCGGCGGCCACCATGGCCGCGCCGGCGTCGACCAGCTCGCCCGGGTCGCCGTAGCCCCACGCTGCTCCGACGGGCGTGCAGCCGTGGGACCTGGCCCCCTGGACGTCGTAGCTCCGGTCGCCGACCATGATCACGTCGCGACCGCCGCGCCGCCCGGCGCGCGACAGGGCGTCGCCGATCACCTCGTGCTTGTGGGATCTCGACCCGTCGGCGGTGGCGCCACTCACGACCCCGAAGTGGTCGCCGATGCCGAAGTGGTCGACCAGGGCCAGGGCGGAGCTCTCGAGCTTGGAGGTGGCCAACCCCATGGGGATGCCGGCGGCCGCCACCCGGGCCAGCAGCTCGGGCACGCCCGGGTAGAGCTGCGAGGCGAGCATCCCATCGGCCAGGTAGTAGCGGCGGTAGATCCGCACGGCGCGGGCGACGTCGGGCGGGGGGACGCCGAGCTCGGCGAGGGCCACCTCCAGGGGCGGCCCGATCAGCGCCCGCAGACGGTGCTCGTCGACCGGGAGCCCGAGCGCGCCGAGGGTGTGGCGGTGCGAGGCGAGGATGCCGGCGCCCGAGTCGAGGAGCGTCCCGTCGAGGTCGAACAGCACGAGCTGCGGTCTCACGCGCCGGGCACCGTCACGCGCCGGGCGGCCTGGCCATCCGGTCGACGGCGTCGGCCTCGGCCAGCGCGGCGACGACCCGCACCGGGCGACCGGTGGCCGCCGCGACCCTGGCGGCGTCGTCGTGCTCGGCCTTGGCCCGCGCCGCCGAGACCTTGACGGCGACCGGGTGGCCGTCGACCGACGCCTCGACCATGGTCCTCGCCGCCGTCCACCGGGTTGCCGGCGTGGCCCGCACCCCGAGGGTGCCGGTCTCGGCCACCAGCACGGCGCGCACCGCGGCGACGGCCTCCTCGGCGGTCAGGGCGGTCACCACGCTGGCCGGGCGGCCCTTCTTGCCGATCACCGGGGTGATCCAGGCGTCGTGGGCACCGGCCGCGATCAGCGAAGGGACGAGATGGCCGAGGACCTCGCCGGTGACGTCGTCGACGTTGGTCTCGACGATCACCACCGGCTGGCCGCCGTCGTGGCCCTGGCGGTCGGCGGCCGTGCCGACCACGACGGCGACGACATTTGGCAGGCCGTCGAGGTCGCGGCCGCCGGCCCCCCGGCCCGATGCGGTGACCGTCATGGCGGGGAGGGGGCCCCAACCGGATCCGAGCCCGGCGAGGAGGGCGGCGCCGGTGGGGGTGGTCAGCTCGACGGGTCGGCCGGTGCCGTAGGTCGGAGCCCCGTGCAGGAGCTCGATGACCGCGGGCGCGGGCACGGGGAGCAGGCCGTGGGCGCTTCGCACCTGACCGGTCCCCTGGGCGACGGGGCTGGCCCGGATCTCGTCGACCCCGAGGTGGTCGAGGGCCAGGCAGGTGCCGACGATGTCGACGATGGCGTCGAGGCCGCCGACCTCGTGGAAGTGGACGTCGGCCGGCGCTTGGCGGTGGACCCGTCCCTCGGCCGCGGCCAGCGCGCCGAAGGCGGCCACGGCGCGGGCCCTGGCCCGCTCGGGCAGGTCGGCCGCGGCGAGGAGGGCGGCGATGTCGGCCCACGTCCTCGAACCTCCCGCGGCCTCGTCGATCCCGACCACCGCCCTGGTGGCCGCCAACCCGCCCCTCGTCACCGGCTCGGCGTCGAGGGTCCAGCCGTCGAGGCCCAGGCCGTCGAGACCGGCCCGCACGTCGTCGAGGTCGGCGCCGGCGTCGAGCAGGCTGCCGAGTGCCATGTCCCCGGCGATGCCACTGAAGCAGTGCCACCAGGCCACGACGGTGGTCACCCTCTGTCCTCCGCTTGGACCACGGAGCGGGGAATTTCCCCGCCTCGCGACCGTTCGCCGTCCCCGGGGAGCAGGCGCGCGATGGCGTGGGCGGCACCGAAGCCGTTGTCCACGCCGACCACGACGAGTCCCGACGCGCAGCTCGCCAGCATCCCGAGCAGCGCAGTCACGCCCGCGAGCGAGGACCCGTACCCGACGCTGGTCGGCACGGCCACCACCGGCGATGCGGTGAGGCCGCCGACCACGCTGGCGAGCGCCCCCTCCATCCCGGCCACGACCACCACCGCGTCGGCCTCCTGCAGCGTGGCCACCTCCGCGAGCAGGCGGTGGAGGCCGGCCACCCCGACGTCGGCGACGAGGGTCGGCGCGAAGCCGTAGGCGGCCAGCACGGCCGTCGTCTCGGCGGCCACGGGCAGGTCGGCGGTGCCGGCGGTGACCACGACCACCCGCTCCGAGCGCGGCGCCCCTGGCCGCCAGACCACCGTCGCCCCCTGCGGCCCTCCCGTCACCGTTGCGCCCGGGTTGCGCCCGGTGGCCTCGGCGATCTGCGCGGCGTCGGCCCGGCTGAGCACCACCGCCCCGCCCGCACCGTCGAGCAGCTCGGCGACGATCCCGGCGCACTGCGCGGGCGACTTGCCCGGCGCGTAGACCGCCTCGGCGCGACCCTGGCGCAGCGCGCGGTGGTGGTCGACGCGCGCGTAGCCGAGGTCGGTGAAGGGCAGGCGGCGCAGCTCGGCCACGGCGTCGTCGGGATGACGGACGCCGGCGCGCACCTCCTCGAGCAACGATCGCAGGGCGGCGGAGTCCATGACCGCCCTATCCTGCCCGCCCATGACCGGTCCCGTCGGCCGCGGCCCCCGCATCGCCTTCCTCGGGCCGGCCGGCACCTTCACCGAGGCCGCCCTGCGCAGCGAGGCCGACCTGGCCGCCGCCGACGGGGTCGCCATGCGCTCGTTCGTGCAGATCCTCGCCGCGGTCAGCGACGGCTCGGTCGACCTCGGCTTCGTCGCCATCGAGAACTCGATCGAGGGCACCGTGAGCGTCGCCATCGACCAGCTGATCTTCGAGCGCGACCTGGTCATCGTCCGCGAGGTCGTGATGCCGGTCACCCAAAGCCTCCTGGCCCCGCCGGGCACGGCGATCGGCGACGTCGAGCGGGTCGTGTCGTTTCCCCACGCCACCGGCCAGTGCCGGGCGTGGCTGACCGCGCACCTCCCCCACGTCAGCGAGGTGGCCGCCACCTCCACGGCCGAGGCCGCCAGGCAGGTCGCCGACGCCGCTGAGCCCGGCACCGCCGCCATCGGCACCCTGCTCGCTGCGTCGCTCTACGGACTCGACGTGCTGGCCGATGGCATCGAGGACGCCGCCGGCAACGTCACCCGCTTCGTGCTCGTCGCCCCCGCCGCCTCCGGGGTGCCCGCACCGAGCGGGCACGACAAGACCAGCATCGTGTGCTTCCAGTCCGCGGACCGGCCTGGCAGCCTGCACGCCATCCTCGGCCAGTTCTCCGCCCGCGACATCAACCTGGTCAAGCTGGAGTCGCGCCCGACCCGGCAGGGCCTCGGCGACTACTGCTTCATCATCGACTTCGAGGGCCACGTGGCCGAGGAGATGATCGCCGACTGCCTGCGCGACCTCCACGCCGGCCTGCGGCGGCTCAAGTTCCTCGGCTCGTACCCGGCAGCCGGCGTGGAGGGACCCGAACGGCGACGCGACGCCTCGGCCGCGTGGAAGGCGGCCGACGACTGGATCGCCGGGGTTCGCGCCCGGGTGCACGCCGAGCCGTAGCCGCCACCGACCTCCCGCCCGCCGACGTCCTTCCCGCCCCCATCCCCTCCCGAGGAGCCCCACCGTGGACACCACCGTCACCGACCACCTGCTCACGACCACCCGCGCCGTGCGCAAGCGGCTCGACCTGACCCGCCCCGTCGAGCGGGAGGTGATCCTCGACTGCATCCGCCTGGCCCAGCAGGCCCCGACGGCCAGCAACGCGCAGACCTGGCGCTGGATGGTCGTGACCGACCCGGCCAAGCGGGGCGCCCTCGCCGAGCTGTACCGGGAGGCGGGCGCCAAGTACCTGGCCGAGTCCGCCGCTCGCGCCGAGGCCGGCAGTCAGACCCGCCGGGTCCTCGACAGCGCCAACTACCTGGCCGACCACCTCCAGGACGTCCCCGTGCACGTGATCCCCTGCATCCAGGGCCGTCGCGACAAGATCACCCCGGTCCAGGCGGCCGGCTTCTACGGGTCGATCCTCCCCGCCGCCTGGAGCTTCCTGCTCGCCCTGCGCGCCCGCGGGCTCGGCTCGGCGTGGACCACCCTGCACCTCAACCTGGCCGAGCGGGCCGGGGAGCTGCTCGGCATCCCCGACAGCTACACCCAGGTCGCCCTGTTTCCCGTGGCCTACACGATCGGCACCGAGTTCAAGCCGGCCGCACGCCCCCCGGTGGAGACCATCGTGCACTGGAACAGCTTCACGTCCTGACCACCGCCCCGCTCGGGGCCGAAGTGGTGGATACTGCAGAGCGTGCCCGCCCGCAACGTCCTCGGTGGCGAGCTCGAGCCCTGCGGGACCGAACCCCTCACCGGGTTCTACCGCGACGGCTGCTGCACCACCGGCGCCGAGGACCTCGGCAGCCACACCATCTGCGCCGTGGTCACCGCCGAGTTCCTCGCCCACCAGCGCTCCATCGGCAACGACCTGACCACCCCGGCCCCCGCCTACGGCTTCCCCGGGCTCACGCCCGGCGACCGCTGGTGCGTCACCGCCGGCAACTGGCTCCGGGCCCACCGGGACGGGGCCGCCGCCTACGTCGTCCTGGCCTCCACCCACGAGCGCGCCCTCGAGATCGTCCGCCTCGAGGTGCTGCGCGAGCACGCCGTGGACGTGCCCGCCGGGCCGGGCTCACTCGAGAGCTGATCCGCCACCCCGGTCTCTGCTCGCTCCGGCCCGCTCCCGCCGGCCACCTCCCCCGCCGGGGCCCGTGCTCGCTCCGGCCCGCCTCCCCCGCCGGGCCCGTGCTCGCTCCCTCGCCGGGCCCGTGCTCGCTCCGGCCCACTCTCCCACCGCTCGGTCGCCCCGTCCCCGGGTCGGGGGGCCGACTCGGGTCACGACCAACTCGGGTCACCTGCACGCGCCCACCGCCGTCGATCGACCGCTGTGACCCGCCGACCCTGTCCCGTGATCGCAAGCGTCGTCCGGGCTCCCCTGCGGAAGCCCTGGGTCCCCCATGCCGGCCGTCGGACTCGGTCACTCCGACCTCGGGGCGATCCCCGTCCTCGGGGCGACTCACGTGGTTTACCGACGTGAGGAGCCCCGAGACGATGCCCAGGCCCGTCGTCGAGCGTCGACAGACCGGGGTGCGATCAGGGTTGATCGCCAGACGCATCGGAATGGCTCCGCCACCACCCTGTCGAGCCTCCGGCCTGGGAGCCACGCGGTGAGCGTCGGCTGATCACCCCCGACGGCGGACTCGGCTGGTCAGCGGATGGCGCCGTCGGGCAGGAGGGCGTGGACACCCCAGGTGTCGTTGGCGACCTGGGTGACGTGCAGGTCGACTGCGGGGCTGGCCAGGGCCAGCGCCCCAGCCCGATCCACGCCGTAGCGGTGCTGGATCCACCCGACCATGGCGCCGAGGGCCGTGGCGGTGGCCGCGTTGAGGTCGGCGTCGAAGCCGAAGGTCACCGCGCCCGCCGGGGTCTCGGCGTGGATGCCGGGCACGGGCCGGTCGGCGACGACATCGACGACCAGCTCGGTGGTCATGGCGCACTCGATGGCCGTGCCGCCGACCTCGCCGTGCCCCTGGGCAGCATGCCCGTCGCCGACGCAGAGCCTCGCGCCCAGCACGGTCACGGGGAGGTACAGCGTGGAGCCGGCCACCAGGTCCTTGCAGTCGACGTTGCCGCCGCCCTCGACCCTCGGCGGAACGGTGGAGTGCTCGCCCGGCTCCACCGGGGGCAGCCCGATCACCCCCAGAAACGGCGCAGTCGACACCGTGTGTCCCGACTGGTCGGTCGCCTCCCCGGCCGCGTTGTCGATGTCCCAGAGCAGCCAGGACGGGTCCGACCCCGACAGCCCGAGGGCGCGGGTGATCGGCGTCGGGCGAGCATTGGCCGCCGTCCATCCCCACGGGTCCGGGGTCAGGGAGCGGAGACGCACGGCGACGACCGTGCCCGGCTCCGCCCCACGAACCTCGATCGGCCCGGCGAGGCAGTGGCCGCGACCGGGATCGAACATCCGGGGGCGCCGCTGCCCCGGCGTCTCCTGTCGCTCGAGGTAGCCGGAGGCGTCGAGCGACCGCACCACGATGGTGTCGCCGGGGTCCACGGTGAGCACCGGCTCGCGGTCAGGGTCGAACACGTCGGTGGTGGTGTCCGGCGTCGGGTCGAGTCGGTGTACGGCCATACGTGCTCCTCTACCCCCCGCCCGCCGCCCTCCCGCAGGAGCGCCCTGCGTCCGGACGACGGCCGGTCGGTAAGGTTGGGTGTTCTGGAGGGATGGCAGAGCGGCCGAATGCGAGGCTCTTGAAAAGCCTTGGGTGTCACAGCCCCGGGGGTTCGAATCCCTCTCCCTCCGCAGGTCAAAGGCACTTTTAGGGTTCGCCGGTTCGGCTCTCGTAGCTGCCAGTGGCCATAATCCGCCCAGCGAACCCGTAGCGTTGCGGTCGTGCGCGGCAGCATCCGCCAGCGAGGACCGAAGGTCTGGCAGGTCCGCGTCTCGCTCGGCAGGGATCCCGGTACGGGCCGCTACCGCTACGCGCAGCGGTACGTCAACGGGGGCAAGCGCGACGCCCAACGGGCTTCGGCCGAGCTGGTCGCCGAGATCGAGCGCGGCGGCCACCGCCAGCGCGGTCGTCACACGGTCGAGGAGCTGCTGAACCGGTGGATGGCGCACATCGAGAGCCAGGGGCGGGCACCGTCCACCCTCGTGCGCTACCGCTCCGCCATCGACGTGAACATCAAGCCGAAGCTCGGGCGCGTTGAGATCGCCAAGGTGGACGGCGCCGTCCTCGACGCCTTTTGCGGCCAGCTCCAACGCGGCGTTCTGAGCGCCCTCACGGTGCGCAAGAGCCACGCCATCCTCTCCACCGCCTTCAGCCAGGCGATCCGGTGGGGCTGGATCGATCTCAACCCCGTCGTCCGGTCCTCGCCGCCGTCACCGAGAGGGCGAGAGATCCGCCCACCCAGCCTCGACGAGCTGCGCCGGCTGGTCGACGCCTGCGCCGAGGATCACCCCGACCTCGGCTGCCTGATCTACGCCGCCGCCACCACCGGAGCACGACGAGGTGAGCTGTGCGGCCTGCGCTGGAGCGACGTCGACCTCGCCACCGCCACCGCCACCGCCACCGCCACCGCCACCGCCACCGCCACCGCCACCTTCGCCCGGTCGATCTCCGACGCCGGCGGGGAGGTCGCGGTCAAGGACCCCAAGACCCACCAGGCCCGCCGTATCGCCCTCGACGCCTCCACCGTCGACGTCCTGCGCGAGCACCGCCGGCGCGCCGAGGAGCGCTCCCGGTTGGCCGGCGTCGTCCTCGCCACGGACGCCTACGTGTGGTCCCAGGACCTTGACGGCGCCACCCCCTGCCGGCCCGACCGGGTGACCGGCGCCTTCCGTTCACTGCGCGACCGCTCCGGCCTCGAGCACGTGACCTTCCACGCGCTCCGCCACTTCGCCGCCACCACTCTCGCCGGCCGAGGAGTTGGCGTGCGCACCATCGCCGGCCGGCTGGGTCACGCCAACCCAGGGATCACAGTCCGGGTGGTCTGCGCTTAGGCGCGATCGTGGAGGGTGACCTGGTAGCCGTCGGGGTCGGCGAAGGTGAACGTTCGACCGAATGGGCCGTCGATCGGAGCCGAGACGATCGTGTGGCCGTCGGCGACGAGAGCGTCGTGGATGGCCTGGACGTCGGTGGCGTGGAGCCAGATCGCGGGCGCCGATGCCCGGCTGCGCGACGGATGCCAGATCGGTGCCGGGAACGATGTCTCGCAGGGCGAACGCGATCGGCGTCGTCTCGAAGACGACGGCATGGGGAGGGCCTGCCTGCGAGCGGACAAGGCCGAGGTACTGCTCGTAGAATGCCTGCGAAGCGTCGAGGTCGCGAGCCTGGAGGGAGATGAAGTCGGGGCCGGTGGCGGGCATGGTGATGCTCCTTGTTATTGTGTCAGTCTTCTGACACCAATCAATCTATGTCAGAATGCTGACATGCGTCAAGACGGAGTCGGTGTCGACCTGGAGACGTCACTGGGCTACCTGCTGAAGGAGGCCTCGAGCGCCCTCCGCGCAGCCATGGAGGCAGTGCTGCGGCCGCTCGGGATGACCGTGACGCACTACTCCTGCCTCGAGCTGCTGGCCCAGCGCCCGGGCCTGTCGAGCTCCGAGCTCGCGCGAGGAGCGTTCGTGACACGGCAGTCGATGAACGTGCTGCTGCAAGCCTTGGAACGAGGCGGCTACGTGACCAGGCCGGCGGAGGCCCCTGTCGGGAAAGTTCTTCCCACGCGGCTCACGCCGCGCGGTCGGCGGAGCCTCGAGAAGGCGACCGTTGCGGTCCGATCCGTCGAGGTCAGGATGCTGGGCGGCATGACGGAGGACGAACAGTCGGGCGCGTTCAGGATCCTGCAGAGCATGATTCACTCCTTGCGCGACGGCAACGAGGGTGCGTAAATCGCTCAGGTTCGCGCACTGACGTCGAGCGATTCGACGGACGGTGAAGGTTCCTTTTGAGTTGGCAGCCTGAACTGAGTAGCTATCCGCAGTGACACCCCGCATGGTTCCTAGTGCTGTGTCTTGTAAATAGCTTGGGGCTAGGATTGGCATCATGTTGACGATGCGTGGTGCCCCTCCGTTGTTGATGACCGATGATGACCGCGACCGATTGGCCGGGATCGCTGGTTCTCCGGCGCTGGCGCATCGCGCGGTCCGTCAGGCCGAGGCGTTGTTGGCTGCCGCGGATGGGGTGAACAACGAGGAGATCGGTCGCCGGGTCGGGGTGTCGGCGAACACGGTCCGGGCGTGGCGGGCCAGCTTCGCCCGAGAGGGTGTCGCCTTTGTGGGTGTAATCGCCAAGGGCCGGGGCCGCAAGGCCTATCTGCCCGATGGCAAGGTGGCCGAGGTGGTTCGTTACACGCTGAACGAGAAACCCGATGACACCTCGACGCACTGGACGACACGGACCTTGGCGAAGAAGTTGGGCGTCGGCAAGGACACCGTGGCCAGGATCTGGCGTGACCATGAGCTGAAACCGTGGAAGGTTGACGCCTTCGAGCTCTCCAACGATCCTCGCTTCGAGGAGAAACTCGTCGATGTCGTGGGCCTCTACCTCGACTTGCCGAAGAAGGCTGTCGTGTTCAGCTTCGACGAGAAGACTCAGTGCCAGGCGCTCGATCGAACCCAGCCGTCGCTACCGATGCGCCGCGGTCGAGCGAACACGATGACCCATGACTACAAGCGGAACGGGACCACGGATCTCTTCGCGGCGTTGAACATCGCTACCGGTGAGATGACGACTCAGTGCCGCAAGACCCACACCTCGGCTGATGTGTTGGCGTTCTTCAAGAAGATCGACAAGGACGTCCCTCGCAGCCTCGACATCCACGTGGTCCTCGACAACCTGTCCGCGCACAAGGGTCCCGAGGTCGCCGGGTGGCTCGCGCATCCCCGCCGAGCCCGATGGCATCTGCATTTCACGCCGACCAGCTCGTCATGGCTCAACCTCGTGGAACGATGGTTCAAGGAGCTGACCGACCGTCGGTTGCGCCGCGGCACGTTCACCAGCGTTCCGCACCTGATCGAAGCCATCGCCACCTGGGTCAGCCACTGGAACGACGATCCCAAACCATTCGTTTGGCACACCGCCGCTGACGAAATCCTCGAAAAGATACGCCGGGGCCGCAAAACCCTGTCACAAGTCAAAAGCGCGACGCAGCACTAGCGACACACCTAGGAAAGGCCCGACACGCCGTCTGAGCAGCCACGTTCCGCAAAGCTGCAGGTCATGGGGGGAGTCCCGATTTACCCGTTAGACCCTTAGCAGTGCGCCTCGCCTTCGGTGGTTGTTGAGCGACCACGAAGCGGCACCCTGCTGCCATAGCGTGCCGCAATCACCTGCATCACCATCACCTGCTGGTCGGGCCCGCGCACCGCAGGGGCTCCCGGACGGCCCATGTATGCTACTTGCTGTATATGGCTATCAGGACACAGATCTCCCTCACCGACGAGCAGCGGGCTCGCTTGGCCGAGCGCGCCCGCCGGCAGGGCGTGCCAATGTCCCACCTCATCCGTGAGGCGGTCGACTCGCTACTGGCGGGCGAGGACGACCTTGACATGACCTTCGGGACCGCCCCGGCACTAGCGACTCGAGTGCCACCGCGCTCGGAATGGGACCGGCGTGCCTGAGCTGCTCGTCGACACCGACGTGTGCATCGACCATCTCGCAGGGGTGCGCCGCCTCCCCCGAGGAGCCAGGCGTCTCGGCTACTCGGTCATCACCCGAGCCGGGCTGCTGGCGGGCGCTGACGGCGACGAGGAGCCCGACGTCCGGCGTCTGCTGGCCGGCATGGACGAGATCCCAGTCGATCGCCGGATAGCCGACCGCGCCGGCCGGTTGCGACGCCAGGTCCCGACCCTCCACATGCCCGACGCCCTCATCGCCGCCACAGCGCTGGTGCACTCGCTGTCGCTCCACACCAAGAACGTTCGCGACTTCCGCAGGGTCCCCGGAGTGAGACTGCGCCACAGCTGAGCTGGCATCGCTCCACGCCCGGCCGATTCAACAGTGAGCGCCAACGGCGAGAGGAGGACGCACCGTGGCCATAAAAGTGGCCATAATCTCGGGCCGACGGCCGCGGTCAGGGGCCGGCGCAACCAGACGCAAGACCGCAAAAGTGCAAGTCCAGGCCCTCACGCGCCAGCAGAACCGACAGTCGGGGCCGCTCTTGGAAAGTCTTGGGGTGCAAGGCCCCCGGGGGTTTGGATCCCTCTCCCTCCGCAGGTCAGACGGGGTATGGACCCCCGCACCGACCCTGCAGGATGAGGCCAGATCCACATTCCTCTCGGGCTGGCGCTACCGACGACGGCAAGCGCGGGAGCCTGCGAGAGAAGAGTCCCTCCCGGCGGCAGGTCAGGGTCGCTCAGCAAGGGACCCGGAGACGGGCGCCTCCCGGTACCTGACCCGGGAATGCACCGGCGGCAAGCGGGGCGCCCAGCGGGCGTCCGCCGACCTGGTCGCCGAGTTCGAGTGGGGCGAGCACGGCTAGAACGGCTACCCGACGGTCGGGGCAGCTGATGAACCGGTGGATGACCCACATCGAGGCGCAGGGCCGGTCCCCGTCGACGCTGGCCCGGTTACCGCTCGGCGCTGAAGGTCGACATCAAACCGAAGCTCGACACGCCCCTGCGATGAGCCGATGCCATCCCCGGTGATAGCGACACTGCACGTCGGTGGTGCGTGCGGATCGCTACCGAAGGATGCCGATGATGGCTCGGGTCCGTCGGAGGACGTCGATGACGAGCTCATCTCCGGAGGCCGGGAGCTCCGCCTGCTCTCGGGCTCGCAGGTTGTTGCTCAACAGCCGCCAGGCTTGCTCGGTCGTGAGGGCGAAGGTCGCCACGATCCGCGAACCGATAGCCGGTCGATACTGCCAGCCGTCGGGCTGGGCGACGAGATGCCATGTCCGGGTGACCGGCCCGCTGATCGTGATGGTGACGGTGTCACCGTCGGCGGCGGCCAGCGAAGACAGCCGGTAGGGATACGCCCAACGGAGCCCGTCGAGAACGGCGCCGGCGAGGTCGGGGCGGAGGTCGCTCGGTCGGCCGACCGCTTGAAGAAGCTGCTGGCGGTGGATCCAGTGCTCGGAGAGCTCGCGAAGTTGGTCCAGCCAGACGGGCACCGGACCAGGGCCTGCCCATGACACCGATCCGGTCATACCGGACGGCAGTTGGTCGCGAAGCTCTTCGACGACCTGCGGGCCCGTCCAGCCGAGCAGGTCGACGATGAGCCGTGGGCTGAGTCGACGAGCGGCGTGAACCCACTCGGCTTGGAGGTCATCCAGCCACGCCGCGAAGCCGAGCTCGTCAAGAGGCGGGGATGGTGCACCCAGGTGGCGGTCGCGGTGGCGGGAGAGCCACGCAAGGTCGTCGCCGAGCAGATGTGCGCACAACCCGAGCACGCTCCAGGCTGGGCACGGCGTCTGCAACTCCCAGTCAGCGGCGGCCAGGCTGGCGAGCAGCAGGATCAGCCGGCCGCGCTCGACAGCGAAGAGACTGGGGACGTCCGCGGCGTGACCGGTGGGCCATCCGACCCTCGAGGAGCGAGGGTTCAACGCCACCCTACCCAGCCTGTCCTGTCGAGATTCGTGCGATCCGCCGTCGCCTCCCAGAGAGCGACGGCGGATCCTCGCGCCTCGGGAACGGTCTTGCCACTGGGGTCATGGCTTGTGCGCGAGTGCGCAGAGGGCGAGTCCGGGGAGGGCCCAGCCGTCGCCGGTTCGGTACGTGGCGATGGCCTCGGTGACGGCGTCGATGCACGCTTGGCGGGTGAGTGGATCGCGTGTCGAGGCCCACCCCTCGGCGAGGGGTCCCCCTTCCTCCACCAGCCCGGTGAGGTCTTCGACGGATTCGACGGTCCGGGTTCCGCCGATCGCTTGGACGGTGTCGAGGACCCAGCCGGCCGGGGTGAGGGCAGAGCGGATCGAGTCCGCGTCGCTGAGCCTGTTCGGCTCGGATTCCGGTAGCCGGTCGGAGAGGCCGAGAAGCGGGGCGGCCGCCAGGACCGGCTCGTACATCCACGGGTTGTCCCGCAACGGTCCCCAGGTGGTGAACGCCAGCCGGCCGGCTGGCCTTACGGCCCGGCCGATGTTCGCCAGTCCGGCGGTCGGGTCGGGGAGCAGCATGATCGCAAACCGCGAGTAGGCCGCATCGAAGCCGGCTTCCAGGTCGTCGACTTGGATGTCGGCTTGGGCAAGCCGCACGTTCGCCAGGTTCTCGCAGGTTCGGCGGCCCAGAGTCAACATGGCCGTCGAGGCGTCGACGCCGAGGACCTCACCCTCGGATCCGACCCGGTCGGCCAGGGCGCGGGTGGTCGTGGCCGGCCCGCAGCCGGCGTCGATGATCCGTTCGCCGTCTGCGACGCCCAGCAAATGGATGGCCACGTCTCCGTAGGTGGCGAGGTGGGTGTCGATGGCGGTGAGGTGTCGCTGCCAGGCTGACGCTCTCCGCTCCCAGAACATGTCCTCTCTTCCCCCTCCGATGCTCACTTCCCGGGAGCGGTTGCGGCCAGGACGAGGATCCTCGGATGGTGTCGGTGCCGTTCCAGGTCGGGTCGCTCGTGCAGGGCAGACGGAGACGGGACGGGCTCGAGCACCCGGCGAAGCACGAAGCCGGCGTCGATAACGGCGTTGACGATGGTCGAGACCTGCCGGTGGTATTTGATGACGCCCTCCACGTACCAGGTGGTGTCGCGCCTGCCCTCCATCGAGTAGTTGGCCACCACGCCAGGCTCGACACCCAGCTCGGACGCGGCCGTCACGATGGGATGTTCCATCGAGGCGACCAGCCAACCACCCGGGCGCAGCCAGGCACCGATCTTGACCAGGATCGCCGCCAGGTCGGCGACATAATGCAGCTCACGACCAGGTCGACCGACCCCGACCGCATCTCAAACGCTTCGGCGAACGCCTGCACGTAGGAGATCCGAGGGTCGCTGGTGCGCTCGGCAGCGAGGGCGAGCATCCGGGCCGAGGGGTCGATCCCGACTGCTCGGATCGCGCCCGCCTCTACGAGCTGCCGGCACAAGAGGCCGTCGCCGCAGCCCAGGTCGGCGGTGCGAACACCGTCCAGCGGTGGCAGCAGCGACCAGAGCGCCGGCTGCTCGACCGCTTCGTTGATGCCCGACCGGCTGTCCCGCATCGCCTGGTAAGCGGAGAAGAAGGCGTCCCGGTCGTAGATGTTCTGCATCATGAAGTCCCCCCTCGGTGAGCGTCAAAGTCTCGCGCAAGCACACCGAACGGGAGGTCACGGGTCCGGATCATCAGACGTCTGGAACCACAGTTCCACTTCTCATCAGGTAGGCGGACGCGCTGGACGTGCCGGCGCGCGATCATTAGCGGAACCAAGCTCGAGCCCTCGCACCTGCGTCGTCGAGGCATGGATTTCGCCCAAAGGTCACAGTCCCGGTCCGGACCCGTCTCTTCGCTCGATGACACGGTCCAGCATCTGCAACATGGGCTCAAGATCACCGGCCAAACTCGCTGCAGAGGCCGCGTCATTTTCGTCCGGTCCGATTCGCTGCCACACGACTCGCCAACCGGCTTGACGTGCAAGCTGGCTCAAGAACGCCCTCTGCGCCCGACCGTTGTCGCGGAACGGATGCAGCGCGTTGAGATCACCATAGAAGTCCGCCAAGCCAGAGACAAACGTCCTCCGACGACGGGAAGGAGTCAGGTATTGGTTGGCCGCAAGCTTTGCGAATATCTCGGCCGAGTACGTCGGTAGGTGCTCGGCGAGACAGAAGAGGCCTCCGTTGGCCAGGTTGACCGTGCGGATCTCTCCCGCCCACTCGACCAAATCCTGCGTCGAATAGCGATGGGTGGCCCGGAGGCGGGACAGGTCGAAGCCACCTTCGATCGGCCTGGTCTCGACCTCGATCGTCCTTAGCAGCGTGTAGGCCGCCTCGGCGTCCTGCAGCCTCTGCTCGTCGGGTATGCCGAGAAGGTTCCGCAGAACCCCGGTCGACGGGTCGATTTACGGGTCGTCAGTCCTCGCAGTCACCGATCCAAGGATGACCGAAGTGTCCGTCGAGCTCCCCCAGTGCTCCGTCCGCCGTCAACTCGCCAGAGGTGAGCAGACCGATCACCTGATGGGTAACGAGCTCGGCTCCTGCCGTTCCAGCCGAACCGAGGGGAGGCCCGTCTGCGCGCCTTCGTGCCTCTGCTCGAGCCGACGAAGACGAACGAGCTCATGCTCGGCGTGCGACTCCTTCGATCGGGCGGCGTTCTTTCGCCGCCTCCAGCAAGCCGTCGACGTCCTCCGCGTGGCGACGTGCTCCCCACCGGTCTCGCCCGGAACGCGACCGATCGCGATCCGCTCTCAGTGAGCACGGTCGATCTCGCTTCTGCCACCAGAAGTCTGTGGGTCCGGCCCAGGATCCTGTACGTACTGTCGGAAGGCCGGCCGCGACTTGCAGCCGCTGAAGGGACCGCCGATCCTCTGCCCGGGTCGCCCTGTCGACCGTGGTGGCCGTACGGCCGGACAGGTCCATAACTTGGTCCATGATCTCGGGCCAGTTTGGCCGCATACCGGCCTACCTGAGCGATAGTCGGATCGCGAGAGTCCTGCTCAGGCCCACTCCGTCCCATGCAAGCGATGCATAATTATGCACTTGAAAGCCTTGGGGTGCAAGCCCCCGGGGTTTGGATCCCTCTCCCTCCGCAGGTCAGCGAGGGTGTCGAGTTCGAGACGATCCCGCCGAATGAGGGCAGGCCAGGACGACTACGACCCTGCCCCAGCAACGGATCCGCCTGCGGCCTAGCGTGCCACCCATGGCCGCCACGATCGAGGGGTCGAGGGGAGACGAGGCGTTGGCCAGGCTCTTCCTCGCCCCCGAGGGGACCGCCGACCCTGCCCCGCTGTGCCACCACCTGCGCGAGCTGGCCCCGGCACATCGCAGCGGCACCGGGGCCCTGTGGCTGACCCGCTTCGACGACGGCGACCGCCGGCTGCGCGACGGCCGCTTCGGCAAGGGCACCCAGGAGGGCGGGGGCCTGGTCCCCGAAGGCGACACGGCGGCGACGGCGGCCAGACGGGACCCGTCGCGCTACCCCGACCCCGACCGCATCGATGCCAGCCGGCCCGGTCCGACGCCACTCAGCTTTGCGGCGGGCATCCACCACTGCCTCGGCGCACCCCTCGCCCGGATCGCGAGCCAGGAGGTCGTGGGCGCACCGGTGGCACGGTGCGCCACGGTCGAGCAGGCCGGCGACCTCGTCCGCCGACCCCGGACCACGGTGCGGGCCTGGCAGGTGGTGCCCGTCGCCCTCACCCCCCGCTGAACATGATCACCCCGGCCGAGCGAGACGCGCTCAAGCAGATATACGCGACCGAACGGGCCAAGCGCCTGCGTCCCGACGGCAACGCCCAGTACGTGCGCCTGGCCGGGGAGCGCCTCGACGACCCGTGGGCGCCGGTGGTCCCCCGAGACCCGGTCACCGACCACGTCGAGGTGGCGCTGATCGGCGCCGGCTTCGCCGGGCTCGTGACCGGCGCCCGGCTGGTCGAGGCGGGGATCGGCCCCGTGCGGCTGATCGACCGGGGGGGCGGCGTGGGGGGCACCTGGTACTGGAACCGCTACCCCGGTGCCCAGTGCGACACCGCCTCGATGGTCTACATGCCCATGCTCGAGGAGACCGGGCACATGCCGAGCGAGAAGTACGCCCACGGTCCCGAGATCCTCGAGCACTGCCGGCGCATCGCCGAGCGATACGGCCTTGGCGCCCACGCCCTCTGGCACACCTCGGTGACCGACCTGCACTGGGACGAGGAGCGCTCGGTCTGGGTCATCCGCACCGACCGGGGCGACGAGTGCAGCGCCACCTACGTCGCCGTCGGCGCCGGGCCGTTGCACGTCGCCAAGCTGCCGGGCATCCCCGGCATCGACACCTTCGCCGGCGACAGCTGGCACACCAGCCGCTGGGACTACGGCGTCACCGGCGGTGACCCCTCGGGAGCGCCCATGACCGGCCTGACCGGGAAGCGGGTGGCGATCATCGGCACGGGCGCCACGGCGGTGCAGTGCGTCCCCCAGCTGGCCCGCCACGCCGGGGAGCTGTACGTGTTCCAGCGCACGCCGTCGTCGGTCGACGTGCGGGCCAACGCCCCGATCGACCCGGCATGGTGGGCGTCGGTGGCGACCCCGGGCTGGCAGGGCCGCTGGCTGCGCAACTTCACCGCCAACCAGGCGGGCGGCGTCGCCGCCGAGGACCTGGTGATGGACGGCTGGACGGACCTGGCCCGGCGCATCAAGGCTCGCATCGGCGCCATCGCGGCCGAGGACCGGACTCTCGAGCGCATGCTCGACGCCTGGGAGGAGGCCGACTTCGACCAGATGGAGTCGATCCGGCGCAGGGTCGAGGAGATCGTCGAGGATCCGGCGACGGCCGCCGGGCTCAAGGCGTGGTACCGCCAGCTGTGCAAGCGGCCGTGCTTCCACGACGAGTACCTGCAGGCGTACAACCTGCCGGGCGTGCACTTGGTCGACACCGGCGGCAGGGGCGTGGACCGCGTCACCGCCGGGGGCCCGGTCGTGGGGGACACGGTCTACGAGGTCGACTCCATCGTGTGGGCCTCGGGGTTCGAGGTCGGCACCGACCCGACGTCACGGCGGGGCTTCGACATCACGGGGCGCGCCGGTCGAGCCCTGTCGGAGCACTGGGCGGGGGGGATGCGCAGCCTGCACGGGATCCACGTGCACGGGTACCCCAACCTGTTCTTCGTCCAGCCCACGCAGGGGGCCAACCTCATCTCCAACGTGCCCCACAACCTGGCCGAGTCCGCCCTGGCCATCGCCGACGTGGTGGCCCACGCCGACGGTGGGGTCGTGGAGGTGACGGCCGAGGCGGAGGACGCCTGGGTGGACCTGCTCGTCTCCGGCGGCGGCGGGAGCATGCTCGGCGCCGCCGACTGCACCCCTGGCTACTACAACAACGAGGGGCAGGCTCCCGCACCGTCGGCCGCGACCATGGTGGGGTACCCGGCGGGGCCGTCGGCCTTCTTCGACCACTTGGAGCGGTGGCGGCGCTCGGGGCGGTTCGAGGGGCTCGTGTTCTCCCCTGCATCGGGGACCGGAAGGAAGCAGCTTGGGCGCCCGCAGGCCGCAGGGGCCGTTGCGAGAGGGCTAGACGGTTGACGGCCGCCAAAGCTGTTTCCGGACGGGCCCCTAACCGTCGAGCGTCTCCCCGGCGCGACGACGTCGAGCGCCAAAGGGAGTGAGCTCGACCCGCCGGCAGCAAGAGCGTTTTGGGGGCATTTCACCCTCTGAAAGAGCGGTCTATGCTCTTTGGTGTAGGTGGCTACCCGGGCGCAGATCGACCTCACGGATGAGCAGCGGGCACGCTTGGCAGAGCGCCGCCGCCGCCGCCAGGGCGTGCCCATGTCCCAGCTCGTCCGGCGAGGCGGTCGACTCGCTCCTGGCGGGCGAGGACGAACCTCGAGATGACCTTCGGGACCGCCCCGGGGATCGCCGACCGGGTGCCCCCGCGCTCGGGATGGGACCAGCGTGGCTGGCTGGCGCCGAAGGCGACGAGGAGCCAACGTTCAGCGTCTCCTCGCCGGGATGGACGAGATCGCGGTCGACCGCCGGATAGCCGACCGTGCCGGCCGGTTGCGACGCGAGATTCCGACCCTGCTCGTGCCCGAAGCGCTGATCGCCGCCACCGCCTTGATGCCCTCGCTGCCGCTTCACACCAAGAACGTTCGGGAACTTCCGACGAGTTCCTGGAGTGCGATTGCGCCGGCGCTGACGCCAGGGCCGTCCGGCTTGCTCCCGCTCGGGGGCCATGGTCGTATGACGCGGTGGCGACGCGTGCGTGGATGAGCTGGAGCAGCGGCAAGGACAGCACCTGGGCGCTCCAGGCTGTCCGTGAGGACCCCGCCGTCTCGGTCACCGGCCTGCTGGTGACGGTCAACGCAACGGTTGACCGGGTGGCCATGCACGCGGTCAGGCGCTCGCTGCTCGACGCCCAGGCCGACCGGCTCGGCCTCCCGCTGCACGTCGTCGAGATTCCCTCCCCCTGCCCGAACGACGTCTACGAGGCCCGGATGGCCGCAGCAATGGACGCAGCGGTGCGAGAGGGGGTCGAGGCCGTCGTCTTCGGTGACCTGTTCCTCGACGACGTGCGCGCCTATCGCGAGGAGGCGTTGGCCGGCTGCGGCGTGCGGCCACTCTTCCCGCTCTGGCAGCGGCCGACGGACGGGTTGGCCCGCGAGATGGTCGCCGGCGGCATCCGGGCCCTGCTGACCTGCGTCGATCCGGCGCAACTGCCGGCGTCCTTCGCCGGGCGGGTCTTCGACGATCAGCTCCTCGATGATCTCCCTCCCGCTGTCGACCCGTGCGGGGAGCGGGGCGAGTTTCACACCTTCGTCTGGGATGGTCCCGGGTTCACCGGCCCGATCGACGTGCGCACCGGCGAGGTCGTGACCCGCGACGGGTTCGTCTTCTGCGACGTCCTGCCCGCTGACGCACCCGCCGGCGGCCAGGACGGTCCCTGAGCCTGGGCACCCAGCGGGCTTTGCGCCCACCCCGACGGAGAAGGCTTGCAGGGTGACCGCGGACTGGGAGCGGTCGGCGCCGAGGGTGGGCAGGGGCCACCGCGGCCACCTGCTCGGCGGGGTTGATGGGGACGGACTCGTCGAGAGAGCTCGGCATCGGCGTCACCGCCTACGGCGTGCTGTCGCGCAGGCTGCTCAGCAGCGCTTGCGTGGGTTGCTACACGTCGTGGTCGTAGACGGTCTCTGGGTCGGCGCGGACCCGCCGGTCAAGCCAGTTCGCGTCATCGCCGACGAGGATCCGCCACCTGCCAGCGCGAACACCGTTCAAGATGATGGTCGCAGCCCCGGCCGCATCCAAGGGAGCGCTCTCTCGGAAATCATCTTCCTGCATCTTCAGCGCGCCGCGGAGCTGGTCGGAGGAGAGCTGCTCGACCGGGAGACCACGCCGAGCGACTTCGTCTCGCATCGTGGCGAGATCGGCTTCCGTTGGGGCATCTGGCTCGGCGCCGCCGAAATATCGCCGGGAGTTGGCCATTATGTCGGTGCCGACGTGGCCCGGCATCACGACCGACACCTTGACGTGCGGGGCGTTCAATCGAAGGTCTTCGATCAACGCCTCCGAGAAACCTTTGACTGCGAACTTGGCGGTGCTGTAGGCCGTGTGCGGCCTCCCGGGTCCGAGCCAGGCCCAGAACCCGTTGACGCTACTGGTGTTGATCAGTCGCGCCTCTTTAGCCGCCATGAGCTGGGGCAGGAATGCCCGAGTGCAGTAGTAGACACCCCACCAGTCGACACCGAACGTACGCTCCCACACCTCGCGACGGTCGGTGATGAAGCTTGCGCCTCCGCCGATGCCGGCATTGTTGAACAACAGCTCGATCTCGCCTCCGTGCGCGTCGACGACCGCATCCCGGAAAGCGAGCACGCTCGCCTCGTCGGAGACGTCGCAGAGGTGGGTTGTGACCCTGGTCCCTAGAGGGGCTCCCGTCTCCGCACGTGCCTGGGTTTCGGTTAGCCCATCTGGGTTCACGTCACATGCGGCAACAGAACACCCTTCGGCAGCCAACTCGATCACCAGGTGACGGCCCATCCCCGACCCTCCACCTGTGACGACAGCCCGCTTTCCCTCGAACGATGCCATGTTCGACTCCTGTCTATGTCCGATCAGTAGCCCGGTCCGTGGCCGCACAGAAGGACAGCGTATGCCGAGCGTCGACACATCCTGCGGCCCAGCCTCCGAGATAGGGATGCTCGAGGAGGCACTGGGCAAGGCTTCGCTCTCGAGATGCCGATGATGGGATCGACAATCATCTCGCCTCGTGCCGTCCCTTCGACGCGGCGTGTGCACTGCAGGCGGCGTCCAGGAGGCGATGATCGGGTCGATCTCGGACAGCCAGTGCTCGGCCGCCGCCGCCAGGTAGTGGAGGCGTCGGTGCGGGCTTCGACCGAGGTGAACCGACCGGTCGAGGACACCACGGTGAACGACCTCGTCGGCGCGCCGTCGACCTGGGTCAAAGGGTGCCAGCCCACCGTGACCGAGCCGTTGCCGGCGATGGCCGCGATGGCCGCGACCGAAGTCGGCACGGTTTGCCGATGCCAGCCAGGGGTGCGGGGGGCAACCCCTTCAGCTCTCCGAACGACGCAGGGGAGCGAACGCCGACACGTCGATGCGGGCGGGCGCGCCGCTGACCAGATCGGCGACCACCGCACCGGTCAGTGGGCCGGCGGTGAGGCCGTAGGGGCCGAGGCCGGTGGCGACCACCACGTTGTCCCACGCCTCGAGGAAGCCGATGAGCGGCGCGCCGTCGGGGGTGGCCGGCCGGAAGCCGACGCGCGTCTCGGTCACGGTGGCGTCGGCCAGGCCGGGCGCCACGTCGAGGGCCCGGCCGAGCACCTCGGCCAGCCCGGCGGCGGTCACCCGCCGGTCGAAGCCCGCGCCCGTCTCCCGGGTCGCGCCGACCACGACGCGCGATCCGGGGAAGGCGAGCAGGTAGTGGCTGGATCCGAACGGCTCGATGACCGGCGTGGCGTCGGTGTCGAGGCCGGGGACGTGGAGGTGGACGATCTGACCCCGCTGGGGAGCCACGGGCAGGTCCACGCCGAGGGGCAGGCACAGCGCGACAGACCAGGCGCCGGCGGCCACCACGACGGCGTCGGCGTCGATGACCTCCCCTGCGACCTCCACGCCCTGAACCCGCCCGTGGGGCGCCCGGAGGGCACCGTCGCCGGTGACGACGGACGCGCCGGCGGCGACCGCCGCGGCCCGCATGGCCAGGCGAATGGCGTCGCCGTCGACGCGCGCCGCCCCCGATGCGACGACACCGCCGAGTGACGGGTCGAGCGGGGCAAACATGGCGGCGGGCTCCCCGACACCGAGGCGCCCGACCGTCCCGACCGCCTGGGCTCCCTCGTCCCGCCGTCGCTCCAGGGTGGCCGCCGCCAGGTCGAGGGCAGCCGGCTCGGCGCCGACGACCAGGCCGCCGACCCTCTCGTAGCCGACGTCGGCGTCGCCCGCCGCGGCCAGGTCGGCGACGAGCTGGGGGTAGGCGGCCGCCCCGGCGAACATGAGCTCGACGAGCGCCGGCTCGCTGCTCGCCGTGAGCCAGGGGAAGACGATGCCGGCGCCGGCCCGGGTCGCACCGCCGGGATCGGCCCGATCGACCACGACCACGTCCGCCCCTGCCCGGGTCAGGTGGTACGCCGCGCTGGCACCGACGATGCCCCCTCCGATGACCACGACCCTCACGGGATCGTTGTAACACCCTGCCGGGCGCGCCGTGCGAGCGGCGCCTCGGGTCCGACTAGCGCGACACCCCCGGTTACCCTCGATGCTGGTTGTCGATCGAAGGGTGCTGGGCTGTGGAGAAGAAGTGGTGGACGCTGGTCGCGGTGTGCCTGGGCACGTTCATGCTGCTGCTGGACGTGACCATCGTCAACGTCGCGCTGCCCAACATCCAGCAGAGCCTGCACTCGAGCTTCTCCGACCTCCAGTGGGTGGTCGATGCCTACGCGTTGAGCCTGGCCGCCCTGCTGCTGACCGCCGGGTCCCTCGCTGACCTCTTCGGCCGGAGGCTGCTCTTCGCCGTCGGGCTCGGCCTGTTCACCCTCGGATCGCTGTTCTGCGGCCTGGCCCCGTCGTCGGAGTGGCTCATCCTCGCCCGGGCCGGCCAGGGCATCGGCGGCGCCATCATGTTCTCCACGTCGCTGGCCCTGCTGGCGCAGGCCTTCCAGGGGCGTGAGCGGGGCGTGGCCTTCGGGATCTGGGGGTCCATCACCGGTGTGGCCGTCGCCGTCGGTCCCGTGGTCGGCGGTGTCCTGACCTCCGGCCTGTCGTGGAAGTGGATCTTCTTCGTCAACATCCCCATCGGGGCGTTCGCCGTCGCGGTGACCCTCCTGCGGGTCGACGAGTCCCGCCAGGAGGGGGCCCGCCGGCCCGACTGGGTGGGCTTCGGGGTCTTCACCGCCGCCCTCATCTCGCTGATCTACGGACTGATCCGCTCCAGCGAGCAGGGGTGGACCGAGACCGGGGTGCTCGTCCTCTTCGCCGTGGCCGCCGTCTTGCTGGTGGCGTTCCTCGCCCAGGAGCACCGCAGCGACCGGGCCATGTTCGACCTGTCGCTGTTCCGCAACCACACCTTCGACGGCGGGTCGATCGCCGCCTTCGCCATGTCGGCGTCGCTCTACGCCCTGCTGCTGTACATCGTGCTCTACCTCCAGGACGGCAAGGGCTTCTCGGCCCTCGGCACCGGCGTCCGGCTCCTGTTCCTCTCCGCCGGTCTGATGGTTTCGGCGACCGTCTCTGGCCGGCTGACCCAGAAGGTGCCGGTCCGCCTCCTGATCGGCCCCGGACTGGCGCTGGTCGGCATCGGGCTGCTGCTGATGGCCCGCATCGGTGCGTCCTCGAGCTGGACCGTGCTCGTCCCCGGCTTCATCATCGCCGGGCTGGGTTCGGGGCTGGTCAACCCGCCACTGGCGTCCACCGCCGTCGGCGTGGTCGAGCCCCAGAGGGCCGGGATGGCGTCGGGCATCAACTCGACGTTCCGCCAGGTCGGCATCTCGACCGGCGTGGCCGCCCTGGGCTCGATCTTCGGCTCCGAGGTCACCCACCAGTTGCACCGCAACCTCGGCTCGGTCCCCGGTTTGTCCGGGCAGGTGTCGACCGTCTCCAAGGCGATCCAGGGCGGTGAGAGCTCGCAGCTCCTCGCGCACGTGCCGGAGGCCCAGCGGGCGCTGTTGGCCCACGCCACCCTGGCGTCCTACGCCCACGGCCTCGACGTGGTCCTGGTCATCGGCGGGTTGGTCGCGCTGGTGGCGGCGGTCGCCGCCGTCGCCCTCATCAGGACCAAGGACTTCGAGTCGAGCAGCCAGCGCAGTCACGACCCGGGGGCGGCCACTGACGACCAGGCCGGCGCGGTGGCCGCCACGTCCTGAGCCCGACGGCGGTCGACCGACCGCACGTAGGGTTGGGTGATGGCGGATCCCGCAGCGGGGGCCGACCGGATCGACGTCCGGCTCCGGTCCCTCGTCACCGACGACGCCGACGTGATCGTTGCGTCGCAGGCGGTGGACGCCACCTTCGCCGTCCCCGGGGGGCGCAGGCGGGAGCAGGTCGTGGCCCAGATCGCGGCGGCGCCGACGATCGAGAAGCACGGCATGGCCGAGTGGGGGATCGAGGCTGCCGGCGCTCTGGTCGGGACGGTGCAGGTGCGGGCGCCCAAGTACGCCGCTCCCCCGGGCGTCTGCGAGATCGGGGTGGTGCTCTTCGCTGCGGCTCGGGGACGGGGCCTCGGCCGGCGGGCGGTCGAGTTGGCGACGGCGCAGCTGGTCGCCGACGGATGGTCGCGGGTGGAGGCCGCCACGGCGGCCGGCAACGGGCCGATGCAGTCCGTCCTGGCCCGGGTCGGTTACCGGTGTGAGGGCCTGATGCGCTCGTTCGCGCCGGCGGCGGACGGAGGGCGCGAGGATTACCAGCTGTGGGCCGTGACCGCAGACGACTGGCCTCCTGGCGGCCGGAGGATCCCAGGGTGAATGTCCTGGTCGCCGCGCCGCCCGTGCCCGTCGGTGGGCGCACGCGGGGCGCCACGTGACCTGGCTCCTGTGCGACTACGGCGAGGTGCTGTGCCTCCCCCAGCCGGCGGCGTCGAAAGCGGCCATCGAGCAGGCTGCGGGGTGCCCGGTTGACCGGCTGTGGCCGGCCTATTGGGAGCACCGGGCGGCGTACGACCGGGGCGACCTGAGCGCCGTCGACTACTGGTCTCTCGTGCTCGGCTCCCCTCCGGCCGCGCCCCGGCTGCGGGAGCTGGTCGAGCTCGACCTGGCCAGCTGGCTCCACCCCGACCGCGCGTCGCTCGAGGCCGCCGCACGCGCCGCCGAGCGTGGCCTGCGCCTGGCCATCCTCTCCAATGCGCCCGTGGAGGTGGCGGACGCCATCGACCGGCAGGGCTGGCTGGCCGGCTTCGACCCCCGTCTCTTCAGCTGCCGGCTCCGGACCGTGAAGCCGGAGCGCGCGATCTACGAGCGCGTCGTCGGCCTGCTCGACGCGCCGCCCGATGACATCGTCTTCCTCGACGACCGGCCGGCCAACGTGGCCGCCGCGCTGGCGGCCGGGCTGCGCGCCGAGGTCTTCACGGGTGCGGCCCAGATCGACGCCGTCCCGCTGGCCTGAGCGCAGCTCCACTAGGCGCACCGCCCGACCGAGGAGACCACGTGGCCGATCTGCACCCACCCGTCGAGCCCTATGACCACGGGATGCTCGACGTCGGCGACGGCCACTCGGTGTACTGGGAGGTCTGTGGTCACCCGGAGGGCACGCCCGCCGTGATGGTCCACGGTGGCCCCGGCCAGGTCTGCAACGAGCGCATGCGCCGCAAGTTCGGTCCCGGGCGCGACCGGGCCGTGCTCTTCGATCAGCGGGGCTGCGGTCGGAGCACTCCCGGCGTGCTCATCCACGGCCGCCTCGACCTGAGCTGCCCGTTCGACACCGCACGGGCCCTGGACCGCTTCGCCACCGGGGGCACCCACCGGGCCGCTTTCCCTTGACGGCCCACGCCCGCCGAGCTCGGCTGCGCACCCTGGCTTGCGCCGCAGCGGTGGTGGTCGTGGCCGCGGCATGCGGGTCGGGTGGAGTTGCCGCCAAGGGGTCCGGCGGCGTGGAGCTGGCCCTCGGCGACTCGGTGGCGTTCGGCTACCAGCCGAGCGGCCAGACATCCCGCCCCGACTATCACGACCCGGCCCGGTTCGTCGGCTACCCCGAGCTCGTCGGTCGGACCCTCGGCCTCGACGTGGTCGACGCGTCCTGTCCCGGCGAGACGGTCGCCAGCATGATCTCGCCCGGCGCGCCGAGCAACGGCTGCGACAACACCGACGGCAGGGGCGGCGGCTACCGGACCGCCTTCCCGCTCCACACCGCGTATGCCGGCTCGCAGCTGGCGTTCGCCATCCGCTACCTGATGACCCACCGCCACGTGACGCTCGTGACCATCGACATCGGCCTCAACGACATCGCCGTCTGCGCGCAGACCACGACGGACGCCTGCAGGTCGCCGAGGGAGCGGTCCGCCCTGGCCTCGGAGATCCGCACGGGCCTGACCACCATCCTCAGGTCGTTGCGCACGACCGCCGGGTACCGGGGGCGCCTGGTCGCGCTGTCCTACTACAGCCCGACGCGAGCCGAGCGGGGAGCGGTCGCCTCCCTCGACGCCATCATCGCTGCGGTGACCAGGGCCTACGGGGGTGCCGTGGCGGACGGATCCGCCGCCTTCGTCCGGGCTGCCACCTCCCACGGCGGCGACCTGTGTGCGTCGGGACTGCTCATCCGCCTCGCCGATGGTCGCTGTGACGAGCACCCCACCGCGGCCGGACAGGCCGATCTGGCTGCCGCGATGGTCGGCGCGGCGCGGTCGTGAGAGGCCAGGACTGCCGTACGCCGGGTGAAGGTTGCTAGAACGGCTCCTCGTGCGAGAGGGAGAGCGATGAGCGCGGCGACGACAGCATCCGGCGACTGGACCGAGTCCGGGGTCTTCGAGGTCGCCCCCGGCGTCCACCGGATCCCGCTCCCCCTCCCCAACGACGGGCTCAGGGCGGTCAACGTGTACGCCATCGACGACGGCGACGGACTGGTGCTGGTCGACTCGGGGTGGGACATCCCGGTGGCGCGCGAGCTGCTCGGCGGGGCGCTGCGGGCCCTCGACGCCGGCGTGGCCGACATCCACCGCTTCCTGATCACCCACATCCACCGCGACCACTACACCCAGGCCATCGAGATCCGCAGGGAGGCGGCCACGAGGGTCAGCCTCGGCGCCGGCGAGCGGCCTTCCATGGAGCAGACCCTGGACGCCAGGCACAGTCCGATGGGCGCGCAGCTCCGTCACCTGCGCCGGTCGGGCGCCGCTCCGATCGCCGCCGCCATCGAGGCGGGCTTCGATGCGGCGGCCAGCGCGGCGGAGCGAGCCGTCTGGGAGGGTCCCGACGACTGGATCGAGCCGGGCCTCATCGCTCTGGACGGCGGGAGATCGCTCGACGCGGTGGAGACGCCGGGGCACACGCGCGGCCACGTGGTGTTCCACGACCGGGCCGGTGGCCTGCTCTTCGCCGGGGATCACGTGCTGCCGACCATCACCCCGTCGATCGGCTTCGAGCCCGAGCTCGCGGCCAACCCGCTCGGCGACTTCCTCTCCTCCCTCGCCAAGGTGCGTGCGCTCCCCGACGCTCTCCTGCTCCCGGCCCACGGGCAGGTGGCGCCGAGCGTCCACGCACGCGTCGACCAGCTGGTCGACCATCACGGCCGGCGGCTCGACGAGACGGAGGAGGCGATCGGCAGGGGGGCGGTGACGGCGTTCGAGGCGGCCGGCATCCTTCGCTGGACCCGGCGGGGCCGGACCCTCGACGAGCTCGACACCTTCAACCAGATGCTGGCGGTCAGCGAGACCGCCGCCCACCTCGAGCTCCTCGTCGCCCAGGGCCGGATCCTGCGCAGCGTCGACGACGACGAGGTGTACCGCTACCAGCCGGCCTGAGCGCGCTCCAAGCGCTCCTGCCGGGAGCCCGGGGTCAGAGCTCGTGGCGGGCGCGCATGGCCAGGCGGCGCCCGTCGGGGTCGTAGACGGTCAGGTACAGGGGCCGGGACCAGAGCCGGTCGAGGCGCGACAGCGCGGGCAGCGGGTAGCTCCGGAGCCGGCCCGCCGGGCGAGGCCCGCGCCGACCCCCGTCGTGCCAGGCGTCGAGGGCATGTGCCGACGCCGCGAAGGCGTCGAACGCGGCGACGTGGTCGGCCAGCTCGCCGAGCGATCCCTCGTCCCGGTCGAGGTGCTCGGCGGCGAGGGCCAAGCGCAGGGTCAGGGCGTAGTCGCGCCCGGGTCCCTGCCCGCCCTCGTCGACCACCGCGCACGACAGCTCGGAGTCGTGGGTCCAGGACCTGCGGTTGAAGTTGTCGGACCCGACGCTCGCCCACACGTCGTCGACCACGCAGACCTTGGCATGGACGTAGACGGGCACGCCGGAGTGGTTCTCGATGCCGTAGAAGGCGACCCGGTCGGGGGCGGCCCCCAGCAGCATGTGCATGGCCTCGTACCGGCCCACGAGGTTCGGGGCGAGCGACGATCTGCCGTCCTGGTCGGGGAAGCGGGGCAGCACGGCCATCAGCCGGAGCGCGGGGTCGGCCACGAGGGCCCGGCAGAAACCGGAGGCGATCTCCTTGGACCACAGGTACTGGTCCTCGACGTAGATGAGGCGGTGGGCTCGCCCGAGGACCTTGGAGATCCCCCGGGCCACGCTGCGCTCGCCGTCGGGCGCGAAGGGGTAGGGGCGGCGGCGCGGCGGGTAGGTCCGCAGCACCTGCACGGCGTGGCTCCCCTGCCTGGCCGGGTCGGGGAGTTGGGTGGGGAGGGTCCGTCCGGTGGCGTCGGCCCCGGCCAGCCGGTCGCGCAGCAGGCGGACCGGGTTGAGCGACAGCGGGGTCCTGTCGTCCCACCGTTCCCGGAACACGGCCTCGACGTCGCCGACCACGGGACCGCGGAGTCGGAGCTGGATGTCGTGCCACGGCGGCGTGGGCCCGTAGACCGCCGCCATCGGCTGGCGCTGAGGGTCGCCACCGTGGTCGGCGTCGTCACGTCGACTGTGCGACAGGTCGATGCCCCCCACGAAGGCGACGTCGAGCTCGGGGCGACCCGGATACCGGAGGACCACGAACTTCTGGTGGTGCGAGCCGCCGGGGCGCACCCGCTGGTCGAGCAGGCAGAGTCCCCCGGCCGCGTTGATGTCCTCGCCGAGGTGCCGGTTCTCGCTGGCGGAGAACTGCAGCTTGTCGAGGTGGGACCGCCACACCAGGCCCCGCACGACCACTCCCCGCTCGGCGGCGTGGCCGAGCAGGCTCTCGACCTCGGTGCCGTCCGCGTCGAGATGCTCGTCGGGGTCTCCCCGCCAGTCGGCGAAGAGCACCAGGTCCCCGGCCCTCGTGGCCCGCACCGCCTCGACGAGGGCGGCGAAGTACACCGCCCCGTGCACCATCGGGGTCACCTCGTTGCCGGTCGTCCACGCCTCGCCGTCCTCGTGGCGGCGGTCGATGACGGTGGCGTCGTTGGCCCGCTCGGACGCCGAAAGGAACCAGTCGGTCGCAGGCATGCGCCGTGTCTAGTGCGGGAAGCGCCTCCGCCGCGGGCTGGATCCGGTGATCACCCTGTCGCTGGCCGCCAACCGGGGAGTGGTTTGGCCCCGGTCGCGACCGGGGATACTTACATCAATCGTCGCCCTGCTCCCCGCGACCCGTCCCCGAGCGACATCAGGTCTCTGACGGAGATCCGTCCACCTGACTTCGATGTCCCGGCTGGTGAGAGGTTGCTGTCGATGAGCAGATCGCAAGAACGCCGTCGGAGCCTGCCGACGGTCCTCTCGCCGCCCTGAGCTTCGGCGGTGCGGGGGCCCAACGACGTGCTTCCGCACCGCCGACCTACCCGTCGCGTCGCCGCCCGGCGCCCGACTGTCGGCGGAGGTCGCGTGGCGACGTCTGCCGCTGCAGCACCCGCGCCCACCCGGGCGCGGTCCCACGCCTCACCCCAACCCCAGGAGCACCCTCATGATCATCATCGGACTCGTCCTGCTCGTCGTCGGACTGCTCACCAAGATCGCCATCGTCTGGACGATCGGGCTCGTCGTCCTCGTCGTCGGCCTGATCCTGGTCGCCCTCGGCGCCCTCGGTCACGCCGTCGGCGGGCGCCGGCACTACTACTAGGCCGTCGGCACTGCTCGGCGGTCGGCGAGGGGTCGGGCCTGTCGTGGCCCGGCCCCTCGTCCGCGTGCGCCCCAGGTCGAGTTGCCCGGCACGACCCGCCGGGGTTCAGCGTGCCGCACGCGCCGCCGCGGCCTCGACGATGGTCGCGGCCACGTCGGCGCTCTTCTGCCGGGTCCTGCGGGCCTCGCTGCGGATGCGTTGGAAGGCCTCGCGTGGCGTGATGTGCTCGGAGGCCACGAGCACCCCCTTGGCCTGCTCGATGGTGACCCGTGCGTCGAGTGCGCCCTGGAGCTGATCGGCCCGGTCGCCGCGCTCCTCGCTCTGCAGACCGGTGGCGATGGCCAGCGCGGCCAGATCGGTGAACGCCATCAGCGCCAGCTCACCCTCGGGAGACCAGGCGCGGGCCTTGGTCGACACCACCACCACGACCCCCACGGCGTCGGAGGCGTAGGGGATGGGGCTGGCCAGCAGGGCACGGAACCCGGCGTCCGCCGCGTCGGCCGAGAAGGCCTTCCACCGTCCCTCGGCCTCGAGGTCGTCGCAGCCAACCAGCGCCTTGGTCTCGAAGGCGTCGATGCAGGGGCCGTCGTCGTAGCGCAGCTGGAGCTCCTCCAGGCGCTGCAGGCGCTCGTCGGACGCCGCCGCGTTCCTGAGGGCCAACTGCGAGTCGACCAGCATGAGCGCGGCGCCGTCCACGTCGAAGAGCTGGTGGGTGGTGCCCACGATGCGGTCGATGGCGGTCTGCAGATCGCCCCCGGCGTAGCGGACACTGTCGAGCGCCCGCAGCGCATCCCGGATCTCCTCCACGCTGAACGCCACGATCCTCTTCCTCTCCCCCCGGAGCGACCGACCACCTCAGGGGCGACCCACCACCGCCGACCGGTCGGCCGCTGCGGCCAGCATGGCACGCGTCGCGGTCGCGTGGCGCGGTGGTAGACCGGCGCGGTGCGACTCCTCCGGGCCTCCCGTCGCCTGCCCGCGCCCCCGGACGCGGTGTGGGAGGCGCTGATCGACATCCGCCGCTGGCCGGCGTGGGGCCCCTCGATCGGGGCGGCCCGACTCGACGGCGGCGGCCGGCGGTTGCGACCGGGGGCCACCGGGCGGGTCCAGACGGCGCTCGGCGTCTGGGTGCCGTTCCGGGTCACGGCCTGGGACGACGGGCACCACTGGGCCTGGTCGGTGGCGTCGGTCCCGGCGACCGATCACACCGTCGAGGCCGTGGCCGACGACCCGGGCTCGACCGACGCCAGCATCGGCGTGCCGGCGTGGGCGCCGCTCTACGTCCCCCTGTGCTGGCGGGCCCTCGGCCACCTCGGGGACGTGGCCGCCCGGACGGCGGGTGACCAGCTCAGGGGGTGATCAGCTGGATCCGGTCGTCGCGGGTGTCGGCGACCACGACGGTCCCGGTGGACGGATCGACGGCCACGGAGTTGGGCTGGCGACCGGTGGCCCACGACCGGGTGGCGCTCGGCGCGCCGCCGGCGGTGCGCAGCGCGAGCAGGCGGTCGGATCTGGTGAGGGTCACGTACAGCCAGGCGGTGCGCTGATCGTAGGCCAGCCCGTAGGGGCGGGGGCCGACGGCAAACCGACCGGTCTGGGTGACGGTGCCGCCGTGCACCCGGTAAGCGAGGACCGCGCCTCCCAGGGTGTCGGCGACGAACACCACCCCCGTCGGGCCGGCCACCACGTGGGTCGGGCCGACGCCGGCGGCCGCCGACGACGTCCGGGTGCCGTCGGGCCGGTAGGCGGCGATCAGCCGGGCGCGCACCCCGACCACGAGCACCGATCCTGCGGTGAAGGCCAGGCCTCCGGGTTGGAGGGGCGCCGGCACGATCCGCACGACCCGGCCGCGGCGGATGACGTGCACGGTGCTGGCCAGCTCGTCGCCGGCGAAGAGCGTCGCCGTCGGGCCCGAGCCGGTGGCCGCCGCGTCGTGGGGCTGGTGACCGACCGGCACGGACAGCACGACGCGCCCCGAGGGGAGGGCGAGCTCGTCGATGCGGTCGCTGGTCTCGTCGGGCACGAGCAGCGGTCCGCGCCGCCCGGCCAGCTCGAGGTGCCTGGCCGCCCCCTCGAGGGGGACGAATCGGACCCGGTGGGTGCGACGGTCGATCAGGTCGATGCCGTCGGGCTGGCGCACGGCCACCGCGATCACGCCGGCGGCGTCGACCGCGAGCCCCTCGGGCTGGTGGCCGACCGCGACCCTGACCCCGGCGGCCGGCGCGCTGGGCACCGGCGAGACCGCCGGCTCGGGGGCGGCGTGGAGCGTGGCCGGCGTGGTGGTGCCGACGGGGGCGGCCCGTCCCGGCGATCCGCATCCGGTGACGACCAGGGCGAGCCCTCCGAGCACAGCGAGCATCGGCCGGGTAGCCACGCGCCGGCGGGGCTCAGCGTGGCGCACCGGCGGATTCTCCCACGGGCCGCTCACGTGGACGCAGCCGACCACGCGCCGATCGCGTCGCGGAGGACTCGGCGGCGACCGGCGGCCGGCGGTGTCAGCGGTCGGCGGCGCCCTGGGCCTTCTCGGCCGACCTGGCCTTGGCCTCGTGGGCCTTCGCCGTGACGCGGTCCTTGGTGGCGCTCCGCTGCGTCGAGCCGCGCTCCTCGTCCGCCTCTCCGCTGCGCGTCAGGTCGCTGTCCCCGGCGACGCGTCCTGCCGTCTGCTCGAACTTGCCCTTGGCCTGGGCGAACACCCCGGAGCCACCGCTGCGGGAATTCGACCGCCCCAGGGAGTCGGCCTTCGCCTCCTTGGCCTGGGCCCTGGTCTCGTCCCGCAGCGCCTTGAGGCTCTCGGTGGCCCGGGTCTGCTGGGCCTCGCCCGCCTCCTGCAGCCGGTCGTTGCCGATGAGCACGCCGGTGGTCTCCTTGGCGAGGCCGACGAACTTGTCCCCGACGCCCCGCAGCTTGCCGATGTCGATCGTCCCGAGATTCATGTCTTGGTCCTGCCCTCGCCGCCCGCTACAGAAACCACAGCAAGCACTTTGCTTGCTGTGGTTCACGTCACGGCGGAAATGCGGACGGTCGCCCGCTCAGCGTCGGGCGGGTCCACCCCGGGAGCGGCGCCAGCGGAACGTGACGGTCACCGACGCCTCGTGGTCGACCGGCTCCTCGCCGGCGGGGGCGGTCACGGCGTCGGGTCGGACCGATGCCACCTCGGTGGGGGCCCGAGGGGTCGGGGCGACGCCGGAGGTCGGGGTATCGGCGGCGAGCGGAGCCCGGGGGTCGCCGGCGGAGAGGTCCTGCCCGTCGTCGAGGTCCTGCCCGTTGCCGAGGTCCTGCCCGTTGCCGAGGTCCTGCCCGTTGCCGTTGGCGGGGTCCTGGCCGTTGGCCGAACGACTGTCGTTCGACGAACCACCGCCGTCGACCGGGACTCGACCGTCGGCGTCGCTGGCGACGTGGTCGACGCCGTTGCCGTTGAGGGCAACCTGGCCGTTGCCGGCCACCCGCCCGTCGCCGTTGCCGTTCACGGCGACGTGACCATCGCCATTGCCGTCGACAGCCACCCGGCGGTCGCCGTTGCCGTTCCCGGCGACGTGACCATCGCCATTGCCGTGGCCGTCGTAACCCGGGCTCCATGTGCCGCTGCGGGCCGACCCGACGGACGCTCCCACCCGGCTACCCACGAGCACCTCGCCGACCGGAGCGTCGTGGTCGGCCTCGGACCATTCCGGCCGGGACTCGACCGTGGTGGCCGGGGCGGTGGCCGACGCCATCCCGTGCACGTACCGGCCGCCTCGCAGCCAGGAGGCCACGGCGGCGATCAGCGAGCAGACGATGGCGAAGTCGAACGCGTAGTGCAGCCCGGTGCCGAACGGCGCCGTGATCAGCCGCGGGAAGAAGCTCCTCCCGGTGAGCAGCGCCTGCTGGTGGCCGGTCAGGCCGGCCAGGACGCTGTGCGGCACCAGCTGCTGGATCGGGTCGAGTCCGAGGAAGGCGCCGAAGAGCGCACCGATGGGCGGCTCGCCGGCCACCCGGTGGGCGACCGCCGACGGGACGCCGTTGCCGACCAGGCCGCTGTAGAGGTGCGACGGCAGGGACGACGCCAGGCCGATGGTGATGACGGAGAAGAAGATCCCGATCGACAGCACCTGGGCGGCGTTCTGGAACGTGGTCATCATCCCGGCGCCCGCGCCCCGCTGGTTGGGCGGGAGGCTGTTCATCACGCCGGCGCGGTTGGGGGAGCTGAACAGGCCCATCGACAGGCCCATGAGCAGCAGGATCAGGCCGAACCAGGTGTAGCCGAAGTTGATCGGCAGGACCTCGAGCAGACCGAAGCTCACGGCCGCTCCGATCATGCCGCCGGTGGCGAAGGGCCTGGCCCCGTACCGGTCGGTCAGCACTCCCGAGATCGGCCCGGCGATCAGGAATCCGACGGTGAGGGGGATCATGTAGATGCCGGCCCACAGCGGCGTCTGGATGAAGCTGTAGCCGTGCTGGGGCAGCCAGATGCCCTGCAGCCAGATGATCAGCATGAACTGCAGGCCGCCACGACCCAGCGCGCCGAGCAGGTTGGCCAGGTTGCCTGCGGCAAACGCCCGGATCCGGAACAGCTCCAGGTGGAACATGGGGGCCTGCACCCGCCGCTCGATCCAGCCGAAGAGGACGAGGGTCAGGATGCCTCCGATGACCCCGGCCAGCACGCCCGGGTTGGTCCAGCCCATGTCGTGGCCGCCGTAGGGCTGGATGCCGTAGACGATGCCGGTGAGCAGGGAGATCAGCCCGATGGCGAAGGTCAGGTTGCCCCACCAGTCGATCTTGGAGGGCTGGCGGACGCCGTTGTCGACCAGCTTGAGGTACGCCCACACCGTCCCGAACAGGCCGAAGGGCACGCAGACGAGGAACACCAGCCGCCACTCGATCGGAGCGAGGACGCCGCCGACGATCAGCCCGATGAACGACCCGCCGATGGCGGCGACGCCGTTGATGCCGAGGGCCAGGCCGCGCTGGTCCTCGGGGAAGGCGTCGGTGAGGATGGCGCTCGAATTGGCGAAGAGGAAGGCGCCCCCCACGCCCTGGAAGATCCGCATGATGATCAGCCAGAGCGCTCCGGCCTTGCCCGTCATCCAGGTCACGGAGAGCAGGATGGAGAAGAACGTGAAGATGGCGAAGCCCAGGTTGTACATGCGGACCCGGCCGAACATGTCGCCGACCCGTCCGAGGCTCACCACCAGCACGGCCGTGACCAGCAGGAAGCCCATCAGCAGCCAGAGGAAGTAGCTCGTGTTGCCGGCCTGGAGGGGGTTCAGGTGGATGCCGTTGAAGATGTTGGGCAGGGAGATCAGGGTGATGGAGCCGCTGATGGTCACCATCAGGATCCCGATCGTCGTGTTGGACAGGGCGATCCACTTGTAGCGCGACGGCTTGGCCGCCCGGGCCGCCGTCCCGGTGATCCCGCTCTCGTCGCTCGTGCTCGCCGTCATGCCCATCGGTGCCCGTCTCCTGAAAATCTCACGTTGACGTCAGGTTACCCCCATTCGTTGCCATTGCTAACCAATCACCCCGACCCGGGCCCGAGGCCGGCTCAGCCGGCCAGGGCGTCGAGGCGGGCGACGGCGGTGTCGTCCAGGTGGAGCGAGGCCGCCCCCACGTTGTCCTCGAGGTGCCGGACGTTCGACGTCCCCGGGATGAGCAGCACGGTGTCGGAGCGCTGCAGGAGCCAGGCCAGCGCCACCTGGCGCGAGGAGGCGCCGACCTCGGCCGCCACCTCGTCGAGGGTCGACGACTGCAGGGGGCTGAAGCCGCCGAGCGGGAAGAACGGCACGTAGGCCACGCCCTGGCTCTCGCACTCGTCGACCAGGGGATCGTCGACCCGTTGGGCCACGTTGTAGGAGTTCTGCACGCAGACCACCGGGGCGATGGACTGCGCCTCGGCCAGCTGCGCCGGGGTCACGTTGCTCACCCCGAGATGGCGGATCAGCCCTTCCCCCTGCAGCTCGGCCAGGGTGGTGAAGGGCTCGGCGACCGACCCGTCCCTCGGCCCGTCGACGTTCCCGACCCGGAGGTTGACGACGGGCAGGGCGTCCAGGCCGAGGTGGTCGAGGTTCTCGTGGACCGCGGCGACCAGGTCGTCGTGTCCGAGTGCGTGCGGCCACCCCTTGTCGGCCGAGCGGCGGGCGCCGACCTTGGTGACGATCACCAGGTCGGCCGGGTACGGCGCGAGCGTCGAGCGGATCAACTCGTTGACCGTGGCGGGCCCGTAGAAGTCGCTGGTGTCGATGTGGGTCACGCCGAGCTCGACCGCCCGGCGGAGCACCGCGGCGGCTTCGTCCGGGTCGGTCGGCGGTCCCCACACCCCGGGGCCCGCGAGCTGCATCGCCCCGAAGCCCATCCGGTTGAGGGTCAGGTCGCCGCCCAGGGTGAGGGCACCGGCGGACGTTGCGTCGAGAGGATCGGCCATTTCCCCTACCTACCCCGGCACCGCATGCTCGCGTCAGCGGAGCAAGCGTCGTGAGCAGGGCTACGCTTCGCCCCACCGACCACCAGCTGGAGCCGACGATGACCGAACGTGGAGGTGACTCGCTGGTGGGGTCCCTCGGCTACGTCACCACGCGGATTCGTGGCGGCGACGCCCCTGGTGAGGCGCAGGTCTCGTTTCGCGGGGTCTCCGAGTCGTTCATCGCGTTCAGCGAGGAGCCGATCGACCAGGGCCGCAAGATCCTGGTCGTCGGTCGCAGACCGGGCCGGGGCGTCGAGGTGACGGTGTTCGCAGGTTGAGTCGCGGATCGGGTCGGCATGCGCCGCCCCGGAAAGGTGGGAGACATGTTCGGATGGCACGTACCTCGTCCTGACGAGGCCATGCTGATCAGCGGCGGGAAGCAGCACGAGGCGCTGCCGTTTCGGATCGTGACCGGACACGGCGCATTCGTGCTGCCGTTCCGCTCACGGGTCAGCTTCCTCACCCTGTCCATGCAGGAGGCCGAGGTGGCCGAGGAGTGCGTGACCCAGCAGGGCATCGCGGTCAACGTCAAGGCGGTCATCGCCTTCAAGGTCGGAGCCGACTTCGAGGGGATCGCCAACGCAGCCCAGCGGTTCCTCGACGAGGAGGCCAAGATGAGCGTGCTCACCGGGCGGATCTTCGCCGGCCACCTGCGCTCGATCATCGGCTCGATGACCGTCGAGGAGATCATCAGGGAGCGCCAGCGCCTGGCGGAGGAGGCGCTCGACGCCTCCAAGATCGAGATGTCGCGCATCGGCCTCGTCGTCGACGCCCTGCAGATCGAGAGCATCGACGACCTCGGCTCCGGCTACATCGCCGCCCTCGCCGCCCCCCACGTGGCTGCGGTCCGCCAGAACGCCCGCATCGCCCAGGCCCAGGCCGACCAGGCCTCGGCCATGGCCGAGCAGGAGTCGCAGCGCAACCAGGCCGAGTACGGCCGGCAGACCGACATCGCCAAGGCGGGCTACAAAGCCGAGGTCGACAAGGCCCAGTCGACCGCCGGCCAGGCCGGCCCGCTGGCCGCCGCCCAGGCCGAGCAGGACGTGCTCGAGGCCCGCACGGCCCTCGCCGAGCGCAACGCCCTCCTCCGCCAGCAGCAGCTCGTCGCCGAGGTCGTCCGTCCCGCCGAAGCCGACGCGCAGCGGACCAAGATCGCCGCGGCGGCGGAGGCCGAGAAGATCCGCAAGCTGGCCGAGGCGGCCGCGGCCAACAACCGGGTGTCGCTCGACCAGCAGATGATCGCCCAGCTGCCCGACATGCTGCGCGCCGCCGCCGAGGGACTGCAGGGCGCCAACCTCACGGTCCTCGACGGCAGCGACGGCCTCTCGACCCTGGTCGCCGGCCTGGCGTCGCAGGGACTGACCCTCTACGAGACGCTGCGGGGATCGGTCAAGGACTCGGCCACCCCGCCCAACGCCAACGGGGCCGACGCACCGGGGACCGACGTGGCCGTCAGGTAGGCCGGAGGCGCGGGTTCGGGCCGGACGCTAGAGTGGCGCTCCAGCCCTTGCGGGTGTCGCAAGGACCTGTGGTGCAGTTTGGAGTGCACGCCGCCCTGTCAAGGCGGAGGTCGCGGGTTCAAATCCCGTCAGGTCCGCGGTCGGATAGCTCAGCTGGTAGAGCGCGCGCCTGAAAAGCGCGAGGTCGCCGGATCGACGCCGGCTCCGACCACCGCAAAGTGGCTGGTCACAGCCTCGAAGGCCCCTCTTCCGGAGGGGCCTTCTGCGTGCTTGTCAACCGATTGTCAACGGAGGCGTCTCAGCCGAGCAGCCGGGCCGAGAGTGCCTCCCCTGCGGCCTCACCCAGCCCGGGCACGGCATGGGCGTAGGTGCTCAACGTCACCGGGGGTCGTGGCCGAGCAGGTCGGCGACGGTCTTGACCGGCACACCGTCGGCCAACATCAGCGTGGCGGCCGTGTGCCGGGGGTCGTGGAGACGGATCCGGCGCAGACCGGCGGCCTTGACCTTCTTCTCGAACATCCCCGAGATGCTGTCCGGGTAATACGGCTGGCCGAGCTCGTCGGCGACCAGCCACCCCCCGTCGTCGTACGCGACACCGGCTGCAAGCTTCTCGGCCGATTGGACCGCCTTGTGGCGGCGCAAGAGAGCCACGAGACGGGCGTCGAGGGGTACGGCCCGACGCCCGGCCGCTGTCTTCGGCAGGGACTCTTCGGGCCGGCCGTCGACGAGGACACGGGTGCGGACGACCCGGACACTGGAGCCGTCGAGGTCGACGTCGTCCCAGCGGAGCCCGCACAGCTCACCTCGGCGCAGTCCCCGGGTGAGGAGTAGCGCCCAGCCGAAGCCAGCCGATCCGAGCCGGTCGCCGCCAGGAAGGCACGCGCCTCCTCGGGGCTCCATGACTTCATCACCGGCGAAGACACTTTCGGCCGCCGATAGTTAGCGAGCGGGTCGCGGGCGAGGAGGTCGTTCCGGGCCGCCCACGACGTCGCCGACTTGAGGGTCCCGACGGCGATCTGCACCGACCGGGGCGACAGTCCGTTCCCTCCGCGACGGCCAGCCGTCCGCAACGTCTCGGCGAGCGTGCCGGGCGTGGCCGGTGTCAGCTGGCGGACGTCGAGACCGCCGACGTGCGGGACCAGCCACGTGTCGATCGCCCGCCGGGAGAGGCTGGCCGTCGCCGGGCGAAGCCCCTCGGCCTTCTTGGCTGGCAGCCAGTGGTCCTCGAGGAGTTGGCGGACGGTCAGCTTCGTGTCCGGCTTCCAGCCGCCCTGGCCGACCTGGTCCATGATCGCGTTGAGATGCGCCCGCGCGTCCTTCTGGATGCGGAAGCCGCCCTTGGAGTGCTGCCGGCGCTTCCCGGTGGCCGGGTCAGTCGTGGACCAGTAGGCGGTCCAGGTCGAGCCTCGCTTGATCGTGCTGCCCTTCATCGGTTCGTCTCCTGACCCGAAACGAGAATCGATCCATGAGTGTCAGGACCAGCGTGGTGGCGAGGCGGGTGGGTTGGCCTGGTCTTCGCCAGTGGGGGGTCAGGCTGCGGGTTCGAGGGTGACGTTGAAACCGAGGCCTTGGAGTTGGAGATGGCTCGCTGGCGTGCCCGGTCGGCGTCTCGGGTGACGAAGTAGTCGCCGCCGAGGTCTTCGTAGGCGCAGCCGTTGGTCATCAGGTGCCACGCGATGACCAGGATCGAGTGGCCGACCGCGACCGCGGCTTTCTTCTTCCCGATCCGCCGGGCGAGACGCCAGAACTGGGCGGACAGGTAGGTGTCACGGGTTCGCGCCGCGGACCAAGCGCACTGGTTGAGGACCCTCAAGTCGTACCTGAAGACCTTCATCGAGATCGGCCTCGCCTCGGGCAAACCCATCTTCGGCCAGTTCAAGCCGGCCCAAGCCGCCCCCGTCGTCGCCTACGTCGGCGAAGCACCGCGGACTCACCATGGGACAGCGGCGGGCGGCGCGCTACTCCGTGGAAGGTGACCCGCCTTCGTCCTGCTGAGCCAGCTGTTCTATGTCAGCTAGCCAGATGGCGTGCTGCTGAGCAGTCTCCTGCTCGTATTGGTGCCGATCCTGGCCGACCACTCCGAGCGGTTTCGAGCCGGACCACCCTTTGAACTCCTGAACCATCTCCTTCGCAACGTCCACCAGCTCGGGGAGTGCCTTCGGGCTCTGATTCCACCGGCCCCGGTACGACGAGAGGTCGAGGACGAACGTCTCCGGGCCGAGCGCGCGGTTCTTCAGTGCAGGCGCCTTGTAGTTCGCCGTCACCTCGTACCGGTCGGGCAGCTTCGCGGCGGCGTGATGCGGGCTCGTGTCGAACCAGGACGTGATGACCTTGCCGGGCGGCAGATGCGCCCAGCCTTGGTCGAGAAACCCACTGGGCAACGACCGTCCCTCAACGCTGGGATCGTCGCGAGACGACCGCAGGGCAGGCTCGCATTTGAAGGACACGTCCGATGCTCCGGTCTTACCCCCGTTTTTGACGGTGATGAAGATCATCTGCCGCTCGTCCACCTCGAAGTCGACGTAGACGTAGGGCCTAGCCTGATCTTCTCGGAGGCGTCGGGCGGCACCGAACTGGCGAACCGCGTAGATGGCCACGAACAGCGACGTGCCAAAGGCGCCACACGTACCGAACGCAACTGCTAGGTCCGCCCCCGAGGTGGCAGCGAGGATCGTCATACGTGCAGCATCGCGGAGGCCCGCTTGGCCGGCGCGGATCACGGCCGGACCGTCACACCACCGCGCTTGCGTGGCCCGATGATCGACGACATGCTCGACTCGTGGTCACGCCTCCAGGCTGCCTCGCCTGGGTCGTCGGCGATGACTTCGGCCGGCCGATGCGGTGTACCCAGCCGGTGACGGTCTCGGGTCGCTGGCGGTGGCTGTCCGGATTTGGAGACTCTGCCATTTTCGGACAAGTCGAGCCCAGCGGGACCGGCTCACGACTCATACGATTAGACCGTGAGGCCCTTCCGGCACGAGCAGCTCTACCGCACCTTGACCGCCCTCGGGATGGCGGCAAGCTTCTTTCTTCTGGCCTTCCACGTGGTCGCCGGATGGATCGGCCTCCCGGCGGCGGTTTTCAGCTTCGGTACGGCCTGGTTCGGTCATCGCCGCCGACGCCAGCGCGAGGCCGCCGTGGCAGCACCTGACGGATAGCGAGACGCCACAGGGCTGAGACGGCACCACAACGACCTGACGCGCAAGGGCCCCCGCTCTCGCAGGGGCCCAAGACGGAAGTGGAGAAGGGGGGGTCCGGTGTCAGCTTGCGCTGAGCGCCGGACGCTGCTCGGTGTGGAGCACGAGGTGGGCCTCGTCGAGGACGCTCCAGCCGCCCGCGACGGGCGCCGGGCGGTGGGCGTCCTGCCAGAGGATCACGGCGGCGGGGACGACAGCGATCGCAATGGCGATCAGGGCGAGGAATGAGGTGAAGATGAGCATTGCCATGTCTTCAATGTGCCCAGCGGGGCTCAGCGCCCGGTTGGTGGCGGCTCCGAGAACCCTGGGACTTCCGCACCGCTGACGCGCCAGACCCCCGACCGAAGCCGGGGGCCCGAAGCGGAAGGTTGAGCGGTACCGCTCAGGTGTCGCCGGCCGCCTTGGGGTGGAGGGCCCGGAAGATCTCCTCCAAGTTGTCGGCGAGCCAGCGCGCGTTGACCGGGTCGGGCCAGTTGTGTGCTCGAACGAAGTCGCCGATCTCGAACAGGCCGACCTTGCCGGCGAGGTCGTTGTCCCCCCACATGACCATCTGGGCGAGGATCCAGCCGAGGACATGGCCGTCCTCCTGCAAGGTCACCATCTCGTCGTGGTTGTCGCAGCCGCGCCAGTCGCACCCTTCGCCGCAGCGGGCCACCGGCACGGCGGTCATGCGGGACCCGGGTCGGACGGCAGGCTGTCCTCCAACGCCCACAGCAGGTAGTTGACCTTCTCCTTGAGCCGGTCGACCTCCCGGCCGGTCACCGTGAGCCCTCCCCCGTCGGCTAGGTGCATGGCCGCGGTGTCGAGCGCGTCGGACATCACCGCCAGCTCGGCCACCGACAACGGCAGGACCACCCCGGCGCCGGTCACGACCCCCTCTCCGCCATGATCTCCTCGAGCTCGGCCCGCAGCTCGCGGAGGCGTTCCGTCAGCTCCTCGATCTGTTCTCGCAGGTTGGCGGCCCAGGCGGGGGTACCCCGGACTGGGAACGACACCACCTTGCCGCTCATCGTCCGTCCTCCTCACGGGTATGGGACCGGGATCGGTACGCCGCAGCACAACGCCATCGCTGCGTCGGCGAGAGCCTCGGCCAGCAGATCGGCGTCGTCGGCGACGCGTATCCACTTCGCCGCCATCGAGTCCCGATAACGACTCTCGTAGAACCGGGTGCGGATGGCCAGGTTCGTCGAGCGGTTCGCCGAGAAGAAAGCGTCGTTGGTGGACATCGAGATATGCCCATTCGCAGGGTTGCCGCTCACCCGCGGCGGCCACACCGCCGGCCGACTCATCGCCCGCCGCCCAGGGTCCGCAGGCACGCCCGGGTAACCCGGCCGGCGTCAGCGGATCCCGGCGCCCCAACAACGAAACCCACCCGGCTCGTGCCACCCGCAGACGAAACGACATCCCGTAAGTCGAACCCGCTACCGCAACAGCCCAGGTCAGGCGGGCACCGACCCGGCGAGCGCGACCGCCGTCCCCCATACCTCGCCCGAGAGGGTGCCCGGTGACCCCCCCGCCATATGAGGCAGCCCCCGCTGGCTTCTCGACCGGTCCAGGGGGTGGCGGTCACCCTGCGGCGCCTTTGCCCACGGGCGCACCGCTTGCTGCAGTTAGCGGTGCCCGGGTGTCAGCGGACGGTTCCAGCAGGGACGACCCACTCGACGGGCTGGCCAGTCACGTCGGCAATCAGCTCGAAGTCGCGGTCGTAGTGGAGAACGACCAGGCCTGCCGCCTCCGCGGCCGCCGCTATGAGCAGATCGGCGAGCTTCGCGTCGCGATGGCGACTGCGCGTCGCCAGCACGTCCTGGACGTCCACCGCCCGGTCGAGCACCTTCTGGTCCATCACTGCCCGGGGCCAAGCTGCCCTCGCCGCCCGCATCCTGACATGATCTTGGGGCCCGGTCGACGAGTAGCCGACTTCGAGATCCGTCGGAGTGCAGCGAGCGACGAGCCCCGCTTCGATGAGTGGGATCAGCCGCTTGGCCACCTCCGCTCGACCCAGGCGTGCCAGGGCGGACGTATCCCCCAGGTAGTACGCCCTCAGCCCCACGCAGCGCGGCGCTCGTCAGCGTCAGCCAACGCTGCCGGCGCTGCGCCCCGCTCGGTGAGCAAGGCCCTCCGCCGCCGATCGAGTGAGAGCACCTCGTCGAGCGCCCCAGCCACCGTCGCCTTCAACGTCTGCGTACCGAGCAGGCAACGGACGGCTTCCAGCTTCTCGTTATCGACGTCCACCAAGCGCTTCGTCACGGGACAAAGTATATCTCCCCGGGCTGCGGCAGATATCCCGAGGCGGGCGTGATCGGGGCAGGTCGTGCCCCCAAGCGTGCCCCACGCAGCGGACGACGGCGGTACGAGAGCGTCATGAGCGGACATGGTCAGCCAGCCCGATACCGCCTTCTAACTGCGATTCTCCTAGCCGTGGCCACTCTCGGATACTTCGGGAAAGCAGCCCAGGGCTCACCTGAAAAGCGCGACGTCGCCGGATCGACGCCGGCTCCGACCACGGAGAAGCCGCCCTGGCGACGGGCGGCTCTTCTCGTTTCGGAGGCCACTGTCGGCGGGGGCTCGAGGCTTGGCGCACCGTCGTCGGTGGGGCGGTGGCCGCGAACGGCATCCTCAACTCCGATTGGTCTTTGATCGGCTCGGGGCTGTTCGACCGGGGCGGCGACAGCGGTGCCCTTGGAGGATTCCTGGCCTTGGCCCTCATCGTTGTGCTGTGCGTCGTGGTACATGCTGTCGCCGTGGTCGTCTTGGCGTGGAAGCATCGACGGTCCTGACGGTGCCGAAAGGCGAGGGCAGGCGCTTGCTCAACGATCTCCTCGGTCCCGACGAGCACGCCGACCGGGTCCGGGCGTTGGACGACGATGCGGACCTCGCCACCAGGTGACCAGGGCTCTCCTCGACGACCACCTCCTCAGGGACCTCCTCGCCGGCGACGTTGGCGACGAGCTCGCTCATGTGCTCGCCGAGCACGAACCCGCCACCACCAACCTCTACCGCTATCGACTCTCCAAGAGCGTCGTCTCCGCCCGGGGCGGGACCCTCACCGGTTCTTGGTCACCGGAGCAACGACGGGCGCTCGGCCGCACGCTGCTCGTGCTCCCCGACGCCATCGAGGTGGTGCCCCTTCGGCTGCTCACCTACCGCATGGCCGAGATCAGCGACGCCCACCGAGTCTCGACGCTCGGGGCCGAGGCCGCAGCCGAGCACCTCGACGGCCCGCTGTACGTCTGGGAAGGTGACGACGGTCCAGCAATCCGCTCGGCCATGGCCGCACTCGGCGCACCCTACGTGACCGTCGCTCGTTGACGCCGCTCGCTGACATACGGTAAAGCGCTTCAAGACAGGGGCTTCCGAGAAGATGAACGGCCTCGACGATCTCCGGAAGGTGGTGGCTGTCCCGGAGCAGTGACGAGCACCCCGGCTACCTCGGCTGCATCGGCGAGTCGTTGGTCGTAGGCGACCAACGACGTGAGCTCGTCGCCGAGCAGCAGAGCTGAGGCGAGGTGCAGCGCGTCGAGCGTGCGCAGCAGGGGCTCGCCCAGCTCGGACGCGACATCCTGGACCGCGCGATCGAGCGGGACCAGGTCGAGGTCGCCGACGACGGCTCGAGCTTCGGCCATCGCGTCGCTGCCGAGCCTCCGTGCGGCGCGGAGGACCTCCACTCGTCCCAGTTCACTCGTGACCGCCGGCTCCTCCGGTCGAGCCTCCAGCCAGCTGCGTAGCGCCTCGGTCTCATCCTCTCGGCGGACCAACTTCATCAGCGCCGAGGAGTCCAGGTAGATCACAGCCGCTCTTGGCGCTGGGCGTCGAGCAGCTCCTGGGTGGTTGGTTCGCCCGAAGCGACTGGCAGGGGTCGTGAGGAGCGAAGCCGTCCACTCGGGCTGACCGCGGGGACGAGCCGTCCCGCGGCGATAAGCCGGTCTCGTGCCCCGCGAGGCCGCTCCGGCGGCGTCAGAAGGGCGATCAGCTCTCCCCGCTCGGTCACTTCCACGCTTTCCCCGGCCTTGACGAGCGCCAGATACCGCGACGCGTGTTGCCGGAGCTCTCTGACACCTATGCGTTCCACGTCTACAACGATAGCACCTCGAGTGCTACATGCCCGTTGGCGCTCAGGTGACCGGCCTGGCTGATCCGCTCGGCCTCGGCGCCCCGGGCCCGCCCCCCCGGAGCGCCGCCCGCTGCTCCTGCTCCCACTCCTGCTTGGTCCCGGCCGCGGCGAGCACCTCGGCGGCGTCGGCCTTCGGCACCACCACGACGCCGTCGGCGTCGGCCACGACGAGGTCTCCGGGAGCGACCACCACCCCGCCGACCGCGACCGGGTAGCCGATCTCGCCGGTGCCCTCCTTGGTCGGGCCTGCGGGGCACACGCCGGCCGCGAAGACAGGAAACCCGAGGGCCGCCATGGCATCGACGTCCCGCACCGCTCCGTCGACGACGAGGCCCACGACGCCGTGGCGCCGGGCGTCGAGGGCCATCAGCTCGCCGAAGAGGGCGTGGGCGACGGACCCGTGACCGTTGACCACCAGCACGTCACCCGGCTCGGCCGCGGAGATGGCCTGGTGGATCCGGGCGTTGTCGCCGCTTCGGACCCACACCGTGCAGGCGGTGCCCGTCAGGCGCGCCCCCGGCCACATCGGGCCGATCGTCCCGGACAGTGGGCCGAGGCGGTGCATGGCGTCGCCGATGACCGTCGTCGGGAAGAGGGCGGCGGCCTCCACCAGGCGCCGGTCGGCCCGGGCCCAGCCCGGAGCGACGCGCCGGCCGGGTAGACCTTCGGTGGGCCCTGGCGCGGTGATCACTCGATCAGGGTATGGCCCGGGGGCTCGGCCCGGCTTCCGCCGCCGAGGAAGGAGTCGACGAACTCCTGGCTCTCGGCCAGGTCGGCCGGCGACCCCTCCATGCGCAAGCGGCCGCCGGCGAGGACGAAGGTGCGGTCGGAGATCTCGAGCACCGCACGGGCTCGCTGCTCGACGATCAGGACCGAGGCGCCGGCCGCGGCGAGCTGCCTGACGTTCTCGGCGAGGAGCTGGTTGGCAATGAGGGGAGCCAGGTTGGCGGTGGGCTCGTCGAGGATGAACAACGAGGGCCGCAGCATCAGCACCCGTCCCATGGCCAGCATCTTGCGCTCGCCGCCCGAGAGCTTGCCCGCCGTCCTGCGGTACATCTCCGCCAGTCGCGGGAAGACCGTGACCACCCGCTCGATGGCGGCCGACACCTCCCGGGTGGGCAGCAGGTAGCCGCCCATCTCGAGGTTCTCCTTGACCGAGAGGGGGGCGAACACGTCGTCGATCTGGGGCACGTAGCCGACCCCGGCCCTGGCCACGTCCTCGGGCGCCGTGCCCGTGATGTCGTCGTCGTCGAGCACGATGCGGCCGCCGAGCACGTCCACGACGCCGACGATGCTCTTGAGCAGCGTGCTCTTGCCCGACCCGTTGGGCCCGACCACGGACACGATCTGGCCCGGCTCCACCCGGACGGTGACATCCTGGACCACGGCCCGTCCGCTGTAGCCAGCGCTCAGATCCTCGATCCGCAGGGCCGAGCCCGGCCGGGTGACACCCGTCGACGGAGCGCCCGTCCCTCCAGCCGCGTGGCCTTCAGCCGCGTGGCCGCCAGCCGACGAGCCGTCAACCGACAAGGTAGGCCTCCACGACCTCGGGCCTGCCCCGCAGCACGTCCATGGTCCCCTCGGCCAGCACCTTGCCCTCGGCCATCACCACCACGGGGTCGCAGAACTCGTCCATGATGGCCAACTCGTGCTCGACCATCATGATGGTCATGCCCTCCTGGCAGAGGGCCACGAGCTCCTGGCCGATCTGGCGGGCCAGCCTGGGGTGGACACCGGCCATGGGCTCGTCGAGCAGCAGCACCTCGGGCTCGGCCATGAGGGCCCGCATGATCTCGACCAGCCGACGCTGGCCGCCGCTCAGATCCCCGGCGTAGGAGTCGGTGTACGACGTGAGCCCGAAGCGCTCGATGATCGCCGCGGCCCGCTCCACGTTGGCCGCCTCTGCGCCACCCCAGTGGCGACGTCCCCGGAGCGCGCCGCCGAAGCTGTCGCCTGGCTGGCCGGGCACGGCGCAGAGCAGGTTCTCGGCCACGGTCAGTCGCTTGAACTCGCTGGCCAGCTGGAAGGTGCGCACCAGCCCGAGCCGGGCCCGCTTGTACGCGGGCACGGCGGTCACGTCGGTGCCGTTGAGCAGGATCCGGCCGGCGGAGGGGGGGAGGGTCCCGGCCAGCATGGCGAGGGTGGTGGACTTGCCGGCGCCGTTGGGCCCGATCAGGCCGGTGAGCTGTCCCCGCCTGATGACGAAGGTGGCGTCGGTGACCGCGTGGACCCCACCGAAGGTCCGGGCCAGCCCGAGGGCCTCGAGCACCGGTGCGCCCGGGGCGAGGTCGCCTCCGTGGGAGCGTCGCACGGCGGCGGTCGCCGGCGAGGCGTGGGTGATGCCGAATCCGGCGACACCATCCACCGCTTCGACGGCCGCCAGGTCGAGGCTGGGGGTGCCCGGGAGGTCCGCAGGGGCGGGGACCGCACCGCGGCGCCCGGCCCCCTGACCGACCCGTCGCACCCGCTCCGGCAGGATGCCGTCGGGACGAAACCACAAGAACGCCACGATGAGGATGCCGGTGGCGACCCACTGCAGGGCCGGGATGAGCCCAGGAGGCCCGAAGGCCGGGATGAATCGGGTCGCCTCCTCGAAGCCGAGGGGCACGATGATCGCTCCGAGGACCGCACCTTTGTGGTTGCCGGCGCCCCCGATGATCACCGCCGCGAAGAGCACGATGGTCTCGGCGTAGGTCCACCCCGACGGGGCCCACAGGCTGATGAACCCCACGAGGATCCCGCCGGAGAGGCCGGCGATGGCGCCCCCGAGCACGAGCATGTGGACGCGCAGGTCGCGCAGGTTCTTGCCGAGCGAGTCGGCCACGACGTCGTTGTCGCGCATGGCCCGCAGCGTCCGCCCGTAGGGCGACTCGGTCAGGCGTCGCAGCAGGAGGTAGACGCCGACGGCCAGGACGGCAGCGAGGATCCCGTACTCCCACTGGTAGCTGACCGACTGCGGGTTGAGCACCCCCCCGAGCGGTGCGGGGACCAGCGACAGGCCGGCCGCCCCGTTGAACAGCGGGACGTAGTTGGTCACCAGCAGGTTGGCCATGACCGCGGTCACGAGCAGGCCGATGGCCGCGAAGTCGCCCCGGAGGCGGCGGCCCACGAGGAAGGTGAACGGCAGAGCCAGGAGCCCCCCGATCAGTGCCGCGCCGATCCACGGCAGAGGGAAGGGGAGGCCGAGGCCACCGACGTAGTTCTGGAAGCCGCCGTTGGCCGACTTCGCCGGCAGGGAGAGGACCGATGCTGCGTAGGCGCCGGCCGCCTGGAAGATGATGAAGCCGAAGTTGGTCACCCCGGCGACGCCGAACTGCTGGCTGAGGCCGAGGCAGGCGATGGCGTCGACCCCGCCGTAGACGAGGATGGTGACGAGGTAGAACTCGGTGCCCACGTGGCTCCCTCAGGTCCTGGCGCCGAGCAAGCCGGTCGGCTTGAAGGCCAGCATGCCGAGCAGCAGCACGAAGGCCACGACGTCCTTGTAGTCGGAGACGATGTACGCCGCGCTGACCTCGGTCGACAGCCCGATCAACCCGGCACCGAGCATGGCCCCGTAGGGCTGGCCGGGACCGCCGAGGAACACGGCGGCGAGGAGCAGGACGAGGAACACGTCGGTGCTGGTGGCGTTGAAGCTGCCTGCGTCGATGGCGAAGACCGTCCCGGCGATGCCGGAGAGGGCGCCGGTCATGAGCCACGTGATGGTGACGACCCGTCCGCTGCGGATCCCGCAGTTGCGGGCCAGCGATCGGTTGGCCGCCGTGGCCCGCATGGCCTTGCCGAGACGGGTGTGGCGCAACAGCACGTGCACCGCCGCCATCGTGACCACGCTGAGGGCGATGATCACGAGTTGCACGACCGTGAGCTGCAGGCCCCCGAGCTTCACCGTCGCGCCCTGGGACATCCGGTACGACACGCTCGTGCCGCCGACGATGGCCTGCAGCCCGAACTCGAGGATCAGGGTCATGCCGAGGGCGACGATCACCAGCGCGACCGGCGAGGCCCTGCGCCGCTGGAACGGCGTGTAGATGAAGGTGTTGAGCAGCAGGGAGAGCACCGCTCCGACCACCGCGGCCACCACCAGCCCGATCCAGACGGACACGCCGTGCTGGTTGACCGTGTAGGCGGCGTAGGCGGATGCGATCATCACCGCCCCGTAGGCCAGGTTGAGCACGTCGGTCACCGCGAACTGCATGGTGAAGCCGACCGCGGCGATGGCCAGCACGGCCGCCGAGACGAGCCCGAAGCCGATCGATGCCAGGAAGAGGTTCACCTCACCCTCCGAGCTGGCGCAGGACATTCGAGGAGATGCTGCCGACGACGGTGACGTTGCCCGTGGCGTCGTAGCTGTCCACCTGGAACAGGCCGGTCGAGTCGTGGTAGCTGTCGAACCTGGTCGGGCCGCCAGGGCCGATGTAGCGGATGGCCTTGCCGGCCTTCAGGGCGGCGACCCCCTCGGCGTAGGACGTCACGACCGTCGCTCCCGGCACGCCGTCGCCGACCTTGGCGATGTCGGCCTGGTAGACGCTCGGCACCGTGCTCTTGGCCTCGATCATGGCCAGTGCGGCCAGGTTCATGCCGTCGTAGAGATGCACGGCGCCCGGCGCGGTCAGGTAGGTCGTGTAGTTGCCGCCGCTGCCGAGCTTGCTCTTGACCGCGGTCAGCGAGGCGGCCCACGTCTTGTAGGCCATGCCGCTGGTCTCCACCACGACGTTGTCGGCGACGTAGTCCGCCGCCAGTGTGGGGGCGCCCACGGCCGCGGACACCGACTTGTACCACGACGGGTCGATGGTCGCCGAGGTGCCGATGATCGGGATCATCTTCCCACCGTTGAGCTGCTTGATCTCGGAGAGGAAGGTCGCCTCTGTCGGCCCGAGCGCCTCGGTGAGGATGACGTCGGGGTGGGCGGCCACGATCTTCTCGGCCTCGGTGCGAAAGGTGCTGGCCTGCAGGTCGAGGGTCTGGTTGGCGACGACCTGGAGCCCGGCACGCTTGGTGGCTGCGAGGGCAGGGCCGACGAAGGTCTGGGACCCGATGTCGTTGCCGAAGGCCATGGCCAGGCGGTGGTAGTGCTTCTGCTCGGCGATGGCGACCAGGGCGTAGGACTCGGCCAGGTCGGGGGCCACCAGGCGGTAGAAGTACGGGAAGTGGGTGTGGTCGAACTCCGACTGGCCGGTCATGGCAAAGACGACCGTCTTGTTGGCGTCGATGATCGGCACCACCGAGGCGGCCTCGTCGGAGGTCACGCCGATCACCAGGCCCAGGTTGCCCGTCGATGCAAACATCTGGCGGGCCGCTGGCACCGCGTCGGCGGGGTCGCCCCTCGTGTCGACCGCCTTGCAGTTGACCTGGTGGCCGAGCACCCCGCCGGCGACGTTGATGTCGTGGGTGGCGGCGAGGCAGGAGGCCAGGTAGATCGGTCCCAGGGCGGCGTCGACCCCGGTGAAGGGAGCCAGGTCGGCGAAGGTGACGCTGCCCTTGGACGACGAGGCGCTTCCTGCCGCCGCTGGACTGGCGCCCCCTCCGGTGGTCGCGGACGTGCCGCACGCGGCCAGGCCGATGGCGGCGACGGCCGCCAGGGCGCCGACCCGCCGGGGCGTCACCCCCCGACGTGACCTCCGTGCCGTGGCTCCCCCCCGGGCACCCGTGCCTGTGGTGTGGTCTGACCTCATCGTGTTGTCCCCCTGCTGCTGTCGTGTGCTGTGCGTGGCGGCGCTCGCCACGCCCGTTCAGAGCGTGCTGGTCGACTTCGCTTCGGCCCTCCACCGCCACTCGAGAGGGGCGCCCTCCTCGGCGACCACCCGGTTGCGGATGGTCCCGATCCCTTCGACTTCGACCTCGATCACGTCACCGGGCTCGAGCCAGACCGGCGGGGTCCTGGCGAAGCCGACCCCGCCCGGCGTCCCCGTGGCGATGACGTCACCGGGACGCAGGACCGTGAACGACGAGAAGAACTCGATGCAGCTGGCCACATCCACGATCATCTGGGCCGTCGACGCCGACTGCATGACCTCGCCGTTGAGGGTCGTGGTCAGCCGCAGGTCGTGGATGTCGACCTCGTCGGGGGTTACGACCTCGGGGCCGATCGGCATGCTGGCCTCGAAGTTCTTTCCCGGGGTCCACTGGGTGCTGGCCCGCTGCCACTCCCGGGCGGACGCGTCGTTGAGCACCACGTAGCCGGCGACGGCGTCGAGCGCCTTCTCTGCTCGGAGATAGCGGCCGCCCTCGCCGATGACCACACCGAGCTCGCCCTCGAAGTCCCAGCGGTCGGAGAGCGCCGGCTTGACCAGGTCGGCGTACGGGCCGAGCACGCTGCCGGGGCCGCGGACGAACGCTTCCGGCCAGGTCGGGACCTCGCGTCCCCCCTCGATGGCGTGCTCCCGGTAGTTGACGCCGACGCAGAGGATCCGGCCCGGATCGGGGACTGCAGGGCCGAAGTCCTCCGGGGCGACCTCGTGGCCACCCCCTGTCGGCAGCTGGGCCAGGGTCTCGGTCAGCGAGCGTCCGGCCGCCAGCGCGCCGGCGAGGGTGGCGTGGGCCTCGTCGCCGGACGCGTCGGCCACGTCCGTGTACCCGTCGGATCCCCGCACATGGAGGCGCGGGCCCCTCGAGGTGTTGATCGTCGCCAGTCGCACGCTGGGCCTCCCCTTGGTCGGTGTGCTCGGCCCCCCGAAGTGAACGACCAATCTCGGGCTGGTCGACCACTTGGTCCGATTGGTTGGGACCCTAACTCGGGTTTCTCCACGAGTCAAGGCCTCCGATGCTCGGGAAGACGGCCGAACCGGCTAGATTGGTTGGAATGGTTGGAGTAACGAGACGCACCGCCACGCGACCCCGCAGCGATGGCGACGCGTGACCGCGGCCGAGGACATCCCGGGCTTCACCCTCTCCGCCCTGAGTGAGCGCATCCTCGACCGGGCCCGCCGATCCCCCGTGGGGCCAGGAGGGCGCCTCCCGACGGAACGGCGCCTGGCCGACGAGCTGGGGGTCAGCCGGACGGGCGTCCGCCATGCCCTGGCACAGCTCGAGGCGGCCGGGGTGTTGTCCAGGGAGGTCGGACGGGGCACGTTCCTCCGGCCCGACGTCGGCGCCCCCCGGCCCGGGGCTCCCCTCCTCCCCCTGACCGACGTGGCCCCGGCGGACGTGATGGCCGTCAGATCGCTGATCGAGCCTCAGGCCATGGGACTCGTCATCCTCCACGCCACGGAGCGGGATCTCGAGGAGATGGACAGGAGCCTCCGCGGGGGTGACACGGCGGAGAGCCACGCAGACTTCGAGGCCTGGGACCGGGCCCTGCACCGGAGCCTGATCGACGCCACCCACAACCGGCTGCTCCAGTCGCTGTACCGCTCTGTCGACGCGTCGAGGGAGAACCAGGTGTGGGGCCAGCTCAAGCGGCGCAACGACTCGGCCGAGCGCCGCTCCCGTTACCAGTGCGAGCACCACGCCATCGTCGACGCCGTCAGGGCCCGCGATCGGGAGGGTGCCACGCGCGCCGCCCAGGAGCACCTGACGACGGTGTCGATGAACATCTTCGGACGCGTCGTCTGATCTCTGCGGGGACGGCCGTGCGCGTCGGTCCCCGGGTGCGGCATGCTGGACGTGGCGCCGACATCTGCGGCGACCGGAAGGAGATCGTCAATGGCCATCCCGACGTTGCCGCGTCACGCCCGTGGATCGGCGTTCCTGCGCCGAGGGGGGTGCTGAAGGTGTCCATCGACACCGTCGAGCCCCTCACCGTCGCCGACGTCAGGGCGAGGAAGGGCGTCGGTCCGCCGCTCGTGATGGTGACCGCCTACGACGCCCCGGGCGCCGGGATGGCGAGCGAGGCCGGGGTCGACATGATCCTCGTCGGCGACTCCCTCGCCATGGTCGTCCTCGGCTACGACGACACGCTGTCGATCGGCGTCGACGAGATGGCTCATCACGTCGCCGCGGTGGCGCGGGCCAAGCCCGCGCCGCTGATCGTCGCCGACCTCCCCTGGTTGAGCTTCCACATCAGCCCGGCGGACACCGTGCGCAACGCGGCCAGGCTCGTCAGGGCCGGCGCGCAGGCCATCAAGCTGGAGGGAGGCCGCAAGCGCCTCCCCATGGTCCGGGCCCTCGTGGACGCCGAGATTCCGGTGATGGGCCACCTCGGACTCACCCCCCAGTCGGTCCGGTCCTTCGGCGGGTTCAAGGTGCAGGCCAGGACGGCGGACGCCGCGAGGGCGTTGGTGGACGACGCCCTGGCGCTGGCCGACGTCGGCGTCTTCGCCATCGTGCTCGAAGCGGTGCCGGCGCCGGTCGCCGCCGAGGTCTCGTCGGTCGTGCCCGTGCCGACCATCGGCATCGGGGCGGGCGCCGACTGCGACGGACAGGTCCTCGTCTTCCACGACGTGCTCGGTCTCGAGGACCGGCTCAAGCCGAAGTTCGTGCGCCGCTACGCGTCGCTGCGCGAAACCTCCGTCGACGCCCTGCGCGCCTATGCCAGCGACGTGCGCGCCGGCGCATTCCCTTCGAGCACGGAGGCCTACGGCGTCGCAACCAACAAGCGTGGCTGAGCGGGCCGGGAGTCTCTGCGGGCCGGTCGTCGACCACCCCGCGGCCATGGCCGAGGCCCTCGACGCGGTGCGCGCCGGCGGTGGCACGGTCGGCCTGGTCCCGACCATGGGAGCGCTGCACGCCGGCCACACCTCGCTGATCGGGCGGGCGGCGGCGGAGTGCGACGCGGTCGCGGTCAGCGTCTTCGTCAACCCGCTCCAGTTCGGGGCGGTCGAGGACCTCGACCGTTACCCACGCCGGCTGGCCACGGACGTCGCCGTGGCCATCGATGCCGGCGCCCGCTTCGTGTACGCCCCGAACGCGACGGTCATGTACCCCGCCGGGTTCGCCACGACGGTGCACGTCCACGGGCTCACCGACGCGCTGGAGGGCGCGGCCAGGCCGGGGCACTTCGACGGCGTGACGACGGTCGTGGCCAAGCTCTTCGCAGTGGCCGGGCCCTCCCGCGCCTACTTCGGGGAGAAGGACTTCCAGCAGCTCCAGGTGGTGCGGCGCATGGCCGGGGATCTGGACCTCCCGGTCGCCGTGATCGGCTGCCCGACGGTGCGCGAGGCCGACGGGCTCGCCCTCTCCAGCCGCAACGCCAGGCTGACCCCCGAGGAGCGCGCCGCCGCCCCTGCGCTGTACGGCGCGCTGCTGGCCGGCGCGGCCGCCGTCGGGCACGGCGAGCGTGATCCGCAGGTCGTCGCTGCGGTCATGGCCGCCCAGGTGACGACCGAGCCGGTGCTCACGCTGGACTACGCCGAGGCCGTCGACCCCGAGACCCTCGCCACCACGCCCCGGGTCGACGGCCGGGTGCGCCTGGTGATCGCGGCGCGTGCCGGCGCTACCCGCTTGATCGACAACCTGGAGGCGGCGTCACCGGCGGCGGTCCGACCCTCGGCGGCGCGCTGAGCCATGGGCCGGGGACTTTCCCCCGAGCCGCTCAGGCCAGTCGGGCACTGAGCCACACGGTCGCCACGGCCGGGACGCTACCCGTGCGGTCGGGGCGGCGCGGTGCTCGGCGGCGGGGGCATGGCCACCGCGCCCGACCATGGCACCGGGCCGGCGGCGGTCGAGCCGTAGAGAGCGAAGGCCGTTGCCGGGCCCCCGCCCGTGACCGGCGATGTCCCCCAACCGGGCTCGCCGTCGCCCGTCCACCAGCGGGCCACGCACAATGCGAGCACGGCGACCGCGGCCACGACCTCGGCGTCGAACCACGGGGTGAGCGATCCGTCGACGTGCAACCCGTAGAGGGCCACCGCGCCGGCCGACCAGCCCGGCGTGGTGGGCTTGGTCTCGATGGCGGCCACGAACGCCGACACGCACTGGGAGGCGACGGCCACGACGATCCCGCCGGCGGCGAAGAGGGCCAGGCGGCTCGATCGGGTCTGCGCCGCGAGGAGCGGGACCACGAAGAAGGCCACCGACGCCAGCGCGGTGGCGGCCAGGAGGCCGCCGGGCGCGTGACGGGCGAAGACGCTGCCCGACTCGGAGACGATCACCCGACCGGTGACCGTCGACACCGTCCGGTACCGGTCCCACGAAGGCAGGAGCGCGTAGCCGAGCACAGCGGCCGCGACCGCGGTCAGGGCCACGGTGGCCGCGTCCGGCCGCTTGGCGGCGAAGGGGCGCCAGCGCGACGCGGCCCGTGACCCGGCCAGGGTCACGATGGCGCCGAGCGCGGCGGCGACCAGAGCCACGGCCTGGAGCCACAGCCCCCAGCTCCCGCTGACCACCTGCAGGTCGGTGGCGAAGGTGCTGAGGACGAGCCCTGCGGTGCCGGCGGCGATGCCGATGGCCAGGAAGGCGCCGGCCCGGGCCGGCGCGGGACGGCCGGCGACCAGGGCGAAGCCGACGAGCAGCGCGGCGGCGAAGAACCCTCCGGCGAGCACCACCTGGATGGCGACGAGCGAGCCGACGTCGCCGATGGTGCCGAGACCACCCTGCGGGCCCGACCCCTGGGAGGGGAAGACCGCAGCCACCTCGGCGCCCACGGCGACGAGCAGCAGCACCACCCCGGTGAACAGCAGCAGGCCCCGGACCAGCCGGAGGCCCTCGTGGGGTCGCTCCGACGCAGGTGCGGTGGCGGGCTCGGGGGTGGGGGCCGGCGGCTGGTCGGTCACGTGCACCACCCCATCGTCGCGCCCTCGGGTGTGCCATGCCCAAGAGCGGCCTGAGAGGACCGTGAGCGACCACGATGGGTCAGGCCCGGATGGCCGCCTGCAGCCGGGCTGCGTTGCCGCCGGTGACCGCGTCGAAGGCCGCAGGGTCGAGGCGCAGCGACCGCAGCGCGTCGAGCGCCTCGGTGACGCTGACCGCGGTGTTGGGGCAGTCGGAGCCGAACAGCAGCTTGGAGGCCAGCCCGGGCACACGCTCCCCCGGCAGCGGAACAGGGTCGAAGACCACGGGTGTGAGGTCGGCGTGCACGTTGGGGCGCGACGCGACCAGGTCGAGGGTGGCGTCGACCGCGTGGTGGCCGCAGTGGGCGACGACGATCGGCGCGTCCGGCCAGCGGTCGGCGACCGCGGCGAGCGGCTCGATCTCGGCGGCGTCGGTGTGGCCGCTCACCGCGTGCCCGGCGTGGACCACGACGGGCAGCCCGATCCGCCCGGCGTAGTCCCACACCCCGTCGAGGCCGGGGTCGTCGGGCCGGTAGTCGCCGACCGAGCAGTGCAGCTTCAGCACCCGCAGGCCGAGCTCCTCGACCGCGGCGCGCACCACCCCGACCGGGTCGTGGTCCCCGGGGTGGACGGTGGCTCCCCCGACGATGCGGACCGGTCCTTCGGCCGCCGCGATCACCGTGTCCGCCGACGACTGGTTGAGCCCGGCGGCGCGGTCGGGCCGGCGGGCGTAGGGCAGCGACCACGCCTCGTCGACCCCCTCGGCGGCGAGCGCGGCGGTGACCGCGTCGTGGTCGATCGGGTAGCGCCAGGACTCCGCCGGCATGCCTTGCTCGGCGAAGAAGGCCCGGATGGCCGTGCCCAGCCGGGCCGGGAGCAGGTGCACGTGGCTGTCGACGATCATCGTCGCGGCCGGCTCAGCTGCGGGCTTGCAGCTCTTTCCAGGTCCCCTGCTGACCGGCGGGCTCCTTGGGCAGGCCGAGCACCATCTCGCCGAGGATGTTGCGCTGGATCTGGGAGGTGCCGGCGTAGATGGTGCCGGCGCGGGCGTTGAGGAAGGTGCCGACCCACGACGCCGAGTCGTTGGGGGCGCCCACGTCGTCGGTGGAGAAGGCGCTGGTCGGTGCCCGTCCGGTCGGGGTGGTGGCGGCCACGCCGATGACGTCGAGGGACAGCTCGGTGACCACCTTGTGGTACTCGCTCCAGAACAGCTTGAAGATCGACCCCTCGGGCCCGGGAGCGGCGCCGGCCAGGAAGGAGGTGAGGGTGCGCATGCCGAGGTAGCGCATGATCTCGACCTGCCCGTGGCACCAGGCCAGGCGCTGGCGGATGATCGGGTCCTGGTCGCGCCCGGTCTCCTTGGCCAGGGCCAGCAGGCGGTCCAGCTCGCCGCGGTAGGAAATCGGCACGACGGCGGCGGCCTCGCCGCGCTCGTAGCCGAGGAGGGTCATGGCCACGGCCCAGCCGGCGTCCACCCCGCCCACCACGTGGTCCTTGGGCGTGCGGGCGTCGGTGAAGAACGTCTCGTTGAACTCCGACGCGCCCGAGAGCATCCTGATCGGGCGGACCTCCACGCCGGGCTGGTCCATCGGCACCAGCAGGAAGGTGATCCCCTTGTGCTTGGGGGCGTCGGGGTTCGAGCGGGTGAGGACGAAGATCCAGTTGGCCAGGTGGGCGGCCGAGGTCCAGACCTTCTGGCCGTTGACGATCCACTCGTCGCCGTCGAGCACGGCGCGCGTGCCGAGGTTGGCCAGGTCCGAGCCCGCGTTCGGCTCGGAGTAGCCCTGGCACCACACGTCCTCGCCGGAGAGGATCCGGGGGAGGAAGTGCCGCCGCTGCTCCTCGGTGCCCCACCGCAGGATGGTGTTGCCGACCATCTGGATGCCGAAGGTGTCGTTGGGACCGCCCGTCGGCACGCCCGCCCGGTAGCACTCCTCGGCCAGGATCACCTGCTCGAGGGGCGTGAGGCCGCCCCCGCCGTACTCCTTGGACCACGACGCCGCGAGGAGCCCGTTGTCGTAGAGGGTGGCGCGCCACTCCAGGCCGAAGCCGGCGACGTCCTCGCGCGCCAGGCTGCCGACGCCCTTCCAGTCGGCCGGGAGGTGCTCGCCGAGAAAGGCCCGGATCTTGTCGCGGTAGGCGTCGGCTTCGGGCGGATAGGTGGGGTCCACGACCCCGACGCTGCCGCTCCGCGCCGGACTCGACCCGGCCGGTGGCGTCGAGCACCCGCAGGGGCGGGAGCGGTGCGCCAGGATGGACAGCGTGGCCAACGCGCAGGGGTTCGGGATCGACATCGGAGGGTCGGGGATCAAGGGGGCGCCGGTCGATCTCGAGACCGGCGAGCTGACCGCCGAGCGGTTCAAGCTGGCCACGCCGCAGCCCTCCACCCCTGCGGCGGTCGTCGAGACGGTCGCCGATGTGGTGCGTCACTTCGCCTGGACCGGGCCGCTCGGCTGCACCTTCCCCGCCCCCGTGACCTCCGGCGTGGCCAGGACCGCGGCCAACGTGGACCACGCCTGGATCGGGACCGACATCGCGAAGGTGGTCGGCGACGCCACCGGCGCGGCGGTCACCGCGGTCAACGACGCGGACGCCGCCGGCCTGGCCGAGGTGCGCTTCGGCGCGGCCAGGCACCGGCGTGGCCTGGTCGTCGTGGTCACCCTCGGGACCGGGATCGGCACCGCCTTGATCCACGACGGCGTGCTGATCCCCAACAGCGAGCTCGGGCACCTGGAGGTCGACGGCCACGACGCCGAGACCCGGGCCAGCGCAGGGGCCCGCGAGGTCGGCGGCCTGTCGTGGGAGAAGTGGGCCAAGCGCCTGCAGCGCTACTTGGGCGCCCTCGAGTCGTACCTGTGGCCGGAGCTGCTGGTCATCGGCGGCGGGGTCAGCAGGAGGGCCGCCAAGTTTGTCCCGCTCCTCGAGCTGCGCACGCCGATCGTGGCCGCCGAGCTGCAGAACACCGCCGGCATCGTCGGCGCGGCGATCCTCGCCGCCGGCAGATAGCTTGCGCGTCATGGACGTCTTGGTCACCGTCGGCGACGCTCCCGTACCTCATCGCCTCACCGCCAGGGCGCGGCGGGAGCTGCACGTGCCGCCCGGCCCGCTCCCGGTCGGCACGGTGGCCGAGCTGCGAGCCCACATCCCGAGGCAGGTCGGGGTCACGGGCGAAGCCCACGAGCTGGTCGAGGTGGCCCGCCAGCTGCACCGGGCCGGCCTGCCGGTGGTGGTCTTCACCGACGAGCCGCTGCCCCTCGACGAGGGCATCGAGCGGGCGCCGCTCCACGACCGGGGCGCGCCGATGCAGGCGGCCGACTCGCTGCTCGACCTGGTCGGCCACACCCCGCTGGTGCGCCTGGATCGCACGGCGCGCGACCTGTCGTGCCACCTGCTGGCCAAGCTCGAGTACCTCAATCCCGGCGGCAGCGTGAAGGACCGGCCCGCGGTCCGCATGGTCGAGGTGGCCGAGCGGGCCGGGCTGCTCGGCCCTGGGGGCACCATCGTCGAACCGACGTCGGGCAACACCGGCGTGGGCCTGGCCATCGTCGCCGCCCGCCGCGGCTACCGCTGCATCTTCACCATGCCCGACAAGATCGCCGAGGAGAAGCGGGCCCTGCTGCGGGCCTACGGGGCCGAGGTGGTGATCTGCCCGACGTCGGTCGAGCCCGACCATCCCGAGAGCTACTACTCGGTCGCCAGGCGCATCACCGAGACCACGCCGGGCGCCTGGCGCCCCGACCAGTACTCCAACCCCGACAACCCCGAGTCCCACGTGCGCACCACGGGCCCGGAGATCTGGTCCCAGACGGCCGGGCGCATCACCCACTTCGTGGCCAGCATCGGCACCGGCGGCACCATCTCGGGCATCGGCAGGTACCTGAAGTCGAGGAACCCCGACGTCCAGATCATCGGCGCCGACCCGGAGGGCTCCGTGTACTCGGGTGGCGGCGGTCGCCCCTACCTCGTCGAGGGCATCGGCGAGGACTTCTGGCCCGACGCCTACGACCGCGACATCGCCGACCGGATCGTGACCGTGTCGGACCGCGACAGCTTCCTGACCGCCAGGCGCGTGACCAGGGAGGAGGGGATCCTGTCCGGCGGATCGTGCGGGACGGCGGTGTGGGCGGCGCTCGAGGTGGCCCGCGACCTCGGCCCCGACGACGTCGTGGTCGTGCTCCTGCCCGACTCGGGCCGGGGCTACCTGTCCAAGGTCTACGACGACGGCTGGATGGCCGACCACGGCTTCTTGCGCGTGGGCGGCGAGACCATCGACGCGGTGCTCTCCCACAAGTCGGTCGACGTGCCGCCGCTGGTGCACGTCCACCCCGAGGAGACGGTGCGCCAGGCCATCAAGATCCTCAAGGAGTACGGGGTGTCCCAGATGCCGGTGGTCAAGGCCGAGCCGCCCCTCGCCCTGGCCGAGATCATCGGGACCGTCAGCGACCGCCACCTCCTGGAGCGGGCGCTGGCCGACTCGAGCTTCTTCGACGCCGAGGTGTCCGAGGTGATGGAGGCGCCGCTGCCCACCATCGGCACCGGCGAGTCGGTCGACGTGGCCGCCGCCCGGCTCGGCGCCGCGCCCGCCGTCATGGTCCTCGACAGCGGTCACCCGGTCGGGATCGTCACCCGCTCCGACCTGCTCGACTTCCTCTCCGGACCCGACCGGTGAGCCCGCCGGACCCGAGTGGCTTCGAACCAGCTGGCTTCGAGACAGCTGGCTTCGAGACCTTGGCCATCCACGCCGGCCAGGCCCCCGACCCGGTGACCGGCGCGGTGGTGCCTCCGGTGTCGGTGTCGACGACCTTCGCTCAGTCGGCGGTCGGCGAGCACGCCGGCTACGAGTACGCCAGGAGCGGCAACCCGACCCGGGCCGCCCTCGAAGCCTGCCTGGCCGCGCTGGAGGGCGCGGCCGCCGGCCTGGCCTTCTCGAGCGGGCTGGCCGCCGAGGACGCCGTGCTGCACCTCCTCGGACCCGGCGACCACCTGTTGGTCCCCCACGATGCCTACGGCGGCACGTGGCGGCTGGTCGACAAGGTGTACGGCCGTCTCGGGGTCGAGCGCACGCCGGTCGACCTGGCCGACCTCGACGCGGTGGCCGCCGCGTGGCGGCCCACCACCCGGCTGGTGTGGGCCGAGACGCCGACCAACCCGCTGCTCGGGGTGGTCGACATCGCCGCCCTGGCCGATGTGGTGCACGCCAGGGGCGGCCTGCTGGCCGTGGACAACACCTTCGCCACCCCGTGGCTGACCCGGCCCATCACCCTCGGCGCGGACATCGTGTCGCACTCCACGACCAAGTACCTGGGCGGCCACAGCGACGTGGTCGGAGGCTTCGTCGGGGTGGGCGACGCCGGCCTCGGCGAGCGGCTGGCGTTCTTCCAGAACAGCGTCGGCGCCGTGCCCGGCCCGTGGGACTGCTACCTGACGCTGCGAGGCATCAAGACCCTGGCGCTGCGCATGGACCGCCACTGCGCATCGGCGGCCGCGGTCGTGGACGCGCTGGTCGGCCACCCTGCGGTCGAACGGGTCCTGTATCCGGGCCTGCCCTCGCACCCGGGCCACGACGTGGCCGCTCGGCAGATGCGGGGCTTCGGCGGGATGGTGTCGTTCGTGCTGGCCGGCGGGGAGGCCGCCGCCCTCGCCGTGGCCGCGTCGACGCGGCTGTGGACCCTCGCCGAGTCGCTCGGTGCGGTCGAGTCGCTGATCGAGCACCCGCACCGCATGACCCACTCGTCGGTGGCCGACTCGCCCCTGGCCGTCGACCCGGGGCTGCTGCGCCTGTCGGTCGGGCTCGAGACGATCGACGACCTGGTGGCCGACCTGACCGCAGCGCTGGACGGGGTGACCTGACGGATCACCGGTGTATGATTGGTGTATGGCCCGCACCAACATCGACATCGACGAGATCGCCTGCCGGGATGTCATGACCCGCTACCAGCTGGCCACCAAGCGCGACGCCGTCAACTTCGCGCTGCGGACGGTGGCGGCCGAGCCCCTCGGGATCGACGACGCCAGGCGGTTGCGTGGGTCGGGCTGGGACGGCGACCTGGACGACCTGCGAGTGGGCCGAACGGGGTGATCCTGGTGGACACGTCGGCGTGGATCGAGTTCCTTCGCGACACCGGGAGTCCGGCCTGCCGGCGGGTGGACCGGGTGCTCGCCGAGGACTTCGCTGTGTGCCACCCGGTCCGGATGGAGGTGCTGGCTGGGGCGCGCAACGAACGCCACCTCGGTTCGCTGCGGGGCCTGCTCGCCCGGGGCTCCCTGCTGGGCACGGATCCGGTCGATTACGAGCGGGCGGCGGCTCTCTACCGGGCCTGCCGGCAGCAGGGCGAGACGGTGCGCAGGCTCATCGACTGCCTGATCGCAGCCACGGCGGTGCGGATGGCGCTGCCCGTGCTGCACGCCGATGCCGACTTCGACGTGCTGGCCCGCCACACGGCCCTGCGGGCACAACGACACTGACCCCGGGCAGACGGGAAGCCGTCGTAGCTGACCATCCGGCCGTCCACCGGGGACACATCCGATCAGAGCAGCCGGACCCGGATGGTCTCGTCCATGTGGGCGAGGGCGCGGAGCATGTCGTCGGTGAAGTCGCTGGCGATGTCGGTGATGACGTAGCCGACCTCCCCGCGGGTGGCGAGCGCCTGGCCCTCGATGTTGACGTGGTTGTCGGCGAGGATCTGGTTGATCCTCGCCAGCACGCCGGGCACGTTGCGATGCACGTGGACCACCGAGTTGGCGCCGGTGCGGTGCGGCAGCTCCAGGTTGGGGAGGTTGACCGAGAGGGACGTGGTGCCGCAGCGGGCGTAGTCGAGCAGCTTGTGGGCCACGAACCGGCCGATGTCGACCTGCGCCTCCTCGGTGCTGCCGCCGATGTGGGGGGTGAGGATCACGTTGGGCAGGCCCCGCAGCTCCGAGGCGAACGGCTCGCCCCGCCCCGACGGCTCCTCGGGAAACACGTCGACCGCCGCGCCGGCGATGTGGCCCGACTCAATGTGGCCGCGCAGGGCACCGTGGTCGACGACGAAGCCGCGGCTGAGGTTGAGGAACAGCGACCCCGGCCGCATCCTGGCAAACTCCGCCTCGCCGAAGAAGTTGCGGTTGTCGGGGCGGCCGTCGACGTGCAGGCTGACCACGTCGACCTCGGCGAGGAGCTCGTCGAGGGAGTCGCAGCGCCTGGCGTTGGAGAGGGCGAGGCGGTCGGCGGTGTCGTAGAACCACACCGACATCCCGAGGTTCTCGGCGAGGACCGAAAGCTGGGTGCCGATGTTGCCGTAGCCGACGATGCCGAGCCGGCGGCCGCGGACCTCGTGGGAGCCGACGGCCGACTTGTCCCAGGTCCCGGCGTGCATGGCCCGGTCCTTGTCGGTGAGCCGGCGGGTGAGGGCGATGATCTCGGCGACGGCCAGCTCGACGACGCTGCGGGTGTTGGAGAACGGGGCGTTGAACACGGCCACGCCGCGCCTGGCCGCCGCCAGCAGGTCGATCTGGTTGGTGCCGATGCAGAAGGCGCCGAGCGCGACGAGCCCCGACGCCTTGTCGAGCACGGTCTCGGTGACCTGGGTCTGAGAGCGGATGCCGAGCAGCGCGACGTCGGTCAGGGCGTCGATCAGCTCGGCCTCGCCGAGGGACCGGTCGAGCGTGGCCACCTCCCAGCCCTCGCCTTGGAGGAGCCGGGTGGCGCCGGGGTGGATGTTCTCGACCAGCAGCGCCTTGGGACCGCTCATGCGGCAAGGGTACCGGTACCCCGGATGGCGGCCGATCAGGAGGGGAACGTCCCCGCCAGGTGGCAGCCGGCCGGCGTCAGGACCACGGCCAGGTGGTCGGCGGCGACGACGTAGAGGATGCGGGTCGCTCCGTCCACCACCACGGTGGCGGTGCCGGTCACGGGGGCAGCCGACCCTGCGGTGTGGGCGGCCGCAGCGGTGGCCGCCGGAAGGCACCGCCCGGCCGGGGACCCCGCCGCCGGTCGCCCGGCGGCGAGAGGGACCTGCCCGGCAGCGAGACGCCGGTGGAGCGCGGCGAGGCTGCCGACGCGCTCGGGGAGGGCCAGGGCGCTCGACGGGGCCCCGGACGGGGACGCCGCGCCGGTCCCTGACTGGGCGCCGGTACCTCCTGCGGCCGAGCCGGCCGACGAGGAGCGGCCGCTCCCGGTCGCGCCCGTCGCGGCACGGGTCGGGCTCGGCGCCGCGCTCGACGCGGCCGATGACGTCGTGGAGCTGGACCCTCCGTGGAGGGCGGCGATCGCGCCGATGACCACGCCGGCGGCGACGGCCGCCCCGAGCACCGGTGCGACGGCGCGCCGCCAGGCCGCGCTCCTGACCCGGTGCGCCCGGCGCCCGTTCCGGGCGACCGGCGGGCGCGATCCCGGTCGTGGTCGCGGTCGCCGGGCCGCCACGGCCGGCGTGGCGCCCCCTTCCTGCTGAGGTCGTCCGACCTGCTCGCCTCCTCCGTCCGCCCCGGCGGTGCCGTCCTCCCCCGTGGTGCCGTCCTCCCCGGTGGTGCCGTCCCGCTCGGCCGCAAGCGTGCCCCCGTGCCCGTCGGCGGGACGCTCTCCGGCCGCGGCCAGCGCGACGGCCACCGCGGCGTCGGTGCCAGCTGTGACGTCGGTGCCGGCTGCAGAGTCGGTGCCGGCCGGGATCGCAGAGGCGGCGGCCAGTCGGGCGAGCGTCCGCCTCCAGGAGTCCAGCTCCGCCCGGCAGCGGCTGCAGCCGGCGAGGTGGGTCGCGTCGCCGGCGCGCGCCTGTCCGTCGACCGCGGCGGAGAGCCCGTCGACGTCGAGATGGCCGTCGGCGAGGTGCTGGCCGGCGCGGTTCATGTCGCCACCGGTGCAGGGTCGGCGGCTTCGGGATCGGCGAGCAGCGGGACGAGCGCCGCCCTGCCCCTGGCGATCCGGCTGCGCACCGTGCCCGGCGCCAGGTCGAGCACCTCGGCGATCTCCTCGTAGTCGAGGCCGCACAGGTCGCGGAGCACGACCGCGGCCCGCTGGTGGACCGGTAGTCGGCGGAGCGCGGCGTCGACGTCGAGGTGGGCGGCCGAGTCGCGCTCGGGGTCTCCGGGCGACGGTCGGTCGTCGAGCTCGACGGTGCTGCGCCGCTGGCGCGACCTCACCTCGTCGAGGGCGGCGTTGACCGCGATCCGGTGGGCCCACGTCGAGAAGCGGCTCCGCCCGTCGAAGCGGGCGATGCCCTTGACGATGGCGATGAGGGCATTCTGGGCGGCGTCGGCCCCGTCCTCGTCGGTGCCGGTGACGCGCCGGCAGACGAGGCGCACCCGGTCGTGGTGGGCCCGGAGCAACGCCTCGAGCGCAGCCGGATCTCCGCCGCGGGCCCGTGCCACCAGGAGGTCGTCCTCGTCCCCGTCGATGCCGCGAGCTTACCGATCGGCGGGAACCAGACGCCCTACAGCATCGTCCATACCTTCGTGGCCCTCCCCCCGGTCTCCCGTGCCCGCTAGCCCGCCGTCCGGCCCGAGCGCCGTCCCGCCCCGCAGGGGCAGGCGCTCGGGTTCGAGACGCCCAGGGTCGTCCCGCCCGATCCCGACCCGCAGGGCCGCCGGATCCGGTGCGACCCACAGGGAGGCCGTCGCCGCCGAGCGCCGCCGGCGGCAGCTCTTCCTCGCCGGGGGGGCCATCGGCGTGATCGTGGTGGTCATCGTCGTGCTCGTGGTGGTGAAGGCGACCGGGGGCAGATCCTCGACGTCGTCCGCCGCCGGTGCCAGCCGGGGGAAGGGAGTCTCGTCGGGCCAGGTCGTCCCCGCGTCGCTCTACGCCAGCTACACGGCCACGCCGACCAGCCGCCTGGCGTCGGCGGCCAACGGCTACAAGGCGTCCGATCTCCACTACCCCCAGCTGGCCAGCGACCCGATCCTCTCGAAGTCCAAGCCGGACATCCTCTACGTGGGCGCGGAGTGGTGCCCGTACTGCGCGGCCGAGCGCTGGGCGCTGGTGCTGGCCCTCTCCAAGTTCGGGACCTTCTCCAACCTGCACGTCACCCACTCGTCGTCGACCGACATCGACCCGAACACCCCGACGTGGACCTTCTACGGCTCCAACTACACCAGCAGGTACGTGACCTTCACGCCCGTCGAGGAGGCCGACCCCAACCACAGGGCGCTGCAGACCCCGACCGCGGCACAGAACCAGCTGTTCACCACCGTCGGCGGCGGCAGCTACCCGTTCGTCTACCTCAACGGCAAGGTGGTGCTCACGGGCACGGGCTTCCTCCCGCAACGTCTGGCCGGGTTGAGCTTCCAGCAGGCGGCCACGCAGATCGCGAGGGGGACCTCCACCCTGGCCAATGCGGTCGACGCCAACGCCGGGGCGCTGGTCTCCGATGTCTGCCACATCACCGGCGGCGCGCCGGCAAGCGTGTGCTCGTCGTTCCCCTCCGTGATCACCCACTGACCTGGCACCGAGCTACGTGATGCCGCCCCGCTGGCCGTCCGTGCTCGGTCTGTTGATCTGCGTGGCCGGTCTCGGGGCGGCGGCCTACCTCACCTATGCGCACTACACGAGCGCATCGGTCCTGGCCTGCCCGGCCACGTCGTTCGTCAACTGCGCCAAGGTCACCACCAGCTCGTACTCCCGCATCTTCGGGCTCCCCGTCGCCGTCCTCGGCCTGGTGTTCTTCGCCTTCATGCTCCCGCTGCAGCTTCCGGCCGCATGGCGGTCGCACAACCCGTTGCTGCGGGCGGGACGCCTCGGCGCGACGGTCGTCGGCGTCGGGATGATCCTGTGGCTGATCTACGTGGAGCTCTTCCGCCTCGACAGCATCTGCCTGTGGTGCACGGGGGTGCACGCCCTGACGTTCCTGCTGTTCGTCATCGTGGTCCTCGGCACGGTGGCCTCGACCGCCGACGCCTGAGCGTCAGGTCGCGCCGCCCACCCCGGCATCTTCAGGTGGTGTAGTCGGCGTTGATGCGGACGTAGCCGTCGGAGAGGTCGCAGCCGTAGACGGTGATCTCGGCGGCGCCGGTGTGGAGCTCGACCTCGATGTCCACGTGGTCGTCGGTCATCACCGCGGCGAGTGCGGCCAGGCCCTCGTCGCCCGGGATGGCCGGATAGGCCTCCACGTCGCCGAAGCGGATCACCACCCGGTCGGCGTCGATGTCGACGTCGTCGGAGCACTTGCCGACGGCCATGGCCACCCGTCCCCAGTTGGGATCGGCGCCGTGCACGGCCGTCTTGACCAGCGGCGAGTTGAGGACGGATTTGGCCACCCGCCTCGCCTGGTCGCGGTCGCGTGCCGCCTTGACGGTCACCGTGACGAGCTTGGTCGCCCCCTCCCCGTCCCTGGCCAGCTGCAGAGTCAGGTCGACGCACACCTCGCGCACCGCCGCGGTCAGCTCGCCCTCGCCGACCGGGCCGGCGGCCCCGCTGGCCAGGATGACCGCGCTGTCCGAGGTCGAGGTGTCGGTGTCGACGCTCAGGCAGTTGAAGGTGTCGTCGACGCTGCGGCGCCAGACCCGGTCGAGGGTGAGCGGGTCCACGGCGGCGTCGGTGAGCACCCACGCCAGCATGGTCGCCATGTCGGGCTCGATCATCCCGACGCCCTTGGCCATCCCGACCACCCGAGCCTCCCCCACAGGGCGGACGGCCACCTTGGGACGGGTGTCGGTGGTCATCATGGCCCGGGCCACGTCACGCGCGCCGGCTTCCCAGGCCTCGCGCCGGTCGGCGCCGAGCCGAGCGAGGTGCGCCCGGATCGGCTCCATCCGGTAGGGCCGGCCGATGACCCCGGTCGAGGCGACCAGCATCTCCCCCGGATCGACGCCGGCCGACCGTGCGGCCAGCACCCCGAGCTCGGCCGCGTCGGCCACGCCTCGCTCCCCGGTGGCGACGTTGGCGTTGCCGGCCACCACGACCAACCCCCGCGCCGTGCCGGCCGCAGCCCGCGGCCGGCTGAGGGTGACGCTCGGGCCGGCGAAGCGGCTCTTGGTGAACATCCCGGCGCTCGACGTCGGCCCGGTGGACCGGATCACGGCCAGGTCGTCGGCGGGTCCGGTGCGGACCCCGACCCTGGCGGTGTGGGCCACGAAACCTCGCGGGAGCCGGCCGGGGCGGCCGGCCTGTGACGTCATGGCCGGATCATGGTCGACGCCGACCCGACCGGCAACATCGATGCCGACTGCGGAGTCTCCGAGGCGCAGTGGTGCCGCCGGCCCCCCCGGACCGGCGGCACCACCCGCTCAGGCCAGCTGGCCCGTCTCCAGCTGCTCGAGGCAGCGGCGGATCTCCGACGCCCGGAAGCGGCGGTGGCCGCCGAGGGTCCGGATGGCGGTGATCTTGCCCGCCCGGGCCCAGCGCGTCACGGTCTTGGGGTTGACACGAAACAGCGCCGCCACCTCTGCAGGTGTGAGCAGCGTGTCGGCCTGAGCCTGGTCTGACATGGTGGGTGGTCCTTCCGATCCCGATTCTGGACGCCACGTTACGGGTCGGCGGCTTCGTCCAACATGGCCAAGAAGGGTCATTTCGCCCACATTCGTGACTAGGCATTCGTCCCCGAACGGGCTGGTCATTGGGTCGGCGCGTCGAGGATGCGGCGGCTGAAGGGCCGGCAGTTGAAGGACCGACGGTTGGAGGGCCCGCGGATCAGTCGACGACGGTGCGGCCGGCTCCGGGCGCCAGGCGGCCGATGACGACGGGCTCGGTGCCCCCGGACCGCAGGGCGTCGTCGACCGCGTCCACCGCCGCCGGGTCGACCGCGAGGACCATGCCGATCCCCAGGTTGAAGACCCGGAGCATCTCGGCGTCGTCGATGTCGCCGGCCGCCTGGATCTCGGCGAAGATCTCCGGGCGCCGCCACGACGAGGCATCGACGATGGCGTCGAGGTGCTCCGGCAGGGCGCGGGGCAGGTTGCCGGGCAGGCCGCCGCCGGTCACGTGGGCGACAGCGTGCACGCCGCCCGCGGCGATGGCCGCGAGCACGGCGGGGGCGTAGATCACCGAGGGGCGCAGCAGCTCGTCGGCCAAGCTGTGGTCGGCGCCGGCCCAGGCGGGACCGCGCAGGTCCCGGCCGGCGCGCTCGAGCAGGGCCCGGCGGGCCAGGCTGTAGCCGTTGGAGCGCAGCCCCGGCGACGCCAGCCCGACCAGCACGTCACCGTCGGTCGCCGCGGCCGTGCCGTCGATGATGGCGTCGCGTTCGACCACGCCGACGGCAAAGCCGGCGAGGTCGAGCTCGCCGGGCGCGATGAGGCCGGGGTGCTCGGCCAGCTCGCCGCCCACGATGGCGCACCCTGCGGTCCTGCACCCTTCGGCGATCCCCTCCATGACGGTGCGGACCTGGTCCGGGTCGACCTGGCCGAGGAGCTGGTAGTCGAGGAAGAAGAGCGGCTCCGCCCCGCAGCAGACCAGGTCGTCGACGCACATGGCGACCAGGTCGATCCCGATCGTGTCCAGGCGGCCGACGGCGGTGGCGACGGCCAGCTTGGTGCCGACCCCGTCGGTGGAGGAGACCAGCACCGGCCGGCGGTAGCCCTCGGGGAGCTCGAAGAGGCCGCCGAAGCTGCCGATCCCGCCGAGCACGCCCGCCCGTCGGGTGGAGGCGACCGCTTCGCGCATGGCGTCGACGGCGGCGTCCGCCGCGTCGATGTCCACACCTGCGGCCGCGTAGGTGAGGCCTGCCCCCGGCGGGGAGTCAGCCACCGACCAGCCCGGGAGCGACCGGACCGGGCTCCCGGCCGCCGAAGGCGCCGAGGTCACCGGCGTCGACCGGCGGTACGACGATCACGTCGCCCGACGCGCTCGGAGTGACGCCGAGGTCGACGGGGACCGGGTAGTGGCCGGTCAGGCAGGCGTCGCAGAAGCCGGCGCCCGGGGATCCGGTGGCCAGCTCAAGCGCATCGAGCGACAGGTAGGCGAGGCTGTCGGCGGCGACGTACTCGCAGATCTCGCCGACCTCCAGGTTGGCCGCGATGAGCTGGCCCCGGCTGCCGGTGTCGAGGCCGTAGAAGCACGGCCACCGGTAGGGCGGCGAGGAGATCCGGAGGTGGACCTCCGCGGCACCGGCCTCGCGCAGCAGCGCCACGATGGCCCGGGTGGTGGTCCCCCTGACGACCGAGTCGTCCACGACGACCAAGCGCTTGCCCTCGATCACGCCCCGGAGCGGGTTGAGCTTGCGGCGCACGCCCCGGTCGCGGGCCTTTTGGTCGGGGGTGATGAAGGTCCTCCCGATGTAGCGGTTGCGCACCAGGCCGGTGGCGTAGGGGATGCCGATCTGACGGGCGAAGCCCTCGGCCGCCGGTAGTCCCGAGTCGGGCACGCCGATCACGAGGTCGGCCACCGCCGGGGACTGGAGGGCAAGCTGCTCGCCCATCCGCACCCTGGCGCCCTGCAGCTCCTGGCCGTAGAGGCGGCTGTCGGGCCTGGCCAGGTAGACGAACTCGAAGAGGCACAGCCGTGGGTTGATCACCTCGGGCGGCCACGGCCGCAGGCTCCGCTGGCCGAGGCCGTCGATGACGACGAGCTCGCCCGGCTCCACGTCGCGCACGACGTGGGCTCCTGCGATGTCGAGCGCCGGGGTCTCCGACGCCAGCGCCCAGCCGTCGTCGAGGCGCCCGAGGGACAGCGGCCGGAACCCCTGCGGGTCGCGCAGGCCGATCAGCCGCTCGGTGTCGCAGAGCACCAGGGAGAAGGCACCCTCGAAGGTCGGGGCCACCGCCATCAGCGCGTCGACCAGGTCGGCGTCGTCGTCGGCGAGCAGGTGCCGGGCGACCAGCTCGGCGATGAGGTCGCTGTCGCTCCCGTACGCGCCGGGGAGCATGCCCGCCGCCTCGGCCAGGGCGGCGGTGTTGGTCAGGTTGCCGTTGTGGCCGACGGCGAAGCAGCGGCCGCCGACGTTGCGATAGACGGGCTGGGCGTTGTGCCAGGTGGACGCCCCGGTGGTCGAGTACCGGGTGTGGCCGATGGCCAGGTGGCCGTGCAGGCTGGCCAGCTTGTACTCGTTGAACACGTTGGTGACCAGGCCCATGTCCTTCACCACGACCAGGTCCTGGCCGTCGCTCACCGCCATCCCGGCCGACTCCTGGCCGCGGTGCTGCAGGGCGTAGAGCCCGTCGTAGGTCAGGTTGGCCACCGACCGGCCAGGAGCGAGGATCCCGAACACCCCGCACGCCTCCCGTGGCGAGCCCTCGGCCTGGTCGTCGGCTTCCCACGGCCAGGGACCGTGGAGCGTGGGGGGCTCGCGTCTCGTCTCGGGGGGCACCGTGATTCAGTCTCTCACGCCAGAGGCCAGGAGCGCGACACGATCCGGTCTTCGGCTCGCGGACCCACGGGTGGCGCGGATCAGGCCAGTCCGAGGGCGGCGGGTAGCACGCCGCTCCAGCGAGCCCGGGCCTCACCCAGGTCCCCGTCGACCAGCGCGCGACCACCGGCCGGTCCCCACCGGCGGTCCCGAGCGGTCGGACGCTCAGCCCGCAGCCGGTGACCGTGTCGGTCAGCGCGGCGAGCCCGTCCTCGGCGGCGGCCACGACGACACGGGACGGGCCCTCGCCGAAGAGGGCGACGTGGTCGGCGATGCTTGTACTCGTTGAACACGCTGGTGACCAGGCCCATGTCCTTCACCACGACCAGGTCCTGGCCGTCGCTCACCGCCATCCCGGCCGACTCCTGGCCGCGGTGCTGCAGGGCGTAGAGCCCGTCGTAGGTCAGGTTGGCCACCGACCGGCCAGGAGCGAGGATCCCGAACACCCCGCACGCCTCCCGTGGCGAGCCCTCGGCCTGGTCGTCGGCTTCCCACGGCCAGGGACCGTGGAGCGTGGGGGGCTCGCGTCTCGTCTCGGGGGGCACGGTGATTCCGTCTCTCACGCCGGCGACCCGGAGCTGCGACCCGGGAAGCTGCTTACTCCGTCACCCGTTGCACAGGGGCGGGCTGATGCGATCGACGAGCCCCCAAGAATGCGCTGTGGGGGCGCCGATATCCGCACCGGTGAGCGCCAGCCACGCCGTGCGGTGGCGGCCGATGCGGCGCGGGACGCTCACGGTGCCCCCAGCACCAGGAATCAGGCCCATCGAGACTTCGGGCAGGCGGAAGCGGGTGTCGGGGTGGGCCACGACCTGGCCGACGAAGGCGGCCAGTTCCGTCCCGGCGCCGATGCAGTCACCGTGGACGTGGACCGTGGCGCGCTCCGCAAGTGCGGCGAGGAGTCGCCCGCAGCTGCGGCTGGTCCGTATCAGGTGCGCGACGGCGGGGTCGGGGGTGGTGCCGAACTCGCGGAGGTCACCGCCGCTGCAAAACGAGCGCCCGTTGCCCCGCAGGTGAAGGGTGGAGACGTCGGGCGCGGCGGCCACGAAGGCCAGTGCCTCGTAAAGGCGGTCGCGGAGCGCGGCGCTGAGGGCATTGTGCCGGTCGGGCTGGTCGAGGGTGATGGTGACCTCGTCGTTGTGGCGGGTGACGACGACGGGGTCTCCGGTCTGCGCTCTGGGCGCCTGACCCGGGCGGCTGCGCAGCCAGGCGGCGAACTCCGGCCCGGCTTGCAGCGTGGAGTAGGCGAGGGACTCGAGCAGCAGGTCGCCTTCGATCGACGCGCGGCCTCTGCGCAACGCCTGGGTCAGCACGACCGAGGCGAGCGGGCATGTAGCCACGGCGTCGGTCAACGAGACGGCGGCTGCCTCGAGATCGGCGACCTGCACCCACGGACGCCCACGCGCTTCGGTGGTGAGGGCAACGTCGACCAGACGGGGATCGGCATGGGGTGCGCCGGTTCGGCTGATCCCCACGACCACCGCCGGTAGCGCACCAGGGACTCGGGGGACGGCGCCGGGCTCTGGCGAATCGAGGTCCACAACCACACAAGGGTCGTCACCGAGAGCGCCGGTGAGGTCACCCGCCTCGGCGCCCGCGAGGAACCCGATCAGGGCTGCAAGCTCGAGCGGTGCCGGCGACGACATGGCCACCGGGGCGAGCGTACTGTGATTCTCGTGGAGGCGGGCTTGCAGGCCGGGTGGTGGGCTGCGTCGGGCGCCATGGCACTGACCGGATGGCCGGGGAGCGCCCCGCTGCTGCCGGAGGGGGCCGTGGCCGGGAGGCTCGACCGCATCGTGGAGGAGATCGAGGTCCGCACCGGCCGGGACGGTGCGCCCGTCCGGGTCGACTCGGCATCCACCCTGACGGCACGCGCCGCGGTGCTCGGGCTCGGACGCCGAGGTCGGGTCTCGGCCAACGGCTCCTGCCGGCTCCTGGCCGCGGCGGACGGCTGGGTGGCGTGCAACCTGGCTAGGCCCGACGACCTCGGTGCCGTCGGTGCCGTCGTGGGCGAGCCGGTTCGAGACGGCGAGGTGTGGGAGGTGCTCGGACGCTTCGTTGCCGGCCGGCGGGCGACCGATGCCGTGGCTCGGGCGCGCTTGCTCGGGATTCCCGCCGCTCGCCTGGGCAGACCGGATCCGTCGACCGCCACCACCGTCGTTCACCCCCGCTGGGCTCGGCGAGCCGGCCGGCCGATGTCGGGGCTGCGGGTCGTAGACCTCTCGTCGATGTGGGCTGGCCCGCTGTGTGCTCGTGTCCTCATGGCCGCCGGTGCCGACGTCGTCAAAGTGGAGAGCATGCACCGCCCCGACGGGGCGCGAGCCACACCGGCGTTTTACGACTGGCTCCATCCCGCCACGCAGGCTCAGGTCGCCGTCGACTTCTCCACTGAGGCGGGCAGGGCCGAGCTGCGCGGCCTGGTCGGTACCGCCGACGTGGTCATCGAGGGATCACGCCCCCGGGCCCTGAATCAGCTGGGCGTCGATCCGGTGTCGCTCGCCGACCGCCCGGGCCGAGTGTGGCTGAGCATCACCGGCTATGGGCGCGACGAGCCTGGCTGCGACTGGGTTTCCTTCGGTGACGACGCCGCGGTGGCAGGGGGCCTGGTCGCTTGGGACTGCGACTCGTCACCGGTCTTTTGCGCTGATGCGATCGCCGACCCGCTCACCGGTCTCGTCGGCGCGCTTGCCGTGCTGCGCGCCGTCGCAGTCGGGGGCGGACAGCTGCTCGACATCGCGCTCAGTCGCGTGGCCGCCACTATGGCCGCCCGCTCCTCGTGGGGGGCAAAGGACCCGCTCCAGGCGACGGCATCTGCCTCGGGCGGATGGGAGCTGTCGACGGATCACGGCGTCGTCGCGGTTGCCGACGCCGAGGCGCGCGGCCCGCTCGTCGGGCTGCGGCACCCCTTTGCCAAGAGTGGTGAATCACAGAATCGCAGGGAGGTACTGGTAGCTAGCCCCGCCCGATCTGTCCAGCGTCGAGCGGGAAGGCCACGCCGGTGACGAAGCGCGCCGCCTCGGATGCCAAGAAGACGATGGCGTTGCTCACGTCGACCGGGTCGAGATAGTCGGTCGGCAAGACCTGCATAGTCCGGAAGACCTCGAGGGCATCCCTCTTCGTCGGGTGGTCGACCTCCGGCCGAAACAGCCGGTAGGTGGCGTCGTTCATCATCAGATCGGTGTCAATGAGGCCAGGACAAACGCTGTTGACCCGGATGCGGTGCGGCCCGAGCTCGTTGGCGAGCGTTCGCATCAGACCGTTGACGCCATGCTTGGCGGCGACGTACGCCGCGATGTTGGAATATCCCTTCAGCCCGGCCAGCGAACTGGTCAAGACGATGCATCCTCCTCGTCCGGCGTCGATCATCGAAGGCACGACCGCCTTGACGGTGCGCCACACGCCGGTGAGGTTGACGTCAATGACGTCGTGCCACTGGGCATCCGAAAGCTCCCAGGTCTTGCCCTTGGTGGAGATGCCCGCGTTTGCGGAAACGATGTCGATGTGGTCGAACTCGGCGAGGCCCGCAGCTACCACGGCATCGAGGGCTTCCTGATCGCGGACATCCGCTTGGCGGGCGATCACCCGCTGGCCGGTGGCCTCGACCAACTTCGCCGTCTGGGCGAGATCCTCAGGGGTGCCCAGCGGGATGTAGACCGAGTCGATGTCGTGCCCAATGTCGACGGCGACGACGTCGGCGCCCTCCTGGGCCAGCCGCACAGCGTGCGAGCGTCCCTGCCCGCGCGCCGCTCCCGTGATGAAGGCGACCTGGCCGCTCAACTGTCCCATGTGACCTCCCAGCAGGCCCCGTGGAGAAGCCGCAGGGCACTCTCGGCGTGGATACATCGACCGCTCTCCACGACTCGATCGACGTGGGCGCACGCGCTGGGCCGCCTCACCGTCGCCCCCAGCGTCATCGGGACAGCACCTCCGGGTTCCCGGAGACCCAGGACACCCGCAGGGTTCGCTGGGCGATCCTCCATCCGCTCGAGGTGGCCACCACACGGTCGTCGTAACGGCCGCCGACGGTATAGATCTGCCCGTCGGAACACCGGTCGTCGACGTGCGTGGCCTGGAAGTAACAGGTGCTGGCAGCACCGCCCCCGACGAAGCGCACCATGTGATTGCCGAGCAGGTGCTGCGAGGCGCTCAGTGGTTCGAGGGCACGGCGACAGGTGGCCTCGATGGCGTGATAGCCGGAGCTTGGCTCTCCGCTCCCGTAGTCGGCCACGGCGTCCCGAATGAAGACGGTACGCAGGAGGTCCCAGTCTCGACTGTCGAGCGCCAACGTGTAGGTCACGCACAAGTCTGCTATCTCCTGGCGGTCGACCAATCGGTTTGGGGTCAGTGGCTCAGGCACCTCTCAGACCTCCTCGGTGTGAAGCTCGTCGAGGACCGACGCGTACCTGGCCTCGGCCTCGGCGCGCAGCTTCGGCAGGTGGGTGGTCGGGAACAGTTCCGAGGTCGGCTTGTAGTCCTTGAGAACCTGGCGGGCGAGGGTGGTCTTGTGCACCTCGGTCGCACCGTCAGCGAGGCCCATGTGGAACGACTCCATGACCATGGCGCCGAAGGGCATCTCGTCGGACGCGCCGATCGAGCCGTGGATCTGCAGGGCCCTGGCGGCGACGTCGTGGAGCACCTGGGGCATGGCCGCCTTGACCGCGGAGATGTCGCTGCGGACCTTGAGGTAGTCGTCGTAGCGGTCGATCTTCCAGGCCGTGCGCAACACCAGCAGGCGAAACTGCTCCATCTGGATCCACGAGTCGGCGATCATCGCCTGGACCAGCTGCTTGCGGGCCAGCACCTCCCCCTTGGTCTCACGCGACAGGGCCCGCTCGCACATGGCATCGAAGGCTTTGCGTACCAGGCCGACGGTGCGCATGGCGTGGTGGATGCGACCGCCGCCGAGTCGGGTCTGAGCGACGGCAAAGCCCTCGCCGCGTCCGCCGAGGATGTGGTTGGCGGGGATCCGGACATCGTTGTACTGCATGTAGGCGTGGGTCCCCTCCCCGCGGTGCCCGTACATGCCGACGTTGCGGATGATCTCCACGCCGGGCGTGTCGGCCGGCACCACGAACATCGACATGCGCCGGTGACCCGGCTCGTCGGGCTCGGTGACGGCCAGCACGATCAGGAACGAGGCGAAGCGGGCATGGGAGGAAAACCATTTCTGGCCGTTGATCACCCACTCGTCGCCGTCGAGGACGGCAGAGGTGACGAACCCGGTCGGATCCGAGCCCCCGGCTGGCTCGGTCATGGAGAACGCCGACACGATCTCGTTGCGCAGGAGCGGCTCGAGGTAACGCTTCTTCAGCTCCGGCGTGCCATAGTGGGCCAAGATCTCGGCGTTGCCGGAGTCCGGCGCCTGGCAACCGAAGACGATCGACGCCCAGTGGGAGCGGCCGAGGATCTCGTTCATCAGGGCCAGCTTCACCTGACCGTAGCCGGGGCCACCCAGGTTGGGTCCGAGGTGGGAGGCCCACAGGCCCCGCTCCTGGACCCGGGCCTGGAGCGGCGGGATGAGCTTCTGACGGACGGGATCGGCCAGGTCGTAGCCGTGGGCGATCACGTGGTCGAGCGGCTCGACCTCGTTGCGCACGAAGCTGTCGACCCAGTCGAGCTCAGCTTGGTACTGCGGGTCGGTCTCGAAGTCCCAGGTCATCGCGGTGGTGCTCCCGTGGTCGGTGGATGAGGGTGGCTTGCCGGGCGGCGGTGGTCACATCGAGGTCAGCTCGTCGCGCCGTCATCGAGGAGCCGGCGGGCCCTGGCGGCCAGCTCGCCGACCCGGTCACCCCGATTGGCCATGCGCTCGTCGGAGCTCTCGCCACGGCGGTACCGGTCGTAGAGCTGCTGGAGCACGACGGCGGTCTTCCAACAGGCGAACGCCTGGTACCAGCCGGCGTCGCTCAGGTCCAGGCCCGACGTGTCGGCGTAGGCGGCGATGATCTGGGCGTGGGTCGGCAGGCCCATCCGGTCCATGCCCTCGTTGTAGACGCCGCGATCGCCGGGCTCGTCGGTCGGGTCGGGCCAATAGTTGAGCAGCGTGCCGAAGTCGACCAGCGGGTCGCCGAGGGTGGCCATGTCCCAGTCGAAGACCGAGTGGACGTGGTCGGGGTCGGCGGGGTCGAACTGGCAGTTGTCGACCTTGAGGTCGTTGTGCAGCACCGCCGCCCGCTGGGCTGCAGGCTGGGTGCGCTCGAGAACCTCGGCCACCTCCTCCATGGCCGGCAGGCGGCCGTCGGGGGCGACGAGATCCCAGCGCTTGCGCCAACCGGACACCTGGCGGCCGAGAAACCCGGCGGGGCGGCCGAGGTCACCAAGCCCGCAGGCCTCGAAGTCGACGCCGTGCAGGTCGGCCATGGCCCGCACGACCGCCAACCCGATCCGGCGGGCCACGTCGTCGTGGTGGCGCATCGAGTCGGGAACGCGATCCCAGATGACCACACCGGAGCGGAACTCCATCACGAAGAACTTGGACCCGATGATGCCCTCGTCATCGCTGTAGAGCAGCGCCCTCGGCGCGGGCGGGAAGGCCTGCCACAGGCGGGCGAGCACCTTGTGCTCCCGTCCCATGTCGTGGGCGCCGGGCGCCAGCCGGCCAAAGGGAGGGCGCCGCAGCACAAGGGGTCGGTCGCCGAAACGCAGCAGGTAGGTGAGGTTGGCCGACCCGTTGGGGAACTGCAGGACCTCGAATTCCCCGGTGAGGCCGGGGATCCGGTCGCGCAGGTGCGACTCCACGGTGGGCCAGTCGAGGTCCTCGCCTGGCCGGACTGGTGCGGCATCGCCGGCCAGGTCCGCAGCCCTCACGGCTCGCCACCGTTGACGGCGAGGACGGTCCCGGTCGTGTAGCTCGACGCGTCGCTGGCGAAGTACAGCACGGCGCCGATGATCTCGTGGGGCTGGCCGATCCGCCCGAGGGCAAACTGCGTGGCTCTGGCGTTGAAGGCGTCCCAGTCCCAGTCGGCGGTGATGTCGGTCTGGAACGGCCCGGCCATGATCACGTTGGAGCGCACGGTCGGCCCGTAGGTCCTGGCCAGGCCCTCCGACATGGCGTTGAGCCCGGCCTTGGCCGCGGCATAGGGCACGTAGGCGGGACGGGGCCTGACCGCCGCGCTGCTGGAGATGCCGATGATCGAGCCGCCGGCGCCAGCGGCCATGCGACTGCCGACGAGCGCCGAGAGGTGGAACGGGCCCTTGAGGTTGACGGCCAGGGTCTTGTCCCACAGCGACTCGTCGACGGCGTCGAGGCTCGGATAGAGCGGAGAGATGCCGGCGTTGTTGACGAGGATGTCGATCCGCCCCATCTCGGAGTAGACGTCGTCGACGAGCCCGTCGATCTCCGCCCACCGCCCCACGTGGCAGGGCCGGGGAAAGGCCCGCCGGCCGGACTCCTCGGCGACCTGCTTGGCGACGGCGGCACACGACTCGGCGTCGCGGCTGGTGATCACGACGTCTGCCCCGCAGGCGGCGAGCGCGGAGACCATCGTCCGGCCGAGTCCGCGGGTCGAGCCGGTGACCAGTGCGACCTTGCCGTCGAGATCGACGGCAAGCGAGCTCATCGAGCGAGGACGGTGCAGGCGCTGATCCCTGGCGCGCCGTACACGTGGGTGAACGCCGCCTTCGGGTTTCCGGCCACCTGTCGGGGACCGGCTGCGCCCCGCAGCTGCAGGACATTCTCGTACACCTGGCGGAGCCCGCTGGCGCCGATCGGCTCGCCGTTGGCCAGGCAGCCGCCGTCGGTGTTGACCGGCATGGCCCCGCAGATCTCGGTGGCCCCTGACTGGACGAGGGCCTCCTGCTCGCCGTCCTTGCAGAACCCGGTCTCGGCCATGTGCATGATCTCTGCGCCCGACTCGGTGTCCTGGAGCTGGGCCAGGTCCATGTCCTCCGGGCCGACACCGGCTTCCTCGAACGCGGCGCGGGCCGCCTCGACGGTCGGCCCCGGCACCCGCACCGGCGACAGCCACGGACTGAACACCTCGAAGGAGCCGAACTTGCGAGTGCGGAACGACACCGCCTTCAAGTAGATCGGTGTGTCGGTGTAGCGGCGGGCCCGGTCGGCCCGCGAGAGCACCAGGGCAATCCCACCCTCCCCGGGCGAGCAGAACATGTACTGCGTCAGCGGATTGCTGAGCATGGCCGCGTCGGCGATGGCCTCCTCCGAGAGGGGCTGGCGCCGCCAGGCGTTGGGGTTGTCGGCACCGTTGCGGAAGGCCTTGGCCGCCACCTTGGCCAGCGTCGACGGGCTGATCCCGAAATCGTGCATGTACCGCTGGATCTTCATGCCGAAGAACTGGGTGGTGAGCATCATGCCGGTCTCGCCGTACCAGTGGCCGATGCCGCTGGCCGCCGGGTCGGCGTTGAAGGCGCCGCGAGGATGCTTGTCGAAGCCGATGGCCATGACCAGGTCGTGGTCCTCGGAACGGATAGCCCGGTCGGCCATGGCCAGCGCGCTGCCGCCGGTCGCGCAGCCGTTGTGCACGTTGAAGAAGGGCAGGCCGGTGAGGCCGAGATCGCTGACGAGGGTGTCGGCGCCCCCGGCGGCCACGCTGCCGCCGAACGCGCACCGCACCTCCTCCCAACCGATGCCGGCGTCCGCGAGCGCCTGCCGGGCCGCAAATGCCCCCTGAGCCCTCCCTGACACCCCCTCGTGGCGCCCGAAGGGGTGGATCCCGATGCCGACGATGGCGACGTCCATGTGAGGCTCCTCGTTCTCTCTACGCCGGCGCCTGGGCGGGCCGGAAGGCGAAGGTGACCAGCTCGTACCCGGCGTCGTCGGTCCGGAACGGGACGACGACCAGGTCCATGTCGGCACCGATGTTGAGCTTCTCGGGATCGGACTCGGTGAGCCGGGACTCGACGAGCACCGCCGATCCGCCCCCCTCCGTCTCGAGCTCGACGTACCCGACGCCATAGGGCTCGAAGGGGCCGTCGGCCGCGTAGGGCCGCTTAGGCTCGAAGCCCTGCACGGTCCAGGTCCACAACCGCCCCCGGGTGGTGAGCGGCGCGTCGCGCATCTCGCTGCCGGTGCACCGGGGGCAGGACTCCTGGCGGGGGAACGTGGTCGTCCCGCACACCGCGCACGAGCCGCCGACCAACCGGGGCTCGCCGGGCCAGGTGAACAGGCCGTCGGCGATCGGACGCGTCGTCATCGGGACTCCTCGGGGTCGGGAGCGATCGGGGTGCGCCACTGCACGAGCACGGCGCCGTCGGCGACCACGTCGAACCACGCCTCGAGCTCCTGGCCGGCGTGCAGCGCAGGTCGGCCGGGCAGGTGGGTCACGAGCCGGGCGGTCGGCACGTCGGCCAGCTCGACCAGGGCAACGGTGTAGGGCACCGGGTACGCCGGGTGGATCTGGTGCTCGACGACGGTCCAGGAGTAGACCCTCGCCCGCGGCGCCACCTCGTGGTAGCTGGTGTTCCAGCTGCCGCAGTGGTGGCAGTAGGCACGCGGCAGGTGGAGCACGGTGGCGCAGTCGTCGCAGGTCCGCAAGGCGACCTGGCCACGTGCCGCCGCGGCAAAGAACCCACCGGTGTCGTGGTCGGCGGTGATCGGCTGCAGCCGGGGGACGCTCGGTGCCACGGTCTCGCTCATCGGTCGGCCGTCAGGATCAGGGCGCTGCTGGCGGGAGGCGGGGCCGAGGTCACGAGGCTCACCTCGGCACCCGACACCTGGGAGGTGGACGTGCCGCGGATCTGGCGGACGCCCTCGACCACGTGATTCATCCCGTGGATATACGCCTCCGAGAGGTGGCCGCCCGAGGTGTTGCACGGGAGCACCCCTCCCATGCCGATCCCCCCGTCCGCGGCCATGAGGCCTCCCTCCCCTCGCTTGGCGAACCCGTAGTCCTCGAGCTGCAGGAGCAGCGTGATGCTGAAGCAATCGTAGAGTTGGGCGACGTCGACGTCGTCGGGCCCCATGCCCGCCCTGGCCCACAGCCGCTCGGCGACGGCCTGCGAGGACAGCGAGGTGATGCTCTCCCGGAGCAGCGCAGGGAACATCATGCCGGGCTGGGTACCGGGCACGCTGGCCTGGGCGACGGCGTGGACGAGCACCCCGCCTTGCGTGCAGTCCCTGGCCCGCTCGGCGCTGGTCACGACCACGGCGGCCGCGCCGTCCGTCTCCAGGCAGTAGTCGTAGAGGCGCAGCGGCGAGGAGATCATCCGGGCCGACAGGTAGTCGTCCATGGTCATCGGCCGGCCGTGCATCTGCGCGATGGGATTGGCCAGGGCCCGGTCCCGGCACTCGACAGCGATCGAGCCGAGCTGCTCGGGTGTCGAGCCGTACTCGATCATGTGACGCTGCGCCATGAGCGCGAACATCTGCCCGGCGGTCAGCAGGCCGTGGGGCAGGAAGAACTCGTCGTAGCTGACGTTGCCGCCCACGACCTGGGTGCCTGCGCCGGCATGCCCGGCGCCGTACCGGCGACCCGAACGCCCGTTGAGCGACCGGAAGACCACGACGGTGGTGGCCTGGCCGGACAGGATCGCCCCGACGGCCTGGCCGACCATGGCGCACGGCGCCACCCCGCCGGGACCGCACTCGCCCCAGTAGGCGAGGCTGTCGATGCCGAGCGTCTCGGCCAGGTCGGTGTGGCGGACGTTGTCGGAGTCGCAACGGACGACACCGTCGACCTCGGTGGGCGCGATGCCGGCGTCAGCCAGCGCGGCGAGCACGGCCTGGGTGGCGAGGGACAGGTCACTGCGACCTGAGTCCCGGCTGTAGTCGGTGGTGCCGATGCCGGCGATGGCGCACGCCCCCTGCCGCCAGCCGTTGGATGTGGCGCGGCTCGGGCTCACGGGGTGCCTCCAGGCTGTGGTGGGATCGCATTGGCGTCGAGGACCGCGGCGGTGTGCTCGCCGAGCCGGGGGGCCCGGACCAACGGGGCGGGGTCGAGGGACGAGAAGCGGAACGGCGACCCCGGGTAGAGGTGCGGGCCGCCGGGCGCATCGTCTTCGATCGGCTGGAAGAACTCCCTGGCCACCAGGTGGCGGTCACCGGGAAGATCCTCCGGTGCGTTGAGGATGCCGATGGGCAGGCCGCGCGCCTGCCCATCCCGGTAGGCGTCGGCCGCCGTCTGGAGCAAGAAGAAGACCTCGACGATCTCCTGGATGTGGGCGAACTCGGCCAGCCGGTGGACCGGGTCCTCGTAGACAGGGTCGGTGAGGTCGGCGGCGAGGTCCTTGCTGACCATCCAGTCGAGCAGACTGCGCCAGGGCTTCTGCTCAGCGGTGATGAGCACGAAGTAGAGGTGCCGGCCGTCGCCGGTGGCGAAGAGCGCCGGCTGGGTCGGGGTTGGCTGGGCGTGACGGCAGGTCTGGCGGTGGACCAGGACCCGTGGGTAGAACCAGTACGGGTTGGCCAGTTCGGCGCTGACCGCCAAGCAGTCGTGCATGGCGACGTCGATGACCTGACCCTCGCCGGTCTGCTGGCGCTGGATCAGGGCCAGCAGCAGCCCGAGGTGGCCGAAGCTGGCCGTCGACTGGTAGCCCTGATCACCACCGGGGCGGACGGGCGGGATGGTGTGGTCGTCGTAGCCGCAGCTGTTGAGCGGGCCGCCGAGAGCCAGGCCCACCAGGTCGGAGCTGCGAAGGTCGGCCCACGGCCCGTCGAGCCCGAAATCACTCAGGTTGGCGACGATGAGCCGCTCGGCCCCGGTGCGCAGCCCCTCGGGGGTGAGTCCGAGCTCGTCCCACTCCCCCGGACGCCATCCGGTGACAGCCACGTCCGCGCCAGCGAGGAGGGCCCGGAGTCGGACCATGCCCTCATCGGTCCGGTAATCGAGGACGACGCTGCGCTTGTTGTGGTTGTACCACCAGAAGTTGAGGCTGGCATCGGGGTCGCCGGCGGCAGCCCCCTCCACCCACGGGCCGATTCGCCGGCTGCGAGCGCCCCCGGGGAGCTCGACCTTCACCACGTCGGCGCCCATGACCCCGAGCAGGCGGCCGAGCGCCTCCCCGGCGGGGTCGCCGGCGAGCTCGACCACGTCGAGCCCAGCGTAGGGCGTCGGGTGGCCGCCCGTGGTGGCGGTGGACGGCGGGGTGATCGGCATCAGATCACCCCCCGGTCGGCCAGATCGTCGACCTCGGCGTCGTCGAGACCGAGGAGCTCGGTGAAGACGTAGTGGTTGTCCTCGCCGAGGAGCGGGCCGGAGCGCCAGTTGTCCGGCTCGGTGCGCGACAGGTGGATGGGGACGCCCTCGAAGCGGGCCTCACCGATCACCGGGTGGTCCATCTCGAAGAACACACCCCGGTGCTCGACCTGGGGGTCGGTCTCGTTGAGGTCCTCGGCGTTTTGGACGGCACCGGAGCGGACGCCGACGTCCTGCAGCAGCTTGGTCACCTCGTAGCGGTCCCGGTCGGAGGTCCAGCCGGCCAAGTGGGCGTCGAGGGCATCCTGGTTGGCCCAGCGCGACGCCTGGTCGGCGAACCTCGGGTCCTCGGTCCATCCCGGCCGCCCGATGGCGGCGACGAGGCGTGACCACTCGTCGTCGTCGAAGACAGCAATCGCCACCCAGCGGTCCTCGCCCCTCGTTGGGTACACGCCGTGCGGCGCACCCTGGGGATACTCGAGCCGGTTGCCCGTCGGGTAGTCCGGACCGCGGGTGGTCCGGCCGTTGACGGTGACGTCGAGGAGGACCGGGCCGAGCAGGTTGATGCCGACCTCCACCGCGGACACGTCGATCTCGGCTCCCTGGCCGCTGACGGCCCGCTGGTAGACGGCCATGAGGATGGCGGCGGAGCTGTAGAAAGCGGCCTGATTGTCCATGTAGGACAACCCCCAGCCGGACGGCTCGCGTCCCGGCAGCCCGCTGATATACGAGAGACCGCTCACCGCCTGGACGACGGGGCCGTAGCTGCGGTACTCCGAGTCGGGCCCGCTGTGGCCGAACCCGCTCATCCGGGCGAAGATGGCGTCGGCGCGCAACTCGCGGATGCGACCGTAGGTGAGGCCCCAACGCTCCATGATCCCAGGGGCGAAGTTCTCGGTGACGACGCTGCTGGCGGCGATCAGCCGCTCTGCAAGGGCCCGGCCGTCGTCGGTGCGCATGTTGATGGTGACGCCGAGCTTGTTGCGGGAGTAGTTGTTGAACAGGCCACCCTTGTCGGGATCGGCGCCTACCACCTCCTGGCCGAAGTTGCGGGCCGCCTCGGCCTTGTAGAGGGGCAGCTTCCTAGGGGTGTCGATCCGGGTGCGGTCCTCGATCTTGATGACCTCGGCGCCGAAATCGGCCAGCAGCCTGGTGGCCACGGATCCGACGCCCATCCAGCAGAAGTCGGCCACGCGGATCCCCGCCAGTGGCCCCGTCCGGGACTGCGGCCGTCTCCCCTGCTCGTAGGTCATCCTCTCCTCACCATCCGTCGCCGACACGGCTCGTCGCCTGGGCCATCCTCGTCGTAGACTGTAGCCCGAATCTCTGATGATGATTGTGAGCGCTTCACCACGATGAGCTGCCGCCGTCGACGTTCAGGAGGGCACCCGTGATCCCCCCGCCTGCATCGCTCGCGAGAAGGACGGCCATGGCGGCCACCTCGTCGACACCGATGAGCCGCTTGATCATGGACTCCTGGGCGTACCCGTCGAGGAAGGCCTGGTAGGTGATGCCGGCCGCGGCGGCGGCCGCCGCCCCCGCCTCCATCATCATGTCGGTCTCCACCGCGCCAGGGCAGATGGCGTTGCTCGTGATGCCGTGGGGTCCGTACTCGAACGCCACGGCCTTGGCGAAGCCATTGATGGCGTGCTTGGTGGTGATGTAATGGCTGACCATCGACTTGGTCGCCTGCTTGCCCTCCACCGACGAGATGGCGATGACCCGACCCCAACCGGCATCCATCATGTGCGGCAACGCGCGGCGGGTGGCCCAGAAGGTCGAGTTGAGGTTCATGTCGATGGCCTTGGACCAGGCGTCGTCGGACAGGTCGTGGACGAGCGCGAAGCCCTCGGTCCCGCCTGCATTGTTGACGAGGATGTGCAGGCCGCCGAAGTGGGCGGCCGAAGCGTCGATCACGCCCTCGAGCTCGGAGCGGCGGCTCACGTCGCAGGCGAAGAAGTGGGCCCGGTCGCCGGCACCCATCTCCGCCAACGCAGCCTTGCCCTTGTCCTCCGACCGGGCGCAGATGACCACATTGGCACCCTCCCGCAGCAGCGCCTCGGCCACCCCTCGACCGATCCCCCGACTCCCCCCGGTTACCACGGCGACCCGGTCCTGGCAGCGTCCCACGCTCTCCCCCACGGTTCCTGTTGCTGGCCCCATCAAATCGGCACCCCGCACCGCTGTCAAGCTATCTCTGATGATGATTATTTCTGTAGAGGGCTTCACGCGGGCATGTTTCCCTCCTATGGTCCGTTGCCATGCTGCTGCCACTCGGCCCTGACGAGCTCCTCACCACCACGCGGTCGGTCAGGAAGCGCCTCGACTTCGACCGGCTCGTCGAGCGGACCGTGATCACCGAGTGCCTGGAGCTGGCCCTCCAGGCCCCGTCCGGGTCCAACCGGCAGGCCTGGCACTGGATCTTCATCGATGACCAGCCCACCAAGGACGCACTCGCCGCCCTCTATCTGCAGTGCTTCGTCGAGGCCTACGGACCCGACGTCGTCCCGGAGATGTCCGAGCAGGAGCGGCGCATGTGGATGTCGGCGCGCTACCTCGCCGACCACTTCCAGGATGTGCCCGCCATCCTCGTCGCCGCCCAGTGGGGCAGGATCGACGGGGCTGGCGTGGCCGTCCAGGCCGGCTACTGGGGGTCGCTCCTGCCGGCGGTGTGGAGCTTCATGCTCGCCCTCCGCAGCCGAGGCCTCGGCTCGGCGTGGACCACACTGCACCTCAACCGCGAACGTGAGGCCGCCGAGCTGCTCGGCATCCCGTTCGAGCGCTGCGCCCAGGGCGGCATGTTTCCGGTCGCCTACACGAAGGGCACGGACTTCAAGCCCGGCCCAAGGAAGACGTCGGACGGGATCGTGCACTGGAACCACTGGTAGCCCCGTGGGCCGGGGGGGAGTGCTCGACGGGATCAGGATCCTCGACGTGTCCACGGGGATCGCCGGCGCGATGGCCACCATGCTGCTGTCGGACCACGGGGCCGACACCGTCGGCCTCGAGCCCGCAGAAGGTCGGTCATTCGGGCCGTGGGCCGGCCGGTCGGTCTGGTTGCGCAGCCGACGCAGCGTGGTCGCCGACCCGGCCACCAGTGCCGGGGGGGACCTGCTGCGGGCGCTCGCCTCCGGCGCTGATCTCGTCGTGGCCGACTGGCGCACGGACGACGCCGTCGCCGCGCTGGTGGCGGAGGTCTCCGTGGGGCGACCGGAGCTGATCCAGTGCAACGTGGACGCCTACGGCCCGGTGCGGGCGCACGCAGGCCGCGCCGCGTCGGACGCGCTGGTGGCGGCGCGCATCGGCCTCCAATGGGACCAGCGGGGCGCCTACGGCGGGGTACCGGCCTTCATCGCAGGTGTCCCCGGGGCCGGCTTCGCCGCACCGGATGTTCCGGCGACGCCGGCGGATGCCGAACAGACGGGACACCGCGAGGGTCCCATCTACCAGGCACTGCCGTGGCCCTCGATCGGCGCTGCGCTCCTGGCCACCGTCGGAATCAGCGCCGCCCTCCGCGCCCGCGAGATCACCGGTCTCGGTCAGGTGGTATCGACATCGCTCCTGTCCGGCGCCCTGCTCACGACCGTTCCAACCTGGCAGCGCGTGCCCGACCCGACGGTCGACGGCTACCGCCTCCCCTACTTCGACCGCCGCCACCCCAAGGGGCTCTTCCGCTGCCGCGACGGCAGCTGGCTCCACCAGTGGGCGCCCATTCTCCATGGCTGGATCCGTGCTGCAGCCGACGGGGAGCACCTGCGGATCCCGAGCTCGCCGGAGGTCGAGCGACCTGAGCACGCCGCCGGCTACGACGCCCAATTGGTGGCCGAGGTCAACGCTCACGAGCTCACCGCGGCAGCCGTTGCCCGCTTCGATCGTGACGGGTGGATCGCGCTCTTCGCCGAGGCCGGGCTTCCCTGCCAACCAGTCCGGTCCCCCGAGGAGGGCCTCCGCGACCCTTGGTCGCTCGCCGACGGATGCGTCGCCGAGGTCGACGACCCGGAGCTCGGGCCCTCCCTGCAGGTGGGCACGGTCTACCGGCTCCACGACACGCCGGCGCCCGCGCCCTCGCCCGCGCCGAGGGCCGGCGCCGACACCGACGCCGTGAGGCTCGAGGTAGGCGCCAGGCGAGTTGTGGCGGCCACGGGCTCGCCCGCGCCGCTCGACCATGCCCTGACGGGCGTCACCGTCCTGGACCTCGGCATAGCCATGGCCGGGCCCTACGGCACCCAGACCCTTGCGGATCTCGGCGCGACCGTGATCAAGATCCACAACCCGACCGAGCGCTTCGCGGCCGTGTCGAGCCCGACCGTCGCGTGCAACCGTGGAAAGCGCAGCCTGGCGTTGGATCTCAAGGACCCGCGTGGCACCGAGGTCCTCCACCGCCTGACGGCGACGACGGACGTCGTCCACCACAACCTGCGCATCGGGGTCGCCGAGCGACTCCAGGCAGATGACGCCACCTTGCGGGCTCGGAATCCGCGCCTGATCTACTGCCACACCCGAGGCTTCGAGGCATCGGGACCGCGGGCCGCGCTGCCCGGCAACGACCAGATGGGACAGGCCCTCGCCGGCTCCTGGTGGGAGATGGGCGGCATGGCCGACGGCGGAGCGCCGGCGTGGCATCCTGGGGCGCTCGGCGACTTCGGCAACGGCGTGGCCTCCGCTATCGCGGTCATCCAAGCCCTCTACCACCGGGAGCGCACCGGACTCGGTCAGCGCGTCGACACGTCGATCCTCAACCTCGGGCTCCTCTACAACTCCTCGACCTGGTTGGGACCCGATGGCTGCGGTCCCGCCCGGTCCGGCCTCGACGCGGCCCAGCTCGGCTTCGACGCGTGGCATCGGCTCTACCGGACCGCCGACGGCTGGCTGTGCGTCGACGCCACGGCGCCGGTCGAACGGGTGGCCCTCGCCGGACTCGTCGGTCGTGGTCCCGTGGACGACAGGCACACGCTCGCTTCGCTCCTGGCCGTCGCGTTCGAGGCCCACGACACCGACACGTGGCTGGACCGCCTCGACGCTGCGGGCGTGCCGGCCGAGGCGTCGCGACCAGGCGCCATCCGGGGCCTGTGGGACGACGAGGATCTGCGGGCCACGGCGAGGATCGTCGGCTACCCGCATCCGACCCTGGGCTCTGTGGAGCAGGTCGGCCACCTGGTCGAGCTGTCGGCCACACCCGGCGTGATCCAGGGTGTTGCGCCTCTCGTCGGCCAGCACTCCAGGGAGATCCTGGCCGGGGTCGGCTACCGCACCGGGGACATCGACGCCCTCCTCGTAGCCGGCGTGGTCCACCAGACTGGTTGAGCGCCGCCTGTGGCAGCGGATGCGGCCTCATGCCGACGGGATGGGCGCGTGGCCGGTCAAGCCGTCCACCGCCCGCTCGCCCAGGTAGCTGGCCTCGAGGAGCATGCGGTTGGCCGCCAGCTCAGCCGTGGAACCGGACAGCACCAGGTCGCCGTGGCTGAGGACGTACGCGCGCGAGGCGACGTCGAGGGCGAGGTGCACGTGCTGTTCGACGAGGAGCACGCCGCACCCGGTCTCCTCGGCGATGTCACGGAGGATGGGTAGGAGCCGATCGACGATGATCGGCGCCAGGCCGAGGCTCATCTCGTCGACCATGAGCAGGCGGGGCCGGCTGACCAACGCCCGTCCGAGAGCGAGCATCTGCTGCTCTCCGCCCGAAAGGAGACCGGCCCGCCGGTCGAGGAGCTCCTCGAGGGCGGGGAAGTGCCGGAGGACCTCGACCATGGATTCCTGGACCCGGCCCCGCCCCGGAGCGGCGCCCAGGCGCAGGTTCTCGCGCACGGAGAGCTGGGCGAAGAGGGCCCGCTCCTCCGGCACATGGGCTACCCCGCTCCTCGCCACCAGATGCGGCTTGGCGCTGCGGATCGACTTGCCCAGCACTTTCACGTCGCCGTCCATGGGCCGAACGAGTCCGGACACGGTCAGGAGGGTCGTGGTCTTGCCGGCACCGTTGGGGCCGAAGACTGCGACCACCTCGCCCTCGTCCACGGTCAGGGACAGGTCGCGCACGACGGCGGTGCCGAAGTAGCCGCTGAAGAGGTTGGTTATCTCGAGGACGGGCACGCTCAAACCTCCTCGTGGGTCGGGGACGTCTGCAGTCCTCCGGTGCTGGTGGTCAGGTCGCTCTCCGCGGCGCGCTGGCCGAGGTAGGCCTCGACCACCGCCGGGTCGTCCCTGACCTTGGCGGAAGGTCCGGACGCCAGGAGCTTCCCGAAGTTGACGACGTAGAGCTCGTCGCAGACCTCGAAGACGAGGCCCATGTCGTGGTCGACGAGGAGGATGCTCGTCCCAGTCGCCACGATCCGACGCAGGCGGGAACCGAATGCCCTGCTCTCCTGGCTGTTGAGACCGGCCGCAGGCTCGTCCATGCAGACCAGTCGGGGCTTCGCCGCCAACGCCCTGGCCACCCCGACCAGCTTGCGCTCGCCTTGAGACAGGCCGGTCGGGAAGCCGTCGGCCTGCTCCCGTAGGTCGAGGGCCTCGAGGGCGGCGTCCACGGCCTGGTCGACCGCCGCCGCTCGGCGGCCACGTGGGCGGACGAGGTCGACGAGCAGATCGAAGCGCGACTCGGTCTCGGCCGCCACCTGCAGGTTCTCCCGCACGGTGAGGTCCTCGAACAACTCGATGGACTGCCACGTTCTGACCAGCCCGGCCTTGGCCCTGCGGTGCGGGCTCAGTCCGGCGATGTCCTGGCCGTCGAAGACGATGGAGCCCGACGCCCGGGTGAGACCGGTCAGCCCGTCGATGCACGACGTCTTTCCTGCGCCGTTAGGGCCGATCAGACCGACGATCGATCCCTCGGGGACGGACAGGTCGAGGGCGTCGACAGCCACAACGTTGCCGTAGCGGATGGTCAGATCGATGGTCTGGAGAAGGGGTGGCACGATTCGCTCCCTGTCATGCGGGCTGGTCTCGGTCAGGGCCCCGCCCGGCCCGGTCCGCCCCACGGGGAAGGACGGACCGGGTCCGGGCAGGTCGGCTGGAACCCGCCGCGGCGCTGGTCCCTGACCAATCGGGGACCGGTCAGACCCCGGCAAGCTTCAAGGTCGGCTCGACGGAGATGAACGGACGCTGATTGACGAGCTGGGTGCCCTTGAAGTCGAAGTAGGTGACCTGGTAGCCGCACACCGACTTGAACGGAAGGGTCCCGTTGCAGTTGTAACTGATGCCAAACAACGAGACCTTGCCGCCCTTGGGGTTCTTGACCTGGGCCAGGATCTTGGCCGTGGTCAGGTTCGAGTAGCCGAGCGGCTCGAGGACTTGGAGGTAATCGGTCATCACGTTCGAGTAGGTCGACGGAGCGAACGCACCGAGGTTGGCGTTGGCACCTGCGTACTTCTTCAAGACGGCCTGGTAGAGCTTCGCCTCCGGCGTCGCCCCCGTCGGGCTGTTGCCGTAGAAGGCGGTCGTCCAACCGTCCATGTCGCTTCCGGCGGCCTTGAACACGCTCGGGTCGTTGCACGTGGCGACGGTGATGATCGGCGTGTGGGAGTTCTGGGCCTTGGCTGACTGCGCCACCGTGATGCAGTCCTGCTGGACCGGCAACAACAGAATGGCGTCCTCGTGCTCGAGCGAGATGTACTGGGAGAGCCAGTTGGTCTGCGTCGACGGCACCGTCACAGTTTTCACCTTGATTCCGTAGTGCTCCAGTGGCTTCTGGATCAGCGGCAACGAGGACACGGCACCGGGAAGGTTGATGGTGAGGATGCCGACGTTCTTCGCCTTCGGCAGGTACTGGTGGACGTAGAGGGGCAGGGCGCTCAGCTGCGTCGAGTCGCCGCCGGTCCAGTTGAAGGCGTCGTCGGTCCCGAAGTCCGTCGTGGTGAGCGGATTGCTGCCGAGGACGTAGAGGCCGGCAGGCTTCAGGATCGAGTACCAGGCCTGCTCGTTGTCGTCGATGCCGCCGATCACGAACAACGGCTTGTCCTGGACCATCTGCTGCGCACAGTTCTGCGACGACGAAGCGGTGCCGTCGGTGAAGCAGGTGACCAGTTGGATCGGATGCCCGTTGACGCCGTCGAGCTGGTCATTGATGTAGGAAACCGCGGCCTGGGCGGCGACGGTGGCCTCGGGATCGGTCGCAACGGAACCGGCTTGCTGGTTGATGAACCCGATCTTCACCGGGGTGCCCGAAGCCTTGCCTAGCTGGCTGCTGATGGTGAGACCGCCGATCGTGCCGGAGTTTCCCGCCGGGGCAGCCGTCGTGCTCGGTGCCCCTGCGGTGGTCGCCGAGGACCCCGCCGTCGTGGCCGTCGTGCCAGCGGCGGTGGCGTGGCTCGACGATCCGCAGGCGGCGGCCAGCAGGGTGATGGCCCCGATGCCGGCCGCGAGCGCCCCGCCCCGCGTCCTCTTGATGCTTCGCATGCGCTTCACAACGGTTCCCCCCTGGTTTGGTGATCTGGCTGATCGAGGCACATCGGACCGGGATGCGGGCGCCTCGGGCCGTTCGCATCCCCTGGTCTCACCGTCTCCGGCTGGCCGGGACGGGGAGGTGTCAATGGACCGTCGCCGTCTCGCCCGGTGCCCGATCGTGGGTGGTCAGGATGTCGGACGTCGGCAAGTGCTCTTCGCTCGCACTGGGGTGCCCCCCCATGCGGTCCAGGATCTGGTGCCTCGTCTGGCGCAGGGCACCCGCGATCCCCTCCGGGTTCAGGATGGCCGTCAGGATCAGCCCGACACCACTGACGATGTCCTCGAACTGCAGTCCGTTGGCGGAGTTCCTGTAGACCGTCTGGAGGAGGAAGTAGAAGAACACGCCGCCGGTGGCGATGCCGCCGCCGATCAGCGCCCCGCTCACGGAGCTGATGCCACCGATGTAGGCCGTGGCGAGGAACGCGACCGAGATCAGGATGTCGAACGACGACTCCGAGATCAGCGTCTGCTGGTAAGCCATCAAGCAGCCGGCCAGACCGGCGACGAAGGCGGCGAAACCGAAGGCCAGGAACTTCATCCGGTTGACGTTGACGCCCGCCGCGGCCGCAGCCCGCTCATTGGACCGAAGGGCGAGGAACCGGCGGCCGGTCCTGCTCCGCCTCAGGTTGGACACGCCGAAGGCGACGACGACCAGGAGGGCGAGGGCGAAGAGCACGAAGGTGGGCTGGGCGATCTGCGAGCCGCGGGAGAAGGCGAGGTTGGCACCGAAGATGTGCACGGCCGGGACGTTGGTCCCGTTGGCCCCGCCGGTGTAGGTCGGGTTGGTGAAGAAGAAGTTCTGAATGGCCCAACCTGCCCCGAGAGTGATGACCGCCAGGCTGACGCCGCGGATGCGCAGAGCGGGCACGGCGATGATCAGCCCGACCACGGTTGCCCCGAGGCAGGCGAGGAGCGGCGCCACGGGGAAGGGGATCCCGGCGTGCTGGGCGAGCGACGCGAGCAGGTAGGCCGAGACCCCGGCGAGCGTCATCTGGCAGAGCGCGATCTGTCCTACATACCCGGTGACGACAACCAGGGAGAGACAGACCAGGGCGCCGACGATGGAGTTGACCAGCGCCAGCCGGTAGCCGGCGGAGAAGGTGAAGATGGCCACGACGGTGATGGCGATGGCGACGCCGGGAACCACCACGCGCGGCCGGGTTGGGGGCGCGAACGGCAACCGACCCTCGTTGACGGAACCCCGGCTGGGCAGGGACTTGCCGATGGCGAACATGAACACGACGATGACGACGAAGGGAAACAGCTGATCGGTGCCGACGCTGGGCCACCAGCTGAGTTTCGACGGCAGCTGGACCAACTCGTTTTGCGCCATGCCGATGATCAGCGCGGCGGCGGTCATGATCCCAAACGAGGAGAAGCGACCGATCAGCACGGCGGCGAGCGCTGGGATGATCTCCAGGGTCAGCTGCGTCGGAGAGAGGTTGACGATGGGTGCGATCAGGATGCCGCCGAGCCCGGCGAGAACTGAGGCCAGGACCCAGTTGAGACCGGCTTGGCGGTCTGGCGAGTAGCCGAGGAGGATGGCGCCCTTCTCGTTCTCGGCTGCGCCGCGCACGGACAACCCGAAGCGGGTGAAGCGGAACATCGACCACAGTCCGACGGCGATCGCGATCACCAACACAGTGAGGATGACCTGGGGCCAGGGGATCTCGTTGCCGGCGATGGCGAACGCGTTGCTGGTCGGGAGGATCGATGGGACCGACACCGTGTTGGTCCCGAATCGGAACGCCACCACCGACTGGAGTGCGACCAAGATCCCGATGCTCGCCGCCACCTTCGCCAGTGCAGGCGCATTTCGCAGGGGTCGGAAGACGAGCACATGCTGCAGCAGGCCGAGCACGACCGCGGTCGCAAGGGCGATGATCACCGCGACTGCCGCCGACGTGCCGGAGGTCGATCCCACGCGGACGTAGCCCGGCAGCCCGGGCACCGGCAGGGGGTAGCGCCCCTCGACCCGGACCGCGTAGAAGACGTAGGCGACATAGACCGCGATGGCGCCCTGAGCGAAGTTCACCACGCCGGAGCCCCGGTAACCGACGAGGATCCCGAGGGCGAGGAAGGCGGCGACCGCTCCGGAGGCCAGTCCGAGCAGGGCGAAGACCACGTAGTCAGCCACGGTGCCCGCTCCGAACGCCGCTGACCGCGCTCGTGTGGGCAGCTGTCGTTCCGGTGCGGCACGCGCCGCTCGTCGTCATGCTCACCACGCACATCCCCCGTTGCACTGGGTGCCCGTCGAGAGCGCAGCACGCTCCCGGTCACAGGTCCCTTCGACCTCTGCGATGCGGGAGGAGTCTGCCCGACCCGTCTGGGTCTGTCAAGGAATCTATGGTGATGATTATGGGGTGAATCGGCGGAAGGCCGGACGTTGGACCTGCGTCAGTGCCACTCGATCAGCTCGTCGAAGCGGCCCGGCCAGTGCAGCCGGTACTCGGCGAGGAGCTCTTCGAAATGGGCGTGCATGAGCTTGGACGCCTTCGCCGAGCGCCCTGCGATGATCGCCCTTGCGATGTCGCGGTGCTCCTCGTGGATCGCCTCGCGCAGGCCCGTCGTGTCCATCCGGGTGACGACGTGCTCGTGCCAGATGTGCCCGATGATGCGGGTGACGAGCTCGAGCACGCGATTGCACCCGAGCTCTTCGACCTGACCGTGGAAGCTGTTGGTGACGTTCCAGTACCCGGGACCGGTGAGGGGCTGATCGTCGGCCAGGTAAGGGCCGAGCGTCGCCCTCACCAGAGCCCGATCGGGGTTTCGGGCGGCGAGGCCGGCACTGATCGGCGCCATGGTCAGCTGGGCCTGGAACAACTCACTGTAGGTGGCCCCCCCCAGATGCAGGTACAGCGTCGTGATCTGCGCCAGGCTCCGCGGGTCGACCGTGTCGAGCATCGGTCCGCCTCCGGGGCCGGGTTTGAGGCGGATGAGACCCTGGACCTCGAGGAGGCGGAGACCCTCGCGGAGCGACGCCCTGCTGACCCGGTACTGGGAGAGCATGGCCGCCTCGGACGGAAGCATGTCCCCCGGCCTGAGCCGGCGGGATACCACGTCGGAGACGATGGCTGCGGCCACTGTCTCCGCCGTCTTGGCCGGCCGACGGGGCTGGTCGGTCAGGTCGGCGTTGGACTGGGCCAGGCTGACCCACATCGATGCCGCCGGGGCATCGATGTGACGGGGATCGCCCGGCCCCGCGGGGTCGGTGTCGCTGCGCTCACTCACCATCGACTCTGTGCTCCTGCCCTGCCTCGGATCGGTGCCGCAACCTCGCTGCCGCAGTCCGGCCTTGCGAACTCTAAACCCCGCGGACCGCATAACCCGGCGGCGGTTCCGGTCACCGGCCCCATCAATCCTCCGGATCATCATCACTGTTGCTTGACGGGCGGCGTCGGGAGGTGGTCAACTGCGACTGCGGTGGTCGTCTGAAGGACCCGGAATCGGGTGCTGGCAAGGGAACGGTGCCGCGTTCGACGAGCACGGGGGAACCATTCGATGCGCATCTCGATCGACGCCGGCCTCTGTAGTGGCCACGGGCGCTGCTACGCCGTTGCCCCCGGGATCTACGCGTCCGACGACGAGGGCTACTGCGCACAGCGCGGCTCCGAGCTCGATGTCCCGGCCGGGCTGGAGGCGCCCGCACGCGCCGGAGTCGACGCCTGTCCCGAGGGCGCCATCACCATCGTCGAAGGCTGAGGAGGCCGTCATGGACCCCGCAACGACACCGCCGCCGCCTGTCTCCGAGGAGGAGCTGCGGGCCCTCCTGGACCGCCAGCAGATCAGTGACGTCCTCTACCGCTACGCGTCGTCGGTGGACTACAAAGATTTCGCCACCCTCCGCTCGCTGTTCACCGACGACGCCCGCGGCGTCTACACCACCGTCGCCACCCTCGATGGCGCCGACGAGATCGTCAAGTGGATCGAATCGATGACGGTCGACAAGTCGTGGCAGCACCACAAGCTGACCGTGTACCACATCGACTTCGTGGGACCCGACGAGGCGAGGACGCTCACGTACCACACGTCGCACCAGACCGACGTTGGCATCGACGGCACGGTCACCCTGATCGTGGCCCGCTATCGCGACACGCTCGAGCGGGTCGACGGGCAGTGGAAGATCAGCGAGAAGATCATGGAGTCGGGCTGGGCCGAGCAGCGCACGCCGGCCGGGGTCACCCCGCACTGAGCGGCTCTTGCGCTGAGCGCGCCGCCACCCCGCAGGTCGCAGCGAGACCACCACTCAGCGCGGGACGTCCCGCCAGGGGACTTCGCGGTCGCGGCGGGGCTCACCAGGAAGACCGAGCACGCGCTCGCCTATGATGTTGCGCTGGATCTCGTCGGATCCACCTGCGATCCGGTATCCCGGTGCGCCGAGTAGGTGCCCGTTCCAGGCAAACGTGCCCCACTCCCCCGTGTCGGCGGTCAGTCGGGCGCCGAGCAGCTCGGCGGCGACCTCCCCGATCAGCCTCAGGTTTTGGACCCAGAGCAGCTTGCCGATGGAGCCCTCCGGACCCGGCGGCTTCCCCGGGGCCGCCGACGCCTGCGCCCGCAGGCCGTTGAGGTCACGGATCCGCTGACGGATGTAGACGTCGGCCAAGCGCTGGCGCATCAGCGGCTCGCCGGTGCGGTCGAGCCACCTGGCGAGCTCGAGCAGCCGGCTCCACGACCCGCCGACGCCCCGCCCACCACCGCTCCCCCCGCGCTCGAACCCGAGCGTCGTGAGCGCGACCTTCCATCCTTGACCGACCTCGCCGAGTCGCAGCGAGTCGGGAATCCGCACGTCGCTCAGGAAGACCTCGTTGAACGAGGAGCCCCCGGACATCTGCTTGATCGGCCGGACCTCGACCCCGTGGGTGTCGAGGGGGAGGAGGAAGGCGGTCATCCCCGCGTGCTTGGGCACGTCCGGGTCGCTCCGGACGATCAGCTCCCCCCACGCAGAGAACTGCGCTCCAGAGCTCCACACCTTCTGGCCGTTGACGACCCACTCGTCGCCGTCCCGCACGGCTTGGGTGCCGAGGCCGGCCAGGTCGGATCCCGCTCCCGGCTCGGAGAAGAGCTGGCAGCACAGCTCGTCGGCCCGTAGGAAGCGGCGGACGAAGCGCTCCTGCTGCTCGGGGGTTCCGAAGAGCCCGACGGTGGGGGCGACCAGCCCGGTGGTGACCGCGAAGGTCTCGTGTCCTTCAGGCGTCGAGAATTCCGCCTCGGCGCGGCGAAAGGCTCGCTCGTAGTCGCTGCCGAGGCTCGCGCCTCCGTGCTCGACGGGCCAGGTGATGGCGCCGTAACCGGCGTCGAACTTGGTCTGCTGCCAGGCCATGGCCCGCTCCAGCAGGGCTCGCTCCTCCTCGAAGTCGAGCCGGTGGAAGACGGAGACGTCGTCGCTGCCTTCGCCCCATCCGCCGGATTCGACGATCCGGGGAGGAAGTCGCTCCCCCAGCCACACTCTGGCCGCAGCGGCGTAGTCGTCGACGGTGGGAACGCCTCGGGTGGAGGTGTCGGGCCTGGACACGGGCGTGGTCGTCACGGATGCGCCTCTCCGGCCCCAACGGGGCCTGCGATGGTGGCCGGGACGCTCGGCCGTCGCGCCCCGAGATGCTCGGCTGCGGCGCCGGCGAGGCCGGCCCAGCGGTCGGGGCCTGGCGGGCAGAGCTCGTGCGCCCAGACGATCAGCTGGTCGACGCCGGCGCGTTCGTAGGCGTCGATGTCCACGCCCGCAGCGGGCGACGCCCTGACATAGGTTGCGAGGCGGTCGGACCGACCGACCTCCTCGCTGGCGCGGTCGAGCGCGCTGAGGAGGCCGACGGCCTCGGTGTAGGAGGGATTGGCGGACGCGAACCACCCGTCGGCCGTCCGGGCCGCCCTCCGCATGGCCGGTGCCGTGTTGCCTCCGACGACGAGGGGGATCTTCGCCTCGACCGGGGCGAGCTGCACCGGGCCGAAGTCGTACACCTCGCCGTGGTGTTCGAAGACCCCTCCGCGCCAGGCGGCGCGCAACACGTCGAGGCTCTCGTCGAACCGACGCGCCCGCTCCTCGAAGGGCACCGCCAGGGCATCGAACTCCTCCTGGAGCCAGCCGGCACCGGCCCCGAACAGGAAGCGGCCGCCGGCCAGTTCCTGCACGGTGAGGCACTGCCGGGCCACGGCGAGGGGATGGCGCAGGGGCACCACGTAGATCCCCGTGGCCAGCTGCAGGTGCCTGGTCACCACGGCCGCAGCGCCGAGCGCGACGAGGGGATCGAGGAGCTCGGTGTCACGGCCGACGATCCGGGCGCTCCCCTCCCCGTCGGGCTCGCGGGTCGGGTGCACCGCCTCGTAGCCGGCGGGCATGAGCAGGTGCTCGCCCAGCCAAAGGGTCTCGAACCCGGCCGCTTCGGCGGCGACCGCCAGTTCGCACAGCTCCGTCGCTCCGATGTCGTAGACCGATAGCCCGAGGCGCACGCCGAAGCCCTCAGCGCCCGGCCGACTCGGCCTCGACGATGGCGGCGACCACGTCGGCGGGACCGAGGGGCAGGGTCAGCGCGATCACCCCGAGCGGTGACAGCGCGTCGGCGACCGCGTTGACCACGGCCGGTGGCGCGCCGATGGCCCCGCCCTCACCCATACCCTTGTAACCACCGGGATTGGTCGGCGACGGGGTCTCGATGTGGGCATATTCGATGATCGGCACTTCGGCCGCGGTGGGCAGGAGGTAGTCCACGAAGGTTGTGGCCAGCGGGTTGCCGTCCCCGTCGTAGGCCATGTGCTCGTACAGCACGCCGCCGATGCCCTGCACGACCCCGCCGGCGATCTGGCCCTCGACCACGGTCGGGTTGATCATGGTCCCGCAGTCCTCCGAGACCACGAACCGGTCGATCCGCACCTCACCGGTCACCCGGTCCACCTCCACCATGCAGGCGTGGCACGAGTTGGACCAGGTGAAGGGTTTGGAGGGCGTGAACCGGGAGCGGGCCTCCAACCCCAGGCTGACGCCCGGCGGCAGCAGATCGGGCTGGATGTAAGCGATGCGCGCCACGTCGACCACGTCCATGCCCATCGACGGGCTGCCCACCACGGTGATGCGCCCGGCGTCGATCTCGAGATCCTCGGGGGCCGCCTCCAGGGAGTGCGCAGCGATCTGGATCAGCTTGTGCCTGACGCTGCTCGCCGCCTCGTCGGCGGCACCGCTGACGAGCACCGCGCTCCTGCTCCCACCGGTCCCGGGACCGTACGGCGTGACGGCCGTGTCCCCCTGCACGACGGTCACGTCGGTGATGTCCACCCCGAGGCGCTCGGCAACGACCTGGGCCACGGTGGTCTCGACGCTCTGGCCGTGGCTGGCGCTGCTCGTGACGGCCTGGACCTGGCCGTTGACACCGATGCTCACCGAGGCGGCCTCGCTGGCCAGGCTGCCCATGGCGATGCCAGACGGCTCGACGTACAGGCCGAGCCCGAGGCCGACGAGCCGACCCTCGGCCCTTGCCGTCTCCTGGGCGGCCCTGGCCTGCTCCCAGCCGATCACCTCGACAGCCTGCTCCAGGCTCTCGGCGATCGAGGTCGCCTCGTACACCATGCCGGTCGCCGTCGTGTAGGGAAGCTCCGCGGTCGCTACGACGTTGCGCCGCCGCAGCTCGAGCGCGTCGATCCCGATGGTGCGGGCGATGACGTCCATCATCTGCTCGCGTGCCATCGTCTCCATCATCCAGGGGCCGCGGTACGAGCAGCGGCCGCAGGTGTTGGTGTACACGGCCGTCGCCCGATACCCGATCCTCGGCACCCTGTACGGGCCCGGCAGGAGCGCACCGACGAAGCCGATGGCGCTGCTCCCGGGTGCAGGGAAGGAGCCGACGTCTTCGACCAGGTCGGCCCGCAGCCCGAGGATCCTGCCCTCATCGTCGAGGGCGACGCCGAGGGTCATCCGGTCGTCCCTGGCGTGCTGACCGGACATGAGGTTCTCCCTGCGGTCCTCGATCCAGCGGACGGGACGGCCGAGACGACGGCTCGCGACCACGACCGCCAGCTCGTCGGGCAGCAGGAACATTTTCTGCCCGAACCCGCCGCCGACGTCGCCCATCACGACCCGGATCTTGGCGTCCGGGACGCCGAGTGCCCGGCCGAGAAAGGTCCGCACGCCGTGGTGGCCCTGGGTCGACACCCGCACGTCGAGCTCTTCGCGCCAGGGGTCCCAACTCGAGATGATCCCCCTCGTCTCCATCGGGACGCACAGGTAGCGCTGCTGGTCGAAGGTGTGGGTCACTACGTGCGCCGCCGATGCGAAGATGGCGTCCAGCTCCGGGTCGGCGACCGCCTCGATCCTCCCAGCGACGTTGTCTGTCAGCTCGGGGTGGACGAGCGGCGCGCCCGGCGCCAGCGCAGCGTCGACCCCGACCACGGCGGGGAGGGGATCGAGGTCGACTTCGATCAGCTCGCACCCGTCCTCCGCCAGATAGCGGGACTCGGCGACGACCATGGCAACCGGCTCGCCCACGAACCGGACGTCGCCCTCGGCCAGGGTCCGGTACGGACCGAGGTGGCCGCCCGGACCCTCGAAGTCGACCCAGACGTCGTGGACGTCGCCGTTGAGGTCGGCGCCGGTGAACACGGCGACGACCCCCCGCAGCGAGCGGGCCCGCTCGGCGTCGATGGACAGGATGCGTCCGCTGGCCAGGTCGGAGCGGACGAAGGCGACGCTCAGGCAACCGGGGACGGCGACGTCGTCGACATAGGTGCCGTGGCCCGTCACCAGCCTGGCGTCCTCTCGTCGCTCCACCCGCTGGCCCACGAACCGGGCTCCGGCGGCCGAAGCCTGGTCCTCGGTGGCGGTCACGAGGGCGTGGCCCCAGCGGGCGCCGTCCCCCGGGCGCCCGCCACCCCGACGTCAGTGGCGGCAGACAGCTCCGCAGCGGCCATCTCCACGGCGCGGATGATGCCCTGGTAGCCGGTGCAGCGGCACAGGTTGCCTGACAGGCCGTCCCGGATCTCGTCAAGCGCTGGTGAGGGGTGGTCGCGCAGGAACGCGGTCACCGACACCACGAACCCGGGGGTGCAGAACCCGCACTGCAGGCCGTGGGCCGCCCTGAACGCGGCCTGGACCGGGCTCAGGGTGCCGTCCCGGGGGGTGAGGCCTTCCACGGTGACGACCTCGGAGCCGTCCACCTGCACCGCGAACAACAGGCAGGATCTCGCCGCCTCGCCGTCGACGAGGACGGTGCAGGCGCCGCACACGCCGTGCTCGCACCCGAGGTGCGTGCCGGTCAGGCCGCAGTCCTCCCGGAGGAAGTCGGCCAGTGTCCTTCGTGCCTCCAGTGCGACTCGGCGTTCCTCGCCGTTGACCGTGACCGCCACGGTCCGGGTCGAGGACGGATTCGTCTCAGGCATCGAGGTCCTCCAAGGCCAGTCTCCAGGCACCCGCCGCCATGGCCGCGCCGATCCTGCGGCGGTACGCCGCCGGCGCGTGCAAGTCCTCCGGGGGGTCGTCCACCCCCTCGATACACAGGTGGCCGACCTCGTCGTCGGCGATCTCGCCGGGCCGGGTCCCGACCAGCGCCTGCTCGGCCAGCCCACCGCGCAGCGGCGTCGACCCGAGGCCGAACAGGCCGATCGCGGCCCGGTCGATGCGACCGTCGGTGCCGGTCCCCACCGCGGCCACCGCACCGGCCAGGGCGAAGTCCCCGTGCCGGCGGGCGAACTCCCGGATGCCGAAGCCGCACCGGTCGATCCAGACGGGGAAGTGCAACGCGACGAGGAGCTCATCGCTCTCGATGGCCGTGCTCCACACGCCTTGGAAGAAGTCGGCTGCGGCGACACGCCGCGTCGCCGTCGACGACACCAGGTCCAACGATGCGTCGAGGGCGAGGGCCACGGCCGGATACTCGGCGGCAGGGTCCGCGTGGGCGACCGATCCGCCGACGGTGCCCCGGTTGCGGATCTGGAAGTGCCCGATCCATGGGGTGGCCTTGGCGACCAGCGGCACGCACGCAGCGACGAACGGGTCACGCTCGACGTAGGAGTCGCGGGTCGCCGCCCCGACGGTGAGCATCGAGTCCTCGCTGGTGATGCCGCGCAGCTCCGGGATCCGGGCCACGTCGACGAGGTGCGAGAACACGGCGAGGCGCATGGCGAGCATCGGGGTGAGGCTCTGGCCCCCAGCGATCACCTTGGCGTCGTCCCCGAGCTCCGCGAGGAGAGCGACGGCCTCCTCGGTCGAGCTTGGCGCGTGATACTCGAACGGGGCCGGCTTCACGGCGCCGCCCCGGCCCAGGCCGGCCGGCTTCTCAGTCCCACGCCAGCGGCAGGCTGAGCAGTGAGATCTGGCCCCCGTGGGCCATCGGCGTCCCATCCCCATCGATCCGGTACTCCGGTATTAGGGCGTGCCACTCCCTGATCGCCGTCTGCAGCTCGTTGCGGGCCAGGTGCGATCCGAGGCACCGGTGCTCGCTGGCACCGAAGGCGATGTGGCGGTTGGGGAAGCGGTCGATGATGACCTGGTCGGCGTCGGGAAACTGCCGGGGGTCGCGGGTGGCAGCCGGGATGGTGAGGAGAACCATGTCGTCCTTGCTCATCGGGCAGCCGTGGAAGTCCGTGTCCCGGGTGAGCTTCCTGGCCATCCCCACGATGGGGTAGGCCCGCAAGAACTCCTCCACTGCGCCGGGCACGAGCTCCGAGTCCTCCACGAGACGCCTGCGGTCATCGGGGAAGGTGGCCAGATGGTAGAAGCACCAGCCAAGCTGGCTCTTGAGGGTGTCGAGGCTACCGAGTGTCAGGGTGACGAGGAGGTCGATCACGTCCTTGTCGGGCAGCGGCTCGCCGTCCATCTCGCTGCGGCTGAGATGGGTCACGAAGTCGACCTCGGGGTCGAGCGGCTCGGCGCGCCGAGCCGCCAGCATGTCGGTCCAGTAGGTGGCGATGTCGCCCCAGGCGCCCATCATCCTGGCCACATCCTCGGGCTTGCCCGTCGTGGCACCAGACATGCGACGGACGCATGACACGAAGAAGTCGGCGTCGTCGAGGGACAAGCCCATCGAGAGAAGGAAGACCTTGACCGGGAAGCGGTCACCGAACGTCGAGGTGAAGTCAGCCCTTCCGGCTGCGACGAGCGGCTCGATGGTCTCGCGTGCCAGCTCCTCGATCCGCGACGCGAAGGCCTCGACCGCGGCCGGGGCGAACCATCGGTTCATCAGGTGCCGGTACTTCATGTGTTGGGGCGGGTCGGAGAACGACGGCAGGAACCGGTATGCCGGATCGGGATCCGTCGGCACGATGGAGTGGTTGCAGAAGACCTCGGGCTTGTTGAAAGCCTCGCGGATGTCGTCGTACTGGGTCAGGACCCAGTAGCCGGGCCCGTCGTTGTTCCAGAAGAACCGGTGTTGCTCGCGCAGCGCGTCGATCTGCTTCCAGTGTTCGGTGGCGGGTGCCACCGAAGTGGTGAGATCTACCTCGAGCGAGGCGTAATCGGTCATCGTTGCGTTCCTCCCCCACGGGTCTCCCGGCGCGTCGGCCGCCCGGAGACGCTCAGTCTGTCGTGCTGGGCGAACCGTAGGTGAAGGTCCGCACAGCGTCAAGGCAATCTATGATGATCGTTACTCTTGAATCGGGACAGCGGCTTCGAGCTTGTCGAGGTGGTAGAGCTCGGCCGCGTTGTCGTGCAGGATCTTCCGCAGGACGTCGTGCGGCAGGTCGCTGAGCTCCGCGGCGATGTACTCGCGAGGCTCGATGGCCGCGGTGGCCGGCCCCGGGGCCATGCTCGTCGGGTGCGGGAAGTCGCTCTCGTAGAGGATCCAGTCGGCACCGAGCTGCTCGACCGACGCCTTGACGGTCGCCCGCTCGAACCAGAAGCAGCCGTACATCTGTCGCTTGAAGTATTCGCTCGGGAGCAGGTCGAACTCGGGGTGCTCGAGGGTGACGCCGCAGTTCTTCCACTGCCAGTCTAGGTGCTCCATGGCGAAGGGTATCCACCCGATCCCACTCTCGACCGACACGAACTTGGTGCCGGGGAAGCGGTGACAGACACCACCGGTGATGAGGTTGGCCATGACGCGGACGTTGGCCATGCCGAACTGGACGCCGAAGCCCGCGTAGTTGGCGTGCTTGCCGGCGCTCGGCGCGGCCATGTCGAAGATCGACATGTCCCCCGACCCGATGTGGAAGTTGACCGAGAGCTGGAGATCTTGGCAGGTCGCCCAGAGGCGGTCCCAATACGCCTCCGCGAGCGGCGGGAGACCCCAGAAGGTCGGCTCCCCGGTCATGATCACCCCCCGGTGCCCGTTGGTCGCGCAACGGGCGATCTCCTTCTCGCAGGCGTCCATGTCCCACATGGGGAGGGCGGCGATCGCCACGAAGCGGTCGGGGGCGGCCGAGGCGTAGTCGGTTAGGAAGTCGTTGTAGGCCTCGACGCACGCCAGCATCAGCTGCGGGTCGCCGATGGTCAACAACTTGCCGGCACCGAAGCCGGCGACGTTGGGGTACAGGACCTGGGCGTAGATGCCGTACTGGTCCATGACCTTCAGCCGCGCCGACGCCTCCCAGGTCGACGAGTCGACGTCGGCCAGCCGCTTGGGGTGCAGCGGCGGATACTCGCTCCAGCCGGCCTGCGCCGCCGAGGCGGCCGCACCGATCCGATCGGCGCCGAAGAACCAGGCATCCTCCTCGAGCTTGTCGTCCCACCTCACGTGCGGCACCCGGTCGCCCCACGTCGCTGGCAGTCGGGAAGTCCACAGGTCGTAAGGCTCGATGATGTGAGTGTCGGTGTCGATGACCTGGAAGCGGTCGACGTCGCTGGCAAGCACGAGTGGGGTCCCCCTGAGCACTTCGCGTCGGTCGGCGGCCCTCGCCGGCCGAGGGGGCTGACGCCTCCAGGTCCAACCTCACACCGTGGGATGGGCCGATGTCAAGAGATTCTGATGATGATTACGTCGATTTAGCTCCTGAGACCGGTGCAGGAGGACCGCTCGCTCATCTAAGGTCCAGTGTGAATTCATGATCATCGTTCCCATCAGCGGGACGGGAGGAGGATCGGGAGCATGACGACGCAGACCAGGGCGCGTGCCGGGGCGGGGACGCGCCGCGCGGCGGCCTACATCGACGGTCGGTGGGTCGTCGGTGACGGGGACGACTTCGACGTCGTCGACCCCTCGACGGAGGAGGTCCTGGCAACGGTGCCGGGTCTGACCATCGCCCAGGCCGACCAGGCCGTCGCCGCATCGGCGCGAGCCTTCCACGGTGGCGAGTGGAGCCGGGTGCCCGCCCGGGCACGCAGCGAGATGCTCCACCTCCTCGCCGACCTCCTCGAGCGCGACCAGGACCGGCTGATCGACCTGATGGTCACCGAGATCGGGACCCCCAAGGCCGTCGCCGGCTTCATGCAGGTGCCATTCCCGATCCGCAACATCCGCTGGTTCGCCGACGCCGCGAGTTCGCTCGCCAGCGGCCCCGACCCCTGGGTCCCCACCACGGCGGCCGCGCCGGGGACCGCCACGCTGCTCACCCGGGAGCCGATCGGGGTCGTGGTCGCGCTGACCGCCTACAACTTCCCGCTCAACCTGGCGGCGTGGAAGCTCGGGGGAGCGCTGGCATCCGGCTGCAGCATCGTGTTGATGTGCTCGCCGAAGGCGGTCCTGACGACCACCGCCCTCGCCGCCCTGGTGGAGGAGGCCGGGTTCCCGGCCGGCGCCTTCAACTTCGTGTACGGGGCCGCCCCCGTGGCCGAGCGGCTCTGCACCCACCCCGACGTCGACTTCGTGACCTTCACCGGATCTGCCGCCATCGGCTCGCACATCGCCGCGCTCACCGCCCCTTCCCTCAAGCGGGTCGTGCTCGAGCTCGGGGGCAAATCAGCAGATCTGATCCTGCCGGGGGTCGACGTCGACGCCGTCGCCCAGCGGTGTGTCCTCGGCTGGACCGGTAACGCCGGGCAAGGCTGCAGCTCGCTCACCAGGACCCTCGTCCACCGCGCCGACTACGACCGCTACCTGCAGCGCGCAGTGGCCATCGCCTCGGACATGGGCTGCGGGGACCCGCACGACCCTGCCACCGTGGTCGGCCCGCTCGTGTCCGGCGCGCAACGGGCCACCGTGGCCGCCTACGTCGAGCGCGCCATCGAGACGGGCGGTCAGGTCCTCACCGGCGGGAGGGCTCCAGAAGCCTTCCCCGTCGGCTTCTACTACGAGCCCACGGTCGTCGTCGGCGTCGACAACCGGAGTGAGATCGCCCAAGAGGAGCTGTTCGGACCGGTCAGCGTGGTACTGCCCTACGACGACGTCGACGAGGCTGTAAGGCTGGCCAACGACTCCGCCTATGGCCTCGCCGCCAATGTGTGGGGACCGACGGCGGACGCCATCGCCGCCGCCACCCGCATCCGCGCCGGCACGGTCACCGTCAACGGCGGCGGAGCCATGCTCGCCGACCACCCGTGGGGTGGGTACAAGCGCAGCGGGCTTGGCCGCGAGGGTGGGGTGCTCGGCTTCGCCGAGTTCTTCGAGACCAAGCACGTGCTGTGGCCGCTCGCGCAGCCCTTCTGAGCGGAGGGGGCCGATGCACGTAGGGATGCTCCTCGCCATGGCGGCGGACGGGATGAGCGACCGGGTCGCGGTCGGATCGCTCCAGGGCGGCACGACCTTCGGCGACCTCGCCGTCGGGGCGGCCCGCGTCGGCGCCGCGCTCGCTGCGCTCCCGGGCGACCGCGTGGCGATGCTCGACCTCAACTCCCCCGCCGTCCCCCTGACCCTCTTCGGCGCGGCGGCCGCTGGGAAACCCTTCGTCCCGCTGAACTACCGGCTGGCCGACGACCGCCTCTGCGCCCTCGCGGAGCGGACCGCCCCGACGATCCTGGTGGCTGCGGCCGACATGGCGCCGCGCCTGGACGGCGTCGAAGGCATCCTCGTCGTCACCCACGACGAGCTGCTGGCGATGGCCGCCACCCCCTCGGGCGCGGAAGCCGCACTTTGGGAGGGCGACCCCGACAGCATCGCCGTCATGCTGTACACGAGCGGGACGACCGGGGAGCCGAAGGCAGCCGTCCTCCGCCACCGCAACCTGGCGTCCTACGTCATCTCGACCGTCGAGTTCACTGGGGCGGCGGCCGACGAGTGCGCGCTGGTCAGCGTGCCGCCCTACCACGTGGCCGCCATCTCCGGGGTCCTCTCCACCACCTACAGCGGCCGGCGGCTGGTGTACCTGGACACCTTCGACGCTGCCAAGTGGGTCGGGCTGGCCGAGCGGGAGGCAGTGACCCACGCCATGGTCGTGCCGACGATGCTCGGCCGGATTCTCGACGTGGTCGAGGACCGGGGCGCCGATCGCCTCCGGTCGTTGCGGAGTCTCTCCTACGGCGGTGGACCGATGTCGGCGGCGGTGATCGAGCGCGCCGTGCGGCTGCTCCCCCACGTCGGCTTCGTCAATGCCTACGGGCTCACCGAGACCAGCAGCACCGTCGCCGTGCTCGGACCCGACGACCACAAGGTCGCGTTCGGCAGCGCGGACCCGGTGGTCCGGGCCCGGCTGGGATCGGTCGGACGGCCGCTGCCGTCGATCGAGCTCACCATTCGCGACCCCCTCGGTGCCGAGGTGCCCACCGGCTTCACCGGCGAGATCTGGGCGAGGGGCGAACAGGTCGCCGGCGAGTACCTGGGCCGGCCCGCCGGAGGCGTGGACGGGTGGTTCGCCACCCGGGACACCGGGCACCTCGACGACGGGGGCTACCTCTACGTGCACGGACGCCTCGACGACGTGATCGTCAGGGGCGGCGAGAACCTCTCCCCGGGCGAGATCGAAGAGGTGCTCCTCGACCACCCGTCCGTGGCCCAGGCCGCGGTCGTCGGCACTCCCGACCCGCGGTGGGGGGAGGTCGTGGTGGCCGCCGTCGTCCTGCACCCCGGCGCCCAGACCGGGCCGGAGGAGCTGCGCTCCCACGTGCGCGAACGGCTGCGCTCGACGATGACTCCGGAGCGGATCGAGATTCGCGCCGAGCTGCCGTTCAACGAGACGGGGAAGCTGTTACGACGTGTGCTGCGCGACGAGCTGTCGTCGGTCGGCAGCCACAAGGGCCCGGATGGGCCGAAAGGGGACCAGCCATGCAACTGAAGCCGGGACTGCGACTTCGGGGCGCGGCCGATGACACCGAGCTCGTCGTCGTGCGGGCCAGCGGTACCGACGGCGACCTCGAATGCGGGGGCCACCCGATGCTGGCGATGGACGCCGAGCGACCCGCCGGGCTCGCCCTCTGTCCCGACCTGGCCGACGGCACGCAGCTCGGCAAGCGCTACGCCAACGAGGAGCACGGGCTCGAGGTCCTCTGCACCAAGGCGGGCGCCGGCACCCTCACCATCGGGGGTGACGTGCTCTCTGTCAAGCAGGCCAGGGCCCTGCCCGCCTCCGACTGAACCCGACCCACACGAAAGAGGGGCACCGTGTCCGACCACACCGAGGTGAACGTCGACCTGTCCAACGCGACGGGGCCGCCCGGCTCGCACTTCGCCACCATCGACGAGCTCCGCCGTCGCCATCCCCGAGCGTGGAACGCATCTGGTCCCGGCTACTGGGTGCTCAGCCTCCGCGAGGACATCCGCGCCGCAGCCCGGCAGCCCGAGCTGTTCACGAACCACTCGATCGTTGCCGTCGACCCCGACCCCGCCTACCGATTCCTTCCCACCCACGTCGACCCGCCCGAGCACGCCAACTACCGCCACGCCCTGAACCGCTGGTTCTCCCCGCAGCACATCGCGCCCCGCCGACCCGACCTGACCCGGATCAGCCGGCGGATCGTCGAGGGCGTCCTCGCCGACGGCGGGGTGGAGTTCGTCGGCGGGGTCGGTGACCTCGTGACGGCCCGGTCGTTTCTGCACGTGATGAGCCTGCCCGAGGGCGATGCCACCTTCCTGATCTCCTGCGCGCACCGGATCGCTGCGGGTGTCAACGCGATCGGTGACAAGGACGGGCCGGTCGGGGCGATGAACGACATCAAGGCGTACTACACCGAGGTCCTCGCGGACCGAAGGAAGGCGCCGCGCGACGAGCACACCGACTTCGTCACCTACCTAGCCCGGGCCGGCTGTGGCCCGAGGCCCTTCACCGACGACGAGATCCTCGACATCTGTATGACCCTTACTTTCGGGTCCCTCGACACGACCAAGAGCCAGATGGGTTGGGCCATGTGGCACCTGGCCACCCACGACGCCGACCGCAGGTGGGTGGTCGAGGATCCCGCCGTCGTGCCGACCGCAGTCGAGGAGTTCCTGCGGGTGTATCCGATCATCAGCATGGCGAGGCGTCTGGCGGCGGACGTCGACTTCGATGGCTGCCCGATGCGGCAGGGGGACATGGTCCTGCTTCACATGCAGGCCGCGAACCGGGACCCCGAGATCTTCGAGGAAGCCGCGACCGTCCGCCTCGACCGGACGCCCAATCCCCACATCTCCTTCGGCGCCAGCCCGCACCGCTGCCTCGGGTCCCACCTGGCCAGGACCGAGCTGCAGGTCCTGCTCGAGGAGTGGCACCGGGCCATCCCCGACTACCGCGTCGCTGCCGATGCCGAGCTGGTCGCCCACGGCGGCGTGGTCGGCCTCGTGGACCTTCCGCTGGCCTGGGCGACCTGAGGGTCCGACGACGACCCGCTCAGGCGAGCCCGAGCGCCTCGGGTAGCACCTGCCGCCACCCGCGGGTGAGGCGGTCGACGTCGACGTCGACCAGACCGTCGACGTGGAGGCGGTCCCCGCCGGCGACGCCGAGCTCGACCACCTCGAGGCCAGCCGCGCCGGCGCCGGTACGCAGCGCCTCCACGGCTGCCGCGTCGACCGAGACCAGGACCCGCGACGGGGACTCACCGAAGAGGGCGACGTGGTCGGCGACGCCGTTGACCGTCGCACCGACCCCGCTGCGGACCACCATCTCGGCCAGCGTCACGCCGAGCCCGCCGCCCGACACGTCGTGCAGGCCGCCGGGCCGACCGGCCCCAGTCTCTCCGCCGACGAGGTCGACGACGAAGTCGACGAGACGGCGGTGGCCGTCGAGGTCGAGCGCGGGGAGCCGGCCGTTGCGGTGACCGCGCCGCTCGACGGCCCACCGGCTCCCGCCGAGTGACGGCACCCCCCCGGGCACCTGGACGAGGACGATGCGCTGCCCCTCCACCAGCCCCATCCCCGGCGGCCGGCGGCGGAGCTGGTCGACCAACCCGAGCATGCCGACCACCGGAGTCGGGTCGATGTCGCGACCGCGGCTCTCGTTGTAGAGGCTCACGTTGCCCCCCACCACGGGCACGCCGAGGGCCAGGCAGGCCTCGGACATGCCGTCGATCGCCTCGGAGAGCTGCCACATCACCTCGGGGTGCTCGGGGTTGCCGAAGTTGAGGCAGTTGACCACCGCGGTGGGCGTGGCCCCGACGCAGGCCACGTTGAGGGCGGCCTCGGCGACGACGAGGGCGGTGCCGAGCCGGGGGTCGAGCGAGCACCAGTGGGCGTTGCCGTCGGTGGACAGGGCCATCCCCCGCGGCGGCTCGCCTGGGCCCCGGTCGCTCGCCACCCCTGGTGCGCTCAGCCGGAGCAGGGCGGCGTCACCGCCGGGCGCCACGACCGTGTTGAGGAACAGCTGGTGGTCGTACTGGCGGTAGACCCACGACGCGTCGACCAGCAGGTCGAGCAGGTCGGCTCCGCAGTCGTCGGGCGCGGGCAGGGCGGCCGGGTCGTCGGCCAGGCGGGCATCGAGGTCATCAGGGCGGAGCAGCGGCCGGTGGTACCTGGGCGCGTCCTCGTGGAGGGTCGACGCGGCCACGTCGGCCAGCGCCTCGCCGTCCCAGCCGTCGAGGATCCGGAGCCGTCCGCTGTCGGTCACCCGTCCGATCACCGACGCCTGCACCTCCCAGCGCCCACAGACGGCCTGCACCCGCTCGAGGTCCTCGGGGGTGACGATGGCCAGCATGCGCTCCTGGCTCTCGCTGGTCATCACCTCCCACGCCTCCATGCCCGGCTCCCTGCGGTGCACGGCCGTGACGTCCACGTCCATGCCGACGCCGCCCCGCGACGCGGTCTCCGAGGTGGCACATGCCAGCCCGGCGCCCCCGAGGTCCTGGATCCCGACGACCAGCTGCTCGTCGAGCAGCTGGAGGCACGCCTCGATCAGGCGCTTCTCCTCGAAGGGGTCACCGACCTGCACGTTCGGCCGCTTGGCCCGCTCCGCCTCCTCGTCGTCGGTGAAGCCGGCCGATGCCAGCACGCTGACGCCGCCGATGCCGTCGCGTCCGGTCGCCGAGCCGAACAGGAGGGCCAGGTTGCCGACGCCCGTGGCCTGGCCGAGCACCAGGCGGTCGATCGGCAGCAGTCCCGCGCAGAGGACGTTGACGAGGGGGTTGCCGGTGTAGCACTCGTCGAAGACCGTCTCGCCGCCCACCGTCGGCACCCCGACCGCGTTGCCGTAGCCGGAGATCCCGGCCACCACGCCGGCGGCGATCCAGCGCGACCTGGCGTCGTCGAGGGGACCGAAGCGGAGAGGGTCCATCAGCGCGATCGGCCTCGCCCCCATGGTGAAGATGTCGCGCAGGATGCCCCCGACCCCGGTGGCCGCGCCCTGGTAGGGCTCGATGGCCGAGGGGTGGTTGTGGCTCTCGATCCTGAGGGCGACGGCCACCCCCCCGCCGGCGTCGACCACCCCGGCGTTTTCTCCTGGCCCGACGAGGACCCGCTCACCTTCGGTCGGCAAACGCCCGAGGTGGACCCGCGAGGATTTGTAGGAACAGTGCTCACTCCACATCACCGCATACAGGGCCAACTCGAGGTGGTTGGGCTCCCGTCCGAGGAGGCCGACGATGGCCGCGGCCTCGTCGTCGGTCAGGCCGAGGGCGCGGTGCAAGGAGGCGTCCACGGCGCGAAGCGTACTCGCGCCCCGCCGATCGCTGACCGGGGGCACCCCCGTCGGGATGCCGCTGCGGCGGTCATCGGGGGGGTCCGCCCCGGGCGCCCTGCTGCGCGATACTCCTGCGATGCCTCCCGAACCCTCTGCGCGCGCCGGGCGCGCCCGCGCCCCGAAGGGACGATCCGCCAGATCCGGGCCGGAGCCGGCCCAGGACGTGGCGACGACGTCCAGGCTGTCGAAGGCGCACAAGGCGGCGCTGGCGCAGGGGCGGGACGAGGGCAGGGCGGTGCGCCGGTACCTCGAGGCCCTCGATGCGCAGCGCCACAAGCGGGGGCGGCGTCGCACCCCGGAATCCGTCCAGATGCGCCTCGCCCAGATCGACGCCCACCTCCACATGGCCGATCCGCTCTCGCGCGTCCATATGATCCAAGAGCGCATCAATCTGGAGGCGGAGTTGCGGTCGATGGGGTCCGGCTTCGACCTGGCCGACCTGGAGGACGCGTTCGTCGCCTGCGCCCGCGCCTACGGGCAACGTCGGGGCGTGACCTATGCCGCCTGGCGGGAGGCCGGCGTCGGCGCCGCCGTCCTGCGTCGTGCCGGCGTCGCCCGCAGCCGGGCCTGAGCGACCAGCCCCAGCCCCCGCCCCCGCCCCGGCTCAGACGCGGGCGCCGGCGGTGGCCAGCAGCGCCCCGAGCAGCACCAGCCCGTCCTCGGAGCCGGTGAGGGGATCGGAGGCCCGTTCGGGGTGGGGCATGAGGCCGACCACGTTGCCGGCCTCGTTGGCCACGCCGGCGATGTCGCCGACCGACCCGTTGGGGTTGTCGACGTAGCGGAGCACGACCGAGCCGGTGTCCTCGAGCCGGCGGAGGGTGTCGGGATCGCAGGTGTAGTTGCCCTCGAAGTGGTTGATCGGGATGCGCAGCCGCGTGCCGGGGTCGACGCCGGCGGTGAGCGCCGACGGGCCGCCGTCGACCTGGAGGTCGACGGTGGTGCAGACGAAGGTGAGCCCGGCGTTCTTCTGGAGGGCGCCGGGGAGGAGGTGGGCCTCGGTGAGGACCTGGAAGCCGTTGCAGATGCCGACGACGGGGCCGCCGTCCGCGGCGAAGGTCTCGACCGCGGCCATGACCGGGGAGAACCTGGCGATGGCGCCGGGGCGGAGGTAGTCGCCGTGGGCGAAGCCACCGGGGATGACGACGGCGTCGGGCCGACCGAGGTCGTCGTCGTGGTGCCAGACGAGGCGCGCCGTGCCACCGGCCCGTCCGACGGCGGCGACCACGTCGTGCTCGCAGTTGGTGCCGGGGAAGGCGACGACGGCGACGTCGGCGCTCACGAGGCGGGCCGGAGGTCGACGACCGCGTCCTCGATGACCGGGTTGGTCAGGAAGCGCCGGCACAGGTCGTCGACCTGGGCCCTCGCCGCGGTCTCGTCGGGTGCCTCGATGTCGAAGCGGATGGCCTTGCCGGTGGTGACGCCGGTGACGGTGTCGAAGCCGAGGGTCGGCAGCGACCGCTCGATGGTGGTGCCTGCGGGGTCGGCGATGCCGGGGCGGAGCCGGACCTCGACGAGGGTGTGCCAGCGCATCAGACGCTCCTGGGGGACGAGGGGACGGGGGCCGGCCAGTCGGCGATGTCGAGGCCGGTGATGCGGTGGTAGGCGTCGGCGTAGCGCGCCGAGGTGGCGGCCACGACGTCGTCGGGGAGGGCGGGCGGCGGCGGTGTCTTGTCCCAGTCCCCGATCTCGAGCCAGTCGCGCAGCGGCTGCTTGTCGAACGCCGGGGGGACGGTCCCTGGCTTCCAGGCGTCGGCCGGCCAGAAGCGCGACGAGTCGGGGGTGGCGACCTCGTCGCAGATGGCCAGGCGGCCGTCGATCCAGCCGAGCTCCAGCTTGGTGTCGGCGATGATGATCCCGCGCTCGAGCGCCCTGGCCGCGGCCCGGCGGTAGACGGCCAGGCTGAGGTCCCTCGCGGCCCGGGCCGCCTCGGTGCCGACGAGGTCCACGGCCTGGGCGAAGGTGATGTTGAGGTCGTGGCCGACCTCGGGCTTGGTCGAGGGGGTGAACACCGGCTCGGGGAGGGCCTCCGACTGGCGGAGTCCCGCCGGGAGACGGCCGCCGTGCATGGTCCCCTCGCTGCGGTACTCGGCCCAGGCCGACCCGGCGAGGTAGCCCCGCACGATGCACTCGAGGGGCAGCATCTCGGCGCGCCTGACCACCATCGACCTGGCGTCGAGGTCGTCCCAGCCGGGCACGGCGGCCCCGGGCGGCGCGCCGCGCGCCACCAGATGGGAGGGGGACAGGTCGACCAGGTGGTCGAGCCACCAGACGGTCATGGCCGTGAGGACCCGTCCCTTGCCCGGGATGGGCTCGGCCATGATCACGTCGAAGGCGGAGATGCGGTCCGACGCCACGATCAGCAGGTGGTCGTCGTCGACCTCGTAGAGCTCGCGCACCTTGCCGGAGCCCAGGTGTCGCAGGCTCATCGGGGCGCCACCACCCCGGCGGCGGCGAGGGCGATGTCCTCGCGCCGGCGCTGGCCCGTCCAGGTGACCAGGTCGGCGGCCGCGTAGGCGGTGGCCCTGGCCGCCGCGAGATCGTCGGCGGTGCCGGTGACCGCGACGACGCGCCCCCCGGCGGTCACGGGGCGGCCGTCGGGGCCGGCGCCGACCCCGGCGGTGGTGACCGTGACCCGGTCGAGGGCGGCCGCTTCGGCCAGGCCGCTGATGACGTCGCCGGTCCTCGGCGCCTCGGGGTAACCCTCGGCGGCGAGCACGACGGTCACCGCCGCGTCGTCGGTGAAGGTCGGCGGGGCGACGGTGTCGAGCCGCCCGGCGGCGGCCGCCGCGAGCACGCCGGTGACGTCGCTGCGCCAGCGGGGCAGCACGGCCTGGGTCTCGGGGTCGCCGAAGCGGACGTTGAACTCGATGACCCGGGGGCCGTCGGGGGTGAGCATCAGCCCGGCGTAGAGCACACCGCGGTAGTCGATCCCCCTGGCGCGCAGGGCGGCCAGGGTGGGCCGCACGGTCAGGTCCATCAGTGTCTCGACGTCGTCGGGGCCGACCTCGGTCACCGGCGAGTAGGCGCCCATCCCGCCGGTGTTGGCGCCGGTGTCGCCGTCGCCGGCCCGCTTGAAGTCCCTGGCCGGGGCGAGGGCCACGGCGCGGGTGCCGTCGCACACGGCCATGAGCGACAGCTCCGTGCCGACCAGGCCCTCCTCGAGCACGACTCGGCGCCCGGCGGCGCCGAACGCCCGGCCGGCCAGCTTCTCGGCCACGTCGGCCTCGGCCACGGTCAGGTCGTCGGTGACGAGCACGCCCTTGCCGGCGGCCAACCCGTCGGTCTTGACCACCCAGGGGGGCGCCAGCCCACGGAGAAACTCCACCGCCGGCCCGACCTGGTCGAAGGTGGCGTAGGCCGCGGTCGGGACGCCGGCGTCAGCCAGCAGCTCCTTCATCCACGCCTTCGACCCCTCCAGCCTGGCCCCTTCGGCCCCCGGGCCGAGCACCGGGCGGCCGCCGGCGCGCAGCTCGTCGGCCAGCCCGGCCACGAGCGGCGCCTCGGGACCGACGACCCACAGGTCGGCGTCGACCGCCGCCGGAGCCGCCTCGGTGCGCTCGATGGCCGGCGCGCCGGGGTTGCGGGCCAGGTCCATGCCCGGGTTGCCCGGCGTGACGACGACCGATGCCGTCCTGGTCAGGGCGACGGCCAGGGCATGCTCGCGCCCGCCTGCGCCGACCACGCAGACCCTCACCCGACCGCGCCCTCGGTCGCTCACCGTCCGCCCTCCACGAGCGAGCGGGCGCCGGTGCGAGCGAGGTTGCTCACGGCGCGAACCTGACGAACTGGTCGCGGCCGGGGCCGACGCCGACCAGGCGGATCGGCACCCCGATGGCGCTGGCGAGGAAGGCCACGTAGTCGCGGGCCGCGTCGGGCAGGTCGTGGAGCTCGGTGGCGGCAGAGGTGTCGACGTTCCAGCCGGGCAGCTGCTCGTAGACGGGCGTGGCCTTGTGCAGCACCGACTGGTGCCAGGGGAGGTGGTCGTAGCGGACCCCGTCGCACTCGTAGGCCACGCACACCCACAGGGAGTCGAACGTGTCGAGCACGTCGAGCTTGGTCAGGGCGATCTCGCTGAGGGAGTTGAGCCGGACGGCCTGACGGGCCATGACCACGTCGAACCAGCCGGTCCTGCGCCGGCGGCCGGTGTTGGTGCCGAACTCGTGGCCGCGCTCCACGAGCAGGTCACCGCGCTCGTCGAGCAGCTCGGTGACGAAGGGCCCGGACCCGACCCGGGTGATGTAGGCCTTGGCGATGCCGATGACCTCGTCGATGTCGCGGGGACCGAGTCCTGCGCCGGTGCAGGCACCTCCGGCCACCGGGTTGGACGAGGTGACGAAGGGATAGGTCCCGTGGTCGAGGTCGAGGAAGGTGGCCTGGGCGCCCTCGAGGAGGATGCGCTGCCCGGCGTCGAGGGCTTCGTGCACGATGCCGACGGTGTCGGCGATGAGCGGCTCCATGGCCGGCGCGTAGGTGTCGAGGTAGTCGGCGGCGATGTCGGCGGCGGAGAGGGCCAGGCGGTTGTAGACCTTGGCCAGGACCTGGTTCTTCTCCTTGATGGCCACGTCGAGCTTCTCGCGGAAGATCTTGGGGTCGAGCAGGTCCTGGACGCGCAGGCCGACCCGGGTGGCCTTGTCGGCGTAGGCCGGGCCGATGCCGCGCCGGGTGGTGCCCAGCTTGTTGCGCCCGAGCCGCCGCTCGGCCAGGGCGTCGAGCTCCTGGTGGTACGGCATGATCAGGTGGGCGTTGCCCGACACCTTGAGGCGCGAGCAGTCGACGCCCCGATGGGTGAGGGCGTCCATCTCCTCGAGGAGGACCTTGGGGTCCACGACGACCCCGTTGCCGATCACGGGCGTGATGTGGTCGTAGAGGATCCCGCTCGGGATCAGCTGCAGGGCGAAGGCGTCGCCGTCGACGACGATGCGGTGCCCGGCGTTGTGGCCGCCCTGGTAGCGGACGACCAGCTGCATCTCCTTGGCCAGCAGGTCGGTGAGCTTCCCCTTGCCCTCGTCACCCCACTGGGTGCCGACGACGACTGTGGCGGGCACGCGCCTCCTCTCGTCCGGCACCGGCAGACCTGGCGCCGGTCCCTCGGCGTGCTCGAGTGCCGATCATACCCCGGGGAGGATCGACGCTCGGAGCGCCGGGGACGGCCGACGCGCGCGCCGGATTGCCACCGTGCGGTGCGTCGCCATCTCGTGACTCACCAGATGGTGAGTCACCATCTGGTGAGCCAGTGGACGGTAGGCTCCAGGAGTGCCCGTCAACCCCTTCCACTACGGCGCGCCGGTGACCCCGCCGCACTTCGTCGGTCGAAGCGCCGAGCTGGAGGCCCTCGTCAGCCGGATGCGCAGCGGCGTCAACGTGGTGGTGCTGTCGCCTCGCCGTTACGGCAAGACGTCGCTGCTCCTCCGGGCCACCGAGCGCATGGCCGCCGGTCGCCCGAAGGCGGCCCTGGTGTCGACCAACGTCCTGGTCTGCCGGGACCTGGCCACCCTGGCCGGACGCCTCGTGTCCGGGCTCTACGACCTGCCCGGGGCGCGCTGGGCCAGGGCCAGGGAGGGAGTCGTCGACTTCCTGCGCCGACTGCGGGTCCGTCCCGTCGTCGAGCTCGACGACTCGGGGCGCCCGAGGTTCTCCTTCACGCCCGGGTTCGCCCCGGCCGACGCCGATGCGGTGCTCTCCGACGTGTACGCCCTGCTGGCCCACGAGTCGACGAGCCGCCCTGCGGTGCTGATGCTCGACGAGTTCCAGGCCATCACCCGCCACGGTGCCCACCTTCCCGCGCTGTTCAAAGGATTGAGCGACGAGCACCCGGGCGTGAGCCTGGTGCTGGCCGGCTCGCAACGGCACCTGATGGAGCGCCTCGTGGTCGACACCGGCGCCCCCCTCTACGGCATGGCCCAGCGGCTGTCGCTCGGGCCGGTGCCCGACGACGAGCTGCGGCCCTACCTCGAAGCGCGAGCCGCGTCGGGCGGTCGCCCGATGGGCCCCGGCGCGGCCGACGCCGTGCTCGCCCTCGCCGGGCCGGTCCCCAACGACGTCCAGCACCTGGCCTTCGAGGCCTTCGACGTGGCCACCGACCGGATCGGGGTCGACCAGGTCGACGCCGCCTTCCGGCGTGCGGTCGACCACGACTCGAGCCTGTTCGCCGAGCTGGTCAGCCGCCTGTCACCCGGTCAGCTGCGGGTCCTCGCCGCCGTGGCCATCGACGCCGAGCGACCGATCTTCACGGCCGCGTTCGCCCGGGAGGTCGGGCTGGCCGGCAGTCAGTCGGTGAGCAAGGCCGTCGACGCCCTGGCCGACGACGAGACGTTGGTGCTCCGGGCGGGCCGGTGGTCCGTCGGCGACCCGTTCCTGGGCGCCTGGCTGCGCCGCGCCGGTTGACACCGGCCCGGCGCGGGTTCCGCAGGACCGCGCCCTGCGCCGGTTGACACCGGCCCGGCGGGCGCCGCCCGCAGGCTCAGCTGCGCCGGCCGCCGTAGGCGGAGGCGAGGATGCGCAGCATGCTCAGGTAGACCAGCACCAGGGCGGTGAGCATGGCCAGGGCGCTGGCCCACTCGGCGTCGGCCGGGAGCCCGGCCTGCTCGGAGCGGTCGACCCAGGCGAAGTCGTTGAACAGGTTGAGCACGGCCACGGCGATGCAGAGGATGCCGAAGATCAGCCCGAAGCGTCCGAAGCTGTTGACGCCGGGGAGGCCGATGAACAGCGAGAGCACGCTGACGGCCATGATCCCGAAGGCGCCCATCATGGCCATCGACATCATGCGCGGGGTGACCCGGACGAGACCGGTGCGGTAGAGGGCGAGGGCGGCCACGAAGACCGCGGCGGTGAAGACGATGGCCATCGGCACGATGCCGTGGCCGAGGGTGGCGTAGGCCGAGGAGATGGCTCCCAGGCCGACGCCCTCGAGCACCGCGTAGGTCGGGGCGAGGACCTTGGCCCAGCGCATCCGGAACCACGAGACCAGCACCACGACGAACGCTGCGACCAGCGCGACCCAGGCCACGCCGACGGGGACGACGGCCCAGCCGGCGACGGCGGCCACCAGGGCGACGATGGTCAGCCCGATCAGCTTGTCGTAGGCCCGGCTGGCCCGAAAGGTCGCCACCGGGTGGGCGTACCGGGTCGGCGGCTCGCCGCCCCAGCCGGGGCGGTACTCGGTGCCGATCCGCTTGAACGCCGTGTCCATCTGGGTGCTCATCGACGTGCTCCTCGTGAGGCGGGCCGATGCGGCCCGCTGGTGCCCAGTTTGCCCGATCGGGGCCCGTAGCTGCGGGCGGGCGCCGCCGCGGCCCACGGGATCGGGGCGCAGGTCATCGCAGCACGATCCCGCCGTCGTTGCCGTCCGGTGCGTCGACGGTGACCTCGGCCCCGTCGACGAAGGTGCCCTCGAGCAGGGCCACGGCCAGGCGGTCGCCGATCTCTCGCTGGATGAGGCGCTTGAGCGGCCTGGCGCCGAAGCTCGGGTCGTAGCCGCGGTGCGCCAGCCAGGCCCTGGCCGCCGGGGTGACGGTGAGGCCCAGCCGTCGCGCCGCCACCCGGGCGACGAGGGACTCGAGCTGGATGTCGACCACCGCGCCCATGTCGCCCTCGGTCAGGGACCGGAACCTGACGATCTCGTCGATGCGGTTGAGGAACTCGGGCTTGAAGGTCAGCGCCGGGTCGCCCGGCAGGTTGGAGGTCATGATCAGCACGGTGTTGGTGAAGTCGACCGTGCGCCCCTGGCCGTCGGTCAGCCGCCCGTCGTCGAGCACCTGCAGCAGGAGGTTGAACACGTCGGCGTGGGCTTTCTCCACCTCGTCGAGCAGGATCACCGCGTAGGGGCGCCGCCGGACGACCTCGGTGAGCTGGCCGCCCTCGTCGTAGCCGACGTAGCCGGGAGGGGCGCCGATCAGGCGGGCCACGGCGTGACGCTCCATGTACTCGGACATGTCGATGCGCACCATCGACTTCGGGTCGTCGAAGAGGAAGTCGGCGAGGGTCCTGGCCAGCTCGGTCTTGCCCACGCCGGTCGGGCCGAGGAAGAGGAAGCTGCCGATCGGCCGGTCCGGGTCGGACAGCCCGGCGCGCGACCTGCGGATGGCGTTGGCCACCGCGGCGACCGCCTGGTCCTGGCCGACGACCCGCCGGTGCAGCACGTCCTCCATCCGCACCAGCTTGGCCGTCTCGCCCTCGAGCAGCCGGGTGACGGGCACCCCGGTCCACTTGGCCACCACCTCGGCCACGTCCTCCTCGTCGACCTCCTGCTTGAGCATCTTGGTCTCGCCCTGCAGCTCGGTCAGGCGCTTGGTGGCGTCGTCGATCCGGCGCTGGAGGTCGGGCAGCTGGCCGTAGCGGATCTTGGACGCGCCCTCGTAGTCGCCGTCGCGCTCGAAGCGCTCGGCCTCGCCGCGACTGGCCTCGAGCTCCTCGGAGAGCGAGCGGATGACGTCGATGGCCGCCTTCTCGTTGTCCCACCTGGCGGTGAGGGCGGCGGAGGCCTCGCGCTGATCGGCCAGATCGGCGTCGAGGCGCCCCAGCCGCTCGCGGGAAGGGGCGTCGGTCTCCTTGGCCAGCGCCAGGCGCTCGATCTCGAGCTGGCTGATGCGCCGGTCGACCACGTCGATCTCGGTGGGCTTGGAGTCGATCTCGATGCGCAGCCGGCTGGCCGCCTCGTCGACCAGGTCGATGGCCTTGTCGGGTAGGAAGCGGCCGGTGATGTAGCGGTCGGAGAGCACCGCGGCGGCGACCAGGGCGGCGTCCTGGATGCGCACGCCGTGGTGGACCTCGTAGCGCTCCTTGAGGCCGCGGAGGATGGCGACCGCGTCGGTCACGGACGGTTCGCCGACGAAGACCTGCTGGAAGCGGCGCTCGAGGGCCGGGTCCTTCTCGATGTGCTTGCGGAACTCGTCGAGGGTGGTGGCGCCGATCAGGCGCAGCTCGCCCCTGGCCAGCATGGGCTTGATCATGTTGCCGGCGTCCATGGCCCCTTCGGCTGCGCCGGCGCCGACGATGGTGTGCAGCTCGTCGATGAAGGTGATGACCTCGCCCTCGGCGTCGGTGATCTCCTTGAGCACGGACTTGAGCCGCTCCTCGAACTCTCCGCGGTACTTCGACCCGGCGACCATGGACGCCAGATCGAGGGACAGCAGTCGCTTGCCCTTCAGACTCTCGGGGACGTCGTTGGCCACGATGCGCAGGGCCAGGCCCTCGACGATGGCCGTCTTGCCGACGCCGGGCTCGCCGATGAGGACCGGGTTGTTCTTGGTCCTGCGGGACAGGACCTGGATGACCCGGCGGATCTCCTCGTCGCGGCCGATGACCGGGTCGAGGCGGCCGGCGCCGGCGTCCTTGGTCAGGTCGCGTGCGTAGCGCTCGAGGGCCTGGTACTGGTCCTCGGGGCTCTGGCTGGTCACCCGGTGGCTGCCGCGCACCGACCTGAGGGCGCTCAGCAGGTCGTCCCTGGCCGCGGGGATGCGGTCGGCCAGGGCGAGGAGGAGGTGCTCGACCGAGAGGTACTCGTCGCCGAGTCCGGTGCGCTCGGTGTCGGCCGCCTCGAGCAGGTCGCGCAGGGCGCGGCCCATGCCCGGGTCGGCGCCGCCGTAGCTGTGGGGCAGGCGGGAGAGGGCCTCGGCCGCCCGGTTGCGGACGGTCAGCGGGGCCAGCCCGAGCTTCTCCAGGGTGGGCAGGGTGGCGGTGTCGGCCTGGCCGAGGAGGGCCACGAGGAGGTGCTCAGGGGTGACCTCGGGGTTGGATCCGTCGCGGGCGGCGTCGAGCGCGCCCCGGTAGGCCTCCTGGGTCTTCGTCGTCCAGCGGTTGGGATCGATGCTCATCAGCGCTCCAGATTAGTTGAGTCCTATTGTATCAACCTTGGAGGAGGGGAACGTGTTCCCGTGGTGGGAGCACGCCGTCGCCGGTCGCCACCCCGGGCGCGGCCGGGCCCGCAGCCGGACGGGCCACGGCCCGTCAATCCATGCCGGCGAAGCGGCTGGGGAGCTGGGCGAACCACCCGTCGAGGCCGGCCGGGTGGAGGGAGGCGGTGAAGGTGGCCTCCACCTCCAGCCATCGGACGACCAGCTCGTGGCTGTCCGGGCGGCCGCCGGGGATGGTCGAGTGCCACACGTTGCCGGCCAGGTCCACCTGCCCGTCGCGCCGGTGGATCTCGATGCCGACCACCGGGTGCAGGACCCGGACCGCCTCGACGTCGCGCCACCACCACGTCTCGATGATCCGGCGGCCGTTGCCGGCGAGGATGAGGCGCCGGCTGGTCACCTTGGCCGCGCCCTCGACGCCGGGCTGGAGGCCGGCACCAAACGGCCCGAGGTCGCGGTCGCCGGGCTCCCGACCGGCCACGTCGTTCTCGTGGTGGACCCGCAGGATGATCGCGGCGGCGGCCCGCTCCCCCGGCTCGAGCTTGGGCTGGAACAGCCCGCGGAAGCGAAACTTCCCGGTCTCGAGCTGGCGACGCCACGCCTCCAGGTCGGCCACCACGCGGGGGCCGTCGACGGTCATCCCTCGACCCGGGCGCCGGGATCGTCCCCCCACGCCGCCCACCCCCGCATCCCGCGGCTCACAGCGTGGCCGCCCGGCCACCCAGCATGGCGCAGACGACCGATTCGAGGCGACCAGGCACCAACGGCGCCATGGCCAGCGCGGCGTCGTCGTCGTGACGTGACCCGAGGACCAGCCACGCCGCGCCGTCGGCCGCCGCCACCGTCACCCGTTGCTGGAACGGGGGCAGCTCGGGGTCGTGGACCGAGAGCGAGCTCACGGTGGCCAGGGTGGGGGCGTCGCCGGCGAGCAGGGCGGCCGGCGGCCGCGACCCCGGCGCCGGGCTGCCCACGAGCTCCTCCAGGTCGGGAAGGCTCGACGCGACGACCGCCGCCGCGTCCGCTTCGGTCGTGAGCCGGGCCAGGTACCGGTCGGGGTCGTCGACGCACAGCTCGAGGACGTGGGTGGTCACCCCGATCCGGCCGAAGAGGTACCGCAGCAGCCGTCCCCCGGCCATCTCCTCGATCACGACGGTCCTGGCCACGGCGGTCATCTGCAGCGCCGTGGCCAGTGCCCCGACGGCGCGGACGCCGTCGGCGCTCACGGTCAGCCAGGGGGTGCCCCCGACGACGTCCTCCGCAGGGGGATCGACGCGCCCCCGATCGGGGAGCAGCGGCTGCAGCAGGCCGCGCCGGTCGACGCCTCCCGCCCGGAGCTCGGCGGCGGTGAACGTGCCGAGCGTAGTGGTCACCAGTTGAGCGGATTGAGGTCGTGGACCACTCCGCTGGCGAGGTGCTTGGCGTCGCCGAGCCCCGTGGAGACGGCGCTCTTGGCGTCGTTGAACCCGCCGGTCACCACGCCCTGCACGTCGTGGTAGCCGGCCGCGACCAGGTGCTCGCCGCCCTGGACGGCCGCGCTGGTGGTCGAGGAGATGAAGTGGCCGGCGTCGTCGGACCACCGGCAGATGTCGCTCCAGTGGTTGTGGACCCACTCACCACCCAGGTAGAGCGCCGTGCCGACCACCACCACCTCGCCGACGACGGGGATCCAGTCGGCGACCCCGTTGATCCCGATCAGCGCCAGCGCCGCCCCACCCGTCTCGGTGCCGGAGGCCGCCAGGCCGAGTCCGGCCAGGTTGGCCCCGCTCAGGGACCGGTCCAGGAGGGTCGCCTTGCCGTCGACGACGGTGTAGACGTCACCGGCGACGGCCAGCGGCAGGGCGACCTTGCCGAGCACGTCGAGGGTGTCGGCCAGGGCACCCCCGGGGAGCGCATCGATGGGCGCCGCGCCGGCCGCCGCGGCCGTGGACACGTCGACGCTGGTGGACTGCAGGAACTCCAGCTGCGCCTTCAGCGCCTGCATGCTGTCCGCGCCGTACCGGTCGGCGACCGTCGTGACCTTGGCCCACTCCGTCGGGTTGGCCCTGGCCAGGGCGGCGAAGTCCCCGCGGTCGAAGGCCCGGAAGAACTTCGCGTAGCTCTGCCAGCCGGCCACCTGACCGTAGGCGCCCGGCGCGGCCAGGGCGGTGGCGGGTCCGCCGATCCCCAGGTCCATGAACGTGGCCCAGAACTCGTCCTTCTTGGCGTCCGGGTGGGCGCCGACCACGTTGACCACGGCGGTGATCTCGCTCAGGCTCGTGGCTGCGGTGGTGACAGCGCGCTCGGCCTGGGTGACGGCGCCCAGCCCCACGGTCGTCGCCTGGGACCGCAGCGGGCTCTGGTACCCGTCCGAGCCGTCGGCCTGGGCCTGGGCGGAGCTCAGCGCGTCGGGGTGGGCCTTGGCCTCGGCTGGCGTCATGGCCACCAGGGCGGCGGCGGCGGCGTTGCGGTGGGTCTGCTCGTCGGTCAGGGCGTCGGCGGCGAGGCGCTGCGCCTTGTGCCACTGCCCCAGGGCGTCGGACCACTGCTGCTCGCAGGTCCGCAGCACCTGGCTCCCGTGGTCGGCGGCGTCGCCGAGGGTCGCCGCCGCGGTGGCGATGGTGTCGACGTTGGTCCCGCAGCGCGCCGAGTCCGGGCCGATCCACGCCGAGCCGACCACACCCGCCGCCGCCGTCCGGTGACCGGCGGCGCCGGTGCCGAGGTGCTCGGCCCACCCGGTCAGCTGCGAGGCGACGGCGCCGAGCGGCCCGGGCTGGCCTGGCGGCATGGTCAGGCCGGCCAGCGGATCGCCGAGCGTCGCGCCGCCACCGCCGTTGACGATCACCTGGCCCTCCCGGCGCCGGCTCCGCCGCCATCGGCCGAGGAGAAGTTGCCCGAGCAGGTGCTGACGAAGGTGGACGTCGCCTGCGACGAGCCCGACAGTTGCGCGGCGGCCGATGTCAACTGCTGGTCGAGGCCGGTGATGGCCCCGTCGAGCGTGGGGTTGCCGCAAGTGCCGAGGGCCGCGGCGAACGCCTGCGTCCACGCGGTGGCCTGTGACGCCAGCTGCGACGACAGCGACGCCATCGGCCCGTAGGTCCCCTGCACGCCACCGCCTCCACCGGCCGCCATCTGCATCAGTCGCTCCTCTCCCTTGCCCGGTCCCTACTGCTCGGCCGTACTCTGCCCGGTCTCGAGCATTCCGCCAACCGACACCACCGGCCACCACCCGAAGCGGAAGAACCGGACGAGTGACCGGGGTCGCCCGGGTGCACCACGATACCCGCCGGCTCAGCGCCTGGTGCCCGGGGGGACCCAGCGCTCCGGCGCGTTGCGCACCGGTACCAGGTCCCTCCGGTACTGCCGGTGGGTCCGTGCGATGGCCTCTCTCGCGTCGAGCCTGGCCTGGTCGAGCTCGCGCCGCAGGCGCACCACCTCGGCCTCGAGGGCGAGGACCTGGCGCACCCCTTCCAGATTGAGGCCCGCCGCCGTCAGGTCCTGGATCCGGCGCAGCTGGGCGATGTCCTCGTCGCTGTAGCGGCGGCTGCCGCCGCCCGTCCTCGCCGGGTCGACCAGGCCCCTCCGCTCGTAGATGCGCAACGTCTGGGGGTGCATGCCGGCGAGCTCGGCGGCCACGGAGATGACGTAGACGGCCCGCCTGCGCCCCGGGTCGCGCTCCACGTCACACCCCCTCGAAGAGGGCCGAGCGCAGCGACGACCCGTCGCTCAGCTTGCCGAGCGCCTCGATGGCCGCCCGCTGGTCGGCGTCGGGATCAGCGGGCACGGCCACGTCGAGCGACACCAGCAGGTCGCCGGCGCCGCGGGCCGCCGGCACGCCGCGGCCGCGCACCCGCAGCACCCGGCCCGACCTGGACCCGGCCGGCACCTTGACCGTGACCGGCCGCTCCAAGGTGGGGACGGGGATCTCGGCGCCGAGGGCGGCCTCGGCGAAGGTGACGGGCACGGTGACGGTCAGGTCACGACCCTTGCGGGCGAAGACCGGGTGGGCGGCCACGTGGACGGCGACGTAGAGGTCGCCGGCCGGCCCGCCGTTGCGCCCCGCGCCGCCTCGGTTCTTGAGCCGGATGCGCTGGCCGTCGGTGACCCCCACGGGGACCCGGACCTTGACCTGCCTGGCCCGCAGCTCGACACCGGAGCCCCGGCAGGTGTGGCAGGGATGCTCGACCAGGCGGCCGGTGCCCCCGCACGACGGGCACGCCCGGGAGAAGGAGAACATGCCCTGGTCGTCGCTCAGCACGCCGCGGCCCGCGCACGTCGGGCACACCGTCGGTGCGCTGCCGGGCTCGGCACCGCTGCCCCCGCACGTCGAGCACGGCGCATCGCTGGTCACGTTGACCGACGTGGTCACACCGTGCACGGCGTCGAGAAACGACAGGGAGAGCTCGGCCTCGAGGTCGCCGCCCCGTTGGGGCCCGGTGGTGGCCCCTCCCGGGCGGCCCCGCCCGTTGTTGCGGTTGAAGATGGTGCCGATCAGGTCCCCGAGGTCGTCGACGCGGAAGCCGAAGCCTCCCGGCTGGCCTGCGGCCGTGCCGGCCCCGGCGAAGGGGTTGCCGGCCACACCGAGGGCGCGCGCCTCGTCGTACTCCTTGCGCTTGGCCTCGTCGCCGACCACGTCGTAGGCAGCCGAGATCTCCTTGAACCGGTCCTCGGAGCCGGGGTTGGCATCGGGGTGGTACTTCTTGGCCAGGGCCCGGTAGGCCTTGGCGATCTCCTTGTGGGGGGCCGACGACGGCACCCCGAGGACCTGGTAGTAGTCCTTCTCGAACCACTCACGCTGGGGCGCCATCGTCGCTCACCCCCGCACTTTGACCATGGCCGGGCGCAGCACCCTGCCCTTCCAGGCGTACCCGGCCCGCAGCACCTCGGCGACCTCCTGGGCGTCGCTCTCGCCCTCGGCGGGCTCGTGCATGACCGCGTCGTGGCGGGTGGGGTCGAAAGCCTCGCCGGTCGGGGCGATGCGCTCGAGGCCCTCCTTGCCGAGGGTGTCGATGAGCACCGTCCAGACCTGGCGGATCTCGTCGCCGCCGCCGTGGGTCACGGCGAGGTCGACGGTGTCGAGGGCGGGGAGCAGCTTGTCGACCAGGCCCTCGGCGGCGCGCGCCGTGGCGTCGGCGAGCTGCTTGGCCGTGCGCTTCTTGAAGTTCTCGAAGTCGGCCTGCATCCGACGCAGGGCGTCGAGGTACTCGTCGCGCTGGCGCGCCGTCTCGACGAGGGCGGCGTCCGCCTGGGGAGCGCCGTCGGCGGCCTCGCCCATCATGGCGGCGAGCTCGTCGTCGATGTCGAGGACCTCGAGCACCTCGCCGTCGGGCCCGGTGTCGCCCGCCGTGTCCGGCTGCTCGGCGCCAGGCTGCTCAGCCGCGGGGTGCTCGACGGCAGGGTGCTCGGCGGCAGGGTGCTCGGCGGCCTCGTCGGGGGCGCCCCCGGCGCCGGGGGGTGGTGTGCCCCCCTCGGCGCCGGGGCCCGACGCCGGCGTGTCACTCACGACGCGTGGCCCTCGTCGACGATCTCGGCGTCGACGACCTCGTCGTCGGATGCCGGGGTGCCGCTCGAGGTGCCGTTGGGGCTGCCCTCCGCGCTGGCCGATGCCGCGGCCGACTCGTAGAGCTGCTTGCCGAGCTCCTGCACACCGGCGGCCAGCTTCTCCGTGGCCGTCTTGATCGGCTCGGTGTCGCTGCCGGCGAGCGCCTCCTTGAGCGAGGTCAGGTCGGCCTCGACGGTCGCCTTCTGCTCGCCGGTGAACGAGGCGGCCTGGTCCTTCAGCATCTTCTCGGTCTGGTAGACGAGGCCATCGGCCTGGTTGCGGATCTCCGCCTCGTCGCGCCTGGACTTGTCGTCGGCCGCGTGGGACTCGGCGTCTCGCACCATCCGGTCGATGTCGTCCTTGCCGAGCGAGCTCTGGCCGGTGATGGTGATCGACTGCTCCTTGCCCGTGGCCCGGTCCTTGGCCGACACGCTGACGATGCCGTTGGCGTCGATGTCGAAGGTGACCTCGATCTGCGGGACGCCGCGGGGGGCGGGCGGCAGGTCGACGAGCTGGAACTTGCCGAGGGTCTTGTTGTACATGGCCATCTCGCGCTCGCCCTGCAGCACGTGGATCTCCACGGAGGGCTGACCGTCCTCGGCGGTGGTGAAGGTCTCCGACCGCTTGGTCGGGATGGTCGTGTTGCGCTCGATGAGCTTGGTCATGACGCCGCCCTTGGTCTCGATGCCGAGCGACAGCGGGGTGACGTCGAGGAGCAGGACGTCCTTGACCTCGCCCTTCAGCACGCCGGCCTGGATGGCCGCGCCGATGGCCACGACCTCGTCGGGGTTGACGCCCTTGTGGGGGTCGCTGCCGGTCATGGAGTGGACCAGGTCCTGGATGGCGGGCATCCGGGTCGAGCCGCCGACCATCACCACGTGGTCGATCTGGGCCTTGGTCAGCCCGGCGTCCTTGATGGCCTGCTCGAACGGGCCGCGGCAGGCGTCGACCAGGTCGGCGGTGAGCTCTTGGAACCTGGCCCGGGTCAGCTTCAGGTCGAGGTGCTTGGGACCCTCGCTCGTCGCGGTGATGAAGGGCAGGTTGATGGTGGTCTCCTGCACCGAGCTCAGCTCGATCTTGGCCTTCTCCGCCGCCTCCTTGAGGCGCTGCTCGGCCATCTTGTCGGCGCCGAGGTCGACGCCCTCGTTGTCCTTGAACGTCTTGACCAGCCAGTCGATGACGCGCTGGTCCCAGTCGTCGCCGCCGAGGTGGGTGTTGCCGCTCGTGGACTTGACCTGGAAGAGGCCCTCGGAGATCTCGAGGACCGACACGTCGAAGGTGCCGCCGCCGAGGTCGAAGACGAGGACCGTCTGGTCCTCCTCCTTGTCGAGGCCGTAGGCCAGCGCGGCCGCGGTGGGCTCGTTGATGATGCGCAGCACCTCGAGGCCGGCGATCTGGCCCGCCTCCTTGGTGGCGGTGCGCTGGGCGTCGTCGAAGTAGGCGGGCACGGTGATCACCGCCTGGCTGACGGTGTCGCCGAGGTAGCTCTCGGCGTCGCGCTTGAGCTTCTGCAGGATGCGGGCGGAGATCTCCTGGGCGGTGTAGCCCTTGCCGTCGATCTCCAGCTTCCAGTTGTTCTCGCCCATGTGGCGCTTGACCGAGCGGATGGTGCGCTCCGGGTTGGTGATGGCCTGACGCTTGGCCACCTCACCGACGAGGACCTCGTCGGTCCTGGCGAAGCCGACCACCGAGGGGGTGGTCCTGGCTCCCTCGGCGTTGGGGATCACCGTCGGCTCGCCCGCCTCGAGGACGCTGACGACCGAGTTGGTGGTGCCGAGGTCGATGCCGACGGCCTTGGGCATGGGATGCCTCCGTGGGGATGGTTGGGGGGTGGGCCTAGAGCGGTCGCCCCGGGTTCGTGAGGTCAGTGTAGCCAAGCTGAGTCGTTATGACTCAAGAAATCTCACTGAAGCCGGTCCTTCACACGGGACCGTCCTCCGTCTTCCGTCTTCCGTCTTCCGGGGGACCGTCCCGTCGAGGCTGCCGCCCTGGCGGGTGGCCGCCCTGCCGTCCTGCCGTCCTGCCGTCCTGCCGTCCTGCCGTCCTGCCGGGTGGCCGCCCTACCGCCTGCGGATGCATCCCCAACATTGGTGCCTGAGGTCGGCAGAGCGACATCACGGCACCAATTGTTGGAGCACCCACCGGAGACCCGCCCCGCCGCCGCCCCCGGAAGGCCGCAGCCCGACGCCCGCTACCCCACCGGTGACCCCGCGCCGCCGGGCCGGGGCCTATCGTTCCGGTCGTGGCCGCCACCCTCGTCCTGCTTCGCCATGGTCAAAGCAGGTGGAACCTGGAGAACCGGTTTACCGGCTGGTGGGACGTCGACCTCTCCCCCGCCGGCGAGGACGAGGCCGGGCGCGCCGGGGCCGCCGTGCGCGACGCCGGCCTGGCCCCTGACCTGGCCTTCACGTCGGTGCTGACCCGGGCGGTGCGCACCTGCAACCTGGCCCTCGATGCGGCTGGCCGGGCCTGGCTGCCGGTCACCCGGCACTGGCGGCTCAACGAGCGCCACTACGGCGGCCTCACCGGGCTCGACAAGGAGGAGACCCGGCGGCGTCACGGCGACGAGCAGTACGTGGCGTGGCGGCGCAGCTACCACAGCCCCCCGCCCCCCATCGAGGTGGGCAGCGCGTACGACGTGAGCGCCGACCCCCGCTACGCCGGCCTCGGCCCCGGCATCGTGCCGGCCACCGAGTGCCTGGCCGACGTGGTGGTCCGCATGGCGCCGTACTGGACCGATGCCATCGCCCCGCACCTGGTCGCCGGGCGCACGGTGCTCGTGACGGCCCACGGCAACAGCCTCAGGGCGCTGGTCAAGCGGCTCGAGGGGATCAGCGACGCCGACATCGTGGGTGTCGAGATCCCGACCGGTGTCCCCATCGTCTACCGGTTGGACGACACCTTGGCGCCGACCGAGCGCCGAGAGCTCGCCTGAGCGGCCGGGGACCGGGGGGGACCGACGCGTGCCGGGGAGCCCGACGACCGAGGGCCTGCGGTCGCGCCGCGCCGCCATCATCGCCGATCCGGACCGCCACGGCCGGAGCGTCACCCGCGCCCTGGCCGCGGTGACCGACGCCTGGCTCGACGCCCTGTTCACCGGGGTGGCGGGCGGCGACACCGACGTGGCCCTCCTCGCCGTCGGCGGGTACGGGCGCGGCGAGCTGGCGCCGGGCAGCGACCTCGACCTCCTTCTCGTGCACCGCAACCGGGCCGACATCGCAGCGATCGCCGAGGCCGTCTGGTACCCGATCTGGGATCAGTCGGTCTCCCTCGACCACAGCGTCCGCACCCATCGAGAGGTCGGGGCGGCCATGGACGCCGACCTGCGGGTCGCCCTCGGTCTGCTCGACGTGCGGACGGTGGCGGGCAGCCGGGCCCTCGGCGCGGAGATCCGGAGCAATGTCCTCGACAAGTGGGCGGCCCGGGCCCGCCGCTGGCTCCCCGAGGTCGGCGACGCGGTCGCCGCCCGCCACGACCGGGCCGGCGACATGGCCTTCCTGCTCGAGCCGGACATCAAGGACGCCCGCGGCGGGCTCAGGGACATCCACCTGCTGCGCGGCCTGGCCCAGGTGACCCCCGTGCTCGCCGACCTGGTCGCCGAGGGCCGCATCGACGGGCCGGACGACGCCCTCACCGAGGCCCGGGTCGAGCTGCACCGGGTCACCGGCAGGGGGACCGACCGCCTCGCCCTCCAGGACCAGGATGCGGTGGCGACCGCCGTCGGCCTCGGCGCCGACGCGTTGATGGCCAGGGTGGCGGACGCCGGACGGACCGTGTCGTGGGCCAGCGACGACGCCTGGCGGCGGATCCGCACACTGCCCTCCGCCGGTCTGTTCCGCCGCAGGTCCTGGGCCCCCCGCCCCCTCGAGCCCGGCCTGGCCATGCGCGACGACGAGGTCACCCTCCTCCCGGACGCGGATCCCGCCGTGGACCCGACCCTGGCCCTGCGGGCCGCGGCCGCGTCCGCCGAGCGCGGCCTGCCCCTGGCTCGCGTCGCCATCGACCGCTTCCGCGACAGCGCGCCGGTGTCGCCGGGGGTCTGGCCGGCCGACCTGCTCCAGGCCCTGCTGCGCCTGCTCGGCGCCGGGCGCCCGGCCATCGCCGCGATCGAGACCCTCGACCAGCAGGGGGTCATCGAGCGGCTGCTCCCCGAGTGGGGACCGGTGCGCAGCCGCCCGCAACGCAACGCCTACCACCGCTTCACCGTCGACCGGCACCTCCTCGAGACCGTCGCCCACGCCACCGCCCTCGTGCGCCGCGTCGACCGTCCCGACCTCCTCCTGCTCGGCGCGCTGCTCCACGACATCGGCAAGGGCTCCCCCGGCGACCACACCGACGCCGGCGTCGAGATCGTGTCGTCGGTCGGGGCCCGCATCGGCCTGCCGCCGGCGGACGTCGACGTGCTGGCCTCGATGGTCCGCCACCACCTGCTGCTCCCGGAGGTGGCCACCCGCCGCGACCTCGACGACCCCGGCACCATCGGGGCGGTCGCCGATGCCGTCGGCGACCGCAGGACCCTCGGCCTGCTCGCCGCCCTCACCGAGAGCGACAGCCTGGCGACGGGCCCGGCGGCGTGGGGCGGGTGGAAGGCCGGGCTCGTGGGCCGACTGGTCGACCTGGTCGGCCGGCGCCTCGACGGCGACGCCCACCCGGCGCCCCCGGAGCCGACCGACGCCCAGCAGCGCCTGCTCGACGCCGGCGGCCTGGCCGTGGTCGCCGACGGCTCAGCGCTGACCGTGGTGGCCCCCGACCGGCCGGGCCTGCTCGCCACCGTCGCCGGGGTGCTGGCCCTCGACGGCGCCAGCGTGCGCTCCGCCACCACCCTCGTCGGCCGCTCGGCCACGAGCGTGGCCCTGGTCCTGCACGTCACCCCCACCTGGGACGTGCTGCCCACCGCGGCGCGCATCGAGGCCGACCTGGTGGCGGTCGCCGCCGGCGAGCTCGACCTGGCCGCCCGCCTGGCCGCCGAGGCCGGGACGGCGCCCTGGCGGCGGCGGACGGCGACCAAGCGGGCCGTCGGCCCCGAGGAGCCGACCGTGGTCGTCGCGGTCGACGACGTGGCGTCGCAGGTCGCCACCGTGGTGGAGGTCAGGGCCCCCGACGCCAGGGGCACCCTGTGGCGGATCGCGTCGGCCCTCGGCGACGTCGGGCTGACCATCACCTCCGCCGTGGCGTCGACCCTCGGGGCCGAGGTGGTGGACACCTTCTACGTCAAGGCGGGGGGCGCCAAGCTCGACCCGGCCACCCAGGAGCGGGTCGTCGAGGCGGTCACCGCCGCCGTGCTCGGCCGTTGAGGCCCGGCCTCAGCGCGTCGCCGGAGCGGTGGCGTAGTCGAGCAGCGACCCATCGACGAGCTGCTCGATCGGCGCCTCGTCGTCGGTGTAGACGGCGCCCCCCGGCAGGGGTGGTCCGAGCAGGCCGGCCTCGGTCGCCGCCTGGGCCCGGAGCGACGCGGGCAGGGCCGCGCGGCGCAGGAGCCCGGCGCTGATCGAAGCGGTGCTGGCCACCAGCATGGTGTTGCTGGCCGCCACCGGATCCCGCGCCACGTGGGGGAACTCGGTGCGCACGGTGGCGGCGAGGACCCGCTCCAGCTGGGTCTGGCCCGGCGGCTGCCCGACGTTGACCAGCATGACGCCGCCGGGTTGGAGATGGGCCCGCACGAGGGCGAAGAACTGCTTGGTGGTCAGGTAGAAGGGGATGTAGGGCTGGCGGTAGGCATCGACGATGATCACGTCGTAGCGGCGGCCCGTCGACGCCAGCCAGGGCCTGGCGTCGGCCGTGATCAGGTGCAGCTGTGGGCGGCGTCGGAGCCCGAAGTAGCGGAACCCGATGTCGGTCAGCCGGCCGTCGATCTCCACCGCGTCGATGCGCGTCGCCGGGAAGTAGTGGGCGTAGGCGCGGTCGACGGTCCCCGCGGCGTTGCCGAGCACCGCGATCGACCGGGGCGGGTGGTGGAGGACCGCAGCGGGCAGCGTGAGCAGCGAGTCCCAGTACCCCCCGGTCAGCACGGTGCCCGCCCGGTAGACGCTGTGGTCGGCCTGGCCCTCGTTGAGCTGCAGCAGCCTGGTCCCGTCGGCGTCCTCGACGACCTCGGCGAACTGGTACTGCGTCTCGGTCTCGTAGAGCACCCGCTGACCTGCTGCGGCCGGCTTGATCTGCCCGGGCGGCACGGCGATGGCCACCACCAGGGCGACGGGCACCAGGATGGTCGCCCGCGGCAGGGCCGGCACGGCGACGACGGCGAGCAGCAGGGCGAAGATCAGGAACGTGCGGTGGGTGCCGACGTAGGGGATCAGCACCAGGGCGGCGGCGAACGTGCCGACCAGCGATCCGGCCGTGGACACCGCGTAGAGGCGGCCGCTGGTCCGCCCGGCGTCGGCCACCTCGGCCAGCCGGAGCCGGATGGCCCACGGGGCGACCGCCCCGACCAGGGCCACGGGGATGGCGACGAGCACCAGCAGGGCGAGCAGCGAGCCGGCGAAGATGCCCACCGACAGCGACGAGAAGGCGCGCGCCGAGAGCCGCAGGAAGGGCTCGGCGACGTAGGGCACGACGCCGAGCAGGACCGCCGCGACCAGGACCAGCGAGCAGAGGGCGGCGGTGGTGGGGCGTCGGTCGGCCAGGCGGCCGCCGAACCAGTAGCCCACCGAGAGGGCAAGCAGCACCACGGCGATGGTGTTGGCCCACACGAGGGTCGACGCGCCGAAGAACGGGGCGATGAGCCGGGTGACGGCGATCTCGGTGCCCAGGCTGGTGGCGCCGACGGCCGCGACCACCGCCGTGACCGGCGGCTCCCACCGACGTCGCATGCCGGCGCGCCCTCCCGGCTCGCCGCCGGCGGCGGGCGACTCGATGGCCGCCGGCGTCACAACCTCCCGCTGATCGATGGCCCGAAGCTACTTTCCCGGCCGGACCTACCAGGAGCGCGTGGCTCAGAGGGCCTCGGCACCCCGCTGCCCGGTGCGGATCCTGACCAGGTCCTCGACCGGCACCACCCAGACCTTGCCGTCGCCGATCTTGTCGGTGGTGCCGGCGGCCACCACGAGGTCGACCACGTTGACGGCGTCGTCGTCCTCGACCACGACCTCGATCTTGACCTTCGGCACGAAGTCGGTCGTGTACTCCGCCCCGCGGTACACCTCGGTGTGCCCGCGCTGGCGACCGAAGCCCTGCACCTCGCCCACCGTCATGCCGGCGATGCCGTGCTCCTCGAGCGCCGACTTCACGTCGTCGAGCTTGAACGGCTTGATGATGGCGGTGACCAGCTTCACGATTCTCCCTCGGTGACGACGGCGGGCCTGGCGAACGGGTTGATGGACTCGCCCCCGGTGAGCGAGTGGCTGAGACCCGAGAGGACGGTCTCGAAGTCGTAGGCCGACTCGTCGTGCTGGGTGAGGTCCATGCCGGTCTCCTCGTCCTCCTCGCTCATGCGCAGACCCATGACGGCGTTGACGATCAGGGCCAGGATGACCGTGACGACCAACGAGTAGCCGGCCACGCAGATCACCCCGATGAACTGCTTCCACAGCAGGTGGCCGCCCCCACCGTAGAACAGGCCGTTGGTCGCGACCGCGTTGCCGCTGCCCTGACCCCTGACCCCGAAGAACCCGATGAGGAGGGCCCCGAGCACGCCGCCGACGAAGTGCACGCCGAGGACGTCGAGGGCGTCGTCCCGCTTGAACCGGAACTTGAGGCTGCAGGCCAGACAGCACAGCGAGCCGGCGGCGACGCCGATGACCAGCGCCCCGAGCAGGTTGACGAAGCCGCACGACGGGGTGATGGCGACCAGGCCGGCGACCGCGCCCGACGCTCCCCCGATGGTGGTCGACTTGCCGATCTTGAACTTCTCGGTGACCAGCCACGCCAGCGCGGCCGCGGCCGTCGCCGTGTTGGTGTTGACGAACGCGTGGGCCGACAGGTTGTTGGCGGCCAGAGCGGAGCCGGCGTTGAACCCGAACCAGCCGAACCACAGGATCCCGGCGCCGAGGACCGTGAAGGGCACGTTGTGGGGCTTCATCGGCTTGTCCGGCCAGCCCCGGCGGTTGCGGATGACCAGCAGCACGCCAAGGCCGCCCATGGCCGCGTTGATGTGCACCACGGTCCCACCGGCGAAGTCCTCGGCGCCCATCTTGAACAGCCAGCCCGTCGGGGAGAAGACCCAGTGGGCGATCGGCGCGTAGACGAAGATCGACCACAGCACGATGAACACGCAGAAGGCGCCGAACTTGACGCGGTCCGCGATCGTGCCGGTGATGAGCGCCGGGGTGATGATGGCGAACATCATCTGGAAGATGCAGAAGATGATCGGCGAGATGGTCAGCGACTCGCCCGGCACAGGCTGGGTGTCGATGTGGGCCAGGCCGGCGAAGTGGAGGGTGCCGATGAAGCCGTTGCCGCCCCAGTCCACCCCGAAGGCCAGGCTGTAGGAGACGAGGACCCACACCACGCTGACGATGCCGATGCACACCCAGTTCTGCATGATCATGCCGAGCACGTGCTTGCGCCGGACCATGCCGGCGTAGAAGAACGCCAGCCCCGGGGTCATGAACAGCACGAGCGCCGTGCTGGCCAGCAGCCAGGCGTTGTCGCCCGAGTTGATCCCCCCGGTCTTGCTGGGGTCGAACGGTGCGGCTGCTGTCAGGCCAGCGTGGACCAGTTCCGGTAGTACCACGGCTCCTCCGTCGGTCAGGGGGCTACTCGGAGGGGGACGGTACGAAGTCTTTATTTCGTCTGAACGGCCGTCTCGTTTCCAGCCGATGAACCGCTCAGCTCAGGCGGGAGCGCCGCCCGACGCCGCCGGGACCGCAGCGGCGATCTCGAGCAGGTAGCCCCGACTGCGCACCGTGCGGATCACCAGGCCGAGGGGATGGATCCGGCGACGCAGGCGCAGAACGTGGACGTCGAGGGCGTTGCGACCCGGCGACCCGTCCGGCCAACCGGCGCGGCCCAGGCTGTCCCTGCTCACCACGGCGCCGAACCGGTCGAGCAGGGCGTCGGTGAGCCTGGCCTCGACCGGGGGCAGCGGCGCCCATCCCGTGCCGACGCGCAGCACCCCGTCGTCGTCGATGGACGCCGAGGGGGTGCCGTGGCGGGCCGCCCGCGACGCAAGGGCCCTGACGCGCGCCGACACGTCCTCCTCCCCGGCCGGCACGCGGATCCAGTCCTCCAGGCAGTCGGCCGCCTCCGGCGGCTCGGCATGGTCCTCCACGAGCATCAGCCTCGGCGTGCCGCTGGCGACGAGCTGGTCGCGCCGTCCGGCCTCCTTCGGCCATCGCATGAGCACAACGTCCACGAAGCGGACGATATGAGGCAGTTGTTGCCCGGAGGTTTCCGGCTGATGAAGGCCTCGAAGCGCTAGGTTCCCGGGGATGGTCAGGGACAGCAAGGTGAGAGCGCTGTCGTCGGTCCGGCTGTTCTCCTCTCTCAGCCGGCGCGAGCTGGCCAGGGTGGCCAGGGCCTCGGACGCGGTCGAGGTGCCCGCCGGCAACGCCGTGGTGGCCCAGGACCGACCCGGCCACGAGCTCTACCTCATCCTCGACGGCTCGGCCGTCGTGCGCCGCAACGGGCGCAGAGCGGCCACCCTCGGCGCCGGGGACTACTTCGGGGAGCTGGCCATCCTCGACGGCGGACCACGGTCCGCCTCGGTCGAGGCAGCGACCGACCTGCGGCTGCTGGTCATCGGCCAGCGCAGCTTCTCCGGGGTGCTCGAGGAGATCCCGGCGGTGGCCAGGAAGCTCCTCATCGGGATGGCCGCCCGCCTGCGCGACGCCGACGCCGAGGCCTACGCCCACTGACAACTGGGCGACCGAGGTGACCGGCGGGTAGGTTCGCCTCGATATGGCATCCCGACCACCGCACCGGCCGCCGCTCCGGGCCTCCCAGCTGGTCCTGGTCCTCACCCTGCTCTTCGCTGCGCTGGTCGCCGCGTCGGGCATCGCCGGGGCCCTCGAGGCCACCCACGACCCGTCGACGATCAGCCGGGAGACGTTCTTCGCCGTCCCCCACGCCCTGCGCGCCCTCTTCTACAGCGCCTTGGTCGTGCTGGTCGTCGCGTCGGGCTGGCTGCTCTCGGTCCGTGTGCAGAACTGGGAGCGGGGCCAGCCCGACCGGCGCGCCACCACCGCCGCCAACCGGTCCCGCCGCCTCCGCGACTTGCGCCGCGGCCTCGAGATGCGCACCCTGCTGCGTGATCCGGCTGCGGGGATCATGCACTCGCTGATCTACTTCCCGTTCCTCATCCTGTTCGCGGTCACGACCGTCCTCGAGATCAACCACCTGCTGCCCAACAGCCTCGAGTTCCTCCACGGTGGCGTGTACCAGGGCTACAAGCTCGTCGGCGACACGGCCGGGCTGCTCTTCCTGGTGGGCATCGGGTGGGCCGCGGTGCGCAGGTACATCCAGCGGCCGTTCCGGCTGCGCACCAAGACCCGGCCCGAGGACGGCCTGATCCTCGCCACCTTCTTCGCCATCGGCCTGACCGGCCTGGTCGTGCAGGGGGTGCGGATCGCGTCGGAGGGCCAGCCCGGCTCCGAGCGCTGGACCTACATCGGCTTCCTCATCTCCTACGCCTTCACCTCGGTCAGCCACGCCGACCTGCTCACGACCTACCAGGTGCTGTGGGGGATCCACGTGGCGTCGTTCTTCGTGTTCCTGATCGTGCTGCCGACGACCAAGCTCCGCCACATGCTGACCTCCCCGGCCAACATGTACCTCCGGGACCGGGACCGGCCGAAGGGCGCGATGAAGGCGCTGCCCAACCTGACCGAGACCGCGCTCGAGAGCTTCGGGGCATCGGCCGTCGAGGACTTCACCTGGAAGCAGCTCATGGACACCGACGCCTGCACCATCTGCGGTCGCTGCACCGAGGTGTGTCCCGCACGCAACACCGGCAAGCTGCTCGACCCCCGCGAGATCGTCAACAAGATCGGCAACGTGATGGCCGCCACCCACCCGGCTGCGCCGGTGCTGGCCGGCGTCGGTGGCCCGACCGGCAACGGCGAGGACTCCGGCGTCTCGCCCCTCACGCCCTCCGTCGGCGGCGACCATGTGCCGGTGTCGGCCAGCTCCGTCTTCGAGCTGATCAGCGCCGAGGAGGTCTGGGCGTGCACCTCGTGCCGGGCCTGCGACGAGGTGTGCCCGGTCAACATCGAGATCCTCGACAAGATCCTCGACATGCGCAGGTACCTGTCGCTCATGGAGTCCGACTTCCCGGCCTCGCTCGGCAACATGTACCGCTCCCTGGAGAACCAGGAGAACCCCTGGGGCCTGTCGTCGGGCGATCGCCTCCAGTGGGCCGATGGCATGCCCGAGGAGATCACCGTCGCCGAGCCCGGCTCGCCCCTCGACCACGAGTACCTCTACTGGGTGGGCTGCGCCGGCAGCTTCGACGACAAGAACAAGAAGGTCTCCTCGGCCATCGCCACCCTGCTCACCAGGGCCGGGATCGACTTCGCCGTCCTCGGACCCTCGGAGCGCTGCACCGGGGACCCGGCGAGGCGGAGCGGCAACGAGTACCTCTTCCAGATGCTGGCCACGCAGAACGTCGAGATGTTCGACGGCATGGGCGTCAAGAAGATCGTGGTGCAGTGCCCGCACTGCTTCAACACCTTCGCCAACGAGTACCCGCAGCTCGGCGGCAACTACGAGGTGATCCACCACAGCCAGCTGCTCGAGCAGCTGATCGCCGATGGGCGCCTCGACATGAGCGGCGCCTCACTGCCCGAGCGGGTCGTCTACCACGACAGCTGCTACCTCGGCCGCCACAACGACGTCTACGACCCGCCCCGCAAGGTGCTCGGCAGCCTGTCCGGCATCGACATCGTCGAGGCACCCCGCTCGGGGGCGACCTCGCGCTGCTGCGGGGCCGGGGGCGCCCGCATGTGGATGGAGGAGTCGGGCACCAAGATCAACATCGACCGCTCCCAGGAGCTGATCGACACCGGCGCCACCCGCATCGCCACCGCCTGCCCGTTCTGCTACATCATGCTCGACGACGGGACCAAGGCCAACAAGCGCGAGGACATCAAGGTCGGGGACATCTCCCTGCACCTGCTCGACGCCCTCACCGGCTCGTCGGTCACCCCGACCGCCGGCGAGAGCCCGGACGGCCCGGAGTACCCCGAGGAGCGATGACGCTCCTCGGGGCACTCGATCTCGCCGCTCGACTTACTTGGTGAAGCCCTCCAGCTTGTTGGCGATGTTCACGTAGGAGTTGGTGTAGGTCGCAGGAAGGTCGACGGGCCTGGTGATCTTGCCGGTCAGCTTCTCGATGGCCAGGACCGTCGACGGGCCGTTGGCCGGCATGATCCCGTCAGGCAGGAACTGACCCTTGTCCTTGGCCAGCGCCGAGATGTAGTCGGCCCTGGTGCTCAGACCACTCGAGACGAACTGCGGTGGCATGTGGTCGGCCACGTCGGCCGCGCGGTGACTCGCGATCCAGTGCATGGTCGCCACCATGGCGTCGACCACCTCCTGGGCGGCGACCTTGTGGCTGTTGACCCAGCTCTGGAGGCCGAGCACACCGGCGGCCGGGTAGGCGCCCCCGAGCCAGTGGTTGACCCCCGCAGTGGTGGCCAGGTCGATCGCCGAGTAGGCGATCTTCTTCTGCTCGAGGGCGTTGACGGTCGGCTGGGAGGTCATCGAGCAGACGGTGGTCTTGTGCTGGAGGCTGGCCAGGAGGGTCTCGCCTGCGCCCACGCCGGCCCGGTTGAACTGGTTGGTCGGCAGGTGGTAGCGGGCGGCCAGGTAGATGGTCAGGTCGTCGGTGCCCGAGCCGGGGTCGGTCACCCCGACGCTCTTGCCTTTCCAGTCGGCGGGGGTCTTGACGCCCGAGTTCATGGCGCACATCTCCCGCTCACCGGGGGCGCCGCTGAGCTGGGCCAGGTCGATGACGCTCTTGCCGGCCTGTTGGAACTCGAGGGTGTGGTTGTACCAGGCCCCGGCCAGGTCGACCTGGCCGGACGCCATGGCCGTCTCGGCGCCGACCCCCCCGTTGGACTCGGTGGACAGCACCATGTTGATCCCGTACTTCTTGAAGAAGCCGAGGTCGTAGCCGAGCTGGTACGGCAGGTAGATCTGCTTGTCGATGCCCCCGACCATCATGGTGACGGTGGTGAGCTTCTTGCCCGACGCCGTGGTGGTGGCGTTGGAAGACGAGCCACACGCCGCCGCGCCGAGTGCCACGGCCGCTGCGGCACCGGCCGCGACGACCTTCTTCGAAAGTGAACCGTGGAACATGGGTGTTCCCCTCCTGGTTGGTCCTGATGGGCATGGTTCTGATGTGCATGGGTGGATCGGTGGGCAGCCCCTGGGGTCGATCCAGGGCCCGCGGGGCCGCGGGGATCAGAGGGCCTGGACGGGCTCGCTGACCGCGCTCGGCCGCCAGCCGAGCAGGTGGTGCTCGAGGCGGGAGATGATCGCCTCGGCGACGAGTGCGATCACCGCGACGATGAACATGGCGCCGAACACGCCGGCGGGGTCGAAGTTGTTCTGCGCGCTCGAGATGATCAGGCCGAGGCCGTGCTGGGCGCCGAGGTACTCCCCGACGATGGCCCCGATGATGGCGAAGCCGAAGGCCACATGGAGGCTGGCGATGATCCATGTCAAGGCCGAGGGCAGCACCACGTGGCGCACCACCTGCAGGCGGGACCCGCCGAGGACTCGTACGTTGGCCACCAGGTTGCGGTCGACCTCCCGGGTGCCCTGGAAGGCGTTGAAGAACACGACGAAGAAGACGAGCACCCCGGCCAGCACGGTCTTGGACGTCGTGCCCAGGCCGAGCCAGATCACGAAGATGGAGCCGAGCACGATGCGGGGCACGGCGTTCATGACCTTGATGTAGGGGCCGACCACGTCGGCCAGGAACGGCACCTGGCCGAGCAGGAGGCCCATGACGATCCCGGCGACGACGCCGTAGACGAAGCCGAGCAGGGCCTCTTGCATGGTCACCCAGATCTGCTGCCAGATCGAGCCGTACTGCGTGCCGTGGTGGACCCAGAAGTCGAGCTTGTTGACGATGCTCGTCGGCGAGGAGAAGAAGAACGGGTCGATGATCTTGAGGTGCGAGAGCAGTTGCCAGCCGCCCACGATCACCACGAACACGACGACCCGGACGCTGTTGACCATGATGCGCCGACGGCGACGCCGCCGGTTGGCGTCGGCCGCGATGGTCGCCTCGTCGGAGGCGGCGGCCGTGTCGACCCTGGGCCCGGCGGATGCCGCGCCGAGCTGGGGCTGGACGGCGGTCATGCCGGCACCGCCGTGAGGGCCGCGGTCCTCGCGTAGGCCGCTTCGACCTCCTCGCGCAGCGCGCCCCAGATCTGCTGGTGCAGCTCCAGGAAGCGGGGCTGGAAGCGGATCTCCTGGACTGCGCCGCGGGGGCGGGGCAGGTCGATGTCGTAGACGGCCTTGACGGTGCCCGGTCCTGCGGTCATCACCACGACCCGGTCCGACAGGGCGATGGCCTCCTCGAGGTCGTGGGTGATGAACAGGACCGACGGCCTGGTCTGCTCCCAGAGTTGGAGCAGCTCGTTGGACATGATGGCCTTGGTCTGCACGTCGAGGGCTCCGAAGGGCTCGTCCATGAGCAGGATGCTCGGCTCGTTGATCAGGGCGGCGGCCAGGCTGGCCCGCTTGCGCATGCCACCCGACAGCTGGTGGGGGTGGCGGTCCTCGAAGCCGCTCAGGCCGACGCGACGCAGCCAGTCCCTGGCCTGCTCGTTGGCCTTCCGCTTGCCCACCCCGTGGAGGGTCGGTCCGAGGGCGACGTTGGCCAGCACCGACTTCCACGGCAGCAGCGCGTCGGTCTGGAACACGAAGCTGACGCCGTCCACGAGGCGGTCCACCGGCCGCCCGTCCACGTGGATCCCGCCGGCGTTGGGCCGGTCGAGCCCGGCGACCAACGACAAGGTCGTCGACTTGCCGCAGCCGGTCGGGCCCACGACCGCACAGAACTGCCCGGGGCCGACCTGCAGGCTGACGTCGCGTATGGCGGTGAACGCCTCACCGCCTGGCGACACGAAGCGCTTGGTCACGCCGGCGAGATCGATGCGCGTCGCCCCGCCCTGCTCGCCTGCGGCGGTGGCTGTCCGGCCGACGACCGGTCCCGATCCTTGCTCGATCATGTCCCTCTCCCCCCTGCCGCAATCCGTTCGCAGCACGAGGTGAAGGTAAGACGGGCCGGGCCGCCGGTATAGGTTGTGACAAGTAAGCCGAAATTCGGATGAAAAGAATGGGTTTTGATCATTTTGCTCGCCACATGACGGGCACGGTGGAATCCGGCGGGGCGCGGGGAAGGCGCAAGCTCTCCAGCTCGATCCTGACCAGTCAGATCCTCGTGCTCGTGGTCGCGCTCGGCCTCGGCTTCGGGCTCTACGTCCGGGTTCTGCGCTCCGACCTCGACCACCAGTACGAGCAGCGCGCCCTGATGGTCGCCGAGGCCACGGCCAACGACCGAGCCATCGAGTCGGACATGGCCGCCGGCGACCCGCACGGCACCGTGGCGCCTACCGCCGAGCGGCTCAGCCGGGTCCTCGGCGCGTCCTACATCGTCGTCATCGACCGTCGCGGGGTCCGCCACTCCCATCCCGACCCTGCTCTCATCGGTCTCAAGGTCACCGAGCCGCTGACCGCCCTCGACGGGCACAACCACGTCGGGGTCGACGAGGGCAACCTCGGCCCGTCGGCCAACGGCAAGACCCCTCTCCGGGCTCCCGACGGTCGGATCATCGGTGAGGTCTCGGCCGGCATCCTGGAGGGCAAGGTCTCGGCCGCGCTCGGCAGCTCGCTGCCCTCGATCCTCACCTACTCGGTGCTGGCGCTGGCCGTCGGGGTGGCCGCTTCGCTCCTCCTCGCCCGGCGCCTCAAGCGCCAGACGTTCGGGCTCGAGCTCCACGAGATCTCGTCCCTGCTCCAGGAGCGTGAGGCCATGCTCCACGGGATCAGGGAGGGCGTGGTCACCCTCGACCGCGACGGCCGGATCTCCCTCATCAACGACGAGGGCAGGCGCCTCCTCGGCATCCCCGGCGCCGCGGTGCACCGCCGGTTGGACGAGGTCCTGGCGCCGGGGCGGATCCGGGACCTGCTGTCGGGCGCGGCGGGACCGATCGTCGACGAGACCATCCTGACCGCCGACTTCGCCCTGGTCGTCACCCGGATGCCCGTGTCGCTCAGGGGCCGGCCGCTCGGGGCCATCGCCACGGCGCGGGACCGGACCGAGACCGTCGGGCTGGAGCGCGAGCTCGACAGCGTCCGCAACCTGACCGACGCGCTGCGCGCCCAGCAGCACGAGCACGCCAACCGGATGCACGTGCTCGCCGGGCTGCTCGAGCTCGGGCGCGTCGACGAGGCCTCGACGTACCTCATCGAGGTCTCGACCTCGGCGGCCGATGTGGCGGAGACCCTGCGGGACCGGATCGGGAGCCCGACGGTCACCGCCCTGCTCCTCGCCAAGATCGCCATCGCCGCCGAGCGCGGCGTGTCCCTCACCGTCCTCGACGACGCCCCGGCGGCTGGAGCGGACTCGGCCGGGCTTCCCGACCTCGACGGGACATCCGTCGACGCGAGCACCGTCATCAGCGTCCTCGGCAACCTGGTCGACAACGCCATCGACGCGGCCGCCGGGTCAGCGGCGCCGGCGGTCACCGTCCGGCTGGGCCGACTGGACGACGGTGGCCTGACCCTGGAGATCGCCGACAGCGGTGCCGGTGTCCCCGACCCGGAGACCGTGTTCCGCAAGGGGTACACGACCAAGGCGACCCGGCAGGGCTTCGAGCGCGGGCTCGGCCTGACCCTCGTCCGCCAGCTGGTCGTCCGCCACGGCGGCGACATCTCGGTGACCAACGCGGAGGGCGCCGTCTTCACCGTGCACCTCCCCGGTCGCGCCGTACCGGCGGGCGAGCCGGCGCCGTGATCCAGACCCTCGTCGTCGACGACGACTTCCGGGTCGCCGACGTGCACGCCGAGTACGTCGCCCGCACTCCTGGCTTCTCCGTCTGCGGCCGGGCGCAGACCGCGGCCGCCGCCCTCGCGGCCGTGGACGACACCGCGCCCGACCTCGTCCTGCTCGACCTCTACCTGCCCGACGGGTCCGGCCTCGAGCTGCTGCGCCAGGTGCGGTCCCGACCCGACCCGCCCGACGTGATCGTGATCACCGCGGCGCGGGACGTGTCGAGCATCCGGTCGGCCATGCAGCTCGGCGCGGTGCACTACCTGGTCAAGCCCTTCACCTCCGAGCGCCTGCGAGGTCACCTGACGGCGTTCCAGGCGCTGCACCACAGCGTCGCATCGCTCGACGAGGCGTCCCAGGAGGACGTGGACCGCCTCTTCTCGCTGCTGCGCCAGAGCCCACCGTTGGACCAGCACCTCCCGAAGGGCATGTCGGAGCCGACGCTCGCCCTCGTCCTCCAGCGGCTACGTCAGGCCGACGTGCCTCTGAGCGCCAGCGAGGTGGCCGCCGCGGTCGGGATCAGCCGCGCCACCGCGCAGCGCTACCTGGCCTATCTGCTCGAGCACCAGCAGGTCCAGCGCCACCTCCAGTACGGCGCCGCGGGCCGCCCCGCGCACCGCTACGGTCCGGTGTAGCGGCGGGCGCACTGGCTACGGTCCGGTGTAGCGGCGGGCGCACTGGCTACGGTCCGGCGTAGCGGCGGGCACTGGCTACGGTCCGGCGTAGCGGCCGGCCCGGCCCTCCGGCGGCCCGCCGTGCCGGGGACCTCCGTCGATGTCGAGGTCGAGGCGGCGGCGGGCGGCGGTGAGCGGCGGCGGCTCGCGCAGCACCGTCCCGAGCGAGCGGACGAGGACCCGGCAGGCGGCGAGCTCGGCCGGCCCGGGGGTCGAGAGCCCGAGCAGGCGACGCCCGGTCGGCGGCAGGCAGGCCTGCGCGCCGCGCCACAGCAGGCGCCACACCCGCAGTGCCTGGGGCGGCAGGCCGGGCGGGGTCCGGAGGAATGCAGCGGCGGCCATGACCTGCTCACCGACGGCCAGGTCGGGCCGGAACGACTGGAAGGACGCGTCGAGCTCGGCCCACGATCTCGGCGGCGCGGCCACCCCCATGGCCTCGCCGACGACGGCCACCTCGGCCACGTAGCGGTCGAGGTCGTCGCGCCCGAGCGGGCGCAGCCCGAAGCGGCGGAACGCCGACGCGATGGCCAGGTACTCGGTGACGTGCACCCACTCGAGCAGGTCGGGATCCGACGCGTCGTAGGGCCGGCCGTCCGGGGCCGTCCCCACCACCCTGCGGTGGACCCGTTGCACCGTCGCCACTCGCGCCGCCGCGTCTGCGGACGTGCCGTAGATGACACCGCTCACGAACTCGCCGGTGCGACGGACCCGGCCGAGGAAGTCGTCGGCGAAGGAGCTGTGGTCCACGACCCCCGCCAACGCCAGGGGATGGAGGGCCTGGAGGGCGAAGGCCGTCACCCCCGCGACGAAGATCGAGGCGTCGGCGTGGACCTTCCAGGCCACGCTTCCCGGTCCGAACCAGCCCGGGTCGGCACCGGCCGCTGCCATCCGCCGTCCGGCCGCCCGTGCCGGCCCGGCTCTCTCCTCCCCCCTTCCCGGCGCCGGGGGGGCCAGCAGGCCGCCGATGGCCCGGAGCACGGGTCCCTCGAGCAGCGGCGTGGCCATCGCCGCGCCGAGCCCGGCCACGGTCCCGGCCGTCAGCTCCACGATTCCGGGCCCCGGGGGCACCCACACCGGGAGGGGCGTCATCGGCGCCGGCAGGTCGGCGAGCGACCGCCGGGAGCGGCCCGATCCTTTCATGGCGATGATGTTGGCCACGCGCGTCTCCTCCCGTGCTCACGGATCACCGGGCGGTGCCACCCTCGCGCCGCTCCCGGCCCTGCACCAAGGCGAGACCGCGTCCTCCGCGGGACACGACGGGGTGCGACCACCACGACGGCGGTCGCTCGGGCTGGCTCCACTTGCGGCGGGGCGTGGGTCACACTGGGCGGCGCGATGAGTTGGGACGATCTCAAGCCGGTGCTCCTCGAGCAGTCCCTCCGTCAGCCCTCCCCGCTCCTCGCCTACCCCGATCCGCGCATCGGCGGGGGACGTCGAGCGCCGTTCCGGATCCGGCTCGCCGCGTGGGCGTCGGATCTCGCGGCCGAGCTGCACGACCGCTTCGACGACGAGGTGTCGCTCTTCGTCGGTTGCCTGGCCTACCCCACCGGCGAGCGCGTCGATGGCCGCGGCCGGCCCTGGGTCGAGCCAGCCGCGAACCGAGCGCCGACCACGCTGATCGACGCCGCCGAGCTCGAAGTCGATCTGGCCGACGACCTGGAGGTCGTCTCGGGTCACGACGCCATCGCGGACCTGCGGGTGACGAGCCACGCCCGCACGCCCGTCGAGCTGCGGCTGCCGGCGGCGCGGGAGGCGTGCATCGTCGACCCCGACGACGGCACCGTCGTCGGCGGCCTGGCCCTCACCGCCCCCCTCACCTCGCTCCGCGCGCTGACCGTCGCCCCGAGGGCGACGACGAGCGTCCCCCTCGTCGTGGGCACGGCCTCGTACTCGAGGAACCTCGGTTGGGCGGTGCCGGCGGGGTCCTGGGCTCTCCGGGCGTTTCTGCAGCGGAGCGACGGCCGGCTGCTCCGGGTCCCGCTCCTCCCCCTCACCGTCACCTGACGGGCCTCGCTTCCTGGCGGGCGCGCCTCCTGGCGGCCCCGAGCCATCTCGGGGGCCGCCACGTGAATTACTCGTGCGCGGCGCCCCGAGAACGGGTGCGGCGGACGGCCCCGGCGCGGCGGACCGGCGCCGGGTCAGGCCGGGAGGAGGGGGGTGGTGCTGGCCCCGAGCCCGAGGAGCAGCCCGTCGTCGGCCACGGCCGGCGACGTGGTGACGAACATCGGCACCCCGTCAGCGGGCGACCTGACCTCCTCGATCACCGCGCCGCCGTCGAGGGTGGTGATGGTGCCGAGCAGTTGGCCGGCGAGGACGTGGGTGCCCACCTCGACGGCCGCCTCCCACCAGCCGGCGGTGCCGGCCCGGAGCCACACGAAGCGATCGAGCTCGACGGGCGGTGGGGTCGCCCCGACGCCGTCGTCGGGGGAGGCGGGGGAAGAGGAGGGGGCGGGGAGCATGTGCAGGGCGCTCAGCACCCCGCCGAGGCCGTCCACGTGGCGCCGGACGGCGGCCCGGTCGACCAGGCCGCATCCGCCCGCCTCGGCGATGATCGCCGGCACCCCGATGGCCGCGGCGGCGGCGCTGCTGCTCCCGGCCACGGCCCGGTCTGGTCCGGGCTCCTGGCGGATCACGTAGCCGACCCCGTAGGCGAGGGCCAGCTGCCTGGCGTCGCGCTCCGCAGGTCCGGCGTCGTAGATGGCAAACGGCTCGAGGGCCTCGGGCTGGTCGCCGGCGTGCAGGTCGACGAGGGCGTCGGCCGAGCGGATGATCTGCTCGAACACGTCGTGGGCCAGGCGCTCGGTGAGGGTGCCGGCGGGATCCCCGGGGAAGCAGCGGTTGAGGTTCTTGCCGTCGTCGGGGACGACGAAGGGTGTCCGCGACCAGAAGGACGGGAGGTTGAGGATGGGCACGGCGAGGATCCGGCCGCGGAGCGACTGGTGGTCGAGGCCGTGCGCGAAGCGGCGCAGGCCGGCCATCGACGAGTACTCGCAGCCGTGCACCCCGGCGATCAGGGCGAGCGTGGGACCGTCGTGAGCCCCCCGGATCTCGATTGCGGGCACCTCGAGGCCGGCCAGGTGGAGGGTGGACGTGCGCAGGGCATCGGAAAGAGGGGCGGTGGACAGCGGGGTGGAGGACACGGCCGGAAGGTAAGGCAGTGACGCGCCCGTCGCAATGCCGAAACACCATTTTCATAGGAACCCGTTGACACCGAACGGTCATTAGGCAGTGATTTTCTCACCGGGCCTTCGGGTGCCGCATCGGCGAACCACTCGGTCGCCTGCCACCTGGCCTTCGGGCCCGCAGCCAGCAACGGGTCCGTCGACAGGGAGCGCGGCGCCGAGGCCCCTTTCCCCCGCGGTGAGCGCCCGCCTCCCCACCCCGTCCCCGGGGAGCGACCACCAGCCACGGCGATGACGGGGGTGACGGAGGCGCGCGGGAGGAACGTCCGGCTGACCGACGTGGCCGCGGCGGCCGGGGTGCACGCGTCCACCGCCTCAACCGGCTCTTCGGCCTCAGCGCGGGCCTGCGCGCCAGGGGCATCGCCGTCCCGGGCCGGATGTCACTGGTGAGCCTGGACGAGGACGAGTGCCTCGCCTACCTGGAGGTCCCCGTCACCGCGGTGTCGATGCCGCTGGCCGAGCTCGGCGCGGCGGCCGTCGACGCCCTCGTCGGTCGCATCGAGGGGACCGCAAGCGGTGATCTCGTGGTCGACCGGCCCATCCGTCTGGTCGGGCGGCGCTCCGTGGCCCGTCGGGCGGCGCTCCGTGGCCCGTCGGGCGGCTAAGCCAGCATCTGCTGGGCGCCGCCCCTGATGGCCCGGCGGATCCGGTAGCAGGTGCCGCACCGGCAGACGTTGCGGATCTGGTCGAGGTCGGCGTCTGGCGTCGGTGATCTCGGTGTGCCCCGACGCCACGATCCGCTCCGCATCCGCAGGCTCGCCCTGGATGAGGGGTGGGCATCGGCGGGCTTCCTGGCCGGTCGAGGCGGGCCCCTACCATGCGGTCCATGCCCCGCACCGTCGCCCCGTACGGCACCTGGACCTCGCCGATCACCGCCGACTCGTTGGTCACGAACGCCGTCGGCCTGAGCCAGGTGCAGGTGGCGGCGGGCCGGACCTGCTGGGTGGAGGGGCGCCCGCGCGAGGGCGGCCGAATGGTCGTGGTCGAGGCGCAGGCCGACGGCACCACCGTCGAGCTCCTGCCGGCGGGCTTCTCGGCACGCACCCAGGTCCACGAGTACGGCGGCCGGTGCGTCGCCCTGACCGCCGACGCGCTGATCGCGTCCAACTGGGAGGACCAGCGGCTGTGGCGCTTCACGCCGGGGGCGGAGCCGGTCCCGTTGACCCCCGAGCCTCCGAGCGCCCGCGCCGACCGCTACGCCGACCCGGTGGTCACGCCCGACGGCCGCTGGGTGATCTGCGTCCGTGAGCGCCACCGGCCGGGCACCGATGCGGACCACCCGACCGTGGAGAACGACCTCGTCGCCGTGGCCGTCGAGCCCTCGGGGGCCCCGACCGAGCCGGTGGCCCTCACCGGCGGCCACGACTTCTACAGCGCTCCGCGACTGGCGCCCGACGGCTCGGAGCTGGCGTGGCTCTCGTGGGACCACCCGGCGATGCCCTGGACGTCGACGTCGTGCTGGCGGGCACCGGTGCGCGAGGGCGCCGTGCCGTCGCTCGGTCCGGCCACGCTCGTCGCCGACGACGGCGCCGCCGTGCAGCAACCGGTCTGGTCGCCGGGTGGCCGCTTGCACCATGTGTCGGACGCCACCGGCTGGTGGAACGTGTACGACGCCGAGCGCAACCTGTTCCCGATCGAGGCGGAGACCGGTGAGGCGGGTTGGCGCTTCGGCACGTCCACCTACGGCTTCACCCCCGACGGGGCCCTCGTCGCCGCCTGGTCGGGGCCGGAGGGTTCGGGCCTCGGCACCGTCGTCGACGGTCAGCCCGTTCCCGTCGACACCGTCTTCGACGACGTGGGTTCCCTGCAGGTGGACGGCCGGCGCGTGGTCTGCGTGGCCGGGTCGCCCACCCGCCCGCCTGCGGTGGTCCGCGTCGACCTCGACTCCGGCGCGGTCGAGGTCCTCAGGGCGAGCAGGGAGCTTCCTGTCGACGCGGCCCACCTGTCGCGCCCCGAACGGGTCCGCTATCCCACGGGCGACGGCGAGGAGGCGTGGGCGCTGGTGTACCCGCCGACCAACCCCGACCACGAGGCGCCTGCGGGCAGCGCGCCCCCGCTGGTCGTGATGAGCCACGGCGGCCCGACGTCGGCCGCCTCCTCCGTGCTCGACCTCGGCGTCCAGTACTGGACCAGCCGGGGCTTCGCGGTGGCCGACGTGGACTACCGGGGTAGCACGGGCTACGGCCGCCCGTACCGTCGGCGCCTCGACGGCGCGTGGGGCCTGCTCGACGTGGAGGACTGCGCCGGCGTGGTCCGCTGGCTGGCCTCGCAGGGCCGGGCCGATCCGTCCATGGCCGTCATCCGGGGCGGCAGTGCGGGCGGGTTCACCACGCTGGCCGCGCTGGCCTTCACGGACACCTTCGCGGCCGGCGCCAGCCTCTACGGCGTCGGCGACCTGGAGCTGCTGGCCCGCGACACCCACAAGTTCGAGTCCCGCTACCTCGACGGGCTGATCGGGCCCTGGCCCGACGCGTCCGAGACGTACCAGGCCAGGTCGCCGATCCACCATCTCGACGGCTTCACCTGCCCGATCATCCTGTTCCAGGGCCTGGAGGATCGCGTGGTGCCCCCCGCCCAGTCCGAGGCCATCGACCAGGCGCTGCGCGCTCGCGGCATCCCGGTGGCCTACCTGCCCTTCGAAGGCGAGCAGCACGGCTTCCGCAAGGCCGAGACCATCGTGGCCGTGGCCGAGGCCGAGCTCGCCTTCTACGGCCGGGTGCTCGGCTTCACCCCCGCCGGCGCGGTCGACGTGGAGATCCACAACGCCGACGCCCTGCCGGGCACCTGACGGGACGGTGCGGGTCGGCGCGCCACCTCCGGCGTCCCGCGTGGGCCCCCACGCGAAGCACCCGAAGATCGTCGCGGCCCCTGCGGCCCCCGGCGGCCCCCGGCGGCCCGAAGCGCCGAGAGCAGGCTCTTGCGCCACGATCGATGATGTGCCTTGCATCATGTTGCGGACGCAAATCTCGTTGACGGCCGAGGAGCGGCGGACGCTCGACCTGGTGGCCGCGAGGACGGGGCGGTCGGTGGCCTCGCTGATCCGCCACGCGGTGGAGACGGTGTACGGGACGGGCCGCTCCGAGGCCGAGGACCTGTCGGTCATGCGAGCGGCGTTCGGCAGCTGGGAAGCGCGCGACCTCGACGGGGCTGCCTGGGTCGACCGGCTCCGCCCAGGAAGGCGCCTCGACGACGATCCGGCCGGCGAGCGCGGGCGGTGACGGTGGTCGTCGACACCTCCGTGCGGCCACGCCCGGGCCCCACGTAGACCGAGCCGAGTCTGCGCGTCAGGTGACCGCGGTGCCCAGGCGGTAGACCTTTCCCGACGCGATCTTCTCCCCCTCCACCTGGAAGAACACGGCGATGGCATCGACCCGCCGGCGCCCGTCGACGGGCAGCTCCTCGGTCAGCTGACAGGCGGCTCGATCGCCGTCGACCAGACGATCGAGGACCTCGAGCCGGGGCGCCAGGTTGGCCATCGACCACCCGAAGAGCGCTCGCAACTCTGCGGTCGTCGTCGCCGTGCTCGTCCCAGTGGCCCAGACGGCCGTGTCCGTGAACCCCTCCAGGAGGAGGTCGACGTCCCCGTTGTTGAACGCGAGGACGTGCCTGGTCACCGCCAGCGTTGTCGTGAACGATCCCATGGCCACCAGCCTGTACGACCCCCGGCTCTCTGGGAACGACACCCTGTGATGTATGTTGGTGTCATGGGCAGGACGCAGATCTACCTCGGGCAGGACGAGATCGAGCTTCTCGATCGTGAGGCCCGAGCGAGCGGAGCATCCCGCTCGGAGCTGATCCGGCGGGCGGTCCGAAAGACCTTCGGCGAGGCGACCAGGGCGGAGCGGCTCCGAGCCCTGGAGGAGAGTGCCGGAGCGTGGGGTGAACGGCGCCAGAAGGGCGCCGACTACGCGGACGAGCGCCGTGGCGACCTGGACGATCGGCTGGAGCGACAAGGCGTCGAGTGAAGCTGCTCGACACGAGCGTGGCCATCGATCATCTGCGCGGCGTCCAAGCGGCGGTCGACCTCCTCCGACGACTCGTCGGTGGCGACGAACCGGTCGTCTCCAGCGAGGTCGTGCGCTTCGAGCTCCTCGCCGGCGTGCGGGACGAGGAGATGGATGCCCTGGAGAGGTTCTTCGAGGCGTTCACCTGGGTCCCCGTCGACGAGGGCATCGCCCGCGCCGCTGGTGCGCTTGCTCGACAGCATCGCCGCGCGTACAGCGGAATCGACCACGCCGACTACCTGATCGCCGCGACCACCCTGCTCCTCGAGGCTGAGCTGGTGACCATGAACGTCCGTCACTTCCCGATGTTCGACGGGCTTCGCCCGCCGTACTGACTTTCAGGCCCGGTGGCGGTCGAGGAACGAGTAGACGTCGGTCAGGTCGACGCCGGGGAACGGATCGAACATCACGGTGTCGGTCGGCAGACCCGACACGAAGTGGCTGTGGTCGCGCGCCGAGGGCCACGCCGTTGCCGACCACCGCGCCACCTGCTCGGCCGGGGGCTCCGAGCAGCACGCCGGGTCCGGGCAGCGCGACGTGGCCCGGCGCCCCGTCTCGCTCCCACGAAACCAGTGGGCGTAGCGGCCGGTGGTGCCGACGGTGACCGCGTCGCCCCTGCCCCCCTCCACCTCGAGATGGGTGACGCACCAGTACTCGCCTCCCACCGTGTCGGTGTACTGGTAGTACATGGCGAAGGAGTCCTCCGACTCGAACGCCTGCCTGGCACTCCACCAGCGGCACACCCGCTGGCCCTCGATGGTGCCGTCGGCGTCGGCCGGCAGCAGGACCCCGTCGTTCTCGTAGGCCTTCCAGAGCAGTCCGTCGGGGTCGGACCGCTGGAAGTGCACCGGGATGTCGAAGTGGCGGGTGATCAGGTTGGTCACCCGGTGGGCGCCCATCTCGTAGGAGATGTAGAACACCTCGTTCAGGTCCTCGACCGACAGGTCCTCCCTGGCCTTGGCCTCCCGCATCATCCGGACCACCGCCCGCTCGGGCGCGAGGAGGGCGGCGGCGAAGTAGTTGGTCTCGACCCGCTGGCGGACGTAGCCGTCGAAGTCGACCGGGTCGCCGTGGCCGAGCGCGAAGTGCCCGAGGGTCTGAGCGACCACCGAGCGGGCGGTGCGCACCGTCGCCCCGTTGCGCTGGGGGACGAAGATGGTGCGCCTGGCCTGGTCGGTGATCGACCGGGTCGACGTGGGCAGGTCCTGCACGCGCGCGATGCGAAAGCCGAAGTGGGCGGCGAGATCGGTCAGGTTGCGCTCCGAGATGGCGCCCTGGCCCTCGTAGCCGACCGCGTCGAGGGCGGCCCCCGCGATCTGCTCGATGTCCTCGAAGTAGTTGTCCCGCTTGCGCATCTCGTCGCGCATGGCCGCGTTGGAGGCCCGGGCGCCGGGCGCGGGGCGCCCGTCGCTGGTGACGAACGGCACCCCTGGCGCCCCCCGGCGCGACAGCTCGTGCACCCGGTCCCACAACCCGAGGATGTGCTCGATGGCCCCGTCGTCGAGGCGGGCCGACGGCCGCAGGTAAGGCAGCTTGAGGGCCTCGTAGCGGGGGTCCTCCTGGACGGCGGCCAGCTTCACCTCGAGCTCGGCCCTGCGGTTGGGGGGCGCCTCGTCGAGGAGGTCGGCCGTGGTGCAACCGAGCGCGTCGGCCAGCTGGCTCACCGTGGACAGGCGCGGCTCACGGTGCCCGTTCTCCAGCTGGGACAAGTACGAGGGCGGGCGTCCGATCCGCTCCCCGAGCTCACCGAGGGTGAGATTTCGCCGGCGGCGGTGGTGCCGGAGCTGCTGGCCGAACATCCGGCGGTCCTGGGTGGAAGGTGTCACACCCAAAGAATTTCATATCTTCGATCAAAAGACAAGAGTGCGCGAACTTCCGGTCGACAAGTCGGCGAACCTTTCCCATACTCACCTCATGGCCGCCGACGTGACCTTCACCCCGCACCCCGACGCCGCCACCGTCCTGACCCCGGACGCGGTCGACTTCCTGGTGGAGCTCCATCGCAGGTTCGACGCCAGGCGCCTCGAGCTGCTGGCCGGCAGGGCCGAGCGCCAGGCCCGCTTCGACGCCGGCGAACGTCCCGACTTCCTCGCCGAGACGGCCGAGGTGCGCACCGGCGATTGGAGCGTCCCCGAGGCGCCCAAGGCCCTCGCCGACCGACGGGTCGAGATCACCGGCCCGGTCGAGCGGAAGATGATGATCAACGCCCTCAACTCGGGGGCCAGGGTCTTCATGGCCGACCTGGAGGACGCCAACTCGCCCACGTGGGGCAACGTCGTCACCGGGCAGGTCAACCTGGCCGACGCCGTGCGCGGCACCATCGAGATCACCGCTCCCGACAAGAGCTACCGGCTGGCCGACCAGACCGCCACCCTCGTCGTGCGCCCCCGGGGATGGCACCTCCCCGAGCGCCACCTCACGGTGGACGGCGATCCCATCTCGGCGTCGCTGCTCGACTTCGGGCTCTACGTGTTCCACAACGGCAGGGAGGCGCTGTCGAGGGGCTTCGGGCCCTACTACTACCTGCCCAAGCTCGAGAGCCACCGCGAGGCGGCCCTCTGGGACGACGTGTTCACCGCCTCCGAGGAGCTGCTCGGCCTCGACCACGGATCCATCCGGGCGACCGTGCTGATCGAGACGATCACCGCGGCGTTCGAGATGGACGAGATCCTCCACGCCCTGCACGACCACATCTGCGCGCTCAACGCCGGCCGGTGGGACTACATCTTCTCGGTGGCCAAGCGGTTCCACGCCGATCCGGCGTTCGTGCTCCCTGACCGCTCGACGGTGACCATGACCTCGCCGTTCATGCGGGCGTACACCGAGTTGCTGGTCGAGACCTGCCACCGCAGGGGGGCGCACGCCATCGGCGGGATGGCCGCGTTCATCCCCAACCGGCGCAAGCCGGAGGTCACCGAGGCGGCCCTCGCCAAGGTCACCGAGGACAAGCGGCGCGAGGCGGGCGACGGCTTCGACGGCACCTGGGTGGCGCATCCCGACCTGGTGGCCACGGCGCAGGCCGAGTTCGACGCCGTCCTCGGCGACCGGCCCAACCAGCTCGAGCGCCAGCGACCCGACGTCGAGGTCACGGCCGCCGACCTGCTCACCGTCTCCTGCCCCCCGGGCGCGGTCTCCCGTGCCGGCCTGCAGACCAACATCTCCGTCGGCCTGCGCTACCTGGTCGCCTGGCTGTCGGGGACGGGCGCGGCGGCCATCGACGACCTGATGGAGGACGCCGCCACCGCCGAGATCAGCCGGGCCCAGGTGTGGCAGTGGATCCACCACCACGTCACCCTGGCCGAGGGCGACACCGTCACCGCCGACGGCGTGCGCGCCCTCCTCGCGACCACCGCCGACGAGCTGGTCGCTGCGGGCACGGACGCGGCGGTGGTGGCCGACGCCCGCCGGGTCTTCGAGTCGGTGGCGGTCGACGACGAGTTCCTCCCCTTCCTCACCCTGCCCGCCTACGAGCTGCTCCCCTGAGCGGCTCCTCCGGTCCTGCGCTACTCACCTGAGCAGCTCCTGCCTGCGCTGCTCCCCTGATCGCCCGGCGCCGCTTGGCGTCGTCCGAACCGCCCCCCCGGGGGCACCTCCCCGAAAGGAATCCCATCCCGATGACCACCCCCTTCGAGACCGCAGCCTCCGAGCTCGAGGCCCGCTGGGCCGGCGACGCCCGCTGGGCCGGCGTCGAGCGGACCTACTCCGCCGCCGACGTCGTGCGCCTGCGCGGCTCGGTCAACGTCGAGCACACCCTCGCCCGGCGAGGCGCCGAGCGCCTCTGGGAGCTCCTCGGCAGCGAGGACTACATCAACGCCCTCGGCGCCATGACCGGTGGCCAGGCGGTGGAGATGGTCAAGGCCGGCCTCCGGGCCATCTACCTCTCGGGCTGGCAGGTCGCGGCCGACGCCAACCTGTCGGAGCAGGTGTACCCGGACCAGAGCCTCTACGCGGCCAACAGCGTGCCGACGGTGGTGCGGCGCATCAACAACGCCCTGCGCAGGGCCGACCAGATCGAGTGGGCCGAGGGTGGCAGCACCGGCGGCCAGCGCGAGTGGTTCGCGCCGATCGTCGCCGACGCCGAGGCCGGCTTCGGCGGGGCCCTCAACGCCTACGAGCTGATGAAGCAGATGGTCGAGGCCGGCGCGGCGGGCGTGCACTGGGAGGACCAGCTCTCCTCGGAGAAGAAGTGCGGCCACATGGGCGGCAAGGTGCTCATCCCGACCGGGCAGCACATCCGCACCCTCCAGGCCGCCCGCCTGGCCGCCGACGTGTGCGACGCCCCCAGCCTGGTCATCGCCAGGACCGACGCCCTCGGCGCCACCCTGATCACCAGCGACGTCGACGAGCGCGACCAGCCCTTCGTCACCGGTGAGCGCACCGCCGAGGGCTTCTACCGGATCAACAACGGCATGGACATCGCCATCGCCAGGGCCATCTCCTACGCCCCCCACTCCGACCTCATCTGGTGCGAGACCGCCACCCCCGACCTCGACGAGGCGCGCCGCTTCGCCGAGGCCGTCAAGGCCGAGCACCCCGACCAGATGCTGGCCTACAACTGCTCGCCGTCGTTCAACTGGAAGCGCCACATCGACGACGAGACCATCGCCCGGTTCCAGAAGGAGCTCGGCGCCATGGGCTACCGCTTCCAGTTCGTCACCCTCGCCGGCTGGCACGCCCTCAACGAGTCGATGTTCGAGCTGGCCCACGGCTACGCCCGCACCGGCATGAGCGCGTACGTGGCGCTGCAGGAGCGGGAGTTCGCCCTCGAGAGCGAGGGCTACACCGCCACCAGGCACCAGCGCGAGGTGGGCGCCGGCTACTTCGACGACATCATGACCACCCTGTCCAACGGGGTCTCCTCGACCCTCGCGTTGTCCGGCTCCACCGAGCAGGAGCAGTTCCACAGCTGATCCTCCCTGGGATCGCGCCGCCGGCCCGATCCCAGGCCCAGCCCCATCCGTCGGCGGACGGATGCACCAGGACGGACGGACCTCGTCGGCCAAGCGGGGGTCCCGTCCCGTCGAGGACCCCGGGTTCCGGCCCGGGGTCCTCGCGCGCCTCGGCCCGGCGGTCGCGGCGCCCGGGGGTCCTCGGGGGTCGCGGCGCTCGGCAGTCGCGGCGCTCGGCGACGTTTCTCCGGTCACTTGGCAGGTTTCTGGCGGTCTGCGGACGCTCCACGGCGCCAGGCGCAGGTTCGTGACCGCAGTCCAACGTCCCACGGGTTCCTGACCGGCTGACGGCGACCGGCAGACGGCCGGGCGCCCAGGAGACCGCCGTCCGGTGCTCCGTCCCGACCGATCCCGGGCTGCCGACCCGCAAGGCTCCCCGGCAGGCGACGGCGTTGCCGTCGCCCGACGTGCCGGCTCCGCCGGCCCTGACCTGCTGTGCCGGCTCCACCGGCTCCTCTCGCCTCCCCGAGGCGCGCCCGAAGCGGCGCCCCTGAGGGGGCGCCCCGTGAACCGCCCCTTGGTGACGGCGCTGCGACGGGGTGACGGCCCTGCGACGGGGTGATCGTCTCGGCCGGTCGGGACCGACCGCGGCGCCTGGCCGGCGCGCACTCCGGTCACTTGGCAGATTTTCTGCGATCTCTGGTCGCCCCACCGCGCCGAGCGCGGGTTCGTGACCGCGGATCGGCCCGGACGCGAGCGCGTGACCGCCGACCTCACCGCCAGAGACCGAAGACCGGCCCGGACACGAGCACGTGACCGCGACCGCGACCGGCCCCGACGCGAGTGCGTGACCGCCATCCGGCGTCACCGAGCGGAGGGACTCCGGTCCGGGAACGATCAGGCGGCGGCGAGCATGGCCGCGCCCTCGGGCAGCTTGGCGCAGAGGATCACCGAGTCGGCGATCCCTCCGTCGACCCGGGTACGGGTGACGGTCACCGTGCCGCTGGTGCTGTGGTGCAGAACGGCCCAGGGTGTGGTCCGGCCCTCGCGGACACAGGCAATGGCGAGCGGGGTGACCGGGGCGCTGATCCAGCAGGGCCCGTTGCGACCGGGGACGGCCACGACCAAGTGCGTGCCGTTGCGGTCGAGGCCGACCGAGAGCTCGATGCTCGGGTGGAACGCCAGGCGCTCGCCCAAGCGGAGGTGTGGTGGGACGGGATCGGTCATCGGAGTCGACTCCTCGAAGGGACGGAGCTCCAGACCGGTCCGGGTCCGGCTGCGGTCCCGGACCGGTCGAAGGCCTTTCCTCTTCATCGGCGGCGACGCTGGCTCCGATAGCGGAACGGTAGACACCGACGGTGGGCGACACGCGGATGCCGGGGGATCCCCGCACGCTGGTCCCGAGGGGATCGGACGCCCGAGACCCGTCGGTTGCGCCCGGGGGCCGGTGGCGCCGGTCTCGCGGGAGCGACGCTGATTGTCTGCGGTCGCGCGACGGCGGTGGGCGCGGGTCGGTGACCGCGAAAGCGGTGGCCGCAGGTCGCCCCAGGGGCCATGGGCGGCTCGCCGCCTCAGCGCGCCCGAGCTGGCGCACCCGCGTCAGAGCCAGTCGGGACGCAGCGCCCAGGTGGCCGACCACGACGCGCCGGGGTCGAGCCGGATGAGGCCGGTGCCGGTGCGGAGCAGGTTGGCCGGCCCGGTCATCGGCTCGACGGCCAGACCCTGGCGGGCTCGGGCGCCGACGGTGTCGCCCGTGAAGATCATGACGTGCGACCAGCCCGCTCCGAGCTCGACCGACGTCGACCGGCCCGAGGCTGGATCGGCGACGATGACGCGGCTGGAGCCGCCGGCGTCGGTGTCGAGATCGGTGTAGGCCACGTCGATCACCTGCCCGCCGATCGGGCGACGGGAGCGGAAGTCCCACGGGGTGTCGGACACGGCCTCGGTGCCGGTCGGGATCCCCCGGTCGTCGGCGAGGTAGCGGGTCGCGGCGGGGACGGTCAGGGCGAGATCGTCGACCCGGCCGGTCGGCGCCCGCAGGTAGGGATGGAAGCCGGCGCCGAAGGGGCACGGAAGGTCGCTCTCGTTGCGGGCGGTGACGGTGACCTCCAGGCCGTCGTCGGCGAGGACGTAGTGGGTCGCCAGATGCAGGGTCCAGGCCCACCCGGGTTGGGGTCGCAGGACGTGGCCGAGGGTCGCCGACGAGGTCGTGGCGTCGAGCAACGTCCACGACGACCATCGGGTCAGGCCGTGGATGGCGTTGCCGGCGGCGACCTCGGTGAGGGGGGCCTGGTGCTCGATCCCGTCGAGCTCGTAGCGGCCGGCGTCGAGCCGGTTGGGCCACGGCAGCAGCGGCTGGCCCCGGCCCGACGAGCAACGCTCGTCCTCGCCGTAGCCGTCGAGGACGTCGACGCCCCCGGCACCATACGACCGCAGACCCCCGCCGACCTCGACCACCACGGCGTGCTGCTCACCGTGCCGGAGCAGGGTCTGACGCCCGGACGGGGGAAGGCTCATGCCGGCACGATACGGCCGGGGACGGGCACCCGGACGCCGGGCCCATGGCCGCAGAAGATGGCCGCAGGAGATGGCCACCCGGAGCCCGGACGCAGGAGATGGCCGCAGGAGCCCGGACGCGTCGAAGGGCCCGGCGGGGGGGGTGCCGGGCCCTTCGGAATCCGCCAGGCTCAGTGGGGGGGGTACCTCACCCGGCGTGCCTTCATGGTGCCACGGTGGCCCCGTATCGGTCAAGTAGTTGTCGAAGATACTTTTTATCTCGTTTAGAGATGGAAGGATCAGCGACCGGCGACGATGCTCGGCGTCCCGGCTGCGCCCCGGTCGGGCGCGTCGACGGCGACGTGGGGCAGGACGCGGTCGAGGCTCGCCGGGAGCCACCAGTTGGCCCGGCCGAGGAGGTGCATGAGGGCGGGCACGAGGAGGGTGCGCACCACGAAGGCGTCGATGATGATCGCCCCGGCGAGCCCGACCCCGAACTGCTTGATGATGATGCTGCCACCGAGGACGAAGGAGGCGAACACGAAGACCATGATCAGCGCCGCCGCGGTGATGACCCGGCCGGTCTCGGCCTGGCCCCTCGTGACGGCCTTCTGGTTGTCGCCGGTCAGGGCCCACTCCTCGTGCATCCTCGACACGAGGAACACCTCGTAGTCCATCGACAGGCCGAAGAGGACCGAGAAGAGGATGACGGGGATGAACACCTCGACGGGACCGAGCCGGCTGATGCCGAGCACCGACCGGCCCCAGCCCCACTCGAAGGTGGCGTTCATGAGGCCCAGGGCGGCGCCGACCGAGAGGAGGTTCATGATCGACGCGATGGCCGGGATCAGGAGGCTCCGGAACACCAGCATGAGCAGGAGGAAGGCCAGGACCACGACCACGGCGACGAAGAGCGGCAGCTTGGAGGACAGGACGTGGGCGAAGTCGGCCTGGATCGCCGTGGACCCGGCGACGAGGACGGTGACGCCGGTGCCCTTCTCCAGCGCGGGGAGCACCCGGTTGCGCAGCTCGTGGAGGGTGGAGGTGGTCTGGGCGGCCTGCGGTCCTGTCGTCGGGTAGACGTTGGACACCGCCACGCGCCCCGACCGGCTGGCCACGGCGAGCACCCGCCCCCCGCTCACGATCCCCGGCTCGTGCTCGACGGTGGCCACGATGTGCTCGAACGCTGGCAGGTCCGCCGGGCTGTGCAGCTGGCCGACCAACTGGAGGGGGCCGTTGAAGCCGGGCCCGAAGCCCTTGGCCAGGAGGTCGTAGGCCTGCCGGGTGGTGCTGGTCGTGGGATCGCTGCCGGCGTCGGTCAGGCCGAGGCGCAGCGTGAAGATCGGCAGCGCCACCATCACCACGATCACCAGGCCGATCGCGGCGCGCAGCAGCGGGCCGCGCTCGATGCTCAGGCTCCACCGGTACCAGAAGCCGGCCACCTCCTCCGAGATCGGCCCCTCCCCGGCGAGGTGCCTGCGCTCCCTGCGACTGAGCGCCTTGTCGCCGACGAAGCCGAGGAGGGCGGGGAGCAGGGTCAGGGCGGCCAGCATGGTGAAGGCCACGGTGATCGAGGCGCCGATGGCCACCCCGTAGAGAAACGACACGCCGAGGGCGAACTGGCCGAGCAGGGCGATGCACACGGTGATCCCCGCGAAGAAGACCGCCCGGCCGGCGGTGTTGGCCGCGTTGACCGCCGATTCCTCGACGCTGCGCCCGCCCCGCAGCCCGGTGCGGTGCCGGGTGAGGATGAACAGCGCGTAGTCGACTCCCACCCCGAGGCCGATGAGGATCCCGAGCTCGGAGGCGAAGCTCGGCACGGAGAGCAGGTGGGTGAGCAGACCGGTGATGGCGTACCCGATGCCGATGGCGACGAGCGCGGTCAGGAGCGGGAGGATGGCCGAGAAGAGCGCGCCGAAGGCGAAGCCGAGCACCACGAGGGCGAGGACGACGCCGTAGACGGTGCTGTTGCCCGTCGAGACCGGCTGGGCGTTCTGGATGGCGGTCCCTCCGAGGGCCACGTCGATGCCGGCGTCGGCCGCCGACCTGGCGGTGGAGATGATCTTCACCACGTCGGACTTCTTCACGTCCTGGGATTGTCCGGTGAGCACGACGGTGGCGAAGCCGACGGTTCCGTCCCGGTTGACCTGACCGAGTACCTGGTAGGGGCTGGTGACGGCCCGCACGCCGGGCAGCGCAGCGACGCGGCCGAGCATGGCGGTGATCCTCGCCCGGGTCGCCGGGGCAGCCAAGGTTCCGTGCAGGCTCCGGACCACGATGTGGTCGGCCTCACCCGAGGCGGCGGGGAACTCCGACTGCAGCACGCTCAGCGCCCGGGCCGACTCGGTGTTGGGCAGCTGGAACTTGGTCGAGTAGTTGGCCTTGGCCAGCTGGTTGGCGGCGGTGAAACCGATGAACGCCACCAACCACAGGGCGAGGACGGCGGCGCGGTGCCGGAAGCACCAGCGGGCGAGAGCGGTCACGGGGGAAGACCTTCCTCCTGAACGAGCGGTCGGTCAGGAGAGTAGCGTGGCCGGGCCATGACCGGTGCCAGGACCTCCGACGACGAGCACGGAGACGACGAGCACGGAGACGACGAGCACGGAGACGACGAGCACGGAGACGACGAGCACGGAGACGACGAGCACGGGGCGCCCCCGACGCAGACGCGGCACCGGATCCTGGCCGTGGCCGTCGAGCTGTTCGCCGTGCAGGGGTTCGCCGCCACCTCGACGCGCGACATCGCCGCCCACGCGGGACTGACCAAGGCGGCCCTCTACCACCACTTCGCGTCCAAGGAGCAGATCCTGGAGGCGGTCGTCGACCCGCTCCTGGTGGAGATCCGGGCCCTGGCCGCGTCGGTCGGCGCCACCCCGCCACCGTCGCCGGCCGAGCTGCTGGAGGGCCTGGTGGACGCCTTGTCCCGCCGCGCCGCCCTCGTCCGCATCGTGATGAGCGACCCCTCCGCCGGCCACCGGGCCGTCCCCCAGCGGGTGCGGGGCCTCGTCGGCGGGATGCTCACCGGGCTGGCCGGGGACGACTCCGACGAGGGCAGGCTGCGGGCGAGGGCGGCGATCGGTGCCGCCCAGGTGGCGACCCTCGCCACCGCGTCGGAGCTGGCAGGTCCGCCGCCGGACCGCGAGCACCTCGTCGAGCTGCTCGAGCACGGCCGTCACGCCCTCGACGCGGGCCAGCGGGCCACCATCGTGGCCGCCGCCCTCCGGGCGCTCGGCCCCGGCCCGACGCCCGTCGCCGGGTAGGGCCCCTGCGGCCCCACGTGGGCGGTAGGGCCCCTGCCACCATCACGTGGGCGGCCGCAGCCCGTTCGGCCCGCTGGCGACGACGCCTGCGGCCTCCGGCCGCCCGAGTTGGGTTCCTGCCGGTCCATCGCCGACGGCCGTCAGGCCTGCGGTTCGGGATCCTCAGGAGGGGATCCGGTGCCACGGGGCACCGGCGCATGATCCGGACCGAGGAGATCGCCCGTGGTCTCCTCGCCGGTTCCCGTCCTCCCGTCGCCGCCTTCTGCGGCCGTCAGGGGCCGGAGGAGGAAGGCGGCGGAGACGACGACGGCGAGCACCATCCACCCGATGGCCGCAGGCCGGGCCCCGACCCCGGCGATGAGCAGGCCGCCGATCGCCGCGCCGATGGCCTCGGCGCCTCGGAGCAGGCCGAAGAGCAGGCTGATCACCCCGGCCCTGTCCTCGCGGCGGATGCGGGGTTGGAAGGCGATCTGTGCCGGGGTGGCGCTGCCGGTGAGGACCCCCGCCGCGCCGTAGCCGACGAACGCGCCGACGAGGTGGCCGCCGCCGAAGGCCACGCCGCCGACCAGGCCCGCCAGCATGGCGGTCAACGCGCTGGTGCGCAGCAGCCGGAGGGCCCCCCCGCCGCGGGCGAGGAACGGGACCGACAGGAGGATCCCCGCCGGCACGGCCGCCGCCAGCTCGCCTGCGGTCCTGGCCCCGGCGTGGAGGGCGAAGCGGGCGTAGGCCGCGGCGGTGGCCTCGATGGCGGCGACCGGGAAGGCGGCCAGGATCAACGACGCCGAGCCCCGGCGGATCACCGGTTCGCCCCGGATGACCCGGACCGCGTCGCGCAGCTGGTGGCCGACGGGCTTCGATTCGCGTGGGACGTCGGGTTCTCGCACGAAGCTCACGACGACCGCCGAGACGAGGAAGGACACCACGTCGGCGAGGATGGCGGTGTGGACCCCACCGGTGGCGACCCAGACGCCGCCGGCGAGGTACCCGATGATGACCCCGGCCTGATCGGTCATGTCGAGGAGCGTGATGGCCGCCCCGTAGTCGGCCTCGGGGACGACCTCGACGGTGAGCGCGGACCTGGCCGCGTCGAAGGGCGGAGTGGCCAGGGCGGCGACCAGGACCAGGGCGAGGATGGCCGGGATCGGCAGCGGGAGCAGGAGGACGGCGTAGACCCCGGCCCTGGCCAGGTCGGCGCCGACCATGACCCGCACCCGTGGCAGGTGCGACAGGCGGGTGGCGACGATCTGACCGGGCCCGACCCACGGCAGGACCGACACGACGAGCACCAGGGACGACAGCGACGCCGAGCCGGTGCGATCCAGGACGAGCACGGCCAGGGCGATGCGCGCCGCCCAGTCGCCGATCAGGCTGACCAGGCTGGCGAACCACAGGGCGGCCAGGGGCCGGTGACGGAGGACGGCGAAGATGTCGGCCGGCCCGCTCACGCCCCCCCGCCGGCGCGCCCGCCGTCCCCGCTTTCCTTCCCGCCCCAGTTGGCCGCCACCGACGGTCATGCTACTGCTGCGCACGGTACGCGGAGCCGGCGGCCCGCGGGAGCGGCGCGGACGGGAGGGAACCCGGCACCCCCGTCGGACGTGTACCAGACGGTGGACTTCGAACCGCTCTACGACGAGCACGTCGGGCCGATGATCGGCCAGGTCGCCGTTCTCACCGGCGACGTCGCCAGCGCGCAGGACGCGGTGCAGGAGGCGTGGGTCCGCGCCTGGCTGCGATGGGACCGCGTGCGCGACTACGACCATCCCGTGGCGTGGGTCCGGCGCGTGGCCATGAACCTGGCCGTCAGCCGTTGGCGCCGGGTCCGGCGCCTGGTCTCGGCGGAGGGCCGGCTCGACGACCTGGTCGTCGACGACCCCGACGGCGCCAGGCTGGTCGATCTGCGCAGGGCCATCGCCGCCCTCCCGGTCGCGTCGAGGCGCGTCGTCGTCCTCCACCACCTCGTCGGCCTGTCGGTCGAGGAGGTGGCCGCCGAGCTGGGGATCCCCACCGGCACCGTCAAGTCCCGCCTGTCCCGAAGCCGCGACCGCCTCGCCGTGGCCCTGCGCACGGTCGAGACGACGAGCCCCGAGGAGCCGTCGCACCATGTCTGAGATCAACCATGTCTGAGATCAACCATGTCTGAGATCAACCATGTCGAGCCGACCCGTCTCGACCAGGACCTGGCCGCACTGTCGGGGCGGGCCGCCTCCGCCGCCTCCCCGCCCGGGCCCGGCGCCGTGGTTGTCAGGGCCGAGCGGCGCCGCGCTCGCCGGCGGGTCGCGGCCGTCGTCGTCCCCGTCCTGGCCGTCGTCTCCGTCGCCGGCGGGGTGCTGGCCAGCCGCGGCAGCCCGCGGGGGACCAACGTCGCCGTCGGCCCCGGTACCTCGACGGCGACCACCTCGGCTCCCGTCGGTGCCCAAGGCGGACCGCTCAGCGTGCCCGCGGCGCGGGTCGCTCCGCCGGCCCGGTCCGGGTTGGGCACCTGCGTCCTCGGCGGCGACCCGATCACCGGCGCCCGCTTCGCCGCCGAGCGCGGCCCGCTGCGCAACGGGCCCGTCTCGGTCAGCGCGGTGTGGATCCCGACCCTGCCGGCGACCGGCTGCCGCTCGACGGTGACCACTGCGAACGCCGCGGTCGCGCAGAGCCTGGTGACCGCGCTCCTCGCCTCCACCCGCCCGGCCGGGCAGATGATGGGCTGCCCGGCCGTGGTCGGCAGCAACGTGGACCTCGTGTTCCAGTACGCCGACGCCCCCCGACTGGCCGTCGCCAGCATGCACCTCGGGGGGTGCGACAAGACACAGCTGCCCGACGGGACCATCCGGTCCGGTCTGGGCGCTTCCGGTCTCCTGTCCCAGCTGCATCCGCCCGCGTGGCTGGGCAGGGGGGGGCTCGGGGCGTCGACGGCGCCCTGAGCCACCGGGGGGTCGGAACCTCCGGGTGGATCCCTCTGACGGGGCCGCCAGCGGTTGTGCCCTACGCTGACGACCCCGCCACCCACCCGGAGGTCCGCCCCCTTGGCACTGTCGATCGGGATCGTCGGCCTGCCGAACGTCGGCAAGTCGACGCTGTTCAACGCCCTGACCGGCAACGACGCGCTGGCGGCCAACTACCCGTTCGCCACTATCGACCCCAACGTGGGCGTCGTCGCCGTGCCCGACGCCAGGCTCGGCCACCTGGCGACGCTCTACGACAGCGAACGGTCGGTGCCGGCGACGGTGACCTTCGTCGATATCGCCGGGATCGTGCGCGGCGCGTCGGCCGGTGAGGGGCTCGGCAACCAGTTCCTCGCCGCCATCCGCGAGGCCGACGCCATCTGCCAGGTGGTACGGACCTTCGCCGATCCCGACGTCATCCACGTCGACGGCAAGGTCGACCCCCTGGCCGACATCGGGACCATCGACACCGAGCTGATCCTCGCCGACCTGCAGACCGTCGACGCCAGGCTCGGCCGCCTCACCCGGGAGGCCCGCAACCGCCCCGAGCTGCGGGGCGCCCTGGACGCGATCACGACGGCACGTGCCGTCCTCGACGACGGCACGCCCATCGCCGCAGCCGTCCGCGACGGACGCGTCGACCCCGAGCACCTCGCCGACCTGCACCTGCTCACGGCCAAGCCGCAGATCTTCGTGTTCAACATCGACGAGGCCGACCTCGGTGACGCCGACCGCACCGCCGAGCTCGCCGCCCTCGTCGCCCCTGCCCCCGCGGTGGTGGTCAGTGCCGGCATCGAGGCGGAGGTCGCGGGGCTCGACCCGGAGGAGGCGGCCGAGCTGCTGGCCGGGTACGGGCAGCTGGAGTCGGGCCTGGTCCAACTGGCCCACGTCGGCTTCGAGACCCTCGGGTTGCAGACCTTCCTCACCGCCGGGCCCAAGGAGGCCAGGGCGTGGACCATCCGCAGGGGCGCCACGGCCCCCGAGGCGGCCGGGGTGATCCACACCGACTTCCAGCGCGGCTTCATCAAGGCCGAGGTGGTCAGCTACGAGGACCTGATCGCCGCCGGCTCGGTGCCGGCGGTGCGCGCCGCCGGCAAGGCCCGCCTGGAAGGCAAGGACTACGTGATGCGCGACGGCGACGTGGTGGAGTTCCGCTTCAACGTCTGACGGGCGACCTTCTGGTTGGATGACGGGTCGTGGCCGACGACCCCACCGAACCTGACGACGCCGACGACATCGCCGCGCGCACGGCGCTCGTCGACCACCACTGTCACGCGCTGATCGTCGACGAGCTGGACCCGGCCCGCTTCGAGTCGCTCCTCGGCGAGAGCGGCAGGGCCGCCCCTCCCGGCTGCTCGGCGTGGGACACCAACCTCGGCCTGGCCGTGCGCGCCTGGTGCGCGCCGGTCCTCGACCTGCCCGCCGCTGCGCCCCCCGCCGCGTACCTGCGCCGGAGGGCCGAGCTCGGCGGCGACGAGGTGGCCACCCGGATGTTGGCGGGGGGCGCCCGGCGGCTGCTGGTCGACACCGGGTACCGGGGCGACGAGCTGGTCGGACTCGACCGCATGGCCGGGTGGGCGCAGGGGCCGGTCGACGAGATCACCCGCCTCGAGACCCTCGCCGAGACGGTCGCCGCCGCCGGGATCGCGGCCGACGGCTACGCCGACGCCTTCGCCGATGCCGTCCGGGCCAGCGGATGCGTCGGGTGGAAGTCGGTCGCCGCGTACCGGGGCGGTCTCGACCTCGACTGGCGACGCCCGACCCCCAGCGAGGTCAGGGAGGCGGCGGCCGAATGGCTCGGAGCCGGACCCGCGGTCCGCCCCGGGGGCCCGGCGCGCTGGCGCCTCGAGCATCCGGTCCTCGTCCGCCACGGGGTGTGGAGCGCGCTCGACACCGGGCGGCCCGTGCAGTTCCACACGGGGTTCGGGGACACCGACGCCAAGCTGCGCACGTCGGACCCGGCCCTCCTGACCGATCTGATCGAGGCCAGCGCCGAGCTCGACACGGCGATCGTCCTGCTGCACTGCTGGCCCCGGCACCGGGAGGCCGCTTACCTGGCCGGCATGTGGCCCCACGTGTACCTCGACGTCGGCGAGGCCATCCCCCACACCGGCCACCGGGCGCCCGCCATCCTGGCCGAGGCCCTGGAGCTGGCCCCGTGGCACAAGGTCCTCTACGCCTCCGACGCCTTCGGCCTGGCCGAGATCTACCACCTCGGCGTCACCCTCCACCGGCTGGCCCTCGCGGCGTCCCTGCGATCGCTCGGGAGGGCCGGCTTCGACACGGCCGAGCTCACCAGGCTCGCCGATCTGGTGGGCCACGCCAACGCCGCCCGCATCTACGCCCTGACCTGACCGGAAGGAGCGACCTGACCGGCAGGGCCGGGTCAGCCGGCGCCGGTGGCCGCCGACTCGCCGGGCTCCTCCGGGGCGGCGGGGACCCGGTCGGGCCGCCGCCGCGGGGCGCCCCCGGAACGCAGCAGGGAGCGGAACCTGGCCGGGTTGACCGGCGCCGGCTCGGTGGTGGCGAGGAAGTCCTCGACCACGGCGACGAAGTCGTCGGGCCGGTCCCGGTGGGGGAAGTGACCGGCCCGCTCGAGCACCTCCAGCCGGCTTCCCGGCATGGCCGCCTCGCCGCGATAGGCGTGGGCGACGGGAATGACGGGGTCGTCGCGCCCCCACACCAGCAGGACCGGCATCGCTGCGGCCAGGTAGGTCCGGTCCAACATGGTCACGACCTGTCCATCAGGGTCGACCGCGGCGCGCAGGACATGGAGGAACGCCGAGCGGGTCTCGGGATCGAGCAGCGCCTCCCAGCCGGCGATGATCTCCTGGCCGTCGCGCAGCACCGGCGCGATCCGACGGTCGCCCATGCCGGGGAGAGCGAGGGCGACGCGGGCGGCCGCGCCGAGGACCTGGCGCAGCGGCAGGGCGGTCAGCGCGCCGAGGGCGGTGCCGCTGCCGGGGACGGTCAGCATCCGGAGCAGCGGGGTGACCTCGCGGCCGAGGCCGCCGCTGCCCACCAGGACCACCCGCTCGCAGCGCTCGGGGTACTGGTAGGCGAACTGCATGGCCACCCCACCGCCGAAGCTGTGGCCGACCACGCTCACCCGGTCCTCGCCCAGGATGACCAGCAGGTCCCGCATGGCGTTGGCGTAGCCGCCCAGGCTGTAGTCGGCTCTCGGCTTGGCCGAGCGGCCGTGGCCGAGCAGGTCGGGGGCGATGACCGTGTGGTGCTCGGCCAGCGGTGCGATGACCCGGTCCCAGGTGCCGAGGTTGCCGCCGAGGCCGTGGAGCAGCAGCAGCGCAGGGCCGTGGCCCACCTTCACGAAGGCCCGGTCGTGGCCGTGCACCGCGCGCACCGTCACCGCCTCGTCGACGTCGAAGCGAGCGGCGATGGACGGGCGGCCTTCGGGATCGGGATGCGGGCTGATCGGCCGATGCTAAGCCCCCGATGCTGAGCCCCCGACGATCCGGCTCCCCATCCGGCGGGGCCGTTCCCCCCGCCCTTCGGACGCGTCGGGGCTCCACTAGGGTGCTGCCGCTCCGAGGAGGTGCCATGGCCAAGGCGACGGGTGACCGGCCCGACATCCCAGCGAGACGCAAGGACGCCGGGCGCGGTGGCGTCCGGCCACCGGCCGGCAGCGGCAACGCCGGTCGGCGGGCCGCCCAGCAGCAATCCAAGCGCAGGCGCCGGCTCCTGACCGTCGGCGTCCCGGTCGCGGTGGTCGTCGTGGTCGCGGTGATCGTCGCCGTGATCGTGTCCGGCGGGGGCGGCTCCAGCGGCCCGTCTGCGGTCGGCTGGGCCACGCCGTCAGGGGCCAAGGTCTACGGCGCCAAGGGCCCCGAGGGCATCCCCCTCGAGCTCGGGCCGCCCCTCGCTCCCGCCAACCAGGGCCTCACCGGGGTGGTCACCGACGGCGTGCAGTGCAACAGCAGCGAGCAGCTCGTCTACCACCACCACGTCCACGTGGCCATCTTCGTCAACGGCCAGCCCCGCTCGATCCCCTACGGCGTGGGGATGGTCCCGCCCGTGCAGGTGTCGAAGACCCCGAGCGGCAACTTCGCCGATGGCAGCTCGACCTGCCTGTACTGGCTGCACGTCCACGCCCAGGACGGCGTCGTCCACATCGAGTCCCCCCAGTCGGCCAACTACGTCCTGGCCCAGGCCTTCGGGGTCTGGCGCCAACCGCTGTCGTCGACCCGGCTCGGGCCCGACACCGGCAAGGTCACCGCCTTCGTCGACGGCAAGCGGTGGACGGGCGACCCGGGCCAGATCAAGCTGGCCGAGCACGCCCAGATCGTGCTCGACCTGGGCACGCCGATCGTGCAGCCGCCCCCGGTCGACTGGAGCGGCACCAAGCTGTGACCGAAGCCGGCTCCCGTGGCGACTGATCCCTGTGGAGACTGAGGTGGTGGAGGTGGCCACCGGGTCGACGGTCGTCACCGACGTCACCGACCGCGTGGCCCGCTTCTGCGCCGGGAGGGGTGACGGGCTGCTCAGCGTGTTCGTCCCCCACGCCACCGCCGGCGTGGCCCTGATGGAGACCGGCGCCGGCAGCGAATCCGACGTCGAGACGGCCATCGGCGCGCTGGCGCCGCGTGACGACCGTTGGACCCACCGGCACGGGTCGCCGGGACACGGCGCGGACCACGTCCTGCCGGCGTTCGTCAGCCCCTCGGTCACGGTTCCCGTCGTCGACGGCCGGCCGCAGCTCGGGGTCTGGCAGCACGTCGTGCTGGTCGACACCAACGTCGACAACCGCGTCCGCCACGTCCGGTTGAGCTTCCTCGCCGGCTGAACCTCCTCCGCCGGCTGAACCTCCTCCTCGCGGAGGATCTCACGATCGTCCCTCCGCCCGATGCGGTCGGGTCCCTCCGGTGCGCACACTGGTCCCACCGCCGGGACCCCCGCCCGCGGTCGACCACCACGACGAGGAGACCCTTTCGTGATCCGAGCCGACCAGCTCACCAAGCGCTACGGCACCACCACCGCCGTCGACGACTTGTCCTTCTCCATCCAACCCGGCCAGGTGACCGGCTTCCTCGGTCCCAACGGGGCCGGCAAGACGACCACCATGCGCATGATCATGGGCCTCGACGCGCCCACGTCGGGCACCGTCACCGTCGCCGGCAAGGCCTACCGCGACCTGCCGGCCCCGCTCACCGAGGTCGGTGCCCTGCTCGACGCCAAGGCCCTCCACGGCGGCCGGACGGCCAGAAACCACCTGCGGGTGCTGGCCGCGTCCAACGGCCTGCCGGCGTCCCGGGTCGACGAGGTGCTGCGCGTCGTCGGGCTCACCGAGGTGGCCGACCGGCGCGCCGGGGGCTTCTCCCTCGGCATGGGCCAGCGCCTCGGCATCGCCGGCGCCCTCCTCGGCGACCCGGAGGTCCTGATCTTCGACGAGCCGGTCAACGGCCTCGACCCCGAGGGGATCCTCTGGGTCCGCACCTTCATGCGGACCCTCGCCGCCGAGGGCAGGACGGTCCTCGTCTCCAGCCACCTGATGAGCGAGATGGCCCTCACCGCCGACCATCTGATCGTCATCGGTCGGGGCCGGATGATCGCCGCCTCGAGCGTCAAGGACTTCGTCGACGCCTCGTCCGGGCAGTCGGTGCTGGTCCGCAGTCGCGACGACGCCGCCCTCGGCACGGCGCTCACCGGCGCCGGCGCCATGGTGGCCGCGGCCCCCGCCGGCGGCCTGGAGATCACCGGGGTCGACACCGCCTTCGTCGGCGACCTGGCCTTCAACAGCGGCATCGCCCTGCTCGAGCTGACCCCGCAGCGGGCCTCGCTCGAGGAGGCCTTCATGGAAATGACCCGAGACAGCGTCGAGTTCCCGGCCGAGGAGGCCCGTCGATGACCACCGCCACCGTCCCCACCACCGCCCGTCGCTTCGCCACCGAGCCCGACGGGCGCCCGCACCGGGCCACCTTCGTTGACACCGTCCGCTCCGAGTGGCTCAAGCTCGTCACCGTCCGGTCCACCTGGGTCACCCTGGTCGTGGCCGTCGTGCTGGCCGACGGCATCGGGACCCTCGTGTCCTACCTGGCCGGCTCCCACTACGGGTCGAGCAGCCTGGGCGACCGGCTGACGTGGGACCCCACCCAGGTCAGCTTCTTCGCCCTCAACATCGCCCAGCTGGCCGTCGCCGTCCTCGGGGTCATGATCGTCACCTCCGAGTACGGCACCGGCATGATCCGCACCAGCCTGGCCGCGACCCCGCAGCGCACGAAGTTTCTCGCCGCCAAGTCGCTGGTGGTCACCGCCGTGCTCGTCGTCGTCGGTGAGATCACGGCCTTCGTGGCCTTCCTGCTCGGCCAGGCCGTCATCTCCGGCAACGCCCCCACGGCCAGCCTCGGCGACCGCGACGTGTTGCGGGCGGTGATCGGCGCCGGACTCTACCTGGCGCTGATCGGGCTGCTCGGGGCGGCCATCGGCGCCATCGTGCGCAGCACGGCTGCCGGCATCTCGACCATCGTGGCGCTGCTGTTCGTCCTCCCCGGCGTCGTGCAGGCCCTCCCGAGCTCGTGGGCCCAGCCGATCACCGAGTACTGGCCGACCCAGGCCGGGCGTCAGATCCTCGTCCTGCACCGCGACGCCCATACCCTGGCGGCGTGGTCCGGCTTCGGCGTCATGGTGCTCTTCACGGTGATCGTGCTGATCGTCGCCTCGCAGGTGATCGAGCGCAGGGACGCGTAGGCGTGACCGGCGGGGGGGCGACGTCGACGCAGGTGACGGTCGCCCCCCGCTGGTGGCGGATCGGCGTGATCGCACTGGTCACCGCGGCCACCACGGCGGCGGGGGTCGGCTCGGTCGTCGTCGCGTCGCTCCCCGACTCGAGCACGCACCGCAGGATCGCGGCCGTCCTCACCATCGTCGCCCTCGTCGCCCTCCTGCTGCGGCGACGCCGGCCGGCGGAGGTGCTCGCCGCGGTGGTGGCCGTGGGCGGCATCGCCACCCTCATCGGCGGCCAGCCCCAGGTCGGCCCGACGGTCGTCACCGTGGTCGCCCTGTACACCTACGGCACGAGCCGCCCTGCGCGTCCGACCCTCGTGGCGGCGGCGGCCACGGCCGTGGTGTTCTCGGTCGCGTCGTGGGCCGGATCCGGGCACAACGGTGTCGTCGTGCCCGAGGTGTTCCTCTGCGCGGCCGTCACGGCCGTCAGCCTGTACGTCCGGTCGCAGCGGGAGCTGTTCGTGAGCTACCGCGAGCGGGCCGAAGCGGCCGAGCGGGAGCAGTCGTGGGCGTCGACGCGCGCCGTCGCCGCCGAGCGGGTGCGCATCGCCAGGGAGCTCCACGACGTAGTCGCCCACCATGTCAGCCTCCTGGTCGTGCAGGCCGGCGCCGTGCGCGAGAACCTCCCGGCCGGCCATCTCACCCGGCCGGTCCTCGACTCCATGATCGCCGGCGGCCGCCTGGCCATGACCGAGCTGCGCGACATGCTCGACGCCCTGCGCTTCGACGAGCGCACCGGGCCCGCGCCCGCGCCCGCGCCGGCCGCCGCCGCCGGCGCTCGGCGTGACCTGCGGGAGCGGAGGGTCCCGGCCGCCGAGGTCGAGGGCGCGCCGCGCGCCCCCCAGCCGGCGGTCACCGACGTCCCCACCCTCGTCGCCGGGGCCGTCGCCGCCGGCCAACCCGTGATCCTGCGCACCGAGGGCGTCCCCCGACCGCTGGACGCCGGGCCCTCGCTCGCCGCCTACCGGATCGTGCAGGAGGCGCTGACCAACGCCGTCCGCCACGCGCCGGGGGCCTTCACGGTCGTCACCCTCGCCTACGACGAGCGCGGCGTCGACGTGTCGATCACCAACGGCCAGGCCCCGATCGCCACGGTCGCCGCACCCGGGGCCGTCGCCCCCGGTGCCGGGCACGGACTCGAGGGCATGCGGGAGCGGGCGGCCCTGGCCCACGGTCTGGTCACCGTGGGACCGAGCGACGGAGGCTGGTCGGTCGTCGCCCACCTGCCCGCGCTCGGCGCGAGCACCGGTCGCGGCACGGTCTCCGCGTGAGCGAGGCCCGTCGTAGCTCGGTCTCCGCGTGAGCGAGGCCCGTCGTAGCTCGGTCTCCGCATGAGCGAGGCCCGTCGTAGCTCGGTCTCCGCATGAGCGAGGCCCGTCGTAGCTCGGTCTCCGCATGAGCGAGGCCCGTTGTAGCTCGGTCTCCGCGTGAGCGAGGCCCGTTGTAGCTCGGTCTCCGCGTGAGCGAGCCCGGCCCGACCATCAGGGTGGTCCTCGTCGACGACCAACCGCTGATCCGGCAGGGCTTCGCCATGATCCTCGGCGCTCAGCCCGACCTCGAGGTGGTCGGCGAGGCGGCCGACGGGGAGACGGCGATCAGCGAGATCGGCCGCCTCGACCCGGACGTGGTGGTGCTCGACATCCGCATGCCCGGCCTCGACGGCATCGAGGTGGTCAGGCGGCTGGCCGCGACCGCCAGCCCCAGCCGGATCCTGATGGTGACCACCTTCGGCGAGGACGACTACGTCACCGACTCCCTCGCCGCGGGCGCCACCGGCTTCGTGCTCAAGGACGCCACCCCCGAGGAGCTGGCCCACGCCGTGCGGGTCACCGCAGCGGGCGAGGCGGTGCTTTCGCCCGCGGTGACCACCCGCCTGCTCGCCCGGATGCTCCCCCGCCTGCAGCGCCCGGTGCCCGAAGAAGGGGCGGCGGACCGCCACGGCCTGACCGGCCGGGAGGTCGAGGTGCTCCTCGCCGTGGCCAGGGGCTGCTCCAACGCGGAGATCGCCGCCGAGCTGTTCATCTCCGAGACGACGGTCAAGACCCACATCTCCCACGTCCTGACCAAGCTCGGCCTGCGTGACCGGGTCCAGGCCGTGGTCGCCGCCTACGAGCTCGGCCTGCTGACCCCCGGCGACGGCCGGCCGGGGCCGCACGGCCCGTAGCGTCGCTCGGGTGCGACTGCCCCGCGTCGACCTGTTCGCCTCCCCGACCCCAATCCAGCCGGCCGACCGGTTGGGGGCGGCGATCGGCCTGGCCTCCGGCTCGCTGCTGGTCAAGCGCGAGGACCTCACCGGGTTGGGCGGCGGGGGCAACAAGGTCCGCAAGCTCGAGTTCCTGGCCGCCGAAGCCGTCGCCGCCGGCTGCGACGTCCTGGTCACCGGCGGTGGCCCGCAGAGCAATCACGCCCGGCTGACCGCGGCGACCGCCGCCCGGCTCGGCCTGGGTTGCGTGCTGGTGCTCGGCGGCCACCCGCCGGCCGAGGCCGGCGGCAACCTGGTCCTCGACCGGCTCTTCGGCGCCGAGCTCGCCTCGCGCGGCGACCTCCCCTACGCAGAGCTCGATGCGGCCATCGTCGAGGAGGCCGGCGCCGTCGAGCGCGCCGGACGACGTCCCTTCGCCATCCCCCTCGGCGGGGCGTCGCTCACCGGGACCCTCGGGTACGTGCGGGCCGCTCGGGAGCTGCTCGCCCAGGCCGGCCACGTCGACCTGGTGGTCACCGCCGACGGCACCGGGGGCACCCACGCCGGCCTGGCCGCCGGCCTCGGCGATCTCGACGCCGTGCTCGGCGTCGACGCCGGCACCCGCCCCGACCTCGACGACTGGGTGCCGCGGGCGGCGGCGGCCGCCGCCGAGGCGGCCGGGCTCCCGGCACCGTCCGGTCGCTGCCGGATCGACCACGACCGCTTCGGCGCGGGCTACGGCGCACCGACCGACGCCTGCCGGGATGCCCTCAGGCTGGCGGCCCGCACCGAGGGCCTGCTCCTCGACCCGGTCTACAGCGGCAAGGCCCTCGCCGGCCTGGTCGACGCCGTCGACCGCGGCCGGGTCGAGCGCGGCGCACGCGTCGTCCTCCTGGCCACCGGGGGCACCCCGGCGCTGCTCACCGACCCGTGGCGCTCCTGGCTGTCGGCCGACGGCGGCTGACGCCCCCCGCCGATCCCGACGCGCCGGGCCCGGACGCGCCTGTGCGCCACCACCCCGTTCGGGTAGCAGCGCACAGGGACGCGATCAGCTGGTGGCCGACCGACCGGCGTGGCCGGACGTCGGGTCCGGTCAGGGCGTCGGGCTGCTCCAGACGTAGGTGCCCCAGTTGGTGAAGGTGTCACGCGACGTGGGCGGGATGTACTCGGTGGCCATGAAGATGCGGCCATTGGCCGCTACACCGGCGGAGTAGTCACCCCAGCGGCAGCCCCCGTAGCCCGGACCAACCAGGGCGGCGTAGCAGGTGAAGCCGTCCTCAGGAGCCGTGCCGGCCGCCACGGTGGAGATCGACCCGCTCGGGCCGGTGGGCCCGAAGGTCAGGTCCGCCGCGCTCGGGTAGGCCGACGCGCCGGCCATCGAGAACACGAGGAAGCCCTTGCCGGTCGAGTCGACGGCGATGTCCGGGTACAGGAGGTTGAGACCCGGCGAGGTCACGTAGCCCTGATGGGCGACGGTGGTCGGCGTCGTGCCCGTCGCCGGCTTGAGGATGAACCAGGCGATGCCGTCCTTGCCACCGGCCGCCGCCGTGTCGGCCTCGGCGTAGAGCTGGCCGCCGGTGTAGGTGACCTCCTGGATGGCGTTGAAGTCGGCCTGCAGCACCCCCTCGGGGTTGTTGACCGACTTGCCCAGCGGGATCGGGCCGGCCTTCTGGTTGGCGACCGGCGGGAAGGCGTAGGACTCGCTCGAGATCTCCGCGTTCGTCAGGAACGGTGTGCCCCCGGTGGTCAACGCCTTGGTGTCTTGCATGGTGTAGACGACCAGGTGGTTGTCCTGGTTGGCGTTGGAGTTGGTCTCGACGAAGTACTCCCGGTTGGGGGCGTACGCCCCACCCGGCGGGGTCGACGAGGGCGACACGTGGTACGGCTGGCCGAAGGCGTCGGACAGCAGCCGGTAGGTCACCACCGTCGGTGAAGGCGAGCCGAGGGAGTTGGAGGTCTCGAGCGCCTTCTTGGACACGGCGTAGATGATCGACCCGTTGTAGGCGCCCGAGCTGAGCCCGAACTCGTTGGTGGTGATGTAGAAGCCGCTGGCGTCGGCGCCGATCATGTCGTAGTCACCGAAGCACGGGCACCCCGACGTGGTCGCGTCGGTCGTGTCGATGCTGTAGATGTGGTAGCTGCCGAGACCGTTGGACGTGTCGCTGACGGCGATGTACTGCGTGCTCGGCGAGGTCGCCTGGCCGGCGGCGTTGGTCGTGCCGACGGTGAACTCGGTCAAGAACCACCGGTGCGTCGGCGCGTCGAAGGAGCAGCGCGGATCGGAGAGGGAGTCGGTCGTCGGCAGGCCGAAGACCGTGGTCGAGGCGATCGGCCCGGCCAGCGAAGCGCCGGAGGTGGAGTACGCCTGCAGGGCGTTGTTGACGAACTCGATGGTCGTCGACCCGTCCGAGCACAGACCCTGGTCCGGCGGCTCGAGGTCACCGTTGCCGTTGACCTTGGCCTGCGCAGGCCCGGTGATGCCGACGAAGCCGACCGTCCCCGCTCCGGAGCTGGCGCTCACCGCGTGGTTGCCGACCGCGGACGACAGCTTGGCGCTGCCGGCGTTGGCGCCCCCTGGCGAGAACACCGAGCTCCGGTCCGGATCGGCCACCTTGTAGTGCTCGCCGGGGAGGCTGGTCCCGGAGTTGGCCTGCGCCGACGCAGGCGAGCGGGCCGCGCCCAGGTTGACCTGGCCCGCCGAATGGAGCTGGGCGTGGCTCACCTTGACCTTCGCCGGCGCCCCGGTGGTCGTCGGCCTGCCCTGAGTGCTAGCCGATGCCTTGGTGCTCGCCGAGGCCGACGCGATGGACGCGCCCCCGGCGACCAGCCCGAAGGCCGCGGCCGCCGCTGCCACACCTGCGACGGCTGCGCGCCGCCTGTCGAACTGCTTCATCTGACCCCAATCTCTCGATGGAACACCCTTTCGAAAACGCTACACCGCGAATGGGACAGCTGCCCACAAACGCCCCCGGTGGGCTCAGGTGGGGACGGTCGCCGCCGATGACCGACGTGTGGCGACCGGCGTTTCGACTCGAACGCTCGACGACGTGTCAGCCGCGCTGTGGAAGGGGCGCGCCCGAGCCGTGGGCGAGATCCTGACCGGCCACCACCGCTGCCTGTCCCTCCTCGTGGGCGCCACGTCCACCGTCGCCGCCACGGTCGGGGCAACCGCCGCCGGCAAGGGTCGGCCCGACGGGAAGGTCCGCTCGTGGGTCGCCGGGATCGAGGCGTGAAGCCCGATCCCGGCCACCTCCCCGTGCGCACCATCGGCTCGTCCCGCGCCCAGCTGGGCCGCATCGTCGCCACCCTCTGCGCCGTCGACCGCCAGCTGGGCGCCGTGCGGGCCTCACTCGGGCACCGGAGCCTGGTGCCCACCGACATCCACGACCACGACACCGTCGCCGAGGCTCACCTCCGGGCCGTTGGGGCCAGGGCCAGGTCCCTCGCGGTGGCCGACATCATCCCCAGGTCCCTGGTCGACTTCGTCTCCTGAGCCTCGCAGGCCCCGGCCCGCCCGGCGAGACGCCACGTCATCGGAACGCCACGTCATCGGGACACCACGTCGGTAAGGTCCGGCTCCGACGAGGTGACGAGGAGGGCCGGGTGACGAGATCGCGAGGGGGGGCGTCGTGAGCGGCGCCGGGCGCCAGTGGGTGCTGCGCCGGGTGCCCGATGGTCGGCTGTCGGTCGACGACTTCACCCTGGAGGACGCGCCCCGCGCCGACCGCGGGCCGGGCGAGCTACGAGCCCGGCTTCTCTGGTTGTCGATCGACGCGGCCAACCGGGCGTGGATGCAGGGGGCGACCTACCGGAGCGCGGTGGTCGCCGGCGACGTCATGCCCGGCTACGGCATCGCCCAGATCACCGAGTCCGACGACCCGAGCCTGCCGGCCGAGACCCTGGTGGCCGGTGACGTCGGATGGCGCGACGAGGCCGTCGTGCCGGCCAGAGGACTGCAGGTGGTCCCCACCGTCGCCCGACTGTCCGACTACCTGAGCGTCCTCGGCGTCACCGGCCTCACCGCCTACTTCGGCCTGCTCGACGTGGGCGCCCCTGCGCCGGGGGAGACGGTCGTGGTCTCGGCCGCCGCCGGGGCGACGGGCAACCTCGTCGGCCAGATCGCCAAGCACCACGGCTGCCGGGTCGTCGGGATCTGCGGGTCGGCCGACAAGCAGGCGTGGCTCACGGGCGAGCTCGGCTTCGACGCCGCAGTCAACCACCGCTCGCCCGACCTGCGACGCGAGCTGAAGGAGGCCTGCCCAGACGGCGTCGACGTGTACTTCGACAACGTCGGCGGCCCGGTGCTCGAAGCCGTGCTGTCCCGGATGAACCTGCACGGTCGGATCGCCTGCTGCGGGGTGGTGTCGCAGTACGACACGGGGAGCCCGGCGGCGGGTCCTTCGGGAGTGCCCGGCCTGCTCGTCACCAGGCGGATCCGGATGGAGGGCTTCGTGGTGACGGACTTCGCCGACCGCTTCGCCGAGGGCACGGCCGCCCTCGCCGGGTGGCTGGCCGATGGCACCCTGCGAGCCACCGAGGACGTGCTCGAGGGGCTCGAGCGGGCCCCGGATGGGCTCGTCGGCCTGCTCGCCGGGGCCAGCACCGGCAAGCGGCTCATCCACGTGGCCGACCCGACACCCTGACGAGCCCGAGCCTGGTCGCCGCCTGGCCACGCCGGGTCGTGGTCGCTGCCGCCGTGAGCAGCGCCCTCGTGATCACCGGGTGTGGCACCCCGGCCCACCCCGGCGCGGAGGCGCCCACGGCGACGACCGGGGCGCCCGCGCGCCACGCCGCCCCGAGCACGCCCACCCCCACGTCCGCGCCGACCTCGCCCTCCGGCCCGATGACGCCGAACCCGATGACGCCGAGCCCGACCGGCTCCTACCGCGTCGACACCCTCGTCCTCGGCCTGATCGACCGTTCGCGGCCCACGGTCTCCCACGGTCGGCTGGTCTCGTCCGAGCGGGCGCTGACCACGACGGTCTGGTACCCCGCCGAGCGGGACGGTCCCTACCCGCTGATCGTCTTCGCCCACGGCTTCGAGGTCGGGCTCACCCCCTACCGGCGGATCTGCCGGCTGTGGGCGTCAGCCGGGTACGTGGTGGCCGCGCCGGCCTTCCCGCTCACGGACGGGGCGGTGGCCGGCCCCAACCTCGACGAGCGCGACGTGGTCAACCAGCCGGGCGACGTGGGCTTCGTGATCTCGTCGATCCTGAGCAGGTCGGCGTCGGGCGCCTCGCCGCTCCTCCACCTCGTGCGCCGCGGGGACGTCGCGGTGGCCGGACATTCCGACGGCGCCGACACGGCTCTCGCCGTCGGCTACCTGCCCGCGACCCGCGACCGGCGCGTGCGGGCGGTCGTGGCCGACGGCGCCGACGCGCTCACCGGCGTGTCGCCCGACGCACCGCTCACCTCCTCGACCCCGCTGCTGCTCGTCCACGGGACCGCCGACACGGTCGTGCCCTTCGACGACAGCGTCGAGGTCACCAGGCAGCTCCACGCGCCGGGCTGGTTCGTGCAGCTCATCGGCGCCGACCACCTGCCCCCGATCCAGGGACCGAGCCGGTGGACCGCGCTGCTCGACGCGGTCACCACCGACTTCTTCGACGTCGAGCTCAAGGGGGCGCCGGCCGGCGCCATCGCGCCGGTCGTCGCCGCGTCACCGGTCGCACACCTCGTCGAGCTCCCGACCTGACCGCCACCGGGAAGCGCGGGCCGAGCCTCGGTAGGCGACCCCCGCTGCTACCTTCGAAAACAGCCCGAGGACGGATGTCCTCACGTTGCCCAAGACCTCGGTGACTTCTCGGCGGAGCCCGGAGATCCTGGATGCTGGCAACGACGACGACCCCCGCCACGCACGGGGCGGAGTACCGGGCTCTCGTCCGATCCCTCCGCGACGCCGGGCTGCTGCGCCGGCGCCCGTGGTACTACGCACTCAAGGTGGCCGGCACGCTCGCCGGCTTCGTGGCGAGCGCCGCCCTCTTCGTCCTCGTCGGCGACTCCGCCGCCACGCTGGTGGTCGCGGCCATCTCGGCGGCGACCTTCACCCAGGTCGTGTTCCTCGGCCACGACGCCGGGCACCTCCAGATCTTCCGGTCGCGCCGGACGAGCAGGCTGTTCGGGTTGCTCGTCGGCAACCTGCTGACCGGGTTGTGCTTCGGCTGGTGGGTGCCCAAGCACAACGCCCACCACGCCCACCCCAACCAGGCCGGCCGCGACCCGGACATCGCGGCGGGAGTCGTGGCCTTCACCGACGAGATCGCCGGGGGCCGGCGGGGCCTCGGTGCCCTGCTGGCCCGCCACCAGGCGTGGCTCTTCGCTCCGTTGCTGCTGCTGGAGGGTCTGGCCATGCACGCCAACGGCGTCAAGGCGCTCCTCCAGCGGAGGGACCGCGCCGCCTGCCTCGAGGGCGTCCTCCTCGCCGCGCACACCGCCGCCTACCTCGGCCTCGTCTTCTGGGTGCTCCCACCCTTGACTGCACTGGCCTTCGTGGCCGTCCACCAAGCGGCCTTCGGGCTGTATCTCGGATGCTCGTTCGCCCCCAACCACAAGGGCATGCCCATCCTGGAGGAGGACAGCGCGATCGGCTTCGCCGAACGGCAGGTGATGACGTCGCGCAATCTCGCCGGGGGCCGGATCGCGACCTTTGCCCTCGGCGGGCTCAACTACCAGATCGAGCACCACCTGTTCCCGACGATGCCCCGCCCCAACCTGCGCCGGGCCCAGCCGATCGTCCGCGCCTTCTGCGCCGACCAGGGGCTGCCCTACCGGGAGGACCACCTGGTCGCCTCCTACGGCCAGGTCTTTGCCTACCTGCGCAAGGTGGGCGCCCACGCGCCGATCCGCTGAGCGGGCCGGCCGCCGCTCGCCCGGTCGGCCTGGCCGGCACCTACCTCGGGGCCCTCCACGTGGGTATCCAACGTCGACGGTCCCGAGAACGCCGGGCCGGCCCTCGCCGGTCCCGAGAACGCCGGGCCGGCCCTCGCCGGTCCCGAGAACGCCGGGCCGGCCCTCGCCGGTCCCGAGAACGCCGGGCCGGCCCTCGCCGGTCCCGAGAACGCCGGGCCGGCCCTCGCCGGTCCCGAGAACGCCGGGCCGGCCCTCGCCGGTCCCGAGAACGCCAGCCCGGCCCGCGCCGGGCCGCGCCGCGTCGCGGCGCCGGCCGGGGATCAGCCGGCCGGCTCGGGCGCCCAACGCTGGGCGAAGCGCCGCGCCGCCCCGAGGTCGATGACCGGCTCCAGCTCGGCGAACATCGTCCCGGCGAAGCACTGCGCCGTGGCCTCCTCTCCGGCCGCCCAGCCGCCGGCCGACCGGATGGCGTTGGGCAGGTCGTACTTGACCGTGAGCCAGTCGGTGCCGCCGACCTCGACAGTCCAGGTGGCCCCGTCGGCGTACTCGACCACGAGCGTCCTGCCCTCGGCGGGGAGGTCGCGGGCGTACTGGATGGACCGGACGCCGACGCTGCCCTCGCCGTAGGAGCTCATGGGGCCGCACCGTAGCGCCCGGTTCGCGCCGGCCCGGGACCCCGCGCCGGGGGTCGGCGGAGCGGCCACCCCGCGCCGGCCGTGAGGGCCCGTGCGGAAACAACTCGGGCGGCCGGCACCCGTCGACCCTCTCGCAACGACGCCTGCGGCCTCCGGCCGCCCGAGTTGTCTCCTTCCGGTCCCTGAGCGAGCAAGCTGGGCCCGTGCTGGCAGACCGGGGCGACGCGGCGGGGACACGGGCGTCGCCGGCCCGCGCGCCCGTGATCGTGAGGGCCACGTCGTGATCCTCGTGGTCGGCGAGGCGCTGATCGACCTGTTCGTCGACCTGCGGGGCGGGGTCGTGGCCATCCCGGGGGGCGGGCCGTACAACGCGGCCAGGACCGTCGCCAGGCTCGGTCGACCGGCCACCCTGGTGGGCCGGCTGTCCAACGACCGCTTCGGCGTGCTGCTGCGCAGCCGGGCCCTCCTCGACGGCGTGACCCTCGCCTTCCCCGACGTCGACCTGCCCACCACCCTGGCCGTGGTCGACTCGGATCCCTCGGGGGTCAACCGCTACCAGTTCCACGCCGCCGGCACGGCGGCCTTCGACGTCACCACCGCCGACGTGGACGGGCTCGGGCTGGCGGGATCGGCCGTGGCCGGCGTGCACGTCGGCACCCTCGGTCTCGTCTACCCGCCGATGGCCGCCGCCGCCGAGCGGCTGGTCGAGACGGTCCCGGCCGGCGCGGTGGTGCTGCTCGACCCCAACTGCCGTCCGTCGGCCATCGCCGACGGGGCCGCCTACCGTCAGCGCCTCGACCGCATGCTCCGCCGGGTCGACGTGGTGAAGGTGAGCGTCGAGGACCTGGCCTACCTGTTTCCCGGCGAGCGGCCCGAGCGGGCGGCCGGCCTCCTCCACGAGCGGGGGGTCAGCTGCGTGCTGGTCACTGATGGCGGCTCACGGGCCTATGCGGTCATCGACGCGGGCACGGTGACGGTGGGCGTCCCCGAGGTGGAGGTGGTCGACACCGTGGGCGCAGGGGACGCGTTCGGCGGGTCCTGGCTGGCCTGGTGGACCGGTCAGGGGCTCGGCCGCGCCGAGCTGGCCCGGGCGGAGCCGGTCGAGGAGGCGATGCGGGCGGCGGTGGCGGTGGCCTCGCTCACCTGCTCGCGCGCCGGCGCCGAGCCGCCGACGGCGGCCGAGGCGCGCTCGGCGCCCGGCTGGGCGTGGCTGCCCGGCCCCTGACCGGCCGTCTCGGGTGGCGACCCCCGCCGAGGGCCGCGGACGTTGCGGACGGCGGGGACGCACAGGACGACCAGGCTGCTGGTGACGACCCAGGCGGCGCCGACGAGGAGGGTGTCGCGGACGCCGAATGCACCCGACACCGGCCCGGCGACTGCGAAGCCGATGGGGACGAGCGCGGTGGATCCGAGCCAGTCGTAGGCGCTGACCCGGGACAGCACGTCGGCCGGGACCTCGCGTTGCAGGGTGGTCTCCCACAACGTGGAGAAGACGGCGGAGCCGATCCCGGCGACGAACGCGCCAGCCGCGATCCAGACCGTCGGGACCGGCAGGGCGATCAGGGCCACGGGGATCCCGAAGGCGGCCGTGGCCACGGTGGCGACCAGGAGCGGACGTGTCGGCCGGATCCGGATGGCGGCCAGGCCGCCGAGGACGGATCCGAGCCCCAGGGCGGCGAGGATCAGTCCCCACGCGCCGGCCCCGCCGAGGCGGTCTCGGGCGACGACCGCTCCGAGGACGAGGAAGGGCGGGAAGGTGATGAGGTTGAACAGGCCGAACTGCACGACGATGGACCACAGCCAGGTGCGGGACGCGAAGGCTCGCCAGCCGGTCGCCAGCTCGGCGAGCATGGACGTCCTCACCGCGGCGACCCTCGGCGCCACGTCGAGGCGTGTCAGGCACCAGGCGCTCACGGCGTAGGTGGCCGCGTCGATGGCCACCGCCGCGCCCGCTCCGCCGGCAGCGACGATCACGCCGGCGACGGCCGGGCCGATGATGCCGCCGGTGGAGCTGGCCACGCCGCGCAGGGCGTTGGCGTCTTGGAGGCGCTCCGGGCTGGTCACCTCGGGGAGCAGGCCGGTGAGGGCCGGGTTGAAGAGGGCCTGGCCGGCGCCGAGCACCGCGGCGAGGACCATCAGGGCCCACAGCGGGGGCGACCCGGTCAGGAGGAGGCCGGCGAGCAGGCCCTCGCTGGCGCAGCGCAGCAGGTCCGTGCCGACCATCACCGTCTTGCGGGGGAAGCGGTCGGCGAGCACCCCGCCGAGCAGGAGCAGCGCCACCAGCGGGACCGTCTCGGCCGAGAGGACGTAGCCGACGTCGGCGACCGGGTGACCCTCGTCGAGCACGGCGAAGGTGAGGGCGACGGGCACCATGGTCGCCCCGACCAGCGAGGTGGTGTAGCCGGTGAGCAGGAGCCGGACGTTTCGCTCGGCCAGCACCCCGACGCGCATCCGGGTGGGCCGCGCCATGGGCGGGGAGCCTACGGGTGGCCGCCGGGCGCAGCCATCGAGTTACCCGGGCAGCCGGGACGACGCTTCAACTCGGCCGGTCGCCCCGGTGCTCCTCGGCCACCAGGTCGAGGTACTCGGGGTGGCGCCGGACGTAGTCGACGACGAACGGGCAGATCGGCACGGCCTCGACCCGCCGGCGCCTGAGGTCGTCGAGCGCCGCCTCGATCAGCCGCCCGCCGAGCCCCTGCCCCTCGAAGGCCGGGTCGATCTCGGTGTGGGTGAAGGCCAGCCGGTCCCCGACCGACTCGTAGACCGCGAAGCCGGCCAGCTGCGATGCCGACCTGATCTCGTAGCGGTGGGCGTCGTGGTCGTCGACCACGTCCGGATCGCCGGTTGGGGTCTGGGTCATTGGGCGTCGCCTTTCCCTGGAGAGGTGGTGGCTTCCGGAGGTTTCCCTGTGGGTGCGGTGCTCGGAGGCACGGGTCCGACCAGGGACACGGGCTGGAGGGGCGCGCCGTCGAGCGCGCACTGCCACCTGCGCACCGGCTCGGGACGGACCCGGGCCGGATTGCGGACCAGGGCGACGGCGAGGATGCCGCCCGCGGCGCACAGCCCGCCGGCGATGACCACGGCGGTGCGGAACCCGTGGGCAAACTCGGCCGGTCGCAGCGCGTTGGCGCCCGTGATGCCCGCGGCGAGGGGCAGCACGGCGACCGCCAGGAGGCCGGCGGCGCGGGCCACGACGTTGTTGACCGCGGACGCGGATCCGGCGTGCTCGGGGGGCGCGGCGCCCATGGCCGTGGCGGTGAGGGGGGCGACGGTGAGGGCCAGGCCGGCGCCGAAGACGACCACCGCGGGCGCCACGTCGGCCACGTAGCCGGCGCCCTGGGTGGCCCGGGCGAGCAGCAGCAGCCCGGCGCCGACCACGAGGGGACCGACGCTCATCTGCAACCTCGGTCCGATCCTCGATGCCAGGCGGCCGGAGCGGGCCGAGAAGGCCAGCATGATGATCGTCACCGGCAGCAGCGACAGGCCGGCGTCGAGCGCGCTGTAGCGGGCGACCAGTTGCAGCTCCACGGGCAGGAGGAACAGGGCGCCGCCGAGGGCGCCGTAGACGGCGAAGGTGACCGCGTTGGCCGCGCTGAACTGCGCAGCTCGGAACATCCCGAGCGGCAGCATCGGGTTGCGCTCGGCGCGCTCGACGGCGAGGAAGGCGACCCCGGCCGCGACCGCGGCGACCAGTGCGATCAGCACCGCCGGCGAGCTCCACCCGGCGGCCGGCCCTTCGATGAGCCCGTAGGTGAGCCCGGTGAGGAACACGACGGCCAGCGCGGCGCCGCCCACGTCCGTGCGCCCGTGCGCGGTCGCGTCGCGCGTCTCGGGCACGTGGCGGGCGGTGAGGGCCAGCACCCCGACGGCGACCGGCAGGTTGATGAAGAACACCCACCGCCACGACCCGACGGCGATCAGCTCGCCGCCGAGCAGCGGGCCCGCCGCTGTGGCCAGGCCCCCGAGTCCCGACCAGGCGCCGATGGCCCGTGACCGGTCGTCGGGGCGGAACGACGCCTGGAGGATGGCCAGGCTGGCCGGGGTCAGCATGGCCCCGCCCACCCCCTGCAGGACCCTGGCGACGATCAGCACGCCGGCGTCGGGGGCGAGCCCGCACGCGGCCGATGCCAGCGCGAACCACACCACCCCGAAGGAGAAGACGCGCTTGCGGCCGAGCCGGTCGCCGAGGGAGCCGCCGAGCAGCAGGAGCGATGCCAGGGTCAGCGAGTAGCCCGTGACGACCCACTGCAGGGTCCCGACGCCGGTGGAGGAGAAGGAGCGGCCGATGGCCGGCAGGGCGATGCCGACCACCGTGGAGTCGAGGGTGGCGATGCCCGAGCCGAGCACCGCGGCGGCGATCACCCACCGGCCCCTGGCCGTCCCGTAGGTCAGGCCGTCGGTGTCCCCTGCGGCAGCCGCCGGCGGCACTACCTGGCCTGGCTGATCTCGAGCAGGTGGATCAGCTCCGTGGCGGGGGCCGCCCTCGGTGTGGCTGCCGTCACAGAGCGGCTCGTTGGACGACCGCCGCAGCGGCACCGCGCGACGCCCCGCCGGGCCTCGTAGGGCCCGTCGGGTTGGACCTCGATCCTGGCGTCGGGACGGTCAGCGGCCATCAGGTGCTCCTCGTGGTGAGGGGGAAGGAGGGGGAATGGCGGCGCCGGATGCGGGTGGCGCCGGCCGGACCGAGCCAGGCGGGCGACACGCTGGCGGCCACCCGGGTGAAGGCGGCTCCGATCACCTCGTCCTCGTCCTCGTCGGGCGCCAGGGCGCAGGAAGTGGGTCCGGCCCGCCACGTCGAGATCGGAAGCTGGATGGCCTGCTCACCTCCTCACGGTAGGTCGGACCCTCGTGACGTCGCGGTCCGACCCAACTCCTTACGAAGAGCAGGTGTCTGGACCGGCCTCCCCGAGCCGGGCAGGATCCGGACCGTGGCACGAGACGAGAGCTTCGACGCGTTGCTGGCCGAGGGGAACGGGGTGCCCGTCGAGGGATGGGACTTCTCGTGGTTCGAAGGTCGCGCCACCGAGGAGCGCCCGTCGTGGGGCTACACCCGCCTTCTGGCCGATCGCGTCGCAGGCGCCGGCTCCCTCCTCGACGTGCAGACCGGTGGCGGCGAGGTGCTAGCCGAGGTCCTCGGGCGCGCCGCCAGGCCCCCCGCCCGCATCGCCGCCACCGAGGCGTGGCCGCCCAACCTCGAGGTGGCCGCCCGCCGGCTGCGCCCGGCGGGCGTGTCGGTGGTGGAGGCCGCCGAGGACGGCGACCTCCCGTTCCCCGACGGGAGCTTCGATCTGGTGGTGAGCCGGCACCCGACGGTCGTGGTCTGGGCCGAGATCGCCCGGGTCCTCCGACCAGGAGGCGCCTACCTCTCCCAGCAGATCGGCGCCGGCACCAACCGGGAGCTGACCGACTTCCTGATGGGTCCCCAGCCGGTCGACCAGCGGCGCAGCGTCGCCGGGACCCGCCACGACGCCGAGGCGGCGTGCCTGGAGGTGGTCGACCTCCGTCACCAGACCCTCCTGGTCACCTTCGACGACGTCGCCGCCGTCGTCTACTTCCTCCGCAAGGTGCTCTGGACCGTGCCCGGCTTCACCGTCGACGCCTACCGCGACCGGCTGGCCGAGCTCCACGCACGGATCCGGGCGACCGGACCGTGGGTCTCGCACTCGCAGCGGATGCTGGTCGAGGTCCGCAGACCGCACTGAGCGCCGCGGGCCGCCTCGGATGGGCTGGCCTCCCGGCGCGGCCCGGCGGCGACCTCGGGCGCGCCGGCCTGTGGTTGCGGTCCTCCCGGCGCGGCCCGACGGCGGCGACCTCGGGGCGCTGGCCTCCCGGCGCCGACCACGGGACGCCGCACGTTGGTATCTCACGTCAGGCGCCCCGAGGACGCTCGGCGCCGGCTCGTGGGGGCGGGCCTGGGCCGTCGGAGGGGCCGCCCGGGGGTGGTCGGCCGTGGTCGGGCCGCTCCTCGTTCAGCGGGCGTCGCTCTCGTCGGCCGTCGGGCCTCCGGCCGGACCGGCGGGCGCATCGGGCGGCGGCGGCCCGGCGGCGGCGGGTTCCTGGCCCGGCGGGTCGAGGGGGAACGTGTAGTAGAGCGCCTCCATGGGTCGGGCGCCTGGCGGGCGCTTGGATGGATCGGTGAGCCGCTCACGGAAGGCCTGGCGGACCAGCAGCTCGGTGATCCGCTCGTTCAGCTCCGTCGCCTCCTCGGGTGTCACCCAGCGGACGAACTCGACGTCGGTGGAGGCCTTGACCCACTCGGCGGACTCGTGGTGGCGGCCGCCCGAGTGCCAGCGGCGCAGCCGGTCGAGCTGGCGGTCGAGGAACATCCCCGCCAACGAGTCGGCGGCCACGGCCGTCTCGGGATCCTCGTAGGGGCTCGACATCGACGTGCCCACGCCCACGCGCTTCCAGGGTCGCTGCCGGCCGGTGCCCCCTTCGGCCTCCTCGACGAAGTGGTGCTTGGCCAGCGTGCGGAGGTGGAACGAGCACGACGAGGGGCTCTCCCCGACCAGCTCGGACGCTTCGGTTGCGGTCATCGGTCCCTGGACGGTCAGGACCTCGAGCAGGGCCAAGCGGGTGGGATGGGCCAGGGCCCGCATGTCGCGCGGGTCGCGTAGCTCCCGCACGTCGGCGATGATCGGCGGCGCCGGTCCCGAGCCGGAGGTCGGGGCGCCGGCGGTGGTGGGGTCACCTTCGGTGGTGGTTGCGGCCGCGTCATCGGCCGGCTCGGTCATCGCTCGACCCCGCCGGGACCGACGACGGGCTCCCGGGCCCGAGGCACCAGGAGGAGCGGTCCGCCGAGCACGCCCGCGTCGCGGCCGTCCGCGGTGCCGACCGGGGCGACCGACAGCCGGGGTGCGGCGGCTGGGTGGCCCGCGGTGGCGGCCCCGAGCTCGAGTCGCTGCTCGGGCCTGGTGACCAGCCAGACGGCTGCGGCTGCGCTGACGACGGCCACCGCGCCGAGCAGGGGCTGGTAGCCGACGACGGCGAGCAGACCGGCACCGACGGCGATCGACAGCGACTGGGGCGTGCCGGTCAGGACGTCGACGGTGGCGCTGACCCGGCCCTGCAGCTCCGTCGGGGTGAGCCGCTGGATCAGCGTGGTGGATGCGGCCAGCAGCCAGGGCAGCCCGAAGCCGGTGAGGACCGTGCCGGCGATGTCGACGCCGAGCAGGGGTACGGCGAGGAGTCCGACGCCGACGGCGAAGACGCCCATGCCGGCGGCGGCGATCCAACCCTCGCCGAAACGGCGGACGGCCCGGGCGACGGTCGGCCCGCCGATGAGCGCCCCGACGCCCATCAGCCCTTCGAATGGCCCCAGACAGGTGGCCGGCCGGTGCAGGCCGGTGGTCACCAGCGCCACGAAGGCCGTCTCGAGGAAGCCGACGACGAGGCAGCAGGCGGCGAGGGCCACGACCACCTGGCGCACCCGCGGCGTGGCCCGGATGTGGGCCAGGCCGGCGGCCACCTCGGCCCGCAGCCGCTGGGGCACCCGCACCGGCGGCGGCTCGGCGATGCGGACGGTCGCCACCGAGACGGTGGCGAGGGCGAAGGTGCCCACGTCGACCAGGGCGACGACGTGGCCGCCGGCCACGCCGAACAGGCCGGCGCCGATCAGTGGCGACACCAGCCGCAGCCCCTGGCGCACCGTGGCCAGCAGACCCTGGGCGTCGGCGAGATGCTCGTCGGGGACGAGGGTGTGCAGGAACCCGCTCTGGGCGGCGGCGAGGACCGAGTTGGACACGCCGTAGCCGGCAGTGACGGCCCAGATCAGCCAGACCTGCCCGGACCCGTGCACGAGGAGCAGGGCGAGGGTCATGGCCCCGGCGGCCGCGTTGACGCCGATCAGGACCGGCCGGCGCCGGAACCGGTCGACGAGGGTCCCCCACAGCGGTCCGGCGACCGAAGGCACCCCCATGAAGAAGAACGTCAGCCCGGCCTCGGCGTTGGACCCCGTCAGCTCACGCACCCAGATGGCCAGGGCCAGCCACATCGACGTGTCGCCGAGGATGGACAGGCTCTGCCCGGCCAGGTAGCGCCGGGCGTACGGCACGTGGCGCAGGCGGCTGCGGCTCCCGCTCATCTCGACCGACCCCGACGCTTGCCGTCCATGTTGTGAAAGCTATCTTTCGAAAGAGGTGTTGTCAAGGAGTCCACTCTCTCGTAGCTCACGCCGTGCTGCTCCCTGCACCCTGAGGGTGGTCGCCCCGTCTCCGGGGTGAGGACAGGAGACGCCACGTCGGCCCCCACCGCTCGGCCCAGTCACCGCTCGGGCCGGCTCATCGATCGGCGCTACCTTCGCCAGCGGTGCCGTGGCTCCGCGCAGACGACCCGCTTCCCCGCCGGCCGCAACGGATCCTGGTGGGCGGGACGTCGGGGTCCGGCAAGACCACCCTGGCTCGGGCCATCGGGATCGCCCTCGAACTGCCGCACACGGAGATCGATTCGCTCTTCCACGGACCGGGATGGACGGAGCGGCCGGAGTTCGGCGCCGACGTCGAGCGCCTGGCCGCCCAACCGGCGTGGGTCACGGAGTGGCAGTACGAGCGGGCCAGGGCGGTCCTCAAGCCGCTGGCCGACACCGTCGTCTGGCTCGATCTGCCCACCTGGCTTGTCATGTCGCAGCTCACCCGCAGGACCCTCCGCCGCTGGCTGCGCCACGAGCCGCTCTGGAACGAAAACGTCGAGCAGCCCATCTGGCGCATCGCCGTCGACCCGGATCACATCATCCGTTGGGCCTGGCGGACCCGCGGCTCGGCCTGTGATCGCGTGCTCGCCACCGCGGCCGAGCGACCTGACCTCGTGGTCGTCCGGCTCCGCAGCCGGTCCGAGGTCGCCAGGTGGCTGGCCGGCCCGCTGTGCGAGGCCGCGTCCTCGCCCGCCTGAACTGCCGTCGCCGCGTCGGACTGGCGGACGCGAGCCCGCGCTGGGCGCCGTCCCCGTACCGAGACCCAGGCCGCCCGGCCAGGGCCTCCCTGCGCCGGACCTGCGAACGGGCACCCGCGCTGGGCGCCGTCCCCCGACCGGAGAACCCAAGCGACGGGGCCGCCCGAGCGCGCCGCGACCGGTCGGTACGATCGCCGGATGGCTGCCGACGGACCGACCATCCTCGCCACCTCCGGTGGCTTCAAGCGGGGGGCGCGCAGCCAGGTCGAGCTCGCCCCGCTGGTCCTCCACACCTTCGACCTCGCAGGGGTCAGCGGTCGCCGGCCGAAGCTGGCGTTCCTCGGCACCGCCGGCGGTGACCAGCAGCACTGGAACGCCTGGATGACCGAGGCCGGGCGGGTCGCGGGCGTCGACGTCGCCGTGCTCAACCTGTTCACCATGCCGAGTGTCGACGACATGGCCGGCCTGCTCCTCGACCAGGACGCCGTGTGGGTCAACGGTGGCAGCGTGGCCAACCTGCTGGCCGTCTGGCGGGTCCACGGCCTCGACGCCATCTTCGCCGACGTCTGGCGGGCCGGCGTGGTCCTCGCGGGGGTGTCCGCCGGTTCGCTGTGCTGGCACGTCGGCGGCACGACGGACTCCTACGGGCCGGATCTGCGCCCGGTCACCAACGGCCTGGCCCTGCTCCCCTACGCCAACGGCGTCCACTACGACTCCGAGGCCCAGCGGCGGCCGCTGTTCCAGAAGCTGATCGGCGACGGGGTGCTACCGGACGGCTACGCCACCGACGACGGTGTCGGGTTGCTCTACCGGGGCACCGAGCTGGTCGAGGCCGTCAGCGAGCTCAGGGGCAAGGGCGCCTATCAGGTCCGGAGGGTGGGAGACGGCGCGGTGGAGGAGCGGATCGAGCCCCGGTTGCTCCCCGGCGCGGCCTGACCCGCTCGGGGCAGACCGCCGCCGGTCGGTGGCCCCGGGACCGGCGGGAGCTCCCTCCGGCCGCTGCCGTGATCTAGGGGACAGACGCAGGCGTTCGGGAGGGACCCGCCGGGGTCACGGCCCGGCGAGGGAGGTGCAGGGCGAAGACGGCGCCTCCGCCGGCGGCGTTGGCGACCGTCGCCGTACCGCCGTGCTCGGCAGCGATGGCCGCGACGATCGACAGGCCGAGCCCGAAGCCGTGCCCGGCCCTCGCCTCGTCGGCCTGCCAGAAGCGATCGAACACGTGGTCGAGCGCCGTCGCGTCGAGGCCGTCGCCGCGGTCGCGGACCCAGAGCAGCGCGCCGTCGCCCTCGGGCGTGGCCCCGACCTCGATGGGGGTCCCGGGCGGGGTGTGCTTGAGCGCGTTGGCCACGAGGCTGGCCACGGCCTGGCGCAGGTGGTCCTGGTCGCCAGGGACGACGACCGGTTGGGGGGCCTCGAGGCGCACGGGGCGATCGTGGTCGCTCGCCACCGCGTCGCTGCAGGCGTCGGCGGCGAGGACGGTCAGGTCGACAGGGGCCCGCTCGACGTCGCGTGTCTGGTCCAGCCTGGCCAGCAGCAGGAGATCTTCGACCAGGACCCGCATGCGGGCCGACTCCTCCTCGATGCGGCGCAGGATGGTCGGCAGGTCGACCCTGGCCTGGTCGCCGCTGACGCGAAACAGCTCGGTGAACCCCTGGATCGACGTGAGCGGGGTGCGCAGCTCGTGGGACGCGTCGGCGAGAAACTGTCGGAGTCGGTCCTCGGTGGCCCGCCGCTCGGCGAACGCCACCTCGATGTCGCCGAGCATGGTGTTGAGGGCCAGGCCGAGCTGGCCGACCTCCGACGCGCCGCCCGACGGGCTCACCCGCTGCGAGAGGTCGCCCGACGAGATGGTCCTGGCGGTTGCGGCGATCCGTTCGAGCGGGCGCAGCCCGCGGCGCAACACCAGCCACGAGCCTCCCGACAGCACGATCAGCAGCGCGGCGACCGCCGCGGCCTCGATCAGGACGAGGCGGTGCAGGGCGTCGTCGACACCCGTCGTCGGGATGGCGATGACGGTGGTGGAGTTGTCCCCGCCGGCGTTGACCAGGACGCGAAACGAGCCGGAGCCGCTCGATGACGGCGCCGTGAAGATCGTCCCGTCGGCGGTGGGCTTCGGAAGCCGGCCGAGCTTGGGCGTGGCCGGCGACTTCTCGACCTGCAGGTGGAACACCTTGCCGTTGTCGGTGATCAGCTCGGCGTAGGTGCCCGGCGCCACGATCGCCGGCGGAGGCCTGCCCGAGCGGCCGTCGCCGCCGCCACTCGGGGCGCCCCCGCTCTGGCCTCCGACGAAGCCGAGACCGCTGGGTGGGGCGTCGCCGCCCGCCTCCTGGTTGAGCGCGACCTCGATCAGCTGGCGGGAGGTGCGCAGCTGTGCATCCAGATGGTTGAACTCCGAGCTGCGGTACAGGGTGTAGGTCCCGAGGAAGAAGGCCCCCTGGGCTGCGGTAACCAGGACGACGAGCGCGAGCACGAGGCGCAGGCGCAGGGTCACCGGCGCGATTCCAGGGCACGGGCGGGCAGCAGCATGAGGACGGTCCGGTCAGCAGGTTTGTCGAAGCAAGGTTGCCGGCCATCAGGGTGCCAGCTCGCATCGGGGAGCGGAAGCAAAACGCGACAAGTCCCAGCGAACTCGGAGCCTGCGGGCAGGGACGTCCAAGCTGCGCCGGGGACGATGAGGTCATGATGATGCTCGTCTTCACCTCCATCCTCGCCCTCATCGCCGTGGCCATCGCCGTCGTGCCGGTCAGTGTCGTGCTCTGGCAGGACTGGCAGCGTGACCGCCGCCGTGCCGACCGTGCCACCGCCCGGACGGAGGCCGCACCGGCCGAGGCCCTGGCCCGCGTCGCCGCCTGACAACCATCGGTCGACCATCGGTCGGGCGTCGGTCGGGCGTCGGTCGGGTCCGAGGGCTGAGGGCGCAGGGCTGAGGGCTGAGGACGCGTTTTCGGGGCGCTCGGCACGAGTTACTCGCGTCGACCATCCCGAGACAGCCGGCCCCGGCCGGTCGATGCCCCGAGATAGCCGGGCCGCCGGTCGATGCCCCAGCCCCCGCGACCCGAACGGGCCGATGGGCGTCGACGAGCTCGCCGAGGAGAGGTCCGGCGCGCGGATCGACGCCTTTCCCCCATCAGGAAGCCCTTTCGCCCATCAGGAAGGCCCGTTCCCCCGTCAGGTGAGCTCGCAGATGGGTGCGCCCTGCCTGACGCCGTCGCCCGCGACCACGGCCAGGCCGGTGACGGTGCCGGCCTTGTGGGCGACGACCGCGTTCTCCATCTTCATGGCCTCGAGGACGACGACGACGTCGCCCTCGACGAGGGCCTGGCCCTCGGTGACGAGGACCTCGACGATGGTCCCCTGCATGGGGGAGGTCACGACGTCGCCGGTTGCGACGGTCGCGCCCCGCGCGGCCTGGTAGGCGTGGGCCCGGATGGGCTCGCCGGCCGCGCCGAGTGACGCCAGCCCCGGGACGCGGACGGTCATGGGGCGGCCGCCCACCTCCACGGTGAGCTCCCCGTCGCCGAGGGGCAGGACGTCGTCCGCGGCGGCGAGGGGATTGTCGAAGTCGGTCTCGATCCAGCGGGTGTGCACGGCGAAGCGGTCGGCTCCCGAGGTGAACGCCGGGTCGCGCACGACCAGGCGGTGAAAGGGGACGACCGTGGTGATGCCGTCGACGGCGAGCTCGTCGAGGGCCCGACGGCTGCGCTCGATGGCGTTGTCGCGGTCGGTGCCGGTGACCACGACCTTGGCCAGCAGCGAGTCGAAGTTCCCGTCGACCACGCTGCCCACATCGACGCCGGCGTCGACCCGGACTCCGGGGCCGCTCGGCCAGGCCAGGCCGGTGACCTGGCCGGGGGTGGGCAGGAAGCCGCGGGCGGGGTCCTCGGCGTTGATCCGGTACTCGATGGCGTGGCCGCGGGGCTCGGGGTCGTCGCGCAGGCGCAGGGGCTCGCCGGCGGCGATGCGGAACATCTCCCGCACGAGGTCGACGCCGGCGGTCTCCTCGGTGACCGGGTGCTCGACCTGCAGGCGGGCGTTGACCTCGAGGAACGAGACGGTGCCGTCGGTGCCGACGAGGTACTCGACGGTGCCGGCCCCGGTGTAGCCGGCGGCCAGGCAGATGGCCCTGGCCGATGAGTGGATGCTGGCCCGTTGGACGTCGGTGAGGTAGGGGGCGGGCGCCTCCTCGACCAGCTTCTGGTGGCGGCGCTGGAGGGAGCAGTCGCGGGTGCCGACCACGACGACGTGGCCGTGGTGGTCGGCGAGGACCTGGGCCTCGACGTGGCGGGGCCGGTCGAGGTAGCGCTCGACGAAGCACTCGCCGCGCCCGAAGGCGGAGAGCGCCTCGCGGGTGGCCGCGTCGAACGCGCCGGGGATCCCCTCGATGGTCGTGGCCACGCGCAGGCCCCGCCCGCCGCCGCCGAAGGCCGCCTTGATGGCGACGGGCAGTCCGTGCTCGCGGGCAAAGTCCACGACCTCTGCGGCGCCGGCCAGGGCGGAGGAGGTGCCCGGGACGAGGGGCGCCCCGGCCTGCAACGCGATGTGGCGGGCCGAAACCTTGTCGCCGAGGTCGCGGATGGCCTGGGGGGAAGGGCCGATCCACGTCAGGCCGGCATCGATCACCGCCTGGGCGAAGTCGGCGTTCTCCGACAGGAACCCGTAGCCGGGGTGCACGGAGTCGGCGCCGGCCTCACCGGCGGCGGCGACCAGCTTGGCCGCGTCGAGGTAGGTCGTGGCCGCGGTGGTGCCGTCGAGGGCCACGGCGACGTCGGCCAGGCGCACGTGAGGGGCGTCGCGGTCCTGGTCGGCGTAGACGGCCACGCTGCGCAGGCCGGCGTCGGCCGCCGCCCGGATGACGCGCACGGCGATCTCGCCTCGGTTGGCGACCAGCACTGCCCGCAGGGGGGCCACGACCTCAGTCGACCCGTGCCAGGGAGGCCAGCGCAGGCGCGACCTCGTTGCGGAAGGTGTCGGTCATCCTGGCCACCTCGTCGGCCGGGCCGGCCGGGGCGAAGATGACCGTGTCGGCGCCGGCTTGGGCGTAAGCGGCCAGGCGCTCGGTGACCTCGTCGGGGGTGCCGGCGAGGAGGTAGCGGTCGGCCATCGGGGCGAAGTCCTGGTGGTAGAGGGCGCTCACCGCCTCGGTGGCCGTGCGCCTGGCCGCGTCACCGTCGGGCCCGACGGCCGACCAGCAGAAGACGGCGCCGCGCACCGCCGCCGGGTCGCGTCCCGCCTCGAGCGCCTCGGTGCGCACCGTGGTCAGGCTGGAGGCGAGCTGCGCGGGGGTGACCAGGTAGGGCATCCACACGTCTGCGTGCCGGGCGGCCCTGCGCATGGCGGCCGGGCGCCGGCCGCCGACCCAGATGGGCGGGCGGGGCCGCTGCACCGCCGGCGGCTGGAGCCGCTGGCCGGCGATGGTGGTCCAGCGCCCGGCGAAGTCGACGGTCTCGCCGGCGAGGAGCGGCCCGAGCACTTCCAGGGCCTCGTCGGTGCGCCGGCCCCGCTCGGCGAGCGGCACGCCGCAGGCCTCGAACTCGGCGGGGTACTCGCCGCCCACCCCGACGCCGAGCTCGAAGCGGCCGCGTGACAGGCCGTCGATGGTGGCGATCATCTTGGCGGCCAGCGCGACCGGGTACAGCGGCAGAATGGTGAGCGCGCTGAGGAGGCGGATGCGCCGGGTGGCCCCGGCCGCTGCGGCCAGGGTGACGAGCGCGTTGGGCGTGGGCCCGTGGAAGAACACGTGCTCCCCGCAGGCCAGGTAGTCCCATCCCTGCTCCTCGGTGCGCGCCGCCACGTCGGCGACCCGGCCGAGGTCGGTGCCGGTCGGCAGCATCAGCCCGACGCGCATCAGCCCGGCCGGGCGCTCTGCTCGGCCCTGGCCAGCACGGCCCGGGCCATCCGCACGTGCACCTCGTCGACCATCTCGCCGTCGACCACGGCCACGCCCTGGCCGCCGGTGGCCGCGGCGACGACCGCGCTGGCGTGGTCGACCTCCGCATCGCTCGGGCTGAAGGCCAGGTGGGCCAGCTCGACCTGGCGGGGGTGGAGGCAGATCTTGCCGGTGTAGCCGATGTCGCGGCCGGCGGCGGCGTCGGCGACGAAGACGTCGTCGTCTCGCACGGCGACGACGGCCTGGTCGACGGCACCGACGCCGGCGAGGCGCGCCGACGCCGCCACCAGGCTGCGGGCCGTGAGCACCTCGGCGCCGCCGACGCTGCGCCGGCCGCCGATGTCGGCGATGTAGTCCTCCGCGCCGAAGTAGGCGGCGTCGACGCCGGGGACAGCGAGCAGCTCCCGGCTGTCGAGCACCCCGAGGACCGTCTCGAGGCCGACCACCACCAGGGCGTCGGCGGGCAGCTCGGCGCGCAGGGCGGCCAGCTCCGACGCCGAGGAGTACTTGGGCAGCACCACGCCCCTGGCGGCCGAGCCGGCGACGGCGGCCACGTCCGCGTCGTGCCAGGGCGAGCCCGTGGCGTTGATCCGCACCAACACGGTCGTCGGGCCGGGGTCGAGGGCGCCGACGGCCTCGACGGTCGCGGCGCGGGCGGTGTGCTTGTCGGCGGCGGCGACGGCGTCCTCGAGGTCGACGACGGCCACGTCGGGTCGGGAGCGGGGGAGCTTGGCGACCATGTCGGGCCTGGCGCCCGGCACGAACATCAGGCTGCGGGGAGCGAGGCTCACACCGGGCTGATCACGTGGTGGCGGGACCTGGCCGACCGGGTCCAGCCGTCGGACGCGGCGAGGCGGCGCAGCAGCTCCGCGCGCAGCGAGCCGGGAGCGACGACGGTGTCGACGACCAGCTCGCTGCCCATGCGCAGCAGGGTGAAGTCGGCCTCCTGCTCGAACTTGCGGGCGGCGACGAAGTCGGCCCGCTCGTCGGGGTCGTCGATGGCCGCGATCTTGTTGGCGTACACCGCGTTGACCGACGCGTCGGCCGACATGGTGCCGATCGACGCGGTCGGCAGGGCGATCGTGGCTCGGGGCTCGAAGCCGGGGGCGCACATGGCGTAGAAGCCCGCGGCGTAGGCCTTGCGCAGCACGACGCTCAACTTCGGGACCTCGGCGGAAGCCATGGCGGTGAGCATCTTGGCGCCGTGGCGGATGATGCCCTGGCGTTCCACGTCGACGCCGACCATGAAGCCAGGCACGTCCTGCAGGAAGATCAGGGGGATGTTGTAGGCGTCGCACATGGAGATGAAGCGGGCCGCCTTGTCGGCCGAGTCGACGAAGATGGCCCCGCTGCGCACCGACGGCTGGTTGGCGACGATGCCCACCGTGGCCCCCCCGAGGCGCCCGAGGCCGACGACCATCTCCTGGGCCCAGCGGGCCTTGATCTCGAAGAAGCTGCCGGCGTCGACGAGGCGCTCGATGACCGTGTTGACGTCGTAGCCGATGTTGGGGTCATCGGGGATCAGCCCGTCGGGCCAGGCCGGCGCGGCCGGCTCGCGCGACGTCGCCGGTCGGGGCCGCTCGGCCCAGCTGTCGGGCAGGTAGGAGAGCAGCAGGCGGGCCGCGCTGACGACCTGCCAGTCGGCCTCGAAGACCTCGTCGGCGCACCCCGAGACCGAGGCGTGCATCATGGCGCCCCCCATCTCCTCGAGCGTCGTCTGCTCGCCGGTGACCTTCTCGGCGATGCGCGGGGAGGCCAGGTACATCGAGGCGTTGCCGGCGACCATGCCCACCCAGTCGGTGAACGCCGGCATGTAGGCGCCCCCGGCCGCCGAAGGACCCATCAGGCAGCAGAGCTGGGGCACCCGGCCCGACAGGCGGATCTGCAGCTGGAAGATGTGCGACGCCCCCCTGCGCCCGGCAAAGAACCCCAGCTGGTCGGTGAGCCGGCCGCCGGCCGAGTCGACCAGGTACACGACGGGGAGCAGGTCGCGGTCGGCGCGCTCCAGGATCCGGATCTGCTTCTCGCAGGTGAGCGCACCCCACGAGCCGGCCTTGACGGTGAAGTCGTGGGCGATGACGGCCACCCGCCGGCCCTCCACGGCGCCGACCCCGGTGAGCACGCCGTCGGCGGGCAGGTCGGGCTCGCATGCGTTGGCCAGCAGGCCGTCCTCCACCCAGCTGTCGTCGTCGAGCAGCAGCCGGACGCGGTCGCGCGCGGCCATCTTGTCGGGCCAGCGGGCCGCGTCGCCCCCCGCCAGCGCGGCTTTGGCCGCCTCGGCGACGTCGCCCAACTGGTCGCTCACGACGCTGGCCGGCGGTGCATCAGGCCGGTCCGGCGCGCCCGGCACACCAGCTCGTCGCGCTGGTTGTGGGCCCGGTGCTCGAAGACCACCACCCCGGCGTCGGGCCGCGACTTCGACGCCCTGGAGTCGATCACCTCGGTCTCGACGCGGATCGTGTCGCCGTGGAAGACCGGTGCGGGGAAGGCGATGTCGCCCATGCCGACCTGGGCGACGATGGTCCCGAGGGTCAGCTCGTAGACCGAGATGCCGACGACGAGGGCCAGGGTGAACATCGAGTTGACCAGGGGTCGACCAAACTCCGTGCGCGACGCGTAGTCGGCGTCGAGGTGCATCGGCGCCGGGTTCATGGTCATGGTCGTGAACATCACGTTGTCGGTCTCGGTCACGGTCCTGCGGATGGCGTGGCGCATCACCGTGCCGACGGTCAGCTCCTCCAACCACCGGCCCGAAACCGCCCGCTCCTCCTCGCCTCCCGGCACGCCGGCCCCTTCCTCGTCGGATCGCATCATGGCGCGGCCGACGTGGCCGCCGCGCTGCTCCCCCTGCCATCGTAGGAGTCGGGCGGCGCTCGCCTCGACGGCGTCGTTGAACCTCGAGGTTTGCACCGATACTGTCGACCGCACCGGCGAACACCGTGTCGGGGAGGGGGCTCCCGGGCCCCGGGGGAGGAAGCCCGTGTCCGAGCTGCCCGCAACGGAGTCCCGCACCCACTGGCGCCCCGACGTCGAGACCCTGCCGCGCGCCGAGCTGGCCGAGCTGCAGTCGCAGCGCCTGCGCCTCCAGGTGAAGCGCGTCTACGAGGGCAGCGGCTTCTTCCGCCAGCTCTACGACAAGGCCGGTGTCCGGCCCGGTTCGATTCGCACCGTCGACGATCTGCGCTCGCTGCCGGTCATGGACAAGGACGATCTGCGCCGCTACCGGGCCGAGACCGGCGACCCGTTCTCCGGGACGCTGTGCGTCCCGGTCGACCAGCTCCGCCGGGTCAACAAGAGCACCGGGACGAGCGGCCTGCCCAACGTGTTCGGCCTGACCGCCGGCGACCACGACCGCGCCGCGGACAACTTCGCCCGGATGCTCTGGCGGGTGGGCATGCGTCCCGGCGACCGGACCAACAGCTGGCTCGAGGCGGCCATGCCCTGGCACGGCTTCTCCATGTCGGCGGAAGGGGCCCGCCGTCTCGGGGCGACCGTGTTCACCCTGGAGTTCGACAACCGTCAGGTGGTGCAGGCCAACCTGGAGCTGCTCGCCGGGGCCGACATCGACAACATCTTCGTGTACCACCCCGAGCTCGAGGTCAAGTACATGCAGGAGAAGGGGATCGTGCCCACCCAGGTGCACCCCGGGCTGCGCTTCATCTACTCGGCCTTCCTCTGCACCGACGCCCGCCGCCAGATCCTGGAGCGGGCCTGGGGCGTCCCGTACCGCAACATGGGCGCGTCGGGCGACCAGTACATCCCGGCCTCGGAATGCGCCTTCTCCGCGCCGTACCTGCACTTCATGGAGGACCAGTTCATCGTCGAGGTCCTCGACCCGGTCACCAGGGAGCCCGTGCCGACCGGCCAGGAGGGCGAGCTGTTCGTCACCAACCTGTGGGCCGAGGCCACCCCGTTCGTCCGCTACCGGATGGAGGACGTGGTCGTCGTCGACGACACCCCCTGTCCGTGCGGCTCCACCCACGTCCGGGTCAATTACCGGGGCCGGTACGCCTGGTCGGTGACGGTCGGGGACCGGCGGGTCTTCAGCGACGACGTCGAGAACGTGCTGTGGCGCCACCCGGAGACGGAGTTTGCCGCTTACCAGCTGGTCAAGCGGCCCACCCAGCCCCAGGACCGCCTGGTGGTCCGCTCGACGGTGACCAGCGGCCAGGCCACCGACGGGCTCCGCGACCGGCTGACCGAATCGCTCCGCGAGGGGCTGGACGTGCCCGTCGACCTGGTCTTCGTCCAGCCCGACGAGATCGCCGTCGGGACGGTGAAGTTCGTCCGGGTCGTCGAGGAGGGCTGATGGGGGCACCCCGGCCCGGCTACGGGCTGTTCGACGCCCTGGAACGGGTCGTCGACGAGCGGCCCGAGGCCGTCGCCGTGCGCTGCGGGGACTCGGCGTGGACCTTCGTCGAGCTGCGGGACCGGGCCGCCCTGCTCGGCAACGCCTGGCGGGCGGCGGGTGTCGTCGTCGGTGACCGGGTCGCGGTCGTCGCCGACAACTGCCACCGCTTCGTCGAGGTCTACTGGGCCTGCGCCTACCTCGGGGCGATCACCGTGCCCATCGAGCGCCGCCTGAGCGCCGAGGAGACCGGTGCCCTGCTCGACGAGGTCGCGCCGGCCGTGGTGGTGGCCGGCACCCCCGAGCTGGCCGGGGTCCTGCGGGACCTGTCGGAGCTCCCCGTCCGCCGTGTCACCCTCGACGCGCCGCCGGGCCATCCGGACGGGATCGACTCGCTGGTCGCGGACGCGGACCCGGTGCCCGACCCTGCGCCCGTCGGTGGCGACCAGCCGGTCGCGGTGTTCTTCACCGCCTCCGTCGAAGGGCGACCCCGTGGCGCCGTCGTGACCCACCGCAACCTGCTGGCCCAGGCGGTGCAGACCGGTGAAGGCCTCGGGCTCGGTCCCGGCGACGCTCAGGGCCTGTTTCTGCCGCTGGCCCACACCTTCGGCGGCTACCTCATGTTCGTCGCCGCTTGCCGTGGGGTGGCCACCACCATGCTGGCGACCTTCGACCCGGCCGAAGCGGCCCGGCTGATCGACGCCGGGCGGGTCACCTTCTTCGCCGGGTTCGCGCCCATGCCCGCCCGCATCGCCGACGCCGCCGAGGCGGATGGGCTCACCCTGGCCGGTCGGCTCCGCCTGGTCATGGGCCTCGACGGGCCGGCGAGCATCCAGCGATACCTGGACCTCGGGGTGCGGTGGCTCAACTTCTACGGCCAGACCGAGACCGCCGGCCTGGTGGCCCTCGGCGAGGTCGTCGCGGGGGAGGTCGACGCGACCGCCGTCGGCTCGCCTCTCGGCCTGTCGCGCCTCTCGATGCGCGACCAGGAGGGCAGGCCCGTCGCCGAGGGTGAGGCCGGCGAGGCGTGGGTCAGGAGCGACGTGGTGGTCGCCCGGTACTGGCCCGACGAGGCGACGCGCCTCACCGACGACGGCTGGTTGCGCACCGGCGACGTGTTGGCCGCCGGCCCCGGCCGGCGGCTGCGCTTCATCGGCCGGACCAGCGACAAGGACCTCGTGAAGCCCGGCGGTCTCAACGTCTACCCCGCCGAGGTCGAGGCCATCCTCGCCGCCCATCCCGGGGTGGCCAGGGCCTTCGTCTTCGGGGTGCCCGACGCCGAGTGGCGCGAGCGGGTCTGCGCGGTGGTGGTGTCCGCCGACCCGGGCGCACCGCCCGACGTGGAGGAGCTCCGCGACCACTGCCAGGCCAGGGCGGCCCGCTACAAGTGCCCCCGGGCGCTCGTCGTGGCGGCCGACGACGGCGCGGGGCTCACCCGGGTCTCGGCCAGGGAGCGCTACGGCCAGGCCCTCGAAGCGCTGGTGCCCGCGGCCGCCGAGGGCGCCGGGCTCACCTGACGGCCGGGCCCGACCTGAGTGCCGGCCTGACCTCCTGAGGGACCGGGGGTCCGATGTCGGCGAGCTCGTCGAGGCACTCCGACGGGTGACAAATGGCGGCACCGCGCTCGTTCGGCAGGTCGTCCGCCTCACGAAGTCCTGTGGGCATCAGAAGGGCGCAGCTCTGGATCGGCGTGAGAGGGGCGAACCCAAACTCACACGGAGCTCGCGCGTGATGCTCGCGGCCGTCTGACATCCGCCGTCGATGATGGCGACCATGCCGACTCAGAGACACCCGCTGGCCACGTCGACGAATCCGCCCGCCCCCCGGGCCGGTCGTCGGCCAGCCCACCGTCCCTGGTCGCAGAGTTGCTCTGTGCTGCCTGGCCATCGTCAGCGTGGCCACCGCGGTGATCCACTTCGCCGTCTCTGGTGAGCACTTCGACCAGTACTGGGTCTTCGGGGTGTTCATGCTGGTGGTAGCCTGGCTGCAGCTGCTCTGGGCCATCGTGGCCGTCGCCAGGCCGTCTCGCCTCCTCTTTTGGACCGGAGCCGTCGTCGATGCGGGCGCGATCTGCGTGTACATCGTCACCCGGACGGTCGGCGACGTCATCGGTCCGACGCCGAACAGCATCGAGCCCTTCGGCTTCGGTGACGGGCTCTGCACGGTGCTCGAGGCGGTGGTGGTCGTGGGCTGCGCCTGGCTCCTGGCCGCCAACGCGGACCGTCGAGTAGATCGTCAGGGCCTCGTGATGGCATCGGCGGCCACCGGCGCAGCGATCGCGATCCTCTTGAGCGTGGCCCTGGTCGACGGAGGGTCGGAGATGGTGATGACCATGAGCGGCAGTTCCGCTGCCGGGGCCACCTCGGGCATGCAGATGCCGGGCACGCAGACCTCTTCGGTCGAGCTCGACACCACGTCGCCCGCCGGGGTCATCACCATGCCCGACCCGAATATGCAGATGGCCACGGGGATGAGGATGGCCAGCTCCAATTCGTGCGACACCATGCCCACCAAGAGCCAGGAATCGGCCGCCGTCAACTTGGTGGACACCAGCTGGAAGGAGTCGAGCAGGTACCAGAGCCTGGCCGTCGCCGAGGCCGCCGGCTACCGGCCCGTCACGCCGTCGGGCCAGGCGGTCGTCCACTACATCGACCCGGCCTGCTACCGGGCCACCCCGCTGGGCGGGTCGTGGTAGAGCCCGCCCGGCGCGGCCCCGAGCGGATAGGCGCCCGGCGGGTACCCGCCGGTTGGCGGCGGATAGGCGCCGGCCGGGTACCCGCCTCCGGGCCAGCCGGCGTTCGGGTGGGCGGGCTCGCCTGCTCCTGGCGGCGGCCACGACGGCGGCGGCTGGTCGGGATAGGGAGGCTGGCTCATCTCGGTCGTCCCTCCGTGGCTTCGGCTGCCCGGCACCCCAACGGTAGCTCGCGGGCGCGAGCATGTCGGCATGCGAGTTGCCGTCCTCGACGACTACCTCGACACCCTCCGCACGCTCCCCTGCTTCGACCGGTTGGGGGGCCACGAGGTGACCGTGTGGACCGACCACGTGCAGGACACCGAAGCCCTCGCCGACCGCCTCCACGACGCGGAGGCCCTCGTCCTCATCCGGGAGCGCACGACGATCAGCGGTGAGCTCCTCGATCGGCTCCCCCGCCTCCGCCTCATCAGCCAGCGGAGCGCGTACCCCCACATCGACGTGGCCGCCTGCACCCGCCTGGGCGTGGTGGTCTCCTCGGGCCTCCACGCCGCGCCCTCCTACGCCACCGCCGAGCTGACCTGGGGCCTGGTGCTCGCCGCCATGCGCCGCATCCCCCAGGAGGCGGCCTCGCTCAGGGCCGGTGGTTGGCAGTCGGGCATGGGGCGCACCGTGCGGACCAAGTCGCTCGGCATCTACGGCTACGGGCGCGTCGGTCAGGTCGTCGCCGGCTACGGCCGGGCCTTCGGGATGGACGTGGTGGTGTGGGCGAGGGAGGAGGCGCGGGCCAGGGCGCAGGCGGCGGGGTTCGCCGTCGCCCGCTCGAAGGAGGACCTGTTCGAGACCAGCGACGTGGTCAGCCTGCACCTGCGCCTCGTCGATGACACTCGTGGCATCGTCGGCCCCGCTGATCTGGCCAGGATGAAGCCGACAGGCCTGCTCGTCAACACCAGCAGGGCCGGGCTGATCGAGTCGGGTGCACTCGTCGACGCCCTGCGGGCGGGGCGGCCGGGCCTGGCCGCGGTCGACGTGTACGACCACGAGCCCAACCTCGACGTGGCCGACCCGCTGCTCGCCATGGACAACGTGGTCTGCACCCCCCACCTCGGCTACGTCACCAGCGACGAGTGGGAGGTCATCTTCGCCGACGTGTTCGACCAGATCAACGCCTTCGCCGCCGGGGAGCCCACCAACGTCGTCAACCCCGAGGTCATGGCCCACCTACGCCCGTCGGCGCCCTGATCCGTCGGACGAGTCGAACGGGGGCTTCAGCGGGAGCGACGCCGGCCGGCGGGGGGCTGGCCGGCCCGGGCCGCGAGCTCGGCGCGGGTCCTGGCCGGTGCGGCGCGGCCCGATCGGCCACCGCCGCCCTGCCCGCTGCGCTTCGGTCCCTGACGCCGGGTGCCGGCCTCGATCGCCCCGCGACCGGTGGCGTCGCCCGTCGCACGGGCCGTGGAGGGGCTCCGGCCCCGGCCCGAGCCGTGGGCGTTGCCCCCCCGGCGGGGCTGGACGTGGTCGGCCGCGGTGACCGTGACCGGCTCGACGTAGGGGGCGGGGGGACCGGCGAGGGCGGCGATCTCCGCCGAGCCGGGCCGGACGGTGACCGTCGTCGGGCGGATACCGGCTTGCTTGGCCAGGGTGCGGACGTCGCGGTTCTGCTCGGGCAGGGCCAGCGTGACCACGGTGCCGCCGGCGCCGGCGCGGGCGGTGCGCCCGGAACGGTGGAGGTAGGCCTTGTGCTCGGTCGGCGGGTCGACATGCACGACCAGGGCCACGTCATCGACGTGGATGCCCCGGGCGGCGATGTCGGTGGCGACGAGCACCCGGGTGGACCCGTCGGTGAAAGCTGACAGGTTCCGCTCGCGGGCCCCCTGAGAGAGGTTGCCGTGGAGCTCGACCGCCGGTATGCCTGCGGCGGTGAGCTGCTTGGCCAGCCGCTTGGCGGTGTGCTTGGTGCGCATGAACAACAAGCTGCGCTCGTGGCCGGAGGCCAGCTCCTGGACCACGGCGGCCTTGTCGGCGGCCGAGACGGAGAAGACGTGGTGGGTCATGGTCGACACCGGCGCCACGGCGGGGTCGACCGAGTGGGTCGCCGGGTGGTCCAGGTAGCGCTCGACGATCACGTCCACGCCGTTGTCGAGGGTGGCGGAGAACAACATGCGCTGGCCGACCCTCGGGGTGCGGTCGAGGATCCGCTTGACGACGGGCAGGAAGCCGAGGTCGGCCATGTGGTCGGCCTCGTCGAGGACGGTGACCTCGACGGCGGAGAGGTCGCAGAGTCGTTGGCCGACGAGGTCCTCGAGGCGTCCCGGGCAGGCGATGAGCACGTCGACGCCTCGCGCCAGGGCCTTCACCTGGGGGCTCTGGCCGACGCCGCCGTAGACCACGGTGGCGCTGAGTCCCACGGCGCGGGCGAGGGGCTCGACCACCGCGAGGACCTGGTTGGCCAGCTCGCGGGTGGGCACGAGGATCAGGGAGCGGGGTTGACGGGCCCGGCGGCCGCCGCCGGCGAGCCGGGCCACGACGGGGATGGCGAAGGCGAGCGTCTTGCCGCTGCCGGTGCGGCCGCGGCCGAGGACGTCGCGCCCGGCCAGGGTGTCGGGCAGCGTGGCCACCTGGATGGGGAACGGGGTGCCGATCCCCTGGGCGTCGAGGGCGGCGACGAGGGACGCGGGCACGCCGAGATCGGCGAACGACAGTGCGACCTCGACGCGCGGGGCGGGGGCGATGCTCATGGACGGGGTGAGATCCTCGGTTCGGGGGGCGGGCGACGCGAATCGGACACCCGACACGCACCCGGTACCCGGACCACTCTCGTGGCGGCACCATCGCCCAAAAGACCAGCATAGAGGGCGGCGCCGCCGGGAGCGGGGTAGGAACCCACCGTGACCGCCCGCCAGGTCCCCAGATGGTCCGACCTCTCGCCGCTGCTGCGGCCCCGGCGCCCGGCCGTCGACCCGACCTCGAGGCGGCTGGCGTCGGTGGCGTCGATCACCGACCTGCGCACCGCGGCGCGTCGGCGCGCCCCGCGTGCGGTCTGGGACTACACCGACGGCGCCGCGGGCGACGAGCGCACCCTGGCCCGGATGCGCGATTCGTTCGCTCGGGTCGAGTTCCTTCCGACGGTGCTCCGCGACGTCTCCGCAGTCGACCCCTCGACGGCGATCCTCGGGCGGCGCTCGGAGCTGCCCTTCGTCTTCGCACCGACGGGTTTCACCCGGATGATGCACACCGAGGGCGAGCCGGCGGTCGCCCGCGTCGCCGCCCGGATCGGCATCCCCTACGCCCTCTCCACCATGGGCACCACGTCCATCGAGCGTCTGACCGCGGCGGTGCCCGCAGCTCGACTGTGGTTCCAGCTCTACCTGTGGCGCGACCGGGGCGCGAGCCGCGACCTTCTCGCCCGGGCCAGGGCGGCGGGATACGAGGCCCTGGTCCTCACCGTCGACACCCCCGTCGCCGGGCCCCGATTGCGCGACGTGCGCAACGGGCTCACCATCCCGCCGTCGCTGACGCTGCGGACCTTTGTCGACGGGGCCACCCGGCCGGCGTGGTGGTGGGATCTGCTCACCACCCAGCCGCTCGAGTTCGCGTCGCTGCGCCGCTCCGAGGGGACCGTCGCCGACCTGATCACCCGCATGTTCGACCCGGCCGCGACCCTCGCGGACGTCGAGTGGCTCCGCCAGGAGTGGGACGGCCCGCTGGTGGTCAAGGGCATCCAGCGCGACGCCGACGCCAAGGCGGTGGTCGGGGCCGGCGCCGACGCCGTGGTCGTCTCCAACCACGGCGGCCGCCAACTCGACCGCTCACCGGTCCCCCTCGAGGTGCTGCCCCGCGTGCTCGACGCGGTGGGCGACAGCGCCGAGGTCTACCTCGACGGCGGGATCCTCTCGGGCGCCGACGTGGTCGCGGCGGTCGCGCTGGGTGCCCGGGCCTGCCTGGTCGGCCGGGCCTACCTCTACGGGCTGATGGCCGGCGGCGAGCGCGGTGTGCAGAGGGCCGCCGACCTGCTCGGGTCCGAGGTGCGCAACACGATGGCGCTGCTCGGGGCCACCACGGTCGCCGACCTGTCCCCCGACTCGGTCCGCCTCCGCGGCACGCCGGAAGAGGTGTGAGGTCCCGCTGCGGTCCCGAACCGGGACGAAGCTCGCCGCGCCCGTCAGGTAGGCATGGCGACGGCGAGGCCGAGACCGGCGGCGGTTCGGTAGCCGAGGGCGGGATCAGGCCGAGCCCGGCGAGCCGGAAACCGGAGCGGGCTCGGTTCCCTGCGCCGCCTGGCTGCCTGCCGGCGAGGGCGCCCCCCGGAGGATCCAGGCGATGCCGACGGCGATCACCGCGCCGGCGACCGGACCGGCGACGTAGGCCCACCAGTCGGTCCAGTGGCCGCCGACGAGCGCGGGGCCGAGCGAGCGGGCCGGGTTCATCGACGCCCCGCTGATCGGCGCGGCCCACAGGCCGGCGAGGGCGATGTAACCGGCGACGGCGATGGCCGCGTTGGTCCCGACGTTGCGCGCCCCCGACGCCGTGCCGAGGATCACGCTGACCAGGCCGGCGGTGAGCACGACCTCCATGAGCACGGTCGTTCCGGCGCTCACCCCGGCTCCGGGGGTGCTGGCGCCCAGGTGGCCGACGTCGGAGAACGCGAGGCGCAGGAACCCGGCGGCGAGCACACCGCCGGCCAGCTCGGCGGCCAGGTAGCCGGGCACCCGCTTCCAGGGGAAGTTCCTGCGCAGCGCGAAGGCGATCGTCACCGCCGGGTTGAGGTGGGCGCCGCTCACCGTGCCCATGAAGTAGATGACGGCCATGACCATCAGCGCAGGTGCCACGACCTGGGCGTCGAGGGGGACCTGGCCGTGGCTCCTGGCGTCGACCACGCCGGCGCCGGCTGCCACCACGACGAGCAGGAAGGTCCCGAGCAGCTCGGCAAAGAGCCGCCTCCACTCGTAGCGGAGGTCGTGGAAGTCGCGGGTCCACGGCGTGTCGAGCGTGTGGTTCTCGAGGGGCGGCACCGTCAGACCGACAGGCCGAGCCCCCGCGCGATCAGCATGCGCTGGACCTCGGAGGTGCCCTCGCCGATGGTGAGGATCCTGGCGTCCATGTAGTGGCGGGTGGCTGCGCCGTCGGCCATGAACCCGTACCCGCCCTGCAGGCCGGTAGCGAGGTAGGCCGCCTTGTTGGCCGCCTCGGAAGCGAGCAGCTTGGCCGTCGCCGCCTCCCGCTCGATGGGCATCCCGTTGTCGTACTTCCAGGCGCCGTCGTAGGTCATGACCCTGGCGGTGGAGGCCAGCACGGCGATGTCGGCGATCTGGAAGGCGACCGACTGGTGGCTGCCGAGCGGCTGGCCGAAGCTCTCCCGCTCGTTGACGAAGCGCAGCGTGTCGGTCAGGCAGCCCCTGGCCAGGCCGGTGCTCATGGCCGCGATGGGGAAGCGGGCCCAGGTGAGGAAGGCGAGGGCCTCGCGGTAGCCGCGGCCCTCGACGCCGAGGAGCGCCGACGCCGGGACCCGCACGTCGTCGAAGTACAACGGGTGGGTGTCGGACGAGCGCCAGCCCATCTTGGGGTAGAGCGGTCCGACGGTGACGCCGGGGGCGTCGAGGGGCACCAGGAACGCGGACACCGGCGATCGCCTGCCGGCCGGCTCCCCGGTGGCGGCAAAGAGGATCACGTACCTGGAGAACGGCGTGCCGGAGTTGGTGATGAATTGCTTGGCCCCGTCGATCACCCAGTCGTCGCCGTCGCGCCTGGCCCTGGTGGCGATGTTGCCGGCGTCGGACCCGCCCGAAGGTTCGGTGAGCCCGAAGGAGATGAACGTCTCGCCGGAGCACGCCGCGGGCAGCACGTCGCGCAGCAGCTCGGGCCGGTCGGCGGCCAAGTGGGCGAGCAGGGCCACGCTGATGGCCTGGACGTGCACCGTGACCGCGAGGGACGAGTCGACGGTGGCGACCTCCTCGGCGGCCAGGCAGAGGGTGCGCAGGTCGGCACCCTCCCCGCCGAGCTCCTCGGGGGCGAGCAGCCCGAAGGCGCCGAGCTTCCCGATCTCGGCGACGAGGTCGGCGTCGAAGCGCGCCTCGACGCTGCGCTCGGCCGCGCCCGGTGCGACCGCGGACTCCACGAAGGCCCGCACCGACTTCTGCCACTGCCGGTGCTCGTCGGTGAGCGCCCACGGGGCGGCGTAGCCGTCGGTGAGGAACTCCTCGCTGAGGGCGGGAAGCGTGCTCTGGGTCATGTCGGTCACCTGCCGGTCAGGTCGCAGCGGAAGCTCTCGCGATTCGCTCGACTCTAGGCTCGAAGTCCGAGGAGCGCCTCGGTCCGGAGGGGTGGGCCGACGCCGGGTTCCGACGCGTCGCGAGCCGGTGCAGCCGGCCGCATGTCCGCGGCCTTCAGCCAGCCTCAGCCTGAAGGTGGGCGAGCGGCTGCTCGGCCTGGTCCACCTCCTCGTCGGTGCCTGGCTCGTGCACCTGACCGTGGCCGTGGCCCTCGACCTGGCCGCCGGCTACACCCTCACCAAGTAGGACCGTGGTGGTTTGTGTGTCTCGTCACCGGTGTGGGTAACGTCGCCTCGTGGTCATCCGCAGGCTCCTGGACAGCTGGCCGGTCTACCAGCAGCTGACCTCCACCGATCGTCTGGGGCGGGGCACCGCGGCCGAGTCGGCCGCCAGCCGCTCGCGCCAGCCCCGCACGGCCGAGGCGGACAAGGTGGTCACCAGCGTCTGCCCGTACTGCGCGGTGGGCTGCGGCCAGAAGGTCTACGTCAAGGACGGGGCCATCTCCCAGATCGAGGGCGACCCCGATTCGCCGGTGTCGCGAGGCCACCTCTGCCCCAAGGGCTCGGCCAGCAAGCAGCTGGTGACGGGCCCGGGTCGGGAGCACCGGGTCAGGTACCGGCGCCCGCACGGCACCCAGTGGGAGTCGCTCGACCTCGACGTGGCCATGGACATGATCGCCGACCGGGTGATCCAGTCCCGCCGGGAGAGCTGGGAATGGGAGCAGGACGGCACGCGGACCCGCAGGACCATGGGCCTGGCCAGCCTCGGAGGAGCGACCCTCGACAACGAGGAGAACTACCTCATGAAGAAGCTGTACACGGCCCTCGGCGCCATCCAGGTCGAGAACCAGGCCCGCATATGACACTCCTCCACCGTTCCCGGTCTGGGGACATCGTTCGGTCGTGGAGGGGCCACCACCTTCCAGCAGGACCTCGCCAACGCTGACTGCATCGTCATCCAGGGATCCAACATGGCGGAGGCCCACCCCGTCGGGTTCCAGTGGGTGATGGAGGCCAAGGCGCGTGGCGCCAAGATCATCCACGTCGACCCCCGGTTCACCCGCACCAGCGCGGTCGCCGACCTGCACGTCCCGATCCGGGTCGGCTCCGACATCGCCTTCCTCGGGGGCCTGATCAACCACGTCCTCGAGACCGGCACCGACTTCCGTGACTACGTCCGCGCCTACACCAACGCCAGCACCATCATCAGCGAGCAGTACATCGACAGCGAGGACCTCGACGGGGTCTTCTCCGGGTTCGACCCCGAATCCCGCTCCTACGACACGTCGTCGTGGCAGTACCAGGGCGTCGAGGAGTCGCCGGCGGCGGGGGCGCGCGACTCCGACTACGACCAGAAGGCCGGTGCCGGCGACAACGGGAGCGCCGAGGGCCACAGCCACGGCAGCGGCGGCCCGGCCATCCACGGCGAGCCGGACACGGACCCGACGCTGCAGCACCCCCGCTGCGTGTACCAGATCCTCAAGCGGCACTTCGCCCGCTACACCCCCCACGTCGTCGCCGACGTGTGCGGCGTGCCCGAGGACCTGTTCGCGCAGGTCGCCGAGGCCCTCACGGCCAACTCCGGTCGGGAGCGGACGTCGGCGTTCGCCTACGCCGTGGGCTGGACCCACCACAGCGTCGGCGCCCAGTACATCAGGACCGCGGCCATCCTGCAGGCCCTCCTCGGCAACATCGGCCGCCCCGGCGGGGGGATCCTCGCCCTCCGGGGTCACGCCAGCATCCAGGGGTCCACCGACATCCCGACGCTGTTCAACCTGCTGCCCGGCTACATCCCGATGCCCCACGCCCACGAGCACCAGAGCCTCGACGACTTCGTCGCCGCGGATGCCGGCACGCAGGGCTATTGGGGTCACATGCGCGCCTACGCGGTCAGCCTGCTCAAGGCGTGGTGGGGGGACGCGGCCACGGCGGACAACGACTTCTGCTTCGACTACCTCCCCCGCCTCACCGGCGACCACGGCACCTACGCCACCGTGATGCGCCAGATCGACCAGGGCGGCGGTGGGTACTTCCTGGTCGGCGAGAACCCGGCCGTCGGGAGCGCCAACGCCAAGATGCAGCGCCTCGGCCTGGCCAACCTCGACTGGCTGGTGGTGCGCGACATGGTGATGATCGAGAGCGCCACGTGGTGGAAGGACGGCCCGGAGATCGAGACGGGTGAGATGCGGACCGCCGACATCGGCACCGAGGTCTTCTTCCTGCCGGCCGCGGCCCACACCGAGAAGAGCGGCAGCTTCACCAACACCCAGCGGATGCTGCAGTGGCACCACCAGGCGATCGAGCCCGCCGGCGACGCCCGCAGCGACCTGTGGTTCTACTTCCACCTCGGGCGCGTCATCCGCGAGAAGCTGGCCGCCTCGACCGACGAGATGGACCGCCCCGTCCTCGACCTGACCTGGGACTACCCCACCGGAGGGGCCCACGCCGAGCCCGACGCCCAGGCCGTCCTGGCCGAGGTCAACGGCTGGGACGCCGGAGGCCACCCCTTGCCGGCGTACACCGCACTGAAGGACGACGGATCGACGGCGTGCGGCTGCTGGATCTACTGCGGGGTGAACGCCGACGGCGTCAACCAGGCGGCGCGCCGCAAGCCGGGAGCGGACCAGAGCTGGGTGGCGCCCGAGTGGGGCTGGGCGTGGCCGGCCAACCGGCGGATCCTCTACAACCGGGCGTCCGCCGACCCCGAAGGCAAGCCGTGGAGCGAGCGCAAGGCGTACGTGTGGTGGGACGAGGAGCAGGGCAGGTGGACCGGCCACGACGTCCCGGACTTCCAGCCGGACAAGCGCCCCGACTACCGACCGCCCCCAGGCGCCGAGTCCGAGGACGCCATCGCCGGCGACCAGCCCTTCATCATGCAGACCGACGGCAAAGCGTGGCTCTACGCCCCCTCCGGCCTGACCGACGGGCCGCTGCCGACCCACTACGAGCCGCAGGAGTCGCCGGTGGCCAACCCGCTGCACCGCCAGCAGCGCAACCCGGCGCGAGGCGTCCACTCCCGGCCCGACAACCGGTACCACCCGAGCGGCGACGACCCCGGTCGCGACGTGTTCCCCTACGCCTTCACGACCTACCGGCTGACCGAGCACCACACGGCGGGCGGGATGAGCCGGTTCCTGCCCTACCTCTCCGAGCTGCAGCCGGCGTTCTTCTGCGAGGTCAGCCCGGAGTTGGCCGCCGAGCGGGGCCTCGATCACCTCGGGTGGGCGACGATCGTCTCGGCCCGCAACGCCATCGAGGCGAGGGTCATGGTCACCGAGCGGATGCGCCCCCTCAGGGCGCAGGGTCGCACGATCCACCAGATCGGCCTGCCGTACCACTGGGGATCCAACGGTCTCACCACCGGCGACGCGGCCAACGAGCTGATGTCGGTGGTCCTCGACCCCAACGTGCACATCCAGGAGACCAAGGCGGCGACCTGCGACATCCGGCCCGGCCGGCGGCCGCGGGGTCCGGCCCTGCTCGCCTTCCTCGAGGAGTACCGGCGTCGAGCGGGCATCACCGAGACCACGGGAACGGAGCAGTGAGGCGATGACCGGCCTGGCCGACAGCTTCTTCGGGCCGATCGACGCGGCCGTCGACGCCGGGCACGTCGCCCCCCCGGCGCGCAAGGGCTTCTTCACCGACACGAGCGTCTGCATCGGCTGCAAGGCCTGCGAGGTGGCGTGCAAGGAGTGGAACCACGTCCCCGAGGACGGCCTCGACCTGACCGGGATGTCGTACGACAACTCCGTCGGCCTCGGTGCGTCCACCTGGCGACACGTCGCCTTCGTCGAGCAGCCTGGCACCGACGACCCGGCCAGGCCGTCGTTCCGGTGGCTGATGGAGTCCGACGTGTGCAAGCACTGCACCCACGCCGCCTGCCTGGACGTCTGCCCGACCGGGGCCCTGTTCCGCACCGAGTTCGCCACCGTCGTGGTCCAGAACGAGATCTGCAACGGGTGCGGCTACTGCGTGCCGGCGTGCCCCTACGGGGTCATCGAGCGGCGCACCGGCCCCGACCACGACGCCGCCGTCGGGCTGGCCCAGAAGTGCACCCTCTGCTACGACCGGCTCAAGGGCGACATGGAGCCGGCCTGCGCCCAGGCGTGCCCGACGCAGTCGATCCAGTTCGGCGACCTCGACGACCTCCGGGTGCGGGCCGACCGGCGCCTGGCCACCCTGGTCGAGGCGGGCGTCGACCACGCCCAGCTCTACGGGCACGACCCCGACGACGGTGTCGGGGGGAGCGGGGCCATGTTCCTGCTGCTCGACGAGCCCGAGGTCTACGGGCTGCCCCCCGACCCCGTGGTGACGACGAGGGAGCTGCCGCAGATGTGGCGGACGGCCGGGGTGGCCGCTCTCGGCATGCTGGCCGGGACCTTCGCCGCCTTCGCCGCCGGGCGGCGCCGGTGACCATCCTCGAGGCCGGCGACGCACGCGGCGGTGGCCGCCGGCGGCGACGCGGCCGCGGCGAGACGCTGATGGTGCCCCCCGCCGAGTTCGAGTCCTACTACAACCGGCCGATCGTCAAGGCGTCGCCGTGGGAGGCCGACATCCCGGCCTACCTGTTCCTCGGCGGCCTGGCGGGCGGCTCGTCGTTGCTCGCGGCCGGCGCCGACCTGACCCGCCGCCCCCGGCTGCGGGCCACGTCGAGGCTGACGGCGCTCGGCGCCGTGACCGTCTCGTTCGCCGCGCTGGTCCACGACCTCGGCCGGCCGTCACGGTTCCACCACATGCTGCGGGTGGCCAAGATCACCTCGCCGATGAGCGTGGGAACGTGGATCCTGAGCGGCTACGCGCCGCTGGCCGGTCTGGCTGCGGCCACCGAGGTGCGCCGACTGCTCCCCCGCCCGCTGCGCCGCCTGGTCGGCGGACCGGGCTCCATCCGGGCGCGCGGCGCCGGCCTGGTCGCGGCCACGCTCGCCCCTGCCCTGGCCTCCTACACCGCCGTGCTGCTCAGCGACACGGCCACGCCGAGCTGGCACGAGGCGCGCCGGCACCTGCCGTTCGTGTTCGTCAGCTCGGCGTCCGCCGCCGCGGGTGGCATGGGGATGCTGGCCGCGCCGCTGGCCGAGTCGGCCCCGGCGCTGGCCCTGGCCGTCGGCGGGGCCGTGCTCGAGGCGGCCGTGTCCCAGCGGATGGAGGCGTCGATGGGCATCACCGCCGAGCCGCTGCACGAGGGCAGGGCGGCCGGGTACCTGAGGGCGGCCAAGGCGTTGAACGCCGGCGGCACCGTCCTCGCCGCGGTGGCCGGACGGCGGAGTCGGGTGGCCGCGGCCGCCGCCGGCGCCTCGTTCGTGGCCGGGTCGGTGTGCACCCGGTTCGGGATCTTTCACGCCGGCCAGCAGTCGGCCGACGATCCCCGCTACGTGGTCGTGCCCCAGCGGGCCCGGATCGAGCGCGGCGAGCAGGGCCGCACCTGAGCGCGGGTCCGGCGCCTCGCCAGGCGCGGTCCGCCGGCGGGCGTCAGCGCACCTCGACCACGGCGCCGCGCCTGGCCACGAGCTCGCCGACGACGGGCAGGCCGGGCACCTCGCCGGCGACGAGCAGTCCGCCGCTGGTCTGGGCGTCGGCCAGGAGCAACCGCTCGACCTCGTCGATGCTCGAGGCAAACGACGTGTGCGGGGTGACCCACTCCAGGTTGCGCCGCGTGCCGCCGCTCACGAAGCCGGCCGAAGCCGCCACCCTCGCCCCGTCGAGGTAGGGGACGGCGGCGGCGTCGACCACGGCGGTCACCCCGCTGGCCCGGGCCAGCTTGAAGAGGTGGCCGAGCAGGCCGAAGCCGGTCACGTCCGTCGCGCAGCGGGACCCGGCGGCGACGGCGGCGCGCGACGCCCCGTCGTTGAGCTCGACCATGGTGGCCACGGCGTGGGCGAACACCTCCCCGGTCTGCTTGTGCCGGTTGTTGAGCATCCCGAGCCCGAGCGGCTTGCTGAGCGACAGCGGGAGCCCCGGTGTGCCGGCGTCGTTGCGCAGCAGCCGGTCGATGTCGACCAGCCCGGTGACCGCCATCCCGTACTTGGGCTCGGGATCGTCGACGCTGTGGCCGCCGGCGACCGGGCAGCCGGCCTGGGTGGCCACGTCGAGGCCGCCGCGGAGCACCTCGCCGGCCAGCTCCATCGGCAGGACGTCGGCGGGCCAGCAGAGCAGGTTGATGGCGAGGATCGGCGTCCCGCCCATGGCGTACACGTCGGACAGGGCGTTGGCCGCGGCGATCCTCCCCCAGTCGTAGGCGTCGTCGACGACGGGCGTGAAGTAGTCGGCGGTGCTGATCACGCCCCGGCCGCCCTCCAGGCGGACCACCGCGGCGTCGTCGCCGTCGTCGAGCCCCACGACGAGCTGGGGGAATGGCCTCCCTGCGAGGCCGGCGACCATCACCTCCAGCTGACCCGGCGCGATCTTGCACGCGCACCCCCCGCCGTGGGCCGTCGCCGTCAACCGGAACGGGGTGGGCACGATGCCGCGGTCGGTCGTCGCCATGACGCCAGTCTGCCTGCTCGGGCGGCCCACGCCGGCGGGGACCACGGGTCCGACCTCGGGTAACCTCGCGGCCACGAGCGCTACGGCTCTCGGGGAGGCGTTGAGGTGTCTGGTGACCCTCCCGGTCTTCAAAACCGGTGGGGCCTGCTTGCGGGTCCGGCGGGTTCGATTCCCGTCCGCCTCCGCTCCGACGACTCAGCAGGCGGGTCATGACCGACATCGACGACCCGCGCCGGCGGGTCCCACCCACCAACGACGTGCTCGGCGACCGCCGGGTGCAGGGCGCCCTCCAGCGCTGGTCGCGCGCCGTGGTCCTCCGCGCCGTCCGGGCCGCGCAGGAGTCGGTCAGGGCAGGCTCGACGCCACCGGCCGAGGTCGTCGACGAGGTCATCCGGCGCCTGCCGGCCCGACGGGTGAGCCTGCGGCCGGTCCTCAACGCCACCGGCGTCGTGGTCCACACCAACCTCGGACGGGCGCCGATGTCGGAGGGCGCCGTCGAGGCGGTGGTCGACGCGTCGGGCTACGTCGACGTGGAGCTCGACGTCGCCGACGGGCGGAGACGCCGGCGGGGCGCCGGCGCGCTGGAGGCGCTCAGGGCCGCCCTGCCCGACGCCGGCGACGTGCACGTGGTCAACAACGGCGCGGCCGCCCTGCTCCTCGCGCTCACCGTGCTGGCCGCCGGGCAGGAGGTCGTCTGGGGCCGCGGCGAGCTGGTCGAGATCGGCGACGGCTTCCGGCTGCCGGACCTGGCCGTGACCACCGGCGCGCGGCGGCGCAAGGTCGGCACGACCAACCGCACGACGACCGCCGACTACGCAGGGGCCGTCGGGGCCGAGACGGGCTGCATCCTCAAGGTCCACCCGTCGAACTTCCGGGTGACCGGATTCGCCTCGGAGGCGACCGTCGCCGAGCTGTCCCGGCTCGGGCCGCCGCTGGTGGTCGACGTCGGGTCCGGCCTGTTGCGCCCCGATCCCCTGCTGCGCGACGAGCCGGACGTGACCACGGCGCTGCGCGCCGGCGCCGACCTGGTCACCGCCAGCGGCGACAAGCTGCTCGGCGGCCCGCAGCTCGGCATCGTGGCCGGCCGCGCCGACCTGGTCGACCGGCTCCGCCGCCATCCCCTGGCCCGGGCCCTCCGGGTGGACAAGCTGACCCTCGCCGCGCTCGAGGCCACCCTGGTGGGGCCGCCCACGCCGGTCCACCTGGCCCTGCACGCCGACCCCGACCGGCTCAGAGCCAGGTGCGACGCGCTGGCCGCCCGGATCGGCGGCGAGGTGGTCGCCCACGCCGGCGCGGTCGGCGGCGGTGGTGCGCCCGGGCTGGAGCTGGCCGGTTGGGCCGTCGCGGTCCCCGAGGAGATGGTCGGAGCTCTCCGGCTCGGCGATCCGTGCGTGGTGGGTACCGTCGCCCACGGGCGGTGCCTGCTCGACCTGCGCTGCATCCCCCCCGCCGACGACGCCGCGCTCGCCGAGGCGGTCCTGCGCTGCAGGTGATCGCCACCGCCGGCCACGTGGACCACGGCAAGTCGGCGCTGGTGCGCGCCCTCACCGGCATGGAGCCGGACCGTTGGGCCGAGGAGCGCCGCCGGGGCATGACCATCGACCTCGGCTACGCGTGGACCACGCTGCCGGGCGGCCACGACGTGGCCTTCGTCGACGTCCCTGGCCACGAGCGGTTCACCACCAACATGCTGGCCGGCGTCGGCCCGGTCCCCGCGGTGCTGGTGGTGGTGGCCGCCGACGGTGGCTGGTCCGCGCAGACCACCGAGCACGTGGCCGCCATCGACGCCCTCGGGGTCCGCCACGGGCTGCTCGCGGTGAGCCGCAGCGACCTGGCCGATCCCGGCCCGGCCGTGGCCGACGCGACGGCCAGGTTGGCCACGACGAGCCTGGGCCGGGTCGATGCGGTCGCGGTGTCGGTGGTCGACGGCACGGGGTTGGCCGAGCTGCGCGCCGCGCTCGGCCGGCTCGTGGCCGGGCTGCCGAGCCCCGACGTCGGCGCCAGGGTCCGGCTGTGGGTGGACCGGTCCTTCACCGTGACCGGCTTCGGCACCGTGGTCACCGGCACCCTCGGCGCCGGGCGGATCGCGGTCGACGACGTGATGAGCCTCGACGACGAGCGCGTCTCGGTCCGCCGCCTCGAGCGCATGGGCTCTCCGCTCGACGCGGTCGACGCGCCGGCACGCGTCGCGGTCAACCTGCGCGGCCAGCCCCGCCGGCGTCCGACGCGGGGCCAGGCCCTCCTGACGCCGGGCGCCTGGCTGCGCAGCGACCGGGCCGACGTCCGGCTCACCACCGCGGGCGTGGACCGGCTGCCGCAGGAGCTGGTCCTCCACATCGGCAGCGCCGCCGTGCCGGTGCACGTGAGAACCCTCGACGCCGCCCACCGCCGTCTCTCGCTGCGCAGGCCGCTCCCCCTGCAGGTCGGCGACCGCGCCCTGCTTCGCGACCCGGGGCGCCACCGCGTGGTGACCGGGGTGGTGGTCATAGACCCGGCCCCTCCCGAGCTCGGGGCGCGCGGCGCCGCCAGGGCGCGCGCCGGTGTGCTGGCCGACGCCAGTGACCACCCCGACGTCGCCGACGAGCTGCGGCGGCGGTCGGTCGCCACGCGCCGGTTGCTGACCCAGCTGGGGGTGACCCCCGGGCAGACGGCGGCCGGCGCCGTCGAGCACGCCGGCTGGGTCGTCACGCGCCCGGAGTGGGATCGGTGGGGGCGCGGCCTCGCCGCCCTCGTCGACGGTGCCGCCCGGCGCGACGACCGGCTGGTGCACGACGGTGTCGGTGAGGCCGAGGCGACCCGCGCCCTCGGCCTGCCCGACGCCGCCCTGCTCGGTCCCCTGCTCAGCGGGCGCCCTGACCTCGCGCTGGCGCTGGCCGACGGCCGGGTGGTCACCCGCGGGTCGCGCCGCGCCCTAGCCGAGCCGGTCGTCGCTGCGCTGCGACCCATCCTCGCCGGTCTCTCGACGGCGCCGTTCGACGCCCCGACCGCGGACGACCTGGCCGGCGCCGGGCTCGACGCCCGTCACCTCGGCGCGGCCGCGGCCGCCGGCACCGTCCTCCTGCTCCCCGGCGGGGTCGTTCTCCTCCCCGACGCCCCCCGCCAGGCCGTGCTCCGCCTGGGCTCGCTGCCCGGACCCTTCACGCTGTCCGAGGCCAGGCAGGCGCTGGCGACGTCGCGACGCGTCGCCGTCCCGCTGTTGGAGCACCTCGACCGGGCCGGGCTCACCCGCCGGGTCGACGACACCCGGCGCGTGCTGACGCCTCGCGCCCTGACCCCCGCGCCCTGACCCCTGCGCCCCGATTCCTGCGCCTACGGGTAGGTCACCACGTCGCTCGGACCGGGCTGCGCCTGGGTCACCGCCGCGCCGGTGCCGTTGATCACATGGTCGATGCCCCCCGACCCGTTGAGGAAGCGGGTCAGGATGTCGTGGAGCTCGACTCCCGGCCGGTGGGGCGCGACGAACGCGTTCGTGGCGTGGATGTCGACCCCCTGGTCGAAGTAGCAGTAGCTGCCCAGCCCGTAGCCCTCGAAGCTCCGCACCTGGGGGGAGACGGAGATCGCCGGGTAGCCGTTGGTCGTCGGGTTGGCCATCCACGCCGCCTGGCTGGGAGGGTCGTAGGGCATCTCGTCCTGGAAGAAGATGTCCGTCCCGCCCTGCCCGTTCCAGGTCACCTGGTCCTTCTGGAAGTGCTCGACGAACAGGCCGTAGGCGGTCACGTCGTCGCCGTTGACCACCACGCCGGTCGCGCCGGTGTTCCGCGTCCAACCCACCCCGGCGCCGTGGTCGGCGCGCCACGCCCAGACGTCGTCGAGGATGGAGTGGGGGCTGTTCACCACGAGGCTGTCGGTGGCCCGTCCCGGCTCGGCGCCACCGATCCGGAAGTACACGTCCTGCACCAAGGTGGGATCCTTCGCGCTGGCGCCCGGATCCAGGCGCCCCCTGGTCGGTCGGCAGTGGCCGCGCCCGAGTTGGGCGCAGGCCCCGCCGATCTGCAGCAGGACCCGGGAGTTGACGGGTCCTGCGTCGAAGATCATCCCGGACAGCTTCACGCCGGGAACGTCGGCCACCTGCATCGACGCGTTGCCGTGCTCGGGGACGAGGGTGGCCAGGCCGAGCCCGAGCACCACCGTGTCGGGTCGGGTGACCGAGATGGGTCGGGTGAGACGGTAGATCCCCGGGGCGAGGATCAGGTCCTGGCCGTGGGCCAGGGCGGCGTTGATCCTCCCCGCCGGGTCACCCGGTCGGGCGACGAAGAACCGCTGGATGGGGATCGACGTGCCCGCTGTCGGTCCGCCGGTCCACGACGGGCCCACCGAGTCGTGCCGCACCGATGGCACCATCACGTCGAGGTGGCCGCCGCGGCCGGTGGTGAGGAAGGGCTTCTCCTGGGTCACCGGGCTGGTCGCCAGCGTGGTGTAGGGCGGGGTGCCGCCCGAGAGTCCGGAGTTGGCCGAGAACGATTGGGCCGGGGCGCCGTGGTCACCGGAGAAGACCTGGTTCCACACCCCGTTGGTCCACCCGTCGAGGTTGGTGTTCCTGACGAGGAACTGCTGCTGGGAGCCGTTGATGACGGTGCCGCCGGTGAACGCCGAGTCGGCGATGTACCCACCGCTCGCGTACTGCGGGCCGGCGGAGCAGTAGTCCTGCAGCGCCACGTTGCCGCCGTTGACCGCCACCCTGCGCATGGGCGAGGCCTGGGAGACGGCCCAGAACTCGGCGCTGGTCTGGCAGCTCGTGGAGGGCGGAAGGTCGATGGTCAGGTTGGACAGCGAGCGCCAGAAGTTGTCGAGGGCGTCGCAGCCGCTGGCCGAGCACTGGTTGTGGACGTCGACGGATCCGTTGATGGTGACCGCGCCGGGCGACGTCCCGAGGCCGGCCACCTCGGTGTAGTAGCCGACCTGGAAGGTGAGGGGAGCGCTCACCGAGCCGTAGGTGCCGGGCTCGAAGAGCAGGGCGTAGCGCTGCGGGCCGAACTGGTTGGAGACCTGCTGGTTGGCGATGGCGTCGACGGTGGACTGGATCTGGCTCTGGGGCATGGACGGGTCGAACACGTAGACGTTGGGCCCGAGGTCGGCCCCGCCGGTGGCGCCCGCCGTCGATGCGGGGACGGGGGGCGCCGGGGCGGCGTGGCCGGCCGACGGGGCGGCGCTGGCCCCCGCCGCGCCGGACGCCATCCCCGCAGCGGTGATCGTCAGGGCTCCCAGGACCGAGGCCAGTCGGCGCCCACGGGGCCGGCTGGGCCTCGCCGTGCCGGCCCGTGCCGCATCGACTGTCGTCATCGCTGGTCGACCTCCTCGACGTAGCAGGACGCCTGTCCTCCGCCGTCGGCGGCCTCGTCCCCCTACCGATGAGGAGCGTATGACCACCCCGGTCGGGATGCAACCGCCATGCGGCGGCCCGAGCTGCACCGGGAAGGATCAGTCGGCGCACGACCGCCCGTCGTGCGCAGCCACGCCGGCCGACGGACACGGCGTAGCGTCCCGAGGATGTCGACCTCGGTCTCGGTACTCGGTCACGCCGTGCAGCGACGGGAGGATCCAGCCCTCCTGCGCGGTGAGGGCCGCTATGTGGCCGACCTGCCGGCCGAGGGCGGCCTGCACGTCCAGTTCGTCCGCTCGCCCGCCGCCCACGCCCGGATCCGCTCGATCGACGCCGAGGCGGCGCGCGCCATGCCCGGCGTGGTCGGGGTGTTCACCGCCGCCGACCTCGACCTGCCCACCCTCGACGAGGCGCCCCCGGTCCCGCCGGGCCCCGATCGGGCCCACCTGCGCCGGCCGTGCCTGGCGGGTGACCGGGTGCGCTTCGTCGGGGAGGCGGTGGCCGTGGTCGTGGCCGGGACCGTGGCCGAGGCGGTCGACGCCGCCGAGCTGGTGGAGGTCGACCTCGACGAGCTGGCGGCGGTCGTCGACCCGCTCGCGGCACTGGAGCCGGGGGCGCCCCTGCTGTTCCCCGAGCACCACACCAACGTCGTGATCGATCTGGCCCCCACCCCCGCCGAAGGTGACGCCCTGGCGGGTGCGGAGGTGGTGGTCACCGCCAGGTTCCACAACCAGCGGGTGGCGGCGATCCCCCTGGAGTGCGGCGGGGCGCTGGCCGTGCCGGGTGACGGCGACCGGCTGACGGTGTGGGCCAGCACCCAGGCCCCGTTCCGGGTGCGGGCGGTCATCTGCGAGGCGTTCGGCCTGGCACCGGAGCAGGTGCGGGTGGTGGCCCCTGCGGTCGGTGGTGGCTTCGGCGCCAAGGGCGGGGTCTACCCCGAGCACCTGGTCGTCGCGGCGCTGGCCCGCAGGCTGGGGCGGCCCGTCCGCTGGGTCGAGACCCGCTCGGAGAACCTGGTGGCCATGACCCAGGGCCGCGGCCAGGTCCAGGACGTCGAGCTGGGTGCCCGCCGCGACGGGGTCATCGTCGGCCTGCGGGCCCGCACGGTCACCGAGGTCGGCGCCTACGTGTGGCGGGGTGGGATCGCCACCCGCACCAGCCGGATGATGGCATCGGGCGCCTACCGGATCCCGAGGATCGACCTGCGCTCGCAGGCGGTGGTGACCAACACCAGTCCGGTCGGGCCCTACCGGGGAGCGGGGCGCCCCGAGGCCACGGCCATGCTGGAGCGCTCCATGGACCTGCTGGCCGGCGAGCTCGGCATCGACCCGGTCGAGGTGCGGCGCCGCAACCTGATCCGACCCAACCAGTTTCCCTATGCCAGCCCGGCCGGGGCCTCCTACGACAGCGGCGATTACGAGGCTGCGCTCGACGAGGCGCTGCGCCTCTCCGACTACGAGAAGCTGCGGGCCGAGCAGGCCGAGCGCCGACGGCTCGGCGACCCGGTGGCGATGGGTGTCGGGGTCTCGTGCTTCTGCGAGGTGAGCGGGTCGGGTCCGGAGTTCGGGGCGGTGCGCATCGACGCCGACGCCACGGCCACCGTCTCGACGGGAGCGGCCCCGCACGGACAGGGCCACGAGACGACCTTCGCCCAGGTGGCGGCCAGCGTGCTCGGCCTGCCCATGGAGCGGATCCGGGTCGTCCACTCCGACACCGATGCGGTGGCCAGGGGGACGGGGACCTTTGGCTCCCGGTCGGGACAGCTGGCCGGTAGCGCCATCTTCCGGGCGGCCACCGAGGTGGTGGCGCGGGCCAGGGAGGTCGCCGCCGATCTGCTCGAGGCTGCCCCCGAGGACCTGGTGGGCGCCGGGGACGGCCGCTGGTCGGTGGCGGGCGTGCCGGCCAGGAGCATCGGCTGGGCGGAGGTCGCCGCCGCGGCCAGCGACCGGCGGGTCGACCTGGCCGCCGACGACGACTTCGCCCAGGAGTCCGGCACCTACCCCTTCGGCACCCACGTCGCCGTGGTGGACGTCGATACCGACACGGGGATGGTGAGGCTGCGCCGGATGGTGGCGGTCGACGACTGCGGGACCGTCGTCAACCCGCTGGTGGTCGCCGGCCAGGTCCACGGTGGCCTGGCCCAGGGCGTGGCCCAGGCCCTCTTCGAGGCGGTCGTCTACGACGACGCCGGCAACCCGCTCACCACCAACCTGGCCGACTACCTGGTCCCGAGCGCCGCCGACCTTCCTTCCTGGGAGCTCGGCGAGACCGTCACCCCATCCCCGCGCAACCCGCTCGGCATGAAGGGCGTCGGCGAGTCGGGGACCGTCGGCAGCACGGCGGCGATCCAGAACGCGGTCCTCGACGCCCTCGGTCCCTGGGGGGTGCGCCACATCGACCTGCCGCTCAGCCCCGAGCGGGTGTGGCGGGCGCTGCAGGAGCGACGCGACTGAGGGACCGGAGTCGGAAACCCGGTCAAGTACCCGTCGGGATGGTCGAAGAGGTTCGGGACGGCGCGCGGTTGCGCGAGGCGCGACGGTCCGGGAGGTTTCGCGTGGACGGGCTGGGTGGAGAGGATCTCGGAGGGGGGTCGGACGATCCCGGGCTCTGCGCGGCGTGTGGGTCCTCTCCGACTCCGGTCGGGGGCCACCTCGACCACGACACGACCGCCGCGCTGCGCCAGCTGCTCGAGGCCGGCGTCCGGGCCTGCTCGCCCATGGAGGCGGCCGAGGCCATCGTCTCGGCATCCGCTCGTGCCCTCGGGCTCCCCACTGGGTGCGCGTACCTGGTCGACGGGGCCGGGGTGATCAGCGAGGTGGCCACCGTCGGCGCCGCCCCGGCGTTGGCCGACGAGCTGCGCGCCCGCCTGGTCGGGCGGCTGGCTGGGGACTCGCCGGTGTGGAGGCGGACGGTGCAGGGGGACGCGCCGGGTCCCGACCTCATCCCGGACACGGCCGTTGCCGGGCAGGTCCGCGCCAACGGGGTGGCGCAGGTGCTCGGGCTGGGCAGCCTGGTGGCCATCCCCCTGCTCTCGAGCGACGGCCCGCTCGGCCTGGTGCTCTGCGGCGCTCCCGAGCCGCGGCGCTCGTGGGCCGCCCGCGCCCGGGAGGTGCTCGGGCAGCTGGCCCTCGAGGGCACCGTGGTGGTCGACAACGCCCGTCTCCGCCAGGCGGAGCGCCACGAGGCCAACCACGATCCCCTCACCGGTCTGGTCAACCGGCGGGCCTTCTCCGAGCAGGTCGGCCACGCTCTGGCGCGGGCCGAAGCCGAAGGTGATTTGCTCAGCGTGCTGGTCGTCGACCTCGACCGCTTCAAGGAGGTCAACGACCGCTTCGGCCACGCCTGCGGCGACGAGCTCCTCGTGGAGATGGCCCGCCGCCTTCGGGCCGGGCTGCGGCCGGGCGACATCCTGGCGCGCCTGGGTGGCGACGAGTTTGCCGTGGTGCTCACCGCCGAGGGTGCGGGGCGCGCCGAGGTGACGGCGTCGGAGCTGCGTCGGGAGCTCGGGCGGCCTGTCCGACTCAGCGCGGACTCGGTGCGGATCGAGGCCAGCATCGGGGCGGCGTCGTATCCCGAGCAGGGCAGGGAGCTGACCGATCTGCTCCTGCGGGCCGACCTGTCGATGTACGCGTCGAAGCGGTCCCAGCGTCGCCGCGACTCGCGACCGGCGCCGGGGTCCTCCCCGGAGCCGGGCCTACTCGGTGACCTGCGGCGCGCCCTCCGGCGCGACGACGAGCTGGTGTTGCACTACCAGCCGAAGGTGCACCTGCGCACCGGGGCGGTGGTCGGCGTCGAGGGTCTGGTGCGCTGGATGCACCCGACGCACGGGCTGCTCGGCGCCGATTGCGTCGTCGCCCTCCTCGAGGAGGCGGGCATGGTCCCCGAGCTGACCGCCCACATCGTGCCGATGGCCCTCCGCCAGCTGCGGTCGAGCGGCGACGGGATCCGGATGGCGGTCAACCTCTCGGCGGACGACCTCGCCGACCCCGGATCGACCGCCAGGATGGCCGGGTGGCTGGGCGACGCCGACCTTCCTGGCGGGTTGCTGGTGGTGGAGGTCACCGAGAGCGCGTCGCTCTCCGGCCAGGACCAGACCACGAGGACCCTGGTCGATCTACGGGCACTCGGCGTCGAGGTGAGCATCGACGACTTCGGCACCGGGTACTCGTCGCTCGCGTACCTCGGGACGCTCCCCCTGGACGAGATCAAGATCGACCGGAGCTTCCTGCGGGCCGATCCCCGTCAGCGGCACATCCTGCGCAGCGTCATCGGCCTCGGCCGCGATCTCGGGTTGCGTGTCGTCGCGGAGGGCGTCGAGACGGCCGAGGACGCGGCGTGGCTCGCCGAGTCGGGATGCGACCTCGCGCAGGGCTTCTACTTCGCCCGACCGATGCCCGCCGACGCCCTCACCGCCTGGCTGGCCGAGCGCTCCGGGTCTCTCCATCCTGCAGCCGGGAGATCCGGCCTGCCCGCCGCCGCGTTGATCTCGTAGCCGGGTCGAGCCCGGCTCCTCCCTCCCGGTCTGGGGGTCGATCGGCCGGGCATCTGCCGTTTCTGGTGACGGTTGACGGCGCTGGGCGCGGGTTCGTGACCGAAGCTCGGCGGCCGGGCCGAAACTGCGCCCGAGCGACCACCGGCCCGGTCGAGGGAACCACCGACGCGCCCCGCGACGTCAGACGGGCATGCGACGCTCGATCCCCGTCCTGACCACCGCGGCCCTGGTCGCCCTCACCGGATGCGGCGCAGCCACGCCCGGCGCGGCCCACCAGCGTCCCGCCCACCAGCGTCCCGCCCACCTGGTCGCGGCCACCGCCGCGGCGCCCGGGGCGACGATCACCACCACCGGCACGGGCACCGTGTCGGGCACGCCCGACGTGATGACCGCCCAGGTCGGCGTCGAGAACACCGGCGCCCGCGTCACGTCCGCCCTCGGAGCCAACGACGCCACCTCGACTGCCGTGCAGTCCGCCCTCGAGCGCCAAGGCATCAGGACGGCCGACATCCAGACCTCCCAGCTCCAGCTCTACGCCCAGCGGGGACACAACGGGGTCACCGGCTACCACGTGAGCGACGTGGTGACCGTCACCATCCACGACCTGTCGAAAGCCGGCAGGATCCTCGACGACGCCCTCGCCGCGGCCGGCGACGCGGGACGCCTCGACGGCGTGTCGTTTTCCGTCGCCGACGACAACCCGGCGCTCGCGCAGGCCCGCCAGAAGGCGGTGGCCGCCGCCCACGCCGACGCCGAGCAGCTCGCCGGCGCCGCCGGCCTGACGTTGCGGGGCCTGCGGTCGATCACCGACCAGACCGGCGGGTACGCCACCTCCGGCCAGGCCTCCTCGACGTCCGCCGGCGGAGTCCCCGTCCTTCCTGCGGTGCCGCTCCAGCCGGGCACCCAGGACACCACGGTGCAGGTCGCGGTCGTCTGGGCCGTCGGGCCCTGATACCCCAACCCCACGCCGTCCCCCGTCATCGGTCCTCGGTCCTCGGTCCTCGGGCAGCCGGCGGGGACGGGGCCACGCGGGGCAGACTTACCCCCGGGAGAGGACCGAGCGGGAGGAGAGTGAACATGGCCCGGGTGAGCACGTACCTGAACTTCATGGGGACCGCCGAGGAGGCGTTCGGTCGGTACCGGGAGGTGTTCGGCACGGACTACCTCGGTCCCGTCCTGCGGCTGGGCGACATGCCCCCCGACCCGGCCGCGCCCGGCCTCCCCGACGGGGACAGGCAGCTGGTCGCGCACGTCGAGCTGCCCATCCTCGCCGGGCACGTGCTGATGGGCACCGACATGGTCTCGTCGATGGGCCACGAGCTGCGGGTCGGCAACAACACGACCATCGTCCTCGAGGTGGACACCCGCGCCGAGGCCGACCGCCTCTACGGGGCGCTCGCCGAGGGCGGCAGTGAGGGGTCGCCGATGGCCGACATGCCCTGGGGGGCCTACTGGGGCACGTGCCTCGACCGCTTCGACATCCGGTGGATGTTCAGCTGCGCCGAGCCGGCGGCATAGGGGGTCGTCACGCCGAAGGAGCCGCCGGGCCAACGCCCGCCGGGAAGCCGTCGCTGCTAGACACGCGGCGATGGGGACGCCGCTGTCTCACTACCGGCACGTGCGCAGGCCGGCGTTCCGTGCGGACATCCAGGGGCTGCGGGCCGTCGCCATCCTCGCGGTGGTCGCCTACCACGCCCACGTCTCCCAGGTCGGCGGCGGCTTCGTCGGCGTCGACATCTTCTTCGTCATCTCCGGGTTCCTCATCACCAGCCTGCTCTGGAGGGAGATCCGCGAGCGCGGCACCGTCGCCCTCGGCCGGTTCTACGGCCGGCGGGCCCGCCGGCTGCTCCCCTCGGCGGCGATCGTCATCGTGGCCACGGTCGCCGGGGCGGCCGTGTGGCTGCCCCCGCTCGAGGCCCGCGCGGTGGTCACCGACGGGGTCACGGCGGCGTTCTACGTGGCCAACTACCGCTTCGCCGCGGCCCAGACCAACTACCTGCAGGCGACGACAGCGTCGCCGCTCCAGCACTTCTGGTCGCTCGGCGTGGAGGAGCAGTTCTACGTGCTGTGGCCGGCCCTGCTCATCGGCGTCGCCATCGCCTCGCGCCGGGCGCGGTCGTCGCGTCCTGCCGCCCTCGCCGTCGTGGCCGTGCTCGCCGTCACCTCGTTCGCCTTCTCCGACTGGCTGACCGGCGCCAACCAGCCATGGGCGTTCTTCTCCCTCCCGAGCCGGGCGTGGGAGTTCGCCGCCGGCGGGTTCGTCGCCCTCGCCATCCCCCAGCTTCGGCGCCTGCCGGCGCGCCTGGCCGTGATCGGCGGGTGGGTCGGGCTGGGGATGGTCGTCTGGTCGGTGTTCGGGCTGTCGTCGACCACGCCCTTTCCCGGGGTCGCCGCGCTGGCGCCGGTGGTCGGCACGGCCGTGGTCATCGCCGCCGGCTGCGCCGAGACGGTTGGAGGCCCCCGTGTCCTGCTCGGAACCCGGCCGATGCAGCAGCTGGGCCGCGTCTCCTACACCTGGTACCTGTGGCACTGGCCGTTGCTGATCCTCTGGCCGGCCGCCACCGGGCACGCGCTCACCGAGGCGCAGGGCCTCGGCCTGGCCGTGGCCAGCCTGGTGCTGGCGGCGGGCACCACCCGCCTGGTCGAGGAGCCGGTCCGATCCTGGTCGTGGCTGGCCGTCCGGCGGCGCAGCCTGGCCCTCGGCGCCGGCCTCTCGCTGGCCGCAGTCGCCGGGTCGCTGCTCGTCGACACCTCGCTTCCCTCACTTGCGGGCCACGGCGTGGCCCCGGTGGCCAACTTCGCTCCGCCGCCGCCGCCGTCGACCGGCCACGCCGGGGCCGGCGGACGCGGGCGCCCTTCCGCCCTGCTGGTCGCGGCCCGCACCGAGACCCGGTTGGTCAACGACGCGGTGACCCGCTCCGTCGGCGTGCAGGACGTGCCGACCAACCTCGAGCCGCCGCTCGCCTCGGCCCACGTCGACGAGGCCCCCCCGTTCTTCGACGGCTGCTTCGACACCTTCACCGACGCCACCGTGCATCCCTGCGTCTACGGGGACACGAGCGTGACGAGCTCCAGGCACACGGTCGTGCTCTTCGGCGACTCGCACGCCACCATGTGGTTTCCCGCCGTCGACGACCTGGCCAACGCCCACCACGATCGCCTGATCTCGCTCGGCAAGGCGGTGTGCCCGCCGGCGGACCTCAGCATCTACAGCCCCGTCCTCGGTCGGCCCTACACCGAGTGCGACCAGTGGCGGGCGGCGGCCATCGCCCGCATCCAGCAACTCCACCCGGCGGTGGTCATCGTCAGCACGGCGTGGAACTACGGGGCCATGTACCGCTTCCAGATGTACGATCCGAGCTACAACGCCGCGCTCACCCGCACCATCGGGGAGCTGCGCCGCAGCGGTGCCCGGGTCGTCGTGATCGGCCCAATCCCCGAGCCGCTCGGCGACAACCCCGACTGCCTGTCGGCCCATCTCACCAGCGCGACCAGCTGCAACGCGCCGCTCGACTCGCCGATCGTCTTCGATCCCAAGGGCATGGCCGACGAACGGGCCGTCGCCCGCAAGGCCGGCGCCTCGTACCTGAGCGTGCCTCGATGGTTCTGCACCCGGACCACCTGCCCGCCGATGGTCGACAACATGGTCGTCTGGCGCGACACCAGCCACGTGACCGCCACCTACTGCCACAGCCTGGCGCCGGCGCTCGGCGCCGCCCTGGCCGAGCTGACCCGCCGCCGCTTCTGACCGGAGGCGGTCGCCGCCTCAGCTCGGCGGTTGGCCAGCACGGTGAACAGCGGCGTCGGTCGGTGCCCGACCACGAGGGAGAGATAGCCGACGCCGGCGTAGTTGAGGTAGGTCACCTCGGTCACCACGGGCTCTCTGCTCACGCTGGCGCCCCCGGCCTGCGGCAGGGTGTGGAGGAGGTAGCTCCCGGCGTCGGCCTGGATCCTGCGGTCCCAGGGCTCGGGGGCCGCGCTGAGTCCCCGGCCGTAGAAGGCGCTGACCTCGTTGAGCCAGACAGCGGGACCGGCGCGGTGGCTGCAGCGGCCGGCGGTCGGTCGCGCCGCCCGCCGCGCCGTTCCCCCCGGTCATCCCGACGCCGATCGAGACCATCGTGACCGCGGCCGCCGCGGCGGCGCCGACCCTGCGCCCCGCGCCCTGCGGGGAGAGCGCCCGGCCCCCTCGACGTGGTTGGCTGAGCCGCAGCGGAAGGACCGGCCATGCTCACCTACTTGTTCTGGCACCGACGGGCCGACGGCGTAGAGCCGGCCGCCTACGAGCGGGCGCTGCTCGCCTTTCACGACCGGCTACGCGCGGTGAGGGTCCCCGGTTTGGTCGTCTCGGGCAGCGCCACCGTCGAAGGCCTCTCGTGGATGCCGGGGTCGGGCTACGAGGATTCGTACGTCGTCGAAGACTTCGCCGCCCTGGGCGTCCTCAACGCCGCGGCGGTCGACCATGCCCACGCCGGGGCGCACGACCGGGTGGCTCGGACCGCCGGTTTCGGGGCCGGTGCCGTCTACGGGCTGGAGAGCGGGGACCCGCTTCGCCCGAGCCGCCACTGCGCCTGGATCACGAAGCCGGCCGGCGCCGGCTACGCCGAGTTCCGCGACCGGTTGGGATCCCACATCGCCCCCGCCGACGTCGCGGTGTGGCGTCGGCAGATGGTGCTCGGGCCGGCCCCGGAGTTCCGCTTGACCAGTGATCGCCCGTTCGCCGTTCCTGGCGAGCTGACCGCGGTCACCTCTCGACCCGGCGTGCTGCGCTCGGAGTGACCGGGGGCCTACCCGGACCGGGATGCCGTCGGTCAGGGGACGGGCCGTCGACGAGAGGCGGATTCAGTGCGCCAGCGGGGACGGCGCCTGGGCGCCCCCGTCGTGTGTCGTCGCCACCGGGCGCACCACGTTGGCCAGATCGTCGTGGACCACCACCCGGTTCCGCCCGTCCCGCTTCGCCTGGAAGAGCGCGGCGTCGGCCCGGCCGATCACGGCGGTCAGGTCCTCGTGGTTGCCGGCTCGCACGACCCCGAAGCTGACCGTGAAGACCGGGAGGCCGGCGACGGCGATGGCCGCGTCCAGCTTGACGCGCACGCCGTCGAGCACGTGAAGGGCGTTGGCGGGTGGGCATCCCGGCAGGGCGACGACAAACTCCTCCCCACCGTGGCGGCACACGATGTCCTGGGCGCGCAAAGAGTCGGTGAGCACCTGCGCGAACAGGCGCAGCGCCCGGTCACCCGTGTCGTGCCCGAACGTGTCGTTGAGCGTCTTGAAGTGGTCGAGGTCGGCCATGGCCATCGAGAGGTCGGCGCCGTCGGGGCGCAGGGCGACCAGTCGCTGCTCGAAGGACCGCCGGTTCAGCAGTCCGGTGAGGCTGTCGGTGGCCGCCTGCAGCTGGGTCTCGGCCATGACGCGGAGCAGGCCGATCCTGGCTCCGGCCAGCTTGGCCAGGACGCCGAGGTCCTCGACGCGGTCCTCGGCGATCAGCGCCTGGCGCTCACCGGTGGCGTGGATGACGCCGACCGTCCGGCCCATGATCGACACCGGCATGCACAGCGCGGAGACGGCGCCTCCTTCCCGGTTGCGCAGCTTGGGGCAGGCGTCGAGCTCCTCGCTGTCGGGGAACCGCTGGGCCTGGGCGCGGCGCGCCGCCGGGCACTGGTCGGGGGAGTCGACGCCGCAGCCCGGGGACCCGGCCGACGGCGACGCGGCCATGCGCAGCAGGTGGGCGTGGCTGTTGTCGGCCAGCAGGAGCTCCACCGGCGCTCCCGGCAGCGTGGATGCGAACGATCGCTCGATGACGTCGATGACCTCGGGCTCTCCCTCGGCCATGTCGAGGGCGTTGGCCAGGCGGCTCTCGAACTGCTGGCGGCGCGCCTGCACCTCCCGCTCGCCGGCCTCGTCGTTGGCCTCCCGCACGGCTGCGGAGAGCTGCCGGGTCAGTCCGCCGATCAGGAGGTCGGTCTTGTGCTGCTGGGAGATGCTGATCCGGAGGACGGCGTAGGCGGCCGGGAGCAGCAAGACGGCGTCCCAGACGACGGTCAGCGGCGTGCGGGCGCCCCCACCGGATGTTGCGTCCGCGAGGAGCATCGCCGGGAGGCTCAAAGCCGGCAGCACGACCGCCGCCACCAGCATCATCACGTACTTGAGGCGCCGGACGCGAGCCTGGGCCGCCCGCCAGTCGGCCTCGGTGGCCGTCGTATCCCTGCGTTCGCCGACGACGAAGGCCGCCTGTCCTGTGGGTTGTTGTCCGTGCGATCGCACTGATCGGCCTCCCAGGCACCGCCTGTTGCCCACTCATCGGCTCGGTGACCCTCGACCTGAGATCGGCGTCAGAGAGGCCGGTGGTCGCTCCTGGGTCGGCCCCACCCACCTCGGATCCCCGACTGGCGGGGGCCCAGGCCCGTCAGGCGCGGGGAAGGCCGGTCCGGTGGGGCGGACGACGCTCCGCGAAGGCCATCGCCCCCTCGGTGGCATCGTCGGTCGCGAGGATGGCGTCCTCGGTGCCCACCATCGACCTCCCCGTCGTAGCTGTCAACACTTATGCTAACTGGCGGGGCGCGGTCCACCGTGGGCCGGGCCGGGAGGGGTGGCGGTGCCCAGCTCGATGGCGGTGGTCGGTGCCGGGACGATGGGGACCGGCATCGCCTACGTCTTCGCCGCCGCCGGTTGGTCCACGATCATGGTCGAGCCGGATGCCGACCGGGCCCAGCAGGCGGGGCGGGACCTCGCGACCGCGGCGGCCGACGGCGTCCGTCGTGGCCGTCTCGACGCCGAGGTCGGCGCCGGGCTGGCCGGGGGTGTGCGCCACCTCGCCGAGGTCGGCGACATCGACGAGAGACTGGACCTCGTGGTCGAATCCGTGCCCGAGCGGATGTCGCTCAAGCAGGAGGTGCTCCGGTCGGCCGAGCACCGCCGCCCCGGTCTGCTGGCGACCAACACCAGCTCGCTGTCGATCGACGAGCTCGCCGTCGGCCTGGCCCGACCCGAGCGATTCCTCGGGATGCACTTCTTCAACCCGGTGTGGTCGCTGGCTCTCGTCGAGGTGATCCGCGGTGAGCGGACCGCTGACGAGCGGCTGGCCAGGGCCGTCACCATCGTGGGCGAGATCGGCAAGGAGGCCGCCGTGGTCTCGGATTCGCCCGGCTTCGCCACCAGCCGCCTGGACCTGATCGCCGCCATGGAGGCGATCCGCATGGTCGAGGAGGGCGTGGGGACGCCCGAGGACATCGACCGGGCCATGGCCCTCGCCTACCGGCACCCCGTCGGCCCGCTGCGGCTGAGCGACATCGTGGGCCTCGACGTCCGTCTCGACATCGCCCGGCGCCTCAGCACGTCCCTCGGCACCCGCTTCGAGCCGCCGGCGCTGCTGGTCGAGATGGTGGCGGCGGGCCGGCTGGGTCGCAAGAGCGGCGAAGGCTTCTACCGGTGGACCGACGGAGCGTGAGCGAGGGGTGATAGACCAAATGGTCAACATGACTGTTTACTCCGGGGAGGAGCCATGGATCAGCTGATCGGGTCGTCGATCGTTGCCGACACAGCCGAGCGCGCTGCGCTGCGCGAGAGCGTCGCCAAGCTGGCCAGGAGCTACGGACGGTCGTACTTCCAGTCGGTGGTGCGGGCCGGCGCCCAGCCCGACGAGTTGTGGCGCGACCTCGGTGCGGCCGGCTACCTCGGCGTGCACCTCCCCGAGGAGCACGGCGGCGGCGGTGGTGGACTCGCCGACCTGGCTGTGGTCATCGAGGAGGTGGCCGCCGCCGGTTGCCCGATCTTCATGATCGTCATCTCCCCGGCGATCACCGCACCGATCCTGGCTGCGCACGGCTCTGCGAAGCAGCAGCTGCAGTGGCTGGCCGGACTGGCCAGCGGCGAGAAGAAGATGGCCTTTGCCATCACCGAGCCCGACGCCGGGTCCAACACCCACCGGATCGCCACCGTGGCGCGTCCCGACGGGGATGGGTGGCGACTCTCCGGCCAGAAGTACTGGACGTCGGGGCCCGACGAGGCTGACGCCATCCTGGTCGTGGCACGAGGTGCCGAGCCGGGGCCGGGCGGTCGCCATCCCCTCTCGCTCTTCATCGTCCCGACCGGGTCGGATGGCCTCGACATGCAGCCCATCGACGCCGCCCTCTCGCTGCCGGAGAAGCAGTTCACGCTCTTCTTCGACGACGTGCGGATCGACCGAGGCAACCTGGTCGGAGCCGAGGGTCACGGGCTTCGGCAGGTGTTCGCAGGGCTCAACCCGGAGCGGATCGCCGCCGCCTGCCTGGCCAACGGCATCGCCAGGTACGCCATCGAGACCGCGGTCGCGTACGCCAAGGACCGCACCGTCTGGTCGACACCGATCGGCGCCCATCAGGGCGTCGCCCACCCTCTGGCCCGCGTCTACATGGACCTGCAGCAGTCCCGGCTGATGACCATGCGCGCCGCCGAGCTCATCGACGCCGGCGGCGACGGGGCAGAGGCCGCCAACATCGCCAAGTTCGCAGCCGGCCAGGTCGCCACCGGCGCGGTCGACCGTGCCATCCAGACCCACGGTGGCAACGGTCTCTCCAACGACTTCGGCCTCTCCGACCTGTGGTTCATCGCGCGGATGTTCCGCACCGCCCCGGTGAGCGAGGAGATGATCCTCAACCACGTGGCCCAGCACAGCCTGGGCCTCCCCAAGAGCTACTGAGCAGACGAATGGACGCCACCGGCTTCACCCTGCCAGGCATGCTGCGCACGCTCGCCTCCACCGCCGGTGACCGGGCCGCCCTCACCGAGGGGACCAGGACGGTCACCTTCGACGAGCTGGACCGGAGAACCTCGTCGGTGGCGGCCACCCTGGTGGGCGCCGGCGTCAGCGCCGGTGACCGCGTCGCCGTGGTGTCCCGCAACAGCCTGGCCTACCTGGAGGCGGTCTTCGGCATCACCAAGGCGGGAGCGACCGTCGCGGGCGTCAACTTCCGGCTGGCGCCTCCGGAGGTGGAGGACATCCTCGCCGACGCCGAGCCGCGCATGGTCGTCGTCGCCGACGAGCTGGCGCACCTGGTCCGGCCCGAGCGCAACCCGATCTCCCTCGACCACTTGGTCGGATCGCTCGAGGAGCTGGCCGACCCCGGGACCCCTGTCCACTCCGGCGGCATCGCCCTCCAGCTCTACAGCTCCGGGACGACGGGCGCCCCCAAGGGCGCCATGCTCACCCACGCCAGCCTGGCGTGGACGGTCCGCATGGGCCGCGAGGTCTACGCCATGGGGCCCGGCAGCGTCAACCTCCTCACGTCGCCGCTGTTCCACATCGGGGGCGCCGGCTACGGGCTGACCACCCTCGGCCAGGGGGGCGAGACGGTGGTGACCTCCACCCTCGAGGCAGGCGCCGTCCTCGACCTGATCGAGGCCCACCGGGTCACCCACGCCTTCCTGGTCCCCACGGTGATCCGGGGGCTGCTCGACAACCTGCCGGGCCACCCGGCCGACCTCTCGAGCCTCCAGGTGGTCGCCTACGGGGCAGCACCGATCGACGACCGCACCCTGCTGGAGGCCATCGAGGCCTTCGGTTGCCGGTTCCTCGGGGTGTACGGCATGACCGAGACGGCTGGATCAGTCGCCGCTCTGGTGCCGGGCGACCACGACCCTGGCGGTCCGCGGTCGCACCTGCTGCGCTCGGTCGGGCGCGGTCTCGACTGGCACGAGGTGGCCGTCGTCGATCCCGCCACGGGGAGCGAGGCGGCAACCGGGGTGGTCGGGGAGATCTGGGTCCGCTCCCCGCAGAACATGGCCGGCTACTGGGGGCAACCGGCGCTCACCGCGGCGACCCTCGTCGACGGGGGATGGCTCCGGACCGGTGACGCCGCCTGGCGGGACGCCGACGGCTACCTGTACGTCCACGACCGGGTGAAGGACATGATCATCTCGGGCGGGGAGAACGTCTACCCGGCCGAGGTGGAGCGGGTGCTCGCCGCCCATCCCGCAGTGGGCGAGGTAGCGGTGGTCGGCGTCCCCGACCTGCGGTGGGGGGAGACCGTGAAGGCGATCGTGGTGCTCCTCCCGGCTGCGACGGTGAGCTCGGAGGAGCTGATCGACTTCACCCGCGCTCGCCTGGCCCACTTCAAGTGCCCGACGTCGGTCGACTTCGTCGACGCGCTGGTCCGCAATGCATCCGGGAAGATCCTCAAGCGCACCATGCGCGGCGCGTACTGGCCGGCGGATCTCGGCGGGCCACGCCCGTGAGCGGACCCCACCCGCTCGTCGCGCTGGCGCGCGCCTTCGTGGTCGAGTGGCTCGAGTGCGCCGACGACGTCGCCTGCCGTACCCGGGTCATGGCGCCCGATTACCGCGCGACCGTCGGCGGCGTCACCCTCGCAGGTCTCGACGAGGCCTACCTGCCGGCCACGCTCGGACAGCTCCGACGCTTCCCCGGTCTCCTGGTGACGGTGCACGACTGCTTCACCGACGGTCAGCACCTGGCCCTGCGCTTCACCGAGCACGGCGCAGCCGCCGACCGCGACGGCGGTGCCGCGGCATGGGGGGGAATCGGTCTGTTCGGCTGGGACGGCGACCGGCTGACGTGGAACGTCACCGAGGAGGACTACCTCGCCCGTCGCCGCCAGCTCGCCGCCGGCGCACCCGATCCGGTCGCCACCCCAGCCACCGCCCCCTGGTCGGCGGGTCCCGAGCCCCCCGATCCCGACCTCGAGGCGGCGGTCCGACAATGGCTCGACGACGGCGACATCGCCGCCGGTGGGCGGGTCCTGCTCGACGACGGCTGGACCGGACAGCCGACACCACCACTGCTTGCGGTCACCGGCATCGAGGTCGACACCCTGTTCGTCGCAGGACAGCGGGCGGCGTTCCACCTCACGCAGCGGGGCACCTACCTCGGCGGCATCCCGCTCCCCGACCAGCCGCTGGGCGCCCCAGCTGAGCTGCGATGCTCTGGCATGGTCAGCCTCGACGCCGCTGGTGGGCTGCACGGCCACGTCATCCGCGACCGGGTCGGCCTTCGACGGGAGCTGCTCGATGACGGCTGACGGCCAGGAGGTCGAGGCCAGCAACATCGCCCAGCGTAGGAGCAACGCCCTCGACGACGGCACCCCGGCGTACCTCGAGCGCCGCCGGGAGATCATCGCCTCGGCCGCCAAGGCCTTCAAGCGGCGTGGCTACCGGGCCACCAGCCTCAGCGACATCGCCAGGGAGGCCGGCACCGACCGGGCGACCGTGTACTACTACGTGTCGGGCAAGGCGGAGCTGTTCGACGAGATCGTGAGCGAGGCGGTCGAAGCCAACACGCTCACCGCCGAGGCGATCCGCGCCGGCCCCGACCCCGCGCCCGTCAAGCTGGAGACGCTCATCGGTGCGCTGATGGACTCGTACGCCGCCAACTATCCGTACCTGTACGTCTATGTGCAGGAGAACCTGTCGCACGTGGCGTCCGAGCGGGCCGAGTGGTCACAGCGGATGCGCCGGCTCAACAACCGTTACGTCGATGCCCTCGCCGGGATCATGCGCGACGGCGTGGAGGAGGGCACCCTCAGGGCGACCGGGCCGCCGCAGCTCATGGCGTACGCGCTGATGGGCATGCTCGGCTGGACCAACCGCTGGTTCCATCCCCACGACGGCCCGTACTCCGCCTCGGACGTCGCGGCCGCCTTCTCGGCCACGTTCCTCTGCGGCGTCGAGGACCACCCGCAGGGCTGACGGGGACGCCATGCGGGGCGCGGACGCTCAGGTGCGGGTGGCCGGCTCCCCGGCCCGGTCGACCGCGCCGGCCCGCAGCTCGAACCCGTCGTAGCCGTCGGCGACGATGCGTTCCAGGATCCGGCGGTAGGCGCGCACACCACCGGCATAGGGCATGAAGACTCGCGGCTTGCCCTCGACCTCGTCACCGTTGTAGTAAGAGTTGGCGAGGGGGTAGAGCGTCTCCGACGCCCGCCGGTTGACATGGTCGACCCATCCCGCCTCCGCGACGGCGGTCGGCTCGATCTCGACGTCACCCCGGCCCCTGGCGTGGGCCAGCAGGGCGGAGATCCAGTCGACGTGCTGCTCGGTCGAGACCAGCACGTTGCTCAGCAGCGACGGGCTTCCCGGTCCGCAGACGACGAACAGGTTGGGGAATCCGTGGACCATGAGCCCCAGGTAGGTCGACGGCCCCGCCGACCAAGCGTCGCGCAGGGTCCGGTCGTCGCGACCGGTGATGTCGGGGCGCAGGAGCGAGCCGGTCAGAGCGTCGAAGCCGGTGGCGTAGACGATCACGTCGAGGTCGACGTGACGCTGCTCGGTCCTGATGCCGGTGGCGTCGATGGCCCGGATCGGGTCGGACCGGATGTCGATCAGCGTGACGTTGTCGCGGTTGAAGGTCTCGTAGTAGCCGCTGTCGACCGACGGCCGCTTGGCCGCGAAGGGGAGGTCGCCCGGCGTGAGCGCGGCCCGCACCTCGGGGCCGGCCACCACGTCAGCGATCTTGGACCTGATGAAGTCCGCTGCGGTGTCGTTGGCGGCCCGGTCCCGCAGGATGTCGTAGAAGGTGAGGGCGAAGCCGAAGCCGGCGCGCGTCCAGGCATCCTCGTAGCGGGCCCGGCGCGCCTCCTCGTCGACATCGAGCGCCCGGTCGCGACTCGGCGGGAACGAGAGGCCCGACGGCGAGTTACGGCAGAGCTCACGGCGGGCGGCGTAGTCGGCCTTGACCTCGGCGTCGCGCTCGTCGCTCAGGGGGGCGTTGACGGCGGGCACGCTGAAGTTGGCGGTGCGCTGGAAGACGGTCAGGTGGGCGGCATCCTGGGCCACCACCGGGATCAGCTGCATCCCGGAGGACCCGGTGCCGATGACCCCGACCCGCTGGCCGACGAGATCGACGCCCTCCTCTGGCCAGCGAGCGGTGTGGAGGATCCGCCCACCGAAGTCCTCCTGGCCGGGGAACGACGGCGTCTTGGTCACCGACAGCTGCCCGGTCGCCATGACGACGTAGGTGGCCCGCCACCCGCCGCCGGCCTCTGCGCTGACCAGCCAGCTCGATCCGGCCTCCTCCCAGGTCAGGGAGGTCACCGTCTGGGCGAGGTGGATGTCGCGACGCAGGTCGAAGCGGTCGGCGACGTGATGGATGTAGCGGAGGATCTCGAGCTGGGTCGCGTACCGCTCGCTCCAGCGCCACTCCTGCTCGAGCTCCGGCGAGAAGGAGTACGAGTAGTCGTAGCTCTCGACGTCGCAGCGCGCCCCGGGGTAGCGGTTCCAGTACCAGACGCCGCCGATGTCGGCGCCCGCCTCGAGCACCGCGACCGACCACCCTGCGCTGCGCAAGGTGTGCAGCACCCGGAGGCCGGCGAAGCCTGCTCCGACGACCACCACATCGACGTCGGTCGCCGTGTTCACCTCGTTGTCTCTCACGGACCCACGGTAACCGGCCCGGTGGATCCATCAACACTTCTGTTGACCGAGCCAGGGCCGGTTGGCGACTCCACGTCACCCTGCGCACCACCATCCGGGCGGCGGTCCCCGCACGACCACGACGACCCGTCACCTGGTTCTGCGCCAGAGGCGTCGGGTGCGGGGAACGGATGCCGGCTCAGCCGCCCGTCGCCGCGTGCATCGGGTCGGGCAGCGCCGGTCCCGCCACGGCCCACGCACGGGTCGTCAGCTCGGCCACGGTCACGCCCGCCTGGCGCGCCTCGATCACCCGCTCGACGTCGAAGGCCGGACCGACGGAGTCGCCGTCGTGCTCCGGCCCGCGCATGTAGGCGGTGGCCTCGTCGGCGGTGGCGAAGTTGTCGACCGGCAGCTCGAGCAGCGCGATGCGGTGGTGCTCGTCGTCGAAGGTCAGGAAGGTCAGACCGTGGCCGGCGTGCACCAGGTGGGCGTCGAGCACGGTGCAGTACCGGTCCCGCATGGCGGCGGGTTGACCCGTCTGGAGGACGATGTGGACGAGCCGGGCTCGTCCGGTCATGGACTCTCCCCTCTCGTCGTCGACGAGTGAAGCGTCTTCGGCCAGGGTCTGCTGAATGGTGTCCCGCCTCGGCGCGACCCGGATTCCTCCCCGCGGTCCACCCCGTCCGTGCGATCGTTGCCCAGGCCGGTGGTCGCGTCGCTTCCCGACCGTGCTCCTTACGGCGTGGCCACGGGATCGGCTGCGGGCGGCTCGAGGATCGCTCGGACAAGCGTCTCGAGCAGTGGATCGGGGCGATGCACGGGCAGTGACCCTACGGCGCGTGGTCTCAGCTCTTCTCGAAGAGGAAGTCGATGATGGATGGGTAGGCGGCCGGGTCCTCCATGAGGAAGAGGTGGCCTCCTTCGAACAGCTCGAGGCGGCTGCCGGGGATGGCCGACGCCAGACGCTCGGCGTTTTCGGGGGGCGCGATGCCGTCATGGCGGCCTCCGCACACCAGGGTCGGGCAAGCGACGGAACCGAGGCGGCCCCAGGTGTCGTGAGCTCGGCGTGCCTCCAGTTGCAGGCGAGCACCCAGTTCCCGGCCGGGCTCGGCCGCCCCGATGGCGCTGCGCTGGCGGCGCAGGGCCACAACCTGCTCCCACTCCTGGGGATGGCTGCGTCGCCACGAAGCGTCCAGTCGCCGGTCCATGACCGCGACGGTCCGTTGGAGCCGCTCGCTCGGGTCGAGCATCGCCAGGTCGTGCAAGGGATACGACGACCCGCCGGCACCACCCGCGGACGTGCACGCCAGCACCAGGCGGGTGACCCGAGCGGCATGGCGAATGGCCATCTCCTGGGCCACCATGCCACCGAAGGAGACACCCACCACGGCGGCATCGGACCAGCCCAGCACGTCGAGCAGGCCCGCCGCGTCATCCGCGTAACCGACCATCGAGTAGGGACCAGGCGGGACCGACGACCGGCCGAGTCCACGCTGGTCGAAGGCGAGGACCTCGAAGCGGTCAGCCAGCGGTCCCTCACAGGCGTTGGGTCGCGCCCGCAGATCGCCGCCGGTCCCAGAGATGAACAGCACCCGACCGCCGGACCCCGCCATCTCGTAGTACAGCTCGACATCGCTCACCTCGACCTTGGGCATGCCCGATTCTGCCAACTACGAGGGTCCACTCGTGCTCGCACGGTCAGCTAGTGCTATCGGTACGGGCTCACTCCTCCGGTCAGTGCGGCTGCCGTCTGCCAGAGATCGGTCTCGCGGCTTTCGTCGTAGGAGGTGTCGGAGGAGGGTTCGGCGATGGTCTGGTTGATGTAGGAGCCGGTCGGCCCGGTGACCTGTCCTGTTGCGACTGCGGCGAGTTGTTCGCCGGCGCGCTGGGGGCTCTGCGCCTTGGAGGTGACGCGTAGGGCGGGCAGGACTGCCTTGAACATGGCCCGTGTGATGGGGCCGGCGTCGCGAGCCAGGCCAGTGCCCGGCACCAAGCCGGGGTTGAAGGAATAGACGTCGATGCCGACGGGGAGGTGGCGGGCCAGCGCGTGGGTCAGGTAGATGACGCCGAGCTTGCTCGTCGAGTACGCGGTGCGCCCGGCGAGGGCGGTGTCCTTGCCGGGCTGGCACAGGCTGCGGGCGTCGGTCCAGGCGGGTGCGGGGACCAAGCCCAGGTTGTGGGCGAAGTCGCCGAAGTGGGTGTCGCTGGTGGTGATGACGAGACGCGCTGGACTGACGAGGTGCTGCTCGAGCAGCCGGATGAACAGGTAGTTGGCCATCACGTTGACGGCGATGGTGGCTTCGAGGCCGTCCTCGCTGCGGCGTGCCCCGGTGGTGTACTGGGTGCCGGCGTTGCCCACGAACGTGGTGGCGGACGGAGCTCACCGCTGTCGAGTGCAGCGGCGATGTGGCCGGCGGCGGCGCGGATCGAGTTGAACGAGGCCAGGTCGGTGGACACGGCAGTCACGTGCGGGTTGTTGCTGCGCGTGGCCAGCCCTCGAGCCAGCTGATCGCCTCGGTCCCCTCGTGCGGTGATGACCAGGTGGAGGTCTGGGTCGTCGCGGAGCATGGCCAGGGCCGTGTGCGCGCCGAGGCCACGCGTCGCCCCGGTCATGACAGTGGTGTGCTTCATCCAAATCTCCCGTACCGAGCACTAGTTGGTACTCAGTACCGTACAGGAGTTGGTAGTCAGTACCATTGTACAGGACGGTGACCCCTTCTGGCTAGTCTGGGCTCGTGAGCACGGCGACCCTGACAAAACGCAAGCAACTGCAGGCTCGGGAGCGGATCGTCGATGCCGCCTACCAGTTGTTCGACGAGCGTGGGTTCGCCGTGGTCACTGTCGCCGACATCGCCGGGCGGGCGGAGGTCGGACGCACCACGTTCTTTCGCCACTTCGGCGACAAGCAGGAGGTCTTGTTCGCCGATGAACAACTCCTCGCCGAGCACCTGACCGCCGAGGCCGCCGCGAACGCCGGAGTGGCTGCGCTCACCCTCACCGATGCACTCGCGCAGCTCGAACCGGTCGTCGTCCAGCTCTGTGCGATGGTCACCCAACACCCCGCTCGCTACGAGCGGCACGAGAGACTCGTCGACGCCACGCCTGAACTTCAGGACCGGCAACGCCGTAAGCAGGCCGGTTTCGTCTCTGCCCTGGAACACATCCTCCGCTCACGCGCGACCCTCGAAGCAACGGCCTGCCTGGCCGCGCAGATCGCCGGTGCCTGCTTCCACGCCGGGCGCCACGAAGCGGGTTTCGATCCCGCCGCCCTTGTGCCCGCAGTCGAACGGGCCTTCGCCGAGGTAAGCCAGGCGAGCGAGCACCCACCGCGGGTGACTCCGCGTTGCTCGTGAACCAGGGTGCCGATCAAGGTGGTGAGGGCTTCGAGGAGGACAAGGCCGTGTAGGCGTGAGATGGAAGGCCCCGTGGCGCCAAACCATCCTTGTTCCGCTGGCTCGCTCCGGAAGAGAAGGCACCGCCTGGCGTAGCACCGCTCGGCGTAGTAAAACGTTCGGGGTGCGACGACAACGCCCAGCCGAGCAGAGCGAAGTCGGCAACATGAGCGGGGTACCGCTGTTCATCCTCATGAGTCTTGCGTCGGGGCCGAGGCACGGCCATGGTTTGATGAAAGACATCGAGCGCTTCGCCGGTGTTCGTCTCGGGCCCGGGACGCTCTACAAGGCGATCGCTCGACTCGACGCCACAGGGGTCATCGTGGCCCTCGACCCAGAGCAACGGCGGCGTCCCTACGAGCTCACGCCCCTGGGAGAAGCTGTCCTCGCCCGGTCCGTCGAGTACCTCGGTGACGTTGTCGACGAAGGACGACGGCGTCTCGGCGTCCGGCCCCCAGCTGTGCTGCCGTCGGGTGCGTCGGGGATCCGCGGGCCAGTGAGAGCATGAGCCGCCGTCACTGGATGTCACGAATGTTTCCACGAGCGTGGCGCAACCGGTACGGGTCCGAGGTGGACGACCTGATCGCCGACATCGTGTCCGAAAAGGGCGAGCTCCCAGTTCGGGATCGACTTGATCTCGTGCGTGCCGGCGCGTCGGAGCGTCGGATCGAGACGTGGCGTCACTTGGTCGACGCTCGGCCGTCTCGGGGAGTGCGCGTGGTGACCGGTGCGGTCGCGCTTCTCCGCGTCGTGTCCATTGCACTTCTTGGCGGCGGGGTCATCTTCAGGCAAGGAGGCTCGACGTCGGCGAGAGGAGCGGCTGCCCGCTCGGCCTCGGCCCATCGTGTCGCGGCGGTACGGCAACAGGCGGCAGCGCAACAGGCGGCGGCGCAACAGGCGGCGGCACGAAAGGCGGCGGCGCAACAGGCGGCGGCGCAACAGGCGGCGGCGCAACAGGCGGCGGCGCAACAGGCAATGGCACGACAGGCCGCAGCACAATAGAGCCCTGGACCGACGCTGGGCGACACGCTTGAGCAGGCCGAGCATCGACGGAGCCAGGACGTGTTGCTCTCCGTCGGGCGACACGAGCACCGTGGCATCCCCGACGGCCGCCTCGAGGTCTTGCAACACCTTGGCTTTCTCCGGCGAGGCCGTGACGGGCCGATCGCCCACATCGGACTTGGAGAGAGACGCCGGGGCGAGCGATGATTCCCTCGGTGGCGCGTGAAGCCGACCAGATAGAGATCGCCGATCACGGACTACGGTCCAAAGGAAAAAGCGCAACGGTCCCTGCGTCGCGCAGGTGGTCATGGGTGCCAGGCGTAGGTCTCGGTCCAGTTGATCTGGCCGTAGTAGCTGGTGGCGTAGATGTCGTTGTCGCCGAGGGGGCCCGCGATCTGGTGGGTCCGGGCCGTCCGGTTATCGAGCAGCCAGAGTTGGTCGTGGCGGACGTAGACCAGGCCGGTGGGGATGATGGTCGGGCTGTGTGCTCCGGCTCCCGGGGCGGCGAGGAGCGGCGTCCCTGGTGTTGTTTCGAAGGTCGGGGTCGATCCGGGCTGGACGGTGGCGAGGCGCTGGCGGTCCCACCACCCTCGGACCAGCCGGGTCGCCCAGGCGGCCTGTCCTCGTCTGAGGTGCACGCCGGGAGGCCCGCCGCCGGAGCCGGTGGCGCCGGGGCCTTGGGTGTAGACGAGCTCGGAGCTGGTGCCGCTCGGCTCGAAGGGCATCGTTCCTGTTGATCGGGCGGGGCCGGTGACCAGGTCACAGATCTCGATGTGCTTGGCGCCGTTCCAGATCGATCGACGTGGGCGACACCAGGGGCGACCCCGCTCCGCCCGAAGGATCCGGCACGGATTGAGACCTCGGCAACCGCGATCGACTCGCGGCCCCGGGTCGGGTCCCAGGCGAACTGGTTGATGTCCTCGCCGGGTCCGGTGACCGGGTGGGCGTCGCGGCCGTCGGCGCCACCCACAGCTCGTTGGTTTCCGACGACGCAGACCCCGCCCGCACGAACCCGACCCACTTCCCGTCGGCCGACCAGGCCGGAGACGTGTCGACCCCCGAGCCGCCGACGGTGTAGGTCCGGCCGGCGTCGTCGACCAGGCCGAGGCGACCGCCGGTGATCAACGCCAGCCGGCCGTGACCCCGCCATGACGACCCGTTCACGACCAACCCCTGAGGGCCGGTCGGCCCGCTCACCGTCACGGTCCGCCCTCCGCCCTGGCCGACGGTCAGCGCGGTGACCCCGGACGCGACGACCGCACAAATGGCGACCGCGGCGACCGCGGCCCGGGCTCGGCGCCGGCGGATGTGACGGCGGCCCCGGCCGGCGATCTCGGGCAGCGGGGCCGGCCGGTAGGGGGGATGACCGGCCAGATCGACCAGGACGGCTTCGGGGTCAGGCATCAGCGCAGCGTTCCTTTCCCGAGATTCGGGTCGGCGGTCCGAGCGAGACGGAGGCGCCCCGCGGCGAGGGTCGACGCGGCCGTCACCCGCCGAACGCCAATCGCCACTGCGATCTCGGCTTCGGCAGATCGGCCACATAGCGCGACACCATCGCCGTGCGCTGCCGAGGACTCAACGGGGCGAGCAGCTCAGCCACCTCGTCGAAGCGCGGCGCGGCGACCGAAGGCTCCGGCGGAAACCGGGCCAGGAACCGCCGCTCGAGGCCCGGCCGCCGGGCCGCACGACGCACCAGGTTCAACCCGACCCGGACGGTCCATCCCGCCGGGGACGCTAACGCCCGAACCGAGTCCCAACGGGCGTACGCCCGGGCAAAGGCCTCGTCGGTCGCCTCCCGGCCGACCTCCAGGTCACCGGCCTGCGCGCACAGCGCCCCCAAGACCCGGGCATGCTCAGCCAGGTACTACGCCGAGAAATCAGCCGCCACCAGACCCGCGCCCTCGCTCCGACCCTCCAGGCCGCCGTTGAGAGCGAGCGACGGGAATCGAACCCGCGTTCTCAGCTTGGGAAACTCATTAGAGGGGGTCCAGGGGGGTCCAAGGCCGTGCAAACATGCAGGTCAGAGACCTGTGGGATAAATCCGGATGCGACCGGACAGCCTGAGATGGGGGCTGAAAGGGGGCTGAATTGCCCCGACGGAGCAGAGGGGGACTGGGCGTGGGTCGACTGGATCTGAGACAGGAGGGTCCTTCTGAATCAGCAGGAGCAAGACGGGTTCTTGCCTGCGATGGGACTGGCATGCCGGTATCGCCCGGTCCCATTCGTCAACCGCGGCCAAGGCCTACTGGCTGTCGCGGGTCATGCTGACACCGCCATCGCCGACGGCCTACCGGTCGTCAACCCCGTCGTCGGAGGCGCAGGGCAGGAGCGCGCCGAGGAACGGCGCATCCCGCCATCGACATGGTGCGCCCTGCGGCGGCCGGTGACGTTTCCGTCCTACGCCTGCTCCCCCTGGGCCCACTCCATCTCGAAGTCGGCGTCGGTCATGAGGTGCCCGTCGGCGCCGTAGGTGTACTTGCCGACCATCCGGCTGCGCCAGTACTCCTTTTGGCCGAGCGGGTAGCGATCCGCCTCGGCATTCTCTTGGTCGAGCTCTTCTTGGGCGTAACCGTCGCCGACTACCGACACGATGATCTCGGCGACGGAGATCCCGTCGGTCTTACCGCTGATCCGACGCACGTAGACGGATGCTGGGTTGTAGCCATGCACGTCGTCCACCGTCAGGCCTCCGATCCGGATCGACTGGCCGTCGTAGCTCAGCGGTCCGATGTACTCGGCTGGGTAGATGACCGTCGCTGGCTCGGGCGCTTCGTTGTCCGGCTCCTCCGAAGCAACCTCTTGCAGCCGATGGTCAACCCACGCAACGAGCGCGCCGCGAGGTAACACCCTGGCCGCCACAGCCTCGACCACTTCTGCGGTCTCCTCCCCGTCGGGGTCATCGCCAGCCGGCGGCTCCCAGCGGTAGCCGTTCAGGTTGGCGAACAGGACAGCGCAGAGCAGGGCGGTCCGCTTGTTCCCGTCTGGGAGGGGATGGTTGCTCGTCAACGCTTGGAGCAGGACTGCGACCTTGGAAGTGAACCCCGAGTACTGCTCATAGCCGCCGAAGCCCGCCGCAGGAGCTGCCAGCGCTGACCCAGCCAGCGTCCGGTCGGTCATTGACGTGGCCGTGGCCAGATCGATGCCAAGTGCTACAGAAGCGGCCTGACAGAAGTCGTCAAGGGTCAGGTAGTGGACTGGAAGGTCATCCACCAGCAATGCCCGGGTTCCTACCGAGCGAGGCGGTCCAGGGCGGCCTGGTTGCGCTGCGCTGCAGTCTCAATGAGCGCTTGGACCTCAGCGGCGCCGGTGGCCCCTGCGTCTCGCTCTGCGACGGCACGACGGATCAGGTCATCGTCGTGCGCGTCGTCGCGTCGGTCGCCGTCATCACGGCGGACACTACGGTCCTTGACAGCACGCACCCGGTTGGTCATGGCTCCAGTCTGCCACCGGACTGCACCGACCTGTCCCAGTCGCCCGGCGAGCCCCGTTGGCGATCGGCGTCGTCGGCGGTCCCGAGGCGATGCAGCCGCAACTTCTCCCACCTGTTGACGTCCCTCGGGGTGGTGTAGCAGCGTTGGCCTGAGCCCGGCCCTCCCGCAGCGCGTCCCGACGTCGCCGAGATCCCCCTCTACGACGCCAGCACCCTCAGCGAAGCATCACCGAGGCTACGGCGCGCAGCGCGACCCCGGCCCGGAGGCGAACCCGTGGATGACGGCGATGAGCACGACGACGAAGATCGCCACGACGACCACGAGCACCGCCACCTATACGGCGCGGGCCGCCGGCGTTGCGGGCTGGGGCATGCCCCGGGAACGGCGCCCGGCAGGAAGCCGACCGGCCCCCGGCTGAGCACCGAGCCCGACACCCCACGGCTGCCCGTCGGGACCGAGGCCAGGAGGCATGCCACCGGCCCGGCACCGGGGGGCGGGCCGCCAAGGGGAAGGCCACCGGGCGGGCCGCCCGGACCTGGCGATGCGGACCCTCCCCCGTGCTCTATGACCGGAGCGTACACAGGAGGACCCGGGGGAGCTGAGCGAGGGGTTAGGTGCCGGTCGTTATCTTGTCCCACGGTCACGGTGCCGATTCCTGACTGGCCGCCGCTCTTCCGTCAGGTGTGTCGCCACTCGTATTTGTCCCTAGTTGTCGTACACCGTCGCCCGGTACTGGACTGACGGCGGGGCTGCGAGTCGCCAGCCGGATCGTCCGAAGCGTTTGACCGGAACACGGACGGTGAAGGTCGAAGCGGACCTCGGCGTCGTCGCGCACGCACTTGCCGCGATCATGTGACCATCGCGCTGCAGCACTTGGACCTCGGCAGGGCCCATGCAGTCCCACGAGATGGTCACCGATGACGAGCCAGCCCGCGCTTCCGGCAGTTTCCGGGTCCCTGTACCCGCGTAGGTGGCCACAAGCGCGGCGCCGCTCGGAAGGGCCGGCGTGGCCGGGCTGAGCAGAAGTCGAGGCGCCGACGTCCTCGTCGACGTGGTAGCCGTCGAAGGGACCGTGGTAGTGGTCGCTGGCGCCCCCAAATGACCGGCAGCGCCGCACCCGGCGGCTCCTACGCTGCAGACGGCGACGAGTAGAAGTGCTCTACGGGATGGACGTGCCACTGCCGATCTCCTTCCCATTGTCGCCCGCGTGGCCATGTACAGCCACGGTCCCGGGGTCTCGAGCATCTCTTCGAACCGCCGCCACTGTGTCACGATGATCTTGAGCTGCTGCCATTTGTTGAGACCGTGACGGGCGTCCAGGCGGACCATGCGTGCGCTGGGCGTCGACGAGAGCGACCCGCTCGGCCAGGCGATATTGGATGTGGCGATCTCGGCTGACGATGATCCAGTCGGCTGCGGCGACCTGGGGTATCCAGTCGACATCCTTATCACCCGGCTGGATAGGACACGGCGGTCGCTCGAAGCCGTCAGAGCGGCGGTCGCCGGCGTCGCCCGGGTAGGTGACGTCAGAGCGCACCGCCGCCAGGATCTTCGCGACACCGAGCAGATCCGCGTCCAAGTAGAAGCGGACGGCCACACACCCGTACCTACGCCGCTTGTGCCCGGTCAACCCCTTCGTACCGCAAGGCATCGATGACCGCCGGCAGGTCGAGGCCGAAGTCCTGCGTGACGCTCTCAACGGAGTCTCCAGCGGCCACCTGTTCCGCGATCGTCTCAGTGGGGATCCCCCGAACGGTGGCAGACCCGAACCGGACCTCAGGATCGATCACCACCTCGGAGTCCGCTCCGCCTGGCCGAAGCCGGACCACCACCCCGTTTTCTCCGGGGTCGAACTCGACCCGCTCCAAGAAGCTCTCCGCAGCGGGGAGAAGGAGCATCACCCCGGTCTGCGGCTCGACACACGCCCACAACTCGGGCGGAAGACCGGCCTGCTCCTGGGCGGAGATGAACAGGTGCCGGCCCGGTCCGACCCACGGCCGGGCGTGCGCCAGGGGGTAAGGCACGCCGAGCTCATCGCGGAGATGCTCGACGAACGCCCGGAGCCGTTGCATCGACGTCCCCAGCTCGCGCCGGTACTCCCGCAGGTAACGAGCCTCGACGAACTCGCCCCAGGTCACCGTGCTCGCACCCGTGGCCGCCGGACGCAGGACCGGTGCATAGGTCCGCCCACGCCGCTCGCCGCCCTCCAGCCAGTAATGCAAGGTCGGGCCGCCACACCGAGCACCTCCGCCGCGAGAGCCTCGTCATACAGCTCACGGTCCAGGATGGTCGTTGCCACGACTGTCATCATGCCTCAGCCATGTGTCGATCACCGTGAGCGCCTGAGCGCCGAGGCAACGCAAGGACTGCGGCGGCGACCCGCGGCGGCCGCACCACGGGGCCCACCGGCCGCCGGACCCGGTGCGGGACGGCCCGTCTGGCCCACACCACGGTGTCGGCGTAGGCGAGCACGGGGACCAGCCCGACCTGGACGAGGGCGCCGGCCACGACGGCGTCGGCCGGCCCGAGCACGACGACGATCCAGGGCCCGGTCATCTCGGCTCCCACGTCCCGCCGGCAGCCACATCCGCCGGACCCGCCGCACCCGGGCGGTGGGCCCGGCGGGTTCGGGCCAGTGCTTCGAGGGCGCCGAGCGGCACGGCCAGGGGGCCGACGTTCCACACGATCAGGCCGGCGGCCAGGATCCAGCCGGCCTTGGACCACCGGCCACGGGCCAGCCGTGTCCGGTCGACCCGGACCATCCGCACGACCGCCACCACGATCACCGCCCAGTCGACGACGTCGACCAGGTCACGCACGACCAGGTCCCGCACGAGCAGTTCCCCCACCATCTGCCGCCTCCAAGGGTCCGGGCCGTCCCTGCGACGGCCTCCACCCCTTCCCTGGGCCACGACACCCCCCGAACGCAACCCGCCACCTCCAAGAGCTTCTGGCCGGGCCCTGTCGGCGAGGGGCGACTCCGGGCAGCCGCCCCATCTGATTTGGCATGATTTGGGGTATCGCACGGACGGGACGGACCGCTCAACACCTCACCCTCGCCGCCGGCCTCATCGCGACCGCAGCCCTGACCGTCACCGCCCTGACCGCCGCCGGCCCGCCGGCCGCGTCGGCGTCGGCCGCGCCGGGGGCCCGCCTGCTGAGCGGACCGCCAGCGGTCCTGTCGGTCCCGGCCGACGGCCGGGTCGACGGCTACGGGTTCACCGCCACCGTGCTCGGCGCCGCCACCGCCCGCACCTTCGACGGCCAGTCGGCCGGGCCGGGAGCGCAGTGGTGGATGCTCGGCCTGCGCTGGCAGGTCGACCCCGCCACGCCCGCCGCCGCCGTGTCGGTATCGGTGGTCGCCGACGGGCGGACCACACCGCTCCCGCTGCCCGCCCGCGCCGCCACCAGTCCTGACACCGGCCCGCTCTACTGGGCCGTCCCCGAACCGGCCGCCGCGCCCGACGTGACCGTCCAGGCCGCCTCCGACAACTTCACCCAGTCGTTCTCGCTCACCCACCTGGCCCGCACCGGCACCGACGCCCCGGTCCTCTACCGGAGCGCGGGTCAGTGGCAGACGACCGTGCCGGTCAACCGGACCGACACCCTCCCCGTCCGCGGCTTCCAGGACATCCCCCCCTCCGCCGTCCGAGTCGCTCTCACCTCGGTCACCCTCACCGACTTCGGGCCCACCGGACCCAACGACACCCCACCGGCCACCTCCAGCGCCTGGCTCACCGTGGCCCTCTCCGACCAGGAAACCTCGACCGTCGAGTCCGTCCAGACCCCGGTCACCGCCGGCCAGGTCACCCTCACCCTCCCCGGCCAGCCGGCCATCCCCGCCACGCTCACCCCCGGCGGCGGACCAGACAACACCGGCCCAGGCCTGTTCCCCGACCGCTATACGTTCCCCGTCCCCGCCGACATCACCACCGCCACCCTCACCATCACCCCCACCGACATCGACATCACCGGTGGCGTCACCACCATCACCACCACCCTCACCCCGGCCGCCTTCGGCCTCACCATCCCCACGGCGACCGCCCCACCCGCACCCGCCGGCCCGGCCGTCCGGCCCCACCACTACGACACCGTCGGCACCGTGGGCATCTCCCCGTTGTCCGGACGGGTGATTATGAAGCTTGACGGTACTGCTGCTCCCACTCGGTTGGCGGTATGCCGTTGAGGGTGGTGTGAAGCCTGGACGTGTTGTACCAGTTGATCCACCGGAAGATGGCCCGACGAGCCTCGGCCCGGGTGGAGAAGATCTGTCCTTGGAGACATTCCCGCTTCAGGCTCTCCCAGAAGCTCTCGGCGACCGCGTTGTCCCAGCAGATACCGGTCTTTCCGACCGAGGGGCGCAGTTGGCGGGCCTGGCAGAAGTCCAGGTAGTCGTTGGCCGTGTACTGGCTGCCCCTATCGGCGTGGGCGATGACACCAGCCACAGAGTGGTCGCCACCTCGGGCCGCGACGGCCATTCCGAGGGCGTCGAGGACAAGTTCGGTGCGTATGTGGTCGGCCATCGAGTAGCCCAGCAGGCGGCGGCTGCCCAGGTCGAGCACCGAGGCCAGATACAGCCAACCTTCCCCGGTCGGGACGTAGGTGATGTCCTGACACCACGCCACATCAGGCGCTCCAGGCGCGAAGCGCCGGCCGACGAGATCGGGGATCACATAGTCGTCAGGGCCGGGGAAGGTGGTGCGGATGCTGCGACGCCGGAACCGGCCGGCCATGCCGTGCAAGCGCATCAGACGGGCCACCCGCTTGACGTTGACGACCAGCCCGGCGTGACGCAACGCCTTGTACATGCGCGGCACCCCGTAGTTGCCATCCGCGGCGTCGAACAGCTCGCGCATCAACGCCACCAGCTCGGCCTCGGCCAGCTGACGCTCCGTCGGCCCGGCCGCCCGGCGGGCCGCCCAGTCGTAGTAGCCCGACGTTGACACCCCGACCGCCTCGCACGCCACCGTCACCGGGAACCCGGCTGCCTTCTGATCATCGACACCCACGTAGCGGGTCACGGTGTCGACGTCTCTTTGATCCAGAAGGCCAGAGATCGTTTGAGCAGATCTCGTTCCATCCGCAACTGCGCGTTCTCCGCTCGCAGCTCAACAAGATCAGACCGGTCATCCGCGGTCAGCCCCTGGCGGTCACCCCGCTCGATCCGCTCCAGGCCGACCCAGTTACCGAGCGTCCCCGGATTCACACCGACCGCTCGACCCACCTCGGCGATACGACGGCCCTCGTCGAGCACCATCGCCACCGCGTCTCGCCGGAACTCCGGCGGGAACTTCGAAAGACGACCCCTCGCAGTGGTCCTCTCCTTGTCGGACATGGACAACCTCCTATATGAGATGTCCGTCCAACGGGGGGATGCTCAACCCACGCTGCTTGCAACAGGGCTCGGTGGACCGTCCTGTCGTGGCGGCGGGTGGGCTGTGAGGGCAGACGGAGGTGATGGCGAAGGCGTTGAGCGCGGGCTTCCAGCGCGTGGCCCATCGTGTCCGGCCGACCCCGGTGGGGTCAAGGGACCGGGTGACCAGATACAGGCATTTCAACGCGGCCTGCTCGGTCGGGAAGTGCCCTCGGGCCCGGACGGCCCGGCGGTAGCGGGCGTTGAGGCTCTCGATGGCGTTGGTCGAGCAGAGCACCCGGCGGATCTCGACGTCGTAGTCCAGGAACGGGATGAACTCTTCCCAGGCGTTGTCCCACAGCCTGACCACGGCCGGGTAGCGGCCACCCCACTTGCCGGCCAGATCATCGAACGCGGCCCGGGCCGCCTGGGCGTTGACCGCGGTGTAGATCGGCCGCAGGTCCCGTTTGAGCTCGTCCCAGTAACGGCGGGAGGTGAGCCGAAAGGTGTTGCGGATCAGGTGGATGATGCAGGTCTGCACGATCGCCGCGGGCCACACGTTGGCCACGACCTCTGGCAGGCCTTTCAGGCCGTCGCAGACCACGAAGAAGCTGTCTTTGACACCCCGGTTCCGCAGATCGGTGAGCACCGCCATCCAGAACTTGGCGCCCTCCCCGCCCTGCCCGGCCCACAGCCCGAGGATCTCCCGCTCCCCGGCCAAGCTGACCCCGATCGCGGCGTAGACGGGCCGGTTGGCGACCTGGCCATCTCGGATCTTGACCACGATGGCATCGATGAAGATCGCCGCGTACACCTCATCGAGCGGCCGGGACGCCCACGCCTGCATCTCCTCGACCACCCGGTCGGTGATCCTCGAGACCGTCTCTTTCGACACCGATGCCCCGTAGATCTCGGCGAAATGGGCGGAGATCTCCCCGGTCGTCAGCCCCTTCGCGTACAACGACAGGACGATCTCGTCGACCTCGCCCAGACGGCGCTGACGTTTCTTCACGATCTGCGGCTCGAACGTCCCGGCCCGATCCCTCGGCACGTCCACGGCGACCGGGCCTGAGCTGGCCGAGATCACCGTCTTCGTTCGGGTCCCGTTACGGATGTTCTCGGCGCCGATCCCGGCCGGGTCGTGCTTGGCGTAGCCGAGATGGTCGGTCATCTCCTCGTCCAACGCGGTCTCGATCACGTTCTTGGTGAGCAGCTTCAACAAGCCGTCCGGGCCAGTCAGCGACAGGCCCTTCTCCTTGGCCATCCGGACCAGCTCGACCGCCGCCTGCTGCTCAGCCGACGACTCCGCCGGCGGCTTCCGCTTGGCCATCCCATCCAGTGTTGCATCCATGTTGGCACCCTCCTCGCCGAGCCCCTGGCTCAGCGTTTCAGGCCGCAAACACCGTTAGGTGGACAGTCCTTCGGCACCGCCCCACCACCCCGGCATCCAGGAACGGCGCCGCCCGACGTTCCTCCACCACCGGCACGGCGTGGACCTGGATCGTGATCGTCGCCGTCGTCGCCGCCCTGGCTGGCCTCGCCGTCATCCTCCGAGCCCGGAGCCGCAGGCCACCCACACCCCCACCCGCCCCGACCTGGACCATCGCCCCTTCCCCCGACCGACCCCCCGGCCCGGCATCGCCGCCCATCCCGACGACCGCACCGCCGACATCCGCGCCGCCGACATCCACCACCAACCCTCCCACCACGACGGTGCCGGCCCGACCGGCCCGACCCCCCGACACCCCGTTCGAGCCGCCAGGCGCACCCGCCCTGGTGGAAGGGACGGTGGAGGTCGGCGTGCTCGGCCCGATCTTTCTGGCCGGCTGGCCCGGCGCCGAGCCGCCCAAGGCGACCATCGTCGAGCTCCTCGCCTTCCTCGCCGGCCACCCCGACCGGGCCTGGCCCACCGAACGGCTCCTCGATCAGATCAACTCTGGCCGACCCCGTCCCCTCAAGCCCGACACCCTCCGCACCTACCTCGCCGCCGCCCGCCAAACCCTCGGCGCCGACCGCATCCCCGAATCCGGCCGCACCGGCTACACCCTCACCGGCATAGGCACCGACTGGAACCGCTACCAAACCCTCCACAACACCGACCCGGCCGGCGCCCTCGCACTCATCCGAGGACCCGTCGGCGCCCAACCCGACCGGGCCACCTCCTACGACTGGCTCTACACCGGACCGCTCCCGACCCGCATCGAAACCGCCGTAGTCGCCGACGCCGCCGACACGGCGCGCACCGCCCTCAACACCGGCCGCCGGCCCCTCGCCGCCTGGGCCGCACACCAAGGCCTCCTCGCCGTCCCACTCGACACCACCCTCCACGCCGCCGCCCATGACCTACCAGGTGCCTGGGAGCGCCTCAACGCCGCCCACCGTCAAGCCGGTGAGCCCGTCCCCGACGCCCTCGTCGACCGGTACCACGACCTACGCCGCACCCGCACCGCCTGACGGAGGTCATTCAGATGGCCGTGTCCTATCGGTCGGCTGGACCGCAGGATCGCTCCCAGATCCGTCTGATTGATGATCAGTGCGGGGCGTTGCGGCGTGGCCGTAGCGTCTCGGGGACCCGACGGGCTGGCTCACGAACCGTCTGCCGGCCGTGAGGTCTGGCTTCCGAACGAGGTGTCAGTCCCGTCGGGTTGCCGTGGTGTGGCTGAAAAGAGGCGCGACCGCCAAGACCTGAAATCAGACGTGCCCACCACGGTCCCGACATCGACTCGAGACGAGGAGGGAACTGATGGCTGTGATCATCGGGATCGACCCGCACAAGGCATCGCATACGGCGGCGGCGATCGACCCGGCGGAGACCCCGCTCGGCCAACTAAAGGTCCGGGCCGGCGTCGACCAGACGATCCGGTTGCTGGCGTGGGCGCAGCAGTGGCCGGAGCGGACCTGGGCGGTGGAGGGCGCAGGCGGCCTCGGCTACTTGTTGGCGCAGCAGCTCGTGGCCGCAGGCCAGCGGGTCGTGGACGTGCAGCCGAAGCTGGCCTCCCGGGTCCGGTTGCTGGCGAACGGGTCGAGCAACAAGAACGACCCCAACGACGCCCGCTCGGTCGCAGTCGCCGCTCTGCGCTCGCCCAACGTGCGGGCGGTGACCGCGGAGGATCACGCTGCGGTGATGAAGGTGTGGGCGAAACGGCAGCGTGACCTGTCCGGGGCGCGCACCCAGGTCGTTTGCCGTCTCCACGCCGTGCTGTGCGAGCTGATCCCCGGCGGCGTCAAGGGCCAGATCCGTGCCGCGGCCGCAACCCGTCTCCTCGACGCCTTCGAGCCAGTTGGTGCGGTGGCGACGGCCCGCTACGAGCTCGCCTGCGAGTTCCTGGCCGACCTGGTCCGCATCGACGAGCAGATCCGCACCGCCAAAGCACGCCTGGCCGTCACGGTCAAAGCGTCAAAGACGACGCTCACCCAAGTCTACGGGGTCGGCCCAGTCGTGGCCGCGACGATCATCGGGGAGGTCGCCGACGCCGGCCACATCCCGAACAAGGCCCACTTCGCCTCCTACAACGGCACCGCACCTATCGAGGTGTCGTCCGGGCCGAAGAAAGTCTTCCGGCTCTCGAGACGAGGCAACCGGCGGGTCAACCACGCCATCCACATGGCCGCCGTCACCCAGGTCGCTCACACCCACAGCTCAGGGAGGGCCTACTACGAGCGCAAGATCGCCGAGGGCAAAACCGGGAAAGAAGCCCTGCGCGCCCTGAAGCGACGGGTCAGCGACGCCGTGTTCGGCCAGCTGCTCGAAGACGCCCGCCTCGGGGTCGGCAAGGGTCCGGGAGGGCAACCGGGGAACGTCACAGAATCCAGCGCGGCCGGCTCGCACCCCGAACACCGACTCTTCGGACCAGCCACTCCCGGACCGGCAACGACCCTACGACGCCAAGCCCGGACCCGTACCACGACCACCCCTACTGAACGCCCGAAGAAATCCCCAGCAGCCTCTTGACAACAAAGAGGACTCGATCTGTTGCGTCGGACGGTGATTAGGCGGGGCGTCGTGACGCACGCAGATCGGTCGATCAGCGCCTCGACGGTGGCGGGGTGAGACTGACGGTATTCAGGTCAACCTCAATCGATCCAGCGCTCGGTGCGTGCTATTCGCTCGCCCCACAGTTTTATGGCCCCGGAGTCTCCCCAAACCGTACTTTGTGTCTTTAGGTCCTGGCAACGCCTCAGCATCGCGGCGTGGCGCACGGTCCACGCTGGCTTCTGCCCGTAGCCGTCGAAGAGAGAGTCAAGGTGCTGACGAGTGGCCAGGTGGTGCATACGAACGATCCACTCAGCCCAGGCCAAGTCTTGGACAGGATCGCCGGTGTGGCTGAACTCCCAATCCAACAGGACCTTCGCCCTAAGGGTGGCGCTGTCGAACAAGATGTTCTGCGGGCCGTAGTCGCCGTGGACGATGAAAGGATGACTGTCGTTGAGTCTTCTCAGGAGACTGCCAACTTCTTGAAGGATCAGCTTCGGTTGCCCACCAAGTAGATCTTGACCATGAATCCCCGCCACAACACCAAAGACAACTGTCAACTCCGTCTCGAGTACCTCGATGACGGCCGGCGTGGGAACACTTCGGCCGACAACGCGAATGGCGTTGATCTCGACGCGTAACCGTCGGAGAGCGTCCGGCCCGACGTACCGCTTGTAGATTCGGTCGCCTCTGCGCCAAGACTCGTTGGTGTACCCGTGCGGGAGCTGCTGGCGCTGACCGCTACCCTCCTGCGAGATCTGCGGCTGGTCGTTGCCCACCCAGCGAGTTGACCATGCCCCGATCCCTATCGTCACAGGTTAGGGGTCCGCCGACGGTTATGGCGCCGCGGCAAGATTGCCGCATGCTCACTGGCGGGCCCCTCCTCGAACGCAGTGGTGGGCCACCGCCATGGTAGGAGTCGATGCTTCGCCCTCGGTCCCTCCGTTGCCACGCTGGTTTGGGCCAAGATCCAACCCGGATGACCCGGCCGTCTCGGCCCTGATCGACCGCCTTACGCGCGAGGCCGGATGGGTCGACCTGGGAGGCAGCTTCAACCTCAACGTGCGGATAGACGCTGAGCCGCCGGTCGTCCTGCGGGTTCATCGGCCCTGGGTTCACCGCGGCCGGGTTGCGGGGCTGCGCCGCCTGCGGGAGCGGCTCCAGCGGACGCGAGTCCACGTCGCCAGACCCGTGCGGGCTTCCGGCCGCGACCTCGTGAGGGTCGCTGGTCGTTGGGCTGAGCTCGAGGAGTTCATCGATCACGTCCAGCCACGAGCGGACGAGGACTCCTACGTCCGTCTCTTCCAGGAGCTCGGACGCCTGCATGCTGCGCTCAGTGAGGTCTGGGAGCCGAGTCCGCCCGAACCCCTAGACGACCACAGAACCCTCAGCCAGCTGCGGTACTCGATCGGCTTCACCCGCCGCAGGCTCGGCCCCCGGAGCGAGCCGGTCGTGGATCGGATGCGCCTACTGACGGGCGAGCTCTCCAAGCTCCGCGAGCAGGTCGACCTGCCATGCGCTCCGATCCACGGGGACTACAAACTGGGCAACGTCGGAGAACTGTCGGACGGATCCTGGGCCACCTTCGACCTGGACTTCGCGCGGTGGAGGGAGCGGGTGTACGACGTTGCGGCCAGCCTGCACCACGCCGCACAGAGCGCCGACTTGCTCGAGCCGCGACGCCTCGTTGACGCCTACGAGAGTACGGCTCCAGGACCGTTGACTCGCGACGAGCGCCGATGGCTACCCGGGGCTCTGGCCCTTGTTCCTCTGCACTGGGCCGCCACGGCGGGACTCGTGGGCAACGGCATCCGCGAGGCCGAGAGCGCAATGGCCGCCGCCGAGGCTTGGTGGGAGCGCCGGACTGAACTTTCGTCGTGATCTGCGCTGGACCGGTCAATCTGTGTCAGCAAGGAGACAAAGTCGTTGCGGTGTCCGGCGACAAACGTACGAGCCCCCGCCGGACACGGAAGAAGGCCAGACTGGCGGTGTTGACAACGCAGCAGTCGCGCCAGGACCGACTGCCCTCTCCAAGCACCGATCGTTCCGTCTTGAGCGTCGCCACCGTCGAGCGGCGCCGCCGGCGAAGGGGCCTACTCGGCGATATCGAGCACCTCGATGACTTCGATGACGTCCCCGTAAGCAGCGCAGAACGCTGAGGGTCGGGTCTGACGGGCCGGCTTGTCCTCACCGGTCACAGGGGCGGGACCCGGTGACCGTCCCTGCGGTGAGGGTCTCATCCATGTGGGGCCCGGTCGCCTCGTCCCCCGAGTCCCATCGACTCGGGATGTATGCCATGACCATCACTGCCTCGACTGCCATCGTCGTTTACGACCCCGGACTGGTCGATCCTGAACATGTTGCGCTCGCTGGTTTCCTCGGCGGCTACCGGGGCCTCACCCGTGACGCCTACGCCTTGGACATCAGCCAGTTCGTGAGTTCTGTGACATTGAGACCTTCGGCCGGGAGCTCGAAGCTCGAGGTCGGGCGACAGCGACGATCGCCCGCCGGTTGTGCACGATCACCGGCTTCTACCGCTACGCCGAGGAGGAAGGCCTCATCGCTCATTCCCCGGCGGTCCATGTCCGCCGCCCGAGGATTGACTACGAATCCCACGCCATCGGCCTGGACCGCGACGAGGTCGGCGCGCTCCTCGTCGCCGCCGGGCTCGGGCCGGCCGCCGAACACGCCCTGATCTCCTTGCTGGCCCTCAACGGGCTGCGGGTGTCAGAGGCGATCGGGGCGAACATTGAGGCGCTCGGTATGGAGCGCGGCCATCGGACCCTCACCGTGCTGCGTAAGGGCGGCAAGACCGTCACCATCCCGCTTGCGCGGCGTACCGCACGGGCGATCGACCTGGCTGTCGGCGAGCGTGCCGCCGGGCCGATCTTCAGCGCCGGCGACGGCCGGCGCATCGACCGTCACGGGGCGGCTCGGATCGTGCGGAGGGTCGCCAAGCGTGCTGGGATCGTCAAGCCGATCGGCCCGCACACCCTGCGCCACGCGTTCATCACGGCCGCTCTCGATGCCGGCGTGCCGCTGCGCGACGTCCAAGAGGCCGCGTCCCACGCCGATCCACGCACGACCATGCGCTACGACCGGGCACGCGTCTCGCTCGACCGTCACGCCACCTACATCGAGTCCACCTACATCGCCGGCGCCGCCCGCTGACCCGACGTTCTGGGCGCCAGCATTAGTTAGGTTAGTTAGCCCGCCGGCGCCCAGAGCCAGCGACCCGGGAGCACGAATAACGCCGATTCCGCGCTCCCTGCCGCCGGCTCGTCGTGGCCGGCCGGAGAGCGCCGATCACCCAGTTCTGAGGCGCTCCGAGGCCGCCGCGGAGGCGTCGGGACATCGCCTGACGCTGCCTGGAGCAAGACCTTCGACCGCCCGCAAGGAGATCGGTGAGCGGGCCCTCCTCCTTGCGGCGGGAGCAAGCAGCGCCCGGGCGGTCGGGCTTCTCGGGTCCTACCTGCGGTGTTTGGGGGCAGGGTCGGAGGGCTCAGGTGCCGTTTGAGGGAGCGGTCCTCGTGGCGCACAGCAGGTGTGATGCGGTCGGGCCGTCTCCGACGCGGTCATGTGCGGTCACGGTCAGCCCGGCCTCGGCGAGAGACGCCTGGAGGTCATCGATTGGTCGCAGCCGAAACCCGTGTGAAGTGAACGGCATATGGGCCATCGCGTCAGGGTCGTCGACTCCGACGACCACGACCCCCCCAGGTTGCAGGACACGCGCCAGCTCGGAGAACGCGCCCGTCAGGTCTTCGAGGAAGTAGACGGTGTTCAGCGTTATGGCTCCGCTCAGCGAGCGGTCGTCGAGCGGAAGAGACTCCAGCGACGCTCGGTGCACTTCGAGGCGGCCCGAAGCGATCTGTCGCCGGAAGCGGCCACGGGCCTCGTGAAGCATCATGTCCGACAGCTCCACGCCGTGGACCCGCCCATCGGCCCCGGCCCGCTCGAGTAAGAGGCTCAGCCCGACGCCGCCACCAAGGCCGAGATCGGCGAGCTGGGCTGGCTGTGTGGCCGGCAGCGCTTCGACAGCCGCGGTGATCGAGCCGGCGTTGCGTCGGTTGAGAACCCGCCCGACAACCCGACCAGGCAACCCGGCGGGATGGCCGAGTTGGCGTGCGATCAGGCGAAGGGTGCGATCGCGAACGTTCATGACAGAAGTTTGCCCGACCGCCGACCGCCCTCTCTCAACAACCGGCGAGCGCCGCCCCGGTGCCCGAGCGATCACTGGGAGCGGATCGGCTATTCGGACACCTTCTCGACGAACCTCAGTAGTGCGGGTCGAAGCCCTCGGGGTCTGCGGCCTGCGGAGGAGGATGTCGCCGGCGGTGCGCTCTCAGCGTGATCGCCGGCACCGGCATGCCCGGGGCTCCGACCGCTGGGGCTGCCGCTCCTCCAACGTCGCCCTGCCGAGTAGGCCGCCGGCGTCCCCGGTGACGTGCAGGTCGGCGCCGACCAGTCGGCCGTGGCGTGGGCGTGCAGCGCCGGCGCCCGGCGACCTCGTCAAGCGCTAGCGGCCGCTGACCGTGATGGGGATCGACCCCTGCAGACGGGCCTGATCACTTACTGGCTCACGAGAGGATCGGCTCACGGGAGTTGCTCGGGTCGCTTCGGTCAGCGGCTGGTGCGGGCGGTCGCGATCTGCGAGCCGATCTTCACTGTCGGAGCGTTGGGGTCGCCCGGCCGCGGGACGGCCTGCAGCGCGACCGAGCGAATGGCGCCGGGCTCGAAGATCAGGCAGTGGGTGCTGCCACCAAACTGGAAGTAGCCGAGCTCCTCACCCTTCGCGACGTGCTGGCCCGATTTCACGACAGAAGTGCAGGAAGAGACGTCGCTCATGCCGACCGCGGTGAACCCGACGAGACCGATGGCCAGATCGTCCGCACGAAGCACAATGATCGCCCGCGCGGCGACGTGCGCCAAGTACGCCTGCGAGTTGGGGGACTCGTCAGCGTCGGAGCCGACGCAGTCCGCCTCGGAGTAGAAGGTGCCTTCGACGACGCGCACAGTCACGACCGTGCCTGCTATCGGAGCGTGCCAGCGGTGGTAGTCGGTCGCGGACAGGAACGCCTGGTAGACGGTGCCGCCAACGAACCGCTTTACACTGTCGTCGCCGTCGAGCATCTCGTGCAGCGAGTACGGCTGGCCCTTGAGCCAGAACCGGTCCCGCTCGTGCACGCCCTCGCGCAACGCGTAGGGGGTGGACTCGCACGCTGCGACGACGACCGCGTCGTCGTCGGGTGCGGCGACGGGACGCTGGCCCTCCTTGAAGCTGCGGGTGAAGAAGTCGTTCCAGGATCTAAATCCCCAGTGCTCGTCGGTCGGGTCATGGACGAACTGCTCCATCCCGACGTCCGCGACGGCCTTCGCGCTCTTCCAGCCCCTCGGGCCGTCGTTCAGGACGTAGAGCGAGGCGGGGCTGTCGAGGAACTCGCACCACTCACGGAGGATGGCCCGCAACGCCGCGTTGACGCGGGCATCCCGGAAGGCCGCGAACCCCGCCGGCGTGCCCATCGACCAGTCGAGGACGGCGCCCATCGGCAGGGTGACGTTCTCCTCGCCGTACTCGGGGGCGACGTTGAGCACGCCGTCCATCAGCGCCAACAGATGGTCGACGTCGCGGATGTGGCGGGCGCGGTACTCCCGGTTCTCCGGGTGCTGCTCGATCATGCGCTGCACCAGCATCCCGACCACGGGGTCGCCCTCGATGAGCTCCCTGAACGCGGCCACCGACGGCCGCAGCTCGCGTTGGCCCCCCTCGTCCACCCGTCTGACGTGGCCCTGGAGCCACCCCTCGAGCTTGTCCTGATCGGCGGGGATCCAGCCTGCGAGGTGTCGTACGTCCTCGGTCATCGTGCGACCCTAGGCCGGCTCAGCGCGGCTGGGCGACTCGACAAACTGTGCCTCGCGACGGGCGGCCCAACCCGGAAGTGATCACCGACGTCGGCGCTGCGAAGCTCCTTGTGGCGGTGACCGCCTCGGGCTCGGCACCGGCTGTGAGTGTTGGTCGGCCCGGGTCGGGCTTGGCGGCTATGGCGGCGCCAGGGGACTTGTCGGCGGGGGCTTGGTCCGGGGAACGGCGGGCCCGTTCGAAAGCGTGTTCGGCGTCGTACCCGGGGGCGGATCGGGGAGCGGAATGGCTAGACGCGTTGCAAGTTGTGGTGGGGGCCGGCGGGCAGGTCCACTCCTATGGAGTCACCTGGCCGGACCAATCCGCCGTGTACCACGACGCCCATGACGCCGGACTTGCGCACTACGTCACCGTTCTCGTCTCGACTCAGGACCGAGCCCAGTAAGCCTGACCGGAAGGAGTTGATCTGGGCGCACGGGTTGCGCAGGCCGGTGACCTCGACCACCGACTCGGGCCCGACGCGCAGGTGAGTTCCGCGTGGTAGGCGCAAAAGGTCGATCCCGCTCGTGGTGATGTTCTCCCCGAGCTGACCGGGTCCCACCTCGAAGCCCTGCTCCCGTAGCTCGGCGAACAGCTCGGCGTGGATGAGGTGGACTTAGCGCAGGTTGGGCTGGGTCGGGTCGGCAGCGACGCGGGAACGGTGCTGCACCGTGACGCCGGCATGAGCGTCGCCCTCGACCCCCAGACCGACGCGAAGGGTGATCTCGGCGGCGACGGCCTTGCTGAAGCGGTGCTCGCCGTCCCGGCTGACGGCCACCACGATGGGCTGCTCACTGCGCACGGGGCCATTCTGTTGCGCCCGCCGCACTCAGTGTCGACCAGCCGTAGCCGGCGACCCCGTGTCAGTCGCCGAACCTCCTGCGGGAACGCCCCAGGTCAGGAGCGGTGACGGCCGGGGAGCGTCCCGTTTAGGCCGCCCGCAAGGATTCCGATTCACGGGGCGCTATCTGCGACAGTGGCACGGGACGGCAAAGCTCTCGTGCCCCGAACTGCGAGGCTGCTCCTGCGATCGACAGAACGATCCGTCTGGCGGCGGCGACGCCCGATCGACGGTTCTTGGCTGCCGTCTGGCATCTCGGCCGGCACGTGCAGGTGGTCCGAACGTCCATGCCGATCGGACGTGCAGAACGCCGACCCCGCGGGAACGACCGGGAGCGCGGAACGGCACCTTGGGCGTGTCTCACCTACCCGGCTGTCGCGTCGCGCCTGCTGGTCTCGGTCGGCGGTCTTCGGTGATGCGCGAGCGGCTTCTCGCCAACTACTGCACCAGACGAACAAGAACGTTGGCGAGTGGAGAGCGGCCATCGGATCGCGGATGAGGCGGGATTGCGTGGTTGGCTCGCTGCCCTGGGCCGATGGGGCAAGCTGGGTGAATGGACCCCGACGAAAGCGGCGACAGTGCGGCGCTCGGGCTGGACGAACACGGCCGACCAGAGCCTCCGGCGGCGGACGACGAGACGACCATGCTCCTCGCCTACCTCGACTATCACCGTGCGACGTTCGCCTGGAAGTGCCGCGGCCTCGGTTCGGAAGGCCTTAGCACCAGGGCCGCCGCTTCCACGATGACGCTCGGCGGGATGATGAAACACCTGGCCCTGGTCGAGGACGGGTGGTTCTCCCGCTCGCTGTTCGGCGATGACTACTCGCCGCCGTGGGGCGCCGTCGACTGGAAGTCCGACCCTGACTGGGAGTGGCGCACCGCCGCCGAAGACAGCCCCGAAGGGCTGCGAGCCCTCTGGGAGGACGCCGTCGTACGCTCGCGCCAACGGGTCGCCGAAGCCCTCGCTGACGGCGGGCTCGACCGCCTCGCCTTACGCCCCTGGCCAGACGGACGGGCGCCCAGCCTGCGCTGGATTATGCTCCACATGATCGAGGAGTACGCACGGCACAACGGCCACGCCGACCTCCTCCGCGAAGCCGTCGACGGCGAGACCGGCGAGTAGTCCACCGCCGTCCGCTCGGGACGCAGTGCGGATGGTGATGGCCAACTCCGCACGGCTCAGGCCCCCACTGCGCGCTGCGTAGCCGGGCCGAGGTGCTGGTAGGGGGCGAGCATAACGAACACGCCATATCCGGCCGGAATGGCCGGCGAAGGCACGCAGACCGGACACATCCGGCGTGTCCAACCTGTCCGGCGTTGGCTGCCCCTCCGGCGATTATGGGCAGGGACGCTCCGCGGGTCGACTCTGCGCTCACGTGCGGGGACGCTGGGACGGCTCCGGACGTGCCGATCTTTGTCCAGCGCACGCGAAGACTCCGGGCTCGTGTGCGCGGGCCTACTGCATCGCCCTCGGTCGGCAGTGGCTCAGGATGCCGGGGTTTGGTTGACCATCCAGCGGATGCCGTAGCGGTCGAGGATGACACCCCAGTAAGCCCCCCACGGCATGTCGGCCATCGGGGACCCTTCCGAGCCACCCTCCGACAAAGCACCGTAGAGGCGGTCGGCCTCTTCCCTGCTGTCCACGTCCAGGCAGAGCGTGGTGTTGTTGCCGATGCGGGTCTCGTGGCCCATCGACCGAAGCATGTCGGTGGCCATCAGCACGTGGCCGGCGATGATCGGGAGTTCGGCGTGCATCACCAGCTCCTGCTCCTCGGCCAGGAGTTCCCCGGGTCCGACGGCGGGCATGTCAGCGTAACGGCTGAGCATGGTGACCTCAGTGCCGAAGGTCTTGGCGTAGAACCTGAACGCCTCCTCGGTCTGGCCCTGGAAGTTGAGGTACGTGCTGACTCGTGCCACCGTGACTCCTTGATCAGGGACGCCCGTGCGCCCACATCATCGTCTACCAATGCAGACGTCGGGTCCACTGAGAATGAAACTCGCCGCGAATTTCAGCTGAGTGTCCTTGGGGAAGGGGCATGCCGAAGCGGGCTTCGAACTTCGGCTGAGGGCGGTGGGGGCGGCGGCTCGATGCCGTCGCCTCGTGAGCGCCGTATCAAGCGTTTGGCTCGCCGTGCTACCGGCCTCCAGCTGGCCCAGACTTTGCGGACCTTCGGATGGCCGCCGTGTGTCCCCGATCCGACGTGCCGCGCAGAGCGCGAGCAGAACGTGCGCTCCGTAACCCATCCTCCGCCGTTGCCGCAGACGCGCAGAACGGCACATATGGAACCGACGATTAGCTGGCAAGCCTCGGAAGTGGCGCCGCCGGCGTCGGAGGCGGGGGTGTCCCGCCCCTTGTGGAAGTCCCGGCGAGGGTCGTCCGTTTGGACGACGTTGCTGCTGGTCACCACCTTGGCCGTCGATCGCCTTGCGCAGCAGGTCGGCGTGGCCGCTAATTGATGCCTGGCGTACTCCTCGACCAGGGGAATGGCCAGGCGCCGGACGCTGAGGCGGTGCTCCGGCCCACGACCAATGGCTTCGTCCAGGGTGGCAACCGACAGCACCTGACGCCCACGCTCGCACCCCTCCGCCTACGCGGCGAAGGCCTCGTCGATGTCGGCAGCGTCGAAGTTAGCGCCGGAGTGCTCCGATGAGCACCAGCGGTAAGGCTCCGCTGCGCCGTCGGGGTGACTCCACCATTGCCGCTCCACCTCCGCCCGGTGGCGCATCGGCCGAGCAGCGACAGCTGCGAGGTCGTCACCGGCCGTCGGCGCAGCTGAGCGACGGACACATCGGTGCACTTCCAGGCGAACGTCGCCCGCTGCCAGTCGAGGTAGCCCGCCAGCGTCGTGCGCTCGTAGGCGCTCAGGGGCGGCTCAGGCTGCTTGTCAGCTGGTATCGCCGAACATGCATGGCCGAGCGTCTCGGGGTTTGCACGCCGGTTGCCTGCGCTCTAACGGACCTGGCGTCTCCAAGGACAAGCACTCGGGACCGTTTTGCGGGGCGTTGCGTCGGATGACGGGCTGTCACCTGCCCAACCTGTACATATGTCGCACTCTCGCTCTTGCCGGTCATGGCCGGTTCGGGGCGGAAGCCTTCGATCCGCCGAGGATCCTCCGCTACGGTGACCCGCCGTGGCCGACAACTGACCTCGTCCTCGTTCACGTTTCGACGATCCAGGAGGTCTCACCATGTCTGTCGGTCCCTTGACCGGGCGGGTCGCTGTCGTCACCGGCGCCAACCAAGGCATCGGGGCGGCGACCGCGAACGCCCTTGCCCACGCGGGAGCCGACGTCGGCGTCTCGTTCCTGCGTCTCCAGGTCCCCGACGACGACCCCGGGCGCCCGGCCGTCTACGCCGAGGCTCGCGCCCGGGACGCTGGCGCGGTCGTGGCCGCCATCGAGGCCGCCGGCCGCCAAGCGGTCCCCGTCGAAGCCGACTTGTCGGACCCGACCGCACCGCAGCGGATCTTCGAGCAGGTGGAGGCGGCTCTCGGCCCGGTGGCGATCCTGGTCAACAACGCCAGCGGATGGAAGCAGGACACCTTCAGCGGCAGGCCGCTCGACGGTATCGGCCGACCCAACCAGCCCGTCACCGCCGGCACCGTCGACACCCAATTGCTCGTCGACGCCAGGGGCGGGGCGCTCATGATCGCCGAGATCGCAGCCCGGGCCCAGCGCCGCGGCGCCGAATGGGGCCGCATCATCAGCCTCACCTCCGGAGGACCGGACGGTTTCCCCGGCGAGGTCTCCTATGGGGCGGCCAAGGCCGCCTTGGAGAACTACACGCTCTCCGCCGCCAGCGAGCTTGCCGCCATCGGCGTCACCGCCAACGTCGTCTACCCGCCCGTCACCGACACCGGATGGGTGACCGATGCAGTCCGACAGGTCGTCGCGGAGAGCCCCGACCTCCACCACGTCGCCGAGCCCGCCGACGTCGCCGAGGTCATCGTCTGGTTATGCACCGACGCCGCTCGACTCGTCACCGGCAACATCCTCCGCCTGCGATAGCCGAGCCCGACAGGCGAAGACACCGAGAGCAGCACACAACAGCACGCCAGAACGGCCGCTGCCAAACCATGCTCCGCCGCCCAGAACGGCCCTCCCCGCCGCGGGTTGTGTACTGCCGCCGCGTTCTCGACTAGCGCTAACGACGCCGGTTCCGCGTCCGATTCAGAATCTGGTGCCACTGATCAGTGTGGTCGGACTTCCCATGCGGGGCGCCCGGGCTCGTCGTTGTGCAGGACGACGTTGGCGAGATCCGTCGGGCGGACCGTATCGAAGTAGAACTGTTGGGAGGGCTGGTAGCGGTTGCGGAAGCGCTGCTCGACCCTGGCGGCGGATCCCAACGGCGCCAGGTCACGGATGCGGGCGCGAGCCAGAGTCTCCTCGAACGCAGCGGACACGAATATGCGCAGATCCCACCGGTCGATCAGCTCCGGGCGCAGGAGGAACACGCCGTCGAAGAGGAGCACGGCATCGGCGGCCGCCGTCGCCACCAGCGGGGACAGCGCGGTGTCCGTGTCGCGGTCGTAAACCGCCTGCTGGAACCTTCGGTCGCCGTCCGGGCCGAGCGGATCGAGCAGCACCCGGTGCAGCGCGTCGAAGTCGAAGCTGTCGTGGTAGCAGCCTTCGGGCGAGTCCTCGCCCCGCCGATAGCGCTGTGCCCGGGGAAAGAGGAAGCTTTCGATCGAGGCGCGGATGACCTCGCGGCCCTGGCTGCGCAGGACCAAGGCGACCTCGTCGGCCAGCGTCGTCTTGCCGGCGGCAGGCGGCCCGTCGACGGCGACCCGCACCGGGTGCGCGGTCATGACGGACTCGATCGCCCCGGCCAGCCGACCAAAGAGCTTGTCGCGGGCCCGGTTGTCCGTGACTCTCACCCTCCTCTGTGCCCTGGCGTGGGGACCACGCCCGAGCAATCGACCGCGGGCCTTGTCGAGCACGATTGCACAGTAGGCAGCCGAGCCCCCGCAGATCGGCGCGTTCCGATTCGGGACATCCACCGCGTGCCTGGATCGAGCGAGGCCCCGTCCCCAACGTCGGCTGAGGGAGGCATGTGTGTCAAGGTGGCGTTCAATGTGCTTGCTGTCGCGAGCGCGGCATAGCATCTCATCTGCGCCAGGTCGGGAGGGTTCAACGCCGTCGCGGGCGCCGAGCATATCGACGGTTTTCGGATGCCGTCTGGCAGCTCGGACGGCTTGGCCAGCCGATCAGAACGTACGTGCAGAATCCCGAGCAGGAAGGCAGCGCAGGCGGCGCAGAACGAAGCCTCTCGATTGACCAGCACCTGTCCAAGCTGAGAAGGCCGGCGGGTGGTCCGTCACCGGCGCCGTGATCGGGACCAACGCGAGCCGACCGAGCTCCTGGCGTCTGCCCGGGGCGGAGGTCGACCCTTCGTGTCGTCATGGCAGTAGCATCACGACATGGCGACGACAGCACTTCCTCAGCTCTTGGACGCGGTCAACGAGGCGACCCGCTCCTTGCGTCAGTCCGAGGGTGCCGTGCCACCTGAGGTTTCCGAGCTTGTTGACCGGTTCGACGCTGTCCTCCACGCTCAGGCCCCACTCACTCTCGGGGTGGACCCCTACTTTTCGACGGCGCTGTTCGCCGGGGCGCTGCGATCGATGAAGGCACTCCGCCACGACGATGAGATGGAGCGGCGGCGAGACCTCCGGGTGGCGCTCGAGCAGGTACGTCATGCGCTGCGTGACATCGTCGATGGTCGGTGGGCGAGTGAGGAGACGCCGGTTCAAGACGTTCTCGAGTCCCTTGTGGCGACGCTCCGGGTGTCGCAGCCCGAGGTCGCTCGCCTGCTCGGAATATCGACGCGTCAACTGCAGCGTTGGCTCGCGCGTGACGGGGCCTTGCCTTCGGGCCACGAGGAAGCGCGAATACGGATGGTCGCCCAGCTCGTCAACCAGCTCCGCCACGTCTACACGGCCCAAGGTGTGCCTGCATGGTTCGGGCACCGAGGTCCTCAGATGGAGGCTACGCCCCTGGAGCTGCTGGCTGATCCCAACAACTTTCCTACGCTGTTGGGGGCCGCCAGAGGTGCCCGCAGCGCACCGTGACGGTCGTCGCCTACCGCCACGCCGCGTACGACTCGCCGTGGTGGGTGATTCCGAGTGCCCGTGCGGGCCGATTCAATCGTGCTCTCGACGCTGAGCCGACGCAGTACCTCGCATTGCATCCCCTCGGACCGACTGCCGAGCTGCTTCGACACCAGCTCCGGGGCCCCGATGTCGACCTGGCCGACATGATTCTGGCCAACCTCTGGGCGGTCCTCGTCGACCCCGGAGAGCCACTCGTCGACATCACCTTCGACAACTCCGATACGGGTTTCGGGATTACACCCGACGAGCTCGTCGGCGATGACTACGCGTCCACCCAGGCGCTGGCTGCCCGCCTGCGAGATGCCGGCGTGGGCGGCTTCACCGTGCCCTCGGCAGCGCTTCCCGGCACCGACAACCTGATCCTGTTCGGCAGCCGGGTCGCCCACCCGTATCTGGAGCTTCCTTCCACACCCGAGGAGTGCCCGACTGGGCACCTTACCGACGGTGCTCGGCCGCCCCACGAGGTAATGCCCCTGGTCCGCTTCAAAGGGTCGCCGCATGCTGCGCTCGACACGTGGATAGCGACGGGTAGGTACGAGAAGTTGGATGACCCGTTAGCGGATCGCTGGTAAGGGCCTGCTCGGAGCGGAGCACAGATCACTACGCCCTTCCCAGCTCGTCACAGTCAGCGTGAATCCGCAGCCGTGCACTCGTTGATGGAATCTGACGAGTTGGCGTACAATACGAAGGGAAGGTGCAGGGACTGTTGATACTCTTTCCCATCTCGGAGGTAGTGAACCACCATTCCTTCTGTCCCGGTTCGACCGAGGTAAGCAAAACGAATTTTGACGCCGACAGCAACCATCTTGTCAGGCGCCACCGTGGCGCTACCTACCTGCTTGATGCCGAGCCGACTCGCTTCGGATGAAGCAGGGAAAGGGCTCGCCCCCTACCTGCCCCTGAATCTTCGTCTGCACAACGAAGTCTAAAAGTTGAACGGGATGAGAGGGCCGCATTGGAAGGTCCACCCAGACGACCCGAATTGGCGCGCCCAGCGGTGATGTGAACACCCAAACCGAGTAATATAATACGGAGCCCAGCTTCGCCGTCTGACAGAAGGCAGTGGTGGACGAATCGTCGGTCAGCTTCGGCGTAACTGCACTCAACATCCCCCGACGACCAAGAACCCGGCCGCCACGAGTAGCAGCGCCTTGCCCTTCAGTCTTTCTTCTCCGCGAGACAACATCATCCGATGAGGGACGATATCACCCCAAACTTCCGGGCAGGGAAGGTTCCGACAGGGCCCATGCGAAAGGTCCTGAGCATCCGGACGGATCTGTCGCCCGACCCGACGCCCTTGTTGTTGGACAGTCCAGGCCGCGCCCCGCACTCGGCCCCTACTCCTCAGCCCCCGACCCTGACGGATCGACCGAGACCGAGGCGAGACGCGCCCCGAGGACCGCGCCTACGACCTGCGGCGGACGCACCAGGGGGCCGACCGGCCGTGGGACCCAGTCCGGTACGGGTCGCCTGGCCCACACCACGGTATCTGCGTAGGCGAGCACGGGGACCAGCCCGACCTGGACGAGGGCGCCGGCCACGACGGCGTCGGCCGGCCCGAGCACGACGACGATCCAGGGCCCGGTCATCTCGGCTCCCACGTCCCGCCGGCAGCCACATCCGCCGGACCCGCCGCACCCGGGCGGTGGGCCCGGCGGGTTCGGGCCAGTGCTTCGAGGGCGCCGAGCGGCACGGCCAGGGGGCCGACGTTCCACACGATCAGGCCGGCGGCCAGGATCCAGCCGGCCTTGGACCACCGGCCACGGGCCAGCCGTGTCCGGTCGACCCGGACCATCCGCACGACCGCCACCACGATCACCGCCCAGTCGACGACGTCGACCAGGTCACGCACGACCAGGTCCCGCACGAGCAGTTCCCCCACCATCTGCCGCCTCCAAGGGTCCGGGCCGTCCCTGCGACGGCCTCCACCCCTTCCCTGGGCCACGACACCCCCCGAACGCAACCCGCCACCTCCAAGAGCTTCTGGCCGGGCCCTGTCGGCGAGGGGCGACTCCGGGCAGCCGCCCCATCTGATTTGGCATGATTTGGGGTATCGCACGGACGGGACGGACCGCTCAACACCTCACCCTCGCCGCCGGCCTCATCGCGACCGCAGCCCTGACCGTCACCGCCCTGACCGCCGCCGGCCCGCCGGCCGCGTCGGCGTCGGCCGCGCCGGGGGCCCGCCTGCTGAGCGGACCGCCAGCGGTCCTGTCGGTCCCGGCCGACGGCCGGGTCGACGGCTACGGGTTCACCGCCACCGTGCTCGGCGCCGCCACCGCCCGCACCTTCGACGGCCAGTCGGCCGGGCCGGGAGCGCAGTGGTGGATGCTCGGCCTGCGCTGGCAGGTCGACCCCGCCACGCCCGCCGCCGCCGTGTCGGTATCGGTGGTCGCCGACGGGCGGACCACACCGCTCCCGCTGCCCGCCCGCGCCGCCACCAGTCCTGACACCGGCCCGCTCTACTGGGCCGTCCCCGAACCGGCCGCCGCGCCCGACGTGACCGTCCAGGCCGCCTCCGACAACTTCACCCAGTCGTTCTCGCTCACCCACCTGGCCCGCACCGGCACCGACGCCCCGGTCCTCTACCGGAGCGCGGGTCAGTGGCAGACGACCGTGCCGGTCAACCGGACCGACACCCTCCCCGTCCGCGGCTTCCAGGACATCCCCCCCTCCGCCGTCCGAGTCGCTCTCACCTCGGTCACCCTCACCGACTTCGGGCCCACCGGACCCAACGACACCCCACCGGCCACCTCCAGCGCCTGGCTCACCGTGGCCCTCTCCGACCAGGAAACCTCGACCGTCGAGTCCGTCCAGACCCCGGTCACCGCCGGCCAGGTCACCCTCACCCTCCCCGGCCAGCCGGCCATCCCCGCCACGCTCACCCCCGGCGGCGGACCAGACAACACCGGCCCAGGCCTGTTCCCCGACCGCTATACGTTCCCCGTCCCCGCCGACATCACCACCGCCACCCTCACCATCACCCCCACCGACATCGACATCACCGGTGGCGTCACCACCATCACCACCACCCTCACCCCGGCCGCCTTCGGCCTCACCATCCCCACGGCGACCGCCCCACCCGCACCCGCCGGCCCGGCCGTCCGGCCCCACCACTACGACACCGTCGGCACCGCTCCCACCACGCCGGCTCGGGGGAATGTCGCCGCCCGGCGTCCCTCCACGACCGCTCCGGCGTGGACCCCGACGGTGATCGTCGCCGTCGCCGCCGCCCTGGTCGCGCTCGCCGTCATCCTCCGAGCCCGGCGCCGCGCCCGACCCACACCCCCCACCGCCGCCGACTGGACGGCAGCCAGTCCCGCCTACCGTCCCCCCACCCCGACACCAGCATCCCCGCCCGTCCCGACCTCGGCACCCCCGGCCTCCCCGACCACCCCTCCGCCCACGACGGTGACCACGGTGACGCTGCCGGCCCGTCCCACCCGAGCCCCCGACGCCCCGTTCCAGCCTCCTACCGCACCCGCCCTGGCGGAAGGGGCGGCCGAGGCCGGACTGCTCGGCCCGGTCATCCTCGCCGGATGGCCCGGCCCCGAGCCGCCCAAGGCGGCCATCGTCGAGCTCATCGCCTTCCTCGCCAGCCACCCCGACCGGGCCTGGCCCACCGAACGGCTCCTCGATCAGATCAACCCGGGCCGATCCCGGCCCCTCAAGGCCGACACCCTCCGCACCTACCTGACCGCGGCCCGCCAGATTCTCGGTGCCGACCGGGTCCCCGAGTCCGGCCGCACCGGCTACACCCTGATCGGGATCGGCACCGACTGGGACCGATACCAGACGCTCCGCAGCACCGACCCGGCCGGCGCCCTCGCCCTCATCCGAGGACCCGTCGGCGCCCAGCCCGACCGGTCCGCCTCCTACGACTGGCTCTACACCGGACCGCTCCCGGCCCGCATCGAGACCGCCGTGGTCGCCGACGCCACCGACGTGGCCCGCACCGCCCTCAACGCCGGCCACCGTCCCCTCGCCGCCTGGGCGACACAGCAGGCTCTCCTCGCCGTCCCACTCGACGCGACCCTGCACGCTGCCGCCCTCGACGCCACCGATGACCTGCCGCGCGCCTGGGTGCGCCTCAACGCCGCCCACCGTCACGCCGGCGAGCCCGTCCCCGACGCCCTCGTCGACCGCTACCACGACCTTCACCGGACCCATTAGTGGTATGTCGCTCAGATGGCCGTATCGGTCGGCTGACCCGCAAGGTTGCGCCCGGATCCGTCTCCTCTTCGAGGCGGCCGACGAGGCAGCGACTCAGCTAAAATCTGGCGGGGGGTTGAACAGCGCCTGCTCAGAAGAATCAGGGGCCTGGAAGATAACTAGCCACTCATCAAGGTCAGCGCGACCGATCGGCTCGTTGTCCCAGGGTGGCGCCGAGTTCCGAGCCTCGATACGCAGCCAGAGTTCGTCGGTAGGCACGTTGAGGTAATGCAGTTCGACGCCGACACCAAGGCCACGAGCCACGGCTCGCATCTCGTCACGTTCGACTCGCGCCCAGAGCCCAAAATCGAGGACGACGCTGAGATCGAGGCTCAGAAGCTCTTGGGCCAAGCGCCAGAGTTCTTGTTCGATCTTCTCCCCGGTGGGTCTATCCCACGGGGTGGAGCCAAGGGCCCACAACCACTCATCCTTCGTGAGACGCACGGCGCGTCGCTCCGAGGCAAGCTGCGTTGCGAGCGTGGTCTTGCCAGCGCCAGGCAGCCCGCAAGTGAGAATGAGTCGGGTCTCGCTCACGGCGTGTAAGTCAAGCAGTCCTGCGATCCGGCTGAGCGCACACGGAGCGCTGGTCACGCCTGCGGCTCCCACGCCGCGCCCGATTCGGCAGGGAGGATGAGGGGGTGCCCTTGGCCTTGCATCCCGTTGATGGTGGCGGTCTGGTCGTAGGGTCGGGAGTCCTGGGTCCCGGTGTGACCTGCGAATCGGCTGACGCCGACCTCGGTTGTCTCACGAACGATCTGTCGGCCGGGGCCCAGGAGTCTTCCCGGCACCCACCGGTGTCGCCGGTCTGATCTGCCTGACCTGGACAAGAGGTCGGGGTTACAGGGTCCGCCGGTCAGCGGGTGCGTGCCACCCCTCAACCATGAAAGAGGTGGCTGTGGCCATCGTAAGCAAACGCGCCGTCACGGGCGGCGTTGACACCCACGCGGACACGCATGTGGCCGCGGCGTTGGACCGGGTCGGCGGCCTGTTGGGGGTGGAGTCGTTCCCGGTGGACCCGGCCGGCTACGCCGCCCTGTTGCGCTGGCTGCGCCGGCACGGGACGATCGTGTCGGTCGGGGTGGAGGGAACTGGCAGCTACGGGGCTGGCTTGACTCGCCATCTGGCGGCGGCGGGGGTGACGGTTGTGGAGATCAACCGGGCAGACCGTCAGGCCCGGCGTCTGGCCGGCAAGTCCGACACCCTCGACGCCATCAGCGCCGCACGGACCGCCCTGTCGGGCAAGGGCCGCAAACCCCGGGGCCGGGACGGGAGCGTGGAAGCCATCCGGGTGCTCGTCGTGGCGAAACGCTCGGCCCGTTCAGAACGGATCGCTACCATCAACCAGGCCAGATCCCTCGTGTTCACTGGGCCTGAGGACCTCCGGGCCCGCTACGGCGGGCATCGCAGGAAGGTGTTGGTGGCCGAGCTGGCCGGGCTGCGACCACGCGCCGGGGAGGTCGTCGGCTACACCACCCGCATCGCCGTGCGGGAGTTGGCCCGGCGGGTGGAGTTCCTCGACGACCAGGCCGACCGCCTCGACGAGCTCCTCGTCCCCATGGTGACATTGCGCGCCCCGACCCTCCTCGACCTTTACGGCGTCGGCGTCGACATCGCCGCCGCGCTGCTCGTCGCCGCCGGCGACCATCCCGAACGGCTCCGCTCCGAAGCGGCGTGGGCGCACCTGTGCGGGGCGGCGCCGGTCCCGTCCTCGTCAGGGAAATCGTCCGGCCGGCTGGTGCTGAACACCGCCGGCGACCGCCAAGCCAACCATGCCCGGTGGCGGATCGTGCTCACCCGCATGTCCGCCCATCCCGACACCCGCGTCTACGTCGAACGCCGCACCAAGGAAGGGAAGTCCAAGCAGGAGATCATGCGCTGCCTGAAGCGTTACGTCGCTCGCGAAACCTTCCCCCATTTGCGCTCCGCCGTCGCCTGACACCGTCCTCTCGAGGGCGGCCTGACCTCGAATCGGCTGCCGCGATCCTGCTGGCCCACGAACGACCTGTCGGCCGTCCTCGACCACACCCGACCCGCTGGTGCGTGACCCAAGAAGAGCCTGCTCTCTCCGGAGTGGCTACTCCCTGTCCTGTCCGCAACCACCAGCAAACAGCCCCTTGATGGGATGCAGGAGCGCAGCGCTGCTCTTGCGTGACGGGCCCGGTTAGTGCGATGGAGGGCCTGGACGCCGATCGAGGAGAGCCTGCCCGTGCCGATCGGGATCGCTGGTGTCGTCTATGAGTGTCCGAGCTGCGGAGAGCGGCTGACTGAGCGGCGCTGCGGGGACTGCAACGTGTTCGCCCGCCGGCTGGGCCACGGGGGTCGTTGCCCCGGGTGTGACGAGGTCGTGTTGGTGGCCGAACTCGAAGGGGAGGAGTTGTGAGCGGGGCCTCCGTTCGCCGTGAGGGACCGAGCAAGACCAAGCTCGGGGTTTCCACACCCACCTCACGACGAAAGAAGGTCCCCGTGGAAGCCCAACCACAATACGTCGGCATCGACTTGCACCGCCGTCGCAGCGTGATCGTGCGCAAAGACAACGCCGGCAAGACGCTCGAGACGGTCCAGATCGACAACGATCCGCTCACCTTGGCCGAGGTCGTCGCCCGGGCGGGTGACGCTCCCGAGGTCGTGTTGGAAGCGACCTACGGATGGTATTGGGCGGCTGACGTGGCCGCCGAGACCGGCGCCAAGGTGCATCTGGCCCACCCCCTCGGCAATGCCTGGGGGAACCGGCGAGTGAAAAACGACGAGCGCGACGCCACCGACTTGATCGACTTGCTGCGCCTGGGACGCCTGGCCGAGGCGCACATCGCCCCGCCCGAGCTGCGAGAGCTGCGAGAGCTGGTCCGTCACCGCGCCAAACTGGTGGCGATCCGCTCGGGACTGAAGTCCGGGGTGCACGCGGTGGTGGCCAAGCAAGGCGTGGCGCTCCCCGTGTCCGACCTGTTCGGAGCCGCGGGACGATTGCTGCTCGCCGAGATGCCCCTGGGCGACGCCTACCGGCTGCGAGTGGAGTCGCTGCTACGACTGATCGCCGTGTTGGACACCGAGGTCGACCGCTTCGAGCGGATCGTCGCCGGGGACCTGGCCGACCATCCCGGCTACTGGGCCATCCAGGCCATCCCCGGGGTTGGCCCGATCCTCGCGGCGGTCTTCGTGGCCGAGATCGGCGACGTCTCTCGCTTCGCCGGCGCCCCCCAGCTGTCCTGCTGGGCCGGGCTCACCCCCCGCCACCGCGAGTCCGACACCCATGTTCAGCGAGGCCACATCACCAAACAAGGCTCCCGTCTGGTGCGCTGGGCCGCGGTCGAAGCGGTCGGCCGCCAACGAGGCGCCACCCCCGTCGCTGTCCACCATCATCGCGTCGCCGACCGCCGAGGCAAAGGCATCGGCCGGGTGGCGGGCGCACGCAAACTGCTCACCCTCGTCTTCTACGGCCTGCGCGACGGAGAGATCCGCTGCCTGGCCCAGACAGGGTGAGACCCGGCCGGCGCAGCCAGCACGCGAGCTCGTTGTTTGTCATGACCCCCGGACCCCCGGCGTGGTCGCCCCCTTGATTGAGCCCGTCTGGCTGCGGCCGAACCCCTCCATGCCACACCATCGTCGTGGCGGATAGATGACCGGCACCCGGGAAACGGGCATGCCCTCGAGCAAGCGAGCTCACTGGAGAACGAACCGCAACGCGCCGCACCCCCCAGGGGAAGGTGCATCCAGCGAAGCCGTGACCGGCTTCGCCAAACAATGATCCCTGACGAACCCTGACCGGGCCGTCAAGGCTCCCCCTCCGGGCGGCCTACGGCCGGCCTTGACCGCCCTTCCCGTCAGCTCCGCGGACGACCTGGGGCCGCTTCGGCGCGCTCCGGAACACCCCCAACGCCCCTCCGGGGCGCAACGGACCGGACGAAAACCCGTCCGGACCTCTTGACACAAGGCGCTCCTTCATAGATGACAACAAAGAGGACTCGATCTGCGACGTCAGACGGTCTCGTCGCCCGGCCGAGGTGCGCTCCAGATCGGGTGATCTGCGAGCCGCCGGCTGGGCGACGACGCTGCAGCAGGCCACCCAGGGCCGGGCGGTCTGCTAACTCTGGCAAACGCGCGTCGGTGTGACCGGCCCCGGTGACGCTCCGTAGCGGTCTCGTCTGGGTGGAGAGGCTGGAGGAGACCGCCGCGCATAGCGGGGGGTTACCGGGCATTTCACCGGGCGGGGTATACGAGACACCTCCTGGCGCTCACCCCGCCTGACCTGCGGCGTCGCCGTAGAAGGTTCGCCATGTGGGAATCATTCGCGGTCCAGCGGCTGACGAGCGGAGCGGTGGTTCTGCTCGCGAGAGGCGGCAATTCCCGCAGTCGGACCGCGAAGCGGCGTCACAAGGCCGGCGACGGTGGCACCCCCAGGCTGCAGAAAGCACGCTGTGCCGGCATCTCCGTGATCAAGTGGCCGAGCAGCTGGCTCCCCGACGAGGGCGCTTGAATCCTCTATTCTCCAACGCCCCCATCGATGAGTTGACGCAGCAGATCAGCGTGGCCAATGTGGCGGGCGTATTCCGCAATCATGTGGTTGTAGACCCACCGTAAGGACATCTCTCCAAACTGTTCATGCACGAAGCGGTCCTCGAGTGCCGCTCCGGCCACAGCCATGCGAGATGCGTCCCATTCGGCCAAAAGCCGGCCCACGTCGGCCTCCGCCTCGCCAGCCTCAGTATCGTCGAATGCAGCATTCGGCGCGTCTGGCCGTGCGTACATCTCCGAGATCTGCTCTCCTCGGAAATAGCGGCGGAACCAGGCCCCCTCTGCGTCCGCAAGATGGCGAATCAATCCCAATAGGGACAGAGTCGACGGCGGCACCGAGCGCATGGTTAGTTCGTCGGCGGTGAGTCCAGTGCACTTCCACAGCAGCGTGGGCCGCCACAACTCTAAGAGCCCTCGCAGCGTTGCTTCCTCATCGCCAGTAGTCGGCTCGTCCATTCGGAGGATCTCAGGCACCGTCCACGTCATGTCCCTTTGTGGCACATGCCCCAGTCGGGTGATGATCTTGGGATTCCCTTAGGTGCCCCATTCGTGCCGCTTGAAGCGGGTTAGCTGGGGTTAGCTGAGGGTTAGCTCCCGGCAAGCGGCCGCAGTGCGATGGGGTATCGGCGACCGCTAGCCGATCCCCCTCCCGCACGAACTGCTGTTCGCCCGGGATTAGCCGATCGTCGTTCCGCAGACCCTTCGTCAAACGGGCGGCGTACCGGGTTCTCCTCCGCCGCCAGCCTCCCGCCTTTTCCCTACTCGACTGCCGATTCCCACCAATCCGAGCTGTAGCACCGTGATCCGCCCTTAAGGTTCCAAAGCCACGGAGAGCAGCTGCCTGAGCAGGGATTTTCTGTTTGTAGTCTCGTCGTTGACCAGGATGACGATGCTGGCCGCCCGGGCCGGCATCCAACAGGCCAAGGACTGATAGCCCGGGTTGTCGCCGGTGTGGTACCAAGCCGCGCACCCACCGAAGTTCCCGATGTACATGCCGTAGCCATAGCCGGTGGTGGTCAGCCGGGGCTCACTTTCGTCAGTGTCGTCGATGCGCGCGTGTTGGGTGCACATCGCACGAAGCGATCTGGTGCTGATTAGCTCACCGGAGTGCAGGGCGGTGGTGAACCTGGTCAGGTCGCTAGCGGTGGACCAGAGGTCGGCGGTGCCGGACATCGTGTCCAGGTCGACGGACGTCACCGGCTGGCCGTCCCTGTAACCCCGGGCCGCGACCTCGGGGGTACCGCCCACGGTGGTCTGGGCTAGCTGCAGCGGGGACAGGATCCGTTCGGCGACAAACTCTGCGTAGGGCTGGCCGCTGACTTGCTCGACGATGAAGGCGGCCAACAAGAAGCCCGGGCTGCTGTAGTGCCACTGCGCGCCGGGCTCGGTCCGCAGTGGAGTGGCCTGGATGATCTCCAGCCTTTGGCTGATGGCCATCGGCTGGGCCGGATCCAGGCCTGGGGCTTCGAGCCAATGCGGGACGCCAGCGGTGTGCGACAGCAGGTGATGGAGCGTCACCTGCCGCCACTGCGGCGACGCTTCAGGCAGTAATTGGTCGACCGGCTCGCTCAGGTCGAGACGCCCAGACTCGACCAGAAGCATGACGGCGACCGCAGCGAACTGCTTGCTCACTGAGCACAGCTGGAACCGCGTCCCCGAGGTGCACGGAACGACCGCCTCGATGTCGGCGAAGCCCCCAGCCCGATCGGCCAAGACCGAGCCGCCCTTGGTCACCATGGCCGTGCCGCTGAGACAACTGAAGCTGGCCGGCCAGGGTTCCATTGTTAGATCCTGACACAGGCAGCGGAAACCGCCCTCCGAAGAGGGCGCACGAAGCGCGCCCGGTGGCCGATCGTCGACCGGGCGGACTAGCAGCTACTCACCGCCCTCGACGCAGAACTCGTTACCCTCGGGATCGGCCATCACCACCCACCCCCCTGGGTTGGCCCGTCGACGGTCATCTATCACGCGAGCACCGAGAGACTCGATCCGGGCGACCTCTTGGGCTTGGGACGCGCCATCTGGCACGAGGTCAAGGTGAACCCGGTTCTTCACGACCTTGGCTTCCGGCACCTCGACGAATATCAGTCGAGGGGAGCTTCCGTCCGGCGTGCCGACAAGCCAGTACGGGTTACCTGGCATCTCCTCCTTCGAGCGAGGCCACCGGGTGACCTCGCTCCAGAAGCGTGCCATGGAAGCGGCGTCCGAGCAGTCGAACGTCACGTTCAGGATCGAGCTGCCCATGTCTTCCTCCGCGGTCGCTGTCTGCATGGTCATCGTCCGCAGCGTTGCACAGGGCCGGGGCTCGGGCACTGGAGTTTGGAGCACGCTGCCACCGCGGCCCGGTTCTCACTGGAGGATCGGCGAGCGCGACATGACCTGGCGACCAGAGATCGCTTTTCAGGCGGCGGTTCGCGTCGCGGTGACCACCGTCGTGGTGTACCGCATCATGAAGCTGCCTCCCACGGCATCGATCGCGGCCCCAGTGTCCGCCAGCAGTTGGTCCAGCTTGTCCGATGGAAGACGGGTGTAGAAGCCCTGGGTAGGTAGCCCGTCCAGCCACTCGTCGCGGGTGTAGGACCGCTCCCACTCGAATCGCCACTGCTCGGGATCGCCGAACGCGCCCGCCTGGCGTATGCCGTCAGCGGCCTTTGTGGACAGCATCGAGGAGCCCTCCGCTCGCGGCTTGGCCTCCAGGCGAGCGGCGAGGGCCTTGGGCAGAACCCGGCGGGAAGCTACGGCGAAGGCGTCCGCCAACTCAGGCGGAGAGCGAGGATCGTTGCGGAACACGGCCAAGCGCCCGGCGGGCCGCAACACCGCCGCGGCCTTGGCCGCGCCCGCGACCGGCTCCACCCAGTGCCAGCTCTGCCCTGCGATGACGGCATCGAACGCTCGACCCGCGGGATCCCAGTCCTCGAAGGTCGCCACCTCGACCGCGAGACCGCCCTGCCGCGCCCACTCGGCCCCGGGTATCGGGCTCGACGCCGAGCACCCGGCAACCGGCTGTGGCGAACTGGCGGGCGGCGAGCCCGGGGCCACAGCCTACGTCGAGCACGTCAAGGCCCGGGCTTGCCGCTACGATCCGCTCCACCATGGCATCGGGGTAGCGGGATCTGGACCGGTCGTAGCGTTCGGGGTCCGAGCCGAACGATTCGGCCATCTGCCGGTGCTGATGAAGCTCGGGCGACATAGCGCTCCCCATCCTTCCACGCCGCCCGATAACACCGCGCCTGACGCGCCCGCAAGGGATCCCGTTACGGGGCAGCAAGCGGCCTCCCTGGAACACTCACCGAGCAGACAAGGTATGTTGTCTAGGTGAGGATCGGTGAGCCGGCTCGGAACCACGGCGTAGCCGACGACAACATCCATCACGCGATCCGCAACGCCATGCTCCGGCGTGACATGGGCGAGAACCTGACCATGCTCATCGGACCGGCGTCCGACGGGGCGCTACTGGAGATCGGCGTCCTCGACTTGGACGGCGACGACCCCGTGGCCATTCACGCCATGTTGCTCCGCCCCAAGTTCTACCGATTCTTCAGATGAGAGGAGATGATCACCATGCGACACACAGACGACGAGATCGAGCAGGCCGCCCGCCGTTTCGAGCAGCTCGCCGATGAGCTGGACCCCGCTACCACCGAGGTCGAAGAGACCTCGGACCTTCGAGCGATCGCAGCCGCCTCAGACGCCGCCCGGGCAGACGAGGCCCGACTCCGGGAGGTTGTCGAGGTGGCCCGGGCTCACGGTCGGTCGTGGAACCAGATCGCTGTAGCTCTGGGCGTATCTCGGCAGGCTGCCCGCCAAAGGTTCGCTCAGCATGAGACGGGGGCCGTCCCGTAGCCCGATCGGGCCACGGGACAGCAGACTCTTGCCGCGCTGGGGCACCGCAGGGGCGGTCGGCGCTCCTGCGGTTTTGGGGGCTGGCCAGGGCTGGGATCAAAGCTCAGGTGATTCGGGCGGAGGCGAGAAGCGCCGGCGCGTCGTGCTCAGGCCACGTCCCGACGAGGGTGTGCGCGTCGCCGTCCGCGTCGTGAGCGCCGATCACGCGGACCACGATCAACTCGAGGTGGTCCGACGTGACAACAGTCCTCGCCCCCTTGCTTACGTAGGCCACGGGACCCACGGTCGGTACTTCCGAATCGGGTGAGCCGCTGCCCGACACCTCTGTCGCCGACTGGCGTCGCTCGGTACCTGTGTCGGTCACGAACTCGAGGTCAGCCTGGCTACCACCGGTCAAAATGGCGGCCGCCAAGGCCTGGGCGTACACCGGGTCGCCGCAGGCGTCGTAAACCCACCGTGTACCCAGGACCGAGTGCTGCACCGTCGTGACCAGCGACGACTCAGCGCCGAGCAGAGGTGCACCTCGGTAGGTCACCGGTGCCTGAAGGACCTGACCATCCGCGCTACGCAGTAAGTGAGTCTCGATCCCGACCTCGCCCTCTGGGTCGTCGAAGCGGTACGCTCCGACGGCCTCGAGCGTGGACGCGTCGGTGTGACCGAGCCAGGGCTGAGCCGGAACCCAGCCCGCGAGCAGCTCGATCTTGGACGGGGTCAGCTGTGCCTGGTAGATGATGGCCACCGAGATGAGGCTACGCGACGCCGCTCCAAGACGGTGCTTACGCTCGGGCCTCACTGCCCAGCTGGTGTATCGGTAGCCGATCGACCACCGGGTCACCGCCGAAATCGACCTACAAGGTCAAGCAGGGGCGCGATGACCGCCGTCGGGTCGGTGAGGATCGACAGGTGGTGGCCGACCACCTCGATGACCGGCCAGCCAAGCGCTCGTGCCTGGTCGGCCTCCTGCTGGTAGGCGTCGCTCAACCGCAGGTAGGCGCCAGGCCTGTCGGCCCAGCCCGGCGAGGACGGCCGGGCCTCCTCGAACATGGCCATTGGTAGGGCCGGGCATCCCGCGGCGAAGCGCTCCCGGGCCTCGCCGTCCGGGAGCAGCTCGGCAAGCTCATCGGGCCCCCACCACTGTGACCACGGCGGTAGCCAACCGTCTCGGGCCATGCCGCGAAGGTGGGCGGCCAGCTCCGAGGGGACGGTCTCGAACCAGCTCTTGCCCGGAGTGGGTAGACCGGCGTCCACGAACACGTAGCCGTCGACGTCACCCAAGGCGTCGCCAACGGCGGCCAGAAGGGGTCCGGCACCGCTGTGGCCCACCAGCACCGTCTTGGCCTGTCCAACGTTCCTGGCCACCACCTCGACCTGGCTGGAGGCGTAGGGCGGGCCGTCCGAGATCGTGGGGGTTAGGTCAGGGACCGCGACTTGGTGGCCGTGTTCACGGGCGGAAACAGCCAGCGTCTCCCAGCTTCCCGGGCCGACCAGTGGGCTGTGCACAAGCGTGAGCAGAGCGGCCATCGCCCGACAGGCTTACACGCCTGTGGGGCTGCCCGCAGGACGATCGTACAACGGACGTCCAGGATGCAGCTGCATCCTTGGGGCCTCTCCTGGCCCTGGCTTGCTCACCTGAGAGGTAACTGGGCAACAACGGTCTCCAGCAGGTGCACCAGTATTGCAGCGGCCACGACGAGCCCGATGACCGCCCAAACCAAGCGGCGGCACTCCTGAACGAAAGTTGCCGCCTCAGCCACGCCCGTCTTCCAGCGCCGAAGCCGTGCCCTGCTCGAAGCCACATTTCGAGTCTGCCGCATCACTTTACTTCCGACTAAGGTGAATTCCTTGGGACCGGAGGAAGCTCGCACGCTACTGACCCAGCACCTTCATCGGCCGGTCGATGACTCCATTTGGGACTACCTCGTCTCGAAGGACTACGTGCGCGAGGTCTGCGAAGGCACCATGTCGATCCCCAAGCTGGCTGCAGAGGAACGCCTGCTCAAGGACCTGGCATCTCCCCGGCGAAGGCGAGCCCCGGATGGAGCAGCTATGGAGCTGCCGGCCTCCCCGGCTAACGACGGGGCCCACCAGTGGGCCCTCTCGGTGGTTGTAGCGGCCTACGCCCGAGGCGACAGCGCGGTCCAGGCGTTCCGCGAACAGGTACTCAACTCGCAGCTCATGGATTGGGCAGACATCCCCAGCTGGATCGAGGAGCAGGCCGCCGGTCGACCGCCGATGCTTTATGTCACCGCACGCCTAGAGGAGCTGCCGCCGGAAGGCGCCGATGTCATGAGCGTGCCTACTTCTGGAATCAGCGTAAGCACGAAGATGCTCCGCCATACGGCACGCGGAGACGATCACGTCCGACTGACTCCTGTCCGTCGAGGCCCTCTGGAGTTGCTCTATGACCTGACAAGCCATCTAGCTACTGCCTACAGCTGGGCCGTTGACGGAGCGCTCGCATTCGTGCTCGCTGACGTCGTGCCCTACATCTCAAATGTCACCGTCACCTCCGGCGGAGAAAACATCCGTGATCAACGCTCACTGGAGTGGAGCCGCCGGATCACCCTCGACGTCGACCCAAGCGTTCCTCCAGAGGAACTCTTAGAGGCTGTCGCGAATTTTTACCCTGCGCGAGTTGGGGGTGGGGGTGTGGTGAGTCGGCGGAGGAGTAGCCGGCTGTGGGCGGCCCATACGAATCCTTCGGTGACGGCAGGGTCGCGTTCATAGTCGACTTGTAGCCGCCGGTTGTTCATCAGCCACGACCAGGTTCGTTCCACGATCCACCTTTTCGGGAGCACCTCGAAGCGCCCGGGATGGATCTTGTTCACGACCTCGGCAGAGACGTGCCGGGCGGCGAGCTGGGCCTTGAAGGTCTTTTTGAACCCGCCGTCGCAGAACACTTTCGACCATCGGGTCGACTTGGGCCAGGCGTCGAGGAAACAACCGGTGCCGCCGACGTTGTCACTGGCGCTCGCCGCGAGGATGACCACCCCGACGAGGAGACCGAGGGTGTCGACGATCCCGAAGCACTTCCGCCCCGAGATCTTCTTCCCGGCGTCATAGCCCCTGGTCGGGGCGGTGACGGTGGACGCACCCCGCACGCTGCGGGCATCGACGATCCCCGCTGAGGGTTCGGGATCGTGGCCTTCGCGCTGGCGGACCAGGGCCCGCAGACGGTCGGCGATCTCCTCCCAGGTGCCGTCGCGTGACCAGCGGAGGTGGTAGCGGTGCACGGTGTTCCAGTTCGGGTAGCAGGCGGGCAGAGCCCGCCACTGGCAGCCGGTCGCGGCCACATAGAAGATGGCGTCAACGATGGCCCGCCGGTCGTGTTGGAGGGGCCGGCCGATCTTGCCCTTTCCGGTGAACACCGGCACCAGGTCAGCGATCAGTTCCCACTCGGCGTCGGTCATATCACCGTGCACCGTCCGCCACGTGGTGCCATATCCATCCGGAAGATTCTCGATAGCTATATCCTATTCGATCCCGCTACCCGCCATGGCCGAAACAGCCATCTACCAGCGAAAATTAGCGAACAGCCTCTTAGACATCTACCGGAGGGCCCGTATCGAGAGCCAGCAGAACGGACGACGACGACTGAGCCCCAAACATGCCAGCCTCGCGGCGTTTGCGGCGATTCAGCCCGATAGCGCCTGGAACGACCACCGTCGCCGCTGGAATGAGGCCTACCCGCAATGGTCATACGGAAGCGATCAATGCGCCAACTTCCGGAGAGATGTCCGCCGGGCCCAGAACCGCTTGCTGTACCCGGACTGGTTCCACGCTCAGCCCTCCCTCAACAAGTGACCCTCGATCCAACACGGACGGTGCGGTGGCGGCTATAGAGAGCGCACCGAGAAGCGGAAGGACTCCCGTAACGGCCACTGGCAGAGCGGGTAGACCTGCCGGCCGACGAGCGCTTCACTGCCGGCATCATGCTGGAGGTGACCTGGAAGTAGGCCGAGCCGTCGTCGCCCACAGATCACGGGGATCGTGCCACCCGGGCGGAGCACCCGGCGCAACGCGGTCAGGGCGGCGGCGGGGTGGCGCCGGTGCGGTAGCGAGGATGTCGGAGGCCGGCTATGAGGGGTCTGTGGGGGGAGGAGCGGGCGCTCCCGGCGAGCGGCGAGTTCTCACGGGTCGTATGGATCGTCGGGGTCAGTGGGGTGGGCCCCGGGTGGGCGCACGATCCACGTCGAAGCTCGGGACAGTGCTCGACTGGTGCCCTGGGATTTCGGGCCCACGACGACGGCGTGGTCGGGCTCACCGTCGACTGGTTCTGGCCGCACCTCGAGGCCTGCTGCAGCGATGGAGTCGGTCGGGATCGAGACGAGCCCGAAGCCTTCGTGGCCGATGAGGACCTCGGAGGGATCGCGGCCCGCCCGGACCATCACGACCGACATCGGGTTTCCGTCGGGGTCGTCTTTGAACGCGGAGCTGTCGGGCCGATCTTGCCGCGGCTTCTTCGGGAAGTGTCGTGGCGGGATCCGCCGCCAGACGGCTGTGGGCACGTCGTCAGGCGCTGGGCCTGACTCCGACGGCACCGCTTACGCCAGCTTGTCGGCCCACAGAAGCGCGTCGAGAAGGACGGGGTCCGAGCCACTCGTGACGACGTGCTCCCGCGTGGCTCCGTCGACGTCGACGACGACCGACATGGTGCCGTCGCCGGCCACTGCGAGCTCGACCCCGTCGTCATCGCGACCCCACTCCAACGTCACGCCACCGTCGCTCATAGGACTGAGCGTCGGCAAGGGGCCCATCCAGTTCAGCTCGACCAGCAGCGTCAGTGCCGTCTCGGCTGCCGTCATGCTCGTGGGGCGTCCACCGTAGGAGTCCCAGTTTGCAGGGAGCCGGAGGAGCCCGTCGAGCTCGTCCACCAGCGGCCGGAGATGATCAGGATCGGACGTGGTCGGCACGGCACTGCCGGTGCCGGGCGTCGCCCGGTCGTGACGCGCCTGCATGAGACTGGCCGAGCGGGGCCCGTCGATGACGGTCACATGCTCTCCTCGGTCATCTGACCCCACACCTTATGCATCCGAGGCGTCGTCAACGAGACGAAGCCGTTCACCACCCACTCGTGCGCCCGGTCGAGGAAGTCGAGCGCGCCCGCCGTCTCCTGGATGTCGGGCACCCCACGGGCAAAGAGCTGCAACACGATGCCGCTCTCGGGGGCGGGATGGCCGGGTACGGGCAGGATTGCCGGTTGCATGGCGACGTAGAGGCGGCCGGCGGGGCCCGTCCCGTCTGCCCTCGGGATCTGGTAGCGAAGATCGAGCCGTACATCCTCCTCGAGCGGGAGGAGCGCGTCCGTGTGCGCACCGGACCAGGGAGCGATGACGTCGGAGGGCCCGACCGGCTCGGCACCCTGCTGTTCGATCACGTTCGTGTAGCTGACCTCCGCTTGACCCACCCGTGGGGGGCCGAAACCGAGGCTGTCGTTGAGATCTGCGAGCTCGGTGAGCACCCGGGCAAACTCCGGGCGGAGCGTTGCGTATCTGGGATAGTCGTCGCCGGGGGCGAGACGGCGCCAGTTGAGCACCAGCCGATCGGCCTGGACCTGCACGACGCGCTCGCCGCGCTCCGAGTGGAACCACACGCGGGTGCCGGTAGGAGCACGGAGATGGAACGTCGTACCAAGCGACGGCGTGGCGAAGGTCTCGACGGGCACCGGAGGCAGGACGGGCTGATCGAGCGTCGTTGGGTAGCGGTCCCGCCATCGCTCGTAGAGCACTCCGATGTCCACGGACCGCAGGCCGAGCGGCGGCGAGAAATACACGGCAAGAGCGACCTCGCTGACCGGAGGACGCAAGAACCCCGGGCCGGCAGGTCCCGTCATACGAGCCGCCTCGCAGGCGAGGAGTGAGCGACCACCCCGCTCAATGTAGTTGTGGCCGGCCAGAGGAGCCCCGGCCGCGAGGGGGCTTAGTGTAGGCCAAGGACGTGACGGGCCCCCACGACCGACGGGCGGGGTCCGCCCGCGCGGTCACGACCACGGGATCCCGGTCCGGATCCTCGCCGTCGACCCGCTGGCGGCGATGCCCGTGAGCACCAGACGCAGGATGCACCGCCACCGACCCAGGTCCCATCCCGCCGGGGAAAGGCCCTCCCCGGTCGTCAGAGGGACGGTCAGGGGAATCACACCCGACGGCTCGGACCCCTTACCCGAGCAGGACACACACTTCCATCGCGGATGGGAGGGCCGTTCGCCCGCCGCGCTAGTTGCGGCCAAAGAGCGTCGCGGCTGGGGCCGCGGGTGGTATCCGCTCGCCTGGCGATCGGAGGACGGAAGGCGCTCCCAGGACCCCCTGGCGGGGGTCCTCGACCATGGTCCCGGGCTTCGGAGGCTCCGACGGGGCCGTCAAGGCCACGCCCTCCGGGCGGCCTGCGGCCGGCCTTGACTGCCCCTTCCTCGCGCGTCCTGTCCGCCGACCTGCCCCGCTCGACGACTACGGAGAGTGCATGGCGGGGGTCAGGAACCGGACCCGTCGGCGGCCGGCGGTCCAGCGCAGCAGGACCTGGTCGGCGCCATACTCGACCAACCGCCGCTCCTCGACGAAGCCAGTCCGGCCGAGGAGGCGCAAGGACCGCTCGTTGGCCGCCTGGGTCACGGCGATGACGGACCGGACGTCGAAGGCGTGGGCGGCCCAGCGGAGCACAACCGGGAGCGCCTCGGAGGCCAGACCCTGACCCCACGAGGCGCGGACGAACACGTAGGACACCTCGAGCTCCCCCCGGTCCTGAGTGAGCTCGATCATCCCGACCCGCTGCTCGGTCTCGTCCACAGCCACGAACACGGGCCGATCAGCCCGGATCCCGAACGGCACGTCCCGCTCCGCCTGCTCGGCCGAGCGCGCCCCACCCAGGTACCAACGCAGCTCCGGATCGGTCCGCAGCCCGACCAGCCAGGCCCGGTCGTCGGCCGAGACCGGGCGCAGGATCAGCCGCTCCGACTGAAGCGTCTGCGGCCACCATCTCGCCTCCATCCCCCGCAGCCTGCCACCCCCACCCCGGGCTGCCTCCGATCGACGGATGCCGAGCCACACGGGCCGGCTCCCGCCTGGCCTCCCCGACGACCGACGACGCCGGCCCGGGAGCCGGAACGGGCGACTGGGGGCGTCGATCGGGCACGACATCCTGACCGTGCAACCTCGACACGGACCTCGACACGGGCCTCGACACATCCCGCTGACCTGCGGGTTCGCGCCCCGCCACCGGTCGAGGGGCCGCCCGAGAAATTTCTTGGTGTCGAGGCCTGTGTCGAGGTTGCTGTCGAGGTTCGTGTCGAGGTTGACAGCGGATCGTGGCGTCCATGCCCACCGCCACCACCCCGCTCCTCGCCGTCCTGACCGCCTGGCCGACCGGTCCCGGACGCTCCGCCGCCATCCGCCGGGCGGCCACCGGGTGGGCCGAAGACCCGGTCCTCGGCCGCTTCCCGTCCCCCGCTTTGGCTGCCTCGGCCGTGGGCCACCCGGCCACCGGGCCGCTGGTCCTGACCGCCCTGGGCGGCCGGCCCCACGACCCAATCGCCGCCACCACGGCCCTGCCGGCCTGACGCCGAGACTGCTCCCGATCGTTGGCCGGTGGGCCAGGGCCGGCCTGGCCGACGCGGAGCTGGAGGGGGCGGAGGCCGACCTGGTCGCCGAGTGCCTGATCGGGCTACGCCTCCCCCGGACCGACGGGCTCGTGGACCCGGCTGCGATCGTGGCCGGCGCCTGGCACCGGGTGTGCGCCGAGCGGCGCACCCTCCGGGCCCGGGCGGCCCGGACCGCACACGACGATCTCGACCTCCTCGGTGCGCCGCAGGCAGCCGACCGGTCCGGGGTCGAGGCGGTGGTGGTGGAGCTCACCGACGCCGTCCGCTCCGGACGGCTCGGAGTGGACGCAGCCCGGGCCCTGGCCTGCCAGGCCGCCGGGTGGTCCAGCGTCGAGCTGGCCGGCCGGACCGGGATCCCGGCCGCCACGCTGCGTGCCGTCGCAGCCGGGCCCGGCGCCGGCTGGCCACCCTGGCAGCGGGGGTCTGAGGTGCTGTCCATCGGGGTCATCGGCGCCACCGGGGTCGGCTACTACCTGGACACGGTCGGGCGGGGCGTGGACGACTACTACCTGCGGGCCGAGCCGGGCCGCTGGTACGGGGCGGCCGCCGACGGCCTCGGCCTGGGCGGCACCGTCACCGACGCCGACCTGCACGCCGTCCTCGCCGGCCGCCACCCGGGCACCGGCGCCCTGCTCGGCGCGCCGATGGGCAAGGTGGCCGCCTTCGACCTGACCTTCTCCGCCCCCAAATCGGTATCGCTCCTCGCCGAGCTCGCCGACCCCACCACCCGAGCCGCCGTGGCCGACGCCCACCGCCGGGCCGTCGCCCAAGCCATCGGGCTGCTCGAGGCCGAGGCGGCTCGGGGCCGGCGGGGCCACAACGGCGCCGTCACGCTGCCCGTCGAGGGGATCACGGCGGCCGGGTTCGACCACCGCACGTCCCGGGCCGGCGACCCCCAACTGCACACCCATCTGCTCGTCGCCAACCGGGCCAGGGGTGTCGACGGCCGCTGGGGCGCCCTGTACGGGCGGGCAGTGTTCGGCTGGGCCCGCACCGTCGGCTTCGCCTACCAGGCCGCCCTCCGCCACGAGCTCACCACCACCCTCGGGGTCGCCTGGCGGCCGGTCACCGCCGGCACGGCCGAGCTGGCCGCCGTCCCCGACACCATCACCGCCGCCTTCTCCACCCGCCGGGCCCAGATCACCGCCCAGCTCGAAGCGGCCGGCGCCACCTCGGCCCGGGCCGCCCAGACCGCCACCCTCGCCACCCGGCCGGCGAAGCCTGACCCGGTCGACCCCGACACCCAACGGGACCGGTGGCGGGAACAGGCCCGCGCCGCCGGGCTCGACCTCGACGTCCTCGACGGCCTGGCCGGGCTCGGCCGCCAGCCGACTCTCGTCGATGCAGCCGCCCTCACCCGGACCCTGGCCGGCCCAGCCGGGCTCACCGCCCGCCGGTCCAGCTTCGACCGCCGAGCCGTCATCGAAGCCGTCTGCGCCGCCGCCCCCGACGGCCTCCAACCCCGTGCCGTCCCCGGGCTCACCGCAGCGGTGCTGGCCGACGAGCGGTTCGTGCCCACCGGGTCGCCGGGTGTCCTGGCCGGCCCCACCTGGACCACCGTCGAGCTCCTCACCACCGAGGCCCGTGTCCTGGAACGCGTCGACCGGCACCGCCACGCCGGCCTGGCCGTCTGCCCCGCTGACACCGTCACCGCCACCCTCGCCGACCGGCCCACCCTGGCCGGCGAGCAGGCCGACATGGTCCGCCGCCTCACCGGCGACGGCCACGGCGTGAGCGTGGTCGTCGGACCGGCCGGCACCGGCAAGACCTACGCCCTCGACGCCGCCCGCCACGCCTGGACCGCGGCCGGCGTGGACCTGGTCGGCACCGCCCTCGCGGCCCGCACCGCCCGAGCCCTCGAAGCCGGCACCGGCATCCCGTCGGCCACCCTCGACCAGCTCCTGGCCGACGCCAAGCGGCCCGGACCCCAACTCCACCCGGCCCTGCCCCCTGGCGGGGTGCTGGTCGTCGACGAGGCCGGCATGGTCGGAACCCGCAAACTCGACCGGCTCCTCGCCGCAGCCGAGCGGACCCGGACCAAGGTCGTGCTCGTCGGCGACCCCCGACAGCTGCCCGAGATCGAAGCCGGCGGCGTGCTGGGCGCCCTCGCCCGCACCCGGCCGGTCATCGAGCTGGCCGCCAACCGCCGCCAGGCCGAGACGTGGGAGCGCGACGCCCTGGCCGAGCTGCGCGCCGGGCGGCCCGACCGGGCCGTGGTCGCCCTGTCCGACCACGGCCGCATCACCCTCGCCCCCACCAGCGACGACGCCCGCCACCGCCTGGTCGCCGACTGGACCGACAGCGCCTCTCCCGACGCCACCCGCCGCGGCGACGGCGGGACGGTCATGGTCGCCCTCACCCGGGCCGACGTCGAGGACCTCAACGCCCGGGCCCGGACCCGCCTGGAGGACCTCGGCCGCCTCGACCCGGACCGGGACACGGTCGAAATCCGCCCCGGGGTGGTCTTCGGGGTCGGCGAGCGGGTCCTGGCCCTGCGCAACGACCGCCGCGTCGGCCTGGTCAACGGCACCACCGGCACCGTGGTCTCGGTCGGCGCCGACGGCGGCCTCACCCTCCGCCCCGACCGCGGACCGGCCCAGGACATCGCCGTCCCGGCCGGCTACCTGGCCGACGGCCACCTCACCCACGGCTGGGCCGTCACCGTGCACAAAGCCCAGGGCCTCACCACCGGCCGGGCGTTCCTGCTCGGCACCGACCGCCTCTACCGCGAAGCCGGCTACGTGGCCCTGTCCCGCGCCGTGGAACGGACCGACTGGTACCACGTCGCCCCCGACGACCCCGGACGATCCACCACCGACGAGCTCACCCGGCTCCTCGTCCGCTCCCGGGCCCAGCAGCTCGCCACCCCCGACCCCACCACCGGCCCTCTGGACACCGTCCATCCCGCCGCCCACACCAGCCAGCCAGCCTCTGACCGGGTCCGCCGGCACGCCCGGGAAGCCACCGTCCTGGCCGACCCCGGCACCCACCTGATCGACGCTCTCGGGCCGCCGCCTCTCGCCGGCACCGGCCGGCCCCGGTGGGCCGCCACCGCAGTGCTGGTCGACGACTACCACGCCCGCTGGCCGACCACTCCCCACCGTCTGGCCGACACCGTGGAGCCCCGCCAGCCCAGCGTCGCTCTCGACGGCCCGGTCGACCCGCTTGGACCCCGCCCCGATTCGCGCCACCCCGAGCAGCTGCGCGACTGGACCCGGGCCCGCCTCGCCATCGCCGACCTCCGTCGCCACCTCGGCCTCGACCACGACCACTCCCTCGGCCTCGACCGCTGACACCACCACCAAGGAGACCCCCGCATGCCCGTCCCCGCCACCCGACCCACCGCCCCGAGCCGCCCGGCCACCGGCGCGGCCCGCAGGCCGCTGCGCGACCGCCTCCGCCGCAGCCTCCAGCACGGCCGGCCGCCGGTCTGGCCCGAGGCGTTCCCAGGCGCCTACCTCGGCTGGGGCGGCTCCGGTCCCATCTTCACCGGCCCCCAGCACCACGCCCTCGTCGTCGGGCCACCCCGGTCCGGCAAGACCTCGTCCATCATCACCCCCGCCCTTGCCCTGTGGCCCGGGCCGGCCGTCGTCACCTCCACCAAGGCCGACGTCCTGTCCGCCACTGCTGCGCTCACCGCCAGCCGGGGCCGGACGTGGGTGTGGGACCCGACCGGCACCCTGCCCCTGCCGCCCGGGACGGTCCCGGCCCGGTGGAGCCCGCTGGCCGGCTGCGAGGACTGGACCGTCGCCCTGGAGCGGGCCTTCGCCCTCGTCGCTGCCGCCCGCCCCGGCGTCGGTCCCGACCAGGCCCACTGGTCCGAGCGGGCCGCCGCCCTGCTCGCCACCCACCTCCACGCCGCAGCCATCGCCGGCAAACCGCTGTCGACCCTCGTCTCCTGGCTGCAACGACGCGAGACCCTCACCCCCCTCGACGAGCTCCCCGATCCCCACCCCGCCCGGGACCTGCTCACCGGCATCGCCGTCACCGACCCCCGCGAGCTGTCCGGCATCTGCTCCACCGCCGACAGCGTCTTCGCCGCCTACCGCAACCCGGCCACCCTCGCGGCAGCCGACCACCCCAACTTCGACCCCGCCGCCTTCGTCCGCAGCGGCGACACCCTCCACCTCGTCGCCCCCGCCGCGGCGCAGGCCCAGCACGCGGCCGTCGTCTGCGCCCTCCTCGACCAGCTCCGCACCCAGATCGCCCGCCGGCCCGCACCGTGGCCGCCGGTGCTGTGGGCGCTCGACGAGGCGGCCAACATCGCCCCCCTCCCCACCCTGCCCGGCGTCCTGGCCGACGCCGGCGGCCAGGGACTCGTCGTGCTCACCTGCCTCCAGGACCTGTCTCAGGCCCGGGCCCGGTGGGGGCCGGCCGCCGACGGGTTCCTCACCCTCCACCCCACCACCGTCCTGCTCCCCGGCGTGGCCGACGTGGCCACCCTCCGGGCCGTCAGCCTCCTCGCCGGCGAGACCGAACGGCCCGAGCGGTCCGTGTCCCGCGCCGGCTGGCCCGCCCGGACCACCACCACGACCAGCCACCGTCGCCAGCCCCTCCTGCCCGAGCACCTCGTGGCCCGGGGGCGTCCCGGTTGCGCCCTGCGCCTGTGCCAGACCCGACCGTCCTGGCTGCGCCTCACCCCCGCCCACACCACCCCCTGGATCCACCAGCTGCTGCAAGGAGAAACCCGATGACCGACACCGTGACCGACATCAGCACCGTCACTGACCCGGCCCCGGCCGGCAAGCTGCTCTACTCCCCGCTCGAGGCCGCCCAGGCCCTCGGCATCGGCCGCTCCACCCTCTACGTCCTCCTCGCCGACGGCACCATCCCCTCGGTCCGCATCGGCGCCAGCCGCCGTATCCGGGCCAGCGACCTGGCCGCCTGGACCGCCCAGCTCGAGCCGGCCGAGCCGTCCCAGCCCGCACCTAGACTTCCCGGCACTCGCAGCGTCCCCGCTCCCGCCGGGCCTGCCCTCGACACTCCCTCCGCCCGAGAGGACCTGGCCTGATGGCATCGGTCGAGAAGTACCAGCTGGCCAACGACGAGCCCCGCTACAACGTCCACTGGCGAGTCGGGACCCGCAGCATGGAGCGCAGCTTCCGGCGGCCCAAGGAGGCCGAGGCCTTCAGACGCCACATCGAGGCCGAGACCGCCAACGGCGGCACCGTCGACCCGGCCCGGGGCGACATGGCCTTTGGTGACTACGCCGCACAGTGGATGGCCGAGCGGCGCCGAACCGACGGACGGGCCCTCGCACCGCGCACCCGGGAGCTGTACCGCAGGCTGCTCGACGACCGGCTGCTCCCGACCTTCGGCCACCGCCGGCTCAACTCCATCCGCACCGACGACGTCCGCCGCTGGCACTCCCACCAGGCCGAGCGGTCCGGCCCGATCCAGGCCGCCAAGGCCTACCGGCTGCTGCGCGCCGTCCTCAACACCGCCGTCGAGGACGAACGCATCGCCGCCAACCCCTGCCGCCTGCGCGGCGCCGGCAACGAGCGCTCCCCCGAACGACCCTTCGTCGACGCCCACATCGTCCTCGCCCTCGCCGACGCCATCGAGGACCGCTACCGGACCCTCGTGCTCCTCGCCGGGTTCGGCGGGCTCCGCCTCGGCGAGCTCATCGCCCTGCGCCGCCACGACATCGACCTCCCCGCCGGCACCGTCCGAGTCGAACGCCAGACCGTCGAACTGGCCCACGGCGAACGGCTGGAGACCGCCCCCAAGACCGACGCCGGCATCCGTACCGTCCACCTCCCGGCGACCATCACCGCCGCCCTCGGCCGCCACCTCGACCAGTACTGCGATCCGACCCCCGACGCCCTCGTCTTCACCGGACCGCTCTCCGACGGCCTGCGGCGGGCCACCCTCTACAAGGCGTGGGACGCCGCCCGCCACCAAGCCGGCGTCGAGCGACTCCACCTCCACGACCTCCGCCACGCGGCGGGCACCCTCGCCGCCCAGACCGGGGCCACCACCCGGGAGCTCATGGCCCGCCTCGGCCACGCCTCCCCCGCCGCAGCCCAGCGCTACCAGCACGCCGCCGAACGACGCGACGTCCACATCGCCGACGCCCTCGAGACGATCCTCCGCACCGCCGGCCCCGACCGAACGCTCAGCCAAAACGCGCCGACCGACGACCCGCTGTGGGGAAACTGTGGGGAAGAGGCCAAAATCGAGGCATACCCCATACCGGTACCCCTCCAGAAACAGCCCCTGACCAGGGACTTTCCGAGAGCGAGCGACGGGAATCGAACCCGCGTTCTCAGCTTGGGAAGCTGATGTTCTGCCTCTGAACTACGCTCGCCAGTTGCAGCTCCGGCATCGTAGTGCGTGCATGCCGGCCCGGTCAGAGGACGGGTGCGGGAGGGAGCGGGGCCGCGCCGAGGAGGCGCCCGTCGACCCCGGGCGTGCGGCCGACTCGGCACTCGCGGGCGCTCGCCGTGTTGGCCCTCGATCTCCGAGGGATCCCCGGCGACCCCGGGACGATCGACGTCGGTATCCGACGTGGGGCGCCCGGAAGTCAGCAGGCGTCGGGGATGGCTCAGTACCAGGGAGTGGACGACGCCGACTCGGAGGCGGCACAGGCGTCGGGGATGGCCACCTTTCGACCAGAAGGTTCTTGTCAGATCGAACCTTCGGGACTACGGTCCGTGCTGTCGTTAGAACGATTCAAGAGCAGGACCGGGGTTCGTTCGGCGGGGGGTGGATCGTGAGTGGTGCGCGCCCCGTCGGGTCCCTTCGAGCGGGCAGGACCGACCAACGGGAGGCAGCACCATAGGCAGATCACGACGTCGGGGCCGGATGGCCGTCGGGGGAGCCGGCGCGGCCGCCGTGCTCCTGGCAGGACTGGCGTCCCCGGTGGCGGCCAGCGGCACGAGCCGCGCGCCCAACGGCGCGAGCCGCGCGGCCAGCGGCACGAGCCGCGCGCCCAACGGCGCGAGCCGCGCGGCCAGCGGCACGAGCCAGGCCACGGGCTGGCAGCACTACGTCCTCGGACCTTCCCGGCCCGACGTGCACCCCGTGGCCGTGCGGTCCTCCACCGGCGACGTGACGGATCCGGCTGCGCTGACCGGCGGCCGGGGCTCCACGACCCTGACCATGGTGGCGGGCGGCCCGGAGCCGACGGTCGTCCTCGACTACGGCAAGGACGTGGGCGGGGTCCCGTCCTTCGACGTCACTGCGGCGTCGGGATCGCCGACCCTGGACGCGTCCTACAGCGAGGGCCTTTCCTTCGTCAGCCCCCCCGGTGACGGCGGCCCCAGCCAGAGCGGCGCCGGCGACCCGTCCCGGGCCGACCAGTTCACCGTGACCGGTCCCGGCGTCGTGACCAACGGGCTGATCCAGGGCGGCGAGCGCTACCAGGAGCTGACCCTGAGCTCGCCCGGCACGGTGAGCCTCTCCTCGGCGTCGATCCACTTCAGCGCCTACCGGGCCACGCCGGCGCAGTACAAGGGCTGGTTCCTCTCCAGCTCCGACCAGCTCAACCGCATCTGGTACGACGGCGCCTACACCACCCAGCTCGACCAGGTCCCGGCCCGGACCCTGCCGACGCCCTGGACGATCACCGACGGATCGCTCCACGCCACCGGGTCCGCCGCGGTCGGCGTGGTGGGCAGGGGCACCGGCTGGACCGACTACACCGACTCGTTCCAGACCGAGATCCTGAGCCGTCAGGCCGGCTGGGTGGTGCGGACCTCGCCCAGCGGGGACCGCGGCTACCTGTTCATCCTCGACGCCGCCAACGACCCGGCCCCCTCGGCCGGCGGCGGCCCGGCCAACACCCTCCAGGAGCTGTACTTCGCCAACGGCTCGTACGTCTCGATCGGCAACGTGGCCCTCGGGACGAATCTGGAGCCCGGCACCTGGCACGCCGTGCAGACGAAGCTGGCGGGCGCGACCATCACCGTCAGCCTCGACGGGCGGCAGCTCGGCACCGTGGACGGGCAGTCTGCCGGCCGGTGTCCCGGCGCTGACGTCGGGGACGGTGGGCTTCCGCGAGTACGGCGGCGAGGTGGCCAGGTTCCGGGACCTGTCGGTCACCGATCCCTCCGGTGCCACCCTCGACGCCAACCCGCTCGCCGCCACCTCGGCCCTCGCCGATTTCACCGGGCCGCCGGTCACCAGCCCCGATCCGCGACCGCTGATCCTGGACGGCGCCAAGCGCGACCGGGTGGTCTGGAGCGGCGACCTCGGGGTCGAGGGACCCAACGTCTTCTACACGACGGGCGCCAACCGGTACGTTCGGGACTCGCTGCAGCTGCTGGCCAGCTACCAGAACGCGAACGGCGAGTCGGGGACCAACGTCGCGCCCACCGTCGCGCTCGGGACGTTTCCGGCCGGTGGGTCCCCCTACTCGTCGGCGTACTCCATGGACGAGGTCGACAACATCGGCCTCTACTACCGTTACACCGGCGACCTCGGCTTCGTCCGCTCGGAGTGGCCGATGATCCAGCGGGAGCTGGCCTACAACCGGTCGATGGTCGACAGCCGGGGGCTGCTGGTCACCGACGGCAGCAACGGCCTCGACTGGGACTACTACGACGGGGCCAAGACCGGTGCGGTCACCGCCTACAACGTCATCTACGACCAGACCCTCCGTGACGCCGCCACCATGGCCAGGGCCCTCGGCCAGCGGGCCCAGGCGGCCACGTACGCGCAGCAGGCGGCCAGCCTGCGGGCCGCCATCAACCGCGTCCTGTTCGACCGGGCCACCGGGCTGTACTCGGTGTCCGACACCGCGCCGGGAAGCTTCGCCCAGGACGGCAACTCCCTCGCCGTGGTCGACGAGATCGCCCCGGCGGCGCAACGGGCGCACATCCTCGCCGCGCTCAGAAAGGGGCTGCCGTCCACCCCCTACGGGCCGCTGCCCTTCAGCACCGGCACCGGCTACCGCCAGGCGGTCAGCCCCTTCGTCACCAACGAAGAGGTCCAGGCCCGCTTCGCCGCCGGCGACACGGCCGGGGCCCTGGCGTTGCTCCGCCGGGTGTGGGGCCACATGGACGCGCGCGGGCCCAACTACACGGGGGCCGACTGGGAGCTGGTCGGCTCGGACGGGACGCCGGGCTTCGGCGGGTTCACCAGCCTGGCCCACGGGTGGGCCAGTGGGGCCACCGCCGACCTGTCGGCCTACGTCCTCGGTGTGCAGCCGACCTCGGCCGGCTACCGGACCTGGTCGATCGCCCCGCAGCCGGGCGAGCTGGCCTGGACCAGGGGCCAGGTGCCCACCGCCTCCGGGCCGATCGGCGTGCGGTGGTCTCAGCACGGCGTCCACGGCCCCTTCCGCCTCCAGGTGAGCGTGCCCGCGTCCACGTCCGGGGTCGTCACGGTCCCCGTGGCGGCCCGCAGTCTCGTCGTGCTGACCGGGCGGACCACCGCCGGCCGACCCGTCGTCCGGGTCGTGCGCGCTGCGGCCGGTGCCCACTCGGTCTCCGTTCGGGTCCCCGCCGGGGGCCGGTACACGGTGACGACCCGCAGGCGGTAGGAGGCGCTCGTGTCGGGGGCCGGCGAGCCGGCCCCCGACAGCATCGGCCGGACCCGGGACCGGGCGCCGGAGGACCGGCGAGGCGCGTCCGGCATCGCCGGTCGTTGACGTAGCGGGCCAGAAGTTCGAGGATGGCCTCGACGTGCGGGTGTCCGATTCCGGGCTCGCGAGGGGGTTACCGATGAGACGTCCAGCGACCCCGGTCATCCAGGGCTCCCCGTCGGACCTGTTGTCGATCTGGGCCCGGCGACGGCCGGACAGTCCTTGTCTCGTCGACCTGGGCGCCCAGCGGACGATGAGCTTCGCCGAGGTCGACGACCGGGTCGAGCGGGTGGCCCGCATCCTGGTCGGCGGCGGCCTGCTGCCCGGACAGCGCGTGGCCATCCTCGCCGACGACGGCCACGACTTCGCCGAGGTGGTGCTGGCCTGCATCCGCACCGGGATCACCTTCGTGCCCCTCGACGTGCGCCTCTCGGACGTGGACCTGAGCGCCCGGCTGCTGCGCTCCGAGCCCAAGGTGCTGTTCGTGTCCGAGCGCTTCGCCCCGCTGGCCGTCACCATCGCCGGCGGGGTGCCGACGATCGAGACCATCCAACGCTTCGGGCGTGAGGGCTACGAGTCGCTGGTCGCGTCGCCGCCCGCGGTCGACCTCCCCGACTGGGTCGACCCCGAGACCACCGTCGGGCTCCCCTTCACCAGCGGCACTACCAGCGCGCCGAAGGCGGTCCAGCAGTCGCTCAGGATGCTCACGAACCTGGCCACCTCCGGCATCATCGACTACGAGATCGGTCCCGACGAGGCCCGGTACACCGCCGCCCCCATGTTCCACACCGCCGGCGTGGCCTTTCTCCTGATGCACGTTTCCCGCGGCATCACCACGGTGGTGCTGCCCCGCTTCGAGGGGCCGGCGGTGCTCGCCCTGCTGCAGGAGCGACTGACCGGCTGCCTGCTCAGCCCGGCTCTGCTCTCGGCCCTCGTCGACCTGCCCGGCGCAGCCGACGGCGACTACCGGCGGCTGCGGACCATCGTCTACGGCGGGTCGCCGATGACGCCGGCGCTGCTGGCCAGGGCGGTCGAGTGCTTCGGCTGCGGCTTCGTGCAGGCCTTCGGCGCCGGCACCGAGGCCGGCACCCAGTGCTGCCTGTCGTCCGACGATCACCGCAGAGCGGTCGACGGGGAGCCCCACCTGCTGGCGTCGGTGGGCCGCCCCGGCTTCGGGGTCGACCTGCGCATCGTCGGGCCTGACCTGACCGACGTCGGCGCCGGGGAGGTCGGCGAGATCGCCACCCGCAGCATCCACCTGATGACCGGCTACCTGGGCCAGCCCGACGTCACCGCCGAGGCGTTGGAGACCGGGTGGTTTCGCGCCGGGGATCTGGCCCGCATGGACGACGACGGCTACGTGTACCTGGCCGGGCGCACGCGCGACGTGATCGTCCGCGGCGGCGAGCGGCTCTACGCCCCCGAGATCGAGGACGCCATCGCCGAGCATCCCGCCGTGGTCGAGGCGGCCGTGGTCGGCGTCCCCGACGACCACTGGGGTGAGGCCGTCCACGCCTGGGTGACGGTGCGCCGCCCGGTCAGCGGATCCGAGCTCGCCCTCCACACGGCGGCCAGGTTGCCGGCGGCCAGGGTGCCGACCGCGGTCCACGTGGCCGAATCTCTGCCGCGCAACGCCGCCGGCAAGGTGCTCGAGCGGGTGCTGCGCGCCGGCGGGGCGGTGCCGTCCCGACCGGCTGACCTCACGACCGGCGCGGGCTAGCGGCCGGCGCGCTCCTCGGCGTTGAGGCGGCGCAGCCGGGCCTCGGTCTCGAGGTCGGCGGGCGTGTAGGTGACCAGGCGGGTGCCGGGCACGGGCCCGAACCACAGATTGGTGAAGTCGAGGCGCAGCAGGCCGACGCGCTCGTTGACCAGGTGCTTGACCCGGTTCTCGACGCCGTGGACCTCGTGGCGCTCCCACAGCTCGGCAAATTCGGCCGACTCCTCCGACAATCGGCGCACCAGGGCCTTCCACGCCGGCTCCGCCACGTGCTCGGCCATCGACGCCCGCAGCTGGCCGACGCAGCGGGTGACGGCGTCGTCCCAGTCGACGATCGCCCGCCGCCAGGCCGGGTGGGTGAGGTTGAGGACCAAGGTGTTGCGGTCCTCGAAGGCCACGGCGTCGAGATCGTCGATCAGGGTGGCGTAGGGCCGGTTGTAGGCGAGGATGTCGAAGCGGCCGTTGAGCACGCAGGCCGGCAGCGGGTCGAGCTGGTCGAGCATGATCCGCACGGGTGGGGTCACGACCGGGCAGTCCCTCGACGGGAGCGCCTCGGAGGAGCCGGCGAGGGCGAAGAGGTGGCGGCGTTCGTGGGCGTCGAACTGCAGGGTGCGGCCGATGGCGTCCAACACGTCATCGGACACGTGGATGTCGCGGCCCTGCTCGAGCCAGGTGTACCAGGTGACCCCGACCCCGGCGAGGGTGCCGACCTCCTCGCGGCGCAGCCCGGGGGTGCGCCGCCGGCCCGACACCGGGAGGCCCACCTGGTCGGGGGTGATGCGCTCGCGGCGGCTCCGGAGAAAGGCGCCGAGCTCGCGGCGTCGTGCCCCCTGGCCGGCTCCCGCCCCGCCGGGGGCGTCGGGATCGATCGCCGCACCCGGCGCGGCGGCGTCGACCGGCGCAGGTGCGGCTGCGGGCGTGGACGTGGGCGTGGATATGGGGGTTGGGCTGTCGACGGCCATGGTCCTCCTCCTCGGGGGTCATCCTCCTCGGGATCCGGCACCAGCATGCAGCAGTACCAGTGTGGAGCAGTGCCTGGATGCGGCAGTGCCTGGACCCGGGACCAGGTTGGTGACAGTACCAGGATAACCACGCTCCTGGTACCAGGCTCCGATGGGCCCCATCCTGGGAGCCATGGCCACCGACACCTCCGCCCCCACCGGCCGCCCCTCCACCCGCACGGCTCCTCCCGAGCCCGGCGGCCTCACCGGGGTGGCGCTGTTCGTGCTGCTGATCGGCCTGTTCCTGCCCCTCACCGACTTCTTCATCGTCAACGTGGCGCTGCCCACCATCGACCGCGACCTCCACGCGTCGGCCGGCATGCTCCAGCTGGTCGTGGCCGGATACGCCATCTCCTACGCCACCCTCCTGGTGGTCGGCGGCCGGCTGGGCGATGCCGTCGGCCGTCGGCGCCTGTTCACCCTCGGCATGGTCGCCTTCACGCTCACGTCTCTGGCGTGCGGCCTGGCCCCGAGCGCCCCGCTGCTCGTGGCCGCCCGTGTCCTGCAGGGCGCGGCGTCGGCGGTCATGCTCCCCCAGGTCCTCACCACCATCCAGGCCACCACCTCGGGGGCGGAGCGCAACCGGGCCCTCGGCTTCTACGGCGCCACCGGCGGCATCGCGACCGTCGTCGGGCAGCTCCTCGGCGGGGTGCTGGTGGCGGCCAACCTGGCCGGCACCGGCTGGCGTCCCATCTTCCTGGTCAACGTGCCCGTCGGCATCGTCGGGATCCTCATCGCCCGCCGGGCCATCCCCGAGACGCGCTCGAGCGCCCCGGCCCAGGTCGACGCGCCTGGCACCGTCCTGCTCGGGGCCAGTCTCCTGGCCCTCCTCGTGCCACTGACCGAGGGCCGGGCCCTCGGCTGGCCGGCGTGGACCATCGTCCTGCTCGTCTCCTCCCCGTTCCTGGCCGCCGCCTTCGTGCGGGCCGAGCGCCAGGTGGAGCGGGCCGGCGGCCTCCCGCTCGTCCCGCTGTCCATCCTGGAGATCCGCAGCATGCGCCGGGGGCTCATCCTGGGTGTGCCCTTCTTCGCCGGGTTCGCGGCCTTCATGTTCGTCTATGCCCTCACCCTCCAGGACGGCGCCGGCTTCAGCGCCTTGACCACCGGGCTGACCCTGATCCCGATGGCCGTGGCCTACCTGGGCGCCTCGTTGTCCATGCCCCGGCTGGTCGCCAGGTGGGGCCGCAGCGTCCTGACCGTCGGCGCCGGCGTGCAGCTGGTCGGGCTCGTCGGCCTGGCCTTCGCGCTGGCCTCCGGCTGGCCCCACCCGTCGGCGTGGGTCGTCGGGGCGGCCACCCTGCCCGTCGGCGTCGGCCAGGGCCTGGTCCTGACCCCGCTGTTCCGCCTGGTCGTCTCCGAGGTGCCGAGCGAGCTGGCCGGCGTCGGCAGCGGCGTGTTGACCACCACCCAGCAGACCTCCCTCGGCCTCGGCGTGGCCACCATCGGCAGCCTGTACCTGACCGAGCTGCCCGCCTCCCACCTCGGTGGCCTCCACGCCGTGCTGCTGGTCCTCAGCATCCTGATGGCGATCTCGGTGCTCGTCGGTGTGGCCACCCGGGCCCTGCCGGCCGACGCCGGCCCCGCAACCGCCCGAGCCCGCCCCACGCGGCGGATGGAGCTCGACGCCGCGCCGACCATCGCCGCCGCCTCCCCACGGCCGGCCACCGCGTCGCCCGTGCCGGCTCGGCCCGCGTCCGCCGGGTCGCCCCACCCGGCGTGGGCCGACGATCCCGTCCCCTGCGCGGCGGCCGAGAGGGCCTGAAGGCCCCGTTCCCGGGTCCGAGGGCGCCGTGGGCGCCCCTCCGGGTACGGTCACGGCGGCGAGACGAGGAGGAGCCGCAGCGATGCCGGTCTGGATCTGCACCACCTGCGCCAACCACTATCCCGACGCCGCCGAGCCGCCGCCGGCCTGCCGCATCTGCGACGACGAGCGGCAGTGGGTGCCACCTGCCGGGCAGGGCTGGACGACCATCGGCGAGCTGCGCGCCGCCGGGCACCACAGCGTCGTGCGCGAGGTCGAGCCCGGCCTGCTCGGCGTGGGCGTCGATCCACCCGTGGGCATCGGTCAGCGGGGACTGCTCGTGGCGACCGACGCCGGCAACCTCCTCTGGGATCCGCCCGGCTACCTCGACGATGCCGCCGTCGGCGCCGTGCGGGCCGCCGGCGAGCTGCGAGCCGTCACCGCCAGCCACCCCCACTTCTACGGGGCGATGGTCGAGTGGGCCCACGCCCTCGACGCCGAGATCCTCCTGCCCGACGCCGATGCCGGGTGGGTGACCCGTCCCGATCCGGCCGAGCGCAGGTGGTCGGCCTCGCTGGCGGTCCTTCCCGGTGTCACGCTCGTGCAGTGCGGCGGGCACTTCCCCGGCAGTGCGGTGGTCCACGTCGCCGCCGCGGCGGACGGCGCCGGTGCGCTGCTCACCGGCGACACGATCTTCGTGACCCCGGGCGAGGACCGGCTGACCTTCGTGTGGAGCGCGCCCAACCGGCTGCCGCTGCCGGAGAGGGCCGTGCGGCTCGTGGTCGACGCGGTTGCGCCCTACGCCTTCGCCCGGATCTACGGCGGGTGGTGGCAACCGGTCGTGCGCCGCGACGCCAGGGCCATCCTCGAGGCGTCGGCCGAGCGCTACATCCAGGTGCTGCGGGGGGAGATCGACACCGGCTGACGTCGCCCCGGCCGGATCGTCCCGGCGGCGGGTTCAGCGGGCGGAGGTTCAAGCGGGCGGAGGTTCAGCGGGCGGCGGCCGTGCCGAGCGGCCAGGTGACCCCGGTCAGCTCTTCGGAGAGGGTCCACAGCCTCCTCGCCATCTCCTGGTCCCTGGCCTTGTCGTTGGCCACGACCACCCTGGGTGCGCCGCGCACCTCGCCCCGGCCGCCGGGCCCGACGAAGGTCCTGCCGGGCAGGTCCTCCGTGGCCGCGTAGAGGGTCGGCCGAGCGCCGTCCTCCTCGCTCTGACCGACGAGCAGGTTGGCCAGCTTGGCGGCGAGGTTCTGCATGGCGCTGGCCGACTTGCCCTGCAGGTTGGTGGCCGCGTAGCCGGGGTGGGCGGCGAGGGCCAGGACCGGCGAGTCGACCTCGTCGAGCCGACGCTGCAGCTCGAGCACGAACAGCAGGTTGGCCAGCTTGGACTGCCCGTAGGCCCCCCACGCCCGATAGGAGCGGCGCTCCCAGTTGAGATCCTCCAGGTCGATGGTCCCCATCCGGTGGGCGGTCGAGGAGACCACCACCACCCGGTCGGTGATGTGGGGGAGCAGCAGGTTGGTGAGGGCGAAGTGGCCCAGGTGGTTGGTGCCGATCTGCAGCTCGAACCCGTCGACGGTGCGGCTTTCCGGCACGGCCATGATCCCGGCGTTGTCGACGAGGATGTCGAGGTCGCCGCTCCATCCGGAGGCAAAGGCCCGCACCGACGATAGGTCGGCCAGGTCGAGGCGGCGGACCTCCACCTGACCCGACATCGACGACGCCGCCGTCGTGCCCCTGCTCTCGTCTCGCACGGCGATGGTCACCGCCGCCCCGGCGCCGGCGAGGGCGCGGGCGGCGGCCCGGCCGATGCCGCTGCTGGCTCCGGTGACAACGACGCGCCGCCCGGAGAGGTCGGGGAGGTCTGCGCTGCTCCATCCGGTCATGGCCCCCACGCTACGACCGGGCCGGGCGACTCATCGCGGGCCTGGTCGGGTCGGCCGAACCCCGGTAGGGTCGGCGCCCGTGATCCTGTCGGACCGGACGATCCGCGAAGAGCTGGGGGCGGGGCGGATCGTGATCTCCCCGCTCGACCCTGCGGACATCCAGCCGTCGTCGGTGGACCTGCGACTCGACCGGTTCTTCCGGGTCTTCCGCAACCACACGTCGAGGGTGATCGACGTCCGGGACGACCAGGAGGACCTGACCGAGCTGGTGGAGATCGGCGCGGAGGACGTGTTCGTGCTCCACCCGGGCGAGTTCGTGCTCGGCTCGACCGCGGAGCGGGTGTCGCTGCCCGACGACCTGGTCGGCCGGCTGGAGGGCAAGTCGAGCCTGGGTCGCCTCGGGCTGCTGATCCACTCGACGGCCGGATTCGTGGACGCCGGCTGGGACGGCTACCTGACCCTGGAGCTGTCCAACGTGGCCAACCTGCCGATCACCCTGTACCCGGGCATGAAGATCGGCCAGATCAGCTTCCTGCGCATGACGACGCCGGCGGACATCCCCTACGGCTCGAGCCAGGTCGGATCCAAGTACCAGGGCCAGCGGGGCCCGACTCCGAGCCGCTACTTCGAAAACTTCCTGCCCCGGGGCCGCTGACCCTCCGCCGGGAGGCGCTCGACGGGGGCGGGATCGGGGAGGAGAGGGGTCGGGGGAACGACCACGCCGGGTCCGAGCGCCCCGGTCTCGGGGATGCCGGGGCCGTGGTGCTCCGGGTAGGGGGCGGCGACGGCGGAGGGCTCGGGAACGACGGGAGCGGCGGGCGCCCCGGGCCGGCGCAGGACCTCGAGCAGCTCGAAGGGGATGGGGAACACGAGGGTCGAGTTGTTCTCCGACGCCACCTCGGTGAGGGTCTGGAGGGTGCGCAGCTGCAGCGCGCCGGGGCTGGCGGAGAGCCGGTCGGCGGCCTCGCCGAGCTCGGCGCTGGCCTGCAGCTCCCCGGTGGCGGCGATCACCTTGGCGCGCCGCTCCCGCTCGGCCTCGGCCTGGCGGGCCATGGCCCGGAGCAGCTCGGGCGGCAGGATGATGTCGCGCACCTCGACCTGGCGGACCTCGACGCCCCACTCGGTGGTGTTGCGGGCGATGGTGGAGCGCAGCTCGGCGTTGACGTCCTCGCGGTGGGCGAGGAGGGAGTCGAGCTCGTAGCGGCCGATGATGGAGCGCAGGCTGGTCATGGCGACCCGCTGGCTGGCGAAGCGGAAGTCGTCGACGCCGAGCACCGCCCTCGTCGGCTCGACGACCTGGAAGTAGACGACCGCGTCGACCTGGATGGTCACGTTGTCCTGGGTGATCACCCCCTGCGGGGGGATGTCGATGACCTCGACGCGCAGGTTGACCTTGGTCACCCGGTCGATGCCAGGCAGGCGGGCGACGATGCCGGGACCCTTGGGCTCACCGAGCACCCGCCCGAATCGGAACATCACGGCACGTTCGTACTCCTTGACCACGACCAGGCTGGCCCGGGCGACGACGACGGCGAGGAGGGCCACGACGACCGCCGCGATGATCACCGCGGTCACGACGGGGTCGGTCCCGGACGCGGCCACCACGAAGGCCGTTTCGAGCGGTTTCATCTTCCGAGTATCGCCCTTCCGCCCCCGCAACGTGGCCGTTCGGTCCCGTAACGCGCCCAATAGGACCTGTTACGGGCGGAACAAAGACGCGCCGGTTATCGTTAGCCAACCTGGAGTGGGAACCCGCCACCTACTCCAGCAGAGCGGACCGAGATCCGCCGCTCGTTCCGCTCCGCCGATGGCGCCCTTCGGGGCGCCATCGGTGTTTCCGGAGACGGTTCGGAACCACCCGAGGCCGGCGCCGGTCAGCCAGGCAGGCTGGCGCGCAGCACCCCGAAGCCCCGTCCTGGGGCCAACGAGCGGATGGTCACGTAGCGGTACCGCGACCGGCCGTCGGCGAAGGTGTGCAGGCGGGTGAGGGTGAGCGCGGCCTCGAAGTCGTGGAAGTGCCCGGTCGCGCAGTTGGGAGTGCAGTCGTTGACGGCCAGGTAGCCGGTGGCGTGGGCGCGCCGCGCTCCCCAGTTGGTCCAGTGCAGCTTGATGGCCACGGTGCTGGCGTCACCGCAGGCGTAGAGCAGGGTCCTCGGCTTCACCTCGGCCGGGCCGCCCTGGCAGTCGACCACCTTGGCGTTGGAAACCTTGGCTTCGGCGACCTTGGCTTCGGCGACCTTGGCTTCGGCGACCTTGGCGTCGGCGACCTTGGCGTCGGCGACCTTGGCGTGGACGGCCGCACGACCGGGGGCGGCGGAGGCGGAAGCGGACGGCGCGGTGACCGCGGCGACGGGGAGGGCGATGGCGGCGACGGCCACGGCCAGGCGGGACGGGAGGCGCATACGGGAGACCTTTCTCTCACTCACTCGCTCTTCAGCGACGGCACCGAGGTGGCACACGAGACCTGACCACCGGCGGGCCGGGAAGGTTCCCGCACGTTCAGCCGGGGGCCACCAGCAGCTCGCCCCTGGACACCGTGACGGCCTGACCGGCGACCTTCACCCGGCCCTGCGTGCTCAGGCGCACCCACAGGTGGCCGCCGCGGGGCGAGCGCTGATCGACCTCCCACTCCTCGTCGCCGTTGCGCTCGTGCCAGTACGGGCCGGTGGCGCACTGCGCCGACCCCGTCACCGGGTCCTCGTCGACGCCGACGGCGGGGGCGAAGTAGCGCAGCACGTAGCCGCCGGGCCGGTCGGCGGTGAGAGCCAGGCCCTCGGCGGGCAGCCGGGCGACCGCACCGATGGCGGCCACCCCGGCGTCCACCCCCTCCTCGTCGGCGACCGCAGCCAGCAGCTTGGGGCCGTAGCGGGCCACGTCGACCACCGGGGCCACCACCGCCGCCTCGACCGCAGCCCGGTCCGCCGCTCCGACCTCCTGGCGTTCGTAGGCCGGGAGGTCGAGCTCGATGCGGGGGCCGTCCGGGCAGGCGTGGAGGGTGCCGCTGGCCGTCTCGAAGGCCACGGACTCGTCGTGGCCGACCAGCCCCTCGCTGCGCAGGACGTGGGCGGCGGCGAGGGTCGCGTGGCCGCAGAGCGGCACCTCGGCCGCCGGGGTCCACCACCGCAGCCGCCAGGTGTCCGCCTCCCGCCAGACGAAGGCCGTCTCCGACAGGTTGATCTCCGCGGCCACTGACGCCATCCACTCCGCGGGCGCGGCCCGGCCGAGCAGGCAGACCGCCGCCGGGTTGCCGGCAAAGGGCCGGTCCGTGAACGCGTCGACGACGTGGACGGGGACGGCACCGGGACGCGAGCTCATGGTCGGTGACTACCCCGTCGGGGCGCCCCGCTCCCTCCCTCGATGCCGCCGCTCACCGGCGCGTGGCCGCCTCGCTCGCGCCGGATGCTCAGCTGGGGCGACCGGCCGAGGCCAGCGCGGCGAGGCGCCCGGGCGTGGCCCCGTCGAGCAGTCCGAGGGCGGCGGTCACCGGGCGGCCGGGGCCGGTGACCGCGTCGAGGGCCTTCCCGCCCGGCGCGGTGCGGGCAGGCAGCTCGGTGCTGAGCAGCACCAGAGGCGGGGGGTCGGTCGATGCGGCGAGCGCTCCGGCCTGGCCGATGGCCCGCCACAGGGTGTCGGTGCGGCCCAGCCCGCCCCGGGAGGTGGTGAAGCCGCCGGACACGGCGAACGCCCAGGTCCTCCCGGTCGCGTCCCTGGCGGTGACGTGGATGTCGACCCCGAACGGGCCTGGCCGCCTGGGCACGGCGACCTCGTCGAACCCGGCGCCGGCGATCAGGCGGGCCGCCACCTCCTTGGCCGGCAGGCCGGCGGCGACGGCTTCGGCCACGGCCGGCGACAGGTCGGGAGCGGCGGCGGGGGGCTCGACCGCCGCGACCCTGGCCCTCGCGGTCGTCACGTACGCCGGGTCGGTGTCGTAGCCGACGAAGCGTCGCCCGGCCCGCTTGGCCGCCACCGCCGTGGTGCCCGATCCCATGAACGGGTCGAGCACCACGTCGCCCGCGTAGGTGTACAGCTCGATGAGTCGGGCCGGGAGCTCGACGGGGAACGGCGCCGGGTGCCCGACGCGCGTCGCTCGCTCGGGCGCCAGCTCCCAGAGGTCGGTGGTGGCCTCGAGGAACTCCTCGCGGGTGATGGTCGCCTCGGAGGGCAGCCCCAGCTCCCTGCGCCTCCCGGGGGCGACGGCCCGATCGAAGCGGCCCCTGCCGGCGATCACGACCCGCTCGGTGACGTCGCGCAGCACGGGGTTGGCCGGGCTCTGGAACGAGCCCCAGGCGCACGACCCGCCCGCAGCACGGCCCTTCCACCAGACGATCTCGCCGCGCAGCAGCAGGCCGAGGCGCTCGAGGATGGTGCTGACGTCGCCGGCGAGGGACCGGTAGGGCCGGCGCCCGAGGTTGGCCACGTTGACCGCGATCCGCCCGCCGGGCTCGAGCACCCGGACGCACTCGGTGAACACGGCACCGAGCAGCTCCAGGTACTCGAGGTAGCTGCTCGGCACCCCGTCGGCGCCGAGGTCCTCCTCGTAGGCCTTGCCGGCGAAATAGGGCGGCGACGTGACCACCAGGGCCACCGACGAGGTCGGCACGTCGCGCATGTCGGTCGCGCTGGCCAGGCGGATGACGTCGAGCTCCCCGGGCGCACCGACGTCGACGTCGTCGGTGACGACCGGCCGGGTGAAGCGGTCGTAGAAGCCGGACGCGTCGTGGCTCTCACGCCGTCCCGACCCGAACCTGGCCGTCACGGTCGGCCGCCGCCTGGCCGGCCGGTCGTCGGCTGGTCGGGCGGGCACGGCGGCGACGCTACCCAACGCCGTCCCGAGGAGCGAAGGTGACGGGTGCTTCGAACGCCGCCCGCCTGGCCGCCCGGCGAAACGACCGCAGCACAGGGGTTCCGAGCACCACGATGAGCGCCAGGTTGGTGATGGCCCGGCCGGTGTCCCAGCCGAGCGAGGTGGTGGCGTCGAAGACGAGGTAGCGGTGGACCTGCTCGGCGAGCGGCGCGCCGGGGCGGTAGGAGATGGTGCTGCCCGCCGAGACGGAGAACGGCCAGAAGGACAGGTTGATGGCCAGCCCGTACAGGTAGGCCGAGACGGCGCCGTACCCGGCGAGAAGGGCCACCTCCTTGCGGCCCCGGCAGCGGGGCAGGAGCCCGGCACCGAGGCCGACCCACGCCGCAGCGAGCATCTGGTAGGGCAGCCAGGGGCCGACGCCGGCGGTGAGCACGGCGGACGACAGCATGGTCGTGGTGCCGAGCGCGAAGCCGAACCCGGGGCCGAAGACCCGCCCGGCGAGCACCAGCGTGAAGAAGACGGTCTCGATGCCTGCGGTGCCGGCGCCGAGGGGACGGAGCACGGCGCCGAGGGCGGAGAGCACGCCGAGCACGCCGATGGCCTTGGCGTCGATCCCGCCATCGACCAGCTCGGCGAGGACCACGGCCACGACCAGGGCCAGCAGCACGCCGAAGAGCAGGGGCGCGGTGGTGGCCGACCCGGCCCGCCCGGGTGCGACCACGAGCGGCCACGCGAAGGCGACCACCCCGACGAACGACGCCATGGCCAGCGCCAGCACCGTCCTGGGCCGCAGCCGGATGGCCCTCGTCGCGCGACCGCGGCGGCCGGCGGCTCTCGGTGTGGTGCCCGATGCCCACGGCTGGGACCGCACGGCGGTCACGACGCTCCCCCGGTGACGACGCCGGCGGCGCTCCTGGCGTCGGCGATGGCGTCGGCGACCTCGTCGACGGTGAGCAGCTCGAGGGGGGAGAGGATCTTGGCCACCTGCGGGGCGAAGGCGGGGGAGGCGCTGAGCGCCGGGCGAACCGGGGCGTCGGAGACCACGTCGCCCTCGGCGAGGACGACGACGCGGTCGGCGACGGCGGCCACCCACTCGACATCGTGGGTGGCGATGACCACGCTGCGGCCTTCGGCGGCGAGCTCGGCGACGACCGCGCCGAGGGCCCGCTTGGCGCCGTAGTCGAGGCCACGGGTCGGCTCGTCGAGGAGCAGCACCGGAGGGGCTGCCCCCAGTTGGACGGCGAGGACCAAGGAGAGTCGCTGGCCCTCGGAGAGGTCGCGGGGGTCGGCGTCGCCGGGTATGCCGGGCGCGACCCGGTCGAGGAGGGCCCTGGCCGTGCCGTGGTGACCGGTCTCGCGGTCGGCCTGGCGCAGTTCGGCGTCGACGGTCGGCAGGTAGAGGAGGTCGGCGGGGGTCTGGGGGACCAGCCCGACGAGCCGGCGCGCCGCGAGGGCGGGGAGGCTGGCGGGGTCGTGGCCGGCCACGTCGACGCGGCCCCGTTGCCTCCGCCCCGATCCCTGGAGGGCCCACAGCAGCGAGGACTTCCCTGACCCGTTGCGTCCCATCAGCGCGACGGTCTCCCCGGCTCGCAGTTGGAGATCGGCGCTGCGGACCGCCGGTGTGGGACCGAAGGAGACGCCGACGTGGCGGGCGGTGAGCGCCACAGGAGCGGGCCCAGGGGGCTGCGGCCCGGCGGTCACGTCGTCCGCGAGGGGAGGAGGCGGACGTGGGGGCAGCGCGGACGGCGCGGTGAGCCGCGCGCGCAGACCGACGGCCGCCCGGCGCGCGTCGCGGACCGACAGGGGCAGCGGGTCCCAGCCGGCCAGCCGGCCGAGCTCGACCACCGGGGGGGCGACGGGGCTCGTGGCCAGCACGGCGGTCGGTGCGCCGGCGGTGAGGGAGCCGTCGCCGTGGACGACCACGACTCGGTCGGCGTACTGCACGACCCGTTCCAGACGGTGCTCCGCGAGCAGCACGGTGACGCCGAGGTCGTGGACGATCCGGGTGATGGCCGCGAGCACCTCCTCGGCGGCGGTCGGGTCGAGCGCCGAGGTGGGCTCGTCGAGGACGAGGACCCGTGGGTGGGCGGTCAGCACGGAGGCGATGGCCACCCGCTGCTGCTGGCCGCCGGAGAGCTGGCGCAGCGGGCGGTGGCGGAGGTCGGCGAGGCCGAGCAGGTCGAGGTGCTCCTCGACCCGGCGGCGCATCACGTCGGCCGGGACGGCCAGCTGCTCCATCCCGTAGGCCAGCTCCTCCTCGACGTTGTCGGTGACGAAGCCGGACAGCGGGTCCTGGGCCACGTAGCCGACGATGTCGGCGAGCCGGCGGGGTGGGTGGGTCGCGGTGTCCCGGCCGGCGACCACCACCCGGCCGGAGAGCCGGCCGCCGGTGAAGTGCGGGACCAAGCCGTTGACCGCGGCGAGCAGCGTGGTCTTGCCGGTGCCGGTCGGTCCGATCACCAGGCACAGCTCACCCTCGTCGACGTGGAGGTCGATCCCGGAGAGGACGGGGGCGGCCGAGTCGGGGTAGGTGAAGGTGAAGGCGTCGAAGTCGATCACACCGCCGCCCCTTCCGGGTTGGCCGTGACGCCGGCGGCGGTCGCCGTGGCGCCGTGGCGCGGTGGGGTGCGCGAAGCTGCGGCCGCGACCGTCGGGGCCGGCGCAGCGGACGGAGGAGGGCCGCCCGCCGCCGGAGGGGGCGGCGCGACCACGGCGGGCAGGGCGGCGACGAGGACGGCTGCCGCGGCGACGAGGGGCAGGGGGGGCCAGGTCAGCGGCACCACCGACGGCGACAGCTCCGCCGCCGAGGTGGCGACCCCGGCGACGAGCACCACGGCGGGGACGAGCCCGGCGCCGACGACGGCCCACTCGGCACCGAGCCAGCGGTCGGGCCGGTAACGGGTCCTGGTCAGGCGGCGCTGCCCGAGCCCGAGGCCGCCGACGCAGAGGGCACCGCCGCCGAGGAGGCCTCCGACGGCCACGCCGGCGGTGGTGCCGGCGGCGAGGAGCCCGTAGGTGCCGACGCACAGCCCGGCCAGGCCGGCGAGCAGCAGGGTGGCCGTGAGCCGCCGGCCCCTGGCCACCACGTCCGGGCGCGTGGCCGTGGGGTCGGCTGCCGGGGTGCAGGTGGTGACATCGCCTGGACCCCGGCCATAGCCCCGGGCGTCCATGGCGGCGGCCAGGCGCAGGGAGCGGTCGAGGGCGTCCTCGAGGACCGGGACGGCCACGGCCCTGACGGCCCGCCACCCGGTGGAGCCGCCGCCGCGCAGGCGCCGGGCCCTGCGGACCCGCTGGACGCTCTCGATGAGCTGCGGGGCGGTGCTCAGCGCGACGACCACGGCGACGCCGATCTCGTAGAGGGCGCCCGGCAGCAGGCGCAGGGCCCGGCGGGGGTCGGTGAGGGCGTTGGCCGCGCCGACGCAGCAGAGCAGGCAGGCCAGGCGCAGCCCGTCGACCGCCGCGGAGGCGGTCGCCTCCGCGGTCACGGCGCCGCCGACGCGCACCCCTGACAGCCAGGAGGGCAGCGGCAGGTGGGGCAGGGTGAACAGCACGTGCTCGCCGCTCCCGGCGCCCCCTCCGAAGACCACCCGGAAGCCGATGCGGATGGCGATCACGATCCCGGCGAGGGCCAGGTAGTAGGGGAAGGCCCTGGCCCAGGGTGCGTCGCCCCTGCGGGCCGCCACGACCAGGCCGGTGACCGCCAGGATCAGTCCGAGCAGGATCGGGTTGGTCGTCCTGCTCGCGGCGGCAGCCAGTCCGATGGCCCACATCCACCAGGCCACCGGGTGGAGCAGCCTCTGCGGGCGCGCGCCGGCCCGGTCGCGCCGCGCCGCACCGGTGTCGCCTCGTCGTCCGGTGCTCACCCGCCGTTCCCGGCCCGGCGGCGTCGGACGACGACGACCGCCGCGCCCGCCACCGCCACCACGCCGAGCGCGCCGGCGGCCAGCCCGAGCGGCGACGGGCCCGGGCTCGAGGCCGTCGGTCGCGTGTCGATGATCCGGAAGTGGGGGGGCGGCCCATCGGCGCGGGTCCCCGATGCGGGGATCGTCGACGTCGTGGTGGTGGTCGTGGTCGTGGTCGTCGTGGTCGTCGTGGCCACGGCCGGCTTGCGGCGGCCCGGAGAGGAGCGCCGGCGCGCCGGCGCGACGGTGGTGGCGGTGGGCCGCCCCGCAGGGACGGTCGGGGCGATCGAGGTGCTGGTCGGCCCAGCGGTGATCGGCCCGGCGGCGGGCGGTGTGGTGGTCGGTGCAGTGGTGGTCGGCGACGAGTGGCCTGCCGTGGTGGTCGAGCCGGCGGCCCGCACGGTCGTGGTCGAGTGGTGAGGTGCGTGGCCGGGCGTCGGACGCCGGGTGGTGGAGGTGGTCGGGCCGGGGACCGCGCTGCCGGTTCGCACCTCGGCAGGGGTGAAGGCGGGACGGCCGCCGGCGCCGGTGTCGGTGCGGGCGTAGACCCATGCCTCGACGCTGCCGGCCGCAGGAGCGAAGCTCTGGGCTCCGGTCTCGGCGTAGGCCCACGCCTGCGAGCCGGCGTCGGCGTACCAGAAGGCCCAGTAGGCGTCGGCCGGCGGGGTGGACTGGCAGCTCTCCTGGCGCACATCGGGCTCGCCGTCGATGCGGCAGACGAACGCCGCGCCGTCGGTCACGTCCCCGGCGGTGGCGAACCCGGCCCGGTGGAGGGCGTCGTAGGCGGTCGTGGTGGCGGTGTCGCAGCCCCGCTCGATGGCCCCGCCCCAGTGGCCGAGGTCGACCGCCACGAGGACGCCGGCCGTCGTCGAGCAGGACGGGACGGGATCGGCGGACGCGACGGGTGCCGATCCGGCCAGGCCGGCGACCGCGGCCCCCCCCAGCGCGGCGATGACCGCGACGGCCGGAGCGAGCAGCCGGCGGGCGCGGCCCGCCCCGCTCGGGGTCACTCCACGCCTTGCCACGAGCACTGCCTCCTCGGCCGGCCGCCCAGGAGGTCCTCATCCCTGCGTGGCCCGAGGGCAGCGCACGAACCAACCTTGCTCCGAGGCAGTTTCGTCGACACCCGGCAGGCGACCGGACTCGTACCCGGGAGGGTCATCACCGTTGCGGTACAGCGCCGGGATCACACCGGACTTCGCTGGCTCGGGGGCCACCCGGGCACCCCGGGTGGCCTGACGGTAGGAGTGGGCCGGGGAGCGTGTCAAGCGTCCCCCGACGAGGCACTCAACGGGCGTGGACGACCAGCGAGCCGACGGCCTTGTCGTGGATGGTCTGGTTCTTGCCGTCCCAGAGCGGCCAGAGGACGTCGAGCAGGCCACCGATGACGGTGAGCTCGAGCAGGGTGCCGAGGAGGTAGCGGCCGATGGCCGGGCCGATGGTGAGGTACTGGCCGCCGCGCTCACGGACGCAGCGGGTGCCGAGGGCCATCATCCCGACGGTCTGGCCCCGGTTGGACAGCAGCACGCCGTTGTAGACCAGTCCGACGACCAGGCCGCCGACGTACTCGAGGGCCCGGCCCCCCGCCGCGCCGATGACCACGTTGATCACCCCGAGCACGATGACGTCGATCAGGGTGGCGCCGACCCGGTACCACCACCCGGCCAGGTTGCCGACCCGGCCGCCCATCGCGCCGCCACCGTCCCAGGCGGGGGGCGGGCTCGGATAGCCACCGCCACCGCCTCCGGCCCAGCCAGCCTGGGGGGGCGGCGGGTAGGACGGCGCCGGTTGCTGGTAGCCCGGCGGCGGGTAGCCGCCCGAGACCGGCGGGGGCGCGGCGGGCGACGGCCAGCCACCGGGCGCGGCGGCGCCCCAGCCACCTTGGTCGGCTCCCCCCGGGGCGGCGGCGGTCAGGACGGTGCCACAGGAGGGACATTGCGAAGCCTGGTCCGGTGCGTCGGTGCCACAGTTGGTGCAGCGCATCTGGTCGCTTCCTCCCGGCCGCCGGCCGGTTCGGCGGTCTGGCCGTGCTCTACCCCAAGCCTGACAGCTTTGCTCCCCCGGGGCACGGGCCGGCGGGGGTCCCGAACGGTCAGCGCCGGAGGCGGGCGGAGTAGATCGAGTAGCCGTCGATCCACCTGGCCCCGGCGGTGGCGACGCCGGTCGCGAGCATCATCGGGACCATGACGGAGAAGCCGTTGTGGGTCAGCTCGAGCACGAGGGCCAGTGCGGCGAGCGGTGCCTGCATGCCGGCGCCGATCATGGCCGCGGCGCCGACCACGGCGTAGGCCCCGACGGGCGCCCCCGGCCAGAGGTGGCTCCATGCCAGCCCGAGGAAACCCCCGAGCACCGCTCCGGTGCTGAGCACCGGGGTGAAGAGGCCGCCCGACGCACCGCTGCCGAGGCACGCCGCGGTGACGAGCGGCTTGAGCACGGCGAGCGCGGCGAGCAGGGTCAGGCTGCCGGCGCCCACGAACGCGTCGTGGGCCATGCCCTTGCCGTTGCCGAGCAGCTGGGGGTAGCGGATGGCGGCGACGCCGAGGACGGCGAAGGCCACGAGCGGACCGCCGATGGCCTTGGCGCCGGTCAGCTGGTGGTGCGAGACCCAGCCGATCAGCCGGATGTAGCCGGCGGCGGCGACGGCGATCACCGGACCGGCGAGCAACGCCCACACGAGGAGGGTGGTCGAGGTGTGGAAGGCGGGGATGTCGAGGTAGGTGGCGCTCGACGGCAGGTAGATCCAGGCGGTCACCGTGGCGATGGCCGAGCAGACGACGGCGGGCAGCACGACCGGCAGGGCGACCGAGCCCATCAGGATCTCGGCGGCGAACAGGGCGCCTCCGAGGGGCACGTTGTAGACCGCCGCGAACCCGGCACCCCCGCCGCAGGCCACGAGCAGTCGGCGTTGCGGGATGCTCAGACCGGCCCAGCCGGCCAGCAGGTCGCCGGCCACCCCGCCCATGAGCTTGGGCGCGGCCTCGCGACCGATCGAGGCACCGGCGCCGACCACCACCTCGGAGATCACCGACGTGCCGAGGCTGCGCCGCCACGACAGCCGGCCGTCGCCGCGCCACACGGCCTCGTCGATCTCGGAGCGCTCGCCGGGCGTGGCCCGCCGCAGCAGGTACCAGGCGACCCCGCCGAAGGCCCCGGCGACGAGCACGGACGCCATCCGCCGCGCTGCGCCGGCCCGGGCCGCACCCACCTCGAAGGGGCCGGAGCCGTAGCCGAACGCCAGGTGCTCGACGCTGAAGAGCACCCACATGAGCGCGTCGCCGAGCAGCCCGGCGGCGAGCCCCGTGGCGGCCAGCGCCACCCAGAATCGGGGGGTGAGGGCGGCGTCGCCGTCGCCGGTGACGTTGGGCTGCTCCATGGCCCCACGGCCCGAGGGGATGCGGCGGCGGATCAGCGGCGGCGGGACGCGTGCCCGCTCGCTTGGCCGGTCGCGTCTCGCCACGCCTCCATCATCGCCCGCCGCCTCGAGACGGTGCGACCCCCACGTCGGTCGCGTGCAGCCCACAATGGTCCGGTGCTGCCGCCGGATCGTCACGTCCACACCGAATGGTCCTGGGACGCGCCGGGCGGGTCGATGGAGCAGACCTGCGCGCGCGCCGTCGAGCTCGGGCTGCGGTCGGTGGCCTTCACCGACCACGCGGACTTCACCGGCTGGTACGTCGGCCCGGACTCGGCGTTTCCCTCCGGGCCGCTGCGGGCCTACGTGGACGACGACCACGTCTTCGTCCCGCCGCCACTCGATCTGGATGGCTACCACGAGACCATCGAGCGCTGCCGGACCCGCTTCGCGGCGCTCGACATCCGGAGTGGCGTGGAGCTGAGCGAGCCGCACCGCCATCACGATGCGGCCGCCGACCTGCTGGCCCGGGGCCGCTTCGACATCGTGGTCGGGGGGGTGCACTCCCTCCCCGACGGTCAGCGGTTCCTCGAGGCCGGCCGCAGCCACACCGTGCGCCCGGCGGCTCAGGTCCTCTCCGACTACCTGACCGAGGTGGCGGCCATGGTCCGTTCCGACGAGCGCTTCGACACGCTCGCCCACATCGACTACGTGGCCAGGCGCTGGCCCGCCGGTGTCGTCTACCGGCCGGAGGACTTCGAGGAGGAGTACCGCCAGGTCCTGGCCGCCCTGGCCGCCAGCGGCCGGGCGCTCGAGGTCAACACCCGCAGACCCCTCGAGGAGCAGGTCGTGCGGTGGTGGCACGAGGTGGGGGGCGGTGCGGTCACCTTCGGGAGCGACGCCCACGATCCCCTCGCCGTGGCCCGCGGCTTCGACGACGCCGCCGACATGGTCGAGGCCGTCGGCTACCGCGCCGGCGAGCACCGCCACGACTTCTGGCGGCGCGGGTGAGGCCGGTCGTCGCCGTGGCCGGATCGCGCCACTTCGCCGATCTCGACGACAACTGGGACCTGCTGCGCGACGCGCTGGCCGTCGAGGGCACCGAAGCCGTCGTCGCCGCCTGGGACGCCGACGACGTCGACTGGGCCGGCTTCGACGCCGTCCTCGTCCTCTACTGCTGGGGGTACGTGCACGACGTGGAGGGGTTCGTCGCCTGGGCCCGGCGGGTCGAGCGGGCGGCGGTCCTCGTCAACCCCCGCCCCGTCCTCGTCTGGAACAGCGACAAGACCTACCTCGCCGACCTGGCCGCTGAAGGCGTCCCGATCGTGCCGACCGTCTTCGTGACGCCGTCGTCGCCGGCGTGGTCACCGCCGGCGGGCGACTGGGTGGTCAAGCCGACGGTGGGCAGCGGGGGACTCGGTGCGGCCAGGTACACGGCCGGGCACCGGGCGGCGGCGGACCGCCACGTCCGGCGCCTGCACGCATCGGGTCGCACGGCGATGGTGCAGGCCTACCAGGCCGCGGTCGACGCCGCCGGGGAGACGTCCCTGGTCTACCTCGGCGGGACCCACAGCCACACGGTCACCAAGGGGGCGCTGCTCGCGCCCGATGCCGGCGAGATCGACCGCCTGTGGGAGCAGGAGGTCGTCACCGCCACCACGGCCCGTCCCGACCAGGTCGACGTGGCCGACGCCGCCCTCGCCGCCGTCTCGCGTCGGGTCGGGCCGGTCAGCTACGCCAGGGTCGACCTGGTCGACGACGCCGATGGCCGTCCCGTGGTCCTCGAGGTCGAGTTGGTCGAGCCCACGTTGTGGCTGACCCACGCCGCCGGCTCCGCCGGGCGCCTGGCCACCCACGTCCGGGCGCTGATCGCCTGAGCCGAGCTGAGGGGGTCCGGCGCCCTGCGACGTCGTGGCGGCGGTGGCCATCCCGCCTGAGCGCGATGTTGGTCGCCTCGGCGTCGGTGGGTACATCCTCCGCAGCGACACCGACCGAAAAGAGGACCCCCGTGGCCATCGCGACCATCAACCCGGCGACCGGAGAGACGGTCAAGACCTTCGACGAGCTCGACGATGCCGGGGTGGAGCGATGCCTGGCCCTGGCTGCGACCGCCTTCTCCGACTACCGGCGGACCGACTTCGGCCAGCGGGCGGCGTGGATGCGTCGCGCCGCCGACATCCTCGACGCCGAGCGGGACGAGGTCGCGGCGATGATGACGACCGAGATGGGCAAGACGATCAGCGCCGCCCGTCAGGAGGTCGAGAAGTGCGCCAAGGCGGCGCGGTACTTCGCCGACCACTCGGCCGAGCTCCTGGCCGACGAGGTCTTCGACGCGGAGGCCGTCGGCGCGTCCCGCGCCATCGGGCGCTACCAGCCCCTCGGCCCGGTGCTCGCGGTCATGCCGTGGAACTTCCCGCTCTGGCAGACGATGCGCTTCGCCGCACCGGCCCTGATGGCCGGCAACGTGGGCCTGCTCAAGCACGCATCCAACGTCCCGCAGACCGCCCTGTTCATGCAGGACCTGTTCACCCGGGCCGGCTTCCCCGATGGCTGCTTCCAGACCCTGCTGGTCGGCTCCTCCCGGATCGAGGCCATCCTCCGCGACGACCGTGTCGTGGCGGCGACCCTGACGGGCTCCAACCCGGCCGGCCAGGCGGTCGCATCGGTCGCCGGGAGCGAAGCCAAGAAGACGGTGCTCGAGCTCGGCGGGAGCGACCCGTTCGTGGTCATGCCCTCCGCGGATCTGGCCGCGGCCGCGTCGGTGGCGGCCACGGCCCGCTGCCTCAACAACGGGCAGTCGTGCATCGCCGCCAAGCGCTTCATCGTGCACCAGTCGGTGGCCGATGAGTTCGAGCGGCTGTTCGTCGAGGCGATGTCCTCCAAGGTGGTCGGTGACCCCACCCACGAGGCCACCGACATCGGCCCGCTCTCGTCCGCCCAGCAACGCGACGAGATCGTCGAGCTCGTCGACGACGCCCTCGGCCTCGGAGCCCAGGCGCTCTGCGGCGGCCACGCCCAGGACGGACCGGGGTACTACTTCCCCCCCACCGTCCTCACCGGCATCACCGACAAGATGCGGGTGCACACCGAGGAGGTGTTCGGCCCGGTCGCGACCCTCTACCGTGTCGCCGACCTCGACGCCGCCATCTCGCTGGCCAACGAGACGCCCTTCGGGCTCGGGGCCAACGCCTGGACCGACGACGAGAGCGAGCGGGCCCGGTTCATCGACGGGCTCGAGGCGGGCATGGTGTTCATCAACGGCAACGTGACCTCCTATCCCCAACTGCCCTTCGGGGGGGTCAAGCGATCCGGCTACGGACGCGAGCTCACGGCCCACGGCATCAGGGAGTTTTGCAACCTCAAGGCCGTCTGGGTCGGCTGAGAGGCCCGCTTCGTCCCGCGGCCGCTCCGGGCGGCTTACGGTTGGGAGCGGTGCGCCCTGACCCGGCGCACCGTCAGCCGGTCCGTCGACTCCTGGAGGCACCGTCATGTCCCGTAACCAGTATGCCTTCCTCATCGGGGTGCTCCTCGTGTGGCTGGCTTGGGATGCCGGCTGGATCGTGCTGGCCGCGGTGGCGGCCGGCGCCATCGGGCTGGCCGTCGTGCGGGTCGTCGAGGGCGAGATCGACCTGAACGAGCTGGCCGACAGGTTCCGCTCCTCCTCCGGATCCACCAAGCGCTGAGCGCGCCGTCCGAGTCCGTCGATCTCCCACGAAAGCGAGTCTCCATGACCGACACCACCCCCGCCACCCCCGCCGCTCCCACGGCCTCCACCACTCCGCCTCCGACCACCGGGGCGTCGGGTGGCACCGGAGGGAGCACCGTGGAGCGCAGCTCGGGCCATGCCCTGCACACCGACCACGGCGTCACGACCATCGCCTCGTCGGTGGTCGCCAAGATCGCCGGACTGGCCACCCAGGAGATCCCCGGCGTCCAGGCCATGGGCCGGACGATGACCCGCACCTTCGGCGCCATCCGCTCCCGGGTCCCCGGTGGGTCACCGGCGACGACCCAGGGCGTGTCGGTGGAGGTCGGCGAGCGCCAGACCGCCGTCGACATCGACATCGTCGCCTACTACGGGCAGAGCATCGTCGAGACCGCCGATGCCATCCGCGACAACGTCATCCAACGCATCGAGGCGATGACCGGGCTCGAGGTCGTCGAGGTCAACATCAGCGTCGACGACCTCTACATCGAGTCCGATGGCGAGGATCCGCAGCAGGGTTCGCGCGTCGAGTGACCAGTCCCGCCCCGGGTGGGCCGGACCTGCCCATCAGCGCCAGGGCGACGACCGCCCTGGCCGTCGCCGCTGCGGTGGACACGGTCCCCGGCGTGCGCCGTTCGCCGGGCAACGGAATCGAGGTGTCCACCCAGCACGCCGGCGGCAAGGTCATCGGTGTCGCGGTCGAAGGAGGCCGGGTCCGAGCCCACCTGGTCGCCGAGACCCTGCCCCTTCCTCCCCTGCTGGCGCGGGTGGAGGAGGCCATCCGATCGGCCCTCGGCCCGGTGGTCGACGCCGTCGATCTCGTCGTCGACGATCTCGAGGTGGCCGCGCTGCCCCGAAGGTCGCCCCGGCTGGCGGGCGGCACGACGTGATCCGGCTCCTCAACCGCCTGCTCGTCCTCGTCCTCGGGCTGGCCCTCCTCGGCGGCGGCGTGCTCGTGGTCATCGAGGGCATCTGGACCTGGACCAACTCCGGCTTCGTCTGGATCCCGGGTTCGACCTGGCTGCGCTCGTTCGAGACCACGCGCTGGTCGGACCGCTCCGTGATCGTCTGGTGTGTGGCGGCGGGCGCCGTCGGCCTCGTCCTGGCCGTGGCCGAGTTGCGCCGCCAGCGTCCGAGATCGTTTCGCTACGACGGCGCCGGGCCCGGCGAGTGGCAGCTGCTGCGCCGTTCGACCGAAGCCCACACCGAGCGCCGCATCGTCGCGCAGGTCCCGGTCGGTCCGGTCGAGGTGCGCCTCGACGCCGGCCCCATGGGCTGGTCGCTGCGCCTGAGGGCCAAGGCGGCGGCGGCCACCCGAGCCACCCTCGAGACGGCGGCGCACGCGGAGCTCGACGGGCTGCACGCCCCCCGAGGGTCCAAGGTCCGGGTGCGGACCACAGGAGCGACGAGGTCATCGGCCGGGGACGCCGCCCGGTGACCGACCGGCGAAACCGGATCGTGCTCGGGACGGTCGGCCTGGTCCTGCTCGCGGCCGCGGTGCTGACGATCTGCCTGGGCGCACAGGTCTTCGGGGTGGCACGGAGCGACCGCTTCGTCTTCGACCCGACCGTCGTGCGTTGGTGGAACGAGGGCGGCTGGGAGTCGTTCGCCGTCGTCGTGGTCATCGGGCTCGTGGCCGCCGTGATCGGCTCGGGGCTCGTCCGCTCGCAGCTGCGACGCAACGACGGTCTGCGCCGCACGCCGGCCATCACCTTTGCTTCGACGTCGACCACCCGGGGCGCGACCGTGCTCCGGGCCGCGGGTCTCAGCCACGTCATCGAGACCGACCTCACGTCGCTCCCCGACGTGGTGGGCGCACGGGTCGGTCTGTTCGGCCCCTATCCGGATGTGGGCATGCGGGCCGTGGTCGACGTCGGTGACGACATCGACCTCGGCGCGTTCCCCGATCGCCTCGACGAGGTGCTCCAGCGGGTGGAGCGCACCACCGGGCTGCGCCCGAGTCCGCTGCAGATCACCCTTGCGTTCCGGGCCGTGGGGGCGCAGCGGCGGATCGCCTGATCGGGTCCGGGCCCGCAGGGCGGCGGGCGGTCAGGCCGATCCGACGGGACCCTCGGTACCATCCCATCGTGCAGCGCGCCGAGGCCCGAGCACGATTGGGGGTGGGCCCGGATGCCGACGCTGCCGCGGTGGAGGCGGCCTTTCGCCTCCTGGCCAGGTCCGCCCATCCTGACCGGGGCGGTGACGTCGACCGGTTCCAGCAGCTCGTCGAGGCTCGTCGCGTCCTGGTGGAGCGGACGGGACGCCCGAAGGTGGTGGTGTTCGACGACCGTCCCGCCCTGGTCCGGATGCTGCGCCGCCTGCGCCGGCGACGGCGACACCGGCGACCGGGTTCGATGCGCTGAGCGCACCGTTCAGGGGAGGAGCACGATCTTGCCGCGGGTGTGGCGCTTCTCCAGCTCGGTGTAGGCCTCGGCGACCTGCGCCAGGGGGTAGGTCGCGGCGATCGGGACCTGGATCTGCCCCGACGCCACCAGGTCCGCCATCTCGGCCAGCACGGCGGTGGTCGACGCCTCGGCGCTCCCCTCCGCCTTGGCGCCGTACTCCTGGGCTGCGTCGAAGGCGATGATCGTGTCGATGCGGTCGGTCGCCACGCCGAGCTCGACGGCAAGGCGCACGTACTCGGGCCCGAACAGGTCGACGAAGGCGTCGATCCGGTCGGGGGCGGCCGCCCGGACGCGGTCGGCGAGCCCGGCGCCGTAGGCGACCGGTGTCGCGCCGACCGACCTCAGCCACTCGTGGTTGGCCTCCGAGGCGATCCCGATCACCGACGCGCCCCGCACCGCGAGCAGCTGGACCAGGAACGACCCGACGCCGCCGGCGGCCGCCGAGACGACCACGGTGTCGCCTGCGCCGGCCGACACCGCCGCGGATGTGGCGTGGGCCGTCGCGGCCACGACGTAGAGCGCGCCGGCGACGGGCCACGGCAGCGATCGTGGCTTGGGGATCAGCTGCTCGACGGGCACGGCCACGTACTCGGCCTGGCTCGAGCGCCGCCACGACCAGCCGAGCACCTCGTCACCGACCGCGAGCTCGTCGACGCCTTCGCCGACCTGGCGGACGACGCCGGCGAGGTCGCTGCCCTGGCCGGAGGGAAACGTCGCCGGGTACATCGACTCCATGAAGCCCTTGCGGACGGCCGCCTCGCCGGGGTTGATCCCGGCCGCCTCGACGTCGACGACGACCTCACCCGCAGCTGCGGCCGGCATGGCCACGTCCCGGACCTGGAGGACGTCGATGTCCCCGTAGTGGTCGAATTGCACCGCGTTCGGCATGGCGACGGTCTCCCTCTTGTCGACTGGCGGCCATCCTGGTCGACCTTCCTGGCCAACCGGCGGCTACGGGGCCGCTGCTCCGCAGTCCTTACCCGAGGCGGGCGAGCACCTCGTCCTCCCGCTCCGCCGACCACCCGACGCTCCCCTCGGCCAGCGCGGCCGGGTCACCCTCGGCCTGCAGCCACGCCCAGGTGTCGGCGACCGTCTCGCCCACCGGACGGCAGCGCAGGCCGAGCCGGAGAGCGGCGGTCACGTCGCCGGCGTGCAGGCCGGCGGCCTCGCCGGTGGGCGGGAGCCAGATCGGCAGCTCGGTCCAGGGTGCGACGCCGGCGTCCTCGACCACCTCGGGCCCGACCCAGACCAGCTCGGCGTGCGACCCGGTGATCTCCGTGGCCACCTCGAGCAGCTCGCCCATGGTGGTGTGGCCTGGAGCGGACACGGTGTTGTAGGAGCCGCCCAGCCCGGCGGCCGCCGCCTCGAGCATCCACGCGGCGAGGTCGCGCCCGTCGACGTACTGCAGGGGCCGGTCGGTGGGGCCGGGGGCAAGCACTGGGCCGCCGCGCTCCAGGCGCCGCAGCCACCAGGGCAGCCGGCCGATGCGCTCGTAGGGCCCGAGGATCAGGCCGGCCCTGGCGATCAGGGCGCTCGACCCGAAGGCGCCAATGGCCGCCAGCTCGCCGCCGCGCTTGGCGGCCGCGTAGTCGTCGTCGCGCACCGAGTCGGCGTCGCCGTCGACCACCAGGCCGGATTCGTCCAGTCCGACAGGGATCGGCCAGCGGTACACGGACCGGCTCGACACGTAGCCGTAGTGGCCGACCCGGCCGGCCAGCAGCGCGGCGGCGTCGCGCACGGCCACCGGCGGACCGCTCCAGGTGTCGATCACCGCGTCCCACGACCGGGCGTCGAGCGCGACGCGCAGCTCGTCCGGCTCGGTCCGATCCGCGTGGAGCGCCTCGGCGCCGGCCGCGGGTGGGCCGCTCCTGCCTCGGGTGACGGTGGTGACGGCGTCGCCGCGGGCCAGCGCCTCCTCCACCACCGAGCGGCCGACGTGATGGGTCCCACCGAGGACGAGCAGCTCCATGGCCACCACGCTACACGCAACCTGCGGGTTGCATGTCGGCTGGGCCGGTCAGGGCCGCCCGGTGAGGTCGACGTCGAGGCCCCGATACGCCAGCTTGGCCACGTGGTGACGCCAGACCGACTCGTCGTTGAAGGCACTGCCGAGGTCGGGCAGCTCGGCTCGGTCGGCGTCGGGCACGAGTGACGCCGATCGCCCCGTCCCGGCGAGCGCCGCGGTGAGGTGGGCCAGCAGGTTGACGTTGAGCGCGGTCACGACCGCGCCCGCCAAGGTGGCGGCCGTGGTGGTGAGCCCGTGCCCGCGCAGGACCACGGCGCGGCTGTCGCCCATGACCTCGACCATCTTCCCGGCGTGACGGCCATCCCGGATCAGGCCGTAGTAGTCGAAGCACGGCAGGCCGCGCTCGGCCATGCGCATGGCCGGGATGTTGAACGCGCCGACGATCGGCCGCAGCGGCAGGTCGGCGATGCTGCAGAGCACGACGTCGGGTGGATGGGCGTGCACCACGGCCATCGAGTCCGGGCGGGCGCGCAGCACCTCCCCGTGGATGGGCAGCTCCTGGGGCAGCTGGTGGTCGCCGATGTCCTCGGCCGGATGGCCGTCGAGATCGACGAGCACCACGTCGTCCGGTCGGCTCAGCAGGAGTCCGGGATCCGATGAGCTCCGCGCCCTGATGGCCATGAGCCCGTCGTCGACGCGGACGCTCACGTGGCCGAGGATGTCGGAGACGAGGCCCTCGGCGGCGAGCACCCGGCAGGCGCGCGCCACGTCGACCCGGACGCCCCAGATGTCGGGCCGGGTCGTGACCTGGACACTCACGCGGTGGGCCCCGACGCCTCCGACGCCGCGCCCGCGCCGACCACCCGCTCGACCGGCGCCTGCAACTCGAGGGTGTTGCTCACCACCGCGTGGCCGACGTAGCGGCAGACGGTGAGCAGCACGCCGACGGCCTGCTCCTCGCCGAGCACGTCCACCGCGTGGGCGAGGTCGGGGGCGGCCCCGCGGCCGTAGCCGGCCACGATGGAGGCGGCCAGCTGCCGGGCGGCGGCGGCGGCGTCGCTGAGCACCGACAGGTCACCCTGGCCGATGGCCGCCTCGATCCACTCGGTCGAGAACCCGTAGGTGCTCGACAGCCGCTCGTGCTGGGCCTGCTCGTAGTCGTTGTCGAGCGTCGATGCGACACAGAGGGCGACCACCTCGCTGAGCTCGGGCGGGAGAGCCTGCTTCAGCGCCTCCGTGAAGGCCTGGAAGGCGGTGATCGCCGCCGGCTGGTGACCGGCCACGGCGAAGAACTCCCCGAGGTAGCCGAGGCGCTCGACCTTGGCCCGCAGCGCCTCGCGGATCGACGGGTCGAGCTCGTCGTAGCTCAGCCTTCTGATCTCCCCCACCGGTCCTCCTCTCCAGGCCGGGCGCGCCGGCCTTGTGTCGGCCGTGATCTGCCCAGCAGAATCCGTATCTGTAGAGACCGTAGGAGTCGACGCGGGGAGCGTCAAGTCCCGTGCGGCTGCCATCGGTCCGTCCGCCGGGGGGATCGACGGCCGGATCCGATGACTCGAACCGACAAAGAGGAGCACCGTGGCAGACAGCACCGTGGCAGACAGCCAGGCGGCAGACAGCGGGGCACGCGACGACCAGGAGGCGAGGACGCTCGTCGGGCAGGCGTCGAGGGTGCTGGCTGCGGCCGGGCAGTCCGATCTGATCTGGGGGCACGTGTCCGTGCGCGACGGTCAGGATCGGGGTGTGTGGATGAAGGCGGCCGGCTGGGGCCTGGAGGAGGTGGACGACGAGCGGGTGGTGCTGGTCGACCCCGACGGGCAGGTGCGGAGCGGAGGCGGCCGACGCCACATCGAGTACCCCATCCACACCGGGGTCATGGCGGCTCGCGCCGATGTCGGCTGCGTCGTCCACACCCACGCCTCTGCGTCCACCTCGTTCGCCGCGCTGGATGTGCCCCTCCGGCCGGTCTCCCACGAAGGCGCCCTGTTCGTCCCTCCCGATCTGGCCAGGTTCAGCGGGACCAGCGGGCTCATCAGGACCACGGCGCTCGGGGCGGCTCTGGCGTCCGAGCTCGGCGACCGCAACGCCATCCTGCTCCCTGGGCACGGCGTCGTCGCCGTCGGCGTCGTCGTCCCCACGGCGGTGATGACCGCGATCCTGCTCGACCGGGCCTGTCGACTCCAGCTCGACCTGGAGGCGGCCGGCGGTCCGAGGTCGTGGACCGACGACGCCGAGGCCCTGGAGAAGCGGTCGATGTGCTGGCCGCCGGAGCAGCTGGAGGCGGGCTGGCGCTATCTGCTGCGGCGGGCGACGGCCATCAGGCCATGACGCCACGCCGGCGGGGTCCCGAGCCGGCGTCCACTCGGGCCGGCGTCGCCGCTCACCCGGGGGCCACCGGCGCCCCCCACAACGACGTGCGCAGCCAGCTGGCGACCTGAGCGGTCTCGGAGGGGGTGAACACCGCCGCCACGTAACGGTCGGGGCGCACCAGAGCGAATCGGCCCCGCAGCGGCTCGCACCAACGGTCGAGTGCGCCGTCGGCGTCTCCACCACCGGTCCGCCCGTCGCGGTCCTCGGGGAGCAGGTCGTCGACGGCCAGGTCGACCAGGCGGCCGACGAGCCCGTCGAGCTCGGGGACGGCGACAGCCTGCCACGCCGGGTCGGCACATCCGACGCCGACCAGGGCGAAGCCGGGGCCGAGGATCTCGTCGAGCAGGACGAGGCTCCCGTCGGACCGGTAGCACCGGGGTTGGGGGACCATCGTGCCCGGGATGGCCCGCACGGAGCGCTGACCGGACCGCGCCGGCAACGTGAACCCGTCGATGTGGCGGGCGACAGGCCGGAAGCGCATCTCTCGCAGCCATCGCGCTGCGGGCGGCAGCCGCCGGGCCAGAGCCACGGCCACGTCGCGCGTGACGGCCACGCGAGGGTCGGTCGTCATCACGATGCGACCGAGGCGCTCCGACAGCTTCACCGTGGCCTGGGCGTGCGGGCGGCGCTCGGACTCGTAGGTGTCGAGCAGCGCGGGATCCGCACGGCCCTGGAGCACCGCCGCCAGCTTCCAGGCCAGGTTGTCGGCGTCGCGCACGCCGGAGTTGAGGCCCTGGCCGGCGAAGGGCGGCATCATGTGGGCGGCGTCCCCGGCGAGCAGCACGCGTCCGACCCGCCACCGGGCGGCCACCCTCGCGTGGAAGCGGTAGATCGTCGCCCGCTCGACGTCGTCGGGCTCGAGGTGCCGGTAGGAGCCGATCAGGCGCCGGACCAGGTCCGGCGCGGGTGTCTCGCCCGGCGTTCCCTCGCCAGGCTCGAGGCGGAACTCGTAGCGGCATCGGCCGGCCTTGCCCGGGATGATCACAGAGGGCCGCACCGGCGAGCCGTGGTGCATCCCGTAGCGCGTGCGGTGCGGATCGCGGACGGTGTCGACCACGAGCCAGGTGTCGGCGAAGCTCCGCCCCTCGGCCTCGATGCCGAGCAGGCGTCGCAACGAGCTCTGCCCGCCGTCCGCCCCGACGACCCAGTCGTAGCTGGCCGACTCGGTGCCGCCGCCGGCGTCGAGGCCGATCCTCACCGTCGAACCGGTCTGGTCGAGCGTCCGGGCGTGCACGCCGAAGCGGAGGCCCACGCGCCGGTCCCTTGCGAGCGTCGCCACCAGCACGCGCTCGAGGTCCGGTTGGGAGAAGGGATTCTTGAAGGCGTGCCCGAGCCGGAGCGGCTGGCTGCCTCTCGCATAGGTCAGCTCCTGACCACGCGCCCCGTAGTACCTGGTCCCGGTCCCCGGGACGAGGGTGGGAGCGAGGTCGGCGAGGAGCCCGGCCCGCTGCACCACCCGCAACGACTCGTCGTCGATGCTGATGGCTTTGGCCTCGTCGCTCGGTCCGGCGTTGCGCTCGACCACGTCCACCGGGATTCCCGCTGCGGCCAGCAGGCCGGCGGTCACGAGGCCGGTCGGGCCGGCGCCAACGACCAGGATCCGGGCGCCGGTCACTCCACGGGCTGGTACGTCGGGCCGCCTTCGTGGCGGAGCTGCTCGGCGGCCGCGAGGATGTCGTCGGGGGCCGCGTCGAGGTCGATCGACCGGCGAAACGGCTGTGGCGTGGCCACGTCGGTCTGCCAGTAGACCTCGTTCCTGTTGCCTTCGGGATCGAAGAAGTAGATGCCGAGGGCGTTGCCGTGGGTGACGACCTGTTGGATCCTGACCTCCTCGGCCAGGAACGTCCGGTGGTACGCCACCAACGAGTCGAGATCGGCGAGTCGCCAGGAGATCTGGTGCACGGCCTTGGAGCCGATCGGTGAGGTCCGGCCCCGCTGGAGGACCAGCTCGTGGTGCTCGTGTGCGGGTCGGGAGCTGAGGAAGACGATGCCCCACTCGTCGTCCGCGTCGGTCACGGTGAGGCCGAGCACCTCCTCGTAGAAGCGGCGCATGGCCACCAGGTCGTGGACCCAGAGTCCGGTGTGGCCGAGCTCGACGATGCCGCTCATCACTCTTCCTCCCTCGTTAGGGTCGCCACATGACGGCTGGAGCGGCACGGGCGGCGACCATCGACCTGCACCACCACTACATCCCGCGAAGCGTGTTCGACGACCTCGTCGACCGGGCCGGCGGACGTCCTCGCCTGGTGACCGACGAGCTCAGCGTGACTCTCGACCCCCGGCTCCCGGATCTCGACGAGCACATCGGGATCATGGAGGACGCCGGGGTGGACGCCGCCGTGCTGACCTACGCCGCGCTGAGCGTGCTCGGCCCGGCGGCGTGCCGGACGATCAACGACGCCATGGCGGAGGCGGCCCGGCATCATCCCGGCGTGCTGCACGGCGCCATCCACGTCGACGTCGACCATCCTGCGGACGCCGGAGCCGAGATCGTCCGCGGTGTCGAGGAGCTGGGCCTGCGCGCCCTCGCCCTGCCGACATCGGGTCGCCGTGTCCTCCTCGACGACCCGGCGCTCGACCACGTGTGGGAGCTGGCCGACGGCCTCGGCCTCGCCGTGCTGCTCCACCCGCTGTCGCGCCTCGACGGCTCGTCCACCGACTACGGGCTCGAGCGCTCGTGCGCCCGGCCCTACCAGACCACGGTCGCGGCCGTCCGCCTGCTCCACGGGGTGCTGCCCCGCTTCCCCGGGCTGCAGGTGGTCGCGCCGCACTGCGGCGGGACGCTGCCGTTCCTCAAAGGCCGCCTGCAGATGTTCTTCACGCCCCTGGGAGGCGTTCCCCGCTCGCTGCCCCGGTCGCAGCGGGAGTCGGCGGACGACGGGCTCGACGAGGTCTTCGCCGGCCTCTGGGACCGGATCATGGTCGACACCGCCGGCAACGGCGGGTGGTCGCCGGTCACCCGGATGACCCTCGAGGTGCTGGCGCCCGACCGGGTGTGCTTCGGCTCGGACTTCCCGCTCGAGTCGCATTCCGCGGCGACCATGCGCGAGCTGCTCGACAGCATCGCCAGCCTCGGCCTCGACGATGCGAGCGAGCGCGCCGTCCTCGGCGGCAACGCGCGCCGCCTGCTGTCGCCCGGTTCGATCGACGACGCTGTGGTCGCCGGCGGTGCGGCCGACGAGGACTGATCGTCGGCCGCACCGCCGTGTGGCGCTCCCGGCGGACACCTAGTGCAGCAGGTGCGACCACCGGTCGAGCGCCGCACGTCGTTGGCCGAGGGGCGGCACGTTGACCGGAGGAAACTGGTCGCGCCACTCGTAGGGCCGGGTGGCGTCGATCAGGGCACGTGAGTTGGTGAAGTCGCCCTTCTCCCTGCGCTCGGGGGTGAGCCGCGGATCGAGCGGCGTGCTCCAGGACCGGCGGATGAAGTCGATCGACTCGGCGGGGTCGGACCGGGTGCAGACCGCCCAGATGACCTCCTCGAGGTCCGAAGGGTCGATGTCCTCGTCCACCACGACCACGTACTTGCCGGCGTAGGCGCCGGTGTGGCACTGCGAGGCGACGTGCAGCACCTGGCGGGCGTGGCCCGGGTAGCGCTGGCGCACCGAGACCACCGTGAACATCCGGCTGCCCCCCGCCTCGTGCTGCCACACGGCTTCGACGTCGGGGACGCCCGCCTTGGCCAGCTCCTCGTAGAGCAGCGCCGAGCGCAGCGGTGCCCGGTAGCGCGAGAGCTCGTCGGGCGGACGTCCCGGGGGGCACCCGAGGATCACGGGGTCGTTGCGGTAGTAGACGGCCTCGACGTGGAGGACCGGCTCCTCGCGCTCGCCCGACGCGTAGTATCCGGTCCACTCCCCGAAGGGGCCCTCGGGCAGCATCTGCTCGGCGCTGGCGTAGCCCTCGATGACGATCTCGGCGTTGGCCGGGATGGGGAGGCCGGTGACCGGGCCCTCGATGGTCTGGACCGGCTCGCCGAGCATGCCGCCCACCCAGTCGTACTCGGTCAGCCCGAAGGGGATCTCGTTGCTGGCGGCGAGGAAGAGCAGCGGGTGGGAGCCGAAGACCATGGCGACGGGACACGGCTCGTTGCGGTCGAAGTACTTCTGCCGGTGGATCCGGCCGTGCTTGCCTGGCGAGATGTAGTACCCGAGGCGCTTGGCATCGTGGACCATCACCCGGTAGGTGCCGACGTTGACCCAGCCGTCGTCGGGGTCGCGGGTGACGTCGTAGGAGCCGGTGCCGAGATACCTGCCGCCGTCGCCCGGGTGCCAGAGCGGGGCAGGGAACATGGTCATGTCGACGTCGTCACCACGCAGGACGTTCTCCATGACCGGGCCGTCGGTCACCTGCACCGACGGGATCGGGTCGAGGCCGAGGATGCGCTCGCGCCAGACCTCGGAGAGCTGCAGCTTGGTCAGGCCGAGCGGGGCGTTGAGGGCCAGCGCCATCCGGTCGACGGTGCCGAGGCCGTTGACCAGCACACGGAAGCCGGACGGATAGCCGGGGACGTCGTCGAAGAGGACCGCAGGAGCGCCCTCCCTGTGCTGCAGCAGGTCGGCCGCCTCGCCGATCTCCTGCTCCGCTGACGCCCCCTTGACGTGGCGCAGCTGGCCGTTCTGCTCGACGCGCTCGAGCCATGCCCGCAGGTCGTAGGTGGCTGAGCTCTTGGTCTCGATCTCGCTCATCGTATCCGTGCTCCTCTCGTTGTCGGTCTGTTCGGGGTGGCGGACTCAGAGGAGCCACGACCACCGCTCCCGGGTGATGCTCTTCTCCGCCGGATCCGGCCCGATGGCGTCGGGGAAGCCGTCCTTCCACTCCCACGGGCGGGTGGCGTCGATGATCACCCGGGAGTTGAATCCTTTGTGCCCGGGCTCGATGGCCGGGTCGAGCGGTCCGCTCCAGGCCCGGCGGATCATCTCGAAGTCGCGCTCGGGATCCGATCGGGTGCAGATGGCCCAGATCACCTCGCTCAGGTCGGACACATCGACGTCGTCGTCGACCACCACGATGATGCGGCCCAGGTAGGCGCCGGCCCGACAGGAGCTGGCCACGTGGCCGGCCTGCACGGCGTGGCCGGGGTAGCGCTGCTTGATGGCGACGACGTTGAAGAGTCGGCATCCGCCGACGCCGTGGCACCAGGCCGCGGTCACATCCGGGACCCCGACCCGGCGGAGCTCGCGGCGGAGGTTGGCGCTGCGCAGGTACTGCCGGAAGCGGTGGGCCTCGAAGGGCGGCTTCTCCGGCGGGACGCCGAGGATGATCGGGTCCCTGCGGTGGTAGACGTTCTGCACCTCGAAGACGGGCACCTGCTGGGCGGCCGACGCGTAGTAGCCCGTCCACTCACCGAACGGTCCTTCGAGCCGGAGCTGGTCCGGGTAGAGGACGCCCTCGAGAGCGATCTCGGCCCGGGCGGGGATGGGCAGGCCGGTGGCCCGACCTCGGATGCACTCGACGGGGCGGCCCCGCATGCCGCCCGCCCACTCGAGCTCGTTGACCCCGGGGGCCATCTCCAGGCAGCTGCCCACGAACAGGAGGGGGTCCATGCCGCAGAGCACCACGGCGGGCATCGGCTCACCCCGGGCGAAGGCCTTGTCCCGGTGGATGCGACCGTGCTTGCCCGGCGAGATGTACAGGCCGGTGTGGCGCTCGTCGTGCACCATCACCCGGTACGTGCCCATGTTGACCCAGTCGGAGTCGGGATCCTTGGTGATGACGCAGTCACCGGTGCCGAGGTAGCGGCCACCGTCCTGGGGATGCCAGAGCGGCACCGGGAACTCCAGCAGGTTGACGTCGGTGCCCGACGAGACCGACTCGGTGATCGGGGCGACCGACGGATCGTCGGCGACCATCTCCACCGGCAGGGGCACGACCGTGTCCATCCGTCGCTCCCACTCGTCCATGAGGTCCCAGACGGAGATGTCGACGGGAAGCCCGAGGGTCACCGCCAGGCGGCGGCGCTCGCTCTGGGCGTTGACGAGGATGCGCCAACCGCGCTCGAAGCCGGGGAGGGCGTCGAAGAGCACCGCCGGGGCGCCCTCGGTGTGCTGCAGCATCTCGGTGATCCGCCCGACGTTGTCGTCGAGGTCGACGCCCTCGAGGACGCGTAGGTCGCCGATGGCGTCCACCATCTCCAGCCAGTCCCTGAGGTCGTCGTGGGGCAGCCCGAGGCGGACCTTCTCCGCATCCACGCCGCCTCCGGCCTCCGGATCCGTGCCGCCTCCGGCGGCGAGGCGACCGAGCTTCACCTCCGGTCCGAGACCGAGGTGGTCGGGCACCGCGTCCGGTCGGGTCACCACGCGAGGCCCTCGACGCACGGCGTCACCTCGGCGTGCCGCCACTTCCCGCACGGCCCCCTGCGCATGGCGATCCCCCTCCACTAGCCAACAGAAACGTTTTCTTCACTAGAGCACCGGGCGGACCGCCCGTCAAGGGCACAGGACGGACCGCCCGTCAAGAGCCCAGGACGGACCGCCCGTCAAGCCTCCACCTCGGCCAGGTCGGGCCAGTGCTCGGGCAGGACGCCGCGCCCGACCGCCACGGAGGTGAAGTAGGTCCAGAGCTTGCGGGCGTGCCTGTCGCGCTGGAAGGTGGCGGAAAACTGGTCGCACTCCGCGGCGGTCAGGGGCACGACGGAGCCGAGCTGGGTGGCGTGGGCGAGGGCGTCGGCGTTCTCGACGAAGTGCACCACGTCGGCGAAGAGGGTGGGCAGCGACTCGGCCACGACGACCTCCCCGTGTCCGCGCAGCAACGCGGCGTGGGCCGCGCCGAGCGTCGCCGCCAGCGCCCTGCCCTGCTCCGTCGAGGAGATGTGCGAAGGGTCGGGGTGGGTGGGCACCCCAGCGGCCCAGCGGCTGGCGTGGTTCTTGACCGGGACGAGGGCGCCGCCCTCGACCATCGTGAACATCGTCGTGCGGTCGTGGTGGACGTGCGCCACGGCGCCGACGTCGGGCCGGGCTCGGTACACCTCGCTGTGGATGGCCAGCTCCGAGGGTGGGCGCCCGTCGCCCTCGACCACGACGCCGTCGAAGTCGACGAGCAGGATGCGGTCCGGACGCAGGCTGGCACGGGGATCGTCCACCGGCTGGATGAGCAGACGGTCCGAGCCCGGGATGCGCACGCTCAGATGACCGCTGTAGCCCAGGATCGAGACGTCGACGAGCATGCGGGTGGCGGCGGCGAGCTGGTTGCGGAGCTCCTGCACGGAGCGGTCTCCTTCGACGGTGGGGTACGGCGGATCGCCCGCGCTGGGCCGTCCGATCCCGGGTCCGTTCAGACCCGGTACTGCCCGAGCACCTGGGGAGCGAAGAGCTCGTCGGGCTCGACGAGCCGCGACGCCACCCCCTGCTCGTGGGCCCAGCGGGTGAACGCCTGGAGGGTCACGCGGTTGGCGTCCACGCCGTAGGGCCACGGATCGGGCCCGAGCAGCTGGCGCATCTGCTCGACCAGGCTCGGGATCCACGGCAGCGGGATCCGACTGGCGGTCATCTCCGAGAGTCGCTCCAGGCTGCGGCGCTTGGCCTCCTCGAACGCGGTGAGGAGGTTGCCGGCGACCCAGGGAGCGGCCTCGAGGACATCGGACCTGATCACCGTGATGTGCATGATGGGAAAGATCCCGGTGCGCGTGACGTACTCGAGCTCGAGCGGCTGGAAGTCGGGGAAGAGCCGCACGATCCCACCGTCGCCGCGTCCGAAGCTCTCGGGGGGGTGCGCCGAGAAGACGGCGTCGAGGTCCCCGGCGAGCAGCATCTCGTCGAGCGAGCGGTCGGGGACGGAGGTCAACGAGACGCCGGCGGGGGGCTCGACGGCCACCTTCTCCTCGCGGCCCGGGGTGTTGACCCCGGCCTGGAACCAGGTCACGTCGTCGAGCGGTATGCCCCACTCGTGCACCAGCAGGGCACGCGTGTACACCGAAGCCGTCTGCGCCCACTCGGGCACACCGATGCGCGCCCCGGCCAGCTCCTTGGGATCGGTCGGCCCCCCTCTCCTCACGAAGATCGAGGAGTGACGGCAGACGCGCGACGGGAACACGGGGATGGCGGTCAGGCTGGTGTCACCCGCAGCCCGCAAGGCGACGTACTTGGCCAGCGACAGCTCCGAGACGTGCCACTCGCGGTACTTCAGGAAGCGAAAGAAGATCTCCTCGACGGGCAACGTCAGGGCGGTCAGGTCGACGCCCTCGACCGGCACCACTCCCGACTCCAGGTCACGCACGTGGTCGTAGCCGCTCATGGCCATCGTCAGCGCGACGTTCATCGCAGCAGCCCAGCCCGCTCGAGCACACCGTCGAGGCGCGACTCGAGCTCCGGCGTGGCGCTCACCATCGGCAGACGATGCTCGTTGTTGGGGATCACGCCCATCTTCCGCAACATGTACTTGATCGGGATGGGATTGGTATCGAAGAAGACCGACTTGTTGAGCTCCCACAGCTCCGCGTTGATCTTGCGGGCCGAGACCAGGTCACTGTCGTCGACGGCCTGCCACAACGCCGCGACCCTGCCGGGCACCAGGTTGCCGACCGCGTTGATCAGCCCTTGCGCACCGATGGCGAGCATGGGCAGGCTCAGCTCCTCGAGGCCCACGAACACCCGGAAGTCCGGCCCCAGGCGACCGTGCACGTCGGCGACCAACCCGAGGTCCGCCGACGCATGCTTCATCCCGACGAGGTTGTCGGCCCGAAGGGCGATGGCCTCGATGGTCGACGCCTCCAGGGCCACGGCCGCACGACCCGGGATGTGGTAGATCAGCACCGGTCGGTCGATCTGGGCGGCGAGGCGCACGAAGTACTCCTCGAGCCCGCGCTGCGGCGGCCGGATGTAGAACGGCGTGACGATCAGGACGGCGTCGGCGCCGGCGCGTACCGCTCCCAGTGAGAGCTCGAGGGTCTCGGCATACGAGTCGGTGCCGGTGGCCGCGACGACCGGTATGCGCCCGGCCGCCGCCCCGGTCGCCGAGCGGACGAGCTCGAGGCGCTCGCGTTGCGTGAGGACGCTCGGCTCACCGCTGGTCCCGGTGACCACGATCCCCTGCGACCCCTCACTGGCCTGGCGCTCCACCAGCGCCTCGTAGGTGGCGAGGTCGACCTCCCCGTCGGAGAAGGGCGTGACCACAGGCGTGTAGGAGCCCACCAGGTCCGTGCCCGCGAGCCGGATCACTCCTCCAACTCGCGGTTGGTGTCGAAGCCCCGCTGCGAGCCGAGCAGCCGCGGCGGCGACTTGAGGTCCTCCTGCCACATCAGGGAGTCCATGGCCAGATGGAGCGGGCTGTCCTGGATGGTGAGCTCGTAGACCGGCTCGTCGTTGGAGGCATGGTTGTGGATCGACCATCCGGGCGCTGTCAGCATCAGATCGCCGGCGGCCCACTCGTAGCGCTTCCCGGCGACGCGGCTCCACCCGCTCCCGGAGAAGAAGTAGTTGATGGCGGCCGACGCATGGCGGTGCGGCCGGTCCACGATGCCCGGAGGCCGTACCGTCATCGTGGCGAAGAAGTTGTTGGTCGTGCCGTTGGTGCGTCCCGTCGCCGGGTTGTAGAGCAGGTAGAGGCGTCGGCCGCGGTAGGCCGGACCGAGCGCGGTGAGCTTGTCGAGCTCCTGCTTCACGTCCTCCCACGGCCAGTGGATCGGATGCTGCTCGACCACCTCCGGGTTGATGAGTCGCTCGTAGGACATGAGCATCGGCCCGTCGCCCCCGAGGGGGAAGACGTGGGCGACCGGATGGGGCTTGATCTCGTCGGCCGTCGCGGCGAGCACGGGGGACTCCTCAGGAGGTTGCTCGTCGACGTAGTGGACCCGGATCTTCTCGAGCATCGGCGCGTTGGAGTAGGTCAGGCGCACCTGACGAGCAGACGTGTCGTTCTCGTGCACGTAGGTCGTGAGTGCCGGGTTGAACCAGACGTCGTAGCGCTCGAAGGCGATCTTCCTCCCTCCGACCACCGAGAATCCACCGCCTTCGATGCAGAAGCACACCTGCGACGAGTTGTGCCGGATGGCGGCGGTGCGCTCACCGGGGAGCAGCACGTCGAGACTGACACGGATCCCCGGCGCCAGGCCGAGACCGGGCGCCTCGGCGCGCGGATGCACGATCCACGAGGACCTTCGACCGTCCTGTGGGCGTGCCACCTCGGAGAGCCGTTCGACCTCGGCGGCGATCTGTGCGGCCGGTATCACCAGCGGCGGCCAGGTCTCCTCGTCGATGGTCGGCGACGTTGCCCCGACCCGGTCGACGAACCTGGCCGTCGGCGTCTCTGCGCCCCCCAGGGCCGAGACCTCCGCCGCCTCTTGCATCTGATCTGTCATGGTCGCTGACCACCCTTCCTCATCGATGGCTCACGGACGACGGCCCGACCAGGTCGACCCTGGCCCGACCGTGTCGTTGGATGCTGATAGCCGGGCCCCGCTCGTGGAGTCGGGAGAGGATCGCCACGCCGAGGGCCACGTCCTCCACACCCGAGCCCATCCCCTTGAACAAGGTGACCGCCGCAGGGTCTCGCCCCTCCTGCTCGGCGTCAGCGACCACCGCACCGAGCGGGCGCACCGCCCGCCATGCGTCCAGATCGTCACCGTAGAACGCCCGAAACTCGCTCGACAGGTTCCGGACCTGCGGAAGGCTGTCGGTCACGACACGGGCGCAGCGGGCGAGGATGCCCGGCTCGAACTCGCGGCGCTCGAGGTCGATGGCGCCGACAGCGTTGACGTGGACCCCGGCGCCGAGCAGCCCCGAGGTCAGCACCGGCTCGGTCGCCCGGGTCACGAGGGTGACGATGTCGGCGCCGTCGATGGCCTCTGCGGCGGAGGCGGTGGCGTGACAACGCACGCCGAGCTCGGCGGTGACGCGTTGCGCGAACTCGCCCCGCCGGCCGGCGTCACGGCTGTAGGCCGCGACGTCGGTGAGCGAGCGCACGTGGGCCACGGCCGCGACCTGCGCGAGCGCCTGCTTGCCCGTGCCGATCACGGCCATGCGAGCGGCGTCGCTCCGGGCCAGCAGGTCGGTGGCGAGCGCCGCGGTGCCCGCCGTCCGAAGCTGCCCGAGCGCGAAGGCCTCGATGACGGCGATCAGGCCGCCCGTCCGGGTGTCGAAGAGGAGCAGAGCCGGGTCGGCCCCCCCTGGCGTGTGCGTCCAGGTCTTGGTGCCGACGAGATGGTCATCGGGGAAGGCTGCTCCGATGGCATGGAGGGTCGAGTGCCCGTCGTAGCCGAGCATCGTCTTCTCGAGCGCGTGCGCCCTCGCGGTGCCCTCGGCCTCGAATCCCCGGCGCAGCGCGGCGATGGCGTCGTCGAGGCCGAGCAACGAGATCACCTCGTGTTCGGAGACCCATCGTGTCGCATCGACCATCGACCCCCGTGCCCTCCCCCGCGGCCGGTGCGGACGCGTCAGAAACTGTTTCTTCACAGTAGGAGTGGTCGGAGGAGGGTGTCAAGGGCCCTCAGCCGGCCGGACCGGCGGCGGGTGGTCGGTCCCCGATCAGGGCAGCGAGGACTCGATGGCGGCGCGACTCCGCAGCACCGCCTCGGTCAGCACGCCCCATCGGTCGTCGGACATCCGCACCAGCGGGATCGACACACTGATGGATGCGACGGGTCGCCCGGCGGCGTCGCGCGCGGCGGCGCTGACCGAACCGACGCCGAGCTCGCTCTCGCCCACGTTGCGAGCAAATCCCTGCTGCCTGACCTCGGCGAGCTCGCGCAGCAGCACCGCTCGTGACGTGATGGATCGGTCGGTGAGCGCCGGGATCTTCGGCGACGGGTACAGGCTCTTCAACGCCTCGTCGGTCTCGCAGGCCAACCACGCCTTGCCCACTGAGGTGCAGTGGGCCCACATCAGCGTCCCGACGCGCGAGGCCACCCGCAATGCGTTGGGGCTCTCCGCGCAGACCAGGAAGAGCATCTCGTCTCCCTGCAGCACGGCCACGTGCACCGTCTCGCCCGTCTGGTCCCGCAACTCGTCGGCCAGCGGCCGGACCAACGTGCGGATGTCGGAGTTGCGCGCCGCCGCCAACCCGATCCGCAGCAGGACGGGCCCTGCCCGGTACACCTTGCTCTCGGCGTCCTGGGTCACGAACCCGTGGTGGGTCAGCATGGCCAGGAGCCGGTGGGCCGTCGACACGGCCGTGCCGAGATCGGCCGCAGCCTCGGACACGCGGATCTGCCTGCGGTCGGAGACCATCAGCAGCAGCCGGAGGACGTTGTCGACCGACTCGATCGGGTACGTCGGCCCCGCGGGCTGCTGGTCCACTCGCCCCTTCGTCGCGCTCACCGATCGATCCTACCCAGGGCCCTCGATCAGCGACCCGGTCGGTCCGGCCGTCCCCCGACCCCTTGACCGTACCTCGCGCTCCCGGTACGTTCAGCATTCGAAGAACGCGTTTCTGGAGGGACGAGATGCCTTCGTGAAGGTGGACCCGATCACCCCGGCCTTCGGCGCGGTCGTGGACGACTTCGCCGCATCCGGGCCCGTGGACGACGCATCGGTCGCGGCGATCCTCGGCGCGCTTCTCACCTACAAGGTGGTGTTCTTCCGCCAACAGCACCTCTCGGTCGCCGGGCAGGAGTCCTTCGCCGCCCGTTTCGGTCGCCCTTTCCTCGATCCGCTGACGAGGAGCGTGGAGGATCACGCAGGGATGTCGACGGTGACCCGGGTCGATCACTTCCACAGCGACCACATGCACATGGAGGACCCTCCCAAGTTCTCGATGCTGCAGATGAACGTCCTCCCCGAGCGCGGCGGCGACACGATGTTCGCCGATCTGGTCGGGAGCTACGAGGCCCTCAGCGCCCCCTTCCGCGCCTTCCTCGAGGGCCTCACCGGGCTCTACGTGTCACGCGACCCCTCCGACGACATCGCCGCCCGCTACGGCAGCTTCCTCGGAAGGGAGCTGGGTCCCGCAGAGCTGGCCGCGATCCGCGACGCCCTCGAACCGCACGAGCACCCGCTCGTCAGGGTGATCCCGGAGACCGGGCGCGGCAACTACTGGGTGAGCAAGCGGTTCACCAGGTCGATCAAAGGGCTCAGCTCGCCGGAGAGCGACGCCATCCTGCGCCTCCTCTTCGAGCACCAGCTCCGACCGGAGTTCGTCATCCGATGGCGGTGGCATCCCGGTGACATCGCCTTCTGGGATCACCGGACGACCCTGCACGCGGGCGTCGCCGACTACGGCCGCGCCGAGCGCCACGGGCAGCGGGCGAGCATCGCCGGCGGGAGACCGGTTCCCTTCGGTCCCCGCGCCTGACCGCTGCGCCGCCGGATCCTCAGGGGACCACGGCGCGGTCCATGCCGCGGGCGAGGTTCCTCGCCGTCCAGATCGCCACCATCTCCCGCTTGTAGGCGGGCGAGCCGAGACGGTCCCCGGTTGGCTGAGAGCGGGCGGCTGCGGCCGCGCCGACCGCTTCCCGGTCGGCCTGGCTTCCGCGGCCACCGACGAGCGAGCTGGCCTCGGGCACCAGGTAGGCCGTCGACGCCGCGCCTCCGACGGCCACGGCTGCGTCGGTCACCGTCCCGTCAGGGTCCAACACGACCGTCGATGCCACAGCCACGGTGGGGTAGTCGTCGTTGCTGGCCGGCGTGAAGCGCTGATAGCAGCCGCGCTGACCAGCGACGATCGGGATCCTGACCTCGGTGATCAGCTCGTCGGGCTCGAGGACCGTCGACATGAAGCCGGTGGCCAGCTCGTGGAGTGGGAGCCGCCGCCGACCCTGGCGGCCGGCGATCTCCACCTCGGCGTGCTGTGCCAGGAGCGCCGGCGGAAGGTCCTGTCGCGGGTCGGCGTGGGCGATGGCGCCCCCGATGGTGGCGACGGCGCGGATCCGGGCATTGCCGACGGCCGCCGCGGCCGCCGCCACCGCGGGGAGGCCGACGGCGACGGCCGGGTCGGAGGCGAGGGACCGCAGCGTCACCCCGGCGCCGATGACGAGTTGGTGGCCGTCGTGGCGAATGCCGCGGAGCTCGGGAATCCTGCCGAGCCAGACCACCGTCGCCGGTGCGAGCAGACCCTGGCCGATCAGCAGTCCGACCGACGTGCCCCCGCTGACGGCGATCGCGTCGGGGGCGCCCATCGCGTCGACGGCCTCCCCGATCGACGAGGGCGCCACGAAGACCGCCTCGTCAGCGATCAAGGTAGGTCCCGGCGGCTTCGACGATGGTGGCGTACCCGGTGCAGCGGCACAGGTTGCCGCCCAGGTAGCCGCGAATGGTGGCCTCGTCCCGCATGCCGGGTTCCATGCTGGCGATCGTCACGACCTGGCCCGGCGAGCAGATGCCGCACTGCATGGCCTCGCACCCGACGAAGGTGTCGATCAGATCCGGCTGGCGCGCGGCCACGCCCTCGACGGTCCAGACGTCCGCGCCCTGCGCGCAGGCGGCCAGGTAGAGGCAGGCGCTGACCGGCAGGCCGTCGACCATGACCGTGCACACCCCGCACACCCCGACCCGGCAGCCTTCCTTGGTCCCGGTGAGACCGGCGTCGCGCAGGACATCGAGCAGGCTGGCGGTGGCCGACGCGTCCACCGCGAAGGGGGCCCCGTTGACGGTCGCCTCGATCCTCATGGGCTCGAGGCCTCTCGCATGGCCCAGAACACCCGCTCTGCGGTGACGGGCACCTCCCGGATCCGGCACCCGGTGGCGTGGGCCACGGCGTTGGCCACCGCTGCGGCCACGGGGACGTTGGCCAGCTCGCCGACGGCCTTGACGTTGCTCGGACCTATCCCCGCCCCTCCCTCGACGAGCACGGTGCGCAGCACCGGGACATCCTCGGTCGTCGGCAACCGAAACTCGCCGAGATTCGCCGCCCACACCTGGCCCTCGGCTTCGAGGAGATCCTCGAAGCAGGCGAAGCCCAAGCCCATCACCGCGCCCCCGTCGAGCTGCAGCTGGTGGGCCCGGGGCAGCAGGATCGTCGCCACATCGACGGCGGTGACCAGCTCGAGGACCCGGACCTGGCCGGTATCAGGATCGACGGCCACGTGGGCGACCTGCGCGCAGCACGACAGCACGGGCCCCTCGGAGCCGGGGTCGGTCGAGACCGTGATCGGATCGTCGTGGTCCCGTGCCTCCCAGGCCGCAGCCAGCTGACGGACGGCCGCCGTGATGCCGACGGTCACCCGGCTGGCGCCGACGCCCGGGTCGTAGGGCAGGTCGGTGGTGGAGACCTGCCGGACGTGGATGCGCCCCGGCTCCACGCCGAGCGCCGTCGCCAGCTGGGCTCGAGCCACCGTGTGGCTCCCGGTCCCCGTCTCGGGGATGGGGAGCAGCAGGATCAGGTCTCCTTCGGCGCCGCGCTCCAGCCGGACACTGGTCGTGGCCGCCGGCGCGGTGGGGCGGGCGTAGACGGCCGTCCCCGTGCCACCCCGCCATCCCGCTGGGATCGGGACGCTCGCGGGCACGTCGACGGCGGCATCGAGGGTCGCGACCCCGCGTGCCTGGGCCCAACGGTGCCCGTAGGCGTCACGATCACCGTCCCCGAGGAGGCTGCGCCTGCGGAGTGTGGCAGGAGGGATACCGGCGGCGGCAGCCAGCTCGTCGATGGCGCTCTCGACCGCGAAGACGGCCTGGGGTGCCCCGGGTGCTCGCATGTGCCCTTTCGGCACCCGGTTGGTGTAGGCGATGCGGGAGCGGATGGCGTAGGCCGCCAACCGGTATCCGAGCGCGCTCTCGGCCATGCCATGCAGGTTCACGGTGGGAGTGGGCTTGGCGGCCGCATAGGCCCCACCGTCGAAGACGGCGTCGATCGACAACGCGAGGAGGCGACCCCGCCCGTCGCACCCGGCGCGCACGTCGATGATCGACGAGTGGCGCGCGTCGGTGGACACGAGATCCTCGCCCGACCGGAGGGCCAGGCGCACCGGACGGCGGGCGTGGATCGCAAGGGCCGCGCAGAGGGTCGGGTCGACGACCCCGCCCTTGCCCCCGAAGTCACCGCCGAGGTGCACGGGCTCGATCTCCACGTCGTCGAGCGCCAGCCCGAGCGTCCAGGCCAGTTGCTCCCGCAGCCGGTACGGCGACTTGGTCGTCCCGCGCACCCGGACGCCCGCTCCGGCGGGCACTGCCGTCCAGCACTGCGGCTCGAGGTACCCCTGGTGGCCGGCAGGGGTCCGATAGGTGCGGGTCACGACGTGGGCCGCCGTGGCCAGCGCCTCGTCCACGTCGGACGAGGACCCGTCGACCAGCTCGGACTGGAGGTTGGCGGGGTCGCCGGCGGACACGACGGCGCCGTCATACGACCACGCCGCCTCGTGCACGGCCGGCGACGACAGCGACAAGGCGGTGACGGGATCGAGGATCTCGGGCAGCTCCCTGTACTCGACATCGACCAACGAGGCGGCCTCCTCGGCGCGGCGGCGGGTGACCGCGAGGACGGCGGCGACGCTCTCCCCGCTGTAGCGGACCTTGTCGCGAGCCAGCAGGGGCATGTCCCGGACACGCCGCCCGCACAGGCCGGCGGCGAGATCCGCCGCGCTGAGCACCGCGACGACGCCGTCGACGCTGCGGGCCTCCGCGAAGGAGATGCCGACGATCTCGGCATGGGGGACCGGGCTCCGCACCGCCACCGCGTGGAGCGTGCCCGCCTCCTGCAGGTCGCCGCTGAAGCGCAGCTCCCCTGCGGCCTTCGCCCTGGCGTCGACCCGCTCGGACACGTCGGCGGTGCGGACGAGGGTCACGGTCGACGACCGGCGTGGTCGAGCTGGTCGAGGAGAGCCGACGTGGCCTCCCAGCGCTCTTCCACGCGGAGCCGCTCCTCGACCCGGAACCGCATCGGGTGCAACTCGACACCGAGGTCGTCTCGGAGCACGCGCGTGACGCCGAGCCGGGCCGCGAGCATGTCCTCGTCCTCGAGGAGATCTCGCACCTCGAGGCCGAGGTAGTGGGCGGCGTGCCCGGTGACCGCGACCAGCGTCGCCCGACGCGACGCGGCGAGGTTGCGTCTGGCCTTCGAGCTGGCCACCACGACCTCGACCTCCGTCGCGGTCGCCCGCAGCTCGGTCCGCGACAACAGGCACACGTCGATGGGTCCGCCGTCGTCGGCGGTCAAGAAGACGAATGCCTGGTCGAGGAAGCCGACGGTCGCCACGCCGGCGATGGCGTCGCGCACCTCTTCGGGCACCGTCACTGCGGTGACGTCTTCGGGCACCGACGTCACTGCGGTGACGTCCAGCGCCGGAACAGGTCATGGGGGATGGCGAACTGGTCGAGGACCTTGCCGACCAGCTGGGACAGGAGGTCGTCGATGGACCGGGGCCGGTGGTAGAAGCCGACGACCGGCGGGAAGATCGTCCCACCCGCCAGGGTGACCGTCTCCATGTTGCGGATGTGGATCAGGTTGAGGGGTGTCTCCCTGGTCACCAGCACGAGCCGGCGGCGCTCCTTGAGCGTGACGTCCGCTGCTCGGGTCAACAGGTCGGCGGAGTTGCCGGTGGCGATGGCCGAGAGCGACCGCATCGAGCACGGGATGACGACCATGCCCTCGGTGAGGAACGATCCCGACGACACCGACGCGGCCAGGTCCCTGGGGTCATAGGAGCGGTCGGCCAGCTTGGCCACGTGGTCCGGGTCGACGCCCGCCTCGAGCTCGAGGCTCCTGCGGGCGCCGTCACTGATCACCAGGTGGGTCTCGATCTCGGCCCGGTGCTGCAGCGCCTCGAGCAGGGCGATGCCGAGCTGCGGGGCGCTCGACCCGGACATCCCTACCACCAGCCGCCGGCGCGCCGGCACCCCGTCGCCCTCTCCGACCGCCACGGTCACGACCTCGCCGGGACCGGTGGCATGGCGCACTCGATCCCCTCGTGCGCGAGCTCCGCGAGGTAGAGCTCTCTGATGTGGGGGTCCTCGTCGACGTAGTCGATCTGGCGTCCTCCCTCGTTGACGCTCTTGTCGACGCCGAGGAAGTGCTGGCGCCGCTCTTCGGTGAAGGGATACCGCAGGCCGCCGTAGGCGACGGCCAGGTACCGGGTCGGGTGCGTCGACAGGTTGAAGTGCTGGTGGAACTGCTGGTCGGCCGGCGCGTAGACCACGCCGTGACGCCAGTCGATCCGCTTGAAGTCCTCGTCGCCCTCGTACCAGAGCAGGCTGTAGCCGTGGCCGTCCACCGTGAAGACGTGGAAGTCGGTCCCGTGCCGGTGACCCTTCTTGTACGTGCCGACCGGCATCTCCGACATGTGGGCGTGCATGGTGGCTTCGGCCAGCACGAACTTCAGGTTGCGGCTGCCCTCGCCCCGCGCCTGCCACTCGGGCATGGCGAAGTCGGCGAGGTCGGGGACGAAGTTGGTCTCCCACATGTGCCGCCCTGGCGCCACGCCGACAAAGTCACCTTCGCCCCGGAACCTCCCTCCTGCTCCGAAGCGCGCGTCGAAGTCCGCAGAGTTGTCGAAGACGAAGGCTTCGTCGTGGAAGACGTTGAGCACGAGCGGGAGATTGGTCACCGACGCCAGTCGTGCCGGCTCCGAGCCGCTCGAGTTGAAATGCCGGAAGCGCCCGTTGAGCGGGAGGCCGAAGAGGCTGCGCGGGCCCCACTCGAAGCTGTGCTCGTGACCGCGGGCGTCGACCACGACGGTGTTGCCGTGGCCACTGAGCACGTAGACCACCTCTTCGAAGAGATGGCGTTGCGGCTCGGTCGCGCCGGCGGGGGGGATCTCGGCGACGACCACGTTGGCCCAGTCACCCCGGCCGCGGAGGTGGACGAGCGCGGCCGGCACCCCGATCCGGTCCCACGGCGCTGTCTCCACGGCGAGCAGATCGACGGCGAAGTCCTCGACGACGGGGATCTTCTGCTCCTCGGCCCAGTGGAGATAGGGCTGGATGAGCAGCTTGCCGGCGGCGGTCGCCTCGGCGATGGCCGCTTCGGACTCGGTGCGGTTCATGCGTGTGCTCCTCCTGGGTCGAGGCGGCCTCGGGTCTCGCCTCGCACCGGCGTCCGGTCGGCGGCGAGCGGACCCGAGTGGCGGTCGGCGTCGAAGAGCAGCGACTTGACGACGACGGGTACGACATTGGCGGGCAGGCTCGGCCGTCCGACGTCGAGGTAGTCCAAGGCTCCGAGGTCGAGGTTGTCGAGACAGACCAGCGTCGGACTGTGGGCTCCGGTCTCCTCGACGAGGATGCGACCGAGGGATGCGCCGAGGTCACGGTCGACGGTGACGACAACCAGTTCGGGGGGCCGGTCGAGGGATCGGATGGCGTCGCGGAGGCCTTCCGCGAGAGCCCGGAGTCGCCTGTGCTCGGGCGGTCCCTCCCATCCGACGGCGAGGGCCAGGGCCCGCCCCTCCCCGAGCTCGTCGGCGCGGGCCGCGATGGCGCGGCGGAAGGCCGCGGCGACGACGTCGCTGCGCAGGGTCTGACCGGTCGGCAGCGGCGGGCGGATGACCGGGAGGTTGTGCACGGGGAGCAACGACGCGTCTCCCACGCGGACGGTGGACCCGCTGACCTGTGTGGAGAACTGCGATGCTCCGATGACGGTGGCCCGGATGCGCTGGGCGGCAGGTCGGACGCGGTCGGCCAGGCCGGCCGCTCGCAACCTCGCCATCACGGCCGAGGCGAGGACCGGACCCAGGTCGCCGTGGCCGCGCCCACCGGGAGGCTGGTCGAGGTACTCGGCCACGCCACCGGAGAGCACGACGGCAAACGGGCCGGAGGGCGCAGGGAACGGTGCCGTGAGCAGACGGTCCCCGACCGACCGGCCAGGGCCGGAAGGGCCGACGAGCTGCTCGACGACCGCCGCCGCCAGCACGCCGCAGACGACGGTCTCGGCTGCCTCGGTGAGCACGGACCCGACGCCGAGGGGGATGCCGAGCTGTCGCCCGACGGCGACCACCGATCGCTCGACGCGGGTCAACCGGCGGCCGGTGTCCCACGCCAGGAGTCGAGATCCGACCGCGACGGCCGCCGTGACCTGCACCTTGCCGCCCTGCGCCAGCGCCAGCTTGGTGGTGCCACCACCGATGTCGACGTTGACGACCGGTCCGTCGCCACCCGCCGACAGCTCGACGGCGCCGGAGCCGTGAGCGGCGAGCACCGCCTCGAGGTGGTGCCCGGCTGCGGCGCAGACGAACCTTCCGGCCCGACCGGCGAGGCGGTCGGCGAGCGCCCTCGCGTTGTGGCGGGCCAGGGCCGTGCCGGTCAGCAGCACGGCGCCGCTGTCGATCTCTCCGGGGGCGACGCCGGCGAGGAGGTAGCCGTCGCGCACCGCCTCCTCGACTGCTGCGACGTCGATGGTGTCGTCGTCGACGTACGGCGTCAGGCGGACCGGGGACGACCAGAGAACGTCACGCCCGACCACGTCGAAGCGGCTCGACAGCTCTCGGGCTCTGCGCTCCAGCCTGACGCTCGAGATCATCAGGTGGTAGGTGGCCGAGCCGACATCGATGCCGACGGTCCGGATCACGACCCGATCGGGGTCTCCCGCTCGCGGATCCCCGGCCGGGTCGGTCCGGAGCCCCTGCACCAGCGTCATGTCCGCCTGGCCATGACGAGCACCGTCGAGAACGCCCGCCAGGGGATGACCACGTCGAGGTCATCGATCCCGGCCAGCGCGCTGAGGTGGTCGTCGAGGGCCGGTAGCGGCCGGTCGTGGCGGTGCGGCGAGGGATTGGGAGGTACCAGCTCGGCGCGGGCGCGCGTCAGGCGCGTCGCCCAGGGCTCCTCGAGGGCGACGTGATCGAGGTTGGCGATCCAGCCACCACTCGGCACGAGGCGCCGCGCGGCCGCATAGAACCGGCCCAGATCCTCGATCGTCAGGTGGTGGGTGACCCGTGAGCTCACGACCGCGTCGATCGTCTCCGGCTCCGCCGCCTGGATCAGGTTGCGGGCGTCGAGCAGCCGGTAGTCGACCCGTCCGGCCAGGTGGCCGAGCCGGTCGCGAGCGGCACCGAGCATCGAGTCGGAGACGTCCGTCCACACCCCCGTGGCGTCGTGGCAGCGGGCCAGCACGACGTCGAGGAAGGCGCCGGGGCCACTGCCCACGTCCAGGACCCTGCGCACCTGGTGCTCGTCGGCCCCGATCAGGCTGGCCGCGATCCGGCGCGGGAGCGCCAGCAGCGGCTCGAGACGGTCCCCCGCCGTCCATCCCTCGGCCAGCCTGCTGTCGGTCCAGTCGGCTGCTCCCACCGGCGTCGGCGCCGGCGACGCCGCATCCACCTCGGTCGCCCCGTGACCCTGGTTGCGGATCAGCGCGCTGCGCTGATCCAGCGAAACCAGCGAGCCTGCACTCCGCGGACGACGAGGACGTTGACCACGCCGATCAGAGCGGCGAGGACGATGAGGGCGAGGAGCTTGGCCGTCTCGAATCCGTTGCCGTAGAAGTTGATCAGGTAGCCGAGGCCGACGTTGCTGACCTCCATCTCCCCGACGATCATGCCGATCACCGCCAGCGCCGCCCCCACTCGGATGCCGGCGAAGATGTAGGGGGCGGCACCGGGCAGGATCACCTTGCGCATGAGCTGGTGCTCGTTGAGGCCGAGCATGCGCCCGACCTCGGCGTAGCCACGGCTGACGTTGCGCAGCCCTCCTGCGGTGTTGAGCAGCACAGGGAAGAACGTGATCAGCACCACGAACAGGATCCGGGCCTCGGCCGAGATGCCGACCCAGACGATGAGCAGCGGGATCAGCACGTTGAGCGGCGTCGCGTTGGAGGCATTGATGAACGGACTGAAGATGCTGTCGAGGAACCGGTACCGACCGATCACCACGCCGAGGATGATCCCCGCCGCGAGGCCGATGGCGAATCCGAGGTAGAGCTCCCGAAGCGAGATCCACAGGGCCGAGGTGGCCGTGCCGGTGCGGAACTGGTCGACGAAGGCCACGGCCACATGGGCCGGGGACGAGACCAGGATGGGGTTGACGAAGTGAGCGGTGATCGTCCAGGCCACGAGGACCACCGCGACCGCGGCCAGCGGCGCGACGATGCCGGTGATCCTCCACTCGACCAGCGGCAGTCGGCGGGGGGTGAACGTCGGTGGGGTCCGGGCCGGGGCGTCCAGGCCACCGGTGGTGGGGGCGACGGCGGTCATCGGACAGGCGCCTTCTCGCCGCGGAGGTGGTCGGTGATGTAGGCCCGCAGCTCGATGGCCCGGGGGTGGGCCCGCACGTCGTACTCGGTCCTCGGGCGGGGGAGATCGATGTCGAGGATGTCGGTCAGGCGACCGGGATCCGGTTGGAACAGCCCGACCCGGTCGGAGAGGAAGATGGCCTCGTCGACGTCGTGGGTGACGAAGATGATGGTCGTGCCGAGCTTGGCCCACAGCGCGGCGATCTCGATCTGGAGGGCCTCCCGGGTGAAGTTGTCGAGCTGGCCGAACGGCTCGTCCATGAGCAGGACCTTGGGTCCGACGGCCAGGGCACGGGCGACGCCGACCCGCTGCTGCATGCCGCCGGACAGGGTGTAGGGGGCCACGTTGGCCACGGAGCCGAGGCCGACCATCTCGAGCACCTCGAGCGCCCGCTCCCGGCGCTGCTTCTTCCCGACACCTCGGACCTCGAGGCCGAGGGCCACGTTGTCGAGCACGTTCCTCCAGGGGAGCAGGTTGATGTCCTGGAACACGTAGGACATGTCCTGGGACACGCCGCTCAGGCGCTTGCCGTCGAGCACGATCTCCCCGGCGTCGGCGTCGTCGAGGCCGTCGATGATCCGCAGCAGCGTGGTCTTGCCGCAGCCACTGGTGCCCACCAGGCTGATGAACTCGCCGGGGCGGACCGTGAGGCTCACCTGGTCGAGGGCGTAGACGGTCCGGTGGACGCCGGGGAAGGTCTTGGAGATCCGCTTGACGTCCAGGATGGTGCGCTCGTCGGTCGCGGCCCGGCCCTCCGGGGCCTGGCCGTTGGTCTGCGTGTCACTGCTCATCGTGCGTCCCGCCTTCCTGCGGAGGTGGCTGCGATCCACGGGAAGACCCGGGCCTGGACCTGCCTGAGGGCCCAGAAGAGGAGGATCGCAAGGATGGTGGTGCTGGCGATGGTGGCGATGAGTTGCGGTGTCTGGCCGTAGCTGCCGAAGATCGAGGTCAGGCCACCGAGGCCCGTCTGGCCGATCTCCTGGCCTCCGAGGATCATGCCGACGGCACCGACGGCCAGGGCGATGCGGGCGCCGACGAAGATGAACGGCATCGTCCCCGGCAGGTACACGTAGCGGATCTGCTGCAACCCGTTCATGCCGAAGGTGGTGCCGACGTCGGCCAGGCGCCCGCGCACGGCCCGCACGCCGGCGTGGGTGTTGACCACGAGGGGCCAGACGGCGATCGCCATGATGAAGGCGACGCGAGCCGTGGTCCCGAACCCGAACCACACCTCCATGACCGGGAGGAGGGCGATGGACGGGGTGGCGTTGCCGAACGCGACGAGCGGCTCGAAGGCCCGCTCGATGAGGCGCACCCGGCCCATCAGCAGGCCGACCCCGATCCCGACGGCGGAGGCGACGGCGACGCCGATCACCATCTCCTCCAGGCTGGTGAGGAACGCGTGCGGTAGGGGCCCCGAGCCGATGAGGGTGAAGAAGGCGGGCACCACCTTGCTCGGGGTGGAGATGAAGATCGGCTTGAGGAACGCCGAGCTCAGCTGCCAGAGCCCGAAGGCGACCAGCACGGCCAGCACGCCCGCGAGGAGCTGGTCGTGGCTGCGAACCCAGCCCTGCGACGATCCCGCCGGTCGGCCCACGTCCGCAGTGCTCAAACCACCCGACTGGAACGGGCTGCCGAACTCGTCCTCGGCGATCCGGTCCGTGTCGATGCCGAGGGGACCCGACGTGGCCGCTCGGACCGTCGCCGGGTCGTCCATCTCCGTCGACAACCGCTCACTCGAGCTCAAAGTGACCCCTCGTGCTGCTGGAAGAGCTTCCAGGCTCCCTGCCAGGCGCTGGTGTTGGTCTCCTGCGCCGCCGGCCGGTTGCCCTGGGCCTGGAGGGCGTTTTGCTGCTTGGCGATCTTGAGGTTGTAAGCGACCGCCGCTGCGTTGTAGGTCGACTCCGAGAGCGGCCAGCCCGCGAGGGTCTTGAGCTGCTGCCAGGCCTGCTGGTACTGGGCCGTGGAGTCGGCGTTGCTGGTGTAGGACGCCGCATTCTTCACCCAGGCCGCCTCATTGGTGTTGAACAGCTTGGCCGAGGCCAGCCAGGCCAGGTCGACGGCCTCAGCGGCCGCCGGGTGGGCGGCGATCCAGGAGCCCTGGGCAGCCATGAAGCTGTCGGCGTACTGGGGCACCACCTTGGTGGCGGTGGCCAGCACCGGGTACTTGCTCGTCGACGACGGCAGGCCGCTGGCTGCCGTGAAGGCGGCGTCCACCTGGCCGGCGATCAGGGCGCTGAGCGACGAGCTGCTGGCGCCGGTGGCCAGGACGTGGACCTGCGACTGGGTCATGCCGGCCTTCTGCAAGGTGTTGGACAGCATCACCCCGTCGGGTGAGGCGGCGCAGCAGTAGGCGATCGTCTTGCCCTTGAGCTGGTTGACGCTGGTGATGCCGGGCTTGGCCAGCAGCTCGTCGTCGAGGCGGGCCTGGTTGGGACCGAAGACCACCAGGCCAGAGTCCACCTCGGTGGGCAGCGGGCCGATGGCGACGTCGAGGCTGCCACTCTCCACCGCGAGCTCCGGGGCGTTGGCCGTGGCGTTTTGCTGGGAGGCGTTCGCCCCCCACAAGCCGAGAAGGTGCACGATGTCGTGCACGTTGGTGTCGCCGATGTGCGCGCTTCCGGCGGCGTTGCCGATCCGGATGGTGAGCCCCTTGAGGTTCGGCGTGCCGTTGGCGTTGAAGCGCAGCACCGTCGCGCTCGACGCGTTCGCGTTGGACCCCGAGCCCGACGCCGCGGTCGACGTGTGGCTGCTCGAGCCGCACGCTCCGGCAGCGAGCGCCGCCGCTAGTGCGAATCCGATGGCCTTGGTCTTCATGCTCGGTGACCCCCCGGTCAATGTCAGACGCCCCCGAGGGGACATCGCCGCATCAGCAGAAAGCGGTTCTTCTCTTGACAGTATCCTGCACCCTCGACGGGGTCAAGGGCCATCGCGGCGCTCGTGGGCCGAGCGACCGCGTACGACCCGACGCCGTCGCGACGACGTCGTCAGACCTCGCGCAGCCGGGGCAGCACGAGGTCGGCGACCTCGGCGGTCCATCCGGCCGGGTCGGCGCCCGCCGGGGAGATCCAGACCTTGTCGATACCGACCCGGGCGTAGGCCTCCATGGTCGCAAGGAAGGCGTCGACGTCACCGAGCGGGTCGAAGCTGCCGATGATCGTCTTCTGGATGGTGGCGAAGTCGCGCCCCTCGGCCTCGCAGTGCCGGGCCAGCACATCGAGCTTGTGCGCCACCTCGCCGACGTCGTCACCGGCGAAGAGGTTGCAGGCGTCGGCGTAGCGGGTCACGAGGCGGAGCGTCTTGTGCTCCCCCGAGCCGCCGATGAGGATCGGGGGACGGGGCTGGCGGAGAGGCGGCGGCGAGCAGATCGTCTCGGCGAGCCGGTAGTGGCGGCCGGCGAAGGGACCCTCGTCGCCGCCCCACATCTGCAGGCAGATCTGGAGCGCCTCCTCGAGCCGCTCGAAGCGCTCGGAGACGGGCGGGAAGCCGACGCCGAGCGCGGCATGCTCACGCTCGTACCACGCCGCCCCGACGCCGAGCATGGCCCGCCCACCGGAGAGGACGTCGAGGGTCGTGACCGTCTTGGCCAGCAGACCCGGCTGGCGGTAGGTCACGCCGGTCACCAGCAGGCCGAGCTCGATCCTCGACGTCTGCGCAGCGACGAAGCCGAGGGTGGTGTAGCCCTCCAACATCGGGTCGTGCGCCGTGGCGCCCCCCTGCTCCATCTGGAACCAGTGGTCCATGAGCGTCAACGTGGACACCCCGCCCTCGTCGGCGACGCGAGCGACCGCGGCGACCGTCGGTGCGAGCGCCTCCGCGCCGCCGGGAAGGGTGAAGTTGGCCAGGTGGATCGCCAGTTGCATCTCGCCAGCTTCTCACCCCGAGGTGTAGACCGGGCCACGGTGAAGCTGAAGCTGGATCTCCACGACGTCTACAACCGGGGTGACCAGATCGACCGGGCCCTCCGGGAGGCCATCGACGAGGCCGTACGGACGCGGGCGAGGTCCGTGGAGATCATTCCGGGCAAGGGGAGCGGACAGCTGAAGAAGCGGGTGCTGCGCTTCCTCGACCAGAAGGAGATCAAGGCGCTCTACGACCGGGTGGAGAAGGATTCCGACAACTTCGGTCGCGTCTTCGTCCACTTCCGGTGGAAGGGCCCGCGGCGGTAGCCGTCCGGCGCCCTCAACTGTCGAACCCGGCCCCGATGGAGTCGAGGGCGCGCGGCGACAGATTGCGCCGCCCGTCGAAGCGATCGGCCCGGGCCATGGACCACCGGGTGGCCTCGATGGCGGCGGTGGCAAAGCGCTCGGGGGGAAAGGGGATCGGCTTGCGGCGAACCATCCGCAGCTCGGTCAGCTCGGTGGGGGCTCCCGAGGCGGCCGGTCCGAGCACCGAGGCCGCCTCCCGCCGATCACGGGCGGTGTCGCGAGGCGTCGACCCATTCGTCCACGGTCGCCCACTCGGTCGTCAGCCACGCCCGCCGGTCGTCGGGGTCGGTCGGGGCGGGGGCGGCCGGCCACAGCCGGACGGTCATGGACCGCTGGAGGGGGAGCTCGTCCCACGCCTGGCGCATCGTCACCATCTGGTCCAGGCCGGCGTGCGCGACCATGACGACGGCCAGGTCGGGCCTGGCGTCGAGGCAGGCCAGGACCCCGCCTGGTCTCGGCGGGAGCACATGGGTCATCAGGGTGGCGGCGCGAGCGTCCTCCGCCCGGTGCTCCCGTCGGAGCCGCAGGATGGCGCGGTGGCGCCGCGTGGGGGTCCAGTTGCCGCCCTCGGGGAACACGAGCAGCGCGTCCCGCTCGCCGAGCGCCCTGGCCATGCCGCCCAGGCGCTCGGCCAGGGCGTCCCCGGCCGCAGGCAGGAAGCAGGAATCCAGGCGGTTGAGCAGGACGTCGAGGACCGGGTCGAGCTGGAGGATCTCCTTCAGCACGATGCGCACGTCGCGCCGGTAGGTCGCCAGGAAGAGATGGACGAGGGCGAAGGAGTCGCCGGGTCCACCGTGACGGGCCAGGATGAGGACCGGCTCGGGCCCGTCGAGGACGGATCCGGGTACCTCGTCCACGACGACCACGAACCCGAAGCAACGTTCGGCTGCGCCGAGGACCAGGCCAAGTGCCCAGGTGAGGAGCGCCTGGTTGCGCCGGGACCATGCTCGGTCCCGACTCGACCGTTCACGGCGTCCAGGCGGCCGGCACAGCCACAGACCGGCGGCGGCGACCAGGGTGGCCAACTCCATACCACCGTAGGCAAGGGCGAAGCCGGCGACCCGCAGGAGGCGGCGGCGCCGGTCGACGGCCGCGGCGAGCAGGCCGACGAGACCGACGGCGGCGAAGACCGCCATGGCGGCGACGATGACGGCGATGGTGACCGGGACCAGCAGCCGGCGGGCCGGGCGGGGCGGCAGGCGCATCCGACCGTCCTCGGCGTCAGTCGCGGCGCGCCCGGCGGTCGAGATGCGCGGCCGTCGCCTCGTAGGCGCGGTCGATCCGCTTCTCCACCTCCGACGTGCTGCGGTAGCGGACGGACACGCTGGGGGAGGTGGAACCGGACGGCAGCACCTGCACGTCCACACCCTCGGGCACGTTGGCCAGTGCCTCGGTGAAGTGGTGGCGCCGGGAGATCTCGAAGGCCACCAGGGCGACCTCCCAGGGGCGCCTCGGTGCCTGCAACGGCCGTTCGAGCCGTCCGACCTGCAGCACGTACACCCGGCGGGCCCCGAGCTCGACGGCCCGACCGACCGGCACGGAGCGGACCAGGCCGCCGTCGAGAAAGTGCTCGCCGCCGATCTCGACCGCCGGCAGGAGGCCGGGCACGGCGCACGACGCCAGGACCGCCTCGGTGACCGGTCCGGATGCGAACCAGTGGGGACCTGCGGCCTCGATGGAGGCGGCCACGCACTCGAAGCGGACCGCGAGGTCCTCGATGGCGAGCCGGCCGAAGGCGCCGTCGAGGACCCGGCGCAACCCGTGGTTGTCGTGGAGGTAGGTGCCGTGGCGGACGAGGTTGCTCACCTGGCCGATCAGGTTGCCGCCGAAGACGCCACGGTCCGACAAGCTGATCCACATGTTCGCCATCCGATCGACCGTCGACGACGACGGATCGACGGCGAGGAAGGCGCCATTGAGGGCGCCCACGCTCGATCCGACGAGGAGATCGGGGACGATGTCCCGTTCGAGAAGGGCCCGGAGCATCCCCACCTCGGCGGCGCCGAGCACGCCGCCCCCGCCGAGCACGAAGGCCGTATGCGGGGCGGACACCACGATCGAGGATGCCAGATCCAGCGCCGCGGAGCCCCGCACCGTCTTGCCGGAGCTCCCGATGCAGACTCGCATGCGGAACGGTGCCGCCGGCGGGCGTCGTCGACGCAGCTGCAGACAGCCCTGAAACCGATGCCGTGTCGGAGCACGACGATCCCTCCCCGGTGCCGGGCGGCGGTCGACGGGCACCGAGGGTGCCGTCGGCTCGAGGCTCAGCTGGAGCGGTCCCGGCCGTCGAGGCGGGCGTGGAGCCAGTCGGGCCCGACAGCAGTGGCGCCCGCGTCGGCGACCCGTCGACGCAGCTCCCGGTCGGCGGTGACCACCACGACAGGTGCCGGGGCGGCGGCTGCGAGCTCGACCAGGCGGTCGTCACCGCTGCGGGCGGCGTGCGCGACCCGGACCCCGGCGGTCTCGCTCTCTGGCGCGCCCGAGCGGGCCGCGCCCTCCAGAACGATCACGACGGGAGGGTCGAGCCGCCCGCTGGCGGTGGCGGCGACGATCTGGTCCACAAGTCGACGGGCGGCGCCGGGCCGGTCCCGCCACCACCCCGTCGGCCGGCTGCCGACCACGTTGGCGGCGTCGACGAGCAGCACCCTGGCCAACCTAGGGTTGCCAGCCCACCGGCGCCGCCAGCCCGGCGGTTTCCGCCACCGGTCTGCTCGAACCTGTCTTGCGACCAAAGGGCCGTTCTGAGATATACATGCTTGTTACCACTCACGTTAGGGTGGTGACGGCCACGGATGCCTTACCCGGTGACAGCCGTGACGGAATCAGAGGTCTCGTGCCCGCGCCCGAACTCCCCGAAACCGACGAGAAACATCGCCCCGCGCGCCGAACGCAGGAGCAGCGTCGAGCGGAGACAGAACGTCGCGTACTCGACGCGGCGATGGCTCTCATCGCTCGCAAGGGATTCCGTGCAGTCACCTTGGCTCAGGTCGGCGAGGCAGCCGGCTACAGCCGCGGCATCGTCACCCACCACTTCGGGAGCCGCGAGAAGTTGCTGGAGGCGGTCATGCGCGACGCCCAGCGATTTCCCGTCCCTGGCGACTCCCCCAACGCGTTGGAGTGGCTGGCGGCCCTGGTTCGTGCCTACCTGAGAAACGTGGCGGATCGTACACCGGCGGCGCGAGCCTTTCTCCAGATGTGGGGAGAGGCCATCGCCGCCGACCCCGTCCTCATGCCGATGTTTGCCGAGCAGGACAAGGCCTTTCGCTCGCTGCTGGCCGATCGCATCCGCAGGGGGATCGCCGACGAGTCGATTCGACCGGACGCCGATCCGGCGGCGGTCGCTGTCTTGATGGTGGCCCTGCTGCGCGGCATCGGCATGCAACTGATTGCCACGCCGGCGCCGCGCCACGTGAGCGGGATCATCGACGAGGCGGTACGTTCGACCCTCGAGGCCTTTGGCGCGTGACGGCTGGCAATCGAAAGCATGAACCCAACGCACGCGCCGGAGGTCGGCGACAGCGCGAGCAGCGGGATTCACGTGCGTGTCCCCTCAACTACCTCATGTCGGATCCGTATCAGGTACGTCGCCTGACGGTCTCAGGCGACGCCGCCGGTGGCGTGGATCACCTGATCGGAGCTCCGCCCCTCCGTGAGGCAATCGGCAAGACTGCCCATGGGGAGGAAGCAGCACCACCTCTGGCTGGCGGCCCAGGGAAGGGGATTCGACGCCTAGTGCTGTGTCTTATAAATAGCTTGGGGCTAGGATTGGCATCATGTTGACGATGCGTGGTGCCCCTCCGTTGTTGATGACCGATGATGACCGCGACCGATTGGCCGGGATCGCTGGTTCTCCGGCGCTGGCGCATCGCGCGGTCCGTCAGGCCGAGGCGTTGTTGGCTGCCGCGGATGGGGTGAACAACGAGGAGATCGGTCGCCGGGTCGGGGTGTCGGCGAACACGGTCCGGGCGTGGCGGGCCAGCTTCGCCCGAGAGGGTGTCGCCTTTGTGGGTGTGATCGCCAAGGGCCGGGGCCGCAAGGCCTATCTGCCCGATGGCAAGGTGGCCGAGGTGGTTCGTTACACGCTGAACGAGAAACCCGATGACACCTCGACGCACTGGACGACACGGACCTTGGCGAAGAAGTTGGGCGTCGGCAAGGACACCGTGGCCAGGATCTGGCGTGACCATGAGCTGAAACCGTGGAAGGTTGACGCCTTCGAGCTCTCCAACGATCCTCGCTTCGAGGAGAAACTCGTCGATGTCGTGGGCCTCTACCTCGACTTGCCGAAGAAGGCTGTCGTGTTCAGCTTCGACGAGAAGACTCAGTGCCAGGCGCTCGATCGAACCCAGCCGTCGCTACCGATGCGCCGCGGTCGAGCGAACACGATGACCCATGACTACAAGCGGAACGGGACCACGGATCTCTTCGCGGCGTTGAACATCGCTACCGGTGAGATGACGACTCAGTGCCGCAAGACCCACACCTCGGCTGATGTGTTGGCGTTCTTCAAGAAGATCGACAAGGACGTCCCTCGCAGCCTCGACATCCACGTGGTCCTCGACAACCTGTCCGCGCACAAGGGTCCCGAGGTCGCCGGGTGGCTCGCACATCCCCGCCGAGCCCGATGGCATCTGCATTTCACGCCGACCAGTTCGTCATGGCTCAACCTCGTGGAACGATGGTTCAAGGAGCTGACCGACCGTCGGCTGCGCCGCGGCACGTTCACCAGCGTTCCGCACCTGATCGAAGCCATCGCCACCTGGGTCAGCCACTGGAACGACGATCCCAAACCATTCGTTTGGCACGCCGCCGCTGACGAAATCCTCGAAAAGATACGCCGGGGCCGCAAAACCCTGTCACAAGTCAAAAGCGCGACGCAGCACTAGGACGTCGATCGCCTCATCGAGCTGAGTCGAGACCTCCCAGTCGAGCAGGTGTAGGTGGACTCGATCGGCGCGATCGATACCTACTGGTTCGAGCGCAATCCGTTTCGGTCCGCCAATTGCGCTGGGCTATCCTCGTTTCACACCCGAATGCGCCTGGTCAGCCGTTGGTCACCGTGACACCGCTCATACAATGATCTGGCGAGTCCATACGATGTACGCCGTGGATTGTATGATGGCTGCATGGATGCCATCCGCGCCAAGGTGACTCGCAACGGGCAGGTGTCGTTGCCCGCCGAGCTTCGCCGCCGGTGGGCCGCTGGCTCGGTCCTGGTCATCGACCGCGGCGACTACGCGATCGTCCGACCGATCCCAAGCGATCCACTGACGACTTTGCGCGGCTCGCAGGCTGGGCCGGGGGCCACCCTGGAGCAGTCCCGCGCCGCCGAGCGAGAGCGCAAAGAGCGGTCCACCGGCCGGTGATCGTGCTGGATGCCTACGCGGTGCTCGTCTACCTGCGCGACGAGCGGGCCGCTGGGGAGGTTGGCGAACTCCTGGGTGGTCCGACGATGCTTGCTGCGGCCAACGCGACCGAAGTGGTGAACCAGTTGGTGCGGGTCTACGGTCGGGACCCCGACGACGTGCATGCCGATCTCGTCATGCTCGCCCATACCGGGATGGAGCTGGCAGCCGTGTCGGCCGAGGCCGGCGTGCTTGCGGGGCGACTACGGGCACGCCACTACCACCGAGAGCGGATGGCGGTCAGTCTCGCTGATTGCGTCGCCGCGGCCGCTGCGCTATCGACCGAGTGCGCGTTGGCCACGGCCGACCCGGCGCTCGCACGCCTGGTCAGCGCGGAGGGAGGCAGGGTCCATTCCCTTCCGGACACTGCTGGACGACTGCCCTGACTCCGTCCCACAGCGTGGATCCTTCAGCGGACACTTCGAGCAACAGTCAGGTCGTGGTCGGATGCGTCGAGGGAGGTGAGTGCTTGGTCGACCTGGTCGGCGGTGTTGGACAGGTGGACCGACATGCGGAGGTTGCCTTCGTGGTAGGGAGTGCCGATGCCGGAGACGGTGAGGTGATGTGGCCAACCTCGGTGGTGCCGTCGAGCCGGGAGATCACGACCAGCGTGGAACGGGTCGGGGCGCCCGCCGGGCCGTGGCGGAGGACCAAGGCGGAGGACGCCAATGAATCAAACTTCGACGTCGCCTGGGTCAACAAGCGTGGGGGGTGAGCACACGCCCGAGGCGGTGACCGAGGACGCGATCCACGACCACAACGACATCCGCGACGCGGCCGCCAGAGTCGCCGACCATGCCGTCGGCAGCGAAAGTTGGTACCAGGCGGTAGCGGACGCCAACCAGGCCAACAGCGACCACATGGCCGAGGAAGAACGCCAAGGCTCGACGGACTTTCGGCGCCAACCTTCCCTCGAGACCCGCCACGAGCTGGCCGTGGCCTTCGCGGCGTTCGAAGCGGCGCTTGTCGCTGGTGTCGAACCGGTCGACAAAGACCCGGGTGAATACCTCGCCGAGCACGGGAATGCCCTAGGAGACTGCTGAAGTAGTGGGCCGACTGGGAGGACCCAAATTCTGCCTCCTCCCAGGATGCCCCGAGAGCCGTTGGAGCCCAGAATCTGAGCCAAACGGCCTCTGTGAGGCAGGCTTCCGATCAGATTCCCGGGTGACCAGCGACTAGATCAGGAGCCTCCTAGGCGACTCGCGCAACATCGAATCGAACTCCAACTCGGCCGGTAGCGCGGGGCGCTGGGCATCGGAAGCCTGACGGGGCGATGAGCACCGTGAGCATGGCCGCTCGTCGACTGGGTCGAGTTTCGAAGCTCGAGACACGGTCCGCCCCCCGATGTGTCGGCAGCCGGGTTACACGTTCGGGCTCGTCGAGTGTTGCCACGGGCGGAGTTCCCGGTCCCGTTCACGGCACCGGGCGGTCTTTCAGGGACTCGAGGCAACAGCGAGCCGCCGCGGCCCGGGTCGGCTAGAATCGTTGCCGCCACTACACTCGCGAGGTCCGCCGGGGGGTCCGGCCGTAGACGACCCGGAGATCCGTTCTGGTCACTTCTTGTGTGGAGGAGCGACCTGGACGGCACTGTCGGCGTCGCCCGTGGGTATCGGGGATCCTGCCCCCAAGGTGTGGTCGTGCTTGCCGGCGCCCCCGCGCTCGCCACCGTAGGGACGGGTACCTCGAAAAGGTCGCCCGGGTGGTCAGGTGGTCTCGGTTTCCTCGGGGCCGTCGGCGCCGAACACGAAGCGCCTGGCGCAGCACGGGCAACTCATCACCAGTACCGCTGCACCCGGAGCCAGTCGACGACCTTGAGTGCGGTCGCATCCTCAGGGCAACTCGCCAGGTTCACCGGCCCAACGGTAGTGCTGGTGGCAGGTTCGAGCCGATCGCGCGCTGCAGCCCTGCACGGGCTGTGGATAACCGGTCGCCTACCGGTCAACAGCAACACCGCAGGAGACTTGCTCGGCTTGTGTCGCCGTGCTGGCACGACCCCTCGGACTGCAGCCACCGAACCGCCATGGGAGCGCGAGCGCCGGTGTCGACGTCGTCCAGTACGGGCAGCGCGGCAGCCACACGCCACCGGTGTCCAGAGCGGCTATCTCGGCAGTCGGTCGCGTCCCGGGCCTCGACGGTCTGCGGTACGGACGTCGATGCGGTCACGGTGGCGGCCCCAGGCGAGTGGGCCGTGTCGGTCAACGGCCTTCCCCAATGGTTTCCCGCTCCTGGTCCATGCGGGCAGTCCGGGGTCCGGGCGGCTCTACGCTCCTCGCGTCAACGCTGCGGCCGAACAGGGCTTCCGTCTCGTGAGTTGCGAGCGCCCCGGATACGGTCAGAGCCCGCCACGGCCGGGCAGGACCGTCGCCGAGAACGCCCGGTCGATCGCCGACGCGTTGGGATTCGAGCGTTTCGCCACGCTGGGGTTCTCCGGCGTGGGCGTTTCGGCATCCACGTTCGCGAGTGGCGCCAGCGCAGGGTCATCTGCGCTCATCGGCCCGAGTCTCGAGAAAGGGCGACCATCCCGTTGCATCCCCGTCACGCGACCATCCTGCCAGGCTGTTCCGCCCGCCAGCGGCCGGCCCGACAGACCTAACCCGCTGCGAGCGACGGTCCGAGGCCACGGCGCGCGCCGGTGGCCGCAGCGGCCCAGCGATCCTGACCGAGCGGGTCGATCGGACTCGGCGCGTGCTGGGGCACTGGAACACGTCAAATCGCTGGACACCCTCGGCGATCGGCTGGTGAACTGACCGGTCATGATCTTCCTCGTCACGGTCCGCTGCCGTGGTGTCCCCGGGCAGAAGCTGGGGATGGCACGAGCTCCACTCTGGTTGGGCCAAGCTCCTGGTCGATGAAGCGAACCTGCCGTCGGGATCGTGGGTCCTCGACGTCGGCGCTGGCACCGGTGCGCTGACCGGGCTCCTTCTCGAGTCCGGTGCCCGGGTCATCGCCGTCGAGGCGCATCCCGATCGGGCCCAGCATCTCCGTCGCCGCTTCGGGACGGCGATCATCGTGGTCGAAGCCGACGCCGGCGATCTGCGGCTACCCCGTCGGCCGTTCCATGTGGTGGCCAACCCCCCCTTCGCCGTCACCAGCTCGCTGCTGCGCCGGCTGCTCCAACCGCGCAGCCGGCTCCTGAGCGCCACCCTCGTCGCCCAGGACCAAGCGGCGAGAAGGTGGGTGAGCGCGGACTCCCCAGGAGCCAGACGATGGCAGCGTGAGTTCGCGATCGAGGCGGGTCGACCGATCCCACGAGCAGCGTTTCGGCCACCGCCCCGGGTCAGCACGCGAGTGCTGCGGATCGATCGAACAGGTGCACAACGGCGCCGCAGTGTCCGCTGAGAGATCCCCGACACGGCTTCGTGCACCTGCCGTCTCGGCGGTCGTCCCACGCTTGGGGGTTTCTCCGATGCCCGGGCGATTGCCCGCAGCTCTCGGTGTGGTCGGCGCTGCGGGTGCCCGAGCTCCACCCCACCCAGATCGTTCGTGCTGTCAACCGATGCCCGCACGATGATCCCAACCCCGAAGGAGGGGAGCCGTGAACGTCTACATCTTCACCCTCATCGTCACCGGGGTCGACGAGGATCGTCTCGACGCGTTGTACGAAGCCGGCTGTGACGACGCTACCGTGGGCCTCAGTGCTCAGCAGAGCGAGATCGGCTTCGACCGGGAGGCTCCGAGCCTTCCGCAAGCCATCCTGACCGCCATCGCCCAAGCCGAGGACGCCGGTGCGACCTTAGCGAGAGTCGAGCCTGATCCGCTCGTGTGGGCGTCAGCGATCGCCGAGCGCCTCGGACGCACGCGCCAGTCGGTGGACATGCTCGTAAAGGCTCAACGCGGTCCCGGGGTTGAGAAACTTCTGGACCAGAGGATGGACGGGAAGGGGGATCAGTGGTTTCGAGGTAGGAGATGGCAGGTTCCTCCCCACACGCGATCAGCGCGTCCAGCGCGGATGGATTGAGCCGGCGGGGAAGCCTTCAGGTTGTTGGCGTCCCGCGCCGTCCCAGGTGGGGGCGTGCGGCCATCGGACGACCCAAGGGTCGCCGGCAAGGTGACGGTGCAGGCGGAGCAGGGTGGAGCCGATCCCGGGAGCACCCTGGAGGTAGGTGGTCTCCGGCGGGAGATGCGGCTCGGCGGCTCGGTGTTCGACGTTGGACCATCGCATTCCTGACCGGTCGATGATGGCCCGGACGAGCAGGTCGTCGACCATGGTCCGGGCGAAGACCAGGTCGTCGCGTCGCCCACCAAGGTGGTGCAGGTCGAGGAAGAACTCGGCCACCCCGGCCGACCCGCAGCACCGGGCGACGTTGTCCCAGAAGCCCGGTGACCGCCGCTCGGGGATGCCGCTGATGGCATCAGCCCGAGCCGTCCGGCGCAGCCAGGTCCGCCACACGCCCTCCCCCGTCGCAATCTCCAACTGGCGGAACATCCCGCCCAGGCCGGGCGGCCCGTGGCACCACCCGAGCGTGAACTCCTCGGTCCCACCGTGGGTGTGGTGGTACGCGGCGCAGGTGTCATCGCCGGACCGCACCGTGGTCATGATCCACTCCACCGCAGCCAGCCCAGCGTCGAGGAACCGGCGTTCACCTGTCTCCTGGTACAGGCGTGTCAGGAAGAACGCGATACCCGCCGCCCCGTGAGCGAAGTTGGGGAAGCGTCGCAGGTCGCCAGGGTGCTCCAGCTCGTAGGTGTGGCCCAACGACCAGCACAACCCCGACGGCGCCTCCTCGGCCTGGTCGATCAGCCAGTCCCCGGCACCGACGGCCAAGTCCACAGCCTGGGCTCCCAACAAGGGGGGGCCGTGGCTCAACATCAGGCATCCGATGCCGGCCGTGCCCCACAGGACCTCGGTCAGCTCGTGCCAGTGAACGCCGGCCGGGACGGTGGTGGCGTGGGCCGCGATGGCGGCGAGCACGGTTCGCGCCTGGTCCCGGTCCTGTGCCTCACCGGTGGCGTCGGCCAGGGCGTCGAGCGCCACCACCCAGCCGCCTACCCCCGTGAACAATCCGCACCCGGCGTCCTCGTCGGCCAGTTCGACCGACGGGGCCAGGTTGGCTCCCATCCACGCGGTCCCGGCCCGGGCCGCCTCCAACCAACGCCGCTCGCCGGTCGTGCGGTACGCCTCCACGAAGAACAGGGTGGGACCGGCCGTGCCCCAACCAACCCCGGCGTCGACGCCGGTCTGCTCCACTCCGGGCCGGCGGTCCCACGTCCACCCGTCAGCCCCACGGTGGGCGGTAGCCAGCAACCACCCTCCGACCTGCTCGGCCGCCCCGAGATACGTCACCCGCCCGAAACTATCCCGCCCGGGCGCTCAGGCATTCCGAACACCGGAGCCACCCACCGCCCCCGGCGATACCCGGGGCGGCACCAGGTTGCGCGTCCGACAGCCGTCAGCCACCCGGTGACGTCTCGGCATCACCCCCGTTTACCAAGCCGAGCGAAAGTCTCACGACTGACAGGCGGTGATGTAGCGTAAATCCGGATCCCGGAAGAACCCGCGGACGATCTGAGGCATCTCGACGAGCCGTCGCAGTGCGCCGACCGCTTTGTTCTTCAGATCCTCATGGCTGTCGATGCCGGCCCGGCCGACCTTGGCCGACTTCACATTGCTCCACACCCACTCATCAGGATTGAGTTGCGGCGAATACCCCGGCAGATAGAACAACTGGAACCGCCCCTTCGTGGACGCCACCCACTCCTTCGTCTTCTTCGACTTGTGAGAAGAATGCCCATCCACCACCAGGAACACCGGCCGTTCCCCATAGTCATGCGCCAGGCGCTTGCAAAAGTCGATGAACACATCGGAATCGACGTTGCCGTCGGTGAGGACAAACTTCAACGCCCCTTGGGCGGACACCGCCGAGATCATGTTCACACGGAAACGGGCCCCGGGTCGTTTTTACCACCGGTGTCTCACCAAGATTTCCCCACGTCGTCCCGGAATGAAAGTCCGATCGCAGCGACGCCTCGTCTTCGAACAGCACCACCGCACCCACCCTCGCCGCCTCAGCACGGATCGCCGGGAACCGCTCCGACCTCCAAGCCGCCATCGCGTCAGGATCGGCCTGATACGCCCGCCACAACGGACGCTGAGGAGAAAGACCCGCCTTGCGCAACATGCGTCCCACCGCAGAAACGCTCATCACCACCGAGAATTCCCGGTCGATCAGCTCGGCGACCATCTCCCGGGTCCACAGCGCGAACGGGAAACGCAACTGGCGAGGATCACCATCCACGATCAACCTCCGAAGTTTCACCCGCTGCGCCAAAGTGAGCTTCGGTGGCCGCCCCGAACGCGGCTTCGTGTCCACCGCCGCCAGCCCGCCCTGGCGGTAACGGCTCACCCACCCGAACACCGTTGAGCGGTCATAACCCAACTCGCGGCCACGTCTTCCACCCGGGCCCCTTTCGCGACGACCTGCTCAACCGCCCAGCGCCTCACATTCGACTGCTCTTCTGCCTTTAGCTGCCTGGCCCGTAGCCCATTCATAAGACAATGTTAGTACAACAGGCCGAAGAAGTCTAGAAACTTATGCTCCCTTTAGTACATGGCCATATACTCCTTTACCGACCTCCCAGCAGCTTCAACCCGGTCGACTCGCGTCTACGCACGTCTTGGCCCGACTGCCCGAATGGGCGAGCAGGGCGGCCCGCTCCGTAAAGGCCGAACCTATGGCGCAGCGTGGCGCTGGTGTGGGGATCAATCATGGCGATCCTACCGCCAGCCGATGTCGAACAATCCTGCCAGCTCGGCCGGACCGCGGTCGAAGTGATGCTTGGCGTCGCCGCCACGTCGCCGTCGAGCGGTCCTGGAAAGCACCTGCTACCGCAGCCGCGCCACGTCGGAGATTCGACGCCTCCCCGGCCCAGTGACAGTGATGGAAGTGCTCTGCCTCTGTGGCCACAAAGTCGCCCAACCCAGGCCGCTGTTCTGTACGGCTCGGTCGGGTCGTTGCGGGCCGACGTAGGTGAATTGTTCGAAAAATCGCCGTGGGGTGCCATGGTCGGCTCGTTGCCTCAGGGCGCTGGGGCTTGGTACCCGGCGGCGCGGGTTGTATCGGATGCGCTCGACCGATCGTTCTCGCCGCCCCACACCAGCAGGTCGCGGCCTGTCCACACGGTTACCGGTTGGAACAGGCTGGGGGCTCGGGGAGCAGCGAAGATCGACCAGGTCCTGGATGCCGGGTGGTAGGCGAGTCCTTTCTGGCCGCCGTCCCAGAGGAGCACGGCGGTGCCGGTCCAGGTGGCAGGGCTGATGGGGTAGCGCCCGTTGCGTGGAGCGGCTGGGAGTGTCGTCCAATGGTTGGTTCGCGGGTCGTAGGCGGCGTTGGCGCCCGACAAAACGGTGGTGCCTCCCGGCCCGGTCAGGCGCGCCGGCCACAGATCGATGGTGAGGAGCTGGTGGCCGTCCCAGACGATGTCCGGCTGGCCGTCGCGGCTGAGGCCGCCGTTGGGCAGCACGCCCCATCTGCCGGTGTCGGGGTCGTAGGTGACGAGGGTGTATCGCCCGTGGTTGACCGGGGCGGGGGTCGAGGGGCCGGCCTGATGAGCGTGGGTGTCGCCGCTGGTGGCGGGGGCTCCCGGCATCGGTGCCAAGCTGACGGGTGTCACCGGCTTCGAGGGCGCCACCCGGGGGGAGCCGACGAGGAAGACAGCCACCGAGCCGGTCCAGACCGCCTGGGGTGGGTCGGAGGTCTGCCCAGGCGCAGCTGGGAGCTTCGTCCACGTCTCGGTGGACGGACGGTAGGCGGCGGCACCGCTGTCGGCGAGGACGATCATCTCGGTGCCTGTCCACACCGCTTCGGTCGGAGCGTTGGCCGGGTCGCTCAACCCGGTCGGGGCCGGCGGGAGCAGCAGCCACCGTCCGGTGGAAGGATTGAAGGCGGCGCCGTCGACGAAGGCGTGGTCGGTGCTGCCCCCCCAGATGATCCACTCGGTCCCGGTCCAGATCGACGCCGGCGAGACCCGGCCGGCGAGCGGCGCAGCCGGCAGATAGGACCAGTGGCCGGTGGCGGGATCGAACGCCGCCCCGTCGGTCATTGGACGGTTGTGGTTGTCGAGCCCCCCCCAGATGAGCCACTCGTGCCCACTCCAGGCCGTGGCCGCCCCGTAGCGGGACGTGAGCGGCCCCGCCGGCAGGGTGAGCGTCCGGGTCACTCCGTTGCCCGCGTTGCCGGTGACGGTGACGGTGCCCCCCGACCCTCGGGGCAGGACGACCGCGACGAGCACGCCGACGAACACGACCGCCGCGGCCATGACAGCAGAAACCAGGACCGCTCGGCGACGGCCGACCTCGCGTCGAGCCGTGGAGCGCAGTTCGAGGTTGACGGTGCTGGGCGCCTGGTCGGCGATGGCTCGGATCGCCTCTCGCACCCCCTCGTCAAGGTCGGTCATCGGCTGCCTTTCTCAAAGTGATCAGACCGCGATGGATCAAGCTGCGGACCGTCGCGGGCTTGACGTCGATCGCGGCAGCGATGGCCGCGTCATCGAGACCGCAGAGGTAGCGGAGCACGATCGCAGCGCGCTGGCGGGGCGGGAGGGCCAGAAGCTGGTCGTGCCACTCGGACAGCTGGACGGGCGCCACCGGCGACGGCGGCTGCTGACGGAGAAGCCAAGCTCCGGCGACCTGACGGCGGCGCTGCTGGGAACGCCACCGGTTAACCAATGCGGTGCGCAGATAGCTGCCGGGGTCGGTGACCCCGGTGAGCTTGGGGGCGCAACGGGCGTACGTGTCTTGAACCAGGTCCTGCGCCATGTCCCGGGACCCACTCAGGACGAACGCCAGACGCAACAGCTCCCCGTACTGCCCAGCAGTGATCTCAGAAGAGCCGCCGAGGGTCGGCGCTCCGAAGCTCACGTCCATACCCTTCCAGACGCCCCGGACGCCGGATCTGTTGCAAGAAGTCTGGCGTCCGGTTCACCCCAGCGCTGCTCGGACTCGATCGGGTCGGGCGCACATCCCTACAGCCACTCACCAAAGGTGCTGGTTCCAGGGCGCTGCGGCAGAAGGGGTGGACGGAGTCGGATTGCTGCGGATGTGCCACCGATGTGCCATGGCAGGCTGCCGCTTCGGCCCTGACGGCCCGTGGTCTACCAGGAGACGAACAGGCTGGTCCCGGATAGCTGAGGAGCCATGGTGGTCGCTGAAGTTGGGCTAGCTGGCGGCTGGGCTGTGTCCGCTGTTGCGTAGCAGGCTGTGGCGGTGGCGCAGGCGAGGGTGCCCCCCGCTCCGATGCTGCTCGGGGCTTTCAAGAGGTGCCAGGACTGTCCGAGGTTGGTGGATTCGACGACGCCGAGGGTAGCCCCATGATCCTGGCCCGCTTCCATCCAGCATTCGCTTTGACCGACGCAGGCGACCCACGCGAACCCCTTCCTGGCCACGGATCCGCCGGGGTTCGCCACGGGGTGCCAGGTGCGGCCGCCGTCTTGTGTTGCGATAGCCGGTGAGCGGCCATCGGCGCCGAGAACCATGCAGTCCATCGATGTACCGCAGGACAGGTTCGTGTAGATGTGGAACTTCGAGGGGGTCGCGCCTTTGTGCCAGTGGAGGCCGCCGTCGGCACTGTAGACGGCGGCCGTCGAGCCGACGAATGGCCTCCCGGGGATTGGCTTTGAGCTGCCCGGTTCTTGGTTGAGGAAGTTTCCGATGGCGTCGCACCAGCCGTTGGCGAAGCATTGCAGCCCGAAGGCTTGGAAGGTTGCGAAGTTGCTCGGGAGATGAGCCGATGTCCACGTGCGCCCACCGTTGCGGGTGATGTCCACTCGACCGGTGGAACTTGGTGCTGAGACGCAATGCGTCGCAGTGGTGCACGACAGCACGTTTGTGAAATGAGGCAGCGAGCGACTCGCCCACGTTTTGCCTCCGTCGAGGGTCTCGTGGAACCGCGAGTGACCTCCGTTGTCGGTTGCGCCGGCACAGACCTGCGCGCTTACGCAGGTGAGGGATGTCGAGAGGAACGGGCCACCCTGCAACCAAGTCTTCCCGACGTCATGGGTGACCGTCATCGCGTCCGACCCGTTGGCGCTGACGATCGGAGGATTCCCAGCCAGGTAACAGGTTGCGACGGCTGGGCACTCGAGCACGGACGGATAGACGCCTGAGACCGTCCCGACATGGATCGGCAATGACACGGCGCCCGAGCGAGTGGCGGCGGGTCCGGTCGAGACGCTGATGGTACTTGTGCCCGCCGGCCATGGGATGGCCGCCACTCCGACGAACACGAGGACCAGCCCGAGCCCGAACCCGAATCGAGAGTCTGTGCGGCTGCCGCTCACGGCGGTTGGGCACGACACGTCGTTCGGTATCGATCTATCTACTCTCCGGCACTGCGCAGGGTGGCACCTGTTCGAGTGCGTGGCGCCAACATTCGCCAACGCTCCACAACCGGGTGAATCAAGTCAGGGTTGCCGCTCGACGAAGTCGTGCATGCCTGGCACGGTGAAGGCCAGCAGGCTGCGTTCGGGGGCGTAGACGAGGCCCGTCTTGATGAGCTCGTTGCGGGCTACCGAGATGCCGGATGTGGGCCCTTGCCCATCGCTCCGGCTATGTCAGACACCGACGCTGGGACGTCCCCGCCGAGCCGACCCAACCCAATGACCTCATCAGTTCCCGCTGGGCCGGTGTGGCGCGCTCCCAACGTGAGCGGTACAACCCGTCATCGACTTCTTCGCTCGCCGCCCAGCGCCAGGCGGTAAGGATTAGCGACCGGATCCACCATCAGACAATATCTTGCGGAGTAACACAATCCGTTACACGGCCATGTACTTTCTTACCAACATCGCAGTGAGACTGCCCACCGCCCGGTGGCCTTTCCCTCGACCCAGCCCCTGCCCTCCCACCGTCTCTCGGGCGCGGCGGCCCCGCCTGATGTCTGGCACGATCGCGGGCGTGGACAAGCCCGTCGAGCCTTCCGATTCCGGGCATCTCGACGTCGGTGACGGCCACACCGTCTACTGGGAAGTGATTGGCCCGCCCGACGGGCTGCCCGCCGTGTGGGTCCACGGCGGGCCGGGAGCACCACCCAACCTGGGCGTCCGGGGGATCTTCGATCCGGACCGCTACCGGGCGGTCATCTTCGACCAACGAGGCTGCGGCCGCAGCCGGCCCCTGGCCAGCGACGTCGACGCCGACCTCTCCACCAACACCACCGACCATCTCGTGGCCGACATGGAGCGGCTCCGCATCCATCTCGGCATCGACCGGTGGGTCGTGATCGGCGGCTCGTGGGGAGTCACCCTCGGCCTCGTCTACGCCCAACGCCACCCCGACCGTGTGCTCGCCATGGTGCTCGGCGCGATCACCTCCGGCCGGTTGCAGGAAACCCAGTGGATCACCCGGGACATGGGACGGGTCTTCCCCCGCGAATGGAACCGGTTCGTCGAGCTGGTGCCCGAAGCCGAACGCCACGGCGACCTGGCCGCCGCCTACGCCCGACTCCTCGCCAACCCTGAGCGGGCCGTGCGGGAGAAGGCGGCCCGACGCTGGTGCGTATGGGAGGACACCCACATGTCCCTCGCCCCCGACGCCAAGCCCCACCTCAGCAGCGCTGACCCGTCCTGGCAGATGGTCTTTGCCCGGCTCGTCACGCACTACTGGGCCCACGGCTGCTTCCTCGCCGACAACCAGGTCCTCGCCGGCATGGACCGGGTCGCCCACATCCCCGCCACCCTCATCCACGGCCTCCACGACATCTCCGGACCACTCGACACCGCCTGGAAAATGCACAAGGCATGGCCGGCGAGCCGTCTGATCGTCGTCGACGACGCCGGCCACTCCGACGGCAGCCTCAACCATCGGTTCACCCAGGCCATCAACGCCATGCCCGACCAGATTGGCCCCCCGACCGCTAAACCTCCACCCGGACCTGAGCAGACCCGGACGGGGACACGGGTGTCCCGGTCCCGACACTGAAGGCGACCGATCCGACGAAGTAGCCTGCGACGACGCGGACATCGAAAGCTTGAGCCTGCGTCCGGACAACCTCCCGGCCAAGCTGCATCATTGCCGTGCGCCACCCACTCGGGCTGCCTTGCAGCCGGCCGGGCCCGATGCCAAGTCCCTCAGGTGAGAATCTGCCACCGGGGGAGTTTCTGGCTTGAATGAGCACGCCGAGAGGTGCCGTTCCCCGCCGTAGCCGCGACTGCGCCGAGCGTTGTTCCGCAGCGGCGTTGGCCGGCCACGAGGTCGGGGGCGTCAAGCCGGGCGCTGCAGCTCGTGCTCCACGGCACGACGGATCCACGAGGAGACCGACCGGTCGTCCTCGGTCGCTCGACGACGGATCTCCTCGACCAGCTCAGGAGGGAACCGAACGGGAATCGCCTCGCTCAGCCGAGCCTTACGCCGCCGCGGAGGACCCTGGGGCACCTGATTCTCAGGCTTCAGCGGTAGTGGAGACGATGGGACTCGAACCCACGACCCCTGCTTGCGGATATACAGGGTGAAGAGTCCGTGAGCGTCGGCAGGCGTCCAGACCCCACATTTTCGACGCTCACGCACGCCCGCAGTCTGCCGCGGTGGCTACAGCGACCTTGGCGACGGAGGCCAGCTGCGGTCGTCACCACCAGAGGCTGGCCCTCCCGTCCACGGAGCTCGGGCGCCTTGTCTGGACCTAGTGGGTACAATGCGCGGTATGAGCCAGCCGGTGTCCACTGCCACCGTGTCCCACCGTGGCCAGACCAACCTGCCGGCAGCCTTGCGCCACCGGTGGGGCATCGACCAAGGCGGCGAGGTGGCCATCGTGGACCTGGGAGACGCCGCCCTGATCCTCCCGGGCGGCGCCGAGACAGCCCGAGCTGAACTCCGGCGGGTCCTGCTCTCGGGGGCGTACGAGGACGGCGTTGCGTCGATCGCCGACCCCGACCTTGACGACCAGTAGCACACTGCTCATCGACGACCGTCTGCTGGTCGCGTACCTCGTCGGACCACCTCTGGCCCTCCCGGAGCACGACTCGCTCGCAACGACCACCTACTGGTACTACCGGGCCTGCAGGGCGGCGGTCAGCGGCGGAAGCGGCCAACTGTCCGGACCGTTCCGCGAACTGGACGCACCACGCCAAGGCGAAGCGATCGCCGCGATGCTGCGCCTCCCAGACCACATCGGGCTACCAGACCCCCGCCGCCTGGTTCCCGAGATGGTCGCCGTACACCGCCGCCACCCGCAGCTCAACCTCCTCAACATCGAAGCCGCTGCTACGGCCCGCCTCCTCGTCGCGCGCGTCGTTCTGTCCCCGCCCGCCACCGAAGGGGTCCTCCCCGCCGTGCTCGACGACGAGCGCATCGACTGGGACACGCTCGATACCCAATGAGCCGCGTCCAACACGCAAAGCGGCCAGAGGTCGAAGCCTTATTCGACATCCCCTGAACTGTGCGATTTCGCGGGTGAAGGCGATGCGACTCGAACCCACGACCCATGCTTGCAAACTCCGGCAAAGGGGTCCGGAGCAGCTCGCATGAATACGAAAGTCCTGGTCACAGCGCCGAGCCACAGGCGATGACACCGCCCTGTACGCCCCGACCGTCACGCCCGCTGACCTCGAGTTGGGAACCGGGACTCGTGATTCGCTTCGTCACCGGCGAGGAGGCCATGCGTCCTCACGGCAGCTCCCGGGACGGTCCCACCCTTGATCTGCAACCAAACCCCGCCGTGCCGTGCCGTGCCGTGCCGTGCCGTGCCGACACAGTCGCTGTGAGGGTGACCCTCGCAACGCCGTTCTCGATCTGGGAGATCCTGAAGTTCGCCGCCAGCTGCATGTCGAGATCGGCGACCTCCTACGTCCTGACCACGGCTTCACCCAACAGATCGGCGAAGGCAGCAACAACTCAAGGTCAGCGCACAGTCCCTGCTCAGGACGGGTGGAGACGATGGGACTCGAACCCACGACCCCCTGCTTGCAAAGCAGGTGCTCTAGCCAACTGAGCTACGTCCCCGAGTGGTCGAACCGGTGCGAGTGTACTGGCCGTTCCGAGCGGCGGTCCTCTCCCGATCCACCGCGGGGATTCGCCATCGTCCAACGGGTGCCCAACCGGACGAACCGACGGCGTGGCCGCCCGGCATCACCGGCAGGCTGATCGACAACAGCCGGAGGCGCCAGGCCCCGAGAATCCGCCCCCGCGGGTGCGGATGTGGGACGGGCGATGCTCGACGACGACATCCACCGCCCGGCAGTAGGCGGCACCGATCCCCCTGAGAGCGAAACGCCCCTGCCGGGCTGATCCCGCATGCCGCCGACGGTCAGCTGCGCTCCCTGGCCGCAGAGGCGGGGACGGCCAGGTCGTTGGCCGCCCGGTGGTCGAAGATCCGCTCCCGGCTGCGGGCCAGGCGCAGCACGGTGGTCAACACGAGTCCGCCGACCACGTTGCCGAGCACCGCCCAGGCCAGGAAGCCGGCCCACGCGGCCCAGCCGAAGGTGGCGTGGTCGGTCAGCAGGGCGGTGAAGGCGAGGATCGAGTCGAGCACCGAGTGGAACAGGCGGAAACCGGCGAGGAGGAAGGCGATGCCGACCGAGGCGACCAGCTTGGGCACCTCCTCGTCGGTGCCGAGCTGCATGCGGGTGAGGAGGGTGATGCCGGCACCGGCCAGCACGGCCAGGCAGAAGGTCCGCGCGTCGATGCCGGCCCGGACGTAGTAGCCGCCCACCTCGACGGCCTGGTGGTGCAGGGTGGGGAAGGCGGCGTCGATGATCACCGCCATCAGCAGGCCGCCGGCCAGGTTGCCGGCGAGCGTGCCGACCCACAGCTTGGCCAGATCCCGGAGCCGGCCCTCGCCGGCGGCGACGACGGTCACCGGCACCAGGAAACCCTCGGTGAACAGCTCGCTGTGGCCGAGACGCAGGGCGATGAAGCCGATGGAGAAGGCCAGGCCGCCGAGGAGGCCGTCGCCGGTCTGGACCTCCACGTACAGAAAGGCCAGGATCCCGAAGGCCACCTCGATGCCGCCGACCAGACCGGTGATCAGCACGTCGAGCCACGGCCGGGCCAGTCGGGGCTTGCCCTCGTCGAGGATCCGGTCGAAGGAGCGCTCGATGGCCTCCTCACGGTGCCCGCTGTCGGTCTCGGCGCTCCCAGCCGGCCCCTTGCCGCCCGGATCGTCGTCGTCGCCGGACCGGGACGGGGTGGCGGCTTCGGTGCTGCGGTCGGGCTGGTGGTCGGCGGCGTGCATCTCACGGTGCGCCTACCCGGAGCGGCGATCCGTCACGCACCGCTGTGGTTGCATCGTGGGCGTGATCACCGAGCACGCCGTGTTGACCATCGACCCTCAGCGGGCCGACGAGTTCGAGAAGGCCTTCGCCCAGGCCGTCCTGATCCCCGAACGCTCTCCCGGCTTCGTCAGCGGCCGGCTGCTGAAGGGTGTGGAGTCGCCCGGCACGTACCTGCTCCTCTTCGAGTGGGAGTCGGTCGAGGCGCACGTGGTCGGGTTCCGGGAGTCGCCCGCCATGGGCGAGTGGCGCGCCCTGGTCGGGCCGTTCTTCGTCACCCCGCCCGTGGTCGAGCACTTCGACGAGCGGGCCAGGACCGCCCGCTAGCCTCCCGGCCATGGCCGAGACGACCGCCCAGCTCCTCCTCCGTCGGGCGACCGAGCTGACCGGTGCTCCGAGGGACGCCGCGGTCTCCGAGCTCGTCGACCTCGCCGGCGGCGACCGGGCGGCGATCGTGTCGGCGAGGGACGTCCTGGCCAGGCGCCTCCACGCCGACGCCGGCGACTGGGGGGCCACCGGCGCGCTGGCCCTGATCAACCGGGCCGTCGCCGGGGCCGGCTGGGCCGACGACTTCGACTGGCGCTCCCGCTGGAGCATGCCCCGCGTGATCCGGATGTTCCGCCGCCCCTGACCAGCAGCAGCGGCCCCTGACCGACGTGACCAGCGAGCCGGGAGCGCCGCTCGATCAGGCCGCGCCCTCCCCGCCGCCAAACTCGGCGACCGAGATGCCCCTCGCCACCATCAGTGCCAGGAGCGCCCCGTGGTCGTCGATGCGCGAAGCCATGCCGCCGGCGCCGGGAGCGAGGCGGCCGTCGGTCGCCCAGCGGGCCGTCAGGGCGGCGAGGGTGCCGGCGACGATGGCCGGTCGCCCCGACCCGCCGAGCACCACCGAGTCGGCGGCGCCCCCGACGCGGCCCCTGACCTCGACGCGCACCGCGCCCACGGTCCCCTCCCGGTGCGGCGGTCGCAGCATCGGGAGCGGAGAGGTGAGGCGGTCGCGACGGGTCGCCTCCAGCTTGGCCGTGACCCGCTCGACGTCGCCAAACGCCGGGACCAGGAGGACGGGGTCGGCCAGGTCGGCGCGGTAGCAGTCGGCGCCGCCGACCGGCTCGGGGAACCAGACCAGCTCCCGGCCCGAGCCGCCGGGCCGACGCCGCCACTCGCCGTCGACCCATTCGGTGCTGACCGAGCGCAGTGCGGCGTGGTGACGGCGGGCGCACGCAGGGCCGCCGGTGCCGTGGCTGGCCACGTGGACCTCGGTCACCCGGTCGAGCCGGGAGGCCCCGAAGCCGGCGAGCAGGCAGCTCAGCCCCGGGGCCATGGCCACGCCGACCGCGACGGTGACACCCGACGCCCTGGCCACCTCGTCGAGCTCGAGCAGCCGGCGGACCTCGTCGGGGCTGTCGGCGACGGCGACCACGTGGGCGCCGACCCTGAGGGCGGCCTCGGCCACCTTGACGGTCCGCTCGGGTCGGGTGATCACGACCACGTCGGTGCCGGGGGGCACCGACGAGGCCCGGCCGCGCCGCAGGGTCAGCCGGTCGTCGAGGCCTTCCGTGGCCAGCTCGGCCCGCCGGTCGTCGCGGTGGACCGCGACCACGCTGGTCGTGGCGGGATCAGCCATGAGCTGGCGGGCCACCCGCCGGCCGACGGCGCCCAGCCCGACGAGGGTGACCCGCACCCCGTCAGTCGAGCTCGGAGACGGGCAGCTCTCGCCAGCCACCCCGCGTGGGCGGGGTGCCTCCCGTCCCCCTGACCCGGACGACCGCCGCGATGATCAGGGTCGTCACCAACGCAACCAGGGCTCGACGCAGCGTTCGCACCCTCCGATGGTAGGTCCGGTCGCCCGCGGAGGATTTCGTCGGCCAAACCCTCGAGTTGCGGAGGGACCGTGCCGATAGACCAGGTGGAGCCCGTCGGGACCCCCCCTCCGACCGGGGCTCCAGTCTCGAAGGAGCCGGTTACCCCCCCGGCTCCTTCGGCGCGCCGAGAGGCAGGACGACGGCGCCATCGCCCGCCCGCGCCCTCCGTTACGATCCACTCGATGTCGCGCCGACCGCCGGACGAGGTCGGCGGGTGCACCCCCGACGCCGCCGACGACACCGGGGGCACCGCGGCGCTGGTCGAGTCGGCCAGGCGGATCGTGGCCGACGGCCAGCAGGGCCACCCGGCGAGCAGCGTGCTGCCCACCGTCCTCTCCGACGTCCCGTTCCCCACCTTGCTGGTCGACCTGACAGTCGGGACCGTCACCTACGCCAACCGGGCCGCGGTCGCCCTGGCCGACCAGCCGCTGCCGGTGCCGGTCGACCAGTGGGGCGCGGCGGCCGGGCTCACCGGCGTCGGGGGCGAGCCGCTGGCGTCGAGCCGCAACCCCCTGTCGCGCCTGGCGACCGGCTCCCCGGTGGCCGGCGACGCGGTCAGGATGGCCGCCGGCGACAACCGCGCCGCTCGGCTCCTCTGGGTCACCGGGTTTCCCCTCGCCCACTCCCTCGATGGGGAGCAACTGGCCCTCGTCGTGCTGCACGAGGTGGCCGAGCCGTCCGGCGAGGCGGACCAGGAAGTCGCACTGGCCGGGTTGCGGGACCGGGCCATCAGCGCCACCGCCCTGTCGTTCACCATCACCCACCCGCACCGCGCCGACAACCCCCTGGCCTGGGTCAACCCGGCGTTCACCCGGGTGACCGGCTGGGAGCTCGAGGAGGTCCAGGGTCGCAACTGCCGGTTCCTGCAGGGCCCGGCGACCGACCGGAAGGCGGTCGAGCAGCTCCGCGACGCCATCGCCGCCCAGACGCCGGCAACGGTGACCCTGCTCAACTACCGCAAGGACGGCACCTCCTTCTGGAACCAGGTGTCGGTGAGCCCGGTGTTCGACGGGGAGGGCCGGCTGGTCAGCTACGTCGGTGTGCAGGCCGATGTGACCGAGCGGATGGAGGTCGAGTCGGAGCGCGAGCGGGCCTACGCGGCCGAGCGGATCGCCAGGCAGGACAACGAGCGGGCCAGGCAGCGCCTCGGGCTCCTGGCCGAGGCCAGCACCCAGCTGGCGTCGACCCTCGACATCGACGAGACCCTCCAGCGTCTCGCCGATCTGGCCGTGCCCGGGCTGGCCGACTGGGTCGTCGTGATCCTCGTCGACGGCACCGGGAGGATCACGCGGACGGTGCTTCGCCACCGCGCCGGCCAGGAGTCGCTGCTGGCCCGCTACGCCGAGCTGCTCCCGACCGCGGTGACCCAGCGCTCGGGCACGCGACGGGTCCTGGCCGACGGCGACCCGATCCTCGTCGCCGACGCCGACGCATCGCAGTGGAGGAGCTCCGTCACCTCCGCCGAGATGCGCCAGGTGGTCAGCGAGCTCGGCCTGGCCTCGGTCATACAGGTGCCGCTGATGGCCAGGCGTCGCCAGATCCTCGGCACCATGACCTTCGTGTCGGGGCCATCGGGGCGCACCTACACCGACGACGACCTCGACGTCGCCGCCGACCTCGGGCGCAGGGCCGGCCTCACCATCGACAACGCCAGGCTCTACCAGCACGAGCACCGCGCCGCAGAGACGTTGCAGCGCAGCCTGCTCCCCCAGATCCCCGATGTCGACGGCCTCGAGCACGCCGTGCGCTACCTGCCGGGGGACGTGAGCGCGGACGTGGGCGGGGACTTCTACGAGCTGCTCCCCCTCCCCGACGGGTCCTACGGCGTGGCCGCGGGTGACGTGGTGGGCCACGACATCGCCGCCGCTGCGACCATGGGCCACCTGCGGGGCCTGCTGCGCGCCGTCTCGTGGACCAGCGCCGACGACGGGCGCGTCGAGCCCGCCGGGGTGCTCGACCGTGTGGACCGGCTCATCCAGGGCCTCGACGTCGGCTCCCTGGCCACGCTGCTCTACGGCCGCTTGGAGCGGCCCGTTCGAGCCGATGGTCCGTGGCGGCTCACCTACGCGTCGGCCGGCCATCCGCCACCGATGCTCTGCCGGCCCGACGGGACCGTCACCGTGCTCGAGGTCGCCAACGACGTGCTGCTCGGGGTGAGCGAGGCGCCCGGGCGGACCTCGGCGTCGGTCGAGGTGCGGCCGGGGTCGACCCTCGTCGCCTTCACCGACGGCCTGATCGAGCGCCGGGGGGAGGACATCGACGACGGCCTGGCGAGGGTCGTGGCGGCCCTGTCGGCCACGTCGACCGCCGGCGTGGAGGCGGTGGCGGACGCCCTGATCGCGACCGCAGGCGACGAGCGCCACGACGACACCGCGGTGATCGTCATCCGCATCCTGGGCTGAGCCAGGAGGGGGAACGGCCGCCCGTCGCGGCCGCCGACCGCGCTCGGCGGGGGATCGTCAGGCGGGCAGCCGGCGCCACGCCCAGCGGGGCAGGTGCCGGAACACCACGAACGCCAGGCGCAGGATCGCGGGCACCCACACCACCCGGCGACCGGCGGCCAGCGCCGACGCGGTCGCCTTGGCCACCGCCTCGGGCGTGGTCGCCATCGGGGCGGCGTCCATGCCTGCGGTCATGCGGCCCTTGACGAAGCCGGGGCGCACGACGAGGACCTGGGCGCCGGAGCCGTCCAGGGCGTCGTCGAGGCCCTGGGCGAAGCCGTCGAGGCCGGCCTTGGTGGCGCCGTAGATGTAGTTGGCCTTCCTGACCCGCTCCCCGGCCACGGAGGAGAGCACGACCAGCGTGCCGTGGCCCTGGGCCCGGAGGCGCCTGGCGACGGCCAGGCCGGCGGACATCCCGCCGACGAAGTTGGTGGTCGCCACGTCGACCGCGCCCGTGCCCCCGGCCTCGTCGGCGCCCTGGTCGCCGAGGAGGCCGAAGGCGAGGACCACCACGTCGAGGTCGCCGACCGCCGCGACTGCGGCCTCCACGGTCGCGTCGTGGCCCGAAGGGTCCGCGGCGTCGAACGCGACCGTCGACACCCCGCCGGCGCCCCGGGACTCGAGGGTGGCGGCCGCGGCGGCGAGGGCCTCGGGTCGGCGGCCGGCCAGCACCACGGACGCATGACGGGGGGCGGCCAGCTCGGCGGCGATGGCCACCCCGATCTCCGACGCCCCGCCGAGCACGAGGACCGACTGCACGGCGCCGAGGGCGTCCTTCACCGGTCGCTCATCGGCTCGTCGGTCCGCAGCCAAGGTCGCTCACGTCGGTTCTCCCGGGGTTGGTAGGGGTCGAGCAGGGGCAGGCGCCTGGCCAGGTCGGAGCGCAGCGTGCGCTCGGGGTCCAGACGGTCCCGCACCGCCCGCCACGCCGGCAGCGCCGGGTACATCGCCTCGAGCAGCTCGGGGCGCAGCCGGGAGTCCTTGGCCAGGTACACCCGGCCGCCGGCGGCGACGACGAGCTCGTCGAGCCCGTCGAGCAGGGCGACCAGCCCCGGCGCCGAGCAGGGGATGTCGAGGGCGAGCGTCCAGCCGGTGCGCGGGAACGACAGCGGCCCGGGATCCGCTGCGCCGAACCGTTTGAGGACACCGAGAAACGACGCGCACCGCGCCGCGCTCAGCCGCTCGATCGACGACCGCAGGGTGGCCTCGGCGCCGTCCGGCACGACCATCTGGTACTGCAGGAAGCCCCGCCGACCGTAGATCCGGTTCCATCCCCTGACCAGGTCGAGGGGATGGAAGAAGGCCGCCGCCGGGACGATGTGGCCCTCGGCCCGCCTGGGGGCCTTGCGGTACCACAGCTCGTTGAAGGCGGCGATGGTCCACCGGTTGAGCAGCCCCGACGGTGCCCACGGCGGGGCGACGGCCCGGTCGAAGGGTGCGAAGCGCAGGGCCCGCGCCGCACCCCGGGAGCCGACCGGCAGGTCGTCACGGGTGGCGTGGTCACCGAGCTCGAGGATCGACCGGCCGAGCGACGCCCCCGACGCCAGGCAGTCGATCCACGCCACCGAGTAGCGGTGGTCGGCCTCGGTCTCGACCATGCGGGCCATCAACGTGTCGAGGTCGTTGACCCGCTCGCTGTCGACCCGCATCATCGACGTCTCCACGGGCAGGAGCCTGAGCGTGGCCTCGAGCACCACCCCGGTCAGGCCCATTCCCCCGGTCGTCGCCCAGAACGCGTCGGGGTCGGCGCCGGGACCGACCCGCAGACCACCGAGCGCCGGCGTGTCGAGCAGGATCGACTCCACGGCCGCGCCGAAGCTGCCGTCGCGGTGGTGGTTCTTGCCGTGGATGTCCGCAGCCACCGCTCCGCCGACGGTCACCTGCCTGGTCCCCGGGCTCACCGCCGGCCACAACCCGAGCGGCAGCAGGGTGCGCATCAGCCGGTCCAGGCTGACGCCGGCCTCGACCCTCGCCGTGGCCCGCGGCAGGTCCACCTCGAGGATCCGGTCGAGCGAGGTGGTGCAGATGACGTCGCCCCCGCCATTTTGCGCGGCGTCGCCGTAGCTGCGGCCGAGACCCCGGGCGATCAGCCCCCGCTCACCGGCCTTCTCGACCAGCACGTCGGCGGCCTCGACCGTCTCCGGCCGGTGCAGCACCGCCGTGGTCGGCGCCGTGCGGCCCCATCCCGTCAGCGCCTCCACACGGCGCTGCGCCTCAGGCGGCATACACGCCGGTGGCGAACAGGCCGGCCCACACCAAACCGAGCACGACCAGGGACTTGTCGCTCAGCACCAGGTCCTCGGGCTTGGCACCGTGCCCGGCCTCGACGAGGTAGGTGTAGCGGAGGAGGGCCAGCAGCATCGGCACGATCGACAGCTGGTACCAGATCGGGTCGTGGTGGTGCTCGAGCGCGGTCTGGAGGGCAAAGGCCCACAGCACGTAGCCGACGATCGCCCCGGTGGCCGCCACCGCCAGCACGGTGCGCAGGAACGCAGGCGAGTAGAGGGCGAGGGTGGCCCGGTGGCTGCCGGCGCCCGCGCCGAGCTCCGCCTGCTCGGCGACCCGCTTGCCGACCACCATCATGAGGCTCCCGAAGGTGGCGACGATGAGGAACCACTCCGACACCGGCACGGGCACGGCGACCGCGCCGGCGATGGCCCGCAGCACGAAGCCGGCGGCCACGCAGCCGAGGTCGTAGACGGCCATGTGCTTCAGGCGGAAGCTGTAGGCCAGCTGGACGGCCACGTAGAGGGCGAAGACCACGCCGAGGCGCCACGAGAGCACCGCGCCCAGGCCCCCGCCGACCGCTAGCAGCACCACCGCCACCGTGTAGCCCGTCCGCCCCGAGACGACTCCCGCGGCGATCGGCCGGTGGCGCTTGCTGGCGTGGAGCCGGTCCGCCTCCGCGTCGACGCTGTCGTTGAGGAAGTAGGTGCCGCTCGACACCACGCAGAACAGCACAGTGGCGATCACCACCCTGGCCAGGTCGTGGCCGACGGTGAGCACCCCGGCCGCCCCGGGAGCTGCGAGGACCAGGACATTCTTCAGCCACTGCCGGGGGCGCGCCGTCCGCCACAGACCGCCGAGCACCGGTCCCCGCCCGGCGAGGACGACCGGCGGCCCTCCCTCCGCGGGGGGCGTGGACGTCCCGATGACCCGGCTCACGACGATGGATGCTACTCGTGCACCCCCACGCACCTCCGTCCAGGTGGGCGCCCCTCCGGCGACCGCTACGTTGCCACGGTGGTCCCCGAGCGTGACGCCCGTCTGTTTCTGGTCGGCCTGATGGGCAGCGGCAAGTCGAGCGTCGCCGCCGAGCTGCGGGCCCGGCTCGGCTGGCCGGTGGTCGACAACGACGCCGCCCTCGCCGCCGGCACCGGACGTCGCGTCGCCGAGCTGTCCGCGTGGGGACCCGACGCCCTCCACGCGCTGGAGGGGCTCCAGCTCGACCTGGCCGCCGCCGCCCCCGCGCCCCTCCTGGTCACGGTCGCCGCCAGCGTGGCGGAGGACCGGTCCAGGCAGCAGCTGATGGTTCGACAGGGTCGGGTCGTCTACCTCCGGGCCGCGCCCGCCGTCCTGGCCGCCCGCATCGTCGGCACCCCGCGACCCTGGCTCGACGGCGACCTGATGGCCCGCCTCGATGGCATGCACCGGGCCAGGGACCCGGCGCTCACCGGGCTGGCCGACCTGGTCTGCGAGACCGGCCACCGCCGCGTCGGGCAGGTCGCCGACGAGATCCTCGCCCACCTCGCCCTCCCGCCGCCCACCAGCCGCCCGTAACGTGCCCGCCAGAGCCCGGTCGGCTGGCTCAGCGCGGCTGGGCGGCCCGCAGGAGCGCCCCGTACAGGGTCAGGCCGGGCCCGAACGCCAGGGCCACGACGTAGCGGCCGGGAGCAGGGGGCCGGGCGGAGCGCAGCTCGTCGAGCACGACCAGCACCGTCGCCGACGAGCAGTTGCCGTGTCGGTCGAGGACCCGCCTGGACGCATCGAGGGCGTCGTCGTCGAGGCCGAGCCGGTCCGCCACCACGTCGAGCACCCGCGGGCCGCCGGGGTGGACCGCCCAGCCGTCGACCTCGTCGCGGTCGACGCCGTTGGCCGCCAGCAGCCCGTCGACGAAGGGGACCACCTGACGGGCGAGCACGTCGGGCACCCGACGCGACAGGCCCATCTTGAAGCCGAGGTCGGTGATGTCCCAGCGCATGTGGTCGGCGGTCGACGTGTCGGTGCGCGCCGCCAGGTCGACCACCTCGAGCCCCGGGCCGCCGTCGCCGCCGGGCTCGACCGCGACCGCAGCGGCGCCGTCGGAGAACAGGGCGTGAGCGACGACCTGCTCGAGGTCGTCGCAGGGGGGCTGGACGTGCAGGCTGGCCACCTCGGTGCACACGAGCAGGGCAGGACGACCTCGGGCGACGACCCGGTCGCTGACCGCGCCGAGGCCGGGAAGGGCGGCGTAGCAGCCCATGTGGCCGATCAGCAGCCGCTCGAGCGACGGGTCGGCCCCGAGTCGCTCGGCCAGGCGGATGTCGAGCCCGGGGGTCGTGTAGCCCGTGCACGACACCACGGCCAGGAGCCCGAGGTCGCCGACGCGCAGACCCGAGCGGTCCAGGGCGGCGGCCGCCGCCCCCTCGGCCAGCGGGAGGGCCTCGTCGAGGTAGCGGCCCATGCGGGCCCCGGTCGACCACCCGGAGATGTCCTCGACCGTCGGATCGACCGCGGTGTGGCGGAACCCGCAGCCGGCCGAGAGGAAGACCTTCCTGGCCCAGCGATTGTGGCCGATGTGGGGACCGTAGAAGCGCTCCCAGTACTCCTCCTGGGAGCGGCCAGGGGGAAAGGCATGGCCGGCGCCGGACACGACCGCAGGCGCGCTCGCGCGCCGCTCCCTCCGCGCGGTCCGCTCGCTCGCGGCGACCATGGTCGTCGTCGTGGTCATCGGGGCACCCTCCCCGAGAGGGCCCAGCGGGCTGCTCTGCTGGTCGGTTCCCACCTCGTGCTCACGACTTGATCCCCCAGGCCTGGAACAGCACGGCGCTGGTGAACGCCGGGACCATGGCCACCGACGTCCGCGCCCCGAGCGCCCATCCGGCCAGCTGGCCCCACGCCGGCCGGATGCCGCAGAGCCGCAGGGCCACGCCGTGCGCCGCGCCCGCATCGACGAGGGCACGGCGGTCGACGAAGAGGGTCGGGTCGTGGAGTCCGGGGGGGGCGCCTCCCGGCAGCCGCTCGGCCATCCCGACGGCGACGAGGCGCGCCAGGCGGGTCGCGGCGATCGTGTCGATCACCAGGGTCCCTCCCGGTCGCAGGATCCGACAGGCCTCGGCCACGACCGCTCCCGTGTCGACCACGTGCTCGAGGATCTCCCCGGCGCACACCACGTCGGCTGCGCCGTCGCGCACGGCGAGGGCGGCGGCATCCCCCCGGGTCACGCACACCCCGTGCCTGGCCGCCTGGGCCAACGCCGACGCCGTGAGGTCGGCACCCACGTGGCGGTAGCCCTTTCCGGCCAGGTGCGGGGCGAGCAGCCCTGCGCCGCACCCGACGTCGACGAGCACGGCGCCCGGCCTGGCGGCGGCCGGGACCAGCGCGGCGCGCGCCGCGGCAAGCCAGTGCAGCATGGCGAAGGCGCCCCGACGGTCCCACCACTCGGCCGCGAGGTCGTCGTACTGCCGTGGGTCGTTGCGGGCTCGAACAGTGGCGACCGGCACCTCGCCACCCAATCACAGCCGCGGTCCTATGGTGATCGTCATGCGGTCGAGGGCCACCGACCGCGGCAGCGACTCAGCACCAGCGAGGCGGCCGGCCGCCGCCGCGGCGTTGGTGCGGGCATGCCACCCCGAGCCCACTGCGGCGGTGACGGTCGTGGCCGCCGTGCTCGCCTCGGCGACCGCCAGGAGCGGGGCCGGCGTGGCTGCGGTCGCCGCCGCCGTGCTCGCCGGCCAGCTCTCGGTCGGGTGGAACAACGACTGGCTCGACGCCCGGCGCGACGCGGCCGCGGGTCGGCGCGACAAGCCGATCCCGTCGGGGCGGGTGGCGCGCCGCACCGTCGGCGTGGCCGCCGCCGTCGCCCTGACCGCGTGCGTGCCGCTCTCGCTGCTGTCGGGGTGGCGCGCCGGAGCCGCTCACCTGGTCGCGGTCGCGCTGGCGTGGGGCTACAACGCCGGACTCAAGGCCAGCTGGTGGTCGTGGGCGCCGTACGCGCTCAGCTTCGCCCTCCTCGTCGCCTTCGTGTCCCTCGGCCGCCCTGGCGCCCCGTGGCCACCCTGGTGGGCCCTGGTGGCCGCGGCGCTGCTCGGCGTCGGCGCCCACCTGGCCAACACGGTGCCCGACCTCGTCGCCGACGCGGCCACCGGCGTGCGCGGCCTGCCCCACCGCCTCGGCCGGGAAGGCAGCGTCGCCGGCTCCTGCCTCCTGCTGGTCGTGGCGTCCGCCGTGGTCGCATTCGGACCCGGCCGGCCCGGCTGGACGGCGGCCGGGCTGGTGGTGGCCGTCGGCGTGGTCGCCGGGGGGGTGGTGGCCCTGCGGCGCGGCGCGCCCGCCGTGCTCTTCCACTCCTCGCTGGTCGTCGCCCTCGTCGACGTGGCCATGCTCGCCAGCCGGGGCAAGCAGCTGTGACGGGTCCGGCACCACGGCCCGACGTCACCGTGGTCGGCGCTGGGCCGGTCGGCATGACCGTCGCCTGCCTCCTCGGCGTCCACGGCTGGCAGGTGCGCGTCGTCGACAAGCGGTCGGCGTCGCCGGGCCGGCCGAGGGCGGTGCACCTCGACCACCACGGCGCCCGGATCCTCGACGCGGCCGGCGTGATGGCCGGCCTGGCCCCCCGAACCGAGCCGATGGACGCCTACGAATGGCGCTCGGCGGCCGGCGACGTCCTCCTGCGCCTCCAGCCCGATCCCGGGTCGTCCACGTCGGGCTGGCCGGAGTCGTCCATGTTCGCCCAGCCCGACCTGGAGGGCGCCCTCGAGTCGCGCCTGACCGAGCTGCCGACGGTCACCGTGGCCCGCGACGTCGAGATCCGGACCCTGGCCGACCTCGAGGCGCTCGGCGGCTGGGTGGTCGGCTGCGACGGCGCCCGCAGCACGGTGCGGGCGCTGCTCGGCATCGCCGACGATGACCTCGGCCTGCACGAGGACTGGCTGATCGTCGACGTGGTGCCGCACGCGCCTGCCCGGTGGGAGCCGCTCAACGTGCAGGTCTGTGACCCGTCGCGGCCGACCACCGCCGTCTCCGGAGGGCCGGGGCGCAGGCGCTGGGAGTTTCGCGCCCTTCCCGGCGAGGACCGCGAGTCGCTCGCCGCCGAGGATGCGGCGTGGCGGTTGCTGGCCCCGTGGGGTGTCGAGCCGGGCAACGCCACCCTGGAGCGCCACGCCGTCTACCGCTTCGAGGCGGCGACGGCGCGCCGGTGGCGAGCCGGTCGGGTGCTGCTCGCCGGCGACGCCGCCCACCGGATGCCGCCCTTCGCCGGCCAGGGCCTCTGCGCCGGCCTCCGGGACGCGGCCAACCTGGTCTGGAAGCTCGACGCTGTCCTCGCCGGCCAGGCCGACCCGGCCCTCCTCGACACCTACGGTTCCGAGCGCTCGCCCCAGGTGAGGACCGAGATCGACTTCTCCGTCGATCTGGGGCGGATCATCTGCGTCTCGGACCCGGTGGCAGCGGCCGCCCGCGACCACGAGATGGCGGCGTCCGCCGCGGCCTCGGGTCCGGTCGCGCCGCCCCCTCCGCCCGCCCTCGGGCCCGGCATCACCCTGCCGGGCGACCCCCACGCCGGGCACCTCGGGGTCCAGGGCACCGATGGGCTCGGTGGGGACCCGGGCAGGACCGACGAGCTGCTGGGGAGGGGCTGGGCCCTGCACGGGCGCCACGGCGACCCGCGGACCGACCTCACCGGCCCGAGCGCCGCGTGGTTCTCCTGGCTCGGCGGCATCGGAGTCGACTGCTCCGCCGCGCCGGCCCCCTACCCGGCGTGGTTCGCCGAGACCGCGGCCGACGTCATCCTCGTCCGCCCGGATTTCGCCGTCTACGGCACCGGCGCGGGCCGTGACGCGGCCGAGCACATCGTCGGGTCGCTGCGCGAGCAGCTCGGCGGCCTCTGACCCCCGTCGCCGACCGGGAGGCGAGAACCGCGACTCAGCGCGCCGGGCCGGCCCCGGGCCGCAGGCGCAGGGCGACCAGGGCCACGTCGTCGGGCGAGCGCTCCGGGAGCATCCGCGAGAGCAGCTCGTCGCAGAGCACCTCGAGGGGCAGGTCGGCCAGGTCGGCGAGGGTGCGGGCCAACCGGGCGAGGCCGTCGTCGAGGCTCAGCCCGTGGCGCTCGACCAGCCCGTCGGTGTAGAGGAGCACCGTCGTGCCCGACTCGACCTCCAGCACCGATTCGGAGCGGCCCGTCCGGGGATCGATGCCGAGGAGGAGCTCGGGCGCAGCCGCGTCGAGGGTCGCCACCGTCCCGTCGGGGCGCAGCAGGAGCGGCGGCGGGTGGCCGGCGTTGGACCAGCGGAGGGTCCGGCCGCCTTGCTGGCCGTGCTCGCCGGCCTGCTCGAGGCAGGCGACGATGGCGCTGGCTGTGGTGTCGACGGCGAGACCCTGCATGGCGTCGTCGAGCCCGGCGAGCACGGCCGCCGGTCCGAGCCCACTCGACCAGGCGATGCCCCGGAGCAGCCCACGCAGCTGACCCATCGCGGCGGCGGCCTCGGTGTCGTGCCCGACGACGTCCCCGATGACCAGCACCGTGGCCCCGTCGGGCTGGAGGAACGAGTCGAACCAGTCGCCGCCGACCGACGCCCGCTCGGCCGCCGGCACGTAGCGGACAGCGATGTGGGCGTCGTCGGTATCGGGGGGTGGGGTGAGGAGGCTCCGTTGCAGCCCTTCGGCCAGGGAGCGCTGGTCACTGTAGAGGCGCGCATTGTCGAGCGCGATCGTCACCCGGTCCGCGACCTGCTGTGCGGTGGCGAGGGCCTCGTCCGACATGGGCAGCCGGGCCGCCCCCCGGCAGAGGGTGACGAGGCCGACGACACGGTCGTTGGTGATCAGCGGGACCACGGCCGCCGACTCGGGGGCCAGCTGGCGGAGCGCGGCGAGGGCCTCGTCCGAGCCGATGACCGTCGCGGCCGTCTCGGTCACGCCGCTCGGGGTGACGACCACCCGGCGCGCCGCCCTGGCCTCGCCGTGGGAGCCGGGGCGCAGCCGTCCGTCGAAGCGGGTGGCGGCGTAGCGCGCCACCACCTCGCGCAGGTCGAGATCCCGGTGCCAGGAGCCCACGTCGCGCGCCGTGCCCGCCTCGTCGACCAACGTGACGATGCACCAGTCGGCCAGGGAGGGCACGAGCAGCTCGGCCAGCCTGGCGACGGCGGTCTCGGCCTCCAGGCTGGACGCCAGCTCCGCACTCACCGTCGCGAGGAGAGCCAGGCGAGAGGCCGCCTTCTCTGCCTGCGCCCGCATGGCCTCGGCGTGGCGCCTGGCCGCCTCCGCCTCCTCCTGTGCGACGCGACGGCTGGTGATGTCGATGAAGTAGACGGCGAGGCCGTCGGCGCTCGGCACGGCCCGGACCTCGAACCACGCGTCGAGGTGCGGGTAGTAGGCCTCGACCTCGACCGGATCGCCCGAATCCAGCGCCCGGCGGTACCGCCCGTCGGCCTCGACGTCGCTCAGACCGGGGGACACGTCCCAGAGCGACGAGCCGACCATCACGTCGGAGGGCAGGGCCAGGATCTCCTCGGCGCGGGCGTTGGCGTAGGAGATCCGCCAGTCGTGGTCCATGGCGAGGAATCCCGTCGCCATCGTCTCCAGCAGGTAGGCGGCCTGGTCACGCGCCGAGCGCGCCTCGGTGATGTCGAACACGGCGCCGATGAGCCGGGTCGGCCGACCCTCCGGGTCGCGCTGGACCCGTCCACGGACCGCCACCCACCGGCTCGGGCGACCTGGTCGCGCGATCCGGTGCTCGTCGCGGTAGTCGCGCCCCGACTCGACGGCCGCGGCGTACTGCGCGGCGACCGACGCCCGGTCGTCGGGATGGATGCGCTCGACGGCGTCGTCCCGCGACACGACGACCCGGTCGTCGGGGTAGCCGTACAGCGCGCGCGCCCGCTCGTCGATGACCATCCGGCCGGTGCGCACGTCGATCTCGAACGACCCGATGTCCGCACCCTCGCTGGCGACGTCCCAGCGCAACCTTCTCAGCTCGTACTCCGCCGACAGCGCCGACAGCTCGAGCTCGGCCATGACGCTCTGGGCCAGCGCCTCGATGATCCCGACGTCGAACGCCGACCAACCGCGCGACTCGGGGTCGAACGCGCACAGCGCGCCGACGACGCGTCCCACCGAGTTGACCAGCGGGAAGCCCAGATACGCCCCCACCTGGCCGGACACGACCGGGGGCAGGGTGGCGACGCGCGGGTCGGCCGCGGCGTCGGTGACCGCCAGCACACCGTCGGACTCGGCGGTGACCGAGCACATCGAGTCGTCGAGTGCGCTCGAGGCACCGATCGATCCCGGGGACAGACCGGTGCCACCGGCCACGACCTGCTCGGTCGTGAGGAGCGAGACCTGCGCCGACGGCACCCCGAGGAGCCTGGCCGCCAGATCGGTGAGGCGGTCGATCGCCCGGTTGCCTCCAGGTCCTGGGACGAGGCGCGTCGCCGCCGCGGTGCGCCCGGGGTTCGATCGCAGGCCGGCGGCGCCGATGGCGTCTCCGGCCAACTCGTCGGTCCGGGCGCCGTTTCGATCCAATGGCCCCACGGGCTGGGTGTCCCTCCGGTCGTGTGACGCGAGGCAGCCCGCCTCTTCGAGGCTCGTCGCGCCGGCACATCCTGCCGAAGCGACCACGGCACCACAAGGCCGTCCGGGCCCTGGGGCTTCGGGCCGCGAAGGGTACGGTCGGCCGGCATGGGCGGCCCGTGGTCGAGAAGGGGGGCGGCTGGGTTCGCAGCCGTGCTCCTCGTGCTCCTCCTGGCCTTCGGGTGGCGGCTCGGCACCTTCGACTTCGACGCGTTGCTGCAGGGGGCACGAGCCGTCCGCGCCGGCCACGGCCCGTATCCCCCGCTGTCGTCGGCGGTGTTTCGCACGGGGCACGGCTTCGTCTACCCGGACCTCGTCGCCTGGGCGTTCGTCCCCTTCACGCTGGTCCCCCGAGGATGGGCGAGTGGCTGTGCCGTGGTCGTGTCGGTCGCCGCAGTCGTGGGGGGCTGCGCACTACTCGGCCGCCGTGGACCGGCGCCTGCCGCTCTCGTCCTCGTGGCGTCGACCACCGTCGTCGGCCTCCAGATGGGCACGCTCAACGCCCTGTTCTTCCTCGGCCTGGCGGCCGCTTGGGCCCATCGCGACCGGGTCCAGGTCGTCGGCGTGGTGGTGGCGATGGTGGCCCTCGGCAAGCTCTTCCTGCTCCCGATGATCGTGTGGCTCGTCGCCACCAGGCGCTACCGCGCGGCGGCCGTGGCCAGTGCGGTGTTCGTCACCGCCCTCGGGCTCGGCTTCGTTGTCGGACCGCTGGGGCCGGCCGGCTACGCGCACCTGCTCTCGGTCCTCCAGGGCAACGAGGCCGCCCGCAGCTGGTCCCTCACCTCCCTGCTGTCGAGCGTCGGGTTCGGGCGCCTCACCACCGACGGGCTGGTCGGCGCCACGGCCCTCGGCGTCCTCGCCGGCGGCTGGTGGCGCCTGCGCCGGACCGGTGACGAGCGGGTGATGTTCGGTGCGGCGGTCGTCGCCGGTCTGCTCCTCAGCCCGATCGTCTGGAGCAGCTACCTGCTCCTCCTCGAGGTCCCGCTCCTCCTCGTGACCGTCGACGACCGGCCCATCGGCGTCGCCGCGGTCGTCAGTTGGGTGCTGGTCGTGCCCGACGCCGTCGACGGGCCACGGATCGGGATCGGCGTCGGTCTGGCCGTGGCCCTCACCGTGGTGACGTGGCGCCGCTGCCGGCCGGCACCCGTCCCGGCTGGTCCCGGTCGGACCCGCGAGGCGCCGCCGCCCTGGCGCCGAGGGACCGTGGCCGTGCTCGCCGTCGCCCTCACCACCGGGGCGTGGCTCCTCGCGCCCCCGAGGACCGCCAACGCGCTCCCGGCCCTCGCGGCGGTCACGGCCACGCTGGTCACGCTGGCCCGGGGGGTCAGGCCCGGGGCGCCTCGACCCCGTGCGCCTCGGCCTCGTGCTGCGCCCGGCTGAGCCGGGGACCGCTCTCACCCCGCCGGGCGGGCCCTGCGTCCTCCGGTCTCGATGAACAGCTGGGCGGCCGCCTGCTGCACAGCGGTGGTCCAGGTGGGGTACGCCTGGGTGGTCAGGGCGAGCCTGGCCGGCAGCATCCCGGTCCGCAGGACCAGGGTGGGCAGGGCGATCATCTCCCCGGCGCGCGCGGCGACGACGATCGCGCCGAGAAGCCGCCCGCCGGCCAGGTGGCGCGTGCCGGAACGGGGCCCGACGACCAACTTGACGTAGCCGTCGGTGCGGCCAGAGGTCACCGCCCGATCGACCTCGGCCATCGGCAGGTACGCCACCCGCGCTCCCCGACCGGCAGCCTCCGCCTCGGTGAGCCCGACTCTCGCCACCTCGGGGTCCGTGAAGGTCACGGTCGGCATCCACTCGTCGTGGAACCGCCGGTACGGCAGGCGGGAGAGGGCGTTGCCGGCGGCGATGCGACCCATCTCGTCGGCCGCGTGGGTGGAGGCCGTTCGTCCGGCCACGTCACCCGCGGCCCAGATGCCCGACACGCTGGTGCGCAGCCGCTCGTCGGTGACGACGTACCCGCGGGGGTCCGTGGCCACGCCGGCGGCTTCGAGCCCGAGGCCGCCGGTGCTCGGCGATCGGCCGGCGGCGACCAGCACGTGCGACCCCTCGCACACCGTGCCATCGTCGAGCACCAGGCGCACACCGCCGCCGTCGGGCGCGGCGGACGCGACGGCGCGGCCGGTCAGGACGCGCACCCCGTCGGCGGTGAGCGCGGACGCCACGAGCTCCGACGCCTCTGGCTCCTCCTTGGGCAGCAGCCGATCGGCGGTCTCGATCACCGTGACGGAAGCACCGAAGCGGGCGAAGGCCTGGGCCAGCTCGACCGAGAGCGGGCCGCCCCCGACGACGAGCAGCGAGGGCGGCAGGTCGGCCACCTCGAAGACGTTGTCGTTGGTCAGGACGGGGACGTCGCCGATGCCGGGGATGGGGGGCACGAGGGGCCCGGCGCCCACCGCGATCACCATCCGCTTCGCCCTCAGGAGGCGCCCGTCGACCCGGACGCCCGTCGCACCGACCAGTCGGGCGTGCCCCTCGATCACGTCGATGCCCTCTCGCCGCAGCACCGTCGCGCTCTCGGTCGCGGCGACGCGCGCCACCGTGTCGTGGACGCGGGCCTGAGCCACGGGAAAGGCGACGCCTCGCGCCGCTGCGTCGATCAGCGTCTTGGACGGGATGCAACCGCTGAAGGTGCACTCCCCGCCGATCGGACCCGCTTCCACCACGGCCACGTCGGCGCGCCGTCGCCTGGCGGTGCGCGCCGCGCTCAAACCTGCCGCGCCTGCGCCGACCACGATCAGGTCCCAGCTCACCCTCCAACCATCCGAGCGGGTGCAGGTCCCATGTCCCCCCTCACGGTATTACCGGTCGTGACCGGGGGCCCGTTCCGCCGACCCGCCGCCCGTCTGGGAGACTCCACCATGAAAGGGGTACCCGCCGTGAGCCGAACGTTGCAGTGGTTGCGCCGGGCCGAGCGCCTCACCCGCCCGGTCGACCCGGAGACGCGCGCCGCCTATGCCCGGCGCTGGGCCGAGCTCCCGGCACGCTCCCGCACGGCGGCGCAGACCATCGGGCGCCACGCCGTCGGCTGCGAGGGCACCCACGGCGTGTTTCCGCGCTGCAACTTCTCCTGCACGCCCTGCTACCACTCGCGCCAGGCCAACCGGGTCAGGACCGACGGCGCCCACACCCTGGAACAGGTCGGTGACCAGATGCGCCTGCTCAGGCGGCTGCGCGGCCCGCACGGCCACGCGCAGCTCATCGGCGGCGAGGTGAGCCTGCTCGACCCCCACGACCACGCCGAGGCGCTGCTGGTCATGCGGCGGGCGGGGCGCGAGCCGATGAGCATGACCCACGGCGACTTCGACTACGGGTACCTGCGCCGCCTCGCCCTCGACGCCGACGGCCGGCCCCGCTTCGCCCGGCTGTCGTTCGCCGCCCACTTCGACACGACGATGTTCGGTCGGAGCGGGATCCGCCGGGCCGAGCGGGAGGCCGACCTGGACCCGTACCGGCGCGCCTTCTGCGATCTGTTCGCCCGCCTGCGGGCAGAGCACGGCATCGGCTCCTACCTGGCCCACAACATGACCGTCACCCCGGACAACGTCGACCAGATCCCCGAGGTCATCGCGTCGGGCCGGTCGATGGGCTTCGACATGTTCTCGTTCCAGCCGGCCGCCCTCATCGGCGACGAGCGCCGCTGGAAGGCGGACTACCGCTCACTCGATCCCGACGCGGTGTGGTCCCGGATCGAAGAGGGCGCCGGTGTCCGTCTCCCCCACCGGGCGCTCCAGGTCGGTGACGACCGCTGCAACCGCACGGCCTGGGGCTTCTACGTCGCCGGCCGGTGGCACGGCCTGCTGGACGAGCGCGACCCGAGGGACCTGGCGGCGCGCGACGCCTTCTTCGCCCACCTCGGGGGTGTCCACTTCAACGCCCCGCCCCGGCTGCTGGCCCTCCGCCTCGGCCGGGTGGTGCTCGCTCACCCGACGGTCGTGCCCCGGGCGCTCGGCTGGGCGGTGCGCACGGTCCGGCGGGTCGGCGCGCTGCGCCTGCTGCGGCACCGGGTCGTCCCCGTGACGTTCGTGATGCACCGGTTCATGCACGCCGACGACGTCGCTCCGGCCTGGGAGCTGCTCGAGCGGGGGGAGTCGAGCGACGACCCGAGGATCATCGAGACCCAGGAGCGCCTGGCCGCCTGCTCCTACGCCATGGCCCACCCCGAGTCCGGCCGCCTGGTGCCGGCCTGCGTCCAGCATTCGGTGCTCGACCCCGGGGAGAACACCGCCTTGTCGCAGCTGCTGCCGCTGCCGACCGTGCGCACCTCGGCCGGCCCCGCACGGCGCTGACGCGGTGATCGACGCCCAGCTGCGCCGGGTCGTCCGCCCGCCCCTCGACGCCGCCGGCCTCCGCCTGGCCCGACGCGGGATCAGGGCCGGGTGGCTGACCGCGGCAGGGTGGCTCGCCGGCGCCGGGGCCTGCGTCGCCGCCGGGCTCGGGGTGTGGTCCGTGGCCCTGGTCCTCTGGCTCGCCAACCGCCTGCTCGACGGTCTCGACGGTCCCGTGGCACGTGCCGCCGGGCCGACAGGAAGCGGCGGCTTCCTCGATCTGGTCGCCGACTTCACCGTCTACGGGGGCTTCGTGGTCGGCGTGGCCGTCGCCGTCCCCTCGGCGCGCCTCGCCTGCGCCGCCCTCCTGCTGGCCTACTACGCGTCGGGCACCGCCCTGCTCGCGCTTTCCGCGCTCGTCGACCGCTCGAGCGACGCGTTCGTCGACGAGCGGTCCGTGCGGTTCGTCGGCGGCCTCGCGGAGGGCACCGAGACCATCGTCGTCTACGTCCTGTTCTGCGTCCTGCCGGCCGACGCGACCGTCACCGCCTGGCTGTTCGCCGCCGCCGTCGGGGTCACCGCGCTCCAGCGGGTCTGGATCGGGACCCGGGCGCTCAGCCGGCCGGGGCGACCTGCCTCCTCGGCCGCCGGAGCACGGAGGTGACCGCGACGTACGCGGCCCAGACGACCACGGTGATGCTCCACGCCGGCCACCGTCCCACCCAGGGGAGGCCGAAGGCGAGGAAGTAGCCGAGACCACCGAGCCCGGCCGCGAGCGCGCCCGCGGTCAGCCACTCGACCCGCTGGTCGGCAGGCGCGAGCGCCCTGGCGGCCAGGATGCCGACCACCACGCCGACCAGATCGGCGGGCGCGGTCCGGGCCGCCGGCACCGTTCCGTAGTGGACCAGCAGCACGGCCCCACCCCAGCCGAGCAGCGCCAGGCCGCTGCCGACGAGCGACCGGACGGACCCGGCGAGGCCGGCGGCGATGGCCGTGACCCCGACGAACGCCGGGGTGAGATAGAAGGTCGCGCCCAAGGGCCCCTCCACCAGCGCGTAGACGCCGGCGCCGACGAGGAGCACGAGCACCGACACGAGCATCCCCGCCTGACCGGTCTCCTGACGGGCATCCAGCAGGCTCATCCCATGACCCTACGGCCGGTCGGCGCGCTACGAGCGAGGCCCGATCCGGCGGAGGGTGACGCGTCGGAGCGGGACACCGATCTCGCTGCCCGACCACCGCTTCGCCACCTCGGCGGCCGCACGGAGCCGGGCGTCGGGCACGCCGGGGAGGTACAGCGAATCGACGAACCGGGTGGCGGTCACGGCGTCGGGGACGGGCACGGCGAACCGGCGCCTCCGGTCGTCGACGACCTGGAAGCCGTCGCGCCGCCGCCCCCCGAGGGCGCGCAGCTTGCGGTCGTTGGGGTAGTCGAGGTGGGTCCGACGCAGGGCCACCATCAGCCTCGTGTACCGGAGGAGGTCGCGCCCGGTGACCGGTAGCGTCCCTGGCAACAGGACCGCGACGAGGCCGCCGTCGGTGAGCACGCGGCGGATCTCGGTCAGCACCAGGTCGAGGGGCTGCAGGATCATCAGCGCCATCGAGCACGCCACCGCGGCGCACGAGCCGCTGGCGACCGGCAGCCCGGCGGCGTCGGCGCAGAGCAGGCGGGAGGCGCCCTTCCGCCGGGCGACGGCGAGCTCGGCGGCGGACCGGTCGACGCCGACCCATCCGGGGCCCGCCCGGCCGGCGAGTGGCCCGGACCCGCACGCCAGGTCGAGGATCGTCGGGATGCCGGCCAGCGGCTGGAGGAGCCACTCGTAGGGATCGGTGCCGGCGTTGCCGGCGCCGGCCAGCATCTCCTCGGTGATCCCCGGTCGGCTCTGGTGGAACCCGATGAGGTAGTCGGACCACGGGGAGGGCGCTCGACGCCAGGAAGGGCCGAGCGCCGGCCCGTCAGTCACCCGGGCGGGTGGCGGTGGCCGGCCTGCGGGTCGCCTGCAGCAGCGGTGAGTCGTGGAGCCGCCGGCGCACACGCGGCCGGGTGGCTACGGCGACGCCGAGGGCGACGCTCGAAGCGGCGGTGACGACGATCCAGGAGAACGGCGCAGGGGGCCACGGCACGAAGGTGTCGTAGAGGACGTAGGCGAGCAGTCCGACCCCGCAGGTGAGGACCCCGAGGGGCACCGGCCTGCGGTCGCGCGTCCAGACCCAGCGGATGGCCGCGATCACGGTGAGGAGGTAGGCCACGACGATCAGGTAGGCACCGAACTCGACGATGATCGTGAGGGCCCGCACGGCGGACGCCTCGAAGCTGAAGGAGGCCAGCGCAGCGGCGCTCGCTCCACCGGTGACCACGAGCGGCCCGACCGGTGAAGAGAAGCGCCCGTCCACCTTCGTGAGGAAGCGTCGGCTCCTGCTGGCCGGGCGGGTCACGTCCCTGGCCAGGGCGAAGAGCAGGCGGTTGGCCGCGTTGATGCAGGCCAGCTGCGCTCCGAATGCGCTGACCACCCCGGCGATGTTGACCGCCTTGCCCATGGCCGAGCCGATGGAGGTGGTCGCCAGGTGGACGAAGGGCGCAGGGTCGGCGGCGAGGGCGGCCGGACCGGCGTACGCGTTGTCCGCGATCCAGGTGAAGGCGACGTAGACGGCGCCCGCACCGACCAGCGACCAGCCGACGGCTGCAGGGATGGTCCTGGTCGACCGCTTCGCCTCCTCCCCGAGGGTGGCGGCCCCCTCGAAGCCCGAGAAGGCCCCGAAGGCGTTGACCACCCCGAGGCCGAGAACACCGAGCGCGACCCCGTGCGGTTCGAACGGCCGGCCCGACAGCGCGCCGCCGTGGTCACCGCCCTTGACGACGACGGCGATCCCGACGACAGCCAGGAGGACGACGGCCGCCCCCTCGCAGGCGAAGATGACGACCGAGGACACGCCGATCGAGAAGTAGGCCAGGACCATGGTGAGAGCGAACCCGGGGAGCGCCAACCACACCCACCAGAGGTGGATCCCGTAGGAGGCGAGGAGGGACTGCGCGATGTCGGCGGTGCTGGCGTAGACGCCCCCGGCGAAGGACACGTACACGAGCAGCAGGATCCATGCCGACACGAAGCCGTAGGCCGGTCCGACTGCGGCCCCGTTGTAGGCGTAGACGGACCCGGCCGAGCCGAACGAACGGGAGAACAGCACGAAGGCGTAGGCCACGAACCCCATGGCGACCAGTCCGAGCAGGTAGGCCAGCGCACCGGAGCCGCCGACGATCCCGGCCAGGACGGCGGGCCCGACGATGACGCCGGCCACAGGACCCTGGATCCCCACCGACAGCGCGATCGTCCGCACGAATCGGAGCTGGCCGCGACGCAATGAGTGGCCCGGACCGGTCCCGAGGGTGCTCGTGTCCACCCGATCGGCGACGCTCCGGTCGGCCCCCGCAAGGTCGGTCATCGGTGCCTGCACTATGGCACATGGCCCTGCAGCCGGTCGCCGGCGTGCCCGCGGCGATCGAGCGCAACGTGCTCGTCGTGGTCGACCCGGCCCTCGGGCGAGGGTTCACCGTGGCGCGATGCGGGCGTCAGGTGTCATGGTCGTCGCGATGGCCGACGGATCCCCCTCCGAGGTGACCCCGACCCGGACCGGAGCCGGCGCGGCGACCGGGCGCGTGCCGCCGGGGGTCCTCGTCACCGTCGCCGCCGCTTCCGTGCAGTCGGGCGCAGCGGTGGCCACCCGCCTGTTCGGCCGCGTCGGGCCCGCCGGCGCGGTCACCCTGCGCCTCGTGCTCGGCGCCATCGTGCTCGCCGGGCTCGGGCGCCCGTCGCTGCGCCGGCTCTCGCGGTCCGACCTCACCGTCGTGGTGACCTTCGGCGTGGCCCTCGCCGCCATGAACCTCAGCTTCTACCTGGCCATCGACCGGATCCCGCTCGGCGCGGCGGTCACGCTGGAGTTCGTCGGCCCCCTCGGCATCGCCGTGGTCGGGTCCCGCCGCAAGCTGGACGTGGTGTGGGCCGCCCTCGCCGCCGGCGGCGTGGCCCTCCTCGCGGCCGCACCGCACCACCTCGACCGGACGGGGGTCCTGCTGGCGCTGGCCGCCGGAGCCTGCTGGGCGGCCTACATCCTGCTCAGCCGCGAGACCGGCCGGCGCGTGGAGGGCCTCGACGGCCTCGCCCTGGCCATGTGCGTGAGCGCGATCGTCATCCTCCCTGTCGGCCTCGTCGCCAGCGGCGGGCGGATCATCGAGCCGGTCGCCCTCGGTCTCGGCGTGGTCATCGCCATGCTCTCCTCGGTGCTCCCCTACAGCCTGGAGCTGGTCGCCCTCCGCCGAGTCTCGGCCCGCGCCTTCGGGGTGCTGCTCAGCCTGGATCCGGCCCTCGCCGCCCTCGCCGGCCTGGCCTTCCTCGGGCAACGTCTCGCCGGCCGTGAGCTGATCGCCATCGCCTTCGTGGTCGCAGCCAACGCCGGCTCCGCGCTGGCGACGACCAGGCGGTCGGTGCCGGCGCCGATCGAGTAGGGCGGCGGGAGGGCCGGATCAGGGGTCCTGATTGGGCGACCGCGTCGCAGGGAACCATGTGGGACATGGCGAGGAACGATGATCGCAGCACCGGTGACGGCCGCAAGCCCTACGCCGACCAGGGCGGCCCGGCGGGGCGGCACGGCCAGACCCACGACGTCCGGCGGGAGGAGGCCACCCGCTCCAGGAAGCACACGGAGGGTGACGACTTCGCCGCCGACCTCAGCGCCGAGCAGTCGGGCGGTGGCCACGGCGACGAGTCCGTGCTCGCCGCCGACGACAAGGGCACGCGCGCCGTGGTCCATGATCTCGACGGCGCCGACCTCAAGGCGCTGTCGGTGCTGACCGTCGGCACCCGCCTCGACCAGGGCTCGACCTACGTCGACCTCAACGATCCCGGGCGCACGCCGTTCACGGCCATGGGCGACCAGGAGGCCGACGACGACAACCGGTACGTGGCCAAGCGCGACACCGACTACGAGCTCTGGGATCGCCTCGTCGGGCACGTTCCGCCCGCCTGAGGCCCCGCGGCCCGTGCCCACCGGCCACCCGCCCTCCGATCCTGCGGATCCCGGTCGGGACCAGACCGAGGAGGAGCGTGAGGACGGCAACCTGAAGGGGCGGTTGATCCGCGGGGACAACCCTCCTTCCCGAGTCGGTGGGCGGACCGGGTCAGCTACAGCGCCTTGCGCATCTGCACAGAGCTCTCCTCGTGATCGAGCGACGCGTAGAGATGGCGCGCCACGACGTTGTGGGCGACCATCGGTGCGGGTCATCGCCGGCGGGTCCGACCCAGAGGAAGCCGACCGGCTGCCCGCCAACCTGGACGCGCCCGATGAGCTGTTCCGGTCCCGGAGAGCCAGTGAGCCAGACCGGGTCCATCGAAGGCGGCGAAGGTCATCTCGGGTCCGGCGATCCTCGATCTTCGCGCTCAGCGACCGCGCGATGGAGCGGTTCGGCTGGGGCTTCGTTCTCGTTGCCGGACATCTTCGGGTCGAAGCCTCCCGGCGTGGCGCATCAGTGCGACAGGACCGGGGCCAGCTCGAGCACACGGGGCGACTCCATGGCCGCCCGGGCGTCGGCCGGCACGGTGGGGAAGGCGGAGTACGAGGCCCACAGTCGGCCATGGTGGTCGACGAAGGTGTCGAGGCCGCCGGGCGAGACGGCGGTCGCGGTGCTGGCGAGCAGGGGAGCGTGCGCCGGCTCACGGCACGGGCCCGCCACGGTGGCGCACCAGGCCACGCCGGTGTCGTACGTGCCGGACTGCCAGGTGCCCCCCGAATAGAACAGCCACCACCCGCCCCTGGTGTCGGACAGCATCGCCGGGCCCTCGATGATGTGGTGCTCCCAGGCCTGGTCCGAGCCGATGAGGCGCACCGGCCTGCCCCTGGTGGACCTGCCGTCGGGGGTGAGGGACTGCTCCCAGATGCTGACCGCCCTCCCGTTGGCGTTGCCGTCGTTCTTCCAGACCAAGGCCAGGTGCCCCGGTGCGGATGCCACGACGCTCGGGTCGATGTCGCCTCCGAGGGCCGCCTGGCAGACCAGCGGCGCCGACGAGGTGTCGGCGAACGGGCCGGTGGGGCTGGTCGAGAAGGCCGCCCCGAGGCACTCCCGCCTCGTGCTGGCTTCCTCCGTGCTGTAGTAGAGGACCCACCCGCCAGCCACCTGGTGCACCGTGGGTCCCCAGGTCAGCGTCGATACTCCCGGCGGGGCGGACCAGGAGGGCGGCGGGCGCACCACCAGCGCCCACGAGGGCAGGACGGGGAGGGAATCGGCCACCCGCCGCCAGTGGACCAGGTCGGTGGAGACTGCGGTCGGCACGTTGGCGGCCCAGTCGGTCGTCCAGTACAGGACGTAGCCGGGTCCCCGGTTACCGTCCACGCCGGCAGGCACGGGGAGGACATAGGGGTCGCCAACATCGTTGAGCTCCCGGTTGTCGACCTCGACGGCGCGGGAGGTGCCGAGGGTGGGCAGGCCGGCGGCGGGGAGATGGGCCGTAGGCGACCCCGAGACCACCCGTGACCTGGCCGCGTGACGACCCGTCCCGGACTGACCGACCACGACGGCGATCACCGCGACGACCACCGCCATGCTCGCGGCGATGGCGAGCCAGACCGGACGGCGGGCGCGCCCCGTGCGCTTGGGCGTCTTTCCTCCGTGCCCGGGACCACCGAGGACACGGGCTCCTGAGGTGATCGCCACCTCAGTGAGCGTAGGAGCGGACGGCCGCCTACAGGTGGCGCGTCGAGGGCCGACTGCTCAGCGATCAACCCAGCGAATCCCCTTGCGGACCGGGCGGCGGCGGCAGCAGTCAGGCGAGGAGGGAGGCGCCGAGGTCGGCGGCGTGGTCGGTGACCCACCGCTCGGCCCGTGCTGTCCGCTCCTGGAGGCCGCCGGTCCACCACCGAGCGAAGACGGGATCGGCGGCGGCCGCCGCGGCCATGGTGACGCCGCTGTTTCGGGCGCGCTGCACGGCCACCGCCACAACGGCGGCCCGCTGTCGGTCGGACATGCCGTAGGCGTCGGCGAACACGCGGAGGCGACGGCCGGCTTCGAGCTGGCGCGCCGCAGGCCGCCGGTCCGCGGGGTCGAGGAGCGGCACCCACCAGTACATGGCGTTGACGCAATCGCTGACCCGGGAGGTCGGGCCGGCGAGGTCGAAGTCGATGAGCGAGACAGGCAGCCCGTCGCGGAACACGACGTTGCCCGGGCAGTAGTCCTGATGGCCGACCAGCTCGGGCCGGTCGAACAGGGCCGGGACCGACACCCCGTCCTGCCCGGGGATCGACCCCCACACGGCGTCCGACGGCGGCTCCCACCCCGCCGCCGCGTCGTGGAGCCGGCGGATCAGCCGGGCCAGCGACCCCAGGACCTCGTCCGGCCAGACGGTGTCGGGCAGAGGGTCGTCGGGGACGTCGCCCTCGACGAACTCGAGGATCTCCCGACCGTGGTCGTCGTAGCCTAGCGGCTCGGGGACGAAGTCCACGCCCCGGGAGCGGAGGTGGCGGAGGTAGGCCTGCACGGTCGCGGTGAACGGGCGGCACGGCCGGCGCACGGTGGATCTGACGCGCCACACCTCGGTGACGCCCTCGTGCGGCAACCTCTCGGCCTCGTCCTCCATCCCTCTCCTCCACGACCTGTCGGGCCATTGTGCTCCCGGGACACTGGCGCACGGCTGTCCGTCGCCGGAGTCGCCTCCCTCCCCTGACCGCCTGGCGGATCATGCCGTTCGGTGCCGGCTCACAAGGGGCCCACCGACATGTCTGCACCGTCCTCGGCGAGACTTGGACGGGCAAGAGGCAGTCCTCCTACATGGCCCGTCTCCGCTTTTCAGGGTGCCGCTTGCGTGGGGTACGGATTGGGGTTGGTGTCGTCGTGGGCGATGTGGGCGAGTTGGCGCCACATGGCCACGACGAACAGCGCCGAGCCGGCGAAGGCGAACCAGAAGGGGCCGGTCACCCCGAAGCGGCCGGCGATGGGGCCGGCGAGGGCAGCGCCGAGCACCAGGCCGCCGTAGACACCGAGGCTGTTGACGCTCGACACGCGCCCCTGCAGGGCCTCGGGCACGGCCCGCTGACGCACGGTGACCGAGGTGGAGCCCCACACGAAGGCGTGGGCGCCGAAGACGACCATGATCCCGATGGCCACCGCCGGGGTGGTCGTGAGGGCCAGGGAGAGGTGGGTGAAGGTTTCGATGATCAGCCCGACCCGCATGATGTTGCCCAGGCTGACCCGGCGGGTGAGCCACCCGTAGCCGAGCGTGCCCGCCACCCCGCCCACGGCGCTGGCGGTGGTCAGGAGACCGAAGCCGATCGCGCCGAGGTGCAGGCGCTCCTCGGCGTAGAGGACGAGCACGGACCACGCCGCGCCGAAGGTGACGTTGAAGACGAAGATGGTGAGCACCAGGGTGCGCACCGCGGGGTGGTGGGTGACCCACCCGAAGCCGTCGACCACCTCGGTGCGCAGGTGGGAGGCGGCGGTCGCCGGCGGGCGGGCCGGGAGGCGGATCCGGGTGATCAGCACGGCGCCGAGACCGACGAGCACGGCTTGGCCGACGAAGGGAACGGCCATGCCGGCGGCGAAGAGAACGGCGCCGAGGGGCGGCCCGGCCAGCTGGTTGAGGGTGACGACCCCGGTCAGGACCCGTGAGTTGGCCAGCGTGAGGTCGTCGCGGCCGACGAGGGACGGCAGGAGGGATGTCGTGGCGGTGTCGCTGAACACCTCGGCGGTGCCCAGGACGAACAGGGCCGAGAGCACCACGGCGATGTCCGCCCATCCGGTGAGGATGGCGGCTGCCAGCACGACCAGGACGGCGGCTCGGGCCAGCTCGACGACGGCGGAGAGGGTGACCCGGTTGACTCGGTCGGCGAGGACGCCGCCGAACACGCCGAAGACCAGCCACGGCAGGCGCTGGAGGAGCAGGGCGAGGGCGACCAGGCCGGCGTTGTGGGTCCGGGCGGCGACGAGCAACGGGCCGGCGGCCAGGGCGAACCCATCACCGAGGTTGGCCGTCCAGAACGACGCAACCAGCCAACGAAACCGGGAACCCAGCCGGGCGGGAAACAACCGCTCGATCACCGGGCCCACCATCGGATGGTAAGCGCGCCCCGGGAGCGACGGTCACCGAGCGGCCCGGGAGCCGGACCGGTCGACGCACCCCTGCCCGTTCCCGACCGGAACCGGCTCCGGACTCTTGCAGCGATGGGAAGACCACCTCTGAAGTGGGCTTCTGCGGTGGGGCTGCCAATGGAAGCCGGTCACCGCGTCGTTCGGCGCGCCGGCGATCTCGAGGTTCGTCTCGGCGCCGACGCCCGCGACCTCACCCGCCAGCTACTCCAGGACCGTTGCCGCGACGGACGGAACCAGCGCAGCCAGCGAGGCGAGGGCGACGACCTGTTCGACCGCTGCGGTGGTGATGCCCCGACCCCACCAGTCGGGCAGGAAGCTGTCTGCGACCTCGACCTCGGCCCGGTTCGCCAGGCTCGCTGAGCGCAAGCCGACGCGGCCGATGACCTCCTCGGAGTCGGACAGGAGGGCGTACATCCCGAACCCGTGCTCCTCCCACTGCTCGATGTCCTAGCCGACGTGGGCTTCAGTCACCGCCCTTGGTCGCGGGCCGCCGAGTGTCGCCATCACCCTCTCGTCGCTGTCCAGACGCGCCAAGCCGTCGAGATGCTCGAGCGCGACCCTTCCGCCCGAGGTCGGTACCAGTACCCGGTCGATTCCGAGCACCGCCCCGGCAGGCTCGGCAAGATCCGCTTCCAAAAGGTCGCCCGGCGAGCCAGCTACGACGAGCTCACCGCGAGCGAGCCCGCCCTCGCTCTCTGTCCCCGGCGACCCTACGTGCGACAAGCGGTAGCGACCCGGAGCCAGCGACTCGATCCCGAGATACCCCCCCATCCCCACACCCGGACCGTGCGCGCTCATACCGACCAACGGTCGCGCGATCCGCCCGGAGGTCGACACCTGACCGAGGTGCCCGACCATGAGGGACGCCACGAACGTCCCCGAGCGCTGCCAGCCCGAGCCGTCCCAACCATCCATGGTTCCCTCTTGGCCGTGGTGGAAGGTCTCGCCGGTCTCGTTCACCACGCACATCACCACCGCCCGACCCTGGCCCGAACTCACGACACCACTCGTCCACAGCCACACGCGAGGCTCCCGTGCGCTGCCCACGGCGTCGGAGCCTACGGCAGCGTCCCCCGCCCAACTCTCCGGTCACCGAGCCGGGCGAGTACTTCACGACCGGTCATCAACTGACCGTGCCCACCGCACTGAGTCGGGGCGCCGGCTTTGCTCTCACCCCGCAGCTACCCGCTTTTCCGCAAGCAGCCTCGCCCCGGAGCTGACCGGCCAGGCGGCGCTGGTCATGCGCCACTGCAACTCGACGCCGGCTTCGCCGGGGGCCTCGGGTTCGCGGTCGACCGTAGCGACGCGCTGGTAGCCGAGCCGGGCCGGGATGGCCCCACTGTTGGTGTTGGCCTGGTCGTGGTGAATCTCCACCACCGCGACCTCAGGGATACCCAGGCCCAGGTCGGTGAGCGCGGCAGCAGCCAGGGTGGCCACCCCGCGTCGGGTGTGGCGCACGTCGACCCAGTACCCGATCTCGAGCGCGGACGGACCCAGCCTGGCATGAACCCCGCCCACGCCGAGCAGATGTCCGCCGCGATCGCGGACCAGGTAGGACGCCTCCGGCCCGGGAGGGTTGCCGGGCTGGACCGCGTTGCGGTCGACGAACTCCTGGGCCATCTCCGCGGTGTAGCCGGCCGCCCAGGACATCCACGGCCGCAGAGGCTCGGCCGACGCGGCCACAGCCTCGTACAGCGTCCGCGTCGCCCGGCTGCACTCGCCGGCAGACCACCCATCCCGCCTCGGTCTCCGCAGGAGGCACGAACAAGAACTTCGCGGTGGTCGCTCCGTCCGACATGCCCCAGCATCGGCTCTCACCACCGTCGTGTCCACCGATTTCCGGCACCCTTCCGCACCGGCGACAGACGAGAAGGATGCGCACGATCACTGCGACGAACCGTCCCGCCGGGACCGCTCTGGTCCTCGGAGGGATCCACGTCAAGACCGCGCAGACCCGTCTCGGGCACGCCACCCCGCTGACCACCCTCCGGATCTACGCTCAGGCGACCGCCAGCGCCGACCAAGACGCGGCGAGGCGGCTCGGCGAGCTGTTCCGCCCCACCGAGCCCGACTCGGGGATCACGCGCGATGGCGCCGGCATCGAACTCCGGTGGCGAGGTTGACACCATCCCTGAGCTGGCCTTTCTGGTGGGGTAGGAGGAGTCGACCCTCCGACCTCAGCATCATAATCAGAGCGTTCGGAGGGGTATCTTGCCGACTCGGGTCGGCTTACACGGACGCATTTTCTCTGCTCAGCGGGTTTTCCACAGATGCCCGGGCGGCTGTGGACGTCAGCGAATGTTCGATAGGTGTTCGATGGAATCGCTGTGGCTCGGCGCGGGAGTGGCTGGATCCGAGGTGGATGCTCCGGGCACCGCGAGGAGAGCTCATGGGTCGATCAGGGTTCGCCGTTGGCGGGCAGGTGCCCGAGGACGGTCTGGGCTTGGGAGACGGCACGGGACGCGGCAAGAGGAGGCGATGGCGTCGGCTGCGGCGATGCCGGCATGAACCGACGCGCCGACGGTCGCGGTGTGATTGGCCCGCTCCGCGGCATCCTCGGCTGCGTCGAGCCACTCGACCGCCTTGGCCAGGTAGGTCCGCCCGTCCTGCGGGGTTGCCGGCCGAGACCCCGACGGTCGCCTAGCCATCCTCGGTGAGGTCCCCGGGAGCTGATCCGACGAGGACGATGCCGTCGACAAGGATCTCGCGCCACAGCCTGGGATCGAGCGACGGGAACGGTGTCAAGTCGGCGACGGCCAAGTCGAGCAGGTTGACCGGGTTGCCGGCCAGGTGGGCTGCCTCGTCCGCCCAAGCCCCGAGGGTCTTCACCCAGCCGTCGGAGTCGGCGTCGATGCCCGCTGCCCGCACTGCGAGGACGTCGACGTCACTGGTCACGGCGGACTGGCCGCGCGCGAACGAACCGAACACGACAAGCGAGACCGGGGTGGGATGGATGCCCGAGGCGGCGGCACGCATCTTGTCGAGGACCAGGTGTCGGAGGTCGGCGAGCCTTTCGACCAATTGCCCAGCAGCGTTGGTCCTGTCCATCCGGACGAGGGCGGAGCGCCCGACATCTCGGCGCTCCACGATGCCCAGCTCGATCAGCCGGCCCAGCACCTGGCTAGCTTGCGTCTGGCTGACCGCGGCCAACCCAGCCACCTGGCGCATCGACAACTCGGCGTGAGTCCGTGACAGCACGTCGAGCACGCGACCCTGCACGCCGGGGATCACCGCCTCCACCGAACGCTGGTAGTCCATGCAGCAAGAGTACCAGTTTTCCGCTCACATGACCGGAAAACCAGGTTGCGGCTCCCCCGCGCTAGAAGACGCACCCCTCAGCCCCGGACATCGACGGGGTCCGGACAGCCCGCTCTCGCTCGGATGGAGGATCGTTGGCTACCACCGGCTCGACAGCAATCAGGAAGTCAGCGACATCATGGGACCAACCATCACTAGCGGGCATTGCGTGAATTGGGGACAATTTCAGCCAATTCCGTTCTGTCTACTATCTTATCTACTCTAAGCGACGGGGGGCGCGGGTCCTACGTCTCAAGCTCATCCAAAGCCGGGTCAGTCGACTCGCTCGCTGGTCTGGAGCAACTGGCCGAGAAGGCTGCTGCGAGCACAGCGGACAAACCAGGCAAGGTGGGACGACGAGGATCCGCGGGCGTCTCTTCAGCAAGGTTGCCGTCGCTTCCGCCGCAACCGCTGTTCTCCTCCTCGGCGTCGCCGCACCGGCCTACGCGACCGATCAAGGGACCTGGTGGGAGAACGTCGAGTGCGCCAGGGGTGCCGCTGGCTGCATGCACCGAGGCAACATCGACCAGACGCCGGAGCTCAGCTCTGAATATCGTGACTCCGACTTCTCAAACGACTATTGCAATGAGGGTTACGGGGCGGTTTCAGGCGGTCGCAGCGTCACCGTTGGCCAACAATAGCATGTTCAATCGTTCGGACGGCTTCAAGAATCCGAGAGTTTCGCGTGGCCGGTTGTTCACCAAGAATGCGACATTGTCGAGGTCTGCTTGGGAGTGAGCGGACAGGTCGGTGCCTTTCGGAAAGTACTGGCGGAGGAGCCCGTTGGTGTTCTCGTTCGATCCGCGCTGCCACGGCGAGTGCGGGTCGCAGAAGAACACCGGGATCCCCGTGGCCACGCTGAAGCGGGCGTGGGCGGCCATCTCCCGGCCCTGGTCCCAGGTGAGCGACCGGCGCAGCAGGGCCGGGAGGCGACCCATGGCGCTCGACAGCAGGCCAGCGACCCGTTCGGCACGATGGTCATAGGGGACCCGGGCGAGGATCACGAAGCGGGTGGAGCGTTCCACCAAGGTGATGATCGCGGAGCGGTTCGCGGCGCCCATGATCAGGTCGCCTTCCCAGTGTCCCGGCACGGCCCGGTCCTCGGCTTCGGCGGGCCGCTCGGTGATCAGCACCATCTCCGGGATCGCCTTGGCCCGTGCTGCGGTGACCGCCCGGCGCTCGGCCCGGCTCACCCGGCGGGTACCGCCCCGGCGAAGTGTCCCGGTCAGCTCGACGCGCAGCTGCCCTCGCGCCTGGCAGTACAACGCCTGGTAGATCGCCTCGTGGCTCACCCGCAACCCCGGCTCGTCAGGATGGTCGAGGATCAGTCTGCGCGCGATCTGACGCGGAGACCACTGCTGGGCCAACCCAGCGTTCACCTCTCCGAGCAAGATCGCCGAGGCCTCCACCTTCCGCGGCTTCACCCGCCGACGCGACACTCCTGCGACCCGCTCGGCCTCAACGCCCGATACCCGTCTCGACGGCCGTGACGGGCGATCTCACGGTTCACCACCGAGGAATGACGGCCCATCCGCCGGGCGATCTCCCGGCCCGACCGCCCCGCCGCTACCCCACGAGAGATCTCCTCCCGATCAGCCAAACCCAACAGCACACAACCCATCCCAGCCACCTCCACGAAATCGACGGACTCTACAGAGGTGACGCTCCGACCCATTTACGCGGCCCGGTCTCGACGACGGGGTCAAGGTCTGAAAGGATGGGTTCTCCATTTTGAAGCTTCAGACCTTCATCAACAAGAACTTCAGTGCTGCGTCGTTCTGTTTGAGCCTTGGGCAGTCGGCTGGGCCCTACCTGAACCAGCAGTCAGCGGGACTATCGAGTTTCAAGAACTGCCGAAGAAGGAGGGGGGTCTTGGATCGCCGTTTGAAGGAGACGGCGGTCCAAGATCACTCGGTTTTCAGTGCCGAAGCGAGCTGCTCAGCCACTCGCTCAAGTGTTGCCACTCTGACAGCAGGTTCCGCACCAGAGGTAGCGGCCACGTACACGCCAATGCCTTCACGACTGAGAAAATAGATCGATCGCTGTTGCGTGCTGTCAGAGCCGACCCACGCAGTCCCTCCATCTAGAGGGATCCGGGACAATCCGAAGTGGTCTAGCTCCTCGCTTGAAAACTTCTGGTACACCGTGAAGTCGTACTCCTGTCCGGGAGCGGCGATCGTGGTGTCGTCATAGCGGGCTGTCGTCGTCTCGATCTGACGTGAAGCTGTGACCCGGGAACCAGGCGGCAACGACTCGTGAATAGCCGCAGAGATGGCAGCGCTGGTCGGGCTGATCCTCGTCCTCAAAGGGTCGTAGGAGGTGTGCGGGGAGAGCAGGCTGGCTGCTGCCAGGGAGCCTCCGGAGAGGACGGCTGCGACACCGACCCCACCGGCAACCCAGCGGCGCGGGAGGCGCCGTCGTCGCCTCGGTGTGACGTGACGTGGGCCGTGGAGCGGGGGCGGCGGCTGAGGGACCTGGACGCTGTGTGCTGCCGCGGCGAGGACCGATGTGAGGTGCTCCTCCAGAGAGACGTCCGTCTTGCTCATCGGGTCACTTCCTGTCGAAGGCGGCTTAGAGCTCTGGATGCGAGCGACTTCACGGTGCCTGGTCGGCAGTCCAGGACCTCTGCGATCTCGGCCTCACTCCAGCCACCCCAGTATCGGGCGACGACCACCACCCTCTGCCGATACGGCAGGTCGCTGATCGCGTCGAGAAGGTCCAGGTCAGCGTGGTCGAAGCCGGGCTGATCGATCTGCATAGTCTTGAGGCGTTGCTCATGGCGGGACTCGTCGCGGTGCCATGTATGCGCACGGTTGACGATCGCCCGGTTGATCCAGGCCCTCGGGGAGGAGACCTCGTGGAACTGACCTTGCAGAGCCAGAAAGGCGTCTTGCGCAAGGTCCTCGGCGACGGGAGTAGAGCGGCACAGCAGCCATGCCAAGCGAACGGCCTCCGCGAACGAGTCACCGTAGAACGTCTCGAAATCCGACGGCAGGCCGGTCACGCCCACCGTGTCTCCCTCCGCCACCACGTTCTTCACGGCAGTAAGTCTCCTGCGCACAGGGAACGGTTCCCTCAATCCTGCGCAGCCGTGGTTCCCGCAGCCGAGCATGGCCCGGTCACCTCCCCCTTCGAGCGGACGCCGGCCCAGACCCATCACGCCCGAGGCGGACAGGCGGTTGCCCTAGAGATCGAAAGACCGACCCCGCAGCCGTGGCTCCTCACCCACCCATTACCACCAGGTTCCGGGCTCCTTAAGCTGAGGGCACGGGCTGGGTCATCGCCATCTAGATCTGATGAGGATCTCGTCGCCCCCGCCTCGTACTTGTACTTGATAACCGTTCCTGGCCAACGCTCGTGGTGCATCCGTGGTGCAGAGCAGCCCGGAGAACCGACCTGAACCCCTTCGGTCCGAGTCGCCACTCTCACTCAGACGTCGGGCGCCAAAGCGTCAGCCGCCCAGACGGCGGTCCGCCTTTGCCGGGGGCCACTCGTCGGGCGACCAGCGTACGCTTCATGGTGTGGAGTTGCCCAGCGCCGATGATCGACTGCTTCGGGAAGCAGCGCGCCTTCTGGCCGAGCTTGCACCCCGTCACGGGATCAACGCCGTCCAACTCGGCACTGATCCCGCAGAGCTCGTGGTCACCTTGGAGGAAGGCCGTACCTACTTTGACCTCGCCGAGTTCGAGGCCGAGGCCGAGGCCCTGCTCCGCCACCGCGTCAGCGTCACCTCCTCTGGTGCGCCCGGGGCTCATCCTCGCGAGTTGCTCGCTCCCGCTCCGACTGCGTGAGCCGCCCCGAGGAGGTCGCTGCGCAGCTCGACGCTGCGATCCACGGCCTCCAGGAGGTACGCCCGGTCGTCTCCGAAGGCGGCCGAGCGACCTTCGAGTCCAGCGAGGACCGGAGCCGTGCCCTGGCGTTCTGCTGGGTGAGCACAGGCAGCGCCCTGAAGCACTACGCACAGATGACCGGCACCCCCCAGGGCGCACCCCCGCTGTCGGCGCCGATCCGGTTCCGGGATCGACTCGCCCATCAGCGTCTCGACAAACTGGACGTCGACCTCCTCTGGGAAACCAGCGTCCGGGACGCTCCAGTACTTCTCCGGGTCCTGAACAGCCTGCGAGCCCAAACCAGCCTGGAGTAGCCGCCCTCGCGCAGACGGCTCACCCTCACGGAGCCAACACCATGTGGGTCATGAAAGGAAGGGACGTTCCCGTGCAAGAAGAGTGGAGCCGAAAGGGTGCGACCCTCAGCGACAAGACAGCACGCAGGGAATTCGGCCTGACCCAAGACGAGATCGTCGCCGCGATCGACGCCGGTCAGCTTCAGTACCGAGTCGGGGTAATCGCCGGCAACCCCTGGTTGAGGCTCCTTCGCCGCGAGGTCGAGGGACTCATGGACAGCACCCACAACGATCAGGACCACCGGCAGCGTCGCACGGGTGCCGAGTTGGCCCGGGTCGACCGAAACTTGAAGAAGCTCCGAGCCGAGGTCACCGCGCTGGAGGAGCACCGCGCCAAGCTGCGTGCCGACCTGGAGGCATGACCTTCGCAGGCGGTCCGGCGCCCCCTTCTTTCACGGCACACGCTGATGGGGCCACCTGTCCACTACGCCGACTGCAGGACGAACATTCTGCACCCACCCGACCAGCGACCGGTGTTCCGACGGGGGGGCGCCCGAACGCCGACTCGGAGCGGCGGGCTGTTAGGTCAGCGTTTGTCCGTCACGGTGTTATGCGCTCGGCATCGACGCCGGGCGTTACCTTCCGACGGTGCGTGACCGTCGGGCTCTCAAGGAGTGTCCGCACGCCTGTTCGTGCTCGTTGGTCTGTCAGCGGCGAGTTGGGCCCGCCTGACACTCGGTTCTAACGTGGCCCCATGATGCCCAGCATCGACACCGAGCGACTCGTGCTTCGGCCTCTGCGGGGCGACGATCTCGATGCTCTTGCCGCCCTCCACGCTGAACCGTCCTTATGGCAGTACCCACTTGGGAGGGGACAGACCCGGGAGGAGACGGGCAAGTTCTTGCAGCGTGTCCTCGACCAGTATGCAAAGGCCGGCTTCGGTTCGGCGGCAGTCGCGAATCACGCGAGCGGTGATCTCGCTGGCTGGGCGGGGCTCTCGATCCCGACGTTCCTGCCCGTGATCCTGCCGGCCGTTGAGGTGGGATGGCGCCTCGGGTCGGCGTGGCGTGGGCAGGGGTATGCCACTGAAGCTGGGGCTGCTTGGGTCGAGTGGGGCTTCGAGAGCTTGGGCTTGGACAGGATCGTGAGCATCTTCGAGCCAGCCAACGTCGCTTCTGGCCGCGTCATGAAGAAGCTGGGCTTCCACCTCGACATGGTGACCGTCGACCCGGCCCGCAGCATCGAGCTTCATGTCACCGCACTGACGAAAGACCGATGGGCCGAGTTGCGGGCGGCTGGTAGCTGGCCGGTCTGATCTGATGGGGCCGCCCGACCAGACGGCCTGATCTGGACGGGGTGGCGGCCGGCAGGGTCATTGATCGGAGGCGCCGATCGACGGCTACTCGCTCGGCCTGACTACCGGGTTGGGCGTCGGAGTCGCACAGATCACGCCAGCCGAACGCCGGCGCGGTGCAGGGACGTTCGGTGCGCCTGCCCGCCGTCCCTGACCGCTCGACGCGTGCGCGCGATCGGCGATTCGGCGTGGCCGACTTCAAGAGCCCGCTCGGTGCCGGCGCCGTGGTTATGTCCGTCGGTGCGCGCCGTCCTTCAGGCTGGAAGGGGCCGGGAAGGTGCCCCCGCACAACCGCCGGTGAAGCGGGTGTGGCGTTGATCGCACGATCGCTGCTCGGTCGGTCACGGTTGGCGGCCCGGGCTCAGGCCCCGAGGTCGGCCATGAGCTCGGTGAGAGCACAGCCTTGTACGTCGGCCTGGGGGTCGTCCGTGGTGGCGAGGGTGATGAGGGCTTTCCACAGAGCCCAGGCCATCGCCCTGTCCCAAGTTTCGTCGTCCAGCTCGGCGGCGGCGCGAAAGACCGGGCGTTCGTGGCGGTCGAGAAGGGTCCAGGCGATGACGAGGTCGCAGGCCGGGTCGCCGACTCCGCAGGTTCCGAAGTCGATGACTGCGCTGAGCTCGCCGTGCGTGGTCAGCAGGTTGCCTGCTGCGATGTCGCCATGGAACCACACCGGCGTCCGGTCCACGCTGAGCGGGCGGCACGGGCCCAGATCTGCTGCTGCGGATCGCTGAACTTCCCCATTGTCGATCACCGAAATTCCCCAGGTGTCGAGCTGGGCGGCGGGCTTGTGGTGAGCGTAGTCAGCGGCTGACGGTGACCACCTCCTCACCTACGAGCTCGGCGACGGCGATGGGATCGTCGCAGCTTGGACAGCATCCTCCGATGCCCACGCGGCGCATGAACGATCCGCAGGTTTCGCAGCGCTGATCGCCGAGGGCTCTGGCCGCGCAGCTGTCGCATTCGTAGACGGTGATCGGCCGGCGAGGTTGGGTCTTGGGCACGGTGACGGTCGGCTGGTGGGCGTCGCGGCGTCGCCTGTAGGCGGCGGCCCGGCACGCCTCGGAGCAGTACTTCTGACGGCCGACGGGAGTGAAGGGGTGCTGGCAGACGGGGCAGGTCATCGTGACGGTATCGTGACACGACGGGAGGGTCATGGTCGGCCGACCGCCTTGCGGGTGGCCTCGGCTCGGGCTCGGTGGGTGCGCATCCGGTAGCTGTCGCCGTCGATGTTGAGCACCACGCTTTTGTGGAGCAGGCGGTCGAGCATGGCGGCAGCGATCATGGGGTCGTCGTTGAAGACCTTGCCCCACGAGGCGATCCCGAGGTTGGTGGTCAGAGCGATGCTGCCCTTGAGGTATCTCTGGGACACGACTTGGAACAGGGCGGCGGCGGCCTCGGCGGGCATCGGGAGGTAGCCGACTTCGTCGACGATCAACAGGCGCGGTCCGGCGTAGAAGCGCATGGTCGTCGCCCAGCGACCTTCCAGCGCGGCGCGGTGGCAGCGGGCCGCGAGCTCCGCCGCGGTGGTGTAGTAGACCCGCATCCCTGCGGCGACCGCGGCGTGGCCGAGACCGACCGCGAGCATCGTCTTTCCGACGCCGGGCGGGCCGATCAGCAACACGTTGGTGGCGTCTTCGACGAAGCGCAGGGTGCCGAGCTCGGCGATCAGCTTGGGGTCGACCGATGGTTGGGCGGAGAAGTCGAAGTCGGCCAGGGTGAACGGCGAGGGCAGCGACGCGAAGCGGGCCAGGGCCGCCCGGCGACGCTCGTCGACGGCGTCGACCTCGATGGCCAGCAGCCGTTCGAGGAACGCCTGGTTCGACAGGTTGGCGCCGATGGCCTCGTCGATCAGGCCGGGCAGCGCTTCGGCCGCCGCGGTCATGCGCAGGAACGCCAGGTGGGACCGCAGGCGCTGGTAGTCGGACCCCGCGCTCATGCCGACACCTCCTTGTCAGAGACGTCCACGCAGCCGGGGAAGGCGAGGCGGATCACTTCGGCCAGCTCGGCCAGGTCCACCGCCGGCTCGGCGCTGTGAGGGCCGCTGAGCTTGGCCCGCTCGGCCAGCGCGGCCGGCCCCGGCGGGCGGTTGGCCTTGCGGTCACATGGCCGGGCGGTGGAGAACTGGCCGAGCACCACCTTGGCCAAGGCGTCAGCGTGGCCGGGGGTGCGCACCATCGATCCTGCCCCGGCCGGCGCGAGGCGATGGGAGACCAACAGGGCACCGGCGGGAGCGAAGATCTCCACCGTCGCGGTGCCGAGCCGGTGACGCAACGTGACCTCGACACCGCCCATGCCCGGGTTGAGCGAGTAGCGGTTCCCCCGAAACGCCACGCTGGCCCGATCGTCCACCGGCCGGGTGACCTCGACCGTCGCCGGGAACGGCACGCCCGGCAGGGCCATGAGGGCCTCTGCGTCGGCGAGCTCCCCGACGCTCGGCCAGCGCGGCCGGTCACCCTCGAGGAGCTCGCCGGGCTCGGCGTATCGCCCCGCAGGGCGCAGCCGGGCATCGCCGGTCGTGGCCCAGAACCGGTCCAAGCTGACCTGGGCGTCGGCAGCGGTGGTGGCGGTCATGGTGCGCCACCAGCGGCCGCACATGAACTTCACGCCGCATTCCACCGCCCGCTTGCGGTTCCCCCGCCTGGGCGGGCACGCGATCACCGTCGCCCCATAGTGCTTCGCCACCGGGACGAACGAGGCCTGCACATCCCCGGTGCCCGGCACGATCACCGTCGCCAGGCGGTCGGTGCGCCACACCCGCGCCGTGCCCCCCAGCCGGCGCAACACGCCATCCATCGCCTCGACCAGATGCGCCTGGTCCATCGACTCGGCCAGCACCGCCCGGGTCCGGCCCGAGTGCGACAGGGTCCCAAGCAGCACATACGCCGTGGCCCCCCACGGCGCCTTGCGTCGCTCGGCCCAGTCCCATTGGATCTCCTCGCCGGCCGGGTGGTCGATCTCGGTCGTCTCCCGGCCGGCCACCCCCGAGCACGCCTCGCAGTGCGGGCGCAGCCCAGCCACCCGCAGCTGACGGGCAAAACTCGGATACGAACAGCCATAACCGAGGGCGACGACCTCGTCGAACAGCGCCGAGGCCCACAGGTGCGGGTCGTCGACGAAGCGGGCGACCACATACGCGACGAACGGAGCCAACGGGTCCGGTGCCGACGAACGACGGACCCCCGGCTCGCGCTCGCCGTTCAGATAGGAGCGGACCGTCTTACGGTCGCACTCGAGGTGACGGGCAATGGCCGAGATCGACCACCCCCGCTTGGACAGAGCATGCACTTCCACGTCTTCACTCCTTGAGAACATGGGCCGAGGGCTCCTCGTGCTGACTGGTCGGAACCGTCAGCGTCGAGGAGCCCCCAACCCGATTAGTGGACCTCTACGACAGGCCCACCACCACGCTCAAGGATGGGGAATTTCAGTGATCGAGTCTGGGGAGAGTTCGCTGATCCCTACCACTGCGCCCATGCTCCGTCCGCCTCCTGCGATCCGGCCAAGCGCAGATCGACGGGAGTGTGCGCCGCCCGGTCCGGCACCGTGGGTGATGGTCGTCGGGATGCCGGCGCCCAACACGCCGTCGTCTTCGTGCTCAGCGTGCTGTCGGTCCATTCGCTGGTGCCCGTCTGGGCGCGGTGCTCAGCGGTCGACCTGGAGGCGCCAACAGCGTTCGGCACCGTAGGAGCGGAAGCCAACCCGCTCCAGCACCGGCGCCGACGTGGCGGACCGGGCCTTGGTCAACGCCAGCGTGGCGCCTTCAGCCCGACCGAGCCGGCAGCGAGCTGCCAGAACCGAGCGGTACAGGCCGCGCCGGCGGAACGACGGGAGGGTGACCGCCCCGAACAGACGGACGACCGAGCCGAACAGACGGCATCGGCCGACCGACGCCGGCGGCCCGTCCATCGTCGCCAGCAGCGCGAAGGCGGCCGAGGACGCCACGTCGGCTCGCAGCCGTTCCCAGCCCTCGGCCAGCACCGCCGGCGACGGCGGAACCCGACCCCACCCGGCGGTCTCCACCTGGGTGAGCGCCCGGAACGCCGCCTCGTCGGACACGACCGTGGTCGCCACGCCCGGCGCGTCGGCGTCGGCCAACCAGGCGTCCGCCTCGCCGTCCACGAGCGACCGTGCCATGACCATCTGCGTCACCGTCAGTTCCGCACCGGCGCGCGCAGCGCCTCATCAACGGCCGGTCCGACTTCTCCTTCCGCCCACCACCACACCTCACCTGCCCCCCACTCCCGCGCATGGCCCTCCACCTCGAAGCGGATCTCCGGGAACGGCCGCGACGACCTGACCCAACGAGTCGAGTGGGTTCCGATGTAACCGCCCACAACGACGCCCCCACACGTCCGCCCCGCCAGTCTCGGGGCCACGTCGAAACGGCGACCGGCGCCTGGCTCGTCGCCGAGAAATTTCCTCCGAAGCACCTCGGCCGCTCGGCCGCTCAGATTCCTACGCCGTCCTCGAACCGCCGGTTTGAGCCAGACCCAGCCGCTGGCTGCCCGCCAGACGGGGCAGAGGAGCTTCGGAGTCGCTGCCATGCTGAGGTCACGCTGCCAGGGGAGGACAGGCCGACTGACACCAGCGGAGGGGGCGCCGGCCGTGGTGCAATGTGGTGCAAGCGCACCTGAACGAGCGGCTGGAGCCACAAAACGGCAGGTCAGCGTGGTGGGGCTAGGAGGAGTCGAACCTCCGACCTCAGCATTATCAGTTCGCCAGAGCTGGATTCCGACGGACCGCCCGGGACGAAAAGTGCTGGTCAGAGCCGGTCTCCGGAAATCGACGGACCCCCTTGAACAGCCTCGGATTCCGCATCGCGCGCGATGGACGCGCGATGGAACAGAGACAGGCGGAGTCTGCATTCGACCCGAGCGGGCGGGTTGCATGTCGGCGGCCACCAAGAAGTCCCCCGGGGCGGCCACCACCTGCCACACGAAGTGTGGTTGACAGTTGGCATCATGGCCTCGTTCGCCCGCCGCTCAGAAACCTGCCGATCATGCGTCCGGGTCGGTGCCCTTCCAGTCAGACCACGGATTGCCTGCGCAGGACGATCTGTTCGGCGCGGCTAGACAGCGGGCAAGCCAGGCGTCGCTTGCGCTCGCTGCTGCAAGCAGGTGGTGCTCCGGTCGGCCATCAGCCACCGATGTACCGAGCCGGGCACAGGCTGGCGCACTCCCATTTGGGGATCCTGCTGCGGGCACCCCCGCTCGCGTTTACCGCCCCGCCGGCTTCCGACGAGCGACGTGCGCTCGCTTAGGCTTTATGTCGTGGAGTGGCCGCTGTTTGACCTGCGCCTGAGCATCGGAGACGTTCTGCTACGCCCCGTAACCGACGCAGACCTGCCGGCGATCGCGGCGATTTTCCCCAGCGACGACGAGCAGGATCCAAGCTGGGAGCACTTCGCCGGCTTGTCGGACCAGCGGAACCGTCACCGGCTCCTCGTGCAGCGGATCTGGTATCACCGCGGCAGCTGGTCTCCGTCGTCTTGGTGCCTGGACTTCGCGGTCGAGTTTCGGGGTGAGCTGGTGGGACTGCAGGCGCTCGAGGGCGACGACTTCGTCAAGCTTCGGACCGTCGACTCGGGCTCGTGGCTCGCGGTTCACGGCCGCGGCCGCGGCACCGCCGTGGCGATGCGTACCGCGATCCTGGCGCTGGCTTTCGACCACTTGGGCGCGAGAGCTGCGATTTCCTCGGCGCGCATCGACAATGCGCCGTCCCTGGCGGTGTCCCGTCGGCTGGGTTACGTCGATAACGGCGTCAGCCTCACCGACTCGCCCGCGGGCGTCGTCGAGCTACAGCACCTCAGGCTAACCCGCGAGGACTGGGCGTCTGCCCAGGTCACGGTCGCCGGCCTGGACGCCTGCCTGCCGTGGTTCGCCGGCGGCAACTGACGATCACCGCCGCCAGGCGAAGGGGTCGTTGACGCGTAATCGGCGGCCCGCAGCCCTCCTGACCAGCCCGACCGATGGCCAATAGGGGATCTGCTTGCGGGGCGTCGGCAGGGCTCCTCGGGCACTCGGCGGCCTTCACCCAGACCTGTCCGCGTCGTCCGCTTAGATGTCGGCCAGGACCGCCTCGCTCAGATCGTCGCCACGGGCCACGTCCACGAGATGGGCCGCTGTGCTGCGGACGCCGGGCTGGGAGCGGGGCGAGCGGGGCAGTACGGCCGGAACGGTGGACCACACGCTGATCGTCCGGGCCAGCTTCGAGACGCCGAGACGGTGCCGCCTCGGTGATCAATCTCGGTTGCTACAGCGTGTCTACCGCTGGCAGCCTTGGCAACGTGGAGCTCAGACCTGTGCGTGGCACCGACACCGAAGCGCTGGTCGAGCTGTTCCGCAGCGAGGAATTGGCACTGGTGGGCCGCGCACTCACGTCGGAGTCGGACATCCGTGGGCTGCTCGCGGTTCCTGGGCTCGACCTTCACGCGCGGACCGCTGTGCTCGTCGACGACGCTGGCCGCCTGGGCGGGTTCGTCGCGCTCCACCGGGCTCCCCAGGAAGGTCAACTCCGGGCTGAGCTGGTCGTCGCGCCGAGGCCCGAACCCGAGAACACGGCGGCCCGCCTCTTGGGTGTGCTCGATGACTGGTTTGATCACGACGCGACCGGTGCGGGTGTCCCGGTCACGGTGTACCAGTTTCCCGCCACGCCGATCGCGCCGCTGCTTGCTGATCACAGATGGAGCGTCGTTCACAGCAACACGAGGTTGTCAGCGGATCTCACGATTTGGAAGGAGGCGCCGGCGAGCGATGCGAGTCGGGGAGTCAGGGTTCGGGTGGCGTCGGCAAGGAGAGATCGTCAGGCCCTGTATGCCGTCCTCTCGGAAGCCAATGTTGCCTACTGGGATCAGGGAGTCCCGGGCTTCGACGCCTTCGAGGAGGACCAGCGGGCCAAGGAGGGCGAGTACCCGGGGGTGTGGTTGCTGGCGGAGATCGATCGTGTGCCCGCTGGCGCGCTCGTGGCTCGTACTCCGCCAGGTCGTGCGTGGATCGCGTGGCTCGGAGTCTCGTCGACGGCCCGCCGCCGAGGATTAGCGGCTGCGCTGCTGGCGAAGGCTTTCGGCTTGCTGATCGAGGCGGGCCACGTGACGGTGGAGGTCGATACCGACACCGACAACGAGACGGCCATCGCCACGTACGAATCGACCGGGATGAGCGTAGTGGGCCGCGCCGACCGGTGGCAGCGGAACAGGCCGTAGGGCCTACCTGAACCGCTCCTGTTGCGTTGGGCGCTCGGGTCCGCCGATCGTTCTGCGGTGCTCCGAGTAGCTGTGTGCCCGGGCCCATCGAGCCATCGGTAGCCTCACTGCGGTGAACGAACACCACGCCAAGCTGTGCTCCAGCCCGGAGTGGGCCGAGCACCTGCAGACCGACGTGTTGACCCCGCTGGCCCGGGCCGTCGATCTGGGGGCCGAGATGGTGGAGGTCGGCCCGGGTCCGGGGGCGGCCACCGACTGGTTGCGCCACCGGGTGGAGCGGCTGGTAGTGGTGGAGTTCGACGAGGTGGCAGCGGAGAAGCTGGTGGTCCGCTTCGCCGGAACGAACGTGGAGGTAGTGCACGGAGACGCGACGGCCATGACCTTCGCCGATGGCTCGTTCGACTCGGCCGGATCGTTCACCATGCTCCACCACGTGCCGACGTTCGGCCTGCAGAACATGCTGCTGGTCGAGGTGCTCCGGGTGTTGCGGGCCGGTGCCGTGCTCATCGGGTCCGATAGCCGGCCCAGCGACGAGCTGCACCGCTTTCACGAGGACGACACCTACAACCCGGTCGAGCCCGGCACCCTGATGGTCCGGCTACAAGCCCTCGGCTTCGAGCGGATCACCATCAGCGCGGGCGACCGGACCCACTTCGTGGCGCGCAAACCGGTCCCCAGTTGACTATCCCGAGCTGGGGATCAGCGAGCGAGACGGACGGGGCGCCCGTCTAAAATGCCGCTTCATACGTGCCGGTCCTGAACTAGATGGCCGCGCCTATGGCGCCACCGTGATTCTGGCGTGGCATTCTGTTCTGTTCTGTTCTGTTCGCAGCACAGCAGAATTGCCCGCCGCCGGACTCTGGCCCCTGCGGCAAGGTTTCGAGCCGATCCTGGCCGAGTGTTCCCGTGTCCCCTTAGTTCGCAGCCTTGGCGGCGGTGGAGGAGGACCAGCAGGGCGTAGGGGTCGCCGCCGGGTGGACTGTCCCCGAGGTAGCCGCCCGGTGGTTCGCGAGGAGGTCTTGGAGTTGCCCGACGAGGGCTTGGAGTTGGTCGGGCGTGAGCCGCAGTGCGAGGCGTGCTCCTTCGATGACCGCTCCAGGACCGGCCTCGGCTACCTCGTCGGCCACGGCTTGGAGGGTGGCCCGCAGGACGGCGTCGTCTAGCCCGTCGCGGAGGGTTCCCTCCAGACGCCACGACCGTCCGGTCGCTCGGTAGGGCTTCTCGGTCGAGCCTCGGGGGCCGGGCCGGGTCGCCTCCTCGACGAGGAAACCGGTACCGACAAGGATGCGTACGTGATCTAGCACGGTGGCCCGCTTCTCGCCGAAGGCCTTGGCTAGCTCGGCGTTGGTCTGGGGCCGCTCGAGGCATACTTCGATGCTCTGACCAACTTCCGAGCGATAAAGAACCGTTCGCTCGGTATATCAACCGACCGAGTGGCCTCGCAGATCCACCGGGTGTGGGGATACGACCCCCGCCCAGATTGGAAGGTGAGAATACGAGATTTCCAGAACTTCTCCCTATGGACATGTCTTCCCTTGGGCATATCTCAGTGGCGACGACGTCCGGCTGTATTTCCGGGATATGAAGTCGCTACGAGATTTGCTCTCCCACGGTGGTGACCCTACAGCCACGACAAATGCGGCGCAGACGCTTCCCCTCCTGAAACGCGGCGGCTACTCCTTGCGTCTAATGTCAGTAGAGGGGTTTATCCAGGCTATTGAGGACTTGGCGAGCGTGACAGCCGTGGGCGTCGCTGCCGCAACAGGAAACGTTGTCCGAGTCCCTGACTGGCCGCTTCCACCAGCTACAGGATCCGGTAATCTCACGTTATTGGCCGAGCCGTACCTGCTAAACTCTAGGTCACCCACATAGTCTAGTCGTCTCACCTTTGGCGATACCCACGCCGCCTGCCTAGTCGCTCTAAGTCACGCAACAGCGCGGTCGTCCGCATAATCACTGGACAGATTGCGGGCCGCCGGCGGCCGGACTCGGGAGCCGCTACCCTGCGACCAATGGAACAAAGTCGTCGAGAGCCTGTACACCCTGCCGACCCATTGCAATCCGACTCTGGAACTCGGTCGCCGCTGACCTGACTCGTTCCTCGTCACGAAGATTCCCTGACTGAGCCGCTGGCGACAACTGAGACACGTAGCTTGCCAAAGAACGGACTACAGGCGACCAGTAATCTGCCGCCGTGCCAAGCCCCACGGTATCTCCAAATGACAAGCTCCACTTATCGGCGACCACGCGATCTAGTATCTCCTCTATACTGTTCGCGATAGCGTACATTAACAAGAAGTCTGAGCCACGACTCGACAAGAATTGAAATATTTGCTCTTGCAGCTTGCTCCTCTCCGACTGTACGCGCAAGTCCATCTTGTAGGTCCTGATAGCGCGGATCAGGCCGACACAGAACACGACGTGCGGTGCAGAGGTTGTGTCCGAGAAAAACCGGTCGTAAGTAGTGTTGTCGCGCCAGATCTCATTCTTCGCATGGTAGGCAATGTCGGGAGCTCCGTGGAACGCGGCAAGAGCCTGCGCCACTAAATCAGCGTCAAGCAGACCTGCTGGCCGCCGCGCTCCCTGCTGAGATCCCCCGCGTCGCGGACCCCAATAGATCGCTGTTTGAAGAGTCTTAAATTCCTGGACAAGCCGGTCTTGCACAGCGTCAGAGCTGCGAAAATCCGAAGCAAGTATCTCATTCTGAGTATTGTTGAACGTGCTAATCTCGCGCACAACCGCCGGGTCGGAAGCCTCGACGAACCGGATCAACACTCGGGCCTCTGGCCTGTCCGTCAAGTCAGATCCGAGGCGTCCGATTGAGCCAGTTGTCTGCGCCCCGTTGACAATTGATATTCCGCGAATCACGAGCTGCCGCTCATTGTCGGCTTTTTCCTCCTCTTCTATCTTCTCTACCAAGGCAGTAAGGCCATTGTTGTATGCCCAGAGCCGACCGGGCTTTGACGTAGCTGTCTCTTGAATGCCATTATTGATGTCATTAGCCGAGCGACGCGGCTTCATGTCACCTCGAATATTTCCGGCAAACAGCCTCTCTGAAGAGAACCGCACGTACAGTCCATGGAGCCATGCTGCGGAGACCGAGGTGTATACAGCCTTCCACTGGTCGCCCTGTTCCGAAAGCCACTCACGGGCCGGAACACGCAGCTTGTCGTGAATCACGACGCGTCCGTCACTACTCCGAAGCCACTCATCGACCCGGGTCGGGGTTACCTCCACTCCACGGACGTTGACGCTATAACCAAGTTTGCTAGACAGGATTGTCTTTGCCATGTTGGCAGCCTGCTCCGCCTCAGCTTGAGCATCCTGATACGGACTGAGGTTGTGGCAGTACCAAAGCTCGAGGTCGTCGATGTCGCTGTGACTGAGGGCGTCGAGCAGTTCCTCTCGGGCACCGGCTAGCTCGGCACCAAGCGCCGTCGGATCGGCGGGGTCGAGTACCCACGACGCCGCCGTGTGCAAGTCGGCGGCCTTGTTGGCAGGAGGGTTGCTTTTCGGACTCTGAGCCCAGTAGCTCTGGCATATGACAGCTGTACGAGCCTCGCGGCCAACGAACAATAGGTCCGTCTTCTTGTCGTTCGCGCCATCGGTAAGTATTGTCGGAGCGAGGTTCAGAACATCTGAAAGAGAAAAGCGACTCTCAATGGCTAGCAGCACGAAGGCGTGATTACCGAAAGGCGCGAGGTCATCTCTTTCGTCCAGAAGCCGAAGACATTCGTGATTCTCGGGCACTCGGTCCGCTCCTAGTGGTTGGTAGTGCTCGATTGTACTCGGTACACCTTGCGGATGATCGAAACGCCGTGGAGAGGGGCCGTCACAACAGGGAAGGTTCCACCACCCGCTCGGGCACGAAGCCTAGTGAGCGGAGCAGAGCCTGCCTAACTCACCGGTTGGCAAGGCGTGGGATAATCCCAGTACCGTCGGCCACCGGCAGCTGATATCGCTTGAGGCATCCACGACGTTGCCGAAGCCGACATAGCGTGCAGCCAGCTCTCCGGCCCGTGTAGACGGCCGTGCTGTCGTAAGCGAGCGGGACGGGGCGGCCATCGGTAGTTGGTCATAACCCGTGGCTCCCATCCGAGTCGCTCTCGTCGAACTCCTGCTGCGCCGTATCGGTGGTCAGGGTGACACAAACCGGGGTGACTGATGAAGTGTGTACGGCCGAGAACGACAGACGGTCCACGCTGCCCGCTCCGGACGGCGCCTAGGAGCCGAGTAGGTGGGTACGAAGAACCCCACAGAAGTCCCGCCACCCCTCGAGGACGCAATGCGCACATAACACGCTGAAGCAGATCTCACAGGACTTCGACGTCGCTACCGAGCCGGCAGGGAGAATGGGATAGTGGTTCTGGCCCCCCATCCCCGACCGAGACGGTTTGGTCATAGGGTCGGGAGCCCTGGGTCCCGGTCTGACCTGCGAACCGGCTGACGCTGGCTCGGTTGTCCTTCGAATCGATCTGTCGACCGGGTCCCAGGGTTCTTCCTGGCACCCACCAGTTTCGCCGGTCTGATCTGCCCTTCCTGGACTAGAAGTCGGGGTTCACAGGTCCGTCGGCCAGCGGGTGCGTGCCACCCCTCAACCAATGAAAGGGATGGCCTTGACCATCGTAGAGACACGCGCCGTTACCGGCGGTGTGGACACCCACGCCGATACCCACGTCGCCGCCGCACTCGACGGCGTCGGCGGAGTCCTCGGCACCGAGAGCTTCCCGACCACCCCTGCCGGCTACGCCAACCTGTTGGCCTGGCTGGGCAGCTTCGGCACCATCGCCGTGATAGGAGTCGAAGGGACCGGCAGCTACGGCGCCGGTCTCGCCCGTCACTTGGCCGACGCTGGTGTGGCCGTGTCGAGGTCGACCGCGCCGATCGGGCCGAGCGGCGCCGGGCGGGCAAGTCCGACCCTCTCGACGCCGTGAGCGCCGCTCGGGGCCGCTCAGTCCGGTCGGGCCCGGGGCGCTCCCAAAGGCCAAGACGGTGCTGTCGAGGCGATCCGTGCCCTGATGGTCGCCAAGCGCTCCGCCCGAGGAGAGCGGACCCAGACGATCAACCAGGCCAGAGCGCTCGTGATCACCGGCCCCGACGACGTCCGGGCCCGCTTCGCCGCGCACACCACGGCGGGACTGGTCACCGGCCTAGCGTCCCTACGGCCCCGTCCCGGCGACGTCGTGGGCTACTCGACCAGGATCGCCCTGCGAGAGCTCGGCCGGCGAGCCGAGTTCCTCGGCGACCAGATCGACCGTCTCGACGAGCTCATCGTGCCCCTCGTGGCCGCCCGCGCCCCCGGCCTGCTCGCCCTCTTCGGCGTCGGCCCTCACAGCGCCGCCATCCTGCTCATCGCCGCAGGGGACCAGCCCCAACGGCTGCGCTCCGAGGCCGCCTGGGCGCACCTGTGCGCTGCTGCGCCGATCCCCGCTTCTTCAGGCAAGACCAACCGGCATCGACTCAACCCCGGCGGTGACCGTCAAGCCAACCATGCCCTGTGGCGGATCGTGTTCACCCGCATGGGCTCCCATCCCCCGACACGCGCTTACGTCGAGCGACGCGCCAAAGGGGGCCTCTCGAAGACGGAGATCATCCGCTGCTTGAAGCGCTACGTCGCCCGTGAGGTCTACCCCCACCTCCGCCCCGCCGCGACCTGACGCGTACCTCTGTCGGGGACGGCCTGACCCCATAACCGGCTGCCGCAACCTGCTGGCCTACGACCGATTTGTCGGCCGTCCTCGACTATCACCACGACCTGCTGGCGCACGACCTCATAAGAGCTTGCCCTCCCATCAAGAGTGGCCCATCCCTGTCTTGTCGGCCATCCCAGCAACCGCCCACGACCCATCCCTTCGCCGGAAGGAATCACATGAAACCAATCGCCGTCGAATTCGACACCGGTTCCGTGCACCCGAGGACGGCTCCCTGACCGGACCTGGCTGGTCCGCCTTCGCCGCGACGAACGCAGCATCATCACCACTATCGGGCTATCTCACACCAGCGCTGAGCGCCTCGCCGAACAGATCACCAATCTCCTCGCCGAACCCGAACAAGGGTTTGACAAGACATAGGAGCATCGGTCTGCTTGGAAGCGCCCGTACCGACAGGTCAGGTCTTCGGCCCCGATCTGGCCATGGAGACGGCAGCGGCAACCATGTCGGCGACCTCCGCGGGGGTCTGGTGCTCCCAGAACCGGAGCACGTTCCACCCGAAGTCTCGGAGTTGTCGGTCGGTGGCGCGGTCTCTCGTTTCGTTGGCCGCGAGCTTGTCGGCCCACCAGTCTCGGTTGGCCTTGGGCGTGGTGCGGTGGAGGGGGCAGCCGTGCCAGAAGCAGCCGTCGACGTAGACGGCGAGCTTGGCTCGGGTGAAGACGATGTCGGCCCGTCGGCGCATGCCTGGGAGCGGGGCGACGTCGATCCGGTACCGGAGGCCCTGGGCGTGGAGGAGACGCCGTACGGCCAGTTCTGGCCCGGTGTCTCGTCGTCCCTGGCGTTTCATCCGGTTCAGCGCGGCGGGGGACGAGGCCTCGGGGACCCCTGGCCGGCGGCGACGGTCGGGTGCTTCGGACAATTCAGATGCCAGCGAAGGTGGTGTCGTACTCGTTGGCCATGCGCACGATCATGGTCTCGTAGTTGAACGTGTCGCCTGCCGGCGGGGCGGGCGGGCCGGTGACGATGCGCACGGGGCTGCCGTCGTTGGCCGCGTCGATCACGACCACGCCGAGCCCGTCGAAGCCGGTCTCCGATGACGCTGACCGTCGGGGCATCTCGGCCACCTTGCCCAGCACGCGGAGGGTGTCGGCGGGCTGTTTGTGGGTCGTCCAGGTCGGGCCTTCGGGGCCGATGGGCCGGTTGTTGGTGACGCTCGACACGAAGCGGTCGGCGTTGTTGACCTGCACGAAGCCGATGGCCAGGGCGCGCCGGGACGCGCCGTGGACGCAGAGATGGGACGAGTTGAGCTCGTCGTAGAGGCGGGGGAGGCTCTTGACGTGCGCCGTCATGCACGCCTTGGCTTCGAGAGCGACGAGCACGGCGGCGACCGCTGCGACCGGGATGTCCGGGAGGGCGGCGACCTGAGCGGCTTCGTCGTCGGTCAGGACGATGCCGTAGCGGTCGGCGAGCGACCGGAAGCTGCCACCACCCGGTCCAACGGTTCCTCCGGGTCGGGCGACGACCAGGTCGAGATCCTTGCGCCGGTTGGTGGCGAAATCGGTCATGGTGTGGTTGACCCCGAGCACCACTCGGCCGTCGGCGGCGTGCGCTCGGAGGCGGCTGGAGGTCGAGAGCAGATCGAGGGCCACCCCCCAGCAAGCGACCTTGGAGTGGCGGTCGCTGCGCGAGTTGTACTGCCAGGTGTTGCCCCACTTGTCGGGCTTGGGATTGGGGACCGACAGGTAGCGGGCGAGGATCCCGGGTCCGAGCACGCCGGTCACGCTACCGACGACGCTCCGACCGGGGCGGGACGCTCAGAGGCTGAGGCTGCGTTCCTGACTGGCCGTCCACTCGGTGTGGTCGGCGACGGCGTCACGGAAGCCTGGGTGTCGGCCCAGGTTGGACCGCTCGAGCCGGGACCGGAACCCGCGGACGCCCCGGGCGCTGAGCGCCGGGGCTACGTCGACGTCGATGACCGAGCGGAGATGCCGGTAGCGGTTCAGTCGGGGATACTCCGACGTCCGGACAGCGAAGACCTTGCCGTCGCCGCCCCACGCCGCCGACGGCCACGACCCGGCCGGACTCCACACGGATTCCTCCAGGCCCCCGGCGTCACCGGGGGCGGCGAGACGGTCGCCGAGCCAGGTGGCCACTCCGACGGTCACCGCGTTGCCGACCAGCTTCCAGCGCGGCCCGTTGCGCCGACCCAGATCCGCCCCGGCCGTCCACCCACGAGGAAAGCCCTGCAAGGCCTCGGCGTCGTCGATGCTCGGCACGACCAGTTGTCGCCCGACATCGGCGTCGGGCACCCACACCGCCGGCGGCGACGGGATCCCGACGGTGGAGCCGCCCTTCAATGTCGGCACCGCGTCCTGCGCCCAGCCCAACCCACCGAGCCCCTCGGTCCAGTAGAAACCGTAGGCATCGTCCCGGTACCGCCGATCCGCCGGGGTGCCGGCGTCGTCCGCGAACAGCACGGACCTGGGGTCCTCGGTCGGTGACGCCACGACCAGCACCCGGCGGCGGCGCTGGGGCACCCCGGTGAAACGAGAGTCGACCAGCCGGTAGGCCCACCGGTACCCGAGCCCCTCCATCTGGTCGACGAGGTAGCGCATGCCCTCGCCCCGGTCCAAGGCCAGCATGTTTGCCACGTTCTCGATCACCAACCAGCTCACCGGCCGACCGGCCGCCTGGCGTCGGCCGAGCATGTCGAACACGTGCGACACCAGCCCGGACTGCTCACCCCGGATCCCCGCAGTCCGCCCCGCCTGGGACAGATCGGTGCACGGGAATCCGGCGGTCACCAGCTCCACGTCGGCCGGCAGGTCCCTCATGGTGGCGACGTCGTCGACGACCTCCGCGTCGAACCGGTCGGCGAGGACCTGCTGGGCCGGCGCCCACCGCTCGCAGAGCACCGTCGTCTCCACGCCCAGCGCCGAGCGGGCCAGGCCCAGCTCGATCCCGCCGATACCGGCAAACAGTCCCGCCGCCCGCACCGGTACGGCGCTGTTCGGACCGGGGGCACTCTTCATCGTCATCGGAGCCTACTTTCGTGCTGCGACCGTCTCGGGGACCGAGAGCGACGCATCCGGGGCTCCGACCGGGCCGCTCTACAGAGCAGCAACCACGACTCTACGAGGTCAACCAGCTGCGAGGAAGCGCTCGTAGCGAGCGGCCAGCAGATCCCGATCGGGCCGGGCCGCTCGCTGGGCGGGCAGCTCGATCGGCTGGTCGTGCACCTCCTGGAGGGCATGGCGAAGCGTCGGCCCGTCGATCTCCGACCGGACGTCGGCACGCACCTCGACCCGCCAGTCAGGACGGATACCAAACAGTGCGTGGTCGAACGCGGCGTGGTGGATCTTGCACATCGAGATGCCGTTGGTCACCACCGGCTCGCCGCCCTCCGCGTCGGCCAGGATGTGGGCGGCGTCGAGCAGCTCGGCGTGGCGCAGCCGGCAGAGCGCGCAACGGGATTCGTAGGCATGGAGGACCCGGGCCCGAAACAGCGGCTGGTGCAGGCGGACGCGGACCGTCTGCTCGGCATAGCGCCGGCGAGACGCCAGGTCGATTATGTTGCCCGGCGACCACTCACTGGCCGTCTCGGGATCGACTGCGACCACGAACTGGTGCTGGGCGGCCTCCTCGCCGACCAGCCACACGGGATAGACGGGCAGGTAGACCCCTCGGGCCACCCCGTGGAACCAGATCAACGGCGCGCCCCGTTCGGCCGCCTTCCGTAGCGCCACGTTCTCGGGATGGTCCGGGTCGTGCCCTCGCCACTTGTAGCGCAGGTACCCGTCCGGGCCCTCGCCGTCGTCGTAGGGGCGCATGTCGGGCCGCTCAGGATGCACGGTCCGGAAGCTCAGCGCAGCGTCCAGCTGGCGTGGCTTGCGGATGCCCCGCTGCCGGTCCATCAGCGCCACCCGCTGGCCGTCGAAGACAAACGATGCCACGTCCTCGAATCGGATCGTGTCCGTCCCACCGATCGTGTCCCTTGTAGTGGTGTAGCTGGCGGGTCCCCCTGATGGGTGGGCCACCGGCGTGAAGCTCGTCGTGTTCCTGCAAGAACACACGAAGGAGACCACGCCGGTGACCCTCACCGATTCTGACCTGTCCACCTTGCTCGCGGCTGTGAAGGCCGGCGAGATGACTGACACTGTCCGCACCAGCCTGGCCTGGGTGCTCCAGCAGTTGATCGAGGCCGAGCTCACCGCGACGATCGGCGCCGCCCCTGGCGAGCACTCATCGGCTCGGACCGCGTTGCGTAACGGGCATCGCCCGAAGCTGATCTCGACCGCCGCGGGCGACATCGCCGTCGACATCCCGAAGTTGCGGACGGGCAGTTTCTTCCCGGCCATCCTGGAACGCCGCCGGAGGATCGACCGGGCCTTGTTCGCGGTGGTGATGGAAGCCTGGGTGCACGGGGTGTCGACCCGCAAGGTCGACGACTTGGTCAAAGCGCTCGGCGCCGCGTCGGGGATCTCGAAGTCGGAGGTGTCACGGATCTGTGCCGAGCTGGACGTCGATCTGGAGGCGTTCCGGACCCGCCGTCTCGACGGCGCCTTCCCGTACGTGTTCGCGGATGCCACCTACGTCAAGGCCCGGGTCGGCGGCCGGGTGGTGTCGCGGGCGGTGGTGGTCGCCACCGGGGTCACCGCCACCGGCGACCGCGAAGTGCTCGGTGTCGACGTCGGCGACAGCGAAGACGGCGCCTTTTGGACCGGGTTCTTCCGGTCGCTGCGCGCTCGGGGACTGTCCGGGGTGCAGTTGGTGATCTCCGACCACCACCTCGGCTTGAAAGCCGCCATCGCCGCCGTGTTCGTCGGGGCCGGCTGGCAGCGCTGCCGGGTGCACTTCATGCGCAACGTGCTCTCTAGGGTCCCGAAAGCCTCCGCCGAGATGGTCGCGGCATCGATCCGGACCGTGTTCGCCCAGCCCGACGCCGCCCATGTCCGTTCCCAGCTGACCGAGATCGCCGGCATGCTCCGACCCCAGTTCCCCGACGTGGCCGCCATGCTCGCCGACGCCTCCGAAGACGTCCTCGCGTTCACGCACTTCCCGGTCGCCCACTGGCGGAAGATCTGGTCGACCAACCCCCTCGAGCGGCTCAACGCCGAGATCAAACGGCGAACCAATGTCGTCGGGATCTTCCCCAACGACCCCAGCGTGCTTCGGCTGATCACCGCAGTCGTCGTCGAAGCCCACGACGAATGGCAAGTAGCCGAACGGCGCTACCTGTCCGAAGAGTCCATGGCCAAGCTCCACACCACCCCCGCCCCGACCATCGAAGAGGCGCCCCTGGCCGTCACCGCCTGAGATACTCGAACAACCACGCCGAGCATTTCACGCCGGCCAACGTCGAGCTACACCACAACACGGGACGTCAACGTCCCACCGACCCGCAGGCGGTCGAGGTAGGCGAACGCCGCCGATCGCAAGTACGTGTCGTACTCCACCGGCTCCACAGCAGCGTTCTAGCAGCGCCGGCGCGGCGTCCGGTCGACGATCGCCGAGGCAGACCGAGGTGAGGTCACGTCGTCACCGGCCCGGCCAATGATCTGCGAAAGGCACGCCGGGATCGCTTCGGGTGTGGCGGTGCCGGCAGAGCGCGACGATGGCACCGGCGGGCACGCTGAGGGTCCCGATGTGGAAGCCGAGGAGCACGGCGCCGGCCACGCTGAGGGCCTTGCCGCGGCGTCCCGACCGCCACCGCTCCGCCGGTCGCCGCACGAGGACCACCACGACCCCGCCGATGACGGCGAGGACCGCCAGGTTCCACAGATCGGCGAGCCCGCTCACGCCGACCGCCGATCCCCGCTTCGAGGGGGCAGCCACACGGTTGCCGACGTGGTCCCCGAGGCCGGCCGGAGACCGAGGTCCCACAGCAGCCTGGTGAGCGGGGTGGTGGCCGGGCCGTGCACGACCACGGCGATCAGGGGCTGGGGTCGGAGTTGCGGGGGTGCGTCCACGAGATGTCCTCCGTGTCGATCGGCGCTCGGGGTTCGCCAGGTGTTCTCGCGTCGAGCCGCCTGGTTCGTAACAGGGAACTTCTGGCAGGATCTGCGGGTATCGGCAGGCTGAGACGGTTCAGCGGGTTGCGGTTGATTGCAGCGGTCGCCGTGGCCGCCGCCACCGTCGTCTCTGTCCCCTCTGCGGCCGGCGCCACACCGGCCGCGACGACGTTCCCGGCCCGGACGGCGGTGCTGCTCCCGTCACTCCCCGCACCGTTGACCGCCCCGGTCGATGACCGCCTGGACGGCTACGGGTTCGCCGGCACCGTTCTCGGCGCGGCGACCGCCCGGGAGGTCGACGGGCAGACCGCGGGGCCGGGGCAGCGGCTGTGGGTGGTCGGGCTGCGCTGGCAGGTCACCCCGCTGTCCCCGCCTGCCGTCGTGTCGATGTCGGTGGTGGCCGACGGGCACGCCACTCCCCTGCCGTTGCCGCCTGGCGCGGCGTCGAGCCCCGACACCGGGCCCCGCTACTGGACGGTCTCCGAGCCCGCCACGGCGGCCGACGTCACCGTCCAAGCCAGCTCCGGCGGATTCACCCAGGCCTTCTCCCTCAGCCGGCTCCGACGCATCGGCACCGACGCCCCCGCCCTCTACCGGACACCCGGCCAGTGGCAGAGCGTGGTCCCCGTCGCCCGGACCGTCAGCCGGCCCATCCCCGCCTTCGACGGCGGACCCGCCGGCCGACTGGTCATCGACCTGCGCACCGTCACCGTGAGCGAGTTCGGACCCAACGGGCCGTCCGACACACCCCCCGCCGGTGCTGGCGCCTGGCTCGACCTGTCCATCTCCAGCCGCAACCCGTACGACTCGGTCTACTTCTACACCGCCCTCACCGCCGGACAGATCACCCTCACCCTCCCCGGCCGACCGCCCATCGACGCCACCATCATCCCCGGCGGTGGCCTCGACACGTCCCCGGGGCCCGAGACGAGCAGCAACGTCGGGGTCTTCCCCGACCGTTACGCCTTCCCCGTCCCCGCCGGCATCACCACCGCCACCCTCACCCTCAGCCCGACCAACATCACCGTCGGCGACCTCGTCACCCCCATGACCACCATCAACCTGTCCCCGGCCACCTTCACCCTCACCATCCCTCCCGCCACTATCCCGCCCGTATCGGCCGGAGCCGCCAGCCGGCCCCGCACCTACGACACCGTCGGCCTGGCCAGCAGCCTCCCCGGCCGCGACGCCACCCGCCCCAGCGCTACCCGCAGCAGCGCCGCCACGACGGCGGACTCCGGTGTCTGGGCCGCCCTCGGTATCGCCGCCATCGTGGCCGCCGCCATCGCCTACGGGACCCTCCGCAGCCGCCGAGCCGCCGTCGCCGGCCCGGCCTGGGCGACCATCCCCTCCTCCGCCCCTCCTTCGACCGGCCAGGCCCCGGCCGGGCCTCCGGCCTGGTCGCCACCGAGGCCGCCGCCGGGTGGGTGGCCCACCGACCAGCCGGGCCCGCCGCCAACCACTCCGCCAGAGACCGCCCACCAGACCGTCGACGAGGAGCAGCCACCGGAGAACCAGCCCCCGCCGAGTCCCGCCGTCCACGAGCCGGAGCCGGCGGTGGTCGCCTCCGGCCCGGCGCGTCCGATCGTGGCGGTGATGGGGCCGGTGACGATCGAGGGCTGGGCGGGGGAGGCGCCACGGCGGATCGCAGTGGTCGAACTCGTGGTGTTCCTGGCCTGCCATCCCGACCGGCCCGTGTCCGCCGACCGTCTCCGGGCCGCCCTGTCCGGACCGGCCGGCGACATCACCGACGACACCCTGCGCACCTACGTGTCCCACGCCCGGCGAGCCCTCGGCGCCGACCACGTCCCACCCGCCAGCGACCGCGGCTACCGCCTCGACGGCGTCGACTGTGACTGGGTCCACTTCCAACGCCTGGTCGCCCAAGCCGACCGGGCCAGCCCCGACCAGTCACGCAGCCTGCTCGACCAGGCGGTCGGCCTGGCCCGAGGCCGGGCGTTTCCCGACGGCAGCCGCTGGGCCGACCTCGAAGGGCTCCCTCCGGTGATCGACCACGCCGTCGTCGCCACCGCCTCCCGCCTGGCCGACGCCCACCTCGACGCCGGAGACCCCGAGCGGGCCGGCCACACGGCCAGCATCGGCCTCGAGATCGCACCCACCGACGAGGCGCTGGCCGCCGCCCTCCTCCACGCCGGCGCCGCCACCGGCCACCTGACCACCGCCTGGGCCCGCATCGCCGCCGGCTGGACCGACGCCGACCTCCCCCTCCCCGCCACCCTCACCCAACTCCGCCGTCGCCTGGCCGACCCCACCTGAAGCCGTATCCACTCCAGCCGACCAGACCCGGGGTGCCGTCGTCGGGCCGACGTCCGATGGAGACCGTCAGCGGTACCGGTTGACAGCGGCACTCTCGCCGTGACCAACGGAGGTCTCGCTCCCCGCCCGGCCACCGACTGTCGCCGAGCCGGCTGCCCGTGAAGGTCAGTCCCCCCGTGCCGGTGCTGGGACACCCACGCCGTGAGTTCCGGTTCCGGCGGTCCCGTCACAGTCGTCGACCCTGCGTTGCTGGGATGGGCACTCTGCGTCGCCGAGCCACGATCTGCTCCGCCGGTCCACCTGGACAGCGTTCCGAGCAGACGGAGCCGACTTGGCGTCCGGCGACCCCAGCCATCGCCTCGGCATAGGTCCGCGCAGGGCGCTCAGGTGCCAGCTTCGAAGGTCGCAGCGTCTTGTCGGAGCTGGGCCATGGCGCGGTCGAGGCCGTCGATGACGCCGTCTTGCACCAGGCGGGTGAACAGCGGGTCGCCGGTGGCTGCCAGCTCCCGCACGCCGCGGGCGTGGTCGTCGATTCGTGCTCGGCCCCTGTGCAGCATGTCCAGGCGAGGAGACGGCCTGCCGCTCCGGACGGGAATCATTCGTCTGTAATCGGATTCCTGTGGGTACCGAGTTGCTCGAGTAGACGGGCGGCGCGTTCAGCGCCCGGCAACGCCAGGATTTCGTCTCGGATTGGGTTGGTACGTTCTCTTCACTCATCGCCTCCTCGGCTCCGGCTTCTCGCTGCGTGAGAGCGGTAGGTGGGCTCTTCCCAGACGGCCGTCACGGCCGCCGCGATCTCGTCGGACGTGGTCGTCGAAGCAGCTAACACCTGCGCCACGCCGAGGTGAGCGCATCGGTCGGCGTTGAGCGGCTGATCGGCACCCAATGGTAGGAGAACGGACGGCACACCGAAGGCAAGGGAACCCATAACGCTGCCGGATCCAGCATGGGAGACGACGACATCGCATCGGGGTAGCAGACTGGCCTGCGGCACGAACCGTTGGACCCGCACGTGCGATGGCTGATCCCCGAGTTCGGCCGGATCGATCTCTTGTCCGACCGTGACGACGACATCGACGGGTAGATCGCGCAGGCCGGCGAGTACCCGGGTGAAGAGATCACCGGACTCCTGATGGAAGATTGTTCCCAGCGTGAAGTACACGTTGAAGCGACGCCCGAAAACCGGCGGCCCGTCAAGCCAGACATTATCGCTTGGCTGTTTCAGGGACCTTTCCAAGACCCCGGGACGCAGGTGATGGGCCGTCGCGGGCAACGGGTCTCGTGGATTTCGATAGCTTCGCGGAACCGGCGCAAGCGTCAGGTATCGGTGCAGCATCCCCAACTCAGGATCCGGTCCGAGGCCGTGCTCTGTGCGCAGCGCGTTCAGCGGCTCGGCGACCAGATCGGGTCTCACCAGTCCACCGGCCGCGATGACAATCACTGCCGCGTGTGGGATTCCAAGGGACTCGGCCGCGACAGCAGACCCGAAGTCCATCTCGTCGCGAACGATCACGTCCGGCTCCCAGCGGGAGGCCAAGTCGAGGAGTCTCGGTGTCCGGGCCTGGGCGGTCCGCCCGGCGAAGTTGCTCCGGACAAACCGCTCCTCTGCTTCGCGGTCGACTGCGACCAGGGGTCGTCGCGTGCTCGGATCGAGCAGGGTGGGCCCTCCGGTCGCAAAGGCGGGCAGGCCCACTGCCTCGACCGTGCCGACCATGGCGTCCTGGCAGGCGTACGCCACCTCGTGACCCCGATCCAAGACCGCCCGCGCGATCGGCAACGTCGGAAGAAAATGCCCGTTGCCCCCGGTGAAGGAGAATAGGAAACGCACGTCGACCATCCTGCTGCTTGTCCGAGGCACACACCAGGGTGGTCCCGGACTCGACCCGCGGCGACCCACGAGGCCTGGGGCTGTCAGTAACCAACCTTCCCAAGGATCCGCTTCCGGTCACCAGTCCAGCGGCGGCCGGCGCTCGATGTCGCCGGTCGTGGTGCGCGAGTGACTACGACCACGCATCGATGTTGTGGCCGAAGCGGCGAGCCCACACCAACCAGATCAGGGCAGCGACGGAGAAGGTCACCGCCTCGGTCTGGATCGTGGCGTGACGTTGGCGTTCGCGATAAGCCCGTCGTAGAAGGGGAATTCTCATGGAGGCAACCTAACCCTGATCAAGCAGTTACCCGATAACCCATTACATTATCGAGACAAAGGGTCGGTCTATCTACGGTCAGTCCCCTCGGCCAGCGAGCGAGCCGTCTACTCCTTCGCAGCGGCGAGGCTGTCGAGGGCGCGGCGGACGGCGCCGGGGCGCTCGATCCACACGACGTGGCCGGTCTCCTCGATCTGATAAGTGGCGTTGGGCAGCAGCGCCGCCGTGGCAACGTTGTGCTCGGGCCGGAGCGGGCTGTCGGCGCCGAGCACGAAGACGGTCGGGAGCTGCACCTCACCGAGTCCCCGGACGAGGGTCTGGGCCTTGAAGTGTTCGAAGATCGACTCGAAGGTGGCGGCGTTACACGGCAGTGAGATCCGAAAGGGCGGCATTGGAAGCGCCTTCTCGGGCGAGGCGAAATAGCCGGGCCACATGATCCTGAACGCTTCCACGGCGTCGTCGTGGGAGCCCTCCGGCGACGCCGCTCGGGCGTCGAGCTCCTCGGCCTTGGCCGCCTGCTCGGGTCCGACCCGCTCCTCCATGATCGAGCCCATCTCCTCGGTCCCGCCGTCGCCGATGGCGCCGAGGGGGTCGATGGGGACCAGCCCCCGGAACCGGTCCTGGTGCGCCACAGCGAGGTGGAAGGCCAAGTGGCCTCCCCACGAGTGGCCGAGAACGTACGCCTGGTCGATGCCGGCGCTGTCCATGACGGCGATGGCATCGGCCATGTGGGTCTCGACGTTGAAAGGACCCGCCGTCGTCGAAGGGGCCACGCCTCGCTGCTGGTACCTGGTGACGGTGTAGCCGTCCTCCAGCTCAGCGGACAGGGACTCGGTGTAGTCGGACACGCCGGGCCCACCGTGGAGGAGAAGCACGTGCGGCCCGTCGCCCCGCTGCCACGCAATGATGGTTCCTCCCGGAACGGTGATGGCAAATTCGCGTGTCATGGCCAGAACGTACCCGGTGCCCGGCTTTGGCCGCCGTGCAATTACCCTCACCGTCCACTCGGTGGAATTCGCAGGTAGGCAGGACCGCCAACAGCCTAAGATTCGACTCGTGACGACGAGACGCACTGGCACCCCGGCGGTTGCCGAGATGTACCCCGGCCGGGTGCTCGGCGCAGTGGCCAACCCGACGCGGCTTCGAGTCTTCGCGGCTGTCGTGTTGGCACCCGAGCTGGCAGATGCCGCGCATCTCAGCGACGCTGCTGGCATCCCTTTGAAGCAAGTGGAAAACGCTTTGCAGTCGTTGGAGGCGGCCGGCGTGATCCGGGTGGCCGCCGCGTCGGCACAGGATGACCGGAGCTGGGAGGCGGTGCCGTCGACCTTCGGGGTCGCCGCCCGTCTCGTGGCCCGGATGCGGCCCCAGGTCGACCCGGAGGAGCTCGGCGCCACGCCGGAGCAGGCGCCGGTCCTCCGAGGTTTCCTCGCCGGCGGCCGGCTGACCGGATTGCCCGCTCAGCAGTCAAAACGGGCCGTCGTGCTCGATTTCGTCGTCCAGCGGTTCGAGCCGGGACGCCGCTACGGCGAAGCCGAGGTGAACCGGGTCTTGAACCGACTCTGGGACGACCACGCCACGCTTCGGCGTGCTCTCGTCGACGAAGGGCTGCTGGGGCGCGACGGCGGCCGCTACTGGCGTTCTGGCGGAACCTTCGAAGTGGACCGGGATTCGGCCTGATCCCGCCCCGATGCGGTCCGAGTTGCGTAGGACGACCACATCGTCGACTTGAAGGCCCAGCGCAGAAGCGGTCGATCGGTGCTCGATGAACCCAGCCGCCGCGAGCACCGTGTCCTCGTCGGATGTGGTGCCGACGGGGAGCACACCCTGCCCCGCCCGGCGGAGGGAGCCGAGGTAGGAGGCCACCAGCTCGGCGACACGGTCGCCGCGACCGGGGACGATCCATCCAGTGAAAGGACTGGGCCAGGGTCACCACCTGGAACATTCCCAGCCCGGCAGGCAGCCGTTCGGCCTGCGTGCACACCCACCGCATGTTGCCGACCAGAGCCGACGACCCCCCGGTCGGCCTCTCGTACCATTTCCTCGTCGGCGTCGACACCGACGACCTCGTCGAACGGGCCGACCAGGCCAAGCTCAGCGAACCGGGCCCGCACCCAGGGTCCAACAGCCGTCCGGTGCCATCCAGGCCCAGCTCGCGCCGCAACACCATGGTCACGTCGGCCGGGTAGGGCAGACGGCCAACCGGGTAGTACGCCGCGCTTTGAGCGTAGAGCGACCAGTCCCACTCCCAGCCTTCGGCCACCGCACGAAGCTACCCACCCACGTTCCGGCGTCGGACCAATGCCCGTCGCTCCGAGTGATCGTCAGGTGGGGACCGCCTTGTGGGCCACGAAATGGGTCCGGTCGCCGGCGCCGACAGCGATCCGCTCGAAGCCGAGGGCTTGTAGCCGGACCATCAACGTGCCGGGCTCGACCGGGTTGTAGGTGTCGTCCTCGTGAAAGCGGTGCAGCTCGTCGCTGGGTCGACTGTCGGACCCGATGAGCACGGCACCGGCCCGCAACACCCGGACACCTCGGCTAGCAGCATGTTCTGCAAAGCGAAGGTCGGTGCGTGGTGGAGCATGGTGAACGATCCGGCCGAGTCGAACGAGCCATCGACGAAGGTCATGGCCGTAGCCTCGCCGTGCACCGCCTCCACGTTCGTCCCGGCGAAGCGGACCACCAACTTCTCCGCTGCCACCTCGTCGAACTCCACCACCACCAGCCGTTCCACCCGGTGGCGCAACCAGTCGGTGGCCGCCCCCGGACCCGGGCCGACCTCCACCATCTCGGCGCCGAGATCGACGTCGCGGGCCAGCGGGGTCAACACGTCGGTCTGCAGGTGCTCGGCCCACTCCGGGCTGGAGCACAGCTTGGCGTGGTGTTCGTTCACTCCGGTGAGGCTACCGATGGATCGCTGCGCCCTGACCCTCGGACCCGGGCTGTCCTGCACCGAATTCCCCGCTCCGGCAGCCGATCGTTCTGCGGTCGAGCGCAGCGCTGACACCACCCTGGCATCGCGGGCGGCAGGACGTCGATACTGCACGTGTGGCGTCCGTCCGTCTGCACGAGATCACGATCGACTGCGTGGACGTGGCGCGGGTCGGCGGGTTCTGGGCAGCGTTGCTCGGCGGTGAGCTGTACGAGCCGATATCCGGCTGGCTCCGGCTCGGACCGTCGTCCAAGGGCGGTCCGCTGCTGAACTTCCAGCCGGTCCCTAAGCCCAAGCAGGGTAAGTCACGTGTCCATCTGGACCTGCTCACCGATGACCTCGAGCCAGCGATCGCTCGCGTCGTCGCGCTTGGCGGCCACGACACCGGTGAGCGGCATGAGTACGACGAGGGCACGGTCGTCGTGCTGACCGACCCGGAGAGCACCGAGTTCTGTGTCGTCGCCTACGCCGGGTGACCAGTCGGAGCGACAAGCCGCAACCCTGGCGCAGTCCGAACGAGCTGCAGCTGATCCATCCCAAATCCGGATCTCGGGTGACGAACATGATCGGCCGCTCGCATGACCGACCGTGGCAACGCGCCTTGGCCGACACGGCCGAGAGACGCCGGCCCGGTGGAGCGAAACCCCGATGACGAACTCTCACCCGATGGCTGCCAGCGCTGACACGGACAGGTACACACACTTCCATCGAGATGGTGCAACGTTGCCCTGCCCGCCCGCGGGAGGTGACGTGCGGGAGCGGTGCGCCCGGCGGCCCGGACGGTCCGACGTCGCATGTGTGCTGTGGCGGGGAGGCGCTCCCAGGACCCCCTGGCGGGGCTCCTCGACCATGATCCCAGGGGTTCGCCGCGCCGGGCGGGGCCGTCAAGGCCAGGCCCTCCGGGCGGCCTGCGGCCGGCCTTGACCGCCCCTCCCACGCGAGTCACGCCCCCCGGCGACCGCCGCGCTGCGTGACCATCGGCGGCCCTGGCGTGCGCCGGTCGACTCGGCTCCCGAGAAGCTGCTCGCGGAGCCGTTCATCTCGATCAGCGGTCGGGCCCCGCGGCCACGTGGTCCTGGGCACCGGGACGCGATGCCCAGGCCTGTCAGTAGGCGTCGGGTGCGCCGAGGTGGCGGAGCTGCTCGTAGAGGTCGGCGAAGAGGTGGTGCTGGTCCATGTCGTCGAGGTCGGTGGCTTCGACGGTGTGGCGGATGCAGGTGGCGTCGCCGGCGGTGACGGTCCACGCTCGTCGCACCCGTCCGGTCAGCAGGCACGGCCGGCACAGCAGACCGGCGGACAGCGGGGGTTGCGTGGCGGGCACGGCCCAGTCTGCGCACGCCTGGCTGCTCGCGGTGAGCGGATTGCTGCGGCGACCATCCCGCCCGTCGTCAACTCCGAGCGGGCCGTCGGTCACCCGGCCTGGCCTCGGCGCACTCCGATGGGGCACCCGGGGCGCCATCGTTGCTGCCCGTCGGTTGGCCGCCACGAACTGACTGACCGCGTCGGGCTGACCGCATCGGTCTGACCGGGCGCGATGCGTCGGGACTCCCGATGGCCCTCCTGCGACCGAGCCGCCCGGCGACTGCGACGTCGTGGCACCGGTGGGGATGTGGCCGACCGGCGTCGCGGTCCGGGGAGTCCGGACCTCGATCGGGGATCCAATCGAGGTCGTGCAACGTTGCGGCAACCTCGACACGGCTCCCTGACCAGGAAGTTCACGTCCGAGGGGGCGGTAGCCGGGGTCGCCGAGAAATTTCTCCGTGTCGAGGTTGCTGTCGAGGTTGCTGTCGAGGTCGGGGGCGGATGGTGGCTCCCATGACCGCCACCCGCACCCCGCTGCTCACCACCCTGACCGCCTGGCCGACCGGCCCCGGCCGCTCCCGCGCCGGCCGCCGGGCGGCGTCGGGCTGGTCGGCCGACCCGGCCCTGGCCCGCTTCGCCACCCCTGGAGACGCGGCCCGCGCCGTCGGCCATCCCGCCTGCGGCGCGGCTGTCCTCACCGCCCTCGCCGCCAGGTGGGACGATTCGTGGGCGACCACGGCGGCGCTGGCCGGTCTCGCACCTCGAGTGGCGCCGATCGTCGGGCGCTGGGTCCGGGCCGGCATGTGCGCGGCCGACGTGGAGGATGCCGAGTCCGACCTGTTGGCCGGATGCCTCGCCGGCCTCCGCCACTCCCGCCCGGACCGGCTGCTCGACCCGGCCGGCATGGTGGCGACGGCCTGGCAGCGGGCCAGCAACGACCGTCGCACGCTGCGGGCCCGGCCGCCCGCCACACCGGCCGGGAGCTTGGCGCTCTGCCCGACCCGGTTCCGTTCGGGCGCGGCGGCGTGGAGGCGGTCGTCGTCGAGCTCACCGACGCGGTCAGGACCGGGCGCCTCGGCGTCGCCTCGGCCCGGGCGATCGGGTGGCAGGCCGCGGGGTGGACCAGCGGGGAGGTCGAGGCCCGCACCGGGATCCCAGCGGCCACGCTGCGTGCCCGCCGCCGCCGCGCCATCCGCCGACTCGCAGCCAGCCGCCCGGTCGGTGTCGCGGTCGGCGGGCGGGGGGCGTGAGGTGCTGTCGGTCGGGGTCATCGGCGCGGCCGGGGTCGGCTACTACCTCGACACCGTCGGAGCCGGTGTCGACGACTACTACCTGCGCGCCGAGCCCGGCCGGTGGCTCGGCGCCGCGGCCACGGCCCTCGGGGGGTCGGGGACCGTTGACGAGACGGCCCTGCACCGGGTGCTGGACGGCCGCCACCCCGGCAACGGCGAGCTGCTCGGCGCGGCGATGGGCAAGGTGGCGGCGTTCGACCTGACCTTCTCCGCTCCCAAGTCGGTGTCGCTGCTCGCCGAGCTCTCCTCCGAAGCGACCCGTCGGGCCGTGCTCGACGCCCACCGCCAGGCCGTCGCCCAAGCCGTCGGGCTCCTGGAAGTCGAAGCGGCCCGGGGCCGCCGCGGTCACGACGGGGCGGTGACCTTGCCCGTCGAGGGGGTGATCGCCGCGGGGTTCGACCATCGCACCTCCCGGGCCGGGGATCCCCAGCTCCACACCCATGTGCTGGTCGCCAACCGGGCCCGAGGGGTCGACGGCCGGTGGGGCGCCCTGTACGGCCGGCGGATCTTCGGGTGGGCCCGCACCGTCGGCTTCGCCTACCAAGCCGCGCTGCGCCACGAGCTCACCACCACCCTCGGCGTGACCTGGAGGCCGGTGACCGCCGGCACCGCCGAGCTGGCCGAGATCCCGACCGAGCTCACCATGCTGTTCTCCACCCGCCGCGCCCAGATCACCGCCGAGCTGGCCCGGACCGGGGCCAGCACGCCCCGGGCCGCGCACACCGCCGCTCTCGCCACCCGGCCGGCCAAACCCGACCCGGTCGACCCCGACATCCAACGAGCCGCCTGGGCCGACCGGGCGGCCGACGCCGGCCTCGACCTCGGAGTCCTCCACCGGTTCGACTCCCCCGGGCGCCGGCCGGCCGTCCCCGACCCGGCCGCGCTCATCTCGACGATGGCCGGGCCGGCCGGGCTCACCGGCCGCCGATCCAGTTTCGACCGGCGCGCCGTCATCGAGGCCGTCTGCACTGCCGCGCCCGACGGCATCCCCGCCGTCTCGCTCACCCCTGCGGCGGACCGGGTCCTGACCGACCCGGCGTTCGTGGCGACCGGCTCGCCGGGGATCCTGGCCGGGCCTACCTCGACCACCGTCGAGCTCCTCGCCGCCAAGGCCCGGATCCTCGACGGCGTCACCCGACGCCGCGACACCGCCGTCGCGGTCTGCCCGGCCCACACCGTCGACCTGGCGGTCGCCGACCGGCCCGGCCTGGCCGACGAGCAAGCCGACATGGTCCGCCGGCTCTGCGCCGACGGCCACGGCGTCGAGGTCGTCGTCGGTCCCGCTGGCACCGGCAAGACCTGGGCCCTCGACGCCGCCCGCCAGGCCTGGCACCACGCCGGCATCGACGTCATCGGCACCGCCCTCGCGGCACGCACCGCCCGGGCCCTCGAGGCGGGCACCGGCATCCCCTCCGCCACCGTCGACCAGCTCCTCGCCGACGCCGACCGCCCAGGACCGCAGCGCCTCCACGGCGTCCTGCCAGCCGGAGGGGTGGTCGTGGTCGACGAGGCCGGCATGGTCGGCACCCGCAAACTCGACCGGCTCCTCCACCTCGCCGAACGATCCCGTACCAAGGTCGTCCTCGTCGGCGACCCCCGCCAGCTCCCCGAGATCGAAGCCGGCGGCGTCCTCGCCGCCCTCACCCACCGCCACCCCGTCGTCGAGCTGACGGTCAACCGCCGCCAAACCGAGACCTGGGAACGCGACGCGCTGGCCGACCTGCGAGCCGGACGGCCCGACGTGGCCGTCACCGCCCTCACCGGCCACGGCCGCATCACCGTCGCCCCCACCGCCGACGACGCCCGCCGCCGACTCCTCGCCGACTGGGCCGACACCCACACCCGCCAGGCCACCCCCGGGCAGCCGGCAACCGCGGTCATGGTCGCTCTCACCCGCTCCGACGTCGAGGATCTCAACGCACGCGCAATCGATCGGCTCGAAACGCTCGGCTTCCTCGACGCCGACCGGGACAGGATGAATGTCCGCCCCGGGGTGAGCTTCGGGGTCGGCGAAGCAGTCCTCGCCCTGCGCAACGACCGTCGCATCGGCGTGGTCAACGGCACCACCGGCACCGTCACCGCCGTCCACCCCGACACCACCAGCCTCACCATCCGACCCGACCACGCCCCCAACCCCTCCCGCGGCCGCGGCCGCGGCGACGAGATCGAGATCCCGGCCGGCTACCTCGACGACGGACACCTCACCCACGGCTGGGCCATCACGGTCCACAAAGCCCAAGGCCTCACCGTCGACCGGGCGTTCCTCCTCGGCACCGACCGCCTCTACCGCGAAGCCGGCTACGTCGCCCTCTCCCGCGCCACCACCCGCACCGACTGGTATCACGTCGCCCCCGACAGCCTCGAGCGCACCCCCGACGCCGAGCTCACCCGTCTCCTCACCCGCTCCCAGGCCCAGCACCTCGCCACCCCCGACCAGCCGCCCTTGACCCTCGGAGCGGCCGCCAACCTGGCGGAACGGCAACTCGGCTCATCACCGGGGATCGACGGGTCCGGCCGCCGGGCCCGAGAAGCGACCGTCCTCGCCGACCCCAGCGAGCACCTCGTCGAGACCCTCGGACCACCGCCCCTCGCCGGACCCACACGGGCCCGATGGGCCGAGGTTGCCGTCCTCGTCGACGACTACCGGACCCGCCACGGCCTCGACGGGCCCGACCCGCTCGGACCCCGACCCGACCAGCGCCATCCCGACCAGACCCGCCAATGGACCCTCGCCCGCGTCGCCATCGCCGACATCCGCCGCCACCTCGGCGTCGACATCGACCGCTCCCTCGGCCTCGACCCCTGAACCAACCCACCACCGATCCCACCCGAACCACCCGCCCGCCCGGACCACCCGCGCGCCCGCAGACCCCGACGAGGAGACCATCCCGTGCGCAACGACCTCACCGCCATCACCGACCGGCTCCGCCGCCACCTGACCGGCAGGAACCAGGCCACCTGGCCCGACCGGTTCCCCGGCGCCTACCTCGGCTGGGGCGCCCACGGCCCGATCTTCACCGGACCCGAGCACCACGCCCTCATCGTCGGGCCGCCCCGCTCCGGCAAGACCACCGCCATCATCATGCCTGCCGTCGCCCTCTGGCCCGGACCGGCCGTCGTCACCTCCACCAAGCCCGACGTCCTCACCGCCACCAGCTCCATCCGGGCCCGCCGGGGCCAGACATGGGTGTGGGACCCCACCGCCACCCTGCCCCTCCCGCCCGGCGCCCTGCCGGCCCGGTGGAGTCCGCTCGCCGGCTGCCAAGAGTGGGCCACCGCCCTCGACCGGGCGTTCGCCCTGGTCGACGCGGCCCGACCCGGGGTCAGCGCCGATCACGCCCACTGGTCCGAGCGCGCCGGCGCCCTCCTCGCCACCCACCTCCACGCCGCAGCGGTCGCCGGCAAACCGCTGTCGACCATGGTCGCGTGGCTGCAACGCCGAGACACCCTCGAACCCCTCGAGCTGCTCCCCGACCCCCACCCCGCCCGCGACCTGCTCACCGGCATCGCCCTCACCGACCCCCGAGAGCTCTCCGGGATTGCGTCGACCGCCGACAGCGTCCTCGCCGCCTACCGCAACCCCACCACCCTCACCGCGGCCGACCACCCCAACTTCGACCCCGCCGCCTTCGTCGCCAGCGACGACACCCTCCACCTGGTCGCCCCCGCCGCGAGCCAAGCCCAGCACGCCCCGGCCGTCTGCGCCCTTCTCGACCAGATCCGCCACCACATCACCCTCCGCCCGGCCACCTGGCCCCCGGTGCTGTGGGCGCTCGACGAGGCCGCCAACATCGCCCCCCTCCCCACCCTCCCCGGGATCCTCGCCGACGGAGGATCCCAAGGACTCGTCGTGCTCACCTGCCTCCAAGACCTCTCCCAAGCCCGGCAGCGGTGGGGCGCCGCGGCGGACGGGTTCCTCACCCTCCACCCCACCACCGTCCTCCTCCCCGGCATCGCCGACGTCGCCACCCTCAGAGCCGTCACGCTCCTCGCCGGCGAGACCGAGCGCCCCGAACGATCCGTCTCCCGCAGCGGAATCTTCGGGCGGACCACCACCACGACCAGCCACCGACGCCAGCCCGTCCTCCCCGAGCACCGCGTCGCCCGAGGTCAGCCCGGCTGCGCCCTCGCCTCTGCCAGACCCAGCCGTCCTGGCTCCGCCTCACCCCCGCCCACACCACCCCCTGGATCCGCCAACTGCTGCAAGGAGAGACCCGATGACCAACACCGACACGACCAACGTCGACACGACCGACACCCGCGCCGTGCGCAAGCTGCTCTACACGCCGGTCGAAGCCGCCCGGGCCCTCGGCATCGGCCGCTCCACCATCTACCTCCTCCTCGCCGACGGCACCATCCCCTCGGTCCGTATCGGCGCCAGCCGCCGCATCCGAGCCCGGGACCTCGGCGCCTTCACCGAGGCCCTTCCCGACCAGGGAGGGACCCATGCTGGCCGTAGGATGGAAGAGACTCGCAGCTCCCGACCCGCCGGCGCCGCTGCCTCCCGTTTGCACCCGCACCGAGGATGACAGGAGAGCGCGAGCGATGAGGCCGCCGGTAAGAGCTTCACACGAGGGTCGGACCCGGCCATGAGCGCAAGGAGATGGCGGCGATGATCTCCAGCCGCACGCGCAAGCGGGACGACCGCAAGGTCTACGACGTCCGTCTGCGAGACACCGAAGGCCGGACCTACAACCGGACCTTCGCCACCCTCCGCGAAGCAAAGGCCTTCGAGGCCGCCGAGCGCACCGACCGAACCCGTGGCGCGTGGCTCGACCCGAGACGCTCGGAGACCGTCTTCGCCGTCGCAGCAGCGTCGTGGATGGAGGCGAGCGCCCACAAGCGACCGTCGTCGATCGCGCGCGACAAGGCCATCCTCGCCAAGCACTTGCTCCCGATACTCGGGACCCGCTCGTTGGCCTCGATCGGGCCGACCGACATCCAGCGCCTCGTGAACACCTGGGTTGCCGTGGCCCCGCCCGCTTCCGTCGTCCGCCAGTACGCGTCGCTGCGATCCGTCCTCAACCACGCGGTCAACACGGACCTGATCCTGCGCTCCCCCTGTCGGGGCATCCGACTTCCACCGGTCGAGCCCCGTGAGTCCACCCTCGTCACCGCGGCCGACATCCAAGCCCTTGCGGCCGCCATGCCCGGCCTCGAAGCGATGCCCTACCTCGGTGGCGTTCTCGGTCTGCGTTGGGGCGAGATCGCCGGCCTCCGGGTGGCCGCGATCGACTTCCTCCGGCTGACCCTCGTGGTCGACCGCCAACGGACCCGCGGCGAGGGCGGAGCGATGGTCATCCAGCGACCCAAGAGCCGGGCCGGTCGGCGCACCCTGTCCGTCCCCGACTGGCTCATGGTCCTGCTCGCCGACCATCTCCGAGCGAGGTCGCTGACCGCGGCCGATCCCGACGAGACTATCTTCGTCGGACCCGACGGGGACCCCCTCCAGTACTCCAACTGGCGCCAGCGCGTCTGGGTGCCCGCAACCATCGCCGCCGGGTTTCCCGGTTTGCGGTTCCACGACCTGAGGCACACCGCCGGGACCGCTCTGGTCCTCGGAGGGATCGACGTCAAGACCGCCCAGACCCGTCTCGGGCACGCCACCCCGCTGACCACCCTGCGGATCTACGCCCAGGCGACCGCCAGCGCCGACCAAGACGCGGCGAGGCGGCTCGGCGAGCTGTTCCGCCCCACCCAGCCCGACTCGGGGATCACGCGCGATGGACGCGCGATAGAACCGGCATCGAACTCCGGCGGCGAGTGCGACACCACCCCTGACCAGGGATTTTACGGTGGGGCTAGGAGGAGTCGAACCTCCGACCTCAGCATTATCAGTGCTGCGCTCTAACCAACTGAGCTATAGCCCCGTGACCAGGCAGGCGCCAGATCCTACTGGAGACCCGTCTCGGCCTTCCAACGAAGCGCACCACACCAACCAGCCAACGCTGGCATATCGGCCGGCTTCTCGGGTCACGAACCGCTGCTGGGCGCCGTCGAGGGTCCCGAGATCGTCCGGTACTTGGCGACCGCCCGCAGAACCTCCGCCCAGGCTCGTCCGCATCGAGCGAAGGTCAGTCGGGCAACGCGGAGCGAAGGTCAGTCGGGCTCGGTGACCACGATGGTCTGGACGCCTCCGACCAGGTCGCTCAGCAGGTTGTAGAGCATGGCCCCGATCGTGTTGAGCAGCGTGCCGGCGACCGCGAGGACCACGCCCGCCAGCGCGACGTACTCGAAGACCGGGCCGCCGTGGAGGATGAACGTCCGGTCGTCGGCCAGGCTGCGCACCGACTTCTGGATGTCCCCGATGAACCCGATGCGTTGGGCGACGAACCAGGTGACGATGCCGGCGACGAGCACGATCACGAGCAGCAGCAGGTAGAAGAAGAACGACATCTTGAAGACGGTCCAGGTGTCGATCCGGCGCACCAGGCGCCGGTCGACGCGGGTGCGCACCACCGTGACCCGGCGGCGTCCCCAGCGCCGGTCCCGACCGAGCGAGATCTCGGCGTCGGGCGCGTACTCCCGGGCCACCTGACGGGCGCGCAGATCATCTGGTGACGCTGCGGGCCACTCCGAGGCATCGTCGGGGGGCGAGCGGCGGACCCGGGGCCTCGCCGGCCGGGTCGACCGCTCACCGGTCGCCCAGCCGTCGGCCGGTGCGGCGGCCGATTCGACCGCCGCCGGTCCCGCCGGCGACACCGTGTCGTCGGAGGTCGGCGATGGGTGCACAGGCGGGGAGTCGGCCGGAGGAGGCCCGGGCGGAGGCAGCCGGCGACGAGGCGCCCGCTCGGCCGCATCGGTGGGTGCGGCCGGCGTGGCCGAGCGCGCCGTCCGCGGGGCGCGCGGCGGGCGGGCGGGGACCTCCTGACCCTCCCCCGCCCCCACCGACCCGTAGGCAGCCGGGAAGGGTGAATCCCCTTCGCCGACCGTCGGGTCGGCCGCTTCGCTCATGCCTCTTCGGTCTCCACCGACAGCACCGCGGCGACCGACGCGACGACCTGGCCGGCGTCGAGACTGACCAGGCGCACGCCGGTGGCATCACGACCCTGACTGGAGATCCCTCGAACGGCCATACGCACCATCACCCCTGCAGACGAGATCACCAGGATGTCATCGTCGAGTCCCACCATGAACGCGGCCACCACCCTGCCACGTTGGGCGGTCAGTTTGATGCCCCGCACCCCGAGGCCACCGCGGTTCTGGCGGTTGAAGTGGTGGAGTTGGGTCCGCTTGCCGTAACCGGCGTCGGTGGCGATCAGGATGCTGGTCTCGTCCCTGGCCGGGTCGATCGACACCACCTCGTCGTCGGCGCGCAGGTGCATGCCCCGCACGCCGGCGGCGTCGCGACCCATGGGCCGCACGTCGTCCTCCCCGAAGCGGATGGCCATGCCGGCGCGCGACACCATGAAGATGTCGTCCTCGCCACCGGTGACGATGACCCCGACGAGCTCGTCGCCCTCCCGGAGGTTGATGGCGATGAAGCCGTCCCTGCGGGACTTGTCGTACTCGGAGAAAGTCGTCTTCTTGACCTGGCCCGCCCGGGTGGCGAACAACAGGTAACGGTCGGCGGGGAACTCGCGGGTGTCGACGAGCGCCTGGATGCGCTCGTCGGAGGCCAGCGGCAGCAGGTTGACAATGGCGGTACCTCGGGCGGCGCGCTCCTTGATCGGGATCTCGAAGGCCCGCAGCCGGTACACCTTGCCCCGGTTGGAGAAGAACAGCAGATGGGCGTGAGCGCTGGTGTGGATGACCCGGTTGACCAGATCCTCTTCGCGCAGATTGGCTCCCTGCACCCCGCGCCCGCCCCGACCCTGGGTGCGGAAGTTGGATGCCCTGGCCGCCTTGACGTAGCCGGCGCGGGTCATGGTGACGACCAGCTCCTCGTCGTCGATCAGGTCCTCGGCGGCCATGTCGCTCGAGTCGTAGGTGATCTCGGCGACGCGCGGCGTGGCGTACTCGTTGCGGATCTCGAGCAGCTCGGTCTTGATGACCTCGCGCAGGACGACGGGGTCGGCGAGGATGGCCTCGAGCTCGGCGACGGTCAGCATCAGCTGGGCCAGCTCCTCCTCGAGTGACGACCGACCGAGGCGGGTGAGCTGGGAGAGGCGCATGTCCACGATGTGGGTGGCTTGGATCTCACTGAACTCGAACGGCTCGGCCTGCAGTCCCCCGATCGCCGCGCCTCGGTCCTCCGACGCCCTGATGGCGGCGATGATGGCGTCGATCATGTCGAGCGCCTTGATCAGGCCCTCGACGATGTGGGCCCTGGCCCTGGCTTTACGGAGGCGGAACTCCGAACGCCGGGTGATCACGTCCTTCTGGTGGTCGACGTAGGCCTGCAGCGCCTGCACCAGGTTGAGGGTGCGGGGGATGCCGTCGACCAGGGCGACCATGTTGACCCCGAAGCTGGTCTGCAGCGGGGTCAGCTTGAAGAGGTTGTTGAGCACGACGTTGGCGTTGGCGTCGCGCTTGAGGTCGATGACGATGCTCGTCTTGCCCTTGGCCGAGCCGTCGTTGAGGTCCCGGATGCCGTCGATCTCGCGGGCGGTGACCAGGTCCTTGATGCGACCGAGGATGGACGAAGGGCTGGTCTGGTAGGGGAGCTCGGTGACGACGATGGAGGTCCCCCGCTTGGCCTCCACGATCTCGGCCTTGGCCCGCATCTTCACCGAACCCCTGCCGGTCCGGTAGGCGTCGATGATGCCGGCCCGGCCGAGGATGTAGGCGCCCGTCGGGAAGTCGGGTCCCTTGACGAAGTGCATGAGGGCATCGGCGCCGGCGCCGGAGGGGTCGTCGGCCAGCTCGGGATGCTCGAGGAGGTGGATGGTGGCGTCGATGACCTCACCCATGTTGTGCGGGGGGATGTTGGTCGCCATGCCGACGGCGATACCCTGGCTGCCGTTGACCAGCAGGTTGGGGAACCGCGCCGGCAACACGGTCGGCTCGCTGAACTCCCCGGAGTAGGTCTCGTTGAAGTCGACGGTCTCCTCGTCGATGCCGAGGAGGAGGCGGTGGGCGAGCGGCGCCAGCCGGCACTCGGTGTAGCGGGCCGCGGCCGGGCCGTCGTCGGGCGAGCCGAAGTTGCCCTGCCCGTCGATCAGCGGGTGGCGCAGGCTGAAGGGCTGGGCCATCCGGACCAGGGCGTCGTAGATGGCGCCGTCGCCGTGGGGGTGGTACTTGCCCATCACGTCGCCGCTGACCCGGGCGCACTTGAGGCGGGGCCGGTCCGACCTGGCTCCCATCTCGTGCATGCCGTAGAGGATCCGGCGGTGCACCGGCTTGAGCCCGTCCCGCGCATCGGGCAGGGCCCGCTGCACGATGACCGACATGGCGTAGTCGAGGAAGGAGGATTCCATCTCCTCCTGGATCTCGATGGGCTCGATGCCGGCGAAGACCACGCCGGTCACGTCGCCATCGACGCCACCATCGGGACCCTCGGAACCCTCGCCGTCGGGAGGGAGGTTGTCGCTCATATGTCGAGGAACCTCACGTCTTTGGCGTTGTGCTGGATGAAGTGCTTCCTCGACTCCACGTTGTCACCCATCAGGGTGGACATCACCTCGTCGGCGGTGGCGGCCTGCTCCACGTTGACCTGCAGCAATGTCCGCGTCGTCGGATCCATGGTGGTGAGGCCGAGATCCTCGAAGTTCATCTCGCCGAGGCCCTTGAGGCGGCTGAACTCCGCCCGGTGGTTGGGCCGCTCGGCCAGGAAGGCGCTCTTGGCGGCGTCGTCCTTCAGGTACACCTTCTCCTTCCCAACGACGGTCGAGTACAGCGGGGGCTGGCAGATGTAGACGTAGCCAGCCTCGACGAGGGGCCGCATCTGGCGGAAGAAGAAGGTGAGCAGCAGGGTCCGGATGTGGCTGCCGTCGACGTCGGCGTCGGCCATGATGCACACCTTGTGGTACCGGACCTTGGTGACGTCGAAGTCCTCACCCAGGCCGGCGCCGATGGCGGTGATGAGCGCTTGCACCTCGGTGTTCTTGAGCATCCGCTCGATGCGGGCCCGCTCGACGTTGAGGATCTTGCCCCGGATCGGGAGCAGGGCCTGGGTGACCGGGTTCCTGGCCGCCATCCCGGTCCCGGCGGCCGAGTCACCCTCGACGATGAACAGCTCGGCGTCCTCCGGGGACGTCCCCCTGGCGCAGTCCCGCAGCTTCTCGGGCATGCCAGCGCCCTCCAACGCCGACTTGCGCCGGGTGGCGTCACGGGCCGACTTGGCCGCCTCGCGGGCCCTCGCCGCCTGCAGGGACTTGGCGACGATCTGCTTGCCCTCGGCCGGGTTCTCCTCGAGCCACTCGGCCAGCTTCTCGTTGGTGACCCGCTGGACCAGTGACCGGATGGCGGTGTTGCCGAGCTTGGCCTTGGTCTGCCCCTCGAACTGCGGATCGCGCAACTTGACCGAGACGATGGCGGTCAGACCCTCGCGGATGTCCTCGCCCTGCAGGGCCGGATCCTTGTCCTTGACCAGCGCCCTGGCCTTGGCGTACCGGTTGACCACGTTGGTCAGCGCGGTGCGGAAGCCCTCGATGTGCATGCCGCCCTCGACGGTGGAGATGCCGTTGGCGAAGCCGTGCACCCCGTCGGCGTTGTAGCCGGCGTTCCACTGGAAGGCGACCTCCACCTCGCCTTCCTCCGCTTCGACCTTGTAGTAGCCGACCCGCTTGAACAACGAGTCCTTGGACGAGTTGAGGTGGTGGACGAAATCCACGATGCCCCGGGGGAAATCGAAGGTCCTGGTCTCGCCGTCGGGGCGCTCGTCGACGAAGTGGATCTGGAGACCGGCGTTCAAGAAGGCATACACCTGGAGCCGCTCGAGGATGGTCCTGGCGCTGTAGACGGTCTCCTCGAAGACGTTGGCGTCGGGCCAGAACGTCACCGAGGTCCCGTGCTCGCGACGGGCGGGCGACGGCCCGGTGACCTCGAGACCGGTGACCGCCTGGCCGCCGTCGGCGAACTCCATCCGGTGGTGGAGGCCGTCGCGGTCCACCTCGACCACGAGGGAGGTCGACAGGGCGTTGACGACCGACACGCCGACACCGTGGAGCCCACCGGAGACCTTGTAGCCCGAGCCGCCGAACTTGCCACCGCCATGGAGCTTGGTCAGGGCGATCTCCACGCCGGAGATCTTCTGCTGGGGATTGATGTCGGTCGGGATGCCCCGGCCGTCATCGACCACCCGCACCCCGCCGTCGTCGAGGAGGGTCACGTCGATACGGGTGCAGTGCCCGGCCATGGCCTCGTCCACGGAGTTGTCCACGACCTCCCACACGAGGTGGTGGAGCCCGGTCGGCCCCGTCGAGCCGATGTACATGCCGGGACGCTTCCTGACCGGCTCGAGACCCTCGAGCACGGACATGTCGGATGCCGAGTAGCTGGACCGGTCGCCCGGACCTCCGGTCATTGCCGTCGCTTGCAGCACCATGGGCGCGCCCTTTCAACCTGCGGGGGAACTCGGAGGCATCGCCGACCACCGACGTCCGCATGAAACCGCAGGTCAGCTACCGGAAACACAACAGGGAGATTCTACCAGAGGGGGGTGTCACCGGCGGGGCTCACGGCCCCGCCGACGCTGGGCACCCTCGACGGTGACCCGCAGCTCGGTCACCGTCGCGGCCGCCGGATCCTCCCCTGCGCCACTGGCGATGCGACCCAGCAGGTCACCAGAGAGCATCCGCAGGCTGGTCGCCCACGCGGGATGGTCGACGCTCACCGTGAGCACGCCGCCGTTGAGGCTGCGGGGGGTGGCGTGGGCGGCCACGTCCGCCCCGACCAGCTCCTCCCAGTGACCGAAGACCGACCCGAGGAGGGAGGGCCGGGCCAGGCCGAGCCGGGACGCGATGCGCTCCAGCGACACGCCGAGGGGACGGGCGTCGCGACCGTCGGGGGGCGGGAGCGGGCGCCAGGTCACTGCAACAGCTTGCCGTCCTCGACGCGCGCCGTCGTCGCCGGCACTGCCCCGGGCGGCACCGCGCCGGCGGTGGTGAGGAGGGCCTGCCCCGGCGGGAGGTGCTCGAGCAGGGCGACGCTGCGCTCGGGGTCGAGCTCGGAGAACACGTCGTCGAGCAGGAGCACCGGCGCGCTGCCGACCCGGCCGGTCACCAGGCGGTGGCCGGCCAGGCGCAGGGCGAGAGCCGCCGAGCGCTGCTCGCCCTGGGAGGCGTGGGTCCTCGCCGGGAGCCCGTCGACGCGAAGCTCGACCTCGTCACGGTGCGGACCCACCGTGGTGAGGCCCCGGCGCAGGTCGTCCTCCCTCGCCGCCAGCAGGGCCTCGGCCAGTGACCCTGACCAGCTGGCCTGGTAGGCCAGCTCGACGCCCGCCCCCATCGCCTCCGGCAGCCCGGTGAGCCGCCCGTAGGCCTCGGCCGCCGGTGGCCCCAACGCCTCGGTCAGCCCTCGCCGGGCGGTGACGAGGGTCTCCCCCGCCTCGGCCAGCTTGGCGTCCCACACGTCGAGGGTGACCAGCACCTCCGCGCCGGGCCGGCCCCGCCCGAGGGTCGACTTGAGGAGGGCGTTGCGCTGCCTGAGCACCCGGTCGACCTCGCTCTGGGTGGCGTCGTGACGGGGATGGAGGGCGACGAGCAGGTCGTCGAGATAGCGCCGGCGCTCGGCCGGCCCGCCCTTGACCAGCTCGAGGTCGTCGGGGGAGAAGACGGTGACCTGGAGCGCACCGAGCAGGTCGCGGGTGCGCCGCAGCGGCTGGCGGTTGACCTGGACCCGGTCGCGGCCGGTCGGGCGCAGCTCTGCCTCGATCAGCAGGGCCCTGGCCTCGCGATGCCCCTCGGCCCGCACCACCGCGCTCGCCGCACCGACCCGGACGAGGGCGTCGCCGGGTGCGCCGCGGAAGGACCGGAGCGTGGCCAGGTAGCCGACGGCCTCGAGCAGGTTGGTCTTGCCGGCACCGTTGGCGCCGGTGATGACGGTCAGGCCATCGGGGGCCGGCACGAGCTCGGCCGACTGGTAGCTGCGGAAGTCGGTCAGCCAGAGGCGCTCGACGCGCACGTCGGCCTCCTCCCCGCCGCGGTGGCGGCTCGGACCCTCAGGACACCCGCACCGGCATCAGCAGGTACAGGTAGTCGTCGCCCTCGGTCGGACGGAGCGTGGCCGGCTTGAGGGCGTCGAGGGTGGACAGGATGACCTCGTCGCCGGTGACCGCCTCGACCCCGTCGATCAGGTACGCCGGGTTGAACGCCACGGTCATCTCGGCCCCCTCGTACTTGGCGTCGACGTCCTCGGTCGCCGTGCCCCAGTCGTTGGTGATGACCGTCAGCTGGATCCCGTCGGCCCGCAGGGCGATCCGCACCGGGGTGGTGGCGTCGCGCGACAGCAGCTTCACCCGGCGGACGGCGTCGAGGAGGGCCTCCCGCCCGACGGTGAGCTGGTTGGGGTAGCTGGCCGGGATGAGCTGGCGGTAGTTGGGGAACTCCCCCTCGATCAGGCGGGTCGTCAACGCGACCTGCCCGACGCTGAAGGTGGCGTCGTGCTGGCCGAGGCGGAGGGTGACCTCGCCCTCGCCGCCGAGGAGCCGGCCGAGCTCGTTGAGCGCCCGCGAGGGGACCAGGACCTTCTGGTCGGTGGCCAGGATCCCCACGCCGGCCAGATCGCGCACGGCCAGCCGGTACGAGTCGGTGGACACGAGCCGGAGCCCGCCCTCCTCGGCCGCCATGAGCACGCCGGTGAGGATCGGCCGCGACTCCTCGTTGGACGCGGCTCTGACGACCTGGCGCAGCGACCCTTCGAGGCCGTCGATGGCCAGCGTGACCGTCTCTCCGGTCGGCACCGGGAGTCGGGGGAAATCCCCCGCCGGGTGGGTGCGGACGCTGAAGGCGGAGCGACCCGAGGTGATCCGCAGGTCGTCGTCGTCGGCCTCGAGGGTCACCGCACCGGGCTCGAGGGCGCGCACGATGTCGGTCACCAACCGACCGGGCGCGACGACCACGCCGTCGGCGGAGCCGGCCACCTGGGCGGTGACGCCGATGGTCAGATCGAGGTCGGTCCCGGTGACGACCAGGCGGTCGCCTTCGACCTCCAGACGGATCCCGGACAGGACCGGCAGGGCCCCGCCCCGTCCCGCCGTGGCCCGTCCCGCCGTGGAGAGCGCCTCGACGAGGAGATCACGCTCACATCGCAGCTTCACCGTCTCTCCCTACTTCTTGTCTTCTAAGAGATATCTAGGAACCAGCAGTAGTAGGTCCTGTGGATTGTGGACCGAGGAGCATCGTCCCTGCTCGGAGGGGGTAGAGCCCCGCGCCGCGGATCCACAGCATCCCACAGGGCACCGACGGTCGTGCCGATGCCCTGTGGGCGCACCGGGGCGCGTCCACGCGAATGACACGACTCCGACACACGTCGTCCCGACCTTCGTCCCCGGCCGGGCGCGGGTCGCGGCGGCGTCCATCTCAGCGACCGCCCTTGATCTGCACGATGAGGTCGGTGACCTGGTCGTAGACCCTGCGGTCTTCCTTGATCAGCGTGGAGATCCGCTCGACGGCGTGGATGACCGTCGTGTGATCCCGGTCCCCGAACTCTCGGCCGATGGCCGGGTAGCTGTAGTCGGTCAGCTCCCGGAACAGGTACATCCCGACCTGGCGGGCCCGCACCAGCGGCCGCTGACGCTTGGGGCCCTTGAGCTCGTCGGGGTCGAAGCCGAACACCTCGGACGTGGAGTCGATGATCAGCTTCGGCGTGATCACCCTGGGCCGGCCGCCATCCAGGATGTCGGCCAGGACCCGCTCTGCGGTCGTCCGGGTCAACGTTTCCCGGTTGAGGCTGGCGAAGGCGGAGACTCGGATGAGCGCTCCCTCGAGCTCACGGATGTTGTCGCGCACGTGGGTGGCGATGAGGTCGAGCACCTCGTCGGGGATGGGGGTGCGCTCCATCCCGGCCTTCTTGCGCAGGATGGCCAGGCGGGTCTCGAGCTCCGGCGGCTGGACGTCGGTGGTGAGCCCCCACTCGAAGCGGCTGCGGAGCCGGTCCTCGAGGGTGGCGATGGAGCGGGGATGGCGGTCGGACGAGAGAACGATCTGCTTGGAGCCCTCGTAGAGGGTGTTGAAGGTGTGGAAGAACTCCTCCTGCAAACCCTCCTTGCCCTCCATGAACTGGATGTCGTCGACGAGGAGGACGTCGCAGTCCCGGTAGCGCCGCTTGAAGGTCCCCTGGCTGGAGTTGCGGATGGCCTCGACGAAGTCGTTCATGAACGTCTCGGTGGAGAGGTAGCGCACCCGCCGGTTGGGGAAGTTCTCGATCACGTAGTGGCCGATGGCGTGCAGGAGGTGGGTCTTGCCCAGACCCGAGTCGCCGTAGATGAACAACGGGTTGTACGAGGCCGCGGGGGTTTCGGCCACCCGCTGGGCAGCCGCGTGCGCGAACCGGTTGGACGCACCGATGACGAAGGCGTCGAAGACGTAGCGCGGGTTGAGCGAGGGCAGCTCCCCTGCGTCGCGCCTCGGCGAGGAATGGCCGTTGGCGCGTTCGTGCACGGCCCCGGCAGATGACGCACGACCCGAGGTCGCGGACCCGTTGGTCGCCGGGGTCGGGTCGCCACTGCGTCCCTGGCCTGGCTCGTCGGTGTCGGTCGACGTCGCGGCAACGGCCGGCCCACCACCGTCGCCGTCACTGGCGACGGTCGTGCGGACGGCGGCCGGTCGGAGGCGGATGTCCACGCTCACCGGATGGCCGGCGATGTCGCCCGCGATCCCTTCGATCAGCCCGAGGTAGCGCTCCTCCAGCCGGACGCGCACGACCGAGCTCGGCACGGAGAGCACGAGCTGGGATCCGTCGTAGGTCTCGGCCGTCACGTCGGAGAACCAGGGACGCCAGACGGCATCGTTGACCTGGTTGCGCAAGCTCCCCGAGCAGGTCTTCCAGAGCGTTGTCGCTTCGCCGCTCACGCTGTCCCGTTCCTCCCGCCTCGCTCGTCCACAAGCTGGTCCACACGTTGTGGAGAACTGCCGACGGCGGGATCGATGCAGCATCGGGCCCGGGGAAGAACGCCGTCTGGTTCCACCCTGACCGGTCGGTCCGGGGCAGTCCGAAGAACGTAGCACCCGGTCCGCGACGGTCGTGCCGCCGGTCCCTGGACCGGCTGCCCACCCCACCTCAACCACAATCTCGCGCTGTTGTCGATATATCCAGTAATGTCATCGACATGACGAATCATCAGGATCACCCGCACCCTCGTCCCCCGTTCCTGCACGACCACGGCGGCCGGGAAGGCCCCCGAGCCGCCATGGGCTTCAGCTCCGGTCGCCGGCGCGGTCGGCCTCCCTTTCCCCCCGGCGCTTGGGGCCCTCCCGGTCCCTTCGCCGGCCCGCACGGCGACAACGGCCTCGACGACGACGACGACGCCGGCTTCGGCATGGGCTTCGGTCCCGGACACGGACGGGGCCGGTTCGGACCCGGGCGTGGGCGCGGCGGTCCGGGGGGTCGCCGACGCCGCGGCGACGTCCGGGCCCTGCTCCTGGCTGCTCTCCTCGACGGTGACGCGCACGGCTACGAGCTGATCCGACGGCTCGAGGAGCGTGCCGCCGGCGCGTGGCGTCCGAGCGCCGGGTCGGTCTATCCCACGCTGCAGCTCCTCGAGGAGGAGGAGCTCGTCGCCGGGCGCGACGAGACCGGCAAGCGGATCTTCGCCCTCACCGATGCCGGTCGGAGCGAGGCCGAGCGGGCCAGGGACGGGGGGGCGTGGGACCAGTTGCGCGCCGGCACCGACCAGCGCGATCTCGGTCGGAGCCTCGCCCAGCTGGCCCTCGCGGTCAAGCAGGTCACGATCGCCGGGGACAGCGAGCAGATCGGCAGGGCGGCCACGATCATCGCCGAGGCGCGCCAGTCGCTCTACCGGCTCCTCGCCGGCGACTGACCGCCACCGGCACATCCAGGTGCCGTCGTCGGGGACCCTCACCGCCGGACGCCCGGCAGGGAGGGTCCCCTCGTCGCGTCCGGTCACACCAGGAAGCTACGGTGCAGGTCGTCCCGAACAGGTGTTCCCCACGTTCGCCGGTCGCGTCCCCACGGGGTCCACATCTTCGGGCACCTTCGTCCCCACGTTGTCCCACCACTGGGGACCACCGTGCACACCGTTCTCCTCCTGTTGCTTCACACCGGGACTCGGCAAAGGTGATCAGCCGATGGTGCAATCCCTGGACGACGCCCGCCGACGCAATCAGTCGGCCAATCGCGTCCCACCCCACAACCTGCAGGCCGAGCAGTCCCTCCTCGGGGCGATGCTGCTGTCGCGCGACGCCATCGCGGCGGCGGTGGAGGGCACCGCGAGCGACGACTTCTACAAGCCCGCCCACGGCCACGTCTTCGACGCCGTCACCACCCTCTACAGCGCCGGCGAGCCCGCCGACCCCCTGACCGTCGCCGACGTGCTCGGCCGCAACGGGCTGCTCGAGGCGGTCGGCGGGCTGGCCGCACTGGTCGGTCTGCAGTCCGACACGCCGGCGACGGCCAACGCCGGCCGTTACGCCAAGATCGTCCAGGAGCACGCGCTGCTGCGCCGGTTGATCGGGGTGGCCGGAGAGATCGCCGAGCTCGGCTACGGCGTCCCCGAGGACGTGACGGCCACGCTCGACCGGGCCGAGACACTCGTCTTCGAGGTCGCCGAGCGCCGGGTCACCGACACACTCAAGCCGCTCCGGATCCTGCTCGAGGAGAGCCTGGATCGGCTCTCGGCCCTCTACAACAAGGGCGACGCCATCACCGGGGTGCCGACCGGGTTCGTCGACCTCGACGAGCAGCTCTCGGGTCTCCAGAAGTCGGCGTTGGTCATCGTCGGAGCCCGCCCGGCCATGGGCAAGACCAGCTTCGCCCTCGGCATCGCCGCGCACGCGGCGATGAAGGCCAGGGTGCCGACCCTCATCTTCTCCCTCGAGATGAGCCACTCGGAGATCACCCAGCGCATCCTGGTGTCCGAGGCGAGGGTCAACGCCACCCACATCCGCAACGGGCACCTCAACGAGTCCGACTGGCCGAAGATCTCCAACGCCATCGGCCGTCTCGGCGACGCGCCGCTCTTCATCGACGACAACCCCAACCTGACGGTGATGGAGGTCCGGGCGAAGGCCAGGCGGATGAAGGCCAGGGAGGGAGGGCTCGGGCTGATCATCATCGACTACCTGCAGCTCATGACCGGGCGCTCGTCGGCGGAGAACCGCCAGGTCGAGGTGTCCGAGATCAGCCGCGGCCTCAAGATCCTCGCCCGCGAGCTCGAGGTGCCCGTCGTGGCGCTCTCCCAGCTCTCCCGCCAGCTCGAGGGGCGGGCCGACAAGCGGCCCATGCTCGCCGACCTGAGGGAATCAGGATCGCTCGAGCAGGATGCGGACGTCGTGATGTTCCTCTACCGCGACGAGGTCTACGACCCCGAGTCCGCCGATCGAGGGACCGCCGAGGTGATCGTCTCGAAGCACCGCAACGGGCCGGTCGGCAAGACCAAGCTGGCCTTCCTCGACCACCACACCCGCTTCGAGGACATGGCCAGGCTCTGAGCGCGCTCATCACGCGAACCTTTGGGGCGAACGGCCGAGGGCGCCGTCCGCGGAGAGAGGACGGCGCCCAGGCGAGCTCGGACGGTCGGGGCGGTCAGGCCTTGACGATGTCCACGGTCACCCGGAACTCCACGTCGGCGTGGAGCTTGACGGGCACCTCGTGGGTGCCGACGGCCTTGATGGGCTCGTCGAGGTGCAGGCGCCGGCGGTCGAGGACCACCCGGGTCTGCTCGGCGACGGCGTCGGCGATGTCGGTCGTGGTGACCGAGCCGAACAGCCGGCCCTCGGGGCCGGCCTTGGCCGGGATGCGGATGACGACGGGGACGAGGGTCCTCGCCACCGTCTCGGCCGCCTCGCGGTCACGGGCGTCGCGCAGGTCGCGCGACCGGCGCATGGCGTCGGCCTGGCTCTGCACGCCGGGCGTGGCCTTGATGGCGAAGCCCTTGGGCAGCAGGTAGTTGCGGCCATAGCCGTCGGCCACCTCGCACACGTCCCCGCGCTTGCCCAGGTTGGGCAGATCGCTCCGCAGGACCACCCGCATCAGCCGTCCGCCCCTTGGAGCTCGGCCTCCGCGCCGCCGGTGGGGGCCTCGGCGGCCGGCCCCTCACCGCCTTCGGCCTCCGCACCTTGACGCCGGTCACGGTCGCCGTCCCTGCGGGGCCCACTCCCCCGCCCACCGCGGCCCGGGCCACGCTCGGACACCGTGCGCTGCGCGTACGGGAGGAGCGCGAGCTCCCTGGCCGTCTTGATGGCGACCTGCACGTCACGCTGGTGCTGCGCGCAGTTGCCCGTCACCCGCCGGGCCCGGATCTTGCCGCGGTCGCTCATGAAGCGACGGAGCAGGTTGACGTCTTTGTAGTCGACCCACACGGCGTGCTCCTTGCAGAAGATGCACACCTTCTTCTTGCCCCGGGGTCGGGTGTCCTTGACCGCGCGCTTGCCACGGTCACGGTCGTTGTTGCGGGCCATCTAGAACGGCTCCTCTTCGTAGTTGTAGGTGGCCGCCGGCGCGCCGCCGGCGGCGGCGCTCGGGGCGGGGGCGCTCGGCGCAGAGCCGTTGGCCTGCCCGTAGCCCCCACCGTCGGGACCGCGACGCTCGTTCTTGGTGATCGTGACGGTCGCCCAGCGCAGGCTCGGTGCGACCTCGTCGGCGGTGATCTCGATCTTCGATCGCCGCTCGCCCTCCTGGTTCTCCCAGCTGCGCTGGTCGAGGCGACCGTCGACCAGGACCCGCGAGCCGCGGGTGAGGGACTGGGCCGCGTTCTCGGCCATCTGGCCCCAGCACACGACGTCGAAGAAGGAGGTGGCCTCCTCCCACTCCTGGTTCTGGCGGTTCTGCCAGCGACGGTTGACCGCCACCCCGAAGGAGGTGGTGGCCTGGCCCGAGGGGGTGAAGCGCAGCTCGGGATCGCGGGTCAGGTTGCCGGTGATGCTCACATGGTTGCCGTTGGGCATGGTTTTCAGGCTCCGTTCGCGTTGGCGTCCGCCGTCGGCGCCGCCTCCACCGAGACCGGTCGGGGCGCGCGGCCCGCGACCTTGTCGGGGAGTCGGATGACCTTGTGGCGGACGACCTCGTCTGCGAGGCCGAGCATCCGGTCCAGGTCGGCCATCACCGATGGCTCGGCCGACGTCTCGATCAGGGCGTAGTACCCCTCGGTGCGGTGGGCGACCTCGTAGGCGAAGCGTCGCCGGCCCCACCGGTCGACGCGGCCCACAGTGCCCCCCCCGCCCGAGATGAGCGTGGTCGCCCGATCGAGCGTGGTGCGGATGACGTCCTCGTCCAGGCCGGCGTCGAGGATGACCATGACTTCGTACGGCCTCATAGGCCGATCACCTCCCTGTGGACCCGGCGCGCGAGGCGCTCGGGGCCCCGGAAGGTCCGGGGCAGGGTTCGATTGCGAAGGGCATGGTACCGGACACCGACGATCCTCGTCTCGGCGCCGCTGATCGGCGCCGGTGGCGGCTCGGGTCCGCCGTCGGACGGCGGAGAGTGGGGACGACCGGGGGCCGTCCGATTCACTGCCACCAGTCTGCCGCACGGGTGTGACCGGCGCCAGGGTCGATGCCGTACGCTGCCGCTCGTGCCGGCCGAAGCGGGATCCGCCGTGGGCGACTGCGACAGCTGCGGGCGCGCGTCCGACGACCTCGGGCCGGTCCGGCGGATGTGGGTCCACCCCGAGCCGGTCGTGGACGACGACGTCGAGCGGTGGTGCGCGTCGTGCCGGAGCCAGTACCCCCACGAGCCGCAGTAGGCCCGCCCGGCGGGAAGCGGTCAGCCCGAGCGCCTGGTCGTCGTGGTGGTGGTGCCGCTCGGGGCGGTGGTACCGCTGGTGGTCGTGGTGGTGGGGGCGCCGGCCGTCGTGGTCGACGAGCGGGTCGTGGTGCTCGACGCGCGAGTCGTCGTGGTGGTCGTCGTGGATGTGGTCGATGTGGTCGATGTCATCGATGTCGTCGATGTCGAGGTCGTGGTGGTGGTCGGGAAGATCACGTTGACCGGCGGTTGGAGCGTGGCGCCGGAGAGCGAGTTGACCAGCGGGAAGGACCCGCCGTAGCCGGGGCGGGAGGCCAGCATGGCGGTCATGGCGTCGTGCCAGATGGCCGCGGGGATGGTCCCGCCCTGCACGCTGCGCAGGCCGCGGAAGTTGACCATGGGGATCTCGCCCTTGAGGTAGCCCATCCACATGGCCGTGGTGAGGTTGGGGGTGTAGCCGACGAACCAGGCATCCTTCGAGCTGTCGGTGGTGCCGGTCTTGCCGGCGACCGGGGCACCGATCCCGCCGGCCGCCCCGCCCGTCCCCTGGAGGACGACCTGTTGGAGCACGTAGTCCTCGACCGCGGCCTGCGCAGGGGTCAGCACCCGTCGCTGCACGTGGGTCGGGAGCGGGAGGACCTTGCCCGTCGAGGTGGTGACCCTGGTGAAGAGGATGGGAGCGTTGTACACGCCGCCGTTGGCGAAGGTGGCGTAGGCCGCCGCCATCTCGATGGGTGAGACGTCGGCCGTCCCGAGAACCTGGGAGGGATACGGGGGCTCGACCTGGGCCTTCGGGATCCCGAGGGCCTCGGCCATCGTGTCCAGACTGGGCGGCCCGAGGGCCTCGACCACCTGGGCGTAGACGGTGTTGATCGACTGGGCGGTGGCCTCGATCAGCGACAGCTTGGTGGCGCTGGCCTCCTGCTCGAAGTTGCGCACGTCCCAATCGGTTCCGTTCTGGTTGCCGTGGGGGACGATGAGCCGGCCGGGCGCCTGGAAGGTGGACTCGACCGAGTAGCCGTCCTTGATGACCCGCGCCAGCATGAAGGCTTTGAACGAGGAGCCGGCCTGGCGCCCCGAGCCGCCGCCCGCCGCTCCGAGGGCCAGGTCGACCTGGGAGTCGTTGTAGCTCTGGCCGCCGACGAGGGCCCTGACGCGGCCGCCGTCGTCGACGGAGACCAGGGCGCCCGACGGGTCACCCTTGCGGGGGTCGAGGTGGTTGGGCCCGGAGCCGTAGACCGCCGCGTACGCTTTGCGCTGCATGGTGGGGTCGAGGGTGGTGGTGACCCGCAGGCCGCCAGCGGCCACCTCGTTGGCGCCGTAGGCCGCCACCAGCTGGGTGTGCACCGCGTCGAGGAAGTACTGCGCGCCCGGCAGCGAGGCCACCCGGCTGCTGCCGCTGCCCGTGGTCGAAAGCACGTAGTGGGAGTAGGGCGTGGACTCGACGGCCGACGCCTGGGCGGCGGCGATGTGGCCGTCGCGGACCAGCGCGGCCAGGGTGGCGTCCTGGTTGCGGCGCGCGAGAGCGGGGTCGGTCGCCGGATCGGCCAGGTCGGGCTCGCGGATCAGGCCAGCGAGCAGTGACGCCTCGGGCAGACCGAGCTGCCCGACGTCCTCCCCGAAGTAGCTCTGCGAGGCGGCCTCGATCCCGTACGCGCCCCGGCCGAAGTAGATGGTGTTGAGGTAACCCTGCAGGATCTGGTCCTTGGTCTCCACGCGCTCCAGCTTGATGGCGATGAAGGCCTCCTTGACCTTCCTGGTGAGGGTCCGCTGAGGCGTGAGGTAGGCCTGCTTCACGTACTGCTGGGTGATGGTCGAGCCACCCTGGAGACCGCCCCCGCCGAGCAGATCCGACGCCAGGGCCCTGGCGATGCTGGTCGGGTTGACGGCACCTTCGTGGAAGAAGTGCCGGTCCTCGGTGGACACCACCGCGTCGACCACCACCTTGGGGACCTGGGCCAGGTTGACGTCGGTGCGGTTCTGCACCTGGTAGGTCGCCAGCAGCCGGTGGTTGGAGCTGTAGACGTAGCTCGTCTGGGCCTGGGGATGGGCGTCGGGCAGGGGCAGGTGGGCCAGGTACCAGAGGAAGGCGCCGACGCCGGCGAAACCCAGGAAGCCGAGGGTGAACAGGGGTCGACGGGCCCGCCACAGCAGTCCGCCGCGCCGCCCTCCCGAGGTCCGCGTCCGGCTGCGCCCCCGGCTCGGGGGACGCCGCCCGTTCCCAGCCGGAGGGCGGCGGGGTGCCGGACGGGGGCGCGACCCCTCCTGCGCAGCGCGGCGGGCGGGTCGGGACGGATCGGAGGCCATGGATCGGAAGGCAGGATAGCGGCGCACGGTGGTCTCGCCGGTCGGCTCCGTGGTCGTCCAGGGGAGGATCTCCGAGCGTCCGCCTCAGCGGTCAGGTCGCGGGCGCGGCCCTCCGTCCCTTCAGGTCGTGGCCCTTCGGCCGTCGCTGGCCCGGGTACCCGCGAGGGAGAAGGTGGAGGCCAGATGGTTCCACGAACAGACCGGGCAGACCTCGACCACGTAGCAGGCCAGGTCACGTCCGGCCCGGTTGAGCTTGCGCAGCTCGGATTTGGTGGCGACGAGCCGCCCGCTCGGCGGCAGGCCGCGGCCGAAGACGTAGGACACCAGGCGGACCTTGGCCTCGCCGCAGATCGGACAGTCCTCCCTGGACTCCTCGCCGACGCCGATCGCCGCCCTGACCAGCTCGGGGTGGGCGTCGCAGATGTCCAGCCGGGACAGGCGCCCCTTGCGGAACTCGCTGACGATGGCGCTGCGGGCCAAGCGGTAGTCGACCTGACCGGTGATCGCCCCTGCGGGCGGAGCGCCACGGAGGGACTCGGGACGGAAGGCCATCGCCCCGGAACCCTACCCTGCGCCCCGGCCCGGGCAAGGAGGCCGGCCGGCGGATCCGCGCGGCCGAGCCCCGGGCCGGCATGTCGGTGGTCCCGCCCGCACCGTCGCCGCGATAGGACGCGTCGATGTATCGAGCCGATATAGTAACGGTCGACGTCACCCGGATGTCCACCGCGGACTCGAGAGGAGGATCGAATGCTGGAGCTGGCCATCCTGGGATTGCTCAAGGAGCAGGATCTGCACGGCTACGAGCTGAAGAAGCGGCTGACCGAGGCCCTCGGCTTCGTCCGCAGCGTGTCCTTCGGCTCGCTGTACCCGGCCCTCGGCCGCCTCGAGCGGGCCGGAGCCGTCAGGACCGTGGTGGCGACCGGCGTGTCGAGCGTGCCCCAGACCGGCTCGATCGGAGGGGAGCTGGCCGCATTTCGGGCCAGGGCGGGACGGGCCAGGAGCGGTCGGAGCAGGAAGGTCTACGGCATCACGCCGGCCGGTGAGCAGCTCTTCGACGAGCTGCTCGTCGGCGAGGGGACCAACACGGGCGAGGACGGCCGTGTCTTCCATCTGCGGCTGGCCTTCGCCCGCTACCTGCCCGCGGACGCCAGGATCGGCCTGCTCGAGCGCAGGCGGGCCCAGCTGCTCGAGCGCCTCGGCGGCGGGGCCACGCGCGCCCGGACCCGTCCGGGTGACCGCTACCTCGACAGCCTCATCGAGCACGACCGTGAGGCCACCCAGCACGACCTGTCGTGGATCGAGCGCCTGATCGCCGGCGAGCGGGCCGCCCCTGGCCCCGAGCCGACGCCCCTGACCCACGGGCGTGGGGCGGTCGCTCGGATCGACAGCGCCCCCGAGGCCGGGCACGGGGGCGACGGCGCCCTGGCCGCCCCGACCCTCACGGCCTTCGGCCGGGGCCGGCCGGAGTCCAGGGCGACGACCGGCCTCACCACCCCGTCACCTGCCGCCGTGGCGGCGGCCGGTGTCCGCACCATCGAACCGGGGCGCACCGCCCTGACCGAACCCGGACCACCGGTCCGGACCACCAAGGAGGAATCCAAGAGATGAGCACGATCCGCGTGGCCATCGCCGGCGTGGGCAACTGCGCCAGCTCCCTGCTGCAGGGCGTCGAGTACTACCGCGAGGCCGATCCGGCCGAGACGGTGCCCGGCCTCATGCACGTCGAGCTCGGCGGCTACCACGTACGCGACGTGGAGTTCGTTGCCGCCTTCGACGTGGACGCCGCCAAGGTCGGCCTCGACCTGTCCAAGGCCGTCTTCGCCGGTCAGAACAACACGATCCGCTTCGCGGCCGTGCCCGAGGCGGGAGTCATGGTCCAGCGGGGCCCGACCTTCGACGGCCTCGGCAAGTACTACCGCGAGACCATCGAGGAGTCCCCGGCCGAGCCGGTCGACGTCGCCGAGACCCTCCGCGCCGCGGGCGCCGACGTCCTCGTCTCCTACCTCCCGGTCGGCTCCGAGGTGGCGCAGAAGCACTACGCACAGGTCTGCATCGACGCAGGTGTCGCGTTCGTCAACGCCATCCCGGTGTTCATCGCCAGCGACCCGGCGTGGGCCAAGAAGTTCACCGACGCCGGCGTCCCGATCGTCGGCGACGACATCAAGAGCCAGGTCGGCGCCACGATCGTCCACCGGATCCTCGCCCGCCTCTTCGAGGACCGCGGCCTGGTGCTCGACCGGACCTACCAGCTGAACGTCGGCGGCAACATGGACTTCAAGAACATGCTCGAGCGCGAGCGACTCGAGTCCAAGAAGATCTCGAAGACCCAGGCGGTCACCAGCCAGCTCGACAACGCCATCGACGCCCACGACGTCCACATCGGGCCCTCCGACCACGTGGCCTGGCTCGATGACCGCAAGTGGGCCTACATCCGCCTCGAAGGCAGGAACTTCGGCGATGTCCCGCTCAACATCGAGCTCAAGCTCGAGGTCTGGGACTCGCCCAACTCCGCCGGTGTCATCATCGACGCCCTCCGCTGCGCCAAGCTGGCCAAGGACCGGGGCATCGGCGGACCGGTCGAAGGGGCGTCGGCGTACTTCATGAAGTCGCCCGCTGTGCAGCACCACGACGACGTGGCCCACCAGATGGTCGAGGACTTCGCCGCCGGCCGCTGACCGCCGCCGGCCGCTTCGGGCAGGATGACCGCTGTGACCACCGACAACGCCGCGGCGTGGGATCGCTTCAGCGCGACCTACCAGGGCAACGCCAAGCTCAGGATCGACGTGGCCCACTACGGGCCCGACATCCCGACCGAGGCCGAGCTCCATCTGCTCGGCGACCTGAGGGGCAAGCGGGTCCTCGAGCTCGGTTGCGGTGGCGCCCAGTGCTCGATCGCCTTCGCCAAGGCGGGCGCCACGGCGATCGGCGTCGACATCTCGTCGGCGCAGCTGGCCTTCGCCCGGGCGCTGGCCGAGCAGGAAGAGGTGAAGATCGAGCTCCGCCAGGGCGACGTCGCCGATCTCGCCTTCCTGCGGGCCGATTCGTTCGACCTGGTCTTCTCGGCGTACGCCTTCGGCTACGTCGAGGACCTCGGCCGGGTCTTCCGACAGGCCCATCGTGTCCTCAAGGTCGGCGCCCCCCTCGTGTTCTCCCTCCGCCATCCGGCGTGGGTCATGGTCGACGAGGGCACGAAGGGCCCGGTGAGCCTCGGACGATCCTATTTCGACCGCCGACCGATCTCGTACCGGCGTGGCGACGTCGACTTCGTCGAGTACCACCACCCCTTGAGCGAGCTGTACGGCGCGCTGGCCCGCGCCAGCTACCGGGTCGACGCCATGCTCGAGCCGGAGCCCGTCGCCGGTGGCCCACGCAGCTGGTGGTGGGACGACGCCGCCACCGTCGTCCCGCGCACCCTCATCGTCAGGGCGCGCAAGGAGGGCAGCTGAGTCGCCCGGCTCGACGGGCCCGGGCCCGAACCCGCTGTCAGCCGGGCGCCGCGGCGGCCTGCCGGTCGGCCCACCAGGCGTCGAGTCGGCGGGCGGCCTCGTCGGCGCCGAGCTCGCCCTCATCGAGGCGCAGCTCGAGCAGGAAGTCGAGGGCCTCGCCGACGACCCGGCCTGGCGGCACGCCGAGGTGCTCCATGACGGCCAGGCCGTCGAGCTCCGGTCGCAACGCGGCGAGCTCCTCTCGGGCCTGCAGCTCGGTGATGCGCGCCTCGAGCTCGTCCATGCGCCGATCGAGGGCCCGCGCCTTGGCCGCGTTGCGGGTGGTGCAGTCGCAGCGGGTGAGCTCGTTGAGCGCACCGAGCAGCGGGCCGGCGTCGCGCACGTACCTGCGCACCGCCGAATCGGTCCAGCCCATCCGGTAGGTGTGGAAGCGCAGGTGGAGGTCGACGAGCCGGCTGACCGCGTCGATGTCGTCGTTGGGGTAGCGCAGGGCCCGCATCCGGTCCCGGGTCATGCGCGCGCCGACCACCTCGTGGTGGTGGAACGACACGGTCCCCCGCGGCCCGAAGGACCGGGTCTTGGGCTTGCCGATGTCGTGGAACAGCGCGGCGAGCCGGAGGATGCGCTCCGGTGAGGTCTTCTCCACCACGGCGATGGTGTGGGCGAGGACGTCCTTGTGACGGTGGATCGGGTCCTGCTCGAGCCCGAGGGCGGGGAGCTCGGGGACGAACTCCTCGGCCAGCCCGGTCCTGACCAGGAACCACAGGCCCTCGCCGGGCGCGACGACCTGGAGGAGCTTGTCGAGCTCGTCGCGGATGCGCTCGTCGGAGACGATGTCGAGGCGGCTCCGCAGCGCCACGACGGCGTCGACGAGGTCCTGGTCGGGGGTGAGCCCGTAGCCGGAGAGGAAGCGGGCGGCCCGCATCATCCGCAGCGGGTCGTCGGTGAAGGACTCGAGCGGATCGAGGGGCGTGGCCAGTCGGCCCGCAGCGAGATCCGCCGCTCCCCCGAAGGGATCGATGAGGGTGAGGTCGGGCAGCGACAGGGCCATCGCGTTGACCGTGAAGTCACGCCTCGACAGGTCGGCTTCGACCGCGTCGGCGAAGGCCACGTCCGGCTTGCGGGAGTCGGGCTGGTAGGCCTCGGCCCGGTGGGTGGTGATCTCGATGCGCCGGCCGCCGACGAGGGCACTGATGGTCCCGAAGCGCTTGCCCTGCGTCCAGAGGGCCTGGGCGACGGGGGCGACGACGGCCTCGATGTCGTCGGGCCTCGCGTCGGTGGTGAAATCGAGATCGCCGTCGGCGTCGAGACGGTCGAGGACGGCGTCGCGCACGACCCCACCGACCAGGTACAGCCGCCAACCCGCGGCCGCGAAGCGGGCCGCGAGGTCAGCCGTCTCGACGACGAGCGGGCGGAATCGCTCCGGGATCACGTCGCGTCACCCTACCGGGGCGCCCGGCGAGCGCCGCTGCGGGTTCAGGCGCTGACGAGGCCCGCAGACTGGACCGCGATCCGGAAGTCGTGGGGGTTGGTCGCCGCCGACAGGGCCGCCCGCAGCGTCACCTCGCCGCTCTTGAACAGCTGGAAGAGGCTCTGGTCGAAGGTCTGCATGCCGTGGTACTCGCCGTCGGCGATGAGCTCCTCGATGGTCTCGCCCTGCGTGGCGGTCGGGTCGATGATGCGGTCGGCGATGCGGCCCGTGAGGACCATGGCCTCGATGGCGGGCGCCCGGCCCTCGCCGTCGGACCTCGGGACGAGGCGCTGGCTGATCACGCCGCGCAGGACCCCGGCGAGGGTGAGCCGGATCTGCTGCTGCTGGAAGGGGGGGAAGAAGTCGACGATCCGGTTGATGGTCTCGGTGGCGTTGGTGGTGTGGAGGGTGGAGAGGACCAGGTGGCCGGTCTCGGCGGCGGTCAGGGCGGCACCGACGGTCTCGGAGTCGCGCATCTCTCCGATGAGGATCACGTCAGGGTCCTGGCGGAGGACCCGTCGCATGGCCTGGGCGTAGTCGCGGGTGTCGCTGCCGATCTCGCGCTGGGAGACGATCGAGCGCTTGTCGGGGTGGAGGACCTCGATCGGGTCCTCGATGGTGATGATGTTGGCGGCGCGCGTCTGGTTGATGTGGTCGATCATGGCGGCGAGGGTCGTGGTCTTGCCGGAGCCGGTCGGGCCGGTGACGAGCACCATGCCGCGAGCCTCCTCGGCCAGCCGGGTGACGATGGGTGGGAGACCGAGGTCGACGGCGGCGAGCGCCGCTGGCAGCACGCGACGCAGGACCATGGCCGCGCTCCCCCGCTGACGGAAGGCGTTGCCCCGGAATCGGCCCAGGTTGGAAACCGAAAGGGAGAAATCCGCCTCTCCGGTGCGATGGAACTCCTCGATGCGGTCGACCGGCATGACCACGCGGAGCACCTCCTCGATCTCGGAGGCCTCGACAGAGGGGAACGGGGCCGGTCGGAGGTCGCCGTTGACGCGGACGCGAGGGGGTGATCCGACCTTGACGTGGAGGTCACTACCTCCGACGGAGGTGACGTGGGTGAGGAGCTGCGCGAGGTCGAACACTGCGTTGTCCATCGGCAGCGGGGATCAGCCCTTGAGGATCATCTCGCTGCCCGGAGGTGGCGGACGGCGCGCTCGACCGAGTCCATGCCCGGCCCGCCGAGGGTGGGGGCCTCGGGCAGGAGGCGCTCACCGGCCAGTGCGGCGACGGTCGCGGCGCTCGAGCGGCGCAGTGCGTCGAGGTCGTAGCCGCCCTCGAGCATCACGAGCAGGCGCCCGGCGGGGACGAGGGTGCGCAGCTCGGCGACGACGAGGTTGTAGTCGCCCGACGACATGGCCAGACCGGTGAGGGGGTCGGCGGCGTGTCCGTCGAAGCCGGCGGAGACGATGACCCAGGTGGGCGCGAAGGACGCGGCCAGCTGGCTCACCACCCGGTCGACGGTCCGCAGCGCCACGTCCCCCGTCGCCCCGCCGGGTACCGGCACGTTGACCGTCGTGCCGCGCCCAGCGTCCTCGCCCTCCTCGTCGAACCACCCCGACCCGGGGTACAACGGCCACTCGTGGAGGGAGAGATAGGCGACGCGGTCGTCGCGGTAGAAGGCCTCCTGGGTGCCGTTGCCGTGGTGGGCGTCGAAGTCGACGACGAGCACCCGCTCACCCCGTGCGGCCAGGGCGGCAGCGGCCAGGGCGACGTTGTTGAGCAGGCAGAAGCCCATGGCTCGCCTCGGCGTGGCGTGGTGCCCGGGCGGGCGGACGGCGACGAAGGCCGAGTCGGCCTCGCCGGCCTCGAGCCGCTCGACGGCATCGAGGCCGGCGCCGGCCGCCAGGAGGGCGGCGTCCCACGAGCCCGGCCCGGCGATCGTGTCGTCGTCGATGGCCCCGCCGCCGGCGCGGCAGAACGCTTCGATGGCGTCGACGAGCTCGCAGCTGTGGACGGCGAGCAGCTCGTGGCGGGTCGCCGGTCGGGGTGCGACGCGCACGAGGGCCTCCTCGACCCCCGAGTGCTCCACCCCATCGACGACCGCCCGCAGGCGATCGGGCCGCTCGGGATGGCCGCGACCGGTCACGTGGTCGAGGTAGGACTCGTGGGTCGAGAACAGCACGGTGCCGACGGTCACGTCACTCACGCTAGGGCTCGCCGGGACCGGACCGGTCCAGGGCGCAGTGACCTCCGGCTCCGGGCCACTAGCCTCGGGGCGCCGTGAGCACGCAGTGCGAACCGACAAGCAGAGCAGCCTGCTCGTGGGTGCCCTCGAAGAGGATGCCCCGATGAGTGCACCAACCGTCGACATCCTCCGCTGGGGCCGGGAGCGGGCGCGCGCCGGATCGTGGCGCGGGGACGCGGAGGTGGCCTTCCTGGCGCCTGTCCCGAGCGCGCCCCTGCCCTCCGCCGAGTTTCTGCGGCGCTGCCTACGCATCCTGGCTGCGCAGGGCTACGCCCGGGTCGTGACCGCCGCGCTCTCCCCCCTCGAGCAGTCCGGATTCCTCGCCGCCGGATTCGACGTGGCCGAGCACCTCCACCTCCTCGGGGTCGACCTGTCCGGTCATCGCTTCGCGGTGCCCAGCGGACACCGCCTGGTGCGGGTGCGGCGCCGCCACCGAGCTGCGGTCCTTGCCATCGACCACGCCGCCTTCCGCCCCTTCTGGCGCTTCGACGAGTCCGGCCTCGACGACGCCGTCGGCGCGACCCCCTCGACCCGCTGGAGGGTCGCCCTCACCGGGCCGAGGCTCGGGGCGGGGACGCCGGTGGGCTACGCCATCTGCGGGCGGGCCGGCGATCGGGGGTTCGTGCAGCGCCTGGCGGTCGACCCGGCCGGGCAGCGGCAGGGCACGGGGCGCCGCCTGCTGCTCGACGGGATGGCGTGGATGGCCAGGCGCGGCGTCACCCGGGCCGTGGTCAACACCCAGACCGACAACGACCCGGCTCTCGCCCTCTACCTCTCGGTCGGCTTCTCCCACCAGCCCTCGGGTCTCTCGGTCCTGACGACCGGGCTGCGATGAGGGGCGGGCCGCGGCGCGCCCGGCGCGTCCTCGCGGCGGTCGTGACGGCGCTCGTCACGGTGGGCCCGTCGGCGGCGCTGGCCGTCGGCCCGGGGACGCCAGCGGCGGCCGCAGCGGTCGGGGCCCAGGGCGTGTCCCTGGTGTCCCAGTCCGCCGTGGTGCGCAACGGGCACGATTTCACCCTTCGCGTCGCCATCCCGCCGGCGGATCGGGACCGAGGTCAGCTGCGGCTGACCATCTTCCCGATGCTCACCACCCGATCGGGCTTCGACCAGGCGGCTGCCGGGCACCCCGGCGCAATCTACCCGTGGTCCCATGGTGTGATCCTCGGTCAGGCCGGGGGGCGGGGGACCACGGTGACGGTCCGCATCCCGGTCGGCACGGCCCCGGTGGGCCACCAGCTGCCTTCCTTCTACCCGTCGGCACAGAGCGGCGTGTACCCGCTCCAGGTCCAGCTCGAGGACCCGACCGGCGCGTCGGTCGGCCCCGCACTTTCGACCTTCCTGGTCGACGACGCCGGGGACGCCGGGGGCGCCGGCTTCCACCCCCTCACGGTCTCGGTGACCGTGCCGCTGCCGACCACACCGGCGGGCCCTCTCGAGGGGCCGACGGCCTCGTCGGTTGCTGCCCTGGCCCACCGGGTGGCCCTCCTGGCCGGGACGCCGTCGGTGCCGGTGACCCTCTCGGTCCTCCCGAGCACCCTCGCCGCGTTGTCGTCGGTCCAAGGAGGGTCCCAGATCCTCGCCGGCCTCGGGTCGTTGGCCTCCGGTGGCGACGAGGTCCTTCCCTCCCCCTTCACCGACGCTGACATCCCGTCGATGGTGGCGGCCGGCCTGGGTGACCAGGTGGGATCCCAGCTGGCCGCGGGCGCGGCCGCTTCGGCCGCCGCCCTCCACCGACAGGTCGACCCGGGCACGTGGGTCGTCGGCGCGAGGATCGACACGCCGACCGTGCAGGAGCTGGCCGCCCGGGGGCTGCGCCACCTGGTGGTGTCCGACGCGAACCTCTCGCCGCTGGCGTCATCGCTGACGGTCAGGACCTACGGGCACCCGACGTCACTCGAAGGCGTCGCCGGCGTGCGCGTCGTCAGCGCCGACCCGGTCCTGTCCGCCCGCGCCGCCCAGCCCACCGAGCCGGTCCTCGCCGCAGAGCAGACGCTCGCGGAGATCGACCTGACCCAGCTCGAATTGCCGTCCGTGGCCAGGGAGGTCGCCATCCTGCCTCCTCAGGGACCGGCGGTGCCGGACCAGTACTACGAGACCCTGCTGGCCGGATTGCGCCACGACCCCTTCGCCGTGCCGGTCACGGCCGCGACCCTCTTCGATCGGTTCCCGGCGACCGCGACCGAGCCGACCCGTGCCCTCGAGGCGCCTCCGGCCGCCCCGCTCCCGGGTGCGCCGGCGCTTCGGGCACTCGCCGCGGCGGCGACGTCGATCGCCACCGTCGTGCCGTCCGACCGGGCCTTCGTCGGTCGGCTGCGCGCCGCGGTCCTGTCGGCCCCGAGCGCCGAGCTGTCGCCGGCGGCCAGGGACGCGCTGATACGGGGAGCGCAGGGCCAGGTCAGCGCCATCGAGAGGAGCGTGATGTTCCCGGGATCGACGTCGGTGACCCTGACGTCCCTGTCGGCCAAGCTCCCCTTGACGGTGTTCTCCACGTCGCGCCGGCCGCTGCACGTCGCCCTGGTGCTGACCAGCCCCAAGCTGGGCTTCCTCGCCTATCGGCCACCCGGTGGCCGCTGCCGCTCGCCCCAGCGGGGGATGGAGACCTGCCAGCTGGTCCTCGTGGGCCGCCAGACCACGCTGGGGGTCCCCGTCGAGGCGCGCACCTCCGGGGTGTTCTCCCTCCTCGTGGCCCTGCGGTCGCCCGACGGCGCCCTCAGGCTGGCCTCCGAGCGGGCCACTGTCCGCTCGACGGCGGTGTCGTCGGTCGGACTCGTGATCATCGTCCTGGCTTGCCTCTTCCTCGGGGTGTGGTGGATCCGTGACATCAGGAGCGGCCGGCGGGCCAGGCAGCTGGTCCGCCGGCCCGACGACGATCTGGACGACGGCGACGACCCGCCGGGCGGCGGTGGGCGGGGGCCAGGCGCCGGCGAGGGGCCGCCGACGCGCCCGGGCGGGGGCGTGCGGTTGCCGCACCCCGAGCCGGCCCCCCCACTGCGGGTACCTGCGGGCGTCGGGCCTCCGGCATCACGGCGCGTCTTGGGTTCGCCTGTCACCATCCTGAGCGGCGGACGGTCGGAGGGAGCAGGTCCCGTGGACCGCGACGAGGAGGAGTCGAGACCATGACCATCAAGGTCGTCACCGACACGGCGTGCGATCTGCCCGACGCCATGCTCGCCGAGCTCGGCGTCGGGCTCGTCCCGCTCCACATCCGCTTCGGGGACGACGAGCTCGTCGATCGCACCGAGCTCACGACCAAGCAGTTCTGGGCGCGCAGCGCCGCGTCCCCTTCGCTGCCCGAGACCTCGGCCCCCTCCCCCGGGGCCTTCCGCGAGGCGTTCGAGGCGGCGGCGGCCGCCGGCGCGTCCGGCGTCGTCTGCGTCAACCTCTCCTCCAAGCTCTCGGCGACCATCCAGGCCGCAGCCCAGGCCGCCAGGGCGCTGGCCGACGGGTTCCCGGTGCGGGTGGTCGACTCCCTCAGCGTGACCCTCGGCGAGGGGCTCGTCGTGATGGCCGCAGCCAGGGCGGCGGTCGCCGGTGGTGACCTCGACGAGGTGGTGGCCGCGGCGGATGCGGCCGTCGCCGGGGTGCGGGTCTTCGGCGCCATCGACACGCTCGACAACCTCAAGCGGGGAGGTCGGATCGGCGGTGCGGCCGCGCTCGTCGGCTCGCTGCTCGCCATCAAGCCGGTGATCGAGGTGCGCGGAGGGGTCGTCGAGCAGGAGTCCAAGCAGCGGACGCGAGGCCGGTCCCTGCGGTACCTGGTGGACAAGGTCGCGACCGTCGGCCCGCTCTCCCAGCTCGCCGCCTTCGGCGCCGACGCCGACGACTTCGACGACTTCGTGGCCATGCTGGCCGAGGCGAGGCCCGCCGATCGGCCGCTGCTCGGTGACATCGGCCCGGTCATCGGCACCCACGCCGGGCCGGGTGCGGTCGGCGTGGCGTGGATCCCGCTGGCCGGCTGAGGCGCCGACCGGGTGACCATCGAGGCCTGGGGCCCGGCGGTACCCTGGGCCGGTCGTGTCCGTCCCCCCGCCCCCCGGTCCCGGGCCGCGCCGGTCGTGACGTGGCGGTGACCGACGACGCGATCCGGCCAGGCGCCCGGTTCGCCGGCCGCTACGAGCTCAGGAGGCTCCTCGCGCGCGGCGGCATGGCCGAGGTGTGGGAGGGTCACGATGGCATCCTGAGCCGCCCTGTCGCCGTCAAGGTGCTGCCGATGCACCTCGCCGTCGACCGGTCCTTCGTCGAGCGGTTCCACCGCGAGGCGGTGATCGCCGCCCGACTCGGTCACGCCAACGTGGTCGCGACCTATGACACCGGCGTCGATCACGGCACCGCCTACATCGTCATGGAGCTGGTCCGGGGCCAGACGCTGCGCGACCTGCTCACCACGACCGGCGCGCTCGACCCGATCCTGGCCGTCGGCATCGCCGTGCAGATCGCCGATGCCCTCGCCCACGCCCACCGGGCCGGCCTGGTCCACCGCGACATCAAGCCGGCCAACGTGCTGCTCGTCGACGACGAGAGCGGGCCTCCCCGCGTAAAGGTGGCCGACTTCGGCATCGCCAAGACGACCGTGGCAGGCGAGGACCTCACGAGGACCGGCAGCGTGCTCGGCACCCCCAAGTACCTGAGTCCGGAGCAGGTGCGCGGCGACCACGATCCGGACGCCAGATCGGATCTCTACGCGCTCGGGATCGTGATCTTCGAGATGCTGGCCGGCAAGGCGCCGCTCGTCGGGGCGACCGAGATGGCCACCGCGCTGGCCCACCTCAACGACGTGCCCCCGCCCCCCTCGCGCCTGCGCGGCGGGATCCCGCCGGAGCTCGACCGCCTCGTCGGTGACCTGCTGGCCAAAGATCCGGGGGGACGTCCCCCGACCGCCGTGGCCGCGCGCCAGGCACTCGAGCTGGTCCAACGCCAGCTGGCCGCCGGCCGGGGTCCTGGGCGCCCTCCGCCCCCCGGCCCGGCCACTCCGCCCGCGTCCAGGGCGACACCGGCGCCGCGGGACGAGAAGGCCGGCCCCCGCCCCGACCAGCGACGCCCTCCTGCCCTGAGCGGCCCGGTCGGCACGGGCGGCTGGACCAGCGACGCCGACCGGGTCCGCCGGCCGCCTCGGGGCCACCGCAGCGGCGGGCCGCCGGTGCGCACAGGCCCGAGGCCCGAAGACGTCTATCGAGCCGACCGCCCCCGCTCGGCCGCGGAGCCGACCCCGCCCGCAGGCAGCACCGTGGTCGCGCAGGTCGGCGGTCGTCAACGGTCCGAGCCGGGCCGGCCCGAGCCGTCGAGAGGGCCGGCGCCGGCCCTCCGGAGGCGCCGCCGTCGCGGCCCGGGCGTGGTCGTGGCCCTGCTGGTGGTCGCCGCCGCGGGGGTCGGCGCGGTGCTGGTCCACGGCAACGGTTCTCCCCGTCGCTCGGGCGCACACCCGCCGCCGGCGAATCCCCTGCCCACCTACGACGCATCGGGCGCCTCGGTCTGGATGGACAACCCCAGGCCACCGGACAACCCCGGGGAGGCCGGACGGGTCATCGACCACAACCCATCCACCGTGTGGTCGACGGACCTCTATCCATCGGGTCGGGGTAACCCAGCCACCTTCAACAGCTTGTACGACGGGATCGGCCTGCTCATCGAGCTGCCGAGGGCCGAGACCCTGAGCCGCCTCGACGTGACCTCGACCACCTCCTCCTGGGCCGCTTCCACCTACGTGTCGACCACGGCGGTCCCCTCGGGCGGCTCGCTTTCGGACTGGGGACGGGCCACCGCCGCCCGGGCCGGTCTGCGCGGTGACGCCAGCTTCTCCCTCGGTGGCCGCAAGGGTCGGTGGATCCTCCTGTGGTTGACCAACATCGGCCCCAGCGGTCAGGCGTCGGTCAGCGAGGTCACCGTCAGGTAGGGACCGGGAGGAAGCAACCCGCGGCCGGAGGCCGCAGGCGTCGTTGCGAGAGAGTCGAACGGGCAGCGGCCGCCCGAGTTCCTTCTCCGCACGGGTGCGGTAGCGGCCACGGAGCCACCGGGCCGGTGCCCGAGTAGTCTCGTCAGCCATGTCAGCGCAGCAGCCGGGTACGAGCGGCCCGACCCCGGCGGGTACCGGTGACGGGGGCAGGGACTGGACCGCCGAGGTCACCGACAAGGTGGAGTCGGTGGTGGTCGCGGTGAGGGACAAGACGACCGTCCCGATCACCAAGGTGGCGAGGGCCGTCGTGTTCGGCGTGGTCGTGCTGACCGCGGCGGCGGTGGCCGTGGTCCTGGCGGTGACGGCGGTGCTGCGGGTCCTCGACGTCTACCTGCCCTTCGATCCCTACGGTCGTCGGGTCTGGGTGGCCGACGCGGCCATCGGTGCAATATTCCTCCTCGGTGGGGCGTTCTGCTGGTCGAAGCGCTCCCCCCACCGTTCCGAGGAGGTCTCGTGAGCCAGACCGAAGCGTCCACCCGAGAAGTCGTCATCATCGGCTCCGGCCCGGCCGGGCTCACCGCTGCGGTCTACACCGCCAGGGCGACCCTCGCTCCGCTGGTCATCGAGGGCGAGCCGTCGTCCACCAGCGACCAGCCCGGCGGCCAGCTCATGCTGACCACCGAGGTGGAGAACTTCCCCGGCTTCATCGACGGCATCCAGGGCCCGGAGCTGATGGGCAACATGCGAGCGCAGGCCACTCGCTTCGGCGCCGAGCTGCTCACCACCCGGGCCACGAGGGTCGACCTGTCCGAGCGCCCCTTCAAGGTGTGGATGCGCGACCCGTCGAGCGGTGAGGAGCTCCTCACGCTGGCCGAGTCGGTGATCGTGTCCACGGGCGCCAGGTCGCTGATGCTCGGCCTCGACGACGAGGCCAGGCTGCTCGGCCACGGCCTCTCCACGTGCGCCACCTGTGACGGCTTCTTCTTCCGCGGCCACGAGATCGCCGTGGTCGGTGGTGGAGACTCTGCGCTCGAGGAGGCCCTCTTCCTCACCAAGTTCGCCGAGACCGTGACCGTCATCCACCGTCGCCACGAGCTGCGGGCGTCCAAGATCATGCAGGAGCGGGCACTGGCCAACCCCAAGATCCGCTTTGCGTGGAACAGCGTGGTGACCGGTCTGCGCGGTGCCTCCACCCTCGAAGCGGTCACCCTGACCGACACCGTCACCGGGGCCGAGTCCACCCTGGCCGTCTCGGGCCTGTTCGTCGCCATCGGCCACGTCCCCAACACGGAGCTGTTCGCCGGGCAGCTCGACGTCGACGACAGTGGCTACCTGGTGACCGCGCCGGTGTCCTCGGCCACCAACATCCCGGGCGTGTTCGCCTGCGGTGACGTCCAGGACCACATCTACCGGCAGGCGGTCACCGCGGCCGGCTCGGGGTGCATGGCGGCGATCGACGCAGAGCGCTGGCTCGAGGCGGAGCACCACGCCGCTCGGCCGGCCCGGGTCAGCGCCTCGCGCTGAGCTGAGGCGCTCCGCCGGCGTGCCGGTGGCGGACATGGAATGCCGTCCCCCGGTCGCGTGGTTGTAGCAGAAGATCGATCCGGGAAGCTCCCGGACGACAGCGAAGAAGGCGATGACCGTGGCCAACAACGAGCTGACCCTGACCGACCAGACGTTCGACGAGGAGATCAAGGGGTCGGGCGAGCCCGTGCTCGTCGACTTCTGGGCTGAGTGGTGTGGGCCGTGCAAGATGGTCGCGCCCGTGCTCGACGAGATCGTCTCCGAGCAGGGCGGCAAGCTCCGTCTCGGCAAGATCAACATCGACGACAACATGGAGCTGGCCCGCCGCTTCGACGTCATGAGCATCCCGACCATGATCCTGTTCAAGGACGGGGAACCGCAGCTGCGGATCGTCGGTGCCAAGGGCAAGGGCCAGCTGCTGCAGGAGCTGCACCCCTACCTGTGATGTGCGGTACCGCCCCTGCGCTCTCCATCCACAGACTTACCCACAGTCTGTGGATGAGGTCGAGGCGCCCTTGACCTGGTTCTGACGGCCAGGGTCAGGGTGAGGCTTACCGAGACAGACGGCCCGCCCACCCTCCGTGGCGGGCCGTCTTCCTCAGTCGGCGCTCTGCTCGACGTCCGGACCGGCGCCGCCTTCGGTCATGGCCCGGTAGATGCGCTCCAGATCCTCGAGATCGGCGAACTCGATCACCACCCGACCCCGGCGCACTCCGAGATCGACCGAGACCCGGGTATCGAGATGGTCCGAGAGCAGCTCCTCGAGCTCCATGATCCCGGGCGCACGCATCGCCTCGGCGGTGTGGGCGGCGGCCGGCCGGGGGGCACCCCCCGATGGGACCAGCCTCTGCCCGCTCCCCTGCTCGCTCCGGGCCCTGACCGCCTCCTCCACGGCGCGAACCGTGAGATGCTCGGCCACGGCGCGCCGGCCGAGCGCCTCCTGGAGGGCCCGATCGGGCGTGCCGAGGAGCGCACGGGCATGACCGGCGGCCAGGTGCCCGTCGCCGACCAGCTTCTGGACCGAGGGCGGCAGCTGGAAGAGCCGGAGGGTGTTGGTGATCGCCGCCCGGCTCTTGCCGACACGGGTCGCCAGCACCTCGTGGGTGAGTCCGAAGTCCTCGATCAGCTGCTGGTAGGCCCCGGCCTCCTCGAGCGGATTGAGGTCCTGGCGGTGGAGGTTCTCCACCAGCGCCTGCTCCAGGCTGGCCACGTCCGTGGTCTCCCGCACCACCGCCGGGATGGTGGCCAGCCCCGCTCGTTTGGCTGACCGCCAGCGGCGCTCGCCGGCGATCAGCTCGTAGCTGTCGTCATCCCGCCGGCGCAGCAGCACCGGCTGGAGCACGCCGAGCTCCCGGATCGATGCGGTGAGGGACTGGAGGGCCTCCTCGTCGAAGTGCTGTCGTGGCTGGTGGGGATTGGTGCGAATGGCGGTGAGCGGCACCTCGAGGAGGGATGCCGACCGGTCGGTGGTCACCTCGGCCGGGATCAGTGCACCGAGGCCCTTACCGAGTCCGCTGCGACGTGACACCGCTGACCTCCTTGGCGAGCTCCCGGTAGGCGATGGCGCCGCGGGACGACGGGTCGAAGACGATGATGGGTTGACCGAACGACGGCGCCTCCGAGAGGCGCACGGTCCGGGGCACGATGTTGCGGCACACCCGGGCACCGAAGTGTTGGCGCACCTCGTTCACGACCTGCTCGGCCAGCTTGGTTCGGGCGTCGTACATGGTCATGATGATCGTGCTGAGGTCGAGGGTGGCGTTGAGGTTGGCTCGGACCAGGTTCACGTTGCGCAGAAGTTGCCCGAGACCTTCTAGGGCGTAGTACTCGCATTGGATGGGGACCACCACCTCGGTGGCCGCCGCCAACCCGTTCACGGTCAGGAGGCCGAGCGACGGAGGGCAGTCGATGAGGAGGTAGTCGAAGTCGGGCAGCACCGGCTCCAATGCCCGTCGGAGACGGAGCTCGCGGCTGAAGACCGGCACCAGCTCGATCTCTGCCCCGGCCAGGTCGATGGTGGCGGGCACGACGAACAGGTTGCGGACGGCGGTGGCCTCGATGATGTCCTCGGTGGGGACGTCGTGGAGGAGGGCGTCGTAGACGGAGTGGTCGAGGGACCGGGCGTTGACGCCCAGCCCGGTGGTGGCGTTTCCCTGCGGGTCGAGGTCGATGACCAGGACACGAAAGCCGCTCTCGGCCAAGGCGGCCGACAGGTTGACCGCCGTGGTCGTCTTGCCGACACCTCCTTTCTGGTTGGCCACGGCCAGGATACGAGGGAGCGGGCGGGCGGACGGGTCCGTCGCCGGTGGGAGGGCCGCAGCCAGGGAGTGCTCGCCGGCCGCACCGCCCGTCGCCGTCTCGCTGGCCGGACCCGGTGTTTCACGTGAAACCGAGGGGGAAGATACGGCGAGGATGTCGTCGAGGGCCAGCCGGGGCTCTCCGGGACGGGTGGTGGGCGCTGAGCTGGCGGAGGGACTCGGACGGGCCGGGGGTCCCGACACGGCGGGCGAACCCCCACGGGCCGGGGGCACCACCCCGGGAGAAGGGGCCAGATCGGTGGCGGGGGCCATGACGGGAGCGGACGCAGAACCCGGGCGCAGGACGGAGGAGACCGCCGGTGGCTGAGGTGCACCCGGCGGTGGGGACCCGGGCGGTGGGGACTCGTGCGGTGGGGACTCGTGCGGTGGGGACTCGTGCGGTGGGGACTCGTGCGGTGGGGACTCGTGCGGTGGGGACTCGTGCGGTGGGGACTCGTGCGGTGGGGACTCGTGCGGTGGGGACTCGTGCGGTGCGATGACCGGCGTGCGGCGGACGTCGATGCGCGTCTCGGTGGCGCCACCTGGGAACTCAGGTCCGATGGCCGCGCCCGGGATGCCGGCCTCTCGGCCGACGGCGCCTGTAGGCATGATCTGTGGGGGCGGGGGGTCGGGGCTCAGCGGGTCTGTCGTGGGAGTCGCGGCCCGCTCCGGCAGCGGACCGGACGGGAGACCGGACGCGTCAGGGTCGGGTGCCGGGCTCGGGTCGTCGGCCGCCGGGGAATCAGAGGAGTCGACCGGCGCGGCGTGCTCCGATTCGACACCCGGTGGCCTCGATCCCGGTGATGGCGAGGCGGCGACGGTACCGTCGTCGTCCTCCCCCTGTTCGTCGGGGTCCGCTGGGGCCGACTCGGGCGAGCGGGGAGCGGCCCGCAGCCGTTGGAAGATCTCGTCGGCACGGGATCGGCGAGGAGGGGGCGCATCCGGCACGCCTGCATCTTTCTCGACCTGACCGCCCGGATCAAGGATGGTGGCACAGGCGTGACGCGGTGGAGCGCACAGGGCAAGGGGACTGACGGCGGGTAGCGCGCGCGACGTTGCCCAGAATCGTGTTTCACGTGAAACGTGATTCCTCGACGCGGAGGGGTGGCCCCGGCGGGTGGGCGACCAGCAAGCCACCCCCCGGGCAACGTCGCCGGGGGGTGGGACTCAATCCGGGCCGGCGTCGGGAGTCTGGGCGGCCGACGATGGTGGCTCGCTCCAGAGCGGCCGCTTGGCCGGGATCCCCACCCGCCGGGGGTACCGGTCGGGGCACGGCTGCTGCGCCCGAAGGAGCTGGATGTGCGCCGGCTCCTCCACCCGGGGGCCGGCGGACAGGCCGAGACGCGCCAGTCCGTCCGGCGGCCAGCGCTCGGGCCGGTTCTCTGGCGGCTCGGCCACGGCCACCCACCCATCCCGGCGGATCAGGCCGGCCGCGCACTCAGCCGTGACCGAAGGAGGGCCGAAGCCACGGCACACCACCAGGTCGGCCACGCCTCGGTAGCTGCGGCCGGCGTCCTCGGCCCGCAGGGCGACCGCCTCGACCCGCGACTCGAGACCGAGGGTGGCGATGGCGCCCTGCACGAACTTGATCCGGCGGACGCTGCCGTCGAGCAGGAGCAGGCGGGTGGCCGGCCACCGCGCGGCCAGGATGAGCCCTGGTACGCCGCCACCCGTCCCCAGGTCGACCACCAACGTCGGAGGGGCGGCGGCGACCATCTCCCAGGCCAGGACGAAGGCGGTGGTGCGCCGGACATGCTCCTCGACCGGCCCAGGGCCGAGGAGGCCCTGGTCCCGGGCCGCCGTGAGAGCTCGGAGCAGGGCGGCCGACGCTCCCGGGCTCGGGAGGGCGGCCGCGAGAGGTGGCGTCAGCTGTCGGCCGGCAGCACGACCACCCGGCGGCGGGGATCTTCGCCCTCCGAGATGGTCTCGACGCCCTCGACCTCGGTGAGCGTGTCGTGCACGACCTTCCGGTCCGCGGCGTTCATCGGCTCCAGAGCGATGCGGGTGCCTGACGCCACGACGTCCGTGGCGACCTTCGTGGCGAAGCGGCCGAGCGCCTCGGAACGCTGCTGCCGGTAGCCCGACACGTCGACGTGGATGCGGCCGTTGCCGGCGCCGGTCTTGCGCTGGACGGCGGCGCGGGTGAGCTCCTGGATGGCCAGGAGGGTCGCCCCCTTGGAGCCGATCAGGAGCCCCAGGCCGTCACCGGTCAGGTTGAGCTCGACGGTGTCGTCATCGGGTTGGACCACGCGGATGGACGCCTCGAGCTCGAACCCGGCCAGCAGCCCGACGAGGAACTCCTCGGCGACCTGTCCCTGCTCCTCGAGTGCCACGTCCACGGTTGCTTCTCCTCCGTCGTCCCACGCTGGGGTCTGCCGGCTTCCGGCCGGATCGGTGTCATGGGGTGCGGCCCCGGAGCGGCGCCGACGCGGCCGGGCCGTGGCTGGGGCGTCGTCGTCAGCGGCGGGCTGAGGGAGGGTGGCCGACGTGGGACTCGGGGTCTCGACGGCCGCGGCGGCGGCCCGGTCCTGGCCGCGGCTCGGATTGCGGCGCCCACCTGGGGCCGGGACGGTCGGAGCCGTCGGGTCGGGAGCGGCCGATCCGGGGTCGGCCCTCTCGGCATCGGCGCGGCCGGAAGCCGGACGGGCGGCTCGCTGGGAGCGGGTCGAGCGGCCGCCGGTCGAAGGAGCAGTGGCGTCCGCGGTGGCTGCTCGGGTTTCGCCGACCGGGCCGTCGACGTCAACAACCCAGCCTTCCACGCTTTCCGCGTTGGACTCACCACCAGGCGTGTTGAGACGGGATCGTCCGTCGGACTTGGAGCGGCGCTTGCGGTCCCGACGGTCCTCCTTGGCCCTCGGCACGGAGGGGCGGACCCGGGCCCGGACCCGACCCTCGGTCCTGATCCGACCGAACAACCCCAGCTTGGGTTCGCTGAGCACCTCGAACTCGGCGTCCTGCTCGTCGACGCCGAGCTCGTCGAGGGCCGCTTCCCTGGCCTCGTCGAGGGTCTTGCCGGTGGTCTCGACCCACTCCATCAGCTGCTCCGCCGCTTTCTCGATCCGCGCCCGGCCTGGGCACCGGTCCTCCCTCCCGTGCGGGGAGGGTGTCCGGCCGTGCTGTCGTCACCCGGCGCGAGCGACCCGTTGCCGTTGCCGTTGGTTGCGGGCCTGCCGTTCTGCCCACCGTCACCCTGGGTGTCGCTGCCCTGCGCCTCCTTGCCGCCCTTTGCGGTCCCCCCCTGTGGGGTGCCCCGCTGGGCCCTGATGGCCGCCGCGCCCTTGCTGTTCTGAGCAGGCTTGCCGCCCTGGGCGGACTTTGCACCTGGCTGCGCACGGGCGGCCCCGTTGGCCCGCCCCGACCCGTTGTCCTGGACCGGGGTCGACGTCCTGGTCCCCTTCGCCACCCCGTTGCCCCCGGCAGTCGCACCCTTGCGCGCCGTGGCCCGGCGGTCGGGCGGAGCAAGAGAGGCCTTGTCGGCCTTCGCCTGGGCCTGGGTCTCGGAGGCCCTGGCCAGGGCCCGTTGGAACAGTCCGCCGGACTGGGCCGGGGTGGCAGGAGGCGCCTTGCGGTCGTAGGCCTTGGTGTGGGCCTCGACCTCGATGATCTCCTGGTTGGCCAGGTTCTTGACCTTCGGGTCGAAGCGGTACATGGCGGTCTGCTGGCCGATCCGGCAAAGGTTGGAGGTGGCGTAGTAGAGGATCACGCCCGCCGGGAAGCGCACGGAGATGACACCGAACACGATCGGCAGGTACTTCATGAACTTCATCTGCGGGTTGTCCTGTGCCGCCTTGTTGCGCGACATCATCTGCGCGGTCTGCAGGTACTGGGTCCCGATCATGATCAACAACACGACGTAGAAGGGGATGGCGGCGGCGAAGGAGGCGTGTCCGCTCAGCGCGTTCTTGGACAGGTCGAGGCCGAAGGCGTTGATGTGGCCGCTTGCGTGGGCGATGGCCTTGAACATGGCCGTGTGCGGCGACAGGTACGACGGGGTGGCGAACACGTGCCCGCCGATGGTCGTGTGGCTGCTCAGCCCGTCGATCACCCGGAACAGGGCGAAGAACACCGGGAGGGGGAGCAGAGTGGGCAGGCAGCTGCCGAACGGGCTGACGCCGTGCTGCTTGAACAGGTCCATCTGGGCCTGGGCGAACGCCTGTCGGTCGTTCTTGTGCTCGGCCTGCAGCTTCTTGAGCTCCGGCTGGAGCTTCTGCATGGCCAGCATGGAGCGGGTCGACTTCAGCGTCAGCGGGGCGATCACGATCATCCACGCCACGCTGAGCAGCATGATGGCCACCCCGAAGTTGGGGATGATGGCGTAGAAGGCGGCCAGGACGTCGGCGATCGGCTTGGCGATCGGCGTGAAGATCGAGTTGACGCTGCCGATCAGGGTCGTGGACGCCTGGGCGAGGGGTGCGGAGAGCAACGGGTGCATCAGCGGTCTCTCAGTCGGGGACGGGATCGGACCCGAAGGGTCCGCCAGGCCGGCAGCGGGTGAGCCGGCGAAGAGCGAGCGTCGAGCCCCGCCGGGCGCCATGGCGTTCGACGGCCTCGACGGCGTACTGGGAGCAGGTCGGGGTGAAGCGGCAGGGCGAGACGCGCCCGGTCCTCGCCAGCTGGTAGGTGCGGACCACCGCCAGGATGCCTCGTGCCGCAACTGACCGCGACGCGCGCCGACCTTCCACTCGGTCGTCGGGCGACGTGCGTGCCGGGGCGGTCACGGCCGCACCCCGGTCCGAGCCGACGGGCGGGTGGCGACGGCCAGGGCTTCGTCGAGACGTGCCACCAGGTCCGGGTAGGAGAGCTGCCGGGCTTCGGGGCCGACACCGAGGAGGTAGGTGCCCGTCGGAAGCGCAACCACCTCGCGCAATCGGGCCCGCAGCTGCCGTCGGAGGCGGTTGCGGGCCACGGCCGGACCGACCCGCCGACCGACGGCGAACGCGACCCGCGGGGGATCGGAGTACCCGCCGGGCAACCAGGCGACGGTCAACGGACCCGACCGGCCCCTGCGACCCGAACGGAGAGCGAGGAAGAGGTCGCGGCGCTCGACCCGCCAGATCAGGCGGACAGTCGGGCGCGGCCCTTGAGGCGGCGCGCCTTGATCACGGCTCGGCCCGCCCGGTTCGACATCCGGTGACGGAAGCCGTGCTTCTTGGCCCGCTTGCGATTGTTGGGTTGGTACGTTCTCTTCACTCATCGCCTCCTCGGCTCCGGCTCGTTGCCTCGCCGATCGCCGGACCGGCACGGTGCGCACGGCTCGAGCGGCCCGTAGGCATCTCCTCCACAGGGTAGGTGACATCGGAGGCTCCCGCCAACCGCGTCCGTCCGGCGGAGGTGCCCATCCCGGCCGCGCCGTGCTGGGCCGGGATGGGTGCGGCCCCGTGCGCCTCAGCGGTTGGGCTGGGGGGTGAGGCGCAGGTAGGGCCGCTTGGCCTCCCAGCCCTTGGGGAACTTGTCCTTGGCCACCTCGTCGCTCAGCGCCGGGGCGATGATGACGTCCTCGCCGTCGTTCCAGTCCGCCGGCGTCGACACCTGGAACTTGGCGGTCAGCTGCAGCGAGTCGATGACCCGCAGGATCTCCTGGAAGTTGCGGCCCGTGCTCTGCGGGTAGGTGATCGTGAGCTTGACCTTCTTGTCCGGCCCGATCACGAACACGGAGCGCACCGTGACGGTGTCGGAGGCGTTGGGGTGGATCATCCCGTACAGATCCGAGACCTTGCGGTCGGAGTCGGCGATGATGGGGAAGTTGACCTCGGTGCCCTGGGTCTCGTGGATGTCGGGCAGCCACTCCTGATGGTGGGACAGCTCGTCGACGCTGACGGCCACGACCTTGGTGTTGCGCTTGTCGAACTCGCCCTCGAGCTTGGCCACGGCGCCGAGCTCGGTGGTGCACACCGGCGTGAAGTCCTTGGGGTGGCTGAAGAGCACGCCCCAGCCGTCACCGAGCCACTCGTGGAAGCGGATGGTGCCCTCGGTCGTCTCCGCCGTGAAGTCGGGGGCCTCGTCTCCGAGCTGCAGCGCCATGTCTCAGTTCCTCCGGTCTCGGGCCACGATTCGTGACGTCCTTCGAGACGCAAGGCTACCGGTCGGGCCCAGATAGCCGACCAGGCTGATCCGGATTCACCGGAGGGGGCACCCCCGCGGTCGCGTGTGACCGCGGCCATAGGAGCGCGCACCGGTGACCACCGCTATCCTTCGGGTGTCACGGGTCCGGGGGACCCTGGTCCCGACCGAGGAGGTCGAAGGCCGGACCGAACAGGCGAGGAGCCATCATGCCCAGTGCTGTGATCGTCGATGCCGTACGGACCGCAGGCGGCAAGCGCAACGGGAAGCTGTCGGGCTGGCACCCCGTCGACCTGTCGGCGGAGACCCTGAAGGCCATCGTCACGAGGACCGGCCTCGATCCCGCCCTCGTCGAGGACGTGATCATGGGTTGTGTCATGCAGGTCGGCGCGCAGTCGGTCAACGTCGGCCGTAACGCCGTGCTGGCCGCAGGGTTTCCCGAATCGGTCGTCTCCACGACCATCGATCGGCAGTGCGGGTCGTCGCAGCAGGCGATCCACTTCGCTGCGCAGGGCGTGATGGCCGGCGCCTACGACGTGGTGATCGCCGCCGGGGTCGAGGTCATGAGCCTGGTGCCGATGGGCGCGTCAGCGGCCGTGCCCAACGTGGGCATCCCCTTCGGTCCCGAGGTCGGCAGGCGCTACGAGCCGGTGGGTGGTCTCGTGCCCCAGGGCATCTCGGCGGAGATGATCGCCGAGCAGTGGGGGCTCAGCCGGGAGGACCTCGACGGCTTCGGGGCGAGGAGCCAGCAGCGAGCCGCCACGGCCACCGCCGAGGGCCGCTTCGAGCGGGAGATCCTCCCCGTGGCGGTCAAGGTCAAGGACAGGGAGACGGGCAACATCGTCGAGACCGGCGAGCAGCTCACCGCCGACGAGGGCATCAGGGAGGGCACCACCGCCGAGTCCCTCGCCAAGCTCAAGCCGGCCTTCCGGCCCGACGGCAAGGTCACCGCCGGCAACTCCTCCCAGATCACCGACGGCGCCTCTGCCGTGCTCATCATGAGCGAGGAGCGGGCCGCCTCCCTCGGCCTGACTCCGAGGGCCCGCTTCCACAGCTTCGCCCTCGCCGGCGTGGACCCGGTCACCATGCTGACCGGCCCCATCCCGGCCACCACCAAGATCCTGGAGCGGGCCAAGCTGACGATGGACGACATCGACCTGGTCGAGATCAACGAGGCCTTCGCCTCGGTCGTCCTGGCGTGGGAGAAGGAGCACCACCCGGACATGGACAAGGTCAACGTCAACGGCGGTGCCATCGCCCTCGGTCACCCCCTCGGGTCGTCGGGCACCAAGCTGGCGTCGACCCTGCTCAACGAGTTGGAGCGCACCGGCGGCCGCTACGGCCTGCTCACCATGTGCGAGGGCGGCGGCATGGCCAACGCGACCATCGTCGAGCGGTTGGGCTAGGCGCGGTCGCGCCGCAGATCCGTCCCCAGACTGTGGATCAGCCTGGGGGTGACCTCCACGGACGTGACTTTCGCCGCCGCGAGGCCGGGGCCGGTCAGCCCGCTCGGCGGAGTCGTCGGACGGTTGCGGTCAGTGCCACTGCGTGGCGGCGACGAACCCGAGGATGATGCCGCCCAGACCGCCGAGCAGGTACCAGTTGCTCGGGCTGGCGGGCAGCACGCCGAGATAGTTGAGGACGATCGCCACCACCCCGAGGCCGAAGAGGGCCAGCATGATCGTCGGCACCCACCACGGGCTCGAGCGCAGTTCGTCGGGGACGGGAGCCGTGTAGCGACCGCTGCTCGTGGCGGAGCCCGGCGCGGCGTCACCTCGCGCGCCTCGCCCGGTCGCCCGGGGGGTGCCGGCGCCGCGTGGTGCCGTGCCCTTGGGGTTGGCCCGCCCGCTCACGGTCGTGGCCGGTCCTGTGGTGGGTCGCTCGGGTGCATCCTTGGTCCGACGGGCCATGGGCGAGAGGATAGGCCAAGGCGGCCCCAGGTACCCTGCGGGACGTGGCGCGGATCCTCGTGATCGACAACTACGACTCGTTCGTGTGGAACCTGGTCCAGTACCTCGGTCAGCTGGGCGCCGATCCCGTGGTGGTCCGCAACGACGCCGTGGACCTGGCCGGCGTCGACCATCTGACCCCGGACGGGATCCTCGTCTCGCCGGGTCCCGGCGGCCCGGGGGACGCCGGGATCAGCTTGGCGCTGGTGCAGGCCATGGCCGGGAGGGTGCCGATCCTGGGGGTGTGCCTCGGGCACCAGGTGATCGGCGAGGCCTTCGGTGCACAGGTGGTCAGAGCCGGGCTGATGCACGGCAAGACCTCACCGGTCCGCCACGACGGCCGGGGCGTCTTCGGCGGCGTGCCCGACCCCTTGGACGCAACCCGCTACCACTCCCTCGTGGTCGCCGCCGGCAGCGTCCCCGCGGTGCTCGAGGTCTCGGCCACGAGCGACGACGGGCTGGTGATGGGCCTCCGCCACCTCCACGTCGACGTGGAGGGGGTGCAGTTCCACCCCGAGTCGGTCCTCACCGCCCACGGGCACCGGATGCTGGCCAACTGGCTCGGCCGCTGCGGTCAGGGCGGCGTGGACGCCGCCCTCCGGGTGGCCACCACCTGACGCGACGCCGGCCGGGGTCAGAGGCCGGGGAGGGTGCCGATCGTGGTCGTCGTGGTGGTCGTGGATTCCGGCGGGCTGGTCGTCGTGGTGGTGGTGGCCGGCACGTAGCTGCCGATCGACACCGTCACCGTCGAGCCCTGGTCGACCTGCGCCCCCGACGCCGGGGCGGTGGCCTGCACCCGACCCTGCTGGTAGCGCCGGTCGGTGGTGACGGGCACGAAGCTGGCGGTCAGGCCGAGGCTGGTCAACGTGGCCTGCGCCCTCGCCTGGGTGTACTCGCTCAGGTCGGGGACGGCCACCTTCGGCGCCCCACTCGACACGTACACCGTGACGCTGGAGCCCTTGGCCACCTGGACGTTGGCGGCCGGGCTGGTCCCGGTGACCTCGCCGGCCGGGATCGACGTGCTGGCCTGGAAGGCCTCGGAGGCCACCAGGAGGCCCAGGTTGCTGAGTTGGCCGCCGGCGACGGCCGGGCTCTCCCCGGCGAGGGGGGGGACGGTGACCGACGGCGGCCCCGCGGACACCTGCACCTCGACGCGGGTGCCGCGGCCCTGGAGGCTCCCGGCGCCGGGGCGGGTGCCGATGACGTTGCCGCGGGCCACCGCGGTGGAGGTCTGCCGGCTGGTGGTGGTGGTGAACCCCTGTGCGACGAGGGTCCGGGTGGCCGTGGAGACGGGCTGCCCGGTCACGTCGGGCACCCGGGCCTGCACCGGTCCCGTGCTCACCTCCAGCACCACCCGGGTGGTGGCCCTCGCCCTGGTGCCCGCGGCCGGCACCGTGGCCACCGCGTCGCCGCTCGGGACCTTGGCGCTCGTGACCCGCCGGGTGCTCACCGTGCCGAGGCCGGCGGCCTGCAGCCTGGCGACGGCGGCGCCTTGTGTCTGACCCGTCACCGACGGCACGGTGACGGTCCTGACGGTGGAGGCGAACAGGCCGAGGTCGCGCCCGACGACGAAGCCCACGGCGGCGAGGGCGACGACCAGCAGGATGATCAGGGTCGCCCACAGACCGGTGCGGGAGCGGCGCTCCTCGGGCGGTGGTGGCCCTGCGGACAGCGGTCGTCGGGGCGGGGCGGGTGGTGGAAGGGGAGGCGACACCACCCGCGTCGGCTCGACGACCGGCGCGGCGCGGGTCGCGCCCGCGGCGAGCGCCGTGGTCGCAGCGGCACCGGCCCCGGTGCCGATGGGGCGCCGACCGGCGAGGAAGCGCTCGAGGTCGGCGCGCAGCGCCTGGGCGTCCGGGTAGCGGTCTCGGGGATCCTTGGCCATGGCCGAGAGCACGATGATCTCGAGGTCGGGGTCGACGGCGCGGTTGACCGTGGTCGGCGGCTCCGGCTCGGTCCGCACGTGCTTGTAGGCGATGGTGACCGGGTTGTCGGCCTCGAAGGGAGGGCGGCCGGTCACCATCTCGTAGAGGACCACGCCGAGGGAGTAGACGTCGCTTCGGGCGTCGACCGGGTGACCCTGGGCCTGCTCGGGCGAGAAGTAGGTCGCCGTGCCCATGACCGCACCGGCCTGGGTCAGGTTCTCGGCCACCCCCACGGCCCTGGCGATGCCGAAGTCGGTCACCTTGACGTGCCCGCTGCGGTCGATGAGCACGTTGCCGGGCTTGACGTCGCGGTGGATCACGTTGTGCTCGTGGGCGAAGGAGAGCGCCGCCGCGACGTGCACGCCGATGATGGCCGCCTCCTTGCTGTCGATGGGCGCCCGTCGGATCCGCGCCGAGAGGGTTTCCCCGTCGATGTACTCCATGACGATGAAGTAGGTCCGGTCCCCCTGGCCCCAGTCGAAGACCGACACGATGTTGGGGTGGCTCAGGTTGGCGGCGGCGCGCGCCTCCCTGCGGAAGCGCTCGACGAACGCCTGGTCCACCGACAACTCGGGGAACAGCACCTTGAGGGCCACGTTCCTGTCGAGCATGAGGTCACGCGCCAGGTACACCTGGGCCATGCCGCCGCGGGCCACGTGGCGGACCAGCCGGTAGCGGTCGCCGAAGACGGGCGGCGGCGCCGTGGAGGTCACTGGGGCGCCCTCGTGGAGGGCACCCGTGAGCGGGCTGCGGTGCTGGTCGGTTGGCACTTCGTGCTCACTGGCCGGATGTGGTCGTTGCGGTCGCCCTGCTCGTCGCCGTGGTCGAGGTACCCGGCGTGGTCGTGGTGGAGCTGCGGGCGGTCGTCGGCGTCGTCGTGGCCGGGGGCGGCGTGGTGGCGGGCGGCGCGGTCGCGGGCGGCGTGGTGGCGGGCGCGGTGATCGGAGACAGCGTCGTGGAGGGCGCCGGTCGACCGGATGTTGTCGGGGTGGTGGTGTGGGGCGAGGTCGTGGTCGTGGTCGTCGTGGGTCCGACGGCGCCGGGCGCGCTGCGCCCGTTGAGTGCGGCCTGGATCATGGCCTTGGCGATCGGCGCGGCCAGCGTGCCGCCCTGGTACTCGTTGGCGGACGGCTGGTTGGGCAGCACGACGGCGACGGCGATGCTCGGGTCGGCGGCGGGGGCGAAGGCCATGAACCAGGCGTCGATCTTCGGGGGGATGGTGCCGGTCTGGGCGGTGCCCGTCTTGGCCGCCACCTCGACGCCGGGGATCCTGGCCAGCGCACCGGTGCCGTTGGGGCTGTCGACCACGGACTCCATCAGGGTGGTGAGCTGCTTGGCCGTGGCGGGCGACGTGGCATGCAGCCAGGTCGACGGCTTGTAGGTCGACACCACGTTGTTCTGGGCGTCGGTCACCCGGCTCAGCACGTGCGGGGTCATGATCCGCCCGCCGTGGGCCAACCCGGCGGCCACCAGGGCCATCTCCAGCGGGGTGGCCGAGACGTCCTCCTGGCCGAGGGCGGAGAAGGCGAGGGTGGGCAGGTTCTGGTCGAAGCTCGACACGCCAGGGAAGTTGGAGGCCGCCGGCGAGGGCAGGTCGAGGGGCGGGGTGGCGTCGAAGCCGAAGGCCTTGGCCTCGGCGACCAGGTTGGCCGCCCCCAGGTCGAGGCCGACCTGGCCGAAGCCGGTGTCGCAGGAGACGGTGAACAGCTCGGGGAGCGCGCCGCCGCACACCTCGTTGGCGAAGTTGTGCAGCTTGTTGGTGGTCTGGGGCAGGGTCAGCTCGCCGAGGGTCGGGTACACGTGGGTGGCGAGGGCCGGCTTGTGGTCGTAGACGGCGGCCGACGTGATGGTCTTGAACGTCGACCCGGGAAACCAGCGCCCGCGGTAGGAGCCGGGCAGCAGGGGCTGGCCGGAAGCGGTCAGCAGCCGTTTCCACGCCTTGGTCTCGGCGGTGGTCGACAGCGACGCCAGGCCGGTCGGGTCGTAGGTGGGGTTGGAGTACATGGCCAGGATGCCGCCGGTGGTCGGGTCGATGGCCACCACCGAGCCGACCCTCCCGGCCAGCTCGGTGCGGGCCACCCGCTGCAGGCGGGCGGAGAGCGTGAGGGTGACGTTCTGGGCGGTGGTCGCGTTGGTCAGGAGGTTGCCGATGCCGCTCAGGCTCCTCGGCAGCGAGAAACGGTGCTTGGCGCCGGTGAGCACGCTGTTGTACGTGCTCTCGACGCCGTCGCTGCCGTAGATGAACGAGTAGTACCCGGTGATCTGGCCGAACAGCGAGCCGCTCGGATAGTGGCGCTGGTAGCGGAACTGGCTGCTCGTCGGCGTCTTGGTCGAGTCGGCGAGGGTCACCCCGTCGGAGGAGATGATCGCCCCCCTTGCCAGGTTGTACTGCTTGACGACCTGCTCGCCGTTGAGGCCGTTGTGGTCGAGGGCCGGTGCGTGGACGACCTGCAGGTAGTTGAGCTGGACGAACAGCACGACGAACAGGGCCAGGAGGCCGATGCCGACGAAGCGGATCTGGCGGTTCACGCGCGTCCCATGGCGACCGGGAGGCGGAGGGCCGCGGGCGCGGTGACTGCGCTGTCGGAGATGCGCAGCAGCAGGGCCAGCAGTATGTAGTTGGAGATGAGCGACGAGCCGCCGTACGCCACGAACGGCAAGGTGATGCCGGTCAGGGGGATGACCCGCGTGACGCCACCGACGATCACGAAGGTCTGGACGCCGACGATCAGGGCCAGGCCGGTGGCGAGGAGCTTCTCGAAGGGGTTGTCGCAGCGGATGGCGATGCGCAACCCGGCCCCCACGAGGAGGATGTAGGCGATCAGGACGGCGGTGACGCCCACCAGCCCGATCTCGTCGGCCAACACGGCGAAGATCATGTCGCTCGACGCCTCGGGGATGTGGGCGGCGTTGGACTGGCCGGGGCCCTCCCCCCAGAGCCCGCCGGCGGCGATGGCGAACACCCCCTGGATGATCTGGTAGCCGTTGCCCTGCGGGTGGGCCCACGGGTCGAGCCAGCTCTGGATGCGGCTCTGGGCGTGGCCGATCACCTTGAGGGCGAACACCGCGCCGCCGGCGAAGAGCACGCCGCCGAGGGCCAGGTAGAACGCCCGGTTGGTGGCCACCCAGAGCATGCCGACGAAGAGGGTGAAGAAGAGGAACGACGAGCCGAGGTCGTTCTCGGCCAGGAAGATGAGCAGTGAGAGGGCCCACGCGATCACGATGGGGGCGAGGTACTTGGGGTCGATGACCAGCATGCGCCCGAGCCTGCGGGTTCCGTGGGCCAGCTGCTCGGAGCGCTCCACGAGGGCCGATGCGAAGAAGACGGCGAGGGCCAGCTTGGCCATCTCGCCGGGCTGGAACTGGTGGGAGCCGATGTGGACCCACAGCCGGGCGCCGTTGATGTTCTCGCCGAAGTGCGGCAACAGGGGGAGCAGCAGCAGGCCGATCCCGACCACCGCGAACGTGTAGCGGTAGCGCTCGAGGTCGCGGACCCGCTTGACCACGAGGAGGGTCACCACGAACGCGATCATCCCGATCGTCGACCAGACCGCCTGCGCGGCGGCCTGCGACGACGAGAGGCGGGCGATGAACACGTAGCCGACACCGTTGAGCAGGCCGGCGAGCGGCAGCAGGATCGGGTCGGCGTCGGGGGCGAGGCGGCGGACGGCGACGTGGCCGATGAGCAGGAGCGCGAAGATCAGCCCGAGAAACGGGCCGATGTTGGCCGGCAGCGACCCTGCCTTGCCGAGGCCGGCGAGCGCGTACAGGCCCCCGATGAGGACCACGGCCAGCACGATCAGGCCGAGCTCGGTCCTGCGCCTGGCCGGCCGACGGGTGGCGACGAGCGCGTCGGCCACCGTCGCCGTGGCGGTCATCCGCGGCCCTTGGCCGTCGACGAGGGGGACCGGGGAGCGGTGGCGACGGTGGTCGGGGGCGCCGTGGTCGGGGTCGTGGTGGTTGCGGGCGCAGTGCTCGGGGTCGTGGTGCTCGGGGTGGTGGTGGTCGACGTCGCGGAGGTGGCCTCGGCCTGGAGGCGGCCGATGTAGGCCCTGGCCGCGGTGAGGCTGGTCTCCTGCACACCGGCCTGCAGGGCGGCGAGATGGTACGACTCGACGGTCGAGGTGGGGGCGGCCCGGTGTTCGGCGACGGTCGGCTTCCACCACAGCACCCCTCCCGGGCGGCCCTGGTAGATGACGAGCCGGCTCCCGTCGACACCGACGAAGTAGCTGTCGCGGGCGTACCACGCGGTGCCCCCCACGGCCACGGCGACCACGACGACCAGGAGGACGGCGAACACGACGACCCGTCCGGTGACCGCCCTGGCCCGAGGTGGTTGATCCGCCCTGGCGGCGCGGCGCCGCTCCCGACGCGACACCGGGGCGACGGCGACGGCGTGCTGGCTGGTCACATCGGTCGCCCGTTCCCCGTCTGCTTCGTCGATCGCCAGGTCCTGGGGAATGACCACACCCGGTTCGGCCGCCAGCGCGGCGGTGGCCCTGGCCGCCTCGTCGTCGTCGTCGACCACGTCGACCACCACCACGGTGATGTTGTCGCTGCCCCCGTTGGCCCTTGCCTCGGCCACCAGCTCCCTGGCCGCCTCCTCGGGATCCGCCAGGCGGCGCAGCACCGACGCCACCCGCCCATCGCTCATCTCGCGGACCAGGCCGTCGCTGCACAGCAGGTAGCGGTCACCCCGGTAGGGGTCGGTGGTGAGGAGGTCGACCTCGACGTCGGGCGTGACGCCGAGCGCCCTGGTCAGCACGTGTCGCTGGGGGTGGGTCTCGGCCTCGCTCTCGGTGATCTGGCCCTCGGCCACCAGCTCGGCCACCAGGCTGTGGTCGGCGGTCATCTGCTCCAGCTCGCCGTCGCGCAGGCGGTAGGTGCGGGAGTCGCCGACGTTGGCCACGGCGAGCTCCTCGCGCTCGTCGATGCGCACCAGCGCGACGGCGGTCAGGGTGGTGCCCATGCCCCGGTAGTCGACGTTGGCCTCCGCGGCGTCCCACACCGCCCGGTTGGCCGCCTTGACCGCGGCGGCCAGGAGCTCGGCGGTGGGGGGGCCGCCGGCCTCGAAGGACTGACGCAGGCCGTCGAGCGCCGTCTCCGACGCGACCTCACCGGCGGCGTGGCCACCCATCCCGTCCGCGACCGCGAAGAGCGGCAGGGCCACGAGCAGGCTGTCCTGGTTGTTCGACCGCACCCGACCGACATCGGTCGCCGACCCGGCGACGAGGCGCGTCACGACTCGAGCTCGAGAAGGGTCTGCCCGACCTTGAGCCTGGCCCCGGGCCGGAGGACCACGGCGGCGCCGACGGCCGCATCGTCGAGGAAGGTGCCGTTGGTCGAGCCGAGATCCTCGACCAGGTACTGACCGTTTCGCCGGAACACCCGGGCGTGGAGCGAGGACACATAGGTGTCGTCGGGTAGGGCGATGGCGCAGCCAGGTGACCGCCCGATGGTGAGCTCGTCGCCCAGGCGGAAGCGTTGGCCGGCCTGCGCGGGGGGCCCGGTGATGGTCAGGTGGTCGGGGGATCCGACCGCGCCGGCGGATGCGCCGAACACCGTCGGAGCATCCGGCTCCGCGATGGGCGTGAAGGTCGTCTCGGCCGACGGCAGGCGCTGGGCGCCTGCGCTGGCGCCGGCGTGCACGGGTGCGGCCGCAGCGGGCATCGGTGCGGCCGACCGTCCGTTGACCTCGACGGTCTTCGGCTCGCGCAACTCGATCCACACCGCCCGCAGCACCCGCAGGAAGAACAGGTAGAGCATCACGAGGAAGAGGTACTTGAAGAACGTCAGCAGGGGCGAGGGCAATGGGCTCGGCTCGTCGGGATCAGGACGCGTCGAGGCGCAGGACGGTGTTGCCGACCGTCACCTCGTCGCCGGACTCGAGCTCGCGGGGACCGCTCACGGGCAGCCCGTTGATCTTGGTGCCGTTGGTGCTGCCGAGATCGCTCACGACCCAACGCCCGTCGACCGGGCGGATCTGGGCGTGGCGGCGGCTCACGTTTCCGTCGGTGACGACGATCTCGCACTCCGGCAGGCGACCGATGGTGACGCCCTGGCCGGGGATGGTGATCCTCCTCCCGTCGGAGAGCACCAGCGCGGCGTCGCTCGAGCCCCTCGTCATCTCCCCGGTCACGATCACCGTGCCCTCGGTCTGGTGGTCGTCCACCTCGATCTCGACGCTGACCGGCCCGATGAAGACGTAGTTCTCGCTGTGGGCGTGGTCCCTCGCCACGCTGACCAGCTCGTGGACCAACTCCTCCTCGATCGGCGCGAAGCGCTCGGCATCCTCGGGGGCGATGGTCACCACGAAGATGTTGGGGGCCAGCGTGCCCCGCGGGGCGAGGGTCCGGCGCAGGTCCATCTCCCGGGTCAGGCGCCGGCCGATCTCCACGGGCTGCAGGCCGCTGCGGAAGGCGCGCGCGAAGACGCCTTCCACCAGGCGCTCGATGCGCCGCTCGAACTGCTGGAGTCCCATGATCGCGTTCGAGCGTAGCCGGGGCCCGTCGGGACCGGGCGGCGATGGGACCGCTCCGGCTATGGTGTTGCCTCCACTCGGGCGAGTGGCGGAATAGGCAGACGCGCAGGATTCAGGTTCCTGTGTCCGAAAGGATGTGGGGGTTCAAGTCCCCCCTCGCCCACGACCACGGGTTGCTCGCGTAACCCGCCCTCTCGGTTCGCATGACCGGTCGTTGGAGGGACGGGACGTGCAGGACGGTCGCCCGCTCCGCCTACGGCGGAGAACGAGGCTCCCTTACCTTCACGTCCCGTCCCTCTTTGCCAGTCACGTTGGCCGCAGGTCCCGCGCCAGCACGCGCCAGGGCCCCCGGATGGGAGGTTGCGTGGTGCTTGGTTGCCGGGGTTGCTCAGGCAGCGGGTGGGTCGCCGGGCAGCCCTAGCTCGGGACGGCTCCGATCCGTGGACCACGAGCCACGCTTGTCGAGAGGATTGGTCGCCGGCAGGCAGACCCCTCACGATCCCGGCGAGCTCGAAGTTGGCCTCGGTCCGCAGCACGGCGTGTCGGGGGACCCGCCGGGTGTGGCATCACTTTTCGTAGTGGTAGCGGGCTTGGAGGATCACGAGGTCCCCATCGAGGACCAAGTAGACGAGCCGATGCTCCTCGGTGATTCGCCGTGACCACGCACCGCCGATGCCGTACTTGAGCGGCTCCGGTTTTCCAATCCCCGCGGTCGGGTCGCGTAGAGCGTCATCGAGCAAGCGATTCATGCGTTTGACGATGCCACGGTCTGTTCCTTGCCAGTAGGCGTAGTCCTCCCATCCCTGCGCGGTGAAGACCAGCCTCATTCACGGTCTAGGGGGCGCTCGATGCTCTCGCCGCGGCTGGCCGCGTCTGCGGCGTCCAGCAGACGGCGGGCGTTGGCCGGGGAGCGAAATAGATGGGCTGTTTCCTCCCACGCGGCGTACTCGTCGGCGGACATCAACACGGCGTTGCCGTGCTTCGACGTGATCTCGATGGGCACGCGGTCGTCGTTGACTTTCTCGATGAGCGGAAACAAGCCTTTGCGTGCCTCGCTGGCGGTGATCGCCATGGCACCTCCTTGAGTCGTACTGGATATGGTACTACCGGTGGATGTCGCTGCGAGGGCGCATCGGTCGGCGGGACTCGCGCTCACTGGCGCTCACAGAATCGGTGGCACGTGGCGGGTCACGCCTCGGTGGGGGTCGGCCCGAGGCAACCTTTCCGGGGTGCTCGGCGTTGTTCCGGTGTGTTCGTGATCGCCGCGGCGACGGGCTGGAGGGCTCCGATGGATGACCGGGAAGCGGTGGCGCGCCTCTCGAGGGGTGTCGGGCGGGCGGCGGTTGCAGGTATAGGGCGGCGGTCTCTCGACGAGCTGTACCTGACGGAGTGGAGGTCTCTGGTCAGGCTGGCCGCTTTGCTCCTCGGGGATGTCGGTGCTGGCGAGGAGGTCGTGCAGGAGGCGTTCGTGCGGCTCAGCGCCAAAGGGGGCGGGTGGGATGCGGGGTTCGAGCCGGCCTACCTGCGCGCCGCCGTGGTCAACCTGAGCCGCTCCTCGTTGCGTCGCCGCGTGGTCGCCGCCCGGCATGTTCCTCGGGCCCGGGATCCCCAGGACGGCGCCGACCAGGCGGCAGTGCGGGCCTCGAGCGCAGCGCGATCGTCGCTGCCCTGCAGCGCCTCCCGCGTCGCCAGCGCGAGGCACTGGCTCTCCGCTACTACGGCGATCTGTCCCTGGCCGAGATCGCCGTCGTCATGGGGGTGGCCGTCGGGACCGTCAAGTCCACGCTGTCCAGGGCCACCGTGGCGTGCGGCCAGCTGGTCGAGGACCTGCGATGACCGGCCCAGCCGATGACCGGATCGGCCGGCTGATCCGCTCCGCTCTTGACGGGTTCCCGGTCGCTGATCCCGATCCGGCCCGGCTGGTTGCTGCGGGCCGACGGCGACGCAGGCAGCGGCGCCGGCTGGGGACGGCCGTCGGTGCCGCGCTGGTCGCAGCCGCAGTCATCGGCGGCGTCATCGCCGCGCATCCCGACACCTCCCAGACGAGGATCCGGGTCAGTGGGACCGGCCCTTCTGCTTCGCAGCCGATTTCTCGCTTTCCCGTTCTGAGGCCGGGTGAAAGCTGCCCGGCAACGTCCGGCCGGCCCGTGAGCAACCCGTACTTCGTGGGCGACGAGCTCGGTCAAGGGCCGGTCAGGATGCTCGTCGCCAACGCCGGCGACCTCCGCCACGGGATCGTCTACGTCGGCGCCGCCGACAAGGGCAACCCTCTCGGACCGCCCAACTTCTACGCGTTCCAGGACTTCTGGTACAGCCTTCCGGCCTACCAGGGCACCTGGACGGTCGTGGGCCGACGCCTGGACGGCGCCGGCCAGGTTCGGTTCGGCAACTCCGATCCGACTGCCATCGCGCCGGCTGTGCTCGCTGGAGCCAGCCAGGCGTTCGGTCCGGGCTACCGCTCCGGGGTCGGCAGCACCTGGATCAACGAGCCCGGCTGCTACGGCTTCCAGGTTCGCGGCCCCAACCTCGACGAGATCATCATCGTCGACGTCGTCCTCGAGTGAGTGCGGCAGCGAGGCGAGTGGCCTGCTCGGTGCCGGTGGACGGGCGGTTCGGGCGTGCGGGCGGTTCCGGACTCCCGAGAGGCTGCGGGACAAGACTGGACGCCCCCGAGCGCGCAGGGGAAGCTACAAGAACTGCAGAACCGTACCGACCATGATGGCCAGCAGTTCCGGCGGCCCCTGGTAAGTGCCCGAGACGTCGATGGTCGGTCCGCGGGGGGTGATGTCGAGGTGCACGGTGGTCCCTTCGACGGTGCCGTGCACGGTGCCCCGGGTCAGGCCGCCGTCGATGGAGGCGTAGATCTCGAAGGGCGTGGGACCGAACGTGCCGTCGACGACCACGGTTCGAGAATCGCTGAATCCCCCTGAGGCGGCCTGGGCGGTCGCCTCCAGGTGCACGGCCCCGATCCGGCCGGCGATGGAGCCCCGCTCGAAGCGGTACTCGGCGTCGAGGTGGAACACGCCGTGAAGCTCGGCCGGTTGGCCGGCGAAGGAGCCGGTGAGGTCGGCCGGGATGTTGGGGAAATCCGACACGAAGTCCGGCGTCGGGGTCCAGCCCCCCGGCTCCGGGACGTAGTTGTCGCCCGTGGCCCAGGACGCCGCCAGGCCGTGGCCGCCGATGCGTCCCGAGACGTTGCTGTGGCGAACGAGGTCCAATTCAACCGGCTGGCCGCACGCGGACCCGTGGAGCCAGTTGTCGCCGTGGTCATAGCGAAGTTGCACGCGATGTTCTGGTGGCGCGTCTACGACCGGCGGGGCATCCGGGAACACCGGCGTCAGGCGTCGGGGACCGGGTTCGCCGCCCTGGCTCCCTTCGGTCTGGTCGGCCAGCGCAGCGACCCGCCGGGCGAGGTGATCGAGGTCGCGTCGCACCTGGCGGACCTCGTCGGCCACAGGTGGCTGGACGCCTGCAGTCATTGGGCCTGATGTAACTACCCATTCGCCTCGGCCCGCAGCGGTGACCCGCTCCTCGTCCCATCCGAGCTCGACCGCCAACTCCGAGACCGTCGGCCGGCGGTGGAGACGAGCGCTGAGAGCCTGGTTGGCCTCGCTCCATCGCTGCCGGTCCTCGGCTACGGCCGTCGAACCGGTCTGCTGCCCGGTGCTCTCGTTCGCGATGATGTCGCGACACAGGCCGACGCACTCGTCGCAGATGTACACAGCCGGCCCGGCGATCAGTTTCGCCACCTGCTGGTGGGTCTTGCCGCAGAACGAACATCTTGCGATGTCCTTGCCGTCCCCAGGTAGTGACACGACGGCCTCCCTCCTGTGCAGCGATGTCCGGGTGCAGGGTCAGCATCGCGCCCGGCCCGGGACCACGTCGCCACCGATAGGTCCTCACTAGGCGCAGTCGGGCCGGGATCCATGGCACCTTGTCAGCCGGGTGGAGGGATGATCCTGACGGTGACCCGCAGGGAGCGCAGCGAACGGAGGGGCGCCAGCAAACCCGGCCGACCCGTCCCAGGACCACGCTGGACGCAGACTGGTCAGACCGCCGTTTCCAACCAAGCCGAGGTTGCGACCGCCGGATCCTCGACTCGGCACTCCTGCCGCTCGGTGTCGTCCACTTCCAGAGAGCGCGAGATGGATCGTTCGGCGGCTCGAGGGAGGTGGCTAGGGTGAGATCCGTGGGCTTGGAATGGGAACAAACGAGCGTTGACGCTCGAGATCCGGCTGCTTTGGGAAGTTGGTGGCAGGAAGCACTCGGATGGGTGATCGTGAGTGACGATGCGGACGCGTTTGAGATTCGGCCACAACCAGACCGACTTCCGGGGCTGCTCTTTGTCGCAGTCCCGGAGCACAAAATGGTCAAGAACCGTCTCCACCTAGACTTCCGGCCTGATGATAGGGACACAGAAGTAGAGCGGATGCTGGCGCTCGGAGCGACCCGGTCGGATGTAGGTCAGGGTGAGCAGGCATGGGTCGTGCTGGCTGATCCGGAGGGCAACGAGTTCTGTATCCTCGGCTCGTCCCAATAGCTGATGGCGCCTATCGTCGACTCGGCGCTTGCTGCGTCACTGGTGGCCGGCCCGTCGGATGCGCAACCCGGAGCGTTCTGTGCGCCCGGCGCGCCAGGGTCCCCATGTGGTCGCGACTGACGAAGCGAATGACCTCTTTCGGACCCTGAATAACAAGCCCGATGGCTACCTTCTCGGCTCGTACCGCATCGCCATCGCCCCCGAGTCGAACTCCAGCCGGCTCACGAGCTTCAAGTCGACATGCTTCGATAGCCCCGCGAACAACGTCGGCCCGTGACCCGCCAGCCTGGGCTGCACCACGAACTCGTACTCATCGATCAATCCCAGCTCCGTCAACGCCAGTGGGAGCTTCACACCTCCCACCAGCAGTCCGTTGCCCGACTCCCGCTTGAGTTGCTGAACGGCCTTGCCCAGATCCCCGCGCACGAGTTCCGCGTTCCAATCGACCTGCTCCAAGGTGCTCGACACGACGTACTTCTTGGCCGCGTTGATCTTCTGGGCGAAGGGTTCCATCCAATAAGGTCTCGATCCCGTCGGCGTCGGCCGCCGCCACGCTGATTCCATCATTTCGTAGGTCACCCGGCCAAAGAGAAGCACATCGGCCTGGTTGAGGTTCTCGACCGCGTGACGATGCAAGTCTTCGTCCGGGGGGATTGCACGATGATCGCAGCACCCGTCCAATGTGACGTTGATGGAGTACCGAAGGAGTCGCACTTCGCTGCCGAGTATTCCACGCCCACAACCCGTTCACTGCGCCCGAGACCACCATCTCCGTCACCCAGGTCCTTCGTCGTCAACCCCCATGGCGAGGTCGAGATCGGAGAGGGAGTCGGGGGCGCCTCGGGCCAGGGAGCAGCCGACGATCAGCCAGCTCACCCTCGCATCGCGCTCACAGAGCTCCACCAGCCCATGCAGCAGCTGACGCTGGGCGCCCAAGGCCTCGGGCAGGTCGTCGATCCATCCCGTGTCGATCACACCGCCAAGACCGCCTCATCGGTGCTGAGCTGACGGTGGTTCTTTGTAGCCTAGTATATCGATCATAATCGGGGTTACCCGACTATGATCGAGTCATAACAGGTTCGAGAGGAAGAGGAGGTCGTGGGAATCGTGGATGCAGGACGACCCCTTGCCGTAGTCACACCCACCCTGGAAGGTGACCTCCTTGCGATCCTCGCCCAGGCCGAGACGGTCTTCACGACCGGGCAACTGCGCCGGACGCTGGCACGTTTCTCCGAGGACGGGATCCGTAAGGCCCTGTCCCGGCTGGTCGAACAGGGGATTGTCACGTCGGAGCGTGCCAGCAACGCCTACCTCTACCGCTTCAACCAGGACCACCTGGCCGCCGACCCGATCCGGGAACTGACACAGCTCCGGGTGACGCTGCTCGGCCGGATCGAGGCACGGGTCGGGTGCTGGCGCTTCCCTCCCGTCTACGCGGCAGTGTTCGGTTCGATGGCTCGTGGCACCGCCGGCCCCGCGAGCGACGTCGATCTCCTGCTCGTCCGCCCCGACGCGGTGCCCGACGAAGACTGGGGGGCGCAGGTGGCCGATCTCGTATCCGACGTCTCGAAGTGGACCGGCAACGACGCCCGACCCATCGAGTTCACGGCGAGCGAGCTGAGGGCCCGATGGGAGGAGCCGGTGCTCAGCGCGATCTTGGCCGAGGGCCTGACCATCCATGGCCAGCGGTCCTGGCTGCAACGGCAGCTCGCCGGAGGCCGTTGATGCCCCAGAAGCCCTGCAGCGCCGCCGACAAGGGCAGCTCCCTTCGGCAATTCCTCCCCGACGGTGATCGCGCCAGCCGTGCCCGCTGGAGCCGATCAAGCCTTCGGGCCCGGCTATCGCTCCGGCGTCGGTAGCACCTGGATCAACCGGCCCGGCTGCTACGGCTTCCGGGTCCACGGCCCCGACCTCGACGAGATCCTCGTCGTCAACGTCGTCCACAAATGAGCGCCACCGCCGACCGAGGGTGGCGATCTCCGGTGTTGGGAGCACAATCGTCCTCATGGAGGGAGGAGCCGCTGAGGACGAGGCCGGGCCGCTCAACGAGCCTTGGATCTGGGCGACGGCGTCGACGCTGCTTTCCCGTCTCGACCCGGGGAGCGCAAGACTGGAGTCCGGGGCCGACCACGTCGTGGTGGTCGCAAGGTGTCGGGGTGGTTCGCATCAGCCGCACCCGGGGCACGCAGGCGGTGATGGACCGCCGTTCGCGGTTACTTCGCAAGCTGTCGTTGACGGGGTCTGCCTTTTGCGGTGCCCGAGCCTTTGTCGGACGTGGCGACCGTCGACGGGCATGCCGCGGTCGCCGTCTCGTGGGTCGCTGGGGAGCCCCACCCTCCGGGCGAAGTCGACCCTGCGATCCTCCGGGAGCTGCTCGCAGCCCTGCGTGGCGTCGATACCGGCGCCCTCGACGGCTTGCTCGCTCCGCCTCACGGCTACGCAGGCGCAAACCAGTGGGCAGAGCTGATGGCGCAAGCCATAGGTCAGCTACCGGCCGATGTCCGCGGAGAGGCCCAGCGTCGTCTCGACGAAGCCGTGGCGCTGGCAGCTGTGGCACCGTCATTGGTCCACGGTGACCTCGCCGGCTCGAACATGCGCTGGGACTCAGGCGGCAAGCTGGTCGGCATCATCGATTGGGACTGGGCCTCTGCCTGGGATCCCGCGGTCGACGCCGCTTGTCTCGCCTGGCACGGCTGGCCTGCGGTTGAAGCCGCTGTCGACCCGCAGACCTATGATCGAGCGAGCGTGTGGCAGCGCACCTTCGGCATCGAGCAGATCATCTCCACATGGTTGCGCCCCCCGGGGACCCCTGACGTCATCCGGCGGACTGCGGCGTGGCTGCGCCGGACCCAGGAAAGCTCGTGAGCGGCCATCGACCGTGCATCGCGACATGCACACGGTTGTGCTGCCTCACGTCGTCCGATGCGGCCGCACACCGAGCCTCGTGGGTGCGCGTGGCCATCCTCATGTCGTAGCGGACCGCCCCTTGAGCGGGGATGGCGTCCGGGTGGAGGCAGTCGAGGCGGTAGTCGGCCTTTCGGTTGACGGGCTGACCGCGTTCGGGACCGCGAATCGGTAGACGGTCGCAGTGGGCTCGGTGGTGTAGAGAACCAGGATGCTGTCCCCGCTGGAGGCGGTCAGATCGGGGCCGGTTTCGCCGGCGCACGCGGGCGCTGGCAGTCGGACCGAGGTCAGGGGGGTGCTGCGCAGCGTTGTCATGTCCACCCGCCGGAGCGCAAGGTTGTCCACGCTGCAGCCGGAGCTGGGGCCGACGCCGAAGATCTCTCCTCCCGCAGCGACCAGCCAGGAGCCGACCGGCTCTGGTCCTGAGTTCCCAACGAGGATGCCGTCCGAGCTCAGGCGCGCCAGATGCGTTGCTGGCTGGCCGGGGACGAGATAGGCGAAGTACAGCTGGCCGGGTATCGCGTCCATGGCGTAGACGGAGCCGTAGTCGCGGTCAAGGTGGAATGCTCGGGCTGCGCCGGTGCGGCTGTTGACCCGGAGGAAGCTTGCGCCTGAGCCTGCACCCCCGGCGAACCAGACGTCGGCTCGGACGCCGACGATGATGGGGTGGGTGCCCCCGATGGATGGGACCGAGTGGTAGGTCCGCAAGACGGCCCCGGTCGCTGGCGAGAGTTGAACGACGACAGACTCGGCGCCGGTCAGGTAGTAGAGCCACAGGGAGCCGTCGACGTAGGCGAGCTGGGTGTGAGCGATGCCGCTACCCACGGGGATCGTCGCGGACACTGCTGGCAGCAGCTGCGCCCGGTGCGTCGTGGTCGAGAACCGCTCGATGCGGATGGCGTAGGTCTGGCCCTTGCTGACAGCGGCGGTCTGCATGTAGAGCGCCCCGTCGCCTGCGGTCGCTACGGTGCCACAGACAGGCAGTGGGTAGCTGAGAACCGACAGGGTGGCCAGGTCGAGCCGGGCGACCCGGCAGCCTGCGACCGGTGTGCCGCCACCGGTCAGCCGGGTGTCGAGGAGCCAGCCGGCCCCGTCTGCGGTGACGACCTCGTCGGGGACGAAGGCGCCCCCGAAGCTCTTGGTGGTGATGCTCACGGCTCCTTGGCGGGTCGACGACCGGGGCTTCACCCCCGGCCCTGTCGTGACCCCCACCGATGTCGAGGATGGTTGCGAGCTGGTCACGAGCAGTGTGGTGCCGGCGATGGCAGCCACCGCAATCAGAGACGCGGTGAACGTCAGCCGGCTGCGTCGATGTCGTCGATGCAGCCGCGCCGCCAGGGCCGTCCGCTCACGCGGTCCGGGCGTCAGGGGATCAGGATCATCGAGATGAGCGAACAACGTCAGCCTCCCGGTTCGACAGCGGTCAGGATCTTGCGCAGCGACGCCAGCGCGCGAGACGCGTGGGTCTTGACTGTGCCCTCCGAGCATCCGAGCGCCGCGGCGGTATCCGCCTCGCTCAGATCAGCCACGTACCGCAGGACCACGGTTTGCCGTTGGCGTGCCGGTAGACGGCGGAGCGCGTCGACCAGCTCCGACCGTTCCTCGATGGCGATCCCCGTCTGCGGCGCCTCACCCGTTGAGGGCGACATCCGGCGACGATTCCGTCGCCACGCGTCGATGGCGAGGTCGCCGGCGATCTTGGCCGTGAGCGCCGGTGCGTGCGCCTCGGCACGCGACCATCGCCGGGCCACCCGAAAGGCGGCTTCCTGGGCGATGTCGCGAGCAAGCTCACGGTCGCCACCGACCCGGTACGCGACCCGGTAGGCAAGCGTCCACAACTCCTCGAACCGCTCGTCGAAGCTCGCCACGCTGTCCTCGGGATCACGAGAAGCGGCCGTCCGTAGCCTCTCGAGAACTCACCGATCGGACGGGCCGCTTCGTTGACAGCCTGCCCTCGAAATTCCTCGACGCTGGTGAGCCGGACCCACGGCAGAGGCGCCGCTCGCGGCCTCGGACATGACGGCAAGCGTGCACCTTCAACCAGACTCGAGGTCAAGTGGTCAGAGAGAGCCTCAGATGCCGGTCAGGCCGTGAGCACGGTCAGGTAGCCGAGGAGGAGGTCGCGGAGGCGACGCAGCCGGACGGCCGGCTCGCCGAGGTTGCGGGAGAAGCGCGAGTTGGGCGACTCGGCGAGCACGGCGCGCACGTCGTAGGCGTGCTCCACGGTCGTCGCGAGCAGCGCGTGGTGGTAGTGGAGCAGGCCGCAGGCGTCGTCGACGATCGGGGAGCGCGGCAGGCGGTCGGCCTCGTCGGCCAGCTGGATCAGGTCCGAGCTCAGTCGGCCCGCCCTCCGGGCCAGCACCGCGCCTTTCGGTCCGTCCGCCAGGCAGAGTCGCATCACCTCCTCGATCTCGTCCTGGAGCGAGGCGGCGGCGTCGAGGGTGAGGACCAGCTCACGCAGCACGGCCGGCGAGCCGGACTCCGGCGGTTGCTCACGAGAAACCCCGGCAGCCACGACCCGACCTCCTGTCCCGAGGACCCTCAGCCCCGAGTATTCCGGAGGCGGTCCTGATGGTAGGCCGTCGGCGCCCCGCCGACGAGGAAGAAGTCGCCGCCACCGGTCAGGCATCGGCCGGCGCGGCCGATGGAGGAGGGGCCAGGTCGACGAGCGGCCCGAGGAGGCATCCATGTACCGGTTGGTGACCCGAAGCGACTTCGACGGGCTGGTCTGCGCCATGCTGCTCGAGCAGCTGGGGCTGATCGACGAGATCACCTTCGTGCACCCCAAGGACGTGCAGGACGGGGTGGTGGTCATCACCGACCGTGACATCACCACCAACCTCCCGTACCAGCCCGGCGCCCACCTGGCCTTCGACCACCACGCCAGCGAGGTCATCCGCAACGGCGGCGGCCAGGCCAACTACGTGATCGATCCCGAGGCCCCGTCGGCCGCACGGGTCGTCTTCGACCACTTCGGGGGCCGCCAGACCTTCCCGATGATCGCCGACGACCTCATGGCCGCCGTGGACCAGGCCGACTCGGCCGCCTACGACATCGACGAGATCCTCGAGCCCGACGGCTGGGTGCTGCTCAACTTCTTGATGGACCCGCGAACCGGGCTCGGCCGCTTCCACGACTTCCGAGTCTCCAACTACGACCTGATGATGGAGCTCGTCGACTGCTGCCTGGCCCACCCGGTGGACCAGGTGCTGGCCCTCCCCGACGTGGCCGAGCGGGTGGAGCTGTACCGGGAGCAGTCGGCCCTGTTTCGGGCCCAGCTGCAGCGTTGCACCACCGTCACCGGCGAGGTGGCCGTCCTCGACCTGCGCGGCGAGGAGACCATCTACGCCGGCAACCGCTTCCTGATCTACGCCCTCTTCCCCGAGGCGACGGTCTCGGTGCACGTCCTGTGGGGGCGCCAAAAGCAGAACACGGTGCTGGCGGTGGGCAAGTCGATCCTCGACCGGTCCAATCCCGCCGACATCGGCGCCCTGATGCTCGGCGGCTACGCCGGTGGCGGCCACCGCAACGCCGGCACCTGCCAGGTCGCCCACGAGGACGCCGAGCGGTCGCTGCACGAGATCGTCACCGCCATCAACGCCGCGTCGGTCCGACTCCTGGCCTGACGCCCTCCCGCCTACGGTGGCGTCGCCGGCCGGGTGACGCGCGCCGCCGGTCGAGGGAGGATCGATGGCCACCAGGACCCTGTTCCACGGCGGGAAGGTGTTCGACGGCACGGGTACCGACCCGGCCCCTGCGGACGTGGCGGTGTCCCAGGGGCGCATCGTCGCGGTCGGCACCGGCCTCGACGGCGACGGGGGCGTCGACTGCTCAGGGCGGGTGCTGCTCCCCGGCCTGTTCGATTGCCACGTCCACGTCACCAGCTCCGGCGTAGACCTGCTCGGCCGCCTGGCGAAGCCGTTCTCCTACGAGTTCTACCAAGCGGCGGCCAACCTGTCGGCCACGCTCGACTGCGGGATCACGACCGTGCGCGACGCCTCCGGGGCCGACCTCGGGATCCAGCAGGCCGTCGCCGACGGGCTGATCAGGGGCCCGCGGATGCAGATCAGCATCGCCGCGCTCAGCCAGACCGGCGGCCACGGCGACGGGTGGATGCCGTCGGGCATCTGCGCACCCCTTTTCCAGCCGCACCCGGGCCGTCCCTCCGGTCTGGTCGACGGGCCCGAGGAGATGCGCAGGAAGGTGCGCGAGCTCATCCGGGCCGGTGCGGACGTGATCAAGGTGTGCACCTCCGGCGGGGTGCTCTCCCCTCGCGACGATCCCCGGCACGGTCACTTCCGCGACGACGAGCTGCGGGCCCTCGTTGCCGAGGCCGACGCCGCAGGCATCGCCGTCATGGCCCACGCCCAGGCCACCGTCGGCATCAAGGCGGCGGTGCGCACCGGGATCCGCTCGGTCGAGCACGGGATCTACCTCGACGAGGAGGCGGTGGCCATGATGATCGACGCCGGCACCTGGCTGGTCCCGACCCTCGCCGCCCCCAAGGCCGTCCTCGACGCGGTCGACGCCGGTGCGCAGCTCCCGGACGCGGTGGTGGCCAAGGCTCGTGGCGTGATGGCCGACCACCGGGCGAGCTTCGCCCTGGCCGTGCAGGCCGGCGTCAAGATCGCCATGGGGACCGACAGCGGGGTCGGGCCCCACGGCCACAACCTCGAGGAGCTGGTGCTCATGGCCGAAGGCGGCATGACCCCGGCGCAGGTCCTCGCGGCCACCACCTCGTCGGCCGCCGCGCTGCTCGGCGTGGCCGACGACCGCGGCACCGTCGAGGTGGGCAAGCGGGCCGACCTGGTCGTGGTCGACGGGGACCCCTACGAGCTGGCCGGGCTCAGGGACCGGATCCGGGCGGTGTACCAGGACGGCCGGCTCGTCGAGGGTCCGGCGGTCACGCCGGGCTGACCCCTGCCCCGGCGTCAGCGCCGCCCGAGCGCACGAGGGACCGCGTCCGTCCAGGAACAGCGTCAGTCCAGGAACAGCTTGGACACACCGTGGAGCAGGGCATCGGGCACGCGCTTGAGCTCGGCGGTGGCCACATCGAGGCCGACCCGCTCGATCGAGCCGCCCTGGAGCCCGACCATGGTCCCCCAAGCCCGGTCGTGGGCCGCGTCGACCGCCGCGATCCCGAACCGGGTGGCGAGCACACGGTCGACGCCCGACGGGGTGCCTCCTCGGAGCACGTGGCCGAGGATGGTGAACCGGGACTCGAGCCCGGTGCGCTCCTCGATGCCGCCGGCCACCACCGTGCCGATCCCGCCGAGGCGCTCGTGTTCGTACTCGTCGATCTCCGGCGGGGGCAGCTCGATGGTGCCCTCCCTGGGCTTCGCCCCCTCGGCCACCACGACGATCGAGGCGTACCTGCCCTTGGCGTTGCGGCGCACGAGGTGCTCGGCGACGTTGTCGAGGTCGAAGGGCTCCTCGGGTACGAGCACCACCGCCGCACCGGCGGCCAGTCCGGAGCTGAGGGCGATCCAACCGACGTGGCGGCCCATGACCTCGCAGACCATGACGCGGTCGTGGGACTCGGCGGTGGTGTGCAGCCGGTCGATGGCCTCGACCGCGACCTCGACGGCGGTCGTGTAGCCGATGGTGACGTCGGTGCCGCCGACGTCGTTGTCGATGGTCTTCGGGATGCCGATGACCGGGAAGCCGAGGTCGCCGAGGCGGCGGGTGGCGCTCAGGGTGCCCTCCCCGCCGACGGCGATCACGGCGTCGAGGCCGTGGCGCGCTGCGGTGGCCATGACCGCGTCGACTCCGCCGTCGACCTTCCAGGGATTGGTCCTCGTGGTGCCGAGGATGGTCCCGCCCCTCGGGAGGATGCCCCGGCAGCGGGCCACGTCGAGCGGGGTCCAGTCGTCGGCGATCATCCCCCGCCAGCCGTTGCGGAACCCCACGACGTCGTCGCCGTAGGTCACCTCGGCCTTGCGCACCACCGCCCGGATGGCCGCGTTGAGACCAGGGCAGTCGCCACCTCCGGTCAGGACCCCTAGGCGCACCTCAGCCTCCGCTCCGAGACCCGTCCGGGGGAGGGCTCAGGCGGCCGACCCTACCGGCCGCTCGTCGTCACGGAGGCTGAGGGGCGCCGGTCGGCGGCGTGCCGCGATCGCTTCGGCCGCCCTGGCCGCGCCGTAGCCGGCACCGACGGTGAGGGCACCGATGGCGGTGTCGGTGAAGAAGTGGTTGGCCGTGGCGATCACGCAGAGGAGCGTGATCGCCGGGTAGGCGGCCGCGAGCACCTTGGCCCAGCGATGGCGGACGGTGACCGCCATCGCCAGACCACACCACAGGGCCCAGGCGAAGTGCAGGCTCGGCATGGCGGCAAACTGGTCCGACAGGTGGGTCATCGGACCGGAGTTGAAGTCCCACAAGCCGCCCACGGCCTGGAGGGTGTCGGTGAACCCGTAGGCAGTGGGGAGCAGGCGGGGCGGCATGAGGGGGAAGAAGGCGAAGCCGACGAGGGCCAACGCGGTGGCGCCGGCCAGCGTGTTGCGCCAGCGCCGGTAGCTCGGCGGGCGGCGGAGGAACAGCGCCAGCAGCACCGCCCCGGTCACGACGAAGTGGGTGCTGCCGTACCACACGTCGAGGGTCTGCACCACGAAGCGGTCGTGGAGGACCCAGCGCTGCACGTCGAGCTCGTGGAAGACGCCGACGGCCTGCTCGAGGTGGATGACCCGGAGGGCATTGGCGTAGGCCGACGCCACCGAGACCGGTCGGGTGCCGTGCAGGTCGCGGATGGCGGTGTACACGGCGTAGAAGGCGGCGACGAGGGCGACTTCGCGCCACCAGCGGAGTGCCGGTCGGGGTGGCACGCCCGGCGGGGGAAGGTCGACAGGGAGGAGGCGGGCGCGGTCTTCGCGCTCGGTCGTCGGTGCGGTGGTCAAGGAGGTGGTCCTCGGTGGGGGGCGGCGCGCACTCGTGGGGGCGCCGCAGCGCGGCTGAGTCGGTGGCGGCCGACCTTCAGGACGCTCGAGGCGTGCTGGGGCCGGTCAGCGGGGAGGGGACTCCGACGGTGGCCCGCGATTGGAGCAGTCACGGCCGAGGAGCTGGGACTGCGAGTCCTGGGACCGTTCGGGCGCCGCCCGCCGGTGGCCGAGGTCGACGGTGGCCGGCTGCCTGGCCGTGGTCGTCTCGACGCCGGCGGTCGTCGCGGCGCGCAGCCGGGGCGCGCAGGTGACGAAGGTGGAGGCGGTCACCGGCATCGTGGCACCGGCGGCCGGCGCGACATCGCCGCTCACCGAGACCGATGCCGGCTCGGCCCGCACCGACGCGGCGGGCGCGCCCGCTCGGATCGTCGGGGGGGTGCGTGGACCGAGTGGGAGCAGCCACACGGCCACGACGGCGAGGACCGCGAGCAGCAGGGGCAGGGTTCCCACCCGGGCCGGTGAGGGCGAGTGGTCCTGGACGGGCGCCGTCGATCGGCTCGGTCTCGGCACGACGGGAGACAGACTAGGCCAGGCCGTGCGCTCGCCGGCGTGCCGGGCGCCCGGAACGGCCCGACGGCGCAGGATCAGCGGGCGGCCACGGAGGAGGTGAGCCGGTCGAGAAGCTGGTCGAGGGACACGGTCACCACGCGGATGGAGGCGTCACCGAGGCCGACGGGGATGACGACCCGGTCGCCGTGGAGCAGGGCCCCGCAGGAGTAGACGACGTTGGGGACGTAGCCGTCGCGCTCGTCCTCGGCGGGAGTGACGAGCGGCTCGGTCAGGCTGGCGATGACGCGCGTCGGGTCGTCGATGTCGAGCAGCTCGGCGCCGATCACGTAGCGGCGCATCGGCCCGACCCCGTGGGTGAGCGCGAGCCAACCGGCGGGGGTGGCGATGGGGGACCCGCTGTTGCCGAGCTGCACGAGATCCCAGGAGCGCCGGGGGGCAACCAGGGAGGCGGGGTGGTCCCAGTGGCCGAGGTCGTCGGACATCACCACCGAGTTGGTGGCGCGGTCCCAGCGGGAGAGCGCGGCATACCGGCCGCCGATCCGGCGGGGGAACAGCGCCATCCCCTTGTTGGCCGCGCCCTGTCCGGTCAACTGGGTGCTGGTGAAGCTGACGAAGTCGGTGGTGGTCAACAGCTGGACGGCGATGTGCTCGCCGTCCCAGGCGGTGTAGGTGGCGTGGTAGGTGACGGTGCCGTCGTCGTCGCAGAACCGGACCCACCTGGCGTCCTCCATCCCGGCCGCCTCGGTCGGCGCCGTGGGGAGGAGGACCCGTTGGGAGAGCAAGGAATCAGGGGGAAAGTCCACGCCGTAGTTGGAGGCGGCGATGCGGCGGATCCGGTCGATGGTGCGCGTCGCCCCCCGCCGGGTGACGAGCTGGCCGCTCAGCTGGTGGAGGGCGTCGTCGAGCTCCAGCGCGGTGAACGGGTCGGGGAGCGAGTCGAGGACGTACGCCGCGCTCGACAGGTCGTCGTCCATGGCCCGCAGCACCCGGTGGAACAGGTCGCGCCGGTAGGCCATCGGGACCGGCCGCCCGCTGACGAGGGGGGCGGCGGGCGGCTCGACGCGGACGTCGCCGTCGGCGCCGACCACGCCGGTGCGGAACTCGATCGACGAGCGGTGGCCCTCGCCCACCGCCCGGACGCTCATGGCGAAGCGCAGGTCACCGGCGCCGACGCCGCGCTGGTCGGGATGGGCGACCATCGACGGGTTGCAGACGGCGGCGGCCTCGACCGCGATCTCCTGGGTGAAGTAGGCGCCGATCAGACGCCGGCGCGGCACCGGGAGCGATGCGAACTCCGGGACACGGTGGGCGACCAGCTCGAAGTGCTCGTCGAGAAGGGCGTCGAGATCGCGATGGCGCGCACGGAAGCGGGCGGCGACCTCGGCCATGGCCTCGTCGACCTCGCGGTCGTCGAGGGCCAGGATCCGTTGCACCACGGGGCCGGCGCGTGACTCGCCGACCATCGGGCCCTCCTGCCCGGGGACGAAGAGCTGGGCGACGACGCGGCTCGAGTCGGCCACGAGCCGCTGCGGGTGACGGCGCACCTCGACGGTCTCGGTGAAGCTCACGCGGACCGCGCCGCGGCGACGTCGTGGCGCGCCGCCAGCTGGAAGGTGGCGAGCGCCGCGAGGGTGGACTCGGCCCCCCGGTTGTCGTTGCGCCCCCCCGGCTCGAGACCGTCGTAGCCGCCGCCGGTCTCCGGGTCCCACATCATCGCGCCGCTGTCGTTGTCGCCCTCGAACCAGGCGACGCAACGCTCGAGACCGACTCGCCAGGCGTCGTCGCCCGTGATCCGAAGAGCCCGGGCGCAGGCTTCGGCCATCGCCGCGGCCTCGATCGGCTGTTGGTCGAAGCCCGGTCGCGCCTCGCCGGCGGACCAGCCGCCTGCAGGCACGAGGGAGAGATGGTCGTCGACGGTCTCGACGTCGAGGAGCCACGCCAGCAGCTCCAGTCCGTCGTCGGTGCAGTCGGCGCGCCCGTCGAGATGCTCGCCGGCCACGAGCAGCGCCTCGGCGACCGATGCGTTGGCGTAGCGCAGCCGCTCCCCGGGCCACGGCCACCGGCTGGCGCGGTTCACGGCCCCGATGACGGCAGGCACGGCGGCGAGCAGCGAGCGGGCCACCTCGTCACCGGGGGCGACGTCGAGGATCTCGCCGGCGCCGAGGGCGGCGAAGGCCATCGACCTCGACCAGGGGCTGCGGGCCGTGGCTCCGATGGCAAACCGGCGGGCGGCCGTCGCTCGCACCTCTTCGTCGTCGGCACGGGCGGCGGCGGTGCCGAGGCCCCAGAGGGCCCGCCCCCACCAGTCGCCCGTGCTCGGCTCGTCCTGCCAGTCGCCGTCGGTGGCCAGGCGGTTGTGGCAGGACCCGTCCGCGGCCTGGGCCCGCCCGACGAAATCGAGGTAGCACGTGGTCGCGGCGCGCAAGCCCGGGCCCGGGGCGGGCTGGCGGCAGGCCACGACGAGCGCCCTGGCCACGTCGTCGAGGCAGTAGCCCAGGTGGCGGCGGGCGACGGCACCCTCGGCGTGCTCGAAGATCCCGACGTCGTCGGTGAGGTCGAGCATGTGGTCGTAGCGCAGCGGGGGGCTCCTCACCGGTCCGCCGTGGCGACGACGGCGGACCGCCCTGCGCTCGTCCCTTCGCTCGGGAGGGGGCTCACGCCACCGCCGTGGCCCCGGCGGCGCAGATCGAGGTGGCCAGGGCGACGTAGCGGCGGCCGACCGCCGACCAGGTCAGCTCGGGGGCGAGCAGCGACGCCCGCTCGTGCATGGCGGCGGCGAGCGCAGGCTGCTCGAGCACCCGCCGCAGCGCGACGCCCATGGCGTCGGGATCGTCGTGGTCGACGACGATCCCGGTGCCGCTCCCGAGCAGCTCCACGGCGTGGGCGAACGCGGTGGCGACCACCGGCCGGCGGGCGGCGACCGCCTCGATCAGCACCCCCGACGTGACCTGCTCCCGCGAGTCGTAGGGCAGCACCACGACGTCGGCGCGAGCGGCCAGGGCTCGCAGGCCGGCCACCTCGAGGTAGCCGGCCTGGAAGGTGACCATGTCGGCCACGCCGAGGCGCGCCGCCCTGGCCACCAGGCCGTCGCGGTAGCGCTCGCCTTCCCGCTCGAGCACCCGGGGGTGGGTGTCGCCGACCACCAGGTACCGGGGCCGGGGGCGCAGGTCACGCAGCGACGGCAGGGCGTCGATCACCCGCTCGATGCCCTTGCCGGGGCCGAGCAGACCCCAGGTGAGCAGCAGCGGCGGCTCGCGGTCGGGGCGCCCCCGCTCCGGCAGGGCGGCGGGCGCGCCGTGGGGGATCACCACGACCTTGGCGTCGTCCACGTCGTAGTGCTCGACCAGACGGCGGCGGGCCGTGGCGGTCATCGTCACGAGCGCCCCCGCCCAGCGGGCCACCGCTTCGAGCACGGCGCGCTGGTGGGGGGTGGGGTCGACCAGCACGGTGTGGACCACGACGATGCTCGGCACCTGCAGGCGGCAGAGCACGTCGAGCACCCCGTCGCCGTCGGGGCCTCCGTAGATGCCGAACTCGTGCTGCACCACGGCGACGTCGTAGGCGTCGAGCAGTCGGGCGGCGCGCGCCCCGGCCGCAGCCTGGCCGTGGACGAGGTGCCCGACGACGTCGGGGACGGACACCGGCTCGTCGACCTCGAGCACGCGGACCACCCCGGTGCGATGCCCGGCGGTGGCCGCCTCGGCCCGCAGCGAGGCGGTGAAGGTGGCCAGCCCGCACTGGGTCGGCGGGTACGTGCTCAGGAAACCGAATGACGTCGGCACGGCAGAGACCTCCAGGGTCGGCCGGTGCGCGGGCTCCGGCCACATCGGTGGCGGGCGGCCAAGAGACCAGGTTCCGTTTTCCTCGGGCGCCGGTGGCGTGAGGCGGGCCCGATCAGGAGGTCGGTGCGTCTACGAGAACGACGGCTCCCCGCGTCGACTCCCGGCCGCGCGCACGAACCTGGGAGCCGGTGTGGGAAAGAGAACCGACGTCCCGACCGTACCAGCAACCCGACCGGCTACGGTCCAGGGACCGCCCGCTTCGGCCAGACGACGGGACGGTCCACCGGGAAGGCACGACATGGTCCTGCGCGTCGCGGTGCTGGCGCCGATCGCCTGGCGGGTCCCCCCGCGCCACTACGGACCCTGGGAGCAGTTCGCCTCACTGCTCACCGAGGGGCTCGTCGCCCGCGGCGTCGAGGTGACCTTGTTCGCCACCGGCGACTCGCTGACCTCGGCGGCGCTGTCCGCCACTGCCGGCAGGGGATGGGAGGAGGATCCGAGCCTCGAGCCGAAGGTGGCGGAGTGCCTGCACATCTCGGCGGCGTTCGAGCGCGCCGGCGACTTCGATCTGGTCCACAACAGCTTCGACTTCCTGCCCCTCACCTACAGCCGACTGGTCTCGACCCCGGTGCTGACCACCATCCACGGCTTCTCCTCCGACGCCATCGTCTCCGTGTACGAGAAGTACGACCGTGGCACCTATGTCGCCATCAGCGACGCCGACCGCCACCCCCGGCTCGGCTATCTGGCCACGATCCACCACGGCATCGACACCGACGCCTTCCCGCTCGGCGAGGCGGCCGGCGGACACCTGCTGTTCTTCGGGCGGATCCATCCCGACAAGGGCACGGCCACGGCCATCCGGGTGGCCAGGGCGGCGGGGCGCAGGCTCGTCATCGCCGGGATCGTGCAGGACCGCAGGTACTTCGACGAGGAGGTCGCCCCCCACCTGGACGGGGACCGGGTGCGCTACGTGGGACCCGTCGGGCGCGACGAGCGCGCCGCGGTCATCGGCGGTGCCGCCGCGCTGCTGCACCTGATCGACTTCGACGAGCCGTTCGGCTACTCCGTCGTGGAGGCCATGGCCTGCGGCACGCCGGTCGTGGCCTACCGGCGCGGTTCGATGCCCGAGTTGATCGACGAAGGTGTGACCGGGGTGCTCGCCGACGACGTCACCGGCGCCGTCGACGCCGTCGAGGTCGCCGCCGGACTGGACAGGGGCAGGGTGCGTGAGGTGGCGGTCGCCCGCTTCGGGGCGGCCCGCATGGTCGACCAGTACCTCGACGCCTACCAGCGTCTGCTCGCCACCGGCCCTCAGCCGGGCGGGGCGTAGCCGACCGCGAGGGCGACGGGAAGCCCGCGGTGGCGCTCGACCGCCGCGTGCCACGCCACGCCGGACCGCGCGTCTGACGGCAGCCACCACGGCCGATGCCCGTCCACGTGGAAGGCCCGGCAGATCCGCCGGGTCTCCGAGCGGATCAGAGCGAGATGCACGTCGCGCTGCACCGCCGCGACGAAGTCGCCGTCGGGCGCGTCGAGCGCGGCGACCGTCGACGGCGCCCAGCCCGAAGCACCGGCCCTCGATCGTCCCGGGGGACACAGGGTGGTGTCGACCACGACTGGGCCGCGCTCGGCGAAGTCGACCGAGAGGCCGGGCAGGCAGCTGAACCGCCGCGGGGCGGCAAGTGCACCGGCGCGTGCGGTCACCCGGCGGGTCGCGACCGGGTCGGCGACGTCCTCGGGGCCGGAGAGGTCGAGGCCCCTGCCGTCGAAGTGGATCAGGACGGTGACCGCCCCGTTGCCCTGGGTGCCGTCGTCGGGGGCGGCCACGCCGTCAGGGCCTGCGGGCCTCGAGGACCCGTGGGCGGCGAAGAGCCGGTCCGCGTCGAAGCGGAGCCATTCGCCGATCTCGCGGGTGGCGTCGCGGACCAGGTTGGTGAACGTGTAGGCACTGACGGCGGCGAGCAGCTCGTCATCGCTGGCGCCCTGTGCGGCCAGGCGGACGGCCTCGTCGCAGGGCGCGTCGCTCTGCCAGTCCCAGGAGCGCTCGTCTGCGCCACCGGAGGCGGCGGTGGCGCACTCGGCCGAGTCGGGACCGGTCATGGTCACCTCGAGCCACAACGGCGGGCCCCAGAACCTGAGGCCCACGCCGGGGTCACGGTGCTCGATGCGATCGAGGATCCGCTTCCAGCGGGCGTCGTCCCAGGCCGGAGGGTCGGATCGCTCAGCAGGCGACGGGGTCGTCACGGATCACGACGAGCGCCGGCCGGAGCGGGGGAGCAGCACCTCGGCGCACGCCGGGCAGAGACTCCACTCGGTCTGGAAGGCGAGGGTGGGATCACCGGCGTAGTGGCGCTGGCAGCGGCCGCAGCGCCGCTCGGCGACCGACTCGGCGGCGACCGTCTCAACGGCATCGAATGGTACGGGCTCACGGGTTCGCACGGAACCCCCGTTCTTCCCCCGGGAGACGAGGGCACACGGCCCGAAGTAGGCCTGGAGAGAGCGTACACCCGCCCGAGTCGAGCCGGCCGAGATGGTCGAAACCGTCGAGCCGGGACGAAAGCAGAAGCATGGTCGTCGGGGTCGTCGGGGTCGTCGGGGTCGTCGGGGTCGTCGGGGTCGTGGGTGTCGTGCTGTCGCTGATCTTCTGGAGCTCGTGGGGCGGTGCCGGCAGGTACCGCCGCGAGCGCCGGGTCACCCGCGACGCCAACGGCACCTACATCGAGGAGCGCGGCCGGTACTGAGGCGGACCCGTCATCGAGCGGTCACGCCGCCGTCGACGGGGATCACCGCCCCCGTGAGGTACGAGCCGGCGCGCGATGCGAGGAAGACGGTGATCCCGGCCATGTCGTCGGGCCGGCCGATCCGTCCCAGGGGGATCGCCTCGGCGACGGCGCTCCTCGCCGCCGGGTCGTCGAGCAGGAAGGCCATCATCTTGGAGTCGAACGGCCCAGGGGCCACGGCGTTGACCGTGATGTGCTCGTGGGCCAGGCGGGCCGCGAGCACCCGCGTGAGCTGGTGGACCGCGGCCTTGCTGGCCGAGTAGGCGTAGTTCTCGGCGGCGGGGACGGTGATCCCGTCCACCGAACCGATGTTGACCACCCTGGCCGGGTCCTCGGCGGTGGCGGCGGCCCGCAGGTGGGGCAGCATCCGGGTGGTCAGCGTGAAGACGGCCTCGACGTTGACGCCCATCACCTTCCTCCACCCGGTGGCCGGGTAGTCGTCGATCGGCGCGCCCCACGTGGCGCCCGCGTTGTTGACCAGCACGTCGAGGCGGTCGCCGCCCGCCTCGACGGCCGCCACGAGCGCGGCGATGCCCTCATCGGTGCTGACGTCCGCGGGGACGGCGGTGACCTCGGCGCCGCCGGTGGCCTGCGCCCTGAGCGCGTCGGCCGCCTCCAGGCACGCGTCGGCCTTGCGCGCCGTGATCACCACCGAGGCGCCGGCCGCGACGAAGCCCCTGGCCACCATGAGCCCGATGCCGCGCGAGCCGCCGGTGACCAGCACCCGCTTGCCGGCCACGGAGAAGAGGGTCGTCGGGTCGCCGGGGGAGGGTGCGCTCATGGCGTCACGCTGCCAGGGGTCCGAGCCGCCCGCAACCGCAGGACCGGTGGGGATCAGGTGGTGACGATGGGGTCGAGCGTCCACTCCGGGTGGTCGGAGCGCAGCCGCTCGAGCCAGTACGGGCTGGCAAACGACGCCAGCACGGTGCCGTCCCTGCGCTCAAGGATCTCCACGCCGCCGGCGTCCTGGAGGAGGGGAGCGGTCGCCGCGTCGGTCCTGGCGACGGTCCGGTCGTGGACGGCCCCGAGCTCCACCGCCGCGCCGAACTCGTGGGCCATGCGGTGGGCGAACACGTCGAACTGCATCTGCCCGACCGCGGCGAGGATCGGGTTGGGATCGCCACCCGGTCGGTGGAGGACCTGGACGACCCCCTCCTGCTCGAGCTGGTCGAGACCCTTGCGGAACTGCTTGAAGCGCGACAGGTCCTTCGGGGACACGCCGGCGGTCAGCTCGGGGGCGAAGCTCGGGATCGCCGGGAACGTCACCGGGGCACCGGCGAAGAGGCTGTCGCCGATGCGCAGCCCGCTCGCGTTGACCAGGCCGACGATGTCGCCTGGCCATGCCTCCTCGACGGTGTTGCGCTCCGAGCCGAACATCGAGGCCGCGTACTTGGTGGCGAAGGGCTTGCCGGTCCCACCGTGGGTGAGCACCATGCCCCGCTCGAAGCGCCCGGAGCACACCCGCACGAAGGCCACGTGGTCGCGGTGGGCCGGGTTCATGTTGGCCTGGATCTTGAACACGAAGCCGGCGAAGTCGGCATCGAGGCTTCGGGGGTGCTCGTCGGCGTCGAGCGCAGGGCCGGGCGGTGGGGCCAGGTCCACGACCGCGTCGAGGAGGTGGCGGACGCCGAAGTTGGTGAGCGCCGAGCCGACGAACAGCGGACTGGTCTCCCCTGCGAGGAAGGTCTTGCGTTCGTAGGTGGCCCCGACCTCGTCGAGGAGCGCGGCCGCCTCCACCGCCGCCGCCCACGTGGATCCGAGCTCGGCCTCGGCCTCACCGGAGGGCACCCGGGTCTCGGGCGCCAGGCCGGACCCGTGGGCCGTCCGCTCGAACCTGACCAGGTCCCCGTCGCGTCGGTCGAGCACCCCGCGGAAGGCGCCGGGCTCGCCGACCGGCCAGGTCACCGGCGTCGGCACCAACCCGATCTGCTCCTCGATCTCGTCGAGCAGCTCGAGGGGGTCGCGGCCCGGCCGGTCACACTTGTTGAGGAAGGTGAGCACCGGGAGGTTGCGGCTCCTGCACACCTCGAACAGCTTCCGGGTCTGGGGCTCGACCCCCTTGGCCACGTCGAGGACCATGATGGCTGCGTCGGCGGCAGCCAGGACCCGGTAGGTGTCCTCGGAGAAGTCGCGGTGCCCGGGCGTGTCGAGCAGGTTGACCGTGTGGTCCCGGTAGGGAAACTGCAGCACCGTGGAGCTGATCGAGATCCCGCGCTGCTGCTCCATCTCCATCCAGTCGGAGCGAGCCGACCGCCGTCCGGCCCTGGCCTTGACCGCCCCCGCCTCCACCACGGCACCGGCGTAGAGGAGGAACTTCTCGGTGAGGGTGGTCTTGCCTGCGTCGGGGTGACTGATGATGGCGAAGGTCCTGCGCCTCGCGGCCGCCGTGGTCGGGGTGTCTGGCGACTCGCTCACACCGTCGAGGGTACGCCGCCCACATGCTCACCGACGCGGCGGCCATCGGCGCATCACTCTGGACCCTGCGCCTGGTCAGGCGGCCGGCGAGCGGCGCCATGACCTACGGGTTCCGCCGGGCCGAGGGGCTCTCGGCGGCGGTCAACGGCATCACCCTGGCCGCCGCCGGCCTGCTGGTGCTCGTCGAGGCCGTCAACCGCCTGATCACCCCGGCGCCGGTCACCGGTTGGCTGCTGCTGGCCGTGGCCGGGATCGTCATCGTCGTCACCGGCTTCGAGCGGGCCGACTCGATCGCCTCCCTCCTCGTGGTCGCGCTCATGGCCAGGGCGGCGTTGCCCCTGTTGCGCACCGCCGGCCGGATCCTGCTCGAGGGCGCTCCCGAGGGCGTCGACCTGACGTGGTCAGGTCCCACCTCCTCGGTCTGCCCGACGTTCGGGCGGTGCACGACCTGCACGCCTGGGTGGTGGCATCGGACCTGCCGGCCCTGTCCGACGGCCACGTCGACCACGAGGCGTCTGGCCACCCGTGATCCGGCCGGCGGATCACCCTATTCTGCCCGGATCGGTTCTACGGTGGTCGACGCCGGGGGGTCCGTGCCAGGAGGGACCTGCACCGCTCGCGTTCCCGGTCGGCCGTGATCAGCAACCGAACGGGAGGAACCATCGATGTCCACCACCGAACCGGTGCAGGGCCACGCCGAGGCGGTCGCACCAGCGACGGTCGCCGACCCTGCACCTCTGGGGCTGGCCGGGTTTGCCATGACCACCTTCGTGCTGTCGGTGTTCAACGCGGCCATCATCAAAGACGCCGCCCTGGAGGCGGTCGTCCTGCCGCTGGCGCTGTTCTACGGTGGCATCGGCCAGTTCGCCGCCGGCATGTGGGAGTTCAAGAACCGCAACACGTTCGGGGCGCTGGCCTTCAGCTCCTTCGGCGCCTTCTGGCTCTCCTTCGCCGCCTACATCAAGTTCGTCGTCCCCCACCTCCCGGCGACGGACGCGTACAAGGCGACCGGACTGTTCCTCCTGGCCTGGACGATCTTCACCGCCTACATGATCGTCGCCGCGATACGGGTCAACCTGGCTGTGCTGGCCGTGTTCGTGCTGCTGACCCTGACCTTCTTGTTCCTCACGATCGGCGCCTTCGACACGTCGAGCACGACCTTCACCAAGATCGGCGGCTACCTCGGGATCCTCACCGCCATCGCCGCCTGGTACGCCTCGTTCGCCGGCGTCGTCAACAGCACCTGGAAGCGGTTGGTGATACCCGTCTGACCGTGATACCCGTCGGACCGTGGCCGGCCCTGCCGGTCGGCCGCGAGCCGTCGGGTCGGCGCCCTCAGGCGTGCGGCAGCTCGACAGTCACGTTGGTGGCCTTGACCGACGCCACCGCCATGACCCCCGGCGCCAGGCCCAGCTGGTCGGCCGCCTCCCGGCTGAGCAGGGACACCACCCGGAACGGACCGGCGATCATCTCGACCTGGGCCATCACGGTGTCCCGGGTCACCCGGGTGACGATCCCGGTGAGCCGGTTGCGGGCCGAGTGGCGGCCGCCCTCGGCGTCGGGCTCGTCGGCGAGGGCGGCGGCGAACGCGGCGAGGGTCTCGCCGTCGATCGAGCGCCGCCCGCTCGGGTCGCGGGTCACCGCCAGGCGGCCGCTGTCGGTCCACCGGCGGACGGTGTCGTCGCTGACCCCGAGCAGCCGGGCGGCCTGACTGATGCGGTACGCGGGCACGGTCGATGCTGCCACAGCCGACGGCGAGGCCGCGGGCTCTCCCCGTGCTCCCTAAGCTCGGCGAGATGGCGCTGCGCGACGAGATCCGGCGGTACTGGGACCATGACTCGGCCACCTACGACGACGCGCCGGGCCACCGCCCGACCGACTCGGCCGAACGGGCGGCGTGGGCGACCGCCCTCGCCCGCCTGCTGCCACCGCCCCCCGCCCGTGTCCTCGACGTGGGGGCGGGGACCGGCTTCCTCAGCCTGATGGCGGCCAGGCTCGGTCACAAGGTGACCGCCCTCGACCTGTCGTCGGGCATGCTCGCCAAGTTGCGGGCCGCCGCCGATGCCGACGGCCTCGGCATCGACGTCGTCGAGGGCGACGCCGCCGAGCCGCCGTCGGGGCCGTTCGACGCGGTGATGGAACGCCACGTGGTCTGGACCGTGCCCGACCCGCTCGCCACCCTCGAGGCCTGGCGAGGGTCGGCACCGCTCGGGCGCCTCGTGCTCGTCGAGGGCCTGTGGGGACGCGCCGATGCCGTCGAGCGGGCCAGGGCCGCAGGTCGCAGCAGCCTGCGCCGGTTGCGCAGGACCGCTGACGACCACCACGCCCCGTACACGACCGAGATCAGCGCCGCCCTGCCCCTCGCAGGCGGCACCCACCCGAGCGACCTCGTCGACCTGGTGGCCAGGTCGGGATGGCCCGACCCGTGGCTCGAGCGGCTCCACGACGTCGAGTGGGCGGCCAGGGTGTCGCTCCCGATGCCGGAGCGCCTGCTCGGCGTGGCCCCCAAGTTCGTCGTCACCGCCGGCTGACGGCGCCAGACGGGTAGGAAGGGCCCATGCCCGAGTCCTCCCGCAGCTCGCTCCCCGATACCGCCACCGCCGTCATCGACGCCGTTGCCGGTGGGGGCAGCGGCGTCGCCGCCAGGGTCGTCGATCTCCAGGGCTTCAGCACCTGGCCGGGTGACGAGATCGTCGTGGTCGAAGGCGGGGGCGCTCAGCACGGCCACGTCCCCGGCGGCGACGGCATCAGGGCGGCGTCCGACGCGCTCCTCGCCCGGGGCGGCGACCGCCTCGGGTCCTTCGTCGTCGACATCCACGGACCGGCCGTGGTGGAGGCCGGGCTGGCCTGCGGCGGGCGCGCCGAGCTGCTGCTCCAACCCACGTCGACCATCCCCGGCGTGCTCTGGCGCCGGCTGGCGGCCAGGGCGCCGGTCGCGCTGGTGACACCCCTGCGCGGCGTCGACGCCGCCGTCGCGTCCGTCGTGGTCCTCCCCGACGGGCGCACGGAGGGCGACACCGAGGGTGGCCCCGCCGCCGTGGCCGACGCCGTCACGCTCCTGGCCTCCGGCCAGGGGGGCACCCGGCGGGTGGCGGACGAGGGCGTCGACTGGCTGGTCGAGGCCTGGGTGCCCGCCCCGCGGCTGGTGGTGGTCGGTAGCGGCGAGCTCGTCGGTGCCATCGACGCCCAGGCCGGGCTGCTCGGTTGGGAGGCCAGGTCCGTCGACGGGAGGCCGGCGGAGGCCGCCGACGACCGCGGGGGTACGGGGGCCGACGTCGCCTGGGCCGCCTTCGAGGAGGCGCTGGCCTGGGCGGGTGCCTCGTGCGCGCTCGTCGTGCTCAGCCACGACCCCCACGTCGACGTGCCGGCCATCGGCGCCGCCCTCGACGCAGGCGTGCCCTACATCGGGGCCATGGGCTCGCGCCGCACGCAGTCACGGCGGATCGAGCGGCTGGAGGCGTCGGGCCGGCCCGATGAGGACCTGGCGCGCATCCACCGGCCGATCGGCCTCGACCTCGGCGGTCGATCGGCTCCCCAGCTGGCCATCGCCATCTGCGCCGAGATCCTCGCCTCGCATTGCGGGCGCGACGGCCGGTCGCTCTCCACCCGCGGGGGTCCGATCCACGACCGCCCGGGGGCGAAGGCCGGCGCCTGAGCTGAGACCTCTAGTTGGCGGCGCGGTAGCGCCGGATCAGCGCGTTGGTCGAGCTGTCGTGGTCGAGGGCCGGCTCGGCCTCGGAGCTGAGCTGGGGGACGATCCTCTGGGCGAGCGCCTTGCCGAGCTCGACGCCCCACTGGTCGAAGGAGTTGATCCCCCACACCACGCCCTGGGTGAGCACCCGGTGCTCGTAGGTCGCCACCAGCTCGCCCAGCACGCGGGGGGTGAGCTCGGGGGCGAGGAGCGTGTTGGTGGGGTGGTTGCCGGCGAACACCCGATGGGGGACCTGGGGCGCCGGGACCCCGTCGGCGACGACCTCGTCGCGCGTCCTGCCGAAGGCGAGGGCTTCGGTCTGGGCGAAGAAGTTGGCCATCAGCAGGTCGTGGTGGGTGGCGACGCGGTGGTTGGGCTGCAGGAAGCCGATGAAGTCGGCCGGGATGAGCCGGGTCCCCTGGTGGATCAGCTGGTAGTAGGCGTGCTGGCCGTTGGTCCCCGGCGTCCCCCACACGACGGGCCCGGTGGGGAGGTCGACGGGCTCGCCCGCCAGCGTGACGCTCTTGCCGTTGCTCTCCATCTCGAGCTGCTGCAGGTAGTCGGGAAATCGGGCCAGGTAGTGGTTGTAGGGGAGGATGGCCTGGGTCTCTGCGCCCCACAGGTCGTAGTACCAGACGCCGATCAGGCCCATGAGCACCGGCAGGTTCGACTCGAAGGGGCTGTCGCGGACGTGCTCGTCGATGGCCCGGAAGCCTCCGAGCATCTCCACGAAGGCGGCGTGGCCGATCGACACCATCAGGGACAGGCCGATGGCCGAGTCGTAGGAGTAGCGGCCCCCGACCCAGTCCCAGAAGCCGAACATGTTGTCGGTGTCGATGCCGAACTCGCGCACCTTCTCGGCGTTGGTCGACACCGCCACGAAGTGCTTGGCGACCGCCGCCGGGTCCCCGAGGGCGCTGATCAACCAGTCCCTGGCGCTGGTCGCGTTGGTGATCGTCTCGAGGGTCGTGAAGGTCTTGGAGCTGACCACGAAGAGCGTCTCGGCCGGATCGAGGTCGGCGGTGGCCTCCCAGATGTCGCTGCCGTCGACGTTGGACACGAACCGGCAGCGCAGCGACCGGTCACCCTGGTCGAGCAGCGCCTGGTACGCCATGGCCGGCCCGAGGTCGGAGCCACCGATGCCGATGTTGACCACCGTGGTGATGCGCTTGCCGGTGTGGCCGACCCACGCCCCCGAGCGGACGGCATCGGCGAAGCGGCCCATCCGGTCGAGCACGGCGTGGACGTCGGGGACCACGTCGCGCCCCCCCGTCACGATGCGGGTCCCGCGCGGCGCGCGCAGGGCGACGTGGAGCACGGCGCGGTCCTCGGTGACGTTGATGTGCTCGCCGGCCCACATCGCCGCGATGCGCTCCTCGAGCCCGGCCCGGCGGGCGACGGCGGTGAGCAGACCGATCGTCTCGGCGGTCAGACGGTTCTTGGAGTAGTCGAGGTGCAGGTCGGCGGCGTCGACGGTGAGGGTCTCACCACGGGTCGGGTCGTCGGCGAAGAGTTCGCGAAGGTGCCGACCGGAGAGCTCGGCCTGGTGGGCGGCGAGCGCCCTCCACTCCGCGGTGTCGGTGATGCGGACGGACTCGATCGGCATGGGCGGCGACTCCTCAGGGGCGGCGGGCCGGCTCCCGGAGTCTGCCCGCCGGCCGGCTCCGGCAACCCGCGTCGGTCGGTGTGTGCGACCGTGGGTCGCCGTCTGGTCGCCGCTACGGTGACCGGGTGGTCCGCCGCCTGCTGCTCTGGGACATCGACGGGACGTTGCTGCGCGCCGGCCCGCTCGGGATCGCCTCGTTCGAGCTGGCGGTCTCCGACGTCGTCGGTCGCCTCCCCGACGAGCGTCCCCCGACCAGCGGGCGCACGGACCCCCAGATCGTCCGCGACTACCTGCGGCGCCTCGACGTGACCACCGACGTCGACGACACCGTGGTCGCCGTCCTCCGGCGCCTGGAGGACCGACTCGCCGAGGTGGCACCCGACATCGCCGTCGAGGGGTCGGCCTGTCCCGGAGCCCGAGAGGTGCTGCGACGCCTGGCGGCCGACGACCGGCTGCTCTGCGGGGTGCTGACCGGCAACATCGCCCCCAACGCCGTCATCAAGCTGGCCGCGTTCGGTCTCGACGGTCTCCTCGACCTCGACGTCGGCGCGTACGGCAGCGACGACGACGACCGCAACGCCCTGGTGCCCGTCGCCATGGTGCGCGCCGCCGAGCGCCACGAGCTGCGCCTCGAGCCCGAGGATGTCTGGGTGATCGGCGACACGCCGCTCGACCTGGCGTGCGCCCGCGCCGCAGGGGCGAGATGCGTGCTGGTGGCCACCGGCCACTCGACCCTCGCCGAGCTCGGGGTGCTCGGCGCCGACGCCGTGCTCGAGGACCTGTGCGACACCGAGGCCGTCGTGAAGCTGCTCACCGCCGACCTCTGACCCGGGGCCGGCCCGCCGCCCTGCTTGGGAGAATCGGGCGCCCAGTGGGTAGGGCGACCCGTTGACGGCGGGCAACGGCGATGAGGCGGCGATGCGGGAGCGGGGCGGCACACCGGAAGAGACGGCTGGCGGAGCGGCGTCGCCACCGCTGTTCGCCTTCGACCCCTTCGGGCCCGAGAAGGCCTGCCGGGACGGCAAGGCGGCCTTCGAGGCCCAGGAGCTCGAGCGGGCCGTCCTCCTCTACGCCCGCGCCGTCGGCCGACTCCACGACCTCTACGTGCTCGGGGACTTTCGCAGCCGTACGCCGTCGGCGACCGACGCGGTGGCGGTGGACGGGTTGGTCGTCGCCTTGGAGGTGCTCCGCTCACGCCACCCCGATGTCGACGTCGGCCCGGTGTGCTCCGACGCGCTCGCCGCCGTCGACGCCATCGCCGCCGCCGCGCAGCGGTCGAAGCTCGATGCCGGCCTCTTCGTCACGGCGTCCGCGCGGCTCCGGGAGGGCGCCGGGCCGAGTTGAGCCCCTGGTCAATCGCTCTTAGCGCTGAGCACCTCACGGAGAGCGGCGACATCGGTGGCGTCGAGCTCCCACTCGCCGGCGGTCACATTGGCGGCGATCTGCTCGGGACGGGTGGCGCCGGCGATCACCGACGCCACCGCCGGCTGGGCCAGGAGGGCGGCAAAGGCCAGATCCAGCAGGCTGTGCTGGCGGCCATCGGCGAGCTCGGTCAGCGCTTCGAGGGTGTCGTAGACGGACTCGTCGATGGGCCGGTCGGCCAGGCGCGTCCCCTCCGGCGCCGGCTCCCCCCGCCGGTACTTGCCGGTCAGCAGGCCGTTGGCCAGCGGGAAGAAGGGCAGCACCCCGACACCGAAGCGCTCGCAGGCGGCCAGCAGGTCGGTCTCCACCTCCCGCTCGAGGAGCGAGTAGTGGTTCTGCGCGGAGACGAACCGCTCGCGGTGGTCGCGGCGGGCCACCCAGTCGGCGTCGGCCACCTCCCACGACCGGAAGTTGGACGACCCGACGTAGCGCACCTTGCCCTCGGTGACGAGCTCGTCGAGGGCGGCGATGGTCTCCTCGATGGGGGTGAGGGGATCGGGGACGTGCATCTGGTACAGGTCGATCCAGTCGGTGCGGAGACGCCGGAGCGAGTCCTCCACCGCCCTGCGGATGTAACGTCGCGACCCCCGCGCCCAGCCTTCGCCGATCCCCATGTCGGCCCCCCACTTGGTGGCGAGCACGACCCGGTCCCGCCGCCCCTCGAGGACCTGTCCGATGATCGCCTCCGACCCGCCGCGACGCCCGTAGATGTCGGCGGTATCGAGGAGGGTGATGCCGTGGTCGATGGCGGCGTCGATCACCCGACGGGAGTCGTCGAGGTCGAGGCGTCCGCCGAAGTTGTTGCAGCCGAGCCCGATGGTCGAGACCGTCAGGCCGCTGCGGCCGAGTTGCCGATAGCGCATGCCCTCAGCGTGCCAGGCGCCGGGTGGCTAACCGGTGTCATGGCTACGCTGTCCGGCGATGGCGCTGGCTGGCCGCTCCTCGCGACGGGGAGGCGGACGACGGTGGATCGTCGTCGGGCTGGTGGTCACGCTCCTCGTGCTGCTGATCGACGCGTCCACCAAGTCTGCCTCCCAGGCGCCTGCCCGAACCCTCGCAGGGCAGGCGTGGTACGACCGCGTCCGCCCGCTCATCACCGCTTCCGAGGTGACGGGCCGGCAGCTGGTCGCCCTCCGGTCATCGACCTCCACGGTCGGTGCCGGCGCCCTCGAATCCAACCTCCGGGCGATGGTCGACGGGACCTCGTCCACCCTGCACGCCTACCAGAGGCTGCGGGCGCCGAGCGCGCTGCAGGGCGAGGCCGGGCTGCTCGAGACCTGCCTGCTCGTACGAGACCAGGCGACCGCCAACCTGGCCGTGGCCGTGCGCCGGCAGCTCTCCGCCCCGGCCAGGACGTCGACCGCAGGCACCAGCCAGGCCGTGGCCCGCTCTTCCCAGCAGCTCCAGGTCGCCGACGCCGCCTACCAGCTCTTCGCCAACGGCCTGCCGGCCTCGCTCGGCGTGCGCGCCCCCGGTTCCGTGTGGGTGAGCGACCCGACCCTGTTCACCCCGACCGGCCTGCAGGTCTGGCTCACCTCGTTGCACAGCCGCATCAGCCTGGCGGCTGTCCACAGCATCGCCATCGTCGCCCTCAGCACCAACCCGGCGCCGATCGACCGCCGCAGGGCCGTGCAGATCCTGACGCCGAGCAGCCAGCTGGTGGTGACCGTCGTCGTCGGGGACACCGGCAACCAGCCCGAGCCCAACCTGACCGTGATCGCGGCGATCTCCAACTCGACGGGGACCTCGTCGAAGCGCGACTTCGTCGATCTGGCCGCCGGCTCGGCCAAAGCCATCACCTTCGCCCCCCTGGGCCCCGTCCTCGGGCACCCCGACACCCTGACCGTCACCGTCACCCCCCTGGCCGGCTCGCCCACCAAGGCCCAGGTGGCCACGCTGACCTTCCTCATGCCGGCGCCCTCGTCGAGCTCCACCACCAGCTCCACCTCCTCGACCACGAGCACCACCCTCCCCGGTGGGGCGGTCTCCTCCACGACGGGCACGACCGGGACGACGGCGTCGACCACCACGACCACGGCGTTTCCCACCAACAGCACCCCCGGGTCGGGGTAGGCCCCGCGCTCCTCGCCCTTGGTCCCGTCCTTGCTCCCGCTGAGCCGGGTTCCACCAGGCCGAGATGGTTTCGCGTGCCGGGGCCGTTGCGTGGGGGGGTGTCGCGTGCGGCTCGTCCAGCGTGCGGAGGGTGTCGCGTGCCGGGGCCGCCGCGTGCCGGGGGTCTCGCGTGCCGGGGCGCCGCGTGCGGAGGGTTTTTCGGGCGATCGACAGGTGCGCCGAGATCTGCGGGAGGTCCACGGCGCTCCACGCGGGTCCGTGACCGCCAATCTCTGGGCCAGCTGCTCTGCAGCTGGCGGGGAATGAGGCGCCGGCGACGCTCGTCCTGCTGGTGGGCGCCGCTCGGTGGCGACCCGATTCGAGTGACACGACCTGCGAGGGGGCGTGGTCCTTCGGACGCTCGGGAGAGTGCCCCAGATCTACGGCCGGTCGTCAGCGCTCTCAGCGCCACCGAGTGACCGTGGTTCTTCGACGACTGCCCAGGCGCCGGGTATCGGCCGGACCGTGAGCGTCGTCGCGACGACCTACTACACTTGATTGGCCGTACGCACTCGTAGCTCAACGGATAGAGCATCTGACTACGGATCAGAAGGTTGGGGGTTCGAATCCCTCCGAGTGCACTGCAAAAAGTCCTGGTCAGCGGGGTTTTAGGTACCTGCGGGTGTGGGACCGGCATGAGAGTTGCAACCTTTCGGTAACGGAGAGCCGGATGAGTCGAGCACATCGAGTCGTCGATCTTGAGGCCGAGCGGAGCCGCCGTCTCTCGGCTTCGATCGAGAGCGACCTCCGTCGCGCCGGCGGTACCGGCTTGGCCGTTGACGAAAACCAGGTCGGCGATGTCCGGCGTTGGCGGCGTGCGGCGATCATGGCTGCGCATCGGGCAGAGCACGGGGCCAGGACGTACCGCTGGTGCGGGCAGTGGCATCTCGCGTTGGACGTCCCGGTCAGCCTGGCCGAGCAGCGCGCTGCTGCGGAGTTGGTGGCCGGGCTAATCTTTGATGGGTCCAGAGGTGGTTACCGGGGACCGGACTGCTCCTGAGGCTGCCCGAAGATCAACCCGGCCACGCGTTGAGCGGCGTCCCGATCAAGCTGCTCGACGCGATGTTGGTAAACGTTCTGGGTGATCACGGTGCTGGAGTGGCCGAGGCGTCCGGCGACGACCTTCACGTCGACACCGGCCCGGAGCATGGCAGTGGCATACGAGTGACGCGTGTCGTGGAGACGGATGGAGGGCAGTCCGGCGCGGCGGACAGGCCTTGCAAAGCTTTTTGTCACATATTCGGGGATGAGGGGCCGGCCGATCTCGTCGGTGAAAACGTAGTTCTGCCCGTGCCAGAATCCTGGGGCGCATGCGACTTCCTCGTCGTGCTGACGCCGCCGCCGATGCGCCCGCAGGACATCGACGGTCACCTCGTCCAGGCCGATGGTGCGCTCACCCGCGCTGGTCTTGGGAGTGGTGTCCGCGGGCACGCCATGGACCATGACCCTCGCTCGGCGGACGGTAAGAACCGCCTCGTTGAGATCCACGTCCTCCCAGCCCAGGCCGCACAGCTCACCCCGGCGCATACCGGTCGTCGCAGCGAGGACCCACAGCGCGTGTAACCGGTCACCGACCATGGCCTCGAGGAAGCGGCCGAGCTGCTCAGGGGTCCAGATCGTCGTCTCTGCCGTGGGGTGCCTCGGGGCAGATCGGCCCTGGCGCCGACGGCTGGGTTGCGTGAAATTACCCCAGCGCGCACGGCGTGGGCGAGGCCCATCGACAGCACGCGATGGGTGAGAGCGATCGTTCGGGTCGAACGGGGCTTGCCTCCTCTGCCAGGCTCCCTGGAGAAGGTGTCGAAGAAGGCCACGATGTCGGGCGGCGCGAGCTTCGCGAGACGAATCGTCCCGAGCCGCGGTATCAGGTAGGTCTCGCAGATCCACCGGTAGTTGGCCAGTGTTGTGGGCTTGACACCGCGAATTTCCCGTGCGGGGAGCCACTGCTCCCGGAGGTACTGGGTGAGCGTGACGGCGCGTGGATCGCTCACTTGTCCCGACGCCGCCTCGGCGACGATCTTCGCCGCAGCGAGCTCGGCCTCACGGCGGGACCGGAACGGGCCGATGCGGCGCTGGCGGCGACGCCCGGTGAGTCGGTCGATGCCGATGTCGACCATCGCCCGCCACCCCTTCGGCGTTTTGTAGATGTGACCTGGCACCGCGTCTCTCCTTACGCAGCCGAGCCGACGCCGAGCAGCGCTCGAAGCTCGGCGCTCGGGATGCGAAGGGTCCGGCCAACACGGATCACGTTCGTGGGCCAAGCTCCGGCGTCCCCACCCAAGCGGGCGTCGATGGCTCGGTAGGCGGCCGACTTCGAAACCCCGAGCAAGCATGCTGCTTCTGGCACCGTGATCGTGCCGGGAAGGTCAGTGTGCGAGGGTAGGTGTTGCATCTCCGAGGCCACCTCAGATCTCCATCGCTTCCAGGCTGACAGGAACGTCAATAGCTGCGTCGGGCGAGCCAAGACGCGCTCGGCCACTCCGTGTCCGCAGCGGTCGGAGCCTTGCCCTCTCAGCCCTCGAGGTCGCACTCGGCCGCTCGCTGTAGCTCTCTCGCGACCATGTACGGAGTCCGGATACCCCCTCCCTTCGGAGCCACGAGGCTGGATCCTCACCCTGAGGCAGGACGGCGACCATCGGCGGCCGTCCTGTCTTGGCGAACGCTGCGGCTAAGCGCGCGGTGGACTCCTGACCCGCAACGTCGGCGTCGAAGCCGAGGACCGGGCCGGCGGGGTGCATGGTGAGAATCTGGTTCAGCTGGGTGGAGGATAGCTCTCGGCCGGATTGGGTGATCGGGCAGAACCGGTGCGCCTGGCCGGCGCGGATGGCGGCGACCGTGATGGCCATGGCGTCCAGTGTGCCTTCAACGATGACGACTTGACCTTGCGGATCGGTGGGGGCGGTGAGGGGCTGGTAGAGGTTGACGGATTTGTCGTAGACGGCGGTGCGGGGCGGGTTCTTGTATTTGGGCCAGCGCTGTTGGTCGCCGATGTTGCGGCCGATGAGCCCGGCGATCCGCTGCTGGTCGTGGCGGATGGGGATGAGGACCCGTTGGCGGTAGAAGTCGCTGAGCTGGCCGCCTCCGGGGCTGCGGCGGGCGAGGCCGGCGTCAACCATCTCGTGGTCGTCGAAACCTCTAGAGCGTAGGGCTCGCACGAGCCCGTCGGGCCGGGCGGGGGTGTGGCCGGTTTCGGGTCGGCCGGTGTGGTCTTCGAGGACCGCGACGTGGATGCCACGGCCGGTGAGGTAGGCGGCGGCCCGGACGTGCAGCGACGGGGACGTGTAGTAGTCCCAGGCGACGCAGAGGGCGGCGTGGACACGCTCGGCCGGTGTGCGGGCCGGGTCGGGGATGTCGGCCTGGCCGGTCGGCTCTGATGAGCCGGGCTTGTCGCTGACCGTCGACCGCGGGCCCGTGACGCCTGTTGGGAGGGCCTGGCCGGCCCAGGCGTTGGTGAGCGGCCTGCCCGCGTCGAGCACCCGGATGGCGGCGGCGACGCTGATGTGTTGGGTGTCTTGGGCCCATTGGATCACGTCGCCCTTGGCGGCGCAGCCGAAACAGTAGTAGCGGTGACCGTCGAGGTAGAGGCGTAGGGAGGGGGTGCGGTCGGGGTGGCCGTGGGATGGAAGTGGGCAGCGGACGGTGACGGTTCCGGTGTCGATGTCGAGGTGGATGCCGATGCGTCGGGCGACATCCGCGAGGAGGTGACGGTCCCGGGCGGCTCGGATGGGCGACGGGCCGGTCACAGTGCCACTCCTGCGGGCTGCTCGAGGTTCGCCGCTGCCTCTGCCGCCAGCGTGGTTGCCGGCCGCATGGGGAGGTGCGCGCGGCTGAGACGGTCATGGGCGAGGCGGCCGGTGGGTGACAGGGTGGCGGCGCGGCGTGCGGGGAGGTCGGGGAGCGCGAGTCGTACGGCGAGGGTGTCGGCGCCGCGTCGGGCGGCGCCGAAGGCGACGAGACGGGCCAGGGTGCGGGAGACCGCCGCGTTGGGCCCGAGGTTGCTGCCGAGTCCGAGGCTGGTGGCGAGGTCGGTGGTGTCGATGGTGACGCCGGGTCGGGTGCCGGCGAGACGGGCGAGTCGTTGCCACGCCCAGGTGGCCGACGGGCCGAGCACGCCGAGCCAGACCGCTTCGACGTACGGGGCCCCCCGGGCGGTGGCCGTGGGTTTCGATGACCGGGTCGAGCCAGGCGATGACGGTCAGGCGGGGCGGGGTGGGCTGGTTGGTCTGGTGCCGGCTTACCACGTCACCTCCTCGGCCGCTGCCGCCTCCGACGCCGGGTCGGGGACGGGTGGGGTGGTGTGGCTAGGCGAGTGACACCGAGCGCGATGGTGCGGGCAAGGCCGTCGGCGGCGACGGCTTGGCTGAACTCGAGGGGCAGTTCCACGCCGGCAGCAGCTTTGACGGCTCGGCGCAGCCCGGATGCCGTCAGTTGGTCTGGTGGCGGGATGTGGGCCGGCCCATCACAGCCGGTTCCTGATTCCCGTGGGTGCGGCCGGCCTGCTCGGACGGCCGGGTGACGGCCCGGTCGGAGGAGCCGCCGGCGCTTCCGGCGGTGTCGGGACGGCCGTGGTGGCTGTCCGGGGCGGTTTGTCTCGTCCATGGTGACCTCCTTGGTGGAGGCCGCGGTGTGCGGCCTCTGTACGGTCACCGCTGGGCGGTCCAGGCTCTTGGGCGGCCTGGTCGATCTCCGCGTCGGCCCGCCGGGCCACGTTGGCGGTGACGAACCGTTCCCACTCGGCGCGATCGTCGCCGCGGAGCGGGGTGGGCGGGTCGGTGTGGGTGGCACCGCAGCCCAGCTCCGCAGTCCAGGCTTTGAGCAGGGCGGTGATGTCCCGGAGCGCCCGGAACCAGTCCGCCGGGGCGGTGGCCGGGGCGGTCGACGTGAAACTGGATCGCTCGTGGTCTCGTAGGGCGCTGAGCGCTTCGACGTGGTCGTTGTACCGCCACCAGCACCGTGGGATCACATTATGGTCGAGATGCCCGAACCGGTCCTTGAGACCCTCCACCCAGCCCCGTAGCTGGTTCCACTCTGCTGCGGTGTCGGCGGAGGGGAGCAACGGCCAGTGCGTCGGGGCAGGAACATCGCCGAAGTCGGTCCCGTCAAAGTCCGCGTCGTCGAAGCCGGCAGCGTCGAAGCCGGCGTCGTGGAGGGCGGCAGCGTCGACGCGGTCGCCGATGAGCTGGGTCAGCTGGTCGAGCTGGCCATGGCCACGGCCACGGCCGGTCTGTTCTTCTGGCATGGTCAGGTTTCCTGGTTGGTGTGGCAGAGCCGGCCGACGATCACGTCGGTGGCGTGTGCACGCCCGGCGCGGCGCCAGGCCGGGTGGGAGTCCAGGACCTGGTGCAGCCGGGCGTGGCAGGTGCGGTCGAGGGGGACCAGGTCGTAGTCGGCTTCATGGCCGAGCCGGTCGTAGCTGCGATGGTGGAGATCGCCACGGCGCAGGCTCCACGGTTTCCCGCAGACCACACAGGTCGGTTCACTGCCGTGGGCGGCCATCCAGTGCTGCAGCCATTGTTGCCGTCGGGCCTGTCATCGGGCGCTGGCCATCCACGAGGCGTACTCGGCCCGGCGCGACACCCGCCGGCGTGACCAGGCCAGACCCGGCTGGGGGTCACGCATCGCCGGGCCCATCGACGGGCGCCATCTCGCCGGGCGCCGTCTCGACTCCCACTGCTCCTGTACGAGCTGTCTGTTCCCAGTGCTGGCGGCCGCCGTTCAGGTCGGCGGCGTCGCGCCGGGCGGTCCAGGGTTGGAGGATCATCACGATCGGCGCGGCGGAGCGCAGCAGCAGTCCGGTGCCGACGGGTAGGCGGCGCAGCTGGGAGGGTTCGAGGATCGGCCGGTGCCGGGTAGTCGAGCTGACGGACCGGCCGGCGGCCCCGGCCCCGCGGGTTCGGACCATTCGGTGACCCGGCGGTCGCCGATGAGCCGGGAGATGTCGCCCAGATCGTCCGCGTTGGCGGACCCCCCGAGGATCACCTTGGCGATGGCGGAGTCCCAGATCGCCCCGCCCGCCTCGCGTCCCCACCGGTCCCTCGCCTGGGCCAAGGATTGGAGGACGGCGACGGTGGTGATCCCCGACCCGCCGCCCTCGGACATGAGCGCTGGCAGGGAGAGGAGGGGGTAGTTCGCGGCCTCGTCGAGTACCAGCGCCAGCGGAGGGTCGAGACGCTGACCGGCCGAACAGGCGGCGAGACGGCGGGCGGCGTCGATCAGGTCCTCGATCAGCGCGGCCACCAGCGACGCGGTGGCGGAGGCGCCGGTGGCGGTGCCGAGGAGGTAGACGCTGCCTCGCAGGGCCAGGAACGCCAACGGGTCGAACTCCCGGCCTTCGGCGGGGCTGACGGCGGCGAGGACGGCCGGGTCGGCGAGGGGGGCGAAGGTGTTGGCGACCATCGCCCAGGTGGAGTCCCGGGTGCGCTGATCGGCGGAGATGATCGCATCCAACGCCCGGTCCCAGCCCGGTGTCGCCTGCGGATGGGTGGCCAGGACCGTCGTGGCCTCCTTCGCCGATCCCGCCGAGTGCGACCACGGTACAGGTCGGCAGGCGGGCGGCCGTCGAGGGCGGCAGCATGCAGCAGACAACGGTGACCGACACGGCCTGGGCCCGCCAGAAACTACCGTTCTCCACCCCCGACTTGCCGCCCTCCGCGACGAGGGCCTCGGCGCGGATCATCGCCGTCTGGGCGTGCTCGCAGCCCCGGACCAGCGACCAGCGCGAGGCCGGCAGGCCTGGCGCCAGGGCGAGGCGTTGGGGGTCGAAGACCATCACCGGACCCCGCCCGGCTCGGGCCGCGAGGGTGACGGCCAGGTTGTCCGGACGGGTCGAGGTGGTGACCAGCGCACCGGGAGCGTCGAGGATCATCGGGATGACCACATTCATGCCCTTCCCCGACCGCGGCGGGCCCAGCACCAGGACGGAGTCCTCGACCGACGCCCAACATCCGACCCTCCTCGCCGTGCCCAGCCGGTAGCCGACATCGCTCGGCCGGGGACGGCGCATCGACGGCCGCAACGTCGCCGACCGAGCTAGCAACATTTTCCCGCCTGCCGCTCGGCGCACCTCTGCCTTGGTGGCGAGCCCGTCGGCTCGAGACGGGTCGACGGACTGGGCCGGCGAACCCGCCGTTCGCCACAGCCGCCACCCCCCGTAGGCGACGAACTCGGCAACAACGACGGCCAACGCGGTGACCGTCCAGTAGAGGACCGCCGGGCTGACCGGCACCCCCCAAGCGGCCGAAGGATCACCAGCATGCTCGAAGGCCACGAACCCGTCGAGCAGCCCGGCACGGGGGACGCGATGGCCGGCCAGTCACGCCGAACCTGCCGCACCGGCATAGAGCAGCCCGGCGAGCCCGGCGGCGCCGAGAAGGCCGGCGAGGGCCACGTCGGTTCCGGCAGACGGTTGGCGGTCCGTCACGCCGCCTCCGGTCCCGAACCGTCCCAACCACCGGGAGCAACCTCACCGCGAAGACGACCGGCGTGGTCGGCCAGACCGGCCCGTACGACGCCCCGCCCGTCGAGCGCTTCGTCGGCAGCGCCACGCCAGTGGGTCCCGCCGTGGTCGCAGCACTCGTCTCGGAGCACGATCAGTCGTTGCGGCCGCCGGCCCAACCCGAGGCGGGATTGGTGGGCGGGAGGTTGCTCACAGCGTCGGGCCTTCGGGCTCCGCCCAGCCGCCAGCCGACGAGGGCTCACTCGGGTCGAGCATGTCGTTCGTCTCGACCCTGAGGAAGGAAGTGACGGTCACTGGTAAGGCGTCGGCGCCGTACTGGGCGTGGAGGACCGCCCGGATCACCAGGCTCGTATTGGCACGGTCCAGGCCCCCCAGTAGATCGTGAAGAGCCCGGCCGGTGTGGACGCCGGCAAGTTCCGCGACGACCGTCAGCATCTGGGTTTCGCTCGTCGAGGCGGCCAGGTTCGCGGCGAGCACCGCCTCCCATTCGACCGACGCCAACAGCACCCGGTCGTCGCGGAACGAAGCTGCGACATCGACGAAAACGCGGAAGTCCGCCCGGGCCAGCCAGCTGCGGTGCTCGATGAGCAAGCTGACCGCCGCCTCGGCGGGGAGGAGCCGTCAGCCTGAGTGAGGAGGGCGGCGGCGAGACGCTCGGGTGTCACAGCGCGACCCCTGCCTGTGCTGCCGGCTCGCGCGCGACAGGGTCCTCCGTCGATGCACCGAGGCGGGCACCTATCCCTTCCCGGCGGCCCTGGACGACGGCCACCGCGTGGTCGACACGCGGTGGCCGGCCACCGCCAAGGTGGGGAGCGGAACTGGTGTCGATAATCTGCCGTGCCGCGGTGGCAACACGGCTCTGGGTGGCGGTGACGGCCTTAGCAGCGTTGTTGGCCGCCCAGCCGGCGACGTAGGGGAAGCTGTAGCCGTCGGTGGGCATGTCGTGGACCGAGGTGACGACGTAGGCGACCGACTCGGCCTCGACCTCCTTGACCGGCCGGGGCAGGTACTGGCCGGGTGGACCCTCGTGTAACAGACAGTGCGCCGCCTCGTGGATCAGCGTTTTGACCATGGCGGCGTCGTCCATGTCGGCGCGGATCAGCACCGTCCGAGATCCCCAGTTGGTCTGGCCGTTCGCCCGCTGCGGCGCTGCGGCGTCGGCGACGGTGTCGACCCGGAAGCCTCGCTCCTCGATCATCGCCAGCACGGCCGCCCCGAGCCCGGCGGGTGCCTCGCCGACCAGCAGGGTCGGGTGGGGCGGTTCTGGCAGGGGCGCGCCGGAAGTTTGTGAGACGTCGAAGACGTGCTCGACCCGGAACCCGGCCAAAACCCGGCAGCTCTCCACCCGCTCGCCCGGCGCCGGGCGTCTCGCCCTTGGCGAGCGGGCGGGCCTGACCGGTCGAGTCCAACGCGACGCGGCGGTCGTAGGGGCACGGGGCGAGGATCGCGTAGCCGTGCTGCCCCCTGTCGACGGTCCGCCCGAGGGCTCTCCAGGTGTGGTGTCCCGCCAGGGCAGTGGGCTGGCCGGCAGGGACCAGCCCGTCCGCGACGGCCTGGGCGTGCTGGGCGGCGACGAGCATCACGTTGTTCGGGCTGTAGGCATGCAGCTTGGACTGGAAGTCCAAGAAGCGCCGCCAGTCGTCGCCGGTGATGACCTTGGCCACCTCGGCCGCCAAGGTCTGCTGCGCCTCGGCGATCTTCGCCGCCGCCTGCGCCTTCCGCTGCTCGGTCGACAGCGTCGGCCTCATAGTGACCTCCTTGGAGGCCACGCCATGCGGCCTCTACAGGATCACCGCCGGGCGGTCCACCCTATGGAGCTCGCCAGAGGCTGGACTGATGAGAGCATCCCTGAAGTACAGCGATCAGAACCTCGTCCACGTCGCGCACTGGCGGCGTCGTTAACGCCCGGGGCAGCAGCTGGTCAGCGAGGTCTCGCGGGCGATGCGCTCGGCGTCGAGAGCGTCGGTCTTGCCCTGGCGACGCCGGCGCCGACGACGGGCCGGATGCCCACTAGCTACTTCGTCCTGAAGAAGTCGTGGGGTCGGACGTCTAGTTTCTGCTGATTGCCGGGCGTGTGGTCGTGTGGGGCTGCCGTCCGGCCGTTTTGGCTTCTCCCGGCGGCCTTTTCGGTCCGTTCGGGACCGTCGGGGCGCGTCGGGTGAAGCCGTCCTGGCCGGGTCAGGCAGCAGACGTCGGGGTCCCGCCAGGATTGGGTGGCTCACTGCCTGCCCGCTCCGGCCGTGATCGTTGATCGCCTCGGCCGGCGGGCTTGCCGGCGAGGGCGGCGACTTTGCTCGAGTTGTGGGCGAGGACACCCCACCCGCACCAGGTCTGGGCGCCGCTGTGGCCGTCGAAGAGGGTCCGCCGCCACAGGTAGTCCCGTTTCAGGCACGAGATGCGCGCTTCGCTCCCGGTCCGCCACTTGACGAGGCGCACGAATCCGCGGCCACGCTGGACGCTGGTGCGTGCCGGGCCGGGACGTCCCTTCCTGGGGATGGCGACGGTCTTGACGCCGAGGCCGACCAGGGCGTCATCGACGCCGGCTTCGCCGTAGCCACGATCAGCGGTGACCGCCCTCGGGGCCCGCCCGAACCGGGCTTTGACTGCGGCGATGGCGGGGGCGAGCATGGGGGCGTCCGGCGGGTTGCCGATCATCACGGTGTGGTCGACGATGATCCCGTCGACGTTGTCAGCGACCTGGGCCTTGAAGCCGAACTCGACGGGCCGGCCGAGGCGGCCCTTGCGGATCGGTCGAGCATCAGAATCGTGCAGGGAGACGATCCGGGAGGCACCGTCAGGGACGCCGCCGGCGACGCGCAGCCGGGTCTGGGCCACGATTGCCTCGAGCAGATCCGAGACCCGGTCGATCTCGGCCAGCGCCTGGAGGGCCCGTCCCGAACCGGGTGCTCCCCGGCGTCGGAGGGTCCGTCGGGCGTTGACGGCGACCTGGCGGGCGTCGGCGATGGTGAGCTCGGCGAGGTCGGCGAGCTGGTCGGTGATGGCCAGCACCTCGGCTTTGGCGTCATCGTTGCGGCGACGCAGCCACACGGCCACGTCATGGGCCCGCCGGCGCACCGACCGGCCCCGGTCCCGGAACCGGGTCGACTTCGCCAGCCCGGCCACCTTGACGACCATGACCAGACGGCGCAGGGCGGCGACGCCCTTGCCGAGCAGACCGCTGTCGGTCGGATAGGCAACGTTCGCCTCGACCACGGTGGTGTCGACCCGCACCTTGTCGAGCCGGACGAGCTTCGCGTCGGCGGCTTTGGCCAGCAGGGCTTCGTTCAACCCGTCGATCAGGCCAGGTCCGCACCGGGCGGTGATCTTCAACAGGGTCGTCGGGTGCGGGACGGCGGTGTCGAGCGAGATCCGACAGAACCGCCGCCACGCGATCGAGTCCGACACCTCCGCGCACAGCGTCTCGAAGCCGAGCTTGTAGCGGAACCGGAGGAACATCATCCTCAGGTAGGTCTCGATCGGGATCGACGGCCGACCCTGCCGGGCCGAGAAGAACGGCACGAACGGGGCGAAGAACCTCGGATCGTCCAACAACACGTCGACGGCGGCCAGCCCGGGAGGCAACCCGAGACAGCACTCCGGCAGGATCGCGTCCCACAAGGTCGGCGAGGCGTTTATGGTTCGGAGCATGATGGCCCGTATCCCTTCTTGCACAAGGGGTCCGGGCCATCATCCCATCACTCGACCCCGCACCCAGGGATCCTGACCAGCCAAAACCGTTGTACTACAAGGGAAGTTGCTCCGACTTCTTCAGGAGCAAGTAGCTAAGCTAGCTAAGGGTCCGTGTGGGGCACGGTTACTGGAGCCAGATAGCGCTGCGAATCCGCGCCATTTGCCGCTTACTGTTGCACGTTCCGGGCTCGAAGCACGGCACAACGGCGGACCGGGGTGACGTCCCGCTTATGGGACCCGTAAACGGTGACGCCACTTGTCCGGCCTGTGTGGTCGAGACGAGGTGCGCGAAGACTTGCGACAATGGGACCGGACGGTCAGCACGGCGTGACATGGACCGCCGCCCTGCCACTCGTCGTCCGTTGACCACGAGAGGCTGGTGTGGCACTGATCGGCCGAGCCGGCGAGCTCACTTTCGTCGCCGAAGCAGCCGGCCGCAATCGCGTCCAGCTCCCGCCCCACCTGACCGACGCCGGTTTCGTTGCCCTCTGCCGACCCGCTAGACAGATGCTCGTCGGGTTGAGCCCGTGAGCGGGCGCCAAGGGCCCAGTCAAGGAGTAGCGGATGCCAAGTCCATCCGAAACCTCATTTCGCACGACCGGCCTCCGTCTTTGGGGCTGGCGACCCCGACGGGCAGGAGCCGTGAACGAGCCCAACGCCATACCGGCGCCATGACCGGCTCCAACGTCGCCGCCGTTCTCGCCGGTCGGGGACGCATCGAGATGCGGCCCGTGCCGGTGCCCCGGCCTAGCGGAGCTCAGGTCGTGGTGGAGGTGCGCTCGGTCGGCGTGTGCGGGTCCGACGTGCACTACTTCGAGGAGGGCAGGATCGGGTCGTTCGTGGTGTCGGGTCCGCTCGTCCTCGGTCACGAGGCCAGCGGGGTGGTCGACGCCATCGGGTCCGACGTCCGCAGGGTCGGCGTCGGAGATCGGGTGGCGATCGAGCCCGGCATCCCGTGCGGCCACTGCGAGCAGTGCCGAACGGGCCGCTACAACCTGTGCCCCGCCATCCGCTTCTTGGCCACACCACCTGTCGACGGGGCGCTCACGCGGTTGCTGCTGAGTCACGAAGACGTCGTGCATCTGCTGCCCGACGGCGTCTCCGACGACGTCGGGGCCCTCATCGAACCCCTGTCGGTTGGGCTCTGGGCGTGCCGGAAGGCGAATGTCGGCATGGGGGACCGAGTCTTGGTCACGGGGGCGGGCGCCATCGGGCTGGTGGCCATGCAAGTCGCTCTCGCCTGCGGTGCCTCCGAGGTGACCGTGGTGGACCGGGTCCCTGCCCGCCTGGAGCGCGCCAGGCTGCTGGGGGCCACCCATGCCGAGGATGTGGGGTCGGCGAGCATGGGCGATCTGGGGCTCGAGGCCGACGTGCTGCTCGAGTGCACCGGAGTGGAATCGGTGCTCGGCGACGGCCTTCGGGCGCTGCGGCCCGCCGGCCGGGCGGTCCTGGTCGGCATGGGACCATCCGAGGAAGCGCGGTTTCCGCTGGCGATCGTGCAGAACCGGGAGCTCAGCCTCACCGGCACCTTCCGCTACGCGCACACCTACCCGTCCGCGATCGCCCTGGTGGCCCGAGGAGCCGTGAGGCTCGAACAGCTGATCGACGCCCACTACCCCTTGTCGGCAGCCGCCGATGCGCTGCGCGCCGCCCGGCACGACCCGACCATCGTCAAGGCGATCGTCAGGCCCCAGGAGGAGTGACCAAATGAGAAGGGCACCGGCGGCCGCCGGCATCGCCGCTTCCGAGCGGCGTCGCCGGCTGCTGGCCCTGGTCCGGGAGGCCGGCCGCATCGAGGTGGCGGCGGGCGCCGAGGCCCTCTCGGTGTCGGTGGAGACGGTGCGCCGCGACCTCAACGTCCTCCAGGAGCACCGCCTCCTGCGCCGCGAGTACGGCGTGGCGTTTCCCGTTGACAGTCGCGGTTTCGAGAGTGACCTCACGCAACGCCAGACAGCGCACCTGGCCGAGAAGCGCAGGATCGCCGCCGAGGCGGCTCGTCACCTGGACGACGCCGAGACGGTCTTCGTGGACGAGGGCTCCCTCCCTGAGATGGTCGCCCGGGAGCTGCCCGCCGACCGGGAGCTGACCGTCGTCACCGCTTCCCTTTCCGTCGCCGTGCTCCTCGCGCCGCGGCGATCCACGACGGTGATCATGGTGGGCGGCCGCATGCGGGCAAAGACCCTCGCTGCAGTCGACCACTGGGCCACCGCAATGCTGGCGCAGTTCGTCATCGACGTGGCGTTCCTGGGTGCCAACGGGATTTCGAGGGCCGAGGGTCTGACCACGCCGGACCCGCAGGTCGCGGACGTCAAGGCGGCCGCGGTGCGGGTTTCGCGACGGCGGATCTTCGTCGGTGCCCACGTCAGGTTCGGCGTGGCCACCTTCTGCCGCTTCGCGGAGGTTAAGGATTTCGACACGGTGATCACCGACACTGGACTTTCCGGAGCGGAGGGCCCAGCGCTACCAGCTGGTCGGGCCGACGGTCATCCGGGTCTAACATCGGGCACGGATCGGGCACATCGAGTGGGATGGTTCGGGCGCGGGTCGTGGCGGTCGTTGACCAGTCTAGGTGGAAGCGGCGGTGGACACCGGGCACAAACGGGCGGGATTCCTCCGGCCGCACCCCTGGCGCCCCGGCGGGGCCGTTCCTAGCATCGGCTCGGAGCTGGTTGCGGAACCGGCGGATCGCGTCACCAGAGCAGCAGGGGGGAACATCATGTCGGTCAACGGCACGTCTCGTCTTCGGTGGGGTCGGAAGGGCCCAAGGCGGCTCCACGTCGTGGCCGGCGCCGTCGGTGTCTCGCTGATCGCCGCGGCGTGCGGCGCAGGAGGCGGGTCGAGCGCGTCGTCCAAGGGTGGCTCCACCGGCACGGTGACCGTGGCGGTCGTGGCCAACCCGCAGATGCAGCAGATGGAGCAGCTGGTGCACGTCTTCGAGGCCGAGCACAAGGGCATCACGGTCAAGTTCGACACCCTCCCCGAGAACGAGGAGCGGGCCCAGATCCAGAAGGACGTGGCTACCGGCAGCGGGCTCTACGACGTGGTGATGGTCAGCAACTACGAGACGCCGATCTGGGCCAAGAACGGCTGGCTCGACAACTTGTCGTCGTCGAAGTTCATCGGCAGCGACCCCTCCTACGCCCCGAGCGACCTCCTGGCCCCGATCCGGACCTCGTTGTCGTACAAGGGCGGCCTGTACTCGGTCCCGTTCTACGGGGAGTCGTCGATGCTCTACTACCGCAAGAGCTTGCTGGCCAAGGCGGGGATCACCCTCCCGGTCCATCCGACGTGGACGCAGGTGGCGGCGGCTGCGGCCAAGCTCGACAAGCCGGGCCAGACGGCCGGCATCTGCCTGCGCGGCCAGGAGGGTTGGGGCGAGAACCTGGCGACCCTCGACACGGTGATCAACACCTACGGCGGGGAGTGGTTCAACCCCAAGTGGCAGCCCCAGCTCACCTCCCCGGCGTTCACCAAGGCGGTCGACTTCTACGTGAACCTGGTCCGCAAGGACGGCGAGCCCGGCGCGGCCAGCGCGGGGTTCACCGAGCTGCTCACCGACTACAGCCAGAGCAAGTGCGCCATGTGGTACGACTCGACGGTGGCGGCCTCGTCGATCGAGGCGGCGTCGCCCTCGGTCTTCGCCGACACCGGCTACGCGTACGCGCCGACCGCGGTCACCAAGTCGTCGGGCTGGCTCTACACGTGGTCGCTCGGCATCCCGGCCAACTCGGCCCACCAGGGCGCGGCGTGGAAGTTCGTCGACTGGGCCACGTCCAAGGGCTACATCGACCTCGTCGGCCAGAAGCTCGGCTTCTCCCAGCTGCCGCCCGGGAGCCGCACCTCCACCTACGGCGTGGCCAAGTACGCCACCGCGGCCAAGGCCTATGCCGGGATCACGCTGAGCTCGATCAACAGCGCGGATCCGGCCCACCCGACCGTGCAGCCGGTGCCCTACACCGGCGTGCAGTTCGTCGACATCCCGCAGTTCGAGTCGCTCGGCGACCAGGTCTCCCAGCAGATCTCCGGCGCCATCGCCGGCACCGAGTCGGTGAGCCAGGCGCTGAAGACCGGGCAGCAAGACGCCGTCCCCGTCGGTCAGCAGCAGTGACCGGCCCCGGCGCCACCACGCCGTCGTGACTGCGGTCGCGACGGTCACCACCGGCCCGGCTCCGACACCCCCTGCGGGGCCGGGCCGGCAGTCCCGGCGACGCCAAAGGTGGAGCCGGCGACTGCCGATCCTGCCGGCGGTCCTCTACACCATCGTCGTCACCCAGATCCCGTTCGTGCTCACGATCTGGTACAGCCTCCAGAGCTGGAACCTGCTGACCCCGGCCAACAAGCACTTCATCGGGCTCGGCAACTACCGGCTGATCTTCACCAACGCGTCGTTCCGCCAGGCGCTGCTCACGACGGTCGAGATGACGGCGCTCACCGTCGTCATCGCCATGCTCCTCGGCCTGGCCTTCGCCCTGCTGCTCGACCGGAGGTTCCTCGGCCGCAGCGTCGTGCGCACCTAGCTTTGGCGCATTTGCACGTCGTTTGAGGAGTTCTTGGTGGAGATGGCCGGCGCTATGTCACGAGGCGGCGACGCCGAGCTGGCGGAGGAGGTCCCTGTTGTCGTATCGGGCCCACTCCTCGGCGAGCCGACCGGTCCGGTCGTAACGGAAGATGTTGAGGAGGTGAAGGGCGAACGGGCGGCCGGTCGGCGGCAGTGGCCCGACGGGTGACTGGGTGAACTCCCGGTCGAAGGTCCCGGCCATCGTCGTCTGGGCCGCGACGAAGTCGCCCTCGACGACGATGTGTCCGCGGGTCACGGTGAAGCCCGTGAAAGCCTCGCGCATGGCGCCCCAGAGGGCCTTGAGCGCCGCGAGGTCCGCATCCCCGTCAGGGCCGTGGAAGACGAAGTCGTCGGCGAAGTAGGCATCGAGGGCGGCGTCATCCTCGGTGCCGATCCCACGCTCACCGATGCCGACAAGTCCGCGAACGATGTTCTCCCGGTTGCTGCTGGTCTCGGTCATGAATGGCTCCGTTCTAGGTGCGGAGCTACTAGGTTAGCATCGATGCTGACTTAGTATTCATGCCTGGATGGTACTGCAGGTTATGCTGAAGGCGTGGCGAGTACGACGGACCGCAGGACCCGTAAGAAGCTCGACACTCGCAGCCGTATCCAGGCCACCGCCCTGCGACTCTTCTCAGAGCACGGCTACCGCGAGACGACGTTGAGCTCCATCGCCGAGGCGGCAGACGTGGCGATGCGCACCGTCACGTTGCACTTCGCCACCAAAGAAGACCTGGTTTTCGCCGACCTGATCGAGGACCGCTTCGCACCGGAGACCCTGGCGCCGAGGATCGCACAGCGCCCGCCAGGCGAATCGACGCTGCAGGCCGTGCGAGCGTGGATGGTCGACACGATGGCCGAGGTCACCAACAACGACCCCGCGACCGAGGAGCGCGTCTGGCACCAGCGGACGCTCAGATCTCGGCTCATCATGGCTAACGATGAGCTGCGCGGCCGGGCACGCGCCGACTATTTCCCGTACGAGCGGATCATCGCTGCCGGGGTCGGCGACGACCTCGGCCAACCGGCCGACGCCCTAGTCCCCAGGCTGGCAGCGGTTGCGGTCACCGCCGGGCTGCGGGAGCTCCTCGAGGTCTCCCAGGTTGACATCAACCGGCCGCCGTCGAGCGACCACCTCCTCGACCTCATCGACCAGGTGCTCGACTTCGCCGGCGCCGGCGCCGCAACTGTGCTGCCGTGATGAGCTTCTGGCGTCGACGACTGCTACCGCCACTATCGACGCAGCGAGCGGTTACCTCGCCGCGGGCCGTTGCTCGAGTCGTAGAGGACATCACTTCTGCCCGGTGACCTGCGGGGGTGGCTCTGAAGGCCGAGATCTGCCCCCTCGCTGCCTTGGCGCCCCACCCCGTCGCCCGGTGGTGCCGGAGAGGCCAAGCCTCCGACGGCGGTTTACGCGGCCGCTCTGACGCTGCGAGTAGGCATGCGTTCGCCCTTTGCTGACGGAGGAGGAAGCCTCAGCGGATGCGGCGCGGCAGGCCTACCGTCTAGTTTGCCGTCCGGCCGGCGGTTGGTGAAGGGTCGTAAGGAAGTGCGAGATGATTACTTGGACGTGGTCGTGTTTCGGGGCGGTCGTGGTGGGGTCAGTTGGTAGTTCCAGTCTGGGTGCCAGGCGTGCCCGGTGAGGGGAAGAGCGGCGAGCTGGGCGTCGGTGACTTCGGTGCCGGTCGGGTAGTAGCTCTGATCCCACTCGGCGGCGATTCGTAGGCCGGTGTCGGTGGTGGTGGAGGCGACGAGGTCGACGATGACCTGATAGGAGGTGAGCGGCTTGCCCCGCCAGTTCTTAGTGATGAACGAGAACATCCGATGCTCGATCTTGTTCCACTTCGATGTGCCGGGCGGGTAGTGGCAGACCGTGATCGCCAGCCCGGTCTCCGCGGCCAGTTGGGCCAGCTCGAGCTTCCACAGTTTGTTGCGGTACCCGTTCGGGCCGCCCGCATCGGCGGTGACCATCGGCGTGAGGGGCCTGTGTAGCCTCTGACGGTGGGTGCGCGGCTGGCATGGGTGACGACGAGGCAGGCCCGTGGTCGGGACGAGGACGAGCAGCTCGCCGTGGGTGCATTGAGAGCCGCAGGCCTTACGGTGGATGTCCTGGACTGGGACGACGCGGCAGTGGACTGGGCGTCGTACGACCGGGTGGTCGTCCGCTCGACGTGGGACTACTCGGAGCGGTTGCCTCAGTTCCTGGACTGGCTCGAGGTCGTTGACCGGGCGACGGATCTGCGCAACCCGCTGTCCCTGATCCGGTGGGGTCTGGACAAGCACTATCTTGCGGACCTCGCTGCCGCAGGGGTGCCGATCACGCCGACGACGTTCGCCGAGCCAGACGGGGCAGCCGTTCAGCTGCCTCCGGGTGGTGTGGTCGTCAAGCCTGCGGTCGGGGCCGGCTCCAGGGACGCCGCCTCCTACAGCGAGACCCAGGCAGAGCTCGTCCACGCGCACGTCCAGCGTCTGCATCACGACGGCAGGTCCGTGCTCGTGCAGCCGCTGCTGACGTCGGTGGTACTCGAGGGTGAGTGGCCGCTGGTGTTCTTCGACGGTCGCTACAGCCACGCGGCCAATAGGCAGGTCACGCTGCCGCGAATCAGGTCGGTCGGTGACCGCTTCGCAGCCCACGACCCCGACCCCGCCCAGGTCGACGTCGCAGAGGCCGCCATCGACATCGTCACCGCACGGTTCGGTACCCCCACCTACGCTCGCGTCGACCTCGTCCGCGACGGTCGGGGAGAGTTCTGCGTGCTCGAATTGGAGACGGCCGAGCCGTCCCTGTTCCTCCCGCTCGCAGGCCCGCAGGCCCTGGACCGACTCGTCGACGCTTTTCGCCCATGAACGATCAACCTGCTCCACGCGCGTTACCTGCACGCGTCTCAGGACGCTGCCGGGTCCGGCGGGGGCTACCGGGTACTGATGATTTGGGCGAGTTGCGAGCTACTGGGGGCGGTGCCTGGCAATCGATTCTCGTGCCCTGGGCGCAGACCGTCGAGCACGATGGCCAGCGCCCGGCGCCATAGCTCGGGATCGACGCCGCGGGCGCGGTGGATGATCGCGCCGATCATGATGGGCACCAAACCGAGGTCTTGCTCGACGACGTCGCTGCGCACCACCCCGGCTTTGTGGGCGCGCGACACGAGTTCTCTGACCACAGGAGCGATTTGCGTGCGGGCGTGGGTGGCGAGAGCGAGGCCATGTGTGCTGCCGGTACTGAGCTCGCTCAGGCCGCGGTTCTCAGCTTGCAGGTGCAGGATCTCGGTCATGAACGTGACCAGCGCCTGCCACGGGTCCGCGATCTCCAGGGCGGCGCGAGCTGACGCGACGACCGAGTCCACCTCTTCGCTGAAGAGCGCTTCGATCAGGTCCGACTTCTCCGGGAAACGGCGGTACACCGTGCCGACGGCGACCTCGGCAGCTCGGGCAATCTGATCGTGGCTCACGCCGAGGCCGTGCTCAGCGATCAGGCTCGCGGCTGCGGTGAGGATCTTCTGGCGGTTTCGTTCTGCGTCCCGCCGTAGCGGTCGGTCGCGCAGACCATCGCTACCGGTCATACCCAGAGATTAGGCACCGCCCGCGCTCCCCGTCTCTACATGGAGAACTGCTAGCAAAGTTGAGATAAGTCTCCACTTATGTTAGATTCGGATGGAACCTCACACAGGAGCTTTCCGTGACCGATACCCCCTCTAGAACGACGCCCGTGCTGATGGTCGGGGCCACCGGCATGCTGGGCGGTCGGATCGCCGCCCAGCTGCTCATCCTCCCGCAAGTCCAGCTACGGCTGCTGGTGCGCCCGGAGCCGCCCCTGGATGCCGGCAAGGAAGCTGCGTTGGATGGCTTGATCGCAGCGGGTGCCCAAGTTGTCGCCGGCGATCTGGCGGACCCGGACTCCCTCGTTACCGCGACGACCGGGGTCGACGTCGTGGTGTCCGCGATCCAGGGTGGCCGAGACGTAGTGGTGAACGGCCAGGTTGCACTCGCCCGTGCCGCGGCGGACAATGGTGTGCGACGAATCCTGCCGTCCGATTTTGCCCTCGACATCTTCAAGGCACCTCCCGGCGAGCACGCCTCGTTCGACCTGCGCCGTGACGCCGACGAGATCATCGCTGGTACCGGGATCCAGGCCGTCCACATCCTCAACGGGGCGCTCATGGACGGCTTCGTGGACGCCTTCTTCGACCACGAAGCGCGCACTGCTACATTCTGGGGCAGTGGCGAGGAGACCTTCGACGCCACAACCGTCGAGGACACTGCCCGATACACTGCCCGGGCTGCAATGGATCCCGCCGTGCCGGTCGGCAAGTTCGCGGTAGCGGGCGAGCAGTTGTCGTTCGGGCGCATGGTGAACGCCGTCGAGGCTGCCACCGGGCGCAGCTACACCCGTCGAAGCTTGGGCACGATCGACGATCTGCGGCAGGCCATCGAAGACATCCGCCAGAGCGACCCCGATCCCATGGCCCGAGTCATGCTCGCCTACCAGTTATTCATGCTCACAGGCGTCACCGCGTTGGAGAACCTGCAAAACGGCCGTTACCCAGACATCCACCCGGAACTGTTCGTCGATATCGCGGCTCGCGCCTTGGACACGTCACGCCCTTCATAAGAGGGGCCTCCGGGCCGGTTGCCGTGTTGACTTACGCTGAAGCTACTGAGGAAGACTCCGTGGGCGAACAATGCTCCAAACGTGAAGCTGTCGACCTGCTTGCTCGTAACCCGGGGCTTGGCGGACCCGGCCGATTCGAGGCAGCGACCCTGCACTGCTGATCAAGCTGAGACGACCCATAAGCACCAAATAGGGATGACCTCGGGGGCCACTCCGTAAACGGTAGCGACCCCGTCGGGAAAAGAGTGCTGCTATGACATTGACCTTCGGACCGTACCCGGTCGGGCACCAACGCGGCAGCTACAACGTCTCTGCGCTACCCGATCAGATTGCCTGAGTCGAACCCCTGCACCGTCGGATGAGGGGCAATCTTTGGAGACCGAACCTTGTTAGATAGCCGTCGCGACATGTTTCTCTATCGCAGCGGAACGGTGGCGCCAACAATGCTGTTTCCCCTTGACGACCTCGCTGCGGACGTACTCGAGGAGGACGGCCAAACGAGCAGTTGGACCTTCAAGGTCAAGAATCGGTCTGTTCCGGGAGCCCGTCACCAGCGCGCCTGTGCCCGAGGGTCCGGCCGGCGCAGACGTCGAAGGTCTCGTAACCATCGACCACGGCACCATGGACCGGTGGATCAAAGAGGACGACCCGGTCTATTCGCTCCCCCGCGACCCCTATCATCGCGTTGATGTCCGCTCGTCGTCGCACCATCTCGTGATACGGCACGGCGACGTTGTGGTGGCGGAATCCTACCGACCCAAGCGGTTTCTCGAGACGGACCTGCCGGTGCGGTACTATCTATTGTTCGCCGACGCCCGGATCGACGTGCTCAAGCTCAGCGACACGATCTCGGAGTGTCCGTATAAGGGGCACGGCCAGCACTGGAACCTTGTCGCCGCAGACGAGGTCGTGGCCGACGCGGCGTGGAGCCTGGTTGACGTCCCGTGTTGTGGTGTAGCTCGACGTTGGCCGGCGTGAAATGCTCGGCGTGGTTGTTCGAGTATCTCAGGCGGTGACGGCCAGGGGCGCCTCTTCGATGGTCGGGGCGGGGGTGGTGTGGAGCTTGGCCATGGACTCTTCGGACAGGTAGCGCCGTTCGGCTACTTGCCATTCGTCGTGGGCTTCGACGACGACTGCGGTGATCAGCCGAAGCACGCTGGGGTCGTTGGGGAAGATCCCGACGACATTGGTTCGCCGTTTGATCTCGGCGTTGAGCCGCTCGAGGGGGTTGGTCGACCAGATCTTCCGCCAGTGGGCGACCGGGAAGTGCGTGAACGCGAGGACGTCTTCGGAGGCGTCGGCGAGCATGGCGGCCACGTCGGGGAACTGGGGTCGGAGCATGCCGGCGATCTCGGTCAGCTGGGAACGGACATGGGCGGCGTCGGGCTGGGCGAACACGGTCCGGATCGATGCCGCGACCATCTCGGCGGAGGCTTTCGGGACCCTAGAGAGCACGTTGCGCATGAAGTGCACCCGGCAGCGCTGCCAGCCGGCCCCGACGAACACGGCGGCGATGGCGGCTTTCAAGCCGAGGTGGTGGTCGGAGATCACCAACTGCACCCCGGACAGTCCCCGAGCGCGCAGCGACCGGAAGAACCCGGTCCAAAAGGCGCCGTCTTCGCTGTCGCCGACGTCGACACCGAGCACTTCGCGGTCGCCGGTGGCGGTGACCCCGGTGGCGACCACCACCGCCCGCGACACCACCCGGCCGCCGACCCGGGCCTTGACGTAGGTGGCATCCGCGAACACGTACGGGAAGGCGCCGTCGAGACGGCGGGTCCGGAACGCCTCCAGATCGACGTCCAGCTCGGCACAGATCCGTGACACCTCCGACTTCGAGATCCCCGACGCGGCGCCGAGCGCTTTGACCAAGTCGTCGACCTTGCGGGTCGACACCCCGTGCACCCAGGCTTCCATCACCACCGCGAACAAGGCCCGGTCGATCCTCCGGCGGCGTTCCAGGATGGCCGGGAAGAAACTGCCCGTCCGCAACTTCGGGATGTCGACGGCGATGTCGCCCGCGGCGGTCGAGATCAGCTTCGGGCGATGCCCGTTACGCAACGCGGTCCGAGCCGATGAGTGCTCGCCAGGGGCGGCGCCGATCGTCGCGGTGAGCTCGGCCTCGATCAACTGCTGGAGCACCCAGGCCAGGCTGGTGCGGACAGTGTCAGTCATCTCGCCGGCCTTCACAGCCGCGAGCAAGGTGGACAGGTCAGAATCGGTGAGGGTCACCGGCGTGGTCTCCTTCGTGTGTTCTTGCAGGAACACGACGAGCTTCACGCCGGTGGCCCACCCATCAGGGGGACCCGCCAGCTACACCACTACAAGGGACACGATCCGGGCCTGCCCCGCCCCCTCGCCGAGAGCATGCCAGCCCACGAACACAACTGCTTCTACCCTTACAAAGTCGAGCTGCTCGTCGACCGCCAGCACGTGCCCTCGTGACCACTGTGCCACGCCAACCGCGACCGTCAACGTGCCAACCCAAAGGGGGGCGGCCGTGGGCACAGGGATCGGGCTGCCGGCCGCCGACCGAGGGGCGTCACCAGCGCACGGATCATCAACTGGGCGCTGGCCTATTTCGCGCTCAACGCCGACCACCCAACCGCCTACCTGAGCAACTACTAGCTACTTGCTCCTGAAGAAGTCGGAGCAACTTCCCTTGTAGTACAACGGTTTTGGCTGGTCAGGATCCCTGGGTGCGGGGTCGAGTGATGGGATGATGGCCCGGACCCCTTGTGCAAGAAGGGATACGGGCCATCATGCTCCGAACCATAAACGCCTCGCCGACCTTGTGGGACGCGATCCTGCCGGAGTGCTGTCTCGGGTTGCCTCCCGGGCTGGCCGCCGTCGACGTGTTGTTGGACGATCCGAGGTTCTTCGCCCCGTTCGTGCCGTTCTTCTCGGCCCGGCAGGGTCGGCCGTCGATCCCGATCGAGACCTACCTGAGGATGATGTTCCTCCGGTTCCGCTACAAGCTCGGCTTCGAGACGCTGTGCGCGGAGGTGTCGGACTCGATCGCGTGGCGGCGGTTCTGTCGGATCTCGCTCGACACCGCCGTCCCGCACCCGACGACCCTGTTGAAGATCACCGCCCGGTGCGGACCTGGCCTGATCGACGGGTTGAACGAAGCCCTGCTGGCCAAAGCCGCCGACGCGAAGCTCGTCCGGCTCGACAAGGTGCGGGTCGACACCACCGTGGTCGAGGCGAACGTTGCCTATCCGACCGACAGCGGTCTGCTCGGCAAGGGCGTCGCCGCCCTGCGCCGTCTGGTCATGGTCGTCAAGGTGGCCGGGCTGGCGAAGTCGACCCGGTTCCGGGACCGGGGCCGGTCGGTGCGCCGGCGGGCCCATGACGTGGCCGTGTGGCTGCGTCGCCGCAACGATGACGCCAAAGCCGAGGTGCTGGCCATCACCGACCAGCTCGCCGACCTCGCCGAGCTCACCATCGCCGACGCCCGCCAGGTCGCCGTCAACGCCCGACGGACCCTCCGACGCCGGGGAGCACCCGGTTCGGGACGGGCCCTCCAGGCGCTGGCCGAGATCGACCGGGTCTCGGATCTGCTCGAGGCAATCGTGGCCCAGACCCGGCTGCGCGTCGCCGGCGGCGTCCCTGACGGTGCCTCCCGGATCGTCTCCCTGCACGATTCTGATGCTCGACCGATCCGCAAGGGCCGCCTCGGCCGGCCCGTCGAGTTCGGCTTCAAGGCCCAGGTCGCTGACAACGTCGACGGGATCATCGTCGACCACACCGTGATGATCGGCAACCCGCCGGACGCCCCCATGCTCGCCCCCGCCATCGCCGCAGTCAAAGCCCGGTTCGGGCGGGCCCCGAGGGCGGTCACCGCTGATCGTGGCTACGGCGAAGCCGGCGTCGATGACGCCCTGGTCGGCCTCGGCGTCAAGACCGTCGCCATCCCCAGGAAGGGACGTCCCGGCCCGGCACGCACCAGCGTCCAGCGTGGCCGCGGATTCGTGCGCCTCGTCAAGTGGCGGACCGGGAGCGAAGCGCGCATCTCGTGCCTGAAACGGGACTACCTGTGGCGGCGGACCCTCTTCGACGGCCACAGCGGCGCCCAGACCTGGTGCGGGTGGGGTGTCCTCGCCCACAACTCGAGCAAAGTCGCCGCCCTCGCCGGCAAGCCCGCCGGCCGAGGCGATCAACGATCACGGCCGGAGCGGGCAGGCAGTGAGCCACCCAATCCTGGCGGGACCCCGACGTCTGCTGCCTGACCCGGCCAGGACGGCTTCACCCGACGCGCCCCGACGGTCCCGAACGGACCGAAAAGGCCGCCGGGAGAAGCCAAAACGGCCGGACGGCAGCCCCACACGACCACACGCCCGGCAATCAGCAGAAACTAGACGTCCGACCCCACGACTTCTTCAGGACGAAGTAGCTAGAGCGCCCTAGGCGACAAGACCGTCCGCTGCGAACAGCGATCGGCTGCCACCCAAACAGTTGATCTCACCACGAGGGAAAAGGAAGGAATCTGATGGACCAGACACACGAGGCGTTCTTGCGTCAACACCCAGGCTCGGACAAGGGCTGGGCAATCACGGCCGATGACGCCCCGGCGTTTTGGAACGTCGGCACCTACTGGCGGTTCCTGTCCACGGACGCGACCAGCAGCGGCCGATCAACCACGTTCGAGGAACTCTGCCCGCCCGGCGTCGTCGCTCCCCCACACGTGCACGACAACGAGGAGGAAGCCTTCTTCGTCCTCGAAGGCTACCTGGTATTCCTGCTCGACGACCAAGAAATCGAAGCCCCACCCGGCACCTACGTCTACATCACACCCGGCGCGCTGCATGGGTTCCGGTGTGACTCCAAGGTCGGCCGGGTGTTCAACACCCTCGTGCCCGGCGGATTCGACCACGGCGTCAGCGATGGCCGATGCCGCCCAGTGGAAGCAGGCGTGTGCGACCAGCCCGACGGGCTACGCCCCCTTCGCCAAGCCGCCGATGGTCCCGGCCACCTTCTTCTACCGGGCGAACCCGGCCATCGTGCGTGCCGTGGTCGACAAGAAGGTCACCGACCCCTGCGGCGACGAGACCTCGACCATGGCCGGTCTCGGAGCGGACATGGCCCATCTCGGTCAGGTACACGTCCCGGTGCTGGTCGTCTTCGGTGAGAAGGACTCGCTGTTCCCGCCGCCCGACGGCCAACTCCAAGCGGCCCGCTTCACCGGCAGCCGCTCGGTCAGCCTGGCCGCCATCCCCCAGACAGCTCACGCCGTGGCCCTCGAGCCCACCCGGGGAATCCTCCAACTCACCGTGGCCGCCTGGCTGACCGTCCAGATCGAATCTGCCTACTGATCCCAGCGGGCCTGGCTGGCCCCAGCCGCCCGACGACACTTGGTGGCCAACCAAGCCCGGTCGGCGCTCGCGGCTCCGCTCGACGGCAGTAGGAGCGTTCGGCGATCCTGCGGGCGCCCGAGCTCGGGCTGATCGCCGGCCAAGGATGCCCGAACGACCCGGCATTGCCCACTTCTGGTTTCGGGCGGTGGCGGCGGGGTAATCGCGGGGAGCGATCGACGAGGAGGAGTTATGCCCGTAGTTGTGTATAACGGTCCGAAAGACGTCTCGGTCAGCGAGGTCCCCGACGCCAGGATCGAGGAGCCGAGCGGGGGAAGGCTTTCGCCCACCTGCGGGACCTGATGAGCCGGCAGACGTTGACGCTCCTGACGGCCACGAAACAGCCGGAGATTCAGTGAGGCGTTCGTCCTTGCCGCGTTCCTGCGTCGCTGACGTCGAGCCCAACCGGTCCTCGACCGGCGAGAGCCACTGCCGGGTCGGATGCGATACTCGACGGGAAAACTCGATGTGAGGAGCAGTCGTGAACGAAGTACCAGAGACGGTCGGGGCGGCAACTGGGTCGTTCCGGTCTGTGGTCCGGTTCGATCCTGGCGAGGCGGTCGTGGCCGCCGTCACCTCCGACCGGGGCACCACCGTGTTCGTGGTGTGCCTCGAGCCGGACCAAGAGCTGCCTCGCCATCCGGCGCCCGGCGAACTGACCTTGCTGGTCATCGAGGGACGCCCCGTGATCACCGTCGCCGACCAACGGTATGGAGCCGACCAGGGTGATGTCATGGTTGTCCCCGCCGGTGCCATCCATGCCCTCCGGGCCGAGACTGCTCGAGCCGTTGTAGTAGGTGTCCTGACCGGCCAGACCTGACGTCCAGGTCTGATCCCTTCGACGACCAGCGGCCGGCGGTTGGCCACCTGTGGTATGGGCGTTCAGATCGACTGGCGGTACCCGAAGAATTCGTGGTCTTGGTTGTAGCCACCGTGACCGCTGCCGAGCTCGGCGTAGTGGGCGACGAACTCGATACCTTTGATCCATTTGACTTGTTTGAAGCCGAGTTCGATCTCGTTGCGGAGCCGGAGAGGGGCGCCGTGGCCGAAGCTGAGGGGCTGGTCGTTCATGTCGTAGGCGACCATGGTGAGATGATGGGCCATGTGCTCGATCGGGTGGGCATCGTAGTAGACGCCCTTGTCGGCTCCCTCGCCGAGGGAGTAGAAGACCACCCACCTGGCCTCAGGGCTCGGCACGACGAGGTCCATGATGGTCCGCATCGACACCCCTCCCCACTTGGCGACACCGGACCATCCTTGGATGCAGAAGTGCTGGGTGATCTGCTCGTGATGCGGCAAGGCCCGCAGCTGGAGCAGGTCGAGCTCGACGGGACGCTCGACCAGGCCGTTGATTCGTAGCCGCCAGCTGGAGAAATGCCCGTCGAAGAGGTGCTTGTATTCGTCGGAGTCGGGGTACTGGCCGTTGTGCCAGAAGTACGGGGAGATGTCTTTCTCGGTGTACTCGCCCGGTTTGGGGTCGACGTGCTCGAAGAGATGTTGAAGCGGGCCGATGATCGCTTGGCCGGCGCGTTGCACCGCCCGGGGGTGGCGGAGGGTGAACGGGGTGGCTGCTACCCAACCGACGATGACAACGACCATTGACACCGCGAAGATCCAGAACCCGTCCCAACTGCGGTCGGTGCGCCCGGCGTAGACGTGGTTGAGGTTGACCAGCAGGCCGGTAGCGAAGACCAGGGAGACGTGAACGACGATGAAGCCTAAGAAGTAGACGAGGACCAGGAAGTGCAGGGATCGGGCGGTTTGGATGCTGAAGACCTTGCTGATCCGCTTGAAGCGGGCGGACAGGGCGGGGGACATCCCCAACCCGGTGACCAGCGCCAAGGGGGCGGCAACGAAGATGGTGACGAAGTAGGCGATCAGTTGCAGACCGTTGTAGGCCACCCAGGTGTTCTCGACCGGCCAGTTCAACGACAGGTACTGGATCATCACCGACAACGCATCGGGGAACACACTCCAGCTGGTCGGCACGAGACGCTCCCACTGAGGAGTGACGAACAACAAGACGTAGAAGACGAGACCGTTGACCAGCCACAACATGTCGATGCTGAGATGCCACCACCGGGCCAGGCCGATGGAGTGGCGGAGCCCCGGGAGGCCGACCTGGCCGGGAAGGCTGATGGAGTCCTGCTTGGCCGTCCACAGAGGATCGGGCGGCACCGGTTTCTGGATCCGGAACCAGTCCCGACCCGGGGTCGAGTGCCGGGTCCAGTACAGCCGAGGATGGTCGGAGAGGATCTGCACTCCGGAGCGGATCATGAACAACAGGAAGAACAGGTTGAAGAAGTGCTGCCATCGCAGCCACGCCGGGAAGCCCGTCGCCGCCATCGCCCCGGCCGAGTAGTTGGTGCCCGGGTAGCGGCGGATGAACCGTTGGATCGCGGGATCGCCCCGCAGACCTTTGGCGACAGCGATCGCCACGATGAGGAGCACCAGGCCGATCGGGAGCAACCACAACAGGTTGAACCACTTGGTCCGCCCCACTCGCACCCGGGGAGCGATACCCGTGGCCTGGGGGACGGATCCCGCCCACGTCGCGGGGTCGATGGTCTCCTCCCCCGGTGTCAGCTGTGACCGGTAGCTGCGAACGGCCTCAGGAGACACGCTCGACGGCGCTGGAGCAGGCAGATCCTCAGGAACAGGTTCAGCGTCGACACCCATAGCGCTCCTCACCCGGTGACAAGAGGTGCCCGCCCCCAAGGGCCGGAGGAAGTAGGACCCCGGTTCGTCACCCTAACCGCAACACTGCGGCGGACATCCGGTTGGACCGCGACGTTGATGGTCAGGCGAAGCGTGGGCGGTCCATGGCGGCCAGGCTCTCTTGTTTGTGGACACGCTCGTCGTAGCCGATCTGGCGGAAGAGGTCAGCAAGGGTGTCGAGGCGGGCGTAGTCGGCGGCGAACGCGCTCTCGAAGGGCTGCTCCTCCCACTCGGGGTGCTCATCGACCAGGTGGGCGTACTCGTGCTCGGCGTGGTCCTCGAAATCTGCGTTGAGCCGGTAGCTCCACGCAGGGTGGACCACGTAGAGCAGCCAGGACAGCTGGTAGTACACGAAGGCCAGGGCTTGGGGGATGACGGTGAACTTGACCCAGCTCTCGCGAGTGCCTTCCTTGGTGATCAGCTCTTCGAGAATGAGCAGGTGCCACTGCTCGTTGTCTTCTTGGCCGCGGCTCTCGGTGACCCGGTCGAAGACCCGGCGGGCGAAATCGGGGTGGGTGTGGGTTTGCGTGATGGCGACGTAGGCCACCTGCTCCCAGGCCTGGTAGGGGACACGAGCGACCAGCTCGATGACCTTGAACTTCGAAAGTGTGCGCTGCTTTCCGTAGACCAGATTGAGTACGCCAAAGAGAATCTTGGCACCGAGCCCGTAGCGACGCCGTGGAGTGTTGACGGTCTCAGCGTGCGATGCCAGTAACTGGTCGTGGTCGAGATAGGCCATGGCGCCCTGGGCTCGTCGGCTGCCAATCCCGGCGGGAGTCACTTGCGTTTCACGGTGGTCGGTCATTGTGTCCCCCTCGAAGATTCAGTCGCCGACGGCCACACCGAGGATGTCCCGAGTTCCGTGGAACTTGGGTGACGGTCGGTGACCGTTGTTCAGGCCACGTTCTTAGTGTAGTTGGGGGGTGTGACCGCCTTGGCGGTCTGGTGGTCGATCTCGGTGTCGAGGGCTTTGCGTAGCGCCGGGAGGTGGAGATGCCCGTTGACCCGACGGAACTGCTTGGCGGCTTCGGCCATCCCCGTAGCGGACCACCGCAATGCCATGGTGGCGTTCTGCCAGTTCTTCACGTTTGCCGAGTGGTCCCGGCAGATCTCGGTCATCGACTCGACGGCGTTGGTCGAGCGCAGTGTCCGCGCCAGGGTGGGGGGCACCCCGAGGCGCATCACCGTGAGCGTCTCGGCGAGGCCTTCGCGCAGCGAGCCGGCTGCGCCGGGATGGGACTTGTCGATCTGGCGGGCGAGGTCCTCGAGGGCGGCTCGGGCTTCGAGTGCGTCGGTGAGCCGGTAGGCGGCGTGCATCTTCGCGGTGACCACCGCAGCGGTCTTGTCGGGCAGCTTCGCTTTGACGTTGCGGATCTTGTGCAACTGGCAGCGGCCGATGACCGGATGGTCGAACACCGCTTCCACCCCGGCGCGAAGCGCCTTGGCGCCGTCGACGACCACCAGGACCGGCCGGGTGACGTCCAGGCCCCGGTCCCGCAGGCCGACGAGGAGGTCGGTGACCACGGTGGTGTTCTCTGTCGAGCCCTCCACCACCGCCAGCGGGTGCTTGGTGCCGTCGATCCCGATCCCCGACGCCACGACGCAGAGGTGGTCGCCGAAGTGCACGCCGTCGATCATCAACGCCACCAGGTCCAGACCCGACAGGTCCGCGTTCGACAGCTCGGCCAAGGCGGTCTCGGTGGCGGCCACGAACCGGCGTGACACCGCCGACTTCGACTTCGACCGGGCCGCCGCCTCGACCCCGGCGCCGACCGGTTCGAGCCCCGCCGCGTAACGCCGGCACGACAGCTTGGCCAGCATCCGGCTCATCGCCATCTCGCCGAGCAGATCGGTGCCGGAGAACAGCTCGTAGGCGGCGACGGGCAACTCGCCGGTGCCGTCAGCGGCCCGCACCCGAGGGCGGCGGACCGGGACCCCCCGGCCGCCCAAGGCGACCGAGCCGTCCTCGCTGCCGTGGCGCACCGCCCGCCGCTCCCGCTGATGCTTGCCTCTCGGGCCGCACAGGGCGATCACCGACTCGTCCATCAGCGCCCCCATCACCCCCCACCCGGCGATTACAGCCATCGCCAACAGGCCCTCGCGCATCGTCGCCGCGATGTCATCCATCGCCACCCTCACGCTGGCCGGCAACGGGATCGTCGCGTCGAGCTCGTCGTTCTGGTAGTGCTTCGTCATGGTGGTCCCCTGTCTGCGGGTCGTCTTGGCGGACGCCCGACACCTACCACTCAGGCAGGCGCCAGGCGGGGGACCGCCACCTCAACTTCCACGACGACCGGGACAACCTCCGACGGGCGGAACGGGCCCGTTCCACGTCCAGGCCGAGCCGAGCCTGGTGAGCACCTCCAACTGCGGGATCAGCCCGACCACGGCGGCGGTGGTCTGGGCCCAGTGCGAGGGCGGCATGCTGGTCACCGAGTGGCGGTCCGGTGATGGCGGGAAGCGTTTCGAGAAGGTCTGGACCTTCGCAGGGACCGGCGGCCAGCGGATCGACCCGGTCACTGCTTGCATCGTCTACCCCAACCTCGGCTTCGGGCCGGCCTTTCAGCGCAGCACCGACGGCGGACGATCGTTCCACGCCGTCGGCCGACTTCCCTTCCCCAGCGGCGACCTTGACCAGCTCGTCTTCGCCAACGCGACCGACGGGTACGCCCTCGGCTCATCCGGGCCGCCCGGCAACCCCGATGCCAGGCTGGCCGCCACCACCAACGGCGGCCGGACATGGAGCATCGTTCGCTTCCGCTCGTTGTCAGAGGGGAAGCGAGTGGCGGAACGTGTTGAGCCGGTACCGGTTCGGCGCTGACGGCACGATGGTCACGTATCCATACTCCCACTTGCCGTTATGCCTTGCCAGACGTGTCAACAGGATGGTCGCCGGCTCGTGCACGAAGTGGCCTGCCGCACAGTCAGGGGTGCACAGGTTCAGGTAGAGGTCGCCGGTGCCGCTGGCTCTGGGCTGCCGCCAGTTGGTCCACCGGACGGGATAGATGAACTCGCCGGCGTCGCCGCAGTAGATCAGGATGCTCTTGGGTCGCAGCGCGGGCCGGATTCCGGCGCAGTTGACCACGTAGGCCTTCCGAATGACGGCGCTGGTCGCCGTGGACGCCGACGCTCCCGGGGCACCTACGATGAGAGCACCGATGGCTACGACCGCTGCAGCGACGCCGGCGACCGTCCGCTCACACCTTTGCAACATCTCTCCGCCCCCCAGGTATCCGGCAGATCATACGCACGCCAGGTCTGTTGATGCGCAAGGGCCCTAATCGAAGGCGGGGCTGAAGCGAGATTGGGGTGGGTCATGCGGTGATCGTCACGGCGGTCCTGCGTCAGCTTGCGCGGGGTGCAGGAAGCCGTGCGGTGTCGAGGACCTGGTGAGCTTCGTCGAGCACGCTCCAGGTGGCGGCGACGGGCTTCGGGCGATGGGCGTCCTGCCAGAGGATGACGGTGGCGGGGACGACGGCGATCGCGATGGCGATCACGGCGAGGACTGAGGAAAGGATGAGGGTTGCCATGTGTCCACTCTGCGCCCTGCGGCTCAGGGGTCGGTTGGTGGCGGCTCCGAGTTCCCTGGGAGTTCCTCGCCCCGGTGCGCCCGCGGGGCCCCCGCTCTCGCAGGGGCCCCGTAGGGTCCTGCGGTGCCGAAGGGTGATCTGCGAAAATAGGTATCGCAAGCCCTCTTGTCGGCTACCTTCTCGACTCATCAGCTGGCTGTGCGGCGGGTCAGCAACCAACCGGGGAGCGTAATGAGATCACTTGGTAAGGCTCTGGTCGCAGGTGTGTTCGCCATCGGTGGGACGCTCGTGCCTGCTGTTGCCGTTCAGGCCGCACCTCAGGCGAGGGTCGGTTGCAGTGCCACGGTGAGCACCGCAACGCCGAAGGACTACTCGGACGTGTTCGTAAACGTCCGGACCAACGCACGATCCAACGTGGTGACCAAGGCGTACTACAGGACCACCGAGACAACCCACTATGGCGCAGCCGGCGGGACGGGTAGAGCCTCGGTCGAGTACCGCATTTCCGACGCCACGCCCGGCTACCGGGTCGTGGTGCGCATCTTTGCCAACAAGCACGGGTACCGAGGTAACAACTGCTCCACCAGTTTCGTTCCTCACCGCTGACGCGCAAGGGGCCCGCCGAAGCGGGGCCTCGAAGCGTGAAGGTTGAGTGGCGCTCAGGTGTCTTCGGCGTCCTCTTGGTCATGCTTGGCGATCCTGGTCAGGCCCTGGGTGATCTCCGCCAAGCCCTCGACGATTCCGAGTATCCGCTTGACCGTGTCCTCGAGGGCGTCGATCCGGGAGGCCTCACGTTCGCTGATGCCGCGCATCAGCGACTTCAGCTCTTCCTGGCTGTCCATTGGTCCTTCCGAGGTCGCCCGCCCGGCCGTGGCCTTCTCGAACGGACAGAGCCCACCGACGAGCGAGGAGACGAGCTCGGCGATCTCCACGTGCTCCTTCACTTCCATCGACGTGTCGACGAGCTCGGCGGAGAGGGCCTGCACGGCGAAAGGGGTCACGTCCTCGCCGGAGGACTCGGCCAGCGCCCCGAGAGTGTCGCGGTCGACCATCATCAACTGCAGGAAAATTTGTAACAGCCGAGACGCCTGCGCTGAGCGAGCTGGTCGTGGCGAGAAGCTTCGGCATGATGAGCGGCTTCGGACAGAACCAGCAGGGGCATGGCATTGATGATCGCCGCCGCTCAACATTCCCCTCTCGAACGGACCAGGGGCCACGAAGCGGGTAGTGATCGCTCAGCACTCCTACCTGCGCCTCAACGCCCTCGTCCCCACCTTGGGCAGCCGGGACGAACCCGCCATCGACGTCCGAGCCCGAGAGCTCGCCACCGTCACCGGCCGCACCGCTCACGCCGCTCGGCGGCGAGGCCACAGCCTTCGAGCAGTGCATCCCAGTGCTCGGCACGGGTGGGTTGGTGTGTGCAGGACAGCTCGGGACCACGGTTGCCTCACAAGCCACGGCCAGGAAGGTCATCGCGGCCAACTTCGGTCAGGCGCGAATGGCGCCTGAGCTGGAGCTTCGTTCGTTTGACAGGTCCCCCGGGTGCGGCTGCACGGACCTGATAGCGCTGGGGCACCGGGCGGGGGGCTGCGAGGGAGACCTGTAACGGAACTTGCAACGGGACGCGCGAGACCGGCAACGACGGGACGACCCGGCGGGATTCCACATCGTGGCCGACGCAGCGCTGACTAGGTACTTTGCGCACCACACCGCACTCAGAGGATCGGCAGCGACTGCTGCATGCTCCTGCGGATCAGAAGGTTGGGGGTTCGAATCCCTCCGAGTGCACTGCAAAAGTCGTCGTCAGGGGCTATGTAGCCATCGCTGAGTGGCACGATTGAGGCCCCAAGATAGCCATTGGGGGCGCCATTTGCCTTGGGGCGCGTACACATGGGTCAGCGTTCAGGCGGACCGGGTGGCGATCCTGCGGGACCCCGACCAGACCGTGTTCATGCTCTGGGTCGACGGGACGCTGGTGCTGACGACGTCGAGCGGGTATGGGCTAATGCTAATCGACCCGACGCCCGGGTCGTCCGAGCCGCTCGACACGCCCGGCCCGGCCACGTCCCGACTGGCCGCGTGGCTCCTCCACTGGCGCCTCTACCTCACTTGAACAGGGGCGCCCGTTGTTGCCGACCCGTCGAGCCTTGGCGCCAGAACTCCGGACGGCTCCAGCGATTCGCAGCACTGAGCCGGCTCTTGCTGAGCCTGCCGTGCCCGCTCGGTCATAGGAGGATCGAGGGCTACCTCGACTTCCTCGTCGAAACTGCCGACGGCCTGGTCATCGCCGACTACAAGACCGACGGCGTCACCTCATTCGCTGCGGTCGACGCCGAGATGGCCGTCTACGAGCCTCCGCCGGAAGCAGCCGCTGATACCGATGCGCCTCCTGACCGACCGGCTCCGCGGCCCGGCCTACCTGGACATGCTGTTGGTGCCCTCTGTCATGTTCGGGGTCTCCTTATTCGTGAGCCAGTACCTCGAGAGTGACCTCCACTTTCAGCGCCATCCGATCGGGGCTGGCGTTCTTGCCCCTGACCGGCCTGATCTTCGCCAGCAGTCGGATCACCTCGCGGCTGGTGGTCCGCATCGGGGTCCGGCGTGCTGCTCGTCGGGCTCAGCATGCTCGCCGTGACCATCATCTGGATCTCCCAGGCGACGGTGTCGGAGGGGTGCTTCGCCAGTCTCATCGGCCCGCTCCTGCTGTTCGGGATCGGGGCCGGCTGCAGATTCCTGCCGCTCAGCGTGACGATTCTTTTCGGGGTCCCCCGTGACGGTGCGGGGGCTGCCTCGGGGATGCTCCAGACCACGTCGCAGACCGGCGCGGCACTCGGCGTCGCCGCCCTCACCAGCGTGGCTGCGTCCCACGGTCGCTCCGACGCCCTGCAGGTCGGCGGCGTCATCGTCATCGTGGCGCTCCTGGTGGCCGTGATCGCCATCCGACCTTCGACCGGCTGCCCCCCGACCGCCGAGGAGGCCGAGGAGATGGCTCCGATCGCTCTCGTCGAGTAGCGGCGAGTCCCTACCTGTGCGGATAGTGGGCGAGATAGGTGGAAGCGGTCCCCGCCAGTCCGACGGCCAGGACCACTCCGATGGCCACACTGCCGAGCAAAGCCGGTAGACGACGCTGCGCCCCCGGTACCTCGGCTCTCCCTTGGCGCGAGAGCTCGCGCCGAGTGTCGCGGGATGCCTGGCGACAGTGGAGCGCGACGTGGACGACCAGGACCACCAACCAGGGATAGAAGCTCGTCTTGTGGATGGTCAATGCGGTTGCGTGGAGCGAGGCCGGCCCGACCACCAGGCCGATCCCGGAGGCGAAGAGGAGGGCCGTGAGACCGACGAGGATCGGGCCGAGCACTCGCAGCAAGGCTCGGGGTGCGGCCTTGGACTGGTAGGCGCGGTCACCTCGGTGGTAGCGGATGAGCCGCCACGCGACACTGCCGACCTTGAGGGCGACGGGCGGCGCGAGGAGCAGCCCGATCACGATGTGCAAGGTGAGCACGCTGCGCACGCCGAGCGCGACGGTCACAAGCTGCGCCACGAAGAGCAGGGCCAGCACCGAGCCGGTCGTGGCGGTCAGGCGGGCGTTGGCCTCGACGCCCGTGCTGTCCGGGTCGTCGCCCCGCCCAAGGCGGGACTCGGTCGCCGGTGCGCTCGGTTGCGTGTCCAGGACGGCGACGGGGCTGGTTGCGGACGGTGGTCGGGGCGACGACGTCGTGGGGTCTCCTGATTCGTTCGTACCGGAGACTTCGCCTCCGTGCGTTCCACCGTAGAGAGACCGACAGGTCGTCACATCGGCCTGGAGAGGGCGGCCTCCGGGGCGCCTCGTCCGCCCGGCGTAGTCCGCGGGATGCAACTTGCGCCGGACGAAGACACCCGGCCGTCCAGCTCGATCGGGCGTGCCTACAGTTGCCGGGACGCCGGGATGCGGAAAGGAAGTGGGTCGATGCGCACGTGGATGCCTTCGTCGCCGCCGCCTGGCCGTGAACGCCCAGCCGACCGCCAGGAAGCCTCGATCGGCAACCTCGACGTGGCGCTGGTGTTCGTCGCCCTCGCCGCGCTCCTCGTCGATCCCGTCCTCGAGCACCGAGCCCACGACGTGTCGCCGCTTGCGGGCCTGCTCGCGCTGGTGACCTCCCTGCCACTCGTCGAACGGCGGAGGCGCCTTCTCGGGGGTGCTGGCCACGGTCGTGCCTCTGCTCCTTGTCTGCCTGGCCGTGTTCCACCCGAACCGCGCGGCTGGGGGAATCGTCATGCTGGTCGTCTTCACGATCGGGTTGTACGGGCGCCGCTTCCGCTCGCTCGTCGTCGGGGCACTCATGGCCCGCGTACCTCGCTTTGATCCTGGGGGCGCTCGTGGCGGGGGAGGCCCTCCGAGCGCGGCGTGCCCTGCTGCAGCTCGCGGCCGACGAGCAGGAGCGCGAGCGCGCCGCGCTGCTCCGGCACCACTTCGACCAGGAGCGGCTCCAGGTTGCCCACGAGGTCCACGACGTCGTCGGTCATGCCCTGGTGGCGATCAACGTCCGGTCCTCGGCGGCCGCCCACCTGGCCCGCAAGCGGGGAGACGGCGCCCAGATCACCGCCCTCGACGAGATCGCTTCCACCTCCGCCGACGCGCTCGCCGAGTTGCGCCACACGCTCAAGGCGCTGCGCTCCGATCAGGACCCGGTGCCGCTGCGGCGTGGCTCACCCCTGGCGGACCTGGGGGATCTGCTCGCCGGGGTCCAGGGTCCAGGGTCCAGGGTCCAGGGTCCAGGGTGCCGGGCTGACCGTCGACCTCGACACGGACTCGGCGCCGGGCTCGGTCCCAACTGCGGTCGCCCGCGCGGGGTACCGCACATTCAGGAGAGTCTCACCAATGTGCTCAGACACTCCGAAGCGACGCGAGCCACGGTCACGATCGGCCAACGCAACGGAACGTTGCTCGTCGAAATCGTCGACCAGGGCCGGCAGCGCGTCTCGACGGTCCCGAGCGGTGGCCACGGCGTGCGGGGCATGCGCGAGCGTGCCGCCGCGCTCGGCGGCCGGTGCGACGCAGGCACCCTCGAGGGCGGGAGGTGGCAGGTGCGGGCCGAGATCCCCTTGCCAGCCGACCCCCTGCCAGCTGACCAGACATGACCGCGTCGCCGGTGATGCGAGGCTGTTGTCGTGATGCTGGGTGAGGTCGGGGAGGCGAGCGGCCCGTTCGTGGCGCACGGCCTGCCGGGGATGGTGAGGGTCCGCTACGGCGTGAACCGTGACCCCGCCGCTTGGGGTTACGGCGCCTTGGGCCTGCCGTATGGGATCGAGGTGGCGGAGGGGTTCCCGGTGGTGGAGGCGGCGGTGGCCTACGAGGGTGCCGGCTATCTGGCTTACATGGGCTGGATCCAGGTGCTGCGCTACCGCTTCGGAGACGGGGAGGTGCGAGCGGAGATCGACCGGCCGCCTGCGTACGCCGATATCGACAGCCCGTTGTGTGCGTCGGGGCCGTGCCCGAGCTTCTTCGATGCCCCGTCGACGACTCGGACGGGGGTGTGGTGGCGTGCCGATGCGTTCTTGGTCGTGAGCCCCGACGCAGTGATGTCGAAGACGCTGATGCCGGTGTACGGCTTCGGGTGGGGCTACGACGTCGACGGTCGTGGTGCGGTGTCGGTCGCCCCATGCCGCCGGCTCGACCTGGCGGCGTGGGCGGGGGCTCGTTCGCTCGTCACCGGCTGTCACCCAACGTGGCGGCTCCTCGACCCGTCGGGCTGACCGTTCGAGGGCGGACGTCGAGGCCATCGCGGGCGTTTGGCTGCGCGCTGCGGGGAGCGCAGTCTTCTGCTCGTAGTCTTGGCCGGGTGAGGCCGGCGGTGCTGGTGTTGGTGACGGGTCTGCCGGGGACAGGCAAGTCGACGCTTGCTGAGGTAGCGGGGCGCCTGCTCGGGGCGCCGGTGCTGGCCCATGACTGGGCCATGAGCGGCCTGCGCCGGTACCCGGAGCTGCAGGTGGCGCTCGACGTGATGGAGCCGAGCGGGCACCGGGTGGTCGGATGGTCGATCCTGGGCGCGTTGGCCCGATCCCAGTTGCGGCGGGGATCTTCGGTGGTGCTCGATGGTGTCGCTCGGGCCGTGGAGATCGACGCCTGCCGGTCCCTCGCCGAGGAGGAGTCAGCCGTCCTGGTGGTGGTGGCGACCGAGTGCTCCGACATCGCCGTGCATCGCCTCCGCATCGAAGAGCGACGGCGCAGCATCCCCGACTGGCACGAGCTGGACTGGTCCGGGGTGGCCCGGGCCCGACGAGCGTGGGAGGCGCCGGCACCCGTCGACGTGACGCTCGACGCGGTCGATCCGCTGTCGGCGAACATCGAGCGTCTCACCGACCTCCTCAATCGCACCGATGGACCCGCTGCCCGGGGCATCGGCGCGGTGGACTGAGACGAGCGTTGGAAGCCCGGCGGCATGGAGCGCCTCCTTCGCCGAGCGATGGTCCCATCACCGGGTTCGGTGATCGCTGCGCGAATCGGCATCCGGGTCCCGACCCGCCAGCCAGCTGTGGTTGGCGTCGATCGGGGGCTGGAGGCGCAGCGGGCCCGGCAGTCGGCGGACTTCACCGCCTGGGACGCCAACCTGGCCGACCTCGACGTGCCGGGGCCGGGCCAACGGTGACGCGCTCTCCGCCACCCGACTGGAGCACTGGGCGACGTGCGGGTACCTACGGGTGGGGCGGCTCGCGATCCAGCCGTTCGACGACGAGGGAGAGCTGAGCAGCCACCTCGCTGAGTTGGCGTTGGATCCTGCGCAACACCACCGGAACCGACAGGTCGGGCGTGCCCACGATCCAGTCGCCAGGGTCCGCCGGCCGATCGTTCGGCATCGTTCGGGAGTAGGGTGTGCGTGACGAGGTCTTCGTCGAGTCCCACGTCGGCTGCGAGCTCGGCAACGGTCGGCTGGCGACCCAGGCGGCTGGCCAGGCGCTCACGAGTTGCGAGGACAGCAGTGTCGATGTCGGGCGCGGGCACCTCCTCAGCCTCGACGCCTGGGACGGCGCCTGCTCGCCGGTCGACGAGGACTTCCTCTTCGATGATCTGGTCACACAAGGCGACGCATTCGTTGCAGATGTAGACGCCTGGCCCGGCGATCAACCTTGCCGACCACCTTCTGCGATTTCCCGCAGAACGAGCATCCGACCAGGTCGCTCCCCGTGCCGAAGTCGGCCATGATCCGATCCCTCCCGAAGCTCGCCGATCCCGCATCCATTGTTACCGGGATCGAGCTGCGTGTTACGGGTAGAGAGCGCTGCTCGGCTGGGTGGTGTGCCGTGCAGCGAGAGAGGCGAAGGCCCTCCATGCGCTCGAGGCGGTCGGGACGTCTCTCAGGTCGCCGAGCATGGTGACGGGGAAGTCAGGGGCGCCGCGATGTCCCGGGAGTCCACGAGCAGCACGGCGAGACGAACCATGGCCTCGTAGTCGCGCACATACAGGTCCTCGAATCGGTCCTCCAAGTCGATGCCACGCTCCGTCAGGAGATCAGCGGGAACCTCCACGGCCTCAACGACTATCTCCGGTCCCCTCTGGTTCCCGATTTCCGGGTCGACACCAGGGGAGAGCGGCCGATCCCAGAGCGGCGTCGGCGGGTACGCTCCGAGGGCGCCACTCACCGTGAGTTGGGACGAGGAGGACGAGGACCATGCGCTCCAGGCCCGACCACAACAGCTGATGCGAGACGATGTACGCCAGGCCCTGGCCATCGGTCCCTCCTCGACCATCGAGGAGCGCACGATCGACATCACCACGACAGGTCGACGCTCTGGGGAGCCGAGACGGATCGAGATCTGTTTCTACCGGTTCGAGGATTCCGTGTACCTGAGCGGGATCCCGGGACCGCGCACCCGTGACTGGCTGGCCAACCTGACCGCTGAGCCGCATCTCACCTTCCACCTGAAGCACGGCGTCGTCGCCGACCTGCAGGCGGTCGCCACGGTCATCACCGATCCGGCAGATCGTCGTCGCGTGCTCATCGACTTCGTCGACGACTTCAACCGTCGCAACGGCCCCGACAGCCCTTGGCCGAAGGCCGTCCTCGACGAGTGGGTCGAGCGCAGCCCGCTGGCGAAGATCAGTTTCGTAGAGCCCGCCTGACGCGAGGCGCAAAACGGGTGCCGGGGTGCCGACGCCGAGGTGCGGGTGCTGAGCCGTCGTGCCGAGCGCGTTCGCCCGTCGCGGAATGTGGCGATGTCGGCCTCACCGATCAGCGTCGCCCCTGCCGCGTTGCGGCGGGCGACGGGGCGCTCGACCTGCGGGGCAGGCGCTGAGGAATGCCGTCCCGGCAACGCGCAGCTCTCGGCTGGGGCGCCGTCATCACCGCCGCCCACCAGATCGTCCCCGTCTTGGTCGCCGCCGGCAACCACCCGGCACCGAAACGGACGATCCCTGATCTACTTCTTGGCCGGCTCGAAGTACGGGTTGGTGCCGGCGGCGTGATCGGTCACGTCGACGATCCTGGCGATCTCGGGGACCGACTCCTTGATGGCGACCTCGATCCCCTGGCTGAGGGTCACCGCCGCCATCCCGCAGCCTGCGCAGCCACCGCTGAGACGAAGGTAGGCGGCGTCCTCCTCGACCGCGACCAGGTCGGCGCGTCCGCCGTGCGCGGCGATCGACGGGTTGATCTGGTGGTCGAGGACCTGTATCACCCTCTGGGCCACGTCACCGCTCAAGTCGGGCGGGGGACCGGTCATGGCCGGGCTGCCCGGCGGCGGCGCCGGGGGGTTGGGGTTGCGGATGCTCATCCCGCCGGCCAGGAGGTCACGGTTGAGGTCGAGGACCGACCCGGCCATCTTCGGCGCGCTGGCGGCGGGCACCACCATCACCAGCCCGTCCTGGAAACCGCTCCAGTCGTCGGCACCGGCGTCGGTCGCCGTCTGGAAGTACATGTCGTACGTGTATGCCCCGCCGCTGGTGCCGCTGACCGTGACCCAGAGCGCCAGGGAGTCGGGATCGGTCTCGTTGGCGCGCAGCTCCAGCACCTTGGCCAGCGCAGCGTCGGACAGGCGCAGGACAGGTTCGTCACGGGGATCGTCGTTGGTCACGGGTACCTTCGCCTCATCCTCATGGTCCGGGCCATCCTAGGGTCGTGGCCCGCATTCTCCTCCTCCTGCCGACCGAGACCTACCGGGCTTCGGACTTCCTGGCTGCCGCCGCTAGTCTCGGGGTCGAGATCGTCGTCGGCTCCGAGCGTCGCCAGGCCCTGGCCGGCATGATGGGCGACCGGGCGGTGGTCGTCCCGTTGGGATCCGCGGATGCCGCCGTGAGCACCATCGGCGCCCTCCACGAGCGTAGCCCGCTCGATGCCGTGCTGGCCGTCGACGATCAGGGTCTGGCGGTTGCTGCTGCGGCGGCCGCGTGCCTCGGCCTGCCCCACAACCCGGCCGACGCGGTGGCCGCGACGAGGGACAAAGCCGCGCTGCGGGCTCGGCTGGCTGTGGCGTCGGTGCCGCAGCCCGACTACCGGATCGTCGCCCCCGGTGACCGGGTCGCTGACGCCGCGTCGCGGATCGGGTACCCCTGCGTGGCCAAGCCGGTGTCGCGCTCGGGCAGCCAGGGAGTCATCCGCGTCGACCGCGAGGACGAAGCGGTCGCCGCCGAGCAGCGGATCCGCGCGATCGTCGGTGTAGAGGAACCGCTCCTCGTCGAGCGGTTCATCCCCGGGACCGAGGTCGCCGTCGAGGGGCTGCTCGACGGCGGCGCACTCCGGCTGCTCGCCGTGTTCGACAAGCCCGACCCGCTCGACGGTCCGTTCTTCGAAGAGACGATCTACGTGACGCCGTCACGCCACCGGGCGCCGGTTCTGGCCGCTCTCGAGGCGACGATCGCGTCGGCCACGGCCGCGCTCGGGCTGCGGGAGGGGCCGATCCACGCCGAGGCGCGCATCGGTCCGACGGGCGCGGTCACCGTCATCGAGGTGGCGGCGCGCTCCATCGGTGGACTGTGCTCACGCGCCCTGAGTTTCGGGGCGGGGGTGAGCCTGGAGGAGGTCATCGTCCGCCACGCCGTCGGCGCCGGTCTCGACGGGCTCGCCCGGGAGGCTCAGGCCTCGGGGGTCATGATGCTGCCGATCCCCTCGGCGGGCATGCTCGAAGGTGTCTCTGGCCGGGAGGACGCTCTCGCGGTCGACGGCGTGGTCGGCGTGGAGATCAGCATCCCGGTCGGTCGGCCGGTGGTCCCGCTCCCCGAGGGTGACCGCTACCTGGGATTCGTCTTCGCGCGCGGGCCTGCACCCGCCGACGTCGAGCTCGCCCTGCGGCGGGCCGAGGCGGCGCTCGAGGTCGTCGTGGGCCAGGAACCCGAGAAGCGCAGGTCGAAGGTAGCCTCCGGGACGTGAGGGTCCTGCTGGTGTCCACCTACGAGTTGGGCCACCAGCCGCTGTCGGCGGCGACCGCCACCGCCGCGCTGTCCGACGCCGGCCACGAGGTCCGATGCGTCGACGTCAGCGTCGACACCCTCGAGGGAGCCGACGCGGACTGGGCCGACCGGGTGGCGCTGTCGGTCCCGATGCACACCGCCATGCGCCTGGCGTTGCGGGTCGCCGAGACCATCCGGGCCCGTCGGCCCGGACTGCCGTTGTGCTTCTTCGGCCTCTACGCCGCCACGGGTCGCGATCTGACCCTGGCCTCGCCGGCGGACGCCGTCATCGCCGGCGAGTACGAGGACGGCCTGGTGGCATGGGCCGCCGGACAGGACCCGGGCCCCGCCGTCCACCTGCCCCGCTCCCGGGGTCGGGTGCCGCTCCGCCGGTCGTGGCCCGAGCTGGGGCGCTACACCCGTCTGGCTGTCGCCGACGAGGAGCGGCTGGTCGGCTCGGTCGCCGCCAGCCGCGGTTGCTCGCACCGCTGCCGGCACTGTCCGGTGCCGGTGGTCTACGACGGCCGGGTCCGTCCCGTCGAGGAGGCAGTCGTGCTCGCCGACGTCGACCAGCTGGTCGACGCCGGCGCCGACCACATCAGCTTCGCCGACCCCGACTTCCTCAACGCGCCTCGCCACGCCCGCCGCGTCGTGGCCGCCGTCCACGGCCGCCACCCGGAGCTGACCTTCGACGCCACCATCAAGGTCGAACACGTCCTACGCCACCGCACGCTGCTGCCCGAGCTGGCCGCCGCCGGCTGTGCGTTCGTGGTCTCCGCGTTCGAGTCGGTCAGTGACAGCATCCTGCGCCGCCTGGACAAGGGCCACACCGCCGCCGACGCGTCCGAAGCGGTCACCGCTCTTCGATCCCATGGCATCGAGGTCCGCCCTTCATGGCTGCCCTTCACCCCGTGGACCACCGTCGACGACCTCGCCCAACTGCTCGACTTCGTGGTCGCCCACGACCTCGTCGCCAACGTCGACCCGGTGCAGTACAGCGTTCGCCTGCTGGTACCGGAGGGCTCGTTGCTCCGGGGCGAAGCGGCCATGACCGCCCATCTCGGCGCCTACGACCCGGCCCGGCTGGGTTGGACGTGGGCGCATCCCGATCCCGCCGTGGACCGCCTCCAGGAAGAGGTCGCCGCACTCGTCGAGCAGCGGGTCGGGGAGCCATCCGAGACGACCTTCGAGCATGTGGACGCACTGATCCGCTCCCGAGCCGCCAACCCATCTCCCCGTCCCGCCCACGGTGCGGTCTCCATGGGACCCGCCGGGGCCCGGACGCGCCTCACCGAGCCGTGGTTCTGCTGCAGCGAACCCACCGAGGCCCAGCTCGCACCGCTCGCCCCCCTTGCCTGAGCGCCGCGGAAGCGGTGGGCGCCGACCCGATGGTGGTCGCCACCCGGAAGGCTGCGCGCCTCGGGCCTGGTGGCGCAGACCGGCCGGGCCGGGTCATGGTGGTGCTCAGCGGTGTGCCTCCAGGTCCAGGAGCCACCTTTTGGCCTCGGGTCCGCCCAGGTAGGACCCGGTGAGCCCGTCGGCGCGGATGACCCGGTGGCAGGGAATGATCAGCGGGAGCGGGTTGGTGGCGCAGGCGGTGCCGACGGCCCTGACGGCCGTGGGGTGCTCCACGGCGACCGCGACCGCGGCGTAGCTGGCGGTCCGGCCGTAGCGGATGAGGGGGAGGTAGTCGACCACGGTGCGCCGGAAGCCTTTGGACAGGCGCAGATCCATGGCCACGTCGAAGCGCCGCCGACGCCCAGCGAAGTACTCGTCGAGCTGCCGGGCGACCACATCGAGGCGAGCAGGGGCGGCCAGGACACGGGGGCCGACCCTGGCGGCCAGGTTCTCCGAGACCGCGTCGAAGCCTTCGCGCTCGTACGCGATCCGTACCAGTCCTGCGGGCGTGGCCGCGAGGAGCAGCGGTCCGACCGGGCTGTCGACGGTGCGGTAGCCCACGTCGAGGAGGACGGCCATGGCAGTCAGTATCTCGGAACGGCGGGCGCGCCGACGCGTACCGGGGCCAGGTCGCCCGAATCGCCTTCGACCACCAAGTTCGTCTGCACGCTCGTCGTTCCTGGTCCTCCGCGGAGGGGACGAGCCGTGCATCGGTCAGCCGCGACCCGTCCTGAGCGTTGGGTCCGCACGTGGGCGGCTCCGACGCTCGGCTGGCCCGCAGGGTCCAGAGGTGGCCCTTTCGGACACCGCGCCGTCACGGTAGACGTGCTGGCGATGGCTTGGCTCAGAAGAGCACCTCGATCCGATCGCTTCGACCCGCTCGTCATCGGCCGCCTCGTCGGCCGCGACGCGGCGACGTCGATGGGGTCACGACGCAGCAACGAGGATCGCTACGCGGTGGCGTCGGGGTGGGCCGCGCTGAGCGACGGGGCCGGCGGCCACCCGGGGGGTGGCCTGGCCGCAGATCTGACCGTGGGAGCGGTCAGGAGCTCGCTCGAAGGGGTCGCCCCCGGCTCGGGCGGGACGGCTCGGGCGGCGACGATCCTCCAGGCCGCAACCTCAGATGCGAACGACGCGGTGCGCGCCCGAAGGGTGGCGGACGCGTCGGTCGCCCAGATGGCCGCCACCCTCACCGTCGCCCTGCTGGTCGCCGTCGAACGTGGCCGAAGCGACTGGATGGTGGCCAACGTCGGGGATTCCCGAGCCTGGCGGGTGTCCGCCCGGGAGGCCCACCTGCTGACCGCCGACGACAACCTCGCTGGTGAGCTGCTCAGGACCGGTCGGATCACGCCAGAGGAGGCCCGTGCCCATCCCGGCCGTCACCGGTTGACCAAGGCGATCGGGATGGCCGCGGGGATCTCGGCGCGGCTCACCTCGACGTCGCTCCAGCCCGGCGAGGCCCTCGTGCTCTGCTCCGACGGGCTCGACGTCCTCGGCCCCGACGACCTCGTGTGCGGCTGGAACGACCACGGCGACCCCGGTGGGCAGGCTCACCGATTGGTCGCCGCCGCGTTGGCCGCCGGCGCAACCGACAACATCACCGTGGTCGTACTCTCCCATGGGCGTGGCACTCCCATCCCGTGATCGTCGGTGCCGAGCCTGGGTGGCGGCGTGGCCGCACGGGTCCCCGACGTGATCCGGCTTCGCGTCGTGCCCGGCGAGGCCGACGCGGTCTTCCAACGGGACCAGGCGGTCGCGGTCGGACGCGGCGCCGACAGTGACGTTCGCGTCGGCGACCGTCAGGTCGCAGGGCTCTGGACGGTCTCGAAGCGCCACCTCAGGATCGAGTGGGACGATCACCGGTGGGTGACCACCAACGTCAGCGACAAGACGGGGCTCCTGTCGGTCTACGAGCCCGGCTACGAGGATGTTCCCCTCGAACCTGGTCGGAGCTGGACGCCGGCCAGGAGCCGCTGGAGCTACCGCGTCGGCCGCCCCGGGCATCCCTTCTTCGTCGTGTGCGACACCGACGATCGCCCGGCCAGCGCGCAGGAGCAGGTCGCAGAGCGATGGCGAACGACCCCGTCGGAGGACGACGAGCCGACGGCGCGCCTCGACGCGCTCCGCATCCTGACCTTCACCCCCCTGGAGCGGGACGTCCTCCTCGCCTACTACTCGGATTTCGTCTCGTTGCCCCGCCCCCGGGTCCTGGAGCCACGAGGCCACGACGTGGCCGCCCGCCGCCTGGGGCGGTCGAGCGACTCGATGCGGAAGGCCATCGAGCGCGCCAACGACAAGATGGCACGGAACGACGGCGCCCCGGCGATCGCCACGGGAAGAAACGTGTCGGCGGAGATCGGACGCTGGTTGGCCAGGGCGGGCGCACTCGACGCCTCCCCGGTCGAGCCGGGCGTCGATCCGCACCCCGAGTGAGTCGGCCCGCGGCCTGCAGGACCCAAGCCGCGACGCGGCGCCGCAGAGCGTGACGGCAATCCGGTTGCACCCTGCCCGGGCAGGGTGCTGAGATCCGATCCGTGGACACGGCCGCGGTCCTGGCCGCCTTCGACGACCAGCTGCGCCGCAACGTGACCGGCGAGCGGGCAGCCCAGGTCGAGCGCGACGAGCGCGTGACCAGGGTCATGGCCGACGGCGACGGCTGGAGCGGCGTCGTCTGGAGCGACCTGGCCGACGGGGACGTGGAGGCGGTCATCGCCTCGGAGATCCAGACCTTCGCCGCCCGGGCCCGGCGCTGGGAGTGGAAGCTGTACGACCACGACCGCCCCGCCGACCTGCCGGAAAGGCTGCGGGCGGCCGGCTTCGTCCCGGACCCGGTCGAGGCGGTGCTCGTCGCCGACCTGGCCGACCTCGTGGTGTCAGCCGAGCCGCCGGACGGGGTGGAGCTGGTCCCCGTGGTCGACCGGGAGACCGCCGACAACCTCGTGGCGGTGCACGACGGCGTCTTTGGCGGGAGCCACGAGGCGATCGGGCGCCGTGTCCTCGCCGGACTCGGATCCGCGCCGCCGTCGATCGCCGCGGCCGTCGCCGTGACCTCCAGCGGCCCGATCGCCGCAGGACGCGTGGAATTTCCCCCCCGCAGTGACTTCGCCACCCTCTGGGGAGGGGGCACGGTGCCGGCGTGGAGGGGACGCGGGGTCTTCCGCTCGCTGGTCGCCCACCGGGCTGCGCTCGCCCGGGCACGCGGCTACCGCTACCTGCAGGTCGACGCCTCCTCCGCCAGCCGGCCCGTCCTGCGCCGGCTCGGGTTCGTCCAGCTGGCCACGACCACGCCGTGGCGGTGGACCGATGGGTCGTCGTCCTGACCGGTCAGGGGGGGCCGAGCGGATCGTCTCTCCTGCGCCGGATCTGGCGCCAGCCGAGGACGACCGCGGCGACGACGAGCACCCCGAACCCGGCCAGCAGCACACCGGGCACCACCACCGGCAGGTTGGCGGCGGACGACAGGGCGGTCGCGCCGAGGAGGATCGGCAGGCCGGCCCGCACGAAGGCCGCCTGACGTCCCGGCCGCTCCAGGAGTCCCCACTGCCGGCTCTGGTTGACGCCGATGCCCGCTCCGAACACGACGAGGACGGCACCTTCCACGAAACCGCCGGCGGCCATCCCTACAACCAGTCCTTGAGCTTGAACACCACGCCGAGCCCGACGACGGCGAGGGCGAGGAGCGCGCCCATCACGTACAACCCGCCGTGGGTGCCGAAGCCCGGGTAGGGGAGGTTCTGGCCGAAGAAGCCGGTGATGGCGGCCACGGCGCCGAACAGGGCGGCGTAGGCGGTGAGCTTCTTCATGACCTCGTTGAGCCGGTTGGACTGGACCTGCAGGTTGCTGTCCTGGATGGTGGTGACCAGGTCCCGCAGCGACTCGGTCCACTCGGTGACCCGCAGGACGTGGTCGTAGACGTCCTGGTAGTACGGGCCCATCTCGTCGCCGACGAAGCCGAGGTCACGGCGCAGGAAGGTGTTGAGCACCTCCCGCATGGGCAGGCTCACCCGGCGCAGGTCCACCAGGGCCTTGCGCATCTGGAACGACCGCTTCTGCACGGCCAGCGGCTCGGGCTTGTCGTCGAAGAGGCGGCTCTCGATCGCCTCGACCGCCTCGTCGAGCTCCTGCACGGCCTCGAAGTGGCCGTCGACCACGTGGTCGAGCAGGCCGTGGAGCAAGAAGCCCACGCCGTGCTTGGCCAGATCCGGGTTGGCGTCCCAGACCTGCTCGACGTGGCGCATGTCGAACCCCCCGTCCTTGCGGACGGTGATCAGCCAACGGGGCGACGCGAACACGGCCAGCTCGCTGCTGCGCAGCGTCCCGCTGTCGCCGTCGAGGTGCACTCCGTAGAGGCTGACGAAGATGTGGCTGCGGTAGCGGTCGACCTTGGGGCGTTGGTGCTCCTGGGTGGCGTCCTCCACGGCCAGCTTGTTGAGGCCGAACTCCTCGGCCAGCAGGCCGAGCTCGACCTCGTCGGGAGACTCGAGGTCCAGCCACACCACCGTGTCCGGCTGGGCCAGGCAGTCACTGATCTCCTCGGCCGGGAAGTCCTCGGCCTCCAGGACACCGCTGCGGTACAGCCGGTTGTGTCGCACCCCGCAACGGTAGGCCGGGTCCTGCGGGAAGACTGCGTTTCGGCGGGGAGGGCCACCAGGTCACCCCGAGACGAGGAGTTCGCTCATGGCCATCAGCCCCGACGTCGTCCGCCAGTACCGCCAGCGCCTGGGGCGCGTCGGCGTGTGGCTCGGCCCCATCGCCGGCCTGCCGGCCAGGGAGGAGCAGGACGCCGCCCGGCGGATCGAGGAGCTCGGCTACGGCTCGCTGTGGGCCGGCGAGGCGATCATCGGCAAGGAGGCCTTCGCCCACCAGGGCCTGCTCCTGGCGGCCACCGAGCGGATCGTCACCGGCACCGGGATCGCCAACGTGTGGGCCCGCCACCCAGCCAGCATGCAGGGGGGCGCCGCCACCCTGGGGTCCGCCTGGCCGGGTCGCCTGGTCCTCGGCGTGGGCATCAGCCACGCCCCGCTCGTCGACCGCACCGGGCAGACCTACGAGAAGCCGCTGGCCCACATGACCCGCTACCTCGCCGACATGGACGCGGCCATCCCCGACGTGCCCGTCCCCGAGGTCCCCGTGCCGAGGGTCGTAGCTGCGCTCCGCCCCAAGATGCTCGCCCTGGCCGCCGAGCGGGCCGACGGCGCCCATCCGTACTTCGTGCCCGCGTCGCACACGCCGGTGGCGCGTGAGGCCCTCGGACCCGACAAGCTGCTCGTCCCCGAGCAGGCCGTGGTGGTGTCGACCGACCCGTCCGAGGCCCGGCGCGTGGCGAGGGACCACATGGGCAGGTACCTCCAGCTGCCCAACTACGTCAACAACCTCCTGCACCTCGGGTACTCGGAGCGCGACGTGGCCGACGGGGGCAGCGACCGGCTGGTCGACGACATCGTGGCGTGGGGGGACGAGGCGGCGATCGCCGAGCGGGTGGGCCAGCATCTCGACGGCGGCGCCGACCACGTGGTGATCCAGCCCCTCGGTGACCCGTCCACCGCCATCGACGAGCTCGCCGCCCTGGCCCCCGCCCTGCTCGGCTGAGCGGAGCTCGGGGCGCGGCCGTTCAGCGGGGCCCGACGTAGGTGGCCCGGACCCGAAACGCCGAGCGCGCTGCGTACTCCTCCATGGCGTGGGCGATCCACCCGGCGGTGCGGGCCAGCACGAAGACCGCCTCGCTGGCGCCTGGCACCATCAGCGTGGCGTGGGCCAGCGCGGCCAGGGCGAAGTCGCAGTTGGGCGGGGGCATGCCCCTCGCCGCGGCCAGCTCGATCACCCGTTCGACCGCGTCCAGGGAGACCGGGAAGGCGTGCAGGCGGTCGAGCAGCTCGGTCGCCCGCGGGTCGCCGTCGGGGTAGAGGGGCTGACCGAAGCCGTGGACCTGGGCGCCCCGGCCGAGCACCTCGCCGAGGGCGACCGCCGCGCCGTGGGCTTCGGCGCGCGCCAGCACCGGCCGCACCTCGAGCGAGCTGGCCGCGTGCCAGGGGCCGCTGGCCGACGCCATCCCGGTGAGCACCACGGCGTAGGGGTCGGCACCGAAGGACGCCGCCGTCCTGGCCGCCAGCGTGGACGCAGCCACCTCGTGGTCGGCCATCAGCACCAGGGCGGCGTCGAGGGCGGCCAGCCGGGCGGCGGTGGCGGGCACGGGGCTCAGACGCGGCCAGAGGCGGGCGGCCAGTGGGGCCGACGGGGTCGGTGCCGACCCGCGCACCGCGATCACGGGCAGCACCTCGACCAGCGTGGCGATCAACCCCCGGGCGGCGCCGGCGACCGAGGTGGCGGCGCGGTCGTGGCGGAGCGGGTCGGCGGTGGCCGCCGCGGCGACGGCCACCCGCCACCGGTCGGCGGGCGTGCACCTGGGGTCGAGGCCCGCGCAGGCCCTGGATGCGGCGGCGACCAGGTCCGGGGGCGCCACCCACGGCGCCGCTTCGTCGGGCCAGGCGCCCTGCCACAGCCAGGACGCCACCTCCTCGAAGGATCGGGACCGGCTGAGCTCGACGGCGTCGAGGCCCCGGTACCGGTAGGTGCCTCCCTCGATCAGGGTGAGCTCGGTGACGAAGGCCAGGGGGGCGGGACCGTGCGGGCGGCGCGAGCCCTGGGCCAGGCGCTCCACGGCGCCGGCGTCGAACGTGCTGCCCGCCGAGGTCCGCACCCGTTGGAGCAGGCCCCGGCTGACGTAGGCGTACAGCGTCGCCGGCTTGACCCCGAGGCGCGCCGCGGCCTGGGCGGTGGTCAGCCGCCTGGCGGTCACCGAGCCACCGTCCATCGAGCCACCGTCCGCTGCATGTTGATCATGGATCAATCTTGATCAACTCCGAGGGGCGGGTCAAGATGGCCAGCATGACGACGACCTCCGCCGACCCGCTGCTCGACGTCCCGGCCGGCCTCAAGGGTGTGGCCGTCACCGACACCGAGGTCGGTGACGTCCGGGGCCTCCAGGGCTTCTACCACTACCGCCAGCACTCGGCCACGGACCTGGCGGCGCGACGCCCGCTCGAGGACGTGTGGCGCCTGCTGATGGACGGCGCCCTGCCCGCGACCGTCGCCGAGCGCGCCGCCTTCGACGCCGAGACCCGGCCGCTGCGGGCCCTCCCCGCGGGCTTGGTCGACCTGCTCGCCGGCGTGGCCGCGACGAGCGGTACCGGCCTCGGCGGCCTGCGCAGCGCCGTCTCCCTGCTCGCCGGCGCCGACGGGATGGTCCCGTTGTGGGGTGGCGACCCGGCGGCGCGCCGGCGCGACCTGCTCCGCCTGGTCGCGGCCACGCCGACGCTCGTGGCCGCCCTGTGGCGGCTGTCGCGCGGCGAGGCGCCGGTGGAACCGGACCCGCAGCTCGGGCACGTGGCCAACTACCTCTACATGCTCGAAGGGCGCCGTCCCGACCCGGTGGCGGCGAGAGCCGTCGAGCAGTACCTGATCCTGACGGTGGACCACGGATTCAACGCGTCCACCTTCACGGCGCGGGTCATCACCTCCACCGGCGCCGATGCCGGCTCGGCGGTCACCGGGGCCATCGGGGCCCTCTCCGGTCCCCTCCACGGGGGCGCGCCCAGCCGGGCCCTCGACACGCTCGAGGCCATCGGCGAGCCGGCCAACGCGGCCGCCTGGGTCCGTGACGCCGTGACCCGGGGCGAGCGCATCATGGGCTTCGGCCACCCCGTGTACCGGACCGACGACCCCCGCTCGCTCATGCTGCGCGACGTGGCCGCCGGCCTCGGCGGTGAGCTGGTGGACTTCGCCGTGACCGTCGAGCGGACCATCACCGACACCCTGCGCGAGCTGCACCCCGACCGCCCGCTCTACGCCAACGTCGAGTACTACGCCGGGGTGGTGATGTCGTGCTGCGGGCTGGCGCGTGCGCTGTTCACGCCGACGTTCGCGGTCAGCCGGGTCATCGGCTGGTGCGCCCACATCGCCGAGCAGGCCGAGAGCCGGCGGATCATCCGTCCCTCCGCCCGCTACGTGGGACCGCCGCCGCCCCAGCCTGTCCCCCGCGAACCTGAACAGGCGGGACCCACCTGAACAGCAGGAGGAGGGAACGACCTCGCGGGGTGGACGAGGCCGTCGCTCAGGCTCCGCCCACGCGGCTGCCGGGGTGGGCGACCTGTCTCGGGAGGCCGCGTCCAGGGCGCTCGGGCGACGGGCGGCTCACGTCACGGCGTAGGTGTCGATGAGCAGCCGGCCCGAGGTGGCGTCGGTCGTGAAGGTGATGGTGGCGTGCTCGGTGGACGTGGTGCCGTTGGCCTCGACGTAGTGGAGGGTCACGGCGGTGCGGCCGCTCGCCGAGTCGACGGCCACCAGGTCGACCCGGACGATGGCGTCCCAGAACCGCTGGTAGAACGCGAAGCCGATCCGCTGCTGGTAGGCGGGGCTGAGCCACCCGAACGACTGGTCGAGGCGGTGCTGGTTGACCAGGCCGTAGTAGGCGTCGACCGTGCGGGTGAGGGTGACCGGCGAGCCGGTCTGGCCGGCGGCACCGGCGGGGGCGGAGGTCGATCGCGCCGTGGTGGACGGAGACGGAGCGGTGCTCCCACCCGGGGTGGCCGTGCTGCCTGGCGTGGCCGTGCCGCCAGGAGCGATGGCGCCACCCGGGGTGGCCGTGCCGCCTGGCGTGGCCGTGCTTCCTGGTGTGGCCGTGCTCCCTGGTGTGGCCGTGCTTCCTGGTGTGGCCGTGCTGCCTGGCGTGGCCGTGCTCCCCGGGCTGGGGGCACCCGCCGGAATGGTCGGGGACGCCGGTGGCGTGGTCGGCGCCGTCGATGACCCCGCGCCCGCGGGCCGCGACGTCGCCGTGCGTGCCGCGCTGGGCGGGTGGTGGCCTCGTTGCGTGAGCACGAGGACGGCACCGATGGCCACGACGACCGCCGCCGCGCCGAGGGCTGCGAGGGCACGGCCCCGGCGGCGGGTGTCGTGCACCCGGCCAGCGGCGGCGGGCGCCCCGAGCCCGGGGTCGGACGTCGCCGGCGGCGGAGCTACCGGGCTACCCGACCCGGGCCGGCCGACGCCGAGGGTTGCGAGGGCATCTCGCAGCTCGGCCGCCGTCGGGTACCGGTCGGCCGGGTCCTTGGCCATGGCCCGGGTCACCACGGCGGCGAGCGCAGGCGGGACGCCGGCGCCGTCGAGGGCCGGGGGACGGTCCTCGATGGCCCGCAGGGCGAAGCTGATCACCGACTCGCCGTCGCGGGATGCGACCGCGGGTGCGCCGCGCAGGGCGTGGTAGAGGGTGGCGCCGAGGGAGTAGACGTCGGACGCGGTCGTCGCCCGCTCACCGCTCAGGACCTCGGGGGCGGCGTAGCCGACCGTCGCGGCCAGCTGGCCGTGGGTGACCGTCGAGTCGGCGAAGCGGGCGATGCCGAAGTCGGCCAGCTGGCGCTCCCCGTAGTCCGTGACCAGGATGTTGGCCGGCTTGACGTCCCGGTGGAGCATGCCGATGCGGTGGGCGGCATCGAGGGCGTCGGCCACGGCGATCCCGAGCTCCACGACCTCGACCGGCCCGAGAGGACCGTCGCGCAGCCGCCGCTCGAGGGAGCCGCCGCCCAGGTACGGCATGACCAGGTAGGGCCGGCCGGCCAACGTCCCGGCGTCGTAGAGCGCCACCACGTGGGGATGACCGGACAGCGATCCGAGGGCGCGCAGCTCGCGCTCGAAGCGGGCGACCCCTGGCGTCCCGGGACCGACGTCGAGGACCTTGACCGCGACCGAGCGGTGGAACGCCGGCTGCCAGCCCCGGTACACGGTGGCGAAGCCACCCCGACCGACGACGCGCAGGTCCTCGATCCCGGGCAGCTCGGGAGGCCCACCCACCGCCGATCGCTCCACCACAGGGCTCGCGTACCCAGCCTCGGCGACCGGCAACCGCCCGGGAAGCGCGCCGTTGCCGGGCAGACTGCCGCAGGTCCAACCCAGGAGGTCGACAGGCATGCGAGCAGCGCTCTACCGGGAGACCGGTGACGCATCGGTCATCCGCATCGAGGACGTCGAGACCCCCGCGCCAGGGCCCGGTGAGGTCCGGGTGCGCATGACCTGGTCGGGCGTCAACCCGACCGACTGGAAGTCGAGGTCCGGGGCGACCGGCGCCGCGCCCGACGGCTTCCAGATCCCCCACCAGGACGGCGCCGGGGTCATCGACGCGCTCGGTGACGGGGTTGAGGACCGGGCCGTCGGCCAGCGGGTCTGGCTCTACCTCGCCGCCTTCGCCAACCGCTACGGCACCGCGGCCGAGCACGCCGTGGTCCCCGCCGAGCGGACCGTGCCGCTCCCCGACGACGCTTCCGACCAGCTGGGTGCCTGCCTGGGTGTGCCGGCGCTCACCGCCGCGCACTGCCTGGGCGGGGATCCCGTCGCTCTGGCCGGGGCGACCGTGCTCGTCGCCGGGGGCGCCGGTGCGGTGGGTCACTACGCCATCGAGCTGGCCAAGCAGGCCGGGGCGACGGTGGCGACGACGGTCAGCTCCGAGGCCAAGGCCGGGATGGCCAGAGCGGCCGGCGCCGACCTGGTGGTCAACTACCGGGAGCCGGGCGCCGTCGACACGCTCACCGCCTTCACCTCCGAGGTCGACCACATCGTGGAGGTGGCCCTCGGCGCCAACCTCGACCTCGACCTCGCCGTGGCGGGCGCCGGGACCGTCATCTCCGTGTACGCCAACGAGCCGTCCGATCCGGTGATCCCGACCCGGCGCCTGATGGCGGCCAACGTGCGCATCCACTGGGTCCTGCTCTACGGCGTGCCGGCGGGGGAGATCGCCGCCGCGGTCGCCTGGACGGCCACGGCGGTCGGCGCCGGCGCCCTCTCGGCCCTCCCGGTGCAGGCCTTCCCCCTCGGCGAGGTCGCCGCCGCGCAGCGCGCCGTCGAGGACGGAGCCGTCGGCAAGGTCCTGGTCGACGTGGGACGCTGAGGCGCTCAGCCTCCGGCCATCGCGCCCACGACGACGAGGGGCTCGCGCCCTTCGGCCACGGCGGGCGGCAGGGCGGCGTCGGGTGGGTCGTGGGACAGGTCGGCCTCCCCGGCGAAGAAGCGCACGAAGGGGCGCCGGCGCCTGGTGACCGGGTCGCGCACCGTGCCCCTGAGCATCGGGTAGCTCGACTCCAGGTGATCGAGGACCGAGTCCTGGGTGACGGGGGCACCGACGTCGAGGGTCACCTCCCCCCCGATCCCCGCCAGGGTGCGCAGGTGGGCGGGGAGCACCACGCGGATCACGGGAGGGTCTGCACCTCGACGGAGAGCACGGCAGGGAGGTCGCGCACGATCGGGGCCCACGAGTCGCCCGAGTCGGGTGAGGCGTAGACCTGGCCGCCCGTGGTGCCGAAATAGACGCCCGCCGGCTCGAGGGAGTCGACCGACATGGCGTCGCGCAGGACGTTGACGTAGCAGTTCTCCTGGGGGAGCCCGTCGGTGAGCTCCTGCCAGTCGTCGCCGCCGGTCCGGCTCCGGTAGACCCGCAGCCGGCCGTCGGGTGGGTAGTGGAGCGAGTCGCTGGTGATCGGCACGACGAACACGGTCTCGGGCTCATGGGGGTGGACGTCGATCGGGAAGCCGAAGTCGCTCGGCAGGTTGCCGCTCACCTCCCGCCACGAGCCGCCCCCGTCGTCGCTGCGCATCACGTCCCAGTGCTTCTGCATGAACAGCACGTCCGGCCGGGCCGGGTGCATGGCGAGGTGGTGGACGCAGTGCCCCACCTCGGCGTCGGGATCGGGGATCCCCTCCGAGCGCAGCCCGGCGTTGGCCGGCTCCCATGTGCGGCCGCCGTCCGCGCTCCGGAAGGCGCCCGCTGCGGAGATGGCGACCACCATCCGGTCGGGGTCGGTCGGGTGCAGCAGGATCGAGTGGAGGCACATGCCACCCGCCCCCGGCTGCCACTGGCCCCCTGTGTCGTGGCGGCGCAGCCCCGAAAGCTCCTCCCAGCTGCCCCCTCCGTCGGTCGAGCGGAACAGGGCGGCGTCCTCCACCCCGGCGTACACCGTGTCGGGATCATGCGGCGATGGCTCGAGGTGCCACACCCGGGCAAACTCCCACGGGTGGGGGGTGCCGTCGTACCACTGGTGGGTCCCCGGCACGCCGTCGTAGGGGAAGTGGTTGCCGACCGGGCTCCAGGTCGCGCCACCGTCGTCGGACCGCTGGATCACCTGCCCGAACCATCCCGTGCTCTGCGCCGCCCAGAGCCGGTCGGGGTCCACCGGCGAACCCTTGACGTGGTAGAGCTCCCACCCGCCGAAGTGCGGGCCGCTGACCCTCCAGTCGGCCCGGCCTCCGTCGGCGGTCAGGACGAAGGCGCCCTTCCGTGTGCCGACCAGGACCCGCACGTTGCCCATCACGCACCCCCCAAGCACTCGTCGTGTCTGTCGGCCCACATCATGACCGCCCGCGCCCCCGGATTCCACTGGCGGGCGAGCGGGCCGGGACGGGGAGCGGTATGCTTAGCCGGACTAACTAACGGCCGGCCAACTGACGGCTTCGAGGAGGCACCGCAGGTGACCGCGTTGGACCAGGTCCCGGCCACGGGCATCGACGACCGGACGGATCCACGAGGCGAGCGCTACAAGTGGACCGCGCTCTCCAACACCACCATCGGTGTGCTGCTGGCCACCATCGACTCGTCGATCATGCTGATCGCCATGCCGGACATCTTCCGCGGCATCGGTCTCGACCCGCTGGCGCCCGGCAACAGCTTCTACCTGCTGTGGATGATCCTCGGCTTCCTCGTGGTCAGCAGCGTGCTCGTGGTGAGCCTCGGACGCCTCGGGGACATGTTCGGCCGGGTGCGGATGTACAACCTCGGCTTCGTGGTCTACACGGTCGCGTCGCTGCTGCTCACCGTCGACCCGCTCACCGGCAGGAGCGGGGCGCTCTGGCTGATCGTCGGCCGCATCCTGCAGGGCATCGGCGCCGCCTTCCTCATCGCCAACTCCGGCGCCATCCTCACCGACGCCTTCCCGGCCAACCAGCGGGGCCTGGCCCTCGGCATCAACAACATCGCCGGCATCAGCGGCTCGTTCATCGGGCTCATCCTCGGCGGCATCCTGGCGCCGATCGACTGGCGCCTGGTCTTCCTCGTCTCGGTGCCCTTCGGGCTGTTCGGCACCGTCTGGTCCTACCTCAAGCTCCAGGACCGCGGCATCCGTCGCCGGGCCAAGATCGACTGGGCGGGCAACGTCACCTTCGCCGCCGGGCTGATCCTGGTGATGATCGGCATCACCTACGGGATCGAGCCGGCCGGCGGCCACGACATGGGCTGGGGGAGCGCGAGGGTCCTGGCTGAGCTCGGCGCCGGCGTGGCCCTGCTCATCGCCTTCGCGGTGATCGAGACGCGGGTGGCGGAGCCCATGTTCCGGCTGCGGCTGTTCAAGATCCGGGCCTTCACCTTCGGCACGCTCTCGACGTTCCTCTCCGCCATCGGGCGCGGCGGGCTCATGTTCATGCTGATCATCTGGCTCCAGGGCATCTGGCTGCCCGAGCACGGCTACAGCTTCACCCAGACTCCCCTGTGGGCCGGCATCTACATGCTTCCCCTCACCGCCGGGTTCCTGATCGCCGGGCCGGTGTCGGGCATCTTGTCGGACCGCTACGGCGCCCGGCCCTTCGCCACGGGCGGGATGGTCACCTCCGCCGTCTGCTTCGTGCTCATGCTCCTGCTGCCCGTCGACTTCAACTATGTGGCCTTCGCGGCCATCCTGCTCGGCGTCGGCCTCGGGATGGGCGCCTTCGCCGCCCCCAACCGGGCGGGCGTGATGAACAGCCTCCCGCCCGCCGAGCGGGGCGCAGGCGGCGGCATGAACTCGACGTTCCAGAACTCCGCGCAGGTCCTGTCCATCGGGATCTTCTTCACGCTGATGATCGTCGGACTGGCGTCCACCCTCTCCGGCTCCCTGACCCACGGGCTGAGCGCCCACGGGGTGGCCGCGTCCACGGCCGCCCGGATCGGGCACCTGCCGCCGGTGTCGATCCTCTTCGCCGCCTTCCTCGGCTACAACCCGATCCAATCCCTCGTCGGCACCGGCGTGCTCCACCACCTCTCGGCCCCCAACCAGGCCGCCCTCACCGGGCACGCCTTCTTCCCGATGCTCATCTCCGGGCCGTTCCACTCCGGCCTGACCGAGGCGTTCGTGTTCGCCGCCCTCGCCTGCCTGGTCGCCGCGGCGGCGTCGTGGTCGCGTGGGGGCCGCTACGTGGACGGGGCCCACGAGGCCGAGACCGGGGTGCCCTCGACCGCGGTGCCCTCGACCGCGGTGCCCTCGACCGCGGTGCCGGCGAGCGAGATGCCCATCGCCGACGACGTGGCTCCCGCCGTCCACCCGTAGGGCCGGCGCCGGGCGGGTCAGGGCCGGATGGACGGCCAGGCGTCGACGACCTGCTCGCCACCGAACACGTCGAGCCGGCCGGCGTCGACGTCGGTCCGGTTCCACAGCCAGAGGAGCAGGGAGGAGGCCGGACCGCGCAGCGCGGTGTCCGCCTTGGCGTGGGTGCGCTCGGGCGTGGGCCGCTCGGCCGACAGGTCGATCAGCCACTCGCCGTCGGTGTCGGTGCAGTGGAGGTGCAGGGTGCCCGCGATCCCGTCGACGGGTCGGCGCAGCAGCCGGGGCAGGAAATCGGCCAGGTACTCGTCGATCCCGTCGACGGCCAGGTCGGCCTCCAACCAGGAGGCCGGGTCCGGCTCGCCGGAGGTGGCGACCGTGGCATCCCAGCGGTGCACCGCGGTCTCCAGTGCCTGGCGCCGGAACCACCAGCGCGCCGTCAGATCCTTGGACGCGCCGAAGTTCCACACCGGACGATCCGGGTCGGTGGCGGCCAGGGTGGCCTCGAGGGCGGCCAACGACCCGGCGTACCCGTCGATCACGTCGCCCGCCGGGGCGTCGTCCCCGACGGGCTGACGCTCGCCCGTGTCGACCACGGCCGTCACCCACCGGTAGATGCCGCTGGTGTGGGCCAGCAGGGCGGCCACGTCCCACCCCGGGCAGTGCGGCACCGGCTGGTCGAGCCGGCCCGGCACGATCTCGAGGAGGGCCGCGCCCTCGGCGTGGAGGGTCTCGAGCAGGGCTTCCGGTCGCATCGTCGCAGTCTCGCACCCGGCCGGCCGCCGGCGAGCCCGACCCGGTCGATGGCCGAAACGTGACGAGAACGCGCCGCGACGCTGGCATTCGGATCGAGCGCCTGTCACACTACGCAGCGTGAGGCGACACACGTCGAGGGTGGTCGGGATCGTCGCCGCCGGCCTGACCGTCTTCGGCTTCCCCGTCGTGGTCGCCTCCGTCGCCCAGGCGGCGGGCACCCCGAACGTCACGATGAGCGAGACGGCCCCGCCTTCGGTCCTCTACGGCAGCCCGGCGACGGTCACCCTCACCGCGACCAACCCGGCGGGAGAGCCGGCCGGGTACAACGCCTCCTTCGAGGACGTGCTCCCCGCCGGGGTCAGCTACGTGGCCGGGTCGACCACGCCGGCCACCGTCGGCGACCCGACGATCCTCGCCGACCAGCCTGCGCCCGGGCGGACCACCCTGATCTGGTCCAACCTGTTCGACCTGCAGCCGTCGGCGTCGACGTCGATCACCTTCCAGCTCCAGGGGGCGGTCGAGCCGACGGCCGACGCCCTGTACCCGGGCACCACCTACACCGACACGCCATCGGTGTACGTCAACAGCAACCCGAGGACGGTGCCGACCTTCGACGCCACCGGCGCACCGGTCAGGGCCAACTACACGGGCTCGGCCGCGGCCACCCCGGGGGCCACCCAGATCGTGCCCATCTCGATCACCAAGTCGCAGGCCGAGCCCGAGGCCGAGCTGCCGAGAGGCGTCCACCAGAGCAAGGACACCTACACCCTCACCGTCCACAACTCCGCCTTGGATGCGACCGACGCCACCACGGTCACCGACTACCTGCCGGCCGGTCTCGAGCTCCTCGGCTGCGGCGGGGTCGACAACACCACTGACTCCGCCGGCACCAACCCCGGATCGACCTCCGAGTACCCCGGCAGCGGGCCCCTCAGCGCCGGCGCGACGGACAACCCGTCCACCTGCCTGACCCCGGTGTCGGTCTCGACCGTCGGCCTCACCCCTTCCGGCGGCGACGGGTCGCTGCCCGCCCAGCCGGTCGCGGCGGGCGGGAGCACCTACACCCAGGTGGTCTGGAACGTCGGCAACCTGGCGCCCGGCGCGTCGACCACCCTCACCTACCTGGCCGGCGTGCCGCTCCGGGAGAACACCGGCACCTGGTCGGGGACGGTGCCGACCCCGGCATCGGGCGCCCAGGCCTCCAACCTCGACAACAACAACGGTCCCGAGACCACCGACGCTCAGAGCCTGACCAACCTGGCCGTCGCCTCCGGCAACTACCGGGGGACGCTGGCTGCCGGCACCACCGACCCGGTGACCTCGAGCGCCACCCAGACGGTCGAGGCCGTCGACCTGGCCATCCAGAAGTCCGACAGCGCATCGAGCTTCACCAACGGGGGGGTCCACACCTACACGCTGAACTACGAGACCAGCGAGTACCGCTACTCGACCGGCGTGGTGGTCACCGACAACCTGCCCAACGGCATGTGCCCCCTCGGGTCGGTCAACTACGACACCCGGGGGGACCCGGCCTGCGCTCCCCAGGTCGGCCAGGACCCGAGCGTCCCCTACACGTCGGTGGCGGAGACGGCGGGCGGCGGCTTCACCATCACGTGGGCCCTCGGCACCCTGCCGACCGGCACCAGGGCGGCGATCACCTTCCCGGCCGTGGACCGCGGCTCGTACCAGGGCTCGGGCGGCCCGACCACGCCGACGCTGTCGACCGACGGATTCACCAACACCACCTCGATCACCGGGACCGCCCGCGGGGCCTGCCAGAACGGCGCGGTCGGGGGTGAGGTCTGCCCCAGCGGTGACACCACGCTGCTCTTCAGCGGCGAGTCGTCCCCGGAGACCCCGGTCAACGGCTCCCATGCGTCGGAGACGGCCCCTTCACCGACCATCACCAAGGCCGTGGCGCTGGTCCCCACCACGAGCCCGGTCGACTGCGCCACCCAGACCTACACGACCACGGCCACCCCGATCTACCAGAAGGGCGACACGATCTGCTTCGAGGTCACCGTCGCCTTTCCGGCCGGCACCACCAACCGCAACCCGGTGGTCGGCGACTTCCTCCCGCCCAACTCCACCTACGTCCCCGGGTCGGAGTCGGCGACCGGCCCGGCCAACTCGTTCGACGGCACGACCACCCCGACCAGCGAGGTGACCTGGACCCTCGGCACGACCGTGCCCGGCGGCAACCCCGATCTGTACGTCGGGCCCAACGGCGACGGCAGCGGCCAGGTGTTCCACGGCTTCCTGGCCGTGTCCCCGACAGCGGACCCGAGCGCGGCCAACAGCTTCGCCATCACCGACAACCTGGCCAAGGAGACCCAGCTCAACACGGCCGGCGATGCGGTGTCGCTGCGGGCCAACGCCACCTACGAGCTGACCCGGCCGTCGGTGACCCTGACCAAGTCGGTCGCCACCCTCGACGGCGCGCCCAACTCCGTCCCCTCCCCGACGGTCACCGACGGTGAGGCGGTCGGCTACGCCGTCGAGCTCACCAACACCGGCCTGGTGCCGGCGGTCGACACCGCCCTCACCGACCCGCTGCCCGCCCCGCTCACCTGCGGCGAGGTGTCGGCCATCTCCGACGGCGGCAGCTGCGCCGGCACCGCGCCGGCGACCATCGCCTGGAGCGGGATCACCGTGCCCGCGGCCACCCAGGCCGCAGGCGGGGCCATCACCGACGGCACCTCCACGCTGACCTACACCGTCACCCTGCCGACCACCCTCGCGACCAACGAGTCGCTGACCAACACCGCATCGGTCACCTCCTACCACGGCCAGCCCGACAACGGCCCGGCCAACACCTACACGCCCGACACCGGCGGCTCACCCCCGGCCACCGGCTCGGCCACCGTGCGACTGGCCGCGCCCACCCTGGCCAAGACGGCGAGCCCGACGTCGGCCACCATCGGCCAGACGGTCAGCTACACCGTGACCGCCACCGCGCCCGCCGGCACCACCGTGTACTCCGGCGCGCTGAGCGACCCGCTCGGCGCCGACGAGACCTACGTGCCCGGGTCGGCGTCGGTCTCCGCCACCGGGGCGACCACCCCGTCGACCACGTCGGCCAGCTTCACGACGGTGCACGACGCCGGGACCAACACCCTGACCGTCACCTACCCGACGCCGCTGGCTGTCGGCCCGTCGGCCCCGCTGGTGGTCACGCTCACCTACCAGGCGGTGATCGCCGACGTGGGCGCCAACCACCGCAGCTCGACGGTGCCCAACACGGCCAGCCTGGGCTACGACACCTCGGCCGGCGCCCCCCAAACGCCGGTCACCTCGTCCACTGCGGTCACCGTCAAAGAGCCCGACATCACGTTGGCCAAGACCGACGCCTCCGCCCACCGCGCCGGACCGGGCGCGGCAGTCAACTTCACCGTAACCGCCGCCAACCCGGCGGTGGCCAATGCCTCCACGGCATACAACGTCGCCGTGACCGACTGCCTCCCGGCCGGCATGGGCGTCCCGACCGGTGTCTCCGACGGCGGCGCCTACACCACCTCGCCAACGGGATGCGCGGCGGGCTCGTCGGGGGCCATCACCTGGACCTACGCCTCCATCGCCCCGGGCGCCAACCACGCCTTCACCTACACCGCCACCATGCCCAACCCGGCGGTCGGCACCGCCCCGGTGACCAACAACGCGTCGGTGACCGTCGCCAGCTTGGCCAGCGGTGGCCGGACCACGGGCACCGGCTACTCGGCCGCCGCGTCCGACTCGGTCACCAGCCCGGGCGCCACGGTGACCAAGGCGGCCAACCCGAGCAGCGTCACGATCGGAGTCGCCACGACCTACACGGCGACGGTGACCATCCCGGCGGACACCACGCTGCCCAACCTCACGGCCATCGACACCCTGCCCAACGGCATGACCTTCGACAGCTACGGCCAGACGACCTGCATCGACGCCAACAACGGCCCCTGTGACTTCGGCGTCACCGCGGTGACCCCGCTCCAGACGCCGACGCCGGCCGCCGACGGGTCGACCCGCCTGGCCTGGTTCGTCGGTGACGTCACCAACGACACGGTGGCCCGGACCGTCACCCTCGTGTACACCGCCTACCCGGCCAAGACCAAGGCCGGCGGAGCCACCGTCGTGGCCGGCACCACCCTGGTCAACCGCATCACGGCCAACTGGAACCAGACCGTCGGGCCCGACCCCACCACCATCCCGCCGCCCTCGACGACCTACACCTACGGCTCCCCGTCGGCCACCGCGCCGGTCACCGTCATCGAGCCCCACCTGAGCATGGCCAAGGCGGTCAGCAACCCGGCCCCCCAGCCGGGACAGACCTTCACCTGGCACGTCACCGTGACCAACTCGACCGCCACCAGCTCGGCGCCGGCCTACGACGTCGTGGTCAACGACCCCCTGCCCGCCGGCCTCAGCGCGCCGACCAACATCTCCAACGGCGGCGTCTTCACCCCGTCCACCACCGGGGGCAGCCCCGGAACCATCAGCTGGACCCTCCCCGGGCCGATCGGGACCACGGCAGGGACCGACAGCGCGGCGCTCAGCTTCGACACCTCGATCGTCACCGCCACGGCGACCACCGGCGAGACGATCACCAACACGGCCACCGCCGCCAGCTACGACGCCGTGTCCGGCGGCGTCGCCGGCAACCCCAGCAGGTACCGCGCCTACGGGCCGACCTCGGCCGGCGCGTCGATCGGCCCGGTCTTCCCACAGCTGGTGGTGGCCAAGACCACCGCATCGGGGGCGCCGAGCGGCTCGGCGACCATCGGCACCCCGTTTGGCTGGAAGCTGACGGTGACCGACGCCTCCGCGGCGCCGGCGCAAGCGGTCGTGGTGACCGACACCCTCCCGACCGGCTGGACCTACGACACCGGCTCGGCCCAGCTCAACGGGGTCCCCCTGGCCGACCCGACCATCGGCGCCGACACCAGGACCCTCACCTTCACCCTGCTGGGCGGCGGCAACGTCGGACCCACCACCACCGACGTGATCACCTACACGGCCACCCCGGGAGACAGCGCCGGGGTGGGCAGCGCCAACCCCGACGTCAACACGGCCCTGGCCACGGGTGACGACGCCACCGGTGCGACCGGCAACGCCAGCGGGTTCTACCAGAGCGCCCCGGCCACCGCATCGGCGCAGATCGCGTCGGCCGACCTGGTCATCGCCAAGACCCTCGCCGGCCCGCTCGTCGCCGGGCAGGCCGCCACCTACGACATCGCCGTCACCAACACCGGCCCCGACGCCTCCGCCCCCCCGGTCACCGTGACCGACACCCTGCCGGCCGGCGCCACCGCGGTCAGCGGGAGCGGCACCAGCTGGACCTGCGCCCAGCCGTCAACGGGCACCCTCACCTGCACCAGTGTCTCACCCATCGCCTCGGGCGCGGCCGCCCCGACGCTGGCGGTGACCCTGACCATGCCGGCATCGACGACCGGCGCGGTGGCCAACTCGGCGTCGGTGTCGAGCCCGACCCACGACCCGACGCCGGCCAACAACACCTCGGCGGTCACCACGACGGCGACACCCCAGGCCGACCTGGCCATCGCCAAGTCCCACAGCGGAACCTTCACCGCCGGCCAGGACGGCACCTACGCGCTGGCCGTGACCAACAACGGGCCGTCCGACGCGACCGGCCCGGTCACCGTCACCGACACCCTCCCCGCCGGCGAGACCTACGTGTCGACCTCGGTGGCCAACGGGACCTGGACCTGCAGCGGCAGCGGGTCGAGCCCCACGGTCACCTGCACGCTGCCCGGGCCGCTGGCTGCGGGCGCGGCGGCGCCGGGGATCAACCTGACCGTGCTGGTCGACGCGTCGGTCACCAGCGGCACGGTGCTGACCAACCAGGCCACGGTGGGCGAGACGGAGGCCGACCTGGTGCCGGCCAACAACCTGGCGTCCGATCCGACCACCGTCGGGGTCTCCGCCGACCTGGCCATCTTCAAGACCCACGCCGCGGTCTTCACCGCCGGCACGGACGTGACCTACACGCTGGCGGTCAGCAACCTCGGCCCCTCCGACGCGGCCGGCCCGATCACCGTGGCCGACACCCTGCCATCGACCGAGACGTTCGTGTCGGGGACCGGCGGCACCGGCGCCCAGAGCTGGACCTGCACGGCCACGGGCGGCCCGCCACAAGCGGTGACCTGCACCCTCCCCGGGCCCCTGGCCGTCACCGCCGCCCCGGACATCACCCTGACGGTCCACCTGGCCTCGGGTGCGACCGGGACCATCTCCAACACCGCGACGGTGTCTTCGTCGTTGCCGGGCAGCGACCCCGACCCCGCCAACGACACCAGCACCTCGACCGGCCCGCAGGTCACCGCCACCGACGCCATCGGCATCACCAAGGCCTACGAGGGCGCCGGCTTCGTCGCCGGCCAGAACGGCGTCTACGACCTGACCGTCACCAACGGCGGACCATCCGACGACCCCGGACCGTTCACCGTCACCGACACCCTCCCGCCCCAGGAGACCTACGTGTCCTCGTCGGGGGCGGGCTGGACCTGCACGCCCTCGGATCCGACCACGGTCCGGTGTGTGAGCACCACCCCGCTCACCAACGGCGCTTCCTCGACCTTCAAGATCACCGTGGCGGTGGACCCGGCCTACGCCGGCGGCACCGTCACCAACACGGCGGCCGTCTCCAGCCCGGTGGCGGTCACCAACCCGGCCGCCACCATCGCCAACGATCCCACGCCGGTCACCGACTCGGCCGACCTGGCCCTGGCCAAGGCCACCACCTCGGCCCTGACGCCCGGCACCCAGGGCACCTACCACCTGGCGATCACCAACGCCGGGCCATCCGACGCCCAGAGCGCCATGGTCACCGACACGCTGCCCTCGGGAGCCGATGGCCAAGCCGGCGAGAAGTACGTGTCGTCGTCGTCGCCCGACGGGTGGACGTGCATGCCGTCGACCAACTCCCCGCAGCTGGTCACCTGCACGCACGCCGGGCCCCTGGCGGTCACCGGCAGCGGGGCGGCCACGACCATCGACCTGGTCGTGGCCGTCGACCCGGGCTTCACGGGCGCGACCCTCACCAACCCCGCCATCGTGTCGAGCCCGACACCGGACCCGAGCGCTGCCAACAACGTCGCCAGTGTGACCACCACTGGCATCACGCCCGTCGCCGACCTGAGCGTGGCCAAGACCCACACCGGCACGCTCATCGCCGGTGAGCGGGCGACCTACACGCTGAGCGTCATCGACCACGGCCCATCGGACTCGGCCGCGCCGATCACCGTGACCGACACCCTCCCGGCGAGCGAGACCTTCGTGTCGGCGTCGGGAGGCAGCGACTGGACCTGCGCGGCCGCCGGCCAGGTGGTCGGCTGCAGCTTCAACCCCCAGCTCCTGGCCGCAGGCGACACCGCGCCGCCGATCCAGCTGGTCGTGGTCCTGGCCGCGTCGGCCCGCGGGACCCTGACCAACACCGCCGCCGTGACCGGGACCACCGCCGATCCCGTCCCCGGCAACGACACCGCGTCCGACCCGGCGACCGTCACCAGCTCGGCCGACCTGGGCATCGTCAAGACCGACCCGGCGACCACGCTCACCCCCACTGGGACGACCACCTACTCGCTGGCGGTGACCAGCGCAGGACCCTCCGACGCCCAGGGCGTCGTGGTGGTCGACACGCTGCCGGCGGGCGAGACCTACCTCCACGCCGCATCGGGGGGCACCCCGCCCGACGGGTGGACCTGCCGTGCGGACGCGGCCGGTGCGGTCGTGACCTGCTCGCTCGGCGCCCCCCTGCTCGCAGGGACCGCCACCGCCCCGACCGCGGCACCGACGCTGGACCTCACCGTCGCCGTCGGGCCGGCCGCCTACCCGAGCGCCACCAACTCGGTGACCGTGTCGGCCTCCACGCCCGACGCCGACATCGCCAACAACATCAGCACGGTGAGCACGCGGGTCAGCTCCGACGCCGACCTGCGCCTCCGCAAGACCCACCGCGGCACCGCCCTCGTCGGCCAGGACCTGCGCTACACGCTGCGCGTCGACAACCTCGGGCCCACCCCCGACCCTGGCCCGGTCACCGTGACCGACCCGCTCCCCGCCGGCGAGAAGCTGGTCTCGGTCCGCGGCACCGGCTGGAGCTGCCAGGCCTCGACAGCCACCAGGGTCGTCTGCGCCAGGGCCGGCAGCTACCCCGTCGGGACGGCCACCTCGCTGGCCCTGGTCGTGGTCCTGGCCAACGCGGCGGTCCCCGCAGTGACCAACACGGCCACGGTCGCCGGGACCGGGCACGACCCCGTCCCGGCCGACAACTCGGGATCGACGTCGGTGACCGTCACGCCCGTCGCCAACCTCGGGCTGGTCAAGACCCTGATCTCCCCGAAGCTGGTCTCCGGCTCGGACGCCACCTACTCGCTCGCGGTGACCGACCTCGGCCCTTCGCCCACGCGCAGCACCCTCGACGTGGTCGACACGCTCCCGGCCGGCCTCACCTACGTGGCGGCCACCGGTCCCGGCTGGACGTGCTCGGCATCGGGCGCCACGGTCCGGTGTCGGACGGCCAAGGTCATCGACGTGGCCGCCATCTCCACCATCCGCCTGGTGGTCGAGGTGGCCGCGTCGAGCGGCACCATCACCAACGAGGCGCGCGTCGCCGGCGGGGTGCAGACCGCGACCGGCCGCGGCACCTCGTCGACCGCACCGGTCACGGTGTCGGCGCCCGGTTCGGGGGGCGCCCCGCCGAGCGGCACCGGCTCGCCGTCCGCCGGCTCCGCGCCGCCAGGTGGCAGCGGGACCGGCAACGGGAGCAGCCGCGGGGGCCTGGCGTCCACCGGCGCCGAGGTGCTCATGGCCCTCCGCTACGCCCTGGCGCTGATCCTCGGCGGCCTGGTCCTGGTGGGCGCGACCCGCAGGCGCCGCCGGCCCCTCGGTCGTCGCCGCCAGGCCTGAACGCTCCGCAGCACGGTCACGGCGCGGGAGGGGCGTCATCCTCCCTAAGCTCGGGCATCTGAGCCGAGGGGGCACGATGGGACTGCAGCTCAAGCCGGGCACGTCGTGGTGGGAGACCTACGCCCGCTGCCTGCGCGTCGCCCCCGAGGCGTTCGACTCCGACCGGATCCGCAACCTGGTCGGAGGGGAGTGGAAGCGCACCGGCAGCCCCGGCAGCCACGCCACCCCCGTCGACGGCTCGCCCATCCCCGGACCGCCGCGGGTCACCTACGCCGACGCGGAAGCCGCCGTGGCCCGCGCCTGCGAGGAGCACAAGCGCTGGGGGGACGTCGACCTCGACGAGCGCAAGGCCAGGGTCACCGCCGCGGTCGACCTGCTCACCGAGCACCGCGACCTGCTCGCCCTCCTGCTGGTCTGGGAGATCGGCAAGCCGTGGCGCCTCGCCACCGCCGACGTCGACCGCTGCCTCGATGGCGTCCGCTGGTACGTCGACCAGATCGAACGCCAGATCGGCACCGGCGACGCCCGCAGGACACCGCTGCCCGGCCCCGTGTCCAACATCGCCAGCTGGAACTACCCCATGTCGGTCCAGGTCCACGCCGAGCTCGTGCAGCTCCTGGCCGGCAACGCGGTGGTGGCCAAGACCCCGAGCCAGGGCGGCTTCCACTGCCTCACCCTGGCCCACGCCCTCATCGCCCGCTGCGGCCTCCCCGTCACCCTGCTGTCGGGCAAGGGCGCCGAGCTCGGCGACGTCCTGATTCGGGCCGAGGGCATCGGCGCCCTCGCCTTCGTCGGCGGCCGGGCCAACGGGCGGCGAGCGGCGGTCTCCCTCGCCGACACCGGCCGGCGCCACATCCTCGAGCAGGAGGGCCTCAACACCTGGGGGATCTGGGACTTCTCCCAGTGGCACCTCCTCGCCCGCCACCTGCGCAAGGGCTTCGAGTACGCCAAGCAGCGCTGCACCGCCTACCCCCGCTACGTCGTGCAGCGCAGGCTGTTTCCCGCCTTCCTCGAGACCTACCTGCCGGTCATCCAGGCCGTGCAGTTCGGCCACCCCCTCGCCGTCGCCTCGCCGGATGACGCCCTCCCCGAGCTCGACTTCGGCCCGGTCATCCACGCCGCCAAGGCGTCCGAGCTCAACGTGGCCTGGGACGAGGCCATGCGCGGCGGCGGCATCCCGCTCCATCGGGGATCGGTCGGCGACGGCTCGTTCCTCGACGGCCAGGACGTCAGCGCCTACGCCGCCCCCTCCTGCGTGCTCGAACCCCCGGCGTCGTGGTCGCTGCAGCACTCCGAGCCCTTCGGCCCCATCGACTCGGTCGTCGTGGTCGACACCGAGGCCCAGCTCCTCGCGGCCATGAACGCCTCCAACGGCTCCCTCGTGGCCAGCATCGCCACCGACGACACCGAGGCCGGGGAGCGGATCGCCGAGGAGCTCAGGTCGTTCAAGATCGGGATCAACAAGCCCCGCAGCCGCGGTGACCGCGACGAGGTCTTCGGGGGGCTCGGCCACTCCTGGAAGGGCGCCTTCGTCGGCGGCGACCTGCTGGTCAACGCAGTGACCCTCGGCGAGGACGGCCTCGACGAGCGGCTCTACGGCAACTTCCCCGAGTACTCGCTGCTCCCCGACCGCTGAGGGCCGTCGGGTCGGGGCCACCCTGGGATCGCCGTCCGCCCCCTCCGCTTCCTGCTCGTCGCCGCCGGGCACCTCATCCCAGCGTCGGGAGGCCGCAGGTCCTGGGCCGCAGGCCTCGGGGCCACGGGGCCGCTTTTCGGCCCAGGGCCGCAGGGCCGCGGGGCCGGTTCTCGGGCCCGGAGCCGGTTCTCGGGGCGCCTGACGTGGGATACTCACGTGGAGGTCCCCGAGAAGTGGGATCGGCCCACCCGAACCGCGCCTGCCGGAGGGCCTGCGCCCCTGGGAGCGCGCCTGCCGGAGGGCCGGTGCCTGGGAGCGCGCCCGCCGGAGGCCGGCCGGCCGGTGGTGTCAGGGCGCTGCGGCGGCCGCCGGCACGGAGGTGGCGACGGGGACGGGCCCACCGGCGTGGCCCATCTCGAGCACGATCGGATGATGCGGGGTGGGCTCCGAGCTCGGGGAGGTGCCCGCCCACGCGACGGCCACCACGCCGATCACCGCGGCCACGGCCGCCGCGATGCCTGTCCTCCCGATCGTCGACACCCGTCGGTCTCCCACTGCAGCATGAGACGCCTGAGCGGGCCGGCGGGTTCCGTGCTTCTCGCTCCGGGCAGGGTCAGGCGGGCGCCACGCCGAGCACGCCAGCCAGCCAGGTGACCGCCGCGGGATAGGCGTCGAGCTTGTTGGCCAGCCGGCTCAGGCCATGGCCCTCGTCGGCGTAGACCCGCAGCTCGCAGGGGATGCCACGCTCGCGCAGCGACGCCACCAGCTGCTCGGCCTCCGACAGCGGCACCCGTGGGTCGTTGGCCCCGTGGATGACGAACAGCGCCGCCCGGATGTCGTCGATCCGGCTGAGCGGCGACGCCGACTGCAGGAAGTCGCGGTCCTGCGCCAGGGAGCCGTACTCCTGCTCCCGATGGGACCTGCGGTAGTCGGAGGTGTGCTCGAGGAAGGTGACCAGCGACGACATGCCGACCTCGTCGATCCCCGCGGCCCAGCGCCCGGGCTGGAAGGCGCACCCGGCGAGGGTCATGTAGCCCCCGTAGCTGCCGCCGGTCAGGGCGGCCCTGGCCGGGTCGAGGCCGACCGACGCCAGCCAGTCGTGGATGGCCCCGAGGTCGGCGACGCTGTCGAGGCGGCGGACCGTGTCGTCGAGACCGGCGAACCGCTTGCCGTAGCCGGTCGACCCTCGCACGTTGGGGACGGCGACGGCGATGCCGGCGGACGCGATGGCCTGGACGAGCGGCGACCACTGCCACATCGACTGGGACTCGGGTCCGCCGTGGATCCGCAAGGCCACCGGGAGAAGGGCACCGACGGCCGCGTCCGGGGCCCGGTCGGAGTCGGTCGGGCCGATCGGCCGGAACAGGTAGACCGACAGCTCCTCGCCGTCGAAGCTGCGGATCCGGTGCCGCTCGGGGGAGGAGAGCAGCGACGGGTGGACGGCGCCCGGGCTGCGGGTCAGCTGCTCGAGCGTGCCGGACGACCGGTCGTGGCGCCACACCTCGGACGGTCGGGTGGGCGAGGAGAACGTGAAGGTCACGGCGTCGCCGGCCTCCGTGAGCATCGCCCGCGGGAAGCCGTAGGCCGTGGCCACCACGCCGGGCTCGGGTAGCGGGAGCGGCCCGAGGTCGTCGCCGGTCGCGGCGTCCGCGAAGTGGGCGGTCGTGTGACCGTCGTCGTTGGCCATCACGAGCAGCACCGAGCCGTCACCGCTGGCCGCCACGTCGAGGTCGGTGTCGCCGGCGGCGATGACGGTGCGGGTGTCGCCGGCCAGGTCGAAGCGGACCAGCGCGGCGGTGTCGCGCCCGGCGTCGGAGGCGCACACGAAGCGGTCGGGCCCGATCCACACCGGGGCGTCCACGGAGGCGGCCTCCTCGACGTGCGCCTCGGGCTCGGAGACCGCTCCGGTCGCCACGTCGACCAGCAGGAGGGCGTTGTCGAGGGGACGGTGCCCAGGCAGGAGCAGGCTCAGCCATCGGCCGTCGGGGGAGAAGCCCGAGCCCGGGTGGCACCAGCCGCCGCCCGACCAGACGCAGCGCTCCTCGCCGCTGTCGATGTCGACGATCCAGGCGTCGAAGTCGACGCCGTTGCGGCGGTTGGTCGTGAAGGCCACCAGCCGGCCGTCGGGGCTGGTGCCCGCCTGCTCGTGGACGAAACGGGGGTCGGAGGTGAGGGCGCGCAGCGAGCTCAGCGCGTCGGCGGCCGGCCCGTCAGGGTCGAGCAGGTACAGCTGGTGGCGCTCGTCGCCGTCGGTGTCGGCGCTCACCACCACCAGGCGACGGCCCTGCACGTAGCGGCCGCCGACGTTGCCGGGCAGGGCGGTCAGGGCCCGCAGCTCGCCCCCGCCGGCGGGCAGCTCGAAGAGCTGCCAGGTGCCGTCGAGGTCGGAGCGCACCAGCACCCGGCCGTCGGCGTCGGTGTCGACGGCCTGGGCCGAGCGGGCGTCGAGGAGGGCTTCGGTCGTCACGGTGACGGTCACGGCGGCTCACGTTACGAGCCACCGGCGCCGGCGGTCGACCGGATCGGCGCGGCGGGAGCGCTCAGGGGGACCGCGGCGGCCCGGCGCCGGTGTGGCGGGTCCCCGGCGGGTCCACCGCCCAGCCCGGCGCCTCGCCCCAACGCTCGAAGACCACCTCGTCGATCGGGCGCCGTCGCACCGGCCCGTGGTGGCCGGCCGGGCGCCCGAGCGCCACGGTGCCGGCGATCCACGCCTCGGGCGGGATGCCGATGAGGGTGCGCAGCTCCGCCTCCACGGCGTGGTGCCAGCCGGTGAGCACCCCGCCGTAGCCGAGCGCCCGCGCCGCCAGCAGGAGATTTTGCACCGCCGGGTAGATCGAGCCGCCCTCGGCGGGATCGGAGTCCCGGTAGCGGACCAGGCAGGGGAGCACCAGCGCTGGGACCCGGTCGAGGTGGGCGACGTGGTCGTGCATCGACGCGGCCATGCGCGCCTTCGGCGACGCCGGGTCGGCGCCGGACCCGCCGGCGTAGCCGTCGCGCTCCTCCTTGGCCGCCCAGAGCCTCCTGGCCGCGTCGGCGACGAGCGCCTTGGCCGCCACCGCGGTCGGTCCCTCGGTGAGCACCACGAAGCGAAACGGCTGGCGGTTGGAGCCGGTCGGCGCCCTCGACGCGGCGAACAGCATGGCCCGCAGCGCCTCCGGGGGGATCGGTTCGTCGATGTACCTGCGGATGGCCCGGGTCGTGGTCAGGCCCTCGAGCAACCCCACGGTGTCGCCCGGCAGGCCCCGGCCGGCGAGGTCGGCACTCCCGGGGTCGATCACGAGCGCAAGGCGTCGAGGATGCGGCCACGGGTGTCGGGGCGGGGCCAGCCCCCGAGGTTGAGGGTCGTGAAGCAGGTGGGCTTCCACCGCCGCACGATGTCCTCGACGATCTTGTCGGCCGGCCCGACCAGCGCCACGTCCTCCACCAGGGCGGTCGGGACGGCGGCGACGGCCTCGTCGCGGCGGCCCTGCAGGTACAGGTCCTGGATGGCGGCGCACTCGTCCCCCCAGCCCATCCGGACGAACACGTCGTGGTGGAAATTGACGTCCTTGGCACCCATGCCGCCGATGTAGAGGGCCAGGGTCGGCTTGAGGGAACCGGCGGCGGCGTCCACGTCGTCGCCCTCGACGAGGGGCACCATCCCGGCGATCTCGAAGCTCGACAGGTCGTGGCGCGCGCCAGGCCGGGTGAAGCCGTCGGCCAGCGCCTCCCGGTAGAACGCGTCGCTCTTGGGCGAGAACCACAGCGGTAGCCACCCGTCGGCGATCTCCGCGGCGAGGGCCACGTTCTTGGGGCCCTCCGCGCCGAGCAGGACCGGGATGTCGGCTCGCAGCGGGTGGACCGTCGACCTGAGCGCCTTGCCGAGGCCGGCGCCCCCCACGTAGGGCAGCTGGTACTGGCGTCCCTCGTAGGTGACCGGCGCCTCCCTGGCCCACACGGCCCGCATGATCTCCACGTACTCGCGTGTCCGCTCCAGGGGACGGGGATAGGGCTGGCCGTACCAGCCCTCGACGACCTGGGGTCCCGAGGCGCCGATCCCGAGCAGCACCCGGCCGCCGCTCAGGTGGTCGAGGGTGAGCGCGGCCATGGCCAGAGCCGTGGGGGTTCGGGCCGCCATCTGGCAGATGGACGTGCCGAGCCTCATCCGGGTGGTCCTGGCCCCCCACCAGGCCAACGGGGTCAGGGCGTCGGAACCGTAGGCCTCGGCCGTCCACACGCTGTCGACCCCGGCGGCCTCCGCCTCGGCGATCCAGCCCTCCACGCCCTCCGGCGGACCCGAGCTCCAGTAGCCCGTCGACAACCCGATCTTCATGTCCCGTCTCCCCTGGTCGTGGTGCACCGATCCTGCCAGGGTGGGGCGGCCCGCTGGTGAGCCGCCCGGCAAATCGGCGCGCCCGCGACCCGCTACTCCGGTGGGTTCACCAACGGCTACGAGCCGACGGTCACGCTGGCGCCCGGCCACGCGGCCCAGGCCACCGTGCAGGAGATCGACGTGTCCGTCTACCAGGCGTCCGTCTGCCGCCCGACCCCCACCGCCGGGCTTCGCGTCTACCCGCCGGGGCAGACGGCCGCCCTGTTCGTGGCATCCCCCGGCCGGGGGTGCGCCAACCCCAACGTCGACAGCTCCATGCTGCGTGTCGGCCCGGTGGTGCCAGGGCCGGCCGACGGCGGCACCGGGGCGACACCGTGAGCCCGGGCGGCGCTCAGGTCCCGGCCGGCGCTCAGGTCCCGGCCAGGACCTCGGCCAGCGCGCCGGGCGCGTCACGGGTCCGCAGCAGCGGGGCGTGGCGGCCGCCGCCGGCGGCGGCGAGGGTCCGGCAGGCGTCGTCGGCTTCGGTCGCGTCCGAGAGCCCGAGGACGTGGATCGCCGTCCCGGCGGCGGCGGCGGCCGCGGCGATCCCGGTCGGGTCGGCGCCGGCGGTGGCCAACCCGTCGGTGAGCACGATCACCTCGCGACGCGAAGCCCTGGCCCGGGTGGCCTGGGCGAGCGCGGCGCGCAGGCCGCCGGCCACGTCGGTGGTGTCGCCCCCGCGCAGGTCGAACAGGGCGTCGAGCACGGCGTCGGGCCTGGCCGCGCTGTCGATGGGCCGCAGGACCAGCGCCTTGGACCAGAAGGCCACCACCGCGAGCTCGTCGTCGGGGCCGACCCTGGCGGCCAGCGCGGCGGCGGTCGCCACGGCGGTGGCGAGCGGGCGGCCGGTCACCGACCCGGACGCGTCGACGACCAGCACGTAGGCCCGACCCGGACGCTGCCACCGCCGCCAGCGCAGATCCACCGCGAGCGGGTCGCCGCCCCGGGCGGCGACCCGCTCGACCGTCGTGTCGAGGTCGAGATCGGGACCCTGCCGCTCGGACGTGGCCAGGCGCACCGCCCCCGACCGGGAGGCGTCTCCGCGACGGGCGGCGGGCACGAGGATCCGGGCGGCGACCGCCCTGGCCCTGGCCCGCAGGTCGCGGTCGGTGGCCCGCGCCAGGTCGACCAGCAACTCGACGGCGGAGTCGGTGTCGTCCTCGATGGCCGCGGCCAGGGCGTCATCGTCGAGCTGGCCGACGTCGGGGGACACTTCGTCGAGCCGGTCGTGGCGGGCCTGGAGCTCGCGACGGCTCGTCGTGCGCGCCGCCTGCTCCCGCAGGGCGGCGTCGACCTCGCCCGGGTCGGTCACGGCCGGGGGTGGTGCTCCGCCTGGCGGGTGGTCCGAGCCCGCAGGGGGATCGGACCCGGCGCTTTTCCCGCGTCGGGCTCCTCCTCGACCGTCGCGGTCGCGGCCTCCCAGATGGCGGTGACGATCTCCTCCGCGCTGCGGGTGGAACCCTCCCTGCGGGTGATCCGACCCGAGAGCGACGCCAGGGCGGCGTCGAGCCCGACGCTGCGCCACGCCGTGCCGCGCGCCGCCCACCCCGCGCCGTGGCGGAGCGTCCCGAGCTCGACGGCCACGGCCACCAGGTCGATCGCCCCGCGAACCGACGAGCCGATCCGCACGTCGGGGTGGCCCCGGGTCGCCCGGGTCGCGGCGACCGCCGCGGTCACCAGGGGGGCGGGGCCTGGGCTCCTGGCGACGACCACCGCGGTCTCCTCGTCCTCGGTCTGGTAGCCGACCGCCACCCGGCAGGTCCGGTCGTAGAGGGCCGGCGTGATCCGCCCCGTGCCGATGGCGTCGAAGGGGTTCATGGCGGCCACCAGCCGGAAGCTCGGGTGGGCTCCGACCTCGCCGAAGCGCGGGACGTGCAGGCGACGCTCGGAGAGCGCACCGAGCAGCACGTTGAGCGACTCCTCGGGCACCCGGTTGAGCTCCTCGACGTAGAGCACGCCGCCTTCGGTCATTGCATCGACCAGCGGGCCGGGCACGAAGTTGTCGCGCCGGTAGCCGTCGGCGAGGATCCTCGACGGGTCGTGATGGCCGATGAGACGGCCGGGGGTCAACTCGGCGTTGCCCTCCACCACGACGAGGGGGATGCCCGCAGCACCGGTGAGGCTGCGCAGCAGCGTGGTCTTTCCCGTCCCCGGCGGCCCCTCGAGCAGGACGCTGCGCCCCGCACCGAGCGCCGCGGCCACCACCTCCAGGTCGCCGTCACGCCCGACGACCTCCCGGCGCGCCGCGCTGACCATCGCCGCGACCGGCAGCCTTCCCGGCGACGGAGGAGACCCAGGCGGCGGCGGGGTGCCGACCGACGTGGTCAGTAGCGGATCAGGCCGCGGATGTTCTTGCCCGCGTGCATGTCCTCGTAGCCCTTGGCCACCTCGTCGAGCTTGTACTCGGTGGTGACCAGCTCGTCGAGCTTGAGCTTGCCGTCGCGGTACATCTGGGCCTGGCGGAGGATGTCGGAGCTCGGGCTCGACGCCCCGAACAGCGAGCCCTGGATCCGCTTCTGGAACAGGGTCAGCTCACCGATGGACACCGGGATGCCCACCTCGGTGATGTCGCCGAGCCCGGTCACCACGACCGTCCCGGCCTTGCGGGTGGCGGCGAAGGCCTGGGCGACGTGCTCGCCGTGGACCACGCCGATGGTCACGATCACCGAGTCGGCCCCCTGGCCGTTGGTCACGCTCTTGGCAAACTCGTCGGCCTCGGCGATGTCGGAGTAGGTGTGGGTGGCGCCGAGCTCCCTGGCCTTCTCCAGCTTGAACGGAACCGGGTCCACCGCGATCACGTTGGTGGCCCCGGCGTGGGCCGCTCCCTGCACCGCGTTGATGCCGATGCCGCCGATGCCCATGATGATCACCGTGTCACCGGGGCGCACCGCCGCGGAGTTGACCGCCGAACCCCACCCGGTGCCGACACCGCAGCCGAGCAGGCACACCTTGTCGAGCGGGAGGTCCTTGTCGATCTTGACCGCCGAGTCGATCCCGACCGTGGAGCTCTCCGCAAAGGTGCCGATCCCGCACATCTGCCCGACGTCGGTCCCGTCGGTCAGGTGGGCCCGGTAGCTGGTCGGATCGTCGAAGCGGGCCCCGGTGAGCAGGCCGGCGCCGAGGTCGCAGAGGTTCTGCATGCCCGATGCGCACCAGCGGCACTTCCCGCAGCCGGGAAGGAAGGAGAAGATCACGTGGTCGCCGACCGCCCAGCCCGGCGTGTTGTCCCCGACCTTGGCGACCACGCCGGCGCCCTCGTGACCGCCGCAGAACGGATAGGTCGCCACGGGGATGTCGCCCGTGGCGATGTGGTCGTCGGAGTGGCACAGGCCCGACGCGGCCAGGTCGACCAGGAGCTCGCCCTGGCGGGGCTCGTCCATCTCCAGGTCCACGACCTCGTAGGTGCCGGGCGCGCTCATCACCACTGCTCCACGTGTCCTCATCGCGAAAGGTCCTCCCCTGGTCGTCCGGGAGCGCGTCGGGCGTCCCGCCGCCGAGCGTACACAGCACCGCGGATCTCCGGGGTCGCCGGCGCAGGACCGGTCAACGGGGCCGGTCACGAGGGCCCCCGATCGGGTTGACTGGGACCATGCCCCTCCACGGTGAATACGAGCCGAGCCCCGAGCAGTGGGTCCGCGACCAGGTCGAGCTCTACGAGTCGTCCGGCGGCACCCAGGGCACCACGATGCGCGACCTGCCCGTCGTGGTGCTCACCACCCGCGGGGCCAAGTCCGGCAAGCTGCGCAAGACCCCCCTGATGCGCGTCGAGCACGAGGGCACCTACGCCGCCGTGGCCTCCCGGGGCGGCGCGCCGACCCACCCGGTCTGGTACCACAACATCGTGGCCGACCCGCACCTCGAGCTGCAGGACGGCCCGGTCAAGCGGGACATGGTCGCACGGGAGGTCACGGGCGACGAGAAGGCGCAGTGGTGGGAGCGGGCCGTCGCCGCCTACCCCGACTACGCCGACTACCAGGCTAAGACCGACCGGGCGACGAGAAGGCGCAGTGGTGGGAGCGGGCCGTCGCCGCCTACCCCGACTACGCCGACGTCAGGGATCATTGTTTGGCGAAGCCGGTCACGGCTACCGCTTGCTCGAGCAGATCCCGGTCTTCGTGGTCGAAGCCTCGTCCGGCGCTCGTTAGTCAAGTTAGGGGGCCGGCGGCGGGTCGGCCAGCAGCTCGGCCAGGTGGCGTGCCGGCCACCCGGCCAGCTGGTCGGCCTGGGTCCGGCACGAGAACCCGTCGGCGAGCAGCACCGTGCCGGGCGCGGCGCCGCGCAGGGCCGGGAGGAGGGCGTGGCGGGCGACGGCGACCGACACGTCGTAGTGGCCCCGCTCCATCCCGAAGTTGCCGGCCAGGCCACAGCACCCCGCCAGGGTGCGCACCTCGGCGCCGGCGGCGTCGAGCACGGCCAGGTCCGCGTCGTAGCCCATCACCGCATGGTGGTGGCAGTGCGGCTGGGCGACCACCTGCACGCCGGCCAGGCGACCGCCCAGCCACGAGCGGTCGCGCCCGGGCGCGGTGAGCACCTCGGCCAGGGTCCGGACGGCGCCGGCGACCGCGGCCGAGCGGGGGTCGTCGGGCAGCAGCTCCACCAGGTCCGAGCGGAGGGTGGCCGTGCAGGAGGGCTCGAGCCCGACGACCGTCGCGCCGGCCGCGGCCCACGGGCCGAGCACGTCGAGGGTCCGGCGTAGGCGCCGTCTGGCCCCGTCGAGCTGGCCGGTGGTGATCCACGTGAGCCCGCAGCAGGCCGACGCCTCGGGGACCACGGCGTGGAGCCCGGCCAGGCCGAGCACCTCGACGGCCGCGTCGGCCACCCCCGGGGAGAACGCCCGGGTGAAGCTGTCCACCCAGATGACCACCGAAGGGCGCGTCGCGCCATCCCGGCCGGCATGGTCCCTCGCCCGCGGTGCTCCCTGCGCTTGCGGTGCTCGCCGCGCTCGCGGTGATCTCGGCGCTCCGGTTGCCCGCGGTGCTCGCGGCGAGCGGGGTGCGAACGCCGGGATCGGGCGGCGCTGGTCGATCCCCGCGGCCCGCCTGGCCAGCGTGGCCAGGGGAGCGAAGCCGAACGCCGCGTTGACCAGCCGGGGGGCGCGCCCGGCGACGGCGGTCCAGCGGGGCAACCACCCGAGGGCGTAGTGGCTCGCCGGGCGCAGGCGGCGGCGGTAGGCGCGCAGCAGGATCTCCGACTTGTAGGTGGCCATGTCGACCGACGCCGGGCAGTCCCTGGCGCAGGCCTTGCACGACAGGCACAGGTCGAGCGACTCGGCCACCTCGGGGGAGTCGGCCCCGGCGATCAGCGAGCCGTTGGCCAGCTCCTGGAGGACCCGGGCGCGGCCCCGGGTCGAGTCCTTCTCGTCGCGCGTGGCCAGGTACGAGGGGCACATGAAGGCGCCGCTGTCCGCCCGGCACTTGCCGAGGCCGACGCAGCGGTGCACGGCCGCGCTCAGGTCGCCGCCGTCGGCGTGGAGGGCGAAGCCGCCGACGGTGCGCAGCGGCGGCGCGGCGGGCCGGCGCAGGTCGGCGTCCACCGGTGCCGGATCGACGATCACCCCGGGGTTGAGGATCCCGTCGGGGTCGAGGAGGGCCTTGAAGCCGGCGAAGGCGTCGAGCGCGGCGGGCGAGTACATGGCCGGGAGGAGCTCGCCCCTGGCCCGACCGTCGCCGTGCTCGCCCGAAAGCGAGCCGCCGTAGGACGCCACCAGCGCGGCGGCGTCGGTCAGGAACGGCCGGAGCCGCTCGGCGTGGTCGGCGAGGGGCAGGTCGATGCGCACGTGCACGCAGCCGTCGCCGAAGTGGCCGTAGAGCAGGCCGTCGAGGTGGTGGTCGGCCAGGAGACGCTCGAAGTCGCGCAGGTAGGAGCCGAGGACGGCGGGCGGCACGGCGGCGTCCTCCCACGCCGGCCAGGCGGGCGCCCCGGCGGGGGTGCGGCCACCGAGGCCGGCGCCGTCCTCCCGGATCCGCCACAGCCTCGACGCCACAGGACCGGCGGGCACCACCATCACCTCGAGCGCCCCGGCGCCGGCGGCGAGCGCCTCCGCGGCGGCGACGGCCGCGGCCGGGGTGTCGCCGCCGACCTCGGCGAACAGCCACGCCGCCCCGCGGGGCAGGTCGGGGACGGCCGACTCGGAGCGGTGGCGGCGGATCACGTCGAGCATCCGGGCGTCGATCCCCTCCAGGGCGAGCGGCCCCGAGGGCGTCACCGCGCCGACCGCGTCCGCCGCGGCCGGCATGTCGCCGTAGCCGAGGACGGCGAGGGCGGTCGCCGCCGGGATCTCGACCAGCCCGACGGTCGCGCCGAGGATCACCGCGCAGGTCCCCTCGGTGCCCGCCAGCGCCCTGGCCAGGTCGCCGCCGTGGTCGGGCAGGAGATGCTGGAGCGAGTAGCCGGACACCTGCCGCCCGAAGCGGCCGAGCTCGCCGGCGACGGGGCGGACCGACGTGTGGGTGAACGCAGCCAGGCCGGCAACGACGTCGAGCGCCCGGTCGCCGCGGCCCGCGGTGAAGCGACGGCCGGTGCCGTCGACCACGTCGAGGGCGACCACGTTGGCCGCGGTGGTGCCCCAGGCCATGGCGTGGGCCCCGCACGCGTTGTTGCCGATCATCCCGCCGATCGTGGCGCGGGCGTGGGTCGAAGGGTCGGGCCCGAAGCGCAGTCCGTGGGGGGCGGCTGCGGCCTGCAGGTCGTCGAGGATGGCGCCTGGCTCGACGGTCGCGGTGCGGGCGTCGGGATCGACCGCGGTCACGGCCCCGAGGTGCCGGCTGAGGTCGACGACCACGCCGGGCCCGACGGCGTTGCCGGCGCAGGATGTGCCCCCGCCCCGCACGGTCAGGGGGACGGCGCGGCTCCGGCACACGGCCAGGGTCGCCTCGACCTCGTCCACGGAGCGGGGAATGACCACGACCTCTGGCACCACCCGGTAGTTGGAGGCATCCGAGGAGTACTCCGCTCGGCGACGGGTGCCGGCGTCGACGTGGGCGCCGGCACCGAGCTCGGCCTCGAGTGCGGCCACCAGCTCGCCGGTGCGGGCAGTGGTCACGACGGCGGCCCGGCGCCGGGGACCGTCGGGGCGTAGCGACCGGTGAGGTTGCCGTGGCGGTGGAGGGTGATGGAGATGGCCTGCTCGCGGACCCAGCGCAGCGCCTCGAGCGCGGGATCGCCGACGAAGGGGGTGGCGTCCACCCACATCCCGGCGTCGTGGGCGGCCAGGCGCAGCTCGTCGGACGCCGGGCCGAGGAGGCGGAGCTTGTCGACCCCCGCGCCGCCAGGAGACCACGGCGGAGGCAGGTCGGCCACCCGTGCCGCCAGCTCGCCGTCGCCCTCGACGGTGACCGCCCCGGCTCCGGTTGCGGCGATCCGGAGCGGCTCGGCGCTCGACACGTCGACGACCACGTTGAGGGCGCGACCGGCGGCGACGGCCAGGCCGACCTCACCGGGATCGGTCCCCGCCCCGGCCCGCAGCAGCACCCGGGCCAGGGGTACGTGGCGGGCCACGTTGGCCTCCGATGCCAGGCCGCTCTCGTCGGTCGGCGCCAGGCCGGTGCGCCACGCGCCGGCGACCGCGGCACCGAAGGCGATGCCGTCACCTGGGAACGAGCCCGACCACCGACCGAGGCTGGCCACGTAGTGGCGGCCGCCGGCCTTGGCGCCGGGCCCGACCACCGACCGCTTCCACCCGCCGAAGGGTTGCCGGCGGACGATCGCTCCGGTGATGTGGCGGTTGACGTAGAGGTTGCCGGCCCGCACCCGGTCACGCCAGTGGATGATCTCGGCCGGGTCGAGGGCGTGGAGGCCGGCGGTGAGGCCGAAGTCGGGCTGGTTCTGCCAGGCGATGGCCTGATCGAGGTCGTCGGCCCGCATCAGGCCGAGGACGGGCCCGAAGCACTCGGTCAGGTGGAACGGCGAGCCCGGCGCCACCCCGAGCTTGACCCCAGGTGACCACAGGTGCGGGTTGGCGCCGAGCTGGGCCGGCCGCACCAGCCACCGCTCGCCGGTCCCGAGCCGGGTGAGGGCGTCGACCAGCGGGCCTTCGGGCGGCCGGACGAGTGGGCCCATGGTCATGGCCGGGTCCCAGCTGGGACCTGGGCGCAGCGACCTGACGGCGTCGGCCAGGCTGCGCAGGAAGCGCTCGTCGTCGTAGACCGACGCCTCGACGATGGCCAGGCTGGCCGCCGAGCACTTCTGCCCGGCGTGGCCGAAGGCCGAGCGGACCAGGTCGGCGACGGCCACGTCGAGATCGGCGGTGGCGGTGACGACGATGGCATTCTTGCCGCTGGTCTCGGCGTGGAGGGCGAGATCGGGACGCCACTCGAGAAACGTCCTCGCCGTCGCCCAGGCCCCGGTCAGGATCACCGCGTCCACGTCGGGGTGGGTGACCAGGCGTCGGCCTGCGTCGTCGTCGGCGCAGGGCACGAAGTGCAGCACCTCGGGCGGCACGCCGGCCGCCCAGCACGCCTCGGCGAGCACCCAGGCGGTGGCGACGGTCTCGGGCGCCGGCTTGAAGATCACCGTCGACCCCGCGGCGAGCGCGGCCAGCACCCCGCCGGCGGGGATGGCGAGGGGGAAGTTCCACGGGGGGACGACCGCCACGGTCCCGTACGGCTCGAAGATGGCGCGGCGCGCCGCTGTCGACTCGAGGTCGCACGCCGCGTCGCCGTACCAGCGGGCGAAGTCGATGGCCTCGGAGACCTCCGGGTCGCCCTCGGCAGCGGTCTTGCCGGCATCGCGCGCCATCACCCCGATCAGCCGCCCCCTGGCCTCGGCCAGGCGGTCGGCGACGGCGTGCAGGATCCGGCCGCGCTCGGGCGCCGGCGTGGCCCTCCATGCGGCGCGGGCGGCCACCGCCCGGCCGACGGCCCGGTCGACGAGGGCCACGTCCGCCTGGACCCAGCGGTAGCCGGGACCTTCGGGGGCGGACGGGTCGATCCCGATCCCGGTCGCCGGTGCGGTGACCCGCACGCCGTCGACCACGGCGGGCACGACCAGGTCGGCAGGCAGGCCGGCGGCCAGGTGGCCCCGCAGCCACTCCCGGTTGGCCGGCCTGGTCAGGTCCGTGTCCGCCTCGTTGGCGAAGGTCGCCCGGGCGTCGGCGCCTGCCCGTCTGGCCGGGTCCGCATCTCGGTCCTGGTCCGGCCCGAGCCCGCCGGGGGCGGGTGCCTCGTGACCGGGTGCGACCGTGCCGTCGGCCGGTGGCCACGGGTCGGCGGGCGCCACCGTGCCGGCCGAGCGGTCCTGGCGCCGGCGCGTCGGTGCCGCGTGAAGGTGGCTGGCGGCCACGGACCGCTCGAAGCGCAACCTCTCGGCCTCCCACGTGGGCGTGCCCACGGCGAGGTCGAACTGGTGGCGGAGGAAGTTGTCGGGCCCCGTGTTCTCGTCGAAGCGCCGGACGAGGTAGGCGACGGCCGACTCGTCGTCGGCGCGGTGCACGATCGGCGCGTACAGCAGCAGCCCGCCGGCCACGTCGCGCAGCGGCCCGGCGGTCGATCCGGCCATGCCCTCCAGCATCTCGGCCTCGACCATGTGCGACAGGCCGCGGTCGGCGGCCACCGCCAGCCCCCAGCCCAGCTCGAAGAGGTTGTGGCTGGCCAGGCCGACGCGCAGGGCGTCGGCGTTGTCGGGTCGCAGGGCGGCGTCGAGCATCCGCTTGTAGCTGGCGTCGACCTCGTCCTTGGTGACGAAGGGCGCCTGGACCCAGCCGGCGAGCTCGGCCTCGACGCGCTCCATGGCCAGGTTGGCGCCCTTGACGATCCGCACCTTGATGTGCCCGCCCCCCGCAACCCGCCTGGCCCTGGCCCACCCGGCCAGCTCCTCGAGCCGGGCCAGCGAGTCGGGCAGGTAGGCCTGCAGGACGATCCCGGCGTCGAGGTGGCGGTAGGCGGGCTCGTCGAGGACCCGGCGGAAGGTGGCGACGGTCAGCTCGAGGTCCCGGTACTCCTCCATGTCGAGGTTGACGAAGCGGCGCCGGCCGTCGGCGCCGGCGAGGTCGTAGAGCCGGCGCAGGCTGGCGGCGATCCGGTCCACCTCGTCGTCGAAGGCCAGCACGTTGATCTGCGAGCAGACCGACGTGATCTTGACCGACACGTAGTCGACGTCGGACCGTGTCAGCAGGCGGCCGACCGCGTCCAGGCGCCGCCCGGCCTCGCCGTCGCCGAGCACCGCCTCGCCGAGGAGATTGAGGTTGAGGCGGATGCCGTCGGCCCGTCGCCTGGCCAGGTGGCGGCCGAGCGGGCGGTGCTCCGCCCTGAGCACGTAGCCGGCCAGCTCCGCCCGCAGGCGCCCGGCGACGAGGGGCATGACAAGTCGGGGGAAGCGCTGGGCGCTCGCCGCGCCGACGCCGAGGAGGAGCCGGTCGAGCGGACCGAGCCAGTCCGACGACCTGGCGCCCTGCACGATCGAGGCCAGGTGCCTGGCGGCGCGCTCCGGCTGGCGGATGCGCAGGACCTCGTCGGTCAGGGCCAGGACGAAGGCCACGCCCGCCTCGTCGCCGAGCAGGCGGGCCACCCTGGCCTGCTGGGCGCGCTGGCGCCTGCTCCGCCCGGCCGTGCCCCTCCGGAGCAGCCCGGCTGCGGTCGATGTCGCCGTGGTGAGGAGCTCCGCCTCCCCGCCCGGTTCCCTCCGGTCCAGCGGGCCCTACTTCGGGTCGAAGAAGGCGTGCACGAGGGGCACGTAGTGCTCCAGGGGCTCGCTTCGGTAGTCGGGGTCGAACGCCGTCTGGTCGTACTTGGCGCAGAACTCCTCGGTGTAGTCGAAGTACGGGCTGTCGCGGTAGGCCTCACGGGCGTTGCCGTCGAGGCCGATGTGGTGCCAGAAGTAGACGCCCTGGAAGATGCCGTGGTGCTCGACCATCCAGTGGTTGGCCTCGGAGGCGAACCCCTTCAGCATGGCCGCGGCGATGGCCGGGTGGTTGTAGGGCGCGAGCGTGTCGCCGATGTCGTGGACCAGCGCGCACAGGACGTACTCGTGGTCGCGGCCGTCGCGCTCGGCGCGCGTCGCCGTCTGCAACGAGTGCTCGAGCCGACTGACGGGGAACCCGCCGTCGTCGGCGGCCAGGTGGTGCAGCTGCTCGATGACGTGGTCGGCGACCTTGGCCTGGGTGGCGGGCATCGCCGCGGCGATGAGCCGCCAGTCGTCGCTCGTGGACTCCTCGAAGCTGCGGAACACCGCCCGGCTCGTGGTCGTCATCGTGGGTCCCTCCCAGGGCTCGCTCGCTCGTCAGGTCCCAACGCTACCGCCAGGCTCGGCGAATCCCTGGCTGCACCCACGCGCCTCAGATGCTGAGGACCGGGGTGGGTGTCGGCAGGGTCGCCGCCGGCCCCTTGCGCACGCTGGTGCCGAGGGCCAGGAACTCGGTCACGTGGGACTCCCACCCGAAGCGGTGCTCGCTCACCCGGACCCCCACGATCCCGGTGGCGCCGTCGCGCTCGGCCTCGCCCTGCATCCTGGACATGGCGATCTCCCTGGCCTCGTAGAGCCCCTGGGTCTGGGTCGTCATCTCGGTGTTCCTGGCCATCTGGCCCCACATCTGGCGGAGCGACTGGACGGCGATGTGGTAGACGCAGGTCCCGAGCACGAACGCCACCGGGATGTGGCCGGCGGCCACGAGCCGGTAGAAGTCGTGCACCGAGAGGTCGGAGGTGAACGCCCTCCCGGTGCCCGGCATCTTCCACTCCGTGCCCTCCGGGCCCTTGATGGCCGTGCCGAACGCGATGAACTCCACGGCCTCCGCGCTCCACGGCACCCCCTTCCACTGCAGCTCCACGCCGACGATCCCGTCCGCGCCGAGGGCGTCCGCCTCGGCCTGCATCCGCGACATGGCCAGCTCGCGACTGGCGTACATGGCCTGGGAGAGCACCTCGACCTCGCAATTCTGCCGGAAGTTCTGCTGCCAGCCGACGTGGTAGATCGAGGTGCCCATCACGAACCCGAGGGCCCGGCAGCCCATCTGCTCGAGGAGGGCGAACTCGCCGACCGACAGCTCCGAGGTGAAGAGGCGTGGCCCCTCGGCCAGGCGCTGGGCGGCGATGGGATCGAGCTGCTCGGACACGTGGACGACCTCCCCGGGCGCCGCGCCGGTCCGGCGACGACCGCTGCGGTTCCGAGGGTACTGGCCACCGCTCGGGACGAGGGTACTTGCCACCGCTCGGGACGAGGGTACTTGCCACCGAGCGCCGCGTCGGGCACGATGGTGGGCGAGGGGACCGGGACACCGGTGGGATCTCGATGTTGCGCGCGCTCGTCGCCGCCCGAAGACGATCCGAGGTGTCACCAACTCATGGCGACCGACGTGTCCCCGACGTTCACCATCGCCCTCCGGGGCTACGACAAGGACCAGGTGGACCACTACCTGGAGAACCTCTGCGAGCGCACCTCGGAGACCGACAACGAGCTGTTCGACCTCCAGGAGCAGTCCCGCTACCTCGAGACCGAGCACCAGCGCCTGGGGCGTCGCATCGAGGAGCTCGAGGGGGCCATCCGCAGCGAGACCCCCCACACCGTCGCCGCCCTCGGCGAGCGCATCACGCTGATCCTCACCGAGGCCGAGGAGGGCGCGGCCGACACCATCAGCCAGGCCGAGGCCAGGGCCGACTACGTCCTCGGCGAGGCCCAGCTGCAGGCCGAGCGGCTTCGCCAGGAGGCCGCCTCCAGCGAGGCCGAGGCGCGCGAGACCCTCGTCGCCGCCCAACGCCAGGCCGAGATCCTCGCGGAGCGCATCGAGGCCGAGGGCCGCACCAAGGCGGCGTCGATCGCCAACGACGCCGAGCTCAGGGCCCGCAGGCGCCACGAGCAGATCGAGAGCTGGGCGCAGGAGGTCATCGCCAACACCCAGTCCGAGCAGGCCCAGCTGATCGAGGAGTTTGCCAAGATCCGCCGCCACCACGAGGCCCAGGTCCAGTCGCTCCTCGGCGAGCGCGACGACGCCATCGCCGCCCTCCGGTCCCTGCAGGGTTCGCTCTCCCGGGCCGTCGAGCGCATCCCCGTCGAGCCCCGCCGCGCGGCCGGCGCTCCGATCCCCGCGCCGTCCGCCGTCCGTCCCGAGATCGGTGCGGCCAAGGCCAGGGACCTGGTCACCGACGGCGACGACCACGGTGCCACCGTCGTCGACCAGGCTCCGGCCGAGCCGGCCGCGCCCACCCGCCTGACCTGGGCGCCGCGCCCCGACGACACGTGCGCCGACGGCGCCGGGGAAGGCGACGCCTCCCAGGCCGGCTGACGGCCACCCGCCCGCCCCACCGGCCGCCCGGCCTGCCCCTCCGGCGGCTCAGCCCGCCGCCGCCCACCCCTCCGCCGCCCACCCCTCCGCCGCTCACCCCTCCGCCGCCCCACCGGCCGCCCGGCCTGCTCCTCCGGCGGCTCAGCCCGCTGCCGCCCGCTCCTCCGGCGGCTCAGCCCGCAGCGGCCGGCGGGGTGAAAGCGATGCCGGCGGCGGCGGCCACCCGGGCGGCGGTGGTGGGCCCGTCGTCGACGCTGACCACCAGACGCTCGAACTCGGCCCCGTTGAGCTCCACCACCACGGAGGGCCCGTGCTTGACGAGGAGGGAGAAGTCCCACCCCGAGCCGTGCCGTCGCTTGCCCTTGGCCATCCACCCGGGGATGGCCAGGCCGCTCGACCGCCAGCCGCGCAGCTCCGTCCACCCACTTCCGGGGACCCGCACCGCACGCACCGCCCGCAACGGCACCCTGACGTCGCCGTGGAAGGCGACGACCTTGTCGGCGGTGCGCAACCGCAGCACCAGGTCAGCGCCCTCCGCCACCAGCTCCGCCACCCTGCCCTCCTCGCGGCCGCGGCCAGGTCGGGCGGCCCGGCGATTGTAGGGCCGGCCCGGACGCCCGGCCCGGAGCGGCGTCGCCCGGTCTCCGGACGCGTCGCCGGACCCGCAGCAGCGTCGCCCGGTCTCCGGATCGCATCGCCGGACCCGCAGTAGCGTCGCGCCGATGAGCCAACCCCGCCCGCTGGCCGTGGTGACCGGAGCGTCGAGCGGGATCGGCGCCGCCACGGCCCGGCACCTGGTGGCCAGCGGCTGGGACGTGGTGCTCGGCGCCCGGCGCGCCGAGCGGGTCGCCGCCGTCGCGGCCGACATCGGACCGGCGGCCAGGGCATCTGTGCTCAACGTGACCGACCCGTCGTCGGTCGACGCCTTCGTCGGCACCCTCGACCGCTGCCGCCTGCTGGTCAACAACGCCGGCGGCGCCCTCGGCGTCGAGCCGGTGGCCGAGTTCGACGAGGCCCACTGGCGGACCATGTGGGAGACCAACGTGCTCGGCCTGGCCCGCATGACCCGGGCCCTGCTGCCCCTGCTGCTGGCCTCCGGCGACGGCCACCTGATCACCGTCGGCTCCGTGGCCAGCTTCGAGCCCTACGCCGGGGGCGCCGGGTACAACGCGGCCAAGGCGGCCGCGGCAGCCATCTCCGACGTGCTCAGGATCGAGCACAACGGCCGGCCCATCCGGGTCAGCGAGATCGACCCCGGCCTGGTCGAGACCGAGTTCTCCCTCGTCCGCTTCGACGGCGACGAGGCGCGGGCCGCCGCCGTCTACGACGGCCTCACCCCGCTCAGCGCCGACGACGTGGCCGAGACCATCGCCTGGGTCGCCAACCGGCCGAGCCACGTGGACGTCGACCGCCTCGTCGACCGCCTCGTCCTGCGCCCGAGGGCGCAGGCCAGGGTCTGGCTCGTGGCCCGCGACGCCTGATGCCCCCGGCGGGGTAGAAGCTCGACATGGCCGCCTACGACGTCGAGCTCTTCTGGGATCCTGTCTGCCCCTGGGCGTGGCTCACCTCCCGCTGGGTCGCCGAGGTCGCCGCCCAGCGCGACCTGCGGGTCGACTGGCGGTTCATCTGCCTCCGGCTGGTCAACCAGGACTGCGACTACGCCACCGCCTTCCCCGCCGGGTACCCGGCCGTGCACGGCACCGGGCAGAAGCTGCTCCGCGTCGCTGCGTCGGTCCGGGAGGCCGAAGGCCCCGACCGGATGGGCGAGCTCTACACCCGCTTCGGCGGCGACATCCACGTCGGGCGCCGCCAGGCCGAGCTCGTCGAGCGCTATGACGACGGCTTCCCCGACTACCTGCGCTCGGTCGGGATCCCCGACCGCCACATCGGCGCCGCCAACGACGAGCGGTGGGACACCGTCCTGCAGGCCGAGACCGACGCCGCGCTCTCCCGCACCGGCAAGGACGTCGGCACCCCGATCGTGTCCTTCTTCGACGGGGACACCTCGGCCAGCTTCTTCGGCCCGGTCATCAGCCGGGTGCCGCGCGGAGCGGAGGCGCTCGAGCTGTGGGACGCGGTGTGGAAGCTGGCGACGTTCCCCGGCCTGGCCGAGCTCAAGCGCTCCCTCCGCGAGCCGCCCCAGCTGGCCGACAGCCTGAGCTGACCGTGTCCTGAGGCGTTCTCGGGTCGATCGGCCGATTTGGCCGGTCCTGTCGGGGGCGTTCTCGGGGCGATCGGCCGGTTCAGGCAAGACTGCGGACCCGGAGGCGCGCCGGGCGCTGTGAGTGGTCCGGACAACTGGCGGGAGCCGGCCGGGCCGCACGCTCCCGGGTCCCAGCCCTCCGGAACGGCACCCTGCGCCCGGCGGGGACATTGCCCGGCCGGTTTGCCGTTTCACCCGTTGCGAGCTGGCCGTCGGCCCCCTGTGCTCCGGGCGTCCTCGGGGCGATCGGCCGCTCGCAGGCGTCTTCCTGGCGATCGGCGGGTTCCGTCCGTCTTCCTCGCAACCGACTCGTCTTCTGGGCGATCGACCGGTTGCCGGGTGATTGCGGACCCGGAGGCGCGCTCGCCGCCGTGAACTGACCGGAGATGGGGGGGCGACCCGGGAACCGACCGGAGATCGGGGGCGCGACCCGGGAACCGACCGGAGATCGGGGGGGCGACTCGGAAGGTGGGAAGGGCAGGCGGGCGGCGGGCGCCGGTCAGGCGCCCTCCACCAGGACCGGGGTCGCGGTCACGGCACGCTCGCCGGCCGTCACCGCGCCGCCGCCCACCTGGGCATCGGCCGGGGCCGAAGGGAGCGGGGCGACCCGCCGCAGCGAGACCCAGGCCACGACGCCGCCGGTGGCGACGAGCACCCCGGCGACGAGGAGCCCGAGCCGGTAGCCGGACAGGAAGGCAGTCACCGTCGGCTGCCCCGCCTTGGCCCCGGCGGTCTGGCGCGCGGTGAGGACCACGCCGATGACCGTGATGCCGAGCAGGCCGGCCAGCTCTCGGGACGCGTTGAACACCGCGGACGCCACGCCGGCGCGCTCGGGTGGCATGACGCCGAGGATCGTCGAGGTCAGGGGGATGGTCAGGCCGCCGCCGACGCCGATGACGGCGAAGCCGGGCATCAGGTCGACGAAGCCGGCGTGGGCGCCGAGGAAGCTGACCGAGACGATGCCGGCGGCCATGAGGGCCATGGCCAGGCCGACGGAGCGGTGGGCGCCGATGCGGTCGGCGACGCGGTCGGAGACGACGGCGCCTGCGGCCATCAGCACGGCCATCGGGACGAAGGCGAGCCCGGCCTCGACGGCGCTGAAGTGCAGGACGTCCTGGAGGTACAGCGACGTGAAGAAGTAGATGCCGAACAGGCCGAACGCCCACATCATCAGCGCCCCGGTGCCTCCGGCGAAGACGCGGTTGGCGAACAGCGACAGGTCGATCATGGGATCGGCGACCCGGCGCTCGACGGCGACGAAGGCCAAGGCGGCGACCGCGGCGACGGCGAAGGCGGCGAGGATCGCCGGTCGGGTCCAACCGGTCTGCGGGCCCTCGATCAGGCCGTAGGTCGAGGCGACGAGGGCGAGCGCGGAGGTGGCGATGCCACCCAGGTCGATGCGGCGCCTGGCGGGCGTGTCGAGGGCCGGGATGGCCCAGGCGCCGAGGGCCAGGGTGGCCACGCCGACGGGCACGTTGATGAAGAAGATCCAGTGCCAGTTGGCGTCCTGCGACAGCACCCCGCCGAGCAGCGGGCCGACCGCCAGCGCCAACGCGCCGACCGCGCTCCAGGCGCCGACCGCGGCGGCCTGCTCCTTGGGCTCGGGATACGACGAGGTGATGATGGCGAGGGTCGTCGGGGTGACGAGGGCCGCGCCGAGTCCCTGGAGCGCCCGGCTGGCGATCAGCAGATCCACCTGGCCGGACAACCCGGCAGCCAGGGAGGCGACCGTGAAGATGCCCAGCCCGATGGCGAACAGCCGCTTGCGTCCGAACACGTCGGCCAGGCGTCCACCGGCGAGCAGCAGACCGGCGAAGACGAGGATGTAGGCGCTCACTACCCACTCGATGCCGGACTGCGAGAGGTGGAGATCGCGCTGCATGGTCGGGATGGCCACGTTGATGATGTTGTTGTCGAGCAGGGTCATGAAGGTGGCCAGGGCCACGGCGACGAGAGTCCAGCGCCGCCCAGGCAGGCGCGCGCCGACCGAGCGAACGGGATCGGGATCGAGGACGAGGGGCTGGGTGGTCATCGGTGGCGTGCCTCCTTGACCGGCAGGATGCCGGTCCTCTATGTCGTACACGTACAACGTACATGTACAACGCACAGTCAACTCGTACGTTGTAGAGTTGTCAAGTGCCCTCCCGTTCCGCCGACCACCCCCGCCAGAAGCTGGACCGCTCGAAGCTGGACCGCGACACCGTGATCGACACCGCGCTGGCGGTGAGCGACGCCGACGGGCTCGACGCGGTCACCATCCGGCGCCTGGCCCAGGAGCTCTCGGTCACGCCGATGGCGATGTACTGGCACTTCGAGGACAAGGAGGCGCTCCTCGCGGCGGTCGCCGACCGCATGTGGGCAGAGACCGCCGAGGTGCTGGAGCGCTCGATCACCGGGCTCCCCGACGACGGCGACGCATGGGCCCAACTGCACCTCATCGTCGAGGCCCTCATCGAGGTCATGCGCCGCCACCCGGCGGTGGCCGCCCTCGTCCCGACGCGGGTCGTCGAGTGCGAGCCCGGGCTGGCGGTGACCGAGCGGACGCTCGCGCTGCTCGACGAGCAGGGCTTCGAGGTGGCTGCGGCCGCGGAGGTGGCCCGCTATGTCCTCTGCAGCGCGGTGACGCTGGTCAGCCAGCAGCCCGGCGCCGAGGTCCTCCCGCCCGAGGACCGAGACGCGATCCTCCGGGCCAAGCGCATGGCCCTCGCCGGCCTCCCCGTCGACCGGTACCCGCACGTGGCCGCCGCCGCACCGTTCCTCACCGACTGCGACGCCCCCGAGCCCTACTTCGCCCGGGGCGTCGAGCTGGTCGTCGCCGGCGTGCGTGACCAGGCGCCGTCGTCGGCGCCCCCCGCCAGCCCGGCCCGGAGGACGCGTCCCCGGCGCAGCGCGGCCCCCGCTCGCTGAGCGTGTCGGCGGCCTCCGGGCGGCCGCTGGCTCCGCGGTCGTAGGGACGTGTTCGCCGACCGGTTCTGACAGCGGTCACTGGGAAGCATCGGCCGGTTCAGTGGTCAGGTCGGCGCGCTGGCCCCCGTGGACGGTCCGCCGTTGTTGGCGGACGGCGCTTCTTCACGGGGGGCTGGAGGACGGCCGTTTCTCACCGAGGCTGGCGGATGGCCCTCCCTCACGGGGGGTTGGCGGACAGGAGCGCAGGCGTCAGCGGGCCTGCCAGCGCTCGGCCAGGCGCAGGCGCCGCTCGAGCTGGGGGACGGTGGCTTCGGTGATGCGGCGCAGGCCGGCCATCCGGTTGAGCTCGGCGTTGACCTGAGCGTGAGACCAGCCGGTCCGCCGGGCGATGGCCCTGGCCCGCTCGGCGTTGGCGTCGCGCAGGAGCTGCTTGTGCTGCCTGCGGGTCAGCAGCGCACCGTCCCCGTCGGCGACGGCCGCCGCCGGACCGGCGAGACTCGGAAGGTCGACGTGCAGCCCCTCGTCGTCGGGCGCGTCGAGCGGCGGGAGGGCCTCGTCGGCGCCCATCCCGTCGACCAGCTGGGAGGCCTCGACGGCGTGGTGATCGTGGGTGTCGGTGTCGGTCGCCACCGCCGAGATCACCGCCCACAACGACAGCTGCTCCTCACCGGTCGGGACCTCCTCGCGCTGCCCGTCGAGCTCGGCGGGGTCAGGTCCGGACCGGGCCGAGGTCTCCGTGCGGAGACTGTGACGGCGCACCTCGGCGATCTGGAAGGCGCGGGCGCGCAGGCGGGCGTCGTCGGGGATGAACAGGTACGACCGCTGCCCCGGCACCCCGACGCTCCAGCGCACCAGGCGGCCGACGGCCTGGCGGAAGAACAGCTCCGTCGTGGTGGTCGTGGCGTACACGCCCACCCGCAGCCTCGGGATGTCGACGCCCTCCGACACCATCCGCACCGCCACCAGCCACGGCTCGTCGGAGGCGGCGAACGAGGCGATCTGGTCGGACGCGCCGGCGTCGTCGGAGGTGGCCACGATCGGGCGCACGCCCAACCGCCAGGCCAACGCGTCGGCGATGCCCCTCGCATGGTCCTGGTCCGTGGCGATGACCAGCCCACCGGCGTCGGGCTGGGTCCTGCGGATCTCCACCAGCCGGTCGTGGGCGCCCCGGAGGACCGTCGGCAGCCAGTCACCCTCGAGGGACAGCGCCGTGCGCAGGCGCTGGTTGGCTCTGGCCTGGTCGAGGGCGTCGTCGAAGGTGGCCGAGTAGACGGAGCCGTCGGGCGCGCTCCACTCCATGTGCCCGTTGGTCCTGGGGAAGTACACGGGGCGCACCACCCGGCCGTCGCACAGCGCCTCGCCGTAGCCGTACTCGTAGTCGGGTCTGGCCTCGTCGAGCTCGTAACGGAGAAAGGGGATGGCCCGGGTGTCGGACCGGAACGGCGTGCCCGAGAGCGACAGCCGCTTCCTCGCCCCGGCAAACGCGACCCGGACCGTCTCACCCCACGCCCGGTCGTCACCGGCATGGTGGATCTCGTCGAAGATCACCATGGCGTCGCGGGCCAACCCCGACAGGGCCGTGGCGCTCGAGGCGACCTGCTGGTAGGTGGTGACGATCCCGTGCATGTCGGCGGGGAGCAGGCCGTCGGCCGCCGACCAGCTGGGATCGAGGTGGATCCCGAAGCGGACCGCCGCCTCCGACCACTGGCGCTTGAGGTGGGCGGTCGGGGCGACGACCACCAGCCGCCTGGGGCCGTCGGCCCTGGCCAGCTGGTGGACCGCGGCGGTCAGGGCGAAGGTGGTCTTGCCCGCGCCGGGCGTGGCCACGGCCAGGAAGTCCCGGGCGTCGGCCGTCTCGAAGCGCTCGAGCGCGGCCTTCTGCCACGGTCGGAGGCGCACGGAACGGGTCATCGCGCTCGACGGGCGGGCGGGCGGGGGGACGGGGCGGGCACGGGGGTCCCGATTGTGCCACCCCCGCGTGACCGCCCACGCCGTTCCGAGGGTGAACGGCGATCCCCCGCCCCGCGTCGCCGGAATCGCCGAGGGCCTGCGGTGTGCACCGGGACCGCGATGGGTAATCGAGTGTGGGGACGACGAACGACGAGGAGCACGCGAGATGACTGACCGCCGACGGCTGGCCGCGACGATCGCAACAGCAGCGGGCCTGAGCATCGCCGTGGCCGCCTGCGGCGGATCGACCGCCACGTCCAAGGCGGCGAGACCGAGCGGGACGCCGGCGGGGGCGATGTTGGACGCGTACACCCAGACGTCGTCCGCCAAGACGGCCGCCATGTCGATCAGCGAGACCATCGTCGGCGGCGGCCAGACCGAGACCCTCAGAGGGAGCGGGGTCGTGGCCTTCGACGGACAGCGCGCCGAGCTGACCTTCGATGTCCCGAAGGCAGGCGTCTTCACGATCCGCGACATCACGCCGGAGCTGTACCTCCAGCTACCTGCGGCTGACCGCTCCCAGCTACCGGCGGGCAAGACCTGGGTCGCCATCAACCTCGACACGGTCGCCCAATCCAAGTTCGGGGCCAGCCTGTCGCAACTTTCGGACTCGTCCACCCAGCCCACCCAGGTGCTCGCCTACCTGCAGTCGGTGTCGACCGGCGGCGTGCACCAAGCCGGTCCGGCCACCATCGGCGGTACGCCGACCACCGAGTACACCGCCACCATCGACCTCACCAAGGCCGCCGCCAAGAGGAGCCCGCAAGCGGTCCGAGCCACGAAGAAGATCGAGGCTGCGCTCCACCGGTCCACGCTGCCCCTCCAGGTCTGGATCGACGGTCAGCACCGAGTGCGGCAGATGCGCTACGAGTTGCCCGTCCCCACGAGCCCCACGGCTCCTTCCGGCGGGTCCATCACCTCGACCATCGACCTCTCGCACTTCGGTGCACCCGTCACCGTCCAGGCACCGCCCGCCGGCCAGGTGGACAACGTCACCAACCGGGTCGCCGGGGGCTCCTGAGGCACGGCGACAGGGCCGCCTGCGGGACTCCGGGGCGCGCTCAGAGGCCTCGGTGAGCGCCGTCGCCTCCCTCGCCGTCCCCCGCCGCAGGCCACGACCGGTCGACGACGATGCCGCGCCCGGCGAAGAAGCGAGCGAACGTGCTCACGGGCAGGCGGGCGGCGTTGGCCGTTGCCTCGGTGCGTCCCGACGGATTGTGGAAGACGAGCTCGTCGCCATGACGGTCGAAGACCAGGACGAGGTGGCCACCGCGCCCAGGCGACGCGCGCTCCGGATGGCGGATCGCCGGGTGGACCGAGGCCACGACCAGGCGACCTCGGTCGATCTCTGCGACCAGGGCGTCGAGGTCGAGCGGGGCCCGGACCTCGGCGCTCAGCCCCCAGCGCCGGTCGAGGTATTCGACGAACGGGGCGTAGACGAGTCCGTCGACCCCGCCGTCGGCTCGGATCCGGTAGGCGCCGGCGTCGAGCAGCTCCCTGGCCAGGGGCACCGTCCTCGGCGGCGGGCCGTCTGTGCGGGTCGACAGGATGGAACGCAGGCACGCGACGCCGCAGGCCCGACGAGCCCAGAAGGCGTACTCGTCTCTGCTGGCCGCACCCGACCCGGCCCACGCCGGGTCGTCGCGTGCAGCCACGGTCCCAGCGGCGAACTCGGGGATGAGCTCACGGGTCTCGTACTGGGAGAAGGCCACCGGTGAAGACGGCCGTGTGGCGGAGAGGGGGGGATTTGAACCCCCGGACCCAGTTTCCCAAGTCAACTCATTAGCAGTGAGTCCGATTCGGCCGCTCTCGCACCTCTCCCTGGCCATAACTCTAGCCGACCGGGGCGCCGGCCGCACGGGGGACCATCGGAGGCGTTCTTCCTGGTCAGACGCCGTATACGGTGGGGCTCCACGCCAGGATCGGGCGGCGGACGGTGGTCGACAGGTCTGAATCGCCGGTTCCAGACGGCCGGCAGGGGCCAGCCGAGCGGGTACACCTTCATCCCAGTTTCACCCCTTCCTTCGAGAGCCCGAGGAGACTGGCTGATGCCCCGCAGCTACCCCGAGCCCGCCGTCCCCCGGGACTTCGCGTGCTGGGTCCTGCGAACGAGCACACAGGTCACCGTCGTCGATCGCCGCACTGGCGCCCGTGCGACACGTCCGGCTGACCGCTGGGATGTGCGCGGCAAGGCGGACGGCGTCCAGTTCTCCAAGCGCTTCGAGCGCGCCGGGCTGGCCCAGGTGTGGAAGGAGCAGCTTGACCGGGGATTCGCAAACGGTCTGCCCTTCGACCTGCGGAGTCGCCGGTTCGTCACCTCCGAGTCACCGACCGAGCCCCGACCTGCTCTTCTCGCCACTGTCTTCGCCATCACCGAGGCGTTCTACTGGGCGAACCCGGACTGGGAACCGAAGACCAAGATCCTGGCTGCAACCGCGTTTAACCGGGCCCGGAGGTGGCTTCTGGACTCCGGCGCCCCCCTCGCCGGCGCCAACCTCGACGCCGTCACCGACTACCTGGACCACGCCAGCTTCCTCCCGGCACGCACCCAGTCCACGCTGACCGACCAGCAGCGCAGCGGTCGGGCCTGGTTGGAGGCGAACTCGGCCGTCGCCGACGACGTGACGACGAGTGACCTCGAGCAGTTCCTCACCCGCTTCGAACTCAACCAGCGGGACCCGACCAAGAGGGTTGCTCCCGCGACACTTGTCCGCTTCACCCAGCCCCTGCGGGCGTGTTGGGCGTGGGCCGCGTCGCGAGACGACATCGCCGTGACCCGGGACCCTTGGCCGGCGGTCCGGCTCCGTCGCAAGGTCAAGGGCAAGACCAGCCGGTCCACCGTGCCGGGCAGCCGTCTCACCGTCGACACTGACCTCGTGCTCAGCATCCCCCAGGCGATGGACCTGGCGGAGGCATGCGTCCGATTGGGGTCCTGGGGCGGGATCGTCGAGTGCTACGTCCTGGTCATGGCCCTGTGCGGCCTGCGCCCGAACGAAGCGGTCGGATTGATGTGGGAGGACATCGAGCTACCAGCCGACGGCGGTACGGGATGGCTTGTCGTTCGCCGGAGCCGCCGAAGAGTTGCGGCGCGGTGGCTCGACCCGGAGGAGGACCCCGAGTGGGGACCGCTCAAGGATCGCGACCTGGCCGAGTCACGCCGGGTGGCCATCAACAGCGTCGTTGTCGCCAAGCTGTTCAACCACCGGGAGCGGTGGGGGCAGAGCCCGTCAGGCCTGGTGTTCCACCGCAACGGCCATCCCTTCGATCTGTCGGTGTTCGACCGCGACGTCTGGCGCCCGGCGCGCACTGCGTTGTTCCCACCCCGCCCCGACCTGCCAGCCGGGGACCCCCGCCAGCCGAAGTTGTCCCGGCTCCGACGCCATGACCTCCGCCACGCCGCCTGCTCGTGGTGGCTGCGCTCGGGTGTGGATGCCACGGTGTGCCAGCGCTGGTCGGGCCACAAGACCCTCTCGGTCTTCCTCGACGTCTACCAGGGCGTCGCACCGGGTCGGGAGGATGAAGGCATCACCCTCCTGGAGCGGACCCTCGCCGAGCCGGTCACTTCTCCAGTCGGCTGAGCCATTCCTCGTACCAGTCGTCACGCACCCGCACCGCACCGTTGCGGAGGCGTACGGTTCGGGGGAAGTCCGGCTGTCCGCGCGAGGACCACTTGTAGGCGGTGTTGATGGAGACCCCCAAGTCCTCGGCGATGTCCTGGATGCTCCACCAGCGCCCACCCGGATGGCGCGTCGAAGCCAGAGCGCCTCCCGGAGGGCGGGCCGGTGCGCTCGTGGCCGTCACAGGGCCACCGATCCGATCTCGGGCCCTGTGGTCGGGGTCTCGCCTGAAGGGGACACGGCACGGTTGGAACGCAGCGTTTGGAACCGAGCGCCCTTCGCGTTCCGGGCACCTATGGTCAGGAGACTTGGCCGCCGAGCAGACCACCCTCGATCTGCGATCGCGGCATCGTCACCACGCCACACCTCCAAGCCGGCATCGCCGTGTGCGGCCAGCCAGGATGCGGGGTCGTGCGCCGCCGAGAGTGCCGACATGACCGCGGGTCGGCCGGCAGCGACGAACGCCTGCTCGTATCTGACGGCAGACTCCCGGCCGGCGTCGTCCCCATCGAAGGCGAGTACCGGGCTGGATGGGTGAAGGTTGATGATCCCGCGGACCTGGGTGTCGGACAGCTCTCGGCCGGACTGGGTGACCGGGCAGAATCGGTCGGCGCGGCCGCTGCGGATGGCGGCGACGGCGATGGCCATGGCGTCGAGGGTCCCCTCGACGACGATGACCTGTCCCTGAGGGTCGGCCGGCGCAGGCAGGGGCTGGTAGAGGTTGATGGATTTGTCGTAGACGGCGGTGCGGGGCGGGTTCTTGTACTTGGTCCAGCGCTGCTGGTCGCCGACGTTGCGGCCGATGAGCCCGACGACGCGCTGGTGGCCGTCGCGGATGGGGATGAGGACTCGCTGGCGGTAGAAGTCGTTGACGGCCCCACCGCCGAGCCGCTGGTGGGCGAGCCCGGCGTCGACCAGCTCGTGGTCGTTGAATCCTCTCGCCTGTAGGGCGGTGACGAGGCCGTGGGCCCTTGCGGGGGTGTGGCCGGTCTCGGGCCGTCCGGTGTGTGCTTCGAGGACCGCCACGTCGATGCTCCTGCCTGCGAGGTAGGCGCTGGCGCGGGCGTGCAGCGATGGGCAGGTGTAGTAGGCCCAGGCGGCGGCGAGGGCGGCGAGGACACGATCAGGTGGTGTGCGGGCAGGGTCGGGCGTCTCGGCCTGGCCGGGCTCCGGCGACGATCGGGATGCGTCGTCGTCCGGCGGCTGTGGGCGGCGGGCGTCCGTTGCCGCATAGCTCATGCCGGCCCATGCGTTGGTGAGCGACGTACCCGAGTCGAGTGCCCGGATGGCGGCGGCGACCCCGACCTGCTCGGTTTCGCGTGCCCATTGGATGACGTCGCCTTTGGCGGCGCATCCGAAGCAGTAGTAGCGGTCGTCGTCGAGGTATAGGCGCAGGGAGGGGGTGCGGTCGGGGTGGCCGTGGGATGGCAGCGGGCAGCGCACGGTCACGGCCCCGGTGTCGGTGTTGAGCAGAACGCCGGTGCGCCGCGCCACCTCCGCGAGCCGGTGGCGACGAAGGGCGGCCTGGACCGGAGAGGGCCCGGTCACAGTGACACCCCCACGGGCGCGGAGGGCTGGTCGACGGTTGGCCGTGGCTGCGTGGCCGGCCAGGCGGGTGAGCGGGAGTGGCCGAGTTGCTCGTGGGCGAGGCGAGCCGACGGCGACAGCCTGGCGGTGCGGCGGGCGGGCAGGTCGGGCAGGGCGATTCGTACGGCGATGATGTCGGTGCCGCGTCGGGCGGCGTCGAAGGCGGCGAGGCGGCCGAGGGTCCGTGAGATCGCCGCGTTCGGTCCGAGGCTGTCGCCGAGGCCGAGGCTGGTGGCGAGGTCGACGCTGTCGATGGTGGCGCCGGGCCGGGTCGTGGCGATGCGGGCGAGTCGTTGCCACGCCCAGGTGGCGGACGGGCCAAGCACTCCGAGCCACACTCCCTCCACGTAGGGGGAGCCGGGCCGGTGCCCGTGGGCTTCGATGACCGTGTCGGGCCAGGCGACGACGGTGAGCCGGGGCGGGGTGAGCTGGTTGGTCTGGGGCCGGCTCGCAGCGCCACCTCCTCGCTGACCGCTGCCGACGCGACGTCGGGGGCGGTCGTGGTGGTGTGGCGGTGGCCGTCCCGGTACCACTGGCCTCGGGGGTCGGCGTAGCCGACCACGACGGGCGATTCCCGGTCGCTTCGTGGGTGGGTGTGGAGGACCACTCCGGCGCCGAGGCGAGTGACGCCGAGTTCGGGGCTGCGGGCCAGGCCGTCGGCGGCGACGGCTTGGCTGTAGTCGATGGGGAGGGTGACGCCGGCGTCGGTGGCGGCGCGGCGTAGTCCGGAGGCGGCCCATTCGATCTGGTGGCGGGATGCGGGGCGGGCCATCAGTACGGGTTCTCGCTCGACGAGGCGGCCGTGTCGTTGGAGGCGGCGTCGGTGGCCAGCTCTTCGAGTTCGACCGGTTGGGTGTCGCGCTGGTCGATCCACCACGACGCGGAGTCGATGCGCCGGGCCGGGTTCTCGACCCGTTCGGCGAAGTCGTCGTCGGCTACGCCGAGGGTGTCGTGGGCGGCGACGAGCAGCTGGTAGCGCACCCGTCGCCCCCACTCGACGGCTTTGTCGGAGCCTTCCAGCGGGGGCATTCCCGTCTGGGTTTCCCACATTTCGGTATCGGCCAGTTCCTCGGCGCGCCGCGCGGCCAGCCATGTGGCGCGCTCCCGGGCGGCCGCAGCATCACGTCCGGCCTTCCAGCAGTTGGCGCAGTCTCTGGCGACCAGCCAGCTAGCGTAGCTGGCCCGCTCCGACGGCCGTCTGGCGGACAGGTCGTGGAAGGCGGTGTGCCCGCAGGGGTGGTGTGCCTCCCAGGTGGTCTTGACGGCCATGGTGGCCTCCTCGCTGGAGGACGCGACCTGCGACCTCTATACGGTCACCGGTGGGCGGTCCACGCTATGAGGTTCGGCTATCGGGCGGCTTGTTCGATCTCGGCTTCGCGTCGCCGTGCGACGTCGTCGGTCACGAACCGGTCCCACTCGCTGTCGTTGACGGCTCGCAGCGGGGTGGGCGGGGAGGTGTGGGTGGGCCCGCAGCCCAGGTCGGCGGTCCAGGTCTTGAGGAGCGCGGCGATGTCGCGCAGCGCCCGGAACCAGTCGACCGGCGCTGTTGCGGGAGCGGTCGGGGCGAAGCTGGATCGTTCGTGGTCTCGGAGGGCGGAGAGTGCTTCGGCGTGGTCGTTGTGCCGCCACCAGCAGCGGGGGATGACGTGATGGTCGAGATGGGCGAACCGGCCCTGGAGTGCCTCGACCCAGGCCCGCAGTTCCGCCCACTCGGCGGCGGTGTCGGCTGAGGGCAGCAATGGCCAGTGCGTAGGGGCGGCGATGTCGCCGAGGTCTCCGGTGTCGAAGCCGTGACTGTCGAAGGTGGCGGGGTCGAAGGTGGTGGGGTCGAAGCTGGCGGCGATGATCTGGGCGAGTTGGTCGAGCGGGTGGTCGGCTCCTCCGGTGTCGTCCCCGGGTGTCATCGGTTCTCCTGGTTGGCTCGGTTCTTCTGGTTGGCTTGGCGGAGGCGGGCGACGATCACGTCGGTGGCCTGGGGCCGGCCGGGCCGCCCCCAGGCCGGGTTGGAGTCGAGGATCTGATGGAGTTGGGTGTGGCAGGCCCGGTCGAGGGGGAGCAGGTCGCGGTTGGTTTCGTGGCCGAGACGGTCGTAGCTGCGATGGTGCAGATCACCTCGGCGCAGGCTCCACGGTCCCCCGCACACAACACATGTCGGTTCTGTTCTATGGGCGGTCATCCAGTTGTCCAGCCACTGTCGCCGCCGGGCCTGCCACGCGGCGCTGGCCATCCAGGCGGCGTACTCGCCGCGTCGGCAGACCCGCCGGCGCGACCAGGGGAGACCGGGTCGGGGGTCACGCATCCTGCTCCACCTCGCCGGCGCCGATGTGGGTGGGGAGGGCTCCGGCGAGCATCTGGCGTTCCCATGCCTGGCGCGCGCCGGTGAGTTCGGCTGCGTCGGTCCGTGAGGTCCATGGTTGCAGGCGCATCATGATCGGCGGGGCGGAGCGCAACAGCAGCAGCCCGGCGCCGATCGGGAGTCGGTGCAGCTCGGACGGTTCGAGGATCGGGCGGTGCCGGGTCGTCGACGACACCGACCGGCCGCCGGTAACGCCGGTGCGGGTCTCGGACCATTCGGTGATCTCGCGTTCGCCGATGAGCCGGGAGATGTCTCCCAGGTCGTCGGCGTTGGCGGAGCCGCCGAGGATGACCTTGGCGATGGCGGAGTCCCAGATCGCCCCGCCCGCGTCGCGTCCCCACCGGTCCCGGGCCTGGGCGAGCGATTGGAGGACGGCGACGGTGGTGATCCCCGACCCGCCCCCCTCGGACATGAGGGCTGGGAGGGAGGGGAGGGGGTAGTTGGCGGCCTCGTCGAGTATCAACGCCAACGGCGGGTCGAGGCGCTGCCCGGTGGAGCGGGCGGCGAGGCGGCGGGCGGCGTCGATGAGGTCCTCGATCAGCGCTGCTACGAGGGATGCGGTGGCGGAGGCTCCGGTGGCGGTGCCGAGGAGGTAGACGCTGCCTCGCATGGCCAGGAACGCCACCGGGTCGAACTCTTGACCGTCCTGGGGGGTGACCGCTGCGAGCACGGCGGGGTCGGCGAGCGGGGCGAAGGTGTTGGCGACCATGGCCCAGGTGGAGTCCCGGGTGCGCTGGTCGGTGGAGATGACCGCGTCCAATGCACGGTCCCATCCGGGTGTCGCCCCCGGGTGGTCGGCGAGGATGGTGGTGGCTTCTTTCGCCGCGCCCGCCGCGTGGGACCAGCGGTACAGGTCTGCCGGTGGCCGGCTGTCGAGGGCGGCGGCGTGCAGCAGGCAGCGGGTGACCGACAAGGCCTGGGTCCGCCAGAAGCTGGCGTTCTCCACCCCCGACCTGGCACTGTCGGCGACGAGGGCCTCGGCGCGGATCATCGCCGTCTGCGGCTCCTCACAGCCCCGCACGAGCGACCACCGCAGCGATTCGACGTTCGGGGTGTGGGCGAGGTGTTGGGGGTCGAAGACCATCACCGGGCCCCGCCGCGTTCGCGCCGCGATGGTGACGGCCAGGTTGTCGGGCCGGGTCGAGGTGGTCACCACCGCGCCGGGGGCGTCGAGGACCATCGGGATGACCAGGTTCATTCCCTTCCCCGACCGGGGCGGGCCGAGGACCAGGACCGAGTCCTCGACCGACGCCCAACACCCGACCCTCCGCGCCGTCCCCAACCGGTAGCCGACATCGCCCGGCCGGGGCCGGCTGATCGACGGGCGGAGCGTGGCGGAGCGGTCCAGCAGGGCTCTTGGTCCTGCTGGACCGCCGCACCTCTGCTCTGGTTGCGAGCCCGTCGACGTGTGACGGGTCAACGGACCGGGCCGGCGTGCCGGCCGACCGCCACAGCCGCCACCCCCCGTAGCCAACCATCCCGGCAACGACGAGCGCGAACGTGGTGACCGACCAGTAGAGGACCGCCGGTCCGACCGAGGCGCCCCAGGCGGCAGACGGGTCACCGAGGTGGCCGAACGCCACGAAGCCGGCCGGGAGCCGCTCGTGGGGCAGCCGGTGGCCGGCCAGCCACGCCGAGCTGGCCGCCCCCGCGTAGAGGACTCCGGCGAGTCCGGCGGCGCCGAGCAGGGCGGCGAGGGCGGCGTCGGTCCCCACAGACGGTTGGTGCTCGGTCACGCCGCCTCCGGTCCCAGGTCGTCCCAGCCGTCGGGGACGAAGTCGCCGCCGACCTGGGTGGCCCGGCCGTTGGGCGCAGAGCGTCCGGTGTGGGGTAGCTGTCCTGCGTCGTCGTCCCGGTCGAACCGGCCCGGCTCGTCGTGATCGCAACACTCGTCTCGGAGCACGACCGGGGATCGCCGGCCGCCGGTTCGAGACTGGGTAGGAGGGAGAGGCGGTCGCGGGGTCATAGCCCCGGTCCTTCGGGCTTCATCCAGCCGCCCGCCGACGGGAGGTCCCTCACCACGGGTCTGGCGTTCCTATCCGCCCTGAGGCCGATCGGGCGGAGCGGGGTGACGATGACTGGTTCGGCGTTGGCGCCGCGCTGGGCGTGAAGGACCGCCCTGATCACCAGGGTGGTGTTCGCACGGTCCAATCCGCAGAGCAGGTCTCGGAGGCTCCGGCCGGTGTCGACGCCGGCCAGTTCAGCGGCGACCGCCAGCATCTGGGTCTCGCTCGACGATGCGGGCAGGCTGGCGGTGAGCGCCGCGTCCCAGTCGACCGAACGCCATCAACACCCGGTCATCGCCGAACGAGGTGGCGACGTGAATGAAGGCGAGGACGTCGGCGCGTACGAGCCAGCTGCGCTGCTCGATGAGCAGGCCGACTGCCGCCTCGGCGGCGTAGGAGCCCTCGGCTTGAGCGAGCAGAGCGGCGGCGAGCCCGTCGGGGTTCACAGCTCCACCCCGGCCTGCGCTACCGGCTCGCACGCGACAGGGTCCTCCAAGGACGCGCCGAGGCGGGTGCCCAAACCTTCCCGGCGGCCCCGTGCGGCCGCCACCACAGCCTCGACGCCCGGCGGCCGCCCACCAGAGAGGTGAGGGGCGGGGCTGGCCTCGATGATGTGGCGCGCTGCGGCAGCGACACGGGCCTGGGTGGCAGCGACAGCCTTTCCGGCGTCCTTGCCGGCCCAGCCCGCCACGTACGGGAAGCTGTAGCCGTCGGTGGGCATGCCGTGCACCGAGGCGACGACATAGGCGACCGACTCCGCCTCGACCTCCTTGACCGCCCGGTCCAGGAACTGGCCGGGTGGCCTCTCGTGTAAGACGCAGTGCGCCGCCTCGTGGATCAGGGTCTTGACCATGGCGGCGTCGTCCATGTCGGCGCGGACCAGCACCGTCCGAGATCCCCAGTTGGTCTGACCGTTCGCCCCCTGCAACGCTGAAGCGTCAGGGACTGTGTCGACCCGGAAGCCCCGCTCCTCGATCATCTCCAGGACCGCCGCCCCGAGCCCGACGGGTGCCTCACCGGCGAGCAAGGTCGGGCGGGGCGGCTCCGGTAGGGGAACACCGGAGGTTTGTGACACGTCGAAGACGTGCTCGACCCGGAACCCGGCCAGCACCTGGCGCTTCTCGACCTGCTCGTCTACGCCGGGCGCCTCGCCTTTGGCCAGCGGGCGGGCCTGACCGGTCGGGTCCAATGCCATCCGGCGGTCGTAGCGGCACGGGGCGAGGATGGCGTAGCCGTGCTGGCCCTTGTCCACGGTCCGCCCGAGCGCTCTCCACGTGTTGAAACCGGCCAGGTGAGTGGGCTGCTCGGCAGGGACCAGCCCATCCGCGAAGGATCGGGCGTGCTGAGCGACCACGAGCATCACGTTGTTCGGGCTGTAGGCATGCAACTTGGCCTGGAAGTCCAAGAAGCACCGCCAGTCCTCCCCAGTGGTGAGCTTCGCCACCTCGGCCGCCAAGGTCTGCTGCGCCTCGGCGATCTTCGCAGCCGCCTGCGCTAGGCGGTCTTCCCTCGAAAGGTTCGGACTCATGGCGACCTCCTTTGGAGGCCACACTGCGCAGCCCCCACCCGATCACCACCGGCCGGTCCACCCAATCGGCCGACACGTACGCCCGTCCCGGACACCACCCCCCAGCTTCACCGCCGAGACGGCGGTGAAGCGCACCCCGCAGAACGCCGGTTCGGCGCTTGCCCGTAGAGCCGGTCGGGAGTCCGGAGACCGTCATTCTGTAGCGGCGGCAGCTCGGCCAGCGACAGCGGCGTTCTGGCGGCATGTTCTGCCGGGGATATAGTGAGCCTTGCTAACGGATATAGCCGTCGTTCGGGCGGGTCCCTGCTTGTTAGGGTGCTCACGACGCCGGGGTGCAGATGAGGCAGTCTGGGGTGCTCTTGGACGCCCAGGGCTGATTGCGAGTGCAGCAGCCCTCGCAAGATTGCTTGCCTCCTGGAGATGGACATGCTTAGCGAAGACTTGAAGGCAGAGGCGAGCAGAGTCGTTGCCGGAATGGACACTCACCTGCCGCTGGCGGTGGAGCACTTCGTGCGCCTTCCGAGTGACCTCATTCCCGACGGCTCGCCCCTCGCTTGGTACCGGGCTGCGCTCGACTACATGCTCCGCGACCCGGGACCCTCGGTCACCGCTGCCACCGCGTTCGTGCCCATGCTCGAGACGACTACCGCCGTTTACCCGGCCCCGGTGCCCGATGTCCCCGAGGAGGCGAAGGATCTCTGGGAGTTCGGTGCAGAACTGGCAAGCAACCCTGGCGTCGCTGCGCGTCTGCACCACCTTTGCTTCGCTGTCGGGACAGCGAGCCGGGGCGCACACCTCCGGGAAGCTGCCTCGGTATACCTGACCCTCGGGCGGCACGCCGACGTCAAGCGCCTTGAGCGCGTTGCTGCGCTCAGGTGGGCGCTGGAGTTGAGCGCGCTGATGCGCGACGAAGCCCGGGAATCCGCTGCCCTCGATGCGCTCGTCGAGGTGGCGGAGGCCGGTTTGGCAGAAGGACCGCGTGAGCCTGGTGTCTCGCTCCGCGCGATTTCGACAATTGTCGAGCAGCAGCGCGACGACGCGCGGCTACCCCCGCTGCTCGACCAGGCCGAGGCGGTCTACACCGAGGCCTACCTGGCTTCCGACATGGCAGCGCTGCGCCGGAAGATCGCCCAAGGTGACCAAACGGAGGTGGCCCGCGTGAACCGCGCGGAGGCAGAGCGGTGGCTCGCTGAGGCGCTCGCTACGACTGGGCCGGTCCGCATGATGCACCTCGAGCAGACCATCGAACTTGCACGCAACCACGGGTTTGCCGACATCGCGGCGACTGCCACCCGTGAACTCCAAGCGGGAGGTCGGGACGCCTAGGGCATGGTGTCCATCTCCCACTCGGTAGAGGTCCCTCGGGAAGCCATCGACGACTGGTTGGAGCAGTTCACTGGGGCCGCAGACCTGGTCGAGGCGCTACAGCGCCTCGTGGCGCAGGGCCCTCCGAGCGGGCCGGTAGAAGAGACGCGGCAATCTGTCGCCTGGGAGGCGGAGAACGCTCCTCTCTCCTCCATCTTCCCACGCGTACGGGTCACGCATCAGGGCCTGCCCGCTTGGCGTCCGAGCACGCCGGAGGAGGAACAGGACGAGAAGCATGCCCGCCACGAGATGCTCCGCTTGCAGGTCTACGGGCCGCTACTCGCCGAGGCGCTCCGCCGGGCCGTCGAGACGTTCGGGGTTGACGAGCCGAGCATCTGCGCAGCGCTTACAGCGGAACCATTTGTCTCTGCACCTGTGGCGAGGTCGGTCGCCGGAGGCCTCCGGCACTACGCGGCTGGCGACTGGGAGGCGGCTCAGTGCGTCGTTGCACCTCGTATCGAGACGGTCGCACGTTCGCTCGCTTTGGCCGCGGGCGTTGCGTTGTGGCGCACTCAGCAGGGCCACTCCCAGGGCCAGTATCCGGGCCTGGGAGCCCTGCTGGGTGAGCTTCGCAAGGCTGGCCTGGACGAGTCGTGGTACCGCTTCCTCTGGACCTACCTCGCCAGTCCTGCGGGCGCCAACCACCGCAATGAGCTGGCGCACGGACTGCTCGACAACTTCGACCCGGTGAACGCAACGCTGCTCATCTTCGCCGTCCTGTTTCTCATTTCCGTCGCCCGCTACGCACACTCCCAGGCGGACACAACCGCCGATGACGTTCCGGACCCCCCAGCCGAGGCCAGCTGAGCGCCCCTCACGCAGAGAGGATGTCGGCGGCTCCTTGCACCGCCGGGGCGTCGACATCCGCAGCTCGGGTGACACACCAAACGCAGCCCTTGGACGCCCCAGCGGCTGGGCCCTCAATGCTTGCCGTGCCCTGCCCTGACCACGGGGATCGAGCCCGCTCAGAACGGCGCTCCGTCGAGATCCGGAAGCAGGCTTGCCGCCCACGCCTATTCGGCGTGATGCGCTTTGCCGGCCGGCGAGCACCACGCTCCGCGGTTCGAGCGAGCACCCCTACCCGTCGATCGGTGCGGCTCCGCTCATGCCCTAATCCATGACGAGACGAGCGCAGATCGGACAGTCTGGCCTTGTGCCGAGCTCAGGGTCAGTCGAGGACCGGTGGCCATCAACCTCGGGTTCGAACGTCATCGAGCTTTTTGGTGTGGAACGCGCAATGCTTCTTGAGCTTCTATCCGAGTTGGCTCCAACAGCGTGGGATCTTCCCACGCCGTGTCCCGGGTGGGACGTGCGTGGTCTGTGCAGCCATCTCCTCGGTGACGATCTGGCCTGGCTGTCTCGTCATCGCGACGGCCACCATGGCACTCCGAGCCCTGTCCTCGATGAGCACAGCTGCGTCGCCTGGCTGGACGCTCTTCCAGACGAATGGGTGCAGGCCGCCCGCAGGCTCAGCCCCCGGCTGATCATGGACCTGCTGGGTTGGACGCTGCCGCAGGTCATCGAGGTCTTCGCCAGACAGGACCCCTCAGCGGTCTCCGCCTCGGTGTCATGGGCGGGCCCCGGCCCGGTCCCGGTCTGGTTGGATCAACTACGCGAGCTCTCCGAGCAGTGGATTCACCGCCAGCAGCTCCTCCAAGCCCTTGGCCGCCCGAGCGACCTACGGGCCGACCTTGCCGGACCGGTCCTCGACGGACTTCGCTGGGCGTATCCCTACCGTCTCGACACGGTGTCAGTCGAGGTAGGCCAGACCGTCGACATCCTCGTGGAGGGCCCGGTCGCCCGCTCCTGGCATCTCATCAATGACGGCCACGGGTGGCGGTTCGCCGGCGAGGCAACGCGGCCAACCGCGGCGACGGTGAGGCTGACGACCGAGCAGGCGTGGCGTCTGCTCACCAACAACCTCCCAGCGGCGGAGCAGGACGACATCGTGGCAGTCGGCGAGCCCGCTCTCCTGGCAGTCCTCCGCCAGACCCGGGCCATCATCGGTCTTCCCCAGTAGCCAGAGGGCCACCGCAGCCGGGGCCGCCGATCACCACCGACCGTGACGGCCAACCTGCGCGCGTAGCCGTCGTTCCGTCGCGCACGTGTCCCGTGGAGGCTGTTATTCTGTGCGACCGTCCGGTTCGCAGAGCACAGTTAGGGTGATGGCGTGGAACAGGACGAACGGCTAGTGCTCAGCTCGTCGTTCGGCGCAGCGGCGACCGCGTATGCCGAGCACCGCCCGGACTACTCGCAGGCCGCAGTGCGCTGGGCGCTCGACTCCGCACCTGGCATTCGAGTGCTCGACCTCGGAGCGGGTACCGGCAAGCTGGCGGCCACGCTTGCCGAGCTGGGCTCAGAAGTGATTGCGGTCGAGCCCGACTCGGCGATGCTGACTGCGTTGCGGCGAGCGCTGCCGACTGTTCGTGCCATGCCTGGGAGCGCCGAAGCGATACCGCTGCCGGACTCGTCCGTCGATGCCGTTCTAGCCGGCAATGCGATGCACTGGTTCAACATGAAGGATGCAGGACCTGAGATAGCCCGAGTCCTCGTACCCGGCGGCATCCTGGCTGGCCTGTGGAACGTCTTGACGACCGCGTCGACTGGGTCGCCGGACTTGTTCGGGTCAGCGGTACGGCGGCCATTGGCCCGCGTGACACGCTCACCAGCTGGCGTGCCGGTACGGCCGGAGCGCACCTTCCGAACCTCGACACGGTGGCCCAGCTCGGCTCGCCGGAGCAGGCGCAGTTCCCGCACGGGCAGCGCCGCACCGCCGATTCCCTCGTGGCGACGCTCGCAACGAAGGCGGGGATGCTGGTCATGCCTGAACAGGAGCGAGAGGCTGCGCTGGATCGGACCCGCACTTTCCTTGCGAGCAGGCCGGAGACCGCTCGTGGCGAGTTCACCCTCCCGATGTTGACTGCCGTGTTGCGCGTCCGGCGCCCGTGAGGGCGCCTTCCATCCAGTGGTCGTCTCAGCGACCAACACGGCAGCAGCCAGCCGAGCCGCAACCTCATGTCAGGACGAGCTGACGCTCCTGTAGGACCGCAGGGCCTCAAGGGCGACCCTGCAGTCGGCCCCCCCGGCATGCTGTCGAGCAGCCGTGTGACGTTCCAAATAACGGCTCGTGGCAGCCAGAATGACCGCTCCGAGGCACCCGTCTCGGCCCGCCAAATCGGCGCTATGCGCTTGCGTCGGGCGCCGTCGATCGAGAAACGGCGGGTCGATCTCGGCGTCGGTCACGTCTGAGCAGACGGGTGGCATGATGTCGGAGTGGCAGAGACGCCGGTGACCAACATGGAGGACCTGTCAGCGGCTGTTCGCTCTGCCCTCGACAGTTCCGACCTGGATCGGTTTGCGCACCTGCTTGCTCCCGACGTTCGCTGGGGAGCGCCGGACGACCCGAAGCCACCATGTCGGTCCCGTCACGATGTGATCCGCTGGTACGAGCGCGGCAAGGCGCAGGGGCGCCGCGCTCGCGTTCTCGATGTTGCCATCCACGGCGATCGGCTCGTTGTTCATTTGCGAGTGCGGGATGGCTCTGCGTTGGTGCCGGACGAGGAGCAGGATCGGTGGCAGGTGCTGACCTGTGCGGACGGGCAGGTCGTGGACATCCGGGGCTACGAGACCGTCGAGGAAGCGCTCAACCGAGTTTCGGACCACTGAACCGGGGAGCGCCTCCCCATCGAGCTGCGGAGGGCCGAGCGATCAGAATGGCAGCGCATCCAGATCTGCCTGTCATGATCGCAACGCGCCCGACTCGGCGCGACGCTCCGTCCTCCCGTGGCCCTCACGCTCCGTGGCGGTAGCCGGTCGCCCGACCCGTCTGATTGATGATCAGTGCGGGGCGTTGCGGCGTGGCCGTAGCGTCTCGGGGACCCGACGGGCTGGCTCACGAACCGTCTGCCGGCCGTGAGGTCTGGCTTCCGAACGAGGTGTCAGTCCCGTCGGGTTGCCGTGGTGTGGCTGAAAAGAGGCGCGACCGCCAAGACCTGAAATCAGACGTGCCCACCACGGTCCCGACATCGACTCGAGACGAGGAGGGAACTGATGGCTGTGATCATCGGGATCGACCCGCACAAGGCATCGCATACGGCGGCGGCGATCGACCCGGCGGAGACCCCGCTCGGCCAACTAAAGGTCCGGGCCGGCGTCGACCAGACGATCCGGTTGCTGGCGTGGGCGCAGCAGTGGCCGGAGCGGACCTGGGCGGTGGAGGGCGCAGGCGGCCTCGGCTACTTGTTGGCGCAGCAGCTCGTGGCCGCAGGCCAGCGGGTCGTGGACGTGCAGCCGAAGCTGGCCTCCCGGGTCCGGTTGCTGGCGAACGGGTCGAGCAACAAGAACGACCCCAACGACGCCCGCTCGGTCGCAGTCGCCGCTCTGCGCTCGCCCAACGTGCGGGCGGTGACCGCGGAGGATCACGCTGCGGTGATGAAGGTGTGGGCGAAACGGCAGCGTGACCTGTCCGGGGCGCGCACCCAGGTCGTTTGCCGTCTCCACGCCGTGCTGTGCGAGCTGATCCCCGGCGGCGTCAAGGGCCAGATCCGTGCCGCGGCCGCAACCCGTCTCCTCGACGCCTTCGAGCCAGTTGGTGCGGTGGCGACGGCCCGCTACGAGCTCGCCTGCGAGTTCCTGGCCGACCTGGTCCGCATCGACGAGCAGATCCGCACCGCCAAAGCACGCCTGGCCGTCACGGTCAAAGCGTCAAAGACGACGCTCACCCAAGTCTACGGGGTCGGCCCAGTCGTGGCCGCGACGATCATCGGGGAGGTCGCCGACGCCGGCCACATCCCGAACAAGGCCCACTTCGCCTCCTACAACGGCACCGCACCTATCGAGGTGTCGTCCGGGCCGAAGAAAGTCTTCCGGCTCTCGAGACGAGGCAACCGGCGGGTCAACCACGCCATCCACATGGCCGCCGTCACCCAGGTCGCTCACACCCACAGCTCAGGGAGGGCCTACTACGAGCGCAAGATCGCCGAGGGCAAAACCGGGAAAGAAGCCCTGCGCGCCCTGAAGCGACGGGTCAGCGACGCCGTGTTCGGCCAGCTGCTCGAAGACGCCCGCCTCGGGGTCGGCAAGGGTCCGGGAGGGCAACCGGGGAACGTCACAGAATCCAGCGCGGCCGGCTCGCACCCCGAACACCGACTCTTCGGACCAGCCACTCCCGGACCGGCAACGACCCTACGACGCCAAGCCCGGACCCGTACCACGACCACCCCTACTGAACGCCCGAAGAAATCCCCAGCAGCCTCTTGACAACAAAGAGGACTCGATCTGCGTCGGTGGGCGTCGACGGTCGGCACCCGGCGTCAGCGCACGGATGCGGCGTTCTGGCTGGACGCCCAGGCCGGCGTTCGTGTTGCGATGTCGACGAGGGGCTCTCAGGGTCCGCTACCCACCTTGGTCGGGTAGGCGCTTGTCCGAGCTTCTCGTGGCGGGGCGGTCGTACGATCGCAGGTTGTGGGGCCTTTCTCTCCTGGCGCACGGGCCACGCAGGTGAGGGGGCTCGCTCGGGGGGCGGCGGAGTGGCTGGTCGACCATTCAGACGCTGAGGACGGAGATCCTTCCCTCTACCACGGGCAGGCCGGCGTGCTGTTGGCTTTGGCGGAAGCTGCTCACGTGCTGGGCGACGACCGCTACGCCCGCGCGGTTGCCGATGGCCTGAGCACGCTCAGTGCGGCGGTCGAGGACCTCCGGGACAGTTCCCTGTACTTCGGTTTGGCGGGCCTTGCGTTCGCCTTTCGAGCGCTGGGGAGACCTGACGATGCCATCCGGGCCCTCGATCACGTCCGGAGTCGGTTCGACGGTCAGCGGTGGAGCCCGATGTTCGAGCTGCTCTCGGGGAACGCGGGCGTTGGGCTCGCAGCGTTGCACGCCGGGGACCTGGAGCTGGCCGTCATGGCGGTCACCCCCTATGTGACGACGGCGGACCGTACCGTCCGCGGCGTGAACTGGCCCGTGCGACCGACACCGCCACGGTCGCATCACATCGCGCACGGCACGTTGGGCATCGTCTACGCGCTGGCTGCGATCGGCGGCGCCGCCGGTAGGGACGATCTCGTGGAGCTCGCGCTGGCGGGAGCGGCCGATGTCGTCAGCCGCAACGAGGGGGGACCCGACGGCTTCCTCGTGGCGCACAGCGACCCGCCGCACCGTCCCGACCTGATCCAGCGATACAGCTTCGGATGGTGCAACGGTCCCGCCGGGGACGCGCAGGTCTTCCGGCTGCTCGCAACGGTCACGAAGGACTCGGCGTGGACCACACTCGTTGATCGCTGCTGGCACACCGTGACCGGATCAGGGATCCCGCGCCGGCTGAGACCAGGGTTCTGGGACAACAACGGCCGGTGCTGCGGGACCGCTGGCGTGCTCGCCCTCGCCTGCGACCGCATCGTGGAGGTAGGTGACGACTGTGAGGTTCGCCGACGACTTGGTCGATGACCTCATCGCCCGAGCGACCGTCGATGGGATGGGCGTGCGGTGGTCGAACTACGAGCACCGGGCGACGCCTCCGGAGCTACCACCGCGACCCGGATGGGCCATGGGCAACGCCGGCATCGTTCGCGAGATACTCCGCTACGCCCGTCTCAGGGAGGGCGGCGCCGGCGACTACGCCATCCAGTGGCCCGACCACCCCGCCGTCAGCGTCCGCCGATCGCGCTGAAGACGCACATCCCAAAGGACGATCAGCGTCTGTCACCGGCAGGCTGCCGCACCCCGTCCGAAGCCCAGAGTCGGCGTGATGGTCGCCGAGCCCTCCTCGGCGACCACGTCCGGCGGCCGGAACCTGCCGGGCAACTCGCCACCGTCGTCGGTAGCTGTTGGGGGGGCGCCCGCAGCCGTCGATCTGCTCCCTCGGGCACGCCAACCCCGCGCGCCCGAGGTGCCGTTGTGTTCGTCATCTCGCGATACCGGGTCGCTGTTCGGTGCGGTTGATCGGGGCGGGCAGACTGAAGGTCATGGCCGAGGGGAGAGGTGTGTCGGGTGGCTGGTCGGGCGTCCGGGAGAAGTTGATACGCCGGGAGCAGCCGTTCGGTGACGAGGCGGTCAGGCCGTGCAAGGTGACGGCGTGCGGGCGTTCACCGGTCGGGTGAACCCCGAACGGCTGCGTGAGCTGGGCTTCGAGCTTGATGCCCGCGCTGAGATGGGGGAGTCCGACGGGGGTGCCTGGTTCGCCACTGCGCCGGACGGCGCGCCCGTGGTTCTCAAGTGGTTCCTGGACGAGACCGTCGTCGACCGCTACGCGCTCCTCCTGCCTGCGCTCAATGTGCTGCGTTCTCGCGGCGTGCCCGTTCCCGAGTACCCCTTCGTCGGTGTCGTGGACGGCTGGACGGTTTCTGCTCAGCGCGTGCTCCCGGGGCGCTCGTGGCAGCGCAGCGACGGTCACGGCGCGCTGAGGGCTTCGCGGGACATGGTCGACCGGGTGTTCGAGTGCGTCGCTGCGGCAGGCGGGATCGCCGGCCCTGCTCCGGCGCCGTCGGTGCGTTCCTGGGGCGAGTTCATGGTCCACACCCTCACCGTCGGCGAGGACGGGTGGGTCATGCACGAGTCGATGCGCTCACGGACGGCGCGGAGTGCCCGGCTTCTCGAGCGCATCGAGGCCGTCGGCGCCGACACCGACGTCTCATGGTTCCCGACCTGCGGGCTGGTTCACCTCGACCTGCACACCGGCAACCTCCTGGCCAGTAACGACGGAACGCTCAGCGGCATCATCGACTGGGAGGGGGCATGCGCCGGCGATCACCGATTCGACCTGGCGACATTCGCGTTCGATCTCGACGGAGTCGGCCAGCAGATCTGGGACCGGGTGGAGCATCTGATCGAGCCACGCGTACTGCGGGCGTATATCGCGCACATGGCGCTCAGGAGCACGGACTGGGCGATCCGCCACCACCCCGAAGATGTACCCCGGCAACTCGACAGAGCCGAGCGCGTACTCGACCGGTACAGCGCCTAGCGGCAGCACCCCGACGTGCCGATCTGCGCTCTTGCCGGACGGGCCCGGACCGTCATTCGGGCGCGGCATTCTGCGCCGTGCCGATGACGTGGTGCGCCGCTTCAGAGCGGGTGGGGTCGATGGCTGGCTCGCTTGAGGTGGATCAATCTGGGCGTGTTCTGCACGTCGGCGTCGAAGGGCGAACGCTGTGAAGGTGTGCGATTCTTGAACCGCTTGAGGCGAGGAGGATGGATGGGCCAACTGGAGCGGGGCGCTGCTGCTCCGGCTGATGGATATTGGGATCGGCGGTCGAGATCATGGGAACGGAACCTGCCCGAGATCGACACCCACCTCGACGAATACGGGCGGATGGCCATGGCCTCGCTCGCCCTGAAGCCCGGCGAGGTCGTGGTCGACCTGGGCTGCGGTCCAGGCACGACGACCGCGGTGCTGGCAGGTCAAGTGGGCCCGACGGGAGCGGTTCTCGCCGTTGACACTTCGCAGGCGATGCTGGAGTTGGCGCAACGTAGGTGTGCCGGCCTGCCCAACGTGTCGTTCGCCGCCATCGACATCGAGACGGGTGACATCGGGGTTGGTTTCACTGCCGGGTTCTCCCGGTTCGCGCTGACGATGGTGTCCAACCCGGCCGCGGCTTTCCGCAACGTCCGCCGAGCGGTTCGCCCCGGGGGACGCCTTGCTTTCACCACCTGGGGCCCTTTAGAGACGAACCCCTGGATGTACGAGCCGGTGCTCGCCGTCGCCGCGCTGCTCGGGCTCGACTACCGCCGACCGCTCCCGGAGCCTCGCGGTGACGAACTCAGCGATCCCGATGTGATCCGTTCGACGCTCAGGGCTGCGGGCTGGGAGCCAACCGTGATCGAGGCCCTCACAGGAGCACGACAGGTCTCCAGTCATGCGCAGCTTGCCGGTCTGCTGGAGGAAGGGGGACCCGTCGCAGATCGATGGGACACCGTCACCGACTCCGACGTCCGCTCGCGATGCCTGTCCGCTGTCACCGACGCCATCGAGAGATACCGCACCTCGGATGGCTGGGCGCTACCCAGCACCGCCTTCGCCGTGCTCGCAGTCGAGCGCCAACCCGAAGACCGCCGCCTCTGACTGACTCCTCCACCCCCGGAACGGACCGGCTCGGCCTCCGACCCGGCAACGCGACTGACCGCCCCGGGGTCGGACGTGACTGATGGTCTCGAGCAAATCGGCCCGAGCGCCACACCGGTCGGGGGCTGCCCTATCACCCCGCTATCAACGGCGCGTGTGGCTCTCAGCCCACGGGGAGGGCGGCACTAACCGGTCCGATCTCCACTGCCAGGTCGTAACGGTCAGCCAGCGGTTGAAAGGCCATCTCCCCGAGCTGTTGGACGCTGCCCGAGCCGAACGGTTCGGTGACGCCCCAAAAGGTACCCCCGGATGGAACTCCGAGCACGCTCACCACGTCGAGACCGGCAACACGAAGGCGGGGTCCTGTCGGCCGGCTGGCGGCGTCGACATCGCTCGGTGAAGTAGCGGCGTGGGCGTTACCCACCAAGGCCAGCACCGGCTCCAGCGGCCCACGAGCCATCTCAGCCATGATCACCGCCGCCATTCCCGCATCCGGTCCCTCGCCGGGGACGGAACGGCAGAGCGGAAACGTCGTGGCCCGGGTGAGCCGGTGAGCGGTGTCGACAAGCGCAGCCATCGCGACGCTCGCCCGACCGTCCTGTCGACCCGGTGGGGCAGTCCATGGGAGGCAGCCGCGATCCGACAGCGCAACCGGGTCCAGCTCGACGCCAACCAGCACCCGGCCTCGCCCGACGGCGAGGGTGACGGCGCGACCGAACAGAGCAGGAATCTCGTTCGTTCCGTGCACCTCGCCCACCAACACGACCCGGCCCGGCCGCAGCAACCCAGCCAGCAACTCGGCAAGATCTCTTGCTGCCATCTTGCCAGTCTCGCGCTGCGTATGAGCGGCAGCGGCCGACAACACCCGATCTTCGCCCGGCCTCGCTCGGCGGTGTAGCCGCAGAAAGGTGAGGAGATCGACGGAGTTGGCGTCGCGCTTGCGGGGGCCGCACACCCGCCCTCGGGGACCATAATTCGCCTGACGGAGCGCACGAGACACGCCATTCTGCGACCCACCGGGCCCGGACCCATTGTCGTTCTGGTGCGTCGCTCTGAGCTCGCTTCAAGGCGCCGAGCGCCGACTCGGTCGCGGTAGTTCTTGTACAGCTGAACGGGGTGGGGGCGCGTTCGGAGCGTCTCACAGGCGGCGGCTCAGTCAACCTGTCACTTCTTCTCGTAGCCCCTTCACCACATCAGCCACGGCGGGAGGAACGAATCTGGCGACGGCATCGAGGGCGTCGACTGCGATGAGCGACCGAACCTGAGAGGACGAGATGAACGCTGTCTCCGGGTCCGATGGGACAAGCAGGGTCGGGAGCCCCTCACAGCCGTTCATGTACGCCATCTGCTTCTCATCGACATGCTCCTTGCCAGCACTTCTCACCAGCACGTCCGCCCCCACTATGTCGGCCATGTCGATGAGTAGACCGGCGCCGGCGGCGACATCCACGTTCCCGAGGTGGCGACAGGCCGCTTCGAGCATTTGGACTCGCTCGGGCACCGAGAACATCCCGGTTCGCTTCTGTGGATTGGCGGCCACGACGACGACTAGTCGGTCGAACTTCTCAGAAGCCGTGCTGATGAGAGCCACGTGGCCAAGATGGACGGGATCGAATGATCCTGCGTACAGCCCAACCGTCACGCCCCGAGGGTACACGGACTATTCCTGAGGGCCGCTGGAGCGAGCCCTGCGTCGTCGGTTCGCTCGGGATCGCCGAATCGGGCGGGTCGAGCGTGGTCGGCGTCGCCGCGGCTGAGCGCTGCTATGCGTGGTCCCGACAGCGACCCGCTGGGCCTGTGTACGCGCTCAGCCACATCCGGGCCTGCTTGACTTGCATGGCGTGAGCGAGACTCGACTCATGCTCACTTGCGGGTTGCCAGGGGCCGGCAAGACCACGCTCGCCACGCAGCTCGCTTCGGAGCGGGGCGCCGTGCGCCTCACGAAGGATGAGTGGCACTGGGCCCTTGGCTCCACTCCGTGGGACAGGTCCACCGGTGAGAAGATCGAACATGAGCTCTGGCGCCTGGGTCAAGAGATCCTCGGCCTCGGCCTGAGCGTCGTTCTCGACTTCGGGCTCTGGGCGCGGATCGAACGTGACGACATGCGAACCGTGGCTCGTGGCCTTGGTGTCGGCGTCGAACTGCACTACCTCGAAGTCCCGACCGACGAACTCTGGCGGCGCATCGAGCTTCGGAACTCGGCGCCACCCTGGATCAACGAACCGATCGGTCGCGCCGACCTTGACGAATGGCAAGCGTTCTTCCAGGCCCCGGATGCTTCAGAGCTGGCCTTGTTCGATCCACCGCCCGATTCCACTTGAGCCAGCGGACAGATCGCAGCGCCAGAACGACGGTCTCACCACGTGTGTCTGCAGTGCGGATCAACGGGTAGGGGCGCAGGCTCGGGGGACGACGCGTGGCTGTCGGCCCGACGCTAGGGAGGGCATCGCGTCGGTAGGGTCGACGAGGTGCTGGAGGAGCCGCTCACAGGGGGCAACGTGGGGACTGGGATTGTGCGGGTGGGGGGCACGGTCCGCCGTCCCTCCGGGCCGTGGTCGGCGAGCGTTGATGCGCTCCTACAGAGCTGGCTCATCTCCTCCTACCGGCTCACCGAATCCTGGGCCAACTGGGAAGTGCACCCCGAAGGCGACGAGATCGTGCACTGCCGCTCGGGCGCAGCCGAGCTGGTCTTCGAGGCCGCTGGCGGACCTGACACCGTGACCATGACCCCCGGCGCCACCGTCGTCATCCCCCAGGGGACCTGGCACACCGTCAAAGTCCCCGAGGAGGCGGAGCTACTCCACATCACCAACGGGAGAGGCACCACCTTCAAACCCGTGGAGGGCGAGGCCTCTTTCTCAAGCGTGCCGGCCTGTGCCACCGCAGACAAGACGGTCACCGCCCCGGTACGGGTCATCGCCTATCCATCAGGTGAGCACCTAGACGAATCCCGGGCCTTCTATGTCGAAGTCCTTGGCTTCGAAGTGGCCATGGAGCAACCGGTGCTCGGCCTCACCTCGCCGGCCAACCCCACTGCCCAAGTCATCATCCCGCCGGCGGGATTCGACGACCCCCAACCTCAACTCGGCGTCGACCTCGGCCGTCCTGAGGCCGTAGACGCCGCCCACCAAGCAGCCCTTGACCGGGGGTTGCGCGTGGTCTACCCGCTCACGGACGAACCCTGGGGGGTGCGGCGTTTCTTCGTCGAGGACCCCGGCGGGACAGTCATCAACGTGCTCGCCCACACCGCCTGAGCATCGCCCGCAGGCCGAAGGCATCCGGGACGGCGGTCAGTCCTCCTGAGCGAACGTCCATTTTGTGTCACAGGGGATCGGCTTGCGGAGCAGGTATGCTGATACCTGTCACCTCCTCGCTGGCTGACCAGTCAACCCGCATAACGACGCTCAATGCGGCCCCAGCTCCACCCACAGCGCTCGGTGAACTGTCCAACCTCAGGATCGAGTCGGTGGCCGCAGGGGTGGCCCATGTCTCGCCTCAGACACGGTCTACCCCCCGATGAGTTCGACCCATTACGTTGGTCGTCAATGACAACGTTCGGTTCATATTCGTCCCAATGGGCCGCAGAGTGGCAGCAGTCGTGGGACCTCCTCGAACAGGGCCTGGTGCCGGACCGTGAGTGGCTCATCTCGGGGTTAGTGGATGTGGTCGAAGCGGTCGTCGGCTCCCACCCCGTCGTGATCGATCTGGGTTGCGGAACCGGGACGGTCGCCCTCCGCCTCTTCGATCGTCTGCCGGCGGCGTCGGTGATCGCCTTCGACGTCGATCCGGTCTTGCTCACTATCGCGTCCGCAACCTTCTCTCATAATGACCGAGTCCAAGTCGTTGCCGCGGACTTGCGCGATCCGGACTGGGCCAGCGCGCTCCCCCAGAGTACGGTCGACGCCGTAATCACGGCCACCGCCCTCCACTGGCTGCCTGAGGCCTCCGTTCGACGCCTATATGGAGATCTCGCCGGTTTGATTCGCACCGGCGGGGTGTTCGCCCACGCTGAATTCATGGCCATGGTGGATCTACCCACTATCGGAAAGGCCATGGCCGAGCTACGGCACGGCCAGGCGACCGCACAGCACGGCAATAGAGGTCCCTCCTGGGATGAATGGTGGGAACTCGCCGCTGCCGACCCAGAACTGAGAAACGCCTTCGCCAGTCGAAGTGAGGTCTTCGAGGCCACCTACACCTTGGAGGAGTTCTCGCCGCCGGCGGACTGGCACACGAGGGCTCTGGTCGAGGCTGGCTTCAAGGAAGCTGGAGTGGTGTTTCGTGCCGGTCACAGCGCCGTGGTTGCCGCAGTGCGCTGAGATGGCCGGTCTCAACATCACGTTCCGCCCGTTCCGCGATCGGCGGATTCTGGCGGTCATTGCAACAGCAGGTCGCCGATGAGTTCGATCGGCTTTCGGCACGCCGAATTCACTGACCGGTTATCCCCAGTCTGGACTGGGATGATCACCGATAGCGGATCGTCAACTGAAACGGTCAGCCCATGGCGAAGCGGTCGAGGGTGCTGGCTGCGGTCAGGCAGACTGGCCCAGTGATCACCACCCGGGAGTCCTGATGTACGTGCCGGCACACTTCGCCGCGGACGACGCCGCGGTGCACAGCCTGCTGACCCACCAGGGGGCGGCCGACCTGGTCACTATGACAGCGTCGGGGCTGCTCGCGACGCTGCTGCCCTTCGTCTACGACCCCACGATCGGTGAGCACGGCGCCTTGCTCGGGCACGTGGCTCGTAGCAACGATCAGTGGCGCTACGAGGTGCTCGGCGACGCAATGGTCATCGTGCGCGGGTCGGACGCCTACATCTCCCCGGCCTGGTACGCCTCCAAGGCCGAGCACGGTCGGGTTGTGCCGACCTGGAACTACCTCGCCGCCCACGTCTATGGCCGCCTGGTGGTCCACGACGACCCGACCTGGGTCGAGGCCCTGGTCCGCCGGCTGACCGACCTGCACGAAGCGGACAGCCCGCGACCGTGGTCCGTGGATGACGCCCCGCCGCGGTTCGTAGCCGGGCAGCTGCGCGCCATCGTCGGGGTCGAGCTGGTCATCAGCCGAGTGCAGACCAAGGCCAAGCTCAGCCAGAACCGGCCAGCCGCGGACATCGAGGGCGTGATTGCCGGCCTGAGCGCACGCGGTGACACCATGTCCGCCGACGCCGTCCGCGCCGCCCGACCACGCTGACCCGCTGATCCGGCCCCAGTCCCGCGCCGGTGCGCCAGTAGTCGAACGACGTACCGACGCGCCGCCGAGCGCCCCGGGTACCAGAGGACATCGTCAGATAAGGATCGGCCAGCGAACGTGTCTCGGGTGGTCGCTTCTGCCCCCTTCATGTCTCCCTAGGTGCGAGACTCCAGGCATGACCGTCCGGGTTGCAGCGCTCGATCATGTCCAGCTCGCCATGCCTGCTGGTGGGGAGTCCGATGCTGAAGCGTTCTACTGCGCTGTGCTCGGCCTCACCGTGCTACCCAAGCCGGAGCCGCTCGCCTCGCGGGGCGGGCGGTGGTTCGTGTGCGGGAATGTCCAGGTGCATCTAGGCGTCGAGGACGGCTTCAAGCCCGCCCGGAAGGCGCACCCCGCCCTACGCATCGACGGCTTCGACGACCTGGTGAAGAAGCTGGAGGAGACCGGCGCCAGCTGGAGGTGGGACCAGGACCTGCCCGGCGTCCGGCGACTGTACGTTGACGACCCCTTCGGTAACCGCATCGAGTTGATCGACGGCGGCGGATAAAGAACGAGCGACATCCCGCTCTCGACGCCGGGCGTCGTCCGCCGGCCGATCGGCTACTGCGACACCTTCTCGACGAACCTCAAGTAGTGCGGGTCGAAGCCCTTGGGGTCTGCTGCCTGAAGGTCTGCTGGGGACCACCCACGTGCCTCGTGGAACTCCCTCACGTCGATCCTCAGCCGCATGTGCCGGTGCCCGACGAGGAGGAACCACAGGCTGACATCGGTGTGTCCGGCGTCGATACCGCCGGTGCAGGTGACGGTGACGAACGATGGCCGGCCTGAGGGCTCGACGAGCACCGAGTCGATGCCCAACTCCTCGTGAGCTTCCCGTCGGGCTGTGTCTGTCGGATGCTCGCCCGGCTCCACGTGCCCGCCGGGAGGTAGCCAAAGACGGGCATTGATGTGATCGACCAGCAAGGTGCTCCCGTCGTCCGGGTCAATCATGACGACATAGGAGACCAAGTGCCGCTCAGGCGTCGCCGGTTTCGTTCGCCTGAACACGTCGTTCGTGGTCTCCAACCAGCTGAGGGTGTCGGACTGGTGCTCCCACTCCCGAGCGTCCCAGGGCCGGATGCCGCTGACGAGCTCGTGCACGACCTGAACCGAAGTGTCCATGGAGGCAGCATGCCAACGCTTCGCCGCGGCCGCCCGGGCAGGCCCCCACTGTCGACGGGCGACCGGAACGACAGCGGCGCGGCAAGCTGATGGACATGCAAGAGCAGCTGGCGGGCGAGCATCAAGTCGTGGCCGGGTTACTGCGTCGCGACGGTCGGGCGCTGCTGGTCCACCGCTCCCCTCGACGCACGTGGTACCCCGACGCATGGGGACCTTCCCGGCGGCCACGTGGAACACGAGGAAGCTCCGAGGGAAGCGCTTCAACGCGAGCTGCGCGAAGAGCTCAGCATCGAGGCAGTGGTCATCGGAGACCCGTACGCTCATCTTCAGGGACCCGACTTTCGCATGGACATCTGGGTCGTCGACCGGTGGCGCGGCGAGCCAGTCAATCACGACCCGCAGGAGCACGACGCGCTGGCATGGCTGAACCACCACGAGCTGAACAGCCTGCGGTTGGCCGATCCACGGTTGCCCGAGCTGGTACGAGTCGCACTTGACCTGCCCCAATGACCTACGCGTGCCGGTCGACAATCCCCGAGTGACACAGCTCGCTGAGGGCTGAGGAGCGCCCGGTGACCCCTCCTCATCTGACATTGCCCGCGCCCGAGGCCGGCTGTCAGATCCCAGCGAGACCGGCGAGCACGGCCGCCTCTGCCATGTCCTCCTCGCCGTTCTCACCGTGCTCAGCGCACCACAAGGCGCTGAGCACGGTCCGCGCGAAAGCCCAGGTGATCAGACGCTCGGCGGGCTCGTCGACGATGTCGGCAACCAAGCTGTAGCGCTGCCGTAGCACGGTCACTGGGTCGGACTTCTCAAACGGTGGATCGACTTGTGCAACCAGCGGCTCCACATCTACTCCGGGATCGCCGAGCATTGGTTTCGCGTCAATCGCCAACCATGGCTCGCGCTGCGCTCGGAGAATATTGCCGGGGTTGAAGTCGCCATGCACCACAACCGATCGGGTTGCGCTCAGCGGCAGCGACTCAAGCAGATCGATGCCAGCCGCCACGAGAGCAGGATCGTAGGCCGGTCGATACTCGTCCAGGCGTTCACGTCCTTCCGCCGCCTGATCCCGCATCACTGTCTCGACGGTCTCTAACCCGATGTCGACCGTTGGTGCCGGCGACCAGAGCCGGGCAAGTAGCTGCGCCGCGAGACTCAGGGCCTCTTCTGCGGGCAGATTCGCCTCGGCAAGCGTGCCTCCGGGCCGGCAGCGTTCCAGCAACAGCGCGAACTTGGCAGGAAAGGACTCAATCAGCCGTACCGCACCCGATCCCGCCCAGAACCACAGCCCGGCGGGTTCGCCAGCCGCTTCGCGGTGCGGCCACACGATTTTCAAGACGACGTCTTGTCCCGCCTCCGTCGTCCCGGGTGCGACCCACGCTGAGGTGCCTGTACGGAAAGGTGCCCGAGTCGACACCCCCCATCGCTGTTCGAGCTCGGCGACCAGCCCGGGCAGCGTCTTCAACCAAAGTCTCTGGCTCTCGTTACGAACCATGTGCTGAAAGACAGGCACATCTCCCGAGAAGGCGCCACTATGAGCCATCTGACTCCCTAGGCTCGCACGACTCCCTAGGCTCACACAAGTTCGGGCAGCCGAGGATCCGCCAGGCGCAGGTTCGGTGAGACTCGTGGTGGTTCAGCCACGCCAGCGCGTCGTGCTCCTGGCGGTCGCGATTGGTTGGTTCACCCTGCCACCGGTCCAGGGCCCAGATGTCCATTCGGAAGTCGGCTCCCTATAGGTGAGCGAAGGGTTCCCCGGCAACCTCGGCCAGGATGCCGAGTTCCTCGCATAGCTCCCGTCGGAGCGCCTGGGTAGGAGCCTCCTCGTTTTCTACGTGGCCGCCAGGTAGGTCCCATGCGTCGGGGTACCACGTGCGTTGGGGGGAGCGATGTACGAGCAAGGCCCGGCCGTGTCGACGCAGCAACCCCGCCACAACCCGGTGCTCGCCTCCTGGCTGCTCCTGCACCCGACCACCTTGTCACCCCTTCGCCTGCCCGCAGGCCGACCGCAGACGAGTCGTGCGTGCTGAAGCTGGCGCGGCTACAGCCAGGGCATCACGGTCAGCCGCGGCAACAGCCGCCGCCAGCGCTCGACCTTCGCCTCGTAGGCGGCTTGGGGGGACGAGCGTGGTGTTGGGGACGAGCGTGGTGTTGGGGCCACATGATCCCGTCACCCACACCTGAACCATCCGTTCCCTGTCCGGGGGCACCGAACGGTTCCGTGAAACCCGATCGCCTCGGCGCCCGCTCACACCGAGGGAGAGCGTGGGCGGACAACCTCCCACCCGCTGCTTTCACACTCCGGGCAGGTCGGCTCGAGGTCGTCGGAGACCAAGAGGTCGTCCAAGGCGAAGTAGTGACCGCCGGTAACGCAGTACCAGCCGCCCAACGGGTCGCCACCGAGCAGTCGCGCGTGGGCCAGAAGCGTCGCCCTCGTCTCCACGTCACTCTCAGCGACGCGCATCCTCAACTCCGATCGTCATCGCCGCTAGCGCGGCCGGTTGCGAGCGTAAAGCATCGAGCCAGGAGCGACCCGGCTGCCACGGATCAGCCGATCAACGTCCTCGGCTGGGGTCTGTCGCACAGGGATCCCCCACTGACATGAACCGGCGTTCGGCCCCCACGATGAGATCGTCGGTGCTGGAGCCGGCCGGATCCCGGACCTACTCGGTGCGACGCCACCACCCTCGGCCCGACCTACGTTCCTCCGACCGGCGCCACCTGTCTGCTGCTGGCCGTCTATTGGCCGGGGCCATGTCGCCCATCCCGGTGCGTCTGGCGAGGTCGGTGCGGTGGTGGGTCGGTTCAGTTGACCTGCAGGCACTCCTGGTCGACGAGGACGGTGGAACCATCGGGCTGCTCCTTCCAGGACCGGGCGCAGTACTGACCTGCCGGCAGGCTCCCGCTCACCGAGTACTGGGGCTCCCGGCACCGATTCTCATCATCGATCCATAGACGTGCCGCGGCGCATCAGCAGGTAACCGGCAGGGGGGTTTCCCGGGGCCGGGAGGAACGATTCGCAGACGTGCCAGCTCGGCGAAGTCGTGCTCGCTCGCGCAACCGGTCGGCTAGTGCGTCGAGAGTCCACAAGTATGCCGGCGACGCCCGGTGGTCGTATGCGACCCATCCGCTGCCGCTTGCGGTGTCCATGATCTGCACACGGACCAACAAGGGACCGCCCGGCATGATCACTCGGGCGAACTCGGCCAAGGCAAGCGGCAGCAGGTCCGGCGGCGGGTGGATCAACGAGAAGTGAGCCAGGATGCCGGCGACCGACCCATCATCCGCATCAAGCTGGAGCATCGAACCGACCTCGTAACGCAGATCGGGGCGGTAGCCGCGGGCAATGGCGATCATCGCCGGCGACAAGTCGATCCCGTGGACGCGAATGGCGGCTCGATTGAGATGGTCGGTCCACTGCTCAGGGCCGCAGCTGGCGTCCAACACGTCACCCGCAGAACCGCCGGCGCGACTAGGTCCGCAAACGCATCGATCATCGCCGTAGACAGCGCGTCGGTGACCTGATCACCGCGTCGGACCAGGTCGTCGTACAACTCGGCGACTTCGTCGTAGTCGCGGCGGGTCCGGTCCAGCACGATCTCGATCATCCACCGGACAGTAGAGGAGAGGTCGGACGTGGAGTGTCTGTCTCTTCCGCCGGGTAAGTCACGGTCCGCGGATGATGGCAGAGGTGACTGCTGAGACGTCCCATGGCCGAAGCGCATGACCTCCGGATCGGAGTCCAGTTCGACCTCCAGCTCGAGCGGGACCCGTCGCTGTCGGGCGTGTTCCTCAACGAGCTGTGCGGCACCTACCCCTGGTGAACCGGCGCCAGCCGGGCACGGCCAGCATCATCGTCCCGCTGGCCGATCCTGCTCCGCGACGCCCCACGAGATGGGATGAGTCGGCGCTCAGGACGGTCCGAGGAGGTCCCATCGGTTGCCCGCGATGTCAAGGAAGACGGCGAACCGACCGTAGCGCTCGGTTCGTGGGGAGGTGACGAACTCCACGTCGGCCGTTTTCATTCGCTGGTAGGCGGTGTCAAAATCCTCGACCCGGAGAAAGAAGCCGACACGTCCGGCGACCTGCCCGCCCACCACCCCCGACTGGTCTTCGCCGTCGGCGTGGGCGAGGAGGATGCCCGTTTGGGCACCCGGCGGACGCACGACCGCCCACCGCTTCGGGCGACCGGCGTTGGTCAGCGAAGGTGAGTCCTCGACAAGCTCAAAGCCAAGGGCGTCAACGAAGAACGCGATCGCTGAGTCGTAGTCGTCTACGACGATCGCTGCCAGCTCCAGGAATGCCACCGTCTGATCATGCCGCGCTTGCTGCGCGACAAGCTCAGCGTCGGTCAGGCCGGACTGGATGACTCGTCACCGTAGACCGATCCGGTTTGTGCGACTGTCAGTAGCGAAGGTCAGCGACGAGCCCGTAGTGGTCGGAGAGCTGTGGCTCGCCCGCGGGGTACACGCCGAGGCGCTTGCAGGCGGTGGGGTGCCCGATGCCGCCCTTTCGGGGCCAAGCCGAGAGGATGTAGTCGAAGCGGCGGTCGGGGATCAATCCCACGGCGGCAAGCGGATTGTCGTTGGACCAGGTGATCCCCGGGCTGCCGTCATCGGCGACTTCCCAGGCGTCATAGAAGACCATCCCGGGCACCGGGGACTCGGTACGCCCGGTCAGCATCCGCATCTCGTCCGCGTCGGGGCCGGCGTTGAAGTCACCGCAGATGACCGTTAGGTGCCGCCGCGAGGTGGTCTCGTTCACGAAGTCAAGCAGCTCTCGGACTTGGCGCTGGCGGACGCCGCTGGCATGAAGCGGATAGTCGAGCATGACCGCGACGACCTGCACCGGGCCTCGCGGCCCGTCGATCAACGGCGAGTGTCGCCGTGCCTAGGCCGTCGCCGCCGCCGGGGAGGTCCCTGCTCTCGTGGCGAGTGATGGGCCAGCGGGAGCAGATCCCGATCCCTGAGCGCCAGTCGTCGAGCGCGAAGTCGCACAGGCTGATGCGGTGGGCGAGTCCCAGGGCCGAGCCAATTCTGTCGGTCTGCGAGTCGTCCGGGGTCTCCCACGCCTCGTTCAGGCACACGATGTCGGGTTCAGACATCCGCAGCTCGGCGGCGATCCCCTCCAGGCGAGTGGACCAGTCACCGTAGCGGCCCCACACGTTCCACGTCGCAATCCGGCACGTTCCATCGGCGACCGGTCCGTAGGGTGCGTAGGGGTCGAACGCCACCACGGCAGTCTCCCATGACCCCGTCGACCATGCAGTGGATCCACCGCCAAGGGAACGAGCGCCCGGTAGCGGATCCCCTGCGACACGCACGTACGTTCGCCCTGAGGAGCTGATCGGCGTTCCGCAGGCCGTTCGTCTTCCGGGACGTCGTTACACCTGCGCGCTCGTGCCAGGCGGCGACCGATCTCAGAAGACGCCGTTCCAGAGGCCGTGCTCGGTGTAGAGCCGCTTCACCTCGTCGAGCTCGACTTCGGCAGCCTCGGCCTTGGGTGCGACGGCGCCAGCGACCCACCAGTCCGCACCGGGGAGCCCCGCGGACAGGTACGCCCGGGTCCCGGGCTGTCGCTGCTGCCCGCTGCGGGGCTCGGCCTCGACTTCGCCGTGCGAGGGCTCCCACAACCGGACGCGGCCGTTCTCCTCGCCGAGCACCACGGCGTCGTACCACCGCCAGACCACCGCTTCGGAGCCGTCAGGCGCGGTCGCAACGGCCACCAGGTGTCCAGGTGACACTCTTTCAGTCCGGGGTGACGGGAACATCGCTGCGTACCTGACGGAGTGGACCTGGCCTTCTCCGAGAAGCTCGCAGGCCTCCTCCTGTACGCGGAGAACGATGCCGCGGCGTAGCGGCATGGCAAGCGGATCACGGTTCGTCGAAGCAGCCACACAGCCAGTCTCGTCGGTGGACTCCCGGGCTGTCCTGACCATCCACCGTTTCTCGGAGGGATCGTGCGTCAGTGAACGATCTCCGTTGGGATGCTGCCCGCACCCACTTGGGTCACGAGCAATACTGGACAGGTGGCCCACAGTCCCGTTGACATCGCCGAGAAGCTCTCCCTGTTCTCCGAGCACTGGTCGCCCAAGACGGTGGCCCGGCTCAACGACTACGAGATCAAGGTGGTCAAGGTCCAAGGCGAGTTCACCTGGCACTCCCACCACGACACCGATGAGCTGTTCCTCGTCACCAACGGCGAGCTCACGATCCAGATGCGCGATGGCAACGTGACGGTTGGACAGGGTCAGCTCTTCGTCGTCCCTCGTGACGTCGAGCACTGCCCCGTCACCGACGGAGAAGTCCACGCGGTGCTCATCGAGCCGACCGGCGTGGTCAACACGGGCAACGCCGGCGGCTCGCTTACAGCCGCCCGTGACGACTCCCTGGCGTAGTACGTAGTACGAGCCAGGTCATCCCAGTTGACGATCCCCGAGTGACACAGACATAGGCAGTCCCGGAACGGCTGATGGCCGTCCCGTAGGTCCTTGGTCATCCTGGGCAAGCTCTCGGCGACGGACACCGAGGTCGGGCCGTGGCTACGGTGACTCCGTGAGTCGGGGGATCGTCTTGTGGCTTGACGAGGCATCGAGGCTCACTATCCAGCGGATGTGGGATGAGCTGGCCGAGCGAGGCTTGTCCTCCCTGGCGACTTACACGCACCGGTTGCATCAGCCGCATGTGTCCCTCGCCGTCGCAGAGGGCTTACCGAGCGACGAGGCCCTCCAGGCAGTCGGAATGGTGCCCAGCCGTCCCCTGCGGCTCCAAGTCGAGGCCGCCGGGGTCTTCCCCAGTGGTGCTCTGTTCCTGGCTTGCGTCGTGCACCAAGAGCTGCTCGATGAGCAGCGGCGCGTTTACAAGGCGGTCGAACCGCTCACCGTTGACCCCTGGCCGTACTTCGTACCCGGGCGCTGGACGCCGCACGTCACTTGCGGCATGGACTGCCCGCCCGAGCAAATGAGCGCTGCGCTCTCGGTGCTGCTGGAGCATCTTCCCATCGAAGGAACTCTGGATCGTGGTGGGGTCGAGGACGGTACCACCGGTGAGAACTGGCCAGCCGTGGGGAGGTCATCGGAAAGCGTAGAGCTGGTGCCCGTCACGGAGGGGATACTCAACCAGCTCATCGAGGTAGCTGTCACGGATGCCCACCCGAACGAGGTGACGCCACCTGTCGGCCCGGGTGACGGGTGGACGCCGGAACGAGTTGAGTGGTTACGCGCGTTCCATCGAGATCGGCGCAGCGGCTTGGTCGACGGGAGGCAGGAGGAGACCTGGGCGGTGGTGGTGGGCGGCAAGGTCATAGGTGCGGTCCGGCTCAAACGAGTAGGACGGGAGGGATGCCTGGAGACAGGCGCCTGGCTGCGCCGCTCGGCGCGGGCCCAGGGGTTTGGTCGTCAGGTACTGACTGCGCTTGTCGAGCTGGCCGGGCGTCACGGGGCCCGGGAGGTGTGCGCTGAGACGACCACCACCAACCACGGCGCCCTCAGCCTCCTCCGTCAGCTTGGCTTCGACATCCGTGACACCGGCATTACGGAGCGAGTGCCCTCTGGGCGGTCGGGTGGCACCGCTGTCAGAGCGGTTCTGCGCCTGCCCGGCACAGCGTCACACCAGCGGGCCTGACGAAGCCGACCAGCTGTCGGCAAGCCCGACTCCTCCTCCCTTGGACGGCTGTCGCACTGCGCGATCCTTGTGGGACGGCGCCAGGCTGGCTCGTGAGGCCTCCGCCCTCGTGGCTATCGTGGTCGCCGTGCGGGTGTGCGTGACCGGCGCTACGGGTGCCATCGGCAGTCATGCCGTGCCTGCCCTGGTGGGCGCCGGCCATGAGGTTTCGGCCCTGGCCCGAACGCCCGCCAAGGCGGCTGCGCTACGGGTCCAGGGGGCGACGCCGGTCGAGGTGTCCCTCTTTGACCGCTCTGCGCTCACTGACGTGTTCGCCGGTCATGACGCGGTGGTCAACGTGGCGACCGCCATCCCGCCCATGAGCAAGTTCATGAGCGCCCAGGCGTGGGCAGCCAACCAGCGGGTGCGGACCGAGGGCTCGGCCACCGTCATCGACGCCGCCGTCGCCGCCGGGGTCGGGAGGGTGGTGCAGGAGTCGGTGTGCATGCTCTACGCCGACGGGGGCGGCAGGTGGCTTGACGAGGACGCCCCGACCGACCGGTATCCGATGGCCGAGGGTAACCACGCCGCTGAGGCCAACTCCGCCCGGTTCGCTGAGGCTGGGGGGACTGGGGTGGTCTTGCGCTTCGGGTGGTTCTACGGGCCGGGGGCCGCGCACAGCGAGCAGATGCTGGCCCAAGCCCGTCACCACGTGATCCTCACCCTCGGCGACCCCGGCGGCTACCAGTCATCGATCCACATGACCGACGCCGGCGCCGCGGTGGCCGCCGCCTTGGACGCCCCTGGGGGCGTCTACAACGTGGTCGATGACGAGCCGCTGACCAAGCGGGACTTCGCTGCCGCCCTCGCCGTCGCGGCCGGCTGTACGCCGTGGGTGCGCGGGCCAGGCCGAGCCGCGCTGCTCTTCGGTGACCACCTGACCTCCCTTACCAGGTCGGTCCGCGCTAGCAACACCCGGTTGCGCTCGGCCTCAGAATGGACCCCCCGCTACCCGAGCGCTCGCGAGGGCTGGCTGGCCACCGCCCAAGCCTTGGCCGGGTAGCCCAGTCGCGCCTCGGACCCGTCGAGGCCGTCGAGCGTCGATGTGCCCGCTGGTGGATCCCGTTATCGGACTGGGTCGGGCACGGGGAGCCAGTCGTCGAGGTGCTGGTCGTAGCGTTCGGCGACTCGCAGGCCGCGGCCGTCGAGGCGGCTGATCCATCCGAGATCGAGGAATTTTGTGGTGATCGCCGCTGGTAGGGCTCCGGCGAGGTGGGGCCGGCGGTGGGTCCAGTCGATACAGCTTCGAGCGAACACCCGCCGTGTCTTGACGAGGTCGTCGACGGCGACGCCGAGGTCGGCCAGCCGTGCTCGTCCTTGGTCGGTGACCACGTGATCACGGTCGCCGTGTCGCTCCAGCACCCCGGCGGCGAGGAGCCGGTCGCGTAGCTCGACACCGCGACGGCCTGCGAGATGGTCGTAGCAGGTCCGCGCTTCGCTGATGGCCGCCTGGATGCGGTCTTGGCCAAGAGAACGGACCTCGACGGGTGGGGCGAGGCGGGCCACCGCCTCCAGCGCGGCGGCGACGTCGGGACCGGCGAGCTCGTGGTAACGGTGACGGCCCTGGGACCGCACCCGCACGAGACCCCCGTCGACCAGCCGGCGAAGATGGGCGGTGGCGGTCGCCGGGGCTATCCGGGCATGTCGTGCCAGGTCCCCGGCGGGCAGCGACCGTCCATCGGCGAGCGCCACCAGCATGGCGGCCCGAGCGGGATGGCCGAGCAGGGCGCCGACGGGTGCCAGGTCCCGATCTCGTGGCGATCCAGCGTCGCCAGTCATCGACCCAGCATCGCGCAAGCACACTCCATGCCGCAGCGAAAGGTTGGCGTCGTAGCGTACTCGGGTCGCTACAAACGAGTGAAAGGGACAGGCCCATGACCGACAAGCCAACCATCGCGACTGATCCGGCGATCGAGCACGTCTTCGAGGCGTGGGACCAGGCCCTCGGCGCGAAGGATCTCGACGCCGCCATGGCGCTCTACCATCCCGACGCCACCTTGGAGAGCCCGCTGGTGTGCCACCTGTTGGGCAGCGCAGAAGGCGTCGTCACCGGCCGCGACGCGCTCCGCCGCTTCGTCGAGCAGGTCTTCGCTCACCAGCCGGCACAGCGGCGCCGGTACCGCAGCCGGTTCCTCGCCGACGCCGGCCACGTCACCTGGGAATACCCGCGCCAAACACCCGACGGCGACCAGATGGACATCGTCGAGGTCATGGAGATAAACGACGGCCTCATCACCGCCCACCGCGTCTACTGGGGCTGGTACAGCGTCGGCATGATCCTCCGCAACGAACACGGCCGGTAGCCCATCCTCGACTGCGACACCGCCTTGGGCTGGGCCGAAGCGGCGATGCCCGGCCGCTTTCAGGCGATGACGAGGACCGCCGACCTCGAGTTCGTGTCGCCCCCATGGAGGTAGCAGGGTTGGATGACGACGAGACCCGCCCTGCCGAGGTGGGTCAGACAATCGGGTTGTCGTGCGCTCGTTGCTCGGGGATCGGCTCGTCCACGTCCCAATGTTCGACGATCTTGTCGCCTTCCACCCGGAAGATGTCCACATGGGCGCTGCCGAGGGCGCCAGGTTCGGGAACGACGTGCACGTGCAGGACGACGAAGTCTCGTCGACGAGCACCCGGCGCACGTCGGCGTGCAGCTGCGGCCACCGGGCCTTGATTTCCACGTTGAAAGCACGCAAGCTCTCCGGGTCGCTCTTGATGTCGGCACGATGCTGCACGTAGGGGTCACCCAGATAGGCGGCCGCGGCATCGAAGTCCCGCTTGTTCACGAACAGCTCGTAGAACTTCAAGACCAACCGCTTGGTGGACTCGCCATCCATCCGCATTACCGTACCCGGAGAGGGATCGGCTATCGGGCTTTCGGGGACGCTGTTAGCTGAGATCCGGGAGCCAGGTGCTTCCCCACCACTCTGCGAACCGACAACCTTCGATGCGGAAGACCTCGATCAGTAGCGGTTGCGCATTGCCGTACAGGGTCTCTGTTCCCTCGACGGAAGAGCGGACGGTGACCTTGTCGCCGTCAACCAGAATGTCGTTGGCGACGACGCGTATGCCGGGAAACTTGGCAACGAGCTTGCGCCAGGCCTCCGCGTCGAATCCGGTGCCGAACGGATGGGTGACGAAGCCGGGCGTGTACAGGTCGTCGGCCCGGTCGAATTGCCTGGTGTTGAAGCACTCCAGCATCCGCAGCACCAAGGCGCTGGCCTCGTCTCGTGCGGTCATTTGGCGTGGTCTCCTCGTAGCAGGTGGATCAGGTCGTGATGAGCGACAAGCAACAGAACCGGGGCGACGACCCGGTTGCGGAACTATATACGGTGCGGCGCCCCGGTTATGCTCGGTGTCGACGTGTCCAGCCGACCGCGTGAGCCCGAACCAGCAAGATCGTCAGACGCTCACGGCAGTGACCGAGAGTTGCGAGCTGACGCGCGCCGTAATCGTGAGCGGGTGCTTCGGACCGCGCAGGAGTTATTCAAATCGGAAGGACTTGGTGTCTCACTCGACGAGATCGCCCGCCGTGCGGGCGTTGGCCCCGGTACGGTCCACCGACATTTTCCGACCAAGGAAGCGCTGTATCTCGCCGTCGCGACCGATCAGATAGAGCAGCTGGTGGCCGAAGGAGAATTGCTCGCCGCTGGCGGCGACCCCTCATCTGTGTTCACGCTGCTGTTCCGGATGATGGCTACAGGGGCCGAGAACGCCGCTGTCAAGAGCGCTCTCGTGGCCACCGACCTCGACTTGCGGACCGCCGCACCTGGCCTCGCTGCTGACCTCACACGCCGTGTCGCAGATCTACTCGATCGCGCGCACGCGGTCGGCATCGTACGCGAGGACCTCACCGTGGAGGAGGTGATGGCACTCATCGCGGGCGCCTTCGCCGCGATCCGCCATGCCCGCGCGGAAACCAGCCCCGAACGCTCGGCCCACATCGCCCAGCTCATCCTCACCGGGCTGCAACCTCAGCGCCGGTGAGGGAGGCCACCCGCCGTATCGGCTGAGGACCCAGGCCCGGTGGCTTGCGCCATCCCGGTCACGGATCCCCTTCTGACGATGGCGGCGATCCCGGCGGGAGCCCCTCTCCGTGTCCGCAGCAGGTTCCTCTACGGGACGTCGACATGGACCCGCAGAAGTGCCGGGTCGATACCGGCAACAGGCAGGGTGGAGCGGGCGTAGCGGTTGAGGCGCTCTAGGAGTTCGCTGTCGAGTTCGACGGAGAATGCGAGTTGTGTCCATCTCGCTGCGTGGTGTCGATGAGCTGGGAAGGCGACTCGCGGCCCTTGGGTGGGTGACCGATTTGTTCGTCGGGGGGTCGCTGGCAACAGGCGACTACTTGCCGGGCATCAGCGACCTCGACCTTGTTGCGATCACTACTGGCCCGGTTGATCCGGCTCAGCAGGCCATGCTCGTGGCACTCCATCGGGACCTCGACAAGGGAGCCGCCGCCGGTCTCAAACTGGGATGCGTCTACGTCGATGATGCCCGGCTTGTCCACCTTCGGGCGCTGCACCCGACTTGGATCCACGGGTCACTGGTACAGCGCATCTTGTCGGGTGTGGCCAGAGCCGAGCTCGTTCGCCACGGCTACAGCGTCTTCGGACGCTCGCCGGCCGACGTCTTGCCGACGATGAGCGACGAAGACGTGCGGGAGGCGGCGCGTGCCGAGATCACCGGGTACTGGGCGTGGGCGGCACGCCGACCGTGGCTCTGGCTCGACCCCGGAGTCGCGGAGCTCGGACTTACTGGTACGTCTATGGCTCGAGGCCGTCACACGCTGGCGACGAGCGAACTGCTCACCAAGACCCGGGCCATCGAGCGCGCCGCTGCCCCGACCTGGCTGATCGACCAACTACGTGCGCGGCGCCAGGGCGCGGACGTCACTTCACCCCGGGTACGCACAGCACTGATCGCGTGGCGCGACGCTCGACGGACGACCACCCACGCCCGGCGTCGGCCGAAGCCATCCCAGTAGTGGATCCCCTTGCAGGCGCCGGTCAAGACCTTGATCCGTGGTGACCGGCCTGAATGAAGGAGTGGCCGTCCACGAGCAGCGGGACGGTTGCGCTGGCGTCGACCTCAGCGGCAATCTCTACATCCGCCTGGTAGCCGGCATCGGTCAGTTCCCTGCCGCTTGGACACCCCAGGAGGGCCTCAAGCTCGCGGTCTCGCACGCTCTCGTATCCGTGGCGGGCCAGCTCGGCCTCAGGCGACAGGCCATCCCAGCCGGCTGCTACCAAACCGGCGATGACCGCCCCGGCCCCCCATAGGTCCTCAACCGCCGGACGCAAGGTGGCGTCATCCCAGCGCTCACCGGCTGCTATCACGGCCACCGCGGCCGGGTGGGAGTGGCGAGCAGCGATCCAGGCCGCTACCGCCGAGGCGTTGCGTAGGCAAGCGGCGGTACAAGCTGCTGTCCGGGTGGCCACCTGCGAGACGATGGTAGAGCCGTTCGGTGAGGGTAGAACCAAGCGTTCGGGCAGCTCGGTGGTCCTCAAGCTCTGCGGCGAGAGGCTGAACTGGCCGGTGGCGGCCTGGGCGCGACCCACGGCCAGGGCGGCGTGGTGCTCGGCTGCGTAGCTGGCTGCGGTGTCATCCATCCAGGGATACGGGAGGACCACGACGCCCGCGTCGAGGCCGACGCTGAGCGTCGTGGTACACGACAACACGTCGATGACGACGGTGACCTCGGCGTCCGCGGCGACCGCCTCAGCTCCCTGGACGCCCCAGTCGAACCGAACCCGATAGGCGCGCTGACGATGGACTGAGAGCATGCTCCGAGTCTCCCAGTCCTGCGACAGCCGGCACCCGCGTCCCGTTCGACCATCCCCTACGGGGGCCGGTGCTCGGCCCCGGGTGGTCCATTTGCTACACCTCGACCCGCCTCCCGAGAACCGGGTTCTCGACCTGCTGCTCGATGTCCATGCCGAGCTTGCTGGCGACCCGCTGAGAGCGAAGGCCAAGCCGCGGACAGCCTCAGCGGCCTCGGTTGCCAACCCGCTACCCCACGCAGCTCTCACCAACCGCCAGCCCAGCTCAGGGCGATGAGCGAGGCCGGGCAGGAAGGTGGGGTACGCCACGCCCACGAATCCGAGGAACGTCCTAGCCCTGGGCGGCTCGGTGCTCTCGACCGCGAAGAAGCCGAACCCGTACCGGTTCCAATGCTCGGTCACGGTGCTGTAGAAGCCGGCCACCGCTTCCGCGTCGACTGGCCTGTTGAGGTGCCGGATCACTTCGACGTCTCGGTTGATGACCGCCATCGGCTCGGCGTCCTTCGGACTCCACGTCCGGAGCAGCAGGCGTTTGGTGCGCAGCTCGTCGACCACCCTGTCCGCCACGTTCTCACGCTACGAACCTGGTCTCTTGGCCGACCACGAGTTGGTGATGTCGCTTCCCGCAACCGGATCGTTTTGCGGGCGCTCCGAGTCTCTGCGTGCCCGGGTAGGGCTCAGCGAGCCGTCGGTAGCCTCACGGGGTGAACGAACGCCACGCCAAGCTGTGCTCCAGCCCGGAGTGGGCCGAGCACCTGCAGACCGGCATCTTGACCCCGCTGGCCCGGGACGTCGATCTCGGGGCCGAGATGGTGGAGGTCGGCCCAGGCCCGGGAGCGGCCACCGATTGGTTGCGCCACCGGGTGGAGCGGCTGGTAGTGGTCGAGTTCGACGAGGTGGCAGCGGAGAAGTTGGTGGTCCGCTTCGCCGGGACGAACGTGGAGGTTGTGCACGGCGACGCCACGGCCATGACCTTCGCGGATGGCTCGTTCGACTCGGCCGGATCGTTCACCATGCTCCACCACGTGCCGACCTTCGCCTTGCAGAACATGCTGCTGGCTGAGGTGCTCCGGGTGTTGCGGGCCGGTGCCGTGCTCATCGGGTCCGACAGCCGACCCAGCGACGAGCTGCACCATTTCCACGAGGACGACACCTACAACCCGGTTGAGCCCGGCACTCTGATGGTCCGGCTGCAGACCCTCGGCTTCGAGCGGATCACCGTCGACGCCGACAACCGGACCCACTTCGTGGCCCACAAGCCGGTCCCCAGTTGACGATCCCCCACTGGTTCGAGACATCTACTTTCGCGGAGAGCGCTACCGTAGGTACGTACCTACATGGAGGTTGACGATGTCGAGCATCACCTCACGCGACTTCAACCAGGACGTCAGCGCGGCCAAACGCTTGGCCGCCACCGAGCCCGTGATCATCACCGACCGCGGCAAGCCCTCGCACGTGCTGCTCTCTATCCAGGACTACCACCGGCTGGTGGCCGACCGGCGCAACATCGTCGACTGGCTATCGGCCGACGACGACCTCGACCTCGTCCTCGAACGAGTCGACCTCTCCCTCACTCCACCTGGACTGTGAGCTACCTGCTCGACACCAACGTCATCAGCGAGCTTCGGAAACCAGCGGGACGGGCCGCCCCGAACGTGCGTACCTGGGCCCAGCAACAAGCCACGAGCGATCTGTTGATCAGCGTCATCACCGTGATGGAGATCGAGATCGGCGTTGCCCGGCTGGAGCGGCGCGACCCTGAGCAAGGCGCCGTCCTCCGCGGCTGGCTCGAACGCGACCTGCTCGCCGCCTTCGCCACCCGTACATTGCCCGTCGATCTGGCCGTCGTTCGACAGGCTGTCCGGATGCACGTCCCAGACCCGCGGCCGGAGCGAGACGTTCTGATAGCGGCAACCGCGCTCAGCTCCAACCTCGTCGTCGTCACCCGCAACACCGCTGACTTCCAAACGCTGGGCGTCGAACTGCTCAACCCGTGGGACGAGCAGGGAAGGCGACGCACCCGAGGCGAGTCGGCGTCGCACAAGCGGATCTGGTGACATAAGTCTGTCACACGAGGTGCCAGCGGACATCAGCTGACGGAGCCCCAATACGAGCGCCTCATTCGCTGTGCTGACCGGTCAGGGATCCCCCGGCGGAACAGGTCGAGGCTGCCCCGGCACCCGGCTCCGTCAGGCGGTGAAGACCTCTGTCCGTAGCGCCCAACGCTCGTGGTCACGCCAATCGCCGTCGACCATCAAGTAGCGCGGCGAATATCCCTCCTTCTCGAATCCGAGCCGTCGCACAAGAGTGATCGAGCGGGCGTTGGCCGGCTGAATGTTGGCTTCCACCCGGTGCAGGCCGAGCTGGCCGAAGGCGATGCGGAGCACGCCCTGTAGCCCGGCGGTCATCAAGCCGCGCCCGGCATGGCCTGCGAACGCTGCGTAACCCAGGTTTGCCGACTGGAATGCCCGGTGCACGATGTTGCCCACGCTGACGTAGCCCACCAGGCCCTTGCAGCCGGCGTGGCGGATTAGGTACGTCGCTTGATCGTCACGAGCCGCATGCTCAAGGTAGGAGGCGAACCGCTCGGCGGTGTCCGGCGGGTCGATCCACGGGTGATGGAGCGACCGACTTGCTCGCACCGCTTCGATGAACTCGCCGGCGTCGGCGTTCGCCAAGACTGCGACGGTCACGTCCACCCGGTCAGCCTATGCAGTTCCCCGGGTCGGTCGCCGTCCCGCTCACCGTTGGGCTATCGGGCGGTCATGCGGCGCCCGAGCGAGCTTTGGAACCGGATCAGATAACCGTCGGGATCAGTTACAAGGAACTGACGCACGCCGGCGTCCTCGTGGCCGACCCGATACCACTTCGTTTCGGGCTGCATGAACAGCTCGACCCCTGCCGCTCGCAGCGCTGAGACGATCGACTCGACGTCTGGAACGGTGATCTGGAAGTTGATACCTCGGCCACGCGGCGCTTGCAGCTCAGCCGTGATCCAGTGGCGGCCCACGTCGGACTGTTCGAGCATCACGTGTGCGGTGCCGCGCGTGATGTAGGCAAAGCCCTCGTCCGGCCGGTCGTAGCGAACCTCGAACCCGCAGATGCTGCACCAGAACTCGATACTGGTCCCAACGTCGCTCACCAACAGGTCCGGTACTAGCGCTGGCTCAAACTCCGTGGTCACGCCGCCATGCTGTCACGCAGAGCCGGCAGCCTGGTCGAGGATCGAGATATGGGCAGCACGCCTTTGATCAGCTGGCCACGGAGGGCTCTCCAGTAAGGTCCGGGTCGTGCAGGTTCGCTCGCTCGGCTTCGCCACTGACCTGATGGTGCGGCGCTTCGCGGGCTCCGAGGTGATCGACGCCGGTGACCGCTTGGTGGTGCGAACGGCGACCAACCCGAATTTCTGGTGGGGCAACTTCATCCTGGTCTCCGGCTCAGTGGGCTTCGATGCAGCGTTGGATGCCTTCCGCGAGGCGTTCCCCACCGCCGGGCACGTGGCCATCGGTGTCGACGGGACCGAAGGCGCGGTCCCTGCCTCCGCCGCTTCGTTCGGTGTGGAGCCGGACGTCTCGGTGGTCCTGGCGGTCGCCAGTGACGGGCTGGCGCCCCCAGGGCCCGTCGAGGCCGAGCTGCGGATGCTGGCTGACGACGATGACTGGCAACAGCTGATGGAGCTGCGCATGGCCGACGCGCTCAGCGAAGGCCCAGCGGCCGCGGCAGACCGTGACTATCAGCTCGGGCGCATCACCGAGGCGCGGACGTTGAGCGAGAACGGTCACGCCGCGTTCGTCGGCGCCTTCGTCAGCGACCGGTTGGTGTCCTCTCTCGGGGTCGCCTGCGACGGGTCCGGAGTCGCCCGCTACCAGCACGTGCACACCGAGGCCGCGCACCGGCGGCGAGGCCTCGCCGGGCGTCTCGTGGTGGAAGGAGCGGAGGTGGCGCGGGAACGGTGGAACGCTACCGAGGTGGTCATCGTGGCCGACGCGGATGGCCCGGCCATTGGGTTGTACCGCTCGCTCGGCTTCGTCGATGTCGAGCTACAGGTGCAACTGCAGGGGACCCGGACGGAGAGCGAAGCATTGCGGGAGTGAGCGCTCGTGGACCTGGTCCGGCCCGTCCGTTCATCCATCCCGAAATGGGAACGGGCCAGCCCCATGGCCGGCTCGCTGCGTCGGTCGCTGATGGCCAGACCGGAACGCCCAAGTGCTTGCAGCGGCAAGCGCGAGCGGCGTCTGAGGTGCTTGCTGTTGGACCACGCCGAACAGGTCGTTCTGAGCGAGCCGTGGTCTGACCGGAAGGGCGCCGGCTCGTCCTTCCTACGGCTGGCCGCTCTGCGTGGTAACGGATGTCGCCCGCCACGGGGAGTTGTCGGTGGCGTCGACAGACGGGCGACTACTCGGACCATGGCGGCGGGGCGATCAGCTTCCAGGTGCGGCCCTTGTGACCGTTGTCGGCGCAGGCGACGGTCCAGCCGGCTTGGCGGAGGGCGCCCTCGTGGCGTTTGAGGCGGCTGCTCACCGCTTTGGGCGACGGCCACTGGGCACGCCAGGTGCGGGCCATGTCCCGTTCGGATCGAGCACACCGAGAAGCTCGGTCGCGGTGCCGGCGAAGCGGTCCCGGACCATGGTGCGCACGGCGGTGAAGAACGGGTCGTCGGCCACGGTGTCGGCCAGTAGCAATCCTTGGCGGTGACGGAGGCGGGCGAGGGTGTCGGTGCCTCGGATGGTGTCGGCCTGCGCGGCCATGCGGCCGAGCACGGCGATGCGGGGTAGGTCGACATGGGGTTGTGGTGCGTTCATGGTGGCGGCGAGCAGGCTGAGCAGCGCTCCGAAGATGCGGGGCTGGGCGACAGTGAACGAGGCGAGGAGGGTGTCCTCGGCGACGCGGCCAGTTTCGCCGGGGTCGACCTCGACGGGGATCATCCGGGTGATCAGGTCGGGGCGCAGGACCGGGACCTCGACGGCGGTGGCGAGGACGGGTCGGCCGACGTCGAGGGTGACCGTGGCGGTGTCGGTATGCAGCCGTCGGTAGGTTTCCGTGCGGCCGGTGACCATGGTGCAGAGGGTGTCCGACTGTTCGGCGGTGATGACTGACAGGTTGTCGAGCCACACCGTCCAGGCGGCTGCGGACGCGACGAACATGTTCCGGTTGGCCCGGTCCTCATCGGCGAGGGACCGCGGTTCGGGCATGTCCCCGCATGCCCGGGTGAGACAGCGGGCGGCAGTGGTCTTGCCGCCCCCGGCTGGGCCGGTGATGTAGAGCAGACCGGCGGCGCGTTCGGCTTCGGGTTGGGTCTGGGCGAGCATCCAGGCGACCACGAGAGGTCGGTCGACCGGCTCGACGCGCACGAACTGCCACAGGTCATCGAGGTCACCGCCCGGCTCCGGTAGGGGCAGTTGGCGGATGAGGTCGGTGCGCCGGAACCAACAGCCGGGATGGCTCTCGATGCTCCATCCTTCCTTGGCTATTCGGGCGCACGCCCCGTCGGGACGGCCGGGGTCCCACCACAGGGCACCGTCGGAGTCGCGTCCCCATCTCAGCTGCGGGGGGCGCGCCAGTGTGGTCGCGGCTCCAGCGAAGCGGGTGAGGGCGGTGGTGAGCGTCGAGGATGACGGGATGGGTTCGTCGGGGCAGCGCTCGGCGAAGCGGGCCGTGGCTCGTTGGCGCAGCTCGGGGGTGTCGAGTGGGCGGAGGATGCCGCCGGGGGGCTGGTCGCGGCTGCGTCGTGGCATGGCCCATACGTCGTCGCCGTGGCGTAGCGGCCACCACCACGCGGAGAGCATCGCCGCGAGGCGGTGGGTGACATGACCGGCCACGACGCCATCGCGGCCGGCCCGTTGCAGGGCGCGCCACGCCCGGCGCATCTCCATCTCGGGCTCGTAGCCGGCTGGTCCGGGGGCGTCTGGGTGGTCGGGGCCGACAAGGTGAAGCGGCGGGGGCTGCTCGCCAAGGTCGGCATCTGGTCCCTCCTCGGCCCAGTCGACTTCGAGTGGGGCGTCGTCGTCAAAGCTAGAGTCGTTCATTGCAGGTACCTCGCTGTGCTGGGGGGCCTCCGGGTACCGACCGGGGGCCTCTGCTATCAGGAGCAGACTCGGGGTCCGGGGTCAGATCGCCGGACTGTCGGCCGCCTCCGCGACAGCGGGGACAGGCCTCGCTCCGGCCGTTCGGCGGGCTCGCCCGGGGCCAGGGATGATGAGCCGCTCCGCAGTCACCGAACGCCAGTGGCCGCTCGGGCCGCCGGTAAGGGTGACCGAGCCGTCGGCGCCCCTGCCTCGCACGGTCCACTCGCCGCGCAGGCCACGCACTCGCACCCCGGTGCCGGCAGGCGGCACGACCATCTGCGCGGGACTACCGGCGACCGGGGATGGTCCCCTGACACCGGTGGCCGTCTCGGAGTGGCAGGGTTCCTCTGCGTGGTCCACGCCAGGTGCGGGTGCTTCTGCGTCTGCAGCCATCGCCCGGCCATGGCGGATCGCCCCGTCCTGGCTTCGGGCGACGGCGGGGTGGGAGTGGACCCAGGCGAGACCTGCGTTGTCGAGTCGGCCCATGGCTCTGGTGACCGTCACGTAGGCGAGCATCGCCTCCGCTGCGGGGATGGGACCGGGGACACCGGTGACAGGATCGGTCTTCGGCTCGCGAAAGTCGCCGGCGACGACAACCTGGCCCCACTCCCTGCCTTTGGCCTTGTGGGTGGTGGAGACAGCCAGGTCCGCCTCGGCCTCTGGGACACAGCCCCGGATGGCAGCGATGATCGCCTCGGGCCCATGCGCGTCGATGAGCTTGACGGCAACAGCGAGATCGGAGCCGCCGGGGTCGTTCTCGGCGTAGTCGGCGACCTCGGCCCAGTCCCTGAACGCGACCAGCTCAGGATGCCCTGCGGGTTGGCCGGCTCGGAGCCGCTTGGACGCCTCTGCCAGAGCGACCATGTCCTCGCCGCCGCCGACCAGCGCGACAGGTCGCCCGTCGTCCTGGGCGGTCATCACCTCGGCGACACATCCGGCGTTGGTTCGACACAAGACAGCATCCGGCACCTCGACCGGGCCGAGGGTCGAGACCCGGTGCGGTGAGCCCTGGAGTCGGAGGCGGGCATCGAGAACCCCGAGCCAGACGTTCGCCTCCTCCGCCACTGCGGGACCGAAGCGCCACGACTGGGTGAGCGCAACCCGGTGATCGGCCCGTGTACGTTCGAGGAAGTCGGTGGCGCCTCGCCACCCGTAGATCGCCTGGGCGGAGTCGCCGACAGCGACGAGCTGGGCGTCTTGGCGGACGATGACATCCGCGGCTGCCGGGTCGGCGTCCTGGGCCTCGTCGAAGAGAACGAAGTCGTAGCGAAGGCTGGGGCGTGACAGCTGCCAGAGCTTCAGATAGACGTCATGGGACGGCTTCAGGCGTCCCAACGGTGCGCTCAGGTCCGCCCAGGCCCGGCGGGCGACACCGACCACCGTCGCCGACAGCCCGCCCAGGTCGGCGGCCTCGGGAGCTTCGGGGCGGGCGAAGTGCGCGGCGGTGATCGCCTCATCAGCGGAGTGGCAGAAGCCGGCGCCGGTCCGCAACGCCATCGACGCCACCGCACCCGGGGCCACCACCACATCGCCGCCCAACGGTACGCTCGGCGCCCGTAGGATCGTCGCGGCGTCACGGCTGGTGACCCGGGGGCCGTTCAGCCGGTGTCGCATCGGAGCCCCGAACGCCCGGTAGGCAAGGGAGTGCGCGGTGCGAGCCTCGACGTTGCGACCGAAGGACCGTTCGGCTTCGACCTGGATCGCCTTGTGTAGGCCACGTACAGGCCCTTCGCCTGCGGTCTCGCAGCGGCGAGGAGGCGCAGCGTCGAGGTCTTCCCGGTCCCCGCCCCAGCCTCGATCACCACCGTTCCGCCGGTGGCAAACGCGTCGATAGCCGCCTGCTGCTCGACGGTCGGTGTGAGCGCGCCGCCCAAGGCCCTCACAGGTCGACACCCCAACCGGGCTCGGGTCCCTCGGGTAGTTCGACACGACAGCGCCGGACGGGACGGCGATGAGACCAGGCTGGCGCCTCCCACCACTCCTCGACGCGACCGTCGGCTCCCGCCTCGTCAACAGTGCCGGGTGCCTCGGGGCGATACGGGTCCAAGCCGACCGGCTCTGCGAAGCCATACGCCTCGACACTGGACCTGTCGACCCCGGCGACGTCGGGCCGGGTGGTGGGGGTGACGGCCCACCAGCCGGTCAGCTCATCGACCGCTTCACGCACCGCCCCGGCGACCGACAACGGCAGGCCGCCGTGGCGCTCCGCGATGGCGCAACCCCGAGCGAGGTGGACCGCGGCGACCTCGGTGCTCGACAACCAGGATCGTCCGAGCGCGTCCCAGTCGACCCAGGCTCCGTGCTCGGTCAGCTCGTAGCCGTCGGGGAGGGTGGGCCGGTGGTCGAGCAGGTCGGCGTGGATCGCCAACGTGGAGGGGACGTCGTCGTGATGGAGATGCTCACGCCCGACCATCACCTCCCCCCCTTGGAACCGCTGGCGCCGTTGCTCGCGGGGGAAGTGGCCTTGGCGATACGGCGGACCTCAGTGGCCTCGACGCCGAGCATCTGGGCGGTCAACTCGACGCCGACACCGTTGGCCATCTCCGCGACTGCGGCCTCGACCCCTTCCTGGGCGGCGGCGACCGTCAGGTCGGCCTCGGCCAGCACCTCGGCCCGTCTGGCTCTCGCCTGATCGAGCCTGGTGGTGGCACGCAGGTGGGCGGCGTCAAGAGCCGCCAGGTTTCGCTGGGTGCGCCGTACTTCGTCGCGGACGGGCATGGTGACCTCCTGCCGAAGGCCACGACCTGTAACCCCCACACTGTCACCGTCGGGCGGCCCACCCTATTGAGGGCTGCTCCGCACCTCCCTGTCCGTGGGAGCGCGAGCTGTCGGTCAGTCGGTCATGGTCCGGACAGGGAGCCTCGCCAGGCGGCGAAGATCGGCCAGGCTCCGGCCGACCAGGCGAGGCCCGGCTGCCCCATAGCCAAGGATGACCTTGCTCGCCTCGGCCAGAACAACACGGGCAGCCAACACGGCCGCGTCAGCGGCCGCGACATCACGGTCCCGCTCGGCCACGGCCGCCTCGACCCCCGCCCTCGACCGGATAGCAGCCGCCTTCTGCGTCGCCTCCACGACAGAGCGCACCGATCGGCGACGGCAAACCGCTTCGAAGCGCGCCACGCTCAGCCCGCCGGTCGCCACCAGCAGCCTGCCCTCCATGCGTGCCGCCACCCCGTCGCGGACTCCGACAGCCCCCTCCCATCTCCGGTAGGCGTCCTCCCAGCGAGCAGCCCCCTCGGCCAACTGCTCAATCGCCACCACCACCCCGGCTGACATCACCATCCGCCCACAAATACCACCCGCCCAGCGACACCTACCTCCCATCAGCCCAGACCGGCCAAAACCGCAACCCCCGCCGTCAGCCACGGCCTTCCTGCCCGTCACTTTCCAAACCAGAATCTCCGGCTTTACACAGTCGGCATTCGAGGAGATTCGACCTCGCCGGCGGGTCAACGCAGAGGTGACACGACCGCATCCCACAAGCAGGAGCACGGCGGGAACCGCCCGGCCAGACGCCCCCGGGAAGCCCAAGAAGGTCAATAGCGTGGACCGCTCGACGGCTCCCCGGTAGGAGCGTGGCGCCCGCCCGCTCCGAGACAGGAGCCGGGTGTGATCTCGATACGGCGCATCAGCCTGGGCGGCGGCTACCGCTACCTGATGGAGTCCGTCGCGGTCGGCGACGGCGCCGCGGAGCGGTCCAACGATCCCTCCCGCTACTACGCCGCCTCGGGCACGCCACCCGGGGTGTTTCTCGGGGCCGGGCTGGCCGACCTGGACGGCGGCCGAGGCGTCGAGACCGGCTCGTAGGTGACCGAAAATCACCTGGAGGCAATGCTGGCCGGCTGCGCCGACCCGGTCACCGGCGAGGCCGTCGGTGGGACGCCGAAGGCGCCTCCTGGCGCCCTGCCGGTGGCCGGTTTCGACCTGACCTTCAGCCCGCCCAAGTCGGTGTCGGTGGGCTGGGCGCTCGCGGATGAGGGGACCAAGGCGGTGATCTACGAGTGCCACCGCCGGGCCCTCGCGTACGTGATTCGCTACGCCGAAGGACACGTGTTCCGGTCCCGTTCGGGGACCAACGGCATCGTCGACGAGGACGTCTCCGGTGTGGTCGCCGCCACGTTCACGCACTGGACCTCCCGGGCCGACGACCCCCAACTCCACGATCACGTGGTCGTGTGGAACCGGGCCCGGTCGGTCTCTGACGGGCGGTGGCGGACCCTCGACAGCCGGGGCCTGTTCAAGGCGACCACGACGCTCTCCGAGTTGCACCAAGGCGTCCTGTCAGACCTGCTGACCGACGCACTCGGCGTCGGCTGGGACGCCCGCGGCCGGCGTCACTCGGCCAGGCCCCGCTATGAGATCACCGGCGTCGGCGAGGTCCTGATGGCCGAGTTCTCCCAGCGCGCCGGCCAGATCGCCGACTACCGTGACGACCTGAATGCCGCGTTTGTCGCCGCGCATGGCCGCCAGCCGAGCGCGGTCGAGCAGATGCGCCTGGCCCAACAGGCCACCCTCGCCACACGGCCCCGGAAGACCCACGCCAGCCTGGCCGAGCTGACCGACAGTTGGCGGACCAGGGCCGCCAGGCACATCGCCGGCGAACAGACGGCGTGGGTGGCCAGCCTGAAGGACCGCAACGATCTGCCGTTGCTGCGAGCCGATGATCTCGGCGATCCGATCCTCACCGACGCAGCCGAGGCCGTGCTTTCCGGCGTGGCTGAGCGTCACGCCACCTACGGCCGTCAGAACCTGCTGGCCGAGACGCACCGCATATTGCACGGGGTGCGCTTCGCCGGGCCCGACGACCGCGTGGCGGTCGCCGAGCGCATCACTGACCTCGCCGTCGGCCGCTCCCTGTCACTCACCCCGCCCCCAATGCATCACACCCCGGCCCGCTACATCCGCACAGACGGGTCGTCCCGGCTGCACCTCGAGAACCGCACCGCCTACACCACCCAGGCCATGCTCGACGCCGAGACCCGGCTGCTCACCGCGGGCAGAACCGTCGACGGCCCAACAGTTTCGGTAGAGACCGTCGCCGCCGTTGCCGACGCCAACCTGCGCGAGAGGGAGCACGGGCTGTCGGTCGATCAGGCGCTGGCGGTCGAGAAGCTCGCCACGTCCGGCCGGGTCCTCGACGTGCTCGTCGGGCCGGCCGGGACCGGCAAGACCTCCACCATGGCCGGCCTGCAAACCGCGTGGGAGGCCGAACACGGGACCGGTTCGGTGATCGGCCTCGCCCCCTCCGCCGCGGCCGCCGAGGTCCTCGGCGACGAGCTCGGCATCGACACCGAGAACACCGCCAAGTGGCTCACCGAGTGGCGGCGTGTGCCTGAGCTGGTTGCACGTCGGGACCACCTCGCCACCCAACTCGGCCGCTATCCTCCCCCCTCTTCTTCCGGCGCCCGGAAGCTGGGCGACCAAGTGGAGAGCCTCGGCCAAGCCATCGACGAGCGGCGCTTGCATCCCGGCCAGCTGGTCATCGTCGACGAAGCCAGCCTGGCAGGCACATTCGCCGTCGACGAGCTTGTCACAGCAGCCGGCGACGCCAGGGCGAAGGTGCTCCTGGTCGGTGACTGGGCCCAGCTATCCGCCGTCGACGCAGGCGGGGCGTTCTCCCTGCTCGTCGCGGAGCGGGGGGACCTGGCCCCCGAACTCGTCGACGTGCGCCGGTTCCGCTCCGACTGGGAAAAGACGGCCAGCGTCGAGCTGCGACTCGGCCACGAGAGCGCCATCGACGCCTACACCGACCACGGGCGGATCGCCGGAGGCGACCGCACCGAGATGATCGAACGCCTCTACCAGGCATGGAGGGCCGACATCGACGCCGGCCGCTCCAGCCTGATGATCGCCGCGGACACTGCGACGGTGACCGAGCTGAACTGCCGGGCCAGGGCCGACCGGGTCGCCTCCGGAGCGGTCGCCCACGACGGGCTCACCGTCGCTGACGGGCAGCGCGTCGGGGTCCGTGACGAGGTCATCACCCGGGCCAACAACCGGCTGCTCGGCACCGGGCGGCGATGGTGAAGAACGGGGACCGCTGGACCGTCACCGCCACCAACCACGATGGGAGCATGGCCGTCCGACGTGCCGGAGCCACCGGCGAGGTGGTGCTGCCCGCCGATTACGCCGCCGCCCACGTCGAACTCGCGTATGCCACTACCGCCCACCGGGCACAGGGTCGCACCGTCGACACCGCCCATGCCATGGTCGCCCCGCCAACCAGCAGGGAGGTGCTCTACGTCGCTGCGACGAGAGGTCGGGAGTCCAACCGGCTGTACGTGGACACCTGCTACGACCCCGACCCACAAACCTCCCACGACGGGATGACCGACCCGCAAACAGCCACGGAGGTGCTTGCCGGAGTCCTCGCCAACGAAGGAGCTGACCTCTCCGCGCATGAGACCATACGCCGAGCCCAACATCGGGCGGAGGACTTCGCTGCGCTCGCCGGCGAGTACCAGACTCTCGCCCGGGCCGCCCGGGCCGCCCGGGCCGCCCAGGCCGACCGGTGGGACTCGCTCCTCCAGTGCTCGGGCCTCGTCGCCGATCAGCTGGAACAGGTGCGAACCAGTGAGGCGTACGGGCCGCTGTTCGCCGCGCTCGGCGACGCGGAGGCTCGCGGCTTGGACGTCGACACGACGTTCCCGAAGCTGGTCGCAGCCCGGCCGCTCACCGACGCAGCTGACCCGGCGGCCGTACTGCACGGCCGGGTGGACCGATGGGTGGCAGCGGCTGGTAGCAAGCGTCGGGCGGCCACCAATCTGATCGCCGGGCTAGTCCCCCGAGCCGTCGGCGTCACCGACCCGGAGATGTCCCGAGCGCTCCGTGAACGAGACGAGGCGATGCAGCGCCGGGCGGCCGAACTCGCCACGCGGGCTGTCCAGCGTGGCCAGGTGTGGGTCCGGCGTCTCGGGTCCTCGCCGGCCGACCCGGCACTTCGCGAGGCATGGATGCAAGCGGTTTCAACCGTCGCCGCCCACCGGGAGCGCTGGGGGATCGGCACCGACCACCGACCCCTCGGGCCCGAGAGCGCCGTAAGACCATCGACACCATCGGGCACCGCAAACGAGCACAAGCAGCCGTCGAGCGGGCGCTGCAGCTCGCCGGCGAGGCGTCGACGGCCCCCGTCGATCCCGTCACGGCAGGCGTCGCCGAGGCGAGCAGCGAGATCGGAATCGAGCTGTGACAACCTTCTTGGTCGTCGTGGCGCTGCTGATGGTATGGCGAGCGATCACCTGGGTGCGACGCCGGCGACAACCGTCGTGGGAGCAGATGTTGGGGGCCCGCCGCTTCATCGTCGACCTCGCCGTAACCATCGGTTTGTTGATCGCAGACGTCGCCGGGAGGCCGCCGAGGCGGCCAGGGCTCTGGTGGTGATGCTCGCCGCTGGCGTTCACGATCCGGTTGCCCATCTGGGAGTTGGCGTGGTTCTCCGTCCCGGCGAGATGCCCTGGGTCCAAGGCCGGGCTCGTCTCGCAACTTGGGACACTCACTTCGCCCAGGTGGTCCGCAGCCGGGTCCGGTGGTGGGGGGCGGCGGGTCGAGAGCGCGGCTCGGGAGGTGACCGCAAGCGGCTGGCAGGATCACGGCGACATCGCTTGGCTGATCACCTCACTCCGCCTCGTCGGGCGAGCCCAGCCCGATGGTGAGTGCTGTCGATCTGGTGCTGCCGTCGATGGGCACCACCGTCAACAGGGTCTGAGCAGGCGCTGAGAACTGGCAGGGCGGGGTGGAGGTGACTGATCCATCACCGGTGATCCTGCCACGCAGCCGGTCCGCTTCGGGTGCCTCGTCGGAGGAGCGACGCGCAGGCCGCCAGTGAGGCCCCGGCCTGGCAGTGCTCACTGCTGTGACGCTCCTATAGATGTCAAGCCCGTGGGCGAAGTTTTCTCATGTCATTGTGTTCAGGCTGCTTCGACGCTGATGGGTGTGACGGCGTCGTGGAGGATCCCGAATATCTCCCGTGCGACGTAGCGCTTGAGGCAGCGGATTATCTCGGGCTTCGATCGGCCCTGTTCGGTGCGGCGTTGCACGTAGGCCCGTGTGGCCTCGTGGTAGCGCATTCGGACCAACACGATGCGGTAGAGGGCGGCGTTGGCTTGGCGGTCGCCGCCGCGGTTGAGGCGGTGGCGGACGGTCTTGCCCGAGGATGCCTCGACCGGGGATGCGCCGCAGAGCATGGCGAAGGCTGCTTCGGATCGGAGACGGTCGGGGTTGTCGCCCGCGGCGACGAGGAGGGCGCCGGCGACGTCGGGTCCGACACCGAAGGTGTCGACCAGTTTGGGGGAGGCCTCGGCGGTGAGCTCGGCGAGCTGGGCGTCGAGCTCGGTGATCTCGGCGTCGAGAGCCTGGTAGCGGCCGGCGAGAGCCCGAAGGGCGGTCTTGTTCGCTGCGGTGGTCGTCGTCTCGCGTCCCGAACGCAGCCGGGCGGCGGTTGCGATCGCGGCGCCCGTCGAGAGTCCTCGCAGCTGGTCACGCAGTTCGATGGGTGCGGTGACGACCAGCGACTTGAGGGCGTTGAGCGCCTGAGTGCGGGCCTTGATGGCGCCGGAACGAGCGACGCGCAGCACCCGGATCATCTCGACGAGGTCGTCGCCTGACTTCGGGCATCCCGTCGCTTCGCCCGACAGGACCGCCCGGGCGGCTGCTTCGGCATCCGCCGGGTCGGACTTGCCGTTTCGCCGGCGGGCCTGGCGGTTCGGGCGGACAACCTCGATGACCTGGTAGCCCGCTGCTCGCAGATGCCGGGCCAGGCCGGCCCCGTACGAGCCGGTGCCTTCCACCCCGAACGCCTCGATCTCTCCGTGCGACTCAGCCCAGGCCACCAAGCTGAGGTAGCCGACCGCGGTGGTGGGGATCGCGGTGGAGGCGATCCGCCGTCCGAGACTGTCGAGAGCCACCCCGACGTGAAGGTCTTTGTGGGTGTCGACACCCACAACCACATGGGTAGGTGTGATCTGCGCGATCTTGGTCATGCCATCTCCTTGTCCGAGTGGGTGGTGATGGCGAGCCCGGCTGGACGGGCGGGACAGCACTGTGAGGGGGCCTCGAGCCAGGCTCCTATCAGGTCACTGCCCGTCTGGTCGGGTCCGCCGGTGGCGGCCAGGTCACCAGGGCGACAGGTCAAAGCCCAGGCATCAAGCCAGTGGAAAGCGAGGGTCAGACCTGGTGACCTGGTCGCCACCGGGCGATCGTGTTCGAGGGGTCGAACGGCAGTGGTGGATGGCCGCCGCCGGTTGGGGCTGCGCAGTGTCACTGGACCGCCCCGGGTCTGGTGACTGCTCTTTCCCTTGAGAGGATGGAGTGATGGCAGACGAGGTCAAGGGCAGCAGGAGGGGCCGTCCGCCGTATCCGCGGGAGGTGCGGGAGCGGGCGGTGCGGATGGTGTTCGAGCATCAGGGCGAGTACCCGTCGCAGTGGAAAGCGATCGAGTCGATTTCGGCGAAGTTGTCGATCAACCACGAGACGCTGCGGGTCTGGGTGCGCCGGGCGGAGACCGACGCCGGTGAGCGGCCGGGCCTGACGACTGATGAGCGGGCGAGGATGCGTGACCTCGAGCGTGAGGTGAAGGAGCTGCGCCGGGCGAACGAGATCCTCAAGGCGGCGGCGACTTTCTTCGGGGCGGAGCTCGACCGCCGACAGCCGAGATAGTGGCGTTCATCGACGCCCACAGGGAGCGGTTCGGGGTCGAGCCGATCTGCAGGGTGCTCACCGAGCACGGCTGCAAGGTCGCCCCGAACACCTACTGGACGGCCAAGAAGCGGGCCCCGTCCGCTCGGGCGGTGCGCGACGCCGCGCTGGGGGACCACATCGCCCGGGTGCACGCTGACAACCTCGAGGTCTACGGGGCGGACAAGGTGTGGGCGCAGCCGAACCGCGAAGGCATCCGGGTCGCGCGTTGCACTGTGGAGCGGCTGATGCGGGAGGTGGGCCTGTCGGGCGCTCGGCGGGGCAAGGGCTACAAGGTCACGACTCGTTCCGATGACCGCCAGCACCGGCCCGCCGACCTCGTCGAGCGGGACTTCCGGGCGCCAGCCCCGAACCGGCTGTGGGTGGCGGACCTCACCTACGTCAAGACCCACACCGGCTGGGTGTACGCGGCGTTCATCATCGACGTGTTCTCCAGGATGGTCGTCGGATGGCAGATCTCCAACAGCCTGCGCTCGGATCTGGCGATCGACGCGTTGGAGATGGCGGTGTGGAACCGGACCCGGGCCGGCCAGGTCCTCGACGGGCTGGTCCATCACTCCGATAGGGGCGTGCAATATCTCAGCATTCGCTACTCCGAGCGCCTCGACGCCAACGACATCGTGGCGTCGGTCGGGTCCGTCGGCGACAGCTATGACAACGCCATGGCCGAGGCCTTCAACAGTCTCGACAAGTGGGAGCTGATCTACCCCCAAGGCCCCTGGCGGGGCCTCGACGACGTCGAGTTCGCCACCCTCGGCTACATCGACTGGTTCAACCACCGCCGCCTCCACGGCGAGATCCTCGACGGCCCCGGCTACATCACTCCCGCCGAACACGAGGCCAACCACTACCGTCAGACACCGGCAGCCGCAACAGCTGTCACCCAAACAACCGAGCAGTCATGAAACCCGGGGCGGTTCACACGGTCGTGGCTCCCCTGCGGTGTCAATGGCCAGGCGCGAGCCACCAACTACATCGGCGACGTGATCGGCCAGCCGCTCCGCCGCGACCAGCGACAGCCCGACGGACACGACCACGCTGGCGTCGCCACGTCGTAGCCGGACCATGAACGCCCGGTCCGGGCGCCGTCCTCTCGAGCTGGCCGACCCGGCATCGACCTCAACGATCAACGTCGCTTCACGATGGGTCACAGACGGAGCCGACGGGTCATAGCGAAGGCATCGCGCCAGTAGCTCGCAAGGGTCAAACCCCGACCGCAACCTCATGGAACAGATCATCACAGTGGGGATAGGTGAACCGGCAGGGTGTGGACAGCTAGTCTGAGCGCTCAGAGGTCAGACGAACCACGACCGGAGAGCATGGAGATCGACGTGACAGGCGACGAGCTTGACCCGCTGCGCCGTCGTGTCTACCAGAACCCTCCTGTGATCGAGGCCATGTGCCGGATGCAGTGGACGACGCCGATCAAGTGGGACTTGATGACACCTGGCCTGATCTTCGAGAAGCTGCGTGAGGTGTATCCCGCCGACCCACGCGTCCAGGGGAGTATCCGGGCGGACTTCCAGCAGCCCGGCACCCAAGCCGCCTTCCAACTGACGGCCGGGCCACAGCAGTTCGCCTTCTCCAACGAAGACGGCAACCGGATGTTGGCTGTCACCCCCGAGTCGGTTTCTGCCCATGCCTTGCAGCCATACGAAGGGTGGTCGTCACTGACCGCACGCTTCTTCGAGGGGCTCAGGTTGCTCGAAGGGCTCCTGCCTTCCGGCGACTGCGTGGCACTCGTCAGCCTTCGCTACATCAACCGAATCGAGATCAGCGAGCCGCGCTGGGACTTCAAGGACTGGGTGAACCTCGACCTGAAGTTCCCCGACGGTATTCCGTCCGACGTGAGCGGCTTCATGCAGCGGGTGGAGCTTCCCTACGAGGGCGAACCCACCGTGCTCGCCCTCACGTGGGCGTCACTGGCGGCTGAACCGGGCTCGTCGGCGTTCGTGCTCGACCTCGACTTCGTTCAGAGGCCCGTAGCACCGATTTGCCGGGAGGCTGCGGAAAAGGCTCTGACCAGCCTGAAGACCAAGGAGGGGCGAGCCTTCGAGGCGTTGATGACCGACCGATTGAGGGGACACTTTGTTGAAGTCAGCTAGGCCCGCGTCTGCTTTAAGCGAGCCGCCGTCCTACTTTTTCTCTCCCAGCAAGCTGGTCGCCCCGTTGGTGCTCGGAGCTTCGTTAGTCCTGATCCCGACTGCCCCCGAAAGTGGGCAGAGATCGTTGCCGGGCGCCGTGTCGGAGATCGGCGCCTACGTCGATCAGCAAAGGGACACGACCTTCGCCCTACTGTCCGAGATTGAAGATCGGATGAGCTTCTTCGCCTTCCCGGACGTGATCGTGCCCTTGCCACAGGCGACCCGCCGTTTGACGGCGCAGGTCGTGAGGACCGATGCACACATTCGTATGCCGGAGACCGCGGCGGACTACGACCACCTCGCCTAGCTACTTCGTCCTGAAGAAGTCGTGGGGTCGGACGTCTAGTTTCTGCTGATTGCCGGGCGTGTGGTCGTGTGGGGCTGCCGTCCGGCCGTTTTGGCTTCTCCCGGCGGCCTTTTCGGTCCGTTCGGGACCGTCGGGGCGCGTCGGGTGAAGCCGTCCTGGCCGGGTCAGGCAGCAGACGTCGGGGTCCCGCCAGGATTGGGTGGCTCACTGCCTGCCCGCTCCGGCCGTGATCGTTGATCGCCTCGGCCGGCGGGCTTGCCGGCGAGGGCGGCGACTTTGCTCGAGTTGTGGGCGAGGACACCCCACCCGCACCAGGTCTGGGCGCCGCTGTGGCCGTCGAAGAGGGTCCGCCGCCACAGGTAGTCCCGTTTCAGGCACGAGATGCGCGCTTCGCTCCCGGTCCGCCACTTGACGAGGCGCACGAATCCGCGGCCACGCTGGACGCTGGTGCGTGCCGGGCCGGGACGTCCCTTCCTGGGGATGGCGACGGTCTTGACGCCGAGGCCGACCAGGGCGTCATCGACGCCGGCTTCGCCGTAGCCACGATCAGCGGTGACCGCCCTCGGGGCCCGCCCGAACCGGGCTTTGACTGCGGCGATGGCGGGGGCGAGCATGGGGGCGTCCGGCGGGTTGCCGATCATCACGGTGTGGTCGACGATGATCCCGTCGACGTTGTCAGCGACCTGGGCCTTGAAGCCGAACTCGACGGGCCGGCCGAGGCGGCCCTTGCGGATCGGTCGAGCATCAGAATCGTGCAGGGAGACGATCCGGGAGGCACCGTCAGGGACGCCGCCGGCGACGCGCAGCCGGGTTTGGGCCACGATTGCCTCGAGCAGATCCGAGACCCGGTCGATCTCGGCCAGCGCCTGGAGGGCCCGTCCCGAACCGGGTGCTCCCCGGCGTCGGAGGGTCCGTCGGGCGTTGACGGCGACCTGGCGGGCGTCGGCGATGGTGAGCTCGGCGAGGTCGGCGAGCTGGTCGGTGATGGCCAGCACCTCGGCTTTGGCGTCATCGTTGCGGCGACGCAGCCACACGGCCACGTCATGGGCCCGCCGGCGCACCGACCGGCCCCGGTCCCGGAACCGGGTCGACTTCGCCAGCCCGGCCACCTTGACGACCATGACCAGACGGCGCAGGGCGGCGACGCCCTTGCCGAGCAGACCGCTGTCGGTCGGATAGGCAACGTTCGCCTCGACCACGGTGGTGTCGACCCGCACCTTGTCGAGCCGGACGAGCTTCGCGTCGGCGGCTTTGGCCAGCAGGGCTTCGTTCAACCCGTCGATCAGGCCAGGTCCGCACCGGGCGGTGATCTTCAACAGGGTCGTCGGGTGCGGGACGGCGGTGTCGAGCGAGATCCGACAGAACCGCCGCCACGCGATCGAGTCCGACACCTCCGCGCACAGCGTCTCGAAGCCGAGCTTGTAGCGGAACCGGAGGAACATCATCCTCAGGTAGGTCTCGATCGGGATCGACGGCCGACCCTGCCGGGCCGAGAAGAACGGCACGAACGGGGCGAAGAACCTCGGATCGTCCAACAACACGTCGACGGCGGCCAGCCCGGGAGGCAACCCGAGACAGCACTCCGGCAGGATCGCGTCCCACAAGGTCGGCGAGGCGTTTATGGTTCGGAGCATGATGGCCCGTATCCCTTCTTGCACAAGGGGTCCGGGCCATCATCCCATCACTCGACCCCGCACCCAGGGATCCTGACCAGCCAAAACCGTTGTACTACAAGGGAAGTTGCTCCGACTTCTTCAGGAGCAAGTAGCTAGCGGGAACGGGGCTATGCCGGAGTCGTGGTACGAAGTCGTCGCTGGTCGGGAACTCGAACAGGCAGACATCCTGGCCCGGTGCCCGATCCCTCGGGTTACAGGCGTCCAGTGGCCTATCGGTGAGTCGTTGCAGGTCGAGCTAGCCGACGTAGACTTGATCGTTCTCACCCAAAGCTGCGATCTCGTGTCTGACAAGGTGGACGAGGTGCTGCTCGCCACCGTTCGCACCTACAACGAGATGTGCGCCACGGACGGCCAGACCAACACCATCATCCGGGGGAGGCAATGGCGAAAGGCTCTTCAGCAGGGGGACCTGAACCCCTACTGCCTGCTCCAGTGCCGAGACGCCGCACCGGTTGCGGACTGGTCAATCGTGGACTTCCATCACCTGTTCTCGCTCCCGAAACCGTACCTGGAGGACGTGGCCGAGCAGCAGGGAGATCGACTGCGGTTGGTGGCCCCGTACCGTGAACATGTCGCTCAGGCGTTTGCCCGATACATGATGAGGGTCGGCCTACCCACCACCTTGCAGGAGTTCGAAGCCGTCAAACCGGCCTGAGCGAACAGCGACCTGGGCAAGGCCTCTCGGCCGTCTCCCAGAGACGACCCGGCATACCTCGTGGAGGCCGTGGATCGCAGCGTCAGCGAGTTCCTCGGGCCGGCTCACGCAGCCGGAGCGGGAGCGAGCAACTCGGATGAGCCCGAGGCGCGCCTGCAGAGGTGACGCTGAGGCGATGGCGGAGCAGCGCCTCGGCGTCGAACTCGGCTAAGTCGAAGTACGTACGGCTTTGCTCCAAGGATGACCACGAGCTCAGTGGGGTCAGCGCTGAGCTGGACTGCGCTGATCGCATGCCGGGGTGCAAGCTCGGCCAGAAGGCCAGCTGCTTCCCGGAGCAGTCCATCGTCGGCGCTGGGCAACTCCATACCATGAAGCGTAACGCCAGTCGCCCGAGGAGCGTCCGCCGCCCGGCCTGAGGCCGGACCACCGTCTGGGCGGCTGACGTCTTGACAGTGCGACACCTCCGACGGCCGTCAGCTGCGGATGTGAGTGGGGAAGTGCTCATAAGGCAGTGGGGAAGCCGGAGGACGGTGATGAGGAAGACCGGGCGGCGATGGGGACTCGGGGGATAGTGGTGGGGAGGTCTTGATCAGGCTCAGACTGCTGCCGACGATAAGGGGAGTTGTCGTAGGTAGGTGCCCCCTGCCGTCCATCTCCGTGTCGTGAGCGCCGTGGCCGCCCACGACACCGCTCAAGGCGCTCGGGACGCTCGGGAGGAAGAAGATGGGGAGTCGGCCACCCGGCACGCGCCGTCCCTCCCCTGGGCAGCATCTTCTCGGCCCTCGCCGGCGGGGCCGTACGCGATTTCGGTGATCCTGACGAGGCGAGGGGTGGGGGAGAGCCCAACCTTGAGGCGGGTAGAGCGGCGAGACCCGGAGAGGTGGCGCCCGGCGCGGTCGACGGCCTTCCTGGTGCCGGCGTCGGCGCCCTCGAACCGGCTCGGTGGCCTCGCCGGTTGCTGCCCAGGGGGAGATCGCCGAACGGTGGGGGAGAAGCCGGCCGTCGAGGCCGCGGTGGTGGCGAGCACAGAAAGAACGAGCGCAGAGAGTCTGCGGGAGCGGTCCGGTGTGGATGTGTTTCGTCGGGCGGCCCGCTCGCCTAACACGCTGCTCGCCTACCGGACCGACTGGGACCGCTTTTCCTCGTGGTGCGCTCGACACGGGGTGTCGGCGTTGCCGGCCGAGGCGGGGGTGGTAGCGTCATATCTGGCCGAAGCGGCCGGCGCCCAGAACCCCCTAGCCGGTCGGCGCCATGGGCCTACAGGGCCACCCTGGAGTGCTGGACGGCGACGATCAACAAGGCCCGTGATCTTTCTGGGCCGCGTCCGCCGGGACGGGACCCCGAGGTGCGAGACACGCTGGCCGGGGTCCGTCGGGTGCGGGCGACCCCGCCCCGGCGGAAGACGCCGTTGCTGCTCGCCGACCTCGAAGCGATCATCGAGGGCATCGAGGTCACGGCGTGGCCGGGGGCGCCGGGCGGGATCCGCAACCGGTGCCTGCTGGTCGTGGGCTGGGTCGGCGCCTTCCGGCGCAACGAGCTCGTCAGCCTCGGGACCGGTGACGTCACCCTCCATGGCGAGGACGGCCTGCATGTGCTGGTCCGCCAGTCCAAGACCGACCAGGCCGCCCAGGGTCACTATGCCCTCCCCTACGGCCGCCAGACCGTCCTGTGCGCCCCGTGCGCCGGGATCCGCTGGACCGGTGGTCGCGTCGCCGCCTGGGAGGGCACCGATGGCGGCCCGGGGGGCAGGGCCGGAGTGATGCGCTCGACCCGCGGCGACGACCCCGCCCGCCATTGTTGCCGCACCCGCACCGCACCGCACCCCACCGCCCCGCCACCCCCACGGCGGCCGGCGGCCGGTCGAAGAGAGTGTCCCGGGCGGTGCGGGCCAACGGCACGCTGGGCGGGCCGATCGACGGGCATCCCTCAACGCCGTCGTGAAGAGGGCGGCGGAGACGGTCGGCTTCGACCCCGAGCTGATCGGCGGCCACAGCCTGCGGGTGGCGACCATGACTGCCACCCTCGGCTGGCGGACCGTCCGCAACCAGCTGGCCGACCTCGGCGAGATCCCCGCCGGGACCGAGGCCGACCACGACCCCCCGCGATGGTGGCGGCCCGGGCGCCTTCTGCGGCGGGGTCAGGGATGCCGGTGGGCGAGCACGTGGTGGCGCGCCACTCGCAGAGCGCTGGGCGGCACGCCGAGGAGCCGTTGGAACTGGCGGGTCATGGCCGCGTGGTCGCTGAATCCGCAGTCGGCGGCGATGCCGGCGAGGGGGCGGTCGGTCATCACGATGCGGTGCAGGGCCTCCTCGACGCGTACCCTGACGATCAGTTGACGCGGGGCGACGCCGACCACGCGGCGCATGCGTCGCTCGAGGTGCGGGATGGACATGCCGGCGGCCCGGGCCAGATCCGAGGCGGTGATCGGCTCGGAGAAGCGGACGCTGGTCGCGTCGAGGGCGGCACCGAGGCCGGCCATGCCGTCTCGGTCGGCCGGAGTCTTCTCGTCGACCGATACGGCTGCGATGGCCGCGGGGGTGCCGTCGTCACCGGTAAGGAGGGTCTTGTTGGTGACGTACCAGCCCAGAGAACTGTCGGGCCTGTTGATCAGCTCGAGCTGGCGGCGGACGGGACGACTGCTGGCCAGTAAGGCGGCGTCCTGGGCTGCGTAGGACACGGCGAGATCGGGCGCGAAGAGGTCGGCGACGGTGCGGCCCACGACCAGGGCTGCGGTCTTGCGGGACGCCCGGTCGGCGAATGCCTGGTTGACCCTCAGGTATCGCCCATCCATGCCTTTCAGCGAGAACATCACATTCGGCAGTCCCTCGAAGACCGTTGCCAGTTGCAGAGCGCCCGCCGGCAGCGGCGCCGCCATTGCGGGCCTGGGTGGCGCGCCGATCCCCGGCTGCTTGTCCTCACTCACCACTCAAACCTACCGGTCGGCGCAAGACACCACGCCGGGGGGACGCGACGATCACCGGGCAATGAAAACGACCCAGGAGGTGCACGTGACCGAGGCGGCGTCGGCGGCCCGAGCGGTAGGAACGAACCGGCCCGACGGCGACGAGCTGGCTGCCAGGGCCGAGGCTCTGGCGACCCGCATCCTGTCGGAGGCGAGCGCCGGCCGGGGCGCCAGTGAGCGGCGCCGGTCCCGCCGCGTCGCCCGCCTGCTCGACGACGCAGACGGCTTGGCGTTTGTCCTGGCTCTCACCGACGAGGTTCTCCGTATCCGGGACCGGCGCCGGGCTGCTCGGCACCTGCGCGAGCTGGTGGCCAGCCTGGGCCGGCCGGCGTTCCTCGGCACGGTCGACGGTGTGTTGCTGAGGGGTGGGAGCGCGCTGGCCGAGCGCCTGCCGTTGTTCGTGATGCCGCTGGTCACCTCCCGGGTCCGGGCCGAACTGGCTCCTTTCGTGGTCAGCTCCGAGCCGCGGCGTTTGGCCCGCTACATTGCCCGGCGCCGGGCGGCCGGGACCCGAATCAACTTCAATCTGTTGGGCGAGGCCGTCCTCGGCGATGACGAGGCCGACCGGCGCCTGCACGCCGTGCTTGACCTGCTCAACCGCCCCGACGTCGATTACGTCTCGGTCAAGATCAGCTCGATCTGCGCCCAGATCAACCCGGCCGCTTTTGACCACGAAGTCGAGCGGATCTCGGCCCGGCTGCGGCGCCTTTACGACGCGGCACGCCGGTATCGGCCGGCGAAATTCGTCAACCTCGACATGGAGGAGTACCGCGACCTCCAGCTCACCGTTACTGCGTTTCGTCAGGTCCTCGACGAGGAGCGCTACGCCGGTCTGGACGCCGGGATCGTCCTGCAGGCCTATCTGCCCGACTCGACCTCGGTCCTCGATGAGCTGGCGAAGTGGGCCCGTGACCGGCATCGCAGGAGCGGAGGCCGGATCAAGGTCAGGATCGTCAAGGGAGCGAACCTGGCCATGGAGGACGTGACCGCCGAGCTGGCCGGCTGGCCCCGTCCGCCGTACCCGACCAAGGCGGACGTGGACGCCAACTACAAGCGCATGCTCGACGTGGCCATCGACCCAGCCAACCGCGCCGCCCTGCGGGTCGGTGTCGCTACCCACAACCTCTTCGAGGCGGCGTGGGCCCTGACCGTCGCCGAGACTCAGGGGCTGGAGACGATGATCGAGCTGGAGATGCTGGAGGGCATGGCTCCATCCATGGCCAACGCTCTGCACCGGGCAGCCGGCGGCCTGCTCCTCTACACACCTCTCGCCGCGCCCAGCGACAACGAGTCGGTGATCGCCTACCTGGTCCGCCGCTTCGACGAGAACACCGGACCGGAGAACTTTCTGCGCCACCAGTTCTCCCTTCGTCCCGCCTCGCCCACGTGGACCGCGGAGCGGGATCGTTTCCTGGCCGCCGTGGCTGAGCGCCATACGCCCACGGTCCCCACCCGGATGACCCAGGACCGCGCCGCCGAGGAACTTCGACCGCGCCCGTCCGCCGGCGAGTGGGGCGGATTCGCCAACGAGCCGGACACCGACTTCTCCCTCGCCGCCAACCGGGCCTGGATCGGCCCGCACCTGTTGCCGCTGGCCGCCCAGGGCATCGACGTAGTGCCCCTCGTCATCGCCGGCGAGGAGGTGACGCCCAGCGGGCGCGCTCTCGTCGCCGGCTACGACCCGGCCGAACCCGACCGGCCCGCCTACCGGTGGGCCCGGGCCGACCCTGCCCTGGTCGACCGGGCCGTGGCCGCCGCGGCTGACGCCGGCGAGCGGTGGCGGGCTGCCAGCTATGACCGGCGACGCCACGTGCTGCTCGACGTGGCCGCCGAGCTCGCGGCACGGCGCGGCCGACTGATCGGGACGATGGCGCGCGACGGCGGCAAGATCCTGGCCGAGGCCGATCCCGAGGTGTCCGAGGCCATCGACTTCGCCCGGTACTACGCCGCCAGCCTCGACGGGATCGACCGGCTCGGGCGTAGCGGCGCCCGCTTCCACCCCTACCGGACCGTCGCTGTGATCCCGCCATGGAACTTTCCCCTCGCCATCGCGGCCGGCGGGGTCACCGCCGCGCTGGCCGCGGGCGCCGCGGTCATTCTCAAACCGGCGCCCGAGACCGTCGCCACCGCCTGGGTGTTGGCCGAGGCCTGCTGGGCCGCGGGCGTGCCGCGGGACCTGCTCCAGTTTGTCGCCTGCGCCGACGACGAGGCTGGGCAGCGCCTCGTGACCCATCCCGATGTCGACGCTGTCATTCTCACCGGAGCGTGGGAGACGGCCAGGATGTTCCTCGGGTGGCGGCCAGAGTTACGGCTCCACGCCGAGACCAGCGGCAAGAACGCCGTCGTCGTTACCGCCACCGCCGACCTTGACACGGCCGTCGCCGACCTGGTCCGCTCCGCCTTCGGCCACGCCGGCCAGAAGTGTTCGGCCGCCAGCCTGGCCATCGTCGAGGCCGGTGTCTACGACGACCCCCGCTTCCGTCGCCAGCTCGCCGACGCCGTTCTCAGCCTCCGGCCTGGGCCGGGCTGGGCTCCGACGACCACGATTGGCCCGCTCATCCGCCCGCCCGAAGGGCCGCTCCGCGACGCGCTCGACCGTCTCGACCCCGGGGAGTCCTGGCTGGTCGAGCCGGCCCCTGTCGCCGGCCACCAGCAGCTCTACACCCCCGGTGTGAAGCTCGGCGTGCGACCCGGCTCCACCTTCCACCTGACCGAGTGCTTCGGGCCTCTGCTCGGGATCATGCGCGCCGCCGATCTCGACGAGGCGATTCGGTGGCAGAACGCGCCCGCCTTCGGGCTGACCGCAGGGCTGCAGGCGCTCGACCCGGCCGAGATCGCCCGCTGGCGTGACGCCGTCGAGGTCGGCAACTTGTACGTCAACCGACACATCACCGGCGCGATCGTGCGCCGTCAGCCCTTCGGCGGGTGGAAGCGATCGGCGATCGGGCCGGGCACCAAAGCCGGCGGACCCAACTACGTCGGCTCCCTCGGCACCTGGGACGCCGACTTCGGCGGCGACGCGGCCGACTTCGAGGCGGCCGTCGGTCACAGCCTGGGTCTGGACGCGCCGAGCGGTCTGGCTGCTACGGACCCGAGTGGCTTGGCGGCGGAGGCCAACGTCCTGCGCTATCGACCGCTGCGCCGGGTCCTGGTGCGCATCTCGGAGCCGGCCGTGCCCGCCGCGTTGGCGTTGGCCCTGGCCGCGGGTCGCGCCGCCCGCACTGCGGTCACCCTCTCGAGCACCACTCGGCTCGAAGGGCTCGGTCCGTGCATCATCGAGGACGACGAGACCCTGGTCGCCAGGCTGCCCGGCTTGGGGGTCGACAAGGTCCGATTCCTGGGTCCGCCGTCGGACCGCCTCCGCCTGGCCGCCCACGACGCCGGGCTGTGGGTCGACGACGGGCCCGTCGTCGCCCACCCGACTATCGAGGCGCGGCGCTGGGTGCGTGAGCAGGCCATCTCCGAGACCCGTCATCGCCACGGCAACCTCACCGGCCGTCACTGGGGGCCGCTGGACCCGCGCCGCGCCTGATCCCAGTGTCGGAAGGTCCGCGCCGCAAGCTGGCTGCTCAATCGTCTTTCGGGACCACCGGCCCCGTCGCTGCCCTTCGAGCCCGGCTCCCGGGGAGGAGCCGGGGCGAGCCCATCTCAATACAGCGAACGGTCGGCATCGTCAGGACGCGAAGGCACAGCCAAAAGCCATCGCAGACGGCGGCCTGGACAGCTTCCCTTACAGGACAGGCACTTTGGTGCACCCCGGCTAGCTCATCCCCGGACAGCGTGAAGGGCCGAGGCTAGGCGGTCGGGCCTAGGTGACCTGCTAAACAAGGTTCGAGCGATCGCCTCGTCAGATCAGCCTCGGGTTGCGCGGATTTCTTCCTGACGTCGAGTTTCGCCCAGGTTGGTTGGGTCAGCATCGAGCGCCCTTGCCGGACCGTGCAACGCTATCGGCGGATGCCACAGCCGTTGCCGTAACTCCTGGTCTGCGCCCGCCAGGCTGTGCCGTCCGGAAGCCCTCATGGTCGCAGCGCCGCCGGCGCCTCTACTGGGTTGTCTGATCTTGACCTCCCACGCGAAGAAATTAAGCAAGACGCGAGGGGCCAAGGAGCCTTAGGCTCCGGAGGATAACGGAGACACCTTGCTGGGGGCAGCCCCTGCGCGGCAGCACGGAGCATCGCCGGGCGGGTTCTGAACAAGCGGAATCCACTAAAGGAAAGAGCCTCGATGACGAGACCATTGGCCAAACAACTTCACAAGCAAAGTCAGGCCGTGCTAGCTGTCTGTCTTCTAACCGCGAGTTCCCTCACAGCCTGTGGCAGCTCGAGCAGCTCCGCGTCGAAGACCATTCAGCCTTCTAGCACGACGACGCCCACCGCCACTGCTGGCGTTCCCGCCATAGCAGCTCTTCTCCCATCCTCGATACGCTCCGCCGGATCAGTTAGCGTGGCATCGGAAAGCTATCCGCCTGCCTCATATCTTAACGCCCAGAACAAGTTCGCGGGATGGGAAGTCGCTATGGGCAAGGCTCTCGGCAAGGTACTGGGCATATCCTTCAACTTTCACCTTGTGCAGTTCTCAGCCCTAATACCGGGCCTCCAAGCAGGCAGGTACGAACTTGGAATGGGTGATATCGCAGTAACGTCAGCTCGCGAGAAGATCGTGGATTTCGTCAGTACCGACGGCTCCGGGAATGGCTTCATGGAACCCAAGTCCAGCAAGCTGGACATCACCACACTCGCCGGGCTTTGCGGTCACCAAGTCGGAGTTCTCGTAGGTTCCGTAGAAGCGACATCTGTCACAGGGGAAGCTGCGACATGCACGTCTGCCCACCTGCCGCCGATGTCGGTACACCAGTTTGAGACACAGCCACAGGTCAACCTCGCGCTTTCAAGTAGCCGAGTTCAAGTCGAGGTCGCGTCGAGTGGCACGTTGACGTACGCTATCGGCCAGGCGCCTGGAGCGTTTAAATACACAGGCAACTACGGTGGAGTCCAACCCACTGGCATAGCGATCGCTATGAACAGCAATAGCGGCGCCATGGAGAAGGCTCTGCAAGCCGCCGTCGACTATATCATTAAGAACAGAACCTACGCCTCCATCATGAAGACATACAATAACACAGTTGATGAAGTCTCCAAAGCAGTGATCAATCCACTATCGCAAGGTTGACTGGATGCTCGGGCGAGGATCACGCCAGACGAAAACCACTCGAACGACGATAGGCCCTTCCAGCGGAGTTCTCGGCGCCCCATCCGCACCACCTGACCGAATAGTACGATTGCGACACCCTGCACGATGGTGTACAGCAATCGTCCTCCTCGTGTTAGGGGCAATGCTTATCCATGCGCTCACTACCAATCCGCGATTCCAGTGGAATGTGGTCGCGCGTTATTTCCTATCGCGCGAGATACTGACCGGTCTTGAGCGCACAATTATTCTGACAGCGGCCGCTATGGCCATAGCGATTATACTTGGCACGGTCCTTGCCCTTATGAGGACCACGGATAATCCAATTCTCGCAGCCGCCTCAAATGCTTATATCTGGTTCTTTCGCGGAACGCCCCTGCTCGTTCAGCTAATATTCTGGTATAACCTAGCCGCTCTATACCCACACTTGTCGATAGGTATACCCTTTGGTCCCAGCTTTGCGTCTGGGCGCTCCGTCGCATTGATAACAACGGACCTGGCGGCTGTCATGGGGCTTGGTCTCAACGAAGCAGCGTACATGTCCGAAATTGTACGCAGCGGCCTCCTTTCTGTCCCGGATGGTCAACGTGAGGCGGCAGCGACTCTCGGCATGTCGTCACGGCTGACGCTGCAGCGAGTCATACTTCCCCAGGCGCTTCGAGTAATGATTCCCCCGACCGGCAATCAGATTATAGGAATGCTGAAATACACCTCACTAGTTAGCGTCATCTCGCTGCCTGAACTCCTATACAGCGCCGAACTCATTTATGCGCAGAATTTCGAAACTATTCCATTGCTCATAGTCGCTTCACTCTGGTACCTTATTGTCACAACGGTGCTCTCTATCGGCCAGAGCTACATTGAGCGGCATTACAGTAGAGGTGTAGGACGGCGAAAGACAGGCCCAGAGAGAGTAAACATTGAATTTGAAGGTGGACTTCGGTGAGTTCTAACCTGGGAGGGGTGAACCCCCCCACTCCCAAAGCAACCCTGGCCGTCGACTTCGTTCAAATCGAAGGGCTTTGGAAGAGCTTCGGCAGACAGGACGTCGTGCGTGACGTTAGTATGACGGTCGCAGAGGGCCAAGTGACTTGCCTCCTCGGGCCTTCTGGATCCGGGAAGACCACACTCCTACGGTGTATCAACCACCTTGAAGCGCCGACGCGTGGGACCGTTACCGTCGCAGGGAGCCTGATCGGCTACCGCCGCTCAGCGGGAGCACTTTATGAGCTTAGGCCGAAAGAGATCGCCCGGCAGCGCCGAAGCATTGGCATGGTGTTTCAGCACTTCAACCTTTTCCCGCACATGACGGCCCTTGATAACGTTACAGACGCTCCCATACGCGTATTGCATATGCCGCGGCGAGCCGCAGAGCAGTTTGGCCTTGAGAAACTCGCCGAGGTCGGATTGTCGGCGAAGGCCTCCGCCTATCCAAGTGAGCTATCCGGTGGGCAACAGCAACGAGTCGCGATCGCACGCGCGCTTGCGATGAAGCCACGCCTGCTTCTCTTCGACGAGCCGACGTCCGCGCTGGACCCGGAACTCGTCGGTGATGTCTTAGACGTTATGGGAGCGCTGGCCGAAGAGGGCATGACGATGATCGTGGTGACACATGAAATCGGCTTCGCGAAAAATGTGGCTACGAACGCCTATTTTATGGACGCCGGTGCGGTCGTGGAGCACGGCGAGGCACGCACGGTAATCGAGCACCCTACCCACGAACGAACGAAAGCTTTCCTAAGCCGGGTGCTGTCCTGATTCTGTGGCCGGCATCTATTCAGCAAGACTGGTTTCGACAAGACGCCTGGAGGCGCGAATTATGCAAATCAACGATGTGACACCGTCTGATCCGCTTCTGACACCGTTTACGCTAGGCAAGGTTGAATTGCGCAACCGTATCGTTAGTACGAGCCATGCGCCTCACTATGCAGTTAGCGGCCTCCCCCTCGAGCAGTACCGTCTCTACCACGAGGAGAAGGCTAAGGGAGGAATTGCCCTTACGATGATCGGCGGTTCAAGCAGCGTCGATACAGATTCGCCGTACCTTCCCGGGTATCTTGACTTCTCCACGGATCGCATTATCGAGCCACTTCGCCAACTGACTGACGCAGTGCACGCGCAAGGCTGCGCAGTGATGTCCCAGATTACTCACAGGGGGAGGAGGCAGCGGTGGGACGTCGATCCATGGCTCCCTCTGCTGTCCTCCTCGAGCCTTAGGGAGCCGGAGCACCGAAGCTTCGGAAAAGCGATGGAGCCTCTAGACATTACTCGCGTGACTCGTGCGTTCGCTGCGGCCGCCCGCCGAGGTCAGGAGGCTGGGCTGGACGGTATAGAGGTGTCCGCATATAGCGACCATCTGCTCGAGCAGTTCTTGAGCCCTGTAGCGAATAGGCGAGACGACGACTACGGCGGAAGCCTTGCTGCTCGCGTTCGCTTTTTACAAGAGGTATTGATCGCTATCCGTTCGGAGGTGGGTTCTGACTTCCTTGTCGGAGTACGCCTAGCGGTCGAGGAGGGTGTCCCTGAAGGGGGTATTACCCTCGGAGAAGGGACTGCGATCGTTTCCGAAGTGGACGCATGGGGTTTGGCGGACTTCTTGTCCCTAACGGTCGGGTCCGGAATGACAGATCAAGGCCTTACTGTAATGATACCGGAGATGGGAAAACCCATCGCACCCTATCTCAAGACAATTCGCGAGGCGACGCGAGATCTTAGCCTCCCGGTGATGCATGCGGCACGGATCCCTGACTTGGAGACGGCGCGGTTTGCTATCGAGAACGGTTATGTTGATCTTGTGGGGATGACACGCGCGCACATCGCCGACCCGCATCTCGTGAGTAAGCTCACCCGCGGAGAGGCGAGTCGGGTTCGTCCATGCGTAGGAGCGGCTTACTGCATAAATCGAACGATCGCTGGCCAGGGCGCACTCTGTCTGCATAATCCCTCCACTGGACGGGAGGCCTTTATCCCGCAAGTGGTGCCGACGAGCACGGCCGGCAAGTACGTGGTCGTCGTTGGAGGCGGCCCCGCAGGACTAGAAGCAGCTCGGGCTTGCGCCGAATCGGGACATCGCGTGAGCCTCTTCGAAGCCGGAGCGCGCCTAGGAGGTCAAGTCGTCCTCGCCTCCCGCGGATCTGCGCATCGAGCAGAGCTGATAGGTATCGTCGACTGGCTCGAACAGGAGGCGCGGCACCTCGGTGTCGATATCCACGTTGGCGAGGTGGCTGGGGGAGCGGAGGTCTTGGCGCTAGCTCCAGATGTCGTCGTTGTTGCGACCGGCGGATACCCCAATATGGAGGTCGGGGGCGAAGTCACCGAGGTGGCCTGTTCAGCGTGGGACGTTCTAGGCGGGCACGTGCGACCTGCAGGCAGGACCCTCCTGTACGACGACCAGGGCCAAGAGGAGGGACTAACGGTCGCAGAGGCCCTTTTTCGCGGCGGGGCCGAGGTAATAGTGGTGACGCCAGATCGCGCAATCGGGCAAGACGTGGTCGGGGTCACGCACTCACAGTTCTTGGAGACGCTCTACGCCGCGAGCGTCCAACTGAAGACGGACCATCGTCTGATCGAGTTGCAACGCGGTGCGGCTGGCTCGGTGTCGGTTCAGCTGCAAAACGTGTATACGGAGGTGATGACGACCGTCGAAGTGGATCAGGTGGTGCTTGTTCAGGGTACTTTCCCAGAGGCGGACCTTTATTCCGAGCTCGTGACCGGATCCTCCAACGGAGGAGCGGTGGACCTTCTGCAATGGGCAAATGGTACGCACCCGGAGTCCAGAGAGCGGGATGACGGATCCTATTTGCTGTATCGAATTGGTGACGCCGCCGTCCGCCGCAACATCCACGCAGCCATTTACGATGGTCGTCGCGTTGCGATGTCCATTCTCGAGGAGGCGCCCAGGTGAGACCGGTGCCGGGCAATATAGAAGCTCTAAGTTTTGATTGTTACGGTACGCTGATCGACTGGGAGGTAGGTATTGCTACGGCTCTCGGGCAGTGGATCCGCGAGAACGGGCGTGACATTGAGGCTGAGCGACTCCTGGAGCTGTACGCTGAGATCGAGACGGCTATTGAAGCGGCCACGCCGGCGAAACCATACCCTGAAGTGCTGACCGAAGTCCTCTCGCAGATCGGAGCGCGTCTGGATGTACCGGTGGTCCCGGAGAGTGGCGTTCTCTTCGCAAACTCAATCCTCGCCTGGCCGGCTTTTCCCGATGCAGGCGCCGCGCTGGAGCAACTGGGTACACAGTACAGGCTGTTTGTGCTCTCAAACGTGGATAGGGAATCTTTCGGTGTGAGTGCTGAGCGCCTCGGGATCAACTTTGATGGGGTCATTACCCAGCAGGACGTCGGTTCCTATAAGCCTGACCAAAGGGGCTTTGAGCGACTTGTGTCTATGGTAGAGGGCTCCGGGATCGACCGAGCACGGCTAATCCATGTGGCCCAAAGCCTGTTTCACGATCATGTGCCGGCGAAGCAGGCGGGCTTGTCAACCGTTTGGATTAATCGACGTCAAGGTCGGTCGGGTTGGGGAGCGACGCCGTCGCCACGTTCCTTGGTCGCCCCGGACTGGGAGTATTCTTCGATGGGCTGCTTTGCTGATGCTTGGTCGCCCAAGCGAGAGGACGTGATTGTGGAACCGTGAAATCAATGACGCTCGCTTGGTTCGAAAGGGTGGCGAGGTTCACGCTTCAGTGGAGCGTCTTAACCTACCTGGGGTTATACCAAGCATGTGTTTCATGTGCCGCGTCATCGAGGGCTGATCGAAGAAACCGCAGGCTATGGCAATCTCCCGTATCGTGTCGTCGGTAGCGATTAGGCGGTAGGCGGCCTCCTCTACGCGGACACGCTGGACGAGTTGGATAGGGGCCACACCGAGGAGCCGACGCATTCTGCGCTCTAGCAGAGTCGGGGATATGCCTGCGATGCACGCCAGATCTTTGACGGTGATGTGTGACGCGTGTCGGTCGCGGACGTAGTTAACGACGTCAGCGATGCTCTGCATCGCTGCATGCCCCTCAGGAGAGCGCTGATCTAGGGACGTAGCGATGACAATTTGGCTAGGGGGATGCGCGACGATAAGAACTGTCTTGTTTGTAATATACCAGCCAAGGGTCCCGTCTGGTTGAGTGATGAGTTCGAAGTATCGGCGCAATGGCCTCGCTGTCTTGAGGACGACTATATCCTGGGCATCGTAAGAACGGGCTAACGGTGCAGGGAAAAGCTCGCGAGCGCACCGGCCAACGACCTGCGCTGAACTCTTCAATGCGACTCGCTCAGCGAAAGCTTGGTTGGCGGCAAGGTAGTGGCCGTCGGGTGCCTTAGCGCAGAATAGTACGTTGGGGAAACCCTCAAAGAGCTCTAGAAGGGGCTGGAGGTTAGCGGCCAGGGTCACGAATCGCTTGGATCCTCGGGTAAGGTATTGGTGGGTGAGTGGGTGGTTGTTGACAATGATCGGCGCTGAGGCGGCCAAGGGTATCGGGCCGGGGACGAGGACCTCGTCCTCGGCGAGGTCCTCGCCGCCGTCCGGGCCTACTCGAACAAGCGAGCCCTCGACCCGCAGTTCACCGCCGGCGGCGCCAGAGCACGGCTACGAGACGCTCAGTGCTTGTGACGCCAGCAGAGGTCGACGAGATCTAAGAGGCTGTTCGCTAATTTTTCGCTGGTAGATGGCTGTTTCGGCCATGGCGGGTAGCGGGATCGAATAGGATATAGCTATCGAGAATCTTCCGGATGGATATGGCACCACGTGGCGGACGGTGCACGGTGATATGACCGACGCCGAGTGGGAACTGATCGCTGACCTGGTGCCGGTGTTCACCGGAAAGGGCAAGATCGGCCGGCCCCTCCAACACGACCGGCGGGCCATCGTTGACGCCATCTTCTATGTGGCCGCGACCGGCTGCCAGTGGCGGGCTCTGCCCGCCTGCTACCCGAACTGGAACACCGTGCACCGCTACCACCTCCGCTGGTCACGCGACGGCACCTGGGAGGAGATCGCCGACCGTCTGCGGGCCCTGGTCCGCCAGCGCGAAGGCCACGATCCCGAACCCTCAGCGGGGATCGTCGATGCCCGCAGCGTGCGGGGTGCGTCCACCGTCACCGCCCCGACCAGGGGCTATGACGCCGGGAAGAAGATCTCGGGGCGGAAGTGCTTCGGGATCGTCGACACCCTCGGTCTCCTCGTCGGGGTGGTCATCCTCGCGGCGAGCGCCAGTGACAACGTCGGCGGCACCGGTTGTTTCCTCGACGCCTGGCCCAAGTCGACCCGATGGTCGAAAGTGTTCTGCGACGGCGGGTTCAAAAAGACCTTCAAGGCCCAGCTCGCCGCCCGGCACGTCTCTGCCGAGGTCGTGAACAAGATCCATCCCGGGCGCTTCGAGGTGCTCCCGAAAAGGTGGATCGTGGAACGAACCTGGTCGTGGCTGATGAACAACCGGCGGCTACAAGTCGACTATGAACGCGACCCTGCCGTCACCGAAGGATTCGTATGGGCCGCCCACAGCCGGCTACTCCTCCGCCGACTCACCACACCCCCACCCCCAACTCGCGCAGGGTAAAAATTCGCGACAGCCTCTAAGAGATGTGTGAGCGCCATGAGATGACTGCCTCTGAGCTAAATCCGCACTGCCCTGGAGAAATGCCTCCTGTGACGCCCCGGCTCGGGCCTCTACATCGGGCTCGGAGACCCACGTTCTCAGCGTCGCTCCCGCTGCGCGTTGCCCGGTGCGTCTGGCTCGGGCGGAAGGCGGCTGGTTAGGAGGGGGGGCGACTTCTGGGTAGGAGCGGCGAGTCGACCGGAGTCCAGGTCGGTTCCCGGAGCTGCTCTCCACCACGGATGCACCATGAGCGTTGGCCAGGAAGGGTCATCAGAGGGCAGCTTTGGTCAGGCTCACATGGCGCCTGACCTGCGGTTTCGTGCGCTTGGGCAGGTCAGCCGGGTTGCCTGCACAGACCTGATAAGGCTGAGGTCGGAGGTTCTCTTAGTCCTAGTCCGACCGCAAAGAGCGTATGGTCGCGGAGACTCTATGCCAGAAGCGGCGGGACAGTCAGCGGGGGTCGACGGCTCGGCGACATCTTGGCCGGGGACGTAGCCGTAGAGGCTGAGGGTGAGCATGCGTCGAGTGGCCCGGCACCACCAGAGCAAGCTTGCCGACGGCCAGCGCGGCGGATCCTTCGGGATCGTCGGCGCTGTGCGAGCCAGCGGTCTCATCTGCGACCCAACGGCCCCGACCACCGGTTCCTCGCCACCCCCAAGGCCAACTTGACCGTCGAGCGATCCACACTTGGCTACCGGCGTCGTCGGCGACCCAGCCCTCGGCGTCGCCCGCCTCGAGCAGCCGGTCTACCCGAGTCGCCCGGCCTCGTCGGCCACCGCCACGCGCCCAGCCGATGGCTGTCGAGCCGCCAGCGGTACGTCTCTTTTCAACCACGACGACACCGTTGGCGGGTGCTTCTCGATCAGTCCATAAAGGAGCGAGATGCCATGAGCGGAATTGGCCACGCCGCACGGCGGCGGTTGATCGGCGTAACTTGGCCGTATGTTCAGCGGTCTTTGTGTTCAATCACAGCGAGCAGCTCTTTGCGCAGATCGGCGAACATGTGCTCGGCCTCCGATCGCGTCAACAACGGTCCTCTGCCATCCTCGTTCTCGATGATGCGCCGCTGAGTACGCAAGATAGCTTCATTCGCCTGGGTGACTGTCTCGGCGACACCATGCGGACCCGACGCCGGGCTATCCGCCGTGGGGTCAAAGAGGTGGTCGAGAGAAAATTCGGACACGGTCGTCTCCTGTCGGTAGATCGGTCATCGGGTGAAGCATCTTGAGATCCCTGCGCTCATTTATCGCCCCAGTCGGGCCCCAGCAGGCCGGCTGGTGAGGTCGAACATAAGTTCGACTTAGCGTAGACTACCGGGTGCGCCCCTTGGCCGTGCCGGGTTGCAAAGATCTGGAGCGATTCCGTCGACCCGCTGCGCCGGCGGAACGAACCACGCCGTGCGTGCACGCTCGGATACGAAAGCGGCTCTGGACAGCCTGTTGGCGGAGCTCCTCGGCGGTGACCCCTGCAGCGGCGAGGGTGGCGGCGACAGCCTCCTGCATTTCGGAGTCGTCGGCGGACCCGACGATCATTGACGTCGCCTCGAGCGGACCCGCAGCTCGCACCATGACACCATGGTACGCAGACCGCTGTGACAGCGAAGGATCAAGCACGAGACCCGCCGGAGGGCCGTCCCAGCCGAGCAGGGGATCCCGCCGCTCCCATCCGAAGGCCGCCGGAGAGGCGCGAGCACCGCCGAGAAGGCTGACGTCACTGGCATGCCGCAGGTCACGGCGTGACGGGCGTCCCCCGCCCCGTGATCACGAAGCCGCTGCGGGCCCTAACCAGCCCCTCGCCTACGACGCCCTGCTGACGGAGGACCGTCGTTGGGACGCCCGCCTGCTTTCATCCCAGTTTCACTTCCTCGCTGCGGTTGATGGCAAACAGTGACAGCCACCGGATGGACGCCGAGCGGCCAATCGGCCGCCTGAACAGCCACTATCGACAACGCCCCTGGTCAGAGGTGATGCGGCAGTAGGCACCATCAGACCCTTAGCAGTGAGTCCGATTCGGCCGCTCTCGCACCTCTCCCTTCTTCAACTGTAGTCGGTGGGCGTCAGCGGGGCGACCGAGGCCCGACGAGCACGTAATCCCTGCTCAAGGGGGGCCTGGCCGGTAGCGAGGACGCCTTGCTGAGCGCCTGGCCGGCAATGTGGCTGCTGGTGTCGGCCCTCCCGAGAGCGACCCGAGCCGGCGATCGTCGCCCCGATTCAACCTAGAGTTTGGCCGAGCGGGCGAGCCGGCCTCCGACCATGCGGTCGTCTACGATGTTAGACGCGATGACCGGGCGAGAGGTACGTCGAGCCGTCGAGCGAACGGGCTGCGAGAGGATCCGCCGACGCGGTTCCCACGTGGTGGTGCGCCGCCCCGGCGCTTGCCAGAGCGTCATCCCGAACCACCGCAGCCAGGACGTTGCCATCGGAACCCTGCGATCGATCGAGCGGTCGCTCGCACCAGGCCTCGGAGATGGGTGGCGGAGATGAGTCGAGCCAAGAGATACGTCGCGGTGTACGAGCGTGACCCCGAGAGTGACGCCTGGCTAGTTCGAATCAAAGGGAATCCGGGCTGCCAGACCTATGGCCGCAGCCTGCATCAGGCCGCCGAGCGCATCCGCGAGGCGCTGGCCGCGTGGCTGGACTCCGAGCCGGACGTGTTGGCCATCGTCGACCAACTGCCTGCGGAGCTGCAGGCGACGGCGGCCCGCGTCGCCCGCTCCCGGGCCCAGGCCGAGCGGGCCGGCACGGCGGCCAAGGAGGCGACCGCTGAGGCCGTGAGGGAGCTCACCGAGATGGGCCTGTCCCGTCGGGACGCGGCGGAGTTGCTGGGAATCTCCCACCAGAGGGTCCAGCAGCTTCTCGCCAGCTGATCGGTCCTGCGCCGCCGGGTTGCCGCCAGCAAGGCGGCCAAGCACAAAGATCGCAGGCCGGGTCAGCCAAACCGACGGATCCCTCAGACCTCCAGCGCGTCCAGCGACGTCTCGTGCCAGTCCCGCCGGACCCGGATGTCGCCGTTGTGCAGCCGGATGGACCGGGGAAACCAGGGCGATCCCCGAGCCGACCACTTGTAGGCCGTGGACGATGACACGCCGAGGTCGTCGTAGATCTGGCGGATGTCCAGCCACCGGCTTCCTGCATCCAGGCCCCGACGGTTGGCCGCCCCGCTGGCCGACATACCGCTTGGAATCGATCACCCACACCCAGCCAGCGCACACTGCGAGGTGGTCGATGTTCGACCGGCGACCAGGGATCACGCCGATCATGAACGACGGTGATCCCGTCGATGGCGTCGAGCACCCGGCCGACGAACGGACGTTCGGCTAGGACACGCTCCCGGCGAGCACCGTCGGCCGCGACACGCCCAGCCTGGATGGCCTGATGGCGCGCTCGGCGACGCACCGCCTCCCGTCCGGCCGACCGTGCCGCCCGGCCCAGCTCACGTGATCACTCAGCCGGCAGCGGGCCACAGCTGTCGCAGACCACCGTCGAAGTCGACGGATCCCACCATGCTTGCTGACCGGCCTGAAGAGCCCGACCACAACACCTGCACCCATCAGTACGACGCAGCACGAGGCTCCGCACCCCTGTCCTATCGTCACCGGCATTTTCGGCCTGAGCAGCACCGAAGCTCTCCACGCCTGGCGGCTGTCTCTCTTTGGCACCGACGATGCACAACGCCCTCAGACCTTTCCCTCAGAGCGATCTCCCGACGACTCGATGATGCCCCCAGGGGTGGGACGGCACCTGCGGCACCGCCCCACAGGTCCACTGACCCTGTGAGAACCTTCCGTACAAGTACGAGTACCAGGAGGGAGCGATGACCGAACAACATGACCGTGACGAGCTCGTGGAGCTCATGAGCCGCTACGCCAACATGCCGGACACCCAGAATTGGGAGGAGTTGCCGCGGTCGGTGTTCTGCGACGAGTTCATCAGCGACTTCAGCTCACTCGGCGCACCGGTCACGACGGTCAGCCGTGACGTCTGGTGTCAGCAATCGAAGCAGGCGTTCGCCGGTTGGACGGCGACCCACCATGCGATCACGAACCATCGGATCGCCATCGACGGTGATCGTGCGACCATCCGGGCCCACATCCGCGTCGAGCACTGGGCTCCCCCCGAGGTCGCGGCCGGCGGATCGAACTGCTGGCTGGTCGTCGGCTTCTACGACGACGTCGCCGTGCGAACTCCCGAGGGCTGGCGGCTGAGCTCGGTCAAGCTGACCCTGAGCCACCAGGAGAACGAGGCGCTGCTCGCAGCGTCGATGGCGGCGGTGAAGGACTGACATCGGCCGCCCTACGGACTGGGAGTCGTTCGTGGGGCGGCCTGGGAGGCCGGGGTGTTCCGCGACCAGCGGGTCGAGTGAGCCCGAGAGAGTCCCACGTCGGCCCGAGGTTTCACGGCCGGCGGGGGCCACGGGGGGAAGGCCGTCTACGCTGCTCTGATCTGAAGTTATGTGCCCTCGTGGTCGTCCCGTTCGGGACGGTCATGCGCGCCGAGCTCCAGGTCAACCGTCGCCGACGACGGCAACGACTTCACTGCCCGTGGTCGATGCCCATCCGGTAACCAGTTGGTGGAACGAGGACGCCACCTGGACCGACAACACCTCCTGGTCCACCTGGACAACCGCAGGTGGGGACTACGACCCGGCTGCCACCGCGTCGTCGCGCCGGCCACGCCCATCGCGACACTGCTCCCCTCCCTCGAGCCCACTCCCACGGGATGGAAAACCGCCACCGAAGACTGCTACTCGCAGACGTGGCCGCTCCCATCTCGACGCCGACCAGCTGACGGTCATGGGCGGCCGCGGTCACTCGCTGATCGAGCTGGCTCGAAGGACCGGGCGACGCTGGGGGCGCAACGACACCAGGACCGAGGTCGGATCATCGAACGCATCCCGGAAACGTGCCGGCCACCGCTCACGGTCCGGGCCCAGGTACTTGGTCAGCTTCCTGCCGGCCAGGGCGGCGTCGAAGGGACGGATCTCCGCGGTCCCCTTGACGGTCACGGCCAGCACCTCGCCGATGGCCAGGTCGCAGGTATCGATCACCACCGACACCCGCGAATCGGCGGCGAGCAGCTCGGGGACCTGCGAATACGACGAGGCGGTCAGCCACCACAGACAGCCGTCCTCGAACAGGAACCACACCGGCCGGACCGTCGGCTCCCCGGCCCGGCCGGTCACCGCCACCCGAGCGACCAGCGGTCGGGTTAGAAACTCACCCACATCCATGCCCACCTCCGACTTCAGTCGCCGAGGCCCACGGCCGCGCTGGTCCCGCCGCGGCCCGCGTGATCCGCGCCGGCGCGATCCAGGCGGATCAGCCCGGCCTCAGTCGGCGTGAACCGGCAGGACTCGAGGTAGAACGCCCGGAGATGCTCCTCGAAGTCCACGTGCAGCCACTCACATCCCGCCGCAGCCGCCTCCCGCACAGCAACTGACACCACGCCGGTGCCCACCCCGCAGTGCCGGTCGCCGGCGGCGACCAGGGTGTCCAAGATGAAGGCGTGGCTCCCACCGTCCCACACGACGTTGACGAACCCGATCAGCGTGCCATCCCGCCGGGCGCACACCCATCCCAGGCTGTGCCGCTCCAGCCTGGCCGTCCAGTCGAAATCGGAGAGCCCGTGCCCGAACCCCTCGGCGTGCAGCGCCTCGAGCTCCAGGTTGCCCAACCCCCCACGCCACTCGTACACGACGCTCACGCCGCCAAGCGTAGATGAGCCACTCGCCGCCAGCTGGAGGGGAGCGACCCGACCCTCAGCGGCGCTCCGAGCCGATCGGCCCCTTGACCGTCACCCTCACCAACCACGGCAGCTCGGTCGCGACCATGGTGGTCGTGTCCCTGCGCGACCGGTTTACCGGGGAGCGGATCCTGCCCACCATCTACAGCGACAACTACCTGTGGTTGCTGCCCGGCGAACGCCGAGAAGTCACCTTGTCGTGGCTCCGAAGTGGCCGGGGCGTGTCCCCCCAGGTGTACGTCAATGGCTACAACCTGCCGGTGCAGGCACCTCCTGGTGGGGGCACGTCCCTTGCACCGGTGCCGTGATCCTCTGCGTGGTGGGCCATCTGGGCCACAACCAGCCGAGACAGGCGGCTAGCTGCTAGCAGATGCGGGGAAGTTGCTCGCCGAGCGGCAGGTCGAGGATGCGCCGGGCGCCGAAGGAGGTGCGGGCGACGACCACGCCGGGATGGGCGTCGGTCACGCGGCCGATCACCACGGCGCCACGCCCGTCGGGATGGGCCGTCATGGCGGCCATCACTGCGTCGACCGCCGAGTCGGGGACGACGGCGACGAGCTTGCCCTCGTTGGCCACGCTGATGGCATCGAGGCCGAGCAGCGAGCACGCGGCGGCCACCTCCGCAGGCACCGGTACGGCGGTCTCGTCGTACTCGATGCCCACGCCGCCGGCGGTGGCGATCTCGCACATCGACGCGGCCAGGCCGCCGCGGGTCGGGTCGCGCAGCACGTGCAGGTCGCGGCAGGCGGCGAGCATCACCCCCACCAGCTCGGCCAGCGGCGCGGTGTCGGAGCGGATCTCGGTGCCGAACTCGAGCCCCTCGCGCTGCGACATCACGGCCACGCCGTGCAGGCCGATGGGGCCGCTGACGATCACCCGGTCGCCGGGGGTGGCGCGCGTCGGGCGGATGTCGACGCCCTCGGGGATCAGGCCGATCCCTGCGGTGTTGATGTACAGCCCGTCGGCCAGGCCGGCGTCGACCACCTTGGTGTCCCCCGTCGCCAACCTGACCCCCGCACGCTGCGAGGCCTTTCCCATCTCGGTGGCCACGCGACCGAGCACATCCAGGGGCAGACCCTCCTCCAGGATGAACCCGCTGCTAAGGGCCACCGGCGTGGCCCCGGCCATGGCCACGTCGTTGACCGTGCCGTTGACGGCCAGCTCCCCGATCGAGCCACCGGGGAAGAACAGCGGGCGCACGACGTAGGAGTCGGTGGAGAAGGCGACCCGTTGGCCGCCGATGGTGACCGTCGCGGCGTCGTGGAGGACGTCGGAGGGCTCGACGCCGAACGCCGGGAGGAACAGGTGCTCGATCAGCTCGGCGGACAGCCGGCCGCCACCACCGTGGCCGATCACCACCCGGTCGTGGTCGCGCAGCGGCACGGGACACGACCACGACTCGAAGTCGGGGGCCTCAGCCAACGCGGAGCTCCACCGGCACGGGCCCGTCGTCGAGCCGGCGGTACTGGTAGTAGGCGGCGCACGCCCCCTCGCTCGAGACCATGGTGGCCCCGAGCGGGTTGCGCGGCGTGCACTCCTTGCCGAACGCCTCGCACTCGTTGGGCTTGATGAGGCCCTGGAGGACCTCGCCGCTGCGGCACAGCGTCGACTCGGGAGCGTCCACGTCGTCGACGTCGAAGCGGGCCTCGGCGTCGAAGTCGCGGTACCGCTCGCTCAGCCGCCAGCCACTGGCCGGGATCTCGCCGATGCCCCGCCAGCGGCGGTCGCAGACCTCGAACACGTCGGCCAGCATGCGCTGGGCGGGCACGTTGCCGGCCTCGGTGACCACCCGGGAGTAGGCGTTGTCCATCTCGGCCCGGCCGGATTCGAGCTGCACCACGACCCGGCGGATCCCCTCGAGGACGTCGAGCGGCTCGAAGCCGGTGATGACGATCGGGATCCGGTGGGCGTCCACGAGCGGGCCGTACTGCCAGGTGCCCATGATCGAGCAGACGTGGCCGGCGGCCAGGAAGGCGTCGACCCGGTTGGTCGGCGACGTGACGATGGCCTCGATGGCCGGCGGCACCAGCACATGGCTGACCAGCACGGAGAAGTTGGTGAGCCCCCGCTGCTCGGCCTGGTGGACGGCCATGGCGTTGGCCGGGGCGGTGGTCTCGAAGCCGATGGCGAAGAACACCACCTGGCGGTCGGGGTTGTCCTCGGCGATCTGGACGGCGTCGAGCGGCGAGTACACCACCCGCACGTCGCCCCCCTCGCTCTTCACGGCGAAGAGGTCCCGCCGGCTGCCCGGCACCCGCAGCATGTCTCCGAAGGAGCAGAAGATCACGCCGGGGCGCGCCGCGATGTCGAGGGCCTTATCGATCATGCCGAGCGGGGTGACGCACACCGGGCAGCCGGGGCCGTGGATCAGCTCGACGTCGTCGGGCAGCAGCTGGTCGATGCCGTTGCGGATGATGGCGTGGGTCTGGCCGCCGCACACCTCCATAATCGCCCAGTGACGGGTGGTGATCCTGGCGATCTCGTCGAACAGGCGCCGGGCCAGCGCGGGATCGCGGAACTCGTCGAGGTACTTCACGCCGGCCTCCCGTTGGACTGGGTGGCCGGCTCGGGCTGGGGGAGGGGCTCGCCTCCGAGGTTCTCCTCGAGCGTGCCGAGCTGCTGGAACATGGCCAACGTCTCGACGGCGTCGGTCTCGTCGACCTTGGAGATGGCGAAGCCGACGTGCACGATGGCGTAGTCACCGACGGCGGCGTCGGGCAGGTAGGCCAGGCAGACGTCCTTGCGGATGCCGTCGAAGTCCATGGTGGCCATGCGGTTCTGGCGCTCTTCCCGGATCTCGACGATCCGGCCGGGTACGGCGAGACACATGGTCAGGCCTCCTTCGTCGGTGTGGCTCCGTGAGCCGCAATGTACAACTGACCGAGGGCCAGGCCACCGTCGTTGGGCGGCACCAGCCGGTGGGTGAGGACCTCGAAGCCATCGTGGCGCAGGCGGCGCTCGGCCAGCCCGCTCAGCAGCGTGTTCTGCCAGACGCCGCCGGAGAGGACCACCGTCGACGAGCCCGTCCGCGCCCGGCTGGCCACCGCGGCGCGCCCGACCAGGTCGGCGACGGCGAGGTGGAACCCGGCGGCGGCCGCCCCGACCGTGGACCCTCCCCGGCGCGCCGCGACCAGCCCGGCGATCACCGGGGCGGCGTCGTAGGCGCCGTCCCTGCCCGCGTCGAAGCCCAGGGCCGGGGCGTCGTCGAGGTGGCCGGCGGCGACGTGCTCGAGCTCGATGGCCGCCTGGGCCTCGTACGTGACGTCGTGGCGGAGCCCGAGCAGCGAGGCGACGGCGTCGAAGAGCCTGCCCATGCTGGTCGTCGCCACGCAGGCCAGTCCCGTCGACAGCTGTCGGGCCAGCACCCCGAGCTCGACCTCGCCGGCCTGGCGGACGGGTGGCAGGTCTTGTGTCCACGCGACGCCGGCCGAGCGCAGATGGCTGAGGGCGACGCGCCAGGGATGGCGGACCGCGGCGTCGCCGCCGGGGAGGGGCACAGCGGTCAGGTGGGCGGCCCGGCGGTACCCGCCGGCGGTCGCCTCGAGGACCTCGCCACCCCAGATCGTGCCGTCGTCGCCGTATCCGGTGCCGTCGAAGGCGACGCCGATCACCTCGCGGTCGGGGTCGAGGCCGTGCTCGGCCATCACCGAGGCGACATGGGCGTGGTGGTGCTGCACCTCGACGACGGCGTGGGGGTAGCGGGACCTGGCCCACCGGGAGCTGAGGTAACCGGGATGGGAGTCGACGGCGACGACGGCCGGCTCCACGCGGTACAGCTCGCAGAACTGGCGGACCGACCGCTCGAAGGCGTCGAGGGTCTCGATGTTGCCCATGTCGCCGATGTGCTGGCTCATCCAGGCCCACTCGCCGGTGGCCACGCAGAAGGCACTCTTGAGCTCGGCCCCGACGGCCAGCACGTCGAGCGGGGACGGCCGGACGCGCACCGGGAGGGGGGCGTAGCCGCGGGAGCGACGGACCGGGAGGAGCCGGCCGTCGGCGACCCGCACCACTGAGTCGTCGCAGGGCACGTGGATGGGCCGGTCGTGGGCGAGCACGCCGTCGACCAGGTGGCCGATCCGCTCGAGCAGCCCGTCGTCGCGGTAGCAGATGGGCTCGCCGCTCGGGTTGCTGCTCGTCACCACCAACGGGCCGAGGGCCGCCTCTCCACCGTCGAGCGCCGCGGCTCCGTCGGCTGTGGCGGCTCCGTCGGGCGCCGCGCCGGAGAACAGCAGATGGTGCAGCGGCGTGTAGGGCAGCACCAGCCCGACGAGCGGGTTGCCCGGCGCCACCAGCGGCGACAGGCTCCCGCCGGGGCGGGCACGGACGAGCACGATGGGACGGGCCGGTGAGCGCAGCCAACCGATCTCGTCGTCTCCGAGCTCGCCCAGCTGGGCGGCGGTGCGGAGATCGGCGCACATCACCGCCAGGGGCTTGTCGGCGCGGCCCTTGCGGCGCCGCAGCTCCGCCACCGCCGCGTCCGACGTGGCGTCGCACACCAGGTGGTAGCCGCCGACGCCTTTGACGGCGAGGATGGATCCGCTGCGCAGGGCGTGGCGGGCGGCGTCGAGCGCCGCTCCCCGCCGGGAGGTCGGCCCGTCACCGAGCCGGAAGGTGAGCACCGGCCCGCAGTCGTGGCAGCCGATGGGCTGGGCGTGGTAGCGCCGGTCGGCCGGGTCGTCGTACTCGGCGCGGCAGGAGGAGCAGAGGGAAAAGCCCCGCATGGTGGTGTCGGGGCGGTCGTAGGGCAGGCGCCGGGTGATGGTGAAACGAGGTCCGCAGTCGGTGCAGGTGATGAACGGATGGAGGTACCTGCGGTTGGTCGGGTCCCGCATCTCGGCCAGGCAGGCGTCGCACACCGCGATGTCGGGCGACACCAGTGTCACCGCACCCGAGCCCGGGCGGCTCTCGACGATCCGGAAGCCGCTCCGGCCCGCCGGCACCGCGTCCGTCACCTCCACGGCCTCGATGGCCGCCAGCGGGGGGGCCTCGGCGCCCAGCCGGGCGACGAAGGCCTCGAGCTGGGCGGCGGGGCCCTCGAGCTCGGCGAACACGCTGCTGGTGTCGTTGCCCACCGTGCCGTCGAGGCCGAGCTCGGTGGCCAGGCGGTGCACGAACGGACGGAAGCCGACCCCCTGGACCACCCCGGTGACCCGGACGCGCACCGCGGCGCGGGTGCCCGCGGTCGGGAGGTCGCTGATCATCGCGGGTCGGCGGTCATCGCGGGTCGCTGGTCATCGGGGGTCGGTGGCCACGGTCCGGTTGGTCAGGTCGAGCTGGCGGGCGGTGAAGTGGCGCAGATGGTCGAGCTGGGTCGGGGTCAGCCGGTCGCACACCCAGTCCCAGTGCAGCGACACCCACTCACCGGGCGCCACTGGCGCCGAGAGCGACCGGCCGGCGTCGGCCCACCGCGCCGTCTCGACCTGCTCCTCGCCCAGACCGAGCACCTGTCCGTCCCAGGTGAGGGGCTGGCTCCGCACCTCCACGTGCTCCCGGCCGACGGTCACGATCTGGCCCCAGCGGATGCGGCACCGGTCGAGGACGGTGAGGGCGGGTCCCCCCCGACCCGACCTGAGCAGGCCCATCCACGGATAGATGGCGAGGACGTGGAAGCTGTGGTGCGGGGTCGGCGGCACCGGCTGGGAGGGGTCGAGGCAGTGCCACTCCGCGCCGACCTGGCCGGCAAACGCTCGCCGGGCCATGTCGGCGAATGCGCGCGCGTCGACGGCGTCGAGCAGGTCGCTGCCCAGCCAGTAGGCCTCCACCACGCGAGGGTCGAGCGGGTCGTCGATGCCCGTCGACGAGGCGATGACCTCGAGGTACGGCCAGGCCCCGTCGAAGCGGGGGGCCCGCGCCGCGACGTCGTCGTCACCGACCCCCGCGGCCAGCTCGAGCAGCTCGCGCCCGTCGCCGGGTCCGCAGTAGCCCAGCTGGTTGGGTGGGTAGGCGTAGCGGGCGAAGAGCACGTCGCCGGCCGGGGGGGAGGGGCGGATCGAGCCAGCGGGCGCGCTCACACGCTGGCCTGGGGCTCGTCCCGTCTCGGACGGCCCATCATCTCGAGGCCGGAGAGGGCCCGCTCGGCCTCGGCCTGGTCGACCACCTCCACGGCGAAGCCGAGGTGGATCATCACCCAGTCGCCCGGCCTGACGGGCTGCTCCAGCATGCCGACGTTGATCTGGCGGGTGGCCCCGACCACGTCGACCATGGCGATCTGGTCGTGGTAGCCGGCGACCAGCTCGGTCACTCGACCGGGGATGCCGAGGCACATGTCGGTCCTCCTCTCCCGGGGATCGTCCCCGGTGCGGGTGATGGTGCGCCGACCAGCCGGAGCACCGTGGTGACGGCGAGCCCGACGGCGTCGCTCACCTCGGGTGAGAGCCCGATGCCCTCGTCGAGCACGGCGGGCTCGCAGCCGACGACGACGGTCGGCGGGGGGACCCCGCCGAGCGAGCGCAGGCTGGCCAGCATCGAGTTGGGGTCCATCCCGTGGGGGTCGAAGGCCGAGCCGTCGACGTCGTCGGCCTCGACCTGGATGACGTGCAGGCGGCCGGCCTCCCCCCGGGCGGGGACCGTGTCGACGAGGACCAGGGCGTCGTAGCCCGCCAGCAGGTCGTAGGCCAGGTGGGTGCCCCGGATGCCGTAGTCGGTCACGCTGACACCGGGTGGCACCGCGCAACCGGACAGACGTCGGGCCACCTCGGACCCGAAGCCGTCGTCGCTCAGGAAGATGTTCCCGACGCCGGCGACCAGGGTCCGCGACGGGTGCACCGACGCCGTCACATGCTGCGCATCTTGAGGTAGCGCTGGAGGTCACCGCGCGACTTCCAGCCGAAGGAGGCGGCCACCCCCATCGCGATGAGCAGCCCTACCGTGGTCAACCTGCCGATGGCTCGCATGGCATTCCTCTCTCTTGTCGTCTCGTCATCTGGGTCGGTGCGTGGGCGAGGCGAGCGGCTCGACCTCGTCGGGCGCGAAGTAGAGGTACCGGCCGTACCACTCGTGCAGGTCGGCGGCCGGGTCGTCGACCAGGACCACGGCGAGGTGGGTGGACCCGTCGACGTCGAAGTAGACGGCCGAGACCTTGGCTGTCTGGCCGGCGAAGAACAGGTCCTGGGCGTCGGCCTGGCGCCGCGGGTGCAGCCGCACCTGGCTGCCCTTGCCGACCGCCACACCGTCGATGACCACCACGTCGGAGGTGGGCGACACCGAGGCGTCGACGCCTGGATCCCACCACGGCGCCTCGGGTCCGGGGGCCACAGGCTCCTCCCCGGGGGTGGTCAGGGTCGGGATGTCGAGGCCGTCAGGGAAGCCACCGCCCGCGAACCCGTCGCTGCGCAGCCCGGCGGCGGCGAGCCCGTCGCTCGGGATGGCCCGCGGGTCGCGCAGCACGCCGTGCAGCTGCTGCATGTCCTCGGGCGACATGGCCTCGCAGCGGTCGATGATGGCCGCGGCGGCCGGATCGGTGGCCCGGGCGGCGGCCTTCTCCTCGTCGGTCAGGGTCATCACCCGCAGGGTGAGGATCTCGTCGATCTCCGTCGAGTCGAAGAGGGATCCTGCGCTCTCGGGGGCGACCGCCGGGTAGTCGTAGAGGATGATGGGGGAGGCCAGCACGAGGTCGGTGTCGCCCTCGACGCCGGTCAGCACGGGCCAGCACCGCTCGTTCCGGCAGGCGGCCGCAGCCGCGGCCAGACCGTCGGGAGGCTCGAGCAGCGAGACGAACTCGGCGTCGCCCGCCTGCAGCAGCAGGTGGGCCCCGAGGAACGAGACCCTGGTGGCCTCGTCCCGGTCCGCGGCGCAGGAGGGGTGCGCGTTGTCGACCTGCACGACCAGGCGCACGGCGCCGTCGGCGGGGAGCTCGACGGCCTCGAGGTGGAAGGCGGCCACGAGGGGCCACCGACGCCGGACCACGCGGCCCGCCACGCGGCCGTCGGGCGCGATCGCGGGCTCGACCTCCCGCCCACCGGCGACCTCCGCGGTGGTGTCCAGCCCGGCGGCCAGGTCGGAGAGCTCGTAGGGGCCGAGCTCGACGCTGCCCTCGACGGCCTCGTCCCACGCCAGCAGGTCGGCGTCGCCGACGCGCAGGTGCGAGACGGCGGTGAACCCGTCCGGGTCGGCCGGGTCGGCCCGCTCCACACCGCGGGCCTGGAGTTGCAGGAAGCGCAGGAGCACGGTCACCCGGGCGTCGGGCCCTGGGCGCACCAGGCACTCGGCGTGCAGGGCCGACGCCTCGCCGAACCCGGCCTCGGAGGAACCGGGAGGCCCGAGGACCCCGAACTGCCATCGCACCTGGTTCTTGGACGAGGTGGAGCGGTACGGGTACAGCAGGTAACCCTCGTAGAGCACGGCGTCGGCCACCGTCTTGGCCAGCTCGAGGTTCACGGCGCCCGCCTGGCGCCGTTGTCGTCGGCTCCGACCATGACCTCCCGGGGATCGGGTCGCCCGGCGCGCTCGACCATCACGGCGAACGCCTCCTCCCACGTCGGCAGGCCACGATCGGACTTGAACCGCGCCAGCGCGTCCAGGGTCGCCGTCGGGACGCGGATCCATCCGCTGTCGGGGAAGAACACGTCCATGGCCTGGCGCCACGCCTGCACCGCCATCCGATGGTCGACGTCGCTGTGCCAGGGGATCTGCTCGACCTGGAAGTCGGTCGCACCGCGGGTGAACACGGTGCCGCTGAACATCAGTGACAACGGGACGTGGCCATCGCGCAGGGCGTGGAGGTACTTGGTCGCCGCCACCTCGAAGTCGTAGGTGCAGGGCAGCGGAAGGTCGACCTCCACACTGCCGGTGAACCCCTTGACCATGGCGGTGGTGTGCATCCAGAGAAACGGCTTGAGCGTGGTGCTCCACCGCTCGCGCCCACCGAAGAGGTCGGCCAGCCCTTCGGCCTCGGGGGCGCCGTAGGGGCGGCGCTGCGGCGAGATGCGCACCTGGCAGCGCAGGGCGATGGCGTGCACCACGGTCTGCGTCCCCTCCTCGATGCGCACCCTGGCGGTCAGCATCGGCGACGCCGCGTACTGATCGGGGACGATGTCGACGACGGAGAAGGTCAGCTCGGTCATCGCTCCACCATCGACGGCGCAGGGCGGCTCCGGCGCCTGACGTCGTCGAAGAGCTCGTCGACGCACCGACGAGCCTCCTGGCCGCCGTCGAAGCCGCGCCAGACCTGGCGGAGCTGGCCGACGAGCTCGTAGCACCGGTCGATGGGGACCAGGAAGCAGTCGAAGTCGGAGCGGTCCTGGTCGACGGCCCGGATGAGGAGGGCCTCGACGTCGGATCGGAGGGTGGTCAGCTCGGGGTTGGCGCCGAGCACGGCGTCCCAGGCCGACAGGGCCAGCTCCGACTCGGTGGCCCCGGCGGGTCCCGGGTAGAAGGCCACCATCCGGTCCATGTCGGAGTTGCGGAAGAAGAACGCCAGTCCGACAGGGATCTCCAGCTCGTCCCACTGCGCGGAGCCGAGGCGGAAGTCGCCGAAGCGGAGGTAGCGGTCGGGGACGGCCTTGAACTTGAGCTCGGCACCGTCGGCGGTGAAGAGCAGGTAGCACGGGCGGCAGGAGCACAGCAGGCTGCGCTGCTCGGTGTTGACGACGTGACCGTGCTCGTCGGCGATGGCCACGCCGCACATCTCGCAGCGCTCGCCCGGTGGGGGCGGACGGCGTTGGGCGGCGATGCGTCGCAGCACCGCCAGCGGCCCGGCCTCGGCGGCCGGCGCCGGGGGCCGGGGCGCGGTCATACCCTGACCGGCCTCGGCACGGCCACCTCGACCACCCCGTGGCGGGTGAGCAGCGGCACCGGGTCGAGGTGGGTGTCCCCACCGTCGACGGCCGCGCCGGCGTTGCGGACGTCGTAGTGGGCGTGGCACCTCGGGCAGCGGAGCACCCCACCGCCGATGGCCGACCCGAGTCGCCGCTCGACCTTGCCATCCGCCAGGCTGGCGCCGCAGGACGCACAGGCATCGGCGAAGGCGAACAGCTCCGAACCGATCCGGCAGGCGACCAGCGCGGTGGGGCCGACGGTCACGCCGGTGACCTGACCCGCCTCGAGGTCGACCAGGCCGGGGGCGGCCTGCCAGTCCGCCAGCTGCCCGCTCGAGCCGTCCGGCTGGCGGACGCGGAGCGTCTCCAGCGGGATGAGCTCCCCGGCGCGCACCGCTCCGGGGGCGGCCGACGGCGCCTCCACCTCGATGCCGGTCACCTCGGGCGCGGCCTCCAGCACCGCCCCCTCGACGGCCAGGGTCAACGTGGCCGACGACGAGGCGCACCCGTCACAACTGCCGAGCAGGCGAAGCTTGACCACGCCCTCCTCGGTGATGCCGAGCAGCTCCACGTTGCCCCCGTGGGAGTCGAGGTAGGGCCGCACCCCGGCCAGGGCGCGCTCCACCCGTGCCGGGACGTCCTCGGGGTGCAGCCCGTGGACCAGCAGCAGGCTGGCCACCAGGTCGTCACCGGCCAGCGCGTCGAGCACCTCGTCGTCGAGGCGCCCCCGGTCGTCAAGGATCTCCATGATCCGCTCGATGCCGGCGCCATAGAGGTCCACCACGAGGCGCACCAGCTCCTCGGAGCGCTCGCGCACGAGGACGCCCCCGGCCGAGGCCGCCTCGAGCAGCGTCTCGATGCGCTCGCCCGTCGCTCGCAGGTCCGGGCCCGGGATGGGGTCGTCGGCCGCCGTCACGCGGTGCCGGCGGACTGCGTCGGCGAGTGCAGCGTCTCCAGGCTTTTGCCCTCGCCGAGGTACATGTGCACGCCACAGGGCAGGCAGGGGTCGAAGCTGCGCACGGTGCGCATGATGTCGATGCCCTTGAAGTGCTCCCGGTCGTTCTCCTCGAAGATCGGAGTGCCCTGCACGGCGTCCTCGTAGGGCCCCGGCGTCCCGTAGCTGTCGCGAGGGCTGGCGTTCCACGGCGTCGGCGGGTACGGGTGGTAGTTGGCGATCTTGCCGTCCCGGATGACCATGTGGTGCGACAGCACCCCGCGCACCGCCTCGGTGAAGCCGCAGCCCACCCCTTCCTCGGGCACCTCGAAGCTCTCCCACGTCTTGGTCCGCCCGGCCCGGATCTCCTCCAGCGCCTTCTCGGCGAAGTGCAGCGCGCAGGCCGCCGCGTATGCCTGGAAGTAGGTCCTGGCCCGGTTGCGCTCGATGGCGTTGCTCCACTCGGGGATCTTCCACTCCAGGGTGGCGGGGCCCTTGAGCGCCGTCTTCGGCAGGTTGATCTGCACGCTGGTCCCGGTGGCCTTCACGTAGCCGATGTCGACCAGCCCGGCCAGGGCGGTGGTCCACAGCCGGGCGATGGGGCCGCCCCCGGTGTCGAGGGCCAGGTAGTCCTTGCCGTCGAACCACCGCGGGGACATGACCCAGGAGTACTTGTCGTCCATGTCCCGCTTCTGGGGACGGGGGTTGGTGTGCTGGTTCCACGGGTGGCGACGGTCGACCGGGTTGCCGAGAGGATCCCGGGTGACGAACATCTCCCGGTCTTCCCAGTCGTCGTAGTACGAGCTGCCGAGGAGGATCCGGATGCCCAGGTTGATGTCGACGAGGTCGGTGGTGACGAGCTTGCCGTCCACCACCACGCCGGGGGTCACGTACATCTTGCGACCCCACTCGGTCATGTCCTGGTACTTGAAGTTGCAGACCTCGGGGTCCTGGAATGCGCCCCAGCACCCGAGCAGCGTGCGCCGGAAGCCGACCTGCTCGTAGCCAGGGAGGGCCTGGTAGAAGAAGTCGAAGAGGTCGTCGTGCATGGGGACGACCTTCTTCATGAACTCGACGTAGCGCATCAGCCGGGTGATGTAGTCGGTCATCAGCTGGATGGTGGCCACCGTGCCGACCCCGCCGGGATAGAGGGTGGACGGGTGGACGTGCCGGCCCTCCATCAGGCAGAACATCTCCCGGGTGGAGCGGCTGACCTGGAGCGCCTCCCGGTAGAACTCCCCGCTGAAGGGGTTGAGCGAGCGCATGATGTCGCCGATGGTCCGGTAGCCGTGCTCGCCGGCGTGGGGGGCCTCGGTGGTGTTGGCCCGCTCGAGCACGCCCGGGTTGGTCTCGCCCACCATGCGCTCGCAGTAGTCCACCCCGACCAGGTTCTCCTGGTAGATGTTGTGGTCGAACATGTACTCGGCGGCCTCGCCGAGGTTGACGATCCACTCACCGAGGTGCGGCGGCTTGACGCCGTAGGCCATGTTCTGGGCGTAGCAGGAGCAGGTGGCGTGGTTGTCCCCGCAGATGCCGCAGATGCGGCTGGTGATGAAGTGGGCGTCGCGGGGGTCCTTGCCCTTCATGAAGATCGAGTACCCGCGGAAGATCGACGACGTGCTGTGGCACTCGGCCACGACCCGCTGGTCGAAGTCGATCTTGGTGTAGATCCCGAGGCTGCCGACGATGCGGGTGATCGGGTCCCACGACATGTCGACGAGGTTGGACCCCGTGCTGTCGTCTCGGCTCTTGGGGGAGGTGCGCGTCGCGGTCATCGGTCCTTTTTCCTGCGTCGGTGGTCCGGCTGGGATGGGGGCCGGAGCGGCGGAGCGCCCCGGCGTCTGCACCTACCAGGTGCGCGTCGCTCCGGTGGTGAGCGTGCGCCCCGGCTTCCTCCACTTCGGCTCCTTGTCGATCGTCTTCTGGGTGACCTTCCGCAGCGAGCGGATGGCCGAGCCGTACACCCCGGAGACGGTGGTGGAGACGAGGCCGCCGGGCGGCTCGTCCATGAAGGGCATGAACTTGTCGGGGAAGCCGGGCATGGTGCAGCCGATGCAGATGCCGCCCACGTTGGGGCAGCCCCCCACCCCGTTGATCCAGCCGCGCTTGGGCACGTTGCACTTGACGACGGGTCCCCAGCAACCGAGCTTGACGATGCACTTGGGCGATCCGTACTCGGTGGCGAAGTCGCCCTGCTCGTAGTAGCCGGCGCGGTCGCAGCCCTCGTGCACGGTGGCGCCGAAGAGCCACGTCGGCCTGAGGGCGTCGTCGAGGGGGATCATGGGCGCCTGGCCGGTGGCCTGGTACAGCAGGTAGGTGATGGTCTCGGACAGGTTGTCGGGCTGGACCGGGCACCCCGGCACGCACACGATGGGCAGCCCGGCCTTGGACTTCCACGACCAGCCGAGGTAGTCGGGCACGCCCATGGCCCCGGTCGGGTTGCCGGCCATGGCGTGGATGCCGCCGTAGGTGGCGCAGGTGCCCGCGGCCAGGATGGCCAGGGCCTTGGGCGCCAGGCGGTCGAGCCACTCGCTGGTGGTGACGGGCTGACCCGTGGTGGGATCGTTGCCGAACCCACTCCAGTAGCCCTCCTCGTGGAGCTTCTCGTTGGGGATGGACCCCTCCACGACGAGCACGAAGGGGTCGAGCTCGCCGCGGTCGGCCTTCCAGAACCACTCCAGGAAGTCATCGGCACCCCCGGCCGGCCCGCACTCGAAGTCGATCAGCGGCCAGTGCACCGCCACCTTGGGCAGCCCGGGGAGAGCGCCGAGCGCGATCTCCTCGATGCTCGGCTGCGTGGCCGCCGTGAGGGCGACGGAGTCACCGTCGCAGCTCAGACCGGCGTTGATCCACAGCACGTGGACCAGTGTGTCCTCGGCCCGAATAGCCTCTTCGGTCGGCATCTGGCGTCCCCCTCGGCTCTCGGAACTGCAGCTGAAGTCCCGCAAATGGGTCTAACCCTGCGGCGAGCTGATGTCAACCCCTCAACGCACGAAGCTCGTGGTACCACGCGGCCACGCCCGCGCCTGTCGTGGCGGACAGCACCAGGATGGCCACCCCGGGGTTGACCTTGTGCACGGCGTCACCGAAGGCCGAGAGGTCGAAATCGACGTACGGCAGGAGGTCGGCTTTGTTGACGATGACGAGATCGGCGCCGTGGAACATCTGCGGGTATTTCAGCGGCTTGTCGGCCCCCTCGGTCACCGACATGATCACCACCCGGGACCGCTCCCCCAGGTCGAAGAGCGCCGGGCAGACGAGGTTGCCCACGTTCTCGATGAACACGACCGAGCCGGTGGGCGGGTCGATGAGGCCCATGGCCCGCTCGACCATGGCGGCGTCGAGATGGCAGCCGGACCCGGTGTTGACCTGCACGACAGGCCGGCCGGTGGCGCGGATCCGTTCGGCGTCGATCGGGGTCTCCTGGTCGCCCTCGATGACCGAGACGCAGAGCTCGCCGCCCACGTCGCGGATCGTACGCTCGAGCAGCGTGGTCTTGCCGGAGCCGGGCGAGCTCATCAGGTTGACGGCCAGCACGCCCCGCTCCTCCAGCCAGCCGCGGTTGCCGGCCGCCAGGGCGTCGTTCTTGGCCAGCACCCGGTCCTCGAGCACGACGTTCCTGCCCTCGTCGTGATCATGGCCGGCATGATCATGGCCGGCATGGTCGTGGGCGGCACGGTCGTCGGCGGCATGGTCGTGGCCGCCGTGTTCGTCGGCTCTCCCGGTCATCGACGTCAGTCGGGCCTGGTCACCTTCACCGCATCCGCAAACTCCACACATCGTCAGCGCACCTTTACCGATTTGATCAGCAGTTGGTCGCCGCTGATGATGGTCACATCCGCACTGCCACACGGGCACAGGAGGATCAGGTCCTCGAGGGCGAAGTCGTCGCCACACCGACGGCACCGACCCCGGCCCTCGGGCTCGCCGATCTGCAGGGTCGATCCCTCGAGCGCCGTGCCGGCGGTGACGAGGTCGAAGCAGAACCTCACCGAGTCGGGCACCACGCCCGAGAGCCTTCCGATCTCGAGCTGCACGGACTCGACCTGCCTGCCCTCCAACCGCTGCGCGACCTGATCCACGATGCTCTGCGTGACCGACAGCTCGTGCACGTCCGGCCCTTCCCTCCCCCCCGGCGGAATCCTCCCGTGGGCCGACCCTAACCCCCGGGGCCCGGGTGGTCCCGACGGGTCGTCAGGCCCCGGCCGACCGGTTGAGCTCCTCGCCGGCGCGGGACCCGACGGCGGCGAAGCGGACGTCGCCGATGTGGCTGGCCAGCCCCTGGCGGCCCTCGTCGGTGATGTCGGCGTCGGTGATCACCGCCTGGGCCCGGTCGAGCGGGGCCATGATGCCGAGGGCGACGGTCCGCCACTTGGTGTGATCGGCCAGGACGACGACGCGGCGGGCGTGGGCGATGAAGGCCCGGTTGGTCTCCGCCTCGGAGAGGTTGGGGGTCGTCAGGCCGGCGACGGGGTCCATGCCGTGCACGCCGAGGAACAGCACGTCGACGTACATGGACCGGATGGTGGCGTCCGCGGTCGGCCCGACCAGCGCGTCCGACGGGGTGCGGAACTCACCCCCCGTCAGGATGGCGCCGCTGCGGTGCCCGTCGGTCGGCTGGAGCGAGATCGTCGGCTGGACGGTCTGCAACGACGTCTCGTCCCGGTCCATCGAGGGCGACAACCCCCTCTACCTGCCCCAGGCCAAGGTCTATGCCGGGTCGTGCGCCCTCGCCACCGGCATCCGCCCGGCCTGGGAGGTCGACGCCGGCCACTTGGCCGTCCGCCTCGAGGTGGCGCGGGCGGGAACGGTGGCGTGGTCGGGCCAGGTCGACACCGGTGCGCTGCGCAGACCACCCGCCGAGCTCGTCGCCCACCTCTTCGCCGAGGAGCAGTTCCCCGACGGGGCCGTGCTGTCGACCGGGACCGACCCTCGCCGGCGCCCCCTGCGCTCCTGACCCCGCAACGCCCGCTCGGGCGGGACCTCGGGGTGGTCCGCGTCGGTTACCCACGTGGAGGGCCCCGAGATGGCGGCCGGCCTGCTCGGCCGTGACCTCGGGGTGGTCTGCGTCGGTTACCCACGTGGAGGGCCCCGAGATGGCGGGCACGGACCGTCGCCGCCCGATCGAAGCTGCGGCGCGGGTCCCTCAGCGGGGTGGTCCGCTCGGGTCAGGGGTGTCGGGCGGGGCGCAGCCCCACCTCAGACCGGTGTGACACCGAGAGCGCCGGTCTGGACGTTGGGGCGTGTCTACCTGGCGCCCGGCTCGTCGTCCCAGTCCACCGGCGTCACCGATCCGGACTCCCAGTCGGGGCGCAGGATGGCGTAGCCGATCGAAGCCAGCCGATCGCCCGACGGGGTCGACCACGCCCGGCGGTAGTGCGCCTCCTTGGCGAACCCACAGCGTCCGAGGACCCGGCGCATGGCCACGTTGTCCTGGCGGGTGGTCGCCTCGATCCGGTCGATCCCGGCGAGCTCGTCGAAGAGGTGGTCCGTCAACCAGCGGACCGCGGTCGTGCCGATGCCCCGGCCTCTTGCGGCGGCGGTGAGGCGCAGGTCGAACATCGGGTCTCCGTGGCCGATGTCGAAGACGCGGACGATCCCGACGGGTGCGTCGCCCTCGACGACCCAGAAGGTCCGCTCCGACTCGCTCTCGTAGCCTCCCCGGTCCACCTCGCCGATGACCGCCTCGGGCGCCGCGGGCGGGCCGGCGTGCCACGGCCAGGGTTCGCCGGCGAGGAAGTCGGCCAGCTGGTGCGCCTCGGCGGGGTGGAAGCGGCGGAAGGAGACGTCCCCAGGCGGGTCAGGGGCCACGGCTGGCGCCGGCGCGGCTCACGGTCGGTTAGCGAGCGGTGATGTACTCGTGCAGCGCCCGCCGATCATCCTCGAGCTCGTCCACGCGTGCCTTGACCACGTCGCCGATGCTCACGATGCCTTCGAGGGCGCCCCCGGCGAGGACCGGCACGTGACGCACGCGCCGTGCGGTCATCACCTCCATCAGCGAGGCCAGCTCGTCGGCCGCCGTACAGGTGATCACGTCGGCGGACATCACGTCGGCGACCCGTCGCTCGAGCACGGCCACCCCGTCGCGGTGGAGTCGGCGGACGATGTCGCGCTCGGAGACGATGCCCTCGATCGCCCGACCGTCTTCCGACACGACCAGCGCGCCGATGCCCTCGTTGTCGAGCAGGGCGAGCGCCTCGCTGACGGTCGTGTCGGGGCTGACGGTCACGACATCGGTGCCCTTGGCCATCAGCAGGTTCTCGACCTTCATCGGTTCCTCCCCGGGGACGATGCGAGCCTGGCGTCACCGTAGTCCTGGCCGGACGCGAGATGTGAGGGCGGCGGCCGCGGAGCGCGACGGTCCGACCGCCCCGGCGGCGCGTCGCGGACGGGCGAATTGTGGAGGGGCGGCGAAGATCGCGCTGCTACGGTCCGCGCCATGACGGACCGCGAGGATCGGGGTGTGGCGGCGACCACAGCGGCGAAGCTGGGTGCCCGCCTGGCGGCGGAGCAGTCGGAGCGGAGGTTGCCATCGGTGGTCGCCGGCCTGGTGCGTGGCGGCCAGCTGGTCTGGTCCGGTTCGAGGGGGCGCGTCGGCGGCGGCCCCTCGGGCGCGGACGTGCAGTACCGGATCGGTTCCATCACCAAGACCTTCGTGGCCGTGTGCGTGCTGCGCCTGCGTGACGAGGGCGCCTTCGAGCTGACCGACCCGATCGGGTCGCTGCTGGCGGTCACGGACATCGGCGACCTGACCGTCGGCGCCCTACTCTCCCAGTCGTCGGGGATCAGGGCCGAGACCGCAGGGCCGTGGTGGGAGCGGACCGACGGGGGCGACTTCGCCGCGCTGGGGGCGTCGTCGCTCGGCTCCGACGCCGCCCGCTTCGAGACCGGGCGCCGGTTTCACTACTCCAACGTCGGCTTCGGGGTGCTCGGCGCGCTCGTCGCGGCCCGCAGGGGCGCGCCGTGGGACGTCGTCGTGCGTGACGAGCTCCTCGAGCCGCTCGGGATGCGCAGGACCACCACCCGACCCGCCGCCCCGGCCGCCTCCGGCCTGGCCGTGCACCCGTGGTCCGACCTGGTGCTGAACGAGCCCGAGCACGACGCCGGGGCGATGGCCCCCGCCGGCCAGCTGTGGTCCACCGTCGAGGATCTCGCCCGGTGGGCGGCGTTCGTCGGGGGCGACGGCGGGGACCTGCTGTCGGCCGAGACGCTCGCGACGATGCGTGAGCCGCGCGCCGTCACGGAGACGACGGAGGGGCCGTGGGGTGCGGCCTACGGGTTGGGGTTGCAGGTGTGGAACGTCGAGGGCCGGCGCTCGTTCGGCCACGGCGGCTCGATGCCCGGTTTCCTCGCCTTCCTCGAGTGCACCCCCGACGGCGACGGCGCGGTGGGCTTAGCCAACGCCACCACCGGCATGCGGGCCGCGCTCGGGACCGACCTGTTGCGGATCCTCGCCGAGGAGGAGCCGAGGCTCCCCGAGGAGTGGCGCCCCGCGGCCCCGCCCGACGGCACCGCCGACCTCCTCGGCCCCTGGCACTGGGGACCTGCTCCCCACGTCCTCAGGGCCGCCGGTGACCACCTCGTGCTCGAGGGCATCGGCGATGCCGGTCGCGGCGCCCGCTTCGCCCGGGATCCGACCGGGGTCTGGATCGGGCTCGATGGCTACCACACCGGTGAGCCCCTGACCGTCGTGAGGCGACCGGACGGCAACGTCAGCCACCTCGATGTGGGCTCGTTCGTCTTCACGCGCCAGCCCTACGCGCCGGGCGACGTGGTCCCGGGGGGCGTGGGCGGCGGGTGGCGACCGGACGGGCAGTGACCGGGATGGCGGGGTGACCGGGATGGCCGAGTGACCGTGATGGCGCAGTGACCGGCGGGCTTCCCGACTTCGCGCCCTCTCCCGACCAGACGGCCCACGCCGAGCTCTACGAGCTGGAGAACGCGGCCTCCGATCCCGAAGGGCGGATCCTCGCCGCCATGCGCACCCTGGCCCCGTGGGCGGGTGCGACCATCGTCGACCTCGGCTGCGGGAGCGGCTACTGGCTGCCCGGCTACGCCTCCGAGGCGGCGAGGGTCGTCGGTGTGGAGCCCGACCCTTCGCTCCTCGATGCGGCCAAGGGGCGTGACCCCCGCGTCGAGGTGCTCCACGGGTCGGCCGAGCACATCCCGCTTCTCGCGGCGAGCGTCGACGTGGTCCACGCCAGGTTCGCCTACTTCTGGCCGCCCGGGTGCGGACCGGGCCTGGCGGAGGTCACGCGGGTCCTGCGACCCGGCGGTCGGCTCGTCGTGGTCGACAACGACCTGCGCCGCGGTGACTTCGGCCGGCTGGTGGCGGCCAGCCCGTTGGCCGTCGGGCAGGGCCGGGCCGACGTCACCGACGCCTGGTGGGCCGAGCGCAAGGCCGCCCGCCAGGAGGTCGCCAGCGCCTGGCGCTTCGAGTCGAGAGCCGACTTCGAGGCGGTGCTGCGCATGGAGCTGCCCGCCGACCTCGCCGATCCCTGGCTCGCCGATCACCCCGACGTCGTCGGGCTTTCCTACGGGGTCGTGCTCTTCGCCGTCGGCCCGGGCCCCGGCGGTTCCGGGCCATCCGCGGGTGGACCGACCCGGACCGTCTGGTAGCTTCCGTTCCGCCGAGAGGACGGGTCGGATCAACCCGGGACTCGGCCAGATCGCCCGGGCCTCCGGGCCCTCCGGATCGGGGCAGCCGGCCAGTCGACGCTGCCTCTCGGCAGCGTCGACTGCTTCTCCTCCCTCCGGCCGGCACCGGCCAGGAGCGGGCGCTCGCGGCCACTCGGCCGTTGGAGCGGGTACGGTGCCCGTATCGCACGGACGGTGCCTGCGAGTGCACCGCACGCGGTCGTCGTTTTCCCGGTCGTCCCGTGCCCCGCAGACCACCAGCGCCCAGCCCCCGCGCCCAGCCGAAAGGGCCCGTTGCTCCCGTGGACGATCATCTCCTGACCCGGCGCGAGCCGCGTCCCCACCCCGCCCCCGCGTCGACCGCCGTCGCCTCCGGCGCCTTGGCCGCCGTCGACGGGCGACCCGGTCACGGCCGAAGGGCCGTGCCGGTGGCCGCAGGTGACGACGCCGCTTGCTATGCGGCCATCGCCGAGCACACCTCCGCCATCATCCTCGTGCTCGACGCTGCGTGCGTCATCCGCCACGTCGGCGCCTCGGTCGAGCGGGTCTACGAGGTCGCGCCTGGCGAGCTCGTCGGTCGGGCCCTGCGCGACGTCGTGGTCCCCGCCGACCGGCCCGGCGTCGACGACGCCATGGCCCAGCTGGTCGATGGCACCGCTCCCACGGTCCGCTTCACCTGCAGCTCGGCGCTCCTCGGCGCCTCCGAGGTCCACCTCGAGATGACCGGCGTCGAGCGACTCGACGATCCGGCCGTCGGCGGGCTCGTCCTGCACGGGGTCGACATCACCGACCGGGTCGAGGGCGCGGCCCGCCTGGCCCACGAGGCCACCCACGACGCGCTCACCGGCCTGCCCAACCGGAGGCTGCTCCTCGATCACCTGGGCGACGCCCTGGCCGGCCCCGGGGGGCCGAGAGCCGGGGTGGCCGCCCTCTGCGTCGACCTCGACGGCTTCAAGCGGATCAACGACTCCCTCGGCCACGCCGCCGGCGACCGGCTGCTCACGACCATCGCCGAGCGCCTCCGCCACCGGGTGCGCCCGTCGGACACCGTGTCGCGCCTCGGTGGCGACGAGTTCGTCGTCGTGACCGTCGGGGTGGGCGACGTGGCCGCTGCCCTGTCCGTGGCCCGCCGGGTCCACGACGCGGTCTCCGAGCCCATCGAACTCGACGGCCGGCGCGTCGGCGCCAGCTGCTCGGTCGGCATCGCCATCGCCTCGAGCGTCCGGGCCGACGTCCTGCTCCAACAGGCCGACACCGCCCTGTGCTCGGCCAAGGAGGCGGGGCGGAACCGTTCGGCGGTCTACCACCCGGAGATGCTCGCCGGCGCCAGGCGCCGGCTCGACGTCGAGCAGCGACTCCGCGCCGCCATCGACGAGCACCGCGTCGTCGTCCACTACCAGCCCATCGTCGACGTCCCGACCGGCCGGATGGTCGCGGTCGAGAGCCTCGTGCGGCTCCGAGCGCAGGACGGCACGCTGGTGGCGCCCGTCGACTTCCTCGACGTCGCCGAGGAGACCGGTCTCGTCGTTGCGCTCGGCTCGGAGGTGGTGCGCACGGCCTGCGCGCAACAAGGCCAGTGGACCCGGGGGGCGTGCCTGCCGAGCCACCGGGTGAGCGTCAACATGTCGCCGGCCCAGCTGCGGGCCCCGTGGCTCGTCGACCACGTCGAGCGCTGCCTCGACGACGCCGAGCTGCCCGCCGACCGGCTCTGCCTCGACCTGACCGAGGCCACCCTGATGGAGGCCGACGAGGGCGTGCGGGCCTCGCTCGCCACCCTCGTCGACATCGGCGTCCGCGTGGCCCTCGACGACTTCGGCACGGGCTGGTCCGGACTCGGGAGCCTCCGCAAGTACCCGATCACCACCGTCAAGATCGACCGGGCCTTCGTGGTCGGCCTCGGCGTCGACGCCCGCGACGAGGAGGTCGTCAGGGCCATCGTCGAGCTCGGCCACGCACTCGGCCTCACCGTCAGCGCCGAGGGCGTCGAGACGGAGGCCCAGGACCGCGCCATCGCCGGGCTCGGCTGCGATCTGGCCCAAGGCTTCTTGTACGCTCCGCCGATGGCCGCCGACGCCCTGCTGCTGGCCTCGGACATCTCGCCGGCCGCCCTCCGCGTGAGCTCGGCTGCTGCGGGCCGGCCCGGCGGCGGGTCAGCCGGCGCACCGCGAGGGCGAGGAAGATGACGGCACCGGCCGAAGCCGGCCCGCTGGCCGGCCGGACCGTCGGGGTCACCGCGGACCGCCGAGGCGAGGACCAGGCCATCCTGCTGCGCCGGCTCGGCGCCGAGGTCGTGCGGGGGCCGGTGCTGCGCACCGAGCGTCAGCCCGTCGACGACGCTCTCGAGGCGGTCACCCGCCAGGTGATCGCGCAGCCGCCGGACGTGCTCGTGGCCAACACCGGGTTCGGGATCCGGAGCTGGTGGGAGCGGGCCGCTCGCTGGGAGCTCGACCACCAGCTCACCGAGGCTCTCGCGCCGGCCAGGGTGGCGGCGCGGGGACCGAAGGCGGCCGGCGCCATCCGCTCGCTCGGCCTCGAGGTCTGGTGGCGGTCCCCCCTCGAGCGGCTCGACGACGTGGCCGAGCATCTCGTGGCGACCGGCGTCGAAGGCCAGCGGGTGGCCCTCCAGCTCCACGGCGACGACCGTCAGGGCGCCAGCTCGACCCTGCGCAGGGCGGGCGCAACGGTGACCGAGGTCCCCGTCTACCGGTGGAGCACGCCCGAGGACGAGGCGCCCGCGCTCGAGCTGCTGGCCCGCTGCTGCGACGGCTCGCTCGACGCTCTGACCTTCACCGCCGGCCCCGCCGTCCGCAACCTCATCGACCTGGCCGAGCGCGAGGGGGTGGCCGACGTGGCCCTCCGCCAGCTCAACGGGCCGGTCCTGGTGGTGTGCGTGGGCCCGGTGTGCGCTGCCGTGGCCAGGGAGGAGGGGATCGTCGCCCCGGCCGTTCCCGATGCCTGGCGGCTCGGGTCCATGGTGAAGCTCGTCGGCGAGCTCCTCGGTCCCGGCGGATCCGCGCCTCCCCGCCCGACCCCGTAGCCTGGCCGCCGATGTCGACGCCGTCCCGCATCGTCCGCAAGCACGTGTCCGACCTCGTCCACGGCGACGTGACCCTCGACTACGGGACCGTCACGCACCGGGAGGGTCGCAAGGTGTGGTTCGACCAGCGGGTCGTCACCTTCACCTCCGACGAGGACGAGGTGGTGGTCGAGCGCAGCGTCACCGCCGAGTGAGCTAGACGACCAGCGCCGGGGGATGGCCACCCGGGATCAGCCCGGGTCTCCCGGTCCCACCGTGGCCCCGGTGGACGCGCAGCTCGGTGCTGAGCAGCGCGACGGTGCCGGCCCGGGTGGCGACGTAGAGCGCCCACACGTGGCCGGAGTGGTCGGCGCGGATCAGGCGCACGTCGCCGCCGACGGTCGCGTCACGCAGCCGGCGGAGCGTCGGCCGGTGGCACCAGCCGAGCTTGACCCGCTCGTCACCGTCGAAGACCAGCTCGCTCACGGTGGCGTCGATCACCCCGACCTGGAGGCGCTGCCCGGTCAGGTCACGTCGCAGCAGGGCCAGGGCGGCGGCGTCGCGCTCGGCCTCACCCCGGCGCCACGCCCGCCGCCCGCGCCGCCTCCACGCCCACCGCTCCCTGCGGGAGAGGTGCAGACCGGGGACGGCGGGGTCAGCCACGGGGTGATCTCCTCGGATCGGTCGGGAGCGGGCCGCAGCCGAGGTGGCCCCCCGACGGGGTCGGGGCCCACCGGCCGGTCGTGGGGGGCCACAGCCTGCGGGCACTGGCTTCCTACCCGCTCGACGACCCGGTGATGCACCACCACGCGGTCACGACGGTCACGTCCCGACCCCGGGCCGAGCCCCGCCCCCGCCCCGGGCGAGCCAGTCGCGGAGGACGGCCACGGTGCCCGCCGAGTCCTCCTCGGCGACGAAGTGGCCGCTGGCCATGGCCCGGCCCTCGACGCGGTCGGCATAGGACCGCCAGATGGCGAGCGGGTCGTAGCGGTCGGCGATGAATCCGTGGCGTCCCCACAGTGCCAGGGTCGGGCAGCCCACCCGCCGGTGCCGGTCGGCCTCGTCGTGGGCCAGGTCGATGGTGAGCGCCGCCCGGTAGTCCTCACATGCCGCGGCCACCGCGTCGGGCGTCGACCCGGCCCGGAGGTAGGCGGCGAGGGCATCGGGGTGGATCGGCACCGACCCAGGGTGGAACCGGCCGAGCTGGTGGCGCAGCCACCGCTGCGGGTCCGCGCCGATCATCCGCTCGGGCAGGTCCGGCGGCTGCGCCAGGAAGAACCAGTGGAAGTAGGCCTGTCCGAGGGCCAGGTCGGCGGTGGTCACCATGTGGTGGGTCGGGGCGATGTCGACCACGGCCAGGCGCGACACCCGGTCGGGGTGGTCCAGGGCCAGACGATGACCGACCCGGGCGCCGCGATCGTGACCGACCACGGCGAAGCGCTCGTGGCCGAGAGCGGCCATGGCCTCCACCTGGTCCGAGGCCATGGCCCGCTTGGCGTAGCCGGCGTGGTCGTCGCCGCCAGGCGGCTTGTCGCTCTCGCCGTAGCCGCGCAGGTCGGCCAGCACGACCCGGTGGCCATCGGCCAGCGCCGGCGCGACGGCGTGCCACATCAGGTGGGTCTGGGGGTAGCCGTGGAGGAGCAGGACCGGGTCGCCGTCACCCGCCGACCAGGTGGCGATGCGCACCCCGCCGGCGTCGACGTCGCGGCGCTCGAAGCCATCGAGGAGGCTCACCGGTCGTGCCCGAGCCCGGCAAGGCAGCGGGGGACCGGTGGCGCGTCGAACATGGACCGGATGCTAGGAGACCGCGGTCCCCGACCCCGGGGCCTCGATGCGGTGCGGCTACCCGACCGGCGACGGGCCCGCGGCGAGGTCGTCGCGGTCGGGGGTGGAGCGGTCGGGGGTGGAGCGGTGCCGGTCCGCCCACCCGGGTTCGCGGGGCACCTCGGACGTGGCCACGTCGCTCGGCTCGAGCGGTCGGGTGGGATCGGAGCCGAGCCTGGCGAGGAGCTGTGCCTCGGCGACCGGCCTGGCGTAGAGGTAGCCCTGGATCACGTCGAAGCCGTGGGCGGTGAGGCGGTCGGCGGTGGCCTGGTCCTCGACGCCCTCGGCGACGGAGTGCACCCCGAGCCTCCTCGCCAGGTCGCCGATGGACAACACGATGGCCTCGTCGGCGGGGGAGACCGCCGAGCGGCTGACGAAGTCGCGGTCGACCTTGAGCTCGTCGAGGGGCAGGTGGGGGAGGGCGGCGAGGGAGGTGTAGCCGCAACCGAAGTCGTCGATGGAGACGCGCACCCCGAAGTCGTGGAGGGGCTGGAGCAGGGCGACGGCCTGGGTCAGGTTGACCGTCGCGGCGGTCTCGGTGACCTCCAGGGTGAGCACGTCGGCCGGCAGCGACCTGGCCTCGAGCTCGCCCATGATCCACTCCACCAGGTCGGACCGGGTCAGGAGCTTGGCCGACAGGTTGACCGCCACGGGCAGCGAGATGCCGGCCGCCCGCCACCGGACCTGGGCGTCGAGGGCCGAGGCCAGCACCCATTCGGTGAGGCGCTCGATCAGACCGGTCTGTTCGGCCAGCCCGATGAAGGTGACGGGGCCGACGTTGCCGCGCCGCGGGTTGCGCCAGCGCACGAGGGCCTCGACGGCGACGGGGCGCTTGGACACCGCGTCGACCTGCATCTGGTAGGCGACCCAGAGCTCGTTGCGCTGGGGGGCGAGACGGAGGTCGGCGAGCAGCGACAGGTCCTCGACGGTCAGCTCGTCCTGGTCGCCGTCCCAGAGGCGGTGGTCGTCACCGGAGCGCACGGCCCGGGCCGCGCTGAGCGACGCCCGGCGGACCAGCTCGGCGAAGTCGGTGCCGTCCCACGGGGCGATCGCCAGGCCGACGTGGGCCCGCAGGCCGACCTCGATGCTGTTGACCAGGTAGCGACCGGCCCCGATGGCACCGGTGAGGGCGGCCGCGAGCAGGCGCGCCGCGCCGATGGCGGAGGCGAGGGCGTCGGACTCGGCGGCGATGGCCTCGTCCGCCTCCCCGGACCCGGCACCGGTCGCGGGCGGGGGCACGGACTCGACGGCGGCCGCCACGACCAGCTCGTCGCCCTCGATCCGACCGATGATCGCGCCCTCGGGGAGGACCTGGCCGATATCTTCGATGGCCCGGTGCAGCAGCTCGGTCGTGACCTCCCAGCCGAGGGCCTGGCGGGCCTCCTCGAGGCCGGTGACGGCGACGACGGCGATGACGCTCGGGCCACCCGAGGCCCGCGCCGCCCAGGCGGCACCGAGGCCGTGACCGTTGGGCAGACCGGTGAGGTGGTCGACGACGTCCTGGCGCCTGGCCGCATGGCCGAGGAGGCCCATGAGCAGCTCCACCGCGACGAGGGCCACGGCGCACGCCGCGGAGGTGAGCAGGCCGCGCTGGATCCCGGTGCCGACGACGAGGCAGGTGGTGTAGACGGCGGACACGAGGATCTGGTGGGCGAACAGGGCGCGTCCACGGAGGAACATCGCCGCCGTGATGCACAGCACGAACAGCAGGAGCGAGTACGCCACGGACGCGCCGGACCAGGGCGCGGCGGCGACGAACCCTCCAGCCACGCCGGCGCCCGCGCCGGTCACGCCGACCAGCGTCGCCGTGGGGAGGGTGCGCGCCCGGAGCAGGGCCAGCCAACCGACGGCGGCGACGGTGGTGACCACCAGGAGGTAGACGTCGAGGCGAGGCTGCAGACCGGCGCCGAGGGCGAGCAGCGGCCAGGGGAAGACGAACCACGCCACCACCACGCGCAGCAGCGACAGCGAGGTGAGCAGGTGGAGCGGGGCGCCGAGCGCGAGCCACGAGCGCGTCTTGGGGAACAGCCGGCTCCTCACGTCCGCGTGGTGGTCGAGGCGCCGGCTCGTGACGGTGGGCTTTCGCAGTTCGTCGGTGATGGCGGGTACCCCTGACGCCAGCGTTCCCGAGCGGTCGAGGCTCGGGCGCGGCGGGATCGGCGGTTGGACACGGTCCTATCGGCGCTCCGGCCCCCGACCTGCGCGTCCGGCGGCGACATTCTCCTGATCCGACGCCGACCCCACCCCGACCCCGGGAGCGACGGCGGTAGCGTCAGGGGCCCGTGGCCGTGCTCATCGACATGCAGGCAGTGACCGTGCGCCGCCCCGACCGGCCGCTGTTCGACGACCTCGACCTGACCATCGGCGACGGTGACCGGATCGGGGTGGTCGGGATCAACGGGACCGGGAAGTCGACGCTGCTGCGGGTGGCCGCCGGCGTCGACCGGCCCGACGCCGGCACCGTCAGGCGGGGTCGCGGCACCCGGGTCGGCTACCTGCCCCAGGAGCCCGTGCTGCCGGCCGGGACCGTCGCCGGCGCCGTCCCTCCCGGCTGGGAGGGCGAGGCCGCCCTCGACCGCCTCGGCATGGGGGCCCTCGGCGGGATGGCCGTGGACGCGCTGTCCGGCGGCCAGGTCAAGCGGGTGGCCCTGGCCGGGGTCCTCGCCGACCCGGCCGAGGTGGTGGTCCTCGACGAGCCCACCAACCATCTCGACGTCTCGGCGGTGGCCTGGCTGGAGGGACGCCTGCTCGGCTGGCGGGGCGCAATCCTGCTCGTCACCCACGACCGCCACGTGCTCGACCGGGTGACCACGAGGATCCTGGAGCTCGACCGGGGCCGCAGCCACATCCACGAGGGGGGCTACGCCTCCTACCTCGAGGCCAGGGCCGAGCGCGAGGAGCGGGCCGCCACGGCCGAGTCCACCCGGCGCAACCTGGCCCGCCGGGAGCTGGCCTGGCTGCGGCGGGGCGCGCCGGCGAGGAGCAGGAAGCCCAAGGCCCGCATCGAGTCGGCCACCGCCGTCGTGAACGGGCGTCCTCAGGCCGCGGCCCGCGGCTCCGAGCTCGGCCTGGCCCTCGGCACACCGAGGCTCGGCGACAAGGTGATCGATGCGGTGGACGCCGGCTTCAGCTATCCGGGACGGGCCACCCCGGTGCTCGACCACGTGGACCTGGCTCTCGACCCGCGGGAGCGCCTCGGCGTGGTCGGGCCCAACGGGAGCGGCAAGTCGACGCTGCTCGACCTGCTGAGCGGCGACAAGGTTCCCACGTCGGGACGCGTCGAGGTCGGTCCGACCGTGGCGACGGGCTACTACCGCCAGGGCGGCGACGACCTCGACCCGTCGGCTCGCATCCGGGACCTCGTCGCGGGGCCGCGCCCGCCGGGCTCCCCCGAGGACATCGCCCTCATGGAGCGCTTCTGGTTCACCGGTGAGCTGCCCTTCGCTCCCGTCGGCACCCTCTCGGGTGGCGAACGCCGCCGTCTCGAGCTCCTCCTCGTCCTGGCCACGCGCCCCAACGTGCTGCTGCTCGACGAGCCGACCAACGACCTGGACCTCGACACGCTCCGCATCCTCGAGGACTTCTTCGAGGACTGGCCCGGCGCGCTCGTGGTGGTGAGCCACGACCGGACGTTGCTCCAACGGGTCACCGAGCGGCTCGTCGCCGTCGGCGCCGACGGCGGGGTGGGCGCCGTGGCCGGCGGGGTGGACGGCTGGCTGGCCTCGGCCGGCGCGACCGGCGCGGCCAGGCCGTCGTCCTCCGCCGGTGCCACCTCGGCCCCCCGACCGGCGGCCCCGTCGTCGGGCCGCCCTGCGTCGGGGCGTCGGCTCCGGGAGCTCGAGAAGGCCGTCGGCCGACTCGAGCGGCGCCGTGACGCGCTGACCAGGGAGCTGGCCGGCGCCGGCGACCACGCGGAGATGGCCAGGCTCGGCGCGGACCTGACCTCGGTCCAGGCCGACCTCGACGCCGCGGAGGACGACTGGCTGGAGCTGGCGGCGGGGAGCGCCGACTGAGGGCTTTCACCCGAACGGATGTTCGTGGCCCGCGGCCGGTGGGTAGGTGTTCTGCCATGAGCGAGCAGCAGCCCACAACCAGCGAGCCGACCGCCAACGCCGAGAAGGACCCCGACGAGTGGGTCACCGGCGACGAGCCGATGACCGGCGCCCAGGCGTCGTACCTGGCCACCCTCGGCCACGACACCGGGCGTGACGTGCCCGAGCGCCTCACCAAGGCGGAGGCGTCGAAGCTGATCGACGAGCTGCAGAGCTCGAGCGACCGCACCTCCGGATGAGGCAGGCTGGGCCCATGAAGCTCAGCGCTCGCAACCAGCTCGACGGCACCGTCTCCCGGGTCGACCACGGGGCGGTCATGTCGACGGTGGTCGTCGCCCTCGCCGGCGGCCAGGAGATCACCGCGGCCATCACCAAGGAGTCCGCCGAGGGCCTCGACCTGCGGGAGGGCCTCGACGTCAAGGTCGTGATCAAGTCCACCGAGGTCATGGTCGCGGTCGACGACTGAGGCGCGGGGACCGCTCCGGCTGGCCCTGGTCGGATTCGGCCTCGGCGGCCGCGTGTTCCACGCGCCGCTGATCCACGCGAACGGCCGCACCGAGCTGGTCGCCGTGGTGACCGCCTCGCCCGACCGGCGCGCTGTCGTCGGCAACCGCTACCCCGACGCGGTGGTCTTCGACACCCTCGACGACCTGCTCGCCACCGCCGACCGCGTCGACGCCGTGGTCGTGTCGACCCCCAACGACTCCCACGTGGCCCTGGCGGAGGCGGTCGTCGCCGCCGGCCTGCCGGTCGTGATCGACAAGCCCGTCGCCCCCACGGCTGCGGCCGTGCGCCGCCTCGCCGAGGTGGCCGACGTCGCCGGCGTGGCGGTCGTGCCGTTCCACAACCGCCGGTGGGACGCCGACTTCCTCACCCTGCGAGCCCTGCTCGACGCCGGTGAGCTCGGGACCGTCCACCGCGTCGAGGCCAGGTGGGACCGCTGGCGCCCTCACCCCGATACCGGCCCCGACCGGGAGTGGAAGCGCGGCGCCGGCGCCGGCATCCTCCACGACCTCGGCACCCACCTGATCGACCAGGCCGTGGTCCTCTTCGGCCGGCCCGACTCGGTCACCGCCGAGGTGGCGACGGCGCGGGCCGGGGGCAGCAACGACGACGACGTGTGGATCGGCCTGCACTTCGCGTCGGGGCCACCGGTCCACCTGTGGGCGAGCGCCGTGGCCGGGGACGCCGGACCCCGCTTCCGGGTCCACGGCGCCCTCGGGAGCTGGGTCAAGTACGGGCTCGATCCCCAGGAGGGCGCCCTCGCCGCCGGCCGGGTGCCCGGCACCGCGGGTTGGGGCGAGGAGGAGCCGGCAAGCTGGGGCCGCATCGTCGCCGGGGGCGCCTCCAGGCCGACCCCGACCGTCGCCGGCGACTACGGGCGCTTCTACGCCGCCCTGGCCGCCTGCGTGCTCGACGGGGCGCCCCCGCCGGTCCCGATGACCGACGCCGTCTGCGTCGCCGAGGTCGTCGATGCCGCGGTGCGCTCCTCCGTGACCGGCCGCACCGTCGGCCTGCCGCCGGCCTGAGCGGCGCCGAGCCCTGCCGGGACGGTCACCCGACCCTGCGCACCGGGCTGGCTACCTTGGCCAGGACCGGCTCCCCGCAACCCGGTCGGAGACCGATGACCGACACCGCTGCCACCCCGCCCGGCCGCCGCCCGGTCACCTCTCCCTCCCCCCGCCCGGTGCGGACCGCCCTCCTGGCCGTTGTCGCGCTGGTCGGAGCGACGGTGATCGGCGAGCTCTCGTCCCGCGCGGCCAACATCGGCGACGCCGACGGGGCCACCGTCGTCCTCCAGGGCCAGGCCATGGCCCACGGCAACCTGCTCCTGGCCGGCTGGCAGCTGTCTTACGACGGGTTCTGGTCCCTCGACGCGCCGTTCTACGCCGTGGCCACCGCCGCCCTCGGCATCCGGCCGCTCCTGTTGTACCTCGTGCCGTCCCTCGTCGTCGCCCTGTGCGTGGTGGTGGGTGCGGCCGCCGCCGGCGAGCGGCGCCGGCCGGGGGGCGCCGTGGTCGGCGCCGCGGTCGTGGTCGCCGCCCTCTGCCTGCCCGCCCACACGACGGCCTACTTCCTCCTCCGCGGGCCGCTGCACATCGCCACCGCCCTGTTCGCCCTGGCCGCCTTCGTCCTCCTGCGCCGCGGCCGCTTCGGGCTGTCGTGGCTCGTCGCCGTGGTGCTCGTCGCCGCCGGGCTGCTCGGCGACCTCCAGATGCTCGGGCTCGGCACCGGCCCCATGGTCGTCGGCGGCACCGTGGCCATGCTGCGCGAGCGGCGCCTGCGCCCCGGCCTCCCCCCGATCGCCGCCGCCGCGGTGTCGGGCGCGCTGGCCTGGGTCGTGCGCCAACTCACCGTCGCCCTCGGCGGCTACCGCACCTATGCGGCCAACCGCGCGCCGACCGCCGAGCAGGTCCACCGCAACCTCCACCACCTCCCGCAATTCGTCGAGCGGGTCGTCGGCGTGAGCGCCGCCGTCTACGGGCGCGGTGGCGACCCGTCGTGGCTGGGGCGGGCCCACATCGTGGTCGCCGCCGTGCTCGCCCTGGGGGTGCTCGCCGCCCTCGTCCGCCTGCTCGTGGGGGTCGTCGCCGGCGGGCCGCCGCCCGGCGCCCACCCGAAGGGGCGGCTGACCGCCGCGGTCACCTCCGAGCCGTGGGCGTGGCGCCTCGACGACATGCTCGTCGCGGCCTGCGTCGGGACCCTCGTGGCCTTCGTGTTCCTCGCGCAGACCGACGACCCGACCTTCGCGCGCTACCTCACCGCCCTGCTCATCTTCGCCTCGGTCATCGCCGGGCGGGTCTGCGCCCGCTGGTGGGACGGCTCGGCGCGCCGCGCCGTGCGCTCCTTCGCCGGCGCGCTCGGCGCCGTGGCCGTCGGCCTCCTCGCCCTCGGCGTGGGCTTCACCCTGACCGCCACCCCGGCGGCCGAGCCCGACGTCGCCCTGTCGGCCTGGCTGGTGCGCCACCACCTCACCTCCGGCCTGGCCGACTACTTCTCGGCCAGCCTCACCACCGTGACCAGCGGCGACCGGGTGCGGGTGCGGCCCGTGGTGGCCGAGGGTGGCCGGATCGTCAGCTACAACAAGGGCCCACTCACCCACTGGTACGCCGGGCGGACCTTCCGATTCCTGGTCTTCACGCCGTTCGCCATCGGCGGCGTCGACCGGGCCGCGGCGGTGACGACCTGGGGGCGCCCGGCGGCGACCGCCGACGTGGCCGGCTACCGGATCCTCGTGTGGGACCACTCCCTCACCGTGCCGATCCGGACCAGGTAGCGCCCCGTCGCGGGTGCCGTCCCGGCCGGCCGGCTGGTACCTTCACCCTCTCGTCATGGCCACCGCTGATCGAGCCCCCCAACCCCGCCGAGCGGTGCCGCTGTCGGAGTGGCCGCGCCCGAGGAAGGGGACCAGGCGCGCCGCGCCGACCAAGGTCCCCGAGCGGATCACCGTGGTCTTCTGGATCATCAAGCTGTTCACCACGGCCATGGGTGAGGCCACCTCCGACTACCTGGTCCACCGGATCAACCCGTTTGTCGCGGTGGCCATCGCCGCGGTGGTCTTCGTGGTCGCCCTGTCCATCCAGCTGGCCGTCCGGCGCTACATCGCCTGGTGCTACTGGTTCGCCGTGGCCATGGTCAGCGTGTTCGGCACCATGGGCGCCGACGGCCTGCACGTGCAGTTCGGGGTGGCCTACGCCGCGTCGGGGTCGGTCTTCCTCGTCGCCCTGATCGTGGTGTTCGCCCTCTGGCAGCGCAGTGAGGGGACGCTCTCCATCCACAGCATCACCACCCGCCGGCGAGAGCTCTTCTACTGGGTGACGGTGCTCGCCACCTTCGCCCTCGGGACCGCCGTCGGCGACTTCACCGCCGCCACCCTCCACCTCGGCTACCTCGGGTCGGCCTGCATCTTCGCAGTCGCCTTCGCCGTGCCCGGCCTCCTCTACTGGCGGGGGCGCCTCGGCGCCATCGCCGCCTTCTGGACCGCCTACGTGCTGACCCGCCCCTTCGGTGCGTCGGTCGCCGACTACCTGGGTGTCCCCCACAGCCTGAGCGGTCTGAACCTCGGACGCGGCAACGTGGCCATCGGCCTGGCCGTTCCCATCGTCGTCCTCGTCGCCTACCTCACGGTCACCCGAGCCGACACCACCAGATCCTGAGCGCTGACGGTCAGTCCGCCGCGTCCACGAGCGGGGAGTAGATGGTGGACCTCGGATGGCGAAGCACAGGTACGTCACGCCGCTGTAGGGCCGGCCGAGCCGGTACAACGAAGTGGTGAGCGACGCACGGGTCGGCGGGCTGGCGCGCCCCGTGCGACCCCAGCTGGTGCTGGTGATCTGCTGCCTGAGCCTGGTCATCGTCAGCATGGACGTGACCATCGTCAACGTTGCCCTCCCGTCGATCCAGCGCAGCCTCGGCGCGTCGGTCAGCGGACTGCAGTGGACCATCGACGCCTACACCCTCGTCATCGCCAGCTTCCTCATGCTCTCGGGGTCCATGGCCGACCGGCTGGGCCGTCGCCGGGTGTTCCAGACCGGCCTCGTGGTCTTCAGCTTCGGGTCGCTGCTCTGCAGCGTCGCCCCCAGCCTCGGCTGGCTGGTGGCGTTCCGGATGCTGCAGGCCCTCGGCGGCTCGATGCTCAATCCGGTGGCCATGTCGATCATCGTCAACACCTTCACCGACCGCACCGAGCGGGCCAGGGCGGTCGGCATCTGGGGCGCCGCCTCGGGGTTCAGCCTGGCCCTCGGCCCGGTGCTCGGCGGTGTCCTCGTGGACGGCGTCGGCTGGCGGTCGATCTTCTGGATCAACATCCCGATCGGCATCGCCGCGATCGTCCTCGCCCGGCGGTTCGTGCCGGAGTCACGAGCGCCGCACGCCCGCCGCGTCGACCCCACCGCGCAGGTCCTCATCGTCGTGCTGCTGGCGTCGCTGACCTACGGGATCATCGAGGGTCCGCGGCGGGGCTGGGGCTCCCCGTTGATCCTCGGGCTGTTCGGCCTGGCCGTGGCCGCGCTCGCCGTGCTGGTCGTCGCCGAGCGGCGGCGCTCGGAGCCGCTCCTCGACATGCGGTTCTTCCGCAGCGCACCGTTCTCGGGGGCGGCGATCATCGCGGTGGCGTCCTTCGCCGCCCTCTCCGGGTTCCTGTTCCTCAACACGCTCTACCTGCAGGACGTGCGCGGCTACAGCCCCCTCCACGCCGGATTGCTGACCATCCCGATGGCCGTGATGATCTTCGTGTTCGCGCCCATCTCGGGTCGCCTCGTGGCGGGTCGGGGCCCCCGGCTGCCGCTGGTCCTGGCCGGCGCAGCCATGGCCGTCGGCGCCGCGCTGCTCGTCCGGCTCGGCGCCCACACCTCGATCGTCTACCTGGCCGCCTCCTACGTGATCTTCGGCGTCGGATCTGGCCTGGTCAACACACCCATCTCCAACACCGCCGTGTCGGGGATGCCCAACGACCAGGCCGGAGTGGCCGCGGCGCTGGCATCGACCAGCCGGCAGATCGGGTCGTCGCTCGGCGTGGCGGTCACGGGCTCCCTCGTCGCCGCCGGCACCGGCGTCGGCTTCCCAGCCGCCAGCCACGCCGGGTGGGCGGTCATCTCCGGTTGCGGGCTCACCGTGCTCGTCGTCGGCCTGTCGTCCACCGGGACCTGGGCGCTGGGCACCGCCGAGCGCACGCGCCGCCGCCTCGCCGCCGACCCGGGCGCCCCTCGGGAGCGGCCCGGCGTCACCGCGTTCCCCTGATCCCCCCGCCCAGCCGGACCCCGGCGCCGCCGGGTCGACGCACCGGCGGTCTCTAGGATCGACCCACCATGGCGGAGAGCCCCACCACCGGCACGGCCCGCAAGCTCGGCGTCGAGGAGGGCGCCCGGCTGCTGCTCGTCCATCCGCCCCCGGGGTGGGGCCTGTCGTGGTTGCCCCGGTCCGCGCAGGCCCACTCTCTTACGGTCCCCCCTCGCCCGGCCGACCGGGCCGACGGCACCGTGGTGGTGGCGTTCTACGCGGACGCCGCGAGCTACCTCGGCGACCTGCCGGCGCTCGCCCGCTTCGCCTTCCCCTCGACGGCGCTCTGGGTGGCGTGGCCCAGGAGAGCCGCCGGTCACCGCAGCGACCTGACCGACTCGGTCGTGCGCGACCCCGCCCTGGAGCTCGGCCTCGTCGACAACAAGGTCGCCGCCGTCGACCACGACTGGTCGGGGTTGCGCTTCACCTGGCGCCGGGAGCTCAGGTCGGCGCCCCCACCGTCGATTCTCGGTTGACCCGATTCTCGAAGTTAGGTGTACCTTAGGATCATGGTTGCCACGTTCGTGATCTTCCTGCGGGAAGGCATCGAGGCCAGCATGATCGTCGCCATCCTGTTGGCCTACCTCAGCCGGCTCGGCCTCCGGCAACACTTCCGCGACGTGTTCCTCGGCGTGGCCGCGGCCATGGTGCTGGTCCTGGTGGGAGGGGTCGGGGCGTACCTCACCCTCGAGACCTACGCAGGGAGCAGGACCCAGACCATCTTCGAGACCGCCACCTACCTGGTGGCCGCCGTCGTCCTCACCTACATGACCTTCTGGATGCGCAGGCACGCGGCGACCCTGTCGAAGGACCTGCGGGCGCGCACCGACGCCGCCCTCGACGGCAAGGCCAGGTGGGGACTCGCCCTCCTGAGCTTCCAGGCCGTCGGGCGCGAGGGTCTCGAGACCATGGTCTTCACGCTGGCCATCGTCTTCGCCTCCAGCGTGCACGGCGTCATCGTCGGCGGCGTCGGCGGACTGATCGCCTCCTTCGCCGTCGCCGTGGCCATCTACCACCTCGGCAAGCACCTCAACATCGGCCTGTTCTTCAAGACCGTCGGCGCGCTGCTCATGGTCTTCGCCGCCGGCATCCTCGCCGACGCCATCGAGAACCTGCAGCAGCTCGGCTGGCTGCCCCTGCTCACCCACGCCGTCTGGAACACCTCCGGGGTCCTCAGCGAGGGCAGCACCTTCGGGGACATCGTCCACAGCTTCTTCGGCTACGCCGACCGCCCGACGGTGCTGCAGGTCCTCGTCTACGCCGTCTACCTGGTCACCGCCGTCGGCGCCTTCCTCGTCCTCAACCGGCGCCAGGCGGCGTCCCGGCCGGCGGGCGCAGCCCCGACCGCGGCGGCCTCCGCGTCGTCGCCGGTCGCCGCCGGCACCTCGCCACGCCCCGGCACCTCGCCACGCCCCGGCACCTCGCCACGCCCCGGCACCTCGACACGTCCGGGCACCACGGCCCACTCCGCCAGCTGAGGGTCCGCGTCGGGGACACGCCCGGCCCGGCGCGTCAGCGGCCGCCCTCGATGCGTCGGTCGCGCTGGGCGACGCCAGGGGGCCCGTAGGGGTAGTCGCCGACGTCGGGCGCACTGGCCGCATCCAGCCGGCCGATCTCCCCGGCCTCCAGCCGCAGGTCGGCGGCGGCCAGGTTGTCGTCCAGGTGAGCGACCGTGCGGGCACCGAGGATCACCGACGACACCGCGGGCCTGGCCGCGACCCACGCCAGGGCGACCTGGGCCATCGACACCCCCCGGCCCTCGGCCACCTGGCGGACGGCGTCGACGACCTCCCACGTGCGAGCCTGCCGGTTGCGGGGCCCGTAGGCCTCCATGCCGCGATCGGGGTCCTCACCGAGGCGGGTCGCGCCCGACGGCGGCTCGTCACGCCGGTACTTGCCGGTCAGCCAGCCGCCGCCGAGCGGCGACCAGGGGAGCAGCCCGATGCCGTTGGCCTCGCAGGCCGGCACGATCTCCCACTCGATCTCCCTGACCAGGAGGTTGTACTGAGGCTGCAAGGTGACCGGCACCGCCAGATGGCGGTGCTCGGCCACGGCCACGGCCCGCTGCAGCTGCCAGCCGGTGAAGTTGGACAGCCCCACGTAGTGGATCTTGCCCGCCCGCACCAGGTCATCGAGGCAGGCGAGCGTCTCGTCGATGGGGGTCAGGGGATCCGATGCGTGCACCTGGTACAGGTCGACGCGCTCGGCTCCCAACCGGCGGAGGCTGGCGTCGAGCGCCCGGGTGAGGTGTCGGCGGGAGAGTCCGGCACCGTTGGGTTCGTCGGACAGGGGGAAGCGCCCCTTGGTGGCCAGCACGACCCGGTCGACGACGTCGGGCGGCCGCTGTCGCAGCCAACGGCCGATGATCTCCTCGGACGCTCCCGCGCAGTACACGTCCGCCGTGTCGACCAGCGTCCCACCGGCTTCGACGAAGCGGTCCAACTGGGCGTGGGACCCCTCCTCGTCGGTCTCGGACCCGAAGGTCATCGTGCCGAGGGCCAACGTCGACACGGACGTGCCGCTGCGACCGAGTGTGCGGTAATCCATCGAAGGCCTTTCCGGCCCGTCGTCGGGCGGACCGTCTCTCCGTCCCGTACCCGCCGTCCGGGCGCGTCACCACACCACGCCGTCCTGCGGCGCTGGCCGATCTACCTCGTGGCGGCCCGATGAGCTGGGCGCGCGCGACGCGGAGGTATGGAGCCGCAACCGCACCACCCCCCGGCGGCCCGCTCCGGGCCGATCCGACATGGGCACCACTGGGTCGGTGCGCCGTCGGGACCCGGGACGAGAGTCCGCCGAGGGGGTGCAGCTACAGGTTGGTGCGGAGTGGACGGGCGCAGCTCAGGCTGCGCCCGCGATCAGCGAGGCCCGATCAGAGGCCGCTGGTGACGCTGCTCAGGGCGCCGGCCGGGCTGGCGGCGGAGCTCCCTGCGTTGGGGCTGGCCGTGGCCGACCCGCCGTTGCCGTTGGCGTTGGCGGCGCCGGTCTGCGGGGTCGAGACGACCCCGGCGTTGCCGGTGTTGCCCGACGTCGCTCCTTGCGACACGCTCCCGGAGCTGGCCGACGACGAGCTGCCGTTGGACAGGATGCTCGGGGCCACGTTGACCGCCGGGCCGGTGGACGCCGAGTTGCTGGCGTTGCCGGAGCTGCCGGAGGTGGCCGAGTTGCCGTTGCTGGTGGCGTTGCCGCTGGTCGCGTTGCCGGCGTTGCCTGCGGTGTTGGTCACCGCGTTGGACGCCGTGGAGCTGGCCTTGCCGCCGGTCGCGTTGGACGACCCGGAGGTCGAGCTACCGGACTGGCTCGCCGAGGCGAGCTGGTTCGTGACCGCCGAGGTGACGCTGCTCAGGGCGCCGGCCGGGCTGGCGGCGGAGCTCCCTGCGTTGGGGCTGGCCGTGGCCGACCCGCCCTTGCCGTTGGCGTTGGCGGCGCCGGTCTGCGGGGTCGAGACGACCCCGGCGTTGCCGGTGTTGCCCGACGTCGCTCCCTGCGACACGCTCCCGGAACTGGCCGACGACGAGCTGCCGTTGGACAGGATGCTCGGGGCCACGTTGACCGCCGGGCCGGTGGACGCCGAGTTGCTGGCGTTGCCGGAGCTGCCGGAGGTGGCCGAGTTGTTGTTGCTCTGGGCCGAACCAGAGGTGGCGTTGCCGGCGTTGCCGCCGGTGTTGGTCACCTGGTTGGAGGCACTGGAGCTGGCCGGGCCGCCGTTGGCGGTGGCGGAGCCGGACGACGAGTTGGTGCCGCCCTGGTTGCCCCAGGCGCACTGGCAGCTGGACGAGTGGCCCCTCTGGCTGCTCGAGGTGGAGTTGGTGCTGGTGGCCGGGCTGTTGGCCGAGCTCCCGGCGTTGGGGCTGGCCTTGGCCGACCCGCCGTTGCCGTTGGCGTTGGCGGCACCGGTCCGCGGCGCCGAGACGACACCGGCGTTGCCGGTGCTGCCCGACGTCGCGCCCTGCGACACGCTCCCGGACTTGGCGTGGGAGGCACTCGCCCCGTTGGACGAGTGGCGCCCTTGGCTCCGCCCGCTGCCGTAGCCGCTCGACGAGGAGGTCCCCGTCTGGTTGGAGGCCGAGCCGGTGGACGCCGAGTTGCTGGCGTTGCCGGAGCTGCCGGAGGTGGCCGAGTTGTTGTTGCTCTGGGCCGAACCAGAGGTGGCGTTGCCGGCGTTGCCGCCGGTGTTGGTGACGGCGTTGCCGGCCGTGGAGCTGGCGCTCCCGCCCATGGCGGATGAGGTGCCAGCGGGCAACAGCTGGGCAACCGCCCCATGTGTGACCGGTGACAGGGATGACGGAGTGGCCGCGGCGGCGTAGTTGGCACCCTCGAAGAGGACCAACCCGCTGGCGAGGCCGGCGACGCCGATGGCGCGCTTGAACCAGATGGATGAAGCCATGAAGATGACGTTCCTTTCAAGAACGAGTAAATGAGCGAAAGAGAAACCCGCACGGAATCATGACGGGTCCGTTCGTCAGCGCGCTGACCGCTTACCCAGAAGCGATCAGGGGCGTGCACTCGTCCTAATCAGGTGAGGAGGGAACGTCGGCGTACGGGCCACTCGGAAAACCGGTCTCCCCGTTTGCTCCGAACCTGGAGGAGCGGAGTGAATGGCCGGAGGGAATGGTCCCGAACCAGGTCCATGCGATGTGTCCGGCACTGCTGCTCGACGGCCCCGACGATCCGCCCGTGCCGCCGGGGACAGATCCGCCGGCGGGCCTCACGGGCATGGGTACCGGCCCGTCGGGCAGTCCGAGCGGCAGGGGCGAGGGCGTCGCCGGGTGTTGCCGGGCCGCCACCCGGTGAGCCGGGAAGGGGACGGTGGCGGTCATCGGGGCGGCCCGCAGGGGAGCGGGCTCGGTGATCACGGCGGCGCTCGTGGCCGGCTTGGCCGAAGAAGGGGCGGAGACAGGGCCGCGGACAGCCACAACCGGCGGGGCCTGAACCCGGTGAAGGACCCTGCGGCCGACCGCGGTCGCGACCTGCTGGCCCGGCGTGGCGCTGGCCATGTCGAGGGTCGTCGCCGGCGCCGCCATCGAGTGGGCGATCGGGGCGGTGACCGCGTGGACGATGGGGGTGACGGGGGCGGTCACGGCGTGGACGATGGGGGTGACGGGGGCGGTCACGGCGTGGACGACTGGAGCGACGGGGGTGGTCACCGCCGAGGGCGCAGACGCAGGGGAAGTGGCGGACGGGGCGGGCGCAGCCGCCGATGCACCCGGGCTCGGCTGAGCAGCCGACGAGGTCAGGTTGGAAGCCGTGGAGCTCACCGGGGCGACGGCGCTGGACACGGTGGAGGTCACGCCCGACACCGCCGAGGTCAGCGGCGACAGCCCCGAGGACCCGGACCCGAGCGGAGAGGCGGTGGCTCGACCCGAGGCGAAGATGACCGCCATGGCGACACCAACCACGACCGCACCCAGCAGGAGCAGGATCATCCTCGCGGCACGGCCGAGCGAGGACGTCGAGCGCTCGATCGCGAGCTGCTGGTCGCCAGTTGAAAATCCCACCAACTCCGTACTACCCGTCCCCCCGTGCGTAGGGGACCGATTGTCGCTTCCCGCCGCCTTCTCACCTGGCGTCGCCGATCGACCACGCTTCGGGACAGATCGACGTCGGAGAGTCCTTCATCAGGCACGCAACGTGAGGGCCGCCTGTCCGCGGCGTGCAGCTGCCCATTCGGTGCATAGCCGCCAGGATTGACAACATGTTGACGAAAGGCTAGGACATGGTGACGTGCCGTCCCCCGAGGCCGAGGTCTTCCGTCGCTTCACCAGGTCGGTGCTCGAAGCGCAGAGCGCCCTCCTGCGACACGGCGACACAGCCAACGGCCCACTCGGCCAGAGCAGCGCCCGCTGGCGGGTCCTGCTCGACACCTCGCTCGGAGGCCGATCGGTCGCGGACATCGCCCGCGCGACCGACTCCTCCCGTCAAGCCGTCCAGCGCCTGGCGGACGCCCTCGTCGACGAAGGATCAGCCCGCTACGTGGCGGACGAGACCGATCGTCGCGTCCAGCGCATCGAGCTGACGAGAGCCGGCCGGCGGACCCTCAGGAAGCTGGAGGCGAACTTCGACGAGTGGGCCGGACGACTGATGGGTCGGCTGTCGGACGCAAACCTCCTCGCCACAACCCGGGCGCTGGAGCACGTCAGCGAGGTCGTGTTGTCGGATGTCCGCAACCTGAGAAACAACCAGCTCTAGTGACGCACTGCGCGGTGAAGAATACCGAACCTGTCGACGATTTCGAGCGCCGCACCACCGCGTTCTTCGCCGAAATGGAAAGATGGTTTCTCGCCGCTTCTACCCGTCGTGCGGGAGTCGGTTCGACGATCCGTTCATGGCTCCCAGACGGCGCGATCGTGGGCGAAGACAACCCGTCGGGGATCCAAGCGAGCCAGGCGATCGATCCACGGGAGCGCCAGCGGCAGGTCGGCCCGGTGGCCTTCGGAGCGGGCCCGCCAGGCGAGCGCGTCGGCGCCGTACGCGCTCGCCGTGTCGTGGCTCTGGCCGGCGACCACCACGGTACCGTCGCGGAGTCGCACGATCAGTGACTGGTGGCCCGCGGTGTGGCCCGGCGTGGGCACCACCAGGACGCCTGGCAGCACCTCCCCCTCCCCGTCGACCACCTCGTAGCGGAGGCCTGGCGCATCGACGAGCTCGGGGAGGGTGTAGTCCCGGTCGCGGCGGGCGGCATCGAGCTCGGTGGTCTGGACCACGATCGGCCGGCCGGCGAAGTCGGGATTGCCCCCGCAATGGTCGAAGTGCAGGTGGCAGTTGACCACGAGCGAGACGTCGTCGACGCTCGCGCCCACCGCGGCGAGCGCCTCGCCCAGCGGTCGGCGTCTGGGCCGGTAGTGGGCGTCGACCTCGGGGTGGCGGCCCATCCCCGTGTCCACCAGCACTCGCCCGTCGGCGTGGTCGACCAGGTAGCCCAGGCACGGCTCGACGCGGCTGGAGCCCGTGCCCGTCTCCTCCGCCGGACGGACGAAGTAGCCGAAGTCGATCCGATGGATCGCCGTGACCCGCATCCCGTCGATTCTGGCCGCCCAGCTGCGGTTGCGGCGCGCCGGTCTGCTCGCGGACGACCGACGCGCCCGCGGAGGCCGATCCGGCCGGGTAGACCGTCGACATGGATCTCCAACTCCAGGACCGACGCGCCCTCGTGACCGGCGGCAGCCGAGGGATCGGGCTCGCCATCGCCACCGTCCTCGCGGCGGAGGGATGCGACGTGGCCCTGGCGGCAAGGGACCGTGAGCGCGTCGATCGGGCCGCCGCCCACCTGACCGCCGCGAGCGGACGCCGGGTCGTCGGGCTGACGGTGGACACCGGCGACGACAGCTCGGTCCGCTCGATGGTCGCGGACGCCACCGCGGCGCTCGGCGGCGTCGACATCCTCGTCAACAACGCCGCCGCGCCGGCCGGCCAGTCGGCCCCGCCGAAGCTGGCCGCCATCACCACCGAGGCCCTGTGGACAGAGGTCAACGTGAAGGTGATGGGTTATCTTCGGTGCGCGCGCGAGGTCGCACCGCAGATGTCCGCGCGGGGCTGGGGCCGCATCATCAACATCAGTGGTCTGGCCGCTCGGCAGACCGGCTCGGCGATCGGGTCGGTGCGCAACGTGTCGGTCGCCGCCCTCACGGCCAACCTGGCGGCCGAGCTCGGGGCCAATGGGGTGAACGTCACGGTCGTGCACCCCGGTCTCACCCGGACGGAGAAGACGCCCGACGTCGTGGCGGCGCGGTCCGCCCGGAGCGGACAGACGCCCGAGGAGGTGGAGGCGGCCATGGCCGCCGGGGTCACCATCGGCCGGATCGTCGACGCGCACGAGGTCGCTGACGTGGTCGCGTTCCTGGCGTCGCCGCGCAGTGTCGCCATCACCGGCGACGCCGGGGGTGGCGCACGCGGTGTCATCCACTATTGAGATCATGGACGGGATCGCGGCAAGTGTGCAGCGGCCCTCGCTCCCGCCTTCCGGCCCACCGCAGCACGACGTCAGACGAACGCGCTCTGACCGGTCAGGTGCCGTCCGACGATCAACGTGTTGATCTGGCGCGTCCCCTCGTAGGAGTACAGCGCCTCGGCATCCTGGAAGAAGCGCCCGACCTGGTGCTCGATGAGGATGCCGTTGCCCCCGAAGACCTCGCGCGCCCACCCCACGACCTCACGCATGCGGGCGGAGCAGAAGGCCTTGGCCAGCGCCGAGTGGGCGTCGTCCAGGTCGCCGTCGTCCTGCAGCTGCGCCAGGCGGACCACCATCCCGAGGGAGGCGGTGACGTTGCCTGCCATGCGGACGAGGAGGTCCTGCACGAGCTGGAAGGCGCCGATGGGCTTGCCGAACTGCTCCCGCTCCCGGGCGTAGGCGAGGGCCAGCTCGTAGGCGGCCATCATGCAGCCGACTGCGCTCCACGCGGCACCCGCCCGGGTGCGGGCCAGCACGTCGGCGACGGCGGAGAAGCGGTCGACTCGCTGCAGCCGGGCTGACTCGGGCACCCGGCAGTCGGTGAGGGTGATCTCGGCGTTCTGGGTGATGCGCAGGGCGAGCTTGCCCTCCATCTTGCGGGTCTCGAAGCCGGGGGTCCCCCGCTCGACCAGGAAGCCGCCGATGCGGTCGCGGTCCGCGATGCGAGCCCAGATCACGATGACATCGGCGAAGGTGCCGTTGCCGATCCAGCGCTTGGCGCCGTCGAGCACCCAGCCGTCGCCGTCCTGACGGGCGGTCGTCTCCATGCCGCCGGCCACGTCCGATCCCCCGTGTGGCTCCGTCAGCCCGAAGGCGCCGATCTTGTCCATGCGGGCCATGGCCGGCAGCCAGCGCTGGCGCTGCTCCTCGTCACCGCCCGCCTCGATGCTGCCCATGGCCAGGCCACTGTGCACGCCGAAGAAGCTGTTGATCGACGGATCGACGTGGGCGATCTCCATCGACAAGAAGCCGGTCAGGAGGCGCCGAGCGGTGGGCCCCGGTGCGCCGGGCTGGTAGAGGCCGGCGATGTCGAGGTCGGCAAGGCCGGCGACCAGCTGGTGGGGGAACTCGCCGCGCAGCCAGTAGTCGTCGACGATCGGCGCCACCTCCGACGACAGGAAGGCCCGGACCCGTGCGAGCACCCGCCGCTCGTCGGCATCGAGGAGCTCGGCGTAGCGGTAGACGTCGCCCTCGAGCGCATCGAGGTCGGGGGTGCTTGACGGGGTCGGCATGGCGAGGACGTACCCGTCTGGTCCGACGTTGACGACTCGCGGCACGGGTGGACGAGCGGGCATCCGGGCATCCGGGCCGAAGGTGGATCAGACGATGCCGAGATGCCGGTCGAAGGCGGCGCAGAGGAGGTGGATGGCCACCTGGTGCACCTCCTGGACGGCGGCGGTGGTCTCGGCCTCCACCGTCAGGGTTTCGTCGGTGGCACCGGCGAGGGGATTGGGGGCCGGGCCGGTCATGGCCCAGGCCGTGACCCCCACCTCCGTGGCGGCGCGCGCTGCCGCCACGGCATTGGGGCTGCTGCCGGAGGTGGAGAACACCACCAGCACGTCGCCGGGGCGCCCGTGGGCGCGCACCTGGCGGGCGAACATCTCCTCGGGCCCGTAGTCGTTGGTCAGGGCGGTCAACGACGAGCCGTCGACGTGCAGGGCCAGGGCGCTGAAGGGGGGACGGTCGCGGTGGTAGCGCCCGACGAGCTCGGAGGCGAGGTGCTCGGCGTGGGCGGCGCTCCCGCCGTTGCCGGCGGCGAGGAGACGCCCACCGCCGGAGAGCCGAGCCGCCAGGACGGCGCCCCACCGATCGAGGAGCGGCGCTCCCTCCACCTCGAAGGAGTCCAAGGCCCGGCGGAGCCGGGCCAGGTGCCGGGCGGCGCGTGCGGCCGGATCTTCCGCCGACGGACCCGACGGCAGCACGTTCACGGCCGCGACCCCCCCACCCGATCGGGCTCGAGCCGGTCCAACGCGGTGAGGGCCTGGAGCACGTCTCCCACCCCGATGGCGAGCAGACCCGGGTCGACGTCGGAGCCGTGGGGGTCGCCGCGACGACCCGCCCACAGCGCAATGTGGCAGGGGAGGGAGGGAGGTCCCCACTCGGAGGGTGGGACCGGTCCGAACAGGGTGACCGACGGGATGCCGAGGGCACTGGCCACGTGAGCCACGCCGGTGTCGCCGCTCACCACCCGTCCAGCCACGGCAACAGCGGCGAGGAGCCCGTCGAGGTCGGTCCGCCCGGCCAGCACGGCGTCGTCGGGAAGGCCGGCGCGCTCCGCCAGCTCGTGGGCGACGGCCACCTCGCCGCGGCCGCCGGTCACGACGACGCGCCGACCGGCGGCCCGTTGGGCGGCGGCGACGGCGGCGAACCGGTCGAGCGGCCAACGCCGGGCGGCCGCAGCGGCGCCGGGGTGGACGAGGGTTGCGCCGGAGGCGCCGGCGGGCGCCGGCACCGAGGGGGTCGCGACGGCCAGCCGGCGGGGGTCGGCGAGTACGCCGGACTCGGACAGGAGGCGGCACCAACGGTGCACCTCGTGCTCTCCCGGCAGCCAGCGAGGCATCTCGGCGGTCTCGGGCACGTCGGGATGGGCGAAGGCGATCAGACGGGCGGGGCGGAGGGCCAGTAGCAGCGGCTGACTTCCCGGCCCCCGGCCGTGGAGGTCGACAGCGATGTCGGCGCCGTCGAGCGACGGATCGATGGGCGCCAGCTCGTGGCTGTCGACCACCTCGTCGGCCAGGCCCTCGCGCCGGACCAGGGGCTCGTACAGGCGTGGTGCCACGAGCACGCGCCGATGGCCGGGGAAGGCGTCCGCCAGCGCCCGCAGGGCAGGAACGCCGGTGAGCAGGTCTCCAAGGTTGAGCGCCCGGAGCACCACGAGCAGCGGTCGGCCGCTCATCGGGCCTGGCGCGTGGCCTGGAGGAGACGGGTCGTGGAGCGACCCGACAGGTAGGGGAGCACCACGACCTGTCCGCCCCACTCGGCGAGCACCGACTCCTCCGGCAGCTGGCGAGCGGCATAGTCGCCGCCCTTGGCGAACACGGCGGGCTGCAGACGCCGCAGCAGCTGGATCGGCGAGTCCTCGTGGAAGACGGCCACATCGTCGACCGAGGCCAACGCCCGCAGCACGGCCCGGCGGTCGGCCTCGGGGTTGACGGGTCGTCCCTGACCCTTGAGCCGACGCACGGACGCGTCGGAGTTGAGCGCCACCACCAGGCGGTCGCCGAGGCGTCGGGCCGCGCTCAAGAGGGAGACGTGTCCGGCATGCAGGACGTCGAAGCAGCCGCCCGCGACCACCAGGCGCTGCACTGCGCCAACCCGGGACGCCGCGTCGACGACCGGTCCGGGCCCGCGATCACCCGCGGAGTCGGGCGCGGGTGCGGTCAGGGAAGCGGCGCCGCGGCCACCCACGAAACGGCCGGCGACCGCGACGGCGTCGGCGACCGCCTCGGTCAGGACCGCCCCCGCCAGGAGACGGTTCGCCACCCAGGTCACGAAGCGGTCGCCGGCTCCGCACGGGTCGCCGTGGGCGCGCTCGACCGGCACGGCCAAGGGTGCGCCGGCACCGGTGACGAGCACCGCGCCCTGCTCGCCCCGAGTGACCACGACCGCGCCGATCCGCCAACGGCGCCTGGCCTCCTCGGCCCGGGCGGCGATGTCGGCAAGGGATCCCGCGGGGCCGGGGGCGACGAGCAGGAGCTCGGCCAGGTTGGGCGTCACGAGCGTCGTGCCCCTGACGGGGTCCGCTCCTCGTGGGTGGGGATCCCACAGGGTGAGACGTCGCCTGGCGAGGGCACGGCGCAGCTCGGGCCGCGACGTGAGCCCCCTTCCGTAGTCGGAGACGACGACCACGCCGGCACCGGCCACCGCATCGACGGCATCGGGGGGCAGCTGGCCGACCGGCGTGGCGGCGTCGCCCCGGTCGAGCCGGAGGAAGGGGTGGTCGCCGGCGCGCAGGCGGATCTTCTCGGGTGTCGAGCCCCGCAACGCCGCGCTGAGGACGCGCACGCCCAGCTCCGAAAGCAGCCAGCGGAGCTCCGAGGCGGCCTCGTCGTCGCCCAGCGCGGTCACCAGGGTGACGGGGACGCCGTCGCGTGCCGCCAGCGCGGCGGCCAGGCCTGCGCCCCCTGGTCGCAGGACGCGCGAGCGCTCGTCGAGCACCGGCACGGGAGCCTCGGGGCTGAGCCGTTGGGCGGTGCCGTCGACGTCGCAGTCGAGCAGCACGTCGCCGACCACGACGAGACTGGACTCGGTCATCGCACCGCCGCCCGGGTGCTGCGGGCGCTGCGCTCGACCACCCATTCGTACAACGCGGCGGTGTCGGCGGCGACGCCGTCCCAGCCGTAGCGGGCGCACGCCCTGCGGACGCCGGCGGCGCCGAGGCGGGCCGCGAGGGCGCGGTCGTCGAGGATCCGCCCGAGCGCAGCGGCGAGCGCGCCTGGATCGCTGGCGGGGACGTGCAGCCCGGTCGTGGCGTCGAGGACCGACTCGCGCAGGCCGCCCACGGCGGAGACCACCACCGGTACGCCGCAGGCCATGGCCTCGAGCGGCACCATGCCGAACGGCTCGTAGATCGGGACGCTCACGACGGCGTCCGACGACCGGATGAGGGGCGGCAGGTCGCACCTTCGGACCCGGCCGACGAGGTGGACCCGGTCGGCGACGCCGTGGCGGGTGGCCGTCTCGCGGAGGCGGCGGATGTCGACGTCGCCGTCGAGGTCGTGGGGCGGCGGACCACCGGCGACCACCAGGTCGACGTCGGGGAGGTGGGTGATGGCGCGCACGACGTCGTCGACCCCCTTCCTCGGGACGAGGCGGCCGATGACGAGGATTCGCCTGCGGTCCCCCTCGGGACCGGCGGCGGAGACCCCGGTCGGCGCGAAGAGGTCGAGGTCCACGCCGCAGGGGATGACGCTGATCCGGCCGGATCCGGCGCCGAGGTGCTCCAGCTCCGACGCCTCGTCCGCGCAGGTGGCGACGAGGTGGTCGGTCTCGGCGATCAGCCGACGCTCGATCTCCAGCCGCTGGGGGGGACTGGTGTCGGCGTCCCCCTGGTGGCGCCGCTTGACCGAGCCGAGGGCGTGGAAGGTCTGGAGAACGGGCACGCCGAGCGGGCGACCGGCACGGAGGGCGGCCAGCCCGGACATCCAGAAGTGGGCGTGGACCACGTCGGGGCGCGCCTGGCGCCAACGCTCGCCGAGGACGGTGGCGAAGCGGTCCATCCACGGCAGCAGCTCGTCCTTGGCCAACCCGGTCGCCGGTCCGGCGTCGACGTGGTGGACCACCACCCCGCCGGGGGTGACGACCTCCCGAGGGAGGGAGGGGTCGTCGCGTCGTGTGTGGACGACCACCTCGTGGCCCTGGCGGACGAGGACCTCCGCCAGCGCGCCGACGTGGACGTTTTGGCCCCCCGCGTCGGCGCCGCCCAGCGCGGCGAGCGGGCTGGCGTGCTCCGAGACCATGGCGATCCTCATGACGTGACCTCCCCGATGAGCCGGTCCCAGTCGCCGAGGAACCGCCCGAGTCCGTAGCGGGCGAGCGCGACCTCCCTCGCCTTCCGACCGGTGGCGGCGGCCTCGGCCGGATCGTGGACGAACCGGCGAAGCGCGTCGACCAGGATGGCGGTGCGGTTGGAGACGACTCCGGCGCAGGGCGGCACGGCCTCGCTGGTCTCGGTCGTGGCCAGTGACACGACCGGCATGCCCAGGTGCATGGCCTCCAGCAGGCTGAGACCGAGCGAGGTCCACCGGTTGGGGTGGAGGTACACGCGGCGTCGGGCCATCTCGGCGTGCAGGTCCGCCTGCGCCAGGTCGGTGCCCCCGAAGGGCTCCGAGCGCATCCCGAACAGATCGACCGGCACGGCGCCCCGGAAGCCGGCGAGCAGATCCGTGCCCGTCACCCGACCCCTCCGACCGGGGTCGTTGACCACCGCGGCCGCACGGGGCAGCTCGCCGGTGTAGCGCAGACCCGGGTCGACGATGCCGTGCTCGATCACCCGGACCGGCGCCCGACCCTCGTCCCAGAGCAGCCGGTTGAACCAGGTGACGTGGACCAGCGGGACGTCGTCCCGGTCCCCCACCACGTGGAGCAGCTCGTTGATCGCCCCCTCCGGTGCGTTGTGCTCCAGGTACACCGCAGCCACGTCGATGCCGGGGCGGCGGCCGAGCCACCGCTCGGCGAGGACGTTCAACTCCTCAGGACGCTGCAACACCACCAGGTCCACCTCGGCGCGACGGGCCTCTGCGGGCGTGACCTCCTGGACCGACGACGGCCAGTCCCACGTCGCGGCCCGACCGCGCCCGTCGGGACCGCGATCGGGCAGCACCGGGACCAGATAGGAGTGCGGTCCCTGAACGAACGACGTGGTCCACGATCCGTGCACGTGCCAGAGGAGGATCCTCACGCCCGGGCCTCCTCGGCGGGAAGCGCCGTCCCCGACCGGTGGGACGCGAGGCGGCGCACCGCGTCGGCGACGGTCGCCACCTCGAGGGCGTCGATGCAGGGATGCCCTTCGACGGGGCAGGTCCGAGCCCGGCAGCCCGCGCAGGCGATCGTCTGATCGCCGAGGAGGACGTGGGGCACCCGCCACGGCCGCCACCGCACGGCCGGCACCGTGGGCGCGAAGACACTCACGACCGGGCAACCGACGGCAGCCGCCAGGTGCGCGGGCCCGGTGTTGGCCACGACGGCGACATCGGCCCGGCGCAGCACGTGCGCCAGCCCGACCAGGTCGAGTCGACCCCCCAGATCGAGGGCCGCCCGGCCGGCGACCGCCGCGGTGAGCTCACGCTCCGTCGGTCCGCCCGTGACGACCACCCGGCGACCTTCGGTGCTCAAGCGGCGGACCAGCTCGGCGTGGTGGCGGTGATGCCACGCCCGCGCCGGGACCGACGCGCCCGGATGCACGACGATGTAGGGACCGTCGGGCACGCCGACCGGCTCCGGGGATAGGGCGGGGAGCTCGACCCGTAGACCGCCGTCGTCGCCGACGGGGAGGTCGTAGCCGAGCGCGGCGCCGAGGGAGAGCGACCGCTCGACCTCGTGGAGGTCGTCGACGACGTGGTGGCGGAGGTCCAGGAGCGAGCCCGGGTAGTCGACACTGACCGCACCGATGCACGCCACGCCCGCCATCCGCAGCACCAGCGCCAGGGGCAGGGGGCTCTGGTGGAACGACCCGAGGACGAGGGCCACGTCGATGTGGCGCTCGGCGATGCGGTCGACCAGATCGTCGACGACGGACCGGTCGACGGGCGGGGCGCTCGCCTCGATCCAGCCGGCTCGGCCCACCAGCACCTCGTCGACGCCAGGAAGCAGGCGGGCGGCGGGCGCACCGGTGGGGCTGCAGAGGTAGGTGACCGACGTCGCCGTCGATGCCACCGCCCTGACCAGCGGTCCGCTCAGCAGCACGTCCCCGAGGCTGTCCATCCTGGCGACCAGGGCGCGGGTCAACACATCCCCGCCAGGATCAGGTCGACGGCCCGCAGGAGGTCGGGAGCGACCACCTCGGCCGCCTCGATCTCCGCCGCCCGGGTCACCGGGGTCGGCACGAGCACGCTGCGGGCGCCCGCCGCCCCCGCCGCCACCACGTCGCGGCCGATGTCGCCCACGACCGCGCAGTCGGCCGCGCCGAGACCGAGCTCGGCGGCCGCGGCATGGATGAGGCCGGGGCGGGGCTTGCGGCAGGCGCAGCCGTCGTCGGGGGCGTGCGGACACACCTGCCAGGTGTCGAGGCCGCCGAGCAGCTCGTCGACGCGCCCGTTGACCGCGTCGACCTGGGCGCGCGAGGACAGGCCGCGGCCGATGGCGCTCTGGTTGGTGACGACGCCGACGGCGAGGCCAGCCTGGCGGGCGCGGGCGACCGCCACGCGTGCGCCGGGCATCAGCACCACGCGGTCGGGATCGGTGTTGCCCGGCAGGTCGACGACGAGCGTGCCGTCGCGGTCGAACAGCAGGGCCTTCGGCGCCCACCCGACGTCGACCCGGGCGGCGCGCGCCCGCCGTGACCGGCGGGTGGTGGCCGCCGGTGGCTGGAGGGCCAGGGGCGACCTGGGTAGGCCGAGGGGTGCCCGCGAGATGTCGCGGGTGAAGGCGCGCGCCCCCATCCAGCCGCCGAGTCGGTGCCAGACGGCCGCAGGGGGGATGGCGGCCGACGTGGCCAGCATGGTGGCGATCTCCTGCGCCGTGCGCGGCCCTGGACGGATCCTCGAGACGGCGAGCTCGGAGGTCGCCACCGCCCAGGCCAGCGCCGCCGCGCTCGCGAGCCGCGGTCGGCGGGCCACTGCCGCCGCCACGGCGACGGTGCCGCCGACGGTGGCCAGCAGGTGCCTGGCGTTGCGGGCCGGTTCCGCACCGGCGGCCAGCCGCCACCCGGCTCCGTGTCGGACTCGCATGGCCACGTCGTCGGCGTTGCCGGCCTGCAGGCGCACGCTGACCCAAGGGCCCGCGGGCCGGACCGGGTGGTCGACCCTGCGGGCGCCGGCGACGATGAGATAGCCCGCGCCGGTGACCCGCAGGCCGAGATCGGCGTCCTCGCGGAAGGCGCGAAGGAAGCGCTCGTCGAAGCCACCGACCTCCTCGAGGACATCCCTGCGGTAGGCCATGTCCGCGGTGATCCAGCGGGCGTCGGAGAGCCCCGCGACGTTGCGCTCCCAGTCGGTGGGGCGCCGGCCCGCAGGCAGCGGGACCCGCAACCTTCCCTGACTCCCCGCGACCAGCCACGGCAGGTCGTCGAGGTCGTCGGCCAGCGCGCCGCGCCAGCCCGCCTGCGGCACCACGTCGTCGTCGACGAAGACCACCCACGGCGACGTCGCCGTCCGCCAGCCCACGTTGCGGGCCGCGGCGGGGCCGCGGCCTCCGGACTGCAGCACGCTGACGCCTGAGGCGCCCGAGCCGCTCACCGGGAGCGGATCACGGCGAACGCCGTGGCGCCCGGGCGGGCGGTCGTCGACGACGAGCACCTCGGCGGGGGCCGGCCCGGTGCCCCCTGAGAGCGCGTCGAGCAGGCGAGGCAACGACGGCCTCCCGATGGTGGGCACCACCACCGAGTACGCCGCCTTCGTCGTGCTCACGTGCGGGCCAGGGCGACGCGCCCCACGCCTCGGCGCGCCGTGGTGCGACTCCGGCGGAGCAGGAACGGGCCGAGGACCAGCAGGTCGACGGGCGCCGACCCGAAGCACTCGAGCGCGTCCCGAGGCGAGTCGACCATCGGTCGACCCGCCGTGTTGAAGCTCGTGTTGACCAGCACGGGCACCCCGACGAGGCGCTCGAAGGCGCAAAGCAGCCGGTGGATCGCGGGCTCGTCGCCGGCGTCGACCGTCTGGACGCGCGCCGAGCCGTCGACGTGCACGGCGGCGGGGATGCGCTCGGCCCACCCCGGTCGGACACGGTGGGTGAAGAGCATGTAGGGGCTGGGAAAGGGGCCGTCGAAGATCTCCGAGGCCCGCTCGGCGGTCACCATCGGCGCGACGGGCCGGAACTGCTCGCGTCCCTTGATCGTGTTGAGACGCTCCAGGTTGCCGGAGTGGAGCGGGTTGGCCAACAGGCTGCGGTGCCCGAGGGCGCGAGGACCGTACTCGCTGCGTCCCTCGAACCATCCGACCACCCCGTTGGCGGCGAGGGCCTCGGCCACTGCACCAGCCAGATCGTCGGGACGCTCGTAGTCGACGTCCGCCTCGGCGAGGATCCCGGCCACCTCCTCGTCCGACCAGGCCCGACCGAGAGCCGTGGTGGGCACGGGCTGCACCGGGTCGCCGATCTCACGGGCCGCGTACAGGGCGCCCCCGAGAGCTGTGCCGGCGTCGCCGGCGGCCGGCTGGACCCACAGCTCCTCGAAGGGACCCTCGGCGAGGATGCGGGAGTTGGCCACACAGTTGAGGGCGACGCCGCCGGCCATCGTGAGCCGGGATTCGCCGGTGCTCCGGTGGAGCCAACCGGCCAGCTCGAGCAGGACCTCCTCGAGTCGGTGCTGGACGCTCGACGCCAGGTCGGCGTGGGCGCGGTCCCACCCACCCTCGCCGGACCGGGCCGGGGCGAGCTGCGCCCAGGGGATCGGCTCCACCACGAACCCGCCCGCTCCGGTCGTGCGGATGAGCTGGCGCAGCAGGGGCAGGTGCCGGGGCGTCCCGTAGGACGCCATGGCCATCACCTTGTACTCGTCCGACGACCGTTTGAAGCCGAGGTGGACGGTCAGGTCCTCGTACATCAACCCGAGGGAGTGCGGGAGCTCCTGGGTGCAGAAGACCTCCAGCTGCCCGTCGACCGAGCGGCCGGCGAGGTGGGTGGCCACCTCGCCCCGACCGTCGACCACGAGCACGGCGGAATCGCGGAAGGGCGCGGCGAGGTAGGCGGAGGCGGCGTGGGCGATGTGGTGGCGCACGTAGCGCAACCGGTCGCCGTCGATCCCCGGCAGGGCGGACTCGAGGAAGGAAGGAGCCCGCTCGGCGTAGAGGGTGCGCATCGGCTCGTAGTCGTCGGCGGTGACGTCGCCGCTCTGACCGTCCAGGAGCGCAGGATCGTAGGAGTAGGTGACGACGTCGACGTCGGAGGGCCGGAGGCCGACCTCGGCGAGGCACCAACGGGCCGCCCGCTCCGGCAGCTCCCAGGTGCTGAACGGCACGGCCTCCTTGCCGTGCTTGATGCGGCTGAAGCGCTCCTCCTCGGCCGCGGCCACCGTCCGGCCGTCGACGACGAGCGCGGCGGCCGGGTCGTGGAACACCGCGTTGATACCGAGGACGACCGCCATGCGTTCCCTTCGATGTGGGGATACCCATCGACGTACCCGAGCGTCGCAGAACGAATCACCTGCAGATAATCATCTGCAGGTGATTACCTGCGGAGGTGGCATCCGACGAGCGGCCGACGGCCACGACGGTGGTGATCGCGACCCGCAACCGCCGCGACGAGCTCGTCACCACGCTCGACCGCCTGACGAGCCTCCCGGAGCGACCCGACGTGGTGGTGGTCGACAACGCCTCGCGCGACGGGACGGTGCGGCGCGTGGTCGAGCAGTTCGCGGCCGTCGGGGTCATCGCGCTGCCGGCCAACCTCGGCGCCGCGGCCAGGACCGTCGGCGCCCGGTGCGCGGCCACGCCGCTCGTGGCCTTCAGCGACGACGACTCGTGGTGGGAGCCAGGTGCGTTGGCCGCCGCCGCCGCCCGCTTCGACGCCGACCCCGCCCTCGGCCTGCTGGCGGGACGGGTGCTGGTCGGCACCCACGGCACCCTCGACCCGGTCTCGGCGGCCATGGCGGCCGGCGCGCTCGATCCGTGGCTGCGGCCGGCGCCGGACGGCCCGCGAGGGATCACCGGCTTCCTGGCCTGCGCGGCGATCGTCCGACGCTGTGCCTTCCTCGCCACCGGGGGGTTCGAGGCCCACCTCCTCATCGGGGGCGAGGAGGAGCTCGTCGCCCTCGACCTCGCCGACGCCGGTTGGAAGCTGGTGTACGCCCCCGAGGTCGTGGCCAGGCACCACCCGTCCACGTCACGTGACGTCGCGACCCGGCGCCGGCTGCTGGCCCGCAACCACCTGCTGACCGCATGGCTCCGCTACCCGCCGGTCCTCGCCCTGAGCCGGAGCACGCGCGGCGGCTTCGGCGTCGGAGCGACGGCCAGGGCCGGCGCGGCGGCGGCGGGGTCACTCTCCTGGGTAGCGGCCAGGCGCCACCGGGTGAGGCCGGACGTGGCCCACGCCTTCACGACGTCGCCTCAGGACACGTAGCGGCGGGCCTCGGAGCGGGCCTGGCCGGCCTCCAGGGCGGTCAGACCGGCCTCCACGTCCTGACCGACCGGCCGGCGGGCCGAGAGGATCCACGACACGCCTCCGACCGCATCGACGAGGGCGGCGGCCGAGACCGCGTCGCGCGGGAAGCTGCGCAGCAGCGAGCGGGTGCGCCGCCACGCGCTCGGAAGCGGACGACGGAGCCAGGTGCACCACAGCGTGTTGCGGATGCCCTGACGGCGGCGGAGGTGGGCGTCACGCAGCACGGACGCCCGGTGGTGGATCTCGAGCTCGGGCACGTAGGCCATGGCCCACCCGGCGTCGGCCAGGTCACAGCCGAGCAGCTCCTCCTCGCCGCCGATCAACAGCTCCCCCGAGAAGCCGCCACAGCCCAGGAAGGCGCGCCGGCGGACCACCGACGCACCCGCCAGGAAGCTGAGCAGGGGGGCACCGGGTGCATCGGTCGGCCGGGGCAACGGGCTCTCGCCCATCTCCAGGCTCATGGCGTCGGTCTCCCCCTCCGGCTCCACGAGGATCCTCGCGGTCGCCACGGCGAGGCGGGGGTGGGCGGCGAAGAGATCGGCGGCCGCAGCGAGGGAACCCGGCGACCACCACGTGTCGTCGTCGCAGAAGGCGACCAGCGTGGTGGCCGCCAGGCTCACGCCGACGTTGCGGCCGCTGCCACCCTGGTTGGAGCCGAGGGCGACGACGCGGACCTCGGGAAACCTGTGGTCGACCATCCGGACGGTGTCGTCGCCCGACCCGTTGTCCACGACGATCACCGGTGGACGCTCGGGCAGGGCGGCGAGGTGGCCCAACGTGGCGCACAGCTCCTCGCCGCGGTCCCTGGTGATGATCACCACGGTGAGGTCCGACACGGGCGGCACGTCGGCCGCCGCGGTCGTCACCGGGCGGCCGCGGGTGCGAGGGCGTCCAGGAAGCGGTCCCGGGTGTCCACGAGGGCGAGGCGCGCCGTCGCCGTGCCGGGCTGCGCACGCCGGCGGGCCTCGTCACCCAGGCACCAGGCCAGCAACCGGTCGAGACGGTCGTCGTCGGCCTCCTCGACGCCGACGACCGCAGGCCAGCCGAGGGCCTCGCCCTGACGCCGGACCTTGGCGCCCCCGTCGATCGGGTCGATGGCCAGCACGGGCACCCGGGCGTGGAGCCCGAGCACCAGTCCGTGGAGGCGGGTGGTGACGATGGCGTCGAATCGGCCGAGTGCGGAGACCAGCTGCCCCGGGGTGGAGCAGAGGTGGGCCTCCCCGGGGTGCAGCCGGGTGTCGACGGCCACGGGGGCGACGTCGGTGCGCAGCAGGAGCCGGTCGAGCGCGGCGTGGGCGTCGTGGTGGCGCTGCCGGTCCCCGTACTCGGGCTGGGCGTGGCCGCGGACGACGGCCACGACCGGTGCGGGGGCGGTCGCGGTGCCCACGGCCAGATCGGGCGTCGCCCGCGCCCCGTCGTCACGCTCGATGACCCGGTCGAGGCCGAGGCGCGCCGTCGCCTCCACCACCGAGACGCCGACGCCGACCTTCCTGGCGTCGGGGAACCGCGCCATCAGCTCCTCGACCAGCGGGCCGCCCGCCGGGCCGCAGGCGAAGACCAGGTTGTCGACCCGGCGGGGATCCACCTCGGTCCAGCCGACCTCGTCACCGGTCCGGAAGTTGGCGGCGACAGCCACCGAGTGGGGGATCGACGCGTCGCTCAGCCACCGGCGGACGGTCTGGCCGGCGAGCAGGTCGCCGGCGGTCACCTCGGCGGTGTCGAAGCTGAACCAGCCGGTGACGAGCACATGACCCGGTAGCGAGGAGGGACCGGGGCCTGGCACCGTCGCGATTTACCCACACCCCGGCCGTCCATGCGGGAGGGAGCCAGATGGCAGCCGAATCGGCGGTGCGCCCCGGGTGTCTGCGGCATGATCGTGGCTGCGATGAGGCGGACCTGATGCTGCTGACGATCTCGACCACCCACGTTCCGGCGACCGACCTGGGGTTCCTGCTGCACAAGCACCCCGATCGCGTCCACGAGATCGAGGTGCCCTTCGGGACGGCGCGGGTGGTCTATTCCGATGCCAGCGACGAGCGCTGCACGGCGGCCCTGCTGGTCGACGTCGACCCGGTCGGGCTGGTCCGGGGAAGAAGGGGCGGCCCCCGAGGCAGGGACTCGTCGCTGGAGCAGCACGTCAACGATCGACCGTACGCGGCATCGTCATTTCTGTCGGTGGCCTTGGGCAGGTGCTTCGCGACGGCGATGACCGGCCGGAGCAAGGAGCGCCCCGAGCTGGTCGGCGAGGCCCTCGCCTTCGTCGTGGCCCTGCCGGTCGTGCCCTGCCGGGGCGGTGAGGGGCTGCTTCGTCGGCTGTTCGAGCCGCTCGGCTACGAGGTGTCGGCGGAGCGCATGGCGCTCGACGAGCAGTTTGCCGAGTGGGGTGACAGCCGGTACCTCGCCGTCGAGCTGCGCGCCACGATGCGTCTCCGCGAGGTGCTCGACCATCTCTTCGTCCTCCTTCCCGTGCTCGACGACGACAAGCACTACTGGGTCGGCCCGGACGAGGTGGACAAGCTGCTGCGTCGGGGCGGTGCGTGGCTCGCGGCGCACCCCGACCGTGAGCTGATCGCCCGCCGCTACCTGCGCCACGACCGTCGGTTGACCACCGACGCCCTGGCTCGGCTCACGGAGGAGGCGGTCGAGGATCCCGACGAGGCTGCTGCGGCCCACGATGCCGAAGAGGAAGCGGTGGAGGAGCGGATCAGCCTCAACGACCAGCGCCTGGACGCGGTCGTCGACGCCGTGCGGGCGGCGGGCGCCCGCCGGGTGGTGGATCTCGGGTGCGGTGGGGGCCAGCTGGTCGGCCGCCTGCTGCGGGACACCGACGTCGAGCGGGTGCTCGGCATCGACGTCTCCTACCGCGCCCTCGAGGCTGCGACCCGGCGCCTGCACCTCGAGACGATGGCGCCCCGCCAGCGGGCGCGCGTCGAGCTGGCGCAAGGTGCGCTCACCTATCGGGACCGTCGCCTCACCGGCTTCGACGTGGCCACCGTCGTCGAGGTGGTCGAGCACCTCGATCCGCCTCGACTCGGGGCGTTCGAGCGCGCCGTGTTCGCCTACGCCCGACCTCGCACCATCGTCGTGACCACTCCGAACGTCGAGTACAACGCCCTGTTCGAAGGCCTGCCGGCGGGCGCACTGCGGCACCGGGACCACCGCTTCGAGTGGACCCGCTCCGAACTGGCCCACTGGTCCGCCCGGGTGGCGGACAGCCACGGTTACCACGTCGAGCTGTCGGGCATCGGTCCGGCCGACCCGGAGCGGGGCCAGCCCACCCAGATGGCGGTGTTCACCCGATGACGGAGATCGCCCTGCCGGAGCTGTCGCTGGTCGCCCTGGTCGGCCTGTCCGGGTCCGGCAAGTCCAGCTTCGCCGGCCGCCACTTCGCCCGCACCGAGGTCCTGTCCTCCGATCTGTGCCGGGGCCTGGTATCCGACGACGAAAACGACCAGGCGGCCACCGCCGCCGCGTTCGAGGTGCTGCACTTCATCGCGAGCAAGCGCCTGGAGGCCGGGAAGCTGGTGGTGGTCGACGCCACCAACGTCCAGCCCGAGGCCCGCAAGGCGCTGGTCGCACTGGCCAAACGGCATCATGTCCTCGTCGTCGCCATCGTGCTCGACGTCCCCGAGGAGGTGTGCGCCGAACGCAACCTCGCCCGCGCGGACCGGAACTTCGGGCGCCACGTGCTGCGCAACCAGCGGAGCCAGCTGCGCCGCTCCCTTCCCAACCTGCGCCGCGAGGGATTCCACCGGTCATGGGTCCTCCACGGCGTCGACGAGGTCGATGCGGCGACCATCGAACGTCGGCCGCTTTGGACCGACCGTCGCCGCGACCACGGGCCCTTCGACATCATCGGCGACGTCCACGGCTGCCCCGACGAGCTCGTCCAGCTGCTCGCGCTCCTCGGCTACCAGGTCGCAGCAGACGGCCGCGACGCCACCCACCCCGACGGACGGCGCGCCGTGTTCGTCGGCGACCTGGTCGACCGCGGACCGGATACCCCGGCGGTGCTCCGTCTGGTGATGGGCATGGTCGGCTCGGGCCACGCCGTCTGCATCCCCGGCAACCACGAAGCCAAGCTGCTGCGTGCCCTGCGAGGCTCGAAGGTCACCGCCAGCCACGGCCTGGCCGAGACGCTCGCCCAGCTGCAGGCCCAGCCGCCCGAGCTCCGCAACCAGGTCGTCGAGTTCATCGACGGGCTCGTCAGCCACTTCGTCCTCGACGACGGGCGCCTCGTCGTCGCGCACGCCGGCCTCCGGGAGGACATGCAAGGCCGGGCGTCGGGCGCGGTGCGCTCGTTCGCGCTCTACGGCGACACGACCGGCGAGACCGACGAGTACGGCCTGCCGGTCCGCTACGCCTGGGCCGAGGACTACCGGGGTGACGCCGTGGTCGTCTACGGCCACACCCCCGTCCCGGAGGCCACCTGGCTCAACAAGACCATCTGCATCGACACGGGCTGCGTGTTCGGCGGCAAGTTGACGGCGCTGCGCTACCCCGAACGCGAGCTCGTCTCGGTCTCCGCCCACCGCACCTACTGGGAGCCCGTCAGGCCGCTCACCCCGGCTCCTCCGGTCGCGGTGGATCGGGCCCCGACGGATCTGGACATCGACGACGTGCTCGGCAAGCGCATCATCACGACACGGCTGCACCAGACCGTCACCATCCGCGAGGAGAACGCCATCGCGGCACTCGAGGTGATGAGCCGGTTCGCCGCCGACCCCCGCTGGCTCGTCTACCTCCCCCCGACCATGGCCCCGACCGCGACCACCCAACGGGAAGGACTGCTCGAGCATCCGACCGAGGCGTTCGCCGCCTTCCGCCGTGACGGAGTCGAGCGGGTGGTGTGCGAGGAGAAGCACATGGGCTCGAGGGCGGTGGTCGTGGTCTGTCGCGACCGCGAGGTGGCAGCCCGCCGCTTCGGTGTCGTCGACAACCTGGCGGCTGGAGCGATCGTCACCCGGACCGGTCGACCACTGCTCACCGACCCGGCTCAGGAGGTGGCGCTCCTGGCCAGGATCCGGGGCGGCGTCGACGCGGCCGGCCTGTGGGACGAGCTGGGCACCGACTGGATCGTCCTCGACGCCGAGCTGCTGCCCTGGTCAGCCAAGGCCGAGGAGCTGCTCCGCCGCCAGTACGCGTCGGTCGGTGTCGCCGCCACCGCCACCCTCGCCGCCGAGGTCGCCGTGCTCGACGCCGCCTCCAGCAGAGGCGTCGATGCGGAGGAGCTCCTCGCCCTCCACCGGGACCGGCACGCGATGGCCGTCGGGTTCGTCGACGCCTACCGGCGGTACTGCTGGCCGGTCGACTCGATCGACGACCTGCGCGTGGCGCCGTTCCAGGTCCTCGCCGGCGAAGGCAAGGTCCACGCGCGCACCGACCACCTGTGGCACCTCGACGTCATCGGCCGGCTCTGCGCCACCGATCCCGGCACGTTCCGGGCGACTGCGTCGACCCTCGTCGATCTCGGAGACGAGACCAGCGAGGCAGCAGCGGTCTCCTGGTGGGAGCAGCTCACCTCGGCGGGCGGGGAGGGGATGGTGGCCAAGCCCGTCGACGTCATCCACCGAAGCCCGAAGGGACTCACCTAGCCAGGCATCAAGTGCAGGGGCCGGGAGTACCTCCGGATCATCTACGGCCCGGAGTACACCGCCGATGCCAACCTCGTCCGCCTGCGCAGCCGGAGGCTCGGTCACAAGCGATCCCTCGCCCTGCGCGAGTTCGCCCTCGGTATCGAGGCCCTCGAACGGTTCGTCGCCGGGGAGCCGCTCTACCGGGTCCACGAGTGCGTCTTCGGGGTGCTCGCCCTCGAGAGCGAGCCGGTCGACCCCCGACTCTGAGGTCCGTCGGACCTTCACCCCGACCCTTCATCCAGGGCGCGACGACGGGGTGTCCCTTCTTTCGGGTCGGGGCCGGATCGGTGGTCGGTGGATCGTGGTCCGCGCAGCAGGGACGCGAGGGCCGCGAAGACCGAAAGGGCGGCCGCGACGATGAAGACCACGACCAAGCCGTGATGGAACGGCCCGGCGATCAGACGCGGGAAGAACTGCCGACCGGTGAGGGCCTGCTGGTTGGCCGCTGACAGCTTGCTCAGCGCGCCACTCGGGGCCAGCAGGTGCTGGATCGGGTTCACGCCGAGCAGCGAGGAGAACAGCGACGAGGTCGGCGGCAGGCTGGCGACTTGGTGAGCGACCCCATCGGGCACGCCCTCGTGGGTCAGGCCGCTCGTCAGGCTCTTCGGCAGGGTGGCCGCGAGACCGGCGATCACGAGGGTGAAGAACGCCGTGATCGAGATCGCCGTGCCGGAGTTCTGGAACGTGGCCCGCATGCCCGAAGCTGCGCCTCGCTGGTTGGCGGGCACGCTGCTCATGATCGACGACGAGTTGGGAGAGCCGAACATGCCGCCGCCGATCCCGTTGGCCGCGATGAGCAGCGCGAAGACCCAATACGGGAAGTCGACGGGCAGGGCCAGCAGGCCGACGAAGCTGCCGCCGAAGACGACCATGCCGGCGGTGGCCATGCCCCGGGCACCGAAGCGGTCCGAGAGCCTGCCGGCGGTCGGTCCCGACAGGAGGAAGCCGGCGGTGAGGGGCAGGAGGTAGATGCCCGCCCACAGTGGCGTCCGGCTGTAGTCGTAGCCGTGCAGCGGCAGCCAGATGCCCTGCAACCAGATGATGAGGACGAACTGCAATCCGCCCCTGGCGACGGACACCACGAAGCCCGCCAGGTTGCCGGCGGTGAAGGCGCGGATCCGGAACAGGCTGAGCTGGATCATCGGCTCGGCGACGTGGGTCTCGATGGCGACGAACGCGCCCAGCAGGACGAGGCCGCCGGCCAGGCCGGTCAGCACCCATGGACTGGTCCACCCTGTCGCGTGGCCGCCGTAGGGCTGGATGCCGTAGGTGGCCGCGACCAGAACGGCGCTCAGGCCCACAGCGAAGGTGGCGTTGCCCCACCAGTCGATGCGCCGGCCGTGCCGCTCGCCGTTGTCGCGGAGCCTGCGGTAGGCCCAGACGGTCCCGAAGATCCCGACGGGCACGTTGACCCAGAACACCGCCCGCCAGTCCAGGGTCGCCAACAGGCCGCCGGCGACCAGGCCGATGAACTGCCCCGACAGGCCGGCAACCTGATTGGTGCCGAGGGCGAAGCCGCGTTGGTCATCAGGGAACGCGTCGGTGAGGATGGCCGCGGAGTTGGCCTGGAGCATGGATCCGCCGACGGCCTGGAGAAGCCTCCAGCCGATCAACCACAGCGCCCCGCGGCTGCCGTGGAACGGATCGAACGACAGCAGGACGGACGCGAAGGTGAAAACGACGAAACCGGCGTTGTAGATCCTGACCCGGCCGAACATGTCGCCGAGACGGCCGACGGTGCCGACGAGCACGGCCTGGACGAGCCGGTAGCCCATGATCATCCACAGCAGGTAGACGATGTTGCTCGAGGACAACGGGTTCAGGTGGATGCCCCGGAAGATCGCCGGCAGCGCAATGATCACGATGGACCCGTCCAGCTGCGACATGAACTGCGCGGCGGTGGTGTTGGCCAATGCCGTCCACCGGTAGCGGTCGTCTCCGCTGACCCCCTGAGCCGTCCCCACGGTCACAGGCTCTGGGCCAGCCGCTCGATCAGGGGTGCGGCCACCATCAGCTGTCGCAGCTCCGAACGGCCGAACCCGGCCGCGAGCGCCTGCGCCAACTGCTGAGTCCTGGCGTTGTGCTTGTCGCCCAGGACGCTCGATCCCGCATCGGTGACGGACAGAACAGACCGCCGGCCGTCGCCGGGATCGGGATGACGCTCGATCAGGTTGCGGGCCTCGAGCTCGCTCAGCGTCGTCCCCATCGACTGCACGCTGATCTGCTCGGCCTTGGCGAGCGCGGTCACGGTACTCGGACCGCCGCGTTCCAGGCGCTTGAGGGCCGAGGTCTGGGGCAACGAGAGCTCGCCTTCGACCTTGATCTGACGCAGCTGCCGCAGGAACAAGCCGATGCTCATCTGCAGAGCTGCGGCCACGTCGTCGACCTCTGGATCACCGGCCATGTGCAAAGTCTAACCTTGGTAGATCACACTTGCAAGGTGTGCCTGGCTAGTTGCGAACCAGGACTCCGGCGGCCTTCCCGCGGCCCGCTACACGCAGCGCAGGCCGCGCGACACGATCGCCCACACATCGTCGAGTTGGGTTTCGATGTCCGGCCCCGACCACTCTCCGGCGAACGCGGGGTGGTGGAAGCGCGCCGTGCTGCTCAAGACGGCGCGCGCCGCCGCCAGCGGGTCGTCGACGGCGAGCTCGCCGCGGGCCGCCCCGTCGGCGAGGATGCGCCGCACGTCGTCGGCCAGATGGTCGACGTGCGCGGCGACGACCTCCCGCGCCTCCACCGCGAGCGCCTGGTAGGTCGCGAACAGCTCGGGGTCGTCGAGCACCTTGCGCCGCTTGGCCTGGGCGAGCGCGCCGAGCCAGCCCCGAAGGCGCTCGAGCGCCGGACCGTCGGCAAGGACCCAGACGCCGAGCGGCTCGGCGACGCGCGCCAGCCAGCGTTCGGTCACGGCGTCGCGCAGTGCCGCCTTCGAGGCGTAGTGGCGGTAGACGGAGCCGTGGCTGATCCCGAGGGCGCGCGCCACGTCGACGACGGTGGCCTTCTGCGGGCCGAAGCGGCGGAGGACCTCCTCGGCGGTGTCGAGGATGCGCTCGGGCGTCAGCGGGGCCGGGGTGGGGGAGGCCCCGTCCGGCGCCGTCACCTCTCGGAGTCGAGCATGGCCATCTGCGCCTCCTCGTAGCGGGAGCCGAGGACGGCCTCGTGCGGCACGGCCGCCTCGATGGCGGTGAGGTCCTCGGCCGTGAGGTCGAGCTCCAGGGCGCCGAGCGCCTCGCTGAGCCGCTCGCGTGCGCGAGCGCCGACGAGCGGGATGATGTCGGCGCCACGGGAGAGCACCCAGGCGATGGCGGCCTGGGCAACGGTGGCGCCACGGGTGTCGGCGACGGTGCGCAGCGCCTCGACGAGGACCAGGTTGTGCTCGAGGTTGCCGCCCGAGAAGCGCGGCGAGTGGCTGCGGAAGTCGCCGCCACCCGCCCCTGCCCCTGGCGTCCAGTGGCCCGACAGCAGCCCGCGGGAGAGCACGCCGTAGGCGGTGACGGCGATGCCGTGCTCGCGGCAGACCCCGAGGATCTCGGCCTCGATGCCGCGGGACATCAGCGAGTACTCGATCTGCAGATCGGAGATCGGGTGGACGGTGGCGGCCCGGCGGATGGTGTCGGCCCCCATCTCCGAGAGACCGATCTGGCGCACGTAGCCGGCCTGGACCATCTCGGCGATCGCGCCGACGGTCTCCTCGATCGGAACGGCCGGGTCGAGGCGCGCCGGGCGGTACACGTCGATGTGGTCGACGCCGAGGCGGGTCAGCGTGTGCGCGAGTGCGTTCTTGACCGCAACCGGGCGGGCGTCGAAGCCGGTGAGCCCGCCGAAGGGGTCGCGCAGGCCGCCGAACTTGACGCTCAGCTGGACCGTGTCGCGGTCGCGACCAGCGAGCGCCTCGGAGATGAGCAGCTCGTTGTGGCCGGCGCCGTAGAAGTCGCCGGTGTCGAGCAGGGTGATCCCGGCGTCGAGGGCCGCATGGATCGTGGCGACCGACTCGGCGCGATCGGTGTCGCCGTAGAAGTCGGACATGCCCATGCAGCCGAGGCCGATGGCGGAGACGGGGGGGCCCGAAACGCCGAGGGCGCGGGCGGGCAGGGTCGCAAAGGAGGTCATGGGGAGCATCCTTCCCCCGAACTGACAGAAGTCAACATCTGTCATTTGACCACCAGGGCCCACCGAGGTTGGCCATCTCCTCAGCCCGACAGGCCTTCCCTCGAATCCAGGAACGTGGCGAGCTGGTCACGGAACGTGGTGGGTTTGCGTCCGAGCAGTTGCCCGAGGGCCGGGTCGACGGCGGCGAACTCGCCTCGACGGCTGGCGGTGAAGATCCCGAGTGCGAACTGAGCCTGGGCCGCGGGCGCGCCTCGGGCAACGAGATCGGCCTTCCATTCGTCGTCGGCGACGACGATGCGCTTGATCTGGCGTCCGGTCAACTCGGAGGCGATGTCGGCGATGCCGGCGAAGTCGAGCGCCTCCGAGCCGGTGAGCGGTGGGGTGATCCCCTCGAGGCGCCCGTCGTCAGCGAGGGCGACGGACGCCGCGGCAGCGAGATCCGCGTGGGCCGTCCACGACACCGGGCCGTCCTCGGGAAGGACCAACTCGCCGGTTTGCCATGCCGCGTCCATGAACCCGATGGCGCTGGCCGCGTAGAAGCCGTTCCGCAGCGAGACGAAGCGAACGCCGGCTGTCTGCACGTCGTGTTCGGTCTCGGCATGGGCCGGCATCGCCGCGAAGAGGGAGTCCGGGCTGGCGCCCATGTGACTGGTGTAGAGGACGCGCTCGGCGCCCGCCGCCACCGCCGCCTCGATCGCCGCCCGGTGCGGTGCCGGGTCGGCCGCGCCCGAGACGACGAGCACCTGTGACGCGCCCTCGAACGCATCGGCCAGGATCGACGGCTGATCGAAGTCGCCGTGGCGGACACGAACCCCGCGCTCCTCGAGGTCCTGCGCCTCGTGCGGATCCCGGACGCTGACACCGAGGTCATCGGCTGGTAGCCGCTCCAGTAGCCGCTCGATGACGCCCCGACCGAGCTGCCCCGTCGCTCCCGTCACGATGATCATACTGTCCTCCACCTCGTCGTATCATTGATATGACATTGACGGTATCACTGGAAATACGACGGTAGCAACTTACCGCTAACATCGCATCATGAACTCTTCGGGTGCGGCGTCGGTCGACACCGCGACGGGCCGCGACCGGACCCGGGCGACCATCGTCGAGGTGGCGGCGGCCATGCTGGCCACTGGAGGTCGCGAGGCCGTCTCGACCAGAGCCGTGGCCGCCGCAGCAGGTACCCAGGCACCGACGATCTACCGGTTGTTCGCCAACAAGGAAGGGCTCCTGGATGCCGTCGCCGAGTACGGCTTCGCGTCGTACCTGGCCGAGAAGCCCGTCCCCCGGCCCGCCGACGACCCGATCCAGGACCTCCGCGCCGGGTGGGACCTGCACATCGGCTTCGGGCTGGCCAACCCGGCACTGTTCTGCCTCATGTACGGCGACCCCAAGCCCGGTCACAGGCCGTCCGCCGCCGTTGCCGCCTTCCGCGTGCTCGAGGAGCGGGTCCGCAGCATCGCGGCAGCCGGCCGCCTCGAGGTCAGCGAGCACCTGGCTGCCGACATGGTCCACGCTGCCGGCTGCGGCACGGTCATGACACTCCTCGCCATCCCCGAAGACGAGCGCGACCCGGAGCTCTCCGGCGCGACCTTCGACGCCCTGATCGCCGCCATCACGAGCGGCCAACCCGCGCCCGACGCTCCTGGACATGTCCCCGCAGCGAACACCCTCAGAGCGGAGCTCTCCAACCTGACGGTCCTGACCGACGGCGAGCGCCACGTCTTCAGGGAATGGCTCGACCGCATCGTCGCCGGCCGCGATCCCCGCGCCAAGCCCAGACAGGACCGCTCATCGGAGCGGACGAGCGACGGGGTCAGGCGCCCATCGGAGGGGACGAGCGACGGGGTCAGGCGTCAGAGCCGACCGCACTGATCGGCGGCTCGGGCTCGCCCCGCCCGATCCCCTCAACGGGCGGGGTGGTCCGCCAGCTCCTCCTCCAGCGCAGCGGCGGCCTCCTGCACCTGGAGCTTGCTCGTCACGACAGTGATCTGGCACCAGCCGGGCTTCAGCGGGTCGATGGGAGGTTGGGCGCACTCGTGGCCCAACCCGACCAACAGCTGCACCTGGTGCCCGTCGTACCCGCCCACGGCGAAGCTCAAATTCGGCTCGGTGAAGGTCAACCACCCGGCGCGGCTCGGCTCGTCGTCCTCTGCTGCGACTGCCGGGGTGGCTTCGACAGCGGCGACCGGTGCCGCGCCGTCGGCAACCCGCCGCAGCCACACCACCGCGTCAGCCACCTCCCAGGTGGTCAGCGCGGGCTCGCGAAACGACCAAGACGCACCCCCCGCCGTGCGTACCGACCCCGTGATGACCAACCAGTTGCGATCCCATCCAGTGCGATCCTTGGGGTCCTCGTCGACGCCGGGAAACTGGTAGCCGGCGACCTGGAGGTCCACCGAGGCGCCCGAGCCAGCAAGACGCATCCAGGCAGTCTGCCACCTCCTACCAACACGCTCACCAACGATCACACCGGTGAGCGTCGCCCACCACTTCCGGGTCCATATCGGGGTTCGTCGTCCCCCGACGCAGCTGGGTTTGGCCAGCCAGTGAGCGACTGGCACAACGAGTCGCACCAACGCCGAAGAAGAGGCAGCCGTGACCGTCACCGCAAGCGAGGCCCGCAAGAACCTGTTCCCGCTCATCGAGCGCGTCAACGACGACCGCGCGCCCATCGAGATCACCTCATCGCCGGGGCGATGCGGTACTCGTGTCGCGAGCCGACTGGGATGCGCTCAACGAGACGGCCATGCTGAGGGTGCCGGCCAACGCCCACTGGTTGTCGGACAGCCTGGCGCAGGCTCGCGCCGGCGCACGGGAGGCGCACACCCTCGATCGAGGCTGGGCGCGTCTCGTCTTCACCCCTCGGGGGTGGAACGACCACCTCTGGTGGCAGGCGAACGACCGGGCGACCCTGAAGAGGATCAACCGCTTGGTGTACGTCGTCGACGGCGAGGACTTGGTCGTCCTCCAGGCCCGGTACCACCACGAGGCAGAGCACGTCGAGCGATGACGTCGGTCACGAGGCACGGCCGCCGCCCGCCGCGTGCGGCGCGCCGGGGCGATCATCCTGGGTCGCTCAGCGGCGGGTCGCCGTCGAGCGCCTGGCCGAGGAACCACTCGGCCGAGATCACGGCCCAGGCGAGGGTGGCGTGCTCCACCGCCGAGTTGAAGTCGTCGGTGGCGACCCAGGGAAGCACAGGCCCCGTGGTGGCCCGGGCCAGCTCGCCCAGCTCCTCTCGCAGGCACGCGGGCAACGTGACCCAACCTCACCACCGCGCGCCTCGGGCGATGCGCGGCCAACACCGTGAGATGCTCACCGCGCTATGGTTGCGAATGACGGCCTACTGGCGCACGGTCGCTGTGGTTGCATCTCATGACGTCTTCAGCGTGAGGCACTGTGGAGGGAGATGATCTGCATGGGCGTTCGCGTTCGTCGGTGGCGCGGTATAGCCGCCGCAACAGCATCTGCGCTTATGGTCCTGAGTTCGGCAGCGACCGCTGAGGCGAGCGCTACTCCGCGCGCCAGCGCGGCGACGCCGACCGATACACCGATGGTCATGGGAGTCTCGGACAGCGGCTTCGCGCGCTGCGATTCGGGAAATCTCAGCGGAGCCTTGATGCAGTCACAGAAGAACGCGGCGGGCTCGTCGTTCGTCGACGCCCAATGGTCGGCGCTGCGCGTCTCGATGGCACGGGTCATCGTCCCGTGGGACGTTGCTGAGCCGGGCTTGAATCCCACGACGAACGCTCGAGCACGGATGCAGCTGAGCCGTGCGCAGCAGTGCCTGACTGCGTGGCTGCAGGCCGCGAAGACCGCCCGAGTCAATCCCGATGTCACATTTGGCCCGGACGACAACTACCTCGTCACGGTGAACGGTCAGCCCCGCATCAAGGCGCCTGATGTCACAACGTACAAGGCGGCGATGATCGCCTTCCGCAGCATGTACGTGAGCTGCATCAGTACCGGAGGAGTGTGCAGCGGCGCCCCAGTTCGCATCGTCGCCGCTTGGAACGAGCCCAATGCCAAGAACGGTGGCGTCAATGTCGGCGTCGGGCATCTCGAGAATTACGTCTACACGCCCGACGGGTCCCAGCTGTTGAGCACCGTAGGTTGTCCGAAGACGCCGACGACGAACAACTGTGGACCGATGCTGACCGGGCAGATGTGGAATATCGCTTACCGGCGATTGGTTGCGAGCCCGGGCATCACGATCACGCCGAAAGTCACCGTCATCGCCGGTGAGTTTGCCGGTGGCGGCGGCCTCGGTAAGAACGGCAGAGCAAAGGGCGGCTACTTGCAGAAGTACAACCGGTACTTGGCCGACCTCACGGCGCCGCACACGCGGTACTACCCGGGCGTGTGGGGGCTGCACGACTACGAGGACATCCTGAAGTTCGAGATCGCGTATCACGCGGGCAAGAAGGCACCGGCCGCAACGATCGGCAAGGGCTTTTCGCATGCACTGAACGCGCTCAACTCCAAGCATTACACGGCCGCGAAGACGCGGATCTGGCTCGACGAGGTCAGTGTGTTCTACCATCGCGCCCTCAACCTCGAAGCCAAGGCCAACAAGTGGGGCGAGGCAGATCAGGCGGCTGCGGCGCGCTACCTGCTGAGGGCGGTGCCGGCGGCCGTGGGAGCGCGTGACCCGCAGATCGGGCGGTTCTACTATCTGCGCTACTTCGACACCTACAAATGGCGGGCGCTGGTGATCGGAAAGGTGACCAGCGGCAACGATGTCAGCACCAATCCGGTGCCCGCGTACACCACGTTCGTCAACCGGCACAAGATCGACCACCACCGTGCGGGTCCGCCGCCCTGACTCCGAACGGCTGCGGTCAATGGCGAAATCCCGGAAGACCACGGTCGTGGAGGTCGTTCACTCGGCGATCGACGCCCTCGAACGCCAAGAGTTTCTTCGTGGCCTGGGCGACGACTACCGCCGACTTCGCGAGGAACCCGAGCGGTGGGAGGCGTACCGGGCCGAGCGCCAGGAGTGGGACCTGCTCGGGTGATCTGGCGGGGTGAGGTCTACCAGGTCGATCTCGGTCGCCCTGTCGGGCACGAGCCAGCGTTCCCTCGTCCGGCGATCGTGGTATCCAGCGACATCTTCAACGACGGTCCTGGCGAGCTCGTCACGGTCGTGCCCGTCACCTCCACCGACTACGGGTTGCGCGGCCATGTCGGGATCGCAACTGGCGTCAGCGGGCTGGAGCACCCGTCGTACGCGAGATGCGATCACATCCGGGTAGTGTCCACCGAGCGCATCCGCGTGAGGCGAGGCGATGTCGCTCCCGAAGAGCTCCGAGCGATCGATCGAGCGATGCGGTTCATCCTCGATCTTTGAGCGCACTGGGAAGACTGTCAGACAGACTCCCTGGCACCTCCCGGCGATGCAGGCAACGGCCCGGGCCGGTGAGGTTGTGAATCAATGTCGCCATCCTCCTCGGCGCCGAGGTCAACGCCGAGCGCGAACGCTCCCGCCAGCTCGAGGAAGGCACTCCGGGCGCCGAGCGCAAGCTGCAGCTCCAGGAGCGCTCGGAGACCAAGCCCAAGAGGCGCGCCCGAACCGCCTGGTGGTGCCGGCGTGGTCGCCGCGCCCTGGGCCCGGGCACGCTTTACGGCGCCGTTTCCAAGCTCGAAGCGCTCGGTCTGGTCGAAGCCCTCGCCGCCGACGAGCGCCGTCGCCCCTACCGCGCCGCCGGGTCACATCGTTTTCGACTTTTCCGCCAGGCGGCATGAGCGTTCATGCTCGCCAGGTCGTGCTGGTGGCCATCTCGTTGAACGGCGATGCCAACAGATAGGCCTGACGATCACGCCACCGCTGACCGCGGAGCCACGACGATGCCTGGCATACCGAGCAAGGGTGGGGACGCAGTAATCCATCGTCGTGGCGGGTCGCCCAGAGTGGCGAATTCGACCGGCGCCCCTCACTTTCACTGCACCGGCGGTCAGGTCCGCGTGATGTCCGGGGCGAAGCGCATCTCGACGTTGCTGTCGCCGGTGAGTGTCCCGCTGCGGCGGAACCCAGCTCGGTGCCACGTGCGGATCGCCCGCTCGTTGTCGGGGCTCGGGTCGACGATCACGGACCGCCAGTGCCAGGCCGACAGGAGATGGTCGACCAGCAGGCGGGCGGCGGGGGACCCGAGGCGGTTGCCTTGAGCGGCAGAGCAGAGGAACAGGTCGACGCCGCCCGTCGTGGCGTCGATGGTGTAGCCCTGCCCGTAGCCCACCGGTGTCCCGGAGTGCTCGATGATGAACCCGCTCACCGAGGGTTGGCGTCGGCCGGTGTACTTGGCCGCCACCTCCTCCTCGCTGACCGGAGCACCGCCCCACCACTCGTACACGGCCCGATCCTGGAGCCACGAGACCAGCAGGCCGAGGTCGTCAGGTCCGGTCGGACGCAGGGTCAATGCCGGCGTTGATCGCACGCTGGCCGCGCGGAGATCTTTGCGGTACCGGACCTCGGTGACGCCCACGATGTCGAGCTCGACACCGGCGACGAGGACCCACCCGCGCGAGGAGTACATCGTGCGGGCCCGTTGGTTTTGGGCGATGACCCACAGGCCGGCCGTTTTGAACCCGGCCTCGGCCAGGGTCTGAAGGCCGGCGTCGTGCAGCGCGGTGCCGACGCCGCGACCCCAGGCGTCGGGCAGCACGTGGAGGCCGACGAGCTGGCCCTCGCCGGCGAAGTCCGGGTCCTGGCGGACCATCACCGTGCCGACCACACGGCCCTCGGCCCGGCAGACCAGCGCGGTGGCGGTCCGGTCTGCCAGCCGCGCGGCCCAGATCCCGGCCAGCTCGCCGACGGTGGGAGCTGGCGAATCCTGGGGGAAGAATCCGGCGTAGGCGAACGAGACGGTCTCGGCATGAATCGAGGCGATCAGATCGACGTCTCGCGTCGCCTCGATGCCCAGCCCCGACACGGTCACGACGCTATGCGCGGCCGGCACCGGGAGCGGAGCTGAGTGCCTTGCCAGTCCGTCCCTCACGAACGACCGCAAAGCACAGGGTCCGCCTGCGGGCTGGCTCGGTCACTGCCTACAGACTCCCCGACCCGTGCCGGGTGGCCGGTGGAGGCCGGGCGCTGATGCTGCACTACGGGGCGATGGCCATGGCGCCTGGCTGTCAACCAGGTGGCCCGGCGACGCTGTGCCGGCGAGCCTCCTGGAGCCGGGGCCCCGGGTCGTCACCCGCAGATCGAAGGCGGGACAGCCGGGGGGATCACTGTCGCCGGGTCGATCGGGTCGATCAGCTGGTGGTGCAGGCGGTCGGGGGATCGAACTTCACGATGCCGGTCGGGGTGGTGCCGGTGTCGATGGCGATGGCGTAGACGGCGTGTGGGGTGACGATGATGGAGCTGGAGATGATGGGTCCGGTGTAGTCGGTGGTCATGGCGTTGACGGTGCCGGCGGCAGAGTTGAGGCAGGCGAGGACGCCGAAGCCTGCGACCCAGATGGTGTGGTCGGAAAGATCGATGTCGGGGACTTCGCCGAAGCTCGGGAGCGGGGTCTGGTCCGGGGGAAGGGCCGGTCCGTCGGTGCGGGTCCGGCCTCGGAGCCTCAGGGGCCGGGTGGTGTACCAGTAGAGGTCGCCGTTGGCTCCGGGGAACCCGCCGGCGGCCCACAGGTCGTGGCGGGTGGCGGCGAGGGTGACGCCGTCGGGGGCGGCGTCGGGCGCGGTGGTGTCCAGGGCGCGGCCGGTATCGGGGTCGCGGCGTTGGAGCAGCAGCTGGTTGGGGGAGGTCAGGGAGGTCGCGTAGAGGCTGCCGCCGGCGAGGGTGACGGCTTGGGTGCCGCAGGGGTCGCCGGCCACTCGACCTGAAGGTCGGGCCTGCCGTTGTCGGGGTCGAGGCGTTGGAGGGTGCATCCCACGGCGACCCACAGGTGCCCGCGGTTGGCGGTGACCGGCTGCTCGGCGTACCCGGCGGGGGAGAGCACGCGGCGGGCGGTGGTGCGCAGCGTGACCGGGTCCAGACGGTAGAGGGTGTCGTGGCCGGTGCCGGGGCGGTGGCCGGCGAGGCCAGTCACCCATACGGTGTCGGCGGTGGCGACCGGGGTGCCGGCGCTGTCGACGGTGGCGGATCGGGCGACGATCGTGCCGGTAGCTTGGTCGAGCCGGACGACCTGTGTCTGTTGGTAGGGGTCACCGCTGGAGCCAGTGCCCAAGCCAGGGTCCGTTGAGGTGCCGGGCTCGACGGCAGCGACCGAACCGCCCAGATCAGCGCGTCCGAACGACGGCAGCGCGGCCGCATCCGGCCGCCCAGATCGAAGCCTCTTTGTGTCAAGGGGGTGTTGGTTTGCTCGGTGTGGGCGCGTTGGTCCGGCCGCCGTGGTGGCGGTGTAGGTTGCCTGGTGGGTTCGGGAGTGACTGATCCGAAGCGCCGGCCGATCAGGGTGTGAGCCGGTCACGCTGGATGCAAGCGTCGTCCCTGGTTGTCCTCCCGGGCCCCTATCGAGCGTCGATCATCAGCTGCGATAGACGGCGTCGGAGACTCGGCGTTTGAGGGCCCGGATCGCCTCTTTCTTGGTCTTGCCTTCGGCGATCTTCCGCAGGTAGTAGGCGCGCCCGGGGGTGTCATAGCGGAGCTGGGTGATGGCCACGACGTGCATGGCGTGGTTCAGCTGGCGGTTCCCGCGCGGGTTGAGACGGTGCCGCTTCTTCGGTCCCGACGACGCTTCCAGCGGCGCGGTGCCGTTGTAGGAGGCGAAGTGGTGACGGCTCGCGAAGCGGCCGATGTCGCCGGCGTGACCCAACACCAGGGCGGCCACGAACGGGCCGACACCGTTGATATCGGTCAGGGTCGTTTTCGAGGCCGCGACGGCCAGTTTGATCCGCGCCTTGAGCTCGACGAGGTCGCCGTCGAGGCGGGCCACGTCCGCCGTCAACGCCAAAGCTTGTCGTCGTCGCTCGGCGACCACCCCGCTGGCGGCGGCCACCGAGTCGATCAGACGGGCTGCCCTCGAGGCGCTCAGCCGGCCCGGGATCCCGCCAGGAACAAGGCCAGCGAGCTGGGCGTGGAGCCGGCAGGCCGCCTGGGTTCGCAGGGCGGTCAGGTCGTGGTGGCGGTCGGCCAGCAGTCGAAGGATCGCCCGGTGGTCATCGACGCTCACCTCCCGCAGACGCCGACCTCGCAAGGCGGCGACCGCGGTGGACAGGGCGTCGTTGGGGTCGTTCTTGGATGACTTGCCCGAGCCGAGTACCCGGACCCGGGCCGACAGCGTCGGGGGCACATCGACCACGGACTCGCCCGCGGCGACCAGCTGCTGGGCCAACAGGTAGCCCAGCCCGCTGGCCGACTCGATCGCCCAACGTCGAGTCGGGAACGCTTCAGCCCAGGCCAACAGCTGTGAGCACTGGCTGGTCGAACTGCGCACCCTCACTTCCCCGACCGTCACCTCGTCGCGGTCGATCGCGACTGCTGTATGGAGCCCTTGTGCGGGTCGATACCGATCAAGACCGTCATGGTAAATGCGCCTCTCGCGTTGGAGATGGAAGCCGCGGCAGGCACTCCTGATGAAGAAGGTGCTCTCGCCTCTTTCGAGCCACGCCACAGCAGGACCCCAGCGGGCCGACGCTTCGTTCGGAAGCCAACCCCGAAAGGCAGCAGGCACTTCAAGAGCCAGCCCACCGGATCCCACGACGCTACGAGGACCAGCCCCGGAGCGCCCCAACATCATCCATCAGGCACTTCGGGAGTGACGTCGGCGGGTATGCCCTCTCGGGTCTCGGCGCCGCCGTTTCGGAGCTGGTCGAGGCTCCGGGCGGCGCTCTTCATCCCACGTCGGGGGCGGCCACTGTCTGGCTGGCGGCGGGGATCTCGACGACGTCGGCGGGGGTGTCGCCCAGTAGGTATCGGGCCCCGGTTCCGAGCCGACTGGCCTGGTCGTCCGGGTTGGATAGCCGGCAGTCCTGGAGGGACAGGCAGCCGCAGCCGATGCAGGTGTCGAGTTGGTCCCGTAAGCGGGTGAGGGTGGCGATTCGGGCGTCGAGGCGGGGACGCCAACGGGAGGACAGGCGTTCCCAGTCCTTTCGGGTCGGTGTCCGTCCGGCAGGGAGTGACCCGAGGGCGGCTGCGACCTCGTCCAGGCTGAGTCCCACGCCTTGGGCGACCCGGATGAACCCGACCCGGCGTAGGACATCGGGGCGGTACTGCCGGTGCCCGCCAGGTGTCCGCTCCGAGGTGATCAGGCCTTGGTCTTCGTAGAATCGCAGGGCGGACGAGGCCAAGCCGCTGCGGGCCGACAACTCGCCGATGGACAGCCGGTAGGGCCATTTCACCTTCGTCACCCTACCCCTTGACCTCCAGTCGACTTGAGGTTGCAGCATGGGGGCATGAGCTCGCACGACATCTCCTGGGACCACGACAGCGCCAGTCCGGGAGATGTGCCTGTGGCCGTCGGGCCCGTGACGGCGTTCCCGGCCGGGTCGTTGCGGATGGCCCGGGTCGACGGGCGCCGGCTGCTGGTGGCGCACGCCTCCGACGGCCTGCACGCCACCGACCTCGGCTGCCCGCACCAGGGGTACGCCTTGAGCCAGGGGGACCTGGCGGCTGACGGCACGCTGACGTGTTGCTGGCACAACTGGAAGTACCGCCTGTCCGACGGCGTCTGCCTGGTAGGGGAGGAGAACCTGCGGATGCACCAGGTGACGGTGCAGGACGGATCGGTGTTCGTCACCGTGCGCGACCCGCCCCCGGCGGCCGAGCAGGATCGTCTGCTGACCAGCCTGCGCTCGGCGATCGCGGACGACTACGTGGGGCAGATCTCCCGGGACGTGGTTCGTCTGTTGCGGGTCGACGCCGACCCGGTCCAGGTCGTGTGGGAAGCGGTGGCGTGGGGGGCACCCCGGGGCGAGTTCGGCTTCGGCCACGCCATGGCCTCCCTGGTCGACTGCCTGCAGATCGCCCGGTCGGCGGAGGGCGACGCCCGGGCGCTCCCGGTGGTCCAGGCGCTCGCCGGGATCGCCGAAGCGGAACGCCGCCGTCCCCTCCGCCCCGCCCCCGAACCGGCCGTCGACCTTCCGGACCATCCGGGCCCCGCTTTCCGCACGGCCATCGAGTCCGAGGACCTGGTGGCCGCCGAGTCGATCCTGCGGGGGGCGTGGCGCGCCGGGTTCGGCCCCGAGGAGCTCCGCTCGTGGCTGGTGCGGACGGTCAGCGACCACCACCTGTCCTACGGTCACGCCGCCATCTACGTGCAGAAGGCCTTCCAGCTGGTGGATCTGCTCGGGTGGGATCGGGCCGACACGGTGCTGCCGCATCTGGTCCCCGCCATCGGGTACGGCACCCGCGAAGACCGGCTGCCCTACATGCGCCCCTTCGTGCGGGCCATGGGCGCCACCGACCTCCCCGGCCTGGCCGACGTGGACCCCGATCCGGGATGGGCCGACGACGGGCGGCTGCGGACCGCCCTGCTGGGCCGCCAAGCCGACGACGTGGTCACCGCCGCCACGCACGTGCTGCGCGCCGGAGCCGGGGTGGAAGGCCTGCTCGACACGGTCGTCTCCGTCGGCGCCCACCGCCTCGCCCGGTTCGATCACACCGTGGAGACCGACCCCGGCGAGGACTTCGGCTGGCTCGACCTCAGCCACGTCGTGACCTACGCCCACGCCGCCCGCTGGGCCTGGCGGGCCGACCCAGGCCCAGACACCCTCCGCCTGGCCTACTCGGCCGCCTTCCTGGCCCACTACGCCGGCCGGCGCGGCTACCGCGAGATCCCCGACGGTACAGGGCCCGAGGACGCCCCCGCCCCCGAGGCGGATCTCACCCCAGCGGCATTGTGCCGGGACGCGTTAGGCGACCGGGCCGGATCGCTGATCGTGGCCGCCCACCTGATCAAGACCACGGCCGCGGCCTGCGCCGAAACCGACGACCGGGCCAACCCCGACGTCCTCACCGGCGTGGCGCGCTTCGTCCACGCGCCCCGCCGGGAACGATTCATCGACCTCAACGTGCACCGGGCCATCGACCTCGCCGACGGACGCCCACCCCGCTGACCTCAGGCCCCGTCGATTCGAACCCGTGTTGCCGCCTTGAAAGGGCAGATCAAGCGCTCCGGAATGAACCGGACTGAACCGTGAGGGATGTAAAAGTCCTGGTCACCGACTTGGGCGAATTCGGACAACCAAGCCCGAACGCGAGCGGCCGCGCGATGTGCGCGCGATTGGCGGGGCTCGACGGTGTCCGTCATGGCACCACGGCGTAGTCGACGCCGGTCTCCTCGGCTGCGGCGCGGAGCAGTGGGAATGTCAAGCTGATCTGGCCCCAGGTTGCTCGCCTGTTCTGGCCCCGGGGGTGGGGCGTAGGGTTGGCGGATGCCGGTGCCTCCGGGGCAGATCGTGATCCAGCTGAGGGTCAGCCTCGAGTGCGTCGAGGTCGAGCCGGCGGACGGTGAAGTGCTGCGACCAGCGGCGCTCGCCGAGGGCGTAGGTGATGGTGGCGCCGAGGAGTTCGCCGTCGTAGGCGTGGACCGTGAGCTCGGTGGCGACCTCCCCGATGGAGCCGGGATGGCTGCGGCCGACAACCCACCGCCTGAACCACGACGGAGGCGTCCATTCAAGGAGCAGTCGACCCCCCGACTCCAGGTGGGCAGCTCCGACCCGTAGAAGTTGGCTGCGTGCCCGAGGGTCGGGTTGGTTGACCAGGTTGCTGGCCAGGACTACGACGTCGAAGCGCCGCGCCAGGTCCAAGCTGGCGATGTCGGCCAGGACACCCTCGGCCTGGTGGGCGAGCATCTCCGGTGTGTTGTCCACCCCGGTCGTCGGGTGGCCGAGTGCGCTGAGCGGCTCGGCGAGTGCTCCGGTGCCGCAGCCGAGGTCGAGCACGCTCGCCTTCTCGGGGATCCGGGCGTGGATGAGCCCGACCCGGTCGTCGGGGGGCAGGCTGGCATACAGGTCGACGGCGCAACCGTCGGCGGTGATCGGCCCTGTTCCCTCTCCCCACGCTGCCAGGCTCAGCGGTCGTCGGTGAAGGGACATGACCTCGCCGGCGCGTTCGAGGTCGCGCTCGTAGGCGAAGCCGGCTTTCCCCAGCACGCGCACCGGAGCGGCGTTGCCCGCTTCGACGGTGGCCACGATGCTGTCGGCGAGGGTGGAGTGGGCGGCGAGCGCAGCGATTTGGCGGACCGCGACGGTCGCAATCCCCCGGCCCCACCATCGTGGCAGGAGGCTGTAGCCCACCTCGATCTCGGCCCGGTCGAGCAAAGTCGTAGACCGCAGACCGACTCGACCGGCGACCTCGCCGGCGTCGGTCACCAGGGTGTACATCCCGTAGCCGCGGGTCGACCACTGGTCGAGGTCGTAGCGAAGATGCGACGCTGTGACATCGGCCGGCCGGGGGCCGCCGAGGGTTGCCATCGTCTCGGGGTCCGAGTCGAGCCGGCACATGCCCTCCAGGTCGGCTTCGCAGACCCGGCGGCCGGTCAGCTCGCCCACCTCCAAGCTCACCGGCATCCGGGACGGTTTCGAGACCGTCGCGACCCGGCCGGCTCCGCTCCGGCGGCCGCGGGCAGGGCTGGCCGGCAGCGTCTTGGTGAAGAACACCCGGTCGAATCCCGCCGAGGACGCCCGGCGGGTCTCGGCGAAGCCTCTCCTGGGGTAGTAGGCGAGGTTCTCGACCATCCGCTCGTTGGTGTACAGCCGAAGCTCCCGGAGACCCGCAGCGCGCGCCTGGTCCTCGGCGAACGCGAGGAGCTGACCGCCGATGCCCTCGCCTTGGGCGGAGGGAGCCACGGCAAGATTCTCGATCAGGCAATGGTCCGCTCGTTGCTCCAGAACCATCACGCCGACCAGATCGCCGCACCGTGTGGCCACCCAGACCTCGCCGGCGGCCACCAACGCCTCGTAATCGGCATCCAACGGGGCGGGCCGTCGACCGATCCTGCCCACATACGGCTGGTAGGCGTCAACCACCAGGCGCACCACACCATCCACGTCTCCCGGCCCAGCAGCCCGGATACCTTCACCCACCCCCGAAGTCTCGCGCTCGCGCCACCCCACCCGGCAGATCGGCTCTGCACTCCCCGGGGCAGGCGTGGAGGCCGAGGGTGGCATGCTCGATGGCGATGACCTTCGACCTGGAGTCTGCTGGCGAGACGACGTTCGGAGACTTCCGGCCGTCGGGCAACGCCGCGGCCGACCCCCACCTCGACGACGTCGAGAACCGGCGATGGATCCCGACGGGCTCGCGCTCGCCGCCATGGCCACCCTGGTCCCCTGGGAAGGTGCTGGTGGACCTGGGCTGCGGCACCGGTCACTGGCTCGAGTCCTACGCAGCCGAGGCGGCCCGGGTGGTCGGTGTCGAACCAGACCCGGCCCTGCGGGCCGTTGCAGCCGGCCGGGTCCCGGGGCTCGAAGTCCGGGCCGGCTCCTCCGAGCACCTTCCCCTACCCGATGCGAGCGTCGGTGTGATCCACGCCCGCTTCGCCTACTTCTTCCCTCCCGGATGTGACGCCGGCCTCGCCGAGGCGCTCCGGGTGCTGCGCCCCGGCGGCGCGCTGGTAGTCGTCGACAACGACCAGCGCCACGGCGAGTTCGCCGGCCTCCTCGCCTCCTCGGCACACTCGGCTGTCCAGGGCCGAGCGGAGGTCACCGACGCCTGGTGGGCGCAGCGCGGCGCGCAGCGAGTTGAGGTGATGAGCGAATGGAGCTTCGAGACCCGAGCCGATCTCGACGCCGTGTTGCACCTCGAGCTCCCCGCAAGTGTCGCCGACCGCTGGCTGGCCGAGCACCCCGACACCACCCGCCTCACCTACGGTTACGTCCTCTTCGCCACCGCGCCGACCGTAGGCGCATAGCACCCCGACGGCACCAGCCCACACCCGACGTGCCGATATGCGCTCTTGTTGGCCGGGGCGGGTCACGCGTTCGGGGGTGGGGTTCGGCGCCCCTCTACTCGTGGACCTGGACCGCGAGGTGTTCGAGCGCCAAGGCTGTCTGCAGCTTCGGCGACTCGGCCTTGAGGAAGACTTCCGCGTGGAGATACCTCGCCGCTGCGAGGGCCTCCATGCCCAAGACGTTCAAGGAGTGATCCTGGCGCAACTGTCCGATGACGGGGGCAAGTTCGCGCAGCCTGACCAGACCGATGGCATCGGGTAGCTGCATAACGGCAGCGGTCGCCCGTGAACGAAGGCCGTCGGGGAGGCTGGCGAAGGGGCCGGAGAGCATGCCAGACGCTCTTCGCCCGCCGAGCACGGCTTGGCAGAGTCGGACGTACCAGTAGCCGGTGGTGAACAGGTCTCGACCGTCCAGGTCTGCCAGCCCAATACCGCGCAGGACAGCACTCAGGTGGCCATCGTCGAGAAGTGCTGGTCTCACTCGCTGGCCAGGTCCGCATCTCCGAAGCCCTCGCGTGCGGCCAGCCAGTCGCTCTCGTCCAGCTGCTCCAGCAGCGCGCGCCGCAGGTCATGCACCCCGCCGGGAACGATGATTAGCGCATCACCAAGGTCGACAAATCCGACCTCGCCGCCGGTCTCGAGACCCCAGCGGTGGCGGGGCACTGCTGGAAGGCTCATCTGGCCTCGGGAGGACACTCGCAGATCACCGACGTTCGTCACGACCGCCAGCCTACAAGGTGGCGGGGCTCCTCGCCTTGTACGCTCCTGATGTGCCTGATGTGTGCAGGCCGACGCCCTACCCAGGGTGAAGGATGCCCGCTGTTCTGGGCGGCATGTTCTGCTCGGCGATAGTGGGCGTGGCTAAGTGGTCCACCGCGGAATTACCGTGATGTGATTTGATGGGTCCTGACCGTGCGGCTGGGGTTGGCGGAGGTCGGGTTCTTCCAAACGTGGAGGGGCGTATGCCGAGTAAGAGCCCGTTCGTGATCAGCTTTGAGCGACGAGCAGCGAGCGGTCCTGGGGGGCCGCGCCGGTGCCTACACCGGGCCGCATCACCGGGTGCAGCGAGCAAGGATCGTGTTGCTGGCTGCCGACGGCGTGGAGAACAAGGAGATCGCCGCCCGTCTCGACACCACCCCCCAGAGGGTCCACCGTTGGCGGAAGCGTTTCTTCGAGGAAGGCATCGATGGCCTGAAGGACCGGAAGCGGGCGGCCCGACCCCGATCTTTTCCGGCCCAGACAGTCGTCGAGGTCAAGGCGTTGGCCTGCCAGCTGCCGGCCAGCACCGGAGTACCGCTCAGCCGGTGGAGCTGCGTGGAGCTGGCCAGAGAGGCAGTCAACAGGGGGATCGTGGGGTCGATCTCGGCATCGACGCCGACGCCATCCGCCCGTGGCGGCATCGCATGTGGATCTTCCCCCGCGATCCCGACTTCGCGACCAGGGCCGCCCGAGCGCTGGATCTCTACGCCAGGATCGCCAGGTCGTGGCGGCCGGCGGTCCAATCGTCTGCGAGGTGCCGAAGGAGACCCTGCCCCCTCGGGGGTCGACCCAAGTGCCAGCGTCCTGCTGTCCGAGGGCGTCCCGGAGGGCGGCGTTGGCGTCGGCCTTCTGCGCATAGCTGCCGAGGGAGACGTGCTTGCCGTTGACCAGCATCCGGGCTTGCCACCGGCCGCTCGGCAGCTTCCGGACCGCCCCGCTGCCCCGGTCCCTCGGCGAGCGTGCCATGGCACGAACCTCATCTGTGATGGCACGTTGATGGCACGACGGCCAGTCGGAGGCCCTTCGACCGTCTACCGCTGGCCCTGGTCATGGTTTCTGACCTGCAGTTTCTCCAAGTACCCCCAACGGGATTCGAACCCGTGCTGCCGCCTTGAAAGGGCGGTGTCCTCGGCCGCTAGACGATGGGGGCAGGGCACCCGTCACATTACCGACCGCGCACGAGGCCGGCCCGGTTGCGCACGTGGCACCGGGATCCCCCTGACGGTCACAGCCGGATGGCAGCATCGCTAGGACAGGGAGGTGTCATGGGACGCAACAACCAGAAGCGCCGGGCCGACAAGCAGCGCAGGGCCGATCGACGAGGGCACCGGACGTCGTCGCATGCCTCGTCGGCCTCGGCGCCCGACGACCGCTGGGGCATCGAGTCGCTGGCCGTGATGGGCGGCCGCGCGGCAGCTTTCCGCTCGCATGGCGAGTTGGACTCGGTTGTTGCCGCGTTGGTGTCGCACGTCGAATCGGCCGGGCGCGCCCGGGTGAGCGCCTCGGTCGGCAGGGTGGTTTGCGACACGCTGGCGGATGCCTGGGAGCGCGGCTGGCAGCCGAGCGAGGTGGCCCGCCAGGTGAGGCGGGCCAGACGGGGCAGCCATGGCGATGTGATCGTCGCCGCGATGGGCGCGCCGGGGAGCTGGACTGCCGCCGGAGGCACGCCGATGCCCGACGCCTGGTCCCAGCAGCTGGTCGACCTCGGAGCCGAGCGCAGCGGTGCGTCCGGGACCGACTGGATCGAGCGGTGGCGGGCCGGGGAGCGCCTCCCGCTGGCCGACGCCTTCCGGGTGGTGCTGGAGACCTTGGGGGTGCTGATGGTGCTGCCACCGGTCGAACCCCTCCAGGCTCGCCCCGGCGAGTGGCGCCTCGGTGCGGGACGGAGCGGCCGGCCCGCCGACGATCCGGTTCTGGCCAAGATCCGCGCCCTGCTGGCCAAGGCCGAGTCGACCAACTTCGAGCCCGAAGCGGAAGCGTTCACCGCCAAGGCGCAGGAGCTTATGGCCCGCCACTCCATCGACGACGCGATGACCCGGGCGGCCTCGCTGACTCCCGAGTCGCCGACGGCGCGACGGGTCGCAGTCGACGATCCCTACGCCGTTGCCAAGTCGCGCCTGCTCCAGGTCGTCGCCGTCGCCAACGGGGTTCGTTGCGTGTGGTACGACGACCTGGCCATGATGGCCTTGGTCGGCTTCGGTGCCGACGTCGAGGCCGTCGAGGTCCTCTTCACCTCGCTGCTCGTCCAGGCGAGCCAGGCCATGCGTGCGAAGGGGAGCGTAAGGGACGGTCGCGGCCGGTCGCGCACCCGCTCGTTTCGCCAGTCGTTCATTTTGGCCTTCGCCAGCCGCATCCGGGAGCGACTGGCGGCGGCTGCGGACCGGGCCCGGCAGGTGGCCGAGAGCGAGGTCGGCCGGTCTCTCCTCCCGGTGCTCGCCGACCGGGAGCGGGAGGTGGGCGATGCGGTCCACGCCATGTTCCCCCACCTCGTGATGGGCGCCGGACCTGTGGCCACCAACGAGGCGGGCTGGCGAGCCGGTCGGATCTCGGCCGAGCTGGCCACTCTCGGGCCCCTGCAGGGGAGCCTCGACACGATGACCGCCGCCGGCTGAGCAGGCCGGCCCGACGAGCGACGACGGGGTCGTCAGCCACGGCCGCCTACTCGGCGGCCACCATCCCCCACTCGGTTCCGCCGACGGTGTCTCTGACCTCCACGCCCGCGCTGGTGAGGGCGTCGCGAACACGGTCGGCGTCGGCCCAGCGCTTGTCGGAGCGGGCCGCGGCCCGCTCGGCGAGGAGGGCATCCACGTAGGGACCGACGACGACCTCGGGGTCCTGGGCGCCGGTGCGGGCCAGCTCCCCGAGGCGCACCACCATGCGCCGGAGGGCGGCGGTGCCCCGGTCGAAGGCGTCGGACTGGGCGGTGTCGGCCGCCCAGTCCCGCATGGCGTCGTCGAGGTCGAGCACGCAGCGCACGGCGGTGTCGACGTCGGGCGCGGCGATGGCGGCGTCGAACGCGGCCTCGAGCCGGCGGATCTCGGCGTGGAGCGGCGTGGCCTCCACGCCGTCGGGCGCTCCCGCGGGAGCGCCGGCGGTCACCGACGCCGGGTCGGGCGCCGCGGCCGGGTCGATCGACGAGGCGGAGTCGGCCTCGTCGGGGTCGGGGTCGGGGTCGGCCCCGACGGCGGCGGGCGCGCCCACGGCGAGCGAGGCGCGCGACCCATGGTCGCCCACGAAGGCCGGGTCGCACAGCTCGGGAAGGCCGATCGTGGTGCCGGCCTCGATCACCCGGCTCCGCCCGTGGCGCCTGACCGTGACGGTGCCGATCCCGACGATCGTCGCCGTGCCGGCGTCGAGGTCGACGAGGCAACCCGTGTGCTCGTCGACGCCGAGCACCCAGCCGTGCTCGGGGAGCTGGTCCTCCATCATCCGGAGGCGCCGCTCGCCGAGGTAGCAGTAGCGGGTGTCGTGGTGGCCACCCTCCGCGTTGTCGTAGTGCGGGATCACGTTGACGTCGGGGCCGAGATAGGGGGCGAGCACGTCGAGGCCGTCGGCCCAGTAGGGGTCGTCACCGGACTTGTAGACCTCGTAGACCGGCACGCTGCGCCGCCCGAGGGTGAGGGCGGCGGCGCTGGCGAAGACCACGGCGCCCCCGTGGGCCAGCTTGTCGGCCAGCAGGCCGGGCAGCTCGCCGCCACGCCACTGGCGCAGCGAGTAGGTGGGGCTGCCCGGACCGGCGAAGACCCAGCGGGCCGAGGCGATCGCCGCCAGCGCCCGGGTCACGGTGACCGGATCGTCGTCGGTCGGGCGTCGGAGCACGGCCACGTCGACCGGGCGCCTCACGCTCTTGGCGAAGTACTCGACGGCCTTGGCCGAGATGTCGTCGGCGTTCTCCTGGAAGCCGTAGGGCGTGTCGACGATGACCGCGGGCACCGGGTCGGGCCCGAGCCGGTCGAACATGGCCCGGTGCGGCTTCATCATCGTCGGGGCGGTCTCCCCCGATCCGAGGAGGGCGAGCAGGCGCGGGGTGGTCACGATCCGCTCCCGAAGATGCGGCCGTCGGCCGCGGCGTCGATCAGCTCGGCGATGCGGTCGGGGTGCTGGGCGTGGAGGTCGTGGTCGCCGTCGACCCACACCGTCGCCGACACGGCCAGGCCGGCCTCGGCCTGGGCGACGGCGTCGCGCTTGGCCGCCTCGAAGCGGGCCGGGGGCGCCGACCCGTCGCCCGCAGGCACCAACAGGACCGGCACGGCCACCTCGGGGTAGCGCTCGGGTGGGTGGTGCTCCCACAGCTGACGGACGATGCCGAGGTGGCGGGGGAGGGTCAGCCACGGGGCGACCGTGCCGTCGGCGCGGACCTCGACGTTGCCCATGGTGCCGGTGATGCCGACCTCCGGCCAGTCGGGATGGGATCTGCGCAAGAAGCCCTCCATGTCGGCCGCCGACGTCCCGGCGAAGGCCGGGGGTGTCAGGGTGGCCTCCGCGGTCGGCCAATCGGCGAAGCTGGTCGACAGCTCGATGGTGCCGCCGTCGACCAGCACCGCTGCGGCCAGCCGCTCGGGATGGCGGGCGGCCAGCTCGAGCACGACATTGCCTCCCCAGCTCTGGCCGGCCACGACGGCGGGCTCGTGCCAGCCGAGCCCGTCGAGCACGGCCACGAGGTCGTCGGTCAGCGTGGCCCAGTCGTAGCCGTCGTCGACCTTCTCGGAGCGGCCGTGGCCGCGCTGGTCGACCGCGGCGACGGGATGGCCGAGGGCGACGAGGCGACCGGCGACCCCGTCCCACAGCCGGGCGTTGGACGCGAGCCCGTGCACCAGCAGCGCAGGAGCGGGCGCGCTCCCCGAGCCCGGCGCAGACCTTCGGGCCGGCGCAGGGTCCGCCGCGGGGACCCGCACGGCCAGCTCGATGCCGCCGGTCACCCGGATCCTGCGTTCGGTGAGGGTGACGGCGGGCGGGGCGGAGGGAAGGGTGCGCTCAGCCGGCGACATCGGGACCCGCCTTGGCCGGCTGGATCCGGATGACCACGCGCTGCTCGCTGACCATGGCGGCGCGGTACTCGTCCCAGTCGTGGTGCTCACCGGCGACCTGGCGGTAGAGGTCGACGAGGGGCTCCATGGCGTCGGGCAGGGAGACGACCTCGGCGTCGCCATCGACGACCACCCACCGGCCGAAGAAGTCGTCGGGAAGGGCGCACAGGGTGGCGCGGGGATCGCGTCGCAGGTTGCGCACCTTGTAGGCCGGCTCCCGGCTGGAGATCACGACCCGGCCGGCGTCGTCGACGCCGTGCACGATCGGAGAGGGCTGCGGGTCACCGTTGCGCTTGCGGGTCACGAGCACGGAATGGTGGTTGGCGCGCAGCACGCCGCGGGCCTCGTCGATGTCCATGCCTCAATCGTCCCGCGACAGCGCCTCCACCACACACTCCTGCAGGTAGCCGAGGAAGTAGTAGAGGGTGTGCCGGTCGGTCATGTGGGTGGTCAGGTCGTCGTCGTCGGTCACGTCGAGGGACGTGCCGAGCACCAGGCGGAGGCTGTTGAGCGCCCGCATCCAGGCGTCGAGCTGCTCCTCGGTGAGCTCGGTGGCGTCGGCGCTGGCCTCGAGGGTCTCCAGTGCGCCGGTGTGCCGCTCCAGGAGGTCCTCGGTCATGAGCCGGCGAAACTCCTCGGCGTGGTCCTGGTGCTCCGGTGACGAGTACGCCGGGGGGAAGAGCCGCCGGAGCGAGGAATCCTCCGTCTCGGAGGGCACGCCCCCCTCGGCCGCCAGCAGGGCGCGCAGCTGACCGGGGAGGATCCGCAGCAGGTTGCGCTCGTCGGCGCCGAGGTTGACGCTGTAGCGACCGCTGCGGGTCCTGCGCACGGGGCGCCGGGAGAACATCAGGCCGGCCAGGAGCCGAGCGCTCGGCGGGTCACTCGTCGTGCTCCATGGTGGCCCACAACCCGTGCTCGTGGAGTCGGAAGACGTCGAGCTCCGCGCTCTCCCTCGGACCGGATCGCACCACGGCCTTCCCCTTGGTGTGAACGTCCATCATGAGACGCGTGGCCTTTTCCCTGCTGAATCCGAACAGCCTCTGCAACACCAGGGTCACGTAGGACATCAGGTTGATCGGGTCGTTCCACACGATGACCTTCCACGGCCGGTCGGGGACGACGACGTCGGTGACCTCCGGCGTGGCGATCTCGGCGGGCGCGGAGGTGGCCATCGCCGCGCCCGCTTCAGCGTCCGGCGACGGGAGCGACGGCCGGCACCGGTTGCCCATCCGCCACCGTCCTGGCGGGGACACCGACGTCGACCGCCGACCGACCGGTGAGGGCCAGGTTGAAGCGCAGCACGGCGATGACCACGGCCACCGCGCCGATCACGTGGACCTCGACCAGGGCCGCCGGCACACCGAGGAAGTACTGGGCGTAGCCGACGGCGCCCTGCGCCACGAGGACCACCAGCAGCACCTCGCCCGCCTCGAGCACCTGCCGGGGGACCCGGGCGCGGACCATCAGGACGAGGGCCAGGGCGACGAGGCCGACGGTCACCTCGACCGACGTGCCGTGCAGCTGGGCGATGTTGTGCAGCGAGAGCTCGAAGCGGGGAGCGTTGGGCGCGCCGCCGTGGGGGCCGCTCGAGGTGACGACGGTGCCGAGGGTCACGACCGCAGCGGTGGTGACGAGCAGCAGGCGGGCGAGGACGCGGTGCTCGACGCGGACGAGGGGCACGGCGTGGCCGGCCGCCTTCGCCCGTCGGGGGCGGCCCGGCACCGCCTCGTCGGGCAGCCCGGCCCGGTGGTGGAGGATCACCGCGTCGGAGAGGAACACCACGGCCAGCAGGAAGTGGGCCATCACGAAGCCGGGGGCCAGGCCGTGCTGGACGGTCAGGCCGCCGAGGACGATCTCCGCGGCCACGCCGGCCACCAGGCCGAGGGACAGGGCGGTGAGGTCGCGGCGTCGGCGCTCCCGCAGGAGCGCACCGGCGACGGTGACGAACACGGCGATCGACAGGGCGGCGGTGATCAGTCGGTTGCCGAACTCGACCCACGCATGCCACTGCCAGGGCGCCACGACGTGGCCGGCCGAGCAGGTCGGCCAGTCTGGGCAGCCGAGACCGGAGCCGGTCAGCCGGACGGCGGCGCCGGAGACGATGATCAGGGCCAGGGAGGCCACGGCCAGGGCAGTGAGGAGGCGGAACCACCTGGCCGGGAGGCCGACGCGGACCAGCCGCACGATCGCCGCCCACGCCCCTGCGGCGGGACCCGTGCCGAGGCGACGGGGTGGCGGTGAGGACACGACGGCCATGACCCCAGCATGGTAGGACCGCCGATGGCACGTCACATTGTCGCTCCCGGGACCGCTGCCATAGTCTCGCCCGGGTGTCCTCCCCGCTGCGCCGCCGGCCCGCCGGCCGGTCGTGACCACCTCGACGCTCGGGCTCGTCGGGCAGGGGCCCGGGGGCCCGTCGATCGGGGCCAGGCTCGGTGGCTACGTGGCCCTGACCAAGCCCCGCATCATCGAGCTGCTGCTGGTCACCACGCTGCCGACTATGATCGTGGCCGCCCACGGATGGCCGGGCATACTGCTCGTCGTCGAGACCCTGGTCGGGGGCACGCTCGCGGCGGGGGGCGCCAACGCCATCAACATGTTCGTCGACCGCGACATCGACGCGGTCATGGTGCGCACGGCCAACCGGCCGCTCGTGACCGGCGTGGTCGGCCCGGCGGGCGCGCTGACCTTCGCCGTGGCCCTCGAGGTGGCCGCCTTCGTCGTGCTCGGGTCCACGGTCGACCTGCTAGCCGCCGTCCTGGCCGTCAGCGCCACCCTCTTCTACGTGTTCGTCTACACGCTGTGGTTGAAGCGGTCGTCCTCGCAGAACATCGTGATCGGGGGGGCTGCGGGCGCGGTACCCGTGCTCGTCGGGTGGGCCGCGGTCCGGGGCTCGCTGGCCGTCGCCCCCGTCATCCTCTTCGCCCTGATCTTCGTGTGGACCCCACCGCACTTCTGGGCGCTGGCGTTCCGCTACCGGGACGACTACCGGTCCGTCGACGTGCCGATGATGCCCGCCGTCGCCCCCTTCGCCGCGGTCGCCCGCCAGATCATCGCCTACACGGTCGCGACGCTCGCCGCGTCGGTGGCCTTCGGGGCCGACGCCCACCTCGGCCTCGTCTACTGGGTGCCGGCGGCCGCGGCGGGCACCACCTTCGTGGCCCTCGCCGTCGCCCTCTACCGGGACCAGACCGAGGCGCGGGCGCTGAAGCTGTTCCACTGGTCGATCAGCTACGTGACGGTGCTCTTCGCCGCCATGGCCGTCGACCAGCTCGTCCACGTCTGACCCTCACGCTGCGGTCCGCAAGGTCCCTCACTCCCAGCGGAACGTCGATGCCGCCGCCACCGGTGCCGCCACCGCCCACACGGCCAGGGCGATCCAGGACCCGGCCGGGGCGGAGGCACCCGCGGTGAGGGTGCCGTGCAGGGCGCTCGACAGCGCGGCCGCCGGGAGGGCCCGCGCCACCGCGGCGAGGGGGCCGGGCAGGCTGGTCAAGGGGATGACCATGCCGCCGACCAGGAGCAGCACCAGGTAGAGGCCGTTGGCCGCGGCGAGGGTCACCTCGGCGCGCAGCGCGCCGGCCATCAGCAGGCCGATCCCGGCGAAGCCGACGCTGCCGAGGGCCAGGGCGACGACGGCCAGCCCGGGGTCGCCGCCGACGTGCCAGCCGAGGGCGAGCGCGACCCCGGCGATGACCACCACCTGCACGACCTCGACGGCGAGGATGGCGGCGATCTTGCCCGCCAGGAGGGCGGGGCGGCCGAGCGGGGTGGCGCCGAGCCGCTTGAGCACGCCCTGCTGACGCTCGAAGCCGGTGGCGATGGCCAGGCTCACCATGCCCGACGACATGACCGCCAGCGCCAGGATCCCGGGGGCCAGGAACGCCACCGGATGGTGGGTGCCCGCCGGCAGCGGGAGCACCTTCACCAGGGAGAAGAAGACCAGCAGGCCCACCGGGATGGCCAGCGCGAGGAGCAACGCGTCGCTGCGGCGCAGGGTGAGGCGCACCTCGGCGCCGGTCTGAGCGGCGACGGTGGCCATCCACGGAGCCCGGCCTCCCCCCGTCGCCCCCGGGGAGAGCGCCGGCCCCGACACCGGCGCGCTCACCGTGCGGCCCGTCTGCGGCCGCCGCGACCCGCAGCCACCGGCGCGACCCGCTCGTCTGCGCTCTCCGCCGTCAGGCGGAGGAACACGTCCTCCAACCGCTGGCGTCCCGCCCGCAGGTCGGCGAGCGGCAGGTCCCGCTCGGCGAGCCACTTGGTGACCGCGGCCACGGCCAGCGGGGTGGGCGCGGTGGCCACCACGTACTCACCGGGCCGGTCCTCGCGGGCGGCCGCGCCCAGCCGGTGGCCGAGGGCCGCCGTGTCGATCCCGCCGGGTGCGGCGAAGCGGATCTCCGTGCCTGGCGCGCTCATCAGCTCGGCCGGCGAACCTGCGGCCACGACCCGTCCGTGGTCGACGATCGCCACCCGGTCGGCGAGGCGCTCGGCCTCGTCGAGCTCGTGGGTGGTGAGCACCACGCACACCCCGTCGTCGCGCAGTCCCGACACGACGTCCCTGATGGCCAGCCGGCCCTGCGGGTCCACCCCCGCCGTCGGCTCGTCCAGGAAGGCCACCGCCGGGCGGCCGACGAGAGCCAGCGCCAGGGACAGGCGCTGCTGCTCGCCGCCCGACAGGCGACGCCACGGCGTGGAGGCCACCGCCCCGAGCCCCACCCGTTCGAGCAGGGCGCCCGGGTCGAGCGGGCGGGCGTAGTACCGGGCGAACAGGGCGAGCGCATCCGCCGGTGCCATCGCCGGGTAGATGCCGCCGCGCTGGAGCATCACGCCGATCCGGGTGCGTAGCTGCCTGCCGTCCGCCGCCGGGTCGAGCCCGAGCACGCGGACCTCGCCGGCGTGGCGGGTGCGGTACCCCTCGAGGGTCTCGACGGTGGACGTCTTGCCCGCGCCGTTCGGGCCGAGGAGGGCCACGACCTCGCCGGCGTCGGCCCGCAGGTCGATGCCGTCGACCGCGACGAGATCCCCGTAGCGCACGGTGAGGCCGGCGACCTCGATGGCGGACACGGATGGCGACGCTACCGCCGGGCACGCGGCCGCATCCCTGCCCGGGCCGGCGGGCCGCCGGCTGTGGGAGACTGCAGCCTCGCCCAGACGCGGCAGGACGGCGGAGCCAGCCCTCCCCCGGAGGACCGATGATCGAGGCCCGACAACTCACCAAGCGCTTCGGGACCGAGACCGCGGTGAGCGACGTTTCCTTCGTCGTGCGACCCGGTCTGGTCACCGGCTTCGTCGGGCCCAACGGGGCCGGCAAGACCACGACCATGCGGATGATCCTCGGCCTCGACCGGCCGAGCGGAGGGGAGGTGCGCGTCAGCGGGCGCCGCTACGCCGACCTCGCCGCGCCCCTCCGGGAGGTCGGCGCCCTGATCGACGCCGCCGCGGTCCACAAGGGCAGGCGGGCCGTCGCCCAGCTCGAGTGGATGGCCCAGACCAACCGCATCCCGCGCTCGCGAGTCGCCGAGGTGCTGGCCATGGTCGGCCTCGACGCCGTCGGGCGCCGCCGCGTGAGGAGCTACTCCCTCGGCATGGCCCAGCGCCTCGGCATCGCCGGCGCCCTCCTCGGCGATCCGCCGGTGCTGCTCTTCGACGAGCCGATCAACGGGCTCGACCCGCAGGGGATGGTGTGGGCCCGCTCGCTGCTGCGGGCGCTCGCCGCCGAGGGCAGGACGGTCCTCGTGTCCAGCCACCTGATGTCGGAGATGGCCCTCACCGCGGACCGCCTCCTCGTCATCGGCCGCGGACGGATCATGGCCGACTCCACCGTGGACGAGATGGTGGGGGCCCACGCCGCCCGGTCCGTCCGGGTCCGCACCGCCGACCAGGACCGGCTGGCCAGGCGGATGGTCGAGCTCGGCGCCGGGGTCGTCGCCGACGGCGACGGCAGCCTCACCGTCACGGGCCCCGACAGCCGCTGGGTCGGGCAGCTGGCCGCGTCCGAGGGGATCGTGGTCTGGGAGCTGACGCCGAGGCAGGCCAGCCTGGAGGAGGCCTTCATGCACCTGACCGGCGGCAGCATCGACTACGTCGCCGGACCTTCCCCTGCCGCGCCCCCCCAGCCCTGGCCGGTGCCGACCGGGCCCAACCCGTGAGCCCCGTCGCGGCCCCGCCCTCCCGCCTCGCCGACCTGGCCCTCGCCGAGTGGACCAAGCTGCGGACGCTGCGCTCCTCGGTGGTGGCGGTGATCGTGACCGTCGCCCTCACCGTCGGGATCGGCGCCCTGGTCACCCTGGCGGTGGCATCGAGCGCGTCGGTGGCGACGGTCAGCGACCCCACCGCGGTCAGCCTGGTGGGCGTGGCCCTGGCTCAGCTGTCGATGGCCGTGTCGGGTGTCCTCACCGTGACCACCGAGTACGCGAGCGGCACCATCAGGGTGAGCCTCATGGCCGCACCCCGCCGCCACCGGCTCCTCCTCGCCAAGACGGCGGTGGTCGCCGCCGTCGGCGTGGCCATCGGCGAGGTGGTGACCTGGTCCGCGTTCGGGATCGGCCAGGCCCTCCTCCACGGTCACGTGGCCTCCGCGTCGACGTCGGAGCCGGGCGTGACGCGCGCCGTCGTCGGCGCCGGCCTGTACCTGGCGCTCATCGCGCTGCTCGGCTCGGCCATCGGCTGGATGGTCCGGAGCGCGGCCGCGGCCATCTCGCTCGTCGTCGGCGTCCTGTTCGTCGTCCCACTGGTCCTGCAGGCGGTGCCGGGCAGGGCGGGCACCGATCTGCAGCACTTCTGGCCGACCACGGCCGGATCGAGGATCCTCGATGTCGTCCGCGTGATCGAGGGCGTGCCCGGTCCGTGGGCCGGGCTCGCCATCCTGGCCGGCTTTGTGGTGCTGGCCCTGTTCGGCGCGGCCGCCCTCCTCGCCGGTCGCGACGCGTGAGGGCTGCGCCCGCCGGCGCTCAGGCGGACGAGGCCTCGGGCCCGAGCTCGATCTCGGCCCACACGACCTTGCCGCAGTCGCGCTCCTCCACGCCCCACCGATCGGCGACGGCATCGACGATGGCCACCCCGCGACCCGAGGTGGCGTGCACGTCGAAGTCACGCAGCACGGGTCGGCCCGTGCCGGTGTCGAACACGGCGATGCGCACCACCGAGCCGTCCCAGGCCAACTCGAGCTCGGGGGCGGCGTCAGCGTGGCGCACCGCGTTGGTGATCAGCTCGCTGACGACGAGCGCGGCCCGCGGGTCCTCGACCCGACCGGTCAGGCGGCGCAGCAGCTCCCTGGCCAGGCGCGAGCTCGCCGGTGACGCCGGCAGGGACACGTTGCACATGCGCGTGCCGCCTGCGCCCTCCTCGCCCTCCCGGTCGTGCACCTTCTTCACGACGCGTACCTTCCCCCGGCCCGCTACCGGTAACCGGGACGGCCGCCGCCACGACGGTCGCGCCCGAGATCGCCGGTCCCCGGGGTGGGATCCGCAGCCGATCGGGGAAGGGAAGACCGCATGAGCATGCCGTGCGGACCGACCAGCAGAGCAGCCCGCTCATGGGCGCCTTCGACGGGGGTGTGCCCATGAGCGCTCACGGCCCCGAGCTCGTCCTGCTGCGGCACGGCGAGACCGAATGGAGCAGGTCCGGCCGGCACACCGGCACGACCGATGTCGAGCTGACCGAGGTCGGTCAGCAGCAGGCCAAGGCGGTGGGCACCTCGATCGGCGGCGACCCCTTCGATCTCGTCCTCGTCAGCCCGATGCGTCGGGCTCGCGCCACCGCCGAGCTCGCCGGCCTCACTCCCTACGAGCTCGACGACGACCTGCGGGAGTGGGACTACGGCGAGCTCGAGGGGCTGACCAGCTCGCAGATCCAGGAGCACCATCCCGACTGGGACATCTGGCACGGACCGTGGATCGGCGGCGAGACCGAGGACGACGTGTCGGCCAGGGCCGACCGGGTCGTGCGGCGGGTGCTCAGGGAAGGAGCGGGATCGACGGTCGCCGCCGTGGCCCACGGCCACATCCTCCGGGTGCTCGCCGCCCGCTGGCTCGGCTCCCCCGGACGCGACGGCCGCCTCCTCGCCCTCGACACGGCCACGCTGAGCCGCCTCGGGTGGGAGCACGACAACCGGGTGGTCCGCACCTGGAACCTCTCCCCGAGCTGACCCCCGGCCGGCGCGCCGGCCCCCATCGGTGCCTGGCCGCCATGATGGGGACGTGAGCACCGTCGACCCGCCACCCGATCCCGGCCACCCCGGGGCCTGGGGCCCGCCCGTCGGTCACGGCTCGGCCCGCCCCGGCGCCGGCGCGCCGGCCGATCTCTCGGCACCGGCAGCGCCGAGCGGTCCGTGGCCCCCCCGGGGCCCGGCCGGACAGCAGGCGTGTCACCGGCACCCGGGCCGCCCCGCGGGGGCCATCTGCCGCCGGTGCGGCCAGCCGATCTGCCCGGAGTGCATGCGCGAGGCACCGGTCGGCTGGCAGTGCGAGTCCTGCATCCACCGCCACGCCGAGACCACCCCCGAGACTCGCTGGGCGCCCAGGAGGGGCACCCTCGGCGCGACGAGGATGACCCCGGTCATCGCCGCGTTGATCGCCGTCAACGTCGTCGTCTTCGTCATCGAGGAGGTCGACCCCTCGGTCATCCTCCGCTTCGACATGATCCCGGCGTTCGTGCCCACCGAGCCCTACCGGCTCGTCACCGCCGCCTTCCTGCACGCCAACTTCACCCACATCCTGTTCAACATGATCACCCTCGCCGTGGTCGGCCCGGCCGTCGAGGCGGCCATCGGCCGCTCGCGGACCCTGGCCCTCTACCTGCTCGCCGGGTTCGCGGGCAACATCCTGAGCTTCCTGATCGGCGCCATCAACGAGCAGGCCGTCGGGGCGTCCGGGGCCATCTTCGGCCTGATCGGTGCGTACTTCGTGCTGGCCAGGCTCCGGGGTTGGGACGTGTCGGTGATCGCCCCCCTGCTCGTCGTCAACCTGATCTTCACCTTCCTCGACCCGGCGATCGACTGGCGGGCCCACGTCGGCGGCCTGGTCGTCGGCGCGGCCATGGCGTACGCCTTCGACCGCACCCGCCGGCTCGCCGCCGGCGCCCGCCGCATCGCCGAGCCGACCCTCGTGGTCGCGGTCCTCGCCGCGCTCGTCCTGCTCAGCCGGCTCCCCCCCGGGCACGTCAGGCTCTGAGGTGCCCGTCGAGATCGGCGAGGAGGCCTTCGAGCGGCTGGTGGCCGACGCGCTCGACAGCATCCCCGAGGCCCTGGGACGCCAGATGGACAACGTCGCGGTGACCGTAGCGGACTGGCCGACCGCCGAGCAGCTCGGAGGCCGGGGTGGGACGCTGCTCGGGCTGTACCAGGGCGTCGACCTCCCCCACCGCTCACCGCTCTCCTACGGGGGCGCCCTGCCCGACCGGATCACCATCTTCCGAGGACCGATCAGCGCGCTGGCGGCCGACGAGGGTCACCTGGTCAGGATGGTCGCGACGACGGTCATCCACGAGGTGGCCCACCACTTCGGGATCTCCGACACCAGGCTCGAGGAGCTCGGCTGGGCCTGACCGGACCCGGTGACTCTGCGGTCCGGTGGCTCGGCGGTCCGGTGGCTCTGCGGTCCGGTGGCTCAGCGGTCCCGCTGGCCCATCCGGTCCGCGAGCCGGTCGTAGCCGAGGATCGCCCGGGCCAGGCGGGGATGGGTTCCCGGCTCGGCCAGCGTGCTGACATGGGGGCGGATGGGCGCCGTCCTCCTGGCGCGCACGACCCGCCGGCCGACGGCGGCCCGCTCCTTGGCAGCGAGGGCACGGCTGAGCGGCGGCCACACGTGGACCTCCTCGAAGACCAGGTGCTCGGAGACGGCCGTGCGCAGCTCCTGCACCAGGTCGGAGAAGCCCGGGGTCCCCGGCCGGCGCCGCTCGACGGTGTGGAGCAGGCGACGCAGCTCCAACTCTTCGGCGGCCGCTCGCGCCGCGAGCACGTCGCCGCCGTCGAGGGTTCGGCGCACGACCGGCCAGAGCTCCAGCTCCTCGGTCGCCTCGTGCCGGGTGGACAGGGTCACGATGCGCCGCAGCTTCTCCCTGGTCTCGCCGTCCGCCTCGGCGGGGCCGCCGAGGCCGGAGACGACCTCCCGCAACTCGTCGTGCTCGCCTCCGAGGACGACGAAGACGTCGTCGGGTGCGTCACTCGACACGATGGCCTCGGGCCGGAGCGGATGGGCGGCGGCGAACCTCACCCGCTCGGCCGCCGCCCTCCGCCTCCTGCGGACCAGGACGACGGCCCCGGCGAGCAGGCCGGCCAGGACCGAGAGCGGGCGCATGGCTCCCTTGTACCCACGACGCCCGCCTTCACCGGAGCGGTGGGCGGGTGGGCCGCCCGGGGCTCGAACCCGGAACTTTGCGCTTAAAAGGCGCCCACTCTGCCAATTGAGTTAGCGGCCCGACCGCCGCATGGTAGCCAGCCTGCTGGAGCATCGACGAGGTGGTCGATCCCCATTAGCGTCGGGGCCGTGAGCAACCCGGACGTGGACCAGCCGACCCTCGACGGGCTCGGCCTCCCGCAGGCCGGCCCGCCGGCGGCGGAGGTGGCGGCGGACCTGGCCGTGCTCGACGCGGCCGCGGCCGACCTCGACGCCGCGGAGGCGGTCTTCGCCAGGATCGACACCGGCACCGACGGCTCCTGTGAGGTGTGCGCCGAGCCGATCGACGCCGCCGCCATGGACGCCGAGCCCCTCACCTGCCGGTGCACCCGGCACATCTGAGCACGTTCCATCCCCGCCGGGCAGGGGTCAGAGGGGGCCGTTTCCGTGCTTGCGGGCCACCAGCCGCTCGCGCTTGCCGGCCAGCATGACCAGCGCCCGACCGACGGCGAGGCGGGTGTCGGCCGGGTCGACGACCTCGTCGACGAATCCCCTGGCCGCAGCCACGTACGGGTTGAGGTAGTCCTCCCCGTAGGCCTCGACGAGGCGGGCCTGGGTCGCGGCGTCCTCCCGCCGGTGGAGGATCTGGACCGCTCCCTGGGCGCCCATGACGGCCACCTCCGCCGACGGCCACGCCAGGCAGACGTCGTTGGCCATGCCCTTGGAGTCCATGACGATGTAGGCCCCACCGTAGGCCTTGCGCAAGATCAGGCAGATCCTCGGGACCTGGGCCTCGGCGTAGGCGTAGACCAGCTGGGCGCCGTGACGGATCATGCCCCGCCACTCGAGGTCACGGCCCGGCATGAAACCCGGCGTGTCGACGAGGGTCAGGAGCGGGACGTTGAAGGCGTCGCAGAGCGACACGAACGCGGCGCCCTTCTGGGAGGCGGCGATGTCGAGGGTCCCGGCCATCGACTGCGGCTGGTTGGCCACCACCCCGACGCTCTGGCCGCCGATCCTGGTGAAGGCGGTCACGATCTGCGCAGCCCATCGCGGCCGCAGCTCGAGGTGGTCGCCGTCGTCGGCGATCGACCTGATCACGTCGCGCACGTCGTAGGAGCCGGTGGCGGTCGCCGGCAGGAGGTCACGGAGCTCGGGTGACGGCCGGTCGAGCGGCTCGCCGGAGCGGACGAGCTCCGGGAGGGCGTCGGCGTGATCGGGCAGGTAGGACAGGGCGTCGTCGACCACCTCGAAGGCGTGCGTGACGTCGTCGGCGTGGAGGCTGGCCACGCCGGTCGTGCGGGCGTGGACGTCCTCGCCGCCCAGCGCCACGGGATCGAGCACCTGCCCGGTGAGCTGGGCGACGGCCGCCGGGCCGGACACGTAGGCCACCGCGTCGGGGGTCATGACCACGATGTCGGCCAGGCCGAGGAGCAGCGCAGGGCCGGAGACGGCCAGGCCGACGGCCACGAAGACGATGGGCACGACCCCCGAGCACTGCCCGATGACCCGGGCGGCGCTGCCCCAGCCGTGCAGGGAGGCGACCCCCTCGAAGACGTCGGCCCCGGACGAGGCCATGACCACCACGAGCGGGATCCGTTGCGCCAGGGCCATCCTGGCGGCCTCGGCGAGGGTCGCGCTGTCCTCGGCGGACAGGGCGCCCCGACGGTACGCAGGGTCGATCCGGACGGTGATGACCCGCCGGCCCGACAGGGGGAGGCGCTCGGAGGATGCGGTCGTCGTGCCCGGCACGGCGGCGCGGATCCTGACCGCGGGGGCGACGGAGGTGGATGGCGCCATCGGGGGTCAGACCGGCCGGCGGGCGCGGACGTTACGGACAGCACGCCCCGACCGGGGGCTGCGGCCCGGCACCGCGCCGTCGTCGCGGTCGGTGAGGTGGCGCCGCGGTGACCGGGACGGCTCCTGGCGGCCGACATCGGGGTCGCCGGCGTCACGCTCGACGTCGGCCGCGACGTCGGCCCCGGCGTCCTCGGCCCCGGCGGGGGCCGGCTCGCGGCCCCGGGCGATCAGGAAGCCCCTGGCCCGCTCGGCCAGCGGGTACCGGTCGACCAGTGCCCAGAAGGCCGGGTCGTGCCGGGGGGCCCGCAGGTGGGCGAGCTCGTGGACGACGACGTAGTCGAGGACCCAACCCGGCTCGCGGGCCAGGCGCGACGAGATGCGGATCGAGCGCGTGGCCGGCGTGCAGCTGCCCCACCTCCACTCCTGGTTGTCCACCCACCTGATGACCGCAGGGGCGGGCAGGCGGTGGCGCTTGGCCAGCTCGGCGGCACGCGCCTGCAGGTCGATGGTCGCGGCCGCGCTGCGCCGCTCGACCCTGCGCAGCATCTCCGCCACCCAGCGCTCCTCGTCGGCCTCGGTCATGCTCGCCGGGATCGACACGCGCAGCACGCCGCCGACCTCCCGGGCCTGCACCGTCTTGCGCCGGCGGGCGCTGCGCACGACCTCGACCCTCACCGTCGTGACGGTACCGGGCCGCGGCCCGGCATGCGCCTCACCGCGAGCCGGGGTCCGCCGCCTCGCCCGGCCGGCGTCTCGGCGTGGCCAGGTCCGGAGGGAGCAGGTCGACCGGCCCGACGACGCGCCAGCTGTCCGCACCCTCTGCGGGTCGGGCGAGCAGCTCGAATCCGGCCAGGTGCGACACGTAGAAGGCGGGGACCCCGAAGGTGGTCGCCAGCTCGTGGATCGCTCGTCCGTGGGAGACCACGACTGCGCTGGTGGACCCCGCGGCGGCCGCCGCTTCGACGACCGTCGCCACGCCGCGTCGCAGCCTGGCCGCGAAGGCGGCGCCGGACTCGCCGTCGGGCACCGCGTCGCTGCATCCCGCGTCCCACTCGGCCAGCTCGGCGGGCCAGCGCGCCGCGATGTCGGCCCTGCGCATCCCCGTCCACGCCCCGGCGTCGTACTCCCGCAGGTCGGCGTCGGTCAGGACCGGGGCTCCCTGCCCGGCCAGGAGCTCGGCCGTGCGGCGCGCCCGGCGCAGGTCCGACGCCGCCCAGGTCCCCGGCGCGAGCGGGAGCCGGCGGGCGGCGCCTGCGGCCTGACGGTCGCCGACCTCGGAGAGCGGGGGATCCGCCCATCCCTGCCAGCGCCCCTCCGCATTCCAGGCGGACTGCGCATGACGGACGACCAGGATGCGGACCACCGCGGCACCGTACGCGCCCGAGTTGGCGGCTCGCGGGCCCTAACCTCACCTTGCTATGGACCATCCCGCGGTCGCCACCGGTGTGGCGGATGGCCGCGGGCCGGGGCAGGAGCGGCGGTCCCCGACCGTGGTCCTGCGCCTGTTCGCGTCGGCCCGACAGGCCGCCGGCACGAGCAGGGCCGAGGTCGAGGGCCGGACCGTCGCCGCCGTGCTCGACCGGGCCGTCGCCGACTACGGGCCGGCCTTCGCCGACGTGCTGGCCACCAGCAGGGTGTGGCGCAACGGGGAGCCGACCGACGGTGACGTGGCGGTGGCCGACGGCGACGAGATCGCGGTGCTGCCTCCCGTGTCCGGCGGCTAGGTGCCGGCCGCGGTGACCGACGGGGGAGCGCGTCAGCACGCGCGCGCCACCAGGGTCGAGCGCAGGGCGCCCGCAGAAGATGCCAGGCCGGCGGAGGCGCCGGCTCCGTCGCGGTGGTCGGCGCTCGGCCGGGAGTGGCGCCGGCGAGCCGTGGAGGCGTCGGGAATCGCCGACGTGCTGCCGAGCGCCGCCCGCCCGGCGGCACCCCGCCCGCCTGCCACCCGAACCGCGGGCCCACGCCCGGGCCAGGGGGCGCCGGACGGGGAGGCGGTCCGCCGGCGCCGGCCGCCCGCGCCCTCCGATCAGGGGCGTCAGCCGGGCCTTCCCCTCCCGGAGCAGGACGGTCCGCCCCGTCCGCCCCGTCCCCGTCCACCCCGTTCGCAGGAGCGGGACGACGCGCGCCCACGGCCCGCTCCTCCCGACGCAGCCCCGACCCCTGCTCGGGACGCCCGTCGAGCGCCGGTCGAGGCACCCCAACGTCCCCGCAGGGTGCGCCCACCCGCCCCGGAGGGAGCTCGCAGGGCGGCGCCCCCGGCGCGGGCCACGAGAGCCGCCCCGTTCGTCGTCGGCGGCGTGGTCTGGGGCGTGTTCCTCGTCGTCACCGTCGCCACGAGCGTCGGCGCCCTCGGCGTGGTCCTCACGCCGGTCTGCCTGCTCGGCGGGGCCACCGCGTGGCGCGCCGCCAGGCGGGCGTCCGGCAGCCCCGCCGACCTGGCCGCAGGACCGCTGCTCGCCGGCGTGGCGCTCATCGGGCTCGCCCCGCTCGGCGCGGTGGTGAGCCCGCCGGCCGGCGTGGTGGCCCTGCTGGCCGGGGCGGCCGTCGTGGCCTGGCAGACCGCGGTGGCCGACCGTGGCGAGGCGAAGGGCGGCGGAGCGCCCATCGGCCCGGCTGCCTGGCGTGCGGTGCTGGCCGCCGCGGTTCCCGGCCTCGCCGGCCTCGCCCTCGTCATCGCCGCCGACCAGAGCAGCCAGGCTGCTCTGGTGCTGGTCGTGGCCGTCTGCCTCTTCGACCTGGCCAACGCGGTCATGGGCACCGGCGAGACCGGCGGGATCGTGGGCGCGGTCGCCGGCCTGCTCACCCTCGCCGTGCTGGCGGTGATCGTCGAGTCGGTCCTCGTGCCGCCCTTCACCTCCACGGGCGCCTGGCTGCTCTGCGGGGCGGTCGCCGTCGCCGCCCCCCTCGGCGTCGAGGTCTGCCGGCGCCTGGCGCCGGGTCGGGTGCCCGCGCTCCGCCGGCTCGACTCCCTGGTCGTCTCCGGGCCGCTCTGGATCGCCGGCGCCGCCGTCCTCGTCCACCACTGACGGATCGGGCCGACCTGGGACCCTCCGTGGCATCGCCGGGACCACGTGCGGACGGACCCGTCTGGTGCTGCTGTACCGTTGGCGTGATGGCCGGTCCCACCGACGACGCCTTCGACGCCGAGTTCGTCGTCGGCCTGCACGAGCTCACCATGCCGGAGCTCCGCCATCGGCGGGGCGTGGCCGACGAGGTCGAGACCGGTCGGTCCTTCCTCCGCCGCCTGGTGCAGGGGCGCCTCGACATCGTGCTGGCCGAGCGGCACCGCCGCGACGCCGGCGAGGTCGCGGGCGACACCGCCGACCTGGTCGACCGCCTCCCCGCCATCCTCGGTGACCACGTCCACGCCCCCGGTCTCGGCCGGCTCCCCTCGCTGATGGCGCCGGGGGACATCGACCCGGCCCTGCAGAGGCGGCTGGACAGCATCCTCGCCACCCACACCCTCGCCAACCTGCCCGACGTCAACGACGCCGAGCTGGCCGGCATCCTCGAGGGCCTTACCCTCTTCGAACGGGACATCTCCCACCAGCGCCGGTACCTCCACGACGTGCTCGACCGCCTGCAGGAGGAGATGGTGCGCAGGTACCGCGACCACGAGGCGTCGGTCGACGACCTGCTGCGCGCCGCACGCGACGACCGCTCCGGGGTGCCGGCCGCCGCCGACCACCCCACTCCGGGCGCCCCCGCGGGCCCGGGCCCGGCGCCGAGCGCAGGATCCTGACCGGAGGACCCGACGTCGCCGACGGGAGCCCCGCCTTCACGCGTGAGCGCGCCCGGCTGGTGCTCGTGGTCGACGACGACTCGCTGATCCGCCGGCTGGTGCGGGCCGTGCTCGAGACCGACGAGTTCGAGGTGGTCGAAGCGCCCGACGGGGAGGTGGCCCTGCAGCTGGTGAGCGACGCCAATCCCTCGGTGGTCGTGCTCGACGTGATGATGCCAGGCCTGGACGGGGTGGAGGTCTGCCGGCGCATCGACCACGACCGGGCCAGGGTCGTGATGCTGACCGCCGGAGACGACAGGCGGGTCGAGGAGCGGGCCCGCGCCGCCGGCGCCGACGCCTTCCTCACCAAGCCGTTCTCCTCGGGCGACCTCCTCGAGCTGGTCGGCACGCTCATGCGGCCGTGAAGGCGGGGTCCGGGTGGTGAGCGAGCACCCCGACCCGCTGCACGACCTCGGGTCGTTCATCCGGGAGCAGCGGGCCGGTGCCCGGCTGTCCCTGCGCCGGCTGTCGGAGCTGGCGGGGATCTCCAACCCCTACCTCAGCCAGATCGAGCGGGGCCTGCGCCGCCCATCGGCCGAGATCCTCCAGCAGATCGCCCGCGGCCTGCGCATCTCGGCCGAGACCCTCTACGTCCAGGCCGGCATCCTCGACGAGCGCCTGCCCGGCGGGGACCTGGCCGAGTGCGTGCTGGCCGACCCGGACCTGACCGACGAGCAGAAGCAGACCCTGCTGCACATCTACCGGTCGTTCGTGACGGCCAACGCCGGCGTCCCGGGCGCCGACGCGACCAGCGTGCCCTGAGACCGGCGTCCCGGCGGTGATCCCCCCGATGGCGGGTACGGTGCTCTGCGGTGCGTGACCTGGCCATCCTCTCGATGCACACGTCGCCCCTGGCGCAGCCCGGCACGGGCGACGGCGGTGGGATGAACGTCTACGTCCGGCAGATGGCCGCGGCGATGGCGAGGGCCGGGGTGCGCTGCGAGGTGTTCACCCGCCTGGCGGACGCCGACGCACCCGCCACGGTCCGCGTCGAGCCCGGCTTCACCGTCCACCACGTCCCCGCCGGCCCGCTCGGTCCCATCGCCAAGGAGGCCCTCCCCGGCCTGGTCGACGAGTGGGCCGACGGCGTCGGCGCCCGCCTGGCGGCCATCGGCGCGTCGGTGGAGGCCATCCACGCCAACTACTGGCTGTCGGGGATCGCCGGTCACCGCCTCAAGCACGAGCTCGACGTGCCGCTCGTGTCGACCTTCCACACCCTCGACCGGGTGAAGGCCGAGCTCAGCCCGGAGGCCATCTCCGCCGAGGAACCGGCCAGGAGAGCCCAGGCCGAGGCGGCCATCATGGGGTGCTCCGACGTGATCCTCGCCAGCTGCAGCGTCGAAGCCGACCAGCTGGCGCAGCTGTACGGGGCCGATCCGGAGCGGATCGCCATCGTCGCCCCCGGCGTCGACCACGCCTTCTTCGCCCCGGGGGACCGGGCCCAGGCCCGCAGGGCCATCGGGTTTCCCTCCGACCGGCCGCTGGTCCTCTTCGTCGGGAGGATCCAGCCGCTCAAGGGGCTGTCCGTCGCCGTCCAGGCCCTGGCCGACGCCGGCGCCGCCGGGCCGCGAGCCGCGTCCGCCTCCATGATCGTCGTCGGGGGTCCGAGCGGCCCCCACGGGGAGGCCGAGCTCGCCCGGGTCGGGTCGGTCGTCGACGGCCACCGGATGGAGGATCGGATCCTCACCGTCCCGGCCCAACCCCACGAGATGCTCTCGACCTACTTCCGGGCCGCGGACGTGTGCGTGGTGCCGAGCCGGTCGGAGTCGTTCGGGCTGGTCGCCCTCGAAGCGGCCGCCTGCGGCGTGCCCGTCCTCGCGTCCGCGGTCGGCGGCCTGACCACGCTGGTCGACCACGGCCGCACCGGCTTCCTCCTCGACCCCCTCGACCGCACGGCGTGGGCCGACCACCTCGGCCGGCTCCTCGAAGCGCCGGCCCTGGCCGAGCGGGCGGGGACGGCGGGGGCGGTCATGGCCGGGGCGTACACCTGGACCAGCGCCGCCGCCCGACTGCGGCGTCGCTGCGACGCCCTCACCGCCCGCGCCCTCGTGACCTGCGCGTGACGGCGCCACGCCGCCGAGGGGAAGCGGGCTGAGCATGCCGGTCGAGCGGGCCGACGGGGCCGAGCTCGGCCGCCTCCGGGCGGTCGTCGAGGAGTGGGCGAAGGTCGCGGCGGCCGACAACCCGGTGCTCGTGGCCGTGGACCGCGACGAGCGCTCCGACCGCTGGTACGTGCGCCTGCGCGGCGAGGACAAGGCGATCATCACCGTGTGGTTGACGCTCCGCGAGCGCACGCTGCACTTCGAGACGCAGTTCATGCCCGCTCCCGAGGAGCAGCAGGAGCGCTGTTACGAGTACCTGCTGCGATCCAACCAGCGGCTCTACGCCTGGCGGTTCGCCATCGGGGCCGAGGACGCCGTCTACCTCGTCGGGGCGCTCCCGGTGAGCTCGATCGACGGCGACGAGCTCGACCGGATCGTCGGCTCGGCGTGGGCCTACTCCGAGCAGCACTTCCGCTCGGCCATGAGCATCGGCTACGCCTCCCGATTCGGGTCCTGAGCCCCCACCCGGGGTCCCGTTGGACCCTTGCCGCGGGGGGGTCCCACCGATACGCTCGCCACGCCGTAGTCCCGAGACACCGTCGCGGGGGGTTCGTTCGGGGAAGTGCGAACCCACCGAGGCGGCTCGGGCTGCGGCGCTCCTCCGCCACCGGGCCGCCGGGCGCCAGGAGGCGGCGCGCTAGCTTCGCAACGTGGCGCTGACCATCGTCGGGGGAGGGAAGATGGGCGCGGCCCTCGCCGACGGCCTGGTCGCCGCCGGGTGGACCCGCCCCGACCAGCTGAGCGTGGTCGAGGCCTCCGAGCCACGACGCGCCGAGCTCGCTCGGAGCCGGGCGTTCCAGGTCGCCGGCACCGTCGAAGGGGCCACCGCCGGGGGCACCGCCGCGGTCGTGGTGGCGGTCAAGCCCGGCGACGTCGAGGCGGTCTGCCGCGCCCTCGCCGGCACCGACGTGCGCCGGGTCCTGTCCGTCGCCGCCGGCGTGCGCATCGAGGCGCTGGAGACCTGGCTCGGCGGGTCCGGGGACGGAGAGCCCGCCGCGGTGCGGGCCATGCCCAACACGCCCGCCGTGGTGCGGGCCATGCCCAAACCGCCCGCCGTGGTGCGGGCCATGCCCAACACGCCCGCCCTCGTCGGGGCCGGCGCGTCCGCCATCGCCCTCGGGTCCCGCTGCGACGACGACGACCAGGCGTGGGCGACGGGGATCCTGGCCGCCGTCGGCCGCGTCACGACCGTCACCGAGCCGCTGCTCGACGCCGTCACCGGCCTGTCAGGATCGGGGCCGGCCTACGTGTTCCTCCTGGCCGAGGCCCTGATCGACGCCGGCGTGCTGGCCGGTCTCGGACGCCCGGTCGCCCACGAGCTGGCCGTGCAGACCATCCTCGGCGCCGGCCGGCTGCTGGCCGAGACGGGCGACGACCCCGCCGCGCTGCGAGCCGCGGTCACCTCACCGGGGGGCACGACCGCCGCGGGCCTCCACGCCCTCGAGGTCGGGGGTCTGAGGGCGACGGTCAGCGCCGCCGTCCTCGCCGCCGCGGAGCGCTCCCGCCAGCTCGGTTCCTGAGGGACAGGAAGGAAGCAACTCGGGCGGCCGCAGGCCGCAGGTGCCGTGGTGAGAGGGTAGAACGGTTGATGGCCGCCCAGGTTGCTCGCGCACGGGCCCTGAGGGGTCGGGTGCCCGGTCCCGGGGGGCGCCCCTGGCCGGAGCGGCCGGCGTGGCGTACATTCGGCGGTGGAGAAGGGTGGTTGAGCCATGTCCACGAACGAGTCCCGCTCGCGTTTCGTCACGGTCAGCGAAGTCGCCGAGCAGCTGCGTGTCTCGAACATGACGGTCTACCGGCTGGTCCAGTCCGGCGACCTTCCCGCCGTGCGGATCGGGCGCTCGTACCGGATCCGCGAGGAGGACGTGGACCGCTACCTCGGCGCCTCGTTCACCCAGGCCGGCTGAGCCGCCCCTCCCCGACCGCGGGGTGCCGGCGCCCCCCTCCCCGGCCGTCCGGGAGGTGCCTATCTGGTGGTCGCCGGTACGCTTGTCGCCATGGCGTCACCCCAACGCCGCGTCCCGGAAGCGACCGTCGCTCGCTTGCCGGTGTACCTCAGGGTGCTGGCCGAGGCCGACGAGGAGACCATGTCCTCCGATCACCTGGCGACCCGCGCCGGGGTCAACGCGGCGCAGGTGCGCAAGGACCTCTCCCACCTCGGCTCCTACGGCACCCGGGGCGTCGGCTACGACGTGGCCTACCTGATCCGCCAGATCAGCAGAGAGCTCGGCCTCACCACCGACCGCAGGGTGGCCATCATCGGCGTGGGCAACCTGGGCCGGGCTCTGGCCCGCTACGGCGGGTTCGGGGACCGCGGCTTCCGGATCGTCGCTGCGTTCGACGCCGACCCCAGGATGATCGACCAGCGCGTCGGTGGGGTCGTGGTCCGGCCGATGACCGGGCTCAGCGCGATGGTGCGCGACGAGGGCGTGGACGTGGCCGTGCTGACCATCCCCGCCGGTGCCGCCCAGGGCGTCACCGACCTCCTCGTCACGGCGGGGGTCACCTCGATCCTCAACTTCGCGCCGGTCCTGGTGCAGGTGCCCCCTCGGGTCGCGGTGCGCCAGGTCGACCTCGGCGTCGAGCTGCAGATCCTCAGCTACTACGACAGCCACGCCCTCGACGAGCTCACCGAGGGCCCGACCCTGACCGGGGCCTGATGGCCGTCGACGCGCCGCTCTACCCGGTCAACCTGATCCTGCGCGGCCGGCGCTGCCTCGTGGTCGGAGGCGGCCGGGTGGCCGCCCGCAAGGTCGAAGGGCTGGTCGCGGCCGGCGCCTCCGTGCACGTCGTGGCGACCGCGGTCGGCGAGGAGGTCCGCGCCGCCGGTCCGCAGGTGACCTTCGACGAGCGTCCCTACGAGCCGTCGGACCTGGACGGGGCGCGCCTGGTCGTCACGGCCACGGACCGCCCCGAGGTCAACCGGGCCGTCCACGACGACGCCGAGGCCGCGGGCGTGTGGGTCAACGCGGCCGACGACCCCCCGTCGTGCTCGTTCATCCTCCCCGCCGTGGTCCGCCAGGGCCCGGTGATGGTCACCGTGTCGACCGCCGGCCACAGCCCGGCCCTCGCCGGGTGGCTCAAGGGCCACGTCGCCGACGAGCTCGGACCGGAGTGGGCCACGCTCGCCGAGCTGCTGTCGGAGGCCCGCGACCGGATCAGGGCGGAGGGCCGCTCGACCGAGGACGTCGACTGGCGTCCGGTCCTGCAGTGGTCCATGCTCGAGGAGATCAAGGCGGGTCGCACCGCCCGAGTGAGGGAGCGCCTCGAGGCGTGTCTGTCGTCGTCGTAGGGCTCAACCACCGTCAGGTCCCGCTCCCGCTGCTGGAGGCCGTCGCCGTCACCGACGAGGCGCTGCCCAAGGCGCTGCACGATCTGGTGCAGCGCGACCACATCGACGAGGTGGCGGTCGTCTCCACGTGCATGCGCACCGAGGTGTACGCCTCGGTCACCCGGTTCCACGGGGCCGTGGCCGACATCCGCACCTTCCTGGCCGACTGGTCCGGCCTGCCACCCGAGGTCCTCACCGACCATCTCTACGATTTCCACGACGAGACCGCCGTGCGCCACCTCTTCGACGTGGCGTCGGGCCTCGACTCCGCCCTGCTCGGCGAGGGCGAGATCCTCCGCCAGGTCCGCACCGCGGGCGAGGTGGCCAGAAGCGAGCGCGCCGCGGGCCCGGTGATCGACCGGGTCTTTCGCCACGCCGTCGAGACCGGCAAGCGGGTGCGCTCGGAGACGGCGATCGCCCAGGGCACCACGTCGCTCTCGCACACCGCCGTCAGCCTGGCCGGCGCGGTCGGCGCACCCCTGTCGTCGGTGCCACCCGAGGCCGCGGGCTGCCCGGTCATCGGCCACCGACAGCCGGCCGGCGCGCCCACCCCGGTGGTCCCCGCATCCGCCGCCGGCCCGCTCGACGCTGGCTCACCCACCCCCGGCTCGCCCGACCCGGTCGCGTCCGGCGGCCACCCCGGTGACGCGGCCGGCCACGCGGCGGTCACCTCGGCCGCCTTCGACGCCGGCGAGGTGCCGACCGAGGCCGGCGAGGCGTCCGGGCCGCCGTGCACCTGGGCCGACCTGCTCGCCGGCCGGTCCGTCCTCGTGGTCGGAGCCGGGGAGATGGGCGAGGCCCTGGCCACCCTGGTCGCGGGAGCGAGCGGCACCCGGGTGCTCGTCGCCAACCGCACCGACGAGCGCGCCGCCTGGCTGGCCGACCGGGTCGGCGCGGCCGCGGTCGCCTGGGCCGATCTCCCTGCGGCGGTCGGCGAGGCCGACATCGTCCTCACCTCGACCTCGGCGCCGTCCCCGATCCTCGACGCCGGCGCCGTCGGCGACCGGAGCGAGCGCCCGCTCGTCGTGGTCGACCTGGCCGTGCCCCGTGACGTCGCCCCGGCCGTCGCCGACCTCCCCGGCGTGACCCTCTTCGACATCACCCACCTCAAGCGCCACGCCGAGCAGGCCATGGAGGGCAGGCGCCGCGAGGTGCCGGCGGCCAGGAGGATCATCGACGAGGAGCTGACCCGCTACTCCCGGCTGAGCGCCGAACGGGGCGTGGCCCCGACCCTCGCCGCCCTCCACGCCAGGGGCGAGGCCATCAGGCTGGCCGAGCTCGGCCGCCTCCAGGGTCGCCTCGGACCCCTCGACGAGCGCCAGCGGAAGGCCGTCGACGCCCTGACCCACGGGATCGTCGCCAAGCTGCTCCACGAGCCGACCGTCAGGCTCAAGTCCGCCGCCGGTGACGGCCGGGGCGACCGGCTGGCCGGGACCGTCGAGGAGCTGTTCGACCTCTGAGCACGCGTCGCGGCCGTCCCCGCTCCCTGCTCGTCCCCGTCGTCGCCGCGACGCTCGTCGTGCTCGGCGGATGCGGGTCGAGCCCGTCGCCGTCGGGCGCCGGGCGCACGTCCACGACCGGCCCGAGCGCCACCTCGACGCCGGCCGCCACCAGCGCGCCGAGCGCGACGACGACGACCACGACCACGGTGGCCCCCACCACGACCGCCGCCCCGTCGACCACCGCGGTGGTCGCGCCGCCGGGTACCTGCCCGACCGCGGTGCTCGCCCCGAGCCTCGGCTCGGCCAACGGCTACGCCGGAGGCACCGGCTACGTCCTCACCCTGCGCAACACCGGGTCCCGGGCGTGCACCCTGCTCGGGTATCCGGGCGTGTCCCTCGTGGCCGGTGACCAGGGCAACCAGGTCGGAGCGGCCGCCGTCAGGGACCCGGGAGCCACCCCTTCGGTGGTGCTCGCCCCCGGGAAGGCGGCCGAGGCCGTGGTCCTCGTCGCCGACGCCGGCAACTTCCCCGCCTCGTGCCGCCCGGTCCAGGCCAGGGGACTGCGGGTGTACCCGCCGGGGGACTTCCTCTCGCTGTACCTGCCCGACGCCCTGCGCACCTGTGCCAACCCGGCGGACCGGACCCTCCAGGTCGGCCCCGTGCAGGCCGGTCCGATCAGCGCGTAGCGATGGCCACCCGCCGCGGCTAGGCCACGCGGCCTGGAAGGATGGCGGCATGGCGATGCTCCGACCGGAGCCCGACGGGCTCCCCCCCGGCATGACGAGGGTCCGGGTGCTGCGGGCCTACGCCCTCGGCGTGGCCGACCTCGGCCACCTGGCCGACAAGACCGTCGACTGGGGTCTCGGCACCCCCAACCCGGCCTGGACCCTGCTCGACCTGGCCGGCCACGTCCTGTCCATCGCCAGGTACGACCACCGGCTCCTCAACGCGGCCATCGCCGGCCAGCCCATCGATGGGCTGCCACGCGGCGACACCCTCGCCGACATGAACGCCGCCGAGCTGTCCGCCCTGGAGGAGTCGGACGGCCCCGAGCGGCTGCTCGCCTTCGACGCCGTCGCCCGCAGGTACGGGGAACGCCTGGCCGAGGTCGACTGGACGGCCACCATGGGCGACTGGGAGGGGCTCGGCCCGCTCAGCATCGCCAGCCACACCCTCCTCGCGGTCGGCGAGTGGCAGCTCCACGCCTGGGACGTGGCCCGCAGCTTCGGGTGGGACCACCGCCCCGACGACCCGGAGGTGACGCTCGCCGGTCGCCGGCTCCTCCCCGGCGGGGCGAAGGAAGGGACACCGATGCCCGCCGACCCGTGGGCCGAGGCCCTCATCGGGTCGGGCCGCAGACCCCGCCGCGGTAGCTAGCGTCACGGCGATGCCCGACCGGCCCCTGCGGATCGCCACCAGGGGCAGCGCTCTGGCCCGCTGGCAGGCCGAGGAGGTCGCCGCCCGGCTCCGCGCCGCCCACCCCGGCCTGGTCGCCGACCTGGTCGTGATCTCGACCTCGGGCGACCAGCGTCAGGACGTGCCCATCTGGGCGCTCGGCGGTCAGGGCGTGTTCGTCAAGGAGGTGCAGGTCGCGCTGCTCGACGGGCGAGCCGACCTCGCCGTCCACTCGGCCAAGGACCTGCCCTCGACCACCGGACCCGGCCTCCGCCTGGCCGCCCTCCCGCTGCGCGCTGACCCCCGCGACGCCCTCGTCGGCGCCCCCCTCGCCGCCCTCCCCGCGGGCGCCACGGTGGCGACCGGGTCGGTGCGGCGCAGGGCGCAGCTCGGCGCGGCCCGACCCGACCTCGACTTCGTCGGGGTGCGCGGCAGCGTGCCGACCCGCCTCGGCCGGGTCCCCGACGGCGGCGCGCTGGTCGTCGCGGCCGCCGCCCTCGACCGCCTCGGCCTCGGCGCACGCGCCGCCGAACGCCTCTCCCCGGACGTGGTGCTCCCCCAGGTGGGCCAGGGAGCGCTCGCCGTCGAGTGCCGCGACGGCGACGACGACGTGGCCTCGGTGCTCGCGGCCATCGACGATCCCGACGTGCGGGCCACGGTCGAGGCCGAGCGCGCCTTCCTCGCCACCCTCGGCAGCGGCTGCGACCTGCCGGTCGGGGCGTGGTCGACCATCGACCGGTCCGGTGGGGCGCCGATGGTGGAGATCCGGGGGGTGATCGCCTCGCCCGACGGCCGCGACCTGCGCCGCGGTGTGCGGCTCGGACCCCTGGACCAGGCGGCCGACCTGGCCGTGGAGCTGGCCGGCTCGCTCGTCGACGACGGGGGGGACCGGCTGCTCGCGGCGCTCCGCCCGTGACCGTCTACCTGGTCGGCGCCGGTCCCGGCGACCCTGGTCTGCTCACGGTCCGGGGTGCGGCCCTGCTCGCCGGCGCCGACGTGGTCGTCCACGACCGCCTGGCCGAGCGCTCCCTCCTCGACCTGGCCCCGCCCGGCGTCGAGCGGGTCGACGTCGGCAAGGTGCCCGGCGGCCCGGTCCACCAGGACCAGATCAACGAGCTGCTGATCGCGCGGGGCCGGACCGGCGCCGCGGTGGTGCGCCTGAAGGGCGGGGACCCGTTTGTGTTCGGGCGCGGCGGCGAGGAGGCCCTGGCCCTGCGCCGCGCCGGCGTGGCCTTCGAGGTGGTGCCCGGGGTGACCTCGGCGTTCGCCGCGCCGGCCTACGCCGGGGTGCCGGTCACCCACAGGGGCCTGGCTGCCTCGGTCACCGTCGTCACCGGCCACAGCCGCCAGGCCGTCGAGCGCGAGACCAACTGGGAGGCCCTGGCCGCCGCTGGCGGCACCATCGTGGTCCTCATGGGCGTCGCCCACCGCGCCGGGATCGCCGCCCGGCTCCAGGCCGGCGGCCTGCCCCCCGACACGCCGGTCACCGCCGTCACCTGGGGGACCCGCCCCGAGCAGGTGAGCGTGCGCACCACCCTCGCCGGCCTCGGCGCCGCGCCGCTCGAACCGCCCGCCACCATCGTCGTCGGGGGCGTGGCCGCCCTGGACGTCGGCTGGTACGAGCGCCGGCCGCTCTTCGGTCGGTCGGTGGCGGTCACCCGAGCCAGGCGCCAGGCCTCCGGGCTGGCCACCACCCTCGGCCTGCTCGGGGCCAGGGCCGTCGAGGTGCCGGTCATCGAGGTCGTGGCCCCCGACGACGGCGGCCGGGCCCTCACCGCGGCCGCCGCCGACCTGGCCGCAGGACGGTGGTCGTGGGTCGTGCTCACCTCGACCAACGCCGTCGAGGCCCTGACCGCCCGCCTCCCCGACGCCAGGGCGTGGGGCACCACCAGGATCGCCGCCATCGGGCCGGCCGCCGCCGCCGCCCTGGCCGAGTGCCACCTCGTCGCCGACCTCGTCCCCCACCGGTACGTGGCCGAGAGCCTGCTCGACGCCTTCCCGGCCCCGGGCGGCGGCGACGCCCGCCCGGTGCTCCTCCCCCGGGCCGCGGTCGCCCGCGACGTGCTACCCGAGGGTCTGGCCGCCCTGGGCTGGCCGGTCGAGGTGGTCGACGCCTACCGGACCGTCCCCGGCGCACCCACCGCCCCCGCCCTCGACGCGGCATCGTCGGCCGACGCCGTCTGCTTCACCTCGTCGTCGACGGTGACCAACTACCTCGCCGTCTCGGGTGATCGGCCCCTCCCACCGGTCGTCGCCTGCATCGGGCCGGTCACCGCGGCCACGGCCAGAGACGCCGGCGTCGAGGTCACCGTCGAAGCGGCCACCCACACCATCCCCGGCCTGGTCGACGCCCTGGTCTCGGTCCTCGGCGGGCCCTGAGAGCAGCCCGGCGGGTGGCGCCGGTTGGGTGCCGGCGATCTCGGGGCTCCTCACGTCGGTAAACCACGTGGGCGGCCCCGAGAATCGGTGGGTCGGGGTCACGGTCGGGCGCGTCGAGGTGGGGTTGGGCACTTGTCCAGGATCCCGTCTGGGTAGCGTCTCGTCACGTGACCGAACCATCGCACGGAGACCTGGCCGGACGACTCGAGCGGCACCTGGTGCACGCCGCCTCCCTCGTCGACAACCCGCTCGGCGACCCCGTCGAACGCCCGCTGTGGGTGTACACGCCGCCCGGCTACGACAACGACCCCGGCCGCCGCTATCCGTCCATCTACGTCATCCAGGGCTATACCGGTCAGGTCGAGATGTGGCACAACCGCAGCCCGTTCCGCACGCCGTACCCCCTGGGCGCGGACCGGGTCTTCGCCACCGGAGGTGCGCCACCCTGCATCGTCGCCTATGTCGACGCCTGGACGGCCTACGGCGGCTCGCAGTACGTCGACTCGCCGGGCACCGGTCGGTACCACACCTACCTCTGCGAGGACGTGGTGTCCTTCGTCGACGCCACCTACCGGACCCTCGACGACCCCCGGCACCGGGGGATCCAGGGCAAGTCGAGCGGCGGCTTCGGCGCCATGATCACCCCCATGCTCCGCCCCGACCGCTTCGGCGGGCTGGCCACCCACGCCGGGGACTCTCTCTACGAGCTGTCCTACCTCCACGACTTCGGCGACGCAGTGCGGCACCTGCGGGCCTACGACGGGTCCATCGAGGCGTGGTGGGCCGACTTCTGCGGCCGACCGGCGTTCAGCGCGCCCGCCGACATGGTGCTCCTCGAGCTGTACGGCGTGGCCGCCTGCTTCTCCGCCGCCGACGACGGTACGCCCGTGCTGCCCTTCGACCCCCGCACCGGCCGGGTCCGGGAGGACGTGTGGGCGCGCTGGCTGCGCTGGGACCCGGTGCGCATGGTGGCCGACCATGCCGACGCCCTCAGGGGCCTGCGAGCCATCTGGATCGACGCCGGCACCCGGGACGAGTACCACCTCGATCTCGGCGCAGAGGCGTTCCGGGACGAGCTGGCCGGCATCGGGGTCACCGACGGGCACTTCGAGCTGTTCGACGCCGGCCACGGCGGCATCGACTACCGCTACCCGCTGTCGCTCGCCTACCTCGCCGAGCGGCTCGCCGGGTAGCACTCGAGCCTGCAGCAAAGTCTGGTGCCTCGACGTGAAGGAACCACGTGGATCTCCCGGAGATCCCTGACCGACCGGGCAGCCAGCGGTGCTGAGTCCCAGGCCGCCCGGCGGGGCGAGCCTGGCGACCCAGTGGGGCAGGGCGGCGTCAGGCCGGGGCCAGCTCGAAGACGGGGTGGCGGACGAGCTCGGCCCGCCACGCGTCGTCGGAGGCGCCCGGGCCGACCCCCTCGAAGAACGCGCCCACCTCCCAGCGCCACCTGGCCACGTAGGCCTGCAGGACCGGGAGGGCGTCGTCGCCGAACAGCTCGCTGGCCACGTAGGGGCGCCGTCGCCGCCCCAGGCGCAGCACCAGGCGTCCCCCGTCGGCCCGGACGTTGCGGACCCACTCCGTCTCGCCGCGCGCCGCCACCAGGTACTCGCTGCCCCCGTGGTGGAGGAGGTTGACCGGCGTCGAGCGGGGTTGCCCGCTCTTGCGGCCCCTCGCCTCCAGCACCCGGGCGCCGGCGACGTCGATGCCGAGAGAGGTGGCGGCGGCAGTCGCCCGGTTGAGCACGTTCCTCGTCAACCAGCCTGGCCTTCGGTAGTGCGGGTCATCGCTCATGCTCTCACCCTAACTGTGAACATCATTCTCGTCAAGAACGGTGTTCTCATCAAGAACAGTGTTCTCGAAAGGTGGTACGGTGGGGCTCGTGCCCAGGTCCCGAGCCGCCAACCGGGCCCGGGTGCTCGACGACCTGCTCGACGCGGCGAGGGCCGAGCTGGTGGAGGTGGGGCCGGCCTCCCTGTCGCTGCGGTCCGTGGCCAGGCGCCTGGACGTGGTGCCCTCCGCGCTCTACCGCTACGTGGCCGGACGCGACGCCCTCCTGACCCTCCTGATCGTCGACGCCTACCAGCGCTTCGGCCACGCCGTCGCACAGGCGGACGCCATCGCGGCCGCCCGACGCGGCGCCACGCCGGCCGACCGGTGGCTGGCCGTCGGCCGCGGGGCGCGTGCGTGGGCCATCGCCCACCGGGCCGACTGGGCCCTGCTGTACGGATCCCCGGTCGTTGGCTACCAGGCGCCCCCCGACACCATCGAGCCGGCCGGCGCCCTCGTGCGCGTCGTCGCCGGGATCGTGGCCGCCGCCCACCCCGACCGCGCCCCCCCCGCTCCCGCCCACCCGGACCCCGCCCACCCCGAGCCAGCCGAGGCGCCGATCCCGCTCGACCTGCCCGTGCCCGCCCCCCTGCGCCGCTGGCTGGCGGTCGTGCGCACCGCCGCGGGGTCCTTCGACCAGATCCCCGACGCCCTCGTGGCGCTGGCCGTCATCGGCTGGGTCCACGTGGTCGGCGGGATCAGCGTCGAGCTGTTCGGCCAGTACGGCCCCGACGCCACCCCGGCCGCGGCCATCCACGACCACGGGTTGCGGGTCAGCGCCACCCTCCTCGGCCTCGGCCCGACATCCCGCTGACCGCTGGCCGCCGCCACGGGGGCATCATGGAGCCCGCCGGTGCCAGCCCCACGCCGACGCCGCCGCCCACCCCGGGAGGACGTTCCCCCTCATGTCGTATCCGGCCTCACGCCTCCGTCGGCTGCGCCGATCGCCCCGACTCCGCAACCTGGTCGCCGAGTCGCGCCTGGCGGTCGACGACCTCGTCGCCCCGCTGTTCGTGCGCGAGGGCATCGACGAGCCGCAGCCGATCACCTCGCTGCCCGGCGTCGTGCAGCACACCGTCGAGTCGCTCACCAAGGAGGCCACCCGGCTGGCGTCCCTCGGGGTGCCCGCCCTCGTGGTTTTCGGGGTTCCCGAGGGGAAAGACGACGTCGGGAGCGGCGCCTGGGATCCGGGCGGCATCGTCCAGGTGGCTCTCGCCGAGCTGCGTGCCGAGCTGGGCGACGCCATGGTCCTCGTCCCCGACCTGTGCCTCGACGAGTACACCGACCACGGCCACTGCGGGCCCCTCGACGCCCACGGCCGGGTCGACAACGACCGAACCATCGAGCTGTACGCCAGGGTCGCGCTGGCCCAGGCGGCGGCCGGCGCCGACCTGGTCGCCCCCTCCGGGATGATGGACGGGCAGGTCGGGGCGATCCGTGCCGCGCTCGACGGGGACGGCCGCAGCGACGTCGGCATCCTGGCCTACGCGGCCAAGTACGCCTCCGCCCTGTACGGGCCGTTTCGCGACGCGGTGGACGTCACCATCGCCGGCGGCGGCGACCGGCGCGACTACCAGCAAGACTTCCGCAACCGTCGCGAGGCCCGCCGCGAGGTGGACCTCGACATCGAGGAAGGGGCCGACATGGTCATGGTGAAGCCGGCCCTCGCCTACCTCGACGTGATCGCCGACATCCGAGCCCGGGTTGACGTGCCCCTCGCCGCCTACCACGTGAGCGGGGAGTACGCCATGGTCAAGGCGGCCGCCGAGCGGGGCTGGATCGACGGGCCCGCCGTGGCCCTCGAGCACATCACCGCGGTGCGCCGGGCCGGCGCCGACCTCATCCTCACCTACTTCGCCGGCGAGCTGGCCGAGGTCCTCCATGGCTGAGCCCACCGTCCCTGCTGCCGACGCCGACGCGCCCGTCGTCGCCCCCGCTCTCGGCGCCACCCCGACCGAGGGCCCTGCGCCCACCAACGAGTCGTTGATGGCCAGGGCCGAGCGGGTCACGCCCGGCGGGGTCAACTCACCGGTGCGGGCCTTTCGCTCCGTCGGCGGCACGCCCTACTTCGTGGCGAGAGGTGAGGGCTCGTCGGTCTGGGACGTCCAGGGACGCCGCTACCTCGACTGGGTCCAGTCCTACGGTGCGTCCATCCACGGCCACGCCCACCCCGTCGTGGTCGAGGCCGTGCGGCGGGCGGCCACCGCAGGCACCACGTTTGGCGCGCCGACCGAGCGCGAGGTGCTCCTGGCCGAGGAGCTCACCGGGCGCGTCGCCGGCTGCGAGCAGGTCCGCCTGGTCAACAGCGGCACCGAGGCCACCATGTCCGCCGTGCGCGTGGCCCGCGGCGCCACCGGCCGGGACCGGATCGTCGTGTTCGAGGGGTGCTACCACGGCCACAGCGACGGCCTGTTGGCCGGAGGCGGCAGCGGCGTGGCCACCCTCGGCCTGCCCGCATCGGCCGGCGTCTCGCCGGGCGCCGTGGCCGACACCCTCGTCGTCCCGTACAACGTGGTGCCTGACATCGGCGACGACGTGGCCTGCGTCATCGTCGAGCCGGTGGCGGCCAACATGGGCCTGGTCGGGCCGGCCCCCGGCTTCCTCGAGGGCCTGCGCGCCGCCTGCGACCGGGCCGGCGCCCTGCTCGTGTTCGACGAGGTCATCACCGGGTTCCGCCTCGGGCCCTCCGGGGCCAGCGGCTACTTCGGCGTCACCCCCGACCTGTGGTGCTTCGGCAAGGTCATCGGCGGCGGGCTGCCCCTCGCCGCCTTCGGCGGCCGGGCCGACGTCATGGGCTGCCTGGCGCCGCTCGGCCCGGTGTACCAGGCCGGCACCCTGTCGGGGAACCCTCTCGCCACCGCCGCTGGCCTGGCTGCCCTCTCGCTGCTCGACGACGCCGCCTACGAGCGCCTCACCCGCCTCGTCGCCGACCTCGCGGCCGGGCTCCGCTCGGCCTTCGCCGACGCCGGCGTGGCGGCCCAGGTCCCGGTGGTGGGCACGCTGGTCGGCGTGTACTTCTCCCGCTCCCCGGTGTCCGACTACGACGGCGCCAAGGCGTCCGCCGGCACCGGCCGCTTCCCCCCGCTCATGCACGGGCTGCTCGACCGGGGCGTGGCCATCGCTCCTGGCGCGTACGAGATCCTGTTCCCCGGGCTGGCGCACGACCGGGACGACGTCGAGCGCACCGTGTCCGCCGTCGCCGAGGTCGCGGGCTCGTTGGCCGCCTCGGGGCTCGCCGGCTGACGGCTCGCGGAAACCCGCGCCGCGGACCGCACCCGAAATGCGGGCCCGCGTCCGGACCTGCTGGCCGCGGCCGGGCCTGCTAACCGCGGCCGGGCCTGCTGGTCGCGTCCGGGCCTTAAAGCCGCGTTCGGGCCTTGCAGCCGCGTTCGGGCCTGCTGGTTGCGTCCGGGCCTGCTGGCCGCACCCGGCCTTGCGGTCAGTGGCCGGGGGGAAGGACCTCGGGCGTGTCCGGGTTGGCGCCGGTCACCTCGACGCCGTTCCAGAACGCCACGTAGTCGCGGATCTTCACCGCTCCGGGCAGCGGCTCCGGGTAGTACCACGCCGCCCCCTCGTTGCGCTCTCCGTCGGCGACCACGTCGTAGTAGCTGGCGTCACCCTTCCAGGGGCAGTGCGAGTGGGTGTCGCTCGGTTGGAGCCGTTCGGACACCACGTCGCCCGCTGGGAAGTACTGGTTGCCCTCGACCAGGATCGTCCGGTCGCTCTCGGCCAGCATGGTGCCATTCCACGTTGCGCGCACGGTCATGACCAGGACAACGTGTGGGCCGGCGGGGCATTCCCCGCGGGCACGTTCGCTACCGCGAGGCGGCCGCCTCCGGGTCGCGCCCGGCCGCCCGCAGCAGCCGGATGGCGGGAGGCGACGTCGCTCCCATGGCCCGATGCTGGTCACGGTGGCCGGGTTCGCCAGAGTGGCCGGGTTCGCGGTAGCGGCCGGCGGCGACGGCTGCCGGCGTGACCAGACGCTCGGCGACGTCCAGCGCGACCAGGACGAGCGGCGCAGGCACGGGGAAGGGGATCCCGATGGCGGTGGCCAGGTCCCACCCGTGCACCAGCACGTCGAACAGGTTGATCTCCGCGGCTGGAACAGCGCACCGAGCCCCTCCAGCCCTGGGTCGACCTCGCTGGTGCCGGTGTGGTCGTCGTGCGAGCTGAGTGAGACAGCGTCTTGTGCCGCCATGAGCATGACCCTGGTCACATGGAGGTGCCAACACACAGACCGAACGGAGGTGGATTCGGGCGGGTCAACCCGATCCACCTGATGATTCGGGACGGAGGGGACGTGGTGGCTGCCGGCACGACCATCCGCAGCTTCTACGGCGGCGTGGATCGCTACCTGCGCGGCACGACGACGTGCTCATCATGCCGCTGCAGAGCGGCACCCAGTGGGACGCTCTGGCGCACATCTTCTTCGAGGGCAAGATGTACAACGGCTACGAGGCCGATCAGGTGAGCAGCAAGGGGGCGCTCGAGTCGGGCTCGGTGCTCGGATAGCCGGGCCAGGTAGAGGCAATCGCTTGTAGCCGGGCAGGGCTGGGGCCGGCCTGACTCCCGGATGGCAGTACGACGCTCAGGAGGAATGTGAGGTGTCCTTTCCCGGAGGGTCTGGTCGTCCATAGGGTAAGCCGGCAGAGCGCCGGCTCTGAAAGAGGAGACAGAGATGCCCCAGTACGCAGCGCTGATCTACGAGCAGGGCGACCCCGACTGGTCGGTCCTGGACACCCCCGATAAGCAGGCGACGATGGCCGACTACGGTGCTTTCGGCGCCGCAGCGGCCGCGGTGATGCGCGGCGGTGCCGCTCTCTATCCGACCACGACTGGCACTGTGGTTCAGGTGTCGGGAGGCAAGGGTGGGGAGGTCGTCACCACCGACGGGCCGTTCGCTGAGACGAAAGAAGTCCTCACCGGCTTCTACCACCTCGAGTGTGCGGACTTGGACCAGGCAGTGGCTTGGGCGGCCAAGATCCCCGCGGCGTGGACCGGCAAGGTCGAGGTTCGACCAATCATCGATTTCGGTGATCCCGCCTCCTGACGGCTGCACCATCGACCCGAGTCGCGAAGCCCTCGTCCGGCTGGTCCGCGACGAGGGCTCGCGGGTTCTCGCCACCCTCGTGCGAGCTACGGGGTCGCTCGACCTCGCCGAGGATGCGGTGCAAGATGCCGTCGTCAAAGCATTGGAGATCTGGCCGAGATCCGGCATGCCTGCGCAGCCACGCGCCTGGCTGACCGTCGCCGCCCGCAACCGGGCGATCGACCTGCGGCGCCGCGAAGCCCGGAGGCCGGATAAGGAGAGCGCCGCGGAGATCTTCGCTCTGCGCAGTGACGCACCCCTCCCCGGCCCCGACGTCGTCGCTGACGACCTGTTGCGGCTCGTGTTCACCTGCTGCCACCCGAGCCTCCCACTGGAGACGCAGACGGCGCTTGCCCTGCGAACGCTCTGCGGTCTGAGCACGGCCGAGGTCGGCCGGGCGTTGCTGGTGCCAGAAGCGACCGTGGCCAAACGACTGACTCGGGCTCGTCGCAAGATCGCAGTGGCAACCATCCCCTACCGCGCCCCGGCTGCCGCGGAGCTACCCCAACGTCTGCGTGGCGTCCTCGGGACGATCTACCTCCTGTTCAACGAGGGCTACAACGCGAGCGCCGGCGCCGACCTCATCCGCTCGCAGCTGACCGCCGAGGCGCTGCGTTTGAGTCGCCTGCTGCTCGAGCTGCTTCCCGGCGAGGTCAGCGTGACGGGGCTCCTTGCGCTGCTTTTGCTGCAGAACTCCCGGCACGCAGCCCGGCTGGGCGACAACGGCGGGGTGGTGCTCCTCGCAGACCAGGACCGGACGAGATGGGATCGGAACGCGATCGCCGAGGGCATGACGCTTCTCGGTGTCGCCTTGCGTCGAACCCCTACCAAGCCCGATCTCTACGCCACCCAGGCAGCAATCGCCGCCTGCCACGCGCTGGCGGTCACATGGGAGACGACCAACTGGGAGGCGGTTGTCAGCTGGTACGACGTGCTCTTGACCATCAACGACTCGCCCGTGGTCCGCCTCAACCGGGCGGTAGCTGTCTCCGAGCTTCGTGGTCCACAAGAAGGGCTCGCCGCTCTCGAAGAGATCGGCGACGTGCCCGGTTACCTTTCGCTTCCCGCCGTCCGAGCCGAGCTGCTCTACCGCCTCCGCAGGTGGGACGACGCCGCCACGTCGTTCCGTGAAGCGCTCGATCTGCCCGCCAACAGTGCACAGCGACGCCATCTCCACGAGCGGCTGGCCCGATGCGAACACCCAACAAGTCGTTGATCGCCAGCGATGTACAGGCCCGGCCGGCGGGCACGACCCCGATTGTGTCGGGCGCGGCGGGCGACATGGTTCTCGGCGTGGGTGTCCACACCGCCGGCAAGGGCGCGTGGCTCTACGATGGTCGAGGCCATCCCCTCCCAAGGCTGAGGGTGGCGCGCACCCGCTGGCCGATGGATCTGGGGATCCCGACCTCTCTTCCAGGTCGGGCAGCTCAGACCGGTGACACCGGTGGATGCGGGGGGAAGGCTCCTGGGGCCCCGGTCGACAGATCGACACGGAGGCCAACCGGGCCGGCGGCAGCCGGTTCGCAGGTCAGACCGGGGCCAAGGACTCCCGGCCTACGAGCCCACCGTCTCCGCAGGAGGGATGGGGGTCAGAAGCAGTACCTTCGATCACAGGGCACACGGTGCCTCCCAACGTCCGGCTCGTGTCCGCTGGAATGTCAGCGATGACTTCGGACGACGACCCCGGGAAGGTTGGCAAAAGCCGTGTCGTCAGCGGTCACGACCGTCCGTTCTGTCGCCCGTGCCGTTGCGGCGATGACGAGGTCATGCGCTCCTCGAGGCCTTCCTTGGCGTCGCACGGCGACGAGAAGCTGTGCATGGGCTTCTGCGACATCGACGTCGTAGTCGACGACGGGAATGTTTGCCATCACGTCGTCGACGAAGCTCTGCCGATTCACTCGCGCCGCGCCTCGAGATAACTCAACGCCGACTCTCAGCTCAGCAATCGTGATCGCTGCGATCGCGACGTCGTCATCGTCGGCGATCGCGTTGCCGGACCCTGCCCCGGAGCGTTCAGAGTCGATGAGGTACGTGGAATCGAGAAGCAGTCGCGTCAGTCTCACTCCTCAACGGTCACGAGCTCTCGAACTGCGTCGAGGTCGCCGCGCCACGACCGATCAACCGCGTGCCTTCGCAACATCGCCTTGACGTCGGAACCATGCCCAGCCGTGATCGGCTCGATGCACGCGATGGCCTTGCCGCGTCGAACAATCGTGAACCGCTCGCTGCGGTGCTCCACCGCGTCCAGCAGCTCAGCGAAGTGACGTGCTGCTTCGGTCGCGCTCATCTCCGTCATGACATCAGATTATCAGATCCGATCAGCAGCGTGCCCTGGACCGCCGGCGCGGGGACGCGCGCAGAACGACGGTCCGCCAGCCACCGGCGGTGAGTGCCGAATCGGCCGATCGTAGAGGGACTGCTCGATCGAGGGAATGAGGTCACGGTGCGTCACATCGCCGCTCATCCCGCCGAGCTCACCTGGCACGTCGAGCGGGAGCTCGGTGATCAGCGAGAGGCGACCGAGATCGATCGTGTGCTCGGCGAACGACGCTGGGATGTGGCCGTGTGTACCGCCGGCCGGCTCCGCCTGCTCGCTGACGACGTGGGGCCCGCGACCATCGCTGCTCTCCCCGCCGGCGAGCCAGCCTCATGAGCACCCCAACGACGCCAAATCCTGTGCCCCGGGCCGACTACTTCTTTCCCGCGGTCGACGTTCCCTGGGATGTCATCGCGCCCGAGGACGTCGGATGGTCGAGGACGGCGCTCCAGGCGGCCGAGACCTACAGCGGGGAGCACGGCTCGACCGGCCTGCTCGTGCTTTGTGGCGGACGGATCCTCATGGAGCGTTACTGGTCGGCGCCTGATGTCCTGCCGCTGGGGCTGAGGGGCGACGTCCTTGTCGATGGCCGCGTGACCGAGGATGTCGCCTCGGTTCAGAAGAGCGTCGTCTCTATCTTGGTGGGTATCGCAGCGGCAAGGGCTTGATCGAGATCGACGACTCGGTGAGTCGCCATCTAGGCCCGGGATGGTCGGCCGCCCCAGCGGAGGCCGAATCATCCATCACCAGTCGCGACCTGCTTTCCAGGACGAGCGGGCTCGATGACCGTCTGGGGTACGTGGCGCCCCCCCGGGACCGTCTGGTTTTCCAGCCTGGGGGGCCAGTTGGCACACCCGCAAGCGCGTCCTCGTCACTGCGGCGGCGACCGATCTGGTCAGTCGCAGCCGAGGCTGGCTCTTCGATCCGCTCGGGATGGAGACGGCCTGGGTGACACCGGAAAGCCGGCTCCGCGGATCCGAATCGGTCCCACCGAGACGGGAACTCCCTTTGAGGGCATGGTGACCTCGGCGCGCGACGTGGCCCGCTTTGGTCCGGCGGTGCTGGCCGGTGGGACCTGGGCGGGAACCTCGGTCGGGATGGCCGAGGGCTACCTCGGTGAAGCGTTGTCCCCGTCCTCGGACCTCAACCCCTCTATGGCTATCTCTGGTGGTTGAACGGGCAGACAGCTCATCGACTGTCGAGTGGAGTCGACTTGGTCGATGGTCCGCTTCTGCCTGGTGCTCTGGCGGATCTCGTGGCGGCCGAGGGGGCCTTCAGCCGCCCACGGAGTCTGCGCGGCACGGTTGTCGTTGGTTCTGCCGATCCAATGCCGCTCCGTGCGAACCAGCCCAGCGATCTCCGATCGCGGTGAGTTGTGGAGGAGTACCCGGTGGATCTCCACGGCCCGCTCCAGGCGGACCTGCTCGCCCTCGACTGCCAAGGTCACGGCAATCGATGTCGCCCCGCACCTCCGGTGCTGCTGCGTGCTCCAGCTCCCACATCGCCACGCCGCCAAGCGGAGAGAGACGCGGGCTGATCCGGGACGCCTATCGTGGCCCCTGATGGCGTGGTCCGGGCCGGTGGTGCGTCTGGCGCAGCAGACCCGTGTCGGCTGACGGGCCTGTGCCGGCTGACGGGCCGGTCCTACGGCGGCCCCGACCCGACGAAGGAGCCGCCCTCGCCCGACTCTGGCTGGCCGCGCGGCGGGCGGCCGTGCCGGCCATCCCGCCGCCGGTGCACACCGACGCAGAGGTCGTCGCCTGGTTCGAGACCGTGGTCCTCTTGACCCAGGAGGTGTGGGTTTCGGCCGCCCGCGATGGCTCGCTGGGTGGGCTCCTCGTCCTCGACAGAACCTGGCTCGAGCAGCTCTACGTCCACCCCGACCACACCGGGCGGGGGATCGGCTCCGAGCTGGTCCGGTTCGCCCAGGCATCGCGAGACGCGCTCGAGCTGTGGACCTTCCAGGCCAACGCCGGCGCCCGGCGCTTCTACGAGCGCCACGGTTTCGTCGCCGCCGAGACGACCGAAGGCGACAACGAGGAGGGGGCACCGGACGTGCGCTACGTCTCGCACCGGGTCTGAGCCGGGTTCAGTCCGCCCGGGGGGGGTCAGGCCGCCTCGGGGACCAGCCGGGCGATGGCGGCCACCGCCTTGTAGGCGGCCTCGGCCGGCCCGAGCTCGTCGGGGCGGAGGATGTTGGACATGATCCGCAGCACCCACTCCATCAGGCTCCGGCTGCGCAGGCCCGTGGTCACGAGGAGCCGCATGGCCTCCGGGTGCCCGATGAGGTGCACGAATGCCCTGGCCACCTTGAAGTACAGGCCGTAGGTCTCGTCGACCTGCCGCTGGTAGCTCCGGAGCGCCAACCCGTCGCCGCTGGCCAGGGCCAGATGTGTCGCGTCGGCCGCCATGCGCCCCGTCTCGTAGGCGTACGCGATGCCCTCCCCGTTGAACGGGTTGATGCTGCCGCCGGCGTCGCCGACCACCAGGTAGTTGGGCCCGACCCTCGGGCCGACCGACATGCCCATCGGGAGGCGGCCACCCGTCGGCGGCCCGCAGCACGTCTCGGGCCTGAGGTCCCACTCCGGCGGCGCGTACTCCACGAAGCTCTCCATCAGATGGGTCGTGTTGACGCTCTTCCACTGGTTGAACGTGGAGAGCAGGCCGACACCGACGTTCACCCGGCCGTCGCCCACCGGGAAGATCCAGCCGTACCCGGGGAGGACATTGCCCCCCTTGTCCCGGATGTCCAGCCAGCTGTCGATCCACGGCTGGTCGTGCATCGGCGACTCGTAGTACCCGCGGATCGCCATGCCGAGCGGATAGGCCCGGTTGCGGCTGGTCCCGAGCGCCCGGCCCAGCCGGGAGTTGGCCCCATCCGCGATCACCGTGTAACGGGCACGGACCTCCACGGGGGGAGCGGACGGGTCGCTCTTGCGGAGCACGGTGACCCCTCGGAGCAGTCCCCCCTCCACGATCGGGTCCTTGGCCTCGGCCTTCTCCCACACCGTCGCCCCCGCCTTCTCGGCGCGCCGGGCGACCAGGGCGTCGAGATCCTTGCGGGTGATCACGTAGCCGTAGCCGGGGAGGTCGGGATGTGACGGCCAGGTCAACGCCAGGGTGCGGCCGAAGCCGTGCGAGCGGAGCCCGTCGTAGCGGTGCCCGGCGGCGGCCAGCTCGTCGCCGAGACCCATGGCCTCGAGCTGGCCGACCGACCGCGGGGTGAGCCCGTCGCCGCAGGTCTTCTCCCGCGGGTAGCTCTTGCGTTCGAGGAGCACGACGTCGTGGCCGGCGGAAGCCAGCCAGTATGCGCACGCCGTTCCCGACGGTCCACCACCTACGACGAGCACGTCGCAGCGGCGAACGCCCTCCGTCTGATCGATCACCGACATGGAGTGAATGTAGGTCCGCCAGCGGACCTACGACGGTGGCCCACCGTCGCCGGGGGCGCTCAGGGGCCGTCTGGCCATCGCGCTCGTCCCCCCTCGCGCTCCCACCATCCGTCAGGGGGCGGTCCCCACGGGTCGCTCCAACCCCCGTCGTCCAAGCCCGCTCCGGCGGGAGCGGCTGGCTGGAGCGCCGGGCGGACGACAAACCACCCTTGCGCGCCCAGCGCAGCGACGCGAAAGTAGTAGAGAACCTATGAGACGCACATGCCTTCTGATCGCTGCCGCCCTCGTCTTCATCACGGCGGCCTGTGGCACTACACATCCCTCCACCAGCCCTGTCACTCCCGCTACCGGGACCCTGCCGCCTGTGACAACCCCGGTCCCGACCACTCCGGCCACGGCACCCCTCCCGTCCACCACGACCACCACCATCGACACCTCGGTAGTACCGAAGCGGATCACCGTCGCCTATGTCGCCGCTGTCCTACGCGTGCTCAATCATGTCGACGGGAACGCAATCCGGTCGAGTGTTGGGGCTCATAATTTGACTCCGGCCGCGATTAGAGACTTGGGTGCAGTTTATTTGCGAGGGTTGGCGTCGCAAGAGGACGGCTACTTGTTGCGAGACTTGCAAACATCGTATAATCGGTTCAGGCGTCATCCCGGTGACCCGACGATGAAAGTAATCGAGCTTGTAGAAGCTCAGTCTTCTTGCATCTATGCCCGAGTTCAGACAAACTCACATCCGATCGCCCGGCGGGTAATAGATCCTCCCGTCCGAGAATATGTGGAGCTCCGACGAGCTGAATTTAAGTCTGCCCGGCAAGTCAATCCAACCGGATGGGTTATCGCTTTCGATGGCGCCACAACGACGGCCAGCGCAATCCCGAACAAATGTCCATCGTGAAGGCCGCGGTTGCCTTTGCAATTGTTGCCTGTTCCATCGTTCCGCTGCTCCAAGTGTCTGATAATCCGGCTGCCGCTCAGACTCCCAATTGCACACGCGATTGGTTAGGAGGTGCCGTAACGTGTGGAGGATCAATCAATAGCACAGGGGCCGCAGGAACGTCCACTTCTGCGGAAGGTGGTCCTTCGTCAACAGCGTCCCAAGCACGTTCTAACGGGACTTCGTCTCCAGTGGTTCTGCTCGTTCAAATCGCCAATAATGGCCCCAATGGTTCTCCGTGTTGGGCACCAACCTATGTTACAGCTACTGGCCTATCGCATGAGCTGATAGCATCGATTGAAGTCAGGGACCGAGCGTTACAACAGAATTACCCGTCTTGTCCTGGCGCCCCCACCGGCGGAACTGTGCCGGTGGTACGCGTTACGCCTGCACAACTCGCCCAAGCTTTCTGGGACACGATCCGCCTCCCAGTGCCGAGGCCTTCGAGCCAGCCCAACTATGCGATCACCGGAAAGGTGACCTACCTGTCGGCTGGTGACACGCGGACGCCGGCGTCATGGACGAGACCGACGCCGTTCGGGGAACTGGTGATAATGGGGGTGGGCAGCTACACGGTGGACTGGGGCGACAAGACGCCGACGACCGGACCATATTCAACGACCGGCGGCTCGTATCCCTCCGGGACGATTACCCACACCTACGACAACACCGGGTTGGTGAGCATCACCGTGACCGAGCGATGGCAGGCGACGTGGAGGATCGGAGGCCAAGGCGGCCACCTTCATGATCTGCACACTACAGGCACGCTGCGTGGCTTTCGGATCGGGCAGGTTCAGGCGGTCATCACCTCCGGCTGACCCTTCACCCGGGCGCATGGGAAGATCCGCCGGGATGGCTGGATGCCCGGAGGGCATCTCCGCTTACGAGCCTTTGGCGTTGGCTAGGTACGGCGCAGTGCGGTGGGCGCATGCCCTGCGGTCCCAAGTCCGAGCTCTTCGTATTTCGGGACGTGCGGACGCGCTGGGCGCTGTTGAGAGCCGCGGAAAGTGCGGGCGCTCCACTTCTCGGCCTGCCCGGTTGCCCGGCTGCCCAGGCGCGCCGGGCGGCTGCGGAGGCGCCCCGTCTCCGGCCACCGGACAGGTCCGGCGCGACCAGCGGTCGCGAAGTGCGTCGACCTGATCTTCGGACCCGCAACCGCGCTCAGCGCGGTGGAGCGTCCGGAGAACGCTCTGGCGTCAGCGCTCTGGCGTGAGCGTGACCGGGCGTGGCATGGGCGTGACCGGAGCTAGCGGGACCCCGTCTGCGGTCACGGGACAGGTTCGGCACGACCTGGGGTCTCCCGGCCGCGCTAAATGCGGTCGATCGCCCCGAGAACGGGCGCGCCGCCGCGGCCTGCCGCCCCGCCCTCCGGGCGCCGACGCCCGCCACGCCGCACCGACCAAGGCGGCCCATCGCCTCCACGAGACAGGCAACGCAGGCGCACCGGGGCCGCCACCGACGCAGAACGGCCGCCCCCGCCGCCGCCGGGGGGCGCCGCTCGGAAGGGCCGGCGAGCAACGGAGCAACTCAGAGCTCGAAGGAGATGCGCCCCTCGACCAAGTCGACGGTGACGGCGCCGCCCATGGGGACGACCAGCTGGGGGTCGGTGTGGCCGATGTCGAGGTTGGCGACGATCGGGATGCCGGGGTTGTCGCCGTCGCCCGGGAGGTACTCGGCGACGGTCGACACGACGGCGGCGATCTGCTCGACCGCGTAGGCCGCCCGCTCCTGGAGGGGTCGTGGCCGGTCGGCGGAGGTGGACTTGGGCCGCCCGAGCAGCACGGCGGCGAAGCGCTGGAGCATCCCGCGCTCGCCCATGGCCGTCAACAGGGACTCGACGGCCGAGGAGGGCGGCTGTTGCTCCGACGTCTCGAGCACCAGCACGGCGCCGTCGTAGGCCGCGGGCTCGGCCAGCCACCGGTCGACGCGCAGCTGCAGGTCGATGATCTCGAGGCACCCTCCCCACGCCGGGCCGGTCACGCGGACCGTCGGGCCGTGCCAGCTCCACGGGGCCGCAGGGCGGAGCGCGGGCTCGGGCAGCAAAGTCAGCGCAGCGGGCGTGGCGGAGGAGATGGCGGCCCAGTCGCCGTCCTCGTCGGTGGACTCGCCGAGCTCCGCGACCTCCAGGGTCCCGCCGGCGAACAGCGCCGTGCGCAGCGACGACACCGTGGTGGGGTGCGGTCGCCCGGCGCGCGCCAGCTGGGCCATGACGGAGGGCCCGTGGTAGCCGACGATGCCGAGGTTCCACAGGTAGAGCAGCAGGTTGGTGTTGTCGCTGTAGCCGACCAACAGTTTGGGGTGGGCGGCGATCACGTCGGCCTCGAGGTGGGGGAGCACCTTGATGCCGTCGACACCGCCGATGCTCGTGAGCACCGCCCGGATCGAGGGGTCGGCGAACGCCTCGTTGACGTCGGCCGCCCGCTCGCCCGGGGAGGCACCGGATCGACGGGTGGTCGGGAACTCGACGGGGACCAGGCCGAGCTCGGTGCGCAGCCGCTCCAGGCCGAGGTCGAAGACCCGGGGGAAGAAGGCGGGACCGGCCCACGACGGCGAGAGGACCGCCACCCGGTCGCCCGGCTCGACCCGGGGAGGCACCGTCCAGGAGGTGGGGAACGGCCTCGTCGACATGGCTGCCAGTCAACGCCGCGGGGGCTCGCCCCGCCAGCGGATCGCCTCTGGCCGGCTGGGCTGTCGCCGTCCACGACAGCTGTCATGGCGGGGCTCGGGAGCGGCGGCACTTCCGTCCGGGTCGACGTGGGCATAGCCTCGGTTCGACGATGGTGCGACAGAGGTCGAGATGGCACGGAGGTCGAGATGGCACAGCACAACTGGGACACGAGCGGGGGCGACGAGTCGCCGGGTCGGGCGTCCGGTTCGCTGCGGGTCGGCGACGCCGAGCGGACCCAGGCCGTCGACCTGCTCCGCCAGCACCTGGGTGCGGGAAGGATCGACCTGGGCGAGTTCGAGGAGCGCTCCGGCCTGGCCTACCAGGCCAGGATCGGCGACGACCTGAGCGTGCTGCTGGCCGACCTGCCGCCGATCCGGACCTCGGCGATGCCCGGCTCCTGGACCGCCCAGCCGGTCAACGCAGCGGGGCCGAGCCGCCCGGCGGGCGCCGGCTGGTTGGGCATGGCTGGGCGCCACCGGCTCCTGCTGCTGGTGGCCGTCGTCTCGATCTTCGCCTGGGCCAACAACGGCTACGGCTACCCCTGGTGGCTCTGGTTCGTCGTGCCGTGGGCGTTTCTCACCTTCGGCCGAGGCGGCCGGCGTTGCGGGAGCGCCCGGGGACGCCGGTCGTTCGGCCCCGGCCAGCAGGGCGATCGTTGGTCGGGCGGCCTGGGGGACGGCGGCCGGCCCGGGAGCCCGACCTCCCTCTGAGCGCGTCGGCGGCCGCACCGCTGCCCCCTGAGCGCCGGCCCGGTTCGGTCCTCGGCCCCGCTCGTGGGTAGCCTCTGAGTCGAGTAGTCCCGACCCGGTGCGCCCGTTGGCGCAGACGCCCCGTCGGGACGTAGAAACCTCTCGCACGCACACCCGACCGAAGACAGGTGAGGACCGAGTCGATGGAGCAGTACCTCCCGATCGTGCTGATGCTCGCCATCGGCGTGGCCTTCGCCGCCGGCTCGTTCCTGGCCTCGGCCGTGCTCGGACCCAAGCGGCCCACCGCCGCCAAGGAGGGCCCGTACGAGTCCGGCATCGTGCCCCGCCGGTCGCCTGCGGCCCGCTTCCCTGTCCGCTTCTACCTGGTGGCGATGATCTTCATCATCTTCGACATCGAGGTCGTCTTCCTCTATCCGTGGGCCGTCGAGTACCACCAGCTCTCCAAGTTCGGTCTGGCCGAGATGGGCACCTTCGCCGTGATCGTGTTCATCTCCTTCGCCTACCTGGTCTCCAACGGTGCCCTCGACTGGGGCCCCCTCCAGGGACTGCGCAACAAGCCCTCCACCGACCTCACCAGGACCACCACCTCGACGGTGCGGCGGGTGCCGCGGCCCCAGCAGGTGGCCATCGACGGGCCTGCGCTGCGCCCGGCCGACGAGTCGGGCGACGGTGGCGCCGAGGCGCAGCCCGGCGAGCTGATCGGCGAGGAGGCCGAGCCGGGCACGCGGCCGGTCCCGGTCGCCGTCGGCGACCAGACGGGCTCCGGGTGAGCGCGACGGCGACCAGCGCAGCACTCGGCTGGGCCGCACGGCTCAACCTGATGGGATCGGACTGAGCACATGGGACTCGAGAGCCTCCAGCACAATTTCCTGACCGGCACGCTCGAAGGCATGGTCAAGTGGGCCAGGGCGTCGAGCTCGTGGGCGGCCAACTTCGGCCTGGCCTGCTGCGCCATCGAGATGATGGCGGCCGGCGCAGCCAACTACGACCTGGCCCGCTTCGGCATGGAGGTCTTCCGCGCCTCGCCGCGTCAGGCCGACGTGATGATCGTCGCCGGGCGGGTGAGCCAGAAGATGGCTCCAGTGCTGCGCCAGGTCTACGACCAGATGATGGAGCCCAAGTGGGTCATCTCCATGGGGGTGTGCGCCAGCACGGGTGGGATGTTCAACAACTACGCGATCGTCCAGGGCGTCGACCAGATCGTGCCGGTCGACGTCTACGCCCCCGGGTGCCCTCCCGGCCCCGAGACGCTCATCCACTCGATCCTCACCCTCCACCAGAAGATCCGCCTGGGCGAGATCACCCGGCGCGCCGGGGAGGGCGCCGGCATCCACCTGGAGCTGCCGCCCACGCCGCAGCGCCTGAGCATCGCCGGCCGCAGCTCCGCCAGCCTGTGAGCGGGAGCGACCGGCCCGACCCCGTCGGCGAGAGCGCCGATGCCACCAAGGCCAACGGTGGCACCCCCGACCCCACCAGGCCCGACCAGGCGCAGCCCCAGGGCGCGCAGGACGGCGGTCCCCCCACCCCGACCGCGGCCGGCACGCCCGAGGCCTCGCCCTCCCAGCGCGCCGAGGGTGGCGCCGCCGGCGACGCGGGGTCGTCCGACGGCACCGAGTCGCCCGGGGCCTCCGGCGATGCCGAGTCGCCCGGACCCTCCGACGACGTCGACGAGCTCTACGGCTGCCCGGTGGTCGACAGCCTGGGCGCCACCGTCGTGCTGAGCGACCGGGAGCGGTACCTGCCGCTCATGGAGGGGCTGAGGGCCGACGGCTTCGACATGCCCGTCGGCGTCCTCGGGGTCGACTACCTGACCCACCCGGGCCGTGACCTTCCCGCCGGCGTCGCCCCCGAGCGCTTCGAGGTGGTGGTCGAGCTGGTCTCGATCGCCCACAACCGCAGGATCCGTGTCCGTTGCCAGGTGCCCGAGTCGGACCCGTCGGTGCCGACCCTGTTCGACATCTGGCCGGGCACCGAGGCCCACGAGCGCGAGGTGTACGACATGTACGGCATCCGCTTCGACGGCCACCCCGACCCGACCAGGATCCTCATGCCCGAGGACTGGGAGGGCCACCCCCTCCGCAAGGACTACGCCACCGGTCACGTGGCTGTGCAGTTCAAGGAAGCACCGGGCGCAGGCTGAGCGCCTCCCCACCGACCCGCCCGGCGCGACCGTCGGCCCCCCACCTCCGAACGGAAGTCACCCCATGAGCACCACGAGCGAAGCTCTCCCCGGCGCCTCCGACCCGCCCGACCATCCGGCTACCCCCGAGCACCCTGCCGGCCCTGACCACCCTGCCAGCCCTGACCACCGTGCCAGTCCTGACGACCGTGCCGGCGGCCACGCCAGCACGGCGGACAGCCAGGCGGCCACCGCCCTCGGCGTGGCCGGCCGCCACGCCCGCCGGACCGCGGAGGAGCCCGACGGCGTCGGCCACACCGTGCCCGTGGCCAGGAACCCCGACGGGAGCGTCCCCCCAACCGAGAGCCGCAGGCGCTCCATCATCGACAAGGTCCTCGGACGCACCACCCCCGGCGGGCGGGACCTGACCGAGATGCTCGAGGACAAGACCTCCGAGGGCGCCCAGGAGCTGGTGTCACGCCGCTCGACCGGGGCTCCCGAGCTGCGGCGGGAGCTCGGCGGCGTGCTGCGCCTCTCCGAGGGCGTCGGCATCGACATCGACGACATCGACATCGACGTGCCCGACGACGAGACGATGATCCTCAACCTCGGGCCCTCGCACCCGTCCACCCACGGCGTGCTCCGGGTCATGGTCGAGCTCGACGGCGAGACCATCCTGCGCTCCAAGCCGGTGATCGGCTACCTCCACACCGGCATGGAGAAGACGGGCGAGGAGCTGATGTACCACCAGGGGGGCACCAACGTCACCCGGATGGACTACATCTCGCCGTTCTTCAACGAGCTGGGCTTCTGCCTCTCGACGGAGAAGCTGCTCGGCGTCGAGGTCCCCGAGCGGGCGATCTGGATCCGCATGCTCATGTGCGAGCTCAACCGGATCAGCTCCCACATGCTGTGGCTGGCCACCAACGGCTCGGACATCGGCGCCATCAACATGCTCGTCTACGGGTGGCGCGAGCGCGAGGTGCTGCTGCAGTTCTTCGAGAAGGTCACCGGCCTGCGGATGAACCACAACTACTTCCGGCCAGGTGGGGTGGCCGCCGACCTGCCCGACGGGTGGCGCGACGACGTCGCCGCGCTGTGCGAGTCCATCCCCAGGCGCATGGACGAGTACGACAACCTGCTCACCGGCCAGCCGATCCTCCAGGGCCGCCTCCAGGGCGTCGGGCCCCTCACCGCCGACGAGGCCATCAGCCTGGGGATCACCGGTCCGCTGCTCCGCTCGACCGGCGTGCCGAGGGACCTGCGCCGCGACCAGCCCTACCTGGCCTACGACCAGGTCGACTTCGACGTCATCGTCGGCGAGGTCGGCGACTGCTGGGACCGCTACGCCATCCGCTTCAACGAGATCCGCGAGTCGGTGCGCATCTGCCAGCAGATCTGCGAGCGCATGCCCGCCGGCGACTACCGCGTCCAGGACAAGAAGGTCACCCCGCCGCCGCGGAGCCGGATCGACGAGTCGATGGAGGCGCTGATCCACCACTTCAAGCTCTACACCGACGGATTCCGGGTGCCACCGGGGGAGGCCTACGTGCCGGTCGAGAGCCCGAGGGGCGAGAGCGGCTGCTACATCGTGTCCGACGGGACCAGCCGGCCGTACCGGATCCACATGCGCGCCGCCAGCTTCGCCAACCTCCAGGCCATGCCGCGCATGATGCACGGGGCCCTCATCCCCGACGCCATCGCCATCGTCTCGACGACCGACCCGATCCTCGGCGACGTCGACCGGTGAGGCGCGCAGGACACCGGCGCGGGTCCCCCCGGTCGGTGAGCGTCGGTTGGACCGCAGCGCGCACGTTGGGCAAGGATCGGCCGACGTGGCGCGCCTGACCCCCGACAACGAGCGCCGGGCACGAGACCTGATCGGCTTGTACCCGCAGGCCCGTTCGGCTCTGATGCCGATCCTGCACCTCCTCCAGGAGCAGGACGGGTACCTGACCGAGGACGGGATGGCCCACGCCGGCGAGCTCGTCGGCCTGGCCCCCGCCGAGGTGCGGGGCACGGCCACCTTCTACGACATGTTCCACGTCGAGCCGGTGGGCAGGTACCTGGTCGCCGTGTGCACCAACATCGCCTGCATGCTCCAGGGCGCCTACGAGCTGCTCGACCACATCGAGGAGCGCCTCGGCGTCGCCCCTGGCGGCACCACGACCGACGGCCTCTTCACCCTCGAGGACGCCGAGTGCCTGGCCCTTTGCGGCAACGCCCCGTGCCTCACGGTCAACTGGCGCTTCTTCGGCGACGTCGACCCCGAGGGCTTCGACCGGCTGGCCGAGCGCCTGGCCGCCGGCGAGCTCGACGGCGAGGTCCCCCCGCACGGCACCCTCTCTCGGGTGCGCCGCACCGTCGGACTGGTCGCGGCCGGTGCCTCCCTCCACGGCGCCGGCGGCCCCACCCGGCCGACCGCGGAGACGACCACCCCCGCCAACCCGGCGAGGAGCGCAGCCGACGGGGCGGACCTCGAGCACCACGCCACCACGTCGGCCGTCGCCGCCCTCGACGGGCCGTCGGGCCCGGCGGAGCACTGATGTCGCTCACCGACGTCCCCCGGATCGTCAGCCGCCGCCTGACCACGCCCCGCTCCTGGGAGCTGGGCGGCTACCTCGAAGACGGCGGCTACGACGGCCTGCGCAAGGCGCTCGCCATGACCCCCGAGCAGGTCCACGACCACGTGAACACGGCCAACGTCCTCGGTCGCGGCGGCGCCGGCTTCGAGGCCGGTCGCAAGTGGGGGATGCTGGCCAAGAGCGAGCCCGTCTACCTCACCATCAACGGAGACGAGAGCGAGCCGGCCACCTTCAAGGACCACATGCTCCTCGAGGGCGATCCCCACCTCCTGATCGAGGGCGCCCTCATCTGCGCGTACGCGGTCGGCGCCGACCAGGTCTTCCTGTTCGTGCGAGGCGAGTTCCCCCTCGCCATCGAGCGGGTCCAGGCCGCCCTCAACGAGGCCTACGCCTACGGCGCAGCAGGCCGCGACATCTTCGGCAGCGGTTGGTCCGTCGACATCGTGGTCCACCCCGGCGCCGGCGCGTACATCTGCGGCGAGGAGACCGCGCTGCTCGAGAGCCTCGAGGGCAAGCGGGGCTACCCGCGCATCAAGCCCCCGTTCTTCCCTGCGGTCATGGGGCTCTACGGCGCGCCGACGATCGTCAACAACGTCGAGACCGTCTGCAACCTGCCGTGGGTGATGATCAACGGCGGCGACGCCTTCGCCGCCCTCGGGGAGGGGCGCTCCAAGGGAACCAAGCTCCTCGCCCTCTCCGGTCACGTGAAGCGCCCCGGCAACTACGAGCTCGAGTTCGCCAAGGTCAGCTTCCGCGACCTCATCTACGCCCCCGAGCTCGGTGGCGGCATGCGCGACGACAACGAGCTCAAGGCCTTCGTGCCCGGCGGGGCGTCGTCACCCTGGCTCGGCCCCGAGCACCTCGACGTGCTCCTCGCCAACGAGAAGATCGCCGAGGTCGGCACCATGGCCGGCTCCGGCTCGGTCATCCCGATGGACCACACCACCTGCGCGGTGCGCGCCGCGTGGCGCATCGTGCGCTTCTTCCACCGGGAGTCGTGCGGCCAGTGCACGCCGTGCCGCGAGGGTGGCGGCTGGGTCGAGAAGATCCTGCAGCGCATCGAGGCCGGCAACGGCAGGGAGACCGACCTGGACCTGCTCATGGACGTGTGCGACAACATCTCCCCCGGCGTGAAGTGGCCGCCGGCGCAGACCACCATCTGCGTGCTCGGCCCGTCGATCCCCCCGGCGGTGGCGTCGGGGATCGCCATGTTCCGCGACGAGTTCCTCGCCCACATCCGCGGCGGCGGCTGCCCGTTCCCGCCCGACCGCCTCCCCGGGAGGGTGGCCCGTGTCTGAGCCCACCCCGCCGCGTGCCGGCGTCGGCTCGCCCGCGGCGGCCGCCACGCCCTCCGCCGCCACCCCGACCGCCGCTCCCGCCTCGGTCCCGGTCCGCCTGGCCCGCAAGCCGGTGCTCACCGAGACCGCGGTCGGCACCCCGCCGCCGGTCAACGTCGGCACCGAGGCGGTGACCGTCACCATCGACGGCCGCGACGTGACCGCCCGCAAGGGGCAGCTGATCATCGACGTGGCCGACGAAGCCGGCACCTACATCCCGCGCTTCTGCTACCACCCACGGATGAAGCCGGTCGGCATGTGCCGCATGTGCCTGGTGGAGGTCGACGGCCCCCGCGGTCCCACCCTGATGCCGGCCTGCTACAACCCCGTCTCGGACGGCATGAAGATCTCGACCACCTCGCCGGCGACCAAGAAGGCGCAGGACGGTGTCCTCGAGTTCCTCCTCGTCAACCATCCACTCGACTGCCCGGTGTGCGACAAGGGCGGCGAGTGCCCCCTGCAGGACCAGACCCTCGCCTACGGACCTGGCGAGTCGCGCTTCGTCGAGGAGAAGCGGCACTGGGACAAGCCGATCCCGATCTCCGAGCTGGTCAACCTCGACCGGGAGCGCTGCATCCAGTGCGGACGCTGCGTCCGCTTCGCCGACGAGGTCGCCGGCGACCCGCTGATCGACTTCTACGAGCGGGGCGACAAGACCGAGGTGGCCGTCTTCGCCGACGACAACCCGTTCAGCTCCTACTTCAGCGGCAACATCGTGCAGATCTGCCCGGTCGGCGCGCTGACCGCCACGCCGTACCGCTTCCGGGCCAGGCCCTGGGACCTCGGCCAGGTCGAGTCGACGTGCACGTCGTGCTCGGTCGGCTGCCGCACCGCGGTGCAGTCCTCGACCGACGAGCTGGTGCGCAAGCTCGGGGTCGACAACGACCCGGTCAACTGGGCCTGGCTGTGCGACAAGGGCCGTTTCGACTACCAGGCGGTCAACAGCGGCGACCGCCTCACCGTCCCGATGATCCGCAAGGGCGACGAGCTGGTCGAGACCACCTGGGCCGAGGCGCTGGCCTTCGCGGCCGACGGTCTGGCCGGGGCCAAGGGGGACGCCACCGCGGTCATCGGTGGCGCCCGACTGCCCAACGAGGACGCCTACGCCTGGGCCAAGCTGGCGCGCGTCGCCCTCGGCACCGACCACGTCGACGCCCAGATCGGCGACGGCCTGCCCGCCGACGTCGTCCTCGGCCTGCCCAGGGCGACCATCGACGAGGCGGCCAGCGCACCGCTCGTCATCACCCTCGGGCCCGACGTCAAAGAAGAGCTGCCCATCGTCTACCTCCGCCTGCGCCACGCGGCGCGCGAGGACGGGGTGCAGATCGTCGAGCTGGCGCCCACCGCCACCGGCCTGTCGCCCTATGCCGCCGCCACGCTGCGTTACCGGCCCGGCCAGGTCGGCGACCTGGTCGCCGCCGTGCTCGCCGACGGGCCGGCCACCGCCACCGCCGGCATCGCCGCCGCGGACATCGAGGCGGTCAGGGCCCACCTGCGCAGGGCGGCCAGCCTCGGTGGCGGCGACGGTCCCTCCGTGGTGGTCGTGCTCGGCCGAGGCTCCCTGTCCGAATCGGCCGAGGAGGTCGCCGGCGCGGCCGCCGCCCTCGCCGGCATCCCCGGCGTGGCCTTCCTGTCCGCGCTCCGCCGCGCCAACGTCCACGGCGCCATCGACCTCGGCCTGGCGCCCGGCGTGCTGCCGGGACGGGTGAGCCTCGACGAGGGCCGGGCCTGGTACGAGCACCACTGGTCGACCGAGCTGCCGGCCGAGCGCGGCCTCGACACCGCCGGGATCCTCGCCGCCGCGGCCCACGGCCGGATCGGGGCGCTGGTCCTGCTCGGGGCCGACCCGGTCACCGACTTCCCCGACACCCTCGGCGCCCTCAAGGGGGTGCAGGGGGCCAGGCTCGTGGTCGCCGTCGACACCTTCCTCACCGACTCGTCCCGGCACGCCGACGTGGTCCTGCCCGCCGCCACCTACGGGGAGCGACGCGGCACTTTCACCAACCTCGAGGGGCGCATCAGCCATCTGGGGGCCATCGTCACGGCGCCGGGCACCGCCTGGCCGGACTGGATGATCGCCACCGAGCTGGCCTGGCGCATGGGCGTCGACCTCGGATTCTCCAGCCTGGAGGACATCTGGGCCGAGATCGGCGAGGTCTCGCCGCTCCACCAGGGCGTCGAGCTCGCCACCCTGACCGCGGCCTTCGGCAGCGACGGGGTCGTCGTGCCGCTCGGTGCGCACCCCCCGGCCACGCCGCGCCCGCGTGCCCTCGACCCGATGGCCGATCCCGGCATCGCCTCGGCCGAGATGCACACCCTGCCCCGCAGCGCCATCGCGGCAGCCGCGACCCGCAACGGTTCAGCCGACAACGGTTCGGCCAACAACGGTTCGGCCAACAACGGTTCGGCCAACAACGGTTCGGCCCACGGTGCGGGGACCCTGCTCGACGACTCGGAACCCGCCGAACCCGACGAACCCGGCGAAGCCGATGAACCTGGAGCGACCGCCGTGAGCGGCGCCGGGCCCCAGCCGGCCGACACCGAAGCGACGGAGGCCATGGAAGCCGCAACCGACGACGCCCCGCCCGCGCCCGAGCAGCCGCCCATGCTGCGCGCCCCTCCCGCGGGAGCATCCCCGACGCCGGGGACCGGTGGGGGCGACCCCGACGCCATGCTGCTCGTCACCCGCAGGACGCTCTGGGACGCGGGGACCGGCGTGGCCCACGCCCCTTCCCTCGCTGGGCTCCACCCGACCTGGGGCGCCTCCCTGCACCCCGATGACCTCGACCGCATGGGGATCGCCACCGGCACCGAGGTGCGGGTCAGCACCGCCGCCGGCAGCCTGGTCCTGGCCGCCCACGCCGACGCCAAGGTCCCGCCCGGGACCGTCGTGGTGCCGCTCAACCAGCCGGCCGGGAGCGCCACCGAGCTGATCGGCGCCCCCACCGGCCCCGTCGCCGTGCGCGTCGAGAGCCGCCCAGGAGCCGGCAGAGGAGGCTCGTCCTGATGCTGCTGTCCTACGTCGGCGACCCGGTGTTCGCCCACGGCCTCGATCTGGCCGTGTGGATCATCCTGATCGTCAAGGCCGTCGCCGTGTTCGCCATCGCCCTCGTGTCGGTGCTGTTCATGGTCATGTACGAGCGCAAGGCGGTGGCCTGGCTGGGCGTCAGGTACGGACCCAACCGGGCCGGCCCCGGCGGCTGGCTGCAGTCACTGGCTGACGGCACCAAGCTGTTCTTCAAGGAGGCGTTCGTCCCGGTCAGGGCGGACAAGTGGGTGTACAAGGCGGCTCCGTACATCGCGCTGGTGCCCGTCTTCGTGGCCTTCTCGGTCGTGCCCTTCGGTGGCACCATCACCATCGCCGGTCACCAGACCCGCCTGCAGCTGGTCGACCCGCCGTTCGGCATCCTGCTGGTGCTGGCCACCTCCGGGGTGGCCGTCTACGGCGTCATGCTCGCCGGCTGGTCGTCGGGCTCCAAGTACCCGCTGCTGGCCTCGGTGCGGGCCAGCGCCCAGATGGTCTCCTACGAGGCGGTGCTCGGGCTGACCGTCGCCTCGGTCGTGCTCGAGACCGGCTCCCTGCACACCAGCGCCATCTGGACCGCGCAGCACGGGTCGTTCCTCGTCCACTGGAACATCATCAGGACCGGCTTCATCCCGTTCTTCCTGTTCTGCATCGCGCTGACCGCGGAGATGACCAGGGCGCCGTTCGACCTGGTCGAGGCGGAGGAGGAGCTGGCCGGCGGCTTCAACCTGGAGTACTCCTCGATCGGCTTCGCCTTCTTCTACCTGGCCGAGTACGCCAACCTGGTGACCGGCGCAGCGATCATCACCACGCTGTGGCTGGGCGGACCCGACGGGCCGGCCATCGCCGGCAACACCATCGGTCCGTTCTGGTTTGCCCTCAAGGTGCTGATCATCCTCTACATCTTCGTGTGGATCCGGGCCACCCTGCCCCGCATGCGCTACGACCAGCTCCAGGAGCTGGCCTGGAAGCGCCTCATCCCCCTCGCCCTGGCCATGCTGATGATCGACGCCGGCTTCCAGGTGTCGGAGTGGTGGGGCCTGGCCAGCGTCGGCGTCAGCCTCCTCGGCTTCACGCTGCTGCTGCGGGCCATCGACGTCGGGCGCGGGGCCAGCAGCCTCGAGGCCCAGCGTGAGGAGCTGATGGTGAGCGCGGCGACACCGGCCGACGTGGCGGGAGGTGCCCCGTGAGCGACCTCGCGAGCGAGCCGATGAGCGCAGGTTGGGCCGCCATCGCTTCGAAGGGGGACCAATGAGCTCCCTGGACGGGTTCGTCAACTTCTTCAAGGGCTTCGTCGTCACCGGCAAGCTGCCCTTCAAGCCCAAGGTCACCGTGCAGTACCCGGAGGAGAAGCGGCCCAAGCCGGAGCGCTTCCACGGCCGCCACGTGCTCAACCGCTACGAGGACGGCATGGAGAAGTGCATCGGCTGCGAGCTGTGCGCCGGAGTCTGCCCGGCCAGCTGCATCTACGTGCGCGGCGCCGACAACCCGCCCGATGCCCCGGTGTCGCCCGGCGAGCGCTACGGGTTCGTCTACGAGATCAACTTCCTGCGCTGCATCCACTGCGACCTGTGCGTGGAGGCCTGCCCGACCGAGGCCATCACCGAGTCCAAGATGTTCGAGTTCTCCTTCACCAACCGCGACGACGCCATCTACACCAAGGCCGAGCTGCTGGTCGACGACGAAGGCCGGCCCCAGCAGATGCCGTGGGAGGACTGGAAGCCGGGCGACGACCGCAACACCTCGGCGTGGGTCCGGGCGACCGGACCGGCCGGCTCGGCCGCGATGGAGGGCAAGCCGCTCTGGTCCGGCGAGCTCGGCTACGGCGTGCGCCCGGCCCAGCCGGGCCAGTCGGACCCCGAGAGCGCGGACGTGGCCGCCGACAACGACATGTCACTGCGTGAGATCGCGTCGGCCGCCTTCCGCGGCATCGGCGTGAGCGGCGAGCGCCCCACCAGGACCGGCGTGACGCCGACCCCTCCGGTGCCCGGCACCCAGACCAACAACGAGGGGCAGGGCCTCTAGATGCTCGCCGCCCTGTCCGCCCCGCTGGCCACGGTCGCCGTCGCCACCGAGTCGAGTGGTGTGCGCCTGGCCCACGGCTCGGCGTGGGCGGTCTTCGTCGTCGGTGCCGGCCTGATCCTCACCGGAGCGATCGGGGTGATCATCCTGCGCAACCCGGTGCACTGCGCGCTGATGCTGGTCGTGACCCTCTTCGGCGTCGCCGTGGAGTTCATCGACCAGTCGGCCGACTTCCTCGCCGTGGTGCAGATCATCGTGTACGCCGGGGCCATCGTCATCCTGTTCCTCTTCGTGATCATGTTTCTCGGCGTCGACCGGCGTGAGGCCATCGGCAAGGAGCCCTTCCGGGGCCAGAAGCCGATCGCCGCCATCCTCGGCGTGGTCACCCTGGCCCTGCTCCTCAGCCTCTCCCGGGTGTCCAACTGGACCACCGGCGACCGCTCGGTGACCGGCCGGGTCAACGGCACCGGCTCGGAGAACGTCCAGGTTCTCGGGCAGAGCATCTACACCCGCTACCTGCTGCCCTTCGAGATGACCTCGGCCCTGCTGGTCATCGCCATCGTCGCCGCAGTCGTGCTGGCCAGGCGGCGCCAGCCGGCGGCCGGGGAGATGTCCGCCGAGGAGCAGGCCAAGGTGACCACCGCGCCGAAGGCTCACGAGTCCGCCGAACCATCAGGAGAGGGGGGGCCGAGATGACGGTTCCCTCGGCGTGGTACCTCGTCCTCGCGGCGGTGCTGTTCGGGATGGGCTCGACGGGTCTGCTCATCCGGCGCAACATCCTCGTGATGTTCATGTGCGTCGAGCTGATGCTCAACGCGGTCAACCTGACCTTCGTGACCTTCGCCAGGACCCTCAACGACGTGGGGGGTCAGGCCACGGTGTTCTTCGTGCTGGTGGTGGCGGCCGCCGAGGTCGTGGTCGGGCTCGGCCTGATCGTGGCCATCTTCCGCCGCCGCTCGGAGGCGACCGCCGACGACGTCCACATCCTGAAGGGCTGACGCCGCCTTGAACGCCGCCTACGTCATCCTCGCCGCGCCCCTCCTCGGCGCGCTCGTCCTCCTCTTCGGCGGGCGCAGGCTCGGCGACCCCCTCGCCGGGATCGTCGCCACCGTCCTGTCCTTCGGGGCCTTCGCCGCCACCCTGGTGTGCTGGATCACCCTGCTCGGCAGGACCGGGAGCGCCCGCAGCGTCGACAAGACCATCTTCACCTGGATCCCCGTCGGCGGCCTGCACGTCAGCTTCGGGCTCCAGGTCGACCAGCTCTCGATCATGATGGGCCTGTTCGTCACCGGCGTCGGCAGCCTGATCCACCTCTACTCGATCGGCTACATGAAGGGCGACCCGTCCTTCCCCCGGTTCTTCTTCCTGCTCAACCTGTTCCTGTTCTCCATGGTCACCCTGGTCATGGCCGACAACTACCTCTTCAGCTTCCTCGGCTGGGAGGGCGTCGGCTTCTGCTCCTACGGCCTGGTCGGCTTCTGGTTCGACCGGGAGACCGCCGCGGTGGCGGCCAAGAAGGCGTTCGTCACCAACCGCGTCGGCGACTTTGGCTTCATGATCGCCCTCTACCTGCTGTTCCAGCACTACGGGTCGTTCAACTACCACAACGTCCTCGAACCGATCATCAACCACGGGGCCACGCTCAACAACGGCACGGCCACCGCCCTCGGGCTCATGCTCTTCCTCGGCGCAGCGGGCAAGTCGGCCCAGCTGCCGCTGTACATGTGGCTGCCCGACGCCATGGAGGGCCCGACCCCGGTCTCGGCCCTCATCCACGCGGCCACCATGGTCACCGCCGGGGTCTACCTGGTGGCCCGCTCGGCGCCGATCATCCACTTCTCCCACACCTCGCAGCTGACCATCGCCATCATCGGCGCGGCCACCTGCCTGTTCGCCGCGACCATCGCCTGCGCGCAGAACGACATCAAGCGGGTGCTGGCCTACTCGACGTTGTCGCAGCTCGGCTACATGTTCCTCGGGGAGGGGTCCGGCAGCTACAGCGCCGGCCTGTTCCACATGGTGACCCACGCCTTCTTCAAGGCGCTGCTCTTCCTCGCCGCCGGGTCGGTGATCCACGCCCTCCACGACGAGCAGGACATGAAGCGCATGGGCAACCTGAGGAAATACCTCCCAATCACGTTCCCCGCCTTCATCATCGGGTATCTCGCCCTGTCCGGCATCCCACCCTTCGACGGCTTCTGGTCGAAGGACTCCATCCTCCAGGCGGCCTGGCACTTCAACAAGGCGCTGTGGGCCATCGGCGCGTTCACCGCCGGGCTCACCGCCTACTACATGAGCCGCCAGGTGCGGCTGGTCTTCTACGGCCAGGCCCGATGGGACGAGCCGCGGCACGGCGGCACCGCCGCCACCGGCGACGCGCCGGCCATGGCATCGGTCGGCGGCAGCTCCGCCGAGGCCGGCGAGGAGGCACCCGAAGGGCCGGAGAACGCCCACGTCGAGGGCGGAGGCTCCGGAGTCCACGCCGGTGCCGACGATGCTGCCGGGCACGGCGCCGAAGGGGCCAATGGCGGGCACGGCGCCGAAGGGGCCAGCGGCGGCCACGGAGGCCGGCCCCACGAGTCGCCGCTGGTCATGACCGTCCCCCTCGTCATCCTCTCGGTGCTGGCCGTGATCGGCTGGTTCTTCAACGCCCCCTTCGCCCACCTCGAGCTCATCGACCACTGGCTGGCCCCCCTCTTCCCGTCCAACGTGGCCCCGGTGATCAACGTGTCCACCGGCACCAAGTGGGTGCTCGGCATCGTGACCACCGCGTGGGCCTTCGTCGGCCTCGTCGCCGGGCTGCGGGCCTGGCGGGTCGTCGAGCGCCCCGCCCTCGAGCCGGCCGTGCTCCGTCACGGCTGGTACCTCGACGAGGGCCTGGCCGCAGTCGTGTCGGGGCCGGCCACGTGGGGCGCCGACGGCTTGGCCTTCGGCGTCGACGACACCGTCGTCAACGGCGGGGTCGACGGGCTGGCCCGGCTGACCGCGGCGACGGGCCGCCAGCTGCGCAAGGTCCAGACCGGGTACGTCCGCAACTACGCCCTCGGCATCGGCGTGGGCGCCGCGGCCATCCTGATCTACGCGGCGACGAGGGTGGGGAGCTGACGATGGGCACCACCTCGGGAGCGATCGGCTTCCCGCTGCTCACGGCCATCATCTTCCTGCCGCTCGTCGGCGCGGCCGTCGTGGCCCTGCTGCCCGCCAGCCGGGAGGCCCAGCTGGCCAAGACCGTCGGCGCCGTCGTGATGGCCGCCGAGCTGGCGCTGGTGGCGACCATGGTCGTCGAGTTCGACCTCCACAACGCCGGCTTCCAGTTCGTGTCCAACCACGGCTGGATCGGGCAGTTTGGCATCGACTGGCACGTCGGGGTCGACGGCATCTCCCTGTTCCTCGTGGCCATGACCTCGCTGCTCTTCCCGGTGGCCCTGCTCGGTCCCCGGGCCGGCGGCAGCGCCAAGCGCCTCGTCGGGTGGATGCTGCTGCTCGAAGCGGCGTGCGTCGGGACGTTCCTGTCCCTCGATCTGTTCCTGTTCTTCGTGATGTTCGAGATCACCCTCGTCCCCGGCTACTTCCTCATCGCCGGGTGGGGCGGGGCCAGGCGCAACTTCGCCGCCATGAAGTTCTTCATCTACACCTTCGCCGGATCGGCGTTCCTCTTCGTCGGGATCATCGCCCTGGTCTTCCTGGTCGCCCCGCACAACGGCGGCCACCAGACCTTCGACCTGGTGACCCTGGCCCGCTACGCCCACGACCTGCCGGCGACCGACCAGGACCTGATCTTCGTGGCCGTCGCCATCGCCTTTGCGGTGAAGACCCCGCTGGTGCCGTTCCACTCCTGGCTGCCCGACACCTACACCCAGGCGCCCACCGGGGCGTCGATGATCCTCGCCGGCATCCTCTTCAAGCTCGGCGCCTACGGTCTGCTGCGCTTCGGGATCTTCCTGCTGCCGCACGCGGCCACGACGCTGGCCCCGGTGCTGCTCACCCTGGCGGCGCTCGGCATCGTCTACGGCGCCATCGTCACCATCGTGCAGAAGGACTACAAGCGCCTCGTCGCCTATGCGTCGATCGTGGACGTGGCCTTCATCGTGCTCGGCATCTTCGCCTTCAGCACCCAGGGCATCACCGGCGGCGTGCTCGAGATGGTCAACCACGGCCTGACCACCGGTGCCCTCTTCTTCGTCGTCGGGATGGTCTTCGAGCGGCGGGGCACGCTCCGGTTCTCCGACCTCGGGGGCCTGCAGAAGTCGGCCCCCGTCCTCGCCGCGGTGACCCTCGTGGTGATCATGAGCGCGGTCGGTCTCCCCGGCCTCAACGGCTTCGTCGGCGAGTTCCTCGTCCTGGTCGGCACCTTCCTCACCCACCGCTGGTGGGCGATCGTCGCCACCACCGGCATCATCACCGGCGCCATCTACATGCTCTGGGCCTTCCAGCGGGTCTTCCAGGGCCGGGCCGAAGGCGCCAACCTCACCGTCACCGACATCTCGGTCCGGGAGCTGGCGGCCATCGCCCCCCTCCTCGTCGGCATGGTCTTCCTCGGTGTGTACCCCAAGCCCTTCCTCGAGCGGGTCACCCCGGCGGTCGGGCACCTCATCAACCACGTGCAGATCGCCGATCCCAGCCTGCAGATCCCCAAGCCGGGCGAGCCCACCCAGGTGTACGCCGTGCCCGCAGGCCAGGAGGTCGACAGCCGGGCCGCCCTGCAGGCCCTGGCCTCCCGCCGGGGCGCCGCCGTCGTCACCTACCACCACGGCGGATCCGCCTACTCCTCGACGCTGCGCACCGACCTCGCCCCGTCGAGCCACCACCACCGCCACGTGGCGTCGGCCGCCGTGGCCGCATCCACGGGAGGCCATTCCTCGTGATCCCCTCCTCCCTCGTCGCCGGCCTCGCCGCCCACGCGCCCATCTCCCACGCCCACACCGCGGCGCTGCACCAGGCCGCCCCGACCTCGGCGTGCATCGGGCGCTACGCCAGCGAGACCTCGGTGTGCACGGCCAACGGGTCGATCCACATCCCCGTCGAGTACCTCAGCTTCGCCCCCGTCCTCATCCTCGCCGGCGGGGCGCTGCTCCTCCTGCTCGTGTCGTCGGTGCTGACCAAGCGCAGCCGCCCCGGGCTCTACCCCCTCCTCACGCTCCTCGTCGGTGCCGGCTCCGGCGTCGTGTCGGTCGTCGAGTGGATCGACGTCAGCCGCCACGGACCCCAGCTGACCGTCGGCGGCCAGATCTCCTACGACCACTTCAGCGTGCTGTTCCTCCTCCTGATCAGCGTGGCCACCGTCCTCGGCGCGCTCTTCAGCGACAGCTACCTGCGACGCGAGGGCCTCGACGGCGTCGAGAGCTACGTGCTGATGCTCATGGCCGGTTCGGGCGCCATGCTCATGGCCGAGTCCGCCGGACTGCTCATGCTCTTCCTCGGTCTCGAGATCATGTCGATCGCCCTCTACGTGATGACCGCCTACCACCGCCGGCGCGAGGAGTCGGGCGAGGCCGGCATCAAGTACTTCGTGCTCGGCGCCTTCTCCTCGGCCATCTTCCTGTACGGGATCGCCCTCACGTACGGGGCCACCGGATCCACGCAGTTCGGCGACATCGCCAGCTTCCTGGCCAGGACGAGCATCACCGGCAACGGCGTGCTGCTCGCCGGCATCATGCTCGTCATCGTCGGCCTCGGCTTCAAGGTGGCCGCGGTGCCGTTCCACTTCTGGACCCCCGACGTGTACCAGGGCGCACCGACCCCCTTCACCGGGTACATGGCCGCGGTGGCCAAGGCGGCCGGATTCGCCGGGCTGCTGCGCTTCCTCGACCAGGCGGTGCTGTCCCAGCAGGCCAACTGGCGCCCCGCGGTGTGGCTGATCGCCGTCCTGACCCTCGTCGTCGGCTCGGTGCTGGCCATCGTGCAGCAGGACCTCAAGCGGATGCTCGCCTACTCGTCGGTGAGCCAGGCCGGCTACGTCCTGATCGGCGTGCAGGCGGCGTCGAGCCGGGGCATCGCCGCCTCGCTGTTCTACCTGTTCACCTACACGTTCATCATCGCCGGGTCCTTCGCCGTGGTCGCCCTCATCCAGGGTCGGGGCGAGGCCCGCAACGACCTCGGCGCCATCCGGGGCCTCGGGCGGCGCAAGCCGGCGCTGGCCTTCGCCATGCTGATCTTCCTGCTGGCCCAGGCGGGCGTGCCCTTCACCAGCGGCTTCCTGGCCAAGTTCTACGTCATCGAGGCGGCCGTGTCCCGTGGTCAGTACCCCCTCGCCATCATCGGCATGCTGGCCGCGGCGGTGGCGGCATTCTTCTACCTGCGCGTCGGGCTGCTCATGTACGGCGCGGATCCCGATGTCTCCCCGCCCGACGGCGCCGAACCGGCCGGCGGCCTCGCATCTGAACCCGACAGCGGGGAAGTGGACGGCACCCTCACCGCCGGCCTGGCCCCGGTGCGCTCCCTCGACGGGGAGGAGGCCGGGACCACCCTGACCCTCGAGGCCCCGTCCGACACCGCCATCGAGATCCCCCTCGCCGTCGGCATCGGCCTGGTCGTCTGCGTGGCCTTCACCATCGTCGCCGGCGTGAGCTCGCCGGTCCTCGACTTCGCCAGGCACGCCACCACCCTCTTCTGACCCGCCCTTGCTGTGTGGGGCGGATTGGTCCGTGGGCGGCCGCCGGTTGGCCGGGGCGCGGGGGTGGAGGGCGATCTGGGGGCTGTCCACGTCGGCAACCCATGCGAGGAGCCCCGAGATCGCCGGTCCGGGAAAGCGGCGCGGCCCGCCCCGCATCGGCCCCGATGCTGACGCGTCAGTGCCGCTCGGCGCCCGCGGTGCTCGGCGCAGGGGCCTCGGTGACCGAGCCACCGGCCCTTCCCACCGGCACGGCGAGGGCGTCGCAGGCCGCGCCGATGGTCGGATCCCCGGAGGGCACCAGGAAGCGACCGATGACCGGCAGCTCCCAGAACGACTCGGCCCTGGCGATGGCCACGGCCACGGCGAGAGCATGCTCGGGAGCGTCGTAGGTGGCGTAGCGGGGCTGCCAGTCGGGATCGAACTTGGCGTTGAAGCGCCAGAGCGACTCGATCTGCATGGACCCCCCCATGCGGCGCAGCAGCCACCCCTGGATCCGCGGCACCGGGCCCTCGCCGGTCTCGCGGGCAAGGACAGCGCGCATGGTGGCGAAGTTGAGCCCGAGCCCGTCGTTGCCGTGGTCCCGGAGATACTTGATGGTTTCGACGACGGCGAAGTCGATCAGCCCGTTGGGGTGTTCCCCGTCGTCGCGACGCATCAGGTCGAGCGAGTAGCCCCCGATGCCGGGGGCCGGCACGTACTGGCAGAACGCCACCGGCGGTCCCGAGGTGCCGTCGGGCTCGCCGGCCGGTGCCGGCCCGTGGACCACCGCGAGGAGCAGACCGGAATCGTCGGGCTCGAAGACCCGCCCGAGGGTCATCGAGAAGCCCCGCTCGACGTCGCCCCGCCGGCTCTTGGTCATGACCTCACCAAGGGCAACCCTCAACTCTGAGTCCAGGGTCGAGGGATCGTGGAAGCTGATCGTGTAGCCGTACTTGGCCACCCGGTTGACGGCCTGGCGCAACCCCTTGTAGCGGCCGCCTTCCAGCGTGAAGCGCCCCGTGCGGACCACGCCCTCGTCGCCCACGTAGAGGTCGTGCATGCCCGTCGACCGGTACACCGGCAGCCACTCCTCGCCGGCGCCGAGGCCCCCGAGGGCCCAGCCGTGGCCGTCGACGAAGCGGCGGAAGGCACGCCACGCCGGCTCCCGCTCGGCGACCGGGCCGATCGGGTCGGGGGAAACCAGGCAAACCCCGCCGTAGACCGCGTAGGCGACGACGGTGTCGCCCCAGAACCAGAACTGCTTGTCCGGCCTGAGGGCGAAGTAGTCGAGGGTGCCCGACCCGTGCCGGGCGAAGACGGCCCTGGCCCGGTCGAGACCGTGGTCGGGCGAGACGCCGACGGCCTGGCGGCGACGGTCCGCCACCGGGCGGAAGAGGATGACGACCAGGGACACGACGAGGCCGAGGGCGGCCACGAGCACGGCGGGGGCGAAGAAGCGGTCGAGGGCGTGGGGGAGGGGGACCGCCGAGCGGTCACCGATCATCCGGCCGGTGGTGGCCTGGAGGGCGTGCCACCAGCTGATGGAGAACCGCTCCCTGCCGATCACCGCGTGACTCGGCCCGACCCGGTCGGGCGAGACCCGGTCGGCGACGCCGCCGATGAGGGCTCCCACCTGGATGCCGGCCGTGCCGGCGACCACGGTGGCCGCCGCCGCGAAGACCCAGACCCGGAGGGCGCCGCGCAGCTCGGGACGCTCCGTCGCGCCCTGGAACTCGGCGCGGTTGATCCAGAGGAAGGCGGCGACGGCGACGGCGACGAGGGCCTCCTCGACGTCCACCCCCTTGACCACGTCGAGCACGGCGGCCGCCAGCAGGATGGCCACCGTGACCGCCCACGCCCGTCTCTGGCCGCGCCGCACGCCCCGGGCCAGGACCAGCAGCGCGACCCCGGCAAAGGCGGCGAGGGCGGCGGCGGTCTCGGGAACGACGATCGGCACCACCGTCCTGATGGCGTGCAGGCGGTCCCTGAGGGGATCCGACAGCGCCGAGAGCAGCGAGATGAACCCGGCCGCGGCGACGAAGAGGCCGGACAGGCGCCGGATCCTGCGCTTGCGCAGCTGACCGCTCGGCTGGGCCGGCCACGACGCCCCGAGCGGGAACGACGCCACGATCTGCGGGCGGAGATCCTTGGCCGGCGCGTGCTCTGCGGTCCGGCGCACGGCCAGGCGCTCGAGGACGGTGACGCCGGGCGGCTGCTGGAGGGCGTGGAGCAGGCGCACGTGCAGCTCGCTGCCCGCCTCGAGCTCGATCCACGACAGCTGCCTGCGGGCGAGGAACACCGGCGGCAGGCCGAGGCCCGGGAGGCGGGCGGGGGTCTCGCTCACCACCTCGGCGGTGCAGCCGGCGTTGGCGAAGAAGCCGACGCCGAGGTCGGTGAGCTCGGGGCGGCAGGTGTGGCCGGTGATCAGACCGTGGTAGCCGTCGGCGATGAGGGACCTGGCCAGGTCGCGTGCGGCGCGGTTGGGCTCACGGTCGGCCTCGCCGGCGGCCAGGCTGGCCAGCGCGCCGTAGGTGCGGCGGAGCGATCCGATGGCGATGGCGGCGAGGATCACCACCTCGACGAGGGTGATGGTCCCGAAGAGGGTCAGGCGCGTGGACAGGCCGCCGCTGCCGACGTGGCGGAGGCGGCCGACGGGCAGGCGGAACGCGATGGCGAGGAGCACCGGGACGAGGAGCAGCCACGCCCTGCGGCCGAGCTTGCGGTAGGCGAGGCGCGAGGCGATGAAACGGGGAAAGGTGGCCGGGTCCTCGAGATCCTCGAGGCCGGTCAGCCACGCGTCGCGCGACGAGCGCGCCGTCTCCTGCTCGCGCACGGCCGGAAACACCTCGGCCCGCAGGTGCTGGGAGAGCGGGCTCTCGCCCGGGTTGGTCGGATCGTGGTGGGCGGTCAGGGGATCGAGGCGCTGGCCGGGCTCGACCCGGATGCGACGCCGTCCGGCGCCGGTCTCCACCTCCAGGTCGACGGCCAGCGCGATCTCGGCGCCGAGCGCGCCGGCCACGGCCCTGCGCTCCGTCTCCGACCAGGCCAGCTGGATGTCGCGGTCGCCCGGCAGCACGACCACCTTGCGGCCTGGCCCGGCGGCGAAGGCCGCAATGGAGCCGATCAGGCGGCCGTGCGCGGCGACGACGCGCTGACACGAGCCCGACGACCCGGGCACACCGGGCTTCGCCGGCGCGGTGGCGAAGGTGTTGCCGGCCAGCACCAGCACGCCCGGCCCGCTCCACGACGAGATGGCCTGGGTGAGCTCGGCGATGGCGGACACGTGGCCGCTCGAGGGGTCGCGCCCGAGGTGGAGATCGGAAACGACCAGCACCCGCGAGCCGACGGGGACCGACAGCGTGAGCAACGCCGACCGAGCTTCGGGGGCGGGACCAGGAGGTGACGAGGCGTCGGTCGCGGTCATGGGGATACGTCGATCATCCAGGCAGAAAAAGGTGGTTCACCGATGGTCGCTGGCGGTCCGTCCGGCCGGCGACGGTGCGCTCGAGCACGCCGGTGTGTCGTCCTGACGGTACTCGCCGGTCCCTGCCGCGGGTGGTCACCCGGCGGCGCGGCGCGACGGTCGCGATCGATCGGGCCTACGCTCGATGGAGCAGCCGACGGACACAGGGGACGTGAGGATGAGCGACGAGACGAGCAGCGCGGCGATCGAGGCCTACTACTCCGAGAGCCGGACGTTCCCGCCTCCCGCGAGCTTCGCCAAGGACGCGCTGATCAGCCAGGCGTCGGTCTACGCCGACGCCGAGAAGGACTGGCAGGGCCACTGGGCCAAGCAGGCCGCCGACCTGGTCGACTGGTACGACGAGTGGCACACCATCCTGGAATGGGAACCGCCCTTCGCCAAGTGGTTCGTCGGCGGAACGCTCAACGTGTCGGTCAACTGCGTCGACCGGCACGTCGCGGCAGGGCGTGGGGGCCGGGTCGCGTACCACTTCGAGGGTGAGCCGGGCGACCGCCGCAGCATCACCTACGCCGACCTGCTGGCCGACGTCGAGCGCTTCGCCAACGTCCTCAAAGGTCTCGGCGTCACGAGAGGTGACCGCGTCGCCATCTACATGCCGATGGTCCCCGAGCTGCCCGTCGCCATGCTGGCCTGCACCCGCATCGGTGCGGCCCACTCCGTCGTGTTCGGCGGGTTCAGCTCCGACGCCCTGCGCGACCGGATCAACGACGCCGAGGCCAAGGTGCTCGTCACCGCCGACGGCGGGTGGCGCAAGGGCAAGGCCAACCTCCTCAAGCCGGCGGCCGACATCGCCCTCGCCGACACCCCGTCCATCACCGACGTGGTCGTCGTGAAGCGGGTCGACGAGGCCGTCGAGATGCGCGACGGCCGCGACCACTGGTGGCACGACCTGATGGCCGGTGCCGACGAGCACTGCGAGCCCGAGCGCATGGACAGCGAGGACCTGCTGTACCTGCTCTACACGAGCGGCACGACGGCCAAGCCCAAGGGCATCATGCACACGACGGGCGGCTACCTCACCCAGGTCGCCTACACCCACAAGTACGTCTTCGACCTCGAGGCCGACACCGACGTGTACTGGTGCGCCGCCGACATCGGCTGGGTCACCGGCCACAGCTACATCGTGTACGGACCACTCGCCAACGGCGCCACCAGCGTGCTCTACGAGGGTGCGCCCGACCACCCTGGCAAGGACCGGTGGTGGGAGATCGTCGAGCGCTACAAGGTGTCGATCCTCTACTGCGCGCCCACCGCGGTCCGGGCGTGCATGAAGTGGGGCACCCAGTTTCCCGTGTCCCACGACCTGTCCAGCCTCTGCCTGCTCGGCTCGGTCGGCGAGCCCATCAACCCCGAGGCGTGGATGTGGTACCACCACTTCATCGGCGGTGACCGCTGCCCGATCGTCGACACGTGGTGGCAGACCGAGACCGGCGCCATCATGATCTCGCCGCTGCCGGGGGCCACGACCCTCAAGCCGGGCTCCGCCACGTTCCCTCTCCCCGGCATCGCTGCGGAGGTCGTCGACGACCAGGGCGGCAACGTGGCCCTCGGCGGCGGCTATCTCACCCTCTCCCGGCCATGGCCGTCGATGCTGCGGGGCATCTACAAGGACCCGGAGCGCTTCCAGGACACCTACTGGTCGCGCTTCCCGGGCCGGTACTTCGCCGGGGACGGGGCCAAGCTCGACGACGACGGCTACCTCTGGTTGCTCGGCCGGGTCGACGACGTGATGAACGTCTCCGGTCACCGCGTCTCCACCACCGAGGTCGAGTCGGCGCTCGTCGACCACCCGACGGTGGCCGAGGCGGCCGTGGTCGGCGCCAAGGACGCCACGACCGGTCAGGCCATCGTGGCCTTCGTGACCCTCAAGTCGGACTTCACGCCCGACTCGGAGCACGGCGAGGCGCTGCGCGCCCACGTGGCGGACAAGATCGGGAAGTTTGGCCGGCCGAAGACGGTGATCTTCACCGACGACCTGCCGAAGACCCGCTCCGGCAAGATCATGCGCCGCCTCCTCCAGGACGTGGCCGAGGGCCGCGACCTCGGAGACACCACGACCCTCGCCGACCCCGGCGTGGTCGAGGAGATCAGGAAGCGGTCGGTGAGCGCCCCGGCCGAGGAGTAGGGGCGGAGGAGCGCGTCGTCAGCGGGCGCCGACGCTGACGAAGTCGCGCTCCCAGCCGACGAGATACTGGTCGGCGGGCCGGTTCTGCCCGGGCACGACCGTGCGCAGCGGGCCGCCCCGGCGCGAGGCCACCTCGGCGCCGACCCAGTACGGGTTGATGTCGAGCTCCATCGCCGTGCGGGTGCCGACGGCGAGCAGGGCGTCGGTGAGGTCACTCGGGTAGGCCCGCATGCTGCCTGCGTAGATCAGGTCGCCGGCGCGGTCCTGGCCGAGTGCGCTCCTGGCCGGGTTGGCGACGCCGCCGAGCGGGTCCCCCCAGGCCGCGATGTCGCCGATGTCGGTCGCGGCCACACCGGAGCGGATCAGCGGCGGCAGGTTCTGCCTGACGTCGACCACGACCTCGCCGGGGCGCGGCGTGCCCGAGCCCCAGACGCCGATGCGCGCCGAGCCGCCGCGCCCGACCACGAGGGTGGCCTCGCCGGCCTGCAGCGGCGTCAGCACCTGGCCGCCGACCTCCATCCCGCCGCCGCCCGCCCCGACCTTGAAGCCACCGTTGAAGCCGGCCAGCAGCGTGGCCCGCTGGGCGGCGTCGACCGCCGAGGCTGCACCCGCGGGGATCGTGTGGCCGCTCGTCGGCGGGTCGGAGCTGCCGACGTGGAGGGAGAAGCGCACGGCGTGGGCCCGGAAGCGCAGCAAGGTGACCATGGCCCCGTCGGCGACGGTGATCGACCTCTCGTCGATCCTGACCCTCGGCCCGCTGGCCGCCACGACGGTCCATCCCGGTTGGGCGGCGCCATCCGCGACGGTGAGGACCTTGGGCTTCGGGGGTGCCGGGGTCGTGGTCGAAGGCGCGCTGGCCTCGCCTGCGCCGTGGTGGCCGGCGGTGACCGTCGTCGTGGCCCCCCGGTTGGTCGCCACCCCCCGGCGGCTCGCATGGGGGGAGCTCCCGCCGCACGCCGAAACGGTCAGGGCCACCGCCGCCACCGCCGCCGCGCCGAGCGCGCCCGACCGCCGCCGGCCCTGCTCGTCCGTCATCCCCTCATCATGGCCGTCACGCGGCGGCCGTGCCGGTCGGTCGCCGGTACGATTCGGCGACGTGACTGCCGCGCCGAGCCGCCTCCCCGCCTACGACAACTGGCACTGGCGCGCCGGACCGGTCGTGCCGGCCCTGGCGGTCGTCTTCGACCTCGACGGGGTGCTGTCGGACGCCGCCACCCGCCAGCACTTCGTCACGGGCCGCTGGCCGGACTGGGACGCCTTCTTCGAGGCGGTCGGCGAGGACGCGGTGGTCGAGGAGGTGGCCAGGCTCCTGTCACTCCTCGACCCCGCGCTCCAGGTGGTGCTGCTCACCGCACGCCCGGCGAGGGTGCAGCCCCACACCGTCGACTGGCTGGTGCGGTGGCGGCTGCGCTGGGACCTGCTGATCATGCGGGACTTCGGGGACTACGGCGCGTCGAGGCAGTTCAAGCGCAGGTCGGTCAGCGAGCTGCGCTCGGCCGGCTTCGACCTGCGCCTGGCCTTCGAGGACGACCGCCGCAACGTCGAGATGTTCCACGCCGAGGGGGTCCCCTGCGTCTACATCCACTCCGGCTACTACGACTGAGCGCGCCTCAGGGTTGGGTGCCGTAGGGCAGGAAGCCGGTGCCACCGATCCAGCTCGTGCTCACGACCTGTCCGGTGTAGGGAGCCTCGACCATCTGGCCGCCGCCGAGGTAGATGGCCACGTGCTGGATGGTCGCCGGGCGCCCCGGGTCGGTCGCCCAGTAGACGAGATCGCCGGCGACCAGGTTGCCGAGCATCACCTTCGGTCCTGCGGCGTACTGGGCGGCGGCCACCCGGGGGATGGGGACGCCGACCGACCCCCACGACTGCATGGACAGGCCGGAGCAGTCGAAGGCCGCCGGTCCGGTCCCGCCCCACCGGTACGGCTTGCCGAGCTGGGACATGGCCCACTCGACGACGCGGTCGCCGTTCGTCTGCACGCTGTGCACGAAGCCGGTGACCGGCGCCCACGAGCGCTTGGCGTCCCCGAAGGGATGGAGGTCGCCGTCGTGGGTCACGACCCAGTAGCCGCCGCCGTCGGCCGTGGCCAGGATGGACCCGACGCTCTGGTCGGCATGGGTCAGGCCGCCCAGCGAGCGGGCGGTGCCGAGTGGGTACACCGCGCCGTCGGACGCGGCCATCCAGGCACCCGTGCCGCCGGTGCTGCCGGTGTTGCTCGTGCGGCCGGCGCTCACGGTCATCCCGACGATGGTGGCGCCGGGATCGAGGGCCACCGATCCGGTGAGGGCGGTGGCGTCCCCGAAGGAGGTAGCGGTGCCCGCGGCGCTCACCAGCCAGTAGCCGTGGTCGTCAGAGGTCGGGACCAGGCCGACGATGGGCGCGGGCAACGACCGGCCGCCGAGGCCACCCATGTGGGGCGCGTCACCGAAGGCCTGGACGCTGCCGCCCTGGCCGACCACCCAGTAGCCCCGCCCGTCGGAGGTCGACACCAGCTCGACGGCCAGGATGGCGTGGTGGCGCAGGTGGGGGGAGCCCCGGAACCCGGCGTCGCCGAAGGCGGCGACGCGGCCGTTGGGCGTCAGCAGCCAGTACCCCTTGCCCGTCGGCGTGACCGCGATGTCGGCCACGCGGGTGTGCCAGGCCGCCACGTTGGCCGAGCCGTACCCGACGGCGCCGGCGAGGGGCCACACCGATCCGGTGGTCGAGACCTCGTAGTACGGGGACAGGTTGGCCCACGGATCGGTCGCCGGTGCCGCGCCGGTGGCCTCGGCCCTGGGAAGGTCGAACCGGGCCGTGTGGGTGGCGGCCGCAGCCGCCGTCCCGGCCCACGCGGAGGCCGAAACGGCGGCCGTGCCGGCCAAGGCGGCCAGGGCGCGCAGGGGGCGCCGGGCGCGCCGTCGGCCCGAGGCGGGACGCGTCGAAGACATCATGGTCCCCCCTTCGACCGGGGAGCAGGCCGGCTATAGACGACATTCGGCGCCGACGGGTGGATCTTCTCGTTGGCGCGCCGTCGTCCGGATCGGGACGGCGCCGGCCGCGGCGGGGACCTTGCCTGCCGTTCAGGATCCGGAGCCAGAATGTGGGCGCTCCCCGTCAGGTCGGGGGGACGGGAGGTGGACCGTGCAGTTGAACAACCTCGAGACCGGGGTGATCCTTGCCCCGCTGGCCGCCACCGTCCAGCAGCTGGCGCTGTCCAAGCTGGACGCAGGCAGCCAGCGCATCCCCCTGCCCGCCGCCCGGCCGGAGATGGCCGGCATGTACATCGTCGACCCCCTCGCCGGCCGCCGGGTCAGCCTGGGTCGATGGTTCAGCGACCATCCGCCGACCGGCGAGCGCATCGCCCGGCTGCGGGCGGCCACGTGGGTCCGCTGACCCGGTGAGAAGTCAGTCGCGGAAGTTCTCGTACTGGAGCGGGATCCCGAGGTCCTCGCCGCGCAGCAGAGCGATGACGGCCTGAAGGTCGTCGCGCTTCTTCGCGGTCACCCGCACCTGCTCTCCCTGGGTCTGGGAGGAGATGCCCTTGGCGGCCTTGTCCTTGATCAGGCGGTTGACCGCCCTGGCGTTGTCGGCCGACAGGCCGGCCTTCAGGGACACGGTCTGGCGGGCCGCGCCCCGTGAGGCCTCCTCGACCTTGCCGTAGTCGAGGGCCTTGAGCGAGACCTTCCGCTTGACCAGCTTCTCCTCGATGACCTGGACCAGGGCGCGCAGGCGGTCCTCGGTGGAGGACTCGAGGTGCAGCTCCAGGCCGGCCAGCTCGACGGTCGAGCCGGTGTCCTTGAAGTCGAACCGGGTGGCCACCTCCCGCTGCGCCTGGTCCACCGCGTTGCGGACCTCTTGCATGTCGACCTGCGAGACCACGTCGAACGAAGGCATCTCTCCAAGCTACCGCCCCCGCCCCGGGCGCCTCCGCCCGTCCATCGTTCGGGCGATGGACCTGAATCCCCCGGTGGCCGACCGAGACGGGGTGATCGCCGTCCTGGCCGGGGTGCGCGCCGGGGCTCCCGTCGTGCCCGTCGCCGCCGACGCCGGGGTTGGGCGGGTCCCCGACGCCCCGGCTACGATCCTGGGCTCCTGGGTCGGTGCCCGAGTGGCCAAAGGGAGCAGACTGTAAATCTGCCGGCGTACGCCTACGGCGGTTCAAATCCGTCCCGGCCCACCAGGCGGTGACCAGCGGCTTCGCCCGAACGGGGCCGCTGGTCCACCGGGTCTGCCTCCAGCGACGGCAGGCATTTGGTCAACGCCGCCCCCCCCGGCTCGCTCCCTTCCTCAGTGGGTCCCTGAAGGGCGGAGATGAGCGCGGTGAGGTCGACCTCTGCCCATGTGGCCCCGTATGATGTGAACCGTGGTTGTCAATGTGATGGTGGGGTCGTGAGTGATGCCGGCCCCTGTGCACCGGCCGACGAGCCCGGGGGCGGTCCAGCGCCAGCCAGCCGGAGACCTCTCGCCTTGGGTGGCGCCCTGCGCCGCGCCTGGATCGGTTACCAGCGGCGTTTGGACGAGGAGATGGCGGCCGCCGGCTTCCCTGATCGGGGTTTTCCCGACGGCCGTGTCCTGCGGCTCTGCGCCGGCTCCGAGGGCGTGACCGCTTCCCGGATCGGCAGGCAGCTCGGGATCACCCGCCAGGGCGCAGGAAAGATCGTGGCCGGCCTGCGCGACCGGGGGTTCGTGACCCTGAGCGCGTCATCCTGCGATGGTCGGGAGAAGGTGGTCGCCCTCACCCCCCGGGCCTGCGACTACCTCGCCGCACAGCGGACCGCCGCCCGTCGCCTCGAGCGAGAGCTCCGAGAACAGGTCGGGGCCGAGCGCTTCGAGAGTCTGTCCACGCTCCTCGGCGCGCTCGACAGAGAAGGGGAGCAGCCCCGGATGCGCGACTACCTGCGCCACGCCGACCACCTCGCGGACGACGAAGGGACGTGAGACCGCCCGAGCACGTACCGACGACGACGTCTCCGGAACCGGATGCTGATCGGTCCGGGTCGGACCGGACGCGGCTGGGGCGCCTGCTGCGGGCGGGGCGCTGGCCGATCCTGGTCGTCTGGCTGATCGTGGTCGCCGGCACCGCCACCTTCGCCTTTCACCTTTCGAGAGTGACGACCGACGACCCCACCGCCAACCTGCCCGCCTCGGCAGCCTCGACGAAGGTCGCACTGTTGGAACAGGCAGCTGCTCATGTGAAGGGCGCGCCCGAGTCGGCCAGCGCCGAGGTGGTGTTCGTCCGAGCCAGCGGGCTCACCGGCACCGACCGCTCCGCCATCTCCGCGACCCGCCTCGCGACCGTCTCCCTGGCGGGACGGGTCGGCGGGTTGGGGCCACCGAGCGCGGTGCGGTCGTCGAGGGACGGCAAGGCGGCGTTGTTCTCCTTCAAGGTGACCGCCCCGGCGAGCGGCCGGAAGAGCGCCGACGCCACTGCGGTCAAGGCGGTGCGAGCCGTCGTCGCCGCGCACGCCCGATCGGTGCGGGTCGGCTTGCAGGCGGCGGTGACCGGTGATGCCGCGGCCAACGCGGACAGCAGCCGCGGCGGCGGCGGTACCGCCAAGTTGCTGCTCACGTCGCTGGTCATCGTCATCGTGGTGTTGCTTGCCGTCTACCGCCGCGCGCTGTTGTGGCTGCTGCCGGTGCTGTCGGCCGTAGCGGCCGTCGTGGTGGCCAGGGCCGGCGCCTACGGCCTGGCCGGGACCGGACTCGAGGTCAGCACCCTCTCGGCTGACATCTCGATCGTGCTGGTCTTCGGCGTGGCCACCGACTACGCCCTGCTGCTCGTCCACCGCTACCGAGAGGAGCTTCCCACCCATGCCCGCACCGAGGAGGCCATGGCCGCTGCGTTGCAGGCCACGATCGGCGCCCTGGCCGCCTCCGCGGCCACCGTGGCCGCCGCCCTGCTCTGCCTCCTGGCCGCCAGCCTCGGGTCGCTGCACGGGCTGGGCCCGATCGGGGCGATCTCGGTCGCTGCCGCCTTCGTGGCCCAGATCACCCTGCTACCCGCCCTGTTGCTCATCGGCGGACGAGCGGTCTTCTGGCCCCGTCCCCCCCGTCCCGGCCAAGCCGGCGCCGAGTCGTCCCGGCTGTGGAACACCGTCGGCAAGTGGCTGGGCCGCCGTCCCGGAACGATCGCGGCGGGAACCGTCGTGGTGCTCGTAGCCCTCAGCTTCGGACTGGTCGCGTTCCACTACGACAGCAACCCCATCTCCGACATCAAAGGCCATCCGCAAAGTGCGATCGGGGAGACATTGCTGGAAGCCCACTTCCCGCCCGGCGCCCTCGGACCCCTCGTCGTCGCGGTGGACCCGGCCCAAGGCGGCGCTGCGGTCCGAGTGGCCCGCTCCGATCCCTCGATCGCCACGGTGTCGGCCACCCGTCGCATCGGGGACCGAGACGCCTTCAGCGCCGAGCTCACGGTGCCGCCCTACCGCCCGGCGGCATTCGCGGCCGTGACCGAGCTGCGGCAACGTCTCGGCCTCAGCGCACCGAGCGCCCTGGTCGGCGGCGACCCGGCCGTGGCCCTCGACACCCAGAACGCCGCCAACCATGACGACATCGTCCTGGTCCCGCTCATCCTGGCCACGATCCTGGTGCTCATCGCCCTGCTCCTCCAGGCCATCGTGGCACCCCTGGTCCTGGTCGCGGCGAGCATCCTGAGCTTCGGCGCGTCGTTCGGCCTGTCGAACCTGCTGTGGGTCCACGGCTTCGGCTACGCCGGTGTGGACCCCCAGGTGCCGATGTTCATCTTCGTGTTCCTCATCGCCTTCGGCGTCGACTACAACATCTTCCTCATCACCCGCGTCCGCGAAGAGACCCGAGCCGCTGGCACCCAGGCCGGAATGCGCCGAGGTCTGGCCGTCACCGGCGGGGTCATCACCGCCGCCGGAGTCGTCCTCGCCGGAGCGTTCGTGACGCTCATCCAGCTCCCCACCGTCCAACTCGCCGAGGTCGGCGTCGCCGTCGCCATCGGCGTGCTACTCGACACCATCATCGTCCGCAGCGTGCTGGTCCCCGCCGTCATCCTCCGCCTCGACCGGCGCACCTGGTGGCCCAACCGCCTCAGCCGGCAGCCAGACCCCTCGAGATGACCCACAGAACCCGGGGATCGCCCACACCGGTTCGCCAGTGGAGGTTCCTCTCCTGGTGGGTGAAGTGGGAAATCACACGGCCCACCCAATTGCGCACAGGTCATGCTTTTCATGAGTCTCGCTTCGTCGGTGTAGGTGAGGATTGCGATCTGCGGACGGGAGCGGCCAGGGCTGCGCGATGCGGACGAGGTTGCCCGAGGGGTCCCGGAACGCGCAGTCTCGCACTCCCCAAGGCTGAGTCGCCGGCTCCCGGAGCACCTCGGCGCCCGAGGCCCGGACCTTCTCGAAGGTGGCGTCGAGGTCGTCGGAGCGGAAGATCGCAGCCTGCAGCGACCCCTTCGTCACCAGTGACAGGAGGGCATCGCCCTCCGCCTGCGAACGGCCGCCGTGCGGCTGGGACAGGACGATGTCGACGTCCTGCCCCGGGGAACCAACGGTGACCCAGCGGAAGCCGTCGGACGCGACGTCGCCGCCGACCCTCAACGCAGGTCGGCCGCGCTCAGACCGTGACCGCCCGACGCCGCGGTTGCGTCGCGACCATGATCACGCACGAAGGAACGACCTCGAGGTCGCGATGGTCACGCCCGCTGTACTGCGACGGCGTCACACCGACGATCTCGGTGAAGCGCGAACTGAACGAGCCGAGCGACGTGCACCCGACCGCGACGCAGGTATCGGAGACCGACCTCCCCTGACGCAGAAGAGCCTTCGCCCGCTCGATACGTCGCGTCATGAGATAGGAGTAGGGAGTCTCGCCGTACGCGGCACGGAACTTGCGGGAGAAGTGCGCCGGGGACATCAGCGCGGTGCGCGCCAAGGCCACGACATCGAGGGGCTGCGCATAGTCGCGGTCTACGCGGTCCCGCGCCCGGCGTACGCACACCAGGTCGGCGATCTCCTCCGACGTCGCGCCGACAACGGTACCCCTCCGGCCGGCCGTCGACGCACCCGGTCGGGTCATTCGCCGAATGGGCCGTTGCCGGCGGAGGTGGACAGGTGGGCGGGGGCGACCTCTAGGCTCCTCCTCCTCAAGCCGGGATCCGGATGGCCGAGAGAAGAGGGTGACCCCGGGTGGCTCCTCGTCAGCGGCCGTGAGCACAGGAGGGTCCGTCGTCCCCGGTCACGCCTTCCACGACGCCGTCACCGGCATGGCCATCTGTGATCTCGAGGGCCGGTACCAGCTGGTCAACCCGGCGCTCTGCCGCATGCTCGGGCGGAGCGAGCCGGAGCTGATCGGCCTCCTCGCGGTCGACCTCACGCACCCCGACGACCGGTCCGACTCGCAGGCGGCCTTCGAGACGCTGGCCGCGGGAGCGGCGGCGACGGACCAGCACAGGAAGCGCTATCTGCGCCCCGACGGCTCGAGCGTGGTCGTCGTCCGTACCCTCACCGTGCTCAGGGACGCCGCCGGCGCGCCCACCAGCTGCCTCGTCCAGGTGCTCGACGTCACCGAGGCGGCCGCCGCCGAGGAGGCGCTGCACCGCTCGGAGCGCCGGTCCCGGGCACTGCTGGCCCAGGCCTCGGAGCTCACGGTGCTCGTCGACCGCGAGTCGCGGATCGTCTACGCATCCCCCGCCTCGGAGCGGTTGATGGGTCACCTGCCGTCCGACCTCGAGGGTCGGTCCGTGTTCGACTTCCTCCACTCCGAGGAGATCGAGCGCGCCGGGATGATGTTCGCCACCCATCTGGCGCAGGCATTGCCCCCCACCCCGGTCGGCTACCGCCTGTTGCACCGGGACGGATCGTGGCGGCTGACGGCCATGGTCGTCACCAACCTGCTCGACGACCCCGACGTGGCCGCCCTGGTCGTCAACGTCCGCGACGTGACCGAGGAGCGCGCCTACCAGGATCAGGTCGAGGCCAGCGAGCGCCGATTGCGGTCCCTCGTCGCCCACTCCTGGGACGTCATCACGCTGCACGGCAGGGACGGGCGCTACCTCTACGTGAGCCCGGCGGTGACCGGGCTGCTCGGCTACGCGCCGGAGGAGCTCGTCGGCGCCGACCCGTCCGCCCACGTCCACCCCGACGACGCCGGCACGGCGAGAGCCTTCGGTGCGGCCGCGGCCGGGGGGGAGATCGGCACGGTGGTGCAGTACCGGTTCCGTCACCGGGACGGCTCGTGGAGGTGGCTCGAGTCCACGGCGCACGACCGCTTCGAGGATCCCGCGATCGGCGGGATGGTGGTCACCAGCCGCGACATCACCGCCCGCCGGCGTCGCGCCGCCCAGCAGGACGCCGTCGCCGCCCTCAGCGGGGACGCCCTCCGCGGCGGAGCCATCGACGACCTGTTCGCTCGGGCCGTCGAGCTGGTCGCCGGGGTGCTCGACGTCGAGCACTGCGCCATCCTGCAGGTGGACGGCGACGGCCGGCTCGCCGTGGCCGCACGCGTCGGGCCGCCCCTGCTCGTGGATCCCTACGAGCCGGAGCGCGACGGCCGGCCGGTGACCATGCCGGCGGCCGCCCTGCGCGACCGGGCTTCGATCGTCTGGGGCGCCGACGACACGCCAGCCGAGCTCGACCCGGCCTTCGCGCGTCGCGGCCTGCGGAGCGGAGCGGCCACGGTCATCGTGGACAAGTCCGAGCCGTTCGGTGTGCTCACCGTGCGGTCTACGGCGGCGGGCGGCTTCTCCCGCGCCGACCTGTCCTTCCTCGAGGTGACCGCCAACGTCCTCGGCGCAACCATCGGGCGTCACCGGGTGGAGGGGGAGCTGCGCCGGCGCGCCCTCCACGACGACCTGACGGGCCTGCCCAACCGGGTCGCCTTGCTCGACCGGCTCACCGCCGCCCTGGCTCGCCTGGCGCGCCAGCGGGCCCACGTGGCCGTGCTCTTCGTCGACACCGACGACTTCAAGATCGTCAACGACACGCTCGGCCACGTGGCCGGCGACCACGTCGTCGGGGTCGTCGCCGGGCGCATCCTCGCCGTGCTGCGCGGCGTCGACACGGTGTCGCGCTTCGGGGGCGACGAGTTCGTCGTGCTCTGCGAGCACACCGACGCCGCCACCGCGTCGGCCGTCGCCGAGCGGATCCGCCTCACGGTGGCGGAGCCGATCCAGGTGGACGGTCACGGCGTCGTGGTCACGGCCAGCATCGGCATCGCCGTCACCGACGACCCCTCCCTGACGGCCCACGACCTGCTGGCTCAGGCGGACACCGCCATGTACGCGGCGAAGGGGGAGGGCAAGGACCGCTCGGTCATCTTCGACGTCGCCATGCGCCGGCTCGTGACCGAGCGCTTCGACACCGACGCCGGTCTGCGCCGGGCGCTAGCCGCCGGCGAGCTGCGGCTGCACTTCCAGCCGGTCGTGCGCACCGCCACGGGAGAGATCGTGGGCAGCGAGGCCCTCCTGCGCTGGGAGCACCCGAGCGAGGGGTTGCTCGGCCCCGACCGGATCATCGGCCACGCGGAGGCGTCCGGCCTGATCGTGCCCATCGGCCGATGGGTGCTCGAGCACGCCTGCCGCCAGGTGGCCGCATGGCAAGCCTCGGGCCTCACCTCGTCGGTCGCCGTCAACGTCTCGGCCCGTCAGCTCGCCCAGCCCGACATCGTCGACACGGTGGCCGGCGTGCTGCAGGTGACAGGGGCGCACCCCTACCAGGTCAACCTGGAGGTCACCGAGAGCGCCGTGATGGCCGACCTCGATCGCGCCGCCCGGGTGATCGACGAGCTGCGCGCGCTCGGCCTGCGCGTCGGGATGGACGACTTCGGCACCGGTGCCTCGTCGCTGTCCTACCTCGCCAACCTGTCCTTCGACTTCGTCAAGGTCGACCGGTCCTTCATCACCGCCTTCGACCGCGACCGGAGAGCGGCCGCCCTCCTCGAGACCATCGCCACGCTCTGCCGGGCGCTCGACCTCGACGCCATCGCCGAGGGGATCGAGACGACCGGCCAGCTCGACAGGGTCCGCACCCTCGGCATCGAGCTCGGCCAGGGGTACCTCTTCGGCCGGCCCGTGCCGGCCTGCGAGTTCCCGCACCGACCCCCACGGGCCCCGGACGTCGGCCGGTCGCTTCGTGGGGGGAGGATTGTGGGTGGAAGCTGAAGATGGGGTAAGAATGTCTCCCGAAGGCGATCAGCCCGGGGGGGATGCAGGTGAAGATCTGCGGCACCAGCAGGTGGCGGCGGACGGCGGCGCTGGCGGCGGCGTCGGTGCTCAGCGCGACAGGCCTGGCGGCGTGCAGCTCGGCCAGCGCGGGGCCGATCGTGCTCAGCTACTACAACGAGCCCGACTCGTCCCCGGCGACCGCCGACGCGGCGGCGGCCTGCTCGGCCGCGTCGCACGGCCAGTACCGCATCGTCTACGACAAGCTGCCGAGCGCCGCCGACCTGCAGCGCCAGCAGCTGGTGCGCCGCCTGGCCGCCCACGACTCGAGCATCGACATCATGGGTCTCGACGTCACCTGGGAGCCCGAGTTCTCCGAGGCCGGATGGATCCTGCCCTGGACCGGCGCCCAGGCCAAGCAGGTCGTGGCCGACACCCTCCCTGGGCCGCTCGAGACCGCCGAGTGGAACGGCAAGCTGGTGGCGGTGCCCCAGAGCTCCAACACCGAGCTCCTCTGGTACCGCTCCGACCTGGTCAAGACCCCGCCCAGGACCTGGAGCCAGATGATCGCCGACGCCGAGGCGCTGGCCAAGGCGGGCAAGCCGCACCTGATCGAGATCCAGGGCGCCCAGTACGAGGGCCTCACGGTGTGGTTCAACTCGCTGGTGGCGAGCGCAGGCGGCAGCATCCTCAGCCCCGACTCCAAGCAGGTGTCGATGGGCACGCCCGCCTTGAAGGCCATGCAGATCATGAGCCAGCTGGCCCACTCGCCCGCCGCCGACCCGTCGCTCGGCGTCCAGCAGGAGGACCAGAACCGGCTGGCCATGGAGAGCGGCTCGGCCGCGTTCGAGATCAACTACCCGTTCGTGTACCCGTCGATGAAGATGGATCAGCCCACCCTCTTCAAGAGCTTCAAGTGGACGACGTACCCGCAGGTGGCCACCAACCTGCCGCTGCACTCGACGCTCGGCGGAATCGACCTGACGGTCAGCTCCTACTCCCGCCACGCCGCCATGGCCCGCCAGGCCGTGCTGTGCCTGCGCGACGAGGCCAACCAGCTGGAAGCGGCCGTGGCCGGCGGCCTTCCTCCGACGCTGACGTCGATCTACCAGCACCCGTCGAAGAACTTCGTCGCCATGTACCCCTTCTACCAGGACATCCTGACCCAGCTGACCAGTGCGGCCGTGCGCCCGAAGACGCCGGAGTACCAGTCGGTGTCGATCTACGTCTCCCACACCCTGTCGCCGCCCGGGGGCATCAAGGCGACGTCGAACCTGCACACCCTGACCGGTGAGATCCAGAACGCCCTCGACCAGAAGGGGCTGATCCCATGACCGCCACCCTCGACGCTCCGGAGGTCGCAGCCCCGGAGGAGCTGGACCGCAAGGACCGCAAGAGGCTGTCCCAGGGGGCCAGGGCGGAGGAGCGCCTCGGCTGGCTCCTCTGCCTGCCTGCGGTGGTCGTGCTGCTGGCCGTGGCGGGCGCGCCGATGGGCTACGCCGTCTACCTCTCGTTCCAGCGCTACGACCTGCGCTTCCCCAACCTCGAGAAGTTCATCGGCGTCTCCAACTACGGCGCGGTGCTCGGCAACACCAAGTACTGGTGGCCGGCCTTCGGCGTCACTGCGCTCATCACCGTGGTCTCGGTGGCGGTGGAGTTCGTGCTCGGCATGGCCTTCGCCCTCGTCATGCACCGCTCGCTGGTCGGCAAGGGCCTGGTGCGGACTCTCATCCTGATCCCCTACGGCCTCGTGACCGTCGTGGCCGCCTACGGGTGGCAGTACGCCTGGACGCCGCACACCGGGTACCTGGCCAACCTGATCACCGGCACCGGCGCCCCACTGACCCACCAGTACCAGTCGATCTTCCTGATCATCCTGGCCGAGGTGTGGAAGACGACGCCGTTCATGGCGCTGCTCCTCCTGGCCGGGCTCTCGCTGGTCTCGGAGGACCTGCTGGCTGCGGCCCGCATGGACGGCGCGTCGGCCTGGCAGCGCTTCACCCGGATCACGCTCCCGCTCATGAAGCCGGCCATCCTGGTGGCCGTGCTGTTCCGCACCCTCGACGCCTTCCGGGTGTTCGACAACATCTACATCCTCACCAAGGGGGCCACCGGGACCGGATCCGTGTCGTTCCTGGCCTACGACAACCTCTTCACCGGGCTCAACCTGGGCATCGGTTCGACGATCTCGGTCCTGATCTTCGTCGCCGTGGCCATCATCGCCTTCATCTTCGTCAAGCTGTTCGGGGCCTCGGCCCCGGGATCGGACGCCTGAGCCATGGCCACAGATGGCAGGAAGTTCGTCTGGGGTGGCATCGACGTGGTCGTCGCCATCTGGGTGCTGGTCCCGCTGCTGTGGATCCTGTCGCTGTCGTTCAAGACGCCGGGATCCATCACCGAGAGCGGCTACGGCGTCAACCTGATCCCGGCGCACTGGACCTGGGCCAACTACTCGACCATCTTCAAGACCTCGGCGTTCCTCGACGCGCTGCGCAACTCCGTCGGCATCGCGGTCATCGCCACGGCCATCGCCGTGGTCGTCGCCAGCTTCGCCGCCTACGCCATCTCCCGGCTGCGCTTCCGGGGCAAGAAGGTGCTCGTCGGGGCGTCGCTGCTGGTGGCCATGTTCCCGCAGATCTCGCTGATCACCCCGCTGTTCAACTTCGAGCGCTCGGCCCACCTCTTCGACACCTGGTGGGGGCTGATCATCCCCTACATCGCCTTCTCGCTGCCCCTCGCCATCTACACCCTCTCCGCCTTCTTCCGGGAGATACCACGCGACCTCGAGCGGGCCGCCCAGATCGACGGCGCGACACCCACCCAGGCGTTCGTGCGGGTCATCGCGCCGCTGGCCATGCCCGGCATGGTCACGTCGTTCATCCTGGTGTTCCTCTTCTGCTGGAACGACTTCCTCTTCGCCGTGTCCTTCACCGCGACCAGCTCGTCGCAGACGGTGCCCGCTGCCCTGGCCTTCTTCAGCGCCAACTCCAGCTTCCAGAACCCCATCGGCAACATCGCGGCGGCCGCCGTGATCGTCACCATCCCCATCCTGTTCTTCGTGCTGTTCTTCCAGCGTCGCATCGTCGCCGGCCTCACCTCCGGCGCCGTCAAGGGCTGAGAAGAGAAAGGTTTCCCGTCATGGCTGCCATCTCCCTCGACCACGTCACCAAGCGCTATGCCGACGGTGCCGTCGCCGTGCACGACCTCGACCTCCAGGTCGAGGACGGTGAGTTCTGCATCCTCGTCGGCCCTTCGGGGTGCGGGAAGTCGACCACGCTCAACATGATCGCCGGCCTGGAGGACATCTCCTCCGGCGAGCTGGTCATCGACGGCCAGGTGGTCAACAACAAGGCCCCGAAGGATCGGGACATCGCCATGGTGTTCCAGAACTACGCGCTGTACCCGCACATGACGGTCAGGCAGAACATGGCCTTCGCCCTCAAGCTGGCCAAGAAGCCCAAGGCCGAGGTCGCCGAGAAGGTCGAGGAAGCCGCCCGGATCCTCGACCTCACCCAGCACCTCGACCGCAAGCCGTCCAACCTCTCCGGTGGCCAGCGCCAGCGGGTGGCCATGGGGCGGGCCATCGTTCGCAGCCCCAAGGCGTTCCTCATGGACGAGCCACTGTCCAACCTCGACGCCAAGCTGCGCGTCCAGATGCGCACCGAGGTGTCCCGACTGCAGAAGCGGCTGCACGTCACCACCGTCTACGTGACCCACGACCAGACCGAGGCCCTCACCCTCGGCGACCGGGTGGCGGTGCTGCGCGGTGGTGTCCTCCAGCAGTACGGGTCGCCGCAGCGGCTCTACGACCACCCCGACAACCTCTTCGTCGCCGGGTTCATCGGATCACCGGCCATGAACTTCGTGGAGGCCGAGCTGGCGGAGGGTCGGCTGCGGAGCCCGTTCGGCGACATCACCCTGAGCGACCGCCAGCGCAGGGATGTGGAGGCTTCGAGCGCGGGACGTGAGGTGATCCTCGGGGTCCGCCCGGAAAACTTCGAGGATGCCGCCCTCGTCGGGGACCACGAGCGCGAGCGAGGGATGACCTTCGCCACCGGGATCGACGTCATCGAGTCGATGGGGTCGGACGTGTTCGCCCACTTCACCCTGGAGCAGGGCCACGCCACCTCCGCCGAGCTGTCCGAGCTGGCGGCCGACTCCGGCAGCGTCGACACCCTGTCCGGTGGACGGGAGGTCGTCGCCCGCCTCGACGCCGCCTCGCGGGTCAAGGAGGAGGACCAGGCCACGCTCTGGGTCGACACCACCAAGATCCACCTCTTCGACCCGAAGAGCGGTCTGGCCCTGCTGGCGGCCACCACCGACGACCGCAACGAGGCCACCCCGGCACCCACCACGCCGACGCCCTCGGGCTGACCGGACCGTCGTGTCGGGCGAGGGCCGCGCTCAGCTCCCTGTGCGACCCGCCGTCCCGCCGTCCCGCCGGGAAGCTCCCAGCGGATGCCGTGGAAGCGCCCGAAGTCCCGGTCGAAGGTCACCACGGTGGCACGGTGCTCGACGGCGAGGTGGGCGTCGCTGACCAGGTTCCCTCTTGCGCCGCTGAGCGCCGAGTCCAGCCACGTCCGAGCCTGTTGGTGGTGCGGGTCCGCCCGGTTGACCGCGTAGACGAGCACGTTGGCGTCGATGAGCCTCACCGGCCGACGCGCAGCTCCCGGACGGCCTCGTCGTCCTCGAGCTCTGCGGCCAGCTGCAGGGCCCGGTCGAGGACGACGGTCGGGACGCCGAGATCGAACGTGGACGTCTCGAAGGCGCCACTCGCCCGGCTGCGGGTCGCCGCCTCCCGGATGACGTCGTTGACCGCCTGCTCGAACGACACCCGTCGCTCCGTCATCCGCTGGCGGACGAGGCTCTCCACGTCCTCGTCGAGGGTCACGGTCGTTCGCAGCGTGTCATCCTACGTTCACCACGGATGATGACCCGGCATCAACGGCCGTTCGCGCCTAGCGGAGCAGCTCCAGGCGGAGCCGCTCGATCACCTCGTCGTTCCACTCGTGGGTGCGCACGAGCCGGTAGCGGTCGGATGCGATGGTCAGGTACGACTCGACCTCGGTCCGGTCCTCGATCAGGTCGCCGGCCCGCAGCATCCGCACCACCCGCACGTACTCGTCGTCGTGCCACCGCCTGGCCACATCGGTGCGCTCGAGGAAGCGGTGCTCGGCCTGCATCAGCCGGAACCCCCACGCCTCGACCCTCTCGGCGAGCACGCACCAGCTCCACGGGTCGTCGACCACCAGCGTCGAGCGGATCTCGGCCGGGAGGGGCACCCGCTCCATGAAGAGCCGCTCGTAGTCCTTGGTCACCAGGTCCGACCGGAACCGGATCCCGGCGCCGGGCAACCGGGTCGTGACCTCGATGACGTCGGCCTCGATGCTGCGCCATCCGAGCGATCGGGCCACCGACACCCGGTGGTGCCCGTCGCGCACGAAGTGCAGCTCGCCGACCCGGTACACCTCGATCGGAGGCATGGCGTCGCCGCGGCGCTGCGCGGTGGCGATCCGCTCCCATCGCTGGCGCGCCCGGTTGGACGTCGGCCGCCACGTCCGGTCGAAGTCCCGCGACCGGTCGACGCTGCCCACGATCGAGTCGAGGGCGACGACCCGGTGCCCGACGTGGTGCTCGCCGGTCACCCCGAGGGCGGCGACCACCTCGTCGTAGGGGAGCACCACCCCGACGTCGTCGGGCTCGCGCAGCAGGCGCCTGGCCAGCTGGGCGAGCACCTGCCTGCGCCGGAGCCGCTGGAAGTCGTCGCCGGCGTCGGCCGCAGGGAACCCGGTGGAGCGGGCCATGGGACTCAGCGCATCCGCGTGGTCAGGGCTCCGGCGTCGACGGGGACGTCGAGCATCCGGTAGCCGAAGACGTTGATCACGCACGTTGGGCCGATCCAGCGGTCCGAGGCGCCCGCCTCGGGGTTGACGTGACCATGCAGCAAGAAGCGGGGCCGCAGGGACCTGGCCAGGCGGAGCAGGGCCTCGAAGCCCCGGTGCGGCGGGTCGGCGGCGTCGCCGAGGCCAGCCGGTGCGGCATGGGCCAGGAGCAGGTCGACCGGACCCCGGCCCCGCGGACGCAGGCGGGCGCTGGTGGCCAGGCGTCTCGCCCGGCGCCCCTGCTGCCGCTCGGTGTACTGGTTGGGTCCCTCGCGGTACCGGAGGCAGCCGCCGAGACCGGCGATGCGCAGGCCGCCCACGTCGACCAGGCGCCCGTCTGCGTTGGTCGCGCCGAGCGGCCACGGCGGGGCGGTCACGAAACCGGCCCTCACCACCAGGCCCTGGTGGGTCGGGCGGTACCCGGACACGTCGGGATCGTGGTTGCCGGGCACGAACACCAGCGGCGCGCCCGTCGCCTCGGCCAGCCACCCGAGTAGCTCGAAGTCGACGTCGCCGCAGCCGACGATCAGATCGGGGGCCAGCTGGCGCACCCCGGTGGTCCACAAGCGCTCGTCGGCCTCGTCGGAGACGGCCAGGACCCGCACGCAACGAGGCTACCGGGGGACCCGCGCCGGAAACGGGGTATCGCTCGGACTGTGACCGTGTCGGTGGGGACGTCGGGGTGGAGCTACAAGTCGTGGCGCGGTCCCTTCTACCGGTCGGCGGGGGACTCGTCGCGCTGGCTCGCGTCCTACGCCCAGCACTTCGCCACCGTCGAGGTCAACACGACCTTCTACGGCTTGACCGCCACCTCGACGTTGCGCTCCTGGCACGACGCGGTGCCCGACGACTTCGTCTTCGCCGTCAAGGCCAGCCGCTACCTGACCCATGTACGCCGGCTGGTCGAGCCGCGTGAGCCCGTCGAGCGCCTCCTCGAGCGCACGTCGGCGCTCGGCTCCAAACGCGGCCCGGTCCTGCTGCAGCTGCCGCCCGACCTGCCGATCGCCCTCGATCGACTCGACGAGACCCTCGACGCCTTCGGACCCCACGTGGAGGTGGCCGTCGAGGTGCGCCACCCGAGCTGGGACTGCGGGGAGACCATGGCGCTGCTCGGGCGCCACGGGGCCGCCCTGTGCCTGACCGACCGGCGTGGCCTCCTGCGCCCGTACGCCCGGACCTCCCCATGGGGATACGTCCGCTTCCATGCCGGACGAGCGCAGCCGGCGCCCTGCTACGGCCGCCAGGCCCTGACCAGCTGGGCCGGGCGCCTCGGCGCGCTCTGGCCGGCCTCCGCCAACGTGTACGCCTTCTTCAACAACGACGAGCGAGCCTGCGCACCCTCCGACGCCAGGCGCTTCGGTCTGGCCTGCGCCAGGGCCGGGCTGGAGCCGACGCGGCTGCCGGCGGCCGCAGACGTGCGCCCGGCGTGAAGCCGGGTCGGGCGCACGCGACGCGGGGCGCCCGGTGTCAGGGCGCCGAGACGTGGGCGCCGAGCGAGCGCCGGCCGTCGACCGGCCACGCCTCCATCCCGTGGCCGTCCCAGACGAAGAGCACGTCGTGGAGGTTGACCGTCGGGTCGACGTGACCAGGGACGAGGCGGACCTGGTCGCCGACGGCGAGGGTCGAGCCGGGAGCCAGATCGAGGGGCGCGTGCTCGTCGGCGAGTGAGGCCACCGTGGCGCCCTCACCAGCCGGACCGCCGGGCAGCACGGCAGGGACGCCGTACTCGGCCGAGAGCTCCTTGAGACCGGCGTTGAGCACCGCCCGCCGGTCGCGGCGCGAGATCACCGTGGTCACGCACGTCAGGGCCGGGACGAAGCCGAGATCGAGGCGGTCGTAGGTCGCGTCGAGCAGCACGTAGGACCCCGCCTGGACCTCGTCGAGGGCGCCAGCGGTCGGGGCCAGGTCCATCGTGCCCGTCCCTCCTCCCGAGCGCAGCTCGCAGATCACCCCCGCGGCGGCCAGGCGGTCGACCTCCTGGCGGATCCACGTCGCCGCCCGCCCGACGAGCTCGGCGCGGGTGGCCCGCTCCTGGCGCAGCACGGCGTGGCCCTCGTAGGCCTGCAGGCCGCGGAAGCGCAGACCGGGCGACGACCCGATCATCCCGACCAGGTCGAGCAGCTCGGGATCGCCCGGCGGGAGGCCCGAACGACCCATGCCGACGTCGATCTCGACGAGGACCTCGAAGGCGACGCCCCGGCGTGCGGCGGCCGCTGCGAGCAGCTCGATGTGGGCGCGGCGGTCGACCGCGACCGTCACGCGGGTCGCCCCGGCGGCGTCGGCCAGCTCGTCGACGGCGTGGCGGTCGACCACCTGGTTGGCCACCAGGACGTCGTCGAAGCCGCCGGCGCGCGCCAGCGCCGCCGCCTCCCACGAGGTCTGGCAGGTGACCCCGCGACCGCCGGCCGCCTCCAGCTGCAGCCGCAGCAGCCGGGAGCACTTGTGCGCCTTGTAGTGCGGGCGCAACACGATCCCGCTCCCGGCGAGGAGGTCGGCCGCGTGGGCCATGTTGGCCTGCACCGCCCCCAGGTCCACCAGCAGGCAGGGACTCGGAAGGGCCTCGACCGCCTCGTCGAGCGTGGTCATGCGCAAGACGGGGAGGAGCGCACGAGCAGGTCCGGGGGCGCGGTCAGAGCAGCTCGGCGGCCAGGTCGGCGACCGCCGAGCGCTCGCCCTGGGTCAGGACCAGGTGGCCGAACAGCTCCTGGCCGGCGAAGCGGTCGGCGAGGATGCTGATGGCCGAGGTGCGCTCGGAGACGAACGGGCTGTCGATCTGGGACACGTCGCCGATCAGCACCACCTTGGACCCGGAGCCGAGCCGGGTGAGGATGGTCTTGAGCGTGAGGGGCTCCAGGTTCTGCGCCTCGTCCACGACGATGAAGGTCCGCTGCAGCGACCGGCCGCGCAGGAACGTCACCGCCTCCATCGACAAGGTGCCCTGCTCCACCCAGTCCTCCAGCATGGCCCTCGCCTTGGCGTGGTCCAGGTCGTCGCGCAGCGCGGTCATCGTGTCCTCGACGGTCGCAAACCATGGCTCGAGCTTCTCGCTCTTGTCGCCGGGCAGGAAGCCGATGTCCTGGCGCCCGACGGCGACGAGGGGCCGGATGATCATGATCCGGTCGTAGTGGTGGCCCTCGCCCGGCTCGAAGGTCTGCTCGAGGCCGGCGGCGATGGCGAGGATGGTCTTGCCCGTCCCCGCCCGGCCCGAGAGACCGACGATCGGCACGTCGGCATCCATGAGCAGGTCCAGGGCGAAGCGCTGCTCCTTGGAACGCGGCCGCAGGCCCCACGCCTCCGCGTGGCGGGGGAGCACACGGATCGAGCCTTTGCGGCGCCGGACCAGCGCGGACTGCTGGCCGGCGCCGAGCACCCCGAACTCGTTGGTGGCGAGGGTCCGCACCGCCTCCAGGTCGCCCGGGGCGAGCACGCCGTCGTCGATGCCGCGACCGGCCGCCTCGTAGAGCTCGTCGACGAGGCGGGCCGAGACCGCCACCGGTCGCCAGCCCGGATGGGCCTCGGTGTGGAAGCTCGACCGCACCTGGCGATACTCCTCGGCCCTGAGGCCGACCGCGGCCGCCTTGAGCCGCAGGTTGACATCGGCGGACACCAGGGTCACCGGCGCCTCGATGCCGAGGGCGGCGGCGAGGATCCGGTTGTCCGCCTTGTCGACGTCGAGGCCGAGCTCGCGGATGCGGTCGAGGCGCAAGCCGTTGATGACCACCCGCAGGGTACCCCCACCCACCAGCGGGGTCGGCTCCACCAGGTCCTGGCCGGCCGACGTCGAACGCAGCTCCTCGAGCAGCCTGGCGGTGGTGCGGGCGGCCCTCCCCACCTCGTCGAGGCGACCCTTGTGGTTGTCGAGCTCCTCGATCACCTTCAGCGGCAGCACCACGTCGGCCCCCCCGAAGGCGTAGATCGACTCCGGGTCGGCCAGCAACACGCTGGTGTCGAGCACGAAGGTCCCGGTCAGGATCGGGGCACCGGCGGTCACGGCCGCACCCTCCCTTCCGGAGCGGACGGCGGGGATCTCGGCCAGGCGCACGGGTTGCCTCACGGGGGTCACGGAGAAACGGGAAGGCGTTGCGGGCTGCGATCCGCACCCTAGGGCCGGACCGTCGCCACGTGGGGTCATCCGGCGCCGCTGAGTCCTACGACGAGGCGCCGGTCGGTTGGCCGAGCGGGCGACGCGAGTAGCAATGCCTGCGAAGCACCGAGCGGGAGGCGCCATGCGCCAGGGCAGGAGATGGGTCGGTCGCGCCGCGGCCGGGGCGGCGGCAGGGGCCGCGGCGGTGGCGATGGTGACCACGGCGGCGACGGGCACGGCCGGAGCCGGGTCGCTGAGGGAGGCGTCGACGCCGCCGATCGGCGCGGTCGAGCCCTACGGGTGCGGTCCCTCGGGCAACGCCATCGCCGGCACCTACGGAGATGCGGCGGTGATCGGGTGGGCCGGTGACAAGGACGGGGTCGTGGCTTGCCTCGGGGGCAGCTTCTACGTCCGCGACGGCAAGGACGTCACCCTCGGCTATGGCGTCTACGACGCGACCAGGACCACCTGGCGGCGCGCCGACGGGCACCTCCCCGCGCTGGTCACGTCGTTTCACCGCGACGGCGCGGCCATCTCGATCACCAACTTCGGCGACCGGGTGGTCGTCGGCGGCCGCGCCTACGTCGCCGTCTACAGCCGGGTCGCGGTCCACAACCCGACCGGGCACCCCGTGACGGTCGATCCGCAGCCGACACCCGGCCTGGTCCGACTGGCCACGGCGCCCACCACGGTGGCGCCGGGGGCCACGGTCAACCACGACTACGTCGTGGCCGCCGACCGCTTCGGGGCCACCTACGCGTGGCCGTCGGCTGGGGCCCTCGCGGCGGCAGGGTCCTGGGACAGCCACTTCGCCCACATGCAGGCCTACTGGCAGGCCCAGCTGGCCGGGATCGCCCAGCCCGTCACCCTTCCTGACCCCTCCCTCGTGCAGGCCTACGACGCCGGGTTCATCGACACCCAGATCATCAGGGAGGCAACCAGCTCACCACCGGAGAGAACGGCTACGACCAGGAGTACAGCCACGACGTGATCGGCATCCTTGCCGGGCTGTTCACCCAAGGGGACTTCACCGGCGCGCGGGCCTACCTCGAGCGGGCCGACCACGTCGTCGGCACCCAGACCCAGTACGCCGACGGTCTCTGGACCTACTCGTGGCCGTGGGCCATCTACCTCGAGAAGACCGGCGACACCGCCTTCGTCCGCCAGCACTTCGCTTCGCCCGGTCCGCTCGGCGCGGCCAAGGAGCCGAGCATCGAGGCGACCGCCCACCAGATCGCGGCGGACCGGACCGGTCCGCACGGGATCATGGAGGCGACCAACGACATCGACGCCAACGGCTACTGGGTCATCGACGACTACGAGGCCCTCATGGGCCTGACGTCGTACCGGTACCTGGCCGCGCAGCTCGGCTCGACCGCCCAGGTGGCGTGGGCCACCCGGCAGTACGACAGCCTGCTCGGCGACGTCAACCAGGTCCTGCGCTCGACCATCGCCCGCAACCACCTCCACTACCTGCCGTGCTCGATGGTCGTTCCCAACACCGCCAACCGCTGCACCAACGCCGAGGACGCCAACTGGGCGGCGCCGTTTCTCTTCGGCCGCTGGGCGTGGGACGGCTACCTCTTCGGGGCGCACCGCAGCGGTCCCGGCTTCTCCCTCATCGACGCGACCTACCGCTACGGCTTCGGCCGGCTGGCCGGCAAGCTCCCCCGCAACACCTACGGGGGCTACTCCCCGGACTTCTGGTCGACCGCCTACAACGCCGGCTACGGCAGCTGGGGACTGGCCAGCACCTCCCACCGGGACCAGGGCATCCTCGGCTACCAGCTCATGATCGCCAAGGACCAGAGCGGCCCCTTCTCGTGGTGGGAGAGCTCGTTGACGCCCAACCCGGGATCGCCGTGGGTCGGCGTGCACTCCTCGAGCGGCAACGGCTCCGCCCCCCACGCCTGGGGGATCGCCAACGCCAACAAGGTCCTGCTCGACTCGTTGGTGGCGGAGCGCTCCGATGGCACCCTCGTCGTCGGGCGTGGTGTGCCCGACGCCTGGGCGCGACCCGGCCGGACGATGCAGCTGGCCGACGTGCCCACCACCGCAGGCCACCGGCTCGGTCTCACCGTCTCGACGTCGGGGCGCCGAGTCACCCTCACCCTCACCGGGCACCAGCCGGCGGGCCCCGTCATGTTCCAGCTGCCCGCCTTCGTCGGCAACATCGCCGGGGTCTCGCAGGGACACGTCACCGAGGGCAGCGGCACCGTCAACCTCCCGGCGTCGACGAGGACGGTCACCGTCGCCCTGCGCCACGCGCTGTAGGGCACCGCTAGGAGGCGTCGCCCCCGTCGAGGGTCGCCATCAAGGCGCGGAGGTCGGAGTTCATCTGACGGAGCGTTCCCCGGCCGACCCCCCCGAAGAACCCCTGGTCCGCCACGTTGCGCGCCGCGATCAGCTGCTCGGCGCGGGCCAGGCCCGCCGGGGTCAGCCCCACCACCACCTGCCGGCGGTCGGCCTCGGCGACCTCGCGGGTCACCAGCCCGTTGGCCTCGAGGCGGTCGAGCCGGTTGGTGATGGCACCCGAGGTCACCTGGGCGGCACGCTGCAGCGAGCCCGCGGTCAGCTCGTCTTCTTCGGCGCGGTAGAGGGCGACGAGCATCTCGACCTCCCAGCGCTCGGCTTCGAGCGTGGCCAGCTCCGTCCGCAGAGCACGTTCGAGCAGCAGCGCCACCCGGCGGATCCTCAGGGCCACCAGCTTGGTGTCCACGTCGAGCCCGGGATTCTTCCGGCGCCAGAAGGCGACGAGGTGGTCGATGTCGTCCTCGGTCGCCACGCGTGCCACGCGACGAACCCTACCGTCGGGCTTCCGGCGGGACCGAACAAACCGCACCGCGAGGCGGTGGCCGTGTCCGGGTGCGAGGACCGCAGGCTAGATTGCGCCGCTCCTGACGGCCGACCAGCACAAGGAGCGTGCCGATGGCCCCGAGCCGTCCAACCGAGACCTCCACGTCGAGCTCCGGGACGCCGCTCGACGTGCTGCTCGCCACCTTGGATCTCGAGCAGATCGACCGGGACCTCTTCCGCGGGGTCAGCCCGCCCTCCCGGCTCTCGCGCGTCTTCGGTGGCCAGGTCGCCGCGCAGGCCCTCGTCGCCGCGCAGCGCACCGTGCCCGGCATCGCCGTCCACAGCCTGCACGCGTACTTCCTGCGTCCCGGAGCCATCGACCTCCCGATCGTCTTCGAGGTCGACCGGATCCGCGACGGCCGCTCCTACACCACCCGGCGCGTGGTCGGGGTCCAGCGCGGCAAGGCCATCTTCAACCTGCAGGCCAGCTTCCACGTCGAGGAGGAGGGCTGGGACCACCAGCTGCCGATGCCCGACACCGGGTCCGACCCGTCGTCGCTGCCGCCGTTTGCCGCACCCTTCGATGACTGCGACGACCCCAATGACTGCGATGACCCCCGTGACCCGGATGACCCCCGTGGCGGCGACCGCAAGCCGTGGCCCGGTCTGCCCTTCGAGTTGCGCGTGGCGCCCCCCGCCGGCGGTTACGACCGGCTGCTCTGGTTCCGCACCGCAGGTCGGATCGCCGACGACGCCCATCTCCACCGCTGCGTGGCCACCTACGCGTCGGACCTGACCCTCGTGACCGTCGCCCTTCCGGCCGGAATGGCCAGGCGCCCCTCCTTCATGGCCAGCCTGGACCACGCGATCTGGTTCCACCGGCCGTTGCGGGCCGACGAGTGGCTGCTCTACGCCCAGTCGTCGCCGTCGGCCAGCGGGGGGCGCGGCATGGCCGAGGGACGGGTGTTCACCGCCGACGGCCGCCTGGCCCTCAGCGTCGTCCAGGAAGGGGCCATCCGACTCTGATCCGGCGTCGTCCGTGCCGTGGTGCCGACCCGACGCGCCGCTCAGGCCGTGGTGCGCGCCCTGAGGGTGTCGATGGCTTGGTCCGCGTGCTTGGAGAAGCGGATCTCCGACTTGATCACGTCGAGGACGGTGCCGTCGGTGTCGATCACGAAGGTCACCCGCTTGGTCGGCATCAGGCCGAGGTTGCGCCGCACCCCGTAGCTGCGGGCGACCGTGCCTTCGGGGTCGGACAGCAGCGGGAAGTCGAAGGAGTACTTGTCGGAGAACTGCCGCTGACGATCGACGGCGTCGGCGGACACGCCGACGCGCTGCGCGCCGAGGGCGGCAAACTCACCGGCCAGGTCGCGGAAGTGGCAGCTCTCGGCGGTGCACCCCGGGGTCATGGCGGCCGGGTAGAAGTACAACACGACGGGCCCGTCGGCGAGGAGGTCGGTGAGCCGCCGGGTCGCACCGGTCTCGTCGGGCAGCTCGAAGTCCGGAGCGCGGTCACCTGTCTGCACGGTCGCCCTTTCGCATGGGCGGACGCTACCCCTCGGGCAGGTCTATCCGTCGTGAGGCGCCCGGCGACCGTCCCGGTCGGGCGGCGCGGCGGTGAGACGCTGCATGAGGGCCACGTCGAGCCAGTGCCCGAACTTCCTGCCCACCTCCCGCTCGATCCCGACGAGCTCGAAGCCGCACGAGCGGTGGAGGGCGATCGACGCCTCGTGGCCGCCCACGATCCGAGCCATCACGGCGTGGAACCCATGGGCCTCGGCGAGGTCGACGATCCGGGTGAGGAGCAGGCCGCCGACGCCCCGACCGCGGCAGGACGCGTCGACGTACACCGAGTTCTCGACCGTGGTCCGGTACGCCGGGCGCGGCCGGTACGGCGAGAGCGAGGCGAACCCCCGGACGGCCCCGCCGTCGTCGACCGCGACCACCGCCGGGTGCGCGCCACTGTGGTCGTCGAGCCACGCCAGCTGGTCGTCGATGGTGCGGGGCACCATGTCGAAGGTGACCCGGCTGCCCACCACCTCGCGGTTGTAGATGTCCATGATGGCCTCGGCGTCGCCGGGCCGGGCCAGGCGCACGTCCACCCTGCGAGGGTACCTGCGGGCGGCCACGGCCCTCCGTGCGGGAGAGGACGTGGGCCCTCCGTGCGGATGGGACGTGGCTGTCCGTGGCCGGATACCATGGCCCGTCCCCCGCCCGCCGGGTGACACGCCCCTTTAGCTCAGTCGGCAGAGCACAGCCATGGTAAGGCTGGTGTCGTCGGTTCGATTCCGACAAGGGGCTCGGCGGCGTAGCTCAGTTGGTTAGAGCACTCGGCTCATAATCGAGTTGTCGTCGGTTCAAGTCCGACCGCCGCTACCAGAGGAACCTACCGGGCCCAACCCGGTCGTCAGGAGTCGGAGATGGCCAAGAACGAGAAGCGGGTGAAGGTCACGCTCGCTTGCGACACGTGCAAGCGGCGCAACTACATCACCATGAAGAACAAGGTCAACGACCGCGAGCGCATCGAGATGCAGAAGTACTGCCGCTGGGACCGCCAGCACACCCTCCACAAGGAGACCCGCTGACCCGTCGCGTCCCCTCGGCGTGACCCCCTTGGGCGCCGGCCGGATCCGCCCGTCCGCGCCGCCGGGCGGGGAGACCTTCGGCGCGCCTCCGCGGCCGTCCCACGCCGGGGACGCCCGTCCGCCAGCCGAGCGGCTCGGCGCCGCCCCAGACCTGAGCGAGCTGCTGAGAGCCGCCCGTGACGGGGACGAGCGGGCCAGGGAGGCGCTCGTCCGGGCCACCTACGCCGGCACCTGGACCCTGGCCCTGCGCCTCACCGGCAACGAGCACGATGCCGGTGACGTGGTGCAGGAGACCTACCTGCGGGCCCACCGGGCGCTCGGATCGTTTCGCGGTGAGGCCCAGTTCACCACCTGGCTGTACCGGATCACCGCCAACTGCGCGTCGACCGCGGTGCGCAAGCGCAGGCGGGCGCGGACCGAGCCGCTGGCCGACGACGCGCCGGTGATCGACCGCTGCCCGGAGCGTGATCCTGAGCAACGCGCCGCCACGGCCGCCGACCGGACGGTCATCACGGCGGCGCTGGCGGAGCTGCCGAGCCGCCTGCGCCAGGTGATCGTCCTGCGCGACGTCTACGACCTCCCTCACGCGGCCATCGCCGCCGAGCTCGGCATCTCCGAGTCCGCGGCCAAGGTCCGGCTCCACCGGGCCCGCACCCGCCTGCGCCACCGCCTCGACGCCTCTGCGGGGGGCGACGGCCAGGAGAGGAGGTCCTGACCGTGCCGGTCCCGCTCCCCGGTCGGAGGCCCAGCCCCTGCGAGCGATTGGCGCCGCAGCTGCCGGCGTTCGCCGCGCGCGAGGCGGCCCTCGCCCCGTCCGTCGCCGACCACGTGGACCGCTGCCTGCGCTGCCAGGCCGAGGTGGCCCGCTACCGCAGGATGCTGCGGACGCTGCACTCGCTGCGGACCGACACGGCCATCCCGCCGCCGGCCGTGCTGGCCCGCATCCTCGATGACGCCGACGCCCCGGTCGGGGCCGGGATGCCGGCGGTCGCGGCGGTGGCCTCGGTCGCAGCTGCGCTCGGGGCGCTGGCCGCGGTGGCGTGGGTGCGCTGGCATCCGGTGGCAGCCGGACCCACGGGGTGGCGGGGGGCGCTGGCTCAGACGATGGAGACGATGTTGCCGACGAGCAGGGCGATCACGAAGCCCATGACCACCACGTAGATCCCGGTCATCTGCCAGCGGAGCCGGTGGTCGGCCAGCCAGAACCGACGGATGCCCCGCACGTCGAAGATCAGGGCCACGACCGCCAGCGGTATGCCGACGTCGGGACCCACCGATGTGGCCGCGCCCACCAGCGGGGTCAGCACCGGGAGCACGATGTAGCTGAGCAGGCAGCGCAGAGCGGACAGCAGGATGGAGACGCTGAAGATCCGGTGGGCGCTGTCCTCGCTGGCGGCGGGGCGCTCCGGCACCCGCAGCACCCGGCGCATGGCCCGATCGGCGGGCGGCCGGCCGGTGGAGGAGAGGCCCGGGGACATCACGGCGGGGCCCGTCGTCGTCATGGTCCGACCCTACCGCCCCCCCGCCGCCTTCATCCCGCGACCTCCGGGGGCCACCCCGCAGGAAGGGACGGGCCGGACGGGTGCTAACCTTTGGGCCTGGAACAACCGCCCCACCGAGGGCAGTAGCTCAACTGGTAGAGCACCGGTCTCCAAAACCGGCGGTTGGGGGTTCGAGTCCCTCCTGCCCTGCCCGGGCAGATGCAGGTCCGGTGGCAACGTTCGCAGCACCGCAGGTCTTCGGAAGGTCGTCCGTCTCGTGAGCATGAATCGACAGCACCGACGTGATGCAGGGCGACGTCCCGGCGGCGCTGCTGGCGCGGCCGGGCCCGGCGGCGCCGACGACGGCGGGACCATGCCGGTCGACGGCACCATGCAGGTGGACGCCACCATGCCCGTCGACGACGTGTCCGACGATCTCATCGGCGATCGGATCGACGAGGTCGACGCCACCGATGCAGCCGTCCGCAGGAGCGGGTCGGCGGCTGGGCTCCCGCCCGTCGAGCACCGCTTCGCCCCCCGGCAGTTCCTCCACGAGGTCAACGTCGAGCTCAGGAAGGTCGCCTGGCCGACCCGGACGGAGACCATCAACTACTCGACGGTGGTGCTGCTGACCCTGGTCGTGGTCACCGCCCTGATCTTCGGGCTCGACTTCGGTTTCGCCAAGGTCGCGGGCTTCCTCTTCAACCCCTGATGACCGACCCCGAGACCTCAGGCTCTCCCGACGCGCCCGAGGAGGCACCCGTGAGCGACACGATTCCCGAATCCACCGTCGACGACGACGGCGAGGTGGCCGCACCTGCGACCGACGACGCCGGCACCGCCACGCCCGACGCCCCCGACCCTGAGGCCGTGGCCGCGCTCGATGCCGACGACGAGCTTGTCGCGGCCCCGCCGGAGAGCCCGTACGACCGTCCCGGCCAGTGGTACGTGCTGCACAGCTACGCCGGCTACGAGAACAAGGTGAAGTCCAACCTCGAGAGCCGCATCGCCTCGATGAACATGGAGGAGCGCATCTTCGAGTGCGTCATCCCCATGGAGGACGTCGTCGAGTTCAAGAACGGCAAGAAGCAGGTCGTCTCGAAGAAGGTGTTCCCCGGATACCTGCTCGTCCGCGTCGACCTCGACGACGACTCGTGGTACGTGGTGCGCAACACGCCGGGGGTGACCGGCTTCGTCGGGCTCGGCGCCCGCCCGACGCCGCTGTCGCGCAAGGAGGTCGAGAACATCCTCCAGGTCAAGGAGCCCGACGGCACGCCGTCCACCAAGCACAAGCGGCCGCGGCTCGAATACGAGCTCGGCGAGTCGGTGCGCGTCAGGGAAGGCCCCTTCGCCGACTTCAGCGGCACCATCGCCGAGATCAACGAGGATCAGCTCAAGCTCAAGGTCCTGGTCAACATTTTCGGGCGCGAGACGCCCGTCGAGCTCGATTTCGCCCAGGTGGCGAAACTGTAGGAGGAGCAGCACCCATGGCCAAGCGCCGCGTCGTCACCATCGTCAAGATCCAGCTGCCCGCGGGCAAGGCCACCCCGGCACCGCCCGTCGGCACCGCTCTCGGGCCCCACGGCGTGCAGACGATGGACTTCGTCAAGCAGTACAACGCCCAGACCGAGGACCGCGTCGGCCAGGTCGTGCCCGTGGAGATCACCATCTACGAGGACCGCACCTTCACCTTCGTGCTCAAGACCCCGCCCACCCCGGTGCTCCTGCGCCAGGCCGCCGGGCTGGACAAGGGCGCCAGCACCACCGGCAAGGAGATCGTCGGCTCGGTGACCGACGCCCAGGTCACGGAGATCGCCCAGGTCAAGATGCCGGACCTCAACGCCAATGACATCGAGGCGGCCAAGGCACAGGTAGCCGGCACGGCCAGGTCGATGGGCATCACCGTCAGCTGATCCACCCTCGGTCCCGTCCGGGTCCGAGCCGAAGACGAGGCCGGGGAACGACCTCGCCCCGCCCGTCCAACCCCGAGGGAGGCTTCCATGCCGCAGCGAGGAAAGAAGTACGCCGACTCCGCCAAACGCTTCGACGACCAGCGGAGCTACGCGCCGGCCGAGGCGCTCGACCTGGTCAAGAGCCTGGCTCACGCCCGCTTCGACGAGACCATCGAGCTGGCCATCCGCCTCGGCGTGGACCCCAGAAAGGCCGACCAGGTCATCCGGGGCACGGTCGCCCTGCCGTCGGGCACGGGCAAGGATGTCCGGGTGGCGGTCTTCGCCGCAGGTGCCGCCGCCGAGGCGGCGCGCGCCGCGGGCGCCGACTTCGTCGGCGCCGACGACCTGGTGGCCGAGGTCGACGGCGGCATGATGGACTTCGACGTGGCCATCGCCACGCCCGACCTGATGGGCCAGGTGGGCCGTCTCGGGCGCAAGCTCGGACCTCGCGGCCTCATGCCCAACCCCAAGACGGGCACCGTCACCACCGACGTCGGGCGGGCGGTCGGCGAGTTCAAGGGGGGCCGGGTCGAGTACCGGGCCGACACCCGGTCCCGTGGCGTGGTGCAGGTGCCCATCGGCAAGGTGAGCTTCACCCGCCAGGACCTCGTGACCAACTTGCGTGCCGTGCTCGACGAGATCAACCGGGTGAAGCCGGCGGCGGCCAAGGGCCGCTACCTCCGGTCGATCGCCGTATCGTCGACCATGGGCCCGGGCGTGGAGATCGACACGGGGCTGCTGCGCGTCGACGACGAGGAGCGGGTCAGCGCCTGACCGCTCCCGGTCAGCGCGCAGCGCCCGACCCCAGAGAAAGGTGTGCGCCATGGCGCAAAAGGTTCAGGTCACGCTGATCTGCGATCTCGACGACAACGAGGAGGTCGCCGCGGTCGACACCGTCTCGTTCGGGTTCGACGGCTCGTCGTACGTCTTCGAGCTGTGCGAGCGACACCTCGAGGAGTTCACCAAGACCATGCAGGGTTTCGCCGCCTCCGCCCGGTTGGCCGACGGGCCCCGGCACCGCCGTCCGGGCGCAGGACCGGCGCGCGGCGCCGGCCGACGGGGCAGCGGTGACGGGTCGTCCGACATCCGCTCGTGGGCCAGGGAGCACGGCTACGCGGTCAACGAGCGGGGCCGGATCCCGGCCGAGGTCCGCGCCGCCTACGAGGCGGCCAACTAGCGGCAGCCATCCCGGTTGGCCGGGGCCGGGCGGCGCGGCTACTCTTGATCGTCGCGGTCGCCTCCGACGTGTTCGGGTCGGGCGGACCGACAGTTCAACGTTCGAGCCAGAGACATCAGGTGCGCCCGGGACCGGGCGCTGAAATGGGCCAGTCGGCCCAGCCCGACGAGGCGAGAGGCACCCTGTGGTCCGCTCGCGCGTCGCCCGAGACCACCGAGGACGTGCCGCATGGACAATCCCCGAGCCGACAAGGTCGCCGTCGTCGACGAGGTCCGAGCCAAGTTCGGCGAAGCCGACGCGGCGATCCTCACCGAGTACCGAGGGCTCAAGGTCAAGGACCTGGCCGAGCTGCGCCGTAGCCTCCGGGCCAGCGGCGGCGAGTACAAGGTGTACAAGAACACGCTGGTCAAGCTGGCCACCGGCGAGCTCGGCCTCGGTGAGCTCGACTCGATGCTCGTCGGTCCGACCGGCATCGCCTTCGTCAAGGGCGACGCCGCCGCCGTGGCCAAGTCGTTGCGGGACTTCGCCCGGGTCAACAACCTGCTCGTGGTCAAGGGCGGCGTGCTCGGCGACAACATCCTCGACGAGTCCCAGACCTCCGCTCTCGCCGAGCTGCCGTCGCGCGAGGTGCTGCTCGCTCGCCTGGCCGGCGGGATCGCCGCACCCCTCCAGCAGCTCGCCGGCCTCCTCCAGGCTCTCCCGAGGAACCTGGCCTACGGGCTGGCCGCCCTGCGCGACGAGCGTGAGGCGGCCGCCGGGGGCTCGCCGGAGGCGCCAGCCGCCGAGAGCCCGCCGGACGCGCCCGCCGCCGAGGGCTCGGAGGCGCCGGCCGAGGGCACCGATGCACCGGCGACCGACCCGGCGCCCGCCGACACGGACGCCGGCGCCGAAACCGCCGACTCGTAGCACCCCACACCCACCGACCACCACCACTAGGAGCACCGCCACCATGGCCACCAAGGAAGAGATCCTCGACAGCATCGCCGGCCTCACCGTCCTCGAGCTGTCCGAGCTGCTCAAGGACTTCGAGGAGCGCTTCGGCGTCACCGCCGCCGCTCCCGCCGCCGTCGCCGCCCCCGTCGCCGCTGGCGGCGGTGGCGAGGCCCCCGCCGCCGAGGAGCAGGACGAGTTCGACGTCGTCCTCACCGCCGCCGGCGACAAGAAGATCCAGGTCATCAAGGAGGTCCGCTCCCTGACCAGCCTCGGCCTCAAGGAGGCCAAGGACCTGGTCGACAGCGCCCCCAAGCCGGTCCTCGAGAAGGTCGGCAAGGAGGACGCCGAGAAGGCCAAGGCCGCCCTCGAGGGTGCTGGCGCCTCCGTCGAGGTCAAGTAGGGACTGCGGAGCAACGACTTGCGCGGCCGAAGGCCGAATCCGGGGATTCGCCAAGGCTTGGCCGGTCGCGGCCGTGCAAGTTGTTGCGCAGCGGGCCCGTAGCTCCACCGCGTCGCTCGTGTCCGTGGCCGTGCCCGGGTCGGTCGCCGACCCGGGCACCTCTCCGCCGCTTCGCCCGGTCCGGCGGCATCCTCGGGTTACTTCACGTCGGTATCTGTTGTGAACCACCCCGAGGTGCCCACGGCCGCCGGCTCGGGCGGCGTTCGGCCAGGGTGAGGGCGCCCGCCGGCTCGGGCGGCGTTCGGCCAGGGTGGGGGCGCCCGCCGGCCCGGATGGCGGTCGGTCAGGGTGAGGCCGGCCGCCGGCTCGGGCGGCGCTCGGCCAGGATGAGGGCGGCCGCCGGACGGGGCGGCGCGAGGGACCGACGACGAAGGAGCCGGCCATGGTCGACGCGGACGACGGAGAGTTGGCGGAGCGGGTGGCCGGGGAGGCGGGCCAGCTGCTGGTCGACCTGCGATCCGAGTCGTTCGCGGCCGGCCTCACCGGCGCCGAGGCCGGCAGGATCGGTGACCAGCGGTCCAACGACCTGATCCTCGGGGCTCTGGCGTCGGCCAGGCCCGACGACGCCGTCCTCTCGGAGGAGGCGGCCGACGACCCGGCCCGGCTGGCGGCGTCGAGGGTGTGGATCGTGGACCCGCTCGACGGCACCAGGGAGTACGGCCTCGATGGGCGCAGCGACTGGGCCGTGCACGTGGCCCTCTGGGAGCGCGGCGTCGGCTTGACCGCCGCCGCGGTCGCTCTGCCCGTGCTCGCCACCGTGCTCAGCGCCCAGCGGCCGCCGCCGCCGCCCGACGAGCCGATGGGCGCCTCCATCAGGACCGTCGTGAGCGACAGCCGGCCGCCGGCGTGGATGGGCGCCCTCGGTGAGCTCCTGGCCCTCGACGTCGCCCCCATGGGATCCGCCGGCGCCAAGGCCATGGCCGTCGTGCGCGGCGACGCCGACGCCTACCTCCACAGCGGTGGCCAGTACGAATGGGACAGCGCCGCGCCCGTCGGCGTCGCCCTCGCCGTCGGCTTGCACGCCTCCCGGCTCGACGGCTCACCGCTGGTCTACAACCAGGACCCGCCGTACCTGCCCGACCTGGTCATCTGCCGGCCCGAGCTGGCCGGCGCCGTCCTCGACGGGCTCCGTCGGGTCGGGGCGCGCTGAACGCTTCCGCGGGAGCGCTCCCGCGGGCGCGGCGTCCGGCGGCGACGCTTCGGCGGGATTCGCGGTCGATCGACGGCGTCTGGCGCGAGTGGGGGTCCGGAGAACTCGGCCGGCACGCCGTGGCGACCGAAGATCTCGGCTGGCACGCCGTGGCGACCGCAGAAGTCGGCTGGCTCGCCGTGGCGACCGCAGATCTGGCATCCGGCGCGAGGAAACGGAGCGGCAGAGGGCCGCTGGTAGCGTCGGCCCGCATGGACGTGCGCGCCGAACGCAACACGAGGACGAGCCAGGCGGTCATCCTCGCTGGTGGCAAGGGCTCGCGCCTGCGGCCCTACACCGACACCATCCCGAAGACCCTCATCGAGATCCCCGGCACCGGTCGGCCGATCCTGGATCACCAGCTGCAGTGGCTGGCCGAGGAAGGGGTGCGCGACGTGGTCATCTCCTGCGGCCACCTCTCCGACGTCCTCGAGGAGTGGGTTGCCAGCGCGGCGCTGCCGCTGCGGGTGACCACGGTCGTCGAGCCCGAGCCGCTCGGCCGGGGCGGCGGCCTGCGCTACGCGGCGGCGTCACTGCCCCGCCACGACGAGCCGTGGTTTGCCACCAACGGCGACATCTGGACGAGGTTCTCGCTGCGCGAGATGGTCGCGTTCCACCACGAGCGCGAGGCGGTCGCCACCCTCGCCCTCACCAGTCCCCGGATCCCGTGGGGCGTGGTCGACATCGATGGCTACGGCCGGATCCGCGACTTCATCGAGGCGCCCCCCTCGCCGTGGCCGATCAACGCCGGGCTGTATGTGTTCTCCCCGGCGTTCACCGCCATGCTCCCCGAGCGCGGCGACCACGAGCGCACGACCTTCCCGACCCTGGCCCACGAAGGCCGGCTGGCCGGCTTCCCCATCCCGAGCGGCCACTACTGGCGGGCCATCGACACCGCCAAGGACATCGAGGAGGCGGCCAAGGAGCTGGCCTCGCTGGCGGACTGAGCCGGCTCGCCGACGGGCGGATGGTGGCCGACCCGCCGGCCTGACCGCTCGACTGAACCGCCCCGCCGGGCGGATGGCGGCCGACCCTCCGGCCCTGACCGCACATCGGGCCGGTGGCCGACGCGCCGGCCGATGAGCGACGACGGCGGGCGCTGACCGGTCAGGTCGGGAGGTCGCGCAGGCGGGGGGCGGACACGTCCTTGGCGGAGATCTGCGTCCGGTCCTCGGGGTCGACGGGGAGCGGCCAGGCGATGCCGAGGGCAGGGTCGAGCGGGGTGACGGCGACACCCGCCATCCCGGGACGCCATTCCTCCGAGAAGGCGTACACGTACTGGGTGGCGCCGTCGCCGATCGACTGGAAGCCGTTGCAGACCCCGGCGGGCACCAGCACCTGCACGCCAGGTCGCAGGTCGACGGTGACGACGGTCCCGTAGGTGGCCGAGCCCGGCCTGGCGTCGAGGTAGACGCCGAGGGCGTGGCCCGACGCCACCGCCACCAGCTTGGTGATGGCCTCGCCGTGCAGGCCCCGGACGGCGCCCTTGGCCGTCTCGGTCACGTTGATCTGCACCCACGGGCCGAGCGAGGGGAGGCCGGCGTCGACGAAGGCGGATTCCCGGTAGAACTCCCGCACGGTGCCCCGCTCGTCGGTCACCTGCTTCATGCGCAGCTGGGCGAGGCCGTCGACCAGGGCGGGGGTCACGGCGAAGGGTTGGATGTCGGGTCCCGGCACGCCGGCGATGTTGGCACACCGGGACCGGAGGCCGTCCGGGGAGGGGACTTCGGTTTTCGCCGGATCTTCCTCAAGAGGCGGGTTCGAGCCGCCGATGCCATGGATCATGGCCGTCAGCACCTCGGTTCGGCGCCCCGGCGTCCCCGTCCGCGAACGCCGGCGGGCCCTCCTCGCATCGTCGGTGGCACGTCGCGCCCTTGCCCTGGTCGCCACCGTGAGCCTGTCCGCCGTGGGGTTGGTCGCCGAGACGATCAGCCCGGCGTCGGCCGCAGCGCCCGCCGTCGCGACCATGGCCGCGTCGAGGGGCGGCGGATGGGACGGGTCCGCGACCGCAGGGGCCGCCGCCAGGCCGCTGGCCCGATCGGGGAGCCGGAGCGGTCGGAGCGTGGTCCTCGGCGTCCTCGAGGCGGATCCTGCCCTCAGGGCGAGGGATCGGCAGGCCGGCATCACCTTCGCCACCCTCAACCTGCAGTGGAGCCAGTGGGAGCCGCGACGCGGCCTCTTCGACGCGCGCTACCGCGCCGCGGTGGTCGCGGAGGCCGACGGCTACCGGGCCGCCGGGTGGAGGGTCGCGGTCGACATCGGCCTCCAGTCCGCCCCGCGGTGGGCCCTGGCCCTCCCCGGCGGCCGGCTCGTCGACCAGCACGGGCGCAGATCCGCGACCGCCGACTTCGAGTTCTCCCAGGCGGTGCGGGCCGCGGCATCCCCCTACATCACCAGCGTGGTGCGGTCGATGGGTCGGGTCGTCGACTATCGGGTCGGCCTCTCCGGCAACGGCGAGACGTACTACCCCGACACGACCGCCAACGGCTGGTGGGCGTTCTCCGGGCAGGCCCAGGGAACCGCCCCCGGGCGCCCCGCCGGGGTCGGGGCCGATCCGATGCGGGGATGGGTCCCCGGCACCGCCACCTGGCACGGTGCCAGGGTGAGCGCCGCCGCCGTCAGCTCCTGGTACGACTGGTACTTCGGTGCCATGGTCAACGCCCACGCGTGGGAGATCCACGCCTACCGCAGCGCGGGCTACGGCGGCCAGCTGGAGCTGGTCATGCCGGGGACGGGCGCGCTCCCGGCGTTCTACGCAGCGCGACTGGCCGCCGGGCTGGCTCCCGGCTCGGAGGACGGCTTCTCGACGCTCAACTCCGGTGCGGTCTGGTGGAAGCTCCTCGACGACCTGGGGTCGTCGCTCTCCAACACGGCGGTCGACATCTCGAGCGTCTACGACCGCAGCGGCCGCCCGAGGGGCAACACCTGCCAGGTGGGCGACTCCTCCGTGGCGCTCGGCAGCCATCAGATCTGGGGCTGGTCGGACACCCGCTGGCTCGCCTACCTGGCCAGGGCCCACCGCCTGCCGGTGATGGGGGAGAACCCCGGGGCCACGCCGGCCTCCGACCTCCGGGGGACCTTCGGCCTGGTGCGCTCGTGCGGGCTCACCGCCCTGCAGTGGGCCTGGGACTTCACCCTCGGAAACGGCGGGGCGGTCGGCGCCGAGCAGCTCCACGCAGCCGCCGGCCGGGCCTGAGCGACCCTCGACCGACCGGGCCCGATCGGGCGCCACGGGACCGTCGGAGGTGTGTCGGCCGCGTCGCGTGCCGGGATTAGGGTTGGAACGCGGGCGCAGATCCGCAGACCCCCCGGAGTGAGAGGCCCGTGTGGACGGGCCCGCGACATCGGACCGACCCCTGGTGAACCCCCTCGCCCGCGCCCGTGTCTCGTAGCCAGAGGTCCGTCGTCGTGGACGGCCGCATCATCTTCCGCCCGCAGTGCCGGGGCATCGGGAGGGCGCTGATCGGCTGGCTGGAGCAGTTTCCGAGCGACGCCGACGACGGGTCGGTCAAGATGCTCGTGCAGCGGGGCGGGGTCAGCCCCTTCGACCTGCGCGGGGTGGCCAAGCGCGTCGAGCTGGTGGAGACCGACCTCCCCGTGGTGTCCGTCCACCGCGTCGCCGCCATCCGCCGCCTCCTCGGCCGCCTCGACGCCGGGGTGATGTTCAGCCCCTATCACCCCTTCACCCCCCTCCTGGCGCCCTGCCCGGTCGTCTCGGTCGTCCACGACTGCATCTGGGAGGAGGATCCCGCCTTCGCAGGGGGTCGACTGCGCCAGCGGGCCTTCGTGGCGCTGACCCGGGTGAGCCTCGAGCGCACCTCGGCGGTGACGGTGCCGTCGCTGGCCACGGCGAACGCCGTGCGCCGGTACTACCCGCGGGTGGCGGGCACGGAGGTGGTGAGCAATGGCGTCAGCTCGCGCGCGGCAGGCGCCGACGGCGATGCGAGCGTCGCCGAGACCAGGGAGGCCCTCGGCCTGCCGGACCGGTACCTGCTCCACGTCGGCGCCCGGCGCCCCCACAAGAACCAGCGGCTGCTCGTCGAGGTGCTGGCCAGGCTCGACCCGTCGGTCTCCCTGGTCCTCGTCGGTGACCAGGACCCCCGCATGGAGGATCCGATCGACCGGGTCGCCCGCGGCCTCGGCGTGAGCGACCGGGTCGTCGCCCTCGAGAAGGTGGCGGACAGCTACATCGCCGGGCTGTACGCCGGGGCCGCGGCCTTCGTCTTCCCTTCGCTCGTGGAGGGCTACGGCATCCCACCCCTCGAGGCCATGGTCGCCGGGACGCCCGTCGTGGCGAGCGCCATCCCGGTGCTGGCCGAGGTGTGCAGGGACGGGGCGGTGCTCGTCTCGCCCTACGACCCGCAGGCCTGGGTCGACGCCATCGAGGAGGTGCTCGGCGGCGCCGACTCCGTCACCGCACTGCGGGAGCGGGGAGCCCGCGTGGCGCGGGAGGCCACCTGGAAGCGGGGAGGCCGCGCCCTCTACGAGCTGCTCACCCGGCGAGCTGCGGCCGGATGAGCGCTGCCCGTCCCGCCCGTTCCCCGCGTCCCGCCGGGACGGGACCGCTCCGCGCGAGGATCTGCCGGCCCGGCGAGCTCGGGCCCGGCGAGATCGACACCTGGCACCGCTTCCAGGGGGCCGACGCCGCCCTGCAGAATCCGTTCGTCTCGCCCGAGTTCGCCGTCGCCGTCGACGCCGTGCGCACCGACGCGCGGGTGGCGGTCATCGACCAGGACGGCGATCCGGCCGGGTTCCTGGCCTACGCCGAGGGACCGCTCGGCATCGCCGGGCCGGTGGCGCCCGGACTGTGCGACCTCCAGGCCTTCGTCCACCGCCCCGACCTGGTGTGGGCGCCGGGGGACGTGGTCGCCGCGGCCGGCCTGGTCGCGTGGCGCTTCGACCACCTGCTCGGGGCGCAGGCCACGGCCAGGCCGGGCACCTCGGTGGTCGAGGCCGAGAGCTGGGTCGTCGACCTGGCCGGCGGCTGGGAGGCCTACGCCACCTGGGCGGCCGCCGAGCGGGCCCGTCACCTCAACTGGCTGGAGCGCAAGCAGCGGCGGTGGGTGCGCGAGCACCCCGAAGGCGAGTTCCGCTACGCGGCGGTCGACCCTCCGGCGCTGCGCGCCCTGATGGCCCTCAAGTCGGCCCAGTGCCGGCGCCTCGGATGGGTGGACCTCTTCGCCAAGCCGTGGGTTCGCGCCCTGACCGAGCGGCTCAGCGCCACCTCCACCCCTGCGCTCTCCGGCGGCGTCTCGTCCCTCCGGTCCGGCGAGCGGATCGTCGCCGCCGACTTCAGCCTGCGCTCGGAGACGGTCTACGCCGGCTGGCACATCGCCTACGACGCGACGGACGCCTCGAGCTCCCCGGGCGCGGTCCGCTGGCGCTACCTCCTGCAGGCGGCGGCCGGCGCAGGCATCGAGGTCGTGGATCTCGGCAAGGGGGCCGACGACTTCAAGCGGCGGTTCTCCACCCGCACGGTGGCGATCGGCGAGGGCCTGTGGGCGAGGGAGGGGAGGATCGGCTCGACCCTGGCCGAGGTCGATCGCCAGGGTCGGGCGCTGCGGGGCCGGTGGGCCCCGCAGGAGCGCCAGGCGCGGGACCTGGTGCGTCAGGGCCGCCGTCGCCGCTACGAGCGGGCCGGCTCGGTCACCTGACGATCCCGCCGCCGCCGGATCCGGGCGGCGAGGCCGAGGGGGAGGCGCATGACCCGGAGCGCCCGGGCCTCGACCGGCGAGTGCCAGGCCCGGAAGTAGAGGTCCTGGGCGGCGAAGAACATCCGTTGGCGGGCCACGGGATCGGCGACGCTCCCACCCCAGAGATGCACCATCGTGGTGGCCGGCTGCCACCGGATCCGCCACCCGGCGTACCGCAGCTTCCTGCACAGGTCGGTGTCCTCGAGGAAGAAGAAGTACTGGGGGCTGAAACCACCGACCTGCTCGAAGGCCGAGCGGCGGACGACGACGGCGGCGGCGACGACCTGGTCGACGTCGGCCGCCACCACCGGTGCGAAGTTGGTGTCGACGAAGCCGAGCCGGCCACGGAGGGTCGGCGCCACCCTGGCCGCGGCCCGCGCCGCCGGGTTGAGGGCCATCCTCCACAGGGAGGGAAAGTGGCCGGTCTGCCACGGCTGGACGGTCCCTTCGGCGTCGGTCAGCAGGGGCAGGACCGCGGCGTAGTCGTCGTGGGCGTCGAGGAAGTCGACCAGTGACCACGGATCGCTGTCGCTCGGGACGAGGGTGTCGGTGTTGAGCAGCCACAGGTGGTCGCCGCCGGCGCGCGCCGCGCCGAGGTTGTTGGCCCGCCCGAACCCGAGGTTGTCGCCGGACACGATGACGTGCGCCTCCGGCCACACGGCGGTCAGCACGGCGGGGTCGAAATCGCGCGAGGCGTTGTCGACGACGATCACCTCGATCCCCTCGGTCCCGGTGCGGGCGCGCAGCGAGCGCAGGGCGTCAGCGGCCAGTGAGGTCGTGTTGTAGTTGACCATGATCACCGACAGCCTGGGACGGGTCACGGCCACAGGATAGGGAGCACCCCTCTCAGGGCGTCGCCACTGCGCCCGTCAGAGCCCGGATCGCCCCGCCCAGCTGGTCCAGCCGGGCCGTCGGTCCCGGGCCGCGCAACTGGTAGTCCCACGCCCACTGGAGGGCGACGAGGTGGCACGACCGGACGAGGGCGACGATGCCGGGCAGGTCGGCGCCGGGGGTGTTGCCGGGGTTCTCGCCCATCACCGGGAGGCCGTGGCGCCCCGCCAGGTAGGTGAGCCACCTGGCGTCGGACCAGGAGTCCACCACCTGCGGCTGGCGCAGGTAGTCGACGTGGGCGTCGCCGGCCTGGCAGGTGTTGCCGCGGGGCGTCCCGCTGCCGTCGTCGATGCTCGACACGTCGACGGTGATCGCGGTGAGCGACGGGAGGTCGTCGAGCAGCTTCCACCACACCGCGCCCGTGTTGAGCGTCCCGTAGAAGTCGTCGGCCGTGCTCGGGGCCAGGTCGGACGCCAGCCGGGCCTGGTAGGCGGCGGGGAGGGCGCCGGTGCCGGGGACCACCAGCTCCAGCTGGCCCTGGTAGCCGGCGGAGCGGTAGGCGGCGATCTCCCACGCCTGGGCGCCGACCATGGCCCCGAAGTACCAGGCGTACCAGGCGGTGACCTGGCCTGGGGTCACCGTCCGGCCCCGCCAGGTGGTCGTGCCCGGCACCCATCCCGGCAGGGGGGTGGGGCGCACGCCGGCGGGCAGGCCGGGGGCGGTGCCCTGGGCCTGGGGCGTCGCCGCCCACCACTGGTTGGTCGTCGTGTCCGGGTAGTGCGCCTCGCCGTTCTCCGACAGGCCGACCCGGTAGTAGGCGATCGTCCCGAGGTGGTGGACCACGTCCGCGAGGTAGCCGGCGGCGGCGTGGCGCACGGACGCGGAGAACTCGAAGTCGGCGGTCGACGCCGGTTGGCCGCGCTGGTCGAGGAGCCGGCCACCGGGGAGCCCGAGGGCCCAGCCCGGCGGCTGCTGCAGACCGATGTCGACGGCCACCTCCCAACCGGCCAGGCGGTAGCGGTCGACGGCACCGATCACCTGTTGGCGGTAGGCCGAGTCGACCCGGCCAGGTCCCGGCTCCCACCGGGCCCAGCTGAGGTTGAGGGTGGCCAGGCGGATCCCGGCGGCGCCGTCGGCCGCGAGGAACGACGGATCAGCCTCGAGCACCCCCACGACCGGGAGGCGACCGGTCGGGACCGGAGACTGGGACACGCCGATCACGATGGCGGTGACCGCCACCACCACGACGAGGGCCGCCAGCGCAGCCACCGCGCGGGAACCCCGGGAGGGCACCCGCTACCACGCCGCCGGGTCGGTCGTCTCGTAGATCTGCACGTCGCCGTAGGTGGCTTCGTGGAACGAGAAGACCCGGCGGCCGTGCGCCTCGAAGAACCGCTCCTGGGCCTGGCTGAGCGCGCCGTAGCTGTTCGCCGTCTCGGTGGGCAGGACGGTGAGGTACCGGATGTGCTCGGCGGCCGCCGCGGCGGGCGAGCCCATGAGCGCGGCGTCGAACCCGGTGCGCTGCAGGGTGTACACGGTGACCTGCGTGTCGTTGCCGATGATCCCCGGGTGTGGGGCGTGGGTCGCGAACCAGGCGGCGATGCGCTGCTGGCCGTTGTCGGGACTGGTGCGGATGTGGGCCCACACCCCCAGGTCGTAGCAGGCCACGACCGCGAGCAGGCCCACCGCGACGAAGTGCGTCGCCCGGCGCGGGCCGAGGACCGATCGACGCCGGATCCCCTCGGCCACGCCGACGGCCAGGGACAGCAGGGCAGGAACGAACAGGAGGTAGAGGAACTGCTCCTCGATGGTGCCGAAGAACAGGGCGTAGAACACGGTGAGACCGCCGCAGACGGTGACCGCGGCGAACAGCCGGTGATCGGGGCGCCGGCTCACCACCAGCAGGTAGAGCGTCGCCGCCAACGCGACGATCAGCACGAGGTAGGTCGTGCCGAAGGTGGAGAGCTGGGCGACGAGGGTGTGGGACAGCGAAGGCGCGCCGGCCTTGGAGAAGCCGGTGGTCTTCTGCTGGCCCCGCAGGCGATCGAACCCGGCGGTCTCCTGGCTCCAGAACGCGCTCAGGGAGCCGACGGCGGCGAGGGCGGCGACGTAGATCCCGTAGGGCACGAGGGAGGCGACCAGGGCCGCCGCGCTCCGGCGCCGGGTCGTGCCCCAGCCGGTCACCACCAGCAGCGCCAGCGGCGGGACGACGAGCACGGCGGCGAGGTCCTTGCCGACGATGCCGATCCCGAGCAGCAGCCCGGCGGCCACGGCGACGGGCACCGGGTGCCTCGACCGGCCCTGGAGGACCCTGAGCAGGATCACGTAGCCGAGCAGCACGAACAACAGCGTCGACGTCTCGAGCAGGACCCGCCCGTTGGCGCGCAGCACGTAGGGGTCGAGGGCGAACAGGAGCCCGGCAGCCACCCCGGCATACCGGTTGGCCAGGCGGGTGCCGAGCACGTAGAGGCACCCGGCCGACCCGGCCGCGAACACCACGTTGAGCACTCGGATGGTGACGAGGAGGTGGAACCAGCCGCCACCCGGCTGGAGCAGGATCTGCCAGGCCGCGCTGATGGCGAAGAACAGCGGTGGGTGGAGGAGGAACGGCCCGCTGCCAGGGAACACCGGAGGGAAGGCGCCGTGTCGCAACGAGGTGCCGAGATCGACGTAGTCGACCTCGTCCCCCAACAGGTCGTAGGCGGGCCCGACGGCCACCAGGCGCACCACGACGGCCAGCACCACGATGCCGGCACCGACGGCCAGCCCGGCCCGGCTGGCGCGGGGCGGCGGGTCGGTCACGACATCCGTCGGCGGGCCTTCTGGTGCGGCCAGTGTCGCACCGGAGTGGGCGGTCAACGGTGGGATCCTCCACGTGGTCTCGGTCGGGGGGCGTGGCGGCGCAATCCAGGAGGCTACCCCGACCTGAGCGGGAACCCCTCGTCGGCGGAGTGTCCTAGCATCGTCCGGTGCCGCCCGAGGAGCCCGCTCTCGACCTGGCGGCGCCCCGTCCGACGGGCGGAGGGCCGTCGTCGAGGTCACGCAGCGGTCGCCACTTCGCCGAGCGTCCCGGTCGTCGGCGCGCCCGGGGCCAGCGTCGCACCAGCGGCGGCGGCGGCAACGTCCTGGTGCGCGGGGCCACCTGGAACGTCGCCGCTCAGCTCACGCCCGTGGCCGTCAACCTGGTGCTGACGCCCTACCTGATCCACGGCCTCGGCATCGACCAGTACGGCCTCTACGCGCTGGCGGCCACCATCACCATCTTCCTCTCGTCCTTCGACGGAGGGATCGGCGCCACCGCGCCCCGGTTCTTCGCCCTCTACGCGGGGACCGACGACCGCAGGACCACCACGAGGATGCTCTGCACCCTCGGTGTGGTGATCGTGGTCGCAGGAGGCGTCATCAGCGCGGCGGACTGGCTCCTCTCGCCCTGGCTGGCGTCGATCCTGCACATGAGCAACGCCTACCGGCCCGAGGCGGTCTTCCTCCTGCGGACCTTCGGCGTGCTGATCACCGTCAGCCTCCTCCACAGCCTCTTCGTGGCCGTGCTGCAGGCTCGTCAGCGCTTCGCCCTGACCAGCAGGGCGGTCATGTTCAGCTACCTGGCCTGGGCCGCCGGCCTGGCCCTCACCGTCCGGGCCCACGAGGGCCTCCGAGGGGTGGCCCTCTCGCTGGTCGCCGAGCAGGTGCTGGCCACGGTGCTCATCGTGCCCAGCGCGCTGCGCTACCTCGACCTGCCGTCGGTGGGGTTCCAGCCCTTCGCCGACGTGCGCCACTTCTTCGCCTACGCGGCGAGGGTGCAGACCAACGGGATCGCCGCCCTGGTCAACATGGAGCTCGACGCCCTAGTGATCGGAGCCATCCTGCCCATCCGCAACGTCGGTCTCTACAACGCGGGCGCCAACGTCTCCACCCAGCTGCGTTACGCGGCGACGAGCGTGATGCCGCCGCTCGGCAACCACCTGGCCACCCTCTTCGGCCGTAGCGGAGAGGCAGCAACCCAGGCCGAGATGGTGCGCCTGCAGCGGCTGTGGGTGATCGGCATCTCGGGGTGGTGCGCGGCCGGCCTGGGAGCGTCGTACTTCGCCGTCACGGCGTGGCTCGGCCCCCAGTTCCGGATCTCCGCACTCGTGTGCCTGATCCTCCTCGGTGGCCACAGCATCAACCTCCTCACCGGCATGATGACCTCCTACGCCGGCGCCATCGGCAAGCCGGGCATCGAGACGCGCTACGGCGTCGTCGGCATGGTCCTCAACGTCGCCCTGACGGTCCCCCTCGCCTTCGTCGGCGTCCTCGGGGTCGTGACCGCCACCGCTGTTGGATCGATCATCAGCAGCATCTACCTGCTCCGCGTGGTCCACACCCGCCTGTCCCCGGAGATCCCGAGCTTCTTCGCCGACGTCCCCCTGCTCAGGAGCGTCCTGTGTGCCGCCGTGACCTGCGGCCTCGAGCTGCTCGTCCGTGGCGTCGCTCGGGGCCCGGTCGGGCTGCTCGTCTGCGCGCTGCCGGCGCTCGCCGGCCTGACGTGCTACGCCGTGGCCGTGCTCGGACCCCGGCGGTCCATCCGGCTCCTGCGTGCCGTGGCCAGCGGGTCGCCGGTCACCGGCCTGCTTCCGAGTTGAGCGGGGTCGGCAACGGCGAGGTCAATGGCCGAGCCAGTCGGCGCCCGAGTAGAACCACTCGGACTCCTCCGCGGTGGCGTCCCTGATCCGCGCCACCTCCTCGTCGCTGAGCCGCCCGAGCCAGGTCCGTGCCGCCATCCCACTGTTGCGGGTCACGCTCTTGAACTGCGCAGGTGGGACCTCGGTCGGATTGTCCGATGACGACCGGTTGTCGAGGAAGCGCCTCGGACGGGCGCCGAAGTCCAGCCCGAGCCTGGCGTACAGATGCTCGAACTGCTCCACCGGATGGGCCGAGAGGTCCTCGTGGCGCACGAACGACCACTCGGGGAAGCGCGCCTGGTAAGCGTGCACCCGGGCGTAGATGACCTTCCACAGGAGGATCGCCTGCTCGAGGACGGATCCTTCCTTTGCGGCCAACCGCTCGATCTCCCCGGCGTAGGACCCGGCGCAGTCACGCATGAACAGCGGCTGGCGGGTCCAGTTGGAGAAGTCGAAGGTCCAGCCCAGCCGGATCAGGCTGCTGGCGAAGGCCGCCGGATGACGGATGCAGGCCACCACGTCGGCGGCGAAGCGCTCGGCGAGCCAGGGCATCGAGAAGACGGCGATCGGGTCCTTGCAGAGGATCCGCCCCCCGTTCCAACGACCACGAACGCTGTCGGCCCACTCGTGGACGAAGCGCTCCGCCTCGGGCCGGGTGCGGAGGCGATAGGCCTGAGCCAGCGGGTAGCGGAAGGAGAAGACGGCCGCCACGGCCTCGACGTAGTCGTCCTCGTTGTCGGCGCAGATGTACTCGAACCAGTGGGGGAGGGGCCGCTCGAGCCGACGGGGGTTGTAGATCGGATTGAACGGCTCGTCGACAAGGGTGACGCCCGGGGCCTGGGCCAGGACGTCGGCGGTCCAGGTCGTGCCGGAGCGGTGGGCGCCGGTCACCAGGATCGGTGCGGCCGACGACCCGGGTGGGCGCCGGTGTCTCCGCGCGTGCCTGACCATGCCGACCATTCTGGGACCTCCTCCCCGCAGTATCACACGGCGGCGCACGGCGAGCGGTCGCCAGGTCACACGACGCGGTCTCGGTGGACCGGCTCGATCCGCCGATCGCCTAGATTCCCCGGATGAGCGTCAGGCAGGCCCTCCGCGAGATCGGTCAGACCGACTCCCCGCTGATCGGGCCCTTCACCCAATCGGACCGGGGTGGACCGGCGGCGATCGCCGCGGCGCTCGAGCGCCTGGCGGAGCCCTACGAGCCCGAGTGGCCGGCGTTGCGCCGGGTCGCGGACGCTCCCGAGCCGAAGTGGTCCCTCGTCTCGATCTACCGGGAGGCCAACCGCGATGTCGTCCACGGCCTGCTCGATCAGCTCGGCCGGGGCCGAGCCGCGCTGTGGGCGCTCGACGCGGTCGCACCCAGCCTCGAGGGGAGGACGGTCGGATCCGGGCCTGGCCACCGGTTCTCGCTGCTCAACGCGATGTTGGAGGATCTCGACCTCGACGACGACGAGTGGCTCGTCGTCGCCGACGACGACGTGCGGTTCGTCCGCGGTGACGTGGCCACGACGCTCAAGGTGGCCGACGCCGCGAGCCTCGACCTGGCTCAACCCTCCCATGCCCGGTGGAGCTTCCTGAGCTGGGGAGCGAGCCGCCACCGGTGGGGGAGCATGGTGCGCCTCACGCGCTACGTCGAACAGGGCCCTCTGCTGTGCCTCGGGCCGTGCGCCCGCAAGGCGCTCGTCCCGTTCCCCGAGACCCTCGGGATGGGCTGGGGGGTGGAGGCCCTCTGGGCGGCCGAGGACGACCTCGAGCTCGGCATCGTCGACGCGACCACGATGTGGCACCTCCGGCCGGTCGGGGCCGGGTACGACCAGCAGGCCGCCTGGCGGCACGCCGAGGAGGCACTGGCCGCACAGGGATTTCGGTCCTGGCCCGACCTGCAGCGGACCACCCGCACGTGGCGCGCGTGGGAAGCGAGCTGTCCGTGGAGGGCGTAGCCCATCGTGCGGGCCGGGCGCCCCCCTCGAGGCCGGGTCGATGCTGAGTCGGGCGCCGACGTCCGCCGATCCCCTCGTCGCCATCGTCGTGCCCGCCTACCAGGCCGAGCGGCACCTCGAGGCGTCGCTCGACTCGATCATCGGGCAGGATTATCCCAACTGGCGGTGCATCATCGTCGACGACGGGTCCACGGACGCGACGGCGGCCATCATCGCGGAGCACTGCGGCCGCGATGGTCGGTTCCTGAGCATCCGTCACGACAACGCCGGTGTCAGCGCAGCCCGCAACGCCGGTCTCGGCGGTCTCCCCTCCGACGCCGCCTTCCTCTGCTACGTCGACAGCGACGACCTGCTCCTGCCGTCGGCCATCTCGCAGCTCGTGGCCGGCCTGGTCCGGCGCCCCGACGCCGTGGCCGCCTACGGATGGGCGGAGCTGATCGACGGCGAAGGCCGGCCGATCGAGGCGGGGCGGCACCGGCGGGTGCAGTCGGAGCGCCCCGTCGCCGCCGGGCTTCGCACCCGGCTCCTGGCGGCGACCGAGGACACCAGCCGGTCGAGCCTCCTGCTCTACGGCACCATCTGGCCGCCAGCGACGGCGATCGTGCGGGTGACGGCGGCGCGCCAGGTCGGCGGCTTCGACACCACCCTCGGTTGCGCTGAGGACTGGGACTTCTGGCTGCGGGTCAGCGGGCACGGACCGATCCTGTTCGTGGACGGGCAGATGGCCTGGTACCGCCGCCACGGGGTCAACCAGACCAACAGGACCGCGGTCTGCCTGCTGGCGGCTCGCAAGGTGCGGGCCAAGGCGTGGGCGACGGCGGTTGGTCGGTCGGAGCGGTGGACCGTGGGCGCGAGCGGCGTGCGCGTGCTCGGATGGGAGACGCTGCTCTACGGGCGCCGCTGGCGCGAGATGCTCCTGGCGAGGAGGCCGGCGGCTGCGGCGTGGTGCACGATCCGCCTCGTGCTCGCGGGTGTGCAGATGCTCACCGTGCGGCCGGTCGTCCCCGGCCTCCGGTTCTTCGAGGCGTTGGTCGACGCGGATCGGCGATGCGGGTTCGACCCGTCGGGCGACCGCTTCGAGCCGCCAGGCTGATTGCGGCCGGCCCTCGCTCTGGCCCGGAGACGAACCTTGCGCGCCCCTTGCGGCGGTCTGACCACTGAGTGTACTTTACGTCCTGCCCGACAAGCGGCGGGTGGATGTGGCTGCGACTGGGGGACGACAGATGCTCAGACGGCGTTGGTTGGCCGGGACGACGGCAGCGTGCACGGCCGTCCTCGGGCTGGTGGCGACCAGTCGGGTTGCTCCGGCGGGCGGGGCGACTCCCCCGGCGGTGAAGCCGGCCGCCGCCGCCAACTGTCCCTGGCTCGACACCAGCCTGCCCACCGCCCGGCGGGTGTCGCTGGTGCTGGCGCAGATGACCCTGGCGGACAAGCTCGACCTGATGCACGGCAACACGGCGCCGAGCACCAACGGCTCGATCGGCTCCACGCCGGCCATCCCCAGCTTGTGCATCCCGGAGGTCACCCAGGAGGACGGCCCCGCCGGCGTGGCCGACGGGGTGAGGGGTGTCACCCAGCTGCCCGCTCCGGTCAACGACGCCGCCACCTGGGACCCGAGCGCAGCGAGATCCTACGGGCAGGTCCTCGGCGCCGAGGAGTGGGTCAAGGGCAACGAGGTCGTCTACGCCCCGACCATCAACATCGATCGTGACCCCCGATGGGGTCGCAACTTCGAGTCGCTCAGCGAGGACCCCTACCTCACCGGGACGCTCGCCACCTCGGAGATCGGGGGAATCCAGTCGCAGGGACCGATCGCGCAGGTGAAGCACTACGCGGTCTACAACCAGGAGACGTACCGCAACAGCCCCGCCGACGCACCCCAGATCGACCAGCGCACCCTGCACGAGATCTACCTGCCGGCGTTCTACGACGCGGTCACCAAGGGCAAGGCCGGCTCGGTGATGTGCAGCTACTCCAGCCCCAATGGCACCTACGCCTGTGAGGATGGGCCGCTCCTGCAGATCCTCGAGCACCGGTGGGGGTACCCCGGCTGGGTGGGATCGGACTACGGCGCGACCCACTCCACCGTCGCAGCCGCCAACGCCGGCCTCGACCAGGAGCAGCCGGGCAGCAGCTACTTCGGTGACCCGCTGGCGGCCGCGGTCAACGCCGGCCAGGTCAGCCCGACCACCATCAACGAGGCGGTGACCCGGGTCCTGACCGAGATGTTCCGCTTCGGGCTGTTCAACCACCAGCCGAGCGGCAACGAGTCCACCCCGGCCAGCACGCCGGCGCACGTGGCGTTCGCCCAGCAGAATGCCGAAGAGGGCACGGTCCTGCTCAAGGACACCGGGCGCGTCCTGCCACTGGCTTCGACCACCTCGTCGATCGCGGTGATCGGAGCCGATGGGTCCACCTCGCCGGAGAGCGCCGGCGGCGGCAGCGCGGCGGTGACGGCATCGTCGGTGATCAGTCCCCTCCAGGGCATCACCGCCCGGGCCGGCTCGGGGGTCGAGGTGACCAGCTACTCGGGCACCACGCCGTCGGCCGCAGCGACGGTCGCTCGCTCCGCACAGGTGGCGGTGGTGTTCGCCAACAACTTCGAGTCGGAGGGCTCCGACCTGGCCAACATCACCCTGCAGGGCAACCAGAACGCCGTCATCGCCGCAGTGGCCCGCGCCAACCCCCACACCGTCGTGGTGTTGAACACCGGGGGCCCGGTCACCATGCCATGGCTGTCCCAGGTCCCGAGCGTGCTGGAGGCCTGGTACCCGGGCCAGCAGGACGGTGCCGCCATCGCCTCGGTGCTCTTCGGGGACACGAACCCGTCCGGGCACCTGCCCGAGACGTTCCCGGCATCCCTGGCGCAGACGCCGACGGCCAGCACGGCGCGCTTTCCCGGAGTCAACGGCAAGGTCCAGTATTCCGAGCGCCTCGGTGTCGGTTACCGCTACTACGACACGGCCGGGGTGACCCCCCTGTTCCCCTTCGGCTACGGGCTGTCCTACACATCGTTCGGGTACTCGCACCTCCACCTGTCGACCCGCAACGTGGCCAACGCCACCTCGGGACCCGGCGGCCACCAGTCCTCGACGCTGCTCACCGCCACCGCCAGGGTGACCAACACCGGGACCAGAGCCGGCTCGGACGTCGCGCAGGTCTACCTCGGCGACCCCTCCGCCGTCGGTGAGCCGGCCCGCCAGCTCGAGGGCTACCAGCGGGTCACGTTGCAGCCTGGCCAGTCGACCACCGTGGCTTTCCCCCTCACCGGCCACGACCTGTCCTACTTCGACACATCGGCCAACGGTTGGGTCGTCCCCGACGGCGGCTTCACCGCCTACGTGGGTGACTCCTCTGCGCTGACCGGCCTCCCGCTGCACCAGGCCTTCACCGTCACCCGAAGCATCGGCGCCCGCAGCGCGGCGTTGGCCGCCCCGGCGACGGTGGCGCCGACCGCGTCGTTCACCGCCACCGCCACGTTCGCCAACAACGGCGACTACCCCCTGCGCAGCACCGAAGCGGTCTTGTCGGCTCCTGCCGGCTGGAAGGTCACCACACGAGGCCACGTGCCGACCCGTGTCCTGGCCCACCAGACGGTCACCGCCTCGTGGACGGTGACCGTGCCCGAGAGCGCCCAGGCGACATCGACCACCCTGACCGCTGCCCTGCGGGGGGTGACCGGCAGGCGACAGCCGGCCACGGCGTTCTCGGCCACCGCCCCGGTGGCGGTGGGGCCCCTGGTGGCGGCCGCCGCGCCGCCCGCGTCGATCGTGGCGTCGGGCTCGTCGGCCACGGTGACCGCAGAGCTGATCAGCCAGATTCCCAGGGCGGTGAGCGTGGAGGTCGGAGCTACGTCGCCGTCGGGCATCACCGTCACGCCGGCATCCCAGACCGTGACGGTCGAGCCCTCGGGCACCCCGGTGGATCTGACGGTGTCGGTCCCGTCGACCACCCAGGGCGGCACGTTCACGGTCCCCCTCACGCTGACCGCCAGTGACCGGGGGCGGACCTACGCGCTACCCGGCATCTCGCTGACGGTCACCGTGCCCTACGCCTCCTTCCCGGCCGCCTACGACAATCCCGGGATCAGCGACAACAGCGACATCGCCGCCGGCAACTTCGACGGCAACGGCTACAGCTACTCGCAGCAGGCGCTCGACGCCGTCGGACTCGCCCCTGGCGCGACCGTCACCCACGCCGGCCTCTCCTACACCTGGCCCAACGTGGCTGCCGGCCAGCCGGACAACGTCATCGCCGAAGGCCAGACCATCGCCGTGTCAGGTCAGGGGAGCACGCTCGGGTTCCTCGCGGCAGCCAACAACGGCACATCGACCGGCCCGGTGACGGTCACCTACACCGACGGCACGAGCGCCTCCACGACGATCTCGGTGGCCGACTGGTTCGCCAACCAGGCGGTTCCCGGCAGTGACATCCTGGCCACGACGTCGAGCTGGAACGCTCCCCCCGGCAACACCTTCGGCAACCACCAGGTCAGCGTGTACGCCACGTCGGTACCCCTCGACCCCAGCAAGACGGTCGCGTCGGTGACGCTTCCCGCGGTCAGCGCCGGGGTGGCCCAGGGGCAGCAGAACGCCCTCCACCTCTTCGCACTGTCCATCGGCAAGTAGGCAACTTCTCAGGTGGCGGCGCGGAGCAGCGCGGCCAGATCGGCGGCCATCCGCGAGCTGCGGTGCTCGCGCTCCACCTTGGCCCTCCCGGCCGCCCCGAGGCGCGCCGCCAGCCCCGGATCACCGGCGAGGAGGGCCATCCGGTCGGCCAGGGCCCGACGGTCAGCGGGGGGCACGAGGAAGCCGGTCTCGCCATCGACGAGGTAGCCCTCCATGCCCGGCGTCGCCGTGGCGACGACGGGCCGACCTGCGGCCATGGCCTCGAGCGCGACGGTCATCCCCGACGCGTGCAGGTTGGGCCTGGTCGACACCACCACGAAGCTGGCCCGCCGGTACGCGGCCCGCAGGTCGGCCAGTCCGGTCGCCTGCCGGCGGAGGCCGACGGCGGGGGGGACGGTGATCGGCCGCTGCGTGAGCAGCTCGAGGCGAAGGGGGACGCCCCGGCGGCGCACCTCGGCGACCGCGTCGACGGTGAGCGGGTGGTCGCGGTCCCAGTCGTTGCCCGCCGAGACCACCAGCCCCTCTTCCTGGTCGACCGGGTCGCGGCGCTGCCACTGCTCGACGGGGATGCCGAAGGGGATGTGGTGGACGAGCGAGGCATCCGCCCCCCACCGCTCGACGAGGGGGCCGACCTGGGCCGAGCTGAGCACGAAGATGCCGGCGGCCCGAGCCAGCGCGGCGCGCACGAGCCGGCGGTAGGCGGGCGGGGTCGAAGCGACGCGATCGGTCATCCAGATCAGGCCGGTCACGCAGGGTGGCTCACCGAGGGGTCGGGCGGCGGCCACCGGCAGGCCGACGCGCTCCTCCCACGCCAGCACCACGTCGGCCCTGCGGCGCCGCGCCCATCCCTCGGTCAGGCTCCACGGGTTGAGGTCGAGGGTGGCCCTCCTGCCGGCCTCGGCGGCCACGCGGGTGGCCAGTGCCTCCCGACGTTCGGGCAGGAACGTCAGGTCGAAGCCGTGCTCGCCGAGGTGCTGGATGCCGTAGGGCAGACCGTCGGGCACCTCGTCGCGCTCGTAGGCCGACCGGTACGAGTCGGGGTCGACGCCCGTGTCGATGGCCACGTGCACCGTGGTCCGGGCGAGATCGGGCACCACCGCGACGCTACTAGCGTCGTCGCGCGGTCCCGACGAGCCCGAGGAGGTCCGTGCCGCCGCTCCTGGTCAGCGTCTCGCCGTATGTTCCCCTGCGCAACTCCCCCTACGCCGGGCACCAGTGGTACTTCCACCACCTGACGGCGATGAGCCGCCACTACGAGGTCGTGACCGTGGCGCCGGGCACGGAGCAGAACCGGGAGGCGGCCTCGGGGTCGGTCCCCACCGAGGTGGTGCTCGCCCCCGGGCTCGGGCACTGGCGCACCACGGAGCTGCAGGGGGCGCCGTGGGACAAGCTCGGCGACGAGCTGCTCCGGGGCGTGCTGCGGATCGACGGTGCCCTCCGCCCCCTGCTCGGGCGCGCCTCCGTGGTCGACCTCCAGTGGCCGAGAGCGCTCCCCCACGCGCCGGCCCTGCGAGCCGCCGCGCCAGGGGCCGTGCTCACCTACCTGGCGCACGACCTCCACCACACGAACTGGTCGTGGGACCGGCTGTCGGGGCTGAGCACCGGCAAGCGGCTGGTGGGGTACGGGATCGGGCCGGTCGTGCGCCGGCGCGAGCTGCGCCTGATCGACCGTTGTGACGCCTTCTTCGCGTTCAAGCAGGCCGACATCGACGCGGTGAGGGCCTCGGGGGTGTCCACCCCGGGGGCGCGTCTCGCGCCCTGGCTCGAGCGACCGTCCCCGACAGGGACGTCAGACAGCATCTCCGCGAGCACGACCTCCAAGGAGGTGGTGTTCGTGGCCGCGTTCGACCGCACCCAGAATCGTTGGGGAGCGGACTGGCTGCTCGAGCAGGTGTGGCCGCTCGTGCGGGCGAGGGTCTCCGACGCTCGCCTGATCCTGGCCGGCGGGGGGGCTCCCGCCGACCTGCAGGCCGCGGTCGAGCGCTGCCCCGGTGCGACGATGACCGGGTTCGTCGAGGATCTCGGTGCCGTCTACGAGGGGGCCGCCTGCGTGGTGGCGCCCGTCCTCGGGGGCGCCGGGGTGCGCTTCAAGGTGCCCCAGGCGATGCTCTACGGCCGTCCGCTGGTCGTGACGCCGTTGGCCCTCGAAGGCCTGGAGTCGGCCCCGGCCGAGTGCTTCGTGGCCGTGACCGACGTCCCTGGCGACTTCGCCGAGGGCATCGTCGCCGCCCTGACCGGCTCGCCGGAAGCCGGAAGGGCGGCGCAGCTCGGCCCGATGTGGGTGGACGCCGAGCTCTCCTTCGAGCGGAGCACCGAGGTGGTCCTGGAGGTCCACCAGCGCCTCACGGCGCGGTGACGCGGCCACATTCCGTTGCCGTCTGGTCGCTCCTCGTGGTCGATCGGTTTCCCGGAGCCCCGGTTCGGGTAACGAGACACTGGCGGACGGCGTCAGCGCGCTCTCCGGGTCTCGTTGATGGACGCTATGGCGGCTCTCCCGATGGCGAGACACATCGCAGTCTTCTCCTGCCCGACATGTCCCATTTACATCCTCTGGATACGGTGACCCCATGCAGACTGACCCCCCCATCAGGCTGATCCCGCACTCCCATCCGTCCGCTGCGACCTTGGCCTCGTCGGCCTCGTCGGCGTCGTCGGCCTCGACTATCGAGCGGCCCGACCTCGAAGTGATCGTCCCCGCCCTCAACGAGGAGGGCAGGATCGGTACCACCATCGACGCCATCGCCCGCCAGCTGGAGAAGATGGACGTCGCCCACGCCAAGCTCCGGGTGATCGACAACGGCAGCTCCGACCGGACCGCCGAGGTGGTCGACGACGTCGGCGCCTCCCACGACACCATCGACATCACGGTGGAGGGCTGCGCCCGGCGAGGCAAGGGCTCGGCGGTCGTCCACGGCATGCTCACGTCGCAGGCCAGCCGGATCGGCTTCTGCGACGCCGACCTGGCCACCCCGGCGACGGCGATCCTCGACGCCGTCGAGCAGCTCGACCACGGATGGCCGGTCGTGATCGGATCCCGCCACCTGGCGACGTCCCGGCGGCTCATCGAGCAGCCGCTGATGCGCCGCCTCGGTGGCGGCGGCTTCCGGATGATGACCAAGGCCCTCGCCGGCGACCTCGACCTGGTCGACACCCAGTGCGGCTTCAAGTTCTTCGGTCGTGACGCCGCGCACGAGATCTTCTCCCGGACCGAGCTGGGTGGCTTCGCCTTCGACGTGGAGGTGCTGACACGCGCCAGGGAGCTCGGCTATCCCATCAAGGAGATCCCGGTCGAGTGGACCGACAAGGGAGGCTCGACCTTCCGGCCGGTCAAGCACGGCTCCGAGGTGACGCGCGACCTGCTCCGGCTCCGCTCGGCCAGGCGGCGCGCGCTCCTCGACATCGGATGAGCCGTCCGGTGACGTCGGTCGCCGGACGTCACCTGGTCATCTGCAACTGGCGCGACTCGGCCCACCCCCAGGCGGGAGGCGCGGAGCTGTACTGCGAGGAGGTGGCCAGGCAGCTCCATGCCGCCGGCGCCAAGGTGACGCTGCTCACGTCGAGGCCGCCGGGCACGGCGGCGCGCCAGCGCGTCGACTTCGGCACCATCGTCCGGCGCGGCGGCACGTTCGGCACCTACCCGCAAGCCCTGCTGTGGCTGGCCGCCAACCGGCGGCGGATCGACGGCGTGATCGACTCCGAGAACGGGATCCCCTACTTCTCGCCGCTGGTGCTGCCCCGCCGGGTTCCCGTCGTGCTGGTGATCCACCACGTCCACCAGGAGCAGTTCGCCATGTACTTCCCGCCCGTGGCCGCGGCCATGGGCCGGTTTCTCGAGAAGCGCGGCGCCCAGGTGGTCTACGGCGACCGGCCGGTGTGCGTGGTGTCGCCGTCGGCCCGGGCCGAGCTCCGACGCCAGCTGGCCTTCCGTGGCCCGGTGTACATCGCCCCCAACGGACTGAGCGTGAGCCCCGCCTTCGACGACGTGGCGCGCAGCCGCGAGCCGCGCATCGTCTGCGTCGGGCGGATGGTGCCGCACAAGCGCTACGAGCTGCTGATCGAGGCCGTACCTGCGCTGGTCGAGCGCTGGCCCGAGCTCCGGGTCGACATGGTCGGCGACGGCGAGGCCAGGGCCGGGCTCGAGAAGCGGGTCGCCGACCTCGGGCTCGCAGGCACCTTCGTGTTCCACGGCCGCGTCGGGCGTGCGGAGCGCGACCGGCTCACCGCCACCGCGTGGCTGACGGTCAACGCCACCGCAGGGGAGGGGTGGGGCCTGTCGGTGGTCGAGGCCGCCGCCCACGGAGTCCCCTCGGTGGCCTTCCGGGTCCCCGGCATGCAAGATTCGGTGCGCCACCGCGACACCGGCTGGCTGGTCGACGACCCCTCGGCGCTGGTCGCCGGGATCGACGAGGCCCTGCGGGAGATGGCCGATCCCGAGCGGGCGGCGCAGTGGGCCGAGCGCTGCCGGGACTGGGCGGGGTCGTTCACCTGGGAGGCCACCGCCGATCGTCTCGTCGCCGTCCTCGTCGGCGAGGGCCACCGACTCGGCTACCGGTTGGACGAGCGCAGGCACCGCACCGACGCCATGACCATGGCCGAGGTGCCGAGGCACCTGGCCGGCCCCGAGGTCATCGGCCGCCTGCGGGCCACCGACCAGGTCCGGGTCAGGGCGGACCGGGAGGACACCGTGGACATCCTGTTCGGCAACGCCGACGAGCGGGACGCCGAGCGGGCGCTCGAGCGGATCGGCGTCCCTCCCGCCCGGGTCGTCAGGACGAGGATCGCCCGTCACCACGACCTCCTCGGCTGGCTGCCCCGGCGGCGCGCCCACGCCTGGCCGCCGAGCCCCGACGAGGGCGTCGACGCCGAGGTGATCCTGCTCCAGGAAGGACGCACCTCCGCCGCCGGCGCCCCGGAGGACGCGGATCCCCGGCGCCAGGATCCGGCCGGATCCGGTGCCGGGCTGCGTGACCGATGAGGCGGGGGCGGTCCCTGCCCCGGTGACGCAGGCGTCCCAGCTCGTCGGGGAGGGAGCCGGCGGGCGCTTCGGGCGCAACTCGCTGCTCGCGTTGGCCGCGACCGTCGTCGTCGGGATCGGCAACTACGGCTTCGGCCTGGCGCTGGTGTGGATCCTCCCTGGCGCCCAGTTCGCGGTGGTGGCCAGCGTCAACTCGCTGCTCGTCATCGTCGGCACCGCAGGTTCGGCCGCCCTGCCGTGGCTCGTCGCCGGGCAGGTGGCGAGGCATCCCGCCGGGAGCAGGCAACGCCGCGAGGCGGTGAGCTTCGCCCTCGCCGCCTCCCTCGCCTCGGGGGCGGTCGCCACCGTCGTCGTCGTGGCCATCGCCTCCACCTACGCCAACAGCGGCGTGCTCGTCGCCCTCGCCGTCACGACCGTGGCGCTGTTTGCCGGGTCGACCGGCATCGGCTTCCTCGAGGGCAACGGGAGGTTCGTGGTCCTCGCCGTGCTCAGCCTCACGGAGGTGGTGCTGAAGATCGGGATCGGCTCGGCGCTGGCCGCCGCCGGCCTGGGCCCGACGGGGGCCGTGGCGGGCGCCGCCCTCGGTGCGCTCGTCCTGGCCGGGGTGAGCCTCCGGGCCGTCGGTGCCGAGCTTGCGTGGCCCGGGCTGCGGGTAGAGCGCGATCTGTGGAGGCAGAGTCGGGGCATCGGGGCGATACAGGTCGCGGTGGCCGTGGCGGCCACCCTCGATGTCGTGGTCGGGTCCCTCGTCGACGGTGGCAGCAGGTCGCTGGGCGGGTACCAGGCCATGCTGGTGTTCGCACGCGCCCCGCTGTTCGTCTCCGGCGCGCTGAGCCTGGTGGTGTACCCGCGGCTGGCGGGGGCAGGCGGCGATCGCCGCTCGGTCATCCGCCAGACGATCCTGCTCTACGCCATCACCGGTGTGCTCCTGGCGGTGACGGTGGCCAGCCTGCCCGGTCGCCTGCTCGACCTGGTGCTGCCCACCGGGTACGCCACCTCCTATCCGCTGCTGCTGCCCCTGGCCCTGGCCGGCCTGGCGGCGGGCTCCGTCAACCTCGTCACCACGTTCCTGCAGGCCGACGGCGCCTTCGCGCCGGCGATCCGGATCCTGTCACTCGGGCTGATCGCGCTGGTGGTGCTGGAGACGTCGCTGGCCACGCCGCTCGGCCACCTGGCGTGGGCGGCGGCCGCCGGGGACGCCGCGGTGGCCTCCGCCCTGGCCGTCCTCGCCGTGCGCCGCTTCGGCCTGGAGCACCTGGTCGTGCCGCTCGGCGCGACCGGGGTGCTGGCCGTCGGCGGCTTCTGGGTGTTGCGGGCGGCCCGACCGGTGACGGGCGTCTGGCTGGCCCTGGTCGTCGTGGCGGCGGCCGTCGCCCTGCTGGCCGCTCGACGCTGTCTCCGCCCGCCGCGCTACGGTGCGCGCCATAGCCCCGCAGGAACGGTCGCCTGAAGCCCGAGCCCGCCTGATCGGCCTGGTCTCCAGGGAGTCGAGACGGGCGGCCACGTGGATGATCGCCCGCCTGCGCCCCCTGGCCCCGCCGGCCGCGTGGACGGCGATCCTCGCCACCCGCTCCCTCGCCGGGCGAGGACCGGTGGTGCTCCACCCCGCGGCTGACCGGGTGCTGGTCGTGGCCCCCCACCCCGACGACGAGACCATCGGGTGCGGAGCGACGCTGGCTGGTCTGGCCACGAGGGGGGCGGAGGTCCGCGTGCTGGTCGCCAGCGCCGGCGAGGCGAGCGTGGCCACCGCCGGGATCGGCGCCGCGGCCACGGGTGCCGCCAGGCGGGACGAGGCCGTGGCCGCGTGCGCCGCGCTCGGGCTGCCCCGCCCCGATGTGCTCGCCCTCCCCGACGGGCGGCTCGGCGACCACGTCGACGAGCTGGTGGCCGCGGTCGCCGCCGCGCTCGACGACCTCGATCCCGATGCCGTCTTCGTGCCCTGGCCGCTCGACGACCATCCCGACCACCGGGCCGCGGCCGCCGCCGTGGCCCGCGTCGAGCTGCGACCCGGGGTCGAGGTCTGGGGCTACGAGGTGTGGTCGGCCGCTCCGGTCAACCGCATCGTCGACGTCACGGCCACCTGGCCGGCCAAGGTCGCCGCCCTCGGGTGCCACGTCAGCGCCCACGGCACCTTCGACCCCTCTGCGCACCTCGCCCTCGGTCGGTGGCGCACGCTGTTCGGTCTCGATGGCCACGGGCACGCCGAGGGGTTCCTCGTGCTCGACGGGCCCACCTTCCGCCGCCTGGTCGGGGACTCGGTTCCGACCGGGACGGTCGGATGAGGCCCCGGCGACCGCTGCTCCCTCCGGCGCTCGGGCTGGTGGCCGCCGCTGCAGGTGTGCTCGGCGCCCTCCGGCGCCGCCGGCGCGCCCCGCTCCCCGGCGGGGGTCTCCGGATCCTGCACCTCGCCTTCGAGGACCACCGCAGGCCCGGTAGTGGCGGGGGCGGCATCCGGACCCACGAGATCAACCGTCGCCTCGTCGACCGCCACGAGGTGACCGTCGTGACGACCCGCTACCCGGGGGCACGCCGCCGGGTGGAGGACGGCGTGGCCTACCGGCCCCTCGGCCTGCCCATCGGCTACTTCGGCAGCATCATCACCTACCACCTGGCCACCCCGATCCTGGTCCGCATGAGCCGTCCCGACCTCGTCGTGGAGGACTTCGCCGCTCCCATGTCGAGCGTGCTGGTGCCGTTGTGGACGGCTCGCCCGACGGTGGCGGTGGTGCAGTGGCTCTTCGCCGGGGAGACGTCGCTCCGCTACCGGGTGCCGTTCCACCTCGTCGAGCGTTGGGGGGTGCGGCTCCACCACCACTTCGTCGTGGCGTCGCAGTACATGGGCGACGAGGTGCGCGAGCTCAACCCCCGGGCCACCGTGGACGTCGTGTACGCCGGCGTCGAGCGGACACGTCGCCCGCCACCCCCGCCCGCGTCCCGACGGGACGGCGGGATCGTGTACCTCGGTCGCCTCCAGACCCACGCCAAGGGCCTCGACCTCCTGCTCGGCGCCGTGGCGCTTCTCGACGATGGAGACGGCGGCCCCCGGCTCACGGTCGCCGGCGACGGCCCCTACCGGCGTGACCTCGAGGCGCGCGCCCTGGCACTCGGCATCGGCGGCCGCGTCCGCTTCCCCGGCCGGGTCGAGGGTGATGCCAAGTGGGACCTGCTCCGGCGCGCCGCCGTGCTGGTGGTGCCCTCGCGCTTCGAGAGCTTCGGGCTGGTGGTGCTCGAGGCGTTCGCCTCGGGGACTCCCGTGGTGGCCTTCGACCTCCCCTCGCTCCGGGAGCTGGTGCTGCCCGACTGCGGCATCCTCGTCCCGGCCTTCGACGTGGCCGCCTTCGCCGCGGCGATCGATCGGGTCCTGGCCGATCCCGAGCTGGCCGCGGGGATGGGTCGAGCCGGGCTCGACCGGGTCACGCGGTTCTCGTGGGACGATGCCGCCATCGCCCAGGAGAAGGCCTACCTGGCCGCCGCGGCGGTCGACGGCGGTCGCCGGCGCAGCCGTCGGTGGCCGTAGCGATGCGCGTGGCGTTCGTCCTGCCTCGCGACTTCGGGTTCCCGATCGGGGGGTACAAGGTCGTCTACGAGTACGCCAACCGTCTGGTTCGACGCGGTTGGCGCGTCGACGTGGTCCACGTCGAGTCATTGGACCGGGGGGTCTCGCTCCGGGATCTGCTCTGTGTCCGCCCCCTCTTGCGCCGACGGCCTCCCACGTGGTTTGCCCTCGACCGGCGCGTGCGACTCCGCCACCGACCGGCGTGGTCGAGGTGGTGGGCGCGTCGCGCCGATCGCGTGGTCGCCACGGCCTGGCAGACCGCCGAGGCCATCGGCCGCGATCGCCGAGGTCTGTACCTGATCCAGCACTACGAGGTGTGGGCCGGGCCGACCGACCGTGTCGATGCGACGTGGCGGTTGCCGATGCCCAAGGTCGTCATCGCCGAGTGGCTGGCGGAGCGGGCCGCCGAGCTCGGTGGTGGGCACGTGACCGTCGTGCACAACGGCCTCGACCTCCGTGCGCTCGGTGTCGACGTCGACCCGGAGGACCGGACCCCCACCGAGGTCGCCATGCTCTGGCACAGCGAGGAGTGGAAGGGCACGGCGGACGGATTGGAGGCCCTCGGACGGGTGCGGGAAGACTGGCCGGATCTGCACCTGACGGTGTTCTCCACGTCGGGTCCACCGCCGGATCTTCCGCCGTGGGTGAGCTTCGTGAGGGACGCCGGCCCGCAGCAACTGCGGGAGATCTACAACCGGTGCGCCGTGTTCCTGTCGCCGAGCCACCGCGAGGGCTGGGGCCTGACAGTGGCCGAAGCGATGGCCTGTGGAGCCGCGGTCGTGTCCACCCGCAACGGCGGCATCGACGACTTCGGCATCGACGGGGTCAACGCACTCCTCGTGGCACCCGGAGACATCCGGGCCATGGCCCGCGCCGTCACGAGCCTGCTCGCAGATGAGCGACGGCGCTTCGGGCTGGCCCGGCAGGGTCGGGCGCGGGCCGAGGAGATGGACTGGGACCGATCGGTCGACCGCTTCGAAGCGGTCCTGCGCGCCGGTCGGGGCGCCATCGATGGGTCAGGGGATGGGTCAGGGACGTCCCGAGATTCCTGAGCCCCACGGTAAGGTATCGGGACCCGGCCCGGTCCCCCGACTCGAGGCGAGAGGCACGCCATGACGACCACGACCCTCACGCACCTCCAGCGCCTCGAGGGGGAGAGCATCCAGATCCTCAGGGAGGCGGCCGCCGAGAGCGACCGGCCGGTGATGCTCTACTCCATCGGCAAGGACAGCACGGTGCTGCTGCACCTGGCCGTCAAGGCGTTCTTCCCCTCGGTGCCCCCCTTCCCGCTGCTCCACGTCGACACGACCTGGAAGTTTGGCGCCATGTACGACTTCCGTGACCGGGTGGCGGCGCGCACCGGCATGGAGCTGCTCGTGCACCGCAACCCGTGGGCCCTCGAGCACGGCATCAACCCCTTCGACCACGGCTCGGCGGTGCACACCGACGTGTGGAAGACCGAGGGGCTCAAGCAGGCGCTCGAGGAGCACCGCTTCGACTTGGCCTTCGGCGGCGCCCGGCGCGACGAGGAGAAGTCGCGAGCCAAGGAGCGCGTGTTCTCCATCCGCAGCGCCCAGCACCGGTGGGATCCCAAGGCGCAGCGACCCGAGCTGTGGCGGCTCTACAACGCCAGGACCAGCCCGGGCGAGAGCGTGCGGGTGTTCCCGCTGTCCAACTGGACCGAGCTCGACATCTGGCAGTACATCCACCTCGAGGGGATCGAGATCGTCCCGCTGTACTACGCCGCGCCGAGGCCGGTGGTCGAGCGCGACGGCGCGCTGATCATGGTCGACGACGACCGGATGCCCCTCGAGCCGGGCGAGACGCCCGAGCTGCGCAGCATCCGGTTCCGCACCCTCGGCTGCTACCCGCTCACCGGCGCCGTCGAGTCCAACGCGGCGACGCTGACCGAGATCATCCAGGAGATGCTCCTCACCACCACCTCGGAGCGCCAGGGCCGGGTCATCGACCACGACAGCTCGGGGTCGATGGAGAAGAAGAAGCAGGAGGGCTACTTCTAGATGTCGGCCCACCAGTCGGACCTGATCGCCACCGACATCGACGCCTACCTGGTCGAGCAGCAGCAGAAGGACCTCCTGCGCTTCATCACCTGCGGAAGCGTCGACGACGGCAAGTCCACGCTGATCGGCCGGATGCTCTACGAGTCGAAGATGGTCTTCGAGGACCAGCTGAGCGCCCTCGAGGCCGACTCCAAGCGGGTCGGGACCCAGGGTGGCGAGCTCGACTTCGCCCTGCTGGTCGACGGCCTGGCGGCCGAGCGCGAGCAGGGCATCACCATCGACGTGGCCTACCGGTTCTTCTCGACGGCGCGGCGCAAGTTCATCGTCGCCGACACGCCGGGCCACGAGCAGTACACCCGCAACATGGTGACCGGCGCGTCCACCGCCGACCTGGCGGTCATCCTGATCGACGCCCGCAAGGGCGTGCTGACCCAGACCCGGCGCCACAGCTACCTGGTGTCGCTGCTCGGCATCGACCGGGTCGTGCTGGCGGTCAACAAGCTCGACCTGGTCGGGTACTCCCGGGAGACGTTCGAGCGGATCGAGGCCGACTACCGCGACTTCGCGTCGAGGATCGGCCTGAGCGACGTGACCGCCATCCCGCTCTCGGCGCTGCGCGGCGACAACCTGACCGAGCGCAGCGGCGAGACCCCGTGGTACGAGGGTCCGCCGCTGATGACCTTCCTCGAGACAGTCCCGCTCGACCGCCAACGCCGGGCCACCCCGCTGCGGATGCCGGTGCAGTGGGTCAACCGGCCCGACCTCGACTTCCGAGGGTTCTCGGGGACCGTCGTCGGCGGCGAGGTGCGCCCCGGCGACGCCGTGCGCGTCCTGCCGTCGGGGCGGACCAGCACCGTGGCGCGCATCGTGACCTACGACGGCGATCTCGACAGCGCCGGCGTCGACCAGTCGGTCACGCTGACCCTCACCGACGAGATCGACGTGAGCCGGGGGGACATGCTCGCTGCCAGCGACGACCCCCCCAAGCTGTCGGACCAGATCCGGGCGCACGTGGTGTGGATGGGGGAGGAGAAACTCCACGCCGGGCGGTCGTACGTGCTCAAGTCGGGGGCCAGGACCCTCACGGCCACGCCCGGGGCACCCGACGAGGTCATCGACGTCAACACCCTGGAGCGCCGCGAGGCGGAGACGTTGCGGCTCAACGAGATCGGCGTGCTCGACCTGGTCCTCTCCGCGCCCCTGGCCTTCGACGCCTACCGGGACAACCGCGACACCGGCGGCTTCATCCTCGTCGACCGGCTCACCAACGCCACCGTCGCGGCCGGGATGATCGACGGGGCCGCCCGGGCCTCGACCAACATCCACTGGCAGTCGATCGAGGTCGACCGGGAGGCCCACGCCAGCCTGAAGGGCCACTCGGCCGGGGTGGTGTGGCTGACCGGCCTTTCCGGGGCCGGCAAGTCGACCATCGCCAACCTCCTCGAGAAGCGGCTCCACGCCGACGGCGTGCACACCTACCTCCTCGACGGCGACAACGTGCGCCACGGCCTCAACCGGGACCTCGGCTTCAGCGAGGCCGACCGGGAGGAGAACATCCGCCGCGTGGCCGAGGTGGCCCGCCTCATGGTCAACGCCGGTCTGGTGGTGATCGTGGCCTTCATCTCCCCGTTCCGCTCCGACCGGGCCCTCGCTCGCAGCCGGATGGGCAACGGCGAGTTCATCGAGGTCTTCGTCGACGCCCCCTTGGCGCTGGCCGAGTCACGCGACCCCAAGGGCCTGTACCGCAAGGCCAGGGCCGGCGAGCTGCCCAACTTCACCGGCATCGACTCGCCCTACGAGCCCCCCCAGGCGCCCGAGCTGCGCGTCGACACCTCCCACGTGGCGGCCGACGAGGCCGTCGAGCGGATCGTCGCCGCCCTGGTCTCGCGCTGGATCATCCCCGCCGGCTGACCGGCTGACCGGCTGACCGGCTGACCGGCTGACCGGCTGACCGGCTGACCGGTCCCACCGGATCGTCCTCTCACCCCTCTTGTCTACCGAGTCGGTAAAGTTAGGTGGATGGTGCACCACCCCTCCGACGTCGTGCTCGTGGCGGCCGGGCTGATCAGCGGGGTGGCCGTCGGGGTGACCGGCATGGGCGGGGGCGCCCTGATGACGCCGATCCTGGTGCTGCTGCTCAAGGTCGACCCGAAGGTGGCCATCGCCAGCGACCTGGTCAGCTCCCTGGTCAACAAGCCGATCGGCGGCCTGGTCCACGCCCGGCGGGGCACGGTCATGTGGCCCCTGGTCTGGCGGCTGTGCGCCGGATCGGTGCCGGCGGCCTTCCTCGGGGCGGTGGTGCTCAACGGCCTGGGTGACTCCAGGGCGGTGCAGGCCGACATCAAGCGCATCCTCGGCTGGGCGCTGATCGTGGCCTGCCTCAGCATCCTGGCCAAGGGACTGCTCAGCCGCCGCATGAACGCACGCCAGCGGGCGGCGGCCGACCCGGACGCACCGCAGACGTTCAAGACGCTGCCGACGGTGTTGGTGGGCGTGGTCGGTGGGTTCGTGGTCGGCATGACCTCGGTCGGCTCCGGCTCGCTGATGGTCGTGATGCTGATGCTGCTGTACCCGACGCTCACCGCCCGTCGATTCGTCGGCACCGACCTCGTCCAGGCGGTGCCGCTCGTGGCCTCCGCCACCCTCGGCCAGGCCGTCTTCGGCCACGTGGACCTCACCATCGCCACCGCCCTCACCCTCGGCGGGATCCCCGGCGTCTACCTGGGGGCCAAGATCTCCTCGCAGGCCCCCGACGGGATCGTCAAGCCGATCCTCGTGGTCATCCTCGCCGCGTCGGGCCTGGCTCTGCTCCTGACCCACCCCGACGGGCTGGCCCTGGCCCTCGGGATCGGCCTGGCCGTCGGCCTGCCCCTGTGGGCGGCCATCGACGCCACCCTCCTTCCGGCCGACGCCTGGCTCGCGACCGGCCGCGACCGGACCCGATGGGTGGCGATCCTCGCCGTCGGCGCCCCGATCGGCGTCGGGCTGATCGCCTCGGGCCTCTACGGTGCCGGCGTGCGCCGGCAGGTGGCGAGGGCACGGACGAGAGAAGGGAGCAGGCAGTGAGCTCGAGGGTCGCAGTGGTCGGCGTCGGCTACGTCGGTCTGACCACCGCCGCGTGCCTGGCCCACCTCGGCCACGAGGTCGTCGCCGCAGACATCGACGAGGCGAAGGTCCACCTCCTGAAGGCGGGCAGGATCCCGATCGTCGAGGACGGTCTCGGCGAGATGGTGCGAGCGGGCCTGTCCGAGGAGAGGCTGAGCTTCGTCGTCGGTGCGGCCGCCGCGGTCGAGGACGCCCAATTCGTCTTCCTGTGCGTCCCGACACCGCAGGGGGAGGACGGCTCCGCAGACATGAGCTACGTGCAGGCCGCCGCGACGGAGATCGGGCCCCACCTGTCACCGGAATGCATCGTCGTCAACAAGTCAACGGTCCCGGTCGGCTCGGCCAGAGTGGTCGAAGAGGCCCTTCGACGCCCCGACGTGTTCGTGGTCTCGAATCCGGAGTTCCTCCGGGAGGGATCAGCCGTCCATGATTTCCTGCACCCCGATCGCATCGTCATCGGCAGCGACGATCAAGGTGCGGCCATCCGGACGACGGAGCTCTTCGAGGGCATCCGAGCTCCGTTCCTGGTCACCGATCCGCCCACGGCCGAGACCATCAAGTACGCCTCGAATGCCTTCCTGGCCACGAAGGTGAGCTTCGTCAATGCCATCGCGAACGTGTGCGAAGGGGTCGGTGCGAACGTCCACGACGTGGTGCTCGGCATGGGCTACGACAAGCGGATCGGATCGCAATTCTTGATGCCAGGACCTGGCTGGGGTGGGTCGTGCTTTCCCAAGGACTCCCACGCACTCGTGCGCATCGCCAAGGATGCCGGCTACGACTTCGCCCTCCTCCAGGGCGTGATCGCGGTCAACGAGGAGCAGTACGAGCGGGTCGCGACGAAGGTCATCGCCGCGGCTGGCGGGTCGGTGCAGGACAAGCGGATCGCCGTGTGGGGCCTGACCTTCAAGGCCCGCACCGACGACCTGCGGGACTCGCCCGCCCTCTACGTGGCCGAGCGCCTGGTCGCCGCCGGTGCCCAGATCCGGGCCTACGACCCGACGGTCACCAGGCAGCTGCCGTCGATCACCACGGTGACCGACCCCTACGACGCCTGTGACGATGCCGTGGTCCTGACCATCCTCACGGAGTGGGACGAGTTCCGGTGGCTCGACCTCGGGTTGGCGCGAGCCAGGATGGCGGCGCCGAACCTGGTCGATGCCAGGAATCTGATCGAGCCGCCGGCGGCCCGGCGGGCCGGGTTCCACTTCACGGGCATCGGGCTGCCGTGACCGCTCCGGCACCCGATCGGCAGAAAGCTTGACCTGGCGGCTCGAGTGCCTTACCCTTTGCGTCGACCCTGATCCGTCTCCTCGTGAAGGGGTCTTGTCGGAACTGCTCCGGGTGACCTAGGATGTCTCTTTGCCGTGGTCGCCCGTCGAGTCTCCCCTGAAGCACCTCAGGGGTTGTCGCGCGCCCTCACGGCGTCTCAGCCCCCCTCTCTGCGCCAGGAGTAGGCCTTGCCGTCACGTACCCCCTCCCGGGAGCGCTTCTCGTTCGCGAACCTGGACGAAGTCCAGCCCCTCCCGGACCTGATCTCGATCCAGCGGGACTCGTTCCGCTGGTTCCTCGAGCAGGGTCTCGCGGACACCTTCCGCGACATCAGCCCCATCGAGGACTTCTCGGGCAACCTCAAGCTCATCCTCGACTTCGACCCCACGGACCAGGACCTGAGGCCTCCACCCAAGTTCACCGTGGAGGAGTGCAAAGAAAAGGACATGACCTACGCCGCGCCGATCTTCGTGCGCGCGCAGTTCCAGAACGCCAACACCGGCGAGATCAAAGAGCAGACGGTCTTCATGGGCGACTTCCCGATGATGACCGACAAGGGCACGTTCATCATCAACGGCACCGAGCGCGTCGTGGTGTCCCAGCTGGTCCGCTCGCCGGGGGTCATCTTCCAGCCCGGCCGTGACCTGAAGACGGTCGTCACCGGGACCATCCACCCCTACCGGGGCGAGTGGATCGAGTTCGACGTCGAGGCCAAGCCCGGCAAGGACATCACCGCCGGGTCCCGGGTGGCCCGCAAGCGCCGTCTCTCCCTCTTCGTCCTGCTCCGCGCCCTCGGCTACACCGACGAGGGCTTCCTCGAGCGCTTCGTCCGGCACTTCGAGTTCCTCGAGGGCCAGTGGGAGAAGGAGCGCGAGCTCGCCCCGACCCAGGAAGAGGCGCTGCTCGAGATCTACAAGCGGGCCCGCCCCGGCGAGCCGCCTTCGGCCGAGTCGGCCAGGGTCTACTTCGAGAACGCCTTCTTCAACCCCAAGCGCTACGACCTGACCCGTGTCGGTCGCTACAAGCTCGACCGCAAGCTCGGCCCGGAGATCGCCAAGGCCGAGGAGCTGTTCGGCATCGAGCTCGAGCATCCCGAGGAGGGGCAGGGGGTCCTGTCCCGCTCCGAGATCCTCGCCGCCTGCAGCTACCTCCTCCACCTCGCCCAGGGCGAGTCGGGCTACCGACTCGACGACCAGGACCACTTCGCCAACCGGCGCATCCGCTCGGTCGGCGAGCTCATCCAGAACCAGGTGCGCGTCGGGCTGAGCCGCATGGAGCGGGTCGTGCGCGAGCGCATGACCACCCAGGACGTCGAGGCCATCACCCCGCAGACCCTGATCAACATCCGCCCTGTGGTGGCGGCGATCAAGGAGTTCTTCGGGACCAGCCAGCTCAGCCAGTTCATGGACCAGACCAACCCGCTGTCGGGCCTGACCCACAAGCGCCGCCTGTCGGCCATGGGCCCCGGCGGGCTGTCCCGTGAGCGGGCCGGCTTCGAGGTCCGCGACGTCCACTCCTCCCACTACGGGCGCATGTGCCCGATCGAGACGCCCGAGGGCCCCAACATCGGCCTGATCGGCCACCTGGCCAGCTACGGGCGCATCAACAGCTACGGCTTCATCGAGACCCCGTACCGCAAGGTGGTCGAAGGCGTGGTCAGCAAGGAGATCACCTTCCTCGCCGCCGACGAGGAGGAGCAGTACGTCATCGCCCAGGCCAACGCCAAGCTGGCCGGGGACGGCACCCTCACCGACGACCGCGTCCTGGTCCGGCGAGCGCCGCAGGGCCCGGGCGTCCGGGTCGGCGTGGGCGGCACGAGCTACGGGTCGACCTCCGAGGTCGACTTCGTGCCTCCGACCGAGGTCGACCTGATGGACGTGTCGCCCAAGCAGATCATCTCGATCTCCACCGCGCTGATCCCCTTCATCGAGCACGACGACGCCAACCGCGCCCTCATGGGCGCCAACATGCAGAAGCAGGCCGTCCCGCTGGTCAAGCCCGAGGCACCGTTCATCGGGACCGGGGTCGAGGCCAGAGCGGCGCGCGACGCCGGCGACGTGCTCCTCGCCGAGGGCAAGGGCGTGGTCGTGGAGATCTCCGGCGAGCACGTCACCGTCGACTACGAGCCCAACCAGCAGGACTGGGCCGGGGTCACCCTCGGCCGCAAGGTCTACCGACTGGCCAAGTTCAAGCGGTCCAACCAGAACACCTGCCTCAACCAGCGGATCATCGTCGACGAGGGCGCCTCCGTGGTCACCGGCGACGTCCTGGCCGACGGCCCCTCCACCGAGGAGGGCGAGCTCGGCCTCGGCAAGAACCTGCTGGTCGCGTTCATGCCGTGGGAGGGCTACAACTACGAGGACGCCATCATCCTCAACGAGCGCCTGGTGCGCGACGACGTGCTCACCTCGATCCACATCGAGGAGCACGAGGTCGACGCCAGGGACACCAAGCTCGGTGCCGAGGAGATCACGCGCGACATCCCCAACCTCTCCGAGGAGATCCTCAAGGACCTCGACGAGCGGGGCATCATCCGCATCGGGGCCGAGGTCGGTCCCGGCGACGTGCTGGTCGGCAAGGTCACGCCCAAGGGCGAGACCGAGCTCACCCCCGAGGAGCGGCTGCTGCGGGCCATCTTCGGCGAGAAGGCCAGGGAGGTCAGGGACACGTCCCTCAAGGTCCCCCACGGCGAGTCCGGCAAGGTCATCGACGTCCGGGTCTTCGCCCGGGAGGACGCCCACGAGCTGCCGCCCGGCGTCAACCAGCTGGTCCGGGTCTACGTCGCCCAGAAGCGCAAGATCTCCGAGGGCGACAAGCTGGCCGGGCGCCACGGCAACAAGGGCGTCATCTCCAAGATCCTGGCGCCCGAGGACATGCCGTTCCTGGCCGACGGCACCCAGGTCGACATCATCCTCAACCCGCTCGGCGTGCCTTCGCGCATGAACGTGGGCCAGGTGCTCGAGAGCCATCTCGGGTGGGCGGCGCGCTGGGGCTGGGAGGGCAACGAGCTCGCCACGACCCCCAAGCGCGGCACCGAGCGCAAGACCCGCACCCGCGGCGAACCCTCGGTCCACGTCGCCACCCCGGTCTTCGACGGCGCCCACTGGGACGAGGAGGACGAGGCCGGCAGGCACCCGACCATGCAGAAGATCTTCGCCACCCTCAACCCGGAGGCCCCGGGCACGGAGTACGGCGACCACGGGCGCATGATCGGCATCGACGGCAAGACCACGCTCTACAACGGCAGGACCGGGCTTCCGTACGACAACGAGATATCCATCGGCTACGTCTACATCCTGAAGCTGGCCCACCTCGTGGACGACAAGATCCACGCCCGCTCCACGGGCCCCTACTCGATGATCACCCAGCAGCCCCTCGGAGGGAAGGCCCAGTTCGGCGGCCAGCGATTCGGGGAGATGGAGGTCTGGGCCCTCGAGGCCTACGGCGCGGCCTACGCGCTGCAGGAGCTGCTCACCATCAAGTCCGACGACGTGCTCGGCCGCGTGAAGGTCTACGAGGCCATCGTCAAGGGAGAGAACATCCCCGAGCCCGGGATCCCCGAGAGCTTCAAGGTGCTCATCAAGGAGATGCAGAGTCTCTGCCTCAACGTGGAGGTCCTCTCCACGACCGGCGAGCAGATCGAGATGCGCGAGCTCGACGAGGACGTGTTCCGCACGGCCGAGGAGCTCGGGATCGACATCAGCCGACCGGAGCGGGGCTCGGACGAGGAAGACGCGCGCCGCGCCAGCGAGAGGGGTTTCTGAGATGCTGGACGTCAACAACTTCGAACAACTGCGGATCGGCCTGGCCACCGCGGACTCCATCAGGACGTGGTCCAACGGTGAGGTGAAGAAGCCGGAAACCATCAACTACCGCACCCTGCGTCCGGAGAAGGACGGGCTCTTCTGCGAGAAGATCTTCGGTCCGACCAAGGACTGGGAGTGCTACTGCGGCAAGTACAAGCGGGTCCGCTTCCGCGGCATCGTCTGTGAGCGCTGCGGGGTCGAGGTCACCAGGTCCAAGGTCCGCCGCGAGCGGATGGGCCACATCGAGCTGGCCGCGCCCGTCGTCCACATCTGGTACCTCCGCGGCACCCGGTCGTGGCTGGCCTACCTGCTCATGGGCACCGAGGCCCGCGAGGAGCTCAAGGCCAAGCAGCTCGAGAAGGTCATCTACTTCGCCGCCAACCTCGTCACCTTCGTCGACGAGGAGAAGCGCCACGGCGAGCTGCCCAACCTCGAGGCCGAGCTGGCCGAGGAGCTGGCCGAGGTGGAGCGGGCGCGCGACCTCGAGCTCGACCGCCGGTTCAAGGCCCTCGAGGACGAGCTCGCCGCCCTGGAGGCGTCGGGGGCCAAGGACTCCGAGGTCAAGGCCAGGCAGCGCCAGGTCGACAAGGAGCTGGCGGCCATCCGTGAGCGCGCCGAGGCCGAGCTCGACCTCGTCAGACGCTCCTTCGACGAGTTCAAGAACCTCCACAGCCGCAAGATCATCGAGGACGAGCTGCTGTGGCGCGAGCTCAAGGACCGCTACGGCGACTACTTCCGTGGCGGCATGGGCGCCGAGGCCATCGCCCAGCTGATCGGCGAGATCGACTTCGACGAGGAGGAGGTCAAGCTGCGGGCCGCCATCGACCCGGTCGACGGCCGTCGGCCGCTGTCGGTGCAGCGCAAGCAGAAGGCCATCAAGCGGCTGAAGATCGTCACCGCGTTCAACCGACGCGACGACAACGGCCGCCGGGCCAACGACCCGCGGGCCATGATCCTCGACGCCGTGCCGGTGATCCCGCCGGAGCTGCGGCCGATGGTCCAGCTCGACGGCGGCCGCTTCGCCACCTCCGACCTCAACGACCTCTACCGCCGGGTCATCAACCGCAACAACCGCCTGAAGCGCCTGCTCGACCTCGGTGCCCCCGAGATCATCGTCAACAACGAGAAGCGGATGCTCCAGGAGGCCGTCGACGCCCTCTTCGACAACGGCCGTCGTGGTCGTCCGGTCACCGGTCCCGGCAACCGGCCGCTCAAGAGCCTGTCCGACATGCTCAAAGGCAAGCAGGGCCGGTTCCGCCAGAACCTGCTCGGCAAGCGGGTCGACTACTCGGGCCGCTCGGTCATCGTGGTCGGCCCGACCCTCAAGCTGCACCAGTGCGGCCTGCCCAAGCAGATGGGCCTCGAGCTGTTCAAGCCCTTCGTGATGAAGCGGCTCGTCGACCTGGAGCTGGCGCAGAACATCAAGTCGGCCAAGCGCATGGTCGAGCGCCGCAGGGCCCAGGTCTGGGATGTCCTCGAAGAGGTCATCAAGGAGCACCCCGTGTTCCTCAACCGGGCCCCCACGCTCCACCGCCTGGGCATCCAGGCCTTCGAGCCGGTGCTGGTCGAGGGCAAGGCCATCCAGATCCACCCGCTGGTCTGCACCGCCTTCAACGCCGACTTCGACGGCGACCAGATGGCCGTCCACCTCCCGCTGTCCGCCGAGGCCCAGGCCGAGGCGCGCATCCTCATGCTGTCGGCCAACAACATCCTGTCGCCGGCGACCGGTCGCCCGATCGTCACGCCGACCCAGGACATGGTCTTCGGCGCCTACTACCTGACCCTGGTCAAGGAGGGCATGGCCGGCGAGGGACGCACGTTCCGGCACCTCCACGAGGTACAGCGGGCCTACGAGAACGGTGACGTCGACCTCCACGCCAAGGTCAAGTACCGCCGGGCCCTCGTGGCCGTCGGCGGGAGTGACGCGGCGGTCGCCGAGGTGCCCGCCGAGGAGCTGGCGGCCACCGGCGAGGGCGACCCGACCTCGGGTGCGGCCTCCTACGAGGAGATCGAGACCACCCCGGGCCGGATCATCTTCAACACGACTCTCCCCGACGACTTCCCCTTCGTCAACGACATCGTGGGCAAGCGCAACCGCAGCGTCGGCTCCATCGTCGAGGTGCTCGCCGACCGCTACCACCGGGTCGCGGTCGCCGAGAGCCTGGACAAGATGAAGGACCTCTGCTTCCGCTACGCGTCGCAGTCGGGCCTGACCATCTCGATCAACGACGTCAAGACGCCGCCGACCAAGGCGGCCATCATCGCCCGCTACGAGGGCGAGGCGCAGAAGGCCGAGACGCAGTTCAAGCGGGGCATCATCACCGACGACGAGCGGCGCCAGAAGGAGATCGAGATCTGGACCTCGGCCAACTCGGAGGTCGGGCGGGCCATGGAGGACGCCCTCCACGCCATCCCGTTCAACCCGCTCGACATGATGGTCGACTCGGGGGCCCGCGGCAACCCGCAGCAGGTCCGTCAGATCGCCGGGATGAAGGGCCTCGTGTCCAACCCTCGCGGCGAGATGATCCCCCGTCCGATCCTCTCGTCGTTCCGTGAGGGTCTGGCCGTGCTCGAGTACTTCATCTCGACCCACGGCGCCCGAAAGGGCCTGGCGGACACCGCGCTGCGCACCGCCGACTCCGGCTACCTGACCCGCCGACTGGTCGACGTGGCTCAGGAGCTGATCATCCGGGAGATCGACTGCGGCTCGACGCGCGGCATCTGGGTCGACTACGTGGTCCCCGACGACGACAAGGTCCGCTCCTACCTCGAGACGAGGATCGACGGCCGGGTCCTCGCCAGGGACGTCATGCTGGCCGACGGCACGGTCCTGCCGGCCGGGACCCAGATCAGCCCCGAGATCATGGTGACCCTCCGAGACGACCCCGAGGTCGACCGGGTCAACTGCCGCTCGGTGCTGACCTGCGAGGCAGAGCACGGGGTGTGCGCCACCTGCTACGGCCGGTCCCTCGCCACCAACCTCGACATCGAGCTGGGTGAGGCGGTCGGCGTCATCGCCGCCCAGTCCATCGGCGAGCCGGGCACGCAGCTCACCATGCGGACCTTCCACACCGGCGGCATCGCCGGTGAGGACATCACCCACGGCCTGCCCCGCGTGGTCGAGCTCTTCGAGGCCCGCACCCCCAAGGGTTCGGCCATCCTGTCGAGAACCTCGGGCGTGGTCCGCATCGCCGAGGAGGACAACGCGCGTCGCATCACCGTCGTCGGCGACGACGGCAGCGAGGACGTCTACAACGTCAACCTGCGGGCCAAGCTGGCCGAGGGCGTCCGCGAGGGGGCCGAGATCGGCGCCGGCGACTCCATCGTCGACGGTCCGAAGGATCCCAAGCAGCTGCTCGACATCAAGGGCATCCGGGAGACCCAGCAGTACCTCGTCAGCGAGGTGCAGCAGGTGTACCGGGACCAGGGTGTGTCGATCCACGACAAGCACATCGAGCTGATCGTGCGCCAGATGCTGCGCCGGGTGCTCGTCGCCGAGCAGGGCGAGTCGCCGTTCCTGCCCGGTGAGCGCGTCGACGCCCGCCTCTACGCCGAGGCCAACCGGCTGCTGGTGACCGAGGGCAAGCGTCCCGCCGAGGGACGCTCGGAGCTGATGGGCATCACCAAGGCGTCACTGGCGACCGAGAGCTGGCTGTCCGCAGCCTCGTTCCAGGAGACGACCAGGGTGCTGACCGAGGCGGCCATCGAGGGCAAGTCGGACCAGCTCTTCGGCCTCAAGGAGAACATCATCATCGGCAAGCTGATCCCGGCCGGGACCGGCATGCTCCGCTACCGGGACCTCGACCTCGACGCCCCCGACGCCGAGCGGATGACCTTCTGGTCCTCCGAGGAGGAGACCGGTGGCGAGGACCTCGCTGCGTGGTTGGCCTCCATCGGTGGTGAGGGTGCTGACGGCGAGTTCGCCGTCACCGGCGACGGCGAGGCCTTCGGTGGTCCCTTCGGCGCCGTCGAGGCGCCCGCCGTCCTCGGTGAGAGCGGCGAGGAGTCCGCTTCGTAAGGCTCCGGCTACTGCCGGATCGTTTTGCCAGGAGGGCCGCCCCACGCGGGGCGGCCCTCCGTCGCGATTGTCGCGGCCGTTCAGGTCGGTGACCTGCACAGGCCGCTGACACGAGCTGTGTCGATCGATGTCGCCCTCAGCTGGACTTACGTAAGCCGCTCCCGATAAGAGTCACGCCGAGGCTTCCCGCTGTCGCTCGAATGACTGCCTCCCCGCCGACCAGCTCTGCCACGAGCTGACGATAGCTCGCATGCTGGGATAGGCAGCTGCGGTTCGGTCCCCTTGGAAGCGGCGGCGCAGGGAGCGGATCGGAGTTGACGGCGACCGGCGGGTCAGACGCCCGGAACGCTGCCGCTGACCGGCTGATCCTGGGCCGCGGCAGCCGAGAGCTCCATCGCCGTTGGCGAGGACCAGTGCCGGCCTGGCCGCCCGGCCGGTCGGCGGACCGATGTCCGTGCGTTCCTCGACGGCTGCTCGGCGGCGACGGCGCGGGGGTGGACCTCGGCCGGCGCCGGGTCGATCTCCGGCGCAGTGGCGTGGACGGTTGCGGCGCTCCCGTCGACCTCGGCGGACCTCAGGTCGATGTCCGGTGCAGCGACGTCGACCTCTCGGGCGGGCTTGCGGCGGCGTCCCGGCCCGTAGAGCAGCCAGGCCAGCAGTGCGGCGGCGAGCACGACGATCACCTTGCCCCTGACGCCGAGCTCGGCCCGGAGCCACGAGAGGCCGTAGGACGGGTGGTGGGCGATCAGCTCGGGGAACCCCAGCCATTGTGGAGCGAAGACGACCTTGCCCATCACGACGCTCTTGGTCGTAGGAGGTACGAATACGTCAGGGACGTTCTGGGGGCTGTCGCCTTTGGTGGTGATGTCGCCGGTTGGACCGATCTTGATGATTCGGTGGAGATAGTCGAGGCCATCTCCGTGGAACTCGATCACGTCCCCCACATGATAGCTGGATTCCTTTTGAATGAGGACCATGGACCCCGGTGGAATCGTCGGGTACATCGAGGGCGTGGTGATGTAGGCGTGGTTGGTGAAGAGCGTCACCCACGTGGCCAGGCCAACAGCGAGAAAGAGCGGGAAGAGTAGCAACTTGCGCATGATGTCTCCTGGACGCCGAAAGGCGGGGCAGCCAAAGCAGCCCCGCCCTCTGGACTTCTTGTCTTCGAGACTACGGGTTTGTGGTGCTGCCGGCCATGCCGCTGGCATCGGTGCCGGAGCTATCCTGCGTGTGGAGGGTGTAAGGGATCGTGGCAGTCGCGCCGTTCCACTCATTCCCGGCGGTCTGGGCCAGAGAGAAGGCCACGTCGATCGGGGCGCCAGGACCAGCACCAGTCAGAAGCTTGGTGTCATGGCCGACCAGCGCAGACACAGGCCCGTTGTAGAGCACGGCGTTGTTGAGGACCGGGACGGTGATGTCGATGTTCAACTCGCTGGCGGGAGCGCTGGAGCCGTTGGTCCCCTTGGTCGACGAATAGTGCACGTTGGTGAGATAGAGGTCAACCGGCGTGTTGCTGGAGTTCGTGTACGTCGTCGAAGCGTGCACAGCGGGACCACCTGGCGTCAGACCACTCACGGAGAAGTCCGAGGGCGACAGGCTCGCGGCGACCTTGGCGGCCCCTGCTCCCATGGTGCCTTGCGTGTTGGAGGTGAAGGCGGTGGACACGGCGGTGCCGCCGAAGAGGGCGGCGGCGATGCCGCCGGTGGCCACCAGCGGGAGGATGGCGTGCTTGATGTTCATGGTATTTTTCCTTTTGGAGTCGAGCCCGACGTGGGCTGCCTGGCGCCTCGCCAACCCAGGGAGGGTGGTCCGGATACAGCAACGCGTCGGTTTCGCCACTCGCTCCCCGCCGGCCAAGGCGACCACATAAGGCCGGCGGATCGACACTCCGCTCTTCGAGTACGTGCTCCGTACCCAGACACCACTCAAGCGGGGAAGGCCGGCGGCCACATCCTCACTTTGAAGGATTCCGGTAGGCCGGATCGGCGGGGGAGCCGGGCCGTGGCTGGCCGCCGGACCTCAGGACGTCTGGGGGTGTCGCCCTCCGGCCGGGCGGCCATCGGCGGTCCACGCAACATCCCGCGCCAGGGCGACGGCCTGCAGCTGGGAGCTGACCCGGAGCTTGCGGAGGATGGAGCTGATGTGGGAGCGGACGGTGGCAATCGAGACGTAGGAGGCCTCGGCCACCTGCTCGGCCGAACGCCCACGAGTGAGCGCCTCGAGCACCTCGGCTTCCCTCCGTGACAGGGCGTCGAAGGGCGCCATCCGCTGCCGCTGACGCGAGCGGGCGTCCTGGGCCGCCGTCAGGAGGACGGATCGGAGGGTCGGGGGCATCACCGCGCCACCGGCGGCGGCCACCGGCACCAAGCCGACGATGCGCTCCAACGGCTCGGTCTTGAGGACCACGCCCGCCGCCCCGGCCTCGAGGCAGCCGCCCAACTGGGCCGGGTCGGTCTCCCCGGTCAGGACGATGACCGCCGCGCCCTCCCGGCGCAGAGGCTCGATGAGCGAGGTGGTGTCGCCGATCGGGTTCCCCAGGTGCAGGTCGAGCAGGACCACGTGGGGAGCGAGCTCGGCCGCTTCCGCCAGGATGACCTCGGCCCCGTGGTCGCCGCCCACGAGGTGCACCCGATGGCCCTCCTGGACCAGCACCAGGCGCAGCCCCTGGGCGAGCACCGCGTGGTCCTCGATCAGCAGAACCCGGAGGGAAGGATCAGACATCATTCAAAGAGGGGATGCTCGGACCCGTGCCGTGGACTTCAATGATCGGGTGAGCGCGCGCGGCCCCCTGCAGGTGCTCATCTGCGTGTCGCCGTCGCTCCTGGCCGAGGTGATCGCCCGGCTGGTCTCGCGTCCCGGCGTGGAGGTGGAGCGGCGCCCGCACGATGAGGCGACGATAGACCTCCGCGAGCCGGCCGCTGGCGGCCTCTCGCACTTCGACCTGGCCGTGGTCACCGCAGACGTGGCCGGGACCGCGCTGGCCGATGTCGTGGTGACGGTACCGGGACCACCGGAGCAGGCCCCCGTCGCCGCTCTGCCCGTCGGAACGGTGGAGGTGGACGACCTGGGAGCGGTGATCGCCCTCGTCGACGAGCTCTGCGCCGCCCAGATCAGCGGCGGCTGACGCCACCGGCTCCGAGCCGTCCGGTGCCGACGAGACCGCCGGCAGCCACACCACGAAGGCCAGGCGTCGGTCGTCCGCCGAAGCGACGTCCAACCGACCCCCCTGGGCGGCGAGCAGCTCTCCGGCCACCAGCTCCGCCATCGGATCGTTCTGTGCGTTCGGATGGCGGTCGTGTCGGCCGGTGTCGCCGGGAGGGTCAGCCTGCCTAACGGTGATCCTGATCTGCGCGTCCGACCTGGTCGCCGCGATCACGGCGGCGTGCCCCTCCGCCCCGACCAGCCTGGACAACCGACGGAGGGCTTCGGTGGTCGGCCCGGGATCGCCCTGCACCTCGAGATCGGGGGGGAAGGCGAGCACCAGCTCGAGGTCCGCCGAACGTGCCCAACGACTCAGTGACCCTCCGACGTCGGCGAGGTGGTAGCCCAGCCACACTTGGCCACGGGAACGACGGTCACGATCTCGCCCAGCTCCTGCAGACCGCGGCGGAGGATGTCGGCCAGGACGGCACGGTCGTCATCGGTCAGCGACGCCGGCCGTCGCTCCCGGGCAAACACGGCACTCCTCACCGCCAGGACCACGTTGCGGGCCTGGTGCGCGTGGGTGCGCTGCGCGTCGTCGGCCACCCTCTGCCAGGCCCGCAACGCCGACTCCGACAGCTCGGAGGAGAACAGGCGGGCGCGTTGGTCTGCGTGCTCCGAGACCAAGGCGCGCAGGGTGCCCCCCACCAACAGCAGCGCTCCGACCGCCATCAACCAGTCGGAGAGGACCGCGGCGTGGCTGATCGAACCACCCAGGGCGTGAGCGGCGGTGGCGCCGCTCGACGCCAGCAGCGCCAAGCCCACCGGCGGATCGACCCGGCTCCGGCGGTGCTCGGTGCGGACCAGGAGGAACGGGAACGCCACCAGCAGGGTGAGCGCGGCCAACGTCAGGGGCGCCCAGATCGATTGACGTTGGCCGGTCGAGGTCAGTCCGAGGGCGCCGGCCCACCAACGGTCCCAGACCCCCAAGTGCTGGAGGGCGGTGCCGACCCCCGCCACCGACACCACCACGGCCACCAGGGGCCCACCGAGGCCCCATCCGGTATCGACGGCCGGGCGCCGGGTCTGGGCGGCCAGGAGCGCCAGCCCGGCGATCACCATGGTGCTCTGGGCGCCCACCGGGAGCACACCGCCCCCGGTGAGGGCACGGGCGACGTCGCCGGCGGCCGGGCGGGCGGCGAACAACAGGAACACCGCGAATCCCAGAGCCGCCGCCCGGGACTCCCCCGACAGGCGCCAGCGAAGGACCATCTGGACGGCGGCCACCCCGGCCAGCGCCACGGTGAACGTCGCCAGGAGGCCCCCGAAGCGAGCGGCCACCGGCGCGCTGACGAGCGACGACTGGGTCAGCGCAACGCATCCGCCGACGGTCAGGACCAGGGCGACCACGGTGGTGACCCGACCGTGGGCGTCATCGCCATGCTAGTCGGCGCGGCGCCTGTCCACCCCCCGGTAGCGGGCGCTCCTGCCGGGGGCGCGCCGCAGCCAACCTGAAGACGTCCCCCGGCGCCGGTCGACGCTCGCAACCGATGCTCCCTGGGCCGATGGTTCCCTGGGCGGCATCCCGTCTCCGACGACAGAGGTGACGCCGTCGCCCCTCCGACCATGGGGTACCTCTCCGGTTCGCGCAGTACGTCCGCTTACTGCGCCTTTGCCGACGCAGCATGCCACCGTCAGGCAACGTCGTCAACGCCCGCCCCACCTTGGTAGCGCGCCTTTCCGGCGAAGGGCACAGAGGCCCCATTTCGCCGGTCCGACCGGATGTGGGCGTTGAGACGGAGGGCGTTCGTACACTGCGCCCATGGCCACCACCACTGCGCCCATGGCCACCGCCCGGATTCGTGTGGACGCCTTCGACGCGCTGCCCGGGATCTGCGCCAAGACGGGCGAGCCCACCGAGATCCGGATGAAGGTGGCCGCCGAGTACGTGCCCCTGCTCCTGCGGTGGCTGCAACTGTGGACGGTGTGGTCGTTTCTCTTCGCCAAGACCGGGCGCCACCGTCGTCGCCAGGTCCGCCTGCCGGTGTCGGCCACGGCCTTCCGCCGCTACCGCGTCTGGCAGGTCGGCTCGGCGACGGTGCTGTTCGCCGGCCTGGTCACCGGGATCGTGGCGTCGGTGCTCGGCCACCCGCTCGTCGAGCTCGTCGGCTACGTGGTGGCGGTGATCGGCTTCACGGTCGGCGCCCGGGCCTACCAGCGCAACTGGGTCGGGCTGTCGCTCGACCGGCGAGGCAGGTTCGTGACCGTGTCGCGGTGCCACCCGCGCTTCGCCGAAGCCGTCCGCCAGACATTCCCCCCTGCTCGGCCGAGGAGGCCCGCGGCGTAGAGTCCGGCCATGCTCCGCCGCCGCGGGATCGTGAGTGCTGCTGCCGTGCTCGCCGTCACGGGGCTCGGCCTGATCGCCACGCAGGGCGCCTGGGCGGCAGGGGCCGGCCCCCACCCGGGAGGCCACGTTCCTCCGGTCCGCGCCGTGGTCTCGCGTCCTTCGTCATCGAGTGGCGAGGCGCGCCGCACCACCACAGCCGCAACCGCAGGGGTCCCGGTGGCCGGGGCCGCGGTCCGCAGCGGCCTGTGGATCGCCGACACCAACGGCGCCGTGGCCGCCGAGGGCGCAGCCCCCCACCTGCGGGTCGTGACCGGCCGTCTGGCCCAGCCGGTGATCGACATCGTGGCCACGCCGAGCGGCCGGGGGTACTGGCTCCTCGGCGCCGACGGCTCCGTCACGCGTCACGGCTCCGCAGGCCGGTACGGCTCGACGCGAGGTCGGGCGCTCGCCCAGCCGGTCGTCGCCATGGCCTCGACGCCGCGTGGCCTCGGCTACTGGCTGGTCGGCCGCGACGGATCGGTCTACGCATTCGGGCACGCCGGCTCCTACGGGTCGGCGGCCACCATGCGGGTCACCTCCCCCGTCGTCGGGATCGTCGCTGCGCCGGACGGGCGCGGCTACTGGCTCGTCACCCGGGCCGGGCGGGTCATCGGCTTCGGCTCGGCCCGTTCCCACGGCTCAGCCGTCGGCAGGGACCGGGCTGCGCCGATGGTCGCCATGGCCGCCACGCCCAGCGGGAAGGGGTACTGGCTGCTCGGTCGCGACGGCCGGGTCTGGGGCCGCGGCGCCGCCACCGTGTACGGCTCGGGGACCGGGACCGGCTCGCCGGCCGTCAGCCTGGTGCGGACCACGGACGGCAGGGGCTACTCGCTCCTCTTCGCCGACGGCGCCGTCGAGGCGTTCGGCGACGCCAGGACGATCGCGACCACGCCGGTCCCGAGCACCGGCGACAGCCTCGTCGGGCAGGTCGTGACCATCGATCCGGGACACAACGGCGGCAACGGCGCCGACCCCTCCTACATCAACCACCTGGTCCCTTCCGGGCCCGGCATGGCCAAGGCCTGCGACACCACCGGCGCCGAGACCGATGCCGGCTACACCGAGGCGTCGTTCAACTTCGATGTGGCCGGCCGCCTGGCCCGGGCCCTGCGAGCCCAGGGCGCGACGGTGCTGCTCACCCGTCACTCCGACGTCGGGGTCGGGCCGTGCGTGGACCAGCGGGCGGCGATCGGAAACCGGGGCCGCTCCGACGCCGCCGTCTCCATCCATGCGGACGGCGGCCCTGCGGGCGGGCGGGGCTTCGCCGTCCTCGAGCCCGCCTTGTTCCCCGGCTACAACAACGCCGTGGTCCCGCCGTCGGACCGGCTGGGCACCATCGTGCGCAACCGCTTCCAACAGCTCATCGAGGCGTCCACCTATGACGGCGTCGGCGGCCTCCAGGTCCGCAACGACCTCGGCGGCCTCAACCTCTCCACCGTGCCCAAGGTCCTCATCGAGTGCGCCAACCTGCGCGACGCCACCGACGCCGCCCTGGTCACCAGCCCGTCGTGGCGCCAGCAGGCCGCCGGCCGCCTGGCCTCGGCGTTGACCAGCTTCCTCACCACGACCGGCCCCTGAGGGGGACGGCTCGCCGACCGGCGAGGCTCGGCGGCGCCGACGTTCTGGCCCACACCGGCTCTCCCAGTGGTACGGTGAGGTCGTGAGTGGGACCTACACGGTCGTGATGGGAGACCGGGGCCGGCTCGTCATCCCGGCCGAGTTGCGGGAGCGGAGTGGTCTGGCGGCCGGAACCCCGCTCGTCGTGCTCGACACCCCCAGCGGCATCGTCCTGCTCACCCGCCAGCAGCTGCGGGAGCGCGTCCGAGACGATCTGGCCGGCCTCGACCTCGTCGGCGAGCTGCTCGCCGACCGGCGAGCGACCGCCGCGGCGGAGGACGCAGGTTGACCGCCGTCCTCGACGCCTCGGCCGTCCTGGCCTTCCTGCAGGGCGAGGACGGCGCCGAGATCGTCGAGTCCCGCCTGGACGGTGGCGCGAGCTGCGGGGCCGCCAACTGGGCCGAGGTCGCGCAGAAGGTGATGGCGGCGGGCCGCGACTGGGGGCTGGCCCGGGCCCTGCTCCAGGGTTACGGGCTCCAGGTCGAGCCGGTCACCGGGGACGACGGCGAATGGGCCGCCCGTCGATGGAGGAGGGGCGAGCGGCTCTCCCTGGCCGACCGCCTCTGCCTGGCGCTGGCCCACCGGATGCACGTGGATGCATGGACCGCCGACGCGGCCTGGGGCGACGCCGACGGGGTGCGCCAGATCCGCTGACGGTGGTCCACGTCCTGCCGTCCGACCCGTAGATGCCGCCTCGGCACTCCCGCCGGACGTCCCTCCGGGCAGTCGGCTTGGCCAAACGGGTTCCGATCGAAGAATATGCAGGCCACGCGGGGAGCGCGTGGTGGCCGATCAGAACGGAAGGTGCACCGTGACTCTGACCCAGCCGAGCCCGTCGGAGGCGGCGTCGCGCCACGAGGTCATCCGCACCGTCGGGCTGACCAAGACCTACGCGGGGACGGACGCGCCGGCGGTCGACCAGCTCGATCTCGCCGTGGGATCGGGGGAGGTCTTCGGCCTGCTCGGCCCCAACGGCGCAGGCAAGACCACGACGGCCGGGATGCTCACCACCCGGGTCGTGCCGACGTCGGGCCATGCCTTCGTCGGGGGCGTCGACGTCGTGGCCCACCCGGCCCTGGTCAAGCAGCTCATCGGCGGCGTCTCCCAGCAGAACACCCTCGACCGCTCGCTCACCTGCTGGGAGAACCTGTACTTCCACGGGCGGCTCTTCGGCCTCGGCGCCAAGGAGAGCAGGGCCAGGTCCGACGGGCTGCTCGAGCGCTTCCAGCTGGCCAAGTGGGGCCACGCATCGGTCTACGCCCTGTCCGGCGGGATGGCCCAGCGCCTCATGGTGGCCAGGTCGATCCTCCACCGGCCCGCCGTGCTCTTCCTCGACGAGCCGACCGCGGGCCTCGATCCGCAGAGCCGGTTGTCGCTCTGGGAGGTGCTGGGCGAGCTCAACGCGGACGGGCAGACCATCCTGCTCACCACCCACTACATGGAGGAGGCCGACCAGCTCTGCGACCGGGTGGCGATCATGGACCACGGTCGGATCCTCGCCCTCGACACCCCGGCCGCCCTCAGGGCGTCGATCGACGCCGACACCATCGTCACCGTCAAGGTCAACGGGGAGGTGAACGACCTCCCCGGGGTGCTCGAGCGGGAGGTCGACGGGGCCACGAGGGCGCGCCAGATCGACGGGGGCGCCGAGCTGCACGTCGCCGGGGGAGCGGGCATCCTGCCCCGGGTGATCGCCGCCGCCGACCGGGGCGGCTTCGACGTCGCCGACCTGTCGGTCGCCCCGCCGACCCTCGAGACCGTCTTCATCAACCTGACCGGCAAGGAGCTCCGCGACTGATGGCCGCCACGACGACCCCCACCCCGCCCGGTACGGCCGCCGCCCGTCCGAGGATCGGCGCTGCGCCACTCCGGACGACGTTCGCGGCCAGCAGGATCGCCCTCGGCGCCCTGCTCCTCCGGGATCTGACGGTGCTGCGCAAGCACGTGGTCGAGTTCGTCCTGCGCACGATCATCCAACCCTTCCTGCTGGTCTTCGTCTTCCTCTACGTCTTCCCCCAGATCGGGCAGTCGGTGGGCGGCGGCGGGGGAGGGGCCAGCGACTTCGCCACCGTCCTCGTCCCCGGCGTGGTCGGGATCACGGTCATGTTCCAGGGCGTGCAGGCGGTGGCGCTGCAGCTGGCCCAGGAGTTCGGGTTCACGAGGGAGATCGAGGACCGGGTCCAGGCGCCGTGCCCGGTGTGGCTGGTCGCCGTGGCCAAGATCCTCTTCGGGGTGATCCAGGGGCTCATCGCCGCGGTCATCGTGTTCCCGATCGCTGCGGTCATCCACGCCAAGGGGGTGCACGCCAACTTCGACGTCCACTGGCTGATCGTCGTCACCCTCCTGCCGCTCATCTGCCTGACCTTCAGCTCACTCGGCCTGCTGCTCGGCTGCGTCTTCGAGCCGCGCAACATCGGCCTGATGTTCGGCTTCATCGTGCTGCCCATCACCTTCCTCGGCGGCACCTACTACCAGTGGACGCGCCTGGCGCCGGTCACCGTCGGCGGATTCCACTGGCTGCAGACGCTGGTGTGCATCAACCCGCTCGTCTACGCCAACGAGGGCCTGCGGGCCGGGCTCACCTCGACCGGGCACATGCACCTCTACGCCGTCTACCCGGTGCTGGTCGGCTTCTGCGCGCTGTTCCTGGCCCTCGGGCTCCGGGCGTTCCACAAGCGCGTCCTGTCCTGAAGGGCTCGCCCTGGGTCCGGTCGCATCGAGACGTGCCGCAGCCGCAGCCGCAGCGGCCAGGTCGGCCTCGCCTGGGCGTCCCGGTCGCATCCCGGGAGGATCCCATCGAGACGTGCGGCAGCGGCCAGGTCGGTCTCGCCTGGGCGCCCCGGTGGCATCTCGGGAGGATGCACGTGGTTTACTCACGTCGGGCGCCCCGAGACGGCCGGACCTGACTGACCGCCGTCTGGAGGGGCGCCCCGCTGCGTGCCTCCCGGTCGGTCAGGCTGGCGGTCCGTGACCGACCACCCGACCGACGACCCCGACCCGGCCGAGGCCGCCCGGGACGCCGAGCCCTCGCCGGTCGGGGGCGCCCCGGACGCCGGGCCCACGCAGGGCGCCGAGCCCGCGCCGGCCGGGGCTCCCCAGGAGGCCGGTGCCACCCAGGATGCCGAGCGCGCGGGAGACGCCGACCCGTCGCCGGCGGCCACCGCGAGCGAGGCCGGATCCGCCAGCCAGGCTCCGGTCACGCGCCGGGCCGGGTCCCGAGGCGACGCCCGGCACCGCCGCCGCCTGCTCGGCGGCGTGGCGTGGACCGTGGTGGTGGCGTCCGCGGCCGTCGTCGTGGCGCGCCTGGCCCACCTCGACGACGTCGCCATCGTCGTCGGTGTCCTGGCCCTCAGCCCGTGGGTCTTCGTGCCGGCGCTCGCTGCCGCGGTCGTCGGTGTCGGTACCCGGCGCCCGACGCTCGCCGTCGTCGCCATCGCCGCCCTCGTCGCGCCGGCCTGGTGGACCGCACAGCAGTGGGACCCGTTCGCTTCGACCGCGGCGCCACCCCCGGGGTGGGGGTGCCTGCGGGTGCTCGACGCCAACGTCACCTGGACCAACCCGGACATGAGCGGGATCGCCGCCGCGGTCGCACGCGGCCGCCCCGACCTCGTCGCCCTGCAGGAGGTCACCCCGGGCGACATCACCGCCCTCGACGCCACCCACGTCCTCGACCGCTACCGCTTCCGCCTGCTTGCCCCCGACAACCAGAGCGCCGGGATGGCCCTGTGGTCCGACCGGCCCCTCGTCGGCGCATCCGTGTGGACCGACGCCGGCCACCCGGAGCTGCGGGCACGGGTTCGGGTCGGCGCCGCCACCCTGAGCGTGCTCGTGGTCCACACCTTCATCCCCGTGCTGCTCCCCCTCGGGCAGTGGAAGGCGGAGCTGCGCGGCATCGCCGCCGCGGCCCGTCACCTGACCGGGCCCCGCCTCGTCGTCGGCGACCTGAACGCCACCTGGGACATGTACGAGCTCGGCGACATCCTCCGCGCCGGCCAGCTCCGCGACGCGGCCGTGGCCACCGGCAACGGCTGGCGACCGACGTGGTCGCCGGTCACCTGGCTGCCTCCGCTGATCCAGCTCGACCACGCCCTGGTGTCCAGCGGGGTGGCGGTCACCGGCTACGTTCTCCGACCCGTGGCCGGAGCACAGCACCGGTCCCTCACGATCGGTCTCTCGGTCCGCCCCTCGGGGTGACCGCTTCGGCGGTTTCGGCAGACGGCGAAGTCCCGGCGGGTCTCGCGCCCCGTCTCAAGGGGCCGACCGTGGCGTCCGAGAGCGCGACCATGATCTTCCAACCAGCGCAACGAGGTGGCCGGAGCCATCCGCGGACGAACCGGCGGTCGACGGCGCGAGCCGCCATGGCGGCCGCCGCCCTGGCCGCGATAGCGGTGATCGGCTCGTCGATCCCGGCGATGGCCTCCACCTCCTCCGCCTCGACCTCGCCGCCCAGGACTTCGCCGCCCAGGACCTCGCCGCCCAGGACTTCGCCGCCCAGGACCTCGCCGCCCGGGACCTCGGCGGCCATGACCTCGTCGGGCGCGGGGTCACTCGGCCTCGGTGTGCTCGAGGCCGACTACCGCAACATCCCGAACGACCAGGCCGCCGGGATCGCCAACGCGGTGATCAACCTGTCGTGGGGCAACTGGGAGCCGAGCGCCGGCGTCTTCGACCCCATCTACATGCAGTCCATCCGCTCGGCCATCGCGCGCTACACGAGCGCAGGCTGGAAGGTCAGCATCGACGTCGGCCTGCAGCAGGCGCCGTCCTGGGTGTACCAGACGGCCAACTCCCGCCTCGTCGACCAGAACGGTCGGTCGTCGCCCACCGCCGACTTCGAGTTCAGCAACCAGGTCCGCAGCGCGGCCACGGCCTACATCGACAGCGTCACCTCGTCGCTGACCGGCGTCGAGGCCTACCGGATCGGCCTGTCGGAGAACGGCGAGATCCTCTACCCCGACACGTCGAGCAACCAGTGGTGGGCGTTTTCCCCCGCCGCCCAGTCCGGCGGCCCGGACCTGCCCGCCGGAGTCGGCGCGGACCCCATGCCCGGCTGGATCCCCGGCACGACGGCCTGGGGGGGAGCGACGGTCACCGGCGCCCAGGTCTCGGCCTGGTACTCCTGGTATCTCGGCGCCATGGTCAACGCCCACGCGTGGGAGATGACCACCTTCCGCAACGGCGGGTTCGGCGGCCAGCTCGACCTGGTCATGCCGGGGATGGGCGCCCTGCCCCAACCGATGAACCAGCGCCTGGCCGCGGACCTGGCCCCTGGAAGCTACGACAGCTTCGACACGCTCAACACCGGGGCGGTGTGGTGGAAGTTTCTCGACTCGCTCCCGTCGCTCACCAACACCGCCATCGACGACTCCAGCCTCTACGACTGGTCCGGTGCCCCGCGGGCCAACTCCTGCCAGGCCGGTGACGAGAGCGTGGCCTACACCGACCAGCGGGTCTTCTTCTGGTCCGACACCAGGTGGCTGGCGTCCCTCGCCCATCGTCACGGCATGGGCTTCATGGCCGAGAACCCGGGGGCCAACACCCCCGCCGACCTCGCACCCATGATCGCCCTGGCCCGGTCGTGCGGGGTCACCGAGCTCCAGTGGGCCTGGGACTACACCCTCCAGGGTGGCCACCCGGTGAGCGCCGCCCAGCTGGGCGCCGCCGTCGGCTCCACCCAGCCCCCGGCCGCGCCAGCCAGCTTCACCACGGCACTCGACGTCAGCAACAGCAACGCCCACTACAAGCTCGACGTCGCCGGCGCGTCCCTCGTCGCGGGTGCCCCGGTCATCGACTGGTGGGCCAACGGCAACGCCAACCAGTCGTGGAGGTTCGTCGGCCTCGGCGCCAGCACCTACGACGTCGTCAACGTCAACAGCGGGCAGTGCCTCACCACCGACGGCAAGCTCGGTGACGGCCTCTACCAGTCGCCGTGTGCCAGCGGGCCGGGTCAGAGCTGGTCGACCAGCCTGACCGCGGGCTCCACGACCCCGGCCACGATGGAGAACCCCGCCAGCGGCCTGTACATCGACGTGGCCGGCAACAGCATCAGCGTCGGGGCCAGGATCCACGGCTGGACGGCCACGGGCAACCTCAACCAGAGGTTCTCGGCGTCGTGAGCCGGTCGGGCCCCGGGCTCGGCGTGGTCGCCTTCCTCGCCGTCGCCCTACCCGAGCAGCGGCGGCGATCCCGCCACCGCCTCACCCTGGGACAGACCATGAAGGAGACCGAGCGAACCACGCGTGACCCCCACAGCCGGGCGGCGCGACCTACCGCCCGACCTCGTCGCGGGGCATCGAGCCCCCCGCCCTCGGTGTGGTCGGCACCGTCGTCACCGCTGGCTTCCTGGTCGACGTGACGTCGTCGCTGCCGAGGAGCCTGTTCGCCCTCATGCCGGTCCGGCTGCCCGCCGGCGCCCTGGTGGCGTGCTGGGCGGTGACCGTGATCGGCGTGGGCGTCTGCGTGGTGCTGAGCGGTCGGGTGTTTCGCGGATGGTGGGGCACGCCGGCCGACCGGGCGGTGGCCCGCTTCCGTGAGCGGCTGGTCCCCGTGAGCCGCATCGAGACGACCGCGACCCGCATCGAGGTCCACTCGGCCAAGGACCTGGAGCGCATCGCCCGCATCAGCGTCGCCCCGATCCTGCAGCAGATCGACGCCTCCGGCCACACCTTCGCCGTCGCCGCCGACGACGCCGTCTACGCCCTCGCCCTCTCCTCCGATCCGGTCATCGACCTGCGCGAGGGCGACGGGCACCGCACGAGCGGCCCCTCGCCGCAGCACCGCCGCAGCCGGAGCCTGCGGCCGCATCTCGGCTGACTCACGTCCGCGGCACTGGGTGGCGACCGGTGCCGTGACCTGATCGAGCCTCGACCGGAAGGCGCCGCGCCCCCACGGACACGGTCGGATCTCAGGTGGCGGCCACCGACCGGCTCGGGCCAGCCCGAGGCTTGCGCCGGCGCACCATGGTGTCGGCGGCGTCGGCGTCGCGCACGAGGACGAGGGCGGTCAGGGCACCGATCACGGCCACGGCGGCCGCGGCGACGAACGCCCCCTGGTAGGCGGCGACGTGGGCCACGAGATGGTCGCCGAAGCGCCGGGTGGGACCGATGGCGCTGAGCACGGTGCTGAGGAGGGCGACGCCGATGGCCCCGCCGAGTTGCCGGTTGGCGTTGAAGAGGGTGGACGCCCGGCCGGTCGACTCGGGGGAGATCGTCGCGAAGGCGGCCGCCTGCATGCTCATCATCACGTGGGGGATGCAGTAGCCGAGCACCAGCATCAGCGCCCGCATCCACCACAGGTTGGTGTGGGCGCCGCTCGCCAGCGCCATGAGCGAGGTCACCGCGGCGATGCCCAGCAGGCCGGCGGCCATCAGCCGTCGCGGTCCGATCACGGGATAGAGCACCCGGCTGACGACCTGCGCGCCGATCAGGACCCCGACGGCCTCGGGGAAGGTGCTGAGGCCGGAGTCGAGGGCGGAGAGCCCGCGGCCGTCCTGGTAGTAGAGCGGCACCAGGTACAGCACCCCGAAGAACCCGGTCATGGTGAGCACCACGAGGACGTTGGTCGCCCGGAACAGCCCGTCGCCGAACAGGCGGAGGTTGATCATCGGCTGGTCGACGCGCAGCTCGACGCGGACCATGGCGACGAGCAGGACGGCCCCGGCGACGATCGTCGCCACGACCTGCGGCGAGCGCCAGCCGAGCGCCGGCCCCTCCGAGACGCCGTACATCAAGGCGCCAAGCCCCGCCCCGGCGAGCACGAAGCCGCCACGGTCGAAGCGCCCGGGCCTGGCCTCGCGTCGCTCCTCGACGAAGAGGACCCCGAACACGCAGGCAGCCACGCCGATCGGGAGATTGACGAAGAAGACCCAGCGCCACGACAGATCCGTCACGAGGAGGCCGCCGATGACCGGGCCGAGCGCGGGCGCGAGCGCGGTCGGGACCATGAGGATGCCGGCCAGGCGGACCCGCTCGGCCGGCGGGAAAGTCCGGTACAGCATGGCCATGCCGACCGGCGTCAGCATGCCGCCGCCGACCCCCTGCAGGACGCGGAACACGACCAGCTCGCTGAGGCTCCCGGCGATGCCGCACAGGGCCGACGCCGCGGTGAACACGGCGATGGCCGTGAGGAGGGTCCGCTTGCCCCCGAAGCGGTCGCCGATCCAGCCCGAGGCCGGGATGAACACGGCCAGGCTCACCAGGTAGGCGATGACCACGACGTCGACCGACGCCGCGCTCGTCCGGAAATCGCGACCGATGGTCGGGATGGCCACGTTGACGATGGTGACGTCGAGGATGTTGAGGAACAGCGCGGCCACGTACACCACGCTGACGGCGATGCGCTGATCGACCCGGCGGCCTCCGAAGCCCCGGGCCGGAGCCGTCGGCTGGCGGGCAGCCTGATCGGCGGGGCCTTTCGACGCGTTGCTCAGCATGACCAACCATCACGGTACCGGAGAGGCCGGGGTCCCTCGAAGAGCGGCCGCCCTCGCCTGCTGGAAGAATCGGCGCATGGCCCAGATCCAGACCGCACGTGGTCCGCTCGACACGACCGAGCTCGGGCAGACGCTCATGCACGAGCACGTCTTCGTGCTGAGCCCCGAGATCCAGACCAACTACCCGCAGGGGTGGGACGAGGACGCCCGCGTGGCCGGCGCCATCACCCGGCTCGACGCCCTCGCGGACGCCGGGGTCTCGACCATCGTCGACCTGACCGTCGTGGGCCTCGGCCGCTACATCCCCCGCATCGCCGAGATCGCCGAGCGGACCTCGCTCCACATCGTGGTGGCCACGGGCCTCTACACCTACAACGAGGTCCCGCACTGGTTCACCTACCGCAGCCCCGGCAACCTGCTCGACCAGCCGGAGCCGATGGTGGACATGTTCGTCGGCGACATCACCGACGGCATCGCCGGCACCGGCATCAAGGCCGGGATCCTCAAGTGCGCCACCGACGTGCAGGGCGTGACCCCCGGCGTGGAGCGGGTCCTGCGCGCCGTCGCGCAGGCCCACCGGGCGACCGGCGTGCCCATCTCCACCCACACCCACGCCCGTTCCCGCAGGGGCCTCGAGCAGCAGACCATCTTCGACCAGGAGGGCGTCGACCTCGGCCGCGTCGTCATCGGCCACAGCGGCGACACCACCGACATCGGCTACCTCGAGGAGGTCATCGCCCGCGGCTCCTACCTCGGCATGGACCGCTTCGGCCTCGACGCGATCCTGCCCTTCGAGGAGCGGGTGCAGACCGTCGCCGACCTGTGCGCCCGGGGCCACCACGACCGGATGGTCCTCTCCCACGACGCCGCCTGCCACATGGACTGGCTCGACGACGAGGCCGTCGCCGTCGGCGCCCCGAACTGGCACTACCTCCACATCACCTCCGACGTGGTCCCCGCATTGCAGGAGCGCGGTGTGACCGACGAGCAGATCCACGCCATGCTCGTCGACAACCCGAGGAGGATCTTCGAGGCGCACGGCGCCTACTGACCCGACGGCGATGGCAGGATCGTCACCGTCATGGCCGCCACCGCCCACCGTCGACCACAGGTCGACGGCTCGAGATCTGCCGCGCCCCGCAGGCGCCGGCGTCCCCGGTGGGCCACCTGGGCGCTGCGGCTCGTCGCCGCCGTCGTCGTCGTGGTCGCCCTCCTCGCCGGCGCCCTGGCCGTGCTCGTGGCGCGGGCTCCGTCGGTGGCCGACGCTCCCGGCCGGGTTGCCGCCATCCTCGCCGCCCACGGCGCCCCGAGCGACGCCGGCGTCGTCCCCGGACGGGTGGGGCGGGCCCTGCTCGCCACCGAGGACAGCCGATTCTTCTCCGACCCGGCCCTCGACCCGCAGGGGGTGGCCAGGGCAGGGCTGGGGATGATCACCTCCAACGGCAACGACGGCGGGGCGACCATCGAGCAGCAGCTGGCCAAGATGCTCTACGCCCCCGGCACCTCCTTTGGCGCCGAGTTGAAGCAGGTCGGCGTGGCCTTCCGGCTCGACCAGCACTACTCCAAGCACCGGATCCTGGCCCTGTACCTCGACGCCGCCTACTTCGGCGACGGGGCCTACGGCGTGACCGACGCGGCGCGCCACTACTTCGGCCTGCCCGCCGGTCAGCTCTCCTGGGGCCAGGCCGCCCTCCTGGCCGGCCTCGTGCAGGCTCCGAGCGCCTACGACCCCCACCAACACCTGTCGGCGGCGCTGCGCCGCCGCCACCACGTCCTCGATCGGCTGGTCGCGACCGGCGTGCTGACCCGGTCGCAGGCCGCCGCCGCCGCCGCCGCGCCGCTGCATCCGGTGACGACCTTCGCCGGCTGACCCGGGCACCACGCCAGCCGACCCGGTGTCGACGGCCATGAGGATCTCCCGGGTGGTGGCCATCGGAGGCTCCCCACTTGCGGCCAACGTCACTACTGACAGTGACCGGCTGGAACTGGAGGTACCGAGTCGAAGCACCCGATCCGTCTGAGCGGGTACGAGGCCTCGGAGCATCGGCTGGGCGGTAGTCCAGATCAAGGCGATCTGTCGCCGCTGGCTCGATGGGTGGCGACCGCCCGGCCGACCTCGCAGTGCTAACTCCAGCAAGCAGGTCGCTCGTGGGCAAGGGTGCCGCAGGGTGACGGCCCTGCCCTGGACTCGATCGATAAGCCAGCCGGGCCTGCCCCGTAGAGCGGGGGGTTACCGGGGCTTCTTCTCGGGCGGGCCTTGCGGGAATCGTCTCTCAGGGCGACCGAGATGACGCTGCTCCGACCTGGGGCGTCGCCGCAGGGGGTTCCTTGAACGGTGCGAAACAGCCGCAACGGTGTACCCTTACCTTACCAAGGGTAAGGAGTCGCCATGCCGTCTGCCACCGTCACCAGCAAGGGTCAGGTCACCATCCCCGTCGACGTGCGCACCAAGCTTGGTCTGCGACCAGGGTCTCGGCTCGCCTTCGTTCCCACCGACACAGGTGGTTACGAGATCCATCCGCAGGCAGCATCGATCCAGGATCTCAAAGGTTCCGTGCCGAGGCCGTCCGGGCTCGTCACCCTCGAGGACATGGACGAGGCCATCGCCTCCGGCGCCACCACATCTTCCACGTGATCGGCCTCGACACCAACGTCGTCGTGCGCTATCTGGTTCAAGACGAACCGGATCAGTCGGCAGCAGCGTCGACGGTGATCGACGCACTGAGCGAGAAGGCCCCGGGCTTCCTCAGTCTGGTTACCGTCGTCGAGCTGCACTGGGTACTGCGACGCGCCTACAAGATCAGCACCGCTCGCTGTGCCGAACTGGTCGAGGGCCTCCTGAATGCCCGCGAGCTCAGGGTCGACCAGGACTCGATCGTCCGTGTCGCGCTGACCGAGAGTCGCGACGGTATCGACTTCGCCGATGCAGTCATCGCCGAGCTCGGCCGAGTCTCCGGCTGCGAACACACGGTGACCTTCGACCGACGGGCCGCACAGTCGGATGAGATGCGACTCCTCGAGCCACGAACCTCCACCGGATGATCATCCCGCAAGCCCATCGCTGACCGGATCAGCAGTTAGCCAGACTTTTGGCTACTATGCGGTCATGACGACCGTGCCGCTGGGCGAGGTGAAGGACCGTCTCTCGGAGTACGTCGCTGGCGTGGAGCGCACCCACGATCGGGTGATGATCACCCGTCACGGTCGGCCCGCTGCCGTGCTCGTTTCTCCCGACGATCTCGCCGCGCTCGAAGAGACCATCGATCTCTTGACCACACCAGGTGCTCCGGAAGCCATCGTGGAGGGTCTCGCCGACCTGGCGGCTGGGCGCGTGGCAGACAATGAGGCCCTGCGTGCTCGTTTCGCTCCTCGGTGAGCGGCGCCTATGGGGTCCGCATCTCGGCTCGCGCCGAACGTGATCTCCTCAGCCTCCCCGAGAAGATCGGCGCCCCCTGTCTCGACTTCATCTTCGGCCCTCTGGCCGACGACCCGTACCGGCTTGGCGGGGCACTCGGCGGTCAGCTGACCGGCCCGCGCTCCGCTCGGCGCGGGAGCTACCGGATCATCTACAGCGTCGACGATGAGTTGCCGCGCATCGACATCGTTCACATCGATCACCGAGGCAACGTGTACCGCTGACCCATCCGCTTGAGGGCGCCTCGACGTTCCGTATGACTGACCCTTGCGGGACGTCTGGCCGTCAGGCTTCTGGTCCGCCTGATCGTCACCGATTCACGTTCCTCCATCGGGGCAGATCCGTTCGGTCAGCGGACGGTGAGGTGGATGTGGGCCCAGGAGTTGTTGACGTAGCCTTTCGGGTTCCACAGGTGCTTAGGGGATTCGGGTTGGGAGGCGGCGGAGGTGTCCCAGGCCCGAGCGGTGACGTCCACGTCGCCTGCCGGCAAGGTGAGGGTGGTGCGCCAGTGTCGCCACGCCCAGGGGCCGGCCTGGTCGTCGAGGTCAGCTTGGACCCAGCTGTGGCCGCCGTCGGCGGAGACATCGACCCGGGCGATCCCGCGGTCGTCACCGGCAAAGGCGTACCCGGTGACCTCGGTCGGCCCGGCGGGCACGACCGAGTTGTTATCTGGGCGCAAGAAGTCGGCGTTGACGGCAACCGCTGCCAGGGACAGGCCGTCGCCGGGACCGGCCGCGTCGGGGTCCGCTTCGGCGGGCAACAGCCGGTAGGCGGTGGCCTGGAAATAGTTGTCTGAAGGGCCGCTTTGGGCGGTGATGCGCTGCACCCATTTCACGCTGCGGGCGCCGATGTAGCCGGGAACCACGACGCGCACTGGTGCCCCATGGGCCGGTGGCAGCGGGTGACCGTTCATCGCCCAAGCCAGCAGCACCTCGGTGCCGAGCGCCTTTCTGATCCCGATGGAGCTGCCATAGGGCTGGGCCGGGTGGGCCAGCTGAGAGACATCGGGCGCCGCGAACGCTACGTGCCGTACGTTGGAGCGCAGCGTGGCCGCCGCCAGCACGTCCGCCAAGGACACCCCTGTCCACTCGGCGGTCGAGGTAGCGCCCGGCCCCCATGGGTCCTCACCGGGAATGTCGCGGACCGCGATCAGTCCGGCCCGCCGGTTCCCAGCGCATTGCAAGGTCGCTACCAGCGTTCGCGGCTCGAAGTGTTCCTGCAGCTCGGCCAGCGACAGGCTCAGCTCCCGCTCGACCAGACCGTCGATAGTCAACTGCCAGGCGTGGCAGTCGATCAGCGGGATCGGACCGTGGTTCCGGGTGTAGAACGAGTCGGTCGGAGTCAGGAACCGATTCGCGAGCGCCCCTCGCGGCGGCTCGGCGTTGTAGGGGTCGACCTCGTGCACGACCATGTCATCCCGCTTGGCCCACAGGCCCATCCCATACTCCTTCTCTTGATCGGACAGCGACGTCCTACGTTTATCGATACGAGCGGGTTAGCTCCGTCCCGGAGTGGCCAGTCAGTCAGTTCTAACTCGGGTTCGGGAATCCATCGTCGTGGACGGGTGAGGATCCTGCACCGGGCGGGTGGGCGCCCCGGCGGTCCCGTTGTGTTGCAGTAGGCTCATGGTGCAACACAACAGTTCCGGGGTTGAGGTGCGGTGATCTTCGATGGTGTCGAGTGGGACGAGAACAACCTCGACCATGCCTGCCGGCATGTCACCGCAGAGGAGATCGAGCAAGTGATCGTCAACGCCACCCACTACCGCCGCCATCGTCGCTACGCCGACCGAGTCTTGTTCACGGACCGCACCGATGGCGGCAAGCTGGTGACCGTCGTCGCCCGCTACGACGGCGGCCGCCATCTCGTCCGGCCGATCACCGCATGGGAGGAGATGTGATGGAACCAGGTCTGAGCGCGACCGACGCAGAGCTGGCCGACTACTACGACCAGCACCGCGATGGGAACTGGCACGAGCCAGAGCCCGTTCAGAGATCCGAGCGGCTGGAGGTGACGATCTCCGTGCGCTTCACCCGTGCTGAGGTGGCCGCTGTTCGAGACCGAGCCGAGGCAGCTGGTCTCAAGCCCACCGCCTACATCCGTCGATGTGCATTGGAGGCCGAACAAGCGCCGGTTGACCGTGGGCAACTCTCCCGGAGCGTCGAAGCGCTTTCCAGGGACCTGGACGACCTACGGCGCGCCGCCGGATAGGCGACACAGCAGCGAGAAACGGGGCCCCACGGCCTGACGCGTGCACCGGTAGCCGATCCCAAATGGGGATACGCAGCCCCCTGCCTGCCTCGGTGCCTCGGTCGCTGACGGCCAAACCGGAGTGCCCGAGTGCTTGCATCGTCCAGCGCTATCGGCGGCCGGGATACTCGGTGTAGCAGCGTACCGAACAGGACGTTCTGCGCCAGTCGTGATCTGAGCGGAACGGCGCCGACCCGAGCGCGTGATCGGCAGGGAGAGCGGCGAGGGTAAAAGGTGTCCGGCCACGCGTGGCCGCTCTGCGTGGTGGTGCCAGTAGCCGGCCAGCAGGTCAATCTTGGTGGCCATCGACACCCGGTGGGCGAGACTGCTCCACCGTGGCCACCCTGCTCGTCGTGCACCACACGGTCTCCCCGTCCACCCACGCCATCGCATCGGCCGTCGTCGACGGGGCCACCGACTCGCGCATCGAAGGTGTCGAGGTGCTCGTACGGGCCGCGCTGGCGTCGACCGCAGTCGACGCCCTGGCCGCCGACGGCTACCTGATCGGCGGGCCGGCCAACCTCGGCTACCTGGCCGGCGCGCTCAAGCACTGGTTCGACCAGATCTACTACCCATGCCTGGAGACCACCGCCGGACGCCCGTTCGGCGCGTGGCTGCACGGCAACGGCGACGTCGGCGGCGGCTTGCGTGGGCTGGAGGCGATCACCACCGGGCTTCGCTGGCGGCAGGCGCAGGCGCCCGTCATCCTTCTCGGCTCGCCATCTTCAGCCGATCTCGAGGCGTGCTGGGAGCTCGGGGCGTCGGTCGCGGCCGGATTGGCGCCGTCGTGACGTCTCCAGGCCGTCAGGGAAGCGGTCGCCGGTAGCGCACTTCGGAGACGGGGAAGCCACGGCTGTTGTCCAGCTTTCATGCGCCGTCGGGTGCCCAACCACCGGCCCGGTAGAACCGCGTGGCCCGGTCGTTGGTGTCGAGCACCCACAGCGCCGCTCGAGTGAACGCGGCGTCGCGCAGCGCTCGGAGCGCGATCGTCATCAAGTCCCTGCCGATCCCCTGGCCCCAGCGGTCGGCCAGCAGGTAGATAGCCCGGACCTCGCCGTCACCGTCTGCGTCCTCGTCCCTCGACCGGCCGACGTTGGCGAAGCCGACGACGGCGCCCCCGGCCTCGGCCACGAGCAGCGACTCGCCCGGTCGACGGTCCTCGTCGAGGTAGCGCTCCCAAGCGTCGCCTCTCCGGCCGGGGTCGAGGCCGTCGAGGTGGCCCTGGGGAAGGAGGCCGCGATAGGCGGCCTGCCAGGAGCGGACGTGCACCAGGCCGATGCCGATCCCGTCGCCCGCCTGAGCCGGCCGGATGCCCATGACCTCGATGGTGCCGGTCGCGCGACCGGCGCGCCAGCAGATTGCTGCCCGGGGTCGCCGGTGGGTCAAGGGGAGGTCATGGTCACACCCTCCTCGTAGCCTTTGATGCATGACGACGGTGATCGATGATCAGAGGGATGCGGGGCTGCGCGGCCGCCTGTGCGACGTCGTGGACGATCTCGCGGATGTCCTCGACACCTTTCGGCCCGAGCTCGTCCAAGGCGAGGTCGCTGCGGAGATGACCCGGCTGTTCATCAGAGCCGAGCGCCTGGCCGCGTATGGCAAGGCCCTCGCTGCGGCCCGCAGCGCAGACATCGGCATCTGGCGCGAGGCCGGGGCGCGCAGCGCAGGAGAGTGGTTCGGCCGCGAGGGCGGAACGTCGACGGGACAGGCCGCGATGGCGATCGCCACGGCCCGGCGCGTACAGGACCAGCCGGAGGTCGAGGCGGCGCTCCGGTCGGGCGCGCTGTCGGCCGCGCAGGGGATCGAGATCGCCTCCGCCGTCGAGGAGGCACCGACTTCCGCTTCCCGACTCCTCGATCTGGCCGGCCGGGGATCCACCGCACAGCTCCGGGAGGAGTGCCAGCGGATCCGGGCCGAAGCGTGCCCCGATCCCGTCGCCCGTGACCGGAGGATCCACGCCGGCCGTTACCTCAGGACCTGGATCGACCACGAAGGCGCAGGCTGCCTCGGGGCGCGCATGACCAAGCGCGACCTGGCCCGCCTGCTCGCCGTCCTCGACCCGTATCAGGACGCCCAGTTCGACGCGGCCAGGCGCGAGGGTCGCAAGGAGCGCATCCACGCCTATGCCCTCGACGGTCTCCTCGCCATGGCTGGTGCGGCTGCCGGTGCGCCGGGTGACCTGGTGGCGCAGGCCGCCCCCGCCCCCGCTGTGCCGGTTGCCGAGACCGACGATCGGGGCGACCGCCCGCAGGAAGGGACCTCCGGGAAGGGCGGGAGAACTCGGGAAGAGAGGAGCGGCACGGGTCTCCTGGACGTCGAGACGCCGGAGTCCGGCTCGACGGGCGATCCGCCCGACGCCGGTGACGCGGGACCGACGGCCCCACCGCCGGACCCACCGGTGACCCCCCCCGACCAGGCCGCCAGGCACGGGATCAATCGGCAGCGGAACAGTCGCCCGGCCGTCCGAAGGCGAGATGGAGACAGTCGTCGCAGCCGAGGGGACCGGCCGCGTCCCCGGCGGCGTCACCCGATCCCGGCGTCGCCGGTCGACGGTGCCCGCCACCGTGATCGTGCGGATCGACCTGGCCGCACTCCGACGGGGCCGCGCCCAGGGCGGCGAGTGGTGCGAGATCGACGGCCTCGGCCCCATCCCCGTCGAGACCGCGAGGGAGCTCATGGACGACGCCTTCATCGCCGCGGTCCTGACAGACGGGACCGACATCCGGTCGGTGCTGCACCTCGGTCGCCGTCCGACCGCGGAGCAACGCACGGCTCTGCTGGCCAGGGACCCGGTGTGCGCCATCCCGGGCTGCGGGTCGAGGGACCGCCTCGAGACCGACCACGTCGAGGACTGGTCGACGACGCGCGTCACCCGGCTCGACGCTCTGGCCCGACTGTGCCACCACCACCATCGCCAGAAGACCGTCGGTGACTGGACCCTCGAAGGTCGCCCCGGCGCGTGGACGTGGCGAAGCAGGGCGCCCCGTCGTCGGAGTGGGTCTCAGGCGTCCCAGCGGGGCTCGGCCGGGACGGACCCGTCGACGCCCGTGAGATGATCGAGATGACGGCGGATGGCGACCCTCAGGAGCTCGGAGAGGGCGACGTCGAGGTGGTTGGCCCAATGCTGCAGATCGCACGCCAGTGCGGCGTCGACCGGGACGACGACGGTCCCGATCCGCTGCGCCTCGGTCTCAGCCGTCTCTGCGCTCGGGTCTTCAGACCTTGCCGGAGGAGTGGCACCCGCACCTTCCGGCGTGCCGGGATCCGCTCCGGCGCCACGACTCGCCTCCGCGCCGGGAGCCGCCTCCACGCCTCTGCTCTCCTCCACCCCGGCATCCGCCTCGACGCCACCAGCCGTGTGCCTACGCGCCTCGGTGTCGGGGAAGGCGCCTACGCCGGTAGGGGCAAACGCCGACGCGTGGCCAGTAGCGTCCCCCGAGGTACGACCGCCGGTGGCAGCCCCGGGACCAGGGCCAGCCGTGTCGCCCGAGACCGCTGGGCCGGCGAACACAGCTGGTCCGGACGGAGCCACGTCGCCCGGCGCAGCCGTTTGGCCGGACGGAGCCGCGTCGCCCGGCCCGGATCCGGCGCCCCCTTCCCCCGGGCCGGTTGGGCCCGAGGCAGAGGTGGTCGCGGGGGACCGGCCCGGAAGGTTGAGCCCCGCCACGGCGGCGACGATGGTGGCGATCTGCTCGGCGTCGAGGCCGGCCCGGGCCAGGAGCTCGATCGCCGAGGCCAGGCGCAGCAGCTCGCCAGCGGACGACGCCGGGATGCCGGGGGAGCCGACCGCGGGCGCGCCAGCGGGCACGAGGGGTGCGGCCTGGGCGGCCGGGTCGGGGGTCCCGGGCGGGTCGGACAAGTCGGGATCCCCTTCGGAAGCTCGCGGTGCGACCACGTTCACCCGCTCAGGCTACGTGGTTGGCCCGGGTGGGGCGCTTCGGGGCCTGGACGCGGCTCGGCGGCCGGGAGCGTCGACACGCGGGGAGGCGGATTCCGGGAGCGGTCACGCTGCCCCAATCGGCCGGATCGGCGGTGGCCTGAGCACGCCGGCACGCGTCCGGGCCCGGCGAACGCGCTCAGGGAGCAGGAGATTGGCGCGCGGGCGGGGCCGACCGGAGGACCCGGCGGGCGAGCACCGGATCTTCCGGCTTTCCGAGGGGCGCCCGCTTCGGTATCATGCTCCCGGCCCGTCGGGGCGGTCGAGACGCGCATTCGTCCTGACCCGCCGGCGGGATCCCATCGAGTCGAGAGGTTGCGTTGCCCACCATCGCACAGTTGGTCCGGAAGGGCCGCGAGCAGAAGCACACCAAGACCAAGACACCGGCGCTGCGTGGCGCGCCCCAGCGCCGCGGCGTGTGCACGAGGGTGTACACGATGACCCCTAAGAAGCCCAACTCGGCGCTGCGCAAGGCGGCACGCGTGCGGCTGACGAGCGGGGTGGAGATCACCGCCTACATCCCCGGTGTGGGCCACAACCTGCAGGAGCACTCGATCGTCCTGGTGCGCGGTGGGCGCGTCAAGGACCTCCCGGGTGTCCGGTACAAGATCATCCGCGGCACCCTCGACACCTCGGGTGTGCGCGACCGCAAGCAGGCCCGTAGCCGCTACGGCGCCAAGAAGGGCTGAGGGCAAGCATGCCGCGCAAGGGACCCGCTCCCCGTCGAGAGCTCCTGCCGGACCCGATCTACCGGTCGGTCCTGGTCACCCAGATCGTCAACAAGGTCCTCTCGAGCGGCAAGCGCTCGCTGGCCGAGCGCATCGTCTACAACGCGCTGGACCAGATCAAGGACAAGACCGGCGCCGAGCCGGTCGCCACCTTGAAGCGGGCGGTCGACAACACCAAGCCGCAGCTCGAGGTGCGCAGCCGCCGCGTCGGTGGCGCCACCTACCAGGTGCCGGTCGAGGTCCGCCCCCGCCGGGCCACGACCTTGTCGATCCGCTGGCTGGTCGGGTACTCCGAGCAGCGCAGGGAGAAGACGATGGCCGACAAGCTGGCCGCCGAGCTGCTCGACGCCTCCAACGGTGTCGGCGCGGCGGTCAAGCGGCGCGAGGACCTCCACAAGATGGCGGATGCCAACAAGGCCTTCGCCCACTACCGATGGTGACATCGGGTTGACGCCGCCGCACCGCCCCGTCGACCACCGGCCGGGCGGTGCGTTTCGCGTTCCGGCTTGGTTCTGAGCCGGGACCGCACCACCACCCAGGCCGTCGCCCGAGGAAGGGGCCCCGGCCACCCGGCACCCCTTTCCCCCCCGAACCCTCCAGCAAGAGAAGGCCAAGAGCGATGGCAGAAGCCACAGCGAAGCGAAACAAGCCCCTCGACCATGTCCGCAACATCGGGATCATGGCCCACATCGACGCGGGCAAGACGACCACCACCGAGCGGATCCTCTTCTACACCGGCGTCAACTACAAGATCGGCGAGGTCCACGAGGGCGCCGCCACCATGGACTGGATGCCCCAGGAGCAGGAGCGGGGCATCACCATCACCTCCGCGGCCACCACCTGTGAGTGGAAGGGCACCCAGATCAACATCATCGACACGCCCGGCCACGTCGACTTCACCGTCGAGGTCGAGCGCTCGCTGCGGGTGCTCGACGGGGCCATCGCGGTGTTCGACGCGGTCGCCGGCGTCGAGCCCCAGACCGAGACGGTGTGGCGCCAGGCCGACCGCTACCACGTGCCGCGCATGTGCTTCGTCAACAAGATGGACCGCACCGGTGCCGACTTCTACCGCTGCGTCGACATGATCAAGGACCGCCTCGACGCCACCGTGGCCGTGCTGCAGCTGCCCATCGGCGCCGAGGGCGGCTTCCGTGGCGTGGTCGACCTGGTCAACCACAAGGCCATCATCTGGGACGCCACCATGGAGGACAAGGGCGAGAAGTTCGACGTGGTCGACATCCCCGCCGAGCTCGTCGAGCAGGCCGACGCCTACCGCCACGAGCTGATCGACACGCTGTCCAACTTCGACGACGTGCTGACCGAGAAGTACCTCGGCGACGAGGAGATCACCGCCGACGACCTGCGCAGGGCGCTGCGCACCGCCACCATCGCCGGTGAGGTCGTCCCGGTCCTGTGCGGCTCGGCGTTCAAGAACAAGGGCGTCCAGCCCATGCTCGACGCGGTCGTCGACTTCCTCCCCTCGCCGGTCGACATCCCCCCGACCAAGGGCCTCGACAAGAAGGGCATCGAGGAGCTCGAGCGCAGACCCGACGACAGCGAGCCGTTCTCGGGGCTGGCGTTCAAGATCATGACCGATCCCCGCTCCGGCGGGAAGCTCACCTACCTGCGGGTGTACTCCGGCAAGGTCAGCAAGGGCGACGCCGTCCTCAACTCGACCAAGGACCGCAAGGAGCGGGCCGGGCGCATCCTCCAGATGCACGCCAACCACACGGAGGACCGCGAGACGGCCTTCGCCGGCGACATCGTGGCCCTCATCGGCATGAAGCAGACCACCACCGGTGACACCCTCTGTGACCCCAACGCCCCGATCGTCCTCGAGTCGCTCGACTTCCCCGAGCCGGTCATCCACGTGGCCGTCGAGCCGAAGACCAAGGACGACCAGGACAAGCTGTCCAAGGCCCTCCAGTCGCTCTCCGAGGAGGACCCGACCTTCCAGGTCCACACCGACGAGGAGACCAACCAGACCATCATCGGGGGGATGGGCGAGCTCCACCTCGAGGTGCTGGTGGACCGCATGCTGCGCGAGTTCCGGGTGGACGCCAACGTCGGCAAGCCCCAGGTGGCCTACCGGGAGACGATCCGCAGGACCGTCGAGAAGGTCGAGGAGCGCTACATCCGCCAGACCGGCGGCAAGGGTCAGTACGGCCACGTGGTGCTGACCCTGGAGCCGACCGGCCCCGGCGGCGGCTACGAGTTCGTCGACAAGATCAGCGGCGGCATCATCCCCAAGGAGTACATCCCCTCGGTCGACGCCGGCATCCAGGACGCCATGCAGTCGGGCGTGCTGGCCGGGTACCCGACCGTGGACGTGCGGGCCACCCTGACCTACGGCTCGTACCACGACGTCGACTCCTCGGAGATGGCGTTCAAGATCGCCGGCTCGATCTGCTTCAAGAAGGGCGCCCGCACCGCCGACCCGGTCCTCCTCGAGCCGGTCATGGCCGTAGAGGTCCGCACCCCCGACGACTACATGGGCGACGTGATCGGCAACCTGTCGTCGCGGCGTGGCCGCGTCGAGGGCATGGAGCAGGTGGGCACCGCCCAGGTGGTCAGGGCCCAGGTCCCCCTGGCCGAGATGTTCGGATACTCTACGGACCTGCGCTCGCGCACCCAGGGGCGTGCCACCTACACCATGCAGTTCGACTCCTACCAGGAGGTCCCGGTCTCGGTCGCCACCGAGATCGTGGCCCGGGTCCGGGGCGAGTAACCCCCGAAGTCCCTCCGGAGAACGGCCTCCCTGGTCAGGCTCCGGTCCCCAACGGGCAAAGCCGGGTGACCGGTGGGCCCGAGGCTGTATCCTTACCGACCGCGTCAATCCGGCCACCGGGGCCGGCACTCCAGGAGCGAGTTCCTTTCATGTCCAAGCAGAAGTTCGAGCGCACCAAGCCGCACCTCAACATCGGGACCATGGGTCACGTCGACCACGGCAAGACGACGCTGACCGCGGCGATCACCAAGGTGCTGTCCGAGCGTGACCCCTCCGGGACCTCCGCGGTGGCGTTCGACCAGATCGACAAGGCCCCCGAGGAGCGCCAGCGGGGCATCACGATAAACATCTCCCACGTGGAGTACCAGACGCCGAACCGGCACTACGCCCACGTCGACATGCCGGGCCACGCCGACTACATCAAGAACATGATCACCGGCGCCGCCCAGGTCGACGGGGCCATCCTGGTCGTGTCCGCGGCCGACGGCCCCATGGCCCAGACCCGCGAGCACGTGCTGCTGGCCCGTCAGGTCGGGGTGCCCTCCATCGTCGTGGCGCTCAACAAGTCCGACGCGGTCGACGACGAGGAGCTCCTCGACCTGGTCGAGCTCGAGGTGCGCGAGCTGCTTTCCGAGTACGAGTTCCCCGGCGACGACACCCCCGTCGTCCGGGTCTCCGCCCTCAAGGCCCTCGAGGGCGACAAGGAGTGGGAGGACAAGATCGTCGAGCTCATGGACGCGGTCGACAGCTTCGTCCCCGAGCCCGAGCGCGACCTCGACAAGCCCTTCCTCATGCCCATCGAGGACGTCATGACCATCCCCGGCCGTGGCACCGTCGTGACCGGCAAGGTCGAGCAGGGCAAGGTCAAGATCGGCGAGGAGGTCGAGATCGTCGGCCTGCGCGACACGCAGAAGACCACCTGCACCGGCGTCGAGATGTTCCACAAGCTGCTCGACCAGGGTCAGGCCGGCGACAACATCGGCGCCCTCCTCCGAGGCACCAAGAAGGAGGACGTCGAGCGAGGCCAGGTCCTCTGCAAGCCGGGCTCCATCACCCCCCACACCGACTTCGAGGGCCAGATCTACGTGCTCTCCAAGAACGAGGGCGGCCGGCACAAGCCGTTCTTCAACAACTACCGGCCGCAGTTCTACTTCCGCACCACCGACGTCACCGGCTCGATCACCCTCCCCGAGGGCACCGAGATGGTGATGCCGGGCGACAACACCGCCATCAACGTGGTGCTCGGCAAGCCGATCGCCATGGAGGAGGGCCTCCGCTTCGCCATCCGCGAGGGTGGGCGCACCATCGCCTCCGGTCGCGTCACCAAGATCCTCAAGTAGTCCCGGCGCCGCCCGGGTCCCGCACCGGGGCCCGGGCGTTCGCCTGCCGTTCCCGTTCCTTGACAACCCGCAGCATTCCCACCCCGGAGACCATCATGCGCATCGCCCCCGAGCCCACCCGTGGCTGACAGCAAGCAGCGGATCCGCATCCGCCTCAAGGCCTACGACCACGAGATCCTCGACCAGTCGACCAAGAAGATCGTCGAGACCGTGCTGCGCACCCAGGCCAAGGTCCGGGGCCCGGTGCCCCTGCCGACGGAGAAGAACCGCTACACGGTCATCCGCAGCCCCCACAAGTACAAGGACAGCCGGGAGCACTTCGAGATGCGGGTTCACAAGCGGCTCCTCGACATCGTGGAGCACACCCCCAAGACCGTCGACTCGCTCCAGCGCATCGAGCTGCCCGCCGGCGTCGATATCGAGATCAAGATACAGACCACTTAACGCTGTTCACTCAGCGTGCGCAGAGGCTCCTCGTTCCTGCCCTGGTGTGTGCGTCACGGCGACGCCGATCCAGCGCTGGTGGAGCTGCTGGCCAGCCGGTACAAGCGGCTGCGGCCGATTCCCCGGTTGTGGGGCAACGTGCAGGGCTTCGGGCCGGTCCGGTGGCTGACCCCATGAGGCGTTCGAGCGGTTGATCGGCGCGTGCCGCACGTAGCCTGCGCCAGCTCCACGTAGAAGCGTTCACGCGCCACGACCGATCCCTCCGTGCTCGCGATCCGCCACGCTCCCATTCCTGATCAGCCATGCGAAATTCGGGTTCTGCCTCGGCGCAGAGTGGCACCCGATCCGTCGGGGCGGTCTACGACTCCACGAACGATGTCCCTGTCCGCAGATGGGTCGCTCTGTGCCCGTGGTGCGTACCCTCGGCATCGTGGCAGAGCACGCCGGACGTAGATGGATCGAAGAGCTTCCGGACGACCTGAGTGCCCAGGGGCGGCTACTCGACGGACTCTTGGAGGTCTGCGAGCGCGACGCCGCTCTGAGCTGGCTGGTCATCGGCTGTTCGCTGGCACGAGCCGCCGCCGATCACCTCTCCGACCTCGACCTTGCTATGGGTGTCGAGGGCGACGAGCCGGCGACCGCTGCCGATCGGGTTCGTCAGGCCGTCGTGGGGCTGGCCGACCCGGTGGAGAGCCTCATCCACCGGCTCCCAGGAGTTGCCGTCGACCACGAGCGCCTCTTCGTCCAGTTCGAGGACCGGACCCAGATCGACCTCGTCGTCGTGCCGGCGGCGGCGTCATCCCTCTCCGCCCAGACGGTGGTGCTCTACGACCCGGACGGCCGAGTGAACGTGGCTGACAGGCTGCCGTCGGTGACCTCGGCGACGCAGCGGGAGTGGGCGTTCCTCGCATGCTGCGCGCTCGTCGACGTAGGGAAGTACTTGCGCCGCGAGTCGGTCTGGGAAGCGTTTGGGCGGTTGAATGCTGCTCGGGATGAGCTCTGGAAGCTCGTTGCTGTCACCCTCGGCGTCCCCGACGCGCAGTACGGGATCACCAGCGCTCTCGACTTCGCCGCCGATCGCGTCCCGGTGGCGATGGCCTCGACCATCGCCAGTCTCGGCCTCACGTCCATCGCCACCGCTGCGAGAAATCTCGCTGCGCTCCTCGCAGAGATCGGTCGGCGGCTTCCCTCGGAGGCGCAGGCCGTCTTTCCCGCTCGGATGCTCGACTATGTCACCGCCGACCTGGCGTCGCTCCCGTTCGCAGCCATCCGAGCCGACCGCGGGCAGGACAACGCATGCCCCACAGAGCGTTGACGCGCCACTGCCCATGAGCCAGACCGGCGCCGCACCGAGTCGCCGTTACGCGCCCAGGCGCGAGCTGTCGGGGGCCGTTCTGTTCGCGGATCAGGTCAAGGACTCCGAGCTTCGGGTGACAGACCGCGAGCGTCGGCGGCATCGCCCCGGGCCCTTGGTTGGTTCGGCACTTCGACGATGACCAGGGATCCGGTCTTTTCACCATCTCGGTGGCGGAAGAAAGCCGGCAACACCCGCCGCCTGCGGCGACGCTCCGCGCGGCCGCCTAGGCGCGGCGGCTTGGCTCGAGCCGGGTCCAACCGTGGCGCGTTGGCCACGATGACTCGATCTGGGTGGCCCCACTGCCGATGCGGTCACGCTCCCGAGGACTGCCGCCGCTGGAGCCTGTGCCCTTGGTCTGAACCGCACTGGGTTCGTTGGAGACTCTGTGGTTTGGCCTCCCGTCAGGTGACGAGGGCGAGCGCAGCGTAGTGGTTGGTTTCGAACTCGGCGGGTGGTCTGTCGCCGAGCTCGCCGTGGAGTCGGGTGGTGTTGAACCAGTGGACCCAGCCGAGGGTGGCCAGCTCGACGTCGTCGACGGCCCGCCACGGTCCTTGCCGACGGATCAGCTCGGTTTTGAACAGGGCGTTGACGGACTCGGCGAGGGCGTTGTCATAACTGTCAGCGACGGTGCCGATCGATGGGAGAGCGCCGATGTCGTCGAGGCGTTCGGTGTAGCGGATGCTCGTAAATTGCGACCCGGCGTCGGAGTGGAAGACGAGGCCTTCGATGCGGGCGCCTCGACTCCAGCGGGCCATCTCCACCGCGTCGAGGACCATGTCGGTGCGCATGTTCGCAGCGACACGCCAGCCGACGATCATGCGGGAGAACACGTCGACGATGAAGCAGCAGTAGGCGACGCCGGCCCAAGTGGGCACGTAGGTGAGGTCGGTCACCCACAACCGGTTGGGAGCGGGGGCGGTGAAATCTCGGCGCACCAGGTCCGGTGCCCTTGTCGCCGCAGGATCGGGGCGGGTCGTCAAGACCTTCTTGCCCCGGCGCACACCGGCCAGACCGTTGAGAGCCATGAGCCGACTGGTGCGGTCCCGGCCGATGTCGATCCCGGCCCGCTGGGCGGCCTTCCACAGCTTCCGGACGCCGTAGACGCTGTAGTTCGCTTTCCACAGCTCCGACAGCTGGGCGCCGACCACGGCGTCATCGACCGAGCGGGCCGACGGCGGCCTGGCCTTGGCCGAGTAATAGGTGGAGGGGGCCACCTGCAGGACAGTGCAGATGGGCTCGACCCCCCATCGACGCCCACCGGTCCGACAGTCCCGGTGGGCGTCGATGAAAACGACTACCTCTTCGGTCGACCGTCGAGCTCGGTCGCGAAGAAAATCGACGCTGCCTTCAAGATGTCGTTGGACCGGCGAAGCTCCCGGTTCTCCTGCTCGAGGTCCCGGATCCTCTTCGCCTCGGTCGTGGTCACCCCCGGAGACACGCCGCTGTCGACGTCGGCCTGCTTGACCCACGAGCGCACCGACTCCACGCCGTAGCCGAGCTGCTCCGCAACCCTCTGCACCGCCCCGTGCACCAGGCCGGTCTCGGCCCGGACCTGACGGACAAGACGCACCGCCTGATCCTTCTGCTCCTTCGAGTACCGACGCTGCGGCTTGCCTGAACCCATAACTCCATCCTCACTTCCAAGGTATGAAGTCTCCGCGGATCCCAGTGCGGTTCAGTCGGCGACGGACAGGGAGAACAGACTCGACAAAGTGCCGAGCCGGGCTTGACGACGCTCACCGCTGGGTCACCGCCCAGCACCTGAGGATCGAGTCGGATGTGCCGGCGTTTCTCGCGCCCGCCAAGGCGCTTCCAACCGTCTGATTGATGATCAGTGCGGGGCGTTGCGGCGTGGCCGTAGCGTCTCGGGGACCCGACGGGCTGGCTCACGAACCGTCTGCCGGCCGTGAGGTCTGGCTTCCGAACGAGGTGTCAGTCCCGTCGGGTTGCCGTGGTGTGGCTGAAAAGAGGCGCGACCGCCAAGACCTGAAATCAGACGTGCCCACCACGGTCCCGACATCGACTCGAGACGAGGAGGGAACTGATGGCTGTGATCATCGGGATCGACCCGCACAAGGCATCGCATACGGCGGCGGCGATCGACCCGGCGGAGACCCCGCTCGGCCAACTAAAGGTCCGGGCCGGCGTCGACCAGACGATCCGGTTGCTGGCGTGGGCGCAGCAGTGGCCGGAGCGGACCTGGGCGGTGGAGGGCGCAGGCGGCCTCGGCTACTTGTTGGCGCAGCAGCTCGTGGCCGCAGGCCAGCGGGTCGTGGACGTGCAGCCGAAGCTGGCCTCCCGGGTCCGGTTGCTGGCGAACGGGTCGAGCAACAAGAACGACCCCAACGACGCCCGCTCGGTCGCAGTCGCCGCTCTGCGCTCGCCCAACGTGCGGGCGGTGACCGCGGAGGATCACGCTGCGGTGATGAAGGTGTGGGCGAAACGGCAGCGTGACCTGTCCGGGGCGCGCACCCAGGTCGTTTGCCGTCTCCACGCCGTGCTGTGCGAGCTGATCCCCGGCGGCGTCAAGGGCCAGATCCGTGCCGCGGCCGCAACCCGTCTCCTCGACGCCTTCGAGCCAGTTGGTGCGGTGGCGACGGCCCGCTACGAGCTCGCCTGCGAGTTCCTGGCCGACCTGGTCCGCATCGACGAGCAGATCCGCACCGCCAAAGCACGCCTGGCCGTCACGGTCAAAGCGTCAAAGACGACGCTCACCCAAGTCTACGGGGTCGGCCCGGTCGTGGCCGCGACGATCATCGGGGAGGTCGCCGACGCCGGCCACATCCCGAACAAGGCCCACTTCGCCTCTTACAACGGCACCGCACCTATCGAGGTGTCGTCCGGGCCGAAGAAAGTCTTCCGGCTCTCGAGACGAGGCAACCGGCGGGTCAACCACGCCATCCACATGGCCGCCGTCACCCAGGTCGCTCACACCCACAGCTCAGGGAGGGCCTACTACGAGCGCAAGATCGCCGAGGGTAAAACCGGGAAAGAAGCCCTGCGCGCCCTGAAGCGACGGGTCAGCGACGCCGTGTTCGGCCAGCTGCTCGAAGACGCCCGCCTCGGGGTCGGCAAGGGTCCGGGAGGGCAACCGGGGAACGTCACAGAATCCAGCGCGGCCGGCTCGCACCCCGAACACCGACTCTTCGGACCAGCCACTCCCGGACCGGCAACGACCCTACGACGCCAAGCCCGGACCCGTACCACGACCACCCCTACTGAACGCCCGAAGAAATCCCCAGCAGCCTCTTGACAACAAAGAGGACTCGCCCGGTGCTCACTGAGCCGCCTGCTGCGAGTAGGCCCCCCGACGGAGCTTGGCGACAGCGTCCGCTCTTGCGTCACGACGAGTCCAAAGGTTGCACGGTCACGAGCCTGGAGGACGGCAGCGGTGGTCACTCCCGCGTCGCAACATCGGAGATGACAGCCACTCCGCATGGCCAGTACTCGACCGACCGGAACCTGCACGCCCGTCAGCGGCTGTGGGAGCGTCAGGAGCCGGCGTTCGACGTGGTCGGATGGACCCTGGAGCTGGCTGGCGTTGCGCCGGGCATGCGGACGCTCGACGTTGGCTGCGGGAACGGTCGGTACCTCGCGGCGATGAGCTCACTCGGCGTCGAGGTGGTCGGCTGCGACCTGTCGATCGGGATGCTGCGGACTGCGACAATGGCCGTCGGCCTCGTCGCCGACGCCGTCCGGTTGCCGTTCCCGGCTGCTGCGTTCGACGCCGTGCTCGCTCCGCACATGCTCTACCACGTTGCCGACCGGGAGGCAGCGGCGCACGAGCTGCGCCGGGTGCTGGTCACTGGCGGCACGTGTGCGGCGGTTGCCAACGGAGCTGGCCACCTGGCGTCGCTGAGAGAGCTTGTCGATGCGGCGGCACAGACCTTGCTGCCGGGATGGAGATGGACCGACCGCCTCGGCGAGATGTTCTCCCTCGAGAACGGGGCCAGCCAATTGTCCGCGGCCTTCGACGACGTCCGCTGCGTCCGCCCGGATCACCCCGGGCGGGCGGTGGTCTCCGACCCGGAAGTGGTCGCCGGCGATGTCGCGAGTGTCAGAGATCTCTGGGGCGACGAACTGCCCGCGTCGTGGGGCCAGGTCATCGACGGTGTCCGGCAGCGAGCGTCAGAGGTCATCGAGCGCGAAGGCGCCTTCGTCGTCGAAGGGGACGTCGGCGCATTCGTGTGCCGGTAGGCCGCCTGACCTCCGCCGCTCCGAACGGTTCATCAATCGACTGTTCGACGCCTCGCCACAGGGGGAGGCCGTTCCGTGGTCGCAGGTCGATGAGAGGATCGCTTCCATGACGAGCTCGCCGGTTGACCGACCCGTTGGTCCAGACGCCGTACGACTACGGCACAGTAACCCTGAGTATCGAAAAGACGACTGGATCGTCCTCGACGTGATCCGAAGACTTTCACCTGAGCCGTCGATGCTCCGGCCTGCGCCGTCACCTACCTGCTCATCTGTCCCAATCCGTTACAGTGACTCCTCGTGGTGATCTTGACGGACGAGGAAGCCAAAGACCTTGCCAAGACCATCGCCGAAGCCATCGCATCGTTCGAGGACCGCACGCCCATACGTCAGTCCTGGCCGATGAGGCCATGGACTGGGCTTTGCTGCTACTCGATCGAGCTGACGAAAGATGATCCGATTATGAGCCACCCTGCCCCCATCCGACGTGCTGACCCAGAGATCGACAAGCGTGCTGCGCTGAAGCTTGCCGCATCTGCGGCCCAAAGAGCTGATGTGGCGGAATCAACGAGGAACAACGCCATCCGGTTTGCGGCCGAGCAGGGTGCTTCGCTCCGTGAGATCGCGGCGAGCATCGGGCTCTCTCACATGACCGTGAAGCGGATTCTGGAGCGCTCGGCGTCGGACGCCTGATCCACCAGCGCGCAAGTAAGGAGCAGAAAAGCTTGTAACGAGTAGGCACAGGAATCTTGGCTACCAGGATGCAGACCACTTGGCTCGATCTCGCCTCTCGTCGTCGATGGGCGCAAGGTGATCGGCGAGGTCATCCGCCGCCGATACAGCACTTTCATGACGACCTGCTTCTGTTGCGGGATCGGGATGCCACCGGCTGAACCCAAGAATCCTCGGATGCGACTGGTCTGCCAGAATCTGTCCGGTGACCGGTCCCTTACGCCCACTCGACGGTCGGGTGGCCCTGGTGACCGGCGCCAGCCGGAGGGTCGCCATCGGCGCGGCCATCGCCCGCCGGCTCGCCGCCGACGGTGCCGCGGTCATGCTCCATTCTTGGTCCCCACATGATGCTGAACAACCGTGGGGGGCTGACGTCGGAGGCCCCGACGCTCTGCTCGATGAGCTCCGGGCTGGCGGAGGTCGGGTCGAGCACCTGGCCGTCGACCTGGCTGACCCCGATGCCCCGACGGCTGTGGTCGACGCCACGCAGGAGGCCTTCGGGCGCCTCGACATCGTCGTGGCCAACCACGCCCGCAGCAGCTCCCAATCCCTCGAGCAGCTCAGCGCCGCCGAGCTCGACCTCGCCTACGCCGTGAACGTCCGGGCCACGCTCCTGCTGGTCCGGGCGTTCGCCGCCGGCCACGACCGGCGCTCAGGCGGCCGGGTCGTGCTGTTCACCTCCGGGCAGTACCACGGGGCCATGCCCGAGGAGCTTCCCTACGTCGCCACCAAAGCCGCCCTCCATGAGCTGACCCGGTCCCTCGCCGTGCACCTCATGCCTCGGGGCATCACCGTCAACTGCATCAACCCCGGTCCGAACGACACCGGCTACGCCGACCCCGACACCATCGCCGCGGTCACCGAACGCGCCCCCGGAGGGCGCTGGTCCACCCCCGCTGACGCCGCAAAACTCGTCGCCTGGTTGGTCAGCGACGACGCCGACTGGATCACCGGCCAGACCATCGCCTCCGACGGCGGGTGGTCCTCCCGATGATGGCCGGCGGGAGGTGCCGGGGAAGTTCTGTTCGCGGATCAGGTCACGGACTCCGAGCTCCGGGCAACAAAGCACGAGCGTCGGCGGCGCCCCCCGGCCCTTGGTTGCGTTCACCCCAGGCCATTGAGCAGCATGCGCAGCAGCCTGTCGTAGCTCGACGCCGGGTCGGGTGTGAGGGTACGGCCGCTGAGCTCCAGGCTGACCGCGCCGTGCACCGAGCTCCAGACTATTTGCGCGGTCTCGACCGGATCAGCGTCGCGTAGGACGCCGAGAGCCATCCCGTACCGGACCTGCTCGACGAGGGCGGCGAACGCGGCGGCGGCGTGCGCGCCGAGTTCCGATGCGCCCTCCGTGGCCGTCGACGGCCCGCCGCTGAACATGGCCGCGTAGTGCTGGGGATGCTCGAGTGCGAATCGTCGGTAGTTGCGTCCGCTGGCCACCAGCCGTGCGACCGGGTCAGCGTCGACGTTGTCGAGGACCGCCGCACGCAGCCCGTCGTAACCACGGGCCACGACGGCGGCTACGAGCCCCTTCTTGCTGCCGAACCGGTTGTAGACGCCCATGGGTGCGACCCCGGCCTCGGCTGCGACGGCACGCACCGTCACGGCGGACAGGCCCCCCCGGGCCAGCACCCGTTCCGCGGCATCCACCAGCGCTTGCTCGAGAACCCGGCTGGGCGTGCGACTGCTCACCGCGGCCGGTTCCGCGCCGTTCAACGTCACGCTCGCAGTCTTGCCGATGTCCTCGCCCGGACCGCGACTCGGGCCGGGCTCGACCCGGTGACCGCCCGAACCGGTGCGGAAGGTGCCGGTGAGGTCTGCGCGACCGTGAGGCGGCACGCCTTCTACGACGCCGAGCCGGGCGTCGTCGGTCGCGAGCACGAGGCGCCAGGGGCCCGTCGTCGGACAGACCGCGCTTGCGCGGCTGTCGACTTCGGTGACGGCGGCACCCGACTCGGCAGGTCGCAGCACGAGCCGAGCGGTTGACGGCCGTGTCACAACGTTCTACAATAATAGAACGTAGTTCTATTTGCAGGAGGTCCTGATGCTCCAGTCGGTGAACCCGCAGGAGGAGTCGGTGGACGTCGGTCATCCAACCCGTGACCGAGCGACCTGGCGTGAGGGCCATTTCGCTCCGGTCGTCGACGAGGTCACCGCCTTCGACCTGCCCGTGAGCGGATGGCTGCCTGCCGAGCTCGATGGGCGTTACCTGCGGAACGGGCCCAACCCGCTGGGACTCGACGGTGCCGGCGGCCACTGGTTCTCCGGTGCCGGCATGCTCCACGGTGTGCGACTACGCGACGGGAAGGCCGAGTGGTACCGCAACCGCTGGATCCGGTCCCGCAGGGTCGCCGGCCAGTTGGGGGAGCAGTGGCCGGGAGGTCCCGTGCACGCCGGCCAGGACTTCGCGGCGAACACCCATGTGATCGCTCACGGCGGCCGCACGCTGGCCACGGTCGAGGGCGGCGCGCTGCCCTATGAGGTCAACGCCGAGCTCGACACCGTCGGCCCGTGCGACTTCGACGGCACGCTGCCCGGAGGGTTTGCTGCGCACACCAAGTTCGACTCCCGCACCGGTGAGTTGCACGCCGTCGCGTACTTCGGGGGCTGGGACCACGTCCAGCACATCGTTGTCGGGTCGGATGGCCGGGTCAGCCGGACCGTCGACGTGGCCGTCAGCGACGGCCCGGCGATGCACGACTTTGCGCTCACGGAGCGTTTCGTCGTCCTCTACGATCTGCCTGTCACCTTCAGTCGGGAAGCCGCCGCGGCCGGCGCCCGGCCTCCCTATGTCTGGAACCCCTCCCACCGGTCTCGAGTCGGCCTGCTGCCCAGAACTGGCCCGTCGCCGAAGGTGATCTGGCTCGACGTCGAACCGTGCTATGTCTTCCACACCCTCAACGCCTACGACGACGGCGACCGAGTCGTGGTGGACCTGTGCCGGTTTGCGGGTCCGTTCGACATGGCGGATCTGTCCGGGAAGGGCGCACTGACGCTCGACCGCTGGATCGTCGACCCGAGAGCGAGCGACGTGATCCGGCAGTGCATCGACGACCGAGAGCAGGACTTCCCCCGGGTCGACGAGCGGGTCGTCTCCCGCCGGCACCGTCACGGCTACAGCGCCGCATTCGGGCCGATCAACCCGGCGTTGGTGCCCTGGAACGGCAACTTCGAAGACGGCGCGTTCGGCAACGCGTTGTTCAAGCACGACCTGCTGGCGGGCACGGTCGAAGCGCACGCCTTCGACCGGAGCTCGGTCGCAGGTGAAGCGGTGTTCGCGCCGTCCGCGCCGGACTCCGGCGAGGACGACGGCTACGTGATGGCCTTCGTGCACAACCCGGATCGCCAGGCGGCCGATCTGGTGGTCCTGGCATCACAGGATTTCACTGGCGAACCCGTCGCCCGTGTGCACCTCCCGACGCGGATTCCGCTCGGGTTTCACGGCAGCTGGCTGCCCGAGACCGGCTGAGCACCCGGCATCGATCCACCTTCGAGGACGGCCCGCGACGTCAGACTGCACGGATGCAGACGGCGTGGGAGGTGCTCGGCATCGCCGCCGGCGCCTCGCCCGTCCAGGTCAAGCGGGCCTTCGCCGCCAAGGTCCGGGCCGCCCACCCCGACACCGGCGCCGACCCGTCCGCCGCGGCCGAGCGGCTGGCCGAGCTCATCGAGGCACGCGACATCGCCGTGCGACTCAACGGGTACCGCCGGTCGCCCCCCTGGTCGCCAGGGCACGAGCGACCCGGTCGACCGGGGAAGCGGGGCCCGGCCCAGCCGGCCGACCGCATCGACCTGCGCAGCGGAGGGGTGGCCACCCGACCGAGCTACGCCGGCCGGACCGAGGACGGCCGGCTGCGCCCGGCACGTGCCGACCCGGCCCCCCATCCCGCGGCCCCCGTCGCGGCCGGTGAGGCGTGCGCTCCTGCGACGCTCCCGAACGCGACGCGCGCTGTCTCCCAGGCCGGCGCTGTCTCCCAGGCCGGCGCCGGGCGTGGTCCTGGATCCAGGCCGGTCGGCCGACGGCCACCACTTGACCTGAGCCCGTCGTCGCGGCCCGGACCGGCTGCAGCCCACCCGAGACCGGAGGGAGCCTGCCCGGGCGGACGAGCCGGAGCGCGTCAGCCGGCGGGGCGCTGCACCCTGCCGTTGACCTTCGGGTAGGCGTCCGCGGTGGGGGCGGGCTGGGCGCCCGTCGAGGGGATGTCGAGGTCGAGCAGCGCGTCGCGCACGATCTGGGAGAACGCCGGCGCAGCGGCGGCCGCACCGTACTGGCCCGTGCTGTCGATGACCACCATGGCGGTGACCCGCGGGGCCTTGGCCGGGGCGAAGCCGGCGAAGCTCGAGATGTAGACGCTCGGGATGTACTTGCCGTCCTTGCCGACCTGGTTGGCCGTGCCGGTCTTGCCGGCCACGGCGTAGCCGGGGATGGCGGCGGCGGTCCCGGTCCCGGCGGCGACCACCTGCTCCAGCTTGGAGGTCATGATGCCGGCGATCGAGGTGGGGACGACCCGGTGGCTGCGGCCCGCCGCCAGGAGATGCTCTCTGCCGTGGCCGTCGACGGTGGCGGTGACGAGCTTGGGCGGGACGTAGACGCCGCCGTTGGCGACGGTGTTGATGGCGGCGGTCATCTGGGCGGCGGTGACCGCGATCCCCTGACCGAAGGCGATGGTGGCCAGGCTGGTGCCGGAGAAGTGGGCCGGCGTCGGGACGATACCGGGGGACTCGCCGGGAAAGTTGATGGCCGTCTTGGAGGTCAGGCCGTAGGCCTGGAGGTAGTGGTACAGCTTGTCCGGGCCGAGCTTCTGGGCCACCTCGATGGCGCCGATGTTGGACGACTGGGCCAGGATGCCGGTCGGGTCGAGCTGCTCGGTCGGGTGGAACTCGGCGTCGTGAATGACCTGGTCGGCCACCCGGAGGTTGTAGGGCACCGTGAAGGTCTGCCTGGGCGTGATCGCCCTGGTGGCCAGGGCGGCGGAGAGCGTCACGACCTTGGCCACCGAGCCCGGCTCGTAAGACAGGGTGAACGCCGAGGACGACGGCGCCTGGACCACCGCACCCTTGGGGGTGGTGACCATGCTGGCCACGGCGAGGAGCGCACCGGTCTTCGTGTCCATGATGATCGCCGTGCCGCCCTTGGCCTTGGCCGTGGTGATGGCCTTGGCCAGCGACGACTCCGTCTGGTACTGCAGCGACTGGTCGATGGTGGTGAGCAGGTCCTGGCCGTTGACCGCCGGCTGGTCGACGGTCCTGGTGCCGGGCACGTAGTAGCCGGCCGGGTCGACCTCCTCCACCAGCTTGCCGGGGCGGCCGGCGAGCACGGAGTTGTCGTTCTCCTCCAGCCCGCCGACCCCCCGTCCGGCGGCGTCGATGAAGCCGAGGATCGGGCTGGCCATCTGGCCGTCGGGGTAGTAGCGCACGGGCACGTTCTCGGTCCCGATCCCGGCCAGCGCCAGGTGGCCGATGCTGGTGCCGGTGGTCTGGGACACGGCCGCAGCCAGCACCACGTAGGTGGTGTGGCGGGTCAGCTCGGCGGTCAGGGCGGCGACCGGGCGGTGCAGCACCGGCGCAAGGGCGGCGGCCTCGGCCGGGGCCCGGCCCCTGGGGATCTCGCCAGGGTCGGCGAAGATCGTCGGACGCATCTCCGACAGGGCCAGCTCGTCGCCGTTGTCGGCGAGGATCGAGCCGCGCAGCCCGGGCAGCACGATGGTGCGGCCCGCCGCCGCGCTGACCTTCTCGAGGCCGGCGCTGCCGAAGCCCTGGATGCTCACCAGGCGCCAGGCGATCAGGGCGAACACGGCCGCGAACCCGACGAGCATCCCGAAGAGGCGCTTGCGGCTCCTTCGGGGCAGGCCGGTGCGGCGGTGGGCCGGGCGGCCGCGGGCGCCTGCCCCGGCTCCCAGAGCCCCCGAGCGCGGCCCGGCGCGGGGAGGGGCGGTGGGCGGCGGGGCCGGACGGCGGGGGGAGGGGGACACCAGCCGTCGAGTGTAGGCAGCTCAGCAGCCCCAGAAGAGCCATCCTGCCCCTCGAACCTCATGGCTCACAGGAGTCACGGACGGCGCCCCTGGCGGTGGCGCCGACCTCCAGGTGCGGGAGCAGGCCGGTGGTGCTAGATTTCTCCCTCGGTCGCCAACCGGTGTCCGCGTGTGTCCGTCTCCGGACGGAGACCCCGTGGCTGGTGGATGACGACACTGCCCTCGACGGTCCGTCCGTCGGGAGCTTCCGTGTGAGGTGACCGGTCCGGCCAGGGCCGTTCTCCTCCGCCACGACCCCTGAGAAAGAGCGAGCGGTGCCCTCCAAAGCGATCGTCGGCGAGAAGGTCGGCATGACCCAGATCTGGGACGGTGACAACCACGCGGTGGCCGTGACCGTCGTCCGGGTCACGCCGGCCCGAGTCGTCCAACTGAAGACCCCCGACCGAGACGGGTACGCCGCGGTCCAGGTGACCTACGGCGCCCGGCGGGCCAAGACGGTCAACAAGCCCCTCGCCGGGCACTACGCCAAGGCCGACGTCGAGCCCGGCCGGAGCCTGGTGGAGCTGCGCGTCGACGACAGCGCCTCCTACCGGATCGGCCAGGAGCTCTCGGTCGACATCCTCGCCGCGGGCAGCAAGGTCGACGTGACCGCCATCAGCAAGGGCAAGGGCTTCGCCGGCGGGATGAAGCGCCACAACTTCAAGGGCCAGGGCGCCAGCCACGGCAACCACAAGCACCACCGGGCGCCCGGCGGCATCGGGGCGTGCGCCACGCCGGCCCGGGTCTTCAAGGGCACCCGGATGGCCGGCCAGATGGGCAACCAGAAGGTGACCACCCTCAACCTGGAGGTCGTCTCGGCCGACGCCGACCGCAGCCTCCTGCTGATCAAGGGTGCGGTGCCCGGTCCGCGTGGCGGCCTGGTGCTGATCCGCGACGCCATCAAGGGAGGATCGAAGTGAGCCTCGACGTCGACGTCCGCGACGCCGCCGGCGCGACGGTCGGCACGGCCAGCCTCGACGAGGGCTGGTTCGGCATCGAGCCCAACGTGGCCGTGCTCCACCAGGTCGTGACCGCGCAGCTGGCCGCCGCCCGAGCCGGCACCCAGAGCACCAAGACCCGCGCCGAGGTCTCCGGCGGCGGCAAGAAGCCGTTCAAGCAGAAGGGCACGGGCCGCGCCCGTCAGGGCTCCGAGCGGGCTCCGCACTTCACCGGCGGTGGCATCGCCCTCGGCCCCAAGCCGCGCAGCTACAAGCAGCGCACCCCCCGCAAGATGATCAACCTGGCCCTGCGCTCGGCGCTGTCGGACCGCAGGTCGGAGGACCGGGTCGCCGTGGTCGCCTCGTGGGCCTGGGACGAGCCGACGACCAAGGGTGCCCGCACCGCCCTCTCGGCGCTCGGCGTCGACGGCAAGGTGCTCGTGGTCCTCTCCCGCGACGACGAGCGGGCCTACCGGTCGTTTCGCAACCTCCCCGACATCCAGGTGATCCTGGCCGGCGAGCTCAACGCCTACGACGTGCTCTGCAACGACTGGGTCGTCTTCACCTCCGCCACCCTGCCGGGCCACGCCGAGCAGGGCGATGCGACCGTCGAGCTCGGCTCGACCCGCACGCCGGCGCCCCGGCCCTCCACCGCCGAGGCCGCGGCGCCACCGGTGGCGGAGGTCGAACCCCAGACCGACGTGCTCGGGGGCACCGGCGAGGTCTTTGCCGGAGCCGGCGACGACGACGCCGAGATCGCGGTGGCCGACGCCGCGCCCGTCCTGACCGACGACGCCACCAGTGAGACCGACGCCGACGGCGCCGCCGCCGATACGGAGGACACGAAGTGAGCGCCGACCCCCGCGACGTCATCATCCGCCCGGTGGTGTCGGAGAAGTCCTATGCCCTGCTCGACCAGGGCGTCTACACCTTCGTGGTCGCCCCCGACGCCAACAAGATCGAGATCCGCCAGGCCGTCGAGCGGATCTTCGGCGTGGACGTGGTCAAGGTCACCACCCTCAACCGCCCGGGCAAGCGCAAGCGCAACCGCAAGGCGGCCACCTTCGGGAAGCGGGTGGACACCAAGCGGGCCATGGTGAAGCTCAAGCCCGACCAGTCGATCCCGATCTTCGAGGGGAACTGAGATGCCGCTCCGCAAGCGCAAGCCGACCAGCGCAGGTCGGCGCTTCCAGACCGTCTCGGACTTCACCGAGATCACCAGGACCAGGCCCGAGCGCACCCTGCTGGCGGCCAAGGGCGGCACTGGCGGCCGCAACGCCTACGGCCGGAAGACAGCCAGGCACAAGGGTGGCGGCCACAAGCAGCAGTACCGCCTGGTGGACTTCAAGCGGACCAAGGACGGCGTGCCGGCGACGATCGCCGCCATCGAGTACGACCCCAACCGCAACGCCCGCATCGCCCTGCTCCACTACCACGACGGGGAGAAGCGCTACATCCTCGCCCCGAACCGGGTGAGGGTCGGCGACGTGGTGCGCTCCGGCCAGGGCGCCGACATCCGCCCCGGCAACGCCCTGCCGATGCGCTACATCCCGGTCGGATCGGTCGTGCACAACGTCGAACTCAAGCCGGGCGGCGGGGGCAAGATGGCCCGCAGCGCCGGCATGAGCGTCCAGCTGGTGGCCAAGGAGGGCGACTACGCCACCCTGCGCCTCCCGTCCACCGAGATGCGCCGGGTGCCCATCGACTGCCGGGCCACCCTCGGCGAGGTGGGCAACTCCGAGGCCGAGCTGATCAGCATCGGCAAGGCCGGCCGCAACCGCTGGAAGGGCGTCCGCCCCCAGACCCGAGGCGTGGCCATGAACCCCGTCGACCACCCCCTCGGTGGCGGCGAGGGCAAGACCTCGGGTGGCCGCCACCCCGTCTCACCCTGGGGCCAGCCCGAGGGCCGCACCCGTGACCGAACCAAGCCGTCCGAGAAGCTCATCGTCCGCCGCCGGCGCACCCGCGGCGCCCGGAGGTAGCGCACCATGCCCCGCAGCCTGAAGAAAGGCCCGTTCGTCGACGACCACCTGTTGAAGAAGGTCGACGATCTCAACTCCCGCAACGAGAAGCGGGTGATCAAGACCTGGTCCCGTCGCTCCACGATCATCCCCGACATGGTGGGCCACACCGTCGCCGTGCACGACGGGCGCAAGCACGTGCCCGTCTACATCACCGAGTCGATGGTCGGCCACAAGCTGGGCGAGTTCGCCCCGACCCGCACCTTCCGGTTCCACGCCGGCCAGGAGCGGGCGGGGAGGCGCTAGATGGCCTTCGGGGAGAAGACCAACGAGCGGTCGCGCCTGGCCGGGCCCAGAGGCCAGCAGCCCGGGACCAGGGCGGTGCTCCGTCACAGCCGGATCGCGCCCAACAAGGTCCGTGAGGTGCTCGACCTGATCCGCAACCAGCCCGTCGCCGAAGCCGAGGACATCCTCCGCTTCTCCGAGCGCGACGCCTCCTTCACCGTGGGCAAGGTCCTGCGCTCTGCGGTGGCCAACGCGGAGAACAACGACGGCCAGGATCCCGAGGAGCTCTACGTGGCCGCCTGCTTCGCCGACGAGGGCACCACGATCAAGCGCTGGCGCCCGAGGGCCCGCGGTCGCGCCACCCGGATCCGCAAGCGCACCAGCCACATCACCGTCATCGTGAGCCGGCTGCCCAGCGACCGCCTCGAGCGCCTCGCCGCCCGCCGCCGGGCCGAGCAGCTGGCCCAGCGTTCCCGCCGCGTGGCCGGAGCCCGCCGCTCCGACGACACCCGCACCCGCGCCGAGCGCCGCCGCGGCGTGCCGATCGAGACCCCCGAGACCGACGCCCCGGTCGACGACGAGGTCGATACCGCCACCACCGGAGCGGTGACGACCACCGACGCGCCGAGCGCGGCCGAGGTCGCCGCCGAGGCCAACGCCGCCACCGGTTCCGGCCGGGTGGCGGAGGCCGAGGAGGACGCCGGCATCGTCGACGCCACCGCCGGCGCCGTGGCCGCCTCCGAGACGGCCGAGAAGCCCGAGAAGCCGGCGACCACCGAGACCGAGGGCACCGAGCCGACCACGAAGGACGACAAGTAATGGGACAGAAGGTCAACCCGTACGGGTTCCGTCTCGGGGTCACCACGGACTGGAAGTCGCGGTGGTTCACCGACCGGGACTACCAGGACTACCTGATCGAGGACTGGGAGATCCGCAGCTACCTGATGGGCCAGCTCGAGCGTGCCGCGGTCAGCCGCATCGAGATCGAGCGCACCCGTGACCGCCTGCGGGTCGACGTCCACACGGCCAGGCCTGGCATCGTGATCGGGCGCCGGGGCGCCGAGGCCGACCGCCTCAGGACCAAGCTGGCCGAGATCACCAAGAACCCCAAGCTGCAGCTCAACATCCAGGAGATCAAGCAGCCCGAGCTCGACGCCGCGCTGATGGCCCAAGGCATCGCCGACCAGCTGGCCGGGCGGGTGTCGTTCCGCCGGGCCATGAAGCGCACCGTCCAGACGGTGCAGAAGGCCGGCGCCCTCGGCATCCGCGTCCAGTGCGCCGGCCGCCTCGGTGGCTCGGAGATGTCGCGGCGGGAGTTCTACCGGGAAGGTCGGGTGCCGCTGCACACCCTGCGCGCCGACATCGACTACGGCTTCCGTGAGGCCAAGACCACCTACGGCCGCATCGGCGTCAAGGTCTGGATCTACAAGGGCGACATCCGGCCCTACAAGGTCTCCACCGAGGACAAGATCACCCGCGAGGCGGCCATGGCCGTCGGAGAGACCTCCGGACAGGGCGGCCGGCCCCGCCGGGTCGTCTCCGCCGGCGGCGGCCGCCGCCGGCCGGACCTGGGCGAGCCCGGCTCCGTGCCCGGCGACGTCGTCGCCCCGGCCGAGGACGAGACCGTCGCCATCCCGCCGGTCGCCGACGAGCCCATCGTGAAGGTGGATCCCGACCTCGAGCGCCTGCTGGCCGAGGAAGAGGAGATCGAGCGGCGCACGAGCGGCGACCACCACGAGACCCCGCACTTCCCGAAGGACGCCTGAGCCATGCTGATGCCCCGCAAGGTCAAGCACCGCAAGGCGCATCGTGGCCGCCTCACCGGGCAGGCCAAGGGTGGGAGCCTGGTGAGCTTCGGCGACTACGGCATCCAGGCCCTCGAGCCGGGCTGGCTCACCGCCCGCCAGATCGAGGCCGCCCGCATCGCCATGACCCGCCACGTCAAGCGTGGCGGCAAGGTGTGGATCCGGGTGTTCCCGGACAAGCCCGTCACCCAGAAGCCCGCCGAGACCCGCATGGGCTCGGGCAAGGGCAACCCCGAGTTCTGGGTCGCCGTGATCAAGCCGGGCCGGGTCCTCTTCGAGCTCGGCGGCGTGGACGAGGCCCTCGGACGGGCCGCCCTGGAGCGCGCCATCCAGAAGCTGCCGATGAAGGCCCGCTTCGTGGTCCGCGCCCAGCAGGAGGAGGTCGAGGTCGGATGACCACCGCCAAGGAGCTGAGGGAACTGACCCTCGACGAGCTCGACACCAAGATGGCCGAGAGCAAGGACGAGCTGTTCAAGCTCCGCTTCCAGCTGGCCACCGGCAAGCAGGACAACTCGGCCCGCCTGGGCCAGGTCCGCAGGGACGTCGCCCGCATCGCCACCGTGCTGCGCGAGCGCGAGATCGACGCCGCCGAGTCGGCCACCACGGAGGTGACGGCCTGATGGCCGACCAGACCACACCCGCCGCGCCTACGACGGCCCCTGCCGAGGACCGTGAGGACCACCGCAAGGTCCGCGAGGGCCTGGTGGTGAGCACCTCGATGGACAAGACGGCGGTCGTGGCGGTCATCGAGCGGGTCCGCCACCCCCGCTACGCCAAGACGGTGCAGCGGACCAAGCGCATCTTCGCCCACGACGAGGGCAACGACACCAACGTTGGTGACCGCGTCCGCATCGCCGAGACCCGGCCGATCTCCAGGCGCAAGCACTGGCGGGTCGTCACGGTCCTCGAGCGGGCTAGGTAGGAGCCGAGACATGATCCAGCAGGAGAGCCGCCTCCGGGTGGCCGACAACTCCGGGGCCAAAGAGGTCCTCTGCATCAAGGTGCTCGGCGGCTCCAAACGCCGCTACGCCTCGATCGGGGACATCTTCGTGGCGACGGTCAAAGATGCCATCCCCGGCGCCAACGTCAAGAAGGGCGACGTCGTCAAGTGCGTCGTCGTTCGCGTCAAGAAAGAGAAGCGCCGTCCCGACGGCAGCTACATCCGCTTCGACGAGAACGCCGCCGTGCTGATCAACGACCAGCAGCAGCCCCGCGGCACGCGCATCTTCGGCCCGGTCGGCCGTGAGCTGCGCGACAAGCGCTTCATGCGCATCATCTCGCTGGCCCCGGAGGTGATCTGATGTCGTCCCGCAAGCCGCCCCCTTCACGGGTCAAGATGAAGCTCCGCAAGGGTGACAGGGTCCAGGTGCTCTCGGGCAAGGACCGTGGCGCCACCGGGGAGATCACCCGGGTGCTGCCCGAGGCCAACAAGGTCATCGTCGAGGGCGTCAACGTCGCCAAGAAGCACCAGCGGCAGACCTCGACCCGCCTCAAGGGCGGGATCATCGACAAGGACATGCCGATCCACGCCTCGTCGGTGGCCATCGTGTGCTCCACGGACGGCGCCACCCGGATCGGGTACCGCTTCGACGACAACGGTGGCAAGCACCGCGTGTGCGTGCACTGCGGCAAGGACCTGTGATGGCCCCCGACACCGCCACCACCGCCAAGTCGCGACCTCGCCTCAAGGTCCGCTACGAGCGCGAGCTGCGGGCCGCGCTGCAGTCGAGCCTCGACCTGCCCAACGTGATGCTCGTGCCCCGGCTCGAGAAGATCGTCCTCAACTCGGGCGTCGGCCGGGCCACCCAGCAGCAGTCCCTGCTCGAGGGGGCGGTGCGGGACCTGGCCCAGATCACCGGCCAGAAGCCGGTCGTCACCGTGGCCAAGAAGTCGATCGCCGGCTTCAAGCTCCGCGAGGGCAACCCGATCGGCGCCAAGGTCACCCTGCGCGGCGACCGGATGTGGGAGTTCTTCGACCGGCTCATCAGCCTGGCCATCCCCCGCATGCGCGACTTCCGCGGGCTGCCGACCCGTGGCTTCGACGGCCACGGCAACTACACCTTCGGCATCTCCGAGCAGCTGATCTTCCCCGAGATCGACTACGACAAGATCGACACCCCGAGGGGCATGGACATCACCATCGTCGACACGGCGACGACCAACGCGGAGGGTCGTGCCCTGCTCGACGCCTTCGGCTTCCCGTTCCGCAAGGAAGGCAACAGCTAATGGCCAAGAAGGCCCTCATCATCAAGGCGCAGCGCAAGCCCAAGTTCAAAGTCAGGGCCTACACCCGCTGCCGTCGTTGCGGCCGCCCACACTCGGTGTTCAGGAAGTTCGGCCTGTGCCGCATCTGCCTGCGCGAGCTCGCGCACGCCGGCGAGGTCCCCGGTGTCACCAAGGCCAGCTGGTAGGAGGAGCGAGCCATGACGATGACCGATCCCATCGCGGACATGCTCACCCGCATCCGCAACGCCAACGTGGCCATGCACGACACCGTGCGCATGCCGTCCTCCAAGCTGAAGGAGGCCCTGGCGGCCGTCCTGCAGCGCGAGGGCTACATCGAGGGCTTCGACGTGGCCGCCGACGGCACCCGGCCAGGCCGGGTCCTCGAGGTCCAGATGAAGTACTCCTCCGACCGCAGCCGCACGATCTCCGGCATCAAGCGGATCTCCAAGCCCGGCCTGCGGGTCTACACCGCGGCCGACAAGCTGCCCCGCGTCCTCGGCGGCCTCGGCGTGGCCGTCCTCTCCACCAGCCAGGGCCTCATGACCGACCGCGAGGCGCGCCGTCACCGCGTCGGCGGCGAGATCCTGTGCTTCGTGTGGTGACCGCCGTGACCAGCCCCGCCACCACTGTCCCCCCCACCTCTGTGGCCACGAGGGAGGAGCACCATGTCTCGCATCGGGCGTAGCCCCATCACCGTGCCGTCCGGCGTCGAGGTGACCGTCGCCGACCGCCAGGTCACGGTCAAGGGCCCCAGGGGGACCCTGGGCCGGGAGCTGCCGGGGGAGATCACCGTCCGCCAGGAGGCGGGCACCCTCCTGGTCGAGCGTCCCGACGACGCCCGCCAGAACCGGGCCCTGCACGGCCTCACCCGCAGCCTGGTCAACAACATGGTCCTCGGCGTGACCGACGGCTTCACCAAGGATCTCGAGATCGTCGGCGTCGGCTACCGGGCCACGGCCAGGGGCTCCAACCAACTGGAGCTGGCCCTCGGCTTCAGCCACGGCGTCACCGTCGATGCCCCTGACGGCATCACCTTCGAGGTGCCCGCCCCGACGCGCATCTCGGTCCGGGGCATCGACAAGGAGCTCGTCGGCCAGGTCGCCGCCAACATCCGCAAGATCCGCAAGCCCGAGCCCTACAAGGGCAAGGGCGTCCGCTACGCCGGCGAGCGGGTCATCCGCAAGGCCGGCAAGGCCGCGAAGTAGGGATCCCCATGGCCATCACCACCAAGGACAAGCAGCTCGCCAGAGCCCGGCGCCACCACCGGGTGCGCAAGCGGGTCAACGGCACCGCCGAGCGTCCCCGCCTCGCCGTGTACCGCTCCAACCGCCACGTCGTGGCCCAGGTCATCGACGACCGCAGCGGCCGGACCATCGCCGCGGCGTCATCGGTCGAGAAGGACCTGCGTGCCGCCGGCCCGACCGGCAACAAGTCGGCCGCCACCACGGTCGGACGTCTCGTCGCCGAGCGGGCCAGGGCCGCCGGTGTCGCCACCGTCGTGTTCGACCGCGGCGGCTTCCTCTACCACGGCCGCGTCGCCGCGGTCGCCGACGCGGCCCGCGAGGCCGGACTGGAGTTCTGATGCCCGCCGATTCGCAGTACGAGGACCGCACCATCAAGGTCAACCGTGTCGCCAAGGTGGTGAAGGGCGGCCGCCGCTTCTCCTTCGCCGCGCTCATGGTGATCGGTGACGGCCAGGGCAACGTGGGCCTGGGCTACGGCAAGGCCAAGGAGGCCGGCCTGGCCGTGCAGAAGGGCATCGAGGAGGCCAAGAAGAACCTCTTCAAGGTGCCCCTCGCCGGCTCCACCATCACCCACCCGATCCTCGGCGAGGCCGGGGCCGGACGGGTGCTGCTCAAGCCGGCTGCGCCCGGTACCGGCGTGATCGCCGGGGGCGCCGCCCGGGCCATCCTCGAGATGGCCGGCATCCACGACATCCTGGCCAAGTCGCTCGGGTCGTCCAACAGCATCAACGTCGCCCAGGCGACCGTGGCCGGGCTCAAGGCCCTCAAGCGGCCCGACGACATCGCCAGGCTGCGCGGCAAGTCTCCCGAAGAGGTGGCGCCGAAGGGCATGCTGGCGGCCTACCAGGAGAGCCAGCGCGGCCCCCACGCTCCCCCCACCGAGGTGGCGTGATGGCCGGTGAGCTGAAGGTCACCCAGGTCCGCTCCGGGATCGGCACCAAGCCCAAGCACCGCGGCACGCTCCGCGCCCTCGGCCTGCACGGGATCGGCTCGTCCAACACGCTGCCCGACCGCCCGGAGATCCGGGGCATGATCGCCCGCGTCCCCCACCTGATCACGGTCGAGGCCGCCGACGACGTCGGCGCGTCGGCGAAGTCCTGAGGGAAGAGAGACCCTGATGAAGATCCACGACCTCAAGCCGCCCGCCGGCTCCTCCCGGGGGCGTCGCCGCGTCGGGCGAGGCATCGCCGGCAAGGGCGGCAAGACGGCCGGGCGCGGCACCAAGGGCCAGGGCGCCCGCAACAACATCAAGCCCGGGTTCGAGGGTGGTCAGCTGCCGCTGACGCAGCGCATCCCGAAGCTCAAGGGCTTCCACAACCCGTTCCGCGTCGAGTACACGGTGGTCAACCTCGACGCGCTCGAGGATTTCGACGGCGCCGTCGTCGACCCCGACACCCTCCGCGCCGCCGGCCTGGTCCACAAGCACGGCCTGGTCAAGGTGCTCGGCCGAGGCGAGCTGTCGCGACGCCTGACCGTGTCGGCCCACCGCTTCTCCAAGAGCGCCGTGGCCGCCATCGAGGGCGCGGGTGGCACCACGACGGTCCTGGCCCCCCCGTGGGGCGACCGGCGGCCGCCCGCCAAGGGCAACGCGCTCACCAACCGCTGAGCCCGCCCTCCGGGCACCGAGTCCGGGGGTCGCCCGACCGCGGTCGCGCCCCCCGGTGCTCACCGGTGCGAATCCCGTAGGCCGCGCCCGGCCGCTAGCCTCAGCCCGTCCGCAGCCAGGAGATCCTGATGCCCTCACAGCTGTCGAACCTGTCGAACATGTTCCGGGTGGGCGACCTCCGCAAGAAGGTGCTGTTCACGCTGATCATCATCGCCGTGTACCGGCTGGGGGCCAACATCCCCTGCCCCGGCATCAGCTACAAGGCGGTCCAGGCGGCCACCTCGGCGTCGGGCACCGGCACCTTCGGCTTCCTCAACCTGTTCACCGGCGGTGCGCTGGCCCGCTTCGCCGTGTTCGGGCTCGGGATCATGCCCTACATCACCAGCTCGATCATCATCCAGCTGCTGATGGTCGTCATCCCCAAGTTCGAGAAGTGGCGTGACGAGGGGGCGGCGGGGCAGAAGAAGCTGACCCAGATCACCAGGTACGTCACCATCGTGTTGGCCCTGCTCCAATCGACGACCCTCGCCTACGCCTTCCACAGCGGCAGCTCGACCCTGCTCGGCACCTCGAGCAACATCGACTTCATCCCGCACTTCACCATCGCCAGGGTCCTGCTCATCGTGCTCACCATGACCGCAGGCACCGTGGTGGTCATGTGGCTCGGCGAGCTGGTCACCCAGCGGGGGATCGGCCAGGGCATGTCGATCCTGATCTTCTCCAACGTGGTGGCCACCCTCCCCTCGGGCGGCGCGGCGATCAAGGACGGCGCCGGCTGGGGCAAGCTGATCATCGTCATCGCCATCTCGGTGATCCTGCTCGGCTGCATCGTGTTCGTCGAGCAGGGCCAGCGCCGCATTCCCGTCACCTTCGCCAAGCGGGTCGTCGGCCGGCGCATGTACGGGGGCCAGAGCACCTACATCCCCATGAAGGTCAACACCGGCGGGGTCGTTCCCATCATCTTCGCCAGCTCGGTGCTCTACTTCCCCGTGCTGATCTCCAACGTGCTGCCGAGCTCCGGCTGGGGGCTCACCGTCCAGACCTGGGTCAACACCCACCTCGGCAACAACCCGACCGACACGGTCTACATCGTCGCCTACGGGATCCTGATCCTCGGGTTCGCGTACTTCTACGCGGCGCTGACCTTCGACCCCCACCAGCAGGCCGACATCATCCGCAAGCAGGGCGGCTACATCCCCGGGATCCGCCCCGGCGCCCCGACCGAGCGCCACCTGCAGATGATCCTCAACCGGATCACGCTGCCCGGCGCGGTCTGGCTCGGCGCCATCGCCCTGCTCCCGTCACTGATGCTGTCGTTGTTCCACATCCACAACTACCCCTTCGCCGGCACCACCCTGCTCATCTCCGTCGGGGTGGCGCTCGAGACGATGAAGCAGGTGGACAGCCAGCTCATGCTGCGCAACTACGAGGGCTTCCTGAGGTAGTGAACCCCGGGGCACGGTTGCTCATCCTCGGGAAGCAGGGGGCGGGGAAGGGCACCCAGGCGGTCAGGCTCTCCCGCCACTACGTGGTCCCCCACATCGCCACGGGGGACACGTTCCGGGCCGCGGTCAGATCCGGCTCGGAGTTCGGCCACCAGGCCAAGCGCTACCTCGACGCCGGCGAGCTGGTCCCCGACGAGGTGGTGATCGGCATGGTCCGCGAGCGCCTCACCCGCGCCGACGCCTCCCATCGCGGCTTCATCCTCGACGGCTTCCCCCGCACCGTCGCCCAGGCCGAGGCGCTCACCGAGATCATGGAGCCCAAGGGCCTCGACCTCGCCGTCGACCTGGAGATCGAGACCGGTCACGTCCTAACCCGGCTGGCCAGCCGGCGGGTGTGCTCGGACTGCGGGGCCAACTACAGCGTGGCCGACAACCCGCCCAGGGTCCGCGACATCTGCGACGTGTGCGGCGGCGAGGTCGTCCAGCGCGACGACGACACCGAGTCGGCCATCCGGCGCCGCCTCGAGCTCTACGAGCGCGAGACCGCCCCGCTGATCGCCTGGTACGACAAGCGCGAGCTCCTGGAGCGCATGGACGCCACGGGCTCGCCCGACGAGGTCACCGACCGGATCGTCACCGAGGTCGACCGCCGGCGCCTCTGACCGCGGCCCCGGTCGTCGCCGCCCCGTCCCGGACGGCCGTCGACGCGAGCACCCCTCGAGCGGCCACAATGGAGAGGTGCGACGCAATGGCGACGAGCTGGCCAAGATGCGCAAGGCAGGGCGGGTGGTGGCCGAGATGCACGAGGCCACCCGCGCCGCCATCCGACCCGGGGTGACCACCCTGGAGCTCGACCGCGTGGCCCGTGACGTCCTCGAGCGTCGCCACGCCAGGTCCAACTTCCTCCACTACCACGGCTTCCCCGCCGTGATCTGCACCTCACCCAACGAGATGATCGTCCACGGCATCCCCGGGCCGCGGCGCCTCGACGAGGGCGACATCATCTCCGTCGACTGCGGGGCGATCATCGAGGGCTACCACGGCGACGCCGCCTACACCGCCGCGGTCGGCGCCATCGGTGGCGACGCCGAGAAGCTGCTCCGGGTCACCGAGGAGAGCCTCTGGGCCGGGATCGCCAAGCTGGTCCCCGGCAACCGGCTCCACGACGTGGGCCTGGCCGTCCAGGAGGTGGCTGAGGGCGCCGGCTTCTCGGTGGTGCGCGAATACGTCGGCCACGCCATCGGCACGGCCATGCACGAGCAGCCCCAGGTGCCCAACTACTGGCCGGGCACTCCGGGACCCAAGCTCAAGGCCGGCATGGTCTTCGCCGTCGAGCCCATGGTCAACGTCGGCTCGGCCGGGACCGTCGAGCTGGGCGACGGTTGGAGCGTGGTCACCGCCGACGGCGCCCTCTCCGCCCACTTCGAGCACACCATCGCCGTCACCGACGACGGCCCCGAGGTGTTCACCCTGGCCGCCTGAGGCTCGGCCGGCGCCCGACTCTTTCTCGGCCGTCCTGACCTTCTCGCTCGTCCTGGCGTTGTCGCCCGGGCCGCCGGAGGCTGCCAGCCGACCGCCGGCCAGGTGTGGACGCACCGGGTGGGTTGGGCTATCCTGGCAAGTCGGTCCACGAGCGGTAGCGCGCGGCTCCGGCCGCCGCACCCTCCGACCTCGTCTTCTCCATGCGTGCCGGTGACCGTTCCGCGCTCACCGCCGTCCTTCGAGCACTTCGTCCTTCGAGCACCATCTCCATCCGACGGCCACCATGCCGACGGCCACCATGCCGCCGACCACGATGCCGTCGCCCACCATGCCGTCGCCCACCATGCCGTCGCCCACCATGCCGTCGCCCACCATGCCGTCGCCCCCGGGCAGGAGCCTGTCGTGAAAGTCCGTCCCAGCGTCAAACCGATCTGCGAGCACTGCAAGGTGATCCGCCGCCACCGGCGGGTCATGGTGATCTGCACCAACCCGCGGCACAAGCAGCGGCAGGGCTAGCGGGAAAGAGAGAGCAAGCTACGTGGCACGCATCGCCAGCGTCGACATCCCCCGTGAGAAGCGACTCATCGTCTCCCTCACCTACATCTTCGGCATCGGCCGGACCACCGCAGGCCGGGTCTGCGACGGCACGAGCATCGACCCCGACACCCGGGTCCGTGACCTGACCGACGTCGAGGTCACCCAGCTGCGCAGCTGGATCGACGCCAACCTGCGGGTCGAGGGCGACCTGCGCCGCGAGGTGTCGCAGGACATCAAGCGCAAGATGGAGATCGGCTCCTACCAGGGGATCCGCCACCGCAGGGGCCTGCCCGTCAGGGGCCAGCGCACCCACACCAACGCCAGGACCCGCAAGGGCCCGAAGAAGACCGTCGCCGGGAAGAAGAAGGTTCGAAAGTAGTGGCCAAGCCGAAGCCGGGCGGTCGCCGCCCCCGTCGCCGCGAGCGAAAGAACGTCACCCACGGGGTGGCCCACATCAAGAGCTCGTTCAACAACACGATCGTGTCGATCAGCGACCCCGAGGGCAACGTCCTCGCGTGGGCGTCGGCGGGCAACGTCGGGTTCAAGGGGTCCCGCAAGTCCACCCCGTTCGCCGCCCAGCTGGCCGCCGAGGCGTGCGCCAGGCGGGCCATGGAGCACGGGGTCCGCAAGGTCGACGTGATGGTCAAGGGCCCCGGGTCAGGTCGGGAGACGGCGATCCGCTCGCTGATGGCGACCGGCATCGAGGTCTCGGGGATCAAGGACGTCACCCCCATCCCCCACAACGGCTGCCGCCCCAAGAAGCGTCGGAGGGTCTGATCGATGGCTCGTTACACCGGACCCGTCTGCCGGCTCTGCCGCCGGGAGAAGATGAAGCTCTTTCTGAAGGGCCCCAAGTGCGACTCGATGAAGTGCCCGATCGAGCGCCGCCCCTACCCGCCGGGGGAGCACGGCCGTGACCGCATGCGCCAGGGCTCCGAGTACCTGACCCAGCTGCGGGAGAAGCAGAAGGCCCGCCGCATCTACGGCGTCCTCGAGAAGCAGTTCCACAACCTCTACGAGGAGGCCAACCGCCAGAGCGGCATCACCGGCGAGAACCTGCTGCGGATGCTCGAGCTGCGCCTCGACAACGTGTCGTTCCGCGCCGGGTGGGGGGCGAGCCGCTCGCAGTCCCGCCAGTTCGTCCGCCACGGCCACGTGCTGGTCAACGGCAAGCGGGTGACCATCCCGTCGTACCGGGTGCGCAAGGGCGACGTGGTGTCGCTCAAGGGCAAGTCCCGCCAGATGATCGTCATCCGCCACAACCTCGACACCCTCGACCACGCCGTGCCCGGATGGCTCGAGCCCGGGGCCGAGCGCAACGAGGTCACCGTCCTCGACCTCCCCCAGCGCGAGCACATCGACGTGCCGGTGCGAGAGTCGCTGATCGTCGAGCTCTACTCGAAGTAGTCCGCTCCCCGGGCACCCGGCCGAAGCGCCGGTGACCGGCGCCGCGCCGGTCGGCCACCCGCACCCCATCTGACCCACGAGAGCCGGGCAGCGCAGGACGCTCCGTCTCAACCTCAAGGAACCCGCACCATGCTGATCATCCAACGTCCCTCCGTGGAGCCCATCGGCGAGCAGGAAGGCGACCGCCAGCGCTTCGCCATCGGGCCGCTCGAGCCGGGCTTCGGCCACACCATCGGGGTGGCGCTCCGCCGGACCCTCCTCTCGTCGATCCCGGGCGCGGCGGTGACCCAGGTGCGCTTCGACGAGGCGCTCCACGAGTTCACCGCCCTGCCCGGGGTGAAGGAGGACGTCACCGACGTCATCCTCAACCTCAAGGACGTCGTGCTCTCGGTCGTGACCGACGAGTCGGTGACCCTCCGCCTCGACGTGCGGGGCCCGGCGACGGTCACCGCCGGGGACATCACCACCACCAGCGACGTCGAGGTGCTCAACCCCGAGCTCGTCCTGGCGACGGTCAACGGCAAGGGGCGCATGGCCGCCGACATCACCGTCGAGCGCGGCCGCGGCTACGTGTCGGCCGACAAGAACAAGAAGTCCACGACCATCGGCGTCATCCCCGTCGACTCGATCTTCTCGCCGATCCGGCTGGTGGCCTTCACCGTCGAGCCGACCCGGGTCGAGCAGTCGACCAACTACGACCGCCTGGTCATCGACATCACCACCGACGGCTCGATCACCCCGCGCGAGGCGCTGGCGTCCGCCGGCGACACCCTCCGCTCCCTCGTGGGGATCGTGGCCGACATGAGCGACGCCCCCCAGGGCCTGGAGCTGGGCGACGTCGGTGCGGCCACCAGCGGCTCACCGGACCTCGACCTGCCCATCGAGGACCTCGACCTGTCCGAGCGGCCCCGCAACTGCCTGAAGCGGGCCCAGGTCAACACCGTCGGTGAGCTCGTGCAGAAGAGCGAGGACGACCTCCTCGCCATCACCAACTTCGGCCAGAAGTCCCTCGACGAGGTGCTGGTCAAGCTCGACGAGCGGGGCCTGGCCCTGCGCGGCAAGGAGGCCTGAGCCGATGTCCGGTATCCCCGGTCGCCCCAAGAGGGGCCGCCGCTTCGGCGGTGACGCCGCCCACCAGAAGGCCATGTTCGGCAACCTGGTGGCGTCGATGATCGCCGCCGAGGCCATCGTCACCACCGAGGCCAAGGCCAAGGCCCTGCGCCCGGTGGTGGAGAAGTGCGTGACCAAGGCCAAGAAGGCCCACGCCGACCCCGAGGTCAGCGTGCACCAGCACCGCCAGGTCGTGGCCTTCATCCGCGACAAGGAGATGGCCCACAAGCTCTTCGAGGAGATCGGGCCGCGCTACGCGGCCCGCGAGGGTGGCTACACCCGCATCCTCAAGCTCGGGACGCGCCACGGCGACAACGCACCCATGGCGCGCATCGAGTTCGTCTGAGCCTCGGGGCCGCACCCGACGGGCGTGACGGCGAGCCCCACGCGATGGTGCGCGCCGCCCTGACCGTCGCCTACCAGGGCGCCCCCTTCCACGGCTTCGCCCGCCAGCCGGGACAGGTGACCGTCGCCGGAGTGCTCGGCGCGGCCATCGAGCGCCACGTCCGCCACGCCGTGGAGCTGACCTGCGCCGGCCGCACCGACCGGGGCGTGCACGCCAGGGGCCAGGTCGTCAGCCTCGACGTGCGCGCCGACGTCGACTTTGCCGCCCTGGTCCGCGGGCTCAACCGCGCCCTGCGGCCTTCGGTGGTGGTGCGCGCCGCCGGGGCCGCCCCCGACGGCTTCGACGCCCGCCACGACGCCAGGTGGCGCCGGTACCGCTACCGGATCCGCAACCGGCCCACCCCCGACCCCTTCAGCGCCGGCCTGGTCTGGCACGTCGAGCGGCCCCTCGACGTGGCCGCCATGCGCCTGGCGTGCGACCCGCTGATGGGCGAGCACGACTTCTCCGCCTTCTGCCGGCGCCCCCCGGACCGGGGCGGTGCCGGCGGAGCGCCCCCGTCGCTGGTGCGGAGGGTGACCGACGCCGGCTGGCGCGACGACGGGGCCGGGGAGCTGCGCTTCGAGATCCAGGCGTCGTCGTTCTGCCACCAGATGGTGCGCTCCATGGTCGGCGTGCTGGTCGAGGTCGGGTCGGGGAAACGCCGGGCCGGTGAGGTCGCCGGGGTGGTCAGGGGGAGGGACAGGGCCGCGGCCGGCCAGCTGGCCCCGCCCGAGGGGCTGTACCTCTGGGACGTGGGCTACGACCCGGCCCTGGCGCTGCCCCTCCCCGACGACTGACCTTCGCCGGTTTGTCGGGCGCGGGCGCCGGTTTGTGGGTGCCAGGGGCCGGGTACCCACGCGGCGTGCCGAGGCTGCGCAGGTCCGATCCCAGGGAGCCTGGCTACACCAGGCGCAGGGCGGGCAAGGGGTTCGTGTACCTCGACGCCGCCGGGCGGCGGATCACCGACGAGGCCGCCGTGGCCCGCGCCAAGGCGCTGGTCATCCCCCCGGCGTGGGAGCACGTGTGGATCTGCATGCGGGCCAACGGGCACGTGCAGGCGACCGGCGTCGACGCGCGGGGCCGCACCCAGTACCGCTACCACGACCAGTGGCGGGTGCTGCAGGACCGGGACAAGTTCGACCACATGCTGGTCTTCGGCCGGGCCCTGCCGGTGCTGCGCGAGCGCATCGCCGCCCGCCTGGCCGGGCACGGCCTGGGCCCCGAACGGGTCCTCGCCGCCTCGGTGCGCCTCCTTGACCTCGGCTTCTTCCGCATCGGGAGCGACAGCTACGCGGAGGAGAACGAGACCTACGGGCTGGCCACCCTCCAGAAGCGCCACGCCAGGGTGGACGGGGAGACGGTCAGGTTCGACTTCGTGGCCAAGGGCGGCAAGCGCCGCCTGCAGTCGGTCGTCGACCCCGAGGTGGCCGCGGTGCTGGCCGAGCTCAAGGCCCGACGCGGCGGGGGATCCGACCTGCTGGCCTGGCGGTGCCGCGAGGGGCGCACGGTCCGCTGGGTCGACGTGCACTCCGACGACATCAACGCCTTCGTCCGGGACGTGGCCGGCATCGGCTGCTCCGCCAAGGACTTCCGGACCTGGCACGCCACCGTCCTCGCCGCCGTCGCCCTGGCGGTGGGGGAGCAGGCCGGCTCGGATCGGGCCAGGAAGCGCTGTGTCACCAGAGCCATGACCGAGGTCGCCCACTACCTCGGCAACACGCCGGCGGTGGTCAGGTCCTCCTACGTCGACCCGCGACTCGTCGACCGCTACCTGGGGGGCGAGACCATCGCCGGCGCCCTCGGCCACCTCGGCGAGGGCGTGGCCTTCGGGCACCCCTCCACCCAGGGTGCCGTCGAGGCCGCCGTGCTCGACCTCCTCGACCCCGACGGGGCAACCGGGGCCGACGCCGGCGACGCCGCCCACCAGCTCAGCGCCTGATCCCGGGCCTGGCGCCTGCCCGCTCCCTGACCCGCCGCCCCGGCCCGGCGGGTGCCGGCCGTCCGGGGCGCCCTTGCCGGGTCGGCGGCTGCCGGGCTTCCGGGGCGCTCACGCCGGGTCGGCGGGTGCCGGCTCGGCGGGTGCCGAGCGCTACGGCCGTATCTCGGGACGTTCGACGGTGGCGGGGCGCGTCCCGGTCGTATCTCGGGGTCGTCCACGTGGTTTGCTCACGTCGGGCGCCCCGAGGTCGCCGGGCGGGTGCCGGCTCGGCGGCCGCCGGGCGCAACGGCCGTATCTCGGGACGTTCGACGGTGGCGGGGCGCGTCCCGGTCGTAATCTCGGGAGGGTCCACGTGGTTTGCTCACGTCGGGCGCCCCGAGGTCGCCGGTTGCGACGGTCGCCAGGTGTGACGGTTGCTGGGGCTCGCCGGGTGCGACGGACGCCGGCGGCTCGGCGGGGGCCTGCCGGCTCGGGACGGGGGCCTGGCGGCGCGGCGGGGCGACGTCCGACTCAGGTGCGGTCGGGGCGCCCGTGGGGGTTGCGCCACGTCTTGCGGCCGCCGCTCGCCGCCAGCCTGGCCAGGTAGGCGTTGTAGCTCGACAGGGCGTGGACCGGGAGCGACCCGCCCACCTCCCCCTCGTCGCCGGCCTGGCCGAGGGCGACCTCGACCAGCTCCCCCGTGCGGTCGTCGACCCGGACCAGCACTCCACCCCGGCCGCCGCCAGCGCCGACGGCCCCGGCCGACCCGGGCGCCAGCGGACGGGCGAAGCCGCTCGGGGCGTCGGCCGCCGGCGGGACGAACGGGCCCTTGGTCGCAGCCCGACGGGCCCGCTCGATCTTCCTGGCGTCGACGTCGGCAGGGGCTTCGTGGATCAGCTGCCACCAGCCGACCACCGCCAGGACGGCGAACACCGGCCACTCGAAGGCGTACAGGTAGCTGAGCGTGTTGCCGTCCGACGCCCGGTTGATCTGCCACCATGCGGCCCACCCGCACAGAGGGTCGATGACCAGGAGGAGCAGGTGGTAGAGAAGAGCGCGCCGGCGAAACCAGCGGACCGTCCAACGCTCCCTCACGTCCGCCGATGCTACGGCCGGGCAGCGACCAACGGAGAGCGGGTCTCGACCCGCTCATGTAAGGGAATCAGTCGTCGATGCGGGTCTCGACCCGCCACGGCGCCGGGCCGGTGAGCACCAGGCGGGCCGGGTCGCCGCCGGGGGCGCCCACCCCGGTGACCTCGGCCCGGTCCTCGACGATCCGGTGCACCCCGAGGACGAGGAAGCCGTCGACGGATCCGAGGTAGCGACCCCACACCGCACCGAGCCAGCGCCCGTCGACGGTCACCGCCACCCGACCCCGAGCGGCGGTCACCCCTGGCGGCCCGACGGCCAGATCGAGGGCCGCCGTCCCGGCCCAGCGCCTGGCGATCGGCTCCAGGCGCCCGATGGTCGCCGCCGCCAGCACCGCATCGAGCGCGTCGTCGCCCGGGTTGGGGCTCGGGCCCTGGGGCCCCTGAGCACCTGTCCCGGTCAGGTTGGCCACCACCTCGGCCTGGAGCCGGCGCTGGAGACCGGCCGGCAGCGCCAGCAGCTCGAGCAGCCCGGGTCGTCCGGGGTCGGGCGGCGGCCGCAGGGGCGCCACGCGTCTGCCCCCGCTGTCGGGCGCGGTGAGCGGCCCGGAGGTCGGGTCCGACCCGGGCCGACCGATGGGCCGGCGAGCGAGGATGGGTCTCAGCGCGGCCACGTCGTCGTCGCCGAGCGCCAGGGTGTCACCGGGGTGGCGGCTGCCGACGGCCAGGAGGCGGGGATCGGCGGCGTGGTCCGCCCAGTGGCCGATGACGGTGAGACACGGCGGCGTCTCGTCGAGCAGCTCGGTCAGCAGGGCCTCCGCGACGGGGTCGGGATGGTCGAGCGCCCGGACCCGACCCTCCTCCCACCGCAGGGTGTGGTGGCCGGGTCCGCAGGGGATGGTCGCGTCGATCCGGGGGACGCCGGTCCACCACGCCGCCGGGCTCACCGCAGCACCACCTCGATGGCTGCTTCCGCGCTCGAAGCGGCCACGGTGATGCGGAGCCGTCTGGCCCTCGGGTCGAGGAGCGGCGGGAGCCGCCACTCGACTGCGTCCCCGTCGGCCGCCACGACGTGGGCGGCGTGGTGCTGGTGGCGGTCGTCGAAGGCCGACACGATCCACGGCGACCGCCATGGGGTGGGCGACCACGGGCTGAACGACCCGAGCAGGCGGAGCCCGTCCCGGTCGTCATCGGCCAGCGCGTCGACCCTTGCGGTGGCGTCGCCGAGGTCGACGAGGGTGGCGATCGGCCAGAGGCGGCGCAGCGGCGAGGCCGTCCCCCCTTCGGGCCTGGTCACGACCGAGGCAAACCTGGGGTCGAGGTCCCCGGCCTGGGCGTCGCCGGCCACGAGCGCGTCGAGCAGGGAGGCCTGCCGGACCAGGGGGTCGGTGCGGGCCAGGGCGCCGATGGCGGTGAGCGCCTCGACGACGGGGACGAGGGGATCGACCACGGCATCTCCTGAGGCCAGGGCGGCGGCCGACGCCAGCAGCGCGCTGAGGAGCCACGACGCCCCGGCACTGCGGCCGTGCGCCCGGCCGGTGACCGCCGGCACCGGTGGGGTGACCGGCAGGCGCACCGGCGCCCCCTCCCCGACGGCGACCTCCAGCCAGTCGGCTCCGGCGGGCAGTGCCGGGTCGAGCCGGCCCGAGCGTCGCCAGCGTGCCCGCGTCCCGTCGTCGGCCGCGGCCTCCCACCGGGCCCGGTGCTCGCCCCCGTCGGGGGCACGAACGGTGAGCTTGTCCAGCACCCCGGCGAGCACACCCGTGCGACGCTCGGCCGCTTCGCCCCCGATGGTCGGCAGGTCGGGGGGCCCGGCGCGCACCGGGCGCAGCGACGACGGCCGCACGCCGCCGTGGTGGGCCGGACGGGCCCGGAGGCTGGGCGGCGCGGCCGTGGCCCCCGTGACCACGAGGGTGGAGCCGTCGGACCCGAAGGTGACCGTCTCGATGTGCAGCGGGCCGGCCGGGGTTTCGAGCGTGGCTGGCCCGGCGGCGACCGCCCGCGCGGCCAGGGCGACATGGGCGCCGGGTCCCGGACCGATGGGCGCGGCGGGTGTCAGCAGCACCGAGGCCGGCTGGCCCCCGGTGCGGACCTGGACGGCCAGCTGGGCGTCGTCGATGACCCGGTCTGCGTCGCGTGCGCTGACCGCGCCGGTGGCGACGAAGGCCTCCGCAACCCGGCGCAGCTCGGCCGCCGGCCCGACCGGGCCGTCGGCGACGAGCCGCTCGAGGAGCAGGCGGAGGGCGCGCCCACCGGCGGCGCGCCCGTGCGGCCCTTCGTCGCCCCTCGCGCCCATCCCGCCAGCCTGCCAGGGCGGGACCGGACGGGGGCAAGTCGGGTTGGCCGCCCCGCTCAGCCCACGCGGGTGGTCCGGTAGCCGGCGCCCTCGAGCGTGGCCAGCACCGTGTGGTGCTGGGCCTCGTTGCGGGTCTCGACGGTCACCTCGACCTCGACCTCGGCCAGGTTGAGGGCCCGGCTGCTGCGGTGGTGCTCGACGTCGAGGACGTTGAGCTCGAGCCCGGCGAGCAGGCCGGTCAGCGCGGCGAGTGCGCCCGGCCGGTCCGGCATGACGATGCGCAGCACCAGGTACCGGCCCGCAGCGGTCAGGCCGTGCTCGATGAGCTTGGTCAGCAGGAGGGGATCCACGTTGCCACCCGAGAGCACGACCACGACGGGGCCCGTGCCCCCCACGTGGCCGGCGAGCACGGCGGCGAGCGACGCCGCCCCCGAAGGCTCGACGACCGCCTTGGCCCGTTCGACCAGGAGGAGCATGGCCTGGCTGATCTGCTCCTCGTCGACGGTCACCAGCTCGTCGACGTAGGCGGCCACGTGGGCGAGGGCCAGGTCGCTGGTCGAGCGCACGGCGATCCCGTCGGCCATGGTCGCCAGGTGGGGGAGCACGACCGGCGCCCCCAGCTCGACGGCCGTGCCGACGGTGCGCGCGCCGGCCGCCTCCACGCCGATCACCCGCATGCCGGGGCGGACGTGGGCCAGGGCCGCCGCCACCCCGGCGAGGAGGCCGCCCCCGCCCGTCGGCACGACGACCACCCCCGCGTCGGGCGCCTCCTCGGCGATCTCGAGCCCGACGGTGCCCTGCCCGGCGATGACCGCAGGATCGTCGAAGGGCGGGACGTAGATCGCGCCGGTGCTCGCCGCCCAGGCCCTGGCGGCCACGATGCAGTCGTCGACCGCCGCCCCCTCGAGGCGCACGGTCGCCCCGTAGGCGCGGGTGGCGTCGATCTTGGGCAGCGACGCCCCCGCCGGCATGAAGATGGTCGAGCGCCGCCCGGTCTCAGCCGCGGCCAGCGCCACGCCCTGCGCGTGGTTGCCGGCCGAGGCGGCCACCACCTCGATCCCCGGCGGCAGTTGGGCGATGCGGTTGTAGGCGCCGCGGATCTTGAACGACCCTGTCCGCTGCAGGTGCTCGGGCTTCAGGAGCACCCGCCGGCCGGCGAGGAGCGACAGCGAGTCGCTGTGGCGCACCGGGGTGGGCCGGACGATCGGGGCGACCCGCACCCTGGCCTCCTCCAGCTCCACCCGCCCGACCAGGATGTCGTGACCGAGGGTGCTCATCGATCCACCATCGACACGATGGCGGCCCGACCTGTGCCGACCGGCTCGCGACCAGGGTCGCTCATCGATCCACCATCGACACGATGGCGGCCCGACCTGTGCCGACCGGCTCGCGACCAGGGTCGCTCACGGGGCGGGATCGGACCCGTCGGGGCGGGGGACGCCGGCCCTCCACCCGGTCCAGGCCTCCTCCTCCCCGGAGGGGAGGGGGCCGATGGCCGGCCCGGACGGCGACCGGGCCGACGTGGCCGAGCGGTCGGTGTCGGGCGTGCCCGAAGGTCGGGAGCGGACCGCGACCGACTCGCGCACCCGGTGGTCGGCGAGGGCGGCCACCCGACGCTCGGCCCGCCACGCGGCCAGCTGCGCGGCGTCCTCGTCGGCGTGGATCCTGTCCGCTCGCAGGGCGTGGCCCTCGTCGACGGCGAGCCACTGCACGACGATCCCGATGCTCGTGGCGATGGCGGCGAGGGCCGCGGCGCTCCAGAGGATCCCGCCGCCGGTGTTGATGTCGGGGAGGGGCACGCCGGGGGCGATCCTCGATCGTTGCGACTGCAGGGCCAGTCCGAGGCCGGACCAGAACATGAAGCCGAGGAGGACGTAGACCACCCGCCAGCCGATCCCGAGCGCTCTCGGTCGTGGGTCGGCACCGACGACCGGCCAGATCCACACGCACCCGACGACGAGCAGCTCGATGTCGGTGAGCTGCCCGGCCCAGCCGTGGGTCGCCGCCCACGCGTACTGCCGGGTCAGGTAGGCGCAGCTGACGCCGACGGCGTACACCGCCCAGGCGACGACCGGGTGGTAGAGAATCCGGCCGCACCGGCCGGTGAGCGCCGCACGGATCCGCGCCGCCCGCTCGGGTCTGCGCACGGAGGTGGCCTCGACGAGGAGGGTCAGCGGGGCGGCCAGGGCCAGCGCCAGGGGAGCGAGAAGGAACAGCCCGAGCTGGGCCACGGCCGCCACCGAGAAGCTGGTCGGCCGATAGGTGGCCAGACCGGAGAGGGTGGCGACGGCCACCACCACGGCGGCGACGGCGAACGCGGCGGAGCGCAGAGGCAGCCAGGTGCGTCCTGCCGCCGCGACCCGTCGCACGCCGGTGGCGTAGGCCGCCACCCCGCCGACGATCACCACCAGCGGCAGCGGGCGCCAGGCCAGCCGGGTGACCAGGTCACCCGGCGCGAGCACCGAGGCGTCGAGCATCGCCCACGACGGTACCGCCAACGCGACGGGTTGCCCGAGCGCCGTCCGGTGGGCCACCGCCAGGTGTCACACCGGCCCGACATCCTGGTGATTGTGAGCGGGACCTGAAGGTCATGTAGAAAGTGGGCCAGTGACAGCGATCTCCTCCCCCGAGGAAGCGGGGCTGGCGCCGGCCAACGCCGTCCGTCCGGTCAACCCCGCCGACTACCGCCCGGCGTTCCTCAACGTCGGCGTCATCATCTGGCTGGCCTCGGAGCTGATGTTCTTCTCCGGCTTGTTCGCCGCCTTCTTCACGCTGCGGGCCTCGACGCCGGTGTGGCCGCCCAAGGGCGACTCGGTCGACGCGGTGACCGTCGGCATGGCGACGATCATCCTCCTCATCTCCTCGGGCACGATGCAGATGGCGGTGCACCGCACCACCAAGGGCGACAAGGCCGGGTTCCTCGGGTGGCTGGCCCTCAGCTTCGCCCTCGGGGCCCTCTTCGACGGGATGCAGATCTCCGACTACATCGGCCGGAGCTTCCCGATCCAGGAGAACGCGTGGACGTCGTGCTTCTACGTCCTCACCGGCATCCACGCCATCCACGTCGCCGGCGGTCTGCTCGGCATGATCATCATGGGCCTGCGGGCCAAGAAGTCCCGCAAGTTCGGTCACCACACACTGCCCGCCGTGGAGTTCCTCTCCTACTACTGGCACTTCGTCGACGTGGTGTGGATCGCCCTCTACGCCTCGATCTTCCTCCTCAAGTGATGATCAGGACCCCCTCTCCGTGGCTGCGCCGCCTCCGGCCCCTCGGGCGCCTGATCGGCGCCTACGTCGAGCTGCTCTGTGCCGTCGCCGGCGCCGTTGCCCGACCCCTCCAGCGGGTCCTCGACCGTATCGGCCACGCCGCGTCGGGCTGGTCGGGCGTGCGCCGTGGGCTGGTCGCCGGACCGCTCGCGGCGGTCGGGCTCAGCGCGGTGGCGTTCTCGCTCTTCGCCGGCTTCGGAGGGGTGTCGACCGCGGCCAACGCCCCGGTCAGCACCAGCCAGGCCGACATCACCGCCGGCCAGCAGCTCTACGACATCCACTGCTCGAGCTGCCACGGTGCGGCCGGGGTGGGGGGCTCCCGTGGGCCGGAGCTGATCACCGCCGGTGCGGCGGACGCCGACTTCTACCTCTCGACGGGGCGGATGCCGCTCAACAACCCGAACCAGGAAGCGCTCCGCCACCACCGGTTCTTCTCCGACGGGCAGATCCGCCAGCTGGTGGCCTACGTCAACGCGCTGCCCGAGATCAACGGCGTCAAGCCGAGCGGCCCGACCATTCCGTCGATCATCCCGCTCTGCGCCGGGCAGGCGGACACTCAGCAGGCCACCGACTTGACCAAGCAGCAGCAGGGGAAGGGCACGTGCGTCACCCTCAGCTTCGGCGCCTCCACCTACGCCCTCAACTGCGCCCAATGCCACCAGATCGCAGCGCGTGGCGGCCTGCTCTCCAAGGGCAACGTCATCCCAAGCCTGCAGAACGCCACGCTCCTCCAGGCCGTCGAAGCCATGCGGGTGGGCCCGAAGCCGATGCCCGTGTTCGGCACCGGCCAGCTCAACGAGCTCCAGGCGTCGGCCGTCGCCCACTACGTCGAGTTCCTGCGCACCCCCGACGCGCGCGGCGGCCTGACCATCAGCGGCTTCGGGCCGGTGGCCGAGGGCTTCGTCGGCATCATCGTCGGGCTGGGCCTGCTCCTGGTCCTGTCCCGTCTGATCGGGGCCCGGAAGTGACGGCGCAAGAAGTGACCGCGCCGGAGATGCCCAGGCAGGCGGCGGCGAGGAGGGCGAGGCGATGAGCAGGACCGACGAAGGCGGCGCCCTGGGTGCCAACGGGCACGGCTCGGGCGACCACGAGGACGGGGAGGCGTTCGACCTCGCTCCCGGCACCTACGAGTACCGCAACGACCCGACCCATTACGGGATCGAGCCAGGCGAGGCGTGGCCCGAGGACGTCCCTCGAGATCAGGACGACATGCACTGGCGCTACGAGGGCGATCCCAAGGGCGCGCGCCTGGCCGAGCTGCGCATCGCCGCACTGTGGATGGTCACCCTGCTCTGCGGCATCGGGCTGGCATGGGTGTACGTCGCCGGGGGCCAGCCCCAGGTCGAGGGCACCCTCCTCGCCGTCGGCTTCGGCTGCCTCGCGATCGGCATCGTGTTGTGGGCCCGGGATCTGCTGCCCGGGCACGACGTGATCGCCAGCCGAGGCCACCACGACCAGTCGCCCGCCGGGTTCCGCGCCTCGGTGACCCAGTCGCTCGGGCGCGGCCTCGAGCCGATGGCCCGTCGCCCCTTCCTGAGCAAGGTGCTCGGCGCGGTCGGCGGGGTCTTCGGGCTCGGGGTGCTCTTCCCCCTCGCCTCCCTCGGTCCCCGGCCCAAGATCTACCAGGGGGGCAAGGCCGCGGATGTCGCCCAGAGCGGCTGGCACGCCGGCCAGCGCCTGGTCGACGAGACGGGTCGGCGGATCAAGCCGAGTGACATCGCCGTCGACGGCATCCTCACCGTCTTCCCCGAGGGCAACGTGGCCGCGGCGCAAAGCTCGACCATCCTCATCAACCTGGGCGACGCCCCGCCAGGAGGTCATGCCGACTACAACCTCGGCAACCTCGTCGCCTACTCCAAGATCTGCACCCACGCCGGCTGTCCCGTGGGCCTCTACAACGTCATCGCCCACCAGCTGGTGTGCCCGTGCCACCAGTCGACCTTCGAGGTGACGTCGGGCTGCAAGCCCATCTTCGGGCCGGCCCCGCGTTCGTTGCCGCAACTCCCTCTGGGGACCGATCAGGAGGGCTACTTGATCACCACCTTCGGCTACACCCAGCCGGTCGGCCCGGGATTCTGGAACCGGTGATGAGCACCACCCAGGAGCGACTGGCCGCCGCCAAGCGCCAGAAGGTCGAGAAGGACGGGCTCGATGCCATCGACGACCGGCTCGGTTCGTCGAGGTTCGTGCAGTCCGCCATGGACAAGATCTTCCCCGACCACTGGAGCTTCATGGTCGGCGAGATCTCCATGTACTGCTTCGTGGTCCTGCTGATCACGGGGACCTACCTGGCCCTCTACTACACGCCGTCCCAGGCCGACACGGTCTATTCGGGTCCGTACGGGCCGCTCGTCGGCCAGCACATGTCCGAGTCCTACGCGTCGGTGCTCAACATCTCCTTCGGCGTGCGCGCCGGTCTGGTGATGCGCCAGGTCCACCACTGGGCCGCGGTGGTGTTCATGGCGGCCATCGCCTTCCACCTGTGCCGCATCTTCTTCACCGGCGCGTTTCGCAAGCCGCGCGAGCTCAACTGGATCATCGGCCTCCTGTTGCTGCTCACGGTCATGCTCGAGGGCTTCAGCGGCTACTCCCTCCCCGACGACCTGCTCTCGGGCACCGGCCTCCGGGTGGTGTTCTCGATCGTCGAGTCGATCCCCTTCATCGGGGCTTGGTTGGCCGTCGCCCTCTGGGGCGGTCCCTTTCCCGGGACCAGTCTGATCCCCCGGCTGTTCGTCATCCACGAGTTCGTGTTCCCGCTGCTCATCATCGGGCTCCTCACGGTCCACCTGTCCATCCTCTGGCGACAGAAGCACACGGACTTCCCTGGTCCAGGCAAGACCGAGACCAACATCGTCGGCAGCCGCCTCTGGCCGCAGTACGCCCTCAAGGGCGGCGCGCTGATGATGCTCGTGATCGCCGTGCTGTGCCTGCTCGGCGGCCTGTTCCAGATCAACCCGATCTGGACCTACGGGCCGTACACCCCCTACAACGCCTCGGCCGGCTCCCAGCCCGACTGGTATGTGGGATGGCTGGACGGGTCGCTGCGGCTGTGGCCCCACTGGGAGTTCCGCTCCTTCGGGCACGAGATCGCCAATCCGTTCTTCCCCGGCATCCTCATCCCCGGGCTGATCTTCACGGTGATGTTCGCCTGGCCCTGGATCGACAAGAAGCTCTACAGCGACTATGGGGCTCACAACCTGCTCGACCGACCGCGGGACAAGCCGCTGCGCACGGCGGTGGGCGTCGCCGCGCTGACCTTCTTCGTCGATCTGACCTTCGCCAGCGCCACCGACCTGATCGGCAACAACCTCCAGATCAGCTACGAGCGCCTCATCGAGATCCTGCAGTACGGCGCCTTCGTCGGGCCGCTGGTGGCCGGGGTGCTGGCCTACAAGACCTGCGTCGCCCTGCAGCGGACGGGCGCGCACCCGATCCAGAAGCCGGTGGGTGGCGTCATCGTGCGGGGCGCCGACGGCGCTTACCACACCCTCGGTGACGTGCATCACGGCGACCACGCCGGTCCGGCCGACCACGCCAACGGCGCCCTCCGCCCGAGCGACGACAGCCACGCGGACGGCAACGGCCACGCAGACGGCAACGGCCACGCAGACGGCAACGGCCACGCCGATGGCAACGGGCACCGCTCCGGGGAGGAGCCCGAGCGCGCCGACGTGGAGCCCGTCGAGGACTGAGCTGGCGGAATCTCGTCCAATCTTGGACGTTGTCGAGGATCGCTCGTAGCGTGGGGCGCACGGCCGCACCCAACAAGGAGCACGCATGACCACGGAATCTCAGCCAGTCACCACGACCAACGCGGGCATCCCGGTTGCCAGCGACGAGCACTCGCTGACCCAGGGTCTCGACGGTGGCATCCTCCTGCAGGACCACTACCTCCTCGAGAAGATGGCCCAGTTCAACCGGGAGCGCGTGCCCGAGCGCGTCGTGCACGCCAAGGGGGGTGGCGCCTTCGGGGAGTTCGTCGTGACCGACGACGTCAGCCGCCACACCAAGGCCGACTTCCTCCAGCCCGGCAAGAAGACGGAGGTCCTGATCCGGTTCTCGTCGGTCGCCGCCGAGCAGGGTGGTCCGGACACCCAGCGTGATCCTCGCGGCTTCGCGATCAAGTTCTACACCGAGCAGGGCAACTACGACCTCGTCGGCAACAACACACCGGTGTTCTTCGTGAAGGACCCGATGAAGTTCCAGGACTTCATCCGCTCCCAGAAGCGCCTCCCCGACTCCGGGCTGCGCAGCAACGACATGCAGTGGGACTTCTGGACCCTCTCACCGGAGTCGACCCACCAGGTGACCTGGCTCATGGGTGACCGTGGGCTGCCGCGCACCTGGCGGCACATGAACGGCTACGGCTCGCACACCTTCCAGTGGATCAACGCCGCCGGCGAGAAGGTCTGGGTCAAGTACACCTTCAAGTCCGACCAAGGCAACGAGTTTCTCACCCAGGCCGAGGGCGACGAGCTCGCCGGCACCTCGCCGGACCATCACCGCCAGGACCTCTTCGGATCCATCGAGAGGGGCGAGTTCCCGAGCTGGACGCTGTTCGTGCAGATCATGCCGACCGCCGACGCCGACGGGTACCGGTTCAACCCGTTCGACCTGACCAAGGTGTGGCCGCACCGCGACTACCCGCTCATGAAGGTCGGCCAGCTGACCCTCAACCGCAACCCGGAGAACTTCTTCGCCCAGGTCGAGCAGGCGACTTTCGAGCCGTCCAACTTCGTCCCGGGGATCGCCACCAGCCCGGACAAGATGCTCCTCGGGCGGCTCTTCTCCTACCCCGACGCCCACCGCTACCGGGTCGGGGCCAACTACACCCAGCTGCCCGTCAACGCGCCGAAGGCGCCCGTCAACTCCTACGCCAAGGACGGGTCGATGCGCTATCGCTGGAACGATCCGAGCATCCCGGTCTACGCCCCCAACTCCCACGGCGGCCCCCACGCGGACGTCGCCAGGTTCGACGACGGTGCGGGATGGAAGGGCGGCGGGGAGATGGTCCGCTCTCCCTACGTCGACCACGCCGAGGACGACGACTGGGGGCAGGCGGGCACCATGGTGCGCGAGGTGCTCGACGACGCTGCCCGTGAGCGCCTCGTCGGCAACATCAGCGGGCACCTGCTCAACGGGGTGACCGAGCCGATCCTCGCCCGGGCCTTCGACTACTGGAAGAAGGTCGACGCCGACCTCGGCAAGCGCGTCGAGGAGGCGGTGCGGACGGCCAAGGACGACGAGGCTCCGACCACCGGGCAGAGCCCCACCGCCCCGGGCTCCGAGGCCTCCAAGGTCTAGCCAGCAAGGTCTGGCCGGCAGGGTCTGGCCGGCAGGGTCTGGCCGGCAGGGTCTGGCCGGCGAGGTCTGGCCAGCGCCCTCATCGGCCGTGCCCTCCGGGGTGCGGCCGATGGCGCGTCGGGCACCCCGGTACGCTCGTCGGAGTGACGTCCCTCGCGGGGGCGCGCTGGCGCTTCCGCGCCCTGTGGCGCCTCAACCCGTACCTGCGCCCCTATGCCGGGCAGATGATCCTGATGGCCGTGGCCGCCAGCGTGAGCATCGCCGGCGGGATCCTGGTGCCGCTGTTCACCGAGGCGGTGGTCAACGGGCCGGTCGCCCACCGCAACACCGGCGGCCTGGTGCTGCTCGGCTCGCTGGCCATCGTGTTCGGGATCGTCGAGGCGACGGGCACGTTCGTGCGTCGGTGGGTGCAGAGCTACGGGATCCTCTCCCTCGAGACCGAGGTCCGAAACGACCTCTTCGCCCACCTCCAGCGCCTGGAGCCCGCCTTCCACGACCGCTGGCAGACGGGACAGCTGCTGTCACGGGCCACCGCCGACATCTCGACGATCCGCCGCTTCCTCGGCTTCGGGCTCATCTATCTGGTGGTCAACGTGGCCACCTTCGTGGTGGTCGTCGCCCTCCTCGTGCACCTCGACGTGCTCCTCGGGATCATCGTCGGGGCCACGGCCGTGCCCCTCGTGGTCATCTCCAACGACTTCGAGCGGCGCTACCGGGTGATCTCCCGGGCCGTCCAGGACCAGCAGGGCGACCTCACCACCCGGGTCGAGGAGGCCGCTCAGGGGGTCCGGGTGCTCAAGGCCTTCGGTCGGCGGCGGGAGTCCTTGGCCAGCTTCAGCGCCGACGCCGAGACCCTGTACGGCACCACGATGGCGAGGGTGCGCCTGGACGCCTTCTTCTTCTCGATGCTGCAGGTCGTGCCCAACCTGATCCTGCCGGTGGTGCTCGTCGTCGGCGGCCTCGCCGTCGCCCACCACGCCATGACCCTCGGCGCCCTCGTCGCGTTCATGTCGCTGCTGCTGCTGCTCGTCTCACCGGTCGAGTCCCTCGGGTTCATCCTCGCCGCCGCGCAGGAGGCCGTCACCGCAGCCGACCGGCTGTTCGAGGTGTTCGACACCGAGGCGACCATCGCCGATCCGGCCACGCCCCACCGGCCGGCGGCGCTGCGGGGCCTGGTCCGCTTCGCCTCGGTCGGCTTCGCGTACCCATCGGCGGCCCGTCCCGGCGACGGCAGGGTGCTCGACGGCAGGGTGCTCGACGACCGGGTGCTCGACGGAGTCGAGCTCACGGTCGAGCCCGGCGAGACGGTGGCGATCGTCGGCGCGACCGGATCCGGCAAGTCGACGATGCTGTCGTTGGTCCCCCGCCTGCGCGACGCCACCTCGGGTGCGGTCCTCCTCGACGGAGTGGACGTGCGGGACCTGCCACTGGTCGAGTTGCGCCGCCACGTCGGCATGGCCTTCGAGGAGCCGATCCTCTTCTCCGCCAGTGTCCGGGAAAACGTCCTCCTCGGCCGCCCCGACGCCGGCGACGACGCCCTGGCCGAGGCGCTCGAGGTCGCCAAGGCGGACTTCGTCGACGATCTCCCCTGGGGACTCGACACTCGCGTCGGCGAGCAGGGCCTCAGCCTCTCGGGAGGCCAGCGCCAGCGCCTCGCCCTCGCCCGGGCGATCGTCGGCCGGCCCCGGGTGCTGGTCCTCGACGACCCACTCTCCTCCCTCGACGTGCACACCGAGGCGGAGATCGAGGAGGCCCTGGCGTCGGTGCTGGCCGGCACCACCGGTCTGATCGTGGCCCACCGTCCCTCGACGGTCGCGCTCGCCGACCGGGTGGCCCTCCTGCTCGACGGGCGGATCGCCGCCACCGGCACCCACCGGGAGCTGCTGCAACGCGAGCCGGCCTACCGGTCGCTGCTCTCGGAGGAGGCCGAAGGTCCGGCCGCCGGAGATCTGCGGTGAGCGAGGAGGAGGCGGGCCGCGAGCAGGCGAGCGACGGGGAGGCGGGGCGCGAGCAGGCGAGCGACGGGGAGGCGGGGCGCGAGCAGGCGAGCGACGGGGAGGCGGCGCGTGGGGCGGGCAGCTGGCGGGGCGTCGCCGCCGAGCACGCCGACGACGTCCCCGTCGGGGTCGGCACGGTGCTGCGTGCCCGTAGCCGCCGGCTCATCGCCTCGCTGCTGCGCCCGCACCGCAAGGGGATCGCCGTCGCCGTCGTCCTGGTGCTGGTGGAGAACCTCGGCCAGCTCGCCGGCCCCTATCTGGTCAAGGAGGGGATCGACCGTGGGATACCGAGTGCCATGCGCGGCGACGCCATTCCCCTGGTCGTCATCGGCATCGTCGCCGCCGTGGCCGCCGGAATCGGTGCCGCCGGCCGCTGGGGGTTCCTGCGCGTCACCGGGCGCATCGGGCAGGACGCCGTCTACGAGCTGCGGCGGCGCGTCTTCGACCACTTCCAGCGCCTGTCGAGCGCCTTCCACGAGCGCTACACGTCCGGACGGGTGATCTCCCGCCAGACATCCGACTTCGACGCCATCTCGGAGGTCCTCGACTCCGGCCTCGACGGGCTGATCACCGCGGTCCTCTCGGTGCTCAGCATCGGCGTGGTGCTGCTGGTGATCGACGTGCGCCTCGGGCTGGTCACTGTCGTGGCCTTCGGCCTGGTCGTCTGGCTCACCCGCTGGTTCCGCCGCCACTCCGCGCGCGCCTACCGGGCGACGCGCGAGGCGGTGGCGCTGGTGATCATCTCCTTCGTGGAGGCCCTGGGCGGGATCCGGGCCGTCCAGGCCTTCCGGCGCGAGCCCCGCAACGAGGAGATCTTCGGCGAGGTCAACGACCGCTACCGGGGAGCCAACCAGCGGGCGTTCCAGCTGATCGCTGTGTACGTGCCGGGCATCAAGCTCCTCGGCAACCTCGCCACCGGCGTCGTCGTGTTCTACGGCGGGTACCTGGTGATCCACCGGGAGATGAGCATCGGTGCCCTGACGGCGTTCATCCTCTACCTGCGGCAGTTCTTCGAGCCGATGCAGAACCTGTCGCAGTTCTACAACTCGTTCCAGTCGGCGTCGGCCGCGGTCGAGAAGCTCGCCGGTGTGCTCGAGGAGGAGCTGTCGGTCCCCGAGCCGCCCTCGCCGGTCCCGCTCCCACGCGGGGCCGGGGGCGGGAGTGGCCGGGCCCTCCGCCTCGACGACGTGCACTTCGCCTACGGGGCGCGCGAGATCCTCCACGGCGTGCACCTCGACGTCCCCGCCGGCCAGACCGTCGCGGTGGTCGGCGAGACCGGCGCCGGCAAGACGACGATCGCCCGTCTCGTCGCCCGCTTCTACGACCCGACCGGCGGCTGCGTCCTCCTCGACGGCGTCGACCTCCGCGACCTGTCGGAGGCCGACCTGCGCTCGGCGGTGGTCATGGTCACCCAGGAGAACTTCCTCTTCTCCGGGACCGTCGCCGACAACATCGCCCTGGGCCGCCCCGGCGCCACCCGCCGGGAGATCCAAGGGGCGGCGGAGGCGATCGGCGCAGACCGCTTCGTCACCGCCCTGCCCGGCGGCTACGACACCCAGGTCGAGAAGCGCGGCGGCCGCCTGTCGGCTGGCCAGCGCCAGCTCGTCGCCTTCGCCCGGGCGTTTCTCGCCGATCCCGCCGTCCTGATCCTCGACGAGGCCACCTCCTCCCTCGACGTGCCGAGCGAACGGCTCGTGCAGCGGGCGATGCGGACCGTGCTCGCCGAGCGGACCGCGATCATCATCGCCCACCGCCTCACCACCGTCGAGATCGCCGACCGGGTGCTGGTCGTCGACGCCGGCAAGGTCGTCGAGGACGGCAGCCCGGCGGAGCTGCTCAGCGGCGACACCCGCTACGGCGCCCTCCACGAGGCGTGGTTGGCCAGCCTGGCGTGAGCGGCCGACCCGCTCGGGCCCCGAGGTCCGGCCGGTGCTGCGCTCCCGGGAAGCTCGGCACCGACCGGGAGGTCGGGGCGCTCAGCCCGCGGCGTCGGTCGCCCGGGACTCCCGGGTGGAGGCGGGGACCTGGGGGTCGGGATGGCTGGTGCCCGGGTCGTCGGGCCCCTCGTCCCAGGCCTCGGCCTCGACGACGAAGCCGATGATGGCGCCGATCATCAGGATCCCGGCGATCAGCCAGTACCAGCTGCCGTAGATCATGGCCACGCCGATGAACACCGCGGCGACGCCCATGCCCGCCGGCCACATCGACGCCGCCGGGAAGAACCCGACCTCTCCGGCGCCGTCGGCCTGGGTGGCGTCGATGCGGTCCTCGGGACGCTCATGGCCGTCGCGGCGTCGCCACTGCAGGTACAGGTAGCTGCCGAGGAGCAGATAGGCGCAGAAGCTGAAGATCAGCAGCGCCGTGCCCGTGGCCTCGCGGCTCCAGAAGTAGTAGATGACGGCGATGAGAACCAGGAAGGCTCCGGCGCCGGCAGTGAGCTTGTACTCGAACCGCATCAGTGCTCGACTCTGGTGAGCTGCTCGGGGTGGTTGGCGTCCCACAAGGGGCGCTCGGACCGGATCGGGGGCAGCACCTCGAAGTTGTGCTCCGGCGGGGGCGAGGATGTGGCCCACTCGAGGGTCTGGCCGTCCCACGGGTTGTCCCCGGCGAGCTCGCCGCGCCGCACCGAGTGGAACACGTTGGCGACCGTGGCCAGCACTCCGAGAGCGAGCACGTACGCGCCGACGCTCGAGAGCAGGTTGAGGAAGTCCCATCCGGCGTTGGCCGGGTAGGTGGCGATGCGCCGCTGCATGCCGCGCAAACCGAGGTCGTGCTGGGGGAAGAAGGTCAGGTTGGTGCCGACGAACATGAGGACGAAGCTGAGCTTGCCGATGCGGTCGTCGAGCATCCGTCCGGAGAACTTCGGGAACCAGTAGTAGATGGCGGCGAAGACCCCGAAGACGGTCCCGCCCACCAGGACGTAGTGGAAGTGGGCGACGATGAAGTAGGTGTCGTGGACCTGGAAATCGAGCGGTGGCTGGGCCAGCATGACCCCGGTGAAGCCCCCGAGGAGGAAGATCACCAGGAAGCCGAGCGAGAAGAGCATCGACGTGTTGAGCGTGAGGGTGCCCTGCCACATGGTGCCGATCCAGTTGAAGAACTTGATGCCGGTGGGCACGGCGATCAGCAGCGACATGGCGGCGAAGAACGGCAGCAGCACGGCGCCGGTCGTGTACATGTGGTGGGCCCACACGCCCATCGAGAGGCCGCCGATAGACAGGGTGGCGGCGATCATGCCCTTGTAGCCGAACACCGGCTTCTTGGCCATGGTGGCGAACACCTCGGTGATCACCCCGAAGTACGGGAGGATGACGATGTACACCTCCGGGTGACCGAAGAACCAGAACAGGTTCTGCCAGAGGATCGGCTGACCACCGCCGTTGGGATCGTAGAAGTGCGTGGTCAGGTGGCGGTCGCACCAGAGCAGGCCCAAGGCGGCGGTGAGCACCGGGAAGGCGAGGAGCACCAGGAAGACGGTCACCAGGATGTTCCAGGTGAAGATGGGCATGCGGAACATCACCATGCCCGGCGCCCTCAAGGTGAAGACCGTCGTGATGACGTTGATCGCGGTGAAGATGCCGGAGAAGCCGGTGAGGGCGATGCCGAGGATCCACATGTCGGCGCCGGGGCCGGGGGAGTGGACGGCCTCGGTGAGCGGGGCGTAGCCGAACCAGCCGAAGTTGGCCGCGCCGTTGCTCGTGAGGAACCCGAACAGCATGATGAGGAACCCGCCGAGGTACAGCCAGTAGGACAGGTTGTTGAAGCGGGGGAAGGCCATGTCCGGCGCGCCGATCTGGAGCGGGACGATGTAGTTGGCCAGGCCGAAGGCGAAGGGGCCGGCGAAGACGAACAGCATGATCGTGCCGTGCATGGTGAGCAGCTGGTTGTACGTGTCGTACGACAGGACGTGGTTGTTGGGCACGATGAGCTGGGTGCGCATCAACTCGGCCATGACCCCGGCGGCGAGGAAGCCGGCGAAGGCGGTCACCATGTAGTTGAGCCCGATCTGCTTGTGATCGGTGCTCGAGATGAACTTGACCAGGCCAGACGGCCTCGGGCCGGGGATGATCTCGGTCAGCGGCTCGTCGGGCAGCTCACCTCCGGTGGGTCGCTCCTGGATGAGGGTCACTTGGCTCCTCCGGCGTAGTGGACCGTGTTGGCCTTCAGATGGCCGTACCAGGCGTTGTAGGCCTGTTTGGGTAGCACGTTGACCTCGAAGCGCATGAACGCGTGGTAGGTGCCGCACAGCTGGGTGCACTCGCCGATGAAGGTCCCCGGCTGGGTGACGTTGATGTCGACGACGTTGTTGACGCCCTGGATCATGTCCCGCTTGAAGAGGAACTCGGGCACGTAGAAGGAGTGGTTGACGTCGTCGCTGCGCAGGGTGAACTGCACGGTCTCGTTGGCCGGCATGGTGAGGATGGGCAGCGTCGAGTCGTTGTTGATGTTCGGCTGCGTGGCGATCGAGCCGTACTCCTGGAAGCCGTTGGCGTAGCCGAACTTCCAACCCCACTGGAAGCCCTCGACGGTGATGGCCACGGCCGGGCGCTTGGTGAGGTTGGTCTCCTTGTTCTCCACCCCGTACATGAAGCCGAAGACCACGGCCACGAGGATCAGCGGCACGATGGTGTAGGTGGCCTCGAGGGGGATGTGGTACTGGAACTGCTTGGGCCTGCGGGTGTCACCGGGCCTGACCCGGTAGCGCACGATGCACCACACGATCAGCCCGATGACGAGCAGCCCGAGCGGGATGGCGATGTAGTACGTGATGCGCCACAGGTTGTTGACCGAGGCCGAGTTGGTCGTGACACCGTTCGGGCCACCGAAGTTGGTGGCCAGGAGTCGGGTTGCGAGGGGGCTCACTCAGGTGACTCTAAGCATTCGTCGCGACCTCCACCAAGCCGGCGGGACGGTCAGCCGCCACACCGCTCCGGGCGGTCGGCGACCCCCGGATCCCGGCCCGATTGCCACCGGGCGGCGCAGCCTCTATCCTGATCCTTCGGCCCGGCCGGGCCTCTGCTCGCGTGCCTGCGACCAGACCGCCTCGGCGATGCCCTTTCCGCTCTCCCGTCCCGAGGTCTCTTCGTGCGCACGTTCACCCCCAAGCCGGCCGACATCCAGCGTGAGTGGCTCCTGGTCGACGCCGACGGTGCCGTCCTCGGGCGCCTGGCGTCGGAGGTGGCCAGGCTGCTGCGGGGCAAGCACAAGGCCATCTTCGCTCCCCACGTCGACACCGGTGACCACGTGGTCATCGTCAACGCGGCCAAGGTCCAGATGACCAGCGACAAGGCCGACAAGAAGTTCCACCACCGCCACTCCGGCTACCCGGGTGGCCTGCGCTCCACCTCGTACCGCCAGCTGCTCGAGACCAAGCCCGAGGAGACCGTCCGCCGAGCGGTCAAGGGGATGCTGCCGAAGGGCGCCCTCGGCGCGGACATGCTCCGCAAGCTCAAGGTCTACGCCGGCCCCGAGCACCCCCACGTCGCCCAGTCGCCGACGGCCCGCGCCGTCGATCCCTCCGTCCACCGCCTCGGCTGACCGCAGCCCGTCGCCGAATCCAGGAGCTACCCCTTCCCGTGCCCCAACCGCTGATCCAGACCACCGGCCGCCGCAAGGCCGCCGTCGCCCGGGTGCGCTTCCGTCCCGGCACCGGCAAGGTGTCGGTCAACGGCCGGGCCATCGAGGACTACTTCCCCTCGGCGACCCACCGGATGATCATCACCGAGCCCCTCCGCGTGGCGGAGAAGGAGGAGGCCTACGACGTCGACGCCACCATGGACGGCGGCGGGATCTCTGGACAGGCCGGTGCGCTGCGCCACGGCATCTCCCGCGCCCTCATCGGCCTCGAGCCCGAGATGCGCATCCCGCTGAAGCGGGCCGGCTTCCTCACCCGCGACGCCCGCGAGAAGGAGTCCAAGAAGTACGGCCTCAAGAAGGCCCGCAAGGCTCCGCAGTACTCCAAGCGCTGATCGCGAGCGGCGAGCCGACGGCGGTGACGCTGCGGTTCGGGACCGACGGCCTGCGCGGGCTCGCAGGCGCCGAGCTCACGCCGGAGGTGGCGGTAGCCCTGGGCCGGGTGGCCGGCGAGGTGCTGGCCGGCCCCGGCTCGTGCGTGGCCGTCGGCCGTGACACCCGCAGGTCGGGCCCGATGCTCCAGGCCGCCCTCACTGCCGGCCTCGCCGCCGCGGGGGTCGATGTGGTCGACGTCGGGGTGTTGTCGACGCCCGGCGTGGCCGCCGTGGCCGCGGCCAGGGGCTGGGCCGCGGCGGTGGTCTCGGCGTCGCACAACCCCTTCGCCGACAACGGCATCAAGCTCTTCGCCTCGGGTGGCCGCAAGCTCGACGACCGCGCCGAGGCCGCCATCGAGGGGCGCCTGGCCGGCGCGGTGCCCCGAGCCGGCGCGGCGCTCACCGGCGAGGCCGTGGGGACCCTCCGCGCCGATCCCGACGCCGGCGCCTGGTACGCGGGCCGGCTGCTCGCCGCCCTCGAGGGGCGGGGGTTGGGCGGTCTGCGGGTGGTGCTCGACTGCGGCCACGGGGCGGCCGCCCACCTGGCGCCGGGCGTGTTCGCGGCGGCGGGGGCGGAGGTCGTGGCCGCCATCGGGGTCGACCCCGACGGGCTCAACATCAACGAGGGCTGCGGCTCCACCGACACCGCGGCCCTGGCGGAGGCGGTCGTCGACCACGGCGCCGACGTGGGGCTGGCCTTCGACGGCGACGCCGACCGGGTGATCGCGGTCGACGAGCACGGGCTGGTCGTCGACGGCGACCGCCTGCTGGCCCTGTTCGCCACCGACCTGCACCGCAGGCAGCGCCTGACCGGGGGGACCGTCGTGGTCACGGTGATGACCAACGTCGGCTTCCACCGGGCCATGGCCGCGGCCGGCATCGAGGTGGTCACCACGCCGGTCGGCGACCGCCACGTGCTCGCCGCCCTCGACGCCAACCGCTGGTCGCTCGGCGGTGAGCAGTCGGGCCACCTGGTCTTCCGCGACGTGGCCACCACCGGGGACGGGGTGCTGTCGGGGCTGCTGCTGATGGATCTCGTCGTCCGGGCCGGCCAGCCGTTGGGGGCCCTGGCCGGGGCGGCCATGCGCCGCTTCCCCCAGGTGCTGCGCAACGTGCCCGTCGCCGACCGCGACCGCCTGGCCGGCGCCGGGACGGTGTGGGCGGCGGTGGCGGCGGTGGAGGCCGAGCTCGGCGCGGGCGGCCGGGTGCTGCTGCGTCCGAGCGGCACCGAGCAGCTGGTGCGGGTGATGGTCGAGGCGCCGAGCGAGGAGCAGGCCTGGGCGGCCGCCGAGCGCCTGGTCGCCACGGTCGGCCACGCCCTCGGGCGCTGAGTCACCGAGCGGTCAGGCCCTGACCGGGTCGGGGGCGGCGCGCGACGCCGGCTGGGCGGCCACGACCACGACGGCGTCGAGCCCACCGCCGGGGGCGGGGTCGAGGCGGACGGTCAGGTCGTTGCGCTCGCCGAGCTGGCGGACGATGGCCAGGCCGAGGCCGCTGTTGCCGCCCCGCTGACCCGCGCCCTGCCAGAACCGGTCGAAGGCCCGCTCGCGGTCGGGCCCGGACATGCCGGGTCCCTGGTCGGCGACGTGGATGGTCACCGACGCGCCGCGCTCCTGGCGGAGCTCGACCCGGATGCCGGCGTGGCCGGGGCTGGCGTCCAGGGCGTTGGCCAGGAGGTTGTCGAGCACCTGGTCGAGGTCGCCGGGGACCAGCGCGGCCACCGGGGCCCGGTCGGTGCCGTCGGTGGTGCGCAGGGCGATGTGGCGCTCGGCGGCCAGCGCCTCCCAGGCCTCGCAGCGCTCGGCGATCACGGTCCTGATGTCGACGGGACGGCGGTCGGGCGGGGCCTGCTCGGCCCGGTTGAGCACGAGCAGCCCGTCGACCAGGCGCGAGAGGCGCTGCACCTCCCGGCCGGCGGCGGCCACGCTGGCGGCGGCTGTTACTCCGGTGGCCGCGTTGGTGGCGGCTGTTACTCCGGTGGCCGCGTTGGTGGCGGCTGTTACTCCGGTGGCCGCGTTGGTGGCGGCCACTCCGTCGGCGTCGCCCACCTCGGCCTCGAGGTTTTCGAGGCGCAGGCGCAGCGCGGTCAGGGGCGACCGCAGCTGGTGGGACGCGTCGGCCACGAACTGGGACTGCGCGCCGATGAGCTGCTCGATCCTGGCGGCCATCTGGTTGAAGCGACCGGCCAGGGCCCGCATCTCGGCCGGCCCGTGCCCGTCGTCGGCCCTGGCCGCCAGGTGGCCGGCACCGAGCTCGGTCACCGCGGCCTGCAGCCTGGCGACCGGACGGGTCAGGCTGCGGGCCAGCGCGAGCCCGACCAGGCAGGTGAGCACGAGCACGCCCCCGGCGAAGCCGGCGAGGGCCAGCCAGGTGTCCTCGGTCCGGTCGAGGTAGGGGCCGGCGGGGGCGAGGAGGAGCACCGCGCCGGCCGGCCTGGCGTCCGCGCCGACCGGAGAGGCGGCCACCGCGGTGGCGCGGTGGCCGTGGACGACCAGGCCGGCGGTCACCGTGCCCGCCAGGGCCCCGGTGACGGCGGTGCGACCGACGCCGACAGTGTCGCGGCCTCCCGGGTCGGCGGCCGCGAGGACGTGGCCGTGGGCGTCGACGACCGACACGTCCCCGCCGGTCCTGATCCGGTACTGGTCGACCAGCCTGCGGAGGAGGGCCAGGTTGCCGCCGTCGACGTCGTTCTCGGCGGCCAGCGACAGGCTGGTGGCCTCCTGGGCGACCTGGGCGGTGACCAGCTGGCGCTCGTGCCTGGCCTGCAGCACGCCGAAGGGGACCTCGAGGACGAGGAGGATCAGGCAGGCCACCCCCAGGTAGGAGAGCAGCAGGCGCCGGGTCAACGCGTCGCGGAGGGCGCCGGCTCGCCGATGGTCGGGCCGAGGCGCAGGCCGACGCGCCGGACGGTCTCGATCCACTCGGGATGGCCGAGCTTCTTGCGCAGCGAGGCCACGTGGACGTCCACCGTCTTGGTCGGGCCGTACCAGTGCGGGTCCCACACCTCCTCGAGGATCTGCTGGCGGGTCACCACCGCGCCCGGGTCCTCGGCGAGCAGGGCCAGCAGATCGAACTCCTTGGGTGACAGGTTGATCTCGTCGCCGTCCACGTGGACCCGGCGCTGCCTGCGGTCGACGCTCAGCCGCCCGAGTTGCTGGACCAGCACCTCGATGGCGTCGTCGCCCCCCATTGGCGCCGACGCGCGGCGGGTGACGGCCCGGATGCGGGCCACGAGCTCGCGGAAGCCGAACGGCTTGACCAGGTAGTCGTCCGCGCCGAGCTCGAGGCCGACGACCCGGTCGACCTCGGCGCCCCTGGCGGTGACGGCGATGATCGGGATCCGGGACCGGCCGCGCAGCTCGCGGCAGACCGTGTAGCCGTCGATGTCGGGCAGGCCGAGGTCGAGCAGCACCAGCTCGGCGGTGGTGTCGGCCAGGGCCTCGGCCCCCGTCGCGACCCGCGTGGTCTCGAACCCCTCCCGCCTGAGCCCTTCGACGAGGGGCTCGGCGATCCCGTCGTCGTCCTCGACCACCAGCACGCGCACCCGACGAGGATGGCACGCGCCCGAAGGGCGACGGGGGCGCCCGCCCGGAGCGGTGGGACGTCTAGCGCTGCGAGATCAGGAAAAAGTCCCGGCTCTCCGCCCCGCCCTGGGGCAGGTAGCGGTAGGCGGGGCGCTGCATCTGGGGGTACAGGGCGGCCGGGCTGACGGTGGAGGGGCTCGACGGGGAGAGGTGGGAGAAGAAGTTGAACGTGACCCACTCGGGGTTGATGTCGAGGGTCATGGCCCGCACCGCCCCGGCCCGCTGCAGCGACTCGGCGAGGGTCCTGGCGCTGAGCGCCGGGCCGGCCACGTAGACCAGGCCGCCGTCGGCGGTGACGCCGACCCCGCTGCGGGCGACGATGGTGGCGGCGCCGAGGGTGTTGCCCCAGATGGAGGCGTCGGTGTAGCTGGCATCGTGGGTGATCTGGCCGTGGTCGACCATCGGCACCAGGTTCTGCAGGACCGAGGCGACCTGCGGCGTCTGGTGCACCTCGGTGCCCCAGGTACCGATGTCGACCCGGCCGTTGCGGTAGATGACCAGCGACGCCGCGCCCTGGTGGAGGGGCACCGCGACGTGGCCGTCCAGCTCGTAGCCGCCCTGGGCGTCGGCGAAGCGGAACCCACCGTTGAAGGCGGCGAGCGCCTTGGGCAGCTCGGCGGCGGTCACGTGGGGCGGGTGGCTCCAGGTCCCTCCCGGCTCCTGGGACCCGGGGACGGATTCGACGCGGGTCAGCAACGGGTCGATCCAGACCGCCGAGGTGATCTGGGAGGTGTAGGTGGTGTCGGCGCGAAACTGCGCCACCTCCATGGTCGGGTAGCCGTCGACGCTCGGGCCGACCGACTGCCACCTGCCCTCGCCCGGCAGGGCCGGGCTGACGACGAGAGGGACGGCGGGGGGGGACGGCAGGTGGGCGACCACGACCCTGGCCCTGGGTGCGGGCGGTGAGGCGGCGGATGGCAGCTTGTTGAGCCCGTGGGGCCGGCCGCCCTTGGGCGGCGCCTTGGAGCTGTAGTACCACTGCTCGATCGGGTTGACGATGAACGCGGCGTGGTGGGACCGCAGCCAGTCGGACCACTTGGCGCTGAAGCTCTGGTTGCCCGGCGTGGTGACCGCCCCGAAGAACGACCACAGCACGTAGACGAACACCAGCACGAAGGCCAGGATCACGCTGAGGGCGATCCGGCGACGGCGGTAGACGCGACGCCGGCGGCGCCTGGCCTCCTCGGCGGCGCGCGGGGACCGGGGGCGGTGGGCGCTCAGGGGGGTCGAGGTCGAGGTCGGGGTGCTGGTGGCCATCGGGTAGAAGGATCCCCCAGCCGCCTCTCGCTCGATGCCAACCATTGGACAAGACTAGGGAAAGGGAGGCGCTCCCGTGGCGTCATGCCGGGCCGCGGCTCTCAGTCGGCGCTCAGGTGGGGGCGCTCTGGTGCTCGGCCTCCGACCCCCCGCAAGGGTGGCCCGGTTACCCTCTACGGCCATGTGCGGGATCGTCGCTGTCCTCGGCCGTCCGAGCCGCAGGGGCGCGCCGGAGCTCGCCGGGCTGCTGGCTGCGGTCGGCGGGGTGGCCGACGGGTTGGCGGCCACGGACCCGGCCGACGCGGACCTGGCCGCCCTCGTCGACGATCTGGCGGGGCGCCTCGAGGAGGTGGACCGGCAGCTGCGCGGCCCCGTCGGGCTGGCCTGCATGCTGGCCGGGGCCCACGCCGGTCCCGCCCCGGGCGTGGGCGTCCCCCCGGCAGGAGCCGGCCGGCCCGAGCCGGTCCTGCCCGCCGTGGACGCCATCGCCGCCGCCGTCGCCCCGCTCGACGCGGCCATGGCCAGGATCGAAGGCGGCCTCGACGCGGGTGCCGGGTCCCTCGACAGTGCGGCGGTCGAGGAGGTCAATGCCGCCATCGGCCGCCTGCGAGACGCCTGGTGGGCGGTCGGGCGTGACCGCCTGGGCGCGGCCAGGGCCGTCGCCGGGTGCTGTCCCGCCCCGCTGGACGTCGGCTCGCTCGGGGCCGCCGCCCTCGGGGGGTTGTGGTCGCTGCACGTGGCCCTGGCGTCGATCGACCGCCTGGAGGTGCGGGGCCGGGACTCGGCCGGGGTGCACGTGCTCGTCACCGGTCACGGCCTCGACCTGGACACCCCCGAGGTCGCCGCCCTCCTGGCCTCGAGGGCGGCGGATCCGCTGTTCGCCTCGATGGCGGTGAGGTCGCCGGCGGGGGCGCTCAGCCTGGTCTACAAGGCGGCGGCGGAGATCGGGGAGCTCGGCGACAACGTCAGGGCGCTGCGCGCCGCGGTCGCCGCCGACCGGCTGCTCGGCGCGGCGCTGGCTTCGCCCGATGCCCGGGTCACCGTCCTCGGCCACACCCGCTGGGCGAGCGTCGGGGTGGTCTCGGAGGCCAACGCCCACCCGGTCAACTCCGACGAGCTCGGGCGCCGCGACGGGCCGTACGTGACCGCCGCGCTCAACGGCGACGTCGACAACCACGCCGAGCTGCGCCTGGCCGACGGCCTGGAGCTGCACGCCGAGATCACGACCGACGCCAAGGTGATCCCGACGATGATCGCCAGGCGCATCGACGCCGGCGAGGTCACGAGCGAGGCCTTCAGGACGACCGTGGGCCGCTTCGACGGGTCGGTGGCGGTCGCCGCGTCGAGCGCGGACGACCCCGATCGCATCGAGCTGGCGCTGCGCGGGTCGGGGCAGTCGCTCTACGTCGGTCTGGCCGACGACGCCTTCGTCGTGGCCAGCGAGCCCTACGGGCTGGTCGAGGAGACGTCGCGCTTCGTGCGGATGGACGGCGAGGTGACCAGGGGCCAGGTGGTGAGCCTGGCTCGCCACGCGGCGGGCACGACGGCCGGGGTGACGAGGGCCACCTACGACGGCGGGCTCCTGCCCGTCGACGAGGGGGACGTGTCGGTCGCGGAGATCACCACCCGCGACATCGACAGGGCCGGCTTCCCGCACTTCCTGCTGAAGGAGGTGTCGGAGGCGCCGGCGTCGTTGCGCAAGACGTTGAGGGGAAAGATCCTCGCCGGGTCCGACGGGCGCTTGACCGTGCGGCTCGGCCCCGATGTGCTGCCCCCCGCCGTCGTCGCGGCGGTCGCCGACCATCGCATCACCCGGGTGCTGGTGATCGGGCAGGGCACTGCGGCGGTGGCGGGACGGGCGGTGGCGGACGCCTTCTCGCGGTCGCTGCCGGGCGTGGTCACCTCGGCCCTGCCGGCGACCGAGCTGTCGGGCTTCGGCCTGAGCGACGACATGTCCGACACGCTGACCGTCGCCATCAGCCAGTCGGGGACCACGGCCGACACCAACAGGACCGTCGACCTGGTCAGGGCCAGGCGCGGCGCGGTCGTCGCCGTGGTCAACCGCCGCAACAGCGATCTGACGGCCAAGGCCGACGGGGTGCTGTACACCTCCGACGGCCGCGACGTGGAGATGGCGGTGGCGTCGACCAAGGCCTTCTACTCCCAGGTCGCGGCCGGCTGGTTGCTGGCCATCGGCCTGGCCGGGGCGGCCGGCGTGGCCGACGAGTCGGCCGACGCCAGGCTCCGTGCGCTACGGGAGCTGCCCGCCGCCCTCGACACCGTGCTCGCCGAGCGGCCCGCCATCGCCGCGGTGGCCGCTTCGCTCGCCCCGCCGAGGCGCTACTGGGCGGTCGTCGGCAGCGGGCCCGACCTGGTCGCCGCTGCCGAGATCAGGATCAAGCTGTCCGAGCTGTGCTACCGCTCGATCGCCGCGGACGTCACCGAGGACAAGAAGCACATCGACCTGTCGTGCGAGCCGCTCATCCTGGTGTGCGCGTCAGGCCTGTCGGGGCCCAACGCGGACGACGTGGCCAAGGAGGTGGCCATCTACCGGGCCCACAAGGCCGCGCCGGTCGTGATCGCCGCGGCCGGTGAGACGGCGCGCTTCGCTCACGCCTGCGACGTCATCGCCGTGCCGAGGACCGACCCGGCGCTGTCTTTCGTCCTGGCCGCCATGGTCGGTCATCTCTTCGGCTACGAGGCCGCCGTGTCGATCGACGGCCAGGCCCTCCCGCTGCGCGCCGCCAGGTCGATCGTCGAGGCCGAGGTGGCGTCGAGCGGCGGGGAGCTCACCGACCTGTCGGTCGGCCCTGCGATCGGCGTGGCCGTGGCGCCGTTCCTCGACGGTCTCAGGGCCGGCAGCTACGACGGCAACCTGTCCGCGTCGACGACGGTGCGCCTGGTCGGGCTCCTGCGCTACGTCACCGGGGTGATCCCGATCGACGGCTACGAGCTCGAGTCGGGCAAGGTGGCGTCGCCCGGCGTGCTCGTCGCCGACCTGCTCGAGGCCCTCGGCGACGCCATCGACGAGTTGACCAGGCCGGTCGACGCCATCAAGCACCAGGCCAAGACCGTCACCGTCGGGATCTCCCGCAACGAGGACGCCCTGCTCGCCCTGCCCCTGGTCCACGACACCTTGTCGGCCGGGGCGTCGGCCGACCTGCTCGGCTACCGGGCGCTGCGCACCCTCGGGGTGCTCGACGGCGCCGTGGACGAGGTGCTCGGCTTCACCAGGTACCGGATCGACGGCTCGCTCGGCGCGGAGCGCCGCGGCGAGTGGCCCACCGCGACCGTGATCGACCAGGGCGGCATCGCCACCACCCTGCGCTCCCGGACGGCGAGCGATCCCCGGTTGCGGGGCAGCAAGCACCGCGCCGCCGAGGAGCGGGAGGTGACCGTGGTGCGCGGCGCCAGCGACGGGCGCACCGTCGTGCTCGTCCCCGAGGTCAAGGCCAACACGGTCACGGGCCTCTCGCTCCTCCACGTCCGCTTCGCCGGGCACCTCGACCCGGTGGCCGCGGCCGAGGTGCTGGAGGGCTACCGGGGCAGGTACGCCGCCCTCCGCGACGCGGTGACCGAGACCGAGCCCTCCTTCGACGACGCCCGCCTGGCGGTGGTGCCCCTCCTCGACCTGCTGACCCAGCCGGTCAACGTGCTCGCCCGCCAGTGGCGTCCGGCCGCGCCGTGACCGCCGCCCCGACCGGTCAGGCCGGCCCGGAGCCGTTGGGAGCCGGCCTGGTCGGCATCGGGATCGACCTGGTCGACGTGGTCAGGTTCACGGCCGTGCTCGCCCGCCGCCCTCGCCTGGGGGCCAGGCTCTTCACCCCCGCCGAGCGGGCCTACGCCGGGGGGCTGGCCAGGCCGGCCCCCAACCTGGCCGGGCGCTTCGCGGTGAAGGAGGCGCTGATGAAGGCGCTCGGCGTCGGGCTCGGCGCGTTCGACTGGGGCGACGTGGAGGTGCTCAGGGCTCCGGGAGGTCGCCCGGAGATGACCGTGAGCGGCCGGGCCGCGGCGCTGGCGTCCTCCCTCGGTGTGCGGGCCTGGCACCTGTCCATCACCCACACCGACAGCGTCGCCTCCGCCGTCGTTGCCGCGGTCGGGCGCCCGGTGCCGGCGTGATCCCCGTCCTCGAGCCGGCGGAGCTGCGGCGCGTCGACGCCGCCGCGGCCGAGGCCGGCGGCTCCGTCGAGGCCCTGGTCGAGGCGGCCGGTGCCGCCGTCGCGCGGGAGGCGGTGTCCCTGCTGGGTGGGTCCTACGGTCGCCGGATCGTCGTGGTCGCCGGCCGGGGCAACAACGGCGCCGACGGCCGGGTCGCGGCCAGGCGGCTGGCCGCCCGGGGCGCGCTCGTGCGGGTCGTCGACGCCGGCGGCCTCGGACCCGGCGAGGATCTCCCCCCGTGCGACCTGGTGGTGGACGCGGCCTACGGCACCGGCCTCGGTCGGCCGTACACGCCGCCGCGGGTGCCGCCCGGCGCGGCGGTCGTCGCGGTGGACATCCCCTCCGGCGTCGACGGGCTGACCGGCCGGGTCCACGCAGGTGGAGGCGCGCTGCGAGCCGAGGTGACGGTCACCTTCGCGGCCATGAAGCCGGGGCTGCTCCTCGCCGACGGTCCGGCCCTGGCCGGTGACGTGCGCGTGGCCGACATCGGCCTCGGCGCCCTGGTGGCCGAGGCGGCGCGGGCGTGGCTGGTCACCGACGCCGACGTGGCCGAGCTGCTCCCCGCCCGGCCCCGCGACGCCCACAAGTGGCAGTCGGCCGTCGCCGTGGTCGCCGGCTCCCCCGGCATGTACGGCGCGCCGTGGTCGGCCACCACGGCCGCGTTCCGGGCGGGAGCCGGCTACGTCCGCCTCGGCATCCCCGGCGTCGACCCTGGGCGGGCCGGCCTCCCGCCGACCGAGGCCGTGCTGCGCCCGCTGCCCGAGCACGACTGGGTGGACGCCGCCGTCGACGGCCTCGACCGCTGCGCCGCCCTCCTCGTCGGCCCCGGCCTCGGCCACGAGGGCCCGACCGGGGCGGCCAGCGCCGTCGGCCGCCTCCTCGGCTCCTCGTCGCTGCCTGCGGTGGTCGACGCCGACGGGCTCGCCGCCCTCGGTGACCTGGCCGGGGTGGCCGGCGTGGCCGATGGCCGGTCGGGCGAGGTGGTGCTGACCCCCCACGCCGGCGAGTACGCCCGCCTGACCGGCGCGCCGCCGGGCGACGACCGGGTCGGGGCGGTGCGCGACGCGGCCGCGGCCAGCCGGGCCGTGGTGCTGCTCAAGGGCTCGACGACGGTGGTGGCCCACCCCGACGGCCGGGTGCTGCTGGCCGCGTCGGGGTCGTCGCGCCTGGCCACCGCCGGCACCGGCGACGTGCTCAGCGGGGTCGTCGCCGCACTGCTGGCTCGCGGCCTGCCGGCCCTGGAGGCGGCTGCGCTCGGCGCCCACGTCCACGGTCGGGCCGCCAGCATCGGCCGCTCCGATGGCCTGATGGCCTCCGACCTGCCGGACCTGGTCAGCGAGTGGCTGTCGTCGCTCGGCCAGGGCCGGAGCGGGGCGTGAGGGTCCTGGCGAGCCGGCGCGAGCCCGCCGTGCGCTCGGGGCCGCCGGCGCTGGTGGAGGCCGGCCGGCTCCGTCCGGCGTGGGCGGAGGTCGACCTCGCCGCCATCCGCCACAACGCCGCGGTCCTCTCGGAGCTGGCCGCCCCGGCCGGGTTGTGCGCCGTGGTCAAGGCCGCCGGCTACGGCCACGGCGCCGTGCCGGTGGCCGCCGCCGCCCTGGAGGGGGGCGCCACCCACCTCGCCGTCGCCCTCGTCGAGGAGGGGCGCCAGCTGCGCGACGCCGGCATCGACGCCCCGGTCCTGGTCCTCTCCCAACCGGCGCCCGCGGCCATGGCCGAGGTGGTGGGCGCCGAGCTCATCCCGACCCTCGACACCCTCGACGGCGTCGAGGCCCTCGCCCACGCGGTGGGGGCGGCGCGCCGGCGCCGGCCGGTGCCGGTCCACGTCAAGGTCGACACCGGCATGCACCGCGTCGGCGTCGCCCCGGCCGGCGCCGTCGGGCTGGTCCGGGAGGTCGTGGCCCGTCCCGAGCTCGAGCTCGACGGCGTCTTCACCCACCTGGCCGTCGCCGACGAGGTCGGCGACCCCTACACCACCGGGCAGCTCGCCGTCTTCGACGAGGTGCTCGCCCGGTTGGGCGCCGCCGGCATCCGGCCGCGCCTGGTGCACGCGGCCAACTCGGCGGGCGCCTTGTTCCATCCGGCCGGGCGCTACGACCTGGTCCGCTGCGGGATCGCGATCTACGGGCTCGCTCCTGCGGCCGACCAGCTCCTCCATCCGGCGGTGGCCAGGCTCCGTCCGGCCATGTCGCTGCGGGCCCGGGTGTCGCACGTCAAGACCCTCGACGCCGGCGAGCGGCTGTCGTACGGGCTCAGGTACCGCCTCGAGCGCAGGTCGGTGGTGGCGACGGTGCCGCTCGGCTATGCCGACGGGGTCACGAGGAGCCTGTCGGGGCGCGGTGGCGAGGTGCTGATCGGCGGCCGGCGCTGCCGGCTGGCGGGCACCGTCACCATGGACCAGGTGCTGGTCGACTGCGGACCCGACGCGGCGGTCGCCCCCGGCGACGAGGCCGTGCTCATCGGCCGCCAGGGCGACGAGGTGGTCACCGCATGGGACTGGGCCGAGCGCACCGGCACCATCGCCTACGAGGTCGTCTGCGGGGTGAGCGTGCGGGTGCCGCGCACCTACGGAGACCAGGGGTAGCGGAGGTGGCAGCGCGCAGGACGCTGATCGGCGCCGGGCTGACCGCCGTCGGGCTCGGGGGTGCGCTGGCGGCCCGCCAGGCGGTCATCGGCCGCCGCAGCCACGCCGCCGACACAGGGGACGACGCCGCCGCGGCCGCCGGCGGCGAGCGGCTGCCGCCGGGGGTGCGCGAGCGGGAGGTGGCCACGACCGACGGGGCCAGGCTGCGGGTGCTCGATGCCGGGTCGGGCCCTGCGGTGCTGCTCGTGCACGGGATCACCCTCTCGGCCGACATCTGGCACCGGCAGCTGGGCGCGCTGCCCGCCGCCGGCATCCGGGCCGTGGCCGTCGACCTGCGAGGCCACGGCGGCTCCGTGGCGGGGAGTGGAGGGCTGCGCTTCGGTCGCCTGGCCGACGACATCGGGGTGGTGATCGACGCCCTCGACCTGCTCGACGTGACCCTCGTCGGCCACTCGATGGGCGGCATGGTGGCCCTGCAGTTCCTCGGCCGGCGCCGGGCCAGCGCGGAGGCTCGGGCCGCGGTCGGGCGGGTGGGGGCCCTCGGCCTGGTGGCCACGTCCGCCAGGCCGGCCGAGGGGCGCGGGGTGCCCGGCGCCCTCGCCCTCGTCGGGGTGCTGCGCCCCGCGATCGCCGCCGCCTCCCGGCTGAGCGCCCTGCTGCCCGGACCTTCGCTGCCCGATACGGTCATCGGTGACGCCCTCGCCCGGCTGACCTTCGGCCGCTTCGCCGACGAGCGCAGCGTCAGCCTGACCCGCAGGGTGACCGCCCGCGTCCCCGCCCGGGTCTCGGTCGAGCTCCTCGCCCAGGTGCTGTCCTTCGACATGGCCGCCGTGCTGCCGGGGATCGCCGTGCCCACGACCGTGATCGTCGGCCGCGACGACCTGATGACCCCACTCGACCACGCCAGCGCGCTGGCCGACGCCATCCCCGGCGCCAAGCTCGAGGTGCTCGACGGCTGCGGTCACATGGTGATGCTCGAAGCGCCCGACGAGCTCGACGCGGCCATCGTGGAGCTGGTCGGGCGGGTCGTGGGTGGGGGGCCGGGACCGGCCGCGTCCGGAGGTCGACGGCGGTGACCGCGTAGGAGCAAGCCGGACCGTCACCGGTACGCTCCTTGTCCGTGGTCAACCTCGACGAGCTCGCCGCCGAGGCGGCCGGCTGCACCCGCTGCCCCCTCGCCGAGGGGCGGACCAACGTGGTGTTCGGCGAGGGTGATCCCGGTGCCGGCCTCCTCGTCATCGGGGAGGCGCCGGGGCGCGACGAGGACGTCCAGGGGCGGCCCTTCGTCGGCCGCTCGGGCCAGCTGCTCGACCGGCTCCTCGCCGAGGAGGCCGACCTGACCAGGTCGGAGGTCTACATCGCCAACGTGGTCAAGTGCCGCCCGCCGGGCAACCGGGACCCGAGGCCGGACGAGATCGAGGCCTGCCGCCCCTACCTCGAGGCCCAGGTGGCGGCCATCGCCCCGCGGGTGGTGCTCACCCTGGGCAACTTCTCGACCCGGCTGCTCCTCGACACCACCGAGGGCATCACCAGGCTGCGGGGTCGGTCCTACACCTGGGGGGACACGGGCGCCCAGCTGGTGCCGACGTTCCACCCGGCCGCCGCGCTGCGCGGCGGCGGCGAGGTCCTGGCCAAGATGCGGGCCGACTTCGTCCGGGTGAAGGAGCTGCTGGCGTGATCGGGGTGCCTGCGTTGGTCGTCGAGGTGGCCACCCTCGACGGCACGGCGGCGGTCGCGTCGGCGATGGTCGCGGTCGTCGGCCCCGGCGACCTGCTCGTGCTCGGCGGCCCGCTCGGCGCCGGCAAGACGGCCTTCACCAAGGCCATGGCCGCGGCCGCCGGCGTCGACGAGGTGGTCACCAGCCCGACCTTCACGCTGGTGCGGACCTACCCCACGTCGCGTGGCTGGGACCTGGTCCACGCCGACCTGTACCGCATCGATCACCTGCGCGAGGCGGTCGACCTCGGCCTCCCCGAGCTGCTCGACGACGGCGCGGTCGGCGTGGTCGAGTGGGGTCAGCGGGCGCTCCCCGCGCTCCTCCCCGATCACCTCCTCCTGGAGATCGAGCCCGCCGGTGCCGGGGCGCGCCGCATCGTGGTGACGCCGGTCGGCGCGGCCTGGTCGTCGCGGCTCGCCACGGTGCGCGCCGCGCTGGGCGCGGCCGGCGTGACCGTCGAGGAGCTGACCGTCGAGGAAGACGGGCCGGCGGGCGCCGATCGGGCCGGGGCGTGAACCTCCTGGTGGTCGACACGGCCACGCCGCGCGTGAGCGTCGCCGTGTCGGTCGGCGGGGCGGTGGCCGCGTCGAGCGGCGTGGTGGGCGAGCGCCGCCACGGGGAGCTGCTGGCGCCGGCCATCTCCCTGGCGGTGGCCGACGCCGGGCTGGCCTTCGCCGATCTCCACGCCCTGGCGGTCGACGTCGGCCCCGGCCTGTTCACCGGCCTGCGCGTCGGCGTGGCCACCGTCAAGGGCCTGGCCGCTGCTCTGCGCATCCCGGTGGTCGCCGTCTCCAGCCTCGACGCCCTGGCCTGGCCGTGGCGCCACGAGCCGAGGCCCGTCGCCGCCGTGGTCGACGCCCGCCGCGGTGAGGTGTTCGCGGCGATCACCGAGCCGAGCGCGGAGGTGCCCGGGCCGGGGCGCACCGAGATCCTGGCGCCCGGCGTGCTGGCCCCCGACGCGCTCGCCGCCCGCCTCGGCCGGCTCCGGGCCGGCGGCCCTGCAGGCGCCGGGACCGGGATCCTGGTCGTCGGCGACGGGGCCCGCCGCCACCCCGAGGTCGTGGCCGGGGACCACATCGAGGTCGGCCCCTCGTCGTCGGACCATCCCGACGCGGCCGCCTGGGCGGCGCTGGCCGAGGCCAGGTTCGGGGCGGGCGCGGCCGTCGACGCGGCGTCCGTGCAAGCCGTGTACCTGCGCCAGGCCGACGTCCGCATCGGCTGGAGCGAGCGGTCCCGTCCCGCGATCGCCCCCCGGCGGGCCGGGTGAGCCCGGCGCGCCCCGACCGGGGCGCCGTGGGCGACGGGGAGGCCGGGAGCCACGGCGTGGGTTCCGGCGCCGACCCGACCGCGCCCGGCGGGTCGATCCAGCTGGTCAGGATGCGCCGGCGCCACCTGCGCCAGGTGCTGCGGATCGAGGGGCAGGTCTACCCCCGCCCGTGGACGCTCACGCTGTACATGAGCGAGCTGGCCATGCGCACCAGCCGCCACTACGTCGTGGCCAGGAGCGACGGGGCCGTCGTCGGCTACGCCGGCCTGCTCCTCACCGCCGACGAGGGCCACATCACCACCATCGCCGTCGACCCGCAGCAGCACCGCAGGGGGATCGGGACGCGGCTGCTGCTCCACCAGGCCAGGGCGGCCAGGGCCAGGGGCGCCCGGCACCTCACCCTCGAGGTGCGGGTCAGCAACCGGGCGGCCCAGGAGCTGTACCGTCGCTTCGGCTTCACGATCGAGGGGATCAGGAAGAACTACTACGCCGAGATCCACGAGGACGCGGCGGTCATGTGGGCCCGCGACATCCACACCGACGACTACGAGGCCGAGCTGGCGGCCGTCGAGGCCGGGCTGGGCACGCCGACGGTCGACGACGTCGGTGAGCGCTGACATGCGCATCCTCGCCATCGAGACCTCCTGTGACGACACGGCCGCCGCGGTGGTCGACGACGGTCGCGACGTCCGGTCGTCGGTCGTGTCGAGCCAGGCCGACCTCCACGCCCGCTTCGGCGGGGTCGTGCCGGAGGTCGCCAGCCGCGCCCACCTCGAGCTCGTCGTGCCGGTGGTCGACGAGGCCCTGGCGCAGGCCGGCAGCTCGCCGGACGAGCTGGACGCGGTCGCGGCCACCATCGGCCCCGGCCTGATCGGCTCCCTGCTGGTCGGGGTCGGCGCGGCCAAGGGCTACGCCATGGGTTGGGGGCTGCCCTTCGTCGGGGTCAACCACCTCGAGGGCCACCTCCACGCCGCCTTCCTCGAGGACCCCGACCTGGCGCTCCCCGCCGTGGTGCTGCTGGTGTCCGGCGGCCACACGCTGCTGATCGAGATGACCCGCGACGGCGGCTACCGCCTGCTCGGCCAGACCATCGACGACGCGGCCGGAGAGGCCTTCGACAAGGTGGCCCGCTACCTCGGCCTCGGGTACCCGGGTGGACCGGCCGTCGACCGCCTGGCGACCGTCGGCGACCGCGACGCCATCCGCTTCCCGCGCGGTCTGGCCCACCAGGGGTTGGATTTCTCCTTCTCCGGTCTGAAGACCAGCGTGGTCACCTACGTCGACCGCCACCCCGACGCCGACCCGGCCGACGTGGCCGCGTCGTTCCAGGAGGCCGTGGTCGACGTGCTCGTGGCCAAGGCCAGGGCGGCGGCTGCGTCGGTCGGCGCCAGGGGGATCTGCATCGGTGGAGGGGTGGCGGCCAACTCGGCCCTGCGGGCCAGGATCGTCGAGGCCTGCCAGGCCGACGGCATCGCCGCGTTCGTCCCCAGCCTGGCCATGTGCACCGACAACGCGGCCATGGTCGGCGCCACCGCCTGGCACCGCCTGCGCCTCGAAGGGCCGACCCCGCTCGACGCCGCCGCCGACCCCAATCTCCGCCTCCCGTTCGCCCGGGACGAGGGACCCGGTTGAGATCTCGCCGGGGAGTGGTATCGTTAGCACTCGCCCGGTGTGAGTGCTAACGACCGCCGGCGACCCCGTTCCACCACTACCGCCAACGGAGGCGCATCACCATGAGTCTGCTGCCGCTCGACGACCGCATCGTCGTCCGCCCGAGCGAGGCCGAGGAGACCACGGCCTCGGGCCTCGTCATCCCCGACACCGCCAAAGAGAAGCCCCAGCAGGGCGAGGTCCTCGCTGTCGGACCCGGCCGCAGGGCCGAATCGACCGGCGAGCTCGTCCCCCTCGACATCGTCGTCGGCGACAAGGTCGTCTACTCCAAGTACGGCGGCACCGAGATCACCGTGGAAGGCGAGGACGTGCTGATCCTCACCTCGCGTGACGTCCTGGCCAAGGTCAGCAAGTAATGCCCAAGCAGCTCAAGTTCGACGAGCAGGCGAGGCGCGGCCTCGAAGCCGGGGTCAACAAGCTGGCCGACGCGGTCAAGGTCACCCTCGGACCCCGCGGCCGCAACGTGGTCATCGACAAGAAGTTCGGCGCCCCGACCATCACCAACGACGGCGTCACCATCGCCCGCGAGGTGGAGCTCGAGGACCCCTTCGAGAACATGGGCGCCCAGCTGGTCAAGGAGGTCGCCACCAAGACCAACGACGTGGCCGGTGACGGCACCACGACCGCGACCGTCCTGGCCCAGGCGCTCGTCCGCGAGGGCCTGCGCAACGTGGCCGCCGGCGCCAGCCCCACCTCGCTGAAGCGGGGCATGGACAAGGCCGTCGCCGCCGTCGTCGAGGCCGTCAAGGCCCAGGCCAAGGACGTGGACGACAAGAGCGAGATCGCCCAGGTCGCCTCCATCTCCGCGGCGGACGCCTCCATCGGCGAGGTCATCGCCGACGCCATCGACAAGGTCGGCAAGGACGGCGTCGTGACCGTCGAGGAGTCCAACACCTTCGGCCTGGAGCTCGACTTCACCGAGGGCATGCAGTTCGACAAGGGCTACCTGTCGCCGTACTTCGTCACCGACGGGGAGCGCCAGGAGGCCAGCCTCGACGATCCCTACATCCTCATCGTCAACTCCAAGGTCAGCGCCGTCCACGACCTGGTGCCCGTCCTCGAGAAGGTCATGCAGGCCGCCAAGCCGCTGTTGATCATCGCCGAGGACATCGAGGGCGAGGCCCTCGCCACCCTCGTGGTCAACAAGATCCGCGGGACCTTCACCTCCGTCGCGGTCAAGGCGCCGGGCTTCGGTGAGCGGCGCAAGTCCATGCTCGGCGACATCGCCACCCTCACCGGTGGCCAGGTCATCTCCGAGGAGGTCGGCCTCAAGCTGGAGAACACCACCGTCGACCTGCTCGGCCAGGCCCGCAAGGTGGTGGTCGACAAGGACAACACGACCATCGTCGACGGCGCCGGCACCTCCGCCGACGTCAAGGGCCGGATCGCCCAGATCAAGCGGGAGATCGACGAGTCGGACTCCGACTGGGACCGCGAGAAGCTCCAGGAGCGCCTGGCCAAGCTCTCGGGCGGCGTGGCCGTGGTCAAGGTCGGAGCGGCCACCGAGGTCGAGCTCAAGGAGAAGAAGCACCGCATCGAGGACGCCCTCTCGGCGACCAGGGCGGCCATCGAGGAGGGCATCGTCCCCGGCGGTGGCACCGCGCTGCTCCGCAGCCGTTCGGCCATCGACAAGGTCGTCAAGGGCCTGACCGGTGACGAGGCCACGGGCGCCAACATCGTCCGCAAGGCGGTCGAGGAGCCCCTCAAGTGGATCGCCTTCAACGCCGGCCTCGAGGGCAGCGTCATCATCCAGCAGGCCGAGCGCGAGACCGGGAACACCGGCCTCAACGCGGCCACCGGTGAGTTCGTCGACCTGGTCAAGGCCGGCGTCATCGACCCGGCCAAGGTGACCCGCTCGGCGCTGCAGAACGCCGCGTCGATCGCCGGCCTGCTCCTCACCACCGAGGCGCTGGTGGCCGACAAGCCGGAGAAGGCCGCGCCCGCCCCGGCCATGCCCCCCGGCGGCGGCGGCATGGGCGGCATGGGCGGCATGGGGGGCATGGGCTTCTAGCCCGTCCCCGCCGCAGCCGCACCGGCTGCACCCTGACGACATCGTCACCTCCGCGACCCGGGTCCGCCGTCTGGCCCCGGGTCGCGGCGCGCCCCGACCCCGCCTCCGGTGGCTGGGCCCACCCGGCACCTCCGGTAGCTGGGCCCACCCGGGACCTCCGGTAGCCTGCGGGCATGGAGAAGCCGCCGCCGGACCCGGCCAAGTTGCTCGAAGCCTGGATGGAGTGGGAGCGCGGCGAGGCCACCCCTGGCCGGGTGATGAGCACGCTCAAGACGGCCGGCCTGCGCGACGTGCTCGAGCAGTTGGTGGCGGCCAGCCCGGTCGAGGTCGCGGCCGTCCCCGACGAGACGGCGACGGAGGCCTGGACGCCGGTTGTCTGACGCCGCCGCCTCCTCCCCGCCGCGCGGAGGTGCCCAGCGCATCCCCAGGCCGGAGCGGTGGGCGCCGGGCCGTCCCCCCTGGTGGGCGTCGCGCCCGCCGCGCTCGGTCCCGCTGGCGTCGGTCGTGCGGGCCTTCGAGCCCTTCGGCCCCGACCGGCCCGCCAGCCGGCCCCGACCGGTGGAGGCCCACGACCGGCTGCCGTCGGACGATCCGCGGTCGGCTGCGGTCCTCTGCACCCTGTGGGAGGAGGACGGCCAGGCGGTGGTCCTGCTGACCAGACGCTCATCGACGCTGCGGTCCCACACCGGCGAGGTCTCCTTCCCCGGCGGGCGCATCGAACCCGGAGAGTCGCCGGTCGACGCCGCCCTCCGCGAGGCCGAGGAGGAGGTGGGCCTCGATCCCGCTGCCGTGGAGGTCATCGGCCAGCTGCCGCCGATGGCGACCGTGTCGAGCGACTCGATCATCACCTCCTACGTCGCCGTGCTGGCCTCCCGCCCGGCCCTCCGACCCAACCCGGCGGAGGTCGAGCGGGCCTTCGCCGCACCGATCGTCGACCTCGTGGCCGACGGCACCTTCCACGAGGAGCGATGGTCGTGGCCGGGCGGGGGAGACCGGCCGCTGTACTTCTTCGACCTGCCCGGCGACACGGTCTGGGGCGCCACGGCGCGACTGCTCGTCGACCTCCTCGCCGTGCTCCGGCCGGTGCTGGCCGGCCCGGGCGGCTAAAGGGCTCCCGGGCCGGTAGCCTTGGCAGTTCCATGACCTGTCCGAGCTGCGGGACGATCGCCGGGGAGCCGGCGGAGCGCTGCGCGCGCTGCCACGCCTCCCTCGCCAAGCCGGAGCACCAGCCCACCTGGCCGGTGCCCATCCCCCGCGCCCCCACCGAGCGTGGGGAGATCGAGCAGCGTCGTGCCGGGGTGGCCGCCGTGGTGCTCGTCCCGCCGACGGCCCGCCCCGCCTCCCCGCTCGGCGTGTCGCCCGAGACTTCGCCGTGGCGTCCCGCCCCGGCCCGGCCCGAGGGCGCGCCGACCGCGCCGGCAGGCGGCTGGAGCGTCCCCGCCCCCGGGGCCGCCTACGCCGCTCCGGCCCACCCCGCCCCCTCCGCTCCGCCTCGGGCCGCCGATCCCGCACCCGCCGGCCCGCCGCCCGTGACGGAGGCCGCGCCGGCAGGCGGCTGGTCACCGGTGCCGAGCGCCAGATCCGTCGCCACCCGGTGGGCGGCCCAGCCGCCCCCGCCCCCCGCCGTCGCCCCCCCGGCCACGGGCCTCCCTGGCGAGGGTGACCGCTTCGCCACCACCACGATGGCGGCCGCCCCCGGCGCCGTGCCGGCCGGCGACGCCGATCCCACCGCGACCTTCCCCGTCGCCGACGACCCGACCCGGGTCGACGGTCACGTCACCCGGCGCGATGAGGACGACGAGCGTTCGAGGGCGGCCAGGGCCAGCCTCGACGCCGCCTGGCCGCCGCCTCCCGGCCGGTGGACGGGGCAGCAGCCGAGCGAGTCCTAGCTCCGGTCCCCGGGCCTGCCGGTGCCCGCCCACGCCGCCTCCGGGAGACCGGCCGGCCCCGGCGACCACGACGCCGCCGCGAAGGTTGCCGCCGTGCAGGTCGCCGCGGTGCTCACCGGGCTCGACGTTCGGGACCCGGCCGTCCGCCCCGGCGCGCCGGTGCCCGGCGGTGGGCTCGACGGCCGCCACGCCCTGCTGCTGGCGTCGGTGCGCGCCGCCAGGCGCTGGCGCCGGCGCCACCCGCTGGGGACCAGGGCGTCCGCCGACGTCGCGCTCCCGACGGGGTGGGGACCCGAGCTGCGCGCCCCGGCCACCCACCCGCTGTTCGCCGCCGGGACCCGCCCCGTGGCGCCAGCCCGGCGCGCCGGGGCTCCCCTCGGCGCCGACCCGGGTGACGCCACGTGGCGTTGGCTCCGCGGTCGCGGACCCGCCGCGGCCGAGATCGGTGCGTTGGCCTTCGTCGCCGGGCTCGGCGCCCCCGACATCGCGTCGACCCTCGCGGTGCCCGTCGCCCAGGTCGATGCTGCGCTGGCCGAGCTGACCGGCGCCGCCGGGACCGGGCACCTGGAAGCCGCCGCCGCGGCGCTGCGCGCCGCCGGCCCCCGGGAGGGTGGAGGCGCCGGGGTGACCCCGCCGGCGCGCCCGAGTCGGCATCGACGGGTGGTGGTGGTGGCGGCGCTGGTCGCCGCGGTCACCGCCGGCGCCGCGGTGGCGGCCACGGTCGTCGGCGGGGGGCACCCCCGCAGGTCGACGCAGGGCGGCGGGCGGCAGTCCTCCATGGGGTTCGGCGGATCGGCAAGGTTCGGCGGGTCGGGGCCCTCCCCGCTCAGCTCCGGCCCAGCGGCGGTCGTCGTCCCCCGCTGCGCGCTGGCCGACCTGCGCCGAGGGGACAGCTCCCAGGGGGGGACCGCCGGCCTGGCCGTGATCGTGGTCACCCTGGTCAACGTCTCCCACACCGAGTGCGCCGTGCCCACCAGGCCGCACGCCCGCCTCGTGCTGCCCGGCGCCCCCACCCGCCTGGCCCGCGTCGTGGCCAACGAGCCTGGTGCGGTCGACGGCCTGGCCGTGCTCGTGCCGGGCGCCAGCGCGGCGATGAGCGTCCTGATCAGCGTGGCTTCCTGCGGGTCGGCCCCGGCCCACCAGGTGCACCAGACGCTGGTGGTCAGCATCCTCGGGGGGACCAGGCGCTTCCCGGTGCAGACCGGCACCGACCGCCCGTGCCGCGTCCGGGTCGGCGCCTTCACCGTGGCCACGGGGTGAACCGCGGCGTGACCGACGACCGCCGGGCCGGTCCCGAGGCGGCGATGGGGGCGCGGCCGGGCCGATAGGCTGGGCGGGGTCAACACTGGACGGACAAGGGAGTCCCAGCGTGGCCGAGGTCGAGATCGGGCGGGGCAAGACGGGGCGGCGGGCCTACGGGTTCGACGACATCGCGATCGTCCCGAGCCGCAGGACGCGCGACCCCGAGGACGTGGACATCTCCTGGGAGATCGACGCCTACCGCTTCGAGCTCCCGCTGATGGGATCGGCCATGGACGGGGTGATCAGCCCGTCGACGGCCATCGAGATCGGCCGGCTCGGCGGGGTCGGCGTGCTCAACCTGGAGGGCCTGTGGACCCGCTACGAGGACCCCGACTCCCTGCTCGAGGAGATCTCCCACCTCGACACCGACAAGGCCACCGCCCGCATGCAGCAGATCTACACCGAGCCGATCAAGGCCGAGCTCGTCACCCAGCGCATCCGGGAAGTCAAGGAGGCCGGCGTCACCACCTGCGCGTCGCTGACCCCGCAGCGGACCGAGCAGCTCGCGCCGGCGCTGCTCGAGGCCGACCTCGACCTGTTCGTCATCCAGGGCACCGTCGTGTCCGCCGAGCACGTCTCCAAGACCGTCGAGCCGCTCAACCTCAAGCGCTTCATCCGCGAGTTCGACATCCCCGTCATCGTCGGCGGTTGCGCCTCCTACCAGGCCGCCCTGCACCTGATGCGCACCGGCGCGGTCGGCGTGCTCGTCGGTGTCGGACCCGGCCACGCCTGCACCACCCGGGGCGTGCTCGGTCTCGGCGTGCCCCAGGCCACGGCCATCGCCGACGCCAGGGCGGCGCGCGCCCAGCACCTCGACGAGACCGGCGTCTACGTCCACGTCATCGCCGACGGCGGCATGGGCACCGGCGGCGACATCGCCAAGGCCATCGTCTGCGGGGCCGACGCGGTCATGATCGGCTCGCCCCTCGCCGCCGCGACCGAAGCGCCGGGACGGGGCTACCACTGGGGGATGGCGACGTTCCACCCCACGCTGCCCCGTGGCGCAAGGGTCGAGACGACCATCCGCGGCTCGCTGCGGGAGATCCTCGTCGGCCCGGCCCACGAGAACGACGGGCGCCTCAACCTGTTCGGCGCGCTGCGCACGTCCATGGCCACGTGCGGCTACGAGTCGGTCAAGGAGTTCCAGAAGGCCGAGGTCATGGTCGCCCCCGCCCTGCAGACCGAGGGCAAGAACCTGCAGCGCTCGCAGGGCGTCGGCATGGGCCACTAGGCCCCTCCCGTGACCGCAACCGAGGCCGGTGAGCACGGATCTCCCGGTGAGCACGGATCTCCTGGTGAGCACGGGTCGATCGACACCCGCTCGTTCGACACGGTGGTGGTCGTCGACTTCGGGGCCCAGTACGCCCAGCTGATCGCCCGGCGGGTCCGGGAGGCCCACGTCTACAGCGAGATCGTCCCCCACACGATCACCGCAGCGGAGCTGGCGGCCAGGAGGCCGGCCGCGGTGATCCTCTCCGGCGGCCCCAAGTCGGTGTTCGTCGACGGCGCCCCGAGCCTCGACGCGGAGATCTACGACACCGGGATCCCCGTGTTGGGCATCTGCTACGGCGCCCAGCTCATCGCCCAGCAGCTCGGCGGGGTCGTCGACGCCTCCGGCCGCGGGGAGTACGGCCGGACGGCCCTCAGCGTCACCGCGCCCGAGCCCGACGTCCCCGCCGGGGAAGGTCCCGCCCCCTCCGTGCTCTTCGGCGACGTGCCGCCGAGCTTCGACGTGTGGATGAGCCACTTCGACGCGGTGGCGTCGCCGCCGGCGGGCTTCCGGGCGACCGCGTCGACCCCCGACGCGCCCGTCGCCGCCCTCGAGGACCCGGCCCGGCGGATCTACGGGGTGCAGTTCCACCCCGAGGTGGTCCACACCCACGGCGGCCAGGACATCATCAAGCGGTTCCTCTACGACGTGGCCGGCTGCCGGCCGACCTGGACGATGAGCTCGGTCATCGACGCCGCGGTCGACGCCATCCGGACCCAGATCGGCACCGAGCGGGTCATCTGCGGGCTCTCCGGCGGGGTCGACTCCGCGGTTGCCGCCGCCCTGGTCCACAAGGCGGTCGGCGACCAGCTGACGTGCGTGTTCGTCGACACCGGCCTGCTGCGAGCCGGTGAGGCCGACCAGGTCGAGGAGACCTTCAGGGACCAGTTCAGCGTCGACCTGGTCCACGTCGAGGCGGCCGACCGCTTCCTCGGGGCGCTCGACGACGTGGCCGACCCGGAACGCAAGCGCAAGATCATCGGCGAGACCTTCATCCGGGTCTTCGAGGAGGCGGCCGCTGACCTGGGCGCCGCCGGGTTCCTCGTGCAGGGGACCCTCTACCCGGACATCATCGAGTCGGGGACCAAGGACGCGGCGAGGATCAAGTCGCACCACAACGTGGGCGGCCTGCCCGACGACATGGACTTCGAGCTGGTCGAGCCGCTGCGCGCCCTGTTCAAGGACGAGGTCCGCGCCGTGGGCGAGGAGCTCGGCCTGCCCGAGGAGATCGTGTGGCGCCAGCCCTTCCCGGGACCCGGCCTGGCCGTGCGCATCGTCGGGACCATCACCGCCGAGCGGGTCGGGATCCTGCAGGCGGCCGACGCCATCGTCACCGAGGAGGTCCGCAGGGCCGGGCTGTACCGCAGCCTGTGGCAGAGCTTCGCCGTGCTGCCGGTGGTCCGCACCGTCGGGGTGCAAGGCGACGAGCGCACCTACGCCTACCCGATCGTCATTCGGGCGGTCACCAGCGACGACGCCATGACGGCGGACTGGGCCAGGCTGCCCTACGACGTGCTCGAGCGGCTCTCCAGCCGGATCATCAACGAGGTCGCCGGCGTCAACCGCGTCGCCCTCGACATCACCTCCAAGCCGCCGGGCACCATCGAGTGGGAATGACCCCGCTGAGCGCCTGACGGATGCGGCGGAGGGGTGGACCCGGACGCCCGGCCTGCCCCCCACGTCGGAGGGTCGTGTCGGTCATGTCGGGTCGCCCCGCAGCCACTCGGCGAAGAACGGGTCGGCCACCACCAGCCTCCCGTCCCGCAACACCACGTCGTCGGTCTCCAGCAGCGGCTGGAGGGCTTTGTGGACCGAGCTGGCGTTGGCCAGGCCGACGGACCGGGCGAAGCCGGCCGAGTACGGCTGGTCGGGGGACCGGGACGCGAGGGCGACGACCAGCCGGGTCTGGCCGGGGGACAGACGTGTCAGCTGCTCCGCGTAGAGCGCCGCGTCGTGGCCGACGGCCGCGGCCATGCCTGCGTCCACGGCTGCATCGTCGACGACGGCCCCGGCCAGCTCGAAGGCGTCGTACGCGAGATGCTGGATGTCGTTGGGGACGGGCCCGGCGCGCGCCAACAGGAGCGCGGCGGTCGCCTCGGTCATGGTCCTGCCGCCGGTTGCGGCCCGATCGACGAGGAAGCGGACCATGGCCGCATCGTCGATCGGGCCGATGGCGAGGTGCTGGGCCATGCCAAAGAGGGGAGCCCTGCGCTCGACGACGAGCTCGTCCATGAGGTGGCGGCGCGACCCGGCCAACACCAGGCTCACCGACGGGTGCTCGTCGGCGAGCGCCTTCAACAGGTCGGGGAGGTCGGCGCCGAGGCGGGTGACGGCCTGGAACTCGTCGAGCACCAGCACGCTCGGCCGTGTGGCCGCCGCCTCGCCGAGCAGGGTGTAGACGTCGGCGATGACGGTCTCGGCGTCGGCCCCGCCGATGGCGGCGTCGAAGCCGAATCGAGGGTTGCCGCCGGCATCGAAGGTCACGGTCGGCGTGACCCGCACCCGCCGGAGGAACTCGGGGACGGCCTGGCGGGCCCTCGCCCACCTGGTGCCGGGCAGCCGGTACGCGCCGGCGGTGAGCAGGCTCACGAAGCGGGCCAGGGTGCCGGCGCGCAGCACGTTGACCTCGACGACGGCCGGGGCCGGCCTGCTTCGCTGGAGCCTGGCCGTGGCCGCCTGGTGCAGGGAGGTCTTGCCGTACCGGCGAGGGGAGATCAGGACGACGTTGATGCCGTCGCGCAGCCGGGCGGCGAGCGCATCGAGCTCGGCGGTCCTGCCGGTGAACTGCGCGCCGCCGACGGGCGTGCCGTAGTGGAACGGGTTGGTCGGGCGAGCCATACCCATAGTGTACTGAATGGCGTTGTGCTAATCAGTATAGTGCCGATCTCGGCGAGATGGCCCTTCTGCGATCGACGGGCCTTCAGCGGTTGAGGGTGGCGAGGACCCGCATCCGGTCGGCGACCGCCCGCCGAGCGACGGCGGTGGCGGGTCCGAACAGCTCGAAGGCGTGGGGGACGCCGGCGTGCACGTGCAGCTCGGTGGGCACACCTGCCGCCGAGAGGCGCCCGGCGTAGGCGATGTCCTCGTTGCGGAAGATGTCGAGCCCGCCGACCTCGATGTAGGCGGGGGGCAGGCCGGCCAGGTCGACGGCGCGGGCGGGGGCGGCGTAGGGCGAGACCTCGGTGCCCCGGTCGGCCGCGCCGAGGAGCGCGCCCCAGCCGGTGACGTTGTCGTCGTAGGTCCAGGTGAGCGGCAGCCCGGCCAGGGCGTCGTCGGGGATGACCGTCCGGTCGTCGAGCATCGGGTACACGAGCGCCTGCAGGGCGATGGCCGGCCCGCCACGGTCCCTCGCCATGAGGGCGACGGCGGCAGCCAGACCACCCCCTGCGCTCTCGCCCATCACGCCGAGGCGCCCGGGGTCGGCGCCGAGCTCGGCGGTGTGCGCCGCCGTCCACTGCAGGGCGGCGTAGGCATCCTCCACCCCGGCGGGGAAAGGGTGCTCGGGGGCCAGGCGGTACTCGACGGAGACCACGGTGATGCCGGCGCCGGCCGCGGAGCGGGCCGTCAAACTGACCATCGACGCGGCCGTGCCGGCGATCATCCCACCGCCGTGCATGTGCACGGCGATGCCACGCCCGGCGTCGGCCGGTCGGATCACCTTCAGTGGGACCGGGCCGTCCGGCCCCTCCGCGCTGGCGTCCTCGACGGTGACCCCGTCGGGGAGGCCGAGCTGCTCGGCGACGACACGGAGGACGGCGTCGACGTTGGCCCGCCTCGCCGCCCAGTCACCGGGCGCGGGCGGGGGTGGCCGTTCCCCGGCGGTGGCCGCGTAGGCGGCGAGCGCCTCGCCGAACTCCGGGTCAAACGACAGCGCCACGATCTCTCCCTGGGTGCTCGGCTCGTCCCACCCTCGCACGGCGCCCGGCCGGTTCGCCACGTGGGCGACGGGCTGGTCGTCGGCCCAGGTCACGACCACGTCGGCGTGCGCGCCCGGGTCGTCGCTCCGCCGGAGCTCGGCCTCCTGGTCGGACCAGGTGCGCCACCACCGCCGGTAGGTGGGCCAGTCGGGCCTGGCCTCGAGGCGGCGGCGGCGCTCGTCCGAGCCGGAGTCGATCCAGACCAGCCCGCTCAGGTACGGCCTGGCCGGGGGGGCGCCGGCCCCGCAACCCTCGACGACGACCACGCCGAGCGGCTCGACGCTGCGCTCACCGGCATAGGACTCCGTCTCCCAGTCCCAGACGGGCCAGCGGGCCCGGTCACCCGCGGCCAGGGGTCGGAGCACGGTGTCGACCAGCAGCCGCACCGACTCGGCCAGGCCGTGCCAGCCGGGCACGAGGTCGTCGACGTGGACCACGGCCGCGCCCAGCCGGGCGGCCACGGCATCGGCGACGGTGGTCTTGCCGCTGCCCGACCAGCCGTCGATCCCGATCACGACGGGTCGCCCGCGCCCGCCGGACCGCAGCCCCGCTATCCACGCGTCGAGGCTCCCCGAGCGTTCAGGTCGGAGCGGCGCGGTCACGGCGTGAGCTTGCCACCGGTCCGCTACCGTCCCGTCGACGGGTGCGCCTACCGCGGCGGCGACCGGCCGGGGTATCGTCGGTCCACAACTCGTTACGGGAGCTCGGGCACGACCGGGCTGAGAGGACGCCGGCAGTGGCGTCGACCGTCTGAACCTGACCGGATAATGCCGGCGAGGGAGCCGCCACCATGACCACCGTCGTACCGAGCGACCGGGACACGACGCGCCGCAGTCGCACCTGGCCGCGCCGAGCCGGCCGGCCCCGCACCGGCCGAGCCCGGGTCAGCCGACACCGGTCGTCCCGGCGGCCGTTGGTCGCCCTGGCCGCGGCCGTGGCCGCCGCCCTGGTCGCCGCCGGCTGCGGGTCGGCGCCCCCAGCCACCTCCGCCACGGGCCGCCCGCTGCGGACGCTGCGGATCGCCCTCGACTACACCCCCAACGTCAACTACCTGGGCATCTACGCGGCCCAGGCCAACGGCTACTTCACCGCCCGCGGCATCCGCCTCGAGATCGTGCCCTACACCGGCACGCCGGCCGAGACCCTCCTCGCCGCCGGCCGGACCGACCTCGGCCTGACCTACCCACCCGGCATCCCGGCGACCAACGCGGCGGGTCACCTGCACTACCGGGCCGTGGCCGCCCTGACCCAGCGCAACACCGTCGATATCGCCGTGCTGGCATCGTCGCCGTACCGGAGCGTGGCCCAGCTGAGCGGCACCCTCTACGGCGGGTTCGGTGTGTCGAGCGACGCGCCCATCCTGAAGGCGGTGCTCCGCGCGGCCGGCGTGGCCCACCCGGTGGTCCGCGAGGTCGACCTGGGCGACAACGCCTACCAGGCCCTCGCCGCCCACCGGGTGGCGTACTCCATCACCTTCGGCGGCATCGACGACGTCACCGCGGAGCTGGCCGGCGTCCACCTGAGGGAGTGGCCCATCGCCCGCTACCTCGGGTCCACCTTCGCCTTCCCCGACGACGCCTTCGTGGCGACCGACGCCCTGATCCGCTCCGACCCTTCCCTGCTGCGCCAGGGGCTGGCTGCCCTCTCCGACGGCTACCGCTTCGCCGCCGCCCACCCGAAGCGGGCCGAGGCCATGCTGGTCGCGGCCAACCCGACCTTCCTCGGACACGACGCCGGCGTGGTGGCCGCCACCGGGGCGGCCACGGCCAGGACCTTCGTCGGCGCCGACGGCTCGTGGGGGCGCCTCGGGCCGGCCGACTTCGCCGGCATCACCAGGCTCCTGGTGTCGGGCGGTCTGATCCGGGCATCGGCCGCCCCCCCGGCGTCGGCCGACTACACCGACGCCCTCCTGCCGTGACCGGGACCCGCGCCACCCCGATCCCCTCGGACTCGTCCGACCCGACGGGCGTCGATCAGGCCGGCGTCGCTCCGGCCGCCTTCGGCCCGGATGAGACCAGTGCGCGAGTCGCGGGCCGGCGCCGCCGCCTTCGCCTGCCCCGCCTGGGCGGCCCTGCGCTGGTGCTCGCCGCGGTCATCGCCCTGTGGCAGCTGCTCACCACCGCGCTCGCCGTCGACCCGACCGTGCTGCCCGGGCCCCGACTGGTCGTGGCATCGACCTTCGACGACCGGGCCAACTTGTGGCCGGCGGTGGCCACGACGACCGAGGAGGCCGTCGTGGGGCTGGTCGTGGCCGTGGTGGTGGCCGTCGCCATCGGTGTGGCCGTCGACTCGTCCCGGGTCGTGCGCGGCGGCATCTACCCGCTGGTGGTGGCGTCCCAGACCCTCCCGATCGTGGCCCTGGCCCCGCTGGTGGTCATCTGGTTCGGCTTCGGCCTGGCCCCGAAGATCTGGCTGGTGGCGCTGTTCAGCTTCTTCCCGATCACCGTCGGCCTGGTGCAGGGCCTGGCCGGCGCCGATCCTGACGCGGTGGCCCTGCTGCGCACCTTGCGGGCCTCGCGGTGGGCGCTGCTGGTGCGGGTGCGCCTGCCGAGTGCGCTGCCCCAGCTCTTCACCGGCCTGCGCATCGCCGTGACCTACGCGTTCACCTCGGCCATCGTCGCCGAGTTCGTCGGCGCCACCCAGGGGATCGGGGTGTACCTGACCGCGGCCGCCCACGACGTGCCGGCGCGCACCGACCTGGTCTTCGGGGCGACGGTGGTCACCGCGCTGCTGACCGTCGCGCTCTTCGTGGTGGTCGGCGTCCTCCAACGCCTGGTCATGCCGTGGCGCCCGCCGGCGGCACCGTGACCGGGGCCGGGCGCGCCGTCGAGCACCCCGCCGCCGGGCGCTCGGTCGAGCTTCGTGGGATCGGGCGGTCGTTCGCCTCCGAGCGCGGCCCCGTCGAGGCCGTCGCCGGGTTCGACCTGGCCGCCGCCCCCGGCGAGCTCGTCAGCGTGATCGGCCCGAGCGGCTGCGGCAAGTCCACCGTGTTCAACATCGTCGCCGGCCTCGACCAGCCGACGGCCGGCGAGGTGCGCATCGGCGGCACCCGCGTCGACGACCGGCTCGGGGCGTCGGCCTACATGCCCCAGCGCGACGCCCTCCTGCCGTGGCGGCGGGTGATCGACAACGTCACCCTCCCGCTGCGCCTGGCCGGCCGCTCCCGCGGCGAGGCGCGGGCGAAGGCCCGTCCGCTGCTCGACCGCTTCGGCCTCGGCGCCTTCGCGGACGCCTGGCCGTGGCAGCTGTCGGGTGGCATGCGCCACCGGGTCGCCTTCCTGCGCACCGTCGTGACCGAGCCCACTCTGATGCTGCTCGACGAGCCCTTCGGCAGCCTCGACTCGATCACCCGCGCCGACCTCCAGGAGTGGCTCGGGGCGGTGTGGGCCGAGGTGGGCTCGACGGTGCTGCTCGTGACCCACGACGTGACCGAGGCGGTCGCCCTGTCGGACCGGATCGCCGTCGTCACCCCCCGTCCCGGCCGGGTGGCGGAGGTCGTCGACGTCGGCCTGCCCCGGCCGAGGCTGCTCGCCGACCGGGAGGACCCGGCCTTCACCGCCGTCGAGCGGCGGGTCCGCGCTGCGCTGCGCTCCGCCATGTGGCAGGCCGGCTCCTGAGCTCCCCGGTCGGCACGTGGCGTCGCAGGGGGGAACGGGTGCCCCGGGTGGCGTCACGGGCCTCAGGTACCGTGGGATCCTCATGGCTGGACCCGACCGCGCGTCGCTGCTCGAGGACCTCAACCCGGTCCAGGCCGAGGCGGTCACCCACGACGGCGGCCCGCTGCTGGTGGTGGCGGGGGCCGGGTCGGGCAAGACGCGGGTCCTCACCCGGCGGGTGGCGTGGCTGATCGCCGAGAAGGGCATCTCGCCGTTCGAGATCCTCGCCATCACCTTCACCAACAAGGCGGCCGACGAGATGCGCCGGCGGGTCGGCGAGCTGGTCGGACCCGTGGCGGAGCGGATGTGGGTGTCGACGTTCCACTCGGCCTGCGTGCGGATCCTCCGGCGCGACGCCCCGCGGCTCGGCTACCGGTCCAGCTTCAGCATCTACGACCAGGCCGACGCGGTGCGCCTCACCGGGTACGTGATCCGGGACCTGGGCCTCGACGCCAAGCGCTTCCCGGCGCGGGGCATCCACGCCCAGATCTCCCAGGCGAAGAACGAGCTCGTCGACTTCGAGGCCTACGCCCGCAAGGCCAGCACGGTCATCGAGCGGCGCATCGCGGAGGTGTACCGCGACTACCAGCAGCGCCTGCTGGCCGCCAGCGCCATGGACTTCGACGACCTGCTCCTCGTGACGGTCCACCTCCTGCAGGGGGCGCCCGACGTGCTGGCCTACTACCAGCAGCGATTCCGCCACGTGCTGGTCGACGAGTACCAGGACACCAACGCGGCCCAGAACGAGCTGGTCCTGCTCCTCGCCGGCCGGCACCACCAGGCGACGGTCGTCGGCGACTCGGACCAGTCGGTGTACCGCTTCCGCGGGGCCGACATCCGCAACATCCTGCACTTCGAGGACGCCTTCCCCGATGCCACGGTGGTCGCCCTCGAGCAGAACTACCGCTCGACCCAGACGATCCTCGACGCCGCCAACGCGGTCATCGCCAACAACGTGGCCCGCAAGCCCAAGCGCCTGTGGACCGACCGGGTCGGGGGTGAGCCGATCCGGCACTACCACGCCGAGGACGAGCACGACGAGGGGTCGTGGCTGGCCGGCGAGGTGGCCAGGCTCCACGGACGCGCCGGCGGCATCGACGGGCTCGACCGCCCGTACCACTGGGGCGACGTCGCCGTGTTCTACCGGACCAACGCCCAGAGCCGCGCCGTCGAGGAGGAGCTGGTCCGGCGGGGGATCCCCTACCGCGTGGTCGGGGGGACCCGCTTCTACGACCGCCGGGAGGTCAAGGACGTCCTCGCCTACCTGCGGGCGGTGGTCAACCCGGCCGACGAGGTGTCGCTCAAGCGGATCGTCAACGTCCCCAAGCGGGGCGTGGGCGACACCAGCATCGGCCGGGTCGACCGGTACGCGAGGGACCACGGGCTGCCCTTCGCCGACGCCCTCGAGCACGCCGAGAAGGCCGGGGTGACCGGCCGGGCCCTCAACGGGATCGCCACCCTGCTCGCCCTGCTGGCCGACCTGCGGGCCCGCTGGATCCCCGAGGTCGGCGACGCCGACCCGGCGGGCGCAGGGGGCCAGGACCGGCCGGGGCCGGCCGAGCTCATCCAGACGGTGCTCGACACCACCGGCTACCTGGCCGAGCTGGAGGAGGAGGGCGGCATCGAGGCCGCCGGCCGCATCGAGAACCTCGAGGAGCTGGTCGGCGCGGCGCGCGAGGCCACCGACGTCGCCGGGTTCCTCGAGCAGGTCAGCCTGGTGGCCGACGCCGACGAGATCGACGGCGACGACTCTCGGGTCACGCTCATGACCCTGCACACGGCCAAGGGGCTCGAGTTCCCGATCGTGTTCCTGGTCGGCCTGGAGGACGGGGTCTTCCCCCACCTGCGCAGCCTCGGCGAGCCCGACGAGCTCGAGGAGGAGCGCCGCCTGGCCTACGTCGGGATCACCCGGGCGCGCGAGCGCCTGTACCTCTCCAACGCGTGGTGCCGGACGCTGTGGGGCCAGACCCAGTACAACCCGCCCAGCCGGTTCCTCAAGGAGATCCCCGAGGAGCTGGTCAGGACGGTCGAGGGCTCACGCCGCCCGCGCCCGCGCCGTGCGGGGGGAGCGGGCGACAGCTTCGGTCCCGGACGTGACGAGATCGTCGAGGCCGCCCTGCGCTCCGGGCGCTCGACCCCGGTGAAGGGCACCGGCGCCGAGACCCTCGGCCTGCGGACCGGCGAGACCATCGTGCACGCCAAGTGGGGCGAAGGCATCGTCACCGACGTCCGCGGCGAGGGCCAGCGGGCCGAGGCCAGCGTCCGCTTCCCCGGCCTGGGCGACAAGCAGCTCCTCCTGCACATGGCGCCGATCAAGCGGGCCGCCAGCTGAGCGGCCGCACGGCTGCACCCGCCATCGGGCGGTCACCGTGGGCGGCGCAAGGCCCGGATCGCGGGCGATCGACGGCGGTGGGCGCGGGTTCGTGACCGGAGACGGCGAGAGCCGGGAAGACGTCCGGCGGGACGCTACTGGCAGCCGGCCAGCTGCGCCGGGGTGGGGGTGGGTCCGGGGAGCACGTAGGTGGTGGTGGTCGTCGGTCCTGGCGACGACGCCAACGCGCCGCGAGGGGGCGCGGCGGCCGGCGTCGCCGGGGTGCGGGACGCGAGCAGCGAGGCCGAGGCCGTCGTGGGGCCGGTGCTGGTCCTGGCGGCGGCCGCCGACGCCGCGCCGATGGCGTTGAAGTGGGCGATGACCTGGGCGGCCTGCGGTTGCTGGAGGCCGAGCACGTCGGCGCCGCCGATCACCTCCGGGTACACCGGCAGCGTCTCGCTCGGGATGCCGCCGGCGTTGGCCGTGCGGAGGGTGGCGGCCAGGGCGATCATCTCGTTGCTGGACAGGCGGGTGTCGACGGTCAGGTTCTTGGTGACCGCGCCGACCACCCGGGTGAGGGTCAGCGGGTCGGTGAGCTTGCTCTCCGCCTTCTTCAGCATCTTCCTCACGAAGCTCTGCTGGCGCTGGATCCTGGCCAGGTCGCTCTGGGCCTGGCTGACCCACTGGCCGTTGACCTCGTACTCGTAGTGCCGGGAGCGCACGTAGCCGAGGGCCTCCGAGCCGGTCAGGTTCACGCAGCCGGGCTGGGACACCGAGAGCAGCGAGTACATGTCGCGGACGGGGGTCGGGAACCACACCTTGACGCCGCCGACGGCGTCGGTGATCTGCCGGAAGGTGTCGAAGTTGACCTCGGCGAAGTGGTTGATCGGGATGCCGAGGCGGCTCTGGATGGTCGACACCAGGAGGTTGGGGCCGCTGTCGAACGCCGAGTTGATCCGGCTGTAGCCGACGCCCTTGATGTCGACGTAGAGGTCACGGGGGATCGACAGCAGGGTGATCGACCGGGCGGCGGGCACGATCCTCGCCAGCATGATCGTGTCCGAGCGCTGACCGGGGGTCTGGGCCGCGCTGCCGAACTGGGCGTTGCCCGAGCCTCCGAGCTGGCGGGTGTCGGACCCGACGATCAGCAGGGTGAACGCCTTGTTCTGCGAGGGCGAGAGGCTGGCGATGCTCACGTGTTGGATGTGGCCGAGCTGGTTGCGGACGTAGGCGTAGGCCCCGACCCCGACGACGAGGAGCAGGGCGACGGCCAGGTTGGCCAGGATCAGGATGCGCCGCGGCCAGCGCCGCCGGATCCTCACCCTGCCGCCCCTGCGGGGCGCCTGCGGCGACGCCGACGCGGGGCGCGACGCCCCCGGGGCCTGGTGCTGGGCGGGCGCGCGGCGGCCGTGCCGACGGGGTGCCTGCTCGGGGCGGCCCAGGTTGCGGAGGCCGTCGAAGCTGTCGCTTCGTCTGCGGGATCGGGAAGGGTCGGACAACGGGGGCCACTCCGGGAGGAGACGAGGGGTCGGGGCCCGGGAGCATGGCGTCGCCTGCGACGCGCATCCCCCTCCGAAGCCGCCCCGGGACGCCGCTCATGGTAACGGGGCGGCTTCGCCGATCGGGGTCACCCTCCTGCGGGGGCCGCCGCGGCGGCCGTGGCCGCGGCGGCGGCCTCGCGGCGGCCTGGCGCCGGGCTGGCGCCGGGTGGGGCGGTCATGCGTAACATCGGCGGTGATGCAGCGTCCCTACCGGGTGGTGATGGCCAAGCCCGGACTCGACGGCCACGACCGTGGCGCCAGGGTGATCACCAGGGCGCTGCGGGAAGCGGGCTTCGAGGTGATCTACACCGGCCTGCACCAGACGCCGGAGCAGATCGTGGAGACGACCCTCCAGGAGGACGCCGACGCCGTGGGCCTATCGGTCCTGTCCGGGGCCCACCTGACCCTCTTTCCTCGGGTCGTCGACCTGCTCGCCGACGGTGGCGCCGAGGACGTCCTCGTCTTCGGCGGGGGCATCATCCCCGACGCCGACATCGCCGAGCTCAAGGCCCACGGTGTGGCCGAGATCTTCACCCCGGGTGCCCCGCTGGCCACCATCACCGGGTGGCTCGAGGCCGCGCTCGACGCTCGTGAACCCACCAGCACCGCCTGACGTGACGGGCACCCTTTCTCCCCCTTTTCCCCTACCGCACCGAGGAGCGCGCGTGGATCTCTACGAGTACCAGGGCAAGCAGTACTTCGCCCGCTTCGGCATTCCCGTCTCCGCCGGCGGTGTCGCCGACACCGTGGAGCAGGCCGTGGTCGAGGCCGACAAGGCCGGCTACCCGGTCGTGGTCAAGGCGCAGGTCCAGGTGGGCGGCCGGGGCAAGGCCGGCGGCGTCAAGCTGGCGACCGACACCGACGAGGTCAGGCTGCACGCCGGCAACATCCTCGGCCTCGACATCAAGGGCCACGTCGTGGAGCGGCTCTGGGTCGAGCACGCCTCGGACATCGCCAAGGAGTACTACGCCAGCTTCACCCTCGACCGCGGCGCCAAGCAGCACCTCGGCATGGTGTCGGCGAGGGGGGGCGTGGAGATCGAGACCGTCGCCGACGAGGACCCGACGGCCATCGCCAGGCTCTACATCGACCCCGCCGTCGGGTTGACCGAGGAGCAGGCCAGGACCCTCGTCGACGACGCCGGCCTCGACGCCGAGGCGCGTGACGGGGCGGTCGGCATCCTGCTCAACCTGTACCGCTGCTACGTCGAGGGCGACGCCGACCTGGTCGAGATCAACCCGCTGATCCTGACCCCCGATGGGCGGGTGCACGCCCTCGACGCCAAGGTCACCCTCGACGACAACGCCGCGTTCCGCCATCCGGAGTGGGACGACTTCCGCGACATCGACGAGCTCGACGAGCGGGAGCGACTGGCCCGCAGCAAGGGCCTCCAGTACGTCGGCCTGGACGGCTACGTGGGCATCGTCGCCAACGGCGCCGGGCTGGCCATGAGCACCTGCGACGTGGTCAACCAGGTCGGGGGATCGCCCGCCAACTTCCTCGACATCGGGGGCGGGGCCAACGCCGAGGTGATGGCCAACGCGCTCGAGGTCATCAACTCCGACCCCAAGGTGCGGGCCATCTTCATCAACATCTTCGGGGGCATCACCCGCGGCGAGGAGGTGGCCAAGGGGATCGTTGCCGCCCTCGGACGGGTCGTCATCAACTCGCCCATCGTCATCCGCCTCGACGGCACCAACGCCGACGAGGGCCGGTCGATCATTGCGACGGTCGAATCCGACCACCTCATCTCGTCCCCGACCATGCTCGAAGCGGCCCGCAAGGCCGTCGAGCTCGCGGGCGACGAGCCCGCCACCTCCGCAACGGGAGCGATCCAGTGAGCACGCAGTACGAACCGACCAGCAGAGCCGCCCGCTCGTCGGCGCCCTCGAAGAGGGCGTCCCGATGAGCATCTTCGTCGACGAGCACACCAAGGTCGTCGTCCAGGGCCTGACCGGCGGGCAGGGCCGCTTCCACGGCCTGCGCAACCGGGCCTACGGCACCCAGGTGGTGGCCGGGGTCACCCCGGGCAAGGGCGGCCAGGACGTCGAGGGCATCCCGGTCTACGACACCGTCGCCGAGGCGGTGGCCGCCGCGGGCGCCAACGCCAGCTTCGTGTCGGTCCCGCCGAGGGCCGCGCCGGCCGCCATCCTCGAGGCCGCCGCCGCGGGCATCCCGCTGGTGGTGTGCATCACCGAGGGCATCCCCGCCCACGACGAGGCCAGGGTCTACAACACCCTCGCCGCCCAGCACCCGGGGACCCGGCTGCTGGGGCCCAACTGCCCCGGGATCATCAGCCCGGGCAAGACCAACATCGGCATCACCGCAGGCGAGATCGCCCTCCCCGGCGGTCCGGTCGGCATCGTCAGCCGGTCGGGCACCCTCACCTACCAGGCCCTCTACGAGCTCAAGACCCTCGGCGTCGGCGTCACCACCTGCGTCGGCATCGGCGGCGACCCGGTGCCCGGCACCAACTTCGTCGACTGCCTGCGCGCCTTCCAGGCCGACCCCGACACCCGGGCCATCGCCATGTTCGGCGAGATCGGGGGGGCCGAGGAGGAGAAGGCGGCGGCGTTCATCGACACCGAGGTCGACAAGCCGGTGGTCGCCTACGTGGCCGGGGTGACCGCCCCTCCCGGCAAGAAGATGGGCCACGCCGGCGCCATCATCTCCGGGTCCAGGGGCACCGCCCAGGCCAAGATGGAGGCGCTCGGCGCCGCGGGGGTCCACGTGGTCAACAACCCGACCGAGGCCGGGCTGAAGATGGCCGAGATCGTCGAGGCCCTCTGAGCGGCCCGGCTCCGCCGGGCGGGGGAGGGTCCGAGGCCGTCCGGTAAGTTCGCGGGCGTGGATCCCACCCCTGCCGGCGGTCTCGGCGTCATGGCGTCGGGGACCGGGACGATCCTCGGCGCCATCATCGACGAGGGGATCGACGTGGACGTGGTGCTGCTCGACCGGGCCTGCCCGGCGGAGAAGCTGGCCGCCGACGCCGGCATTCCCGTGGAGGTGGTCGAGCGGCGCAACTTCGGGGCGGACTTCGACCGTGTCGGCTACACCGAGGCGGTCATCGCCGCCCTCGCCGCCCACCGGGTGGGGACCGTCGCCATGGCCGGGTTCGGCACGATCCTTTCCCCTCGCCTCTTCGAGGTGTTCCCCGGCCGGGTGCTCAACACCCATCCGGCGCTCCTGCCGGCGTTCAAGGGGTGGCATGCGGTCGCCGACGCCCTCGCCGCCGGTGTGCCCGTGACCGGCTGCACCGTCCACCTCGCCACCGCAACGGTCGACGACGGCCCGATCCTCGCCCAGGCCACCGTGCCCGTCGAGCCCGGCGACACCGAGGCCGCGCTGCACGAGCGCATCAAGGTCGCCGAGCGCCGGCTGTACCCCGCCACCATCCGCCATTTCCTGCACGAGGTCGACCACGACCCCGAGGGGCAACCGGCCGACCCATGATGAAGGAGCTGTCGTGAGGGTCCTGCTCTCCGTCTACGACAAGACCGGCCTCGAGGCCTTCGCCGCCGCGCTGGTCGACCTCGGCCACGAGCTGGTCGCCAGCGGCGGCACCGCCACCGCCCTCGAAGCCGCCGGCATCCCCCAGCGCAGCGTCGAGTCGGTCACCCAGGCCCCGGAGATGCTCGGCGGGCGGGTCAAGACCCTGCACCCGGCCATCCACGGGGGCATCCTCGCCGACCTGTCCGAGCCCGGCCACGTGGCCGACATCGCCGGGCAGGGGATCGAGCCGTTCGGCCTGGTGGTCTGCAACCTGTACCCGTTCACCTCCAACCCTTCGATCGAGCTGATCGACGTGGGCGGCCCGACCATGGTGCGCGCCGCGGCCAAGAACCACGCCCACGTCGGGGTCGTCGTCGACCCGGCCGACTACGACGTGGTGGTGGACGAGCTGCGCGCCCGGGGCGCCCTCTCGGCCGGCCTGCGGCGCCGGCTGGCGGCCGGGGCGTTCGCCCACACCGCCACCTACGACGCGGCCATCGCCAACTGGTTCGCCGACGCCGACGCCGACGCCGAGGTCGCGGCGTCCGGGGGAGGGGGGAACGGCGCCGCCGACCGCGACCCCGGCACCGCCGGCGAGACGGGCCGGGTGTCGCGGCTGCCGGCCACCGTGCACTTGGCCCTGGAGCACGCCCAGTCGTTGCGCTACGGCGAGAACCCCCACCAGGAGGGGGCCAGGTACCGGGAGATCGGCCGGCGCACCTGGCTCGACGAGGTCGTGCAGCACAGCGGCAAGGAGCTGTCCTACCTCAACCTCTACGACGCCGACTCGGCGTGGCGCATCGTGGCCCAGCTGGCCGACCTCGGCCCCGCCGCCGCCGTCGTGGTCAAGCACGCCAACCCGTGCGGCGCGGCCGTGGCGGCGGACGCGGTCACCGCCTACGAGCGGGCCTTCGAGTGCGATCCGATGTCGGCGTTCGGTGGGATCGTGGCGCTGTCGGCGACGGTCACCGAGGCGGTGGCCGAGTCGCTGGCGGCCAACGCCCAGGCCGACGTGATCATCGCCCCCGGCTTCGAGCCGGCGGCCCTGGAGCGCATCGTGGCCAAGCGCAAGGCCACCCGGACCCTCTCCGCCCCCACCCCCTCCGCGGACGCGCTGCACCTGCGCCAGTTGGCCGGCGGCTGGCTGATCCAGGAGCCCTACGCCTTCGTGGCCGGGCGGGGCGACTGGGAGGTGGTCACCGAGGCGTCCCCCACCGAGGACCAGTGGCGCGACCTGGAGCTGGCCTGGCGGATCTGCGGCTGGGTCAAGTCCAACGCCATCGTCCTGGCCGCGGGCGGCGTGGCCGTGGGCATCGGCGGTGGCCAGCAGAACCGCGTCACCCCCGGCGAGATCGCCGTGGCCAGGGCCGCCGGCCGGGCGGCGGGCGGCGCGGCGGCCAGCGACGCCTTCTTCCCCTTCCGCGACGGCCTCGACGCGGTCGCCGCCGCCGGCGTGGTCGCGGTGATCCAGCCCGGCGGGTCGGTGCGGGACAAGGAGGTCGTCGCCGCGGCCGACGAGCACGGACTCGCCATGGTCTTCACCGGCGAACGACAGTTCCAGCACTGACCACGCGGCCGGCCCCGCCCGTCCACCCACGACCCGACCCGACCCGACCCGACCCGACCCGACCCGTTCCGACCCGTCCCGACCCGACCCGTCCCGTCACCGCAGCGAGGAGCGACCGATCCGATGACCGCCATCCCCATGCCCGGGGCCCCCGTCGCCGATGCCGTGCTGGCCGAGGTCGCCACCCGCGCCGCCGCCTTCACCGACGCCCACGGGCGCCCGCCCGGGCTCGGCACCGTCCTGGTCGGTGACGACCCGGCGAGCGCCCACTACGTGGCCCGCAAACACGAGACCTGCGAAGCCAACGGCCTGCACTCGGTCGACCTCCGCATCGGCGCCGACCGCACGCAAGCCGACCTGATCGAGGCCATCGCCGCGCTCAACGCCGACAAGGCGGTCGACGCCTTCATCCTGCAGAACCCGACGCCGCCCGGCTTCGACTTCAACGCCGCCCTCGGCCACATCGACCCGGGCAAGGACGCCGACGGCCTGCATCCCACCAATCTCGGGCGCCTCGCCCTCGGCGTGCCCGACGCCCCGCGCCCGTGCACCCCGCTCGGCATCCAGGCCATGCTCGCCCACTACCGCGTCCCCGTCGCCGGACAGCGGGTCGTCGTCGTCGGGCGCGGCCCGACCATCGGACGCCCGTTGTCGATCCTGCTCGGCCTCAAGGAGGAGACGGCCAACGCCGCGGTCACCCTGGTCCACACCGGCGTGCCGGACTGGGCCACCTACACCCGTGACGCCGACATCGTGGTCGGAGCCGCAGGCGTCGGCAACATGATCACCCCCGGCGTGATCCGACCCGGTGCCTGCGTGATCGGCGGGGGCATGACCTGGGCGGGTCGGCGGGTCATCTCCGACGTCGACGAGTCCTGCGGCAAGGTCGCCGGCTGGATCACGCCCCGCCTGGGCGGCGTCGGCGTCACGACCGTCGCCATGCTGTTGCGCAACACGATCGTGGCCGCCGAGGCGGCCGTCGCCGCCGCATGACCCGGATCGCCGACCTCCTGCGGGAGGGGAGGACGCGCTCGTTCGAGTTCTTCCCCCCGGCCGACGACGACCAGCGGCGCCGGCTGGCCAGGACCCTGGTCGACCTGCAGCCGCTCGAGCCTTCGTTCGTCTCGGTCACCTACCGGGGCGGCCGGTCGTCGCGGGAGCCGACCCACGAGCTCGTCGCCGGCATGCTGCGCACCACCACGCTCACCCCGATGGCCCACCTGATCTGCACCGGCCACACCCGCCTCGAGCTGGCCGACATCCTGGTCGAGCTGCGCAAGGCGGGCATCGTCAACCTGATGGCCCTCGGGGGCGACCCGCCGACCGACACCGACGCCCCGGGCGGCGAGCTGCCCCACGCGTCGGAGCTGGTGGAGCTGGCGCAGGCCATCGGCGGCTTCTCCATCGGTGTCGCCGCCCACCCGTCGGTCCACCCCCGCTCACCGTCCCGGGAGGCCGACCGCGACCGGCTGGCCGAGAAGCTCGACCTGGCCGACTTCGCCATCACCCAGTCGGTGTTCGATCTCGACGAGTACGTCGGCCTGGTCGACGACCTGGCCAGGCGCGGCGTGGACAAGCCGGTGGTGCCCGGCATCATGCCCCTGCTGAACCTGGGCTCGGCCAAGCGCCAGCGCGAGCTCGGCGCCGCCGTCCCCGACGCCATCGTGGCCAGGCTCGACGCCGCCGGCGACCCGGCGTCGGTGCGGGCCCTCGGGATCGAGCTGGCGACCGAGCTGTGCGCTGACCTGCTGGCCGCGGGCGCACCCGGGCTGCACTTCATCACCCTCAACCGCTCGCCGGCGACGAGGGAGATCTACGAGAACCTGGGCCTCGGCCCACAAGGGGGGGAGCCGACGTGACCACCGACCGCGTGACCGGCCTGCTCGGCTGCGAGATCCCGCTGCTCGCCTTCAGCCACTGCCGCGACGTGGTCGCGGCGGTGACCAACGCCGGAGGCTTCGGTGTCCTCGGTGCGGCCGCCTTCAGCCCCGAGGCCCTCGACGTCGAGCTCCACTGGATCGACGAGCACGTGCACGGCCGCCCCTACGGCGCCGACGTGCTCGTCCCCGAGAAGGTCGAGGGCCGAGGGCGGCACCTGACCCCCGCCGACTTCGTCGCGCTCGTGCCCGACACCCAGAGGCGGTTCGTCGAGGACCTGCTCGCCCGCCACGGCATCCACCAGCCCGGCGACGGCGTGTCCGCGCAGGGCTCCCGGATGGGCAACCCGGACGTCAACGAGGAGCTGCTCGACGTGGCCTTCGCCCATCCCATCGGGCTGATCGCCAACGCCCTCGGCCGCCCCCCGGCGTCCATGCTCGAGCGGGCCGGGCGCCAGGGGGTGCCCGTCGCCGCGCTCGTCGGCGCCCGCCACCACGCCGAGCGCCAGCTCGAGGCCGGGGTCGACCTGATCGTCGCCCAGGGAGGCGAGGCGGGGGGCCACACCGGGGAGATCGCCACCATGGTCCTCGTGCCCGAGGTCGTCGACGCGGTGGCCGGCCGGGTCCCCGTGCTCGCCGCCGGCGGGATCGTGACCGGCCGGCAGATGGCCGCGGCGCTCGCCCTCGGCGCCGACGGGGTGTGGACCGGCTCGATGTGGTTGACGACCGAGGAGGCCGAGACGGCTCCTGCGACCAAGGCCAAGCTCGTCACCGCCTCGTCGGCGGACACCCTCCGCTCGCGGGGCCGCACCGGCAAGCCGGCCAGGCAGCTGCGCTCGGCGTGGACCGACGCCTGGGAGGACCCTGCGGGCCCCGGGCCGCTGCCGATGCCGCTGCAGTCGATGATCGCCGAGCCCGCCCTCCGCCGGATCGACCAGCTCGCCGCCTCGGGCCACGAGGGCGCCACCGAGCTCGCCACCTACTTCGTCGGCCAGGGCGTCGGGCTGCTCGACGGCGTCCGCCCGGTGCGGCGTGTGGTCGAGGAGCTCATGGCCGACTTCGCCGACGCCGTCGAGCGCGTCTCCTCCTTCGGCGGCGGCTGATCCCCCTCCGACCGGGTGGGCGGCGACGACGACCTCGGTAGGCTTGGCGGCATGGCCGACAAGATCACGATGGCGTCCGACGGCGTCCTCTCTGTATCCGACGAACCGATCATCCCCTTCATCGAGGGCGACGGCACGGGGGTGGACATCTGGCCCGCCGCCAAGCTCGTGCTGGACGCGGCCGCCGCCAAGCACGGCAAGCGCATCGAGTGGCGAGAGGTGCTCGCCGGGGAGAAGGCGTTCAACGAGACGGGCAGCTGGCTCCCCGACGAGACGATCAGCGTCTTCAAGGAGTACCTGATCGGGATCAAGGGCCCCCTCACCACGCCGATCGGCGGTGGGTTCCGCTCGCTCAACGTGGCCCTCCGCCAGATCCTCGACCTCTACGTGTGCCTGCGGCCTGTCCGCTGGTTCGAAGGGGTGCCGTCGCCGGTCAAGCGCCCCGAACTGGTCGACATGGTCATCTTCCGGGAGAACACCGAGGACATCTACGCCGGCCTCGAGGTCCAGGAGGGCACGGCGGAGGCCAAGCGCCTGATCGAGCTCCTCCACGACGAGTTCGGCTGGGAGATCCGCCCCGACTCAGGTGTGGGCATCAAGCCGATCTCCGAGACCGGCTCCAAGCGCCTCATCCGCGCCGCGGTCAACTACGCCGTCGAGCGCGGACGCAAGTCGGTGACCCTGGTGCACAAGGGCAACATCCAGAAGTTCACCGAGGGGGCCTTCCGCGGGTGGGGCTACGACCTCGTGCGCGAGGAGTTCGCCGACGTCGCCGTCGGCTGGGAGGACTGCGGCGGCCAGCCGGGCGACAAGATCCTCGTCCAGGACGCCATCGCCGACATCACCCTGCAGCAGGTGCTGACCCGCCCGGCCGAGTTCGACGTGATCGCCACCACCAACCTCAACGGCGACTACCTCTCCGACGCCCTCGCCGCGCAGGTCGGCGGGATCGGCATCGCTCCTGGCGCCAACATCAACTACGTGACCGGTCACGGCATCTTCGAAGCCACCCACGGCACCGCCCCCAAGTACGCCGGCCAGGACAAGGTCAACCCCGGCTCCGTGCTGCTCTCGGGCGTGCTGATGTTCGAGCACCTCGGCTGGGCCGACGCCGCCGCCGACATCGTGGCCGCCCTCGAGGCCACCATCGCCGACAAGGTCGTCACCTACGATTTCGCCCGGCAGATGGAGGGTGCGACCGAGGTCAAGACCTCCGAGTTTGCCAGCGCCATCGTCGACCGGCTCTGACGCCTCTCGGCCGGGACGATCAGGCGGGGTCGTCCCGGTGAGCCGGGCGCTCCCCGTGGGCCGACCGGCGCGAGCGGCCCCGTCTGCCTCACCGCTTGCGTTGTAGCCTCGGGCGTGACTCCGAGCTCCCCGTACCTGCGCAAGCCGACGATCGCCGGTGATCGGCTGGCCTTCGTCGCCGACGACGACGTGTGGACCTGCCCGACGGCTGGCGGCGCCGCGATCAGGGTCACCGCCGACCGCCTGCCCGTCCGGGCGCTGCGCTGGTCGCCCGACGGATCCCGCTTGGCCTACGTCGTCGCCGCCGACGGCCCGCCCGAGGTCTACGTCGCCGAGCCCGGCGACACCCGCCGCCGGCTCACCTGGTGGGCCGACGCCACCACCACGGTGCTCGGCTGGAGCGCGGACGGCCGGGTGCTGGCCGCCACCGCCGCCGGCCAGCCCTTCACCTCGGCCACCTGGGCGTGGTCCCTCGACCCGGGAGGCTCTCCGCCCGAGCGCCTGCCGTTCGGGCCCCTGACCGGCCTGTCGAGCGGACCCGAAGGGGTGCTGATCGGCGTCGACCAGAACCGGTACCGGGGGGCGTCCTGGAAGCGGTACCGGGGCGGCACGGCCGGCCGGCTCTGGCGGCAGACGCCGGAGGGCTCCGAGCGCCTCCTCGCCGACCTGGACGGGCAGATCGAGGACCCGCAGTGGTGCGGCGGGCGGGTCGCGTTCGTGAGCGACCACGAGGGGTGCGCCAACGTCTACTCCGCCGACCCCACCGGGGGCGACCTCCGCCGTCACAGCGACCACGACCGCGCTTACGCCAGGGCGGCGTCGAGCGACGGACGACGCGTCGTCTACCAGTGCGCCGGCGACCTCTGGCTGCTCGACGAGCTGCGCGCCGATTCGACACCGGTCCGTCTGGACATCGCGCTGGCCTCGCCTCGCTACGGGCGGGCGCCGCAGCCCGTCGACGCGGGCGAGGAGCTCCGTGCCGTGGCCCCCGACCGCGAGGGGCGCGGGGCACTGGTCGAGGTGCGCGGCGGCGTGGTCTGGCTCACCCACCGCGACGGACCGGCGCGCATCCTCGCGCCAGGAGGCGCGGTGCGGGGCCGGACCCCCGTGGTGCTCGGCGCCGGTCGCTCGGCGGCCGCCGCCTGGGTGAGCGACGCCGAGGGCGACGACGCCATCGAGGTCGCCCCGCTGGACGCCGGGGCCGGACCGCCTCGCCGCCTCGCCACCGGCCGCGTGGCGCGGGTCATGGAGCTGGCCGCCTCCCCCGACGGCGCCTGGCTGGCCGCGTCCGACCACCGCGGTGCCGTCCGCCTCGTCGAGGTGGCCACCGGCGAGGTCCGCGTGGTCGACCGCTCGTCCTACGACATGGCGACGGGCCTCGCCTTCTCCCCCGACGGGGCGTGGCTGGCCTGGTCCCACGCCGGGCCCGGCGGCGACCCCCCGCTCCGCCAGCTGCGCCTGGCGCCCGTCGCCGGTGGCGACGTGATCGAAGCCACCCCGATGCGCTTCGCGGACCGAGCGCCCGTGTTCACCCCCGACGGGCGGTACCTCGCGTTCCTCTCGACCCGGACCTTCGATCCCGTCTACGACGAGCACGGCTTCGAGATCGGGTTCCCCGTGGCGACCCGGCCCTACCTGCTCGCCCTGGCCGGCGACACGCCGTCGCCCCTCGAGCCGAGCCCCGGTGGCCGCGCCTGGCCGGACCCGGAGCCGAAGTCCGAGCCCCCGGGCCCGGTCACGGTTCGCGTCGATCCCGAGGGCCTCCACGACCGCATCGTCGCCCTGCCGGTGGCGGCCGGACGGCTCGATGGCCTCCTGGCGACGAGGACCGGCCTGGCGTGGCGACGCCTGCCCGTGGCCGGTGAGCTCGGCGACTCGTGGGCCGACCCCGACGGCGACGCGCCCAAGGCGGCGCTGGTGCACCTCGACCTGACCTCGCGCGAGGTGGTCACCCTGCTCGACGGCGTCGACCGGGCGTGGTCCACCGCCGCCGGTGACGCCCTGGTCGTGCGCGTCGACCACGAGCTCCGGCTCGTCCCCGCGACCCACCCGGTCGACCCGGCCAAGGGAGCCGCCGGCTCGCTCACCATCGGCCTCGACCGCGTCCGCCTGGAGATCGACCCGCCGGCGGAGTGGCTCCAGATGTACGACGAGGCGGCCCGGCTGATGCGGGACAACTACTGGGTCGAGGACATGGCCGGCGTGGACTGGGACGACGTCGTGGCCCGCTACCGGCCCCTCGTCGAGCGGCTCTCGTCGCGCGACGACCTGTCCGAGGTCATCTGGGAGGTCCAGGGCGAGCTCGGCACCTCGCACGCCTACGAGTTCCGTCCCGACGAGCCCGTGCCGCCCCGGCGCCGCCAGGGGCAGCTCGGGGTGGACCTGGGCCGCCGCGGTGACCGTTGGGAGGTGACCGCCATCCCTCCGCCCGACTCCTCCGTGCCCGGGGCGCGCAGCCCGATGCTCGGTCCCGGCCTCGACGTCGAGGCCGGCGACGCCGTGGTCGCCGTCGACGGGCGAGCCGTCGACCCGGCGACCGGGCCTGGCCCCCTGCTGGTCGGGGCCGCCGGCCAGCCCGTCGAGGTGACCGTGGACGGGGCGCGCGGCCGGCGCGACCTGGTGGTGCGGCCCCTCGCCGACGAGCGCCCCCTGCGCTACCACGCCTGGGTGGCCGATCGCCGCGAGGCGGTGCGCTCGGCCAGCGCGGGACGGGTGGGTTACGTGCACGTGCCCGACATGCAGCGCAGGGGCTGGGCCGAGCTCCACCGCGACCTGCGGCTGGCCGTCGCCGCGCCTGGCCTGGTGATCGACCTGCGCGACAACGGGGGCGGCCACCTCTCCCAGCTGGTCCTCGAGCGTCTCTCCCGCCGGATCACGGCCTGGGAGCTCCCGAGGGACATGGAGCCGATCCCCTATCCGACCGACGCGCCCCGCGGTCCGATGGCCGCCGTCATCAACCAGTACGCCGGCTCCGACGGCGACATCGTCTCGATGGGCCTGCGCCAGCGAGGGCTTGCGCCCCTGTTCGGGATGCGCACCTGGGGCGGGGTGATCGGGATCGACATGCGCTTCCATCTGGTCGACGGCACGGACGTCACCCAGCCCCGCTACGCCTTCTGGTTCGACGGGGGGGCCGGGTGGGGCGTCGAGAACCACGGCGTCGACCCCGACGTCGAGGTAGTGGTCGCGCCCGACGACCACGCCGCCGGGCGCGACCCGCAGCTCGACGCCGCGGTGGCGCACGTCGTCGACGCCCTCGACCGCACCCCCGTCACCCGTCCACCGACCACCGCCGACCGGCCCGACCGGCGGCCGCCGACCCTGGCGCCCCGCCCGTCCTGAGCCGACCGTCCTGAGCCGCCCCGACCGTCCTGAGTCGCCCCGACCGTCCGCGGCGCCTCCCGTGTCGCGCCGTCGCCGGGTGGCCGCCCCGGGTGGCCTTGGCCGACGGTCCACGCCTAACGTCGGACTGGGACCGGAAGGAAGCAACTTGGGCGGCCGTAGGCCGCAGGTGCCGTTGCGAGCGGCTCCAACGGAGTGGCGGCCGCCCAAGTTGCTTTCATACGGGCCCACCCCGGTCCACTCACCGCCAGGAGGCCCTACGCGCATGCCTGCATCACCCGTCCGTGTCGCCGTCACCGGAGCCGCAGGTCAGATCGGCTACAGCCTGCTGTTCCGCATCGCCAGCGGTCAGCTGCTCGGCCCGGACCAGCCGGTGATCCTCCAGCTGCTCGAGATCACCCCGGCCCTCGGCGCCCTGAAGGGCGTGGTGATGGAGCTCGACGACTGCGCCTTCCCGCTCCTCGCCGGCGTCACCACCAGCGACGACGCCAACGAGGCCTTCGGCGACGCCAACATCGCCCTGCTGGTCGGGTCCCGACCCCGCACCAAGGGGATGGAGCGCAAGGACCTGCTCGAGGCCAACGGCGCCATCTTCACCGTCCAGGGCAAGGCCCTGTCCGACCACGCGGCGCCAGACATCCGGGTCCTTGTCGTGGGCAACCCGGCCAACACCAACGCCCTCATCGCCCAGCGCAACGCCCCCGGCATCGACCCCCGCCGCTTCACCGCCATGACCCGCCTCGATCACAACCGCGCCGTCAACCAGGTGGCGGCCAAGGCCGGACTGGCCGCCACCGAGATCGCCGACATGACCATCTGGGGCAACCACTCGGCCACGCAGTACCCGGACCTGGTCCACGCCAAGCTCGGCGGTCGCCCGAGCCACGAGGTCATCAGCGACCGGACCTGGATCGAGAAGGAGTTCATCCCGACCGTCCAGCAGCGCGGCGCCGCCATCATCGAGGCCCGAGGCGCGTCGAGCGCTGCGTCGGCGGCCAGTGCCGCAGTCGACCACGTGCACGACTGGGTGCTCGGCACCGCCGCCGGCAGCTGGGTCTCCATGGCCGTCGCATCCGACGGCTCCTACGACGTGCCCGACGGCATCATCTCGTCGTTCCCCGTCAACTGCGCCGGCGGCGACTGGTCGATCGTGCAGGGGCTCGACATCGACGACTTCAGCCGGTCGCGCATCGACGCCTCCACCACCGAGCTCACCGAGGAGCGGGCCGCGGTTGACGAGCTCGGCCTGATCGGGTAACCCGCCCAGCGGGCGGGGCGTTCTCGGGGCCGGCGGCCGGCGTTCTGGGGCGGTCGGCATTCTCGGGGCGCTCGGGGGTGGCTCCCGGCGTTCCCGGGGGCGCTCGGCGGTGGCGGCGGGCGTTCTGGGGGCGGTCGGCGTTCTCGGGGGCGCTCGGCGGTGGCGGCGGGCGTTCTGGGGGCGGTCGGCGTTCCCGGGGTGATCGGCGTTGGAATCCGACGTGGGATGCCCACAGGTCGCGGCTGGCACCAGGCGTCGTCCGATCCGCTGGCGCGCTCGCTCCCCGCAGGGCCTCCGACGACCGTCAGGCGCTGCGCCTGCTGGATCGGGGGTCGGAGAGACGACGCCGGCCGGGAGGCCGGCGTTCCTCCTTGGCCGCTGCCAGCACTCGAACGATGCGCCGACGCAACTCGGCCGGCCGCCGGGTGACCGTCACCCAGTCGGCCTCGATGACCACGATCCCGGCGGCGGCGAGATCAGCCCGCCGGCCGGCGTCGGAAGCCTTGGCCTCGGGTGAGGAATGGAAGGCGTAGCCGTCGACCTCCAACGCCACATCCGGCGTGAGGAGGAAGTCGAGGCGGTAACGACCGCCCACCACGGTCGTCTCGACGCTGATCACCGGGATGCGCCAGGCCGCGAGCAGACGCGCCACCCGGCTCTCGAGGATCGATGGCGTTGGCGCCTCGAGGAACCCACGGCGACGCAGGGCTCGGCGGAGGGCCGAGGGCCCCTGCCGGCCTCGCCGGGCGAGCCGCTCGAGCTCGGCCTCGAGCCCGACGATGGTGACCAGCCTGGCCACCCTGGCCCGGTCGACCGCCCCGTCGAGCTCGGCGGTGCTCGTCACGACCTGACCCAGGTCGACGAGCGTCCGCACGGGGTCGGTGACCGGGAGGTTGCGCCGGATCACGCATCGGTGTCGATCCAGGTCGACGCTCCGATGGACCTCGATGCCGCCCAGGCGGGGATGCTGGTCGTGGGGGACCGTGACCGACGGCTGTGCCACGGGACCGTCGACCAGGCCCCAGAACAAGGCGGCGGAGCGGTGGGACACGACGGCGTGGGGTCCGACCGCCCGGCAGGCGGCCAGCGCTGCGCCCTCGGGCCCGAGCGGGCTCCCCGAGCGGCGGTACACCCCCCGGTGCACGACCTCCCACCGCCCCGTGCGGACGGCCCAGTCGATCTGGGCGGGCGTGACCCCGATCCCGGTGGCCTCGGCCCGGCTGATGACGCCCCAGTGGGCCGCGAGAAAGGCGTCCAGCAACCGCTCGGTAAGCATTTTCATGTTGTTCAAGCTACTTTCCATCTGAACGACGCTCAAGGTTTCTGCGACTCAGGGGCGCGTGACGTGAGTTTCTGACGTCAGGGCTCCCGAGAACCCCGTCGGCGACCACCCCGACCTTCGACCCGGTCCCGTCGGGTGGCGCCCCGCCGCCCGGCCGCCGCCCTTGCGCCGCCCGCCGGCGACCGCCCTCCGCCGCCCGGGCTCCGATGGCGCCGCCCGTGGCGCCGCCCGGGTGCCGATCGCTCCGACCTCGGGGAGGTCCACGTGGTTTACCGACGTGGGGACTCCCGAGAGGGCGGGGGCCAGACCGTTAGGGTCGGGTGGTGCGCCGCAGCATCGATGATCACCTGGACGACCACCCGGCCGGGGACGGAGAGCGCCGTCCGGCCAGCTGGGCGGTCGGCATCTCCGACGACTGCGAGGCGTGCGACGACCTGCGGGTCGTGGTGACCCTCGAGGAGGAGGGCAGGGCGGGCTACGGCGTGGTGGCACATCTCGCGCCGGCCACGGCCCGTCGGCTCCGGGTGGCCATCGCCGACGCCCTCAGGGAGGTCGGCGAGGACCCGGGGAGGTGAAGCGAGCCTGCCGCCCACGACGGGGCGCGCTGCCCCCGGGGAGGTGAAGCGAGCCTGCCGCCCACGACGGGGCGCGCTGCCCCCGGGGAGGTGAAGCGAGCCTGCCGCCCACGACGGGGCGCGCTGCCCCCGGGGAGGGGACGCCAGCCTGCGCCCACGAGGACGTCTACTGGAGGGTGGGTGGTCCCGCGCCCGGACCGGCGGGCGACTCCCAACCCGGACCGACGGTCGAGCCCGCCCCGGAGTCGGGCGCGCACCGGAGGTGCGCCGCGCCGGGCTGACCAAGGAGTGGCGAGTCGGAGGAGGCCCAGGCGGCGGCCAGCTCGGCGAGGGCGGCGACGAGCGCGTCGGCCACCTCGCCGGTGCGGGCCAGGACGGGCAGCTCGAGCTGCACGCCGCCGCCGGTCGTCCGGTTGACCGGGTTGGTCCGGCTGCGGCCCCGTAGGCCGGGCGGGATCCGCTCGGGGTCGTGCACGAAGCGCAGCGAGGGGACCAGGCCGGCGAGGTGCTCCGAGGCGACCTCGGCGAGTTGGCGGTCGGCGCCCCCGACGAGGACGTCGTGGTGTCGGCCGGGTCGACCGTAGCCGTGCAGGGCGATGGCCCGGGTCCGCTCGGCGAGCCACGGCCCGAGCAGGGGCGACGATGCCGGGTCGACCTCGGAGGAGGGGACGTGCCAGCGCAGCTCGGCCGGTTGGACGACGGTGTAGAGGGCGGCGCCGGAGTGGCGGGCGGCGGCGCGGGCGATCTCGAGGGTGCCGGCCTCGAGCCCGGCGTGGAAGGCGAGGAAGCCGACGGACGTGCCGGCGACCGCGGTCTCCTCGACGTCGGGATGGGCGAGCAGGTCGGGCCAGGCGACCCGACGCGGCCGGCCCGTCAGAACTGGCGCAGCGCCGCGGTCGGCGCCCCGCCCAGGACGCAGTCGCCCAGCGCGTTGGCCAGGGCAAACGTGTCGGCCCTCGTCGCGTCCGCCCGCGCCGACGACACCAGCGCCGAGCGCGACGTGGCCGACGCCCCGCTTGCCCCCGCTCGCGCCGCGGCGAGCCGGGCGGCGGCGTAGGCGCTCCACCCGACGAGCCAGGCCTGGATGCGGCCCTGGTCGGTGCCGCCGACGGGCAGGGCGCCCAGCCGGGCCTGGAGGGTGCGGAGACGGACGTTGGCGGCTTCGACGGCCCCGACGGGGGGACTCCCGGGCGGTGAGCCCGGTGTGGCCGCGGTGACCGTCGTGGGGGTGCGGATGCCACCGACGGCGGCGGCGCAGGCCACGTTGGCCGCATGAGCAAAGGCCGAGTCCGTGATGGCTCCGACCTCCGTGGCGGGGGAGCGCGTGGTGCCGAGCAGGGCGGCGACGAGGAGGGCGAGCACGCCCAGGACGGCGGTGCTGGCCAGCAGCGGGCCTCGACGGGGCGCGACCCGCCGGGAGGCGAGGACCCGGATCGACGCGTCGTGGTCGCCGGCGCTGCTGCGGCCGGCGCGGCTGGTGGCGTCCCCGTCGAGCCCGAGCCCGGCAGGGTGATGGCGCCCGACGTGGACCCGCGCCGGGGTGCTCGCCACCGGGAGGGCCGGAGGGCGGAGGAGGGCCGGATCGACCTTGCCGTCGAGGACGGGTCCTGTGTTTCCCGCCGTGCGGTCGGGGGACCTGGCCGCGAACGTGCGGGTGCCGCCGATCCACGGCGGGCGGCGCCGGGTTCGCAGATCCCAGCCCCAGCCACTCCAGTGGCGGAGCCTGGCCGGGTCCTCGGTGCTGACGTACCAACCGGGGGTGCGGGGGAGGCGGTGGTCCATGTCAGTACCGCGTCTCCGCCCGGAGCTGGTCGGGCACGAGGTCGCCGGCCGGGAGCTGGTCGCCCTTCGACGCCAGGATGGTCACGTCCCCGCGGACCCGGAGCCGGCCGTCTGCGAGGGCTGCATTGGTGGAGATGGTGCCCGAGGCGATGGCTGCCGCCGTCGGGTAGTCGGTGACGAAGACGAGGTCGGCGGGTCCGTCGGCGACCGGGTCGATGGCGGCGGCGGCCGTGTCGATCACCACGTCGTAGGTGACGTGACCGTCGGGCCCGTCGTGGACCTCGTGGCGCAGCACGACACGACCGGCGCGCCCGGTCGGAGCCGTGGCTCCGAGCTCACGGAGTCGCTCGAACCACCCCGGCGACAGGTACCTGACCATCCCGCAGAGGTTCTAGCAGCGGGAGGCGAGTTGTGCTCAGTCGGTTTGCCTGGCCGGGTGCCGGCGGCCCACGAGCCGTGCAGGTCGGTCGAGGTCCGCGTCGAGCCTGGCCAGCTGGGCGTCGGCGTCCTCCATGCCCGTCGCCCACGCCTGCCAGAGCGCCTCGTCGTTGACCGCGGCGGGGAGCGGGAGCCGGCGGGCGGCGGACATGCCGATGGCGTCGACGTCGGTCAGGGAGGTGACGGGTCGCAGGTCGACGACCGTTGCGAGGGGGATGCAGGGAATGGCGTCGCCGGCCGGGGGCCGGGGTTGGGCGAGCGCGGCGACCGCGACGGCGGGAGCGCCCGGTGGCGGAGTGGGAGTCGGGTTGTCCACCCGGTGCGCCTCTCTGCGGTCGATGACGGCCAGGCCGACCCTGGCGCCGAGACGGCCGACGGCGCCGCCGTGGACCAGCCGGTCCTCCCAGCGCTCGGCCGCCTCGATGCGCCTGGCGCAGGGATCTCCGTGGTCGCGGGAGTGGGTCGGGCGCACGCTGGGTGCTTCGCCGCAGGCCGGCCCGATCCTGCCTGCGACCGCCGGCGTCGCTTCTCTCCGGTCCCTCAGGAGCGGTCCGGGCGGCGGCGGCGCTGGCGTGAGGCGCGGATGAGGTCGCGGTTGAGGCGGGCGATGGCCTCCATCGGGATCTCCTTGGGGCACGCCGCCGAGCACTCGCCGATGTTGGTGCAGCTGCCGAAGCCGAGCTCGTCCTGGGTGCTCAGCATGGTGAGCACCCTGCCGTCCCGCTCGGCCTGGCCCTGGGGGAGCAGCCCGAGGTGGGTCACCTTGGCCGCGGTGAACAGCATGGAGGAGGCGTTGGGGCAGGCGGCCACGCAGGCGCCGCAGCCGATGCAGTTGGCCGCCTCGAAGGCGGCGTCGGCGTCGGGCTTGGGCACCGGGAGGTTGTTGGCCTCGGGGGCGGTGCCGGTCGGTGCGGTGATGTAGCCGCCCGCCTGGACGATCCGGTCGAAGGCGGACCGGTCGACGATCAGGTCGCGCACGACCGGGAACGACTCGGCCCGCCAGGGCTCGATCCACACCTCCTGGCCGTCGTGGAAGAAGCGCATGTGCAACTGGCAGGTGGTGGTCGCCCGCTGGGGCCCGTGGGCCACCCCGTTGATCATCAGGCCGCACGATCCGCAGATGCCCTCGCGGCAGTCGTGGTCGAAGGCGATCGGGTCGTCGCCGGCCTTGGTCAGGCGCTCGTTGACCACGTCGAGCATCTCGAGAAACGACATCTCCGTGCTGATCCCCGGCGCGTCGATGGTGACCATCCGCCCGGCGTCCTCGGGGTTGCTCTGACGCCACACGTGCAGCGTCAGGCCGATGAGCTCGGTCGCACCGGCTTCGGTCTGCGGGGACTGGGTGACGGTCACTTGTAGCTCCGCTGGCTGAGGTGGACGTACTCGAAGTCGAGGGGCTCTTTGTTGAGGACCGGCGCCGGGAGCGGTCCCTGGTCGGCCGGGGTCAGGTGGTCGTTGTCGCCGCCCCAGCCCCACGCGGCCGAGTAGGCGAAGTGGTCGTCGTCGCGGAGGGCCTCGCCCTCGGGCGTCTGGCTCTCCTCCCGGAAGTGGCCGCCGCAGCTCTCGGTGCGGTGGAGGGCGTCGGTGGCCATGAGCTCGGCCAGCTCCAGGAAGTCCGAGACGCGTCCGGCCTTCTCCAGGGATTGGTTGACCTCGTCGGCGCTGCCGGGCACGTTGACGTTCTTCCAGAACTCCTCCCGCATGGCGGGCAGCTCGTCGAGGAGCTTGTGGAGGCCGTTGTCGCTCCTGGCCATGCCGCAGTACTCCCAGACCGAGAGTCCCATCTGCCGGTACAGCTCATCCACGGTCTTCTTTCCCTTGATCGACAGCAGCCGCCGCTCCCGCTCGTTCACCTCGGACTCCGACGCAGCGAAGGCGGGGTGGTCGGTGCCGACCGGCTCGATCGATTCGGTGGCGATGTAGTTGGGCAGCGTGTAGGGCAGCACGAAGTACCCGTCGGCCAGCCCCTGCATCAGGGCCGATGCGCCCAGACGGTTGGCGCCGTGGTCGGAGAAGTTGGCCTCGCCGATCACGAACAGGCCGGGGATGTTGCTCATCAGGTTGTAGTCCACCCACAGGCCGCCCATCGTGTAGTGGATGGCCGGGTACGTGCGCATCGGGACCTTGTAGGGATCCTCGTCGGTGATGCGCTCGTACATGTCGAACAGGTTGCCGTAGCGCTCCTTGATCACCGGCTCGCCGAGGCGGTCGATGGCCTCGGCGAAGTCGAGGTACACGGCCCGGCCGCTGCTGCCCACGCCGCGGCCCTCGTCGCAGACCTCCTTGGCGTTGCGGGACGCGACATCGCGCGGGACGAGGTTGCCGAAGCTCGGGTACTTGCGCTCCAGGTAGTAGTCGCGGTCGGATTCGGGAACCTGGTCGGGCGGGCGCGGGTCGCCGGCCTGCTTGGGCACCCACACCCGGCCGTCGTTGCGCAGCGACTCGCTCATCAGCGTGAGCTTCGACTGGTAGTCGCCGCTCACGGGGATGCACGTCGGGTGGATCTGGGTGTAGCAGGGGTTGGCGAACCAGGCTCCGCGACGGTGGGCGCGCCACGTCGCCGTGGTGTTGCAGCCCTTGGCGTTGGTCGAGAGGTAGAAGACGTTGCCGTAGCCGCCGGAGGCGAGCACGACGGCGTCGGCCACGTGGGAGCGCACCTCGCCGGTCACCATGTCGCGGGTGACGATGCCCCGGGCGTGGCCGTCGATGACGACCAGGTCGAGCATCTCGTGGCGTGGGTGCATCTCCACGTGGCCGAGGCCGATCTGGCGGGACAGGGCCTGGTAGGCGCCGAGCAGCAGCTGCTGGCCGGTCTGGCCCCTGGCGTAGAAGGTGCGTGACACCTGGGCCCCGCCGAAGGACCGGTTGTCGAGCAGGCCGCCGTACTCGCGGGCGAAGGGCACGCCCTGGGCCACGCACTGGTCGATGATGTTGGCCGACACCTGGGCGAGCCGGTAGACGTTGCTCTCCCGGGAGCGGTAGTCGCCCCCCTTGACCGTGTCGTAGAAGAGGCGGTAGATGCTGTCGCCGTCGTTGCGGTAGTTCTTGGCTGCGTTGATCCCGCCCTGGGCGGCGATCGAGTGGGCCCGCCTCGGGGAGTCCTGGTAGCAAAAGCTGCTCACCTGGTAGCCGGCCTCGCCGAGGGTCGCCGCGGCCGATGCGCCGGCCAGACCCGATCCGACGATGATCACGTGGTGGCGCCGTCGGTTGGACGGGTTGACCAGCTTCATGGCGAACTTGTGCTGCTCCCAGCGGTCACCGATCGGGCCTTCGGGCACCCGCCCGTCCACGGCGTGGTGACCGTCGTTCCAGCGGGTCTGCGCGGGGGCCGGGGCTAGGGGCGCGATGGTCAACGGATGCGACCTCCGAGAGTCACGTGATGGCGCCGGCGAGCACGCCGACGGGAAGGGAGAGGAACCCGAGGAAGACGAACGCGGACAGGAACGTCGCCGTGCGCCGGATGGGCAGGTCCCACCGCCGGTTGTTGAGACCGAGGGTCTGGAACACGCTCCAGGTGCCGTGGTACATGTGCATGGCCAGCGCGAAGAGGGCAACGGCGTAGATGACGACCATCCACCACTGACCGAACGCGCCGACCACGTTCATCGCCGGGTCGGACTTGACGAAGGTGTACCCGGGGTGGAGCCAGCCCCACGTGAACATCGACAGGTGGAAGATCACGAACACGAAGATGGTCAGCCCGCCCCAGCGCATGGTCAGCGCGGCCGCGTCGGCCTGGACGTGGTCGGTGTGGGCGTAGCGCGTGACCCTCGCCTTGCGGCTCGTCCTCGCCAGCGAGACGGCGAAGTAGACGTGCACGACGAGCGCAACGGTCGTCACGATCCGGACGATCCAAAGAAACCACGTGTGCGGGAACGGCGGGTCGAGCGTGCGGCGCAACCAGCCCGCATAGCTGTCGTACTGCGCGGAGCTCAGCCACAGCTTCAGGTTGCCGAGCATGTGGGCCACGATCCACAGCAGCAGCACGACGCCGCTTGCGGCCATCGCCACCTTCTTGCCGACGGTGGTCTGGATGAGCGGCGGGTTCGCCGTCATCGTCGTGGTCATCGGATCCCCTTAGCTCGTCGTGGACGCAGCGTACGGCCACGACTGCCGTTGGGCCCACTCGACGGGGCCTCCAGACGAGCGGTTGTGACCGAAACCACATGGTCGGATCCTGGGGCCTCCGGCCACCGGAGCCGCACCTCGAGGTGCATCTCGCCGCCGGGCGCGTCCCCCGGCAGCGTGGCCTCGACCCGTCCGACGAGCTGGCAGCTGTCGGGCGCGATCGACCCTCCCCACCGCCAGGTCCGCCGGCCGCCCGGCCAGGTCAGGGCGGCGGTGACCTCGGTGTCGTCCACCGCGGTGCGCAGGTCGCTCACGACGTGCACGGCGATGTCGACGCGCGACCCGGCGGCGAGCGACGGCGGCAGCTCGTCGGTCACTACGACCACAGGGGCGCAGGCGCCGCGCAGCGCGCCGTAGGCCTCCTTGGGGGCCCGGCGGTGGTCGACCAGGGACCGGCTGATGGCCGGCACCGTGTCGGCGAGCAGCCGGACGCAGAACCCTCCGGCGGGCCGGTACTTGATGCGGCGGAGCTCGAGGACGCTGCGCGCCACCACCTGGGCCTGGTGGTGCTGGGTGGCCTTCTGCCACGACGCGAACTCGCCGTGACCGGCGGGGGGCGCCCACCGCTCGATCAGCGCGCGCTGCAGGCCGTGGTCGCGGACCAGGCGGTCCCAGTCGAGGTCCGGCCACTGGTCGGGTTCGGCGAAGTCGGCGTTCGGCGGGACGGCCTGGGGGGAGAGCCCGGCGACGAAGCGGGCGAGCGCCGGCCACCTGGCGAGGGTGGCCGCCAGGTCCTCGCCGTCGTACCACCCGGGGGAGAGGCGGCTGTCGGTCGCCCATGCGGGATGGGGGAGAGCGCCGTCGTGGCCGAGGACCGGGCGCGACGGGTCGGACCGCTCGATGCCGCGGCGCACGGCCCGGTCCAGCCGGGTGGTGGCCACATGGGGGAGGGCCTGGCGGGCGGATCGCCGCAGCACCGAGCGCCCAGGCGGCGCAGCGTCGGCGAGGGCGCCGTCGTGGCCGCACCACAGCGCCACCGACGGGTGATGCGAGAGCAGGTCGACCGCGGCTCTCGCCTGGCGCACCGCCTGGCGCCTGGCTCCGTCGAAGTGGTCCTGGAGGGGGAGGTCCTGCCACAGCAGCATGCCCACCCTGTCGGCCCTGGCATAGAGGGCGTGGTGGCCGACGTGGCCCCGCACCCTGAGCAGGTCGAGGTTGGCGTCCACGCCGAGGTCGACATCGGCGGCCGCCTGCTCGGGGGTGACGGCGGCGGCCAGCGGACCGGTCGGCGCGACGGACGCACCCTTGAGGAACAGCCGCTCGCCGTTGATCGTGGTGACGAAGCGCTGCATCCGGACCCTGCGCAACCCGGTGGTGCGCTCGGTCGCGTCGCTCGGGAGGCCGTCGCAGGCCACCTCGACGCGCAGGTCGTGGAGGGCCTGGCCGCCGAGGGCGCGGGGCCACCACAGGGCGGGGCGGTCGACGCGGATGCGCCAGTGGACCCGGTTCCTGCCCGCCGCGAGGGTGTGGGTCTCGTCGGAGGCGGCGACCTGGTCGCCGGTGCCCGACCGCCCAACGGTCGTGGTGACCTCGACGCGGCGCGACCCGTCGCTGTCGAGGTTGGCGACCAGGTCGAGCACGGCGCGCTGGGGGGTGGCCTCGGTGCACGCGACCCGCAGCGACCCGATCCGCACCGGCCCCGTCGTGGTGAGCCGGACCGGGGCCCAGAGGCCACCGGGGTTGGCGCCCGGCCCGACCGCGTCGGGGTCCTGGTAGGCGCCGGTGAGGTTGCGGCGCCGGCCGGGGCGCTCCTCGGGGGGGCAGGCCACCTCGACGGCGAGCAGGTGCTCGGCCCTGTCGTCCACCTGACCGCTGATCTCGAAGGTGTGGGGGGCGAAGTAGCCCTCGGTGTCGCCGAGGTAGGAGCCGTCGAGCCAGACGTCGGCCTGGTAGAAGACGCCGTCGAAGGTCAACCACGTCCTCGTGGCGTCGGCCACGGCCGCCGTGGCGAAGTGGTGGCGGTAGAGCAACGGTCCGTCGCTGGTGGCGAAACCGGGATCCGCCCGCCAGTGGCCGGGGACGCGCACCGGGGTCCACCGGCGGTCGTCGAGGTCGGGATCGGGGTGGGCCCGCCTGGCGGTGTCGTCGGCCACGCGGGCCAGCCACGTCTGGTCGAGGTGCCGCCCGCCCGGGTCCATGTGGCGCCCGAGGGTAGCCCGGGCTAGTGGCCGAGCAGGCCGCCGAGCCCGCCGGCCCCCGACGCGTTGGCGGTCGTGGTGGTGGTGGTGGTAGTGGTAGTGGTAGTGGTGGTCGCCGGGGCGGGGGTTCCCGCCGACGAGCTGGACCCGGTCGGGCAGGTGCCGACGGCGATGCCGAGGACGTTGAGGCCGACCCCGTTCTTGCACGTGGCCACGCCGAGGACTGGGGGCTTGGACGGCAGGCCGACGTTGACCGACGTGCCGCCACCGCCCGAGCCGACCGAGGCGATCCCGCCGACCGAGATCGTGCTCCGCGTGGTGCTGCGGGTGGTGCTCCGCGTGGTGCTGCGGGTGGTGCTCCGGGTCGTGGTCGGGGTGGTCGCCGGGGGCGCGGGGGCGGCCGTGGTGGCCGGCGGCGTGGAGGTCGGGGGGCCGCCGGTGGTGCCGGTCGTGCTCGTCGTGTGGTGCGTCTTCCCTCCGCCAGGGGCGCCCCCGCCCGAGGTCCCGCCTCCCGACGCGGCCCCCCCGCCCGACGGGACCGTCGGTGGGGTGGTCGGGACCGTGACCGCGCGGTGTCGGGTCGGTGTCACCGTGGCGGGGCTGGTGGCCACGTTCGCCGGGGTCGCGACCGTCGTCGCCGGCGCGATGGTGGTGGAGGTCGGGGCGGGCATGCGGGCGGCGGCCGGGGCGACGACGATCGTGCCCCGAGCGCCGGCGCCTCCGGGGTCGGCGACCGACGACGTGCCGCCGAGGCCGGGCTGCTGGCTCATCACGCCGATGCCGACGATCCCGAGCGCCAGCACGCCACCTGCGGCGACCGCGAGCGACCGCTGGGCCCGCTCGCCGAGCCAGCCGCCGAGGAAGACCAGTGGGTGGGTGTGGGTCCGGCCCGGGCCGGCCTGGAGCGCGGTGGCGACCGTCGCGCCCAGGTCGGGCGGCACGGTCCCCGCCAGGACCGAGAGGGCGCCCCCGAGCGCCTCGGGGCGCGCCCGGCTGACATCGGCGAGCCGGAGGTCGAGGGCCTGTCCGGCCCGCTCGACGAGGCGCGTCGCCGCCGCAGGGGCGACGCCGAGGCAGGCGCCGATGGTGGCGTCGTCGGCGCCCTCGACGCTGCGCAGCCAGAGGGCGGCGCGCCAGCGCTCGGGCATGGTGGTGAAGGCCTCGATGACTGCGCCGTCCTCGAGGTCGGGCACCGCGCCGGTGACGGTCCCGTGGTCTCGGAGCTGGTCGAGGGCGCCGCGGTAGACCCCGGCGAGGATCAGCGAGCGCGTCCCCCCGCTGGTCGGCACCCTGCGGCGCCTGCGGATGGCGGCCGCGAAGCCCGCACCCACGGCGGTCCCGGCGTGGCGTCGATCTCGGCAGATCGCTCGGGCCAGGCCCCACGACGCCGCCCCGTGGTTCGCGACCAGGTCGTCGAGGGCGCCGGCGGCACCGGACCCGGCTTTGCGCAGCCGGTCGCGATCGTCTCTCGCCGGGAGCCCGGCGCTCGGCAGGACCTCGGATGGCGTGTCGTCGGATGACGTGTCGTTGGCTGGCACCTCGTTGTCTGGCACCGCGGCGTCGTCCTCCTCGGGCGAACGAAATGGGCGATCCGCTGCTGTTCTCACGGGCCGATCGTCACGACCTCGGGGGTCGCCATCTCCCAGCTTGCGTCCCTGGGTGCCTGTTGTGCAACCGAACCTGTCGGCTTTCCTCCTTCGCCACGCGTTCCGCCCTCAGCGGCGTCGTCCGCCACCCCGGGCACGGGACGGTTTCGGGGGGGCCCGGCGGTAGCGTGCCGCCATGAGCTCCCGACCCGCCACCCTCGGACAACTCCGCGACTCGGGATGGGTCTCGGTCCCGGTCAAAGAGGAGGTTCGGCGCAACGCCGCGAGGCGCATCGCCGCAGGTAAGCCGGTCGTCGACGGTGTCCTCGGCTACGAGGACACCGTGCTGCCCCAGATCGAGACGGCGCTGATCGCCGGTCACGACATCATCTTCCTCGGCGAGCGGGGGCAGGCCAAGACGCGGATGATCCGCTCGCTCACCGAGCTGCTCGACGAGTGGACCCCGGTCGTGGCCGGCTCCGAGATCCTCGACGACCCCTACTCGCCCGTCTCCCGCCACGCCAGGGATCTGGTCGCAGAGCGGGGCGACGACACTCCGATCGAGTGGATGCACCGCGACACCAGGTACGGCGAGAAGCTGGCCACGCCGGACACCTCGATCGCGGACCTGATCGGCGAGGTCGACCCCATCAAGGTGGCGGAGGGTCGCTACCTCTCCGACGAGCTGACGCTCCACTACGGCCTGGTGCCCCGGACCAACCGTGGGATCTTCGCCATCAACGAGCTCCCCGACCTGGCGGAGCGCATCCAGGTGGGCCTGCTCAACGTCCTCGAGGAGCGCGACGTCCAGATCCGCGGGTACAAGATCCGCCTGCCGCTCGACGTCATGCTGGTTGCGTCGGCCAACCCGGAGGACTACACCAACCGCGGTCGGATCATCACCCCGCTCAAGGACCGCTTCGGTGCTCAGATCCGCACCCACTACCCCCTCGAGGTCGACACCGAGATCGCCGTCATCCGCCAGGAGGCGACCCCGCTCGACGGTCTCGGCGTCGAGGTCGACGTCCCGGCGTACCTCGCCGAGGTCGTCGCCGTGCTGTCCCAGTTGGCGAGGCAGAGCCCGCACGTCAACCAGCGTTCCGGCGTCTCGGTGCGCCTCAGCGTGGCCAACTACGAGACGCTGGGGGCGGCCGCCGGCCGGAGGGCCCTCCGGCTGGGCGAGACCCAGGGGGTGGCCAGGGTGAGCGACCTCGGCGCCATCGCCGCCTCGACCTCGGGCAAGATCGAGATCGAGGCGATCGACGAGGGCAGGGACGGGCTGGTCGTCGAGCGACTGGTGCGCCAGGCCGTCCTGACCGTGTTCAAGGAGCGGGTCCCGCTCGACACGGTGCGCGACGCAGTCACCGCCTTCGACGAGGGGAGCGTGGTCCACGCCGGTGACGACGTGGCTTCGTCGACGTTGGTCGAGGCGCTGGCCACGGTGCCCGCGCTGCGCTCGGCGGTGGTCTCCCTCGCCGGTAGCGAGTCGGCCCCTGCGGTCGCCGCCGCGGTCGAGTTCGTCCTCGAGGGCCTCCACCTCTCCAAGCGGCTCAACAAGGAGTCGAGCGGCGCCAGGGCGACCTACCGGGCCCGCTGACCGGCTTCACCCGGTCTGGGTCGACGGGACCGGCCTCACCCGGTCTGGGTCGACGGGACCGGCCTCACCCGGTCTGGGTCGACGGGACCGGCCTCACCCGGTCCAGGGCGGCTGGCAGTGCTCGCACGCGTAGGCCCACCGGCCGGCCAGATCCCAGCGGCGGACCCCGGTGCCGCAGCGGGCGCAGTGGAGCTGCTTGTACACGTAGCGCTGCCGGCCGTCGTCGACGCACGGGTCGTGGCGGTCGACGGTGACGATGCGCCTGGCTCGCACCCCGTCCCGCATGAGTCGGACGATCGTGTCCCAGAGCGCCGTCCACTCCCCGTGGCCGAGGGACGAGCTCGGCCGCTCCGGGTGCAGCCCGTGGAGGAACAGGGTCTCCGCCCGGTACACGTTGCCGACGCCGGCCACGACCGACTGGTCCATGACCACCACCCCGATGGGCGCCTTGCGCTTGGCCACCTTGACCCAGGCCCGGTCGCCGTCGGCGCCCCTGCGGATGGGGTCGGGGCCGAGGCGGTCGACCACCGCCTGCGCCACGTCGGGATCCATCAGCTCACACGCCGTCGGACCGGTGAGGTCGAACCCCACCACCTCACCGTCCATCCGGATCCTCACTTGGCGGTGGGTTGCGCCCCCCGGCGCCGGATGGCGCCAGAACTTGCCGTAGAGCCCCAGGTGGATGTGCAGGGCGGTCTCGTCGTCGTCGAACCGGTAGAAGAGGTGCTTGCCCCAGGCGTCCACGGAGCGCAGCACCCGACCGTCGATCCTCCTCGCACCCGCCTCGAACCGACCCTGCGGCGACGTGACCCGCAGGTGCTGGCCACCGAGATCCTTGATGTGGTCCCTGGCGATGCGGTGGACGGTGTGGCCTTCGGGCATCGGCCCAGCGTGGCCGCCGGCGCGGACCAACGCCTATTTCCGTGACGGGATCGCCTGGGTAGGGTCGAGCCACGGCGGACGGGAGGTGGCGATGAGCAGGTCACTCGCGGTGGTGGGCGCCGCGGCGGCCATCGGGCTGCTCGCCGCCTGCGGCTCCGACCACCGCGCCCCCCTCGGCGCAGCCCCGGCGACCTCGCCCACCACGGGGGCCGCCGGACCGGTGACCACGGTGCCGGGTCCGGGACCGACGCAGCCCTCGCCGACGACGGGACCGAGCGGGGCGGCCACCTCGACGTCGACCGCCACCACGCCGCCGACCACCACGCCGTTCCGGCCGCCGGCGACCTCGCCGTCGGGCAGCGCCGTGCTGGCCGATGCCTACGTCCGGACGGTGGCGGCCGGGTCGGGGTCCGTGGTCCTGCACGGGTCGGTCCAGGTGGCGACCGGACGGGTGACCCTCGGCGGATCCGGGACCTTCACGTTCTCCCCGCCGTACCGGGGGCAGGCCGCCGTGACGAGCTCCGCACAGGGCCAGCGGATGGTCTCGGTCGAGCGACTCGTCGGCACCACGGTGTACGTGCGGCTTCCATCTGCGGGGATCCTCGGCCACGGCAAGTCGTGGATCGCCTCTTCCGGAAGCGCCCTCGCCGGCACGACCGGCGGCACAGGTGGCCTCACCGCCGATCCACCCCAGGCCCTCGAGGTGGTGGCCGGTGCGGCGACCAACGTCGTCCCGGTGGGGTCGGCCACGGTCGACGACGTCGCCACCCACGCCTACACCGCCGTGATCGACATCGCCAGGGTGGCGGCATCCGAGCCCGCAGGCGTCGCCGCCACCCTGCGCCGCGAGGCCGCGGCGACCGGAGTGTCGGCGATCCCGGTCGAGGTGTGGATCGACGCGCAGGGCCGGGTGCGCAGGCTGACCGAGCGCTACACGGTCGCCCGGACCCGGGAGGCCGTGGTCGCCTCGATCGACATCGTCTCGTTCGGGGTCAGCGTCCACGTCACGGCGCCCCCGCCCTCGACCGTCGCCACCCTGCCCGGCGCAGGCTGACCGGCGTCATGCAGTCGCCGCCCCGAGGCTCAGGCCGCCGTCGGTAGCGGTCGACCTGCCCTACCCTCGACCCATGGGACGGTTCTCCTACTCGCGATGGGACGGCACGCAGTCCGGCTTCGACTTCGGGGCCGACGACGTGCTCGACGAGCTGAGCGACGAGCTCCTCTACCACGGCGACCTCAACCAGGCGCTGCGGCGCCTCATGCAGCGCGGGTTCGAGGACCGTGACGGCCGACGGGTCGAGGGGATGCGGGAGCTGCTCGAGCAGCTGCGGGAGCGTCGCCGGGAGATGATGGAGCGCCACGACCTGGGCGGCCCCTACGAGGACATCGCCCGACGTCTCGGCGAGGTGGTGGACGCCGAGCGCAGGGCCATCGACGACCTCGTCGACCAGGCCAGCCGCTCAGGGGATCAGCGCCGCCAGGAGATCGCCGAGTCGGCGGCGACGGAGCGGCGCATGTCCCTCGACCTGCTGCCACCGGACCTGGCCGGCCAGGTCGAGTCACTCCAGCACCACGACTGGACCAGCAGCCAGGCCAGGCAGGACTTCGAGGCGCTCCTCGACGAGTTGCGCTCCGAGCTGCTGCAGAGCCAGTTCAACCAGATGTCCGAGGCCATGAGCGACGTCTCCCCCGAGGCCCTGCAGCGGACCAAGGACATGGTCAACGATCTCAACGCCATGCTCGAGGCGAGGGAGCAGGGTCAGGACACGGACCGGATGTTCGAGGAGTTCATGGAGCGCTACGGGGACATGGTGCCTGGCGACCCCCAGACCCTCGACGCGCTGCTCGAGTCGATGGCCAGGCAGATGGCGGCCATGCAGCAGCTCCTCAACTCGATGACCCCCGAGCAGCGGGCCCAGCTGCAGGCCCTCTCCGACTCCCTGCTCGAGGACATGGACCTGCGCTGGCAGATGGAGCGGCTCTCGGGCAACCTGCAACAGGCGTTCCCCTCCCTCGACTGGGGTCAGGCCAGGGAGGGCGGCCGCGGGGGTGAGCCGCTCGGCATGGTGCAGGGTGCCACGCTGATGAACCAGCTCGGCGACCTCGACCAGCTCGAGGCCATGATGTCGCAGGCATCCAACCCCGCCGCGCTCTCCGAGATCGACATCGACCGCGCCGCCGAGCTCCTCGGCGCCGACGCCGCCGGGTCACTCGAGCAGCTGGCCCGGTTGGCGCGCGAGCTGCAGCAGGCCGGCCTGATCGACCAGCGTGAGGGGCGCCTCGAGCTCACCCCGAGAGGTCTCCGGGCGATCGGCCAGAAGGCCCTGTCCGACCTGTTCTCCCGGCTCGTGAAGGACCGGATGGGACGCCACCAGGTCGACGCCGTCGGCCTCGGCCACGAGCGGACCTTCGACACCAAGCCCTATTCCTGGGGTGATCCCTTCAACCTGTCGATCGAGCGGACGGTCCGCAACGCCGTCGGCCGGAGCGGCGCGGGGACCCCGGTCAGGCTCGATCCCGACGACTTCGAGGTCGAGCGCACCGAGACCCTCACCAGGACCTCCACGGTCCTGGCCCTCGATCTGTCGCTCTCCATGGAGTTCCGGCAAAACTTCCTGCCCGCCAAGAAGGTGGCCATGGCGCTGCACACCCTCATCACCGGGCAGTTCCCGACCGATTACCTGGGCCTGGTGGGCTTCGGCGAGCTGGCCAGGGAATTGACTCCTGCGCAGCTCCCCGAGGTGTCCTGGGACTACACCTACGGGACCAACATCCACCACGCCCTGACCCTCGCCCGGCGGATGCTGGCCCGGCAGGGTGGCACAAAGCAGGTGATCATGATCACCGACGGCGAGCCGACCGCCCACCTCCGCGCCGACGGGTCGCCGTTCTTCAACTACCCGCCGGTCAGGGAGACCCTCGAGGCCACCCTCGCCGAGGTGATGCGCTGCACCAGGGAGCGGATCACGATCAACACCTTCGTGCTCGACGTCACCCCCGACCTGCGCGGGTTCGTCGAGCAGATCGGCCGGATCAACAAGGGCCGCGCCTTCTACACCACACCCGAGTCCCTCGGCGACTACGTGCTCGTCGACTTCCTCGACCAGCGCCGCACCACGCGCGGATCGGCCCGACGCCCGGCCTGAGGGCGGCGGGGCCACCCGAGAAGCGGAGGCCCGTCCCCGCCGGTCACCGAGTTGCGGATCCGGGCCGTGGACACCCAGACGTGGGCGACACCACCTCGCGACTGGGCGCCGCGTCCGCCGGCCCTTGTGGAACCCCAGGGTTCCGATGCGTGCTCCGTAGCACGGCGCGACCGAGAAATCGGGGATTCCCCCTTGCCAAGCCGGGCGCACGGGATGAGAATCACGTCGTTGTAGTTACATCGGTGCCATCGAGAGGAGCAACCGGTGACCGATATCGCAAACCTGCTGCTGGGTGAGACGCCCGACCGGAGCTGGCAGCGACAGGCCAACTGCATGGGCGTCGACCCCGACTTGTTCTTCCCCGAGCGGGGTGCGTCGACGCGGGAGGCCAAGGAGGTATGCCGCGGCTGCGTGGTCCGCGAGGACTGCCTGGAGTTCGCCTTGACCAACAGTGAGAAGTTCGGGATCTGGGGCGGCCTCAGCGAGCGGGAGCGCCGCCGGATCCGCCGGCGCAGGACGGTGGAGCGCCGCGCCGGCGGCGCCGTCGGAGGGGCCGCCTCCTAGGACCGTCAGGGGCAGCCCGGCGCTGCCCACCCGTCGAACCTTCCCCCGTCGAGGCCCGCCTTCTCCAGGCGGGCCTCGAGCGTCCTCTCGGGTCCCACGTCGAGCTTCCCCCACCTGGCCGGCGGGATGTCCGCCAGCAGGGCGGCCGGCAACAGGCCGACGAGCTCGGCTGCGGCGACGGACGTCTCGCTGGCGACGCGGTCGTGGACCACCGCAGGGCCGACGGTCCACGGGGCGATCAGGTTGCACGACACCTGGACCTTGTCCCCCACCTCGAGGCCGAGGGCCCGGACCTCGGGTGAGCGGAGGCCGGCGGCGATGCGCCTGGCCGCGGCCACGTCGGGCTGCTCGAGCCAGAGGTTGTAGGCGACGAGCACCGGCCTGGCTCCGACGCACGCCGCTCCCGCGCTCGGGTGGGGCCGGCGTGGACCGAGGTCGGGCCACGCAGATCGCCATGCGGAGCGGCGCAGCTCGGGGAGCGTCGGTGCCGGCGGCGGCCCGTAGACGAAGCACGGGAGGCCGAGGGCGGATGCCGCCCACCCGGCGAAGCGGTCCCTCGCCCCCTTGGCCCTGGTGATGTCGCCGTCGACCACCCGGCCGTCGACCACGTCGACGGCGACGAAGGGGACCACGTCGAGGCTTCCGATCCGCGGGTGGGCCCCGCGGTGGGTGGTCAGGTCGGTCAGCGTCACGGCCGCCGAGGCCAGCTGCCGGACGCCGGCCTCGACCGCGTCGTCGGGCCCGGCGAGGGTGAAGACCGACCGGTGGTGGTCGGCGTCGCGGTGCACGTCGAGCACGGTGGGCCCGGCGGCATCGCGCACGGCCTCGACGACGGCCGGGTCCCGTCCCTCGCTGACGTTGACGACGGCTTCGAGCACCCCGGTCCTCTCCTCGGTCGCCGCCGCCAGGCGGCCCACACCCTCCGCGCGACACAAATCGGCCGACTACGGCTAGCCTGGCACCATGCTGCTCGGTAACTTGTTCGGTCCAGACCTCGGCATCGTGGTCGTCGTCATCCTGGTGGTCCTCGTGGGCGGGAGCCAGCTCCCGAAGATCGCCCGCAACGTGGGCAGCGCCGGGCGGGAGTTCCGCAAGGCGCAGGAGGAGGCGGAAGCGGAGGACGCGCGCAAGGCCGCATCCACCGCCGCCGCCCCGGCGCCGATCGCTGCCGCCCCTGTGCCCGCTCCCCCGGCGCCCCCGGCCGCCGCCCCGGTCCCGGCCCAGACCCCGGCGGCGGCGGCCGCTCCCACCGACGACAAGGTGACGATCAGCAAGTCCGAGCTCGAGGCGCTGCTCGACGAGCGCCTCAAGGGCGGCTCGGCCACCAACTGAGTCCGCCCGGTGGTGACCGCACCGGGCACCGCCTGAGCGACACCTGCCTGACCGACAACCGCCTCAACGACGATCGGCGAGGCGGGCGAGCGTAGAATCATCGACGGCCGACCCGAGAAGGGTCGGCCGTCGTCGACGATCGGCGGGGGGACGAGGCCGTGCCTGGGGCCACGCCCGCGAGGTCAACCGGGGACCGACGCCCTGCGGCGACGGGCGATCCGACGGCGTTCGCGCTCGGATGCACCGCCCCAGACCCCATGCTCGATGCGGTTGTAGAGGGCGTAGTCCAGGCACGGCTCCTTGGCGGGGCAGTCGGCGCAGATGCGCCGGGCCAGCTCCACGCCGACGCCGTCACTCGGAAAAAACGTCTCCGGGGGCAGCTCCCGGCACTTGCCGTCCGACATCCATGATGCGTCCATGCTCCCACGACCTCCCGTCGTCACCCACACTGACGCACGGTGGTCATCTCTGGTTCCGTCTCTTGGGCATTTCTGCACCAATCATCAGCTTCCCCTCAGCTGGCGGCCCGGTCGAGGGGTCGGCTCCCTTGACAGGCGCGACCGGGGGCGCCAAGGATGAAGGGGTGACCCAGAGCCTGGCGCTGGTGCGCCCCGCCAACCATCTCTGCCTCCTCCTTCTCTAGGCGGGCGCCGCCCCGGTGCTCGCCACTCGCCTCCTGCGCCCTCGGGCCGGGGGGTTTTTTCGTTCCCCGCCCCGCCCCGACCCTTCCCCGCCCTGGAGTCCCGATGACCGCCTACGCCTACCCGACGCCCTGCGACATGCCCTTCGACAGGTATCAGGCCGTCGTGCCCCTCGAGCTGCCCGACCGCACGTGGCCGGACCGCAGGCTGGCGGCGGCGCCGCGCTGGTGCAGCGTGGACCTGCGTGACGGCAACCAGGCCCTGATCGACCCCATGGACCCGGCCCGCAAGCTGCAGCTCTTCGAGGCCCTCGTCTCGATGGGGTTCAAGGAGATCGAGGTCGGCTTCCCCGCCGCCTCGCAACCCGACTTCGACTTCATCCGCCAGATCATCGACGAGGACAGGGTCCCCGACGACGTGACCATCCAGGTGCTCGTGCAGTGCCGTCCCGAGCTGATCGAGCGGACCTTCGAGTCGATCGCCGGCTCCGCGAGGGCTATCGTGCACTTCTACAACTCGACGTCGACCCTGCAGCGTCGGGTGGTGTTCGGCCTCGAGCGCAGCGGCATCGTCGACATCGCCACCTCCGCCGCTCGCATGATCAAGAAGATGGAGACGTCGGTGCCCGGCACGGAGCTCGTCTACGAGTACTCGCCGGAGAGCTTCACCGGCACCGAGCCCGACTTCGCGGTGGAGATCTGCGAGGCGGTGATGGACGTCATCGAGCCGGGTCCGGCGAGCCCGATGATCATCAACCTCCCCAACACCGTGGAGATGTACGGGCCCAACCTCTACGCGGACGTGATCGAGTGGTTCGGCCGCACCATCGCCAACCGGGACTCGGTGGTCCTGAGCGTCCACCCCCACAACGACCGGGGCACCGCCGTGGCCGCGGCCGAGCTGGCCCAGCTGGCGGGCGCCGACCGGGTCGAGGGCACCCTCTTCGGCAACGGCGAGCGCACCGGCAACGTGGACGTGGTCAACCTGGCCATGAACCTCTTCTCCGACGGCGTCGACCCCCGCCTCGACATCCACGACATCGACCATCTGCGCCGGGTCGCCGAGCACTGCAACCGGCTGCCGGTCCACCCCCGCCACCCCTACGTCGGCGACCTCGTCTACACCGCCTTCTCCGGCTCCCACCAGGACGCCATCAAGAAGGGCATGGCCGCCCTCCCCGACGACTACGACGTCTGGGAGGTCCCGTACCTCCCCGTCGACCCCAAGCACACCGGCCGGACCTACGAGGCCATCATCCGGGTCAACAGCCAGTCGGGCAAGGGCGGCGTGGCCTACGTCATGGACGCGGAGTACGGCCTCGACCTGCCCCGGCAGCTGCAGGTCGAGTTCTCCAAGGAGATCCAGGCCGTCACCGAGACCTCCGGGACCGAGATCAAGCCCGGTGAACTGTGGGACGTGTTCAGCCGGGCCTACCTCCCCGATGACGCCGGCATCCGGCTGGTCTCCGCCGAGGTCAGCTCCTCGAGCGTCGATGGCGAGAGCGTCACCCGGGTGGCCGCGCAGGTCCTCGTCGACGGGAGGCACGAGACGCTCGTCGGCACGGGCAACGGTCCGGTCGCCGCGCTGGTCGCCGGCCTGCGCGACGGTCTCGCCCTCCAGGTGGCCGTGCGCGACTACCACCAGCACGCCCTCACCGAAGGGGCGGAGGCTTCGGCGGCGGCCTACGTCGAGGTGGCTGGTCCCGAGGGCGGCAGCACCTGGGGGGTGGGGATGGACACGAGCACCCTCGATGCCAGCCTGCGAGCGGTCATCAGCGCGGCCAACCGGCTGCGCGACCGGCGCCCTCCTGCGGCGTCCTCCCCGCCAGCGTAGGATCGCCGGTCATGTCAGAGCAGCAGACCGAGCCGCAGGCACCCCCGCGGGGCCACATCCGGGTCGTGTACCTGGGGCCGGTGGCACCGCACTGGCGGGTCGACTCGGACTTCGGCGACCGCTCCGGCATCGAGCAGTTCCGCCAGCGGGCCATGGCCAGGCTGCTGCTGCTGCCGCCCCACGATCCGCAGTTCCGCCGCAACCGCGAACGGGTCGTGCGCGACGCCGAGCGGGAGAACCTGCTCCTCGACTGGGACCTCGGGCTGCCCGAGGACGAAGCCGGCTCTCGCTAGCGGGACCGGCTCGGTGACCTCGGCAGGTGGCGTGTCGACCGGCCGGTCATCGGCCGGCGCTTCAGCATCGTGGTGGCGCCGCGCCTGGCGGGCCGTGTCCCGCTCCCGCCGGGGGCCCGAGGTCGCCCGGCTGGCGCTGCCCGCCGGCGCGCCCCCACCGCCTCGCGACCGGTCGGGCGGGTCGATGAACCACGACCACGCACCCACGCCGAAGCGGGCGGCGGCCCGGGCCGGCGCGCCGGCACCGGAGCGGCCGGAGGCGGCCGCCGAAGGCCGCCCCACAGGCGAGGCCCCCGGCCCGGGTGAGGTCCCCGGCCCGGGTGAGGTCCCCGGCCCGGGTGAGGTCCCCGGCCCGGGTGAGGTCCCCGGCCCGGGTGAGGTCCGCGGGCCGGGCGACGATCGCAGCTCGGTGGCCAGGGAGGTCGTCGAGCGGGCGGCCGCGCACCCGGCCGCGTCGGCGGCCAGGCTCGGTGTCGGCGTCGAGGACCTCCCGCCCGCGGAGGTCATCACCGACGGCTCCCACCGCTACCTCAACCGGGAGCTGTCGACCCTCGACTTCGACAACAGGGTGATGGCACTGGCGGCGTCGCCGGATCAGCCGCTGCTCGAGCGGCTCAAGTTCCTCGCCATCTTCTCCTCCAACCTCGACGAGTTCTTCCAGGTCCGGGTGGCCGGCCTCAAGGACCAGCAGGCCGCCGGCGTCGGGGGCACGGCGCCCGACGGGCTGTCGGTCATCGACCAGCTCAAGGCGATAAGGACCGAGGTGGGTGCGCTCCTCGAGCGCCGGCGGGAGCTGCTCTACGAGGGCGTGCTGCCCGAGCTGGCCGAGCGCAACGTGGTCATCGTGGACGTGGACGCCCTGGACGACGAGGACCGGTCGTGGCTGCGTGAGGTGTTCGAAGCGCAGATCTTCCCGGTGCTGACCCCGCTCGCCGTGGACCCGGGCCACCCGTTCCCCTACATCTCCAACCTCTCGCTCAACCTGGCGGTGATCGTCAGGGATCCCGTCGCCGGACAGCGCCGATTCGCCCGCCTCAAGGTCCCCCCCCTCCTCCCTGGCTTCCTGGTGCTGCCCGACGGGCGCCGCTTCGTCGCCCTGGAGCAGGTCATCGCCGCCCACCTCGAGACGCTGTTCCCCGGTATGGAGATCGAGAGCCACCACCCCTTCCGGGTCACCAGGAACGTGGACCTGATCCTCGAGGAGGACGAGGCCGACGACCTGCTCGTCGCCGTCGAGCTGGAGCTGCGCCGCCGTCGCTTCGGGCGCGCCGTGCGCCTCGAGGTGGATGCCTCGGTCACCGACGAGGTGCGGACCCTCCTGCTGCGCGAGCTCGACCTCGGACCCGACGACGTCTACGACGTCACCGGTCCCCTCGACCTCACCGGATTGTGGGCGGTCCACGACCTGGACCGCCCCGAGCTGAAGGACGACGTGTTCGTCCCGATCACCCCACCGGAGCTGGTCGGGGTCGACGGCGACGACGCCGACGTGTTCGCCGCCATCCGGGCCGGCGACATCCTCGTCCACCATCCCTACGACAGCTTCACCGCGTCGGTCGAGGCTTTCATCACCCAGGCGTCGCGCGACCCGGCCGTGCTGACCATCAAACAGACCCTGTACCGGACATCAGGGGACAGCCCGGTCGTCCAGGCGCTGATCCGCGCCGCCGAGCGGGGCAAGCAGGTCGCCGCGCTCGTCGAGCTCAAGGCGCGCGGTGACGAGGCGGCCAACATCAACTGGGCCCGGGCCCTCGAGCGCGCCGGCGTCCACGTGGTCTACGGGCTGGTCGGGTTGAAGACCCACTCCAAGACGGCGCTCGTCGTGCGCCAGGAAGCCGACGGGATCCGCAGGTACTGCCACATCGGCACCGGCAACTACAACTCGACGACGGCCAGGGTCTACGAGGACCTCGGGGTCTTCACCGCGTCTCCCGCGCTCGGCGCCGACCTGACCGACCTGTTCAACTACCTCACCGGCTACAGCCGCCGCGTCGACTACAGGAAGCTGATCGTCGCCCCCACCGGACTCCGCCGCCGGATGCTCGAGCTGGTGGCTCGGGAGACGCGCCTCGGACCGCAGGGTCGGATCGTCTGGAAGCTCAACAGCCTGGTCGACGGCGAGATCATCGACGCGCTCTACGAGGCGTCGGCCGCCGGCGTCGAGATCGACCTGATCACCCGGTCGATCTGCTGCCTGCGCCCCGGTGTCCCCGGCCTGAGCGACACGATCCGGGTCCGCAGCCTCCTCGGGCGCTACCTCGAGCACTCCCGGATCTACTACTTCGGCGCCGGCGCCACGGCTCAGGACGGCGCCGGTCCCACGGGCGGCGTCCCGGCCGGTGGCGAGTGCTACCTCGGCTCCGCCGACATGATGGAGCGCAACCTCGACCGCCGCGTCGAGGCGATCGTCCCGGTGCCCGACCCGCTGACCGACCGCCTCCGCGAGATCCTCGAGGTGGAGCTGGCCGACGACACCCTCGCGTGGGAGCTCAAGGGCGACGGCACGTGGACCGAGGTGCCGCAGAGGACCCACGTGAACGCGCAGCGCTTCTTCCAGCACCAGGCCACCGAGCGGGCCAGGGTCCGCAGGGAGGCCGACGCCGGCAGGCTCGAGGAGTCGTGACCGCGCCGGGAATCGACCCGGTCGGCACGCCGCCGACGGGTGACCCTTCGGTCGTCGTGCGCGCCGCCGGCGGGGTGGTGTGGCAACACGGCGGCCACGGCTCGATCGAGGTGGTGCTGGTCCACCGGCCCCGTTACGACGACTGGAGCCTGCCCAAGGGCAAGGTCGATCCGGGGGAGACCGACGAGGAGGCGGCGGTGCGCGAGGTCGAGGAGGAGTCGCGCGTCGTCGGCCGCCTCGGCCCCGAGCTGCCCGGCACCACCTACGTCGACCGCAGCGGTCGGACCAAGGCGGTGCGCTACTGGGCGATGACCGTCGTCGCGGGCGCACCCGGCGCGGACAACGAGGTCGACGACGCGCGCTGGGTGCCGATCGCCGAGGCCCGCAGGCGCCTCAGCTACGACCGGGACCGCCCGGTGCTCGACGCCCTCGTCCCGGTTCTCGACCTGGCCTGACGCCGAGCGTCGCCGCCGGTCACGCCGTCCGGGGGGGAGCGCCGGCGGCGAGGGTCACGAGCGATGCCGCCAGGCGGGCGGCGACCACGTCGAGTCCGTGGCGTGCGCCGGCCAGCTCGCCGGGGAAGGCGTCGAGCGCGCCCGGGCCGCCGCTGGCCGAGAGCACATGGGCGAAGCCGTCCTCCCGGCCCCAGCGGGCGGCGGCATCGGGGCCGACCTCGGGGTGGAACTGCACCCCCCACCAGCACCGCCCGACGCGCATGGCCTGCACGACGCACGCGTCGTTGGTGGCCAGCACGGTGGCGCCCGGAGGGGGGGCCTGCACCTCGGCGCCGTGCCACTGCAGGACCGGCCAGGCCTCGCCGAGCGGCCCGATGAGGGGGTCGCCGGTGGCGGCGAGAAGCCGGCGTACGGTCGTGACGCCGGCCTCGGGCACGGCCCTCGGCCCGACGACCCCCCCGAGGGCATCGGCGAGGAGCTGGTGTCCGAGGCGGATGCCGAGGAGCGGTCCACGGCCGGTGGCGGCCCACCACCGCAGGAGCGCCTTCTCGTCGGCCAGCCACGGGTGCAGGTCCTCCTGCCACACGTCCATCTCGCCGCCGAGCACCACGAGGGCGTCGTGGTCGGGCTCGACGGGCACGGCGTCGCCGTCGTGCACGGCGACCACGTCGAGGTCGAGGCCACCGCGACGGAGGTGGGTGCCGAGCAGGTCGATGCCGTCGTCGTGGTGGTGCTGGAGCACGAGGACCCGACCGGACACCGGCGAGACGATACCGGCCAGGCTCTCGACGGAGGCGAGTCTCGGGCCGCTGGCGGGTCTCAGACGCTGGCGGGCAGCAGGCGGACGACGTTTTCGAAGCAGAACCACAGCGGGACCAGGCACACGGCCGAGCCGGCCACGAAGGTCCCGGCCCGACGCCACCGGCGCGTCCTCGCCGTGAGGACCCGGGTGGCGATCCAGAGGGCCAGGAAGCCCACGCCCCAGCCGATCGTCGGCGGCCACGCAGCCGGGTTCCCCGATGCCAGGCCCGACGAGGCCAGTGCCGCGCCCGCCGCGGGGACGGCGGTGGTCGGGGTGTCGGTCGTCGGCGCGGTGGTCGTGGGAGTGGTGGTCGTGGGGGTCGTCGCCGTGCGCGCGCCCGTGGTCGGGGCGGGCGGCGGCCGGCCGACCAGCGCGGCGGTCACGACCAGACGGGAGGTGGCGGTGAAGCGGGGCGTGCACGTGGTCAGCGTGAGGGTCGGTGACGTGGTGGCGTCGAGCACGGCGATGTCGCCGGGTGACACCACCCTCGACGCGGTCACCCGGTACACGAAGGTCCGCCCCGACGTGACCGTCAGGTAGATCGGGTTGCCGACGCCCAGGTGGTCGAGGTCGAAGAAGGGGGCGCCGTAGGTCGTGCGGTGACCGGCGATGCCCACGTTGCCCGCCTGGCCCGGCATCGGCGTGCCGACGTAGTGACCTGGCCCCTGCGCCAGCTGCTGCTCGCCGGTGCCCTGCACGACGAACTTGTCCACGCCGATCCTCGGGATCACGAGGTGGGCGACGGCCACCCCCGTCGGCGTGCTGGGCGACAGCGACCCGCCCGTCGCGCCGCCGGCGTTGCCCCCGCCGCCGGGGCCGCCGCCGACCGTGGACCCGTCGACCCCGCCACCGTGGACCCGACCGGCGACCCGCTCGGCCTGGTGGAAGGCCTGAGCCAGGCGCGACTGGTCCCGCTGCTCGGTGAGCGAGGTGCCGAAGAGCTGGTAGAGCAGGAAGGCCAGCACGATCACCCCGGCGGTGATCATGGCCAGCCCGATCTCCCTGACGCCACGGCGCCACGGCCCGAGACGGGCGGCCGGGGCCGCGACGGCGCCATCGGCGCCGATGGGGAGGGTCACGGCGGCCAGGGTAGGGGCTCGGTGAGCGCCCGCTGCGGTCGGAGCACGGGCGCAAGGGACGCGAGGCCCGGGATCCTGTCAGACTGTCGCCCGTGCCGCTGTTGCTGATCCGACACGCCCACGCCGGCTCGAGGAGGGACTGGCCGGGGGACGACCGCCTCAGGCCGCTGTCGGCCAAGGGCGGGAGGCAGGCCGAGGCGATCAGCTCGCTGGCCGAGGACCACTCGCCGCAGCGGATCCTGTCGAGCCCCTACGAGCGGTGCCTGCAGACCGTCGGCCCGCTCGGCGCCCACCTGAGCCTCCGGGTCGAGCCGGTCGACGACCTGGCGGAGGGCGCGGGGCCGTCGGCCCTGGCCCTGGTGCGGGCCCTCGCCGACGAGAAGGCGGCCCTGTGCACCCACGGCGACGTCATCCCCGACGTGCTCGTGGCCCTCGCCGACGAGGATCGCCTCGACCTCGGCCACCGGCCGCGCCAGGCCAAGGGCTCGGTGTGGGTCCTCGAGGCCCACGCCGGTCGCTTCACCCGGGCCACCTACGTGCCACCGCCCGGGTCCTAGGGGCCGCGCCCTTCCCCGGACGGGCATGATGAGGCGGTGCAGGTGTCCGCCAAGGCCGACTACGCCGTGCGGGCCCTCGTCGAGCTGGCCGCCGACGGCGGCGGCCCGATCAAGGGTGAGCGGCTGGCGGAGATCCAGCAGATCCCCCCCAAGTTCCTCGAGAGCATCCTCACCGAGCTCCGCCACCACGGGCTCCTCAACAGCCGGCGCGGTGCTGACGGCGGGTACTGGCTGGCGCGGCCGGCGAGCGAGATCCACATCGCCGACATCATCAGGGCGACCGACGGCCCGCTCGCCAGCGTGCGGGGACTGCGCCCCGAGGAGGTCACCTACGTGGGCGCCGCGGTCCACCTGAGCGAGGTGTGGGTGGCGCTGCGGGCCAGCCTGCGCGCCGTGCTCGACCACGTGACGCTGGAGGACGTGGCCTCTCACTCGCTCCCCGCGTCCATCGACGAGATGGCCCGGGATCCCGAGGCCCGCCTCACCCGCTGACCCGGCCCACCCCGGGCCGTCCCGGCCTCCATACGAGCGGGCTGGCCCAGAGTTCGGACGACCGGCATCACGGCGTTGCCGTGTGTTCACGACCCGTTCACCTGGTCTTTCTACGGTCACCACTGACCCACGGCGGGGCCCGTGGTCGGTGCGGCCCACTCGCAGGTGGGCGCCCCGATGTCCTCGCCACACCCACCCAGGAGGACCCCCTTGAAGCGCATCATCCCCGCCGTGCTCGCCGCCGGTGCCCTGGCCTTCGCGGCCTGCGGCTCCAGCTCATCGACCAAGAGCACGCCGACGACCGCCGCCCCGGCGGGATCGACTCCCGCCACCTCCGGCAGCAGCTCGGCCAGCTCCGCGCCCGCAAGCAGCGGCGGGGGCGCCACGACCCTGCAGGAGTCCGGCTCCAGCCTCCTGTACCCCTTCCTGCAGGCGGTGGCCCCTGGCTTCCACACGGCCAACCCGAGCATCACCCTCGCACCCCAGCCTGGCGGCTCGGGCAAGGGCGTCTCGGATGCCGCGGCCGGCACGACCGACTTCGGTGGCTCCGACGCCTACCTCAGCTCGGTGCAGATGGCGCAGTACACCAGCCTCGCAAACATCCCGATCGTGGTGTCCTCGCAGGCGGTCAACTACAACCTCAAGGGCATCAAGAACCTGAAGCTGACCGGTGCCGTGCTAGCGCAGATGTACCTGGGCACCATCACCAAGTGGAACGACCCGGCCGTCGCCAAGCTCAACCCCGGCGTGACGCTGCCGGCCGAGGCGGTGCACCCCGTCCACCGGTCGGACTCCTCCGGTGACTCGTTCCTCTTCACCAGCCTGATGACCAAGACGAGCCCCACCTGGGCGACCAAGATCGGCCCCAACGAGCTGCCCACCTGGCCGTCGGCCGGTGGCGCATCGGCGGCCGCCAGCGGCAACCCGGGCATGGTGCAGACCTGCTCGCAGACGCCGGGCTGTGTCGCCTACATCGGCATCAGCGCCGAGAAGACCGCCGTCAGCGCCGGTCTGGGCGAGGCCGCGCTGCAGAACGCATCGGGCAACTACGTGCAACCGTCGCCGACGACCGTCGAGGCGGCGGTGAAGGCGCTGACGACCATCCCGTCCAACCTGGCCGTCTCCCTCATCTACACCCAGGGTGCCCAGGCCTACCCGATCGTCAACTTCGAGTACATCATGGTCAAGAAGGGCGCATCGAAGGCGGCGGCCATCAAGACCTTCCTCGACTACGTGATCGATCCGGCCGCGGGTAGCTCGGCGACCAACCTGGCGGTGGTCAACTTCGAGCCGCTGCCGGCGGCGGTGGTCACCAAGGTCAAGGCGGCCATCGCCTCCATCTGATCCCCCGGGGTCGCGACGGGACCGCACCCCGTCGTGACCCTTCCCCCGGCGGGCCCGGTCCCCCTGCGGGGCCGGGCCCACTACCGTCGCCCGAGCACGCCGGTCCGACCGGACCGACCGACCTCCCACCGACCTCCCACCGCCCTCCCACCGCAGCGAGCCAAGGAGCACCGTGGTCACCACCCTCGACGCCCCGAGCGATCCGTCCCCACCCGGCATCGACGACCTCTCGGGCCGCAACTCGACCCGGTCCGGGGGTGGTGACACCGTCATCCGCGTCGCCCTGGCCGTCCTCGCGTTCGTCCCGGCCGTCGCCCTGGTGTTCCTCGCCTACCAGATGTTCCGGCAGGCGTACCCGGCCATCGTCTTCAACGGCTGGCGCTTCTTCACCACCACCAACTTCAACGGCGGCAACCAGTTCGCCACCGGCGCCCTCCAGGTCCACCACGGGTACAAGGCGCTGCCCGGGGCGACCTTCGGGGTGCTGCTCATGCTCTTCGGGACGCTGGTGTCGTCGCTCATCGCCCTGGTCATCGCCGTGCCCGTGTCGGTGGGTGGCGCGGTGTTCCTGGTCGAGCGGCTGCCACTGCGGCTCCAGAGCCCCCTCGGGATCTTCCTCGAGCTGCTGGCCGGCATCCCGAGCGTGGTCTGGGGTCTGTGGGGCTACCTGACCTTCGGGCCCTTCGTGGCCGACCACGTCTACCCGACCATCGTCGAGCTGCACATCCCCTGGTTCGGCGGGCCCATCCAGGCCCAGAACGTGCTCACGACCTCGCTGGTCCTGGCCGTGATGATCATCCCGATCATCGCCTCCACCACGAGGGAGCTGATCCGCTCGGTCCCCGAGGTGACCAAGGAGGGCGCTGTCGCCCTCGGCCTCACCAGGTCCGAATCCGTGCGCCTGGTCACGCTGCCCTTCGTGCGCACCGGGATCCTCGCCGCGTCGTTGCTCGGTTGGGCCCGAGCCCTGGGCGAGACCATCGCCGTGCTCCTCATCAGCGGCACCGCCCTCAGCGGCTATCCGCACTCCATCTTCTCGAGCTTCACCACCATCGCCGCGTCCATCGCCCAGATCCTCGACTCGGCCCTCACCGACCCGACCCGGATGGCGCTGCACTCGCTCGCCGAGCTCGGCCTGGTGCTGCTCGTCATCACCCTGATCACCAACTTCGCCGGGCGGCTGGTCAGCCGCCGTCTGGCCGGACCCGGCCTGCCGGTCGGAAGGGGAATCTGATGGGACGTCTCACCCGCGACCGCCTCTTCTGGGGCCTGTGCGTGCTGGCCTTCGTGATCATCGCCGCACCGACCATCGCCATCCTGATCAGCGTCTTCCACTCTGCCGCCCCCTCGCTCGGTCTGTCCACCTTCACCAAGACCCAGAACGCCGGCGGCCTGGAGAGCGCCATCCTCGGCACCCTCCTGCTGCTGCTCGGCGTGCTGATCGTGGCCGGGACCATCGGCGTCGGCGCCGGGGTCTACCTGGCCGAGTTCGCCACCCCGCGCCTCGGCGGGGTGCTGCGCTTCCTCTCCGAGGTCCTCGCCGGCACCCCGTCGATCGTCATCGGCTACATCGGCTACGCCACCCTCGTGGTCGGCTTCCACTGGGCCAACTCGCTGCTGGCTGCGGTCCTGGCCCTCTCCGCCCTGGTGCTGCCCTACATCGTCAAGACCACCGAGGTGGCGCTCCGGCAGGTCCCGAGCGCCCTGCGGGAGGCGTCAGCCGCCCTCGGCCTGACCACCGGTCGCGCCGTCGGTCGCATCATCCTGCCGACGGGCCTCCCGGCCATCGTCAGCGGACTGGTCATCGCCCTGGCCATCTCCACGGGCGAGACCGCACCCCTGCTCTTCACCTCCGGCTCCAGCGACACCAACCCGACCCTCCAGCTGACCCACAGCCCGGTCGGCTCCTTGAACGTCACCACCTTCGCCGACATCAGCCTGCCCGGCGCAGCGGCCCACGCCCAGGCCTCCTCCGCCGCCGCAGTCACCCTGATCATCCTCCTGGTGCTCATCCTGGTCGGGCGGACCATCGCCGGGCGGGCCCGGCGCAAGACGGCCAGGATGGCCCTGTAGGTCTGACGATCGACGGGTCCGGCGCGCAGGACCCCGAGACCCGGGAGCGGCCGGCTCGACTGGGCCCGGCCCGTTCAGCCGAAGCGGCCGGTGACGTAGTCCTCGGTGCGGCGGTCCGTGGGCGACGTGAAGATCCGGTCGGTGCTGTCGATCTCCACCAGCGTCCCGCCCTCCTTGCCCTCGGTGGTGAAGAAGGCGGTGCGGTCCGACACCCGGCCGGCCTGCTGCATGTTGTGGGTCACGATGACGATCGTGTACTGCTCCTTGAGCCCGGTGAGCAGCTCCTCGATGCGCACGGTGGCGATCGGGTCGAGCGCCGAGCAAGGCTCGTCCATCAGGATCACGTCGGGCTTGACGGCGATGGCCCTGGCGATGCACAGGCGCTGCTGCTGGCCACCGGAGAGGGCGAAGGCGCTGTCCTTGAGCTTGTCCTTCACCTCGTCCCACAGCGCGGCGGACCGCAGGGAGGACTCGACGATGTCGTCGAGGTCGCTGCGCTTGGCCCCGTTGGCCTTGGGGGTGAAGGCCACGTTCTCGTAGATCGACTTGGGGAACGGGTTGGGCTTCTGGAACACCATGCCCACCCGCCGGCGCAGCTCGATCGGCTTGACCGAGGGCCCGTAGAGGTCGGTGCCGGCGTAGCGGACCGTGCCCTCGACCCTGGTACCGGGGACCAGGTCGTTCATCCGGTTGAGGCACCGCAGGAAGGTGGTCTTGCCGCAGCCCGACGGTCCGATCAACGCGGTGATCTCGTGGCGGTAGATGTCCATGCTCACGTCGCGCAGGGCCTGGGCGGCGCCGTAGAAGAAGCGCAGGCTCCGTATCTCGAAGACGTTCTCGCCGTGGACGTCCGGTCGTGCGGACGCCTCGTCGACGGCCACCATCGGGCGGTGCAGAGCGAGCGTTCCCTCGGCAGGAGACGTGACCTCGGCGGGCGCCGGCCCCGGTGCGGTCTGCACGGCGGTCGAGGTCTGCTCGGAGGGGGATCCGGGATCGTCGCTCACGCCCAAAGTCTGCTGCACCGCCGCGGCCCCCGCAACGGCGCAACGCCCACGACCAGGGATTGGGCAAGATGGCACCATCAATGTTCAAGCTCAGTTCACCCTTGGTTCACGCTCGAGTCGATGTCCGGTCTCCCGCCACCCCTACCGTTCGCACCGAGCCGGTCACGCCGTCGACCCGCCGCCGATCGCCGGCGCGGGACCCGCGGGCTGCGATCCCGGCACGGAGGCGTCGTTGTCGGTGACGGAGATGAGGGTGGCCACGGACCAGGAGAGGCGGGCGCGCTGATGCGCCGTCTGGAGCAGCGGAGGATCGAGGCCGCCCTCAGTCACCTCAACCCTTCCGCCGGCCCCGAGGTGTCGAGCATCGAGGACCTGGTCCGCGAGCTCGAGGCTGTGGCCACCGCGACCGGCGAGCGGGAGGAGCGCAGCGAGGAGGCGGCGACCCGCTTCAGCGCCGCCCTCGACGTGCTGGCCGAGGCGGTCATCGTCTGCGACGAGCACGGCGACGAGATCTACCGCAACGTGGCCGCCAGCGCCTATGCACGGGGGCGGCTCGGCGACGTCCTCGCCGACCAGGCCGTGCGCGACGCGCTCGCCGAGGCGGCGGGAGGAGAGTGCGCCGAGCGCACCCTCGAGCTGTTCTCCCCGGTGCGTCGCAACCTCCTGATCCGGGCCTACCCGATCTCCATCGCAGGCCGCCCGATCGGGGTCGTCGCCATCGTCGAGGACGTCTCGGAGCGGCGCCGGCTCGACTCGATCCGGCGCGACTTCGTCGCCAACGTGAGCCACGAGCTGAAGACGCCGGTCGGCGCGCTGAGCCTCCTCGCCGAGACCCTCGACGGCGAGGACGACCCCGAGGTGGTGGCCAGGCTGGCGGCCAGGGTCGGTGCCGAGGCCGGGCGGCTCGGACGGATCATCGACGACCTGCTCGACCTGTCGCGCATCGAGGCGGCGGAGGAGGGACCGCGGGCGTCGATCGGGGTCGACGGCCTGGTGCGGGAGGCGGTTGAGCCGCTCCGACCCGTCGCCGCCGCCGCCGGCATCGGCCTGCGGATCGACCCGGCGCCCGCCCACCTGCGGGTGCCGGGCGACCGGAGGGACCTGATGTCTGCGCTCGGCAACCTGGTGGACAACGCGGTCAAGTACTCCGAGCCGGGGTCGGAGGTGACCGTCACGGTCGACGCCGACGTCGAGAGGGTCAGGTTGGCGGTGTCCGACCGGGGCATCGGGATCCCCGCCCGTGATCTGGGGCGGATCTTCGAGCGCTTCTACCGGGTCGACAGGGCCCGGTCCCGCCTGACCGGCGGCACCGGGCTCGGCCTGGCCATCGTGCGGCACGTGGCGGTCAACCACGGCGGTGACATCGAGGTGGTGTCGAGAGAGGGCGAGGGTTCGACGTTCACCCTCGTGCTGCCGCTCGCCGCCCGAGGCGTGGCCGAGGAGGCCGGGCGTGGTTGATCCGCCGACCGTGCTGATCGTCGAGGACGAGGAGTCCTTCGTCGAGGCGCTCGTCGTCGGCCTCAAGCGCGAGGGGTTCCTCGTCAAGGTCGCCACCGACGGCGCCCAGGCGCTGGAGATGTTCGACCGGGTCCGCCCCGACCTGGTCCTCCTCGACGTCTGGCTGCCCCGCATGTCCGGCATCGACGTCTGCCGGGAGCTCCGAACCCGCAGCCGGGTCCCGATCATCATGGTGACGGCCAAGAGCAGCGAGATCGACACCGTCGTCGGCCTCGAGGTCGGCGCGGACGACTACGTCACCAAGCCGTACCGGCTTCGTGAGCTGGTGGCGAGGATGCGCGCCGTCCTCCGGCGCTCGCCGCCGTCCGGCGAGTCCCCCGTCGACGCCGACGTGCTGGAGGTCGGTGACCTGCGCCTCGACGCCGAGCGCCACGAGGTCCACCTCCGTGGCGGGCCGGTGGCCCTCCCGCTCAAGGAGTTCGAGCTGCTCGAGCTGCTGATGGGCAACGCCGGACGCGTCCTGACCAGGGAGACCCTGATCGACCGGGTGTGGGGCCCCCACTACGTCGGGGACACCAAGACCCTCGATGTCCACGTCAAGCGGCTGCGGGCCAAGATCGAGGACGATCCCGGCCGCCCGTCCAGGATCACCACCATCCGGGGACTCGGTTACAAGTTCGAGGGCGTCAGGCCCTGACGCGCCGCTCGTGCGCTCTCCGCGCCGGAGGCGCGGGTGCGGTCTCCGCAGGGGGCGCGGGTGCGGTCTCCGCGCAGGCGCGGTCTCCGCGCCGGAGGCGCAGGGCGGTCTCCGCGCCGGAGGCGCAGGGCGGTCGCAGCGCGGGAGCGCGGGTGCGGTCTCAGCGCCGGAGGCGCAGGCGCCGGCGACGCGCGGATCGAGCGGGAAGGATGTCGTCGTCCTCGGGGCGCCACGGCGGGATGGGCTCGGTCGTCGGCTCCTCCGCCGTGACCTGGTCGCCAGCCGGGTCGAAGTCGACGACCATGGCGTCGGCCACCTTCCCACGATCGTCGACGGCAGGGACGCCGCCGGCGGGGCCGTGCGGGCCCGATGCGCCTTCGGGGGAGGGGTCGGGCGCGGCGGGCGGGCGGACGACGGTCAGCTCGGTCGGGGTCTCGAGCCGCAGTCGCGGCGCCGAGCCGGGCACCTCGAGCGAGGTGGCTGGAGGCAGCAGCGACGAGACCCCTGAGGCCGGCCGCACGACGCCGGACAGCATGCTGCCGGGGTTGACCGTGACGGCGTCGGGACGTGGCCTGGCGGCGAACGGGTTCGGCAGCGAGGACGGAGCCGCCGGCGGCGCGGGGGGGACCGCGGCAGGGCCGAGCGCCGGGGTGCTCCCCGCGGCGGGCACGGAGCGCAGCCGCGAGGCGGGCTCGGCCGTCGCGCCGCGAGGATCGGTCGCTCGAACGGGTGGGTGGCTCGCCGGAGTCGGGTCCTCCAGAGGGTCGGGTTGGCCGTCGTCGGACGGGCCCTCCTGCGCCTGGGTGGCCGGCGAGCCGGCGCCCTCGATCTCGTCGGTAGGACCGGCGGACGCGGCACGGAGCACCTCGGCGAGCGTCGCCTGCAGGTTGGCGTGGTCGAACGGGCGCGCTGGCCCCGCGGTCGGCGCGGCGTTGCCCTCGGGGGCGCCGACGCCTGCGTGGTCGGGGTCGACGCCTCCGTGGTCGGGGTCGACGCCTCCGTGGTCGGGGTCGACGCCTCCGTGGTCGGGGTCGGAGGGGAACGCGGCGGGCATACCTGCCCATCGGCCGGTGGACCCGGCTGCTTGAGGGGATTGGGTGGCCGGTGTCGGGGCCCTGCGTATCCTCGGGTGTGGCCAGCGCCGATGACGCCCCGCTCGCCGACGCCACCGGGGCCTTACGGGTGGTGGTCCTGGCCGACACCCACGTCGCATCGACCCGGCACCGCCCCGGGTGGGGTCCCGGCGGGCTGCCGGACACGGTCTGGGCGCATCTCGAGGGGGCGGGTGCCGTGCTCCACGCCGGCGATGTGCTCGACGCCGGCGTCCTCGACGCCATCCGAGCGCGCGTGCCGACGTGGGCCGTGCTCGGCAACAACGACCACTCGCTCGTCGGCGTCCTCCCCGCGACGAGGACGGTCGTCCTCGGCGGTGTGCGCATCGGCATGATCCACGACGCCGGACCGAGAGCGGGCCGGTCCGCACGACTCGGCCGTCGCTTCCCGGACGCGCAGGTGGTCGTGTTCGGTCACAGCCACGAGCCCTGCGACGAGGAGGGCGACGGCCCGTTGCTGTTCAACCCGGGCTCGCCCACCCAGCGGCGCGCCCAGCCCACGCACACCCTCGGCGAGCTGGTGGTGGGCGACGGCCGGGTCATCGCTCACCGCATCGTCGTGCTGGACCCGCCGGGTTGAGCCGTGGTCCCCGCCTCGGTGGGCACCCTGCCGGCCGGGGCGGCGCCATCGCCGTCTCTTGGAGGCCCGCGTGGTTTGCCACACCCGACCGCCCCGAGGTCGGCGCCGACGGGCGCCGCGGCCCATGTCGCCGGCGCCGGGCCGGCGCGATGGTCATCTCGGGGAGGCTCACGTGGTTTGTTGCGCCCGACTGCCCCGAGGTCGGCGCCGACTGGCGCCGCGCCCCACTGGCGGCCCGATGGGCCGGCGCTGGGCCGGCGCGATGGTCATCTCGGGGAGGCTCACGTGGTTTGTTGCGCCCGACTGCCCCGAGGTCGGCGCCGACTGGCGTCGCGGCCCACTGGCGGCCCGATGGGCCGGTGCTGGGCCGGCGCGATGGTCATCTCGGGGAGGCTCACGTGGTTTGTTGCGCCCGACTGCCCCGAGGTCGGCGCCGACTGGCGTCGCGGCCCACTGGCGGCCCGACGCGCCGCCGCGCCTGACGCCCCGCCGCCGGCAGGGGCTCAGCCGGCCTCGGGATCCTCGGGGGACGGGTCGGACGGCCCCGGATCGGACGAGCCGGAGGTCAGCTCGAGCTCGATGCGGGCCAGCCAGAGGCCGGGGGCGTCGACCTCGGGCGGGGTGGGCAGGTCCGCCGGGTCGCGCCAGAGCCGACCGAGCACGTCCTCGTTGCCGCTGCGCTCCAGCACGCCGTGGACGAAGCGCTGGCCGCGCTCGTAGTCCGCCTCGGACAGCTCGACGCCGAAGAGCTGACCGAGCACGCGTGCGCCGGCGCTCTCCTCGATCCGGCGCCGGTGGAGCGCCTCGGTAAGTGGAGCGTGGGCGGTGATGAGGCGGCGACCCGTCGTGTCGACCACGTGGTCGACCCACCCGGAGATGACGGCGAGGAGCGCGCGCAGCGGCACCTGCAGGCGTCGCTGGGTGTCGGTCTGCATCTCGCCGAGCAGCGCGGCCGGATCGGAGAAGGCCGCCTGCATGGCGGACATGTCGGTCGGGTCGAGCCCGGCGATGCGCGTCTCGAGGACGGAGGGGTCGGGCGTGAAGGCGCCGACGTAGTCGCCGATCAGCTGGTCGAGGCGCTCGCGGACGTGAGGACGGGAGAGGACCGCGTGGTAGGCCACCTCCCGCAGGCAGATCCACAGTCGCACGTCGTCGGGGGCGAGGCTCCACTCCTCTCCGAACGCGTCGATGGTCGCGGGGACGAACTGCAGCGAGTCGCTCCTCGGCCGGGGCATCGGGAGGTCGTACTGGCCCATGGCCCGCTGTCCGAGCTGGCCGACCATCGAGCCGGACTGCATGCCGAACAGCAGCGGCCCGAGCATCTGCGGCAGGTTGGCGAACATCCCGGCCACCGGGTCGGCCGTGTCCACCGGGTCGGGCTCGTCGGTCGGTGGCGGGGTGAGGTCCCCCATGGCGCCGGCCAGGCGCTCGAGGAGGGGGCGCCACGCGTCGAGGGCGGCGAGCGCCCAGCCCGACGGCGACACGGCCGTGGCCCGCAGCCGGCCCGTGCTCGACACGACGAGCCCGGTGGTCTCGGCCACGTGGAGCTCCGCAACGTGGAGCAGCTCCTCGATCCGGACGCGCGAGGCCGGGTCGACGTTGGCCTCGCTCTGGCCGCCGGTGGCCGTCCACTGGGCGAACTGCTTGGCGATGTCCCAGTTGACCGGGCCCTGGGTGGTGAACAGCCTGGCCAGGTTGCGCATGATGTCCTCGAAGGGTCCGCCCGAGCCGAACGGACCGAGGTCGCTCACGGCGCGCTCCTCGGGAGGGAACGGCGGGCGTTGGCCTCGGACGGTGCCATTGCGGCATCGTAGGACTCGTGGCCATCGTTGTCGTCACCGGCGTCGCCGGCTCGCTCGGACGGAGGGTCGCGCAGAGGCTCGGGCGCACTCCGGGCATCGACCGGGTGATCGGGATCGACTCGTCCGACGCCGAGCCACCTCCCGGGGTGGAGATGCACCTGGTCGATCTCGCCGCGCCCGGCGCGACCATCGAGGCGCGGCTGGCCTCGGTGCTGCGCGGGGCCGACGGGGTCATCCACCTGGCCTGGCGGACCGCCGACGGCCGCAGGCCGAGCGCCGCGGTGGCGGGAGAGGCGGCGGCCGCCAACCATCTGGCGTTGCGACGGGTCACCGACGCCGTCGCCGCGGCGGGGGTGGGGTGTCTCGTCCACCTCTCGAGCGCGACCGTCTACGGCGCATGGCCCGACAACCCGGTGCCGTTGACCGAGGATGCGCCGCTGCGCCCCAATCCCGAGTTGGCCTTTGCCGTGGGGAAAGCCGACGCCGAGCGCCACCTCGCGGACTGGGCGGAGGACCACCCGGCGGTGGACGTGGCCGTCCTGCGCCCTGCGGTCACGGTCGGGTCACCGGAGCGACCGCTCTACCGTGCCCTCGGGGGCACCGGCTCGCCTCGCGGGGACGACGCGGTCAGGCCGGTGCAGTACCTGCACGTCGACGATCTGGCGGACGCGGCCGTGTGGGCGTGGGAGCGTCGCCTGCGCGGCCCCTACAACGTGGCGCCGGACGGTGGCCTGGCCGAGTCCACCGCCCGTGACCTCGCCGGGGGCCTGGCCAGGATCCGGCTGCCCGGCCCGCTGGCCCGTTTCGTCGGGGCGTGGACCTGGCGGTGGTCGGGCACGGGCGCGCCGGCGGACGTGCGGGCCTACGCCACCGAGCCGTGGATCGTGGCCCCCGACCGGCTGCTGGCCACCGGATGGCAACCCGGCTACACGAGCGAGGAGGCCCTCGTGGCGACCGACGACCGCGCCCACTGGGACGACCTGCCGCCCGGCAAACGGCAGAACTACACGCTTCTCGCGGTGATCACGTCCCTCGTCGTGGTCTCGGCCGGCGCCGTCGGCGTGGTGTGGATGCTGCTACGGCGGAGGCGCGCTCAAGGTCCGGTGGCGGCTGGCTGGCTGCCGACGGTGACCGCTGCGCTGCGGCGCCGACCGTCGTCGAGGTAGGTCAGCCGGGCGGTGCGGCCCGGCTCGGCGAGGGTCAGCAGGGTGGTGAGCTGGCCGGCGGACGTCACCCGGTGCCCGTCGAGCTCGGTGATCACGTCGTTGGCGTCGATGCCGGCGGCGGCCGCCGGGCTGTCGCCGACGACGTCGCCGACCTGGGCGCCCCCGACGACACCGAGGGCGGTGGCGGCCGCGGACGAGAGGTCGGTCGTGTTCTCCACCCCGAGCCAGGGGTGGGTGGGCGGCTTGCCGGCGAGGAGCTGGCTGGCCACGTGCTCGGCGACGTCGACCGGGACCGCATAGGCCAGGCCGTCCTGGTTGGACAGCGTGGTGGTGTCGGTCTCGACGCCGATCACCTGGCCGTACTGGTCGACGATGGCCCCGCCGTCGGAGGACGAGCCGACCGAGAGCCCCGACACGGCGAGCATCCCGTAGAGGGACGTCCCCCCGGCATCGACCGGCTGGTCGAGGCCGCTGACCGAGCCCGGTGCGACGCTCACACCGCTGGTCGTGCGCGAGCCGATGGCGAGGATCGCCTCGGCGACGGCCACCCCGGACACGGAGCCGAAGGTGGGGATGCGGCGCCGGGCGCCGGGCACCGCCAGCAGGGCGATGCCGGTCGCGCCGTCGGTGCCGACGACCTTGGCGGGCACCGGCTTGCTGGCGTCGAAGGTGGCGGTCACCGTCCCGCCGCCGGTCAACAGGTCGGACGCCGAGAGCAGGTAGGTCGTGTCACGGTCGACGGCGTAGAGGATGCCGGATCCCTGCTGGGTGCCCGCGGCCCCCGACACGGTCACCTCTGCCATCGAGGGGGCCAGCGAGTCTGCGACCGCCGGCCATCCGGGCGTCGTGCGCTGGCTCAGGTTGCTGCCGACGAGGACGGGACGCGGCGTGGCCACCTGCTCGATGACCGTCGTGCGGTGCTCGAGGTGCCCGGCCGCGACGAACATGCCCGAGGCGACCAGCGCGCCGATGAGGCCGGCGGCCATGGCGACGGTCCACACCCGGGCGCCCCCCCGGCCGCCGTCGGCTTCGACCTCGGCGGTGCTGTCGCCGTTGGCCATCTCCGACGGGTGACGCCACAGCCGGTCCTCCGGGGGGAGCCAGGGATAGACCGGGCCGTCGTCCTCCGGCCCGTCCTCGATCTCCACGAGGCGAGAGCGTACCGGTGGGCTCGGCCCCGCGGTCGTCGCGCCGGGGCGCCCTGCCCACGGGTGGCCGCGCCGGAGGCGCTGGACGCCTTAGCATTGGGAGGTGGACGTTCCGGCGGGCGACAGTGACGACTGGGTCGGCTCGAGCGGGGAGAAGCTCCCCCTCGAGCAGGCGGCCGCGTGGGTCAACCGGCCCGACTGCGGGGCCGTCGTGACCTTCTCCGGGACCGTCCGCGATCACGCGGAAGGCCGCAGCGGCGTGACCCGGCTGGCCTACGAGGCTTACGAGGAGGCGGTCGTGCCCCGACTGGCCGCCCTCGTCGGCGAGGCCAGGGCCACGTGGCCCGGGCTCGGGCGCGTCGCCTGCCTGCACCGCACCGGCGAGCTCGAGGTCGGTGACTGCGCGGTGGTCGTCGCCGTCTCCGCCGGCCACCGGGGCGAGGCGTTCGAAGCGGCGAGGTGGTGCATCGACACCATCAAGGACACGCTGCCCATCTGGAAGCGGGAGACGTGGGCCGACGGCGAGGGCTGGGGCACCGGCGCCCGGTCCATCTCGGAGGTCAGGTCGTGACCGTCGTCCTGGCGTCGGGCATCGTCATCGCCAACCTGCTGTATCCCTTGGGGGCCGTCGTGGCCATCGTGATCCTCTCGCTGGTGGTCACGTTGCGCCACCGCAAGCCCAAGTCGCTCGAGGCCAACATGGCGTCGTTCAACCGGGGTCTCAAGGCCCTCGCGCCCGACGCCGAGCCGGTCCACAAGCGTGGCCGGGCGCCGCAGGCGCTCCCGAGCCCCCCGCCCGTCCGGTCGGTGCGGACCGTGGTGCCACAGGGTGGGCGCATCGTCCGCCCCGAGAGCCTCCAGGGGCCAGCGGCGCCCCTCGCCACCGGTGAGGATCCCACGGGCGCCAGCAGCCCGCACCATGACAGGGAGGCCGAGACTGGCTAGGGACCTGGCGATCGACCTCGGCACGGCCAACACCCTCGTGTACTCGAGGGGCCGGGGCATCGTCCTCAACGAACCGACCGTGATCGCCCTCAACTCGAGGACCCAGGACGTGCTGGCCATGGGTCAGGACGCGTGGCAGATGATCGGCCGCACCCCCGGCTACATCGTCGCCGTCCGGCCCCTGCGCAAGGGCGCCATCACCGACTTCGAGATCACCCAGCGGATGATCCGGCTGCTCCTCGAGCGCGCCGGCGTGTCCCGCTTCAACCGGCCCCGGGTGCTGATCTGCGTGCCTTCGGCCATCACCGAGGTCGAGCGACGTGCCGTCGAGGAGGCGGCGCGCGGCGCCGGCGCCAACGGCGCCTACCTGATCGACCAGCCCATGGCCGCGGCGATCGGTGCCGGCCTGCCGGTCAACGAGCCGCTCGGCAACATGGTGGTCGACGTCGGCGGCGGCACGACCGAGACCGCGGTGATCTCCCTGGGCGGCATCGTCGCCCTCGAGGCCATCCGGGTCGGCAGCTTCGACATCGACGCCGCCATCCAGACCTACGTGCGGCGCGAGTACGGCATCGCCATCGGTGAGCGGACCGCCGAGGAGATCAAGGTCGCCATCGGGTCGGCCTGGCCGATCGACGACGAGGTCAAGGCCGAGGTGCGCGGGCGTGACCTCATGAGCGGCCTGCCGAAGACGGTCATCCTCGCCCCCGACGAGGTGAGGGAAGCCATCGAGGAGCAGGTCGGCGCCATCGTCGACTCGGTCGTCAAGTGCCTCGGCAACGCTCCCCCCGAGCTGGCCCAGGATCTCATCGGCCAGGGCGTCAACCTGGTCGGTGGTGGCGGCATGCTCCGCGGCCTCGACCGGAGGCTGGCCGAGGAGACGGCGCTGCCGGTCCACCTGGTCGACGCGCCGCTCGAGTGCGTCGTGCTCGGCGCCGGCAAGTGCCTCGAGGAGTTCGACGCCGTCAAGGACCTGTTCATGTAGCCACGGGCGAGCCTTCGGGCTCGGTCGCCCTCACGAGCCTCCGGCCTCGGTACCCAGGAGGTCCTCGGCCGCCTGGCGCACCTGCCAGTCCCGGTCATCGAGGGCCCGGTGCAGGGCTGCGTCGACCTCCCGGCCCTCGAAGGGGGCCAGGGCGAGCACGGCGCGGCGTCGCACGGCGGGCTTGTCGGTGGTGGCGGCGAGGATGGCATCGAGACCCCGCGGGTCGCCGATGGCCCCGAGCGCGGCCACCGCGGCCTCCCGGCAGAGGGGGTCCTCGTGCGCACCGGCCACGCGGCGCAGGTCGTCGACGGCGGCCTCCGCCCCTTCGGCGATCTCGCCGAGGCCGAAGCTGGCGGCCTCCACCACCCGGCTGTCGGGGTCGGCGAGGCCGGCGCGGGCCAGTTCCACCCCCGCACCGGCGAGCACCGGGGTGAGCTCGGCCGCCCTGCGCCTGACGGTCGGGTCGTCGTCTCGGCTGGCGCTGGTCAGCAGCGTGGTGTCGAGCAGGCCGAGGCGGGCCAACGCGCCGAGCGCGGTGGCCCGCACGGCCGGGTCGGGGTCCGTGAGCCCAGCGACGGCCGTCGCGCCGCCGCCGGTGTGACCGGCGGCGGCGACGGCCCTGCGCCTCGCAGACGGGTCAGCCGCTGGCGTGGTGGAACGCCAGGGCCAGGGCGGCGACGATGGCGGAGAAGAGCGACGCCACGACGGCGGCGAGCACGACGGCGAGCAGGAGCAGCATCACGAGCGACCGGACGCGCCGCCAGATGCCGACCCGACTGTGGATCCGTCGGCCGGTGAAGCGCTCGACCAACCGGACCTGTCGGCGCTGCTTCCTGGTGAGCGGGACGTGCGGTTCGGGACGGCCGGGCGCCGGTCGTGGGCGCCCACCAGGTCGAGGGGGTGCCTGGCCGCGTCCCGACGGCCCACGCGGCGAGCGGGTGCGGGGCTCGGCTGGCACCTCGCCTCCCGCGGGCGGGGCGGGCGTGAAGAGGGGATCCTGCACGGCGCCCGACGCCGGGACGGGAGCGCCCCACGCGGGACCGGTGGCGTCGCTCACCTGGGGCCCGCGAGGTGGGCGGCCGGGTCGCGCCGTGGGATACCCGGCCTGCCGTGGCAGTCTGTCGGGCGCACGACGAGAGTCGGCCCAGCAGCCACCACGATGGGCCTCGACGAGGCCGTCTCCGACGAAGGGCAGGGCATGACCACGATTCGCGGGAGCCTACAAGACCGACCCCGGGCGTTCGGGCTCCCCGCCCCTCGGGCCGGCCGTGGCTGAGCCGAGCAGGGGCCGGGCGCGTCGGCGTCCGAGCCGTGGCCTCACCATCCTCGTGGCGATCCTGGTGGTCGTCGCCGGGGTGGCCATCTGGTCGGACCGGGAGGCAGCCGGCTACTACGCCTACCAACCCGGCAGCGCACCGTTGATCACGACCAGCGCGGCCTGCAAGCTCACCGGCTCGGGCTCGCTCGCCCTCGCTGACGGCTCCCCGTGCGCCCGGATCGTGGTCGCGCCCGGTCGCGGCAAGGGGCTGAGCGGCAAGCTCCTCATGGTCGACGTCCTCGTCGGCAAGGCCACCCCGCTGCAGTGGTTGCTGAAGGAGGTGCACCTGCTCGGCTCGGTGTCGAAGGGGACCCAGCTCATCCCCGCGCCCGCCGTGCTCGGCTCGACCCCGGCGTCGCAGCTGCAGTGCCAGGACACCCAGGACATGCGGACCGCCTCCCAGACCGCCCCCCTCGTTGCCCTTCAGCGCCTCGGGTACCACGTCGGCGCGGACGACCTCGGCGCCCAGGTGTACCTGGTGGTCGCCGGCTCCGCGGCGGCCAAGGCCGGCGTGCGCTGCGGCGATCGCATCACGGCCATCGACGGCCGGCCCGTCGGCACCGCCACCCAGGTCGGCACGGCGATCGACGGACGCCGACCTGGCCAGGCGGTCACCGTGACAGTGCGCAGGACCGCGAGCCACGGATCCTCCACGCTCCACCTGCGCGCCACCCTCGGGCCCTACCCGGCCCTCGACGGCCAGAAGGCGCAGCCGTCGAAGGCCTTCCTCGGCGTGCAGACGATGACCGACACCGTGTACCGGCTGCCCTTCGACGTGTCCATCCAGGTCGGCGACATCGGGGGCCCTTCGGCCGGGCTGGCCCTCACCCTGGGAGTGCTCGACGCCCTGTCCAACGGCCACCTGACCGGCGGCAAGGTCGTCGCCGCCACCGGCACCATCGACGCGATGGGCAACGTCGGAGACGTGGGCGGCGTGGCTCAGAAGGCCGTCGCCGTGCAGCGTGCCGGCGCCGTGCTCTTCCTCGTCCCCCCGCAGGAGTACACGGCCGCCAGGACCCACGCCGGTGCGGGCATGCGGGTGGTGGCGGTCAGCACCCTGAGCCAGGCGCTCACCGCCCTGCGCGCCATCGGCGGCCAGGTGCCGGTGCCGTCGCCGACCAGGGCCGGCTAGGGGTTCCCGGGGGTCGGCGCGTGAGTTGGGCATGATGGCAGCGGCTCGGCCGCCGCCGCGGCGCCGGGCACCACGTCGCCCATGTTCTCAGCCACCTCGCAGTTCCACTTTGCCGCCGAGCTCGTGGCCATGCTGGTGGCCGCTTCGGGTCTGGTCGTGGTCGCGTTGCGCAGCGACCTCACCCGACGTCGCCTGCTCGCCAGGGTGGCCCTCGCTGCGGGGCTCGCGGTATCGGGCGCGGTGGCCTTCGTCGTCGGCGCCGGCCTGTCCACGGCGTCGACCAGGACCGATCTCGACGCCACCGCCGCGACGGGCTCATTCGCCGTCCTGGTCGGCACCTCCGGATGGCGAGCCGGACACCGGAGCCGCCGCGCCCTCGCCACCGGCGCGGTGGTCGGCGTCGGGTCCTGGATCGCCTACGCGCGGACGGTCACCCCGGCGGTGGCCGTCGACGCCGCCCTGGTCGTCGCCAGCGTCCTCGTCGGCCTGGCCCTCGTCGGTGCGGGCCGGCGGTCCATCGCCACCCGGGTGGCCGCCAACACGGCGGGCACGCTGCTGCTGGTGGTGCTCGTCCTGTCGATCGCGCTGTCAGCGGTCATCTCGTCCTCGGTCCAGCACCAGCAGCTCGTCTCGCTCCGGTCCCGCACCGCGTTGCAGGCGGGCGAGCTCCTCGGGCAGGCGGCGACCGCGCTGACCACCAGCCGGATCGTCGCCGCCGACCTCGAAGCCGTCTTCCCCGAGCGACCTGGAGGCAGGGGAGGTCTCGGATCGGGCCGGGTGCCGTCGGCGGCCATCCTCGCCCGGTTGCGCACCACGGGGTCGTTCTTCCCGGCCGGCTCCCTCGTCTACGTGACCGGAGGGGGCACCCAGGTGGCGTCCGCCCCCGCTCCCGCCGGCCTGGCCAACCTCGACGTCGCCCGAGGACTGGGGTGCGCGCCGTCGTCGGCCGGCAGCACCGGACGCCGTGAGGTCGCCGTCCTCGACGGTCGGGCCTACGCCCTCGGTGCCTTTGCGGCCTGCGCCGCGCAACCGCTCCGGCAGGTCGGCAGGGTCGTCGTGGCCGTCGCCCTCGGACCTTCCGTGCTCGCTGGACTGCGCGGCGGCGGCCAGTCGCTCAGCCTGGTGGGACCGACCGGCACGGTCGCGACGGTCGGGAGCGCGCCGGCGCCGAGAGCGGTGTCGATCGCCCAACGGGCGTCCACGGCCGGCGCCAGCTCCTACGAGCAAGGCAGCGACTTCGTGGCGACGGTCCCCCTCGCCGAGGCGGGCGGTGCGCCGAGCGTCGCGCTGGTCGTCTCCGAGTCGCCGTCGGAGCTCACCGCCACCCGCAACTCCCTCGACCGCACGCTCCTCGTCATCGCCCTCGGGGGAACGCTGCTGGCGCTGGTGCTCGCCGCTCTGACCGGTGACCGGATCACCTCGGGGCTGCGCCGGCTGACCCGTGTCGCCCAGGAGATCCGCAGCGGCGGCGCGTCCTCCCGCGCCGGGGTCGTCTCCTCCGACGAGGTCGGGGTGCTAGCAGGAGCCTTCGACGCCATGGTCGACTCGGTCGAGGAGAAGAACGCCGCCCTCAGGGACGCCGCCATCGACGAGAGCAGGCTGCGCGCCAGGCTCGAAGCGGTCGTCGGTGGCATGACCGAGGCGCTCGTGGCCGTCGACGCGGACGGCCACATCACGGACTTCAACCGTTCGGCCGTCGAGCTCACCGGTGTCGGGATGGACGAGGCCGTCGGCCGGCGGGCGGTCGACGTGCTGGCCTTCACCGGGGAGGAGGGACGCGAGGTGGCCGCCTCGCTGACCGAGCCAGGTCGCCCCCCGTGGAGCGGGGTGACCCAGGTCGTCAGGGCCGACGGTGGGGTGGTGCCGGTCGCGTTGTCGTCAGGATCACTGCGCGACCAGCTGGGCGAGCCTCGCGGACTGGTCGTAGTCCTGCGCGACTTGCGGGCCGAGCAGCAGGTCGAGCGGATGAAGACCGAGTTCCTCTCGCGTGTGGGCCACGAGCTGAGGACGCCGCTCACCGGCATCCTCGGCTACGCCGACATCCTGGTGCGCCGGCCCGTGTCCGCCGATCAGGCGCGCGTCTGGCACGGCGAGATCCTGCAGGCGGCGAAGCGGCAGCTGCGCGTCGTCCGCCTCCTCGAGTTCTTCGCCTCGGACGGTGCCGGCCGGGTCGTGCTCGAGCCGAAGGCGACCGCCGTGCGCGACCTCGTCGACGGCGTGGTCGCAGACTGGCAGTTGCGCCTGCCGCCCGGCTCGCAGCTGACCGTGCGGGTGGCCGATGGCCTGCCGGCGGTGCGGATCGACCGGCGGTGGACTGCGCTGGCCCTCGACGAGCTCATCGACAACGCCCTCAAGTTCTCCCCAGGTGGTGGCCGGGTCACGGTGGAGGCCGGGATGGTGACCGGTGACGGGCGAGGCGGCGTCGAGGTCGCGGTGGTCGACCACGGCGTCGGCATGGACGAGGTCGACAGGGAGCAGGCCTTCGCTGAGTTCGTCCAGGGAGACCCCACCGACACCAGGAGCTACGGGGGGCTCGGTCTCGGGCTGGCCCTCGTGCAACGAGTGGTCGCCGGCCACGCCGGGACCGTCAGCTGCCGCTCGGTGCCGGGCGAGGGCACGACGATGACGATGCGATTTGCCGCCGGAGAAGCCGGAGACGGGAACGTGTCGACCTCTACGCTTGGCCCATGACCGAGGCGAGCGGCACGGGAGGCGCAGGGGAGGGGATGGACGGGTCGAAGATCGCAGGTCGCACCTTCTCCACGACCCGCAGGGGATTCGACCAGGGCGAGGTTCGTGGGTACCTCGACGCGGTGGCCGGCGAGGTCGACCGGCTCCGTGCCCGGATCGCGCTGCTCGAGTCGGATGTGGTGCGATCCGAGGCGGAGCTGAGGGACGCGCAGGAGCACCCGTTGGCCCCCGGCGAGCTCGACGAGGCGGCCGTCGTGGCTGCGGTCGGCGAGGAGATGGGGTCCACGCTGCGCAACGCCCACGCGGCGGCGAGCGATCTGCGACGTCGGGCCGCGGAGGAGGCCGAGCGGGTGCTCGCCGGGGCCACCGAGCAGGCCGCAGCGGCCGCGGCGCGCGTGCGTCAGGCCGCCTCCGAGGAGAGCCAGCAGCTGGTCGCCAGGGCGCGCGTCGAGTCCGAGGTCCTGCGCCGGCAGGCCGACGTGGACCGCAGGGCGACCGTGGACAGCGCCAGGGCGGCGCGCGAGAGGATCTTGGTCGACCTGGCCAGACGCCGTCGGGTGGCCATGGCCGAGATCGAGCAGCTCAGCGCGGGACGGGAACGGCTCCTCGATACCTACGGGGTCGTGCGCCGGACCCTCGACGAGGTCGACGGCGAGTTGCAGCGCGCCGACACCGAGGCCCGGCTCGCCGCCGAGGGCGTGGCCCGGCGGCTGGCGTCGCAGCGCGCCGTGGGCGTCGACGCCGACCTCGACCCCGCCGACCTCCACCTGCCCGACATCCACCTGGCCGACATGGATGTCGCCGACGTCGACCCCGCCGACCCGCCGAGCGAGCCGTCCCGCACCGCGGACTCGGCCGGCACCGCGGACCCGGCCGGCCACCGACCCGAGGGCGGGAGCGGGCAGGAGGCGGCTCCGAGCGGGCTGACCGCAGGGGAGGAGGAGTCGCACCGCGGCGCCGACAGCAGTGACGCCACGGGCCCCCTCGACCTCCGCGAGATCGGGCAGCCGGCGGACGCCGAGCTCGTCGCCGCGGTGCCGTCCGGGCGCCGACGCAGCGCGAGGGGGGATCGCTCGACCGGGATCTTCGCCCGACTGCGCAACGGCCACGACGACCCCCAGGATCTCGGGCCGCGCCCCGATCACGTCGAGCCGGGGGTGCGGATCCTGCCTGCGCCCGCCACCGGCGACGCCGCTCCCGACACCGCCACCCCCGGCGCCTCCGACACCGCCGCCTCCGACACCGCCGCCCCCGGCGCTGCCGCCCCCGAAGCGGGGCCGACGGTGGCGGGCGAGGCGCCCGACCCGCCCGCCTCGAGCCGGCCGGCGCCGTTTGACTTCCAGGCCGAGGAGGAGGCCACCGCGGCGGCCGCAGGCGAGGACCGCCGCCCGGCCGTGCCCCGAGCAACGGGGCCAACGTCGGGGCCGTCGGCGACCGGCGCCCACCCTCGGGAGGTGCGGGCCCTCCCGTCGAACCCGACGCCGACCCTCGAGGAGGCCACCGAGGCGGCCAGCAGCGAGCTCCTGGCCGCCCCCCCGATCCGCTCGGGACTGGCTCGCAGCGACGACGACGAGGTGCTCCTCCAGCGCAGGGACGCGGCGATCGGCGACGTCGAGGCCGGGTTGGCTCGTCGGCTCAAGCGGCTCGTCCAGGACGAGCACAACGATCTGCTCGACCGCCTCCGGGGCTCGTCGGGCAAGGGCGCCCCGGCGGCGGCGCTGCCGCCGGCCGACCAGCAGGCGGCCACCTGGGCCGAGGTGGCCGCTCCTGCCCTCCGCCAGGCGGCCGTCGCCGGGCGCGCCTTCGCCGCCGAACGGCTCGACACCGACGCCGACGCCGGCGACCTCGACCTGGTCGCCGACGCACAGGTCCTCGAGGCGGGCGCGGTGGCGGTCGGGTCGATCGTCGAGCCGATGTCGGGCCGCCTCGCCGAGCTGCTGGCCGAACCGCCCGACGGGTCGCCCGAGCTGCTCGCCGAGACCGTGGGCGCGATCTACCGCTCGGCCCGCACCCATGTCGACGCCGCGGCGGGCGATGCCGTCACCGCGGTGTTCGCCGTGGCCACGTGGCACGCCGCGCCGGCGGGCACGCTCCTGCGCTGGGTCGCAGAGGATCCGGCCGGCCCGTGCCCCGATTGCGACGACGATGCGCTGGCGGGCGCCCAGCGCAAGGGCGAGGCCTTCCCGACCGGGCAGCAGCACCCGCCTGCGCACGAGGGCTGCCGGTGCCTGCTCGTCCCCGAAGAGGGCTGAGTCCCCTGAGCGGGCTGAGCGCGCGTGCGGAGGCAACTCGGGGGGCCGCCCGGGTTGGTTTCGTCCGGTACCTGAGCGGCTCGCGAGGCCGCTGCGCTGCACCGATCCATGCGGCAGCGCACCGGTAGGCTCCCCGCCTGCATGCGTACCCCCGCCGAGCTGCCCCGCAGGATGCCCCGTACGTCGCGTCGTTTCCGACTCGGGGTGCTCATCGCCATCGTCGTGGTCATCGTGGTGCTCACCACGGTCAGGGACCTGGCCAGCTTCTACACCAGCTACCTCTGGTTCCAGGAGGTCCACTTCACGTCGGTCTTCCGTGGCGTGCTCGTGACCAAGGTGGCGCTGGGCGCCAGCTTCTGCGTGATCTTCTTCGCCATCATGCTGGCCAGCCTGACGCTTGCCGACCGGCGGGCACCGCTCGTGCTGCCACCGGCCGCGACGGGGGAGGGCGACGAGCTGGTCGACCGCTGGCGGGCCGTCGTCGCTCCCCACGGCCTGGCCGTGCGCCTCGTCACCTCCGTGGTGTTCGCCCTCTTCGCCGGCATCGGCACCAACCACGAGTGGAACAACTGGGACTTGTTCATCTACCACGTCGACTTCGGGGTGCAGGATCCCCAGTTCCACCACGACATCGGCTTCTACGTCTTCCAGCTGCCGTTCGTCCGCTTCGTGATCGGGTGGACCTTCGAGGCCCTGATCGTGGTCCTGCTCGTCACGGTCGTCGCCCAGTACCTCAACGGCGGGATCCGCTTCCAGGGCCAGGGGCCGCGCGTGACCTCGGCGGTCAAGATCCACGTCTCGGTCCTGCTCGGGCTGCTGTCGATCGTGCAGGGCGTCAACTACTACTTCGATCGCCTGCTGCTGGTGCTGTCGACCAGCCACCTGGTCGACGGAGCCACGGCCACGAGCGTGCACGCCAACGCCCCGGCCGACTACCTCCTCATGGGGATCGCGGTCGTGGCCGCCGGGTTGTTCCTCTTCAACATCCGAGCCAGGGGGTGGAGCCTCCCGATCGTCGGCGTGGCGGTGTGGGCGCTGGTGTGGATCGTGGTCGGCAACGTGTACCCGGCGCTGTACCAGGCCCTCAAGGTCAGCCCGTCGGAGCTGACGCGCGAGGCGCCCTACCTGGCCCGCAACATCTCGGCCACTCGGGCGGCCTACGGGCTCGACAACGTCAAGACCGTGCCGGAGTTCGACGCCACCGCCAACTCGGTCCTGGCGCCGGCGGACATCGCCGGGCCTACGCCGGACGCAGCGGCCAACCGCCAGACCCTCGCCAACGTGCCGCTGCTCGACTCCAACCAGGTGCTCAACACCTTCGACAAGTTCCAGTCGAAGCGCAGCTACTACTCGATCAACCGGCTCAGCATCGACCGCTACAACCTGCCCGTCAACAACGGTGCACCCCAGATGACCGAGACGCTGGCCGGGATGCGCGAGCTCAACGGGAACGTGCCGTCCGGCTTCACCACCCAGCACCTGCAGTACACCCACGGCTACGGAGGGGTGGTCGCCCCGGCGGCCCAGGCCGGTGTCGACCCCAACGGCAATCCCGTCTTCAGCCTGAGCGACATCCCCCCGACCGGCGCGCCGGTGGTCGGCCAGACCGACAAGGGGGCGCAGATCTACTACGGGGAGGGCGCCGACTCCAACGGCTTCGTCATCGCCGACACCAAGCAGCAGGAGCTCAACTACCAGAACGTGAGCGGCGCCGAGGCGACGACCCGCTACGCCGGCAGCGGCGGGGTGCCGGCCGGTGGCCTGCTGCGGCGGGCGGCGTTCGCCCTGAGCTTCGGCAACCCCGACATCCTGCTGTCCGGCCAGGTTTCGGCCAGCTCGCGGATCATCTACAACCGCAACGTCACCAGCAGGGTCGAGAAGGCCGCCCCGTTCCTCAAGTACGACTCCAGCCCGTACTCGGTGGTCCTCAACGGCCAGACCTACTGGATCCTCGACGCCTACACGACCACGGCCAACTACCCCTACGCCCAGGACGCCAACACCAGTCGCGTGCCGGGCAACTCGGGCCTGTCGGGCACGTTCAACTACGTGCGCAACTCGGTCAAGGTGGTAGTCAACGCCTACACCGGCCAGATGAGCTTCTTCGTGGTCGACCCCAAGGACCCCATCATCCGGGTGTACGAGAAGGCCTTCCCCGACCTGTTCAAGAGCGGCAGCACCGCCGAGAAGGTGATCCCGGGCATCACCTCGCACTGGCGCTACCCCGAGGACCTCTTCAAGGTGCAGACCAACATGTACGGCCGCTACCACCTGACCAACGTGACCGCCTTCTACAACCAGGCCAACGCGTGGAACATCAGCGAGGACCCGGGCAGCGGCCGCCCTGGCACCGGCAACCAGACCAGCTCCATCAGCGCCAACGGCACGCTGACCTTCTCGGCCAAGAAGCTGGACCCGCAGTACGAGGTGGCCCACCTGCCGGGCCAGACCCAGCAGGAGTTCCTGATCGACCAGCCCTTCGTCCCCTACGCCGGTGGGTCGTCCTCCCCCCAGAACCAGAACCTGACCGCGGTCATGTTCGCGTCCGCCGACCCTGGTGACTACGGGCAGCTCTCCGTGTACACCACGCCGCCGAACGAGACCGTCGACGGCCCGCAGCTGGTGCAGTCGACCATCTACAACAACTCGGCCATCTCGAGCGAGCTGACCCTACTCAACCAGCAGGGCACCCAGGTGCTGCTCGGGGAGGTGGTCACCGTCCCCGTCGCCAACACCCTGCTGTTCGTGCAACCGGTGTACGTCCAGAGCTCCACCAACCAGGTGCCCTCCCTCAAGGACGTGATCGTGGTCTACAACGGTTTCGCCTACCACAGCTCCAACTCGTCCCTCGACGCTGCCCTCTGCCAGATCACCAACCCGGACGGGAGCACCAAGCCGTTCGCCATGTACTGCGGCACGGCCGCCTCGCAGCGTCCAATCACCAAGGTGGCCAACGGTGGCTCGGGCTCCCAGACGGGGGGCGCGACCACGACGACCACCACGGCTCCGCCGTCCTCGTCGTCGACCACCACGCCGTCGACGGTGGTGCCCCCGGCCAGGGAGTCGACGGTGAAGCAGCTGCTGGCCGACGCCAACCAGGCCTTCGCCGCGGCCAGCGCGGCCCTCAAGAGCGGCGACTTCGCCACCTTCGGCCGGGACTTCGCCCAGGCGCAGGCCGACGTGGCCAGGGCCAACGCCGTGGCGTCGGGATCGGCCACGACCGCGACGACGGGCCCACCTCCGACCACCACGACGGCGCCGAGCTCGACGACCACCACCGGACGGCCCACGACCACGACCACCACCAGACGCGGATGATCCCGACGGCGGGCGGGCCGGTCGACGGCGCGCCCCCGGACAGGCCCCGGTGGTGGGCGCCGGCGACGGTGGCCGAGCCGGGGGCGCCCATCTCCACGGCCCGCGCCTACGTCGAGGCGCTCGGCGTCTACGCGGTGTTCTTCGCCCCCTCGGTCGTCGCCGCCGCCGGATCGCTGGCCGGGGTGTCGGCCGACCAGTCGCAGCGGTGGTGGATCTCGGCGCCGACCGGCATCCAGCAGGTGCTCCAGGCCGTCCTCGCCGTCGTGGTGGTCGTGGTCCTGGCCGAGCGGCGCGGTCTCGGTCCCCGCCACATCGGCCTGGCCGCCCGGCGCGCCTCGGGCGGTCCAGGGTCGAGCCGCAACGTCCGGATGGCGGCGTGGGCGGTGGCGGCCTTCGTGGTGGGCGGTGCGGTCACCTCCGCGCTGGCCACCGGCCACTTCCCGCTGCCACGCGTCGACGGCTCCGACACCTTCCTCGACGTCTCGCTCGCCGTGCAGTCCGGCATCGTCGAGGAGGTGGTCGTCCTCGCCTTCCTCGTCACCACCCTCGAGCAGGCCCGTCGTCCCCGCCTGGAGATCGCCGCGGTCGCCGTGCTGTGCCGGATGGCGTACCACATCTACTACGGCCCCGGCGTGGCCGGCATCCTCGTGTGGGCCATCGTCTTCCTCTGGCTCTTCTGGCGGTTCCGCAGCGTCGTCGCGCTGATCGTGACCCACGTGTGCTGGGATGCCCTGATCTTCCTGTCGCGGGTGTCGTCGGGCTTCGCGGCGATCGACGAGCTCGCCATCGTCGGACTGGTCGTGACCGGTCCGATCCTGTGGCTGGTCGAGCGGGCCGATTCCCGCCGCGCCGCGACCCCGCCGGGTCCCGACCCTGGCGGCCATTGGCCCGGCGGCGCATGGAACGGCGATCCCGTGGTGCCGGACTGGGGGCCGCCCGCGGGGAGTCCGTAGCGCGGAGCGGCTCCCGGTGGCCTCCGGGCCGGCCGGTACCATGCCGGCATGGCTCTCCGACCGGTGCGGCTCTTCGGTGACCCGGTGCTCCGGCAGCGCGCCCCCGAGGTGACCGACTTCGACAAGCAGCTGCGGGTGCTGGTCAACGATCTCGACGACACGCTCGACGACGAGCGGGGCAGCGGGCTCGCGGCCACCCAGATCGGGGTGCTGCAGCGGGTCTTCGTGTGGCACACCAGCGAGGCCGATGGGCACATCGTCAACCCGGTCCTCGAGTATCCCGACGACGAGGAGCAGGACGGTGAGGAGGGGTGCCTCTCGATCCCCGGTCTGTACTTCGACACCAAGCGCCGTCTCAACGTGGTCTGCCGCGGCCAGGACGTGCACGGCCGGCCGATGCAGGTCGTCGGCACCGACTTCCTGGCCAGGGCCATGCAGCACGAGACCGACCACCTCGACGGCGTGCTCTTCATCGACCATCTGGATGCCGAGACCCGCAAGGTGGCCATGAAGGCCATCCGCGAGGCGTCGTGGAACCAGGAGACGGCCCCGGCGGTCAAGGTCAGCCCTCACGCCGTGCGCGGGCACCTCACCTGAGGGGCGACCAGGCCAGGTCCGGCGGGGGCGGCGGCGCGCCCGGCGACGCTCCGACCAGTCGCTTCGTCGTGGTGGCCAACCGGCTCCCGGTCGACCGGATCGAGACCGCCAACGGCGAGGAGTGGCGCACCAGCCCCGGCGGTCTGGTCACCGCCCTCGAACCGGTGATGCGCCGCAACGAGGGCACCTGGGTGGGGTGGCCCGGCGTCGCGGACGTCGACGCCGAGCCCTTCGACGCCGACGGTCTGCACCTGGTGCCCGTGCCCCTCTCGGAGCTCGAGCTGGCCGAGTACTACGAGGGGTTCGCCAATGCCACGCTCTGGCCGCTCTACCACGACGTCACCGCCGAGCCGGTCTTCGAGCGGCGCTGGTGGGACCAGTACGTCACGGTCAACCGCCGCTTCGCCGACGTGACCGCGGCGTGCGCCGCGAAGAACGCGACCGTCTGGGTCCAGGACTACCAGCTGCAGCTGCTGCCGGCGCTGCTCCGCGAGGCGCGGCCCGACCTGCGGATCGGCTTCTTCAACCACATCCCCTTCCCCGGCTGGGAGCTCTACGCCCGGTTGCCCTGGCGCCGTCAGGTCATCGAAGGGTTGCTCGGCGCGGACCTCATCGGCTTCCAGCGTGGCAGCGACGCCGGCAACTTCCTGCGCGCGGCGCGGGCGACGAGTGCCGTGACCACCCGCGGCTCGGTCGTGGAGCTGCACGGCGACGCCGCTTCCGGGGACCTGGCCCAACCGCAGGACGCCAGGACCGCTCCGGTGATCCGGCAGCTCCGGGCGGCGTCGTTCCCCATCTCCATCGACACCGCGTCGCTCGACGAGTTGGCCCGCTCCGAACCGATCCGCCGCCGGGCCGCCGAGCTGCGCTCCGAGTTCGGCGATCCGAGGGTGCTGCTGCTCGGCGTCGACCGCCTCGACTACACCAAGGGGATCCTCCACCGCCTCCGGGCCTACGGCGAGCTGCTCGACGAGGGCACGCTGCAGGCCCCCGACGTGGTCCTGCTCCAGGTGGCCAGCCCGAGCCGCGAGCGCGTCGAGGAGTACCAGCGCCTCCGCGAGGAGGTCGAGGGCATCGTCGGGCGCATCAACGGCGACCACTCGACCCTCGGGCGCCCCGCCGTCCACTACCTGCACCAGACCCTTCCCCGCCACGAGATGGCCGCGCTGTACCTGGCCGCCGACGTCATGCTGGTCACGCCGCTGCGCGACGGCATGAACCTGGTGGCCAAGGAGTACGTGGCCTGCCGCCACGACGAGCGCGGCGCGCTGGTGCTCTCGGAGTTCACCGGCGCGGCCGACGAGCTCCGCCAGGCGCTGCTGATCAACCCGTGGGACATCGACGGGACCAAGGCGACCATCCGCCACGCCATCGACATCTCCCCGGCCGAAGCGGGCCGGCGCATGCGAGCCATGCGGCGCCGGGTGGCGGAATTCGACGTCCACCACTGGGCCAACGCCTTTCTCGGCGCCCTCGAGATGGTCGCGACCGAGCACGGCGAGGTCCCGGGCCCCTCCTACTAGACCTCCGGGTCCGGGGCGCGCCGGGCGACCGTCGCCACGCCGTCCGCGATCGACGCCCTGCGGGCCACGACCGCGTCGAGTGGGCCCCGCCGGTGCAGCCTGGCCGCCCGCCGGGCCCGGACCGTCTTGTCGACCATCTCCGGTCCGCGCAGGGCGATCCACCCGCAGGCCGGGGCACCGCCCGCGGCGGCGAGACCGACGGCCCACCCCCGCCTCCTGCCCGCCGCCACCCCCAGGGCGGCGTAGATGACCGGGTACAGGCCCAACGAGCCGAGCAGCTTGACCGTCGAACGCACACCGCGATTGTCCGGGAGCCGGCCGAGCGCGGCGAGGAGGGCGTAGGGCGTGGCGTGGACGGCCACCCCGACCGCTGCGGGCGCGGCCAGCACCGCGGCCGTGAGCACGCCCGGCGGCCTGCGACGGTGGTGCTCTCGATGGACGGGTGCCGGTCACCAGCTCGGCCAGGCGCCAGGAGCGGTCGGCCACACCGGTGCTGGCGAAGTCGGGCCCGACAGCCCGCAGATCGGCGGCGATCCTCGCGGTCAGGTCGTCGGCCGCGTGCGGGGCGTCGGCGCCAGGTGGCCCGACCTGGCGGGGAGGGCCGAAGCGCACGAGCACCCTCGAGCGGAAGCGGGTCTTGTCGTTGTAGACGATGCCGACCGGCGCGACGGCCAGGCCGGGCGCGCCGTGGTCGGCGGCGTCGATGGCCAGGCGCGCCGCGCCGCTGCGGAGACGGGTGAGGCGAGCCTCGTCGTGGCTGACCCCCTCGGGGAAGATGCCGATGGGGGCGCCCGCCGCGAGCAGCTCGGCGGCCCTGGCCAGTGCGCCGACGTTGGCCGTGGTCCTGGCCCGCTCGCTCAGGTGCTCGGCGACGTCGACGGCCCGGTAGACGGGGACGGCCCCGGCGAGCCACAGCAGCGGGCGCAGCGGCAGGATCCGCCAGAGTGTGGACTTGGCCAGGAAGCGGGGAAAGCGCGGGCTGGTCGCCATCAACACGATGCCGTCGACCAGGCCGTTGCGGTGGGCGGCCACCTCGAGCAGTGGGGCGTCACCGGGAAGCAGGTCGGCCCCGACGACCTCGACGCTCCGGAAGTAGGTGCGGGCCAGGAGACGAGCCAGGCCGGCGGTCGCGGTGTCTGTGGCGCGCCTCGTGGCGCAGTGTCTGTGGCGCGCCTCATGGCGCGGCCTCACCTCCGGCCGCCGCCTCCCTGGCCTGGTCGAGCACGGCGACGGGCAGGGCGCTGGCCGGCAGCAGGGAGGCGAGCAGCTCGGGACGGACGGTCAGGGCGGCCGACACCCTGGCCACATCGACGTCGTGGTCGGGACGGGACTCGACCACGACGGTGTCGCCGGGCGCGATCGGGCCGGGCACGATGACGCGCAGGTAGGCGCCGGGCGCCCCCCTGGCGTTGAAGCGACTGACCCAGTTGCGCTCGCCCATCCACGACCGGAACACCCCGCAGGGGATGCGGGGGACGCTCACCTCGAGCAGGACGTCGTCGCCGATCCGCCAGCGCTCCCCGATGCGCGCCCCGCTCACATCGAGCCCCTCGGTGGTCAGGTTCTCCCCGAAGACCCCGCCGGCGAGCGGGCGCCCGAGCTCGGCCGCCCAGTCGTCGAGGTCCTCCCTGGCGTAGGCGTAGACGGCCTGGTCGTCGCCGCCGTGATGGCGGCCGTCGCAGACGTCGTCGCCGGCCACGCCGCTCCCTCGGCCCCGCGGGCCGGGAGCGGCGAGGGTGACGGGGCCGGCGACGGGCCGCTTGTCGATGCCCGTCGGCGACCCGCCGTCCCTGATCACCGCGGCGCGCCCGACGTTGACCGACAGGATGCGCCCGGCGCGGGCGCCCCGCTCAGCCACGAGCCGTCGCCTCCACCGCGCGGGCTACTTGCTCTTGCCGTAGCGGATCAGGGCCTGCTCGAGCCGGGTGGTCGGGCTGCCCCATCCGGTGGCCACGTCGTAGCCGGGGAGGGCCCGGTAGCCGGCGACCCCGGCGTAGGAGTTGCTGCCGTTGGACACGTCGTGGAAGCCCCGGTGCTGGCGCCCGGCCCGGTAGAGAAACGTGTTGATGCCTCCGAGAGGATGACCGACCGCGGACGCCGCGTCGGCGACCAGCCCGGCCCACTGCGGAGCCCCGGCGCTGGTGCCGCCGATCAGCGCCCAGCCCCGGAAGTTGGGGAAGTCTTCGCAGCCCGGGCTGGACGTGCATCGGATGAGGACGCCGGTGAAGGGATCGGCGTCCCACGACACGTCGGGCACGCCGCGATGGCCGGCGAGCACCCGCCGGATCTGCGGCGGCAGGGGCTGCTGGTAGCGGGGAGCGGGGAACATGCGGCTGACACCGCCCCCCGTGGCGCCGTTGGACGTGGTGGCGTCGTCCCACGCCGACTCGCCGACGTACCCGCCCGACGAGCTGGTGAGCAGCGACGTGCCCCCGACGCTGGTCACGAGCGGCGACGACGCCGGGAAGTTGACCGTCGGGTAGTGGAAGTACCGCTGGGTCGCGTCGTTGGTGTTGGCCGAGCCGGAATCGCCCGCCGCGGCCAGCAGCGTCCAGCCGCTCTCCACCATGTGGGTGTACAGGTCGATGTAGGCCTGCTCCTGGCCCTGACCGTCGCGGCCGGTGTAGTTGGGCTCAGCGGTGCCGAAGCTCTGGCTCAGGATGTGGCCGAGGCCGTGGCGGTAGGCGTAGTACTCCAGCTTGTAGAAGTCCGCACCGTTGAGATCGTTCTTGGTCTCGAGGAGGCTGATGGTCGCCTTGGGCGCCATGGCGTGGGCCCATTCGACGTCGAGGGACGTCTCGCTGGCCCAGCTGGCCTGGTCCCGGCTCAGCGCGTCGCGGCTGTAGCCGACGTAGCGCGGGGCACCGAGCGGGGCGTAGATGTCGAGCTTGGCGGGGGCGATCTTGAAGGCCTGGTCGAAGGCCCGCAGATCGGCGCGCAGGTTCCTGCTGCCGTAGGCGTCGATGACGACGATGCGCTGCCCGTGGCCGTCGTTGTGCCGGTCGATCAGGTGGGTCAGGCCGTAGGCCAGGCGGATCTGGGCCGGCGAGTAGCAGCGGTACCCGGCCGCTTCGCAGTCGGCCAGGCTGGGCGTCGCCGACGGCGACAGCTTCGGCAGCATCGTGTCGGGGATCATCCGGACGAGGGGGACCACCGCAGGTCGGGCCGCGTGACGGCTGCCCGTGGCCGACGCGGGGACCGCGCCGCCGGCGGCGAGCGCCGCGAGCCCCGCCGTCGCCGCTACGAAGGCCGCCAAACTTCGTCTCTGCACCGTGTCCTCCAGCCGTGGAGCCGACCGGTGCGGTCGGCGGCCGGAGCATAGACGGCCCGCCCGGGGAGGCCGTCCGCCAGTCCGGCTCAGCTCACCCGCCTGGCGAGGACGAGGGCGCGCGTGAGCGGTGGCCCCGTCGGCGTCCCGAGCCCCGACGCCGCGTCCCAGCCCGGTGCGGCCGCGTAGCCGGCCACGCCGCCGTAGGCGTTGGTGCCGGTCACGACGTCGTGGAAGTCCGACCTCGCCAGGCGGTAGAGGATCGGGTTGAGGTCACCGATGGCCGAGCCCCTCGCCTGGTCGACGTCGGCGACGTAGCCGGCCCACTGGGGCGAGCCCTCGCTGGTGCCGCCGGTCAGGAAGTAGCCGGCGGTGGCCGGCCCCGATCCGGAGTAGTACGCAAAGATCCCGGTCCTGGCGTCTGCGTTCCACGCCACGTCCGGCAGGCCCCGGTGCCCGGCGAGGAGCTGCTGGTCGGTCCCGGAGAGGCCACGCTGCCACGCCGGCTCGGCGAAGAGCCGGCTGACGCCGCCCCCGCCGGCCCCGCCGCCCGCCGCGTCGTGCCACACCCGCTCGGCCCGCCAGGTGGCCCCGACCCCGTCGAGGGTCGTGCCGCCGACCGCGGTGACATACGGCGACGAGGCGGGGAAATTGACCGTCGGGGTCCGGTAGAAGCGGGTGGCGGCCGCGTTGGACGGGTTCTGGGCGCCGGTGTCGCCGGCCGAGCCGAGGACGGTGACGTGGTCGCGCACGGCGCGTCGGTAGAGGCGCTCGAAGGAGCCGACCAGGCGGCGACCGGCCGGCGTCTCCAGCGTGTTCTCCGTGGCCGCCCAGCTCTGGGAGACGACGTGGCCGAGGTGGTGGTCGATGGCGTAGCGCTCGACACGGAGGAAGTCGCCGAGGCCGGCGGTGCCCTCGGTCTCGTCGACCGGGGTGGTGAGCAGCACCAGGGCGGCGCCCGGGGCCATGGCGTGGGCCCACTCGACGTCGAGGGACGTCTCCACCCCCCAGCCCGCCTGGGCAGGGTCGCCGCGGTGGAAGGTGGTGGCCCCGACCGGGCTCTCGATCCGCAGCGAGGGCGGGGCCGCGAGCCGGTAGGCGGCGTCGAAGGTGGCCAGGTCGGAGCGGACGGTCGGGCTCCCGAAGGCGTCGACGATGACGATGGTCTGGCCCCGACCGGTGTCGCCTGCCCGCAGCAGGGGGCTCAGCCCGTAGACGCGCCGGATGTCCCGGGGGTTGAAGCACTCGGTCGCGCCGTACGCCAGCTCGCAGGACCGGTCGCCGAGCGGCCGCTGGCCCGTCGCCGTCCTGCTCGCCTTCCCGCCGTGGGGGAGGGCGACGCTCGACGTCGTCCCGACGGCGGGCGCAGCACGGGCGGTCCCGGAGGCGGAGGCGGCGCCGGCCGAGCCGGGTGCCGTGGCCGCCACCACCGCGGCGGCGACGGCGAGCGAGCCGAGCGGGACGGCCCACCGCGCCATCCTGCTGGGGACGTGCACCACCGGGTCCTGCCTCCGCTCCTCGCCGTCGGCGGCGACGTCACCTCCGACGGTAGTGGGCCGGCGACCGCCGCTCATGCCCCCCTGTGCGGAGTGGCCGATCCTCGCCGGTTCTTCTGGTTTGCTAGACACGCGGCGTGACTGGCGACACGAACGTAGGTCCTTCGACGCGCTCGCGAGCTCGGGGACGGATCGGCACGCTGGCGGCGGCCGTCGCCGTGACCCTCGTGGCGGGCGTCGGCACCACCGTCGCGCCTCTGGCCGCTTCGGCCGGACCCCCGATCGCCACGTCCACCGCGGGCTGTCCGTGGGTCAGCTCCGGTGCGAGCATCCCGAGCCGGGTCGCCCAGCTCCTCGGAGCCATGTCGCTGTCGCAGAGGATCGGCATGGTCAACCTCAACGTCGGTCCCGGCTACGAGAACGTCACGCCGGCCATCCCCGGGCTCTGCCTGCCGGCGATGACCCTCCAGGACGGTCCGGGCGGGGTGACGGCGGGCGTCGGGGCCGGACCGAACGGCTCCGGGACGGCGACCCAGCTGCCGGCGCCGGTCGACCTGGCCGCCTCCTTCGACCCGTCGCTGGCCCGCGCCTACGGCACGGTGCTCGGATCCGAGTCGCTGGCCAAGGGCATCGACGCCATCCAGGCCCCCGACGTCAACATCGCCAGGGTGCCCCAGGCCGGGCGCAACTTCGAGGTCTTCGGCGAGGACCCCTACCTCGCCGCCCAGACCGCGGTCGGTGAGATCAACGGGATCCAGTCGAGCGGCACCATGGCCGTCATCAAGCACTTCGCCGCCTACAACCAGGAGACCAACCGGGGCACCCAGTTCGGTGACGACAGCATCCTGGCCGAGCGCACCCTGCAGGAGATCTACCTCCCCGCGTTCCAGGCGGCCGTGCAGGAGGCCAGGGTCGCCTCCGTGATGTGCTCGTACAACATGGTCAACGGGGACAACGCGTGCCAGAACGCCACGCTGATCAAGGACACCCTCGAGACCCAGTGGGGCTTCGCCGGCTTCGTCCGCTCCGACCTCGCCGCCGTGTGGGACCAGAGCGCAGCCTTCGCCGCCGGCCTCGACCAGTTCAAGCCGTCGGCCGCCACGGCCATCCAGGCCGGCGTCACCAACGGGACCATCCCGGTCTCGTCGATCAACGGCGCCGTGTCCCGGATCCTCACCGAGATGTTCCGCTTCGGTCTGTTCACCCGCACGCTGACCGGCAACGCGTCGACGCCGGCGTCCACCCCCGCCCACCAGGCCGTGGCCACGCGGGTCGCCGAGGAGGGCTCGGTCCTGCTGCAGAACAACGGTCCCGCCCTCCCGCTGCCGAGGACCAGCGGCACGACCATCCAGGTGCTCGGCTCCGACAGCGGCTCCGGAGTCGAGACCGGACCGACTCCCGGATCCAGCGCGTCCGTGGAGCCCACCTCCGTGGTGACCCCCTGCCAGGGACTCACTGCGGCGGCCGCCGCGGCGACCGTCAGGTGCGACTCGACGTGGGCGCCATCGTCGGCCGCCGACGCCACCGCCCAGGCGATCAAGGCCGGCCAGGAGGCGGCGTCCGCCCACGAGGCTGTGGTGTTCGTCGACGTCCCGGCGGGGGAGGGCGCCGACCTGAGCTCCCTCGACCTGCCCAACTACCAGGACACCCTGATCGACGCCGTCGCCAAGGCCCAGCCCAACACGGTCGTGGTCGTGCACTCCGGCAACCCGGTCGTCATGCCCTGGCTCTCGAACGTCAGGTCGGTGGTCGAGGACTGGTACGGGGGCCAGACCGACGGCACGGCCATCGCCGCCCTGCTCTACGGCGACGCCAACTTCTCCGGCAAGCTCCCGATGACCTTCCCCACGTCGACGGCCGCCACGCCGACCGCATCGGCGGTGCAGTTCCCCGGCATCAACGGCCAGGTGCAGTACACGGAGGGCACCAACATCGGGTACCGGGGGTACCAGGCGGACGGGATCACCCCCGAGTTCCCGTTTGGCTACGGGCTGTCGTACACCTCGTTCTCGTTCTCGCCGGTGAGCCTGAGCTCGACGGCAGTCACCAACGACACGTTCGCGCCCAACGCCAGGGCCGGCAGCTCCCCCAACCTCCTGACCGCGAGCACCACCGTCAAGAACACCGGCGCGGTCGCCGGGTCGGAGGTGGCGCAGCTCTACGTCGCCGACCCTGCGTCCACGGGCGAGCAGCGCCAGCTGGTCGGCTACCAGCGGGTCACGCTGGCGCCCGGCGCGTCGCAGACCGTGAGCTTCCCCCTCGATGCCAGGGCCCTCTCGTACTTCAACGCCACCTCCGGGGGCTGGGTCGCGGCCGACGGCGCCTACACCGTCTACGCCGGCGACTCGTCCGCCCTCGCCGGGTTGCCGCAACAGGCCAGCTTCTCGATGGTGCGATCCGTCGGGGCCCGCTTCTCCAGGCTCTCGATGCCGACCGTGGCCGCCGCGGGCACCACGATCCGGGCCTCCAGCTACTTCGTCAACCAGGGCGACGACACCATCTACAAGCCACACTTCTCCGTCCAGGTCCCCGCCGGCTGGAAGGTCACCACGACCTGGAAGCCAGTCAACGCGATCCCGCCCCACAGCCGGGTGCGACGGATCTTCTCGATCACCGCGCCCGTCCGGGCGCAGGGCACCGCACCGAGCTTCACCGCCCAGCTGCGCTACGCGGTCAACCCCCGCGTGTACGCCGTCAAGACCCTCGTCACGTCCCCGGTGACGGTCACCTTCGGGCAAGTGGTCACCACCACGACGACGCCGCTGGTCATCGACCCCGGCGCGTCGCATCCCACCAAGGTGAGCTTCGCCAACCCGTCCACGACCCCGGTGCGGGTCTACTGGACGGCCAGGACCGGTCCTGGTGTCACCATCACGCCCTCGTCGGGCACCGCGCTGGTCTTCCACCGGGGCCGGGCCATCTACCTCAACATCCGCACCTCGACGGCCACCACCCCCGGCTACGCCCCGATCAACATCGCCGTCAAGGGCACCGTCACCCGGCACTACACCCGCCACGTCAAGGTGATCGTGCGCTCCGGACACCCGAGCCGCGCCCACGTCACCTACCGGGTGCAGCGCTACACGGAGCTCCAGCGCTACTACCTGCCAGGCGCCACCATCGGCCTCACCATGGCCTACTCGTCCCTCGGCGCCGCGTACAACGACGTCGGCGTCACCGCGGGCGACCCGTCGGCCGGCAACTACGACGGCTACGGCAACACCTACGCGGCGACGTCACTGGCCGCCGCGGACATCACCCCCGGATCGACCGTCTCCGCCGCCGGCTTCAGCTTCACGTGGCCGACCGCAGGTCCCGCGGTGCCCGACGAGGTCCTCGTCGGCGGCCAGACCGTCTCCATGTCCGGGTCAGGGACGGCGCTCGGCCTGCTCGGGTCGGGCACCGGTGGCGACGCCCTCGGCACCGTCACCGTCCGCTACACCGACGGCACCACCAGCCAGACCGGCATGCGGCTGACCAACTGGACGTCACCGAGGGCCGACGGCCCCAACACCCTCGTGACCACCACCTCGGCCGAGAACCGCAGCGACAGCGCTCCGCCCTCCCCGGTCAGCCTGTTCGTCGCCACCATCCCCCTCGCCGCCGGCAAGCAGGTCGCGCAGGTCATCCTGCCCACCACCTCGCCCAACCGGACCATGCACGTCTTCGCCACCGCCATCCGCTGACCGTTGTCCGCCCGGCTCGGGTGGCGGCCTGCTCGAGCCTCCGGGCCGGGTTCGCTCCCTATCCAGGTCGTCCTGCTCGGGCCGGCGTCGTGCTGGGGCGGGTCCTGGTCGGGCGGCGTGTTGCTCGGGGGCGGCGTGTTGCTCGGGCCGGGTCCTGGTCGGGCGGCGTGTTGCTCGGGGCGGGCTCCGGCGCGTTTCTGCGGTCGCGAGACAGGGTCACGTCGACCTGCGGTCACGGAGCCGCGTGGGCTGCTGTCGATCGACCGCGAGTCCAGCGGCAGTCTCCCGGCGGACCTCAGGTCCGTGCTTGTCGGGCGGCAGGCTCTCCCGGAGAGGTCGATCGTGTGGTGGCGACCACAGGAGCGGCGACCGGGCACGGACCACGCCGCTGGTCACCTGGCCCGGACCGCCTGGGCTCTGGTATCCTCTCAGGACCGCCGCGGGGTGGAGCAGTCTGGTAGCTCGTCGGGCTCATAACCCGAAGGTCGCAAGTTCAAATCTTGCCCCCGCCACCACATAGCTCCAACTGGGCGCGGACTAGTTCCCGCCCGGTTGGAGCTTCTTTTTCATATCTGATGCTGAGGCCTAGCGCCCGATAGAGGGCTGCTCGCTCAATGCGGTCGGCTTCGCCCAGGAGCTTGACCAGTCCTCTGGTTTCCGTGAGCAGGGCCCGCAGGTCGGCTTCGGTAAGTTGGGTCGGTCGCTCGTGCGATCGTCCCCACCGTTCGATGATCGATCTGGCGGCCATGATGTCGGTCTGGATCTTGCGGGTCTGCCCGGCGGCGAGGGTGGGGTCCATGCCGGCACGGACGGCGGCGAGCATGCGATCGAGTTCCACTGCAAGGCGGTGCTCCCGGTTGCGTGCTTGGGTCACGTCGGCCGGTTCCGTGTCGGCCTTCTCGTCCGCCGTCTGGATGGCCGTCACGGTGGCGTCGAGGTGGTCGGGGTCGGTGAGGAATCTGAGCCACTTGTCGACGGCGGCAAGGATGCGTTCTTCGCGGACCATGTACGTGGGTGGGTGCCCGGGGACCGAAGGCGTGGCGTAGTCGGGCCGGGTCGCCGAACAGCGGTAGTAGGGCTTGTTCTTGGCGGTGTTGCCGGACATGGATTTTCCGCAGTGTCCACATCGGATTGCCCCGGAGAGCAGGTACTGGCCCGGTTCGGAGCGCTGCCGTCGGCGACCGTTGCCGTGGGTGTTGGTGATGCGCTTGTTCACCCGCTCGAACAGGTCCTCGGGGACGAGTGCCGGCCATGAGGGCTGTTCCGACCACGCCCAGGCGTCGGGATCCTGCCACCGCTGTCTGGAGGTGGTGCCGAGGGCGGGGTCGCGGGTGTCGAGGAGTTCGTCGTGGCGGCGTTGGCGTCCGGCGACCTGGCGGCCGAGATAGCGGGGGTTGATGAGGATGGCGCGCACCGCAGACCCGCCCCAGACCCCTGCGGAACGCGGGTGTCGGACGGGTCCTACCTCGCCGGGGCTCAGGATGCCTTCAGTTTCGAGCCGTTGTGCGATGGAGCGGTAGCCGACGCCGGTGTCGTACAGGTCGAAGATGCGCCGGACGACGGGCGCAGTGTCTGGATCGGGTTCAAGGGTGCGGAGCTGTGCGCCGGCCGATGCCTTGGCGCGGTTGGGGTGGGGGAGGCCGGTATCAACGACTCGGTAGCCGTAGTTGGGCCGACCGCCGAGCCATCGTCCGTCGGCGGCGAGGGCTAGGGCGGCGGCTCTGGTGCGGTGCTGAATGCGCCGCCGCTCGGCCTTGGACAACCCACCGAAGAGACTCATTACAAGATCGTGAGCCTCGCTGTCGGGGTCGACCGCGCCCCCGATCTCGGGCACCCACAGCTCGACACCGAAATGGGACAGGACGGGGAACACCAACTGGAACTGCGGGCCGGAGAAAGCTCGCTGGGGTTCACCAATCACAAGTCGCTTCCATCCGCGGCCCGGGTCGGCCACGTCGGCGAGGAGGCGGCTGGCTTCGGGGCGACGACTCCAGGGCAGCGACCGGCTCACGTTGATGTCGTGATACACGGCGGTGACACTCCCGGCGTGCGGGACTATCAGCTGATTGGCAAGGGCGAGCTGCCAGCGCTTCGAGTCCTCAGGCGACTGGTTGTCTTCGGTGCTGGTGCGTACGTAGGCGGCGAATGGCTCGGTCATGAGCGAGAGCTTCCCTCCACAGGGGGACCGATTGCGAGGACACCTTGTTTCCCTGATCCGTCGGCCCGAGACGCCCGTGCGAGGTGAGCGCGAACGATGCGTGCCAGGATCGCCGCCGCTTCCGGAGGGAGCGTCAACGCCCCCGCACCTTCGGCGATCAGGCGAATCTCGTCGAGGCTCCCGGCAGGTCGCACTGGCCTGCGCTGGGGCGCTGCACGCTTGGCGCTCGTCACCGTCGGGTCCGAAGCCGCCACACCAGCAAGTCCTCGTGAGCCGTGACCGAACGGGCAGTACCGCCGGAGCGAGCCTTACGGACCTGTTCGAGGGCGAAGAACGACGACCGGGGAACGAGGTAGTCGTCTCGAAGCGCGGCGAGGAGGGCGACGTTGCGCTCGTAGAGGACGAGGCCCGCTTCCTCACCGACGGTCACGAGGGCACCGGGCAAGTCGATGAGCTGACCGGCGCGCCACCAGGGGCGCACGGTCATGGCGACGACCCCGTCTGGGCGCAGTAGCTGGGCCGCTCCTCGCATCACGGTGCGCATTGCGTCGAGCAGACCGGCGAGTCCGACATGGGCGAGGTTCGCCGGATCGGTCGAGTACCGGTCGTGTTCTTTGCGGACACCGCGGCCGGGAGTGGCGGTGACCCGCCCATGCAGCGAAGGGCCGTAGGGCGGGGAAGTGAGGACTAGGGCGACGAGCCCTCGGACGGCCGGGTCGACCAGGCTGGCCAGGGATCGGCCGTCGCCGCAGATCACTTCGCCGTGGCCGCTGGCGCCTTGGGTGCGGGCGAGGGCGAGGTTGGCTTCGGCGAGCTCGGTCCAGCGGGGCTCGTACTCGATGCCGATGGCGTCGCGTCCTTGGTGGACGGCCTCGACGACCGTCGTTCCTACACCGGCCATGGGGTCGACGCAGAGATCACCGAGCTGGGTGTAGGTGGCTATGGCCCGCGCCGCGATGGCGGGGAGCATCTTGGCCGGGTGGACGCCCGACACCTCGAGATACCGGCCGGCCCGCTGGGATCGGGCGGTGCGCTGCGCGGTGGGCCACACCGACAGTGGTAGCTCAATGGGCATTGGGTACCTCCGGTCGACGAAAGGCCAAGCAGTCCTCGTGCACCGTGAGATGGGCGGGTTCGCCTCGGGCGCGTGACTTTCGGACTTGGGTGGTCTGCCAGAACGACGGCCGGGCCACGAGGCCGCCGTCGCGGATCGCCGCGTGGAGGGCGATGACGTGGGCGAGGTAGGTGAACCCGGCTCGGCGGGCGAGGACGCTGGTGAGGCCGGCCAGGTCGAGGGTCCGTCCGTGCCGGCGGGTCTGCTTGGTGACCGTGACGAGCACCCCGCCGGGGCGCAGCAGGGCGAAGCAGCCGGCGTAGATGTCGGCCATCGCCTGCTCGTAGGCGGCGCCGCGGGCGTGGCCGAGATTGGACTTGTCGGTCGAGTAGTTCCGCTCGCCGGTCGGGCAGAGGTCGCCGCCAGCCCCCCAGTTGGCCTTGTCCATGTTCCCGACGTCGCACCCGTACGGCGGGGAGGTGCAGACGAGGTCGACAACGCCCGCCAGGTCGCCGATGACGTCGCCTAGCTTGCGGGCGTCTCCGACGCGGATCTCGGCCAGGGGCCGGTGAGCGGGGTCGAGGACGTGGTCGAGGCTGGCTCGGGCGACCTCGGCCCAGCGGGGCTCGACCTCGACGCCGACGGCGCGCCGGTCGAGGGCGGCGGCCTCGACGACGGTGGTCCCGATGCCGGCCATCACGTCCACCACCAGTGACCCAGGGGTGGAGTACTCGGTGACGATGCGCCGGGCGAGCTCGGGGAGCATCTTGGCCGGGTGCTGGGCGCACTCGGGCAGGTAGCGGCCGGCGCGCTGGTACTGGGCTGAGGTCTGGGCCACGGGCCAGACGGCCAGCGGCAGGACGGGGCGAGACGGGGTGGGACGGACGGTACGGCGGGGGGTGGTGGGTGTGGTCATGGGCGGTGCCCACGACCGAACAAGCGTCACCTAAAGAACAAGGGGTCCGGCCTTCTTTTTCTACAAACCCCCGTGATCACTCCCGACTCATTCATCGTCGAGAGCGCACGGAGAAAGATCGGTACATGGCCTTGAGGTCGAGCCGGAGACGGAGGTATCTCCTCCGAGACGGAAGTAACTCGACCCGAAAGGAGCCACCATGGCAACCACGCAGAAGGTCTCACCCGAGCAGGTCCTCGACGCCCTTGCCGCCCGTCCGGGGGTGACCTCGGCGGAACTGGCCGAGGTTCTCGGGATCGGCCAGTCGACCGCGGCCAAGCACCTCGCCACCCTCGAATCAGCGGGCACGGCCCGCCGAGAGCCCGGCGGGCGCGAAGGTGGTCGGCGGCTGGCCGACCGGTGGATCACCACGACGCCCGCTCCCGAGGACGCCATGCCCGACGACGCCGTGCCGGAGAAGACCGGCGACGTTACGGCCGACGACGGCACGGGCGGTGAGCCGGCCCGTTCGGCCGACCGGCTCGGTCGGGGGGCGCTGGGCGCCCTAGTGCGTGAGTACCTGGCGGCCCGGCCCGGTGAGGACCTCGGTACGACCCAGATCGGCACGGCCCTTGGCCGCTCCCAGGGGGCGGTGTCCAATGCCCTGGCCCGCTTGGAGGCCGGTGGTGAGGCACAACTGGTGAGCGCCTCGCCTCGCCGCTACCGGATCGTCGAATCCCGCTAGCCCGGCCGAGTTGTCCGTACCCCGCGGCCTCGTGCCCCGCGGGGTACTGACTACCCCACATCGGGGTACTGACTACCCCACTTCGGGGTAGTCGCCCCGGACGGCGACCCGACCCCCGCCGCACGGGGTTGTCGAAGAAATTTCTTCCGCCGACTGGGTGGTGGTGACCCCGCGGACTACCCCGCTTCGGGGTAGTCGGTACCCCACCCCACTGAGCTGCCCGAACGCGTCGGGCCGGTCAGGACACCCCGCGAGCACCCCACATTCGGGGTGGTCGCGGGGTTCGGCCGAGTGGGGTCGATTCGGGGTCAATCCGGGGTACCCCGCGTGGCGCGATGGCGGCTCCCAGTGAAAAGGAGCTGCCCATGGCCCCCCGCCGCATCCTCACCGACTCGCCGTTCGACACCCTGGAGAAGACCTTCGATCTCCTCGTCGCCGGCCCCAACCCCCTCGCCCTCGACGGCGCCACGGTCGCCGGCCTGCCGGACCGGGCGATCCCGCTCGGGGAGCTGAAGGCGAGGCTCCTGCACCCCTCCACGCCGTTCGACGTGCGCGACGCGGTGGTCAACGAGCTCGCCGCCCGCTCCCGCGCCCAGGGCGGGGCGTGGACGGTCGGGCTGGCCGGGGTGCTCCTGCCCGGCCTGCGCCGCGCCGCCTGGCCGCTCGTCCAGGCCTGCCCCGGCAAGGCGGCCGACATCGAGGCCGAGACCCTGACCGCATTCCTGGCCGCGGTCGCCGACTGCAAGCCGGGCCGGGCTCGGCTGGCATCACGGTTGTGCTGGCTGGCCCGCATCGGCGCCAACCGGTTACTTCGCGCCGAGCTGGCCGAACGTGCCCGACCCGGCAACGAACCGGTATCCGCGGCCCCGCCCCGGCCGTGGGGGCACCCCGACCTCGTCCTCGCCAAAGCGGTCCGGGCCGGGGTGCTCAGCGCCCCAGACGCCGAGCTGATTGGCGCCACCCGCATCGGCGACGTCGACCTGGCCGACGCCGCCAACGCACTCGGGCTCGGCTACAAGACCTGCCACCAACGGCGCCGCCGCGCTGAATCGGCTCTCGCCGAATGGCTCACCTCTGACGATTATCCGCCGGATGAGTTTGTCGAAAAGAGGGCCGAAACCCCTTGTTCTTCTAGTGGGGGTCGTCCCCGGCACGGCCGGTCACAGGACCGGCGACCGGACAAGCGTCGCTCGACACCACCACCGAGGAGGTGAGAGTGCCCAACCCGGCCCGACCGGACCGACCGGGCCGACCCCCGCACCATGCCCCGGGCGCCAAACCGGGACCGAACCGAGGAGGCCGCCACGACACATCCCACCCCCACGAACCCCACCCAACCGGACCATCCGGGACCCGCCCGGCGCCTGTTGCGCAGGCCGGCGCGACGGCCCCCGGTCGGCCTGCGCCGGCTGGGACTCGCCGCTCTGATCACCCTCGGCCTGCTGGTGGCAGTCGCACCCCCTGCTTTCGCAGCCGGCGCCAGCCCGACGCTGAGTGGGGTGATCAGCAACCTGACCAACTGGATCGTCGGCATCCTGGCCGGCGTCGCCACCTTGTTCCTGACCATCGGCGGGCTGCGCTACCTAACCGCAGGCGGCGACCCCGGCCAGGTCGAGAAGGCCAAGATCGCCCTCAAGTCGGCGGCCATCGGCTACGCGCTGGCCGTCTTGGCCCCGCTGCTGGTCTCCATCCTCGCCTCGCTGGTCGGCGGATGACGACCCGGCCCCACACCTGGCCACCCCGACACCCGAGGCTGCTCATCGCGATCGGCGCCCTAATCGCCGTGCTCGCTCTCGGCGGCAGCGTCCATAGCGCCAAGGCTTATGGTGCCCACGCCCAGGTGTTCCACCGCTCCGGTGCGAACATCACGACGGTCGGGCTGACCGCCGCCCACGTCTCAGCCTCGACCACCGCGGCGTCGACCACTCCGACCACGGCCGGGCCGGGCTCGGGGTCGTCGGGCGAGGGGCCGCCGGGCATCCAGGTGGGTCCCGGCAACACCACCGCACCGACAACGCCGGCTCCGGGCAGCGGCGGCAGTGTCAGCGTGGGCACCCAGTCCTCGCCGGGTCTGTTCGATATCACCGGCCACATCACCGCGGCCATCGACAGCTGGTTCCGCGACCTTGTCACCTCCGCCCTCGACCCGATCCTCACCCTGCTCGGCCACACCCTGCTCGCCACCCCCAACGTCACTGCGCAGAGCCGGGTCGGTCAGCTGTGGCGGATGACCGAGGGCATCGCCGACGCCTTCCTGGTCCTGTTCGTGCTCGTCGGCGGCGCGATCGTCATGGGCCACGAGACCATCCAGACCCGCACCGCCATCAAAGACGTCCTGCCCCGCATCGTTGTCGCCGCAGTGGCGGTCAACGCCAGCCTCAGCCTGGCCGGTCTCGCTATCTCGACGGCCGACTCGCTCTCCCAAGCGGTCCTCGGCCAGGGCGTCGACCCGTCCCAGGCCGCAGTCGTCCTCCGCCAGCTCGTCCTCGGCTCTATGGCAGACGGCGGCATCTTCGTCGTCCTCTTGGGCGGGGTCGTCGCTGTCTTGGCCATCGTCCTACTCGCTACCTACATCGTTCGCCTGGCGCTGGTGATCTTGCTCATAGTGGCCGCCCCGATCTGCCTGGTCTGCCACGCCCTTCCCCAAACCGAGGGCCTGGCCCAACTTTGGTGGCGGGCGTTCGCCGGCACCCTGGCCGTCCAAGTCGCCCAATCGCTGGTCTTGGTCACCGCCCTGCGGGTGTTCCTGGCCTCGGGCGGGCCGGCCAACCTGGGGATCGCCTCAACCGGCGGCCTCGTCGACCTTCTTGTCAGCGCCTGTTTGTGCTGGGTGCTGGTCAAGATCCCCGGCTTGGTCAGCCGGGTCGTCTTCTCCGGCTCACGTGGTCACGGCGGCCTCGGACGGGTGGTGCGCGACGTCATCATCTACAAGGGCGCCAAGGCCCTCGCCGCGGGGGTCGGGCTGTGAGCCCCGCCGAGCGGGCACGGGACCGGACCCGGGTGCGTATCCCCGCCGACGTCGAGCGCCCCGACAAGCTCCTCGCCGGCCTGACCGCCCGCCAGCTCGCCATCCTGGGCGTCACCGCCGTGGCTCTGTGGATCGGCTACACCGCCACTCGCCACCTGATCCCGCCCGTGGTCTTCGGCGTGGTGGCGGTGCCCGTCGGCGTGGTGGCGGCGATGCTCGCCCTCGGGCGTTTCGAGGGGGTCGCCGCCGATCGGTGGGTGAGCTCGGCGTGGCGCCACCACCGCAGCCCGCACCGGCTCGTGCCGGCCCCCGACGGGATCACCCCAGCCCCAGCCTTCGTTGCCGCCGTCTCGTCCGGCGAGACCGGCCCGCTGCCGGGGCCGCTGCGCCTTCCGGTCGCAGGGGTCCGCGCCGACGGGATCGTGGACCTGGGCGGCGATGGGCTGGCGCTGGTGTGCCGGGCCAGCGCGGTCACCTTCGCCCTGCGGACCCCGACCGAACAAGAAGCGCTGGTGGCCGCGTTCGCCCGGTTCCTGAACTCCCTCGCCGAGCCCGTCGAGGTTCTGGTGCGGGCAGAACCGGTCGACCTCACCCCCGCCATCGACGCGTTGCTCGACTCGGCACCGGGGCTGCCTCACCCAGCCCTGGAGGTAGCGGCCCGCGGCCACGCCAGGTTCCTGGCTGAGTTGGCCGAACGTCGTGACCTCCTCCGACGTGAGGTGCTGGTCGTGCTGCGCCAGCGCGGCGGTGACGACGCCGCGGGGCGTCTCCATCGACGGGCCGCCGAAGCCGGCGCCGCCCTCGGAGCGGCGGGCGTGACCCTCAACGTCCTCGACGGTCCTGAGACCGCTGAGTGCCTAGCCCGCGCTCTCGACCCCGCCGGCACGACCCGGCTTCCCGGCCTGGCTGGCGCCGCTGGCTACGACAACGAGGAGCCCGTCACCCTCGCCCAACCCGTTCGCCGCCGACCGAACCGCGCCGCGCATCGAGACAAGAAACGAGGAAGCCAGTGACCAGCCTGCTCTCCCGCATCCCCCGGCCCGCTTCCCGGCCGCCGTCGCCGTTCGGTCCCGACGCCATCGAGGTCGGCCCACGGGCCGTGCGCATAGGGGACGGCTGGTGCGCCAGCTTCGCCATCGTCGGCTACCCCCGCGAGGTCGGCCACGGCTGGCTGGAGCCGCTCACCGCCCACCCCAGCCGCCTCGACGTCGCACTGCATATTGAGCCCGTACCGGCCAACATCGCCGCCGACCGCCTCCGCCGCCAACTGGCTCGGCTCGAATCCGGGCGGCGGGCCGACGCCGCCAAAGGACGCTTGGGCGACCCCGACGTCGAGGTCGCCGCCGAGGACGCCCGGGAGCTGGCCGCCGGCCTGGCCCGCGGCGAGCAGAAGCTGTTCCGCGTCGGGCTCTACCTCACCGTCCACGCCCGCACCGAGAAGGCCCTCGGCGCCGAATGCGCACGGGTGCGGGCGGTGTGCGCCTCGATGCTCCTCGACGCCCAACCGTCCACCTGGCGCACCCTGCAGGGCTGGACCTCCACCCTGCCCGTCGGGGTCGACGCCCTCGGCCAGCGACGCTCTTTCGACACTGACGCCCTGGCCGCCAGCTTCCCGTTCGCCTCGGCCGAGTTGTCCGCCACCCAGGGTGTCCTCTACGGCACCGCTACCAATGGGTCCGGGCTGGTGCTGTGGGACCGCTTCGCCCAGGACAACCACAACTCGGTCATCCTCGCCCGCTCCGGTGCGGGCAAGTCGTATCTGGCCAAGCTCGAAGCCTTGCGGTCCCTCTACCAAGGGATCGAGGTCGCGGTGGTCGACCCCGAGGACGAGTACCGCCGGCTGGCCGAGACGGTCGGCGGCGCGTACGTCCATCTCGGCGCTCCCGGTGTTCGGGTCAATCCCTTCGACCTCGCCCCGGGACCCGACGCGTTCACCCGCCGGGCACTGTTCGTCCACACCCTCATCGCCGTGCTGCTCGGCGGAAAACCCGACCCAGCATCGACCGCGGCGCTCGACCGGGCGATCGTCGCTGTCTACGAGTCGGTGGGGATCACCGCCGATCCCCGCAGCCACGCCCGACCGGCACCCCTGCTCCGTGACCTCGCTGCCGCCCTGGAGTCCGACGGCGACCCCGCCGCTCGGACGCTGGCTGCCCGGCTGGCGCCGTTCACCACCGGCACCCACCGGGGCCTCTTCGACGGGCCGACCACCACCCGCCCCGACGGCCACCTCATCGTCTTCAGCCTGCGAGACCTACCCGGCGAGCTGAAGGCGGCGGGGACGCTGCTCACCCTCGACGCCATCTGGCGGCGAGTGTCGGACCCAGCGAACCGCAAGCGCCGGCTGGTGACCGTCGACGAGGCCTGGCTCCTCATGTCCGAACCGTCGGGGGCCGAGTTCCTTTTTCGCATGGCCAAGTCCGCCCGCAAGCACTGGGCCGGCCTGACCGTCGTCACCCAAGACGCCGGCGACCTGTTGGGGTCGCCCCTGGGCCAGGCCGTGATCGCCAACGCCGCCACCCAGATCCTGCTCCGCCAAGCCCCCCAATCCATCGACACCCTGGCCGAAGCGTTCGGCCTGTCGGCCGGCGAGCGCGCCTACCTCCTCGGAGCGGCACGCGGCCAGGGCCTCCTCGCCGCGGGCGTCGACCGGGTGGCCTTCACCGCCCTGGCCAGCGCCGAGGAGGACGACGTCTGCCGAACCGGGATCGAACAAACCCTCGACGACACCCCCGACCTTTGAGAGGCAAGGAGCACACGACATGGCGACCCTCTTCGCGTCCGTAGAGGGCGTGACCCTCCCCGCCCCCCAACCGGTCCCGCCCCCCACCCTGCCATCTGGTCCGCTGGGGAACTACCTGACCCACCCCGGCGCAACCACCGCGCATCTCGTCCATCATCTGGCGCACGTGGTCATGCACCTGGCCACGACGTTCGGCCCGGCCGCCGCCGGTGTGGCGCTGGTCGGCCTGGTGGCGCTCACCGTGATCCGTCGGACCCAGGCCCGCCGGATGGGTGAGGACGCCCGGCTGGTCGTGGTGCTGACCCCGCCCGACGTCGATCCCCAAGGGGCGGCCACCTTGTGGACCAACCTCGTGGCGCTCCTCCGGCCGGCCTGGCGGCGGTTCTTCGGCGGACAGCCCCACCTCGGATTCGAGCTCACGGCGTCCGATGGTGGGCTCACCATCGCCATCTGGGTGCCCGGACAGATCCCGGCCGGACTGGTCGAGCGGGCCGTCGAGGCGGCCTGGCCCGGTGCTCGCACCGAGACGGTCCCGGCCGTCCCTCCGCTCGTGGGCGACGGGGTGGCGACCGGAGGCACGCTCGCGCTTGCCCTCCCCGAGCACTACCCGCTGCGTACCGAGCACAAGGTCGACCCGCTTCGGCCGTTAATCGGCGCCTTGGCCGGCCTCGACGAAGGCGAGTCCGGCGCCATTCAGATCCTCGCCCGCCCCGTCACCGGCCGACGCCTCACCCGTCTCCACAGGGCCGCCGTCGCCCGCCGCTCCGGGCGGCCCGTCACCCGCACCGCCCGACTGATCGACCTGGTCACCCCCGGACCGGCCGCTCAGGCCCCGGCAACCGATCCGTCGCGCAGTGCGGACGTGGCCGACATTTTGGATAAGGCCGCCCAACCGTGCTGGGCCATCTCCGTCCGTTACGCCGTGGCGACCACCGCTACCGACGGCCAGGCAACGGCCCGGCTCCGGGGCCGGGCGCACGCCGTCGCATCCGCCTTCGCCCTCTTTGCCGGACGGAACCGCCTTGACCGCCATCGGCTCCGACGCCCCGCCCAGGTTCTTGCCGAGCGGCGCCTCGGACGGGGCAACCTGGTCTCGGTCGCCGAGCTGGCCGCGCTGGCCCACCTTCCCATCGACGAGGCCGTCCCCGGCCTGGCCCGAGCCGGGGCCAACGCGGTGGCCCCGCCGCCGGCCGTCGCCCGGCCCTTCCAGTCCGAGGGTGCCCTTGGCCGACTGGAGAGCCCGAAGGTGCTGGGGGACGCCCAAGCCGGCGGCCGCCGCCCCGTCGCGCTCGCCGTCCCCGACGCCCGGTACCACCTCCACGTCATGGGAGCCACCGGGTCGGGCAAGTCGACGCTGCTCACCAACCTGGTCCTGGGCGACATAGCGGCCGGCCGCGGCGTGGTGGTGATCGACCCCAAGGGCGACCTGATCACCGACCTGTGCGACCGGCTCCCCGAACAAGCGGCGTCGCGCACCGTGCTCATCGACCCCGAGGACCCCGACGCCGCCCCAGTCCTCAACGTCCTGTCGGGACCGGACCCCGACCTCACCGTCGACAACCTGGTCGGGATCTTCCGGTCCATCTTCGCCGCCTTCTGGGGACCCCGGACCGACGACGTGCTCCGATCCGCCTGCCTCACCCTGCTCCGCTACGGGGCCGCCACGGGGATCTCGACCAGCCTGGCCGACGTCCCGCGGCTGCTGGCCGACGACAAGTTCCGTGCCCCACGGGTCGCCGCCGTCGCCAGCGACACGGTCGGGCTCGGCGGGTTCTGGGACTCCTACGAGGCCATGAGCGAAGCCAGCCGCGCCCAGGTCATCGGCCCCGTCATGAACAAGCTCCGAGCCTTCCTGCTCCGCGACTTCGTCCGCTCCGTCGTCGGCCGGCCCGACCCCAGCTTCGACATGGGCCACGTCCTCGACGGCGGCATCTGCCTCGTCCGGGTTCCCAAAGGCATCCTCGGCGAGGAGACCGCCAAGCTGCTCGGCTCGTTCGTGGTCGCCAAGGTGTGGCAGACCGCCACCCACCGTGCCCGGCTCGGCCAGGCCGCCCGGGTCGACGCCTCCCTCGTCGTCGACGAGTGCCAGAACTTCTTGAACCTGCCCCGGTCCTTCGACGAGATGCTGGCCGAGGCCCGCGGCTACCGGCTCTCCATGGTCCTCGCCCACCAACACCTCGGCCAGCTCCCCCGAGAGCTACGCGAAGCCGTGTCGGCCAACGCCCGCACCAAGATCTGGTTCTCCATGTCCCCCGAGGACGCCCACACCCTCAGCCGCCACGTTGCCCCCGAAGTCTCCGAGCACGACCTATCCCACCTCGGCGCCTACACCGCAGCGGCCCGCTTGGTCGTCGACGGCGAAGAGACCCCCGCCTTCACGCTCCGCACCCGGCCCGCGCCGCCGGCCATCGCCGGTCGTGCTGAGGCCGTGCGGGAGGCCAACCGGGCCGCCCACACCCGTCCCGTCAAGCCTCCCGTAGCGCCGGCCCGGCCGGCCCTGGCCGGACGGACCCTGCCCGCACCCGCACACCCCTCCGCCGGGCGCCGGGGTGGGGGCGATGTCCGTGAGGGGCTCCAACAGGGGCTCCGCAACGGGCTCCGCGAGGGCCTCCGTCCTGGATCGGAGCCCTCACCCCGCGTCGGACCGCCACCACATCGGACCGCAGGGGGCTCCGTGGCGCCGGCGGACTTAAAGGGTGAGAAGTCGTGAGTCCGTCGGAGATGTCCGGCCGAAGGCCGGTCCGCATCGCATCGTCGGGGGGAGCGCCACCGGGCGCCGCAGCGGGAACCATCGCGCCGTCAGGCGCCATCAAGGCAGCTACAGCGCCGTCAGGCACCGCATCGACTGCGCCGTCAGGTCCGATGGTCGGTCGTCGTGGATGGCGAGACCTCGATCGTCGGCTGCTGCCCGTCCTCGGTCGGCTCACCGAACGCGACCGTCACCTGTGCCGTCTCCTCGAGGACCACCGTGTCCTCACCACCGCACAGGTAGCCGACGTCGGCTTCACCGGGGAACGACGAGCCCGCATGCGGCTCGGCGAGCTGTACGCCCTCGACGTGCTCGACCGCTTCCGACCCCGAACCGGTGGGAACCCTTGCCCCTTCCACTGGGTCCTCGGCCCGCTCGGGGCCGCCCTTGCCGCCGCTGAAGCGGGCATCGATGTCGCCGACCTCGACTGGCGCCGCGGCCTCGTCCACGACCTGGCCGCCAGCCAGCGCCTGGCCCATCTCGTCGGCCTCAACGGCTTCTTCACCGCCCTGCTCCGCTCCGCCCGGACGAAGCCCGCTCGCTCACTCGACGAGTGGTGGTCCGAGCGGCGCTGCGCCCGAGAGTGGGGCGAGGTCGTCCGCCCCGACGGCTACGGCGTCTGGACCGAAGGCGATACCACCCTGCCGTTCCTCCTCGAACACGACAACGGCACCGAACGCCTCGCCCGCTTGGCCGGCAAGCTCGACGGCTACGCCAGGCTGGCCGCCGAGGCCGGCCACCCAAACTGGGTCCTCTTCACCTTCCCCGGCCCTCGCCGCGAAGCCGACGCCCGCCGGGTCCTCGCCCGCCCGGATGTTCCCGTCGCCACCGCCGCCCGATCACCCCGCCCCGGACCCGGCTTCAGCCCCGACATCGACGTCTGGCTGCCCGTCGCTGCCCCCGGCCCGCGCCTTCGCCTCACCCAGCTCGCCGAGCTTCCCATCGGCACGTGACCATCGGCCTCGACGCCACCGCCTCCTCCGGACTCGGCACCAAGATCGCGACCGGTGCCGCCGGCCTCGTCCTCCTGGTCGCCGTCCTCGCCGCCGGGGCCGGTGCCGGAATCGCCTCCCTGCTCGGTGGCGGCGACAGCGCACCGAGCGCCACGGCCACCGACAACATCCCCGCGGCCATGCTCACCCTCTACCAAGAGGCCGCCGCCACCTGCACCGGCCTCCCCTGGACCGTGCTCGCCGCCATCGGCACCGTCGAATCGGGCAACGGCACCTCGAACCTGCCCGGCGTCCACTCCGGTGCCAACTCCGCCGGGGCCGAAGGACCCATGCAGTTCGAACCGGCAACCTTCGCCGCCTACGACACCCCCGTCCCGCCCGGCGGGGCCGACCCGCCTAGCCCGTATGACCCGACCGACGCCGTCTACGCCGCCGCCCGGATGCTCTGCGCCAACGGGGCCGCCAACGGTGCCAACCTCAACCAGGCCGTCTACGACTACAACCACAGCCAGACCTACGTCTCCGAGGTCCTCGACCTCGCCCAGACCTACGGGCAGTCCCAAGCCCAAACCGTCGCCGCCGGCACGGCCGGCGGGATCGCCGTCGACTGGGCCCTCGCCCAAGTCGGTACGCCCTACGACTGGGGTGGAGAGACCCCAGGGGTCGGCTTCGACTGCTCCGGGCTCACCCAGGCCGCCTACAAGGTCGCTGGAGTCGTGCTGCCGCGCACCGCCCAAGAGCAGTACGACGCTGGACCGATGGTTCCGGACGGGACGCCGCTCCAGCTGGGCGACCTGCTGTTCTTCGGTCAGAGCAGGAGCGCCGTCGACCACGTCGGGCTCTACATCGGCGTCCAGGCCGGCCGGACGGTCATGGTCGACGCCCCCCACCCCGGTGCTGCGGTGCGCGTCGAGCCGTTCCCGGCGACCCTCGGGGCGAGCTGGGGCGGCGAAAGCTTCCTGGGCGCCGTAGCGCCGGGCTCGTGACGGAAGGGATTGGCCGCGACAACACCGGGGAGCGCCGGACGGGAAGCAGGCTGCTCGCCGGCTCGTAGCCTGGCTGGGACGCTGCCTACCGTCGGCCAGGGCACCCTCGGGATCGAAGCGCTGGCCGGCCTGCTCGTCGATGCGGGGGTCCCGAACCTCGTCGATGTGCGCTCGTTCCCAGGCAGCCGCCGTGTCCCGCATTTCAGCCGAGGCGCTGGACTGCTGGGTCCCGGCCGCCGGTGTCGGCTACGAGTGGAGGGCCGCCCTCGGAGGCCGGCCGAAGGCCTCCACCGGCCTCGCTGAACGTGGCGAGTGAGTGGGTCTGAACGGGGGGACTCCTCATGCACGAATCTTGCGGCAACTTGAAGGCCAAACGCTGCGGAGATGCCCCAGCCACTTCCCTGTCCAATCTGCGGACGGAGATGTTGACCGATCCGACTCAGTCGGCTCCGCTGGTCAGGATTTCGTCGTCCAAGCCACCATCGCCGTCGATCGCGCCGACCCAGCTAGCGAGGATCGGTAGGAGCGTCGCAGTGGATGAGTCGGGTTGGGTGGTGTAGATGACGAGTCGCTGGTCGGGTTCTTGGGGCGCAGAAACGATCTCGATGTCGAAGGAGAGGTCGCCTACGGTGGGATGGCGGATTCGTTTCGCAACAGACGCGTAGTCGCGTACGGCGTGATCGTTCCACCATCGCTCGACGTCGGTGTCAGCGCTGCGTAGCTCTGTGATAAGCGCCTGGAGGCGGCGGTCGTCTGGTCGTCGGCCTACCTCGCGGCGAAGAGCAGCGACCGAGGCTTGAGCGAAATCGGCCCAGTTGATGATCCGTTCCCGGGCGACCGGGTCGAGGAACAGGTACCGCACGAACGACGTGGCCGGCTCGAGGGGGCGTCCCAACACGGCCCGCAGCAGCCCGTTGCGGGCCAGTATGTCCCCCCGGTGACCGAGGAGGAGTACCGGCCGATGGTCGAGGGCGCCCATGACACGCAGGAGGCCCGGGTCGGGGCGCTGCGCCCGGCTGGCCGTGGCGGTGCGGCGGTCCGGTGTCGGATCGGCCAGGTCGTAGAGGTGGGCGCGCTCTACCTCGCCGAGGCGTAAGGCCCGGGCCAGTGAGTCGAGCACGTCGCGCGACACGTGGGTCTGGCGGCCTTGCTCGACCCGGCTGTAGTAGTCGGGGCTGACCCCGGCGAGCACGGCCAGCTCGTCGCGACGCAACCCGGGTACCCGCCTCGGCCCGGGGAACGGGTCGATACCGGCTTGCGCCGGGGTCAGGCGGTCCCGTCGAGAACGGAGGAACACCCCCAGCGCTGCTCGATCCCTGGCCATGCCCCCACCCTACGGGGACACCTCCGCCGACTGGGTGGTCACACCATGCCCAGGTTCATCAGCACCTCGCTCACCTCGTGGCGACCCCGTAGACCGGTGCCATGACATCCACTACCCCCACCAACGGACCTTCGACAGACTCCTCTGACCGACCCGGTCGACCCGCCGACGGCGGGAGCGCCAGGACGAGCACCAGCCCCGACCTGACCAGCGAGACCATGCAGCAGTGGCGATTGCCCGCTGACGCCACCACCCCTGGTTCCCTCGTCGTCGAAGAAGTCGAGAAGCCAACCCCCGGACCGGGCGAGGTCCGTGTCCGTGTGAGGGCGATCTCGATCAACTCTCGCGACCGTATGATCCTGACCACACCGTTCGGGCGCATCCCGGGTCGCGACCTGGTCCCGTTGTCCGACGTCGCCGGGGAGATCGACGCACTCGGGCCGGAGGTGACCGGCTGGCAGGTGGGAGACCGCGTCACGGACATTCACAACGGCTCCTGGATAGACGAGATCGTGCCGACCGGCGGCAGCATCGGGCCCGGTTCCCTCGACGAGCGCGGCGTGCTGGCGCAATGGGTGATCCTGCCGACCCGACGTGTGGCCGCAGCGCCCAAGAACTTTGACTTCTCCGAGGCGTCGACCCTGCCGGTGGCGGGCGTGACCGCGTGGCATGCGTTGTTCGAGGACCACCCGGTCACTGCGGGACAAGCAGTCCTGGTGATCGGCACCGGCGGCGTCGCGCTGTTCGCCTTGCAGATGGCAAAGGCCGTCGGCGCCCGTGTGTATCTCGCGGTCCGCCAAGAGTCGAAGGGCCAGCAGGCCGTCGCGCTCGGCGCAGACGGCTTCGTCAACACCGGGGATGCGGACTGGGGCAAGCGTGTCGCTGGACTCGCTGGCGACGGAGTGAACAAGGTCGTCGACACTGTCGGGCCCGGTCTGCTCGCCCAAGAGCTCGACGCTCTGGCGATCTCCGGGGAGATCGCCATGCTCGGCTTGTTCCAGACAGAGGCCGCGCCGCTCGACTACTTCGCCATGATGGGAAAGCTCGCGAGCCTGCGAGCGGTCGCCGTCGGCAGCGGCCGGATGCAGCGGGACCTCGTCGCCTTCGTCGAGGACCACGACATCCACCCCGTCATCGGGACCCGCTTCGGCTTCGCGCAAGCCCCCGACGCCTACGAGGCGCTGAGCGGACCCGACGTCTTCGGCAAGATCACTATTGATGTTGCCTGACACCCTGCGACCTGAAGGAGGGATCCCGTGCCTGATCTCGACCACATCCGGATCAACCAGCTCTCCCCCGCCGGGACCGCATGGCTGGCAGACCTGCTCGCCCGCATCGAGACTCTCAATATCGACGTGTACGCCAAGGCCATGGCCGAGGATGTCGAGCTGGTGCTGGCCAACGGCACCGCGACCCTCACCGGCCGGCATGCGGTGCGCTCCGCGTTCCGCGACGGCTGGCAGAACATGTCGTTTCTGCTGCACCATGAGGAGAACATCTACGGCGAAGATGACCACTTCGTGCACGAGTCGAACGTCGACTACCGGGATACCGCCGGTCTGACCTGGTCTGCGAGGTCGACGGCCTGGATCGACCGGGACAGGAACGGTCGACTCGTGCGCGCCCGCATCTACGGCGAAGCGTCACCATGACCGGCTGTTCACCCATCAGAGAAGGAGAAGCACTATGGGTCGACTGAGCGATCAGACGGCCATCGTCACTGGCGCCGCAAAGGGAATCGGCGCTGCGATCGCAGAAGCGCTCGCCGCGGACGGCGCTAATGTGACCATCACGTACGCGCACGACCACGACGGTGCCGCCGCGCTGGTCACCCGGATCACAGAGGCCGGCGGCTCGGCCTTGGCGGTGCAGGGCGACGTGGCGAGCCCCGAGGACACCGCGCAGGTCTTCGCAGCATCGCGTGAGCGGTTCGGGCCGGCAACGGTGCTGGTCAGCAACGCTGGCGTGTTCACCTTCGGGCCGCTCGAGAGCGTTACCGTGCGCGAGTTCCACCGGCACTTCGACACGAACGTGCTCGGGGCATTTCTCGCCGCGCAGGCGTTCGTGCGCCAGCCGGAGGCTGACCGCGGCTCGATCGTGATCATCTCGAGCGTCGGGGTGGCCGTGAGCTCACCGAACGCCTCCCTCTACGCCGCTACCAAGTCCGCCCTGGTTGGGATGACCCGCAACCTCTCGGTGGAGCTCGCCCCGCGAGGGATCCGAGTCAACGCGATCGCTGTCGGCCTCGTCGACACCGAAGGCACCCGGGCGGCGGGCACGGTCGGCGGCAGCTACGACGAGCAGATTGCGAAGTCGATCCCGCTCGGCCGGATCGGGCGCCCTGGGGACATCGGTCCTGTCGCCGTCTTCCTCGCCTCGGACGATGCCCGCTGGATCTCGGGTGACACTGTGTTCGCCGCCGGGGGAGCGGGGTGAGGAACAGGTGACCAACGAATACCTTGCTGTTGGCCGACGTCGTCGGGCCAGGTGGCTTGACGTTCCCAAGGGTGTCCGCCCACGCCGAAAGCATGCCCCGGATCCGTTTCATCAACGATGTAACGACCTTTGGCAGGCTGGGTCTGTGGCCCGGATATGCGCCGCCGCCCCGCTGAGGACGGGGAACTGTTCTTGCGGGGGGGCGCGCCGCACGAGCGGCTGAACTGGAGCAGGATCGGGGTGGGTTGTTCGCGCAACGTGCGAGCGAGCGGGGCTTCCCAGATCCCGAGCCCATCGCTTGCGGCACGCCGCGGCCACCGAGGTGCTAGGGCGGCAAGCGTCCCTCGCGGCAGGCGACCAGATGTTGCGAACAACCCTGGAACCCGCCTTGACCCTGGGAACGGGTCGATTCCGGCTTGCGCCGGGGAAAATGCGGTCTCGTCGAGAACGGAAAGCACACCCCCCCCCTACGGGGACACCCTCGTCGACTGGGTGGTCATGCCATGCCTAGGTTCAGCGGCACCTCGCTCGCTTCGCACCGGGCAGGTAAACCGGGTGCCATGACATCTACCACCCCCAACGACGGAACCTATCCAGATCCCCAGCTGCGCATTGAGGGACGCAACGCGATCGTGACCGGCTCGACGAGCGGGATCGGCGCAGCGATCGTCCGGGCGCTAGCCGCCGAGGGCGCGCATGTCATCGTGAGCGGCCGTGACACAACCCGCGGAGACGCGCTCGTCGGCGAGATCCGGGAAGCAGCCGGAAGAGCCGACTTCCTGGCCGTCGACCTGGCCGGGTCCTACGACCAACTCCGGGCCTTCGCCGCCGACGCCACCGCCACACTCGGCGGCCAGGTGGACATCCTGGTCAACAACGCAGGAATCTACCCCGTCACCCTCACCGACGGGCTCGCCGACGCCGACCTCGACGCAATGCTGGCAGTCAACGTCCGAGCCCCACACGTCCTCGTCGCCGCCGTCGCCCCGGCCATGGCCGAACGCGGCAGCGGCACCATCGTCAACATCGGATCGTGGATGGCCCGGGTCGGGAACCCCGCCGGGGCGATGTACACCGCCACCAAGGCCGCCGCCGAGCAACTCACTAGGGCCTGGGCTGCAGAGTACGGACCCCGCGGCGTCCGGGTGAACTCCGTCGCACCAGGGGTAACCCTCACCCCAGGCAACGAGACCGCCCGGACAGTCCTCGACCACATGGCCAAGGGCACCCCCGCCGGTGTCGTGGTCCAACCCGAAGACATCGCACGCGGCGTTGCGTTCATCGTCTCCGACGACGCCTCCATGATCCACGGCATCACCCTCGACATCGACGGAGGAATCTCCGCCACCCGTCCCAGCTGACCCGGGCGAACCCGAAACTCGACCGCCGACAGTCCCCTCCAACCACCCGGTCCGACCCTTGAGCGACCGGTCCTCCTCGAAGCAGCAAGAAAGCCACCGATGAACCGAATCACGACTTCGTTTGACGCCACCAGCACCGCCGCCGATGTCATCGCAGGTATCGACCTGTCGAACCGAGCGGTGATCGTCACCGGCGCCGCATCAGGCATCGGTGTCGAGACGGCGCGCGCGCTCGCCGCCACCGGGGCGACAGTCACCCTCGCAGTTCGCGACGTCGAGGCCGGCCAACAGGTCGCAGGCGACATCGTGGCCACAACCGCCAACCGGGCCGTTTACGTAGAAAAGCTCGACCTCGCCGATATCGCCTCGGTCGAGGACTTCACGCACCGCTGGCACGGCCCGCTCCACGTGCTGGTCAACAATGCCGGGGTGATGATGCCGCCCGAGTCGTACACCTCACTGGGTTGGGAGCTGCAGTTCGCGACCAACCACATGGGCCACTTCGCCCTCGCGCTCGGTCTGCACGGTGCACTCGCCGCTGACGGTGCAGCGCGGATCGTCTCGGTGAGCTCGAGCGGGCACGGCAACTCGCCCGTCGTCTTCGACGACCTGTTCTTCGACCGGCACCCCTACGACCCCGGCAAAGCCTACGGGCAATCCAAGACCGCCAACGTCCTCTTCGCCGTCGAGGCCACCCGACGCTGGGCCGACCACGGCATCACGGCCAACGCCGTCATGCCCGGCGGGGTCTTCACGAACCTGCAGCGGCACTGGGACCCCCAAGCCCTCGCCGCCGCCCAAAAAGCCTCTATCGCCGCAGGCCTGACGGGGAAGACCCCCGAGCAAGGCGCCGCCACCTCCGTCCTCCTCGCCACCTCCCCAAAACTGGCCGGTGTCGGGGGAAGGTACTTCGAGGACTGCCGCGAAGCCGAACTCGTCGCCCAGATCACCGACGGCCTCCACGGTGTCTGCGGCTACGCCCTCGACCCCGCCGCTGCCCTACGCCTCTGGGAAGTATCACTCGGCTTGCTCGCAGCCGCCGGCTATCGCGGTTGACCTCGACGGAGGTCCACTCCAGGACCGTCCCCCTTCCGACCACGGCGGTCACGGCATCGGCCGCCGGATGCACGAGCCCGCCGCGCACATTCCCAACGACGGTCGCCCCGGTCGCGGGCTCACGCTGCGACCCGGGCTGGCGGTCGCGATCGAGCCCTGGTTCCTCGCTGGCGGACTCGACGCCTACCGGGTCGACCCCGAGGGCTGGACCCTACGCAGCACCGACGGCTTTCGCGGCGCCCACTTCGAACACACCATTGCCATCACCGACGACGGACCCGTCATCCTCACTGCTCTGTAAGCTACGGGTGTTTGGCGGCGGGCCCCGCCCCAGTCGTGGGATCGGCTGGCGGGCAGATCTGCTGGCGGGCAGATCGGCTGGCAGAGGCTGCCCGGCGTTGGCCATCGGACCTCGCCGGAGCGTCACCTACGCCGTTGGTGGCGCTTAGTTTACCCCGGCGGACCCGGTGCCTCCGCTTGGAGGGCAAGATGGCCGACCGAGTCCGCACGGCGGCCGCGCGGGGCCAACGAGAAGCGCCTCCCTCAAAGCGCTACCGCTCGACGAGCGGCTACCGCGCACCGCCGCTCCTGCGGAGACCGTCCATGATGATGGCGAGAACGTGTCGGGCGCGACGCTCGTAGTCGGCGCGCCCGATCCGGGTCAGCGCGCCGAGCAAGAGGATCACGTCTTCAGCGTCGGCGTCGGCACGGACGACGTTGGCGTCCTTCCCGGCGTCGAGCAGCGTGGTGATAGCAGCACCGATCGGACCGAGGCTGCGAGTCGTGAGGTCCTGCCATAGCGAGGCCTCGACGGCAGCCAGGACGCCATGCTTGACCGTTGCGTACTGCATGACGCAATCGAGCCACAGTGCGAGGGCGTCGGCGGGCTCGTGGTCGATGAGGAGGCGCGCTGCGGCCGCGACCAGCTCGTCGACCTCACAACGGTAGACCTCGGCGAGGAGATCCTCCCTGGTCGGGAAATGCCGGTAGAGCGTCCCCTGGCCGACGCCCGCCAGCCGGGCGATGGCGTGCAGGTTGAGCTCTGCGTCCGACGTCACGACCGCTCGGGCTGCGGCGACGAGCCGTGCCCGGTTGGCGACCGAGTCGGAGCGGCGCGCCGGCGGCGGTGTCACGCCGCTCCGCCCCTACCCGCTTCAGCAAACGGACATCTGTCCGATAAGGTTTTGCAGTAAGCGGACACCTGTCCACTGTAGAAGGAGGAACACCATGTCGGGGATCGACGGCAAGGTCGTGATCATCACGGGCGCGAGCAGTGGCATCGGCGCTGCGACGGCGGTCCTACTTGCGGATCGTGGTGCGGCGGTGGTCCTCGGGGCGCGACGCTCAGACCGCCTCGCGGACCTCGCGGCCCGGATCGCGGCGGCGGGCGGCCGAGCCAGCGTCCAGCAGACTGACGTCACCCAGCCGCAGGACCTGCAACGACTGGTGGAACGGGCGGTCACCGAGCACGGCAGACTCGACGTGCTCGTCGCCAACGCCGGCATCAGCAAGATCGGCCCCGTCGCCGCCCTCGACGTCAGCGGCTGGTCGGCGATGATCGACGTCAACCTTCGAGGTGTCCTGCACGGGATCGCGGCTGCGCTCCCCGTCTTCCGACGTCAAGGGCACGGGCATCTGGTCACGACTGTGTCCACCTCGGGCCTCAAGATCGTCCCCAACCAGGCCGTGTACGCGGCCACGAAAAACGCCGTCAGAACCCTGCTCGAAGGGCTCCGGCAAGAGTCCACCGAAGGTGTCCTGCGCACGACGTCGGTGTCGCCTGGCTATGTCCGCACCGAGCTCGCCGATTCGATCGACGACGAGGCCGTCCGCGCCCAGGTCCGCCAAGGCATGGATGACTTCGCCATCCCACCCGAGGCCGTCGCACGCGCCATCGCCTTCGCGATCGAGCAGCCTGCCGACGTCGAGATCGGAGACATCACCATCCGCCCGACCGTCCAGAACTAGTCCCACAAGTCGAACGGCTTGCGAGAGCGGTCCAAGTGACCGGACCGGCGAGGGCCCGCCCGGATTCCAGGCGGTGACAGGGCCGTATCTGCGACAGGGCTGCAACGTCACCTCCGTACGCGGCACGAACGGCGACAGGCCTTCTCTGGATACGTCGCGACCGTTCGGAATGATCGCTCCCCCGCTCACGTCGACGAGCGCCGCATCGAGTCCAGACGGCAGCGGATCATGGTGCCGCTCCCGGGATAGTCCTCTGGAGCGAATGGTCACTCCGGGTGACGGTTAGTAGTCCGCCACTGGCATGCACCGATGACTGCAGTCGAGGAGATCGTGCTGGACGCCAACAGTCCGGCCCGGCCCCTGGAGGTCCACCGGCAGCCCTTGCTTCGGCTGTCAGGTTGAGGTCTCATCCACCGTGCTCACCGAGGAAGGAGTCCCTATGTGGCGAGTCGCCATCTATGCACGAGACGCCCCGGGCCGTTCCGGAAGCCGACGCCTGGAGCACCAGGTCGACGGTCTCGCAGCACGGGTAGGCCGCCAGCCCGGCTGGGTTCATGTCGCTACCTATACCGACCTGTCGCTCGGTGATGCCCGGCCCGGGCTCGCCCGGCTGCTCGACGACGCGCCAGTGTGCTTCGATCTTGTTGTCGTCGACGGCTGCGGGCGTCTGTGCCCCAACCGCCGCCAGCTCGCTTTGGTCCTCGAACAGTTGCGCTGGGCTGGGGTAGAGGTCGTAGTGCTGGGCCCGTCGGCCGGTCACCGGCTCGCAGGACTGGTGGCGAACCTCGCGCTCGCCGATCTGATCGGCGGCGCCGCCCGCTGATCCCGGGGGGCGCACTCCAGCGCCGACGCCCTATCACAACGCCCAGATGGCGACAGCGCGCCGGCGGTCATGAAACGGCACCCATCGGCACCATCAACCAGCTCCGCCGGAAGATGGCTCGCCGGCAAGCTTGTTCGCGGCGCGGCCGGGCTCGTCGTGCTCGCCGCTCCGCTCGCCGCGAGTGCAGGGGCAGGGATCGCCTCGCTCCTCGCCGGCGGGGTGGCCCCCGTCGGCTACGGCAACGAGCGCCATCCCACAGGCCATGCTTGGCCCCGGGAGTGACGGGCATCAGGGGGTCAGGTTTGCGACGCAAGAGCGCAAGATCTGCCTGAGCTGGTGTTGCTCGGGGGGATCGAGGTTGGCGTACATCTTCATCTCGACGGCCTTGACCGCTGCGCTGGCGATCTCGAGCTGCTGGCGGCCGAGCGGGGTGAGCTCTGTCGGCAGGACCCGCCCGAACGGTGCCTGCGCGGGCCGGGTCACGAGGCCGTCTCGTTCCAGGGCTTGGAGCAGGATGTTCATGGATTGCCTGGTGACGAAGGCGCCGCGGGCCAGCTCGGAGTTGGACAGCCCGGGCCGTTGGGCAAGTAATTCCAGACAGGAGTAGCAGGTGACGTTCATGCCAAGCGGCCGGAGGACAGATTCCATCGCGGCGCGAAGTGCGCTCGCGGCTTGCTTGAGCAGGTAGCCCAGCGACGTGTCCAGATCGATCCCGGGATCGGCTTGCCTCATGTCAGCATCTTGACATAGGGTGAGTGGTGTCAGCAACCTGACATCCCACCAACCCGGAGGTACCCAATGCCAGCCATAGGACCCGACTTCATCTCTCTGCAGGTGCGTGACCTGCAGCGTTCCGCCGCCTTCTACGAGCAGTACCTCGGCATGACCCGTTCGGAGGCTGGCCCACCGCACGCCGTGGTGTTCGACACCAAGCCTGCGGCCTTCGCCGTACGTGACGTCATGGACGGCGTCGACCTCGACGCCACCGAGCCAGGTCAGGGGATCTCCGTCTGGCTGCACGCCACCGACACCCAAGCGATCCATGACGCCCTTGTCGCAGTGGGGACCACGATCGTCGTCGATCCCTTCGACGGACCCTTCGGCCGGACGTTCACCTTCAAGGACCCCGACGGTTACAACATGACCCTGCACGACCGTGGCTGAGGCTTCGATCCTCGTCTTCGGCGCCACCGGCGGCCTCGGCCGCCACACCCTCGACGCACTCCGCCGAGAAGGGGTCGAGCCCAGCGCGGTGACAGCCGCCGGCCGCAACCCGTCCCGGCTACAGGACCTCTCCTCGGCCGGGTATGGCACAGCCGCCGTCGACCTGTCCGACCCCGCCCGCGTCGCCGAGGTCGTCGGCCACGACAAGGTCGTCCTCATCTCAGGCCAAGACGACAACCGGCTCAAGCAGCACACCACGGTCATCGAAGCGGCGTCGAATGCCGGCGTCGGGCATCTCCTCTACACCAGTGGCCTGCGAGTCGACGAAGGCAACGTGTTCGGGGTGGACCACAAGGCCACCGAAGACGCCATCGTCGCGTCCGGCTTGACCTACACGATCTTGCGGAACGGCTGGTACATCGAGAACTACCTCCCGGTGATGGCGGCGGCGGCGCACACCGGGACCCTCGCCGCAGCAGTCGGAGACGCCGTCGTCGCAGCCGCCGGCCGCTCGGACTTCGCCGACGCCATCGCCGCTGTCCTCACCACCGACGGCCACGAGAGCACCACGTACAGCCTGTCCGGCGACACCGACTTCTCCTACGCCGACATCGCCGCGGCGATGGCAGCAGTGCTCGATCGAGACATCCGATATCTATCTCTCTCCAGCGCAGAGTTGCTGTCCGCTCTGAGCACGTCGGGCATGGACGCAGCCACGGCAGCGTTCCTCGTCCACCTCGACGAGACACTCGCGACCGGAATGTTCGCCGCCACCGGCGAGGACCTCCGACGTCTCATCCGCCGGCCGACCCAAGGCCTGATCGAGGTGCTCCGTGCCGGGCCCTGAGCAGACCACTAGGGCTGGCCACCTCGAGGTGACCGACGAGGTGGCCGGCCCGTGGTCACTGGCCACGAGCAAGGCCTTCTGGGAGGGGTTCGCACCCGCAGCCCTGTCGGAGCAGACCTCCAGCCAGATCCGCACGGTGTTCCTGGCCGAGTCGGACTGGCGCCGAGTCGAGGCGGTCGTGACCCAACACGGCGACGAAGCGCACATCGCCTTGCAGGGGTCAGGCGATCTCGATGCCGCCGCCACCCAAGTACGCCGCTTCCTGTCCCTCGACATCGACGCCCGGACCTGGCCCGATGTCGGCCGCCGAGACCCCGTGATCGCTGACGCACAGCAGCGATTGGCCGGCCTCCGGCCGTGCGGCTTCCACTCACCCTACGAGGCCGCAGCCTGGGCGGTGCTGTCCCAGCGGATCCAGATCGGACAGGCGGCAGCACTACGACAAGGACTAATCCGCCAGCACGGAGACGACGGAGCGTTCCCCTCACCACACACGCTCCACCGTGTCGACCTGGACCTCCCCGGACGCAAAGCCGAGTACCTCCACGCCGTCGCAGTCGCCGCCCTCGACGGCCAACTCGACGGCGCAGCACTCCGCTCCGCAGAGCCCCCCGACGCGCTCCGACAGGTCCAGGCGATCAAGGGGCTCGGACCGTTCGCGGCAGAGCTAGTCGTCATCAGGGGAGCCAACGCTCCAGACGTCATGCCGCAGAACGAACCGCGGCTGAGCGCAGAGATCGCCGAGCAGTACGGGCCGTCGCGCCCGGTCGCCGACATCGTCGAAGCATGGAAGCCATTCCGCTCCTGGGCAGCCGTGCTCCTCCGAGCGCTCCGCGAATACCGAAGGCACCCGGTGGACCGCCTGGTCAAGGATGGCTGATAGGGCTGTCCCATTGGAGGTTCGGTGGGCTCAGCTTTGGACGGTCGGGCGGGATGGTGATGTCTCCGATCTCGACGTCGGCGGCCGGATGGCGAAGGCTATGGCGCATCCGACGGCGCCGGGTGGTAGGGCGAGCTCGTCCAAGCCCGCGCGGATCTGAACGCGGACGGCCTCGTCGTCGATGGAGTCCTTGGGCCTCTCGTCGTCAAGGTGATTGTCGCCACCGTCGGGCGACCCCCGACCCTCCGGCGCCTCCCCTCTGCACCAGCCCGGACCGGTGAATCCCCTCCAGCTTCCGGGTCGACGCCGGGTCAACTTCCACTCCTATGGGAGAAGCACGAACGTGCCGCCGACGCGACCGCTCCGGCTCAGCTCCAGGGCGTCGCGCCACTCCTCGGGGCCGTGCGGCGGGTGTTTCGCGCTGTGGCGGCCGGCCGGAGGCCAACCGCCCGGTCGCCGAGCCGCTAACCCGCACCGTCGCCGCCCCCCGCCCTGAGCGAGCGCCACGCCGCGTAGACGGCTGCTGGTCGTGGGATGAGTACTCAGCACATCAACAACTGCGGTCATGCCGAGGCGATCGCGTGCCGGGCGACGGCATCGACGAATGCGTCGTCGAGTGGTTCGCGGGAGAACCAGCGGCGGTAGAACAGCGGGCCGAGCACGAGCGCGGCGAACATCCCCGGATCGGTGTCTTCGGGTAGCTTGTGGCGGACGATCGCCCGCTCGACGATCTGGCGCACGGGTGTGGCGTGGCGGCGTTGGATGTCGGCGTGGACGGTCGCGAACTGGCTGTCGCGTTCGGCGGCGTCGACGATGGAGGGTAGGACCGCCGACCAGTTCGCCCCCTGCAGTAGCTCGGCGAGCGTCGTCAGGTAGGTGCGCAGGTCGCCGAGCAGGGCGCCGGTGTCGGGGGTTTCCTGCTCGGCGCCGAGCCTGGCGCACGCATCGAGGACAAGGCGCTCCCGGGTGGGCCAGTGCCGGTAGATCGTCGTCTTCGCCACCCCTGAGCGGCGAGCAACCTCATCGACGCTGAAGCCGCCGACACCGCTGGTCTCCAACAGCATGAGGGCGGCGGTGAGAACGGTTTCTCGTGAACGCTGGGCTCGCTGATCGCCCGTCGAGGGTCGACGCTCCGAGCTGGGGGTCCCCGATGACATTGGCCAAGAACAGTTCATCGAATTTGCTTCCTTGCCCTGAGCCCTGCTCACTACGCTACCGTAGCGTAGCGGCTACGCTGCCGCAACGAAGGAGTCCACATGGAGTTCGCATCCGTCCGCATCATCACCGACAACCTTGACCGCATGGTCGCCTTCTACGAGCAGGTCACCGGCATCGCCGCCGAGCGCCCGGCCCCCGTGTTCGCCGAGTTCGTCTCACCATTGGCGACCTTGGCCATCGGCCACACCCAGACCGTCGCCGCGTTCGGCATGGGCTCCGCCGAGCCCGCCGCCAACCGCAGCGTGATCCTTGAGTTCCGCGTCAAGGACGTCGACGCCGAGTACGAGCGATTGCGGCCTCACGTGGACACCTGGGTCCAAGAGCCGACCACCATGCCATGGGGGAACCGTTCGATCCTTTTCCGCGACCCCGACGGCAACCTCGTCAATCTCTTCGCGCCCGTCTCCGACGAAGCTGTCACCCGTTTTGCCAGCCGACCAACCGCGGTCGATTGACCCCGACCGGCGTTCGACAACGACCGAGCTCCAGGCTCCGACTGCGGGACTCTCTCGGCGCAGCCGCGCCGGTCGGGGAACGGACGCACTATCGCAACGCCCAGATAGCGACGAGCGCGCCGGCGTTCATGAACGGTGCCATCGGGAGGGCGAGGCCCTTCGCCGCCCGGCCGGCGATCCGGAGCACCATGACAGCCAACGCGGCCGCCACGAACGCGAGGAGCGTCCCGGTCACGACCGCCGGCCAGGCGAGCCATCCGAGGAAAAGGCCGATGACCCCTGCCCACTGGATGTCGCCGACGCCGAACTGGGTGGGGAAGGCCAGCCCGATAGCGAGGTAGAATCCTCCGAGGGCGGCCATGGCGATTCCGCCGCGGGCGAGTGCCCACCACTGGCCCCGAGATACCGACGCCACGGCGAGTAGCGCGGCGGCGAGTGGATATGACGGAAGCACGATCGCCTCGGGGATCTTGCGGGTGGCGAGATCGGTGATGGTGACCACGGCTGAGGCTGCGCCGAGAGCGAGGAAGGCTGGGAGGGCGGAGGACCATCCGAACCGCCAGGCCATGGCCGTTTCGATCCCGGCACCGAGGATGCAGGTAGCCGCGATGCGGGCGGCCGTGTCGATGCCGGGGAGGACCTTCGCGGCGTTCACGACGACAGCCGGACCGGACGAGGTCCCGTCGGCGGTTTGGCGTCGGGGGCGGTGAGGGAGCGATAGAGCCGGGCGGTGGCGTCGTCCATGTCGACGTCGAGATCGGCGAGCCGCCGCTGCAGGAGCTGCCAGGCGGCAGTGACGGCATCGATGCGGCCGTGGGCGGAATGCAGGGCCATGAGCCGGCGGTAGGGTTCCTCGGCGTAGCGGTCCAGGTCGATGGCCCGCTCCAGGGTGGCGACTGCGGCGTCGGGCCGGCCGGCGTGGTCTTCGAGCTCGGCCAGGCGGAGGTGCGCATCGAGGGCACGACGGTGGAGATCCTGGCGGACCGGTTCGACCCACGGGTAACCGGCACCTTGGAGGAGGTCGCCTCGGTAGAGGTCGACCGCCCGGGAGAGCGCCACCCGGGCGGTCTCGTCGCTGCCGGCATGGGCCGCTTCGGCGAGTCCAGCCTGGAACACCCAAAGGTCGCAGCTGATCTCGGCCGGGTTGGGCCGGTAGTGCTCGCCGGTCTTCTCCAGCACGTCGAGGGCGTCATCGCCCGCGCTGCGGAACCGGGCGCGCAGATCGCCGAAGGGACGCCAGAACTGCCTGCGGACCTGATCGGAGTCGGTGTTCGGCCACAGGGCATCGACGGCCTCGTCGCTCGTAGCACCTTCGGGGCGGAGCAGGTACCAGGCGAACAGGGCCTTGGCCCGGCCGCGCAGCCCGCTCGTGACCGGCTCGCCGTCCACGGTGATGCGGAACGAGCCGAGCATGTGGACGACGATCGAGCGCTCACCATTCGCGTTGGGGAGCGACTGCTCGGGCAAGGGTTCCGCTACCTGCTTGGCACGCACGGCGCTATCGCCGTTCCGGTGGGGCGGGTGGAGGATGGTGATCGCCTCGCCGCCCTCGACCTCGTCGTCCAGGAGGTCTGCGTCGTCGGAGTACTCGTCGTGGCTGTCGGCCACCGCACCGAGCAGCTCGACCGCCTCGTCGCCCCGAAGGCCGAAGAGCTGGACACTGGCGAGGCGGTCGTTGAGCGTGGTCGGCTCGGCATGGGTGACGGTGCGGCTGGTGTCGGTGACCAGCCGACTGGTGCTGAGGGGATTCTCACCCAGGAAGATCACGGCGATGCCGAGCCGCGGTGCGTTGGTGAGCAGTGCGGCCCATCGCCCGAGTGAGGGGGCGGGGACGTCGTCGACGAACGTCGCGAGTAGCGGTAGGGGGTTCTCGGGGTTGGCGGCCCGGAAGCTGGCGGCGTCGGGAGCGTCTGCCGCGTCGAGGCGCCGGGTCCGGGCGATGATCTCCGATTCGATCGCCCGGGCCGCGTGGTCGGTCGATCCGACTCGGCGAATCGCCGGGTCGGGACGCAGGCCGGGTAGGAGCCGCTCGGCGAGGTCGGCGGTGAGCAGGATCTCGGCGGCGCCGGGGCCGGCCCGCACGAGCAGACCGGCGACGACGGCCCGGGCGATGTCGTCGGTTCCCGGCCCACACAGCGCCATGCCGGACAGGTCGGTCATCTCGATCACGACGGGTCTGCCGTCGCGAGTGCCGACCTCCAGGTGGCCGGGGTCCTGGCGGCGTTCGTCGTCGTCGAATGGAGCGACGGGCACCACGCCCGGATCGGTCGCGGGTTCCTGATCGGTGTCGGTGCCGGAGGGGTCGGCGAGGTGGCGTAGCGTCGGCCGGAGGGGCTCGCGGGTGAGGTTCCGGCCGGGCTCCGGTGGCCGGTAGCGGTAGGCGTGGCGGCGGCGAAGGCGGCCGAGGGCGACGGCGGAGAGGACACCGGCGGCGAAGGAGCCAGCGACTACCGACCCTGACGGCAAGCGCACCGGCTCGGCGGTGTGAGCGGCGGGATGCGGCGCGACAGCCGTCGTCGGTGAGGTGTCGTGGTGGGCAGGCGCTGGAAGCGAGACAGGTCCTGGCGCGGTCGTGGTCGGCTCGGTCGTGGGTCCCGGTCCCGGTGCCGGTGGGGTGACGGGTGCCGGTGGAGGGGATGGCATCGCCGTCGACGGTGCTGCGGTGGGAGTGGGTGGTGAGGGTAGGACGAGGGCCCAGCCGGGGTCGATCCAGTGGGGGTCGGTGAGGGTGGCCCCGTCGGGTTGAGGTCGGCCTTCGTTGAGCTGGTAGATCTCGGACCATCGCAGGGGGTCGCCGAGCTGTCGTTCGGCGATGCCCCAGAGGGTGTCGCCGCGTCGGACGACGTAGGTGGTCGAGGCGCCCGGCGACGGGGCGGCCGGCGTTATGGCGTTCGGCGGCCTGGTTCCGTTCGCCGCGGCGGGGGTGGCCGAGTTGCTGGTCGTGAGCGGTCGGCTGGCGTCGGTGAGGGCCGCGTCTTTCAGGACCAGGGCAGCGACCGGGCGGCGCGCCGTGGCAGCGGAAAGGCCGCCGCCGGTCGATCCGGGCGTGGTCAGGTGGCCGGGCCGGGGGACGAGGCTGAGGCCGGCGACGATGACGGCGACGACGAGGCGTCCGGTGATCGGCTGGAAGACGCCGGCGAGGGGCAGCCGGGGTGCGTGTCGGCCGGAGAGGGCAGCGGGGATCTCGACAGCGACCGACGCGACGAGGACGGCCCAGGTGATCCACACGACCACCGCCAGGGCGTCGACGAGGGTTTGGTTGGGGATGCCTTGGCGGTTGAGAGCACGGCCGACTTGGCCGGCGGAGGGGACGTGGTGTGGGAGAGGCCAGCCGACGAAGTGCCACAGCGCCCAGGGGATGCCGACCACCAAGACGGCGAGGAGCACCAGGGCGCAGAGGCCCTTAACAAGTGGCCCGAGGCGGGTCATGGCCCACCGGCGATCTGATTGTTGCCCTGTTCGGCTGTGGCCGTCCCGTTGCCGGTCTCGGTGAAGTGGCTGATGCCGGCCAGGTCGAGGAGCTGGGTGGGCTGGGTGATGGTGACGGTCACCGTGACCTGGTTGCCGTCGACCGTCACGGTGCCGGTGTTGCCGGCCGCCGCGAGGTAGTGCTGTGCGTCGGCGGTGGCCTGGATGGGGTCGAGGGTGATCTGGCCGGTGGCCCGATAGGTGGGGATGTCGATGGCCTGGGCGCCGGCCCGGGCGGCGGCTTGGGCGTCGTCGATGGCGCGGACCCGGGCGGCCAGAGCAAGGCCGCCGTCGAGGACGAGTCCGGCCATGAGCAACAGCGCCAGGGTGAAGATGACCACGAAGGCGGTAACCATCCCCGCCTCTTGTTCGCCGAGCCGGGCTCGCAGCCGTCGGACGGCGGCGGTCATTGGGCCGCCCGGTAGACGTCGATGACCGCGGTGGCCCGTGAGCTGACTGACTCCGAGGCGGGGAGCCGGAGTCCGATGAGGTCGGAGAGGGCGACGTGGCAGGTGACGGTGACCGCCACCGAGCCACCAGGGGCGAACTGGGCGGTGTCGGTGTTGACGGTGAGCTGGGCACAGGTGACGTGGTCCGAGCCCAGCGCGGCCGTGGCAGTCTGGGTGGCCATGGCCGTTGCGGTGCTCGGGTCGCGGGCGATAGAGGCGGCCCGCGCCGCTTGGGCCGCCGCCCCGTCGACGTCGAGGCGCGCCCCGGAGAGCCGGCCGAGGGCGACCACGAACAACAGGAGCAGGACGAGCAGCGGGGTGAGCAGGACCAGCTCCGTAGTGACGCTGCCTCGTTCGTCGCGGTGCAGCCGGCCCAGGAATCGGGTGCGCTGGCCGGTCATGGGGCTTGGGCCGGGTTGGTGTAGATCTCGGTGGGTCCGGTGGCGACCGCCTTGACCGGGAGCGAGAACAGCCCGACGATGCTCTCGGCGTGGCCGGTCACGGTCACCGTGGTGACGGCGTTGGTCCGGGCAGCAGTGATGTTGGCGTTTGCCAGCACGCTCGATCCGAGCTGATGCAGGACGCTCTGTGCTTGTGCCTGGCCGGCCGCTGCGCTCTCGCCTTGGAGCCGGCCTACTGCGAGGCCTTGTTGGGCGACGGCGGAGCCGATGTGCTCGGCGTGCTGCCAGAGGGCGAACTGGATGACCCCCATGATCAGCAACAGCAGGAGCGGCGTGGCGATGACCAACTCGGCTGCGACCGCCCCGCGTTCGTCGCGTTTGAGGGTGCGACGGACACGGCGGCTGCGTCGGGCCGGCAGATCAAAGGACTGGGCGGCGGCGGTGACGGTGTAGGGATTCCCTGAACTTGGCGAATTGACGGCCTTGTTGTCGAAGCGGCCCTGGGAGAACGCGCTCAGACGGCGGCGGTCGTTCGGTCGTGTGTCATCGTATTGGTATCGCAGTTGACGCTTTCTCCCTTCATGATCTGGGCCTCTCATGTCAGTGGAGTGGGGACGGCGTGGCGCCCACGCTGTCGGCGCCGACGTTGATGAACCAACCAAGTCCTTGGTAACCGCCAGTTCGCTCGGTGGCCCGATGGTCCGTCGAGACTGGTCCCGCCTGGGGTGTGATCGGTACGGTTCGCCATTTCGACGGCCCATTCGCCATGCGTTCGCCAAGTAGGCGGCGCATTCGTGATCTTTCCTGCCTCCCTACAGACGGTGCCCACCGTGGGCTCAGGGGCCGGTGTTGATGTTGTGGGCTGAGGCGACGACCTTGGCGACGATGATGCCCACCGCGGTGAGCGCCAGCGCGGCGAGGAGCGCGGTGACGATGACGGCTTCGGTGGAGTAGCCGGCTTCGGGATCAGCCCGCAGGGTCTGCCATCGCAGGTTGAGGGTTTGGATGAGGTGGCGGAGGATGGTCAGTTCGGAAAACACGGCGACTCCTTCATGTCATTGCCTTCTTTCTGTTGGTGTTGCTGGGCTATCCGAGGCCGGTGAGGACTTTCTCGACGGCCGGGTAGCCGAGGAAGACGAGGAACCCGGCGAAGAGGAGGACGACGGGGAGGCTCATGCGTTCGGTGGCGGCCTGGTCGGCGGTCTCGGCTTCGGCCAGCTCGTGGGTGCGAAGCGAGGCGGCTTTGGCGGCCAGCGAGGCCCGGACCTTGGCGCCTTCGGTGCCGGCTAGGGAGACGCTGGCGGCCAGCTCGGACAGCTCGCCGACGCCGAGCTCGTTCCCGAGGCGGCCGAGGGCAGCCCAGGGTGTCTCTCGGGCCAGGCGGGCCTGGTCGAGCGCTCGGCGCAGGTAGGCGAACGCCCAGCCGGCACCGACGCTGGCCGCGTCGCCTAGCGCGGTCTCGACCCCGCCACCGCCGGCTAGGGCCACGACGACGAGGTCGAGGAAGCTGGACAGGGCGTGGCGGAAGTCCCGGCGCCGCCGACCGGCGTCGGCGTGGATGCCGAGGTCGGGCAGGACGAAGCCGGCCACCGCACCGATCAACGACGCCCACAGTGGGACCATCACCGGCAGATGGGCGCCGCCCACGAGCAACAGCGCGGCGACGGCGGGGAGGAACAGCAGCCCGACGAGCGCCAAGGTGACCTTCTCGGCCAGATGACGCTCCGGGCTGCGGCCCAATACGGCGAGATCACGGCGCACCGTTGCCGGGAGCAGCCAGCCGGCCCCGGCGCGAACCAAGGCGTCGGCCAGTGGGCGACCGAGCCGGGCGGCGAACCCGCCGTCCGCCTCTGGGACGACGACCGAGGCGACCTCGGGGAGCCGGCGCAGTTGGGCGAGGGCTTGGGCGAGGGAGGGCCGGGGCGGGTAGAGGCCGCGAACGATCAGCAGCAGTCCGGCGCCGACCCCGGCACCACAGACAAGGGGCAGGATCACGACCGCACCTCGGAAAGCCCGTCCCGGTTGGCGAGCGCAGCGCCATTGCCGAGGAACCGCTCGACGGTGGCCGGTCGGGTCATCTTCGCCAGCCACATGAACGCCGCCGCGAACACCCCGCCGACGAGGAGGAGGACGAGCTGGCCTACCGCGGTGTCGTAGGGGGCGAGGTAGCCGCGGTTGAGGATCGCCAGCCCCAAGGCGAGGCCGCCGGTGGCACCCACGATCACCCGGACCGAGGTGCGGGTCCGTGCCCGGCCGGCCTCGACCCGTAGGCGCATGGTGGCCTGGTCCCGGGCCGCTTGGGCGAGGGAGCCCAAGAGCTCGCCGAGGCGTTGAGCCTGGTGCTCGGCGGCCAGGATCAGGGCGGCGACGACCAGGTCGCAGGTCGGATCGGCCACATCGTCGGCGAAGGCCCGCAGTGCCGGGGCGAGCCGTTCGCCTTCCAGACGGACGGCAAGGGTGGCGACTTCGGCCCGGATGGGCAACGGGGCGACGGTGGCGGTGGCGGCGATGGCCTGCTCCAATCCGGCGGCGCCGGCCATGGTGTCGCGCAGCATCTCCGCCCACCCCGCTATGGCCTCGATGCGCGCCACCGCCAAAGTGCCGCCCTTGGCGCCAGTCAGTAGCCCGGGGGCGCCCCAGCCGGCCAGGGCGGCCAACAGGGCGCCGACAGGCCAACCGGTGGCCGCGCCGACCACCACGGCGGCGCCGACGGCCAGCCCGATTCGCAGGTTGGCCCGTTCCACCTTCGGCCGGGTCGAGTTCCGCGTCGGCCGGGGCAGGTCCACGCCGCGCCAGCCGGCGACGACCAGGAGGAGCCCGAGGCCGACCCCGGCTCCGCACAGGGCGGCGAGGGCGGTCACTGCTCCCACCACCCCTGTGGCCGGTCCAACAGGCCCGGGTCGAAGCCGACGGCGACCAGCTGGTCGAGGGTCTCGTTGCGCAGCGGGGCGCCGGGGACGGCCCGGCCGTCGGGGCCGGGGCGGAAGATCTCGTTGGAGACGACCATCGGCCCTTCGGCATCGACCACCTCCCGGATCGACGACACGTACCGGCGGTCGCCGTCTTGGGCCAGGTGGATCACGAAGTGGACCGCGTTCGCCACCAGCAGGTTGGTGGCTTCCAGCGGCAGGCGCTCGGGGGCCTGCACGGCATAGGTGGCGAGCTTGGAGAACGCACCCCGCGACGACGACGCATGCAGCGTCGCCATGGACCCGTCGGTGCCCTGCGACATGGCGTTCAACAAGGCCAAGACCTCTTCCCCGCGGGCCTCGCCGACGATCACCCGGTCCGGGCTCATGCGCAGCGCCCAGCGGACCAGCTCGGCCAGGCTGACCCCGCCCTCGCCCTCAAGGTTGGGTTCGCGGGCCTCCAGGGCGACCACGTCGGGGTGTAGATCGGGAAAGCGGTCCAGGCCCAGCTCGAGGGAGTCCTCGATGGTGACCAGCCGCTCGGTGGGCGGGATGTCCGCCGCCATCGCCCGGAGCAGGGTCGTCTTGCCAGCGCCGGTCCCGCCGCAGATGATGCACGACTTGCGGGCCAACATCACCGAGCGCACGAACTCACGCAACGCGATGTCCAAGGTGCCCAGGCCGATCAGCTCGTCGGCGGTGATGCGCAGGTAGCGGTGCCGGCGGATCGACAGGCACGGCCGGGCGGCCACCGCCATCAACGCGAACAGCCGCGAACCGTCGGGCAGCTGGAGCGAGAGCCGGGGGGAGCCGCGGTCGAAGCGGCGCTCGCCGATCCCGGTCCGGGCCGCCGCGGTGCGCAGCATCTCCTCCAGCTCCTCGTCCGAGGAGGCGATCGGCTCGACCTGTTCTCGCCGTCCGTCGGCGTAGCGGACCCACACCTGGTCGGCCCCGTTGGCGTTGATGTTCTCGATCCCCGGGTCGTCGAGCAGCCGCTGGAGTCGGTTCAGGCGGAATAGGGCGTCGAAGGTGGCTCGGGCCAGCTCGTCCTCGGCCGACGGTGACATGACCGGCTGCCCGGAGGTCACCGCCTGGCGGGCGCGGCGCTCCAACGCCTCGGCGATCAGCTGGCGTCCCAACGCCTGCTCGTCGGCCGTGCCCAGTGGCGCCCTGCCCGTCGCCTGTAGGCCGCGCTCGCGCTCGGAGAGGGTGGCGAGCACCTCGACCCGCAGGTCGGTCACGACGCTGCTGTCGGCGGTCATCGGGTGGCTTTCATTGGGTCGCCTTCACCGGGACACCTCCTCGGGCGCCGTGCCGTTCGCCGGAGACGCCGTGCCGTTCGTCGGGGCCGCGACCGGTTCGGTCCGCCACGACCGCAGCACCCGGGTCCGCAACGATCCGCCGGTTGCGCTGTCTTCGACACGTTCGCCGGGGGCAGGCCCCAGGGCTTCGCCTCCGAGGTTGTCGGCCAGCGAGCGGGCGGCCCGCACCAGGGGTGACATCCGCAGCTGTCGGGCCGATGCCGGGACCGATACCAGCGCGGCGGCCCCGTCGGGGTCCCACGGCAGGCGGGCCACTACCTCGATCCCGAGGGCCTCGGTGATCTCGTTGTCGGGATAGGGGCCGTCGCCCACCAGCACCAGCGCGAGCTTGCCGCCGTCGAGCTGGTGCGCCTCGGCCCACGTCGCCAGGGCGTGCAGATCGGCCAGACGCGGCCGGGCCACCAGCACGACCCGATCCGCCATTGCCAATGCACCCAGGTCCGGCGAGCCGTGGTCGAGCCGGCCGCAGTCGACCAGCACGTCGGCGTCGAGCTCACCGAGGCGGCCGACTAGCCCGGCCAACATCCCCAGCGCATTGCGTGCCTGGTCCGCCGCGGTGGGTCCGGCCAGCACGGCCGCCCCGCCCGGTAGGCGTTGGCAGTGCTCCCAGACCAGGTCCGGGTCGCCGCCGCGGCGGGCGGCCGCGGCCAGCGAGACCAGTCCCGGTTCGGGAGGCCATCCCGACGCCGCGGCCAGCGTGCCGCCCGCCGGGTCCAACTCCGCCAGCAGCACCCGGTGCTCGCGGGAATCGGGGCCACCGGTCCAGGTCGCAGCCAACGCCACCGCCAGGGTGGTGACTCCGCACGAACGGACCGAGGCGAACGCCAGCACGTTCATCTCGTCAACCACCTGCCCCGACCTGGACCAAGCTCGCCTGATCGGCTGCGGCGAGGGACGCCACCTCGTCGGCGTCACCCGTCGCAACCTGGAGCGAGAACACCGTCGGGCTCCCCGAGGCGGCCGGCGCCGCCTCGACGGCCAAGACCGTCGCCGCCACCGGGCTCCCGCTCGTGGCGCTGGCGGTGCCGCTGCTCGAAGCCGACGAAGCGACCGGAACGACCTGGACCCGATCCCCCGCGGCGAGATCTGGAGGGAACGAGCCGGCCTTGAGAGCCAAAGCCACCACGTCCGACCCCGATCCCACCGGGGAAGGCGACCCGACCTCGCCAGAGGTGAGAAGCGCCCCCGCCACCAGCGGAACCGCCACGGTGCGCCCCACCACAGTCGACTCCGCAGTGACCGGGATCGTCGCCAGGCCGCTCCCGGTCGAGACCTTCGCTGCTCGCAGGTCGCCGGGGGTGAGTACCTGGCCGGCGGCGAGAGGCTGGGCGACAACCAGGACCTCCTCGCGGCTGCCGAGGTGCAAAGAGGCGTCGGTGAACGCCAGGGTGCATCCGATCACCAACAGCACCCCGACCACGACGAGAGGCACCTGGCGGCGCCGGCCCGCCGGTCGAGGGCGCGCCGTGGCGGGTCGGGCGCCATTCGACGCCTGGCGGCCGTCGGTCGCGATTCGCGGTGTCGTAATCGGCATAGCTGGGTGCGCCTTTCTCAGTTGCCACCCGGGCCGGACGTGTTGATCGCCTGGGACTCGGTCACGGTCACGGGGACCCGGGCCGCTGGGCCGGCCTGGACGCCGAGGTTGCCGCCGCCCGGGGCGCCTGTCGCGGTCCAGGTGACCGACCAATAGACGGTGGCGGTCACCTGGTAGCTGCCGGCCGTCGACCAGGTGTAGGAGCAGCCCGTCGTCGCGCTCGGGTCCGACGCGCTGTACGGGGTGCCCGGCCCGTCACAGGTGACCTGGCTGCCGTCGCCCATGTCCCACACCACCTTGGTCGGGGTGGCCGTCGCCGTCGTGGTCACCGTCCCGGCGCTCGCCGTCGCAGTAAGGGTCCGCCAGGCGGCCGGACTGATCCACAGCCACGTCGCCACTGCCACCAGCTGCGGGCTGCCCGAAGGTGGGGCCATCTCGATTGTCGGCGAGCCGAAGGCCAACTGGCTCGCCGCCTGCTGAGCGACGACGCCCGGGGCGACCTGCACGGGGGCTCCGGCTGGCTGGGCGCTGGTCACCCACACCGGTGACATGGGATTGAGCACACCGGGACCGGCGCAGCTCGGGAACACCCACTGACCGGGCTGCGGGCCGCCCACCCCGATGGACGCCGTGGCCGACGGCCCCGCTGCGGTGTAGGTGCAGCCGTAGGGCTGGTTCGGGTTCGGCTTCCCCGGCGGTGGAGAACTGCTTGCGCGTCTTGCCCAGGTCGAGCCCGAGGGAGGAGTCCAACGAGTCTGACCGGCCTGGACCGTGAGCTGGCCACCCGATGCCGTCGCGTTCGCCCAGCTGTTCTGCCCGTTGGGATCGCCCGCCCACGCCCGTGGCGCGCCGGCCAGCACCGACGCCGAGGTTGCCAGGAGTATGGCGGGGATCACGAGCCGGGCGCGCATGACCCGTCCGTCACCGTCTGCTTGGACACCTTCCACGTCGAGCCCAACAGCACCAAGTTGGAGCGAACCCCGTCGTTCTCCGGCGGGGTTATCGGCGGCACCGGTTTGCCGGTGCTCGCGTAGACCAGCTCGGCGGTGCTGTAGGCGCAGTCCACCACCGTCGCCGTCGTCGCTGTCAGGGCAACGATCTTCGGGTGCAGCGTCGTCGTCCCTCGTCCAATTATTCCCTGGCGCCGGTCGGCCAGCAGGTTCGCCCTCACCCCTTGCAGCTGCGGATCGACCATCGTCGCCGCCAGCTCCGGGTCGCTTGGGTTTGCGTCGGTCAGCGCGTGCTCGAAGGCCGCCCAGGCGGCTCGGTAGGCCTGGAGCACGGCGGTCCCAGTCGGATCAAGGGTTGAAGTGGTGGCCGGGATGTTCGTCGGGGTGGTGGTGGGCCTGGTGTTGGTTGCTGGTGAGGCGGCTTTAGGTGAGCTGCCGCACGCCGACAAGGCGAACGATACGCTCGCCACGGCCACGGCCGCGGTCGCTTGAACACCTCGCCGACCAACTGGCATTGACGAAGACCTCCGTCTCGATCGGTGGTCCCCACTGTTTCAGAACAAAGGACGCGGAGAACCTCCTACATCACGATCTCCATCCATACACCAGGTAAAACGGCACTTCAACGAGAGCGCGCTTACCCCAAAGTGCCCCAAGAAACCGGGCAGAGAGTCCGGCAGTCAGGCGCCCTTGGCCCTGCGGTCCCACCGTTGGCGAGCATCCTCGACGAGCGCCCACTTGTCGTCGACCCACTGACCAAGAGCGCCGAGAGGTTGTTCAATGGACATGCCAAGGTCGGTGAGGCGGTAGAGGGTCGCGGTGTCCACACGCTCGGGATCGAGGTGACGCCCGATCAAACCGTCGCGCTCTGCGCGCCGCAGCGTGTCGGTGAGGACCTTGTGCGAGATGCCATCCAAGGCGTCGTGGATGTCTTGATAACGCCGCCCACCGCCAACCAATTCGCCGAGCACCATCAAAGTCCATCGTCCAGCGAGCAGCCGCACGAGGGGTACAGATGATCCCCATTCCTCAGCCATCACTGCCATGGTCCCCCCGAGAGCGGGTGACCATGGCCTCGGTGGACTCACTGCGACCAGCGGTCCTGGTGAGTCCATCTGACCCGCTCGGTGGCGAAGCCGTCCAGCACCCGATCGGCCCCACCGCCGGCTCGCAAGTCCGCCAATGACGGAGTCGTAGCGTGTCGGTCAATACCTTATAAGAGATCCCATCCAGCGCGTCGTGGATTTGGTGATAACGGCGCCCTCCCCCGGCCAGGTTTGTGGCGAACTGCAGCTCCCAGTTTGGGGCCGTGTGGGACTCGGGTGGCATCATCACCCCGGCGTTGCTGACCAGCACGTGTAGAGGTCTCTGCCAGCGATGCGTGAAGTTGTCGACAGAGACGATGTCGGCGAGGTCGAGGTCTTCGACCTTTACGGCCGTGTTGGCGGTAGTGGCCACGATGTCTGCAGCGACACGCCACCCGGCCGCGATGTCCCGGACGGCCAAGGTGACCGTCGCCCTGGTGGCGGCCAAGGCGCGGGCGGTCTCTACGCCTATGCCCAATGCGGCGCCGGTGACGATCACTGCTCGACCGGACATGTCGATGCCCGCAGCCACGTCGGCGGCGGTGCTAAGGAGAACATTTCAGGTCCGGGTAGTCGCCGACCAGGCTGATCGAGATCGTGTTCCGGTGCAGCGTGGACAACATCGGCACCGAACCGGCAGGGGAGGTCACCGGTTGGCGATGGTGACAGCCTGTCGGAGGTGGTCGTCGCTGCTGAGCTGGGTGACCAAGAATGCGGCGAGGTCCGAGCGGGTGATGAAGTGGGCGTGATCGCGGTTGTCGGCGGAGAAGATGCGAACGTCGCCGGTGGCTGGCTTGTCGGTCAGAACTGCGGGGCGGGTGATGACCCAGTCCAGTTCGCTGCCACTCACTGTCGACTCCATCTTCGCCTTGTCGGGGGTGGCGCCGCGCAGGAAAGTTGCGAGAAGGATCTTGACAAAGAAGGGCGTGTTTGCGGCACTGTCGCCTTCGCCGAGCATCGAAGTCACGATGAGCCGGCGGACGCTGTGTCGCTGCATCGCCGCTACGATCGTTGAGGACACGCTTGCTTCGAGAGTGGTGTGCTTGTAGGGGGTCTTGCCGCCGACGGTATCGATCACGGCATCTTGACCCATGATTGCGGCCTCTATTGCCGCCATGTCGCTGGCGTCGCCAGTCCGTACCTCGACGCCTGGAACCTCGTAGCCCTCGTCGCGATGGACGAAGGCGGTGACCTGGTGACCGTCTTTCACGGCCCGCTCGACGACAACCCGCCCGGTCTTGCCGGCGGCGCCCACAACGAGAACTTTCATGGTTGTCTCCTCACCTCGTACAGTTATGTTGCGGCAATGGTGTTGTTTTCGGGTGAGGCGGGCCGCCGGCCGTTACGGGTACGACGATCCGCCAGCAGGATTGGTCGTGGTGACCGGGCAGTTTGGGCTTGTCGGCCGGTGCGAGGGAAGTTCATGGCTGGGTGGTGTCGATGCGTCCGCCGGTGACCGTGGAGCGGGGCAGACGGCCGGCCTTGGAATAGCCGGTCATTTCGTCGCCGTGCACCGTGACGTCGAAGACCAGGTTGAGACGCATCGGCCTGGTTATCGACTGCGCCCAGGTCAGCCGGGTCCCGTCGAACGCCACGTCGATCAGCGGGACTTCTTCGTTGCCGCCGCGGGCGACACCGTGGAGGACGTTGTCCTGCCGGACGAGTTCTACGGTGACGTGCTGTTTGCCGATGGGGGTTGCGATGGTGAGCGCCCAGATGCCTTCCACGGTCATGGTGTGGTTCCTTTCAGGTCGACCAGCTCGGGGGTTCGACCTGGGCGCAGTGGGCGTAGGGCAAGGCGAGGACTGCACCGATGCATGGCCTCCAGGCGGACGCTCGTGAGCGGCGGGGGAGCGGTCGGCCCAGGTCGTAGCGATGCGGCGAGGTAGGCGGTGCCGTGGAGGGTGCCGAAAGCGGCCACGATGCGGTAAACGTTGACCGCCGTCAGGTTGACGGGGTCGAAGGTCATCGGGGCCTCCGGTCGGCGAGGGGGCTCATTGGGAGGGTCATAGCGGTGCGGGTAGTGGGCCGGTGTCCCGCCACACCGTCCCGCGTCGTTCGTAGGCGAACATTCGCTCGACGGCGAGAGCGATCCGGGGACCGAGCTCTCGTTCGAGGAGGTAAAGCGCTAGGTCGAGGCCGGAGGTGACCCCGCCGGAGGTGACCAGGTCGCCGTCGTCGACGACCCGGGCGTTGACCGCGTGGGTTCCGGTGGCGTCGAGGAGATCCATCCCGAGATGGTGGGTGACCGCGTTGCGGCCTTCCAACAGGCCTGCCATGGCCAACGCCAGCGCGCCGCCACAGACGGTGGCGACCACGACGGTGGGGTCATCCAACGCGACGCGCATGAGACCCGGCAGCGGAGTGTCGAGCGTCCGGGCCAGCAACACCGGGACCGACAGCTCCTCGCCCCCCGGGTCGACCGACTCGTCGGCGTCTGGGGTGTCCACCCGGCCGGACGCCCCAGGCACGATGATCCAGTCCGCCCGGGCCGGGTCCAGCGCGCCGGCAGCCCGCAAGGTCAGCCCTCCCGTCCCGGTGACGACATCGCGTGCCCCTTCGGCCGAGACCAGCTCGACGGTGAGCGCCCCCTTCGACGCCCTGGCTCCGGCGTGGAGCACCTCGAAGGGGGCGATCACGTCAAGCGGGTCGCACCCGTCGAACAACACGATCTGCACGAGCATGGGAAGACCTCCAGGCCGGTCTGACGAACGGGCACAGCAGAAACGAGCCATCACGTAGGGCGGGAGAGGAATCGGTCAGCTCCTAGCCCCACCGGGCTGGGTGACCATCAGCACGGCGACGGTCACCCAGATGAGGCCAAACAGGCCAGCGGTCATGGTCAGCCTCGCCAACCCGGCAGACACGACGACGCTTCCGTCGCCCGGACCGTGCTCGGCCCGGCCGTCCAGACCGGCCACCACACGGCGCTGCGCCGGGATTATCACACCTGCGAGAAGGCCGGCGGCGATGACGGTAAGTCCAATCGCAGCCAGCAGCCAAGCTTGACCCAACACGTGCTCGCCGATGGCGGCCGCCAAGCCGAATACAGGCACGGCGACGGCCGCCACCGAGTACACGACGGTGATCCGATGCATCGCCCGGAGCGCCCCATACGCCGAGCCGTGACCCGGTCCGTCGACGAGCGCTTCGCGCCCGTAGCGAGGAAACAGGCTGGTGGCGACGGTGACCGGCCCCAAGATCACCAGGGCCGCCACGACGTGAACGGTCAGCAGCAACGTCGTCACGCCCGGGACCGCCCTACGCCACTGACCATGCCCCTAAGTTACAGCTAGGCTGTAACCGTGTCCAGGTGGGAGGCTGTGACATGAGCCCAGGCCCAGACGGCGACACGAGACCTGGCCCGCGGCCCGCCAGGCCAGACCGCCCGCCGGGGCCGCCCGACGTGCCCATCAGCCCGGCGCTGCTGCTCGTCATGTTGGGACGGAGCGCTCGCCGTGACCTCGACGCCGCCCTCGAAACCCACGGCCTGTCGCTCCGCCACTTCTCCGCCCTCGGCCACCTCTCCCGACAACCCGGCCTCTCCTACAGCGAGCTCGGCCGCCGGGCCGGCGTGACCGCCCAGAGCATGCTGGCCACCCTGCGCCAGCTCGAACATCTAGGCGCCGTCGAGCGCAGCACCCTCCCCGGACGCGGCCGCACGGCCGAGCTCCACATCACCCCGCACGGCAAAGATCTCTTGGCCACGGGACAAGCCGCCCTGCACGACATCGACCACCAACTCCTCTCGGCGCTCCCCGCCGACCAACACAGCATCCTCGCCGGACTGCTCTTGCGCCTCATGACCCGGGCGCTCACACCGGGCTGACCCTTCGGAGGTCAGCTCAAGCCGGTGGTGTAGATGCCGCCGCCGCCAACGTAGGCAGTGATGCCGTTCACCATCGTGCTGTCGGACGTGCTGGATGCGCAGCTGGCTGGACCCTTGCGTGCTCCCGCATAGGATCGGGTTGCTGAGGTGCGCACATGCCGGTCGAGTTGAACCACACCATCGTCGCCGCCCACGACCGCCAGGTCTCCGCCAGGTTCCTGGCAGGCATCCTCGGCCTGGAGGTCGGAGCCCCCTTGGGCCCGTTCCTCCCGGTGGCCACGACCAACGGCGTCACCTTGGACTTCTCCACCACCACCGGCATCATCACCACCCAGCACTACGCCTTCTTGGTGTCCGAGGAGGAGTTCGATGGCTGCTTCGAACGCATCCAGGCGGCCGGCGTGACCTACTACCCGGACCCGAGCCTCAGCCGACCGGACGAGATCAACCACAACGACGGCGGGCGCGGTCTTTACTTCTTGGACCCGGCCGGTCAGGTGATGGAAATCATCACACGGCCGTATGGCAGCAGTGCCGGCTGAGGCCACTCCGTAGCCGCGGCCGGACGGGTCCCCTAACGTGCACCAGCGCCTGGCGGTGGCCTCCGTCGTTGCCGGACTTCGAGGAGGGCGCTGAGGTAGATGACCCAGACAGCGGCCGGTGCTGCGCCGAGTGCTCCGGGGCCTTCGCCGAATTGTCAGAGACCGTGGTAGGCGATGAACGATCGGGCCGCCTAACCAAGCCTTGTCGCTCCGATTCGGCAACAGTGCTCCATGCTCGGTCTGCGTGACGTCGCTGACTGCCTTCGGGTCCAGAACGACTCCAGGAACTGGTCCTGTTGGCAGCTTGTGCCGTGAGCCAGACGCAGCGAGCCGCAGCTGAGAAGGTCCTCGAAGTCAGCCGCTCCACCCTCTACCGTCACTTCGGTGCACGAGTGCCTGGCCCGGCCGTCGACGTCTCCGAGGGCGGTCTCCCTGCGACGCCAGGGCTACGCTCAAAAGATCGCTCATTATCTCCTCCACGAAAAGCCCTGGGCCGCCACCAATCGCGCAACGACGACGCCGGGCACCCAGCCGAACGAGGCAACAGGCAGCGGGGACGCCGCCCTGGGTGACCAATCGCACCGTCTGGAAGTCCCGACCGCGCAGCCGGCCCGGCCGTGACCAGCATGGAGCTCGGTGCGGTCACCGTCACCCGCCTGATTGAGTGGACCGGTCCGGTCCTGACCGTCGACTCGTTTTTCCCTGACCTCGAGCATCAAACCTGGTCCGACAACCAGGGCTGGCTCGCCCCGGACTTCTGGGGGCCGGCTGACAACGCCCACCCGGTGACCCCTGCAGACCTGGCTGGTACGCAGCGAGGGCAAGAACATCCTCATCGACACCGGCGGCGGTAACGGCAAGACCCGCCCGACCAACCTCGTCTTCGACAACCTCGACACCCTCTACCTCGAGCAGCTGGCCGCCGCCGGCCTCCAGCCCGACGACATCGACCTCGTCGTCAACACTCACCTCCACATCGACCACGTCGGCTGGAATACTCTCGACCACGACGGCGAGTGGATCCCGACCTTCCCCAACGCCAGGTACCTGTTTCCCGAGCAGGATCTGGCCTACTACGACACACCCGGCACCGACCCGGCGCGACGCATGCACATCGACGACAGCGTCGTGCCGGTCCTGCGGGCCGGACAGGCGGTCGTCTTCGAGGACGGCTACCGCGTCGACGGGCACCTGACGCTGCAGAGCGCGCCCGGGCACACGCCCGGCAGCAGCGTGGTCATCCTCGACTCCGGTACCCACAAGGCTGCGTTCGTCGGCGACGTGCTGCACAAACCCCGTGCAGATCATCGAGCCGGACAGCAACAGCTGTTTCTGCATGGACCCAGCAGCGGCCCGTAGATCCCGTCACCGACTGCTGAGCTGGGCCGCCGACCACGGCGCGCTCGTACTCCCAGCCCACTTCGGCGGCGCCGGCGCCCCCGAAATCACCCGCCGAGGCGACACCTTCCACGTCAAGCGCTGGGCCCCGCTCGCCGCCCCGCCGCCGGTCTAGACCCACCTAGTCGATAGCTCGGATGCCGCCGGGATGTCGACACCGCAGGATCGGGGTGTTGACCTCAAGCGCTTGAGGTTTGTCATGCTTGTCGGCATGACCAGTGTGACGATCCAGGAGGTGTCGCGGCGCAGCGGTTTGAGCGAGCCGACGCTGCGCTACTACGAGCAAGTCGGGTTGGTCGGCCCGATCGGCCGGGACGAGAGCAGCGGGCATCGCCGGTACGGCGACGACGACGTGGAGGTTCTCGAAGCGTTGGCGTGCCTGCGGGCGGTCGGTCTGGGTATCGAGGACATGCGTGTGTACCAGGCCAACCGCCTGCGTGGCCGGGACGCAGCGGGTGAGCAGCGCGACCTGCTGTTGCGCCACGCCGAGCGGGTCGAGGCCGAGATCGCCGCCCAACTGGTTCGTCTGGAGTACCTGCGGGTGAAGGCAGCGATGTGGGACGTATTCGACCGGGGCGACACCGCCGCCGAGGCCGACGCCATCAGCCGGATGAGAGACGCCCGGAACCGCCTGGAGGTTCTGCGATGAGCCCGGTGCTGGTCACCGGCGCCTCCGGCTATGTCGGATCGCAGCTGGTCGCAGCGTTGCTGCGCGACGGGCGCGAGGTGCGGGCTGCGGTCCGCTCAATGGACCGCGAGGCGGACCTGCGCGCAGCGGTCCGCCGCGCTGGCTCAGAAGACTCCGGCCTAGAAGTCGTCGCTGCCACCCTCGGTGCTGACGACGGGTGGGCCCCTGCGCTGTCCGGGTGCGAGGAGGTCCACCACGTGGCGTCGCCGATCCCGGTCACCCAGCCCGATGATCCCGGGGAGCTGATCGTCCCGGCCCGCGAGGGCACGCTACGGGTATTGCGAGCCGCGCGCGACGGCGGCGCTCGCCGGGTGGTGCTGACGTCGTCGTTCGCGGCGGTCGGTTATACGCCCAAGCCGGGGGCGGAGTTCACCGAGGCGGACTGGACCGACCCCGACACCCCCGGCCTGGCCCCCTACCCTCGTTCTAAGACGATCGCCGAGAGGGCCGCCTGGGACCTGATCGACCGGGATGGCGGTGACACCGAGCTGGTGGTAGTCAACCCGACGTTCGTCCTCGGCCCCACCCTCACAACCCACCTTGGCTCATCGATGCGACTGATTCAGATGATGCTAGAGGGCACGATGTCAGTTGTGCCCTGCCAGCGTTTCGGGCTGGTCGATGTCCGCGACGTCGCCGACATCCACATTCGGGCCATGGCCGCTCCGGCGGCGGCCGGGAAACGGTTCCTGGCTGTGGCGGACGGTCCTGCCATCAGTTACCTGCACGTGGCCGAGGTGCTCCGCGCCCGGCTCGGGGCGCTCGCCGAGCGTGTCCCGACCGAGGAGGCGCCGGGCGACGACCCGCCCGTCCCGGTCATCCACAACGACCGGAGTCGCCAGGAGTTGGGGTGGCGGCCAAGGCCGACCGAGACGACCATCGTCGAGAGCGCCGAGCGCCTGTTCGACCTTGGCCTAGTGGGGCAGACCAGATGATCGCCAGCGGAACCGTGCTGGTGACCGGCCCGACCAGCGGGCTGGGCCGGTCGCTGGTCTCAGAGCTGGCTGGCCGTCCCGAACCCGGCCGGCCCGACCTGATTCTCGTCGGGCGACCCGGTGAACGACTCACCGACGTGGCCGAGACCGCTCGCGCCGCAGGCGTGACCGTGAAGGAGATTCCCTGCGACCTGTCCCGCCTTGCGGACGTCCGGGCCGCCGCCGCGACTGCCCACGATCTTCTGGCTGCGGGGGCGGTGCGGCCGCTGCGGGCGGTGGTGGCCAACGCTGGGGTGACCGTCACCGACACCCGCACCGCCTCCGCTGACGGCTACGAGATGACCTTCGCCGTCAACTACCTCGCGCACGCCCAGCTCCTCACCGACCTTCTCGACGCGTTCACCGCCCCGGCCCGGATCGTGCTGCTCGGGTCGAACACTTACCGCAGCAACTGGGTGCGGCGCATCCTGCACGTCCCCCCAGCGGAGTGGCGTGACCCGATCGATCTCGCCCGTCCGGCACCTAGTGACAGCAAACCGTCACTGCAGGCGGGCGGTGTCGCCTATTCCAACTCGAAACTGGCGATCCTCTACTACGCCCACGAACTCCAACGCCATGTTGGCGAGGGGATTGCCGTATCGGTGTTCGAGCCGGGCTTCATGCCAGGCACCGGCCTGTCCCGGCAGGCCCCCGCAGCTGTCCAGACGATGTCCCGGGCCGTGGCCCGCCTCCCCGGTATCTCGTCGCCCACCAAGTCGGCTCCCGCGCTGGCGTCTATCGTGCTCGACGACCACTGGGCCCATCTGCGCGACGGGGCGTTCGTCGTGATAGACAAACAGACCGAGGTCGCCGCCTTCGCCCGAGACCTGAACCGGGAACACGATCTGTGGGAGGCCGCCATTGAGCTCCTCGGCTCTGCAAGTTCGGGCTGAGCCACCGAGGCGGACCGGGTCAACGGAGGCGGCCTTAGGGCTGGCCGTCTGGGGCTCCGGTGTCTCGGAACTTCAGGTGGGTTGCCCTCAAAGGCGGTATTTGAGGACCGTTCCCGCTGAGGGAGATCATAGGTACAGGGTGGCTTGTGGCAGGACCAAGCCGGTTGGAGCTAACGCGAGTATCGGGCCCGGGACACCTCCGACACGGTGGCGCTTACATGCCTGTTGAGCTGGGACTATGCGGCATGAGCGACTTCTTGGAGCGGTTCGCCAGACATGATGCGGCGATTTAAACCGACGACCCCTACGTCTCTTCTCTTGCACTTTCGTGCTACGAGATGTCCGTAACCGTTACGCGCAGTCATACGGCATTCCCGATTACCTGCGCGAAGACGACGGAATAAGGGCGGTGACGGTTCGGTCAGGCCGCGCGCCGCTCTATAGCTAATGACAGCGGCCAGGTCTTCGGGGAGGCGTTCGCTTCCGCCGGCTTAACTTCGCTGCGCTGCGAGGAGCGGGCCTCCGGCCCTGACGCCATCGAGAACGCCCCGAACCCGCGTCGACGGGCTGGCCATGCGTTTGCGTCTTCGAGCACTGCCCGCTTCGCCCATCAGGGGATTTCTCGGGCCGCCAGGTAGAGATTCCCATCGACCGGGCGGATACCGGCCACTGACAGGAAGTCGCAGCGACTTCGCGAGCTGACGGAGTCACCACGTCCGGAGAAGGCGGTTCCATCGTTGCGGTTGGAGGCCATCGTTAGATAGCAGGCCAACCTCGCCCTGGTTATCGCGACGTAGAGCAGGCGTCGGTCTTCCTCCGGGTCGGTGGAGACTGGTGACGGATAGAGCTCCTCCTCGACCCCAATAGTTGCAACGACATCAAAAGTCAGACCTTTTGATCTGGCGACCGACATCACGGTGACTCCTGGCGATTCCAGGGCGATGTCTCGGGCAATTGGCTCCAGCTGGGCGAGGAGGTCGCCGACGCTCTCGAAGGGCGGCTCGACCATGGTCGCTCGGTCGAACAGGTCACTGAGGGCATCAGCGATTGGGATCCCCAGTAGCTGAGCTACGTTGCGGATCCAGTCGATCCAGGTTGCCGATTCCGGGAGACCATTGCTCTCGATCTGATCGAGTAGGTCGTTCACTGAGACGATTCGTTCCCTTGCCTGACGAGCCGATGCGCTCGTCAGGCCAACAATCGTGTCTTCGTCGAGCCGCCCAATCTCCTCGTGGAAGCGTCGCCCTTCTTCCCAAGCGTAATCAGCAATCGCGCGGATCGACTTGTCTGAAATTCCTCGTCGGACCTTGAGCATGGTCCACCAGGCCAAGTCATCGGAACGGTTCAGCGCTAGACGCGCGACGGCCAGAAGCTCTCGAGCGTCTACGGTGTGCAATGGCTCGAGCGCGGCTTCAACGTCGGTGTACGGCAGACCCTCACGTTCAAGAATCTCGTGCAATGGTCGGCTCCAGCGCCCCTGATAGTCGCTGCGGACCAGGATCGCCATCCTCTCGTGCGGGATCTCGTCTTGCGCGTGGTGGTGCTTCAGCAAACGAGTAACAGCCTGACGCTCAGCTTGCGCGGACCGAAAGCTCAAGTACGCAAAGCTGCCCTCGGGATTGTGGTCTGCCGGCCTCAACCGAGGCCGGTTTGGGTCGCGCCCTGGAGCGACTGCAATGACCCGCTGCGCGGCATCCAGAATTTGGCGTCCACAACGCTGGGATACCGACAGCGTGTAGTCACTACATCCCTGAAACGCCTGCGGGAAACGACGAATACCGACTGGCGCCGCCATTCGCCAGCTGTAGATCGATTGGTCCTCGTCTCCAACAGCCACGATCGAGATTCCTCGGTTGCTTAATGCTTCCAGAAGTCTGATCTCACACCGGTTCAGATCCTGGTACTCGTCGACAATGAGAGATTCCAGATCGAGAAGCTTGGCGTCGTGGTGATCTTCGACCAGCTCCAGGGCGTACCAGGGCATTTCGGCGAAGAGCGAGTAGCCGAAGACGGTGCGCTGCTTTCGCCAAGCTGCGAGGTAGGCATCGCGTAGTTCGGGATCGATGTCGGAGAGGAGAACGAGATCTTCGTCCATGGACTCCCACTGTGCCGCCATCTCCCGTTCCAGCTTGGCGATCTGCGCTCGGCGTATGCCTCGCCAGCGCTCCGCCAACCGTACCCTCAGTTCGTCATGGATTAGGTTGTCCGTCTCCCAGTCATCTGGAAGGCGAAGCGGGAGAGGTAGGCGACTCCACTGGGAGTTGTGCACCAGAATGCGAAGCGCCAGCGAGTGGACCGTCGTAACGTCAACTGGCACTTCTCCCTCGACGGCCTTGCCAGCCAACTCGGCAGTCGCAGCACGCGTGAAGGTCGCCAGGCGGACCGAGCCCTCTCTCCTTCCCTCCGTCAACTGCCCGGCGAGAGCAATGACGGTAGTGCTCTTGCCGCTACCGGGCCCGGCTTGGATGCGGCCGTGCCCACCCTGGTGGCCGATGATTTGGAGTTGTTCCTCAGTCCATTCCACAGCCACCTGAGAGTCCCTTCTCCATATGCCTCCCGGTACCCATGGTCCTCACGTTTCTCGTTTGGCAACTACGCTGTATGTGTTGATGATGTATCCGGCGAGCAGTTTGTGTTGACTGAGTTGCTCAGCGATGTTTCCCTCGTTGAGGTAGGCGTCCTGGTGGGCGAGGGCCGTGGCGTACGCGAGGACTGCAGTCTTGAGCGCTTCCAGTTTCTCGCCGTTGAGGATGCGAGTACCGGGCGGCGGAGTTCCGGAGCGTTCGACGATGTTCATAGGGTGCATCATGAGAGGAACGACGGTCGTTTCGCTGCCGTACTCGCCTTTGCACCAGTTCACCGACCCGGCCAGCTGGTTGATGTCCTTCTTCCAGATCTTGGCTCCGGTCGCACCGCTTTTGGCTTCGATCACCGCGAACTTTCCCTCACTGAGGGCCCAGAGGACGTCGCTGCCGCGACCGAAGTCTCGCTCGGGGCGTTGGCTTACGAGCCCGAGGATGCTCGCAAGGTCAGCGAGAGCGTCCTCGGTGGCGTCGGTGCGTTCGTTGTCCCAGACAAGATCGGCGAGAATCGCTTCGATGCCGAGGCGAAGTTGGGCTCCATTGGGATAACGCTGCTGAAGGTTCGAGCAAGCGAACCTCGATTGGGCATCGGAGGCGTTGACACGTCGATACGACAGACCACTTCGCGGTCGTAGGACAGCGGGGTTACGTCTGGTAGCCGCAGCGAGTGCCTGTTGCGCTCGCACCGCATCGACAGGGTGGAGGTAGGTGGCCAGGGTTTCGCCGAGCCATCCCGCCAAGCGCTCGTCGCGCGTTTCCAACGCAGCCTGGACGGCACTGTCAGCATGATCGCAACATTCTTCCAACCGACCACCGATGGCGGCGTCGTAGGCCCGTCGCAGATGGTCTGCGGTCGGGGAGAGGAGCGCCGGCCCATAGGTCACCCCGACGAGCGCCTCGCGGGAGATCTCGCGAAAGCCGGGGTCGCCATCGACAACTTGGGTGATGACGCCCTGGAGGTCGTCCATCGTTGCGCCTTCGAGATCGCGGGCAACGCGACGCGAGAGATTCAGCTGGGCTTTGGTTGCCGGCGAGAGCCGCCCCGAGATGTCCGCCCGCGAAACAAGCTGGGTCATGCGCGCTCCGATCAAGATCACAGCACAGCGATCGTCTCTGCTGCGTACGCCTCTCCCCATTCCCTGTTCCAAACGCTGGAGTTGGCGAGTGACCATGGCCTCGCTGTCTCGGAGCGCGACGGCTTCACGTCGCTCCGTGAGGCTGTACGCCTGAGGCAGGCCATCGATGACAAGGACTCGGCAGGCGGAGTCGGGCAAGTCGATGCCGTCGTAGCGGTTGATGATGACTATGAGCCCGACGTGCCCCGTCTTCAGGCGCTCGACGATGGCGCTGATATCCGCCGAGGTGCTGACGGTGGCGTCGGCTTCCGACCTCCACAGGATCGCCTGACGGTGACTTGGGACGAGGACGACGACGTTGTGTGCGTCGGCGAGAGCGCTGGCGGCGGTGCGGACCGCTTCGTGGGTGATCGCCGGGTTGAGTTCTTGAGGGGCGAGAATGAGCCGGTCGCCGAGATCGGCGGCACTGTCGGGAACGATAGAGGCGGCAACACTTTGAGCGTCCGCGTTGAAGTGCGTCACGAGAACGCTGTCGTCCGCGAGCGTCGCCGTCAGGTAGATGCGGCGTTCAGCCTCTGCGAAGCTGGGCAGCTTCTCGATCGGGGGGCACAGCGGGGTTATCTCGATCGTCTCCGCGCCAATCGTCGCTTGGCACCAGGGCAACATGTCAGCTATCAGAGGCCAGCTCCATTCGAAGACGGAATCGGAGCGATGCGGGCGAAGAATCTGCAGTACCTGGTCGCGTTTGTCGTACCACGACCAAAACGGAACGCGGAGCGGAGTCGCAGTCGGGTCTCCCTCTCGGATGTCCAGCAGGGCATTGAGGCCTTGCTGGCGTAGATCCTCGTCGAACATATCGAGAAGTGCTTCGTGCGCCGGATGACTAGAAGGGATCCGGAGAAACGTTCGCTCTTCGGCAAGCGCGAGCGCAGCATGCGCGTCGTCGACCACGATCGTCCGAACCGGTAGGGGCTGGCGTACGGCGGCGCCGACCAACCCGAAGCGAGACTTGCCGTTGATCATGACCCGCATGGTGGTGACGCAGATCGCCTCGCCGCTTAGGAATTTGCCGCTTTCGGGGTCGTCGACCGTCGTCAGGCCGAGCTTCGCGCTCTCCCCGAGGACTTGCTTCGCGAGATGCGGGTCAGGGGCAAGGTAGAGCGCCGGCGCGACGCCCTCGTGAATGCAAGCCTGAAGGATCAGCAGACCGGCGATCGTCTTGCCGCCGCCGGTGTTCGTCTTGATGACCAGGTCTCGCTCGTTTCGTCGAGGCGACCACGCATCGAGGATCGTTTTCTGGACAGCCCTCAGGTACCCGTAGCCTTCGGCCTTATTGGGGAGCGCATCGAAGAGAGCGGCAGGGTCGGTGATGCTGGAGATTGCCCCGCCTCTGGCCAACCTCTTGAAGTCGAAAGGCATCAGGTCACTCCAGTGACGAGTAGGTGCACGAGGAGAGGTCTAGGTGTATTGACCCGGATGGTTGCTTCTATCAGCTGTCCGATGCTGATGGGAGAGTCCAGCATTGTCATCGAGTCCCGAGGTAGACGCCGCGCCGGCTGCCGCAGGGGTAACCGGAGGGATCCTTGTGGGCTCGGAGCGTCGCATTGCGTTTGCTATGGCGGAGCTCCTTGCCGCATCTTGTGCATTGGTATATGAAGGCAGGTCCGGTTGCTGTCCGCGCCGACATTCGTCGAGGAACGACTCCCCAACCGGCAGCAGTCCGGCTCTGGGCGGGGGCGTGGAGCGGTCCATGGGCGGAGAACTCGATGGGGTAGCGGGGCTTGAATGGGACAGTGGTGACTCGGAGTCCTTCGACCTTGTCGATGCCGTAGGTTCGATGCCCGCTTCCATCGGAGCGTTCGGCGTGGAGAAGAAGCCGACCGGCGCTGCTGCGTCGAAGCGAGTACGGCTCGATGCGTCGCCAATCGCCGTTGTAGAACAGCTCCACGCAGAGGTGGTTGGTGGCGGCGAACCGAACGGTCTCCAGCGGGATACCCGCACGCCACGTGGCGACCGTGGGAGGCGGTGACCAGGCCTCCTCGTCGGCTCCGCCCGGTAGGGGAGGAAGCTCCTCGAACTCGGCGGTACCTTCGAGCCACCCGAAGAGGAGTGGGAGCTCATCAAGGAAGCCCCTCAGCGGCGGCAGGGCGGGCAACTGATGGCTGAGCATCTGAGACCAGTCGGTCTCGAGCGCGGCGATGAGCGGCGAGTCGATGAAGTCGGCGGCGGTCGGGACGCCGATGTCTTTGGCGGCGCATTTCTCATGTAGGGCTTTGCGGATGACGTCGGGGTAGAGCCGGAGGTCGTTGCGGCGGAAAAGGTTGACGATGTCGTAGAGGTCGCGGGGTCGAGCCCGCTGTGCCATGGCCCGGATCTTCTCGGCGAAGACCTCCTCGAAGGAGTAGCACCGGACTCGCCCCGGTAGGGGTCCGTCCGGATAGGGATGGGCGATGTCGCGCAGCACCGGCGGCCGGACGACGGTCTCGTTGGCCGAGATGTCGAGTTTCACTCTGGCCGGCTGCGGCGTCTGGCGTGGACCGACGTAGTACACGCGGCCCTCGGTGGACAGCTCGTCGGGGCGCAGTCGGAGTAGTGGTGGCCGCAAGGAGAAGTCGATGCCCGACGCCTCGTGGACGCGTGCGAGAACCCGGCCGAGGAGCGGCTCGATCTGTTCGGGACGGTAGGGGCCACCGGGCAGGACGGTGAAGTCAAGGTCCTCGGAGAACCGGTAGGTTTCGATGTAGCACTTCTTCAGGCAAGTGCCACCCTTGAAGATCCACTGATCTCCGAGGACCGGGTCGGCTCCTATTCCCCATAGGAGCCAACCGAGCAGGTAGTCCTTTTCGATCACCTCCTCGGTGAGCTGCCATTCGCCGACCCGTTCGACGATGTCCGGCCGTCCGATCACCAGTCGTCTCCGGGTGAGCCGAGAGCGACGTTGACCCGGAGACCCCACCGGCGGAGGATTCTCTCGGTCTCCTTGGCGGACGGGTCGAGCTTGGCGAGCCCGCTGCTGCGTCGAGCGAGGCATGCCTCGACGAGGCTCCGAGCTTCGGTGCCGGAGTGTTCGAGGAGATATCCGAGCCGCTTGAAGACGGCGCGGTTGCCGAGGCGGTCGCCGTATTCGACGAGTCGGTCGTCGTCTCGATGCTCGCCCTGAAGATACTCGTGCAGCACGTCGGCGACAGTCCGGATGCCGCCGCCGAGGCGTGGGTCATCGAGTACATCGATCACGGTACGGGAGGGGTCGGACACAGCCACTCGGTTCTGGCCGCGCCACACCCACAGCGTGCCGAACAAGGCACTTTGGTCCCGGACGGTCAAATGAAATGGCAGGCCTTGAACGTCGAGGTCGCGGTGGCGAACCCGGCGAGCAGTGACCACTAGGAGGGTCCGGAAGACCTGTTCGGTGAGGTCCCAGTGCTCACAGGCGCTCCACCCGCCGACATAGCACGGGCTGAACAGCCTCTCGGCCACAACCCAGGGATCCTCGATCCACTCGCCCGAGCGGCGGGCGTCCAAGGGGACAGCGACGTACAGCCCCCGCCGCACCCGCGAAAGCCATCCCCGTCGGGCCAGGTAGACGAGGAGTTGGCCAGCCTCGTCGTGATCGATGCCGAGGATCCGCGCTGCGTCGGCGACATCGAAGGCGCCGTGGGCGCGACGGTGCAGCTCCTCCAGCAGCACCCGATTCCCCTGGGTGATCCCAGCGCCTGAGTCTTGGAGCAAAGCACCTTCCACATCATGGAGACTACTACGCCCAGGGAGTACCGGTATGTCTGGACCGTCCTACTCCGAATATGATGCCAGGTTACGCGCTCTGGATATACTAGTCGGCCGTCTGTGTACGCCTGCGCTCAACAGACCGGGCCCGTGCGAAGGCTCGGTCGTAGTGTTTGACCCCGATCTAAACCTACGACCGCCCAAATTAGCGGGCCTCCGGGCTTGGAGACTGTCCTACTCGGATGGGGTCGGACGTCAGCACGAGCGCCGGCCGGACGACGTCGGCGCAGGTCAGGCAGCACTTTCGTCGTCGAGCCAGAGCACAGCATGGACCAGGACAGTGGCTGGATCGGTTGGAGCTAACGCGACAATCGGGCCCCCGCCACCATTGGTCGCCGATTTCGGTCGCCCCTTGCATACGCACAATCCGCTGACCAGCAGTTTTTGGTCGACGGCTTGTCGTTTGTGGGGACTATTTGTGGGGTCCTACTCAACTTCTGCGTATGCAAGGTGGGCAGGGCGCCCGGGCACGGGCGGCCCGGCACGCAGCGGTTTCGCGGATCGAGGCCGCCAGCGATGGTGCGTTGCATAGGGCACGCCGTGTGCGACGCCATAAACTTGCCCTACTCAACGACCTGCCGAGGCGCACGGGCCGGAAGGCGTCAACCGACGCCTAACCCAGTCCTTTCGTGCGCCCAGTGAGTTGGAGGTGATGTCGTGAGGTTGAACTGACAATTGATGCTCGTCGTCGCCTGCCGGTGTGAGTCCGGTCCGGGTAGGTGCCAGGAGGCCCGGTAGCAGGCCGGCGGCGTCAGGGGGAAACGCCGGCGTCGAAGCTCAGCGTCGAACGCCCTTCAAAGGGGTGCCCGGCCAGCTGGGTCACCCCATAGAGCACACCTAGCGACACCGCCAAGGTGACCACGGTCGTGGTAGCCATACGAAACCGGGCCAGCCCGGGATCAGACGCGACCACCCGGTCAGACAGCCCCCTCAACCACCCGCCTAACACGACCCTCATTGTGGCCATGGGCGAGTCCCCACCGGCGGGTCCGGTTCGGTCATCGGGCCCCGGCCGGCCGAGCTCCTCCCAGGCGCAGGTACCTGAGGGCTGGCTATCCGTTGGCCCCGCCGGTGTCCTGGCCGGGCTGATCGACGTCCACGGGCGGCAGGTCCTCCACTTCCTGTTTCGTGATGTTGAGGTTGATCTCGTCGTCGACCTGGCTGACGGCGCTGATCGGGATCGCCACCTCCTTGCGCCCCCACAGGTGGCCCTCTTGGAGGAGCAGGTGGGTGACATGGTGGTTGCGGGGGTCGATGACGAGGCCCTGCACTCGTCCGATGTCGCCGTCGGTGGCGTGCACGTGCTCGCCGCGTCGTACGGCCACCTCGCCCAGCGGGACGGAGTCGCTAACGACAGGTTGGAACGCGTTTCCGACGCCGAGGCCGATGCCACCGCCCGTCACGAGACCTCCCAAGCCATAGTAGGGCCACGCGACAGCCTGTCCCGGGCCGTAGCCCCCGTAGCCGCCGTTGTTGCCCGGCATGAAGTGGGTCTCCTCGGCGGCGTCGAGGCGATCGAAGTCCGCCAGGCTGCAACGGAGGCGGATCGCTTCGGGGTTGACGTCGACCAGGTCGAGAGGAACCAGCCGAGCGAGCCCGCTGCGATGCGCGGGTTCGACCACCAGATGGGTGACCGTGCGGGCGACGGGGTCGATGACCACCCGGCTCACCTCTCCACAGGCCCCGTCGGTACAGGTGGCCTCGGCGCCGATGTCGAACTCCGTGTCTGCCATCGCTAGTTTCCTCTCTCATCAGGGTTCGCAGTTCTCATGAGCTTTACATGGATCTCATGAGGTTTACACGGACCGGGCTGCGAGCGTCTGCGTGCTTGCACCTTGGAGTCAAGGAGTCTGCTCGCTCATGACCTTCGGTGGCTTGATGGGCCAACCCCGCTTCAGTGGAATCGGGGTTGGGCCATGGCGGCGAGGCTCTCGTTCTTATGGACCCGTTCGTCGTAGCCGATCTGGCGGAACAGGTCCGCGAGCGAGTCCGGTTGGGCATAGTCGGCGGCGAACGCACTGTTGAAGGGGTGCTGTTCCCATTCCGGGTGTTCCTCGACGAGGAGCGCGTATTCGTGTTCGGCGTGGTCCTCGAAGTCGACGTTGAGCTGGTAGCTCCAGGCGGGGCGGGCCACGTAGAGCAGCCATGAGAGTTGGTAGTAGACGAACGCCAACGCCTGGGGGATGACCGTGAACTTCACGTACCCCTCCCTGGCGCCCTGCTCGGCGATCAGCTCCTCGAGGATCAGCAGATGCCACTGCTCGTTGTCCTCCTGGGCCCGGCTCTCGGTGACCCGGTCGAACACCCGGCGGGCGAGGTCAGGACGGCTGGCCGTGTGGGTGATGGCGATGTAGGCCACCTGCTCCCACGACTGGTAGGGGACCCGGGCGACCAGCTCGAGGACCTTGAACTTCGACAGGGTTCGCGCTTTACCGTAGACGAGGTCGAGGAGACCGAAGAGAAGCTGCCCGCCCAGGCCGTAACGGCGGGTGGGGGTGGCCAGCGTCTCGGCATGTGAGGCGAGCAGCTGCTGGTGGTCGAGTCTGGTCATGGCGCCTTGTGCCCGCGGGCCGGTGAACCCGGCCGGGGCGACCGGTACGTCGTCTGCAGATGTCATGGTCCTCCGTGAAGGGTGTGGGGGTCGCCGAGCGACGCTGACCTCCGGCGGTCATTGGACCGTTCGATCATCTCGCACAGGCCGAACCGGTCGAAAATGCGCACGACCGTGGGTGATGGGTTGCGTACGATCAGGTCGCCGCCTGAAGACCGCAGGCCCTGTCGAGGGGCGATGAGAGCGTTGAGCCCTGCGACGTACTCTACGTGCCTGAGATCGACGACGACGCTGGCTGCGATGCCGTCCGGCGTGGTCGACGCATCAACAAGTGTGGCTACCAGGCAGGACGCCCCGGCGACACAGCGGCGACACCGAACTCGCCGGTGAGCACAACGAGCCGCCAGACGGCCCTTCCTGCGGTCTTGGCATTATGGGTATCCTCCCGGCACGACCGTTGCTCCCGTCGTCCTTTCCTCAGTGCTGCTGTGTGTCACCAAGGGCCTGGAGCGACGGGCCCTGACTTGTCCGGACGCCGAAAACGAGGGAAACCCCCTTGGAGTGACCATATCGGCGAGGGGTGGCCATCTCGACGCGCAACGCCCGCCTCGCCGCCGTGCACTCCCTGTTGAACCGCACTGGGATCCGCGGAGACTTCATACCTTGGAAGTGAGGATGGAGTTATGGGTTCAGGCAAGCCGCAGCGTCGGTACTCGAAGGAGCAGAAGGATCAGGCGGTGCGTCTTGTCCGTCAGGTCCGGGCCGAGACCGGCCTGGTGCACGGGGCGGTGCAGAGGGTTGCGGAGCAGCTCGGCTACGGCGTGGAGTCGGTGCGCTCGTGGGTCAAGCAGGCCGACGTCGACAGCGGCGTGTCTCCGGGGGTGACCACGACCGAGGCGAAGAGGATCCGGGACCTCGAGCAGGAGAACCGGGAGCTTCGCCGGTCCAACGACATCTTGAAGGCAGCGTCGATTTTCTTCGCGACCGAGCTCGACGGTCGACCGAAGAGGTAGTCGTTTTCATCGACGCCCACCGGGACTGTCGGACCGGTGGGCGTCGATGGGGGGTCGAGCCCATCTGCACTGTCCTGCAGGTGGCCCCCTCCACCTATTACTCGGCCAAGGCCAGGCCGCCGTCGGCCCGCTCGGTCGATGACGCCGTGGTCGGCGCCCAGCTGTCGGAGCTGTGGAAAGCGAACTACAGCGTCTACGGCGTCCGGAAGCTGTGGAAGGCCGCCCAGCGGGCCGGGATCGACATCGGCCGGGACCGCACCAGTCGGCTCATGGCTCTCAACGGTCTGGCCGGTGTGCGCCGGGGCAAGAAGGTCTTGACGACCCGCCCCGATCCTGCGGCGACAAGGGCACCGGACCTGGTGCGCCGAGATTTCACCGCCCCCGCTCCCAACCGGTTGTGGGTGACCGACCTCACCTACGTGCCCACTTGGGCCGGCGTCGCCTACTGCTGCTTCATCGTCGACGTGTTCTCCCGCATGATCGTCGGCTGGCGTGTCGCTGCGAACATGCGCACCGACATGGTCCTCGACGCGGTGGAGATGGCCCGCTGGAGTCGAGGCGCCCGCATCGAAGGCCTCGTCTTCCACTCCGACGCCGGGTCGCAATTTACGAGCATCCGCTACACCGAACGCCTCGACGACATCGGCGCTCTCCCATCGATCGGCACCGTCGCTGACAGTTATGACAACGCCCTCGCCGAGTCCGTCAACGCCCTGTTCAAAACCGAGCTGATCCGTCGGCAAGGACCGTGGCGGGCCGTCGACGACGTCGAGCTGGCCACCCTCGGCTGGGTCCACTGGTTCAACACCACCCGACTCCACGGCGAGCTCGGCGACAGACCACCCGCCGAGTTCGAAACCAACCACTACGCTGCGCTCGCCCTCGTCACCTGACGGGAGGCCAAACCACAGAGTCTCCAACGAACCCAGTGCGGTTCAGTCCGGCTCCGCGCCTGGGTCCGGTCAACTCCAAGCCAATCACCGAGTGGCCGGACGGGACTCAGATGGATTGTGACCACGCCGGCCTGTTCGTGCTGCTACCCGCTCTCGTTGAGCTCGGCCTCGACACCTTGGTCGCCGGTGCCGGCTACCCGGGCACCAAGGTCCTTTTACCGTTTCACTCCCTGGCCTGGTTGCTGCTGCTCAAGTGCTCCCGGCGACACCGGGCGGCCAACGCCTTCCCGCTCGGCGCCGATCCCGGTCTCGGACTGGCCGCTATCCCCAAAGCCACCCACCTCACCAGCTACTCCAACCGGGTGAAGAGGTCCTCCAATGTCGCCTTGCTTCAGAGCCTAGCCCGAAAATGCCGGGAAGTAGGGCTGCACTCGGGCGAGGCCGGGTTCAACCTGGACTTCCACACCATCCGCCACCACGGGGCCGAGGTCTGGGCATCTCCCCGTTGTCCGGACGGGTGATTATGAAGCTTGACGGTACTGCTGCTCCCACTCGGTTGGCGGTATGCCGTTGAGGGTGGTGTGAAGCCTGGACGTGTTGTACCAGTTGATCCACCGGAAGATGGCCCGACGAGCCTCGGCCCGGGTGGAGAAGATCTGTCCTTGGAGACATTCCCGCTTCAGGCTCTCCCAGAAGCTCTCGGCGACCGCGTTGTCCCAGCAGATACCGGTCTTTCCGACCGAGGGGCGCAGTTGGCGGGCCTGGCAGAAGTCCAGGTAGTCGTTGGCCGTGTACTGGCTGCCCCTATCGGCGTGGGCGATGACACCAGCCACAGAGTGGTCGCCACCTCGGGCCGCGACGGCCATTCCGAGGGCGTCGAGGACAAGTTCGGTGCGTATGTGGTCGGCCATCGAGTAGCCCAGCAGGCGGCGGCTGCCCAGGTCGAGCACCGAGGCCAGATACAGCCAACCTTCCCCGGTCGGGATGTAGGTGATGTCCTGACACCACGCCACATCAGGCGCTCCAGGCGCGAAGCGCCGGCCGACGAGATCGGGGATCACATAGTCGTCAGGGCCGGGGAAGGTGGTGCGGATGCTGCGACGCCGGAACCGGCCGGCTATGCCGTGCAAGCGCATCAGACGGGCCACCCGCTTGACGTTGACGACCAGCCCGGCGTGACGCAACGCCTTGTACATGCGCGGCACCCCGTAGTTGCCATCCGCGGCGTCGAACAGCTCGCGCATCAACGCCACCAGCTCGGCCTCGGCCAGCTGACGCTCCGTCGGCCCGGCCGCCTGGCGGGCCGCCCAGTCGTAGTAGCCCGACGTTGACACCCCGACCGCCTCGCACGCCACCGTCACCGGGAACCCGGCTGCCTTCTGATCATCGACACCCACGTAGCGGGTCACGGTGTCGACGTCTCTTTGATCCAGAAGGCCAGAGATCGTTTGAGCAGATCTCGTTCCATCCGCAACTGCGCGTTCTCCGCTCGCAGCTCGACAAGATCAGACCGGTCATCCGCGGTCAGCCCCTGGCGGTCACCCCGCTCGATCCGCTCCAGGCCGACCCAGTTACCGAGCGTCCCCGGATTCACACCGACCGCTCGACCCACCTCGGCGATAGGACGGCCCTCGTCGAGCACCATCGCCACCGCGTCTCGCCGGAACTCCGGCGGGAACTTCGAAAGACGACCCCTCGCAGTGGTCCTCTCCTTGTTGGACATGGACAACCTCCTATATGAGATGTCCGTCCAACGGGGGGATGCTCAAGCTACATCGACCTGTTCAACCAGACCGACCCCGACCGGCGCCGTCGAGGCGTGACCGACCTGTTCGCCGGCCAAGCCCGCTACGTCGACCTCACCGGCCACGACCAGCTCGACGCCTTCATCGCCGCCACCCAGCACACCTTCCCCGGCTACCGCTTCACCCTCGGCACCACGCCCGACAGCCACCACGACCAGGTCCGCTTCACCTGGTACGCCACCGCCACCGACACCACCGAACCGGCCTACATCGGCTTCGACGTCCTTCTCCACAGCCATGACCGCATCGATCACGTCCTGGGCTTCATCGACCGCGCTCCCAGCGAGTGACCGAACAGACCCGGCTGGCCGGCCGCGATGGCGTGTCACTCAGCCATCGTCGACTGGGGTGCAGCTCGCTGGACTGGGTGGATCCGGTCGGCGGCCACGAGGGGGCTCTTCGGGCCCCGCCGACCTTGGTGGTCGTCCCGAACGGGATCTATCGGCATCGCCCGCTGACCGAACAGACGTACGGCATGATGATCGGCCACCTCGCTGTGAGCACCGGCCTGTCGGTCCCCGAAGTGGGAGGCACGGCGTCGGGCCACCGGCCGTTCGGAGCGCCCTTAGCTTAGGCGGTCAAGAAGAGCGGCTGCCGAGGCTGGACCTCGGTGTCGGGGGTTTCGCCCAGCCGCTCGAGGTCAATGCCGGTCGCCAGGAAGGCTCCCTTGGATTCCCAGCGCGAGTAGCCCACAAGGCAGGTGCCGTCCTCTGTGAGCAGCGGCGGTTCCACACCGAGGCAGCCGGGCTGGCTCTCCATCCAGCCGCGCATCTGGGCCATGCCGCTGGCGAGGGCCTCGACGTGCTCGGAGGACGGGTAGTGAAGGGTCATGAACACGAACATCGGTACGCCCTGCTCGCAGTCGGCGGTGTCGGTGCTGTCCCCTGACCGCCTGGATCGGTGAGCAGCTTCAGCCCTCTTTCGGTCGCCAGATCCCGAAGCGGTTGCCCTGGGGGTCGACGAGGTGGGCAAAGAGGATGGCGCCGTTGTCGACGAGAGGAACCGTGACCGTGGCACCCAGCTCCTGAGCGCGGTCGATCGAAGCCTGGACGTCGTCCACGTCGACGTAGAAGATCGCCCAGTGCTGACCGCCCATGTCGCTGGTGTCCCACAGGCCGCCCTTGTCGCCGTTGATCATCGAGTACTGGGCCGGTTCGGCCGCCGGTCCGACCCTCCCAGCCAAAGAGCCCGCCGTAGAAGGCCCGGGAAGCCTCCGGGGCGGATGAGCCGATCTCGAAGTAGTCGACTTCGTTCGTCACGGCTTCGCTCCTTCGGTCGGGCGGGGCGGTCGGGCCCTCCCGCGACGCCTGATCGTAGCATCGAGGCTCCGTTGCAGGGCAGGGCCCGTCCGCATCCATCCCATGGCCGCCATCGACTTGCCGGCGTCTGGCCCAACACGACGCCCAGGAACCGGTCAGCGCCCGGATGCACGGGCCGGCCGGACCGTTCCGTGCGGCCCGCCTCCCGAGGATGCGACGGTCGGGCACCAGCCCGTGTTGGTGGCGGGTGGCGGCGTCCACCGTCGGCCGATGCACCCGGGGTTCCGGAAGGGCCTACGGCGCGACGGTCGGCGCATCAACCACCTGTCGTTCGTCCCGTTGGAAGATCTTGGGCTATCGGGCGCCCGAATGACGGCCACGTGGCCGGCCTCCTCGGCGCTGAGGGGAACCTGGTCGAGCATGGCGAGAGGGGTCACAGGGCGCTCACATCGGTGCTACGACCTCGACACCGTGGCGGGCGGCGGCCTCGGCCAGGCGCTCGTCATAGGTGACGATGCCGTCGAGTTCGTCGCCGAGTTCCAAGGCGGCGGCGAGGTGGAGCGCGTCCAGGCTTCGCAGCTCGTCGGGGCCCAGAGCGCCTGCTCGCTCGAAGGTGAGAGCCGAGAGGCTCACCAGGGTGAGCGCGTCGAGAGCGGTCCGGGCTCGTGGCATGCGGCCGGGTGCTGCCCGGCGGGTGGCCCGAAGGAGCTCGGTGCGCAGGAGGTCGCTCGACACGACCTGGCCTTCATGGGCTGCGGACCACGAGACCATGGCTGTCGATCCCGTCTCGGCGACCACGAGCTTGGCTGCAGCCGAGGTGTCCAGGTAGAACGCCATCAGTACCGCTCGTCGGCCCGCAGATCGATGACCACCGCGGACAGCGGGCGCTCGCCGGCCTCGGGCTCGGGAGGAGCGCCGAGCTCGCCAAGGGGGCGCTTAGCCGGCCGCGCCCGCCCCGATGCCAGGAGGGCGGACAGTCGGCCGGCCGGCAGAGGGATCAGCTGGGCCACCGGCCGGCCCCGGTCGGTGATCGTCACCACACTTCCCCCTGCGGCCTCGGCAACCACGGCCGAGGCGTTCTGCTTGAGGGCTCGGATACCTACCGTCGTCATGTTCTACATCGTAGCTCATGGTGCCGGTTCTGGGCTTGTGCCGGCTCTCCCACGGATGCGCACGCACATTGCCCTCACCGGCCTCGGCTGTTGACGTCCCGTGTTGTGGTGTAGCTCGACGTTGGCCGGCGTGAAATGCTCGGCGTGGTTGTTCGAGTATCTCAGGCGGTGACGGCCAGGGGCGCCTCTTCGATGGTCGGGGCGGGGGTGGTGTGGAGCTTGGCCATGGACTCTTCGGACAGGTAGCGCCGTTCGGCTACTTGCCATTCGTCGTGGGCTTCGACGACGACTGCGGTGATCAGCCGAAGCACGCTGGGGTCGTTGGGGAAGATCCCGACGACATTGGTTCGCCGTTTGATCTCGGCGTTGAGCCGCTCGAGGGGGTTGGTCGACCAGATCTTCCGCCAGTGGGCGACCGGGAAGTGCGTGAACGCGAGGACGTCTTCGGAGGCGTCGGCGAGCATGGCGGCCACGTCGGGGAACTGGGGTCGGAGCATGCCGGCGATCTCGGTCAGCTGGGAACGGACATGGGCGGCGTCGGGCTGGGCGAACACGGTCCGGATCGATGCCGCGACCATCTCGGCGGAGGCTTTCGGGACCCTAGAGAGCACGTTGCGCATGAAGTGCACCCGGCAGCGCTGCCAGCCGGCCCCGACGAACACGGCGGCGATGGCGGCTTTCAAGCCGAGGTGGTGGTCGGAGATCACCAACTGCACCCCGGACAGTCCCCGAGCGCGCAGCGACCGGAAGAACCCGGTCCAAAAGGCGCCGTCTTCGCTGTCGCCGACGTCGACACCGAGCACTTCGCGGTCGCCGGTGGCGGTGACCCCGGTGGCGACCACCACCGCCCGCGACACCACCCGGCCGCCGACCCGGGCCTTGACGTAGGTGGCATCCGCGAACACGTACGGGAAGGCGCCGTCGAGACGGCGGGTCCGGAACGCCTCCAGATCGACGTCCAGCTCGGCACAGATCCGTGACACCTCCGACTTCGAGATCCCCGACGCGGCGCCGAGCGCTTTGACCAAGTCGTCGACCTTGCGGGTCGACACCCCGTGCACCCAGGCTTCCATCACCACCGCGAACAAGGCCCGGTCGATCCTCCGGCGGCGTTCCAGGATGGCCGGGAAGAAACTGCCCGTCCGCAACTTCGGGATGTCGACGGCGATGTCGCCCGCGGCGGTCGAGATCAGCTTCGGGCGATGCCCGTTACGCAACGCGGTCCGAGCCGATGAGTGCTCGCCAGGGGCGGCGCCGATCGTCGCGGTGAGCTCGGCCTCGATCAACTGCTGGAGCACCCAGGCCAGGCTGGTGCGGACAGTGTCAGTCATCTCGCCGGCCTTCACAGCCGCGAGCAAGGTGGACAGGTCAGAATCGGTGAGGGTCACCGGCGTGGTCTCCTTCGTGTGTTCTTGCAGGAACACGACGAGCTTCACGCCGGTGGCCCACCCATCAGGGGGACCCGCCAGCTACACCACTACAAGGGACACGATCCCTCGGCTCGGGTGGGTACCACAGGACTGGTGCAGGTGTGGTGGCCCGGTAACCGATCCTCTTGCGCGAACGGCAAGCCGTGACTGCAGCTCCTTCTCGGCGGCGACCGGCGCCACCATCTCGTTGAGGGCCAGCAGGTTGCCCCTCGCTGTCTCTGACGAATGCAGACTGCACCGGTCCGAAGTCCATGATGTCGTTCCTCCGAGTGGCCTGCTGGCCGGCAAACGAGACGGATTCGGGCAACGTTTCGAAGGTCGCACCTCGCTCTCGCAGCCCAGCGACGAGCGTCTCGATGTCCTCGACCAGGAAGCTGACGACCGGGTATGGAGGTGGCTGCCGCTCGCGGATCTCGGTGACGACGAGCGTGGTGCCTTTGCCCGCTTTGAACATCATCGGGTCGTCGGGGGGGCCAGACATCAGCTCAAGGCCGAGTACGTCACGGTAGAACGCGCGGGCTCGATCGCCGTCTTGGGCTGGGAGAACGGGGTTGAGCGGGAACTGGTTCAGCATGGTTGGGAGCATGGCAGTCTGGGTCACCCTGGGGACACGTTCCGTATAACGATCCCTGATCGGCCGCTACGGCTCCGATGACTTGCGCTCGGACCCTGGATAGCGGTACCCGGGACGACCGCGGTCGCTGTCTCCCTGATGGCCGGCCTGGAGGAGCGCGCAGCGCTTGGCCTTCGGGATGCTCACCGGTCTCGTGGGCGGCGGCAAGGAGGAAACCTGGCGATCACCGGCAAGTTCGTGACAGATCTCTACGACTCCTTGGTACCCAGGTACGGCTACAAAGGTTCGCCCGGTGCTGTCCCACCGTCCGTGGCAGTGTGTCGAGAGGAGACCGACCATGCCGTCTGCCGATTCGCACGAGTACCAAGCACTGCTCGCCACCTTGCACTTCCAGCGAGAGCACATCCTCAAGGCACTCACGGCCTCACGGCCTTGACTCGCGAGACCTCCGGCGGCCGGTGCTTCCCTCGGGCTGGACCTGCGTCGGTTTAGTGAACCACCTGTCGCTCGACGTCGAGCGGTTCTGGTTCCAAGCCGTCGTCGCCGGGCAGCCAGACGAGTGTAGGTGCGGGTGTGGTGACGGTGACCGTGGCCGGTCCCGAACGACGCCAGGCCCTCCAGGTTCCCTCCGACGTGCCCGTCGGCCGCCTGGCAGCCAGCCTGGGCGACGCGGTCGGCGTCAAGGTCATCTCCCGGGTGTCGCTGCGCAGCGGTGAGGCGGCCCGGCCAGACCCTGGCCCAGGCCGGCGTTCAGACCGGGTCGGTCATCTTCGTCGACGCCCCCGGCGCGCCCGCGCTCATCCCTACCCCGCCCGTCACCGGCTCCCGCCCGTTCTGGGGCGCTCCTCTCGCCGCCCGTCGCGCTCGAGGATCCGCCAGTCGGTGGGCGATCCGCCGGCTCCACGGTCGCTGTCGTGGTGGTGTCCATGCTGGCTGGCGCTGCCATCTTCGCCGGGACCAGCTCGGCGAACTCGACGCGTCGAAGCCGGCAGAGGCGCTGGCCGCGGACGCGGCGGCAGCCTGGGTGAACGCTTCGCCGTTCACCGGGCCACGCCTGAGCGGCGTGCCCGCCGATCTGGGCCGTTCCGGGCCGACCGCCACGAGCACGCTCGAAGCTGTCGGGTCGTCCACCTCCGGGGGAATCTCCAGCCGGCTGTTCATCGTCGACCCCGCCTCGGGCCCGGCCTACGGGCTGAGCGTCGTCGTGTTCAACGGCTGCCTGGCCTACCCGCCGACGCTGACCCCGCTGCCGTTCGCCTCGTCGGTCCCGGCCGGGACCGACCCGGTCGTGCCCCAGACCGGGACCATCGTGGCCCCGACCGCCACCCGACAAGCCCAGACGTGGGCGCAGGCCACGTTCGGGTCTCCGGCCCGGCCGACCGACCAGCTCGGCTACGGCCTGGCCGGCCCGGTCACCGCCGTCAACCAATGGAAACCGAACACCGGCGCCGCGCTGGTCACCCGGGTACGCATGCCCCTAGCTACTTCGTCCTGAAGAAGTCGTGGGGTCGGACGTCTAGTTTCTGCTGATTGCCGGGCGTGTGGTCGTGTGGGGCTGCCGTCCGGCCGTTTTGGCTTCTCCCGGCGGCCTTTTCGGTCCGTTCGGGACCGTCGGGGCGCGTCGGGTGAAGCCGTCCTGGCCGGGTCAGGCAGCAGACGTCGGGGTCCCGCCAGGATTGGGTGGCTCACTGCCTGCCCGCTCCGGCCGTGATCGTTGATCGCCTCGGCCGGCGGGCTTGCCGGCGAGGGCGGCGACTTTGCTCGAGTTGTGGGCGAGGACACCCCACCCGCACCAGGTCTGGGCGCCGCTGTGGCCGTCGAAGAGGGTCCGCCGCCACAGGTAGTCCCGTTTCAGGCACGAGATGCGCGCTTCGCTCCCGGTCCGCCACTTGACGAGGCGCACGAATCCGCGGCCACGCTGGACGCTGGTGCGTGCCGGGCCGGGACGTCCCTTCCTGGGGATGGCGACGGTCTTGACGCCGAGGCCGACCAGGGCGTCATCGACGCCGGCTTCGCCGTAGCCACGATCAGCGGTGACCGCCCTCGGGGCCCGCCCGAACCGGGCTTTGACTGCGGCGATGGCGGGGGCGAGCATGGGGGCGTCCGGCGGGTTGCCGATCATCACGGTGTGGTCGACGATGATCCCGTCGACGTTGTCAGCGACCTGGGCCTTGAAGCCGAACTCGACGGGCCGGCCGAGGCGGCCCTTGCGGATCGGTCGAGCATCAGAATCGTGCAGGGAGACGATCCGGGAGGCACCGTCAGGGACGCCGCCGGCGACGCGCAGCCGGGTCTGGGCCACGATTGCCTCGAGCAGATCCGAGACCCGGTCGATCTCGGCCAGCGCCTGGAGGGCCCGTCCCGAACCGGGTGCTCCCCGGCGTCGGAGGGTCCGTCGGGCGTTGACGGCGACCTGGCGGGCGTCGGCGATGGTGAGCTCGGCGAGGTCGGCGAGCTGGTCGGTGATGGCCAGCACCTCGGCTTTGGCGTCATCGTTGCGGCGACGCAGCCACACGGCCACGTCATGGGCCCGCCGGCGCACCGACCGGCCCCGGTCCCGGAACCGGGTCGACTTCGCCAGCCCGGCCACCTTGACGACCATGACCAGACGGCGCAGGGCGGCGACGCCCTTGCCGAGCAGACCGCTGTCGGTCGGATAGGCAACGTTCGCCTCGACCACGGTGGTGTCGACCCGCACCTTGTCGAGCCGGACGAGCTTCGCGTCGGCGGCTTTGGCCAGCAGGGCTTCGTTCAACCCGTCGATCAGGCCAGGTCCGCACCGGGCGGTGATCTTCAACAGGGTCGTCGGGTGCGGGACGGCGGTGTCGAGCGAGATCCGACAGAACCGCCGCCACGCGATCGAGTCCGACACCTCCGCGCACAGCGTCTCGAAGCCGAGCTTGTAGCGGAACCGGAGGAACATCATCCTCAGGTAGGTCTCGATCGGGATCGACGGCCGACCCTGCCGGGCCGAGAAGAACGGCACGAACGGGGCGAAGAACCTCGGATCGTCCAACAACACGTCGACGGCGGCCAGCCCGGGAGGCAACCCGAGACAGCACTCCGGCAGGATCGCGTCCCACAAGGTCGGCGAGGCGTTTATGGTTCGGAGCATGATGGCCCGTATCCCTTCTTGCACAAGGGGTCCGGGCCATCATCCCATCACTCGACCCCGCACCCAGGGATCCTGACCAGCCAAAACCGTTGTACTACAAGGGAAGTTGCTCCGACTTCTTCAGGAGCAAGTAGCTAAGCTAGACGGCACCGTCCCCGGCTCCCCGGAAGCCGACGCGCTCAGCGCCGCCCGAGCCACCCTCAACAACGACAACACCGCCGTTGCCGCCGCCGAACACACCGTGGACGACGTTGCCGCCAGGATCGTCTCGGACCGGGCGCGGATCCGGCGGCACAGCCCGGCAGGGCAAGCCATCGCGGCCACGGTCACACCACGGCCGAAGCCGCCGGCCGCAGCCGCTCGACAGGCGGCCGTCGACGCCCTCGACGCCGACCAGCGCACCCAGACCGACGACCAGGCGAGACTGGCAGCAGCCACCCAAGCGCAGACCGCCGCGGCCGCAGCGGTCACCCAAGCCGTTCGAGCCGCCAGATCCACGGTCACCTCGACCTACGACGTCGCCTACAACACCCGAGGCCAGGCGACCGCCTGGGCACCCGCCGACTACCTGCTCGGAGCAGACTGATTGGGCGCCACCGTGTTCGATGATCGTTGCGAGGACAACCGCCGACTCTTATTCTGGTCAACTAAGCGCAACAACTTATGACTGCTAATCGGTCTTGCAAGTCGACTTATCCTTGGCCTGCAGGTACGATGTGACTTGGATCGTCAGGCCAAAAGCAGCTTAGATGCCGTAGTTGACATTATGATTGCAGGAATGCCACTTCTTATCGTGGTCATTGCGACCATCGCGGTTATCGTATATGGGCGGAGGAAGTAGCTGGGCTGTGGCGTGCACGGGAAGATCTGAGGAATGAGCTAAGTTCCGGCCACGTCCGCCTCGGCTTTGGGCTGGGTTCGGACCCTTGTCGTAGTCCTTACCGAGTCGATCACCTTTCGGTGCTGTACTCATGACGTCCCCCCCTGAGATCGAGATGTAAAGGAAAGCAATACCCTGGCTCTGCGTCTACCAACCGGCCGTGTCGACCCTGTGTGGTTCTCAACGGAAGCCGCCAAAGTACGGGCGTCGAGCTTTTGGACGGCCGTCGTGGTCGACGGCCGTCCGGAGGGGGAGGACCGGAGGTCTAGGACGTGAAGGTGACGTTGGTCCTGTCGAGTCCTCGCCGGATCTTGGCGGCGAGGTCCAAGGCGTTGCCGGTGGCGAGCATGTGGGAGAAGTAGAGCTGGGGGTGCTCGTCGGTCTCTTGGTTGTAGAGGCAGTGGACAGTGAAGCCTTGGGCCCGCATCACCTTGACGACGCCTTCGACCTCGGAGGCGAGGAGGGAGAAGTCGGGGCCGGCCGCGGCGTGCTGGCCGGTGCTGCCCAACGGCTCGAAGGCGATCCCCGCTGCGGTGTTGGTCCCGGTCTTCTTGTTGAGGGGGACGCCTGCCAACGTGATGGTCTCGGCTCGGGGGATGTTGACGGTGACCACCCCGGAGCTGCCGACCGTGGGGGTGCCGCCGAGGATCTTGCCGATGGCGTGAGCGTCGAGGGGGGTGGTCGGGTTGGCCGGGGCCATCTGGGGCAGGGGGGTGCCGGTGACCTTGATCGCCGCGGCGACACCCTTGGCGAGACGAAGGGGATCTCCCACGGCCCGGAAGTGCTGGAAGTACACCATCGGGCTCAGGTCGAAGTAGTGCTGGTGGAAGGCCTGCAAGACGATGCCATGCGCGAGGAGCTGGTCGATGAACGGGTTGGTTTCCGCGGGTCGGAGAGGGAAGTCGCCGTTGAGCAGCGCGACTCCGTCGCCGAGCGGCTGGAAGTAGGAGGTGCCGTTGACCTGGAACGCCGAGTCGAACGGGATCCCGCCCGGGCCGGTCACGGTGAGGTCGTCGCGGTCGAGGGTGACGCTCAACACCCCGTCCATGACCATGCCCGGGCCCTGGAGGATGGCCTCGATCTGCTTGACGGGAAGCCTGCCCCGGGAGCGGCGGTCCGCATTGGCTGGGACCGGGGTCGAGGCGCCGGCGGTCCCGGAGGCCAGGGGCAGGCTGGCGGCCACCAGGCCACCGGCCATCGTCCCGCCGAGGGCCAGCGCCCGTCGACGACTGAACGGAGCATTGAGATCGGTCACGGATGTCTCCTCGAGAGCGAAATGAGCGGGCGTCGGTCAACCCCGGGAGCTGTGACCTCGGTCATGCTCCGGCGACGACACTACGCCCCCGGGCCGGTGGTCGCTCCGACTACCTCCAGCATAGCCGTTCGCGCTTGCCTGGCTACATGGGCTCCGTACTGACCGTGGCAGCGTCAGCAGCACTCTGAGGTGCGGCTGAGAGGGATGGAGCGGACTAGCGCTCGGACGTGCACGTTTCGGAGCTACCTGGCGACGGTCATGCCCTTGCGTCCGGCGGCGGCTGTGTCGCTCGGCGCATCACGCCATGCGTTCGTTGGGGCTGTCTTCGCCGGGTTTGGTGTCGGTGTCGGCCACCGCGCTCTCGGGGGTGTGCCCCTTGCCGACGGCCTGGTAGAGCAGGGCGCCGATGATCCCACCGACGCACGGGCCGATCAGGTACGCGAGAAGGTTGGCGAACTTCAGCGACACGATGTCGGGCCCCAGGGCGCGGGCCGGGTTCCCCGCCCCACCTGACACCGGGCCACCCAGCAGCACGCCGGCGGCCAGGGCGAAGCCGATGGCGAGGGCTGCGCTCCCGGCGGGGACTCGCGGGTCGGTGGCCACGGCGAGGACCACGAAGACCAGGATGAACGCGATCAGCGCCTCGGTCAGGAACCCCTCCAGGGACGTCGACTGGCCGACCGGTTTGGGGGCGCCGAGTGCGGAGACCTTGCGGGCCTGGCTGCCGTAGGCGGCCCACACGGCGAGAGCGGCGATGATGGCTCCGGCGAACTGGGCGGCCAGGTAGGCGGGCACGTACCGCCACGGAAAGTGCTTGGTCACCGCCAGGCCCAAGGTGACCGCCGGGTTGACGTGCGCCCCGCTGACCTGGCCGATCGCCGCGACGATGGCGACCAGGATCAACCCGAACGACAACGCGACGGCCAACGAGTTGGGCGCCGCCCCCGCAGTCGACTTGCCGATCGTCGCCGCGGTCGCCGTCGCCGTGCCCACCAGCACCAGGAAAAACGTGCCCACCATCTCGGCCACCCCGGCCCTGACCATGTTGAGCGGTGTCGGCGATCCCAGCACCCCCCGCTTGGCCGCCCCGGGGCCGTTTCCTCGAGGACCTCGCGTCTTGGCGCCGGTCGATCCGGTGGTGGTGTCAGTGTCGGCCACGGTGGGCTCCTTCATCGCGGGACCGGGACGGGGAGGGAACGCTCATGCCGTCTGGGCAGACAAGTCGGTGGTGGGAGGCCCCTTCTTCCAAACGTCGGCGCCTGCCCCGGTGGCCGCGGTCAGCTGCTGCCATTCGGACTTGGCCACCTCGATCGGCGGCTGGTCGAGCTGGTTGACCTGCTGGCGGGCCACCTTCCACACTGCCGCCCCGCCCACCGCCATCCCCGCGAGCCACACGGTCCCCCCGCCCCGACGAGCACCGCTTCTGCGGCCAACGGGCGCGTGTCCAACTGAACCGTGTTCTCGGTCGTCACCAACGATCTCCTTGTTCCCGTCGCGGGATGCGTGGTTCGGGTCAGACCCGGCGGGCACCGGGTGTCGGAGCACCGGGTGTCGCCGCACCCTGGCCATCGGTCGATGCCTGCATGTGATCCCTGGCTTGGCCGGCCTGGGCTTGGGCACGGTCCTTGCCGGCCTGCATGTCGGCCTTGACCTGGGCGGTCTGGTCCTGACCCTTCAGGTAGGCGCCCCTCCACATCTGACCGGCGACCTCCCGGCCGCCGAGCCCAAAGGCCAAGGCACCGGCGAGGGCCAGCATGCCGATCAGAGCAGCGTAGGTGATCATCACGATCGACGGGGCAATCTTGAGCTGGGTGAGGATCATGAAAAAGGCGATGGCCATCACCAGGGCCGGCACGATCGTCTCCACCAGCTTGCCCGTCGAGGTGTCACCCATCGTGCGTTGCACCGCGGCAACAACAGCCCCGGCGATCACCGCGGCGACCACGAAGATCAGAATGGCGGCGATGACGTTGGGGATATAGGCGAGGACCTCGGTCATGAACGTCGTCAGCGACGGGATCGCCAGCTCGGCGATCGCCGCGCTCAACACGTAGACGAAGATCAGCCAGAACGCTAGCGCCCCGAGCAGGTGGGAAGGGTTGGAGCTGACCTTGCCGACGATCGACCCGGCCTTGCCCTTCTGCAGTCTGTCATCGATTTTCACCCGGTCGAGGATCTTGTTCACGATCGTCTTGACCACCTTGGCGACCAGATACCCGATGACCAAGATGACCAGGAAACCGAGGATCTTCGGCAGGTACGAGAAGACGTTGTTCAATGCCGTTTGAAACGAGTTGCCGATGCTGACGGCTCCGACGATCATGCGGTGCTCCTTGCGGTTGGGGTCTGTTGGGTGAGTGGTTGGAACAGCGTGGGCTGATGCGACGACGGTCGTGCGCTTCTCACTTGGTCGCCTCGATGATCACCCGGCGGTTGAGCGACCGCCCGGCGGCGGTGGCGTTGGTCGCCGCCGGCTGGGTCTGGCCGTGGGCTTCGGGATGGAACACGACATTGGTGCTTCCGAGGCGCTGGCGGAGGGCCGCCACCACGGCCTGGGTCCGCTCCGATGACAGGCGCTGGTTGGCGGCGGCGTGGCCCAGGGTGTCCGTGTAGCCGATCACCGTCACCGACGTGTCGTGGCCGGTGCGGATCTGCCGGGCGGCCGAGTCGATCACGGCGCGAGCCGAGGCGTCGACGCCGACGCCGTCCTCGGAGAACAGGACCGCTCCGACCGACCCCGCAGGATCGAGCTTCCCGCTGGCCGCTTTGGCGGCCATCCCGGCACCCCCGACCAGAGTCACAGAGCGCGAACCGACCGCAGGACCGCTGCTTGCCACGCCCGTCGCCGCGCCCGCCGCAGGGGCTGTGCTCGGGCTGGCCGCCAGCACGCCGACGGCGGTGCCCGGCGTGGTGACCGGTGCCGCGGCAGCGGCCGTGCCCGGCGTGGTGACCGGTGCCGCGGCCGGGGTCCGGGCCGCTCCAGCCTTGGTGTGCTTCTTGGCGCCTCCGCCGCCGAAGACGAGACCCAGGATGATGCCCAGGGCGATGAGCGCAGCGAGCACGAGGAGGAGGGGAAGGAGCCATCCGGCCCGTTTGCGTCGCGGGTTCTCGCCGCGGACCGCGCCCACCCCGGACTCGGCGGTCGGAGGCGTTCGGGACGCACCACCGCTGTTCGGGCGGCGGGGAGGTTCTCTGAGTTGAGTCAATTCCTACTGTCCTTACCTGATGTGGGCTACGTCGAGCGTCAGCGGTCGCTCGCCGTGGACGCGCCCGGCGTTTGGGCGGCCTCGACGGGCCGGTCAGCGGCCCGTCGTTGGGCTAGCTCGGCTCGTAGGTGCTCGTTGTCGGCTACCAGGTCGTCGCGTTCCCCGCCGGTGCGCTTGGCGTCCTTGCGCTCCTGATGGTGGCTGACCGCCTTGGCGCCCTTGTGGCGGATCCCCGACAGGATCAGGGCGATCGCCAAGACGATGACCGCCCCGGTGATGGCCGCGACGATCAGCAGGGTGGCCTCGTTGTGGAAGCCGAGGTGTTGACCGAAGACGGCCGGGTTGGCGATGTGGTGGTTGTTCTTGAAGAGCAGGTCGGCACCGAAGATGACGGCGACGACGAGCAGGACCAGTCCGAGGATGATCATGTGACGCACTCCTGTTGGCTCATGGGTTCAGTGGTTCGGATGTTCGGGGTGCGGTGTCAGGCCGCGGGCGGTCCTGCGGTCTCGTAGGCGATCTGCTCCTTGCGGAGCTCCTCGCTGACCGTGCGGTCCTCGGCGACGATCTCGGTGACCATCCGGACCCGCTCGGTCGGCACGGTCTCGGTGCCGATCACCAGGCGCTCCTCGTGCAGGATCACCTCGTGGTCCTCCTCGGTGAGTCCCGGGCCGGCCGGGTCGTGCTCCCAGCCGGCGTCGTTGATCGGTTCGCGCTCGAGGCGAACCTCCTCGTGTGACACCTGGAAGGTGCGGGTGACGTTCTCGGTGACCACGTACTTGCGCAGCCGGGCCCGGCCGGTCTCGCGCCGCTCGACGCCGACGACCAGTTGCTCTTCGGAGCGGGTCATGGCGCCGCCCGCGTCGACCTGGCCGGCTTCCTGTCCGTCGCCGACGGGCGGTCCGGCCGGTTGGGCAGGCAGCCCGTAGTGGACGGCGAGGCGGTCCTGATCGGCCGCAGACAGCTCCTGGCCTGGTGGCGCGGTGGGCGCGGCGAGCAGCTGCGCCTGATCGTAGGGAACCCGCAGCCCATCCCCATCGAGCTGCGCCGCGGCCAGGGGCACCAGGCAAAGCTGGCCTTCCGCGTTGACCGCGACCCACGCAAGGCGGCCGGTGGTCACATCGACGTACACCTGGTGGACCTGGCCGAGCGGTACGCCGTCGGCGCCGAGGACCGGGAGGCCGGCCAGAGACTGCGGATCGCTGCTGCTCACGTGCTCTTCTCCTGCCATCAATTCTCCTGCCATCGGTCGCTACGGGGATTGTCAGTGCGCGACGTCTAGGGGGGGCACCAGGAAAACTGAAGCCCGGCGCCCCCCACCTGCAGCTAGCGCTAGCGGCGCTGTCCCCGGCTCGTCTCGGTCCCCTGACCGGACTCCTCCACGATCTGCTCCTTGCGGACGTCGCCGCTGACGGTCTCCTCGCCGGACACGGTCTCCTTGGTCATCCGGACCCGTTCGACGGGGACCGTCTCCTTGCCCACCACGGCCCGCTCCTCGTTGAGGGTGACCTCGTGGGTCTCCTCGGAGATGTCCGGCCCGGCGGTCGCCTGGCCGCGGTTGGCGTCGGTGATCGGCTCGCGCTCCACCCGGACCTTCTCGTGGGAGACCGGGACCGTCTGGCTGACGTTCTCGGTGACCACGTACTTGCGCAGCCGGGCCTTGCCGGCCTCACGCGACTGGGTGCCGACCCGCATCCGCTCCTCCGAGCGGGTCATCGCATCGTCGGTGGTCGGCCCCGACGTGTCCCGGCCCACCATCCCGTCCTCACCGGCACGGTCACGACGCTCGCCGGAGCGGGGGGCCTGGTCGTTGGGCTGGGCGGTGACCGTCTCGCCGCCGTAGGCGACGCCGTAGTGGCGGAACAGCTCCGCCTCGTCGTCCTGGGACAGCTCGGTCCCCGGATCGTGATGGGGAGAGTCCTTGAGCTGCGCCTTGTCGTAGGGGACCTGGAGGCCGTTGTCGTCCTGGCGGGCCGCCGCGAGCGGAACCAGCGAGATGTGGCCGCCGAACATGCCCGTCTTGACACCCGCCCACTCCGGCTTGCCGGTCTCGTTGTCGAAGTAGATCTCCTCGACCTTCCCGAGCTTCTCGCCGTCTTGGCCTGACACGGTGGTGCCGGTGAGAGTATCTGGATTGATGGTCTGCATAGTTTCTCTCCTTTAAGAGCTTGTTGTGGTATTCCGCTTGATGATCAACCGTGACACGTTTGGACGCCACGACCTCCCGAAGCGGGACGTCGCCCGACAGGTCTTCTCGGCGAAGACAAATACAGAACGCTGTTGTTGCCCTTGGCGACGACACCCTTGACATGCCATTAGAGGTTCGACCTAACTTGCGTCGTCACTGCGGCCGACCAGCGCTCAGATAAAGATGCCTTTAATGAGTCAGCCTGCTCCAGCGCCCGTGTCGGGCACATTTTCGGAGTTATGCCGCCTCGTTCGGCATACGGACGAGCGGGGCGAGAGCGGCCAACGCCTCGGCCAAGTCCTTGACCTCACCGGCGGCGGCGACGTCGTCGATCTGTTTGACGATCTCCACGAGCAACGCGTTGGCGCCGCGGACTACTAGGTCGCTCTCGGTGTCATGGGACACGGCATCTCTCCTCGCTCTCCCCTAGACCTACCCTCCCGCCGACGACCCAAGCTCCCCCAAATGGGGGAAAGCGGCCCGCTCTGGCGTCATGCCGGACGACTCCAGGCGTAGTGGTTTCTGTGCCCGCACGAAACCGACCCTGGCAGAGAGACCGATGGCCTTAGACCCCGAGCCGTTGGCGGTACTGGTCATCGGCTTGAGACCTGACCTGGCCGCCGGCGCCGAGGCGCTGCTCGCTGCCCACCCCCGGCGAGTCGCCGTGCACGCCGCCTCTTTGCACGACGCCACGAACAGCGGCGGCGGAGACGCTGCGGTCATCCTGGTCGGGGTCGGGACTGCTGCGGTCGACGACGAGCCGCTCCTGGTCGGTCTGCTTCGCTCCGATCCGGTAGCCCCGGTCGTTCTCCTCAGTGAACTCGACGACGACACCGCACTTCTGGCCGCGCTGGACCGCGGGGCGGCCGGCTACCTCCTCGCCGAGGTCACCGGCGAGGAACTGGTCGCCGCTTTGGAGCGAGCAGCGGCGGGGCAGACCGTCGCCGACATAGCGATGGGCGGTCGGATCGCATCCCAGCTGGCCCACGGCACCTGGCGAAGACAGCCCATCGACGGCTGGGACCTCCGCCCCCGGGAACGACAAGTCCTAGAATCCCTGCTCGCAGGGCGAACCAACCGCGAGATCGCCCGAGAACTCAACTTGGGCGAAGAGACGGTGAAGACCTACCTGCGCACCCTCTACCGCAAACTCGGCGTCCGCGATCGCTCCCAAGCCATCGCCATCATCCTCCGAGGGCACTGAAAGACGGGCACGCAAACCCTCACCTCTTCGAGTCAGGGCCCTCGATCAATCCGGTGGTGACAAGCTGGCTCAGTCATGGCCCATAGACTCACGCCGCATATCCTTCTATCCGCCTTCCCACTGATCCGGCTGAAAGTTGGTAGCCCGCCAGCCCGCCGATGTCAGCCCCGACCACATCGCGGCCCTCATTCCCCTCATCCGCCAGATCCTGAGGGCTCGCGTCGGCAACGCCGAGCAGGTAGACGATCTGGTGCAGACCTGCCTCAGCCGACTCCTCGAGCGGCGCGCGACGCTGTCCCCTGACACCTTGGCCGGCTACGCCGTTGTCGTCGCCCGCAACGCGGCGACAACCCGGGCCCGTGAACTCGACCGGCACCGACGACACCTTCCCCGCCTCCTCGATCTTCGTAGCCCTCCAGACCCAGCCGACGAAGCCACCCGCGCCGACGACGCCGCCGCCCTACACCAAGCGGTAGGCCGGCTAGCCCCCCAAGACCGAGAGATCCTCGTCGCCCACGACCTCGACCAGGTCGACACTGCCACCCTGGCCGGGCGGACCGCATCCACCCCCGCCGGTGTCGCCAGCCGCCTCAACCGGACCCGCGGCCGACTGCGAGTCGAATATCTGCTCGCCATCCAACGCACCGTCCTCCCCACCTCGAGGTGCCACCCCGTCCTCGTCGCCCTCTCCACCGCCGACCGCCGCCGGCAACACACCCTCGACGCCGGCCGCCACCTCACCAACTGCCCAACGTGTGCCTCTCTCAGCGCGCCGCTCATCGAACGCCGACGCGGAGCGCTGCTCCTCCTCCCGCTCCTGGTCGTCACTGACCGGCTCCGTCCCGCCGGCCGCTGGGTCCGCCGCCACCCCCTCCACAGCGCCGCCACCGCCACCACCATCACGGTCGTGGCCGTAGCAGTGACAGCCCTAACAGCACAGCCCAGCCCCCTCCACTCACCGCCATCGGCCAGACCGAAAGTGCCGATCGACATAGTCGGTGGGGGCCCAGTCGCACCCAGGAGGGCCACCGGCCAGCTAGCCCCTCCCGAAGCGCTGGGAACAGTCCTCTTCGCTGAAAACGGCGTCGCGCTCGACGCATCGGCGCAAGCCGTGATCGCTTCGGCCGTCCAAGCGATCCGTCAACACCACGACACTGCAGTCACCGTCACCGGCTACACCGACACCAACGGGACCGCCTCGATCAACCAGAAGCTGTCACTGCAGCGGGCCCAAGCGGTAGTCACCGCGCTGCGGCGCCGTCTTCACGGACTCAACGTCCAGGTCCACACTGAATCGGCAGGGCAAGCTCACCCGATGGCCTCGAACCACAATTCCCATGGGCGGCAACTGAACCGGCGAGTGCTCATCCAAGCCAGAAAATAGAGGTCGCTCACATTCGGGCACGTCACCGGCCTCACTGCCGCGAGAATGGCGGCAATCCACTTGCGGCTGACCAGGTCGATGATCCCGTACGAGTACTTCGCGGTCACGCATCGCTCGAATCGGGACATATCCCAGCACAAGGCCCTTCAGGGGCGATGATAGCCGTCCCGCAACTGGCCGAAGGCGGAGGTAGGAGTGGCCGTGAGCGTCGACACTTCTGGAAGTCTTGCCGCCAGCCTGACGTTGCTGTGCTCAGGCCATGTCGGGTTCGTTTGCGGGTCGGTGAGCCAGTACACGTAGAGTCCAGCGGTGAGCTCGGCAAGGATAAGTAACGTCGACCTGGGTGCGTTGTTCAAAGGGGTGGCGATGGCCGCGCCGATTGACGTCGTCGACGCGATGGCCGTCGAGCTGACCGCGGCGCTCGACGCCACCGAGGTGGGCTTTCTCATCGCCGACTACTCCGGGCGTTCCTTGACCCGACTGTCACGGGCTTCGACAGCAACCGCCGACCACGACCAAGTGCCGATCAGCGGGAGCGTGCCCGGCCAGGCGCTACGGACTCAACAGGTACAGGTACTACCCGGGGCCGGCGGCGAGGCGCGGGTGGCGGTCCCGGTGAGCGACCGAGGCGAGGCGGTCGGTGTGCTGGAGCTGACCCTGCCCGTCACCCCCGACGCCGACACGCTCGAATATCTAGCCGCGGCCGGCCACGCTCTTGCTTTGGCGGTGATCTCGGTTCGCCGCTACACCGACGTGTTCGAGTGGGGGCAGCGGTCGGTGCCCCTGTCGTTGCCTGCAGAGATCCAACATGGGCTGCTGCCAGGCTCGTTCACCTGCGAGGCCGCCCAGTTCGCGTTGTCCGGCTGGCTCGAGCCGGCAGAGACCGTCGCCGGTGACACCTTCGACTACATCGTGGATCGCGACACCCTGCACCTGTCGATGACCGACGCCATGGGTCATGAGCTCGACTCGGCCCTGCTGGCCACGGTGCTGGTCAACAGCTTGCGCAACGCCCGCCGCGGCGGCGACAGCCTGGTCGACCAAGCGCAACGGGCGAACGCCGAGCTGGCCCGGCACTCCAGCGGGGAACAGTTCGTTACCGGCCAGCTGCTCCGCGTCGACCTGACCGGCGCCTCCCCGATGATCGTCAACGCCGGCCATCCCGCCCCGTTCCTCTGCCGGGACGGCAACGTGGAGCGCGTCAAACTGACCGCCGAACCACCGTTCGGCATGTTCCCCAACACCAACTACACCGCTCAGCCACTCGACCTCCAACCGGGAGACCGGCTGCTGCTGGTTACCGACGGCATGCTCGAACGCAGCGCAGCCGGACTCGACGTCATCGTCGCGCTCACCGCCAGCCGGCATCTACACCCCCGCGAAGCAGTCCAACACCTCACCCAGGCCGCCCGAGACGCCAGCGGCGGCCGACTATTAGACGACGCAACCGTGTTGTGCCTGGACTGGTACGGCGCCCCCCCATTTGGCGAGCAATAGCCAAACGCACCCAGCGGTCAGCGAGGAAGGATCGGGACTCCCAGCGCGAGCACGCCCGGTCCCGTCGGTCAGCGTCATGACAAGGCGGCCGGGCGCCCCCCGTGGGGGCTCCTAATCGATAGTCACGAAGGTCAAGGGGAGACGATTCGCTTCGAGTGAGCGCTCGCCCCTGTCGTTGCCTCGGAAGCGCCCGGTTTGCCGACTAGAACCTGTTGGTCGATCTCCACGGTTCGGTGACTTTTGCCGCCTCGCGGTTTCGCCTGGTAGGTGGCCATGTCAGCGGCGTGCAGGACGTCGTGGGGGTCGGCGTCGCCTCGTGCGGCAAACGCGATGCCAACACTGGCCGCGGTCGCCACGACCAGGGCGGAGAGCGCGAACTGCACGGCCAGAGATGCGGCGTTCCGCCGGGCGAAGAAGTCGGCCTGGACGGCGGTGGCGAGGTCGTCGCAGACGATCACGAACTCGTCGCCCGACATGCGGCCCAGGCTGTCGCCGGTTCGGACCAGACCTCGGAGACGTTCGGCTACCGCGACGAGCAGCTCGTCGCCTACACGATGCCCGTGGAGGTCGTTGATGTCCTTGAAGCGGTCGAGGTCAGCGTAGAGGACCGCCACGGTGTGGCCGGGTCGGCGCGCCCGGCGCAGCCCCCGGTCCAGGTCGTCGAGCACCTGGACCCGGTTGCCCAAACCGGTCAGCTCGTCGCGGCGCGACGCCGCTCGGGCGGCGTCGGCGACCGAACGGAGCGCGTCGCGAGCTCGAGCGTTGAGAATGTAGGCGGCCACCACGTCGGCCAAGGTCTGCGCCGCAGCCATCGCGGCGGGCGCAAGCCGTGTCGGCTCGTCGCAGTACAAGTCCAGAGCACCGAGGCGGGTGTCGCCGTGGCGGAGCGGAACGCGAACACCGCCCCCAGACCCTGGCGGCGGCCCCGGGACGCGAACCGGTCGAATCGGCTGTCGATGTTCACGTCAGCTACGGCAACGGGCTCCCCGCTGCGGTAGGCGTCGAGCGCGTTCGCCGCGGAACCTTGGATCGTCCTGTAAGCCGAACGGCGACGGCTACCCCGAAGTTGTCAAAGGCCGTCGATGAGGGATCGTCCCTTCGCAGCGCAAGCTCTCATGTACGAGCGCCACCGGTCCGAGCTGGAGGTGACCCTCGGGACGTATCAGGTGACCCGAAGGCCCGGTAGGAGGGCAGCGCGGCCCGGTCACGCGTCGGCGGTTGGGTGCACCTGATCGGGGTACACGTCTATGACCGACGGGGTATCTCGTGCCGGGCTTTCCTCTTCTCTTTTTCGAAGGAGTACTTGATGGTTGCGACCGGACGTCTTCTCGCCGTGGTGACCGGAGCGTCGAGCGGCATCGGCCGTGAGCTGGCCAAGCAGTTCGCCGAGCACGACTATGACCTTGTGATCGCCGCTGAGGACGCCGAGCTGACCGGGGCCGCGGCCGAGCTGCGGGCCACGACCACGGTGATCCCGGTGCGCTGCGATCTTGCCACCTACGACGGCGTCGAGCAGCTGTGTCGCGAGATCGAGCAGGTCGGCCGACCCGTCGCCGCTCTTGCTCTCAACGCCGGCGTCGGCCTCGGCGGGGACTTCGTCCGGGACCAGTCCATCGACGACGTCCTGCGCCTGTTGGCGCTGAACGTGGTCTCGACCGTGCACCCGGCCAAGCGGGTTTTGCCATCGATGGTGGGCGGCGGCGACGGCAAGGTCCTGGTCACGTCGTCGATCGCGTCGATGTCGCCCGGGCCATACCAAGCGCTGTAAACGCCAGCAAGTCTTTCTTGCAGTCCTTCGCCGAGGCTATCGGCGACGAGCTGCGCGACACCGGCGTCACCGTGACGGCATTGATGCCGGGTCCGACCGACACCGAGTTCTTCGAGCGGGCCGACATCACCGACACCAAGCTCGGCGCCAGCGACAGCAAAGACGACCCCGCCGACGTCGCCCGGATCGGCTTCGAGGCGTTGATGGCCGGCAAGACCAAGGTTGTCGCCGGGGGCCTGGCAACCAGGGCCCAAGCTGCCGCCATGAAAGTCCTGCCGGACAAAACCAAAAGCATGACGCACCGCAAGCAGACCGAGCCGGGCTCGGCCGACTGAAACCCCGACCCGCGAATCGATCAAGGGAGACAGCTCAATGGAAGCAGTGGTCTGGCACGGCCGCAAGGACGTGCAAGTCGACACCGTCGCCGATCCGTCCATCAAGGACCCGACCGACGCGATCGTGCGGATCACGTCAACCGCCATTTGCGGATCCGATCTCCACCTCTACGACGTGCTGACCCCGTTCATGGCGGAGGGCGACATTCTCGGCCACGAGCCTATGGGCATCGTCGAGGAGGTCGGCCGCGACGTCACCCACATCGCAGCCGGGGACCGGGTGGTGGTCCCGTTCAACATCTCCTGCGGGCACTGTTGGATGTGCGACCGCCAACTGTCGCCCAGTGCGAGACCACCCAGAACACCGAGGAGGGGACCGGCGCGTCGCTGTTCGGCTACACCAAGCTCTACGGCCGAGTTCCCGGCGGCCAGGCCGGCCTGCTGCGCGTCCCGCAGGCTCAGTTCGGTCCGATCAAGGTGCCCGCCGGGCCGCCCGACGAGCGGTTCCTGTTCCTCTCCGACGTGCTGCCGACGGCCTGGCAGGCGGTGCAGTTCGCCGAGATCCCCCCCGGTGGATCGGTGGCGGTGCTCGGTCTCGGGCCCATCGGCCAGATGAGCGCCCGCATCGCCCGCCATCTCGGTGCCACCGTCTACGGCATCGACTTGGTGACGGAGCGCCTGGCCATGGCCGCGCGCCACGGAATCACCGCCATCGACCGCCGCGACTGCGACGACGTGCCTGCGCGCCTACGTGACCTGACTGGCGGGCGGGGGCCCGACTCGGTGATCGACGCCGTCGGCATGGAGGCGCACGGCTCGCCGGTGGCGGCCGGCGCCCAGAAGATGACCGGATTGCTACCGGCGAAGGTCGCCCAGTCGTTCATGCGCAAGGCAGGCGTGGACCGTCTCGCTGCGCTGCTCGAAGCGATCGACGTCGTGCGGCGGGGCGGGACGGTGTCGGTGAGCGGCGTGTACGGAGGCATGAGCGACCCGCTGCCGATGCTGGAGATGTTCGACAAGGGGATCTCGATACGGATGGGACAGGCCCACGTCAAGCGTTGGATCGGCGACATCCTCCCGTTGCTCACCGACGAGGATCCCCTCGGGACCGCCGATCTGGTCACCCACCGCCTCCCCCTGCGTGACGCGCCGAGGGCCTACGAGGTATTCCAGAAGAAACAGGACGGCACCATCAAAGTCGTCCTCCAGCCGTGACAGGCCCGGGCGCCACGCGGTCAGTGGCATGACTCGGGTCGTCGTGGTCGGGGCGACCGGCAACATGGGCAGCGCTGTGGTGCGTGCGCTGGCCGCGGACCGCACGATCGAGGTGGTGGGCCTGGCCCGCCGGCGTCCCGGCGACACCGCCGGGATGGAGTTCCACCAGGCCGACGTGGTGCGAGACGACCTCACCGCGTTGTTCCGGGGAGCGACGCCGTCATCCACGTGGCGTGGCTGTTCCAGCCGACGCACCGCCCGGCGACGACGTGGATGGTCAACGTCGGCGGCAGTGAGCGGGTGTTCCTGGTGGCCGCCGAGGCTGGCGTCGGCGCCGTCGTGTATGCCTGGTCGGTCGGAGCCTACTCGCCGGGAGCGGGCCGGGAGGTCGACGAGTCGTGGCCCACCCACAGCCTGCCGACGTCGGCGTACGGTCGAGAAGGCATATGTCGAGCGGCTGCTCGATGGCTTCGAAGGCCATCATCCCTCGGTGCGGGTGGTGCGGTTCCGTCGCGGATTCGTCTTTCAACGAGCAGCCGGCGTCGAGCAGCGGCGGCTTTTCGCTGGTCCGCTGATGCCTGCTTCCGCCGTTCGTCCCGGCCGTCTCCACGCGTGGCCGTGGCTACGCGGCCTGCAGATTCAGACCGTGCACGCCGATGACCTGGCCGAGGCCTACCACGCGGCGGTGACCTCGGACGTGAGCGGCCCGTTCAACCTGGCCGCTGATCCGGTGATCGACCGGTCGGTCGCGGCCGACGCTCTGAGCGCTCGGACGCTCGTGGTGCCGACCGCCGCGGCTCGTGCCGTTCCCGCCGCGGCGTGGCATGCCCGCCTGGTCCCGAGCGAGCCGGCGCTGCTCGACCTTGTCCTGTCGCTCCCGGTCATGCGCACCGACCGGGCGCGCCGAGAACTGAACTGGGCGCCGCGACACTCCTCCGTCGACGCCCTGCGCTCGGCCCTGTTCGGGATGGCCGCCGGCGAGGGCGGGGCTAGCGCGCCACTCGCCGGTGACAGTCCGGTCCGGCGCCTGGCGGAGGTCCGCACCGTGCCAGGCGAGCGGCCATAGCCGATCGCCCTTCCTCGCCGGGTCCGCCCGACCGCAGCCGCCCCCCAAGACATCGTGTCGACGACGACAGAAGGATCCGGCGTTTACGGCGGGATCCGACGGGTATTCGTATGTACGCAACCGTGGCGGACGTAGAGGATCGAAACGATGGGATCGACCAAGACGGTGTTGCGGTGACGTCATCGAAGGCGGTGCCCGGAGAGACGCTGATAGTCGAAGAAGCTCCGCTCGCAGCGGCCGATCTTGACGGCCTGCAGGAGGCCCCGGCCTCGGAGATCGTGCAGACTCAGCCGGGCGGTCCCAGGCTGCGCGCCATGGCCGCGTTGCGCATCTTGTTTGGGGTGGCGTGGGCGGTAGATGCCACGTTCAAATATCTGCCCGGCTTCAATCAGCATTTCGAGAGCTTCTTGCGCCAAGGGATCTCTGGGCGCCCGGCTTGGGTAGCATCGTGGATTCACGACTGAATCTCGCTCACTCAAGGCACACCACAGGTGTTTGCCTATCTGACTGCGGCAACGGAAACGTGCATTGCTGTCGGTCTGATCCTGGGAGTATTCACCAGAGCGACCTATATTGTCGGCGGACTCCTCTCACTGGGCATTTGGTCGACAGCGGAGGGCTTTGGTGGGCCGTACACCTCCGGCTCCACCGATATCGGAACCTCGATCGTCTATGTTTTCGTCTTTGCCGTCCTTGCCGCTGGCTCGGGCTGCCGCAGTATGGAGCCTCGACGCTCGTCTACGGCATCAGCTTAGGCCCCCTGCGCGTAGCTTCGGCGTCGCGAGCAACAAAGCCCCGGCGACACTGGGGTTCAAGAGCGTCCTAGCACGCGGACTCCCGTCCGGGGCGAACCTAGGACAACGAAAGGTGGAACATGGCAGACGCCTACAACCAGATGGGTGGCAGGGACGCAGACACAGGCAAGGATCCGAACGACGACGAGGCGTCCGACCCGGTCCCGGGGGACATGCCCGAAGAAGATTCGGAGAAGGCGGATCGCGAGAGCGAGGAGTCCTTTCCGGCCAGCGATCCCCCGGCCAATTACTAGATGAGCCGGTTCACGGGTCGTTGGTGCTGCTGTCGCCGTAGGGGCCTTACCTGTTTGGCCGAGGGAAACGTACGGTGGTGGGTCGATGACGTAACCGCTAAGACGTTACGACAGCATCTTGCCAGCGGGCGAAGGACCTCCGGCTGCGTTGGCGGGCGGCCGGCAGCCCGGCCGACCTGGTGACCGCAGCGCAAAATCTGATGTAGGACTTCCGCCCGAAAGGGGATTTGTGGTTGACGAAAAGCATTCCCGAACCAGCCTGAAGGGCAACGAGCAGGATGTCGAAACGATCGGGAGGTCGCCGAAGCCCGATGACCCGCTGAATTCTGACACTGACGTCTCTGACATGAGACGACCTACCGGGGAAGGGCAGGCAACAGCCAACCGTGAGCACCGAGCCGCCGGCATGAGCGGTCAGCTTCGTGCCGGCGTTCTCTTCGATGTCGACGGTACGCTGGTCGACAGCAACTATCTCCACGCGCTGGCCTGGTCCCGAGCGTTCCGTGACGCCGGCGAGTGGGTTCCCATGAACGCCATTCACCGCTTGGTGGGCATGGGCGGCGACCAGCTCGTCCCCGAACTCCTTGGCCACGACAGTCCCGAGGCCACCGCAGCGCGCCCCGTCCGCTACCGGGAACTGATCGATGACGCCTGCGTCTTCCCCGGTGCCGCCGACCTGGTCCGCCGCGTGCACCTCAACGGTCTCGTTGTTGTCTTGGCCACCTCCGCGCCCGATGACGAACTCGCGGTCCTCCTCGAACGCCTCGACGCCAACGACGCCATCGACGCCCAAACCACTGCCGACGACATCGCAGACTCCAAGCCCGCACCGGAGGTGTTCTTTTCGGCCATGAAGACCGGATCCATCGATCCGGATCATGCGCTGGCTGTCGGGGACAGCATCTGGGACGTCCAAGCGGCGCGAGCGGCTGGGATCGGCTGTGTGGCGGTCGAGACTGGCGGCTTCAGCACGCACGAGCTCATGGAAGCCGGCGCCCTCCACGTCTACCGTGACGTCAAGGAACTCTTCGACCAGTTCTATACCGGACCCCTCGCAACCCTGCTCAGCTGAGCTGGCTCTTCTGTCCGCAACGGTCGTGGGCACCACGACCGTTGGTCGGAGTGCTATGCCGCTACGCCTCGCAGCACCGAGGTCACCTCGAAGGTCACTTCTGCAGGACGTTGGGGCCGCGTGGTTGATCTGACGACAACCGGTGTTAGCGGCCGCTATCAATTATGTTTGACGAAGTCCAGATTCGGGCATGGTAAAAAGCAGTGGACATGATCGATAGTCGGGCTCAAGCTGTCACTGCGCTGCGTGGCGCCGGGTTGCGTGTAACCGGCTCTCGAGTTGCGGTGCTTGACGCTCTTCGGGGTCGTTCTCATGCCACCGCGAACGTCTTGGTGAGTGATGCCCGGCGTTCGGTGGGCACCGTGTCGAAACAGGCCGTCTACGACGCTCTCGAGGTTTTTACCGAAGCAGGCTTGATCCGTCGGATCGAGCCGGCCGGTTCGGCGGTGCGTTACGAGACCCGAACCGGGGATAACCACCATCACCTCGTGTGCCGGTCATGCGGGATGGTCGCCGATGTCGACTGTGTTGTTGGTGCCGCCCCGTGTCTGTCCCCATCCGAGGACCTGGGTTTCGTGATCGACGAAGCCGAGGTCATCTTTTGGGGTTATTGCCTTTCCTGCCGAACTAACCACAATCCGAAGGAGCAATCCGCATGAGTTCAGCCCTCGACAATCAGACACCTAGTTCTGATGCGTCCAACGGTGATACGACTACCAATGCTGGCATTCCTGCCGTCAGCGACGAGCACTCCCTCACCCAGGGCACCGGCGGGGGGATCCTCTTGCAGGACGCCTACCTCATCGAGAAGATGGCCCAGTTCAACCGGGAGCGCGTCCCGGAACGGGTCGTGCACGCCAAGGGCGGCGGCGCCTTCGGCGAGTTCGTGGTGACCGAGGATGTGAGTCGCTACACCAAGGCCGACTTCCTCCAGCCCGGCAAGCGGACCGAGATGCTGGCTCGTTTCTCTTCCGTCGCACCCGAAAGCGGAGGCGCCGACACCCAGCGCGACCCCCGCGGCTTCGCTCTCAAGTTCTACACCGACGAGGGCAACTACGACATGGTGGGCAACAACACGCCGGTGTTCTTCGTCAAGGACCCCCAGAAGTTCCAAGACTTCATCCGCAGTCAGAAGCGCCTGCCCGACTCGGGTCTGCGGAGCAACGATATGCAGTGGGATTTCTGGACTCTCTCACCGGAGACCGCCCACCAGGTCACCTGGTTGATGGGCGACCGCGGCCTGCCCCGTACCTGGCGGCACATGAACGGCTACGGCTCCCACGCCTTCCAGTGGATCAACGCCGCCGGCGACAAGTGCTGGGTGAAGTACACCTTCAAGACCGATCAGGGCAACGAGTTCCTCACGCAACACGAAGGCGACGTCCTCGGGGGGACTTCTCCCGACCATCACCGCCAAGACCTGTTCGCCTCGATCGCCGAGGGCAACTTCCCGTCGTGGACCATGTTCGTCCAGATCATGCCGATGGCGGACGCCGACGGCTACCGATTCAACCCCTTCGACCTCACCAAGGTGTGGCCGCACGGCGACTACCCCCTCATCCAGGTCGGCACGATGACCCTCAACCGCAACCCGGAGAACTTTTTCGCCCAGATCGAGCAGAGCACCTTCGAGCCGTCCAACTTCGTCCCGGGCATCGCCACCAGCCCGGACAAGATGCTCCTTGGTCGGCTGTTCTCCTACCCTGACGCCCACCGCTATCGCGTCGGTACCAACTACACCCAGCTCCCGGTCAACGCCCCGAAGTCGAAGGTTAACTCGTTCTCCAAAGACGGGACCATGCGCTTCGCCTACAACGACCCCGCCATCCCTGTCTACACACCCAACTCCCACGGCGGTCCTGCGGCTGACACGGCGACATTCGATGACGGCGCGGGTTGGTCGGCCGGCGGTGACATGGTTCGCTCCCCCTACGTGCAGCACGCCGAGGACGACGACTGGGGCCAGGCCGGAACCATGGTGCGCGATGTGCTCGACGACGCCGCCCGTGCCCGGCTCGTCGACAACATCAGCGGGCACCTCCTCAATGGGGTGACCGAACCGATTCTCCTGCGGGCCTTCCAATACTGGTCCAACGTGGACGCCGACCTCGGCAAGAAAATCGAAGAAGCCGTACGCACACCCCAGCCGGATCAAGAGGCTCCCAGCACAGGGCAAAGCCCGACCGCCCCAGGCTCCGAAGCCGCCAAAGTCTGATCACGCCCCCAACCCGTCGGGGATGCCAGGAGAGCCGCAGGGTCCCGGCATAGCAAGTTCGACGGACCTCACCGCCACAGCCAACTGGCGCCTTGCGGGCGCCAGTTGGTGCATCACCGAGGTAAACCCGCCTCTCCAAGTGACCTGGCCTCCTGCGGACGGTCGCCGGGAGGCTCAGCGCGGCGCAGATGGGCGGAGTGACGGACCCGCCGGCAGTCTTCCTGCTGTCGGTCGGGATCAGATCGGCCCTTCGCATGCGCACGGTCGGCGGCGCCGAAGGCGGCCAGGCGGCCCTCTCACCTTGCGGCCTCTGCCGGCGTCTCGCCTCGCAAGCCGATGCGTTGTCCCGGGAGTACCGCTGGTGTCGTTCTTCCCGCCCGCGGTGAGCCGACCGAGCCGGCCCTACGAGTCTGCGAGGGCTGCCTGGTCCGCTACGAATGCCGACAGTGGGCGCTCGAGCAGGGCCCCACCCTCGCCGGCGGGGGGTGGGCTCACGATGGGACAGCGGCGTCGGGGTGGCGCAGCGGCGCCAACGGGCAGCGGCCCTCGTGGTCGTGAACCGGAAATTTCAGAAGCCCTCGATCCCGGCCGTGACGTTCGCAGCGCTGTGAGCGGTTCTGTGAGACCCTCACCGACCTTCTCGTTGCCGGAGCGAACACTCCCGGGTATTTTCGGCGGGTCAGCTACCAGGAGGAACAATCAAAATGGGTACTTCCGGCGCATCAGCGAACCACCGGGTCAGGCGGGCGGTTGGAGGTTCGTTTGTGGCCGGGGCGGCCCTCGTGTCGACAATCGCCGCAGTGGGAGTGCCGTCGGCTAGCGCCTCCGCAACGACGACAACGGCGCTACCCAGAGCGTGCCCGAGCGCCCAGATCGTTCAGTCAACCCTGGGTCGCAAGGTGACCAAGGTCGGCTCGGTGAGAGTCAGTACGAGCGCCGGGGAGAAAGCCAAGGGCTGCGGCTACAAGACCAGTTACAAGACACCAACCGTCGTCGTCTTCGGAACGCCTGTCTCGGCCGCCAAGTTTGCTGCGTCCCGCCGAATCGAAAGCAAGAGGGCCCGAGTCGTGACCGTGCGCGGCCTTGGGAACGAGGCATGGGCTCTGAAGGGCGGCGGCGGCCTAGCGGTGCTCAAGGGGAACCTCGAGATCGTGATCAGTGCCCCGCGCACCAGCGACCGTCAGCTCGAGGCACTCGCCCGGATCGCGATCAGGGCGCTACCCCGGAGTTAGCGCGCCACCCCTGTTCCTTCCCCCATCGGCGCCGACGCGTTCGGGCCCCGGTCTCGGCCGGGGCCCGAAGCGTGAAGGTCGGGGTGGGTCAGTCGGTAGCGAGCGCCGCTCCGCTGATGTCGGGCAGGCCGACGGACCTGCGGATCAGGCCGGCGTCCCGGCGGAAGATCCACCGCAGCGGCTGGTATTGGACCTCGTCGTCGGTCGACTTGCCCTCCGGATCCGGGTCGGGTGACCAGGGCACGCGTCCGCAGGGAGGTTCGAGCGGCAGGCGCCAAGCTCGGCGAAGCAGTCGGGGGGCAAGACCGGGGTTAGGGTTCCTGACCCGGCGCGCCGACGGCCGGTTGCTAGTCGTGCGGCTGCGTCCGGTGTTCAGCGATCGCCGACAGGCGTGCCAGGGCCTCCGTGTTGCGTCGATGGAGGAGCCTTTCGGTGATCGGGTTGTGCAGCCACGCTCCCGGACCGCTGATCGGCGCCTCGTCGAGCGTCACCCTTGTGCCAGCGCCCTCGGGGGTCAACAGCAGTTCGATTCTGGCTGCCCCGAACGGCTGCCCGCGGGCGGTCACCACCAGCCGCTCATTTATCGAGACCTCGTCGACTTGAGTCTCGTCGCCCAGCGCTGCCGGCCATACACCACTCGAATGGAACACCCTGGTCCCCTTCGCCGGCCACCCGGCCTCAACGGCACGCATGTGCGACGTTCCGACCACCCAGCCGGAGTAGTACCAGCCGTTGGCCAGTACGCCGAAGACCTGGTCAGGCGGGGCTGGAATGAATGTTGTCACGGTAGCCATCAGTTATCCAGGTTCCCCTACGAGGGCTTCATGTCGATTTGGCGATCGCCATTCCCAAGAGGAGCCCTCCAGTCAGGCACACTCCTGCCGCCGCCATCGTCGACCACGTGCCGGCGTGCGCGGCGGCTTGGGTAGCGTGTCCGCCCGCCTGGGTAGCGGCTTGGACGGCCTGGGCCGTTTCAAGAGCATGGATCCGCTCGAGTATGTCACTGCTGTCTTGCATGGACATTGTCGGTTCTCTTTCTGAAGTCATTGATTGGTGGGACTCCCGGGCTCCGTCATCATGTGCACGGCTAGTTACGAAGAAACCGTCGAATCAGATGCAGCAGCAGCAGGTGTCACCACCGCAGCACTGGTCGCAGGCGCAGTTCGCGCAGCAGTCACACGCGAGCATCTCACCGCAGCTCGGCCCTCCGCAGCCACCTCGGCGCCCATATCTCGGTCGACCGTAATAGGGGCGGCCACCGTAGGGACCGTAGTTGTACGGGTTGCCCCGTCGGCCGTCTCTGCCTCCACCACCGACCCACACCGCTGCCTGAGCCGCCATAGCCGCCGCCAGAGCGACGGTCATCGTGAGACGCCCTCGGGGGGCGGACGATGTCTCCGCGGGGTCGCTGCGGTGCCAGACCCGCTCGATGGCGGCACCCAAGGTCGGCCCTAGGAGGGCTTCAGCGAGCGCTCCGTCGACCAGGGTCATGTCGTCGAGCGACCGGGCGATCTCGGCATGCAAGGACCGGGCCAGCCGTTCTGCCTCTCGGTCGGTGGTCCGAGTGGCCTCGAGGGGGTTGAAGCGGCCGTGGCGGCGGTCGGACTGCCGGTCCTCGGCGGCGTCGACCAAGTGGACGATGCGCCCGAAGGCGTCACCTGCCTGACGCAGCGCAGAAGTGTTGCCGGGCACGCCGCTCGTAACGGCAGTATGCGCAAACATGGCCGCCACCGCGGTGCCGGTGGGCTCCAGCAGCTGGTCGAGGCCGGCGCCGATCCGGGCCTCGACGGCGCTGGCCCGGGCCGGAGCGGAGGACACGTCGGTCCCGTCCCATCCGCAGGCATCAGCAGCCGACGCGCCGACTCGGGCGAGGTGGCGGGCCGAGCGGAAGGCCACGGGCCGCAACCAGACCGGGACGTCACCGTCGTCAACCTTGTCGGTGAGGCCCGCCTCCCCGACGAGCAGCGCCGCCGCCACTCCCGTCTGGATGGCAGGGGTCGAAGCGTCAACGACTTCGGCGGTGCGAAACCCCCGCAACGGGCAGGCGCCCGCAGTCGTAGTCGCCAGGCGCCCCGCCTGCGCCTCGGTCAGCACCGACACCAACAACACGTCATAGCCGGTCAACACCCTCGCAGGCTGACCAGCTGTATCACGTAGGCTAAGACATAATCCGCAGAGATGGGCCAACCATCGGGTGTGCAGCTGCGGTCCGAGGCGATGACGGCACGGACGCACAACACCTCGCATCGCACAGTCATGCCCGCTGCAGTGCGAAACCGAACCCTGACGGCAGCGCCGTCGCCGGCGAACCTCATGGCGCGGCAGCGTTGCCCGGGTCAACTCTCGGCGAGGTGCAGCTGGGCGCGCAGTCCGGCGAGCAGGATGTCGAGTACGTGGTCGAGCTCGCCGGCGCCGTCGTAACGGGCCAGGTCCGACGCCAGGGAGCGGAGCTGGGGGAACTCCCGGGGCGGGAGCCTTTGCAACCCGAGGCGGAGCAGGTCGTCGGTCTCGTCGGGATCGGCGACGAGCTCTTGAAGCTCGGTGAGGATGTGACCGTAGAGGAAGCCGGTGTAGGCCCGGTAGATGTGCAGGGCATCGACGGGGGCAAAACCGCCGTTGGCCAACAAGGTGAGGAGCTGCTCGAGGCGCCGATTGCTCCAGCCTGTTAAAGGCAGGTCCAACCCGGTTGCTTGAAAGCTCGGGTGTCCTTAAATGCCGGTTCGGTCCCGGTCGTCGGAACTGCCCTCGGGGCGGTCGCTCTCGCCCTTGGTCCCCTCGTCGTGGCGACCCGCGTCCTGACCGTCGTCGTCGCGAATATCCTCGGCCCGCCGGCTCGCGCTCTCCCCGACTCCTTCTGGGGGCATGTCATCGGACGGAGACTGAGCGTGTTGGTCCGAGACCGCTCGTCCCGACGCTGCCGCGTCTTCATCAGAGATGTCGCGGGAGTGGCCCATGGCTTCCATGTCCCGGCTGCTCGTCGACTCCGTCGTTCTGCCTTCGTAGGGCGGATCGCGCTGTCACCTGTGTCGATCTCACCACCCGGGTTCGGGTTCGGGCCCTTGTCGTAGTCCTTGCCGAGCCGATCACCCTTCGGCGGATTCTCACTCATGACCGTTCCCCCTGACCCTGACGTACCTAACGCTACCCATGATTCTCCGGTCCTAACGACTCGGCAGAAACCTGCCGAGTCTCGACGCTTCCACGAGCGGGCCCGTAGAAGGATGTCAGCCGCCAGAAGGTAGATCGTCGTCGGAATCGACGTCGTTCTCGTTGGCCTCCTCGTCGTCTTCAGGCTTGGAGAAGTCGTCGTCGCTACCACCGAGTTGGCCATCTGCGTCGGACATGCGTTTCCCTTCGGTCAACCGCCGATCAAGCCGGCGGGTCGTCTTCCCGGTTGATCTCGGCTTGCCGTTCGCCGGTTCGGGGACCCTCGGGCACCTTCACGTCCGGCTTCTCGTCGGCTTCTGTCGGCTCTGGCGCGTCGCTCATGGTGACTCTGTACCCGATTGGCCACCCCCCACCCCAGAAGCGCTCCATGACCCGGGGGTCAGGGGCCGGGTCAACGACGTACTGCTCGCTGGGTAGCCCGATCCTGCGTGAGGCCGGGGCCGGCCAAACGTCAGCGCCAGCGGTGTGGCACAACGGCTCGGCCGGGAAGTCTGTGTCCACCGCACGGAGCGAGTAGTCGCCGCTGTAGTGGCCGGTGGGATCGTCATCGCCGGGGCCGCCTCCGCCGGGCGGTGGGCGGCGATAGGAGCAGCGGTCTGCGTCGCCGCGTTGGGATGGCAGGTCTGTCGCCACCGGGACTTTGGCGATGCTCTTCTTCGAGTCTGTGCCGTCCTGCTTGGGCTTTTCACCGTGGCACTTGGCGCCGCTGCCGTATGGATCCTGGTCCTGGTGGCGACCAGCGTCATGGACACGGTGAAAGGCAACCCGAGCGGCGGTCTGGGCGTCGTCGGCATCGTCGCTGCGCTCGCCACGCGATGGCCTTCGCAGTCATGGCCGCGGCCATGATCGCCTTGCTCGGGATCTACATCCACCCCTTGAGAGCACCGAAGCACCGGTGCCCTGCCCCTCCGAGGCGACTCATCGCTCGATGGGTGCCCGAATGCGGCATCCACGGGTACCGCAGCCTCGAACTTGCCGTCGAGGGCGCTGGCAGGGAGTGGACGCTGCAGCGGCCGCTGATCATCGCCCGGGTCTCGTTGTGGGGTCGGGTGTTCCCGTACAGCGACGGGTTCCGAGCCGAGTGGGGACGCATCGACGAACTCTTCGACGACGGCTCGGGCCATGTCGAGATCCCGGCCGCTCGTTACGGAGTCCCGGCCACGCCGCTACCTCCTGGTCCTGCTGACCCAGGGCACAGGAAACCACCTCGCCAGGCAGCCGCCGCCATGGCCGCTGCCTCGGCACTGCGCTGTTGGGCCGAGTGTCGGATGGCCGGATGACCGCCCCTCGCGCCGCAAGGATCGGTAAGCCGCAGCGACGCGACCCGATCGTGGTGCCCGCTTCGACCCCACAACCTTCAGCCCCTACGGAACCGAGCCCCGCCCCGGTAACGCCTGCTCCCGTTGAACCCGAGCCAGCGAGGTAACGACTTCGTCCGGGCGCAGCAGACGACGTCCCGTAGGTGGCGGGGGCTATCTGCGACAGCCCCTCGGCCGACCCAACTCGTCCCACGACAAGGCGCGCCCGTCGACCACCACGTCGTAAGTGGCTTCGGGTTCGAGGACGATGTGGTCTGCCATGAGGTACCGCCGGGCCAGACGGCGTCGTGCTCCAAACAGCTCGGATGGTGGGTCCGCTCGGGGCGGGTGTTTCGTCTGGCTGGCGGGTATACCTAGCGACGGCGCCCTCTTCGACACGCCGACCGGGGTCCACGGCGTCGTCAGTCCCATCAAGCGGTGACCCGCCCCTCATCAAGGAGTAACCGATGAAAGCCCTCGTGTTCCACGGTCCGCGCAACGTGTCGGTCGACGAGGTCGCCGACCCCAGGATCGAGCAACCGCTCGACGCGGTCATCAAGATCACCACCGCCAGTCGACGTTCGCTTTGGCGGCGCGTCGCCTCGGGCGGCGGGGCGTGGCACAGATCGAGGCCGGCATGGGAACACTGATCGGCCGCTGGTTCGCGACGATATCCACCGCTCGGCGCCACCAGCTGAGCTCATGGCGGCCGAGCATCGACTTGGACGGCACCGACATCGAGGTTTACGGGCGCAAGAAGGAAGCGGTCGCCTGGAACCATGAGGGCCGCCGGGTCGGCCGGGCGCACCCGGCCACCTGGGCCGAGGCGGGGCTGGTCCTCGCCGGTGATCTCGGATCGGGCCGCGACGACCCCCGTCCCCGAGCACCCGGGCTGATCGCCCGGGCGATCGCCAACCTGCCCGAGGGTCTCGGCCGGCCCCGGGTGCGCGCCGATGCCGGCTACTTCGACGCCAAGGTCGCCCACGGCGCCCTCGACGCCGGGGCTGACTTCGCGATCGCCGCGAAACGCAACACCGCAGCATGGCGCTCGGTGGCGGCGGTGGCCGCCGATGCCTGGGAGGACTGCTTCGACATGCCGGCGCGCAGGCGGCGGTCGGTGACTACGTCCCGACCGGCTGGCCCGAGGGGACCCGAACCGTGGTCCGCCGGGTGCGCGTCGACCCGCGCGAGGTACGCGCCGATCCCCGCAGCCGACGGCGTCGCACGATCCGCCCCGACCAGCTCGCCCTCGCGCTCGACGGCGAGGCGACCGACATCTACGCGTACAGCTTCATCTGCACCAACCTCGACGGGAACGCCGAGATGCTCGAGTACTGGTTCCGTGAGCGGGCCTGGATCGAAGAGCGCCCCAAAGACGCCAAGCTCGGCTACGGGCTGATCCACCTCCCCTCCGGGAAGTTCCGGGTGAACCAGGCGTGGATGTGGTCCCCTTACCTTGCCACCAACCCGTCGAGCTTCACCCAGACCCTCGGGCGTGTCGACCTCGACGGTGTCCGATCGCACGCCAAACGGGCACGACGAGAGCTGTTCTGCCTGCCCGCCCGAGTGCTTTCCCACGCCCGGGCTGTCGTCGTCCGCTTCGCTGCTGGGTGTCGCCGACACGGCCTTTCACACAGCATTCGAGAGCCTTCGAGCCCTGCCCTCCGCCCCCGCCGGCTGACACCCCCGAAAGACCCGGCCCCCGCCACCAGCCCGCCCCGGCCGCAACCCGCCGATCCCCCCGACCCCTGACGACACCCGCCCCCACACCCACCCCGAACCCCAACACCATCGCCGCCCGCCGTCACCACCCCGACGGAGCCCCGAGCACTCTTACCTGTGGATCTAGGTCTGAGCTTGACCCGGTTGCGTGGACACCTGATTCTGGGAGAGCCCCTGGAGGAAGGAGCCCATGTTGGGTCGTCCGAGCAAGTACCGGAGGAACTTGTCGGTGACGCGCTCGGCGACGTCGCTGGCCGCATAGCGTTCTGTCTTGTATGTGCACTGGCGCGTCCTATGCACCCCGGACCAGATTTAGCGACAGCCTGTCAGAGCCCATGTCAATGGCAGATACTGGCGGCGCGCTCGCGACGCCAAAAAGGCTCTCGCTCATCGGCGAGGGTGTGATGACGAGGCACGCCGCACGAGCCGGGTGGGTAGGAGCACCGGCGCTGCGTCCCTCGAGCGACCTGCGATCCGGTCGAGCAGCAGCGAGGCGGCGGTCCTGCCGATGGCGTGCTGGGGGATCGAGACGGTCGTGAGCGCCGGTTTCAGCCGGTCGACGAGAGGCATGTCATTGAAGCCGACCACCGAGACGTCCTCGGGGCAGGACAGACCTGCTTCCTCGAGCGCGGCGATGCATCCGATCGCGATCATGTCGTTGCCGGCGATGATCGCGGTTGGCTGCCGGTCCGACGCCACTAGGGCGCGGGCGACAGGCAGGGCGGCCGCGACGGTGTAGGCGGAGCACGACGCCAAGCGGATGGCCGCCGGGTCGATGCGGTGACGGGTCACGGCGGCTACGAAAGCGTCTCGCCTGGTGGCGGTCGTCGACAGCTCGGGAGGCCCGGCGAGGTAGGCGAGCCGGGAATGGCCGAGTTCGGCGAGGTGTCCGACCAGCGCTTCGATGCCGGACCCGTCGTCACTCGTGACGAAGGGAAGATAGGCGCGGTCGGTCCCGCGGGTGACCAGGACGGCTGGGATGCCGTCGGCGGCCAGCTGGGCCGGAACGGGGCTGGTGCGCGTCGAACTGGAGAGGATAAGGCCGTCGCATCGGCGATCTCGTAGCTCCGAGACGATCTGGGCTTCGCGTTCGGGGGAGTTGTCGGTGTCCGCGAGGACGCAGACGATGCCCGAGGTCCACAGGACCGCTTCGATGCCGCGGACGATGGGTGGTATGACCGGGTTGGTCAGATCCGGGACGACGACGCCGACGACCCCGGAGCGCCGAGTCCGCAGGCTCCGAGCGACGGGGTCAGGGGTGTAGGCGAGCTCCGCCGCGGCCCGCTCCACTCGCTCAGTCGTGGCGGGCGTGATCCGGCCCGCCCGGGCCGGATCGAGCGCCCGCGAGGCGGTGCCGGGGTGGACCCCGGCTCGCGCCGCGACGTCGCGGATGGTGGGCCGCCTGCTCAGCGCGCCCAGTAGCCCGGCGAGCTCTTGCTCGCTGCCAGTGCCTCGCTGGTCTCGAACCCGGGCGCCATCGAGGCGGCTGTGCCCGCCATGACCTCGTGGTGCTCGATGTTGAGCAGCCGCAGCCAGCTCTGCTGGCCGAGGGTCAACCCGATCATGCAGCCCAGCTCCACGAGGTCGGACTCGTCGAAGTGCTCGTAGAGGCGCTCCCAGAAGGCGTCGTCGGTCGTGGTCCCCCAGGCGATCGCCTCCGCGTAGGCGAGCGCCGCCTTCTGGCGCTCGCCGTAGCGCTCGGAGGTCTCGAAGTTGAGCAACTCGTCGTACTGCCCCTCCACCAGACCGAGGCCGGCACCCTGCTCCGAACGCTGGTTACCGCAGTACTCGCACTTTACCGTCCGAGAGATGTACACGCGACACAACTCCTTGAGCGCGTGGTCACAGGTACCGTTGCGGAACAGATCGTTCCAGGCATTCGCGAAGAACCAGAAGGCGCTCGGCTGGTGCGCCCGGACCGCGGAGCTCTCCGGCCGCGGTGTTCCTTCCCGCGCGCACCGATCCATCTCTTCTCGCATCTCCGGGGTCATCTCCTCGAGGGGGACGTAGCTGATCCGCTGCTTCTCAGGCATGACGATCTCCTTGGTAATCGGTTGCCAAAATCCTAGCTCACCGGTCGATGGCTGCGGCTCACACGCACCGGCGTGCCGTCAGCCCCGGATGCGCGGTATCGGCGAAGGCGCGCGCCATCCGGCCCCGGTGGGCGCCGCTCCGACCCTCGATGGTGACCCGTGGCCCGGGTGCCACCCTGGGGAACCGCGACGACGTCCCGCTGCTCTATGCCGGCGACCTTCACCTCAAGGCGGTAGCCCGATGGCCGGGACGCTGTGCGACACCGGTGCCCGGCGCGTCGGACTGGATTACGGCCCGCGACGGGATTGATTGGACGATGTCACGCGGCGTAGAGACTAGGAGTAAGGAACTGGACGTGCGGCTCTCACCGCATCCGGCTCTCCGTGAGCCTGTGTCGCCGGGTCACGCGGCGGTTGTGGTTGCTGCTGCCCACGGGCGTGGGGGTGCGCTGACCCCGTTAGCGGTAGCGGGTGACCGACACCGTTGAGGGGTTGAACATCGTTGTCTCGTCCTCCGTCGGCCACCACCCGGGTAGGTAATGCCCGGAGCCGTTTCCAGGTGGCATGAGGGTGTTTGCGGCGAAGCCAGACCGTTACCCGACGCCATGCGAAGGCGCACAGGTATTGGAAGGTTGCTTTGGACACGGCGTGCCGGAAGTAGTTGCACCATCCCCCCAGCCCCGGGTTGAGCCGGCGGAGCAGTTCGGTGAGCGGGTCGTTGCGGCCTTGCCGGGAGATGGTTCGCACCTTGTCGCAGACGGCAGTGGTCCGTTCTCGATCGTGTCGAAGTGCCTCCGAATAGCCTCGACGACGGTGTCTCGTCCGGGCCGGAAAGAGGCTCCGAGGTGTTGGCCGCCAACGCCGGTGGCGGGTCGCCGGCCACCTTCGAGGCGGTTGTCACTCAGCCCGGGGACGGGCGCGGACGTGCATTCGCTCACCTTGCCGTCCAAATAGGGTGAGGTATTCGACGGGCTCGGGGCCGGCGCTGCCGAACCAGTGCGGCACGCGGGTGTCGAACTCGGCGGCCTCGCCCGGCGTCAACACCAGGTCTTGTTCTGCGAGCACGAGGCGTAGCCGCCCGGAGAGGACGTAGAGCCATTCGTAGCCTTCGTGGGTCCGCAGGTCGGGGTGCTGGGGACGCTTGGGCGCCGGGATGATGTGTTTGAAGGCCTGGATGCCGCCGGCGCGGCGGGTGAGCGGCAGGATCGTCATACCCCGACGGGTGATCGGGCGGGGATGGATCCGGGGGTCGCCGGTCGGCGGTGCCCCGACGAGCTCGTCGAGTGGGACCTGATGTGCCTTGGCCAGGGGGAGGAGCAACTCGAGATTGGGTCGGCGCTGCCCGGATTCGAGTCGCGACAGCGTGCTTTCGGATATCCCCGTGGCCGCGGAGAGGTCAGCGAGGGTGGTTTCTCGTGCCTTGCGCAACGCACGAAGCTGTGGGCCCACTGCGGCGAGGACCTGGTTCAGGTCGTCTTCCATCCCTCTAGCTTGCCACATCGGCAAGAAGCCTTGTCATGCTGATGTGGTGGGTGCAGGGTGGGTGTCGGAGGTGGTCACCTTGGCTGACGACATGGTAGGACCGTATGACGTGGTGGTGGTTGGCGGCGGTGCCGCCGGGCTGAGTGGGGCGCTGATGCTGGCCCGGTCCCGACGTTCCGTGCTGGTCATCGACGCGGGGGAACCGCGCAACTCCCCGGCGACGGCGGTGCACGGCTTCTTGTCCCGCGACGGGGTGGCTCCCGCTGAGCTGACCGGGATCGGCCGGTCGGAGGTCCGCTCCTACGGTGCACACATCATCAACGGCGAAGCCGTTTCGGCCGCCGGGGCTCGTGGCCGTTTCACCGTGACCCTGGGCGACGGCAGGACCGTTCGGGCACGCCGGCTGCTGGTGACCACTGGTCTGGTCGACGAGCTTCCCGACGTGGCCGGGGTGGCAGGACGTTGGGGGCGTGACGTCCTGCACTGCCCGTACTGCCACGGCTGGGAGGTCCGCGACCAGGCCGTCGGCATCCTGGGGACCGGCCCGATGGCCGTGCACCAGGCGTTTCTGTTCCGCCAGTTGACCCCCGACGTCACCCTCTTCGTGCATACCGCACCGGCACCCACCGCCACCGAGGTCACGCAGCTGGCTGCCCGCAACATCACCGTCATAGACGGTGAGGTCGAATCGCTCGAGATCGCAGACGACCGCCTGACCGGCGTCCGGTTGCACAGCGGAAGGGTGATCCCCCGCCAGGCCGTGGTGATCGGAACCCGTCTCGTCGCCCGCAGCGACGTCCTGACCACCCTCGGCCTGGAACCCACCGCCCACCCCCTCGGCGTCGGGGAGTACGTCGCCGGCGACCCCAGCGGCTTGACCGCAGTCCCCGGTGTCTGGGTCGCCGGCAACGTCACCGATCTCATGGCTCAGGTCGTCAGCGCCGCCGCGGCCGGCGCCGGTGCGGGTGCGGCCATCAACGCTGACCTGATCGCCGAGGAGGTGCAACGAGCGGTCGACGACCCCTTCTCCAACGCCTCCGAAGCCCGCATGTGCGAGACGGTCATGGGCGACCGACGACACGGCCTGTGAGCGGCCGGGACGCTCACCGACCCGACCGGGCCATCGGACGCCGCGACCGTCTACGTCGCGCTGTCGAGGATGTGGTGAACAGTCGACAGGAGCCATGATCGGTAGAGCTCGTGGTTCCAGCCTGCGTGCGTGACCAGCAGTTCGTATTGGCTCGGGTGCAGTGTGGCCCAAATGGCATCGAGGGTCTGTTGCGGCCGCAGGGGCGGAGCGCAGAGCTCGCGTTCCACGGCGAAGGCAAGCACCTTCGCGCCCTGGCTGCGCATCTGCGTCATGTAGCTCAAGTATGCCTCGGCGAGGTGCGGGTCGCTGTTGGCGCCTTCGACGAAGGCAGTCCAGAGGCGCACCGATCGCCGGTTGCTGTCGACGACGAAGTCGGTGATGATCCGCAGGAAGTCGTCCAACGTGCTCGCCCGGGTCGCCGGCGCAACGGCCTCGAGCTCGAGCAGCGGCGTGCCCCGGGCATCTCCGCGCAAGGACAATTCGAACGTGCGCAGGAAGAGCGTTGCCTTGTCCCCCATGCCGTAGATCGTTTCCACGGCCACCCCCGCCGCCTCGGCGATCTGACGCATGGACGTGCCCGCGTAGCCACCTCCGGCGAACAGCGGCGCGGCCGCCAGGCAGACGCAAGTCTTCGTGCGCTCGGCCTGCTCGCGCCGCAACGCGGATCGGTACGGACGTCTGGCCAAGTCGCCACGTGGCTGGTCAGTTCGCGAAGGGCCTCCCAATCGACTGCACCACCGTTCTGCGATTCTCCGAATCCTGGCACGGTCCGTCTCGGCGGACAACCTTGACTACACCACCGTTCTAGTGAATAGGATGAGGTCGGCCCGAGCACCCAGGACCGAAAGGAGCACGACGTGAGCCCATCGGCGTCAGCGAAGCTCGCCAGGAGCGAAGGGGACATGCAGATCTCGTGGGACGAGGACGTCCCGATGTCGGACGGCGGGACATTGAGCGCGAACGTCTACCGGCCCAACGGCACGGACCGGGTACCCGTGATCGTGACCATGGGTCCGTACGGCAAAGACTCACCAATGTCCGAGACGTATCCGCAGCTCTGGCCACAACTGATGCGAGCGCATCCGGAGATCCTCGCCGGCTCGTCGGGGCGGTACTTGGTGTGGGAGGTCCCCGACCCCGAGCGGTGGGTGCCCCATGGATACGCGATCGCACACCTGGACGCGCGCGGCACGGGACGATCACCGGGCGTGTGGTCGCCGATGTCGGCTCAGGAAGGCACGGACTTCGCCGAGGTGGTCGAGTGGCTCGCACACCGGCCCTGGTGCAGCGGCAAGGTCGGTGTGCTGGGGGTCTCGTACCACGCAATGGCCGCCTGGCGGGTCGCGGAACGCCAGCCGCCTCACCTGGCCGCGATCATCCCCTGGTACGGCGCCGGCGACGCGTTCCGAGAGGCGTGGCGCCACGGAGGAATTCTGAGCAACACGTTCATCGACGCCTGGTGGTACCGCTGGGTGCGCAACCAGCACGGCTCCGGTCGAGGACCGGTCAGTACGCTCACGGGCGAGAAGACCACCGGCGACCAGACCTTCGACGAGGACCAGCTCGAGAGCGCTCGCGCCGACATTCCGTCGCAGACCCGCGCCCATCACCTGTTCGACGCCTGGGCTTCAGCACAGGCAGTCGACTGGTCGCGCGTCACCGTGCCGTTCCTGTCGGTGGGCAGCCTGGCCACCGTCGGTCTGCATCTGCGTGGCAACGTCGAAGCGTTCCGACACGCCGCGAGCGCGGAGAAGTGGTTGATGCTGCTGGTCACGCAGGGACCCGGCATCGACCGCTTCTACAGCGACGACGGCTTCGAGGTCCAGCGACGCTTCTTCGATCACTACCTGAAGGACGTGGACAACGACTGGCCCGCACTACCCCGCGTGAGTTACGAGCTGCGCGAACCTGACAGCACGCTGTCCGTGCACTCGGCGAGCACCTGGCCACCAGAGCGGGCACGCTGGACGCGCCTGAACCTCGACCCCGCCCGACGAACGATGACCCCGGACACGCCGAGGACATCAAGCCGCGCGGCGTTCTGGCCAACCTCGGACGGTGTCGCCTTTCGCAGCTCTGCATTCGAGCGGCGGACGGAGGTCGTCGGCCCGTTGGCACTGCGGTTGCAGGTCGCGACCGAGGCCGCCGACCTCGATCTCTTCGCCTCCGTCACGGGGCTCGACGCCGCCGGCTGCATCACGGGTCCCGTCACCCGCGGTTGGCTCCGGCTGTCCCACCGCGAGCTCGATCAACAGGCGTCCTCCTTTGGCCAGCCCGTCCTCGCCCACCGACGCGTCGCCGACGTCGTGGCCGGCAGACGCTACGGCGTCGATCTCGAGCTGTGGCCGGCGAGCTCCCTCGTGCCTGCTGGCGGCTCTCTGCCGTTGACCATCCGAGGGATCGACGCAGATGACGTCGGGCAGTTTCGCCACAACGACCCCGACGACAGGCCCAGTGCCTCGTTCGCGGGTTGGACGACGCTCTACAGTGACGAGGCGGAGCCGTCCTGGCTGCTGGTTCCGGTCAACGTCGATGACTAGGTCCAGGATGCATCCGGGGCCGGTGGACCACCGCGGCGACGGGACTTCCCGGGCGATCCTGCTCGCCAACGGTGCCGGCGCGGCTGCGGCCGCAGTCTTCGCGGCAGTGGGCTTGGTCAACCCCGGCTACGTGGACACCGCTGATCGGCCAGGCCCGCTGACCAGGTTCTGGGCCGCCTCGTCCGCCGTCCGCACCTGGTCGATCACCGCGCCATTGCTGGTGGCTGTCGCGACGCGCGCACGGCCGTCGCCGCATCTGCTCGCGACCGCGGGACTCGTCCAGCTGGGCGACTCGGCACTCGGAATCTGGCAACGCAACCCCCGCATGGCTCTTGCCCCTGCGATCATGGGTGCCGTCCATCTGGCCAGTAGTCGGGCGGCGCTCCGTCGCCGGCTCTGACTCCCGTAGACCCAGTCAACGCAAAGCAGACACGGGTCCCTCCTGCGGTCTGGGGTAGCCGGTGACGTCAGGTGTCGAGGAGGCCCTGGATGGTGACGTCGAGCGCGGCGAGCCGCTGTGACGCGCTGGGACCGAGCTCCCTCGCCAGTTGGGGTGCGAGCTCCTTGCACGAAGCCCGCAGTGGTCGGGCGAGCGCCCGGAGGGCCGACTCGGGGAGCCGGGCTTCGGCCCCGGCGATGGCGATGCTGCCGAGCGGATAGCCGTCAGATGGGTCCTGGAGGGGGGCCGCAATGCCGTTGATGCCGGAGTGGTTGTCGCTGAACGACAGTGCGTAACCGTCGACACGGATCCGTGCCAGGTGCGTGGCGCTCTGGCGTCGTCGGCGACGGTGGAGGTGGCTGGCGATGTCGGCGAGCTCCACGGGCGGGAGGTGAGCCAGCATGGCCGTGCCGCTGCAACCGGACGTGAGGGGGGCCCGTTCGCCGATCACGGCGCCCTCGCGGCGGGCGGGGCCGCGTGGCTCGGCACCGAGCACCAACACCCGGTGGTCCCCGCTGCGAAGATGCAGCGAGGCGGTCTCGCCGGCGACGACGGCGAGACGGTTCAAGATCGGGCGGGCCGCTCGAAGGAGAGCGGGACGGAGCCCGATGAGCGCGGCAAGGGCGACGGACCGGGCACCGAGCCGGTAGCCGCTGTGGCCGATATGGTCGATGAACCGCTGCTCCTCCAGGGAGCGGAGAGCCCGATAGGCCTTGGTGCGGGAGAGGTTGGCCGCCGAGGCGATGGCGGGCAGACCCGCTGGCTGCTCCATGCCGGCGAGGACCTCGAGGACCCGCAGCGCTCGGACGGAGCCATCCAGGTCTGACACCGGATCCCTGCCTGCCACCGGGTCACCGACGTTGCTGACCACCATGACCTCCACGAAGGGGCGCATCCTGCACCTTTGATTGTGGCACGGCGAAGCGGTCCGTACGGTGATCCGCACCAACAGATCACAGGACGTCCGGGCGCCAGACCCGTCGACGTCGAGGGAGGTCGTTTTCGATCGTGTCCACCAAACCGGGTGAGCTCGCGCTCATCGCGTTCCTGCAGGCCCAGAACTGCTCCAACTACGTCGGGTCGTGGCGGCACCCGGCATCGATGGCGGACTTCACGACCGCCAACTACTTCCAGCGCATCGCCCGGACGTTGGAGGATGCCCGCTTCGACATGGCGTTCTTCGACGACCGTCTGGCGATGCCGGAGATCTACGGTCACAGCGCCGACCTGGCGGTCGAGTGGGGGATCCGCTCCGTCAAGATGGACCCCTCCGCCGTGTTGATGGCGATGGCGATGGCGACCAGCCACCTCGGTCTCGGGGCCACCTACTCGACGACCTACTACGAGCCGTACCACGTCGCCCGGCTCTTCGCCACGATGGACCAGATGAGCGGCGGGCGCACCGCGTGGAACATCGTCACCTCGCTCAACGATTCCGAGGCGTCCAACTTCGGCCGGAAGCTGCACCTCGGCCACGACGAGCGCTACGACCGCGCTGACGAGTTCGTCGACATCGTCACCCAACTGTGGACGTCGTGGGACCCCGACGCCCTGATCCTCGACAAGGTGACCGGCCGCTTCGCTGACCCGGCCAAGGTGCACCGCACCGAGCACAAGGGCCAGTTCTTCGACGTGAGTGGCACGTTCACCGTCCCACAGTCCCCGCAGGGGCATCCGGTGCTCCTCCAGGCCGGCTCGAGCGGCCGTGGCATGGCATTCGCCGGACGGTGGGCCGAGGTGGTCTTCACCGGGTTCAAGCACAAGGCCGCCGGCGTTGCCATCTACAACTCGATCAAGCAGGCGGCCGCCGATGCAGGCCGCGACCCCGACCTGGTCAAGGTCACCCCGGCGGTCGGGATCCTGGTCGGCGAGACCCCCGAGCTGGTCGCCCAGAAGGAGCAGCTGCTGCGCAACCTGGCCAAACCGCAGGACGGCCTGGCGCTATTGTGCGAGGTCCTCAACGTCGACTTCTCCGACCGACCCCTCGACCAGCCGTTCACCAACGAGGAGCTCGAGGCCATGTCGTGGCAGGGGCTGCGCAACGGCGTGCTCAAGGCCAGTGGGAAGGCCAACCCGACCGTCGCCGACTTCGTGCACTTCTCCGGCCGCGGGACCATCGACGAGGCCCCCATGCTCAAGGGCACCCCGGAGGAGGTCGCCGACCAGATGGAGGACTGGTTCGGGGAATGCTGCGACGGGTTCGTGGTCGCGGCCGGGAGCGTGCCCGGCACCTACGAGGACCTGGCCCGCCTGGTCGTCCCGATCCTGCAACGACGCGGCCTCCTCCGCCGGGAGTACACCGGCACCACGTTGCGCGACCACCTCGGCCTGCCGCGGCCCGTCCGGCAGGACCCCACCGAGCAAAGCTCGGTCGTCGAGCCCACGACGGTGGGGGCATGAGCCCGCTCACGAGCATCCTCACCCCGACGGGGATGCTCGGCTACGGCTACCCGGAGGACGACTTCTGGGCATGCGTCGATGCCGGTGTGGGCGCCATCGTCGTCGACTCCGGCTCCACCGACCCCGGGCCCTACATGCTCGGGCTCGGCGCCACCCTCGTCCCCGAGTCCGCCTACGTCCGGGACCTCCGGCCCCTGCTCCAGGCTGTCCACCGCAAGGGCGTCCCCCTGCTCATCAGCTCCGCCGGCGGCGCCGGCACCCGGGACCAGGTCGACCTCATGGTCGACCTGGTCGGCCGGATCGCCGCCGAGGAGGGATTCAGCCTGCGGGTGGCGTCGATCTACGCCGACATCGACCGAGACGTCGCCGTCGACAGGTTGCACGATGACCGGGTCCGGGCCAACGTCCGCGGCGAGCTCCCCGCCGCCGACGACATCAGGGGCACCGAGGCCCTCGTCGCCCAGATGGGCGCCGACCCGTTCCTGTCGGTGATCGAGGGTGACGAGCAGTGGGATGTCGTGGTCGCCGGGCGCGCCTACGACCCTGCGCCACACGCGGCGTGGAGCACGAGTCGCGGGGTGTCGCCCGGAGTCGCCTGGCACAGCGGCAAGATCCTCGAGTGCGGTGGCGCCTGCTGCGAGCCCAAGGGCGGCGGTGTGCTGGCCACGCTCTACGAGGACTTCTTCGAGCTGACCCCCATGAGCCCCGGCCAGCGGGCGACTCCGCTGTCGGTGGCCGCCCACACCCTCTACGAGAAGAGCCGACCCGACCTGCTCCCCGGTCCGGCCGGGCTGCTCGACCTGCGCGGATGCACCTATACCGCCGTCGACGACCGCACCGTGAGGGTGACCGGGAGCCTCCACATCGAGGCTGAACACCCCACGGTGAAGCTCGAAGGCGCCACCATCGTCGGGCAGCGGGCCACCTTCATCGGCGGCGTCCGTGACCCCATCCTGATCGGGCAACTGGACACCTTCCTCGAACGTGTCGAGCGCCACGTCGCGACCCTGCACCCCGAGGTCGCGGCCGGCGACGCGCAGGTCATCTTCCACCTCTACGGCCGCAACGCCGTCATGGAAGGCATCGAGCCGTCGTCCGACGTGCCCCACGAGATCGGGATCCTCGGCGAAGTGGTCGCCGCGACCGCCGAGCAGGCCAAGGCGATCTGCACCACCGCCCGGGTCGTCGTGCTCCACATGCCCTACCCCGGGCAGATCGCCACCGCCGGCAACCTGGCGCTCCCGCTGAACCCGATGGACAACGGCATCGGCCCGGTGTGCTCGTTCAGCGTCTACCACGTCATGGAAGCCGACGGCCTCGACGTGTTCCCCGTTCAGCGTCACCAGGTCGGCACCTTCCAGAAGATGGGCGCATCATGACCGACACCGTCGCGCTGAAGGAGCTGGCCCAAGTCGTCCGCAGCAAGAACGCCGGCCCCTACGAGATCACCCTCGACGTGATGTTCACCGACCCCGCCGTCTATGCCCACGTTCGCGGCAGCGGTGTGCTCACCCGACAGCGGCTGGCCGAGCTGTACCGCATCGACGACAGCGACATCACCTACTGCGACTTCTTCGAGCCCGCCCTGGCGTTCAAGTGCACGATCATCCGCCGTGGCGACCAGGGCGGCATCGGTGAACGCGACACGTTCGGTGCCCAGCAGCACGCCCCACTTCTCGACCTGCCGATTCCGGTTCCATGAGCGAGCCAGACCACACCACGGCCACCCTGTCGGCCAAGATCGCCGACGGCGTCGCCCGCATCACCTGGGACGACGTTCCCAACGACGTGCGGACACTGGCGAAGGCACACGCCCTCGACGCCATCGGCATCGCCATTGCCTCCACCGGCATGGACTACGGGCACGCCGTCCACAACGCCGGAGCGCAACTCGCCAACGGCGGCGACAGCCGTGTCCTCGGCTTCGGCACCCCGCTCCCCGCCGCCGACGCCGCCCTCGTCGACGGGACCCTCATGCACGGACTCGACTTCGACGACACCCACATCGGCGCCATCTACCACGCCACCGGGCCGGCCCTGGCCGCCGCCCTCACCGCAGGCGAGGCCGCCCACGCCAGCGGTCACGAGGTCATGGCCGCCTACGTCCTCGGGATGGAGGTGGGCTGCCGTCTCGCCGCTGCGGGCGCAGGCAAGTTCCACGCCCGAGGATTCCATCCCACCGGCATCGCCGGCACCTTCGCGGCCGCCTGCGTGACCGCCAAGCTGAGGAACCTGCCCGCTGAGACCCTCACCAGCGCTCTCGGCCTGTGTGGCAGCCAAGCCGCCGGGATACTCGAACTGCACGGGTCGTGGCTCAAGCGGGTGCACCCCGGATGGGCCGCCCACTCCGGCATCGTCGCCGCCACCCTTGCGGAGGCCGGCTTCCGTGGTCCGGGCCGGGTCTTCGAGGGACCCGCCGGCCTCTACAAGAGCCACCTCGACGAGACGGTCACGGCCGACGACCTCGGCATCGACGACCTCGGCGAGCGGTGGATGACCGCCGAGATCGCCCTCAAGCCGTACCCGTGCTGCCACTTCACCCACGCCTTCGTCGACGCCGCCACCGCAGTCCTCGCCGGACTGGGCCGCACCAGCCTCCGAGCGGACGAGGTCGACACCATCGTGTGCCCGACCGCCCCAGCCCTCCGGGCCATGGTCACCGAGCCAGCCGATGCAAAGCAGGCCCCGAAGACGATCTACGACGCCCTCTTCAGCGTCCAGTACGTCGTCGCCACCACGCTCGCCGGGCGGCCCGTCGACCTCGCCACCTTCTACGACACACCCCTCGACGACCCCACGATCCTCGCCATGGCCGCCAAGGTGACCTGTCCCACCGACCCCGACACCGACTTCCCGGCCCACTTCCCCGGAGAAGTCATCGTCCACCTCACCAACGGGACGACCGCGGCGCGCCAGGTCCCGGACAGCCACGGAACCTGTCAGGACCCGATGACAGAGGAAGAGGTGCTGGCGAAGTTCCACTCGACCGCCGGACGCTGCGTGGATCGCGCCCAGGCCGAGCGGATCGCCGCCCTCGTCACCGGGCTCGACAGACTCGGCGACGTCGCCGAGCTCATCGACGCCTGTGTCATCTCCGGGGGCTCTCGAGTCGTCCAGGCATCCGAGTAGCCGCCTCGGGAGCCGGCCTCAAACTTGCGTGTGCCATAGCAACTTTGTAAGCTGATCGGGTGAGCAGCAACCCCCGGGAGGCCTGAGAGATGAGCCCGCACGGTCCGGCTGTGTTCGTGCACGGCAACCCGGAGACGTCCGCCGTGTGGGGGCCTCTGCTGTCACGCCTCGAGCGCGCGGACGTCATCTGCTTGTCGCCCCCCGGCTTCGGCGCTCCGCTTCCTGCCCGGTTCGAGATCACGGTCCGCGGGTACCGGGACTGGCTGATCGACCGTCTCGAGGCCTTCGCCCACCCGGTCGATCTCGTCGGTCACGACTGGGGCGGTGCGCACGCCTTTGCTGCGGTCATGGGCCGCCCGGATCTGGTGCGGAGCTGGGTCAGCGACGCGCTCGGTGTTTTCGACCCCGCATACACCTGGCATCCGCGGGCACAGGTCTGGCAGACCCCCGGCGACGGTGAACAGTGGGTCGACAACTTCACCCAGGCACCCCTGGCCGAGCGTGTCGACACCGTCCGCGCTCTGGGGATACCCGGCCCGGTAGCCGAGCGACTCGCGGCCGGCTCCGACAGCGACATGGGTCGAGCGATCCTTGCGCTCTACCGTTCCGCCGCCCAACCGGTCATGGCCGACGCCGGGCGCAACGCCGCTGCCGCGGCCGACCGCCCGGGGCTGGCGATCTCCGCCACCGACGACGTCACCACCGGCACCCCCGCCATGCGCCAGGCGGTCGCGGCCCGAGCAGGTGCCCGCCTCGCCGTCCTCGACGGGGTGGGCCACTGGTGGATGACACAGGACCCCGACCGCGCCGCGCAGACCCTCGGCGAGTTCTGGTCGCGACTGCGTCCATGACCGGTCTGACACCGGGCGCTCGGCCGGCGACGCGTTCGGCCTCAGCGGTCTTCGAGCATGGAAGCGAGGTCGGCGGCGTTGCGCACGCCGTAGTCCTGGTAGCAGTTGTTCATCAGGGCGTGCACGGCGGTGGCCTTCTCGGCCAGTGCCTCGATCTTGTGCACCCACGCCTGCAATTGCTGTTTCGTGTAGAGGTAGTTGAACCGTTCGGCGGCGGTGGTGCCCGGCTTCTTCCAGGTCTCGTCGTTGCGGCCGTGGAAGCGGATCACGGCGAGCTCCGGGCTGGTGGCCTCGATGACGGCCGGCAGCTTCGACGCCATCGGTGCGTCGACCGCGACCAGCGCGAAGCCGAGGTCGCTGAGGGTGTGCAGGGTCCGGTCTCGGTCCTGCGCGCCGGACAGCCAGGTGGGCGACCGGAACTCCACGCAGACGGGCAGGTCGGACCACCGCTGCCGGATGGCGACCAGTTCCTCCCGATTGGCCTTCTTGGCCGTGAACCACTCCGGGTACTGAAGCAGCACGGCGCCCAGTTTTCCCGCCTCCTGCAGGGGGACGGAGCGCGAAGGCGAAGCGCTCCCAAGCTTCCTCCAGGGCGTCGTCGTCGAGGTGGGCGGCGTAGATGTTGCGCTTGGCGGCGAACTCCGGTTTGACGGCCTTGCGCAGGTCCGGCCACAGCGACTCCGGCCGCGTCGGGTGCCCGGTCAACAGCGAGTAGGCCTTGACGTTCATGGTGAAGTCGTCGGGGGTCCGGTTGACCCACGCTCGGGTCAAGTCGGGGGAGGGCGGGAAGTAGTAGGTGCTGTCGGCCTCGGTGATCGGGAACCTGGAAGCGTAGAAGGCCAGGCGGTCGGCGGCGGACATGGACTTCTTGGGGTACCAGTCGGTGTCCTTGACCAGGGTCTTGTCCGTCCAGGAGCACGTACCGGTGAGGATGCCCGCCCGGTTGAGCGCCCAGCGGTTGGCCATCGCCCAAGGCTAGAGAACCCGGGTCCGGCACGGGGCGAGGTCGGTCGGCGGCGTCGGCCGCCAGCGGCGTCCTGCTCCGTCTCGACGCCGGCGCGAAAGCGTTCTCGGGATCAGCTCGGAGCATCCGCCGGGTCGGGGTGCTCGAGTTGGCGAAGGACTTCGGGTGCCAGGCCGGCGGTGCTGGCGGTGCCGAGGTCACCGTGCCTGATCTGCAGTGTCTCGAGGAAGCGCTGCTGGCCCATGGTGAGGCCGATGAAGTAGCCGAGCTCGACGAGCTCCGGCTCGCTGAAGTGCCGGTGGAGCTCGGCCCACAGGTCGTCGTCAGCCAGACCGGGGTCCCATGCGATCGCTTCGGCCCACCGGAGTGCCGCCTTGTCCCGGTCGCTGTACCGGTCGGATCGACGAAACTCGATGAGATCGTCGTACTCGCGTTCCGTGACCCCCTGGGCGGCCGTCACGTGGGACCGCTGCCCCGCGCAGTACCCGCAGTCGAGCGACTTGGCAACGAAGACTCTCGCCAACTCCTTGACCCGGTGGTCGAGCACGCCGGTCCGGAAGACCTGCTGCCAGGAGTCCGAGAAGGTCCTGAGCACGGCCGGCACGTGGGCGCGGATCGACTGGCTCTCGAGCCGTGGGGTCCCGTAGGCCCTGGACAGCTCGAGCGCCTCGGCGAGGTGAGGGTCGGTGACGGAGCTCGGGTCGACGTAACTGATGAGCGACATGGACGGCTCCCTGGCAATCGGTTGCCAAACGCTATCCCTGACCGTCGATCCTGAGCGCATCGCCGTAGTGTCGGAGGGATGCTCGAGGTGCCGGAGAACTCATGGCGGATGTGACCTTCCCTGCGCCCAACGGCCAACTCCGGGGCTATCTGGCCCGACCCGCCGGCGACGGGCCGTGGCCCGGGGTGATCGTCGTCCACGACGTGTTCGGGATGACGAGCGATCTGCGACGCCAGTGCGACTGGCTGGCGTCCGCCGGTTACCTGGCCCTCGGACCTGACCTGTACTCGTGGGGGCGGAAGTTTGCCTGCCTGCGCTCCACCATGCGCGATCTCCGGGCAGGCCGAGGGCGGTCCTTCGACGACATCGAGGCCGCCCGCACCTGGCTGGCCGCCGTCGACGGTTGCCGCGAGCGGCTCGGGATCATCGGCTACTGCATGGGCGGCGGCTTCTCCCTCCTCTTGGCACCCGGGCCGGCCTACGCCGCGTCGAGCGTCAACTACGGCGAGGTGCCCGACGACGCGGAAGCCGTCCTGGCCGGCGCCTGTCCGATCGTGGGCAGCTACGGAGCGAAGGACCGTCAGCTCAACGGCGCAGCCGCGAGACTCCAGGAGGCGCTCGTCGCCAACGGCGTGCCCTCCGACGTGAAGGAGTATGCCGACGCGGCCCACGGCTTCCTCAACCAGCACGACGGCAAGGCCGGGGTTCTGGTCGCGGTCGTGGGTCGGCTCGTGGGCGTCGGCTACCACGAGCCCTCCGCTCTCGACGCCCGCCGCCGAATCCTCGCCTTCTTCGACCAGCATCTCGCCACGACCTGACGCCGCGGCGCGGAGTGTTGCTCGACTACCCCTGGCCGGGTTCGGGTGGGGGGCGATGACGGAGTGGGCCCACGTAAGCAGCCGGGCCTCGTAGCCGTCGCCGGGAAAGGTGCCATCGACGGCCAGGTCGGCGATCGATGTGGTGAATGGCCTCGCCTCGACGCATTGGTCATGGCCGCGACACGACCCGGGCCGCCCACGAGCAAGGCGCGCACCAAAGCCAGCTCGACGCGCCCGTCATCGGGTGCCTGGGGGTGATGCGGGTGCTGCAGGAGGTAGGAGACGGCGACGGCGTGCAACCCACCAAACGGCAGCACCACACTCCGGACACCCCACCACGGCGGTCTGGCGTGCGCGCTCGCTCCGAAGGGGCGCCCCGCCCCGTGACGGATGGCTGCACACCCAGCAGCTAGCGCGCCTCACCACCGGCCAACCGGTCGCCCTCCGCTGATCGGTCCGAGGTCCTCATGGGTAGCGACGTGGCCATGACCACCTATCACGCCAACGACGCCGCCATCGCGAAGGCCAGGCGACTCGTCGAGACCCGCCACTACGACCTGCAGACCCCGTGGTCGGAGGCGGCCCCCTCGGCCGCCGACGAAAACGCCCAGATCGAGCGCCACGGCTACGACGGCTACGGGGAGTGGCACCTCGCGGTCGACACCGACGCGTCGGAGGGGACCAAGGACCGGTACGCCTTTCCCTATGGAGACTTCTCCCGCGTCAACCGGGCGGCCCTCATCCACGCCAAGCAGCGAGCTGCGCAAAACGGCCACGACGCCATCGTCGCCGCGGCCGACGGCCTGCTCTCGCTCCTCGACGAGGGGCGCGGCTGACCCCTGGGCGGATCGTCCCGGGTGACGGCTCCCCGGAGGCGATGCCACCGACTCGTGAGCCTCCGACACGCTCCGGTGCCGGTCGCGCGGCCGGGCAGGACGTCCCACTCGCCCGTCGGGCGGTCCCGAAGCCGACGCCGACGCCTGCCCTCCCCGACCGGCCGCCCTCAGGCGGGTAGGGTCCGGGCCGACCGGCGGGAGGACCAAGGCTGTCTCGCAACTCGAAAGGGTCGCACCTGGCTCGGCGGACGGGCTCCGTGCGACGAAGAGCAGGGTGGGCCGTCGTGGCCCTGATCGTGGTGGTCGCCGCGCTCGTCGCCGTGCAGGTCCTGCGTTCGCCACCGTCACAGGCGGCGACGATCAGGCCGATCGCCGACGTCCGCGTCCCTGGCAGCGCGGTGATCCGCTGGCCCGTCGCCCGCCAGGCCGCCGTCCAGATCCGCGGCCTCGGCCCCGTGCGCACGGTGGGCCGCCCGATCCCGGTCGCCGTCGCCAGCCTGGCCAAGATGATGACCGCCTACGTCGTGGAGCACGACCATCCACTGGCGCCGGGGGAGGCCGGTCCTGCGGTCCCGGTCACTCCCACCGATGCCGCCACCTACGCCAGGGAGCGGGCGGCCAACGACTCGGTCGTGGCGGTCGTCGCCGGCGAGTCGTTGAGCGAGCAGCAGGCCCTGCAGGCGCTGCTGGTCCCCTCGGCCGACAACGTCGCTACCATCCTCGCCAGGTGGGACGCCGGATCGGTCGGCACGTTCGTGGCCAAGATGAACGCGGAGGCCGCGTCCCTCCATCTCGCCGCCACCCGGTACACGGACCCTTCGGGTCTCGATGCGTCGACGGTGAGCACGGCGCGAGACCAGCTGGTCGTCACGCGGGACCTGATGTCGGTCCCTTCGCTCGCCGCCATCGTGGCCATGCCGACCGCCACGCTTCCGGTCGTCGGGTCCGTGCACAACTACGACTCCGCCGTCGGCCACCACGGGATCATCGGGGTCAAGACCGGATCCGACCTGACCTCCCTCGGGTGCTGGGCCTTCGCCGCCCGCCGCACCGTCGCCGGGGTCAGGAGGACCGTCTACGGCGTCGTGCTCGGGGTGACGCCGACCGCGGCCGGCCTGATCGCCCCAGCGCTGGCCGCGGGGGCCCGGCTGGCCGACGCCGTCGCCCGGACCTACCGGCAGGTCACCGTCGTGGCGGCCGGGACCGTCGTCGGCTACGTGCGGGCCCCGTGGCGCGCCGGGCCGGTACCGGTCGAAGTGGCGCGCGCCGTCGAGGGGGTGGCCCGCGCCGGTACCACCATCCAGGCGCGGACCGTCCTGCGGACCCCGGGCGGCGGCACGGTCGCCTCCAACCAGCAGCTCGGCACGATCACGGTCGACCGGCTCCGCGGGGTGACCACGTCACCCATGGTCGCCGCAGGGTCCGCCTCCGGCCCCAGCCTGTCGTGGCGGCTGACCCGCTCCTGAGAGCCGCTGGTCCGCCGGCTGCGGAAGGGCGCATGCGGCCGGGGTTCGCAGCGAGGCGAAACGGGGGGCGGTCCACGTTGGATGCCAACGTGGACGGCCCGTGATCGGATCACGACGTGGCGGACCGACGCGAGCGGCGCGTCGAGGGGATCACGGCTCGGCGACCGACGCCCGCGCTCGGGCGCCCCGTCGGGTGGCGAGCACCGAGCCGGCGAGGATCAGGACGAAGCCGGCGGAGGTGGCCGGGGAGAACGCCTCGTGGAGGAAGGCCACGCCGAGCACCACGGCGACGGCCGGGTTGACGTAGGTGATGATCGTGGCCCTCACGGCGCCGACCTCGCCGATCAGGGCGAAGAAGGCCACGAATGCCGCGGCCGTGCAGACCACGCCGAGGACGACCACCGCGGCGATGACCCGGCCGGGGGCGTGGACCGGCAGCCCACTGATGGCCCACGGGGCGTAGCCGATCGCGCAGAGCAGCAGCGACAGGGCCGCCACCCCGACGCCCGGTGCGTCGTTCAGGGACCGGGCGACGACGGCCGGTCCGATGGCGTAGCCGACGACGACCCCGGCCACGATGGCGACCGAGGCGGTGTCGGCGGAGGACACGTCGAAGCCGAGGAGCACCACCACCCCGACGAGGCCGACGCCGAGCCCGGCCAGGCCGCGACGGCCGAGCGGCTCACGGCCCTTGTCGAGGGTGGCGATGGCCACGCCGACCAGCGGGACGGCGGCGACGAGCAGACCCGACAGGGAGCTCGACAGGTGCTGCTCGGCCGTGGAGAGCAGCAACCAGGGCACCGCGATCTCGACCACGGAGTAGACGACGACCGGTCGCCATCTGGCCAGCACCGGGCGCAGCTGGCCACGACTGGCGGCGACGGGGACGAGGATGGCCGCCGCGATGGCGGTGCGGGCGAACACCAGGCCGGCCGGGGAGAAGTCCCTCACGGCCACTTTGATGAGCAGGTAGGGGAGTCCCCAGATCACGCCCATGGCGACGAACAGCGCGACCCCCCGTCTGGACACGGTGGGCGATCCTAGGGACCGGGTCGGGTCACGCCCCGACCCGGCGCTCGAAGTCGAGGAGCAGCTGCTTGCGCTCGATGCCGCCGCCGTAGCCGGTGAGCGCGCCGGTCGAGCCGACCACCCGGTGGCAGGGGACCACGATGCTGACCGGGTTTCTGCCGTTGGCCAGGCCGACCGCTCTCGCCGCGCCGGTCTGGCCGATGCGCGTCGCGATCTCGCCGTAGGAGGCGGTCGCCCCGAAGGGGATGTCGAGCAGCTCGCGCCACACCCGCTGCTGGAAGGGCGTGCCTTGCAGGCTGAGGCGCAGGTCGAAGCGGGTGCGGACACCGGCAAAATACTCCTCGAGCTGCGAGGCGACCTCGTCCAGCGGGCCTCGGTCCGGGTCACCGAAGGTCCCCGAGACGGGCCGGTGCTGTTGCTCGTCGAGGAAGAGGCCGCACAGGGCCCCCCCGGTGGCGACGAGGGTGAGGGGCCCGACGGGGCTGTCGACGACGGTGTGGCTCCGGCGCTGGGTCGTCGCGGTGGTGGTCATGGGAGGCTCCTGTCATGGTGGGTGGAGGGGAGGCGGTTGATCGGGTGGTCGCCGAGCGCCCAGAGGTGCTGCACGGCATACGACCGCCAGGGTCGCCACCTCCTGGATGCTTCGTGGAGGGATGCCGGCGTGGCGGGGAGCCCGATGCCGGCGGCCGCCTGACGCACCCCGAGATCGGTGGCGGGGAAGGCGTCAGGGTCGCCGAGGGCGCGCATGGCGATGGTCTCGACCGTCCAGGGCCCGAGGCCGGGGAGGGCGGAGAGCTCGGCCCGGGTCCGCGCCCAGTCGCTCCCCGGGCTCACGTCGACCTCGTGGCGGGCCATGGCGCTGACCAGCCCCTCGACGGCGCGACGGCGCGAGCCCGGCACGGCGAGGGAGCGGAGGTCGGCGGCGGCGATGGAGGTCGTGTCCGGGAAGACGTGGGTGAGCCGTCCGCCGGGATCCTCGACCGGTTCCCCGAGGGCTTCGACGAGGCGCCCGGCGTGGGTGCGCGCCGCAGACGTCGAGACCTGCTGTCCGAGGACGGCGCGCACGGCCAGCTCCTCGCCATCCACGGTCCTCGGGATGCGCCTCCCCGGCGCCTCGGCGACGAGCGGGGCCAGGAGCGGATCGTCGGCCAGCAACCCGTCGACGGCGACGGGGTCGGAGTCGAGGTCGAGGAGGCGCCGGCACCTCGCCACGGCGACGGCCAGGTCCCGCAGGTCGGTCAGCTGGAGCTCGCAGCGGATGTGGTCGGGACGGGGGGCCAGGGTGACCACGCCGTACCCGGACGGGAGCCGGAGGGTGCGGCGGTAGGCGTCGTCGCGCCACTCCTCGACGCCGGGCACGGCGGTGGCGACGAGATGACCGAAGAGGTTGCCCGGATGCAGAGGGACCCGGAAGGGCAGGCGCAGCGAGATCGTCCCGGGGCCGGCCGTGCGGGGCCGGCGCCTGGCCCTGCTCCGCAGCTCGGTCGGGGAGAGGGCGAAGACCGATTGCACGGTCTCGTTGAACGAGCGGATGCTGGCGAATCCCGCTCCCGACGCCACGTGGGTCATGGGCAGCCCCGTGGTCTCGATCAGGATCCTCGCCGTCTGGGCCCGCTGGGCTCGCGCCAGGGCGAGCGGCCCGGCACCGAGCTCGGCTCGCAGGTGCCGTTCGAGCTGGCGGGCGCTGTAGCCGAGCCGAGTGGCCAGGCCGCCGACCCCCTCCCGGTCGACGAGCCCGTCGCCGATGAGCCGCATGGCCCGGGCGACGACGTCGACTCGCTGGTCCCATTCAGGTGAGCCGGGGCTGGCGTCGGGGCGGCACCGCTTGCAGGCGCGGAAGCCGGCCTGCTGTGCGGCCGCGGCGCTCGGATAAAAGCGCATGTTGACCGCCTTGGGCGGCACGACGGGGCAGCTCGGACGGCAGTAGATGCCGGTGGTCACCACCGCGGTGAAGAACCACCCGTCGAACCTGGCGTCTTTGGACCTGACCGCCCGCAGGCAGCCCTCGACGTCGTCGTGCACGGGTCGAGCCTGGCGCGTGCGGAGGAGCCGCGCTGGCGGAAATCCGACATCGAGCCCGACGCCGCCCTCGGGTGTCGACGTCGGTGGGTCAGCTCCCGGTGCGCCGCCGCGTGCCCGCCTGCGTCGGTCCGGTCGCCAGCACGTCCCTGACGTAGCGGCGCCGTGCGGCGAAGAGGACGACGCCGGCGACGAGGAGCGGGATGGTGAAGGTGGCGAAGGCGCGGCCCAGACCTGCGCCGGCCGCCGCTGACGCGGACGAGCCGGTGGCGTTGATGCCCGATGCCAGACCGCCCTGGCCGCCTCCGTAGGCCTGGGAGGCGAACCCGAAGAGCAGCGGGGCGCTCCCCATCAGGAGGGTCCGCAGCGCGGTCCTGACCGACTCGGCCCGACCCCACATGGTGGACGGCATGACGTCGAGGCGGGCGGCGTCGAGCGGAGGGTTGATCGCGCCGAGGGCGGCTGCGGCGACGAGGAACAGCGGTACGGCGACGGCGAGGGAGGGCGCGGCGAGACCGGGCAGGAAGAGCACCGCGGCGGCGACGAAGGCGACGCCGGCGACCAGCGGTCGGGCGTCGGGGTGACCACTGCGGATGCGCCGGTCGGAGATGCGCCCGCTCACCAGCACGCCCGCCACGGCCCCTGCGGCGACCACGACGAACAGGGCGCTGGCGACGGCCTGGCTGACGCCGTAGCGGTCCCTGAGGTAGAGCTCGGCGAAGGTCTCCAGGCCCTGCAGGAAGAAGTAGCCGAGGCCAGAGGCCACGATCAGCACCAGGTTGGTCCGGACGCTCAGGATGTAGCGGGCGGAGTCGACCAGGCCGGCCCGGGCGTCGGGGGGCGCCCCGACGCCCGGCGCCGGCTCGACGTGGTGGGCCTGTGCGGCCATCTCGACCAGGCTCGGGCCCTCGGCGGCGGGGGAGGGCGGCGCGTCGGCCCCGGGCGGGTGGGCCGCGCGGTCCTCGGTGCTGGCGGGCACCACCAAGGCGCCGATCTGTAGGACGCTCTGGCCGCCGCGGGCCGGTTCGGGCAGGCTCCGGCGCAGGCCCCACGCCAACGCCACCGCTGGCAGGGCGAGGACGCCGAGGGCGGGGCGCCAACCGACCAGCCCCGAGAGCGCGCCGGCGACGACGATCCCGAACCCGGCGCCGATCAGCTCCCCGGTGAGCACGAAGCCGAACAGCCGTGACCGCTCGTCGGCGGGGAACAGGTCGCCGGCCAGGGACACCACGAACGGACCGGCGGCGGCGACGAGCACACCGAGAGCGACGCGAGCCACCAGCAGCATGGCGAAGGAGACCGACAGGGCGCTCACGACCGTGGCCGCGCCCCAGACCAGGACGGCGGCCTCGAGGACGCGCACCCGTCGGACCCGGTCGGCCAGGACCCCGAAGGGCAGCGTCCCGACCGCGCCGGCGAGCGTGCTGACCGTGACGAGCAGTCCGAGACCGGTGTCGCCGACGTGGAAGGCGCCTTCGATCGGCGCGGCCAGCGACCCGATCGCGCCGCTGTCCGCGGACTGGAGACCGAGCACGGCGGCCAGCAGCAGGATCACCCTCCGCCTGGCCGGCCCACCCACGACGTGGTCGAGTCGACCGATGGCGCTGGTGGGCGGGGCGGCGGGGGCCGACGGGCCGGGCTCGATCATCCGGGGGTGCCACGGGCGGCGGCGCGATCCGGTCGCGGATGGGCGCGAGCCCGACCGATCGGGCAGGCTGGAACGGTCGGCTCGGGAGTGGACCCGGGCTCCGAGACCCCAGGGGCGGCAGACGTGGACCTGAGCGGACAGGCGGTGATCGTCACCGGAGCGTCGAGCGGCATCGGCGAGGCGACGGCCAGGCGGCTGGCCGGGTTGGGCGCGGGTGTCGTGGTCAACTCGGCCACCTCGGTCGACGCCGGCGAGCGCCTCGCGGCCGAGCTGCCCGACGCGGTGTACGTCCGGGGCGACATCGGCGACCCGGCCACCGCGGCCGCCCTGGTCGGCGCGGCCGAGCAGCGGTGGGGTCGCCTCGACGGGCTGGTCAACAACGCCGGCCGGACGGTGGACGTGCCCCTCGCCGACATCGCATCGGTGACCGTCGAGCACTGGGAGCGGGTGCTGCGCACCAACCTGATCGGCACGTTCCTCGTGAGCCAGGCGGCGCTCCCGATGCTGCGGGCGTCCCCGGACGGCTGGATCGTGATGGTCACCTCCCTCGCCGGGATCCGCCAGACCGGCAGCTCCCTGCCGTACGCCGTGTCCAAGGCCGGCCTCGACCACCTGACGACGCTGCTCGCCAAGCACGCCGGCGGACGGGTGCGGGTCAACGCCGTGGCGCCCGGCCTGGTGGCCACGCCCTGGACGTCGTCGTGGGCGGCGCAGCGGGAGGCGGTCGAGGCTGCGGCGCCTCTGCAACGGGTGGCGAAGGCCGACGACATCGCGGACGCGGTGGTGGCGCTGGTGTCGACCACGTACGCGACCGGTGCCACCCTCCTCGTCGACGGTGGGCTCGGCCTGGTCATCTGAGCCCGGCCACCCTCAGCGCCGCGGTGCGGTGCGGTTGGCCACGGCGCGCTCGGTCACGTGCCGACGCTACCGTCGGTCGGGGCACTGCCTTCCGCGGTGACGTCGGGCTCGCTACGCTCCGTCGGTGCTTCGGGCGATCCGGCAATCAGGGACATCCACGTGGCGCACGGTGGTGGGGCGGACGGTGGTGGGGCGGACGGTGGTGCCGGCGGCGATCGCCTCGGTCGTCGTCGTCGCCGGCCTCACCGGACCGGCCGCCGCGCAGGCCGCGGCGAGCTGGCAGACGTTGACCTACCACGGGGAGCGTCTGACCGTCCCGGCTTCGTGGGCGGTCGACGACCTGGCCGCCAGCCCCACGACGTGTGTCCGCTTCGACGTCCACGCGGTGTACGAGGGGACGCCGGGCGCCACCCAGGCGTGCCCTGCGGAGCTGGTCGGGGTGACCGAGGCGGTGGCTCTCCAGCCCTACGACGGCGCGGCCCAGGTGGCAGGCTCCGACCTCGTCGCCGGCACCGTGGGTGGGCAGCGGGCCCTGGTCAACCCCAACCCGGATGTGTCGCACCGCGATGTCGTGGCCTTCCCTGCGGCCGGCGTCCTGGCCACCATCTCGTGGGGTGCCGACCCGGGGACGGCCAGGACCGTGCTGGCCAGCATGCGGGCGGTGTCATCAGGTGCGGTGTCATCAGGTGCGGTGTCGTCAGGAGGGGCGTCATCGCCCGGCGCCGCGCCCTCGCTCGCGGGTCCGTCCGTGACGCCCGCACTGGCCCGCCGGGCCGCGCCGGCGCCGGCGACGTCGCCGAGCCCGATCAGCATCGGCTCGGTCTCCTACACCGGCCCGGGCTTCGACACGTGCTACACGCCGAGCACCGATGCCATGGCCGCGTGGCGGGCGTCGTCGCCCTACCGGGCCGTCGGCGTGTACATCGGGGGCGCCAATCAGGCCTGCGTGTCCACGCCGGCCACCTTGAACAGCACCTGGGTCGACACCGAGGTGGCGTCGGGCTGGCACCTGATCCCGCTCTACGTCGGGCTGCAGCCCTCCTGCGCAGACCAGCGTGGCCTGGCGGCGATCTCGCCGTCGTCGGCGTCCGCGGAGGGCGCGGCCGCCGCCCAGGACGCAGCCAAGCAGGCCGAGGCCCTCGGCATGGGCGCCGGTAGCCCGATCTACGACGACATGGAGGCGTGGAACACCAACAACCCGGCCTGCTCCTCGGCGGTGGTCAGCTACGTCCGGGCGTGGTCCGCCACCCTCGCCTCCATCGGCTTCGCCTCGGGCGTGTACGGATCGGCCGACGCCGGGGTCAACCAGGACCTGGCGCCCCTGTGGGGAACGTCGGGCGCGCCCAACTACCTGTACTTCGCCCAGTGGGACGGTGAGCCCGACACCTCGTCGAGCTACATCCCGACCGCAGAATACCCCGGCCAGACCCGCATCAAGCAGTACCAGGGCAACACCAGCCAGACGTGGGGTGGGGTGGGCATGAACGTCGACCTCGACTGGGTGGCGGCCCCGGTGGTCGGCAACCAGCGGCCGGCGGTGAACGGGCTGTCGCCGTCGAGCGCCGCCGTCGGGCGGACCATCAGGGTCTCGGGGAGCGCGTTCGTGCCGGGCCGGACGTCGGTCGCCTTCGGTGGCGTGCCCGCCGGAAACGTGAAGGTGACCTCCTCCGGCTCGCTCACCGCCACCGTGCCCCCCCAGACGCCGGCATCGGTGGCGGTCACCGTCCGCACGCGCGGGGGGACGAGCAACATCGGCACGGGGGGCAACTTCACCTACGTGCCGATCGTGTCGTCCGCGGTGGATCCGTCCACTGGTGGCTACTGGATGACCACCAGCAGGGGCAACGTGTACCACTACGGCGCGCCGTTCATCGGCTCGGCGGCCACGACCCGCCTGCCCGCCCCGATCGTCGCGACGGCCGTCGATCCCGTCACTCGCGGCTACTGGATGACCACCAGCAGGGGCAACGTGTACCACTACGGCGCGCCGTTCCTGGGGTCGATGCAGGGGCGGTACCTCCCTGCGCCGGTGGTGGGGATGGCGGCCGACCCGGCGACGGGCGGGTACTGGCTGGTGACCGCGAAGGGCAACGTCTACGGCTTCGACGCCCCGTTCCTCGGGTCGATGCGGGGTCGGTACCTGCCCGCTGGGGTGGTGGGCATCGCCGCCGACCCGACCACGGGGGGGTACCGGTTGGTGACGGCCAAGGGCAACGTGTACGGCTTCCGTGCGCCGTTCGTGGGATCGCTGCGGGGACGCTACGTGCCGGCGTCGGTCGCCGGGATCACGGCGGATTCGGCGACGGGCGGATTCTGGTTGGTCACGGCGAAGGGCAACGTGTACGGCTTCGACGCACCGTTCCTCGGCTCCACCGCCCAGCGTCGGTTGCCCGCGCCGGTCGTCGCCCTGAGTGCCGCGGGCCGCGGCTACCTCCTGACCACGTCGGCCGGCAACGTCTACAACTTCGCCACCACCTGGTTCGGGGGGCCGGCCGCGTCCTGATCGGTCGAGCAGGGCGTCCCTACAGGAACGGGTTGGGCGTGTCGAGGCCGATGGTCAGCTGCGCCAGGCCGTCGGGCCGGTAGGAGTCGACCTCGATGCCGCCGTCGGCGGACAGGGTCAGGGCCGTGATCCCGGAGCGCTTCTCCCCGACGCTCGGTTGCATCTCGTCGGTGAACACACCCCACGTGCTCGGGGCCCAGACGTGGCGGCGACCGTCGACGACGAGGTCCCGCGCCTGGTGGACGTGACCGCTGACGGTCACCGGCGCCCGGCGGCGCGCCCACAGGTCCGCGAGGCGTCGACGGGACGCCGGCGGGACGAAGCGCAGCCGGGGGGCCGCATCCAGCTCCGGTTCCGCCACCTCGACCGGCTTGTGGACGGCGAGCAGCATCGGGCGCTCCGGGTCGATGGTGTCGAGGGTCGACGCCAGCCACGTCCACTGCTCGACCTCGGCGTCGAGGCCGGATCCGAGCAGCTGGGCGTCGAGGCCGACGACGGTCCATGCGGCCACGTCGACCGACCACCAGTCGGGGCCGAAGCGCTGCGTCCACCGGTCCAGGTGGAGCGCGTCGACGGCGGTGGCGTGGCGGCCGTCGTGGGTGTCGCCGACGTCGTGGTTGCCAGGGACGATCCGCCACGGGGCGGTCAGCTCGTCGAGCCAGGCGCGGGTGTCACCCAGCTCCTCCGGCCGGTTGACGCCGTCGAGGCTGGCATCGCCGAGGTGGACCACCAGGTCGGGCGCCACCTCGGCGACGTGGTCGACCACGCGGCGCCAGTTGGCCACCGCTTCTGGCGTGCGGTCGGACAGGTGGCTGTCCGAGACGACCAGCACGGTGGCAGGCACCCGGGAAGGCTACCGACCTCTCCCGCTACCTCTGGACGAAGAGCTCGGTCATCTCCAGGATGCCCCCGGCGCTGTAGGCGGCCGCGCCCTGGTAGCCGGGCCAGGTCGCGAGGACGTTGGCCCGGTGACCCCAGCAGCCGACCGCGCCGGCGGACGCGCAATCGATGTTCGGGCTGCGGGGCCCGTCGTCGTACATCCATCCGAAGTCGGCCGCCAGGGCGGTGGTGTAGCCCCACGAGATGTTGGAGCCCCAGGTGGCGTTGGCCGGCCCGGACGGATCACGGCCCTCCATGGCGCCGACGAGGGCCAGGTGATCGAGCGGCGCCCGGTCGGGAAGCGACGGCAGGCGACGGGCGGCGCGCTCTGCGTTGGTGACCCACTGCAGCTGGCGCGTCGTCGACCACGAGTGGAGCGCGCCGGGAGGGACCATCGGCGCGAGGTGCTCACGGGCCCGGCCGACGTTGATCCAGCGCAGGGCGACGACGTCGCACGCCAGGGCGTGGCCCCTCGTCAGGCACAGCTGGTCGAAGGCGGCGTCGGGGGTGATGGACGCCGCGGGATCGCCGAGGAGGGCGCCACCATGGTGGCCGTGGGACCGCGCGTCCACGTGGGCGTGGCGGTGGCCCCTCGCCCGGCCGTGGACCCGTGTCACGAGGTGACGGTGGACGTGCCCGCGGTCGGCGTGACCGGCGGCGAGGGCCGCCGTGGCCGTGGCGGGAGCGAGCGATCCGATGGCGGCCACGAGCGATCCGATGAGCAGGGCCGCGGCCGCGACGTGCTCGAGTCGCCTGCGGCCTCGTCGCTCGGTCGCACGGGGGGCAGGGCGCAGAGGCATGGCTCGGTTGTCGGCGGGGCGCCGGGATCACTTGAGCGCGATCGCCCGGGCCGGCCGCGAAGGTGCGACCACGTCCGCTCCAGGCCCCGCCGCGTCGAGCAGCCCGCCGACCTGTGGACCCCGCTCATCCCGGCCTGACCTGCGGTTTCGCGGCCCTCGGCGGGCCTCAGCAACATCACAGTGCCGATTCACCGGATCTTCAGGTGGGTACCGTTCACTGGGTCGTGGAGGCATTGGCCGGGTCGCAGCCGAGTGACCGGCAGACGGAGACATGAGCGAAGCAGAAGGCAGCACCCCAGGTCCAGAGCAGTCCGGAGAGGCGTGGTGGTCGCCCGGGCCGGAGCGCCCGGCACCGCCGAGCGCATGGCCCGAGCCACCGCGGCAGGCCCCCCCGTCGCCGTGGGGCTCGTCGCGCCCCGACGACCCCACCGCCGCCGGACCGACGGGGCCAGCCCGTGACCCGCAGTCTTACGGACCCCAGGGCTACGGCCCGGCGCCGTGGGGTGAGCCCGGTCAGGGGGGCGCCAGGCCCCAGCCGACTCCCGGTCAGCCCGGCTATGGCACCGCCGGGTACGGCGCGCCCTACGGCTCGTCTGGACCCGACCAGCCCGCCTACGGGCAGGCCGGTTGGGCCGGAGGCGGCTGGGCGCCCCCTCCGGCATCGGGCTGGCACCAGCCCGCCCCGAGCGGCGCGACGCCGTGGGCTGCGGCCAGGACGTCCCGCAGAGGTGGTGCCAGGGCCGGGGTGCTGGCCGTCCTCGTGGTCATCGCCGTGCTCGCCGGCGTCGGCATCGGCCGCACCCTCCCGCACTCGACCTCGGTGACCGCCGCCGGTGGGTCGGGCGGCTCTGGGTCCGGCGGCTCCGGGCTCGGCGGCGGTTCGGGCTCCGGGAGCTCCGGGCTCGGCGGGAACCCGGGTCAGGTGGTGCCCGCCAACCCCAGCCCCGCCAACCCCGGCCCCAGCACGCTGGTCCCCGGCGGCTCCCCCGGCTCGTCGGCCGGCGCGGGCGCACCGGCCAACACCTCGGCCATCGCCGCAAAGGTGGCGCCCGCCCTGGTCGACATCAACACCGATCTCAGCTACCAGCAGGCCCAGGCGGCGGGCACGGGCATCGTCCTGTCGGCCAACGGGCTCATCCTCACCAACAACCACGTGATCAACGGTTCCACGTCCATCACGGCCAGGGACATCGGCAACGGCAAGACGTACAAGGCGGCGGTCGTCGGGTACGACGCGTCCGACGACGTCGCCCTCCTCCAGCTGCAGAGCGCGTCCGGGCTGGCCACGGCCAGCATCGGCACGGCGGCGTCGGTCAAGGTCGGCACGCCCGTCGTCGCCATCGGCAACGCCGGCGGTCGGGGGGGTGTCCCGTCGCACGCCGGCGGGGCGGTCACCGGGCTCAACCAGTCGATCACCGCCAGCGACCAGGGCAACGGCACGTCCGAGCAGCTGACCGGTCTCATCCAGACCAACTCCAACATCCAGGCAGGCGACTCGGGCGGATCGCTGGTCGACGCCGCTGGCCAGGTGGTGGGGATCGACACCGCCGCCTCGCAGAGCTTCTCGTTCAGCAGCGGGACCCAGGGCTTCGCCATCCCCATCGACAAGGCCGTCACCCTGGCCAGGCAGATCCAGGCCCACCAGGGCTCGTCCCGGATCCACATCGGGTCGACCGCCTTCCTCGGCGTGGGCTTCACCAACCAGGCCGTCACCGGGCCGACCACGCAGGTCTCCAAGGTGATCGGCGGCACCGCCGCCCAGGGGGTGGGGCTCGCCGTCGGCGACGTGATCACGAGCTTCGGGGGTCAGACGGTCTCCACGCCGGCGTCGCTCACCCAACTGCTGGTCGGTCACCACCCCGGGGACAAGGTCTCGCTCGGGTGGACGACCGCCACCGGCCAGGCCCGTTCGGGCACCGTCACCCTCGGCGACGGTCCCGCCGCCTGAGCACCCCGTGAGAGCGGCCGGGCCGAAGCGTCGGCCCGGCCGGGGGTGTCGCTGGCCGATAGCGTCACCCCGTGACGATCCACCTCCCGTCGCCCTGGGCGGGTGAGGACCAGGAGATGACCCTCAGGGACCGGCACCGCCTCGAGCGTCGGCGTCACCGCAGCGGGGCGCGCTGGGACGCAGAGGTGGCGGCGGCCCGCGTGCGCTACGAGTCCCGCCTGGCCGCCGTCCCGCAGGTCGCCTATCCGCCGGAGCTCCCCGTGTCGGAGCGGCGGTCCGAGATCCTCGAGGCCATCAGGGACCACCAGGTCGTGGTCGTGGCCGGCGAGACCGGCTCGGGCAAGACCACCCAGATCCCCAAGATCTGCCTGGAGCTCGGGCGGGGCGTCACCGGGACGATCGGCCACACCCAGCCCCGGCGCATCGCCGCCCGAACTGTCGCCGAGCGGATCGCCGAGGAGCTCGACACCCCCCTCGGGGCGGTCGTCGGCTACGCCGTGCGCTTCGACGACCGAGTCGGCGACACCACCCTCGTGAAGGTCATGACCGACGGGATACTCCTCGCCGAGATCCCGAGGGACCCGCTGCTCACGTCCTACGACACGATCATCATCGACGAGGCCCACGAGCGGAGCCTCAACATCGACTTCCTCCTCGGCTACCTGAGGACGCTCCTGCCCCGCAGGCCGGACCTCAAGGTGGTCGTGACCTCGGCCACCATCGACACCGCCCGCTTCGCCGATCACTTCGGCGACGCACCCGTGGTCGAGGTCTCCGGGCGGACCTACCCCGTGGAGATCCGCTACGAGCCGGTCGTCGACGACGCCGACGACCGCGACCGGGACCAGACCGAAGCCGTCGTCGACGCGGTGCGGGCGCTGCTCGCCGAGGGCGACGGTGACGTCCTCGTGTTCCTCTCAGGAGAGCGGGAGATCCGGGACACCGCCGACGCGCTCACCCGGGCCGAGCTGCGCCACGCCGGCTCGGGGGTGGCGATCCTGCCGCTCTACGCCAGGCTCTCCGCCGCCGACCAGCACCGGGTCTTCCGGCCGGGCCGCGGCCGCAGGGTCGTGCTCGCCACCAACGTGGCCGAGACGTCGATCACCGTGCCGGGGATCCGCGCCGTGGTGGACGCCGGCACGGCCAGGATCTCGCGCTTCAACGCCAGGACCAAGGTCCAGCGGCTCCCGATCGAGCCCATCTCCCAGGCGTCGGCCAACCAGCGGGCCGGTCGCTGCGGGCGTCTGGGCCCCGGCGTGTGCGTGCGCCTCTACTCCGAGGAGGACTTCGACGGGCGCCCGGCGTTCACCGATCCCGAGATCGTCAGGACCAACCTGGCTTCGGTCATCCTGCGCATGGCCTCCCTCGGCCTCGGCGACGTGGCCGCCTTCCCCTTCGTCGACCCGCCCGACCGTCGGCAGGTGACCGCCGGGCTCCTGCTGCTCGACGAGCTGGGCGCGCTCCGCCGCGACGGGGACGCAGGCGGCCAGGAACGACACCCGGATGACCGCGGGCCCCGCCTCACCCATCTCGGGCGTCGGCTGGCGGCCCTGCCGATCGACCCCCGCTTCGCCAGGATGCTGCTCGAGGCGGAGACCAACGCCGCCCTGCGGGAGGTGACGGTGATCGCGGCGGCGCTGTCGATCCAGGACCCCCGTGAGCGGCCGAGCGAGGCCCGCCAGGCGGCCGACGAGGCCCATCGCCGCTTCGCCGAGTCCGACTCCGACTTCCTCGCCTACCTGCGCCTCTGGGAGCACGTCAGGGAGCAGCAACGGGCCGGCTCGGGCAGCCAGTTCCGGCGGCTGTGCCGGCGGGAGTTCCTCAACTTCCAGCGGATCAGGGAGTGGCAGGACCTCGTGACCCAGCTGCGCCAGGTGGGTCGCGACCTCGGGGTGGCGCCCAACAAGGAGCCGGCTCCGCCCGACGCCATCCACCGCTCGCTCCTTGCCGGGCTGCTCTCCCAGATCGGCCGGCGCGCCGACGAGCCGCCTCGGCCGGTCCGGCGGCCGCGACGCACCGCGGCGCGCCCCAGACCCGGCCGTGAGTTCCAGGGGGCGAGGGGCACCCGCTTCGCCCTCGGCCGCGACTCCGCGCTGGCCAAGGCGTCGCCCCGGTGGGTGATGGCGGCCGAGCTGGTCGAGACCAACCGGTTGTGGGCCAGGACGGCGGCGCGCGTCGACCCGGCGTGGGTCGAGCGGCTCGCCGACCACCTCGTCGAGCGCAGCTACAGCGAGCCGCACTGGGACGCCGAGCGCGCCGGCACCGTCGCCATCGAGCGGGTCACCCTCTACGGCGTGCCGATCGTCGAGGGCAGGAAGGTCGACTACGGGCGCTTCGACCCGGCGCTCGCCCACGACCTGTTCGTCCGCCACGCCCTGGTCGAGGGGGACTGGCAGACCCACCACCGATTCGTCGCGGCCAACCAGCGTGCGACGGAGGCGGTGCGGGCGCTCGAGGACCGGGTCAGGCGCCGGGACCTCCTCGTCGACGACGACGCCCTCTTCGACCTCTACGAGCAGCGGGTGCCCCCCGACGTGGTGTCGGGCCGCCACTTCGACCGGTGGTACCGCCGCGCCGCCCAGACCGACCCCGACGTGTTGACCTTCGCGCCCTCGGCGCTCGTCGCCCCCGGTGCCGGCCGCATCCGCTTCGACGACTGGCCCGACGGGTGGCGCCGGGACGGGATCGACCTGCGCCTCGCCTACGTCTACGACCCGGGAGCCGACGACGACGGGGTGAGCGTGCACCTGCCCCTGGCCCTCCTCAACCAGGTCGGCGACGACGGGTGGGACTGGCAGATCCCGGGGCTGCGGACGGACCTCGTGGCCGCCATCCTCCGCAGCCTGCCCAAGGAGCTCCGTCGTCAGATCCACCCCGTCGCCGACGCGGCCGCTCGCTTCGTCGCCGAGGCGACACCGGCCGACGGTCCGCTGCTCGAGGTCCTGGCGTCGTGGACGGCCCGACGCATCGGCGCCCCGGTCTCCTCCGCGTGGTGGGACCTCGGCGCCATCCCTTCCCACCTCCGGCTGACCTTCGTGGTCGAGGACCGTCAGGGCCGGCTGCTCGCCACCGGCAAGGACCTCGGTGCCATCCGGCGGCGGCTCCACGCCGCCCTGCGCCGTGCGGTCGCCTCGGCGACGTCGTCGGTCGAGCGCTCCGGGATCAGGTCCTGGGACTTCGCCACGCTGCCCAGGGTCGTCGAATCGGGCATCGGAGGCCACGTGGTGCGCGGCTTCCCCGCCCTGGTGGACGAGGGCGACAGTGTCGGGATCCGGGTGCTGACCGACGAGACCGACCAGGCGACGACCATGTGGGCGGGCACCCGCCGCCTGCTGGCGCTGACCGTCGTACCACCCGTCGCCAGGTCGGCGCGCCGGCTCCCTGACGACGCCAAGCTGGCGCTCGGGTCGGTCCCCCACGCCAGCGTGCCGGCCTTCCTCGACGATGCCGCGCTGGCGGCGGTCGATCGCCTGCTGACCGACGCCGGCGGCCCGGTGTGGGACGGCGCGGCGTGGGACCGCCTGATCGACGCCAGCCGAAGGGGCGCACCCGACGCGGCCGATCGCGTGGTCCGACGTGCCGCGCTCGTGCTCGTGTGGGCGTCGGTCGTCCGCCGCCGGCTCCAGCCCCTCGTGGCATCGGTGCTCGGACCTTCGGTCGCCGACCTGCGAGTGCAGCTGGAGCGCCTCGTCGGCCCGGGCTTCGTCACGCGAACCGGCACCCGGCGACTGGTCGACGTCGTGCGCTACCTGAAGGCGGCCGAGCGGCGCATCGACCTGCTGGCCGCCGACCCGCTCCGCGACCGGGAGCGGATGCGGGCCGTCAGGCGCCTCGAGGACCGCCTCGACCTCCTCACGGTCGGTCCGGGCCGGCGGGGGTGGACCGGCCGCGAGCCGACCGGCACCGGGACGGACGTGTGGACCGGCCGCCCCGAGGCCGACGACGTGCGCTGGATGCTGGAGGAGCTGCGCGTGTCGATCTGGGCGCAGTCGCTCGGTACGGGAGGCCCGGTCAGCGAGGCCAGGGTCCAACGGGCCATCGATCGCCTCCGGCCCTAGGCCGACCAGGCCTCCGCGATGCGGGCGGCCTCGTCGGCGCCCTGGCGGCGGCCGGCGTCGAAGGCGCCCCGCACCTTGGACGGGTCCATGAGGTGCAGGCCCCAGCCGCTGACCTCCAGGAACTCCGGACCCGGCGCGATCGTCTCCAGGCGCGCTCCCGACGCGGCGACCGACTCCAGCTCGGCGAGCTGGGCCCCGGCGATGGCGTCGAAGACGGGATCGCTCAGACCCTCGGGAAGGGTCGGCGCGAAGCAGGAAACGGCGACGACGACTTCGTGGCCGATGGCCACATCGGCGTTGAGCGCGGTGCGCATGCCGCCGTCCATGTAGCGGCGACCGCCGATGGTGATCGGAGGGAAGACGCCAGGCACCGAGCAGCTCGACGCCACCGCCGTGGCCAGGTCGACCCCCGCCTCGCGGTCCCAGACACGAAACTCGCCGCTCCCGGTGTCCACCGCCGTGCAGCGGTAGCGGTCCGGCCAGGGGAGGCCGGCCACGGCGGCGAACACGGCCACGAAGGTCGCTTCGTCCACGGTGGTGGCGGCCAGGGCGATCCCCCCGAGGCGGGCCAGCGCGGCGGGATCGCCGTCGGCACCCGCGGCCATGGCGCCCATGACCGCCTGCATGGCGTCGGGATCGAGACCGCCGCCGCCGCTGCCCACGCCGTCGGCGAGGGGCAGGGGCACGTCGGCCAGGTCGACGAAGTCGGCGAGGTCGAGACCACAGGCCAGAGCCGCCCCGACGACCGACCCGGCCGACGTCCCGACGATGAGCTCGGCGTCGGACCAGGCGACGCCCGCATCCGCCAGCCCCACGGCCAGCCCGGCCTCCCAGCCGATGCCGACGGGGCCGCCGCCTCCGAGGACAAGTGCTCGTGTCACGGTCGGACCCTACCCCGGCGGTCCCGCGACCCCGATCACCGCGTGCTCGTCGGCGAGCGTCGTGATCCGCACCTGGGGGTCGAACCCGGCGAGCAGGGCCAGGGTGGCGTGGTGGGCGGCCTCGGTGGTGCCGGCGCAGGCGTCGGCGATGACGCGCACGCCGATGCCCGCGTCGAGCGCCGCCAGGGCGGTGGCGAGCACGCAACAGTCCGTGGCCACGCCGCAGAGCGCCAGGTCGGCGTCACCGGTGAGGGCGGCCAGGTCGGGGCCCCACTTGGAGAAGGTGGTGGCGTCCACGACCGGGGACCTGGGCAGCCCGTCGAGGAGCCGGTAGATCGGGGCGCCCGCCGGCTGGAGGGCGAACGGCCAGCGCCGGTAGTAGGGCACCCACGAGCCGCGCGGAGCGTCGGGCGCGACGAAGCGGGTCAGCACCACGCGTGGGCCCCAACGGGCGGCGAGCCGGGCGACCGGCTCGACCAGCGACGCCGTGCCCGGCGCGTACCAGCCGCTGGCCGGGTCGGCGAAGACCTCTTGGACGTCGACCACGACCAGCCAGGCGTCGCGAGCGAACGGGGTCGGCCTCGACGAAGTCGCCATGATGCCCAGCCTCCTTCCTCTCGCGGTCCTCCACGTAGCGTGGAGCGGGTGCCTCGCCGCAGCGTGCTGATCGATCTGTCGCCACTGCGGGAGAGCCGGGACTTCCGGCTGCTGATCGGCGGCCAGCTGGTGTCGGTTCTCGGCACCCAGCTGACGGCCGTCGCCGTGCCCTTCCAGGTCTACGCGCTCACCCGCTCCTCGCTCGACGTCGGCCTGGTCAGCCTGGCCCAGCTCGGGCCGCTGCTCGTCTGCTCCCTGATCGGCGGCTCGGTCATCGACGCCGTCGACCGCCGTCGCGTCCTCGTCCTGGTCGAGGCGCTGATGGCCCTGACCACCTCGGGGCTGGCCGTCAACGCCGACCTCGGCACCCACCTGTGGCCGCTCTTCGTGTTCCCGGCCGTCAGCGCCGGACTGGCCGGATTCGACTCGCCGACCCGCAACGCCATCTATCCCAACCTGGTCAGGGCCGACCAGATCTCCGGGGCGTCCGCCTTGTTCCAGGCGCTGTTCCAGACCGGCACGGTCGTCGGGCCGGCCGTCGCCGGCCTGCTCCTCGCCGGCGCCGGGGTGCACTTCGTCTACTGGGTGGACGTGGCGACCACGCTCGTCGCGGTCGGCGCGGCGTGCGCCCTGCGCCCCCAGCCGCCGATGGCCGGCGCGCGACGCCCGGGCTACCGGGCCGTCGCCGAGGGGTTCCGCTACCTGCGGGGGCACCAGAGCATCCAGGGCGCCTACCTGATCGACATCAACGCCATGGTCTTCGGGATGCCGAGGGCCCTCTTCCCCGCCCTGGCCGCCGGGACCTTCGGCGGGGGTGCGACGGTGCTCGGGCTCCTCTACGCCGCACCGGGCGTGGGCGCCCTGATCGGCGCGCTCACCACCGGCTGGGTCAACCGCGTGCGGCGCCAGGGCAGGGCGGTGGTGGTCGCGGTCCTGATCTGGGGGGCGGCGATCTCGGTGTTCGGCCTGGTCACGTGGCTGCCCGTGGCCCTCGTGCTGCTGGCGGTCGCCGGCTGGGCCGACGTGCTCTCGGCCGTGTTCCGCAGCACGATCATCCAGCTCTCGGTCCCGGACCGCCTCAGGGGGCGCCTGTCGGGGCTGCAGATCGGCGTGGTGCAGGGCGGCCCCCGCCTCGGCGACCTCGAGGCGGGGGCCGTCGCCACCACCCTCGGAAACGAGGTATCGGTCGTGTCGGGCGGGGTGGCCTGCATGGTCGGTGCGCTGGTCCTGGCCAGGGCGCTCCCCGGATTCCGCAGGACCGCCCTCGATCCGGCGGCCCCTCTGGGGGCCGGGGACGTTCCGACGGATCGGGAGGACCCGGCCGTCACCGGCTGAGCGGCGCTACAGCCAGCCCACCCGGGCGCTGACCAGCTCGGCGGGATCGCCGGGCGCCCCTCCGAGCTCGCCCGCGTGGACCCGACCGAGCAGCCGCCGGGTGGCGTCGAGGATCTCGGGCACCGCCGCCCGCAGCTCGTCGGTGTCACGGGGCCCGAGCTCGCCGGCGTCGACCCCGGCCGCCCCCAGGAGCGAGGGGAGATCGGCGAGGTGCTCGCCGATGAAGGCGATCGGGTTCGCCGACAGCGCCGGCTCGTAGACCCGCCTGCCCGGCTCCCACCCGTCGAAGGCGGGATGGTGGTGGGTGCGGTCGAAGCTGCCGGGTGTGCTCGTGACCGTCTCGAGCAGGTCGATCCGCCAGATCGGCCGTTCGATGCCGATCGGCTGCGCCGAGTACACCGAGCCGTGCAGCTCGCCCCTCTCGAGGAGGCGGACCTCGAGTCGCACCCCGCGCTCCGCCCCCTCCTGGCCCTGCTTCTGGACCGGATCGAGGAAGAACAGGTCGCTCACGACGACCGCTACCCGGGTGAGGCCGAAGGCGTAGAGCACACCTCAGACGCTAGCGAGGCCGGCGCCCCGACGCCCGATCCGGTGGGTTCCCGCGGCGGCGTCGGACGGCTAGGGTCGCAGCACCGATCCCCGGCGGCCGCCCTGCCGCCACGGGGGAACTGGAGGAGAGCAGGCCGATGATGACGCGCGCCCTCGCACCTGTCGATCGCACCGAGCCGTGCTGACCGCCCCGCCGCGCCCCGGCTCCCCGGCCACGCCGTCGGTCGGCGTCCCCCGGGCACCGGGCCACGCCGGCGTCGCCGTCCGCGTCGGGCTCCGTCGTCGGCGGACCTTCGCCGTCCTGGTGGCCTCGCTGCTGCTGGTCGGTGTGTCCGCCGCGTCGAGCGGCAGTGGCGGGTTGCGGTGGGCGACCCTGGGGGTGGCCCTGGTGACCTGCGGCTACGCCGCCCTCGTCCGGCGGCTGCGGCGGATCTCGGTGGAGCGGGAGATGGACGCGGCCTTCGCCAGGTCCGCGCCGGTCGACTGGGACGCGTTCGCTCGGGAGCTGGCCACAGGCGCGACCGACCACGGAGCTGACGCCACGCCCGAGGCGGTGGTCCCCCAGGCGGTGGTCCCCGAGGCGGTGGTCACGGTGTCGCACGCCGACCTGGTCCGCTTCGTGGGCTCCTGGGCCCTCGGGGTGGTGCTCACCCCCGTCGTCGTCGCCTACCGCCTGGCCGGCGGCGATCTGAGCGACCTGGAGCGCAACGGGGTCATCGACCGCCTGGCCCGTCTGCAGCAGCAGGGCAGGTCGCAGTCGCTCAAGGTGCTCGCCGCCGGGGTGGTGGCCACCGCGGGTGTCACCACCGTCGGCGGGATGGTGTCGGTCGCGTCGGCCAGCCCGGCGTTGTCGGCCCGCGTCGGAGGCACCTACACGGTGCGAGCGGGCGACACGCTGGCGACCATCGCGTCGAGCCACGGCACGACGGTCAGGGCGCTGGCCGCCGCCAACCGCATCGCCGACGTCAACCTGATCATGGTGGGCCAGTCGCTGCTCCTGCCCGCAGGGGCGACCGCGACGACCCCGTCGTCGGCATCCGCCGCCGGCGACCCGTCCAGCCCCACGTCGTCCAGCTACGCGTCGTCCAGCTACACGTCGTCCAGCTACACCGTGCGGGCCGGGGACACGCTCGGCTCGATCGCCGCCGACCACGCCACGACCGTGGCCGCACTGGCGAGCGCCAACGGCATCGCCGACCCCAACCTCATCGTGGTCGGCCAGCAGCTCTCCCTGGGCGGTGGACCCGCGGTCGCGACAAGCGGCACCGGCGCCGGCGCGGGGTCTTCCGGGACCTACACGGTGCGAGCGGGCGACACGCTGGGCGCCGTCGCCGCCCGATTCGGCGCGACAGTGTCGGCCCTCGCCGCCCGCAACCACCTGAGCGACCCCAACGCCCTGCTCGTCGGCCAGGTGCTGACCCTCTCGGGCCCGGCCCCCACGGCGCCGTCCACGTCGGGCTCCTCCCCGGCGGGATCCTCGCCGTCGTCGCGGTCGTCCCACTCGACGACCAGCCGCGCCGCGTCCAGCCACAGCACGGCGACGAGCGCCGGGTCCGGTGCCGCCGCCACCGCGGTGAGCGTGGCCAGGCAGCAGCTCGGTGTGCCCTACGTGTGGGCCGGGGCCGCGCCGTCGGGGTTCGACTGCTCCGGTCTGGTCATGTACGCCTACGCCGCCGCCGGCATCGCGCTGCCCCACTACACCGTCACCCAGTACGCCGACACCGCCAGGGTCTCGGCCGGTCAGCTGCAGCCCGGCGACCTGGTGTTCTACGGCGGCTCGGAGCCCGGGCACGTGGCCATGTACGTCGGCGCGGGCCAGGTGATCTCGGCCAACTCGCCCGGCACGGTCGTGCAGATCCAGTCGATCGGCTACGACGGCCCTCCGACGGGGTACGGCCGGGTCGGCTAGGCCGGGAGCCGGCCGCCGGGTCGCCGGCGGCCATTTGAGTTGGCGGGGAGGCGAGCCGGGCACGGTAGCGTTCGGATGTGCCCGGCTCGATACTCGGAAACCGCGTCCCCCGCCTCGAAGACCCCAGGCTGCTGGCCGGCGGGGCCGACTACGTCGATGACATCGACGTCGATGGTCTCACCCACCTGGCCTTCGTGCGATCCCCGCTCCCCCACGGACGGGTGCTGAGCGTCGACACGACGGAGGCGGAGCTTGCGCCCGGCGTGGTCGCCGTGCTGCGCGCGTCGGACCTCGACCTGCCCGTCGTCCACGGTCTGATGGTCCTCAACGAGCGGGCCGGGCGACCGCCGCTCGCGACCGACAAGGTCCGCTTCGTCGGCGACGCCGTGGTCGCCGTGGTCGCCGAGACCCGGGCCCAGGCGGTCGACGCCGCCGAGCTCGTCGTGGTCGACCTCGACCCGCTCCCCGCCGTCGTCGACCCCGAGGCCGCGCTCGCGCCGGACGCCCCGCTCGCCTTCGAGGAGATGGGCACCAACCTCGCCGCTGGTGTCCAGGACCCGGCCGGCGCCGACCCGCTCGCCGGCGCCGCCCACGTGGTCAGGGCGCGGATCGCCAACCAGCGGGTGGCCGTGATGCCCATGGAGCCCAACGCCATCACCGTCGTGCCGGGTGACGACGGCCGGGGCCACGACCTCACGGTGTGGGTGTCGACCCAGATGCCCCACGGCTTCCACAGGCAGCTGTGCGCCATGCTCGAGCTCGACCCCGACTGCGTCCGGGTGGTCGCCCCCGCCGTCGGAGGCGCGTTCGGGGCCAAGGCCGGCGTCGGCAGCGAGCACGTCGTGGCCGTCGCCGCTGCCCGGCGCATCGGCCGGCCCGTCCACTGGGCGGAGACCCGGTCGGAGAACCTGGTGGCCACGCCGCACGGGAGAGGCCAGGTCGACTACGTCGAGATGGGATTCGACGACGGCGGCCACATCACCGGGATGCACCTGCGGGTGATCAGCGACTCCGGTGCCTACGCCGGCTTCGGCGGTGCCCTGGCCCTCGGACCGACCCGGATGATGGCCCAGGGGGTCTACCGGATCCCGGCCATCCGCTACGACGTGGCCTCGGCGATGACCAACACGACCCCGATGGGAGCGTTCCGCGGGGCGGGCCGGCCTGAGGCAGCCGAGCTGCTCGAGCGGGTCATGGACATCGCCGCGGTCGAGTTCGGCGTCGACCCCGTCGAGCTCCGACGTCGCAACCTGCTCGGGCCCAACGTGTTCCCCTACACGACGGTCATGGGGACCGTGTACGACAGCGGCGACTACGGGCGGGCCCTCGACGCGGTCGTCGACGCCGCCGACTATTCGGCGCTGCGCGCCGAGCAGGCCGCCCGGCGCGAGCGCGGCGACAGGATGCTGCTCGGCATCGGCGTGTCGGTCTACGTCGAGGTCACCGCGGGCGGCGGTGGCACCGAGCTCGGGGTCGTGGAGATCGGCACCGACGGCTCGGCGACCATCAGGGTCGGCACGTCGGGCCACGGCCAGGGCCACCCGACCTCCTTCGCCATGATCGTCGCGGACCGCCTCGGCATCCCCCTCACCTCGATCCGCCTCGTGCAGTCAGACACCGCCGAGGTGGCTCGCGGGGGCGGCACGGGCGGCTCGCGCTCCCTGCAGCTCGGCGGCAGCGCCGTGTCCGAGGCCACCGACGGCGTCCTGACCCTCGCCAGGGACCTCGCCGCCCACCGCCTCGAGGCCAGCGCCGACGACATCGTGGTGACCGACGACGGGCGCATCGGGGTGGCCGGGGTGCCGTCGTCGGCGCTCGGGTGGGGAGAGGTGGCCACCATGGCCGAGGCGGCCGGATCGCCCCTCGCGGCCACGGTCGACTTCCGCCAGTCCGCCGCCACCTTCCCCTTCGGCGCCCACATCGCGGTGGTCGAGGTCGACCGCGACACCGGCAAGGTCACGCCGATCCGCCATGTCGCCGTCGACGACTGCGGCCGGATCCTCAACCCGCTGATCGTCGCCGGCCAGCAGCACGGTGGCATCGCCCAGGGCATGGCCCAGGCCCTGTGGGAGCAGGTCGTGTACGACGCCGAGGGCAACCCGCTCACCGCCAACCTCACCGACTACGCCATGCCGAGCGCAGCGGAGATGCCGTCGTTCGAGATCCACAACACCGAGACCCCGAGCCCACTCAACCCGCTCGGGGCCAAGGGCATCGGCGAGTCGGGCACCATCGGGTCCACGCCTGCGGTCCACAACGCCGTCATCGACGCGCTCGCCCACATCGGCGTCCGCCACCTGGACATGCCCTGCACCTCCGAGCGGGTGTGGCAGGCCATCGTCGCCGCCGAGGCCGGGACGCCGAGCGACCCGTGGCGGGAGCCCGAGGACCTGTGGTCGGCGCTCCCCGTCCACGGCGCGGTCGACGACCCCGAGGCCGCGTCGGTCGACATCTAGATCGCCGAGGGGCCCGGTCAGGTCTGCAGGTCGCCGACCGCTTCGCCCATGGCCGCCAACTCGGCGGCCCAGTCGTCGGGCGCCTCGATCGGGTGCAGGACGAACTTGGAGAAGCCGACGGCGACGAACGTCTCGAGCAGCCGGCGCGTGGCGTCCCAGCCGACCGGGACGAGCTCGGAGGGGTCGCCGCCGCGGGACCTGGCCGCCATGGCGGCGGCCGCGGCCGGCCGCAGCGGCCGGTGGGCGTAGCCGATGCTCACGCCGAAGTGCTCGTCGCTGATGGCCCGACCGGCCCCGGCGGCCGCCGCCTCGATCACCTGGCGTCCCGCCGACGCCGAGGCGGGGGTGCACAGTGAGGGGAGCCATCCGTCGGCCATCCGGCCGCAGCGGCGCAGGGCTGCAGGGGCCATGCCCCCCAGCCACGCCTCGAGGGGATCCTGGACGGGGCGGCGCGCCAGCGACACGGCGTCGAGGCGCACCTCGTCGAGGCCGACCCCGGCCCCCGCACCCGACCAGGTCACGGTCTCACCCGCCCAGAAGGCCCGGACGAGGGGGAGCAGGACCTCGATGGCTCGGCCCCTGGCCGCGGGGTCGACGCCGATGGAGGAGCGTTCGGGCTCGGTGGCGAGGCCGGGCACGAAGGTGACCAGGGCGCGTCCGCCCGACAGCCGGTCCAGGTCGGCGACGGCCTTGGCCAACCGGAGCGGGTTGCGTCCAGGCAGCAGCATGGTCGTGCCCAACTTGACGCCAGGCCTGCGCCCCGACGCCCAGGCCAGGCCGACGAGGGGGTCGATGGCCGCGCCGGTCAGGATCTCGGCCAGCCAGAGCGAGTCGAGGCCAGCCGACGCGATGCCGTCGACGACGGTCGTGAGCGCCTCGGCACCGAGGCCACCCCCGGCACCCACCCCGATGCGGATCTTCACGGTTCCACCTCGTCGATCATGCCGGCCCGGCGGCGGCGGTCGCCACGTCCCTCGGATAGGTGCGCAGGGCCAGCAGCAGCACGACGCCGTTGGCCAGCAGCGGCAGGAGCATGATGGCGAAGGTCCACTGCAGTCCGGACCGGCCGCCGCCGAGCAGGTCGGTGCTCGCGCCGAAGAGGACCGGCGACAACGACTGGGCGGCGGTCCGGAGCAGGGTGCGCAACCCCTCCGCCCGACCCCACAGGAGAGGCGGCACGATGTCGAGGCGGGCCGCGTCGATCGGCGGGTTCTGCGCGGTGAGCGCGAAGCCGGCGAGGATCAGGTAGGGCAGGGCGGCGACCGACGACCGGGTGAGGATGGCGGGCAGGAACGCGAAGGTGGTGGCCAGGGCGGCGATGCCCGCGACCAGCACCCGCGCGTTGAGGTACCTGCGCCGCAGCAGGAGATCGCTCACGCCACCGCCGACGAGGACCCCCGCCACCGCACCGACACCGATCAACAGGATCAGGACATTCGCCAAAGCCTGGGGCACCCCGTACTGCTGGTGGGTGAACTCCGAGGCGAAGGTCTCCACCCCCGACAGGTAGAAGTACCCGAAGGCGCTGGCCACGATCAGGATGTTGTTGGTCCGGATGCGCAGCAGGTAGCGGCTCGCCTCCCAGATGCCGATCCGCCTCGGGTCCTTGCGCAGCACGGCGTCGGGATCGGGCAGGATCCCCTTCTGCCTGGCGACGCGCTGGGCGTCGGTCTCGCTCACCTCCGCGTCCAGCCCCGCAGCGTCGCTGGTCGGCACCTCCCGGTCGCGGTGGGGCACCTCGGGTCCGGCCAGCGGGGGGATCACCCCGGTCGCGGATCGGGTGGGGTCCCCCGGCCCGTCGCGCTCGAGCCTGGTGGTCGGATCGGGCCCCGCCCGCCCCCCCGGCGCCGGCGTGGCCCGGGCGCGGAAGCGGCGGCCGCGTCGGGACGCCTCGACCGGCGCCGCTGGGGCCACGCCGCCGGTCACGTCGGGATCGGGGTAGGGGAACGGGTCGTACGCCCCCCTCACCGCACCGGTGCCCGCCGAACCGGTGCCCGCCGAACCGCTCGGGCGCAGCACCGTCGTCGCGTCCTGCACCGACGTCTGGCGCGCTCCGGTCCCCGGCGGGCCATCGGGCCCCGGCACGTGGTGGGCGAGCGGGGCGCGCCCACCACGGACGGGCTCGGGCAGGCGGAACAAGAAGCGGGCCAGCACGAACGTCGGCAGGGCGAGCAAGACGAACGCCGCCCGCCAGGACAGCGCGGCCACGTCGCCGGTCACCACGAAGCCGATGCCCGCCCCGGCCAGCTCCCCGGTGAGGATGTAGCTGTAGACCCGGCCGCGCTCGGCGCTCGGGAAGTAGTCACCGACCATCGACGCGACGATCGGGCCGGCCGACGCCGTCACCAGGCCGAGCGCCAGCCGCGCGAGGAGCAGCTCGGCGAAGTTGGACGCCATCGCGCTCCAGAGCATGGCCAGACCCCACAGGATCACGGTCACGCCCAGGGTCCTGGTGCGCTTCACGCGGTCGGCGAGCACACCGAACGGCAGGCTGGCCACGGCGGCCACCAGCGAGCTCGCGGTGACCAGCAGCCCGATGTCGGTGTTGCTGATGTGCAGCGCGGCGCGCAGCTCGGTGGCCGACGCGCCGACGGTCGCCGCGTCGGCGCTGCTCATGGCCAGCACGGCGGCCAGCACGACGATGACGCGCGTGCGCGCCGGACCCCCGAAGAGGACCTCGAGGTGGCCGCGCGTGGCGCGGGCCGTCCGGCCGACGGCGGCGGCGGAGCGGCGGATGGCAGGCGGCTCGCTGGAGGTGGTGGTGACGGCCGTGCTCCTCTCACGCTCGGGCGACCTCGGATGGCTCCTCAGCGTTCGAGGATAGGGGTGCGTGGTAGGACGGATGCATGTCGCTCACCATCGGCTCCATCGCCCCCCTCGGCCGCCCGACCGGCGGCGCGCTCAACATCGCCGTCCCGGCGTCGCCGGCCCACCTCCTCTTCGTCCACGGCGTCGCCCAGCGCGTCCGCGGCGAGCTCGACGGCGTGACCGTGCTCGACACGCTCTCGGCCCGCATGCTCCACGAGACGGCCCTGCTGCCCCGCTGGTACGTTCCGAGAGCGGACGTGAGGACCGACCTGCTCGAGCCGAGCGACACCGTGACCCACTGCCCGTTCAAGGGCGACGCCACCTACTGGCACCTGCGCATCGGCGACCGCCTGGTCACCGATGCGTTCTGGGAGTACCCGGTCGCGGTCGACGCCGCCGCCCCCGACCTCTCCGGGCTGCTCTCCCCCTACCTCGACCGGTGGGGCCGCTGGCTCGAGGAGGACGAGGAGGTCGCCGGCCACCCCCGCGACCCGTTCCACCGTGTCGACACCCTCGCCTCCTCGCGGCGGGTGGCGGTCCGCGTCGACGGCGAGCTCGTCGCCGAGACCTCCCGGGCGGTGGCCGTCGCCGAGACCGGGTTCCCGCTGCGTTGGTACCTGCCTGCGGCCGACGTCAGCGCCGAGGTCACCCCCACCACCACGGCCTCGGTGTGCCCGTACAAGGGGCAGGCGTCGTACTGGACCGTGACCACCTCCAGCGGCGCCCACCCGGACGTGGCCTGGTCCTACGAGACGCCGCGGCCGGCGGCCGCGGCCATCGCCGGGCTGCGTTCCTTCGACGGCGACGGCGTCGAGGTGACCGTTGGCGTCGAGGTGACCGTCGGCTGACGTCGCCTTGGCCGGATCGGCGCGGCGGGCTCCTGCCCTGCCCGCCCTGCTCGTCGACGCCGCCGGGGGGCTCAGCCGGTGCCGCAGCCCGCACCCGTGCCGACCAGCCCGACCGAGAGCGTGACCCGTCCGGGCCGGCGCGTCGTCAACTCCAGCCAGCCGCCGGGACCGGGGCGCACGCATCCCGCGCCCCTCGTGAGCCGCCACCTGCCGCTCGGCCGCACCCGCAGCGTCACCGTCCCGGCGCGCTCGGCCACGACCGAGATCGTGTCGGGGGTCGATGCCGTGACCACCGCCCCCGCTCCGGTCAGGCCCGGCGACCTGTCGACGGCCCACACCCGCCAGTCGCGGTCGCGCCACACCTCCCGCAGGCCCGGCACCCCGCGTTCCAGGACCTGCGCCTCGCGCACCCCGCTCGAGTCGAGGGGGGCGGCGGCGAGCGCCACCCAGCGGACACCCGCCCCGAGCAGCCAGCGCCGGTAGTCGAGCGGCCCGAACCCGCTGCTCCGGTAGAAGATCGGGTCGAGGGACACGTCGCTCTGACGCTCCCAACCCCTCGCCAGCGGGACGGCCCGCGCCACCCACACGCTCTCCCAGTGGGCGCGGGTCGGCACGACCTCCACCCGTCCGGCCGAGCCGCCGGGGTCGGCGTGGTGCAGCCAGGCGTCGAGGGGCGCGTAGTACCCGGCCCGGGTCGCAGGGTCCGCGGGGATGGAGGACATGGCTCCCCACGCCGGGTCCCAGGCGGACAGGAAGAGCGGGACGGCGGCGACGACGAGCAGGACGCGCGTGCGGCCCCACAGGAAGGCCACGGCCAGGGGGAGGGCCAGGGAGTCTTCCGCCCGGCCGACGTTGCCGCCGACGGGCGAGGCCAGCGCCCACGCGCCGACGACGGCGACGGCGTACATGCCCAGCCCGACCCGGACCGCCGAGGGACGGCGGGGCGCGGCCGCGAGCACCCCGACCGCGATGACCAGGTCCCACGTGGCGTCGACCGCGCTGAAGGGCATCACCCCCGGCTGGGGGAAGGCGATCCCGACCGCGGCGATGGGCGCCACCGCGGCGATGGCCACCAGCGCGAGGAGCATCCCCTGGCGGCGCGGGCGGCCGGCGAACCGGTCGATGGCCCACCCGCCGGCCGCGATCCCGGCGAAGAGCCCGGCGAGCGGGCTGACGAGGGTCGACACGAGAGCCAGGACGACCGCAGGCACCCAGCGACGCGACGCGGCGCACGCCAGCGCGGCCAGGCCGACGGCCTCGCCGGTCAGGTAGGGGACCTGGCCGATGGCGGTCTCCACGACCGTCCCGACGGCGAAGACCAGCGTGGCCGCGCCCGCCGCTCCCGGGCGGAGGGAGCCGCGCCCCGAGACCAACCGCTGGAACGAGGCGGTGGCCACCACCGCGGCGGCGATCGACAGCGCCGGCAGCCCCAGCGCGGCCGCCACCGGCGTGAAGACCACGCTGTAGGCGAGGGTCCACTGGCCCCCGAACCACGTCGGGTCCCACAGGGCGAACCCACCGGAGTGGAACTGCTCGATCCGGTGGACCGAAGCGGCCACGTCGACCCCGCCCCAGCCGAGGAGCAGCCCGAGGCCGACGACCGCGGCGGCGATCGCGGGAGCGGCCACGGCGTCGGCGACCTGCCGGGCCCGCAGGTCACCGGCGCCGGTCGGGTTCACGGACAGGGCGGGTTCACGGGCAGGTGGTCGCGCCCCGCACCTTGACGAACAGCTCGCCGATGACCGGGCTGTAGGGCTTGGGCGACGTGCCCTGGGTGAAGGAGCGCACCGGGCGCAGCGACGGCTCCTGGCCGAGCAGGTCGTCGATGGCGACGACCTGGCGGTGGGCGTCCTTCGACCACGCCGAGCCCGACGCCCCCACCGGGCTCAGCGGGTCCACCTCCAGCACCCGGGCGCCGACGGGCAGCGCGGCGACGGCGGGCTCGACGGAGGCGCAGGGCGACGCCGCGCCGAGCCGGGTGATGATGTGGTCCCAGTCGACCACCCCCGGGTCCGCGACCCGCCCCATCGGGTCGTAGTAGGCGAGCCCGGCGGGCAGGTAGTAGGAGATCACCGGCGTCTGCTCGGTCTGGGTCACCACCACCAGGTCCCCGGCCCGCAGCGAGCCCGACGCCGCCGCCGCGACCGCCGCGCCGTTGTCCTTGGCATTGGCCGGGTTGGGGTTGGGCCACAGCGACCCCACCACGCTCCACGCGGCCAAGGCGGCGCACACACCGGCGACCACCCGGCGGCCGGTCCTCGTGGCCGACAGGGTGCCGGCGGCCGCCAGCAGCCAGCCGGGGATGGTCACCGCCAGGTAGCGCACCGTCCACGACGGCTCGAGGTGGGCGAGCAGCCATCCGCCGAGCGTCGTCACGACGGTCACCACCACGAGAAGCGTCGCCGTGTCGGACGTGGCCCGGCTCCTCGACCGACGGGTGAGGACCACGCCGGCGAGGAGGGCGGGCGCCACGAGGAAGCCGATGGTGCCCCCGAGCGTCGTCGCCGGATCGGCGAAGAGGTCACCGATGCCGGGCGGGACCGCCCACGGCGCCGCCGTGGCCGACGCCTGCTCGATCAGCGAGGGGAGCCACGGCAGGTAGGCGATCCCGACCCCGGCCCCCGCGGCGACGGTCCAGACGGCCAGGCCCCGGTCCCGGTCGCGCCTGGCGAGCACGAGGAGGGTGGCCCCGGTGGCGGCGAGCAGGTACAGGCCCCAGTTGTGGGTGTAGACGAGGGCGGCGAACGCCACCGCTGCGCCCACCGCGTCACGGGCCGACCCGTCGCGCCTGGCCCGGATGGTCAGGGTGAGCGCCACGAGGGCCAGGCCCACCATGAGGGTGTACATCCGGTTCTCCGTGCCGTACCAACCGAGGAAGGGATTGGTGGCGGCGAGGGCAGCGGCGGCCACCCCGGCGGTGGCCCCGAAGAGCTGGCGTCCCGCCCACCACGCCACCGGCACGACCAGCACCGAGACGAGGAGGGCGAGGGCGTGGGTGGCCACCGGCGTCGTGCCGAAGACCGCCATCCAGCCGTGGAGCAGCACGTACCAGAGGGGGGGCGACCCGTCGTGGCGGAGCAGTCGCGGCAGCTGGCCGAGGGGACGCGACGCGATGCCGACGCTGATGGCCTCGTCCACCCAATAGGACCGGCCGATGGTCGGCAACCGCAGCGCCACGGCCACCACGGTCATGGCCGCGACCAGCAGGAGGTCCCTCCGGCGACGGCGGGCTTCGGTCCTCTCGCGGTTGGCGTGGGCGGCCGGGATGGCCGCGGGAGACGCCCGCTCCGAGATCAACACGGCGACCCGGCGCGCCGGGGACCACGTCGGAGTCGCACCCGACCAATCTAGTGAGGGGGGCAGGCGCCCCTCCGGTCAGGCGGTCTGTTGCACTTGCGACCGCTGGTCAGGCGGTCTGTGGCCCGAGCAGCCAGCCCGTCGGCGCCGCCAGGGCCTCCGCCTCCTCGGGCCCCCACGAGCCCTGCGGGTAGGGGACCGGCTCAGGCCGGCCGACCAGGAGCGCTCCGGCGACCTCCCAGACGTGGACCAGGCCGTCGGGTCGGGTGAACAGCGACCGGTCGCCCAGCATCACGTCGTGGATCAACCGGGAGTAGGCGGGCAGCGGCGAGGTCGGGAACGAGGTCCCGAGAGGCAGGCTGACCGTGCCGTGGCCCAGGGTCAGGGTCGGCCCCGGCTCCTTGGTCACCAGCGACAGGATGATCTCCCCGTCCCCGGAAAGCTCGAAGGCCAGCGTGTTGCTCGCGGCCGGGACCTCGCCGAGCCCGCTCTTGGGCTGGCGGAACAGGACCGTCACCCGCTGCCTGCTCACCGCCATGGTCTTGCCGGTGCGCAGCAGGAACGGCACGCCGCGCCAGCGGTCGTTGTCGATCCAGAGCCTGGCGGCCACGTAGGTCTCGGTCCTCGAGTCGTCGGCCACGTCGTCGAGGTCCCGGTACCCCTCGTACTGACCGGTCACCACGTCGTCCCACGTGAGGGGGCGGAAGTCCGCGATCACCGCCTCCCGCGCCGCGGCGAGGGTCTCGGCGTCGAGCTCGGGCGGTGGCTCCATGGCCACCTCGGCGGCCAGCTGGAACAGGTGGGTGACGATCATGTCCAGGATGGCGCCGGTGTGCTCGTAGAAGTCGGCCCGCATGGCCACGTCGAGGGTCTCGGGCACGTCGATCTGGACGCTCTCGATGTGGGACCGGTCCCACGAGTTGCAGAACAGGCCGTTGGCGAAGCGCAGGACGTGGATGTCCTGGGTGCCCTCCTTGCCGAGGAAGTGGTCGATCCGGTAGATCTGCTCCTCGTCGAAGACGTCGTGGGCGGCCGCGTCGAGGGTGCGGAAGCTCTCCATCGAGGTGCCGAAGGGCTTCTCGTAGACCACGCGGGAGCCCTTGGCCAGGTCGTGGCTCCCGAGCCCCTCGGTCAGCTTGACGAAGGTGGTGGGCGGCACGGCCAGGTAGTGGATCCGCTGCACCGCCTCGGGGCCGCCGAGGTCGTTCTCCGCCTCGGCCAGCACGTCGATCAGGCTGCCGGGGTCGGAGGAGTCGAAGCCCCCGCCGGCGAAGCGGAGCCGGGAGCGGAACTCCTCCCACGGTCCCTCGGAGGGCTTGGGGCCGAACTCCTCCAGGCTCTCGCGGACCCGCTCGCCGAAGTCCTCGTGGGACACGTCGCCCCGCCCGTTGCCCACGATGCGGTAGTCGGAGGGCAGGAGATCCTGCTGGGCGAGCCGGAACAGGGCCGGCAGGACCAGCCGGTGGGCGAGATCGCCGGTCGCGCCGAAGAGCACGATGACGGTCGGGCCTGGCGTGGGGGTGGTGACCATGGTGCTCCTCGGGGGGGTGGGGCGGGCGAGCGAGGGGGTTCTACCCCCGGGACCGGAAGCAGGCACGGGCCGATTCGCGGCCGCGCCCCTTGCCGCCCGGCCGGCTCCGCCTCAGCTTCTCAGTCGACGATGGCCTGGTAGACGAGGCGGCGCAGCTCGGCGCGCAGCGGGTAGGTGCTCGAGGGGAGGAGCTGGGTCAGGAAGATCGCGGTGAACTCCTCGGCCGGGTCCACCCAGAACGCGGTGCTGGCCGCCCCACCCCACGCGTACTCGCCCGCCGACCCGATGAGCTTGGACGCGGCCTGGTCGAGGGTCACCGAGAACCCCAGCCCGAACCCGATCCCCTCGTAGCTGGTCTCCGCGAACAGCGGCCGCCCGAAGGCCTGCAGGTCGGCCCCGCCCGGCAGGTGGTTGGCGGCCATGAACGCCACGGTGCGGGGACCGAGTAGTCGTGCCCCGTCGATGGCGCCCCCGCCGAGCAGCATTTGGGTGAAGCGGTGGTAGTCGCGGGCGGTGGCGATGACCCCGCCGCCCCCGGAGAGCAGGTCGGGCGGCGCCAGCGCCTGACGGCCGTTGATCTCGGTGGCCCGGCCGTCCCTGGGCGACCGCGTGTGCAACGAGGCCAGGCGATCAGCCCTGGTCTCGTCCACCCAGAACGAGGCGTCGGTCATGTCGAGGGGCTCGAAGATGCGCTCGCGGAAGAACCGGTCGAGGGGCACGCCCGACACCACCTCGACGAGGTGACCGAGCACGTCGGTGGCCACCGAGTAGGCCCATTCGGAGCCGGGATCGAACAGCAGGGGGAGGGCGGCCCAGGCGTCGACGGCGCCGGCCAGGTCGAGGCCGGGCGGGTTGCCCCACTCGAAACCGGCGTGACGGTACATGGCGTCGACTGGGTGGACGTGGTGGAAGCCGTAGGTGAGGCCGGCGGTGTGGGTCAGGAGGTGCCAGACGCGGATCGGCTCGGAGGCGGGCCTGGTGACCGGCGCGGTCGGCGGGCCGCCCAGGTAGACCCGCGGCTCGGCCAGGCTCGGGATCCAGCGCGACACCGGGTCGCGCAGGTCGAAGGCCCCTTCCTCGTAGAGCATCATCGCCGCCACCGAGGTGATCGGCTTGGTCATCGAGTACATCCGCCACAGCGTGTCGATCTCGACGGGCGCGGCCGGGTCGAGCGTCCGGCGCCCGCAGGTCGACAGGTGGGCGACCCGGCCCCGCCTGGCGACGAGCGCCGTCCACCCGGCCAGGCGGCCGTCGTCGACGTAGCGGGCGAAGTGGCGGTCGATCCTCGCCAACCGGCCGGCGTCGAGGCCGACCTCCGCGGGGTCGACCTCGACGGTGAGCCCGCTCACTGGTCCACCATCGACACGATGGCGGCCCAGCCTGCGCTGACCGGTTCGCTCCCGAGGTCGCTCACTGGTCCACCATCGACACGATGGCGGCCCAGCCTGCGCTGACCGGTTCGCTCCCGAGGTCGCTCACGCCGTCACCGTCCCGGCCACGGAGCCGAGGTCGAGCTCGTCGACGCTGATCTCGCGCATCTCCACCTTTCTCACCTTGCCGGTCACGGTCATCGGGAAGCTGTCGGTCATCTTGACCCACCTGGGGATCTTGTGGTGGGCGATCCGCCCCTGGCAGTAGGCCCGGACGTCATCGGCGCCGAGGGGTGGCCGTCCCGGCCTGACCCGGATCCACGCCACCAGCTCTTCGCCGTAGCGCTCGTCGGGCACGCCGATGACCTGCACGTCCTCGATGTCGGGATGCCCGTAGAGAAACTCCTCGATCTCCCGCGGGTAGATGTTCTCCCCGCCGCGGATGACGATGTCCTTGATCCGCCCGACGATGTTGACGTAGCCGTCCTCGCCCATCACGGCCAGGTCGCCGGTGTGCATCCAGCGGGCCTCGTCGATGGCCGCCGCGGTCTTGTCCGGCTCGTCCCAGTAGCCGAGCATGACCGAGTAGCCGCGCGTGCACAGCTCCCCCGTGACCCCGGGCGCAACGACCGAGCCGGTGGCCGGGTCGACCACCTTGACCTCGATGTGGGGGAGGGGGGCGCCGACGGTCGCGGTCCTGCGCTGCAGGTCGTCGTCCCTGCGGGTCTGGGTCGACACGGGCGAGGTCTCGGTCATGCCGTAGCAGATGGCCACCTCGTCCATGTGCATCTCGGCGATGACCCGCCTCATGACCTCGACCGGGCACGGCGAGCCGGCCATGATGCCGGTCCTCAGGCTGCTCAGGTCGTGGTCCGCGAACCCCGGCAGGCCCAGCTCGGCGATGAACATCGTCGGCACCCCGTAGAGCGAGGTGCACCGCTCGGCGCTCACCGCCCGCAGCGTCGCCTCGGCGTCGAACAGCGGGGCCGGGATCACCATGGCCGCCCCGTGGGACGTGGCCGCCAGGTTGCCCATCACCATGCCGAAGCAGTGGTAGAAGGGCACCGGGAGGCAGATCCGGTCGGCCTCGGTGTAGCCCACCAGCTCCCCGACGAAGAACCCGTTGTTGAGGATGTTGCGGTGCGAGAGGGTGGCCCCCTTCGGGAAGCCCGTCGTGCCCGACGTGTACTGGATGTTGATGGCGTCGTCGAACGCGAGGGTGACGGCGATCTCGTCGAGCCGGGCGTCGGTCACGTCGGCCCCGTCGGCCACCAGCCGGTCCCAGGACCCGTCGCCGATGACCACCACGTCGGTCAGGTCGGGGAGGCGCCCCAGGGCGTCGGCCGCCATGGCCGGGTAGTCGCTGGCCCGCTGGGCCGTGGTGGTGACCAGCATCCTGACCCCGGCGTGGCGGAGGACGAACTCGAGCTCGGAGCTGCGGTAGGCCGGGTTGAGGTTGACCAGGATGATCCCCACCCGCGCCGTGGCGTACTGCAGGGCGACCCACTCCGCGCCGTTGGGGCTCCAGATGCCGACCCGGTCACCCTTGGCCAGGCCCCGTGCGACCAGGCCCCTGGCCACGTCGGCCGACCAGGCGGCCAGCTCGTCGTAGGTCCACCTGCGCCCGTCCCCGCAGTCGACGAGGGCCTCCCTGGCGCCGAAGCGGCGGACCGTCGCGGCCAGGTTGGCGCCGATGGTCTGGCCGAGCAACGGCTCGGGGCCGGCCCCTGACGCGTACGAGCAGGTACGGACGTCGGACTGGTTGGACACCTCGGACCTCCCCGAACGGCTGGCTGCACCGACGCCCGGCACGGTAGTCGGTCCCCCCACGGACGCCCGGGGCCACGGACGCCCGGGGCCACGGACGCCCGGGGCGCCACGGAGAGCTTCCCTCAGCCCGACGTCGGGCAGGTGGCGGAGGTGCCGCCGAGCAGCGACGCCTGGAGGGACACCACGCCGGGCCGGCTGGCGTGCACAACGGTCCACGGGGTCGGGTCCGCGCTCGGTGCCACGCATGCCGACCCGTCGGCGAGCTTCCAATAGGTCGTCCAGTGCACCCGGACCAGGGCGGTGCCGGCCCGGTGCATGACCACGTCGAGCCGGTCGGGCGCGACCAGGGAGAGTGAGGCGGGCCCGCTGACCGTGCCCGGGCTGCCGGTCACGCTCCAGAGGCGCCAGGTCGCCGACGACCACACCAGGCGGAGGCCGGGGACCCGGTCTGCCAGCAGCATGGTCGACTCGGCCTTGGCCGCGTAGTCGAGGGGGGCGGCCGGCAGGGCGACGTAGGTGATGCCGTTGTCGAGCAGCCAGGCCCGGTAGGTGCGGCCGGTCAGGCTGGCGGGGGGGTAGAACAGGGCGTTGTCGCGGACGTCGATCTGGCGGTCCCAGCCCCGCGCCAGGCCCACGTAGGGGGCGACGTAGGCCGCCTCCCAGTGGTCCCTGGTGGGCACGGACTCGACGCGGGTGGCCTCGCCGGCGTGACGGGCATGGAGCTGGGCGACGAGGGGGGCGTAGAAGGCGGCGGTGTCGGAGGGGGGCTGGGAGGCGGACGCCACCACGCCGGTGCCAGGCGCCCACTGCCAGACCACGAACGGGGCCAGTGCGACGAGGCCGATGGCCCGTCGCCGCCCGATGAGCACGCCGGCCCCCCGTTGCAGCCACGACGGCAGGCTCGGGCGCCAGTTGGCCGGCGCGGTCACCAGGCACGCCACCAGGGGGATGCCGAACGACTCGGCCAGCCTGGCCGCGTTGCCGCCGAGCGGGTTGGGGACGACGAAGGACGCCAGCGACGCCAGGCCGTAGATGGCCGCCGCCAGGCGCACCGCCGAGCTGGTGCGCACCAGGGGGCTGAGCACCGTGAGGCAGAGCAGCTCGATGACGACCAGGCCGCTCCAGGCGAAGGGGAAGGCTCCGTTGCCGGGGAAGAGCAGGCTCACGGCGCCGACGACGACGGCGGTGGCCACGGCCATGACGAGGGCGCGCCGGCGCCTGGCCTGGTCGTGGACGGCCCAGACCAGGCAGACCATGACGAGGAAGGCGGCGGCGAGGGGTGAGAGGAGGGCGGAGACCACGCCGAGGACCACGGCGACGGCCCGTCGCCCGCGCAGCAGGGCGAGGACGGCGCCCAGGGCGAGGGCCTCGCCGGTCAGGTAGGGGACCTGGCCGATCGAGACGGCGAGCATGGTCGACACCGCGAAGTACCAGCTGCCGAGCGGGCGGCGGCCGAACATGGTGATGACGATGCGGTCGAAGCACCACGTGGCCAGCACGGATGCCACGATCATGACCGCCCCGATGCCGAACACCGCGCTCAGCACCGGGCTGAGCACGCTGTAGCTGAGCGGCAGGCTGCCGCTGTACCACCCGTTGTCCCAGATGATCAGGCCGTGGAGCCGGACGACGTCGGCGTGGTAGGTCTGGGCGGCCAGATCGGTCCCGTGGACGCCGCCGTACCAGACCGCCGCGGCCAGGGCGAGGGCGACCAGCGCGGGGCCCCAGAGCCGCACGAGCCCGTCGGCGATCCTCCCCGGTGGGGTGGGGGTGGTGGGGGTGGGGTCCATGGTCGGGCGCATCCGCCCCGGCGACGGGCCCCGGGCGGGCTCGGCCGTCGGAGGCGACGACGGTCATGGTACCCGCGGCGTGGGCCGACAGATCGGGCAGGTGCCCCCTAGGATCCGCTCGAACCGACGTCTGGAGGGGATGCACGTGGACAGCACCATGCAAGAGGCGGCGCTCTCGATCTCGTCGATCTTCCGACACGGCGCCAAGGTCCACCGCCGCTCGAAGGTGCTCACCTTCGACGGCGAGACGTGCCACGAGCGGACCTTCGCCGAGACGGCCGAGCGCGTCGAGCGACTCGCCTCGGCGCTGGTCGGCCTGGGCATCGGCGAGGGCGACAGGGTGGCCACCTTCCTCTGGAACAACCAGGAGCACCTGGAGGCCTACTTCGCCGTTCCGGGGATGGGCGCGGTGATCCACACCCTCAACCTCCGCCTGTTCCCCGAGCAGCTGATCCACGTGGTCGACCAGGCCGCCGACCGGATCATCCTGGTCAACGCCACCACGCTGCCCCTCCTCGCCAGGGTCGCCGCCCAGCTGCCGACGGTCGAGCACTACGTCCTGGTCGACGACGGTGCGCCCGTCGAACCGGAGGTGGCGGCGGCCTTCCCGAGCCTGCTCCACTACGAGGACCTCGTCGCCGGCGGGTCACCGGGCTTCGACTGGCCCGAGGTGGACGAGCGGTCGGCGGCGGTGATGTGCTACACGAGCGGCACGACGGGGGACCCCAAGGGGGTGGTCTACAGCCACCGGTCCACGTGGCTGCATGCGTTCGCCTACAACAACGCCGGGAGCCTCACCCTCTCCGAGCGCGACCGGGCCGTGGTGGTGGTCCCCATGTTCCACGTCAACGCGTGGGGTTGGCCGTTCACCGCGTGGCTGTGTGGGACCGACATGGTGATGCCGTCGCGCTTCTTGCAGGGGGAGCCACTGGTGCGCCTCATCGAGGCCACGTCGGCGACGGTGTCGGCGGGGGTGCCCACCATCTGGGCCGAGGTGCTCCGCTACCTGGTCGCCCACCCGGAGGCGGACATCTCCTCGATGCGGGGCCTGATGAGCGGGGGCTCGGCCCTGCCCCGCTCGATCATCGAGGGCTTCGACGAGCTCGGCATTCGGGTCCTGCAGGGCTGGGGCATGACCGAGACCAGCCCGATCTGCGCCATCAGCGAGCCGCCGGGCGAGGCCGACCCCGACGACACCGAGTGGCGGCTGAAGACCGGCCGCGTGGTGCCGGGCGTCGAGCTGCGCATCATGACCGAGGCCGGGGACGAGGCACCCTGGGACGGGAAGACGACCGGCGAGGTCGAGGTGCGCGGCCCGTGGATCACCGGCTCGTACTTCGGCGATCCAGCCCCCGACAAGTTCCGCGACGGTTGGCTGCGCACGGGAGACATCGGCAGCATGGACGATCACGGCTTCCTGGTGATCAGCGACCGGCTGAAGGACGTCATCAAGTCGGGTGGCGAGTGGATCTCCTCGGTCGACCTCGAGAACGAGCTGATGGGCCATCCCGAGGTCGTCGAGGCGTCGGTGGTGGGCGTCCCTGACGACAAGTGGGGGGAGCGTCCGCTGGCCGTGGTGGTCCGCACGGAGGGTTCGACGGCGGGACCCGACGAGCTGCGGGCCTACCTCGAGGACCGGGTGGCCAGGTGGTGGCTGCCGGAGCGGTGGGCCTTCGTGGACTCGGTGCCGAAGACGAGCGTCGGCAAGTTCGACAAGAAGGTGCTCAGGGCCCGGCAGGAGTCCGGGGAGATGGAGGTCGTGGTCGCCGACTGACCGTGGGCGAGCACCGGGGGGAATGTCCCCGCCGGGTGGGTCTATCCCCTGCGGAGGGACCGCAGCGTCGCGCTCATGCCGCCGCCCGCCACGACGGCGGGGACGCCGGTCTCCCCGGCGTCGATGCGCGCGTCGACCCGACGGCCGGCCCTGGCGTCGACCCGGGTCCACTCGACGAAGATCGGGATCATCGCCACCGCCGTGGCCAGCTCACCCGCGGCCCACAGGACCCCGCCGCCGGCGTGGGACGTGGCGAGGGTGTACATGGACGCGACGGGGGTGGTCGTCATGAGCAGGGCGATGCCGAGGAACGACTCGATCGGGATGCCGATCATCAGGTTGATCAGCTTGAGCGCCGGGCTCATACGCCCCCGTGGGATGGGGTCGATGCCGACCATCGGCCACCAGAAGAGGGTGGCCCCACCGAGGAACCCGAGGTTGATCAGGTCCATCAGCCACATGTGGTCCATGGCCGTCTGGAGGGCCCCGGTGAGGAAGAAGGCGTACATCGACAGGTAGTACAGGAAGAAGACGGTGACCGGGTGGCTCACGACGGCGAAGGGGCCCGAGTGCAGCACCTTGAGGATCCGACGCTTGGTCGGACGCGACGAGGTCTGCAACAGCAGCGTCATCGGCGCGCCGAGCGCCGCGAGGGGCGGTCCGAGCACCATCAGCAGCAGGTGCTGGATGACGTGGGCGGTGAAGGTGGACCCGGCGAGGGTCGACGCCGACGAGCCGAGCGCCACCTCGACCGTGACCAGGCCGGCCAGGAACGACACCGTGCGCCACGCCGACCAGCGGCGGCCGCGACGGCCGAGGGCGCGCCCGGCGAGCAGGTACCACACGGCCACGGCGACGAGGACCACGGCCACGCCGATCGGGAACGGTCCACGCTGCCAGTCGGCGAGCAGCACGTGGCCGTCGACGTGGACGGGAGCCATCGGTCCCATGCCCCCGCCGGCCGGCGAGGCAACCAGCATGGCGAGTGGGGTCATCGGGCACCTCCGGCGATCAGGTGGGCGAGGGTGACGGCATAGTCGGCGAGCGGCTCGTCGTCACCGATCTGGAGGGCGGCGACACCGTCGGGGCCGTAGGCCAGGGTCGAGCCCTCACCGGTCACACGGTACCGGTTGGGGCCGCCGACGCCTGCGGGGATCGGCGCCGACGTGACCGGCAGACCCGCCTCGCGCTCGGCCTGGTGGATCCGGCCCTGCGGGCCGGTGAGGCCGACGAAGGACGGGATGCCGGGGTAGCCGTCGGTCACCCCGGCCAGCCACCGGGCGAGGACGCTGGGGCGGTCGCGGCCGGGATCGGTGGTGACGAAGACCACCGTCACGGAGCGGCGCATCCTCCTCGGCAGCCGGGAGATGGCGTCGGCCGCCAGGCCCATGGTCAGCGGGCAGATCACGAGGCAGTGGGTGTTGCCGAAGTAGAGCAGGGTGACCCGTCCCTCGGTCGCCCGGGCGAGGGGGTAGGGACGGCCGTGGGTGTCGGTCAGCACCACGTCCGGCTTCTGCGCCCTGGCGCTGGCGTCGAGGACCACCGCTCCGGGAAACGCGGAGGCCGCGGGCGCCGGGGACCGAGAGCCCAGATCCGCCCCCGCAGCCCAGCCGGCGCTCAGCGCGACGACGAGCCCGAGGAGGACGCCTGCGCCCTTCGTGAGCCGCCGGCGGCGCCCCGGCGCGCTCGGTCGGCGTTGCGGGGCCGGCGGGAGCACGGCCAGGATCCGGCCCGAGAGGTCGGGCACCCGGCCGGCCGGGCGCACCCGGACGCGACGGTGCTGGGCCACGGCGAGGCCCTGGTAGTGGCGGCAGGAGGGGCAGGCCTCGAGGTGGGCGTCGAGCGTCGCGTCGTCGAGCGGGCGGTCCTCGCCGTCGATGCGGGCGGAGATGGCGGTGAGGTAGCCCTCGTGGGTGTGGGCGAGCGACCGCCTCACGGGCTGGCGCTCCCCTCGCTGGCGGCGACGACGGGAACGGTGACCGCGATGCGCCCTGCGGTGGCGAAGTCGAGCACCAGGCGGATGCGGTCACCGGCGACGAGCCGGCGATGCGGCCTGGTCAGCACGACGTGCAGCCCTCCCGGCGCCAGCCTGACGGTGCCGTGGGCGGGCACCGGGACCGATGCGACCGCCTGGAAGGAGCGATACGAGCCGGACCGCTCCTCGCTCACGACGAGCACCGACTTGGCGGATGCGCTGGTGACGCGGATCAGCCGGTCGGGCTGGTGGGCGGTGTCGAGGATGGTCAGGTACGCCGATGCCCGGCGGGGCCCGGGAGGCACGGGGGCGTAGGGCTCGAGGATCTCGATGGCGCCACCTCGGGCGGCGACGGGCCTGAGGGGCGCGGCGGTCGCCCCGCCACAGCCGGCCAGCAGGGCGGCCGCCGCCGAGAGGGCCAGCGACAGCGCCATCCCCGACCGCCAGCTCCTGGACCCCGCCACGATGAGGTAGTGCGCGCCTGGCCCGGTCTGGTTCCCGCGGGACCGGGGGAGTTGGCCCGCGGCCGCACCCTGCCGTAGCGTCGTTCACGCCGTGGACGACCTGACCGCCCTGCTCGTCGACGCCGCCGCCGGGGACGGCCGGGCCCTCGAGCGCTTTGTCACCACGGGCCAGGCCGACGTGTGGCGGTTCTGCGCCTCGCTGCTCAGCCCCTCCCAGGCCGACGACGCGACCCAGGAGACCTTCGTGAGGGCCTGGCGGGCCGCCGCCTCGTTCCGGCGCGAGTCCTCGGCGAGGACGTGGTTGCTGGCCATCGCCCGCCGGGTCTGCTTCGACCAGCTGCGCCGGCAGCGCCGCTACGAGATGGTGCCGCTCGACCACGCCCGTGGGATGGGGGCGGCGCCGGACAGTGCCGCGGCCCACGCCCTCGGCGACCTGATCGCCCGGCTGGAGCCGGACCGGCGCACCGCCTTCGTCCTGACCCAGCTGCACGGGCTCTCCTACCAGCAGGCGGCCGAGGTCTGCGACTGCCCGATCGGGACCGTGAGGAGCCGGGTGGCCCGGGCCAGGGCGGACCTGGCCAGGGCCGACGAGGATCCCGCCGACGCGTCCGGGGTCGCCCGCTAGCCCCGGGTGGGGGGGGGGGCTCAGCCGCCGAGGTGGTCGAACGCGGGCAGCGCCTTGGCCGTCGCGGCGGCGATGCCGGCGCCGTCCAGGCCGAGCTGGGTCAGGATGGCGGGGACCGAGCCGTGGGGGACGTAGCTGGTCGGGATGCCGAGCACGAGCACGGGCGGGCTGGTGCGCTTCTCGGTGAGGTCGGCGATGGCATCGACGATGAGGGATCCGGCCCCGCCGATGCGGACGCCGTCCTCGACGGTGACGACCAGGTCGTGGGATCCGGCGTCGGTGATCATCCGGGGGTCGAGCGGTCGCACCACCCGCACGTCCCACACGGTGGCCTCGACGCCGTCAGCCGCCAGGATGGCGGCCGCCTCCTCCGTCGCCTCCAGCATCTTGCCCACGGCCAGCATGCAGACGGTGCCGTCGCCGCGGCGGACCCGGCGGGCCGAGAGGCCCGCGCCGACCTGCTCTGGCGCCACGGTCCTGGCCGCGCCGCTCGGGTAGCGGATGGCGGACGGGCCGGACAGCTCGAGGGCGGTGTCGAGCATCACCTTGACCTCCTGCGCCGATGACGGCGCGAAGCAGGTCATGCCCGGGATGCGCAGGCACAGGGCCAGGTCGAGCACGCCGTGATGGCTCGGCCCGTTGTCGCCGGTGATGCCGGAGCGGTCGAGGGCGAAGACGACCGGCTGGCCGTGCAGCCCCACGTCGAGGTTGGCCTGGTCGAAGGCGCGGCTGAAGAAGGTCGAGTAGACGGCGACGACCGGCCGGAGGCCCCCCATGGCCATGCCGGCGGCGGAGGTGACCGCGGTCTGCTCGGCGATGCCCACGTCGAAGAACCGATCGGGCCAGCGGCTGGCGAAGGGCAGCAGGCCGGTCGGGCCCGGCATGGCCGCGGTGATGGCCACCACGTTGGGCCGGCGCTCGCCCACCTCGAGCATGGCCTCGTTGAACGCCTGGGTGTAGCCCTTGAGCGCCCGGGACGCCTCGGTCGGGTCAGTCGTCGGATCGAAGACCGGCGCGTCGTGCAGGCACTTCTCGTCGTCGGTCTCCGCCGGCCCGTACCCGCGCCCCTTCTGGGTGAGGACGTGGACGACGATCGGGCCGTCCCACTCCGCCGCCTGGGAGAAGGCGACCTCCATGCCGGCGATGTCGTGGCCGTCGATCGGGCCGACGTAGCGGACCCCGAGCGCCTCGAAGAACGCCGGCGGCTCGATGACCTCCCTGACCGCCGAGTAGAAGCCCTGCAGGCTGGAGTAGGCCAGGTTGCCGACCTTGGGCAGGTCGTGCAGCACGTCCTCGAGGCGACTGCGCACCGAGAGCAGGCCCGGGTGGAGTCGGAGCCGGGTGAGGCTCTCCGACAGGCGGGAGGCCGTCGGCGCGTAGGAGCGCCCGTTGTCGTTGAGCACGATGACGACCCGGCTGCCGCTGTGCCCGAGGTTGTTGAGCCCCTCGAAGGCCATCCCGCCGGTCATCGCCCCGTCACCGATGATGGCGGCGATGCGCCGGTCGGGGGCGGTGCTGCGGGCCACCGCCGCGGCCAGGCCGTGGGCGTAGGAGAGGATCGTCGATGCGTGGCTGTTCTCCACCAGGTCGTGGACCGACTCGGCGCGCGACGGGTAGCCCGACAGGCCGCCGCCCTGGCGCAGGGTCCCGAACAGCTCCCGCCGGCCGGTCACCAGCTTGTGGACGTACGCCTGGTGGCCCGTGTCCCACAGGACGAGATCGCGCGGCGAGGAGAAGACCCGGTGGACGGCCAGGGTGAGCTCGACCGCCCCGAGGTTGGAGCCGAGATGGCCGCCGGTCACCGACACCGCCTGGACGATGAACGCCCGGATCTCCCCGGCCAGCTCGTCGAGCTGGCCGTGGTCGAGGCGGCGCAGATCCGTCGGCGAGTTGATGGCGTCCAACAGCATCGACCCAAGCTACCCCCATCGTCGCGTTCTGCCCGGACGGGGCCGTCCCTAGGATGGCCTCGATGGACCACGCCCAGTACCTGTTGGTGATGGCGGGCTGCGTCGTGGCCACCCTGCCGCTGGAGCTGGCCTTCGGCGCCCGGGTGTGGCGCCGGCCGCTCCGCCTGGCGGCGGTCCTGGTCGTGCCGGTCGTGGGGTTCTGCGCGTGGGACGTCGCCGCCATCGCCCATCACCACTGGCGCTACTCCGCCAGGTACGTGACCGGGGTGGACCTCCCGGGCCGGCTCCCGGTCGAGGAGGTGGTCTTCTTCGTCGTCGTGCCGATCTGCTCGCTGCTCACCTTCGAGGTGGTGGGCCGGATGCTCGGACCCGACCGTGACCTGCCGCTGCCGGAGCGGCTCGTGCCCGCCCTCGGCCGCCGCCGGCGCGCCGGCGCCTCCGGTGAGGGTCGCGACGCGTAGATGTACACGGTGTGGGCGGCCGTGGCCGTCGCCGTGGTCGTCGCCATCGAGGTGCTCTGGGCCAGGACCGGGATCTTCCGCCGCCGCTCGTACTGGGTCACCATCGTCGTCACCTGGGCCTTCCAGATCCCCGTGGACGGCTGGCTGACCAAGCTCAGCGCGCCGATCGTGATCTACAACCCCGAGGAGATGGGCGGGGCCCGCTTCCCGTGGGACATCCCTGTCGAGGACTTCGCCTACGGCTTCGCCCTCGTCACCTTCGTCCTGGTCCTGTGGTTGGTGGCCGAGCGACGCGAGACCGCGACCCGGCGGGAGCCGGGGCGGCGCTGAGCCTGCGGGTTGCCGTGCGGCCGGGGGTAGCGTCGAGGTGATGCTGACCTCCATCGGTGCTGGCGCACTGGCCTTCGTCCTGATGGAGCCCGTCTCCTACGCCAGCCACCGCTGGGTGATGCACGGGATCGGCTGGGCCCTCCACCGCTCCCACCACCGCAGGAGGACCGTTGTGTCGTGGCGGGATCGCTTCGAGGCCAACGACTGGTTCCCCGTGGTCTTCGCCGCCTTCACGGTCGGGGTCATGGCCATGGGCACCGGCGTGCGCAGCGCCCACCTCCTCGTCCCGGTGGCCGTCGGCGTCACCGCCTACGGAGCGGCCTACGGCTTCGTGCACGACTGCTACATCCACGGGCGGATCGGCGCGCTGCCGGTGCTGCGGCCCCTCGAGCGCCTACGTGCCGCCCACGCCCTGCACCACCGCTACGGCGGCGAGCCGTACGGGATGCTCTGCCCGGTCGTGCCCCGCGAGCTGCGCGAGCGGACCGGGAGCGACCGGATGGCGCCGGCGAGGCAGATCAGGGCGGCGGCGCCGTAGGAGGCCCGGCCGATCCCGATGACGTGGTGGTCGGCGAGGACCGTCGCCGCGTAGTACGGCTCGGCGGCCGCGGCCAGGGCGAGCAGCCAGGGTCGCCCGGCTGCGACCCCCAGTGCGCCGACGACCACCGCGTACCAGGGCTGGACGGGTGTGGTCACCAGGATGAGGGCGACGAGGATGCTGACCAGCCCGGAGAGCGCCTCGCGCCGCGTGGCGACGACGGCCACGGCCACGGCCACGACGATGGCGACGGCCAGACCCGTCGCCACCCGACCGTGGACGTCGAGCAGGTCGACGAGGAGGAACCTGGCGCCGGTCGTGTAGCGCTCCTCCTTCAGGTAGCCGGGCAGGTAGCCGAGCACCTTCGGCCCCACGTCGGCGATGTGGGGGGCCTCGAAGGCGATGGCCACGACCGCGGCGGCGACGATCATGCGCCGCCCGCCGGCGCGGATCCACGCCAGGAGCGCAGCGGCCGGGTAGAGCTTGGTCATCGTGGCGAAGGCGACCAGCGCACCGGCCACGACCCGCCACCTGCGCTCGAGGGCGAGGAAGGCGGCGAGCACGGCGAGCAGGGCCACGCCGTCGACGTGACCGTTGCCCGCGAGCTCGACCACGGGGAGCGGGCTGAGCGCGTACCAGGCCACGAGGCGCGGATCCCGTCCCCGGCGGCGGAGGATCGCGGCGATGGCGAGGACACAGCCCAGGTCGACCAGCGCCCCGGTGACCAGCCACGGCCGGCTGCCGGCGTCGCCCGGGTTCAACAGGTGGACCAGCGCGAACCACGCCTCGCCGGCGGCGGGGTAGATGGTGCGGTCCCCGAGCCGGTTGAGCACGCTGCAGCCGGGCTTCTTGCGGATGTGCACGCAGGTGGCGGCGTCGGGCCAGAACCCGTCCCTGAGGGGGACGAGGGCCCTGGCGTCGGGCGGGTAGCGGTAGGGGTCGATCCCCGACAGCTGGATGTGGGCGTCCCAGCCGTAGCGGTAGACGTCGTTGGAGATCGAGGGGGTGGTGCCGCTCAGCGCGGCGACCCGGAGCAGGGCGGCGAAGGCCACGACCAGCAGCAGCGACCGGCGGGTGCCGAGCCTGGTGGCGGCCACCGCGCCGATCACCCACGCCGGAGCCCACGCGGCCATGAGGACCAGCAACGTCCACCTGGCCCCGATGAGGGAGTGCTGGGCGACCGACCACGACACGACGGTGCCCCCGGCGCCCGACGCGACGACCAGCGCCGTGAGCAGGGCGCGGTGGCGGGCTGCTCCGCTCGTCGGTTGGCGGTCTCCGCTCACCGTCCTTCGGCGGCCATCTCGGCCAGGCCGTCGGCGAGGTCGATGTCGGCCACGAAGCCGAGGCGGCCCTCCGCCAGCCCGGGCGACGCCACGACGTGGCGCACGTCGCCGCTGCGGTACCTGCCGGTCACGACCGGGCGCAGGGCTCCCGGCCCGAAGGCGTCGGTCATGGCGCCGGCCACCGTCCCGATGGTGGCCGGGCGCCCCGAGCAGACGTTGACCGGGATCATGGTGGCGTCGTCGACGGCCGCGTCGAGCGCGAGGAGGTTGGCCCTGGCCACGTCGCGCACGTGCACGAAGTCGCGGGTCTGGCCGCCGTCCTCGAAGACGGTGGCCGCCTCGCCCCTGCGCAGCGACGAGCGGAAGATGGCGGCCACGCCGGCGTAGGGCGTGTCGACCGGCAGGCGCGGGCCGTAGACGTTGTGGTAGCGCAGGGCCACGACGGTCGAGCCGCTCTCCGCCGCCCACACCGACGCCAGGTGCTCCTGGGCCACCTTGGTGGCGGCGTAGACCGAACGGGGCTCGAGGGGCGCGTCCTCGGGGACGGCGCTCCACGCCAGGTCGGCGCCGCAGCGGGGGCAGCGCACCTCGAAGCGGCCGACGTCGAGGTCGGCGATCCGTCTCGGGGCCGGCCGGACCGCTCCGTGCTCGGCGCAGCGGTAGCGCCCCTCGCCGTAGACGACCATGGAGCTGGCCAGGACCAGCCGGCCGCGCCACTCGCGCGCCGTGAGGGCGGCCAGCAGCCGCGCCGTGACCAGGTCGTTGTCGGCGACGTACCCGGGGGCGTCGCGGTAGTCGAGGCCGAGGCCGACCCTGGCCGCCTGGTGGATCACCACGTCGACGCCCGCGACCGCGGCGTCGGCCACCCCGTGGTCGTTGAGGTCGGCGATGGTCGTCCTGGCGTCGGCGACGATCGTCACCGGGTCCCGGTCGACGACGCGGACGTCGTGACCGGCGGCGACGAGGGCCTCGCAGACGTGCGAGCCGATGAAGCCGCCGCCGCCGGTGACGAGCGCCCTCACGCCCGGGGCTTCCGCGGGCCCGTGCTCCCCTCGGGTCCCACCCCGGCCAGACTGCTCGATCGTGGGGACGACGACCGATCGGATGGGCGAAAGGTGAGCAGTGAGGTCATCCAGGTCATCCTGCCCGTGCTCGACGAGCGTGACGCCATCCCCGGTGTGCTGGCGTCCCTGCCGGCGGGGTACGAGGCCGTCGTGGTCGACAACGCGTCGAGCGACGGGTCGGGAGAGGTGGCCGCGGCCCTCGGCGCGGTGGTCGTGCGCGAGGAGCGGCGGGGGTTCGGCGCCGCCTGCTTCGCCGGGCTGTCGGCCGCCACCTCCGACGTGGTGTGCTTCATGGACTGCGACGGATCCCTGGACGGAGCCGACCTGCCGTCGGTGGCGGAGCCGGTGGTCGGCGGCCGCTCCGACCTGGTGCTCGGTCGGCGGATGGCCGACGTCGGGGCGTGGCCGCGCCACGCCCGTGTCGGCAACGCGGTGGTGGCCAGGCGGGTCCGGCGCAGGTGCGGGATCGTGGTGCACGACCTCGGCCCGATGCGGGCGGCGTCGAGGGAGGGCCTCGTCGGGCTGGGGATCGCCGACCGTCGCTTCGGCTGGCCGCTCGAGATGGTCGTGCGGGCGGCCGACGCGGGCTGGCGGATCGAGGAGATCGGCGTGGCGTACCGGGCGCGCACGGGGCGCTCCAAGGTCACGGGGACGGTGAGGGGGACGATCCGGACGGTCCGCGACATGTCGGCGGTGCTGCGCTGACCCGTCGGCCGGCCGCGCCGAGCCGCACCGCGTAGAGGAGGGCCGACGCGGCGAACACCACGCCGACGACGAGGAGGAACCGGTCGAGGAACGGCGCCTCGGTGAGCCCGGTCGCCGCGTGGTACGCGGGCTCCGACATGCGCAGCACGAGGGGGAACGAGACCGTGAGCAGCGCCACGCAGATCACCACGGGCACCCGGACGTGGTTGACCCAGGGGACCCTGGGCAGCCGCTCGGGCCGGCGTCGGGCCAGGCGGACGGCGCTGCGGTCGGCCAGGGCGTACAGGGGCCACAGCACGAGGTCGTGGCCGACGATGGCGACGAGGAACCAGACGACGGCCTTCTCCGGCGGCCCGGAGATCACGAGGCGTGACGTGGCGTAGCCGGCCAGGGCGAAGCACGCCACCAGGGTGAGGAGGTGCAAGGGTCCCGCGCCGTAGTGCCGGCGGAGCCACCTCATCGGACGAAGACGATCTTGTCGACCCACTTCGTGTTGTGGACTCCGGGCAGGGCGGGGATGATCGTCCGCGCCGGGTAGCCGTGGTCGAGGGAGAGCGGGGCGCCGTTGACCCCGAGGGCGAGCAGCGCCTCGGGGGCGGTGACCTGGGCGCCGTCGAGGGTGACCCGGGCGAAGGCGCCGTGCGCCTCGAGGGAGGCCACGTGCACGACCGAGGGGTGGGCCACGCCGGCCAGTGCGGCGAGATGGGCGAGGGGCACGCCGGTCCAGCGCTGGACCGTCGACCAGCCCTCGACACACGCGATCGGCAGGTCGTCGGTCCGCAACGTCATGGCCAGCAGCTGCTCCCTCGACAGCTCGACGGTCCGTTCCCCGACGAGCTGGAGCCGCCAGGAGGCGCCCGTCATCGACGGGTGGACTCCGATCGCCGCCGCGGTCTTGTTGATCTGGAAGTCGCTCGGGCCCGGGCCGTCGGAGCGTCCGCCGCGCGGCGCGAGGAGGGCGGTCTGGCGGAGGGGCCCTCCGATGCTCTCGCCCGCCGTCAGGGCGAAGATGGCGAGCGAGGTGCCCCCCACCAGGGCCAGCGCGCCGCGCCGGGAGATGGTCGGCGGGCCGGGCTCGGCGGCGACCAGCTCGTCGTCGACGTCCTCGGGCCTGGTGTCGGCGAGCGACGTGCGCAGCTCGGTCCGCAGCCGCCGCGACCGCAGTGACCGGGCCATCTTGGGCAGCTTCAGCACGACGTGGGCGGCGAAACCGGCGATGAAGACCCATGCCCCGAAGAAGTGCCCGGTGTAGAAGGAGAACCCGAAGCGGTAGTCGCTGCTGATGTTCATGATGCCGGTGGACAGCTCGAAGATGATGCCGCCGACGAGGAGGGCCAGGCTGAGGCGCTCAAGGGCGATGGCCACCGACCGCACCGGCGGCCAGGTGAACAGCTTGGGGATGACCGACCACAGCTTGGCCGCGACGACCGGGACCAGGACCAGGCCGAGCAGCACGTGGGTGCCCTGGGAGACCTGGTACAGCCAGCTCGGGCTGGTCAGCCAGTCGAAGAGGTAGAAGCCGAGGGTGCCGTGGTGGGGGGTCTGGTCGTTGCCGGCCAGCCGGGGGTCGTAGGCCGCGTAGGAGACCAGGCCGGTGACGAGCTCGACCGGGATGCCGACCAGCAGCACGGCGCCGAACACCGAGGTGAGCCACGGGCCCCGGATCGGGCTGCGCCAGAGCCGGTGCAGCCGCCCGGCCCCCTCGTCGAGGAGCCGGTTGGCGTGCGCCACCGGCGGCGGCAGGCGCAGGCTCACGTCCGGGCACCTGGTCCCGGCCGGGCACGGAGCATCGCGAAGTGGCGCCCGCCGCCCACCCACAGGTCCTCGACGTCGAAGCCGGCCGAGGTCGCGGCGGGACCGATCGCCGCGCGATCGACGATCTCCCAGCAGAACCACGGTCCGCGGTGGTCGCCGTGCTCCACCCTGACCGTGCGCGCCCCGGTCGGCATGCCCGGCGCCTGGAGCTCGACGAGGACCAGGCCGGGCGGACCGAGGAGATCCCGGATGCGGCGCAGGAGGGCGGTGGCGTCGCCACCGAGGCCGAGGTTGCCGTCGAGCAGCAGCGCGCTGCCCCACCGGCCCGGGTCGGGCACGGGACCGAAGACCGACGTCTGCACGGCCCGGCCGCCGCGGCCCCGGGTGGTGCGCACGGCCTGGGCCGACACGTCGATCCCGAGCGCCTCCCTGCCGGCGCCGATCAGCGCGGCGACGTGGCGACCGGGACCGCACCCGACGTCGAGGACGGCGCCCGCGGTGCGACCGAGGGCGTCGAGCTCCTCGACGGTCGGCTCACCGTGCCAGCGGGCCAGCGGCAGGGCCTCGAGGGCGCCGTCCCGGCTGCGCAGCATCGCGGTGGCGGTGCTCGCCGGGGAGAAGAGCTCGTCGGGCCAGGCGAGGGTCATCGAGTGCCCTTCGACGGCGCCCACGAGGGGGCGGTCGCGCGACAGCTTCTCACGAGGCGCTCCGCGCCCGGCCCGCCCTCCAGGCGGCGGCGAAGCGTGAGTCCGGCACCGCGGCGGCGACCTCGTCGGCGTCGGCCGCGACGTCGACGTCGCGCAGGGCGGGCAGCTCGGCGACCAGGTAGCCGAGCTCGACGAGGCGGGCGCGTTGCGCCGCGCCGGTCCAGGGCGTGCTCATGGCGATGCCGTCGAAGGCCCGGGCGGGGCACGGGCCGGCGAAGCCGATGGCCCACCAGCCACCGTCGGCGGCGGCCCCGATGGAGGCGCCGGCGTCCTCGGTGGTGGCGAGACAGCGGTCGAGGAGGTCGGGCGTGACCTGCGGGGTGTCCATGCCGATCTGCAGGCCGGGTCCACCCGCCGCGGCCCATGCGGCGGCGAGGCGGGCGTCGAAGGTGCCGCCGACCTGGGGGATCACCTCGAACCCGGGGGGGAGCCAGTCGCCCGGCGCGCCGTCGAGGGCGACGATCCGGCGCTCGGCGCCGCTCGCGGCGACCGCTGCGAGGGTGTCGGCCAGGGCGGCGGCGGCCACGTCGGCCGCCTCGATCGGCCCGAGGGGTGGGCAGAGGCGAGTCTTGACACGACCGGCCCGGGGCGCCTTGGCCATCACGAGGACGTGCCAGCGGCCGGCCTCGGCGGTGGGGACGGGGTCCTGTGCCACGGTGTCGATCCTCTCGAGCCTGGTGGGGGGAAGTCGGGTGGCGGATCGTCGCCCACGAGGGCGGGTCGGGGTGCTCCACGCCCAGACGGTTTCCGGTGCCCACGTGACGCGCGGATGACACGGGACACCGGGTCGTGCTGCGTCAGGATCGCAGAACGCGGGCGGCCACGGCCACCTTCCTCCATCCCGGCACCCGGACACGGGAGCCGAACACGTCGTAGTCGGCCGCTTCGATCCGGTCGAGGATGCCGCCGTAGAGGGACCGGGCGCCGGCGATGCAGCGGGCCGACACGGGCGGCAGCATCGGGATGCCGAGGTCGGCGGACCGGTAGTACCCCCGGATCCGGTCGATCTCGAAGCGCAGCAGCGCCCGCCACTCCGGGGTCACCGTGCGGCGGCCCAGCGCATCCCTGGCCCCGAAGCGGTCGAGGTCCTCCTGGGGCAGGTAGGTGCGGCCCCGGTCGAGGTCCTCGGCCACGTCCCGGCAGAAGTTGGTCAGCTGGAAGGCGATCCCGAGATCCCGGGCGTGGCCGGTCGCCGCCGGGTCGCACGGCTCGAGGATGGGGAGCATCAGCTCGCCGATGACCGCCGCCGAACCGTCCATGTAGCCGAGGAGATCGCCGAAGGTGGCGTAGGAGGTGACGGTGAGGTCCATGGTCATCGACCCGAGGAAGCGGCGGAAGCAGTCGGGGTCGAGGTCGAAGGCCCGCACCGTGTGCACGACCGCCTTGAGGACGGGGTCGTCGGAGCCGCCGGCGTCGAGGTCGCCGAAGAACCGGTCGCCGAGCTCGGCCAGGGCGACGGCGCGCGTCGCCACGGGCGAGGGCCCGAGGTCGTCGACGATGTCGTCGGCGTAGCGGCAGAAGCCGTAGAGGGCGTGGACGTGGTGGCGCTTGACGACGGGCAGGAGTCGCGCCGCCCAGTAGTAGGTCGTGCCCGACCGCCGGTTGAGCTGCCGGCAGCGCTCGTAGCTCTCCTCGAGGGTGGTCACGGCCCTCGTGTCAGCGGCCGGCAGCGATCTCGTCGACGCGGTCGGCGGCGAGGCGACCGGACACGAGGACCATCGGCACGGACACGCCGGGCACGGTGCCCGAGCCCACGAGGACCAGGCCTGGCACGCGCCGGTCGCGGTTGGCCGGCCGGAACGGGCCCGTCTGGAAGAAGCGGTGGGACAGGGCGAAGGGGGTGCCGCGCTCCATGCCCTGGGCCTCCCAGGCCGGCGGGTCGACGAACCGCTCGGTGACCACGTCGTCGACCGGGTAGCCGAGCTCACCGAGGTGGGCGACCAGGCGGTCCCGGCTGCGCGGCCCCTCGACCGTCCAGTCGATGCGGCCGTCCAGGTTGGGTGTCGGCTCGAGGGCGTAGATGACGTTGCCGCCGGGAGGGGCCAGGCCAGGGTCGGAGACCGTCGGGGCGCACACGAGGATCGCCGGGTCGGGCTGGAGCGTGCCGGTGTCGAGCAGGGCGTCGAAGGACCCGGCCCAGTCGCCGCCGAAGTGGATGTTGTGGTGGGCCACGTCGGTCGGCAGCGGGCCGCGGGTGCCGGCCAACCACAGTGTGCAGCTGGGGGAGTACTCGCCCCGCCTGGCCACCCGCGGCACGGCGACGCCGGGCAGGAGCTCCCGGTACACGGCGGGGACGTCGGGGTTGGCGACCACCGCGTCCGCCGGGATCACCGTCCCGTCCGCCAGGCGCACGCCGGTGACGGGCCCGCTCGTGCCGAGGCGCCGGACGATGCGGTCGACGGCGCAGCCGTAGTGGATCTCGGCTCCGGCCTTGCCGGCCGCCTCGGCCAGCCCCCGGGCGACGGCGTGGATCCCGCCGTCGGGGAACCACACCCCCTCGACGGTGTCCATGTAGGTGATCACGCAGTAGATGGCGAGGGCATCGAAGGGGGACAGCCCGGCGTAGAGGGCCTGGAAGCTGAAGAGCATCCGCAGCCGCGGGTCGTCGAAGTAGCCGTCGACGACCGACGCCATCTTGCGGAACGCGCCCAGCCTGATCAGGTCGATCGTCGGGCGCAGGGGCCGGGCCAGGTCGGTCACCCGGTCGAAGTTGCGGTCCACGAAGTTGGGCTGCTCGACCCGGTAGAGCTGGCCCAGCCAGTCGCAGAAGCGGCTGAAGCCGGCTGCGTCGGCCGAGCCGCAGGTCCTCGTGATCTCCTCGGTCATGGCGTCGCGCCCCGAGCGGACGAGGATCGGCTCGCCGTCGCGGAACGTGGCCCGGTACATCGGGTCGAGGGCGCGGAGGGTCACGTGGTCGGCCATCGACGTGCCGGCCGCGGCGAAGGTGTCGGCGAGCAGGCCGCGCATGGTCAGCACGCTCGGCCCGGTGTCGACGCGGTAGCCGTCGGAGCGCCAGATGCCGGCCCGTCCGCCGGGCTCGTCGCCGCGCTCGACGACGGTGACGTGATGGCCTCGGCCGGCGAGGTGGCAGGCGGCGGAGAGGCCACCGAGACCGGCACCGACCACGACGACCCGGATCGCAGAGGGAGCGGAGGGGCCCCGACCGGCCACTAGTGGTCCCGTCCGGCGACGAAGTGGGCCAGCTCCACGAGGGCGTCGCACGCGTGGGGCTCGAGGGGCAGGCAGCCGGCGGCGCCGAGCGACTCGTCGACCAGGGTCTCGATGATGGCCGAGACCTGCCGACGGGCACCGGTCTCGTCGAAGACCCGCTGCAGGTCGGCGATCTCGTCGGCGCGCAGGTCCGGGGTGCCGAAGCTCTCCTCGAGCAGGCGCAGGTCGCGGTCGCTCGCCGCCGCCTTGGCCAGCGCGTAGAGCAGGGTCGGCTTGCCCTCCCGCAGGTCCTCGCCGACGGGCTTTCCCGTCACGGACGGGTCGCCGAACACGCCGAGGAGGTCGTCTTTGAGTTGAAAGGCCTCGCCGAGCGGCATGCCGTAGGCCGACAGGGGACCGGCCACCTCGTCGAAGCGGTCGGGGGCGGCCAGTGACGCTCCCAGGTGCAGCGGCCGCTCGATCGTGTACTTGCCGGACTTGTACTGGCAGATCCGACGGGCGAGCTCGGGGTTGGCACTGCGCCGCACGGTGCCGATCAGGTCGAGGTACTGGCCGATGTTGACCTCGAGGCGCAACTCGTCGAACACCTCCCGCGCCCGCCGGGGGACCCCGGCGAGGAGCCGGTCGCTGTAGACGAAGGCCAGGTCGCCGACCAGGATGGCCACGCCCGTGCCGAAGCGGTCGGGACGCCCCCGCCAGGCGCCGCGGGCGTGGCGGGCGGCGTGCTCCACGTGGACGGTCTCGATGCCGTGGCGCCGGGGAGAGTCGTCCATGACGTCGTCGTGGATGAGGGCGAAGGTGTGGAGCAGCTCGAGGGCGGCGCCCGCATCGGTGACGATCGGGTCGTCGGGGTCGCCGCCGAGGCCGACGAACGCCCAGTGGCAGAACGCGGGTCGGAGGCGCTTGCCCCCGGCCAGCACGAGGGAGCGCAGCGACGACAGCGGGGCGGCTAGCTCGGCGTCGAGCGCCGACCAGCGGGCGGCATCGCGGTCGAGCACGTCGGCGATCCGGTCGTTGACCCGGGTGGCGATGTCGCTCAGCGCCACCGGGGGCGCGACCTGGGGAGGGACGTTCATGGGCACCGACGAGCGTAAGCCAGGGGCGCCCGCTCTACCGAACCGCTCGGGTCCGTGGTGGGGTCACGACCGGTGTCAGGACCCGCTCGGCCGCCCGGGCGAGCAGGGTCGCAACCGCGAGCACGGCGAGGCCGGCGAGGGCATCGGCGAAGTAGTGGTTGGCCGTGACGACGATGCAGAAGATCGTGACGAGCGGGTAGGCGAACACGAGGATGCGGCCCCAGAGCGGGCGGATCACCGACGCCAGCGCGAGGGCGGTCCAGGCCGACCAGGCGGTGTGCAAGCTCGGGAAGGCGGCGAACTGGTTGGACAGCGTGGCGGCCGGCGCGCTCCCGAAGTTCCACAGGCCGCCCACGGTCGCCAAGGTGTCGACGAAGTGGTACGAGGGAGGGAGCAGTCGCGGCGGCATGACCGGGAAGGTGAGGAACCCGATCAGGGCGCCCACGGTCGTGATGGCCAGGGCGTTGCGCCACACGCGGTAGCGAGCCGGGTAGCGCCAGTAGAGCAGCACGAGGACCACGATCACCGCGGCGAAGTGGATGGTCCCGTAGAAGTCGTCGAGCAGCCGGATCAGTGCGTGGTGATGGAGGAAGGCGGCCTGGAGCCGCTGCTCGTCGAAGACGTGTGACCATCGCTCGACGCGCACCAGGTCGAGGGCGTTGGCCCGGGCCGAGGCGACCGACACGGGCTGCTGGCCGTTGACGTCCCTGACGGTCGTGTAGAGGGCGTAGAACACGCCCACGATGGCCAGCTCCCGCCACCACCTGGGCCGGTGGCGCCGCCCGGGCGCGGGCGCGTCCCTGGGCGCAGCGGTGAAGGTCGTGGCGGCGATCGGTGGATGCTACCGGCGGTCACCGCAGCTCGAAGCGGATCGACGTGCCGGGGCGGGCCTGCGCGAGGGCCCCCAGGCCGTCGTCGTCGACCACGGCCACCACGGGATACCCGCCGGTGACGGGGTGGTCGGGCCCGAAGACGACCGGGAGCCCGCTCGGAGGCACCTGGATCGAGCCGGTGACGGCGCCCTCGGGTGCCAGCCCGGCGTCAGCGACGGGCAGGGCGCGACCTCCGAGGCGCACCCCGACCCGGTCGCTGTCGGCGAGGACCGTCCACGCGGTGGACACCAGCGCGTCGCGGCCCCCCGGCCCGAGCCGGTCGTCGCGTGGTCCGAAGGTGATGCCGAGCGTCGTCACCGGGGCCGCCAGCGCGGTCGGCGCGACGTCGGGCCAGGCCACGGGCCGTGCGGGCACCCCGACGCCCAGGTGCGCACCGGCGCCGAGGGCGGGGGGCCCGAGGCCGCCGAGGAGGTCGGTGCTGCGGCTGCCGAGCTCGGCGGCCACCACCACGCCGCCGGCGACGGCCAGGTAGCTGCGCATGCCGGAGGTGGCCTGGCCCACCCAGACCTCCGCGCCGGGTCTGAGGGCGACCGCGGCGGCGAAGGGGGCGGCCCTTCCGCCCACCTCGAGCGGCGCCGGGGCTCCGGTGAGGGCGACGTTGACGGTGGTGTCGCCAACGAGTCGGAGTCGGGGACCGCGCAGGGTCGTCTCGAGCACGGCGGCGTCAGCGCCGTTGCCGACGAGGCGGTTGGCCAGGTCGGCGGCCGCCCGGTCGAACGCCCCGCTCGGCGGGACGCCGATGTGGGCCCACCCAGGCCGCCCACGGTCCTGGACGGTGGTGAGCGGTCCTGGCTCGACGACGGTGAGCCCGCTTCGCCGGGCGCGTCGAGGCGCGCTCACCTGACGGCCGTGAAGCGGACCGCGGTGCCGGGCGCAAGGAGAGCGGCGGGGCGGCGCCCGGTGTCCCACACGGCCAGGTCCGTGCGCCCGATCAGGTGCCAGCCGCCCGGTGTCGAGCGCGGGTACACGGCGGCGTAGCGGTCGGCGATGGCCACCGCCCCCGCCGGGACCCGGGGCCTGGGCCGGTCCCTCCGCGGCAGGTGGAGGGGGTGGGGGAGGCCGCTCAGGTAGGCGAAGCCGGGTGCGAAGCCGCAGAAGTCGACCAGGTAGCTCCCCGCCACGTGGGCGTCCACCACCGCCTCCCGGCTCATGGCGCACGCCGACGCGACCGCGTCGAGGTCGTCGCCGTCGTAGCGGACCGGGACCACGACCGGCTCGCCCGCCTGGCCGGTGCCCCTGCGGTTGTCCGGTGGCGAGCCGGCCGCGTCGACCGCCAGGCGCAGGGCGGCGACGTCGCGCTGGTGGGCGGCCACGACCAGCACCGTCGTCGCGCCGGGCACGACCTCGGCGAGCGCCACGCCGGCGGCCGCCGCCGCCGTCCGCACGGCGGTCGCGGTCGCCGGTGGCGACGCGGCATCGACGAGGAGCCCACGCCGCCCGACGGGCCTCACGTGAAGGGGAGGAGGGCCACCCCGGCGTCGGCCAGGGCCTGGCGGACCCGGGCCGCCGTGACCACCGCATCGGGGGCGTCGCCGTGCAGGCAGAGCGAATCGGCGGCGACGGGCACGACGGTGCCGGCGACGTCGGTCACCGTGCGGGCGGTCGCCAGGTCGACGGCCCGGGCGGCGACCGCGCCGGCCTCGGCGACCAGCGCACCCGGCTCCCTTCGGCTCACGAGCGTGCCGTCGGGTCGGTACCCGCGGTCGGGGTAGGCCTCGGCGACGACCCGGATCCCTGCGGCTGCGGCCAACGCGGCGACCACCGATCCCGGCAGGGCGAGCAGGGCCAGGTCCCCGCCCGCATCGGTGACCGCATCCACGACGGCGTGCGCCTGGACCTCGTCGTGGACGATCCGGTTGTAGAGCGCGCCGTGCGCCTTGACGTAGGTCACCTCACCGCCGGCCGCGCCGACCAGCGCCCGGAGCGCGCCGACCTGGTACAGCACCTCGTCGCGCAGCGTGGTGGCATCGACGTCGATGTCCCGCCTCCCGAAGCCGGCCAGGTCCCGGTAGCCGACCTGGGCGCCGATCCTGACCCCGCGCTCGACGGCGCGCGCCCCCACGCGGCGCATGGTCGGCGCGTCGCCCGCGTGGAACCCGCACGCCACGTTGGCGCTGGTGACCACCTCGAGCAGGCCGTCGTCGTCGGTGAGGGACCAGCGGCCGAATCCCTCGCCGAGGTCCGCGTTGAGGTCGATCGAGCGCGTCGGGCGGCTCGGGGACGCCACCGGAGGCCGGTTCAGCGGGCCTTCGAGAGGAAGTGGTCGCGCTCGACCACCACCCTCGTGACCTTGCCCGCGGCCACCAGGCCGCTGGCGTCGGTCACCGAGACGGAGAAGATCATCCGCCGGCCCTCGCAGCGCTCCAGGCTGGCGGTGACCCGCACCGTCGAGCCGACCGCCACCGGCGCGAGGTGCGCCACCTCGACCCGCGTGCCGACCGATGTGCGGTCCGGGCCGAGCGTGGCGCCGAGGGCGTCGATCGACGCCTCCTCGCACAGGGCGACCACCCGCGGCGTGCCGAGCACCGCCACGTCGCCGCAGTGCATGGCCGCGGCCGTGTCGGCGTCGGTGACGACGTGGCTGACCTCACCCCGAACTCCACCTTTGACGGGCACGGAGACCACGCTATGCCGGTAGCCTCCCGACCGGCCAGTGAGGCCGTGATCGCCGAGCCCAGAGGAGCCCCCGATGATCGATCAGGCAGTCGTCGAGCGGGTGATCGGCTCCGCCCTGCGCACCGGTGGCGACTTCGCCGAGGTGTTCGCCGAGGACCGGCGGGCCACGGCCGCCCAACTCGACGACGGGCGGGTCGAGGACCTCGCCTCGGGTCGCGAGCGGGGCGCGGGCATCCGGGTCGTCGCCGGCGAGACGACCGGCTTCGCCCACACGAGCGACCTCTCCGAGCGCGGCCTGCTCGAGGCGGCGTCGGCCGCCGCGGCCGCGGCCCGAGGGGGCGGCGGTGGGGTGCGGGAGGTCACGTTGCGGCCGGTCTCGACGCCGACGCCGAGCCGGGTCGAGGTCCTGCCCGAGACGGTCGGCAAGGCCACCAAGGTGGCCCTGCTCGAGCGGGCCGACGAGGCCGCGCGGTCCGTCGGGGGCGCCATCCGCCAGGTCAGCGCCTCCTACGGTGACAGCCGCAGGCGGATCCTGGTGGCCAACAGTGACGGCGTGTGGGCCTCCGACGACCAGGTGCGGACGCGCTTCGCGGTGTCGGCCGTGGCCGCGGGGGACACCGGCATGCAGACCGGCAGGGAGTCGATCGGGGCGACGGTCGGCTTCGAGCTGTTCGACCACACCAGCGTCGACGAGGTGGCGCGGGTCGCGGCCGGCCGGGCCCTCACCAAGCTGGCGGCCAGGCCGGCGCCGTCGGGCACCCTCCCCGTCGTGATCCGGGCCGGCACCGGCGGCATTCTCTTCCACGAGGCGTGCGGTCACGGCCTCGAGGCCGACCACATCGCCAAGAACCTGTCGGTGTTCGCCGGCCGCGTCGGCACCCTCGTCGCCAGCCCCCTCGTCACCCTCGTCGACGACGGGACCATGGGACGCGAGTGGGGGGCCATCGCCATCGACGACGAGGGCACGCCTGCGGCGCGCAACGTGTTGATCCAGGACGGCGTGCTCACCGACTACCTGTGGGACTGGCTGCGCTGCCGCAAGGAGGGCCGGCCCACCTCGGGCAACGGCCGGCGGGAGAGCTACCAGCACATGCCCATGGTCCGCATGACCAACACCTACCTGGCCAACGGGACCGACGACCCCGACGAGATCGTCAGCCAGACCCCCCACGGCGTGTACGTCTCCCAGCTCGGCGGCGGCCAGGTCAACCCGGCGACCGGCGACTTCGTGTTCGGTACCACCGAGGCGTTCCTCATCGAGGACGGCCGGATCACCGAGCCGCTCAGGGACGCCAACCTGATCGGCAACGGGCCGGAGGTGCTCGGCGCGATCGACGTGGTCGGCAACGACTTCGCCATGGGCTCGCCCGGCACCTGCGGCAAGGACGGCCAGGGCGTCCCGGTCGGGACCGGCCAGCCGACGCTGCGGGTGTCGGCCATGACCATCGGCGGGACGGCGAGGTGAGCGACCCAGGGAGGGGACCGACGAGCGAGCTGCTCGACCTGGCGGTGCGGGTGGCCGGTCAGGCGACGGGCGCCGAGCAGGTCGAGGCCTACGTCGTGCGGGGACGCGACACCGACATCGAGGTCTTCGGTGGTGAGGTCGAGTCGCTCTCGTCGGCCGAGTCCGCCGGCATCGGGATCCGGGTGGTCCGAGGCGACCGCCAGGGCTTCGCCTATGCCGGCATGCTCGACGACGACGTGGTGGCCGAGACCCTCGCCGAGGCCAGGGACAACGTCGCCTTCGCCACCCCCGATCCCTACGTCGGCCTGGCCTCGCCCGACGGCGTGGCCCCCGCCGACCTCGACCTGTGGCGCGACGACCTGGCCGGCTTCTCGACCGCCGACAAGGTGGCGCTGGCCGTCGAGCTCGAGCGGGCCGTGCGGGCCGGGGACCCCCGCATCCGCCAGGTCGAGAGCGCCGGATGGGGCGACACCGCGGTCTCGTCGGCGGTGGCGACCTCCACGGGCATCGCCGTCAGTGCCCGCAGGACCGCCTGCTACCTCAGCGCGTCGGCCGCGGCCGGCGACGGCGACGACACCCAGACCGGGTCGGGCTACTCGGTGGGCCGCTCGCCCACCGATCTCGACCTCGGGGTGGCGGCGAGCGACGCCGTGACGCGTGCCACCCGCCTGCTCGGCGCCACCAAGCCGCGCTCGGCGCACCTGACGGTGATCCTCGAGCCGAGGATCACGGCCACCTTCCTCGCCATCCTGGCCGGCACCCTCGACGGGGAGGCCGTGCTCAAGGGACGCTCCCTCTTCGCCGAGCGCCTCGGCCAGTCGGTCGCCTCACCGCTGCTGACGCTGGTCGACGACCCGACCGACCCCGACGCCTACGGTGCGACGGTCTACGACGCCGAGGGGCTGGCCACCCGTCGCAACCCGCTGATCGACCGCGGGGTGCTCTCGCAGCTTCTCTACAACACCGCCAGCGCGCGCAGGGCGGCGACCAGCTCCACGGCCTCCGCCGTCAGGGCCGGCTACAAGAGCGTCCCGGGTACCGGAGCGCGCGCCCTCGCCGTCACCCCGGGCACCCTTTCCCCTGATGAGCTCTACGCCGAGATCGGCGAAGGCCTGCTCGTCCAGTCCGTCTCTGGCCTCCACTCGGGAGTCAACCCGGTCAGCGGCGATTTCAGCGTCGGCGCCGAGGGGATGCTCGTGCGGGACGGGGCGCTGGCCTCGCCCGTGCGCGAGATCACCATCGCCTCGACCATCCAGCGCATGCTCGGCGGCATCGTCGCCGTCGGATCCGACCTGACCCGGCTGCCGTCGTCGGCCACCGGCGTCACCCTCGCCATCGCCGACGTCTCGATGAGCGGTTCCTGACGCCGGCCGGGTGGACGCTGCGCCGGCGGGCGGCGCGCGTCGTCGTGCTCGACGGTGACGACCGGGTCCTGCTCCTCGAGGCACGCGACCCCGCCGACCCTTCGGTGACGCCGTGGTGGGAGCTGCCCGGTGGCGGGATCGAGGAGGGCGAGACGAGCGGTGAGGCCGCCGAGCGCGAGGCCTACGAGGAGACCGGGCTGGTCGACCTGGAGATGGGCCCTCCCGTGTGGACCCATCACGCCGAGTTCGACTTCGCCGGCATCCACTTCGACCAGCACGAGCGCATCCACGTGGCCCGCAGCGCCGGCGGTGACGTGCGCCCCGCCGCCCTCGAGGCGATCGAGGCCGAGGCCTTCGTCGGGTGGCAGTGGTGCCCCCCGTCCGACCTGGCCGGGATCGTCGCCGGCGGTCGTCGCATCATCCCGGACTGGCTGCCCGACCAGCTCCCTTCCGTGCTGGCCTCCGGGTGGCCGGCGACCCCCATCGACATGGGTGAGTTGCGCTGAGAGCCGCCGACCACTTGTCGCACCCGGGTCCTACGCTGACGCCGTGCTGTTCTCCCGCAAGACCGAGATGATCGAGCGCGACCGTGCGCTGCCCGGACGCGAGCAGCCCGTCGCTGTCGCCACCGCCCACGTCGTGACCGGGCGCCCGCTCACCCCGCCGTGGCCGGACGGCTTCCAGACCCTCGTCGTCGGCCTCGGCTGCTTCTGGGGGGCCGAGCGGGACTTCTGGCAGATCGACGGCGTGTGGACCACGGCGGTCGGCTACGCCGGCGGCTACACGCCCAACCCCACCTACGAGGAGGTCTGCAGCGGGCGCACCGGCCATGCCGAGGTGGTGCTGGTCGTGTTCGACCCGGCCCGGGTGGACGTGGCCACGCTCCTCAAGGTGTTCTGGGAGTCCCACGACCCCACCCAGGGGATGCGCCAGGGCAACGACGTCGGGACGCAGTACCGCTCAGCGATCTACACCACGACCGACGAGCAGGCCGCCCAGGCGGCAGCGTCGGTCACCGCGTACCAGGCGGCGCTCGACGCCGCCGGGCACGGGTCGATCACCACCGAGGTGGCCCCGGCCGGCCCGTTCTTCTACGCCGAGGACTACCACCAGCAGTACCTGGCCAAGAACCCGGGTGGCTACTGCGGCATCGGGGGCACCGGGGTGTCGTGCCCGGTCGGATTGGGCGCAAGCTAACGTCGCCGTGGCCGTAGGCGGTAGCGCCGTCGGCCATGCTGTTGGGCCCCGTCTCCCCGCAGAAAGCGACGCGCCTTGATCCTCGCTGCCCCGGCCGTGGCCACCGTGCCCGCCCACCTGTCGTTCGTCCAGTCGATCGTGATCGGCGTCGTGCAGGGGATCAGTGAGCTCTTCCCGGTCTCCAGCCTCGGCCACGACGTGCTCGTGCCCAAGCTGTTCGGCTGGACCGACCTGTTGCGCAGCCAGAACGCAGCCGAGTCGTTCTGGTTGGCCTTCGTCGTCGGTCTCCACGTCGCCAACGCCCTGGCCCTCCTGGTGTTCTTCTGGCGGGACTGGGTCCGCATCATCGCTGGCTTCTTCCGCAGCGCCTACCGGCGCCGGATCGAGACCTCCAGCGAGCGCCTGGCCTGGCTGATCGTCGCCGCCACCATCCCGGTCGGGATCATCGGCCTGGCCCTCGAGCACGAGATCCGCACCCTGCTGGCCAAACCGCTGTCGGCCGCTATCTTCCTCATGGTCAACGGGTTGATCCTCCTCGGCGCGGAGCGGGTGCGCCGCCGGGCCCCCTCGGTGGCCGCGGTGCCCGAGCCCGTCGGCGCGGCGGCCGGTCGGCGCGGCGCCCTCTCCGGTGACGAGGCCGTCTCCGACGAACGCCTCGCTCGCATGCCGCTGCGCGAGGCGCTCACGATCGGCACCGCCCAGAGCCTGGCGCTGATCGCCGGCATCAGCAGGGACGGCGTGTGCATGGCCACCGGGCTGCTGCGCGGGCTCGACAACGAGGACTCCGCCAAGTTTGCCTTCCTGCTCTCGACGCCGGTCATCCTGGCCGCCGGTGCGCTCAAGATCGGCGACCTCACCGGCCCGCTCGGCAACGGCGTCCACGGGCAGATCATCGCAGGGACGGTCGTGACCTTCCTGGTCTCACTGCTCGCCATCCGATTCCTCTCCCGGTACTTCCGCTCCCGCGACCTCCGGCCCTTCGGTGCCTACTGCCTGGCCTTCGGCGCCTTCATGACCATCTTCACGCTTGCGGTTGGCTGAGCGGCCCCACCCGAGCGCCAGGGTGGTCATGATCGGAGCCGGCCAGCTGGCCCGCATGACCCAGCAGGCCGCCGTCGACCTCGACGTCGAGCTCACGGTCCTCGCCGCCTCCGCCGACGATCCTGCGGTGCTCGCCGGCGCCCGTCACCGGATCGGCACCCACACCGACGTGGCCGACCTGCTCGCCGCCGCCGGCGAAGGCGACGTGGTCACCTTCGACCACGAGCTCGTCCCGCCCGCCCACCTGGCCCGGCTCGAGCGCGCCGGCACGCTTCTCCGACCCGGTCCTGCGGCGCTGCGGATGGCCCAGGACAAGTTGGCCGCCCGCACGGAGCTCGCCGCCGCCGGGTTCCCCGTCCCGGCGTTCGCGCCCGTCGCCACCCCGGCCGACGTCACCGCCTTCGCCGCCGACCACGGCTGGCCCGTGGTGGTCAAGGCCCGGTCGGGGGGGTACGACGGGCGTGGCGTCGTCGTGGTGGCCGACCCCGCCGGCATCCCCGACCTCGGGGCGTCGCCGGCCGACGACCCCGCGTGGCTCGTCGAGGAGCACGTCGCCCTCGACGCCGAGGTCGCCGTGCTCGTCGCCCGCCGGCCGGGTGGCGAGCGGGTCGGCTACCCGCCGGTGCGCACCACCCAGGTCGACGGCATCTGCACCCACCTGGTCAGCCCGACCGGCCTGGGCGATGGCGTCGACACGGACGCGGCGGCGCTGGCCGATGCGGTCGCCGACTCCATCGGCGCCGTCGGCGTCTGTGCCGTCGAGCTGTTCGTGAGCGGCGGACGGCTCCTGGTCAACGAGGTGGCGTTGCGCCCGCACAACTCCGGTCACGCCACCATCGAGGGCAACGCCACCTCCCAGTTCCACCAGCACCTCCGTGCCGTGCTGGACTGGCCGCTCGGCGCCACCGACCCGGTGGCTCCCGCCGCGGCCATGGTCAACCTCCTCGGCGTCGAAGGCGTCGACCCGTCCGAGCGACTTCCCTCCGCCCTCGAGATCGCAGGAGCCAGCGTGCACCTCTACGGCAAGCAGAGCCGACCCGGCCGGAAGATCGGCCACGTCACCGCGCTCGCGACCAGCACCGGCGAGGCCCTCGCGGTGGCCGCCGCGGCGGTCGAGCGGCTGTCCGGCGTGCCATCGAAGGGGGTGCGCCGGTGAGCGACGCCATCGCGGCGGCGGACGACGCGATGCCAGGCGAGACGGGGCCGGACGACGCCGGGATCGACGCCCGGGTCGTGCCGATCGACCGGGTGCCGCGGGTGGCGGTGGTCATGGGCAGCCGGTCGGACCTGCCGGTCATGCAGCCGGCGGCCGACACGCTCGCCGCGCTCGACATCGCCCACGAGGTGCGGATCGTCTCCGCCCACCGGACGCCCGATCACATGGTCGCCTTCGCCCACGAGGCCTCCGACCGCGGCCTGCAGGTGATCGTCGCCGGCGCCGGCGGGGCCGCCCACCTCCCCGGGATGCTGGCCGCCCTCTGCACCCTGCCGGTGATCGGCGTGCCGGTGCCCCTCGCCCACCTCGACGGCCTCGATTCGCTGCTGTCGATGGTCCAGATGCCGGGAGGCGTCCCGGTGGCGACGGTCGCGGTCGGCAACGCCCGCAACGGCGCCCTCCTCGCCGCCCGGATCCTGGCCATCGGCGACCCGGTGCTGACCTCGGCGCTCCGGCAGCTGGCCGAGGCGGCCGCCGACACCTCCCTCGGCCACGACGACGATCTCCGGGGCGGCCCACCCCACGTCGCCGGCTGAACCCGCCGGCTGAGCCCGCCGGCCGGCTCGGCGGAGATCGCCGGGTCCGGTCACCCCCGGGCGGTCACCCCGGGCCGGTCCGGCTCAGGGGCCGACGGCGGCCAGCTGGGGCGCACCGCCGGCCCGGCAACCGCAGCCTCGGACCGCCGGCAGCGCCGGCACGGCGTCGGCGAGGACCCGGCGGATGTGCTCGACGTTGTCGGCCAGGACGGCGAGGACGGCCTCCATGGTCACCCCCGGGGTGCCGGCGTCGCCCCCGACACCGACGTCGTGGTCGGTGACCAGGGCAGGGGCGGCGAAGCACATCCCGAGCTCCCTGGCCAGGTAGGCCTCCGGGTACTGGGTCATGTTGACCACGTCCCAGCCGGCGTCGCGGAACCACCGTGACTCGGCCCTCGTGGAGAAGCGCGGCCCCTGGATCACCACGGCGGTCCCCTTCGGGTGGACCCGCATCCCGGCGGCCACGGCCGCCCCGGCCACGACCGCCGAGGTCTCGGGGCAGTAGGGGTCGGCGAAGGCCACGTGGCCGACGTCGGGACCGTCGAGGTAGGTGTCGGGCCGCCCCCAGGTGCGGTCGACCAGCTGGTCGAGCATCACCACGTCGCCGGGCACCACCGCAGCCCGGAGCGAGCCGACCGCGCAGGGGGCGATCACCCGGGTGACGCCGAGGGTTCGGAGGGCCCACAGGTTGGCCCGGTAGGGGACGCGGTGCGGCGGCCACCGGTGGGACGCGCCGTGCCGGGGCAGGAAGGCCACCCGCCGGCCGCCCACCTCGCCCACGGTGACGACGTCGGACGGTGCGCCCCACGGCGTCTCGACCACCACCTCCTCCGGCCGGTCGAGCCAGCGGTAGAACCCGGAGCCGCCGATCACCGCGACCTCGGCGGCGCCGGCCGCAGGGGCGCTCCCCGCCTCCACCGGCGCCGGCGCTAGGACGCCGCGGCCGAGGCGGCGCTCGACGTGCCCGACCTGGACGACCCCCGGTCCGACTTCGACGACCCCCGGTCCGACTTGGGGCCGTTGTCCGACCTGGACGACCCGGAGCCGGACTTCGACGACCCGCTGTCCGCCTTCGACCCGCTGTCTGACTTCGACCCGCTGTCCGACTTCGGCGATCCGCTGTCCGACTTGGAGCCGCTGTCCGATTTCGACCCGTTGTCCGACTTCGACCCGTCGTCCGACTTCGGCGATGGAGACGTGTCGCCCGAGCCGCCCTCCGACGAGGACGACTTCGACGCCGATGACCGGCTGTCGTTCTTGTAGAAGCCGCTGCCCTTGAACGAGATGCCGATGCTGCCGAAGACCTTCCTGAGCACCCCGCCGCAGTTCGGGCAGACCGTCAGCGCATCGTCGGTGAACGACTGGACCGCCTCGACGTGCTGACCGCACGACTTGCAGGCGTACTCGTAGGTGGGCATCTGCTCAGCTTCCTCACAGAACGATCGTCGAGCCTGGGGGACCGGATGCCGGCTGGCACTCGCGATCCGGGACTGCCAAGTGTACCGACGTGGAAGGATGAGGACCTATGACGAGCGCAGTCAAGAAGGCGGTCATCCCGGCGGCCGGTCTCGGCACCCGCTTCCTGCCGGCCACCAAGGCGCAGCCCAAGGAGATGCTGGCCCTCGTCGACAAGCCGGCCATCCAGTACGTGGTGGAGGAGGCGGTCAGCGCCGGCATCACCGACATCCTCATCATCACCGGACGGGGCAAGCGCAGCCTCGAGGACCACTTCGACCGGTCGTTCGAGCTGGAGTACCACCTCGAGCGGGGCGGCAAGTTCGAGGAGCTGGAGCAGATGCGGGCCATCGCCGACATGGCCGACATCCACTACGTGCGCCAGGGCGAGCCCCGCGGCCTCGGCCACGCCGTCGGCGTGGCGAGGGGCCACGTGGGCGACGAGCCCTTCGCCGTCATGCTCGGCGACGACATCATGCACGAGCGCTCCGGGGTGCTCTCGGACATGCTCAGCGCCTTCGACAGCCACGGCCGGTCGGTCATCGCCCTCCGGGAGGTGGCGCCCGCCGAGATCTCCTCCTACGGATGCGCCCGCGTCGACCCCGAGTCCGAGAACCTGGTCCGGCTGCTCGACATCGTCGAGAAGCCGAGCCCCGAGGAGGCTCCCTCCAACCTGGCCGTCATGGGGCGCTACGTCTTCACCCCCGAGATCTTCGACGCCATCGCCGAGACCAAGCCGGGCAAGGGCGACGAGATCCAGTTGACCGACTCCATCAAGGCCCTGCTCGCCACCCAGGTCGTCTACGGCTGGACCTTCGTCGAGGGTCGCTTCGACGTGGGCAACAAGCTCGACTACCTCCGGGCCACGGTCGAGCTGGCCCTCGAGCGCGAGGACCTCGGCCCCGACTTCAAGGCGTACCTGATCGAGCGTCTCCGCCCCGAGCTCGAGGCCTGATGTCGAGCGCGGGGTGATCACCCTCGACGAGGCGCGCGCCCGGGTCGTCGAAGGCTGCCGGCCACGGCCGACCGCCGAGGTCGACCTGGCCGAGGCCCTCGGACTGGTGCTCGCCGAGGCGATCGAGGCCGACGAGCCGATCCCGCCGTTCGCGTCGAGCGCCATGGACGGCTTCGCCGTGCGGGCCGCCGACCTCGAGGCGGCGGCCCCTGAGCATCCCGTCCGCCTGACCGTCGTGGGCACCGTCGCCGCCGGAGCGGCCGCCGACCAGCCCGTCGGGGCCGGCGAGGCCATCCGGATCATGACCGGCGCGCCGTTCCCTCCCGGCGCCGACAGCGTCGCCATCGTCGAGACGTCGAGACCGGCCGGCGACGACGTCGAGATCCTCGCGGCGGTCGACGTCGGCGCCCACATCCGGCCCGCCGGCGAGGACCTGGCGACCGGCCAGCCGGTCTTCGCCCCCGGCACCGTGCTCGGCGCCGGCCACCTCGGCGTGCTGGCCAGCGTCGGCCGTCGCCGCGTGACCGTGACGCCGGCGCCCGTGGTCGGCGTCCTGTCGACCGGCGACGAGCTGGTCGACGACGGGGGCCCCCTCGGTCCCGGCCAGATCCGAGACGCCAACCGCACCACGCTGCTCGCCCTGCTGGCCCGCGACGGCTTCCGCCCCGTCGACCTCGGCATCGCCCGCGACGTCGAGGCCGACATCGCGGCGCGCATCGACGACGGCGCGGCGCGCTGCGACGCCGTGCTCACGAGCGGCGGCGTCTCCATGGGCGACTACGACTTCGTCAAGAAGATCCTCGACGAGCGGGCGGCCATGGCCTGGATGCAGATCGCCATCCGCCCGGCCAAGCCCTTCGCCTTCGGCGTGATCGGCACCACGCCCGTCTTCGGCCTGCCGGGCAACCCGGTCTCCTCGATGGTCAGCTACGAGCTCCTGGCCCGGCCCGGCCTGCGCCGTCTCGCCGGCCACCCCGACGCCACCCTCGGGCGCGCCCCGGTGCGCGCCGTGGCCGACGACGCCATCCGCCGGCCCCCCGACGACCGCATCACCTTCGTGCGGGTCACCGCCGCCTTCGCCGGCGACGGGCGCGTCCACGTCCGCTCGGCCGGCGGCCAGGGCTCCAACCTGCTGTGGCCCATGGCCCTCGCCGGCGCCCTGGCCGTCGTCGGGCCCGGGCCCGGGATCGACGCCGGCGCCGAGGTCGACGCCCTGCTCCTCTGACGCCCTGCGGGTGAGTTTTTTTTGCGGACGCTCGACGGCGCCTGACGCGGTCTACCGTCCGAGGTCCCGACGGTGCCGAGAGGTCATCACCACCGGGCCCCGCAGGTACGAGGCCCAGGAGGGGCAGCGGCCTCGCTGGTGCCAACCACGACCGGGGCCGGGGGGAGAGCGAGGGACCCGTCGGTAGGGTGAGCACGTGAGCATCCCCCTCGTCGATCCCCACCGTCGCACCGTCCGCGACCTGCGGATCTCGATCACCGACCGGTGCAACTTCCGGTGCACCTACTGCATGCCCGAGGAGGGGATGCAGTGGCTCGACCGATCGGAGCTGCTCAGCTTCGAGGAGATCGAGCGCATCGCCCGGGTGTGCGTCGAGCGCTGGGGGTTCGAGAGCATCCGGTTGACCGGCGGCGAGCCGACCGTCCGGGCCCACCTGCCGCTGCTGGTGGAACGCCTCTCGGCCCTCGGCGTCGAGTTGTCGATGACCACCAACGGCGCCACCCTCGGGCTGCTGGCCGGCGAGCTGCGGCGGGCCGGCCTCGGCCGGGTCAACGTGTCGCTCGACTCGCTGCGGCCCGACCGGTTCGCCGCCATCACCGGACGCGACGCATTGCACCGGGTGATCGACGGCATCGACACCGCGGTCGCCGAGGGTCTCGCGCCGGTGAAGCTCAACTGCGTGCTGGTGCGCGGCGTCAACGACGACGAGGTGGTCGACTTCGCCGCCTTCGGCCGGGAGCGCGGCGTCGAGGTCCGCTTCATCGAGTGGATGCCGCTCGACGGCGGCGGGACGTGGGCTGCGGACCGGGTGGTGCCCGCCTCGGAGATCCTCGCGGCCATCTCGGAGCGCTGGCCGGTCGAGGTCGAGGGCGGCGGGGCGGTCGACGGCACCGAGCCCGCCGAGCGCTACCGCTACGTCGACGGTGGCGGCCGGGTCGGGGTGATCGCCAGCGTGACTCGACCGTTCTGCGCAACCTGCGACCGGATCCGCCTGACCGCCGAGGGTCAGTTGCGCAACTGCCTGTTCTCCGTGCGGGAGACCGACCTCCGAGCTGTGCTCCGGGGTGGAGACGGCAACGGCCCCGGGAGCGACGACGACCTGGCTGCGGCCATCGAGGCCGAGGTCGGCCGCAAGTGGGCGGGCCACTCGATCGGGCAGGTCCACTTCATCCGTCCCGACCGGTCGATGAGCCAGATCGGCGGCTGACGCCTGGGCCGACCCCGGACACCGTCGCCGGGGATCAGGCCGCGACCACACGTCGTAGGATCGCTCGCATGTCTGATCGAGGTCTGACCCACATCGATCCACTGGGCCGGGCCCGGATGGTGGATGTCACCCCCAAGGAGGCGACCCATCGGCGGGCCATCGCCCGGCTCAAGGTCTTCATGCGGGGGGAGACCACCTCCAAGGTGGCGAGCAACGCCATGTCGAAGGGTGACGTGCTCGGCGCGGCGCGCATCGCCGGCATCCAGGCGGCCAAGCGCACCGCCGACCTGATCCCCCTCTGCCATCCGCTCCTGGTCGGGTCCGTGGCCATCAACTTCGACATCACCGACACGTGGGTCGAGGTCGAGGCCCACGTCGAGACGGTCGACCGCACGGGGGTCGAGATGGAGGCCATGACCGCCTGCGCCGTCGCCGGTCTCACCATCTACGACATGTGCAAGTCGGCCGACCGCTCGATGGTGCTCGGCGAGCTGGCCCTCTGGGAGAAGACCGGCGGTCGCAGCGGGGTCTGGCGCCGCCCGCCCGGATCGCTCGACGCGCCCCTCGTCAACACGCCGCCCCTCCCTGACGACCGCGCCGCGGCGACCGGCCAGCTGGCCGCGACCGATCCGGCCGGCGGCGACCTCGACGACCGGATCGACGGCCTCCTCAACGAGTCCCGGGGCGACGCCGGCGAGCTCGACTGAACTCGTCCGGAGGAGGCCGCCCGCCCTCGGTGGCAGCCCGCCTACCGGACGCGACAGTGTCCGCGGGACCCGTGAGTGTCCTCCCTGGTCACGGTCGAATTCGGGGTGTCCTGTGGCGGTCGAAGAGGTGACGGGCTAGCGTTTGCTGGCAATTCAAGCACCGCCCGCACCATCCGCATCCGGACCGTTTCGGTCGCGTCGCCCCGGTCATCCACCAGGTCGGCGCAGGCCAGGGCTACGGTCCCTGTCACGCAAAGGTAGGCCGAGGAGCTTGACGACCGTGGTGCTAATGGTCCTCGCCCTGGCCTGGGGTGCCGTGTTGGTCTTCTGGCTCCGATCCAGGTCGCAGGGCTCGTTCGGAGATTCGGTGGGGCTCTTCCACCGTCATCTCCACGTGCTCGAGCGGGCCGCCCCCGGCACCCTCGCCGCGGCCAACCGGCTGCGGGTGCCCACCGAGGGCCCGATCCCGCTCGCCGCCCGGATGGGGACCCGTCCCGCTCCGGTGGCGGTGGGCCGCCCCGTGGCCATGACCTCGGGGGCCGCACTGACCAGCGCCGCCCGCCGGCGCCAGACCCAACGGCGCAGGAGGGACGTGTTGTTCGTCCTGGTGGTCGCCGTCGTCGCCACCCTGGTGGCCGCGGTCGCCACCGGCGCACGCACGGCGATCTACCTGCAGCTGCTGTCCGACGTCGCCTTCGGTGGCTACATCGCGCTGCTCGTGCGGCTCCGCAACCTGGCCGCCGAACGGCAGGTCAAGCTCCGGGTCCTCCACCAGCCGCAGCTGGCCCGTGGCCGGACAGCGCCGCGACGGCTGCCGTCCCGTTCGGCCATGCCGGCGGCCTACGCCCTCGCCGGCGACTACGGCGATCTCGCCCTCCGGCGAGCCGCCTCCAACTAACCGGTCCTCGCCGTGGCCCCCGCTGGCCGACCGGAGCTCGTGGGTCTCCTCGACGAGGTGCGCAACCAGCTCGGCCAGGTCAACGAGGCCAGGGAGACCGGTCTGGCCGCGTGCCGCCGCACCGTCCGCGCCGCCGGCAGCGCCATCCGGGCCATCCACCGCCGCGACCCGGCCAGGGTGGAGACGCTGATCGCGAACTGCGAGCACGCACTGCGCGAGGCCCAGGCCGCGCTCGAGCCCCACCCGTCGGTCTTCCACGCCGGGTTCCTCCACGACGCGGAGAAAGAGTTCGCCGAGGCGCTGCTCACCCGTGCGCTCATCGCCGGCGAGCCGCTGCCCGGGCCGGCGGCCATCGCGGTCGGAGTCCCGGCATGGCTCAACGGGCTGGGTGAGGCCGCCTCGGAGCTGCGCCGGCATCTGCTCGACCGGCTCAGGGACGGCGAGATCGTCGTGGCCGATGACCTCCTCGCCTCCATGGAGGACGTGTACGAGCTCCTCGTCGGCGTCGACTACCCCGACGCCGTCACCGGCGGCCTGCGCCGCAGCGCCGACGCGCTGCGCGCCGTGCTCGAGCGGACCAGGAGCGATCTGACCACCACCGTCCTCCAGGCCCGCCTGCGCGATGCGCTCGAGGTCCGCACCGCAGTCGAGGCGGTCGCGCCGCCACCCCCCGACCCGCAGCCGGGGTGACCCGCTGGCAGCGTGCGGTAGTCTCCTCTCTCCCTCGGGGGTGTAGCTCAGCCCGGTAGAGCGCTACGTTCGCAACGTAGAAGTCGTGGGTTCAAGTCCCATCACCTCCACCAGCCGCTGACCAGCCAGAACCGGCAACTGTGCTGGTCAGACGGCTACGGCAGCCTCGGGCTGCCGAGGGGCCGAGCGACCGCTGATGACCCTCGGCGACCGTTGCGTGCCTTTGGGGATGGCACACGGATGGCATGCCCCCCGGCAAGGGCCGTGGGGAGCCTGAGTTGAGTGAGTCGCTTGGTGGCGACTTCAAGGCGGGAGAGCTACAAGCACGCACGTGGACGACCCCGACGTGTGGGAGGTGATGATTGGCTTATGCCTGACCAGCGTGTCTCCACGAAAGACCTGGTGAGGGGGTGCTGCCGGTGACCGGAGCTGACCAGTCGTGCCCCCCACCTGCCCGCTCCGTATGGCACGCATCTGGCACGGGAGATCGATGTGTCCGCGCAGTGGCCCGAGGCGGATCTACCTGGATAGGCAAGCCGGGGGGATCGGGAGGGTAGGCCGATCGCTCTCCGGTCCGAGGGTTTCCCCCACAGCCCACGAGTGCAGCTCGCCACGGTTGGTCGCGGCCAGCTCCACCTCGACGGACCACAGGCAGCCCGGCACGGGTCATGGGGTCGCAGGGTGGGCATAAGACCCTCATGGAACATGTAGCGCACGATGAGCACGAGCACCGTCACGGTCCGGGCTGCGGACACGAGGCAGTTCAACACAACGACCACACTGACTATCTGCACGACGGGCATCGCCATGTCGAACACGACGGCCATTGGGACGAGTGTCCAGTAGCCGAAGCCCCCGACTCGGGTGCGGGGGGCGTAGTCGGCGTGCTGTAGGTCGACTTCCAGCTCGTCGATCAGGAACGGCGGCGCGCTCAGCGTGCGCCTCGAAGCGCGGGACTTGGTGGGGGCGACCTCGACGATCCCTCCGACCTCGGCGAGGGTCTGGTGCACGGGGATGGCCCGATGCAGGAAGTCGACGTCTCGCACCCGCAGCCCTGCTGCCTCCGACCAGCGCAGCCCGAGGAGACCGGCGGTCAGCACCAAGGCCCTGAAGGTCGGTGGCATGGCCTCGGCCAGATGCGACAGCTCGCCGGGGGTGAGGGTCGGGCGCCGGCGAGGCGGCCCGCTGGACAGGCGCAGGTTGCGTACCGGGGAGCGGGCCAACAGGTCGGCGTCGATCGCCGCGTTCGTGACCGCCTTGAGCACCCCGAGGTTGGTCAGCACCGTGGTGGGTGCCAGCTTGGCGCCCATGGCGTCGACGCAGCCCTTGACGTGAGCCGGGGTGATCGAGGCGAGGGGCCGGGCGCCGAGCGATGGGATGAGGTGGGTCTTGAGCACGACCCGGTCCCGGGCCAGCGTGGTCGAGCGCTTGGCCGGGTTGGCGGTGAGCCACTCACCCAGGCGGCGAAGGTGACGAGCCCGAGGCGCGGGTCGCGGCACTCGCCGCGCTCCATGTCGGTCTGGACCCGCGACAACACGGCCGCGTCGGCCTCGGTGGGGAAGGTGGTCGGTGCGGCCAGGTCCCTGCCGATCCCGTTGGGGTATCTCGCTTGGTAGCGGCCGGAGGGGAGCTTTCGGATCCGTCCGAACTGTCGTCGTCTGGTGGTCATCGTCGACCTCCTCGGTGGCCGGGGACCTGCACGCTCGCCCCGTCACGCCGGCTGGGTGCGGCGGGGCGAGCAGCGGTGAGAGGGCCGAGCACGGTGGTCAGGTCGGCGATGGCTCGCGTCACGGTACTGCTCGGCTGAGACGGCACCGCTACCGCGACCTCGCGCGACGGACGCGAGCTTCGTCGAGCCAGCCCGCGATCTCGGCGGGGTCGAAGTGGACGAGCTTGCCGACCTTCAGGTACGGCACACGCCGTTCGGCTATGAGCCGGCGGACGTGGCGGACGGTGATGCCGAGCTGCTACGCGAGCTGGTCGATGGTGAGGAGCTGCGGAAGGGTGTCGGTGCTGGCCATGGGTTCGTCTCCAGTGTCGTAATCGGTCTCTGTCTGCGAGGCCTGGCGGCTTGGTCTCCAGCAGCTGATGCTTGACGGCCCTCTACAAGGTCACCACCGAGCGGTCCACCCTATTGACCGGTCCCATCCATCACTCACTTTGTAGGTCCACCCTCACCCTCACCCTCACCCCACCCTCACCGTCACCGTCACCGTCACGGAACCTTTCTTCACAGCGCTCTTATACTCTATCGTCCGTCATGTACTGATTCCCATTTAGCCTCCCGTTTCGACTCACTTCTCCTGCTATAAATGGAAAGGACGAAGAACACGTTTGCAACCCGAGGGGTTGTCGGCGACTTCGAGCGGGATGGCAGAGAGGGGAGGTGAGGCGGTGGCGTAGATGCGGATGATGGGGGCTGAATCGGTCGCCTACCACCGGGCCACGGTCCTCGAACGAGGCGACGACCATCCGGGCCTCGCGCTCGAGTACCACGCCTCTCGGGGGGAGACGCCGATGGTGTGGGGAGGCTCGGGCACCTCCTCGCTGGGGATGTCGGGGGCAGTGTCGACCGCCGCCTATGAGGCGGTCTTCGGGCCAGGCGGGGCCAGACATCCCGTCTCGGGGGATCGGCTGGTGGCGACGCACCGTCCGGGTATGGAGCTGGTGATCTCCGCGCCCAAGTCGGTGGCCGAGCTCGGGGTGATCGGCCGGCCCGAGGACATGCACGCCATCCTCGACGCCGAGCGTGACGCCACCCTCGCCTACCTGGACCGGGTGACCCGCCAGATGGGCGGGCGTCGAGGCCGGTGCGCCACCCCGACCCAGGCCAACGGACTGGTCTATGCGCATACCCGCCATGCCACCTCTCGGGCCGGTGATCCCTGCCCGCACGATCACGTGTTGATCGCCAATGTGGTGGAGATGTTGGATGAGGTGGGCGGGTGGAAGGCGGCCGACACGACGCTGTGGCGCGAGCACCTCCACGCCACCATGGTCGGCCGGCTCGCCGCCGCCCGGGCGGCGCTCGGGCTGGGCTACGGGATCGAGGCCGACCCGGGACCCTCAGGGAGACTGGGTCAGTGGAGGATCGCCGGTGTCCCCGACGAGATCCTCACCGTGCATTCGAAGCGGTCGGCGGAGATCACTGCAGAGTGCGCACGCCGCGGTGAGAGCAGCTACCGGGCACGGGCGGTGGCGGCGCGGACCACGCGCTCGGCCAAGGAGCACGAGAGCGAGGCCGAACTGGTCGGCCGGTGGCGGCCCGAGCTGGCCGCCGCCGGCTGGCCCGTGGAGCGGATCGCAGCGTCGGTGGACGCCGCCCCAGGGGACCGCCGTCTCGTCGAACGGATGACCCTGAAGGGTGTCCGGCAGATAGCGGCCGACGTGCTCGGAGAGGACGGCGACCTGGCCCGACGCAAGATCTTCTCCCGCCGCCACGTCATGGTGGCCATCGCTCCACGGCTGTTCGGTCAGGACCCGGCGGTCCTCGACCCGCTGGTGGCCCGGGCGCTCGCCGACCCCGAGGCGGTTCCCCTCGTCGGGGTCGCCGGGGCCAGAGACCGGGTCCACTCGCTGGCGTCGGTCATCGCCCGTGAGACTGCCATCGCAGACAGCCTGGATCCCCAGCTGGCCCGCACCGACGCTCCCGTTGTCCCTCTGGCCGCAGTGGAGGCGGCGGTCGGCGTGGCCGAGGTGAATTTCGGCGGCTCCCTCTCCGGGGAGCAGCGGGCCGCGGCGGTCGAGATGTGCACCTCGGGACGGGGCGCGGAGCTCGTGGTCGATGTCGCCGGTGCGGGCAAGACGACCATGCCCGCCGTCGTCGCTGCAGCGTTCGAGCAGAGCGGACACCAGGTGGTCGGAACCGCGACCTCCGGTCAGGCCGCCCGGGTCCTCGGGACGGAGGCCGGCATCGACCAGTCGCGGACGGTGGCGAGCCTGGTGTGGCGACTCGACCACCACCGCCTCGCCCTCGACGACCGCTCGGTGGTCATCCTCGACGAGGCCGGTATGACTGACGACGCCGGCCTGGGCCGACTGGCCGCTCACGTGGAGGCGACCGGAGCGAAGCTGATCGTCGTCGGCGACCACCGCCAACTCGGAGCGGTCGGTCCCGGCGGAGCACTCGCCGCCCTGGTCGGCCGTCACCCCGACGCCGTGCACCAGCTGGACGACAACCGCCGGCAGATCGATCCCGACGAACGCCGCGCGTTGGCAGAACTGCGGGACGGCGAAGTGGGACAAGCCGTCGCCTGGTACGCCGACCAGGTCCGGGTCGACGCTCGCGCCGACCGCGAGGAGGCGCTACAGGCGGCCGTCGATGCCTGGGCGGCCGAGGTGGCCGCCGGGCGCGGGACGGGGCTGTACGCCTGGCGGCGAGGCAACGTCGCCGAGCTCAACCGCAGAGCCCGAGAGTGCATGGAGACCACCGGGCGACTCAGCGGCCCCGAGCTGGCCTGCGCGGGCGGAGGCGTCTACCGGGCCGGAGATCGGGTCGTCGCCGTCGCCCCGCTCGTCACCATGGTCACCTCCCAGCCCGGGACCGTCGAGTCTGTCGACCCCGAGGCCGGATCGCTCGTCGTCCGCACCGACGACGGGTCTCGGGTCACCGTCGATGTGGGGAGGCTGGCTCCGACCATCTCGGCTACGGGTACGCCACCACGGTTCACCGAGCCCAGGGCGCCACCGTGGACGTCGCCCACCTCTTCGCCGACGGGGGTGGCCGGGAGCTCGCCTATGTCGGGATGAGCCGGGCCCGCCACGCTGCACATGCCTGGGTCGTCGCCGACGACCTTGCCCAAGCCGGCGGCGATCTCCGTCGGGACTGGTCGACCACCCGTATCCTCACTTGGGCGATCGACACCGGCCAGCCCGCCCCCGGGCACCGAGGCGATCACCGGCGACGGTCGCTACAACCGGGTCACGGTCGCTGCGCTGGAACACGCTCGGGTCACGGCCATCGCCAAGGCTGTCGGTGGCGTCACGCCGAGCGATCTCGGGCCGGCCCTCTCCGACGCCAGAGAAGCGCTCCGTCGCCTCGAGCAGGCCCGAGCCGATCTCGACACCGGAACAGGCACCTACGGAAGCACCGCGGCCGGGAACGCCGTCGTCGACCTGCGCACGCCCGCGCCGGATTCGCCGAGGCCCAAGGCACCGCCGCGTACGCCCCTCGCTGGCGGGACCGCCACGCCGCCAAAGACACCGACCGGTGGGCGGCACTCGAAGCCGACGCTTCCCGGCGCTGGCAGGACCATGTCGCCCCCGAATCCGAACGCCTCGACCACCAGACCGCCGAGCAGAAGGTGGCCGTCGAGGCGCTGGCTGCCCGACATGACCGCCGACAGGCCGTCCGTGCCGGACTCGCCCACGATGCCTTCGGACTCCGTCGTGACGCCGGACGCCTCACGAGGGGTCTCGACCGATACCGTGACCAGCTCGACGGCGCGCGCCGGAGGCCAACACAGCCGCAGCCCGCTACCCGTCGACATGGCCGTCTCGCAGGACGGACGTCATGGGAAGACGCGGTCGAGCACGGCAGCACCGCTCCCGACCTGTAGCTCCAGCCGGCCAGCGCGGGTGTGATGTGCTTGGTACCCGGAGGGCCACGGAGCCGAACGTTCTACCCGAACCACTGACGGAGTTCGGAGCGGCCGCACCGCGACCCCCCTGAGACGGCGGAACCGCTTGCACCTGTGAGCGCGGTTGGGCGCCGGTCCTGTTCGCCAGAGGACCGGTCCAGGTCTGGGTCGGGTGGCCTGCCGTCGTCACAAGGGGATCCTCAACCGCTTCTTTGCGGCCTAGAAATAGTATCAGGAAAGCTACCATAATGACTAGCAACTAATCTGTAGCGGTCCTTAGCAGTATTGGCATACTGCGTTTATGCACTCCGATTCACTGGCTCTCGAGCCGCTGCCCTCTCATACGCCGCGCTGGTCGTTTCACCCTCCGTCGGCACGACTGCATGGCTGTCTGGCAAGGACGAGCCGTAGGCCATGTGCCCGGCGCTGATCGAGCAACTGGCCGGCGAGCATCGAAACGACCTTCTCCGCGAAGCGCAGCATCGACGCCACGACCACGACCACGACCACGACCACGACGCCGGCAGCCCAGGCCTGCGCCAGCGAACGGGATGGCTGCTCATCGATCTCGGGGTCCACCTGGCCGCGCCACAGCCACTGCTGCGCCGTCCCCGCTACCAGCCGAGGCCCGAGGCAATGACAGGCAGCCACGGTCGTCTCCCCCGGCGAGTGAGATCATGACCGAGTCATCGAAGCCCGGGCGGGCGTGGCTGCAGCGGGGCCGCGTGCTGCGCCACCGCAACGTCCGGCGGTACTTCGCCGGCTACCTCCCCTCCCAGCTCGGCACGGCCATGGCGTCCCTGGCGCTGGTCTTCGCCGTGCTCGACAGCGGCGGCAACGCCGCCGAGCTGGGCTACGTCCTCGCCGCCGGGATCGTCCCCCAAGTGGTCCTCATGATCGGCGGCGGGGTGATCGCCGACCGGCTCGGCCGGCGCCAGGTCATGCTCGCCGCCGACCTGTTGCGCACCGCCAGCCAAGCTCTCCTCGCCGCCCTGCTCTTCGCCGGGCATCCCCCCATCTGGGCCTTCGCCGTCCTGGCCGGGATCGTCGGCGTCGGCGACGCCTTCTTCACCCCGGCGTTCAACGGCCTGGTTGTCGAGATCACCCCCACCGACGAGCTGGGCGACGCTAACGCCCTGTTCGGCATGGCCCAGTCGGGCACGACGGTCGCCGGCCCCGCCCTGGCCGGGGTGCTTGTCGCGCTGGCCAATCCGGCCACCGTGCTAGCCCTCGACGCCGCCTCGTATGCCATGAGCGCCGTGGCCCTCGCCGGCTTGGAGCTGCCCAAGTCGAGCCAGGACGCCGGCCACTCGATCGTCCACGACCTAGCCGAAGGCTGGGGCGAGTTCACCTCCCGGACCTGGCTGTGGGTCACCACCGTCCAGTTCGCCCTGTTCAACCTCGTCGCCTGGGGACCGTTCCTCGTCCTCGGCCCCGTGCTCGCCAAGGCCTACCTCGGCGGGGCCGGCCCCTGGGGTGTGATCCTGGCCTTCTACGGCGCCGGCTCGGTGGTGGGTGGGCTGGTCGCTCTCGGCCGGAGACCACAGCGTCCGCTCCTGGTCGCTGCCGTCAGCACCTTCGGCTACGCCGCGCCCTTGGCCCTTCTCGCCTTCAGCGCGCCGACCCTCGAGGTGGCTGCCGGCGCGCTCATCGCCGGCCTAGGATCCGCCGGGTTCAACATCTTCTGGTCCGCTTCCATCCAGCAGCAGGTCCCCGCCGACGCCCAGGCCCGGGTCTACGCCTTCGGCCTGGTCGGCGCCTACAGCGCTGGGCCGATCGCCTTCGCCGCCGCCGGACCCGTCTCCACCCTGGTCGGCGCCCACCTCGTGCTCGGCGTCGGCGCAGCCTGGACCGTCCTCACCAGCCTCGTCGTCGTCGCCATACCAGCCATCCGCGCCGTGCGCTGGCTCCCTCCCAGCAAGACGGGGGACCAATAGAAACCAAAGCACCACAAACCGACACGCAAAGAGCGTCCCAGTTGACCAACGACCTGCAGACGCCGTCTGGACCAAGCAGAGCGAACGTACGTGCGTATCGCAAGGGTTCCGTAACCGAACCTGGCGGGGCGCTTCAGCGCCCCTCAGGGAGACCCGCACCGCATCGGCTCCTACAGGATGGTTTGTAGGAACTGGACCAACCCCTCGGAGAAGACCCGATCGCTCGTCGAACGGAGTTCGTCTATCGACCACGAGCGATGTTCGACGACGGTCGCGGCTTCGGTGGGCGTCCAGCCGGAGGTGTCAACGTCGGGCGAGTCGAGTCGGTCCGTAGGAGAAAGTAGTCTTCCGTCTGCTCGTAGATGACTCCTTGAAACTGGAACTCGGCCTCACGCTGGAACACGACATCCCCCACCTCGGCGTGAACCTGCCCGGTTTCTTCGGCCAGCTCTCGAAGTGCGGCTTGTGGCGACGTCTCGCCCGGTTCCACACCCCCGCCAGGCGTGAACCACCAGGTACCTGCATCTGGCCGCTGAGGGTAACCTCCACGGAGCAGGAAGACCCGACCATCGTTGCGAAGGAGCACCACCCGAGCCGCTCGGCGTCTTTCACGTGGCCGCTTGGGATCGGGGTACACCGCCACGTCTCGCACGGTAGCCTTCGCGCTTGAAGCTCCACGTCACTCCGATCCGACTGAATGAGTAGTTATCGAGCTCCGGAACCCGCCGGTCGCCGCAGCCGACAGCGCAAGCCGATCCGTCCGTGAGACTGGGCGATCGATGGCCTTCACAGGCGTCGGGTGCGGAGCACGCCGGTGAGCATCGGGAGGGTGAACTCGCCACGGCTGGTCTCGGGTCTGCCCGCGAGGAAGGTGCGGATGCGGTCGAGCGTGGTTTGCTGGTCTCGCTCAGCCATGACCAGCAGGCCAGCCCTCGTTGCAAGCGTGGCGACGAGCGAGTCGGCGGTGCGGCGCTGTCCGTGGGGGAACTCCGCCTGCTCCGACGAGCCGAACCTGGCCGGGCTGCTTTTCCCGGGAAGGTGCATGTCGGCGGTCTCGACGCGCCAGCTGGCGGGCGTGTCCCGAGGGCCGATCGCCGCGCTGCCGCTGATCCGTGCGAGTTCCGCTACCCACTCGACATGGTCATCGAGCAAGTTCCACAGGCCAGCCAGAATGCCGCCGGGCGCGAGAACCCTGGCAATCTCGGGTCCCGCGACGTCCATGTCGAACCAGTGCATGGCGTTGCCGGACAGGACGGCGTCGACGGACGCGTCCAGCAGCGGTATCGCTTCCGCGCTGCCCGGCAAAGCAGGGACAGTCGGTAGCGCGCCACGCAACTGCGCCAGCATCTCCAGGTCCGGCTCGACCACAGTGACGTCGGCGCCTAGCGCAAGAAGCGTGGCGGTTAGCTTGCCGGTGCCGGCACCAAGGTCCAGGATCCGCAGGCCAGGCGCCGGCTTGAGCGCCCAGCGCACCGCGTCCTGCGCGTAGTCCGGTCGGTGCTCGGCGTACGCCACCGCCGCTGCGCCAAACGACGAACTCAGAGCCGGCTCCATGCAGTGACTGTATCTATCGGCGTCGTGGCGCCCGCCGCCACCCTTTACCACGAAGCTCGATCCCGCACGCCGAAGGGCTTGCGGCGACGGCCCAGGTCCAGACCGAGGAGGTCCGGTGAGCGCGAGCGACGTTCCCGTAAGACCCGCCCGATGGTCAGTCCCGCTGGCCTCGGGCTATCCGGGGCACGTTTCGGCGGGCGTGGTCAACACGCCGAGGGCCGCTGAGGTCATCGAGATGCCGGTCCGTGGGCGTCGTGCGCTTGCTGCAGTTAGCGGTGGCCATCGGCCGGATCGCCTGTTGAGCGTCGGTCTGCGGGGCTTCGCCCCAGGCAGCTCTGAATCCAGCTCGTATGCTGGGGATATGAGTACCTCGGGTCCCTCCCAGAGCCGAGAGTTGATCGTCGCTGACGATGGCAGCATTCCCGCCGACCAGGTGCGCAAGCTCGGCTTGCAGCCCGGCACGCACCTGCGGGTGGTGGAGGCCGCCCCCGGGCCGGCGGGCGGGTCGCTCGGGGCGTCGTTGCCAGGCTTTCCGGACCTGAGCTGGGAGGACTTCGAACGCGGCAGTGCCCTCGCCCGCGAGGATGCTGCCGGGGCGTCGTGGCGGTAGTCGCCGACTCGCACGCCATCGTCTGGTACGTCCAGGGATCGCCCCGACTCTCCGAGCCGGCAAGAGCCGCCGTGGCAGGAGCCGAGGCAGCGGGAGACCTCGTAGTGTCGGTCGCCACGCTGCTCGACCTGTGGTACGTCACCCAATCCACCGCCGGCGTTACCGCGGATCAGCTCCAGACTCTTCAGGAGCGGCTCGTGTCCTCGGAGAAGGTGACCCTGGAGCCGGTCTCGCTGGGCGTGGCCAAGGCTGCGACGGGGTTCGCTCGGGCGGTGCTGCCTGACCCCTGGGACCGCTTGATCGTGGGGACGGCGTTGGCGCTCCAGGCACCACTGGTGAGTCGGGACCGCGCCATCGCCCGATCCGGCCTGGTGTCGACGATCTGGTAGGCCGCGGCAGCCGACCTTTCACCTCCTTCGGAACCCCGTTTCGTGCCCGTCGCGTGCCCGTAGCAAGAGGAATGGCGGGTCGAGCACGGTGGCGATCGGTCAAGAGGTCGCCGTCACATCTGCCACGTGACCTGGGACTTTGCGCTGAATGGCTGGTCCGGTCGTCATCAGTCAGGTGGCTCCGGCGGCGTTCGCAACGTAGAAGTCGTGGGTTCAAGTCCCATCACCTCCACTGCTTACCTGGGCGGATCGCGCCTGAGGCTCCGGACGTCGTAGCCTCTCGTGCTGTTGCAGCGCACTCCGAAAGTGTTATCCACAGGGTTATGGGCGCGTTTATTGGCGGGTGATCAAAACTGCCCGACGTAGCGGTACGCAGGTGACCCTGCGCCACTCCAGCCACACGCTGGGCGTTCGCAACTCGGCCGTAGAGAAGAGCGGCTATACCGTGGGCTGCCCTACCGCAGCCGTAGCGGTTGCCCTGCTCAGTTGCTACGTCGACGGCTTGGCTGGAGCACTCGCCCTGGGGTCCCGAAGCTTCGTAACAGGGGGCTGTGGCGAACGTCGGCGAGGTCGGCGATCGCGAGGGACTGCGACCAAAACGTCGCTCACATTGGCGCGATAGGCGAGTAGCGCCGCTGATGTGCCGACGTCACGGGCTCGCTCGGCTCGTAACTCGGGATCGTGTCCCTTGTAGTGGTGTAGCTGGCGGGTCCCCCTGATGGGTGGGCCACCGGCGTGAAGCTCGTCGTGTTCCTGCAAGAACACACGAAGGAGACCACGCCGGTGACCCTCACCGATTCTGACCTGTCCACCTTGCTCGCGGCTGTGAAGGCCGGCGAGATGACTGACACTGTCCGCACCAGCCTGGCCTGGGTGCTCCAGCAGTTGATCGAGGCCGAGCTCACCGCGACGATCGGCGCCGCCCCTGGCGAGCACTCATCGGCTCGGACCGCGTTGCGTAACGGGCATCGCCCGAAGCTGATCTCGACCGCCGCGGGCGACATCGCCGTCGACATCCCGAAGTTGCGGACGGGCAGTTTCTTCCCGGCCATCCTGGAACGCCGCCGGAGGATCGACCGGGCCTTGTTCGCGGTGGTGATGGAAGCCTGGGTGCACGGGGTGTCGACCCGCAAGGTCGACGACTTGGTCAAAGCGCTCGGCGCCGCGTCGGGGATCTCGAAGTCGGAGGTGTCACGGATCTGTGCCGAGCTGGACGTCGATCTGGAGGCGTTCCGGACCCGCCGTCTCGACGGCGCCTTCCCGTACGTGTTCGCGGATGCCACCTACGTCAAGGCCCGGGTCGGCGGCCGGGTGGTGTCGCGGGCGGTGGTGGTCGCCACCGGGGTCACCGCCACCGGCGACCGCGAAGTGCTCGGTGTCGACGTCGGCGACAGCGAAGACGGCGCCTTTTGGACCGGGTTCTTCCGGTCGCTGCGCGCTCGGGGACTGTCCGGGGTGCAGTTGGTGATCTCCGACCACCACCTCGGCTTGAAAGCCGCCATCGCCGCCGTGTTCGTCGGGGCCGGCTGGCAGCGCTGCCGGGTGCACTTCATGCGCAACGTGCTCTCTAGGGTCCCGAAAGCCTCCGCCGAGATGGTCGCGGCATCGATCCGGACCGTGTTCGCCCAGCCCGACGCCGCCCATGTCCGTTCCCAGCTGACCGAGATCGCCGGCATGCTCCGACCCCAGTTCCCCGACGTGGCCGCCATGCTCGCCGACGCCTCCGAAGACGTCCTCGCGTTCACGCACTTCCCGGTCGCCCACTGGCGGAAGATCTGGTCGACCAACCCCCTCGAGCGGCTCAACGCCGAGATCAAACGGCGAACCAATGTCGTCGGGATCTTCCCCAACGACCCCAGCGTGCTTCGGCTGATCACCGCAGTCGTCGTCGAAGCCCACGACGAATGGCAAGTAGCCGAACGGCGCTACCTGTCCGAAGAGTCCATGGCCAAGCTCCACACCACCCCCGCCCCGACCATCGAAGAGGCGCCCCTGGCCGTCACCGCCTGAGATACTCGAACAACCACGCCGAGCATTTCACGCCGGCCAACGTCGAGCTACACCACAACACGGGACGTCAACTAACTCGGCGGTCCGAGGTTCACAAGTTGCCCCCGCCACCATTGGTCGCCGATTTTGGCCGCCTCTTGCATATGCGCAAGCCGCTGACCAGCAGTTTTGGGTCGGCGGCTTGTCGTTTGTGGGGCCTCTTTGTGGGGCCCTACTCAACTTCTGCGTACGCCAAGAAGGCGGAGCGCCAGGGCTGGAGCGGGCCAGTGTGCAGCGGGTTCGCGGCGCTGGTAGACGAACAGCTGCCAACAGCGAGGAGGATCTGCGAGGAGACTGGTGAGGTGCAGCGCGTTCCTGCGTCTCCGACGCCAATTTTGACACCGAGAGAAAGCGGGCCAATCTGTCAGCCACCGCTGACCAGGGCGACGGATGCTGCGGCTGTGAGCAGACCGATGGCTTGGAGGCGGGTCCAACGCTCGGCCAGGAATGCTCGGGCCAGGACGACGGTCACCGCCGGGTAGAGGGAGGTGAGGACGGCGACGACGGCGAGTTGCCCTCTGCCGGTGGCGGCCAGGAACAGCAGGTTGGCGGTGCCGCTGAGCACGCCGGCGCCGACCGTGAGCGCCCCCGCTGACAGGGACGGTTTGCCTGTCGAGGCGAGGGAGTGGAGGGCGAAGGGTGCGACGAGGAGCACGGAGACCGCTTGGCCGGGCAGGAGAGGCCAGGCACCGGAACGGGTGCCGGCCTGGCTCAGGGCGATGAACAGCAGGGCGAACCCGAGCCCGGCCAGGACCCCGTAGGCCACCGCCGCCCGAGGGGCGTTTCCTTCGTCAACCTGGCCGTGCCAGGAGACGAGCCCGATAGCGGGGACGGCAATGGCGATGCCGACCTCAGCGGGGACCGAAAGGTGCTCTCCAGAAGCCAGGCCGACCACGGCGGGGATGACGGCGGTGAGTACGGCGGAGAGGGTGGCGACCACGCTCATGCGCCCCACGGACAGACCGCGATAGAGCGCCAGGGTGCCAAGCGTGCTGCCCAGCCCGCTGATCGCCCCCCAGCCGAGCACCGCGCCGGTGGGACCCACACCGGGGAACACCAACAGGGCCAGTGCCGCGGTGAGCAGACCGCAGGTCTGCGCGATCGCAGCCACCGGGCCGGGAGCGAAGCGACGGCTGGCCAACCCGGCACCGAAGTCGGAGATGCCATAGGCCAAAGCAGCCATCAGACCAAGCAGTGCCCCCATCCTCAGGGCTCTCGCCCTGACGGTCCCTCGCCCGCCAGGCTCACGGCGGCGGGTAGAAGCAGCGCGCGGCGGTCGGTCACGGAGTGCTCTCTTCGACGATCGAGGCTTCGATCGGACAGACCGGTTTGCAGACCGCCCAATCGCAGAGCCGACAGGCGACGTCGGCCTCGTCTCTTCGGCGGACGCCGCCCGTCAGCACCTTGCCCACCAAGGCGGCGAGCTGCTCCTGTTCGCTCGGCGACAGCGGCTGGACGAGCGCCCGTATCGCCGTCGCCCGAGCCGCCAGTCCCCGACCCAGACGGGCCTCACCGGCGGCGGTCACGTGCAGGAACACCTCCTTGCGCCCCGGCTGTCGCTCTCGTCGTAGCAGGCCCAGATCCGCCAGTCGGTCCACCAGCCGCACCGCACCGGACTGGGTGAACCCCAGCCGACGGGACAACCAGTCGACACTCGACCCGGGTCGGTTCGACAAGAGCACCAGAGCAGCCAGACTCCGTCCCGGTAGGCCCGTCGTCTCCACGGCTGCGCCCCCCATCGCATCGGCTACCAACAACGTCCACGACCCGACCGTGTTCACCCCACGGGCATGCATGCCGCAATCATACGTCTTGCCAAGGCCTTCGTCGCCCACATCAGCCTGCACTGCGTCGGCGCCGTCAGGCTGGCCGGGGCCATGGGCAATTCCGACTCGCCGATCTACGCAAACGTAAGGTAGGTCGCCCGAGTCGATGGCGAAGTCCTCGACTGACTCCCCCCACGCAACGCGCTCCGCAACGGATCACGTCGATACCAGCGCTTTCTGCCGGCTCGTCGGCGGCATCGGCGTGATCGCCGACCAAGGCCACGTTGGACCCGGCCGCCGTGCGCCCAGGTCAGAGAAGGGTGACGAGCGTGTCTGCCAGCTTCGCAGGTTGGGACAGCATCGCCATGTGGCTGCCTGGCACCATGATCGGGTCGACGCCGATGCGGGCGGCGAACTCGGCGCCGGGTCGTGCCAGGGATCTGTCGTGGACTCCCAGCACATACGCGGCGGGCAAGCCGATCGTGGTCACCTCGGCGACGTCGAGGGCGTCGAGCATGTAGCCGCCCGGTTGGGGGACGGCCATGTTGAAGACCAGCTCTTGCAGTTCGAGGGATTCGTCTTGCATGAGGGCCGTGCGGATCGCCTCCATTGGCAGTGCGACGGTCCCGTCGGGCGACGCGGCGATCAACTCCCGAGTTATCGCCGCGTACTGCTCGTTCTCGTCACTCATCGACTTCCCCGGTGCTGGGACCACCGCGTTGTAGTAGACGACCTTCGAGATGCGCGTCGCCAGCTTGTGGGCAGCTGAGGTGGCCGGGTAGCCGCCCCAGCTGTGAGCCACGAGGACGACGTCGTGGAGGTCCAGGCCCTCGACCTGGTCCACGATGGACTCAACCGCGTTGGCCATCCCCAACCCGGCCGGGGAGCTGCCGTAGGACAGTCCGGGCAGGGTCATGGTCACCACGCCGTAGTCGCGCTCGCGCAGCAGGCGAGCTACGGGGTGCCACGACCATCCCCCCATCCAGGCACCCGGTACCAGCACAAAGGTCGCTCTCTTGCCGACATCTGCCATGAATCACACCTCTCCGTCCACGCCGCACGCCTGGTCGGTTCCAAAGTGAACGAGCACTCGTTCTAAGATACCGGACATGACTGGTCCCGCCAAGCGGTTGACGTCGACCGCCGCCATAGGTCCTGGTGATCACGGATCGCCCCGTTGGCGGCGTCGTGGGTCACGACCCGCCCGCGTGCAGCAGTTCGTCCGACACCTTCCCAGCGTCTCGAGCATCGACTGGGCGACCCCATGCCCAAGGTGAGCGACGCCCATCTCGCCTCCCGGCGCCGACAGATCGTCGACGCGGCAAGCCGATTGTTCGCCGAAGAGGGCTTCTCCCGGACCTCGATGGCCGACGTCGTGACCGCTTCGGGGCTGTCCACGGGCGCGGTCTACCGCTACTTCCCCAGCAAGGGCGCCCTCGTGCTGGCCGTGGTCGCGGGACGAGACGGCACGATCGACGGCCAGCTCACCGATGAGACGCCCGTAGAACTGGTCACTCGCCTGGCTGCATACGTCTCACCAACCACCGGCGCAGCCCACGCCCGGCTCGTCGCGCAGATCTGGGGTGACGCCGCAGTCGTGCCCGAACTCGCCGCCATAGTGCGCACCAGCCACGAACGCCTCCAGACCCACCTCGCCAGCCTTCTCGAGCTCGGCCAACATCAAGACTCCACCGAAGACGCTGCCCCGGCGAGCGCGCAACTGGCATTGGCTGCCCTAGTCGGCCTCGCCGCCCTCGTTGCGTCGGACATCCCCGTCGACGTTGCCAGCTTCGTCAAGACCCTCACACCCCTGTTCGACACGTCGACGACACACCCCACGCCGGTCCGGTGACGAGCCACATCAGGAGCGCTGCTGTCTCGTTGATCGGCGGAGAAGTTGGTCCGATCATCCCGTGGCCCACCTTCACCCAAGAGCTTGCTGGCGACTGCTACCAGTACGCCGGAGGATGTCCCGTGTTCCGTGGAACTTCGGTGACGGTCAATGGCGGTTTCAGGCCACGTTGGCAGCGTAGCTGGGGCCTGTGACGGTCCCGGCTTTCCGGCGGGTGGTCTCGGTGTCGAGGGCTTTGCGGAGGGCGGGCAGGTGGAGGTGCCCGTTGACCCGGCGGAACTGTTTGGCCGCTTCGCTCATCCCCGCCGCGCACCAGCGCAGTGCCATGGTGCCGCTGGTCCAGTTCTTCACGTTCGCCGAGTGGTCACGGCAGATCTCGATCATCGACTCGACCGGGTTGGTCGACCGCAGCGTGCAGGCCAGGGTCGGCGGGACTCCCAGGCGCACCACGGTCAAGGTCTCCTCGAGCCCTTCGCGTAGCGAGCCCGCCGCGCCGGGGTGCTCGTGGTCGAGTTGGCGAGCGAGGTCCTCGAGGGCGGCCAGGGCGGTGAGGTGGTCGCCGCAGCGGTAGGCGGCGTGCATCTTGGCGGTGACCGTCGCCGCCATCTTGGCGGGGAGCTTGGCCTTGACGTTGCGGATCTTGTGGAGCTGGCAGCGAACGATCACCGCCGAGTCGAACACGGCTTCGACCCCGGCGCGCAACGCTTTGGCGCCGTCGACGACGACCAGGATCGGCCGGGTCACGTCCAGGCCCCGGCCGCGCAGGCCGACGAGGAGGTCGGTGACCACCGTGGCGTTCTCCGTCGAGCCCTCCACGACGGCCAACGGGTGCTTGACCCCGTCGATCCCGATCCCGAGCGCGACAACGCAGAGGTGGTCACCGAAGTGGACCCCGTCGATCATCAACGCCACCAGATCCAGCCCGGAGAGATCCCGGCCAAGCAGCTCGGCCAGGGCGGTCTCGGTCGCAGCGACGAACCGTCGCGACACCGCCGACTTCGACGTCCCCTTCGCCTTGGCGGTGACCTCGGCGCCGACGGGTTCGAGGCCGACCGGGTAGCGGCGGCAGCTCAACTTGCCCAGCATCCGGCTCATCGCCATCTCGCCAAGCAGGTCGGTGCCGGCGAACAGCCCGTAGGCCGGGACCGGCATCTCGCCCGAGCCGTCTGCCGCCCGTGCCCGCGGACGGCGGACCGGAACCCGCCGACCGCCCAGGGTCACCGACCCGCCTCGCTGCCATGACGGACTGCGCGCCGGTCGGGCTGGTGCTTGCCCTTCGGGCCGCACAACGCGGTCACCGACTCGGCCATCAACGCCTGCATCATGCTCAGCCCGGCGCCCACGGCCATGGCCAGCAGCCCCTCGCGCATCGTGGCGGCGATGTCATCCATCGCCACGCGCACCTCCCCCGGCACCGGAATCGAGCCGTCGAACACGTCGGTCTGGTAGTCCTTCATCGTGGTGGTCCCCTTGTCTGTGGGTCGTCTTGACGGACGCCCGACACCTACCACTCAGGCAGGACCCAGGCGGGGGACGGCCACCTCAACTTCCACGACGACCGGGACAACCTCGGTACGCCGCGCTGAGGTCTTATGGTCGTCGGGTTATCAGACCATGTCTCACCAACGCGGATCCCTTGACCCGCATAGACCCGAGAGGGAAGCATGAATCGCATCATTGTTGCCGCTCCACCGATCTACGGTGAGACGATGCCCCTGGTTCAGATCGCCCAGTCTCTGGCCGAGCGGGGTCATGACGTGATCGTGCTTGCCGGGAGTCGCTTCGAGCACGCCGTGACCTCATCCGGCGTCGCCTTCCGTCCCCTGGTTGGTGCGGCTGACTATGACGATCGTTCGCTCGGCGAGATCTTTCCGGAGCGATCCAGGCTCTCGGCGGGGCCCGAACAGCTGAACTTTGACTGGTGTCGGCTGTTCGCCGATCCGCTGCCCACCCAACACGCCATCCTTCAAGAACTGCTCTCAGAAGACGCTGGTCAGTGCTTGGTCGCCAACTCCCTATTTCTTGGAGCGTGGCCCTCCGCCCTGGGGGCGCCGGGACTTCGGCCTCGCCGTTGGCTTGGGGTGGGGGCCAACCCAGTGGCGCTGAGCAGCCGAGACACCACGTTCTTTGGGCCCGTGGCTGTTCCGTCCGGACATGATCAGCATGCCGCCAATCACCGTGCCAATCATGCGTTCGACGAGGCGATGCGGCCGACCCAAAGAACACCTGCAGAGTCTGCTGAGCAAGCTGGGCACCACTGGGCCGCCGCCCATTTTTATCGATGCCGTCTACACGCTGCCGGATGTGTTCGCGGCTCTGACAGTGCCGGGGTTTGAATTTGACCGCAGCGACGCTCCAGACAGCCTGCGGTTCGTCGGGCCGCTGCCCCTACGGCAACCCTCGGACTGGAGTCCGCCCGAATGGTGGGACGACCTGAACGACGATCGGCCGGTCATCGTCGTCACCCAGGGGACGCTTTCAAACCAGGATCTCTCCCAGTTGATCGAGCCTGCTCTGGTTGCGCTCGCTAACCGTGACGCCCTGGTCATTGCTGCGCTGGGTCGACGGGCGGACGCACTCGCGATCGACATTCCGCGCAACGCGCGCGTCGTGGACTTCGTCCCCTTCGGTAAGCTTGTTTCCAAAGCAGATCTGCTGATCACCAACGGCGGCTTTGGCGCCACTCAGCATTCGCTCGCCGCAGGCCTGCCCGTCATCGTGGCGGGAACGACTGAGGACAAGCCAGCGACGGCAGCGCGCGTTGCAGCTCACGGACTGGGGATAGATCTGGGCACCGACACGCCCACCGCAGAGCAGATTGCGGAGGCGACGACGAACGCGATCGGCAATCCTCAGATCCGCGAAAATGTTCGCAGCATCGGCGAGTCTTATTCCAGACACCGGGCCGTTGAGGAGATCGAACGGCTCCTCCCAGGCAAGTGAGGCCTCTCCTGAACGTCGCGGCTGGTTCCGGCTCACGCGAAGGTCGTTCAGATGGCCGTGGGCGTGCGAGAAGCCCGTTGAGCTTGTCGCGGGCGAAAGATTGGCCATGATGTACCTGCCCTTTTTGTCGGCAAGCAGTTCGTCATGCTTTGGCCTAACCACTCTCCCCCGAAAGCAGTCGAGGCTAACTTCCCTTAGTGCCGCAGCGGTTTCGGGTCTGAACGTCCCCGCTTTCTGGCCAGATGGTGTGGAAATCACCGAACATCTTATTTGCGAGAGGGAATCCAGGGCTCTGGACATAGGGGGGAGATTGCCTGCGGGGTCTTGGGGCGGCCTCGAGTGGATGGGCTGGTGGTTCAGTAGCCCTTGACGTGGTAGACGAGGCGTAGGTCGGTGCCGGGGTAGGTGGTGTCGGTGGCGTTGAGTTCGTTGGCTAGGCCGGCGATGGCTCGGCTGCGCCGGGGGGCTGAGAGGGGTTCGAGGCTGACGTGGAGCTCGTTGCTGATGATCTGGAGGTCGGCGGAGGTGGAGAACGCTTCGGCTAGGACTAGGAGGCTGCGGGCTTCGTCTTCGGCTCGGGCGTAGTGGGGGCCGAGAGCTCGGGAGAGGGCGTGCTCGGCGGTCCAGGTTGCCATGCGGATGGCGTCGTGGAGCCGTTTGCGTTCGTCGTTCAAGCGGGCGGCGTTGGGGCGGATATCGCCAAGGGGCACCTTGGCGGGGATGGCGGCAGAGACGGCCTTGAGCTCGGCTAGAGCGTTTTCGGCGTCGGTCACGGGTTGGACGGGTGCTGACCGGCCGGCGGGGGCTTCCTCGGTGGCGGCCTGTTTCGCCGCTGCCAGGCCGGCGCGCGCTGCGGCAAGTTGCTTTTTCGCTTTGGCCTTGGCTGGGTTGGGGGCCAAGCGGCCCGGGTCGTCGGGGCTTTTGGTGTAGGAGTCCATGGCGTCGAGACCGCGGGGGCGCATGAACCGGAACAGGTTCTCCTTGGAGTTCCCCCGGTTTTGTTGTCACCCAGTCGATGCTGCTTTCTGTGACATCCGGTACCGCTGATCGTACTCTTGGGGGGTCGTATTGTCAAGGAAAGAATGCAGTCTTTCCCGGTTGTAGAACACTTCGATGTACTCGAACAGTGCCGTGTTCAACTTTGCCCGTGTATCCCATCGTTCGCCGTCGGTGAGCTCACGTTTGATTGGGGTGCGGCTCTTTTCGAGGGACGTATCGCGTGCGCGTTGTCCCTGGTCGCGTGGCTGAGTCGGCAGGGAGGATGAGGGGGTGCCCTTGGCCTTGCATCCCGTTGATGGTGGCGGTCTGGTCGTAGGGTCGGGAGTCCTGGGTCCCGGTGTGACCTGCGAATCGGCTGACGCCGACCTCGGTTGTCTCACGAACGATCTGTCGGCCGGGGCCCAGGAGTCTTCCCGGCACCCACCGGTGTCGCCGGTCTGATCTGCCTGACCTGGACAAGAGGTCGGGGTTACAGGGTCCGCCGGTCAGCGGGTGCGTGCCACCCCTCAACCATGAAAGAGGTGGCTGTGGCCATCGTAAGCAAACGCGCCGTCACGGGCGGCGTTGACACCCACGCGGACACGCATGTGGCCGCGGCGTTGGACCGGGTCGGCGGCCTGTTGGGGGTGGAGTCGTTCCCGGTGGACCCGGCCGGCTACGCCGCCCTGTTGCGCTGGCTGCGCCGGCACGGGACGATCGTGTCGGTCGGGGTGGAGGGAACTGGCAGCTACGGGGCTGGCTTGACTCGCCATCTGGCGGCGGCGGGGGTGACGGTTGTGGAGATCAACCGGGCAGACCGTCAGGCCCGGCGTCTGGCCGGCAAGTCCGACACCCTCGACGCCATCAGCGCCGCACGGACCGCCCTGTCGGGCAAGGGCCGCAAACCCCGGGGCCGGGACGGGAGCGTGGAAGCCATCCGGGTGCTCGTCGTGGCGAAACGCTCGGCCCGTTCAGAACGGATCGCTACCATCAACCAGGCCAGATCCCTCGTGTTCACTGGGCCTGAGGACCTCCGGGCCCGCTACGGCGGGCATCGCAGGAAGGTGTTGGTGGCCGAGCTGGCCGGGCTGCGACCACGCGCCGGGGAGGTCGTCGGCTACACCACCCGCATCGCCGTGCGGGAGTTGGCCCGGCGGGTGGAGTTCCTCGACGACCAGGCCGACCGCCTCGACGAGCTCCTCGTCCCCATGGTGACATTGCGCGCCCCGACCCTCCTCGACCTTTACGGCGTCGGCGTCGACATCGCCGCCGCGCTGCTCGTCGCCGCCGGCGACCATCCCGAACGGCTCCGCTCCGAAGCGGCGTGGGCGCACCTGTGCGGGGCGGCGCCGGTCCCGTCCTCGTCAGGGAAATCGTCCGGCCGGCTGGTGCTGAACACCGCCGGCGACCGCCAAGCCAACCATGCCCGGTGGCGGATCGTGCTCACCCGCATGTCCGCCCATCCCGACACCCGCGTCTACGTCGAACGCCGCACCAAGGAAGGGAAGTCCAAGCAGGAGATCATGCGCTGCCTGAAGCGTTACGTCGCTCGCGAAACCTTCCCCCATTTGCGCTCCGCCGTCGCCTGACACCGTCCTCTCGAGGGCGGCCTGACCTCGAATCGGCTGCCGCGATCCTGCTGGCCCACGAACGACCTGTCGGCCGTCCTCGACCACACCCGACCCGCTGGTGCGTGACCCAAGAAGAGCCTGCTCTCTCCGGAGTGGCTACTCCCTGTCCTGTCCGCAACCACCAGCAAACAGCCCCTTGATGGGATGCAGGAGCGCAGCGCTGCTCTTGCGTGACGGGCCCGGTTAGTGCGATGGAGGGCCTGGACGCCGATCGAGGAGAGCCTGCCCGTGCCGATCGGGATCGCTGGTGTCGTCTATGAGTGTCCGAGCTGCGGAGAGCGGCTGACTGAGCGGCGCTGCGGGGACTGCAACGTGTTCGCCCGCCGGCTGGGCCACGGGGGTCGTTGCCCCGGGTGTGACGAGGTCGTGTTGGTGGCCGAACTCGAAGGGGAGGAGTTGTGAGCGGGGCCTCCGTTCGCCGTGAGGGACCGAGCAAGACCAAGCTCGGGGTTTCCACACCCACCTCACGACGAAAGAAGGTCCCCGTGGAAGCCCAACCACAATACGTCGGCATCGACTTGCACCGCCGTCGCAGCGTGATCGTGCGCAAAGACAACGCCGGCAAGACGCTCGAGACGGTCCAGATCGACAACGATCCGCTCACCTTGGCCGAGGTCGTCGCCCGGGCGGGTGACGCTCCCGAGGTCGTGTTGGAAGCGACCTACGGATGGTATTGGGCGGCTGACGTGGCCGCCGAGACCGGCGCCAAGGTGCATCTGGCCCACCCCCTCGGCAATGCCTGGGGGAACCGGCGAGTGAAAAACGACGAGCGCGACGCCACCGACTTGATCGACTTGCTGCGCCTGGGACGCCTGGCCGAGGCGCACATCGCCCCGCCCGAGCTGCGAGAGCTGCGAGAGCTGGTCCGTCACCGCGCCAAACTGGTGGCGATCCGCTCGGGACTGAAGTCCGGGGTGCACGCGGTGGTGGCCAAGCAAGGCGTGGCGCTCCCCGTGTCCGACCTGTTCGGAGCCGCGGGACGATTGCTGCTCGCCGAGATGCCCCTGGGCGACGCCTACCGGCTGCGAGTGGAGTCGCTGCTACGACTGATCGCCGTGTTGGACACCGAGGTCGACCGCTTCGAGCGGATCGTCGCCGGGGACCTGGCCGACCATCCCGGCTACTGGGCCATCCAGGCCATCCCCGGGGTTGGCCCGATCCTCGCGGCGGTCTTCGTGGCCGAGATCGGCGACGTCTCTCGCTTCGCCGGCGCCCCCCAGCTGTCCTGCTGGGCCGGGCTCACCCCCCGCCACCGCGAGTCCGACACCCATGTTCAGCGAGGCCACATCACCAAACAAGGCTCCCGTCTGGTGCGCTGGGCCGCGGTCGAAGCGGTCGGCCGCCAACGAGGCGCCACCCCCGTCGCTGTCCACCATCATCGCGTCGCCGACCGCCGAGGCAAAGGCATCGGCCGGGTGGCGGGCGCACGCAAACTGCTCACCCTCGTCTTCTACGGCCTGCGCGACGGAGAGATCCGCTGCCTGGCCCAGACAGGGTGAGACCCGGCCGGCGCAGCCAGCACGCGAGCTCGTTGTTTGTCATGACCCCCGGACCCCCGGCGTGGTCGCCCCCTTGATTGAGCCCGTCTGGCTGCGGCCGAACCCCTCCATGCCACACCTATCGTCGTGGCGGATAGATGACCGGCACCCGGGAAACGGGCATGCCCTCGAGCAAGCGAGCTCACTGGAGAACGAACCGCAACGCGCCGCACCCCCCAGGGGAAGGTGCATCCAGCGAAGCCGTGACCGGCTTCGCCAAACAATGATCCCTGACGAACCCTGACCGGGCCGTCAAGGCTCCCCCTCCGGGCGGCCTACGGCCGGCCTTGACCGCCCTTCCCGTCAGCTCCGCGGACGACCTGGGGCCGCTTCGACGCGCTCCGGAACACCCCCAACGCCCCTCCGGGGCGCAACGGACCGGACGAAAACCCGTCCGGACCTCTTGACACAAGGCGCTCCTTCATAGATGACAACCCATAGGAGCATCGTTCGGCTGGGACTGGGGCCCGAGGTATCCGCCACCTTTCGGTCTTCAGCATCGAGTATCTGCCTGTTATTACTAGGCAGATGAGGGGAGTACGGTATGGCTCGTGCCGTCGAGGACCAAGGTTCAGGTGCCTGAAATGCTGCGGGGGACCGTCGTCACCCATCGTCGCCGGTGCGGGAAGCCGAACTGCCGGTGCGCGAGCGGGGAGACGCTCCACGAGCAGGTGCTTCTCAGCTATTCAGCTGCCAGTCGGGCGCGCTCGGTGAGCCTGCCCGAGGAGCTGATCGAGTCGGTGCGGGCGGCGACGGAGCGCTATCGGGCGGCGCGCCAACGGCTCGAGGCGGAGGGGAACGCAGGTCTGGAGACACTGGTTCGGGGCTTGGGTCGCCGGAGCTGAGTGAGGCCTTCGCCGCCTCCGGTGTTCTGTACGGCAGGGTTGTCGAGTTCCTCTCTGGAGCGGAGGCCGCCAGCCTCACCCACGAGCAGATCGAGGTCCGCCTCGCCGCAGACGGACGGGAGCTGCTCCGCCGGTTGTTCCAGGACCACCTGGAGCTGCGCGCCGGCCGTGAGCGCCGGGCGGTGTCTGTCGTCGACGCCGCCGGCATCTCCCACGACGCGATCGAAGCCAGCCACCACTGGGTCCTCGAGACCGTCGTCGGCGAGGTCACCGTCACCCGGTTCGCGTATCGGGCCAAAGGGGCGGAGAACCTGCACCTTGCCGACGGGGCGTTGAACCTTCCGGCCGAGCGTCACAGCCACGGCCTTCGTCAGCTCGCGGCGATCGAGGCGACACGGAGCAGCTACGAGGAGGCACAGGCAGCGATCGGGCGGACGACGGGCCTCGAGCTCGGCAAGCGTCAGGTGGAGAACCTCACCCGGCGTGCCGCCGCCGACATCGACGGCTTCTACGACGACAACGGGCGCGAGCCCGCCGCTGAAACCGACGTGCTCGTCATCTCCGCTGACGGCAAGGGGATCGTCATGCGCCCCGACGCGCTGCGCCCTGCGCCCTGCGCCCATGAGAGCCGCCCGGGCCGGCAAGCACAAACTGACCACCAGCCTGTCGAAAGGCGAGCAGCGCAACTCGAAGCGCATGGCCGAGCTCGCCGTCGTCTACGACGCCACCCCGGCGCCGCGCACTGCTGGTGACGTCTTCGCCCGAAGCGACGACAAAGACAAGGCGCCGGCACCGGCGGCGAAGGCGAAGTGGCTCACCGCAAGCGTGGTAGAGAACGCGAAAGCGGTGATCGCTGAAGCCTTCGACGAGGCCGAGCGCCGCGACCCCGAGCATCAGCGGCCGTGGGTCGCGCTCGTCGATGGTGCCAAGCACCAGATCGAGGCGATTCGTGCCGAGGCACGCCGCCGTGGCGTCAAGGTCACCGTCGTCTGTGACTTCATCCACGCCCTGCAGTACCTCCGGGGTGCTGCCTGGTGCTTCTTCAACGAGGGCGATCCAGCCGCCGAGCGCTGGGTCGCCGAGAAGGGCCTTGCCGTGCTCTCGGGCCGCGCTGGCCTCGTCGCCGGCGGGATCGCCCGCAAGCCACCGCACTCCACCTCGACGGGACACGGCGCAAGAAAGCCGACGACTGCGTGAGGTACTTAAAAAACAAGCAGCCCTACCTCGACTACCCCAGAGCACTCTCGGAAGGATGGCCCATCGCCACCGGGGTGATCGAAGGGGCGTGCCGACATCTCGTCCGCGACCGCTTCGACATCACCGGAGCCCGGTGGTCTCTCGAAGGAGGCGAAGCGATGCTGAAGCTACGAGCCGTTCGCGCCAACGGCGACTGGGACGAGTACTGGCAACACCACCTCACCGCCGAGCATGAACGCGTCTACGCATCCCGCTACGCCGACGGGATCATCCCGTCAGCCGCCTGACGACCCACCCCTCCAGGAGAGCCGGCCCCCCAATCAAACCCGCACCGGACCCTAACGCTGTCGAACGAAGCGTATCGGCATGTTGCCGTTCAGAGGCTCTGTCCGCCTGTGAGTTCGATGCAGCCAACGTTCGCCCAGCCGAAGGCGTCGGACAGGATGGCCGGGACGGCGGCACCGACGTCGTCGGCTGTGCCGATGCGTCCCAATGCGATTACGCGGGAGCATAGATCCTGGACATGTTTGCTGTGCATCATCCCGTCGCCGAAGTCAGTGTCGACAGCGCCACCCATGATCGTGTTCACACGGATCTGTCTATCGGCGAGCTCGGCGGCTTGGTAACGCGTCAGCACCTCGAGCGCTCCCTTCACCGCGGCGTACGCCGACATGCCGGGGACGACGCCTCGGGTCAGGGCAGTCGATACGTTCAAGATTCGGCCGCCGTCGCGGAGCACCGGCAGCAACACCTGGGTCGTGAAGAACGGAGCCTTCAAGTCGACGGTGACCAACTCGTCGAACTGCTTCGTCGTCGTCTGTTCGTAAGACGCGAACGTCCCGATGCCTGCGTTGTTGACGAGGTAATCGATGTACCGCGATGCAAAGCGCTCGTACACCGTCTGACGCACACGGTCGACGAGGTCGGCGTACCGGTCAAAATGGGAGACGTCGAACGGGATGAACGCGAGTTCTCCGCCACTTTCGGCGACTTCCGCCTCGAGCCGCTTTGCCTGCTCGGCGCCGCTCTTGTAGGTGCCGAGCACGGCAACGCCGGCGCGAGCGAGGTGACCGGCCATACTGCGACCGAGACCGCGGCTGGCGCCCGTAATGAGGGCGACCTTCTTGTCGGGCACGGTGACACTCCAATGTCAGGGAAAGTAATTCAGTGTTCAACCCGGAGCGGTTAGCTCAGGGCATAACGTCATTATGGCTGCGGCCCGCAGCGAATACCGTCAATTGTCCACTGAGCGGACAGCCGACCTCGCTCGAGCGATCTCACCGACCCGTTGCATCGCCGGTCAGGATCGCGACCGGCTTGTCTGTCGTGCCATCGCCGCCTCCAAGGCCGTCGCCGCTCGTTGCACCACAGGCCCGAACGTCTCGGCCGTCCGGAGCGTCGAGGTAGCGATCTGAAGAGAGGCTTGGCGGCCACCGGGGAGGGTCAGGAGCTTGGCGTAGCAGGTCAGCCCGTCGAGCACGTCCTCGTTGTCGACGGCAGCGCCGAACGGACGAATCCGTCCCGCAGAACGCTTGGTCGAGCCAAGGAGGAGTCCCGCCGCCGTGGTGTCAGGCATGTCGGCGCCAGCACGGGCATCGATCGGCAGATTCTCTCGGCCCGGGATCATTTCCAGCGCGACGAAGGAGGTTCCGGTCGGCACTACCAACGACACGGCGGCGCCGGTTTGCTCCCTTAGCGCTTGCATGACCTTCATCGCTACCTGCCGCAATCCGCTCACCGGCTCGGCCCGCCTGGTGACGCTCATCAAACTTGGTGACACCTCCCAGCGCCCGTTCGCGCCGAGATCCACCGCCCCAATCTGGCGCAGCTGCCCCAACAGGCGGTAAACGGTCGGGCGCGGAAGGGAGGTCAGCTCGGCAAGGTTGGCGACTTGTCGGTCAACATCCGCATCCGGCAACGCCCGCAAAACGCGGAATCCTCCCTCAAGGACCTGCCGACTTGGCGAACGATCGCTCGATTGAGCATTCATGACTCGCTCCATCATGTTTCCAGCAGCGGGATCTCGGAGGTGGTCGGGTTGCCGTCGGGGGCGACCGAGGAGCGAACTCTGCGGGTCCGATCGGACGACGCCAAGTGTCCTCCGCCGGCCAGTCGTCGAGCGTGGGGCGTGCGAAACCGTCGAGGCGCCAGCTCGTCACTGGCGACCGCCAGGACCACCGAGGCGTCCGGCTCCGCTCCGCACGAAGTGGCGGAGGCAGGGACCGCGCCCTCGGTTCCGTCGACACCGATGGCCACGTCGCCGGCGGTGGGGAACGCCTGGCGGAAGGCATCCAACGCTGCATCGAGGCGCGATGACCCGGCGGCCAGGAGGAAATTGCTCCACCAGAAGTTCGGGTTGGTCGCCGTTCGCAATACGAAGTGGTCACCGGCGTCGACCGCCTCGGAGCCCGCGAGGCGAGGCACCATCAGTTCGGTGGCGAACCCGAGCGAGCGAACCTGCACAACTCGGAGGCTACTGGAGGGGCTGTTCCCATGACCCGTCCCCCCGGCGGCGGGCGCCCCGGGGATCGTCTTGTGAAAGCGCCCCCGGGGGCGCTGTTGGGTCGGCTCGGTCTGATCCGTCCGAGTCGCCGGTTGAACTCGCGGTATGTCCGTTCCGCTGGTCAACGACGTGCTGGCTGGTCTCGGGCAGGATCGCGTCCCACAAGGTCGGCGACGCGTTCGTAGTACGCAACATGACTGCGCGCGTGCCTTCTCGCAAAAGGGCCCGGGCCATCATCCCACCACTCGCCCCTGCGCCCAGGGATCCTGACCACCCGAAGCCCTAACCTCGATCCTCGGTAAGGCAGCAGGCCGCGAGGCAGGCAGGCGGACCGAGCCGGAAACCCTTCAATTAGCTGGGATTTCTACGGAGCGAGTCGGTCAGGGCTTTAGGAGATCTTCCTGAACCGGCCGCGTGGCCAACGGGGCGGATCCATGATCGGCTGGTGGGATGTCGCAGCCCGAATGGTCACACGGTTTTAGTTACAAGGCTTTTGCCGACACGGGCTCGGCCGAGTCGGTGGGCGCACGCCGATTCGCCAAGGCGGTCGTCAGCTGTCGTCTAGATGGATCGGCAGAGGGTCTGCGGGCGATCTTGAGCGCTTCCTGCCTCGCAAACCTCAGCCTGACTATTTGAACGATCCTTCCCGAGGATCGAGGCTAATACTACAAAAGAAGTTGCGCCGACTTCTTCAGGGTGAAGTAGCTAGCGCGGCTTCGATTCAGCTCGGCTCACCACCATGAACCGGCGTCTCGTCTGATGCGATCCTGGTTAGCAAGTCTGCGATGGTCTGCGGCGCAGTGACCATGAGCGCATGAGGACCGTCAACCTGGAAGAACCTGCGTTCAATTCGCTCCGTAGCCGGCAGGCCGTCGTGAGCGCCAAGGTCCACAGTTCTCGAAGCGACGATGTGATAGCGCGGGATCGCCTCGAGTGCAGTCGGGTTCTTCAGGACGAGTCGCTGCTCGCTAGCCTTCCAGGGGTGAGGGGTCATGCGTTGCATCGTCCACTTGACCTCGTCCGGATGTCCCGGAGCCGCGTCTGTGCGGGGGTGTGCGCCTTGCCCCAGCCAACCGGACCGACGCAACGTTCCACGGCTTACGTCGGCGGGTCGTGTACCGGTAGCCGTGATGCGTATCCCGCAGCGGCGAGCCAGGCTCGGGCGCGACCTCGTTGGCGCTCGTCGGAGAACGCGTACCAGGCCTCGAGCTCACCGGGCCAGCGCTCGAGGACGTCCTTGAAGCGACGGAAGGCGCCCCGCCCGGAGATGACGATCGCAAGGCGCTCGGCCAGGTCGTCGTCGGAAAGCGCTTCGATGAAGTCCTCCATGTCCCGATAGCCCTCCCGGGAGCCCTCGCACCACACGGGGAGCCAGCGCTCGGGGTCCTCGTCGTCGGGATCGTCCTCGCCCACCTCGCGGGCGTAGTCGATCGCCGCCCGCGACCAGACCTCCCCGGTGCGAAGGTCGATCCGGCCGCCGCCATGGGCCGGGTCACCCTCGAGGATGCCCGCCAGCTCCTCGAGGTCGACGGGAAGAGGACGCAACATGGGTGCGGGCCGCTCGCTGAGCGCCGCGTCGAGCTGGTCGGCGAGATCGTCGTCTCCCTCCCAGGCGCGCCAGCGAAGCTGCTCGGCGCAGCGCCGGGCCAGGTCGGGCGCTGCTTCCACGCCTTGAGCCAACGCGACGAGGAGTCCGTCACCTGCGAGCTGGAGCAGATCGTCCCGGAGCCCCTTCGAGAGTGCGACGGCGACGCGTCGACCGTCCCCATCGAAGATGGCGCTCCGAAGAGCCGCTCGACGATCGTCGGAACCGCTCACCAGTGCCAGCCTGCCACCGTTTGCTATCCACCTGCGGGTCCCAACCAGGCCACTCTGGTAGTGTGGTACACAACATGGATGAGGATCACCCGGTCGGCACGCCGCCACGGCATCAGCGAGGAGGCGATCCGCCACGCCATGAACAATGCCGTCCGGATGGTCGAAGTCGAAGACGGGCTGTTCTTTATTGGCGCCGACGCTTCGGGGCAGATGCTCGAGCTTGTTGCTCGATCGACCGAGGGCGGTGAGCTTGCCGTGTTCCATGCCATGTCCCTCCGACCCGTCAACGCCACGAGGTACCTGCGATGACCTATTCACAGAGCGCGGCCGCTGAGCACGAGGGCCTTGCCGAACGCCTGGCCGGGATGACCATCGCCGAGATCGATGCCATGAGCGATCAGGAGGTCGCCGAGCTTATGGGCGCGACAGCAGAGGAGATGGCGGCCGAGCCTGCTTGGACGTGGCGAGAAGCGGCCAAGGCGGCGACCGACGAATACGCCGAGAAGCTTGCAGCCGACGTCGAATCTGGACGAGCAAGGGTCATCAGCGACCCAGCACAATTGCGCCGCCGGCTCGGTGGCAGGCCACGTGTTGGCGACGCTCCCGGCGAAGGCCCTTCGATCCAAGTACGGGTGCGAGTCACCACGCGTACCCGCAGCGCTCTCGAATCCATCGCAGCTGCGCAGGGTCGGCGTCTGTCTGACGTGAGTCGGGACGCCCTCGACGAATACGCGGCCCGGCACGCCAGCTGAGCGCAGGACGGATTGTGTTGGCGCTCGCCAACTCCTACAGGTTCTTGGGTCCGGGTGACCGTACGCGTTAGCTCGCTGAGCGAGTCACGAGCTTGGCCATTATCGACCTGGCATCGTCCGACGGCCGCGTACAAGTAGGGCAGCGCCATGGCGGCTGCATTATGCAGACCCGCCTACCACGGCTTTCGTGTGATCGAAGGCGCGAACATCCGCGAACGAAGGATGTCACCTCCACGGTAAAGCCCTGGTCACAGCGTGGGGCTGCTGGTCCGGCCGGCTCCTTCGGCAGCTGCACCACATCTGCACCACGGGTGGCGGTTTGGTGTGGTGGTGTGACTCGCGCTTCGCCGTGGGTGGTCCTCCCTCGCTTCCACTGATTGGTGGAAGAAGGTAGGATTCGGGTGTGATGCCGGTGATCGAGATCGTCTGGCGCCACCTGCTGGTGGGGGCGGCCGAGGGGCGTCGGCGGTGGCCGTCGGTGAGCGCACTTGCGGCGGAGCTGGAGATCCCGGTCTCTACTGCCCATCGCTCGCTGGGGCATCCGGTGGAGATCGACGCCGTGGGGATCGGTCTCTTCGACGGGCTGCAGGTCCTCGACCCGGCCCGGTTGCTGGTGCTCTTCGCCGCTCACCGCCACGTGCAGCGCGACATCATCGACCGCTTCCGTGTGGCGGTCCCGGCGGTCGAGGTCGAGCGCCTGGCCTCCGACCCGACAGTGGTCCTGGGCGGCTTCGGTGCCGTCGTCGCCCACTCCGGTGGTGTCAACCGGGTCGCCGACTACGACACCGTCCTGTTCTACGGGGATCCGCACCTGCCGCAGCTCGCTGCGGCTGAAGCGGGGGAGGGCACAGAAGTGCTCGTCGCCGAGCCCGACCGGATTCTTCGTCGTTACGGTCGGATCACGCCGCTCGCTCAGGCATACGCCGATCTGTTCTCTCTGCCGGGCTGGCAGGCAGCCCGCTTCGTGGAAGCTCTCGACCGGCGAGCGGTTTCCGCCCGTGACGAACCCGTTCTACTCGTCTGAGCAGACCAACTTTTCCCGGGCCGTGCTCGGAGAGGTCCTCACCGCGGTCCCCGACGCCATCCTCATCGGGGGCTGGGGGTCATGGGTTCGCACCGGCGGCCCGATGAGCCACGACGTCGACCTGATCGTGACCCGAGGAGACCTGGCGTCACTCGGTGCGATGGTCGACGACCTGTCGCAGTCCCATCATCTGGCGGGGACGAAGTGGCGGGCCACGTGGCGCTCGATCCACCTCGATCTCTACGTCCCGTTCCAGTCCCGTTTGGGCGCCAACCTGCAGCTACAGGTGGAAAAGCTCACCGGTTGCGCCGAGACGATCGACGGCCACCGGGTGCTCACCGCCCCGGCGCACATCGCCACCAAGATCGCTGCCCTGCTCGACCGGCCCGACAGCCTCCCAGGCCGCAAGGACCGCGACGAGATCCTCCGGCTGCTCGGTGATCCGGCTGCGTCACAGACACCCGCCGTCATCGCGGCAGCGTCGGCTCGCACCGCGCCCCAGCTCGACCAGCTCCTCCACAAGGCGTTCGTGTTCCTGGCCGGGGACGCGTCGCTGACGAAGAAGCAGCGGGCCGGCCTGCGGACCACCGAGACCGCCTGGCGGCGCAGCCTCCCCCGACCCCTGGGGATCACCGCCCCTCTTCCCGGCCAGGAGTCTGGGCTCGGCCCATGACACTCGTGTCTGCCTCCCGGCCGGGTGGCCGCCTACCCCGGACAGGCCCAGGTCTCTCCGGTCACGACGTGCCCGATCGCGCTGTCGGCGTATCGGATCGGGTGCTCCTTTCCCCAGCCTGAAACGCATCCGCACTACGGGCGGCTGCTGCGCGGAACAGGTCTTCGAGCTTGTCGGCGACGGGGCGGTCGACTCGCTCGGGCAGTGACCCGTAGATGTCGGCGGTGGTGCGGATGGAGGCGTGGCCGAGGCGCGCTGGATCACTTCGAGCGGACACCCAGCTCCCTGAGCATGTGGCCAGCGGAGTGACGGAGGCGGTGGAACGTGAGACCTTCGAGACCGTGATCGTCGCAGCGCCGGGTCGTAGATACGTTGGCGGAGGTTGGTGGCCCGCACGGGGCCGCCTTCGGGGGCTTGGAGGATCAGGTCAGCGGGGTCGGTACGGCCGGTGCGAGCGAGGTGGGAAGACCGCTCGTCGAGGACCCTGCCGGGGACCGAGATGGTCCGCCTCGAGGAAACGGTCTTGCCTCGACACTTCGACGAAGCGTCCAGTCGGGGTCGGGTAGCGAGAAGTTGTACGCACGCTGCCCAGGCACAGCATCCGCACGACATGCGATCCGACATTGCCCGGTGGGGCGGTGACAGCGAACGTCACGGTGAACGATCAGGTCGATGTGGTGCTCGTTGGCGGCGAGGTGGTGGTCGAGTCCCTCGGCGGCGGGGATGACGCCTGGGGCGGCGTAGGTCATTGCTGGTAGCTGGGGGGGCGCCTACGGCGATGACGCGGCTGGCTTGGTGTCGGGCGAGACCAACGGCGTCGTGCAGAGCACGCCGGGACCGAGCCGTCGACCCCGACGAGGATGGTGCTGGGACCGTCGCTGCCGAGGTCGAGTGAGGACGGCTGGCGGGGTGGGCCGACGGGTCACTGCTGGACGTCCTTGCGGTGGGCGTGTTCGGCCATGATGGCTTCTTCGGGCTCGCCAGGGATCGCTTCCACGGCTTCCTCGTCGGCTTGGCGTAGTGGGGAGGGGCCGGGCTGGTCCTCGGCGGCGTCAGCGGTGTTCAGGGCGTCGCGCATGGTCGAGAGGACCGCGACGCCGGCGAGGACGACCACGGCGGCGAGGAGGAACGGGACGTGGGCGTTGTAGTGCGTCACCAGCTGGGCGGCAACGTAGGGGGCCAGGCCGCCACCGATGAAGCGGACAAAGCCGTAGCTGGCGGAGGCCACGTTGCGCGGGACGGGGGAGATGCTCATGACGGCGGTGGTGACGAGGGTGTTGTTGAGACCGATCAGTGCGCCCGAGGCGATCACAGCGCCGATGACGACCCAGCGGTGCTCGGGGAAGGCGCCGATGATGACGAGGACGACGGCGACCAGGACGAGGCTGGCGGTGAGGGTGCGGGCGGTGCCGTAGCGGCCCTTGAGCTTGGCTGCGCCGAACACGGCGAAGATGGCGACGAGCACTCCCCATGCGCAGAAGACGGCGCCGAGCTTGATCGGGGTGAAGTGCATCAGGAACGGCGAGTAGCCGAGGATGGTGAAAAACCCCCAGTTGTAGAGCAGCCCGGTGATGCTGGTGCGGGCGAGGGCCCGGTGGCGCAACGCCAGGATCGGCTCTTTGAGCGACGATCTCCCCGGCGGGGTTGGGGTGGCCGGGACGAGGAAGATCGTGGCCAGCAGGGCGACGAACATGAGGGCGCACACGCCGTAGAACGGGCCTCGCCAGCTGACGGTGCCGAGCAGGCCGCCGATGATCGGACCCATGGCGATGCCGACGCCGAGGGCGGTCTCGTAGAGAATGATGGCGCCGGAGAAGCCTCCGGTGGCCGAGGAGACGATCACGGCAAGGGAGGTGGCGATGAACAGGGCGTTGCCGAGGCCCCAGCCGGCTCGAAAGCCGACGATGCCGCCGATGGTGTTGCTCGAGCCGGCCAGGCCGGCGAAGATGACGATGAGCACGAGTCCGGCTATCAGGGTGCGTTTGGCGCCGATGCGGCTCGAGACCCAGCCGGTGACGAGCATGGCGACGGCGGTGACGACCAGATAGCTGGTGAAGAGCAGCTCGACTTGGCTGGGATTGGCCTTCAGATCCCTGGCCAGGGCGGGCAGGATGGGATCGACGAGACCGATGCCCATGAATGACACCACGCACGCGAACGCGACGGCGAACACGGCTTTGGGCTGGCGGAACGGGCTCGGAGCCTTACGGTCAGCAGTGTCGGTCACGCCGAGAAACCTCCAGAGGGGCCGACGGGTCGATCTGCCAATGCCTCCAAGGCGTCGACCGCGGCGGCGAGGGCTTGTTGATGAGCGGGAGAGAGCCACCCGACCTGCTCGGCGATCACCCGAGCGCGCTCGTCGTGGATCTGCGCCAGATAGGCACTGCCGGCGGGAGTGATCGAGACCAGCGTGACCCTCCCGTCGGTCGGATCCGCATCGCGATTGACCAGGCCGGCCGCGGCGAGTCGCCTCACCAGGCTGGTCATGCCCGGCTGGGTGATCCGTTCCGCGGCCACCAGGTCGGTGACGCGGATCGGGCCTCGCCGAGCGACATGGGCGAGGACGCTCAATGCGAGGGTGTTCCACTCGAAGAGTGGGGTCGCGTGGCGCAACCAGGTACCAACCCGCTCCAACGCGACGCCGACGTCGACTTGGGTGGCCGCTCGATCGACCCTCATGCACCAAATATATCACGCAAGTATAGAACGCTGCTGTGCAGTTCTCGTCCGATCGGAACCGATCCGACCTGGGACCGGTATTCGGAGCTCAGGTCCCGAGTAGCCGTAGCTACTCTTGGGACAGAGGCGTCGTCGTAACGGGATGGGTACAGGATGGCGGCCGGCCGGCGAAGTGGCAGGGGGTCAGGGCTCGTAGAGCAGGTCGTAGGCCTGTCTGGCGGTATCGGCCTGTCGTCGATGCTGAGCGACGGACCACTGCCGGGTTTTCCGGTCGACGGCCACGGTTGTCCAGCCGTCGCCGTGCTCGCCACTGAGGTGGATGAGCAGGGTGTGGGTGTCGTGTTCGACTCGCACGCGGTGCTCGGGATTGGTCTGCTCGTGCAGCCCGCGCACCGGTGTGGCTGCGGGGTCGGCTGCAGCGATGAACGACGTCCAACGCCGTGAGCCTCGACGTGGTCGTGGCAGCCGATTTCCTGGTCCTGGTCGACGTTCCATCTGGTCAGCCTGCCAGGCGCTGGGACGGGGTCGCTTCGGTGGGGCATGGCGGGTGAACGTTGGCGCATGTATGAGCCTCGCCTCGGCTAACCGTCGGGTCGGGCTGTTGACGTCCCGTGTTGTGGTGTAGCTCGACGTTGGCCGGCGTGAAATGCTCGGCGTGGTTGTTCGAGTATCTCAGGCGGTGACGGCCAGGGGCGCCTCTTCGATGGTCGGGGCGGGGGTGGTGTGGAGCTTGGCCATGGACTCTTCGGACAGGTAGCGCCGTTCGGCTACTTGCCATTCGTCGTGGGCTTCGACGACGACTGCGGTGATCAGCCGAAGCACGCTGGGGTCGTTGGGGAAGATCCCGACGACATTGGTTCGCCGTTTGATCTCGGCGTTGAGCCGCTCGAGGGGGTTGGTCGACCAGATCTTCCGCCAGTGGGCGACCGGGAAGTGCGTGAACGCGAGGACGTCTTCGGAGGCGTCGGCGAGCATGGCGGCCACGTCGGGGAACTGGGGTCGGAGCATGCCGGCGATCTCGGTCAGCTGGGAACGGACATGGGCGGCGTCGGGCTGGGCGAACACGGTCCGGATCGATGCCGCGACCATCTCGGCGGAGGCTTTCGGGACCCTAGAGAGCACGTTGCGCATGAAGTGCACCCGGCAGCGCTGCCAGCCGGCCCCGACGAACACGGCGGCGATGGCGGCTTTCAAGCCGAGGTGGTGGTCGGAGATCACCAACTGCACCCCGGACAGTCCCCGAGCGCGCAGCGACCGGAAGAACCCGGTCCAAAAGGCGCCGTCTTCGCTGTCGCCGACGTCGACACCGAGCACTTCGCGGTCGCCGGTGGCGGTGACCCCGGTGGCGACCACCACCGCCCGCGACACCACCCGGCCGCCGACCCGGGCCTTGACGTAGGTGGCATCCGCGAACACGTACGGGAAGGCGCCGTCGAGACGGCGGGTCCGGAACGCCTCCAGATCGACGTCCAGCTCGGCACAGATCCGTGACACCTCCGACTTCGAGATCCCCGACGCGGCGCCGAGCGCTTTGACCAAGTCGTCGACCTTGCGGGTCGACACCCCGTGCACCCAGGCTTCCATCACCACCGCGAACAAGGCCCGGTCGATCCTCCGGCGGCGTTCCAGGATGGCCGGGAAGAAACTGCCCGTCCGCAACTTCGGGATGTCGACGGCGATGTCGCCCGCGGCGGTCGAGATCAGCTTCGGGCGATGCCCGTTACGCAACGCGGTCCGAGCCGATGAGTGCTCGCCAGGGGCGGCGCCGATCGTCGCGGTGAGCTCGGCCTCGATCAACTGCTGGAGCACCCAGGCCAGGCTGGTGCGGACAGTGTCAGTCATCTCGCCGGCCTTCACAGCCGCGAGCAAGGTGGACAGGTCAGAATCGGTGAGGGTCACCGGCGTGGTCTCCTTCGTGTGTTCTTGCAGGAACACGACGAGCTTCACGCCGGTGGCCCACCCATCAGGGGGACCCGCCAGCTACACCACTACAAGGGACACGATCGTCGTGCCCGACGTGCGCTACGAGACCCTGCGGCCGCGATCGCCTGGTTGAGCGCGGTCCTCGGTGCTTGCGAGGCGATCCGCATGAGCCTGCCTGACGGCCGGATCGGTCACGCCGAGCTGGTCCTCGGTACCCACGTCATCCTTCTCGGGCTGCCTCGGTCGAAGCCGACGTGGCGAGGCGGCCGACCGACCGAAGCGCCGTCCACGCCATGACGCTCGTCTTCGTCCCCGACGTCGTTGCGGCCGCCGCACGTGCCGGTGAGTTCGGCGGCGTCATCGTTGACAAAGCCACCGACATGCCCTGGGGGCTGCGCCAGGCGATCGTCACCGACCCCGAGTGCCACGTCTGGGAGCTCAGCTCCCACACCTGCGACGTGGCCCCCGAGTCATGGGGAGCCGTCCAAACAGGGCCGTGGATCACCGATTGAGCGACAACCACCCCTGGCGGTCAGACCCCCATGCCGCCGGGAGACCTTCGATCGGAGGATCAGGGAGAAGAGAAGAACGGTGCTCGGAGTCCTCACCAGAGGTGAGGCTGAGCACCCGGACTTGCCTGCCTCGCGATCAAGCGGTGCCAGACGCCCCTGGGCACGACACAGGCGTGGCCGGAGGAGAAGTCGATCCGCTCTTCACCAGCGTCGTGTTCCAGGACCGCAGTCATGGCGCCCGGCACGCACACGTGGATCTTATCCCCCTCGGGGTGCACCTCGCTGTCGCCGCCCGCCGAGGCTCCGTCGCCGGCGGCCCACTCGAACATGGCCATCAGCCAGCCCGGCAGCGGCCGTTCGCCGCTGGCCACCTTGGCCCAGAAGCCGCTCGTCCACCACCAAGCGCTCCGCTCGGCCCCCGCTCAGGTGGACATAGGCCCGCGTTGGGTCGAACGTCGGGATCGTCATACCCTCATCATCGTCCCGGAGTCTTACTCCGACGCCCTTCCGACAGGCCGTGGCCGACGTCCCGCAGGCGTTCGGTCACTGATCGCTCACCGGGCATACGACCGCTGCGCCGGCGTTGCGCGACGACCCGTCAACGTCGAGCTCGCCAACCAGAGGTGGGTATGTCAGGCTGACATACACGAGTGAGGTGAAGAGTGCTCAGGAAAAAGACGAGCAAGGAGTGCTCCGCCGGCGTTTGGTCGAAGCCGAGGAGGAGTACCGACGGACGAGAGCCGACGATGACGTGGTTCGGCTGATCAGGGACGCGGCGATCGTGGAAGCCCATCGCGGTGGGATGTCCTCCGGATGTGGCCGAGCCGCCGCTCAGCCATCGTCACCCCTCTCAACGACACGGCGTCACGCCGCACGGCCGCACGGCGTCACGGCAAGGCCGATAAGGGCCCTGATCTGACGGTCCTGGGAGCGTGGTCCTGGCAGCAGGTTGGGGTGTACCCCAACGCCACAGTCGGGGTGCAGGTCCTCCGAGACGACGGCCACGTCGACGTAAGACTGAGCACGACGCTCGAAAATGAGGGTTCGGGTCGTGGGGGGCGGGTACTGATCGGCCATGATCGCTCGACGTTTGCTGCCGGCAGCTGTGGCTGCTGCCTTTGCCCTCCCTCTTTCCGTGGGGTCGTCGGTGGCCTCGGCCACGCCGACCGGTGGGTCGCCGCCGAGCCCGAACGCGGCGTTGTCCCGGTCGGTGGGGTCGGCTGGCTATACCGAGACGCCGATCTCGTTCCGGGTCCGCAACGTCAACCGGTCGAAGGTGGCGTGCGCGGCGGACGGGGCGACCTACACCGAGCGAGGCGACCTGGTCAGACCCACGGTCCGCCGTGGGGGCTCGAGGACGGCTTCGACGGTGACGCTGTACCTGCACGGGCTTGGCCTGGGGAAGTTCTTCTGGAACTACCAGGGTGTTCCCGGCTACAACTACGCGGCGGCGGAGGCACGGGCCGGGCAGACGTCGGTCATCGTCGACCGGCTCGGCTACGGCAACAGTGCCCGGCCGGCCGGCAACCAGATCTGCCTGGGCTCCCAGGCCGACATCGCCCACCAAGAGGTCCAGGACCTGCGCGACGGCCACTACCAACTGGGTGGCCGGGCAGCTCCAAGGTTCTCGCGGGTGGTCCTGGCCGGGCATTCCTTCGGGGGGTTCATCGCCCAGATCGAGGCGTACTCTTTTGGTGGGATCAACGGGCTGATCAATCTGGACTACGCCGATCAGGGGACCTCGAGCCTGGAGATGGCCGATGCCGCCCAGTGGAAGCAGGCGTGTGCGACCAGCCCGACGGGCTACGCCCCCTTCGCCAAGCCGCCGATGGTCCCGGCCACCTTCTTCTACCGGGCGAACCCGGCCATCGTGCGTGCCGTGGTGAACAAGAAGGTCACCGACCCCTGCGGCGACGAGACCTCGACCATGGCCGGTCTCGGAGCGGACATGGCCCATCTCGGTCAGGTACACGTCCCGGTGCTGGTGGTCTTCGGTGAGAAGGACTCGCTGTTCCCGCCGCCCGACGGCCAACTCCAAGCGGCCCGCTTCACCGGTAGCCGCTCGGTCAGCCTGGCCGCCATCCCCCAGACGGCTCACGCCGTGGCCCTCGAGCCCACCCGGGGAATCCTCCAGCTCACCGTGGCCGCCTGGCTGACCGTCCAGATCGAAGCGGCCCGCTGACCCCAGCAGGCCCAAGTGCCCCAGCCGCCCCGACGACTCGTGGCGCCCAGCCATGTCGAGTCAGTAAGTCACGTTTCGTCGGTGTCGGTGCTGGGGTTGGCTGCTGGTCGGGTCGGCTGTTGGGCTCGGTTGACGATGTCGGTGGCAAGGGGCAGGTCCATCTCCGAGCGGGATGCTGAACCGCTGCTGCACTGCGAGAAAGGCAAGAGGTGCGTCGAAGTGCCCGACGCCCCGGCACACCCGTGGCCGCACCCAGCACATCGACCCTGCCCCCTCCGTCGTCGACGCCTTCCCTGACCGCGCAACGGGCTCCCGCGCCGGCGGCCCTCTCCTGGACCCGTTCCACTTCCTTCCTTCTGGGACAGCCGGCCACAGACCCACCCACCACCACTCGGAAAGAGGTGGGTGGCGAGGTATTGCGGCCCACCGCGACCGTGCTGGGCGTCGATCACGTGGACGAGGTTGGGGATGCTCTCGTTGATGGCGAGGCGTGCGTTCGGGCCGCCGAGTCGAGTCTTGACCCAACCCGGGCCAGGAGCAGCAGCGTTCGGGGGTCGTTGTGGTGGCGGGCGGCATAGCTGCGCATGAACAGGTTCAGCGCGGCCTTGGCGCCGCGGTAGACCTCGAAGCCGCCGCGTTCGTTGTTGGCGATGCTGCCCTGTCCGGAGGACATGACGGCGATCGTGCCCATCGGTGCGACGAGGTCTTCGAGCGCTTCGATCACCCGCATCGGGCTCAGGGCGTTGGTGACCATGAGTCGGGTGAACTCCTCGGTCGAGATGTCGGCGATGGTGTCTTCGGCGTTGTTGGTGACGCCGGCGTTGACCAACAGCAGATCGAAGGTGCGCGAGGCGAGGCGGTCGTGCAGGTCGACGATGTGCTCGGGGATGGTGATGTCGATGTGCTCGATCTCCAGCCGTCCGGCGGCCGTGCCTTGGAGGTCGTGCAGGTCGGTTCGTTGTGCGCTGCGAACCGTCGCCACGACCTGCGACCGCCCAGTGCCAGAATCCGGAGTCGTCGGCGCGTCTGCATCCCAGACGGTCACGGCGAAGCTCTTGGTGCCGGTGCGCCCTCCCAGCTCAGCTGCGGAGACCGGTCTGCTCCGCCGGGCATGCCGAAGGTGCCGGAGAGGTGCGGTACTGCACGCGGTCTCCTGAGGTTGGGGTCGATGGGTGGTGAGCTTCAGGCGCGCTGGAGACGATGAGGCGTAGGGCGCCGTCAAGGTCCCGCTGCTCGCGAAGGTGACCGTGTTCGGCGTCCCATCTTCCGGATGCGAGCGCTTCGGACAGGCGGGTGACGATGCGGTCCTCGACGCCGGGAGACAGGAGCGCCCAGACCGACTGCGAGGAGCGGACGGCCGGGTCCAGCAGCGCCTCCGGTCGTCGCCAGAACGCTTCGAAGAAGCCGTCAGCGCAGTCACCGGGCGTCGGGATGCGCTCGACTCTGATCCGGCCTCCGAGCGCGGTCGCGACGGCGTGGAGGGAGGGGAAGCGGGGAGTCTCGGCCGAGACGCACTCGGCGAGGTACTGATGCTGCCATGCCGGCAGGCCGGCGAGCTCGAAGGTGAACACGACGACCGGGCCCCGGGCAACCCGACGCATCTCGGCCAGCCCCTTCTCCGAGGGGTCCCAGTGGTGGATCGTGACACAAGCCATCGCTGCGTCCACGGCATCGTCGTCGAACGGGAGCGTCTCGGCACTGGCGTCGATGGCCGGTGCAGCGTCGGTGCCTCGCTGTGAGCGCATGGTGGCGCTCGGCTCGACTGCGAGGACCCAGCGGTCCCGGGGCTCATACGATCCCGTGCCGGCGCCCACGTTCAGCACCGTCCGGGCGTCGCCCAGCGCGGCCAGGATCCGAGCAGCAATCCTCGGATCCGACCGCCGGTTCTGCGCGTAGGTGCGACCGTGCTGCTCGTAGTCGACATGGGATCGCGACACGGAGGTCAAAGTTAGCGAAACCCTGATCACCCCTCTGCGGGAACTATCGAGCCGATCCCGTGGTTGTCCTGGCCATGGTCGCTCTCCGACGTGTCCTGGTGATCTCGGGGAGCTTGCGGGCTCGTTCCACCAACACGGCCGTGCTGCGTACCGCGCAGGACATCGCGCCCGAGGACACCCGGGTGGTCGTCTACGAGGGCCTCGGCCGTCTGCCGCACTTCAACCCCGACGAAGACGCCGACCCGCTTCCTCCTCCGGTGGCCGAGCTCCGTCGCCAGGTCCACGCGGCCGACGCGATCGTGCTCTCGGTGCCGGAGTACGCCGGTGCGCTGCCGGGATCGTTCAAGAACCTCCTCGACTGGACCATCGGTGACGACCAGCCCGGCTCCATCGCCGGGAAGCCAGTGGCGTGGATCGATGCGTCACCGCGCGGAGCCGTCAACGCCCACGAGTCGCTGCGCAAGATCCTGTGCTACGCGAGTGCCACCATCGTCGAGTCCGCCTGCGCCCGAGTGCCGGTCACCGGCGCCATGATCGGCACTGACGGTCTCATCACAGACCCGGCGATCCGCGACCAGGTCGCTGCCGTCCTGACGATCCTTGCCAGCTCCGGCAACGAAAGCGACTCCACCGAGGCCACTGGCATCTCGTAGGGCGGGCTGAGAGCCCGCGCGCGACGTCGGTCGCAGCCGCCAGGCGGCCACCGTCACCGACCCTGCTCCGGGACCGATGGGTGCCGACCGCCGCAGCGCGACGAAGGTGAACCGGACGTTGTGCGAGGCTGGTTCGGATCGAGCCAGGCGACGCCGACCGAAACCGCCGAGGCGGCCCCGCCCAACCTGATGGAGACACGATGAGCATGACCACGAGGACGGACACGCGGTCGCCTGCGCTGCACGCCGCCGACAGCCACGATTTGATCCGTGTGCACGGCGCGCGGGTGCACAACCTCAAGAACATCAGCGTGGAGATCCCGAAGCGCCGGCTGACGGTGTTCACCGGCGTCTCCGGCTCAGGCAAGAGCTCTCTGGTGTTCGGCACGATCGCCGCGGAGTCGCAGCGGATGATCAACGAGACGTACAGCGCCTTCGTGCAGGGCTTCATGCCGACGCTGGCGCGCCCCGAGGTCGACGTGCTCGAAGGGCTGACGACCGCGATCATCGTCGACCAGCAGCGGATGGGTGCCGACGCCCGCTCCACGGTCGGGACCGCCACCGACGTCAACGCGATGCTGCGCATCCTCTTCAGCCGACTCGGGCAGCCGCAGATCGGCACGCCCAACGCCTTCTCCTTCAACGTGCCCTCGGTCCGAGCGAGCGGCGCGATCACGATCGAACGCGGTGCCGGTAAGACCGTGAGACAGACCTTCACCCGCACCGGCGGCATGTGTCCGCGCTGCGAAGGCCGGGGCACGGTCTCCGACATCGACCTCGCCCAGCTCTTCGACGAGTCCAAGTCGCTCGCCGAGGGCGCGATCACCGTCCCCGGCTACAAGGCGGGCGGATGGAACTTTCGGCTCTATGGAGCGTCGGGCTTCGTCGACCCGGACAAGCCGATTCGCGACTACACCAAGACCGAGTTGCACGACTTCCTCCACCGCGACCCGATCAGGATGAAGATCCAGGGCATCAACATGACCTATGAGGGGCTGATCCCGCGGGTCCAGAAGTCGATCCTCTCCAAGGACAAGGAGGCGATGCAGCCGCACATCCGTGCGTTCGTGGAGCGCGCCGTCACCTTCACCGCATGCCCGGAGTGCGGCGGCACCCGGCTCAGCGAGGCGGCCCGTTCCTCGCGGATGAAGGGAATCAACATCGCGGAGGCCTGCGCGATGCAGATCAGCGACCTGGCCGAGTGGGTCGACGGCCTCGACGAGCCGTCGGCGGCACCGCTGCTCGCCGCGCTCGAGCAGACCCTCGACTCGTTCGCGGAGATCGGCCTGGGCTACCTCTCGCTCGACCGACCGACGGGCACACTCTCGGGGGGTGAGGCGCAGCGCGTCAAGATGATCCGCCATCTCGGCTCCTCGCTCACCGACGTCACCTACGTCTTCGACGAGCCGACGATCGGGATGCACCCCCATGACATCCAGCGGATGAACGACCTGTTGCTGCGGCTGCGGGACAAGGGCAACACGGTGCTGGTGGTGGAGCACAAGCCGGAGGCGATCGCCATCGCCGATCACGTCGTCGACCTCGGCCCGCGCGCCGGCACCGAGGGCGGCGAGGTGGTGTTCGAGGGCACCGTCGAGGGGCTGCGGGCCAGTGGCACGCTCACCGGGCAGCACCTGGACGACCGAGCTTCTCTGAAGCCATCGGTGCGCACGCCGTCGGGGGTGCTGGAGGTGCGCGGCGCCAGCACCCACAACCTGCGCGACGTCGACGTCGCCATCCCGCTCGGCGTGCTGGTCGTCGTCACCGGGGTGGCAGGGTCGGGCAAGAGCTCGCTGATCCACGGCTCGGTGTCCGGGCGGGACGGAGTGGTGTCGATCGACCAGGGCGCGATCCGCGGCTCGCGACGTAGCAACCCGGCGACCTACACCGGGCTGCTCGACCCGATCCGCAAGGCGTTCGCGAAGGCCAACGGTGTGAATCCGGCGCTGTTCAGCGCCAACTCCGAGGGCGCCTGTCCCAACTGCAACGGCGCCGGCGTCATCTACACCGACCTGGCCATGATGGCCGGCGTCGCCACCGTCTGCGAGGAGTGCGAGGGAAAGCGTCTCCAGGCATCGGTGCTCGACCACCACCTCGGCGGCCGCAACATCAGCGAGGTGCTCGCAATGTCGGTGACCGAGGCCGAGGAGCTCTTCGGCGTCGGCGAGGCCCGCACGCCGGCCGCGCACGCGATCCTCGACCGGCTCGTCGACGTCGGGCTCGGCTACCTCAGCCTCGGCCAGCCGCTCACGACGCTGTCCGGCGGCGAGCGCCAGCGGCTCAAGCTGGCCACCCGGATGGCTGAGAAGAGCGGCGTCTACGTCCTCGACGAGCCGACCACGGGTCTCCACCTCGCCGACGTCGAGCGGCTGCTCGGCCTGCTCGACCGGCTCGTCGACTCCGGCAGGTCGGTCATCGTCATCGAGCACCACCAGGCGGTCATGGCGCACGCGGACTGGATCATCGACCTCGGCCCTGGCGCCGGCCACGACGGCGGCCGGATCGTCTTCGAGGGCACACCCGCCGACCTCGTCGGCGCCGGCTCCACCCTCACCGGCGAGCACCTCGCGGCTTACGTCGGCACCTGACCGGGTCGCGTAGGCGTGACGTGGCCGGATCTCCCGGGCACGCTCGCTAGTGCTGTGTCTTATAAATAGCTTGGGGCTAGGATTGGCATCATGTTGACGATGCGTGGTGCCCCTCCGTTGTTGATGACCGATGATGACCGCGACCGATTGGCCGGGATCGCTGGTTCTCCGGCGCTGGCGCATCGCGCGGTCCGTCAGGCCGAGGCGTTGTTGGCTGCCGCGGATGGGGTGAACAACGAGGAGATCGGTCGCCGGGTCGGGGTGTCGGCGAACACGGTCCGGGCGTGGCGGGCCAGCTTCGCCCGAGAGGGTGTCGCCTTTGTGGGTGTGATCGCCAAGGGCCGGGGCCGCAAGGCCTGTCTGCCCGATGGCAAGGTGGCCGAGGTGGTTCGTTACACGCTGAACGAGAAACCCGATGACACCTCGACGCACTGGACGACACGGACCTTGGCGAAGAAGTTGGGCGTCGGCAAGGACACCGTGGCCAGGATCTGGCGTGACCATGAGCTGAAACCGTGGAAGGTTGACGCCTTCGAGCTCTCCAACGATCCTCGCTTCGAGGAGAAACTCGTCGATGTCGTGGGCCTCTACCTCGACTTGCCGAAGAAGGCTGTCGTGTTCAGCTTCGACGAGAAGACTCAGTGCCAGGCGCTCGATCGAACCCAGCCGTCGCTACCGATGCGCCGCGGTCGAGCGAACACGATGACCCATGACTACAAGCGGAACGGGACCACGGATCTCTTCGCGGCGTTGAACATCGCTACCGGTGAGATGACGACTCAGTGCCGCAAGACCCACACCTCGGCTGATGTGTTGGCGTTCTTCAAGAAGATCGACAAGGACGTCCCTCGCAGCCTCGACATCCACGTGGTCCTCGACAACCTGTCCGCGCACAAGGGTCCCGAGGTCGCCGGGTGGCTCGCGCATCCCCGCCGAGCCCGATGGCATCTGCATTTCACGCCGACCAGTTCGTCATGGCTCAACCTCGTGGAACGATGGTTCAAGGAGCTGACCGACCGTCGGTTGCGCCGCGGCACGTTCACCAGCGTTCCGCACCTGATCGAAGCCATCGCCACCTGGGTCAGCCACTGGAACGACGATCCCAAACCATCCGTTTGGCACGCCGCCGCTGACGAAATCCTCGAAAAGATACGCCGGGGCCGCAAAACCCTGTCACAAGTCAAAAGCGCGACGCAGCACTAGCGGGATGAGAAACGCTGCGCCAGGTCGGCGACGAACACGCTGGGATCGTCCTGGTCGAAGCCGCGATCGTTGATGCCGTGGCGGGCCAGGGTGAGGCTCCCGTCGCCGGCCAGCTCGACCATGGTGGTGGCGCCGTGGGGCAGCGACGGGGACCGCAGCGAGTCGCCGTTGAGCACCGGCAGTTGCCCGGCGAACACGGCGTCGGCCTCCTCGGCGGTCCGGGCCGCTTGGCCGCTGGTGCGGTTGCCGCTGCTCAGGTACAGCACCTCGACGCTGTCGACGATCGGCAGCGTCTCGGGAAGCCACGCGCCGGCCAGGAGCATGGTGTCGTCCACCGTCGCCGGGGCCGTCCAGCCCGGCGCGCCAAGCCGCATCGGCACCAGGACCGTCAGCCATTCGCGGAAGACCAGCCATTCCACCAACGCCATGCTGCTCTCGTCCAGGTCCAGACAGGCGGCCACCGGTGCCAGACGGGTCAAACCGACCGCCACCGGCTGGTCCGTCGGACGGCCCTTGGCCCGATTGACCGCCCCCGGGTCGGTGCCGGCCACGCCGTAGGTGATCGGCGACGGCGGCGGCAGGACCACCGGGTCACCACGACCGAGGGCGGCGACGATGTGCCCGACACCCTCGGGGTCGAGATCGATCAACACCGCACACCCTCCCGGGGGCCGACCGCCCGCCACGCGGTCGCCAGCAACATCTGCGCTGGACGGTCGCTCACGCTGGCGACGGTAGCAACGCCGCCGGTGGCGCCGTCGTTCGCGTCAGGGCCGCGTGAGAGTGGCGATGGTCACCGTGGCCTCGACGTGTCAGCCACCCGCGCCCAGGCGCGCTGAGCCAGTCGTCCCGAGATAGGTGTCGATCTGCGCGGCGGTCGGAGCGGTTGCCGGCCCAGGGCTCGTGACACTGATCGCCGCCGCGAGGTTGGCGCGTTGCGCGGCGGCGAGCGGGTCGAGGTGCTGGGCGATGGCGGCCAGGAAGACGCCGGCGTGAGTGTCGCCTGCACCGTTGGTGTCGACCGCTTGGACCTTCGGTGGATGCAACTCGGAGGGAGCGGTTCCCGGCTGGGCGACGATGCAGCCGGCCGCTCCGGCTCGCACGATGACTCCGTCGCGGCCGCTGACGGCGAGGAGAGCGGCGGCGGCAACCAGGGGATCCTCCTGACCGGTGACGATCGCGGCCTCTCGCTGATTGCAGCTCCACCAGTCCGCTCGCCGCTGGACCACCTCGAGTGAGTCGCGTGGTATCTGGGCCACGAGTGGACCCGGGTCGACCAGCACCGTCACCTCGGGGGACAGCTCGTCGACCCACCGAGCCATGGGTGCCGCGTTGCCAGGAAAGGCCAGCGCGTACCCTGACACGTAGACGAGGTCTGCGGGCTGCAGGTCGATGGCCGCCAGGTGCTCACGTGTGGTGCGAGCCTCCGCTCCGAGTGTGGTGACGAACGTCCGCTCACCAGCCGCATCGATCAGAGCGATGTCGAAGCCCGTATCGCGGTCCGCCGTGGGTGCTCGGAGGATCTCGATGCCGGCGTCCTGCATCGCCGCCCTGGCCATGTCGCCCCAGGGTCCGGTCCCGTGCCCCCCGGCATAGGCCGCGGGGACTCCTTGGCGGACGACTGCGACCAGGACGTTGAAGCCTGCGCCGACGAGCACCTCCGAGGAGGTGGCCACGACGTCGCCCCCGACATCGGGGACGGCGGGGACGCGCAGGACGATGTCCACCAGGACCTCGCCGAGCAGCACGACGCGTGGCATCAGTGTCGCAGGGAGAGCAGGCGTCGAGTGAGCTGGTCGAGGCGCAGGTGGTTGCGGGTCTCGATCGTCGCCACGGCGGTGGGAGGGAAGGACCCCTTGCCGTGGAGGGCGCCGCCGATAGCCCCGGCCATGGCGGCGATCGTGTCACAGTCGCCTCCGAGCGAGGCGGCCGCCAGGCACACCAACCATGGATCGTCGCCGCCGGCGGCCAGCACGGCGAAGGCAGCCGGCACCGACTCCTGCGTGGCCACCCCGGTGCCGACCAGCGTGTAGATCTGATCGGCCGCCTCCGTCGGATCGAGCCCGTCCACCAGGTCGGTCGCCCAGCGAATCCGCGATGACACGTCGGCGCCTGCGACCCAGTGCCCGCGATCTGCCGCCAGGGTGGCCGCCTCGACGGCTGTCTCGGTCGCTTCGGCTCGGTCGGCGCCCCCGATCGCGGCGCTGACAGCTGCACCGACGGCCGCGGCGCCAGCCAGCGCGATGCCGGTGTTGTGGGTCACGAAGCTGGCGTCGACGACGCGATCGACGAACTCGTGGAGGTCCTGAACGGGCGTGGCGATGCCCACCGGGGCGATCCGCATGGCTGCCCCGTTGGTGTCACCGGATCGGCCGCTCTCCTCGACCGAAGCGCCCGCCGCGACCGCAGCCGCAGCTCGTCTCGTCGAGGGGCCGAGGAGGTCGAGCGACCCGCGCGCCGTCATATCTGCTTCCCAGGCCAGCAGCGCCCGAGCCCACTCCTCGGCGTCGACGTGTCCCGATCCGACCAGGAGGTGCTCGGCGAGCAGGACGGCCTGCTCGGTGTCGTCGGTCACCCTGCCCGCCTCCATGCCGGCGGCGATCGGATGATCGTCCGGGGCTCGCTCGAAGCCGCTGAGCGCCGGACCCCACGTGGCTCGGATCCTCGACCGCGAGAGCAGTTGGGTCGGCATGCCCAGGGCGTCCCCGATGGCCAAGCCGTAGAAGGCGCCCTCGGCGCGCGACAACTCGACCTTGGAACCGTCGGTCATCCGCCGTGCGCCGCGCGCGGGACGGTGGCGATTCGCACAACCCGGACGCTACCCGGGCGGCCGCCGAGCACGGCCTACCCCTGGTAGGGCGGATCGTCGGGGTCACCTCTGGTCTAGCGGCCCGTGGCCGTTGCCCGCCGGGACCCGGGCTGGCCGGACCGCCGGTCGAGGGAGCATCCTGGGGGCAGCCGAGCCTGGAGGAGGAGACCCGATGACCTCGAGCGAGCCGTATGCCGGGTTCGGCCCCCGTCAGGTCCCCGGGGCCTACCGGCCGGTCATCGTCGGGCTCGGGATCACCGAGATGGGCAAGGTGTACGGGCGGCGGCCCTCGCAGTTCGCCGCCGACGCCGTCCGTCTGGCCGCGGACGACGCCGGCATCGCCGTGGCCGACATCGACGGGCTGCTCGTGTCGTCGGGGGTGACGGGGGGTGTCTCGCTGTCGTTGGCGCGCGATCTCGGGCTCACCGACCTCGGGTTGCTCTCGGAGATGCAGGCCTACGGGTCGACCGCCGCAGGCATGGTGCAGGTGGGCTCCATGGCCGTCGAGTCGGGCATGGTCGACACGGTTGCGTGCGTCTTCGCTGACAGCCCGCTCTCCGCCGGCCGCCGGGCGGGGAGCGCCTACGCCGGCGGCCGGGCTCCGTCGGGTTGGAGCGGACTGCTGGCCGCTTCCGGCATCCTCGGGCCCAATCCGCTGTACGCGCTTGCGGCGCGCCGGCACATGGAGCGCTTCGGTACCACCAGCGAGCAGCTCGGCCACGTGGCCGTCGCGCAGCGGGACTGGGCGATGCTCAACCCCAGGGCGCAGATGCGCGAGGCGATCACGCTGGACGACCACCAGTCGTCGCGTTGGGTCGCCGAGCCGTTCCATCTGCTCGACTGCTGCGTGGTGTCCAACGGCGGGGTGGCCGTCATCGTCACCCGCGCCGAGCGGGCCGCGGACCTGGCCAGGCCTCCGGTCCGCGTGCTCGGTTGGGGCCAGTCCCATCCCGGCACCTCGATGCGCCGGGACGACGACTTCGGGATCGTCTCCGGAGCGGCGCGGTCCGGGCCGGCGGCCCTGGCCATGGCCGGCGTCGGCCTGGCCGACATCGACGTCGTCGAGCTCTACGACTGCTACACCTTCACGGTGGTCATCACCCTCGAGGACTACGGCTTCTGCGCCAAAGGGGAAGGTGGCGACTTGGTCTCGAGCGGTGTCCTCGGCCCCGACGGGTCGCTCAAGCTCAACACCGGGGGCGGCCAGCTTTCCAGCTACTACATGTGGGGCATGACGCCGCTCTCCGAGGCGGTCATCCAGGCGCGCGGCGAGGCCGCCGAGCGTCAGGTCGACCGCCACGACCTGGTCCTGGTCTCGGGCAACGGCGGGATCCTCGACCACCACGGGACCCTCGTCCTCGGGAGCGGGGTGACGTCGTGACCGTCGGGCCGGTGAGGCGTGACGGCGCCACCGAGGCCTTCTTCGACGGCACGGCGCGCGGGGAGCTCCTGATCCGGCGCTGTCCCGACGGGCACGCCAGCGAGCCGACGGCTGCGCAGTGCACGACCTGTGGGCGCCTGGACCTCGGGTGGGAGCCGGCGTCGGGGCGGGCATGGGTGGTCAGCTGGATCGTCGTCCCCGCCGAGCCGAGCGAAGGAGCGGCGTCCCCTCCCACCGTCGAGGTCATCGCCGAGCTCGCCGAGGGGCCGTGGTGGTGGGCGCAGCTCGTCGGTGCCGATCCCGACGTGATCGCCGTCGGCACCCACCTCGAGATCGGCTTCGACGGTCACGACGACTACGAGCGGGTGCCGATCTTCCACCTGGCCGGGTAGTCACGACTGGCGATACCCCCCGCGTCGCCACCCATTCCCTCACGTCGACACCCACACGGGTCGATCAGGAGAGGGTGACCTCGACACGCGCCACGCGCTCCATCCGGCACCTCGGTGGTGCCGTCAGGGAGATGGTGGTCGCCACCGCCGTCCCCCTCGTCCTCTTCGCCGTCGTCGACGGCTCCCACGGTGTCGTGGCCGCCATCGCGGTGTCCGGGGGCTGGACGCTGCTGGTCACCGCCGCCCAGATCGTCCAGCGAGGACGCATCTCCCCCCTGATCCTGCTGAGCCTGGCCACCTTGGCGCTGAAGTGCGTGGGCGCCCTCGCCGCAGGTTCGAGCTTCCTGTTCTTCGCCATCCCGTGTGGGGGCACGGCGGCCACGGGCGCCATGTTCGCCTGGTCGGCGACCTGGGGCAGCCCGCTGCTCGTGCGCCTGGCCCGCGACGTCGTGCCCTTCGCCGGCCCGCACCTGGCCGCCGCCGCCAGCCGCACCCTGGTGGTCCGGTTGAGCTGGGCGTGGGCCGTCGCCTACCTGGCCGACGCCACGTGCTCGTTCCTGCTCCTGTCCCTGGCCCCGTTCCACGTGTTCCTGGTCGCCCACGTCCTGGCCAGCTGGGCCTGCCTCGGCACCGCCGGCCTGGCCAGCGTGGTCCTCACCCGCCGGCACGGTCCTCACCTTCTCCGGCTGATGACGGGTCACGACCACCTGCCGACGGCCCCCGGGTCGTCGAAGCTGCCTGAGGCCGGCGCGCTCAGCGCCGCCTGAGCGGCGTGGTCGGCCAGGTGAGGCGGCCGGCGTAGGTGCGCACCACGAAGCTCCCGGTGTTGCGGATGAGGGCGTAGGAGCGGCCGCGTCCTCCGGTCCCGGTCGTGAAGAGCACCTGGTTGCCCGTCTCGTACACCACCAGGCTCCCGTTGGGCCGCATCGCCGCCCACGCCCCCGGATGGCCGGGCGTGCGCGACGACCACAGGGCGCGGCCGCGGCCCCGGTACTCCACCAGGTTGCCGTCGGTCTGCATGACGACCTGGTAGCGCCCGTCGGCCGACAGCAGCCTGGTGCCGGGAAGGAGCCGGCCGCCGGAGGGAAGCGTCGGGGCGGGAGGCGGGGGCGGTGCGATGTAGGGCGGGGGCGGCGCGATGGTGGGGCTCCCGAGCGCCAGGGAGGCCAGGCCGGCGACGCTGCCGTTGAAGCTGTCGCCGTCGATGCCCAGCGTGTTGTGGTCGGTGTACTGCCAGATGGTGTACAGGGGCCACCCGGCGGGCAGGGGGAACGGGTTGGCGCCGTAGAGGGCCACGGCCAGCGGGTCGCCGAGCGCCACCGAGGAGCCGCCTGTGCAGGCGTTCCACCACTTGGCATTGGTGTAGAGCAGCGGGGGTCGCCCGGTCAGGGTCTGGTACTCGGCGTCGAACGAGGCCACCCACGCGGCCATCTGCGCCTGGGTGAGCCCGTAGCACTCCGCGCCGTAGGGATTGAACTCGATGTCGAGCATCCCGGGGAGGGTCCGGCCGTCGGCGGACCATCCCCCGCCGTGGGCCACGAAGTAGTCGGCCTGGGCCGCCCCCGTCGAGTTGTCGGGGATGGCGAAGTGGTAGGCGCCGCGGATCAGCCCGGCGTTGTAGCTCCCCACGTACTGCTGGGCGAACGAGGCGGCGGCGGTGTAGTAGGTGCCCTCGGTGGCCTTGACGTAGGCGAACCGGGCCCCGCTCGCGGCGACCGTGGCCCAGTTGACGCTGCCCTGGTAGCCGGAGACGTCGACACCGGGCACGCCGGGCGGCGCGACGGTCGAGAAGGCGTGCATCGAGGCGGGTGGCCACGTCCCGGGAGCGCGCGACGGTGCCGCGGTGCCGAGGTGATCGGTGCGCGCGTGGGTCAGTGCCTCCGGCCGCCCGGCGTGGGGCAGGCGCCCGTTGACCGCCAGGCGGGCGGTGGCGAGCGCCACCTGTCGCGCCATCGTGGGACGGGGCGGTGTGCCGCCCTGGGCCGCTGCGGTCGCCGCCGGCACGGCCAGGCACGCCAGCACGCCGATGGACGTCCCGGCGAGAGCCAGGGACCATCCTCGACGCCGCAGGGGCGTCCTGGGAGAGGGGGTGGTCGGGGTTTCCATAGGAGAGCCTTTCGCTACCGGGGTGCGAGGGCACGGTCCGCCGTCGGGTGCCCTGGACATCATCGGCAGGACGGGCGCCAGGCATGAGCCGACACCGTCCCCGCCGCTCATCGCCGCTGCTCCCCCTCCGGCAGCCCGTCCGCCGGCCCCTTATCTTGCCTCAGGGGCGCAGCACCTCGTCCGCGGCCCGCTCACCGGCGCGCACCGCCCCGTCGAGGAAGCCCGCCCACCGGTCGGCCGTCTCGCTGCCCGCCCAGTGGATCGGTCCCACCGGGGCGGCCAGCTTCGGCCCGTACCCGGTCCAGGCCCCCGGAGGGACCGCGGCGGTCGGACCCCCACCGCTCCACGGCTCCGCCGCCCACCGCTGCTCCACCACATCCAGCGCGTCGAGGGCCCGGTCGCCGAAGAGGGCGGCGAACCCGGCGAGGGCGCGACGCCGCCGCTCGGAGGCGGGTTGCGAGTCGAACTCCCGTGCGTAGGAGCCGCCGATGAAGCCGAGGAGCACTCCGGGGGCGCCCCCCGACGGGCTGGTGTCGAAGGTGACGAACACGGGACCCTCGTCCCTGAGCGCCTGTCCCGACAGGCCGTCGTCGCGCCAGAACGGCGTCGGGTAGGCGGCGTAGACCTTGGACAGGGTGCCCTGCGGCCAGCGCTGGGGGAGGAGGGCGTGCTCGGGGGGCAGGGCCGGCTCGAAGGCGATCCGGTGCCGGAGGGCGGGGGGCACGGCGACGACGACCGCGCCGCAGGCGGTCGCGTCGCCCCCGGCGTGCACGACCGCTCCTCCCCGCCCGCCCCACTCGATGCGATAAGCGGGCGTGCCGAGCACGGCGGCCTCCCCGAGCCGCTCGGCGAGGCGCAGGGGGAGCTGCTGCGCGCCGGCCGGGAAGTGGTCCTGCTGCGCCCCACCCCCCGTGTCGAGGAGGGGGCCGAGACCGCCGCAGGCGTGCAGGTGGTGCAGCACGTGGAGCAGCGAGACCTCGGACGGCTCGCAGCCCCAGGTCACCTTGGCCACGATGGCCAGGAGATCCTTCGCCCCCTCGCTCGCGCCGGCAGCTCGAAGCCACGACTGCAGGGTCTCCCCGTCGATGGCGGCCGCCCGCGGCGCCTCCCACGGGCGGCCCAGGGGGACGAGGCGCATCTCCTGCTCCAAGCGGGTCCCGAGGCGGTCGACGTCGAGGAGCGTGGCCGCGTCGAGGTCGGGGATCGTCCCTCGGTAGCGGCGGCGCTCCCCCCGCCAAGAGACGAGGTTGTCGCCGACGTCCCACGTCGGGATGGTCGACACGCCGAGGGCGGCGGCGAGGGCCAGGACCCGGTCCTGGCCCGGCCCGACGAAGGTGCCCCCGAGGTCGACGTGGGCGCCGGCGACGGTCGCGCTGAGGGTGCGGCCCCCGACCCGGTCCCTCGCCTCGACGACCAGGACCGACCGACCGGCGGCCACGAGGACGTCGGCCGCGACGAGCCCCGACAGGCCCGCGCCGACGACCACGACGTCGACCTCGCGGCGTGCGGCGGAGGTCATCGCCGTCAGCCTGGCCTCGTCGACCCGGGTACCGTCAACCGGGGCGTCCCGGTACCATCCCGACGGATGATCGTGCTGGTCGGCTTCATGGGCGCGGGCAAGACCACGGTCGGCCACCTCGTCGCCCACGACCTCGGGCTGCCGTTCGTCGACAGCGACCTGGTCATGGAGGAGCGCCTCGGTCAGCGGATCCGGGATGTCTTCGCCGAGCGGGGGGAGGCGGCGTTCCGGGAGCTCGAGCAGGCCACCATCGACGAGCTGCTGAGCGGTCCGCCGGCGGTGGTGGCCGTCGGTGGGGGGGCGGTCGGGCACTCCTCGACCCGGCGCGCGCTCCGCGGCGCGCTGGTGGTCTTCCTCGACGTGGCCTACGAGCTGGCCATGGCCAGGGTCGGCGGTGACGCAGGCCGGCCGATGCTCGCCAGCCCCGACCTCGACCGGCTCTTCCTCGATCGCAGGACGCTCTACGAGTCGGTGGCCACCGTGACCGTCGACGCCGACGTCGGCGGCCCTCCCCAGGTCGCCGGCGCGGTGCTCGCCGCGCTGCGGGGCGCGGCCGATCGACCCCGGGGCGCCTGACGTCGGAAAACCACGTGCGCAGACCCGAGGTGACGGATGCCCCGCTCCGATCGTCGACCCGGCCTCCCCGCCGGCGTCGCCGCGCGACTGCGACCGCCCACCGCGAGGGCGACGTCAGGCTGGTCGGCGGGGGAGGCGCCGCGCCCAGGGGCGCCGGCGGTCGGCGGCGATGGCCGCCCTGGCCGCATTGGCGCCGCAGGCGCCGTGCACGCCCCCGCCGGGGTGGGCGCTCGAGGAGGCCAGGTAGAGGCCGTCGACGAAGGTGCCAGGCCGGCCGAGACCGGGGATGGGGCGGAAGACGAGCTGCTGGTGGAGCTGGGAGGTGCCCCCGTTGATGGCCCCGCCGTCGAGGTTGTCGTCGGCCGCGGCGAGGGATCGGGGAGTGAACACGTGCCGGCCGAGGATCGAGCCCAAGAAGCCGGGAGCCCGCTCCTCCAGCCTGCGCTCGATCCGGTCGACCATGGCGGCCTCGTCGTCGGCGTCCCAGCGCCCGCTGATGACGCCGGCCGCGTCGGCCCGGACGCGGCGGGGGACGTGGGTGTACGCCCAGGCCGTCTCGGTGCCGGGAGGCTGGCGGGTCGGATCGGTCATCGACTGCTGCCCGACGAGGAGGAAGGGACGGGCCGGGACGGTGCCGGTTGCCAGGTCGGTCGACCAGCGGCTCAGCTCGTCGATGCTGTCGGCCACGTGGACGGTGCCGGCCAGGCGGGCGTCGGGCGTCGACCACGGGAGCGGGGCGGACAGCGCCCAGTCGACCTTGACCGTGCCGGCGTCCCACTCGAAGCGCCGCACACCGCTGGCCACCGGCGCGGGGAGGGGGAGGTCGGCCAGGAGGTCGCGGTACAGGTGGGGCGCGGCAACGTCCACGAGCACCGCCCTGCGGGCCGTGTAGGTGGAGCCGTCCTCGACGCTCACGCCGGCCGCCCGCCCGTGGCGCACCCGCACCCGCCGGACCCGCCGGCCGCACACCACGACACCGCCGCGCTGCTCGAGCCGGCGGACGAGGGCGGTGGTGAGCGCGCCGGCGCCCCCCTCGGGGACGGGGAAGCCGACGTCCTGGGCCAGCGCGGCGAGCAGCCAGCCGAACAGGCCGCTCCCGGCGGTCTCGGGGGTCAGGTCGGTGTGGAGGGCGTTGCCGGCCAGGAGCAGCGAGCCGCCGGCGCCGGCGAAGTGCTCCTCGCCGAGTCGTCTGGCCGGGGTCACGCCCATCCTGGCCAGGTCGAGCAGCCCGTGGGCCCGGAGCCGGGCGGCCAGGTGGAGGCCGGCCCGCACCGGGGGGAAGGGGCTGAGCAGGGCATCGACCAGCGCCCGGCCGTGGTCGTCCCACGGGGTCATCAGTCGTCGCCAGCCGTCGCCGTCCCCCCCGTGGTAGGCGTCGAGGCTGGCGGCGGTCCGGTCCCTGTCGGGCGAGATGACGGCGCACCGGCCGTCGGGGGTCGGGTTGGCCAGGGCGAGGGGCGCCCGGCACCAGCGCAGACCCCAGTCCTCCAGGCCGAGGTGGCGCAGGGCGGGGGAGGCGACGGCGAGCGGGTAGAAGGCGCTGAAGAGGTCGTGGTGGAAGCCGGGCAGGGTGAGCTCGCCGGTGCGCACCGCGCCGCCGGGCTCGGGCTGAGCCTCGACCACCACGACGTCCCACCCGGCGTCGGCGAGGACGTTGGCCGCGACCAGCCCGTTGGGCCCGGCGCCGACGACGACGGCGTCGGCGTTCATCCGCCGGCCCGGGTGCGCCGCTCGGCGAGGGCGCGCCGACGGGCGACCGACTCCCGGTTGCGGCGGAGGAGGAGGGCCTCGGTCAACGGGCTGGGCACCAGGCGGGCGGGTCCACTGACGGGGGTCTCGTCGCGCAAGGTTGCCGGCCAGACACCGCTGGCGTGGAAGAGGCGGCTACCCGCCGCGGGCCACGCCGCCTCGACGGCCCGCATGTGCGAGCTGCCCACGACCCAGTTGGAGTAGGGCCACCCGTCGGCGAGCACGTCCCACACCTGGTCGGGGCGGGCGTCGATCCGGCCGGTCACCGTTGCCACCGAGCACCTCCAACGTCGAGCCGACGCGACGGGCGCCGTGCCCACCCCGTACCCATGCGCGCCGGCTCCGACCCCGACGGCATCCGGTCGCGCCGCTAGCGTGGCGCCCCGTGCGCACGCGCCGGGTCGCCGTCGACCTCCTCGCCGTGGTGGTGTTCGTCGGCATCGGACGCCACACCCACGACCACGGCGTCAGCGCCGCCGGCCTGGTCTCGACGACCTGGCCGTTCGCCTGCGGCCTCGGCGCCGGCTGGTTGCTGCTGGCCGTCGGGGACCGCGACGGCCGGTCGCTCCTCGACGGGGCGGTCGTGGCCGCGGCGACCGTCGCCGTCGGGATGGTGCTGCGGGTGGTGGCCGGCCAGGGGACGGCGGTGGCGTTCGTCGTGGTCGCCGCGGTCTTCCTCGGGGCGCTGATGATCGGCTGGCGCGTCGCCGCCTCGTGGCTCCGGCGCCGTCGACCCGTCGCGCCCTGATCGGCGTCTCTAGGTCTAGGGGGTGCCCACGCGGGAGCCGACGGCGCCCGTGCCCGACGCCGGGGTGGCGGCCGGCTCGGGCTGGTTGCCCTCGTCGGTCACCAGCGCGGCGCCGAGCCTGCGGCTGAACGCCGGCGCGGCGAGCGCGCCGACCGCCCCGACGGCCAGCCAGATGCCGGCGACGATCGGCTCCCAGCGGGCCGCGCCGGTCGGGAACGGGCTGACGTTGCGGTACACGGTGTAGCCGAGGAGCAGGATCCCCGCGATCGGGATGACGATCTCGGCGACGGGGGCCAGTGTCGCCTCCCGGCGCAGCGCGGGCCGCAGGAAGAGGTGGGAGATGGCGCCGCTGGTCACCATGGCGTAGGCGAGGATGATCAGCAGCGTGCCGATCTCGGCGACGTAGGCGAACAGGTCGAGCGGCGGGATGCCCCCGAGGATCCCGCCGGCGACGAGGATGACCGCCTCGACGACCATCACGACGACCGTGGCGGCCACCGGGGTCCCGAAGCGCGGGGAGAGGCGCGCCACCCGGTGGTCGACGGCCATCCCGTCGCGGGCGAAGGCGTGGATCAGGCGCGACCCGCCGACGACCGAGGCCATGCAGCAGCCGAACGCGCTCACGATGGTGCCGGCGATGATCAGGTCGCCGAACCACGAGGCCACGTAGGTCTGCCCGAGGGTGCCGAGCAGGGCGGGGGAGTGGTGGAAGTCGGCGAGGCCCTTGGTGGACGTGCCGAACCCCATCACCTCGATGGCGCTGACCACCACGTAGAACACGCCGATGACGGCGACCGTGGCGAGGACGGCCCTCGGGATGTCACGGCGGGGCCTGGTCGCCTCGCCCCCGAGGGCGGCGGCGGCCTCGAAGCCGCCGAAGGACAGGAAGCCGAAGACCACGCCGAGGAAGACGTTGGACGCGGTGGTGCCCTTGGCCGGGGTGAAGACGGTCAGCGTGAACGGGAGGTGCCCGGGGCCGCTGTGGCCGAGGAGCTCGACCAGGACGACGACGGCGGCGATCCCGATCAGCACGATCGTCACGCCCTCGAACGAGAGGATCACGTTGGTGGCCTTGGCTGCGGGCACGGCGGCGAGCGCGCCGGCGGCGACGATCACGGCCGCGGCGATGGTCCACGCCAGCCAGTCGGGGTCGCTGTGGGTGATCCCGACCGCCTGGAGGAAGATGGCCCCGTAGATGCCGGCGGTGACCGCGACGATGAGGGCGAAGCAGGCGTAGCACCCGGCGAGGCACCACCCGGCGACCACGCCGACCCTCGGGCCGAGTGTGGCCCCGACCAGGCCGATGACCGAGCCCGAGTGGTGGAAGTGCTGGGAGAGGCGGGCGAACCCGTAGGCGACGAGCAGCGCGCCGACGAGGGAGATCACGAACGAGAGGGGAATGGCCCGGCCCACCGCGCCGATCGCTCCCTGGGGGTTGATGGAGATGGCCATGGACGGGGCCATCAGCCCGATGGACAGGCCGATGACCTGCCACAGCTTCAGGTTGCGCCGCAGCCCGGCCGGGGGCGGCGGTGCGTCGGAGGTCGGGTCGGGACGCATGGTCACCGGTCGGGCGCCACGTCGGTCACGGCGGCGTGCAGGCTGGTGATGCGCTCCTCGAAGCAGGCGACCACCGAGAGGAGTGCCCGCGAGGGCGACCACTCGTAGACGGCCAGCTGCTCCCATCTCCGGCCGAGCTCGAGGGCGGCGCCGCGGTCGGCGACCGTGACCGCCACCCCCGCCTCCTCCCACGAGCCGTCGGGGGCGCGCCCGGCCGCCGGGTGCCATCGCAGCCCGGCCGCCTCGACGGCGGTGACCAGGTGCCGGCCCGCGACCCGGTTGGGCGCGTCGCCCCGGACCACGCCGAAGGGGTTCCACGCCGTGAGCACGGTCAGCGTGCCCGGCTCGTCGGGTGCGTCGGGGGCGCGGTCGCCCCCGGCGACCACGACCGACCGGCCGGGCAGATCGATGCGCACGTGGCTGGCGCAGTAGACGGCCCAGAGCCGACCGTCGACGGCGGGCGCAGCCGGGCTCACCATCCGACCACCGCGCCGGCGAGCGGGCGGGGATCGGTGCCGCCGGAGAGGACCTCGCCGTGCGCCTCGATCAGATGGGCGTGGCCGAAGGCGCTCGACCAGGCGTCGGTGACGACCACGTCGTGGCCGAGGGCGTCGAGGCCGGCCGCCCACCCGGCGGGTGCGTGGCCCTCGACGTGGACCTGGACCCGTCCCCGCCCGGTCCAGGTCGCGAACCCGTCGCCCGACGGCTGGCCCGTCGCGTCGAGGGGGGCGGCGAGGGAGAAGCGGCCGGCGGCGACGGCGTCACCGGTGGCCTGGCCGGCCTGCAACGTCCTGGCCAGCAGCTGCAGGAGGACCTGGGGCTGGCTGTCACCGCCCATGGTGCCGAGCACGGCGCGCAGGCGCCCCGAGCGGTCGGTCACCACGGCGGGCGACAGCGTGTGGGGAGGGCGGCGCCGCGGGCCGTACCCGGCCGGGTGGCCCGGGACGAGCGAGAAGCCGAGGCCGCGGTTGTGGAGGAAGATCCGGACGCCGGGGACGATCAGCCCCGACCCCCACCCGGACGCGTTGGACTGGACGAGGCTGACGGCGCACCGGTCGGCGTCGACCGCGCACAGGGCGATCGTGTCGCCGGCCGCGCCCGGGACCGGCAGCTCCCCGGCCCGGCTGGCCGAGATGGCCGCCCGCCTCGGCGCCAGCCTGGCCGGGTCGACCAGGGCGGCGCCGTCGGCCCCGTCGTGGAGGACGGCGATGCGGTCGTGGCCGGCCTGGCGAGCCGCCTCGACGAGCAGGTGGGCCCACCTGGGGTCGGCCGGGTCGGCGGGCAGGTCGAGGCCCGACGCGATCCACGCGGCCGCGGCGGTCAGGTAGCCCTGGGAGTTGGGGGGCGCCGACCAGACGCGGGCCCCCCACGCGTCGGCGCCCGGCGAGTCGACCCAGTCGGCGCCCGGCGCGGCCAGGTCGTCGGCCGTGTACTCCCCGCCGCCGAGGGCGAGGAGGCCCTCGCCGAACTCGCCTCCGTAGAAGCCGTCCCTGCCCTCCCGGGCGACCGCGGCGAGCGCACGGGCCACACCCGGGCGGCGGATGATGGTGCCGGCGACGACGCCCCCCGCCATGCGGTAGTCCGACGCCTCGGCCAGGTCGACGATCCTCGGGATGCCGGCGGCCAGGGTGGGGGAGGCGGGGAACCCGTCGTCGGCGTAGCGGCGGGCCGGCTCGATGACCGTCGCCAGCGGCAGGCGCCCGAGCCTGGCGTGCAGGGCCAGCCACCCGTCGACGCACCCGGGCACCGGCACGGCCTCGGGGCGGCCGGTCCTGGGCATGACCTCCCAGCCCTCGGCGCGCAGCCGGTCGGCGTCGGCCCCCGAGCCGGCCCGGCCCGAGGCGTTGAGGGCCACCGGCGTGGCCGTGGCGCCGGGGTGGACGACCGCCCACAGGTCGCCTCCCATGCCGCACAGGTGCTGGCTGGTGACGGCGAGGACCGCGCTGGCGGCCACCGCGGCGTCGCCGGCCGACCCTCCGTCGCGGAGCATCGCCGCGCCCGCGGCGGCGGCGAGGTGGTCGATGGCCGCCACCATCCCGTTGGCGGCGTGGCGGACAGGGACCGGTTGGAGCTCGGGCACGGGCACCAACCTAGGGGCGCCCCGCCGGGCCGGGCTCGGCACGGACGGGGCGCCCAGCGAGACTCAGGCGGCCACGACCACCTGCTCGGCGGCCGGGGTGAGGGCCAGGTCGAGGACCTCGCGCAGGTCGGTGACCGGGATCACCTCGAGGTGCTCGAGGACATCGGCGGGGACGTCGTCGAGGTCGGGCTCGTTGCGGGCCGGGATGAGCACCGTGGTGATGCCGGCGCGCTGCGCGGCCAGCAGCTTCTGCTTGAGGCCGCCGATGGGCAGGACCCGGCCGGTGAGGCTGATCTCACCGGTCATGGCCACCTCGGTGCGGACCGGGCGGCCCGAGAGGAGCGATGCCAGCGCGGTGGTCATCGTGACCCCCGCCGAAGGCCCGTCCTTGGGGACCGCGCCCGCCGGCACGTGGAGGTGGACGCCCCGCTGGAGGTCGGCCACGGGCAGGCCGAGCTCGTCGCCGCGGGCCCGGAGATAGGAGAGGGCGATGTGGGCGCTCTCCTTCATCACGTCGCCGAGCTGACCGGTGAGGGTCAGACCCGACGGGCCCGAGTCGGAGTCGGCCAGGGACGCCTCGATGAACAGCACGTCGCCGCCCGCCCCGGTGACGGCCAGGCCGGTGGCCACGCCGGGCACCGCGGTGCGCATGGCCACCTCGGGGGTGAAGTGGGGCCGGCCCACGTAGGTGGTGAGGTTGCCGGGATCGACGACCAGGCCACCTTCGGGGACGTCGTCGGCGGCGGCGACCTTGCGCAGCACCTTGGCCAGGAGCCGCTCGAGGTCACGGACACCCGCCTCGTGGGTGTAGACGGCGGCCAGCTCGCGCAGGGCCTCGTCGGTGACGGTCACGTCGCCGGTGGCGAAACCGGAGCGGTCGAGCTGCTTGGGCAGCAGGTGGTCCCTGGCGATGGTCACCTTCTCGGCCTCGGTGTAGCCGTCGAGGCGGACCACCTCCATCCGGTCGAGCAGCGCGTCGGGGATCGAGTCGACCACGTTGGCCGTGGCCAGGAAGAGCACGTCGGAGAGGTCGAGCTCGACCTCGAGGTAGTGGTCCCTGAAGGTGTGGTTCTGGGCGGGGTCGAGGACCTCGAGGAGGGCGGCGGTCGGGTCTCCGCGGTAGTCGGAGCCGACCTTGTCGATCTCGTCGAGGAGGACCACCGGGTTCATCGTCCCGGCGTCCTTGATGGCCCGGACGATGCGACCCGGCATGGCGCCGACGTAGGTCCTGCGGTGGCCGCGGATCTCGGCCTCGTCGCGCACGCCGCCCAGGGCGACCCGCACGAACTTGCGGCCCATGGCCCGCGCCACGCTCTCGCCGAGCGAGGTCTTGCCGACGCCGGGGGGGCCGACGAGGGCCAGCACCGCACCCGAGCGGCGGCCGCCGACCACCCCGAGGCCGCGCGCCTCGCGCCGCTTGCGCACCGCCAGGTACTCGGTGATCCGGTCCTTGACCTCGTCGAGGCCGGCGTGGTCGGCGTCGAGCACGGCGCGCGCCGCGCCGACGTCGTAGGCGTCGTCGGTGCGCTCGTCCCAGGGCAGCTCGAGGACCAGGTCGAGCCATGAGCGGATCCAACCGCCCTCGGGGCTCTGGTCGCTGGTGCGCTCCAGGCGGTCGACCTCCTTGACGGCCGCCGTGCGCACCGCGTCGGGCAGGTCGGCGGCCTCGACCCGGGCGCGGACGTCCTGGTCGTCGGTCTCGTCGCCGCTCAGCTCGCGCAGCTCCTTCTGGACCGCGGCGAGCTGCTGGCGCAGCAGGAACTCGCGCTGCTGGCGCTCCATCCCCTCCGACACGTCCTTGCGGATGGACTGCGCCACCTCCTGCTCGGCGAGGTGGTCCCGCGCCCAGCCGGTGACCAGGCGCAGCCGCTCGCCGACGTCGAGGGTCTCGAGCACCCGCTGCTTCTGCCCGGCGTCGAGGTAGGGGGCCCAGCCGCTCGTGTCGGCCAGCTCCGAGGGATCGGAGATCCGGCCGACCATGTCGACGACCTGGAAGGCGCCCCGCTCCTGGAGGATCGACACCACCAGGGCCTTGTACTCGGCGGCCGCCTCGCTGGTCTCGGCGTCGTGGTGCTGCGGCGCGGGGAGGATCTCGGCCTCCACCCACAGGGCGGCGCCGGGACCGGTGGTGCCGGTGCCGATGCGGATGCGGTCGATGCCGCGGACCACTGCCGCGGGCTGGCCGCCTGGGAGGCGTCCGACCTGCTCGATCCTGGCGAGGGTGCCGATGGCGCCGTAGCGGCCCTCGAGCCTGGGGACGATGGCGACCTGCGCGCCACCGTCGGCGGCGGTCAGCTGGGCGGCCTCGACGGCGGCGCGGACCTCGTGGTCATCGACGGGGACGGGGACGACCATCCCCGGCAGGACGACGTCATCGGACAGGGGCAGGACGGCGATGTGCACGGTAACTCCAGGTGTGTGATTCCGGGATCGGTGCAACCGGCGCGGCGACCTCCTTTGTTCCCCGGGACGTGCAGCAACCGGCCTTCGCCGCCCTACCATGTGGCCGTGGCAGGTCGGGTGGGACAACGGAAGCGGGCTCGAAGGTGATCAGCACGGCCGTGGGCTTCGCCCTCGTGGCCGGATTCTTCACCGCCACCTCGTCGGTCTGCCAGCGCGTCGGCGCGGCCCGCGCCCCCTTCGACGGCGGCTTCGGGCCCGGCCTCCTCGTCCGGCTGGCCCGCCACCCGATCTGGCTGGTCGGGGTGGCCAGCATGATCGCCGGATTCGTCTTCCAGGTCGTCGCTCTGCACTTCGGCGACCTCGCCCTCGTGCAGCCGATCCTCGCCACCGAGCTGCTCTTCGTCTTCGGCTACCTGTCGATCATCGGCACCAAGCCGGTGCGCGGGCGCGACTGGCTGGCGGCTGCGGCCATGGCCGTCGGGCTCGGGTTGTTCCTCTACGCCGCCGATCCCTCCGGCGGCAAGCTGCACGCCTCGGGTACCGCATGGGGCCTGTCCGCCGCCTCGTCGCTCGGGCTGGCGACCATCGCCACGGTGAGCGCCTACCTGCCGGTGCGGGGTCGGGCCCCCTCGCCGGCGCGCCGGGCGGCGACCCTCGGGGTGGCGACGGGTGTGGCGTGGGGGTTCGTGGCTGCGGTGATCAAGGAGCTGAGCGCCCACACCGGCGACGGGATCACCGGGATCCTCTCCACCTGGTCGCCCTACGTGCTGGTGGGTGTGGGCACCGCCTCGGTGGTGCTGTCCACCCACGCCCTGCAGGCCGGCCCGCTGGCCGCCTCGCAGCCCGGGTTCACCATCGTCGATCCGCTGATCGCCAGCCTGCTCGGGTTCTTCCTGTTCCACGAGCGGATCAACGTCGGCGCCGGCGACCTCGCCCTCGTCGTGGTCGCGCTGGTCCTGCTGGTCGCGGGCGTCATCGGTCTGAGCCACAGCAACCTGGTCGAGGACGACACCACCCCGATCCCCGACTCGGCCAAGCCGGTCACCACCCACCCCGGAGCCGTCAGGAGCTAGGCCCCGTGCGGTCGAGGTCGGCCGCTCAGCGGTCTCTGCGGAGGCTGGAGCGGGCGACGGTCCGACCGAGCTCGACGAAGAGGCCGGACCCGTCGTGGGCCGCGCCGAGCACGTCGTCGAGGGCGGCGACGAACAGGTCGATCTCCGCGTCGCCGGCGATCAGCGGCGGGAGCAGCTTCACCACGTTGATGTTGTCGGCGGCGACCTGGGTGAGGATCCGGTGCCGGTGGAACAACGGGACCACGACCAGCTGGGAGAACAGGCCGGACCGGATCCGCTCCGTGGCCCTCCACCGCAGGCGCAGGGCCCGCGACGTGGGCTCGCCGAGCTCCAGCCCGATCATCAGCCCTTTGCCCCGCACGTCGTGGAGCAGCTCGTAGCGGTCGAGGAGCGGGACGAGCGCCTCGCGCCAGCGTCGGCCGGTCTCCGCCGCCCGCTCGACGATCCCCTCGTCGTCGATGGCCGCGAGCGTGGCCAGCCCGGCCACCATGGCCAGGTCGTTGCTCCCGAACGTCGAGCTGTGGATCACCGCATGGTCCATCGAGTCGTAGACGCTGCGGAACACCCGGTCGGTGGCCAGCATGGCGCCGACGGGCACGAAGCCGCCGGAGAGGGCCTTGGAGACGGTGATGATGTCGGGCTCGAGGCCCCAGTGCTCGTGGCAGAAGAACCTGCCCGTGCGACCGAGACCGGTCTGGACCTCGTCGGCCACGAAGAGCGTCCCGTGCCGCCGGCACAGCGCCTGGGCCGCCGGCCAGTACTCGTCGGCCGCCTCGTTGACGCCTTTCCCCTGGATCGGCTCCACCATGAACGCGGCCACTTCCCCGCCGGCGAGCGCCCGCTCGAGCGCGTCGATGTCGCCGAAGCCGACCGACGCCGAAGGGAGCAGGTCGCCGAAGCCGGAGCGAAACTCCCTGCCCCCGTTGAGCGACAGCGCCCCGGTGGTCAGCCCGTGGAAGGCGTGGTCGGCGAAGACCACCTGCTGGCGCCCCGTCGCCCTCCGGGCGAACTTGATGGCCGCCTCGACCGCCTCGGCGCCCGAGTTGCAGAAGAACGCCCGCTCGATCCCGGGGTGGGCCCTCGCCACCAGCGCCTCGGCCAGCAGCCCGGGCAGCAGGGCGCAGTCGAGCTGGACCAGGTTGGCCAGGTCGGCGTCGACCGCGTCGTGCAGCGCCGCCTTGACGGTCGGGTGGCTGCGCCCGAGGGCGTACACGCCGAAGCCCGAGAGCAGGTCGAGGTACCGGTGCCCCTCGGCGTCCCAGAGATAGCAACCCTCACCGCGGACGTAGAAGCGGTCGAAGCCGATCGTCTTCAGGACCCGGGGGAGCTGCGGGTTGAGGTGCTGGTTGTGGAGCTGGAAGTTCTCGCCGCTGCGGTCGGCGATCAGCTTCGCCAGGTCGAAGGCCACGCTGAACGGTACCGCCGAGCAGCGGGCAGTGCGCGACCATGCCGGGCGTGGAGGAGGTGCGCGTCGACCGGTGGCTGTGGTCGGTGCGGGTGTTCAAGACCCGCAGCCAGGCCACCGACGCCTGCAGGGGCGGTCACGTCAGGGTCGAGCGCGCCGCGGTCAAGCCGGCCCACGCCGTGCACGTGGGCGACGTCGTCAGCGTCAACCAGGACGGGTGGGAACGCCGCCTCGAGGTGGCCAGGCTGATCGACAAGCGGGTCGGCCCGAGCGTCGCCGCGGAGTGCGTGGTCGACCACAGCGGGCCGCGCCCCGAGCGCGAACGGGTCGCCCCGCTCTTCGCCAGGGACCCGGCCGCGGGACGCCCCACCAAGCGCGAGCGGCGCGACCTGGACCGGTTCCGGGGCCGCTGAAAGGCTATCGCGGCGCGGAGGCCCGGCGCCTGGCCAGCTCGAAGCAGGTCACCGCGGCGGCGCTGGCCACGTTGAGCGACTCGACGCCGTTGGCCATCGGCACGCCGACCCACGAACCGACGAGGGCGGCCACCCCGGCGGACACGCCGTCGCGCTCGTTGCCGAGGACCAGCGCGGTGGCGCCCCCGAGCGGCGCGTCCCAGAGCACGGCGGGGGCGTCGGCGGCCAGGCCGACCAGCAGGTAGCCGAGGTCGACGAGCGCCGCGGCCCCTTCGACGGCGGTGGCGCAGCGCAGGATCGGCGCCCGGTAGGCCACGCCCGCCGAGGCCTTGACCACCAGCGGGTCGATGGGCGGCGAGCCCCGGTGGGGCACCACGATCCCGTCCAGGCCGGCGGCGGTGGCGCTGCGCAGGATCATGCCGACGTTGGCCGGGTTGGTGATCCCGTCGAGCAGGAGCACCACGCTCGCCGGGGTGGGTCGCACCAGGGTGGCGAGCGGGGCCATCCTCGGCGCCACCACGTCGGCGATGACCCCCTGGTCGTGCTTGCCGTTGCCGGCGAGCAGCTTGACCCGCTGCGCCCCGGTGCGCTCGACGCGGACCGACCGCCGCCGGGCCGCCGCCAGGATCGTCGCCGCGGCCTCGCCCCTGGCGTTGTCGGCCAGCACCACCTTGTCGACCTCGAGGCGGGCGTCGCCGAGCACCTCGAGCACCGGGACCCGCCCGTACACGGTCACGAACCGGTCGCGCGGCGAGCCGGCCCCCGGTGCCCTGCGGGGCTCCCTGCTCACGCCGGCCCGGCCGCATCGAGGCGGGCGAGCAGGGCCCGCAGCTGGTCGCGCTCGGGGCGTCGGAGCGGCTCGAGGACCGTGCGCTCGTACGCGCCGGCGATCTCGGTGGCGCCGGCGAGCAGGCGTCGGCCGCCGTCGGTGAGGACCAGGGCGTGGGCCCTGCGGTCGTCGGGGTTGGCCACGCGCACCAGGAGCTGCCTGGCCTCGAGCCCGTCGACCAGGTCCACCATGCGGCTGGGCGGGATGCGCAGCCTCGAACCGACCGCCTGCTGCGAGCAGCCGGCCATCGACGCCACGGCGCGCAGCAGGTGGTACTGCCTCGGGTCGAGGTCGACCGGTTCGAGGGCGTGGCGCAGCCCGTGGGACCACGATCGGCCGAGCCGGGTCACGAGCAGGCCGACGGGGACGTCGACGCCTGCGCCGCACGTCGGGCCGGCGTCGACTCGGTCGGTCACGCAGGAAACAGTAACATGTCAAAACAGTTCCAGATGGAATAAAGACCGCCCGGGTGGCGTCGAAGTCGCTGCGGCCCAGATCGGGATCCGCGCCGGCAGGGACCGGCCGCGTGGTCGGGAGCCGAGGAGAGGAGCAGCGGATGTCGATGCACGGAGGCGGCGGCAACCCGATGGCGCTGATGCGCTCGCTCGGGCGCGACGGCAAGGTGGTCGGCCAGCGGTTGAAGCCGGGGACGCTCCGGCGCATCGCCCGCTTCGCCGCGCCCTACCGGCTGCTGCTCGTCGGCTTCCTGGTGCTGATCGTCGTCGACGCCGTCATCAGCGCGGCCAACCCGCTGCTGTACCGCGAGCTGATCGACCGGGGCATCCTCGCCCAGCACGGCACCCACCGGGGCGACATCGGCGTGGTGGTGACCGTGGCGCTGATCGTCGCCGGCCTGGCCGTCGTCGACGGCGCCATCAACCTGGTGCAACGGTTCGTCTCCTCCCGGATCGGTGAGGGCCTCATCTACGACATGCGGACCCGGGTGTTCGACCACATCGGCTCCATGCCCCTCGCCTTCTTCACCAGGACCCAGACCGGGGCGCTCGTGTCCCGGCTCAACAACGACGTGCTCGGCGCGCAGGCCGCCTTCACCAACACCTTTTCGTCCGTGGTCGGCAACCTGTTGACCGTCTCGGTGACCCTCGTCGCCATGCTGATCCTGTCGTGGCAGATCACCCTGTTGGCGCTGGTGATCCTGCCGGTGTTCCTCGTGCCGGCCCGCTACGTCGGTCGTCGCCTGGCCGCCCTGACCCGGGAGGGCTACAACCTCAACGCGGCCATGAACTCCACCATGACCGAGCGGTTCAACGTGTCGGGCGCGCTGCTGGTCAAGCTGTACGGGCGCCAGGGCAGCGAGGACGCGGCGTTCGCCGGCAAGGCCGCCCAGGTGCGCGACATCGGCATCACCCAGTCCCTGTACGCCGGCGTGTTCTTCGTCGCCCTCCTGCTCACCGCATCGTTGGCGACCGCCCTCGTCTACGGCGTGGGCGGCGTGTTCGCGGTGCACGGCTCGCTGCAGATCGGCACCCTGGTGGCGCTCACCGCCTACCTCAACCGGCTCTACGGCCCCCTCACCGCCCTGTCGAACGTCCAGGTCGACGTGATGACCGCGCTGGTCAGCTTCGACCGGGTCTTCGAGGTCCTCGACCTCGAGCCGCTCATCGCCGAGGCGCCCGACGCCGTGGCCATCGGGCGCGGTCCTGCGTCGGTCGCCTTCGACCACGTGGACTTCAGCTACCCGACGCCGGAGGAGGTCTCCCTCGCCTCCCTCGAGTCGGTGGCCGTGCTCGAGCACCCGCCCCGCCAGCAGGTGCTCTTCGACGTGAGCTTCGAGGCCGCTCCCGGTGACCTGGTCGCCCTCGTCGGGCCCTCGGGCGCGGGCAAGACCACCATCAGCCAGCTGGTGTCGCGCCTCTACGACGTGCGGTCCGGCTCCGTGCTCATCGACGGCGTCGACGTGCGCGTCGCCACCCTGACCTCGGTCCACGACGTGGTCGGCGTGGTGACCCAGGACGCCCACCTCTTCCACGAGACCATCCGCTCCAACCTGGCCTACGCCAGGCCCGACGCCACCGACGCGGAGATCTGGGCGGCCATCGACGCCGCCCAGGTCGGCGACCTCGTGCGGTCGTTGCCCGACGGCCTCGACACGCTGGTCGGCGATCGCGGCTACCGGCTTTCGGGGGGCGAGAAGCAGCGGGTCGCCATCGCCAGGCTGCTGCTCAAGGCCCCCGACGTGGTCGTGCTCGACGAGGCGACCGCCCACCTCGACTCGGAGTCGGAGGCCGCGGTGCAACAGGCCCTGGCCACCGCCCTCGCCGGCCGCACGTCGATCGTGATCGCCCACCGGCTCTCGACCGTGCGCGACGCCGACCAGATCCTGGTCGTCGATGCCGGGCGGATCGTCGAGCGCGGCTCCCACGAGCAGTTGCTCGCCGAGGGCGGCCTCTACGCCGAGCTGTACCGCACGCAGTTCGCTCAGCAGGACGACGCCCCGCCCGGCCTTCGCTCCCCTGCGGTCGACACCGTCTGACGTGGGAGCGCACCCGGGTCAGGCCGGGGGCTCTCCGTCGTCGGCTGCAGCCAGGCGGCGGTCCTCCGACGACCTGCTCATGGCGGCGGGGATGGCCATCAGCAGGAGGGCCACGACGCAACCGATGACCACGAGCAGGGTGTCGAGTGGCGTGTCGCCCGAGTGCGCCGGATGGTAGAGGTTGACCGCCGACGCGACGGTGGCTGGTAGTGACATGGAGGCTCCTGCGGGCCAGGACGCGATCTGCGCCGGCTCTGGTGAGCGTAGAGCGCACGGGTCGGGAGGCGGAAACGGCGGCGTGACCCGCCCGAGTCGCCTCCCGCCGTTCCCGACCCGGCGTCGGGCGTGACGGGGTGCCAGGCTGGCGCCATGTCGACCTGGATCCTGCGGCTGCACGAAGGGACCGGCGGCCTGCGGGTCGCAGTCAAGGACCTCGTCGACGTGGCCGGGCTGCCGACGACCGCAGGCTGCCGGGCCGTGGCGAGGACGGCGTCGCCCGCATCGGCCGACGCCGCCTGCCTGGCCGGGGTGCGCGACGCCGTCGCGGCCGGACGGGCCACGCTGGTCGGCAAGACCAACCTCCACGAGCTGGCGGCAGGGGCGACCGGCATCAACCCCTGGTACGGCACACCCACCAACCCGCTGGCCGCCGAGCTGATCCCCGGTGGCTCCTCGAGCGGCTCGGCGGTGGCGGTCGCCAGTGGCGAGGCGGATGTGGCCGTCGGGACCGACACCGGCGGCTCGGTGCGCATCCCCGCCGCCTGCTGCGGCATCGTCGGGCTGAAGACGACCTGGGGAAGGATCCCGACGACGGGGGTCTGGCCGCTCGCGCCGAGCCTCGACACGGTGGGTCCGATGGGAGCGGACGTGGACGCGGTGGTCGCCGGGATGGCCCTCCTCGAGCCGGGGTTCGCACCCGGCGCGGCGCCATCCACGGTGGGACGGGTGCGGCTGCCCGCGCCGCCGTCGGTCGACCGGGCCATCGACGAGGTGCTCGACGCCGCCGGCCTGGAGGTCACGGAGGTGGCCGTGCCCGGCTGGGCGGCCGCGGGTGACGCCACCCTGACCGTACTGGCGGCCGAGGCGTGGCAGGTGGACCGGGACCTCCTCTCGGATACCGGCGTGTCGGCCGACCTGCGCGACCTCATCGGCGCCGCCGCCGGCATCACCTCCCTCGCCGTCGGTGGGGCGAGGAGCGCGTTGCGGGCCTGGCGGGACCGGCTGGTGGACCTGATCGGCCGCCACGGGCCACTCGTCGTGCCGACCCTCACCGTCGAGGTGCCCTCCCTGGCGGCCGGCGATCCCGGCGGCCGCCTCCTGCTGGCCACCGCGCCGGTCAACGGCCCGGGTCTGCCGGCCCTGGCCGTGCCCGTCCCCCGCCGGGGAGGGCTGCCGGCCAGCATCCAGCTCGTCGGCGCCCCTGGCGGCGAGGAGGAGCTCGTCGCCCTGGGCGCGGTGATCGAGGCGGCGACGCGCTGAGCGACCGGAACCGGGCGGGCGCAGGCGATCAGGTGAAGATCGGGTCCCGGGTCCTGGTCCGCTTGAGCTCGAAGAAGCCGTCGGTCCCCGCCACCAGGCGGACACCGTCCCACAGCTTGCCCGCCTCCTCGCCGCGGGGGATCGGGCTCACCACGGGACCGAAGAAGGCCACCCCCTCCACGGCGATCACCGGGGTGCCGACATCCATGCCGACCTGGTCCATGCCGGCGTGGTGGCTGGTCTTGATCGCCTCGTCGAGGCGGTCGTCGTCGGCGGCGTCGGCCAGCGCGGTCGGCAGGCCCACCTCATCGAGGGCGGCGACGTAGGTCGACCGCTCGCGCTTGGCCCCCTCCTGGTGGAAGCGGTTGCCGAGGGCGGTGTAGAGCGGCAGCACGATCTCGTCACCCTTGGCCTCGGTGGCCGCGGCCACCACCCTGACCGGCCCCCATGCGGTGGCCAGCATCTGCTTGTACTCCGGGGAGAGCTCGTCTCGGCCCTCGTTGAGATAGGCCAGGGACATCAGGTGCCAGCTGACGTCGAGCGGGCGGACCTTCTCCACCTCGAGCATCCACCTCGAGGCGATCCACGCCCAGGGGCAGAGAGGGTCGAACCAGAAGTCGGCAGTGCCGCGCGCGTCGGTCATGGCTGGTCCAACACCATCGGCGCCCAGGCTCTTCCACGGTCCTGGATCCCGGGGCGTCGTCGATGGCGACCGGTCGCCGTCCCGGCCCGGAACCTGGCGGGCGGCGGTTGGGACCCGGAGGACCTGGGTATTGGTCGACGCCGATGAGGCCGGTTCGATCCACTTGACCCGTCTGACCCGGCGCTTCGAACCGGACAACGACCAGGTCGGGGCGGCCAGGCGGTTCGTCTCCTCCTCGCTGCGGGCCTGGGGTGTCGAGCCGGCCGACGTCCCGCTGCTCGTCAGCGAGCTGGCGACCAACGCCGTGCTCCATGCCAGGAGCGACTTCTCGGTGATGGTCTGCCTCGACGACGACCGCGTGCGGGTGGAGGTCTCCGACGCCAACCCCCGCCTGCCGGCGTTGGGCGCCATCCCCTCGGACGCCCACAGCGGCCGGGGCCTCATGATCGTCGCCGAGATGGCCGCCGCGTGGGGCGTCGAGTCCCATCCCGGGTCGGGCAAGACCATCTGGTTCGAGGTCCTGGCCGCCTGAGAGCCCTTGCCTGGCGACGGCGGGGCGGGCAGACTGCACCTGCCTCTGGTGAATCGGTGCGCCCGCGCATCCCTCCTCGTCGAGTGCGGAGTCGACCGGCGTCCATCGCCGGCGCCCCTCTCGGCCGCTGACACCGATCCGCCGAGGAGGCAGCATGTCCCGTTGCATCGACCTGTTCATCGCGTTCGGAGGTCCGCTCGACGACCTCGCTGCGCTGCTCGACGCCCGCACCCCCTTCACCCTGGTCCCACGCGACGAGGGGGGCGGGTGGGAGCTCCACCATCGTGGCACCACCGCGCTGCTCGACCGCCACGGGTTCCTCGACGACGGGGACCTGCCGCTGTCGAGGTACCCCTACGACCTGGCCGTCCACACCAACGCAGCCGGCCATCTCGGATCGAGCCCGGAGGTGGCGCTCCTGCGCGATGTGGCGGCCGACCTCGACGACCTGGCCGTGCTGCTCGTCCTCGACCTGCAGTACCGGGACGGCTCCGGACCTCCCGACACCGACGCGGTGACGGGAGGGGGGAGGTGACCGTGGCCGGTCCCGTCGACCACACCGGTTGGTCGGCGCGGGCGCCTGTCCCCGCGTGCGGCCAGGAGCACCGCGCCGGCCCCGGCCGCTTCGACGAGGCCGCCCGGCGGGTCCGCCACGAGGAGCTCGCGGTCGCCGAGCTGCTCGTCGGCGAGGGCCACGACGTCGTCGCGCTGCCCGAGCGGCGGGGGGCGGGCCCGGTCGCCGACTTCGAGGTGTGCGGGATGCCCGTCGAGGTCAAGTGCCTGCAACCGAGGGAGCAGCGACGCGACGCCAGGCCGGCCAACGAGCGGTCGGTCTGCAACGCGCTCAGGCGGGGCGTCGACCAGGCGGGCGTCACCGTGCTCGTGACCCAGGGCAGCGGGCTGCGCGCCGCGGACGCGGCCGCCGGGATGCACCGCTTCGCCCGGTCCGGTCTCACCGGCAGGACCCGGGCCGTGCGCATCGTCGGTGACGGCTTCGACGTGGCCTGGGTGGCGGGGCGCGACGTCGGTGCCCGTCGGGAGCGGCCGGCGGTGGGCTCGGGGGAGAAGCGGCGGGAGCGCCTCCCTCCCGGTGGCGGTGCGCCGGGCGGCGGCCTGCAGGTCCCCGGCTGACGACCGTGGCGGGCGAGCGGCGGCGTGAGCGAGCCGGACATCGCCTGCGCGAAGCTCCTTGGCGTGCTGTCCACCATCCAGTCGGGACGATGACCGCGGCCGTATCGGCGTGGGCCGAGGCCGTGCTCGAGGCCGCAGGTCGCGATCGCAGGGAGGAGGCGCTGCGCTTCACGGCACGGGTACCCGCCGGCTACCGGGAGCGGGTCGGGGCCGCCCAGGCCGTCGAGGACATCGAGCAGATCTCCAGCCTGGAGCGGTCCGGGCCTCCTCCCGGCGAGGGTGCCGACCCCGACCGGCCGACCACCGGCTTCGGGGGGGCGCACCGCCTCACCGTCCGCGCCGATCCGAAGCGGCCGGGGCTGCTCCGCCTCCGCCGCCACGGCTGGACGTCGGTCGAGCTGTCGTCGTGGCTGCCGGTCCTGGCCAGCTTCGGCCTGGCCGCCACCGAGGTCAGCGCGGCCGTCGTCGCCCCCGACGCCGGCCGTCCTGCGGTGCACATCGACGACTTCGGCCTGCGACCCGAGGCGACCGCCGGCACGTCGGTCGACCCCTCCCGCCTCGTCGCCGCGCTCGAAGCCGTGACCGCGGGCCGGGCCGACACCGACGCCCTCAACCGGCTGGTCGTCGACGCCGGCCTGACCTGGCGGCAGGCCGCGCTGATCCGGGCCTACCGCAGGTACCGCCGCCAGGCCGGGTCCTCGCTGAGCGATGCCGCCCTCGACGCCCCGTTGCTGGCCAGGCCGCACGTCGCCTCCCGCCTCGTCGCCCTCTTCGAAGCACGCTTCGACCCCGACCTCGGTCCCGAGCGACGCGCCGTTGCGGAGCGGGCCGCCAGGGAGGCGCTCCGGGAGGCCCTCGACCAGGTCGAGAGCCTCGAGGTGGACCGAACGCTGCGGGGGCTCCTCGCCCTCATCGAGGCCACGACGCGCACGTCCTACTTCCTCACCGGCGACGATCGCGCCGACGCACCCCTCGTCCTCAAGCTCGAGAGCGCGAGGGTGCCCGACCTGCCCGTGCCGCGCCCGATGTTCGAGACGTGGGTGCACGGCACCGCCGTCGAGGGGATCCACCTCCGCTTCGGGCGGGTGGCGAGGGGCGGTCTGCGCTGGAGCGACCGTCCGGCCGACTTCCGCACCGAGGTGCTCGACCTGGCCGACGCCCAGGTCAAGAAGAACGCGGTCATCGTGCCCACCGGCGCGAAGGGCGGCTTCGTGTGCCGGTGGGACGCGCCGACCCCCGAGGCGGTGCGCAACTGCTACCGGTCCTTCGTCTCGTCGCTGCTCGACGTCACCGACAACCTGGTGGACGGCAGGGTCGTCACCCCCGCACGCGTCGTCGCCCACGACGGCGAGGACCCCTACCTCGTGGTGGCCGCCGACCGCGGCACGGCCACCTTCTCCGACCTGGCCAACTCGGTGGCCCTCGAGCGCGGCTTCTGGCTGGGCGACGCGTTCGCCTCCGGAGGGTCCCACGGCTACGACCACAAGGCCATGGGCATCACGGCACGCGGTGCCTGGGTGGCGGTCGAGCGCCACTTCCGCCAACTCGGCATCGACGTCGACCGCGAGCCGGTGAGCGCCGTCGGGATCGGCGACATGTCCGGTGACGTGTTCGGCAACGGCATGCTGCGCAGCCGGTCCCTCCGCCTCGTCGCCGCCTTCGACCACCGCCACGTGTTCATCGACCCGGATCCCGATCCGGGCAGGTCCTTCGACGAGCGGGCCAGGCTGGCCGGCCTGGCCCGGTCGAGCTGGGACGACTACGACCGCACCTGCCTCTCCGACGGCGGCGGGGTGTGGTCCCGAGCGGCCAAGTCCATCTCCCTGCACCCCGCAGCGCGCCGGGCGCTCGGGATCACCGCCGAGGAGCTGACCCCACCGGAGCTGGTCAGCGCGGTCCTCTCCGCCCCGGTCGACCTGGTCTGGTTCGGCGGCATCGGCACCTACGTCCGGTCGCCCGACGAGTCCGACGCCGATGTCGGCGACCCGGCCAACGACGAGGTGCGCATCACCGCCGACCGCCTCCGGGCCCGGGTGGTGGCCGAGGGGGGCAACCTCGGGATCACGCAGCGGGCGCGGATCCGCTACTCGCGGAGGGGCGGCCGGATCAACACCGACTTCATCGACAACGCCGCGGGCGTGGCGACCTCCGACCGCGAGGTCAACTTCAAGATCCTCCTCGGCCTGGCCATCGAGCAGGGCCGGCTGGGGGAGGGCGAGCGCGACGCCGTGCTCGCCGCCGTCGAGGGCCACGTGGCCGACGACGTCCTGCGCCAGGTCGACCATGCCGTGGACGCCCTCAACCGGGCGGTGCCCGCCAGCGCCGCCGACCTCGACGCCCACGAGGCGCTGCTCGACGACCTCGAGCGCAAGGGTCGGGTCGACCGCACCGGCGAGCGCCTCCCCGACGCCGAGGAGTGGCAGCGCCGACGCAACGCGGGCGCCGGGCTGATCCGCCCCGAGCTGGCCGTGCTGCTGGCCGTGGCCAAGTCGGAGCTGGCCGGGGCGATCGCCGCCGCGGACGTGGCCGGGTCCCCAGCGTTCGCCGACTCGGTCATCCCGTACTTCGCTCCGGTGATCCGTGAGCGCTTCGGTGACCTGGTGCCGCGCCACCGGCTCTACCGGGAGCTGGTCGGCACCGACGTGGCCGGGGAGATCGTCGACCGGATGGGGATCGCGTGGGCCCACGAGAGCGCCGCCGAGCTCGGTCGACCCCTCGCGGACGTGGCTGCGGCGTTCTGGGCCGCCCGGCAGGTCCTCGGGGCCGGTGGGCTGTGGGACGAGATCGAAGGGGCCGGCAGGGAGGGCCTCGACGCCGACGCCGAAGCAGGCGCCCACGGCCTGGTCAGGGAGGCCGTCGGTGCCCTCGCCCGCAGGTACCTGGTGACCGTCGACCGCCCCGTCGAGCGCATCGCGGCCGACCGGCGCCTGGTCGACGAGCTGCGCGCCGGTGCCGCGCTCCGCCCCGGCACGTCGGCGACGACGACGGACCTGCCGGGTGACCTGCCCGAGCGCCTGGCCGTCATGGCGCCGCTGGCCGTGGTCCCCGACCTGGCGTCGATCGCCACCCGGTCGGGCCGCGACCCCGCGCAGGTGCTGCGCGCCGTGCGCGCCGTCGACACCTCCACCGGGCTCGGCCCTCTCGCCGCCGCCCTCCACGTGGTCGGAGGCCGGTGGACCTCCTGGGCGGCCCGGGCGATCCTCGACGACATGGCCACCTGGGGGGCGCGGGCCGCCGCCGAGGCTCTGGCCGGCAGCGGGGACGCGCCGGAGGCCGCGGTGGCCGCCTGGGTCGCGACCCGCCGGGAGAGCCTGGCCCGAGCCACCAACCTGGTCTCGTCCGCAGGTGGCCGCCCGACCGAGACGGTGGCGGTGGCGTTGCTCGTGGTCCGCAGCCTCCCCTGAGGGGCGGGACGGCCCGGGTTCCTCAGCCCGCCACGGCGTCCGGGTCGCCCGGTCGCTCCTGGCGACCGAGGCGGACCGCAGGGGCCGGGGAGCCGAGCGGGTTGCCGTGGTCGACCGCCATCCCGTGGGTGGCGGTCCACGCCGACTCGATCCGGTCGAGGCGGTCGACGGCGCTGGAGCGCAGCCGGGCGGCGACGCCGGCCACCAGCGCGCCGGCGAGGGCGACCCCGCCGGTCATCGAGTCGAACGGCCCCACCCCGTCGGCGGCCACATAGAACGCCTCGGAGGCGTTGACCGCGAGCGGCGAGAGCGGCGTGTCGGTCACCGCCACCAGGCACGCCCCTTCGCCGGCGGCCCACCTGGCCAGCTCCACCAGCCACCGCTCGTAGCGGCGCACGTCGATCACCACCAGGGTGTCGCCGGACCGGAGGCCTCCGAGCATGCGCGCCGCGGTGATCTGGGAGCCCCCGAGCAGCGTCACCCGGTCGCGCAGCTGGCTGAGGGGCACCGCCAGGGTGGACCCGATCGGCGCGGTGGTGTCGCCCGGCAGCACCCACACCGCGGCGTCGGTGTCGGCCAGGCGGCCGACGGTGCGGTCGAGGACCTCGGGCGAGATGGCGCCCAGGGTGCGGGTCACGTTGCGGGTCTCGGTGTCGGCCACCTGGGTCAGCAGGTCGACCGGGGGCTGCTGGCGGATGCGCTCACGGGCGGGTCCCAGGTGGCGGGCGACCTCGCGCTGGACGTCAGCCTGCAGGTCCACGAACCCGGCGTACCCGAGCTTCACGGCCAGCCTCACCACGGAAGGACCGCTGGTGCCCGCCCGCTTGGCGACGAGGGCGACCGTGCCGAAGGCGGCGGTCTGCGGCTCGCTCGAGAGGATCTGCGCGATCCGCCGCTCCGTCGCGGTGAGCCGGTCGGCGTGGGTCGCGATCCGGTCCGTGATGCCCATGGATGCGGGAGCCTAGATCCGGGCCGCGACGCGCCACACCGGGCCGTCGGAACGACCCGGTGTCGGAAGGTGCGCAGGTCGCCGGCGCCTGGCCGGCGGGGTGATCAGGCCAGTGGTCGGTCAGGCGGCCGGCTGGCGCCGGCGGCGGGTGACCCGGACCACCACGAGGCCGCCACCGATGAGGGCCAGGCCGACGACGACGGTCCCGGTCACGTCGGCCCCCGTGAAGGCCAGCGCCGAGGTGGCGGCGGTCTGGGCCGGCGGGGTGGCGGCGCTGGCGTTGGTGTTCGCCGAGGCGGCCGGCGTGCCGGAGCTGGCCGGTGTGCCCGTGCCCGTCGAGTGGCCGGCGCTGGAGCTCCCCGTGTTGCCGGTGAGGCCGTTGGCGTCGGTGGTGCAGGTCGCCGGGGTGGCGGTGGAGTCACCGGAGACGGCGACGCCGCAGGTGCCGGCCGACCGGACCTGCGCACTGGCGACGGCGGCGGGCGCGAGAAGCACGCCGGCGGCGAGGACGAGGCTTGCGGCGATGCGCTTCATCAGAGGTTCTGCCCTTTCGCGAGGACGGCGCACTGCCGTTCACTGAGAGTCCGAGCGTACTGAACGCGGAGTGTGGTGGCAAGCATGGCCGGTTTGCGGGCGATCCACCGGGATCTGCGGTGATTTTCACCACGTTGCGTGGTGGCGTGAGCGGCCAGCGTCCTGATGAGGCGCCGTGGCCCACGGTGGCGGCGCGAATCGCGAAACCCACCGGCCCCGCCCTTCCCGCCATCGTTCACCAGGGCACGTGATGGGTGGTGTCGTCCGTGAAGCCAGGGAAGACCGATCCGGGTCGGCTCACCGTCCACGTCGTGGCCGGCAGCCGGGCCGACGGCAGGACGGCGAAGCTGCCCGCCCGGTCGGGGAGCACGAAGCGGAAGGTCACCGTGGCCGACGAGCCGGGAGCGATCCTCACCTTGACGGCCAGCTGGTCGGACGAGCCGTCCCGGCCACCGGTGAGCACCGGGCCGCCGGTCGTGCGGACCGATGACGCGGTCAGCGGGAACGAGAGGGTGATGGCCCCGGTGTAGGTGCGCGGGGGTCCCAGGGTGGGGCCGCCCCCCGCTGCGTAGCCGGTCACCGACGACGGCGTCGCGTTGGTGTCGCGGACCGAGACGGTGACGTCGGTCTTCCCGCCGGCGTGCGCCGTGGTCAGCGCCGCCGTGACCTTCTGGTACGGGTCGAGCTTGTCACCCCCGAGGTTGAGCAGGCCGAGCAGGAGGCTGTCCCCGCCGACCTGGCCGGACGCCCCCGCCGCCGCCCACTCGGCTTCGACGGTCGGATCGGCCGACCAGACGGTGAGGTGACGACCGTTGACGGCCTGGTCGAGGGCGGTGACCATCGCACTCAGGGAGTAGCCGCCCTGCTGCAGGCGTCCGACGACCGCGGCGGCCAGCCGGCCGAGCTGGTCGCGGCGGGCCGCGTTGGCGCCCCCTCCGGTCAGCCCCGCATACTGGTCGACCAGCAGCTCGGCGGTCACGCTGCCCGAGGTGTAGGTCGTGGTCCCGACCGTGACCGGACCGGTCACGTCGAGCAGATCGGCGAGGGCGGCCACGTCGACGGTGACCACCCCGTCGACCGCCTGGCCGGTGCGGGCCTTCCACATCTGGGCGGCCAGGGCGTCGTTGGCCGGGACCTGCGGCGACAGCAGGAGCGCCCGGAAGTCCGTGGCCGGGCGGAGGAAGCCCCACACCCGCTGGATGCCGGCGGGCGGCCGGATGGTCGAGGCCGCGTCGGCCAGCACGCCGACGGAGCGGAAGGCGCCGACCGTGAAGCGCCCGTTGCGCACGGAGAGGCTCCCGGTCTGGAGGATCATGCCGGAGCCGTCGCGCATCTCGGCGTTGTTGGTGGCGGCCACGAGCTCCGTGCTCGGACCTCGCAGCAGCGCGGCCAGCGCGGCGCTGGCGCCGTCGGCCTTGGCGACGACGGCCCTGACCTTGGCCAGGTCGGCCGCGAAGGTGTCCCGCTTGTCGGCCAAGGTCAGGATCAGCCCCTTGACCGGTCCGAGGTCGACCTTGGACAGCGTGGAGTCGAGCGACGCCAGCGCGGTGGCCATCCGGCCGGCGACGCGGGTGCGCTGCACCGGGGTGTGGTGGGGGGCGAGAAACAGGGCCCTGGCGGTGTCGAGCGCGCCGGCGCCCGCCCCGGTGACCGTCGCGGCGGCCGAGGAGAGGTCGGCGACCGAGTGCACCTGGGTGCCGACGATCGGCAGGACCCCGAGGGGTGAGAACAGGGTGCCCGAGACCTCACCGTGGGCGGCGCGGAACTCGTCGGCCGCCGCCCTGAGGTTCGTCGACGCCACGGAGCTGGTCAGGTCGGCGGTGCTCAGCTCCGAGCGGACCGCTTCGGCGGTGGCCGTCCCGAGTCGCAGCTGGTGGTCGGCGCGGACGAGCTGCACGGCGACGACCGCGGCCCAGGCGCCGATCACCACGACGACCGCGGCCACCCACCACCTGGCCCGCGGCAGCCGCCGACGGCGCGTCGCTGTTCCCGGCGCGCGGGGCGAGGGGGCTGCGGTGGGCTCGGCCATCGTGTCGGCGGACGGTAGCAGCGGCACCGGGACCGGAGGTGGCCCGTCGGCGTGGGGCGCGCTCAGCTCGCGTGCGGCGCGCTCAGTCGGCGTCCGGTGCCGGGCGCTCGGTGACCAGCAGGGACTGCACCGCCCGGCCGACCGGCCCGCGCCAGTCGAAGAGCAGGCTCTCGGCGACCCCGGTCCCGTGCGGCGACAGGCGGGTCACGGCGTCGAGGCCGATCCACGGCCCCTCCGGAGTCCGGGAGAACGAGACCGTCAGGTCGGGGTTGATGAACAGGTGGGTCTCGAAGTCGACGATCCGGCTGACGCCGTTGCCGAAATCGGCGATGGCGGCCGCCTGCTGGCGGGCGGTCGGCTCCTCGCCATCGAGCAACGGCACGAGCAGCCGGCCCCACAGGGTCGCAGGCCCGACGTCGTCCCAGCTGCCTCGCAGGATCCGAAGGTCGACGGCGCCGAGGAAGGCGGTCCTCGGTGCGTGGTCGGGCGGGTCGGACGACGGGTCGGGCGCCGGTGGCGACGGCGGGTCGGGCCGCTCCGCGGGCACGTCCGTGGCGAGGGCGCGCATGCGCAGGGCCCTGGCCCTCGTGACCTCCACGTCGCCGGCTGACACCGAGACGTCGACCAGCTGCACGTTGCGGCCGGGCCGGCTGACCACGGCGGTCACGGTCAGGGGCTGGAGAGGCACCGGCCTGACCAGCTCCACGGTCACCCTGGCCACGTCCATGGGCACGGGCGAAGCCAGCTGCTCGACCGCCCGGGTGACGAGCGCGGCGACCGGCCCACCGTGGAGGGCATCGGGCGACCAGGGCCCGACGGTCAGCTCGGTGGGAAGGAAGTCGGTCCCCTCCATGGTGAACAGGCTGGCGGTCACGGGGCCGGATCGTACAAGCGCCACCCCGGGGCGGCGCGTGGTAGGAAACGGCGGTCGGCTGGCGCCGACGCCGCCGAGACGGGAGAGCACGATGAAGATCGCGGTCGCGTCCGACCACGCCGGGTTCCTGCTGAAGGGCAAGGTGATCGGCCATCTCGGGGAGGCGGGCCACCAGGTGGCCGACCTCGGGACCCACAGCGAGGAGCCGGTCGACTACCCGGCCTTCTGCGCGGCGTGCGCGCGATCGGTGACCCGCGGCGACGCCCGCTTCGGGGTCGTGATCGGCGGCAGCGGCCAGGGCGAGCAACTGGCGGCCAACAAGGTGCACGGGGCCCGGGCCGCGCTGTGCCACGACGAGTGGACGGCCCGCTTCGCCCGCCGGCACAACGACGCCAACCTGCTCTCCCTCGGCGCCCGGATCCTCGGCGACGAGCTGGCCCTCGCCATCCTGGACGAGTTTCTCGCCACCGACTTCGACGGGGGCCGTCACGTGGCCAGGGTCGAGCAGATCGCCGCCATCGAGGCCGAGGAGTGCGCGGGCGGCTGACCCTCCCGTCGGCGCCGGCCGCCCGCCCAGCTCCAACCGCTGGTGCGCGGTGTCAGCCCGTGGCCAGCTGGAGCCCGAGCGAGCGCAGCTGCTCGGCCGGACGGTGGTAGCCGCGCTCGAGGTGGTGCACGCCACGGAGCAGTGAGGGGCCGTCGGCGGCCGCAGCGGCGATGACGCTCGAGAAGCCGGCGCGCACGTCGGGGATGTCGACCTCGGCGCCGTGCAGCTTGGAGACGCCGCGCACGACCGCCGAGTGGAGGTAGCTGCTGTCGTGGAATCGGCAGGCGGGGCCGCCGAGGCACGTGCTGAACAGCTCGATCTCCCCGCCCATGGCCTGGAGCGCGGGGACGTAGACGAACCGGTCCTCGTAGACCGTCTCGTGCAGGACCGACATCCCCTCCGACTGGGTGAACAGCACCATCAGGGGGGTCTGCCAGTCGGTCATGAACCCGGGGTGGACGTCGGTCTGGACGGCGGCCGCCCTGAGCCCGTGGGGGGCCGACGCGCTCATGCCGTGCTCGTCCACCTCCACCTCGGCGCCCATGCGCAGCAACGTGGTGATCGCCGTGACCAGACGCTCCTGGCTGCAGCCCCTCACCGTGACCCGACCCCCGGTGAGCAGGCCGGCCACGAGGTAGCTGAAGGCCTCGTTGCGGTCACCCTGCAGGCGGGTCGTCGCGCCCCGCAGGCGGGGGACGCCCTCGATCACGATCCTCCGGGACGGCGCCAGCTCGACCCTGGCCCCCATGCGCTGCAGGAAGAAGGCGAGCTCGAGCACCTCTGGCTCGCTGGCCGCGTTGCGGATGACCGTCTTGCCCTCGGCCATCGCCGCGGTGAGCAGCGCAGATTCCGTCGCGCCGACGCTCGGATAGGGCAGCTCGATGATGGCGCCCTCGAGGCGACGGCAGTGGGCCGAGATGCCCTCGTCGGTGACGTCCACCTCGGCACCGAAGGCGCGGAGGGTCTCGACGTGGAAGTCCACCGGCCGGCTGCCGATCCGGTCCCCCCCGACCCGCGGCACGAAGGCCTCGCCGGTCAGGTGGAGGAGGGGGCCGAGGAGCAGGACCGGGATCCGGTTGAGGCCGCTGAAGCGCAGCGGGACCGCCGAGCTCGGCTCGTCGGGCGGGGTGACGGTCAGCGAGTCGCCGTCGCGCTCGACGCCCGCCCCGACGGCGCGCAGGATGTGCGAGGTGATCTCGACGTCACCGACGTCGGGGACGTTGGTGATGGTGCTCGCCTCGGTGCCGAGGAGCGCGGCGACCATGTGCTTGGTCACCGCGTTCTTGGACCCGCGCACAGCGACCTCGCCGTGGAGCGGCCCGTTGGGCTCGATGGACCAGGAATCTGACACGGAGCGAGGCTACCGGTCGGGACCGCGACCCTCGTCCCGGCGGCGTCCGGGTGGCTGCAGGGGGTGCGGGTGGTGCACCATGCTGCGGTGCCGTGCCCCGATCACGCCGGACCGGCCCACGGCGGGACCGTGGCGGCGGTCCACGGGGTCGCGGTCCACGGGGTCGCCGCCACCCTCACCGGGGGCCGGTCGGCCTCTCCTTCCGCAGCCCCCACGACGGCATCGCCGTACGTGACCCTGGTGCCCGGCGGCCCCACCGGGGGCGTGCCCGGCGACGCCAGCGACGGGGCGGACTTCTGGGGGATCGGTGTCGCCGTCGTCGCCATCCTCGCAGCGGTGGCGCTCGTGCGGCTCGTCTTCCGTCCGATCCGCCGCCGGGGACGGCACCGGCGTCGGTGACGCCGCCCGTGCCTGCGGGAGTCGGCGTCGAGCTGCTCACCGTGCGCCTGCCGCTGGTGGCGCCGTGGGTGACGCCGCTCGGTCGCTTCGACGAGCGTGTCGTGCTGCTCGTCCGGGTCGATCTCGGCGACGTCGTGGGATGGGGGGAGTGCGTCGCCCAGGGTGAGCCGAGCTACAGCCCGGAGTACGTCGAGGCGGCCCTCGACGTGACGGCCCGCCACCTGGTGCCGAGGCTGCTCGACGCATCCGAGCTGTTCGGGCGTGAGCGGAGAGCGGGTCGATCCAGCCCGACCGCGGGACTGCTCTCGGCGGTCAAGGGCCATCCGATGGCCAAGGCCGCGCTCGAGGCCGCGTGGCTCGATGCGCTCCTCCGACGCGAGGGCCGCTCCCTCGCGTCGCACCTCCGGTCCCTCGCCGATCCGCCGGCAACGGGCCCGGTTCCCGATTCGGTGGTGGCCGGCGTCGCCGTCGGGGTCGCGGGTGACGTCGGCGCGCTCGTCGACGAGGTGGCCCGGCGTGTCGGCGAGGGCTACCGCCGGGTCAAGCTCAAGGTCCATCCCGGCTGGGACACCGTGCCGGTGCGCGCCGTGCGCCACCGCTGGCCCTCCGGCGCCCTGCTGGTGCAGGTCGATGCCAACGGCTCCTACGCCGCGGCCACCGACCCGGCGACGGCGTTGGCGCCGCTCGACGACCTCGGCCTGCTGCTGATCGAGCAACCGCTCGGCGACGACGACCTGGTCGGTCACGCCCGCCTGGCCAGGTCGCTCACCACGCCGCTGTGCCTGGACGAGTCCGTCACCTCGGCCCGGGTCGCCGAGAGTGCCGTCGCCCTCGGGTCGTGCCGGGTGGTCAACGTCAAGGCGGGGAGGGTCGGAGGGCTCCACGAGGCCGTCGCCGTGGCCGACGTGTGCCGGCGGGCCGGGATCCCCGTGTGGTGCGGCGGGATGCTCGAGACGGGGATCGGCCGGGCCGTCAACCTGGCCCTCGCCACGGTGCCCGGATTCGACCTGCCCGGTGACCTGTCGGCGTCGGAGCGCTTCTGGGCCCTCGACGTGGTCGACGAGCCCGCCCGGCTCGGCTCCGACGGCACCATCGCGGTGCCGGAGGGACCGGGAAGCGGGGTCGAGGTGCGCGCCGACGTGGGTGAGCTGGCGGTCGAGCGGCGGTGGTACCCGGCCGGCATCTGAGCCGACCCCCGGCCGGTGCGCCGGCGCCCTCAGATCCGGTTGCGCTTGGCGCGCCGGCGTGCCCCGCGCGGCGAACCGACCGGGCTGCGATCCGAGAGCCACGGCGCCGGGGGAGCCTCGACGACGCGCGCCAGCTCGAGCACGACGGTGTCGTAGTTGACCCGCCAGCCTCGCCAGGCGCGCCACGCCGCCTCCAGGTCGCCGCGGACCGGCAGGCCGGCCTCAGCCATCTCGGCGACGGCGCGATCCCACTCGCCGCGCCCGACCGAGATCGGGTCGTCGGGTTCGGGGTCGTGCTCGAAGTCGAAGTCGAACAGGGCGGCGATCCTGCGCAGCGCCTGGAACCCGGTCCTGATGCACAGCTGGGCGTCGGGATCGACGGGATGATCGACCACCGCCACCCACATCGACGCGGCGTCGAGCAACGCCCCTGCGGCGGTGATCCAACTCTGCTCCGGCGTCGGCGACCGGAAGAAGGACAGGACGGGAAAGGTCGTGTGCGTCTCCTCGACGTCGGTGAACCACGCCTCCCAGGTCTGCCAGAGCGACGTGAGGCGCGCCGGACCGGCCCCGATGCGGTGGTAGCGGATCAGCAGCGTCGCCGCCTGGGGCGGCGTGCCGGCCCGGACGCGCAGCAGGTTGACGCCGTTCTCCCGGCGGGAGAAGGCGCCGTAGATGCTGGGCAGGTAGGTGATCAGCAGGGTGACCAGCAGCAGGCCGAGGCCGGCCTCGGCGTAGGAGAGCAGGTCGCGCCCGGCGTTGTTGGCGGCCGTGGTGCCGAGGGTGAAGATCGACGAGCCGGACAGCTCGACGGCGAGGATGACGGTCGGCACGCCGGTCGCCAGGTAGAGCATGGCGAACGCCGTGATCACGAGCACGAGCCAGGAGGCGAGGAGGGTGAGCAGCGAGACGGGCCCGAGCATGGCCATCACCCGGTCCCGCCGCTCGTAGGTCGGGTAGCGACCTGAGCGCAGGCGGAACACGGCGCGGGTGGCGCGCAGGGCGGCGCGGGAGATGCCGTGATGCGTGGAGCGGGGAAGGACCGTCGAGCGCAGGGCGGACGAGACGGTCCCGATGACGATGAGGACTCCGCCGACGGCCGCGAGGATCCGGAGGGCGACGGTCACGGCCGTCGCCGGCGACGCAGGATGGGGATCAGGCCACTGCGGAGGCCGACGGATCCCAGCTGCGCAGGTCGGCGATGCGCGGGTCGTTGGAGAACATCTCGACCACCGGCATCGACAGCCCGAGGCGCTTCTGGGTGCGCTCGGTCTCGAGCTGCTCGTTCCAGAGCACGAGCGTGACGACCAGGCCGTCACGCCCGGCCCGAGCGGTCCGGCCCGAGCGGTGGAGGTAGCTCTTGTGGTCCTCGGCGGGGTCGAAGTGGATGACCACCCCGACGTCGTCGACGTCGATGCCCCTGGCCGCCACGTCGGTGGCGACGAGCACCGGGAGCTGACCGGAGGAGAACTGGCGGAGGGCACGCTCGCGCAGCTGCTGGCGGAGATCGCCGTGGATCGCCCTGGCGTCGATGCCCTCCTTGCGGAGGGCCTCGGTCACCCGGTCGGCGCCGCGCTTCGTGCGGCAGAACACGAGCGCCCTGGACGTGACCCGGCAGATGGCGGCGGCGACCTTGACCTTGTCCATCTGGTGGACCAGCAGGAAGCGGTGCTCCATGGCGGTCACCGAGCTCATCGTCGACACGACCTCGTGGAGCACCGGGTCGGTGAGCTCGTCGCGCACGAGGCGGTCCACGTCGCCGTCGAGGGTCGCGGAGAAGAGCATGGCCTGGTGGCGGATCTCGAGCTTGCGCAGCAGCCACTCGACCTGGGGCATGAACCCCATGTCGGCCATCCGGTCGGCCTCGTCGAGCACGACGATCTCGATGACCGACAGATCGACCTCGCCGCGCTGGTGCAGGTCGATGAGCCGGCCAGGGGTGGCGACGAGCACGTCCGTGCCGCCGGCCAGGGCCTTGATCTGGGCGTCCATCCCGGTGCCGCCGTAGCACGGGGTGAGGGTGAGGCCGACGGCCTCCGAGAGCGGGGCCAGGACGCCGGCGACCTGGTTGGCCAGCTCGCGGGTCGGGACCAGGATCAGGCCGCGGGGGGCCCGGCGCCCCGGTGGCCGCTCGGCACCGGCGAGGCGCTGGAGCACGGGAATGCCGAACGCGAGGGTCTTGCCCGATCCGGTCTTGGCCTTGCCGCACACGTCGCGCCCAGCGACGCCGTCGGCGATGGTGAGGGCCTGGATCGGAAACGGCGAGGTGATGCCGTTGGTCTCGAGAGCCGCCACGAGCTCGGGTACGACCCCGAGCGACGCGAAGGTGTTGGTGGGTTGGACTGCGCTCACGTACTGCTCCTCGGGGCGGGCCCACCCGACGGGCGGCCCTGCAGCCCGGAAGGCCAACCGGACCACTTCCCAGGTTAGCGGCAATCCGGCTGGATACCCTGGCCGGGCCATGACCCTGTCCCTCTTCGACGCCCCCGGGGACCGGCCGCCCCGGCCCGTGACCCTCGTCCGCCTGTCCGGTGAGATCGCCCGGTTCGCCGCGGCGAGCGGGCTCCTCGCGGTCGAGGGCGAGGTGCACCGGCCCACCGTCTCCCGGGGAGGCTGGGTGTTCTTCACCCTCCGCGACCGGGCCGCGCAGGTGGACGTGAAGGTGCCGAGGTCCAACGTCGCCAGGGCCAGGACCGTCGCAGGGGAACGGGTCCTCGTCACGGGCGCGCTCGAGTGGAGCGCGGATCGCGGTCAGCTGCACCTGAGGGCCGACGAGGTGGTCCCGGTCGGCGCCGGCGCCATCGCCGCCGCCATCGCCGAGACCCGGGCCTCGCTCGGCCGCTCGGGCCTCCTCGACCGTCCCCGCCGGCACCTGCCCATGCTGCCGACGTGCATCGGCGTGGTCTGCGGGGCCGATGCGGCCGTGCGTCGCGACATCGAGTCGGTCGTGGCCGCCCGCTTCCCCGGCTACCCGGTCCACGTCGAGGAGACGACGGTGTCGGGCCCGGGTGCCGCCGTGGCCATCGTCGACGCCCTCCGCCGGGTGGTCGGGGTGAGGGGCGTCGACGTGGTGATCGTGGCCCGCGGCGGCGGGGACCCCACCTCACTGCTCCCATGGAGCGACGAGCAGGTCTGCAGGGCGGTGGCGGCCTGCCCGGTCCCGGTCGTGTCCGCCATCGGCCACGAAGCCGATCGCCCGCTCTGCGACGAGGTCGCCGACCTGCGCTGCGGTACGCCGTCCATGGCCGCCGCCGTCGTGGTCCCGGACGAGTCCGCCGTGCGTGACCGGCTGGCTTCGACGAGGAGGAGGGCGGCCGAGGCGCTCGGCGCGCTGGTGGCGTCGCGCCGCCGCGAGCTCGGGCGCATCGACTCGGGCCGGTCCCTCGACACCGGCATCGACCAGGCCCGTCGCCGTCTCCAGGCGGGGGCACGTCGCACCGCGGCATCGCACCCGGGCCGAAGGCTGGCCGAGTGTCGCCGGCGCCTCGACCGGGTGGACCGCGAGCGTCACGTCGCCGAGCTCATCGGAAGGGCGCGTGGGCGCCTGGACGCCGACGTGCGCCACCTCGAGGCGCTGGCGCCGAGTCGGGTGCTCGAGCGCGGGTACGCCGTGGTCGCGGACGGGGCCGGCGACGTGGTCCGGGACGCGGGCTCGGTCCAGGTGGGGGCGACCGTCGGGATCGACCTGGCGTCCGGCTCGCTCACCGCCACGGTCACCTCCCGCAGGATCGGCGGGGAGGGGTCGTGACCTCACCGGGGGGCGGGGGGGAGCAGCCGGCCACCTTCGAGTCGCTCCTGGCCGAGCTCGAGGCGGTCACCGACCGGCTGGCGAGCGGCGAGCTCGGCATCGAGGCGGCCGCCGACCTCTACGAGCGGGCGGAGGACCTGCACCGCCAGGCCACTCGTCGCCTCGACGAGGTGACCCTCCGCATCGAGCGCCAGCGGGCCGCTCACGCCGACGGGGACCGCCCCGGCGACTGAGGGCCCCATCGGCGTCGCCTTTCTCCACGACCCCTTGCCTGACCGACCGGCCCGCCGATCAGCGCGGCGCGGCCCGGCGGCAGTCGGGGCACAGGCCCCGGTAGATCACCTCGACCTCGTCGATGGTGTAGCCGGCTCTCGCGTCCTCGGCGAGGGCGTCGGTGCGCGCCCCCGGCACCACGTCCCTGATGGCCTGGCACGACCGGCACACCAGGTGGTGGTGGTGGACGGCCACGTTGGGGTCGTAGCGCTTGGCCCCGTTGACCACCGAGACCTCCAGGACCTCACCCATGGCCACCAGCTCGTTGAGGGTGTTGTACACCGTGGCCCTGCTCAGCTCGGGTAGGAGCCGTCCGGCCGTCTCGTGGACCTGGTCGGCGGTCAGGTGCACGTGCTCACCGGCCAGGCTCTCGGCCACGACCCGGCGCTGGGGGCTGAGCCGCCACCCGCGACGGCGCAGCCGGTCCAGGAGGTCGCCACCGCCCCCGGCGGTGTCGGGGGGGCCCGCAGCGGGCGCAGGAGGAGGAGCCACGAGCACGAGTGTCGCGCGTGCCATCGGTGTCACCCACTCGGGGACGGCGCCGGCGCTCACCAGCGCTCGGTCCAGCACCGGTCGCCGATGCGACCGGGCGACCACCGTCCCCACAGCCCCCCGACGGCCCTGGCCGTCGCCTCGGTCCAGGCGATGACGTCGGCGCGCGCCGTCCGCCTGACCGTCTGCACGAGACCGCCCTCGTAGACCAGGTAGCCGCCCCAGCCGCCCGGATAGTCCTTGGTCGACCCGACCTCGGCGACGCGGACGCCGTCGATGCGGTAGGTGCGGTTCCTGTGGGTGTGGCCGGCGACGACGACGGCGGCCGGGTTGGCCCGGCGCAGCGCGTGGAGCAGCGCCTCGCTGTCGCCCCGTTCGAGCCCGGGCGGGTAGCTCGTTGCGGCCGCGAAGCGTCGAGGCGGGTGGTGCAGCGAGACGACCACCCCGTGCGCGGCCTGATGGGCCGCGTCGGCGACCGCGTGGATCCTCGCCCTGCCCATGCGCCCTCTGCGCTGCTGGAAGATCGACGTGTCCGCCACCACGATCCGCAGCCCCGGCACGTCGCGCACGACCAGCTGGTCGCCGACGGCCAGGTCCATCGCCGGCAGGGCGCCCCCCAGGCCGCTCGTGGCGTACACGTCGTGGTTGCCGGGCTGGGCCAGGGCAGGCAGCTGCGAGGTGGCCACCAGGCGATCGACCCTCCGCAGCTCGTCGGGGCGGGTGTGGGCGGTGAGATCCCCCTTCAACACGACCAGCTCGGCGCCCCAGGCCCTGGCCTCGTCGAGCGCGGCGGCGAAGCAACGATCGGCGTAGCGGTCGGCGCGGGCCGACGGCGGCTGCACGTCGACGATGCCGCCCAGGGCGCCGAAACGGCGCTCGCCCACGTGGAGGTCCGACATGGTGGCGAAGCGGCCGAGCAGGGCCCCGGGAGGCGGCGGGGGCGTCACCACCTCCCCGACGCTCAGGTCCCGGTCCTCGAGGTGGAGGGTGACCGGGTGGGCGACGCCGCTGCGCAGCCCGTCGATGGCGATAGCCCCTGGGCCGCCCCGGCCGCATCCGAGGGGTCGGGCGGCGCGATACGGGTGGTGGGCCCACGCCGGCGGGCCGGCCTCGAGGCTGACGGTGCGGTCGCCGACCGAGAGCGAGGCCGTCCGCGTCGGCAGCGACGACCAGACGAGCTGGACGGCATCCGGCTCGACGGCGTGCACCCGCACGGCTGCCCCGGTGGGGGTGCGCCGCCCCGGGCCGTTCAGGGAGCGCCCAGGGCGCTCGCCACCCGACCCCGCATGCGCACGGCGAAGGCCGCGTGGATGTCCATCTCCTCCTCGAGCTGGGCGATGTGCAGGGCACCGACGGGGACGGCCCCGCCTTGGAGGAAGGCGTGGACGCGCGCCACGAGGGCCGGGTCGACGATCCCGACGATGCCGTCGTAGGTGCGCAGCAGCAGGTTCCTCGGCAGCCGCCTGACCAGCTCGTCGTGGTGGTCCTCGATCCACGTCCACGCGGCGTCGCCGGCGTGTCGGTTGAGCGTGGCCAACTGGATCAGCATGGGTGCGTCCTGGCTGCGCACCTCGGTCGACAACGCAAAGTCGAGGGCGTCGATGAGCAGGTCCCGGTCGGGGAGCTCGGCGAAGGCCAGCAGGTAGCGGATGCGCTGCTGGGGGGTTGGCGCCTCCCGGTACCTGGTGAGCAGGTCGTCCCACACGCCAGGAGCGCCGGTCGCGGCGACGACGGCGATCGCCGCGTTGACCACGTCGGGAGCCAGGGCGGAGCGGTCACCGGGCCAGCGGGCCAGGCGGGCGGCCGCCTCGGCTCGCACGTCCTCGTCGGCCCCGACCGTCCCGAGCAGCCGGATCACCCGGCCGCGCGCCATCGCCGCTCGCGGGTGCTCGCCGTCGACGGGCTCCCAGCCGAGGCGCCGATAGGAGGAGGAGGCCACCCGCCGGACGAAGCCGGGCAGGGCGTGGCGCTCGTCGTCGGTGACGGTCAGGTCGAGCACGGTGGCCATGGAGGTGACGGCCGACCACACGTCGGGGTCCATCTCCGCGCCGAGCGCCTCGACCAGGCCGACCCAGTCCGCCAGGTCGAGGTGGCCGGCGACGACGGCCGCGGCGGTGTCACCGACCAGCGCGGCGCGCTCCAGGGGGTCGGTGCGCCCGCCCAGGTCCTCTCGCAGCGCGGCCAGCAGCTCGGGCTGGTAGCGGACCCGGTAGAACCCCCAGCTGCCCTCGTTGACCACCACCCAGTCGACGGGTGCGTCGAAGCCGACGTCGGTCGGCCCGTCGAGCAGCAGCCGTCGCGCCACGAGCTGCCCTCCGACCGAGGCCCTCAGCGTGACCGGGACCGCCCAGTGGCCCTCGTCCCCGGCCTGCCCGGGGGTGTAGCGGAACTGCTGCTGCGAGAGCCGGATCGTCGAGCGGTCGGGGGCCCGCTCCACGGTGACGAGGGGGTGGCCGCCCTGGAAGATCCAGGAGTCCATCGTCGCCCGCACCGGTTCGCCGGACTCCTCCTCGAGCGCATCCCAGAGGTCGCCCGTCTCGGTGTTGGCGTGGCTGTGGGCCCGGAGGTAGCGGGAGATGCCGCGGCGGAAGACCTCGTCGCCGAGGTACTGCTCCAGCATGCGGAGCACCGACCCGCCCTTCTGGTAGGTCAGCACGTCGAACATGGCGTCGGCCTCCTCCGGCGGCCCGACCTCGATCTCGATCGGGCGCGTGTGGACCAGCCCGTCGGTGCCGAGGGCCGCCGCCCGTCCGGCCCCGAAGGCCGCCCACACCTGCCAGTCGGGCCGGAGCGCCTCGGTGGTCTTGAGCTCCATGAAGGTGGCGAAGGCCTCGTTCAGCCAGATCCCGTTCCACCAGCGCATGGTCACGAGGTCGCCGAACCACATGTGGGCCGTCTCGTGGGCGATCACCTGCGCCACCCGCTGCAGCTCGAGGTTCGACGCGGTGTCGAGGTCGGCGAGCAGCGCCGTCTCCCGGTAGGTCACGCAGCCGAGGTTCTCCATGGCGCCGAAGGCGAAGTCGGGGATGGCGACGTGGTCGATCTTGTCGCTCGGGTAGGGGAGGCCGAAGTAGGCGGCCAGCCAGCGGAGGGCGTGGGCGGCGGCCTCGAGACCGAAGGGGGTCAGGTGCCCCCGGCCCGGCGGCGACGCCAGCCGGACGGGCACCCCGTCGACCTCGACGGGATCGGTCAGCTCGAAGGGTCCGACCACCCAGGCCAGCACGTAGGTGGACATGGTCATGGTCTCGGCGAAGCGGACCCGCCGGGTGCCGTCGCCGATCGACTCCGAGCTCACCTCCGAGCCGCTCGACAGCACGGTCAGGCCTTCGGGGACCTCGAGGGTCACGGCGAAGCTCGCCTTGAACGCCGGCTCGTCCCAGCACGGGAAGGCTCGGCGGGCGTCGCTCGACTCGAACTGGGTGGTGGCGATGACCTGCTCCACCCCGTCGGCGTCGGTGAACGTGCTGCGGTAGAAGCCCTGCAGGCGGTCGTTGAGGGTGCCGACGAAGTCGATGGCGACCGAGGCGGCCCCTGCGGGGAGCGGGTCGGGGAGGCGCAGCACGAGCCGCTCGGCCTTGTCGTCGAGCTCGATCCGGGCGCTGACCGGGGACCCTCCGGCCGGCGTCACGACGGCGGAGGAGACCTCCAGGTCGGCGGCGTTGCAGACCACGACGTCGGTCGCCTCGGTGATCTCGACGGCGACCTCGACGCGGCCGGCGAAGGTGGCGCCCACCAGGTCGGGTCGCAGCGACAGGTGGTAGCGGCTCGGGACCACCGTGGTCGGGAGGCGGTGCGGCTCGGTGGTGGACACGGGTCTCCTCTGCTCGGTTGCCGGCGCCGATCCCTCGGCGAAGCGTCCCGTCCACCCTACGGGGCCGCTACCGTGCTCGCCGTGTCGAACCCGTCCCCCTCGACCGCCCCTGGTGTCGTGACCGTCGGCCACGCCATCGTCGACGTCCTGGCCCACACCGACGACGCCGTGGTCGAGCGCCTCGGACTGGCCAAGGGGACCATGACCCTGGTCGACGACCGCCGATCGGAGTCGATCTACCAGGCCGTCGCCCCGGTGGCGGCCGTCTCCGGGGGCTCGGCGGCCAACACCGCCGTCGGGCTCCGCTCGCTCGGGGGGGCCGCCGCCTTCGTCGGCAAGGTCCGCGACGACGAGCTCGGCGACGTGTTCGTCAGGGACATCCGCGCCGCCGGCGTCACCTTCGACGTCCCGCAGGCCCGCGGCGGCCCAGGAACCGGGCGGTGCGTGATCATGGTGACCCCGGATGCGGAGAAGACGATGTGCACCTCCCTCGGGGTCGGTGACCTCCTCGAGGTGGCCGACGTGGACGCCGCGCTGGTCGCTGCGGCCGAGATCGTCTACCTGGAGGGATATCTCTGCGGCCTCGAGCACACGGACGCGGCCGTGGCCGCCACCATCGACGCGGCCGAGTCGGGCGGCACGACCGTCGCCCTGTCGCTGTCGGACCCCCTCTGGGTGCGGCTCCACGGCGCGGAGATGGCCGCCCTGCTGCCTCGGGTCGGCATCGTGTTCGCCAACGAGCAGGAGGCGTGCCTGCTCACGGGGTGCGACGATGTGGACGACGCGGTGGCCGAGTTGGCGCGGCGCTGCCCGACCGTGGTCGTCACCCGCGGCGCCAAGGGTTCGATCGTGTCAGCTTCGATCGTGTCAGCTTCGACCGTGTCAGCTTCGACCGTGTCAGCTTCGACCGTGTCAGCTTCGAACGTGTCGTCGGGGGGTGCCGACGCGGTGGTCGCCGCTTGGCCGGTGCCGGAGGTGGTCGACACCACGGGGGCGGGTGACATGTACGCCGCCGGCTACCTCTACGGCCACTGTCTCGGCGCCGACATCGAGACGTCGGCGAGGATCGCCAGCCTGGCCGCCGCCGAGGTGCTCGGGCACCTCGGGGCCAGGCCCAGGGCCGACCTCCACGATCTCGCCGCGGCCGCCGGCCTGCTCTGATCCGACCCGGGCTCAGCGGCCCCGGTTGGGCTTCTGGCCGTGGTTGGCCTTCTTGGTCTTCGCCCGACGACGGGCCTTGGCGGTGCGCTTGGACATAGGACAGACAGGCTAGGTGACCGGGTGCGCGGCGGTCGAGCCCGAGGTCATCCCCTACCCTCGGCGGGTGGCCTGGCTGACCCGTGACGGTGAGGTCCTGGCGTCGGTCGGCACGAGGTGCAGGTGACCGGTGCGTGAGCCCGACGAGGTCGGAGGCCCGCAGGGCGAGGGCCGCATCGTCCTGGTCGGCACGCCCATCGGCAACCTCGGCGACCTGACCCCGCGGGCCACCGACGCCATCGCCGGCGCGGACGTGGTGCTCTGCGAGGACACCAGGCGCACCCGTGCGCTGCTCTCGGCGGCGGGCGTCGCCGCCCCCAGGCTGGTCGCCCACCACGCCCGCAACGAGTCGGCTGGCGTGGCCGGGGCGGTGGCCCTCGCCGCGGGAGGGGCGACGGTCGCGGTGGTCAGCGACGCCGGGATGCCGCTGGTGTCCGATCCCGGGGCCAGGCTGGTTGCGGCGGCGGCCGCCGCCGGGGTCGTCGTCACCGCCGTTCCCGGCCCGACCGCGGTGGTGACCGCGCTGGTGCTGTCCGGGCTCCCCTCGGAACGCTGGTGCATGGAGGGGTTCCTGCCCCGCAAGGGGTCCGAGCGACGGGCCCGCCTCGAGGTCATCGCCGGCGAGACCAGGACATCGGTCGTCTACGAGGCACCCCACCGGGTCGAGCGGACCCTCGGGGATCTGGCCGGGGCCTGCGGGCCCCGACGTCCGGTCGCGGTGGCACGCGAGCTGACCAAGCTGCACGAGGAGGTGTGGCGGGGCACCCTCGCCGACGCGGCCGAGACCTTCCGGGGTGAGCGGGCCCGCGGCGAGATGGTGCTCGTCGTCGGGGGCCGGCCGTCGGCGGTGGTCGGCGACGAGCGCATCGTCGAGCGCCTGGTGGCACTCGCCGACGCCGGCGCCGGACGGCGCGACGCGGTGGCCGAGGTGGCCGCCGAGCTCGGCATCGGCCGGTCGCGGGTCTACGACCTCGAGCTGCGCCACCGCTCCGAAGCTCCCGGAGGCGCCGCCGAGCCCGACCGGTAAGGTCCCCCCGTGGCCAGGTACTACGTCACCACGCCGATCTACTACGTCAACGACGCGCCCCACATCGGCCACGCGTACGCCACGGTCACGGCCGACGCCCTGGCCCGCTGGCACCGCCTGACCGGCGACGAGGTCAAGTTCGTGACCGGCACCGACGAGCACGGCCTCAAGATGCAGCGGGCCGCCGAGGCCAACGGCATCACCCCCCAGGAGCAGGCCGACCGCTACAGCGCCAGGTACGTGGAGGCGTGGAGGGCGCTCGGCATCACCAACGACGACTTCATCCGCACCACCGAGCCTCGCCACCACCAAGCCGTGCAGGCGCTGCTCGGCGCAGCCAGGGACAACGGTTGGATCGAGGAGGGGACCTACGAGGGCCTGTACTGCGTGTACTGCGAGGCTTACTACGTCGAGGCCGACCTGGTCGAGGGCCACCTGTGCCCCATCCACCGCCGCCCCGTCGAGCACCTGGCCGAGGACAACTACTTCTTCAAGCTCTCCGCCTTCGCCGACCGGCTCACCGAGTGGTACGCCTCCGGCGACGTCGTGATCCCCGAGGCCAAGCGCAACGAGGCCAGGGGCCTGGTCCGCGGCGGCCTCGACGACGTGTCCATCTCCCGCACGTCGATCAGCTGGGGCGTGCCCGTGCCGTGGGACCCGGCGCACGTCTTCTACGTCTGGTACGACGCCCTGGTCAACTACGCCACCGCCGTCGGCTACGGCTCCGACGAGGCGACCTTCGAGCGGTGGTGGCCGCATGTCCACCACGTCATCGGCAAGGACATCCTCCGCTTCCACTGCGTCTACTGGCCGGCGCTGTGCATGGCCGCGGGGATCGACCCGCCCCGCCAGGTCGCCGTGCACGGGTTCCTGCTCGTCGGCGGCGAGAAGATGTCCAAGTCGTCGTTCAACCAGATCTCGCCGAGCGACCTCACGCCGACCTTCGGCGTCGACGGCTTCCGCTACCACTTCCTGCGCGACCAGGCCTTCGGGCCCGACGGCGACTTCTCCTTCGAGGGGATGGTCGCCAGGTACAACGCCGACCTGGCCAACAACCTCGGCAACCTCCTGAGCCGGGTGGCGACCGTCGTCGGGCGCAAGTGCGGCGGGATCGGGCCGGCTCCCGACCCGGCCAGCAAGCTCGGCCCGCTCGTGGCGGCCACGTGGACCGACATCGCCGATGCGTGGTCGCGCGTGGCCCCGAGTGACGCCTTGGAGGCGACGTGGCGGCTGGTGCGCGAGACCAATGCCGCCCTCGAGGCGGCCGAGCCGTGGAAGGCGGATCCCGGCCCGGAGGTGGACGCGGTGCTCGGCGACGCCCTGGAGGTGCTGCGGGTGGTGGCCGTGCTCGCGTCGCCGGCGATCCCGGATGCGTCCGTCGAGATCTGGCGCCGGATCGGGATGGCCGGGTCGCCCCTCGACGCCGTGCTGCCCGCCGCGGTCGAGTGGGGTGGCTATCCCGGTGGGCGGCCCGTCGAGGTCGGATCGCCGCTGTTCCCGCGTCTGTCGGTCTGACGCGCATGTGGGCCGACAGCCACTGCCACTTCCCCTACGAGGGCGTGGACCCCGACGCCGTCGACGCGGCCAGGGCGGCGGGGGTGGGCCGGCTCATCAGCGTCGGCACCGACGCCGCCCAGTCGGCCGCGGCGGTGGCCGTCGCCGCGGCCAACGACGACGTGTGGGCGACCGTCGGCCTCCATCCCCACGACGCCGCCCAGGGGACCGCCTCCCTCGAGCCGCTCCTGCGTCCCGTCGCCCATCGGGTCGTCGCCATCGGGGAGTGCGGCCTCGACCACCACTACGACCACGCCCCGCGCCCCGTCCAGCGGCAGGCCTTCGCCGAGCAGGTGGGCCTGGCCCGCCGGCTCGACCTGGCCCTGGTGATCCACACGAGGGAGGCGTGGGACGAGACCTTCGCGGTGCTGGACGAGGTGGGTGTGCCCGGCCGCACCGTCTTCCACTGCTTCACCGGTGGTCCCGACGAGGCCCGCCTGGCCCTCGACATCGGGGCGTGGCTCTCCTTCAGCGGGATCGTCACCTTCAGGTCCGCCGACGACGTGCGCGCCGCGGCCAGGCTCTGCCCGGCCGACCGCCTCCTCGTCGAGACCGACTCGCCCTACCTGGCGCCGGTGCCCCACCGGGGGCGCCCCAACCACCCCGCGCTGGTCACCGTCGTCGGCGCGGCGGTCGCCGAGATCAGGGGAGAGCCGGCGAGCGTCGTCGAGGACGCCACCTGGGCGGCCACCGCCGCCGCCTTCGGCCTGCCGACGTGACCCTGGGCCGCGCCGACGTCGCCAGGCTCCTCGACACCCACGACCTGCGGCCGAGCCGGGCTCTCGGGCAGAACTTCGTGGCCGACGCCAACACGGTCCGGCGCATCGCCAGGCTGGCCGGTGTCGGACCGGGGGACAAGGTCGTGGAGATCGGCGCCGGACTCGGGTCCCTGACCCTCGCGCTGGCCGAGACCGGGGCCGAGGTGACGGCCATCGAGGTCGACCGGCACCTGGTGCCCGTCCTGCGGCCGGCCGTCGAGCCGGTCGGGGTCCGGGTCGTCGAGGCCGACGCCCTGCGCCTCGACTGGGGAGCCCTGCTCGACGGCGGGGACTGGACCCTCGTGGCCAACCTCCCCTACAACCTGGCCACGCCGCTCGTCGCCACCCTCCTCGACGAGGTGCCCGCCATCGGCGCCATGCTCGTCATGGTGCAGCGGGAGGTGGGGGAGCGGTTGGCGGCCGGCGTCGGTGACGACGGCTACGGGGCCGTGTCGGTCAAGGTCGGCTACTGGGCGACGGCCCGCCTGGCCGGAGCCGTGCCCGCCTCGGTCTTCGTCCCCCGCCCCCGCGTCGACTCCGTGCTCGTCTCCATCCGCCGCCGGGCCGAGCCCGCGGTCGCGCCGGCCACCGTCGGCGCCGACGCCCTCTTCGCCCTGGTCCGAGCCGGGTTCGCCCAGCGCAGGAAGATGCTCCGCCGGTCCCTCGCCGGGATCGCCGCCCCGGAGGTCTTCGCCGCCGCAGGCGTGGCTCCCGAGGCACGCGCCGAGGAGCTGGACGTCGAGGCGTGGGGCCGGCTGGCCGCCGCCGTGGGTGCCGCGGCCGTGGGTGCCGCCGCGGTCGCGCCAATGGTGGAGCGGTGAGGCCCACCGGCGACGATGCCGCCTCCGGCCGGGCGATGGAGCTCGACGCGCCCGCCAAGTTGACCGTCGGCCTGCGCGTCGTCGGGGTGCGGCCCGACGGCTACCACCTCATCGACGCCGAGATGGTCAGCGTCGACCTGGTCGACACGCTGCGCATCGCCGTCGGGGACGGCCTGCGGGTCGTCGGCGGCACGGGGGCGCCGGTGCCGGTCGGCCCCGACAACCTGGTGCGGCGCGCCCTGCGGGCCGTCGGGCGGAGGGCGGACGTCGAGCTGGTCAAGCGCATCCCCGCGGGCGCCGGGCTCGGGGGAGGGTCGGCCGACGCCGCCGCCATCCTGCGCTGGGCGGGCTGCGCCGACCTCCACGTGGCCGTCGGCCTCGGGGCCGACGTCCCCTTCTGCCTGGTGGGCGGCCGGGCCAGGGTGACCGGGGTGGGCGAGGCCGTGGACGTCCTCGACTTCGGCCAGGTGGCCGACCGCACCTTCACGCTCCTCACCCCGCCGGTGGCCGTGCCGACCGCGGAGGTCTACCGGGCGTGGGACCGCCTGGGCGCGCCGGAGGGCGCGGGTCCCAACGACCTCGAGCCCGCCGCGCTGGTCGTGGCGCCCGAGCTGGCGCGCTGGCGCGACCACCTCGGGGATGCGACCGGCGAGGCTCCGGTGCTGGCCGGCAGCGGCTCCACCTGGTGGGTGCCTGGCTCCCACCAGGTGGTGGGATCGGTGGTCGTCAGGACCGTGCCGGCGGCCACGCCGCCCGCAGTGGGGTGGCGGCCGGGCTGAGGAGGGTCAGCGCCCGGCGCGGCGCTGCCAGCGGGTCGCCTTCAGCATCTTCTTGTGCTTCTTCTTCCGCATGCGCTTACGGCGCTTCTTGACGAGGGAACCCATGGCAACGGACGAACCTAGCGCCGTCGGTGCCGCCCGGGCAACCGGGGCTCACGCCGGCTTGAGCCTGGGAGCCGGCACCCCGACCCTCGGGCCGGCCACGGCCGTCTCCGGCCAGCGACGGCGCGAGACGATGGCCAGCTTGCGCATGAGGGCCACGGCGCCGGGATCGTCGTCGCCGGGACGCACCTCGATGGCTCCGTCGGCGAGCATGGCGTCGATGATCTCCCTGCCGGCCTCGGTGCGCACGACGGTCAGGGTCCAGTCGTTGAAGGCGCCGATCCCACCGGTCGAGATGTCGGCGTGCTCGGCGGCGAAGTCGGGACAGGTCTTGCAGCCCTCCCGGGTCCAGGCGTGGCACTCCTTGAGCGGGATCTCGTGGTAGCTGCCGTCGCGCATCCAGATCTGGAACACGCCCTTGATGTTCATCTTGGCGATGTCGGCCCTCGCCAGGCCGTAGCGGGCCTCGAACAGCTCGTCGAAGATGGCGTCGTCGAAGGTCTTCGAGCAGAGCAGGCCGATCGACAGGGCCAGGCGCCTCCCCGGCTTCCCCGCCTTCCTCGCCCGCATGACCGCAGGCACCGACGCCTGGCAGCTCATGCCGACCAGGGCCAGGCGCTCGGCACCATCGCCGACGGCGGCGGTGTAGGCCAGCGTGTTGGCCGAGTAGGTGTAGCGGCTCCCCGCCGTGGCGAGGACCTCGGCGCGGGTCCTGGCCAGGGCGGGCACGGCCTTCCAGGTCGACCCGTCGCCCTCCAGTCCCGACACGAGGGCGGCGTCGATCCGGTCGTGGTCGAGGGCCCAGCACAAGATGGCCGAGACCAGGCCGCCGTCCTGGCCGTGGGCGTGGAGCTCCGGGTCGGTGGCCCGCGCCAGCACCACGTCCCCGGCCACCCCGGCGAGCTCGTCGGGGAGGCGGTCCCGGCCGTGGAGGTGGGTGTCGATCTCCGACTCCCAGGTGCGGAAGCGGGGGCAGGCCCTCGTGCAGCTGGTGCAGCCCCGGTCGCCGTGACCGCAGCCACCAGGGCCGCCCTCCTCCTCCAGGTGGAACGGCCGGTACCTGCCGCCGGAGTCGTCGTAGCCGAGCACGTCGTGAGGGCAGGCGATGACGCAGCCGGCGCATCCCGTGCACAACCCGCTCGTCACGACCTCGGAGAACAGCTCGACCCACTGCGCCCGCCAGCGCTCCTTCTTCGGCGCCTGCCCGCCCGCCGCCGGCGTGTCGATCGTCATCTCCGGAGGCTATCCAGCACGTCGGCGCGCCGGCACACGGGGCCGCCACCCCGGGGGCCGCAGGTAGCGTTGCGCCCCCATGGCCGACGACTCCCCCGCGCGGCCGGCCATCTCCTGGACCCTGACGGTGGTGCTCGCCGTCGCCTGCGGGGTGTCGGCCGCCAACCTGTACTACGCCCAGCCGCTCCTGCACACCATCGCCGCCGACTTCTCGACAGGATCGGGGTCGGCCAGCCTGATCGTGACCCTCGGGCAGGTCGGCTACGCCGTCGGCCTCGCCCTGCTGGTGCCCCTCGGCGACCTGCTGCCGCGCCGGCGGCTGGTCCCCGCCGCGCTGGTCGTCGTCGCCGTGGCCATGGCCGCGTCGTCCGCCGCGCCCGACCTGGCCGTGCTGATCCTCCTGGCCGCCCTTGTCGGCGTCGGATCCGTCGCCGCGCAGATCCTCGTCCCGCTGGCGGCCACGCTCGCCGACGACGAGAGCAGGGGCCGGGTGGTCGGGACGGTGATGAGCGGCCTGCTCCTCGGGATCCTGCTGGCCAGGACGGTCGCCGGCCTGGTCGCCGGGGTCAGCAGCTGGCGGGTGGTGTACGCCAGCGCCGCGATCCTGGTGGTGCTCCTCGCCGCGGTGCTGGCCAGGGTGCTCCCCCCCGAGGGGGAGCGCCCCCCCGCCTCGTACGGCTCGTTGCTGACGTCGACCGTGCGCCTCTTCGCCGGGCAGCCGCTGGTGCGCCGGCGCGCCGCCCTGGGTGGTCTGACCTTCGGGGCCTTCAGCGTGCTGTGGACCACGGTGGCGTTCCTGCTCGCCGGTGGCCCCTACCACTACTCCGACACGGTGATCGGCCTGTTCGGGCTGGTGGGGGCGGCCGGCGCCCTGTGCGCCAACTTCGCCGGCAAGCTGGCCGACCGGGACCGAACGGCGCCGAGCAGCATCGTCTTCGCTCTGGCCATGCTCGGCTCGTTCGGCCTCCTCTACCTCGGTCGGCACTCCCTCGGCTGGCTCGTCGCCGGCATCGCCCTGCTCGACATCGGAACCCAGGGGATGCAGATCACCAACCAGAGCCTGATCTACGGGGTCGGCGCCGAGTACCGGAGCCGGGTCACGTCGTCCTACATGGTCTGCTACTTCGCCGGTGGGGCCATCGCGTCCGCCGTCGCCGGGACCGTGTACGCGTCGAGCGGGTGGGCGGGGGTCTGCGTGACCGGGGGCGCCATCGGGGCGGTCGCCACCGTCGTCGCCGTGCTCGACGCGCTGTCGCCGGTGCAGGTCCGACCGGTCCGCGCCGGAGGGGCCAGCCGGGGGGTGGACGGCCCCGCCCGCCAGTCGTCCCCCGCGTGAGCTCCGGGTTGGGCAAGATCAAGGGGTGAACACCAGCGTCATCCGCTGGCTGTGGCTCGATCTCGTCCCGGCGCTGGCCATCGTCGTCGGCGCCCACCTGATCGGGCGGCTCGCCCAGTGGATCTTCACCACCTACCGCAGCGCCCTCGACCGGCAGGTCCGGGCCGTCGTCGAGCAGGGGGGGGTGGCGTCGGACTCGTCCAAGCGCCAACGGGCCCTCGTCCAGGCCATCGGCTGGGCCGTGCAGGCCCTCATCTACACCGTCGCGACCATCCTCACCCTCAAGGCGCTCGGCCTGCCGCTCACCAGCCTGGTCGCACCGGCGACCGTCATCGGGGTGGCGCTCGGCTTCGGCGCCCAGCAGCTGGTCGGCGACATGCTCGCCGGGTTCTTCCTCTTCGCCGAGCGCCAGTTCGGCATCGGGGACCTGATCCGCCTGGGCACGCCCGGCCAGACCACGGGCATCTCGGGCACGGTCGAGGAGCTCACCCTGCGGGTCACCAAGCTGCGCAGCCAGCAGGGCGAGCTGATCGTCGTGCCCAACAGCGCCCTCCGGCAGGTGACCAACCTCTCTCGCGACTGGTCCCGCGTGGTCCTCGATCTCCCGGTCTCGGTCGAGGAGGACCTGGGCTCGGTCATCGAGACCATCGGGGAGGTCGCCGCGTCGATGGCGTCGGAGCCGTTGTGGCACGACCTGATCGTCGGGGACCCCGTCGTCGCCGGCGTCGAGACCATCGAGGTGGGCTACGTGCAGCTGCGCATCCTCGTGCGCACCCTCCCGGGACGGCAGTTCGAGGTGGGCCGGGAGCTTCGCCTCCGGATGGTGACCAAGCTGCGGGAGATCGGCGTGAGCACCCCGACCGTCGCGGTGGCACCGTGAAGCTCAGCGGGCCGTCCCTGCTGGCCGCCCTGCAGCGACCGCTGCACCCGAAGCTGCGGCTGCGGCGATCCACCCTCGCGCTCGTGGTGGCCTTCGCCGGTCTGCTGGCCCTGGAGGGGAATGTCCCCGCCAGGTACCAGGCCAGGCCGTCGGCGGGGCGGGTGCCCGTGGTGGTCACCCCCACCCCGCCCACCACGCTCGCCCGCCGCAGCGGTGGTCGCCGCGTGGTGCGGCCTCCGCCCACCACCTCGACGACCCGACCCGCACCGACGACGACCACGACGGCGCGCCATCCGCGCTCGACCTCCACCACCCGGCCGCCCTCCTCCTCGACCACCACCACCACGACCACCACCGGGCCGGTCGGCCCGTCCACGACCACCGGTGGGTCGGTGACCACCACCACCGGTCCGATCGGCTCGTCGCCCCCGCCGTCTTCGACCACGTCGACGTCGACGACGGTGCCCAACGGCTCCACGTCGACGTCCACCACGGTCGGGACCTGAGCGGTTGGGTCCTCAGCCGGCCTGGCGGGAGGGGCAGGGCGGGATCCCCCCGTCGGATGCGGCTCCGTTGGCCAGCAGACGGTCCACGACCACGCCGCTGATCTCGGCCAGGGCGGCGAGCTGGGGCGGGGTGAGCAGGTCGATGAAGTTGCGCCGCACGCTGGCCACGTGCAGCGGTGCGGCGTGCTCGATCTCGCGCCGCCCGGCGCGCGTGAGGCACGCGTAGGCGCTCCTCGCGTCCGAAGGGCAGGTCTCGCGCCGCACCAGGCCCCGCCCCTCCATCCGGGCGAACTGGTGGGAGAGCCGGCTCTTGGACCAGCGCAGGGCGGTGGCCAGCTCGTTCATGCGCATCCGGTCGCCCTGCGCCTCCGACAGGTGGACGAGGAGGGCGAAGTCGGGGTCGGAGAGTCCGGTGTCGGCCTGGATGTCACGGCCGACCTGGGTCCTGACCAACTCGGACATGGCCAGCCACGCCCGCCAGGCCTCGGACTCACCCTCCTCGAGCCACTGCACGTCCACGGGCGGTCCGGCCATGACCACAGAGTAGTTGACGAGTCAACCAAGAGCGTCTACCCTCTAGTTGACACGTCAACAACATCTCCCTGGAGGTTCCCATGACCATCGCCGAAGGCCTCACCGCCGGGACCTGGAACATCGATCCGGCCCACTCCGAGGTCGGCTTCACCGTGCGCCACCTGATGGTGAGCAAGGTGCGCGGCAAGTTTGGCGGCTTCACCGGCGCCATCACCGTCTCCGACGACCCGCTCGCCTCCTCCGTGGAGGCCACCATCGACGCCGCGACCATCTCGACCGGTGAGGAGAACCGCGACGGCCACCTGCGCTCGCCCGACTTCTTCGAGACCGATGCCCACCCGACCTGGACGTTTCGCTCCACGTCGGTCGAGCAGTCAGGCTCCGACTTCGAGGTCGCCGGCGACCTGACCATCAAGGGCGTCACTCGGCCCGTGGCCCTCGACCTGGAGTTCAACGGCGTCGGTCAGGACCCCTGGGGCGGCACCCGCGCCGGTTTCAGCGCCACCACCGAGATCAGCCGCAAGGATTTCGGCGTGACCTTCGAGATGCCCACCGAGGGCGGGGTCAACGTCGTCGTCGGTGACAAGATCAAGGTCGAGCTCGAGATCGAGGCCGTCAAGGCCTGAGCGGGGCGGAGCCGCAGGGGTGGCCGTAGGGTCGGGGCCCGTGGCCGCCTCCCGCGACGCCCCCGTCCGCTGCACGGTCTGGACCCGGTCGTCGGGGGCTCTCCCCGGCCGGACGGCGCCGGGGGCGTCTCGCTCTGGGAGGCGCAGGTCGAGGTGACCTCGCTCGAGCGGCGGCGCTGACCTGCGCCGTCGGGGGCTGCTAGGACGGTACGGCCGGACGACGGGCGTACCGGCACTGACTGGGAGCGTGCCACCACCATGCGACTCGCCACCATCCGCACCTCGTCGGGGACCGCCGCGGTCCGCGTCGACGACGGCGCCGCTGTCCACCTCGGGGCCGCGGACGTGGGCGCCCTGCTGGCCGATCCGGCCTGGCGGGACCGGGCGCAGAGCGCGGCGGGGGAGGCCTTCGCCCTCGACGGTCTCGACTACGCGCCCCTCGTGACCCGTCCGGAGAAGATCGTCTGCGTCGGCCTCAACTACCGCGACCACATCCTCGAGATGGGCCACGAGCTCCCGTCGTACCCGACGCTGTTCGCCAAGTACCCCCCGGCGCTGATCGGCGCCAACGACGACATCGTCATCCCCGCGGCGACCGGCCAGCTCGACTGGGAGGCCGAGCTGGCCGTGGTGATCGGTGCCCCGGTGCGCCACGCCGACGAGGCGACCGCGGCGGCGGCGATCGCCGGCTACAGCGTGCTCAACGACGTGAGCGCCCGCGACTGGCAGCGGCGCACCAGCCAGTTCCTGCAAGGCAAGACCTTCGAGGGGACCACGCCGATCGGTCCCCACCTGGTCACCGCCGAGCGGGGCGACGGGGACCCCTCCCTGCGCATCGGGTGCCGCGTCGGCGGGGACGTCGTGCAGGAGTCGGACACCTCCAAGCTCCTCTTCGGCCCCAACGAGCTGGTCCGCTACATCTCGACCATCATGACCCTCAGGCCCGGAGACGTCATCGCCACCGGGACCTGCGGCGGGGTGGGCGCAGGGCGCACGCCGCCCCGCTTCCTCGGTCCCGGCGAGGTCGTCACCACGACCATCGACGGGATCGGCGAGTGCGTCAACCGGTGTCGCGCCGAGGGCTCGTGACCGTGTCGAGCGGTGCCGTGTCGCTGCTGCGCACCCTGGTGGCGAGCGGCGTCGACACCTGCTTCGCCAACCCGGGGACCTCCGAGATGCACTTCGTGGCCGCCCTCGACGCCGTCCCCGGCGTCCGGCCGGTGCTCGCGCTGTTCGAAGGCGTGGCGACCGGCGCGGCCGACGGCTACGCGCGGATGCAGCGTCGGCCCGCCGCGGTCCTGCTGCATCTCGGCCCCGGGTACGGCAACGGGCTGGCCAACCTGCACAACGCCCGCCGGGCCAGGTCACCGATGGTGGTCGTGGTCGGCGACCACGCCACCTACCACAAGCGTCTCGACGCACCGCTCGAGTCCGACATCGACGCGCTGGCGGGGAGCGTGTCCGGCTGGGTGCGGCGCAGCTGGCGGCCGGCCGACGTCGGACGCGACGCCGCCGACGCGGTGGCCGCGGCGAGGAGCGGCACCGGCTGCATCGCCACGTTGATCCTGCCCGCCGACGCGTCCTGGGGGGAGGGGGGCGCCGCCGTTCCCGTCGTCGCCCCCGCCCCCGGAGCGCCGGTCGCCGAGGCGGCGGTCGAGCGCGCCGCCGTCGCCCTCGGGGGCGGACCCCGCGCCGGCCTGCTCGTCGGCGGCCGGGTGGTCGCCGACCCCGACGCCCTCGCCACCGTCGCCGCCCTGGCCGAGCACACCGGTGCGCGCCTGCTCTGCGAGACCTTCCCGGCCAGGCTGGCGCGCGGCGCCGGGCGACCGGCGATCGGGCGACTCGCCTATCTGGGCGAGCAGGCCGCGGCCCAGCTCGACGGGCTCGACGACCTGGTGCTGATCGGCGCCCCCCCACCGGTCAGCTTCTTCGCCTACCCCGACCAGCCGAGCGACCTGGTCGCGCCCGGCTGCCGGGTCCACCACCTGGCCGGCCCCGGTGACGACGCCGTCGCTGCGCTGCGCGCCGTCGCCGCCTCGACCGGGTCGGTGGGTCGTCCCCGCGCCGGGGTCGATGCCGTGCGCCCGGGCCGGCCGAGCGGCCGGCTCACCGCCGACGCGGTCGCCGCGGCCGTCGGCGCGCTGGTGCCGGAAGGAGCGATCGTCGTCGACGAGGCCGTGACGTCCGGCAACGGGATCGGGCGGGCCCTCGGTGGTGCGCCTCCCCACGACCTGCTCACCCTCACCGGCGGCGCCATCGGGTTCGGGCTCCCCGCCGGCGTCGGGGCGGCCGTCGCCTGCCCCGACCGTCCCGTGGTGTGCCTGCAGGCCGACGGCAGCGCCATGTACACCGTCGCGGCGCTGTGGACCCAGGCTCGTGAGGGGCTCGACGTGACCACGATCATCTACGACAACCGGTCCTACGCCATCCTCGCCCTCGAGCTGGCGAGGGTCGACGCCGGCACGGCCGGCCCGGTGGCGTCGGGACTGCTCGACATCGGCCGCCCCGATCTCGACTTCGCCGGCATCGCGCAGGGCATGGGCGTGCCCGGGACGCGCGTCTCGACGGGGGAGGAGCTGGTCGTTGCTCTCGAGCGGGCGTTGGCCGAGCCGGGCCCGCACCTCATCGACGCTCTCGTGTAGGGCGTCGAGCTCCGGGGGGAGGACTCGAACCTCCAACCTTCGGCTCCAAAGGCCGCTGTTCTGCCAATTGAACTACCCCGGACCGGTGCGGGCCAGATTGTCGCACCATTCGAAGGACCGCACGTTGCTAGAACGGAGCGGTGACCGATCTCCCCGACCCCCCGGTCCGATCCCTCTCCGCTGTCGTGCTCGCCGCCGGCGAGGGGACGCGGATGCGCTCCGAGCGCCCCAAGCCCCTCCACCGGCTCTGCGGGCGGCCGATGGTGCTCCACGTCCTCCACGCCCTCGCCGGGTTCGACCTCGACCGGGTCGTCGTGGTGGTCGGCCACGGCGGCGACCGGGTGACCAAGGCGGTCGCCGAGCAGCCACCCGACGGCCTGCGGATCGACTTCGTGGAGCAGCGGTCCCCGCGGGGGACCGGCGACGCGGTGTCGGCGGCCATGACCGCGTTCGACGACGACGACGACGCCGATGACGGCGGCGACATCATCGTCCTTCCCGGCGACACGCCCCTGCTGCGGCCCGAGACCCTCGCCGACCTGCGCGCCGCCCACCAGTCCGGGTCCGCCGCGGCCACCGTCCTCACCGCCAGGTTCGACGACCCGACCGGGTACGGCCGGGTCCTGCGGGGCCGCAAGGGCGACGTCGCCAGGATCGTCGAGCAGGCAGACGCCACCGACGAGGAGCGGGCCGTCGACGAGGTCAACACCTCGATCTACCTGTTTCGCCGGTCGGTGGTCGCGCCGGCGCTGCGCCGCCTCAGCCCCGACAACGCCCAGGGCGAGTACTACCTGACCGACGTGGTGGGGGTCCTCCACGACGCCGGCTACGAGGTCGGTGCCCACCCCGTCGCCGATCCCGGCGAGGTCGCCGGGGTCAACGACCGCATCCAGCTGGCCAAGGTCGAAGCGGAGCTGCGGCGGCGGATCAACCGCGCCTGGCTGGCCCGCGGCGTCACCCTGGTCGACCCGGCGCAGACCTACCTCGACACCACCGTCGTGCTCGACCGCGACGTCACGATCTACCCGGGCACGGTGCTCCAGGGCGCCACGACCGTCGGCCCCGGCGCCGAGATCGGCCCCAACACCCAGCTGGCCGACTGCCGGGTCGGCACCCGCGCCGTGGTCTCCGCCACCGTCGGTCGGGGAGCCGAGGTGGGGGCGGGCGCACAGGTCGGACCCTGGGCGTACCTGCCGCCGGGGAGCGTGGTGGAGGCCGGGCGGGTCACCGGCCCCGGGTTCACTGGTATGTTCCCCGACAGCCGTCCAGCGCCCCTGGAGTGAACGTGGAATTGGTCCCCAAGCGCCGCATGCACCTCCTGACGGGGAGGTCGCACCCGGACCTCGCCGAGCGGATCGCCGGCGAGCTCGGCATCTCCCTGGGCGACGCCAACCTGGTCGACTTCGCCAACGGCGAGATCCGGCCCCGCTTCCGCGAGTCGGTGCGCGGTGCCGACGTGTTCATCATCCAGAGCCACAGCAAGACCCAGGGCCGCTCGGTCAACGACTCGCTCCTCGAGCAGTGGATCATGATCGACGCGGCCAAGCGGGCATCGGCCAACCGGATCACCGCCGTCTGCCCCTACTACGGCTACTCCCGCCAGGACAGGAAGTCGAAGAGCCGCGAGCCGATCACGGCCCGCCTGGTCTCGGACTTCTTCGCCGCGGCCGGGGCCGACCGGATCATCTCCGTCGACCTCCACGCCGGGCAGATCCAGGGCTTCTTCGACGGGCCCGTCGACCACCTCACCGCCGCCCCCATGCTCACCGAGTACCTGCGCGAGCACGCACCGGCCGACTTCGTGATGGTCTCGCCCGACACCGGCCGCTCCAAGGTGGCCGAGCAGGCGGCCAGGCACCTCGGCGCGCAGGTCGACGTGGCGTCGGTCTACAAGCGCCGCCCCAAGGACACCGTCAACCAGGTGGAGGCCCTCGACGTCATGGGCGACGTGGAGGGACGCATGTGCGTCCTCATCGACGACATGATCGACACCGCGGGCACGATCTGCGCGGCCGCCGACCTCCTCGTCGCCAAGGGCGCCACCGACGTTTGGGCCATGTGCACCCACGCCCTCCTGTCGGATCCCGCGGTCGACCGGCTCAAGAACTCGGTGATCAGCCGGGTGGTCGTCTCCGACACCCTCCCCCTGCCCCCCGAGAAGCAGATCGACAAGATCGAGGTGGTCTCGGTGGCGGCCATCTTCGCCGAGGCCATCGACGCCGTGTTCGACGAGCGGTCGGTGTCGGCCATCTTCGACGGCGAGAACCAGACCTGACGCCGCCCAGCTCGCCCGGGTGGGCGCCGCGGCCCGCAGTGCACTAGATTCCATCGGTCCCCCGCCGGCTCTGCCGCAGGTGGTCCCACGTGAGCGAAAACCCCGGCAACGCGGGGTGGAGGAGCACCGAGTTCGATGGCCGAGATCACCCTCGTCGCCCAGACTGGCCGCACCACCGGCAGTTCGGAGTCCCGCCGGCTGCGCACCACCGGCCGCATCCCCGCCGTCGTCTACGGCCACGGCGTCGACGCCTCGTCGGTGTCGGTCGACGCCAGGGAGCTGCGCAGCGCCCTGACCGGTGATGCCGGCGTCAACCAGCTCCTCGACCTGAAGGTCGGCGACACCTCACACCTGGCCCTGGCCCGGGTGCTGCAGCGCCACCCCGTCCGCAACACCGTCGTCCACGTCGACTTCCAGATCGTGAGCCGCACCGAGGTCATCTCCGCCGAGGTCCCGATCACCCTGATCGGCGAGGCCAAGCAGGTCGAGCAGGACCGTGGCCTGCTCGAGCAGCCCCTGCAGTCGCTCACCGTCCACGCCAGGCCCGGCGACATCCCCAACGCCGTCGAGGTCGACATCACCGAGCTGTCGATCGGCGACACCGTGCGCGTCGGCGAGCTCCCGCTGCCGAGGGGGGTCACCACCGACGTCGACCCCGAGGAGCCGGTCGTGGTGGCCGCCGCCTCGGTCGTCGCCGCCGAGGTCGAGGAGCTCGAGGCCGAGGAGGCGGAGGCGGCCGCCGAGGAGGCCGAGGCCGCCGCGGGCGACGAGGGCGGCGAGGAGGCCGCGGAACCGGCACCCGACGAGGGCTGAGCCGCGCTGCGTCCCCGCACCGGCACCCCCGCCGACCTCCTGGCGGTCGGGCTCGGCAACCCCGGTGCCGAGTACGCCCGCACCCGCCACAACGCCGGCGCCGACACCATCGAGCTCCTGGCCGAGCGCCACGGCCAGCGCCTCAGGCGATCCCGGGAGCACGCCATGTCCGCCGAGGCCGTCGTCGGAGGCCGCCGCCTGGCCCTCGCCGTGCCGACCACCTACATGAACGACTCCGGCCAGGCCGTCGCCCCGCTCGTGCGCCGCCACGGCATCGACGACCTGGCCCGGCTGGTGATCGTGCACGACGAGCTCGACCTCCCCGCCGGCCGGCTGCAGGTCAAGGCCGGCGGCGGCCTCGCCGGCCACAACGGCCTGCGTTCCATCAAGGCCCACCTGCACGACGACGCCTTCACCCGCGTCCGCATCGGGATCGGCAAGCCGCCGGGCGGCAGGGACCGCGGCGTCGACCACGTCCTCAGGGCTCCTGGCCGGCGGGAGCGGACCGAGCTCGACGTGTCCATCGCCCTGGCGGCCGACGCCGTCGAGCTCATCCTCGCCGACGGCGTGGTCGAGGCGCAGAACCGGTTCAATGGGTGACACGGTGAGCGCGCCCCCCGAGACCACCCCCGCCCCTGCAGGACCACTGCCCGACGACGGGGGCAGGACTGGTGGCGCGCTCGCCCAGCTGCTGCCGCTGCTGCGCAGCGACGCCACCTTCGTCGACCTCGAGGGGCTGCGCAGCGCAGTCGTGTCGGCGCCCGAGCCGGCCAGGGCCTTTGCCATCGCCGGCGCCGTCGAGGCCGCGGGGCGCCACCCGGCGATCGTCGCCGTGCCGACCGCCGGCGACGCCGAGCGCCTGGCCCACGACCTGGCCGCCTGGCTCGGCCCCGACGAGGTCGAGCTCGCTCCCGCCTGGGAGACCCTGCCCTTCGAGCGGGTCAGCCCGAGCGTCGAGACCATGGGCCGTCGCCTCCGGGCCATGTGGCGCCTGCTCGGGGGGACCCACGCGGCGGGCGCCGGCGACCGGGGCCCCCGCGTCCTCGTGGCCCCGATCCGGTCGCTGCTCCAGCGCATCGGCCCCGGCGTCGAGCACCTCGCGCCCGTCGTGGTCAGGCGGGGCGAGCAGATCGACCCCGAGGCGCTCGTGGCCCGACTCGTCGCCATGGGCTACCGCCGCGAGTACCAGGTCGAGCACCGGGGCGAGCTCGCCGTGCGGGGCTCGATCGTCGACGTGTTCGGCTCGACGGCCGAAGGGCCGGTCCGCATCGACCTCTGGGGAGACGAGGTCGACCGCCTCACCGAGTTCGGCGTCGGCGACCAGCGCTCGACGGGCGACGTCGAGGTCGTGGAGCTGTTCGCCTGCCGGGAGCTGCTCCCGAGTGACGACCTCCGCGCCAGGGCCGCCGCCCTGGTCGGCGAGGCCCCCTGGGGCCGCGAGCAGTGGGAGCGCCTGGCCGAGGGGCTGACCTTCGACGGCATGGAGTCGTGGCTGCCGTGGCTGGCCGGCGAGGAGCGGCTGCTCTCCGACCTCCTCCCCGACAGTGGCCTCGTGCTGCTCGTCGAGCCGAGGAGGATGAGGGACAGGGCCAGGGAGCTGCTCGACGAGGAGGTCGCCCTGGCCGGCACCCTGGCCCAGACGTGGGGAGCCGACGGCGAGGCCTTTCCCCCCCTCCACCTGCCTTTCGACCGGCTCCTCGCGCGCACCCGGGCGGCGGCGTGGACCATCACCGTCGCCCCCGAGGGGCCCGACACCACCGTCGTGGCCGCCACCGGCTGGGACTCACCTCTCGCTGACCCCGACCGCTTCGTCGCCCGCCTGCACGAGCTCGTCGCCGGCGGCTACCGGGTGGCCGTCTGCGCCGAGGGCCGGGGCAGCGCGGCCCGCCTGGCCGCCGTGCTGCGCGACCACGGCATCAACGCCCCCGTCCTCGACGGCCACGAGGCCGACGGCAAGCTGACCGTCCCCGGCGTGCGCATCGTCGTCGAGCCGATCGAGCGCGGCTTCGTCTACCCGCCCCTCCAGCTGGCCGTGCTCGCCGAGGCCGACCTGACCGGCCGGCGGCGCGCCCACCGCCGGCCACGGCGCCGGGCCAGGGCGGCCGAGACGTTCTTCGACGACATGAAGGCCGGCGACCTGGTCGTCCACTACCAGCACGGCGTCGGCCGCTTCGGTGGCATGGTGGGCCGCGCCATCGGCGGCGTCGAGCGCGACTACCTCGTCCTCGACTACCGCGGCGGCGACAAGCTGTTCATCCCCTCCGACCAGGTGGACCTGCTGCGCCCCTACACCGGCGGCGAGTCGCCGTCGCTCAGCCGGCTCAACGGCTCCGAGTGGCAGAAGGCCAAGTCCCGGGTCCGCTCCGCGGTCAAGGAGATCGCCCAGGAGCTCGTCGTGCTCTACCAGCGCCGGGTCAACGCCCCCGGCCACGCCTTCGCCCCCGACACGGTGTGGCAGACCGAGATGGAGGGCTCGTTCCCCTACGCCGAGACCGCCGATCAGCTCAAGGCCATCACCGAGACCAAGGCCGACATGGAGTCGGGCGCGCCCATGGACCGCCTGGTCTGCGGCGACGTGGGCTTCGGCAAGACCGAGGTCGCCATCCGGGCGGCCTTCAAGGCCGTGCAGGACGGCAAGCAGGTCGCCGTGCTCGTGCCGACCACGCTGCTCGCCTCCCAGCACTTCCAGACCTTCGCCGACCGGTTCGCCGGCTACCCCGTCCGCGTCGAGATGCTGTCCCGCTTCCTCACCCCGGCCCAGGCCCGTGACGTGGTCGCCGGCCTGGCCGACGGCTCCGTCGACGTGGTCATCGGCACCCACCGGCTCCTCTCTGGCGAGCTCGAGTTCAAGGACCTCGGCCTGCTCGTCGTCGACGAGGAGCAGCGCTTCGGCGTCAACCACAAGGAGAGCATCAAGAAGCTGCGGACCGACGTCGACGTGCTCACCCTCACCGCCACCCCCATCCCGCGCACGCTCGAGATGAGCCTGACCGGCATCCGCGACCTCACCCTCCTCAACACCCCGCCGGCCGAGCGGCAGCCGATCCTCACCTACGTGGGGGAGCACGACGAGCGGGCCGTGGCCGAGGCCATCCGCAGGGAGCTGCTGCGCGAGGGGCAGGTGTTCTATGTCCACAACCGGGTGCGCGACATCGAGAAGGTGGCCGCCGAGCTGCGGGCCCTCGTGCCCGAGGCCAGGGTGGCCGTCGCCCACGGTCAGCTCGACGAGGCGGTGCTCGAGCGGATCGTCTACGAGTTCTGGGAGGGCCGCTACGACGTCCTCGTGTGCACGACGATCATCGAGTCGGGGATCGACATGCCGACGGTCAACACCCTCGTGGTCGACCGCGCCGACCGCCTCGGCCTCGGCCAGCTGCACCAGCTGCGCGGACGCGTCGGACGGGCCGGCCAGCGGGCCTACGCCTACCTGCTCTTCCCGCCCGACGTCTCCCTCTCCGAGGAGGCCTACGAGCGGTTGCGGACCATCGGCGAGCACACCGAGCTCGGCTCGGGGTTCAAGATCGCCATGCGTGACCTCGAGATCCGCGGCGCCGGCAACCTGCTCTCGGGCGACCAGTCGGGCCACATCGCCGCGGTCGGCTACGACCTGTACGTGCAGATGGTCAGCGAGGCCGTCGCCGAGCTCAAGGGCGAGGAGCGCCGGGAGCCGGCCGAGATCAAGCTCGACCTGCCCGTCACGGCCAACCTCCCCGCCGACTACGTCGCCCGCGAGGATCTGCGCCTCGAGGCCTACCGGCGGCTGGCGACGGTCACCACCCACCGAGAGGTGGACGACATCCGCGCCGAGTGGACCGACCGCTACGGGCCCCTGCCCGAGCCGGCCGAGGCCCTGCTGCGCATCGGCTCGCTGCGCGCCGAGTGCGCCAGGCTCGGCGTCCGCGAGATCGCCGTGGTCAAGTCCGCCGGCGGCATCACCGGTCCCGGCATGACCGCCAGGCTGGCCCCCATCTCCCTCAAGGCCAGCCAGCGGGTCCGCCTCACCCGCCTGGTGCCCAAGGCCATCTACAAAGAGGACATCGGCCAGCTGGTCGTGCCCCTCCCGCGCGGTGCGGAACCCGCCGGCGACCTGACCGAGCTGCTCGCCACCCTGGTCGAGTGATTCCCGTGGCGGGCCGGGTTTGTGGGCCCTGAGGGGGCGGTCGGTAGCATCACCCCGCTGTGAGATCCCTCCGCCGAACCCTCGCCGGCGTGGCCGTCGCCGCGACCGTGTCCCTGGTCGCGGCCGGCTGCGACTCGTCGCCCTTCGCCGCATCGATCAACGGGCAGGTGGTGAAGCAGACCGTCCTCGACGCCGAGCTGGCCAGCCGCTCCGCCAACTCCGTCTACATCGACAGCATCGACGCCAACGGGGCGTCGAGCGGCCTCAAGGTCCAGGGCGCGTCGTCCGGCACCTACACCACGGCTTGGACGGCCCAGGTGCTCAACGACCTGGTCGACGCGACGGCGGTGCACCAGCACCTGGTCAGGACTCACGACCTCCCGACGCCGGCCGTGCTGGACGCGGCCAGGGCGGTCTCCGCCGCGGCCAACGCCCAGAACCTCGTCTGGTACCGCTTCCCACCGTCGCTGCGCGACGCCTTCGTCCAGCGCTTCGCCGACCAGGCCATGCTGTACCCCTCCACCGGCGTGAGCCCGTCCTATGTCAGCCGGGTGTTCTCGGGGTACGGAGGTTCGCTGTTCACGTCCCTCTGCGTGCGGACCGTCAACGTCAGCGTCCCCGGCGCGCACGGCATCGACATGGCCGCCAGCCGGGCCAGGGCGGTGTCCATCCAGAAGGCCATCGATGCCGGCTCGGCCGGCTCGACCGGTTCGGTCACCTGCTACGACGCCCGCACCTTCGCCGGGCTCTCGCTCGGCCTGATCACCACCCTGCTCGCCCTGCCCGCGCACAAGGCGGCCGTGCCGGAGCGGACGCCGTACGGCTACCAGGTCATCGCCGTGGCCAGCCGCGCCCTCGTGCCGATCGGGCCCGCGCTGCTCCGGGTGCTGTCCGCGGCCAACGCGTCCGCCGCCGGCACCCAACGCGTGGAGGCGGTCATCGCCGCCGCCCACGTCCAGGTCAACCCGGCCTACGGGACCTGGGCGAGGACCCGCGCCGCAGGCTACCGGGTCGTGCCGCCGAGCACCGCCCGCTTCGCCAAAGCCTCCTAGCCGTCCGTGCCCACCCTCCCCGTCCGTGCCCACCCTCCCCGTCCCGGTGGACGGATGACCGGGCACGTGGTCGTCGGGCACGTGGTGGTCGTCGGCCTCGGTCCCGGCGACCCCGGCGCGCTCACGGCGTCGGCCGCCGCGGCCATCGAGCGGATCCCGGTTCGCTTCGTGCGCACCCGGCGCCACCCTTCGGCCTCGGTGGTCGGCGAGTCCGAGTCCTTCGACGCGGTGTACGACGCGGCCGACTCGATCGACGACGTCTACGAGACCATCGTCGAGCGCCTCGCCGCCGCCGCCGGCGAGCACGGGGAGATCTGCTACGCCGTGCCCGGCTCGCCCCTGGTCGCCGAGCGGACCGTGGAGCTGCTGCGCAGGCGCGCCGACCTCACGGTCGACCTGCTCCCCGCGCTGTCCTTCGTCGACCTGGCGTGGGACCGGCTCGGCATCGACCCTTTCGCCGCCGGCGTCCGCCTGGTTGACGGCCACCGCTTCGGTGTCGAGGCGGCGGGGGAGCGCGGTCCGCTCCTCGTGGCCCAGTGCGACCACCCCCGGGTCCTCTCCGACATCAAGCTGGCCGTCGACGCCGATCCGGGCCCGGTCACGGTCCTCGGCCGCCTCGGCCTCCCCGACGAGGTCGTCGCCACCGTCGCCTGGGCCGACCTCGACCGGGCCCTGCGCCCCGATCACCTGACCAGCATCTGGATCCCCGCGCTGGCCGCACCCGTGGCCGGGGAGACGGCCAGGCTGGCCGGCCTGGTCCGCACGCTCAGGACCGGCTGCCCGTGGGACCGCGAGCAGACCCACCGCAGCCTGGGCCGCCACCTCCTCGAGGAGACCTACGAGGTGCTCGACGCCATCGACGCGCTCCCCGCCGGCGCCGGTCGGCTCGACGCCGCCGGGCTCGCCGGGGCCGGCGACCCGGCCGTCGACGACGCCTGGTCCCACCTGGAGGAAGAGCTCGGCGACCTCCTGTTCCAGGTGGTGTTCCACGCCACCCTCGCCGCCGAGGCCGGCCGCTTCGAGCTGTCCGACGTGGCCAGGGGCATCCACGACAAGCTGGTCGCCCGCCATCCCCACGTCTTCGCGGTGTCCGACGTCGCGGTGTCCGACGTCGCGGTGTCCGACGTCGCGGTGTCCGACGTCGCGATGTCCGACCTGAGCCTGGAGTGGGAGCAGCGCAAGCAGGCGGAGAAGGGCCGGGCGTCGATCATGGACGGGATCCCCTCCACGCTGCCCTCCCTCCTCTACGCCGACAAGGTGCAACGCCGGGCCGCCTCCCTCGGCCTCGACTGGCCGGACGTCGGCGGGGTGTGGGCGGCCCTCGACGGGGAGCTCGGCGAGCTGCGGTCCGCCGTCGACGCCGGCGCCCCCTCGGTGGCCGACGTCTCGGGGGGCGCCGCCACCTCCGGCGTCCCCTCGGTCGCCGACGTCTCGGGGGGCGCCCCCGACGTCTCGGGTGATGTCTCGGAGAGCGCTGGCGAGGCGGTCGTCGCCGAGCTCGGCGACGTGCTGTTCAGCGCGGTCAACCTCGGCCGCAAGCTCGGCGTCGACCCCGAGGGCGCCCTGCGGGGCGCCACCTCCCGCTTCCTCGCCCGCGCCCGGGCCGTCGAGGGCCTCGCCGTCGCCGAGGGCGTCGTCGCCGGCCGCGCCGACCCGGCCACCGTCGACCGGTGGTGGGCCGAGGCCAAGGCGTCGCTCGGGGACTGACCTGGCGTTCCTGGCGCTCGTCGGGCTCACCCGACCGGCTCAACGGGATCTGCGGCCGATCGACGGCGGTGGGCGCGGGTTCGTGACCGGAGTCCGACGCATCTGCCTTCTGCGGTCGATTGGCGCAGCGGCCATCGGGGCGCCGGCCGACCGTGGGCGCCGGCCGACCGTGCGCGACCGGTGGGTGGCGCCGCGCGCGTCGGCGGCCGGTGGCCGTGGGCGGCTTCTCGGGGCGCCTGGCGTGACTATCCAACGTGAGGGGCCCAAAGCTCGCCGCGGCGCGGGGGAACGGGCGCCCGGCGAGGGCCGCCGCCGGCGTGTCCCGAATCCCGGCAGCAACTCGACTACCTTCACCACCACCAGTCACACGAGTAAGGGCCCGTGCGGAAACAACTTGGGCGGCCGTCAACCTTCCGGTCCCCTCGCAACGTCACCTGCGGCCTACGGCCGCCCAAGTTGTTTCCTTCCGGTCCCCAACAGGGGGCGCTGTCCCGCCCGAGGGAGCCGATCCAGCCATGAGCGCCATCGACCAGCTGATCGCCCGGCAGATCCTCGACTCGCGAGGTAACCCGACCGTCGAGGTCGAGGTCCGACTCGAGTCGGGGGCGCAGGGCCGGGCCGCGGTCCCATCGGGGGCATCGACGGGGTCGTTCGAGGCGGTGGAGCTGCGTGACGGCGGGGACGCCTACGGGGGCAAGGGCGTCCTCGGGGCGGTGGCCAACGTGGAGGACGAGATCGCCGACGTGGTCGAGGGACTGGAAGCCCTGGACCAGCGCCAGATCGACCGGGTCCTGATCGATCTCGACGGCACGGACGACAAGGGCCGCCTCGGTGCCAACGCCATCCTCGGGGTCTCCCTCGCCGTGGCCAAGGCGGCGGCCGACGAGAGCGGCCTCCCGCTCTACCGCTACGTCGGGGGCGCGGGCGCGCACGTCCTGCCGGTGCCGATGATGAACGTCATCAACGGGGGCGCCCACGCGGGCAACAACGTCGACATGCAGGAGTTCATGATCGTCCCGGTCGGCGCCGCCTCCTTCACCGAGGCCCTGCGCTGGGGGGCGGAGATCTACCACCGGCTCGAGGCGGTGCTCGCCGAGCGGGGGCTGTCGACCGCGATCGGCGACGAGGGCGGGTTCGCGCCCGACCTGCCCTCCAACGAGGAGGCCGTCCGCGTCCTGCTCGAGGCCGTCGAGCGCGCCGGGCGCGCCCCCGGCGACGAGGTGGCCATCGCCATCGACGCGGCGTCCACCGAGTTCCACCGCGACGGCACCTACGTGCTCGCCGGCGAGGGCAGGACCCTCGACGCCGGCGAGCTGCGCGACCTCTACGTCGGCCTGTGCGACCGGTACCCGATCATCTCCATCGAGGACGGCATGGCCGAGGAGGACTGGGACGGCTGGGCCACGCTGACCGCCGGCCTGGGCGACCGGGTCCAGCTCGTCGGCGACGACCTGTTCGTCACCAACGCCACCCGGCTGGCCCGGGGGATCGAGGCCGGCACGGCCAACTCGATCCTGGTCAAGGTCAACCAGATCGGCACGCTGACCGAGACCCTCGAGACCGTGGCGCTGGCGACGGCGCACTCCTACACCGCCGTGATGTCGCACCGTTCGGGGGAGACCGAGGACACGACCATCGCCGACCTGGCCGTCGCCACCGGTTGCGGCCAGATCAAGACGGGTGCGCCGGCGCGGACCGACCGGGTGGCCAAGTACAACCAGCTGCTGCGGATCGAGGACCAGCTGGGCGACGACGCCAGGTACCCCGGCCGCGCTGCCTTCGCCCCTCGGCGCTCGGCGTCTGGCGGTGGTCGCAGGTGAGGCGCGCCGTCCGCGGTCTCCTCGCGGCCGTCGCCGCGGCGGGCGTGGTCCTGCTGTTCGTGTTCCCGGCCAGGACCCTGCTCGCCGAGCAGCACAGCCTGGCCACCACCCAGGCCAGGATCGCCGCCCTCGACCGCGAGAACCGGTTCCTCGCGACGCGGGCCGCCGCCCTCGCCGACCCGGCCCAGATCGAGCAGATCGCCCACCAGCAGTACGGCCTGGTCCTGCCTGGGCACAGGAGCTACGCCATCCTGCCGACGCCGTCCCCTGCGGCGGCCCCCACCGCGCCGGCGACCAGGAGCGGCCACCGCTCGTGGTGGCAGACGCTCGAGTTCTGGCACTGAGCACCAGGATCGGGCGTGGCCGAGCCGGTGGCGGATGTGCAGGCCGCCCACGTTCGCGAGCCGGTGCCTGCGGGGCCGCCGACGGTATCCGGCCCCGTACCTGCGAGGCCGTGGGAACAGATCCACCACAGGGCGTAAGGTCCCGGGACATGAGCCCGCAGCGCGAACCGACCAGCAGAGCAGCCCGCTCCTGGGCGTCCCCGGAGGGGTCGCCCGAATGAGCATCCTCGGCAACCGGGTCCTGCGCCGAGAGGACCCGAAGTTCCTGACCACGGGCGGGGTCTACGGCGACGACCTCCCCCTCGAAGGCGCCCTGTGGGTCACCTTCGTTCGCTCGACCATGGCCCACGCCCTGATCTCGTCGATCGACGTGTCCGAGGCGGCGGCCATGCCCGGCGTGGCCGCCGTCTACACGGCCGCCGACGTCGACTTGCCCCCGATCCCGGCCGGCCTGCCCGGTGTGCCCGACGGCATGGCCAGGCCGTTCCTCGCCACCGACCGCGTCCGCTTCGTCGGCGAGCCGGTGGCGGTCCTCCTCACCGAGGAGCGCGACCAGGGCGAGGACGCCGCCGAGGTGATCCTGGTCGACTACGACCCGCTCCCAGCGGTGATCGACAGCGAGCACGCCGCCGACGACGGCACCGAGCTGCTCTTCCCCGAGGTGGGCACCAACGTGGCCGTCTCCCTCGAGGCACCCCTCGAAGACGACTTCTTCGCCGGTTGCGACGTGGTGGTCGCCCAGCGCATCGTCAACCAGCGGGTGGCGCCCTGCCCGCTCGAGGTCCGCTCCGGCGCAGCCAGCTGGGGTGGCGACGGTCGACTCACGCAGCACGCGTCCAACCAGGCGCCACACGGCGCCAAGGGCGCGCTCGCCGGTGTCTACGGGCTCGAGGCCGACCAGGTGCGGGTCATCGCGCCCGACGTCGGCGGCGGCTTCGGCGCCAAGATCGGCCTCTACCCCGAGGACCTGCTCCTGCCGTGGCTGGCCAGGGCCTCGGGCCGGCCGGTCCGCTGGACCGAGAACCGCTCCGAGTCGATGGTCGCCATGGGCCACGGCCGTGCGCAGGTCCAACAGGTCCGCATCGGCGGCAGCCGGGACGGTCACGTGACCGCCTACCGCCTCGAGGTCGTCCAGGACGCGGGCGCCTACCCGGCCATCGGGTCGTTTCTCCCGGTGTTCACCCGGATGATGGCGAGCGGCACCTACGCCATCGCCAAGGTGGAGTTCTCGGCCAGGGCGGTGGTGACCAACACCACCCCGACCGTCGCCTACCGCGGCGCTGGCCGCCCCGAGGCCACCGCCGCCATCGAGCGGGCCATGGACCTCTTCGCCGCGGAGATCGGCCAGGACCCGGCCGACGTCAGGGCGCGCAACCTCGTCGCCAACGAGGCGTTCCCCTTCACCAACCCGACCGGCACGGTGTACGACATCGGTGACTACGGCGGCTCGCTCGACCTGGCCATCGACGCCTCGGGCTACCAGACCCTCAGGGCCGAGCAGGCGAAGCGCCGGACCGGCGACGACCGCATGCTGCTCGGCATCGGCGTGTCGACCTACGTGGAGATCACCAACGGTGCCGGACCCCCCGGGGAGTTCGCCGCCGTCGAGGTGCTGCCGGGTGGCCGGGCCAAGGTCTACACGGGGTCTTCGCCCCACGGCCAGGGTCACCTCACGGCGTGGAGCATGCTGGCGTCCGAGCAGCTCGGGATCCCGATGGCCGACATCGAGGTCATCGCCAACGACACCGACCTGGTCGCCGCCGGCGGCGGGACGATGGGCTCGAGGTCACTGCAGTCCGGGGGCCTGGCCGTCCACGAGGCGTCCGCCGAGCTGGTCGAGCAGGCCAGGAAGCTGGCCGCCGACGCCCTCGAGGCGGCTCCCGGCGACGTCGTGCTCGACAAGGTGGCTGGCCGGTTCCACGTGGCGGGCACCCCCGCTGCCGGCCGGACCTGGAGCGAGCTGGCCGGCGAGGCCGGCGCGACCGGCCTGAGGGTCGACCGGAGCTCGGCGCCCGCGGGGCCCACCTTTCCCTTCGGAGCGCACGTGGCCGTGGTCGAGATCGACCGCGAGACCGGCCAGGTGACCCTGATGCGCCTGGTTGCGGTCGACGACGCCGGCACCATCATCAACCCCCTCCTCGCCGAGGGGCAGCGTCACGGCGGCCTGGCGCAAGGTGCGGCGCAGGCGCTCATGGAGGAGTTCCAGTACGACGAGGACGGCAACCCCGTCACCGCCAACCTGGCCGACTACGCCATGATCTCCGCCACCGAGCTGCCCTCCTTCGAGCTGATCCCGATGGCCACCCCGACGCCGATCAACGACCTCGGCGCCAAGGGGATCGGCGAGTCGGGGACGATCGGCTCCACGCCGGCGGTGCAGAGCGCCGTCTGCGACGCCCTCGCCCACCTGGGGGTCCGCCACGTCGACATGCCGGCCAGCCCCGAGCGGGTCTGGCGGGCCATCGCCGGCGCCTGAGCACCCCCCACCCCACCGGACACACACAACCTCTCAAGGGAGAGAAGATGGACGTCACCACCACCGTCAACGGCGCGTCACGCACCGATCAGATCGAGGACCGCCTGCTGCTCGTGCACTACCTGCGCGAGGTCGCCGGCCTGACCGGCACCAACGTCGGTTGTGACACGTCGTCGTGCGGGGCCTGCACGGTCCTCGTCGACGGCGAGTCGGTCAAGTCGTGCACGATGCTCGCGGCCCAGGCCGACGGCACCGAGATCCTGACCATCGAGGGCCTGAGCAGCGGGGAGCCGATGCATCCCATGCAAGAGGCGTTCCGCGAGCACCACGGCCTCCAGTGCGGCTACTGCACGCCCGGGATGGTGATGGCCGCGGTGTCGCTGCTGGACGAGCACCCGGACCCGACCGAGGCCGAGGTCAGGGAGGGCCTCGAGGGCAACCTGTGCCGCTGCACCGGCTATCACAACATCGTCAAGGCCGTGCTCGCCGCGGCGAAGGCCCCGAGCGCGAGCGGGGTGTCGGCATGATCCCCGCCGCCTTCGAGTACAAGCGGGCGTCGAGCCTCGACGAGGCCATCAGCCTGCTGACCGAGCACGGCGACGACGCCAAGCTCCTCGCCGGGGGCCACTCGCTGCTGCCGCTCATGAAGCTCCGCCTGGCCGCCCCTGCGGTGGTGATCGACATCGGCCGGCTGCGCGACCTGTCCTATGTCCGGGACCAGGGCGACACGCTGGCCATCGGTGCCCTGACCCGCCACCGCGACGTCGAGATCGACGACACGATCCTGCGTGACGCCCCGCTGCTGGCCCACGTGGCCGGGCAGGTCGGCGACCCCCAGGTCCGTCATCGCGGCACCATCGGCGGCTCGATCGCCCACGGCGACCCCGCCTCGGACCTGCCGGCCGCGGCCCTCGCCCTCGGCGCCTCGTTCAAGGTGGTCGGGCCCGCCGGTGAGCGCACCATCGCCGCCGCCGACTTCTTCCACGGGTTCCTCGAGACGGCCCTCGCCCCCGACGAGGTCATGACCGAGATCGTCGTCCCGAAGGCGACCGGGGCCGGGTGGTCGTTCCAGAAGTTCAACCGGCGGGCCCAGGACTGGGCCATCGTCGGCGTGGCCGCCGTCCGCAACGGCCGGGTCGGCGTCGGCCTGGTCAACATGGGCTCGGTGCCGCTGCGCGCCGTCGCCGTCGAGGAGGCGGTGGCGGGGGGCGCCTCGGCGTCGGAGGCCGCGTCGCACGCGTCCGACGGCCTCGAGCCGCCGTCGGACCTCAACGCCTCCACCGACTACCGCCGCCACCTCGCCGAGGTGCTGGTCCGCCGGGCGCTGGAGGAAGCCGGCGCATCCTGAGGCCGCAGGGACCGCAGCGCAGCACCGGTAGCCTGACCCGGTGACGACCGCAGGTACCCGCGCCCCCGTGTCGGAGGGCGGCAGCGTCGAGGCCGTGGCCGCGGCGCTCGACGCCCACGGCTACCTGGCCGACGACGGCCTGGCCACCAGCATCTTCCTGGCCATGACCCTCGAGCGACCCCTGCTCCTCGAGGGCGAGGCCGGCGTGGGCAAGACCGAGGTGGCCAAGGTCCTCGCCGCCTGGACGGGCGGCACGCTGCTCCGGCTCCAGTGCTACGAGGGCATCGACGTGGCCCAGGCGGTCTACGAGTGGGACTACGCCCGCCAGCTGCTGCACCTGCGCGCCGCCGAGGTCACCGGGGCGGCCGTCGGGGACGCCGGCGCCCTCGGCGACCTCACCGACGGGGTGTACTCGGAGCGGTTCCTGGTGCGCAGGGCGCTGCTCGCCGCCATCGACCACGGCGACGGGCCGCCCCCGGTCCTGCTGATCGACGAGATCGACCGCGCCGACGACGAGTTCGAGGCCTTCCTGCTCGAGATCCTCTCCGAGTACGCGGTGACCGTCCCCGAGCTCGGCACCTTCAGGGCGGACGTCCCGCCCCGGGTGATCATCACCTCCAACCGGACGCGAGACGTGCACGACGCCCTCAAGCGGCGTTGCCTGTACCACTGGGTCGACCATCCCGACTTCGAGCGCGAGGTGGAGATCGTCCGCCGCCGGGTGCCCCACGCCACCCGCCGCCTGGCGAGGGAGGTGGCCGCGGCGGTGGAGTCGCTCCGGGGCATGCACCTCTACAAGCCGCCAGGCGTCGCCGAGACCATCGACTGGACCGCGGCCCTCGCCGCTCTCGGACGCGAGCGGATCGACGAGCGCACCGTCGAGGTCACCCTCGGCACCGTCCTCAAGTACCGGGAGGACCACGACCGCCTGCGGGTGGCCGGCATCGGCGACCTCGTCAGGGCCGCAGCCGTCCGCGGCGCCTGAGGTGACCGCCGGGGACGACGGCGCGACCAGCCCCGAGGACGGGGCCGAGCGGCTGGTGGTGGGGTTCGTGCGCGCCCTCAGGGGCGCCGGGCTGCCGGTTCCCGTCGGCGCCGCCCTGGTCTTCGCCGAGGCCGTCGGGCTCGTCGGCGCCGGACGCGACGGGATCTACTGGGCCGGTCGGTCGACGCTGGTCCGCAGGCCCGAGGACGCGGCCGCCTACGATGCCGTCTTCGACGCCTACTGGCTCGACCGGCCGCTGTCGCGCCCCGCCGACGACCCCGAGCCCGAGCCGGTGTCGGTCGGCCTCGACGACGGCCCCGACGGCGACCTCGACGGCGACGCCACCGCCCCCACCGTCTCGGTCAGGTGGAGCGCGGTGGAGACCCTCCGCACCCAGGACATCGCGGCGTACAGCGCCGAGGAGTGGGCCGACTTCGAGCGCCTGGTGGCCAGGCTGCGCGTGAGCGGCGAGGTGCGTCCGGCCAGGCGGCGCCGCCCCGATCGCCACCACCGCGGCCACCCGGACCTGCGCCGCACGGTGCGAGCGGCCCTGCGGACCGGGGGCGAGCCCGTGCGCCGGGCGTGGCGCAGCCCCGCCGACCGGCCCCGCCGGGTCGTGCTGCTCCTCGACGTGTCCGGCTCGATGGAGCCATACGCCAGGGCACTGCTCCGCTTCGCCCATGCCGCCATCGGCGCGAGAGGCCCGGCCCGCACCGAGATCTTCACGCTCGGCACCCGGCTGACCCGGGTCACGAGGGAGCTGAGCGCACGGGATCCCGACGCCGCGCTGCGCTCGACGTCGTCGGCCGTCGCCGACTGGTCAGGTGGGACCCGCCTGGGTGCGGGGCTGCGGGAGTTCAACGACCGGTGGGGGACCAGGGGCGCAGCGAGGGGATCGATCGTGGTGATCCTCTCCGACGGCTGGGACCGGGGGGATCCCGACGAGCTGGCCGAGGAGATGGGCCGCCTGGCGCGTGTCGCCCACCGCATCGTGTGGGTCAACCCGCTCAAGGCCAGTCCCGGCTACTCACCCCTCGCTCGCGGAATGGCCGCGGCCCTGCCCTACGTTGACGACTTCGTCGAGGGTCACTCACTCGCGGCCCTCGAGCGCCTCACTGCGGTCATCGGCGGCAGCGAGGTGGCCCGCTTGCAGAAAGGCAGGATCCCAGCATGAAGGAAGTGCTCGCAGACATCGACCGGTGGCGGTCGGAGGGCAAGCGCGTTGCGGTGGCGCGGGTGGTCGGCATCGAGGGCTCGAGCCCGCGGTTGCCGGGAGCGACCATGGTGGTGAGCGACGCCGGCGAGGTGGCCGGGTCCGTGTCCGGCGGCTGCGTGGAGGGTGCGGTGGTCAGCGAGGCCCTCGAGATCCTCGCCGGCACCACGCCGCCCCAGGTGTGCACGTTCGGCTACTCCGACGACGAGGCGTTCGCCGTCGGCCTCACCTGTGGCGGCACCATCCGGGTGCTGGTCGAACCGCTCGAGTGGTAGACGGACCCCTCTTCGAGCTGCTGGCCGGGGCGCTCCGGGCCGAGGAGCCCGTCGCCCTGGTGGAGGTCGTCGACGGCCTCGACGAGTTGTTCGCGGCCAAGCTGGTGGTGCGCCCCGGCTCGGACCCGGTGGTGTCCGGCTCCCTCGGCGACCCTGGTCTGGATCGGGTCGTCACCCGCGACGCCCTCGGGGAGCTGGCCGCCGGCCTGAGCGTCACCCGCCACTACGGCCGCCACGGCGAGGCGCGCGAGCGGGAGGTCTCGGTGTTCATCGAGTCCTTCGCCCCACCCCCCCAGATGGTGATCTTCGGGGCGGTCGACTTCACCGCCGCCCTGGCCAGGGTGGCCAAGGTGCTCGGGTACCGGGTCACCGTCTGCGACGCCAGGCCGGTGTTCGCGACGCGGGCCAGATTTCCCATGGCCGACGAGGTCGTGGTGTCCTGGCCCGACAGGCATCTGGCCGACATCGGCGCCGGCCTCGGCCCCCGCGATGCGGTGTGCGTGCTCACCCACGACCCCAAGTTCGACGTGCCCGCCATCGTCGGCGCTCTGGCCACCGAGGTGGGCTACCTCGGCGCCATGGGCTCGCGTCGCACCTCCGACGAGCGCGACGTGCGCCTGCGCGAAGCCGGGGTCGACGACGCCGGCCTGGCCCGGGTCATGGCCCCGGTCGGCCTCGACATCGGCGCCCGCACCCCGGAGGAGACCGCGGTGTCGATCTGCGCGGAGATCATCGCCACGCGCACCGGCCGGATCGCGCCGTCGCTCCGCGACGCCGACGGGCCCATCCACGACGACGTGGAGTCGGCGCAGGCCCCGAGCGGGTGACCATCGCCGCCGTCGTCCTCGCCGCCGGGGCGGGCAGCCGCTTCGTCGCCCCCGACGGCACCCACAAGCTCCTGTCGCTGTGGCGGGGTCGACCGGTCGTGACGTGGGCCCTGCAGGCCGCGCTCGACGCAGGCCTCGACCAGACATGGGTCGTGGCGGGGGCCGCCGACATCGGTGACGCCGTGCCCGACGGCGTCGAGGTCCTGCCCAATCCGGTGTGGGCCGACGGCCAGTCCACCTCGCTGACCGTGGCCGTCGACGCCGCCCGTCGCCATGCGCTCGACGCGCTGGTCGTCGGCCTCGGCGACCAGCCGGGCATCCCGGCGTCGGCGTGGCGGGCCGTGGCGGCGAGCCCTTCACCCGTCGCCGTGGCGACCTACGCTGGCTCGAGGCGCAATCCGGTGCGCCTCGCAGCCTCCGTGTGGTCGCTGCTCCCGTCCACCGGCGACGAGGGCGCCCGCGTGGTCATGCGCCGCCGCCCGGAGATCGTGACCGAAGTACCGTGCGCCGGGGATCCCGGCGACATCGACACCCTGGAGGACCTCAGCCGATGGAATTGACCAACGACTTCCTAGTGAGCGCACCGCCCCCGACCGCCTTCGCGGTGCTGACCGACGTCGAGCGCATCGCCCCCATGCTCCCCGGGGCGCAGCTCCAGGAGATCGAAGGTGACGACTTCCGCGGCCTCGTCAAGGTCAAGGTCGGACCGATCACGGCGCAGTACAAGGGGACCGCCAGCTTCCAGGAGCGCGACGAGTCGGCTGGTCGCGTGGTCCTCAGGGCGTCAGGGCGCGACACCAGGGGCCAGGGCAACGCCAGCGCCACCATCACCGCGACCCTCGCGGCCGACGGTGACGGCACCAGGGTCAAGGTCGTCACCGACCTCACGATCACCGGCAAGGTGGCGCAGTTCGGCCGGGGCGTGCTGGCCGACGTGAGCGCCAAGCTGATCGGGCAGTTCGTCGAGGCCCTCGAGGCCGACCTGCAGAAGGGCGACGCTCCGAAGACTTCCGCTCCGAGCACCGCCGCCGAGCCGGTGCCGGCCACCGCCGGGGCCGAGCCGGCCGCGTCCGATGCCGGTGAGCACGCCGGCCGGGCGGCCGAGGCCGCCGGGACCTCGCCCGGCGCGGGAGCACCCGCCGAGCCCGCCGCCGACGCCGCCGCGGTGAGCCCGGGAGCGATGGTCCCCGAGGCTCCGTCCGACACCGCCCCTCCCGGGGCCGAGCCCACCACCGCCCCTTCCGTGGCCGCGGACACGGCCGCCGCGGCGACCCGCCCTGCGGTGCGGCGGATCGACAGCCCCGAGCCGGACCCGGTCGACCTCCTCGACGCCGCCGGCGGCTCCGTGGCCAAGCGCCTGGTACCTGTCCTCGGCGGCGTCGGCGCCCTCCTCCTGCTGCTGCTCATCGGTCGCCGCCGGCGGAGGTGAGCCGGGCGGCCGTAGACCGGTGCGGCCCGTGACCTCCGGGCGCGACCCGGGCGCCGGACCCGGTCGGGAAGCGGACGTCCGGCGGGTGGCAGAGCTCCTCGGTCGTCGACCACGCGGGAGCTTCGACGTCGTGGTGCGCGGCGGCGACGGCGCGCCCGCAGTGATCCGAAACGCGCCCCTGCTCGAGGACGGCACGCCGATGCCCACCCGGTTCTGGTTGATCGACCCGGTGGTGCGCAGGGCGGTCGACCGCATCGAGGCCGCCGGCGGGGTGCGCACGGCCGAGGCCGCGGTCGACGCCGGTCTGCTCGAGGCCGCCCACCGGCGGTATGCGGTCGAGCGGGAGTCGGCCATGCCGGCGGGATGGACCGGGCCCCGGCCGACCGGCGGGGTCGGCGGGGCCAGGAAGGGCGTGAAGTGCCTCCACGCCCACTACGCCTGGTATCTCGCCGGCGGTGACGACCCGGTCGGGACGTGGGTCGCCGACGCCCTGGCCGGCAACGGCGGCTGAGCGCCGTGGCAGGCTGTGGGGATGCGCGGACCGGCATCGCCCGATGGGATCGTCGCGGCCGTCGACTGCGGTACCAACTCGACCCGGCTCCTGGTCGCCACCACCGCCGGTCGCACCGTCGAGCGGCGCATGACCATCACCCGGCTCGGCCAGGGGGTCGACCGCACCGGCGCCCTCGCACCTGACGCCATCGAGCGCACCGTGTCGGTCCTGCGCGACTACCGGGAGGTGCTCGACGTGCACAGCGTCGAGCGGGTCAGGGCCACGGCGACGTCGGCGGCGAGGGACGCCACCAACAACGAGGCGTTCCTCTTGCCGGCGGCCGCGGCCATCGGGGTGCCCCTCGAGGTGTTGACCGGCGAGGAGGAGGGGCGGCTCAGCTTCGCCGGCGCGACCGCGGAGCTCGTCGCCGATCCGGGCCCGTGGCTGGTCGCAGACATCGGTGGGGGTTCGACCGAGCTCGCCGTCGGCCCCCCGGGGCGCCCTGCGGCCGTGCGGTCGCTGGACGTGGGCTGTGTGCGCCTCACCGAGCGGTTCCTGGCCCACGACCCGCCGTGGCCCGAGGAGCTCGACGCCGCCCGCGCCCACGTCGAGAGCCAGCTCGACTCGGCCGTCGGCGAGGCGCCGGTGCTGGCGCGTGCCGCCCGGCTCGTCGGTCTGGCCGGCACCGTCGCCGCGGCGGCTTCGCTCGACCTGCGCCTCGACCGCTACGACCGTGACCTCGTCCACCACCACGTCCTGCGGGGAGCGACCGTGTCTGCGCTCGTCGTCGAGCTGTCCGCGCTCGACGCCGACCGGCGTCGCCTCCGGCCCGGCATGGAGGAGGCGCGGGCCGACGTCATCGTCGGTGGCCTGGTCGTGCTGGACACGCTGATGGCCCACTTCGGCCTCGACGCCTGCCTGGTCTCCGAGGCCGACATCCTCGACGGTCTGGCCATGACCCTCGCCGGGCCCGATCGGTAGCATCCCGGTCATGGTGGTCCCTGATCGCATCCTCATGGGCCCCGGGCCCTGCAATCCCTACCCGGAGGCGACCGCCGGGCTGACCCGGCCGCTGCTCGGGCACCTCGACCCGGCCTTTCTGGCCCTGCTCGACGAGACCTGCGACCGGCTGCGCACCGTCTGGGGCACGTCCAACGCGGTGACCCTCCCGGTGTCGGGCACGGGGTCGGCGGGCATGGAGGCCGCCTTCGTCAACCTGGTCGGCCCCGGGTCGACGGTGGTCGTGGCGGTCAACGGCCTCTTCGGCGAGCGGATGTGCGACGTGGCGGCGCGCGCCGGCGCCGACGTGGTGCGCGTCGACGCCCCCTGGGGCACCCCGATCGATCCTGGCGCCGTGCTCGCCGCCCATCCCTCCCCCGACCTGATCGCGGTGGTCCACGCCGAAACCTCCACGGGCGTGGAGAACGACGTGGCCGCGGTGGCCGCCGGCAAGCAGGGCGCGCTCGTCCTCGCGGACTGCGTGACGTCCCTCGGTGGGATCCCCGTCCACATCGACGACTGGGGCGTGGACGTGGCCTACAGCGGCACCCAGAAGTGCCTGGGGGTGGCGCCCGGTCTGGCCCCGTTCACCATGTCGGACCGGGCCTGGGCGCGCAGGATCGAGCGCCCGCAGAGCTGGTATCTCGACCTCGGGATGATCGGCCGCTACACGGCCGGCTCGACCCGGGCTTACCACCACACCGCGCCGATCGCCATGATCACGTCGCTCCACGGCGCCCTCGGCGCGCTGCTCGACGAGGGGCTGGAGGCGTCGTGGGCCCGTCACGCGGCGTGCGGCGCGGCCCTGCACGCCGGGCTGGAGAAGCTCGGGCTGCGGCTGTGGGCGACCGCTGGCCACCGCCTGCCCCAGCTGACGACGGTCCTCGTGCCCGAAGGGGCCGACGACGCGACCGTCCGACGCCGGCTGCTCGACGACTACGACATCGAGATCGGCGGGGGCGTCGGGGCCTGGGCCGGCAAGGTCTGGCGGATCGGCTGCATGGGCCACACCGCTCGACGGCGCAACGTCACCCTGCTGCTCGCTGCGCTGGCCGAGGTCCTTGGCCGGTGAGCGCGCCTCGGCGCGCTCACCATGAGCTCTGCGTCTGCTCGCGGTCCGCCGTCCCGTGGATGGTGGACCGATGAGCTGGGGGGCGCACCGGAGCACGACGATCGAGCTCACGGGGCGGAGGGTGACCCTGCGACCGGTCGTGATCGGCGACTTCGACGCGTGGCGCGACGTGCGCAGGAGCGCCCGCGACTGGCTGGTCAAGTGGGAGCCGCGACCGCTGCCGGGGCAGCCGGACGCCACCGCCGACCGGCGAGTGTTCGCCGCCCGGTGCGGGGCGCGCGAGCGCGAGCGCCAACTCGGCACCGGCTACGGGTTCGGCATCTTCGTCGGCGGCCGGTTCTCCGGCGAGATCAACCTGTCGTCGGTGCAGCGCGGGCCCTACCAGAACGCCTACGTCGGCTACTGGATCGACCAGGCCATGGCCGGGCACGGCTACACGCCGGAGGCGTTCGTCGTGCTGTGCCGCTTCGCCTTCGAGGAGCTCGCCCTGCACCGCCTGCAGGCATCGATCATCCCCCGCAACGCGGCCAGCCGGCGGGTGGCCGAGAAGATCGGCCTGCGCGACGAGGGCGTGGCGCTGCGGTACCTGGAGATCAACGGGGTGTGGGAGGACCACGTCCGCTACGCCATCACCGGCGAGGACTGGGACCAGCGGGGCACGGAGCTGCTCCACGCCTGGGTCGAGCCGCACGACCGGGACTGACCCCGCTGACCCGGCCAGGTCAGGCGGGCCGGACGACGGCGGGCGAGTGGCGGAAGAACGCCCCCACGTCGCTCTGGTAGCGGTAGGTGGGCTCGGACCCCACCGACCTCCTGAGCCGGCGTCGCTCGGCCAGGCGGTGGACCGCTCCCGCGGTGTCGTCGAGGTAAGGGGATCCGGTCGAGGCCCTCCCACTCGGCGCGGAACCACCGCCGGTAGACCGGGTCGTACAGGCGGCGGATCCTGGCCCTGGTCCGTTCGGAGCGGCCCCACTCGTCGACGTCGCTGCGCCGGACCCGCACGTCGGCTGGCTCGGCGGGCCCGGCGGCCGGGACGTGGATCAGCGCGGTCGTGTCCTCGCGCCCGCCCGTCGGTGCCGCCATCGGCCCGGAGGCGACCCCCGGCGGATCCCGTCGATGCGCCCGACGCGGTCGGCCGGCGCGTAGCGATAGACGGCCACGCCGAGGATGGCGGCGGGCGCGACCGGGCCGAAGGTCCGGCTGTCGGTGCTGGCGTCGGGGTCGTCCCCCCGGACGTCGACGCCGGCCCGGTCCCTGGCCGCCACCCGCTTCACGAGGATCCGGCCGTCCCTCGGGTCGGCCAGGGCGACGATCCGTCCGGGCCGCACGCGCCCGACCCCGGTCACGAGCAACCGGTCGCCCGGCTCGAGCGCCGGCCGCATGCTGGCTCCCTCCACCTCGACCCGGCGCCAGCAACCGAGCCGGCCGACGGCCCCGCCGAGGTCGAGGATCAGGCGACGCAGGTGGTGGGTAGGGTTCACGCGCACACCACCATGACGAAGGAGTCACCGGTCATGACCGTTCTTTCCCGTTTGCTCACCCTGGCCGACAGCAGGGGCCGTCCCCTGCCCGTCAGCGCCCACTGCGACCTGCCCTGCGGCGTCTACGACCCCGCGCAGGCCCGCATCGAGGCCGAGTCCGTCAAGGGGTGCATCGACAAGTTCAACGGGTCGGACGACGCCACCTTCAAGACCCGGGCCGTCCTCATCAAGGAGGAGCGAGCCGAGCTGGTCAAGCACCACCTCTGGGTGCTGTGGACCGACTACTTCAAGCCGGAGCACCTGGAGAAGTACCCCCAGCTCCACGACCTGTTCTGGAAGGCCACCAAGGCCGCAGGCGAGACCAAGAAGTCGACCGACGCCTCGGTGGCCGACGGGTTGCTCGGCCACATCGCCGAGATCGACAAGATCTTCTGGGAGACCAAGAAGTAACCCCATCACCCCGAGCGTGCGCCCGGTCCCGCGGATCCCTCCGCCGGGCCGGGCGCCCGTCGCGTCACGAGACGTTGACGAGGGTCCCGTACCAGTCGTCGCCGGAGTCGAAGACCGCCCCGGCGTTGGCGACCGGCAGCTCGACGCAGCCGTTGCTCTGGGGGGAGCCGTAGGACGAGCGGACGTAGCCGTGGATGGCGTCACCCCCGTTGAAGTAGGCCGTGTAGGGGATGTTCTTGTCGTCGTACTTGGTGCCGTCCACGTTGGTGCCCTTCATCTCCGTGGTGACGTCGTGGGTCGTCACCGCAAAGGTGCCGTCGGTGGTGTCTGCGCCCGGCACGCCGGTGTTGGCCGGCGAGGTGTAGACGATCGTGCCGCCCTGCCACACCTCGAGGCGCTCGGGCAGCGACTTGGTCACGAGGAGGTAGCTGTAGGGTCTCGGATCGGTCTGGCGGGCGGCCACCGCGGTGCGCAGCTGCCCCCACACCTGGGGCCCCGCCACCCCGTCCACGGCCAGGCCGCGGTCGCCCTCGAAGGCCATGACGGCGCCGCGGGTGACCAGGTTGGCCCGACCAGGCGACCACTGCGCCTGGAGCGATGACGGCACGGCCGACGAGGTCCAGCGGAAGCGCCCGACGACCGGCGCGGTCGTCACGTGGGCGGCCTGGGTCGGCTCCGTGGCGATGGCGTCGGTGACGGCCGTGGTGGTGATGCCGCCTGTCGCGGTGGACGCGGTCGCGGCGGTCGGGCGGGGGACGAAGGTCAGTGGCAGGTAGTGCAGCTCGGCGAGCAGCTGCTGCAGCCGCCTCTGCGAGCCGTCGCCGACGGAGAAGGACCGGGTCACCGCCCGGCCGAGGCTCACCGACCTGTCACCCTCCCTGGCGCGGACCGCACCGGGCACCCGCACCCGGAACGTGGTGTCGGGCAGCAGTCCGGCGGTCGGGTGGAAGGTCATGGTGGCGCCGGACCTGACCCAGTGCCCGGCCACGCTCGGCGAGAGCCTCGGGGTCGGGGACGTGACCGAAGGCGCCGCGGAGAAGGTCACCGAGATGAGGGTGCTGGTCGTGGCCTTGGTGGACGACGACGGCGAGATGGTCGTCACCTCCAACCGCGGCAGTGGGCGGGCGGGGACGCGGTGACGGTTCCCCGCCGGTGAGGCACCGCTCGGCGTCCCCGGCGACGCCGCGCCGCGACCCGAGGTGGACAGGGCGATGACCGCGCCGCCGCCGACGAGCGCCACGGTGGCAACGGTGGCGCCGACGAAGAGGGCCCGGCGTCCGCCGGAGCCCGTCGTCGTCCTGCTGTGGGCTGGTGTCGCCATGCGCTGATCTGCTTCGATCTGTGAGGATGCCCGCGAGGGCCGTGGGAACGTTCGACGGCGCACGGTGGGCGGACCCGCGCGTGCGCATGGTAGCGGCCGGGTCGGGCGTCGCGCCCGCCACTACGTCCTGACTGACGCCCGGGCCCACCGTTTGGTTCCCGACGGGTTGCGGTAGGCTCGACGTGCCGCCGTTGCTGCCCCTTCGGCGGTCCGCTCTGGGACCGGCCCCCCGCCCTCGCCCCTTCGGTGGGGGGTCGGCCAGAGCCCCGAAGCTCGGTCGGTCAACCGTCGTCGGGGCGTCCTTGCGATGCGTGTGTCGTAGCGGACTGGGCGCGACCAGACTGGCGCGGTGGCACCCCGCAAGCGGTCTCCTGCACCTCCGGATCACGCTCGCCCGGAGGCGACGATCGGGAGCGCGCCGACCGGCCTCGACGCCCCGCCGCCCGGCTACGGTCCGCGCCCGGCCCCCGGCCGGCGCCGGCGGGGCCTGCCGTGGTTGGTCGGCGCGCTGGTCCTGCTCGGCCTGGTGGTGGTCGGCGGTCCGTTCGTGTTCTTCCATCTGGGAGGGTCGAGCCCGGGGCGCCTGGCCCTCCCGCCCGTGGACGGCGTGCACGGCCCGGTGCGGGCCGGCCCGGTGAGCGGCACCTGGACCGTGTCGTCGGGATCGCAGGCGGGCTACCGGGTGCAGGAGATCCTCTTCGGGCAGCACCACACCGCCGTCGGCCGCACCTCGAAGGTGAGCGGCGGCATGGTCATCTCCGGCACGGTCGTCACCGCCGCCGACTTCACCGTCGACCTGGCGTCGGTCCAGACCGATCAGGCCGGTCGCAACGAGCAGTTCCACGGCCAGCTGCTCGAGACCTACGCCTACCCCGACGCCACGTTCCGCCTGACCCGCGCCATCGACTTCGCCCGGGTCCCCGCCGCCGGTCAGCACCTCGCCGCCGCGGGGACCGGCCTGCTCACCCTGCGGGGCCTCACCCGGCCCGTCGCCGTCTCTCTCCAGGCCGAGCGCATCGGACGCACCATCGAGGTGACCGGCGCCATCCCCATCACCTTCTCGGCCTACCACATCCCCAACCCGAGCTTCGCCATCGCCCAGATCGGCGACACCGGCCTCGTCGAGGTCCTCCTGCACCTGGTGCCGGCCCGGCGCTGATCGCCCTGCCACAGGTCGCGACGAGGCTGCAGTTGCAAGCGTGGTGGCCGGTAGCCTTCCGGGGAGATTCCCCCCGGTGCCCCTCCTGTGCGGGGATGCCCCTCACTTGCTCGTCACGGTCGCTCCAGACTCTCGGCTTCGTGTGCACGGCTGCTCCCCACCCCCCGTTGCGCCTGTCCGGCGCCAGGAGACGAGATCGAGATGGTCACGCAGACAAGGACTGGCGCAAAGGAGGAAGCCGGCAACCGGCGGTGGTTGATCCTGGGCTTGGTGGCGATCGCCCAGCTGATGGTCGTGTTGGACGCCACCATCGTCAACATCGCCCTGCCGTCGGCGCAGAGGGCGTTGGGCTTTGCCAACGCTGACCGTCAGTGGATCATCACCGCGTACGCGCTGGCGTTCGGGAGCCTGCTGCTCCTCGGCGGGCGCGTCGGGGACCTGTTCGGCCGGAAGCGGGCGTTCATCATCGGCCTGGTCGGCTTCGCCGGTGCGTCGGCCCTCGGAGGGGCAGCAGGATCGTTCACCATCCTGGTCTCCGCCAGGGCGCTGCAAGGCATCTTCGGCGCCATCCTGGCCCCGAGCGCGCTGTCCACCCTGACGACCACGTTCACCACCCCCGCAGACCGCGGCAAGGCGTTCGGCATCTTCGGGGCCGTCGCCGGTGGGGGAAGCGCAGTCGGTCTGGTCCTCGGCGGAGTGCTCACCGAGACCTTGTCGTGGCGGTGGTGCCTGTATGTCAACCTGCTCTTCGCCGCGGTCGCCATCGCCGGGGCGCTGGTGTTGTTGGAGAACCGTCAGCCGGCCACCCGTCCCAAACTGGATCTTCCCGGCACCGTGTTGGCCTCGGCCGGCCTGTTCGGGATCGTCTACGGGTTCTCCCACGCGGCCAGCGCCAGCTGGTCCAACGCCGTGACGGTCGTCTCCCTGTTCGCCGGCGTCGCGCTGCTCGGCGTCTTCGTCATCGTCGAGCGGCGGGTGGCCAACCCGCTGCTGCCTCTGCGGGTCGTCCTCGACCGCAACCGGGGAGGGTCCTACCTGGCGGTCGCCTTCTCGGCCATCGCCATCTTCGGGGTGTTCCTGTTCCTCACCTTCTACCTGCAGCAGATCAAGGCCTACAGCCCGATCACCACCGGCCTCGCCTTCCTCCCGCTCACTGCGGCCATCGTGAGCGCCTCGACGACATCGAACATCAAGCTGCTGCCCCGGCTCGGGCCCCGACTCCTGGTCGTGGTCGGGATGGGGTGCGGGGCGGTGGGCATGCTGCTCCTGAGCCGCCTGGGGGTGGCCTCCACCTATCTCGCCGGGATCCTCCCGGCCCTGATCATCCTCGGCTTGGGCTTCGGGCTCATCTTCTCCACCGCCATCAACCGGGGCACCGCTGGAGTCGCTCCCGGCGACGCAGGGGTGGCGTCAGCCATGGTCAACACCATGCAACAGGTCGGAGGCTCGATCGGCACCGCCCTGCTCTCCACGCTGGCCGTCGGAGCGACCGCCACCTACATCCGCACGCACCACGGCGCCGGACCCGCCGCTGTCGTCAACGGCACCATCCACGGCTACACGCTGGCCTTCCTGACCTCCGCAGCCATCTTCGTCGTCGGAGCCATCGTCTCGGGCTCCCTCCTCGGCGGTCGCCCGGCGCGCTCGCCGGCTGTCACCCGTGAGCAGCCACGACCCCAGCCCAGCACCGCGCCCACCTGAGGACGACGGTCACGGTCAGCTCGGCTCGGAAGGGTCCGGGCGGTAGGACGTCCGGAGCAGCCCTGCCGCTCCCACGGCGCCGAGGACGGCCGAGACCAAGGCCCACCTGAAGCCACTCCGGCTGCGATGCACGAGACCGTCGATCGACCACGCTCCCGGTCCGATCGCCGCGCTGGTGATCGCCGCACCGGCGACGACGGCGGTGTACTCCCATCCCCCCTTGAAGACGAAGAAGCCCTTGCCCCGGTGGTCGGTCCGCGCGGCGACGCCCATCAGGCCGACCGCGGCGGCCGCGGGGAGGGGGCTGGCGATCCCCAGCGTCAGGGCTGCGCCCGCGCCGACCTCCGTCGCGGCCGCCAGTCGGGCGTGGACCTTGGCCGGACGCAGCCCGAGCGCGTCGAACCACGACGCGGTCCCTGCCAGCCCTCCCGCTCCGGCGATCTTGTTGTACCCGTGGTAGGCGAGCATCGGCCCCAACGTCAGCCGGAGGAGCAGACCGCCGGTGTCGAGATCCGCGGTCGGGCGCGGGGGACGGAGCGTGGTGGCAATCATGGGGGTCCCTTCGGAAGCGTTGCGGGCGTCACCGCGATGGGCCAAGGTAGCGCCGCGGCGGCCGTGGTCTCAGTCCCGGCCGCCGACCGCTCGCCGGCCACGAGCCGGTCGGCGGCCAGCGCGAGACCCGTCCAGCCCTGTGGGCGGGCGCCGAGCCCGGCGCCGGTGCGCGGGTCCCAGTGCTCGGCCAGGCCGCTGCCGTTTGCACCTGCGACCAGCCTGGCGGTGAGCTCGGCCGCCACCGGGCCGAGCCCCCGGCGGTGGGCGGCGACGACCAGGAGGTAGGTCAGGTGCGGCCAGGCGCTCCCACGCCCGTAGGAGTCGGCGACGTAGCTGGCTTCGCCGACGTGCACGCCCCCAGGCCCGAACGCCGAGCCGTAGGCATCGGGCGAGAGGATCTGCGCGAAGGCGGCCTCGGCGCGGGCCGGGTCGGAGGTGACCAGCACAGGCAGCAGCGCGTCGAGGGTCCGCACCCGTGACCCCGGCGTCCCGTCGGGCGCGGCGTCGACCCAGGTCGCGAGACCGGCGTCCCACTGCCGGTCGAGGCGAGCGGCGAGGGCGTCGGCCCTGCGGTGAAGCTCGGCGTCGCCGGTGACGCCGGCCAGCTCCGATGCGTTCCAGGCGACCAAGGCGTTGAACCCGGCCGGGCACACGTCGAACGCCGGGCTCGAGACGGCCTCCCCGTCCTCGATGACCAGCACGTCGACGAGACGGCCCTTGGTCTCGCGCCAGGCCGCCCGGTCCCACGGGTCGGGCTGCCATGCGGCCCATCGCGGGTGGTCGTCGATCCCGCTCTCCCAGGGATGCAGGATCCGCACCAGGCCCGACTGCGTCGAGCGTCGATCCAACAGACGCGCCATGGCCCTCGTCGCCGGCCCCAGCAGGGGACCGACGTCCCAGCCGCGCCGGTGGAGGGTGGCGAGCGCATGGCCGTACATCGGGGGCTGGGTGATGCACGAGGCACCACGCACCCGCCAGAAGGCCTCGTGGAAGCCGGGATCGGCCGCATAGTTGATATGGGGGACGAACCCCGACGGGCGTTGCGCGGCGAACACCCCGGCCAGCTCCTGGAGGGTGCGAGGGTCGTCGAGCGCGTCCCAGACCAGCGCGTGGAAGCTCGAGTCCCACAGCCACAGCCACGGATAGCTCGCCCGGTTGGGCACGCTCCACCCGAGCGTCGGCGACCAGTGGTCCTCCATCATCCGACGGACCCGGGTGCGCAGCCCGCCGTCTCCGGCCGGCCCCACCTACGAGGTGGTGCTGTTGTAGCGCAGGACGGCCAGGTAGCCGAAGATCAGCGCGATGGCAACGGTCCACACGAGAGATTGCACAACGAGCGAGGTGGTGCTCTGGCCGGCGAAGAGGACGTGGCGCTGGGCAGCGGTGACGTTGCCGAGGGTCAGATCGCGCACGGCATTGATGACCTCGGTGACGGGCTGGTGGTTGGCGAAGGCCCGCAGCCACGACGGCATGGTGGCGGTGGGAACGAAGGCGCTGCTGGCGAAGGTCAGTGGAAAGATGACCGGGAAGGTGACGGCGTTCACGGCCTGGGAGCTGCTGGCAAACAGGCCCACGAGCGCGAAGACCATGGAGACCGCCACGGAGAAGGCCAGCAGCACGGCGAAGCCGAAGAGCAGGCCGAGCACGCTGTGGGGGCGGAATCCGACGGCCAGACCGACGACGACGATGATCGCCAGGCCGACGACGTTGCTGACGGCATCGGCGGCGACGCGGCCGACGAGCACCGCGCTGCGGGCCATCGGAAGCGAGCGCAGCCGGTCGATGAATCCCTTGCCGCGATCCTCGGCCAGACCGAAGCCGGTGTTGCCCGACGTGAACAGGGCGGTCTGCACGGCGATCCCCGGGATGAGGTAGTCGACATAGTTGATCGATCCGAGACCCCGGACGGCCCCACCGAAGACGTATCGGAACAGCAGGGTGAACATGATCGGAGCGATCAGGGTGAACGACGCCTGGTCCGGAGCGCGCAGCAGGCGGCGAAGGTTGCGGCCGGTCATTGCGACACAGTCCCCGAAGGCGAGGCCGAGGCGACCGGCCATGCTGGATCCGGTCAACCGGGTCTCCCGACCGTCGAGGGCGACGCCGCCGGCACCGCCCATCTCGATGCTGGGGGCGCCCGCACCGCCCACACCGTCCGGCCGGCCGCCTTCTCCGCTCGACGTGCCGGCGCTCATACGGCCCCCTCGTGGTCTCCGGGACCGCTGGGGGCGGCGCCCGTCAGCGAGAGGAAGACCTCGTCCAGGCTCGGCTGGCGCAGCTGGAGGGACAGCACGTCGAAGGCGGAGGACTCCAGGCGGCGCACGACCTCGGATGTGGTGGCCAACCCAGTTGTGGTGCCCACCCGGACGGTGAGGCCGTCGACCACCGGGTCACTCTCACCGGCGCCCCGGAGCGCCCCAGCCACCTGTCGAGCGGTGTCCTCGTCACCGAGGACGACCTCGACGGCGGTCCCCCCCAGCCGCGACTTGAGCTCCGTCGAGGTGCCCTCGGCGATGACCCGCCCGTGGTCGATGACGCAGATCCGGTCGGCCAGCCGGTCGGCCTCCTCCAGGTACTGGGTGGTGAGCAGCAACGTGGTCCCACCGGCCACCAGGCCCTCGATGACCTCCCACAGGTCGAGACGACTACGCGGATCGAGCCCCGTGGTCGGCTCGTCGAGCAACAGCACGGGTGGCCTCGCCACCAATGCGGCGGCCAGGTCGAGGCGCCGGCGCATGCCGCCCGAGTAGGTCTTGAGCAAGCGCCGCCCGGCATCGGTCAGGCCGAACAGCGCGAGGAGCTCGTTCGCACGATCGCGGCGTTGGCTGCGTGGCAGATGGTTGAGCCGGCCGACGAGCATCAGGTTCTCGAGACCGGTCAACCCCTCGTCGACCGCCGCATACTGACCGGCCAGCCCCAGGACGGTTCGGGCCCGAGCAGGATCCGCCAGGACATCGACCCCCGCGACTCGCGCCGCGCCTTCGTCGGGTCGGAGCAGCGTCGTGAGCACTCGGACGGCGGTGGTCTTTCCCGCCCCGTTCGGTCCGAGCAAGCCGAGCACCGTCCCGACCGGAATCTCGAAACTGACCTCGTCGAGGGCATGCACGCCGCCCTTGAACACCTTGACCAGCCCGTCGACCGCCACAGCCGGATCAGAGCTCGCGGACACCGGCGCGAGGTTACAGGAGCACAACCTCGGGCTGAACTGGAATCCGCCTTCTGCCCGAGGTTGTGTCAAGTACCCCACGGGGGTAGGGTTGAAGCACGGGCGACCGGCCCGTTCCGGTCCAGGAGGATGACGTGCACGGCTACAGCGCCAACAAGGACGACTACCTCAAGCGGCTCCGCAAGGTCGAAGGGCAGGTTCGCGGGTTGCAGAAGATGGTCGAGGACGACAAGTACTGCATCGACATCCTCACCCAGGTCTCTGCGGCGACCAAGGCGTTGCAGTCCGTCGCTCTGGGACTGCTCGATGAGCACATGGCGGGATGTGTCGTCGAGGCCGCCCAGCTCGGCGCCCGGGAAGCGGACATCAAGGTTCGCGAGGCCTCCGAGGCGATCGCCCGGCTGGTCCGCTCGTGACCGAGCGCACCTCGACATCGGCCGAAGCCTGGCGCGGATCAGGGCGGCGGTGAGGTGAGCGATGCCCGCTGAGCTGATCGGGACGCTGACCGCCGGAAACGCCGCGGCTGACGTGGGCCGGTCGTTGCGGGAGGGGTTCTACATGTTCTGGGACACCCTGTGGGCGCTGGTGCTCGGCTTCGGGCTGTCCGGGGCGGTCCAGGCCTTCGTGTCGCGTGCCCAGATGCAGGCCCGGCTCGGTGACCACGGCGCCCGGTCGATCACCCGGGCGTCGGTGTACGGGGCGGTGTCGTCGTCGTGCTCGTACGCCGCGTCGGCGATGGCCAAGTCACTCTTCGCCCGGGGTGCCGACTTCGTGGCCGCCATGGTGTTCATGTTCGCCTCCACCAACCTGGTCATCGAGCTGGGGATCGTGCTGGTGGTCCTCATCGGCTGGCAGTTCGTCGCCGCCGAGTTCGTCGGCGGGATCATCATGATCGTCCTGCTCGTGGCCGCCGGGAGCCTGTGGTTCCGGGGTCGAGCCCTCGATCAGGCCCGCCGCCAGGCCGAGGCCTCCAGCGGTGGCCACGACCATCACGGCGACCGAGGCGACGATGCAACGGACGCTGCGCAGCTGCCATGGCGGCAACGAGCCCGCTCGGCCGCCGGATGGTCCGACGCCGCGGGCTACACGATGAGCGACCTGACCATGCTGCGCAAGGAGCTGGTGATCGGCTTCGTGGTGGCCGGGTTCCTGGCCACCCTGGTGCCTGTCCACGTGTGGAACGACGTGTTCGTCCACGGGCACGGCTTCTGGACCACCTTGGAGAACGTGACCGTCGGGCCCTTCGTGGCCATCATCAGCTTCGTGTGCTCGATCGGCAACGTCCCCCTCGCCGCCGCCCTGTGGAAAGGCGGCATCAGCTTCGGTGGGGTCGTCAGCTTCGTGTTCGCCGACCTCATCACCCTCCCGCTGCTGCTGATCTACCGCAAGATGTACGGGCGGCGCATGGCCCTGCGCATGCTCGGCGTGTTCTGGTTGGTCATGTCCCTCGCTGGGTTGGTCACCGAGGAGCTGTTCCGGGCTGTCGGGGCCATACCTGCCGCCCGACCCACCGTGGTCGCCGGCGACAGCATCGGATTCAACTACACCACCATCCTCGACGTCATCGCCCTGATCGTCTTCTCCGCCCTCTACTGGCTGTACCGCGACCGGGAACGCTTCGGCGGGGGCGCCGGCTACGCCAAAGACCCCGTCTGCGGCATGCAGGTCGAGCGGGCTCACGCCCCCGCCACCGTCGTCCATGCCGGCCAGCGGACATACTTCTGCTCGGAGCACTGCCAGGCTCGCTTCGCCGCCAACCCCGACACCCACACCACCGAGGCGGCCGACGGCGCGGCCGGTCCGATGCCCCGGCGGCGCTGACCGGCCTGGCCGGGGGGAAGGGCGCCGTCGGGAGACCTGGCACGACCAGCACCAGGCTGCCGGTCGTCACGGGAGAGGCCGAGTCGCTCGCCCGGCTCTCGGACGTCGGTGCTGACGAAGGAGGGCCAGCGCGGTGAGGACGATCCACGTGTCCCCGGCGGTGAGCCCGATCCTCTGGGTCAGGCCGTGCGCCGAGCCGGTCGCGACGCTCGCCAGGAGGAAGCCGCCGGTCAGCAGCCCGGTGGTCAGCGACAACGCCGCCGCGCGGCGCTCTCCCCGGCCCGAACGACGTCGGCATCCGGCCAGCTGGAGGCCGGTCAAGCCGGCGTAGCCGAGGACGGCGAAGACCGCATGGACGTTGCCCGACGTCGGGCGGCCGAGAGGAAAGGCCGCGACCCCGAGCGTGGCCAGTCCCGTCGCGACCGCCCACGTCCAGGACCATCCCGGTTCGACCCGACGCAGGGCGCCCCCGTAGCTGAGCAGGCCGAGTCCGTAGACGACGAATCCGCCGGTCATCGCCGGGCGAGTGGACGCGCCGAGCTCGGCCAGGCGACTTATCGCGTCAGCGGTTGGCGAGTAGCGCTCGCGAACGAGTCCGAGCACCGCCCAGTCGGCGACGAAGGCGACGGAGCCGACGATTGCGCCCGACGCCAGCATCTGGACCTTGACCGACTCGACGTGGTCGGGTCTCACGTGCCCTCCTCGGTCTCGCCCGGCGGCGCGTCTCGCTCGGTGCTGGTCAGATCATGGACAGGCACGGCGGATGGTGGTCAGCCGCTGACGAGGCAGAACGGGTGTCCGACCGGATCGAGGTAGACCCGGAAGCCACCGTCCCTCGAGGGCTGATGCGGGTGGACTCGCGCACCGGCAACGATGACCGCGGGCTCGGCCGCGGCGATGTCGGGCACCGACAAGTCCAGGTGGAACTGCTGTGGGTGGGAGCCCCCTGGCCAGGTGGGCTCGACCCAGTCGTCGATCCGCTGGAAGGCCAGCGTCGTGCGGCCGTGGGGCCACACGGCGGTGAGTCCACCACCCGGGGGCACCAGCGTGGTGAAGTCCCGGTCCGAGCCTTCCTCGACCTCCCAGCCGAGGATCTGTGCGTAGAACCGGCCGAGCTCCATGGCATCGGGACAATCGAGGACGACAAGGTCGAGCTTGGGCTGGAGTTTGGTCGCATCGCTCATGTGGGGACCGTAGCCGGGTCCTCCGGACGGAGGTGGGTGTCCGAAGACGCGGTCGGAGAGTTGGCCGAGGCCCTGCGCAACGCTTCTCCGGCGAGTGTCGATGATGTGACGGTTCTGCCGGACGGTCGGCGCATCGACTCGAGCGAGAGAGCACTGCATGGCTGGCCGAGTTGGCCGCGAATCGCGCCGCAGTCGGCGCCGGCGGCTGACTGCGACGACGCCACCTCACGACCTGCGTCGCCTGATCGAGGTCCTCGACCGACACCGAGTCGACCACCTGCTCGCTGGTGGGGTCGGGGCTCGGCTGCGGTCTCTGTCAGTGGCGGGAGATCTGAGGGGGCTGCGCAGGAGTGCCAGCCCGAAGCCGATGTAGCCGACGGACATGGTGATCAGGGCGGGGCGGCTCCCGGCGAGCTGGCCGAGGCCGCCGCCGATGAGCGCCCCGGCGGGAATGGTCGCCGAGTTGAGTGCCCGGGAGGTGGCGGAGATGCGCCCTTGCAGCTCGGCTGGGCAGTCCCGTAGGCGGATGGTGGTCAGGGCGATGCCGGCCAGCGAGAGGCCGAAGCTGACGAGGAAGCCCCCCGTGGCGAACAGGACGACTGTGTGATGGGTGGTGAGGGGGATGAGCAGGGCGGCCGGGGCGGTGAGGGCGAGAGCGCTGCGGCCGAGGAGGTCGGCCCCGAACCTCTGGGTGAGCTTTCCGGCACCGATCGCCCCGACGAGGCCGCCGACCCCGCCGATGGCGAACAGCACGCCGATCGATCTGGGAGCGACCCTGACGCTGCGAACGAGGAAGACGATCTCGACCGCCCCGATAGCGGTGAGGAACAGGTTGGCGGCGGCCGAGCCGAGCGCGACGGTGAGCAGCCGGGGGCTGGCCCGCAGGTAGCGCACGCCGTCGGTGATCTCGCTTCGGATCGGTTGGCGTGCTGACATCACCTTGGTTGGGTGGGCCGGCCTGGTGGCCCAGAGGGCAGCGAAGGAGACGAGGAAGCTGGCCGCGTCGGCGAGCACTGCGGTGGCCGCTCCGACCGCCTCGACGAGCGCACCGCCGAGAGCGGTACCGCTGACCATGGCGCCGGACTGGCCCGCTCGGAGGCGGGCGGTGGCGGTGGCGAGGTCGTCGGGGGCGACGAGTTGGCGTAGGTAGGGGGAGTAGCCGGTCTGGAAGAAGGTCCCGAAAAGCCCGGCGATGAAGGCCGAGGCGAGCAGAACGGGCAAGGTGAGAACCCCAGCAGCGGCGGTGACTGGCACCGCGGCGACCGCGGCGGCCTGGCCGAGGTTGGCGCCCATCATGATCATCCGGGCCCGGTGCCGGTAGCGGTCGACCAAGGCGCCGGCGGGAAGACCGATCGTCATTGCCGGGACCCACTCGACCGCCTCGAGGATCCCGACGTCGAACACGCTGGCGTGGAGACGCTCGACGGCGACGAGCGGCAGCGCCACGGTGGCGACCATCGTGCCCAGCCCGTTGACCGTCTGGGCGGCGACGAACGACCAGAAGGAGCGCCCGAGATCCGCCCGCCGCCCCGGGCCGGTCTGGCGGACTGTCATCCCGCGCTCCGAGTCGACCCGGATGCCTTCTGCTCTGCGGCGGCCGGGGCGTCGCTCGCGGCCCGCCAGGACCGCACAGCCTCGTCTTCGCTGTGCTCGCCAGTGGTGGGGCCGGTCAGCGGCCCGTTTTGCTGGCCGAGCCGGTTGCGCACGACCCACTCGGGCACCCCGCCAGCGAGGAGGTCGGCGGCGTGGGCACGGCGAAGATCGCCCAGGCGGACCGTCACCCCCACGGCCGCCTGGTAGCGCACCCAGCGTTCGGTCATCGACTGGTAGCGAAGCGGTGTCGTCCGACCCGGCGCGCAGAACAACGGGCCATGTCCCCGGCCGAGGGCCCTCTTCCAGTTGGCCAAGCGCATCAAGATCTGCGGGTCGTCGACCAGCACCCGCCGGCGCAGGCCGCCCCAGCCGGCCACGTTCAGGGTTCCACCAGCCTCGTCGAAGTCGTCCACCTCCAACCCGAGGACCTCGCCTGGGCGCAGGCCGAGTCGGGCCAGCAGCCCGAACATCAGCTGGTCCCGGTCCGCTTGTCGGGGTATCGCCGCCAACACCGCCTCGACAGCCGATCGCTGCGGGGCCGTGCCCGGCGTCCGGGGGACCGGGGAAGGGGCGGTGAGCAGGTCAGCGAGGCCGCCGTCGGTCAAGCCCGCCGCCGCCGCCCAGCGCAGCAAGCCGCGCACCGCCGAACGCCTCCTCGATCGGGTCGCAGGAGCCAGCTGGTCGCAGGCGGCGAGGAACCCCCGCACGCCGACCGCGTCGAGACCGCCGCCGTGGCGGTCGAGATGGTCGACGAGCCCGGTCAGGTCCGAGCGGTATCCCCGCAGGGTGTGCGGACGCCGACCCCGCTCCGCAAGTTCCGCCAGGTACGCCTCGACAACCTTCAGCGGCGTCATGCCTGTGACAATACACATTGTCACGAGAAGGACGCGTCCCGGGTTGCCCCTGCCCTTTGGAGCGCGTCCATGCCGTCGCCAGCCTCGACCTGTACGCCGCTGGGGGGCCCGCGGCTCGGAAGGTGACGTTCCGGCACCGCCGCTGACGCTTTGCGGCAGAAATCAGCGTGGGCGCGGAGGGAGTCGAACCCTCATGCCCGAAGGCCGCAGGGTTTAAGCCCGCTGTGTCTGCCGTTCCACCACGCGCCCCACCCGGGAAGTGTGCCAGACGGCACCCGAGGTACCACAACCACCGCACGTTGCCCTACGCTCTTGTCCCGCTGGACGTTCCCAGCGGCCCCGGTCCGTGGGGCACCCCCGCCACGCGGTTTCGTGCGTGTCCTGCGAGGGGTGTTGCTGCAGCGAGGGTGAGCCGTCGAGAGCGCTCCGGCCCGTGCCCCCCGACCCTGCCCCGGTCACCTCGTGCCTGCGTCCCGGCGGAGGGCTGTCCTATCCCCAACGAACGGATGTACCCCTTGTTACGAAGCACCTTTGCGGCATTCGGCCTCAGCGCCGGCGCTGCTGTCAGCCTGTCCCTGGTCAGCGGAGGGGCGGCTTCGGCCGCTCCCGCCCCGGCCAGGGCCCATCGGGCGGTGGCGCAGGCCACCCCGGCAGCCGGGAAGGCCTCGCCGGCCACCCTGACTGCGGCGCACGTCACGCACCGGCGCCGGGCGAGGACCACCACGGTCCGCCAGGGGGAGGGGTTCTGGACCATCGCCCAGCGCACCCACACCGACTGGCACGCCCTGGCCGAGGTCAACGGGATGACCCTCGAGAGCATGCTCCACCCGGGTCAGGTCCTGCACCTGCCCGAGCCCGGTCAGGCGGCCACGTCGTCCGAGGCCGGCACCTCCGCTCCCGCCGCGCCTCCGACGACCTCGGCCGCCGGCAGCTCCGACGGTTCGGCCACGACGTATGCCAGCCCGGGCAGTGCCTTCGAGAGCTGCGTCATCCAGCGGGAGAGCAACGGCAACGCCGAGGTCGTCAACGGTTCGGGCCACTGGGGGCTCTACCAGTTCTCCCAGTCGCTCTGGACGGCCTACGGCGGGAGCGCGGCCACCTTCGGCAACGCGTCCGCCGGCGAGCAGCAGCAGATGTTCGACCGGGTCGTCGCCGCCGGGGGCGCCTCCAACTGGTCGGCCTACGACGGCTGCTGACAGCGGTCGGGTCAGCAATGACGGCTGCTGACCCCCGTTCGACCGGCAACGACGGCCGCTGACCGCCGTCGGGCCAGCGACCACGCTGGTTGAGGTGCGTTCCCGCTCTGGGCCCCTGGTCGCTCGACCGGGGGCCCTGGCGCGCCGGTCGTCGCGGAAGGACCCTCAGGTAGCGTCCCTGGGGTGGTCGCGGTTCTCTGTGCACTGGGAGCGGCGCTGCTCTATGCGCTGGCGTCGGTGCTGCAGCAGCGCAGCGCAGCCCGGTTGCCCGAGGAGCACTCGCTGCGGATCGGCCTGCTGACCCGGTTGGTGCGCAGCAGGGTGTGGCTGGCCGGCGTCGCCGCGGACCTGGCCGGGTTCGGCCTGCAGTTCGCGGCCATCGCGTCGGGCACGATCGTGATCGTCCAGCCTCTGCTGGTCGCCGGGCTGCTGTTCGCGCTGCCGATCGGCGCCAGGCTCGACCACGACCGGCTGCGCAGGGCCGACTGGGTCGGGGCGACGGCGGTGTGCGCCGGCCTGGCCGTCTTCCTGGTCGTGGCCAACCCGGCGCCGGGACGCTCGACGGTCCAACCCGGCGTCTGGCCCCCGCTGCTGGCCGCCGGCCTGGGCCTCGGCGTGGTCCTCGCTGCGCTTGGGGCGCGCTCGCGTGGGCGCTCCAAGGCCGTGTACCTCTCGGCCAGCGCCGGCATCATCTACGGCGTGGCCGCCGGTCTGACCAAGACAACGGGGTCGCAGCTCGGGACCAGCATCGTGGGCGCCTTCACCCACTGGGAGCTCTATGCCCTGGTCGCGGTCGGGGTCGGGGGGATGGTGGTGGCCCAGAGCGCCTTCCAGGCCGGTTCGCTCGACGTGTCGCTGCCGACCATGACGGCCATCGACCCGGTGGTGAGCATCTGCATCGGCGCGCTGGCCTTCGGCGAGGTCATCGCCGGTGACCCGGTCTCGGTGGTCGTCGAGGTGGTTTCGCTGGTGGTGATGGTGGCGGGGATCTACGCCCTGGCCCGCTCGCCCGCCGTCCGCCGCACCCGGGAGGCGCCGGTGCCGGCGGCCTGAAGCGCGGGCCCTTGCGCATCGAACACGTGTTCGATAGCGTCGGCCTCGTGCGGTGGACGACGGTCGACGACGCCACGGGCGAGGACGTGGCCGCTCCGGCTCTCTTCGACGCCGACGCGCTGGCCGACCGCCACGTCGGCCGGGGCGAGTTCCGCGGCATGGAGTTCCTCCACGTCAACGCCAAGCGGATCATCAGCGAGGTGCCGGGCGCCTCGGCGATGCCCTTTCGCTACACGATCAACCCGTACCGGGGCTGCAGCCATGCGTGTGCCTACTGCCTGGCGGGTGACACGCCCATCCTGATGGCCGATGGGCGGACTCGGCGCCTGGCCGACGTCCGCCCCGGGGACCGTGTCTACGGTACGGTCCGAGTCGGCTCCGACCGTCGCTACGCGCTGACCACGGTCATCGACCACTGGTCGACGGTCGAGGCGGCATGGCGCGTCTCGCTCGCTGACGGCACCGAGCTCATTGCCGGCGGGGATCACCGCTTCCTCACCGAGCGCGGCTGGAAGTACGTGACCGGCACTCCGCAGGGATCCCGGCGGCGGCCGCATCTCACGACCGGCAACGACCTTCTCGGCACCGGTGCGTTCGCTCGCGGCGAGAAGGAAACCCCGTCGTATCGCCGGGGTTACCTCTGCGGCGTGATCCGGGGTGGTGCCCAGTGCGACCTCGAGGTGCTCGACCGGACCCAGATGTACCTCGCCGCGCTGGCCATCGACATCTCGGCGGGTGCGGCGATCCGCTCGCTCGTCGCCTGGCCCCAGGCTCCCGAGCCAGACTGGCGCCGTGGTTTCCTCGCCGGCATCTTCGACGCCGAGGGCAGCTTCAGCAGAGGGATCCTTCGCATCACCAACGCCGATCGGGCGATCCTCGACCACGTCACGTCCTGTCTGCGCACGTTCGGCTTCGATGCCGTCGAGGATCGGATGCGACCCAACGGGGTGACCGCCGTTCGGATTGGGGCAGGTCTGCGGGAGCACCTCAGGTTCTTCCACACCGTGCAGCCGGCCATCGCGCGCAAGCAGTCGATCGACGGGGCCGCCATCGAGAGCGACGCGCCTCTCGGCGTCGTCGCGGTCGAGCCGCTCGGTGTCGAGATGCCGCTCTACGACATCACCACGACCACAGGCGACTTCATCGCCGACGGCGTCGTCAGCCACAACTGCTTCGCCCGGCCCACCCACGAGTACCTGGGTCTCGGGATCGGCGAGGACTTCGACCGGAAGATCGTCGTCAAGGTCAACGCGGTCGAGCGCCTGCGGGCCGAGCTGGCGGCCAAGCGGTGGGCCGGGGATCGCATCGCCATGGGCACCAACACCGACCCGTACCAGCGTTGCGAGGGCAAGTACCACCTGACCCAGGGGATCGTCCGGGTGCTCACCGATGCGGCCAACCCGTTCTCCATCCTCACCAAGTCGACCCTGGTGCTGCGCGACCTCGATCTGCTCGCGGAGGCGGCCGCCCGTCGTCTGGTCCGGGTCAACCTGTCGATCGGAACCCTCGACGAGGACGTGTGGCGCCTCACCGAGCCCGGCACCCCGCCGCCGCAGGCGCGCGTCGATGCCGTGCGGCGCCTCAACGCGGCGGGCGTTCCCTGCGGGGTGCTCGTCGCGCCCGTCCTCCCTGGTCTCTCCGACGGCGACGACGTTCTCCGAGCGGTCGTCGATGCCTGCGTCGATGCCGGCGCGGTCACCCTCTCGACCGTGCTGCTGCACCTGCGGGGTGGGGTGCGCGACCACTACCTCGACCGGCTGCGGGAGTCGCGGCCCGAGCTCGCCGCCGCCACCGAGGCGAGGTACCGCACCGCCTACCTGCCCAAGCGCGAGCAGCAGGACCTGGCCGAGCGGGTGGCGGCCATGGTCGCGGCCGCCGGTGGAAGCGGCCGGTCGAGCTGGGAGAGCCCGCGTCGGCTCCGTTCGGTCGACGGGGACGTGACCGAGCGGGTCAGACAGCAGACCGGGGCGAGCGGGCGGGCGGCCGAGGCCAGGAGTCGGGCCGGGCACCCAACCGCCAGGGGACGGGAGGAGCCCGAGCAGCTCGGGCTCGGCTGGTAGCCGGGACGGGGCGCGGTGGGCGTGGCCGGCCGGTCGGCTTAGCATTGGCCGCCCATGCGGATCTCGGACACGGAGCGCCAGCGAGCGGTGGAGGAGCTGCGCCGTCACAGCCGGGCCGGGCGCATCGACCTCGAGGAGTTCGGGCGCCGGGTCGAGGCGGTGCTCGCCGCCGAGACCCTCGCCGACCTCGACCTGGCCCTGGCCGACCTGCCCAGGATGTCGGTGGCCCATCCCGCCGAGCGCGCCGGTGAGCGCCCAGGGCGGTCCGCCTGGCGGAGCCGGCTGGTCCTGCTCATCGTGGTGCTCGTCGGCGCAGCGGCCGTCGCTGCCGTGGTGGCCGCGCAGGTCGTGTGGGCCGCGGTGATCGTGGTGGCCTGGGCGGCCGGGATGCTGCAGGCCCGTCTGCGCCACCGGGCCTGAACGCCCGGGTCGGAATTGACCGGACCCGGCCGGCCACGGAGACTGCCGGACGTGCACGACCCCCCCGCCTCGTCCCGCCTCGACGGGGCCCTGCTCCTCCTGGCGAGTGACGCCGGGTCGTACCTGGCCGGCCAGACGCTGGCCGTCGACGGCGGCTTCACCGCGGTGTGAGCCCGGCCGCTTGACCGCCCTCTCTGTCGTCCTGCTCCTCGTCGGCGTGGCTGGCGCGGTGGTCCGCCCGCGGGGGCTGCCCGCGTGGGTCGGGCCGCTCGCCGCCGCGCTGGTCGCGCTGGCCACGGGGTCGGCCGGGGTGTCCGTGGCCCACGGTGCGCTCGACGAGCTGGCCCAGCCGGTCGGGTTCCTGCTCGCCGCCGTGCCGCTGGCCGTCAGCCTCGACCGTCTCGGGTTCTTCGAGGCGGCTGCGACGGTCGTGACCCGTGGGCGGGGCATGGTCGGTGGGCTTTGGATCCTCGCCGCCGCGGTCACGACGGTGCTCAACCTGGATGCGGGGGTGGTGCTCCTGACACCCCTGTACGTCACGGTGGCGAGGAGGACGGGGCGCGATCCGCTGCTGCTGGCACTGCAGCCCCTGGTCCTGTCGTGGCTGGCGTCGTCGGCGCTGCCGGTGTCCAACCTCACCAACCTGATCGCGGTGGCTCGCACCGGCGCATCGGTCACGGCCTTCGTCGGCCACCTCGGCCTGCCGTCAGTGGTGGCCACCGCGGTGGGGTGGTGCTGCTACCGCTACGGCGCCCCGGCGCGCCCTGGCTCCCTCACGGTGGTGGCGCCTCCGACGTCGGGCCGGGAGGGGCCCGGCCTCTCGCCGGGGCAGCGGCGCAGCCTGCTGATCGGGGGCTCGGTCGTGGCCGCGGTGCTGGTCGGCTTCGTCGGTGGCCGGTCGGTCGGGATCGCCGAGTGGGAGGTGGCCCTCGCCGCCGACGTGGTGCTGATCGCCGTCAGCCGGCGGGTGCCGTGGCGGGCCGTGCCCGTCGGCACGGCGGTGGTCGCCGCCGGCCTCGGGGTCCTCGCCGCGGGCGCCGTGGCCCACATCGACGTGGCCAGGGTGCTCGGGGGCGGCGACGTGGCCGGACTGGCCCAGACGGCGGGGGTCTCCGCCGTCGCGGCCAACGTGGTCAACAACCTGCCGGCCCTGCTGGTGGTGCTGCCCGCCCTCGGCCGCCACGCCGGCCCTTCGCTGTGGGCCGCGCTGATCGGGGTCAACATGGGCCCGGTGCTGCTCGCCACCGGCACCCTCGCCAGCCTGTTGTGGCTCGACACCCTCGGCCGCCTCGGCGTCGAGGCCAGGTCGACCGACGTCACGCGGGCGGGGGTGCGCGTCGGGCTCCCCGCCGGGCTGGCCGGCCTCGGCACGCTCCTCGCCCTCCACGCCGCCGGCGTGGCCAGGTGAGGGCCGGCGTCAGGCCGTCGGCGGGTCAGGTGTCGGCGCCGGGGGGACGCTTCCTGGCCCGGCTCGGCGCGACCCTCGGCGGCTCGCCCGGCATCTTCGGGTAGACGGGCGGCCAGGGGGCGTCGGTCAGTCCGGCGCGCGTGTCGGAGGCCACGCGCTCGAGGAGCGGTTCGAGGGAGCGCGGTGACGCCGTCATCGGGGCCCACGGGTCACCGTCGGCGGCGACGCGGGGCGGGACGGTCACGAGGGTCAGCTGGTAGGGGTCGATCATCGGCAGCTCGTCCCAGGCGAACGGCGTGGACACCTGCCCGCCGGGGCGCCCCCGCACCGACCACGCGCCGAAGATCGTCTTGTGGGGGGCGTTCTGGTTGAAGTCGACGAACACCCGGGCGCCCCGCTCCTCCTTCCACCAGGCGGCGGTGCACAGGTCGGGGCGGCGCCGCTCGAGCTCGCGAGCCACGGCGACGGCGGCGGCGCGGACCTGGTGGGAGCTCCAGCGCCGCTCGAGGCGGACGTAGACGTGGATGCCGCGGTTGCCGGTGGTCTTGGGCATGCCGGGAACGCCGTCGGCGTCGAGGAGGGCCTTCACCTCGGAAGCGGCCTCCTGGATCATGGGAAAGTCGATGCCGGGTGACGGATCGAGGTCGATGCGCAGCTCGTCGGCGTGGTCGAGGTCTGCAGCCGGTGTCGGCCACACGTGGAAGCCGATGCACCCGAGGTTGACGGCCCAGAGCACGTGGGCCAGGTCGGCGGCGACGAGCGCCTCCGAGGTCGTGCCGTTGGGGGTCGACACGGTGGCCGTCTGCAGCCAGTCCGGCCGGGATGCCGGCACCCGCTTCTGGAAGAACGACGGCCCGCCCGCCCCCTCCGGGTACCGCTGCAGCAGGACGGGGCGGCCGCCCATCGCCGCGAGGAGCGGTCCGGCGACGGCGCGGTAGTACTCGACCAGGTCGGCCTTGGTCTCACCCCGCTCGGGGAAGAACACCTTGCCCGGGTGGGTGATCGTCACGTCCCGGCCTCCGGCGTGGACGGTCAACGGGTCGTCGGCCATCGGGGTAGGGGCCTCAGGACCCGGGGAGCAGGACGATCTTGCCGAGCTTCGCTCCCGCCGCGAAGTGCTCGTAGGCCGCGCCGGCGTCGGTGAGGGGGAACGTGGCATGGATCGGCACCCGGACGCGCCCGGCGGCCACGTGGGGGAGGACCTCGGCCTCGACCCGCCTGGCCGCAGCCGCCTTCCCCTCCGGTGGCCTGGCCCGCAGCGTGGAGCCGTGGATGCGGCCCCGCTTGCCCATCAGCGCCGTGAGGTCGATCTCGACCTTGGCGCCCCCGCCGACACCGATCACCGCGATGCGGCCGCCCACGGCCAGGGACTGGAGGTTGGCCGCCATGTTGGGCGCACCGACGAGCTCGAGCACCACGTCGTAGGGGCCGTTGGGCACGGTGGCAGCCGGGTCGATGACCGCGGCGCCGAGGGCGGCGACCTCGGACCTGCGGGACTCGGCCCGCACGGTGGCGGTGACGGTGGCACCGGCGGCCACACCGAGCTGCACGCCGGCCACGCCGACCCCGCCGGCGGCGCCGTGGACCAGCAGGCGCTCACCGGAGCGGAGCCCCGCCTGGGTGAAGAGGGCGTCGTGGGCGGTGGTGAACACCTCCGGGAGGCCGCCGGCCTCGGGCCAGGCCAGGCCGTCGGGCACGGGCATGGCCTCGCGCTCGTGCACGACGGCGAGCTCGGCGTGGGCGCCCCCGCCGACCACGGCCATCACCCGGTCGCCGACGGCGAAGCGGGTGACCCCGGGTCCGACGGCGTCGACCTCCCCGGCCAGCTCCATCCCGGGGATGTCGGCCGGGACGCCGGGCGGTGCCGGGTAGCCGCCGCGCAGCTGAAGCAGGTCGGCGCCGTTGAGCCCCGCGCCCCGCACACGGACGCGGACCTGGCCGAGGCCGGGCTCGGGATCCGGATGGGTGCGGACCTCGATGGTCCCGTCGACGATGGTGGCCGCGAGCATGGACCGAGACTACGGGGGCCCGGTCGCCGGTGCCGCCGTCCCTCGTCGCTCCGTCATTCCCCCACGGGGCCTCAGCCGCCGACGCGTCCCCCGCCGAGCAGCGACGGCCAGTAGATGGACTCGATCCGCACGACCTGTCCGGTGGAAGGGGCGTCGATCATCTGGCCGCCGCCCACGTAGAGGCCGTCGTGGTAGACGTTGCCCGGCGCCCCGAAGAACACGATGTCGCCCGGCTGCAGGTCGGCGACCGGCACCCGGGCGGTGACGTCGTACTGCGACTGCGCCAGGTGGGCGAAGCCGACCCCGCCCGCCTCCCACGCCCGCATGACCAGGCCGGAGCAGTCGAAGTCGGCCGGCCCGGCGCCCCCCCACTGGTAGGGCTTGCCGAGCTGGGCCTGGGCGTAGGCGATGGCGCTCCCCGCCCCGCCCGGCGGGGCGGGGAGCGCGGCCACGATCGTCGTCGTCGGGGCGGTCGTGGTCGTGGTCGTGGTCGAGCGCACGTGGCCGCGGGCCGGCACGGTCGAGGGCGCGATGGAGGGCGCGGTCGGGGGGGTGCCGACCGGCGGAGTGGGCGGCGCGGTGTCGACGGTGGTGGTCGACCGGGCCGTCGTGGGTCGCCTGGTCGACACCGGCCCGCTCGAGGAGCCGGTGGCAGCCGGCATGGTGGTGGCCGGCATGGTGGCGGGGCTGGTGGGGGGGCTCGCATCTGTGGTCGCAGCGGTGCTCGCGGAGGTCGTGGGGAGGGTGGTCGACGCCGGGACCGTCGTCGCGGGTGGGGCGGATGTGGCGGCGTTCGCCGGGGTAGCCCGCAGGAAGGCGGCCACCTCCGCCGCCTGGCGGCGTCGCTCGTCGGCCGTGACCAGCACGCCGAGGCGTCCGGTGACCTGGGCCAGCGTGGCCGCCTCGGCCGCCTGGGCGCGACGGGCGGCCGTCTCGGCCGCGGCCAGGGCGACAAGGCCGGTGCGGGCGGCGTTGCGGCGTGCCTCGAGGGCGGCCTCGTCGGCGGTGTGGGCGTGGCCGAGCACCGCGAAGGCGGCCATCGCCCGATGCTCGAGGTCGGCGGTCGCCTCGATGTAGCCGAGGGTCAGGCTCGGGTCCCAGCCGGGCTGACCGGGTCCTCCGATCAGGGGCGTCTGCTCGCCCGAGACGTACCCGGCCATGGCCTGCGTGCGCAGGACGGCGATCGTCCCGGCCAGGCGGCGGTGGGTCACGGCCAGGGTCCTTCCCATGGCGGCCGCCTGCGCCTGCAGGGCGGCCAGTCGGATCCCGGCCGCGTCGTAGCGCTCCGAGAGCTGCCCGAGCGAGGCGCTGCGGGCGGCCAGCTCCGTCGTGAGGGTCGCCGCCTCGGCCCGCAGGGTCACCGGGTTGTCGAGGCTGCCCCCGACGCCGCTCGGGGTCGCCGCCACGGCGCGCGTCGATGGGAGCAGTCCGATGGCGCCCACCACCGCCACGCCGGCGACCGCGATCCGCAGCGGGCGTCGAAGGGCCGGCCTCATCGGGACGGAGCGGTGCGGCCAGACGGTCAGGGAGCCTGCTCCTCGTCGGTCGGCGGGCGGATGCCTCACCGACGATCCATCGTAGTCACTTCAGTCACGTCAGCACCATGGGTCACAGGTGGTCGACGCTTCGATCGGCCGGGGTGCCCCGGACCTGAGGCCGGCGTCTGGAGGGTCGAGGGGAGCGGTGGCTACGGTCCGGGCCATGACCGAGCACCGCATCGAGCACGACTCCATGGGCGAGGTCCGGGTGCCCGCATCGGCCAAGTGGCAGGCGCAGACCCAGCGGGCGGTCGGCAACTTCCCCATCTCCGGGACGACGGTGGAGCGCTCGCTCATCGCCGCCCTGGCGGCCATCAAGGGTGCGGCCGCGCTGGAGAACGCCAGGTTGAAGACCGTGGAGCGGCGCAAGGCGGTGGCCATCAAGGCCGCGGCCGACGAGGTGGCGTCGGGCCGGTGGGACGCGGAGTTCCCGATCGACGTGTTCCAGACCGGCTCGGGCACGTCGACCAACATGAACATGAACGAGGTCGTCGCCACCCTCGCGTCGGACGCCATCGGCGACGTCGTCCACCCCAATGACGACGTCAACGCGTCGCAGAGCTCCAACGACACGTTCCCCTCCGCCATCCACGTGGCCGCGGCCGACCAGATCCGCCACGAGCTGATCCCCGCCCTGACCCAGCTGGCCAAGGCGCTGCGCAAGAAGAGCCGGCAGTTCAAGTCCGTCGTGAAGTCGGGGCGCACCCACCTCATGGACGCCACGCCCGTGACCCTGGGCCAGGAGTTCGGCGGGTACGCCGCCGCGGTCGAGCACGGCATCGAGCGGCTGGAGGCCGCGCTCCCGCGCATCGGTGAGCTGCCACTCGGGGGGACGGCGGTCGGTACCGGCATCAACGCGCCCCGGGGCTTCGCCAAGGGCGTCATCCGGCGCCTCGCCGCCGACCTCGACCTGCCCCTGACCGAGGCCAGGGACCACTTCGAGGCGCAGGGCGCCCGCGACGCGCTGGTCGAGGCGTCCGGCGTCTGCCGCACCATCGCCGTGTCGCTCTACAAGTGCGCGACCGACCTGCGGTGGATGGGAAGCGGCCCGCGCGCCGGGCTGGCGGAGATCCGGATCCCCGACCTCCAGCCCGGCTCGTCGATCATGCCCGGCAAGGTCAACCCGGTGCTGCCCGAGGCGGTCTCCCAGGTGGTCGCCCAGGTGATCGGCAACGACGCCGCCGTCACCTTCGGGGGGGCGGCCGGCAACCTCGAGCTCAACGTGATGCTGCCGGTGATGGCGAGGAACCTGCTCGAGTCCATCCGGATCCTGGCCTCGGTGAGCCGGGTGTTCGCCGACCGCTGCATCGCCGGCATCGAGGCCGACGAGGAGCGGTGCCGCAACTATGCGCTGTCCTCACCGTCGATCGGGACGTCGCTCAACCCCTACATCGGCTACGAGGAGGCGGCCAAGGTGATCAAGGCCTCGCTCGCCGAGGGCAAGGACCTGCGGACCATCGTCCTCGAGCGCGGGCTGCTGAGCGAGGAGGAGGTCGACCGGGCCCTCGACGTCGAGGCCATGACCCGCGGCGGCATCGTCGGCTAGGCCGTCGGCCGCGGTCAGCTCCTGAGGTGGTCGTCGAGGGCCGCGAGCCGTCGGTCCCACCGCCGACCCACGTCGCCCAGCCAGGCCGCCGCCTCGTCGAGCCGGTCCGGCACCACCTCGTAGCGGACCTCCCGCCCCCGGCGGGCCGGTGAGACCAGACCGGCGGCGGCCAGGCCGGCCAGGTGCTTGACGAGGGCCTGGCGCGACATCGGGTAGTCGGGAGCCAGCTCGGTCGCGGTCATCGGCCCGAGTCGGGAGAGCCGGTCGAGCAGGGCGCGGCGGGTCGGGTCGCCGAGGGCGGCGAACACCTCGTCGCCAGGACCGCCCACCGTGCCCTTCAGTGCACCAGGCAGGAGGCGACAGGCCCGCAGGCCCACGCCCGGAGGGCGACATCGTCGACCGCGGTCCACCGCGGAGCGCCCGCGGCCAGGTCGACGGTGGTGTCTAGGGCCGCCGCCCCATCGGCGGGGGAGGTGTCGTCCGGGGCCGGCTCCGCTCCCACCCGCCGCTCGGTGACCGTGAGGGTCGTCGCGTCGCCTTCGGGCGCGAGGACGTAGGCCACCTCCGAACGCTCGGCGTCGTCACCGCTCGGCCACCACACGAAGCGGAGCGCCCGGCCGGGCTCGACCTCCTCGACGGTGCCCTCGCGCTCGCCGCCCTCACCGCCGAAGCGGGCTCGGCCACCGGGGCGAAGCTCCCAGTCGACCGTCGCGCCGAACCAGGTCTCGAGCGCGGCCGGCGAGGTCAGGGCCTCCCAGACCGTGCCGGCGTCAGCGGGCAGCGTGACCTCTCGTCGGATCATGGAATCCTCCTCGGTGGGCGCCCGGCGGACGGGCGGGCCAGCCCGGGACGCACTGGCAACCACAGCGTTGCACAAAGGGCGGAGCCCCACCTACAGTGCAACCCGAGAGTTGCACAGAGTCCCGGAGGTCCCACCGTGCCCCGTTACGCCGCCGCCCAGAGCTACCTCGTCCCGACCGTCATCGAGCAGTCCGCTCGCGGCGAGCGCGCCTACGACCTGTACTCGCGCCTGCTCAAGGACCGCATCGTCATGCTCAACACCCAGATCGACGACGCCAGCGCCAGCGTCCTCTGCGCCCAGCTCCTCCACCTCGAGGCGGAGGACCCCGACAAGGACATCTGCCTCTACATCAACAGCCCGGGCGGCTCGGTCACCTCGACCTTCGCCATCTACGACGCCATGCAGATCGTGCAGCCCGACGTGTCGACGGTGTGCATCGGCATGGCCGCCTCCGGCGCGGCGGTCCTGCTGGCCGGGGGCGCCGCGGGCAAGCGGTTCTCGCTGCCCAACTCCCGGATCCTGATCCACCAGCCCCACGGTGGGGCCCAGGGCCAGTCCATCGACATCGAGAAGCAGGCCGCCGAGATGGCCTGGCTGCGCCACCGCCTCGAGGAGATCCTCGCCGAGCACACCGGCCAGACGGTGGAGCGCATCGCGCGCGACACCGAGCGCGACTACATCCTCGGAGGCGACGAGGCCGTCTCCTACGGCCTGGTCGACGAGATCCTCACGCCCCGCAAGAAGCCCTGAGCCACCCGTCCGGTCCCACTCGGATGCCGCGAGCCGCCGACGCTCGGTTACGTTCGGACCCGTGGGCACCGGCTACAACCTGCTCGTCACCGGGCACCTGCTCTGCGTCATCGGGGGCTTCGGCTACCTGGCGTACAGCGGACTGACACTGGTCGTCGGCCGGCGGCGGGGGGCGGCCATCGGGACCCTGGAGGTCACCCTCCAGGTCGGCGCCCTGGCCGAGGCGCTGATCTACGGGGCGTTCCTCTTCGGGGTGGCCGCGGTCGGTGCCAGCTCGAGCCTGTCGTTCTCCCAGGCCTGGGTGTCGGCGTCGCTGGCCCTCTACCTGGTGGCCGTCGGGATCCTCCACGGCGTGGTGAAGCGAAGCCAACGCCGCTACCTGGCCCTCGCCGGTGCCATCGCCGACAGCGGGGCCAGCGCGCTGGCCCGCCTGGCCGTCTCCGGCGACGAGGTCGAGCTCGGTGCGGTCGAACGACGGATCTCACTCGGATGGGGCGGGTTCAACCTGCTGGTCGTCGCCGTGGTGGCCCTGATGGTCTTCCAGCCGGGTCGCTGAGGGTGCATCCCGTCGAGCGGCTCCGCTACGTGGCCAGGGTGGACGGCGCGCCCGTCGCCGCGCTCGCCCGCGAGGCCGCCTCCGCCCTCGCCGAGGTGGCCGTCGACGCGCCCGCCGGGCTGGTCCCCGGCTGCCGGGGGCTCGTGGCCCGCCACCCCACCAACGGGCCACTCTGGTGGCTCGGGGCCCGGATCCTGAGTGCCGCCGACCCGTGGGACGCGGCGAGGGAGGCCGCCGCCGCCCTGGCCGCCGACCCGACCGGCCGCCGCCTGGCGGCCGCCCTGCCCGAGGACACCACCGTCCTGGTCGTCGGCTGGCCCGACGCGACCGCCGAGGCCATCGGCACCAGGCGCGACATCGAGGTGCTCGTCGTGGATGCCGGTGGCGACGGTGCCGCCCTGGCCCGGCGCCTCGCCGACGACGACCGCGACGCCGCCGTCGTGCCCGACTCCGGTGTGGCGGCGGCCGCGAGCGTCGCCGGCCTGGTCATCGTCGAGGCCACCGCCGCAGGACCCGGGGGCGTCCTCGCCGCTCCTGGAAGCCATGCGGCCGCCGCTGTCGCCCGTCGGGCCGGCGTGCCCGTGTGGGCGGTCACTCCCACCGGCACCGTGCTCCCCGCGCCGCTCTGGGACGTGCTCCTCTCCCAGGTCGACGCGTCGGGCCTCGAGCCCTGGGACCGCGAGGTGGAGCTGGTGGTCGCCGATCTGCTCGACGTCGTCGCCGGGCCCGACGGGTCGCAGCCGACCGGCGCCGGGCTCGCCACCACCACCTGTCCGCTCGCCCCCGAGCTCCTGCGGCTGCCCGGCTGAGGGCGCCGGTGCGTCGGTGGCAGGCGCCGGGAGCCCGCCCGTAGTCTCCCGGCATGTCCGCCCGCACCCGCGACCTGCCCCGCCGGAGCTGCCACGCCGTCCCCGGCTCCAATCCCAAGTTCCTCGACAAGGCGCCCGGTCTCCCGGCGGACATGTTCTTCCTCGACCTGGAGGACGCCGTCGCCCCGTCGGAGAAGGAGGCGGCGAGGGCCAAGGTGGCCGACGCCGTCAGGACCAGGGACTGGGGCCAGGCGGTGCTGTGCGTCAGGGTCAACGCCTGGGACACCCGCTGGACCTACGGGGACGTGATCGAGGTGGTCGGGGGCGCCGGCGAGCGTCTGGACGAGGTCATGCTCCCCAAGGTGCAGAACGCCGCGCAGGTGGTCGCCCTCGACCTCCTCCTCACCCAGGTGGAGCTCAACCACGGGCTTCCGGTCGGCCACGTCGGGATCGAGGCGCAGATCGAGACCGCGGAGGGTCTGATCAACGTGGAGGAGATCTGCCGGGCGTCCCCGCGCCTCGAGACGGTGATCCTCGGACCCGTCGACATGTCGGCGTCGATGGGGATGCCCTCACTGGCCGGTGGCCTCGCCATCCCGGAGTACCCCGGCGACTACTTCCACTACGTGTTCACCAAGATCCTGATGGCGGGAAGGGCAGCCGGCCTCCAGGTGATCGACGGGCCCTACGTGAAGGTGCGCGACGCCGCTGGCTTCCGCGACTACGCCACCCGCTCGCAGATCCTGGGCTTCGACGGCAAGTGGAGTCTCCACCCCGACCAGATCACCGTCCTCAACGACCTGTTCGCGCCGACCCAGGTGCAGTTCGACCGGGCGTGCGACGTGCTCGACGCCTACCGTGCCGCGACCGAGGGCGACGCCATGGGCGCGGTGATGCTCGGTGACGAGATGATCGACGAGGCCTCGCGCAAGGTGGCCGTCATGCTGGTGGCCAAGGGTGAGCGGGCGGGGATGAGGCGCGCCAGTCCGCGAGCGGTGTGACCGATAGCCTTCGACTTTTAGTGTTGTTTAGCGTAGGATTTTCCCGCTGCCGAACAGCGAGAGGGAGGCCTGGCATGTCGTGGATGCGTGCTACGTGGGACGCCGAGCGTTGGCGGGTCGACTCCGCCTGTCGGGACGCCGACCCCACCCTGTTCTTTCCCGTCGGGTCGAGCGGCGAGGCCGTCGAGCAGGTCGAGCGGGCCAAGCGCTTCTGCGAGACCTGCCCGGTGGTCCAGGAGTGCCTGATCTTCGCGGTCACCACCAACCAGGAGTACGGGGTGTGGGGTGGGCTGGACGAGGAGGAGCGGCGCGAGGTCCGGCGGAGCTGGCGACGGGCCACCCGGAGGGCCACGCCGGTCGGCATCGACGCCGACGGCGGCTGAGACCTACCTGGCGGCTTCGAGCAGTCGCCTGGCGACGACTTTGAGGGCCAGGGTCTCGTCGGCCCCCTCGAAGATCGAGAGCACCCTGGCGTCGACGAAGAGCCGGCTGACGGCGTACTCCTCCGCGTAGCCCATCCCCCCGTGGAGTTGCTGGGCCTCGCGGGTCACCCACTCGGCGGCCCGGCACGCGTAGGCCTTGACCATCGACGCCTCGAGCGACCCCCCGTCCTTGGCCATGAGGCGGGCCACCTCGTAGGTGTACTGGCGGCACGCCTGGATGACCGCGGCCATGCGACCGAGCTTGACCCGGCTCAACTGGTAGTCGACGACCTGCCGGCCGAACACCCGGCGCTCGGTGGCGTAGGCCAACGCCGCCTCGTACGCCGCCTGCATGACCCCGACGGCGCGCGCCGCGGTCTGGAGTCGCCCGTTGTCGAAGCCATCCATCTGCAGGTAGAAGCCGCGGCCGAGGCCGGCCTCCCCGCCGACCAGGTGCTCGTGGCCGACCTGCCACCGATCGAAGGCGAGCTCGTAGGAGTGCATCCCCCGGTAGCCGATGGTGTCGATCGGGCGCCCCTCGAGCCGGCCTCCCCCCGGTTGGGTCAGCACGAAGCCGGCCGGATCCGCCCGGTCCTTCGGCACCACGAACAGGGAGAGCCCGCGGTGCCTGGCGTGGCGGTCGGGATCGGTGCGGGCCAGGAGCATGAGGACGTCGGCCCGGGCGGCGAAGGTCGACCAGGTCTTGGTCCCGTTGATGCTCCACCCGTCGTCGTGGCGCGTCGCGGCGACGGTGAGGCCGGCCACGTCCGACCCGTGGTCGGGCTCGGTGACCGCCACTGCGGCCATCACCTCGCCGGTCGCGAGCCGCGGGAGCCACGACCGCTTCTGCTCCTCCGTGCCCCCCTTGACCAGCGCCCTGGCGAGGATCTCGGGCCGGGTGATCAGCGAGCCGCCGGCGCCGAGCGACGCACGGGACAACTCCTCCGTGGCCACGACCATCCCCAGGTAGTCGCGCTCGTCGCCGGAGGCGAAGCCGCCGAAGTCCGCCGGGATCGACAGGCCGAACGCCCCGAGGGCGCCGAGGCCGCTGATGACCTCCTCGGGGATGTCGGCGTTGTCCCGGTGGATCCGCTCGGCGGCCGGGGCGATCCGGTCCTCCCCGAAGCGCCGGAAGGTGTCGGCCACCATCTCGAAGTCGCCGTCGAGGTGGCGCGGTCCTGGCGACCCGGCCAGGGCGGCGACCCGCTCCGGCGCCCGGTGGACGGAGACGAGCTCCCTGGCCGGGTCGAGGTCGGCCGGCCCTGCCCCCCAGCGCGGCTCGCGCCCCCAGAGCCGGCCAGCCAGGTCGGCGACCGCGTCGGCGACGAAGACGGCGGCGAGACGCGACTCGAGCGGTCCCCTCGCTCCGTAGTCGATGGCGGCGCGGGCCACGTCGAGCGCCGAGGTGGCGTGAGCCAGGTCGTAGGCCACCGCCTGGTCCGTGTCGGACGGGTCGTCCCCGCTGGCCGCCAGATGAGCGGCGGCCCGGTCGGTCACGCGACGCGCGACGCCCAGCGCCGCACCGGCGCTGGAGAGGTCGGCGGGCTCGGCGTCGTGGTCGGCCATGGTCCGATCGTACCGAGGGCCGTCCGGGCTCCCGCTCCCGGCGCCGGGCCTCAGCGCGGGCGGCGGCCGACGACGGTCACGAGCGGCGGGAGGATCACGGGCGCGTCGAGGGGGTCCACGTCGGTGAGGGCGTGGAGGTACTCGGCGACCGGGCCGGGCCCGGCCCACGCCGGCGCCTCCGCCCATGCGTCGACCAGCTCCAGGCCGGCGGCGACAGCGATCGAGGGGAGCAGCGCGCCCACGTCGGGGTGACGAGCCGACGGCATCGACAGGGCGGCGCCGTCGATGCGGCCGGCCGAGGTCACCGGCTCCTGGGCCACCACCCACCCACCCGGCGCCACCGCACCGGTCATCCTCGTCAGGACGTCCACCGGCCGGTGGACGTGGAGCAGCACGAAGCGGCAGTAGGCCAGGTCGAGCGGCTCGGGGAGGGTCAGATCCTCGCCGGCCTGGGTCAGCGCCACGACCTGGGCCTGAGCGGCCTCGGCTGCCAGGGCGGCCACCTCGTCACGGCGGGACGGGTCGACATCCACGGCGTAGACCCGTCCCTCCCGCCCCACCAACCGGGCGAGGGCCACGGTGACGTCGCCACCCCCGGCCCCCACGTCCGCGCAGCGCCAGCCCTCGCGCAGGTCGAGGCGCTCGAGCGCGGTGGCGAGCGGTCGGCGGTAGACGTCGTTGCGGAGGTCGAGCTCGGCCATGGTCGGATGATCCTGGCAGGCCGGCGCCTGGCGGGTCGGCGTCTACCATCCCGTCGGTGACCATCCACGACCGCCCCTTTGGCCGTTACCTGGAGGACTTCGCGGTCGGGGACGTGTTCCGCCACTGGCCGGGCAAGACGATCACCGAGTACGACGACCACCTCTTCTGCATGATCACCCTCAACCACCACCCGTTGCACACCAACGCCTGGTTCGCCGAGCACGAGACCGTGCAGGGCCGCAACGTGGTGGTCGGCAACCTGGTCTACAGCGTGGTCCTCGGCCTGAGCGTTCCCGACCTGAGCGGCAGCGCCATCGCCAACCTGGAGGTGGAGACCCTGACCCACAAGATGCCGACCTTCCACGGCGACACCATCTACGCCGAGTCCAAGGTGCTCTCCACCCGGGAGTCGTCGTCTCGACAGGACCGGGGGCTGGTGAAGGTGGAGAGCAAGGGCATCAACCAGCGGGGTGAGGAGGTCTGCGCCTTCCGTCGGACCTTCATGGTCTGGAAGACAGCGTCGGCCCCGCCCCGCCGGCGCCCGTACGGCGACGACATCTGGGAGTGAGCGCCACCGCGTTCGCCGCCTCCCTGGGTTCGTGGTGGACCGAGGCGGGCCGGGACCTGCCGTGGCGGCGCACCCGCGATCCCTGGGCGGTGCTGGTGGCCGAGACCATGCTCCAGCAGACCCAGGTGACGCGGGTGATACCCCGGTGGACGGCGTTCCTCGCCCGGTTCCCCGACCCCCCCGCCTGCGCCGCCGCCGCTCCCGCCGAGGTCATCGCGGCGTGGGCCGGCCTCGGCTACAACCGTCGCGCCGTTGCCCTCCACGAGGCCGCCGTCGCCGCGGTCGAGCGCCATGGTGGCTGCATCCCCGACGACCTCGATGCGTTGCTCGCCCTCCCTGGCGTCGGGCCCTACACGGCGCGGGCGATCTTGGCCTTCGCCGGCGGACGGGATGTCGGCGTGGTCGACACCAACGCGGCCCGGGTCCTCGCCAGGGCGGTCGCCGGGGTCAGGCTCGGTCGGGCCGGCGCGCAGCGACTGGCCGACGGGCTGGTCCCGCCCGGCGGGGGCTGGCCGCACAACCAGGCCATGCTCGATCTCGGCGCGGCCTTCTGCCGCCCCCGGCCCCACTGCGGGACGTGCCCGGTCACGGAGGCGTGCCGCTGGGCCTCCCTCGGCCACCCCGAGCCGGATCCGGCCGACGGCTCGGCGGGCGTCTCGGGGCGGCAGTCGGCCTTTGCCGGGTCCGACCGCCAGGGCCGCGGTCGCCTCGTCGCCGCTCTCCGGCACGGGCCGGTGGCCCTCGTCGACCTGGCCGCGACCGCGGGGTGGCCGGACGAGCACGACCGCGTGGCGCGCATCGTCGCCGGACTGGTCGCCGACGGGCTTGCCGAGGTCGACCCCAACGGTGGGCTGACCCTCCCTGGCCTGTCCGGAACGGTCAGGGTGCCCGTCTCCCACCGCGGTCTCCTCGCCGACGAGCCTGGGTAGGCTCCGCTCTGTCCAAAGGGGGGTCCGTGCTCGTCACCTTCTTCGGGGTCAGGGGCTCGTGTCCGTGCCCCGCCGAGGCCAACCGTCGCTACGGCGGCAACACGGCGTGCGTGGCCCTCACCGTCGCGGGCGAGGCGCCCATCGTCTTCGACCTCGGCACCGGCGTCCGGGCGTTCGGCGACACCCAACCGGTGGACGGCAGCTTCCGCGGGGCCGCCCTCGTCACCCATCTGCACTGGGACCACGTGCAGGGGCTCCCGTTCTTCCCGCCCGCCGACCGGGAGGGGGCGGTGCTCGACGTCTACGGCCCCGTGGCCGGCACGTCGAGCCTGGCCGACAGCTTCGGGGACTTCATGCGTCCCCCGTTCTTCCCGGTGCGGGCCGAGGAGCTGCGCGGCGAGGTCCGCTTCCACGACGTGACCGAGGACGATCTCGCCATCGGTGACGCCAAGGTGATGGTCAGGGCCGTCCCCCATGTCGGAGCGACCCTCGGGTACCGGGTCTCGTGGGACGGGTCCGTGGTCACCTACGTGAGCGACCACCAGGCTCCGGTCGGGCTCGACCGCTTCGCCGACGGCGTCCTCGAGCTGGCCGAGGGCGCCGACGTGTTGATCCACGATGCCCAGTACACCTCCGAGGAGTTCCGGGAGAAGGCCAACTGGGGCCACTGCACGGTCGACTACGCCGTCGACCTGGCCCGGCGCGCCGGGGTCCGACAGCTGGTGCTGTTCCACCACGACCCGGCCCACAGCGACGACGACCTCGACGCGCTGCTCGACCAGGCCAGGCGGAGGGCCGGGGGCGCCTTCGAGGTCATCTCCGCCTACGAGGGCCTCGTTCTCGGTTCCTAGACCTAGATCGGCTCCACGCCCAGCGATGCGATGGAAGTCATCCTTCGTTCGGGCGCTCCGGTCCGGCGGCCCGGCGGCCCGCGTCGTCCTCCCAATGCGAAAGCTTTCCTGATCCAGGCTTGCCCGTCACGAGATACGCGGCCACGAGCGATCACGTCAGCGCGAAGTTGAGCGGGCGGGATGTCGGCCCTGTGGTCTACCAGGAGACGGCGCCACGGTGGTGTGGGGAGGTCATCGGGTCGTCGCCGTCCACGGGCGGGAGCAGCTGCTCAAAGCGCCGGAACCTCGTCTCGGGGTGGTGGCGCCGAGGGTGGTGCCGTCGGGGCGGTGGAAGGTGAGGGTGTGGTTGGTGTCGCCGATGGCGGTGTAGCCGTGGTGGTGGAGGAGGGTGTGGTGGGGGGCGCAGGTGAGCATGCCGTTGGCGATGTCGGTGGGGCCGCCTTGGTGCCAGGGTTGTCGGTGGTGGATGTCGGTGATGCGGTGGGTGCAGCCGGGGAAGCGGCAGGTGCCCCGGTCTCGGATCAGGATGGTCCGGCGCTGGCCGGTGGACCAGGTGCGGGTTTTGAGGCCGAGGTCGCCGTGGGTGTGGTCGACGGTGGAGGTGTCGCAGGCGATGTGGGTGGCGGTGGCGGGGTGGATGGGGGTGCCGTCGAGCAGTTCGAGGGGGCTGTCGGGGTGGGCGAGGAGGTGGACGAGGTAGCGGTCGGCGCCCGTGGCGTGTCCGGCGCTGGCGTGGGCCAGGGCGGTGCGGGCCAGGTCCATGAAGGCGTCGGCCTGCCGGGCCGGCCAGTTGATGCCGCTGCTGTCGCCAGCTGAAGACTCCCCGCCGGCCTCGCCCGCCTCACCCCAGGCGTCGGCGTCGTCAGGGTGTCCGCCGTCGGGGTGTCCGCCGTCGGGGTCGTGCTCGCCGCTGCCTCCCGCTGGAGACTCCTCGCCGGTCCCGCCCGAGGAGTCGGCGCTGTCTCCCGCTGGAGACTCGCCCGCCTCGCCCGAGGTGTCGTCGGCAAGGTCGTCGGAGGGGGTGGCGCGGCGGTCGAGGAAGGCTTGGAGGGTGGCGGCGATCTCTTCGGCTTCGAGGTCGGTGAGGGTGCTGTGATGGTGGCGGTGCCATCACCGTGGCGGCAGATGCGCAGACCTCGGCGGCGGTCGGGGTCGGGTGGGGGGCGGTGCTGGTCGGCGTGGAGCTGGTAGAACCGCACCGCCCGTTCGACATCGGCCACCGTGCCGGCGACGGCCAGGTCGACCAGAGCGGCGTCGACCGCCGGGTCGGGGCCGTCGATGCGGGTGATGGCCCGCACCGCCGAATACGACAGGCGCCCGGCAGCGAAGGCGTCGGCGATGGCCGGGCGGGCCCGGAGTTGTCCGGCGATGCGGAGTTTCTCGTAGGCGGTCGGGCGGGCCATGTCGGTCCGCCACATCAGCCAGGCGACCGCGGAGAGCTGCCCGTCGGCCGCCCGGCCTTGATCGGTGTCGAAGTCGGCCAGGGCCAGCAGCCACGAGCACTCGCCGCGGTCCATCTCCCAGCGGTGCTCCACCAGCCACACCCCCCGCTCCTGGAGGGGATCGGGGACCGCTACCGGCTCGGGCGAGGCCGTCAGGGCGCTCATCATCGTCATCGGGGCCAACCTCGCAGAGAAACACCACCGGAGAGATCGAACAGACGGGCTCGACGACCGGACCCCATCCTACGAAGGGGGTGTGACCCTCGGAGGGGGGGCGGTCACGCTCCCCATGCTGGAGTGCCACGTTGCGAGGTTGCCCGCTCGGACCGGGCCCGGTCGTGCGGGAGAGGGCGCGGGAATGGTGACGGCGGCGAGCATCTCCCCAGCGGTGGCCATCGGAGGGTCCCCGCTGGGGACATTGCCACTACCGACAGTGACCGGCTCGAAGCCGGGGCACCGAGGCGAAGATGCCGATCCGTCGTGACCACAGCAGCCAGGAGTTGTTGGCGGCTGCCGAAGCGGTGGTGGACAATGCCTCGGCTGTAGCCGGCGGCCCGCCCGACGTCGGCGAGGGTCACTGCCCGCGACCCTTTCTGGGCGATCAGCTTCATCGCGGCGTCGACGACCCGGCGTTCGGTCTCGTCGCGCCACTGCTGCTGGGTTCGGCGGGTGACCTGTTCCGACACCAGGCGCTCCTCTCAAGGCGGCATGGGCTCCGCCGTCATGGTGTAGCACCAACCACACTTGCGTGCATGTTCACAAGTATGTATGGTGGTGACATGAACGACGCCAGGCGGTTAGCAGCATCAACAGCGCACGTCCCGGCGGTCTTCGTGCACGGCAACCCCGAGACTGCGGCGATCTGGGTGCGGTTGTTACGCCACCTCGAGCGTCGCGACATCTTCTGCCTCTCACCCCCGGGTTTGGTGCACCGCTTCCCGCCGGCTTCGACTGCACCCCACCCGCCTACTGCGACTGGCTCGTCGAGCGCCTGGAGGCGTTCGCGTTGCCGGTGGACCTTGTTGGCCATGACTGGGGTGGCGCTCACGTGCTCAACGCAGTGATGCACCGCCCGGACCTGGTCCGCAGCTGGGTGAGCGACGCGCTCGGCCTCTTCCGCCCTTCCTACCAGTGGCACCCTCTGGCCGTAACGTGGCAGACACCCGGTGAGGGCGAGCGGTGGGTCCACGAGCTCATCGAGGCTCCGTTCCAAAAGCGGCTTGAGACGATTTGTGCCCTGGGGATCCCTCGCCCGATCGCCGACCGCCTGGCGGCGGCTATCGACGCCGAGATCGGACAGGCGATCCTCGCCCTCTACCGGTCTGCGAGCCAGCCGGTCATGGCCGAGGCCGGCCGCGGCGTGGAAGCAGCAGCCGCCCGGCCCGGGCTCGCCATCGTCGCCACCGACGACGTCGCCACCGACGACGTCGCCACCGACGACGTCGCCACCGGCACCCACGCTATGCGGCGGGCGGTAGCCGCTCGTGCCGGTGCAGCCGTCGCCGTCCTCGACGGCGCCGGTCACTGGTGGATGACTGACAGTCCAAGCCAAACCGCCCAGACCCTGACCGGCTTCTGGTCAGCGCTCCCCTAACCCTCAAAACCCCTTACCCGAGCCATCTCGAGGAGCACCCGTGACCCTTATCAATCTAACAGCCGACCGCCTGAACGACGCATTAGTGGTCGTCCCCGAAGACCAGCCCGTCCACATGCTCAACCTGCTGCGCTTCCACGAGCGGGCCCGCTACGAGCCGGGCGCCGACGTTGCGCCCTGCAGTGGCGTAGACGCCTACCTCGGCCACTACGTCCCTGCATTCAATGCGGTCATCGAGCCGCTCGGCGGAAGCCATCTTCTCTACGCAGGCAGCGTCGCCGCATCCCTTGTCGGACCGGACGACCGGTGGGATGCCGTGGCCATCGTTACATATCCAACGATGAGCGTCTTTCAAGCCCTCATCGAGCACCCCGACTACCACCGCATGGCCGAACCGCACCGTCGGGCTGCACTAGCCAACTGGCAGCTGCTCGCCACCACGACCCTGACCTAAGCGCCATCGCACCCCACAGCAGAAAAGGAAACGTCATGACCCTCCAACACCGATCGCCCAATCGACCCTCCCCTCACTCATCCCCTCACAGCGGCTGCCTTCCCTACTACCTCGGTCGCCCGGCCAGCGTGTGGATCGCCGCCAGCGCACCGCGCTGCGGCGGCCCGCTGGCCCGGCCGGATGCCGGTCCCGACAGACCGCAGGCAGCTTCGTAAGACGAGCAGAGAGGGATCGAACGCCGTTCAGGTCGCATCCGCACCTGCTTCTGTCCGACCGTGGAGGCTCCCGATCATTCCATCTCGGACTGACCGCTCGACCAACGCCCGGCAGGCTCGGCCCGCGTAATCGGCATCGATCTGAGCGGCGAGCGCAGAACGTGTCCGACCACGCTCGGACGCTCTGCGTGGTGGTGGACCGGGTCGCCAGAGAGGAATCTCCGTGGTCGTCGGCGCGGAACCGGAAGGGGAGGAAATCTGCTCCGGCGACGGCGCCGAGGGAGCCAGGCTGGGGCATCGAGCGGTGCGGTCGCGGGTACGTCCCGGTCAGCCCGCATCGTCCCTCCGACGGTCTTGCCGTCCCACTCCTGGAGCTCCCATGGACCTGACCGGCCTCGCCCGAGACACCGTGGCCCGCCGCACCGACGTGAGCGACGCACGCGAGGCAGCCAGGCTGCGACGGATCCGGCGTCTGTTCGTCGTCCTGTTCGTCATCGCCGTCCCTACGGCCATCTGGGCGATCGGGGGCGCCATGCGCTACCTCGGCGGGGGCCGCACGGCCGACCGGGCCTGGCCGGTGCACCTGCCGGTCCACCTGCCCTCCGGGTGGGGCATCTACCTTCCCTCCGCGCTGCTGATCCTGGTGCTGGTGGCGGTCATGGCGGTGCCGATGCTCGGCGCCGGTCGCTCCCCCCACGTCCTCTACCGACCCGAGGAGATCGACACCGACCTCTCCGATGTGGTCGGTGCGGGCACGGTCGTCGACGAGGTGGTCAAGACCCTCAACCTGTTCCTGTCGCACCGCACCTTCCGCGACCAGATGGGGGGCACCTCGCGGCGGGCGGTGCTGTTCGAGGGGCCGCCGGGGACCGGCAAGACCTACATCGCGAAGGCGATGGCCGCCGAGGCGGGCGTGCCCTTCCTGTTCGTGTCCTCGTCGGCCTTCCAGTCCATGTACTACGGCCAGACCAACAGGAAGATCCGCAGCTACTTCAAGGCGCTGCGGCGCTACGCCCGCCGGGAGGGCGGTGCCATCGGCTTCATCGAGGAGATCGACGCCATCGGGGCCTCACGCAGCGGCATGGGTGGCGGGGGCCGGGAAGGCGTGGCCGGCGTGGTCAACGAGCTGCTCATCCAGCTGCAGTCGTTCGACCAGCCGAGCGGATCCGATCGCCTGCGGGGCGCCCTGATCGACCTGGTCAACCGCGTGGTGCCCGCCGAGCACCGCCTGCGCAAGCGGTCCGTCGAGCCGGCCAACGTCCTCGTGATCGGCGCCACCAACCGCGCCGACGACCTCGACCCGGCCCTGGTCAGGCCGGGCCGCTTCGACCGCACCATCAGCGTCGACCTGCCGAGCAGGGCCGGGCGACGGGAGATCCTCGACTACTACCTGGCCCGCAAGAGCCACGAGGCCGCCATCGACGACCCGGAGCGCCGTGACGCGCTCGCCGGGCTCACCTTCGGCTACTCGCCCGTCATGCTCGAGAAGCTCCTGGACGAGGCGCTGGTCTGGGCCCTCCGACGCGGCGGCGTGGCCCTCGGCTGGGAGGACATCCAGCGGGCCAAGATGACCACCGAGCTCGGCGTCGTCCAGCCGGCCGCGCTGGTGGAGAGCGAGCGGCGGACCGTCGCCGTCCACGAGGCCGGCCACGCGACCGTCGCCTGGCTGGTCGCCCCCGAGCGGCGCCTGGAGGTGCTCTCGATCATCAAGCGGAGCTCGTCGCTCGGCCTGCTGGCCCACTCCGAGATGGAGGAGCGCTGGACCAGGACCCGCTCGGAGATGGACAACCTCCTGCGCATCGCCATGGGGGGCATGGTGGCCGAGGAGCTGTTCCTCGGTGAGACCAGCAGCGGGGTGGCCGGGGACCTCAAGGCCGCCACCCAGACCGCCGCGCAGATGGTCGGCTCCCTGGGCATGGCCGGGACCCTCGTGTCCCTCGAGGCGGTCGACGGCCCGGGGCGCGGCAACCTGGTGGCCAAGGTCCTGGCCGATGACAAGGGCGTCGCCGCCGTCGAGCGCATCCTCGAAGGCGCGAGGGGGGAGGTGCGGGTGCTGCTGGCCGAGCGCCGCTACCTGGTGGCCGCGCTGCGCGACGCGCTGGTCGAGCGCGACGAGCTCATCGGCACCGAGATCGGCGACGTGCTCACGACCGCCGAGCTGGCCCACGGCGCCGCCACCTTCGACCTGCGCGACGACGCCGCCATCGAGGACTGAGCGGCCGTCAGGCCGGCGAGGGCTCCACGTCGAGGCTGGTCAGCACGAACGCCTGCACCCGCGCCTCGTCGCGCCACACGTCGTAGCGCCCCGACAGGCCCTGGTGGCCCGCGCCGATCTCGGTGCGCAGCAGCAGCGGCCGGCGGTCGGTCCTCGTCACCCGCATCTTCGCCACCCACTTGGCCGGCTCCCAGTAGCCCACGCGCGGGTCGTTGAGGCCTCCGGTCACGTACATGGCCGGGTAGTCGACGGCGGCGACGTTGTCGTAGGGGGAGTAGGCGAGCATGGTCCCGAAGGCCTCGGGCTCCTCGGGATCGCCCCACTCCTCGTGCTCGGTCACCGTGAGGGGCAGCGAGGTGTCGGACATGGTCGTCACCACGTCGACGAAGGGCACCTCGGCCACCACAGCGCGCCACAGCTCGGGGCGCAGGTTGGTCACCGCGCCCATCAGCAGGCCTCCCGCGCTCCCGCCCCGGACGGCGATGCGGTCAGGGTCGACGAGCCCGCTGGCGACCAGGTGCTCGGCGCAGGCGACGAAGTCGGTGAAGGTGTTGGCCTTGGACGCCAGGCGCCCCTGTTCGTGCCAGTGGCGCCCCATCTCGCCGCCCCCACGGATGTGGGCGATGGCGAAGACCACGCCCCGCTCGAGCAGGTTGAGGCGCAGGGCCGAGAAGGTCGGGTCGATGTCGATCTCGTAGGACCCGTAGCCGTAGAGCAGGCAGGGTGCCAGGCCGGCGTCGGCCACGTCGGCGCGCGCCACGAGCGAGATCGGCACCCGGGTCCCGTCGGCCGCCTGCGCCCACACCCGGGAGGTGGTGAACCGGCTCTGGTCGTAGCCGCGGACGGGCTGGACCCTGACGGTGTCGCGGGCCAGAGACGCCACGTCCACCTCGACCGTCGAGGTCGGGGCGACCAGTGAGGTGTAGCCGAACCGGTAGGTGGTGGCCTCCCACTCCGGGTTGCTCCCGGGCAGCAGGCTGAAGACGGCGTCGGGCTGGTCGATCTCCACCAGCTCACGGTTGTCGGGACGCAGGATGCGGAGCCGCTCGAGCCCTTCGGTCCGCTCGGTCACCACGACATGGCCGGCGAAGGCCTCCACGTCGTTGACCTTGACGCCGGGCTGCGGGGGGATGACGGTGACCGCCTCGTCGGGCTTGGCTCCGACCGGGAGCCGGCGCACGCAGAAGTCGGTGGCGGGCCCCTCGGGACCGGCCTGGTTGGTCCTGACGAGCCAGACGTCGCCCTCACCCGGCCAGTCGGCGTGCTCGACGTCGTACTCGACGCCGTCGGTGCGGGGCAGGACCGGGGCCGGGTCCTGCTCCGGGGTGGCGGCGTCGATCCAGTGGCACTCGGAGGTCAGCTTGGAGCCGCTCTGGATGACGACGTAACGGCGGGACCTGGTGGCTCCGACGCCCACGAAGAAGCGCTCGTCGAGGTCCTCGTAGACCAGGACGTCGTCGGTGGCGGGCGATCCCAGCCGGTGGCGCCAGACCTGGTAGGGCCGCATGGCGGCGTCGGGGCGCACGTAGAACAAGGTCGAGGCGTCGGCGGACCACGCCGAGCCGTAGGTCACCCCCTCGACCACGTCGTCGTGGTCGCGTCCGGTCTCGAGGTCGCGGAAGCGCAGGTGGTAGCGCTCCGAGCCGTCGAGGTCGACGGCGTAGGCGAGCGTGCGGTCGTCAGGGGAGAGATCCCAGACCCCGAGCGCGAAGTAGTCGCTGTCGCCGGCGAGGACGTTTTCGTCGAGGATCACCGTGTCGTCGAGCGCGTCGGGGTCCGCGTCGAGCGCCGCCCTGGCCTCTGCGAGCACGGTCGCGGCGTCGAGGGAGCGCTCCGGGTCCGGACGCCGGCAGAAGATGGCGTACTGCCGGCCCTCGAGCGTCCGGGTCCAGTACCAGAACGGACCGCTGCGCACCGGGGCGTCGACGTCGGTCTCGACCACGCGGGCCCGGATCTCCTCGAACAGCTTCTCCTGCAGGGCGGCGGTCGGCGCCAGCGCAGCGTCGGCGTAGGCGTTCTCCGCTTCGAGGTAGGCGAGCGTGTCGGGGTCGTCGCGGTCGGCGAGCCACTGGAAGTCGTCGTGGCGGCGCTGCCCGTGGGCTTCGTGGACCGAGGGGCGACGGGGGGCGAGCGGCGGATCGATGCCGGGAAGCGGGAGAGGCATCCGAACAGCCTCGCAGGTCTCCCCACGACACGATGGGGCGGGGTGCCGGTTGCCGGGGCCCGTGCCAGGCTGTCGGGCGTGGTCGCCGGAGCGCAGAGCCGGGGTGTGAGCGGGCGACAGGTGGCGGTCACGCCCGACCCGTCCGAGGCCATGCGGCTCGTGGCGGAGGGCCACCTCGTGGTGCTGGTCGTCGCTCCGGGGGCTTCGACGCCCGACTGTGTCGAGCGGCCCGGCGGGGGTCGCCTGGCCGTCCTGGTCGCGGACCCCGGCGACGCCCGCAGCCTCGAGCTGGCCGCGGCGATGGGCGCCGACGTCTTCGGCCCCTAGGCTTCGCCCAGGGCGCGACCGCAGGCTCGCGGCACCGACAGGAGGGTGAGGCATGCAGGTCAGCACGTTTCTCAGCTACGCCGGCGGCTTCAAGCAGGCCGCCGCCGACGTGGCCGACCTCGAGCGGGCCGGCCTCGACCTGGTGTGGGTGGCGGAGGCCTACGGGTTCGACAGCCCGAGCTTCATGGGCTATCTGGCGGCCACGACCACCAGAGTGCAGATCGGATCAGGGATCCTGCCCATCTACACCCGCACGCCCGCCCTGATCGCCATGACCGCCGCCGGCCTCGACTCGCTGACCGACGGGCGCTTCCACCTCGGCCTCGGCGCATCCGGCCCCCAGGTCATCGAGGGGTGGCACGGCGTCGCCTACGACGCCCCGCTCGGGCGGACCAGGGAGATCGTGGACATCTGCCGGCAGATCTGGCGGCGTGACGGGCCGGTCGTCCACGAAGGACGGAGGTACCACCTGCCGCTGCCCGAGGGAGAGGGCACCGGCCTCGGCAAGCCGCTCAAGATCATCGCCCACCCGGTCCGCCCGGAGATCCCGGTGTGGCTGGCGTCCCTCGGCGAGAAGAACGTGGCGCTCACCGCCGAGATCGCCGACGGCTGGCTCCCGATCTTCTTCATCCCCGAGCGGGCCCGCGACGTGTGGGGTGCCTCGCTCGACGCCGGCGCGGCCAAGCGGGACGCCGACCGGGCGCCTCTGCAGATCTCGGCGGGCGGCCTCCTCGCCATCGGCGAGGGAGCCGACACGCTCGCCCTGCGCGATCTCGGCCGTCCTTCGGCCGCGCTCTACATCGGCGGCATGGGCGCCAAGGGTCGCAACTTCTACAACGACCTGGCCTGCCGGTACGGCTTCGAGAAGGAGGCGGCGGCCATCCAGGACCTCTACCTGGCCGGCAACAAGCAGGAGGCGGAGGCGCTCGTCCCCGACGACCTGCTCGCCCTGACGTCGCTCGTCGGACCGGCCTCGTGGGTGGCGGAGCGGGTGGCGGCCATGCGGGAGGCCGGCGTGACCAACCTGCAGGTCACGCCCATTCCCCGTGGCGACCAGACCGCGCCCGGCCTGATCGAGGCGCTGCGGGCGATGATCGACTGAGCCTGCGTTGGTCCGCTCCCGACGGGCAGCGGTATGTTCGGGGCCATGCCGCCCGCCGCCTCCAAGGCGCCCGCCGAGTACGTCTTCGCCATCGTGGTCTGCCTGGTCGTCGTCGGCGTGAGCTTCAGGGTCGACCCGGCCGAGACGCGCTGGATCGTGTTCGCCACCGGCGTGGTGATGGCTGTCACGGTCGTCGCCGCCGCCCTGCGGCCCAGCCGGGACTGAGTCCGGGGAGAACCGGTGCCCGCCTTCGCCGGGCAGGTTGTTACTATCGGCGTAGGAGAAACTCTCCCGGTAGGAGCGTGACACCGCATGGCGACCACGGAGCTGGACCTCGACCGCTACAAGCTCGGATGGAGCGACGCGCAGGACTTCTACATCTACAAGCCCAAGCGCGGGATCTCCGAGGACATGGTCAGGGAGATGTCGTGGATGAAAGGCGAGCCGGAGTGGATGACCGACCGGCGGGTCAAGGCGTTCCGCCACTTCGAGCGTCGCCCGATGCCGACCTGGGGCGGCGACATGTCCGGCATCGACTTCGACAACATCTTCTACTACGTCAAGCCGACCGACCATCAGGTCGACGCCTGGGACGAGCTGCCCGACTCGGTCAAGAACACCTACGAGAAGCTGGGCATCCCCGAGGCCGAGCGCAAGTACCTCGCCGGGGTCACCGCCCAGTACGAGTCCGAGGTCGTCTACCACAAGAACCGTGAGGACCTCGAGGCCCAGGGCGTGCTGTTCTGCGACATGGACACCGCGCTGCGGGAGTACCCCGACCTGGTCAAGCAGTACTTCGGCAAGATCATCCCGGCCAACGACAACAAGTTCGCCGCCCTCAACACCGCAGTGTGGAGCGGCGGGAGCTTCATCTACGTCCCGCCGGGCGTCAAGGTCGAGATGCCGCTGCAGGCCTACTTCCGGATCAACACCGAGAACATGGGGCAGTTCGAGCGGACGCTGATCATCGCCGACGAGGGCGCCCAGGTCCACTACATCGAGGGCTGCTCGGCGCCGGTCTACACCTCCGACTCGCTGCACTCCGCGGTGGTCGAGATCGTCTGCCGCCCGAGCGCCCGGGTGACCTACACGACCATCCAGAACTGGTCCAACAACGTCTACAACCTGGTGACCAAGCGGGCCAGGGTCGAGACCGAGGGCCACATGGAGTGGATCGACGGCAACATCGGCAGTCGCCTGACGATGAAGTACCCGGCCGTCTACCTTGTCGGGCCCAAGGCGTCGGGTGAGGTCCTGTCCGTGGCCTACGCCGGTCCCGGCCAGCACCAGGACGCCGGGGCCAAGATGGTCCACGCCGCGCCGGAGACGACCTCGACGATCATCTCCAAGTCGATCTCCAAGGACGCCGGGCGCACCTCCTACCGGGGTCTGGTCGACGTCCGCGAGGGCGCCCACCGCTCCAAGAGCTTCGTGCGCTGCGACGCCCTGCTCCTCGACGACCTGTCCAGGTCGGACACCTACCCCTACATCGAGGTGGCCGAGCAGGACGCCCAGGTCGGCCACGAGGCGACGGTCTCGCGGGTGGGCGAGGACCAGCTCTTCTACCTGATGAGCCGGGGCCTCTCCGAGCAGCAGGCCATGAGCATGATCGTCAACGGCTTCATCGAGCCGATCACCCGCACCCTGCCGATGGAGTACGCCGTCGAGTGGAGCCGGCTGATCGAGCTGCAGATGGAAGGTTCCGTCGGCTGATCCCGAGGTGTGCGCAGGGCGGCCCGGGAGGGACCCGGGCTGCCGCGTACCGCCCCGGGAGTGGCACGATGGTGCCGTGGTGATGCGGGAGGACTGCAAGTACTTCCAGAGCCGCAGGTACGCCTCCGGTGACGCGGCCCGCTTCTGCGCCCTCGACCTGGCGCCCGAGGCGCCCTGGCGCTGTCCCGAGCACTGCCCGCGCTACACCAGGCAGGTCGGCGACGCCGGCTTCGTGAGCGGCGCTCTCGGCCCCACGCCGCCCCCGCCCGAGCCCGATCTGCACCCCGACGCCGTGGCCCTCCTCGGCTCGGCCGAGGAGATCATCGGCGCCATGGCCCCCGAGCTCGCCGCCGAGGCGGCCAGGCGCCGGCAGGAGGAGCTGGCCAGGGAGCAGCCGACGTGGTGGGAGCGCCTCCGCGACCGCGGTGGACGCTGGCGCAGGTAAGGGACCGCGTAGCTCCGCCGCGGACCTAGGCTCGCCGCGTGGCCGCTGCCATCGCCCTCGCCGTCGTCCTGGTCATCGCCGTCGCCGGCTTGAGCCTGGCCATGCAGACCCAGCACCCGCTCCAGGCGCCGGGGCGCCCGAGGACGATGCGGCCGCCGGGTGCCCGTCCGGCCGACGCCCCCCGTCGGCCGAGGCGCTCCACGCCGAAGCCGGCCCCCAGCCCGACGCCGCCCCCGACGCCCGAGCCCGCGGTGCCGGTGTCCTCGCCGGGTCCCGAGCTGCTGCGCTCCGGTGTGGCCTCCGCCGCCCGGGTCGTCAGCGTGGTCGACGAGCGGGTGGTCGGGCCCGTCACCAGGAGCCGGCTCACCTTGATGGTCGAACCCGAGGGAGCCGAGCCGTTCGAGGTCAGCCTCCGGCACGCGTTCCCATCCCCGGCGGCGAGGGGACGGGTCAAGGTTGGCGGGACCATCCCGGTGCGCTACGACCGGGACAAGCCGAAGAAGGTCGTGATCGATCCGGGCCCCGAGGACTCGGAGAGCCCCGACGCCGGCCCGGGCGAGCCCGGGCCTCGGACCAGCGGGCCGCCGGAGGGCTGATCCTCGGGTGCGCCCACCCGGCGGCGGACGACCTCGGACGTGAGGCAGCGGGGCGGCGCACCGTAGACTCCCAAGCCGGCTGCCGCCGGTCCGGTGCTGCGCCCCTGCAGCCCGACCGTGCGAGCCTTCCGACGCCGCGGCGCGGCGACGACCCGAGGACTGCACCCTGCCCACCTTCACCTCTGACGCTGTCGCCGCCATCGGCGGCCCCCCCCGGCTGGCCTCGTCCCGGCAGGAGGCCTGGCGCCGCTTCGCCGGCCGGCCGCTCCCTTCGGCGACGCTCGAGGAATGGCGCTACAGCCGGATCGACCAGCTCGACCTCGACCACTACCGGCCGTCCTCTGCGTCCGACCAGACCGTCGACGGGGTGCCCGACCGGGTGGCCGCGCTCGTCGAGGCCATCGGCGCCTCGGTCATCGTGGTCAGCCGCAACGGCGGGCGGGCGACGGTGATCGGCTCCGATCCCGCCGTGACCGTCGACGTCGACGGGTCCGACCCAGGTGTCGGTGCCGTAGCCGGGGAGCCCGACGCCCTCACGTCGCTCAACGCCGCCTTCGCCACCCCGGTCACCATCGAGATCGCGGCCGGCGCGCGCCCGTCGGGGCCGGTCGTCGTGGTCCACGGCGTCGAGGGAGACGGCACGGCGTCGTTCGCCCGGACCGTCGTGCGGGCCGGCCGCGCCGCCGAGGCGAGCATCGTCGAGCTGGCCACCTCCTCCGACGTCGACGCGCTGAGCGTCCCCGTCAGCGAGATCGACGTGGCCGAGGCGGCCACCGTCTCCTACCTGCACCTCCAGCAGCTCGGGCCGCGGGTGTGGCAGTGCGGCCTGCAGTCGAGCCGGATCGGACGCGACGCCGCGCTCACCTCGACCGCCGCCGCCCTGGGTGGCGACTACGCCAGACTCCGCATCGACTCGGCGCTCTCCGGGCAGGGGGGCACGGCGAGGCTGCTGGCCGTGTACTTCGGGTCCGGCAGCCGGATGGTGGACTTCCGCACCACCCAGGACCACCGGGCGCCCAAGACCACCTCGGAGCTGCTGTTCAAGGGGGCCGTCGCCAACCGCTCGCGCGCCGTCTACAGCGGTCTCATCCGGGTCGAGAAGGGAGCGGGGGGCACCAACGCCTTCCAGACCAACCGCAACCTCGTCCTCCACGAAGGTGCCCACGCCGAGTCGGTCCCCAACCTCGAGATCGAGGACAACGACGTCCGCTGCAGCCACGCGTCCGCCGTGGGCCCGATCTCGGAGGACCAGCGGTTCTACCTGGAGAGCCGGGGCGTGCCCGCCGACGTGGCCGACCGACTGATCACCCTCGGCTTCCTCGACGAGGTGCTGGCGAGGGTCGGCGTCACGGTCGCCGCGGACACCGCCCGCCTGGAGCTGGCCCGCATCCTGGACGAGGCCGAGACGATCGAGGCCGGATCATCCGAAGCAACCGAGCGAGGAGCGCCTTCCACCCGATGACCGAGATCCGAGTCCCCCGAGGCGACCTCGCCCCAGGGCAGGCCACCCGCCTGCCGCTGAAAGGTCGCAAGGCGGTCTGCCTGGTCCGCATCGGCGACGACTTCCACGCCGTCGACGACCGCTGCAGCCACGCCGAGGTGTCACTCGCGGAGGGCGACGTCGACGTGGAGGAGTGCTGGATCGAGTGCTGGAAGCACGGCAGCGCCTTCTCCCTCATCGACGGGCAGCCCCAGTCCCTCCCGGCCACCGAGCCGGTCGCCGTCTACGAGGTGACCCTGGACGGCGACGACGTGATCGTGAAGGTGCCATGACCGCCACCCTCACCATCGAAGGACTCCGGGCCGAGGTCGCCGGCAAGGAGATCCTCCGCGGGGTCGACCTCGAGATCGGCGCCGGCGAGGTCCACGCGGTCATGGGCCCCAACGGCGCCGGCAAGTCCACCCTCTCCCACGTGCTCATGGGCCGCCCCGGCTACCGGGTCACCGGCGGCCGGGTGCGCCTCGACGGCGTCGACCTGCTCCCGCTGCCGACGTGGAAGCGAGCCCAGGCGGGGCTGTTCCTCGGGATGCAGGACGCCGTCGAGGTGCCTGGCGTCAGCCTCCACGACGCCCTCGGCGAGGCCCTGGTGGCGGCCGGTCGCGACCGCAGCGAGGTCGACGCCACCCTCAGGGCCGAGGCGGCCCGGGTCGGCTTCGACGAGCGCTTCCTGCTCCGCCCGCTCAACGTCGACCTCTCCGGCGGCGAGCGCAAGCGCAACGAGACCGTCCAGCTCGGCGTCCTCCGGCCCCGCTTCGCGGTGCTCGACGAGCTCGACTCCGGCCTCGACGTCGACGCCCTGCGGGCCGTGTCCCGCCGCATCGAGGGCGCCACCGAGGAGTTCGGTCTCGGCGTGCTCGCCATCACCCACTACACCCGCCTGCTCACCGAGCTGCACCCCGACCGGGTGCACGTCCTCGCCTCCGGCCGGATCGTCGCCAGCGGCGGCCCCGAGTTGGCCGACGAGCTCGAGCGCACCGGCTACGCCGCCTGGACCGGTGAGCCCGACCCGGCGGGAGTCGCCGCCCGCGCCGCCGATCCGTTCGCCGACCCGCTGGCCTAGGACCGGGGCTCGCGGGTTCGGCGCTCGGCGCTCTTCGGTCCGAGCGGCCCGCTCGTCGTCCTGCGGTCTTCGGACAGGTCCGAGCGGCCCGCTCGTCGTCCTGCGGTCTCCGGACAGGTCTGAGCGGCCCGCTCGTCGTCCTGCAGTCTCCGGACAGGTCCGAGCGGCCCGCTCGGCGTTTTGACGGTCACACGACAGGGCGGGGCGCGGGTTGGCGACCGGAGATGTGTCGAGCCCTGTCCTGCGTCCGGAGATCGGGGCGGGGGGCGCGGGTTGGCGACCGGAGATGCGTCGAGCCCTGTATTACGCCTTTGGCCAGCTAAGGCCCACGGGTGTAAGGTCGGGCCATGGTGGCCATATCGAGTCGCGAGGCCGTGACGGTGGTGCCACAGGCGGCGGCGCTCCCCGACGTGTTGCCGACGGACCGGCTGACGGCGGCGGCGCGGCCGGTGCCCCCCGTTCGCGAGGCGCTGCGGCGCATCCCGTCGGGCCGCAACGCGCTGACGGTCGGTTTGGCGTGGGCCCAGTCGCTGGCGGTGCTGGTGGCCGCCGCCGCAGTCGACCGGTGGTGGGTGTGGATCCCGGCGTTCCTGCTCGCCGGGCGCTCCTTCGCCCTCCTCAACATCCTGGGCCACGAGGGGGCCCACCGGCTGCTGTTCCGCTCCAAGCGCCTCAACGACGGGATCGGGCGCTGGGCGCTGGCCTACCCGGCGCTCGTGCCCTTCGACCTGTACCGCAGGTCGCACATGGCCCACCACCGTGACGAGCTCGGGCCCGACGAGCCGGACCTGGGGTTGTACGCCGGCTACCCGATCACGCAGGCGTCGATGCGCAGGAAGCTGGTGCGCGACGGGACCGGCGTGTCGGGCTGGAAGAACCTGGCGCCGCTGCTCCGGGCCCTCCGACCGGGGCCGGGGCGTGCCGTCGCCGGGCGGATCCTGGTGGCCCAGGTGGTCGTGGCCGCCGTGCTCACCGTCGGCGGGAGCCTGGCGTTCGGGGTGTGGTGGCTCTATCCGGTGCTGTGGCTCGGGCCGTGGCTGACGGTCTGGCGGGTCATCAACCGCCTGCGCGCCATCGCCGAGCACGGGGGCATGGTCCGCTCGGCTGATCGCCGCCTGACCACCCACGTGGTGCGCCAGCGTCTGTTTGCCAGATTCTGGATGGTCCCGTACCACACCGGCTGGCACCTGGCCCATCATGTCGACAGCGGGATCCCGTGGCGCAACCTGCCCCAACTGCACCGGGAGCTGGTCGATGCCGGATGGGTCACGGTGTCGCTCGAGCACCCGAGCTACGTCGCCCTGTGGCGGGCGCTGGCTTCGAGGCCCTCCGAGTAGCCGGCCTGCTCGCTGGCGAGGATGCGGGTCAGTTCCCCCGCGTACCGCCGGTAGGCCCGCCGGGCGCTCGGGCCCGGCCAGGGCGACGGCAGCAGCGAGGGCGGGAGGCAGGGGTCGTCTCGCAGGTGCCTGGCGATGGCCGCGGCCACGGTGAAGCGGGCGGCCGGCCGATCCTCGGCGCGTAGCGCGTCCGTGAGGATCCCGGCTCTCGCCGCCCATCCCTGGAGATCCCAGAGCCTCGCCGCCAGCGCGGCACCGTGGTCGAGCGGCCGGGCCTCGAGCACCACGCAGGAGCCGGTGGCCTCCTGCGGTAGCGGCCGGCGCAGGTTGGCGGGCCGAAGCCACAGCCCGTCGCCGAAGCACGCCAGGCGTGCGCCGGCCAGGGCCGCCTCCGCCGACGCCCTGGCCGACGTCTGGGCACCGGGATCGACGGCCACGGCCTCCCAGCGGCCCCGCCAGGGTCGTAGGTCGGGCGCCTGTCCGGCGTCGAGCAGCTGCTGGCGGCCCCGCAGCCGCAGGGTGAGCTCGTAGGACCCCTCGGAGGCGAAGACCTCGCCGTCGGACGCCATGCGCGACAGCGCCACCCTGACGGTGCCCTCGCTGATCCCGAAGAGGTCGCCGAGGCGGACCAGGGAGCGGGCCGGGAGCCGCGCCGGGTGGCTGCCGAGCAGGAGGGACAGCAGCAGGGACCTGGCGGTCAGCGGGCGCAGGCCGAGCGCGTCGAGCGGAGCAGGGGTCGTCGCCGGGGCGCTCAACGCAGCAACAGGGTCCGGATGCGGCGTGCGGTGACCAGCAGCCCGGCGCCGCCGAGGGCGGCCAGGTAGGCGGCGTGGCCCGCAAGGGCCCAGCCTGGCGACCCCAGGCACAGGCCCCGGCAGAGGGCGACGCCCTGGTAGAGCGGCGTCACCGAGACCACCACCTGCAGCCACCCTGGATAGGTCGACAAGGGGTAGAAGGTCGTCGAGAAGAGAAACAGGGGGAGCACCGTCAGCTGGACCAGGTCGAAGTCCCTCCAGGACCGCAGGAAGGTGGTCACGGCCATGCCCACCCCGGCGAAGGCGAAGCCGATCAGCACCGCCGCCGGCAGGGCGAGCACCGCCCACGGCGACGCCACGTCGCCGAGCGCCGCCATGGCCACGAGGAAGACGGTGCTGTAGAGCGTGCCCCTGAGCAGCGCGGTGGCCAGCTCGCCGACGGCGACGTCGCCGGCACCGAGCGGCGTGGCCAGCACCGCGTCGTAGATACGGGCGTAGCGGAGCTTGTGGTACACGTTGAACGTCGACTCGACCACGCCGCCGTTCATGGCCGCAGAGGCGAGCAGGCCGGGGGCCACGAAGGTGGCGTAGGCGACGGTCCGGCCGTCGGGACCTGGCAGTCGGCCGACGAGGTGGCCGAGGCCGACGCCGATCGAGAGCAGGTAGAGCAGCGGCTCGAAGAAGCCGCTGACGATCACCCACCAGGTCCGCCGTTGGACCCGGAGGTTGCGCTCCAGCAGACGGCGCCCGCGGCCACCGCCGAAGAGGCCGGCCGGCGCGATCCTCGCCACCAGCGTGACCGGTCCCGCCGGGATCACGAGCGGAGCCGCTTGGCGAAGGTCCTGCGGGCCAGCACGAAGCCGATGACGCTGAGGCCGACCAGGTAGCCGAGGTGCGCCACCATCGGCGCCCATGGCAGCTGCCCGAGCGCGAAGGCGCGGCACAGAGCGACCCCGTGGTAGAGCGGGGTGAGCTCCGCCGCGACCTGGAGGATGGTGGGCAGCTGGCTGATCGGGAAGAAGGTCCCGGAGAACAGGAACAGCGGCACGATGCCGAGGCGGAACATGGCCGAGAAGACCTGGTCGTTGGTCTGGGCCCCCGAGAAGGCGACCAGCGGGGTGGCGAACGCCAGCCCCGTGATCAGCCCGACCGGGAGGTCGGCGATGGCGAGCAGGGAGTGGACGGTGCCGAAGGCGGCGACCACCGCCAGGTACCCGGTGACCGCCATGGCGACCCGCAGCTGGATCCAGATCAGGTGGCCCACCAGGACGTCGGTGACCCCGAGGGGGGTGGCGAGCATGGCCTCGTAGGTGCGGTTCCACTTGATGGCGCCGAACACCGGGAAGGTCGCCTCCCCCGCGGCGATCTCCATGGCCGTCGAGGCGGCCAGCGCCGGGGCGACGAAGGCCAGGTACGAGACGTGGCCGAGGGCGGGCGCGTGGCCGTGACGGTCGATCACCGAGCCGAGGCCGACTCCGAGGGCGACCAGGAAAAGGAGGGGGTTGAGGACCGTCGCCACCACCGACCCGCGCCAGCTCTTGGCGTACACCCGCACGAAGTAGGCCGTGACCCGGAGGGGGGCCGGCAGCGACAGCGCGGTGGGCTCCACGTCAGTCGACCAGCCGCCGACCGGTGAGCTGCAAGAAGACGTCCTCGAGGCTGGATCGCCGCACCAGGCTGGCCAGGGGCCGCAGCCCACGTCCCGACACCGCCTCGGCGGCGGCGTCGCCGTCGTCGGTGTAGACGAGGAGCCGGTCGGGCAGCTCCTCGACGTGGCTGCCGAGGTCGGCCACCCGCCCGGCCATGTCGCCGATGGTCCCGGGTGGGAAGCGCAGCTCGAGCACCTCCCGGGTGGTGTGGAGGGCGATGAGCTGACGAGGTGCGCCCTCGGCGACGATCCGCCCTCCGTCCATGACCACCAGCCGGTCGCAGAGCTGCTCGGCCTCGTCCATGTAGTGGGTCGTGATCACGAGGGTCACGCCGTCGGCCTTCAGCCGGTAGAGCCGGTCCCACAACACGTGGCGGGCCTGCGGGTCGAGGCCGGTGGTCGGCTCGTCGAGGAGCAGCAGGTCCGGTTCGCTCACGAGCGACCTGGCGATCGTCAGCCGTCGCTTCATGCCGCCCGAGAGGTCGTCGACCCGGTCACCGGCCCGATCGGTGAGCTGGGCGAAGTCGAGCAGTCCGGCGATCCGGTCGGCGAGCACCCGCCGCGACAGGTCGAAGTAGCGGCCGTAGACGAGGAGGTTCTCCGCCACGGTCAGCTCCAGGTCCAGGTTGTCCTCCTGGGGCACCACGCCGAGGCGCCCCCGGATGGCCGGGCCGTCCGTGGCCACGTCCCGGCCGAGGACCCGGAGCGTCCCCTCCGAAGGAGGGGACACGCAGGCGATCATGCGCATGGTCGAGCTCTTGCCGGCGCCGTTCGGCCCGAGGAAGCCGAAGGACTCGCCCGGCGCGACGTCGAAGTCGATGGCATCGACCGCCACCGCGTCGCCGAACCGCTTGGTCAGCGACCGCGCCGAGATGAGCGCAGCTGGACCCGCACCCGGCCCGCCGACCGCCCGGACCGCCGTCGGCTCCGTGTTGCCCTGGGTCGCCGGCGGCTCCGTGCCCCCTTGGGTCGCCGTCGGCTCAGTCGCCGTGGGCTCCCAGGGCGACCGGCCCGACGCCCTCGGAGCTCGGAGCCGGACGCTGACGCTGCTCCCACGCCAACGCGCAGGCGTCCGAGCAGAACCGGTGGACGGTGCCCCCGGGGCCGAAACGGGTGGCCAGGCCGGCGATGTCGGGGAGGACGAGCCCGCAGTTCGCGTCGGTGACCATGACCTCCGCCGACGCGATCTGCAGCCGGGAGGCGTCGAGGGGGCGCTCGAAGCCGGGGGCGTCGTAGGGGCCGGGATCGCTGACCCGCACCCACCGCGGCACCAGGCTCGCCACCTCTCTGGTCGCCAGGATCTCACCGGGCGCGGCGGCGTCGCAGAGCCGGGAGGCCACGTTGGCCGCCCGGCCGATGTAGTCGTCACCCTCGAACATGATGACCGCGCCCTGGGCCAGCCCGGCCCGGATCGGTAGGGGCACTGCGGCCGGGTCGGTCCGTCCCGACACCTCCATCACCATGGCCACGACGGCCTCGGGCTCGGCCGAGGACAGCATGGCCCCGTCGCCCAGCCACTTGGCCAGTCGCACCCCCCGGCGGGCGGCGATGGCACGCAGCGCGGTGCGGAACGCAGCCAGCACGACCACGGTGTGCTCGTCCCCGTAGCGCTCGGTGAAGGACGTGAACCCGCAGAGGTCCACGAAACCGAAGCACCGCTCGACACGCACCGACCTAGTGTCCAACCTCGCGCCGGGCGGGCACAAGCCGGATCGGTGGGCCGGTCAGCCGACCCGGCTGGCGAGGACGAACCAGGAGCTGAGCGGCACGACGTGCACGGTCGCACCGGTGTACGGCGCCTCGACGACCTCACCGTTGCCGGCGTACATGGCGACGTGCTGTCCGGGGTCGGAGGGGAAGACCAGGTCACCTGGTTGGAGGTCGGCCATCGAGATGTGGGTCGTGTCGGCGTACTGCGCCCCGCTGAAGTGGGGGAGCGAGACCCCCGCCTGCGCATAGGCCCACATTACCAGGCCCGAGCAGTCGAAGCTGCTCGGGCCGGCTGCGCCCCACACGTAGGGATCGCCGACCCGGGATTCGGCCGCCGCGACGGCGCCGGCCGCACCCGAGCCGGGGGCGCTGACCGAGCCCCCACCGCCCGACGCCCCGCTGGTGCCGGAGCTGCTCCCGGCGCTCGACGAGCCGCTGCCGGCCACGGTGGTCGGGGTGGTGGCCGGGCTGCCGCCGCTCGAGGGGACCGTCGTCGGTGCGGTCGGTGCGGTCGGCGCGGTCGGCGCGGTCGGCGCCGCGGGGGCCGCCGGGCTCCCGGACGTGGTGCCCGATGTGCCACCGGCGGGGGCGACCGTCGTCGTGGTGGTGGCGGCCGCGGCGGCGGCCGCGGCCCGCTCGCGGTTCAGACGGACCTGGGCTGCTCGGGCGGCCGCCGCGGCGGCCGCGGCCTGGTCGGCGGCGACGATGTTGGCGATCCGGCCCCGGTCCTGCTGCTCGGCATCGACCAGCTGGGCCTGGGTCGTCTTGACCTGGGCGGCGGCCGCGCGGATGGTGCCCAGCTGGTGGACCGCAGCGGTCTCCTGGACCTTCAGGTCGGACTCGGCCGAGGCGGCCTCACGCGAGGCCAGCCGGTAGCGATCGACGTTGTCGGCCTGGGAGGTGGCGATGCTCTGCTGGTACTCGGCGCGCAGCAGGCTGGCGTCGGCGCTGGCCATGCTCGGAGCGCCGCTCGCCGCACCGCTCGTCGCGCCGCTGACGTTGCTCGAACCGCTCGATACGTAGGCGTTGACCGCCTCGGACTGCAGGACGCCTCTCGCCGCCCCGGCGCTGGCCGACGCCTTGGCCACCTGGATCTTGGCCGCCGCCACCCTCACCCTGACCGCCTGCAGGTCGTTGACCGACTTGTCGTACTGCTCGGAGAGCTGTCCCTCCTGCTGGCCGAGGGTGGTGATGCGCGCCGCGAGCTCCGCCGCCTGGGCCCGCAGCGAGCCGAGCTGGTCGGCGGTCGCCTGCGAAGCGACGAGACCGGACGAGGCCATCAGCACGGTGACCGTCGCTCCGGCGATCACTGCGTGTCGACGGAGCTTGCGGGGGCTCGTCATCACAATGGGCCGGAACCCTAGGTGAACCGGGTGAAGGGGTCAACCTTCGCGGTGGTTCTCAGGAGCCTCTCAGGTGGCCTTCACGGGGCGGCGCTCAGGCGAGCCGCTCGACGACCATGGCCATGCCCTGACCTCCGCCGACGCACATGGACTCCAGGCCGATGGTCCTGTCCTCGGCCTGCAGGCCATTGAGCAGCGTCGTCATGATCCGGGCTCCGGTCATGCCGAAGGGGTGGCCCAGGGCGATGGCGCCTCCGTGGACGTTGAGCTTGTCCCAGGGGATGTCGAGCTGGGCGGCGGAGGGGACGACCTGGGCGGCGAACGCCTCGTTGATCTCCACGAGGTCGACGTCACCGATGCCGAGCCCGGCGCGCCCGAGCGCCTGCCGGCAGGCCTCCACCGGTCCGAGCCCCATGATCTCGGGGTCGAGCGCGGTCACGCCGGAGGAGACGATGCGGGCCAGCGGCGTGATGCCGAGGTCCCGGGCGCGGGTGTCGCTCATCACGACGATCGCCGCCGCGCCGTCGTTGAGCGGGCAGCTGTTGCCGGCAGTCACCTCGCCGTCGGGCCGGAAGACCGGCTTGAGGTCGGCCAGCTTCTCGACCGTGGTGCCGGCGCGGGGGCCGTCGTCGGTGCTGACCACCGTGCCGTCGGCGAGGGTGACCGGGGTGATCTCCCGCTCGAAGAACCCGTTCTCCTGGGAGGCCACGGCCCGCTGCTGGGAGAGGGCGGCAAACTCGTCCATCTCCCGCCTGCTCACGCCGGTGACCTCGCGGACGTTCTCCGCCGTCTGGCCCATGGCGACGTAGACGTCGGACAGGCCGCCGGCGGGCGTGCTCCAGGGCGAGGTCCCCCCGGCCGACCTGGCCGCGGTGCGCTCCGTGGCCTCCCGGAAGCGGGGGTTCTCGGTGTCGGGCAGGCCGTCGGACATGCCCGAGCCGAAGCGGCTCACGGTCTCGACGCCGGCGGCCAGGAACGCGTCGCCCTCCCCGGCCCTGATGGCGTGGGCGGCCATGCGGATGGTCTGCAGCGACGACGAGCAGTAGCGGTTGACCGTCGTCCCCGGCACGGTCGGCATCCCTGCCAGGAGGGCCACGACCCTGGCCATGTTGTAGCCGCCCTCGCCGGCGGGCTGGGCGTTGCCGAGCAGCAGGTCCTCGACGGTGGAGGGGTCGAGGGCCGGGACCTTGGCCAGGACGGCCTGGACGGCCTGGGTGGCCAGGTCGTCGGGCCGCATGGACACCAGCGAGCCCTTGAAGGCCCGACCTATCGGGGTGCGGGCGGTGGCGACGATGACGGCCTCGGGCACGTTTGCTCCTCTCGGGCGGCGAATCTGGGAGCGCCGGACGACCCCCGTTGTATCGGACGGTGGTGGCGACGCGACAACTCGGCGGCCGGCGCCCCCGGCGAGCGGCACCGCAGGGCCGGGAGGGACGGAGAGGTAGCCTCGTCGCCGTGACCGACCTGACCACCAGCCCCGTCACCACCGACCCGATGCTCGACGGGGACCACGAGCGGATGTCGCACATCGTGCTCGAGGGCGTGAAGTTCGGTGAGGACGACTTCGTGTCGGCCGGACCTTCGGTGGTCGAGGGCATGGTCAACGGGACCGCCGTGAAGGCCCTGTGCGGCAAGGTCTGGATCCCCGGCCGCGACCCCAAGCGCTACCCGCTGTGCCCGACGTGCAAGGACGTGGCCGAGTCGATGGGATGGAAGCTGCCGGCCAGCTGACACCGGGGAGGCAGGAGCTGCCGGCCAGCTGACACCGGGGGCAGGAGCTGCCGGCCGGCTGACGCTCAGGCGGGGGGAGGGAAGGGGGCACCCTCGGCGATGGCGCGCTGGAGGGCCATGACGGGACCGGGGCGGCTGAAGCCGATGGCGGCCACGAGGCGTCCGGCCCGCCCGTAGGCCAGCACGAAGCGGCGGGATTCGGTCGTCCCGTCGACGAGGAGGGCGTCGTCGCCGGCCTCGGCGTGGCCGACCATCTGGATCTTGCGGTCGAACTGGTCCGACCAGAAGTAGGGGACCGGATGGGCCGCAGCCGCGGGTCGGCCCATGAGGGTGGCGGCTGCCGTCGCGGCCTGCGCGACGGCGTTGGACCAGTGCTCGACGCGCATCGTGCGCCCCGACGACGGGTCGTCGCGCCGCACGACGTCGCCGGCGGCCACGACGTGGGGGAGGGCCGCGCCCCCGGCGAGCACCCGGAGGGAGGCGTCGGTGCGGAGGCCGTCGTCGAGGTCGACGCCGCTGCCATCGAGCCACGCGGTGCTCGGCGCAGCACCGACGCCGACCACCACCAGGTCGGCGGGGATGGTGGCCTCGGACCCGTCGGCGCCCGTGAGCCGCACGCCGGTCACCTGGCCATCCCCCTCGAGGCCGTTGACGGTGGCGCCGAGGCGGAGGTCGACGCCGTGCTCGACGTGCCAGTCGCGGACCACGGCGCCGATGTCGGCGGCCGCGATCCGGGCGAGGGGGAGGTCGGCCAGCTCGACCACGGTGACCTCGACGCCGGCGGCGATCGCCGAAGCGGCGACCTCGAGGCCGATGAAGCCGGCACCGATGACCACGAGGTGACCGCCGGCGACCAGCCCGGCCCGCAGGCCGGCGGCGTCGTCGACGGTCCTCAGCTGGTGGACGCCGGCGATGGCGGGAAGGTGGGGCAGGGAGCGGGCGTGGGCGCCGGTGGTGACGACCAGGCGGTCGAAGCCGACCCGGGCACCCCCGGCGAGCCCGACGGTGCGACCGTCGAGGTCGAGGGTGGTGGCGGGGGAGCCGAGGCGCCAGTCGACGCCCAGGGAGTCGGGCGCGTCCAGGGTCGTGGCCGCCGGCTCCACCCTCCCGGTCAGGACGCGCTTCGACAGGGGCGGTCGGTCGTAGGGGCGGTGGGCCTCGGCGCCGATCATGGTGATGCTGCCGGCGTGGCCGAGCTCGCGGAGGGCCTCGGCGGCCCGCAGGCCGGCGAGGGACGCGCCGACGATCACGATCCGGTCGGCGGTGGTCACGCCGGGGGCGTCCTCAGGACGGGGAGGGCGCGGTGGCGTCGAGCGCCTGGGTCAGGGTGTTCCACGAGAGGGTGGCGCACTTGATGCGCACGGGGAACTTGACCACGCCCTGCAGAGCCTCGAGGTCGCCGAGGGGCACCGTCTCCTCGGCGTCGACCGCCTCGTCGGCGCTGTCGAGGCGGTGCTCGTGCACCGACATGAGGCCTTTGAAGGTCCGGATGGTGGCTCTGGCCTCGGCCAGGGACCTGCCTTTGACCGCGGTCGACATCATCGACGCGGACGACTGGCTGATCGAGCAGCCCTGGCCGCCGAGCTTGAGGTCGGTGATGGTGTCGCCGTCGCGCTGGAGGTAGACGGTGATCTCGTCACCGCAGAGCGGGTTGAACCCCGTCTCGACGTGGGCGGGGGGCACGGGCAGCTCCCCCCGGTTGCGGGGGTTGCGGTAGTGGTCGAGGATGATCTCGCGGTAGAGGTCTTCGAGTCCGGGCACGGTGGGCTCCTCAGGAGAACAGCTTGTCGGCGGCGGTCAGGGCCTCCGCCAGGGCGTCGACGTCCGCCTCGTCGTTGTACACCGACCACGAGGCGCGGGCGGTCGCCGCCACCCCGAGGCAGCGCATGAGCGGCTTGGCGCAATGGTGGCCGGCCCGGACGCACACCCCCGACTCGTCGAGGACCTGGGAGATGTCGTGGGCGTGAATGTCCTTGTAGGTGAACGACAGCACCCCGCCTCGGCGGTCGGCGTCGGGGGGCCCGTGGACGACGAGGTCGTCGCCGAAGCGCCCCTGGAGGCTCTCGAGGGCGTAGGCGGTGAGGGCGCGCTCGTGGTCGCGCACAGCGTCCATGCCCAGGGCCCGCAGGTAGTTGACCGCCGTGCTGAGGCCGACCGCCTCGGCGATGGGAGGCGTGCCGGCCTCGAACTTCCAGGGCAGCTCGTTGGTGCTGAAGCCGTCGAGGCGCACGTCGCTGATCATCTCGCCGCCCCCGAGGAACGGCGGCATGGCGTCGAGCAGGTCGGTCCTGGCCCAGAGCACGCCGATGCCGGTCGGCCCGAGGGCCTTGTGACCGGTGAAGCCGAAGAAGTCGGCACCGAGGGCGCCCACGTCGGTCGGCAGGTGCGGGGTGTGCTGGGCCCCGTCGACCAGGACCAGGGCGCCGGCCGCGTGGGCCGCGTCGGCCAGCCGGCGGACCGGGTTGATGGTGCCGAGCACGTTGGACGCGGCGGTGACGGCCAGCAGCTTGGCGCCTCTCAGGGTCTCATCGAGGTGCTCGAGGTCCAGCGTCCCTTCGTCGGTGAGGCCGAGGTAGCGCAACTCGATGCCGCGCTCGGCCTTGAGCGCCAGCCAGGGCACGAGGTTGGCGTGGTGCTCCATGTGCGTGAGGACCACGACGTCGCCCTCGTGGAGGTTGGTCCTGCCCCACGAGTACGCGACCAGGTTGATGGCCTCGGTCACGTTCTTGGTGAACACGACCTCGGCGGTGGAGGAGGCGCCGATGAAGGTGGCGACGTTGCGCCTGGCCGCCTCGTAGCGGCGGGTGGCCTCCTCGGCGATGGCGTAGACGCCCCGGTGCACGTTGGCGTGGGTCGTGCGGTAGTAGTCGTCCATGGCGTCGAGGACCGACTGCGGCTTCTGGGCCGACGAGGCCGAGTCGAGGTAGACCAGCCGCCGACCGTGGACCTCGACGTCGAGGATCGGGAAGTCCTTCTTGATGGTTGCTACGTCGAGCGCCACGCCTCGTACCCTTCCGCCTCGAGCTGCTTGGCCAGGTCGGGGCCGCCGGAGGCGACGACGCGACCGTCGACGAGCAGGTGGACCACGTCCGGGGTCAGCCGGTCGAGGATCCGCTGATAATGGGTGACGAGCAGCACGCCGAGCTCGGGTCGGGTGCGCCTGACCTCCTGCACCCCCGACGCCACCACCCCGAGGGCGTCGATGTCGAGGCCGGAGTCGGTCTCGTCGAGGATGGCCAGGTCCGGCTCGAGGATGGCCATCTGGAGGATCTCGTTGCGCTTCTTCTCGCCACCGGAGAAGCCCTCGTTGAGGTAGCGGTGCGCGAAGGAGGCGTCCATGTCGAGGCGCTCCATCCACTCCATGATCGACAACCGCAGCTCCAGCACCGACAGGTCGATGCCCTTGCGGGCCGACAGGGCCTGGCGGAGGAACTGGATGATGGGGACGCCGGGGAGCTCCTCGGGGTACTGGAAGGCCAGGAAGATCCCGGCCTTGGCCCGCACCTCGGTGGGCCATCCGGTGATGTCCTCGCCCTGGAACGAGATCCGGCCCTTCGTCACCTGGTAGACGGGGTTGCCGAGGAGGGTGTTGGCGAGGGTCGACTTCCCCGATCCGTTGGGGCCCATCAGCGCATGGACCTCGCCGGCACCGACCACCAGGTCCACGCCCCGGAGGATCTCGGTGCCTGCGACCGAGACGTGCAGGTCCTCGACCTCGAACAGGGGTGGCGTCACGGCACGGCATCCTATTACCACTACGGCCGTAGGGGAAAAGGTCCGCGGCGCCAGGAGGCCGCCCCGTCTACCAGCCCCTGTCCACCCATTCCTGCAGGCGCGGGGCCTCGGTCCCGATGGTGGTGTCCGCGCCGTGGCCCGGCATCACGATCGTGTCTGCCGGCAGGGGGGCGAAGAGCCGCCGCTCGAGCGAGGAGATGATCGTCGGGAAGTCGCCGAGGGCGGTCCTGGTGTTGCCGGGACCGCCGGGGAAGAGGGTGTCGCCGCTGAAGAGCACCGGGGAGCCCTCGAGCCGGAAGCACATCGAGCCGGGCGTGTGGCCGGGGGTGGCGATGGTGTGCAGCCGCAGGCGCCCGACCTCGATCACCGCTTCGTCCTCCATCACGAAGTCGTAGGAGGGGAGCATCCCGGCGTCGGCGCCGGTGACGCCGACCTGGTAGCCGGCGTCGCGGACCGCGGGCACGGCCTGGACGTGGTCCCAGTGCCCGTGGGTCTCGAGCACCGTGCGGACACCGAGCGACCGGCACAGGTCGAGCAGCCGCTCGTGCTCGTTGGCCGCGTCGACCAGCACGGCCTCGCCGGTGGCCTTGCAGCGCAGGACGTAGACGTTGTTGTCGACCGGGCCGACCACGACCTGGTGGATCTCGGCGGTCCCGTCCTCGTAGTGCAGCGTCGTGCTCACGGCCCGAGGCTACGCCGGCTCTCGGCCGTCGGCTCTCGGCTCTCGGCTGTCGGCTGTCGGCCCGTCGGGCTCTCCGGGGGTGCAGCCCGCCCCGTCGCTCAACTAGAACGAGGGCACGTTCGATCGGCCGACCAGGGGGTCCCCACCGTGAATTTCGCGTTCAGCGAGGAGCAGGAGGAGCTCCGTCGGGCCGTCCGGCGCTTCTGCGAGGACAAGTCGCCCGAGACCGAGGTCCGCCGCCTCATGGAGACCGAGGACGGCTACGACCCGGCCGTCTGGTCCCAGATGGGCGAGCAGCTCGGCCTCCAGGGCCTGGCCATCCCCGAGGAGTTCGGCGGCAGCGGCTACTCCTACGTCGAGCTGGTCGTCGTGCTCGAGGAGATGGGCAGGGCGCTGCTCTGCGCTCCGTACTTCTCGAGCGTCGCGCTCGCCGCCAACCTGCTCCTCGCCTCGGGCGACCGGGAGGCCGAGACGGCCCACCTGCCCGGCATCGCCAGCGGCCAGACCATCGCCACCGTGGCCATCGCCGAGTCCTCGGGCCGGTGGGACGAGGCCGGGGTCACCCTGGCCGCATCCGCCGGCAACGGCGGCTGGACCCTCAGCGGCGAGAAGAGCTTCGTGCTCGACGGCCACGTGGCGGATCTGGTGCTGGTGGTGGCCAGGACCGACGCCGGCGTGTCGGTGTTCGCGGTGGACAAGGGCGCCTCCGGCTTCACCGCCACCTCGCTGACCACGATGGACCAGACCCGCAAGCAGGCCAGGCTCACCTTCGAGCAGACCCCGGCGACCCTCGTCGGCACCGATGGCACGGGCTGGGCGGCGGTGGCCAAGATGCTCGACCTGGCGGCCATCGCCCTCGCCGCCGAGCAGGTGGGCGGGGCGCAGCGGGTCCTGGAGATGGCGGTGGACTACGCCAAGAACCGGATCCAGTTCGGGCGACCGATCGGGAGCTTCCAGGCCATCAAGCACAAGTGCGCGGACATGCTCCTCGAGGTGGAGTCGGCCAAGTCGGCCGCCTACTACGCGGGCTGGTCCGCGGCCGAGGACAACGAGGAGGTCCCGGTGGTGGCCAGCCTGGCCAAGTCCTACTGCTCGGAGGCCTACTTCCACGCCGCCGCCGAGAACATCCAGATCCACGGCGGCATCGGGTTCACCTGGGACTATCCGGCCCACCTCTACTTCAAGCGGGCCAAGAGCAGCGAGCTGCTCTTCGGCGATCCCAGCTACCACCGTGAGCTGCTGGCGCAGCGCATCGGCATCTGAGGGCCCGGGCGCCGGCCCGACGACGACACCGTCAGGCGATCCGGCGCATCCCCTTCAGGAACCTGGCGGTGTTGTCGACGTAGGCCGCGGCCGACAACCCGATCAGCTCGGGGTTCGAACGCCCCGGCTTGATCGTCGCGGGCACACCGACGGCGAGGGCGCCGCGAGGCACCTCCATGCCATTGGTGACCACCGCCCCCGCGCCGACGGTGGCGCCCTGCCCGACCACGGCCCGGTGCAGCACGATGCCACCGACTCCGATCAGCGAGCGGTCCTCGACCCGGGCCCCCTCGATGTGGGCCAAGTGGCCGATCACGACCCAGTCGCCGATGGTCGTGTCGAGCTCGGCGGTGGCGTGGATCACGGCGCCGTCCTGGATCGACGTGGCCTCCCCGACCACCACGGCGCCGTGGTCGCCCCGCAGCACGGCGCCGGGCCAGACGCTCGAGCGCGGCCCGACGCGCACGTCGCCGATGACCGTCGCCTCGGGATGGACGAACGCCGTGGGATCGATGGTGGGGGCTCGGTCGTCGATGGCGTAGATGGGCACCGCCCGAACCCTAGGACCGGGTCGGGCCGGCGGCGAGAAAAGGGGTGCGCATGCCGCCCGGCGCGGGGGTACGCTCGTCATACCGAAGAAAGGAGGTGGTCCACATCAGCTGTCAACGCTTTGGGACTTCGGAGGTGGCTGGCCGCTAGGTCGGCTGCTGGACCACCTGGTGAGTCCAAGCCAGTCATCCGTGAGGGGACGGCCGGGAACCTGGTCCCGCCCGGTACGCCAAACGAACCCTCTCGTCTTCTCCAGTTTCGTCTGACCGGTGGGCTGCCTCGCGAGGCAGCCCACCGGCGCGCCCGGGCTGGGCCCGATCACCGATGGGGACCTGCGGCGCGGCCTCGGTACCGTGGTGCGGTGAGCACCGGACCGTCCACGCCGTCGGGGACGCCGATGACCATCCGCTCGGGCGCCCTCGACCTCGACGGCTACCTGGCCCGCCCTGCGGGCTCGGCCAAGGGCAGCGGTCGCCACGGCCTGGTGCTCTGCCACGGCTTCCCGGTCACGCCGTCCCAGCAGCAGGGCAACTGGGGCGGCTACCTCGAGCTGGCCGATCGGCTGGCGGCCGACACCGGCTGGTACGTGCTGACCTTCAGCTTCCGCGGCACCGGTCGCTCCGACGGCAACTTCTCCCTCGGCGGGTGGCTGGCCGACCTCGAGGCCGCGACCGACGCCCTCCTCGCCGAGCCCGGAGTCGACGGGGCGTGGCTCTGCGGGTTCGCGGCGGGCGGCGCGCTGGCCATCTGCGCGGCGGGCGAGGACGCCCGCGTCCGCGGCGTGGCCGCGTTCGCCACACCGGCCGACTTCGGCGACCGGGCGATCGACGCCCGGCGCTTCGTCGCCCAGGCCCGCAGCCTCGGCATCATCCGCGACGCGTCGTTTCCCGAGGACCTCGAGGCGTGGGCCAGGGAGCTGCGGGAGGTCCGCCCCCTCGGGCTGATCGGCAAGCTCCCCCCGCGCCCGGTGCTGCTCGTGCACGGGGCCAACGACGAGGTCGTGCCGATCATCGACGCCCGGGCGCTCGCCGACGCGTCCGACGGCCTGGCCGAGCTGCGCGTCCTGATCGGCGCCGGCCACCGCCTGCGCCACGACCCCCGTGCGATCGCCATCCTGCTCGGCTGGATGGACCGCCAGGACTAACCGCCGAGAATCGGCGGAAATGCCCCGAAAGCCCCACCGGTGCCCCACGTTGCGAGTGCGGACCCGCGCGCAAAGGCGCCGTCTCGGTGCGCCGGTCGAAACGGAAGGCAAAGGTTCTTGTCGCCCGACATCTCAACGTGATAGGAAACAGCGCCGAAGGAGGTGGGGCCATTGTTGGTGCAGGGCGCAGAGCCGGTCATCGGGATCCCGATCGACTCGACCGACGACGACAGGGCCCGGGGGATCGGCCGGAGGGCGCGCGCCATGGTCGCCCTGACCAAGCCGCGCATCATCGAGCTGCTGCTCGTCACCACCCTGCCCACGATGATCCTCGCCGACCGCTCGCACCTGCCGAGCGTCTGGCTGATGCTTGCCACGCTGGCCGGGGGCACGGCCGCCGCCGGGGGAGCCAACGCGCTCAACATGTACGTCGACCGCGACATCGACCGGCTGATGCGCAGGACGCAGGGTCGCCCGCTCGTCACGGGTGAGGTGACCCCGATGGGGGCCCTGGTCTTCGCGCTGGCGCTCGAGGTCGTGGCCTTCGTCGAGCTCACGTTGCTCGTCAACCTGGTTAGCGCGCTGCTCGCCGCCGGCGCGGCCGCCTTCTACATCGGCGTCTACACCCTGTGGTTGAAGCGGACCTCGCGCCAGAACATCGTGATCGGGGGGGCGGCCGGGGCGGTCCCGGTGCTGGTGGGCTGGTCGGCGGTCACCGGGGGCCTCGGATGGGCGCCCGTGCTCCTGTTCGCGCTGATCTTCGTGTGGACCCCGCCGCACTTCTGGGCCCTCGCGGTCAAGTACCGCGACGACTACGAGGCGGCGTCGGTGCCGATGCTGCCGGCGGTGGCGTCGCTGCGCACCACGGCCAGGTGGATCCTCGTCTACAGCGTGGCCATGGTCGCCGTCTCGCTGGCCGTCGGGCCCGTCGCCCACCTGGGCGCGGTGTACCTCGGCGCGGCGATGGTGCTCGGCGTGATCTTCCTGGGCCTGGCCGTCGCCCTCGTCCGGGTGCCGACGGCGCGGCTGTCCATGCAGCTGTTCGCCTACTCGATCACGTACCTGACGCTGCTCTTCGGTGCGATCGCCGTCGACCGGCTGGTCCACGGTGGATGACGATCTCGACGGCCGCACGGCGAGCCACGGTGGGCAGGCGGCGCCTCGCCGTCCGCTTCGCGCTCGCCGCGCTGGTGATCCTCGTCGGCGGGGCGGTCTGGCTGGCGCTGGCGACGGGGCGTCCGGTCGCCGCCGGCCCGGCGACGTCGACGGGCGAGGGTCGGCCGGCACCTCCGTTCTCGTTGCCGGCCCTCGCGTCGGGGCGGCCGCCGGTCGGTCTGGCCGCCGAGTCCGGGCGGCCCGTCATGCTCAGCTTCTTCGCCTCGTGGTGCACGGGGTGTCAGCAGGAGCTGCGCACGATGAACCGGGTCGAGGCGCTGGCTGGTGACGGGGTGCGCATCGTGGGCGTCGACGTCAACGACACGAAGGGCCCTGCTCGGGCCCTCCTCGCCTCCGACCACATCGGCTATCCGGTGGCGGTCGACTCGACGGGCGCGACGATCCCGTCCTACGACCTGGCCGGGCTGCCGACGACCATCTTCCTCGACGCCCGGCACCGGATCGTCGGCCAGGTGCTCGGGCCGCTGTCGCCGTCGCTGGCCAGGTCCTGGTTGACCAGGATCCGAGGGAGCTAGCACCGGAATGAGGGCGAGGGCGCCGCAGTGGTCGGGGGATCGATCATCCACAGCCGTAGAGGGAAGCAGGGGCACATGAGACTGTTCGAACGTCAAGCAGCGAGGTTGGCCGCGGTGCTGATCGGCGCGGCCGCGGTGATCGGCGCCTGCGCCTTCGTCACCGTCGGCTATCTCCGGTCGTCACAGCCTACCGTGAGCTTCCTCGGGCAGAAGGGCCCGGTCGACCTGACCCTGCAGACGGTGCCTTCGATCGGCAGCGGCATCCATCCCACCTGGGTCTCGTACTACGTCAAGAGCCCCTCCGGGCCGTGGGTCCACAGCACGGTGTGGAAGCTCCCGGCCGACCGCACCATCAACGTGACGCTCTACGAGTACGACAGCGGCAGCCCGTTCCGCAACGACTACTGGGGAGGCGTCGCCGGGACGACCGGGGGCACCGCGACGCTCAACGGCAAGACGGCCAGCTTCTTCGACCCCAACTCGACGAACGGCATCGGCCACAGCTTCAACGTCCCCGAGCTCGGGCTCAACGTCCCCCTCGAGGGGATATCCGGCGACGCCAAGAACCCCTGCAGCCTCGCTCCGTGCGCCACGAGCAGCGATCACAACACCGTGACCTTCAGCTTCAAGACGCCGCCAGGGTCAGGTAGCTACCGGTGGCAGTGCTTCGTGCCCTGCGGGCTCGACTCCCTCGACGGCAATGGAGGACCGATGGGCACGGTCGGGTACATGGGCGGCTTCCTCCAGGTGGTGCCGACCTGATGGACGCCTCCACCACCGAGAGGCCCGAGCCCCGCCACGGCTTGCGGATCCTCCTGACCTGGATCGTCGCCTCGGCCATCTTCATGCCGATCGTGTACTTCGTCTGGGGGCCCAACATGCCCCCTGGCACGATGAGCGACCAGGCCAACGGTCAGCGCTTCGACAACCAGGTGCTCGGGACGGTCGCCACGCCGGTCCTGCTCCTCGTGATCATCTTCATCCTCTACGCGCTGATCTTCTGGCGCCAGGACGTCGACGCCCCGGAGTCGGAGGTGGTCGACGGCCCCCCGATCCACGGCCACAACCTGGTCTCGGGCCTGTGGTTCGCCATCACCACCGTGACCGTGCTCGCCCTGGCCGTGTTCGGGACCTACGAGCTCGAGGCCAACCACGGCGCTGGCACGGGCTCGGGCCCTTCGCCCATCTTCGCCGCATCGGGACGGATCTTCCCGGTCCAGGCGATCGGCCAGCAATGGCGCTGGACCTTCAGGTACCCGACGCTCGGCGGCATGGAGAGCACGGAGCTGTACCTGCCCGTCGGTGAGGAGATCCAGTTCCACGTCACCTCCCTCGACGTCATCCACAGCTTCTGGGCCTACCAGCTCGGGGTGAAGGCCGACGCCAACCCGGGCGTCGACAACATCGCCTTCGCCAAGGCCAACCGCACCGGGAGCTTCGAGGTGCGCTGCGCGGAGTTGTGCGGCGTCTGGCACGGCGCCATGTTCTCCTCGGGGGAGGTCCTCTCCCAGCCGGCGTTCGCGGCCTGGGCCAAGCACACCGAGATCGTTACCGCCGCGGTCACCAAGCTCCTGCCCAAGTACTCCACCGTGTACTCACCCAACGAGCTGGGCGTCGGCGGGGGTTACTACGGACCCCAGTACCCCGTGAACCCCTAGACCATGGTTCCGATCCCGATGAGACGTGACCCGATGACGAGAGCGGAGTAGCAGATGGCCATCGACATGAGCAACGCCGTCGGGAGCGAGGTCCCCGCCGCCGAGCAGGTCCCCGGCGCGCCGGGCGAGCTGCCCCCCGGGCGGGGCCGAGGCTTCCGCCTGCCCCCGATCCTCGGCCCGAACGTGGTGCGGGCCCTGGCCTTCGCCGTGATCGGCTACTTCATCGGCCACTGGTTCGGCAACGCCCTGACCGACCACTACCAACAAGTCGTGAACTCCGGCGACAACAACGTCAGCATCATCGTCGGCTACCTGGTCGGCGTCATCGGTTGGATCGGTGGCATCGGCGCCCTGTCCTACCCGCTGTCGAAGATGACCGGCAGGGAGGAGGCGCTGGCCCCTCAGCGGGCCCTCGGCATCAGCCGCTACTTCCGCTACAACCTCGACCACAAGGTGGTCGGCATCCAGTACCTGGTCGGCATGCTCATCTACTTCCTCACCGCGGGCCTGCTGGCCCTCGCCGTCAGGACCGAGCTCCTCTCGCCCACCACCCACGTCTTCGGTCCCGCGGTCTACATCGAGCTGGTCGGCGAGCACGGGACCATGATGATGATGATGATGTCGTCGATCATCGTCGGCCCGTTCGGCAACTACCTGATCCCGCTGATGATCGGGTCCAAGCGGATGGCCTTCCCCCGGCTCGAGGCCCTCTCCTTCTGGCTCACCCCCGCGGCCTACGTGATCCTCTGCTCCAGCCTGGTCCTCGGCGGCTTCCCGACCGGGTGGACGGGGTACGCCCCCCTGTCGGTCCAGGCCGGCCAGGGCATGGACTCCTACGTCGTCGCCTTCGGCGTCATGGGGGTCGCCATCATCCTGGCCGGGTTCAACATCGTGGTGACGGTGATCAACCAGCGGGCGCCGGGGATGACCTGGGGGCGCCTCCCCGTGTTCGTCTGGGGCGTGACGACGACGTCGTTCCTGATGGTGCTGGCCACGCCGGTGCTCCTCGGCGGCCTCTACTTCCTGGCTCTCGACCGCACCATCCAGACCTCGTTCTTCACCGACTCCCTCGGCGGCAGCAGCTACCTGTGGGAGAACCTGTTCTGGTTCTTCGGTCACCCCGAGGTCTACATCCTGGCTCTGCCCGGCTTCGCCATCGTGCTCGAGATGCTGCCGGTGTTCTGCCGGAAGCCGCTCTTCGGGGCCCGGGTGGCCACCGCAGGCATGGTCGGCGTGAGCGCGCTCAGCTTCTTCGTCTGGCAGCACCACCTCTTCGACAGCGGCATCAACCCCGACATGCGCCCGCTGTTCATGCTGACCACCGAGTTGATCTCCATCCCGACCGGGCTCGTCTTCCTCGTCGGTCTCGGGACGTTGTGGAAGGCCAAGATCCGCCTGACGGTGCCGATGATGTTCGCGCTCGGCTTCTTCTTCAACTTCCTGATCGGAGGGCTCTCCGGTGTCTTCCTGTCCGATGTCCCCGCCGACACCACCGCCCACGGCAGCTTCTTCGTGATGGCGCACTTCCACTACACGATCATGGGCGGGCTGATCTTCGCCTTCTTCGGCGGCCTCTACTACTGGCTGCCGAAGATGACCGGCTACAAGATGAACGCGCGCCTCGGCAAGTGGAACTTCGTCGCCACGTTCGTCTTCTTCAACAGCACCTTCCTCCCGCTGTTCGCCATCGGGGAGCTCGGTCAGCCTCGCCGGGTCTTCGAGTACGCCAAGCGCCTGCAGACCCTCAACGACTGGGTGTCGATCTCCGCGTACCTCCTCGGCTTCGCCATCCTGCTGTTCGTGATCAACTTCGTGTGGTCGATGGTGATCAAGCCGGAGCGATCGGGCGAGAACCCGTGGATGTCGCGGGGGATGGAGTGGCAGACCACGTCACCGCCGCCGCCGGGCAACTTCGACCGCATCCCGATCATCCTCGCCGGGCCCTACGAGTACGGAGACCCCGACGCCCTGCCCACCTCCGACCTCGGTCTCCGAGACGCCTCCCGCTCGTCGGAGATGGCCGCGGTCAGCACCGAGGAGTCGAGCCGATGACCGACGTCGCACCCGTCCCGATCCACCCCGACGACGAGGACGCGCTGGCCCTCAGCGCCTCGGTGGGCGCCATCTGGACCGGCTCGCGGGTCCTGATCGGGGCGTGCAGCTTCCTCTACGCGGCGTTCGTCTTCGCCTTCTTCTACCTGCGCTCCCTCAACTCCCACGGCATGTGGCACCCGGAGGCCCAGCAGCCCTCGGTGCTGATCGGTGTGGTGGCCGCCGTGGCCCTGGTGGGCGCCGCCGTCCTGCACTACTTCGGGCTGACGCGCCTGCGCAGCGGCCTCAACCTCGACTGGCGGGTGTCGGCGCTGGCCACCCTGGTGCTCGGCGTCTTCAGCGTGGGCATGGAGGTCTTCCAGCTGACCCGACTCAACTTCTACCCGGGCAGCAGCGGCTACGCCAGCGTGTTCGTGGCGTGGGTGCCGGTCCAGATCGTGCTGATCCTCGGTGCGCTCTACTGGCTCGAGACCCTCGTCGCCCGCTCGCTCCGGGTCCGGGTGGCATGGGCGGGCGAGGGGGACCTGGGTGGCTCGGTCACGCCCGCAGCGACCAGGATGCGGGCGTCGATCGACGCCTTCAACTACTTCTTCGGCTTCCTGGCGCTGGCCGGCGTGGCCTTCTGGTTCCTGTTCTACGTCGTAGGCTGAGCGATGCACATCCGACACGACGAGGTTGCATCCGTGCAACGGGAGTTGGCAATCGATGGCAAGTGACATCCTGTCCGGGGCGGCGCTGACCGTCGCCCTCCCACTCGGGACGCTCTTCCTCGTGGTGCTGTGGGGATTCTTCGTCCGCCACCCCGGTCAACGCTTCGGCGGCATCTCAAAATCCACCACGCTGGAGCCCGCTGGTCGCCCCGAGATCAAGGCGACCGATGCGGGTGCCGAGAGCCAGGGCGGTGGCGTCGAGGGATCGCTGAGCTGAGCCCGACAGGCTGACCATCGCCTTCACCTTGGCGGTGAGGTCGGCCCGCGCCTTGGCGTCGCCAGGGTGCGCGAGCAGGGCTTCGAGGTCGTTGATGGCGGCGGCGGCGTCGGGGAACGCCCAGGTGTCGACGCGGTCGGCGGCGTCCTGGACCGGGTAGGCGCGCAGGGTCGCCGGCGCCTGGGTGGTGGCGAAGTCGTAGAGATCGGTGTTGGACTCCGGGGTGCAGTTGGGCTCGTCGCCGGCGATGATGCTCTTCGCGCTGGCCAGCTCCGAACGCTGGCCGGCGACGACCGCGGCGTAGGCCGCATACGAGTCGCGGAGGCTCGAGTTGCACGAGGCGACGTCGGCGTCGAGCGTGGTGACGAAGGACCGCAGGTCGCCGGCGCGGGTGCTCGACGTGGTCGTGCCGCCGACGTCGAACGCGACCGACCCGGCGACCACGACGCCTGCGGCGAGGACGATGAGGGGACCGCGGCGCCGGTACCAGGGAGGACGGCGACGGGCCCGGCGGGCGATCTCGTCGAAGACGGGGTCAGCGCGCATGCGCGCCCCCCCGGAGGAGCCGGTCGATCCGGACGCCGAGATCCGCGCTCTCGTCGTCGCGCACGAATCGGCGCATGGCCCGGTACATGGCCGGCAGGCACCAGAAGTCGCCGCAGATCCACAGGATTCCCGCACCGAGATGCTGGTCACCCACCGCGGAGAGGCTGGCGGTGGAGTACGGGTCGTAGACGCTGTAGACCGAGGTCGTGGCGATCATCCCGAGGGACACGGCGATGAAGAACATCACGGTGTTGGTGCTGAAGAGCGCGCCGAACTGCTGGATGGCGGAGAGCCGCGGGCGTAGGGGGTAGGAGCCGACGAACTGCAGCCAGAAGAAGATGCCGGTCGCGAACAGGCTGCCGTGCATCAGCCAGATGTGCACGACGAGGTTGCGTTCGGCCAGGTCGAACGGCCCCGGCAGGTGCCAGAAGACCATGACGGCGTTGAACGCGACGATGGCCACCCAGGGTCGGGAGAGCAACCGTCCTGCCCCCCGCAACGGCGCCGACCAGCGCGCCAGGAGCAGCTGTCGGCCGACCTTCCTCCTGATCGCGACGGGCAGGCCGTGGACGAGCGGCATCCAGGGAGCGCCCGCGACGATCAGCACCGGTGCGGCGAACATGAGCAGCAGGTGCTGCACCATGTGCACCGAGAAGGACCGGTCGGCGTAGAAGTCGACCGGGGACACCACCGACAGGTCGAGCAGGACCAGCCCGGCGTAGAACAGCAGGGACTGGCGGCGGCGAGCCTGGTGGCGCTCCGGGCGGGAGCGACCGGCGAGATGCCGGACGCCGTGCTCGTGCCACAGCGCCACGACCGCCGTGACGACCACGAACGGATCCATGCTCCAGTGCTGCGTCAGGATCCCCACTGCGCCCCCACACTCCACGGCCTCTCGGCACGGGAGCGTAGCTGGTCGCCCTTCATTGGACGCTCGACGACGCCTTGGCCTTCGCCTTGAGCCGGCGCTTGTAGGCCCTGACCCGGTCGAGGGACGGTCCGTCGACGATGTCGGCCACCGAGGCGGTGCTGCCCTCGTCGCCGAAGCGGCCGGCCGCCTCCCGCCACCCATGGGGGCGCACCCCCAGCTGCTTGCCGAGGAGGGCGACGAAGATCCTGGCCTTCTGCTCGCCGAACCCGGGGAGCGCCCGGATCCGCGCCAGGAGCTCGGCGCCGTCGGTCGCCGTCTCCCACAGCGCGGCCGGACGTCCCTGGTAGTCGGCGACCAGCTGCCGGCAGAGCGCCTGGACCCTGCGGGCGTTGGCGGCCGGGAAGCGGTGGAGGGCGGGCTGGGCGCAGAACACCTCGACCAGTCGGTCCGGGTCCTCGTCGGCGATCGCCGTCGCGTCCAGGGCGACACCGAGGCGCTGCCGCAGCACGAGCGGGCCGGCGAAGGCCTTCTCCAGAGGGATCTGCTGGTCGAGGACCATCCCGATCAGCAGGGCCAGCGGGTCCTCGGAGATGAGCTGATCAGCCTCGGGGTCCTGGCTGAGATGCAGCACGACACGATCCTACCGATGGCCGCGGCCCGGTTCACCACAGCCCGTCGAGGCCGGCGTCGATCGCCGCGGTCACGTCGACGGGCCGCCCGGTGCCGGCCGGGTCGCCCGCCGTGGCCCCGGTCGACGACGCGGCCACCCGGACCGGGCGCACGTCGAGCAGGTGGTCGATGGTCGGCGGCAGGAAGCGGGTGCGCTGGGCCGTGCCGTGGCGGTCGCCGTGCCGGTGGGCGGAGCCGTGGTGGTAGCGCAGCGGCACGTAGACGTGGAGGTGCCTGCGGGCCCGGGTGAGCGCCACGTAGAAGAGTCGCCGCTCCTCGTCGACGCCTTCGGCGGTGCCGGTCGCCAGGTCGGAGGGGAACATCCCGTCGGCCGCGTGGATCACGTGGACCGCCTGCCACTCGCCGCCCTTGGCCGAGTGGACCGTGGAGAGCACCAGGTAGTCGTCGTCGAGGGAGGGGCGCCCGGCCAGGTCGCCGGTCGACGCCGGCGGGTTGAGGGTGAGGTCGGTGACGAAGCGCCGGCGGGTCCCGCTACCTGCGGCGATCTCGGCCAGCTGCCGGAGGTCGGCGATGCGGGCGTCGGGGCGCTCGTAGCGGGCCCGCACGATCGGACCGATGGCCTCGACGAGCCGCTCGACCTCGGCCTGGGGCGACAGGTCGGCGTGGCGGCAGTCGCCGACGGCGAGAGCCAGCCCGGCGAGGGCGGGGCCGCCCCGGCGGAGCCCCGGCGCGTCGCCGGCCACGAACCGGCCGACGGGGTCGTCGGCCCCGGCGCCGTCGCGTGGGCGGACGCCGAGCTCACCGAGGAGCCGGCGGGCGGTGGCCGGCCCGATCCCGTCGCCGAGGAGCAGCACCCGGTGCCAGGCCAGCTCGTCCCAGGGGTTGTCGAGGATCCGGAGCAACGCCACGAGGTCGCGCACGTGCGCGGTGTCGAGGAAGCGCAGGCCGCCGAACTTGACGAACGGGATGTGGCGCCGGCCGCACTCGAGCTCGAGCAGATCGCTGTGGTGGCCGGAGCGGAACAGCACGGCCTGGTCCCGCAGGGCGACGCCCCGCTCGCGCAGGTCGAGGACCATCTCGCACACGGCGTCGGCCTGGGCGCCCTCGTCGGGGCAGGTCGCGAGCAGCGGCCGGCTCCCCGACCGCTCCGGGCTCCACAACGCCTTGGTCGTGCCCTCGGCCAGGCCGGCGGCGACCGCGTTGGCCAGGTCGAGGATGGGTTGGGTCGAGCGGTAGTTGCGCTCCAGGGTGACCTGGGCGGCGCCGGGGTGGTGGGTGGGGAAGTCGATGAGGTTGCGCACCGTCGCCGCCCGGAACCCGTAGATGGCCTGGGCGTCGTCGCCGACCACGGTGAGGCCGCCGGCGCGGCACAGGCCGCGGAGGATGTCGGACTGGACGGTGTTGGTGTCCTGGTACTCGTCGACGAGCACGTGGTCCCAGGATCCGGCCAGGACCGGCCCGATGACGGGGTCGCCGACCGCGGCGCGCCACGCCAGCAGCAGGTCGTCGAAGTCGAGCAGGCCGCCGGCGCGCTTGCGGGCCGTGTAGGCCCGGAACACCGCACGGAGGTCATCGACGTCCCGGCCGCACCAAGGGAAGTCTGCGGCGACCACCGCGTCGACCGCGGTGCCCGAGTTGACCACCCGGGAGTAGACGGCGAGCATGGTGGCCGCCCTGGGGGTCCTGCGGGTCCTGGTGTCGGACGCGGCCGGGAGGTCGGCCCGAACCATGCCGATCAGCTCGGTGGCGTCACCCGGGTCGATGACGCTGAACCCCCCGGCGAGGCCGAGCGCGGTCGCGTGGCGGTGCAGGATGCCGTGGGCCACGGCGTGGAAGGTGCCGGCGGTGAGGCGCCGGGCCGAGGCCTGGTCGGTCATGGCGCCCACCCGCCGGACCAGCTCGTCGGCCGCCCGGCGGCTGAAGGTGACGAGGAGGATGCGCTCGGGCGCCACGCCGGTGGCGAGCAGCCTGGCCAGCCGGGCGACGAGGGTGGTGGTCTTGCCGGTCCCCGCCCCGGCCAGGATCAGCAGGGGCCCGGCGTCGTGGTCGACCGCCGCCCGCTGCTCGTCGTTGAGCCCCGCCAGCCAGGGCGGAGCGGCCGGTGCCGTGGTCACGGGGCCCAGCGTAGCCATCTCACCGAACATGTGTTCGACAACGTGGGGGGAACGGCGCCGCCGGCTGTGGCGACCGGCGCTCAGGCGATGCGGGGGTCGACCGACTCCGGGTCGATGCCGTAGCGGGCGATGGCCTCCGCCACCTCCTCGGCCTTGGCCTCACCGGCGGCGCGCAGGCCGTCGAGGACGGCCACGACGATGTGGGCGGCGTCGGTCTCGAAGTGGCGGCGCAGCGCCTCGCGGGTGTCGCTCCGGCCGAAGCCGTCGGTTCCGAGCGGGGTGAAGCTCGCCGGCACCCATCTGGCGACCTGCTCGGGGACCGCCTTCATGAAGTCGGTCACGGCCACGACCGGGCCCTCGGAGCCCGAGAGGCGTTCGGTCACGAACGGCGTCCTCGGGGCGTCGGTCGGATGCAGGCGGTTCCACCGCTCGACGGAGAGGGCATCCTCCCTGAGGGCCTTGTAGCTGGTGGCCGACCAGGCCTCCGCGCCGACGTCGTGGTGCTCGGCGAGGAGGCGCCTGGCCTCGAGCGCCGCCTGCGACGCCGTGCCGGAGAAGAGGATCGTCGCCCTGCGGGCGTGGCCGTCGGGGGCGTCGGCGAAGCGGTAGAGGCCGCGCCGGATGCCGTCGTCCACCCCTTCCGGCTTGGGGGGCATCACGTAGTTCTCGTTGTAGAGGGTGAGGTAGTAGAAGATGTCCTCGGGCTCAGGGCCGTACATGCGCCGGATGCCGTCGGCGACGACGGCGGCCGTCTCGTAGGCGAAGGCCGGGTCGTAGGCGGCCACGTTGGGCACCGTCGACGCCAGCACCAGCGAGTGGCCGTCGTCGTGCTGGAGGCCCTCGCCGAGCAGGGTGGTGCGCCCCGCGGTGGCGCCGAGCAGGAAGCCGCGCCCCCGCATGTCGCCGAACGCCCAGATGAGGTCGCCGACGCGCTGGAAGCCGAACATCGAGTAGAAGATGAAGAACGGGATCATCGCCTGGCCCCACGTGGCGTAGGCCGTGCCGGCGGCGGTGAAGTCGGCCATGCCGCCGGCCTCGCTGATGCCCTCCTCGAGGATCTGGCCGTCTCTGCCCTCGATGTAGGAGAGCATCAACTTGGAGTCGACCGGCTCGTAGAGCTGGCCGAGCGGGGCGTAGATCTTGACCTCCTTGAACAGCGCGTCCATCCCGAAGGTGCGGGCCTCGTCGGGGATGATCGGGACGATCCGCCGTCCGATCCCCTTGTCCCTGAGCAGGTTGCGCAGCATGACCGCGAAGGCCATCGTCGTGGACACCTCACGGGTGCCAGAGCCCGCCGCGAACTCGGCGAAGGTCTTGTCCGCCGGCTCCGGCAGCGGCTTGGCCCTGACCACCCGGTGGGGGAGGGAGCCGTTGAGCGCCCGGCGGCGGTCCATCATGTACTGGAAGATCGGGCTGTCGCTCGGCGGCCGGTAGAAGGGCGGCTCGCCCGCCTCGAGGGCCTCGTCGGGGATCTCCTCGTTGAGCCACAGTCGGTCGCGCAGGAGCTTGAGTTGGGGGGCGGTCATCTTCTTGATCTGGTGGGTGGAGTTGCGGGCCTCGATCTCGGGGCCGAGGGTCCAGCCCTTGATGGTCTTGGCGAGGATCACCGTCGGCTGCCCGGTCGTCTCGGTCGCCGCCTTGTAGGCCGCGTACAGCTTGCGGTAGTCGTGGCCGCCCCTCGGGAGGGTGCGGAGGTCGTCGTCGGAGAGGTGCTCGACGAGGCGGCGGAGCCTGGGGTCGGGGCCGAAGAAGTGCTCCCGGATGTAGGCGCCGTCCTCGGTGGCCAGCTTCTGGAAGGTGCCGTCGACCGTCGCGTTCATCTGGTTGAGCAGCACGCCGTCGACGTCGCGAGCCAGCAGCTCGTCCCACTTCGAGCCCCACACCACCTTGATCACGTTCCACCCGGCGCCGCGGAAGGTGGCCTCGAGCTCCTGGATCACCTTGCCGTTGCCGCGGACGGGTCCGTCGAGGCGCTGGAGGTTGCAGTTGACCACGAAGGTGAGGTTGTCGAGCTGCTCGCGTCCGGCGAGGGACAGCGCCCCGAGGGTCTCCGGCTCGTCGCACTCGCCGTCGCCGAGGTAGCACCACACCCGCGACTGGGAGGTGTCGGTGATCTGGCGGTGCTGGAGGTAGCGGTTGAAGTGGGCCTGGTAGATGGCGTTGAGCGGCCCGATGCCCATGGACACGGTCGGGAACTCCCAGAACTCCGGCATCAGCCGCGGGTGCGGGTACGAGCTCAGGCCGCCGAGGTCGTCGTCGCCGCCCGCACCGCCGGAGAGCTCCAGGCGGAAGCGCTCGAGCTGGCTCTGCTCGAGGCGCCCCTCGAGGAAGGCCCGGGCGTAGATGCCGGGGGCGGCGTGACCCTGGAAGTAGACCTGGTCGCCGGCCATGCCGTTGGCCTTGCCCCGGAAGAAGTGGTTGAAGCCGACCTCGTACAGGCTGGCCGAGCTGGCGTAGGTCGCCAGGTGCCCCCCGATGCCTTCGGCCACGTGGTTGGCCCGCACCACCATGATCGCCGCGTTCCAGCGGATGTAGGCGCGGATCCGCCGCTCGACGTCCTCGTCACCGGGGAACCACGGCTCCTGGTCCGGCGGGATGGTGTTGACGTAGGGCGTGGAGACCGTTGCGGGGAAGCCGACCTGGTTCTCCCTGGCCCGCTCCAGCAGCTTCATCAGCAGGAACCGGCCGCGGGACTTGCCGTGCATGTCGAGCACCCCGTCGAAGGAGTCCATCCACTCGGCCGTCTCCTGGGGGTCGATGTCGGGGAGCTGGTGGGAGAAGCCGTCGAAGATCACAACCGCAACTTTCGCGCTTTTTTCACCGGTCGCGGTACCCGGGTCCCGGCATGCTGGTGCGATGCCCGCCGACGAGCCGACCGTCGTCTTCACCGATGGCGCCTGCCAGGGCAATCCCGGCCCTGGAGGGTGGGCCTGGGCCGTGCCGGGGGGCCGCTGGCGCTCGGGGTACGAGCCGGCCACCACCAACCAGCGGATGGAGCTGGCCGCGGTGCTCGACGCGGTGACGACGCTCCGCGGTCGCCTCGAGGTGGTCAGCGACTCGACCTACGTCGTCAACTGCTTCCAGAAGCGCTGGTGGGAGGGCTGGGAGCGGCGGGGCTGGAAGAACGCGCAGCGCCAGGACGTGGCCAACCAGGACCTGTGGCGGCCGCTCGTCGACGCCTACCACCGCCGTGATGGCGGTATGCGGTTCCGCTGGGTCAAGGGCCACAGCGGCGACCCGGGCAACGACCTGGTCGACCGCCTGGCCGTCGCCGCGGCCGCCTCGCGCCGAGGTGCCGAGGGGGACCGGCCCCCCGCCGATCCCGGTCCGGCCGACCGCGCCGTGCGGGGGAGCGTCGGGCGGGGCGTCGGGCGACCGCAGCCGGATCCGGCCGCGGCCGCTCCGGGCGACGCCGGGGCGGCGGGCGCACGCTGCCTGGTGACCGGAGCCCGGCCGCCGGAGCTCGGCGGGTGGGACGACACGACCGTCGCCGACCGGGTCAGGGCCAAGCTCACCGAGATCCTGGCGGCCAAGCGGGCGGTCGACCCGAGCCTGGCCGTGCTGACGGGGCTCGACCTCGGCGCCGAGCAGCTCGGCGCCGAGGCGGCGCGGACCGCCGGTGTGCCCTACGAGACGGGTGTCGCCTTCGACGGGCAGGACCGGCGTTGGCCGGCTGCGAGTCGAGGCCGCTACGCCGAGCTGCTGGCCGCCTCCCGCGCCGTCACCGTGCTCGCCGCCTCGCCCCCCCGAGGGCGGGAGGACCTCGCCCGGTGCCTCGGCGCGCAGCAAGTGTGGCTGGCCGAGCGGGCCACCGAGGCCCTGGTTGTGTGGGACGGGACCGACCGCTGGACCGGCCGCAGGGTCGAGGACCTGCGCCGCCGCGTCGGTGACGACGACGTCTGGGTGCTCGACCCGGCGGCCCTCTGACCGTCGAGGCGCCCCGGGCTTCCGCGCTACCCGGACGCCTTGTCGGCCGTGTCGCCTACTTGTCGGGCTGGTCGGGGCTGTTGCCGACGGTCCCGGCGGCGCTCGACGCGGTGTCCGCCACCTTGCCCGCCGCCTTGTCGGCCGAGTCCGACACCTTGCCCGCCGCCTTGTCGGCCACGTCACCGACCTTGTCGGCTGCCTTGGCCGCGACGCCCGCAGTCTTGGCCGCCGCCTTGTCGGCGGCGTCGCCCACGTGGCCGGCGGCCCCGGACCCGTTGGCCGGCGACGACGACACCGAAGCCGCGGACCCGGCGACGGAGTTGGCTGCGCCGGCGACGGTGCTTGCCGCCGCACCGACCTTGTCGGCTGCGACGTCGACGATGGCCGGCGCGTCCGACGCCCCCCGGTTGGACAGGGCCACCACCGCGGCGCCGGCGGCCACGCCGACGACGAGCTCGGCGACGGCCCAGCCGACTCCACGGCGACGGCGCCCGAGGAGCCCGTCGACCGAGAGCAGCCCGGGGCCGGCTTCGGTCACGGCGAAGGCGGCCCCGATCAGCGCCAGGTTGTACTCCATGCCCCCCTTGGTGAGCCACAGTCCGTTCTTGCCGTGGATCTTGCCGATGGCGACGGTCATGGTGCCGGTGATCATCGACGCGCCGAGCGGGGTGTGGAAGCCGGTCGCGAGCAGGCCGCCGCCAACCGTCTCGCTGACCGCCGCGGCCGCCGCGTAGGGCTTGCCGGGCTTGAAGCCCATCGACTCGAATCCGGCCGCGGTCTGGTCGAGGTCCGAGTCGCCGACCTTGCCGAGCTTCTGCAGTCCGTGACCGACGAGCAGCGCCCCGACGCCGACGCGGAGGGTGGTGGTGGCGAGACCCATGGGAGAAGCTCCTTCTCTGCGACCCGCGCCCGGCCGATGGCCCGGCGCGTGAATGGCCGGCGCCCACCGGATGCGGGCGCCACAGGGTTGTTCTTCCCTGTCCGGCGGTGCTTCTCACTCGCGGGGTGCCGGCGGGGTCGCCGGCCGACCTCACGGGGCGCGTCGGCCGCGCAGGAGTGGGTCCCCCGGAGCGCGCACCGCCTCGCCGGCGTGGCGGCGTCGGCGCCAGGCCACCCCCGACAGTGCTTCGAGCACGACCCGGTTGGCCAGGAAGGCGGTGACCTCGGCGTGGTCGTAGGGCGGGGACACCTCGACCACGTCCATCCCGGCGACGGGCAGCTCCATGGTGGTGCGCCGAACGGCGTCGAGGAGCTGCCGGCCGCTCAGGCCGCCGGGCTCGGGGGTGCCCGTCCCCGGGGCCATGCCGGGGTCGACCACGTCGACGTCGACGGAGAGGAACACCGCGTCGCAGTCGTCGGTGGCGACGGCGAACGCCTCGGAGAGGCAGGCGTCGAGCCCGCGCTCGACGACCTCGGTCATCTCGAAGCTGCGCATGCCCTGCTCGGCCATCCAGGCGAGGGTCTCGGGCTCGGGCCAGTAGCCGCGCAGCCCGATCTGCACGAAGCGGTCGCCACGCACCGCCCCGGACTCGATCAGGCGCCGCATCGGCGTCCCGTGACCGTGGAGGGCGCCGAACTGGGTGTCGCCGGTGTCGGCGTGGGCGTCGAAGTGGACGACCGAGACCCGACCCCACCCAACCCTGCGGGCCACACCGGTGACGTCCGGCAGGGCGATGGTGTGGTCGCCACCGAGCACGACGGGGATCGCACCGCCGGACGCGATGCGCTCGACGGCCGCCTCGAGGCGGCGCAGCGACAGCTCGGTGTCCCCCGAGGGCATCTCGACGTCGCCGACGTCGACCACCGCCAGGTCGACCAGGGGATCGACGCCGAGCGCCAGGTGGGGCCGGGAGCCGTCGTGGGGCAGGTAGTCGGCGAGGCGGATGGCCTGCGGCCCGAACCGGGTGCCGGGTCGGTGGGAGGTGCCCCCGTCGAAGGGCGCGCCGAGGATCACCGCCGTCGCCGCCCTCCAGGTCTCGGGTCGGTCCGGATCCGCGGCCGGGACGCCGAGGAACGTGGCGTCGGGCCCGTACATGTTGCCGATCCTCACCTCGCCATCATCGCGTTCCGCTGCGGGCGCGCCGGAGCAGCGGCGCCACGACCGGGTCGAGGTCCTGGATGCCGAGCACCCGAGCGGCGGCCAGGTACACCCCGGCGCCCACGACCACCAGCACCACCACCTTGACGACCAGCGAGGCGACGCCGCCGCCGGACGGGGCGACCCGGTCGGTGACGGCCAGGGCCGCGGCCATCACGGCCGAGGCGACCAGTGTCCGGCCGATCGAGCGGGCCGTGTAGACCCCGCCCAGCGGACCGGCCCGCCGCCGCAGGTAGCCGGCGGCGATAATGGCCGCGACGGTGTAGGGAGCGGAGAAGGCCACGGCCAGCCCCGGCACGCCGAACGCGTGCCAGAGCGGGAAGGCCAATGCGACGGTCAGCGCGTTCTCGATGGCGTAGATCCCGAACATGGCCTTCGTGTCCTTCATGGCCTGGAGGGCCCGCACCAGTGGCAGGAAGACGCTGAAGCCGGGCAGCCCGATGGCGAAGGCGGCGAGGGTGGAGCCGACGGCGGCCGCGCTCGACGAATGGTGGGCGAAGTGGATGACGACCCCGATGGCCGGTCGGGCCACGAAGGCGTAGCCGATGGCCACGGGCGCCAGCAGGGCGAAGGTCACCCGGACCCCGCGGATGAGCCGGCCGAGGAAGGCGGCCCGCTGGCCGGCGGCCCACCGCTCGGCCAGATCGGGCATGATGGCCGACGCGATCGACACGGCCAGCAGGGCGTAGGGCAGCTGGAAGAACTGGTAGGCCAGCTGGTAGGCGGTGTAGGCGCCGTAGCGCTGGGCGGCGATGACGACGATCAGGTTGTAGGCCACCTGGTTGGCCACGACCACGCCGACCAGCCAGGCGGACAGGCCGAGGACCCGCTTGACCGCCGGGTGGCTGGGCTGCCAGCGCGGCCGGAGGCGAAGGCCGGCCCTGGCCATGGCCGGTAGCTGGACGGCCAGCTGCACGACGTAGCCGGCGGTGGTCCCGATGCCGAGCACCAGCAGCGCGCCGCGCTCGGACCGGAAGGCGCCGATGGCCAGGCTGCGGGCGGCGACGTCGGTGGCGACGAGGGCGCCGATGGCGATCAGGTTGTTGACCACGGGGGAGAAGGCGGCCGCCCCGAACTGGCGACGGGCGTTGAGCAGCGCGGTGCTCACGACGATGGCGCCGAGGAAGAACACCTGCGGGGCGAAGAGCCGGACCAGGGTGGTGCCCACGGCGAGCTCGTCGCCCTTGAGCTTGGTGTGGTTGAGCAGGAGGTAGAAGTGGGCGACGTAGGGGGCGGCCAGTGCCAGGAGGGCGCTGAGCGCCACGAGGGCCGCGCCGATGACGGTGAGGACGGCCGAGATGGCCCGCCCCCCCTCCTCGGGATCGTCGCGGCGCAGCTCGTCGACGAAGACGGGGATCAGGGTGGCCGACAGGATGCCACCGAGGAGGAGGTCGTAGAGGATGTTGGGGACCGAGTTGGCGAAGTTGTAGGCGTCACCGAGGCCGTTGATGCCGAGGATGGCCGCGGCGACGAGCACCCGGACGAAGCCGGTGAGCCGCGAGAGCAGGGTGCCGGCGGCGAGGACGCCGGTGCTGCGTCCGAGTGACGACGGGGCGACCGCGGGCCGGCCGCCCTGGCGGTGCCGGCGGGCGGGGGCCGGGGCGCGTGGCGCACGGGCCGGTTGCGCGGGGGCCGGCCGGGGCCGCGGGGTGGGCCGGCCCTGGCCGCTCCCGGCCGTCCCCCCGGCGGCTGGTGCCGGGCGCGGGGTGGCGCGCCGCGGGGGCGGCGCGGGCGGGGCCCGGCGCGGGGTGGTGCGCCGCGGGGGAGCGGGCGGCTCGGGGGGGGCCGGCGCGCGCGGCTCGGGCGACGCAGGCGGGATCGGCGACGCGGGTGGGGTCGGCGGCGCAGGCGGGGGGGCGGGGGTGTCCCCACACCCGGATGCCGGAGGGCAGCAGGCGTGGCACCCGGTCGGCGGGCGGGACCGAGGCCGGGCGCGCCGGGTTGGTCGACTGGGCGAGCTGTCGGGCCGAGGGTCGGCGGGGCCGCCCCTCCGCCCGTCCCTGCCCAGCGGGCGCCGGCGGCGGAGCCGAATCGTGGGGGGCGTCCTGGTCGAAGGGGGCGCCCGGGCGGCCGGCGGGGGGCGGTCGCGGCTCCGGGTCGTCCTGGTCGAAGAGCCGACCAGAGGGTGCCATCCCGGTCATGGTTGTGCAGCCGGGAGGTGCTCGTCCAGCACCGGCCCCCTGTCCACTCCCGGGGCGGGCCGGCCGCTGGGCGTCAGCCCGAGTGGGACTGGCGGTGCCGGCGGGCGGCGAGGCGCAGCTGGAGGACGCGGGCCAGGCTCACCAGCAGCACGATCAGGCCGCCGGCGACGGCCGCGGCCAGGATCAGCAGGCCGAGCGCCAGGTGGAAGTGCAGCGAGAGGAAGTGGACGCTCGAGGTCTGCAGGTTCTGGGCGATGAAGATGATGACCAGGACGAGGATGATCAGGCCGACCGCGACCGCCACGTAGGTCGCCGACGCACGGGTGCGCCGAGGGGACAGGCTCGGCGCCGGCTCCGGGGCCGGCGTGGCCTCCCGGGCGGGCGCGGCCTCCCGGGTGGGCGCGGCCCCGGCCGGCGGGTCCGTGGGAGGCGGCCCCTGGCCGAGGACGCCGGGGGGGTACTCGGCCGGATCGGAGGGTCCGGGGGCGGGGTTGCTCACGGGCGGAATGTACCCGAACCGGCCGGCTCCCACGCCGGTGGGCCGGTCGACTGGGACCTCGACGGGCGGCATCGGACATCGCCGGGGTCGTCCGCCGCGGCCGATGGTACGCCGCCGCCGAGCTGGACTCGATCGCCGGGCGCGTCGCGTCACGCGGCCTGCCCGTCCCGACGCAATCGGCGTGTTGCTGAACTTCGGCCCGCCCCGTTGGAGCTCGTTGAAGTGCAGAACGGTTGCGTAGCGGCGCTCGACCCACCGTCTGGACGCTCGCACCGGCTCCTCGGGGAAGATGCTGTCTCATGCGCGTCGCAGCAGCGGCAGGAGCACGTCGTCGACGAGGTGCTCGAGGAAGGGCGGGTCGCAGGGCTCGCCGACGATGACGAGCCGGTGCACGATCACCGCCGGAGCGATCTGCGCCAACAGGTCGTCTGCGTGCGGATGGAGAGCTTCCCCGCGCCGGGCCGCGCGGCGGAGCGTGCGGTCGATCATCGCCGCTTCGTCCCGGTGCAGTCGGCCTCGCACGGCGGCGGCCAGGCCGGGATCGGAGCGCATGCCGGCCAACACCGCGGCGAACATCGCCACGTCCTGCTCGGCGATCTGCTGCGCCAGCCACTGCAGCACCTCGAGCAGGTCGTGGCGAAGCTCGCCTCCACGAGGTTCCGGCGGCGCGTCGGTCGCCTGATGCTCGACCGCGGACGCCACCACCGCGGCCTTGTTGGCCCAGCGGCGGTAGATGGTCGCCGTGCTCACGCCGGCTCGGGCCGCGATCGAGCCCACCGACAGCTGCTCGTAGCCGACCTCCTTCAACAGCTCGAGCGCCGCCGCGTGGATGGCGGCGTCGCGCGTGGCGTCACGCGGTCTGCCGCGAGGCGGTGATGCGCACCGATCGTCACGGGACCTGGCGGTCGTGGGCACGGGTGTCACCTCCGAAAATACGAAACGACAGCGACTCGTTTCGATGATAGCGTGCGAGCCGCACAGCTGAGAGCGGCGCCCGGCGTCGCCTGACCCGGAGGTAGGCATGATCATCGTCACCGGAGCCACCGGCCAGCTCGGCCACGGCATCGTGGAGCAGCTGCTGGCCCGCGTCCCCGTCGACCAGGTCGGGGTCAGCGTCCGCAACACCGACCGCGCCGAGGATCTGGCGGCGCGAGGCGTGCGGGTGCGCGGCGGCGACTTCGCCGATCCCGGCACCCTCGAGTCGGCGTTCGATGGGGCGTCGCAGGTGCTCGTCGTCTCGGTCGACACGCTGGGGGAAGAGGGCGTCGCCCACAACAGGGCCGCCATCGACGCCGCGTACCGCGCCGGCGCCGCCCGGGTCCTCTACACCAGCCACCAGGCGGCCAACCCGGATTCGTTGTTCGCGCCGGCGCGCGACCACGCCGCCGTCGAGGCCTACCTCGAGGAGTGCGGCCGGCCGTTCACCTCGCTGCGCGACGGTTACTACACCACGAGCCTGGAGCTCCACATCGGGGGGCGCGGCGCAGACCGGCGAGCTGGTGGCGCCGGCCGACGGGCCGGTGTCGTGGACGACGCCCGCCGACCTCGCCGAGGGTGCCGCCGCCATCCTGGCCAGCGAAGGCCGCTTCGACGGACCGACCCCGCCACTCACCGCCACCGACGCGGTCGACCTGCACGATGTTGCGGCGGTGCTCTCGGAGGTGTCCGGCCGCACGGTCCGACGGGTCGTCGTCGACGACGACGACTTCGTCGCCGGCCTGGTCGAGCACGGCACGCCCGAACCCTTGGCGCGACTCTTCCTCGGCGGATACCGAGCCCGTCGTCGCGGCGAGTTCGCGGTCACCGATCCGACCCTCCAAGGCCTGATCGGACGCCCGCCCACCGCGATCCGCGACGTCCTCACGAGCCAGGACTCGAAGCAAGCTCAGAGCGCGGATCGGCCCCGGCCGGGTCCCTAACATGGTCGGCGTGCCCATCTCCCCCCTCGACGGTCGCTACGCCCCGCAGCTGCGGGGCATCGACGCCGAGCTCTCCGAGGCCGCCCTCATCCGGTACCGCTTCGTCGTCGAGGTGAGCTGGCTGCGCGCCCTCGCCGCCCACCCCGGGATCGTCGAGCTGGCGTCGCTGCCCGCTCCCGTCGACGCGGCCATGACCGCATGGGTCGACGGCTTCGGCGACGAGGACGTGGCGAGGGTCAAGGCCATCGAGGCGGTCACCAACCACGACGTCAAGGCCGTCGAGTACCACCTGAAGGAGCGGCTGGCCACGGTGGGCTTCGCCGGGCCGCCCGCCGAGTTCGTCCACTTCGCGTTGACCTCCGAGGACGTCAACAACCTGGCCCACGGGCTCATGCTCACCGCCGGCCTGCGCGATGCGTGGCTCCCCGAGGCCACCGGCCTGGTCGACGAGGTGGCGGCGCTGGCGATCGAGCACGCCGCCCTGGCCATGCCGAGCCACACCCACGGGCAGACGGCGACACCGACGACCCTCGGCAAGGAGCTCGCCGTCTTCGTCGCCAGGTGGCGCCGCCAGCTCGACGCGCTGCGCGACCACCGGCTGCTCGGCAAGCTCAACGGTGCCACCGGCACCTTCGGCGCCCACGTCGTCGCCTACCCCGACGTCGACTGGCGGGCATTGTCGGCCTCCTTCGTCGAGGGCCTCGGCCTGGCCCACAACCCGCTCACCACCCAGATCGAGAGCCACGACGCGCTCGGCGAGGTCTTTCACCTCCTCGTCCGCTTCAACACCATCCTGCTCGACTTCTGTCGCGACGTCTGGGAGTACGTGTCGCGCGGCTACCTCCGGCAGCGGGCGGTGCCCGGCGAGGTCGGCTCGTCGACCATGCCCCACAAGGTCAACCCGATCGACTTCGAGAACGCCGAGGCCAACGTGGGCGTCTCCACCGCCCTCGCCGAGCACCTGGCCACCAAGCTCATGGTCTCGCGCATGCAGCGGGACCTGTCCGACTCGTCGGCCATCCGCAACGTCGGCGTGGTGGTCGGCCACTCGCTGCTGGCCGTGCGCTCGGCCCGGCGCGGCCTCGGCCGGGTCGCCCCGGACCCCTCGGCGATGGGCGCCGACCTCGACGGCCAGTGGGAGGTGCTGGCCGAGGCGGTCCAGACGGTCATGCGCCGCTACGGCCTCCCCGAGCCCTACGAGCGCCTCAAGCAGCTCACGCGCGGGACCACCGTCACCGCCCACGACGTGGCCATCTTCGTCAAGGGGCTCGGTCTTCCCGCCGACGCCGAGAACCGGCTCCTGGCCCTCACCCCCGCCGGCTACATCGGCCTGGCCCCCGAGCTGGCCCGCTCCGTCACCCGGTGAGCGCGCTGCCCGTCGCGCCGGCGTAGAGCTCGGTCGCCCGCCAGCAGTACCACGCCACCACCGAACGGTAGGGGCGGAAGGGATCGCCGAGCGGCTCGAGCTCCTTCGGGCCCGGCATCGGGATCCGCCAGGCCAGCCCGAACCCCTTGCGCACCCCGAGGTCACCGGTCGGCCACACGTCGAGCCGGCGCAGCTGGAACAGGAGGAACATCTCGGCCGTCCAGCGCCCGATGCCCCGCACCGTCGTCAGCCTGGCCACCACCTCGTCGTCGGTCTCGCGGGCCAGGCCCCGCGAGTCCAACACGACGGTGCCGTCGAGCACCTTGGCCGCCAGGTCCTGCAGCGACAGGGTCTTGTTGCCCGAGAGCCCGGCGGCGCGCAGAGCGTCGGTCGGTTGGGCGAGGAGCCGCTCCGGTGCCACCTCCGACCCGAGCAGCGCGATCAGCCGGCCGTGGATGCTCGCCGCCGCCCGTCCGGCCAGCTGCTGGTAGACGATCGACCTGACCAGGGCGGCGAAGTGGGTGTCGTGGGGGCGCCGCAGCTTCGGCAGGCCGGCCCGCGCCACGAGCTCGGCCATCACCGGGTCCCGCTCGGCCAGCTCGGCCGCCGCGCTCCGGTGGGACGGACGGGTCGGCACCGATGCAGTCTGGCCGACGCCCGCCCGAGCCCGCCGGGGGTCAGCGAGCCGGGACCAGGCAGCGCGCGCTGCGGGCGCCCCATGCGCCGGCCCACACGCCGGCGCCGTACGCGGCGTCATCGGCCAGCCGCAGCGCGATCCAGGTGACCGGGCCGACCGCAGGGCGCGCCCGCACCCACGACACCACCGCGGGGGCCAGCGCGGCGACGAGCACCGCCCGTCGCGCCCGGGCCGACACGGCGGCCGCGACCGCGGCGACCGGCCACCAGGCCCGCACGACGGCGCCGGCCAGCGCCGCCCCGGCGCGCCACTGCCCGGCCGCCCCGGCCCGCACCAGGGCGGCGGTCGGTCGACCCCGGCTGCGGTGGCGCGCCGCCAGCGCGGCGACGGACCCCGCGGCGAGGGCCGCGCCCGCCGCAGGGTGGCCGAGGCCGGCGACGGTCCACGCCGCCGCGCTCCACGGCGACACCGTCAGCGGGGCGACGGCCGTGCCGTGCCTGGCCGCCAGCGGGGCGGCCGACCGCCCGTAGCCGAACCGCTGCGTGGCCCAGGCCCGCAGCGTGGCCCGCGGCGGGTGGCTCACCTCCACCGACGGGTCGTAGCGGACCCGCCAACCGGCGGCGTGGAGACGCCAGACCAGGTCCACGTCCTCACCGGTCGCCATGGCCTCGTCGAAGCCCCCGAGCCCTTCGATGGCTGCCCGGCGCACGACCAGGGCGGCGGTGGGCACGTAGGCGACGGTCGAGCGTGGCCGCACCGGCGCAGCCGCCGGCCCGAGGTCGAGCGGCGACCTGGCCCGCTCGTAGGCGGTGAGCCAGTGTGGGCCGTCGCCGGTGGCGTCGCTGCGGACCCTCGGGGCGACCGCACCCACCGCAGGATCGGCGAAGTGCCCGGACAGGCGACCGGTCCAGCTCGGGGGGCCGCCGGGCGCGGCGGGCGCCGGCGCACAGTCGGCGTCGACGAAGGCCACCAGCTCGCTCGACGCGTCGCGCCAGCCGGTGTTGCGGGCCGCGCCCGGGCCTCCCGGCGTGTCCCGGCGCAGGCACGTGGCGCCAGGTCGCGCCGCGACGAGGGCGGCCACCGGTCCTGGGTCGACGGAGCCGTCGTCGACCACCACGACGGGCACCGAAGGGTCGAGCGCGTCGAGGGTGCGCGCCAGGCCCGCGGCCCGGTCCCTGACCGGCACGACGAAGGTGACATCCGCGAGGTCGGCGCCGGGGTCGGGATCGGCGACCAGCAGGCCGGCGTCGACCAGGCGCCCGGCCAGGTGACGCCCCTGCGGCTCGTCGCCCACGGGCGCCCCCGCCGCCCAGGCGCCGACCAGGCGGCCACCCGCCGGCGACAGGCGCAGCAGCCGCCACGGTGCCCCGCCGGTGAGCCAGGACGCTCCGGCCCACCTGGCGCCCGCCGCCAGGCGCAGCCGGGTGCCCGCAGGGACCGGCTCGGCGTCGTTCGCCGCGGCCACCCCGGGCTCAGCGGGTGGTCATGCCGGCGTCGACCGGCAGCACCGCACCGGTGACGCCACTGCTCTCGGCGCCGCACAGCCAGGCCAGCAGGGCGGCGGGCTCCGAGGGGTCCAGCAGGCGGGGGAGGGCGTGGTACTGGACGAAGTCGTCGGTGCCCTCCAAGCCGTAGACCGCGGCACTGGCGTCGAGCATGGCCGTCGTGGTCGAGCCGGGGGCGATGGCGTTGGCCGTCACGCCGTGGGGTCCGAGCTCCACGGCCAGGCTGCGCACGAAGCCGATCACGCCGGCCTTGGCCGCGCAGTAGGCCGACAGCCGCGGCAGGCCGACCAGGCCGCCCGCCGAGGCCACGGCCACGAACCGCCCCTGGCGCGGCGAGGGCCGCTGGAGCAGGGCGGGCACGGCGGCGCGAGCCAGGCGCCAGACCCCCTCCAGGTCGATCCTGACGACCGCGTCCCACAGCTCGTCGGAGGTGGCCCACGCATCGGCGCCCCCGGCGATCACGCCGGCGGCGGCCACCGCCGCGTCGAGGCCTCCGAAGCGGTCGACGGCGGCGGCGACGGCCTCGTCGAGGCCGGCCTGGTCACGCACGTCGGTGGCCACCCCGAGCGCGACCGAGGGACCGCCGCAGGCGGCCACCGTCTCGGCCAGCTCGTCGGGCCGGCCCAGCGGGTAGGGGATGGCGGGGTCGTCGGCGGCGATGTCCACGAGGACCAGCCTCCAGCCCCGGCCGGCCAGGCTGCGGGCCAGGGCGGCGCCCATGCCCCTGGCGCCCCCGGTGACGATGGCCACCCGGCCCTGCGCCCCCCGGTCCTGTCCTGGTCCGACGTCGCCGCTCACCGGGGCCACCGTAGCGGTCGGCGCCACCTCCTCCAGCGGTCGGCGACGGGCCCGTGCCGCCCTGAGCTGCCGGCCCCGAGCTGCCGCACCCGAGGGGCTCGGGTACCTTCGACCCATGGCCATCGCCCGTCCCGTGGCTCGCCCCGGTGCGGGGGCGACCGGGAGCGCGGCGGGGTCGGCGGCGCTGGCCGGCAGGCTGGTGGTCGCGTCGGCGCTGGCGGTGGTCGCGGCGGCCGCCTGCTACGGCGTGTTCGTGCTCACCCGCACCGGCCAGCACCTCGACGACCACTTCGGTGGCGGCACGGCCTCGGTGCCCGGCGTGGGGGCACCGGCCAAGGCCGATCTGAGCCTCATCACCGTCTGGTCCCTGGCCGCCGTCCTGGTCGCGGTGGTGGCCGTCGGGTTCCTGCGCCGCCGCCCGGCCCTCGGGGTGGTGGCCGCGGGGACCGCGGGCGCGGCCGTCGTGGTCGTCGACGGCCTCAAGTCCCGGATCCTGGTCCATCCCGATGTCGGCTACGGGGGCTTCAACACGTTTCCGAGTGGCCACACCGCCGTGGCCGCGGCCTGCGCCCTGGCCATCGTCGTCGTGAGCCCACCGCGCGGGCGTGGCGTCGTCGCGGTGGTCGGGGGGGCCTACGCCTGCCTGACCGCCCTCCAGGTCCAGAGCGCAGGGTGGCACCGGCCGAGCGACACCGTCGGCGCCGCCCTGCTCGCCTTCGCCGCGACCAGCGCCGGCGCCGCGCTGGTGGCCTGGAGGCGGCCGGTCACGGTGGTGTCAGGTGGATCGGTGCTGTCAGGTGCGACGGTGCGGTCAGGTGGCACGGTGGCCGGTGCCGCCCGGGCCGTCCTGCCGGTCGGCCCGACCCTCGTGGTCGTCGCGGGCACGGTGTGGGGGCTGGTCCTGGCCGGCGTCGACCACGACGCCCCGCTCGCCGGCTCCACCCTGTCGCTCGACGTCGTCGCCCTGCTGGTGGCGGTGCTGGTCCGGCTGCTCGGCTCGGTCGACCTCGACGCCCCCGCCGCCGTCCCGTAGCCAGCCCCCGACGGCGGCGGCCAGGTCGTCGACCAGGAGGGCGAGCAGCCGCCGGCCCTCGCCGGCGGTGGCACCCGCCGGATCGCCCAGCACCCCGTTGGGGCTGACGGCGGCCACCCCGTCGCGGCGCAGCCGGGCCATGTGGTCGGGACCGGCGGGCGCCGGACCGGCCTCGGCCAGGTCGAGCCTGACGGCCTCGGGGGCGATGGCGAGGAGCAGCGAGGTCTCGGTCCGGCCCGCGTGGGCATCGACGGGACCCCCGGCGGCGGCCAGCACCGACGAGGTCGGCGACCAGAGCAGCACCCGGCGTCCGTCCCCGACGGACGTGGAAACGGCGGCCCGCAGGGGCACGGCGTTGCCACCGTGGCCCGATACCAGCACCACCCCGGCGAAAGCGTCGGCGGAGCGGATCAGCTCCACGACCAGGAGCTCGACGGCCTCCCTCCCGACCGAGAGGGTCCCGGTGAGACCGGCGTGCTCCCCGCTCGACCCGTAGGCGACGGCCGGCGCGACGACCACGTCGCAACGACGGCGGCCGAGCCCGGCGGCCAGCGCGACGGCGATCACGGTGTCGGTGGAGAGCGGCAGGTGCGGGCCGTGCTGCTCGGTCGAGCCGACGGGGACCACGAGCAGTCGGCCGGGCGCGGCCCGGCTCGCCTCCGGCCACGTCATGGCGGCCAGGTCGTTCGGGCCCCGGTTCACAGCTGCGCCCCGACCCGGTCGCCGTCGGCCACGGCGGCGACGGCGTCACGCGGCGCGACGCAGTCGCCCACGCGCTCGACGCGCCGCCGGCCCCTGCTCCCGGCGGCGCGGGCCTGCAGCTCGAGGTAGAGCTCGTCGCGGGCCGCGAAGGGCAGGGAGAGGACGACGGCATCGGCGGCGACCTCGAGGGAGCGGCCGGTCGGGTGGTGCAGGAGGGACAGGCCGGTCGGGGTCATGGCCACGGGCGCCACGTCGGTGAGCTGGTGGATGCCGAGCCGTTGGGCCCTGACCAGCCAGCGCCCCAGGTCGAGGGTGCCGTCGAGATCTCCGCCGACGACCATGGCGTCGGTGGTCACCGTCACGCGGGTCGTGATCCCGTCGGTCCCGGTCGCCGGGGCCAGCAGGGCGACGGCCTCGGCCACCGACGTGGCCCGCTGCGTGCCGGTGCCGTCCACCACGACCACGTCGCCCACCGCGACGGCGTTGCCGGCGACGACCTCGCTGCCGTCCACCACCCGGGGGTCTGCGGCCGCCCACGGCGGTCGCTCGGGCCGCGATCCGGTGGCGACGACCACCGCGTCGGGGGAGAGGTCGTCGACCAGCGCGGCGGTGGCGGCCACGCCGAGGAGCAGCTCGACCCCGAGATGGTGCGCCGCACCGGCGAGATCGTCGACCAGGGCGCCGAGCTCGCCGCGCCGAGGTGCCGCCGCGGCGACCAGGATCTGGCCGCCTGGACGCTCAGCCCGTTCGAGCACCGTGACGCGGTGGCCGTGGCCGGCGGCGGCGACCGCGGCAGCGAGGCCCGCAGGTCCGGCGCCGACGACCACGACCCGGCGACGCCGGCGGACGGTGGCCCACGTCGTCGCAGCGGTCGCGGTCGTCGACGCGCCGGCGACCGGGTTGACCAGGCAGCCGATGGTGGCGTTGCGGCTGGTGCGACCGACGCAGCCCTGGTTGCAGCCCACGCAGCGCCGGGTCGGATCGGCACGCGCGCCGCGTGCCTTGGCCAGCAGGGCCGGGTCAGCGATGTGGGCCCGCACCATCCCGACCAGGTCGCAGTGCCCGTCGACCACGGCGCGCTCGGCGTCGACCGCGTCGGTCAGCCTCCCGACCCCGACGACCGGCACGCCGACCGCCCCGCGCAGGGCCGAGGCCACGCCGAGGGCGTAGCCCGAGGGCACGCCCATCGGCGGGGCGACCGCGTCCATGGTCTCGGTGGCGACGCCGACCGAGGTCGAGAGGTAGTCGGCCAGCCCGAGCCGGTCGACTCGCGCGCCGAGCGCGACCGCGTCGTCGACGGTGAGGCCCCCTCCGGTCAGCTCGTCGCCGCAGAGCCGCACGCCGACGGCCAGGTCGCCGCCGGCCGCCTCGCGCACGGCGGCGGCCACACCGAGCAGCAGCCGGGCGCGGCCGTAAGGGTCGCCCCCCCAACGGTCCTCGCGGCGGTTGGTGAGCGGGGAGAGGAACGTCCGCAGGATCGAGCTCTGCGATGCCTGGATCTCGACCCCGTCGAATCCCGTGGCCGCCGCTGTTCGGGCCACGGCGGCGAAGGCGCGGATGACGCCGGCGATGTCGGCCTCGTCGGCCTCCTTGGGCACCTCGCGGAAGTGGGCGTCGGGCATCGCCGAGGCGGCGAGCACCGGGAGGCGGGTGTAGAGGCCCGACGACTGCGGCCCGTTGTGGTTGAGCTGGGCGAAGGCGAGGGCGCCATGGGCGTGGATGGCGTCGACCACGGCCCGCAGCCCCGGCTCCGCCGCCGGGTCGAACCCGCGGATGACCTTCTCGTAGGGCCGGTCGGCCGGGTCGACGGCCAGCTCCTCGGTGACCACGGTCCCCACGCCGCCCGCCGCCATGGCGCCGTAGTAGGAGGCCAGGCGGCCGGTGGGGAGGCCGTCGACGGCCAGGTTGGTGAGATGGGCGCAGACCACCACCCGGTTGGGCGCGACGACCGGGCCGATTCGCACCGGCTCGAGCAGCCTCACCGGTCCACGGTCCGCGACAGCGCGTCGGCCGCGGAGCGGCCCTCGAGGACCGCCAGCAGGGCGTCTCGGGGGGCCACGGCGTCACCGACACGACGGGCCAGGTCCGGCGCGGTGCGCCACAGGCGGTCCTCGGCCAGGCGGGGACCGGCGTCGACCACCACCGCGGCGGGCAGCCAGCGCCCGGCGCCGCCGATGCGCGCCGTGACCAGGACGCCGCCGGCCTCGATCGCGGTCACCTCTGCCCTGGTGACGAGGTCGACCCCGGCTCGCCGGAGCCGGCCGTTGGCCGGCGCCAGGTCACCGGTGGGAGCGAGGAGCAGACCGGCGACGGGATCGGGGGTCACGAGGGTCGCGCACCCGCCGATGGCGGCGACGGTCTCGCACACCGACACGGCGACCGGACCGCCGACGGGGTCCCAGACGACCACGGGGCCGGCCGGCAGAGGTTCGGCCAGCAGAGGTTCGGCCAGCAGAGGTTCGGCTAGCAGAGGTTCGCCCGGCGCCGGCGTGCGGGACCCGACGGCGCGCAGCCACGTGCGGGCGTCGACGACGGTCGCGCCGGATCCGACCGGCCAGCGGGGCGGCCGGGCCCGCGAGCCGGTGGCCACGACCACCGGGCCCTGGTGGCCGCCGATCTCCGCCAGGTCGACGGTCCGCCCGCACTCGACGGTCACGCCGAGGCGGCGGCACTCGGCGGTCAGCCAGGTGCCGAGGCCGGCGAGGTGCCCGCGGCCGGCGGCCCGCGCCGCGTCGGTGAGCGCGCCCCCGACGGCGTGCTCGCGCTCGGCCACGGTGACCTCCCAGCCGGCGGAGGCGGCCACGCGGGCGCACTCCAGGCCGCCTGGCCCCGCCCCCACCACCAGCAGGCGCGCCGGCCGTGGTCCCCGGCGAGCCGGGCGGGGCCGTGACCGCTCGGGCGCCTCGTGACCGGCCGAGGGCTCGACCACGCACGACACGGCCACGGCCCGCTCGTCGCGGACCATGCAGGCCTGGTTGCACAGCACGCAGGGTCGGATGGAGGTGGGCCGCCCGCCGGCCGCCTTGGCGACGAGGTCGGGATCGGCGATCTGAGCCCTGGTCATCTCGACGCCGTCGCACACACCTGCGGTGACCGCCGTGCCCGCCGTCGTCACGTCGACGATCGAACCCTGCCAGAAGATCGGGACGGCGCCCCCGACGGCGACTCGGACCGAAGCGGTGAGCTCACGGTTGAATCCGGCCGGCTCGTGACTGTCGGGCCTGGTCGCGCCGGGCGAGTACAGCGACCCCCTGACCACCACCAGGTAGTCGACGAGGGGGGCGAGGCGGGCGGCCATGGCGGCGCCGGCGGCGGGGGTGATGCCCGCCCACGGGGCCAGCTCGTCGCAGCTGAGGCGCAGCCCGACCACGCCACCGCCTGCCGCCGCCCTCACCGCGACGACGACCGCCTCGGCGAGGGCGCCCCTGTCGACGCCCCAGCGGTCGGCGCGGTGGTTGGTCAGCCCGGAGCAGCACTGCCGGATCAGGCTGTGCTGGCCGGCGTTGACCTCGACGCCGTGCATGCCCGCGCCGGCGGCGACGGCGGCCCCTGCGGCGAAGCCGGCGACGACCGCATCCACGTCCACCGCCTCCATCTCCTTGGGGACCTCCCTCACCGTCGGGTCCGCGACCCGCGACGGGGCCCACAGCGCGGCCCGGCTCCACAGGCTCGATCCCTGGGCGCCGCTGTGGCCGAGCGCGGCGATGGCCAGGGCTCCGTGGGCGCGGCACGCGGCGGCGACGTCCTCCCAGCCCGACGCGCACGCCGCAGCCAGCGGGGCCCGCTCGTAGGGCCAGTCGCCCGGGTGGACCGACGCCTCCTCGGTGACGACCACCCCGGCGCCCCCGGCGGCGCGCCTGCGGTAATAGGCCACGTGGCGTCGGCCGATGGTCCTGGCCCGACCGAGATTGGTGGCGTGGGGACCGAACAGGATCCGGTTGGGCGCGGTGGCCGGTCCGAGCCTGATGGGGGAGAGCAGCGCCTCGAGACCTCCCGCCGGGTCCGTCACCCGGTCAGGCCGTCTCCGGTGTCGGTGGGATCGGGCGCCGGTGCGGGTCCGGCTCCTGCTCCGGCGACGATGAAGCCCGACGTGGCGAGCGAGGAGAGCGCACGGAGAAAGGCGTCGCGTCGTGGCTCGGGGACGGTGGCGGCGACGGCGTCGGTCGCGCTGGCGTGGCCGTCGAGGGCGCGCACGACGTCAACGAGGAGCGGCGAGCGCAGGAAGGTGAGGCGCCGGGTCCCGTAGTGGTAGGCGAGGGCGCCGAAAGGCTCGGGGCGCAGCGCCACGTTCGGGTCGAGGCGCCAGCGGGCCGCCGCGTCGAAGGTGGCCGGTCCGGTGGTCAGTAGACCCCGCACATGCCGTCGATCGAGATCTCCTCGACCAGGAGCTCGTCCTCCACATGGGCGACGGGGACGGGGGGGACGGGCTCCGCCACCGCCGAGGGGTCGCGGGCTTCGGGCACTTCGGTGCTGGTGGGCTCCATGGGGCCCGATTGTAGGACCGCGAACCGGTCGGGGAGGAGCCGGCAGTCGCAGCGGCCGGAGGAGTCGGCAGGCGCAGCGGCCGGCCCTCCCGGGCTGGCCGGTGCCGGTCACCGAGGACGTATCCTTGCGGCGATCGAGGAGGTGGTCCCCACGGCCGAGGAGTTCGATGTCGTCGTGATCGGTGGAGGTCCGGCCGGCTATGCGGCGGCGCTGCACGGAGGCCTGCTCGGCCTCGACATCGCCGTGGTCGAGAAGGAGAAGGTGGGCGGGACCTGCCTGCACCGGGGCTGCATCCCGGCCAAGGAGCTCCTGGAGACCGCGACGGTCTACCGGACCGTGGCGGGGGCCAAGGAGTTCGGCGTCGGGGTGGAGCAGCCGATGCTCGACTTCGCCCAGAGCCAGGCCCGCAAGCAGAAGGTCGTCGATCAGCTCTGGAAGGGCCTGCAGGGCCTGATGAAGAAGCGCAAGGTGACGACCTTCGCCGGCACCGGGTCCCTCGGTGCCGACCACCTGGTCACGGTGAGCGACGGGACCCAGATCCGCGGCCGGCACGTGATCATCGCCACCGGTTCTGTGCCGCGGACCATTCCCGGCTTCGAGGTCGACGGCAAGCTGGTGCTGACCTCCGACGAGGTGCTCGACCTCGAGAGCCTGCCGTCGTCGGCCGTGGTGATCGGGGGCGGCGCCATCGGCTGCGAGTTCGCCTCGATGCTCGCCGACCTCGGCACCGAGGTCACCATCCTCGAGGGCCTTCCCAAGGTGCTGCCCGGCTGCGACAACGACGTGGCCGACGTGGTGGTCCGGTCGTTCAAGAAGCGGGGGATCGAGATCCGCACCGGCGTGAAGGTGACCGGGCACACGCCGGCCGCCGACGGGCGGTCGACGACCGTGCACTTCGGTGAGGGCGAGAGCGTCGACGTCGAGGCGGTCGTGGTGTCGGTCGGTCGCCGACCCCTCACCGACGAGCTCGGCCTGGACGGCACGGCCGTGGCCCTCGACGACCGCGGCTTCGTCCAGGTCGACGATCACCTCCGCACCGGCGAGCCCGGCGTGTTCGCCGCCGGCGACGTGATCCCCACCGCGCAGCTGGCCCACGTCGGTTTCGCCGAGGGCATCCTCGCCATCGACCAGATCCTCGGCGAGCCGGTCGTGCCCGTCGACTACGTCAACGTCCCGTGGTGCATCTACTGCCATCCGGAGGCGGCCTTCGCCGGCCTCTCGGAGGAGGCGGCCAGGGAGGCCGGCTACGACGTGGTCGTCAAGAAGGACCCCTTCGGGGGCAATGGCCGGGCCATGATCGTCGGCGAGACCGAGGGCATGGTCAAGGTCATCTGCGAGAAGCTCCCCGACGGTCGGGCCGGGCGCATCCTCGGCGTGCACATGGTCGGCCCCTGGGTCACCGAGCAGCTCGGGCAGGCCTACCTCGCCGTCAACTGGGAGGCGACCCCCGACGACATCGCCCACTTCATCCAACCCCATCCGACCCTGTCGGAGACCTTCGGCGAGACCGTCCTCGCCCTGACCGGAAGAGGCCTGCACGTTGGCTGACATCACGATGCCGCAGCTCGGCGAGACCGTCACAGAGGGCACCATCACCCGCTGGCTCAAGGCCGTCGGCGACGCCGTCGCCGAGGACGAGGTCCTCTTCGAGGTCTCCACCGACAAGGTCGACTCCGAGGTGCCGTCGCCCGCCGGCGGCGTCCTCGCCGAGATCCTCGTCGGCGAGGGCGACACGGTCGACGTCGGCACCCGCCTGGCCGTGATCTCCGACGGTGCGGCCGCTCCGGCGGCGACGGACGGGGGGGAGGCGGCCCCCGCCGCAGCCGACCCGGTCGCGCCGGTCGAGCAGCCCGCCCCCGCCGAGCCGACCCCCGCCGGGCCGGCCCCCGCCTCCGCCTCCGCCGAGCCGGCTCCCGACGAGCGGGCCGCCACCTCCGCCTCCGCCGAGCCGGTTCCCGACGAGCCGGCCGCCACCGAGGCGGACGAGGTGGAGGCGACCGAGCCTGTGCCGGTCGCGGCCGCGGCGGTGTCCGGGTCAGCGGGCGCCCCGACGGCCACCCCGAGCCGAGCGCCGGCGACCGAGGCGGTGCCGGCGGGCGACAGCGGCAAGGTGCTCTCCCCGGTGGTGCGCCGGCTGATCGCCGAGCACAAGCTCGACCCGGCGACCATCCAGGGCAGCGGCGCCGGCGGTCGCATCACCCGATCCGACGTGCTCGCCCTGATCGACCGCCAGAGCACCAACGGGCGAGCCAACGGCTCGGCGCCCGCGCCCGGCGCCCCTCCAGCCCCGGCGACGCCGGCCCCGCCTGCGGGCGCCCCCACCGCGGTCGGCCCGGCGCCGGCGGCCGCCGGCCGGGCCCCGGGCGCAGAGCCCTTCGCCCCCTCCGTGGCCGGCGAGCGGGACACGGTCGTGCCCTTCACCAACATCCGTCGCAGGACCGCCGAGCACATGGTCAGGTCCAAGGCCACGTCGGCGCACACCATGGTGGCCGTCGAGGTCGACTACCTCGGCGTGGACGAGGTGCGCAACGCCGTCAAGGCGTCGTTCAAGGAGGCGGAGGGCTTCTCCCTCACCTATCTCCCGTTCATCGCCAGGGCCGTGGTCGACGTCCTCCGGGACTTCCCCCACGTCAACAGCTCCGTCGGCGAGGACGCGCTGATCGTCCACAACCAGATCAACCTCGGCATCGCCGTCGACCTCGACTTCGAGGGCCTGCTCGTCCCCGTGGTCCACGACGCCGACGGGAAGCGGCTCCGCCAGATCGCCAGGGAGATCTCCGGCCTGGCGACGAAGGCCAAGGGCAGGAAGCTCAACATGGACGACATCTCGGGAGGCACCTTCACCCTCACCAACGCCGGGCCGTTCGGGACGTTGATCACCGTCCCGGTGATCAACCAGCCGCAGGTCGGCATCCTCTCCACCGACGGGGTGAAGAAGCGGCCGGTCGTGGTCGAGCTGCCCGACGGGACCGATGCCATCGCCATCCACCCGGTCGGCAACCTCGCCCTGTCCTGGGACCACCGGGCCTTCGACGGCGCCTACGCGGCCGCCTTCCTCGCCGCCGTCAAGCGGGCCATCGAGACTCGTGAATGGGCGGCGGAGCTGTGAGCACGCCTCGGCGTGCGACCCGGGAAGCTCTGAGCACGCCTCGGCGTGCGACCCGGCCAGCACACTCGCGAGCGGCTCGATGAGGCGCGCACCGCTGCGGGCCCGCTGGCTGGGACGGGTACGCTACGACGACGCCCTCGCCCTGCAGCACGGGCTGTGGTCGGAGGGCAGGGACGACTGGCTGCTGCTCCTCGAGCACCCGCACGTCTACACCCTCGGCGTGCGCGCCGAGCCGGCCAACGTCCTCGTCGACCCGGCCAGCGTGGGCGCAGAGCTGGTGCGCTCCGACCGGGGTGGGGACGTCACCTACCACGGCCCCGGGCAGCTGGTCGGCTACCCGATCCGCGACGTGGCCACCGGGCCGTCGGCGGTGCCCTCGTTCGTCCACGGCATCGAGCAGCTCGTCATCGACGTGCTGGCCGATGTCGGCCTGCCCGGCGCCGAACGCCTCGACGGCTACCCCGGCGTGTGGGTCGGCGTCGGCACCGACCGCCCCCGCAAGATCTGCGCCATCGGCGTGCGCATCTCCAAGGGCCGGTCGATGCACGGCTTCGCCCTCAACGTGAACCCCGACCTCGACTACTTCGGCCACATCGTCCCGTGCGGGATCACCGACAAGGGCGTCACCTCCGTCGCCGCCGAGGGCATCGACGTCGACCTCAAGACCGTCGTCGACGCCGTGGTCGCCAGAGCGGCTGCCGCTTGGGGACATGCCGACGTGGACCGACAGGACGTCGCGTGGCGGGTCGCGTCCGCGGATCTCGCCCCCTTCACCCGCGGGGAGGGGCCGGGAGCGCTGGTCCCCGCCCAGGCCCCGGGCACACGGGGATCACCCTCCCAGCCGGTCCGGCTCCTCGGGCGCCTGGCCCAGGCGGGCGTCGACCCCGCCGCAGGCTTGGCCGTCGACGAGCGCAAGCCCGAGTGGCTCCGCGTCAAGGCCAACATGGGCGACGAGTACCGCTCCCTCAAGAAGACGATGCGCTCGCTCGACCTGGTCACGGTGTGCGAGGAGGCGGGCTGCCCCAACATCTTCGAGTGCTGGGCCGACGGCACGGCGACGTTCATGATCAACGGCGACCGCTGCACCCGCGCCTGCGGCTTCTGCCTGGTCGACACCCGCAAGCCGCTGCCCGCCGACCCGGCCGAGCCGGGACGCGTGGCCGAGGCCGTCGCCCGCCTCGGGCTGGCCCACGCGGTGGTCACGACCGTTGCGCGCGACGACCTGGCCGACGACGGCGCCCCCGCCTTCGCGGCCACCGTCGAGGCCATCCACCACCGCTCGCCCGGCACCGCGGTCGAGGTGCTGATCTCCGACTGCCGGGGCCACGCGTCGTCCCTCGACGCCATCTTCGGGTCCCGTCCCGAGGTCCTCAACCACAACATCGAGACCGTGGCCCGCCTCCAGCGGGCCGTGCGGCCATCGGCCTCCTACGCCCGGAGCCTGTCGGTGCTGGCCAGGGCCAAGGCGGCCGGGCTCACCACCAAGTCGGGCATCATCGTCGGCATGGGCGAGCGGCCCGACGAGGTGATCGCCACCCTGGCCGACCTGCGCGGCGTCGGGATCGACATCGTGACCATCGGCCAGTACCTGCGGCCGACATCCAACCACCTGCCGGTGGCCAGGTGGCTCGAGCCCAGGGAGTTTGCCGCCTTCAAGGCGGCCGGGGAGGCGATGGGCATCCCGCACGTCGAGGCATCGCCGCTCACCCGGTCCAGCTACCACGCCAGGTCCGCAGCCGACGCCGCCGGCAGGAGCGCCGCGGCCGAGGTGGCGGCGGTCGCCCGATGAGCACCCCCACGGCCTCCACCGACACGCCCACGAGGGTGGCCCGCATGGCCAGGGTGCGCTCGGCCATGGCCGACGCCGGCGTCGACGCGCTGCTCGTCTCCCTCGGTGCCGACCTGCCCTGGCTGACCGGGTACGAGGCCATGCCGCTCGAACGGCTGACCATGCTGGTCGTGCCCGCCGACGAGCGCGCCACCCTCCTCGTGCCCGAGCTCGAGGCGCCGAGGGTCGAGGAGGTGCCCGACGTGTTCGCCCTCGCTCCGTGGTCCGAGGGCGCCGACCCTCTCGACGCGGTCGCATCCCTCGTCGGGTCCCGCTCCCGACTGGCCGTCGGCGACCGGACATGGGCGACGTTCCTCGTCGGCCTGCAGGCGCGCCTCGACGACCGGACATGGGGGATCGCCTCCGAGGTCACCGGGCCCATCAGGGCGGTCAAGGACGCCGCCGAGATCGAGGCCCTCGCCGCCGCCTCCGCCTCCGCCGACCGCGTCGCCGCCCAGCTCCTCGGCGGGGACATCCGCCTCGTCGGGCGGACCGAGGCCGAGGTCTCCGCCGACATCGGCAGGCGCCTGGTCGACGAGGGCCACCAGCGGGTCAACTTCGCCATCGTCGGCTCGGGTCCCAACTCGGCGAGCCCGCACCACGGGGCCGGGGCCCGCCGGATCCAGCCCGGGGAGCCCGTGGTCTGCGACTTCGGGGGCACCCAGGACGGCTACTGCTCCGACATGACGAGGACCGTCTTCACCGGCGAGCCCACCGCCGAGTTCCGCGACCTCTACACCCTGCTGCAGGCCGCCCAGGCCGACGCCGTCACCGCAGCCACCGTCGGCACCTCGTGCGAGGCCGTCGACCTCGTCGCCCGCCGGATCATCAGCGCCGGCGGCTACGGCGAGCGGTTCATCCACCGGACCGGCCACGGCATCGGCCTCGAGGAGCACGAGGACCCCTACATCGTCGGCGGCAACACCACCGCCCTGGTCGCCGGCCACGCCTTCTCGGTCGAGCCCGGGATCTACCTGACCGGGCACACCGGCGCCCGCATCGAGGACATCGTCGTCGCCACCGACGATGGCCCGCGCCCGCTCAACCTGGCCGACCACGACCTGACCGTCGTCGACTGACCCGGGCTCGCGGCGACCATGCTCGCCTGGCCCGATCTTGCCAGGGAGCGTCCCGACCTCGCGACGGCCGGCCGCCAGCTGCTGTACCAGCACGGCGTGGGACTCGCCTTTCTGGCGACGGTCAGGAACGACCGCCGACCCCGGCTGCACCCGATGTGCCCGCTGCTCGCCGACGAGGGGCTGTTCGCGTTCATCATCCCTTCGCCCAAGCAGCGCGATCTGCTCCGCGACGGCTGGTTTGCCATGCACTCGTTCCCCTGCGACGACAACGAGGACGCGTTCTCCCTGACCGGTCGGGCCCAGCCGATCCGAGAGGCCCGGCTCCGCGCCCTCCTCGCCGGGCAGTTCGTCGCCGAGCGCGCCTGGTTCTCGGTGCCGGCTCCCGCCGACGACCACGTGCTCTTCGGCTTCGACCTCGACTCCTGCCTCCTCACCCGGACCACCGGGCACGGCGACGAGTCACCCGCGCACCTGGTCTGGCGGCCCTGACCGTCGCCTGAGGTCGCGGCGCGCCTTGCGCCCGCCGACACTTCTGGCGCGCTCTTGGCTGCACCGCCCGATCCTGGCGCGGCCGGGCAACCATCCGATACTGTGTCGTAGTAATGCCTATCGGAGCAGTCAGGATTACAGACAAGATGCACAAGACAAGGATACGGAGGAGCGGGGCGGGTCGTGGCCGTCGAGCGGCCGCCGGCCTGGCCGTCCTCGGGCTGATCGCCACCGGCTGCGGATCGAGCTCGTCGACCAAGGCGACCAACACCGCCGCCGGTCGTGGCACCAGCATCCGGCTCGGATTCTTCCCCAACATCACCCACGCCCCGGCCCTGGTCGGGGTCAGGGCGGGCATCTTCGCCAAGGACCTCGGCGCCGACACGCTCGCCACCTCCCAGACCTTCACTGCCGGCCCGGCCGAGAACCAGGCCCTCCTGTCCGGGTCCATCGACATCGCCTTCGAGGGCCCGAGCTCGGCCCTGTCCGCCTACACCAAGTCCCACGCCGTGACCGTGGTGGCCGGGGCGGCTGCTGGCGGCGCCGGACTGGTGGTCAAGAAGTCCATCACGTCGGTCTCCCAGCTCGAGGGCACCAAGCTCGGCTCGCCCCAGCTGGCCAACACCCAGGACGTCGCCCTGCGCTACTGGCTCGAGACCAGGGGCTACCCGACGACCACCACCGGCGGCGGGAAGGTGTCGGTCCAACCGTCGTCGGGCACCAGCGGCACCGTCGTCACCGAGTTCGAGGACGGGGCCATCGACGGGGCCTGGATGCCGCAGCCCTACGAGCAGGAGATGGTGGCGGCGGGCGGCCACGTCCTCGTCCCCGAGGCGACCCTCTGGCCCAACGGGCTGTGGGCCACCACCAACGTGGTCGTGCGCAACGCCTTCCTCGAGGCCCACCCAGCCACCGTGAGCCGCTTTCTGCACGGCCTGATCGACACCCTGGCGTTCATGAAGGCCCACAAGGCCCAGGCCGAGACCGACGCCAACGCCGAGCTCGCCGCGGTGGCGGGCAAGGCGCTCGAGACCTCGGTGCTCGGCCCGGCGTGGGACTCGATCGCCTTCACCGACGACCCGCTGGCGTCCACGGTCAAGACCCAGGTCGACCACGGCGTCGCCGTCGGCCTGCTCCAGAGCCCCGGCAACCTGACCGGGCTGTACGACCTCCGCCCGCTCGACGCCCTGCTGGCCAAGGACGGAGGCACCAAGGTGACCGGCCTGTGAGCATCGCCCAATCCAACCCGTCGACCGTCGGGCGCGACGTGGACCACCGGCGACACGCCATCGTGGTCGACGGGGTCACCAAGATCTACGGCCACGCGGGTGCGTCGACACCGGCCCTCGACCACCTGAGCCTCGAGGTGGCGGCCGGCGAGCTCGTCTGCGTCGTCGGCGCATCGGGCTGCGGGAAGAGCACCCTGCTCAACCTGATCGCCGGGCTCGACGAGCCCACTGGCGGCCGAATCGAACGGCCCGCCGGCGACGCCACGCTGATGTTCCAGGACTCGGCGCTGTTTCCCTGGCTGACCGTCGAGCGCAACATCGAGCTCGCCCTCCGGCTGGCCGGCTATCCCAAGGCGCACCGAAAGGTCCGTATCGACGGCCTCCTGCGCATGGTCCGTCTCCACGACGTAGCCGGCAAGCGTCCCCACGAGCTGTCCGGCGGGATGCGCCAGCGGGTCGCGCTGGCCAGGGCCCTCGCCCAGGAGCGGCCCATCCTGTTGATGGACGAGCCCTTCGGCGCACTCGACGCCATCACCAGGGACATCCTCCACGACGAGCTCGAACGGGTGTGGAGCGAGTCCGGGCTCACCGTCGTGTTCGTCACCCACAACGTCAGCGAGGCGGTGCGCCTAGGTGACCGCGTCGTCGTCCTCTCCAGCCGCCCGGGACGGGTGGCGGCGACCTTCGACGTCACCGTCGAGCGGCCCCGCAGGATCGACTCCCCCGAGGTCGGCCTGCTCACCGCCACCATCACCGACCGGCTCCGAGAGGAGGTGGCACGCCATGGCCACCGTTGACCTCCTCGACCGGCAGCTGAGCGGCCTCGACCGCCTCGAGCTCGAGCTTCCTGGCGCCCCTTCCCTCGCCAGGAGGATCTGGTCGGGGGCGTGGCCGAAGGTGGCGGCCATCGTCATCACGCTCGCCATCTGGCAGCTGATCGCCTGGAGCGGCTGGAAGCCCTCCTACGTCCTGCCAGGGGCCGGCCGGGCCTTCGCCGCCCTCTGGGACGGTCGCTCGAGCATCCTCCCCGGCGCCCTTACCACGCTCAGGAGGGGGGTCGAGTTCTACGCCATCTCCCTGGTCGCCGGCACCCTGATCGCCGTGGTGATCAGCAGGGTCTCCACGCTGCGCACCGCGGTGAACCCGCTCGTCACCGGGCTGCAGACCATGCCGTCGGTGGCGTGGGTGCCCTTCGCCATCCTCCTCTTCGGCACCGGCAACGAGCGGCCGATCATGTTCGTCACCCTCCTCGGCACCGTGCCGGCGATCGTCATCGGCACCCTCTCGGGCATCGACGCCGTCCCGCCCACCCTGCTGCAGGCGGGGCGGATCCTCGGCGCCAGGGGTGTCGGCACCTACCGCCACGTCGTCCTGCCGGCGTCGCTCCCTGGCTACGTCGCCGGCATGAAGCAGGGGTGGGCCTTTCTGTGGCGCTCGCTCATGGCCGGTGAGCTCATCACCAACGTGGCGGGCACGCACTCGCTCGGACAGCTCCTGACCTTCTCGCAGGACCAGAGCGACCAGCCCAGCCTCCTCGCCACCATGCTGGTGATCCTCGTCATCGGCCTGGTCATGGACACGGTGGTGTTCTCCCGCCTGGAGCGAATCGTCCTCGCTCGGCGTGGGCTGACCGCGACGTCCCGCTAGGAGGGCGCGGCTCGGACCCTCCCGGGAACCCGGACGGCAGACTGGGATCGTGGACATGCCGGCGCAGCGATGGGCCGCGCTGCTCGGTGACGGTCCCGACGCGGCGGCCACCGGGTCGGCGCTGCTGGCGTCGTGGTCCGAACCCCACCGGCGCTACCACGACCTCGCCCACCTCGTCGCCGTGCTCGACGCCATCGACCACCTCGACCCGGCCCTCCCCACCGCCCGCAGGTCCGCCGGCTGGATCGCCCGTCTCGGGGCCTGGTACCACGACGCCGTCTACGTGGTCGGTGATCCGGACAACGAGGCCCGCAGCGCCCGGCGGGCCCACGACGAGCTCGGCGCCCTGGGCGTCGCCCCGACCCGGGCGGCCGAGGTGGCGAGGGTCGTCGGCGCCACCGCCGACCACCTCGTCGAGCCGGGCGACCGTGCCGGCGCGCTGCTCTGCGACGCCGACCTGGCCGTGCTCGGACAGGAGCCCGACCGCTACGACCGCTACGTTGCCGCGGTGCGCGCCGAGTACGCCCAGGTCGAGGAGGCGGGCTGGCGGACCGGGCGCGGCGCTGTGCTCCGCGCCCTCCTGGGTCGGCCTCACCTCTACGCCACCGATGTTGGGCGGGGACGGTGAGAGGAGGCGGCCAGGGCCAACCTCGCCAGGGAGCTCGCCGATCTGGCCTGACCGCCAGCCATGGGGGGCGGCCCGGGCGGATTACCTTCGGCCCATGACCTCCCCGACCGATGGTGCGCCCCGTCTCCTCGTGTCCACCATGAACGACGTGCCCGGGTACCGCGTCACGCAGGTCTTCGGCGAGGTCATGGGCCTCACCGTCCGCAGCCGCAACATCGGCTCCCAGCTCGGCGCCGGGTTCAAGTCCCTCGTCGGCGGTGAGCTCAGGGGCATGACCAGGAACCTGGTCGACAGCCGCCACGAGGTCGTCGGCCGGATGATCGACGAGGCCAGGGCCTACGGCGCCAACGCCGTCCTGGCCATGCGCTTCGACACCTCGGACATGGGCGGCAACTGGACCGAGATCTGCGCCTACGGCACCGCCGTCATCGTCGAGCCGGCCTGAGCTCCGCGCCGGAGGCGCGTCCCGCGTCCGGCGCCCGCCCGGCTCCGCGCCGGAGGCGCGTCCCGCGTCCGGCGCCCGCCCGGCTCCGCGCCGGAGGCGCGTCCCGCGCCGGCGCCCGCCCGGCTCGATCTGGGGGAGCTCGGCACGGTTTGCTCCCGTCGGCCGCCCCCGGAAGCGCCGGACCCTGTCGATCGCCCGCCGAACCGCCTGCCCCACGGCGCCGGACCCTGTCGATCGCCCGCCGAACCGCCTGGCCCCACGGCGGCGGACCCTGTCGATCGCCCGCAGAAGCCCTGGCACCGCGAGGGCGGGGCTGCTATCTCGTCGGGCGACCCCGCCGGCGCTCGGCGGGGGAGAGGCGGAGCCCGGCGTCGCGCAGCCGGGTCAGCAGCTCCCGGCTGGGCACCGGGGCGGCGCCGAGCTCGATGGCGGTCAGGCGCCACTCGGTCGGCACATCGTAGTGGTCGCCCTGGAACGCCCGGCGAGGGATGCCGAGGCGCGCCGCGAAGGCGTGCAGCTCGTCGTAGGAGGCGTCGGAGACCAGGTGGGCCCACCGTCGTCCGCGCCAGGGCCAGCGGGCCTCGTCGACCAGGATCACCGGCGGTGCGTCATCGGGATGGCGCTCGAGCCCGGCTCAACCCCCGCTCAACCCCTGCGCACCACGAAGTACTTGGCCTGGGGGTGGTGGCAGACGATCGCCGCGGTGGTCTGCTCCGGGTGGAACTGCCACGACGACTCCTCGCTCACCTCGACGCCGATCCGGTCGGCCCCGACGAGCTCGGCGCACTTGGCGTTGTCCTCCAGGTCCGGACAGGCCGGGTAGCCCCACGAGTAGCGGCCGCCCCGGTACTGCTGGCGGAACAGCCCGGTCAGGGTCGGGCCGTCCTCGTCGGCGAAGCCCCACTCCTCGCGGATCCGACGGTGCCAGAGCTCGGCGAGCCCCTCGGCCATCTCGACACCGATGCCGTGGAGGTGCAGGTAGTCGTTGTAGCGGTCCTCCGCGAACAGCCTGGCCGTCTCCTCCGAGACGGCGGCGCCCATGGTCACCAGGTGGAAGGCGGCCCAGTCCTCCTGGCCCGAGGCGGCGGGGCGGTAGAAGTCGGCGATCGACAGCCACGGGTCGGCGGGCTGGCGGGGGAAGGTGAAGCGGAGCCACTCGGCGGTGCGGGTCTCGTCCTTCCACACGACCAGGTCGTCGCCCTCGCTGTTGACCGCGAAGTAGCCGTAGGCCACCGCCGGGCGCAGGACGTCGGCCGCCCTGGCCTCGGCCAGCCTGGCCCGCAGCTCGGCGCGCACCCGGCGCTTGAAGGCCTGGTCGTCCTCGCCGTCGTGGGGCCGGTAGCCCCACTGGTTGCGAAACAGCGACGTCTCGTTGAGATAGCCGGCGATGTCGTCGAGGGCCACGCCACGCTCGACGCGCGATCCGACGAACGGCGGGGTGAACACGGGGTTGTCGCTGACGACCGAAGGGGCCCGGTGCGGGCTCGGCGTAGGAGCGGCGTCCTCCGGGCCGGGCTGGTGGCGGGCCGGCACGCCAGGGCGGCCGCCGGGCTCGCGCCCGAAGGCCGGGTCGGGGGCTCCTGACGCCTTGAGCTCCATGAGCCGGTCCATGGTGCGCAGGCCCTCGAAGGCGTCCTTGCCGTAGAAGAGCCGGCCCTCGTAGTCGTTGCGGAGGTCCCGCTCGACGTAGGTCCTGGTGAGCGCGGCGCCCCCCAGGATGACCGGGATGTCGGACAGGCCCCGCTCGTTGAGCTCGAGCAGGTTCTCGCGCATGATCAGCGTCGACTTCACCAGCAGCCCCGACATGCCGATGGCGTCGGCGCCGATCTCGGTGGCCCGATCGACCATCTCGGTCAGCGCCACCTTGATGCCGAGGTTGTGCACCTCGTAGCCGTTGTTGGTGAAGATGATGTCGACCAGGTTCTTGCCGATGTCGTGGACGTCGCCCTTGACCGTGGCCAGGACGATCCGGCCCTTGCCGCCCGAGTCGGCCTTCTCCATGTGGGGCTCGAGGTGGGCGACCGCGGTCTTCATGGTCTCGGCCGACTGCAGGACGAACGGCAGCTGCATCTCCCCGGCGCCGAAGCGCTCACCGACGACCTTCATGCCGGTCAGGAGCGGGCCGTTGACGATCTCGAGCGCCGTCGTCTCGGCCCCGAGGGCCTCGTCGAGGTCGACTTCGAGCCCGTCGCGGTCGCCGTCGATGATCCGCTGCTCGAGGCGGCGGTCGGTCGACCATCCGCTGCGGTCCTCGGTGGCCAGCGCCGCGGAGCTGACGCCCTCGTACATCTGCAGCAGCGTCGACAGCGGGTCGTAGCCGTCGGAGCGGCGGTCGTAGATGAGGTCGAGGCAGACCTCGACGGCGCGCTCGTCGATGCGGGCGAGGGGCAGGATCCGGGCGGCGTGGACGATCGCCGCGTCGAGCCCCGCCTGCTGGCACTCGTGGAGGTACACCGAGTTGAGGACGTGGCGCACGGCGGGGGCCAGGCCGAAGCTCACGTTGGACAGGCCGAGGATGGTGCGCACGCCGGGCAGCTCGGCCTTGATCCGGCGGATCCCCTCGATGGTCTCGGCCCCGTCCCTTCGGCTCTCGTCCATCCCCGTCCCGAGGGTCAGGGCGAGCGGATCGAAGAGCAGGTCCTCGGGGGCCAGGCCGTAGCGGTCGACGGCGAGGTCCCTGATCGCCCTGGCCGCGGCCAGCTTGTGCTCGGCGGTGCGGGCCTGGCCGGTCTGGTCGATGCACGTGCACACCACCGCGGCGCCGAACTCCCTGGCGAGGGACAAGAACCGGTCGAGCCGGGTGCCGGGCGCGTCGCCGTCCTCCAGGTTGACCGAGTTGAGGATGACCTTGCCGGCGATGCGCTCCAGGCCGGCCTCGATGACGGGCGGCTCGGTCGAGTCGAGCATGATCGGCAGGGTGGTCTGGGTGGCGAAGCGGGAGGCGATCTCGCCCATGTCCGACACGCCGTCCTCGCCGGTGAAGTCGACGCACACGTCGAGCACGTGGGCGCCCCCCTTGACCGCGTCCCTGGCCACACCCACGCACGTGTCCCAGTCGTCGCCGAGCATGGCGTCGCGAAACTTCCTCGACCCGTTGGCGTTGGTGCGCTCGCCGACCATGAGCACCGAAGGGGCCTGGTCGTAGGGGACGTGGCCGAACAGCGATGCCACCCCCGGCTCCCACGTCGGGTCTCGCCTCGCCGGCGTCGTGCCCTCGACCGCGGGGACGACCGCCGCGAGATGGCGCGGCTCGGTCCCGCAGCAGCCGCCCACGATCGAGATGCCGTACTCGCCGACGAAGCGGGCGTGGTGGGACGCCAGCTGCTCGGGGGTCAGGTCGTAGTGCATGCGGCCGTCGACCACCGAAGGCAGGCCGGCGTTGGGCAGCACCGAGATCGGCGTCCTGGCGTGGGCCGCCAGATAGCGCAGGTGCTCGCTCATCTCGACGGGCCCGGTCGCACAGTTGAGGCCGACGACGTCGGGGCGCATGGCGTCGATGGTGGTCAGGGCCGCCGCGATCTCGGTGCCCATCAGCATCCGACCGGTCGTCTCGATGGTGACCTGCACCTGCAGCGGCACCTCGCGGCCTGCGTCGGCCATGGCCGCCCGGCAGCCGATCATGGCCGCCTTGGCCTGCAGCAGGTCCTGCACGGTCTCGATGACGAACAGGTCGACGCCGCCGTCGAGGAGGCCGGCGGCCGCCTCCCGGTAGCCGTCGCGCTGGTCTGCGAACGAGATCTGCCCGAGCGAGGCGATCCGCGTCCCGGGCCCGAGCGAACCGGCCACGAACCGGCCGTCGAACCCATCGGCCACCTCCCTGGCGATCTCGGCCGAGCGGTGGGCCAGCTCCCTCGTCCGATCGGCGAGGCCGTACTCGGCGAGGACCCAGGGGAGCGCCCCGAAGCTGTCGGTCTCGACCACGTCGCAGCCGACCTCGAGGAAGGAGCGGTGGACGGCGGCCACGACGTCGGGCCTGGTGGCCACGAGCAGCTCGTTGCACCCCTCCAGCGCGGGCGAACCGAAGTCGTCTGGCCCGAGGTTGTGCAGCTGCAGGTTGGTGCCCATGGCGCCGTCGAAGACCACCACGCGGGAGCGCACGGCGTCGAGATAGCTGCCCGGGGGCGGAGCGCAAGGCACCGCAGAAGCGTACCGGTGCGTCCAGGGGGGAGAATGGGAGAAATGGCCGAGCGCAGCGTGGACGCGGGACCCGACATCCCGGCGTCACGCGGTGACGACACCGAGAGCCTGCGCCTGGTCGTCAGGCAGGCGTCGGCCAGGTCGGTCTGGCGAGGCTCGGGGCGGTTCGTGCGCAAGCTCGGTGAGGACCGCGTGCTCGGCATGTCGGCGGAGGCCGGCTTCTGGCAGCTCATCTCCCTCCCGTCGCTGCTGCTCGGCGTCTTCGGCAGCGTCGGCTACCTCGGTGGCGTGCTCGGCCACGAGGCCATCGTGCGCATCCACGACGACGTGTTGCGCGTCGCCGGCGACGTGCTCGCCAGGGAGACGGTGACCAATGACGTGGCCCCGCTGCTCGACGACATCCTCGGTCGGGGGCACGCCGCAATCCTGTCCGTCGGATTCCTGATCTCGCTGTGGTCGGGTTCCACGGCGATGTCCGCCTATCTCAACACCATCACCGTCGCCTACGGCATGCGGGGCGTGCGCTCCGCGGTCCGCAGCCGGGTGGTCGCCCTCGGTCTCTACCTCCTCGCGGTGGTGGCCGGGATCGTCCTGCTCCCTGCGCTGGTCCTCGGACCCCGCGCCTTGACCGAGCTGGCGCCGACCTCGGCGCGCGCCGATGTCAGCCAGGTCGTCCAGGCCGCCTACTTCCCCGGCATCGCCCTGGCGTCGGTGCTCGTCGTCGCCACCCTTTACCGCCTGTGCCTCCCGGAGCGGGTGCGTTGGCGCCGGCACCTGCCGGGCGCCGTGCTGGCCACCCTCATCTGGCTGGCCGGCAGCGTGGCCGTGCGGGGCTACGCCACCGCCAAGCTCCACAGCGTCTCCTACGGGGCGCTCGCCGCCCCCCTCGCCGCGCTGCTGTTCTTCTACATCATCGCCCTCGCCGTGCTCCTCGGCGCCGAGCTCAACGCCGTGCTCCGCCGCCCGCGGGCGACGCTGTCGACCGTCGCCGCCGGGCCGACGACGGACACACCGGCCAGGTAGCGTCCGCTTCGAGCTGCTCCTGCTGCCCGACGACGCCGACATCCGGAGGCACCCGTGACCTCGACCGCCCGCACCGAGTCCGCACCGAGAAGGGTCAGGGCCCCGCGCGGCTCGGAGCGCTCCTGCCGGACCTGGCCGGCCGAGGGGGCCATGCGGATGCTGATGAACAACCTCGATCCCGACGTGGCCGAGCACCCCGACGAGCTGGTGGTCTACGGCGGCAGCGGCAAGGCGGCGAGGAGCTGGTCGGCCTTCGACGCCATCGTTGCGACGCTGCGGACCCTGGGCGAGGACGAGACCCTGCTCGTGCAGTCGGGCAAACCGGTCGGAGTCGTGCGCACCCACGAGTGGGCTCCGCGGGTCCTGATCGCCAACTCCAACCTGGTGCCCCAGTGGGCGACCTGGGAGGAGTTCCGCCGCCTCGACGCCCTCGGGCTCACCATGTACGGTCAGATGACGGCGGGCTCGTGGATCTACATCGGGACCCAGGGGATCCTCCAGGGCACCTACGAGACCTTCTCGGCGGTGGCCGCCAAGCGCTTCGGGGGCACGCTGGCCGGCACGCTGACCCTGACCGGCGGCCTCGGCGGCATGGGGGGCGCCCAGCCCCTCGCGGTGACCCTCAACGGGGGCACGGCGCTGGTGGTCGACTGCGACCCGTCGCGCATGGCGCGGCGCATCGAGACCCGCTACCTCGACGAGGCGGCCACCTCACTCGACGACGCCGTCTCCCGCGTCCTCGCGTACAAGGCGGCCAGGCGGGCGGTGTCGGTCGGGGTGGAGGGCAACTGCGCCGAGGTGTTCCCCGAGCTGCTCCGCCGGGGCGTGGCCGTCGACGTGGTGACCGACCAGACCTCGGCCCACGACCCGCTCAGCTACCTGCCCGTCGGGATCGACTTCCCCGACATGGCCGAGGAGCGCGAGCGGGACCCGGCCGGGTTCACCGCGGCCGCCCAGGACTCCATGGCCCGCCAGGTCGAGGCGATGGTGGGCTTCATGGACGCCGGTGCCGAGGTCTTCGACTACGGCAACTCCATCCGGGGTGAGGCCCGCACGGCGGGCTACGGCCGGGCCTTCGACTTCCCTGGCTTCGTGCCTGCGTACATCCGTCCGCTGTTCTGTGAGGGGAAAGGTCCCTTCCGGTGGGCGGCGCTCAGCGGTGACCCTCACGACATCGCCGTCACCGACCGGGCCGTGCTCGACCTGTTCCCCGACAACGACCCCCTGGCCAGGTGGATCCACAGCGCGGCCGAGCGTGTCGCGTTCCAGGGGCTCCCGGCCAGGATCTGCTGGCTGGGCTACGGCGAGCGGGACAAGGCCGGAGCCCGCTTCAACCAGCTGGTCGCCGACGGCGAGGTCGCCGGCCCGATCGTGATCGGACGCGACCACCTCGACTGCGGATCGGTCGCGTCGCCCTACCGCGAGACCGAGGCGATGGCCGACGGCTCCGACGCCATCGCCGACTGGCCGTTGCTCAACGCCATGGTCAACGTGGCCTCGGGCGCGTCGTGGGTGTCGATCCACCACGGCGGAGGTGTCGGCATCGGCCGGTCCATCCACGCCGGTCAGGTGTGCGTGGCCGACGGCACCCCCCTCGCCGCGCAGAAGCTCGACCGGGTGCTGACCAACGATCCCGGCACCGGCGTGTTCCGCCACGTCGACGCCGGCTACGAGCGCGCCGAGGAGGTGGCCGAGGCCACCGGCATCCGCATCCCCGGGCGCTTCGGCGACCCGACCGCGTCGTGACCGGTCCGACCCCGCGCGCCGCGACGGCTCGCCCGGTCGACACCGACTCGCCCACCCGGTCCTCGCCGGTCGACCCGGCCACGTTCGACCGGATGTGGGGTTCGCTGGCCGGCATCGGCGCCGACCCGGCCGGTGGCTACCGGCGACTGGCGTGGACCGACGCCGACCTGGAGCTGCGGGCATGGTTCCGCTCCGAGGCCGCAGCCAGGAGCCTGACCGTCGACGAGGACGGCAACGGCAACCAGTGGGCCTGGTGGGGGCCACCGGGCCCCGATGCCCTGGTCACCGGCAGCCACCTCGACAGCGTCCCCGGCGGCGGCGCCTACGACGGGCCGCTCGGCGTGGTGTCGGCGTTCTGCGCCCTCGACGCGCTGCGCGCCGCCGGGGTCGAGCCCCGCCGACCCGTCGCGGTGGTCAACTTCGCCGACGAGGAGGGCGGCCGCTGGGGCATCGCCTGCGTCGGCAGCCGCATGCTCACCGGGTCGATCGACGTGGGCACCATGCTGGCCCGCGTCGACGACCAGGGGATCAGCCTGGCCGACGCCCTGCGGAACGCCGGCGTCGACCCCGGCGGGTGCGGGCCCGACCCGGTCAGGCTGGGGAGGATCGGCACGTTCGTCGAGCTGCACATCGAGCAGGGTCGGGCCCTGGTCGGCATCGACGTCCCGGTCGGCGTGGCCACCGCCGTGTGGCCCCACGGGCGCTGGCGCTTCGATTTCGCCGGGCGCGGCGACCACGCCGGCACCACCAGGCTGGCCGACCGGTCCGACCCGGTCCTCCCCCTCGCCCACACCGTCGTGGCGGCCCGCGCCGCGGCGGCCGACCGCGACGCCGTGGCCACCGTCGGACGCCTCGCCGTGCACCCCGGGGCCACCAATGCGATCGCCTCGCGCGCCGCCGCGTGGCTCGACGCCAGGGCCGGTGACGCCCAGACGGTGCGCGCCGTGGTCGACGACGTGACCGGCGCGGCCGGGGCCGCGGCCGCGCCCGAGGGCGTCGGCGTCGACGTCACCGAGGAGTCGTGGAGCGCCGGAGCCGACTTCGGCGCGGTCCTGCGGGGCCGGGTGGCCCGCGCCGTCGAGGCGCGCGTCGGCTCCTTCGCCGAGCTGCCCACCGGCGCCGGCCACGATGCCGCCGTGCTCGCCGCCCACGTCCCCGCCGCCATGCTCTTCGTCCGCAACCCGACCGGCGTCAGCCACGACCCGGCCGAGCGGGCCGAGCGCGACGACTGCCTGGCCGGTGTCGAGGCGCTGACCGCGGTGCTCGGCGACCTCGCCACCGAGGCGCACCCACTCACCGATGCGGCCCGCACCCCGGCGCACCCTTTCCCCGCCCCTGTGTCCTCCACCGCCACGCCTTCCACCGCCGCCCCGGAGGAGACCGCCCCGGAGGAGACCGCCTCGTGACCGTCGAGATCGCCACCTCCGGGATGACCGGCGCCGATGTGGTCGCCGTCGCCCGCCACGGTGACGACGTCGTCGTCTCGGACGCGGCCATGGCCGCCGTCGCCGCCGCCCGGGCCCACGTCGAGGCCCTCGCCGCCTCGCCCGTCCCGGCGTACGGGATCTCCACCGGCTTCGGGGCCCTGGCCACCGCCCACATCCCGCCCGAGCGGCGCCGCGACCTCCAGCGCAGCCTGATCCGCTCCCACGCGGCGGGCTCCGGCGCCCCCGTCGAGCGGGAGGTCGTCCGGGCCCTGATGCTGCTGCGCCTCAAGACCCTCGCCTCCGGGCGCACCGGCGTCCGCCCCGAAGTCGTCGCCGCCTACGCCGCCGCCCTCAACGCCGGCATCACCCCCATCGTCCCCGAGCACGGGTCGCTCGGTTGCTCCGGCGACCTCGCCCCCCTCGCCCACGTGGCCCTCGTGCTGCTCGGCGAGGGTGACGCCGACGACGCCGGGGGGACCCGCCGCCCGGCCGCCGAGCTCCTCTCCGAGGCCGGCATCACCCCCCTCGTGCTGGCCGAGAAGGAGGGCCTGGCTCTCATCAACGGCACCGACGGCATGCTCGGCACCCTCCTGCTCGCCGTCGCCGACCTGCGCCGCCTGGCCACCACCGCCGACCTGGCCACCGCCTTGTCGGTCGAGGCCCTGCTCGGCACCGACGCGGTCTTCGCCGCGGACCTCCACGCACCGCTGCGGCCCCACCCCGGCCAGGCGGCCAGCGCCGACAACCTCCGGGCGCTGCTGGCGTCGAGCCCCATGGTCGCCTCCCACCGGGAGGACGACACCCGGGTCCAGGACGCCTACTCGCTGCGCTGCGCCCCCCAGGTCACCGGCGCGGTGCGCGACACCATCGACCATGCGGAGGTCGTCGCCGGGCGAGAGCTGGCCGCGGCCATCGACAACCCGGTCGTCCTGGTCGACGGCCGCGTCGAGTCCAACGGCAACTTCCACGGCGCCCCCGTCGCCTACGTCCTCGACTTCCTCGCCGTCGTGGTCGCCGACCTGGCATCGATGAGCGAGCGACGCACCGACCGGATGCTCGACCCGGCCCGCTCCCACGGCCTGCCGCCGTTCCTCGCCGACGACCCCGGCGTCGACTCGGGCCACATGATCGCCCAGTACACGCAGGCGGGGATCGTCTCCGAGCTCAAGCGGCTCGCCGTGCCCGCCAGCGTCGACTCCATCCCGAGCTCGGCCATGCAGGAGGACCACGTCTCGATGGGTTGGGGCGCGGGCCGCAAGCTGCGCCGAGCCGTGGACGGGCTCGGCCGGGTGCTCGCCATCGAGATCCTCACCGCCTGCCGCGCCCTCGACCTGCGCGCCCCGCTCCGCCCGGGGCCGGCCACCGGCGCGGTGCTCGACGAGCTCCGCCTCGTCGTCGACGGTCCCGGGCCCGACCGCCACCTCGCCCCCGAGATCGACGCAGCCGTCGCCGCCGTCGCCGACGGGCGCCTGCTCGCCGCGGCCGAGACCCGCACCGACGCGCTGGCATGACCGCAGGGGCGTGGTGGTGCCGCCTGGCCTGGCTCGGCGGCGACGACGCCACGCCCGGGGTGCTGGTGGAGGTCGACTCCCACGGGGTCGTCACCACCGTCTCCGCCGGGGTGGCCGAGGCCGACGCCGCCCGGGCCACCCGCCTCGACGGGCTCACCCTCCCCGGTCTGGTCAACGCCCACTCCCACGCCTTCCACCGGGCCCTCCGGGGATGGACCCACGCCGCCGGGGAAGGCTCGTTCTGGACGTGGCGGCAGCGGATGTACGCCGTGGCGGCCAGGCTCGACCCCGACGGCTACCGCCGGCTGGCCACGGCGGTCTACGCCGAGATGGCGCAGGCGGGGATCACGGCGGTCGGGGAGTTCCACTACCTCCACCACGACGTCGAAGGCCGCCCCTACCCGGGCGGCGACCCGATGGCCGAGGCCCTCGTCGACGCCGCGTCGACCGCCGGGATCCGGCTCACCCTCATCGACACCTGCTACCTGACCGGCGGGATCGGCGAGGCCGCGTCGGCGCCGCAGCGCCGCTTCGGCGACGGTGACGCCGAGGGCTGGGCCAGTCGGGTCGAGCGCACCGCGGCCTCCATCGGCCGGTCGCCGACGGTGCGCGTCGGCGCGGCCGTCCACTCGGTGCGGGCCGTGCCACCGGCGTCCATCGCCGCGGTGGCCGCATGGGCCCGCCGCCACGACGCGCCGCTCCACGCCCACGTCAGCGAGCAGCCGGCCGAGAACGACGCCTGCCTGGCCGCCTACGACAAGACCCCGACCCGGCTCCTCGCCGACCTCGGGGCCGTCGACGCCCGGTTCACCGCCGTGCACGCCACCCACCTCGACGGCGCCGATGTCGACACGCTGGGCGCGGCCGGCGCGTGGGTGTGCCTGTGCCCGACCACCGAGCGCGACCTGGCCGACGGGATCGGCCCGGCGGCCGCCCTGCGCGCCGCGGGGGTCGAGCTCTGCCTCGGGAGCGACTCCCACGCGGTGATCGACCTGCTCGAAGAGGCCAGGGCCGTCGAGCTCGACGAGCGGCTGGCCACCGGCCGGCGCGGCAGCCACGCCCCCGCTGCCCTCCTGCGCGCCGCCACCGAAGGAGGCGCGGGATCCATCGGCTGGCCCGACACCGGCCGCGTCGAGGTCGGCGCCCTCGCCGACCTCACCACGATCGGGCTCGGCGGCGTGCGCCTCGCCGGCACCCTCGGCCCCGGCGGTGAGGGCGCGGCGGCGGCCGCCGTCTTCGCCGGCGCGGCAGCCGACGTGACCGACGTGGTCGTCGGCGGCCGCCAGGTGGTGGCCGGCAGGCGCCACCTCGCCGTCGGCGACGTCGGCGCCGCCCTCGACCGGGCCATCAGCGGCCTGTGGGCCGGGGAGGCCTGACCGTGGACGGCCTGGTCCTGACCGGCATCGGCGAGCTCGTCACCTGCGACCCGGCGCCCGGGTCGCCGGCGCGCCTGGCGGGCGCAGCCCTGGTGTGCGCGGCCGACGGGACCGTCGCCTGGGTCGGAGTGGAGCGTGACCTGCCCGACGGCGTCGGCGCCGACCGGGTCGACCTCGGCGGCCGGGCCGTGATCCCCGGCTTCGTCGACAGCCACACCCATCTGGTCTTCGCCGGCGAGCGAGCCGCCGAGTGGGAGGCCCGGATGGCCGGTCGCCCCTACGCCGCGGGGGGCATCCGCACCACCGTCGAGGCGACTCGGGCGGCGAGCGACGCCGACCTGGTCGCCGGGGTGCGCCGCCTGGCCGCCGAGGCGCTGGCCAGCGGGACCACCACCCTCGAGGTCAAGAGCGGCTACGGCCTCGACCTCGACACCGAGCCCCGCCTGCTCGCCGCCGCCGCCACCGTGACCGGCGAGCGCACGTGGCTCGGCGCCCACGTGGTGCCCGCCGAGTACGCCGGACGGCCCGACGACTACGTCGACCTGCTGCGCGGGCCGATGCTCGACCGCTGCGCGCCGCTCGCCAGGTGGGCCGACGCCTTCTGCGAGCGGGGCGCCTTCGACGCCGACCAGTCCCGGGCCGTGCTGCTGGCCGCCCGCGCCGCCGGCCTCGGGCTGCGGGTGCACGGCAACCAGCTCGGCCCGGGTCCAGGGGTCCGCGTGGCCGTCGAGCTCGGCGCGGCGTCGGTCGACCACTGCAGCCACCTCGACGACGCCGACATCGAGGCGCTGGCCGGGTCCGTGCTGGCCGAATCGTCGACGGTGGCCACGCTGCTCCCGACCGCCGAGTTCTCCACCCGGTCGCCCTACCCCGACGCCAGGCGGCTGATCGACGCCGGCGTCCGCGTCGCCCTGGCCAGCGACTGCAACCCAGGCTCCAGCTTCACCACCTCGATGTCCCTGGTCATCGCGCTGGCCGTCCGGGAGATGGGCATGACCATCCCCGAGGCCGTCGATGCGGCGACCGCCGGCGGCGCCGACGCCCTCCGCCGCGACGACATCGGCCGCCTGGTGCCGGGCCGGCGGGCCGACCTCGCCGTGCTCGACGCCCCCGCGGCCTCCTGGCTCGGGTACCGGCCCGGCGTCGACCTGGTCACCGCCGTGGTCGTCGGTGGCCGCCTGGTGTCCGGCGCGTGGCCCCCGACCGCAAGCTCGTAGGAGCCCAGGATGACCTGAGCCGATCAGGGCCGGTTGGGATCGGGGTGGAGGGTGACGAAGAGCGACCACGCCGGCGCCGACGGATCGTCAGGGCGGTCGGCGAAGTCGTCGAGCAGGTCGCGAAGCCCCGCCTGGAAGGCGGCCATGTCGGCCGGGGAGAGGCGCAGCCCGAGCCGAGTGGTGTCGACGTTCTCGGCAGGGACGAGGGCGAGCTCGGCCAGGAAGGTCTCGAGCATGATGCGGTTACCGCCCGGGGTGCTGAGCTGCCAGGACTTCCTGGTCGACAGGTAGGGCACCTCACGGGCGCCGCGTGGGCCTCGTCGCTCGCTCTGGGGTTGGAGGAATCCTGTTCGCACGAGGGTCCTGACGTGGTGCAGGGTGCTCGCCGGGTCCCGCCCGAGACGCTCGGCGATCTCCTTGTTGGTGTGGGCGTCCCCGACGCAGATGCGCAGGATCCGCAGTCGCAGCGACGACGCCAGCGCCCTCGCCTCCTCGTCGGTCGCTGGTCTGCGCTCCGTTATCTCCCGACCCCTCCCTAAAGTGATTGGTGTCTGCCAATCACCCGATTAGGATAGCCGCATGACCACGTCGAAGGGCGCCAACGGCCGGTCCCGGCGTCGCGGCGGCCTCGTCTGGCATCGCCATTTTCGGCTCCTGTGGACCGGAGAGACGATCAGCCAGCTCGGCAGTCAGGTCTCGGTCCTGGTCCTACCCCTGGTCGCGGTGCTGTACCTGCGGGCCAGCACCCTCGAGGTCGGGGTTCTGACCGCGCTCGAGTCCGTGGCGTTCCTGCTGGTCGGGCTCCCGGCGGGAGCGTGGTGCGACCGGGTCCGCCGACGCCCGGTGATGGTCGCGGCCGACCTGGTCCGTGCTGTCCTGCTGGCCTCGATCCCCATAGCCGCCGCGCTGGGCGTCCTGACGCTCGACCAGCTGTTCGCGGTGGCGCTGCTGCACGGCATCGCCACGGTCTTCTTCGACGTCTCCTACCAGAGCTACCTCCCCTCGTTGGTGGACCGCGACGAGCTGATGGAAGGCAACGCCAAGCTGGGGGCCAGCCAGTCGGTCGCCGAAGTGGTCGGGCCCACGCTCGGCGGGTTCTTGGTGCAGCTCCTCACCGCACCGTTCGCCGTCCTCGCCGACGCTGGGAGCTTCCTGGCCTCCGCCATCTGCGTGGGCGCGATCGACCGCCCCGAACCGCCGCCGGAGCGGCCGGCGCAGCGGCACCTCTTCCACGAGATCGGTGAGGGTCTGGACTTCGTGCTGCACCAGCCGATCCTGCGGATGATCGCCGGCACCACCGGAACATCCAACTTCTTCAGCTCCGCCTTCGCTGCGGTCGTCGTCGTGTTCCTCGTTCGCGGCCTCCACCTCTCCGCCGGTGTCATCGGTGTGCTGATGTCGGCGGGCAGCATCGGTGGCATCCTCGGCGCCCTGACGGCCTCCGCGATCGCCCGGCGGGTCGGTCAGGCCCGCACGATCTGGGTCTCGACTCTGGTCACGACCCCGTTCGGGCTGCTGATCCCGCTCACGGAGAGCGGCGGCGGACTGGCGTTCTACGTCACGGGCTTCTTCGCCATCTCGTTCGGTGCCGTGGTCTACAACGTCGCCCAGGTCAGCTTCCGCCAGGCGCTGTGCCCGCCCCGGCTGCTCGGCCGGATGAACGCCACCATGCGCTTCCTGGTCTGGGGCACCATGCCCCTCGGCGCCCTGCTCGGCGGCGCACTGGGCACCTGGATCGGCCTGCGCCCGACGCTGTGGGTCAGCCAGATCGGTGAGATCCTCGCCGCCGGCTGGGTGATCGCCTCCCCCCTGCGCGCCATGCGCGACCTGCCCGCCTATGACGCCGTCGAGGTGTCTACGAGCGCCCGGTCCTCGGAGCCGGTCCGTCCTTGACGCCGAGATCGGCGTACAGGTTCTCGGCGAACCTCTGACCGGTTCGAGCCATCATCGTCGACATCACCCGTTCGACGGCCGGACGCGAGATGGCGGGCAGCGGCAGCTCGACGTGCAGGGTCAGGTCGACGGCCAGATGGGTCCCCCCGCCGGGGAGATCGGCGAGGGTGTAGGTCCCACTCGCCCCGGCCCGCTCGTGGCTCCCAGCCGGGGGGCGATGCGCATAGGTGAGCCGGCGCCCTTCGTCGAACGACATCTGCTCGGTGAAGGTCGGCGCCACCCGGGCCCCGAGGGCCGAGATGGTCCTGAGCCGCCAGGTCCAGCGGTCGCCGTCCGCGGTGATGCTCTCGATGAGCGGGGTGAGCTCCGCCAGCCGGTCGGGGGAGGTGACCACCGCCCAGATCTGCTCGCGGGATGCCGGCACGTCGGCTTCGGACACGTTGGTCGACTCGAACCTGGCCATCCCCACGGCGTACCCACGCCGAGAGGTTCTGAGGCCGGCGAGCCGCCCACGGTCGCCGGTCCGCCCAGACGGTCCTCGCGCTGCGGACGGTGAGGTCGTCGCGCTGCAGGATGCCGTCGGGCCGGGCTGTCGTGGCCATCATCACCCCCGCCAGCGGCCCGGGTGTGGTGGGCTGAGGTCGCCCCGATCGTCGCCCGGCCCGATGCCAGGAGCCGACAGGGGCGTCCGCCGCATGCCCCCCGACCTGCTCGCCGCCACCAGCGCCGGCCACGCCGCAGTGCTGGGCGGCGCCGGGGTGCTGGCCGGCCTGGTCGGCTCGGCCGGCGGCATCACCTCCCTCGTGTCCTACCCGGCCCTGCTCGCGGTCGGGCTCGGGCCGCTGGCGGCCGACGTGGCCAACCTCGTGGCGCTGACCGGCTGCTGGCCCGGATCGGCCCTGGCGTCCGGGCCCGAGCTGGCCGGCCGGCGGCGGTGGTTGGCCCGTTGGTTGCCCGTTGCCGCCGCCGGGTCCCTCGCCGGCACCATCCTGCTGCTCACCACCCCGGCCGGCGTGTTTGCCCGGGTGGTGCCGTGGCTCGTGCTGGCAGGGTCGCTGGCCCTGCTGCTCCAGCCCCGACTGACCCGCCGCTCCCGCCGGACCTCGACCCCGCTCGGCCTCCCTGCCGGCCCGGTCGCCGCCTCGCTCTACAACGGTTACTTCGGGGCCGGCGCCGGCGTCATGACCCTGGCCCTGCTGCTCGAGACGGTCGACGGCTCCCTCCCGGTGGCCAACGCACTGAAGAACATGGTCGTCGGTGCGGCCGGGCTGGCCTCGCTGGTGGTGCTGGTCGGCTTCGCCCACGTGGACTGGACGGCGGCGCTGCCGCTCGGGACGGGGATGCTCGCCGGCAGCTCCCTCGGACCCCGAGTCACGCGGCGGGCTCCGCCAGGTTTGCTGCGTTGGACCATCGCCGCTCTCGGTGTGGCCCTCGCCATCCAGCTCTGGGTGGATCCGTCGGCCTGATTGCCCCGAGGTCTCGTGATCCCACCAGAGGCTCGCGTCGATGGCGAGCCAGGCGATGACGCCGGCACCGAGGTTGCTGCCGTGCGCGCCGTAGCGTCGATGGCCGAGCCCGTCGCTCATCACGAGGTACCACAGCTCCGCTACCGCGCCCGGCGGTCAGGCTCCCGGCGGTGGGGGACCAGCGAGGCCGAAGCCGGGGAGCGACGGCACCACGACGGAGAAGGCATCGGCCGGTCACACCTCTTTCGTAGGATGGGTGCCGGTCGTCGAACCCGTCCCGGTCGTCGAACCCGTCCGTTCGACCTCGAGCAGCGATTGATGGCACGAGAGTCGAGCGTGGTGGATGTCTGACGTCATGGTGGCTGCGGGCCCGCTCGCCGGCCCGGGTCCGGCCGAGGATCGGGGCGCGTGGTTGGTGGAGCACCGGTGGGCGATGGACCGCGGCGAGTCGTCCTGGCTGGCCGCGCTGGGCGAATTCGACGCCGGGCAGGGGTGGGCGGCGGACAGGCAGCTGTCGGGAGCGGCGTGGCTGATGTGGCGCACCGGCATGGCCCGGCCGACCGCGTACGAGAAGCTGCGCACCGCCGGCCAGCTGCGGCGTCGTCCGATCGTCGCCGCGGCGTTCGCCGATGGTCGGCTGTCGTATTCGGCGGTCCGGGCGGTCACCCGCATGGACGACCCCGACCCCGACGTCGACGTCGCTCTGGTCGGTCTGGCCGAGGCGGGGACCATCGCCGATGTGGAGCGGGCGGTGCGCTTCTACCAGCTCCACGCCGACCAGCACCGCCCCCCACCCGATCCCGAGCGGCGCCGAGGTCTGCGGATCTGCCGGCACGGCGACGGCACCACCACCATCGAGGTCACCCTCACCGATCTCGAAGCCGAAGAGGTCGCCGCCGCCCTTCAGGCCTACCTCGACCTCTCCGCCCCACCTCCCAGCCCGGCCCCGGCCGGCACCTCCGACGCTCCCGGGACCTCGGGTGAGTCTCCAACGGGAGACAACTCCGACCCGACGGGCGAGACGGGCGAAGCGGCCGAGGGCCGGGAGGAGTCTCCAACGGGAGACCGCTCCGCGCGGACCGGCGGCGGGGTCGACTGGCCGGCCAGGAGAGCCGACGCCTTCGTCGACCTGGCCCGCAGCGCCCTGGCCCACGCCGGGCAGGGGCATGCCATGGGCGCCGACCGCTACCTCGTCCACCTCGTGCACCGGAGCACCGAGCTGGTCGACGGCACCCCCATCGACGACCTGACCGCCGCCCGGGTCGCCTGCGACGCCTCCAAGGTTGACTTTGGACGCAAGACCCGGGTGTGGTCCACCCCCCAACGCCGGGCCATCCTCGTGCGCGACCGGGGTATCTGCCGGTTCCCGGGCTGCGAGCATCGCATCACCGACATCCACCACCTCCTCCCCTGGTCAGAAGGCGGACCCACCGAGGTGGCCAACGGCCTCCTCGTCTGCGGCCGCCACCACACCCACCTGCACCGAGGCTTCCGAGCCGAAGGCGACACCAACCACACCGTCACCTTCCACCGACCCGACGGCACCATCCTCGGCACCACCACCCCCCGGCCGAGGTGACCGCGGGATCAGCGCAACTCGCCGCCGTCCTCACCACCGCGGCGAAGAGGGGAGGGCGAAGATCCGGGGACGAGCCGCCGGAGCCTGCGCTCCTCGGTCACCTCCGGCGCACCCGGCAGCGGCTGGCGCTCGCCGGTGGGCGCGAACCCGAGCCGGTCGTAGAAGCGACGGGCCCGCTCGTTGGTCCCCACGACCCACAGGCTGACCGTCTCGGCGCCGTCGTCGGCCGCCCACGCGCAGACCGCCTCGACCAGGGCGGCCGCCGCGCCGCCGCCCCGATGGTCGGGCGCGACCCACATCGAGACCAGGTGGCGGTCGGTCGTGGAGGTGCCGGCGACCGCCGCGACCAGCCCGATCGAGCGGCCACCGGTGCGGGCCGACCACCAGTGCCCGTCGGCCACCCGGCGCTGCCATTCCCCGTCCTCGTAGGCGGCCTCCCGCTCGAGGGTGGAGGCGAACGCCCCCGGCGCGTCGGCCAGCGCCCGCAGTCGGAGGTCCCTGACCAGCTCCCAGTCGGCCGGCGCCGCCGGCGACACAGCGATCACGGCCGTTCCCGCCGGACCGAAGCGGCGGACTTGTCGGTGCGCAGGCCCTGGAAGGCCGGGTGGCGGAGCCGCCCGTCACCGGTCCACTCGGTGAAGGCCACCGCAACGACGAGGCGGGGCTCGACCCAGTGGGCGCCCTTGACCCGGACCCGATCGGAGAACGGGCTGTCGGCGCGCCCGATCCTCTGGAGGCGCGCGGCCAGGTCCCGAAGGGTCGCCTGGTCGAAGCCGGTGCCGACCTTGCCGGCGTAGCGGAAGCCCTCCTCGTCGTGGTAGCCGACCAGGAGCGCGCCGAACCCGGTGCGGGTGCCGGTCGGGTCCGTCCACCCACCGACGACCAGCTCCTGGCTGGCACTGCACTTGAGCTTCCTCCACGCACCCGAACGGCCCGAGCGGTACGGCGCGTCGAGCCGCTTGGCCACCACTCCCTCCCACCCGCCGGCGCAGGCCCGCTGCAACAGGGGCTCGGGGTGGCCCTCCTCGGCGGCCACGCCCACCAGGTTCTCCGGCGCGCCATCGAGGGTCTGGGAGAGCAGGGCCAATCGGTCGGCGAGGGGGAGCCCGGTGGTGTCGCGCCCGAGGAGGTGGAGGAGGTCGAACGCGCAGAAGACCGGGCGGGTCCCCGGCTCGCCGCGCTGCAGCAGGGCGAAGCTGGTGCGCTCCCCGTCGTAGGCCACGATCTCGCCGTCGATGGTGACGTTGTCGACCGGGAGCCGGCCGATCGCCGAGGCCAGCTCGGGGAACCTGCGGTTGAACGACAGGTGGTTGCGCGACCAGAGCGAGACCTCGTCACCGTTGCGGACGGCCACGCAGCGCAGACCGTCGAGCTTGCGCTCGAAGCGCCAGCGGGCGGACGTGAGGGCCGGGTCGGCCGCCTTGGTGAGCGACGCCAGCATCGGGGGCACCCACGTGGCCCGCTCCGCCGTCCACTCGTCTGCGTCGCGGTCGGCGCCGACCTGCTCCAGGCTCCGGCCGCTCTTCACCGACTGCGGGGCGTCGACGGTCACCTCACGGCCGGCGTCGGCCAGGTCGTCGCTGCGCTTGACGAGGATCCACTGCTGGTCGCCGGTCCGGGTGAGCGACCAGCCACCCCGCAGCTTGGCGCCGTCGAGCCACACCGAGAGGTGCCCGGCGGCGACCGCGTCGGTGATCGCCACGGGGGTCCCCGACCGGGCCGTGAGGTTGCGGTACGTGCCCTCGTCCCAGACGATGACGGTCCCCGACCCGTACTGCGCCCCCGGGATGACACCCTCGAAGTCGCGGTAGTCGAGGGGATGGTCCTCCACGTGGACGGCGAGCCGCTTGACCGCAGGGTCGAGCGAAGGTCCCTTCGGCACCGCCCACGAGACCAGGACTCCGTCGGCCTCGAGGCGGAAGTCGTAGTGGAGGCGCCTGGCGTCGTGCTTCTGCACCACGAAGCGCGACGCCGGTGTGCCGGCTCCAAGGGTGTCGGCGCCCTCGCCGGCGGGCTCGGGGGTGCGCTCGAAGTCCCGCTTGGCCCGGTACCGTCCCAGCCGGTCGGTGCCAACGGGCTCACCGTCGTCGGGCGGGGGAGCGGCCATGCCTCTAGCCTCGCACGACGCCGGTGGTCGGCAAGGATCGGTGCAGACACCGACGACGGGAGCAGCGAACCATGGGAGCACTGGACGGGCGGGCGGCGATCGTCACCGGAGCGGCGACAGGGATCGGACGGGCCATCGCCCTGATCCTCGCCGCCGAGGGCGCCGAGCTGACCCTCGGGGATGTGTCGGCGGTGGCGGAGCAGACCGCGGCCGACGTCGTCGCCGCCGGGGGCCAGGCGGTGTTCGTGCCCTGCGACGTGGCCGACGCGGCGCAGGTCGAGCGGCTCGTCGCCACCGCGGTCGACACCTACGGCCACCTCGACATCCTGGTCAACGACGCCGGGATCAGCGGGGGGTCGGGCCGGCTCCACGAGACCGACATCGACACATGGGACCGGGTGATCGCCGTCAACCTGCGCGGCCCGTTCCTCTGCGCCCGCGCCGCCATCCCCCACCTCCTCGGCAGCGATCACGGCGCCATCGTCAACATCGCATCCACCTACGGCATCACCGGGGCCCCGCTGGCCCCGTCGTACTGCGCCTCCAAGGGCGGGGTGGTCAACCTCACGCGCCAGCTGGCCGTCGACTACGGCCACGACGGCCTGCGAGTCAACGCCATCTGCCCCGGCTACATCGACACCGACATGGGCGGGCGGAGAGCCAGCCTGCCCCCGGAGGAGTCGGCCGCGGCCAACGCCAGGCGGGAGGTCAACGCCGCCCGGCAGCCCATCGGTCGCCAGGCGCAGGCCGACGAGGTGGCCAGGGTGGCGGCGTTCCTCGCGTCGGACGCCAGCTCGTTCATGACCGGGTCGATCGTCACCGTCGACGGGGGGTGCACGGCCACGTTCAACCACGGCGGCTCCTAGCCTCGCCCAGGTGGACCAGCGGATCAGCCTGGTGACCCTCGGCGTCGACGACCTCACCCGGGCCCTGCGCTTCTGCGAGGCCCTCGGCTGGGAGGTCGCCCACAACCCGGGCTGGACCCTCGACGAGCACAGCGCCGTCCACGCCTGACCGCTCAGCCCCCCGGGATCAGAGCGTCTTCTCCCCCCAGAAGCTGGCGTGGGGATTGGCGTTGTAGTCGGGGACGGCCCGGTAGCCGGCCTGCTCGTAGATCCGCTGCGCCACCACCTGATAGCGGCCCGTGTCGAGGCGTACCCTGGCGTAGCCCAGCCGCCCGACCTCGGCCTCGAGCGCGCCGAGCAGGCGCCGGCCCAGGCCCTGGTCGCGGCGCTCGGGCACCACGTACATGCGCTTGATCTCGGCCGTCCCGGCATCGAGCCGCTTGACCCCACCGCCCGCGACCGGCTCGTCGTCGACCCAACCGACGAGAAACGACCCGCCAGGGGCCGCGAAGTCGGCCGGGGTCGCTGACGGTGCGTCCGCCCCGTCGATCCTCCCGTACCACCCGACCAGCTCGCCGATCATGGCCTCGATGAGCGCGGCGGCGGGCGCGGTGGCGGCGTCGGCCGGCTCGAAGCGCACCGGGATCATGCGGGCGGGGCGGGGCACCTGCGCACGGTACCCGCCGGCGTCCCTGGCGCCGGCCGTCGGGCGCGGGCGCGGGCGCGGGCGCCGCCGGGCGTCGGTGTGCGGCCGCGTCGGTGTGCGGCCGCGTGGGTCTGCGGCCGCTTCCGGCCGGTCTGCGGACGGTAGACCGCGCCGGGCGCGAGTTGGTGACCGCGGAACGCCGAGAACCTGTCAGGTGCCCGGAGAAGGCGCTCCGGTCCGCTCCCCGGCGTCACCGCGGCGTCACCGGGGCGGGAGCCTCGCCGGGGGGGCGGGAAATCGGCGGAGCCGGCCGGGGCCACGGCCTAGCGTGCCGCCCTGTGCTGTCCGCCCACCACGTGTCCGTCGGCCGGGGCGGTCAGCCGGTCCTGCAGGACGTCTCGCTGTCGGTCGGCGCCGGCGCACGCCTCGGCGTCGTCGGGCCCAACGGGATCGGAAAGTCCACGCTGCTGCGCGTCCTCGCCGGCCTCGAGGACCCGGACGAGGGGCGCGTCGAGCGGGCGCCGGCGTCGCTGCAGGTGGGCTACCTCCCCCAGGAGGCCGACGCCGCTCCCGGCGAGACCCTCGTCGACTACCTGGCCAGGAGGACCGGGGTGGCCGACGCCGGGGCCACCCTCGACGGGGAGACGGCCAGACTGGCCGGGGACCCATCGGCGGTGGACGCCTACTCCGACGCCCTCGACCGCTTCCTCGCCCTCGGCGGCGACGACTTCACCGCCAGGGCGGCGACCGTCGCCCACGACGTCGGACTCGACGCCGACCGCCTCGCCCTGCCCGTCGCCGAGCTGTCGGGCGGCCAGTCGGCCAGGGCGCGCCTGGCGGCCATCCTCCTGATCCGTGTCGACGCGCTCCTCCTCGACGAGCCGACCAACGACCTCGATTTCGCCGGCCTGGCGCTGCTCGAGGGGGCCCTGAGCGCGTTCGCCGGCGCGGTGATCGCCGTCTCCCACGACCGTGCCTTCCTCGACCGGGCGGCGACGCGCATCCTCGAGATCGAGGAGCACACCCACCGCGCCACCGAGTACGCCGGCAACTGGAGCGACTTCGTCGACCGGCGCTCCCTCGGGCGGGCCCAGGCCGGCGCGGCCTACGAGGCGTGGCGCGCGGAGCGCGACCGGCTCAGGGCCCGCATCCGCTCGCAGCGGACCTGGTCGGAGGAAGGCAGGCGCAAGGAGGTCCGCAAGCCCAGGGACAACGACAAGGCCCAGCGCGACTTCCGCGTCAACCGCACCGAGAAGCAGGCGTCCAAGGTGCGGATCTCCGAGCGCGCCCTCGACCGGCTCGGGACCGCCTACAAGCCGTGGGAAGGCTGGCAGCTCCACCTCGACCTGTCCCCGACAGCCCGCAGCGGGGACGTGGTCGCCCGCCTGGCCGGCGCCGAGGTCCGCAGGGGCGGCTGGCGTCTCGGTCCGGTCGACGTCGAGGTGGGTTGGGCGCAGCGGGTCGCGGTGACCGGGCCGAACGGCGGCGGCAAGTCCACGCTGCTCGCCGCCGTCCTCGGGACCCGCCCCCTCGACGCCGGGACCCGGTGGGTGGGCCCGTCGGTGCGCTTCGGGGTGCTCGACCAGGCCAGGGTCGGACTCGTCGGTGACCGGCCACTGGTCGACGCCTTCGCCGGCGGGACCGGTGTGCTCGTCGAGGAGGCCAGGTCGACGCTCGCCAAGTTCGGCCTCGGCGCCGACCAGGTCGGGCGCCGTGTCGGGGGGCTGTCACCGGGGGAGCGCACCCGGGCCCAGCTCGCCGCCCTCATGGTCGCGGGCACCAACTGCCTGATCCTCGACGAGCCGACCAATCACCTGGATCTGCCCGCCATCGAGCAGTTGGAGGCGGCGCTCGGGTCGTTTGCCGGGACCCTGCTGGTCGTCACCCACGACCGGTGGCTGCTCGAATCGGTGGCCTTCGACCGGACCCTCACCGTCGAGGGGGGTGCCATCGTCGGCGACGAGCCCGTAGAGTCTGATGGCCGATGAAGATCTACACGCGCAAAGGCGACGACGGCACGACGGGTCTGCTCTACGGCGGCCGGGTCGCCAAGACGTCCCCGGTGATCGAGGCCAACGGAGCGGTGGACGAGGCGCAGGCCGCGCTCGGCGCCGTGCGGGCCGAGGTGGCCAGGGGCTCGGAGCTCGACGCCGTCCTCGTCGGCGTCGAGCGGGAGCTGTACGTGGTCATGGCCGAGATGGCCACTGCGCCGGCCAACCGGTCGAAGCTGACCGCCGGCACCAGCCTGGTGACCGCCCCGATGGTGGCCGCCATCGAGGAGCGGATCGACGCGCTGAGCGGGCGGTTCGCGCCCATCACCGACTTCGTGATCCCCGGCCACGACCGGGTCGCCGCCCTGCTCGACGTGGCCCGCACGGTCGTTCGCAGGGCCGAGCGGCGCGTCGTCGCCGCCCAGGTCGGTGACGGGTGGGCCGAGTCGCTCGTCGCCTCCTACCTCAACCGTCTGAGCGACCTCGTGTGGACCATGGCCCGCTGGCAGGAGCAGGGCGACTCGCTGCTCTCCCGGCAGGCCACGCCGCCGCCCCCCGTCCAGCAAGAGGAAGGACCCTGATGCCCGTCTCGTTCACCGCCGCCGACGCCGTCCCCGACGAGGCCGAGGTCCTCGGGGTGCCCGTGTGGGCCGACCTGACCGTGCCCGACGGGGCCGGCGCCTCCCTGGACGCGGCCTTCGCCCGTAGGGCCGGGTTCGAGGGCCAGCCCGGCCAGGCGCTGCCCGTCCCCGGTGACGACGGGCGCACCGTCGTGGCCCTCGGCGTCGGTCCCCGCGACGAGCTCGACGCCGACGCCCTACGGGCCGCGGGCGCGGCGTTGGGCCGCCTGGCCTCCACGGTCTCCCGGCTGGCCACCACCCTGATGACCGCCACGGACCGGCCCGACCTCGCCGCCGCCGTGGTCGAGGGGATCGCCCTCGGGGCCTACCGCTTCGCCGGGGCGAAGACCAAGCCGTCCACCCACGACCTGGCCGAGGCGGTGGTGGTCGGCGCCGACGCCGACGCCGTCCGGCGCGGCTCGGTGGCCGCCCATGCCACCGCCAGGGCCAGGGACTGGGTCAACGAGCCGGCCCTGCAGATGACCCCGACCCGCCTCGGCGAGATCGCCAGGGAGATCGGCGCGGCCGCCGGCCTCCACGTCGACGTGTGGGACGCCGAGCGGATCGGCGCCGAGCGCCTCGGTGGTCTCGCCGGCGTGGCTGCGGGATCGGCCGAGCCGCCGCGGCTCATCCGGGTGGCCTGGGAGCCACCGGGCGCGACCCGCACCGTGGCTCTGGTCGGCAAGGGCATCACCTTCGACTCCGGTGGTCTGTCGCTCAAGACCGGCACCGGGATGATGACGATGAAGGACGACATGGGTGGCGCGGCCGCCGTCCTCGCCGCAGTGGCGGCCGCGGGGGAGCTCGGCCTCGGCGTCCGCGTGGTCGGCTGGATCGCCGCCACCGAGAACATGCCGAGCGGCACGGCCATCCACCCCGGCGACGTGCTGATCGCCCGCAACGGCACCAGCATCGAGGTGCTCAACACCGACGCCGAGGGTCGCCTGGTCCTCGCCGACGCCCTCGCCCTCGCCGTCGAGGAGGGCCCGGACGCGGTCGTGGACATCGCCACCCTCACCGGCGCGCAGCGCGTCGCCCTCGGGGGCGGCGTGGCCGCCGTGCTCGGCAACGACGACGACCTGGTGGCCTCGATCGTCGCCGCCGGCGAGCGCGCCGGCGAGCCGGCGTGGCGCCTGCCGCTGGTCAAGGCCTACCGCAAGCAGCTCGACTCGGACGTGGCCGACATCAAGAACATCTCCACCAACGGCGCGGCCGGGACCATCATCGCCGGGCTCTTCCTCCAGGACTTCGTCGGGTCGGCCCGCTGGGCCCACCTCGACATCGCCGCGCCGAGCTGGTCGGAGGCCAACGAGGGCTGGCTGTCGCGTGGCGGCACGGGATGGGGCGCCCGCACCCTGCTCGAGCTGATCCGCGCCTTCTGAGCCCAGGGCCGTGTCGGAGCGAGCCGGGCCGCCTCGCCGCGACGGCCCGCTCGACCGGTCGCGCCTCGCCGCCCGTCGACGAAGGCGTCGGCGCCTGTGGCGGGGCCCGGCGATCCTGGCGGTGATCACCGCGACGGTCGTGGTCATCGTGGCGCACCACCCGGGTCACCCGGACGCGTCGGGTCCCGCACGATCGACGGGTGCGGCGGCCGCACGCGCCCCCCACACCTCGCCGACCCGAGACCAGGCCGGCGCCCGCACCTCGTCGACCCGCGACCGCGCCGGCTCCCGCCCCCGGCCGCGACCCCCGACCGCCGGCCAGATGGCGGCCCTTCCCCCTGCGGGCAACGGGGCCCTGGCCCAGACGGCGGCGCAGCCGTCGGCGACCGCGGCGGCGTTCGACGCCGAGATGCGCGCCACCTGGCAGGCGATCAGGACCGGTGACGTCTCCCTCGCCGCGCCGGCCTTCTTCCCCCAGGCCGCCTACCTCCAGCTGAAGACGCTCCCCGACGACGCCAGCGACTGGCGGTACCGACTGGTCGAGCACTTCGACCTCGACATCGCTGCCGCCCACCGCCAGCTCGGCACGGATGCGTCAGCCGCAACGTATGTCACCGTGATCATGCCGCCGGCCGACGACATCGGCTGGATCCCGCCGGGGTCCTGCTACAACCAGGTCGGCTACTGGCACGCCCCCGGGGCGCGCCTCGTCTACGAGGTCCGAGGCCAGGAGCGCTCCGTCGGCATCGCCTCGCTGATCTCGTGGCGCGGCTACTGGTACGTCGTGCACCTCGGGACGGTCATGCCGCCCGTCGGCGTGGGTGTGGTCGACGAGCCGGCCATCGGCACCGGCTACCCCTCGCCCCTCGGGGGGTGCTGAGGGGTCGGAGGGGAGAACGTGGTTGTGATCCCCGCCGCGGGGAAAGAGACCACCGATGGGCATCATGGCTCTCCTCAGGTCCGTGGACCGCTGGCAGCGCAGGCACCACGCGCCCGGGGCGGTGTGGGGCGTGCAGCAGAAGTTCGGCGACGACAACGCCAACCTCTGGGTGGTGGGCCTGGGCTGGTACGGCTTCACGGCCATCTTCCCGCTGCTGCTCGTCGTGGTCACGGTCTTTGGCTACATCGGCGAGAAGTCACTCGGCACCGGCCTGGTCGACACGCTGCACCACTTCCCGATCATCGGCTCGAGCCTCCAGGTCAGCAAGGGTGGCAAGACGTTGCACGGCAGCATCGTCGGCCTGGTCGTCGGTGTCCTCGGTCTGGCCTACGGCGCCCAGGGCGTCACCCAGACCGCCGAGCAGACCATGTCCGCCGTGTGGAACATCCCCAAGGTCGATCTCCCCGGCTTCCTCCCGCGCCTCGAGCGCAGCCTGCTCGGGCTGGCCACCATCGGGCTCACCTTTCTCATCAATGCGCTGGTCGCCGGCTACGCCACCGGCAAGGGGCAGCCATGGGGGCTCAGGATCCCGGTGATCATCGCCCTCCTCGCCTTCAACATCGGCGCCTACCTGCTCTCGTTCCGGGTGCTGACGCCGAAGGTCGTGACCACGAGGTCACTGCGACCTGGCGCGGTGATCGGCGGCGTGGCCTTCACCGCCCTGATCACCATCGGAACGGGCCTGGTCGAGCATCAGCTCAAGAACGCATCCAACACCTACGGGACCTTCGGGTCGGTCATCGGCGTGGTCACCTTCCTGCTCCTGCTGTCCAAGCTCAGCGTGTACGCCGCGGAGACCAATCCCGTCCTCGAGCGGCGCCTCTACCCGCGCAACTTCCTGGTCGGCGACCCGACGTCGGCTGACGAGCAGGTGTGGCACGACCTGGCCCACGAGGAGCGTCGCCGGGAGGACCAGCGGGTCGGGGTCGGGTTCGGGAGCGCGGCGCTCGACGAGGCCGCGGCCGACGCCCGCCAGCCCGGCGACGACGACCGCCAACCGCAACTCGATCCGTAGACGAGGACCCTCGCACTGGCGAGGGCTCAGACGCCCGAAGCGGAGACCGGTGCGACGGGATCGACGGAGGCGGGCTCGACGAGGACGGGGTCCACGAAGACGGGGTCCACGAAGAGCATGCCGGCGCTGGTGTGCTCGTCGCCCGCCGCCCCGATGAGGTGGTACTCGTAGCCGGGGACGGCGTCGACGTAGGGCGCAGCCGCCAGGCCGCCGACGGCCAGGGCGGTGGCGAAGGCGTCGGCGACGCCGGGATCGGGCCCGGTGACCGTGGCCGATGGGATGTCCTCGCACAGACGTCCGGTGAAGGGGTCGTAGAGCTGGCCGGCGCGAGCGTAGTTGCCGGAGGTGGCGATGGCGGCGTCGACGGCCACGACGCCGGCGAGGGCGTCGGGCCGCCACGGATGGGTGATCCCGATCCGCCACCGGGCGCCATCGGGCGGCCGGCCGCAGGTGGCGAAGTCGCCGCCGGCGCCGACCGACGCGCCGATCGGGCCCGCACCCCGGAGGATGGCCAGGGCGCCCCCCGCCGCCCATCCCTTCACGTAGCCGGAGGGGTCGAGGCCACCGGGGAGCGACCACGGGTCGAACCAGCCGCCGGTGAGGTCCCGCAGCTCGGCGCAGCGCTCGAGCACGTGCTCGACGAGGTCGACGGTGCCCACCTCGACCGGGCGGCCGGCCCGGTAGGCGCACAGGGGGCTGCCGGCCTCCCAGGTGGTGAAGGTGCGCTCGACCTCGTCGATGTGCCGGCAGGCCCCGGCGATGAGGGCCCGCGCCGTGCGGTCGTCGTGGCCGGCCGACGAGAAGCTGATCGACACCACGGTGCCCATCGCCGGGTGGGCGAGCCGCCAGGTGCGCGGGAGCTCGCTGATCACTTGACGCCGAGCTGGTCCAGCGCCGACTGCACGGAGTCGACGTAGGCCTGGGAGGTGTAGGTGGCCCCGCTGACCCCGTTTATCTGCAGGTTGCCGGCGGCCAGGATCTGGTGGCCCAGTATCGGGGTCGAGTACTGGTCGATGGCGGCCGACCGGCTGTCGTTGTCGTTGAGGGTGACGAGCTTGACGCCCGTGATCCTCGTGCCGGTCACCGTGACCGACACCGAGAGGTCGCCGTAGGGGTAGGTCACGTCGTGGCCGGTGGCCGTCCTGGCGCCCCCGGCAGGGGCGGCCGGTGCGGTGGTCGTCGTGGTCGACCCGCCGGCCGACGGCCCGGCGGGCGACGACCCGGTCGCCGGTGTGGTCGGCGAAGTGGTCGATGGCGAGCTCCCGGTGGGGGTGCCGGCGCTGGTCGGGAGGACCAGGTGGCCGCGGCCGGTGTGGAAGCTCAGGATGCCGGCCACGCCGGCGAGGGTGCCGGCGATGACGAAGGGGCTGCGTCGCATGGGGGTGGCTCCTCTAGAGCGCGAAGCGCTCGCGGTGGATGGCGTCGGCCGGCACGCCGCAGGCCTCGGCCGCGGCAACGACCTGGTCGGCGAAGGCCTCGGGGCCACAGACGTACACGTCGCGCTCGGCGACGTCGGGCACGGTCCTGGCCAGGTTGGCCCGGGTGAAGTGCAGCGACTGACGGCGGCCGAGGGCGTGGCGCATGGTGCCGTGGCGCGCCTCGATCAAGCTGGTCAGCTCGTCACGGAAGAGGATGTGCTCGGCGGTGCGGGCCCGGGCGATGAGCGTCACGTCGACGGCCGGCGGGAGATCCTCGAGGAGGGACCGGATGGGAGTGATGCCGACGCCGGCGCCGACGAGGAGGACCTTGTCGCTCGACCGGCGGGCGGCGGTGAACGCGCCGTAGGGGCCCTCGGCGACGACGCGGGTCCCGGGCCCGAGCCTGCGCAGCGCGGAGGTGGCGTCGCCGACGGAGCGCACGGTGATCCGCACCCGGTCCGCTCGCACGGTCGCCGACAGGGAGAACGGATGAGCCTGCCACCACAGGCCACGCACGCCGAAGCGCCACCAGAAGAACTGGCCTCCCTGGGCGCCGAGGAACCGGAGGTTGCGACCCTTGCACACCACCGACACGATCCCGTGGCCCTCGTCGATCACCCGCTCGACCCGCAGGCCCATGCGGGCGTTGCGGTAGACGGGGACGCCGACCCGGTAGACGAGCACCACGCCGGCCGTGGCGACCCAGAGGACCGTCCAGGCCACCTGGGCGAAGCGGTGGCCGACGAGGTCGGTGCCGTCGACGAACTGGTGGGCCATCGACAGGGCGACGGCCAGGTAGGTGTAGAGGTGGATGGCCCACCAGGTCTCGTAGCTCATCGTCCGCCTGGCCGCCCGGATCGAGCCGACGGCGATGGCGAGGAGCAGCACGTAGCCGACGACGGCGGCGAGCACGTCGGGGAAGGTCGACACGAACGAGCCGAGCTCGGCCCAGAGGCCCGTCCTGGCTGCCTGGGCGAAGCCGATCGTGGTGGCGAGGACGTGGGCGCTCAGGAGCACGACCGGGTACTTGGCCAGCCGCCGGTGCCACCCGAGCATGCGGTCGGCGCCGACGACCCGCTCGAGGAGCGGGAGCCGGCCCGCGAGCAGCACCATGACGGCCAGGAGGTAGGTCCCGCCCATGGCCGTGACGTTGCCGATCAGGGTGGCCCAGCCGCCGCGGGCGGCGAGGGCGTGGCGGCTGAGGTTGGCGATCGGCAGGGCGACCGACGCGCCGAAGCCGAGCCCGACGACGACGCCGACGATCTCGATCAGACCCACCCGCGGGCCGTCGACTTCGATCTCACGGACGGCGTGGGGGGAGGGGGCCGCAACCTGCACTGCCATCATCCTTGACCGACGATGCTGAGCGCACGCTGAGATCCCCCGCATCTTTCCCGGGGGGAGCGCACCGGCCGGCGCGCCCGCTCAGCCTGCTCTCAGCTGCCGGCTCGCATGATCGGCACCGTGGAGCGGTCGGCCGGCACCCGTGACGGGCGGGATCCGGGGGTGGAGGCCAACGCCAGGCTGACGAGCGCGACCGGCCTGCTGCTGCTCGTCCTGCTGGCCGCCGAGGGGCTGACCATCGTGTCCATCCGGCCGCTGCTGTCGTGGCACATCGCCATCGGCCTGGCCCTGCTGCCCCCGGTGGCCCTGAAGATGGGTTCGACGCTCTGGCGCTTCGCTCACTACTACCTCGGCGACCTGGGGTACCGCAGAGCCGGGCCGCCCCAGCCCGTCCTTCGCGTCGTCGGCCCGTTGGTGATGATCCTCACCGTGGTCGTCCTGGTGAGCGGGGTGGCGCTGATCGTCACCGGGCCCGGCCACGGGGCGGTCCTGTTGATCCACCAGGCCAGCTTCGTCCTGTGGTTCGCGGCGATGACCATCCACGTGCTCGGCCACGTCGCCAGGGCCACCCGACTGACCGCGGCCGACCTGGCGCCGCGACGCACCCACACCCGGGTCGTGCCAGGCGGGGGCACCCGCCAGGGACTCGTCATGGTGAGCCTGGCCGCAGGGGTCGTCGTCGCCGTGGCCACGCGGGGCATCGCCTCCAACTGGGCCGGCTTCGCGCACCACCTGCGCTAGGCCCGCGGGGTGGCTAGGACGTCCTGCGGTAGGCCCGCACGGCGAGGGGCACGAAGACGGCCGCGGTCCCGGCCAGCCACACCGCGCTCAGCCACCCGTGGGCGACGAGCGGACCGCCGATGGCCATGGCCCGCATCTCGTCGATGACGATGGTGATGGGCTGGTTGTTGGCGAAGGCCTGCAGCCATCCCGGCATCGACTGCACCGGCACGAACGCCGAGCTGACGAAGGTGAGCGGGAACAACCAGATGAGCCCGACCGACGACACGGTCTCCTCGTCGCGCACGGCGAGGCCGATGAAGGCGGCGACGGTGCAGATGACGACCCCGAGGACGATGCCGAGCAGGATCATCCCGATCGCCGGCACCACCCCGTCCTCGAAACGGAAACCGACCCCGTAGCTCACGGCGAGGAGGACCACGACGGTCACGGCCATGCGGACCGTGTCGGCCATCAGGCGGCCGAGGAGCACCGCCGAGCGGGCCATGGGCATGGACCGGAACCGGTCGATGACCCCCTTGTTGATCTCCCTCGCCAGGGCGATGGCCGTGCCGAAGGACCCGAACGCCGCGCTCTGGCCGATGATGCCCGGGGTCAGGTAGGCGATGTAGCCGCCCCTGGACGGCACCCGGATGGCCCCCCCGAAGACGTAGCGGAACAGCAGCACGAACATGACGGGCTGCACGATGGTGAAGACGATGAACGCCGGGTTGCGCTTCCAGACGGTGATCTCCCTGCGGGTCAGGGTGAAGGCGTCGGCGAAGGCCCAGCGCAGCCTGCTGCCCTGGACGGGGGTCATTGCTCGAAGCGAGATGGCGGTCACGGCGTCAGCCCTCCTCGGGTGCGGTGGTCGTGGTGGGGGTGGTGGCCCGCCCGCGGCGACGCCGGCCTCGGCCCCCGGGCTCGGGTTGGTCCCCGGCCGTCTCCTCGGCCTGGTGGCCGGTGAGGCCCAGGAACACGTCGTCGAGTGACGGCCGGCGCAGCGCCAGGCCGTCGGTGTCGATGCCGATGGCGTCGAGGTTGCGGACCGCCTGGACGAGGGCCTGGGAGCCGCGGCTGCCGACCCGCACCGACACGCGGCCGCTGTCGGGGTCGACGATCGCCTCGGCCTCGCTCAGGGAGTCGACCGCCTCGGCCGCCTCGCCGGTCCGCGCCCGATCGGGCACGACGAACTCGACGATGTCGCCACCCACCCGGTCCTTCAGGGTCTCCGCCGTCCCGGCGGCGATCACCTCGCCGTGGTCGATCACGACGATCTCGTCGGCCAGCTCGTCGGCCTCGTCCAGGTACTGGGTGGTGAGCAGCAGGGTCGTCCCGCCCGAGACGAGATCCCGGATGACCTGCCACATGCCGATCCGGCTGCGCGGGTCGAGGCCGGTGGTCGGCTCGTCGAGGAAGAGGACCGAAGGCTCGTGGACCAGGCTGGCGGCCAGGTCGAGGCGGCGCTGCATGCCGCCCGAGTACGTCTTGGCCAGCCGTCCGGCCGCGTCCTCGAGGTCGAAGCGGGCGAGCAGATCGGCCGCTCTCCGCCGCGAGTCGGCTGCGCTCAGATGGTAGAGCCGGCCGAGGATCTCCAGGTTCTCCCGACCGGTCAGCTCCTCCTGGATGGCCGCGCTCTGGCCGGCGAGGCCGATCACCTCCCTGACCGCCCTCTCGTCGTCGACCACGTCGTGGCCCTCGACCAGCGCACGCCCGCCGTCGGGCTTGGTGAGGGTGGTGAGGATCTTGACCGCGGTGGTCTTGCCGGCCCCGTTGGGACCGAGCACGCCGAGCACGGTGCCGCGGGGCACGACCAGGTCGATCCCGCGCAGGGCGTGGACGTCGCCGAAGGACTTGGTCAGTCCCTCGACCAGGATCGCCGTCTCACCTGCGCCCGTCGTCGTCATGGCTCCTCCGAGATTATCTTGCGTCATGGGATGAGCCCTGGCCGCCCGCACCGGCCTGTCGACCGGGGCCATCACGGCGGGTGCTCAGTGGGGACCGCCGGTCAGGGCGACGGCGGCGTCGATCAGGGCCAGGTGGGCACCCACGGCGGGTCGGTTGCCGAGCGACGCACCGGACCTGGGCTCGGCCGCCTCGCCGAACAGGCCGCCGGCGCCGGCCAGACCGACGATCCTGTCGAAGCGGTCGTGCGCCTCCTCCCACCGGCCCAGGGCGGCCAGCGCCCGCACCGCCCACAAGGAGGCCTCGACGTCGGCGTTGTCGGGGCCGGAACGCCCGTCGGCCACGTCCTCGGAGAGCCGGTGGACCAGCGCGCCGCTGCCGAGCCGGTCGATGACCCGGTCGACCGTCGCCCCGACCACCGGGTGGGCGAGGGGCCACGGTCCCCGCCAGGCGATGCGGAGCAGGGCGGCGTCGGTCCCGACGCCGCCGGGGCCGGCCGGCAACACCGGATCCGCCGTCATGCAGGTCGCCTCCAGCCACGCCAGCACGTCGCGGGCCGCGTCGTGCCAGGCCACCACGGCCAGGTCGAGCGGGTTGCGGGCCCTGGTCCACCTGGCCAGCGCGTCGAGGCCGGCCCAGGCCTGGACGGCCGATGCGGTCGAGCGCGCCCGGGAGCCGCGGCGCGCCCAGACCCCGTCGTCGGGTTGCTCCCAGTGGTCCGCCGTCCAGTCGGCGGCGGCGCGCAGGGCGCCCATGGCACCCACGAGGGGTCCGTCGCCGCCGGAGGAGCCGGGGCCACCCCGGCTGGCCGACACCGCAGTGAGCACGTCGCCGACCACGTCGAGGTCGAGGGCGTCCGCCGCCACCCCGGCGACGACCGGCTCCGAGCGGCGCCAGCCCGGCAGCGGCCACGGCTCCTCCTCCGGGGCCGGACCTCCGTCGGCGTCGAACGACGCCGGCCAGGGCACCGGCGCGTCTTCGACGGCTCGACGCAGCCACGCCTCGGCCGCCTCGGCCCCCTCGGCCAGCCCGACCGCCGCGAGCGAGGCGGCCGCCCCCGCGGCGTGGCGCAGGCGGACCGCCCTGCCCTCCTCGTTGCGCTCGCCGCCGACCCACCTCGGCAGTGACGTCGTGGCCGCCGAGGCCGGCCCGCCGGACGCCGAGGAGCCGAGCACGAGCAGGGCCGAGCGCTCGACGTGGGAGCGTGCCGGCCCGTCGTGGGCCAGGGTGCCCACGGCGCTGCGCCACGCCGCGGCCGTGTCGTCGAGCATCCTCCTGGCCGCATCCACCGACAGGGGTCCCTGGCCCTCGGCCAGCGGGTCGTCGACGGTCACGACCATCGACTCGCCGGCGTCGAGGCGACGCACCGCCCGCCAGCGGGGCCGGTCGCGGTCGATCGGGTCGGAGTCGGGGCGGATCCCGCAGCGCACCACCACGCCAGGCCACGACACCCCCTCCGACCAGGCGTCGACCCGTCCCCCGGCCGCCTCGGCCGCCGGGGGCAGCACCTCGACCTCCACGTCGACCGGCCCCGACAGGGCGGTGGCGAGGCGCACGATCCGGCCCGGAGCGCGCTGGCCTTCACCCGACCAGGGCAGGGCGTCGACCACGAGCACGCGACCGGCCGGCGCGTCGATCCGGGTCTCCGCGACGAGGGTCGAGACCCGGTAGCCCTGCGCACCCGGCGGGGTGGTCCCGCGGGCACCGGAAGCGGCCCGCACCGGGCCCACGCGCACCGCGGCGCCCGCCGGGTCGAGCAGCCGGGAGAGGACGGGGGCCTCGCCGGGACGGGTCGGGGCCCACCAGTCGACGGTGCCGTCGGGAGTGACCAGGGCGGCCGAGGCGCGGTCGCTCAGCCAGATCCGCTCGGCCAGGCCGACGCGCCCGGCGTCGGTCAGCACGGGCCGCTCAGGTCCCCACGTCCACGACCACCACCGAGAGGGAGCCGCTCGGCGCGTCGTAGGCGACGGTGTCGCCGGGCCCGTGGCCCATCAGGGCCTGGCCGAGGGGCGAGTTGGGCGAGATCACCGACACGCCCTCCCGACGTTCCTCGATCGAGCCGATCAGGTAGCGCTCGACGTCGTCGTCACCCTCGTAGCGCAGCGACACGACCGTGCCCGTCGTGACCTGCCCGCTGGCGCCGGCCGATGCCGCGTCGACGATCTGGGCGCCGTCGAGCATGGCCTGGAGCTGGCGGACCCTCGACTCCATCTTGCCCTGGGCGTCCTTGGCCGCGTGGTAGTCACCGTTCTCCGACAGGTCGCCGAGCGCCCTCGCCGCCTCGATGGCCCGAGCGATGTCGACCCGGCCGCGGGTCGTCAGGTCCTCGAGCTCCGCCGAGAGCCGGTCGTAGGTGTCGCGTGTCAGCTGCGTCTCGGCCATGGCCGGTCACGCTACCTCCGGCCGGTTGACGGCCGTCAGGGGATCGGCGACACTGGACGCTGATGCATCCCGCCCCCCTCCTCGTCGCCGTCATCGTGTAGCACGCCGGCCCTCCTCGCCGGTGTGCCGTCCGACCGTCCCCGATGGGACGGTCGTCGTGCGTCCGGGGGGCGGTCCGACCTCCACCCACCCGAGCAAAGGAATCCGACGTTGCCCGCACACAGGATCGCCGTGATCCCCGGAGACGGGATCGGCACCGAGGTCATCCCCGAAGCCATCAAGGTCGCCGCCGCCGCGGGCGCGGACCTCGACACCGTCGACTTCGACCTCGGGGGCCGGCGCTACCTGGCCACCGGTGAGATCCTCCCGCCTTCGGTGCTCGACGAGCTGCGCGGCTTCGACGCCATCCTCCTCGGCGCCATCGGCACCCCTGAGGTGGCCCCCGGTGTCCTCGAGCGGGGGCTGCTGCTCGCCATGCGCTTCGAGCTCGACCTCTACGTCAATCTCCGGCCGTTCCGCGCCGACTCCAGCGTCGGCGCCGGCGTGCCCATCGACGTCGCCGTGATCCGAGAGAACACCGAGGGCGCCTACGCCGGCGAGGGCGGCTTCCTGCGCAAGGGCACCCACGTGGAGATCGCCACCCAGGGCTCGGTCAACACCCGCTTCGGGGTCGAGCGCTGCGTCCGCTACGCCTACAAGCTGGCCAGGTCCCGGCCGCGCCGGCACCTCACCCTCGTGCACAAGACCAACGTGCTCACCTTCGCCGGCGACCTGTGGCAGCGCACCTTCATCGAGGTGGGTGAGGAGTTCCCCGACGTCGACACCACCTACCACCACGTCGACGCGGCCTGCATCCACCTCGTCGAGTCCCCGCAGCGCTACGACGTGATCGTCACGGACAACCTCTTCGGCGACATCCTCACCGATCTGGCCGGGGCGGTCGCCGGCGGCATCGGCCGGGCCGCATCGGGCAACCTCAACCCGGACCGGACGGGGCCGTCGCTGTTCGAGCCGGTCCACGGCTCCGCTCCCGACATCGCCGGCACCGGCCGGGCCGATCCCACCGCAGCGGTGGTGTCCATGGCCATGCTGCTCGACTTCCTCGGCGACACCGACGTCGCCGGGCGAATCACCAAGGCGGTGGAGGGACTCGCCACCGACCGCTCCCTGTCGACCTCGCAGGTCGGCGACGCCCTCGCCGAAAGGATCTGAACCGATGCCCCTCACCAAGACCGACAAGATCTGGATGGACGGCGAGCTGGTCGACTGGGACGACGCCAGGATCCACGTCCTCACCCACTCGCTGCACTACGGCTGCGGGGTCTTCGAGGGCATCCGGGCCTACCCGACCGATGCCGGAACCGCCGTCTTCCGCCTCACCGACCACATCAAGCGGCTGCTCGACTCGGCCAAGATCCTCATGATGGACGTCCCCTACCGGGTCGACGAGCTGGTCGATGCGACCAAGGCCACCGTGGCGGTCAACGGCCTCGACCAGTGCTACATCCGGCCGCTCGTCTACCTCGGCTACGGCGAGATGGGCCTCAACCCGCTGCTGTCGGCGGTCAACGTGTCGATCGCGGTGTGGCCGTGGGGCGCCTACCTCGGGGAGGAGGCCATGGCCAAGGGCGTGCGCATGAAGATCAGCTCCTGGCAGCGCCACGACCCAAACGCCATGCCCACCGCGGCCAAGGGCACCGGCATGTACATCAACTCCTCGATGGCCAAGATCGAGGCGGTCAAGGCGGGCTACGACGAGGCCATCCTGCTCTCCCCGCAGGGCTACGTCTCCGAGTGCACCGGCGAGAACCTCTTCGTCGTCCGTCGCGGCCGCATCGTCACCCCGCCGACGTCGGCCGGCTCCCTCGAGGGCATCACCCAGAGCAGCGTCCTCACCCTGGCCAGGGACCTCGGCATGGAGGTCGAGGTCGGCAACATCCTGCGCTCGGACCTCTACATCGCCGAGGAGGCCTTCCTCACCGGCACCGCCGCGGAGGTCGTCCCGATCCAGTCGGTCGACGACCGCCTCGTCGGGGACGGCCGGCCGGGTCCGATCACCACCACGTTGATGGAGCGCTACGCCTCGGTGGTCAGGGGGCGCCTCGACCGGTACAAGGACTGGAACGAACATGTCCGGTGATCATCCTCACCCGGTCCCGAGAGAGCTGCCCGACGCGGTCGACATCTACGACACCACGCTGCGAGACGGGAGCCAGCAGGAGGGCCTGTCGCTCACCGTCGACGACAAGCTGCGCGTCGCCCGCCAGCTCGACCACCTCGGCGTGGCCTACATCGAGGGCGGCTGGCCGGGCGCCAACCCCAAGGACGTCGAGTTCTTCGCCAGAGCGGCGGCCGGCGAGCTCGACCTGCACCACGCCACCCTCGTCGCCTTCGGCTCGACGAGGAAGGCGGGCGGTCGGGCCGAGACCGATCCGGTGCTCGCCAACCTCCTCGAAGCGGCGACGCCGGTGGTCTGCCTGGTCGCCAAGTCGGCCCGCTGGCACGTCACCGAGACGCTGCGGACCACCCTCGTCGAGGCCGTCGACATGGTCGCCGAGTCCGTGGCCCACCTCGTCGCCGAGGGACGGCGGGTGTTCGTCGACGCCGAGCACTTCTTCGACGGGTTCGTCGACGACGAGGGCTTCTGCCTCGACGTGGTTCGCGCCGCCGAGGACGCCGGGGCGGAGGCGGTCGTGCTCTGCGACACCAACGGCGGTCGGCTGCCGTTCGAGGCCGAGCGGATCGTCGGCGCCGTGCGCGACCGGATCGGCGTCGATCTCGGCTGCCACTTCCACAACGACTCGGGCTGCGCGGTGGCCAACTCGCTCGTCGCCGTGCGCCAGGGCGTCACCCAGGTCCAGGGTTGCGTCAACGGGTACGGCGAGCGGACCGGCAACGCCGATCTCAGCGTGGCCGTGCCCGACCTCACCCTGAAGATGGGGGTGGCCACCATCCCCCGCGACCGGCTCGACCGGTTGACCTCCGTGGCCCACCACGTCGCCGAGCTGGTCAACGTCAGCCCCGACGCCCACCAGCCCTTCGTGGGAGCCTCGGCCTTCGCCCACAAGGCCGGGCTCCACACCAGCGCCATCGCCAGGGAGCGCACCGCCTACGAGCACGTCGACCCGTCCGCGGTGGGCAACGACACCCACTTCGTGGTCTCGGAGATGGCCGGCCGCTCGACCCTCGTGCTCAAGGCGGCCGAGATCGGCCTCGACCTGCCCGACGAAGCGCTCGGCGACGTGGTCGACCAGCTCAAGGACCTCGAGCACCGCGGCTACCACTTCGAGGTGGCGGACGGCTCCCTCGAGCTGCTCCTGCGGTCCGCAGCCGGCTGGAAGCAGGGCTTCTTCGCGCTCGAGTCCCACCGGGTCATCACCGAGCTGCGCGAGGACGGGACCTTCGTCACCGAGGCGACCATCAAGATCCACGTCGGTGACGAGCGGGTGATCGCCACCGCCGAGGGCAACGGGCCGGTCAACGCTCTCGACGCCGCCCTGCGCAAGGCCATCGGCCCCCACCATCCGGGCCTGGCCACCATGCACCTGGTCGACTACAAGGTCCGGGTGCTCGACACGAGCAGCGGCACCGAGGCGGTCACCCGGGTGCTGATCGACTCGTCCGACGGGACCCGCACCTGGACGACCATCGGGGTGTCGGCCAACATCATCGAGGCGTCGTGGGCCGCACTCGCCGACTCGGTGGTCTTCGGGCTGCTGCATCACGAGGAGGACGACCCGACTTCGCCGCGGTGACGGCACGGGCCCGGTGACGCCACCGGCCCGGTGACGCGACCGGCCCTGTGACAGACTGCGCCGCTGTGACCCAGCCCGACTTCGTCCCGGTCCGCGCCACCGATCGGGTGCGGCCGTCGGACCGCCTGTCGCTGCCCGGCTCCTGGCGCCAGGACCGGCCGGGTGACCTGGTCGACCTCGAGGCCCCGACGGCGCCCCGCTTCGGCCGCACCGGACCCGACCTCGGCTACGGGCTCAAGTTGGCCAAGCGCTTCGGGGACCGCATCGAGCTGGCCGCGGGGGAGAGCGCCGACGACGCGGTCGCCGGGTGCTTCGCGTGCGGGACGCGGAGGGCGGCATCCTTCGGCCGGGCGCCGGTCATCTACGACATGGAGTGGGCCTACGGCCTGTGGGGCTACCTGGGCGGGGCGCCCGACGACCTGGTCGCCGCCCGCGTGCCGCTGTTTCGCGGCGCATCGCACCACTACTGGGACCAGCGGGGCATCGTCGACGCCGTCATGGCCCCGACCCTGCGGCTGACCCCGGCCCAGGTGCGCGAGCAGCTCGCCTCCTGGCGCCAGCTGGTCGACCTGCGCTGAGTGGTCGGGGCAGCTGGGGAGCGCGCCGGGCGTGGCCGGTGGCAGCATGGCCCGATGAGCCTCTCCGTCGCCGACGCCGATCGGGCCCTGACCGCACCCGGCCAGACCTTCGAGGTGACCACCGCCGACGTGCGCGGCGTGCCGACCCGGGTGTGGGCCAACGCGCCGGCCACGCTGCGCCACATCCTCGAGGCCAGTGCCGGGTTCGGTGACGCCACCTTCGTGGTCTACGAGGACGAGCACCTGACCTTCGCCGAGCACCGTCGCGCCGTGGCCCGTCTGGCCACCGCGCTGGTCGGGCGGTTGGGGGTGGGAAAGGGGGACCGGGTGGCCATCGCCATGCGCAACTACCCGGACTGGTCGGTCGCGTTCTGGGCCACGGCCTCGGTGGGCGCGGTCGCGGTACCACTCAACGCCTGGTGGACAGGGCCGGAGCTGCGCTACGGCCTGGCCGACTCGGGCGCCGAGGTCCTGATCTGCGACCAGGCCAGGGAGGAGCGCCTGGTCGACGAGTGGGCGTCGCTGCCCGACCTGCAGACCGTGGTGGTGGCCAGGCCCGACGGACCTGTCGCCCCCGGGCACCTGCTGCTGGCCGAGGTCGTCGACGCGGTCGATCCCGCTGCGCCGCTGCCCGCCCTGGCCATCGACCCCGACGACGACGCCACCATCTTCTACACGTCGGGCACGACCGGCTCTCCCAAGGGCGCCCTCGGCACCCACCGCAACATCTGCAGCAACCCGATGAGCCTCGTCTACGTCACCGTGCGCAACGCCACCCGAGCCGGCCGGGAGGTGGGCGGCGGCGGTGCGCAGAGCGCCATGCTGCTCTCGGTGCCGCTGTTCCACGCCACCGGCTGCCACTCGATCCTGGCCGTCAACCTGCTCACCGGCGGCAAGATCGTGATGATGCACCACTGGGACGCGGGCCGGGCCCTGGAGCTGATCGAGCGGGAGCGGATCACCAGCTTCGGCGGGGTGCCGGCCATGGCCATGCAGGTCCTCGACCACCCCGACTTCGCCACGCGCGACACCTCCAGCGTGGCTTCGGTCAGCTACGGGGGGGCGCCCGCGCCCCCCGACCTGGTCCGGCGGATCCGCGACCTGTTCCCCGGCTCGGCGCCGTCCAACGGCTACGGCCTCACCGAGACCTCGTCGGTGACGTCGATGAACCAGGGCGACGACTACGTGGAGCGCCCCGCCAGCGTCGGGCCACCGGTGCCGGTCTGCCAGGTCAGGGTGGTCGGCCCCTCGGGCGACGAGGTCCCCGTCGGCGAGGTCGGCGAGCTGTGGATCACCGGGCCCAACATCGTCAAGGGCTACTGGCACAAGCCCGACGCCACGGCGGCGGCGATCAGCGACGGCTGGCTGCACAGCGGCGACGTGGCCAGGGTCGACGCCGACGGCTACATCTACATCGTCGACCGGGCCAAGGACATGCTCATCCGGGGTGGCGAGAACATCTACTGCGTCGAGATCGAGTCGGTCCTCCACGACCATCCCGGGGTGGCCGACGCGGCGATCATCGGCCTGCCCCACGAGATCCTCGGCGAGGAGGTCGGCGCGGTCGTGCAGCGCCGCCCCGGCGTCCCGGTCGACGAGGCCGCCCTGCAGGCGTTCGTGGGGGAGCGGCTGGCGAAGTTCAAGGTGCCGGTGAAGGTGTGGTTCGTCGACCAGCCGCTCCCGCGCAACCCGGCCGGCAAGATCCTCAAGCGCCAGCTGCGCGACGAGCTGACGACCGCGTCCTGAGCCCGATCCGGGGCGGTCTCGGGCGGGCGCCGACGGTCTCGGGGGCGTCTCACGTCGGATACCAACGTGGGGTGCCCTCAGATCCGTGGTGACCGGCCCCCTGGCTACCCTCCGAGCACTTCGGCCAGACGACCGATGTCGTCGGGGGTGGCCACGTTGGCCCGGGTCGACCCTTCGACGGTCCGCTTGACCATGCCGGACAGCTCGGTGCCAGGTCCGAGCTCGACCCAGGTCGTCACGCCGAGTCCGGCCAGCGTGGCCAGCGACTCCCGCCAGCGGACCGGGACGACGAGCTGGGCCGAGAGCAGGGAGGCGAAGCCCTCCGTGTGGACGGCGGCGTCGACGTTGGCGACGACCGGGACGCTCGCCGTGGCGAAGGAGGCGTCGGCGAGCGCCAGGTCGAGGAGCTCCTGGGCCGGGGCCATGAGCGGCGAGTGGAACGCCCCGCCGACCGGAAGGGCCATGACCCGCTTCGCTCCGAGCCGCCGGGCCGCATCGGACGCCTCGGCCACCCCCGCCACGGTGCCGGCGATCACCACCTGGCCGGGGGCGTTGTCGTTGGCCGTCCAGGTCCCGACCACGCCGGCGCAGGCCTCGGCGACGGCCTCGGGGTCGAGGCCGAGCACCGCGGCCATGGTCCCGGGGGTGGCGTCGGCCGCGCGCTGCATGGCCCGGCCCCTCGCCACGACCAGCCGCACGGCGTCGGTGTCGCTCAGCACGCCGGCGGCGACCAGGGCGGTGTATTCGCCCAGGCTGTGGCCGGCCAGGGCGCCGGGCTCGATGGCGAGGCCCGCGGCGCGCACGGCGTCGAGCACCACCAGGGAGAGAGCGAAGGTGGCCGGCTGGGAGTTGGCCGTCAGGCGCAGCGTGTCCGCGTCCGCGTCGACGAGCAGGGCGGCGAGGTCGACGCCGGCGACGTCGCCGAGCCGGTCCACCACGGCCCAGGACGGGTGGTCACGCCAGGCTGCGCCCATGCCGGGACGTTGCGAGCCCTGACCGGGGAAGAGAAGGGCGTGCATCGCCGCGCACCCTAGCGGCGGGGCGACCCCGCCGGACGTGCCGGTCAGGACCCCGATTGCTCGGACGTCAGAACATCTCCCGCCAGCCGTGGGATACTGGTCACCATGCAGTCGATGACGCTTTCCGATGAGCAGCACGAGTTCCGGACCGCCATGCGGGCCTTCGCCGAGGAGCGCATCGCGCCGCGAGCGGCCGAGGTCGACAGGCGGGCCGAGTTTCCCTGGGACAACTTCAAGGACTGCCTGTCGATGGACCTGCCCGGCCTCGGGATCCCGACCGCATACGGGGGCTCCGGTGCCGACCACGTGACCCAGGCGATCATGGTCGAGGAGCTGGCCAGGGTGTGCGGCTCGACCAGCCTGATGATGGCCATCAACGGCCTGGCGTCCAAGCCCATCCTCAACTGGGCCTCGGAGGAGCTCAAGACCCGCTACCTGCCGCGCATGGCCAACGGCGACAGCCAGGGCAGCTACTGCCTCTCCGAGGCCGACGCCGGCAGCGACGTCGCCTCGATGTCGGCCAGGGCGGTGCGCGACGGCGACAGCTACGTCCTCAGCGGAGCCAAGCACTGGATCACCAACGCAGGGATATCCGACCTCTACGTCGTGTTCGCCAAGACCGATCCCGCCGCCGGCGCCAGGGGGGTCAGCGCCTTCGTCGTCGAGCGCGACCACGGCCTGCGCATCGGCAAGCTCGAGTCCAAGCTCGGCATGCACGGCAGCCCGACCGGCGAGGTGATCCTCGACGACGTGCGCATCCCGGCCTCCAACCTGATCGGCGAGGAGGGCCAGGGCTTCCGGATCGCCATGCACACCCTCGACCGCAGCCGCCCGTCGATCGCCGCCCAGGCGGTCGGCATCGCCCAGGGGGCCATCGACTACGCCGTCGGCTACACCAAGGAGCGCAAGGCCTTCGGCAAGGCCATCGCCGAGTTCCAGGGCCTGCAGTTCATGCTGGCCGACATGGCCATGAGGACCGACGCGGCCCGCCTGCTCACCTACCGGGCCTGCGCGCTGATCGACGAGGGCGACACCAACGGCGAGCTGACCTCGGCGGGCGCGATGGCCAAGTGCATGGCCGGCGACACCGCCATGGCGGTGACCGTGGACGCCGTGCAGCTCCTCGGCGGGGTCGGCTACACGACCGACTTCCCCGTCGAGCGCTTCCTGCGCGACGCCAAGATCACCCAGATCTACGAGGGCACCAACCAGGTGCAGCGAGTCGTCATCGCTAGGGACCTGCTGAAGTAGGCGCCGGGCCACAAAGCCAGTTCAGAGGGGTACAGCGGTCCTCGAGCAGCTGATTTGCCCTCGAAGTCGGTGGCAGGTTCCGGCACGTTCTGGCACACAGAAGGGGCCTCCGGCAGCCGCTATGTGCCAGCTGTGTGCCAGCCAGCGCCCGTTTCGCGTGCTCGTATCGTCGGCAGCCGTGGAGCCTTCCCGCACCGACCTCGACGATGCCGCCGGATTCGGGCGAACGGCGTGGAAGACCTAGCGTCGAGCCATCGTCACGACCGGACTCGTCGACAAAACAGGGGGACGAGCGGGCGGGCTTGCGCTCCCGGCTCGCCCGGCGCGGCGGTGGGTGTCCTACGCTCCTCGGGTGCAACACCGCATGACGTTCAACCTCCGTCGAGCCGTCGTCGTCGGGGTCCTGGCCGTCGCCGCGGTCGTCGGGGCCCACGAGCTGCGGATCGCCACCGGTCACCGCACGGCCTACACCCTCGGGGTCTACGCCTGCGCCGTGGCGGTCGCCGTCCTCGGTGCCACGGCCACCAGGCTGACGGCGCGTGAGGTCGATGCGGTCGCCACCGCACGGGCAGGTCGGGCCGCCGCGGGCCCGTTGCGGATCGCCGTCCTCCTCGCGGGCTACGCGATCACGGCCCTCACGGTCCTCGCCCTGCTCCGCGTCGACCTCAACCGGCTGCTGCTCGGCGGCGCGGTCACCGGCGTCGTCGTCGGGATCGCCGCCCAACCGGTGCTCGGCAACTTCTTCGCCGGGCTGGTGCTCCTCTTCGCTCGGCCTTACCAGCCCGGCGACTACATCCGGGTGCGCTCCGGTGGCCTCGGGGGCCCTCACGACGGTGTCGTCGAGACGGTCAGCCTGCAGTACACGACGTTGCTGACCGACGACGGTCCCCTCCGGATCCCCAACGGCGGGATGCTCAACGCAGCCGTCGGACCGGTGCCCAGGCCCCACGTCGAGCAACCCCCTCCGCCGGAACCGGCACCGCCAGGCTGAGCCCTTCGTGGCGTGGGGGCCGTCGAGGAAACGAGCAGTCGAGCCGAAGAACGAGCGGTCCACCAGGGTGGAATCTGATCACAAAGGCGGCGCAGCCTCCTCAACCGGAGGTCGGCGTCGGCCGATAGCAGGAGCGAGGACCGCGGGGCAGCAGGTGCGCCCCACGGCCTGGCGACGTGACCGAGGCCGCTATGAGCATCGAAGACGAGGTGGAGCACCGCGGCACCCTCGAAGCTCGCGCCTGCGTCGACGCCTGCGATCTCATCGCCGCGGTGCAGACCTCCGACATCGGCGCCATCGACCGGGTCGCCGAGCTGATGGCGGAGGCGGACCGCAGGGGGTGGGGCGTCGTCTCCGTCCTGGCCCGCCTGGCGACCGGTGTCGGGGCCCGCTTCCGGGGCGGGGGCGAACCACCGCCCCACCTCGACGACGAGATGAGCTGGATCGCGGAGCGATCGAGCGATCTCGGACTCCACGCCCTCGTGGCCTCCTACCGGGCCTGGACGTCGTTCTCGACGACCGATCCCGAGCGCGACCTCTTCTCCGACACCCAGCTGGCCAGCGCGGTGGTGATGCTCGAGCGGAGCGAGGGGTCACCGCTCGTCCGCATCTACGCCCACACCACCTGCGGCATGTGCTTCGGCATGCGGGACCTCTGGGAGCTCGAGCTCGGCCAGTACGAGGCCGCCGCCCACATCGACCTCCTGGCCGAGGCCCCTGCGCTCGCCGTCGATCCCGAGATCGGCAAGCGCATCCTGCGCCCGTCCCTGTACAACGTCGTGGAGCTGGAGGTCAGGTGGGCCTCGGCGCTGCGTGTCCGCAACGACACCGACGGCCAGCGCAAGAAGGCCGCCATCGCGCTCGAGCGCTTCGCGGTCGCGGTGGAGGCCGACCTGCCGCCGGAGTGGTTGGCGGACCTCGAGGCGTTCGAGATCCTGGCCAACGCGCTCGGCGGGAACCCGGATCTCCGGCGGGCCTCCGACCTGGCCAACCGGCCGGGTGCGAGACCCCAATTGCGGGGGCCTGCCCTCACCGCCCTCGCCGTCGGCCTGGCCGAGACGGATCCCCCCGCCGCGCTGGCCGCCGCCCACGCAGCCACCGACGCGCTGGAGGATCAGCCGGAGCCGCTGTCGAGGGAGCTCTCCTTGTACGTCGCGGCCGAGATCGAGGGTTCGGCCGCCGGCATGCGCCTGGTGCGTGACCTGACCGAGCGGTTGTGGACGTCGAGAAACGTGCGCCTCAACGCCATGGAGGCCCTGCTGCGCAGCGAGCGCTTCCGCATCCGCAGCGAGGAGCTCGACCGTCACGCCCACCTCGACCCCCTCACGGGGCTCGGCAACCGCCGGGCTTTCAAACGCTACCTCGACGAGCTGCTGAGCTCGGACGAGCACCGGGTGGCGCTGATCCTGGTCGACATCGACCGGTTCAAGGCGGTCAACGACACCTTCGGCCACCTGGTCGGCGACGAGGCCCTCCAGCGCCTCGGCTCGGTCCTCAGGGGGCTGGTGCGCGGCGGTGACCTGGCCGCCCGCCTGGGCGGCGACGAGTTCCTCCTCCTGCTGAGGGGCACCGGACCCGAGGTGGCGGCCGAGCGCGCCGGCTCGGTGATCGACGCGTTGTCGCAGTCGCGACGCGCCAGCCCGGGAGGGCCGCCCCCGTTCGCGGTCAGCGTCGGGGTGGCGAGCGGCGACCCTTCGTCGCTCGACCAGCTGATGGCCGAGGCCGACCGGGCGCTCTACGAGGCCAAGTCGACCGGCGGCGACCGCGTCGTGATGGCCGGCGCCAGGAGCCGGGGCGCCCGCCCGTAAGCGAGCCCGCTCGACGACCTGGCCGGCCCAGCCGCCCCCCTGGTCACCGGCGCGGTGCTCAGCGCACCCGCACGATGCGGAGGGTGTCGGTGACCGGCTCGGGCTCGGTCGGCGACCCGGCCAGCACCACCACCCGGTCACCCTCCTTGGCGAAGCCGGCCTCGACCGCCGCCTTGACCGCGAACCACACGATCTCGTCGGTGCTCGTCGACTCCTGCACCAGCGTCGAGTGCACGCCCCAGCTCAGCCGGAGCTGCCGGATGGTCTCGACGGATGGCGTCGCGGCCACGATCGGCGCGGCCGGACGGAATCTGGCGATGGCTCTCGCCGTGGCCCCGGAACGGGTGCAGGCGATGATCGCCGCGGCGTCCTCCTCCCGCGCCGTCCGCCAGGCGGCCGATGTGATGGTCGCGGTGATCCGTTGGGTCACGCCCCCGGCGACCTCCTGGGCTTCGAGGGTCGCGCCCCAACCCCCGTAGTCGAAGTCCTGGTCGGCGCGCCACGCCACCTGGGCCATGGTCGCCACGGCGAGCGCCGGGTCGGCGCCGATGGCCGTCTCCCCGGAGAGCATCACCGCACTCGTCCCGTCGAACACCGCGTTGGCGATGTCGGTCACCTCGGCGCGCGTCGGCACCGGCGAGGTGATCATGGACTCGAGCATCTGGGTGGCGGTGATCACCGGTCGCCCGAAGCGGATGCCGGCCCTGATCACCTGCTTCTGCACGTGGGGCACGTCCTCGAGGGGGATGCGCACCCCGAGGTCGCCCCGGGCGACCATCACCGCGTCGGAGGCGACGAGGATCCGGTCGAGGTCGGCCACGCCCTCGGGGGTCTCGATCTTGGCCACGAGCAACGGCTCGGGGCCGGCCGCGGCCCGCACCGCCTCCATGTCCGCGCCGTTGCGCACGAAGCTCACCGCCACGGCGTCGATGCCCTCGGCGAGGAGCACCTCCAGGCGGCGCAGGTCCTCGGTCGTCGGGGTGGCGAGGGCGGTCCGGCCCATGGGCGCGGTCACGCCGGGGCTGCCCTGCAGGTGGCCGCCGCTGCGCACCCTGGCGGTCACCGTGTCCCCACTGCGGTCCTCGACGACGAGGGAGACGCCGCCGTCGCCGAGCGCCACCCGGTCACCTGGCTGGAGTCGACCGACGAGGTCCTCGTGGGCCACGGCGATGCGCAGCGCGCTGCTCTGCTCGGAGCCCTTCTCCGCGGTCACGAGCTCGATGGTCGAGCCTGCGGTCACCCAGGCACCCCCCTCGGGGAAGGCGGCGGACCGGATCTTCGGGCCGGGCAGGTCGGCGAGCACGGCCACGTCGGGGGCGGCGTCCCGGATCCGGCGGAGGCGCTCGACCGCCTCGTCGATGGTGCCGTGGGCGAGGGGCAGGCGGGCCACGTCCATACCGGCCTCGGCCATGACGGCGATGGTCTCGGGGGCGTCGGACGCAGGGCCGATGGTGGCGACGATGCGGGTCCTGCGCCCGGCGTGAGCGAACGCGCTGAGGGGGGAGTCGGGGCGGGGGGGGGAAGTCATCGCCCAACTGCACCACTGTGACCGCCGTCTCCGCCAGCCGGACGACCCGCATTGCCGGAAAAGTGCGTGCTACATACAAATATCTGGGATACGCTGCACGGCATGGCCGCACCGAGCACCCGACCCGCCGTGGGGTCCCACGAGGAGCGGGCGGAGGCGGCCAGGCAGCTGCAGGTCGCGCTGATGCAGGCCGGCAGGTCGCTCAAGGCACGCCTGGAGGCGCAGGGCGAAGAGCTGGCCGACTACTTCCTGCTCCACCTGATCGACCAGGCGGGCACGCTGCGGTCGACCGAGCTGGCCGTCGCCGCCAGCCTCGACCACTCGACGGTCAGCAGGCACACCTCCCGGCTGGTCGAAGCGGGGCGGGTGTGGCGCGAGCCCGACCCCGCCGATCGGCGAGCCGGCCTGCTCAGCCTGACCGCCGCGGGGCGCGCCGCCCTCGACCAGGCGGCGGAGCGTCGCTCCGCCGTGCTCGGCGCGGCGACCGCCGCATGGCCGGACCGGGACGTGTTCCGACTGGTCACCCTGCTCTCGCGCCTCGGCGACGATCTCGCCCCCAGCCGGCGCGATCCGACCAGGCCCGGCGACGCACAGCCCGTCCACCAGGCCCAGCCCGTCCACGACAAGGAGACCGCATGACGACCGAGACCGATCAGCGCACCGCGCCCGACCAGAAGAAGGTGTGGTTCATCTTCGCGGCGCTCATGACCGGGATGCTCCTCGCCGCGCTCGACCAGACCATCGTGTCGACCGCGTTGCCGACGATCGTCGCCGACCTGCACGGCGCGTCCCACCTCTCCTGGGTGGTCACCGCCTACCTGCTGGCGTCGACCGCGTCGACGCCGCTCTGGGGCAAGCTCGGTGACCTGTACGGGCGCAAGGTCTTCTTCCAGGGTGCCATCGTGATCTTCCTCGTCGGCTCCGCGCTGAGTGGCCTGTCCACCTCGATGATCGAGCTGATCGCCTTCCGGGCCGTGCAGGGCCTCGGCGCCGGCGGCCTGATCGTGGGCGCCCAGGCCATCATCGGCGACGTCGTCCCGCCGCGCGACCGCGGCCGCTACCAGGGCTTCTTCGGGGCCGTGTTCGGGGTGGCGACCGTCGTCGGCCCGCTCCTCGGCGGACTCTTCACCGAGCACCTGTCCTGGCGATGGGTCTTCTACGTCAACCTGCCCTTCGGCGTCATCGCCCTCGTCGTGACCGCCGCCGTGCTCCCGAGCGTGGCCACGAGGGTCCACCACGTCGTCGACTACCTCGGGGCCGTCGTGCTCGCCGGGGCGGCCACGGCGCTCGTGCTGCTCACCTCCACGGGGGGCACGACCTACGCATGGGGCTCGGCGCCCATCTTCGCCATGGGGATCATCGGCGTGATCCTGGTCGGCGCGTTCATCGTGATCGAACGTCGGGCGGCGGAGCCGATCCTCCCGCTGCACCTGTTCAAGATCCGGACCTTCACCGTCGGCAGCGTGGTCAGCTTCGTCATCGGATTCGCCATGTTCGGCGCCATCACCTTCCTGCCGCTGTTCCTCCAGGACGTGCGGGGCGCAAGCCCGACCATGTCGGGTCTCGAGATCCTCCCGCTCATGGGCGGCCTGCTGGTCACGTCGATCGGCTCCGGTCAGATCATCAGCCGGTGGGGCCGCTACAAGGTCTTCCCCGTGGCCGGCTCCTTCGTCACCGCCCTCGGCCTCTGGCTGCTGCACTACACGACGGCCAGCACGAGCAGCGTCGTCTTCAGCATCTACATGGTCGTGCTCGGCGCCGGCCTCGGCGCGGTCATGCAGGTCCTGGTCCTGGCCGTGCAGAACGCCGTTCCCCGCAGCGAGCTCGGCGTGGCCACGTCGGGCGCCACCTTCTTCCGCTCGATCGGCGGCTCGTTCGGCACCGCCATCTTCGGCGCCATCTTCGCCAACGTCATCAAGGGCAAGCTGGCCCACGACCTCGGCGGGGTCAAGCTGCCTGGCGGCCTCAACTCGACGAGCGTCCCGCCGGCGCTGCTCGACCGTCTTCCCGCGGCGGTCAGGGACGCGTACCACGTGGCGTTCGCGTCGAGCCTCGACACGGTCTTCATCGTCGCCGCCCCCATCGGCCTGCTGGCGTTCGCGTTGACGTGGCTGCTGCCCGAGATCCGGCTGCGCCGGGCCGGCGAGCCCGACAGGGGCACCGGGCCGGCCCCCGGGTCCGGCGATGCCCCCAACCTGGCCGATGCCGTCGCTGCCCCCTCCAGTCCCGCCGCCCAGCACTCGTGACCGACGACGGCCGCAGGGCCGCCGACCTCCTCGTCCGCTGCCTCGAACGCGAGGGCGTGTCCTGCGTGTTCGGGATCCCCGGCGAGGAGAACATCCACTTCACCGACGCCGTGTCCCGGTCGGAGTCGATCCGCTACGTGCTGGTCCGCCACGAGCAGGCCGCGTCCTTCATGGCCGAGATCTTCGGTCGCCTGACCGGGCGGGCGGGGGTGTGCTCGGCGACCCTCGGTCCCGGCGCCATCAACCTGCTGCTCGGCACGGCCGACGCCACCACCAACTCGACGCCCCTCGTGGCCTTCTCGGCCCAGGTCGGGCTCAACCGGATCTACAAGGAGTCCCACCAGAGCGTCGACCTGGTCTCGCTGTTCGCCCCGGTCACCAAGTGGTCGGCGCTCGTGCCGACCGCGGGCGCCATCCCCGAGATGGTCCGCAAGGCGTTCAAGACCGCGCAGACCGAGCGTCCGGGCGCGGTGTACCTCGCCGTGCCCGAGGACATCGAGGCGGAGACCGTCGCCGACGACCTGGTGCCGCTGCCGCTCAACGTGCCACGAGCCGACGAGCCCTCACCCGGCCAGGTCCAGCGGGCGGCGGAGATCCTCGCCGCCGCCGAGCGCCCCATCGTCCTGGCCGGCCACGGCGCGGCGCGAGCCGGGGTGGGCGACGCCCTCCGCCGCTTCTCCGATCGCCTCGGCCTGCCCGTCGCCACCACCTTCCACGGCAAGGGCGTCTTCCCCGACGACCACGCCAACGCGCTGGGCGCCGTCGGCTTCATGCGCCACGACTACGTCAACTTCGGATTCGACGACGCCGACGTGGTGGTGAGCGTCGGCTACGAGCTGCAGGAGCTCGACCCGGCCAAGATCAACCCCGCAGGCGACAAGCGGATCCTCCACCTGAGCCGCTCGCCGGCGGAGGTCGACGCCAACTACGTCGTCGAGGTCGGCGTCCAGGCCGACCTCGGCCGGAGCCTCGACGCGCTGGCGTGGGCGGTCAACCGCAGGTGGGAGCCCGCGGCGAGCGGCGACCGGATCCGCAGCCTGCTCGCCGCCGAGCTGGCCGCCGGCGCCGAGGACGACAGCTTCCCCCTGAAGCCGCAGCGCATCGTGCACGACACCCGCGCCGCGCTGGCCCGCAGCGACATCGTCCTGGCCGACACCGGCGCGGTGAAGATGTGGATGGCCAGGCTCTACCCGACCTACGAGCCCAACACCTGCCTGATCTCCAACGGCCTGTCGACCATGGCCTTCGCCGTTCCCGGGGCGATCGGGGCGGCCCTCGCCGATCCGTCGCGGCGGGTCCTGGCGGCGGTCGGCGACGGCGCCTTCCTGATGAGCTCCCAGGAGATCGAGACGGCGGTGCGCGAGCGGATTCCGCTCACCGTGCTCATCTGGCAGGATGACGCCTACGGGCTGATCAAGTGGAAGATGGACCTCGAGCTCGGGCGCGACACGGCCATCTCCTTCACCAACCCCGACTTCGTGACCTACGCCGAGAGCTTCGGCGCCAAGGGGCACCGGATCGAATCCGCCGCCGCCCTGCTGCCCACCTTGCGCAGGGCGCTCGCAGACGACGGCGTGTCGATCATCGCCTGTCCTGTGGACTACCGGGAGAACCTGCGCCTCACCGACGCACTCGGCGAGTTGTCCGGCCCCTTCTGAGAAGGGGTAGGACTCCTCTCGTGCTCGGACTCCCCGACGGCGTCACCGCCTGCCTCTTCGACCTCGACGGCGTGTTGACCAGGACCGCCGACCTCCACGCCGCCGCCTGGAAGGAGATGTTCGACGACTTCCTCCGTCACCGCGACGGCGCGCCCGGCGAGGACGTTCGCCCCTTCGACCTCCGCCGCGACTACGGGGCCTACGTCGACGGTCGGCCCAGGATCGACGGGGTGCGGGCCTTCCTCCAGTCCCGCCACATCGACCTGCCCGAGGGGAACGACGACGACCCGCCCGACCGGGCGACCCTCAACGGCCTCGGCAACAAGAAGAACGAGGCGGTGCTGGCCAAGATCCACACCGACGGCGTGGCCGTCTTCGACGGCTCCGTCCGCTACCTCCGCGCCGTGCGCGACGCCGGGTTGCGGCGCGCCGTCGTCTCGTCGAGCGCCAACACCGCCGACGTGCTGCAGGTCACGGGCCTGGCCGACCTGATCGAGGTGCGGGTCGACGGCGTCGTCGCCAAGGAGCGCAAGCTGGCCGGCAAGCCGGCCCCCGACACGTTCCTCGCCGCGGCCGCCATGCTCGGCGTCGAGCCGGCGGCGGCCGCCGTGTTCGAGGACGCGCTCGCCGGTGTCGAGGCCGGAAGGGCGGGTCACTTCGGTGCGGTCATCGGCGTCGACCGCCTCGACCAGGCCACCCAGCTGGCCGAGCGGGGCGCCACCCGCGTCGTCACCGACCTGGCCGAGCTCCTGGACCTCCGTTGATCGAGGAGGAGGAGTTCGAGGTCGACGCCTGGTCGGTGCGCGAGCGCACCCTCGACCTCGACCTGCTGGCGCAGACCGAGTCCGTCTTCGCAGTGGGCAACGGCCACATCGGCCTGCGGGCCAACCTGGACGAGGGCGAGCCCTACGGGCTCCCCGGCACCTATCTCAACGGCTTGTTCGAGACCAGGCCGCTGCCCTACGCCGAGGCCGGCTACGGCTACCCCGAGGCCGGCCAGACCGTCGTCGACATCACCAACGGCAAGCTCATCCGCCTGCTCGTCGACGACGAGCCCTTCGACGTCCGCTACGGCGACCTGCTCCACCACGAGCGCGTCCTCGACTTCCGCGCCGGCGTCCTGCGCCGCGAGGCCACCTGGACCTCGCACGGCGGCAAGACCGTCAGGATCCACTCGACGCGGCTGGTGTCGCTCGTGCAGCGCGCCGTCATGGCCGTCGAGTACGCCGTCGAGGCCGTCGGTGGCGACGTGCGCGTCGTGGTGCAGTCCGAGCTGGTGGCCAACGAGGACGTGCCGGTCCTCAGCCACGATCCGCGCGTCGCCGCCGCCCTCGGGCATCCCCTCGACGCCCTCGAGCACGCCCACGGGCCTTCGGGCGCCTACCTGGCGCACGTGACCCGTCGCTCCGGCCTGCGCGTGGCCGCCCAGATGGAGCACATCTGGGACGCGCCCGTCGACGTCGCCGTGTCGAGCGACTCGTCCGACGACACGGCGCGCACGACCTTCATCGCCGAGCTCGGCGCCGGCCAGAAGCTGCGGATCGTCAAGGCCGTCGCCTACGGCTGGTCGGGGGTGCGATCGGTGCCCGCGCTCCGCGACCAGGTCGGCGCCGCCGTCGCCGGGGCCAAGCACACCGGCTGGAAGGGTCTGCTCGCCGAGCAGCGCCGCTACCTCGACGACTTCTGGACCCGCGCCGACGTGCAGGTCGACGGCGACGACGAGATCCAGCAGGCGGTGCGATTCTCCCTCTTCCACGTCCTCCAGGCGGGCACGAGGGCCGAGACGCGCGCCATCCCGGCCAAGGGCCTGACCGGTCCCGGCTACGACGGCCACGCCTTCTGGGACACCGAGACCTTCGTGCTGCCGGTGCTGACCTACACCGATCCGCGGGCCGCGGCCCACGCCCTGCAGTGGCGCCAGTCGATCCTGCCGGCGGCGGTCGAGCGGGCCGAGCTGCTCGGGCTCTCCGGTGCGGCCTTTCCCTGGCGGACCATCGCCGGGCCCGAGTGCTCGGCCTACTGGCCTGCGGGCACGGCCGCCTTCCACGTCAACGCCGACATCGCCGACGCCGTGCGCCGCTACGTCCTGGCCACCGGCGACGACGACTTCGAGCGCGACACCGGCGTCGAGCTCCTGGTGGCGACGGCCAGGTTGTGGCACTCGCTCGGGTGGACCGACGGCGACGGCGAGTTCCGCATCGACGGCGTCACCGGGCCCGACGAGTACAGCGCCGTCGCCAACAACAACGTCTTCACCAACCTGATGGCCAAGAGGAACCTGCTGGAAGCGGCCGACGCCGTCGACCGCCACCCCGACGTCGCCACCGGCGTCGACGCCGACGAGCTGGCCGCGTGGCGTGCCGCGGCCGCCGCCATGCGGGTCCCCAGGGACGACCGGCTCGGGGTCCACCCCCAGGCCGACGGCTACCTCCACCTCGAGCCCTGGGACTTTGCCAGGTGCCGGCCCGACCAGTACCCGCTCCTGTTGCACTTCCCCTACTTCGAGCTGTACCGCCACCAGGTCGTCAAGCAGGCCGACCTGGTCATGGCGCTGTTCCTCTGCGGCGACGAGTTCACCGACGAGGACAAGGCCGCCGACTTCGACTACTACGAGCCCCTGACGGTCAGGGACTCGTCGCTGTCCTCGGCGATCCAGTCGATCATGGCCGCCGAGACCGGGCACCTCGACCTGGCCTACGACTATTGGGGCGAGGCGGCCCTCATGGACCTCCACGACCTCGAGCACAACACCCGCGACGGGGTGCACATCGCCGCACTCGCCGGCGCCTGGCTCGCCGCGGTCAACGGGTTCGGCGGCATGCGCGACCACGGAGGGCGCCTGGTGTTCCGGCCCCAGCTGCCCTCCCAGCTCACCCGCCTGGCCTTCACCATCTGCTGGCGACAGGGGCGTCTCTCGGTGGCCATCGAGGGCGGCCACGCCACGTACCGGTGGATCGACGGGGACACGGTGTCGTTCTGGCACTACGACCACCACGTGGAGCTGGCCACCGACGAGGAGCGCTCCCTGCCCATCCCGGCGCGCACCGAGCGCCCCGACCCCGCGCAACCTTCCTCCCGGGCGCCGGCGCGCCGGAGGCGGTGAGCCAACCGGTGAGCGGGGGCCGGCGACCGCTCGTGGTCTACGCCGACGGCCCCGACGGTCCCCTCCCCGATCCTGCGGCCATCGCCTCCCTCACCGGCCTGGTCGACCCGGAGCTGCTCCTCGGCTGGGTGGTGCGCACCCCCGGGTGGCTCAAGGAGACCGCCGTCCCTGTGTCCACGTTGCTCACCGGGAGCGGTCTCCGCTCCGCCATCGCCTCCGGGCTGGTCCGCTCCACGCCGGCGCGGCTGTCGTCGGTGCCCGGGTTGCTGGCCGGAGCGCGCCGCCCGGCCGTGGCCGTGGTCGGCGCCGTGGCGGACGGCACCGCCGCCAGGGGAAGCAGGTGGAGGACCCTGGCCAACGTGGGCTGGGCGACCGCCGCCGCCTCGGCCGCCGGCGCGGTGGTCGTCGAGCGGTGGCCCGCCGGTGCAGGACCCGCGGGCCCGACGCCGAGGATCGAAGGCCACGTGGTGGAGGTCGTCGAGCGGACCGACCCTCCCGACCCGCAGCAGTCGGCGGAGCCGGGCGAGGCCGAGCGGACCATCGGGCACCTCGTCGCCGGCCTGCTCCCCGACGGGGCGACGATCCAGTGGGGTCCTGGGGCGCTCGGCGCCGCCTTCGTCGATGCCATCGACCGCCCGGTCGCGGTCCACTCCGGCGTGGTCACCGACGAGCTCGCCGGCCTGGCCGAGCGCGGCCTGCTGACCGGCACCGCCGTCGCCGCCTACGTGTGGGGCGGCGAGCGCCTGGCCGACCTGCACCGGCGCAACCACCTCCGGGTGGCGCCCGTGGAGGTCACCCACGACCTGACCGCCATCGGGCGCATCCCCCGGTTCGTGGCGGTCAACACCGCCCTCGAGGTCGGCCTCGACGGGTCGGTCAACGTGGAGGTGGTCGGCGGTCGCGTCGTGTCCGGTCCCGGCGGCCACCCCGACTTCAGCCTCGGCGCCTCCCGCTCACCCGGCGGCCTCTCGGTCGTCGTGCTGCGGGCCGGCAACGCCGAGCGCTCGGGCATCGTCGAGCGGACCGAGGTCGTGTCCACGCCGAGGACCGACATCGACGTGGTGGTCACCGAGCACGGCGTGGCCGACCTGCGCGATCTCGACGACCGGGAGAGGGGCCTGGCCCTGGCCGGGGTCGCCCACGGCGCGCACCGCGAGCGTCTCCGGTCGCTCGTGAGCTGATCCGGCGCGCCCTGAGGGTCGATCCGGGTCCGGTTTGGATTCCCGGCCCAATCGGGTAGACGGCCGCCAAACCATTCGAGCGGGAGGAAATCGAGTTGCGGTCACCCTTTAGGGGTCGCGGGCGTCGTTTCGGCGTGCTGGCGGCCATCGGTCTTGCGGCGTCGGCCCTCACGGTCGCCCCGGCTTCGGCCCAGGCGGGCGCGGGCCACGTCACGTCCAACACGCAGAACACCGTCGCGGGCTCGGGCCGCCAGCCGCTGTACCGCGGCTTCACCCACGACCCGATGCGCTACGACTGCACCCTCGGCGGCCCCGACTGCCAGGGCGTCGGCGTGACCCACGGCTGGTACAGCGCACCCGGCTCGACGCGCGGCACCAACGTCGACTTCCTGTACACGGCCCGCTCGTACTGCGACCGGGCCATCTCCTCCCACGCCCCGACCGGCTGCGAGGCGGGGGCGGCGGCCAAGAAGCTCCCGCCCGGCGCGACCAGCCAGGACCCCCTCTACATCATCGTCCCGCTCGGCTTCTCACCCGCCGGGCTGCAGTGCTACGCGCCAGGTCGCTGCATCGACCACCCAGGCAACATGGACCTGTCCAGGCTGGCGAGCACCCTCGGCAAGAGCCCCCAGAGCCTGTACGACGCTCCGCTGAGCCCCCACGACCACATCATCACCAACCGCAACAACAACCTGCCGGAGTGGTGGAACGTCAACGTGATCGGCGTGACGAGCCTGGCGTCGTACAACCAGATCGCCGCCTCGCAGGGCTCCATGAGCGTCGTCAAGGCCCTCGAGTCCAACAAGGCCGCCGGGGTCACCGCCCCGGTCCCGACCAACGTGTTCCTCTACTTCCAGACCCTCGCCGGCCGGGTGCGCGTCCAGGACGCCCACCTCTACCATGGGGTCACCGGCCCGACCCACTTCACCCCCGGCGTGGCTCGCAACCCGCTGGACCGCCAGTGCACGACGGCCAGCACCGTCGGCTCCAGCCAGATCTGCGGCCAGATCGGGGTCACCGCCGGCTCGGTGCAGGGACGCAAGGCCAACTTCCTCTACAGCGAGAACTACTTCTGCGACCGCCGGGTCCCGGCCAGGTCGTCGAGCCACTGCGAAGCCGGCGCACCGGCGACGAAGCTGCCTCCCGGCACGCCGTCGGTGTCCTACACCGACCCGCTGTACATCATCGTCCCGCTGTTCGGTAAGGCGGGTGGGCTGCAGTGCCCGACGTCCGGCTACTGCATCGACCACCCGGCGACCACCGACCTGTCCCGCCTGGCGTCGGCGCTCGGCAAGAGCCCGCAGAGCCTGGGCAACGCTCCGCTCTCCCCCCACAGCCACATCGTGCTCACCCGCAACGGGGCGCAGCCGGAGTGGTGGAACGTGAAGGTGATCGGCGTGACGTCGCCGAGCACCTATTACCAGATCGCCCGGGCGAAGTACCAGTACTCCGACGTCCAGCGGCTCCGGGCCCAGGGCAACGCCACGGTGACGCCCAACATCCCGACCAACATCTTCCTCTGGTTCCAGGTGCTGCCTGGCAGCATCCGCTAGCCCCCGACGGTGTCCCGGCGGCGATCTGGTCGCCGCCGGGACACCCGGCATCACGGGCGGCCGGGCGCCACTCGCCGCCGATCAGTCGTGGAGGACCGATGCGACCAGGTCGGCCTCACCGGTCCCCGGTGGTGGCGCTCACTGCTGGTAGCCCTCCACGACGGGTCCCGAGCGCTGGTCGACACTGTCGGGGTCGAGGCCGGCGTGGCGGCGGGCGCGCCGGCGGCGCAGGAGATCCCACGCCTGGTCGAGGCGGACCTCGATGTCACCCATCCTGGCCTTGTCCTCCTCGGCGAGGCCGTCGGCCGCGTGCTCGCGCTCCAAGCGGTGCTCCTCGTCGACCAGCTCGTCGATCCTCTTCACCAGCTGCTCGTCGTCCACGGCGTCCTCCTCGGTCGGTGTGCCCCGTCCGGACCCCCCCGTGCGGAGGAATCCGGTGCTGACGGCGAGGATCAGGGTAGAACGCCGAACGGTCGACGGACGTCCCCGTCCGGCGAGCGACCACCCACCCCCCCCGGAAGGCACCACCCACCTTGGCTCAGAGCGCCGGATACCACGAGGACACCGAGCTCCTCAGCACGCCCCTCATGGACCGTCACCGGGCCATCGTGTCGATCCAGGAGGAGCTCGAGGCGATCGACTGGTACGACCAGCGCGTCGAGGCCGCCGCCGATCCCGAGCTGAAGGAGATCCTCGCCCACAACCGGGACGAGGAGAAGGAGCACGCGGTGATGTCCCTGGAGTGGCTCCGGCGCCACGACGCGGCACTCGACGACAACCTGCGGACCTACCTGTTCACCAGCGTGCCGGTCACCGAGGTCGAGGACGAGGCCGTCGGTGACGGGGGCGAGGCGGCGCCGGACGCCCCGCCATCGGGACCCGCGGCCGACGGGTCCCTCGGCATCGGCAGCCTGAAGGGAAGCCAGCCATGAACCACCTCCTTCGCGAGCTCGCCCCGGTCTCGGGTGCCGCCTGGTCCCAGATCGACGAGGAGGCGGGGTCGCGGCTGCGCACCTACCTCGCCGCCCGCCGCCTGGTCGACTTCGACGGCCCGCACGGCTGGCCGCACTCCGCTCACCCGATCGGTGCCACCGAGTCGGTGACCGCGGGCCCGGCCCCCGACGTGGAGGGCCGCGTCCGCCGCGTCCAGCCGCTCGTGGAGCTGCGGGTCGCCTTCACCCTCGACCGCGCCGAGCTGGCGGACGCCGACCGGGGCAACCCGGCCGTGGACCTCGGCCCCTTGGCGGCGGCGGCCAAGCAGCTGGCCCTGGCCGAGAACATCGCCGTCTTCCACGGCTACGCCGACGGCGGGATCCGCGGGATCGTCGAGGAGTCGTCGCACCCGCCGGTGCCCGTGGAAGGCGGATGGAGTGGGTACACGGCGGCGGTCGCCTCGGCGGTGGCGCGCCTGCGCGGCTCCGGGGTCAGCGGCCCGTTCGGGCTGGCTCTCGGCGACGAGGCGTGGCTCGGCGTGTCCGAGACCATCGAACGCGGCGGCTATCCCCTCCTCGAGCACCTCAGCCGCATCGCCGGGGGACCCATCGTCTGGGCGCCCGGCGTGGGCGGTGGTATCCTGATCAGCCAACGCGGAGGCGATTTCGTCTTCGACAGCGGCCAGGATCTCTCCATCGGCTACCTGGACCACGAGCGTGGCAGCGTGACCCTCTACCTCGAGGAGAGCTTCACCTTTCGGGTCCTCGAGCCCGACGCCGCCGTCGGCATCGGCTCCTGAGCCGGTCCACCAGCGGGCGCCGGCCGATCCTCGGTGCGGGCCGTGACCGTGTCGCCTACGTGACATCAGTCACAACCGTGCCGGAAACGCGTCGTCATGGCATAAAGACGCCATCCCCGACGTTCCCTTCCTTGCAACCAACCGACGATGGGCCGCCCGCCACGTGGCGGCCGAGGGCATGCGATGAGTGATACGAAGCGACGAGATGCGGGGACCGGACCTGACCTGCTCGGCCTGTACCTGGACGAAGCCGGCTCCTTCCCGCTCCTGACCAAGGCCGACGAGATGCGGCTCGGGCAGATCATCCAGGAGGGGCAGGCGGCGCGCGAGCGCCTCGACGGTCAGGACGCCGTCCCGGCCAAGGAACGCAGGACCCTGCGGCGTGCCGTCAGCGCCGCCGAGGTGGCGACCTCGCAATTCATCAACGCCAACCTGCGGCTGGTGGTCTCCGTCGCCCGCAAGTACCAGTGGTCGGGTCTGCCCCTCGGGGACCTGATCCAGGAGGGCAACCTCGGGCTGATCCACGCGGTCGAGAAGTTCGACTGGCGCAAGGGCTTCAAGTTCTCCACCTACGCCACCTGGTGGATCCGCCAGGCCATCGGCCGGGCCATCGAGAACACGGCCCACACGGTCCGGGTGCCCGCCCACGTCGGTGACGAGATCCGTCGGGCCCGCCGGCTGCAGAGCGAGCTCGAGTCGGCCAACGGCCGGCCTCCCACCCTCCTCGAGGTGGCCCAGGCCATGGGCATGACCGAGGCCGGGCTGGCCGAGCTGCTCCGCTACGACTCGGATCCGATGAGCCTCGACGTCAGCGTGGGCGAGGACGGCGACACCAGCCTCGGCGACCTGGTGGTCAACCAGTCGGCCGAGTCGCCCTTCGAGTCGGTGGCCGGCGCCCTGCTGCCGACCGAGATCGACCGGTTCCTCTCGGAGCTGCCCGACAACGAGCGCGAGGTGCTCAGGCTCCGCTACGGCCTCGACCGCGGCGAGCCGCGCACCCAGGGCGAGGTGGGGGAGCTGCTCGCCCTGACCGCCGAGCGGGTCCGGCGCATCGAGCGCGATGCCATCATCCGCCTCCGCCGGCACCTCGTGGGCAGCGACGCTCACGACCTCCTGGCCAGCTGAGCAGCCGCCGGGTCCGACCCGGCTCCCCAACCGCCACGGGCCGGCCCTTCCGGGCCGGCCTCTGGCGTGACGGTGCGCCGCCGCGCCGGTGCGGCCCGGTAGCGTGAGCCCGCCCATGACCGCCGCCGCCTCCCCGCCGAGGGTCCGCCTGGCCCCCTCGCCGACGGGCTACTTCCACGTCGGAACGGCGCGCACCGCCCTGCACAACTGGCTGTACGCCCGCCAGCAGGGCGGCACGTTCCTCCTGCGCATCGAGGACACCGACCGGGAGCGCAACCAGCCCGAGCAGATCGCCGGCATCCAGCGGGCGCTGCAGTGGCTCGGCCTCGACTGCGACGAGGGACCGATCCTGCAGTCGTCGCTCGCCGTCCGCCACGGGGCGGCCGTCGAGACGCTGCTGAGGGATGGCCACGCGTACGCCTGTGACTGCACGCAGGCGGACGTCGACGCCAGGCGGGCGGACAAGGGAGGCCCCCCCGGCTACGACGGGCACTGCCGGGATCGCGACCTGGAGCCCACGCTCGGTCGGGTGGTGCGGTTTCGCGCCGCCGACGGCGGCGTGACCGTCTTCGACGACCTGATCCAGGGACGCAACGAGACCAAGAACGCCACCGTCGGCGACTTCGTCGTGCGCAAGTCCGACGGCAGCCCGCTGTTCCTGCTCTCCAACACCGTCGACGACGCCGACGAGGCCATCACCCACGTGATCCGCGGCGCCGACCACCTGTCCAACACCGTCCGCTACGTGATGGTCTGGGGCGCGCTCGGCTTCGGACCGCTCCCGGTCTTCGCCCACACCCCCCTGATCAACAACGCCCAGGGCAAGAAGCTGTCCAAGCGCCGCGACAAGGTGGCCGTCGAGGACTACCGGGACGCCGGCTACCTGCCGGAGGGGATGCTCAACTACCTGGCCCTGCTCGGCTGGTCGCCCGGGGGCGACCGGGAGCACCTCGGCCTCCACGACCTCCTGGCCGAGTTCCGCATCGAGGACGTCAAGAGGTCACCGGCGGTCTTCGACGAGCGCAAGCTGTCGTCGGTCAACGCGGAGCACCTCCGGGCCCTCGGTCCCGACGAGCTGACCCGCAGGTCGCTCGACTGGCTGACGGCGCGGGTCGGCCCGCTGCTTCCCCTCGTGCAGGAGCGCAGCCGCACCCTCGCCGAGGTGTGGTCGATGTCGGACTTCCTGTACCTCCCCGACCCGCGCCTCGACGTGACCGCCTGGGACAAGTCGGTGGCCAAGCACCCGGCTTTCGCCGCCGTCCTGGCCGGCGCGTCCGAGCGACTGGCCGTCTGCAACTGGGACGCGGCGACGATCCGGGAGGCGGTGGCCGCCGCCGGGGAGGCGGCCGGCGTCACCTCCCTCGGCAAGGCGCAGGAGCCGGTGCGCCTGGCGGTGACCGGCCGGACCGTCGGACCGCCGCTGTTCGAGTCGCTCGAGCTGCTCGGCCGGGACCAGACCCTCGCCCGCCTTAGCGCGGCGACCGCGCGACTCGGGGACCGGTCCGACCCGGCCTGAGCCCGGAGCAAGGGAGTGTCGCGGCCGGCCCCGAGCCACTAGGGTCCATGGCGCCCTTCGGGGGTGGTGTAATCGGCAACACAGCAGGTTCTGGCCCTGCCATTGAGGGTTCGAGTCCTTCCCCCCGAGCCAGGTCCTTCACGTGGCCCCCGGCTCCGGTCGGGGGCCGCGTGACCGGGTCAGCGGCGGGTGCGGAACACCGCCTCTTCGTACTTGCGCCGCTCCGCGCTGAGCAGCCAGCCCTCGGCCTGCAACTCGGTGTCGACGGCCGCGGCCTCGCCCTGGCGTCCCGTCCGCTCGAGCCACGCCGCCTTCGCCTCCCGGCCCGCTCCCCGGCACCACCGCCGCTCGAGCCCGACGGCCTGGTCGTAGAGCCACTCCGTCTCCTCTGGCGTCCCGGTCGACTCGCGCAGGAGCGCGGCGTTGCGGAACATGATGTTGCGGTCCATTTCGGTCAGCGTGGAATCCCCGGCGATGGCCTCGAAGAGCGCACTCGCGCCGGCCGGGTCACCGGCCTGATTGAGGTCGACGGCCTCGCGGGTCCTTCGCTCGTACTCGTGGTACTCCATGGCTTGCCGGGCCCGGGCGTCAGCGCGCCCGCCCGCCTCCTCCCACACGCGCCGTCCGGACTCGGGCCGCGCCGGTGGACCCGACGCGACGACGGCGTCGCCCACCGGAGGGCGGGATCCGCGTCCTCCGCCTGGTCAGATAGGTGAAGAGCGCGGCGAGTGCCACGGAGCCGACGAGGGCCAGGAGGACCTCGATCGCCAACGCGCCCGGATGAAAGCCACTGGTGACCGAGCCGAGGCTGGCGTAGGCACCGGGATCGTCGGTGGTCGTCGCCGGACGCGCCGACACGCTGACGATCACGGCGGGGTCACCGCCGTGATAGTGCTCGACGTACAGCGGGCACGACACCGTCTGGAACAGGGGGCCGCTCGACGTCCGGCACTGGGCGCGCGCCACCAGCCCGGCGGTCCTGGTGGGCACCAGGACGATGACGAGCAGGATCACCGCGATGGCCAGGACGCCGCGCCAGGGGGCCCACCTTCGCCACTGCGTGACGCCGGCCATGCGCCGCACGCTAACGCAGTCGTCTCCCCAGCTTGGCTACACTCCTTTCGCCGCAGCACGGCCCCATCGTCTAGCGGCCCAGGACATCACCCTCTCAAGGTGGAGGCACGGGTTCGAATCCCGTTGGGGCTGCCACGGCAAACGAGCAGGTCAGGCGCCATGTTTTCCGGGTTGCCAGCTGCGAGACACGGCGATCTGCCCGGCCAGTGAGGGCGGCGAGGCGGCCATGCTGACGACGGGTCATCGTCCTCGCAGGCCTCCGATGCCCAGCGACCCCGCGCTGTCGGCAGAGCTGATGTCCGCCTCGACGTCGCGCCCGTCGTCTTGGCCATTCTGGTGCTCGGCGATGTACGCGTCGGGGTCTTTGTCGACCGGTTCGACACCGGCGACATGAGCCGCTTCGAACGCAGCGAAGGCCACGGCCAGCTCGTGGCGAGTCTCGAGGGAAGCTTGGCGCCGAAAGTCCGTCAGACCTTCGCGTTCCTCCTCGGCCATGTGGTCGCTGTTGGCCTGGTTGGCGCCCGCGACCGCCTGGTACCAACTCTCGCTACCGGCGGCATGGTCGGCGACCCTGGCGGCGGCGTCCCGGATGTCGTTGTGGTCGTGGATCGCGTCCTCGGTTACCGCCTCGGACGTGTGCTCATCCCCCACGCTTCTCCCCGCATGCAGCAGGGCGGGGTAGAACAATTGCTCCTCGGCCTCGGCGTGCAGGTCCAGGAAGGCGGCCAGCCGTTTCCAGACCGCCCTGAGACTCGCGGTGTCATGAGGATCGACCTGTTCCACGATGGCGAACAACCGACGCTGCTCGTGATGATCATCCAAAATCAGTTGTGTGATGTCCATCGTCGCTCTCGGTCCTGTGTGACCTGTCCAGGGGGCGCCGCCCCACTCATCGTGGCGTACCCACGGTGGCGGAGGTTGACCCTCGGTCGTCACCGACGGCGAAGCCGACGACCCACGCCGCCCGGGCGATGACCGAGGTCGGGGCGCGCGACAGCTCAGCTCGTGATCTTCGCCTGCGGGCCAGGGAGTGGCCGCCGCCGCTGGGTGATAGCTCGCACTAGCCGCCTGGATGCGTTCGAAGCAGCCATCGAACTCCTCCTCGGACACCGGGTTCTACGCCGTGCCGCAGGAGTCGTCAGACGGGCGGCCAGTTGCCCAAAGCGGCATCGGCTACCTGCTGGAGGTCGTCGCAGGGGGTTCCGCTGGCCGCTTGGACGGCGATGCCGTTCGACACCGTCATGATGTGGCGAGCACGCTGTTCACCGTGCAGAAGGCGCTGCCGCTGCTCAACGACGGTGCCTCGGTGATCCTGAACGCCTCCACCGCCGCCGATCACGGCGCGGAGGGCTTCGGCACCTACTCGGCATCCAGGGCGGCCGTCCGATCCCTCGCCCGAACCTGGGCCAACGAGCTCCGTGACCGCGGCATCCGGGTCAACGCCGTCTCACCGGGGACCCATCGACACCCCCGGCATCACGGGGCTCGTCGGCGGGGAGAACGCGCCGGGTGTCAGGGCGGCCCTCGCCGCCGGCGTGGCCATGGGCCGCGCGGATGAAGTCGCCGCAGTGGTGGCGTTCCTCGCCTCCGATCAGAGCAGCTACGTTCTCGGCGCCAACCTCTACGTCGACGGCGGCGAGAACCAGATCTGACTCGAAGATGACCTGCCTCGGGTCCTTCGGAACGGGAGGGAGGGTCAGGGCCAGACCCGGCAGCGCATGCAACACAGGGGCGGCCGGGCCGGCCCGAGGCGTCAGGTTCCGGCTGCTGGGGTGCCGGGCAGGAGCAGGAGCTTGCCCCGGGCCTGGCCGCTCAGGCTGATCTCGAGGGCGGCTCGCCAATCCTCGAGGGGGAAGGTTCGGGCGATCGGCACGGTGAACTTCCGGTCGGCGGCGAGCTGCGCGAACTCGGGGAACACGTCGAGGCGCCGGGTCTGGTCCTCGTGGGAGCCGTCGCGGACGCCGAGCTCTCCGGCGGCGACGAAGTCGGAGAGCGTGAGGACGCGCTGCGCGTCGCCGCCGGCGATCTGGACGAGGGCGGGCAGAGAGCCGCCGATCGGTGCGGCGTCGAGGACCAGGTTGATCGGGCCGTTGCTGATGGCCTCGACCCGTTCGACCATGCCGTCGCCGTAAGCGGTCACCTTCGCTCCGAGATCGCGCAGCCGTTGGGCGTAGGTCCCTCCGGCGGTGGCGACCACCTGGGCTCCGCGGATGAGTGCGATCTGCACGGCGGCGAACCCGACGGTGCCGCCGGCGCCGTGGACGAGGATCGTGTGGTCCGCGGAGATCCCGAGCTGCGCGAGGCTCCGATACGCGGTCTCGAGCGCCATCGGCAGGGCGGCCGCCTGCGTGGGGTCGAGCCCCGGGGGCAACGGTGTCCAATGGTCCATGATGGCGAGGTCCGACGCGCCGGCGGACTGGGCACCTGACCAGTCGGCGGTTCCGAAGACGAGATCGCCGCCGGCAACGTCACCGACGCCGTCGCCAACGGCGTCGACGGTGCCGGCGACCTCGATGCCGATGCCCCGGGGCAGGGCGCCGGGGAACAGGCCTCGGCAGAGCGCCCAGTCGGCCGGGGTCAGGCCGCAGGCGTGCACCGCGACGAGGATGCGGCCGGGCCCTGGGGTCGGCACCGCGACGGTCTCCATGTGCAGGACATCGCCGGGCTCGCCGTACTCGTTGAAGCGCACGGTGCGCATCATCTCGGTCGCCACATCGGGTTCGGTCATCTGGGTCTCCTGGGTCGGCAGGATCACTCAAGCGGATCATGCTCCGTTTATCTCGGATTAGGATAGCGCAGGTGGAGCGCGATCCGTTTGAGTGACGTGGACACTCGCAGGCTCCGTACGGATGCGGTCCGCAACCGCAACACGCTTCTGGCGGCGGCCACGCGGGCCTTCGCGGCCTCCGAAGCCGAGCCGTCGATGCGCGCCATCGCCCGCGAGGCCGGCGTCGGGATCGGGACCCTGTACCGCCACTTCCCGAACCGAGAAGCGCTCGTCGACGCCGTCTACCAGGACCAGGTGCAGCGCCTGACTCTCGGGGCGTGCGAGCTGCTCGAGGAGCTCTCGCCCTCCGAGGCGATGCGGCGCTGGATGGACCTGTTCGCCGACTGGCTGGCGACCAAGCACGGGATGCTCGACACGCTGCTCGCCATGATCGACGCCGGCGAGATCGCCACGGCGCAGACCCGCTCCGAGCTCCTCGAAGCGATCGACACCATCCTCGACGCCGGCCGCACCGCAGGCGACCTCCGCGCCGACATCAGCGCCGAGGACATCGCTGCCAGCCTGGTCGGCATCTTCACCGTCGCCGGCAAACCCGGACACCACGCACAGGCCGAGCGCCTTCTCGACCTCCTCATGGACGGCCTCGGACCACCGCCCAGCCCGCCGCCCCCGGCCGTCTGACTCCCGCCTTCACGAAAGCAGCATCCTGGCGCGCCCGGCTTGCCGTCCTGGTGCCGCCACCCGCCGAGGGGCGGTGTCGGCCAGCCGCATTCGGCTCGCATCGACCGCCTGCATGGCAAGGCGATGGCAGTGGCCGCCATCACGTGCTAGCCTGACGGCAGTAGCTGACGTCATCGCGCGGCCAGCGCCCCGTGTCCGCCACTCGCGCTCACGATGCGACGGTCGCGCCCCCGACTGGAGGCATCCCATGCGCATATTCGTCACCGGCGCGTCCGGCTGGATCGGTTCCGCCGTCGTGGCCGAGCTGCTCGCGGCCGATCACGAGGTCGTCGGCCTCGCCCGCTCCGACGCGTCCGCCGAGGCCGTCGCCGCCGCCGGCGCCGAGGTTCGCCGGGGCGATATCGGCGATCTCGACGTGCTGCGCAGTGCGGCGGCCGAAAGCGACGGCGTCGTCCACCTCGCGTTCCGCCACGACATCGCCTTTACCGGCGACTTCGAGACCGCCGTCGCCACGGACCGGGCGGCGATCGAAGCACTCGGCGAGGTGCTGGCCGGGACTGATCGGCCGCTCGCCATCGCCTCGGGCGTCGCCGGCCTGAAGCCCGGCACGCTTGCCACCGAGGGCGACATGGCCGAGCCGTTCCCCGGGCCGGGCGGCCGGATCCTCAACGAGCGCACGGCGCTTGCGCTCGCCGAGCGCGGGGTGCGCTCGATCAGCGTCCGCTTCGCCCCGACCGTCCACGGGGACGGCGACCACGGCTTTATCGCGATGATCGTCGCAGCCGACCGCGCGGCCGGCTCGGCCGCCTACATCGGCGAGGGCGTCAACCGCTGGCCTGCGGTCCATCGATCCGACGCCGCTCACCTCGTCCGGCTCGCGATCGAGGGCGCCCCGGCCGGGTCGGTGCTCCACGCCGTCGGCGAAGAGGGCGTCGCCATCGCCGACGTCGCCGAGGCGATCGGGCGGGGGCTCGGCCTGCCGGTCACGTCGATCACGGCCGAGCAGGCCGAGCCCCAGTTCGGGTTCCTCGCCGGCTTCCTCGGTCTCGACATGCCGGTCTCCAGCGCCCTCACCCGCGAGCTGCTCTCCTGGAAACCGTCGGGGCCGGGACTGGTCGCGGATCTGGACCAGGGCCACTACTTCGCCGGCGCCGACGCCTGAGCGCTCCACCCGGGGACCGCCGGGACGTTCAACGCAACGGTGCCTCGGGGGCGCCTCTCGTGGTCGTCTCCGTGGTGGTAGTCGCCTGATCTGCTCGATGCCGCCTTCTCGCGGTTGTTCGACGGGTCCACCGGATGCATCCAAGCCGAAGGAGAAATTTTGTGACTTTGAGAGAGAAGCGTGTCGTCGTCATTGGCGGGAGTTCAGGAATCGGCTTGGCGACAGCAAGGGCTGCCGCAGCCGAGGGTGCCGCGGTCACCATCGCCGCGAGCGATGAAGGGCGCTTGAGGGCCGCACTCGCGACGCTCCCGAGCGACGGTGAGAGTGCTGTCGTCGACGTACGCAACGAGTCCGACCTGCGCGGGTTGTTCTCGCACGTCGGTGAGCTCGATCACTTGGTGTACACCGCCGGTGACGGCTTGGCCGTCAAGCCCCTCAGCGAGTTGACCCTCGAGGAGGCTCGGCAACAGTTCGAAGTCCGCTTCTGGGGCGCCGTCGCTGCGGTCAAATGCGCAGCTCCGCAGATGAGCCCCGGCGGATCAATCGTGTTGACATCCGGCACGGTCGGTGCTCGCCCGCGACCAGGGACCACGCTCGCCGCCAGCGGGGCGGGGCCATGGAAGCCCTGACACGAGGCCTCGCCGTTGAGCTGGCCCCTACTCGCGTGAATGCGGTTGCGCCCGGAGTTGTCCGCACACCTGTGTGGAACAGCATTCCAGAACCTGAGCGGTCTGCTCTCTTTGCGGCGCTGGCGGAGCAGGCGCTCACGCATTCAACGGGCGAACCGGACGATGTTGTCGGCGCGCATCTCTACTTGATGAAGAACCGCTTCGTCACCGGGACGGTTCTCACGGTCGACGGGGGCGGCGTTCTGACCTGACGTAGGCGTGAGACGACGCGGTGGTGTCGTGCGGGCCCACGGTCCCCCCTGACCCCGTCGTCACGACGGCGGACCGGGAGGCCGGGCCGGCCGTTGTGCCCCCGGGCCCTGGCCAGGGGTAGACACGAAGGCCGGGTTCGGGTCAGCGGTGACGTCGTGAGTTGACGCCTCGACGAGCGCGATGGCAGGCTCCCCGGCTGTTCGGCCGAGGGCGGAGGGCCAGGTGGCGAAAGCCGAGATGGGAGGAGAGCCGGTCGGCGATTCCTTCGCCTTGCCGGCTACCGGGGACGGCTCCGAGCAGCAGTCCGCGGCGCAGGCGGTCCGACCGTTGTGGAGGCAGGTGTACCTGCCGAACCTGGTCGTCGCGACCGGGCAGGGAGCGATGCTCCCGATCCTCATCTACGCCGCCAGGGGCGCGCACGCGTCCCCTGCTATGGCGACGGTCGTCGTGGCGATCAATGGTTTCGGCACGATGCTGTTCGACCTGCCGGCAGGGCGCATCGTGGCCCGGCTCGGCGAGTGGAGATCGGGGTGGATCGCCGCCGGCCTGATGAGCGTCGGGTTGGTCGGCTGTCTGCTGGCCGGGTCGGTCCCCGCTCTCGCGGTCTCGGTGTTCGTGCAGGCGGCGGGATGGTCGGTGTGGAGTTTGGTCCGCTTGACGCACCTCAGTCGCGTTGCGCCGGCCTTCGCCCGGGGTAGGGCGCTGTCGATCTTCGGCGGGGTCACCAGGGCCGGCAACGTGATCGGGCCGTTCCTGTTCATCGGCGTCGCGACCCACAACGACACCGGCCCCGCCTTCTTGATCTACCTGGTCTGCGTGCTCGTCGGGTTCGCGTGGCTGGTCGTGGCGCGGGACCGGGCGGACACGGCCGGCGGTTTCGCCCGCGGTGAACGGGTCCGCCCGCTGCGCGTCCTGGCCGACCATCGCCGCGGGTTGGCGACCTCGGGTGTGGGCTCGTTCGGGATCAGCTTGTTGCGCGGCAGCCGGACCGCCATCGTCCCCCTGTGGGCCGCGCACATCGGGCTCGACTCGTCGACTGCGTCCACCATCTTCGCGTTCTCTTCGCTGATCGATCTGGGGTTCTTCTACCCTGCCGGTGTCGCCTCGGATCGATGGGGACGGCGGGCCGTCGCTCTTCCTTGCGTCACCGTGCTGTCGATCGGGCACCTGCTGATCCCGTTCAGCCACAGCGTCTCGACACTGTTCCTGGTGGCGCTGGCCCTCGGGTGTGGCAACGGGATGGGATCGGGCATCGTCATGACCCTCGGCGCCGACCTCACCCCCGAGGTCGGGCGAGCCTCGTTCCTCGCCGTCTGGCGGCTGATCTCCGACGGGGGGACCTCAGCCGGCCCGCTCGTCGACTCGGCGGTGATCGCGCTCGGCTCGATCGCCCTGGCGGGTCCCGTGGTCGGCGTTCTCGGCTTGCTGTCCGCTGCGGTCATGGCACGCTGGCTGCGCGAACCGGGGCATCTGACCGACGGTTCGCGGGCACCCGACACGCGCCGGGAGTAACGGTCAACCGAGACTGCGAGATCGGCGGGACGTCGACATCGGGGAGCTCAGCGGAGCAGTCCGTCGGCGACGATCTCGAGCAGGGGGCGTACGACGGTGAGGTCGAGTTGGCCTTGGTCGGCGACCACGGCGACGCCTCCGACGAGCCGGCAGACCTGGATGGTGTCGACGTCGTCGCGGAGCGCGCCGTCTGCGACGAGCCGGCCGAGGACCTTGGCGTTGGCTTCGGCGAGGACCTGGGCCTTGCCGTAGATGGGCGAGTCCGGGTTGCCCATGGCCGCGGTCAGCTTGGCGGCGCCACCGCGGTGCAAGCTGATGTGGGCGATGAAGGCTTCGAACCAGGCGAGCAGGACGTCGCGAGGCGGCTGCTCGCTCCTAGCGGCCTTGTCGGCCGCGGTCTGGATCCGGTTGACCAGCGTCCTCATGGCCGCGTCGATGAGGTTCTCGCGGGTGGGGAAGTGGCGGTAGAGGGTGCCGGGTCCGACCCCGGCGCGCTTGGCGACCTCGTTGAGCGAGGCGTCGGCCCCGTGCTCGGCGAAGACCTCGATGGCGATCTCGACGATGCGGTCGTGGTTGCGTCGAGCGTCGTCACGCATGGCTCACCTCTTGACAACCGGAGAACTTCTCCGCATAATGGACGCAGACGGAGCGCCTCTCCGGTAAGAGTAGCTGGCTGCCGGAACGACCCCTGAGCGAGAGTGAGTCAGCCGTGAAGTACCGCAACCTGGGATCCACCGGGGTCGAGGTCAGCGCCCTCTGCCTCGGGGCGATGATGTTCGGGGCGTGGGGCAACGCCGACCATGACGACTCGGTCAGGATCATCCACTCGGCGCTCGACGCCGGGATCAACTTCATCGACACCGCAGATGTCTACTCGGGTGGCGAGTCGGAGCAGATCGTCGCCGAGGCCATCGCCGGCCGCCGGGACGATCTGATCGTCGCCACCAAGGTCAACAGCCCGATGGGCTCGGGCCCCAATCGGCGAGGGAGCTCGCGGCGCTGGATCATCGCCGAGTGCGAGAACAGCCTGCGCCGCTTGGGGACCGATCACATCGACTTGTACCAGGTCCACCGCCTGGACCCGCAGACCGACATCGACGAGACGCTCTCGGCGCTGACCGACCTGGTCCGCCAGGGGAAGGTCCGCTACCTCGGATCGTCGACGTTCCCTTCCTCGGCGATCGTGGAGGCCCAGTGGACCGCCGAGCGGCGGGGTCGGGAACGCTTCGTGTGCGAGCAGCCGCCCTATTCGCTGCTCGTGCGGGGAATCGAGACCGAGGTCCTCCCGACCTGCGCCAAGTACCGCATGGGTGTCATGGCGTGGAGTCCCCTGGCGGGAGGCTGGCTGTCGGGCAAGTGGCGCCGAGGCTCGGAGGACCTGTCCAGCCGGCGCACCGAGACGATGCCCCACCGCGCCACCTGGGACCACTACGACATGTCCATCCCGGCCAACCAGGCCAAGCTCGACGCCGCCACCGCGCTGGCCGACCTGGCCAACGAGGCCGGGATATCGCTGATCCACCTGGCCCTCGCGTTCGTGATCGCCCACCCGGCCGTCACCTCGGCCATCATCGGCCCACGCACCACCGAGCATCTCGCCAGCCAGATCGGAGCGGCCGACGCGGTCCTCGAGCCGTCCGTGCTGAACCGCATCGACGAGATCGTCGAGCCGGGGGCCAACCTCAACTCGGACGACGCCCGCTGAGATCCACGATGCGCCGGCTGGCCGAGCGGAGCACGGTCACCAGGGCAGCGGCGCACAACACGGCTGCGGCCAGCTCGCCGACGAGGGAGTGCTGCACCAGGGGCGCGCCCTCGTGGGCGGGGCGTGGGTCGACACGGCCGGACAGCCCTGGGCCTATCCCGTCGTCGGAGGGGCCGCCGACTGGGGCGCGTGCAGGTCCACGGGCACCTGACCTGACCGCCGGGCTCCCCTCGGTCAGCGATCGGCAGGGCTAGGCGAAGCCGAGCTGCTCGACGAGCCGCTTGATGTTCGCCAGGGTCTGCTCGATGCCCTCCTGTACCTCGGGGTCGGCGTCGTGCACCCGGGTCGTGTGGAGACGGACCTCGACTCGACTCTGGCTGCCCTCGCCGCTGACCTCCAAGGTGCCGCGGTAGGAGCTCGGCCCTTCGGAGCCCCATTCCACGGTCTTGTCCTCGCCGTTGGTGCGGAACCAGGCGTTGCCTCGAACCTCGCGGCCGTCGGGCATCGTGGCCGTTGTTCGAACCTCCTCACCATCGCCCGCTTCGGCCGAGGTCATCCGGACGAAGTAGCGCGGCAGGTTGCTCACATCGGACAGGTAGCCGAAGAGCGCGCTCTCAGATGCGTCCACCTGGGTGTTGCTCGTGAAGTCAGCCATAGGACATTGCCTTTCGTCGGGTTGCGGGTGGAGGGCGCCCGGATGACGCCCACGCGCCGGGCGATCAGGACCCCAGCGGCACCGATCGAGGCGACTGCGAGGGCGCGGGCCGAGCGCGAGGATGCGATCAGCCTGGCCGAGAGGAGCAGTCCGGCCGCTGTGGGAGACGCCCGGAGTCTGCCGTCGGGCTCGAGGTGGAGGTGTGCGAGGTCGTGGCCTGCAGATCGGATGCGCATCGGCGTGTCTGCCAGTGTCTCGGTTGGCATCCACGTCGGCAGGTCGACCGCAAAGCGCCGCCCTGCTACCGCTCTTCGGAGAACCTTGGGGTCGTCGACGTCGAGGACCAGACCGCCCGCCTCGTCGCCGAGGTGGGCGGAACTGGTATCGGGACCTTCGCCGATCGTGATGTCGAGGTCGGCGACGACGCGGAGGCGGCGGCTTGGTGATTCCAGGTCAGGCACCGGAAGCGTTGCGCGCGCCGCGGTTGTCCTTGTCCGAGGTGGTGACCCGGAGTGTGCCATTGAGCTTCCAGGTGGCATGGGCGCTGTCGGCTCCGGTGGCGTGGGGGACCTCGACGGCCATGTCGACGAAGGTGTAGTCGATCGTCGCTTCCTGGCCGGTGAGGTAGGACCACATGTCCTGACCGAAATCGGTGAAGGTCTTCTGCTGGCCATTGGTGTTCGTAACGGTCATCTCAGGTGCTCCTTGTGGTTGGGAAGAGGTAGAGCTCCCGCGCCTCACGGGCGGGTGGAGATCTTGTCCGGGGGTGAGCTCAGCGGCGAGATGCCGCGCGCCATTCCCGGCGGAGTTGGTGACGTTCGTCTTCGTCGTAGCCGCCCCAGACCCCGAACTCCTGGTTCGTGGTCAAGGCGAACTGCAGGCAGGCCCTCCGGACGGCGCAGGTGGCGCACACCGACTTGGCCTGTTGGATCAGGTCCGCTGCTTCGCCGCTGGACCCGGTCGGGAAGAACAGGTCCTGGTCGATCTCGAGGCAGGCGGCCCCGTGGCGCCAGGCCTGGTTGTCCCAACCAGCGGTGGGCCACGGCGTCCCCCGCTCCTGGATCTCACCCCACGCGTCAAAGTTGGTGCTCGAAGCCATCAAACTCCCGTCTGGGACGTGTTGTGCACGTCACCAGGGGGCTGGAGCGACGGCGCCGGTGTCGGTCATTCCGGCTATCTGCGAGCGGCCATGCAGGTGGCTCGCCGCTGTCACCTCAAGTTACGCGCCTCCGAGCTGTCTGCACAACCAAACTTTGACACGAGGCCCAGGTTTTCCATCGACCGGGGCGGGGCGGATGCGGGTAGCTTCGCGCCATGACCGCTGCTTCGACGAGCAGATGCCGGCGAGAGCACCTGGCTCTGCGACCGCACTGGGGCTGACCCCGAGGTGGCCGCAGCGTTGTCGTCAGGGGCTGGCGAAGGTGCGCTCACGATCGGTGAGCTCGCCCGCCGGTCGGGGGTCGCGACCGCCACCGTCCGGTCCTGGGAGTCCCGCCACAGCTTCCCGCGACCGGCGCGCCTGGCCGGCGGTCACCGCCGCTACCGCGACGAGGATGTGGCGCTGGTGACCGAGGTCGCCCGCCTGCGGCGGACAGGCCTGTCGGTGGATGCCGCCATCGCGGCGTCAACCAGGCGCGGCACCAACCCTTGCACCGACTCCTTCTTCGGTTCCTTGCAGGCCGCACATCCCGAGCTGCGGCCCCAGGTCCTGACCAAGGGTGTCCTCTTGGCACTCACGTCGGCGCTGGAGGACGAGTACTGCGCGCGGGCGGTCCGCCCGGTGCTCTACGGCGCATTCCAGCGAGCCCGGTTCTATCGCCAATCCGAACGGCGATGGCGCGAACTGGCCCGCACCGCTGAGACCGTCGTCGTGTTCGCCGACTTCGACCGCATCCGGCGTGGCCGACCCACCGAGATCCCGGTCGCGGCCAACGCCTCGTTGCGACGCGAATGGGCGTTGGTCTGCGATGCGCCCGGCTACTCGGCTTGCGTGGCCGGCTGGGAGCTACCGGCCACGGCCGCCCTCGCCGATCGCGATCGCCGCTTCGAGACCGTCTGGAGCCTCGACCCCCGCATCGTGCGCCACGCCACCCGAGTCGGCGCGGCCATCGCCGCCGCCCACCCGGCGCCCAGCATCATCCCCTCCGACGTGCCCCCGCCCGCATCGGCCGATCTGCACCAGGCCACCGCCCTCTTCGCCCGCGTCCTCTCCTACACACAGCAGCAGGTGGCTCACGACCGGTGAATGCGTCCGCCGGGCTGCCCCACGCGGATGTGCGTCGGACCGCAACCAGGTCCTGATGTCGAGCCGGACGGACCGTCTCGTGGCCCGCTACGACCTCCAGTGACGCCGGCGCAGCAGGCGGAGCCCGTTGAGTCCGACGACGACGGTGGATCCCTCGTGGCCGGCCACACCGAGGGGGAGCGGCAGGTGGCCGGCGAGGTCGACGCAGACGAGGGTGACGATGACGACGGCGGCGAAGGTCAGGTTGGTGGTGACGACCCGACGGGCCTGGCGGGAGAGGGAGATGGCGGCGGGGATGGCTGCGAGCTCGTCGCGCACGACGACGACGTCGGCGGTCTCGAGGGCCAGATCGGATCCGTGACGCCCCATGGCGATCCCGACGTAGGCGGCCGCCAGGGCGGGTGCGTCGTTGACGCCGTCACCGACGACGGCCAGGCGGGTGCCATCGGCTTGGAGCTGGTCGACAGCGTCCACCTTGCCGGACGGCAGCAGGGCCGAGCGCACATCGGTGATGCCGACCTGAGCTCCGAGCGCGCCGGCGGCGCGCGAGTTGTCACCGGTGAGCAGGACCGGCGGCCGTGAGCTCAGCGCCGCGACGGCGGCGACGGTCGTGGGAGCGCCATCACGCAGCTTGTCGCTGAGCCCGAGCACCCCGATCGCTCGACCGTCGGCCAGCACCATCACGGCGGTGGCCCCCTGTGCTTCGAGCTCGTCGACGGCATGCGGGACCGATCCATCCCCCTCGCTGGCGAAGACCGACGGGCTGACCGCCTGGATGTGCCGGCCGGCGACGGTGGCCGCCACGCCCCGCCCGGGCGTCGCCAGGAAGTCGGAAGCCGGTGGCACGACGAGGTGGCGGCCTCGCGCTCCGGCCACCACCGCTCGACCCAGGGGATGCTCGCTCGGATCTTCGGCGGCAGCCGCCCACGTCAACACCGTCTCGGCGGTCACTCCCGTGTCCAGAGCGTGGATCTGGTCGAGGTGCGGGCTGCCCTCGGTGAGCGTCCCGGTCTTGTCGAAGGCCAACTGGTCGGTGTGGCCCAACTGTTCCATCACCAGGGCGGATTTGACCAGCACGCCGTGACGGCCCGCGTTGGCGACCGCCGCGAGGAGCGGCGGCATGGTGGCGAGCACGACGGCGCACGGCGAGGCGACGATCATGAAGGTCATGGCCCGCAGCAGTGTCGGGCGGAAGGCGTCGCCGAGGACCAACGGCACGCAGAACAGCACCAGGGTGGCCGTGACCATGGCGACCGAGTAGCGCTGCTCCACCCGGTCGATGAACAGCTGGGTGCGGGCCTTGGCCTCGCTGGCCTCGGTGACCAGCGCGGCGATGCGAGCGACGACCGAGTCGGCGGCCGGACGCGCCACCTCGACGCGGAGGACACCGGCCCGGTTGAGGGTCCCGGCAAACACGTCGTCACCTGGCCGCTTGGCGACGGGGAGGGGCTCGCCGGTGACGGTCGCCTGGTCGACGTCGCTGGCACCGGAGACCACCCGGCCGTCGGCGCCGATCCGCTCACCGGGCCGGACCACGATCACGTCTCCGACCTCCAGGCGCTCGGCCGCGACCGTCTCCTCGTGGCCGGCACCCCCGACGCGGGTGGCCTGCTCGGGCGCCAGGGCGAGCAGGGAGCGCACAGCCTCCTCGGTGCGGCGGGTCGAGACGGCCTCGAGCGCGCCGGAGGTGGCGAAGATCACGATCAGGAGCGCTCCGTCGAGGACCTGGCCGATTCCGGCCGCGGCGAGGGCGGCGACCACCATGAGCAGATCCACGTCGAGCGTCCTGGCCCGAAGCGCCCGCAGCCCGACCAACCCCGGCTCCCAGCCACCGGACGCGTAGCACCCGGCGAAGACCACGTCAGCCGCCCACCCGACCCCTGACGTGCGCAACACCAGGCCGCCCACGAACAGGATCAGGGCGAGCGCAGCCCACCGGACCTCGGTGGCGGCCCACAAGCCCCCGGCCCGCTTGGGCGGCTGCACCTGGCCGGATGGCCGCGCATCCTCACCCGACATAGTGTCTCGCACCGCTTCATCGCGAATCGTGTCATCGAGGTCGTGGGCGCCGGGCGTGCAGGTTGCGTGGTGGCTCACCGCCAGATCCTACGCACACATGCGTACCCATGCAGCTAATCTGGACTCGTGTCCCAGACGTCCGGTGTCGCCGCCGACGGCCCTGCCCGGCCCGGGCTGCCGCCCGAGGAGCAGGTGCGCGCCGCCGTGGCGGCGTTTTCCATGTTGGCCGAGCCGACCCGCCTGCGGATCCTGTGGTTGGTCGCCAGCGACGAGTTGGACGTGTCCTCGCTTGCGGCCCTCGTCGGATCGTCGCCGTCGGCGACGAGTCAGCACCTGGCCAAGCTTCGATTGGCCGGTCTGGTCGATACGACCAAGCGCGGCCGTCACGTCCTGTACCGGGCGCACGACGCTCACGTCCGCGCGCTGCTGGCCGAGGCGCTCTTCCACGCCGATCACCGTCTGGGCAGGTTGGCCGACCACGACTGAGCCGGGTCACGGTCAGCCGGTGAGGCTGCGAGCGACGAGTGCGATGCCCCGTCCCCCACTGGCGATCGACGCCCGGGGCAGCTACGAGACGCCCGCCTTGGTGCGGTCGGCCATGGGTGCGGCGATGTGCCGCTCACGGCCGTCGCCGTCGGGCTCGTGGGGGGGAGATGACGAGGGACCATCGGCGATCGCGCTCCGTGCAGTCGTCTCGCTACCTGCCGCCACCGGCGTCACCTCCGGAGCCAGAGGGTGATCGTCCCCGGGGTGCGACTCCTGTGCGGGCCGACGCCGTTTCGCGAGGAACGCCTTCTCAGGAGGCGAGGGACATGCGGATCCGGTCCAGCAGGCGAGCCGCGTGCCAGCCGACGACGACGGCGATGATCAGGGCGACGGCGGGGTCGAGCCAGTAGGCGCCGTGGACGGCGACGATCACCGCTCCTGTGGCCGCCACCCCGGCCGCCGCGGCGGCGTCGGCCGCGGTGTCGAGCAGCACGGCGCGCACGTTGAGGTCGTCGTCGTCACCGTCGTCGATGTCGCCGCCGAGGACCCACGCCCCCGCCAGCATGGCGGCGGCGGCGACGCCACTGACCACGAGCACGGGCAGGCCGTGCACCTCCCGGACCCCGGTGACGAGGCGTTCCACGGCGGCCACGGCGACCAGCAGGCTGAGGACGAGCAGCCAGCCGGCGTTGACCAGGGCGGCGTAGCGGGTGGCCCGGGGATACCCATCAGGATGCTCGGGCGTGGCCGGCCGCCCGGCGAGCTCGATCGCCGCCAACGAGACACCGATGGCGGCCGCATCGGCCAGGTAGTCGGCCCCCTCGGCCCACACGCCGAGGGAGTGGGCGCTGATGCCGACCCCGACCAGTGCACCGACCAGCGCGAGGTTGGCGACCAGCACGGCCCACAGCCGGGTGGTGCGGGTCACGGGTCAGCCCCCGAAGATGGCCAGGCAGCGCCACCCGACGTCGGGAAACCCGGCGGCGTCGGCGACGTGGGCCGATGCGGCGTTGTCGGGCGCGTGGAGGTAGGTGACCACGGCGCCGGTCTCCGTCACCCGCCGGGCCGCCTGGCTGACCAGCCGGCGGCCCAAGCCTCGGCCACGCGCCTGCGCCTCGGTCACCACCGCGACCTCCTGTCCGGTCGGATCGTGGCGCTTGAGCCCCACGCCGGCGATGTGACGGCCGCCGTCGAGGGCGAGCAGGACCTCGCCGCCGAAGGGCACCAGCCACGGCGGCACGAGGGGGTGGTCGACGGGCACCCACACGCCGGCTTCGGGCATCGGCGTCGGGTGGCTGCTCCAGCGAAACACGCCGTGGATCACGCGCCCGCCGGGCCGCCCGATGGCGGCGGCGATCGAGGCGCGCACGTCGACGAGCTGCCCGACATCACGCCCGGCCACCGCGGCGGTGACGGCATCGAGGGCCGTCGGGGCCACCGACAGCACGGCCGCGGTCGGGGTCAGCACCCCGAACAGGGGCTGCACGGTGCCGTCCCAGCCAGGGCGCACACGTCGCTCGCTGCCGACCACCACGACCCCGCCGTCGAGAGGGGGCGACGCGCCGAGCCACGCGTCGAGGTGGCGGTCGATGGCGGGATCAGCACTGGGCACGTCGGGCACCCTACGGGCCGATCCCCTGCGCCACGACGGCCGCCGGGACGGGGGCATGAAGGCGAAGGTCGTCGAGGACGCTTGGATGGCCCGGGCGTCGCCCAGCCGCGCCGCTGGGTGGCTACGGTGCTCATCGTGATGGACGTCGCAGTCGCAGGGGTGGAGGCGGCGATCGCCGCCGGCGCCCGGTACGCCGATGCCCGGTTGATGCACCGTCGCTCCGAGTCGATGTCGGCCCAGAACGGGGAGGTCGAGGGGCTGGGTCGACGTGAACAGGCCGGGATCGGGGTTCGGGCCCTCATGGGGTCGTCGTGGGGGTTCTTCGCCGTCTCGGAGACCACGCGGGTGGCGGCCCGCACGGCAGGGGAGATGGCGGCGCGCACCGCGGCGACGTCGGCCCGCGTCCGTGGCCCCGACCTCCACCTGGCCCCGGTCGAGGCGGTCACGGCCCACTGGGAGAGCAGGTGCGACGAGGACCCGTTGGAGGTCTCGTTGGCCGAGAAGGGCGACCTCCTCGTCGGCGTGACCCGCACGGGGCTCGAGGCTGGGGCCAGGCTGGCCCAGGCCGAGTACCAGGTGTGGGACACCTCCAAGTGGTTCGCCTCGAGTGAGGGGGCCCGGATCTCGCAGCGGATCCGGGAGTGCGGAGCGGCGATGTCGGCCACCGCCGTCGGCGACGGCGAGACGCAACGACGGTCATACCCGGGGATCCGCGGTCAGTACGGCACCAGCGGCTGGGAGCTCGTCCGCCGCCTCGACCTGCCGGGGAATGCGGCCAGGATCGGTGAGGAGGCCGTGGCGCTGCTCTCCGCTCCCCGCTGCCCGGAGGCGACCACGGATCTCGTCATCGGGTCCGAGCAGATGGCCCTGCAGATCCACGAGTCCGTGGGCCACGCCACCGAGCTCGACCGGATCCTCGGTTGGGAGGCGGCCTTCGCCGGCACGTCGTGGCTCGACCTCTCCCAGCTCGGCACCCTCCGCTTCGGCTCGGACCTGATGAACGTCACCGCGGACGCCACCATCCCCGGGGCGCTCGGCTCCTTCGGCTTCGACGACGAGGGCACGCCGGCCCACGCCGTCGACATCGTGCGAGACGGCGTGTGGGTTGGCGTGCTCTCGGGACGGGACTCGGCCTCCCTCGCGGGCGTCCCGGCGGGGGGCATGGTCAGAGCGGACGGTCACGACCGCATCCCCATGGTCCGCATGACCAATGTCGGGCTCGAGCCTGGCGCCCACTCCCTCCAGGAGATGATCGCCGAGACCGGCGAGGGGCTCTACATGGACACCAACCGGTCCTGGTCGATCGACGACCGGCGCCTCAACTTCCAGTTCGGCTGCGAGGTCGCCTGGGAGATCAACGACGGCCGGCTCGGCCGCATGCTCCGCAACCCGACCTACACCGGCATCAGCCCGCAGTTCTGGAGCTCGATGGACATGGTGGGCGGTCCGTCCGAGCTGGTCTCGTGGGGGACCCCCAACTGCGGCAAGGGTCAGCCGATGCAGGTGGGCCATACCGGGCACCCGGCCGTGCCGTGCCGGTTCCGCAGCGTGCGGGTGGGCGTCCGATGAGGCGCGACGTCGATCTCGACTCCCTGGCGGAGCGTGCCGTCGACCTGGTCGGCGACCGGGGCGAAGCGGCGGTCACGGTGACCCACGTCGAGGAGGGGCTCACCCGCTTCGCCAACTCGTTCATCCACCAGAACGTCGGCGACGAGCAGGTCACCGTCCGCCTCGAGGTGGCGACGGGCGCCAGGACGGCGTCCGCGACGACCACCGACCTCGCCGACGAGGCCCTGGCCCGACTCGTCGAGGACACCCTCGCCTCCGCCAGGCTCCAACCGGTCGACGACGAATGGCCCGGGCTCGCCCCGCCGGCTGCGCTCGTCGCCGGCCGGCACGCGCACTACGACGCAGCCACCGCCGCGGCCGGACCGGGCGAGCGGGCCGACGTGGTCGCCGCCTTCGTCGCCGCCGGAGACGGGCTGGAGGGCGCCGGTTACTGCGAGACGGCGGTGACCCACGCCGTGTTCGCCAACTCCCGAGGGCAGCGGATCGCCTCGATGTCGACGAGCGCCGCGGTCGACGGCATCCACCGTCTCGGCCGCTCCGATGGCTGCGCGTCGGCGCGCTCGGTCCGCCTCGCCGACCTCGATGGTGGTGCATCGGGCCGGGTCGCCGCGGGCACGGCCAGACGGGGGGTCGACACGATCGAGCTCCCTCCCGGTCGCTACGAGGTGGTCCTCGAGCCTCGCAGCGTCGCCTACATGCTCGACTTCTTCACCGTCTACGGGTTCAACGCCCGCGCCGTGGGGGAGGGCCGATCGTTTGCCGTGCTCGGCGAGCACCAGCTCGACGAGCGCCTCTCGCTCCGGGACGACGCCACCGACGTCCGCCACGACGGGCTCGGCTTCGACGCCGAGGGCACCCCGCGACGCCCGGTCGAGCTGGTCCGGAAGGGACGGGTGGTGGGCCTCACCCACGACCGGCGGACGGCGGCCAAGCTCGGAGGCGGCGCGTCGAGCACCGGCCACGCCGTTCCCGGCGGGGCCTCGGTCGGTGCGGTGGCCACCAACGTGTTCCTCTCCTCGGCGTCCACCGAGCCGGTCGAGGATCTGATCCGCGGCGTGGAGCGAGGGCTGCTGGTCAAGGACTTCTGGTACACGAGGGTGCTGGATCCGAAGACGCTCGTGGTGACCGGGCTCACTCGCAACGGTGTGTTCCTCGTCGAGGACGGCGAGGTGGGCCCTGCGGTGACCAACCTGCGCTTCACGCAGTCGCCGGTCGCCGCCTTCGGCCCCGGCCAGGTCCTCGGTGTCGGCAACGACGCTCGCCTCGCCCCTGGAGGCCTGCACCTCTCCTGGCACCACGCGCCCACGTTGCGCCTAGCCGGGTGGAGCTTCACCGGCAACGCGTCCGGCTGACACCGGCGTCGACCAGCTCGACCTCGAGGCTCAGCCCGCGACCTCGGGGCGCCCCGAGCCGAACGACACCGGGACGATGCGGAGGCTCCTGGCTGCGCCTCGTGCCCCGGCCCCGCCCGCGGGCCAGCCGTGGTAGGCCATGCGCCACCCGCCGTGGCTGTCCACGAACAGCTCCTGGCCTCCCGGACCGTCGACCTGACCATCGGAGGCAAACCACGGGCCGTCCTCGGTCTGCTTGACATACGGTCCGAGCAGGCGCGCCGAGGTGGCGTAGCCGACGGCGTAGCTCCGCGTGTCCCACCAGTTGGCCGAGTAGAAGAGGTGGTAGGTCCCGGCGTGGGCCACCAGGCACGGAGCCTCGATGAGGGGCCGCTCCCAGCGCTCGCCGACGTCGAGGAGGCGCGACGGCGATCCGGTCAGGGCCAGCCCGTCGTCGGCGACGGGTTGGATCCAGAGACTGGACGGCCGTCCGATGGCGTTGGCGTCGGACTTCCACAGCAGGTAGGCGGTGCCGTCGGCGTCGACGTAGGGACTCGGGTCGATGGATCCGCCGAGCTCGGCCTGCGCGATCAGGGGCGCCGCGCTCGAGTCCACGAAGGGGCCATCGGGCGTCGGCGAGGTGGCGGCCGAGATGACCTGGCGACCGGTGCTCGTCTGGCGAACCGCGTAGTAGAGGACGTAGCCGCCGGAGCGTGGCAGCACCGACGGCGACCAGGTGAAGTTGGGACCGGCCCAGCCGGGCAGCGCCGGGAGGGCGTCGGGGAGCGACACCCAGTCGGCCAGGTCGGCGGAGGACCGCACCTGGACGTTGACCCCGCCGGCGTTGGTCGCGTACGCGTAGTAGACGTCCCCGACGACGAGCACAAACGGGTCTGCGAAGCTGCGAGGGTCGACCGGCGGGGGACTCACGACAGCTCCAGTGTCGCGCCCCGCCCCCGAGACGAGGAGCGCACGTGACCGCCTTCCCTCTCCTTCGCCAGGTGGTGCTCGACACGACCGACGCCAGAGGCCTCGCCGAGTTCTACCGCCGCCTGCTCGGCTACGAGTACCGCCCTGGCGACGAGGCGCCTCCGGCCGGCCAACCCGACCCGGCAGGTGCGGATTGGCTCGTCCTGGTCGGCCCCGGCCCCGGCACCCGCGTGGCCTTCCAGCAGGTGCCGGATCTGGCCGCTCCGACCTGGCCCGACCCTGTCGTCCCCCAGCAACTCCACCTGGACCTCACGGTGCCCGCCGTCGCCGACCTGGACGGCCAGCATCGTCGCGCCGTGGAGCTCGGCGCGACGATGCTGCTCGACCGCTCCGACGACCCCGACGAGCCGTTGCGCGTCTACGCCGATCCGGCTGGCCATCCGTTCTGCATCTTCGTCGCCCCGCCCCCACGCTGACCTGCGGCGGTGTGGTGCCGGCGGCCGTCCGCAGAGGAGGATGGAGGGGTGGACGACACCGACTTCGGAGCGGCGCTGCGCGCCCTGCACGCGCTGGCACCGACCGCAGTTGGCGAGGTGATCGGCGATCTGGCGCGCCGGGCGGGGGCGACGGACTCGATGACGCTGCTCGTCGACTTCGAGCAGACGACGCTGTTGCCCCTTCCCGACGGCCAGCCCCACGTCGACCTCCCCGTGCCCCTGGCCGTTCAGGACACGACCGCCGGGCTCGCTCTCCGGGACCGGCGGGTGCTCACCGAGGCGATCCCGGGAGCGTCCCGAGTCTGGGTACCGGTGCTCGAGGGCACGGACTGCACCGGTGTCCTCGGTCTGATCTTCGGAGCCGGTCAGAGCCTCGAGCGGTCGGCGCTCGAGGAGCTGGGGATGTTCGCGGGACTGGCCATCCTGGCGGCGGCGCGCGCCACCGACCTCTACAACCTCGTACGGCGGCGCAAGGCGATGAGCCTCCCGGCCAGCATGCAGTGGGACCTGCTGCCGCCGCTGCGCCTCCACGTACCGGAGGCCACCTCCGTCGGGATGCTCGAGCCGGCCTACGACGTGGGCGGTGACAGCTTCGACCACGTGGTCAACGGATCCAAGCTCGACCTCGTCGTCATGGATGCGATGGGCCACGGGCTCTCCGCCAGCGTCGTGTCCGCGCTCGCCATGGGCAGCTACCGCCACGACCGCAGGGAGGGCCAGCCGCTCGAGGTCGTCCACCGACGTCTGGACCGCATCGTCGGCGAGCAGTTCGGCGGGGAGCCGTTCGTCACCGGGCTCCTGGCCCAGCTCGACCTGCGCGACGGCGAGTTGCGCTGGACCAACGCCGGTCACCCGGCGCCGCTCCTGGTGCACGGGGGAAGCGTCCGTCCACTGCGGTGCGAGCCGTCCCTGCCGTGGGGTCTCGGTGGTGCCCTGGCCGAGCAGGCGAGCCACCAGCTCCAACCGGGTGACGGTGTCGTGCTGTACACCGACGGTGTCGTCGAGGGACGCAACTCCGACGGGGTCCCCTTCGGCGTCGACCGGTTCGTCGACCTGGTCGCGGAGGCGGCGCGATCGAGCTCCCCGTCCGACGCGGCGGTACGGCGGCTCGTCCACGATGCGCTCGCGTACCAGGACCACCGCCTCCGCGACGACGCCACCGTCATCTGGGTGACCTGGCGGGGGCAGGCCTGACGGGTGTCGAGGGTGACGGGACTCAGGCGAAGGCGTGGGAGCGCGCCCACCTGCCGCTGCCGCTCGCTACCGACCCCGGGCGGCCGCCGCGCACGCGAAACACGACGTCGCGTGGGGCAGCGCATCCAGGCGCTCGTCGGGGATCACCGCGCCGCAGGTGACGCACCGGCCGTAATCGCCGGCATCGAGCCGCGCTATGGCCTCCTCGATGCGGGCCGCCGATCGGCGGGCGCGCTCGAGGAGCGAGCCGACCCTCGCCCGCTCGAAGCCGACCGTCGATCCCTCCGCGTCGTGCTCGTCGTCGGGGTTGGCCTCGGTGCTCTCGGCGATGGCCAGGAGCTCAACGCCCAGGTCGGCGATCAACTCGGTCGCCTCCGCACGCGCCCGTAGCAGGGCGTCGGCGCGGGGGGTCACGAAACCGGGCTCGACCGTCACGAGTCCCAGCTTGACATCCGTGCGGCTTGAGATCCGTGCGGCGATCGTCCACGCTCAGCTTGTCGGCTCGTGGCCGGACCACGAGAACGCCGTGTCGACGCGCCCCGCCCTCGTGAAGGAGCCGGTCCGTGCCGCATCTCTCCTCCCTCCTCGACCAGCAGCTCTTCTCGCCGACGGGCGAGAGCGTCGGGAAGTTGGACGACGTCATCGTCCGCCTGCGAGACGGTGACCATCCTCTCGTCACCGGGGTCGTCGTCCGGCTCGACGGCCGCCGGGTCTTCGTGCCGATCGCCAGGGTCGCGGAGCTCAGCGCCCGGCGCATCGAGCTGGCCAAGTCCAAGCTCGACCTGCGCAGCTTCGATCGCAGGGACGGGGAGGTCCAGCTGCGCGAGGACATCCTCGGTCACCGCCTGATCGACGTCGGCGAGGCAGAGCTCGTGCGCGCCTGGGACGTCGAGCTGGCGCCGAGCGGTGAGGGCCTGGTGCTCTCCTGCCTCGACACCCGGCGCCCGGCCAGGCTCTTCGGCCTGCTTCGCCAGGGCGGGGGCCACGCCTGCCGGGACTGGCGCTCCTTCGAGCCACTGATCGGCCACCGCGCCAGCAGTGTCGCCCGTGGCCCCTTCCGGCGCCTCAGCCGGCTGAAGCCGGCGCAGCTGGCCGACCTGCTCGAGGAGGCGTCGGGCAAGGAGGGCACGGAGATCCTCGACGCCGTCCACACCGACCCCGAGCTCGAGGCCGACGTGTTCGAGGAGCTCGACCCCGACCTGGCCACCCGCCTGTTCCGGGACCGCAGCGACGAGGACGTGGCCGGGGTCGTCAGCCACGTGCGGGCCGACGACGCGGTCGACGCGGTCAACGAGCTGCCCCAGGTCCGCAGGCGGGCCGTCATCGACCTGCTCCCCGCCGCCACCCGGGTCAAGGTCCTGACCCTGATGGGGTTCAACGCGACCAGCGCCGGGGGGCTGATGGGCGTCGAGTTCGTCACCGGTCCGCCGGAGGCCACGGTCGAGGAGGGCCTCCGGCGGGTCACGCTGGCCACCACCGTGCAACCCGAGGCCCTCGTGACGCTCCACGCCATCGACGACGACGGCCGCCTCGTCGGCACCGCCGGTGTGGCCGCGTTGCTCCATGCGCCCCCCGAGGCCCTGATCGCCGACGTGGTCGACGACGACCCGGTGCGCGTCCTGCCGGACACCGACGTGGTCGACGTGGCCATCCTCATGGCCGACTACAACCTCATCACCATCGCGGTGGTCGACGGGGCCAACCGCATGCTCGGGGTGATCACCGTCGACGACGTCCTCGAAGCGACCATCCCGCCCGACTGGCGGCGCAGGGAGCCCGCGCCCCGACCCGACCCGGTGCCGGCGGTCCCGGAGCCCGACGTCACGACCGACCGCGACGACGGCGGTGACTGAGATGGTCGACCGCCGTGGCGCCCGCCAGCCCGCGCAGAGGGAGGCGGCTCCCCTCCCCGCCGTCCCCGACGCGACCCCACCGGAGCTCACCACCTCGTCGTCGGCCGTGCTCGACCGCGCCCATCTCGGCGACATCGAGGGAGCGCTCGGCCGCATCGCCGTCGGCGACGTCGGGAGCCGCAGCACCTGGAAGCAGCGGCTCCTCACCCTCGGCGCCATCGTCGGCCCCGGCATCATCGTCATGGTCGGCGACAACGACGCCGGAGGGGTGTCCACCTACGCCCAGGCCGGGCAGAACTACGGGACCAGCCTGCTGTGGACCCTCATCCTGCTCATCCCGGTCCTGGTCGTGAACCAAAAGATGGTGGTCCGCCTCGGAGCGGTCACCGGCGTCGGCCACGCCCGGCTGATCAACGAGCGCTTTGGTCGCGGGTGGGGCTGGTTCAGCGTCGGCGACCTCTTCGTCCTCAACTTCCTGACCATCGTCACCGAGTTCATCGGGATCTCCCTGGCCGCGTCCTACGCGGGCATCTCCGAGTACGCAGCCGTGCCGGTCGCCGCGGTCGCGCTGGTGGCGATCATGGCGTCGGGTAGCTTCCGCCGCTGGGAGCGGGCCATGTTCGTGTTCATCGCCATCAGCCTGATCCAGGTGCCGATGGTGCTCATCTCCCACCCGAGGTGGGGCCACGTCGCCCACGACTTCGTCGTCCCCCACATCCAGGGGGGCGTCTCGTCGGCCGCCGTCCTGTTGATCATCGCCATCGTCGGCACGACGGTGGCGCCGTGGCAGCTGTTCTTCCAGCAGTCCAACATCGTGGACAAGCGGATCACCCCCCGCTTCATCAGCTACGAGCGGGTGGACACGGTGCTCGGCGCCCTGGTCGTCGTGATCGGCGCCGGCGCGTTGATGGCGACCGCCGACTTCGCGGCCAGGGGGACCGGTGCGGTCGGCCGGTTCACCGATGCCGCCGGTGTCGCCCACCTCCTCGCCAGCCACAGCCGGGTCCTCGGCGCCATCTTCGCCGTCGTCCTCTTCGACGCCAGCATCGTCGGCGCAGCCGCCGTGACCCTGTCGACGAGCTACGCGTTCGGGGACGTGTTCGGCATCCGCCACTCGCTGCACCGCGGGTTCGCGGACGCCAAGCAATTCTACCTGTCTACACGGCCATGGTGTTCCTCGCCGCCGGCATCGTCCTCGTCCCGGGCGCGCCCCTCGGCCTGATCACCACCAGCGTCCAGGCCCTCGCCGGCCTGCTCCTGCCGTCGGCCAGCGTCTTCCTCCTGCTGTTGTGCAACGACCGCCAGGTTCTCGGGCCGTGGGTCGACGCCAGGTGGCTCAACCTTGTTGCGGCGGTCATCGTCGGCATCCTGCTCGTCCTGTCGGGGACGCTGATGGCGACGACGCTGTTCCCCCACGTCGACGTGACCGCGGTGTTCGTGATCCTCACCGCCGCCCTCGCCGTCGGCGGGATGGTCGCCGTCCTCGTGGTTCGCTCCCTCGGGCGGAGAACGGGACAGGCGGTCCCGCCTCCGCGGCGCGCGCCTCGGGCCGAGAAGATGTCGTGGCGGATGCCGCCGCTCGCGCTGCTCGAGCCGGTCAGGTGGTCGCCCGGCCTGCGCGCTGGGGTCCTCGCCCTTTGCGCCTACCTGGTGGTCAGCGCTGTCCTCCTCGTCGTCAAGGCCGTCGAGCTGGGCACAGGCCACTGACTGCCGGCCACCTCGCCGGTGCGGCTGCCGTACGCTCGGAGACTGCCCGGGAACGCCGGCGAGTCGTGGAGGAGACGCACATGGAGGACCACCGCGAGCGGGAGGTCAAGTTCGACCTGGCGCTGGGCGCCGAGCTCCCGGACCTCGCCGGCGTCGTCAAAGGGCTGTCGGTCCTGCCGCGACCCGAGATCGGATTGCGGGCCGACTACTTCGATACCGCCGACCTCCGGTTGCTGCGCCGCGGGGTGACGCTCCGCCACCGTCGTGAGCTGTCGGGCCTCGGCGAGGACTCCTGGACGCTCAAGGTGCCCGCCAGCGGGCCGGGTGGGCGGATGGCCGACCGGGTCGAGCGGTCGTGGCCCGACCGCCACGGCGAGCTCCCCGACGAGGCGGTGGGCCTGGTGCGGGGCCTGGCGGGCGGCTCCCCGCTCGAGCTCGTGGCCCAGCTGTCCACGGTCCGCCGCCGGGTCGAGCTCGTCGACCGCAAGGGCACGCGGCTCGCCGAGGTCGACGACGACGTCGTGACCATCACCGCCGGTGGCACCGGCCGGTTCCGCGAGATCGAGGTCGAGCTGGACCGGCCCGACCGCAAGCTGGAGCGCCAGGTGGCGGCCGGCATGGCCAAGGGGGGAGCAGCCCGCAGCGGCCAACAGCCGAAGCTGCGGCGGGCCCTCCGGCGGAGGCTGCGCAGCCTCGAGGGGTCGGCCCCGCGGCGGCCGCCGCGCCACGGCTTCGCGCCCTCGGCGAAGCGCGCCCTCGACGAGCTGCTCGCCGTGGAGGTGGGGATCCGGGTCGGCCAGCCCGAGGCTGTCCACCGGGCTCGCGTCGCGCTCCGACGTCTGCGGTCCGAGCTGAAGACCCACCGCGACGAGCTCGACGCCGAGTGGCGCCGGGCCGTCGTCGCCGACGTCCGCTGGCTGGGGGGTGCCCTCGGCGCCGTGCGCGACCTCGACATCCTGCGTTCGCGACTCGCAGGCGCGGCTCACGCGACGGGGGCCGGCGGACCAGGATCGTCGGAGCTCGTCGAACGCCTCGACGGTGAGCACGCCGCCGCGACGGCGGCGCTCGCCGAGGCCTACGACAGCGGTCGGTACCTCGTGCTGCTCCGACGGCTCGAGGCCGGTGCGTCCGATCGTCCGGCCGGGGCCCGAGGTCGTGGTCGGGCCGCCGTCCGCTCGGGAGTCCGCCGCTCCGGTCGGCGGTACCTGCGCCACGAGGGCGTCATCGCCCGCCGCCCCACCCCCGAGCGGCTCCACGCCCTGCGCAAGGACGCCAAGCGGCTCAGGTACTCGGCCGAGTCCGCCGCTGCGGTCGGCGCGGTGCCCGCCAGGTTGGCCAAGCGGGCCGAGGCCGTGCAGGGCTCGCTGGGCGCCTACCACGACGCGGTGGTCGCCGAGGCCTGGTTGACATCGGCCGCCGCCACCTCCTCGCCGGCGGCCGCGTTCGCGGCCGGACTGGCGGTGGCCGCCGAGCGCACCGAGCAGCGCCGGGTCCTCGAGGTGTGGGCCGTCGAGCGCAAGGCGCTGCGCAAGGCCGCCAGGCGGTCCCTGCGCTAGCGCTAGCGGTCAGCCCACCGGGCGGATCGGCCGGCGCCGCAGCGGAGGGAGGATCGCCGGCGGCGTCGCCCGCTCCGGCAGCTCGGCGATCAGATCGGCGGTGGCCTCGGCGATCCGGGAGACCGCACGGGCAACGGCGGCCTCGGTCCTCGGCGAGACCTGGGTCAGGGCACCGACCTTGCGGACGTACTGGAGGGCGGCGGCTCGGATCTCCGTCGGCGTGGCGCCGGGCTCGAGGCCGCGCAGGGGCGTGATGTTGCGGCACATGCACGCAACCGTACGCCCGGGGGGGTCAACCCGTGGTGGTCTGCTTGGACCGCCAACCCCTGCGGAACGGGAGTCGCCAACGCCGGGGGGCGATCAGTCCGTCGACGGTGGCCGGGCCCCACGAGCCGGCCCAGTAGGGCAGCACCTGCGGCGGGCTCTCGAGGAGCGGGGCGGAGACCTCCCACAGCCGCTCGATGCCCTCGGCGGTGTTGAACAGCGTGTGGTCGCCCATCATGGCGTCGTGGATCAGGCGCTCGTAGGCTTCGAGCACGTCCGATTCCTGATCGGTCTCGTGGAGGGCGAACTGCAGGCTGAGCTTGTCGAGCTTCATCCCGGGGCCCGGTCGCTTGCCGTAGAACGACAGCGACAGCTTCGACGAGTCCGCCAGGTCGAAGGTGAGGTGGTCGGGGCCGAGTGTGCCGACACCGGAACCGGCGGGAAACATGCTCTTCGGTGGCTCACGGAAGGCGATGGAGATGATCCGCGCCCCCTCGGCCATCTGCTTGCCGGTCCTGAGGAAGAACGGGACGCCGGCCCAGCGCCAGTTGTCGATCTCGGCCCGCAGGGCGACGAAGGTCTCGGTCTCCGAGCGGGGGTCGACGCCCTCGGTCGAGCGGTATCCCTCGTACTGGCCGCGGATCACCCAGGCGGGGTCGAGCGGGCGCAGGGAGCGGAAGACCTTGTTCTTCTCCTCACTGATGGCCTTGGGCTCGAGGGCCGTGGGCGGCTCCATGGCCATGAAGGCGAGGATCTGGAACAGGTGGGTGACGACCATGTCGCGGAAGGCGCCGGTCGATTCGTAGAAAGCGGCCCTGCTCCCGACCGACAGGGTCTCGGGCACGTCGATCTGGACGTGGTCGATGTGGTCGCGGTTCCAGATGGGCTCGAAGAGGCCGTTGGCGAAGCGAAAGGCGAGGATGTTCTGGGCCGCCTCCTTCCCGAGGAAATGGTCGATGCGAAAGACCTGATCCTCGCGGAAGATCTCGTGGACGGTGGAGTTGAGCCGGCGCGCCGACGCCAGGTCGGTGCCGAAGGGCTTCTCCATGATGATGCGGGCCCGGTCGACGAGGTCGGCGTCGGCGAGCATCCGCACCACGTTGCCCGCCGCCGACGGAGGGATGCTCAGGTAGTGGAGGCGGCGCGTCGCGAGTCCGAGCTCGGCGTCGCAGCGGTCGACGACCTGGCGGAGGCGGCCGGCGCCGGCGGGCTGGGCGGCGTAGCGCAGGTTGCCGGCGAAGGCCTCCCACTGCTCGTCGGTCACGCCGCCGCGGGCGAACTCGTCGCAGGCCTTGCGGGCCTGGTCGACGAAGTCCTGGTCGGTCATGTCCTCGAGAGACGATCCGACGATCCGGAAGTCGGGCAGCAGCCCGGCCTGGAACAGGTGGAACAGGCCGGGGATGAGCTTGCGACGGGCCAGGTCGCCGCTGGCGCCGAAGAGCACGATGACGTGCGGTTCGAGCGGCGGGATGGCGGCGGGATCGGCGTCGGTGGGGGCCGAGGACATGGGACGATTCTCCCACGCCTGCGGATCGAGCGCGACCGAAGGTCCGGCTTCGCGTGGGTGACGGGTCGTCGTCCGACGTCTCAGGATGTGGCGGCGCCGACGGCGCTCCACACGGCGAGTGCGCCCAGGATCACCGCCGTGGCCATGCGCAGCTTGCGCACCGAGATGACCCGAAGGAGGCTCGAACCCCCGATCACGGCGACCGCGGCGACCAACCAGAGCCCGGCGACGGCGCCGACTCCGACACTCACGGCGTCGTGGTACCTGGCCGCCAGGTTGGCGGTGAGGATCTGGGTCAGGTCGCCCCATTCGGCCAGGAAGATCACCCCGGCGGCGGTGAGGGCCGTTCGCCGGTGGCTGTGGGCGACGGTCTCGACGGCCGCCTCCTCGGCGTGGCGGGATCTCCACGACACGACCGCTCCCCCCGCGAAGAGGACGGCGACGATGACGTCGACGATCCGGTGGGGGAACAGGTGGAAGACCACGACCCCGACGGTCACGGCGATGGCGACGTGGACGGCGAAGGCGGCGGCGGCACCGACCCAGACCGGAAAGGGACGGCCCCTCGCGGCCAGCAGCAGCGACGCGAACATCGTCTTGTCGGGCAGCTCGGCCAGCGCGACGAGCGGTAGGACGGTGGCGACGACGGTCAGCTGCACCGCCGAGCTCCTCGCAGTCCGGTCCCGGGTCCCGCCCGACCGGTCGGGGCGACCCGTCAGCCCTCGGAGTCGAGGTGGCGCCGGGCGCCCAGGGCGGCGCGCAGCATCGGCACCTGGAGGGGCACGCGCAGCCAGACCGCCGCCTGGTAGGGCACCGGCCTGCCGGCGCGGGTGGCGTCGACGGCCATCTGGATGTTGGCCGGCCACACCCCGGCGAGGGTCACGAGGCTGAGCGGGGCGGCCCAGCGCCGCCTCGCGGCGAGGCCGCCGGCGCAGGCCAGCTCCACCACGCCGCTGCCGAGGACGACGGCCCTGCGGCGCGGCACCCACCGGGGCACGATGGGCTCGTAGATCCGGGGCGCGACGAGGTGCACGACGCCGGAGACGGCGAAGATGGCGGCCAACCAGGCACCGGGGAGGGGACGGCGGGGGAGGCCGGTCATCGCCCGAGACGGTAGCCGCGACGGCGGAGTCGCTACCGTTGGCCCCGTGACCGACATCGTCCATCCGAGCATCGACCTGTCGGGCCGGGTCGCCCTCGTCACGGGGGCGTCGCGCGGCATCGGCCGCGCCATTGCGGTGGCGTACGCCGCGGCAGGGGCCCGGGTGATGATCACCGCCCGGAAAGCCGACGCCCTCAACGAGGCGGCGGCGGACATGCCGGGCGAGGTCGAGGCCTTCGCCGGGAACGCCGGCGACCCCGAGGCCATCCAGGCGTGCGTGGACGCCACCGTCGAGCGCCTCGGGGCGATCGACATCCTGGTCAACAACGCGGCCACCAACCCCCACTACGGTCCGCTGATCGACATCGACCTCGGCCGATGGGACAAGACCATGCAGGTCAACCTGCGGGGGCCGCTCCTCTGGAGCCAGGCCGTGTGGCGCGCCGGCATGGCCGAGCGGGGCGGCTCGATCGTCAACATCGCATCGATCGGCGGCCTCCGCCACGACTCGTCCATCGGCGCCTACAACATCACCAAGGCCGGCCTCATCCACCTGAGCCGGGTGCTGGCCTCCGAGCTCGGCCCCGGCGTGCGGGTCAACGCCATCGCGCCCGGCCTGGTTCGCACCGACTTCGCCCAGGTGCTGGTCGACAACTTCGGAGCCGAGATCGCCGCCCGCCTCCCGACCGGGAGGCTGGGCGAGCCCGACGACATCGCCGGCGCGGCCCTGTGGCTGGCGTCGGACCTGTCGTCGTGGATGACCGGCCAGACCGTCGTCGTCGACGGCGGAGCGCTGCTCTCGTGAGCGCGCGCCGCCTGCCCCGGCTGCCGGGGCCGACGGCGCGGCGCCTGGCGATCGGCAACGGCGTGGCCAGGTGCGCGCTCGGGTTGGTCGCGCTCGGCGCGCCCGCCCTCCCGCTGCGCCCCTGGGTCGGCGAGGACGCGGAGCGGTCATCGGCCGCCCTGCTCGCCCGGGCGCTCGGGGGGCGCGACCTGGCCATCGGGCTCGGCGCGGTCCTCGCCGGTCTCGACGGCGCGCCGCTGCGGCGGTGGGTCCAGGCGGCGGGAGTGGCGGACCTCGGCGACGTGGGCGCGACGCTCGGACACTTTCGCGACCTGCCGCGTGTCGGTCGGTGGCTGGTGCTGGCCGCAGCAGCGTCCGGCGTCGCCGCCGCCGCGGTCGCCGCCCCCGCCGTCGACCTCTGAGAGGTGCCGGTCCCCGGCCCTTGCGCCCGGTAACGTCGGCAGCCATGTCCGTGGCGGCCCGCGACCGGGCGATCGATCTCGCCAACCACGTCGGGGCGAGGGTGCTCCACGGCGTCGAGCGGGTGGTTCTGCGGTCGTCGCTGGTGCCGACGACGCCCTTCCTCCCGGTCGGGATCCTCCCCTGGGCGGCCGGGCTCGAAGCGGCGTGGCCGGTGATCCGCGGCGAGCTCGACGAGGTCCTGAGCTTCCGCGACGAGCTGCCCAACTTCCAGGACATCTCCGTCGACCAGACGTCGATCACCGACGACGACGGCTGGAAGACCTACTTCTTCTTCGCCTACGGCTTCCGTTCCGACGCCAACTGCGCCCGCTGCCCGAGGACCGCCGCCCTCCTCGACGCCGTGCCCGGCATGACCACCGCGTTCTTCTCCATCCTCTCGCCTGGCAAGCGGATCCCCGCCCACCGCGGGCCCTGGCGAGGCGTGCTGCGCTACCACCTGGCCCTGCGGGTGCCCGAGCCGTCGTCGGCGTCGGGCATCCGGGTGGGCGACCAGGTGGCCCACTGGGAGGAGGGCAGGTCGCTGGTCTTCGACGACGGCTACGACCACGAGGCGTGGAACGACACCGACGGGGTCCGGGTCGTGCTCTTCGCGGATGTGCTCCGGCCGCTGCGCCCCCCGGCCGGTCAGATCAACCGGGCCTTGATCACCGCCATCGGGCGGTCCCCGTTCATCGCCGACGCCCGGCGGCGCCACGAGGCGTGGGAGCGGCGCTTCGACGCCATCCGAGGTCGGGACACGAGCGCGTGACCAAGGCCGAAGCGGACATCTTCGCCAAGCTGGCCGACCCGAGGCTCGAGCAGTGGAACCTCGCGCAGTCGCTCGGGTTGCTCCCGTTCTTCCGGGAGCTCGACGGCGAGGTCGGGCCCCGCATGAGCTTCGCCGGCCGACCGGTCATCATGCTCGGCTCCAACAACTACCTCGGCCTCACCACCGACCCCAGGGTCCGGGCCGCGGCGGTCGACGCCGTCGGGCGCTACGGGACCGGTCTCACGGGGAGCAGGCTGCTCAACGGGACCCTGCCCCTCCACACCGAGCTGGAGGAGTCGCTGGCCGACTGGGTCGGCATGGAGTCCGCCCTCGTGTTCACGACCGGCTATGCGGCCAACCTCGGCCTGGTCGGCGCGCTGGTCGGCGCCGACGACGCGCTGTTCGTGGACTCGGCCGGCCACGCCAGCCTGGTCGACGGCGGCCGCTTCTGCGAGGGGACGCTGCGCGCCTTCCGCCACAACCGGCCCAACTCGCTGCGACGAGGTCTGCGCAGCTGGCGGGAGCAGGACGACGTCGGCGGCATCCTCGTGGCCGTCGACGGCGTCTACTCGATGAAGGGCGACGTGGCGCCGCTCACCGAGATCGACGCCGTGCGCCGCGACTTCGGCGCCAGGCTGCTCGTCGACGAGGCCCACGCCCTCGGCGTGGTCGGACCCTCGGGTTCCGGGTCGGCCCCGGACGCCGGCGTGGCGCCCGACGTGGTCATGGGGACCTTCTCCAAGTCCCTCGCCAGCTGTGGGGGCTTCATCGCCGGCCCCGCCGACCTGGTCGCCTTCCTGCGGATCACCTGCCGGCCGCTGCTGTTCACCGCTTCGGGTGTCCCGGCCGCCCTGGCCGCCGCCCTCGCCGCCGTGGGCATCGCCAGGAGCGAGGACTGGCGCAGGGAGGCGGTGGCGGCCAGGGCGGCGCAGCTGCGCGCCGGGCTGGTCGATCTCGGCTTCAGCGTGAGCGGCGACCAGGGCACGGCCATCGTCGCCATCCACATCGGCGACGACTGGCGGGCCGGGACCCTCTGGAACGCGCTGCTCGACCACGGCGTCTACACCAACTGCGCCATCCCGCCGGCCGTGCCGAGGGCCGTGCTGCGGACGTCGGTGATGGCGACCCACACCGAGCGGGACATCCGCGAGGCCCTCGACGGGTTCGCCGCTGCGCTGGCGGATACGGCGCGCGCCGGCCGCCCCGGCCCGACCGGTCCCTGACGGGTCAGGCGCTCCCTGCGACCCCGAGCGCGGCGGGGCGCTGGTAGAGGCGCCAGACCTTGGTCCTGGTGGCACCCATCGCCTCCAGCTGGTCGTTGATCCGGTGGTTGGACGCCAGCGTCCACGAGGCCTCGGCCGTGCGGATGTGGGGGTCGGCGGCCAGGCGGTCGACGATCTCGCGGTAGAGCAGCGGCCCGAGGGCCAGGTGCTGGAAGTCGGGCCGGATGCCGAGTGCCCAGACCCTCGCCCGCTCCACCCGGCTCTTCCCGGCCAGCAGCGGCGCCCAGCCGAACGGCAGGAGCCGACCGGAGCGGACCCGCCGCATCGGGAGGTTGAGGTCCGGCACGGCCAGGCACACCCCGACCAGCGTGTGGTCCTCGACGGTCTGGAGGCCGAAGGCCCACTCCGGGCGCAGGACGGCCTTCAGCTCCCTGGCCAGGTGCCGGATCTCCGCCTCGGGCATCGGCGCGAAGCCCCAGTTGCGCGACCACGCCAGGTTGTAGACCTCGAAGAAGCGGCCGACCTCGCCGTCGAAGTCGTCCACGTCCATCGACCTGACCTCGACCCCCGCCCTGGCCTGGATGCGTCCGAGGGTCCTGCGCTGGCGGTCCGACAGCGAGGTGGAGGCCCGATCGAAGTGCCAGCCCCAGAGGTCCATGGCCGGCTCCCACCCGGCCCGCTGCCACAGGTCCACCTGGTAGGGCGGGTTCTGCAGGGTGAGCAGGGCGGGGAGGTCGTGGTAGCCGTCGACGAGCAGCCCGAGCTCGTCGTTGGTCGTGAAGTTGGCCGGCCCCACGCACGTCTCGGCCCCCTTGGACGCCGTCCAGGCGCACGCCGTGCCCATCAGCGCGTCGGACGCCTCGGCGTCGTCGAAGCAGTCGTAGAAGCCCACCCAGCCCCAGCGCACCTGCTGGTAGCGGTCGAAGGCGCGATCGATGCAGGCGGCGATCCGTCCGACGGCGCCCCCCCTCCGGGTGGCGACCCACAGCGCCACCTCCTGGTGCGCCATGGCCGGATGGCGCGGCGAGATCCGGTCGTAGACGGTGCTGCGCAGCGGGGGCACCCAGCCGGGATCGCCTCCGTGGATGCGAAACGGCACGTCGACGAATCGCCGGCGATCGAGGATCGTCCTGACCCTCCGGATCTCCACGTCGGCCACCGACCGACCGTACCGATCGCTGCGCCGACGGCGCCAGGTTGTCGCAGGCGGTCTCGTACCATCGCCGCCGTGACCGATTGGATCTTCGCCGACCTCTGGGAGCTCGTCGCCTCGGCGCGCCCGGACGCCATCGCCCTGGTCCAGGGTGACCGCCGACTCACCTGGTCGGAGATGGACCGCAGGGCCGACGGCGTCGGCGCCGCCCTCCTCGCGTCGGGCGCCGGCCACCAGGCCAAGGTGGCGCAGTACCTGTACAACACCCCCGAGTACCTCGAGTCGATCTTTGCCGCCTTCAAGGTGGGGATGGTCCCGGTCAACACCAACTACCGCTACACCGAGCGGGAGCTGATCTACCTGTGGGACAACGCCGACGCCGAGGTCGTCGTGTTCGACGTGGGGCTCACCGACCGCATCGACGCGATCCGCGGCCGGCTCCCGAAGGTCAGGCTGTGGCTGCGCGCCGGCGGTGATCCCGCGTCCTGCCCGGCCTGGGCGCAGCCCTACGAGATCGCCGCCGCCGGTGCCCCCGGCGGCCCGGTGCGGGCGCCGTGGGGACGAAGCGGCGACGACCTGCTCCTGATCTACACGGGCGGCACCACCGGGATGCCCAAGGGGGTGATGTGGCGCCAGGACGACCTGTTCGTGCTGCTCAACCGCACCGCCAGCCGCCGCTACGACGCCGAGGGTGGCCTGGCAGGGGCGGCCTCCACCCTCGCCGCACCTTCCAGGCACCCGCCGAGCCGGATGCTGCCAGGGCCGCCGCTCATGCACGGCACCGCCCTGTTCACCGCCATCTCGGTCCTCGACGGCGCCGGCCGGATCGTCATGACCAGCGGCCACCGTTTCGACCCCGTTTCCATCCTCGACACGATCGAGGCGGAGCGGGTCACCGAGGTGTCCATCGTCGGCGACGCCTTCGCCCGGCCCATCCTCGCCGCCCTCGATGCCGAGCCGGGGCGCTGGGCCCTCGACAGCCTCTGGCTGATGGTCAGCTCCGGGGTGATCTGGTCATCCGCGGTCAAGGCCGGCCTGAGCCGTCACCTGCCGCGGCTCACGATGGTCGACACCCTCGGGTCGTCCGAGGCCATCGGGGTGGCCTCGTCCAGCTCCAAGGCCGGCGGCACGGCGTCGACCGCCGCCTTCTCGCTCGGCCCCGACACCCGGGTGATCGCCGACGACGGCACCGACGTCGAGCCCGGCTCGGGGAGGACCGGTCTGGTCGCCATCAGGGGCAGGGGACCGGTCGGCTACTACAAGGACGACGCCAAGTCGGCGTCCACGTTCCGCCTGATCGACGGGGAGCGCTGGGCCGTGCCAGGCGACGTGGCCGAGATCGGTGCCGACGGGTCGGTCCGGCTCCTCGGACGCGGCTCGGTGGTGGTCAACACCGGCGGCGAGAAGGTCTTCCCCGAGGAGGTCGAGGAAGTCGTCAAGCTCCACCACGCCGTGCACGACGCGGTGATCGTCGGCGTGCCCGACGAGCGCTTCGGCGAGGTCGTCGTCGCCGTCGTCGAGCCCGTTGCCGGCGAGCGGGTCGGGGTCGACGAGCTGGGCCCGTGGGTCAAGGAGCGCCTCGCCGGCTACAAGGCGCCCCGGCACGTGGTCGCGGTCGACAGCATCCGCCGTGCCCCCAACGGCAAGGTCGACTACCGGCGTCTCCGGGCCCTCGCCGCCGACCGGCTCGGGGTGATGCTTCCCGGCTGATCGGCGAGGAGGGACCGAAGGTCAGGCCATGACGACGGTGCCGTCGGCGGCGGGGATGTCGTCACGGCCGGCCCTGACCAGCAGGACGGTGGCGACGAGGCCGACGGCGAGGAGCACGGCGCTGAAGACGAACGCCGTGGTGTAGCCGTGCACCAGGCCGACCGCCGTCGCGCCCCGGTGGGCGACGAGGTAGCTGGCCGTCGCCGACGCGGCGATGGTGTTGAGCAGGGCGGTGCCGAGGGAACCGCCGACCTGTTGGGTGGTGTTGACCAGGGCGCTGGCCACCCCGGCGTCGTGATCCGCGACGCCGACCAGAGCGGTGCTGCTGAGCGGCACGAACACCAGGCCCATGCCGACGCTCATGATGATCTCCGCCGGCAGGACGTGGAGCGCGTAGCTCGACCCCACGGCGATCTGGGTGAACCACACCATCCCGACGGTGGCCAGCCCGAGGCCGATGGCCATCAGGTTCCTCGGGCCGAACCTGGGCAGGAGGCCGCTGGCCAGCCCGGCGCTGGCGATGATGCCGACGGAGAACGGCAGGAAGGCGAACCCGCTCTTCAGGGCCGAGTAGTGCAGGGTCCCCTGCAGGTAGTAGGTGAGGAACAGGAACATACCGAACAGCGCCGCGCCGACGAGCAGCGAGGCCAGGAACGACCCGCCCCGGTTGCGGTCGAGCACGACGCGCAGGGGCAGCAGCGGGTGCGAGCTGCGCATCTCGATGGTGACGAACGCCGCCAGCAGGGCCACTGCCGCGGCCAGCAGGGTGATGGTGGTCGACGACGCCCAACCGTCGGTCTCCGCCTTGGTGAAGCCGTAGACCAGGGCGACGAGGCCGAGGGTCACGGTCACCGCGCCGGGGATGTCGTAGTGGGCCCGTCCCTCGGCCCGGCTCTCACGCACGACCCGGCTGGCGGCGAGGGCGGCCACCAGGGCCACGGGCACGTTGACCAGCAGGCACCAGCGCCACGAGGCGTACTGGGTGAGGAGACCGCCGAGGACCAGCCCGATGGCGGCGCCGCCGCCGGCGATGCCGCCGTAGACGCCGAACGCCCTGGCCCGCTCTCGGGGCTCGGTGAAGGTCACGGTGAGCAGCGACAGGGCGGCGGGGGCCATCAACGCGGCGAACGCCCCCTGGAGGGCCCGGGCGCCGAAGAGCAGTGCGGCGTCGGGAGCCAGGCCGCCGAGGGCAGACGATGCCGCGAAGCCGAGGAGGCCGATCACGAAGACCCGCTTGCGGCCCACGTAGTCGGAGATGCGGCCGCCGAGCAGCAGGAGGCCGCCGAAGGCCAGCGTGTAGGCGGTCACCACCCATTGGCGGTCGGCGTTGGAGATGTGCAGGGCCCGCTGGGCCGATGGCAGGGCGATGTTGACGATCGAGGCGTCCAGCACGATCATCAGCTGGGAGATGGCGATCACGACCAGCGCCAGCCAGCGCTTCGGGTCGGGGCCAGGCGGGGCGGTGACGTGGTCGGGTTGGGTCGGGCTCATCGGGGGGCTCCTGTGGGGGGTCGGGCGGGGCGGGGTCGGAGAAGGGGCGGGGAGGGCGTCAGTCGCTCGACGCCGGTCGCCCGCTCAGCAGCGGCAGGAGGACCTGGTCGACCAACTGGCGTCGAAAGGCGCCGTCGGTCGGGCGGCCGAGCAGCAGGCACGTGGTCAGGATGGCGGCGGGCACCAGGGACACGATGAAGTGGGAGTCGACGGCGGCGATCTCCTCTCCGCGGCCTTCGGCCCGGCGGATCAGGGTGTCGGTGATCTGCCGCCCGTCGTTGTCCAGCTGGGCCCGGATCAGATCGGCCAGTGCCCGGTCCGTGCGCATCGCCGTGATCAACCCGGCCAGCCGCAGGCCGGCGTCGCCGGTCAGGCTGTCAGCCAGCGCGTCGGTGGTGGCGAGCAGGTCACCGCGGAGGCTGCCGGTGTCGGGGGGGCAGGACACCTCGGCGCACTCGTGGCAGGTGAATGCCTCCGCCACCAGCTCGGCCTTGCCGGGCCAGCGGCGGTACACGGTGGCCTTGGAGGCCTTGGCCCGGGTGGCGATGGCGCCCATGGTCATGCGGTCGTAGCCGACCTCGGCGATGAGCTCGACGGCGGCGTCGAGGATGGCCTCGGTCCGGGCCTCACCCCGGGGCGTGCCAGGCCCGATGTCCGTGCCGTCGAGCTCATCGGGGAAGGCAGCGGTGGTCATCGGGTCCTCGGTGTCTTTCGAGTGAACGAAACGGTGTCGTTTTGAAGACTATCGCCGCGGCGGCGGGAGCGGCGGAGCTCTTTCCCGTCCGCGATCGCCGAGAGGCCCGTCGCCACCTCGTGGCCCTTCGCCTGATCCGACACAGAGACTCAGAAGACGGCGCGGGCCAGGATCTCCTCGACCGTGGGCGTCGCCGCCTCGGCGATCAGCCGCCCGCGCAGGTACTCCTGCAGCGATTGGTGGGCGGCGGCCGCCGCCGATGGAGCACGGCGTGGGTCTCGGAGGGGACGTCCTTGATCTGCCCGCTGGGCATGGCGCCACTGTGGCGCCGGCGGCGCGCGTCGCGTCATCTGGGCCATCGGCCCTCCTCGCCGGCGGGACCTCAGCCGGTGCCGCGGTCGCCCTGACGGCTCCGGATCCGCACCAGGCGCCCCTTCCTCCGACCGGAATCCGACTGGCCGTCGGGCTCGTCGGCCGGGGTCGGGCCGGTGACCGCCGGCGGGGGGGCACCGGGGGAGGCGGAAGCGGCGGCCGCAGCGCTAGGGGCGCCGGGGGCGCCGGGGGCGCCGGGGGCGCCGGGGGCGTCGGAGGTGTCGGAGGTGTCGGAGGTGTCGGAGGTGTCGGGGGTCGGGATGCTGTCGGCCGTGGTGCTGCTCCCGGCGAGCTCACCGGCCGGGGCGCGCTCGCCGGCGGCGGCCAGCACCGAGACGCCCTCGACGGGGTCGGGCCCGTCGATGGGGGCCATCGTCGCGGCGTGCAGGTCGTCGGGCTCGGCCTCGACGGTCCGCTTGGCGCTGCGGCCCTCGACGGGCCGCCCGTCGATGGTGGCCCAGGAGCCGGTGTCGGGGGTCGGGACGACGGGCATGGCGTCACGGCTGGACGCCGAGAGGGCGGCGAGGCCGTCGAGCTCGATGACCCCGTCGTCCATCAGGCTCTTGACCACCCGGCAGACGTCGAAGTCGGGCAGACCGAGGACCCGGCCGATGGCCCGAAGGTTGCGCCGGCCGTCGACCGCGGTGAGCAGCCGCCAACGGTCGCGGTCGATGGTCACCTCGCTGCGCTGGAGGTCGAGCACCAGGCGCGGCTGCAGCTCGAGCGAGGGAATGGCCTCCTGCAGCTCGTGCCACTCCTCGAGGCGCCGGCGCGAGTGCGCGAGCAGCTCGTCGACCGGGTGGCGGGTGGTGCCTGGCATCGTGGTCGCCTTGCCCGGCTGGAACTCGAAGCTGCCGCGCTCGGCGTCGAGCATCTCGAAGCAGACCTCCTCGATCCGTCCGCGCACGTCACCGGCCGCCGCCGCGGTCGGGTGCTCGGACTGGTCGGCTCCGGCGAGCTGACCGTCCTCGAAGAACAGGTTGGCCGCGAAGGAGCGGTGACGCACGTGGAGGCGGCCGGTCAGCTCGTGGCGGGCGAGCAGGCGGAGGACCTCGGTGAAGTCGAGGATGTCAAAGGTTCCCTGGAGTGGCATGACCCGCCCATCATGGCGCGGCGCGCCCTCCCCTCGGGACCGGCGCGCGACGCTGAGGGAGGTGCACAGCCTCTACGTCGCGCTGGTCGTCGCCCACGTCGCGTGCGCCGTCGTGGGCTTCGGCGCGCTCGCCCTCGCCGGGATCTACGGGTGGAGCGGGCGCTCGCCCGACGGCGACCGGCAGGCCGAGGCGGCCCGCTGGTTCGCATCGCCCAACCGGGCCGCGTGGGCCGTGCTCGCCGTGCCCGTCCTCGGCCTGGTCGCCTTGGCCGTCGAGCCGGGCGGCCAGGGCCCTGGGCAGCTGTGGGACGTGCTGGCCCTGGTGGTCTGGGCCGTCGCCGCGGCCACGTGGCTGGTCGTGGTCCGCCCCGCCGAGGCGCGCTTGCGGGCCACGGTCGCCTCGAGCGGGGGAGGGACGTGGACCGCCGACGCCGCCTCGGTCGGCCGGGCGGCCGCGGTCACCGACGTCGCCTTCGTGGTGGCGCTGGTGCTCATGCTGTTCCAGCCGTGAGGCGGAGGTCGGCCGAACGATGGTCCGACGACCGATGGTCGACCCCCGTGCCGCTGCGCCCCCGGCGCGGTCTCGTCCTACGATGCGAGACGGTATGACCTCGAGCGTGCAGCACCGAGCGCCGGCGGTGGGCCACGCCGGCGAGACCTTCCACGACCTCTCCACCGAGGAGGTCGTCGCCGACCTGCGCCTCGCCTGGATCTCCCGGCTCCTCGACGACCGCGAGATCGCTCTGCAGAAGCAGAGCCGCGTGTACTTCCAGATCTCCGGCGCCGGTCACGAGGCGCTGCTGCTCGGCCTGGCCAGGGAGCTGCGCCCCGGCTCCGACTGGTTCTTCCCCTACTACCGGGACCGGGCGCTGATGCTCGGCCTCGGCGTGACGCCCGAGGAGATCCTGCTCCAGGCGGTCGGCTCATCGGCCGACCCGTCGTCGGCCGGGCGCCAGATGCCCTGTCACTGGGGTCACCGCCGCCTCAACGTGGTCACCCAGTCGAGCCCGACGGGCAGCCAGTGCCTGCCTGCGGTCGGCTGCGCCGAGGCCTCCCGCTACATCGCCAGGCGCGACCTGCCCGGCTGCTCCGCCGAGGGCGACGAGGTCACCTACGTGAGCCTGGGTGAGGGCGCCACCTCGGAGGGCGAGTTCTGGGAGAGCCTCAACACCGCCTGCACGCTGGCGCTGCCCATCGTGTTCGTCGTCGCCGACAACGGCTACGCCATCTCGGTCCCGTCCGCCGAGCAGTCGCCGGCGCCGATCTCCGAGCTCGTCGCCGGCTTCCGCGGCCTCGCCGTGCACACCGTCGACGGCTGCGACTACCTCGAGGTGCGGGCCAGGGCCCCCGAGATCGTCGCCTCCGTGCGGGCCGGCACCGGCCCTGCGCTCATCCACGCCAAGGTGACCCGGCCCTACTCCCACTCCTCGGCCGACACCCAGGCGAAGTACCGCTCCGTCGACGAGCTGGCCGACGAGACCGCCCGCGACCCGATCACCCTCCTCGAGCACGCCCTCGTCACCGGCGGGGTCCTCGGCGACGCCGACGTGGCCGCCATCAGGGAGGAGGCCAGGCAGGTCGTGGCCGACGCGTCGCGCGCCGCCCTCGCCGGGCCGCGGCCCGACCCGGCGACGGTCACCGACCAGGTGTGGGCGCTCCCCGAGACCGACCCCGGCCTGGAGGAGGACGCCGACGCGGCCAGCGGTGACGTCGTGGCCCTCGGCGAGGCCATCAAGCGCACGCTGCACGACGCCATGGCCCGAGACGAGCGCATCCGGGTCTTCGGCGAGGACGTGGCCGACGCCAGGGAGGCGGTGCTGGCCAACGTCGAGGGCAAGGGCGGTGTCTTCGGCACCACCTTCGGCCTGCAGCGCGAGTTCGGGATCGCCCGCTGCTACAACACCCCGCTGGCCGAGGCCAACATCGTCGGCCGGGCCGTCGGCCAGGCCGTCAGGGGACTGCGGCCGGTCCCCGAGGTGCAGTTCTTCGACTACATCTGGCCGGCCATGCAGCAGATCCGCAGCGAGGCGGCGACGGTGAGGTGGCGCTCCAACGGCGAGTTCACCTGCCCGATGGTGCTGCGGGTGCCGATCGGCGGCTACCTGACCGGGGGCGCCATCTGGCACTCGCAGTCGGGCGAGTCGATCTTCGCCCACATCCCCGGCCTGGTGGTGGTCATGCCCTCCAGGGCGGCCGACGCCGTCGGACTGCTGCGCACCGCCATCGAGTGCGAGGACCCGGTGCTCTTCCTCGAGCACAAGCACCTGCTCCGCCAGCCCTACACCAAGACCACCATGCCAGGTCCCGACCACCGGGTGGCGCTCGGATCCGCCCGTGTGGCCCGGCCGGGCCGGGACGTCACCGTCGTCACCTGGGGCGCGACCGTCGAGCGCTCGCTGCAGGCGGCCGGCACCCTGGCCGACGAGGGGGCCGACGTGGGCGTGGTCGACCTGCGCTCGATCCGCCCGTGGGACACCCAGACCGTGGCCGACGCGGTGGCGTCCACCGGTCGGCTCCTCGTGGTCCACGAGGACACCCTGACCGCCGGCTTCGGCGCCGAGGTCGCCGCCTGGGTGGGCGAGCACTGCTTCGCCGACCTCGACGCGCCGGTGCGCCGGCTCGCCGCCCTCGACACCCACGTCGCCTACGAGCCCACCCTCGAGCGCGCCATCCTCCCCCAGGTCGACGACATCGTGTCGGCCGCGAGGGAGCTCCTGGCGTTCTGAGCTGGCTGGTGTCGCCCGGCACCCTGGCGGCCGGGCCGGTGGGTGCTCGCACCGGTGCTGCTCCAACCTTGGTGCCTCCACGTCGCTCAACGACGTCGAAGCACCAAATTCTCTGGGTGCCTGAGAGTGGGAACGCATCGAAATATACTGAAACTTATGAATGGAGCCACCGAGCGGCGAGTTGATCGGTTCCTCAACGCCCACCACGGCGTGGCGTCGAGAGCGGAGGCGCTCGATCTCGGCCTCACGCCGGGCCAGATCAACTGGGCCGTCCGGACGCAGCGCTGGGTCGTCGTGCACCGGGGCGTGTACCGGCGGGCGACCGCCGCTGCGCCCCGAAGGCGCAGCCCGGGCCGCGTGCTGTGCCCTCGGCCCGGACACGGTGGTGTCCCATCGCTCCGCCGCGTGGATCTGGAACCTCATCGAGCGACCACCCCGCCGGCCGTCTGTGACCGTGCCGTCCGCCCAGCACGCGCGACTTCCCGGCGTGGTGGTGCACCGGAGCGTCGAGGTCCCGGGTCCCGGTGTGGTCGTCCGCCACGGCCTCCAGCTGACCGATCCGGTGAGAACGCTCGTGGACCTGGCGGCGGTCGTCGAGGCACCGGAGCTCGACCACGCCGTCGACCGGGCCAGGTTGGCCCGCCTGGTGACCATCGACCGTCTGGAGCGCGAGCTGCGGACCGCGGCGCGGCGGGGGCGCGCCGGGCCGCCCGCGCTGCGGGCCGCGCTCCGCCGGCGCGGTCTGGTCGAGCCGCCTGCGCCCTCAGTGCTCGAGAGCCAGGTGGCCAGGCTCTTGCGGAGGTGGGGGGTTCCCGTGCTCGCCGTGGAGAAGGCCGTGTTCGACGGTCGCTACCGGCTCGACTTCGTGCTGCGCCCGGACGTGGCCCTCGAGGTCGACGGGTACGCGTACCACTCGTCGCCGGAGGCGAAATCGTCCGATGCCATGCGCCGCGTTGGCGGCCGCGGGCATCGTGGTCATCGAGGCGGACTGGGTGCTGGTCACGCGCCAGCCCGAGACCCTGCGCCGGATGATCCTCGGCGTGCTGGCGGCGCGCGATGCCCGGGCGCAGGCTCGACGGCTGGCCGGGGAGCAAACCCTGGTGCCTCGATGAAGTTCAGCGACACCGTGGCACCGACTTTCGCTCGGGGCCCGGCCAGGTGCCAGGACCGGCACAGCTCGGGCCTGGACGGGCCCGGACGGGCCCGATCCACACCTGGGCACCCGCCACTACGGTGGCGCCCGACGGCTGCGCCGGCCAGGCGAGGTCGGTCGCGGCAGCTCGTCGTGATCGCGGTGCCGGAAGCGAGGAGGGTGCGACGTGTCGCAGCAGGTCCGTGCGGTGGTGGCGAGGACGGTCGGGGAGCCGGTGACCATCGAGACCGTCGTGGTGCCCGACCCCGGGCCTGGTGAGGCGGTGGTCGCGGTGGCCGCCTGCGGGGTCTGCCACACCGACCTGCACTACCGGGAGGGCGGCATCAACGACCAGTTCCCCTTCCTGCTCGGCCACGAGGCGGCCGGCTTCGTCGAGGCGGTCGGCGACGGCGTGACCAACGTGGCGGCCGGTGACTACGTGGTGCTCGCCTGGCGGGCGCCGTGCGGGACGTGCCGCTCCTGCCGGCGGGGGCGGCCGTGGTACTGCTTCGACAGCGCCAACGCCACCCAGCCGATGACCCTCACCGACGGGACGGTCCTGTCGCCTGCGCTCGGCATCGGTGCCTTCGCCGACAAGACCTTGGTCGCGGCCACCCAGGCGGTCGAGGTCGACCGGGGGGCCCGGCCGGAGGCGGCGGGGCTGATCGGCTGCGGGATCATGGCCGGGTACGGGGCGGCGGTCAACACGGGCGGCGTCGGGCCGGGCGACACCGTCGCCGTGCTCGGCTGCGGCGGTGTCGGCGACGCGGCCATCGCCGCGTCCGCCCTGTCCGGGGCCCGGACCATCATCGCCGTCGACCTCGACGACAGGAAGCTCGAGTGGGCCAGGGGATTCGGTGCCACCCACACCGTCAACGCCGGGGCCGGCGACGTGGTCGAGGCGATACGCGGACTGACCGACGGCTTCGGGGCCGACGTGGTCATCGAGGCGGTCGGGCGCCCCGAGACCTACCGGCAGGCGTTCGACGCCAGGGACCTGGCCGGCACCCTGGTGCAGGTCGGGGTGCCGACCCCCGGCATGGAGGTGACCCTCCCGATGGTCGACCTGTTCGGCCACGGTGGGGCGATCAAGTCGTCGTGGTACGGCGACTGCCTGCCGACGCGGGACTTCCCCGTGCTGATCGACCTCTACCTGAAGGGCCGCCTCGACCTGGACGGGTTCGTCAGCGAGACCGTCGGCCTCGACGGCGTGGAGGAGGCCTTCGGGCGCATGCAGCTCGGCGAGGTGCTGCGCTCGGTGGTGGTCCTGTGAGTGGCGGTTCTGTGAGTGGCGGTCCTGTGGACGGCGACCTGCGGGTCGAGCGGGTCCGCACCTCGGGGATCTTCTCCCTGGACGGCCAGGACTTCGAGGTGGAGAACAACGTCTGGCTCCTCGGCACCGACGACCAGGTCGTCATCGTCGACGCGGCCCACGACGCCGCTCCGATCGCCGAAGCGGTCGGCGGCCGGCGGGCCCGGATGATCATCGCCACCCACGGCCACAACGACCACATCAACGCGGCCGTCGACCTGGCCGCCCGGGTCGCCGCCCCGGTCGCCCTGCACCCCGACGACAAGATGCTCTGGGACGTGGTCCATCCCGGCCGGGCCCCCGACCTGGCCATCGACGACGGCCAGGACATCGACTTCGCCGGCCACCACCTGCGGATCCTCCACACGCCGGGCCACTCGCCGGGCGGGGTGTGCATCGCCGTCGACGACCTCGGGGTGGTGTTCTCGGGCGACACGCTGTTCAACGGGGGCCCGGGCGCGACGGGCCGGTCGTACTCCCACTACCCGACCATCGTGGAGTCGATCGCCACCAAGCTGCTCACCCTCCCGCCCCGGACGGTGGTGCACACGGGGCACGGCGACGACACGTCGATCGGAGCCGAGTCCCCCCACCTGGAGGAGTGGCGGGCAAGATAGTCGGACCTCCTAGTAATCTCGGTGGGGTGAGCACGCCAACCGAGTCCGGGCTGCACGTCCCGAGCCACCCCGTCCGCTTCGTCACCGCCGCCAGCCTGTTCGACGGGCACGACGCGGCCATCAACATCATGCGCCGGCTGCTGCAGCGGCAGGGGGCCGAGGTGGTCCACCTCGGCCACAACCGCTCGGTCGACGAGGTCGTGGCCGCCGCCGTGCAGGAGGACGCCAACGGGGTGGCCGTGAGCTCCTACCAGGGCGGCCACAACGAGTACTTCCGCTACCTGATCGACCGCCTGCGCGACGCCGGCCGGCCCGACGTGGCCGTCTACGGCGGCGGCGGCGGCGTGATCGTCGCCGAGGAGATCGCCGCCCTGCAGGCCTACGGGGTGCGGCGGATCTTCTCGCCCCACGACGGCCACGCCCTCGGCCTCGACCGCATGGTCAACACGATGATCGCCGAGTGCGACCGGCCGCTGCCCCCGGCGGGCGACGAGTGGGAGCAGCTCTTCGCCGGCGACGGGCGAGCGCTCGCCCGGGTCATCACCGGCGTCGAGAACGGCAGCATCGACCCCGAGCGTCTCGACGCGGTCAGGGCGGCGGCGGCCCGGCACCGCGCGCCCACCCTCGGGATCACCGGCACGGGGGGGTCGGGCAAGTCGTCGCTCACCGACGAGCTCGTCCGCCGCCTGCGCCTCGACCGGGAGGACAAGCTGCGCATCGCCGTGCTGGCCGTCGACCCGTCGCGCTCCAAGGGGGGCGGCGCGCTGCTCGGTGACCGGATCCGGATGAACAGCATCGACCCCGACCGCGTCTACTTCCGCTCCCTCGCCACCCGCGGCTCGGGCGCCGAGGTGCCGGCGTCGATGTCCGACGCCATCGACGCCTGCCGGGCGTGGGGCGCCGACGTGGTGATCGTCGAGACGCCCGGGATCGGTCAGGGCGACGCCGCTCTGGCCCCGCTGGTGGACGTGTCGCTGTACGTGATGACCCCCGAGTTCGGTGCCGCCTCCCAGCTCGAGAAGATCGACATGCTCGACTACGCGGACGCCGTCGCCATCAACAAGTTCGAGCGCCGTGGCGGTGCGGACGCACTGCGCGACGTCCGCCGCCAGCTGGCCAGGTCCGGTGAGCATCCCGGGATCGGCATCGAGGACCTGCCCGTGTTCGGCACGGTGGCCTCGCGCTTCAACGACGACGGTGTCACCGCCTTGTACCAGGAGCTGCGCACGCTCCTCACGGCCCACGGCCTGCCGGACCAGCCCGGCGTGCTGTCGGAGGTGACGACCCACGTCTCGTCGCTGCACGAGGCCGTCGTCCCCCCGGCGCGCTCGCGCTACCTGGCCGAGATCGCCGACAGGGTCCGCTCCTTCCACGCTCGCAGCGCATCGCTCGCGGCCACGGCGAGGCGGCGCCAGCAGCTCCACGACGTCGCCGCGATGTTGCGCGAGGCCGGCCACGACACGGGCCAGGTCGCGGCGCTCGAGGCCGAGGCCGACGCCGAGCTCGACCCGGCCACGCGCCAGGCGCTCGAAGGTTGGCCCGACGTGGTGGCCGCGTACCGGGCCGATCGGCTCGACGACGGCACCGAGCTGTGGCGCGAGTCCCTCTCGGGCACGCGCGTCCCGAGAGTGGCGCTGCCCCGCACGACCGATGCCGGCGAGCTCGTGGCGTGGCTCCGGGCCGAGAACCTCCCCGGGTCGTTCCCCTTCACCGGCGGGGTCTTTCCCTTCAAGCGGGAAGGCGAGGACCCGACCCGCATGTTCGCCGGCGAGGGCGACCCGTTCCGCACCAACCGCCGCTTCAAGCTCCTCTCCGAGGGGCAGCCTGCGACCCGGCTGTCGACCGCGTTCGACTCGGTCACCCTCTACGGCTTCGACCCGGCCGTGCGGCCCGACATCTACGGCAAGGTCGGCAACGCCGGCGTGTCGATCGCCACCCTCGACGACATGAAGGCCCTCTACGACGGCTTCGACCTGTGCGACCCGTCGACCTCGGTGTCGATGACCATCAACGGGCCGGCGCCGACCATCCTCGCCATGTTCCTCGACGCGGCGATCGACCAGCGCCTCGACCGTTTCCGCACCGAGGCGGGACGCGACCCGAGCGAGCAGGAGGCCGCCGAGCTGCGGGCGTGGGTCCTGCGCACCGTCAGGGGCACCGTCCAGGCCGACATCTTGAAAGAGGACCAGGGTCAGAACACCTGCATCTTCTCGACCGAGTTCTCCCTGCGGCTCATGGGCGACGTGCAGCAGTGGTTCATCGACCACCGGGTCGGGCGCTTCTACTCGGCGTCGATCAGCGGCTATCACATCGCCGAGGCCGGGGCCAACCCCCTGACCCAGCTGGCGTTCACGCTGGCCAACGGGTTCACCTTCGTCGAGTCGTACCTGGCCCGGGGGATGGACATCGACGACTTCGCCCCCAACCTGTCGTTCTTCTTCTCCAACGGCATGGACCCGGAGTACACGGTGATCGGCCGGGTGGCCAGGCGGATCTGGGCCGTCGCCATGCGGGATCGCTACGGCGCGAACGCCAGGTCGCAGCGGCTCAAGTACCACATCCAGACCTCCGGTCGGAGCCTGCACGCCCAGGAGATGTCCTTCAACGACATCCGCACGACGCTGCAGGCGCTGTGCGCCATCTACGACAACGCCAACAGCCTGCACACCAACGCCTATGACGAGGCGGTCACCACCCCGTCGCCGGCGTCGGTCCGGCGCGCCGTCGCCATCCAGCTGGTCATCAACCGGGAGTGGGGGTTGGCGGCCAACGAGAACCCGCTGCAGGGCAGCTACGTCGTCGAGGAGCTCACCGATCTCGTCGAGGAGGCCGTTCTCGCCGAGCTCGAGCGCCTGAGCGAGCGCGGCGGCGTGCTCGGCGCCATGGAGACCGGGTACCAGCGGGGCCGGATCCAGGACGAGTCGATGCTCTACGAGAGCCGCAAGCACGACGGCAGCCTGCCCATCGTCGGGGTGAACACGTTCCTCGACCCGGGCGCGTCCCCCGACGAGCACCACCTGCCGCTGGCCCGGTCGACCGACGAGGAGAAGCAGAGCCAGCTCGAGCGGCTGGCTGCGTTCAGCGCGGCCCACGCCACCGAGCGGCCCGAGGTCCTGCGCCGCCTCGCCGACACCGCCCTGGCCGGCGGCAACGTGTTCGACGTGTTGATGGACGCGGTGCGGGTGGCCAGCCTGGGCCAGATCACCGAGATCCTCTTCGACGTCGGGGGCCGCTACCGGCGCAGCGTGTGAGCTCGGAGCACGCCGATCAGCGCAGGGTGTGAGCTCGGAGCACGCCGATCAGCGCAGCGTGTGAGCGGCGATGACGGCGTCGGCGAGTGGCGGCCAGGCGTGGGCCGCCCAGGGGCCGAACGCGGTGTCGGCCAGCTCGGCGCAGGCCAGGCCGGCGTCGGGGTCGACCCAGAGGAACGAGCCGGAGCGACCGAAGTGCCCGAACGTGCGGGGGGAGTTGGACGGTCCCGTCCAGTGCGGCGCCTTCGATGCCCGCAGCTCGAACCCGAGACCCCAGTCGTTGGGGCGCTGCACGCCGAAGCCGGGGAGGACACCGTCGAGGCCGGGAAAGGCCACGCGGGTCGCGGCGGCGAGGCTGTCGGGGGAGACGAGCGTCGGGGCCAGCAGCTCCCGGCCGAGGCGCGTCAGGTCGTCGAGGGGGCCCTCCGCCCCCGACGCGGGGGAGCCGCCGAGTCGGGTGCCCGTCAGGCCGAGCGGCTCGATGACCCCGGCGTCGAGATACTCGGCGAAGGGCATGCCAGCGGCGTCGGCGACGACGTCGCCGAGGACGTCGAAGCCGGCGTTGCTGTAGATGCGGCGCGTGCCCACGGAGGCGGCGACGCCTCCTTCGGGGCCCAGGCCGGAGGCGTGGGCGAGGAGGTGGGCGACGGTCGCTCCTGGCGGGCCGGCCGGCTGGTCGAGCCCCACGGTGCCCTCCTCGACGGCGACGGCCACCGCGAGGGCGGTGAGCAGCTTGGTCACCGACGCCCACGGCCTCGACGCCACGGTGTCGCCGGCGGTCGCCAACGTGGCGGCCGCGCCGGTCACCGCCACCGCGGCGACGACCGGCCAGGTCGCCACCGCGGCGAGCGGGTCTCCGCTCAGCTGGTCGACGAGCTCGGGCACGAGAGTCCCTTGGTCAGCACGGTGAGGTTGCGGGCCATCAGGTTGGCGTAGGTCTGCACCACCGCCGCCCCCCTGGCGGGTGCGTCCTCCAGGCTGTCGAGGGTGCCGGCGACGGTCGCGCCCGTGGCCGCCAGCGCACGGAACACGAAGCTGACCGGAACGAAGGTGTCGGTGTAGAGGTGGTGGCTCCCCGACGCACGGATGACGGCGACCTCCCGGGTGACGGTCGCCGCGTCGGGGAGGCCGACCGGGCGGACCGTGTCGAGGAGCGGTTCGACGGTGACGCCGTAGCGTGGGGCCAGCACACCGAAGGCCGCGTCGACGGTGAGGAGCCGGTGGACGGGGCACACCGACAGGGTGGACTGGTAGCTGGCGTCGAGCGCCCCGACCGAAGACTGCCAGTCGGCCAGGCCCGTCCGGAACGTCGAGGCGGCGCGGGGGTCGGCGCGCTCGAGGGCCGAGGCGATGCGCTGGGCCACCCCCTGCATCCGGTGGGGGTCGAGCCACACGTCGGCCGCGCCCGGGGCGACTGCGCCGACCAGCTCCACCCGGGCGCGGTTGGCGACCGCGGCCCGCTCGAAGCCCGGTTGCACGCCCCCGCCGGCCTCGAGGACGACGCCGGCGCGGCGGATCTGCGCCGCCTCCTCGGTCGTCGGCGTCCAGGTCCTGGCGTCGACGCCGGGCGGGACGGGATCCACCACGGCCACGTTGCCGAGACCGATCGCCCTCGCCGCCTCGGCGAAGGGCCACAGCCCGGTCTCCACGGTCACGACCGGAGCGCCGGCCGACCTGGTCGACCCGCCACAGCCCGTCGCCAGCAGCATCGCCGCCACGACCACGACCACGACCCCGGCCCGCACCAGGCGCCGGCGGGTGGGCGACGTCACGACGGCGCCTCGCTGGGTGGGGCAACGGCGTGGATCACGGGGGTTTCCTTTCGGCCCACCGGCAGGGGACCGGTACGCTCGGCGGATGGGTGGGCTGGTCGCATCGGGCGGTTCGTGGGGGCCGGGCCGTCTCCCGGGGTCGGGCCGTCTGTCGCGGTCGGTCGGTGCCATTGGATCGGTCGCCTCGGCCCTCGGCAAGTCGGGCCTCGCCGGCCCGTACACCCCCGCACAGGTGGCCAGGAGCGCCGTGGCGCTCCGGCGTCAGGGCGCCAACCTCGGCGCCGTGTACGCCCTCGGCGCGGCGCTCCATCCCGGGTGCACGGCGGCCGTCGACGACGCCGGGGCGGCCACCTTTGCCGAGATGGACCGGCGGGCGGCGGCGGTCGCCGCCGGCCTGGCGGCGCGGGGGGTCGGCGAGGGCGACGCCGTCGCCGTGCTCTGCCGCAACCATCGTGGCTTCCTGCTCGCGATCGTGGCCCTCGGGATGCTCGGCGCCGACACCGTCTACCTCAACACCGGCTTCGCCGCTCCGCAGCTCGCCGACGTGGTCGAGCGTGAGGGCGTCGGGGCGCTCGTGGTGGACGAGGAGTTCGTCCCCCTCTGCCGGAGGCTCGGCGATCGGCCCGTGATCGTGGCCTGGTGGGACCCCACCGGGAGGCCGCCGGTCGGCGTGGCCACGCTGCAGGACCTGCTCGGCGCGGATCCGGCCGACCGCCCCGCCCGACCGACCCGGATCGGCCGGCAGGTGCTGCTCACCTCGGGGACGACCGGCACCCCGAAGGGCGCGGCGCGCCCGACCCCGTCGGACGTGCGCCCCGTGGTCGGGCTGATCGGCGCCATCCCGTTCCGGACCGGGGACGTGACGGTCATGGCGGCGCCCATGTTCCACGCCTGGGGGCTGGCCACGACGGCCCTGGCGCTGGCCCTCGGAGCCACCCTCGTGCTGGCGCGCACCTTCGATCCCGAGGACGCGTTGGCACGCGTGGCGGACGCCAGGGCGTCGGTGCTCGTCGCGGTGCCGGTGATGCTGCAGCGGATCCTGGCGCTGCCCGACGAGGTCCTCGATCGCTACGAGCTCCCCTCGCTCCGGGTCACCGCGGTCAGCGGCTCCGCGGTCCCTCCGAGCGTGGCCGAGCGCTGGATGGACCGCTTCGGCGACAACCTCTACAGCCTCTACGGCTCCACGGAGGTCGGCTGGGTGTCGGTCGCGGCTCCCGCCGACCTTCGATCCGACCCCCAGACGGCGGGTCGGATCCTGCCTGGCACCAGCGTGCGCATCGTCGACGAGGACGGTTCACCCGTCGGGCCTGGTGACTCGGGCCGCATCCTGGTGCGCAGCGCCCTCACCTTCGAGGGCTACACGGGCGGCGGCGGCAAGGAGGTGCTCGACGGTGCCATGGCGAGCGGCGACGTCGGCCACATCGACCGGTCAGGGCTGCTGTTCGTGGACGGCCGGGACGACGACATGGTCGTCTCGGGCGGGGAGAACGTCTTCCCGAGGGAGGTCGAGGACCTCATCGCCGGGCTGGACGGGATCGCGGAGGCGGCCGTCGCCGGTGTGCCCGACGACGACTTCGGGCACCGCCTCGAGGCCTGGGTCGTCGCCGTCGACGGGCGTCGCATCGACGAGACCGAGCTGCTCGCCACCGTGCGCGCCTCGCTGGCCCGCTACAAGGTCCCACGTCGCGTCCACGTCGTCGACGCCCTGCCGAGGACCCCGACCGGCAAGGTCCGCACCCGTGAGCTGGTCGGTCGCCGGGGTCGAAACCGGCGCCGGTGACCACCGCGGCCCCGGCCGCGGGCTAGCCCGGATGGTCGCCGCGATGATCCGTCCGGCCTATGGCGGCGGTGCGGTGACGGCGGCACACTTGCCCCGTTCTGCTCGGATGAGCGGGTCGGGTCACGGAGCCGAAGGGGCGCTGCGGACCGGCCCGACCGGTGGGACACCAGGCGACAGCGTGCGAGGGCCCGGCGGTCACCGCTGGGCCCTCACCGCGCGCCGGCCACCCCGTGGTCGGCGAGGGTCCCGACGGCCAGCCCGTCGGCCTCCCACCGCTCGGCGAGGAGGGGGAGAGCGCCGAGCGACCGCCGCCACGACCCAGGAGCCGAGGTGACGTCGGAGTCGTGGAGCAGGACCGTCGCGCCGGGCCTGCGGGCCCGCTCCACGTTGGCCGCGATCGCCGTCGGCGTGATCGCCGCCTCCCAGTCCCGGCCCCAGCAGGTCCACAGCACCGTCCGCAGGCCGGTGCGCCGGGCGGCGATCAGCGACGACCCGGCCAGCGCACCGTAGGGGGGACGGAACCAGACCGGGGGCCGGCCCGTCGCCGCCACCAACGCGTCGATCCCGCGTCGCAGGTCGTCGGTGACCCACCACGCGGAGCGACGCAGGTGGCTGGTGTGCTCGTAGCCGTGGACGCCGATCTCGTGCCCCCTCGCCAGCACCTCCGCGGTCAGCCCGCCCGACCTGGCCACCTGGCTGCCGAGGACGAAGAAGGTCGCCCGCCACCCGAGCCGGTCGAGCTCGTCGAGGAAGGCCGGGGTCGAGCACGGGTCGGGGCCGTCGTCGAAGGTGAGGGCGACGTGATCGCGCGACCCCACCCCCGAGAGGCCGGGGGCGAGCCGGCAGCACATGCTCCGCCACGCCACCGCACCGGGCGCCACGTGGGCGAGACCGGCGAGGGCCGACGCGCCGACCACCACCTTGGCGAGCCGCCCCCCGGGGATCCCGGGGCAGGGCCTCACCGCAGCGCCGAGAGGGGCCGGACGGCCAGGTCGCCGGAGCGCACCTTCGCGACGACCCGGTGGAGGGCGCCGAGCAGCTGGGCCGGCGTCGCCGTCATCCCGTTGACCAGCACCACGTCGCCGGCCGAGACGTCGGGGACCTGGGTGGCGGAGGGAACCCCCGCCGAGACCTCGATGCTCGGCAGGACGATGGTCTCGTGGTCGCGGGCCGCGTCGATCATGTCGAAGGCATTGATCCGCCGGCCCGGCACCAGGAACCGGACGTCCTGACCGGTCAGGCTGGCCAGGGACCGGCCGGCGGAAGCGTCGCTCGCCGCGCGGGTCCAAAGGGCCAGGTTGGCCTGGTGGCCGTCCTGCTCGAGGGTCCCGTGGCCCCCGCTCTCCACGTCGACGCCCGCGGTGACCAGCCTGACCACGGCGGTCGCCCCGAGCGACGCCGTCTCCTGGTCGACCACCGCCGACACGTGCATGGTGCGGAGCGCAGCGACGACGGCCGGGTCGGCCAACTCGGCGCGGTCGATGCGGACGCCGACGTAGCCGGCTCTTGCGCCCGGGGCGGCGGCGGCCACCCCGGCGCCGGTCGCGGCCGCGGTGTCGACACCGGTGGTGATGCCGGTCCAGCCGATGGCGGCGACGGCGGCCAGGCCGACGGCGGTCCGGCTCGCGGTCGCCCACACCAGCCTGGCCCGGCGCGGGGACGCCAGCCCGGCCACCGACTCGGGTCGGCCGGCTCCGGCGACCAGTCCGGCGGCGTCGCCGCGGAAGATGGCGGCACCGGCCGACACCTGGGCGTCGCGGGCCGGTCCCGGCACGGTCGCCAGGTCGAGGGAGCGGAGCAGATCGCGGGCGTCGCTGGCCGCCGTGCTCACCCCGTGGGCCGCCATCATCGCCGTGTTCTCCCGGCCGTGGCCGGCGATCGGCTCGTAGCTGACCACCGGGAGCCCCATGCGCAGCGCTTCGAGGGACGTCAGCCCGCCGGCGTTCTCGATGAGGGCGTCGCAGGCGCCCATCAGCGTCGGCATCTGGTCCGTCCACCCGATGGCCACGCCCCGCGCGCCGCCCTCGACGCGCTGGAGGAGCCGGGCGCGCAGCACCTCGTCGCGGCCGCAGACCACGACAGGGACGTACCGGCCGCTCGAGGCGACCACGTCGAAGGTGCGCTCGACGTGGCCGATGCCCCACGAGCCGGCGACGATCAGCACGCCGACATCGGCGGGGCCGAGGCCGATCCCGGCCCGCAGGCTCGCCCTCACCGTGGGCTCTGCGGTCAGCGCCGGGTCGAAGGTGTCGGCGACCATCGGGCCGCACGCCAGGGAGGGGCGCCCGGTGCGCCTGGCGGCCATCTCCGCCGGGGCGTGGTGCACGGCCAGGTTGAGGTCGATGCCCTTGTGGACCCACAGCGGGTGGACGCTGAAGTCGGTGATGAAGTTGACCGTCGGGATCCGCAGGCGCCCGATCCTGCGCAACCGGCCGAGGCACAGCGTGGCGAGGGGGTAGGTCGACACCACGATGCCCGCCTCCGCCCTCCTGACCCAGCGCAGCACCCGGCGGCGGGTGAGGGCGCAGACCAGCCAGGCCACCAGCGGGCACAGCCACGCGGCCCGGTACCACAGCCGGTACGTGGCGTCGTAGGCGGCGGGGACGTGGCGCAGCTCGATCTCGTAGCCGCGTCGCAGCAGCCGACCGATCCGCAGCGGCGCGGCGTCAAGGAAGTCGCGCACCTCCGCCGGCTGACCGGCGCGGGTCAGCCGGGCGGCCAGCTCGCGGGCCGCGCCGTCGTGACCCGCGCCCATCGAGGCGGAGAGGATGAGCACCGGCGCCACGTGCGGAGGTCCCTGCCAGGAGGGACCTTGCGGCGCCCGGCGGGATCGGAGCACGCGCACGGGACGCAACGCTACCGGAGCGGCGGGTCCGGGTAGCGTCTCGTGCAGTGTCCAGCCAGGGGGGAGCATGCGAGTACCGCTGAGCGTCGGGGACTTCCTGCGCCGGGGTGCACTGGTCTACCCGGAGCGCACCGCGATCGTCGACGAACCCGGCGTGGCGGGCGGTCTCGGCGCCGTCTCCTACGCGGAGCTCGAGGCGCGCGCCCGTGGCCTGGCCATCGGCCTCGACGGCATGGGCGTGGCGGTCGGCGACCGGGTGGCCATCGTGAGCCCCAACGCGGCCAGGTTCCAGGTGGCCTTCTTCGGCGTCAGTGGCTGGGGTCGGGTGCTCGTGCCGATCAACTACCGCCTCAACGCCGACGACATCCGCTACATCGTCGACCACTCGGGGGCGAAGGTCCTGCTCGTCGACCTGGAGTCGGACGCCGCCCTCGCCGGCATCGACGTCGAGCATCGGATCGTCCTCGACGGCTCCGCCGACGCCGAGCTGTTCGCTCCCGCCCCTGACGGCGCAGAGCCGCGGCCGTGGGAGGCCGACGAGGACGCCACCGCCAGCGTCAACTACACGAGCGGGACCACGGCCAGGCCCAAGGGGGTGCAGCTCACCCACCGCAACTGCTGGCTCAACGCCACCGTGTTCGGGTGGCACACCGCGGTCACCGACCGGGACGTGTTCCTCCACACCCTGCCGATGTTCCACTGCAACGGCTGGGGGATGCCCTATGCGGTGACGGGCATGGGCTGCAAGCAGGTGGTCATCCGCAGGATCGACGGTGAGATGATCCTGCGACGCATCGAGGAGCACGGCGTGACCCTGCTCTGCGGGGCGCCCGCCGTCGTGGCCGCGGCCCTCGACGCCGGCGCCGCCCGCAGGGAGCGCGGCGAGGACGTGCCGGGCCGCGACCAGGTCCGCATCGTCGTCGCCGGCGCGCCGCCCCCTTCGAAGGCCATCGAGCGGGTCGAGACCGAGCTCGGGTGGGAGTTCATCCAGATCTACGGCCTGACCGAGACTGCCCCGCTGCTGACGGTCAACCGGGCCAGGCGGGAATGGGACGGGCTCGACCCCGCCGAGCGGGCCAGGCTGCAGGTCAGGGCGGGTGTGCCGGCCATCGGGGTCCAGATGGACATCGGACCCGACGGCGAGATCCTCGCCAGGTCCAACCACGTCTTCGAGGGCTACTGGCACCAGCCGGAGGAGTCGGCCAAGGCCCTCGCCGACGGCTGGTTCCACACCGGCGACGAGGGACTCATCGACGAGGAGGCCTACCTGGTCATCTCCGACCGCAAGAAGGACGTGATCATCTCCGGCGGCGAGAACGTCAGCTCCGTCGAGATCGAGGACACCCTCTACCAGCACGCCGCGGTGGCCGAGGTGGCGGTCATCGGCGTCCCGGACGACCGGTGGGGCGAGACCGTCAAGGCCCTGGCCGTGCTGCGTCCCGGCGCGGAGGCGGGAGAGCGGGAGCTGATCGAGTTCTGCCGGGGCCGGCTCTCGCACTACAAGTGCCCGACGACCGTCGAGTTCCGCGACTCCCTGCCCCGGACGGCGACCGGGAAGCTGCAGAAGTTCAAGCTGCGCGCTCCCTACTGGGAGGGCAGGGACCGCCGGGTCAACGGGTAGCACGCCGGGCTGGTGTCGTCACGACCGCCGCCGGCGGTGGGTCGTCCGGCCGCCGCCGGCGGTGTACCGCCCGGTCGGGGCCGGCCTGCCTGTTGCGGGCAGGTCAGGCCGACGGTCCGACCGGGCAGAGCGGAGCGCCGGCACGTTCCCGTGCCGGCACGGGAACGTGCCGGGAGGTTCAGGCCGGCGTGGTGGAGCGGGCTGCGCCGCCGGCCGCCCGCTTGGCGTGAGCCCGAGGCGGCGCCTCGGCGACGCGGACGGCCTTGCCCTGCTCGGAGATCACCGTGGCCCGCCGGCCCTTCTGCACGGTGGCCGCCGACGTGGCCGCCCCGCCGTACTTGGTGGACGGCTGCAGGGGCACGGTGACCGACCGGCCGTCGGGCCTGGCCAGGGTGACGGAGGAGGCGTCGACCGAGGTCACCTGGCCGCGGTCGAGGGTGATCGTGACCCACTGGTGCGCGCGGCGGACCTCGAAGGTCGCGTGGTCGGCCCTGGCCAGCACGCGGCCCTTCTTCGCGGAGTGTCCGTGGTGACCCGCGTGCTTGGCCGACGCCGACGCCGACGCGGTCCCGTCGATGGCCGTCACGGCCCAGACGGAACCAGCGAGGACGCCGGCGGTGAGACCGGTGGCGGCGAGCTTGGTGCGGAGACGGGAACGGTTGGGGATGATGGGCATCGGTGCTCCTTCTACGGGGTGTGCGATGCCATCGTGGTCCGCCGCCGTGTGATGAACGTGCCCCCCGTGTGAGGGAACTGTGAGGGGCCCGGTCCCGTGGCGCGACCCCACCGGCGCGACCCTCGGGCGGCGGCGGGACGGTTCCGGGGCGCCGAGGGCCCATTGGCGCCAGGATGACCTAAAAGCCTTTGTTTGCAGGCAACTCAACGCCGGATCACGCTGAGTTTCCTTGACGTGTAAGGGGAACACTTGACCTGGAGGCGAAAAACCTCTTTGATTGCAGTCAACTTCCCCCGGAATGCGCCAGGAGGCGTCTGTGAACAAGGCAGAGTTGGTCGAAGAGGTCGCAACGGTGGCCGGTCTCGAGAAGCGGCAGGCCGAAGCGGCCGTGGCCGCCTTCGTGGATTCCGTCGTCACGAAGACCAAGGCGGGTGAGCCCGTGTCGGTCTTCGGGTTCGGCACCTTCAAACCCACGGCGAGGGCGGCGAGGACCGGACGCAACCCCCAGACGGGTGCCGCGGTGAAGATCGCCGCGTCGAAGGGCGTCAAGTTCCAGCCGGCCACAGGGTTCAAGAAGACGCTCAACACGAGGGGCGCAGCCAAGAAGACCGCGACCAGGGCGGCGACGTCCAAGGCGGCGGCCAGCAAGTCGACCGTGACGAAGACGGCGACGCGGGGCACGGCCAAGACGGCGGCCGCCAAGACGACCGCCTCCAAGGGCACGGCACGCGGGTCGGCCAAGAAGACCACCGTGGCGAGCAAGGCCCCGGCGACCAGGAAGGTCACCGCCACGGCCAAGCGCGCCACCACCGTCGTGGCCAAGGCCCCGGCGACCAGGAGGGTGAGCACCGGCGCCAAGAAGGCCGGCCGCTCGGTCAAGAAGCGCTGAGCCCGGCGGCGCTCGCCGCGCCGCGGCCTCCAGCACCGCGGGATCCAACACCGCGGGATCCAACACCGCGGGATCCAACACCGCGGGATCCAGGGCTGCGGCCCCGAATCCGCTTGTGGCCGGGCATGGGGACCGTCGTCCCCGCACCCTCTCAGGGCCTGGGCACACCCACGAGGTCCTCGGGCAGGTCCACGTCCCAGGCCAGGCGCGGCGCGTCGGCGACGCGCACCGGCACGCCGAGCCGCCTGGCCTGGTCCAGGTGACGGGCGAAGGAGCCGGGACCGTAGGCGAAGGAGAAGCGACCGTCTGCCGGCACCGCCAGCACGTTGGTGCCCTCGCGACGTCGGTCGGGGACGATGGTGATCCCGTCGAAGCGTGCGACCCACCCCAGGTCGTCGGCGAGCGGCAGGTCACCCGCGGCGACGACCGCGGTGCGCACCCCGGCCGCAGCCAGGCGCCGCACCCCTTCTTGCACCGCGCCGTTGAGGCCGCGTCCCGGCTCCCAGATGACGAGGGCGCCCAGGTCTCGGGCCCACGTCGCCACGTTGCGGTCGTCGCAGACGACGGCGACGGGCAGCGGTCCGGCCGAGCGGATCACCTGCGCGGCCATGCTCCTCGCCAGGTCGGCCCTCGCCGACGGTGACAGCGCGGGCGAGAGCCGCCCTTTGGCCTCCTCGAAGCGCTTGACCGGCACCAGGACGGCGACCGGGCCCAACCAGTCGTCGTCGCTCACGTCCGCATGCTAGGTCTGGGCCGGTACCGTTCCGGCGTGCCAGCGACCTCCGCCAGCGCGCTGCCCGCCGGCGAGGGTGGGGGGGTCGCCGCGCCGCCGTGGTGGTTGCGCCGCCAGCTCGACCCCGCGTCGCCCGCCTGGCGCCCCGGGCGCGCCGCGCTGGCCAATGCCAGTGGGCGGTCCTGGACGCGCATCGGTCTGGCCGACGCGGAGGGCGTCTGGGCGGTCGACCCGCGCGGCCTGGCCGGCCCCGTCGGCGGCTGCTGGTCGCTCGACTGGTGGGTCGGCGCCGAGGACCGGTGGCACCTGCCCTCCGCCGACGCCGCCGTACGGCAGCGACTCGTCGGCGCCACGCCCGTGATCGAGACCTCGATCCGGGTCCCTGGCGGCGACGTGGTGGTGCGGCACTGGTGCCGGCCCGAAGCGGGGCGCGCCGCCCTGGTCGTCGAGGTGGCCAACGAGAGCGCCGCCCCGGTCGCGATGGCCCTCGTCCTCAGGCCGTGGCACCCGTCGGGCGTGGGTCGCATCGACGAGGTGGCCGTGGTCGCAGGCCGGCTGGTCGCAAGCGCCAGCTTGCCCGGTGCGGGCGCGGGCGCGCTCGATGCCGGCGCGAGCGCGGGCGCGCTCGGTGCCGATCGCCCCCCGCGCCAGTGCGCGCTCGGGCGCGACGGCGAGGTCGCCGCCACGGTCCTCGCCAACGCGGCGGACGCCGTCGGCGATCGCTCACGGCGCGCCGACGGCGACGCCGCCGGTGCGCTCGTGTGGCCCCTCGCCCACAGGTCGTCGCTGCGGGCGACGGTCACCGCCGGCCCGACCCGACCCGAAGGAGGGGTGAGGGGCCGGCACCGGGGATCGCCCGTCGGCCAGCGGGCCGCGATGGCCCAACCCGATCCGTCGGGGCCCGACGCCGACCAGGTCGCCAGGGCGTGGTCGGTCAGAGCGGCGCAGACCACGCGGATCGACCTGCCCGACGGCGCGCTGGCGTCGGCCATCGGCGCCCAGCGCCTGCGGCTCCTCCTTGCCGCGGGACCCGCCGATGAGCCGTCAGCGGTGCTCGACGCCGGAGCCCACGTCCCGGCGGGCTCGGCCTGGGGGGCCGGCGATCCCTTCGTCAACCGGGCCGAGGAGGTGGCCGCGCTGGTCGACGCCGGGTTCGGGTCCGACGCCGCCGGCATCCTCGACGGGTGGCTCGACGGGCAGCGCCGCAACGGGACGATCGGCGCCACGCCGGCGTCGACAGGAGCCGCCCTCTGGGCCATCGAGCGGTGGGTCGCGGTCGCCGACGACCCGGCCCCGCTCCTCGCCGCGGCGCCGATCGCCATCGCGAGAGCGGCGGAGGCGACGGCGCGTGGCGGACCCGGCGTGGCCACCGCGCCCGCCGACCGGCTGTGGCGGCGCGCCGGGCTGCAGGCCGGAGCCCGGCTGCTGCAGCGTGTCGGCGACCCGGCTGCGTCGGCGCGGGTGGAGGGATGGGCGGCGGCCGTCCATCTGGACCTGCTCGCTCCTGGAGAGCCCGATGCGGCCGGCGGGGCGACCCCGTGCACCGCCGCCCGGGCGGTGGGGGCCGGGCTCGGCGAGGCGTCCGTCACCGCTCTCGTCGGCGCGGCCATCGGCCTGATCGACGCCGGGTCGGCCGCCGTCAGCCGGGCCCGCGCCGACCTCGCCGCCGTCCGGGGAGGCGGTGACGAGGGTGCGGTGGCGCTCGGGTCGCCCGCGCTCGGCCTGAGCCCCCGGCTCAGCCTGCTCGCTGCGGCAACCGGCGTCAGGGCCGGTCATGGCGCCTCCGCCGAGATCGCCTGGCTGGCATCGGTCGGGAGCCCGACGTGGTCGTGGCCTGCGCTCGTCCACCCGACCCTCGGGACCGGCGTGGCCGGCGACGGCGACGACCGGCTGGTCGGTGCCGCCTGGTGGTGGCTGACCAGGTCCCTCCTCGGCGCGTGGCCGCCGCCCGCCGCCGGCGACACCCCGCGCATCACCGTGGCCGGGTGGTGGCCCGAGGACTGGCTGGGACGCGAGGCCGAGGTGCACGGGCTGGTCACCGCGTCGGGCGTCCTCTCGTGGGCGCTGCGCTGGCACGGGGAGCGGCCCGCCCTGCTCTGGGAGGTGTCGGGCCGAGGGCCCGACGTCGAGGTCCGCGCCCCCGGCCTCGATCCGGGCTGGGTCGGCAACGGGCGGCGAGGGGACGTCCTGCTCGCCCCCGTCGCCGCCCGGTCGGCTCCGCGACCGGGCTCGCTAGCGTGATCGCCGTGCCCGAACCCGTCCCGCCGCCGGCGTCGGCCGCGACGTGATCGTCGGGCTCCTCGGCCGGGCGGCCGGGCTCCGGGTCGACGACGCCGAGGCGCTCGAGGCCGCCTACGCCGGTCCATCGACGTGGTTGTGGGCCAACTTCGTGGTCGCGCTCGACGGCGCCGTCGAGGTCGACGGTGCGAGCGGTGCGCTCGGGGGGCCGGCCGACCGCGAGGTGTTCGCCACGCTGCGGGCCCTCGCCGACGTCGTCCTGGTCGGCGCGGGGACCGTCAGGAGCGAGGGGTACGGGCCGGCGTGGTTGGCGCCGGCCCGGCGGGCGCGTCGGGCCGGTCGGGGACAGGCGCCCCTGCCCGTGGTCGCGGTGGTGACCGCGTCGGCGGCGCTCGACCCCGGATCCAAGCTCTTCACCATGCGGCGCGACGACCAGCCCGACCCGCCCCGGCCGATCGTGCTGACCGTCGAGTCGGCCGCCCCCGAGTGCCGCCGACGGCTGGAGCCGGTCGCCGAGGTCGTGGTCTGCGGGGACCAGGCCCTCGACCTGCGCGTCGCCGTCGAGCACCTGCGCGCCGCCGGGTTGGCGCGGATCGGCTGCGAGGGCGGCCCTGCGCTCTTCGGTGACCTCGTGGCCCTCGGGCTGGTCGACGAGCTCTGCTGCACGCACGCACCCGTCCTCGGGGGTCCGGGGCACCGCACGCTGAGCGGAGGGGCGGCCGGCGCGAGGGCGCCCCTGGGCTTCGAGTTGACCGATCTGCTGGCCGACGGATCCGTGCTCTTCGGGCGGTACCGGCAGACGGGCCTGCTCACGGGCGCCGCGCCGTGACGTCGGCGCCGGTCTCGCCGCTCCTCCGCCCCCTGCGGGGTCGTCCGCGCCTCGACCAGGCGCCGACCCTCGCCATCGAGCGCTCGCTGTGGGCCGAGGGCCACGACGTCGTGGTCGGCGTCGACGAGGTCGGTCGCGGCTCGTGGGCCGGCCCGCTGATGGTCGGCGCGGCGGTGCTGCCGGTCGGTCGGAGGGTCAACGGTGTGCGCGACTCCAAGCTGCTCACCGAGCGGCGCCGCGAGGCGCTGTTCGACCGGGTGGCCGGCTGGTGCAGGACGTGGGCCGTCGGGGGGGCCAGCCACGAGGAGTGCGACCGCCTCGGCATGACCGCGGCCCAGCGCCTGGCCGCCTCCCGGGCCATCGGGTCACTCGGGCTGGCACCCGACCAGGTGCTGGTCGACGGCAACTGGGACTTCGTCGGCCTCGGCTGCACGCAGCGGGTGATCAAGGGTGACGCCGCCTGCCTGTCCATCGCCGCGGCGTCGATCCTCGCCAAGGTGACGAGGGACCGGATCATGCGGGCCGAGGCCGGCCACTTCCCCGGGTACGACTTCGAGGCCAACAAGGGCTACCCGTGCCCGCGTCACAAGATGGCCCTGCAGGCCTACGGTCCCACGGCCATCCACCGGCGCTCCTGGATCTTCATGGAAAACCTGCCATGGGGGGTCGCGGGGCGGCGGGCGGCCGGACGGACCTGGGACCCGGCCGGGACTGGTTGTCGCCACTAACCGTTAGCATTGCTGACGATATGAGTCGCCCGCCCGGTCGGCAGGGCTGGGTCCGTCGCCTCCTGCCCTGGCTGCGCCCGCACCGCCGCAACGTCATCCTGTCCTTCGGCGCGGCCCTCGTCGGGTCGGGGCTGTCCGCGGCCACGCCGCTGCTCCAGCGGCACCTGATCGACGACACGATCCTGGCCCACCGCTCGTCCCTCGCGCCCTGGCTGGCCGCCCTCGTGCTGGTCGCGGCGGGCACCTTCGTCGCCGCGTTCGCCCGCCGGTTCCTCGGTGGCCGGGTCAGCCTCGACCTGCAGTACGACCTGCGCAACGCCATCCACGACCACCTCGGCGGGCTCGACTTCGCCCGTCACGACGAGCTGCAGACCGGTCAGCTCGTGTCGAGATCCAACTCCGACCTCGGCCTGCTCCAGGGTCTGCTCGCCTTCCTCCCGATCATGAGCGGCAACCTGCTCCTCCTCGCCACCTCCCTGGTGGTCATGTTCGTCCTCAGCCCGCTGCTCGCCCTCGTCGAGCTCGCCGCCGTCCCGGCCCTCGTCGTCACGGGCTACGTGCTGCGCCGCACCACCTTCCCCGCCAACTGGGACGCCCAGCAGCGCGAGGGGGAGGTCGCGGTGGTCGTCGAGGAGGGGGTCACCGGCGTGCGGGTCGTGAAGGGCTTCGGTCAGGAACGGCGCGAGCTCGACCACCTCGTCGAGGCCGCGCAGGTCCTCTACGGCGCCAACGTCCGGGTGACCCGCCTGCAGGCCAGGTACCAGCCGCTGCTCGCCGCCATCCCGCAGTTCGCCCAGGCCGGGGTGCTCGCCCTCGGCGGCTACCTGGCCATCCAGCATCGGATCAGCCTCGGGACCTTCCTCGCCTTCTCCACCTACCTGCTGCTGCTCGCTGCTCCCGCCCGGATGCTCTCGGTCATCCTCCTCGTGGCCCAGCAGGCCAGGGCCGGCGCCGAGCGGATCTTCGATCTCCTCGGCACCGAGCCGAGCATCTTCGACGCACCGGGCGCGGCCGATCTGGGCCGCATCGCCGGCTCCGTGTCCTTCCACGACGTGGACTTCGCGTACGGCGACGGTGACCCGGTCCTCGCCGGCCTCCGCTTCGACGTGGCCGAGGGCGAGACCGTTGCCGTGGTCGGTGCATCGGGATCGGGCAAGTCGACCCTGCTGGCCCTCGTGCCGCGCTTCTACGAGGCGCGCGCCGGCACCGTCAGGGTCGACGGCATCGACGTCGCCGACGTGACGATGCGCTCGCTGCGGTCGCAGATCGGGGTGGTGTTCGAGGAGAGCTTCCTCTTCTCGGCGTCCATCCGCGACAACATCGCCTACGGCCGGCCGACGGCGAGCGACGCCGAGGTCGAGGCCGCGGCGCGCCTCGCCGAAGCCGACGACTTCATCGTCGCCCTCCCTGCGGGCTACGCCACCGAGGTGGGCGAGCGGGGCCTCAGCCTCTCGGGCGGTCAGCGTCAACGCGTCTGCCTGGCCAGGACGATCCTGACCGACCCCCGCATCCTCCTCCTCGACGACGCGACCAGCGCCGTCGACGCCAGGGTGGAGGAGCGGATCCACCGCAACCTGTCGACGGTCATGCGCGGCCGCACGACGATCCTGGTGGCGCACCGCCACTCGACGCTGCGCCTGGCCGACCGGATCGTGGTCCTCGAGTCCGGCCGGGTCGCGGACGAGGGCACCCACGAGGAGCTGCAGGGCCGCTCGGAGGTGTACCGCTCCCTGCTGGCCGGCCCCGACCCCGACGAGCTGGTGGCCAGCCGGCCGGCACCGACCGGCACGACCACGCCGGGGCTCTGGGATCTCACCTCGACGGGACCGGGTGCCGTCGCCGTCGCCGCGAGGGGAGGGGGCGGCGGCCAGGGCGGCTGGATCGGCGGCCTCGCCGCCACCCCCGAGCTGCTGGCGCAGGTGGCGGCGCTCCCGCCGGTGCGCGACCGCTCCGAGCTCGACCTGCAGGCGGAGAGCGCCGAGGACCCCGGGTTTCGCCTCGGCAAGCTCCTGCGCCCGTACCGACGGTCGCTCCTCCTCGGCCTCGTCCTGGTCGCGCTCGACGCCGTGGCCAGCCTGGCTGGCCCGATCCTGATCCGCTCGGGGCTCGACTCGGGTGTGGGCCACGGGTCCATGGGGGCGGTGTGGCTGGCGTCGGGGATCTTCCTGCTGGTCACCATCGCCGACCTGGCCGACTCCGTGGCGGAGGTCTTCGTCACCGGCAGGACGGCTCAGCGCCTCCTGCTGTCGTTGCGGATCCGCGTCTGGTCCCAGCTCCAGCGCCTGTCGATCGACTTCTACGAGCAGGAGATGGGCGGGCGGATCATGACCCGCATGACCACGGACGTGGACGCCTTCTCCAACCTGCTCCAGACCGGGTTGATCTCGGCCCTGGTCGCCCTGTTCACCTTCCTCGGGGTCGGCGTGGCCCTGTTCGTGTGGAACTGGCGGCTCGCCCTGCTCACCCTGACCGTCATCGTGCCCCTCGCGGTGGCCACGGCGATGTACCGCAAGCGGTCGGCCGATGCCTACGGGACAGCGAGGGAGCGCATCGCCGTGGTCAACGGGACCTTCCAGGAGAGCCTGTCGGGCGTGAGGGAGGTCCAGGCCAACGGCCGGGCGGCGACCGACGAGGTGCACTTCCACGGACTGGCCGCCGGGTACCTCGCGGCGCGCCTGCGGGCGCAGCGCCTGGTGTCGATCTACTTCCCCTTCGTGCAGTTTCTCTCCGACGTGGCGGCGGTCGTGGTCCTCGGGGTCGGATCGGTGCTAGTGGCGCACCGCTCGCTCAGCTCGGGTGAGCTGATCGGCTTCCTCCTGTACCTCGACCTGTTCTTCTCCCCGGTCCAGCAGCTCTCGCAGACCTTCGACTCCTACCAGCAGGCCAGCGCGTCGCGCCGCCAGATCGACGCGCTCATGCACCGCAAGACCCTGACGCCGCTCCCGGACCCGTCGGTCTCGCCCGGGCGCCTCAGCGGCCGGATCGTCTTCGACGACGTGCGCTTCGCCTATCCGGGGGCCACGTCCGAGGCGCTGCGGGGTGTCGACCTCAAGGTCCACCCGCGCCAGACGCTGGCCCTCGTCGGCCAGACGGGGGCGGGCAAGTCCACCATCGTCAAGCTGGTCACCCGCTTCTACGACCCGACCGGCGGCCGGATCCTCGTCGACGGACGGGACCTGCGCAGCATCGACCTCGAGGCGTTCCGCCACCAGCTCGGCTACGTGCCCCAGGAGGCCCACCTCTTCTCGGGCACCATCCGCGACAACATCGCCTACGGCCGGCCCGACGCGACCGACGCCGAGGTGGAGGCGGCGGCCGTCGCCGTGGGGGCCCACGACTTCGTGGCCCGCCTGCGGGGCGGGTACCTGGCCCACGTCAGCGAGCGGGGGCGCAGCCTGTCGGCCGGCCAGCGCCAGCTCATCGCCCTGGCGAGGGCCGAGCTGGTCGACCCGGCCGTGCTCCTGCTCGACGAGGCCACCTCCAACCTCGACCTGGCCACCGAGGCGCGGGTCTCCGCGGCCATGAGCGTCGTCGCCAGGGGACGCACCACCATCGTGATCGCCCACCGCCTGCAGACGGCACGGAGGGCGGATCGAATCGTGGTCATGGACGACGGTGGCGTGGCCGAGGACGGCGACCACAGCTCCCTGCTCGCCGCCGACGGCCTGTACGCCCGCATGTGGCAGGCCTTCGAGCTCGGCGGGGGCGCGGACGAGCGGGACAAGAGCACCGATCGGGGTGGCGTCGGTGCCGCCAGGGGACCGGCAGGCAGCCCGCTGCGCTGATCGCCGCGCGGGATGGAGGCGGTGCTCCGGCGGTCAGGGGGAGCTGGGCGGGGCGGTGGAAGGCGCCGAGGGCGCCCCGAGCCACAGCGCGAGCGCACCGTCCACCGTGCCGGCGACGACGAGGTCGCGGCCGACGAATGCCACCCGGTCGGTCGTGAACCCGGTCTCTGCGTCCCAGGCCGGACCGGTCGTCGCCAGACGGGACCAGGTGGCGCCGCGGTCCGACGACGCCCAGATGCCGGCGTCCCCGCCCGGCTCGCTGGCGCCGGGACCGCGGGACGCGGCCAGCGCCGGCTCGCCGTCGGTCACGACGGGATCGTCGTACGCAGGCACCACGGGCGACGGGCCACCGCTCACCGCCACCCACGACGACGGTCCGGTCGCCAGGCCGGTCAGGGGCGAGGATCCGGGCACCTGCAAGGTGGGCGCGGCGAGGAGGCTCCAGCTCCGGCCGTCGGCCGAGGTCCAGAGGGCCGGGACCTCCGGTCCGGTGCCGGCCGGCGCCTGCCCCCAGGCGATCCAGCCGCCGGCTCCGGGCGAGCAGCCGCTCATGGTGGCGACCGCCCCGACGCCGCTCTGCGGCGAGACGGTCGCCGGCGTCCACGACGCGCCGCCGTCGGAGGACGACCACGCGGCGGCCACCGTCCCGTCGTCGGCCTGGCCGTCGAACCCGGTCCCGCTCCCCGTGGGGCCGAGCGTGGTCGTCGTCGGCCCGGGCGCCGTGGTCGATGTCGTGGTGGTGGACGGCGCCACCGAGCCGGCGACGGGCAGACCGGGACGCGTGGCCGAGCCGACGACCACCACCCGCGATCCCGACGAGCACGCCGCGGCGACGTGCTCGTCGGCCAGGGTCGGGGAGGCGTCGAGGGGTGCGGCCGTCGACCAGGCGCCGTTGCGCTCGCTCCAGGAGACGGCCTGCGCTCCGCTCCCCGTGATCCGTGCACCGGCGACGACCACACGGGTGGCGTCGGCGGCGACCGCACCGGCCGCCGCCCCCGGCGGCGAGAGACCGGTGACGACCCTCCACGTCGCGCCGTCGGGCGAGCGCCACACCGCCGGCGACGTCGGAGCCGCCCCCGTCGCGCGCCGATCGCCGACGGCGACCAGTCCGCCGTCGGTGGCCACGAGGGACCGCACCGTGGCGTCCCTGAGCGTGGCGTCGCGGCGCCAGGTCGAGCCGTCCGAGCTCGACACGAGCGTGGTGCTGGTCGCGGTCGGCCCGATCGCCGCCGGCGGCGCAGCGACCTCGATCGCGACGACCTCGCTCCCGGCGTAGCGGGTCGAGGCGGTGACCGTCGCCGAGGCCTGAGGCGCCCCGAAGGCGGTCGAGGTGGCGGTCACGTCGGTCCAGCCGGTCGGCGCGTGCACCAGCAGGTGGGGCTGGCCGGCGCGACCGTCGGCCACGACGGTCGTCGTGGCGTCACCGGCGACCAGGTCGGCGCGCCAGGCCCCGGTCGCGGCGGCCGGCGGGAGGGGCAGCTCCTGCCAGGACCTGCCGTCCGTGGAGGTCCAGACCCGCTGCGCCGAGGCGCTGCCGCCCACGGCGACGACCCCGGTCGTGCCCTCGGCGGCCACCGCTCGGGCCACGGCACCCCCGCTCCCGTCCGCCACCGGCGACCCAGCCCCGGCGGCGGCTGGCTGCGGCAGGTCCTCCTGGGGGGCCGTCCAGGCCGACCCGTTGGGCGACACCCACGAGGCCGGCGCCCACGACCGACCCGCGCGGACCCCACCCACGGCCACGAGCGACGTGCCGAGGGCGGCGACCCCGGTGAGCACGTGGTCGCCGCCGCCGACCCACGGGCCCGGGCCCTGGTCGATGGTGCCCCAGTGGATGCCGTCGGGCGACGACCAGAGCGCCCCGGCGTCGGCCGTGCCGTCCCTGACCGTCCCGACCGCGACGACCCCCGTCGGGGTGACCACCAGGTTCCGCAGACGCGGGGCTACGGCACCGTCGATCACCTTCTCGGCGCCGGTCAGACGCGACCACGCCGCCCCGTCACTGGAGTACCACATGCCGATCCGCCCCGAGACGTCACCGGCTGCGAAGATCCCCGTGGTGCCCGCCCCGACCACGTCCATGGCCGCCGAACCGGTCACGCTCGGGCCGGCCGCCGCCGGCTCCGCCGTGGGCTCGAGGGCCGCAGACGCGGGCACGGCGGCGAACGGCAGCCCGGCTCCGTGCGAGACCCACACGGCGGCGCGGGCGGACGCCAACGGGCCCTCGGACCCGACGACGACGGTCTCGGCCCCGGACCTGGTCGCCGCCAGCGCCCGGGTGTCGGCACCCGGCAGGGTGGCCGCCTGCCAGGTCAGGGCGTCACTCGACTGCCAGACCGTCGCGCTCGGGCCTCCCGGCCCGGTGCGGGTGCCGGCGACGAGCCACTGGCCTCCTGGTGCCGGCGGCGCGAGCACCGCCGACAGCGTGGTCGAGGGACCGCCGCCCAGGTCGAGGGCCCGACCGGTGAGCCGGGCCCATGCGTAGCTCGGCGCCGGGGAGGCCGTCGATGGTGCCCGCGAGGTCGTGCCCGGTCGGGTGGTCGCCGTCGGCGACGAGCGGCGCGCCCTCGTCGAGCCACATCCGGCCACGGCGACGGCGATCAGCACGAGCGCGGCCGAGGCGCGCCACGACAGGCGACCCGCCGGGGGAGGCCTCAGCGGTTGCTCAGGCGGAACTCGCCGCCGTCGCCTCTGCGCCTCCAGACCTGCCACCACTTCCTGGCGGATCGTTGCGCCTCGACCTCGGCGACGATCTCCGGGCCGGCCGCGGTCACGATGGAGTCAGCGGCGGAAAGGATCGACGCCACGTCCTCCGGGTCGTCCTCGGGCTCGGGCTCCACGGCGGGCCGCTGGAGCGAGCCGACCACGAAGCTCCCGTCGATGACGTCGCGCTGGTACCTGGCGCAGTCCTGCGGGCAACGCCACGGGGCCTCGGGGGCCAGGTCGAGGACGCAGAACCGCGCCGCTTCGCCGGTGTCGTAGGTCCGGCTCTGGAAGTGACGGCAGTCCTCGCGCATCGGCACCGCACCATCCTGCCAAACCATTGCCGCGACCGTCAGGCGCCTCGTGGCGACCCTTCGCTCGGCTAAGCGTCGCTACACTTCGGCCATGGAGGTCCACGAGGCTCTGCCATCCCAGCTGCGCCTCGCCGTCCTGCGCCTCTCCCGCCGGCTTCGCCAGCAGGCGGTCGGTGACATCACCGCGTCCCAGCTGTCGGCGCTGGCGTCCATCGCCTTCAACGGGGAGATCTCGCTCGGCGAGCTGGCTTCCCACGAGCGCATCGCGCCACCGTCGATGACCAGGATCGCGGCGCGCCTCGAGGCGCGGGGGCTGGTGAGCCGGCGGGTGGACGAAGGTGACCGGAGGGTTTCGCTGGTCGAGATCACCGCGGCGGGACGCGCCCTGCTCGACGAGACCCGCACCCGGAGGGACGCCTACCTCGCTGTCCGGATCCAGCGTCTGAGCGCCGACGAGCGCGAGGTCCTCGCCCGGGCCATCCCGCTGTTGGAGCGGTTCGCGGCCGAGGAGGCGGCCCTCGAGGCCAGCGCACCGTCCTGATCAGCGGTCGGCGCCGGCACCGCGGCCGGGCGACGCCTAGAGCGGCAGGTCCCCCGTCGCCGTCCTGGTCGTGCCGTGGTCCCGGAAGGCGGCGATGGCGCCCCGGGCGATGGTCATCTGGTGAACCTCGTCGGCGCCGTCGGCGAAGCGGCTCCACCTGGCCTGCTTGAGCATGTCGGCGAGGGGCGTGTCGGTCGAGTAGCCGAGCGCGCCGTGCACCTGGATGGCGCGGTCGACGATCCGCCACAGGCTGTTGGCCACGAAGTGCTTGGCCATCGAGACCTCGGTCTTGAACGACAGGCCGTTCTCCAACCGGTAGGCGGCGTGGAGGACCATCAGCTTGGCTTGGTACAGCTCCATGGTCGAGTCGGCGATGAGCCACTGGATGCCCTGCTTGTCGGCCAGCAGCGAGCCGTGCGCGTAACGCTCGAGCGATCGCCCGACCATCATGTCGAGCGCCGTCTCGCACTGGGCGATCCAGCGCATGCAGTGCGCCAGGCGGGCGGGCCCGAGCCTGGCCTGGCCGAGGAGGTGGCCCTGGCCCGGGCCGCCCAGCATGTTGGCCGAGGGGACGCGCAGGTCGGTGATCCGGATCTCGCAGTGGTTGTGGCTGCCCGACATCGTCTCGATGTCGCGCACGATCTCCCAGCCCTCGCTCGGCAGGTCGACGATGAAGGCCGTGTTGGCTGCCTGGGGCAGGTCGGGCTGGTCTTCGGTGCGGGCGATCAGAATGGCGAAGCTGGCCCGCTTGGCCCCACTGATGAACCACTTGTGCCCGTTGATCACCCATTCGTCGCCGTCGCGCTCGGCGCGGGTCTGGATCAGGGTCGGATCCGAGCCGGCCACCTCGGGCTCGGTCATGGCGAAGCACGACCGTCCCGTGCACTCGCACAACGGCCGGAGGTAGGCCTCCTTCTGCTCGTCGGTGCCCCAGTGCAGCAAGGTGTGCTGGTTGCCCTCGTCGGGCGCCTGGCAGTTGAGCACGTAGGGCCCGATCGGGGACTTGGCCGCCTCGGCCGAGACGGCGGCCATGGCCGTCGGCCCGAGCCCCATCCCGCCCCACTCGACGGGCATGTGGGGGAGCCACAGGCCGACCTCCCTCGCGTGAGCGCGCAACGACGCGATGACGTCGATCAGCGCCCGTCGGTCGGCGCGCTCGTCGCCGCTGCGGTCGGTCCTGAGCCGCTCCTCGGCGGGGGCGATCACGCTCGTGACCAGGTCCCTGACCCGCAGGCGGACGCCCTCCACCTCGGGCTCGAAGCTGAAGTCGATGGCCAAGACGTCAGCGCCCGGGAGCCGGCAGGGCCATCTCGGCGACCTCGCCGTCGACGCGGAGCGGTGCCTCGGTGGCGGCCACGATCTCCTCGACGCTCACGCCGGGCGCCCGCTCCACGAGCCGGAGGCCGCCGGCGGCGACGTCGAGCACGGCCAGGTCGGAGATGATCCGGTCCACCACGCCCCGTCCGGTGAGGGGGAGCGTGCAGCGCCTCAGGATCTTGGGCGTGCCGTCCCTCGCCACGTGCTCCATCAGGGCGACGACGCGGCCTGCGCCGTGGACCAGGTCCATGGCCCCGCCCATCCCCTTGACCATCTTGCCGGGGATCATCCAGTTGGCCAGGTCGCCGGTCTCCGAGACCTGCATGGCACCGAGGACGGCGGCGTCGATGTGACCGCCTCTGATCATGCCGAAGGACAGGGACGAATCGAAGAACGACCCACCCGCCTGGATGGTCACCGTCTCCTTGCCGGCGTTGATGAGGTCGGGGTCCTCCTCCCCCTCGTAGGGGTACGGACCGACGCCGAGCACGCCGTTCTCGCTCTGGAGCACCACGTCCACCCCGGGGGGGAGATGGTTGGGGATCAGCGTGGGCAACCCGATCCCCAGGTTGACGTACTGGCCGTTGCGCAACTCGAGCGCGGCCCGCGCCGCCATCTGCTCCCTGGACAGGGTCACGGCGCCACCCTCGGCCGGACGGTGCGCTTCTCGATCCGCTTGTCCTCCCCGTCCTCGACGCGCACGACCCGCTGGACGAACACGCCCGGGGTGTGGACCTCCTCGGGTCGGATGTCTCCGGGCTCGACGAGCTCCTCGACCTCGGCGATGGTGACCCGGCCGGCCATGGCGCACAACGGGTTGAAGTTGCGGGCGCTCTCCCGGTACACGAGGTTGCCGTGCCGGTCGCCTTTCCACGCCCTGACCAGGCCGATGTCGCACACGATGGCCCGCTCCAGGACGTAGTCGACCGGTCGGTCGCGCAGCGTGAAGGTCCGGGTCTCCTTCGGGGGCGACGTGACCTCGACATCACCGTCGGCCCCGTAGCGCCACGGGATGCCACCGTCGGCGACGGGGGTGCCGACCCCCGCGGCCGTGAAGAAGGCCGGGATCCCGCAGCCGCCGGCCCGCAGCCGCTCGGCCAGCGAGCCCTGCGGGGTGAGCTCGAGCTCCAGCTCGCCGGCGAGGTACTGCCTGGCGAACTCCCGGTTCTCCCCGACGTAGGAGGCGATGACCCGGGAGATGCGGTGGTCGGCGAGGAGGATGCCGAGGCCGTCGGTGTCGACACCACAGTTGTTCGACACGACGGTGAGCTCTCCCGCCGAGCTCCCGTGCAGCGCCCGGATCAGGGTCGTGGGCACGCCGCAGAGCCCGAAGCCGCCGACCGCCAGCGAGGCGCCATCGGCGATGTCGCCCACCGCCTCCGCCGCCGATCCGACGACCTTGTCGATGCGCGCTCCGGGAGCGAGGGTGGTCACCTGCTCGTCTCCGGCCCGACGCCGGCGCGGTTGGTCACCGCGCCACGGTACACGGGAGCCCCCCCGGCCCGAGGAGCGTCGCAAGTAGCGTGAGCGGCATGGCCACCGCCCTTGCTGCGTACTCGATCCGACTGCGCGCCAGGATCCGCAACCATCCCGGCGTGCTCGGCGCCCTGGCGTCCGCGGTCGGCGCGGCGGGCGGCAGCCTCATGGGGATCGAGATGGTCAGCACCGACGGGGCGACGGTCACGCGCGACCTCGTGGTGTTCTGCCCGAGCGAGGGGGCGGCCACGGACGTGGAGGCGGTGGCCCGCAAGACCGACGGCATCGACGTCATCGAGGTCGAGGACCGCACCTTCCGCCTCCACGAGGGCGGCAAGCTCCACATCTCCGCCCGCGAGACCCTCCGCGACCGTGACGACCTGGCCATGGCCTACACGCCCGGCGTGGCCCGGGTGTGCACCGCCATCGCCGAGCACCCGGAGCTGGTGCACCGCTACACGATGAAGGCCAACACCGTCGCCGTGGTCACCGACGGCACCGCGGTGCTCGGCCTCGGTGACATCGGGCCCGAGGCCGCCCTGCCGGTGATGGAGGGCAAGGCGGTGCTGTTCAAGGCGTTCGCCGGCGTCGACGCGGTGCCCGTCTGCCTGCGCACCTCGTCAACCGACGAGCTGGTGGAGACCGTGGCCCGCATGGAGCCGATGTTCGGCGGCATCAACCTCGAGGACATCGCCGCGCCGCAGTGCTTCGAGATCGAGACCCGCCTCACCGACCTGCTCGACATCCCCGTCTTCCACGACGACCAGCACGGCACGGCGGTGGTGACCCTCGCCGCCCTGCGCAACTCGTTGCGCCTCGTCGACAAGCGGATCGAGGACCTGCGCATCGTCATGTCGGGGGCGGGCGCGGCCGGGGTGGCCATCGCCAAGATCCTCATGGACGCGGGGGCGAGCGACATCGTCGCGGTGGACCGCAAGGGCTCGATCCACGGCGGTCGCGACGGCCTCGACCCGTCGAAGCGGTGGCTGGCCGACCACGCCAACCCCGAGGGCAGGTCCGGCTCGCTGCGCGACGTGCTGGCCGGCTCGGACGTGTTCATCGGGGTCAGCGCGCCCGGCCTGCTCGGCCGCGACGACGTGGCGACCATGGCCGACGGCCGCATCGTGTTCGCCATGGCCAACCCCACGCCCGAGGTCCTCCCCGAGGAGGTGGAGGGGCTCGTGGCGGTCATGGCGACGGGTCGCAGCGACTATCCCAACCAGATCAACAACGTGCTGTGCTTCCCTGGCATCTTCCGGGGTGCGCTCGACGCAGGGGCCACGAGGATCACGGAGAACATGAAGCTCGCCGCGGCGGATGCCATCGCCGAGTCCGTCCCGTCCGACGAGCTGTCCCCCGAGCAGGTCGTGCCGAGCGTCTTCCACCCCGGTGTCGCCCAGCTGGTGGCCGCCAGGGTGGCCGAGGCGGCGGCCGCCGACGGTGTCATTCGAGGCGCCGTCGCGCCGCACCCGGCGGTCGACCGCCTCGTCGAGTGACCCGCTGGGATCCCGCCGCCTACCTGGCCCACGCCGACCTGCGCGAGCGGCCCTTCGACGAGCTGGTGGCGCGCATCCCGGTGTCCCCGGTGGCTCGGGTGGTCGACCTCGGGTGCGGTCCGGGGACGGCGACCCGGCGGCTGGTCGACCGGTGGCCCACCGCCGAGGTGCTGGGCGTGGACAGCTCGCCGGAGATGATCGCCACCGCCAGGCGGAGCGACGATGCCGGGGGGCGGCTGCACTTCGAGCTCGGCGACATGGTCGGCTGGCGACCCGAGGGGGCGCCCGACGTGGTGGTCGCCAACGCCGTGCTGCAGTGGCTGCCCGGCCACGCCGACCTGCTCGGAGAGCTCCTCGGAGCGGTCCGCCCCGGGGGGGCGCTCGCCTTCCAGGTGCCGGCCAACTTCGACCAGCCGATCCACACCGAGTTGCGGGCGCTGGCCACCTCGGGCCGTTGGGCCATCCCCACCGATGGGCTGCTGCGCGACGACCCGGTGCTCGAGCCCGACGGCTACCTCCGCCGGCTCCTCTCCCTCGGCGCGACCGCCGACGTCTGGGAGACCACGTACCTGCAGGTCCTCTCCGGGCCCGACGCGGTGCTCGGCTGGGCCCGCGGCACGGCCCTGCGGCCGGTCCTGAGCGCCCTCGACGAGGGCGAGGCGGCGAGCTTCGAGGCGGCCTACGGGCGCGCGCTGCAGCGGGCCTACCCCACCGACGCCGCCGGCCGGACGGTGCTGCCCTTCCGCCGGATCTTCGCCGTCGCCCAGCGGGCCTGAGCGCCCCACCGCGCCGGCATCGCGCCGTCGTCCCTGCCCGGCCGCGGCGACGCTGTCGGATGGGCCACCGAGCGGCTAGGGTCGCAAACGATTGCCAGAGCAGGGGGATCCCATGGGGAACGAGCTGCCCGTGCGCTTCTCCGACGCGGAGATGACGAGGCGGCGCGGCGAGCTGGACCGCATCAGCGCGGAGGCCGACGTCGGAGCGGTGCTGCTGTGGGGCGCGCAGCGCTCGGGGCCGGCCGTGCCGTGGTTGACGGGCTGGCCCGTCACCGCCGAGGCCCACGTGCTGGTCCTGCCCGACGAGCCCCCGTTGCTGTGGGTGTCCTATGTCAACCACCTGCCGAACGCGCGCCGGCTGGTGCACGGCGCCGAGGTGCGGCCCGGGGGACGAGGCACGCCAGCGGTCATCGAGGGGCTGCTCGCCGAGCGAGCCGTCCGCAGGGTGGGCGTGGTGGGTGGGCTGCCCTGGACCCAGGCCGCCGCGCTCGCGGGGCGCGAGCTGATCGACCTCACAGCGCCGTGGACCCGTCTGCGCCTGGTCAAGTCGGGGGAGGAGCTCGGCGCCCTGCGGGCGGGGGCGACCATGACCGACCGCGCCATGGAGGCCATGCTCGAAGGTGGACTGACGGGCGCGTCGGAGCACGAGCTGCAGGCCAGGATCCAGGGTCGCTACCTGCGCGAGGGCGGCATGCACCAGGTGAGCTACCTGGCCGTCACGTCTCCTGCGGCCGCCGACCGCTGCGTCCCTTCCCAGTGGCCCGCGCCGAGGCGGGTCCGCCGTGGTGACGTGGTGAGCGGTGAGCTCAGCGCAGCCGCCGCCCCCGACCTGGCCGGCCAGCTGCTGCGCACCTTCGTCGTGGCCGACGAGGTCCCCGCCCTGGTCCAGGAGATGCACGCCGTCGCCGAGGCCTGCCTGGCCGCCATCGAGACGCTCCTGCGACCGGGGGCCGCGGCGGCGGAGCTGGTCGCCGCCTCCGGTCTGGTCGAGGAGGCCGGCTTCACGACGGTCGACGACGTGGTGCACGGCTACGGGGGCGGCTATCTCCCGCCCGTGCTGAGCACCACGAGCCGCCAACCGCAGGCGGCGGCGCCGGACTTCGAGCTGGCCGCCGGCATGACCGTGGTGGTCCAGCCCAACGTGGTGACCCACGACCGCAGGCTGGGCGTGCAGACGGGCGAGCTGCTGCTGGTGTCCGATGACGGTCCCGTCCGCCTGCACTCGTTTCCGCGTGGACTCCGGCGGGTCCCCTGACCGACCACGGGAGGGTCATGTCACCAACCCAGGATCCGATCGACCTGGCCTACTTCAGCCGGTCCGTCGTCACCGCCGTGGCCGAGCGCCACGGCATCTTCGAGCGCCACGGTCTCGAGGTGCGCACGACCCAGGTGGAGTCGTCGCCCCATCAGTTTCGGCTGTTGCGCGACGGTGACTGCGGTCTCGCCCTGACCAGCCCGGACAACGTCGTGGCCTACCGCGGCAGCGACCGCAACCCCATCGGCGAGCAACTCGACGTCCGGATCCTCCTCGCCGTCGACGCCGGCCTCGGCCTGTCCGTCGTCGGCCGACCCGCCATCACCAGCCTGGAGCAGCTACGCGGCGGCTCGGTCGGGGTCGACGTCCCGCAGTCGGGCTTCGCCCTGGCGCTCTTCGCCCTGCTCGCCGCCGCGGGTCTCGAGGCGGGGGCCGACTACGAGGTCGTGTCGCTCGGGTCCACGCCCCAACGACGCCGGGCGCTCCTCGACGGGGCGTGCGATGCCACCCTGCTCAACGCCGGACACGACATCGAGGCGGAGCTCGCCGGTTGCCGGCGGCTGGCGCGGGTGACCGACACCTACCACCCGTATCTCGGCGCCGTGCTGGCCAGCACCGGGGGGTGGCTCGAGGCCAACGAGCCGCTGGCCAGGCGGTTCGTGGCCGCCTGGCTGGAAGCGGTGGCCCAGGTGCTCGACCCGGCGAGACGTCGGGTCGTGGCGGCGGTGACCTCCGACGTGCTCGGCCTCCCGGCCGCAGCCGCCGACCGCTTCTGCGCCGTGTTGGCGTCCGAGCGCGACGGCCTCGTGGCGGGGGGCGCCGTGGAGCCCGAAGCTCTCGGCACCGTGCTGCGCCTGCGACGCGAGCGCGGGGTGGGCGGCCACGGGTCGACCGTCCCCGGACTGGTCGACGCCCGCCTCCTCACTCGACCCACCGACCCTTGACGGAGTCCGGCTGCAACTAGTACACACCTTTGCAGCAAACGTGCGGAGCGAGGGCGCCGAGGTGATCCGTGACCAGACAGGCTGACGGCGGGATCGTCCCTGGCGGCAAGGTCACGATCCGCGAGGTGGCCAGGATGGCAGGGGTCCACCCCGGCACCGTGTCGCGTGCGCTCAACGCCAGCACCCGCGCCCTCGTCAACGAGGCGACGGCCCGCCGGGTGGACCAGGCGGCCAGGCAGCTCAGGTACCGTCCCAACCACTCGGCCCGATCGCTCAAGACGCAACGGTCCGACACCATCGGGGTGATCGTCCCCGATCTGACCAACCCGCTTTTCCCGCCCATCGTGCGCGGGCTCGAGGATCGCCTGGCCGACGCCGGGTTCGTGGCCCTGGTCGGCAACACCGACAACGACGAGGGCCGTGAGCGCCTGGTCTTCGAGCGGATGCAGTCCCGCCACGTCGACGGGTTCGTCCTGGCCACGGCCACGCGCCGCCACGCCGGGCCGGAGGCCGCAGAGCCAGACGAGACACCCGTCGTGCTGGTCAACCGGGTGACGAGGGACGCATCGGTGCCGTCGGTGTCCGTGGACGACGCGGCGGGGATGCGGGCGACGGTGCAGTACCTCGCCGAGCTCGGTCACCTCCGGATCGCGCACATCGCCGGGCCTCAGGGCTTCTCCACCGGCTACGGGCGCTACCACGGGTTCATCACCGGCATGCGCGAGTCCGACCTGGCCTTCGACCCGTCGCTGGTCTTCTTCGCCGACGTCTTCTCGGAGGCGGAGGGCTACCGCTGCGGGGTGGAGCTGCTCGCCACGGGCTCGCCGACCGCCATCGTGGCGGCCAACGACTCGCTCGCCCTCGGGGTCATGCGGGCGGTGAGCGAAGCGGGCATCGCCTGCCCGGAGGAGGTGTCGGTGACCGGGTTCAACGACATGGCGTTCGTCGACCGGCTGCAGCCCCCCCTGACGACGGTCCGGGTGCCGCACTACCAGCTCGGCTACCAGGCGGCCCAGCTGATGCTGGAACGGCTGAGCGAGGGGGAAGGCGCGACGACCAAGGCGATCCTGCTCAGGCCGGAGCTGATCGTGCGGGCATCGACCGGTCCGGTCGGCCCTGCAGCTGCTCGGCCAGCCAGTCGGCGGCGAAGGGGCGGTGCTGGTAGATGACGTTGGCGCAGCCGTGGTTGCCCTCCGGCAGGAGGAGCAGCCGGGTCGGGCCGGCAGCGGCGTCGCAGAGCCGGGTCGCGTGGTCGGCGGAGAACAGACGGTCGCGGGCCCCGGCGACGACGAGCAGGGGGATCTCGATGTGCTCGGCCGTCCCCGCGAGGGTGAGCTGCGCGGCCGCCTCGGCGGCCTCCTCGGGGGAGGACGAGCCGGAGCGCACCTCGAAGGCCCGCTTGGTGAGCGGGTTGAGGCCGTCCCAGGCGTCCCCGAAGTCGTAGGGGCCCGAGAGGCTGACCGCGGCGCGCAGCCGACCGGGCCGGGACGCCACCCGGGCGGCGTAGTAGCCGCCGAGGCTCACGCCCCACACGGCCATGCTGTCCTCGTCCACCTCCGGCAGAGCGGCCAGGTGATCCGAGACGGTCTCGCCGATCACCTCCCAGTCCGGACGGATCGGCTGCAGCCACTCGGTCTCCCCCTGGCCCGGCCCGTCCAGGGAGAAGGTCGCCATACCCCGCTGGAGGAAGGCCGCCTCGACCTGGCCGAACTCCTCCTTGGCCGAGTCGAGCCCGGGGACGAGCAGCACGGTGGGGTGGGGACCGGGGCCGGCGGGCGTCCGCAGGACCCCGACCAGCGACGAGCGGTCGGCGGGGATGATCTCCCGACGCCCCGGCGGGTCGAGGAGCGGGAGCGCCCGGGTTGCGACCTCGACCGCCCGGTCGTGGGCCGCCCTCGCCTGGGCGAGGTCGTCGACGAAGAGGTACTTGGCGAAGTGGAAGTAGGTGGCGGCCGTGCTCAGGTGCTCCCCGGCGGACCGGAAGCGGCCGTCCGCCACCGCCTCGTCGCCGAGGCGGACGTGCACCTCCGCCCCGGCGCACCACCGTTCGCACCACTGGTCCCAACGGTCGATCCCGGCGGTGATGGCCGCGAAGTCGCCCGCGTGCACGCCGTTGGCGGTGAAGCGAGGTCCCCAGTTGCTGATGGCGGTCTCGACCAGGTGATCCGGCACGTGCCCTCCTCCACGGATGTCCATCCATGGTTGCACACGATTGTGCCGTCGGCCAGCGCGATCCGAGCCAGTGCCGGGGAGCGAAAGTGCCATCCTTGACAGCCTTCGCCGGCCGGGACATACTCGCTGACGCAAACGTTTGTTGGAAAAATCGCACGGTTGCTGCGGTGACCGGAAACGGGGGGACCATGAGAAGGGGAACCAAGCGGATCGGCGCGGCCTCGGCGGCGCTGGCACTGGCGGTCGCCGGGTGCGGATCCTCGAGCACGTCGACGTCGTCGGCAGGGGGCAAGAGCTCGAGCCCGATCAAGATCGGGATCTCCCTGTCGCTGTCGGGCGACTATGCGGCCGACGGTCAAGCCTTCCAGCAGGGGTACACGCTCTGGGCCGACCAGGTCAACGCCCACGGCGGCCTCCTCGGCCACCCGGTGAAGCTGGACATCACCTCCGACGCCAGCGACCCGACCCAGGTCGTGACCAACTACCAGAAGTTCATCACCTTGGACCACGACCAGCTGGTCTTCGGCCCGTTCTCGACGCTCCTGACCAAGGCCGCCTCCCAGGTCGTGGCCCGCTACGGCTACGCCTTTCCCGAAGGCGCCGGCGGAGGCCCTTCGGTCTTCCAGCAGGGGCTGCACAACGTCTTCGACGTGAGCCTCCCGGTCGCCAACAACCTCGTGAGCGCAGCGCAGTGGATCGCCCACATGCCTGCGAGCACCAGGCCCAAGACGGCGGCCTACGCCACCGAGGACGACCCCTTCACCGCACCGCAGCTGGTCATCGCCCGCAAGATCCTCGAGGCCGCCGGCGTCAGGACGACCTACTACAAGGTGTACCCATCGGAGACGACCGACTACGGGCCCATCGCGGCCGGCATCATCGGATCGCACGCCGACGTGGTGCTCGCCGGCACGCTGCTCAACGACATCTCCGCGTTCGTCCAGCAGTTCGTCCAGCAGAGCTACAACCCGAAGATCATCGTGGCGACCGCCGGCCCGGACCAGGGCACGCAGTTCGTGAAGGCCGTCGGGGCCAACCACACCGAGGGGATCATGGTGCCCAACGCCTGGTATCCCACGGCCAACTTCCCGGGCAACGCCGCCATGGTCAAGGCCTACACCGCCAAGTACGGCGGCGCCCCAGCGTCGGTGTCGTCCGACGTGCCCGAGGGCTACGCGGTCGGGCAGGTCGTGGCCCAGGCGGTCGCCGCCACCCACAGCTTCGACAACGCCAAGATCATCGCCTACCTGCACGGGCACACGTTCACCACGGTCCAGGGCCCGGTCCGCTTCGACTCGACCGGGCAGAACGTGGCCGCCAAGTCGTACCTGTTCCAGTGGCAGAAGGGCAGCCTCGTGCCGCTCCAGCTGAACGCTGCGAGCCAGCTCGTGGCCGTGCCCCCCTCGACCAACCCCGCCGAGTTCCCCAAGCCCGCCTGGTAGGGCCCGCAGACCACGCGGGGCGCCGGCAGGTCGCGGCCGGCGCCCCGTCCCCTTTTCGATCCCGACCTCGACCCGACCACGTCGACGAACCTGAACCTGGAGGCAGAGCAGTGGGCACCGAGATAGTCAAAGCCGTCGTCGACGGCATCCTCACCGGCGGCGTCTACGCCTTGATGGCTGCGGGTCTGACGCTGATCTTCGGTGTCATGGACATCATCAACATCGCCCAGGGGGTGCTCGTCGTCCTCGGGGCGTACCTCAGCTACGTGCTCGACCGTGACCTCGGCATCGACCTGTTCCTGGGTCTCCTGATCACCATCCCCCTGATGTTCCTGGTCGGCATCACCATGGAGCGTCTGTTCATCCGTCGATTGAAGGGCCGCAACCGGACCGGACTGTCGATCCTGGTCACCTACGCGGTCGCCATCGTCGTCGAGGGCGTGCTCACCGCCGCCTTCTCGGGCAACTACCAGCAGCTCCACGCCTGGTACGTCGACAAGTCCCTGCACATCTTCGGCTTCTACCTCCCCTACATCTACCTGCTCGGCTTCTTGATGGCGATCATCCTGCTCGGCGCCTTGTACTTCATGCTCTACCGGACCCAGCTGGGCCAGAGCATCAGAGCATCGGTGCAGAACCGACTCGGCGCCGAGCTGATCGGCATCAACATCAACCGGGTCTCCACCATCACCTTCGGGATCGGGGTGGCCGTCACCGCGGCGGGCGGCATGGTCTTCGGGGCGACGACGACGTTCAACCCCAACGCCGGCTACGACCTCATCAGCCGCCTGCTGGTGATCATCGTGCTCGGCGGCCTCGGCAGCGTGGGCGGGGCACTCATCGCCGCCGTGATCATGCTGGTGATCGAGGACGTGACGGCGGTGGTCTGGTCGCCGGTGTGGGCCAGCACCATGTTCTTCGCCGTGCTGGTCCTCGTGCTGCTCCTGCGGCCGAACGGCCTGTTCGGCAAGGCCGCGACGAGAGCGCAATGAGCGAGCGCCCGGACGTCTCGTCGGCGACGACACCGCACCACCCGAGGAGCCTCCCGTGACGACCACCGGCGCGATCAGCGCGAGCTCACCTCCCTCCGTGGCCCCTCCGAGGGTCCCGCCGCACCCGAGCCGCCGATGGGCGGGCCCCGGCGTGGCCGGCGTGGCCCTGATCCTCGCCATCGCCTTTCCGCTGGTCTTCAGCAACCCGGCGGTCACCACCATCGCCGTCTTCACGCTGATCTACGTGACCTCGTCGACGGCCTGGAACCTGTTCGCCGGGTACTCCGGCTACACCGCCCTCGGCAACGCCGCGTTCTACGGCACGGGCGCCTACACGGTCGCCAACATCGCCATGCACACCGGCATGAAGGGAGGCAACCTGGTGTTCCTCCTCATCCCCGTCGGCGGGCTGGCCGGCGGCCTGGTGGCCATCCCGGTCGGATGGCTGGCGCTGCGCACCCGGCGCCACACCTTCGTCGTCGTGACCATCGCCATCTTCTTCATCTTCCAGCTGCTGGCCTACAACCTGACCGGCATCACCAACGGCTCCTCCGGCATGTCGCTGCCCATCCCGACGAGCTGGGGCCCGGTGTCGTTCAACGACCACTTCTACTACGTCGGGCTGGTCATCGCCGTGGTCGCCATCGTCGCGTCCTGGTCGGTGCGCCGCTCCCGATTCGGTCTCGACCTGCTCGCCATCAGGGACGACGAGGACCGGGCCCGTGGCCTCGGCGTGTCCACCGGCCGAGTCAAGCTGTCGGCCTTCGTCATCACCGGATTTCTCACGGGCATGGCCGGCGGGCTCTACGCCTACTTCCTCGGGAGCATCTACCCGCCGTTCGCCTTCGCCGCCATCTTCGACGTGTCCATCGCCCTGATGGCCTATCTCGGAGGTCTCGGGACGGTGGCCGGCCCGGTCATCGGCGCGCTGATCCTCGAGCCGCTCCAGCAGTACTTCACCATCCGCTTCTCGTCCAACGGGATCTACCTGATCGCCTACGGCGCCCTCTTCCTCCTCATCATGCAGTTCCTGCCCCAGGGGATCCTGCCCAGCCTGGGCCGCCTGGCCAAGGGGCGGCTGCAGCGGCGGGGGGCCGCCGATGACCCGCCGGTCGCGGCCACTCCCGCGCCACCGCTCGTCTCCGCCCCCGCCCACGAGGCCTGAAGGGAGCACTCGTCGTGAACTTGTTGGAAGTGCAGGACGCCCAGAAGCGGTTCGGGGGCCTCACCGCCCTCGACGGGGCGACGCTACGCGTCGAAGAAGGTTCGATCACGGGGCTCATCGGCCCCAACGGCTCGGGCAAGACGACGATGTTCAACGTCATCACCGGTTACGAGCGCGCTGACCGGGGGACCGTGTCGTTCCGGGGCAAGACCATCGGCAGCCCGCGACCGGACCGGGTGTGCGCCCTCGGGATCGGCCGCACCTTCCAGATGACGCGCATCTTCGCCAGCCTGAGCGTCCGCCAGAACCTGCACGTCGGCAGCCGCGCCGTGGACCGCTCACGCCGGGGGGAGCTCTACACCGACGAGCGGCTCGAGCAGCTGCTCGGCTTCGTCGGGCTCGCCCACCTGGTCTCCTCCGAGGCCGGCAGCCTCTCCTACGGGCAGCGCAAGCTGCTCGAGCTGGCCATCATCCTGGCCCAGGACCCCAAGGTCATCCTGCTCGACGAGCCGGCGGGCGGCATCAACCCGACGCTGATCGGCCAGCTGGCGGACCGGATCCGGGAGCTGAACTCGCAAGGGGTCACGTTCCTCGTCGTCGAGCACAACATGGAGTTCGTCATGGGGATCTGCCACGAGGTGCACGTGATGGAGCGCGGCCGGGTCATCGCCACGGGTCCCCCCGACGTGGTGCGCTCCGATCCCAAGGTCCTGGATGCCTACCTCGGCGGATCGGTCGACGAGATCGACGAGCCGGACGAGGCCGACGCCGCCGGGGGCGGCGGGGCAGCGACGGGGGTGGCCAAGTGACCGCCCTCCTCGAGCTCGCCGGTGTCTGGGCCGGCTACGACGGCAGTGACATCCTCCGCGACCTCAGCCTCAACGTGGCCGAGGGCGAGATCACCTGCATCGTCGGTCCGAACGGCGCCGGCAAGTCGACCATCCTCCGGGTGGTCAGCGGCCAGCTGCGCCCGCGGCTCGGCACGGTGACCCTGGCCGGCGAGTCGCTGGTCGGCATGGCGCCGCGTGACGTGCTGGCCAAGGGCGTCGTGCAGGTGGCCCAGAACCACAGCCTCTTCCCGTCCATGAGCGTCTCGGAGAACGTGCGCATGGGAGCGTTCCTGTTGAAGGACAAGGCGCTCGTCTCGCGGCGGATGGCCGAGGTCGAGGAGCTGTTCCCGATCGTCAAGGACCGCGCCGACGAGAAGGCCGGCGCCCTGTCGGGTGGCCAGCAGCGCCTGGTGGAGTTTGCCCGCTGCCTGATGCTCGACCCGCGCCTGGTGGTCCTCGACGAGCCCTCGATGGGCCTCGATCCGCGCACCCTCCGCCTGGTGATGGACACCGTGCGCGGCATGCAACGCGCCGGTCGCACCGTGCTGCTCGTCGAGCAGAACGTGAGGGCCGGCCTGTCACTGGCCGCCCACGCGGTCGTGGTGGAGACCGGCCACGTCCGGTTGCAGGGCGGCGGACGCGACGTGCTCGACAATCCCGAGATCGCCCAGCTGTACCTCGGTGGTGCGGTGCGCACCCCGGCCCGCTCGTGACGACGCGGCGATCCCTGCCGACGACCAATGCTGGAGGAACCGGACATGAGTGAGCAGACGGCGGATGGGCTGCGCATCGGATGGGTGGGAGCAGGCCGGATGGGATCCGCCATGGCCCGACGCCTCCTCGCCGGCGGCCAGGACCTGACGGTCACGAACCGCAGCAGGGCCAAGGCGGAGGAGCTGGCCGGCGACGGCGCGCGCGTCGTCGATTCGCCGATCGAGCTCGCCGACCGGGACGTGGTCTTCATCATGGTGTCGGCGTCGGCCGACCTCGAGGCCGTCACCACCGGGCCAGGGGGACTGCTCTCCGGAGACGGCCAGGTGCCGAGCGTCGTGGTGGACTGCTCCACGGTGTCGGCCGAGACCTCGGCGACGGTGCGCCTGGCGGCCACCAAGCGAGGGGCGCGCTTCCTGGCCGCGCCGGTCAGCGGCAACCCCAAGGTGGTCAAGGCGGGGAAGCTGACGCTGGCCGTGTCGGGCCCCGAGGACGCCTTCGACATGGTGGAGCCGCTCCTGGCCCTGCTCGGTCGGGGCGTCACCTACGTGGGCGACGGCGAGATGGCCAGGTTGGTGAAGATCTGCCACAACGTGTTCCTCGGCGTCGTCACCCAGTCCCTGGCGGAGATCACCGTCCTGGCCGAGCGCGGCGGCATCCGCCGCTCGGCCTTCCTCGAGTTCCTCAACAACTCGGTGATGGGATCGACCTTCACGCGCTACAAGTCCCCGGCGTTCGTGAACCTGGACTTCACTCCCACCTTCACCTCCCCCCTGCTGCGCAAGGACTTCGATCTCGGCCTGGCCGCGGCGCGGGAGATGGAGGTGCCCATGCCGGTCGCCTCGCTCTGCTCGCAGCTGGTCGCCGGGGCCATCGGGGCGGGCTACCGGGAGGAGGACTTCGCCGTCCTGCTCCTCGAGGAGGCGCGCGCCGCCGGGCTCGTGCTCGAGGCCGAGGGCGTCGCCGTGTCCGACGGCCTGGCCGAGGAGGTGGCCTCGTGACCGGGCCGGTGATCCCGGCGCCGGGCCACACCGGTGTCGACTTCGAGTCGCGCGTGGAGTTCGACCGGCTGCGCTCGTACCGCCTCGAGCGGGCCAGGGCGGCGCTCGAGGCCAGCGACCTCGGGGCACTGATCCTGTTCGACTTCTACAACATCCGCTACGTCACCTCCACGTGGATCGGGGGCGCGCTCGGCGACAAGATGACGCGCTACGCCCTCCTGACGCGCACCGGTGAGCCGGTGCTCTGGGAGTTTGGCTCGGCGGCGCGCCACCACCAGCTGTTCGCCCCGTGGCTGCAACCGGACAACTGCCGCGCCGGCATGCTCGGTCTTCGCGGGGCGGTGCCCCCGAGCGCCGGGCTGTTCACCTCCGCCGTCCGGGAGCTCGCCGGCCTGCTGGAGGACCACGGCGTCGCCGGCGAGCCGGTGGGACTCGACATCGTGGAGCTGCCGTTCCTCTTCGAATTGCAGGCGCAGGGCATCGAGGTCCGCGACGGCCAGCAGGTCATGCTCGACGCCCGTCAGATCAAGTCCGACGACGAGATCATGCTCCTCTCGCAGGCGGCGTCGATGGTCGACGGCGTCTACCAGGACATCTTCGAGGCGCTGAAGCCCGGGGTGCGCGAGAACGAGATCGTCGCGCTGGCCAACAAGCGGCTCTACGAGATGGGCTCGGACCAGGTCGAGGCGATCAACGCGGTGTCGGGGGAGCGCTGCAACCCCCACCCGCACAACTTCAGCGACCGTCTCATCCGCCCCGGCGACCAGGCCTTCTTCGACGTCATCCAGTCCTACAACGGCTACCGCACCTGCTACTACCGCACGTTCGGGGTCGGGAGCTCGAGCCCGGCGCAGCGCGACGCCTACACCCAGGCGCGGGCGTGGATGGACGGGGCGATCGACCTGGTGAAGCCGGGCGTCGGCACCGACGAGATCGCCAGGTCGTGGCCGGCGGCCACCGACTTCGGCTTCGCCAGCGAGATGGCCGCTTTCGGGCTGCAGTTCGGCCACGGCCTCGGTCTCGGCCTCCACGAGCGGCCCATCATCAGCCGGCTCAACAGCCTCACGACACCGATGGAGATCCAGGCCGGGATGGTCTTCGCGCTCGAGACCTACTGCCCGGCGAGCGACGGGGTGTCCGCGGCGCGCATCGAGGAGGAGATCGTGGTCACCGCGGATGGACCCGCCGTCCTCACGAGGTTTCCCGCCCAGGAGCTGATGGTGGCCAACCCGTACTGAGGTCGTCCCACCCCGGACGAGTCTCAGCCGTGCACGTGGAGAGGCTTGCCGGCGAGGAGCAGGTGGGCGTCGCCGGCGGCCACTGCCGGGGTCACAGGAGGATGCCGAGGGGCGCCTGGAGCGTGTCGACCAGCGCCCGCATCCACTGGGCGGCGACGGCACCGTCGACGACCCGGTGGTCGACCGAGAGCGTCAGCCGCAGCACCGACCCGACCCCGACGGTCCCTTCGGCGGTGGCCAGCGGCTCGGGCCGAGCGGCGCCGACGGCGAGGATCGACGACTGCGGCGGGTTGATGATGGCCGCGAGCTCCTCGGTCCCGTACATGCCGAGGTTCGTGACGGTGGACGCCCCGCCTTCGAGCTCGTGCTGGCGCAGCTGTCCCGCCCTGGCCCGCTCGGCCAGGTCCCTGGAGGCCTCGGCCACCCCGGCGATGGACAGGTGCTCGACGTCGCGGATGACCGGGGAGACCAGGCCGGTCGCGGTGGCGACGGCGACGCCGAGGTCGACGGTGGAGAACACGCGGGTGGCGTCCGGGGTCCACACCGCGTTCATGGCCGGCACGGCGCGGTGGGCGTGCGCCACCGCCTTGATGACGAAGTCGTTGACCGAGATCCTCACGGGAGCCACGAGGTTGACCTCGGTCCTGAGGTCGAGCAGCCGGTCCACCCGCACCGTGGCGCGCAGGTAGAAGTGCGGCACGAGCTGCTGGCTCTCCGTCAGGCGCTGGGCGATGGCCCGCCGCATCCGGGTGTGCGGCTGGTCGGTGAAGGGTGCAGCCGGCGCAGGGGACGCGGCGGGGGCGGGGCGGGGCGCCGGTTGGCGAGCCCGGTCCCGCTCACGGGTGGCGAGGGCGAGCTCGACGTCGCGGCGGACGATGCGGCCGTGGGGGCCCGTCCCGGTGATCGACCCGGTCGGGAGTCCCGCCTCCTTGGCCAGGCGGCGGGCGAGCGGGCTGGCGAACACCCGGCCCCCCGCCTCCGACGAAGAAGGCGCCGCTTCCGGCGAAGGCGCCGCCTCCGACGAAGACGCCGCCTCCGATGAGGGCACGGCGGGCTCCGATGAGGCCACCGCCGACGCCGGCGCCGGGTCCGGGCTCGTCCCCGGAGTCGGCCCGGTGGTGGGGCGGGGCGCCGGCGACGGGTCGCTCGCCTCCTCGGGGCCTGGCCCGGTGGCCGCCAGGGACGCGACGACGGCGTCGATGTCGGAAGCCGGCTCCCCAGGTTGTCCGATCACCGCGATCGGGTCGCCGACGCGCACCTCGGTGCCCGGCTCGGCCAGGTACCGCAGCACCACGCCGTCACCCTCGGCCGTCAGGTCGACGACGGCCTTGTCGGTCTCGATGGTGGCGAGGGCGTCCGCGGACGCGTAGGGCCGGTTCTCCTCGACCAGCCAGTCCGACAGCGTTGCTGTCGGGGTGTTGGCCGCCACCTCGGGCATGCGCAGCAGCTCAGCCACGCCGGCCCCCGAGCATCTCGGTCAGCTTGGCGGCGACCTCCTCGCTCCTGGCGATGGCCGCCCGCTCGAGCACCTTGCTGATGCTCGGCGACGCCACCGCGCCGGTGACCCGCTCGACCGGGGCGTCGAGCCAGTCGAAGAAGCGCCGCTGGATCTCGTCGGCCAGCCACCCCCCGTAGGAGGTGCCGACCGGGCCCTGCTCGGCGATGAGCACCCGGTTGGTCTTGCGGATGCTCCGCCCGACGGTCTCCCAGTCGAGGCTGGCCCGATCGAGCCAGCGCAGGTCCACGACCTCGGCGTCGACCCCGGTCTTCTCCACCGCGGCGAGGGCGTAGCCGGTCATGGCCAGGTACGAGAGCACCGTCAGATCCGAGCCGGTGCGGCGCAACGCCGCCTTCCCGACCGGGATGCAGTAGTCCCAGTTCCCGGTCGGGCCATCGCCCGTGGCGGTGTAGAGGTCGACGTGCTCGAGCACCACCACCGGGTCCTGGCATCGCAGGGCGGCGTTCATCAGCCCGACGTAGTCGAACGGCGTCGACGGGGCGACGATCCGCCAGCCGGGGGAGGTGGCGAAGATGCCGGCGGGATCCATCGAGTGCTGCGACCCGTAGCCGGTCCCCATGGCCACCTTGCTCCTGAGCACGATCGGGACCGTGTCGTCGCCGCCGAACATGTGCCGGGCCTTGGCGATCTGGTTGAACAGCTGGTCGGCGGCCACCCACATGAAGTCGGCGTACATGAGCTCGACCACCGGCAGGAAGCGTCCGTCCAGGGCGACGCCCCCCCCGAGGCCGCTGAAGGCGTTCTCGCTGATCGGGGTGCCGAGCACGCGGCCGGGGAAGGCCTCCGCCAGGCCCTTGGTGGCGCCGTTGGTGCCCCCGCTGAGACGGTGCACGTCTTCGCCCATCACGACGATGCGCTCGTCGCCGGCCATGCGGCGGTGCATCACGCCCGCCACCGCATCGATGAGCTTCATCTCCTCCAGCTCCCCCTGGAAGTCCTCACGGTCAGCCAGCGGGGCGTCGTCGAACTCGCCGAGGTCACCCCGCACGCCGACGTCGACCCACGCAGGATCGGGCCATTCCCCTTCCCTGATCCTGCGCTCGCCCGGCTTGGCGCCAGGCACCGGCTCGACCAGCAGGGAGCCCGTCTCGTCCAGCAGCTCCCTGGCCTGCGCCACCGTCGCCTCCAGCGCCGACTCCGACAGGATCCCCCGCCGGAGCAGGTGCGAGGAGAGCTGCATGATCGGGTCGCGGTCGCGCCACGCCTGCTCCTCCTCCTTGGTCCGGTAGCGGAACGCGCTGCCGGGAAACGGGCCGTTCTGGTGGAAGTACCGGTAGACCTCGGCCTCGACGAGGGTCGGTCCTGCGCCGCTGCGCATCCGCTCGACCGCTGCGGTCATGGCCAGATGGGTGGCCAGCACGTCCATGCCGTCGACCTGGTAGCTGGCGATGCCGAACCCCGGACCGCGAGCCGAGAGCCGGGCCTCGCCGGTGGCCTCCTCCACGCCGGTCGACACGGCGAAGCGGTTGTTCTCCACGAAGAAGCAGACCGGCAGCTTCCACGCCGCGGCCAGGTTGAACGACTCCAGCGTCGAGCCGATGTTGATGGCCCCGTCACCGAAGTAGGTGACCGCCACGGCGTCGGTCCCGGCGTGGCGGTGGGCCCACGCCGAGCCGGCGGCCAACGGCACCCCGCCGCCCACGATGGCGTTGGTCCCGATGGCCCCGGCCTCCTTCCACTGCAGGTGCATCGACCCGCCCCGACCGTGACCGAAGCCGCGGTCGAGCCCGCAGATCTCGGCGAGGGTCCTCGTCACCACCGTGCGCACGGCCTCGGGGAAGTCGCCCGTCGGGTCGATGCCCTTGGGCTCGGCGTAGGCGAGCGCCTTGGCGAGGAACTGGTGGTGGCCGCGGTGGGAGCCGTTGACCGTGTCGCCCTCCTGCAGGGCCAGGACGGAGCCGACCGCGCCGCCCTCCTGGCCGATGCTGGAGTGCGCCGGGCCGTGCACGAGCCCCTCGGCGGCCAGCTCGAGGACGTACTCCTCGAAGGTCCTGATCAACACCAGCTGGCTGTACATGCTGCGCAGGAGGAGGGCGTCGGCGGCGTCCCAGTCCTCCGTGGTGGCGTCGACCCGCTCCCACGACACGGCAGGAGCGAGCTGGCGGCGTTCGGACATCGATCCGACCCCCTCGATAGGATGGATACAATCCTAGCGGCTTCGGGTCCGATCGGGCATCGTCAGCGCTGAAAATGTGACGGATTGGATCCATTGCTGAGTGGATCCATGACTGGAGGAACCCACCATGGCAGGACTCCCTGGCCTCACCGGCGTCGACCACATCGGCTTCACCGTCCCCGACCTCGAAGCGGCCAGGGCGTGGCTCGTCGACGTGCTCGGCTGCGAGCACCTCTACTCCCTCGGCCCCTTCGAGCGCAGCGGCGAGTGGATGGCCGAGCACCTCGACGTCGGGCCCGAGGCGAGGATGGAGCGCCTGCACTTCTTCCGCTGTGGCGGCCGGGCCGTCTTCGAGGTCTTCCAGTACTCCGCACCGGACCAGCGGGTCACGCCACCGCGCAACAGCGACGTGGGCGGCCACCACGTGGCGCTGTACGTCGACGACCTCGATGCGGCGGTGACCTACCTCCGCGACCGGGGCGTGCGGCTGCTCGGCGAGCCCACGGCCAGCACCGGACCGAGCGAGGGGCAGCGATGGGTCTACTTCCTGGCGCCCTGGGGCATGCAGTTCGAGCTCGTGTCCTATCCCGACGGCAAGGCGTGGGACCGGGACCATTCGTGACGGTGCCCGCCCTGCAGGTCCGATCGTCGCAGGTCGACGGGTCCGAGGTGGAGCCGGCCGACCGGCGAGCAGCCAGCGAGCGGGTGGCCGCCCACCTTCGCCGGGCCATCCTCGGAGGGGAGATCAAGCCGGGCGAGCGGCTCCGCCAGGAGGAGATCGCCGATCGCCTCGGCGCCAGCCGCATCCCCGTCCGCGAGGCGCTGCGCATGCTCGAGGCGGAGGGTCTCGCCGAGTCGGAGCCCAACAAGGGGTCCCGGGTGCTGCTCCTCGACGGCCGGGAGGTGGACGTGCTCTACCAGATGCGCGAGCGCCTCGAGCCGCTGGCCCTCACCGAGAGCCTGCCCCGCCTGACCGCATCCGACCTGGCCAGGCTCCGCCAGCTCCAAGCCCGCATGGAGGACTGGAGCGGCGTCGACCACTTCCTCCAGCTCGACCGGGAGCTCCACCTCCTGACCTACGCCTGCTGCGACATCGAGCCGCTGGCGACAACGGTGACCCGTCTGTGGAACTCGACCCAGCACTATCGCAGGGAGTTCATGCACCTGATCGGCCCGGAGAGCCGCTGGATCGTCGACGCCGAGCACCAGCTGCTCCTCGAGGCGATCGGCCGGGGAGACCCGGTCGATGCGGGGTTGTGCCTCCAGGGCCACATCCGAAGGACGCGCGTCGAGCTGGCGCGCCATCCCGAGGTGTTCGCCGGGCCGTCTCGGCCACCACTGACGCAGGACGGAGAATGACCGCACCGGTTTGACGGAGCGCCGGTCCGATGGCGCCGGTCTGACTCTGACGGGCACTGGTCGGACTCTGACGGGCCACTGGTCGGACTTCGACGGGGCACTGGTCAGACCGAACACACGTTCGATACGATGACCCGGTGGGCGGTCCGCAGCTTTCGTCGACCCCGCGTCTGCTGCCGGGCGCCGCGCTGCTGGCCGCCAGGGCGGTGACCCTCGCCGGCCAGCGGGTGGTGGAGGTCACCGACGCCCTGGCCCCCCTGCTCCCCGACGGCGGCCTGCGCCGGGGATCGACGATCCGCCTGAGCGGGACCGGGGGGATCTCGTCGCTGGCCCTGATCCTGGTGGCCGCGGCCACCGGGAGCGGCGCCTGGGTGGCGGCGGTGGGCCTGCCGTCGCTCGGGCTGGTGGCCGCGGCGCAGCTGGGGGTCGCCCTCGAGCGGCTCGCCCTGGTGCCGGCTCCCGGCCCGCAGTGGGCGGTCGTGACCGCCGCGCTGCTCGACAGCGTCGAGATCGTCCTGGTGGCCCCGAGCGGCCGGGTCGGGGCCGCCGACGCTCGCCGGCTGGTGGCCAGGGCCAGGGAGCGGGGCGCGGTCCTCGCCGTCGTCGACCCTCCCGGCGGCGCAGCCCGCAGCCGCTGGCCCGACGCCCCGGACCTGCAGCTCACCGCCACCGCCGCGGTCTGGGACGGGCTGGAGGCCGGGGCCGGGCATCTCCGGTGGCGCGCCGTCGACGTGGTGGTCACCGGCCGCCGCGCCGCGACGTCGGCCCGCACCGGGAGGATCCTCCTCCCCGGACGCGACGGGCGGGTGGAGCTGGTGGCGCCCGCGCCGGCACCGGTCCCCGAGCCGGTGGCGTCGCCGGCCACCTTCGCCGTGCTGGCCGGGTGAGATGGCCGGCGTGCGGACCCTGGTGGTCTGGTGCCCCGACTGGCCCGTGACCGCGGCGGTGGCCGACGCGCCCGGTCCCGTCGCCGCCGGTGACCCGGTGGCGGTGGTGGCGGCCAACCGGGTGGTGGCCTGCTCGCGCGCCGCCCGCGACGAGGGAGTGCGGCGGGGGTTGCGCCGCAGGGAGGCCCAGGGCTGCTGCCCCGACCTCCGGGTGCTCGAGGCCGCCCCCGCCGTCGAGGCCAGGTGCTTCGAGCCGGTGGCGGTGGCGGTGGAGGCCTTCACCCCGGGGATCGAGATCGTCAGGCCGGGCACCATCGCCATCGGGACCCGGGGTCCGTCCCGGTACTTCGGCGGGGACCAGGCGTTGGCGTCGGCGGTGGCGTCGGCGGTAGACGCCGCCGTGGCGACGGTGGCGCCCGGGTCGCCCCGTTGCCGGGTGGGCGTGGCCGACGGCCGGTTTGCCGCCGAGCAGGCGGCCCGCCTGGCTGGCGGAGTGGCGCAGCAGGCGGCTTGTCGGCCTGCCGGAGTGGCGCAGCAGGCGGCTTGTCGGCCTGCCGGAGTGGCGCTGGTCGTCCCTCCCGGTGGGTCCCGGGGGTTCGTGGCGCCACTGCCGGTGCGCAGCGTGGCCGGGACGGTCGGCGACGTCGACCTGCCCGGCCTGCTGGTGCGCCTCGGGCTCCGGACCCTCGGCCAGCTGGCCGCCCTGCCGGCCACGGCGGTCACGGCCAGGTTCGGGCCGGCGGGACGGGAGGCGCACCGCCTGGCGTGCGGGCTCGACGAGCGGCCGCCGGCGGCCAGGGTGCCCCCCGTCGCCCTGGCCGTCGAGGCGGAGCTCGATCCGCCTGCCGACCGGGTCGAGATGGCCGCGTTCGTGGCCCGCTCCCTGGCCTCGGAGCTCCACGAGCGTCTCGCCTCCCTCGGCCTGGCCTGCACCCGGGTGGCCATCGAGGCGGAGACCGAGCACGGCGAGACCCTCAGGCGGCTGTGGCGTCACGACGGGACGCTCACCGCCGGGGCGGTGGCCGAGCGGGTCCGCTGGCAGCTCGACGGGTGGCTGGCGGAGGGCGGGACGTCGGGGGGCATCACCCGGCTGCGCCTGGCTCCCGACGAGGTCAGGCCCGACCACGGGCACCAGGCCGGCTTCTGGGGGGAGCGGGGCACCGACGAGGGGATCGCCAGGACCCTGACCCGGGTGCAGGGACTGGTCGGTCCCGACGGGGTGGTCACCGCGGTGCTCGGTGGTGGCCGGCACGCGGCCGAGCAGGTGCAGCTGGTGCCCTGGGGGGATGCCCGTCGCCCTGGTCGGCCGGGGACCCCGGTCGCCGCCGACCCCCCGGGTCTGGTGGGGACGGCAGGGACGGTGGGGGACCACGGACGGCTCGGGGGCGCCGGCGGTCGCCGGGGCCGGTCATCAGGTCGCGGTCGGGTGGCCGAGGTGCCCCCGTGGCCCGGGCGTCTTCCCGGGCCGGCCCCGGCGCTGGTGCACGTGCCGCCGGTCGCGGCCGTGGTGCTCGACGCGGCCGGCGCCCCGGTGACGGTGTCGGGACGTGGCGAGGTCAGCACCCCGCCGGCCCGTCTCGCCGTCGGCGGGGGTCGGGAGCGGCGCATCGAGGGGTGGGCCGGCCCCTGGCCGGTGGAGGAGCGGTGGTGGGAGGGAGGAGGGAGGAGGCGGGCCAGGTTCCAGGTCGTGCTCGACGGCGGTGACGCCGTGCTCGTGGTGCGCGAGGCCGGGGCGTGGTGGCTGGAGGCCACCTATGACTAGGAGCTACTCATCGACTAGGAGCTACTCATCTAGTGGGCCCAGGCGGTCGCACCACGCTTTGAAGCTGTGGCACCACCCCGAACCTCGGGGCGTCCGACGTGAGTAACTCAGGTGAGGCACCCCGAGATCGCCGGCTCGAGAGCTCGAGAGAGGACGTCACCAGTGAGAGCCGACCGTCACCAGGGACAGCCGACGTCACCTGCGGCCCCGCACCGCCCGGTGGCCGGGACCCGGAGAGCCCGACCACCCGGGCGGCCGGTCACTTGATGACGGAGGGCGCCTGACCGACATCCAAGGTTCCGAGCCCCGCGGCCAGGTCGTAGCCGGGGGGTGGCCGGGTAGGGGCCGGTATCGCCGAGGACGATGTCGTGGAACGCCGCGGATCCAGCGTGGCCGTAGAGCACCGGGCGGCGAACCCGATGCCGTTGGGACGCCGGCGGGCACGCCGTTGGTCGGGGTCACGGGGCAGAACCCGCCCGTGTCACCTGCCGAGGCGAGGACCGTCTGGCCCTGCGCGGCGGCCTGGGCGAAGGCCTCGTCGTCGGCCTGCATCGAACCGCTCTGGGCCATGCCGGTGGAGTACTGGGTGTCGAGGTCCCACTCGTCGGCGCCGCTCGTGTCCGAGCTGGGGGCGCCGGTCGGCACCACCGAGACCGGCACCTGGGGCAGGCTGTTGGCCGACTCCTCGGTGCGGAGGTCCTTCACCACCTGGATCGGGTCGCCCTCGGCGAAGATGGCGACGAAGGTCTGCGATCCCGATGCCGTGCCCGTGGCGTCGTAGGCCTTCCGGAAGCCCTGCGGGTTGTAGGTGCACGGATACCCGACGCCGGGCAGGGTGCACGACGAGGGGGCGTTGGGGGTGGACGGCGCGGCGCCGGTGCTCGCCGGGCGCATGGTGCCGACGTCGTCGAGGCCGAGCACGGACCGTACGGTGCCGGCCAGCGCAGTCGGGACCATGGCCGGTCTGGTGTTGGCGAACACGGTGCGCGACCGGAGCCGGAAGTTGCCGATGGCCGTACGAACGCCTGCTCGGCCGCGCGGGTGGTGACGAGGACCCGGTTGGCGTTGACCGAGGCGCCGCCGAATCCGTGGGCCGCCAGGTAGCTGGTCACCGCGTCGGTGCGCCGGCGGCGGCCAGCAGACCGGTGACGGTCAGGGCGGACAGGAGGCGGTTCGGCATGTGTCGGAGCTCCTCGGGTCCGGGAGTGGGCTCCCGGAGGGCGGAAGCCCATTTGCCCCGTTCGCCGTCCCGACCCTTCTCCTCCCTCAGGCTCTCAACCTTGCGCGCCGGGATCGTGGGCCGGGTCGGCTCCGCCTGGGCGTTGGTGGCCTGCGCCACCCTCCCGGCCGTGGGCGTGGGCGTGGCGACCGCGCCGGTCACGGCGGAGGACGACCCCACGCCCGCAGGGGCGGTGGCGTCACCGATGGCTGCGGAACGGGGCGGCCGACGACCAGCGCGATCCGACCTCCTACGCCGTAGGCGGCGATCGATGGCGTCGGCGGCCACGACCGACATCGCCGTGGTCACGATTCCGGCGACCACGTCGAGGAGGTAGTGGTTGCCCGTGGCCATCACCGCGACCGCGGTGGCCGCCGGGTAGGCCCACACGAGGACGGCGAAGCGACGGCCCCGCCAGACCCTCCAGGCCGCCCACGCCGCCCACACCGCCCAGCCGAGGTGCAGGGACGGCATGGAGGCAAACTGGTTGGCCTCGTGGCCGAGGGTGCCCGAGTGCCAGCCGCCGATGGCGTGGGTCAGGGCCACGATGTCGGCGAAGCGCGCGCCGGGCAGCAGGCGGGGTGGGGCCACCGGATAGAGCCAGAAGACGGCGAAGCCGATGAGATTGGCCAGGATCAGGGCGGTGCGCATCGGTCGGTACTGGCGGGGGTGGTGCCACCACAACCAGCCGATGACCGCGAAGGTCACGACGAAGTGGGCGTTGTCGTAGTAGTCGCCGGTCACCACGCCGAGGAGCGGGTGGCCCGCCAGCCACGTGTCGAGGGCCCGTTCGGGATCGACGTGGAGGAGCGCCTCCAGGTGGAGGATGCCGGCGCCGTTGCGGATGGCGGCCGTCTCGCGGAACGGGGCGAGGTTGGAGATCATGTCGTAGACCCACGCCAGCCAGACGATCACCGCCACCTCGGGCCACCAGCGGGGGCGTCGCCGTGCACCGCGGTCAGCGGCGACGTCGATGAGGGTGGGCGTCGGCACGATCCCCACGATCCTACGGTGAGGTGTCTCGACGGCGGCGCGCGCGGCCGTCACGCCGCGGCGGCGGCCTCGATGCGCAGCCCGAGCGCGAGGAGGCGCTCCTCTCCCCACCGCGGGCCGATCAGCTGCAGGCTGGCGGGCACCGGCAGCTCCGGGGCCGGGAGCGGGAGGGCGAGCGCGGGGAGCCCAGCGGCGTTGACGGCCGTGGTCAGTCCCCGCACCTTCCAGATGGTGCCGGCCTCCTCGAGGACCGGGGGCGGCCCGAGCAGCGTGGGCAGCGCCAGGGCGTCGAAGCGCGCCAGCCGGCCGCCGATGGTCACCCGCCAGCGCTCGAGGACCAGCCTGGCCCTGGCCAAGTCGGCGGCGGAGACCCCTTCGGCCTCCCGGATCCTGGCCACCACGTCGGCGCCGACCTGGTCGGGGAAGGTGGTGACGATGCCGCCGATGCTCAGCCAGGCCTCCGCCGCGAGGGCGGTCAGGGCGGCCTCGCCCGCCTCCTGCCAGCCGGGCAGGTCGATGTCGACGACCTCGTAGCCGGACGCGGCCAGGGCGGCGTCCACCGCACCGTCGACCCGCCCGTCGGCCGACAGCCGCACCCGCCCGATGGAGGCCGGCGCGCCCAGGTGGGAGGCATCGATGGCGAAGCCCGGCTCGAGCAGGTCCATGCCGGCGACCAGCCCGGCCACGTCCCTGGCCATGGGCCCGACGGTGTCGAGGCTCGGGGCCAGGTCCCTGACCCCGGCGGTGGGGATGCGCCCCCACGTGGTCTTGAGCCCGGCGATCCCGCAGCACGCCGCCGGGATGCGCACCGAGCCGCCCGTGTCGGTGCCGAGAGCCACGTCGGCCTCGCCCGCGGCCACCGCGGTCGCCGACCCGCTCGACGACCCGCCGGGGACCCGGTCGGGGGCGGCCGGGTTGACCGCCGTGCCGGCCCAGAGGTTGACCCCCGTGATGCCGAGGGCCAGCTCGTGGAGGGTCGTCTTGCCCACGATGCGGATCTCCCCGCTGGCCTCGGCGGCGCGGATCCCGGCCAGGCAGGCGGCGTCGTCGGCCGCCGGCCCGGCTCGCTCGGCCACCGCCTGGCAGCCGGCGGTGGTCGGCAGGCCGGCCATGTCGATCAGGTCCTTGACCGCCACCCGCAGCCCGTCCCCTGCGGTGTCGAGGCGCAGCGCCCAGGCGCGGCCGTCGTGAGCACGCCGAGGCGTGCTCATGGCCGCCGTCCGAGGGATGGCGGCCATGAGCGGGCGCGGTATCCATGGTTCGCACGCCGAGGCGTGCTCACGACGCCCTGACCGCCTGGAGGGTGTAGCTGGCGGGCAGGCGCCAAGGTCGCTCAGCCAGGCGCCACTCGCTGGCGTCGTCGCGCACCATCTGGCCGGGCAGCGCGTTCCACGGCACGCTGTCGTGCTCGACGAAGTCGGTCACGTCCAGGCCGGCGTCGAGCACGGCGGTGAGGATCTGGCCGATCCCGTGGTTCCAGGTGTGGGTCACGTTGTGGGCGAAGGTGGCCTCGGTGTCCACGTAGGTGCCGGGATCGTCCCACACCTCGGGGTGCTCCCGCTCGAAGTAGGGGAAGTCGACCACCAGCGCGTCGGTGTGGCGCTCGTCGAGTGCCCAGAGCAGCGGGTGGCCCTCCCGCACGAAGAGGCGTCCGCCCGGGGCCAGCAACTCCGCCGCCACCCGGGCCCACCCGGTGATGTCGGGGAGCCAGCACAGCGCGCCGACGCCGGTGTAGACGAGGTCGTAGGAGCCGGGCTCGAGGACCTCCGCGGCGGCGTACACGTCCGCCTCGACGAAGCGCACGTCCGCACCCGTGCGCGCCGCCAGGTCCCGGCTGGCGGCGAGGGCCGACGGCGAGAAGTCGAGCCCGGTCACGGTGGCGCCGAGGCGGGCAAGGGAGACGGTGTCGGTGCCGATGTGGCACTGCAGGTGGACGGCCCGCTGGCCCACGAGGGATCCGAGCCGGTCACGGTCGAAGCGGACCACGTCGGAGAGCAGACCCGGGTCGGCGACCATCGCCTCCACTGCGTAGTCGGGCGACGCCACGTGGGCGGGCACCCGGTCCTCCCAGTTGGCCAGGTTGACGGTGCGCGAGCTCTCCACGGCCCCGCATGGTGGCACGCCCGGCGACGCCGCGCCCGGTGTCCGCGGGTCGCGGGCGGTCACCGCTGCGGAGCGCGGTGGGACCGCGGCGGGACCGGGCGGGCCGCTGCGAGACTGCGGTCACGAACCCGCGCCTGGCGCGGTGGAGCGACCGCAATTCGGCGAGAACCTGCCAGCCGACCGGAGAACGCCCGGCGAGAACCTGGCAGCCGACCGGAGAACGCCCGGCGAGAACCTGCGAGCCGGCCGGAGGACGCCCGGCGTCGGGCAGGGAGATCCCGCTAGCTCATCGAACACACGTTCGATACAGTCGGCTCATGGGGTTTGGCAACCCGCCCGTGCCGTGGAAGGAGATGGAGGAGGCGCTGTCGGGCCGTCGCCCGGCGGAGTCCGGCCGCGACCGGTCGTCGCCCTACCCCGGCGACGGGGGAGACAGCCCGGCGTGGTCGTCGAAGCGGGCGGCGTACCGGCCGCCGGCGGCCCTCGACCGCCCGGCACGCCACGCCGCCGTGCCCTACGCCGAGCTGCACTGCCACTCCAACTTCAGCTTCCTCGACGGCGCTTCCCACCCCGAGGAACTGGTCGAGGAGGCCGTCCGCCTCGGCCTCGAGAGCCTGGCCCTGACCGACCACGACGGGATGTACGGGGTGGTCCGCTTCGCCGAGGCGGCCGGGCGCCTCGGCCTGCCGACGATCTTCGGCGCCGAGGTCACCCTCGGCCTGGAGCGGGGGCAGCAGGGGGTGGCCGACCCGGAGGGGACCCATCTGGTGATCCTGGCCAGGGACCCGGTCGGCTACACCCGGCTGTGCCGGGCGCTCACCGTGGCCCACCTGCGAGGAGGGGAAAAGGGGCGCCCGTGGGTGGACCTGGCCACCCTCGCCGCCATCGGCGGGGGCGCGCCGGCCGACCTGACCGGTGGGGAGGCGGGTCGGCCGCAGGGAGGTCCCTCCGGCGCCCAGGCCACCCTGTGGGAGGGGGCCCACGGGGCCGGGCGGGGGGAGGCGCCCGGGTCGGCGGACCACTGGATGGTGCTCACCGGGTGCCGCAAGGGCACCGTCCCCGCCGCCCTGCTCCGGTCGGGACCGGGGCGCGCCAGCGCCGAGCTCGGCCGCCTGCAGCGGGCCTTCGGGGCGGCCAACGTGGTCGTCGAGCTGTGGGACCACGGCGACCCGCTCGACTCGACGCGCAACGACGCGCTCGTCACGCTCGCCGCCCGTGCCGGTGCGGAGCTCGTCGCCACCAACAACGTCCACTACCACCGACCCGACCGCCGGCGCCTGGCCGCCGCGCTCGCCGCGGTGCGGGCCAGGCGCAGCCTCGACGACATGGACGGCTGGCTGCCCGCATCCGGCGCCGCCCACCTGCGCAGCGGCGCGGAGCAAATGCGACGGTTTGCCCGCTATCCCGGCGTGGTGGAGGCCGCGGCCGAGCTGGGCCGGGCGTGCGCGTTCGACCTCCGCCTGGTCGCACCCCGGCTCCCCCCTTTCCCCGTTCCCGAAGGCCACAGCGAGATGAGCTGGCTGCGCCACCTGACCGAGCAGGGCGCGCTCCGCAGGTACGGGCCGCGCACCGCGCCCGCCCACCCACGGGCGTGGGCGCAGATCGACCACGAGCTGGCCATGATCGAGCAGCTCGGCTTCGCCGGCTACTTCCTGATCGTGTGGGACATCGTCGAGTTCTGCCGGACCAACGACATCTACTGCCAGGGTCGGGGGTCGGCCGCCAACTCGGCGGTCTGCTACGCCATCGGCATCACCAACGCCGACGCGGTGCGCCTTGGCCTGCTCTTCGAGCGGTTCCTGTCCCCCGAGCGCGACGGGCCGCCCGACATCGACGTCGACATCGAGTCGGGGCGCAGGGAAGAGGCCATCCAGTACGTGTACGGGCGCTACGGGCGAGGCTGCGCGGCCCAGGTGGCCAACGTCATCACCTACCGGCCCCGCAGCTCGGTGCGCGACATGGGCAAGGCCCTCGGCGCCGCGCCGGGTCAGCTCGACGCCTGGTCGAAGCAGGTCGACGCCTGGGGCCCGCTGGCCGCCACCGCGGAGGCTGACGACCACGACATCCCGACCGCCGTCCTCGCCCTGGCCGCCGAGGTCGAGCACTTCCCCCGACACCTCGGGATCCACTCCGGCGGCATGGTGATCTGCGACCGCCCCGTCGCCGAGGTGTGCCCGGTGGAATGGGGGCGGATGCCGGGGCGCAGCGTCCTGCAGTGGGACAAGGAGGACTGCGCGGCCACCGGGCTGGTCAAGTTCGACCTGCTCGGCCTGGGCATGCTGACCGTCCTGCACGCCACGGTCGACCACGTGGCCGCCTTCCACGGCGAGTCGGTCGACCTGGCCACCATCCCCCAGGACGACGCCGTCTACCGGATGCTGTCGGCCGCGGACTCCGTCGGGGTCTTCCAGGTGGAGAGCCGGGCCCAGATGGCCACCCTGCCGCGCCTGCGGCCCAGGGAGTTTTACGACCTGGTCGTCGAGGTGGCCCTGATCCGCCCCGGCCCGATCCAGGGCGGATCGGTCCACCCTTACATCCGGCGGCGCAACGGGGCCGAGGCGATCACCTACCTCCACCCGCTCCTCGAGCGCAGCCTGGCCAAGACCCTCGGCGTGCCGCTGTTCCAGGAGCAGCTCATGCAGATGGCCATCGACGTGGCCGGCTTCACCGCGGCCGAGGCCGACCAGCTGCGCCAGGCCATGGGCTCCAAGCGGTCGGTCGAGCGGATGGAGCGGCTGCGGGCCCGGCTCTACGACGGGATGGCCGAGCGGGGCATCGAGGGCGACGTGGCCGACCAGATCTACGAGAAGCTGGTGGCCTTCGCCAACTTCGGCTTCCCCGAGAGCCACTCGGTGAGCTTCGCCTACCTGGTGTACGCGTCGGCCTGGTTCAAGCTGCACCACCCCTCCGCCTTCACCGCCGGGCTGCTCGACGGCCAGCCGATGGGCTTCTGGTCGCCACAGACCCTCGTCAACGACGCCCGCCGCCACGGGGTCGAGGTGCGCGGCCCCGACGTCAACGCCAGCGACGCCGCGTCACGGCTCGAGCCGAGCGCCACCTCGGCGGGGGGCGCGGCGGTCCGCCTCGGGATCTCCTCGGTGCGCCACGTCGGCGAGGAGCTGGCCGGGCGCATCGCCGAAGGCCGTCCCTACGCGGACACCGAGGACCTGGTCCGCCGCACCGGGATCACCACCCCTCAGGCCGAGGCGCTGGCCACCGCCGGCGCCCTCGCCTGCTTCGGTCACGAGCGCCGCGAGGCCCTGTGGTCGGCGGGCGCCCTGGCCCAGGCCGGCGCCGGCGCCGAGGTTTCGAGGGCGGGTGTGGCGGCCAGGATGGCCGGCATGGTGACCGGCTCGGTGCCCCCGCGGCTGCCGCCCATGACCGACGTCGAGCGCAACCAGGCCGACCTGTGGGCCACCGGCCTGTCCGCCGACCGCTACCCGACCGAGTTCGTCCGCGCCGACCTCGCGGCGGCCGGAGTGGTGGCCGCCGGCGACCTCGGCACGCGGCCCCACAACAGCCGGGTGCGCGTCGCCGGGGTCGTCACCCACCGCCAGCGGCCGGCGACCGCGCAGGGCATCACCTTCATCAACCTCGAGGACGAGACCGGCCTGGTCAACGTGATCTGCCACCGCGAGGTGTGGACCAGGTACCGCCGGGTGGCCCGCTCCGAGCCGGCCCTCGTCGTCGACGGGCGCCTGGAGCGGGTCGAGGGGGTGGTCAACATCGTCGCCGAGCGCATCGTCGCCCTCCGCCTCGGCACCGCCGCCCTGCGCTCCCGCGACTTCCGCTGACGCGCAGGGGTCGCATCCACCGGGGCAGGCCGCCAGCTACGCCGTCGAAGGCGGGCGGCGCCGGGCTTCGACGGCGGCCGGGCCTGAGCCGGTCCGGTCCGGGCCTGAGCCGGTCCGGTCCGGTCCGGTCCGGTCCCGAACCTTGGTGCCGGGATGTCGCTCAACGATGTCTCCGCACCAAGGTTGGGAGCTCCGGGCGTTTGGCTACGGCGGAAGCCCGCAGCCGGCCGGGCCGGCCGAACCGCTCAGCCGGTAGCGCCACCCACCCACGGGCAGTGCCGGCACCCGCTGGAGCAGCACGTGCCCCGGTCCCACAGGGCCCGAGCCGTCATGGCGAACAGGCCGCTCGAAGGGTCGACGTAGCCGGGCTCGCCGCGCTCGACGGCGGCCTCGTGGGCGTCGACCACGTCGACGGCGTCGGGACGGGACAGGTCGAAGCGATCGGGGTGCGGGAGCAGCAGCGCCGGATCCCAGTGCGCGGGTGGCCCCGAGACCCGCACGTCGCTGAGGACCAACCACCACGAGGCCAGCCCGTGGGCGCAGGCGCCCTCCGGCGTGACCAGGCAGTCGTCGGGAGCCCGGCAGACACCGTCGGCCCACCACTCGGCGATGGTCGCCGTCGTCGGAGGTGACCAGCCACTGGCCCGCTCGAGGTAGGCGTGGGCCAGGTCGACCGCCTTCCCGACATCCACGGGGTGCAGGCTACGGGTTGCGCGCCGTCGGTCGACCGTCGATGCCGTCGCGGGCTCGGGGGCGCTGGCGGCCCGGGAGCGCGGGCGGATCGGCGCCCGTGGCGCGCCGATCAGCGGGGATCGCGGGTTTCGGGGACACTTCTCCGCGGTGAGCGCGCCGGCGTGACCGCAGATCCTCCCCGCCCGGCCGATCGACCGGAGAAGGCCCCAGCGGCCCCCGACCCGACCCGCCCCGCCGTTGCCCGGCCGATCGACCTGGAGAAGGCCGCCGCCCCCGACGCCCCCGCCGCCGCCCCCGCTGATCGACCGGCGGGGTCGGCGTCAGGCCGTCGTGGCCGGCGCGGCGCCCTCGGCGGCCAGACGGGCGGCGGTGTCGTCGTCGAACGCGCCGAACAGCTCGGCGAGGGTGTCGATCAGCGCCGTCTCGGAGGAATACGACGCCAGCCACGGCTGGTAGGCGGTGATGTCGTAGTCGGCCGCGACCATCGCCGCGAGATCGGCGGGCTCGATGCGCGCCGACCGGTAGGCGCCGAGCTCGCCGACCGAGGAGAGCAGGCCGGCGCCGAAGGCCCTGACGTCGCGGCCTTCGCCGACCACGCCGAACTCGACGGTGAACCAGAAGATCTGCGACAGGGCCCGCAGGCCGGCGTCGGTGGTGGTCCTGGCCACGGCCGAGCCGACGGTGCGGTAGAGGGCGGCGATCTCGGGGTCGGCCAGGTGGTTGCCGTGGCCGATCACCTCGTGGATCATGTCCGGCTCGGGCGTGTACAGCGGGACCGAGGGGTGGCGCAGGTACTGGGTGGAGCCGAAGGCGCCGTCCGCGAAATCGCCGTAGAACGTCCGCAGCGGGGCCAGGCCGGCCACCGGTCGGAGGGTGAACCCGGTCAGGGACTCGAGACGGGGGGCCACGTCGGCGAGCTGGGGGATGTGGTCGACGGGCAGGGCGAGTCGCTCGACGGCGGCGAGGACCCGGGGGGTGGCGTGGCGGGGGTGCAGGACGGCGAGCTCGCCGGCGACGGTGCGCCACACCTGCTCCTCGACGGGGGTGAAGGCGGGCCGGGGGAGCGGGTCGCCGGGACGCCAGGAGGCGGCCAGGGCGGCGAGGGCGTCGCGTCGGGTTCGGTAGGCGGGGTCGGCCACGCCGGGGTGGTCGTCGGCGAGGGCCACGGTGACGTGCCCGTGGCCGTCGGTGACGGTGGGCGAGTAGGTCGCAGCCATGGCTCCATCATCCGCCTGCCCGGCGGTCCCGTCCAGCATCTGCCAGGATCTCTGGACGATCGGTCGGTTGCGGCCCATCGGGCCGTGCAGGTCGTCCGAGAAGGAGGGGAAAGGGTGCCCGGGGATCCTGGTTCGGTCGTCGACGACATCGACCGCCGCCTGCTGGCCGAGCTCACCGCCGACGGCCGGGCGTCGGTCAACGAGCTGGCCGCCAAGGTGGGCGTGGGCCGGGCCACGGCCTACGCCAGGCTGGCCCGGCTGCGCGCCGAGGGGGTGATCCAGGGGTTCACCGTGCGCATCGACCCGCGCAAGGTCGGCCTCGGTGTCTCGGTGCTGCTGCTGGTGCGGGCGGACCAGCGGGCGTGGCGGGAACTGGTGCCCGAGCTGCGTGCCCTCGACGGGGTGGAGTGGCTCGGGGCGACCGCCGGGGACTTCGACTTCGCCCTGCTGGTCAGGGCCCCCGACGTGCAGCACGTGCGCGACGTGGTCCTCGACGAGCTGTTGGCCGTCGACGGGGTGCGCTCCTGCGAGACCATCCTCGTCCTCGACGACCACTGGTCCCAGAGCCGGCCGGGCTGAGCCGGGTCAGCGGCCCGGCGGGGTCGGGTCCCGGTCGACGATCAGCTGGAGCACCCGGTGGGCCACGTGGGTGGTCAGCACCAGTGACGTGCCGGTGCGCACGATGCCGGTGACGTCGAGGAGCCGGGTGAGGACGTGGCCGAGGTGGTCGTTGTCGGTCGCCACCACCCGGCAGAGCAGGTCGGCGGGCCCGGTGGTCATGTGCAGCTCCACCACCTCGGGGACGGCGCGCAGGTGGGCGACGACGTCGTCGCCGCGGCCCTGGGCGATCTCCAGGTTGACGAAGGCCTCGACGTCGTAGCCGACGGCGCGCAGATCGACGTCGGGGCCGAACCCGGTGATCACGCCGCTGCGCAGCAGTCGGTCGAGCCGGGCCTGGGCCGTGGCCCTGGCCACCCCGACCTGCCGGGCCAGGGTGGCCACGCCGGCCCTCGGTGTGCCGGCCAGGGCGGCCACCAGGCGCCGGTCGACGTCGTCGAGGGAGATTGCTGGTCCGGTCACCACGCCGTCCTTTCACGACACAGTGTAGAGCACGTGGCTGATCAGCTGTGCAGTCTGTGCAGCCAGGAGCCAGACGGTTGACGAGGCCGCCCGGCGGTGGTGGGGTGGGGCCATGGCCGATACCGTGCTGGACCCCCGCCCGTCCACGACCACCGTCGCCGATCTGCTCCTCGGCTGGGACCATCTGGAGTGGTGGGTGGGCAACGCCAGGGCGGTCACCGCCTGGCTCACCTCCGGGTTCGGCTTCGAGGTCGTCGGCTACGCCGGCCCCGAGACCGGCGTGGGTGACCGCACGTCGTACCTGCTGGCCCACGGCGAGGTCCGCTTCGTGGTCACCGCCGGCCTGCGCTCCGACTCCGAGGTGGCGCTCCACGTCCTCGAGCACGGTGACGGGATCCGCAACGTGGCCTGGCGGGTCGCCGACCCGGCCGCCGCCGCCGAGCTGGCCGCAGCCAGGGGTGCCGAGGTGGTGGTCGCCCCGGCGACCGCTCACGGCGACTCCGGCGCCGTGACCACCGCCGGCATCCGGACCTACGGCGAGACCCGCCACCTCTTCGTCGACCGGTCCTCCTGGCCGGGGATCTGGGGACCGGGGTGGACCGACGAGCGCCTCCCGCTCCGGCCGGTCGGCCCTGGGGTGGGTGTGACCGAGATCGACCACGTCGTCGGCAACGTCGAGCAGGGTCGCCTCGATGAGTGGGTGTCGTGGTACGAGGACGTGCTCGGCTTCCACCAGATGAAGCACTTCGACGCGGAGGCCATCTCCACGCAGTACTCGGCCCTGCGCTCCACGGTCATGTGGAACGGGCGCGACATCAAGTTGCCGATCAACGAGCCCGCCCCCGGCCTGCGCAAGAGCCAGATCGCCGAGTACCTCGAGTGGTACGGCGGCCCCGGCGTGCAGCACATCGCCCTCGGCACCCCCGACATCGTCACCGCCGTCGGCGCCCTGCGCCAGCGCGGGGTGCGGTTCTTGGACATGCCCGCCGCCTACTACGACGACGCCAAGGTCCGCTGCGGGCAGTTCCCCGTCGCCTGGGACCGCCTGGAGGCGCTCGGCATCGAGATCGACGCCGACGAGGGCGGCTACCTGCTGCAGATCTTCACCGAGACGGTCACCGACCGTCCGACGCTGTTCCTCGAGATCATCCAGCGCGAGGGTGCGTCCGGGTTCGGGGACGGCAACTTCAAGGCCCTGTTCGAGGCCATCGAGCGCGAGCAGGCCAGGAGGGGCAACCTCTGAGCGCGCCGGACCTGGTGCGTGACGGGTCCGCCGTCACCGCGCCCGGACCTCCGGCGCCGAGGGCGGCCCTGGCCGATCTCCCGGCCTACCGGCCCGGTCGCTCGGCCGCCCAGGCCATGGCCGACCACGGGATCGCCGATGCCGTCAAGCTGGCCTCCAACGAGCTGCCGTGGCCGCCGACGCCACGCGTCCTCGCCGCCGCCGCCGAGGCGGCCGCCGGCGCGCAGCGCTATCCCGACGCCCGGGCCACCGCCGTGCGGGAGGCGCTGGCCGGCGCCGTCGGGACCGGCGTCGAGCGCGTCGCCGTCGGCTGCGGCGCGTCGGGGTTGCTGCAGCAGCTGGCCCTCGCCTACGTCGAGCCCGGCGCCGAGGTCGTGCGCGGCGACCCGTCCTTCGAGGGCTACCCGCTGTACACCCGCCTGGTCGGGGGCCGCGACGTCGCCGTACCGGCGCGCCGAGGGGTGCTCGACACCGACGCCATGGCCGACGCCGTCACGGCCACGACCCGCCTGGTGCTGCTGGCGGAGCCCAACAACCCCACGGGGACCGCGGTCGGCGCGGACGCTGTCGTGGCCCTCGCCGACCGGATCCCGGCCCACTGCCTGCTGGTCGTCGATGCCGCCTACCGGGAGTTCGCCGGCGGCCCCGACGTCGCCACGGAGCTGGCGCTCGAGCGGCCCAACGTGGTCGCGCTGCGGACCTTCTCCAAGGCCCATGCCCTGGCCGGGCTGCGCATCGGCTGGGCCGTGGCCCACCCCGACGTGATCGCCGCCCTCGACGCCGTGCTCCTCCCCTTCGCCGTGGGTGCGCCCGCCCAGGCCGCCGCGCTGGCCTCCCTGGCCGAGCCCGACGAGGTCGAGCGGCGGGTGTCGGCCGTCGTCGCCGAGCGCGGTCGGCTCGAGGCCTCACTGCGGGGCGCCGGCTGGGACGTGACGCCGTCGGCGGCCAACTTCGTGTGGCTCCCCGGCAAGGGGGCGGCCGGTCTGGCCGAGCGCCTCGAGCGGGCCGGTGTGGTGACCCGCGCCTTCCCCGGCGTCGGCGTCAGGGTCAGCATCGGGACCGCAGCGGACAACGACCGGGCCGTCGCCGCCATCGGCGCGGGCCCATCGACGAGGGGGGAAACGTGACCTACTACCGCAGGATGGGCGACGTGCCGGCCAAGCGCCACCAGGCGCAGCGCGGCGCCGACGGTCGGCTGCAGCCCGAGGAGCTGATGGGGGAGGAGGGGTTCCGTGGGGCGTCGTCGCTGCTCTACCACCGCCACTCGCCGAGCGCGGTCGTCTCCATCGAGGCCGTCGAGGTCGAGCGGTCGGCGCTGCGCCCCAACCAGCCGCTCGCCCCTTGGCACCTGCGCGCCGCCAAGCTCGGGCCCGGCGGCGACCCCGTACTCGGCCGCAGGGTCCTGTTCGGCAACGACCAGGTCACCCTCTGCTGGGTCGAGTGCCACGCCTCGAGCGGCCTGTACCGCAACGCCGCGGGTGACGAGGTGGTCTACGTCCAGCAGGGCGCGGCGGTGCTGGAGTCGGTGTTCGGCGCCCTCGCCGTCGGGGAGGGCGACTACGTCGTGATCCCGGCGTCGACCACGCACCGCTGGGTGTTCGACGAGGGCGCAGGCCCGTTGCAGGCGCTGGTCGTCGAGGCGGCCGGCCACGTGGGCATCCCGGCGCGCTACCGCACCGCGGGCGGCCAGCTGCGCGAAGGGGCGCCGTTCTCCGAACGCGACCTGCGCGCCCCGGACACGCTGGTCGCGGCCGACGACCGCGACGTCGATGTCCTGGTCAGGACCCGCACCGGCTGGACGCGCCACGTCCACGCCCGCCATCCCTTCGACGTGGTCGGCTGGGACGGCTGCTGCTATCCCTTCGCCCTGTCGATCCGGGACTTCGAGCCCATCGTCGGGCGGGTCCACCAGCCGCCCCCGGTCCACCAGACCTTCGATGGCCCCGGCTTCGTCGTGTGCAGCTTCGTGCCGAGGCCCTTCGACTTCGGGACCGATGCCGTCAAGGTCCCCTATCACCACGCCAACGTCGACTCCGACGAGGTGCTGTTCTACTCCGGCGGCGATTTCATGAGCAGGGCCGGGACCGGGATCGGCCCGGCGTCGCTCACCCTCCACCCCTCCGGGTTCGTGCACGGCCCCCAGCCGGGCAGCGTCGAGGCCTCCATGGACGCCGAGCGCACGGAGGAGACGGCGGTGATGGTCGACACCTTCGCCCCGCTGCTCGTCGCCGACGACGCCAGGAACGTGGCCGACGACGCCTACCCCTGGTCCTGGGCCGGCGGTCCCTGAGCAACTCTGCCCCGGCGAGTCGGTGGCACGTGAGGCCGTCGAATCCGGCGAGGACGTGGCAGACTCGTCGGGGAGCGTGGGCGTCTGCCCGTGCTCGCCAACCCGATCAGGTAGAAGAGTGAGGCGGATGTCCACCACCGAAGTCGTCCTCGACGATCCCCAGCGGATCCCCGACGAGGAGCTCGACCTCAAGAAGACGTGGGAGCAGGTCACCCTCTTCCTCTTCATCGCCGTCCCCTTCGTGGCCCTCGTCGCCGCCGTGCCCGTGGCCTGGGGCTGGGGACTGTCGTGGCGAGACGTCATCATCGCCGTGGCCATGTACGCCATCACCGGCCACGGCGTGACCGTCGGCTTCCACCGGCACTTCACCCACCACGCGTTCCGCGCCCCCGGCTGGCTGCGGGCCATCCTCGCCGTCGCCGGCATGATGGCCATCCAGGGACCCGTGATCCGCTGGGTGGCCGACCACCGCAAGCACCACCGCTTCTCCGACCGAGAGGGTGACCCGCACTCGCCGTGGCGCTACGGCCGCACCGTCAGGGCCGTCACCAAGGGCTTCTTCTACTCCCACGTCGGGTGGCTGTTCGACGTCGAGCAGACCTCCGAGGAGAAGTTCGCCCCCGACCTGTGCAAGGACCCGACCATCCGCCGTCTCTCCAACGCCTTCCCGCTGTGGGTGGTGGTGTCCATGCTGGCCCCGCCGCTGGTCGGTGGGCTGTGGTCGTGGTCGTGGCAGGGGGCGCTCACGGCGTTCTTCTGGGGCAGCCTGGTGCGCGTGGCCGCGCTCCACCACGTCACCTTCGCCATCAACTCGGTCTGCCACATCACCGGCCGCACGCCGTTCAAGACCAAGGACGAGAGCCGCAACGTGTGGTGGCTGGCGCTGCCCTCGATGGGCGAGGCGTGGCACAACTTCCACCACGCCGAGCCGACCTCCGCCCGCCACGGCGTCGGCCGCTTCGAGATCGACACCAGCGCCATCATCATCCGCACCATGGAGCGACTGCGCTGGATCCGCGACGTGCGCTGGCCGGACCAGGCGATCATCGCCCGCCGCCGGCTCGCCGTCGCCACCGACTGAGAGGGGCGGGGGTGGACCCGCGGCGCAGCGCCTACTGGGAGGGCGCCATCCCGGCCAGCGACATCGGTGCCCGCTGCCGGGAGAAGTCGGGGCGCAGCGGGAACGCCGCATCGCCGTCCACGGTCTTGACCGCCAGGATCTGGTGCAGCTCGATGCGGCGCTGCTCGAAGCCGAGCTGCGAGCCGGCCAGGTACAGCCTCCACGTCCTGGCCCGGCCGGGACCGATCTCGGCCACCGCCTCGTCCCAGTGCTCGTCGAGGTTGGACGACCAGGCCGCACACGTCCGCGCGTAGTGCTCTCTCAGGTTCTCCTCGTGGCGGATCTCCAGCCCTGCGTCCTGGATGACCGACGCGATGGTGCCTGCGGCCTCGAGCTCGCCGTCGGGGAAGACGTAGCGGTTGATGAACCCGCCGGTGCGCTTCACCGACTCCGAGGTGGTCGGCCGGGTGATGCAGTGGTTGAGCAAGCGCCCCTGCGGGCGGAGGCGCCCAGCGAGGAAGGCGGCGTAGCCGGGCAGGCTGGCCGCGCCGATGTGCTCGGTGAGCCCGATGCTCGAGATGGCGTCGAAGCCGGTCTCGGGAACGTGGCGGTAGTCGAGATGGCGGATCTCGGCGCGCGCCGACAGGCCGGCGTCGATCACCGCCCGCTGACCCCATTCGGCCTGCTGGCGCGACAGGGTGACACCGATGGCGTGGACGCCGTAGTGCTCGACGGCGTGGCGGACCATCAGGCCCCAACCGCAGCCGACGTCGAGCAGCCGCTGACCCGGCTCGAGGCCGAGCTTGCGGCAGACCAGGTCGACCTTCTCCTCCTGGGCCTCCTCGAGCGACGCCGTCTCCCCGGGGTACACCGCACACGTGTAGGCCATCGAGGGACCGAGGATCCACTCGTAGAAGCGATTGGAGACGTCGTAGTGGTGGCTGATCGCCCGGGAGTCGCGACCGACGGAGTGGCGCAGGCCCCACCACAACCCGGGCCTGACCTCCTCGGGCGGCGGGGCGACCGGGCGGAGCACGCCAGGACCGAGCTGGCGCAGGGTCTCGAGCCGCTGGCGCCAGGACAGGCCGCCGACGGTGTCGGACGCGAGGAGGCGCAGGACGTCGAGGAGATCGCCGTCGACGTCGAGGTAGCCGGCCACGTAGGCCCGGGCCAGGCCGAGCTCCCCGGGCGCCAGCGCCACGTGGTTGAGCGCCCGCGGGTCGACGATCCTGACCCTGGCCTCGGCGTCAGCGGGGCCGGCGGTGCTCCCGTCGTAGGCGTCGAACGCCAGGGGCAGGCCGGTGCCGACGACGTCGGCGAGCACCGCGGCAACGGGCTTACGGTCGCGCATGTCCGATCTGTCTCCTTGTCTCGGCTCCGGGTCGCTACCTGGCCTGCACGCACTTGGCGTACAGGTCGAGGAGGCGGCCCGACGGGTCGTAGCGATCCTTGAGCTCACGGTAGACGGGACCGTTGTAGAGCGACCAGAACCGGTCCTCGTCGTAGAACGACGTCGAGTACAGCGACTTCCGGCCGCCGAGGCGGTCGACCTCGGCCTCGACCCATCGGTTGTGGTGCTCACGGTCGCCGCCGGGCGGGACCGGGCAGGCGGACCAGAAGCCGATGTTGACGTAGAGCACACCCGGGTCGAAGGGGTAGAGCGGCCAGTGCCGCCCCGGCCGGCGCAGGCGGATCGGGCACAGCCACAACGGCGAGACGGGCACCTCCCGCCGGAAGTCGGTGACGAACTCGTCGAGGCGGTCCGCCGGCACCTCGACGTCCTGCACGACGGGCTCGAGGTCGGGACGACCGCGCAGGCGGTCGAACCTCCGCTTGACGCCGAAGTGCTCCTCGAGGGCCAGGATCCGCCAGTAGGTGTCCGAGCGGAGCAGGGACGAGGGGACCAGCCGGCGCAGTCGCGGGTCTTGCACGCCGAAGGCGCGCGAGCACCAGAACCAGTCCGTGTCCCAGCGCCACAGGTAGTCGCGGGTGGTGAGCCAGTCGTCGCGTCGGGCCTGGATCGACCGGTAGTAGATGTCGCGGCCCGTGTAGTCGCTGACCGGGCCGGGATCGTCGGTCCACGACGCGAGGGTCAGGTACTGCTCGTCGGGGGTGAAGACGGTGCCGTCGACGAAGTCGACCGTCTCGCCACCCCACGTGCCCGATCCGCACACGTCGGTCAGGGCGGCGGTGAGCGCCTCGATCCTGTCGAAGCGAACGTGGCGGAGGTGGACCCACGGACGGACCGGCTCGAGCTCGATGCGGACCCGCAGGGCGTAGCCCAGGGTGCCGTAGGAGTTGGGAAAGCCGTGAAACAGGTCGGCGTGGTCACCGTCGGCGGTCGCGGTGACCACCTCGCCCGCGCCGGTCAGCACCTCGAGCTCGACCATCGACTCGTGCGGCATGCCGTTGCGCCACGACGAGCTCTCGATCCCGAGACCGGTGACGGCCCCCCCGAGGGTGATGGTCTTGAGCTCGGGCACGACCAGCGGCATCAGGCCGTAGGGGAGGGTGGCGTCGACCAGGTGCTCGTAGGTGGTCATGCCCGACACGTCGGCCTGCAGGGCTTCCCGGTCGATCTGGATGACCCCGTCGAAGCCGGACACGTCCAACCCGGGCGTGGTCGAGCGGCGGCGGGTGCGGAACAGGTTGGAGGTCCGCTTGGCCAGGCGCACCGGGGCTCCGGCCGGGATGGCCTCGTAGCCGGCGCGCAGGGCGGCGACGCAAGCGCGGTGGCGGTCCCAGGACGGACCGGCGCGACGTTCGGTGACCACCACGGCTCCTCCTCGGGCTCGTCGACTCCCTGCGGGGTCGGACCCGGGGGACCCTAACCGCCCGATCAGATCCGCTCGAGCCCGGTCCCGTCGAAGAGCGGCTCCATCTCCTGCGCGTCCCGGTCGGCGGCGAGCAGCTCGTCTTCGGGCGCCGCGCCCGCGCCGATGGCGGCCTCCAGGATCGGCCGCAGCAGGCGCGTGTCGCTCGACGAGTTGAGGAACAACCGGTCGTCGGCCAGGACCCACCGCACGGCGCGCTCGACTGCCGCGGCGTCGGTCATGGGCTCGTACCAGCTGAAGTGGCCGGGACCTTCGTCGCGCCATCGTCGCCTGGCGACGGACTTGATGGTCTGCACGGCGATGCCGCGCGCCGTGCACTCCTCGACGAGCGCATCGACCTCGGCCCGGTAGCCAGAGTCCTGGACGAGGACGTGGCTGTAGGGCAGCAGCACGCTGTCGAACGGGTAGTGCCCGACGCTCCTGCGGTGCTGGCGTGCGATCCGCAGCCCGTGACCGGTCACCCCGATGAACCGGCAGAGGCCCTCGTCGCGCGCCGCCACCAGCGCGTCGAGCGCACCGTCAGGGCCGGTGGCGACGTCCCACTCGTCGTCCTCCACGAGGTTGTGCAGCTGGATCAGGTCGACGTGGTCGGTGCCGAGGCGCTCGAGTGACCGCTCGAGGCCGGCGCGCGCCGCGTCGCCGGTGCGGTGGTTGGTCTTGGTGGCCAGGAAGAAGTCGTCGCGTCTGGACGCCAGCCACGGCGCGATGCGCAGCTCCGAGTCCCCGTAGCCCGCTGCGGTGTCGATGTGGTTGACGCCGAAGTCGTCGAGCACCGCGAGGGTGCGGTCGGCGGCCTCCTGGCCCATGCTGCCGAGCGCGGCCGCACCGAAGATCACCCGGCTGCTGTCGTGCCCGGTGCGCCCGAAGGGGCGCCGCTCGATCCGGGCGCCCCCTCCGCTCTCCCCGTCTCCGGTCCTGACGTCGTCGCGCTCCACCCCCCGAGCCTCGCGCGTCGGGCCGGTCGGTGACGGCGAGGCGCGGCAGGTAGCGTCACGGCGATGGCAGGACCCGGCGCCGGTGGTGCCCCGCCGGTGGCCCGCACGAGGAGCGAGGCGCTGGCGTGGGACTCGGCTGAGCCGCTCCACCACCTGCGGGACCGCTTCGTCGTGGCTCCCGGACCGATCTACCTCGACGGCAACAGCCTCGGCCGGCCGCCAGCCGACGTCGTCGCGCGTCTCGGCGCGCTCGTCGAGGCGTGGGCCGATCGGCTGATCGGCGGGTGGGACGAGTGGATCGAGCTGCCCGGCATCGTGGGCGACCGCATCGGCCGGCTCGTCGGCGCCGCCCAGGGCCAGGTGGTCGTGAGCGACTCCACGACGGTCAACCTCTACAAGCTGGTGGCCGCCGCCCTCGACGCCCGCCCCGACCGCGACGTCGTCGTCGTCGACCCCCACGACTTTGCCACCGTCCGCTACGTGCTGCAGGGGCTGGCGGAGGCGAGGCGCATCGAGGTGCGGTTCGTGGCGTCCGACCCCGTCGATGGCATCGACGCCTCCGGGGTGGCCGAGGCCTGCGACGAGCGGGTCGCCGTGGTCTGCCTCTCGGCGGTCAACTACCGATCGGGTGCCCGCGTCGACCTGGCCGCGGCCGCCGAGGCGGCCCATGCGGTCGGCGCGCTGGTCTGCTGGGACCTCAGCCACGCCGCCGGTGCGGTGCCGGTCGAGCTGGATCGCAGCGGTGCCGATCTGGCTGTCGGCTGCGGCTACAAGTACCTCAACGGTGGCCCCGGCGCGCCCGCGTGGCTCTACGTCCGCGAGGAGCTCCAGTCGAGCCTCCGCCAGCCGATCTGGGGATGGTGGGGCCAACGCGACCAGTTCGCCATGGGCGAACGCTACGACCCGGTCGCCGGTCCCGGCCGATTCCTGGCCGGGACGCCGCCCGTGCTCGGCCTGGTGGCGCTCGACGCCGGCGTGGGCCCGCTCGTCGATGCCGGCCCGGAGCACCTCTGGGCCAAGGCGCAGTGGCTGAGCGATCTGACCGTCGCCCTGGCCGACGAGCTCCTCGTCCCCCTCGGCGCCACGCTGGCCAGCTCCCGGGATCCCGAGCGGCGGGGGCCGCACGTCGGGATCGCCCACCCGGGGGCGCGGAGCCTGTGCCGGCGCGCCATCGACGCGGGCCTGGTGGTCGGCGACTTCCGGCCTCCCGACGTGCTGCGCCTGGCGCCCGTGCCGGCCTACACCCGGGCGGTCGACGTGTGGGACGCCGTCCATCATCTCGCCGACCTGCTGGGCGACCCGGCCCCGGACGGGGATCCGCCGCCGGGCCGGATCACGTGAGCCAACCGACGAGCGCCTGGGGGCCGACGCCGGCAACCTCACCGACCGGTGAGACAATGCAGCCATGAGCGCCGCCGCCACTGGTGCCGAGGCGCGCCGGCGAACCGAGGGTCAGGGAGGGCAACGCAAGATCGGCTCGATGCCGCTCCCCGCCGGGATCGAGGGTCCGTCGCGGCGCGGTGCCCTCCAACCCGTGGAGTTGAGCACCGCCTCGCTCCTCGGCGCGATGACCGTGGTGCTGGTCGTCGCCGGCTCCTTCCTGCCGCACGCGTCGGCGGTGGCTGCGCTCGGCACCGTCCCGATGGGCGTCGTCGCCTACCGCCACCGGCCCAGGGCGGTCGTCGCCTCCAGCGTGGCTGCGGTGTGCGTGGGCTTTCTCGTCGCTGGCACCAGCGTGATCTCGAGCATCGCCCTCTGCGGGATCATCGGGGGCCTGAGCGGCCACGCCCACCGCCGCCGCTGGGGCCTCGGACGGCTCACCGCCGCCACTGCGGTCCTCGCGCCCGCCCTGGCCCTGGTGCTCGATGCCGTCCTGTGGGCGCTCCCGCAGCTCCGCCGCCTGACCCTCCAGTCGCTGCGCAGCGCCTGGACCGGCGCGGTCGGCATCCTCCGCCACGCCCACGGCATCGCCGGGCCCACCGCGACCCTCAACCGCTGGGTGGACACGGCCATCGCCGACTGGGCGGTCACGATCCTCGTGGCCGTGGTCATCGGGGTGGCCGCGGCCACCGCGGCCACCTGGTGGATGCTCGGGGGCATCCTCGCCCGCCTCGATCACCTTCGCGTCGAGGACCGCCTGGCCGCCCCGTGGCCCGGCGGTGCGGGGCCGTCGGCCCCGTCGCCCGACGATCGGGTCGCCGGGCCGCCGATGCCCGTGCCCACCCTCCTGACCGGGGTCACGGTCCGCTACCCCGGCGCCATGGCGGCCGCCCTCGACGAGGTGTCCCTGCGCGTCGCCCCGGCCGAGGCGGTGGTCCTGCTCGGGCCCAACGGCTCGGGCAAGTCGACGCTGTCGCGTGTGCTGGCCGGCGCCCCCGTCACCGGCGGGACGGTCGACCGCCCGGGGCCGATCGGCCTCGGTGCGACCGGGGGCACCGCCGTGGTGAGCCAGCGCCCCGAGAGCCAGGTGCTCGGCGTCCGGGTGGCCGACGACGTGGTCTGGGGCCTCCCCCGGGGCACCGAGGTCGAGGTCGACGCCCTCCTCGACGCGGTCGGCCTGCACGGCATGGGCCGCCGGGACACCTCCGGGCTCTCCGGCGGCGAGCTCCAACGCCTGGCCGTGGCCGCCGCCCTCGCCCGCAGGCCCCAGCTGCTGGTCTCCGACGAGTCCACCGCCATGGTCGACGCCGAGGGCCGGCGGGTGCTCGTCGACCTGTTCGGCGTGCTCCCGGCCCAGCGCAGCGTGGCCGTGGTCCACGTCACCCATCGGCTGGCCGAGACGGCTATCGCCGACCGCGTGGTCCGCCTGGAGTCCGGGCGGATCGTGGCCGTCGAGCGGGGACCCAGGGCGGGTGGCCAGGTCGACCATCGATCCGAGATCGAGGGTCCTGGAGCGCCGGCCGCGGCCGCACGGTCCAGGTCGGAGCGATCGCGCCACGCCCGCACCGGCGGCCCCGGGGCCATCGAAGCCTCCGGGGTCGGCCACGTCTACGCGGCCGGGACCCCCTGGGAGCACGTCGCCCTGCGGGGCGTCGACCTGCGGGTCGCCCCGGGCGAGGGGGTGGTCGTGGTGGGGGACAACGGCTCGGGCAAGTCCACGCTGGCCTGGGCCCTGGCCGGGTTGATCCGGCCGACGTCGGGCACCGTGACCCTGGACGGCCACCCGGTCGCCGGAAGGGTCGGCCAGGTCGGTCTGGCCTTCCAGCACGCCAGGTTGCAGGTCCAGCGCCCGACCGTCGGCGCCGAGGTGCGCGCCGCTGCGGGGGTCGACCGGGCCGGCGCCGAGCGGGCGCTGCGCCTGGTCGGGCTCGGCGCTCCCGGCACCTGGGACCTGACGGTCGACGAGCTGAGCGGCGGGCAGGTCCGTCGGGTCGCCCTCGCCGGTCTCCTCGCCCGGTCGCCCTCCGCCCTGGTGCTCGACGAGCCGATGGCCGGCCTCGACCCCGAGAGCCGGGAAGGGCTGCTCGCTGTGCTCGGCGACCTCCGCCGCGAGGCCGGCCTGACCGTGATCGTGATCTCCCATGACCTCGAAGGCGCAAGCGACCTGTGCGACCGGCTCGTCCGCCTCGATGGGGGCACCATCGTCGAGGACCGCCCCTTGGCCGACGAGGTCGCCCTGGTCGCCGGAGCCACACCGTGAGCGCCCGGCGCCGACCGGCCCGCAGCTTCGTGCTCCTGCGGGAGGTCGAGGTGGACTCCCCGGTGCACCGGCTGTGGGCCGGGACCAAGCTGCTCGCCGCCGTGGCCGTCAGCCTGACCATCTCCCTGGTCCCCCAGTGGCCCGTGATCGGTGTCCTGGCGGTGCTGCTCGTCGGCGCCGCCGCCCTGGCGCGGGTCCCGTTGCGCGCCGTGCCGCGGCCACCAGGCTGGTTCTGGGCGTTGTTCGCCGCCGGCGGGGCGCTCACGCTGATCTCGGGTGGGCGCCCCGAGGTGGCCGTCGGGGCCGGCCACCTCGGTCTCGGGGGCATCGACGTCTACCTCCAGTTCACCGCCGTCAGCGTCGTGCTCCTCGGAGCCGGGGCGCTGATCGGGTGGACCACGTCGCTCGGCGACATCGGGCCTGCGGTCGGCCGGCTGCTGCGACCCCTCGCCGTGCTGCGCGTGCCGGTGGACGAGTGGGCCACCACCATCGCCTTGTGCATCCGGGGTCTGCCGCTGCTCGTCGGGGAGATCCGGGTGCTGCTCGCCGCCCGGCGCCTCCGGCCACCGAAGCCCAGGAAGGACCGCCTCACGGCGGCCTTCGACGAGGCCGCCGATCTCCTCGTGGCCACGCTCGCGGTCACCCTCAGGCGGGCGGGCGAGATGGGCGAGGCCATCACCGCGCGGGGCGGCACCGGCACCATCACCGCCAGTGACCGCCGCCCGGAGTGGCGCGACGCCACGGCCATCGGCGTGGTGGCCGCGGTGTGCGTGGCCGCCGGCAGTCTGCTGCCCTGACCCGCCGCGGCGCGGTCAGGCGGTGGCGGGCGCGCTGGTGCGCAGGCGGTCGTCGCCGGCGCGGGACCACGCGTCGGCCACCAGCTCGTAGCTGCGCAGCCGGGCGGCGTGGTCGAACACGTTGGTGGTGACCATCAGCTCGTCGGCGCCGGTGGCATCGACCAGGCGCTGCAGGCCGGCGACGACCCCGGTCGGGTCGCCGACGACGTGGCTCGACGTGGCCGACGCCATGACTTGGTCCTCGCCCGAGGTGCTCTCGTAGGACGCGGCCTCCTCGGGGGAGGGGAGCGGGCCAGGACGGCCGGTCCTGAGGCGCAGCATCGACAGGCGCGACGAGCCGTGCAGCCAGTCGGCCTCCTCGGCGCTCGGCGCGCAGACCGTCGCCACACCGACCATCACGTGGGGCTCGGCGAGGCGCTCGGAGGGGCGGAAGCGGGCCCGGTACAACTCGATGGCCGGCACGGTGTTGGTCGGGCTGAAGTGGTGGGCGAAGGCGAAGGGCAGGCCGAGGATCCCGGCGACCTGGGCGCTGTAGCCGCTCGAGCCGAGCAGCCACACGTCGGGCACCGCTGAGCCCTCGGGGAGGGCCCGGATGCTGCCCCACGGGTGCCCGTCGGGGAAGTTTCCGTGGAAGAAGGCGAACAGCGCACCGAGCTGCTCGGGAAGGTCGTCGCCCTCGCTGCCAGGGAGGTGACGGCGCAGGGCCGACGCGGTGACCGGGTCGCTCCCCGGCGCCCGGCCGATCCCGAGGTCGACCCTGCCGGGATGGAGCGCCTCGAGCAGACCGAACTGCTCGGCGACCACCAGCGGGGCGTGGTTGGGGAGCATCACCCCGCCCGAGCCGACCTGGATGGTCGTCGACGACGCGGCCAGGTGGGCGAGCAGCACCGCGGGTGACGAGCTGGCGATGCCCGGCATGTTGTGGTGCTCGGCGACCCAGTACCGGTGGTAGCCGAGCGCCTCGGCCCTGCCGATCAGCTCGGTGCTGCGCGCCAGGGCCTCCGAGGCGCTGGACCCGGCGGTCACCGGGGCCAGATCGAGGACCGAGAGGGGGATGTCGCGAGCGGCCACCCGGCCACGCTACCGACGGTCCGTTCCCAATCCGGTCGCCGATCCGGGTGCGGCGCACCGTTAACGTGGCCGGATCTGCGCTCCTCTGACCTCTGCGCCGCGGCTGCGGCCCGTCCGCGTCCGATGACCTCGCCCGGAGGCCGCTGGTGGGAGGGTGCGTCGCTCTACCAGGTCTACGTGCGGTCGTGGCAGGACAGCGACGGCGACGGCTACGGCGACCTGCGGGGGCTGGTGAGCCGGCTCGACCACCTGAGCTGGCTCGGCATCGACGGGATCTGGCTGTCGCCGACCATGCCGTCGCCCGACACGGACTGGGGTTACGACGTCAGCGACTACCGCGCCGTCCACCCCGACCTCGGATCGGTCGACGACCTCGACCTGCTCGTGCGCGAGACCGCGGCGCGAGGCATGCGGGTCCTGCTCGACCTGGTGCCCAACCACACCAGCTCGGCGCATCCCTGGTTCGTCGAGGCCTCGTCCGGTCGGGACAACGAGCGACGGGACTGGTACGTCTGGGCCGATCCGGCTCCCGGTGGGGCGCCCCCCAACAACTGGATCGACGCCACCGGGCGCGGCGCGTGGACCCTCGACGAGGCGAGCGGTCAGTACTACCTGCACAACTTCCTGCCCTCCCAGCCCGACCTCAACTGGTGGAACCCCGCCGTGCACGCGGCGTTCGACGAGATCCTGCAGCACTGGTTCGACCGGGGCGTCGCCGGCTTCCGCATCGACGTCGCCAACGCGCTCTACAAGGACGCTCAGCTGCGCGACGACCCTCCCGCGGCGGTGGGCCCGGAGAGCTCGTTCGGCCTGGCGCCGGTGCACAGCAAGAACCAGCCGGAGGTGCACGGCGTGTACCGCTCCTGGCGCCGCCTGGCCGATGGCCTCGAGCCCCGGCGCCTCCTCCTCGGCGAGACCTGGGTCCTCGACCCGTCGCGGCTGGCGTCGTACTACGGCCACGACGACGAGCTGCAGCTGGCGTTCAACTTCTCCTTCGTGTTCGCGCCCTTTCGGGCCGATGCGCTGAGCGCGGTCGTGCGCGAGACGCTCGGGGCCCTCCCGTCAGGGAGCTGTCCCGTCTGGGTCGGCTCCAACCACGACGTGTCGCGCTTCGCGACCCGCTGGGCCCGCAACGACGAGCGCCGGGCCCGCCTCGGCCTGGTCGTGCTGGCGACCCTCCCCGGAACCCTCGTCCTCTTCGCCGGCGACGAGCTGGCCCTCCCCGACGTCGACGTGGCCCCCGACGACCAGCGCGATCCGATGACCTGGCGGGCCGACGACGGCCGCTTCAACCGGGACCGGTGCCGCACCCCGATGCCATGGGACGAGGGCCCCAACGCCGGCTTCGCGCCCGCAGGGGTGCGACCGTGGCTCCCCGTCGGCGACCGGGCGGGGCGAAGCGTGGAGGCGCAGCGGGCGGACGAATCGTCGCCTCTGTGGCTGACCCGGGCGCTCCTCCGACTACGGCGCCGGCTGCCGAGCGGCGTGGCCGCCTACGAGGAGCTGGAGGCGGACGCCGACGGCTGGGCCTACCGCAGCGGCCCCCTCGTGGTGGCGGCCAACCTTTCCGCCGAGCCCCGGTCCTTCCCGCTGCCCCCGGCCTCGCCGGTCCTCGGCTCGACGACCGAGGGCCTACCCGACCGGACCGGGCCTTCCACCTGGACGCTGCGTCCCTGGGAGGGTCTGGTGCTCGAAGCGCGGCCAGGGGACGCGCCGGGCTGAGCCCGGCGGTGGTCGCACCGACGATGGTCGCACCGCCACTGGTCCTACCGCCCCATGCCGGAGCCGAGGACGCGGCGACGACGCCGAGTCGGGTGGGCCGTGGGTCCGGCGAGCGGGGCGAACGGTGGCGTCGACCACCAGGGGGCGAGGCCGACGAGCTCGGGAGGCCGGTGCCCGTCGAGGAGCAGGGCGCGTCCGGCGGGGAGCTGGTTGACGGCGTCGACGGGCAGTCGCCGGCGGCGCTGGGTGGACCAGGTGACCGCCGGCGCCCGCTTCGCGCCCCCCCACCACGGTGACCGGCTGACCGACCGTCCCGGCACGTCGACCTCGCCGGCGAGGCGCGAGACGAGCTCGAGCGTGGCCAGGTCGGCCACGCCTGGCAGCACCGCCTTCGTGCCGAAGAGCGAAAGGAAGCCGTCGGCCGCCCCACCCCAGCGCTGGCGGGCCTGGGACAGGTCCTGCAGGCAGGCCATGGTGGCCAGGCCCTGGCCGCCGCCTTCGCTCACCATGGCCGGGAGCCCCGGGATCGGGGCGATGTTGGCGACCTCGTCGAGCACGAGGGTGACCGGCCGGGTCAGGTCGGCCCGGGCGTAGGTCGCCCGACGGACGGCCTCGACGAAACCGACCACGATGGGCGCCACGAGCGCCTGCTGGTGGCCCGGCGCGCACAGGTAGACGGTGTCGCAGCCGCCTGGGACGAGGCCGGGATCGAGGTTGGGCGCCGACGACGCCGCCAGCACGGTCTCCGAGCGGTAGGCGGCCAGCACGCCGGCCGCCGTCGACCAGATGCCCGACAGCTCCCTGCCGTCGGTGGCCACGATCCCGGCCAGCACGTCGGCGGCCAGCCCGGCGCCCCCTGCGCCGAGCGCGACCGCAGCCGGCCCGGCGTCGGCCCGCAGCACCCAGCGCAGCACCAGGCGCATGTCGCCACCGTCGATGGCCGAGGCGTGGAGGAGGGGAGCGAGCAGTGCCTCGGCCCGCTCGGTCCAGTGGGACTCGCTACCGGTGACGCCTGGTCGGGCCGCGCCCACCATGGCGTGGGCCGTGGCCAGCGCGCCGTCCCAGGTCACCGCCGAGTCGACCGGCGACCACCGGGCGCGCTCGACCCCGGGCGGGCAGGCCACGGCGCCCATGGGGTCGAACAGCCAGCAGCGCCCGAGACCGGCCCGGACCTCACGGGTCGCCTCCATCAGGTCCACCTTGGTGGAGGTGGCGACCACGGGGCCAGGGGCGCACAGCACGTTCGGCACGACCAGGCCGGAGGTCTTGCCCGAGCGCGGCGGGCCGATGACGAGCAGGGCCTGCTGGGCGCCCCCGAACACCAGCCCGTCGTGGCCGAGCCCGGCGTAGAGGCGCCCCGAGGCGCCGAGGTCTGCTCGCAGCCGGTCGAGTCGTGCGTCCCACGTCGTCACTCGTGTCCTTTTCGGGGCCGAACCAGTGGCGGGGGAAGCCGGGTGAGACGTTAGCCGCGCCGGCGCATTCGGACCAGGCCGGCCGACAGAGCCGAATCGCCTTGCCGCCCGTTTCTCCTGCCTAATTGTCCGGCTCGCCGCGGGCGCACGCGCAGAAACAACTGGCGCGGCCGTCACCCGTTCGATGGTCGCGCAACGCCGTGCGCGGCCAACGGCCGCCCATGTTGTTTCCCTCCGGTCCCCGATTTGCGGACGCGATGGCGGGCGCACCGAGTGTCGCGGTCCCGGTCGATGGAGGAAAGTCCGGGAAGATCGACGGAAGGTGCGTTCCTTTCGCCGGCCAATGCGTTACCCTTCGACCATGGCAAAGACGGTTGTGACCATGCTCAGCGACGATCTGGACGGGAGCGAAGCCGACGAGACCGTCAGCTTCGCTTTCCGTGGTACCTCGTATGAGATCGACTTGACGGCGAAGCACGCCAATGAGCTCGAAAAGGCGCTCAGCAAGTATCTGGATGTGGCGCGCAAGGTGAGCTCGGGTCGTTCGGCTCGCGGCGCATCCCGCCGTGCGTCGGTCTCGTCGGCCGGCGACATCCGCACCTGGGCACGGGCCAACGGATTCGAGGTCAGTGATCGAGGTCGGGTGTCGGCCGAGGTCAGGGAGGCGTTCGAGGCCGCACACTGAGTTCGAGGCCGCACACGGAGCTCGAGTGAGACAGAGAGCTCGAGTGACGCAGAGGCGGACGGAGAATCGCCACGCTGACCCGACGCCGACGGATGCGTCGGGTCGGAAATGTCGGAGATCAGCGCCGAGTGTTTCGCTGACCAGGGCGTTTTGCGATTGGTGCGTCGGGAAGGTGGAGGTGGAGGTGCCGGCTCAACCGCCGGCCGCAGGCCTGGCGTCGAACACGAGCTTGGCCGCCAGCGCGACCGGCAGTCCGGGGTTGGCCGCCATCGAGTCGTGGAACGCCTTCAGTGAGCCACGCCTTTCGGCCACCCACCGGTCCCTCGCCTCCTCGATCTCCAGCGCACCCGTCAGATAAGAGGCGGCCTGCGTCGGCCACGCGGCGTATCTGCGCACCTCGGCGACGGCCACTGCGTCGGTCAGCACGGCTTTGTCGCGCATGAAGGCCACGGCCTCGTCGAAGGTCATGTCCCCGGCGTGCAGCGCGGTGTCCACGACGATCCTGGCCGCGCGGAACAGGCGCGCCGCGAGATGGGAGAGCACGACGCGGGGGTCGGTGAAGAACCCCTGCTCGTGCATCATCCGCTCGGCGTAGAGAGCCCAGCCCTCGACGAAATACGACGTGGTGAGCAGCTTGCGGACCGGTCGGGGCGTCGCCGCCGACCAGGTCAGGTGCCAGTGGTGGCCCGGGTAGGCCTCGTGCACGGCGGTGGTCGGGATGGCGTGGTGGCCGTTGTTGGCCAGGCGCTGCCTGATGCCTTCGGCGGACTCGCCATCCGGCGGGAACGGGACGAAGAAGTGACCGGTCCGCGAGCTCGAGAAGGCGGGTGGCGCGCTGTAGGAGGCGACGGCGAGGACGCCCCGCTGGAACAGCGGTGACGGCTCGACCAGGCACCGCTCACCGTCGGGGAGGGTCACCAGGTCGTGCTCGACCAGGAAGGCACGTGCGTCGTCGCAGCAACCGGCGTACTCGGCGAGCATCTCCTCGGGCGTGGCCGGGCAGTCCGCGTCGAGCCGGGCGAGCACGTCGGGCCAGCCCGACGTCGGATCGATGGCCGCCGCCACCTCGGTCATCTCGGCCGCCAGCTGCTCGTAGGCGGCACGGCCGCGCTCGTGCAGCTCGTTCGCGCTCACCCCGAGGAGCTCGCGATCGCGCAGCAGCCCGCTGTAGCGCGCCTCGCCGATGGCCCACTCGCCCCGGGCCCGTCCGGCCAGCCCGTCGAGGAAGGAGGCGAAGTCCTCCAACGCGACGGCCGCGTCCCGCCCGGCGGAGGCCAGCAGGTCACCGAGGGTCCCCGCCGCCGTCACGGTCGCGAGCGGGCCCGACAGGTAGCTGATGCCGCCGCGCACCGCGCTCGCCGCCCGCTCCACGAGCAGGCGGGGGGCGATCCCGGGATCGAGGTTGGCGCGCGCCGCGGCGAGCACGTCGGGTACCTGGTGCAGGCGCGCCACGGAGGCGGCCACGAGCTCCTCGTCGGGCCGCAGCCGGTCCAGCCACAGGCGGAACACGCCCTCGAGGCACGGGTCGACGTAGAGCATCGGGTCGCGCCGCCACGCCGTCCAGTCGTCGAGCACGGAGCGACCGGCCAGCTCGGCGAGCACGAGGGTCACGTCGACCTGCTGGTCGACGCTGGCCGCGGCGAGGTCGACGGCAGCGAGGCGCGCCGCCGATCGCCGGTCGATGTCGGCCTGGGCCTGCCAGCGGGCCGCCGAGAAGTCGCCGACGCGATCGTCGTAGCCCTCCACGCCGAGCGTGGTCGCAGTCACCGGGTCGCGAGCCAACTCCTCCGCGGTCCACGCCCCGAGCAGCCCATCGACGTCTGGCATGCTGGCCACCCTATGGATCGCCTCGACGACGCAGCCATTCGCGACGGATTGGCCGGCCTCAGGTGGGAGCGGCGCGGCGACACCATCACGACTGTCAGGACCTTCCCCTCGTTTCGCGCCGCCATCGCGTTCGTCGACGCGGTGGCGGATCTCGCCGAGGACCAGGACCACCATCCCGACATCGCCGTCGGCTACGACACCGTCACCCTCACCGTGAGCACCCACTCGGCAGGCGGCCTGACGACCAGGGACCTCCGGCTGGCCGCGTCGGTCGACGCGCTCGACAGCTGAGTGGCGCCGGTGCTGGTCGCCGTGGCGCCGAGCCTGCTCTACGCAGGCCGGGTGGCCGGATGGACCGACGAGAGCGAAGGTGTGCCGTCGGAGTATCTGGGCGGCCTCCGACGAGCCGGCGTGATCCCCGTGGTCCTCGGTGATCCCGGCGTCCCCGCCGCCGACGTGGTCGGCACGTGGGCCGGGGTGGTGCTCTGCGGCGGTCCCGACGTCGCCCCGGCGACCTATGGCCAGACCCCGCACCCGGCGGTCTACGGGGTCGACGAGCGCAGGGACCGCTGGGAGATGGACCTGGTGCTCGCGGCGGGCTGCGCCGGCGTGCCGGTCCTCGCCATCTGCCGGGGGATCCAGATCCTCAACGTGGCCCTCGGTGGCACGCTCGTGCAGCACCTCCCCGACGTCGACGACCGCGTCGCCCACGGCGTGCCGGTGGGCGACGGGGTGCCGGCCAGCCATCCCGTCGACATCGTGGCCGGCAGCCGGCTCGCCGCCAGCCAGGGGGGAGCGGCCGGCGTGGCGTCGTGCGTGTCGATCCATCACCAGGCCATCGCCGACGTGGCCGACGGGCTGGTCGTGACCGCCCGCAGCCCGGACGGCCTGGTCGAGGCGGTCGAGACGCCGGCGGACGCCGGATGGTGCCTCGCCGTCCAGTGGCATCCCGAGCGGTCCGCGGCGAGGGACCCGGCCCAGCAGGCCGTCTTCGACGCTTTCGGGCTGGCCGCCGAGGAGCGCAGCGGCGCGGTCGCGTCCGCCGGGGAGCGGCCCGGGCCGTGAGCACGCCGTGCCATCTCGAGGACCCGGTGCACCTCGAGGACCCGGTGCACCTCGAGGACCCGCTGCACCTCGAGGACAGGGTCGCGGCGGGCGGCGACGCCATCGGTCGGCTCCCCGACGGGCGCATCGTCTTCGTCGAAGGCGCGCTTCCGGGGGAGACGGTGCAGGCCGACGTGGTCGCCGAGCGGCGTGACTTCGCCAAGGCCAGGTTGCGGACGGTCGTGTCGCCGTCGCCGTGGAGGACCGTCGGCTCGTGCCCCCACCACCACACCGGCTGCGGCGGGTGCCCGTGGCAGGACGTGACCGGCGACGCCCAGGTCACACTCAAGCAGCGGATCCTCCTCGAGACCGTCGCCCGGATCGCGAGGACCGAGCCCGCGACCGTGCTGCCGCCGGTGCGGTTGGCCACCGAGGGATACCGCACCACCCTGCACCTGTCGGTCGACGGCGCCGGGCGGGTCGGGTTCCGGCGCCGCCACGAGGACGTGGCCCACCCGGTGGATTCCTGCCTGGTCGCCCACCCGGCCCTCGGCGGCCTGCTCGCCGGCCTCCGCCTCCCCGGGCACGATCGGGTCACCCTCAGGACGGGAACCGCGGACGGGCGCCGCCTCGCCGTCGTGCACCGCCGGCAGCGGCACCGGCCCGCCGGACTGCCTGACGACGTGGTCCTCGTCGGGCCTGGCCAGCAGGGCGCGGTGCACGAGTCCGTCGGCGGCCGGCACTGGCGGGTATCGGCCAGGTCGTTCTTCCAGGCCGGTCCGCAGGCCGCGGATGCGGTGGTGGCCGCCGTCGACACCGCGGTCGGCGACTCCCTCCCTGCAGGTGGCCTGATGGTCGACGCCTACGCCGGTGTCGGGATCATCGGCGGGGTGGTCGCCGGCCGCCGTGGCGCTCGCCTGGTGTCCATCGAGTCCAACCGCGACTCGGTCGCCGACGCCCGGGTCAACCTGACCGACGTCGAAGCCCGCGTGGTGGCCACCGACGTCGGGCGCTGGTCGCCGCAGCCGGCCGACGTGGTCGTCGCCGACCCGTCGAGGACCGGTCTCGGACGCCCCGGGGTGACGGCGCTGGCGGCCACCGGGGCACCGACGTTGGTGCTCGTCAGCTGCGATCCGGCCTCGGCCGCCCGCGACGCCGGCCTCCTCGCCGAGGCCGGCTACCGCCTGGCCACGCTGCAGGTGGTCGACGGATTCGCCCACACCGTGCACATCGAGAGCGTGTGCCGCTTCGAGCACGGCGCGCCGGACCGGCCCAAGTAAGGTCCAGATGCTCATGCGAGCCCCTCGACGATTCCGCCGCCGTGCCCTGCGAACGGCGGCAGCCGCTACCGGCGTCGCCCTCCTCCCGGCTCTCGCGTCGATCGCCGTGCCTGCCGCCGGCGGGGCGACGACACCGGGCCTGCCCGCAACGCCTCACACGGCGAGGGCGGCCGCCGTCACCACCCCGGTCTCCGACCTCGCCGACCCGAGCGCGTCACGGCGCCCCGGCCCCGACTTCGCCCACTACTGCGACCCGGCGGCCCGCAACCGCTACCGGGGCGCGACGTGGCGGTGCGACCGGTACGCGCTCTACAACATCGACCTGGCCCGCCGGCGCGAGGGCCTCGGACGGCTCCGCCTGCCGGCCGGCTACCGCCGCCTGGACCCGGGCGCCGAGCTCACCGCGGTGACCAACGCCGAACGGCGCAGCCGGGGTCTCCTGGCGGTGCTCGACTCGTCCCGGCTGGACACGACGGCGTCGGTCGCCGCCTCCCACCTGTCCGACCCGGTCGGGCCGCCAGGCCGCGTCTGGGTCTCCAACTGGTCCGGCGGCTACCGGACGCCGCTCGCCGCGGACTACGCCTGGATGTACGACGACGGCGTGGGCGGCAGCAACGCCGGGTGCCAGACGTCGGGGGCGGCCGCCTGCTGGGACCACCGCCACGCCATCCTCTCGCACTTCAGCGGCCACTTCGGCGGTGGCCGGGCGCTGGTTGGCGGGATGTGGAGCTACGCCCAGCTCTTCGTCGCCGGGTAGGGACCGGAACGTTGCCGCAGGGACGGCTCCCTGACGTCGCCCCGTAGGCTGGAGTCGTGGCTCCGTTGACCCTCATGACCGTGCACGCCCATCCCGACGACGAGTCGTCGAAGGGGCCGGCGACCGTCGCCCGCTACCACGCCGAGGGGATCCGGACGATCCTCGTGTGCTGCACCGGCGGCGAGGAGGGCGACATCTTGAACAAGGCCATGGACCAGCCCGGCATCAAGGAGCGCATCGCGGAGATCCGCGCCGAGGAGCTCGCCGAGGCGGCCCGCCGGATCGGCTACGACGAGGTCGTCGCGCTCGGCTACCGCGACTCCGGCATGCCCGATTCGGCGGCCAACGCCGATCCGGCCTGCTTCGCGCGCGCCCCGATCGACGAGGCGGTCGGGCGGCTGGTCGCCACCATCAGGACCCACCGCCCGCAGGTCGTCGTCACCTATCCCCGCGAGCAGAGCGGCTACCCCCACCCCGACCACCTGCGGGTCAACGAGATCAGTGAGCTGGCCTTCGAGGCGGCCGGCGACCCGACCGCCCATCCCGATGCCGGTGCGGCGTGGTCCCCGATCAAGCTGGTCGCCACCTCGTGGTCGGCGCGCCAGATGCGGGCCACCCACGACGCCTACCTCGAACGGGGCCTCGACTCACCCTTCGACGCCGACCGCCTGGCCCGCTTCGACCAGGCCATCGCCGAGCAGGCCGCGGGCGGGGACGCCCCTGCGGTGATCGACGTGACCGGGTTCACCCACGTCCGGCGCGAGGCCCTTCTCGCCCACAGGACCCAGGTCGACCCGACCTCGCCGTGGTGGTTCGGTCTGCCTCCCGAGGTGCAGGACCGGCTGTACCCGTTCGACGAATACCACGTCCTGCACAACCGCTCGGACGCCCCTGACGACGCGCCCGACCTCTTCGCCGGCCTGCGGGCGACGGCCAGCGCCCGTTGAGCGTCCCCGACCTGCTGGCCGCCGCGGTCGGAGCGGCAGCCGGTCTGGCGGTGGACCCGGCGTTCGACGCCGTGGTCGAGGTCGTCGTGACCGGGCCGGCCAGGTCAGAGACCCGTGCCGGCTTGGTCTGGCGGGACGGCCGGCTCGTCGACACGGTCGAAGGAGCGCCCGGGCACCCCGAGGTGACCTTCACCATCGCCGCCGATGACGCCCGTCAGCTCCGCGAGGGTGCGATGGCGCCGACGGTGGCGTTCATGCGGGGTCGCCTGAAGACCGCCGGTGACCCTGGCCTGGTGTTGGCGCTCCTCGCCGCGGCCGAGGGTCAACCCTACGATCGGTGGGTGGCGGCCAGCGCGACCGGGCCGCAGACGTGAACGCTGCGGTGCCGCCCGCGACCGGAGGCCCGTCGGCCGAGGATGATCATCCGGGCGGGATGGCCGCTCCGAACACCGACCGTATGCTCCCCCTGCTCACATCGGCCAGCGACCCGTCGCTGGTGGTGGCCATTGGCCGCTTCCGGGAGGATGCGCTCGCCGAGGTCTACCGACGTCACGCCGGTGCCGTCTTCGGCTTGGCGCGGCGCGTGCTCCACGACGGCACGCGGGCCGAGGAGGTCGTGCAGGAGGTCTTCCTGCGGCTGTGGAACGACCCGGAGCGCTTCGACTCCGAGCGGGGCTCCCTGCGATCGTTTCTCCTCGCCCAGACCCACGGACGGGCCGTCGACCTGCTCAGGTCGGACTCGTCGCGCACCCGGCGCGAGGAGCGTGAGGCCCGAGCGGCGGCGACCGCCGGTTACGACATCGAGCGGGAGGTCTGGGACCTGGCGGTCGCTGACCGCGTCAAGCAGGCCGTGGCCGTGTTGCCCGACGACGAGCGCAAGGCCATCGAGCTGGCTTACTTCGGCGGTCACACCTACCGGGAGGTCGCCGAGGTGCTCGGCGCTCCCGAGGGCACGGTCAAGAGTCGCATACGCGTGGGTCTGAAGCGCATGCGCTCGGGCCTCGCCGACGTGGGAGTGGGTGCGTCATGGAACGAGTGAACGAGCACGACGAGGTCCAGGACCTCCTCGGCGCCTACGCGCTCGACGCCGTCGACCCGGTCGAGGCCGCCACCGTCGAGGCCCACATCGCCATCTGCCCGCGGTGCCAGGCCGAGATGACCGGCCATCGGGAGGTGACGGCGATGTTCGCGTGGGGTGGCCAGGAGGCGCCGGCGGACGTGTGGTCGCGGATCGCCGCCTCCCTCGGCGACACCCCTCCCGAGCTCAGGATGGAACGTCTGGGCCCGGCCGTGCGGGCCGGTTCGGGCCCTGGCCGGGCGCGGACGCGGCGGTCGTCGGCATGGCGCCGGCCGATCAGCGTGCTCGCCGCAGCCGCCGCCGTTGCGGTCGCCGTGCTGGTCACCCAGGTCGTGCACCTCGAGCACCGGGTCAACCAGGTGCAGGCGTCGGTGACCCAGATCGAGCCCGCCCAGCCGACCATGGCGCTGGTGCGCGCTGCGCTGGCCCAGCCCGGCAGCCGTCACGTCCAGCTGGCCTCCCTCGGGTCGGCCAGCCCCAGCCTCGACGCGGTGATCACGTCGGGAGGCCGGGGATACGTCTACGACGCCCACCTCACCCCGCTCCCCGCCGGCCGGGTGTACCAGCTCTGGGGTGTCGCCGGCGGCCAGCAGATCTCCTACGGCCTGCTCGGGACCGACCCGTCCATCGTGGCGTTCAACGCCGGGCCCGGGGTGCAGGCCCTCGCCGTCACCGACGAGGTGTCCGAGGGCGCCGTGAGCAGCAGCCAGCCGTTCGTGGCGGCCGGAGCGGTCCGCTCCGTCTCCTGAGGGTCAGCCCAGGATGCGGCGGCCGTCGAAGCGGGCCCGCCGTCGGTGGCGGGCCAGCGCCAGCCCGACCAGCTCGTCGATCAGCGCCGGGCCCTCGAGGCCAGAGGCCGCCCACAGGAGCGGGAACTGCGAGATCGGCGTGAACCCGGGGATGGTGTTGATCTCGTTGACCATCAGGCCCCTCCCGCCCTCCTCGTAGAACAGGTCGACCCTCGCCATCCCGTCGACCCTGACCGCTCTCGCCGCGTCGAGGGCCAGCGCCCTGGCCGCGTCGGCCACGTCGGGCTCCAGGTCGGCCGGGATCACCGACGACGCCGTGCCCGCCAGGTACTTGTCCTCGAAGTCGTAGAAGTCGTGGCTCGCCACGACCTCTCCGGGGACCGACGCCCTGAGGCTGTCGCCGTAGCCGAGCACGCCGATCTCGATCTCCCTGACCGCCACCGCCTCCTCGACGACGATCCACTCGTCGTAACGGAGCGCGAGGTCGACCGCGGCCGCCAGCTCGTCGGCGTCGCCGGCGCGGGTGATCCCGATCGACGAGCCGAGGTTGGCCGGCTTGACGAACACCGGCCAGCCGAGCTCGGCCTCGACCCGCTTGGCCGTCAGGTCGTCGAGCTCGTGGTCGCGCAACACCAACGAGCGCACCTGCGGCAGGCCGGCGGCCCGCAGCAGCGCCTTGGTCAGGCCTTTGTCCATCGAGGCGGCCGACGACGCCACCCCGGCGCCGACGTAGGCGACCCCCGCCACCTCGAGCAGGCCCTGGATGGTCCCGTCCTCGCCGTGGGGCCCGTGCAGGAGGGGGAAGACCACCGTCGTCTCGTCGCCGTCAGCGCGGAGCAGCGCGCCCGGGTCGTCACCGCCGGCGGATCCACCCGACCCGGGCGCGACCAGCGCCTGCGTCCCCGGGGCGCCCCCGATCGCCGCCGGCGGGCGGGGCGCTCCGGCGGCGGCCGTGTCCGGCGACGGCAGTGACGCCGTGCCCGGCGGGAGGGCGGCGAGGATGCCGCCGGCGTCCACCCACCGACCTGCGGTGGTGATGCCGACGAGGGCGACGTCGTAGAGGGCCGGGTCGGCGGCGCGCACCACGTGCAGGGCGGAGATGCACGACACCTCGTGCTCGGCGGAGCGGCCGCCGTAGATCACGACCAGGCGGGTCCGCCCCGCTCCGGGCGGGACGGCGGGGTCGGGACCGGTGGCGTCATCCGCATCGGACATGGCCCGCGAGCGTAGCCCTGCCCTGCCAAGATCGACGCCATGCGCTGGCTCGCCGAGGAGGTGGCCGCCGCGACCGGCGGACGTGTCGACCCCGCTGCGACCGGCGGCCGGGTCGACCCGGCCCGACCGCCCCCGGCATGGTCGCAGGTCGTCATCGACTCGCGCCGGAGCGTCGCCGACAGCCTCTTCGTGCCGATCCGCGCCGAGCGCGACGGCCACGACTGGATCCCCGAGGCGGTCGCCGGTGGCGCGACCGGCTACCTGCACGAGCGCGGTCGAGGCCGGGAGGGGGGAGGGCCAGGGGCGACCGCCATCGAAGTGGACGACACCCGCGCCGCCCTCCTGGACCTGGGCCGGGCGGCCAGGCGCCGGTTGAGCGGCGCCGTCGTCGGCGTGACCGGCTCCGTCGGCAAGACCTCGACCAAGGACCTCCTGGCCGCCGCCATCGGCCTGGCCAGGCGGGTGTCCGCCAACCCGCACTCGTTCAACAACGAGCTCGGGGTCCCGATCACCCTGGCCAACGCCCCCGACGACACCGAGGTGGCGGTCATCGAGATGGGCGCACGCGGGCCCGGGCACATCGCGCTGCTCTGCGAGGTGGCCCGGCCGACCGTCGGGGTGGTCACCGCGGTGGCCGCCGCCCACACCGAGGTGTTCGGCTCGATCGAGGGCGTCGCCGCCGCCAAGGGCGAGCTGATCGAGGCGCTGCCCGCCGACGGCCTGGCCGTCCTCAACGCCGACGATCCCCGGGTGGCGGCCATGGCCGCGCTGGCCGGGGCGCCGGTCCTCACCTACTCGGCGACGGGCCGGTCGGGAGCCGACACCGTGGCCGACGAGGTCACCGTCGGAGCCGACCTCCGCCCGAGCTTCACCCTCCGCTCCCCGTGGGGGGCCGCCCGGGTCGACCTCGGCGTCCGCGGCGCCCACCAGGTCGCCAACGCCCTGGCCGCCGCGGTCGTCGCCCTGGCGGTGGGCTGCGATCTGGAATCGGTCGTGGCCGGGCTGGGCGCGGCGTCGCTCTCGCCGTGGCGGATGGACCTCAGGCGGGCTCCCGGCGGGGCGCTGGTCCTCAACGACGCCTACAACGCCAACCCGGCGTCGATGGCCGCCGCGCTGCGCGCCCTGGCCGAGCTGCCCGCCCACCGGCGTCTCGCCGTCCTCGGCGAGATGGCCGAGCTCGGTGACACCGCCGCCGACGCCCACCGCGGCGTGGTCGAGCTGGCCGCCTCCCTCGGAGTCGACGTCGTCGCCGTCGGCACCGACGCCTACGGGCGCACCGGCGTCGGGGCCGACGAGGTCGTGGCCCTGCTCGGTCGCCTCGGTGCCGGCGACGCCGTGCTGGTCAAGGCGAGCAGGACCGTCGGGCTCGAGCGGGTCGCGGCCGCCCTGCTCACCGGGAGTTGAGGGCCGCCCCGACCGTCAGGCCCGCTGGAGGGCCCGCAGGCTCCGCCAGCCGATCAGCACCGCGCCGGCCGCGTCAACGGCGGCTCGCAGGTCACCGTCGGCGGAGGCCAGTCGGCCGTCGTCCACCCGCGCCCCCCAGTCCGGCGCCACCGAGCGCAGGTCGTCGCCGGGGGCCGCCGGGCGCAGGACCAGCTCGGTGACCCCGGGGGCCAGACCGCCGAGGGCGTCGTCGAGGATCGCCCTGGCGCCCGCGTTGCGCGGCGCCCGCACCACCGCGTCGGGGCTGACGACACCCTCGCGGGCGGCCAGGTCGCGGAGCGGGAAGCCGATGCGCCGCTCGTCGTCGACCGCCGGGAGGCGGAGCGGCAGCCCGAAGTCGACGGCCATCTCGAGGGCCACGTCGAAGAACTCGGGGCGCAGCTCGAGAGCGCCGAGGTGGGCGCTCAGATGGCTGACGTCGAAGCCCCAGTACACGGCCCGCTCGATCTGCGCCCGGCACTCCCGCCTGACCTCGTCGGTGTCGCCGTGCTCCCAGAGATCCTCGAGGGTGCGAGGGAACCCGCCGTCGCCGTCGAGCAGCGACGGGCAGTGCGTGATCGGCCCCCACCGCAGCAGGTCGTACTCGGCGTTGAGGGTCAGGTGGACGCCGACGTCCTCACCCCGGTAGCGGAAGGCGGCCTCGCGCGCCCACGGCCCCGGCACGACCAGACCGGCGGCGGTGCCGGCCCCGTCGCGCAGGGTGGCGTACACGCCGCTGTTGGAGGCGTGGCTGACCCCGAGCTCGTCGCAGGTCACGATGACCAGGCGCGCGTCTCGGCCGTGGCCGAGCGCCTCAGCGAGATGGGTCACGGGCTCGCCGACCGGCCGTTGCTCAGCGTTCGATCAGCGTGCCGGTGCCCAGGCCGCCGCCACAGCACATGCTGACGATGGCCCGCCTGGCGTCTCGACGCTCGAGCTCGTGGACGGCCTTGGTCACGAGCACCGCGCCGGTGCCGCCGAGGGGGTGGCCGAGGGCGATGGCCCCCCCGTTGACGTTGACTCGGTCCGGGTCCGCCTTCAGCTCCTGCTGCCAGGCCAGCACCACCGAGGCGAACGCCTCGTTGATCTCGAACAGGTCGATGTCGTCGATGCCGAGCCCCGAGCGGGCGAGCAGGTGCCGGGTGGCGTCGATCGGCCCGGTCAGCATCAGCACCGGGTCCACCCCCACCAGGCAGGACTCGGCGATCCGCGCGCGCGGCGTGAGCCCGAGGGAGGCGGCCCGGTCGGCCGCCATGAGCAGCACCGCGGCGGCGCCGTCGGAGATCTGCGACGAGGTGCCCGCGGTGTGCACGCCGTCGGGCCTGGCGACCGGCTTCAGCTGGCCGAGCTTCTCCAGCGTGGTCTCCCGCAGACCCTCGTCCCTGGTCACCGTGTGGTGCTCGCCGGTCGGCCTGCCCTCCTCGTCGACCACGGGCGCCTGCACCGGCGCGATCTGCGAGCCGAACCGGTCATCGGCCCACGCCTCCGCTGCCTGCGTCTGACTGCGCAGACCGAAGCGGTCGGTGTCGTCCCTCGTCACGTTCCAGGCCGTGGCGATGCGCTCGGCTCCCTCGAACTGGGACGTGAGCTCGTAGTGCCCGAAATAGGATTTGGGAATGGCCCGGCCGAGTCCGAGCTCCTTCCTGCCGTTGGATCCGATCGGGATGCGTGACATGGCCTCGACCCCGCAGGCCACGGCCGCGTCCACCACACCGGCGGCGATCATCGCGTAGGCCAGGTTGGTCGCCTGCTGACTGGAGCCGCACTGCGCGTCCACCGTGGTCGCCGGCACGGTCATGGGCAGGCCGGCGCTCAACCAGGCCGTCCTGGCGATGTTGAACGACTGCTCGCCCACCTGGCCGACGCAGCCGGCGACGACCTGGCCCACGGCTCCGGGGTCGATCCCCGACCGCTCGACCAGCTCGCGCAGCGCCCCTGCGAGGAGGTCGGCGGGGTGGACGGTGGAGAGGCCGCCGTTTCGGCGCCCGACTGGGGTGCGCACGGCATCGACGATCACGACATCGGACATGGGCGGAGCCTACCGACGGCCCGCTCGACGTGGCGTCCCCGGGCGGCGGGCGCCGGGCGTGGCGGGCGTGGCGGGCGCTGGGCGTGGCGGGCGCTGGGCGTGGTCGGGCGCCGGGCGTGGCGGGCGCCGGACCGGGTGGTGGCGCGACCTCGGGGCGCTTGGGCGTGGTGGCGCGACCTCGGGGCGCTCGGGCGCGGATACTGACGTGGAGGTCCCTGAGAACGCCGGGCTTGGGGGGTGCCGGGTGTGGGGGGGGGCGCCGGACCGGGTGGCGGCGCGACCTCGGGGCGCTTGGGCGTGGTGGCGCGACCTCGGGGCGCTCGGGCGCGGATACCGACGTGGAGGTCTCCGAGAACGCCGGCACGCGCCTCCCGGCACCCCGGGCGCCCCCGGACGGTCGACGGTCCTCGTTCGGCCCGGCCCGGCTGCCTAGCCTGCAGCCGTGGCCAGCGCGTCGGAGGACCGGAGGGCGGCCGACGGCCGGCTCGATGCGCTCGGGTTGCGGGCCGCCGAGGCGGTGCGATGGCGGGAGGCCGCCGGTGGCGGCTGGCGACACGGCACGGTCCGCGGCGGGGAGCGCGACGGGAGCATCGGTGTCACCGCCGACGGCGGGGCGGCCCGCAGCCTCCCGGTCGACCGGCTCTGGGTGGTGGCGACCGGCCGGCGAGGGGGGATCCGCTGGGAGCCGCTCACCGCCCGCGCCGCCCGGTCGGAGCAGCTCAGCCTGCTGGCCCTCCTCGCGCCTGACGACGACGGGACGAAGGGGTCTCTCGCCCGTCGGGTCGCGCGCCGGTCCGGCTGACGGTCACCCGGTCGCAGACCGCTGCCATTTCAGCGAGGGGCGAGGTCCCGCAACGCCTGACGGGTGTCGATGCCGGCCAGAGGCAGCAGGGCCAGCGCCGGCGTCGTCACCCCGTTGTCGACGTAGGCCTGGATCTGGCCGTTCACCTGGTCGGCCGACCCGTGGAGGATCAGGTTGTCGACCACCTCGTCGGGGATGGCGGCGAGGGCGGCCTTGCGGTCCCCGGCCCTCCACGCCGTCCACATCCCCTCGAGGAGGGGGCCGCGGCCGAGCCACTCGTGGAAGGCGGCGTAGACCGGCACGTTGAGGTAGGCGGCGATGACCCGACGACCCTGGGCGCGGACCGTGTCCGCGTCCTCCGACGGGCAGACGAAGATCCTGGCCACGATCTCCTTGCCCGGTCCGACCTCGGCGACCACCTTCGGGACATCGGTCGACGCCAGCCAGTTGATGATGGCCCCGTCACCCTCCCGTCCGGCGAGGCGGAGCATCCCGGGACGGAGCGCGGCGATCAGGATCGGCGGGACCACCGCCGGCGGCCGACCCAGCCGGAAGCCGTTGCTCTGGAAGGTGTCGAAGGCGCCCTCGACCTTCTCACCGCTCAGCGCGGCCCGCACGAAGCGGACCACGTCTCGCACCCGCTTGTAGGGATCCTCGAAGGGCACCCCGTTCCAACCCTCGACGATCACGTTGGATGACGTCCCGATGCCGAACGCGAAGCGGCCGGGGGCCGCTTCGGCCATGGCCGCCACGCTCTGGGCCATCAGCGCCGGGCCCCGGGTGAAGGCCGGCACGATCGCCGTCCCGAGCCGGAGGGTCGGCGTCCAGGCGGCCGCCAGGGCCAGCACCGTGAAAGCGTCGGCGCCGTCGGCCTCCCCGGACCACAGGTCGGTGTAGCCCAACTCGACGATCTCCTCGAACCACTCGCGGTGCTCCGCGAGGGGCACGCGGTCGAACGGGACAGTGATGCCGTAGGTCACGGCGGCATGGTAGCGACGCCGACCGGCGGCGGGCTCGCCCGGGCGGACCACCCACCGGAACCGGACCGCTCGGGCGGCGTCGGTCGGGCGGCATCGGTCAGGCGGCGTCGGTCAGGCGCTGGGTGGCGTCGGCCAGGGCCCGGCGGGCCGCCTCGATGCCCCGGAGACCGAGCTGCCTGGTGCGCTCGTCGATGGGCAGGGCGGGCGGGCCACCGCCGGTGCGTCGACGCACCACCCCCGGCCCACGGCCACCTGCGGCCCGCGCCCGCCCGGCGGGGGGGCGGGTGGAGCGGGGCCGCTCGGACGAAACCCGGTCGGTCGAACCCGCGATGGTCGGCCCCGCAGTGGTCGAGCCGGCAGTGGTCGAGCCGGCAGTGGTCGAGCCGGCAGTGGTCGAGCCGGCAGTGGTCGAGCCGGCAGTGGTCGAGCCGGGCACCCGCAGGGACCTGGTGACCGGGTGGGACCCGGCGCCCGGCTGGCCGCGACGTCCGGTCGTCCGGTCGGTCGCACCGGCGGCGGGGCCGGTGCTCCGGCGATGGGTGACGACCGGTGAGGAGAGGTGCGGTAGCGCCAGTTGCTCGACCATGGGACCATCCTGACGGGAGGGTGTGACATCGAGTTCAACGCCTCGGCGCCCCTGGTGCTTCCGCTCCCCACGACCCGGCCAGGGAGCGGCACCGGCTTCCGGCGGAGACACCGTCAGGCCGAGACCGTGGTGTGCTTGAACTCGTTGAGGGCGCTCCACTCGAGCAGGTCGACGATCCGGTTGATGGTTGCGGTGGCCTTGGCGGCGTCGCCGTCGGCGCGGTCCATGAGGCGGACGAAGACCGCGTCATGGCCGACGACGAAGGTCGGCACGCCGAAGACCTGGAGGTCGTCCGCGGCGCGGGTGTGCTCCTTGCGGAGGGTCTCGAGCGGCCAGCCGTCGTCCACCTCGGCGAGGACCGAGCCGGCGTCGACTCCGGCGTCACCCAGGACCCGGGCCACCACGTCGCGCCGGCGCAGGTCGGCGGCGTCGCGGTGCCTGGCCTCGAAGAGGGCGTGGTGGACATCGAGGAACTTCTCGGCCTGGCGGTCCCGGACCACGATGCCGGCCTCGTTGGCCAGGAGCCCGGGGTAGCGCTCGGGCTGGTCGAAGACCGACGGCTGGCCCTCCTCGACGTGGGGTTGATCGAGGGAGAAGGCGAGGAAGGTCACGTCCCAGGGCGCGCCCGCCTGGAGGGCGGTCACCAGGTGGTCGTGCGCGTTCCTGGCGAACGGGCATCGGTAGTCCCAGGTGACAGCGAAAGAGTGGGCCATGCCAAGTCCAACGACGCCGGCGGAGGTGGCTATTCCACCGGCCCGGTCCCTCCGGACCCCGACGGGGAGGGGACGATGGTCGTGGCCGGCCCGTCGAGCGGGACCAGCCGGCGGGTCAGCTCCCCCAGGGCGGCACCGACGACGGCCCCGCCCACCACGTCGGACGCATGGTGGATCCTCACGTGCGCCCTGCTCGTGGCCACGACGACCGCCAGGCCGTAGTACACGGGCCACCAGGGATCACCGTCGCGCAGCAGGGCGGCACCGAAGAAGGCCGCGCTGGCGTGGCCGCTCGGGAACGAGCTGCTCCGCGGTTGGCGGAGGTGGTGCGGCCGTGGCAGCGACGAGACCGGCCGGGCGCGGCGGAACATCCATTTGACGGGCCCGTTGACCACGGCGGACTCGGCGGCCAGGCCAAGCACGGCGCGGGCGAGTGGGCGCCGCCACGGCCGGTCGCGGCGCCGCAGCGCCTGCAGGCCGGCGACACCCATCCAGATCAGACCGTGGTCACCCACGAAGCTGGCCCCGTACATCACCACGTCCACCGGCCGCCGACCCCGCAGGTGGGTCGCCATGCCCTCGTCGACGAGGCGGTCGAAGGCCAGCACCTGCCGGCGGGCGCCGGCCAACGGGCTCATGCCAGGGAGCAGGGGGGACGGGCCGAGCCCGGCGCCGGCGTCACGGCGCGGGTGAAGGGACGGCGGCGGGGGCCCCGGGGCGCAGGGCGGCGGGGGGCCGGACGACGCTCATGACGCCGGGACGAGGGGGCCCGCCCTGCGGGTCGGCTCCGGCAGCAGGGCCAGGTCACCGCCCTTGGCCGGGCAGTAGGCCTGGTAGTCGCACCACGAGCAGGCGAAGCTCGGCTTGGGCCGGAAGTCCTCGGTCCGACACGCCCGCTCCACCGCGCTCCAGATGGCGAGGGTCTGCTGGCGCAGGCCCCGGATGGACTGGTCCGAAGGCACCGTCGTGATCGACATCGGCTCACGGAGGTGGAGGAGCTGGACGCGCACCGGCCGGCGGCCGAAGAGCTGCTCGCAGAGGAAGGCGTAGAAGTGGACGCCCACGAGCTTGGCCTGCTCGCTGCTCTCCCGCGGCGCCCGGCCCGTCTTGTAGTCCGTGACGACCAGCCCGCCGTCGGCGTCGAGCTCCAGACGGTCGATGATGCCCGACAGGCGGAGGGTGCCGATTTCGACCGAGAGGCGCAGCTCGGTCCCGATGACCTCCACGTCGTCGGGGTGCTCGAGCACGAAGTCGTTGCGGACAAGGTCGGCCGCGTCGGCCACGAACGCGTCGCGCTCCTCGCCGGTGAGCCCGAGGGCCTGGTACTCGTCGCCGTCGAGGATCTCCGGCACCGCCCGCTCGAGGCAGTCGAGCGCGGCCTCGACCGTCCTCGACCCCTGCGGCCGCTCCCAGTACAGGAGCTGCAGCGCCCGGTGCACGAGGGTGCCCTTGGCCGCGGCGGGGGACTTGACCTCCGGGATCCGGTCGATGGCCGACAGCCGGAAGGCCAGCCCGCAGTCCTTGAACGACGTCACCTTCGACGGCGACAGCGACGTCGGCAGGGGAAAGGCCATCGCTCCGACCCTACCGACCGGGGGTGACCGTGCCCGCGCATGCCGCCGGCAGCGTCAGTGTCTGTGGTGTCGCCGGCGGCGTCAGCGCCCGAGGGCCTCCACGATGGCCCCGGCGATGGTGGCCGGCGCCTCCATCGGGGCGAAGTGGTCGAGCTCCGGCCACCGCTCGACGGTGGCCGCCGGATGGGCGGAGGCCACCAGGTCCAGGTAGGCGGCCGGCCCGTCGGGCTCGGTGCTGCCAGCGAGGACGGCGGGAGCCCGGTTGTCGCCGAGGTGCTCCCACGCCCGGTGGAACATCGCCCCCTCGTACACGGAGGCCTCCTCCTCCGGGCTGCAGGCCAGGCGCACCGAGCCGTCGGGCTGGTCGACCAGGCCGTGGTCGACGTAGGCGTCGATGGCCTCGGGCACGAAGCGGGAGAAGGGAGGCTTGGCCGCGTAGTTGGCTCGCGCCGACGCCCGGTCGGGGAAGCCGGGCCGCCGCTTGCGGGCCAGCACGGCGAGCGACCCGTTGTCGGTCCGCAGCCGCTCGCGTTGGTCCGGGGCGACGACGATCGGCTCGTAGCAGTAGAGGGACCGGAAACAGCCCGGCCTGGCCTGGTCGGCGAGGAGCAGCACCCCACCGCCGAGCGAGTGGCCCGCGGCGACCAGGCCATTGCCCTCCTCGTCGTCGTCCAGCCCGAGGGCGTCGATGACCGCGAACAGGTCGGCGACGAAGTCCGACCAGTCCCGGTAGTCGCCGCCGGCCTGGTGGCCCGACCGTCCGTGGCCGCGCTGGTCGATCGCCCAGACCCGGAAGCGGCGCCGCAGCACCGGGGCGAGGGGGAGCCACATCTTGGCGTGGAAGCCGGTGGCGTGGAGCAGGATCAGCGGGGGCCCGTCGCCGCCCAGGTCCCACGTGGCGATCTCGACGCCGTCCCTGCCGTCCACGCGCGGCCCCGCCGTCCAGCCCGGCCCCTGCCCCTCGGTCGGTGCGATGGTGCGCAGGTCGGTCTCCATCGCCGGGCACCGTACCTGGCGTCGGGGTGCAGGAGGACCGGTACCTTCGACCGGGTGGACGATCTGGACGAGCTCGCGGCCGCCAATGCGGCCTACTACCGCGCCTTCGAGGACGGCGACCTCGACGCCATGTCCGCCCTCTGGGAGCGATCAGGGCGGTCGGCCTGCACCCATCCCGGGTGGGCCACGCTGCGGGGCTGGGGGCCGATCGCCGCGTCCTTCGCCGCGCTGTTCCAGGGGGGCTCGGGGCTGCAGTTCGTGCTCACCCGCGAGCATCCCGTGGTGGTCGGCGACGCCGGGTGGATGAATGTGGACGAGAACCTGCTCGGCGACCAGGGCGGCGTCACGGTGGCGACCCTCAACGTGTTCGTGCGCGACGCCGGAGCGTGGCGCCTGGTCAACCACCACGGCTCGGTGGTGCACGCCACCCCCGGCCCGGGATAGTGCCGCGGCGGGGGCGGCTGCGGCCTCGACCGGCGCGGACATCAGGCGGCGACGAGATCCAGGAGGGTGGCCGCGTTGTCGACCGCGTCCGTGTCGGAGCAGTTGTCGAGAACCAGGTGGACCTCGGCGCTCGACGACGCGAGGGCCGCAACGTGCGGGACCCAGCCCGACAGCTCCTCGTCGGCGTAGCGGTACGGCCAGGTCCACGGCTCGCCCTCGACGCAGCGACGGCCGCGGAACCGGACCAGACCGATGTCGGTGGTCGCCGCCACCACGGGCGGCTGGCCAGCGAGGCCAGCGCCGGGCCCGTCCACGCACACGAACCCGATGCCCTGGTCCTCGAGGAACTCGAGGGTGTGCTCCGCGCGGTCACCGTCGAACCACTTCGGGCTGGTCAGCTCGACCGCGGCGCGCAGGCCTGGCAGCCGGGTGTGGAGCGCGGCGAGCTGCTCCCACGCCTCAGGTCTCGGCGTGAACCACGACGGGTAGCGGAGCACGACGACCCCGAGGCGCCCCCGCTCGGCGAGGGGGGCGACGGCGTGGGCGAAGCGCAACCAGCACTCGGCCAGGCCGTCGTCGGAGAGGTGGTCCGGGTACAGGCGACGCCGGTCACGCAGGGTCGGCTTGACCTCGGGGACCAGGTCGGGCCACAGCGAGTCGGGCAGCGTGGGCGCGCCGGTGAGCAGCGACCAGGCCCGCAGGTCGAAGAGGAACCCCTCCGGGGTCCGGTCGGCCCACTGCCTGGCCAGGTCCGGGGTCGGCGGGAACCTCGCCGTGGTGGCGATCTCGGCCAGCGGCAGGCGGGCGCAGTAGTAGGCCAGGCGCTCGGACGCCGTCATGGTCTTCTTTGGGTAGAAGCCACCGTGGCGGACGAGGCTCCGGTCGGCCCAGGAGCTCGCTCCGGCCCGTACCCTGCAGCCGCCGAGCATCACCACGCGGGTCTGCGGATCAGAAGAGGGAGCGGGATCGGACATGGCGACGAGGCAGGCGGTGGGGCCACCGGCATGCTCCGATGGTAGGTCGAGGGGGGTGACCTTCGGTGCCTGACCCCCGCCGCTGGGGCGTCGACGTCGGTTACCACGACGCCGGCGGCACCTGGCGGGAGCCGCCGGCGTCGAGCATCGACGCGGTCCTCGCGTCGATGGGTGCGGACCGCGACAGCCCCGACGACGAGCCCAGCCGCTTCCACAGCGTCCGCCTCGACCACGAGCTGCCCACGGTGCCGGCAGGTCGGCTGGTGCTGGAGGACGGAGCGGAGGCACGGGTCGGCGCCGACGGCCGGCTGCCGCACGGGATCCCCACCGGCTACCACCGCTTGGCGCCCGCCGACGGGGGCGCCGACCACCAGGTGGTCGTCAGCCCCGGCACGTGCCCCCTGCCCGAAGGTCGCAGGTGGGGCTGGGCGGCGCAGCTCTACGCGGCCCGCTCCGCCGCGAGTTGGGGCATCGGCGACCTCGGTGATCTGGCCGCCATCGGCGACTGGTGCCGGCGCGAGGGCGGGAAGGTGACCCTGCTCAACCCGCTCCACGCCGCGCCGCCAGGGGCCGCCCAGCAGCCGAGCCCCTACTTCGCGTCGAGCCGGTGCTTCGCCAACCCCCTGTACCTGCGGATCGAGGACGTTCCCGGCGCGCCCGGGATCCCCGGCCTCGACCGGCTGGCCGCCGAGGGCCGCAGGCTCAACGACGCCCGCCTGATCGACAGGGACCGCGTCTGGGCGCTCAAGTCGACCGCCCTCGACCTGCTCTTCGACCGCTTCGAGGCGAGCGGCGGCGACCGTGCCCTCGACGCCTTCGTGGCCGAGCGCGGCGGCGCCCTCGCCGGCTTCGCCACCTTCAACGCCATCGCCGAGGTCCACGGCGTGCCGTGGCAGGACTGGCCCGCGGAGCTGCACCGGCCCGGAGCCCCGGGCGTGCGGGCGTTTGCATCGAGCGAGGCAGGGGCCAGGAGGATCCGGCTCCACACCTGGATGCAATGGCTCCTCGACCGCCAGCTCGGGGCGGTCCGCTCGACGGGCATCATCGCCGACCTGGCCATCGGCGTCGACGCAGGGGGCGCCGACAGCTGGATGTGGCAGGACACGTTCGCCGAGGGGATGCGGGTGGGCGCCCCGCCCGACGAGTTCAACACCCTCGGGCAGGACTGGGGGTTGCCCCCCTGGGATCCGTGGCGACTGCGCGCCGACGCCTACGAGCCGTTCGTGCAGACCGTGCGCGCCGGGCTGCGCCACGCCGAAGGGCTGCGCTTCGACCACGTGATGGGCCTGTTCCGGCTGTTCTGGATCCCCACCGGCGCGTCGGCGGGGGAGGGGACCTTCGTCCGCTACCCCTACTGGGACCTGCTCAACATCCTCGCCCTCGAGGCGGAGCGGGCCGGCGCGTACGTCGTCGGCGAGGATCTCGGCACCGTCGAGGACCACGTCAGGCGCGAGCTGCGCGAACGGCGGGTGCTTTCCTACAAGCTCCTGTGGTTCGAGGACGCCAAGCCGCAGGACTGGGACGGCCAGGCCCTCGGCGCGGTCACGACCCACGACCTGCCGACGGTGACCGGCGTGTGGTCAGGCGCCGATCTCGACGCCCAACGCGACCTCGGCCTCGAGCCCAACGAGGCGGGGTCCAAGGCCATGCGGGACCGGCTGGAGGACTGGACCGGAGCCGACGCCGCCGCCCCCGCCGCCGAGGTCACCGCCGCGGCCTACGCCCTCCTCGGCGAGGCACCCTGCGCGGTGCTCACCGTGTCCCTCGACGATCTGGCCGGGGTCGAGGAGCGTCCCAACATGCCCGGGACCGTCGACGAGTGGCCCAACTGGAGGATCGGGCTGCCGGTGCCGATCGAGGAGCTGATGGCGGCGCCGTTGCCCGCCGCCGTGGTGGCGCGACTGCGGGCCGCAGGGGCCGGCGGCGAGTCGCCGGAGGCGGCGCCGTGACCCTTCCGGTCGAGCCGCCGGTGTCACCCATGCTGGCCAAGGCGGCCGCCGAGATCCCCGTCGGCGACTGGCGCTACGAGCCGAAGTGGGACGGATTCCGCTGCGTGGTGTTCCGCGACGGCGACGACGTGGTGCTCGGCAGCCGCAACGAGCGGCCCCTCACCCGCTACTTCCCCGACGTGGTCGACGCCGTCCTCGCCCAGACCCCGACTCGCTGCGTCCTCGACGGCGAGGTCGTCGTCGCCGGCCCCGACGGGCTCGACTTCGATGCCCTCTCGACCCGGATCCACCCGGCCGGATCCCGGGTCCGGATGCTGGCCGCCTCCACGCCGGCGTCCCTCGTCGCCTTCGACTGCCTGGCCATCGACGACCTCGACCTGCGACCGGCGCCGTTCACCGAGCGCAGGGACGCCTTGACCGCCGCCCTGTCCGGCGCCGACGCGCCGGTCCACCTGACGCCGCTCACCGCGGACCCGGGCGTCGCCGGCGACTGGTTCGAGCGCTTCGAGGGCGCCGGCCTCGACGGCGTGGTGGCCAAGCCGGCCTCCGGCGTCTACGAGGAGGGCCGGCGGGCGATGGTGAAGGTCAAGCACGAGCGGACCGCCGAGTTCGTGGTCGCCGGGTTCCGCTGGTACCGGGGCTCGGAGGGTCGGGCCGTCGGCTCGCTGCTGCTCGGCCTCTACGACGGCGACGACCTCCGCCACGTGGGGGTGATCGGCTCGTTCACCGCGGCGCGCCGCGTCGAGCTGGTCGGCGAGCTCGATGCCTACCGCGCCCCGACCGGGCATCCGTGGGCCGCGTGGGCGCACGCCGACTCCGCCGGCCCCCAGGGCGCGGCGAGCCGGTGGAACGCCGGCAAGGACCTCGGCTTCGAGCCCCTCGCACCCGAGCTGGTCGTCGAGGCCGCGTTCGAGCACCTGCAGGGCCACCGACTGCGCCACACCGCCAGGTTCCGGCGGTTCCGGCCCGACCGCGACGCCGCATCGTGCACCTACGACCAGGTCGACGTGGCCGTCCCCTCGCTCCTGGCCGACGTGTTCGGCGCCGGCCGGCCCGACCGGCCCCGTTGAGGCGGTTCACCGCGTGTTGCCCGAACGGCCGGCCCCCGTTGAGGCGGCTCACCGCGTGTCGCCCGAACGGGCGGGCCCCGTTGAGGCGATTCGCCGCCCTGTGGCGCGAACCACCGGGAGGAGTGCGCGATCCCGGCGGCGAAGCGTTCGTGCGGGGCCGGGCGCGGCCCGGCTCGCAGCGTGCGGCGCGAACCGCCGGCGGAGAGGACAGAATGGGCGAATGGCACGCGACGGCAAGGAGCGGTGCCGGTGACGGTGGGCACGAGCAGCGGGCGCGCCCAGAGCGCGCTCGTCGTGCCGGTCCCTGCGGCCGAGCCGGTCGTCGCCAGGTGGCGTGAGCTCTACGACCCGGTCGCCACCGCTGGCGTCCCCGCCCACATCACCCTGATCGTGCCGTGGTTGCCCACCGACGAGCTGGGTGTGGGCGACCTCGCCGAGCTCGAGGCGGTGCTCGCCGGTACCCCGTCGTGGGACTTCTCGCTGGTCGACGTGGGATGGTTCGGCCGGCGGGTGCTGTGGCTGGCGCCCGATCCCCCCGATCCGTTCCGCAGGCTCACCGACCGCCTCGCCGACCACTTCGCCACCCCGCCGTGGGACGACGAGTTCGACGAGGTCGTGCCGCACCTCACCGTCGGCCACGCCAGCGGCGACGGCGTCGAGCTCGCCCCCGCGGCCCGCGACCTCGACGCCCGGCTCCCCGTGCGGGCCCGGGCCACGGAGGTCTGGGTGATGTGCGGGGACGGCCGGCGCTGGTCGACGCGGGCCAAGGTCGGCCTCGACGGCCGCGGCCTGCTGGCGCCGGTGGCCCCCGCGGGCGCCAGCACTCGGCCCTGATCCCGCCGCTCGGTCGGGCCGGGGTCGTGCCGCCGGTCGGCCCCGGGGTCGCGCCGCCGGTTGGGCGGGGGTCCGGCCGCCGGTTGGGTCGGGGGGCGGGGGGGTCCGGGGTCGTGCCGTCGGTCGCCCCGGGGTCCGGCCGCCGTTGCGGGGTCTCGGGGCGACTCACGTCGGTAATTCACGTCTGATCGCCCCGAGATCGGGTTCCCAGGGTCGATCGCCCCGAGGTTGCGCTACCAGGGTCGATCGCCGCGAGATCGGGTTCCCAGGGTCGATCGCCCCGAGGTTGCGCCATCAGGGTCGATCGCCCCGAGATCGGGTGCCCCTCCCACCCGCGGTGCTCCGGCGCGTCCCGCAGCCGCTCAGCCGATGGCGGCGATGATCGCCTTCAGCTCGTCACCCGGCCCGCTCGGGACGGTGTAGCCGGTCTCGTCGCGGATCTGGTCGAAGTGGTCACGGACCGCTTCGACGTCGAGGGTCGGGTTGGTGTAGCCCTCGGTCATCCCGATGAAGAACCGGGCCACCCGGCCGCCGCCGACCGTGTAGACCTCCCCGGTCACGGGCACGCTCTCGTGCGCCAGGAAGGCCACCACCGGCGACACGAGCGCCGGGTCGAGCTTCTCGGCCGCCGCGCCGAGGAGCTCTTCGGTCATGCGGGTCCTGGCGATCGGCGCGATCGCGTTGACCTTGATGTCGTACTTGGCCCCCTCGGCGGCGAGGACCCGGGTGAAGCCGACGAGGCCCATCTTGGCCGCCCCGTAGTTGCTCTGGCCGAAGTTGCCGAGGATGCCCGAGTTGGACGAGGTGTTGACGATCCGCCCGTAGCCCTGCTCGCGCATCTTCAGCCACGCCGGCCTGGTGACGTGGAAGGCGCCCCTGAGGTGGACGTCGATGACCGGGTCGAGCAGCTCGGGGGTCATGTTGTGGAACGTCTTGTCCCGCAGGATGCCGGCGTTGTTGACCACGATGTCGATCCGCTCGTAGGCGTCGATGGCCGTCTGGACCAGCGCAACGCCACCCTCGGGCGTCGACACGCTGCTGCCGTCGGCCACCGCCTCGCCGCCGGCGTCGCGGATCTCCTTGGCCACGGTCTCGGCCGGCCCGAGGTCGGAGCCGTCGCCGTGCACCGATCCGCCGAGGTCGTTGACCACGACGCGCGCCCCACGCGAGGCGAGGAGCAGGGCGTGCTCCCGACCCAGGCCGCCGCCGGCGCCCGTGATGATCGCTACCTTGCCGTCGAACCCGAGGTCTGCCATGGGTGCGGAAGGTAGTGGCACCGGAGGCGGCCGGGCCAGCCGCAGGCGGCGCTCAGTCCGGCCGGCGGACGGCGCTGGCGACGGCCAGGTACTCGCGTGCCGTGCCCGACCAGGCGTGATCGAGCTCGCAGGTGAGGAGGCCGACGACCCCGTCGGCGCCGTCGCGCTGGGCGTCGGCCTGCAGCCGGGCGACGGCCACCTCCCTGGCGTCGGCGACGGCCTGGGTCCAGCCGGGGATCTCCTGTCCGGGGTGCTCGATCTCGGGGAAAGGACGGGCGTCGAGGTGGTGGACGCAGGTGCCGAACACGACCGAGACGGGGGCCAGCCCGACCTCCCTGGCTGCGGCCAGCTCATCCGCTCCGAGCAGCGTGGTCCAGGGCGCCACCGCCCCTGACGGGGTGCCGGCCGCCCCCGAGGAGCCCGTCTCGGGCCCGACCGCGGTACCCGATGCGACCACCTCGAGCAGCTCGTTGCCGAAGGCCCGTGGCGTGGTCGACATCGAGACCCCGGCGACCCCGGCGGCCCCGAGGACCTGGGCGGCGGCGACCAACCGGGCCAGGGCGTAGCGCCGCGCCGTGTAGATCGACCGTGTCAGCCCGGGGACCTCGGCGCTCGGCCCTGGCGGAGCGGCGAAGGAGCCGACGTGGTGGATCGAGCTGCCCTGCACCGCCCCCACGGGCCGCAACCCCAGCCGGGCCAGCTCGCCGAGCTCACGCGGTCCGGCCGTCGTGGTGAAGACCCGCCGGACGCCCGGGCCGCCGGCGGACGCGTGCAGTCGGGCCAGCGTGGCGGGGGACAGGATGTCGTCGCTGCGCCGGTCGCTCATCGGTTCGCTCACCTCAACGGGGCCACGCGCCGGGCGCGTGGAGCAGTCCCCGGCGCCAGCGCCACGGCGTCACCAGGCCGGCCCGGGGATAGTCCTCGAACATCCACCTGGCGAAATGGCGCCGGCTCCGCGGGCCGTGGTTGGCGATGTCGAACCACGCGTCGCCGCTGCTCCTGCTCTCGAGCACGCGCGAGAACAGCTGCGACACCCGGTCGTCGGCGGCCAACCCCCTGCGGATGCAGGCCCGGTAGGCGCCGGCCGCGCCCAGGGCGGCGGCCGGCCCCCAGGCGGCGACGGTCCTCGCCGCGGTCGCACCCGTCTCGAGGGCCTGGCCGATGCCCTCGCCGGTCATGACGTCGGATGCCCTGGCGGCGTCGCCGACGAAGAGCACCCGGCCTCCGAGCGCGCTCAGCCGGGTGTCGCCGATCCTGGCGGGGATCGGCCACGCCTTCACGGCCGCTGCGGGCTCGGCGTCGGGGCCGAGCACCTCGGCGATGTGGGGGCGGGTCAGGAGGTCGGCCCACATCTGCTTCATGCTTCCCGTCGACGAGCCGGGCCGCCGCGGGATGCCGAAGCCGACGTTGACCCCGCCGTCAGGCAGCGGGAACGACCAGGCGTAACCGGGGCGGATGTCGTCCTCGAACCACACCCACAGGTCCCTCGCCCTCGGGCCGGCCCCGTGGAAGTACTGGCGCAGGGCGTGCCACTCGCCGAGGTAGCCGCGGTCGCCGGCGCCGAGGGCCTTGCGGATCGGCGACCACATCCCGTCCGCGGCGACGACGTACCAGGCGCGCACCACGCGCCCGTCGTCGAGGGACACGTCGACCGCGGCGCCGCCGTTCGACGTGGTGACGTCACGGGCGCTGACCCCTTCGTGCACGGCGACGCCCGAGCTGGCGGCCAGGGTGACCAGGGCGGCGTCGAGCTCGACGCGCGGCGCGGTCGCCGCGTAGGTCGCGCCGCGCGGCAGCACGAACGACGCCTGGCGACCGTCGGGACCGCGCACCTGGGCGGCCCGCACCGGCTGCCACGACGGGACGCTCGACGGATCGAGGCCGAGCCTCTCGAGGCGGCGGAGCGAACCGGTCGTGAGGCCGTCGCCGCAGCACTTGTCCCGCGGGAAGCGGGCCCGGTCGACCAGCACGACCCGCAACCCCGACCTGGCGGCGGTGATGGCGGCGGCGGTCCCGGCCGGCCCCGCGCCGATCACGGCGACATCTGCCCGGATCATGCCCGCAACCTAGGGCGCCGGCCGCGGTTCGACCGGTTGGATGCGACCGATCCCAGGCCGACGATCCTCGCCGGGGGCGCCCCGTACCGTCCTCTCCTGTGGTCGCGCACGGCCCTGACCGACACCTCCAGGGCTCTCGGCGCCGACCTCGGCTGACGCATCGCGAGCGCGGCGATGTGGGCGGCGGCGAGCACGATCCGGCCCCGCACCTGGGGTCGCCCGTGGTGGGAGCTCACGAGCAGGAGGGTGTTGCGCAGCTGCAGGTAGTCGGCCGCGGGGCGCGGGGGCTGGGAGCCGTTGCGCACCACCGCCCCCCAGGCGATCCCGACCCGCCACCCGGCCGCCGCCGCCCGGATCCCGAGGTCGACCTCCTCGCAGTAGGCGAAGTAGCGCTCGTCGAACAGGCCGATCTCCTCGAGGGCGGCCCGCCGCGCCAGCAGGAGCGTGCCGTGGGGGTAGGGGACGTCCTCCCAGCCCACCCCTCGGCTCCTCGGTCGGTGGTAGCCGCCGAGCACGTGGTCGTAGGCCGGGACGAGCTCGTAGCCGGGGCCGAACTCGGCGCAGACCAGGCCGGCCTGCGCCACGCCGGTCGCCGCGGCCACCAACGCCTCGACGCAGCCGGGTTCGGGGAGGGCATCGTGGGGGGCGACGCCGATCCAGTCGCCCCGACCGTCGGCCAGCCACCGCCTGATGCCGGCGTTGGCTCCCGGCCCGAAGCCGACGTTGCCTCCGGTCTCGATGATCTCCAGCTCCGGAGCCAGCGCCCGCAGGCGGGCCAGCGACTCGGGGCGCGAGCTGCTGTCGACCACCCAGACGTCGCCCACGCCGGCCTGCCCGGCGAAGGCGCGCGCCGTCGCCGCGCAGCGCACCGGCTGGTCGTGGTGGACCACGACCATGACCACCCCTCCGACGGTGGGGCTGCCCCCGCCAGGATCGGTCAGCGGCCGAGGACGGCTCTGAGGGCGGGCTCGAGCTCGGGGTGGCGCCACGCGTACCCGGTGCCCTCCAGCACGCCGGGACGCACCCGCTGGCTGACGAGGAGCATCTCCGAGGCCATCTCGGCACCGAGGACCGCCTTGACCGCCACGGGTGGCACGGCCAGGAAGGCCGGCCGACCGAGCACCCGGCCGAGGGTCGCGGTGTACGCCGCGTTGGTCACCGGCGTCGGCGCCGTGAGGTTGACCGGCCCGGCCACGGCGTGGGTGTCGACGGCGTGGAGGATGCCGCCGACCTCGTCGTCGATGGAGATCCAGCTGACCCACTGCCGTCCCCGGCCGAACCTGGCGCCCCCACCGAGGTTGAAGATGGGCAGCTGGGTGTGGAGCGCGCCTCCCTCGGCGGCCTGCACGATGCCGGTCCGAAGCGTCACCAGGCGGACACCCGCCTCGGCGACGGGAGCGGCAGCCGCCTCCCACCTTCGGCACACATCGGCCAGGAAGCCCGAGCCCGACGGGCTGTCCTCGCTCAGCAGCTCGTCGTCGCGGTCGCCGTAGAAGCCGATGGCCGACGCGCTGGCCACCACCCTCGGCGGGCGGGCCATGGCGGCGACGGTCCTCGCCAGGAGCGCCGTCGGGCCCTCCCTGGACTCGATCACGGCCCGCTTGTGCTCGGCGTTCCACCGCCTGGCGGCGATCCCGACGCCGGCCAGGTGGATCACGGCGTCGCACCCCTCGAGGGCGCCCGCGTCGATGGTCCCTGCCGCCGGGTCCCAACGCACGGTCGGACCTGCCTCGCCGTCGCCGCGCACCACCCGCACCACCTCGTCGCCTCGCGCCCTGAGCGCGGGGACGAGATGGCTGGCGATCAGCCCGTGGCTGCCCGTGACGGCGACTCTCATGATCGGTCCTCCTGGATCAGGCCATCGCCGGCGCCGGCGGGTCGGGTTGACCACCGGACTCTGCCCCACCGCCGACGGGTCTGCCCACTGTGCCCACACGCGGTCTCGCGTCGCCCTCGCCGGCGAGCGCGACGACGGAGCGGACCAGGTCGGACAGGGCGGGGGCGTGGCTGAGGTGGGCGCCGTGCTCGGCGCCTTCGACGGTGACCAGCGAGGCGTGAGGCAACCGCCGGACGAGCTCGGCGGTGCCCAGGCGGTGGTGGGGCCGGCTGGCCGCGCCGTGGCCGACGATCACCGGGACGGTCACGTCCTCGGGCACCCAGCCGAGGCGGCGCAGGGCGAGCAGATCGGCGACCAGGCTGGACCCCTCCGCCCGCCGCTTGCTCCTGGTGGCCGCCGGCAGGTGGTCCCAGATCCGGTCGCCGACCATGCGCCGCATGAACCGCTCGGCCTGGTCCCCGGGGTCGCCCCCCTGGTCGATGAGCGCCTGGCCGGCGCTGCCCGACCGCCAGGACCCGAGCCACGGCACGGGCGGCTCCCACACGACGGCCGCCCGGACGAGGTCGGGACGCCTGGCTGCGGCCGCCAGGACCACCGCGCCACCGAAGCTGTGGCCGAGGCCGATGACCGGCTCGTCGCCGATGACCTCGAGGAGGTCGTCCGCCTGGTCGTCGAAGTGCTCCGACGGCGGGCGCGTGGAGCGACCGTAACCCCTCCGGTCGTAGGCGAGCACGGTCGCCTCGGGCAGGTGGGCGGCGACGCGCCCGAAGCTCGACGAGCGGTCCATGGCCCCGTGGACCACGAGGACCGTCGGCGCGTCCCCGCCCCGGACCATCGGTGCCCGCCTGGCCACGTGCAGCCCGGGAGGGGCCGGGTGCTCAGTCACGCACGAGAGGCTTGTACCGGATGCGGTGCGGCTGGTCGGCGTCGCCCCCGAGGCGCTTGCGCCGGTCGACCTCGTAGTCGGTGAAGTTGCCTTCGTACCAGGTGACCTGGCTGTCGCCCTCGAAGGCGAGGACGTGGGTGGCGACCCGGTCGAGGAACCAGCGGTCGTGGCTGATGACCACGGCGCAGCCGGGGAACGAGAGCAGCGCCTCCTCCAGGGCCCGGAGCGTGTCGACGTCGAGGTCGTTGGTGGGCTCGTCGAGGAGCAGCACGTTGCCGCCCTCGCGGAGGACCTTGGCCAGCTGCACCCGGTTGCGCTCACCGCCCGAGAGCTTGCCGACCTCCTTCTGCTGGTCGCTGCCCTTGAATCCGAAGCTGGCCACGTAGGCCCGGCCGTGGATCTCCCGGCCGCCGACGACCATGTGGTCGACACCTCCTGTCACCTCGTCGAAGACCGTGTTGCCCGCCACGAGCGCGTCACGGGACTGGTCGACGTAGGCCAGCTTCACCGTGGAGCCGATCACCAGGTCACCGGAGTCCGGTGCCTCCGCGCCCACGATCATGCGGAACAGCGTGGTCTTTCCCGCTCCGTTGGCGCCGATCACCCCGACGATCCCGCCCGGGGGGAGGAGGAACGACAACCCGTCGACGAGCAGCCGTTCCCCGAATCCCTTGGTGATCGACGCCGCGTTGACCACGACGTCGCCGAGGCGTGGACCGGCCGGGACGGTGATCTCGAGCTTGTCGGCCCTGCGCTCGGCGGCCTCGGACTCGGCCACGAGCTCGTTGTAGGACGTGATCCTGGCCTTGCCCTTCGACTGGCGGGCCCGAGGCGACATCCGGATCCACTCGAGCTCCCTGGCCAGGGCGGCCTGCCGGGTCTTGTCCGACTTCTCCTCGGCGGCCAGCCTGGCCTGCTTCTGGTCGAGCCAGGAGGAGTAGTTGCCCTCCCACGGGATTCCCGCGCCCCGGTCGAGCTCGAGGATCCAACCGGCGACGTTGTCGAGGAAGTAGCGGTCGTGGGTCACGGCCACCACGGTCCCCGGATAGTCCTGCAGGGTCCGCTCCAGCCACGCCACCGACTCCGCATCGAGATGGTTGGTCGGCTCGTCGAGCAGGAGCAGGTCGGGGCGGGCCAGGAGCAGGCGGCACAGCGCCACTCGGCGCCGCTCGCCGCCCGACAGCGTGGTCACGTCGGCGTCGCCAGGAGGGAGCCGCAGCGCGTCCATGGCGATCTCGAGGGTCCGCTCGATGTCCCACGCCCCGGCGGCGTCGATGCGGTCCTGCAGGTCCGACTGCTCGGCGAGCAGCTTGTCGAAGTCGGCGTCGGGCTCGCCCATCGCCGCGCACACCTCGTTGAAGCGGTCCAGGAGACCCTTGGTCTCTGCCACCCCGTCGGCCACGTTGCCGGCCACGTCCTTGGAGGCGTCGAGCTCGGGCTCCTGGGCCAGGTAGCCGACGGTGAAGCCCGACGTGAGGCGAGCCTCGCCGGTGAAGCCGTCGTCGACCCCGGCCATGATCTTCAGCAGCGACGACTTGCCCGACCCGTTCGCGCCGATGACCCCGATCTTGGCGCCGGGGTAGAAGGACAGGTTGATGCCCCGCAGCACCTCACGGTCCGGGGGGTAGAAGCGCCGGAGGTCGCGCATCGAGAAGATGTACTGGGCTGGCATGCCCCCAGTCTGCCCCGAGGTGCGCCGGGCGCGGACTCCGCGCCGGTGGCGGTGCTTCGGGACGGCCCGGACGTAGGCTTGGCTCCCGATATGGCCGATGACGCGCAATCCCCTCAGGTGTTCGGTCCGAACGCCTGGCTCGTTGACGAGATGTACGAGCGCTACCGCGACGACCCGGAGTCGGTGACCGACGGTTGGCGCGACTTCTTCCAGGGCTACCGGCCCGGCGGGGTCAACCTGGCCAGACCGACCCTCGATCCGCCGAGACCGGCGGCCAGCGGCGCCAACGGGGCCGGCTCGGCGAGCGTCGCGTCGCCGGCTGCGCCGCCGGCGACGACCGCCACCAACGGCAGCTCGCCCCAGCCGGCCACCCCGGCCGTCGTGGTCGGCACGCCGATCCGCGGCGCTGCCGCCCGCATCGTCGCCAACATGGAGGCCAGCCTCGGGGTCCCGACCGCGACCAGCTTCCGGGTCGTGCCGGCCCGCCTGCTCGAGGTCAACCGGCGGCTCCTGAACGACGAGCTGGCCAGGTCGGGCACCGCCGGCAAGGTCAGCTTCACCCATCTCATCGGCTTCGCCGTGGTCGAGGCCCTGGTCGCCGTCCCCGCCATCAACGCCTCCTTCGTGGCGCCCGACCGGGCCGATCCCAAGGCCCCGCCCACCGTCGTGCGCCACGAGCACCTCGGCCTCGGCATCGCCGTCGACATGGAGCGCCCGGACGGATCGAGGACGCTGCTCGTCCCCGTCGTGCGCAACGCCGAGAGCCTCGACTTCCTCGGATTCTGGCTGGCGTACGAGGAGCTGATCCGCAAGGTCAGGACCAACAAGATCGGGGCCGACGACTTTGCCGGGGCGACGGTCAGCCTGACCAACCCCGGCACCATCGGCACCTTCCAGTCGGTGCCGCGCCTGATGCCGGGCCAGGGCGCCATCGTCGGGGTCGGCAGCATCGACTATCCCGCCGAGTGGCAGGCCGCCGACCCGAGGATCCTCGCCGAGCTGGGCGTGTCGAAGGTCGTCACCATCACCTCGACCTACGACCACCGCATCATCCAGGGTGCGGAGTCGGGCCTGTTCCTCCAGCGGGTGCACCGCCTGCTCACCGGCGACGACGGCTTCTACGAGCGGGTGTTCCGGGCCATGCGGGTGCCGGTCGAGCCGGTCCACCGAGGCTCGGACGTCAACGACCCAGGCACGAGGGGCAGCGGCCACGTCGAGAAGCAGATGCAGGTCGACAGCCTGGTCAACATGTACCGGGCGCGCGGCCACCTGATCGCCCACCTCGACCCGCTCGACTGGAAGGAGCCGAGCGTCCCCGACGAGCTCGATCCCGACACCTACGGGCTGACGGTCTGGGACCTCGACCGCGAGTTCCTCACCGGAGGCCTCGCGGGTCGCCAGGCCATGAAGCTGTCGGAGATCCTCGCCGTGCTGCGCGACGCGTACTGCAGGACCGTCGGCGTCGAGTACATGCACATCATGGATCCCGTCCAGAAGCGCTGGATCCAGACCCACGTCGAGGGGATCTCGACCCAGCTGGCCCCGGACGAGCACCGCTGGGTGCTCGGGCGCCTCAACGCCGCCGAGGCCCTCGAGCAGTTCCTCAACACCAAGTACATCGGCCAGAAGCGCTTCGGCCTCGAAGGCGGCGAAGCGGCCATCCCGCTGATCGACGCCATCCTCGACGACGCGGCCAGCGCCGGCCAGAGCCGCGCGGTGGTCGGCATGGCGCACCGCGGCCGGCTCAACGTCCTGATCAACATCGTCGGCAAGGCCTACGGGGAGCTGTTCGAGGAGTTCGAGGGCAACATCGACCCCGGCACCGTCCAGGGCTCCGGCGACGTCAAGTACCACAAGGGTTTCAAGGGCACCTTCGTCGGCCGGTCGGGCCTCCCGATCGACGTCGACCTGTCGTCCAACCCCTCCCACCTGGAGGCCGTCGACCCGGTGGTCGAGGGCATGGCCCGGGCCTACCAGGACCTGAGCTCCGCCCGGGAGCCGACCCCGGCCGACCCCGCCCACCCGGTGCTCCCGCTGCTCATCCACGGAGACGCCGCCTTTGCCGGGCAGGGCGTGGTCGCCGAGACGCTCAACATGTCGGCCCTCGACGGCTACGAGACCGGCGGCACCGTCCACCTGGTGATCAACAACCAGCTCGGCTTCACCACCAACCCCGAGTCGGCCCGCAGCTCCGTGTACGCCACCGACGTGGCCAAGATGGTCCAGGCGCCGATCTTCCACGTCAACGGCGACGACCCCGAGGCCTGTGTCCGGGTCGGCCGGCTGGCGTTCGCCTTCCGCCAGGCGTTCCACAAAGACGTCGTGATCGACATGGTCTGCTACCGGCGCTTCGGCCACAACGAGCAGGACGACCCGTCCCTCACACAGCCGCTGCTCTACCAGCTCATCAAGGAGCACCGCAGCGTCCGCAAGCTCTACACCGAGGCGTTGGTGCGGCGAGGGGACATCAACCTGGAGGAGGCCGAGGAGGCGCTCGCCGACTTCTCGAGGCGGCTCCAGGCGGCCCTCGACGAGACCCGTGCCGCCGCGGCGCCCAAGCCGACGGCCCTCCCGCCCGTGCCCGATCCCGCCCCGGTCCTCGCGCCGATCCCGACCGGCGTCGACCAGGAGGTGCTGCAGAGGATCGTCGACGCCATCGGCTCGGCGCCCGACGGCTTCAGCATCCACCCGAAGCTGATCAAGGTCTTCGACACCCGGGCCAAGCTCTGGGCCGGCGGCGAGGCCGACTGGGCCCTCGGCGAGGCGCTCGCCTACGGCACGTTGCTCCTCGATGGTCACGACGTGCGCTTGGTGGGCCAGGACACCCGGCGCGGCACCTTCGGCCACCGCAACGCCACCCTGGTCGACAACATCACCGGCGCCGAGCACACCCCCCTCGAGCACCTCGACAGCGTCGGGCGCTTCTTCATCTACGACTCGCTGCTCTCCGAGTACGCCGCCCTCGGCTTCGAGTACGGCTACTCGCTCGTGTCGAGGGACGCGCTGGTGGCGTGGGAGGCGCAGTTCGGCGACTTCGTCAACGGCGCGCAGATCGTGATCGACCAGTTCCTCGCCGCCGCGGAGATCAAGTGGTCGCAGACCTCGGGCCTCACGTTGCTCCTGCCCCACGGCTACGAGGGTCAGGGCGCGGAGCACTCCTCGGCGAGGATGGAGCGCTTCCTCGACCTCTGCGCCGAGGACAACATGCAGGTCGCGGACGTGACCACCTCCGCGCAGCTGTTCCACATCCTGCGCCGCCAGGTCCTCTCGACCAGCCGCAAGCCGCTGGTGCTGTTCACCCCCAAGCGCTACCTGCGTGGTCGCGAGGCCTACAGCCGTGCGGAGGACTTCACCACCGGGAGCTTCCGCGAGGTGCTCGACGACCCGGCCAGGTCCGGATCCGACGCCGTGACGCGGATCGTGCTGGCCACCGGCAAGGTGGCCCTCGATGCCCTCGTCACCCGTGACAAGGAAGGGCCGCGGGCCGAGCACGTGGCGATCGTCCGGGTGGAGCAGCTCCATCCCTGGCCCGAGGAGCAGATCGCCGCGGCCATCGCCGGCTACGCCAACGCGGAGGCCGTCGTCTGGCTCCAGGAGGAGCCGGAGAACATGGGTGCGTGGGGCTTCGTCCGTGACCGCCTCAGCCGTCTCGTCAGCGCCGACTACCGCTTCGAGCGGGCCACCCGGGTGGCCTCCGGGTCGCCGGCGACCGGCAGCCACGCCATGCACGAGCTCGAGCACGCCGACCTCATCGGCCGGGCCCTCGGTCTGGTCTGACGTGAAGCACAACTGTGAGTTGGCGGTTGGGACCGCGTGGGATTGGGCCCGCTGCTTGCGGCGGTTTCGGGGGGGCCCGTGGTTGTGGGTGTGCGGATCTGGGCGCGGGCGGGATGGCGGTGGCGACGCCTTGGTCGGCAGGGGGTGGTGTTTGCCTGTCGGCGCAAACCCCAGCCGGTCGTAAAGCCGCCGGGCCCGGAGGTTGCCGTCGACCACTCAGAGGCTCACGGTGGCCGCGCCACCGGTGGCGGCCCAGGCGCTGACCGCCCCCACCACGGCGGTCGCGGCCCCGGTGCCGCGCGCGGCCGGATCCACCCACATGCCCAGCAGATGCCGGTTGGTTCCTTTCACCTGCGCCGTCACCAGCCTGACGGTTTCCTGCTCGGCGATGGCCAACACCAGTGGCCGTCAGCGACCCGGCGTTGCCATTCCTCGTCGCCGAACACAGCCTCGCACCCGTAGTTGGAGGCAAACGCGCCGAGCGAGTCGGCCAGGGCTCGCAGTCGAAGGGACTGGACCACGGGCCCGTCGCCGGCACCGGCCGCGACGACCTCAGCCACCGAGCTGCTCCCGGCGGACCTCGCCGGGCTCCTTGTCGTCGCTCTGGCCCTGGAAGCTCGGCTCCCAGAGCCGCCCGTCGCCTCCTGACAAGATTTCCTGATTGTCGCTGCCTCAACTTCCCGACCCGGAAGTTGCGGCCCGCTTGACTCGGATGCCTGATGGCGCCGGCGGGAACTTGGCCGGGTCGGTTCCCTCGACGAGCTGAACATGCCCGGTCTCCGTCCCGGCTGCGTCGTAGCTGATTGCATCGACCGGTCGGTAAAACTCGTTTGGCGGGACCCACGCGGCGGACAGGTCGTCGACGACGGGGATATTGGTGGTAACGCCCCCATAGGCGACATCCACGTGAGTGGACCCGGGAGCGTAGACGACGGCCAGGATGCCCTTGTCGGAACCAGCGGAACCGACCTCGGCCAACCTCTTCGGCATGGCCTGGCTGTTCATGCAACCGCTCGTGGTGGTGTTAGCCGATCCGCCGGTCGGACGGGCGACGGAGGCGTTGAAGCACAAGCCGCCACCGACAGCGGGGGATGTGGAGATCTGGACCGGCAGATCAGCAGCGCTTGGGACGGTGCCGGCGAGAGAGCCGTTCGTGCTGGTCGCAGTGAGGCCGGACGACGGGCTGTGGCTCCATCCGAACGCGTCTCGAACGACGGGAGGCCCGCCAGCGGCCGCTGCGACGGGCACGCCGACGACGGCAATCCCGGCCGCAGCCGCAGCCACGCCGTACCAGCGCCGCCGACGACTTCCTCGGGCGGCCTGTGAGCGGATCGGCACGGAGGTGGCCCCTGTCGGCAGCGGGGGGATCGGCGTGGCGGCAGCAACCCGACCGAGCTCGGCTCGCAGGGCGTCCTCGAGGGGGTCGCTCATGATGACGGCATCTCCTGACGCAGACGGGTGAGCGCCTTTGCGCTGTGGGCCTTGACGGTGCCGGGTCGGCATCCGAGGGTTCTGGCGATCTCGAGTTCGGACATGTCGAGGTAGTAGCGCAGTACAACCACGGCACGCTGCCGGGGAGGCAAGCGGCAGACCAGTGGCCACAACTCGTCTGTGTCTGATTGCACGGCTGGTTCGGGCGCTCGAAGACGCTGCCGATGCCTATGTTCCGTGACGGCCCGCTTGGAAGAATTCATGGCAAGGTTGGCGACGCTGCGCCTGACGTATGCCTCCGGAGAAGTGACGTGGGTCGTATTGAGGAGTCCGACGAAGGCCTCTTGGGCGATCTCCTCTGCGACCGCAGGGACGCCGGTCAGGAGGTGCGCGAGGCGCACCATGCTCGGCCACAGACGACGGTAAAGGTCATCGGTCGTCTCAGGAGCCGGCGCAGGAGCTGCAGGCAAGTCGAGTGCCGGTCGCATCACACATCAAGACAGCTGGGCGGTCGGATCGGTGTACCTCGGGATGCGCAGGAGGTGGGGGCTCAACCGAGCGGGAAGCCGACCAGCGACTCCAGCTCGGCCAGCGCCGCGGTGGGGTCCACGACCTTGATGGTGCGCATGCCGAGGGCGGCGGCGGGCTTGAGGTTGATGCCGAGGTCGTCGAGGAAGACGGCCTCGGACGGGTGGATGCCGATGAGCTCGCAGGCGGTGGTGTAGAAGCGGGGGTCGGGCTTGCGGGTCCCGGCTCGCGACGACTCCACGACCACGTCGAACAGCTCGAGGATGTCGCCGTGGTCGACCTCCCGGCCGGCGACGACGAAGTTGTTGGTCAGCAGCGCGGTCTTCATCCGGTCCCGGCACCGGCGGACGGCCTCCACCATGGCCGGGCGCACCTCGCCCCGCAGGGCGACCACCACCGACCGGGCGTCGAGGGTGCCGCCCGCGGCGGCGGCCTCGGCCTCGAAGTGGCGGGCGAACTCGTCGATGTCGAGCGCGCCCCGCTCGAAGTGCGCCCACGCGTTGTCGTCGGGGTTGGTGGCGTTGAGGCCGCGGATGAAGCCGTGGGGGAGTCCGTTGGCCGCCTCGTAGCGGGCGAACGCCTCGAAAGGGCTGCTGGTGATGACCCCACCGAAGTCCCAGAGCACGGCCCGGAGCCCGTTGGCGGGGACGGTGTCGGCGTTGTCAGCGGTCGGGGCGGGCACGGAGGAATGGTAGGAGGCTCCCTCGTTCGGGCGCGTCCGGGTGGTTGACTACTCGGTGACATGCCGCACCGCCACGTCGTCGTCGACGGCTCGAACATCGCCACCGAAGGTCGGTCCCTCCCGAGCCTCGCCCAGCTGGACCAGGCCGTGAGGGAGTTTCTCGCGGAGAACCCCGACGACATCGTGACCGTCGTGGTCGACGCGTCGTTCGGGCACCGGATCGATCCGTCGGAGCTCCCCACCTTCGAGGAGGCCGAGGAGGCGGGTGAGGTGGTCTCGCCACCGGCGGGCGCCATCGGCCGGGGCGACGCCTTCCTCCTGCGCATCGCGGAGAAGACCGGTGCCACGGTGCTCTCCAACGACTCGTTCCAGGAGTTTCACGGCGAGCACGAGTGGGTCTTCGAGCGGGGACGGCTGATCGGCGGCAAGCCGGTGCCGGGCGTGGGATGGATCTTCACCCCCCGCACCCCGGTCCGCGGCCCGAAGAGCCGGGAGGCGGTCAAGGAGGCCAAGCGCCAGCGTGACGGCCAGCCGGGACCGGCGCCGGCGGTGTCGGGCACGCGGGGCCGGGCGCCCAAGGTCAACCGGGCCATCGCCACCGCCACCTCCGAGGTGACCGCGCCGGGCGACAGTGGGCGCCGCCGCCGGCGCCGCACCACCGAGGCGCCCTCGGAACCGGTCAACGATCCGTTGACCTTCATCACGTTCATCGCCGGCCATCCCCTCGGCGGCGAGGTGAGCGGCGTGGTCGACCAGTTCTCCTCCCACGGCGCCTTCGTCGACGTGGGTGAGGTGCACTGCTACATCCCTCTATCGGCCATGGGCGAGCCGCCGCCGCGCAAGGCACGCGACGTGCTGGCCAAGGGCGGCGAGCGGACCTTCGTGGTGCAGGCTCTCGATCCGCTCCGCCGGGGCGTGGAGCTGGCCCTGCCGGGCTTCGCCAAGGTCGCCGGTGGCCCCACCGAGGAGACCGTGGAGGCGGAGATCCGCCCCGACGTGGTCGACGAGGAGACCGAGGCGACCGCCCCGATCCGGACGCGGCGACCCCGGGTGGGTGGACCGAGGATCGGGGACTCCCGGCCCGCTCCCGTCGCCGCCGAGGCGCCCGCCGTGCCGGCCCGGCCCTCGGAGTCGCGACCGTCGGCGCCGCACGAGCCCGCCGTGAGCGAACCGGTCGCAGGCGCCGCTCCGGACGCGGCTCCCGAGGAGCAGCCCGCACCCGTGCGCCGACGGACCAGGAAGGCCGCCACTCCCGAGACGGTCGCGCCGTCGCCCGAGCCCGTCACGTCCGTGGCCGAGGGGACGCCCGTGGCCGAAGGGACGGCCGAGCCCGCTGCGCCCCGGCGGCGCGCCAAGAAGGCGGTGGCCGAGACCGAGGCGCCCCCCGCAGTGTCCGAGCCGGCGCCACGCCGCCGCTCGGCCGGGGCGCCATCCAAGGCTGCGGCCACAGCGCCGTCCGCCGCCCCGGCGAAGGCCTCCACCAAGGCCGCGGCCAGGGTGGCGGCGACGCCCGCCAAGGCGGCGAAGAAGGCGGCCACCGGCACGGACGGGGAGCGGAGCGCCCCGGCCAGGAGGACGACCAAGGCCTCCGCCGAGGCCGCGCCCGCCGATGCTCCCGCGCGGGCCCCGCGGGCGACCAGGTCGGGCACCGCCGGCAAGTCGGGTGACTCGACGGCCAGATCGGGCATCGCCCGCAAGTCGGGTGCGGCGAAGTCCTCGCCCGCAGCCGCGGCGGCGAGCGAGGAGAAGCGGACCGCGACGGCGGCTGCGCCGGCGAAGAAGCGAGCGGCGACCAAGTCGACGACCAAGAAGGCAACCGGTTCGACGAAGGCAGCCGGTTCGACGAAGGCGGCCGGTTCGTCCAAGGCGGTGCCGGCCACCCGTGCCGGCCGGTAGTCCGAGCGCACGGCACCGACGAGCCGCTGACACCGCTCCTCGCTGCGGGCGCCGGTCGGTGTGGCCCCCGTAGCATGCGGCCGTGCGGATCGCGACCTGGAACGTCAACTCGCTCAACGCCCGCCTGTCGCGGGTGGAGGAGTGGTTGGCTTACGCGCGGCCGGACGTGGTCTGCCTGCAGGAGACCAAGATGGCCGACGCCGCCTTCCCCCACCTGGCCTTCTCCGCCCTCGGCTACGAGAGCGTCCACCACGGCGACGGGCGTTGGAACGGCGTGGCCATCGTCTCCCGGGTCGGGATCGGCGACGTCGTCGACGGCTTCGCCACCGGGATCGAGGCCGACCGGGACACCCGGCTGCTGACGGCCAGATGCGGTGGTGTCTCGGTCACGAGCGTGTACGTGCCCAATGGCCGCGCCCTCGACGACGACCACTACGCCTACAAGCTCGACTGGTTGGGGCGCCTGCGTCAGCACCTGGATGCGGTCGCCGACCCCTCCGACTCGGTGGCCGTCTGCGGTGACTTCAATATCGCCCCCACCGACGACGACGTGTGGGACCCGGCCCGCTTCGTCGGGTCGACCCACGTGTCGGCGCCGGAGCGCAGCGCCCTCGGGAACCTCGAGTCGTGGGGTCTGGTCGATGCCTTCCGCCGGCGGTGGCCCGATCCCGGGCTCTACAGCTACTGGGACTACCGGGCCGGGGACTTTCACTCCCACCGCGGCATGCGCATCGACCTGATCCTGCTGACCGAGCGGCTGGCCGGCGCCGTGCGGTGGGCGGTGGTGGACCGCAACGCCCGGAAGGGCAAGCAACCCTCGGATCACGCCCCCGTCGTCGTCGACGTGGACTGACCTCGCCGTGGTGCCGTCCGGGCTGCCGCGTTAGCTCGTCCGGGGAGGTGGCGGGCGCCCCGGGTGCGGTCAGATGAACCCGCGTGCCGTCAGATGAAGCTGCCGGCGAGCGTGCTGCGCCTCCCGGCCGGGCCGAGCAGGGCGCTCAGGTCCGCAGGAACCTCGAGGCCGAGGTCCCAGGGGATCGGGAGGGCAGCGGCACCGGACCCGGCCAGCGGGCGTGGCTTGCGGGGTGCGGCCGCGCCGGCGCTGCCGCCACGCCCGCGGTAGACGATGACTCCGGTGAGCGGGTCGGGGGCGGCATCGAGAGCGGCCCGCACGGCCGTCTGCTCCCGGAACCCGTCCCAGGCGGCGTCGTCGGTCAGCTCGACCTCGAACACGACGCCCCAGCCGTGGCGGTGCCACGACCAGTCGGCGGCGCCACCGCTGAGCGCCGAGCCGATCAGCGCGTCACTCCACGCCTCGGCCCATCCGCTGGCGGAAGCTCCACCGTCCAGCACTTCGATCGAATACCAGGCGCCCACGCCGAGAACACTAGTCGAACGCCCGACGCGGATCCATGCCCTCTCTCGGTGGCTTCCGGCCAACGCCGGCTTCCGGTTCGACTGCCTCTGCGGATCCGGCGGCACGGTCCGGGCCGGGTTGCCGGCAGGGGACGATCGGACCGGCCTGTGGCCGGTGCGGTCGGTCTTAGGCGGGGATGGCGTGAGGCGAGACCAGATCGAGGAGGGCCTCGCCGAACCGGTCCGCCTTGACCGGCCCGAGCCCCGGCACCCGGAGGAGCCCGGCGTGGTCGTGGGGACGTAGCGAGGCGAGGGCCACGACGATCGTGTCGTGGAGGACCACGTGGGCGGGCACGGCCGACGCCCTGGCCGTCTCGGCCCGCCAGGCCCGGAGCCGGCCGAGCACCTCGTCATCGGGGGGCGCCCATCCCGCCGGGAGCCGGTCGGTCACCCGGCGCCTCCCGTCGGCCCTGAGGCGGTCCCGCTGCTCGGCCAGCCGGCGGGGCCACCGGTCCGGGTCGTCGGCCGCGTCGTCGTCGGCCGGAGCCGGCGCACGCGGGATCGACGCCAGCCAGGGCGAAGGCTCCCGGGGGACGGCCCGCGCGCCGAAGGCCCGGGTCTCGGCCCACGAGCAGTGCAGGCGCTGCGACGGGCGGGTGAGGGCCACGTAGAGCAGCCGCCGCTCCTCCGCCCGCGCCGGTGCGCTCTGGGCATGCCCGATCGGCACGAGCCCGACCTCCAGGCCGCAGGCCCACACCTCCGACCACTCCAGCCCCTTGGCCCGGTGGAAGCTGCACACGGTGACCGCGTCGGCCTCCGGTCCCGCCGGGTCGCGGCCGAGCTCGACGGGCAGGTACCGGATCCAGGCACCGATGGTGGTCGCCGGCTCGGCGTGGCCCGCCTGACGGGCCAGGTCGGCGAGCGCGACGAGCGCGCCGGCCGGGTCGTCACCCGGATCGCGATTCGTCGCGGAAGGGGGGCCGCCTCTGGGATCCGGCGTGGCATCGGGGGCGGTGACGGCCCCGGTCTCCGCCCACGCACGGAGATCCGCCGCCGCGGTGGCGACGGGGGCGGCCGGTGCCCGCCTGAGCTCGGTCAGCGCCGCCCTGACGGTCGGATGGTCGAGCAGGGCACCTGCCCCCGGGGTGCGCACCGGGACCGATGCGGCTCGGAGGGCGTCGGCCAGGACGAGCGCCTGGGCGTTGGTCCTGGCCAGCACGGCGAGGTCGCGCCAGCGGCCGCCGCGCGCGTGAGCGGCGCGCACCCCGGCAGCGACGCCCTGCGCCTCGGCCTCGCCGCTCGACCACGACCGCACGGCCACGGCGGGACCGTCGGGTCGGGTGGAGCGCACCTCCCCGGCGTCCGCACCGAGGACGGCGGCGGCGGCGGCGACGATCTGGGGGGTGCTGCGGTGGTTGGCGTCGAGCCGGACGACCTCGGCACTCGGCCACCGGTGGGGGAGGGCGGCCAGCAGCTCGGGATCCGCGCCGTTCCACCCGTAGATGGCCTGGTTGGGGTCGCCGACCACGCACAGGTCGAGTGACGACCCGAGCCAGGCGAGGAGGAGGCGGTGCTGCAACGGGTTGACGTCCTGGAACTCGTCGACGAACACGTGCCGCCAGCGCCACCGCTGGGCGGCGGCGAACGTCGGATCGGTGTCGATGGCGTCGGCGCACCTGGCCAGGAGGTCGTCGAAGTCGACCAGGCCACGGCGGGTCTTCTCGTGCTCGTAGCGGGCGTAGACCGCGGCGAGCTCCTCTGCCGCCACGGCCGGCCGCCGGCCGGCGGTGGCCAGCGCGACAGGCAGATCCTCGGGTCGGACCAGCCGGGCCTTGGCCCACTCGATGTGGCCCGCCACCTCCGGGAGGGGCACGCCGGCCAGTCCTGGCCGCCCATCGACGAGGGGGGCGAGCAGGCGTCCCTTGCGGTCGAGCAGGGTCGGCGCCGCCTGGCCGCGGTCGGCCCACCAGCGCCGGAGCTGCGCGGCCGCGACGGCGTGGAAGGTGCCGGCCTGGACCTGGTCGCGCAGGCCGAGGGCGACCAGCCGATGGGACAGCTCACCGGCCGCCTTCCTGGTGAAGGTGAGGGCCAGGACCCGCGCCGGGTCGGCGCTCCCCGTGACGACTCGGCGGGCGATGCGGCGGGTCAGCACCCGGGTCTTGCCGGCGCCCGCGCCCGCCAGGATGCACAGCGGGGTGGCCTCCGACGTCACCGCCCGACGCTGGGACACCGTGAGGTCGTCGAGGAGCTGGTCGGACTGTGGGTCGGTCACCGGGCACGCCGGCAGGTGGGTGCTCGGGCACCTGGGCGCTCGGGGGTCGATCACCTGTTCGACGATAGGGAGGGGGTGTGACCCCGATGGGGGATGCCCGCCGGCGCCGGAGCGGTCCGGGGGCGTGGGGCCGCTGGCGCGTGGGGCAGCGGGCGGGCGGGTCTCGGGCGGGCGGATCTCGGGCGCGCAGGGCGGTCGGCTCCTCGGGGTGTTCGGCTCCTCGGGGTGTTCGGCTTCTCAGGCCGCCCCCGGCTTTTCGGGGCGCTCCACGTTGGATGCTCGTGTGGGCCGCCCGGAGATCGGCGCCCCGGGGCCCCGCCCACTGGGCCCGGCCTGCGAGGCGTGCTATGCCTCCGCCACTGGGCTCGGCCTGCGAGGCGTGCTATGCCTCCGCCACTGGGCTCGGCCTGCGAGGCGTGCTATGCCTCTGCCACTGGGCCCGGTACGTGCGGAGCCCCAGCCACTGACGCGGTAAGTGAGCGCCCCGGCTTCTCGGGGCACTCCACGTTGGATGCTCGTGTGGGCCGCCCGAAGATCGGCGCCCCCGGCCCCGGGCACCTGGACCCTGGCGCACGAGCCGCTCCCCGGCCCCCGCTGCCCGGGCCCGATAAGTGATCGCCCCGGCTTCTCGGGGCACTCCACGTTGGATGCTCGTGTGGGCCGCCCGAAGATCGGCGCCCCCGGCCCCGGGCAACTGGGGCCGGTACGCGAGGCGCCCCGGGCTCGCAACTGGGGCCGGTACGCGAGGCGCCCCGGGCTCGCAACTGGGGCCGGTACGCGAGGCGCCCCGGGCTCGCCACTGGGCTCGGAGCACGGGCGCATCACGACTGACGGCCCCCGGATCACCGGGGGCCGTCGTAGTAACTCGTCGAGGTGCCGGTTGCGCGCCTGGCGGTGATCCCCCCGAACCACCGTGCCGGCGCAGCAACCGGACACCTTTCGAGGTCCGAAGTCTGCCCTTCGAGGGAGGCGGCGTCAAGGATCCGGCAAGGAAATCTTCTTCTGTGGGTGACCTCCCACTCTCTGCGTTGGGCAGTACGGGAGCCGCCGAGGGGGTCGGCCCACCAGGCCACCGGTACGATCACGACGCCATGGCGTTTCCCTCGAAGCTGCTCGATGACGGCGAGGAGGTGGTGGTCGACATCCGGGCCCACGTGTGGGCGCTGGCCGGGCCGATCACCCTGGCGGTGCTGGTGATCGCGGGTGCCGGTGTGGCGGCCGCGCACTCGCCGCCGTCGCCGCTGTCGTGGGTGGTGGTCGCCGTGCTGGTCCTGGTGCTGGCCAACCTTCTCGGTCGGTACCTGCGGTGGCGGGCGACGAGCCTGGTGGTCACGACGGATCGGTTGGTGCTGCGCAGCGGGGTGGTGGCGAGGAACGGCAGGGAGATCCCGCTCGGCGCGCTCACGGACATCTCCTACCGGCAGGGGATCTTCGACCGGCTGATCCGGGCCGGCGATCTGCTGCTCGAGTCGGCGGGCCACGAGGGCCAGGAGGTGTTCCGTGACGCGCCGGGGCCAGCCGCCGTGCAGCGGGAGATCTACGCCGTCCTGTCGGCGCGGGAGGCGTCGAGGGCTGCGGGGCCCGGCCTGTCCCTGCCCGAACAGCTCGACCGCCTCGACGACCTCCGCCGGCGGGGAGTCATCACCGACGCCGAGTTCGCCACCACCAAGGGCCGCCTGCTGGGGGGCCGGTGAGCCCGCGGGTGGTGAGCCTGGTGCCGTCGCTGTCGGAGACCCTCGTGGCGTGGGGGGTGGAGCCGCTGGCGGTGACCAGGTTCTGCGAGCTGCCCGGGCGGCGGACCGTCGGAGGCACCAAGAACCCGGATGTGGAGGCCATCGCCGGGCTGGCGCCGGACCTGGTGCTGGTCGACCGGGAGGAGAACCGGCGGGAGGACGCGGAGGCGATGGAGGCCGCCGGCCTGCGCCTGTGGGTGTCGGCGGTGAGGTCGGTGAGCGACGTGGCGCCGATGCTGGCCGATCTGCGCGGCGCGCTCGGGCTCGGTGGCGCGACGGTGGAGGGGGAGGGCGACGACGCCGCCGGGGTGGAGGCGCCCGCGCGGGAGCGCAAGCTCCGGGTGTGGGTGCCGATCTGGCGCCGTCCGTGGATGGCGGTCAACGACGACACCTACGGCGGGTCGGTGCTGGCGGTGTGCGGGGTGACCAACGTGCTCGGTGACCGCCCCGACCGCTACCCGGAGGTGGACCTGGCCGAGGTCGCCGCCCTGGCGCCGGACGTGACGCTGGCGCCGAGCGAGCCCTACCCGTGGGCCGAGCGCCATCGGCACCTCTTCGAAGAGGTCGCGCCGATGGTGCTGGTGGACGGCAAGGACCTGTTCTGGTGGGGGTTCAGGACGGCGGGGGCGCTGGCCCGGCTCCGGTCCCGGCTGGACGGGATCGAGCCGGCCGGTTGAGCAGGCCGGCTCGCCCGCCTCCGGGCGACGCCAGATCGGGACCGACCGGGTGGACTTGCCCCGTCCCCGGGGCCGAGGGAGGATCAGGACGGTGCCGGCGGACGACCGGCCGGGAGGAGGCACGGTGTGAAGGCCAACGGCCCGCTGCAGGGCGTCAGGGTGATCGAGCTGGCGGGCATCGGCCCGGGCCCGTTTGCCGGGATGATGCTCGCCGACATGGGCGCCGACGTGGTGCGCGTCGACCGGGCCGCTTCGGTCAGCGAGGGCGCGGCGCCGCCGGTGACCGACGTGCTCGGACGGGGCCGCAGGTCGGTCGGCGTCGATCTCAAGCACCCCCAGGGCCGCGACACCGTGCTGCGCCTCGTCGAGTCGGCGGACGCCCTCATCGAGGGGTTTCGTCCCGGCGTCACCGAACGGCTCGGGCTCGGGCCCGACGCGTGCGCGGCACGCAACCCCAGGCTCGTCTACGGGCGCATGACCGGATGGGGACAGGAAGGCCCCTACGCAGCGATGGCCGGCCACGACATCAACTACCTGGCCCTCTCCGGCACCCTCTCCCTCCTCGGCCGGGCCGGCCAGCCGCCCACGCCGCCGGTCAACCTGGTCGGGGACTTCGGTGGCGGCGGCATGCTGCTCGCCTTCGGCGTGGTCGCGGCGCTCCTCGAGGCGTCGCGGTCGGGCCAGGGGCAGGTGATCGACGCGGCCATGATCGACGGGTCGGCCCTGCTCGCCGGGATGGTCTGGGGCTTCGAGGCCGACGGGCAGTGGGGCCCACGTGGCACCAACCTGCTCGACACGGGGGCGTGGTACTACGACGTGTTCGAGACGGCCGACGGCCGGTGGGTGTCGATCGGGTCGCTCGAGCCGCAGTTCTTCGCGGAGCTCGTGCGCATCACCGGCCTGGCGGCCGACGTCGACGGCGGGGGTCCCGTGGCGGCCCAGGGCGACCGGGCGGCGTGGCCCGACGCGAAGGTCCGGCTGGCCGGGATCATCGCGACCAGGACCCGGGACGAGTGGTGCGCGCTGATGGAGGGCACGGACGTGTGCTTCGCCCCGGTGCTCGACCTCGACGAGACGCCCGGCCATCCGCACCACCGGGCCAGAGGCGGGTTCGTGGAGGTGGCCGGCGTGGTGCAGCCGGCGCCGGCGCCGCGCCTGTCCCGGACGCCGGGAAACGTGCGCGGTCCGGCCGCGGCCGCGGGGCGACACACCGACGAGGTCCTCGCCGACTGGGGCTTCGACGCCGCCGAGGTGGCCGAGTTGCGGACCGCGGGCGCAGTGCGGTGAGCGCGCCCGCGCCGGAGGTTGTCACCGGTAGGTTGCCGCCATGTCGGTGATCAAGATCAACGCCATCGAGGTTCCCGCGGAGCGGGCCGACGACATGGCCGCCCGCTTCGCCGCCCGCCTCGGGGAGGTGGACACCAAGGACGGGTTCGAGGAGTTCCAGCTCCTGCGACCGGCCGACGGCCGCACCACCTGGCTCGTCTACACCCGCTGGCGAGACGAGGCCGCCTTCGAGGCGTGGCTCGGGTCGTCGTCGTTCACCCGCGGGCACGCCAGGCCCGAGGGCCCCGGTGGCCCGGTCGCGGCCCACAGCGAGCTGTGGTCCTACGACCTGGCGCAGCACACCGGGGCAGGCGCTCCCTCCTGAGGACCGCGCCGACCGGGTCCGCTCCCGGGGGTCAGTCGAGGTCGACGGTCGGACAGGTCAGGGTGTGGGTGATCCCCGGCGTGGCCTGGATCCGGCTGACGACCATCCGGGCCAGCTCGTTGAGCGACTCGGCTTCGGTCACGACGACTGCGTCGTAGGACCCGGTGACGTTGTCGGCCTCCACCACCCCTGGCAGGCTCCGCACCGCGGTGACCACCGAAGCGGCCTGGCCGACCTCGGTCTGGATGAGCACGTAGGCCCGGACCGTCACCTGGCACCTCCATGGCGCGCCACGCCGGTCAGGAGAGGCGCTTGTCGAGGTCGGCGAGCTCGTCGCGCAGCTCCGCGGGCAGGCGGTCGCCGAGCTCGTCGAAGTGCGTGGCGATCGACGGCACCTCGGCGCGCCACTCGTCCCGGTCCACCTCGAGCAGCTCGGCGATCGTCGCGGCGTCGAGGCCGAGACCCTCGGTCGGGAGCGCGGCGGGCGTCGGCACCAGGCCGATGGGCGTCTCCACCGCGTCGCCCCGGCCGGCGCACCGCTCGAAGACCCATTCGAGGACCCGGCTGTTGTCGCCGAAGCCCGGCCAGAGGAACTTGCCGTCGGAGCCCTTGCGGAACCAGTTGACGTAGAAGATCCTCGGCCGCTTGCCCTCCTCGATGTTGGCGCCGACCTCGAGCCAGTGGGCCAGGTAGTCGGCCATGCTGTAGCCGCAGAACGGGAGCATGGCGAAGGGGTCACGGCGCAGCTTGCCGACCGCCCCGGCCGCGGCCGCGGTGGTCTCCGACGCCATGATCGAGCCGAGGAACACGCCGTGGCGCCAGTCCCTCGCCTCGGTGACGAGCGGCACGACGCTCGAGCGCCGCCCGCCGAAGAGGATGGCCGAGATGGGCACGCCGGCGGCGTCCTCCCACTCGCTCGCGATGGCCGGGTCCTGGGATGCGGGGACGGTGAAGCGGGCGTTGGGGTGGGCCGCCGGGGTGGTCGACCCTGGCGTCCAGTCGTGGCCCTTCCAGTCCGTGAGATGGGCCGGCTCGTCGTCGGTCATGCCCTCCCACCACACGTCGCCGTCGTCGGTGAGGGCGGTGTTGGTGAAGATGGCGTTGCCCGACAAGGTGAGCATGGCGTTGCGGTTGGTCTTGTCGTTGGTCCCGGGGGCGACGCCGAAGAAGCCGTACTCGGGGTTGATGGCCCGCAGCGTGCCGTCGGGCCCGATCTTCATCCAGCAGATGTCGTCGCCGACGGTCTCGACCTTCCAGCCCGGCAGCGTCGGGATCAGCATGGCCAGGTTGGTCTTGCCGCAGGCGGAGGGGAACGCGCCGGTGACGTAGCGGACGTCGCCGTCCGGCGACGTCAGCTTCACGATCAGCATGTGCTCGGCCAGCCAGCCGTCGTCGCGGGCCATCACCGACGCGATCCGCAGGGCGAAGCACTTCTTGCCGAGCAGGGCGTTGCCGCCGTACCCGGACCCGTAGGACCAGATCTCGCGAGTCTCGGGGAAGTGGACGATGTACTTGTTGTCGGCGTCGCAGGGCCACGGGACGTCGGCCTCACCGGCGTCGAGGGGCGCCCCGACCGAGTGGACACAGGGGACGAACTCGCCGTCGGAGCCGAGCACCTCGAGGGCTCCGAGGCCCATGCGCGTCATGATCCGCATGCTGACGGCCACGTAGGCGGAGTCGGTGAGCTGCACCCCGATGTGGGCGATCGGCGAGCCGAGGGGACCCATGGAGAACGGCACCACGTACATCGTCCGGCCGCGCATGCACCCGCGGTAGAGGTCGCGCATCGTCTCCTTCATCTCCGCAGGGGCGCGCCAGTTGTTGGTCGGGCCTGCGTCCTCCTCGCGCTCCGAGCAGATGAAGGTGCGGTCCTCGACGCGGGCCACGTCGGCGGGATCCGACGCCGCCCAGTAGCTGTTGGGCCGCTTCGCCTCGGCCAGGTGCCGGAAGGTGCCGCCGTCGACCAGCTGGCTCGCCAGGGCGTCGTACTCGTCCGCCGAGCCGTCGCACCACTCCACGCGCTCCGGGGTGGTCAGCGCCGCCCACTCCTGGACCCAGGCCAGGAGCCGGGGATGATCGGTCAGCGGTTGCGCAGCGGTCACGGTAGGACACAGCTCCTCTGGGTGGGAAGGGCCCCCGTCCGGGCGAGGCCGGTGCGAGGGTGGTGCGATGCGTGGTGGCGCCGGGAGCAGCTTCCCCGACGACGGGTGGCCGGGATGGTGACGGCGGTCACGGCCGGCCCCGGGCCGGGCTCTCCGGGCTCACCGGTCTCGTCTCGCCCCGGTGGGCTTCCGGCCGGTCCCACAGCATGGACCCGTGCCTACCCGCCCCCGGGCGGGCGTACGCTCGCACACGTTGGCGACGATACCGGAGGGTCGCCGGAGGCGGCGAACCGGGCGCCGGCTCCGGCCCGGAACGGCGGCACCGTCCGTGACCGGTCAGCACGGTCGGTGAGCGCTTTCCCTCAAGCGCGTGGGGGGGCGCGCCGATTGAGGGACATGCTCCTCTCGCCCACGATCTCGTTCGACCTGTTGGCCGGTCACCTCGCAGCGCTCGACGCTGCGTCGGTCACCGCGCTGGTCGAGCGGGCCGTGGCCGAAGGGACGCCGACCGGCTCCATCGGCACCGAGTTGCTGGATGCCTGGCAGTGCATCGACCGCGAAGCCGACGGCGGCGACGCCGCGGGCACGGCGGCGGCTGCCGCGGTGGCCAGGCGCGCCCTGGCCAGGGCGACGCTCGTCGCCGAGCGTCCCGCGCCCGAGGCCGGCCGGGCACCGATCCTCGTCCTCACCTCCTCGTCGAGCGCCGACCTGCTCGGCGCCGAGGTCATCGCGGAGCGGGTCGGCGACGCCGGGTGGCCCGCCGACGTGCTGAGCGCGTCCGGGGGGGACGGCCTCGACGCCCACCTCAGAGCGCACCGGCCCGCCGCCGTGGTCCTCGCCCTCGGCGAGGTCACCGATCTTCCCCGCGCGTCGAGGATGGTGGCCGTCGCCCACGCCGAAGGCGTGCCCGTGCTGACCTGGGGGGCGGCGTTCGGCCCCGACGACCTGCGCTCGGGGCGCATCGGCGCCGACGGGTGGTCCGCCGACGTCGGCTCGCTGTCGGATGTGGTCGAGCGGTGGGCGCTTCACGCCCCACGCCTGGCTCCCCCGGTCGAGGTGCCCTGCGCCTTCGAGCAGCTCGAGGCCGAGCGACCGGCCCTGCTCTCCGCGACGGTCAACATCGGCGGGGTCGAGGAGACCTCGTCGGACTGGGCGCAGCGCACGGCCCGCACCGTTGTGACCCACCTGGCGGCCGCCGTCCTCGTGGGTGACAGCCGGATCCTCGCCGATCGCCTGGAGACCGAGCGACGCAACCTGCGGCGCAAGGACCTCCTCGAGGTCCACCTGCTCGGGCTGGTCGACGCCCTCGCCGGCGCGCTGCCCGACGGCACGCTGCCCGCCCAGCAGTACGTGATGGAGAGCAGGGAGCACCTGCGCCGCAGCCTCCTCTCCTCCCGGCCGCCCAAGCAGGCCGAGGCCGAGGCGCCCCCGGGGCGCCGTCCGCTGCGCAGCCTGCTCGTCGGCAACGACGCGCCGCCGTCGACCACCCATCCGGCTCCCGCACCCGCCCGGCCGGGCGCCGCCCAGGTCGGCGAGCCCGCGCCGAGCTCCGGTGCCGGCCAGGTCTTCGCCGACATCCTCCTGCTCGCCGCGCTGGCCTGCCAGACGCCGATGGCGCTGGTCTCGGTGCCCCAGGGCAACGGTCAGTGGAGCACGCTCTCCTACGGCTTCGAGCAGCGCGACGGGCTCAACGACCCCACCCTGTTCGACTACGTGTCCGCCAGGAACGAGCCGGTCGACATCAGCGACCTGAGCGTCGTCCCTGCGCTCTCGCCCTCGCCGCTGGCCCAGGCTCCCCACAAGCTCAGGTGGGTCTACGCCGTCGCCCTGCGCAACTCGTCGGGCACCGTGCTCGGCGTCGTCGCCGTCGCCGACCGCTGGCTGCGCGACCTCTCCCGTCGCGACCAGCGGGCCCTGCTGGCGGTCGCCCGGCAGATGGGCACCCACCTGTCGTCGCTGCGCCGTGTGCCCACCACCCCTGCGACCCCGCCGGCCGGGGGGGACTGGACGCCGCCGTCCACGTCGACCGCAGGGGCGCCGGCCCCGCAGCCACTCGCCGGGATCGTCGGGCTGCGGCGGGGTGCGGGGCTGCCCGAGGGCCAGCAGCTGCTGAGGAGCCACGAGGTGGCGGTCCTCTTCGACGTCACCGAGCGCACCGTCATCAACTGGGCGGCGGCCGGCAAGCTGGCCAGTCTGCGGACCATCGGTGGCCACCTGCGCTTCCGCAGCGAGGACGTCCTCGAGCTGCTCGCCGGTCGCACCACTCGCGCCGCCCGCTGAGTCGCGCCCTACACCGAGCGGCTGCCCGGCTCGGGTGCTCGCCCGGCTCGGGTGCTCGCCCGGCTCGGGTGCTCGCCCGGCTCGGGTGCTCGCCCGGCTCGGGTGCTCGCCCGGCTCGGGTGCTCGCCCGGCTCGGGTGCTCGCCCGGCTCGGGTGGTGGACCGGCTCGGGTGCTCGCCCGGCTCGGGGCGGCGGCCGCCGCGACAGCGGACGCGCAGGCGCGCTCACCGCGGTAGCGGGTCCGCGGATCGGGCCGGACGCGCCAACGTGACCGGAGAAAGCGCCCAGGTGAGCCGGAGAGCGCCCTGGGTGGCCGGAGAAGCGCCGGAGCCGTCGGGCGGGGCTAGCGGACGACCTTGGTGACCTTGCCGGCCCGGATGCAGGAGGTGCAGACCTGCAACCGCCGGGGGGACCCGTTGACGACGGCCCGGATGCGCTGGATGTTCGGGTTCCACCGCCGCTTGGTGCGGCGGTGCGAGTGGCTGATGCTCATCCCGAACGAGGGATGCTTGCCGCAGACTTCGCACACCGATGCCATCCGAACCCAGACCTCTTCTCCGTGGCGCGCATCGGCGCCTTGACCACACGATCGACCCGCGGGCGAGAGGTCCGCGCAAGCGCGAGGCCCACGCCGGTTCGGGTCGAGCACCAGATTAGCATCCCGTCGATGCAGACGCTCGAGCGCCTCGGGGCCGCAGACGTGGTCGCCGTGGTGACCGCCTACCGGGACGTCCTGCGCGACCACCGCGACCCGATCAACCGCCTCAACGTCTACCCGGTCCCCGACGGCGACACCGGCACCAACATGGCGCTCACCCTCGAGTCGGTGACCGATGCGGTCGCCGCGGTGGACGCCGAAGACGTGGCGTCGGTGACCGCGGCGATCAGTCACGGTGCGCTGATGGGGGCTCGGGGCAACTCGGGTGTGATCCTGTCGCAGATCCTCCGTGGCCTGGCCGACGCCGTCCGCGAGGCCGGCGGCCTCGACGTGGCCACCCTCGTCGACGGCTTCGGGCGGGCGGCCGATGGGGCCTACCTGGCGGTCGAGCAGCCGATCGAGGGCACCATCCTGACCGTGGCGCGCGCCGTGGCCGACGGGGCGGCCGGCGCGGCGGGGGATGATCTCGTCGGCGTCCTCGAATCGGCGCGGGCACGAGGGGCCGAGGCGCTGGCCCGCACCCCCGACCTGCTGCCGGTGCTGAAGGCGGCCGGTGTCGTCGACTCCGGGGGCACCGGGCTGCTCCTGCTGCTCGACGCCTTCCTCCACGTGGTCGACGGGCGCCCCCTGCCCGAACCGGACCCTGGCGCGCTGGTCGCTGCGGGCGCGGACCCGGCGAGCGGAGGAGGCGACGCCAAGGCCGGGGCGGGGGAGGGGTGTCGCTACGAGGTGATGTACCTTCTCGAGGCGCCGGACGATTCGGTCCCCCCGTTCCGCTCCGTTTGGGCGGGGATCGGCGACTCGATCGTCGTGGTCGGCGGCGACGGCCTCTACAACTGCCACATCCACACCGACGACATCGGCGCCGCCGTGGAAGCGGCGCTCGAGGCGGGCCGACCGCGGTCGATCCGGGTCACCGACCTGTGGGACGAGGTCGAGGAGGAGCGCTGGGTGCGCGAGGCGGCCCACCAGGCACCCGAGGACACCGACGAGGAGATCGTCGCCTGTGCGGTGGTGGCCGTGTGCGTCGGAGCGGGCGTGGCCCGGATCCTGCACTCGCTCGGCGTGAACCGGACCGTCGTCGGGGGCCAGTCGATCAACCCGTCGACCGCCGAGCTCCTGGCCGCCATCGGGGATGCCCCCGCCGACGAGGTCATCGTGCTGCCCAACAACGCCAACGTGGTGCCCGTCGCCGAGGCGGCGGCGGCGGAGTCGTCGAAGACGGTGCGGGTGGTGGCGACGCGGACGGTGCCCGAGGGCTTCGCCGCGCTGCTCGACTACGACCCGGAGGGCGACGCCGCCTCCAACGCGGCGTCGATGGCCGCGGCGGCCGAGCGGGTCGTCGCCGGGGAGGTGACCACGGCGGTCAGGGCGAGCTCGACCGAGGCCGGTCCTGTCGAGGTCGGCGACCACATCGGACTGACGCGTCGCGGGGTGCGAGTCGTGGCCCCCACCCTGGCCGACGCGGCCATCGGCCTGCTCGAGGCGCTGATCGACGGTGCCCACCACGAGCTGGTCACGATCATCGCCGGCGAGGGGGCCACGGCGGCGGACACGCGCCGGATCACGTCGTGGCTGGCCGAGCACCACGACGCCGTCGGCGTCGAGGTGCACCAGGGCGGCCAGCCCCTCTACCCCTACCTCTTCGGCGTGGAGTGATCGGCGACCGCTCCGCGCACGGCTGAGAACCGCCGTCCCTGGCATCGGCCAAGATGGGCCCATGGCCTCGCATGACATGCCGGCCGGCGGCCGGTGACCACCCTCGCCGACCTCGACGCCATCGAGGTCGGGCGCCTGGAGTCGGTCGACGCCCGCCGGGCCGAAGCCATGGAGGCGGTGGGGATCCGCAGCGTCCTCGACCTGGTCACCCACTACCCGCGCCGCTACATCGACCGGACCAACCAGGTCCCGATCGCCGCGCTGGTCGACGGCGAGGAGGCCCTGGTCCTGGCGTCGGTGCGCCGGGTGTCGACCCGTCCGACCCGTCAGCGCAGGACCATGGTGGACATCGACCTGTTCGACGGGGTGAGCTACCTGCACCTCACGTTCTTCAACCAGCCGTGGCGCGCCAAGCAGCTGAAGGAGGGCCTGGAGGTCGTGGTGTTCGGCAAGGTCGAGCGCTTCCGGGGACGCCGGCAGATGACCAACCCGATCGTCGACCTGATCGGGGACAGGACCGGCCGCATCGTGGCCGTCTACCCGCAGTCGGAGAAGGCCGGGCTGACCAGCGAGGCGGTGGCCGCGACCGTCGCGGAGGCCCTCGACCGCTTCGCCGGCGACCTGGTCGACCCGCTCCCCGAGCCCGTCCGCGAGGCGGACAAGCTGGCCGGGCGGGCGTGGGCGCTGCGCCACACCCACCTGCCCGACCACATCGGCGACGAGCAGCGGGCGAGGAGGCGCCTCGGCTTCGACGAGCTGCTCCGCCTCCAGCTCATCGTGTTGATGCGCAAGGCCGCACTCGAGCGCGACAGCGTCGGGGTGGTGCACTCGGGGGGGACGGCGTTGCTCGACCGGTTCCTCACCCGGCTGCCCTTTCCCCTGACCTCGGCCCAGGGCGCAGCGATCGACGCCATCCGCGCCGACATGACCGGCCCCCATCCCATGCACCGACTGCTGCAGGGCGACGTCGGCTCGGGCAAGACCGTCGTGGCCGTCGCCGCCCTGCTCACGTCGGTCCAGGGCGGCCACCAGGGGGCGTTGATGGCGCCCACCGAGGTGCTCGCCGAGCAGCACCACCGGGGGATCGTGAGCCTCCTCGCCGGCCTGGACGTGCCGGCCGGGTCCGGGAACCTGTTCGCCGATCGGCCGCTCTGCGTCGAGCTGCTCACCAACCGGACCACGGCGGCGGAGCGCAGGCGCCTCCACCAGGGCCTGGCCGACGGGACCGTCGACGTGCTGATCGGCACCCACGCCCTGCTCGGTGACACCGTCGCCTTCGCCGACCTGGCGGCCGTCGTCATCGACGAGCAGCACCGCTTCGGAGTGGAGCAGCGGGCCGTGCTGCGGGAGAAGGGGGCCGGCGACCGGGTGCCCGACGTCCTGGTGATGACGGCCACGCCGATCCCCCGCACGGTCGCCATGACGGTCTTCGGCGACCTCGACACGACCATCCTCGACGAGCTGCCTCCCGGGCGCACCCCGGTCGAGACGGTGTGGGCCAACGGTCCCGCGGGCGAGGAGGAGGCATGGGCCCGTGTGCGCGAGGAGGTGGCCGCCGGCCGCCAGGCGTACGTGGTGTGCCCGCTGATCGACGGCTCCGACAAGGTCCAGGCCAAGTCGGCGACCGAGGAGCACGAGCGCCTGGCCGGCGGGGTGCTCGCCGGGCTGGCCGTCGGCCTCCTGCACGGCCAGATGCCGGGCGCCGACAAGGACGAGGTGATGGCCGACTTCCGCTCTGGCCGGCTCGACGTGCTGGTGGCGACGACGGTCATCGAGGTCGGCGTCGACGTGCCCAACGCGACGGTGATGGTGATCGAGGACGCGGACCGGTTCGGGATCGCGCAGCTCCACCAGCTGCGCGGGCGCGTCGGGCGGGGCGCGGACCACTCCTGGTGCTACCTGACCGGCGACCCCGCCGGCGACGAGGGCGCGGCCCGCATCGGGGCGCTCGTCGAGCACACCGACGGCTTCGAGCTGGCCGAGATCGACCTCGACCTGCGGGGCGCGGGCACCATCCTCGGCTCCAGGCAGAAGGGCGTCTCCGACCTGAAGCTCGCCTCTCTCCGCCGGCACCGCAGGACGGTGGAGGAGGCGAGGAAGGTGGCGGCGGCGATCATCGCCGAGGACCCCACCCTCGCCGACCACCCGGACCTGGCCGACGAGCTCGGCCTGCTCGTCGGCGACGACGACCGGGCGTTCCTGTTCCGGGGGTGAAGGGCCGAACGACCACGCGGCGCGCCGGCAGACCTCCCCGACGGACGCCTGCGGCGCGGTCGTCACCCCGGCGTCGTCACGGCTCTTCGTCGGGCATCACCACGTCCCAGCGGTCCCAGCAGTCGGCGCAGCGGTAGACGAGCACGTCGCCGGGGATCGGCGGGTCGTCGTCGGGCCAGGTGGTGAGCAGGTGGGCGGTGCCGCCGCAGTCGACGCAGGTGATGGTCGCCTCCGGCGGCATGGGACGCCCAGGGCGAGGGGGCAGGTCGCCGCTCACGGGGCCGGTGTGGCGCGGGCCGGTACCGTGGCGGCCATGCGGGTCGTCGCCGGGATCGCCCGTGGCCGGTCGCTGCGGGCACCGGCCGGGCGGCGCACCCGACCGACCTCCGACCGGGTCCGCGAATCTCTCTTCGACATGCTCACCAGCATGGACGTGATCGAAGGGGCGCGCGTGGCCGACCTCTTCGCCGGCAGCGGCGCCCTCGGGATCGAGGCGCTCTCCCGCGGGGCGGCATCGGCGGTGTTCGTCGAATCGGACCGCGAGGCGGTGGCGACCATCGAGGCCAACCTGGCGGTGCTCGGCGACGTCGCGACGGGCGGCACCGTCGTCAGGTCCGACGTCCTCCGATGGGCCTCGGGCGCGGTGGGGTCGGGCGGTCGGGACCTCGACGTGGTGTTCGCCGACCCGCCCTACGCCTGGACGGCGTGGGAGCTGCTGCTCGCACCCCTGGCGGGCGTGAATCCGCTGGTCGTGGCCGAGACGGCGACGGGGTGGGCGCCCCCCGCCGGGTGGGATATCCGGAGGACGAGGGACTACGGCAGTACCATGTTGTCGCTCCTGCGACCGGCGCCGATCGCAACGGACACCCCGACCCCGTCCCTGGCGCACGAGCATCGAAGAGGTGGGATGTGAGGACTGCCCTGTTCCCCGGAACGTTCGATCCGTTCCACAACGGGCATCTGGAGATCGTCGAGATCGCCGCGAGGTTCTTCGACCACCTGGTCGTCGCGCCGATGCGCAACCCGCAGAAGGGTCAGCCCCTGTTCGACCTCGACGAGCGCACGGCGATGATCGCCGAGTCGGTCGCCCACCTGCCCAACGTGCGCCTCGACAGCTTCTCCAGCCTGGTCGTGGACCTGGCCAGGCAGGCCGGGGCCGACATCATCGTGAAGGGGCTGCGGGTGGCATCCGACGCCGAGTCCGAGCTGCAGCAGGCCCAGATGAACAAGGCGGTCGCCGGCATCGAGACCCTGTTCATCCCCTGCTCGTCGGAGTACTCGTTCATCGCGTCCAAGTACGTGAGGGAGTTCGCCCGTTTCGGGGGCGCCGACCGGATCGGCACCATGGTCCCCCCGCCGGTCTTCGTGAAGCTGAAGGAGAAGTTCGCACTGTGAGCGACCTCGGGAGCGAACCGATGAGCACAGGTCGGGCCGGCATCGTGTCGATGGCGGGCCGGATGAGCGACCTCGGGAGCGAACCGATCAGCACAGGTCGGGCCGGCATCGTGTCGATGGCGGTCCGATGAGCGTCCTCGAGCCCCGCCAGGACGGCCCCGACACGGAGACCCTGCTGCGCAGGGTCATCGAGCTGCTCGAGGGCACGAGGACGCTGCCCCTGTCGTCGTCGGTCAAGCTGGACAACAAGGAGGAGCTGCTCGAGCTGCTCGACGAGGCCGTCGGCCGGCTGCCCGAGGAGTTCCGCCAGGCCAGGTGGATGCTGAAGGAGCGGGACGAGTTCATCGGCAAGATGCAGCGCGAGGCCGACGACCTGCTGGAGTCGGCCCGCCTGCGGGCCGAGAGGATGGTGCAGCGCACGGAGATCGTCCGGGAGGCCAACCACACGGCCAGGCGCGTCGTCGAGGAGGCGCGCGACGAGGCCAGGCGGTTGCGCCTCGAGGCCGAGGACTACTGCGACCAGAAGCTGGCCGCGTTCGAGATCGTGCTCGAGCGCACCATCAAGACCGTCGCCGCCGGCCGCGAGAAGCTCTCGGTCACCCCGACGCCCAACCCGGACGGCCACAACGCCCTCGGCACCCCCGACGACACCCTCGGGGGCGCCATCGGCGAGGCCTTCTTCGATCAGGACGGCGGCGGGTGAGCGACCTCGGGAGCGAGCCGACGAGCGCAGGTCGGTCCGGCATCGTGTCGATGACGGACCGATGAACGCTGGTCCTTGGCTGGTCCCGGTCCTCGCCCTGCGCCGCGCCACCGGCGCCCGGCGCCACGAGCACCGCGCCGGCACCCTGGGCGAGCTGCGGATCGCCGACACCGTCGTCGCCGCCGACCGCGACGTCGACGTCGACGTCGACCTGACCTCCATCGACGGCGGCGTCGAGGTCGGCGGGGTGGTCGCCGCCTCCTGGCAGGCGGCGTGCCGGCGCTGCCTCCGGCCGGTCGGCGGGCGCGTCGAGGCGGAGGTCCGTGAGCTGTACCGCCCCCACGTCGAGGGCTCCGGCGACGACGATGACGAGACCTACGAGCTCGGCGTCGACCACATCGACCTGGCTCCCCTGGCCAGGGACGCGGTCCTCCTCGCCCTGCCCCTCGCCCCGCTCTGCTCGGTGTCGTGCCCAGGGCTGTGCCCGACGTGTGGGGCCGACCTGGCCGACGCCCCCTGCGACTGCGCCAGCGCGGCCACCGACCCGCGCTGGGGCATGCTCGACACGCTGCGGGTCCCCGGCGGTGCGGACGACGGGCCGCTCGCCTAGACTCCACGGGTCCCACGGCGGGCTCGTCCCCGTCGGCGTCGCGCTGCGCCGCCAACCCATCCGTCAGCGAGGAAGTCGCGCCCCGATGGCCGTACCCAAGAAGAAGACCTCCAAGGCCAAGACCCGTTCCCGCCGGGCCAGCAACTGGACCCTGTCGGCGCCGGCGCGCAGCGTCTGCCCCCAGTGCCACCAGGCCAAGCTGCCCCACGTCGTGTGCCCCAACTGCGGCTGGTACCACGGCCGGCAGGCCATCGACGTCCGCTGACGTCCTTCGGTGACGACCCTGCCGGCGCGGCGGGCCGACCCCACCGTGCGGACCTGCCCGTCGCGGTCGACGCCATGGGAGGCGACCGCGCGCCAGGCGAGATCGTCACCGGGGCCCGCCAGGCCGTCGAGGAGCTCGGCATCGCCGTGGTGCTCGTCGGTGACCCCGAGCGGATGGGGGACACGGGCGGCCTCCCCGTCATCGCCTGCCGTGAGATCATCGGCATGCACGACGACCCGGCCAACAGTGTCAGGACCAAGAAGGACTCCTCCCTCGTGCGGGCCGCCGAAGCGGTGAGGGACGGCCGGGCGTCGGCCATGGTCAGCGCCGGCAACACGGGTGCGACCATGGCGAGCGCGCTGCTGCGCATGGGCCGGGTCAGGAACGTGGCCAGGCCGGCGATCGCCACCCCGATCCCCGTGCCCGGATCGACCCCGACGATCCTCCTCGACGCCGGCGCCAACGCCGAGTGCACCCCGGCCTGGCTGGTGCAGTTCGCCCAGATGGGCTCGGTCTTCGCCCGGCAGCGCTTCGGGATCGCCGAGCCGCGCGTCGGTCTGCTCTCGATCGGCGAGGAGGACACCAAGGGCACCCGGCTGGTCAAGGACGCCCACGCCCTCCTGGCCTCCGGTGCCGCCGGGCCCGACGTCCGCTTCGTCGGCAACGTCGAGGGCCGCGACCTGATGAGCGATGACGTCGACGTCATCGTCACCGACGGCTTCACCGGCAACGTGGCGCTCAAGACCATCGAGGGGTCGCTGCGCTTCGCCATGCGAGCCGTGCTCGGCGCCATGGACGCCACCGAGGAGACCAAGGCCGCATCGGCGCTCCTGCTGCCCGCCCTCCTCCCGCTCGCCACCGAGCTCGATCCCGACACCTACGGCGGTGCCGTGCTGCTCGGCACCCGGGGCGTGTGCATCATCGGCCACGGCTCGTCGTCGGCCCGGGCCGTCGTCAACGCCGTCGACGTCGCCCACCGCGCCGTGGCCGACGACCTGGTAGCCATGCTGTCGTCCGCCGTCTCGGGCTGACCGTTGCGACCTCGGACGCGGTCCGCCGTCAGGTCGGTCGGATAGATTCCGCTGTCGCACCAGGGAGGTTCGCTCGTGCCCGCTGAAACCCATGTCGAACGCGGTCCGCTCGACCGCCAGGCCGTCCTGGAGCTGGTCAGGGGGTCGCTCGCGGACATCCTCGAGATCGACGCGTCGTCGATCTCGGAGGGAGCGTCGTTCGGCGACGACCTGGGCGCCGACTCGCTGGCGCTGATCGAGCTGGTCGAGGCGCTCGAAGAGGACCTGGCCGAGCGATCGGTCGGCTTCCGCATCGAGGACGAGGACCTGGAGGACCTGAAGACGGTCAGGGACGCCGTCGACTACGTCCTCGCCAAGCTCGAGAGTGGGTCGGCCAGCTAGGTGGCCGACGCCTCGCCGAGCGAGCCGACCGGGGCGATGACCGAGCTGGCGCGGCGCGTCGGCTGGGAGGTCACCGACACCGACCTGCTGGCCCAGTCGCTGGCGCATCGCTCCTGGTGCGCCGAGAACCCCGGATTCGCCTCCAACGAGCGCCTCGAGTTTCTCGGGGACGCCGTGCTCGGCGTCGTGATCACCGACCACCTGTTCCGCCACTACCCGGACATGGCCGAAGGCGAGCTGGCCAAGGCCAGGGCGTCGCTGGTCAACTCGGCCGCCCTCGCCGACGTCGCCGCCGGCCTCGACCTCGGCGCCGCGCTGCTCCTCGGCAAGGGCGAGGACTCCTCGGGTGGCCGGGAGAAGCCGTCGATCCTCGCCGATGCCACCGAAGCGGTCATCGGCGCGGTGTACCTCGATCGCGGTCCCGAGGCCGCGGCCGAGCTGGTCATGGCCCTCCTCGGCGACCGGATCGCCGAGGCGGCGGCCGGTCCAGGAGGCCAGGACTACAAGACGCGGCTCCAGGAGCTGAGCGCCCGCCACTTCGAGCAGCTGCCGAGCTACCAGCTGAGCGAGGGCGGACCCGACCACGCCAAGCACTTCGACGCGGTCGTCACCATCGCAGGCGAGCGGCGGGGCCGCGGCCACGGGCGCAGCAAGAAGCAGGCCGAGCAGGAAGCGGCCCGCCAGGCGTGGGAGCGCCTCTCGGTGGTCACCGGTGAGGCGCAGCCCGGTCACCGGCACGGCCCGGTCCGGCGCCAGGAGCCGCCGGACCGCCTCGAGACGGCCGCGGCCCGGGACCGCTGACCCCGGCGGTGCCCGAGCTCCCCGAGGTCGAGACCATCAGGGCGGACCTCGACGCCGAGCTCGCCGGGAGGCGGATCCTCGGAGCGTCGGGCACGGGCGTCAGGACCCTGCGCCGACACCAGCAGCCCACCAGGGCGCTCGACGCCGTGGTCGGGCGCGACCTGCTCGGCATCGGCCGGCGGGGCAAGTACCTCCTCGCTCACGTCGAGGGCGACGCGATCGTCGTGATCCACCTCGGCATGAGCGGTCAACTCCTGCTCACCGACGCGGTCGCTCCCGAGCCGCGCCACACCCACGTGCGCCTCGATCTGGCCGGCGGACGCCGGTTGCGCTTCGTCGACCCCCGCACCTTCGGTGAGGTCTTCGTGAGCACCGGTCGCCCGGGCGACGACCCCCCCGAGCTCGCCCACCTCGGCTTCGACCCGTGGCCGTCGCCGCCCGCCCCCGCGGACCTCGGACGGCTCCTCGCGCCCAGGCGGACCATGCTCAAAGCGCTGCTGCTCGACCAGGGCTTCGTCGCCGGCATCGGCAACATGTACGCCGACGAGATCCTCTGGACGGCCCGACTTCACCACGGTCGGCCCGCATCCGGCCTGACCGGCGCGGAGGTGGTTCGGCTGCGCGAGGCCATGGTCGAGGTGCTCGACGGCGCCGTCGCCCACCGCGGGTCGTCGCTGGCCGACGAGCAGTACCGCGACCTCTACGGCCGGATCGGCACCTACCAGCGCCTCCACCGCGCCTACGGACGCGCCGGGCTGCCCTGCGGGCGGTGCGGGCAGCTCATCCGCCGGGTCGTCGCCGTCGGGCGCGGCACCTACTACTGCACCAACTGCCAGCGGCGACGGCGTCGCCCCGGGGTGCGCGGCGGCGGCGTCGGGGGCCGCTAGGTTCAGCCCCGCGTGTTCCTGCGGTCCCTCACCATCAAAGGCTTCAAGTCCTTTGCCGACGCCACCACCCTGGAGTTCGAGCCCGGGGTGACCGTCGTCGTCGGCCCGAACGGCAGTGGCAAGTCCAACGTGGTCGATGCCGTCGCCTGGGTCCTCGGCGCCCAGGGCCCACGGACGGTCCGCTCCGCCAAGATGGAAGACGTCATCTTCGCCGGCACCCCCAAGCGGGCCGCCCTCGGCCGGGCCGAGGTGTCGCTGACCATCGACAACAGCGACGGCCTGCTCGCCGTCGACTTCGCCGAGGTGACGATCACCCGCACGCTGTTTCGCACCGGGGAGTCGGAGTACGCCATCAACCGGGTGCCGTGCCGCCTGCTCGACGTGCAGGAGCTGCTCTCCGACACGGGCGTCGGGCGCCAGCAGCACGTGATCGTCTCCCAGGGCAACCTCGACGCCATCCTCAACTCCCGGCCCGAGGACCGGCGTCTGGTCATCGAGGAGGCGGCCGGCGTCCTCAAGTACCGGCGCCGCAAGGAGCGCTCCGAGCGCCGCCTCGAGTCGACCGAGGGCAACCTGGTCCGCCTGCAGGACCTCCTCCGAGAGGTGCGCCGACAGCTGCGCCCGCTCGAGAAGCAGGCCGACGCGGCCCGCAGGCACGGCGACGTGGTCGCCGAGCTTCACGCGCTGCGCACCCACCTGGCCGGCCGCGAGCTCGCCGTCGTCGAGTCCCGGCTGCGAGCCGGTGCCGCCCGCAGGAGCGAGCTCGAAGCAGGCGAGCGCGAGGTGCGCAGCGCCCTCGCCGGCCTCGACGCCGAGGTGCTGGCCGCCGAAGCCGAGCTCAGCGCGGTCCGCCGGCGCGGCGACGCCGCCGACCTGGCCGAGGCGGTCTCGCGGGCCGAGGCGCTGCGAGCGCGCGCCGCCGGCCTCGTCGCCCTGGTCGAGCAGCGCCGTCGCGGCCTGGCCAGGGAGCTGGCCGTCACGGTGGACCACGACGTGGTCGCCAGCCTGGAGGCCGAGGCGGCCGACCTGGTCAGGCAGCGCGAGGAGAACGAATCCGACGCCGCCCTCCTCGGGCCGCAGGCCGACGAGGTGGCCGAGGCCGAGTCCGCCCTCGCGGCGGAGGCCGAACGGGTCGAGGAGGAGTGGCGCAGGGACGGCCCCGTCGCCACCGACCCGGCCGGCGAGGTGCGCGGCGAGCTCGGCGCGCTGCGATCGGCCACCGAGCGGGCCCGCGCCGAGCTCCGCCGGCTCGACGGCCGGGTGGCGGCCCTCGACCAACGCACGGCCAGGTTGACCGACGAGGCCGATCGCGTCGTCACCACCCTCACGGAGCTCGACCTCGCCGCCGACGGGCTGCGCAGGGAGTCGGAGGAGGCGGTCGCCGCCGCCGAGACGGCGGAGGCGGCCATGGGGGAGCGCGACGAGGCGCGTCGCGCCGCCGACGCCGAACGCCACCGCTGGCAGGCCAGGGCCGAGGCGCTCACCCAGGCCCTCGACCGGGCCAGGGCCAGGGCCGGGGCCGAGCGGCTCGCCGGCGTGGCCGGCGTCGTCGGCACCATCCTCGAGCTCGTCGCGGTCGACGCCGGTTGGGAGGCGGCCTTCGAGGCCGCCGTCGGCGAGGCGCTGGCCGCGGTCGTGGTCGACGACCCGGGCGCGGCCAGGCGCAGCCTCGCCGCGCTGCGGGACCAGCGGGCCGGGGGCGCGGTCGTGGCCCTCGACGCCGGGGTCGGGCCGTCCGATCCCGTCCCGCCGCCGGGCGCGGTCGCCCTGCGGCGCCACGTCCGCTCCCGGCTCCCCGCCGGCGAGGCCCTGCTCGACCGGCTCCTCGGCCACGCCTTCGCCGTGACCTCCTGGGACGAGGCCCTCGAGCTGGCTGTCGCCCGGCCCGACCTGGTCGTGGTCACCTCCGACGGCGACCGCTTCGCCGGAGGCCTGTGGCGTACGGGCGCGGGAAGCGCGGGCGCGACCGGCGCCGCCCTGGCCGAGGCCGAGGCGGCGGCCGCCGCCGCGCTGAGCTTGGCCGAGACGGCGGCCTCCCAGGCGGCCGTCGCCCGCCGCCGCCGGGAGGATGCCGTGGCCGCCAGGCAGGCGGCGGCGGCGGCGGTGGAGAGCGCCTCCGGTCGTCGCCGCAGCGCCGAGGAGGTGCGGCGACGCCTGGCCAACGACCTGGCCGACGCGACCGACGAGCAGGCGGCGGGCGGCGGGCGGCGACGCGAGACCGCGTCGCGCCTCGCGGTCGACGAGGCGAGGATCGCCGAGCTCGAAGCCCTGCTACCTGAGCTCGAGACGCTCGCGGCCGCGGAGGTCGAGCGGGCCATGGCCGAGCGCGCCGCGAGGGCCTGCGTCGCCGAGCGGGCCGCGTCGGTGGCTTCGGCCCGTCAGGACCTGCAGATCCGTGCGTCCGCCCACGACCAGCGTCGGGTGCTCGTCGAGCGCCGGCTGGCCGAGGTCGAGGGACGTCTGGCCCGCAACGTCGGCGAGCGCGACGCCGCCGCCGGGCGCCGGGAGCGCCTGGCCGCCCAGGCGTGGCGCGTCGAGGCCGTCGGTGCGGTCGTCGCCGTCCGCGAGCACGAGGTCGCGGCCGCCGTCGAGCGCCTCCGGCGGGCTCGGAGGGTGGAGACCGAGGCGACCCGCGAGATCTCCGAGCGCCTCGACAGCCGGCGCCGCCAGCGCGCCTCCGCAGAGCGCCAGCTGGTCGAGACCCGCGAGCACATCGGCCGCTGCGACGTCGACGACGCCGAGACCAGGCTCCGCCTCGAGAACCTGACCGAGACCGTCCGGCGCGACCTCGACTGCGAGCCCGAGGCCACCAGGAGCGCTCCGTGCCCCGAGCTGCCCCCGGGATCGACGCCCGAAGGTCGTCGCGTCGAGCTGGAACGGGACCTTCGCCTGATGGGTCCGATCAACCCGCTGGCCCTCGAGGAGCACGCCGCGCTGACCGAGCGCCACACCTTCCTCGAGGCCCAGCTGGACGACGTGCGCTCGGCCCGACGGGAGCTGGCCAAGGTCATCAGGGCGGTCGACGGCGAGATCGTCGAGGTCTTCCGGGCCGCCTTCACCGACGTGGCCGACAACTTCGAGAAGCTGTTCGCCACCCTCTTTCCCGGCGGCCAGGGACGACTGCGCCTCACCAACCCGGACCACCTCCTCGACACCGGCATCGAGGTCGAGGCCCGGCCATCAGGGAAGAACGTGCGCCGCCTCTCGCTGCTCTCGGGTGGCGAGCGCAGCCTCACCGCCCTCGCCTTCCTCTTCGCCGTGTTCCGCAGCCGGCCCTCACCGTTCTACCTGATGGACGAGGTCGAAGCCGCCCTCGACGACGTCAACCTCCACCGCTTCCTCGACCTGCTGCACGAGTTCAGGTCGGAGGCGCAGCTGCTCGTGGTCAGCCACCAGAAGCGGACCATGGAGGCGGCCGACTGCCTCTACGGCGTCACCATGGCCCCCGGCGGCTCCTCCCGCGTGGTGAGCGAGCGGGTCGGGACGGCGCCGGCCCTGCCGTAGGCTGCCGTCCCCATGCACGACCTGATCATCGCCCTAATCGCGGCGGGCGTGGTCGTGGTCGGCGGCGGCGGGACCGGCGTGGTCGTCGTCCGGCGCCGCCGCACCGCCACCCCCGACCGCACGGCTCCTGACCGCACGGTTCCTGACCGCACGGTTCCTGACCGCACCCGGCCCGGCGGCGCGCCGACGCCCGGCCGCGGTGCGCCCCCGGCCACGGATGGGTCGCCGGCTGCACCCGGGCCCGTCCGGTCTCCCGAGGCCGATCTTGCCCCTGAGGCCGATGTTGCCCCTGAGGCCGATGTTGCCCCTGAGGCCGATGTTGCCCCCGAGGCCGATCTCGCGCCGGTGGGCTTGGAGGAGCCGGTCGCGGCGACCGACGTCGGCGACCTCGTCGAGGCCCCCCTGCCGGTCGAGGGCGGCCGCCCCCGCCTCAAGGACCGCCTCGGCAAGGCCAGGAGCCTCTTCGGCGGGTACCTGAGCGGGGTCCGCCAGCGCGACGGCATCGACCAGGGCACCTGGGACGAGCTCGAGGAGGCGCTGATCCTCGCCGACGTCGGTGTCGAGACCACCACCGCCGTGCTCGACGACCTGCGGGCACGGGTCAAGGCCGACGGCCTGCGCACGCCCGATGCCCTCATCGGCGCCCTGTGCGACGACCTGGTCGGTCGCCTCGACGGCGACCGGACGCTCCACTTCGAGCCCGGAGGCACCAACGTCTGGCTCTTCGTGGGGGTCAACGGCGTGGGCAAGACCACCACCATCGGGAAGGTCGGGCTGGCCGAGCGCCTGGCGGGCCGCTCGGTGGTCCTCGCCGCCGGCGACACCTTCCGCGCCGCCGCGGCCGAGCAGCTGACCTTGTGGGGCGATCGCATCGGGGTCGAGGTGGTGCGCGGCAACGAGGGTGGCGACCCGGGAGCGGTCATCTTCGACGCCGTCCAGCACGCCGCCGCCCGCCACGTCGACCTGGTCCTCGGCGACACCGCGGGGCGGCTGCACACCAAGGTCAACCTCATGGAGGAGCTCAAGAAGGTCCGCCGCGTCGCCGAGCGGCCGCCCGGGCGGGTCAGCGAGGTGCTCCTCGTCCTCGACGCCACCACCGGTCAGAACGGTCTGATCCAGGCCAAGCAGTTTGCCGGGGCGGTCGGTGTCACCGGCGTCGTGCTGACCAAGCTCGACGGCACGGCCAAGGGGGGCATCGCCCTGGCCATCAGGACCGAGCTCGGGATCCCCATCAAGCTGGTCGGCGTGGGGGAGGGGGCCGGAGACCTCATCCCCTTCGACCCCGTCGAGTTCGTGGACGCCCTCGTCACCCAGGAGTGAGCCCGCCGGACGCCCGGCCGCCGCGAGGGGCGGCCATCCCCCTCCTGGTCTAGGCTCGTACGCCGCATGTTCGAGTCCCTGTCCGACCGCTTCGACGGCATCTTCACGCGCCTGCGCGGCAAGGGACGCCTGGGCGAGGCCGACGTCGACGAGGCGATGCGCGAGATCCGCCTCGCCCTCCTCCAGGCCGACGTCAACCTGCGCGTCGTCCGCGACTTCGTGGCCCGCGTCAGGGAGCAGCTGGTCGGCGCCGACCTGTCGGCCAGCCTCACCCCCGGCCAACAGGTCGTCAAGGTCGTCCACGACGAGCTGCGGTCCATCCTGGGGGGCGACGCCCTCAAGGTCACCTACGCCTCCCGTCCCCCGACCGTCGTGCTCCTGGCCGGGCTGCAGGGTGCGGGCAAGACCACCGCCGCCGGGAAGCTGGCCGCCTGGTTCAAGAAGCGGGAGGGCCGCAACCCGCTCCTCGTCGGCGCCGACCTCCAGCGCCCGGCCGCGGTGGAGCAGCTGAGGATCCTCGGTGCCGAGGCCGGGGTCCCGGTCTTCAGCGAGGCCTCCGACCCGGTCACCGTGGCCAAGAAGGGCTTCGAGGAGGCGGTGCGCCTCGGCCGTGACGTGGTCATCGTCGACACCGCCGGCCGGCTGTCGATCGACGCCGACCTGATGGACGAGGTGCGGCGAGTCTCCGAGGTCACCGCCCCGCACTACACGTTCCTCGTCATCGACGCCATGACCGGCCAGGACGCGGTGTCGACCGCCGAGGCCTTCCACGCCACCCTCGAGCTCGACGGGGTGATCCTCACCAAGGTCGACGGCGACGCCCGCGGCGGTGCCGCCCTGTCGGTCAAGGAGGTCGTGGGGCGACCGATCGTCTTCGCGTCGACGGGAGAGCGGCAGGGTGACTTCGAGCTGTTCCACCCGGACCGCATGGCCGACCGGATCCTCGGCATGGGCGACGTGCTCTCCCTCATCGAGAGGGCCGAGGCGGTGGTCGACCAGGCCGAGGCCGAGGCGGCCATGGCCCGTATCCAGGAGGGCAGCTTCACCCTCGAGGACTTCCTCGCCCAGATGCAGCAGCTGAAGAAGATGGGGTCCCTCTCGGGCCTGGTCGGTATGATCCCGGGGCTGCCCAAAGAGGTCCGCAACGCCGAGGTCGACGACGACGCCCTCAAGCCGATCGAGGCCATCATCCACTCCATGACACCCGAGGAGCGGCGCAACCCGGCGCTGATCAACGGGTCACGCCGGTCCCGCATCGCCCGCGGCAGCGGGACCACCACCGCCGACGTCAACGGCCTGCTCGACCGCTTCAAGCAGATGCAGTCCTACATGCGCCAGATGTCCGGGCTCCCCGGCATCGGACGGCGGATGGCGAAGGCCACCCAGAAGACCTCACGCAAGAACGCCAAGAAGAACCGCCGAGGCCGCTGAGCCGACGCCCCGCTCCGACACCCGAACGTCCCGACGCAGGACAGAAAGAAGCACACCTCACATGGCCGTCAAGCTCCGCCTCATGCGGATGGGCAAGAAGAAGCAACCCGTGTACCGCATCGTGGCGGCGGACAGCCGGTCGCCACGAGACGGCCGGTTCATCGAGATCCTCGGGACCTACGAGCCCCGCCAGGAGCCGACGCGGATCGTGGTCGACAACGACAAGGTGATCCGGTGGCTGCGCACCGGCGCCCAGCCCACCGAGACCGTCGCCAAGATCCTCACCAAGTCCGGCGCCATCGAGGCGTGGAGGTCGGGGGCGACGACGGTCGCGGCCGACGCCCCGGCCCCAGGTGCGGCCGAGTGAGCGACACCCCGGCGGCCGCAGGCGAGGACGACTCCTGGGACGACGAGGCGGTCGACGGCGGGCGCGCCGGCAACGTCCTCACCTATCTGGCCCACCACCTGGTCGAGGACGTGGACGCCGTGCGCGTCGGTGCGGAGCCGGCCCGCAACGGCGGCACCAAGCTCTCCCTCAACGTGGCCCCCGGCGACATGGGCAAGGTGATCGGGCGTCGCGGGCGGGTGGCCCAGGCGATCCGCGCCGTGGTGCGGGCCGCAGGCGCATCGGAGGAGCGCGACGTCATCGTCGACATCGTCGACTGACCCCGGTGGGACCGGCATGCTCGAGATCGGCTTCGTGGCGAGGGCCCACGGGCTGCGCGGCGATGTCATCGTCGAGCTGACCACCAACCGAGACGAGCGGGTGCTCGCCGGCACCGTGTTGCGCCGCCGCAGCGGCGGCGACCTCCGCATCCTCGAGTCGAGCCCGATGGGGGGCGCCAGGAGGCGCTGGATCGTCACCTTCGAGGGGGTGGTCGACCGGGCCGGGGCGGACGGGCTGCGCGGGGAGCAGCTTCTCGCCGCCCCCATCGACGACGCCGACGAGCTGTGGGTGCACGACCTGATCGGCACCGAGGTCCGCGACGGTGACGGCGTCACCCACGGCACGGTGACGAGCGTGGAGGCCAACCCGGCCAGCGACCTGCTCGTCACCGACACCGGCGCCCTCGTGCCCCTGCGGTTCGTGGTCGAGCGCGGAGCCGGCTGGGTGCGCGTCGACCCGCCCGATGGCCTCTTCGACCTGTGAGGATCGACGTGTTCACCATCTTCCCCGACCTGGTCGGGCCGTGGTTGGACGCCAGCCTGATCGGCAAGGCCCGCAGCTCGGGCCTGCTCGACCTCCGGGTCCACGACCTGCGATCGGCCGCGTCCGACCCGCACCGCTCCGCCGATGACGCCCCCTTCGGCGGTGGGGCGGGGATGGTGCTCGCGCCGCGCCCCGTCTTCGACGCCATCGAGGCGGTCGCCCCGCCCCGACCGCTCCTGCTCCTCGCGCCGGCCGGGCGCCGCTTCGACCAGGGCTGGGCCGCGGAGCTGGCCGCCGGCGGATCGCTCTCGCTGCTCTGCGGGCGCTACGAGGGTGTCGACCAGCGCATCGCCGACCATCTCGTCGACGGCGAGGTCAGCATCGGCGACTTCGTGGTCGCCGGCGGTGAGGTCGGGGCGCTCACCGTGGTGGAGGCGGTCTGTCGACTGGTGCCTGGCGTGATGGGCAACGTCGAGTCGGCGACCGAGGAGAGTTTCGCCGACGGCCTCCTCGAGTACCCCCACTACACGCGGCCGGCGTCGTTCCGCGGCTGGGACGTGCCGCCGGTCCTGCTCTCGGGCGACCACGCCCGGGTGGCCCGCTGGCGGCGGGCGGCCGCGGTCGCCCGGACGGTGTCCCGGCGCCCCGACCTCATCGCCCGCCGGGGCGGCCTGCGCGCCGAGGAGGAGGCGCTGCTCGCCGAATTCGACCTCACCGAGCTCGACCTCACCGGGGGCGCCGCTGAGGGCCGCCTCGCCGCAGACGGCGGAGATCCTCTAGCGTGAGGGGTTCCCTCCGAGCGCCCAGGAGCACCGCGCCATGAACCCGACCGACATCGTCGACCAAGACAGCCTGCGCACCGACGTCCCCGACTTCGTTCCGGGGGACACCCTCAAGGTGCACGTGCGCGTCGTCGAGGGCACCCGCGAGCGCGTGCAGATCTTCCAGGGAGCGGTGATCAAGCGCCAGGGGTCCGGCGTGCGCGAGACCTTCACCGTCCGCAAGGTCAGCTTCGGTGTCGGCGTCGAGCGGACCTTCCCGGTGCACTCGCCGGTGATCTCCAGGATCGAGGTGGCCACCAAGGGCGACGTGCGCAGGGCCAAGCTGTACTACCTGCGGGAACGGTCCGGCAAGGCCGCGAAGATCAAGGAGAAGCGCTCCCCGGCGCGCTGAGGCTCAGACTGAGGTGGGGAAGCTGCGGTCCCGGGCCCGTCCACTTCCCGCGGTCGCCACGCCGTAGCATGTCGGCCATGAGCTTCGAGTACGGGACGCGCGCCGCGCCACGCTCGCAGGGAGACGGGGACGCGTGCCCGGCCTGCGTCGTCGAGGTACGGCGGTGAGCGCCGAGGACCTCGAGCGCTACGAGACCGAGATCGAGTTGCAGCTCTACCAGGAGTACCGGGCCGTGCTCCCGATGTTCCGCTACGTGGTCGAGACCGAGCGCCGCTTCTACCTGGCCAACGACGTGCAGATGGACGCCAGCGGCGACGGTCCCCGCACCTTCTTCGAGATCAAGCTCGGCGACGCCTGGGTGTGGGACATGTACCGCCCAGCCCGCTTCGTCTCCTCCGTGCGGGTCGTGACGTTCAAGGACGTCAACGTCGAGGAGCTCCCGGAGAAGGAGCTCTGAGCGGCGGACCCGCGCACGCGCACAACCAGGCCGTCGGCCGCCGCGGTGAGGACCTGGCGGCCTCGTGGTACGAGTCGCACGGCTACCAGGTGGTCGATCGCAACTGGCGGACCCCGGCGGGCGAGCTCGACCTGGTGGCCAGACGCGACGAGACGGTCGTGTTCTGCGAGGTCAAGGCGCGCCGGTCGGAGCGCTTCGGCGGTCCGGCAGAGGCGGTGACGCCGCGCAAGCGGGCGACCATCCGCCGGCTCGCCGCCGCCTGGCTGGCCGCCCACCGGGGCCTCCCCAGACGCGAGATCCGCTTCGACGTGGTCACCGTGCTGCGCAACGAGGTGCAGGTCATCGAGGAGGCGTTCTGACCGGCGACCGCTCGTCCGTCGACACCTGGTCCATGGACACCTGGTCCATCGACACCCTGGCGGTGCACCTCGGGCGGCCGCCCGTCGTGCCCGGCGGACCGGTCAACCCGTCCGTGGTGCTGAGCTCGACGTACCACCAGGGCGGCGAGCTCACCTACGGGCGGGACGGCAACCCCACCTGGACGGCTTTCGAGGAGGCCGTCGGGGTGCTCGAGGGTGGTGACGCCCTGGCCTTCGCCTCGGGCCTCGGCGCGGTCGCCGCGGTGCTCGAGATGCTGCCGACCCCGGGACGGGTGGTCGTGGCGGCCGACGCCTACAACGGGACCCGGCGCTACCTCGCCGACGTCGCCGGCCGGGGCCGGCTCAGGTACCGCACCGTCGACGTGGCCGACACGGCCGCCACCCTCGACGCCTGCGCCGAGCTGGTCGAGGGCCCCGGCCGCCCCTCCGGGCCCGACGGCGGATTCGGGTCCGGTGGCCTGCTGTGGCTCGAGACCCCCACCAACCCCCTGCTCGCCGTCGCCGACCTGCCGGCCCTCGTCGCCGGGGCGCACGAGCTCGGCGTCGACGTCGCGGTCGACAACACCTTCGCCACGCCCGTGCTGCAGCGGCCACTCGACCACGGCGCCGACGTGGTGGTCGAGAGCGCGACCAAAGCCATCGCCGGCCACTCCGACGTGATCCTCGGCGTGGCCGCGACCCGCCGAGGCGACGTCCTCGCCGGGCTCCGGATCCGGCGGTCGCTGCACGGGGCCGCCCCCGGCCCGCTCGAGGTCTGGTTGGGCCTGCGCGGCTTGCGGACCCTCCCGCTCCGGGTGCGCAGATCCCAGGACACCGCCGGCGAGCTGGCCCGCCGGCTGCGCCTGCACCCCGGAGTCACGTCGGTCCGCTACCCGGGTCTCCCCGGCGACCCCGGGCACGACCGGGCGGCGGCGCAGATGGACGGGCCCGGCTTCGTGATCGCCTTCGAGGTCGCCGGGGGGGTCGAGGTGGCCGAGGCCGTCGCCGTCGGCACGACCGTCGCCACCACCGGCACCAGTCTCGGCGGGGTCGAGACCCTCATCGAGCGGCGCGGCCGCCAGGCCGGGGAGGAGGGGCTGCCGCCGGCCCTGCTGCGGCTCTCGGTCGGCATCGAGGACGTGGAGGATCTGTGGGGCGACCTCGACGGTGCCATCCGACGCGCCGGGGCCGGAGGCCGCACCTGAGCCGCCTCTCCGCCGGCCTCCGGGCCCCGGCCGCGGGTGTCCGGCTACCGTCCGTCCATGGACGAGATCGACCTGCAGCGCGACGGGGCCATCGCCACGGTCACGCTCAACCGGCCCGCCAGGAAGAACGCCATGACCCACCAGACCTGGCACCGGCTCCGCGAGGTGCTCACCGAGGTGGCGGTCGACCCGTCGGTGCGTGTGGTGGTCGTGACCGGCGCAGGGGGGGACTTCTGCGCCGGTGCCGACCTCACCGGCGACGGCGGTGATGCCCTGATCGCCGGGATGCAGGTCGTCGGGGCGACGGCCAGAGCCCTGTTCGAGCTGCCCAAGCCGACCATCGCCAAGGTCGACGGTGTGGCCGTCGGCGCCGGCGCCAACATGGCCCTGGCCTGTGACCTGGTGGTGGCGTCCGAACGGGCCAGGTTCTCCGAGATCTTCGCCCGGCGGGGGCTCTCGCTCGACTTCGGCGGGTCGTGGCTGCTGCCCAACCGGGTCGGCATGGCCAAGGCCAAGGAGCTGGCTCTGCTGGCCGAGATGGTCGACGCGCCGAGGGCCCTCGAGCTCGGCCTGGCCAACCGGGTGGTGCCCGTCGCCGAGCTCGACGCGTTCGTCGACGACTGGGCGCGACGCCTCGCGGCGGGTCCCCCCGTGGCCCTGGCCCTCACCAAGTCCCTGCTCGACAACGGGGTCGGCAAGACCTTCGCCCAGGCCATCGAGGGCGAGAGCACCGCCCAGGCGGTCAACCTGGCCAGCGAGGACGCCAAAGAGGCCTTCGCCGCCTTCCGGGAGAAGCGCGAGCCGGTGTTTCGTGGCCGTTAGGGCCCGTGCGGAAGCAACTCGGGCGGCCGTCAACCGTTCGACCCTCGCAACGGCACCTGCGGCCTGCGGCCGCCCGGGTTGCTTCCTTCCGGTCCCTCGGCCGCTGACGGTCGCAGCCCCGGCGTAGGGTCGGCGTCGTTCGTGGTCGACGTCACGGCCGCTCCTGCACCGTCGTGGAGGAGGCTGCTGTGCTTGCAACCGTCGGGTCATCGACCCTCGTCGGCGTCGAGGGTCGACCGATCACCGTCGAGGTCCACGTGTCGACCGGTCTGCCGCAGTTCACGGTCGTCGGCCTGCCCGACGCGTCCTGCCGGGAGGCGCGTGACCGTGTGAGGGCGGCGATCGTCTCGTCCGGCCTGCGCTGGCCTCAGCGCCGGATCACGGTCAACCTGGCCCCCTCGGCGCTGCGCAAGGCGGGCGCCGGACTCGACCTGCCCATCGCCGTCGCCCTGCTGGGGGCGGACGAGCAGCTCGACGTGCGGGCGCTCGGCGCGGCCTCCTTCCTCGGCGAGCTCGGCCTGGACGGCGCCCTGCGCGCCGTGCCCGGCATGCTCCCGCTGGTCGCGGCGCTCGGCAGCGACGCCGTGGTCGTCCCCGAGTCCGGGGCGGCCGAGGCGGCGTTGATCGACGGGCGACGGGTGCTTGCGGCGCCGTCGCTTGGCGCGGTCGTCCGGCGGTTGGCCGGCCAGGAGCCGTGGCCTCCGACCCCGGCACCGGCACCCGCGGCCCTGGCCGGCCCCGAGCGCGACCTGGCCGACGTCCGGGGCCAACCGGTCGGGCGCCTGGCCGCAGAGGTCGCCGCCGCCGGCGGCCACCATCTCCTTCTCGTCGGGCCGCCGGGGGCCGGCAAGACGATGCTGGCGCAGCGGATCACCGGGCTGCTGCCCGACCTCGAGGGGGCCGCCGCGCTCGAGGTGACCAGGATCCACTCGGCGGCGGGCATCCTCCCGTCGGGGAGGATGCTGCGGCGGCCCCCGTTCCGTGCCCCGCACCACAGCGCGTCCCTGGTGGCGCTCGTCGGCGGAGGCACGGCGGCCATGCGGCCGGGCGAGATCACCTGCGCCCACCGGGGGGTGCTGTTCCTCGACGAGCTCGGCGAGTTTCCCCACGACGTGCTCGACACCCTGCGCCAGCCCCTCGAGGAGGGTCAGGTGCTGGTCTGCAGGGCCAGGGCGGCCGCCACCTTCCCGGCCCGCTTCCTGCTCGTGGCGGCCATGAACCCGTGTCCGTGCGGCGGCGACGGGTCGCCCGGCGGCTGCCGCTGCAGCGACGTGGCCAGGTCGAGATACTCCGCCCGCGTCTCGGGCCCCCTGCTCGACCGCTTCGACCTGCGGGTCGGGGTCGACCGCCCCCAGGTCGACGAGCTGTTGGCGCGCGGTCCCGGCGGCGAGTCGAGTGGGACCGTTGCGGCCCGCGTGGCCGAGGCCCGCACCCTGGCCCGGCGCCGGGGGGTGGCGGTCAACGCCGACCTGCCGGCGGCGCTCCTCGACGAGCTGGCCCCCCTCGCACCCGACGCCGCAGGAGTGCTGGAGCGGCGTCTCCGGCAGGGTCGGCTATCGGCGCGCGGGCTGCACCGGGTCCGGCGGGTGGCCAGGACCATCGCCGACCTGGGGGGTCACCCCGGACCGATCGACCGGTCCGACGTCGAGACCGCCCTGGCCCTGCGGGCCGAGCCGTTCGCCGCCACCAGCGCATCGTGACCGTCCCGACCGAGGCGTACGTCGCCGCCCTGGCCTCGCTGCCCGGCATCGGGCCCGTCGGCCTGCGCCGGCTGCTCGGGCCGGGCGATCCACCCGCCGCGTGGGCCGAGGTGGTGGCCGGGCGCACCGTCCGGCCCCTGCGTCCGGGCACCTCGGGCGTGCCGTGGGACCTGGCGGCTCGCAGCCTCGACGTGGCGGCGGCATGGCATCGCTCGGTCCGGGCCGGGATCCGGGTCACCTGGGCCGGCCGGCCCGACTGGCCCGCCGCGCTCGACGACGATCCTTCGCCGCCCGGCGCCCTCTTCTGGCGCGGGGAGCTCGGTGCCCTGGACACGACCTGTGTGGCCATCGTCGGCACCCGACGGGCCACCGCCGACGGGCGGCGCACCGCGGCGACGATGGCGGGTGAGCTGGCCGACGCCGGGATCTGCGTCGTGTCGGGTCTGGCCATGGGCATCGACGGCGCCGCGCATCGCGGGGCGCTCGCCACAAAGCGGCCGGGCGCAACCGCCGGGGTGGCGGCCAGCGGGGTCGACCGCCCCTACCCGTCGCGCCACCGCGAGCTGTGGGAGGAGGTGGCCACCGCCGGCGTGGTCCTGGCCGAGACCCCGCCGGGGCACCCGGCGCAGGCGTGGCGGTTCCCGGCCCGCAACCGCATCATCGCCGGCCTGGTCGATCTCGTCGTTGTGGTCGAGTCCCACGAGCAGGGCGGGTCGCTCCTCACCGCCGACGCGGCCATCGAGCGCGGCGTGGAGGTGCGGGCCGTTCCCGGGGCGGTGGCCAGCCCGGCGTCGGCCGGGACCAACCAGCTGCTCTGGGACGGACCCGGTCCGGTGCGCGACGCCACGGACGTCCTCGACGCCCTGGGGACCTTCACCGACCGGCCGCGCCGGGCCGGCCGCCGGCGCGCCGCCCACCGCCGGGTGGCGCCCCGCCGCGCCCCGACCCTGCCGCTGGACGCCACCCGCGACCCGGCCCCCGTGGCCGCAGCGTCCTCCGCCGCCCGAGCACCGTCGCCCCCGCCCCGCTCGGTGCCCGGCGACCCCGACGACGCCGCCGTGCTCGAGGCCACGGGTTACCGGCCCACCTCCCTCAACGCGGTCGTCGCCGGCGCCGGCATCGACGTCGGGGCCGCCGCCGCCGCCCTCGACCGCCTCGGCGCGGCCGGCCTGGTCGCCGACGAGGGGGGCTGGTGGCAACGCCTCCGGTGACCGCTGCCGGCCGATCCGGCCGCCTGGCGCGCCGCGGCGACCGTCCGGGGGGGGCGGAACCGGTGTCGACAGGCGATGGTCTGCGATGATGTGGGAGGCGATAGCCTCGCGGCGTGACCGTGCCGTGGCGCACCATCTCTCCTGGTCCGCGTGGTGTCGCGGCCGGCGGCGGCCTGGGCCGATGACGGGACCCGGCGGCACTGGGCCACCCGACGGCACTGGGCCACCCGACGGCACTGGGCCACCCGACGACGCCGAAGCCCGCGCCGAGTCCGAGCGACGGGCGCTGGCCGCCCTCTGGCTGGACTACAAGCGCACGGGTCGGTCGAAGCTTCGTGACGAGCTGATCATCCAGTACTCCCCGCTGGTCAAGTACGTCGCCGGGCGGGTGTCGGTCGGCCTCCCCCACACCATCGAGCAGGCCGACCTGGTCAGCTACGGCATGTTCGGCCTGATCGACGCCATCGGGAAGTTCGACACGAGCCGCAACATCAAGTTCGAGACCTACGCCATCACCCGGATCAAGGGCGCGATCATCGACGAGCTGCGCTCGGTGGACTGGGTGCCCCGCTCGGTTCGGGCCAAGGCGAGGGCGGTCGAGAAGGCCTACGCCACCCTCGAGGGAACCCTGCTCCGCACCCCGACCGACACCGAGGTGGCGGGCGAGATGGAGATCGACGAGGCCGAGCTGCAGCAGATCTTCACCCAGATCTCCTTCGTCGGCATCGTGGCCCTCGACGAGGTGATCGCCGGTGGGGCCAGCGCGGCGACTCGGCGACCGTCGGCGACACCATCGCCGACCGCGGCCAGGGCCCCGTGGCGGCGTTCGAGGTGGAGGAGATGAAGCAGCTGCTGGCCACGGCCATCAACCGGTTGGGGGACCGCGAGAAGATCGTCCTCACCCTCTACTACTACGAGGGGCTCACGCTGGCGGAGATCGGCCAGGTGCTCGGGGTCACCGAGAGCCGCGTGTGCCAGATCCACACCAAGGCGATCCTCCAGCTGCGCAGCCGCATGAGCCTGGCCGAGCGCGAGACGGCCTGAGCCCCGCAAGCGGCCCCGGCCTCCTCCTGCGCTAGCATCCTCGGCTGTCTCCCGATCGGCGGGAGACCTCGCCCACTCCCGACCGCACCCACGGTCGCCGCCTCCCGCGGCGCTTGCGGTCGGACCACCAACCGTCCGGAAGGATCACCCACGCATGGCCGTCGTCACGATGAGGCAACTGCTCGAGGCCGGAGTCCACTTCGGCCACCAGACCCGCCGGTGGAACCCGAAGATGAAGCGCTTCATCTTCGGTGAGCGCAACGGCATCTACATCATCGACCTGAAGCAGACCCTCGAGCGCATCGACACGGCCTACTCCTTCGTGCGGGACCTGGTCGCCAACGACGGCACCATCCTCTTCGTCGGCACCAAGAAGCAGACCCAGGATCCGGTGGCCACCTACGCGGCCCAGTGCGGGATGCCCTACATCAACGAGCGCTGGCTGGGCGGGATGTTGACCAACTTCAACACCATCCTCGGCCGGGTGAAGAAGATGCAGGAGTACGAGCGCATGCGCGCCGCCGGCGACTTCGAGGCCATGCCCAAGAAGGAGGCGCTGATCATCAGCCGGGAGCTCGACAAGCTCGAGCGCAACCTCGGCGGGATCCGCCAGATGAGCAAGCTGCCCGACGCCGTCTTCATCATCGACACCAAGAAGGAGCACATCGCGGTCACCGAGGCCAACAAGCTCGGCCTGCCGGTCGTCGCGGTGGTCGACACCAACTGCGACCCCGACGTGATCCAGTACGTCATCCCCGGCAACGACGACGCCATCCGGGCCGGCACCCTCCTGTGCCGGGTGGTCGCCGACGCCGTCGAGGAAGGGCGCTACATCTCCTCCCGTCGGGCCGCCCGTGACGGCGCAGAGGCCGCTGCGCCGCCCGACCCGGAAGCCGAGGCCCGCAAGGCCGAGCAGCAGCGCCAGGCCAGGGCCGAGGCCGCCGCCGCCCAGCAGGACCGCGAAGCGCGGCTGGCCGACGCCAATCGCCGCCGCGACGCCGGGGAGACCGACGACGACCAGCCGGTGGGCGCCGCCCCCGAGGCCGCCGCCCCCGAGGTCGCGGCCACGCCCGACCCGTCCCCCTCGGAGCCGGTCGCACCCGAGGCGGCCACGCCCGACCAGGCCGTCGAGGCTGCGCAGACCACCGAGGCTGCGCAGACCACCGAGGCTGCACAGCCCGTCGAGGCCGAGCAGGCCGGCGCGCCCGCTCCCTCCGCCGACTGACCGTCGGCCCTCGCCCCGTCCACCCCGGCGCAACCGAGCGCGCCGTCAGCACACCTTTCGATCGAGGAACCACACATGGCAGAGATCTCCGCCAAGGACGTCAAGGCGCTCAGGGACGCCACCGGAGCCGGGATGATGGACGCGAAGCGGGCGTTGACCGAGAACGGCGGTGACTTCGAGGCCGGCGCCAAGTGGCTGCGAGAGCGCGGCCTCGGCAAGGCAGCCGAGCGGGCCGGCAACGACAATGCTCAGGGCGCAGTCGCCGTCGCCGTGGCGCCGGGAGGCGGGGCGGTCGCGCTCGTCGAGCTCAAGTCCGAGACCGACTTCGGCGCCAAGTCGCCCACCTTCGTCTCCCTCGTCCAGGAGCTGGCCGACGCGGTCGCGGCCGACGGCGAGGAGGCGGCGACCACGAAGGGCGACGCCATCGACGACCTCAAGGTCACGCTGAAGGAGAACATCCAGCTCGGGCAGGTCGTGCGCTTCGAAACGGGCGCCGACAGCGTCATCGGGTCCTACGTGCACGTGCAGAACGACCGCGGGGTCAACGGGGTGATCATCGAGGTGGCGGGCGCCAGCGCCGAGCTGGCCCATGACCTCGCCGTGCACGTGGCCTTCGGCCGCCCCAGCTACCTGGAGCGCACCGATGTCCCTGCGGCCGCCGTGGCCGCAGAGCGCGACGCCGCCGAGGCGCAGACCCGTCTCGAGGGCAAGCCCGAGGCGGCGCAGCCGAAGATCATCGAGGGCAAGCTCAACGGCTGGTACAAGCGGGTGCCCGGCGGCGTGCTGGTCGAGCAACCCTTCGCCAAGGACGACAAGAAGTCGGTCGCCGCCGTGCTCGGCCAAGGCCACATCGTGCGCTTCGCGCAAACCGTCATCGGCGAGTGACCCCCGCTCCCGGGGGCGGCGAACGCCCGCCCCCGGTAGGATCCGCTCCCCGTGGCCGTACCTCGCGCAACGCCTGACGACACCCCGGTGCCCGATCCGAGCGCCGGCGGGGGTGAGGAGGTCGACGGGCGCCCCTGGCGCAGGGTGGTGCTCAAGCTCTCCGGTGAGGCCTTCGCCAGCGCATCGGTCGACGAGACCATCGACGGCAGCGTCGTCGACCGCATCGCCGGCGAGCTCGCCGAGGTGCGCGGCGAGCTCGGCACCGAGGTGGCGGTCGTCGTGGGGGGAGGCAACATCTGGCGTGGCGCGACCGGGTCCGCCGCCGGCATGGACCGGGCCAACGCCGACTACATGGGCATGTTGGCGACCGTCATCAACGCCCTGGCCCTGCGCGACGCGCTCGAGCGCCACGGCCAGCCGACCAGGGTCCAGACGGCGATCGGCATGTCGCAGCTGGCCGAGCCGTACATCCGCCTGCGGGCCATGCGGCACCTGGAGAAGGGCCGGGTGGTCATCTTCGCCGCCGGCACCGGCAACCCGTTCTTCACCACCGACACGGCCGGCGCCCTGCGAGCCGTCGAGATCGACGCCGACGTGCTCCTCAAGGGCACCCACGGCAGCACCGACGGTGTCTATGACGCCGATCCGGCCGTCGAACCCGACGCCAGGAAGCTCGACGAGGTCAGCTTCGACGAGGTCCTGGCCAAGGGGCTGCGGGCCATGGACCTCACGGCCATCACGCTGTGCCGGGAGAACACCCTGCCGATCCTGTACTTCTCCATCATGGAGCCCGGCAACCTCCGCCGCGCCCTGCAGGGGGAGCGGATCGGTACGCTGATCCGCTGATGGACGACAGCCTGGTCGAGACGGTCTTCGAGGACACCCGGGACAAGATGGGTCGCGCCACGGAGCACGCTCGCGCCGAGCTGGCCGGCATCCGCACGGGCCGCGCCGTGCCTGCGCTGGTCGAGAAGTTGCGGGTGGAGTACTACGGCTCCGAGGTGCCGCTCCAACAGATCGCCGGCATCCAGGTCCCCGAGGCCAAGGTGCTGCTCATCAGCCCCTACGACAAGACATCGCTCAAGGCCATCGAGCGGGCCATCCAGAGCTCCGACCTCGGCGTCAACCCCAACAGCGACGGCGCCGTCATCAGGATCACCTTCCCGCCCCTCACCGAGGAGCGGCGCAAGGCCATGGTCAAGGTGGCCCACTCCAAGGCGGAGGACGGCCGGGTGGCGCTGCGCAACCTCCGCCGAGCGGCGCGCAAGGACCTGGAGGCACTCGAGAAGGACGGCGACATCACCACCGACGAGCTCGAGCGCGCCGAGAAGGACCTCGAACGCGTCACCGGTGAGCACGTCTCCGAGGTGGAGCGCGTGCTGCAGAACAAGCAGGACGAGTTGCTCGCCGTCTGAGCAGCCCCGTCCGCAACCCGGATCGCCGGCCCAGCCAGGTCGCGCTCCGAGCGAGGAGGAACGCATGACCGATCGCAAGGATCCCCAGGAGGGAAAAAGGGGACGGCGCCAGGCGGAAGGCGTGCGCATCATCGGGGCCGAGGAGGCCCAGAAGGCGCTCGACGCCGGCCAGGCTGCCGGCCGCAGATCCGACGACGAGCTGCGCTTCGGCGACGTGCCGCCCGCGCCGAGCGGACCCCGCCCCAGCCACCGCTTCCCGCTACCGGACTCGGTCGACCCCGCCGAAGCCGTCCCCAGACCGCCGGTCGCGCCGTTGAAGCAGGAGCCGACGGTCGTCAGGCCCGGCCGCGTCGCCGGTGGCGCCCCCAGGTCGCACCCCGACGCCGGAGCGCAGGCACCGAGGGAGGGCCAAGCCGAGGGGCCCACGGACGCAGCGCGGAGCGGGCCCGACGAGCCCCACGGGATCGGGGAGGTCCGTGAGGGGCACCGCGACCCCGACGACGTCGGAGCCGCCGCCGAGCCCCCGACCGCCGCCACCGAAGGCGTCGGGACGCCGTCTGTCGCCGAGGACATCGGCGACCCCGGGGTCCTCGACACACCGGTCGCCCGTCCTGATCCAGCAGCACCCCCCCCGGGGGCGGGGCCGGTGGCGCCCGCGCCGGCGCCGTCCGTGCCCACGCCGCCGGCGCCCGCGCCGTCTGCCGGACGCCGGCCCACACCGACCGTGACGCGCCCGATCGCCGGCGCCGCCGCCGCCGAGCTGGCCGCCCGCGCCGCCGGCGAGACGCCGCCATCTGCGGCCGACCGGCCGCTCCCACCGCCGGCCACCCCCGAGCGAGCGGTGCTCGACCCAGCCGCCCCCGCACCGACCGACCGGCCGCTGTCCGAGGCCTGGACGTCCGAGCCCACGGCATCCGAGACCTGGACATCCGAACCTCGGGCATCCGAGCCGCCGGCACCGGGGCCCACGGACGGCCCGCACGCCCTCGACCCCACAGGCCAGATCGACGTCCCGGCGGCCGACGCCCACCAACGTGCGCCGACCGGGCTGCGCTGGGCGAGCGACCCGGCGGAGCCCCTGCCCGGCTCCGGAGCCGAAGGGGAGCGGGCGACGGCGTGGCGCCCGCCGCCGGGCGAGGCCCCGACGCCCAGCTGGGCCGCCCCGGCCGAGCCGGGCCCGGCTGGGAGCATGCACCTCCCCGAGGGGGAGGCACCCTACGATTCCCCCCATATGGCGCCCGAACCCTCCGACGCCGACCCGACCATCGCCGTGTCCACCCGATCGCCGTCGGCCGCCGAGCCGCCGGCACCCGAGGACCGCATCACGGTGACCGGCAGCCACGAGCTGCCGCACTGGACGGCGCCCGCAGGCGGTGACCGGCCAGGGAGCCACGAAGGCGACGAGGAGCTCGAGGCGTGGGATGCGCTCGGCGGCGGGGGCGCCCCGGGCGGAGCCCGCTGGCGAAACGAGCACGACGACTGGCACGACGCCGGCGCCGTCGGCGACCTCACCGGCGAGGGCGACGCCCTCGGTGCGCTCGACTCGTACCGAGACGACGATCCATCAGGGATGTACTCCTTCGACGAGGACTTCGAACGCCTCGAGGAGGAGCGGTCCGGCTCCCACCCGGCCCTGCCCTACGACGAACTCGAGGAGGATGCGCTGCTCGACCAACCCACCGCCAGCGGGGCGACCAGGATCGCGACACGGGCGCGTGGCGCGACCAAGTCGCGCCCGGGCGCGTCCCGCCGGCCGCCATCGGGTCGCGAGCCCGGCTCCGGCCGACGCCTCCCGGGAAGCGGCCGCGGCGCCGCGCCGGAGATGTCGAGCCGTGTCGGTGTCGGCGTCGGCTTCGCCGTCGTCCTCGTCGTCTGCTACGCCATCGGGGCCAAGGCGCTGCTCGTGCTCGCCGCCGCCGTGGTGCTCGCCTGCGCCGTCGAGGCCTACGGCATCCTCCGCCGCAGCGGGTTCCGGCCCGCCACCATGCTCGGCCTCGTGGCCACCGTCGGCTTCGTGTTCGCCGCCTACTGGCGTGGCGACGCCGCCCTCCCGCTCGTCGCCGCGCTGACCTTCGCCGCGACCATGGTCTGGTACCTGCTCGGCATCGTCGACGCGCGGCCACTGGCCAACGTCGCCGTGACATCGATGACCGTGCTCTGGGTCGGCCTCTTCGGCTCCTACGCGGCGCTCATGCTGCGCACCCACGACGGCCGCGGGCTCTTCTTCGGCGCGGTCGCGGTGACCGCCATCGCGGACGTCGTCGCCTTCCTCGCCGGGCGCTCGATCGGCAACCGGCCCCTCGCCCCCGACATCAGCCCAGGCAAGACCGTCGAGGGCCTGCTCGCCGGCGCCGTGGCGGCGATCATCGTCGGCATCATCGTCGGCAAGGTCATCTCACCGTGGGGCGGCATCAAGCACGGCATCCTCCTCGGCATCGTCGTGGCCGTGGTCGCGCCGATCGGCGACCTGTTCGAGTCGCTCATCAAGCGGGACCTCAGCGTGAAGGACTCGGGGAGCAGCCTCGGTGGCCACGGCGGCCTCCTCGACCGCTTCGACTCGCTGCTGCTGGTCCTGCCGGCGGCCTACTACCTCGCCGACGCGCTCCACCTCATCCGCTGAGGGCGCCGGCGTGACCTCGGTCAGCCTCGTCGGGTCGACCGGCTCCATCGGCACCCAGGCCATCGAGGTCATCGCGGCCGAGTCCGCCAGGTACCGGATCGAGGCCATCGGCGCGGCCACCTCCGTCGACCGCCTGGCCGAGCAGGCCACGCGACTCCGGCCCCGAAGAGTCGCCATCGCCGACGCCCGGCTGGCCAGAGCCCTGGCCGACGCCGTGCCCCCCGGCACCGAGGTCCTCGCCGGTCCCGACTCGCTGGCCGAGATCGCCACGGGCGTCGACGTGGTGGTCAACGGCGTCGTGGGGTTCGCCGGGCTGCCCGTCACCCTGGCCGCCCTGCGCGACGGTCGCCGACTGGCCCTGGCCAACAAGGAGTCCCTGATCGCCGGCGGCCCGGTCGTGCAGGCTGCACGGGCGACACCGGGCGCCGAGATCGTGCCCGTCGACTCGGAGCACTGCGCCATCCACCAGTGCCTGCGCGCCGTGCTCGGCGGTGACGCCATGGCCGCGCTCCCGACCCGGGCCCACGACCGGGTGTCCCGCCTGGTCCTCACCGCCAGCGGCGGCCCCTTCCGCGGCCGGGTCAGGGCCGAGCTGGCCGAGGTGGGGATCGACGACGCCCTCGCCCATCCCACCTGGTCGATGGGACCGAAGATCACCATCGACTCGTCGACGCTCATGAACAAGGGCCTCGAGGTCATCGAGGCCCACCTGCTCTTCGGCGTCGGCTACGACGACATCGACGTGGTCGTGCACCCCCAATCCATCGTGCACTCGATGGTCGAGACGACCGACGGGGCCACCATCGCCCAACTCTCCGAGCCGGACATGCGCCTGCCGATCGGGTACGCCCTCGCCTACCCGGACCGCATCGCCACCCCGTTCGGCCGGCTCGACTGGACCGGGTCGACCCGCCTCGACTTCGAACCACCCGACCGGGAGGCCTTTCCCTGCCTCGACCTCGCCTACCACGCCGGGCGGAAGGGAGGCACGGCGCCCGCCTGCCTCAACGGCGCCAACGAGGTGGCCGTGGCCGCCTTCCTCGACGGCACCATCCGCTGGGTGGACATCCCCGACGTGATCGCCTCCGCCCTCGACGACTACACGGCCGTGCGCCCCGATAGCGTGTACGACGTGCTCGACGCCGACCGCAGTGGCCGCGACCTCGCGGCCACCGCCGTCGCCTGCCTCGCCGGCTGAGCTGCCCGTCCCGATGACCACCCACGACCACCTCCGGCGCGACGACGGCGACGGGAGGCCCGACGGCCCGCCCGACCCGCAGTCCATCCGGGAGGTCATCGCCGCGGACCCCCTCAACCTGGCCTCGCACCGCAACTGGGACGGTGGGGGCGCCGATCCCGTCGCTCCGCCCCGCCGTGGTTGGGCCCTGGCCCGACTGGTCCTCGTGGTCGCCGCGGTGATCGCCGTCGCCTACGCCGGCGGGGTCGGCGAGACGGTCCTGCTGGTGCTGGCCCTCGTGGTGTGCATCGTCCTGCACGAGCTCGGGCACTTCGCCACGGCCAAGTCCGCTGGCATGAAGGTCACGGAGTTCTTCGTCGGCTTCGGCCCCACCCTCTGGTCCGTCCAACGGGGTGAGACCACCTACGGCGTCAAGGCGCTGCCCCTCGGCGGCTACTGCCGGATCATCGGGATGCACAACCTGGAGGAGGTCGACCCGGCCGACGAGGCGCGCACCTACCGCCAGCAACCGCTGGGGCGCCGGCTCTCGGTCGCCGTGGCCGGGTCGGCCATGCACTTCCTCATCGCCCTCGTCGTCCTCTTCGCCATGTTCGCCTGGACCGGCGACACCAGCGGCTACCTGGCCACCCCGCCGACCGCGGCGGTCGTCGGGATCGACCGGCTGAGCACCGGCCCGAGCCCCGCCCAGGCCGCCGGCTTCCGCCTCGGCGACCGGATCGTGTCCATCGACGGGCGCCGCTTCGCCACCTACGACGCCGAGACCGCCTACATCCGGGCCCACGCCGGACGCGCCCTCACCGTCGTCGTCGACCGGGCCGGCCGGCAGGTGACGTTGCGCCCCACCCCGGTCAACCTCCAGCACGTGCAGGTCCACGGCGTGCCGGCGTCTGCCCTCCCCGCGACCGCGCACTCCGTCGGCTTCATCGGCATCGAGTCGTCCAACGTGGTCCACTCCGGCGTGGCCGCCTCGGTCTCCGAAGCGGGCGGGGCGTTCGTGCGCACCTCCGCGCTGACCCTCGACGCGCTCGGCCGGCTGGTCACCCTCCACGGGGTCACCAGCTACTTCCACATGCTCGGCAGCCAGAAGGCGGCCGACACCACCAGCGCGTCGAGCGTGCGCTTCTCCTCACCAGTCGGCGTGGTCCGTCTCTTCCACACCGCGACGGCCGACGGGCTGGCGACGGTGCTCTACCTGCTGGCGCTGGTCAACATCTCGCTCGGGTTGTTCAACCTGGTCCCGCTGCTCCCCCTCGACGGAGGGCACGTGGCCATCGCCGTCTACGAGGGGGCGAGGAGCCGCCGGCGCCGCCGGTACCACGCCGACGTCGGCAAGCTCCTGCCCCTGCTGTACCTGGCCATCGGCGTCATCGTGTTCCTCGGCGTCACGTCGCTCTACCTCGACGTGCGCGACCTCGTGGCCTGATCCGCCCGGCCCGGGCCCGGGCGCGGCCGGGTGTGCCCGGGCGGCTGGGACGGGCGCGGGCGGCGTGGTCGAGGGGCGGGGGCGTGCCCGGGCGGCTGGGACGGGCGCAGTCGGGAGCGGGCGCCTGCGCGATCTCGGGACGTCCCACGCACGCTGGGCAGCCTCGCGGGTCTGCCACGCGGTTTTCGGGTGATCCCACGTGGTTTACCCATGCGAGGTGCCCCGAGGTCTGGGGAGGGGCCGTCGGTCTGGGGTCCTGCCCCCGACCCGAGACCGGAGCGATCCGAGGGGGCGGCGGTAGCATCCTCTCACGATGACCACGATCTCTGATCGCTATCCCCGCCGGCCGAGCCGGCAGGTCATGGTCGGATCGGTCCCCGTCGGCGGCGGCGCCCCGGTGACGGTCCAGTCCATGACCATCACCAAGACGGCCGACGTGGAGGGCACCCTCGCCCAGATCTACGCCCTCAAGGCGGCGGGGGCCGACATCGTCCGTTGCACCTGCAACGAGAAGGAGGCGGCCGAGGGGCTGGCCCGGATCGTCCCCCGCAGCCCGGTGCCGATCGTCGCCGACATCCACTTCCACGTCGAGATGGCCCTCGCCGCGCTCGAGGCGGGCGTGGACTGCCTCCGCCTCAACCCCGGCAACCTGCGCAAGCCCGAGGAGATCAAGCTGATCGCCAAGGAGTGCAAGGACAGGGGCGTCCCGATCCGCATCGGCGTCAACGCAGGCTCGCTCGACAAGCGGCTCTACGACAAGTACGGCGCCGCCACCCCCGAGGCGCTGGTGGAATCGGCGCAGATCGAGCTCGGCCTCTTCGCGGAGGTCGGCTTCGACGACGTCAAGATCTCGGTCAAGGCCTCCAACGTGCCGCTGATGATCGAGGCCTACCGCCAACTCGCCGAGGTCACCGACCACCCGCTCCACCTCGGCGTGACCGAGGCCGGGCCGCCCCCCGCAGGGATCGTCAAGGCCACCGCCGGCATCGCCACGCTCCTCGCCGAGGGCATTGGTGACACCATCCGCTACAGCCTCACCGCCGATCCGGTCGAGGAGGCCAAGGCGGGCCGCGTGCTGCTCGAATCCCTCGGCCTGCGCGAGCGCACCAGCGTCGACCTGATCGCCTGCCCGGCGTGCGGCCGGGCCGAGATCGACGTGGTCAAGGTGGCCTCCGAGGCCCAGGCCGCCCTCGAGTCACGGGACATCCCCCTCCAGGTCGCGGTCATGGGCTGCGTGGTCAACGGACCGGGCGAAGCCCGCAGCGCCGACATCGGCATCGCCGCCGGTCGTCACCGCGGCCACCTGTTCATCCAGGGCAAGATCGTGCGGGTCGTGCCCGAGGACGAGATGGTCGAGGCCCTCGTCGCCGAGGCCGAGAAGCTGGTGAAAGAGGGTGTCGACGCCCGCCTGGCCGCCGCCGACAGCACGGCCGCGGCGGAGGCCGAGGCCGACCGGATGGCCCTCCTCGACGACAAGGGCGCCGACGCCAACCACAGCGAGGCCCGGGTCGACCTCATCGAGAAGCGGCTCAACCGGGCCATCGACGAGGGCACCACGACCGACTGATCCGACCTGGCACACCGTCGCCCGCCCGCGCCGCCTCGCCGCCGGCGGGCCGAAATCGTTTGTCCCGGGGCGCTCCCGACGCCGAGACTGGTCGCCATGGCAGCCGTGGTCCGTCAGCTCGAGCACGACGAGGCGGCGGCGTTCGTCCGCTCGACGAGCATCCCGTTTCTCGAACCCCGCTTCGACCCGACCGAGCTCGAGGAGCTCACCGCCCAGGTCGCACCCGGCCTCGAGGCGGGCCGTACGTGGGTGGTCGACGACGAGGGAGCGATCGTCGGCAACGCCGCCGTGTTCACCCGGACCCTCACCCTCCCCGGTGCCCCCGGTGAGGCGTGCCCCGAGGTGGCCTTCGCCGCGGTGTCCGAGGTCGGCGTCCACCCCACCCACCGGCGCCAGGGACTGCTCCGCAAGCTGATGGGCGCCATGCTCGACGACGCCCGCCAGCGCAGCGAGCCGGTGGCCGGCCTCCTGTCGTCCCAGTCGTCGATCTACGGGCGATTCGGCTTCGGCTGGGCGGCGTCGACCGCCACCTACGCCATCGACAGCGCCAGGTCGGCCTTCCTCCACCCCGCACCCCCGCTCCACGTCCGTCTCGTCGGTGGCCCGGACGCCACCGCCACGGTGCCGGCGACCTTCGACGCCGCCAGGCTCCGGCGCGCCGGACAGATCGACCGACCCAGCCACGTCTGGGACCGGATCATCGCCGACCGGGCCGACGACCGGCACGGGCGCAGCGCCATGACCTGGATCGTCGCCGACGGCGGCGTGGCTGGCTACCGGATCGAGGAGGTGCGCGAAGGCGGCCGCCGCTACGCCAGGGCCCACGTCGAGGACCTCGCCGGACAGACCCCCGAGATCGAAGCCGGTCTGTGGCGCTTCCTGCTCGACCTCGACCTCGTCGAGGAGCTCCAGGTGCGATCCCGGCCCGTCGACGAGCCGGTCCGCCACCGCCTGGCCGACCCGCGCCAGCTGCGCACCCAGGCGGTGGGCGACTTCCTGTGGCTGCGGGTGCTGGACACCGCGGCCGCCCTCACCGCCAGGCGCTATCCGGTCGCCGGCCGGCTCGTCCTCGACGTCGCCGCCCCGGCCACCACACCGGACGACTCGGGCTGCGACACCGGCGCCGACCCGGCGGCCGGACGCTGGGTGCTCGAGGCCGACCAGACCGGTGCGTCGGTCAAGCCGGCGGGCGGGGAGTCGGCGGACCTGACCCTCGGTCTCGACGACCTCGGCTCACTCCTCGCCGGCGGGGTCCGCGCCACCACCCTCGTCGCCGCCGGGCGAATCCGCGAGGACAGGCCCGGGGCCTCCATCGACGCCGACACCCTCTTCCGGGCGGTGCCCGACCCCCTCTGCTCCACGTCGTTCTGAGGGCGGCTCAGCGCCGCCCTCTCGCTGGTCGTCGGGCGGCTAGCGCCGCCCGATCCACTCGTCGGCGTCGAGGGCGTCGCCTCCCGGGCGGCGCCGCCGCTCGTAGGGCGACAGCTTCCTGGCGAAGCGCCGATTGCGGCGGGACCGCTCGACGCCCAGCGCGACGACCGCGGCGACGAGCACCACGGCGACGACGACGGCGATCACGGCAGGCAGCGGCATCGGGTCCGCGATCCTGCCAGGCGGCGGGCCGGAAGGACAGCCGCACGGGCGGTACGGTCGGGAATGGCCACGCCGCTGACCCCGCGCCGCACGGACTTCCCCCGCTGGTACCAGGACGTCATCGCCCAAGCCGAGCTGGCGGACAACGGGCCCGTCCGGGGGACCATGGTGATGCGGCCCTGGGGCTACGCCATCTGGGAGCGGGTCCAAGCCGAGCTCGATGCCCGCATCAAGGAAGCCGGCGCCGACAACGCCTACTTCCCCATGTTGATCCCCGAGTCGTACCTCCATCTCGAAGCCGAGCACGTGGAGGGATTCAGCCCGGAGCTGGCCGTCGTCACCCATGCCGGAGGCAAGGCCCTCGACGAGCCCGTCATCGTCCGCCCCACGAGTGAGACGGTGATCAACAGCTACTTCGCCAAGTGGATCCAGAGCTACCGGGACCTCCCTCTGCTGCTCAACCAGTGGGCCAACGTCGTGCGCTGGGAGCTGCGTCCCCGCTTGTTCCTCCGGACCACGGAGTTTCTGTGGCAGGAGGGCCACACCGCCCACGCCACCGCCGACGAGGCGCGCCTCTATGCGCTTCGCATCCTCACCGACGTCTACCGCGACACGATGGTCTCCGCGCTGGCCTGTCCGGTCCTCACCGGCCACAAGACCACCGCCGAGCGGTTTGCCGGCGCCCTGCGCACCTGGACCTGTGAGGGGATGATGGGAGACGGCAAGGCCCTGCAGATGGGGACCAGCCACGAGCTCGGGCAGAACTTCGCCAAGGCCTTCGGCACGCAGTTCTCCGCCGCCGACGGGACCCAGCAGCACCCGTGGCAGACCTCGTGGGGTGCATCCACGCGGCTCATCGGCGGCCTGATCATGACCCACGGCGACGACGCCGGCCTCCGGCTCCCCCCTACGGTCGCCCCGGCCCAGGTCGTGGTGGTGGTGGTCCGCGACGACGAGGGAGTCAGGACCGCGGCGGGGACCCTGGTCGCCGAGCTCGAGGCGGCCGGGTGGCGGGTCCGCCTGGACGACCGGACCGACGTCTCGTTCGGGCGCCGTTCCGTGGCCTGGGAGCTGAAGGGGGTGCCGGTGCGGCTGGAGGTGGGACCGAGGGACCTGGCCGAGGGCAACTGCACCGTCGTGCGCCGTCACGACACGACCAAGCGCACCGTGCCCCTCGGCGGGGTCGTCGCCGCCGTGGCCGACGACCTCGCAGCCACCGCTTCTGCGCTGATCGGCGAGGCCACCGCCCACCGCGACGCGCACACCACCCGGGTCGAGACCGTCGCCGAGGCGGTCGAGGCGGCCGCCGATGGATTCGCGATCGTGCCGTGGTCCACGCTCGGGACCGACGGGGAGGCGGCCATCGCCGCGGACGCCGTGACCGTGCGCTGCCTGCTCCGACCCGATGGCGGCCTGGCCGAGACCGACGACGAGGCCGGTCTGCTCGCCGTGGTCGCCAAGGCGTACTGAGCTCAGGTGGCCGGGCTCCGACCCCCGGTCGGGGTGGCCCGGCGCGGGCGGTGAGGTCCGGTGGCCGACGGACGCCCCGGCGGGCGAGCGGTATACTTCTCTGACCGCCCGATCGGGGCGGCTGTCGACGTGTCGGTGGACGCTGGCGTGGGCGGTACCTGCGGTCGCAGGGGCCCACGCCTGTTGTGTGTCGGTGCAACGGTTTTCGTCGGCACGCCACCCGGGACCGGGGAATCCCGGGGGCGGCCGACGTTCGTTCCTTGACGAGGAGGTGGTGTGGCGTGGTGCAGACCGACGAGATCCGTGCGCTGGCCGACGTCGCCCTCCGCGCCGTCGACCTCACCGTCTGGGACGTCGAGATCGGCGGCGACGTCGTGCGGGTCTTCGTCGAGCGCGACGGCGGAGTCGACCTCGACGCCCTGAGCGCCGCCAGCTCGGCCCTCTCCGACCTGCTCGACGCCCACGACGAGCTGGTCCCGGCGGCCACGTATCACCTGGAGGTGTCGAGCCCGGGCCTCGAGCGGGCGCTGCGCACCCCCGAGCACTTCGGCCGCTACATCGGCACGACGGTCACCGTCAAGACGGCTGCGGCCGTCGCCGGTGCCCGCCGCCACCGGGGCGTGCTGGTCGCGGTCGACGGCCGGGGCGTGACCCTCCGGTCCGATGCCGACCCCACCGGCGACCCGCTCCTGCTCGGTTACGACCAGATCGAGCGCGCCCACACGGTGCTCGACTGGGGACCCACACCGAAGTCCGGCCGGGCGGCGCGCCCCGAGGCGTCCCCGCCATCCGGCACCGCCGACACCGACTCCGACCCCGCCGCTGACGCATCCGCGACGGCTGCCGGAGCCCGAGACACGAAGGACCCAATCCGATGAAAGACCAGTTCGCCTTCCTCGACGCCCTCCAGCAGATCGCCAAGGACAAGGGCATCGGTGTCGACACCCTCCTCGACGCGCTCGCCAACGCCCTCGTCGCCGCCTACAAGCGGCTGCCCGAAGCGGCCGAGGAGGCCGTGGTGACCGTGGACCCCGACACCGGCGACATACGGGTCTACGGCCAGGAGCTCGACGAGGACGGCAACGTCGTGCGCGAGTGGGACGACACCCCCAAGGACTTCGGCCGCATCGCCGCTCAGACGGCCAAGCAGGTGATGACCCAGCGCATCCGGGAGGCGGAGCGGGACCTCAAGTACGAGGAGTACGCCGGTCGCGAGGGCGACATCGTCACCGGGATCATCCAGCAGAGCGACAACCGCTACACCCTCCTCGACCTCGGCAAGGTCGAGGCGCTGCTGCCGCAGGCCGAGCAGGTGCCCTACGAGCGCTACGAGCACGGCGCCAGGCTCAAGGCGTACATCGTCGAGGTCCGCAAGACGACCAAGGGTCCGCAGATCGTGGTGAGCCGGACCCACCCCGGGCTCATCAAGCGGCTCTTCGAGCTCGAGGTGCCCGAGATCTCGAGCGGCGTGGTGGAGATCAAGGCGGCGGCGCGCGAGCCGGGCCACCGCACCAAGATCGCCGTGTGGTCCAACGACGACAACGTGGATCCCGTCGGCGCCTGCGTCGGCGCGCGAGGCGCCCGGGTGCGGATGGTCACCAACGAGCTGCGCGGCGAGAAGGTCGACATCGTCCCCTTCGCGGACGAGCCGCGTGAGTTCGTCACGCGCGCCCTCCAGCCGGCCAAGGTCAAAGAGGTGCACCTCGACGACCTGACCGGCACGGCCACCGTCGTCGTCCACGACTTCCAGCTCTCGCTCGCCATCGGCAAGGAGGGTCAGAACGCCAGGCTGGCCGCCCGTCTCACCGGCTGGAGGATCGACATCAAATCCGAGACCCAGATGGCGGAGGAAGAGGCCTACGCCAATCAGGACTGGGCCGAGGGCGAGTGGGTGGAGAACGAGGCCGGCGAGCTGGTCTGGCAGCCCGCAGAGGGCGGCGAGGGCGTCTCGGCGACGGAGTGGTCCCTCGGCGAGGCCGACGAGGACCAGGCGACCCCGGAGGCGTCCGGCGGCGCCCCCAGCTCCGACGGCGCCCCCAAGTCCGACGGCGCAGCCGCCGCCGAGGCTGCCGCGCCCGAAGGCCCCGCTTCCGACGAGGGCGCAGCGCCGCTCCAGCCGTCGGAGACCGAGCCGTCGGCGTGAGCGCGCCTCCGGTGCGGACCTGCGTCGGCTGCCGGCGCCGGGCCCCGGCCGGCCAGCTCGGCCGGGTGGTGCGGTACCCTGACGGTCTGATCGGCCTCGACCGTCTCGCAGCCGGACGAGGAGCATGGTTGTGCCGCGACCCCACGGGGGTCCTCCGGGAGACATGTGTCAGTCAGGCCGTCCGACGGTCTGCGCTGGAGCGAGCACTGCGGGCGCCCCTCGCGCCCGGCGCCCTCGAGGCGCTGCGAGGGGCCACCCCGGGACGTGCGAGGATGGACGACGCCACAGGGGCCCACGTCGGGCACCGAGGAAGGGACTGAGGCAGCAGATTGCCGAAGAAGATCCGGGTCTACGAGCTGGCACGAGAGCTCGGGCTCACGAACAAAGAAGCGCTGGACCTCTGCGTCGGCATGGGCATCGGCGTCAAGAGTCACTCCTCGAGCATCGAGGACCAGCAGGCCGACCGCGTCCGCAGGAAGGCTGATCGCGATGGCCTGCGACGTGACGTGCAGCCCGAGGAGGAGCAGCCTGCTCCGGCCAAGGCCCGTTCCGGTGCCAAGCAGGGTGAAGCCACCACGCAGGCCGATGCCCCGGCCGCTCCCAGCCCCGACGCGCCGGCCCGCAGCGGCCGACTCGTCACCTCGCGCCCGGCCAGCGCGGCCGAGGTTCGCCCCGCTGCACCCGCCGCGCCGGCTCCGCCCCCTGCCACGCCTGACGTCGACCGGCCCGCGCCGGACCTCGGCCGCGTCACCGCGACGGCTCCCACTCCTGCCCCGGCCGGGGAGGCCCCGGCGCGACCCGCCGCCGACCGTCAGGTCGCCGATGGCGCGCCCGCGGTGCGTCAGGTCGCCGATGGCGCACCTGCGTCGCGCCAGGCCGATCCCGGCTCCGGGCGCAGCGAGGCCCCGTCGGTCCCCGCCTCGCCGGACGTGACCACGACCCCGGCCCCCGCGCCGGCCAGGCCGCCGGCGCCGGCCGCCCCCGCTCCGGCCACCGCGCCTCGCCCCCCGGCCAGGACGCCCGACATCGCCGCCCGCCCCGGCCAGGGCTCGCCCGGCGCCCGTCCTCCGACCGCCCCGAGTCGGCCCGCCGTCGACCCCTCTGCGCCGAGCGCGCCGGCCGCAGCGTCGGCCGACGCCGCGACCGGCGGCACCTCTCCCGTCTCGCCCTCGGGCCGGCCGATCCCGCCGCCCCCCGGACTGCGCCGGCCTCCCGTGTCCTCGGCGACCGGGAAGCCCATCCCGCCTCCCCCCGGGCGCGCGCCCGGTGCCCGACCTGCTCCCGCAGGACGGCCCGGCGCCGGCGCGACCGGTCGCCCCGGCATGCGCACCGGCAGCCCCGGTGGTGGCTTCAACCGCAGCGGCCCCGGCGCCGGCGGCGGTGGCTTCCCCCGGCCAGGCGGTGGCTTCCAGCGCCCCGGCGGCGGCCCAGGCGGCCCCCCAGGCGGCCCTGGCGGCGGCCCTGGCGGTCGCGGCGGGGCATTCGGTCGAGGCCGGCCACCCGGCCGTCGTCGCGGTGGACGGCGGCGCCGCAACATCGAAGAGCTCGAGGCCCAGGAGCTCACCCACTACGTCCCCTCCAACGAGGCCGTGCCCGCCGGCGAGGTCGTCGTCGAGCGCGGGTCCACCGCCCAGGAGCTCGGCCCCAAGCTCAACCGCTCGGGGGCCGACGTCGTGCGCTACCTGTTCGGCCAGGGCGAGATGGTCACGACCACCCAGTCGCTCTCCGACGACATGATCGAGCTCTTCGCGGCCGAGGTGGGCGCGACGGTGCGCCTGGTCGACCCGGGCGAGGAGAAGGAGGCCGAGCTCCAGGCCAAGTACTTCGACGACGACGACGACGAGGACGAGGAATCCCAGCGGCTCAGGCCGCCGGTCGTCACGGTCATGGGCCATGTCGACCACGGCAAGACGCTGCTCCTCGACCGCATCCGGGAGAGCAACGTGGTCGCCGGTGAGGCCGGCGGGATCACCCAGCACATCGGCGCCTACCAGGTCCTTTACCAGGACCAGCTGGTCACCTTCATCGACACCCCCGGCCACGAGGCGTTCACCGCCATGCGGGCCCGCGGCGCCGAGGTGACCGACATCGTGATCCTCGTGGTCGCGGCCGACGACGGCGTGATGCCCCAGACCATCGAGGCGCTCAACCACGCCAAGGCCGCGGACGTGCCGATCATCGTCGCCCTCAACAAGGTCGACCGGGAGAACAGCGACCCCAACCGGGTCATGCAGCAGCTCTCCGAGCTCGGCCTCGTGCCCGAGTTGTGGGGCGGCGACACGATCATGGTGCAGGTGTCCGCCCTGCAGAACCTCGGCGTCGACGACGTGCTCGAGCAGGTGCTGCTCGTGGCCGAGCTCGAAGAGCTCACGGCCAACCCGGAGGGCCGGGCGAGGGGCGTTGTGCTCGAGGCCAACCTCGACGCCGGACGCGGTCCGGTCGCCACGGTGATCGTGCAGAACGGCACCCTGCGGGTCGGCGACTCGGTCGTCGCAGGGGCCGCGTGGGGCCGGGTCAAGGCGCTCCTCGACGACAAGGGCGACAACGTCAAGGAGGCCCTGCCATCGATGCCGGTCCAGGTTCTCGGCTTCGACACCGTGCCCGCCGCCGGCGACGAGCTGCGCACCACGACCAAGGGGCGCACGGCACGTGACATCGCCGAGCAGCGCGAGCACCGCCTCCGCGTGGCCGACCAGCGCAGGACCTCCTCGGCCACCGGGTCCGGCGCCAGGCTCGAGGACATCTTCGATCAGATCCAGCGCGGCGAGACCGCCACCCTCAACCTGGTGCTCAAGGCCGACACCCAGGGCTCGCTCGAAGCGGTGTCGGAGAGCCTCCGCAAGCTCGAGCGCGACGAGGTCAAGCTGGCGTTCATCCACCGGGCCGTGGGCGGGATCACCGAAAACGATGTCACCCTCGCAGCCGCGTCCAACGCCACGATCATCGGCTTCAACGTGCGTCCCGATCGCAAGGCGCGTGACCTGGCCGACGCGCAGGACGTGGAGATCCGCGCCTACGAGATCATCTACAAGCTCATCGAGGACATCGAGAGCGCGATGGTCGGCATGCTGGCTCCCGAGTTCGAGGAGGTCGTCACCGGCGACGCCGAGGTGCGCGAGCTGTTCCGGGTGCCGCGCATCGGAGCCATCGCCGGGTGCTACGTGCTCAACGGCACCATCACCCGTGGGTCCAAGGTTCGCTTCCTCCGCGATGGCGTCATCATCTGGAAGGGCGCGATCACGTCACTCCGACGCTTCAAGGACGACGTCAGGGAGGTGGCGGCCGGCTTCGAGTGCGGCATCGGCCTCACCAACAACCAGGACCTGCGCGAGGGCGACGTCATCGAGACCTACGAGGACCGGGAGATCCCCCGCACCTGACCTCGGTGATGCGGCCCCGCTTGCCTGTCATGTCCCCATCCCCGAGTACCGGCCTTGCCGCCGTGAGCGCCCTCGGGCGCGAACCGGGCAGCCCCGTGAGCGCCCTCGGGTGCGAACCGGGCAGCCCAGTCCGGGCCACCGTCACGTCGATGGTGGACCGGTGAGCGGCCGCAAGGGCGGAGGCCGGCGTGCGGCCGCTCCGGCGCGCCGCTTCCCCCGGGTGGCGCGGGTCAACGAGGTCCTCCGACAGGTGCTGGCCGAGGAGATCGAGCGGCTCGTCGACACCGACGAGCGCTTGGCCATGGTGACGGTGACCGCGGTCGAGAGCGATCCCGACTTCCGGCGGGCGAGGGTCCTGCTGTCGTCGCTCGACGCCGATGCGGCCGACGCCCTGGCCGACGCACGCATCCGTCTCCAGGCGACCGTGGCCAGGCAGGTGCGCCTCAAGTGGACCCCGACCCTGTCGTTCGTCGTCGACCCTGCGGTCGTCGACGGCCTGCGGGTGGAGGAGATCCTGCGCCGCCTCCACGCCCGGGACGACGGCACCGGTACGGCAGACGGCACAGCCACCGACGGTGCCGCGGACGGCACAGCCACCGACGGCGCCACTCCGACCGAGTCGTGATCGACGGGCTCGTCATCGTCGACAAGCCGGCCGGCATGACCAGCCACGACGTCGTGGGCCGGTGCCGGAGGATCTTCGACCAGCGCCGCGTCGGCCACGCCGGCACCCTCGATCCCGACGCGACCGGGCTCCTCCTCGTGGGCCTCGGCCGGGCGACGCGCCTGCTGCGCTGGGTCACGGGCCTGACCAAGAGCTATGCGGGGGAGATCGTCTGCGGAGTGGCCACGACCACCCTCGACGAGAGCGGCGAGGTCACCGGTCGCTGGGACCTGACGTCGGTGACCATCGAGGACGCGCGCGTGGTGGCCGCCACCCTCACCGGCGACATCGACCAGGTGCCCCCCATGGTCTCGGCGGTCAAGGTCGGCGGCCGGCGTCTCCACCAGCTGGCGAGACAAGGGGTCGAGGTCGACCGTCCGCCGCGGCGGGTGCACGTCAGCCGCTTCGACCTCGACCTCGCCGGGGACGAGCCGGCCGGGCCCCACGCGGCCCGAGGTCCGGTGCTCGCCGCGAGCGTCGAGTGCACGTCGGGGACCTACGTGCGGGTGCTCGCCGCCGACCTGGGCGCCGGTCTCGGGGGCGGGGCCTACCTTCGCAACCTGCGCAGGACCGCCGTCGGGACCTGGACCGAGGCCGACGCCACCCCCCTCGACGACCTCGGCCCCGCGGCGGTGCGACCACCGGTGGCCGCGGTGGTCGGCCTCGACCACGTCACGGCGACGCCGGACGTCGCCGGCGCGGTGAGCCACGGCCGGTCACTGACCCTGACGGCACTCGGCGCCGCCGGACCGGGCCCATGGGCCGTGATCGGCGCCACGGGCGACCTGCTTGCGGTCTACGAAGCGGCTGACGCAGCACGAGCCAGGGCGGTGACGGTCCTGCTGCCCGGCGACCGTTAGCCTGCACGGACCATGAGGGTGTGCCACCTGCAGCCGGGAACGGCCGAGCCGGACGACACGTCGCTCCACGACACGTTGCTCCGTGGCACGTCGTTCCACGATACGTTGCTCCGTGGCACGTCGCTCCACGACAGCATGCCCGAGCGCGGGTACGCCGTCACCATCGGGGCCTACGACGGCGTGCACCTCGGCCACCGGTCGCTCATCGCCAGGGTGCGTGCCGCGGCGGACGTGCTCGACTGTGGCGCGGCGGTCGTGACCTTCGACCGCCACCCGGCGGAGATCGTGCGGCCCGAGTCGGCCCCGGCGATCCTCACCGATCTCGACCAGAAGCTCGAGCTGCTCGCATCGACCGGCGTCGACCTGACCGTCGTCGTGCACTTCGACGACGTGCGGGCCGCCGAGTCCCCCGAGGAGTTCGTGTCCGAGGTGCTGGTCGACCTCCTGCACGCCCGGGCCGTCGTCGTCGGTCACGACTTCCACTTCGGCAAGGGGCGCGAGGGCAACGTGGAGCTGCTGGCCAGGATGGGCGGCATCTACGGCTTCGACGTCACCGGCCTGCGCCTCGTCACTGCAGGAGCGGGCGGGACCGCGGTGTCGTCGACCCGGGTGCGCGCCGCCCTGGCGGACGGTCACGTGGAGGAGGCGGCCGCCCTCCTCGGCCGGGACCACCAGGTGCGCGGCGTGGTGGTGCACGGCGACGAGCGGGGCCGGGAGCTCGGCTACCCGACGGCCAACGTCGCCGTCCCGTCGGTCATCGCCATGCCGGCCGACGGGGTGTACGCCGGCTGGTTCGAGGGGAGCGACGGCACGAGGCGCCCGTCGGCCCTCTCGCTCGGCCGTCGACCCACGTTCTACGAGTCCGCGCAGCTCTCCCTGCTCGAGGTCCACGTCCTCGACTTCTCCGGCGACCTCTACGACCAGGCGGCGCGGGTGGACTTCTCCTCCCACCTACGGGGCCAACGGCGCTTCGACTCGGTCGACGCCCTCGTCGCGCAGATGGGCCTCGACGTGGCCGAGGCCCGGTCGCTCCTGACATGACGACGGCCACGCCCGGCGCCACCGTCATCGCGCCCGTCATCGAGGGCCGTCCGGACGGGGCGTCGTCGAGGACGTCGCAACCTTTGGCCCCGCCTGGGCGTCAGCTACCTGGGATGGTCGAGGCGGAGGTGGGCGCGGATCGGGTGGTCGGCCGGAGCCGTCGGACCCGTCACTGGGCCGGCCTCGACGGATTGCGGGCCGTGGCCGTCGCCGCCGTGGTCGCGTTCCACATGTCGCCGGGCGCGCTGCCCGGCGGGTTCCTCGGCGTCGACGTGTTCTTCGTGATCTCCGGGTTCCTGATCACCTCCGGGCTGGTCGCCGAATGGCGCCGCCAGCGCAGGATCGGGTTGGCGCGCTTCTGGCTCCGCCGGGTCCGGCGGCTGTACCCGGCGGTGCTCGCCCTCATCGCCGTGCTGGTGCTGGTCACCGCGGTCGACTCGCCGGCGGCGCTCGCCGGGGCCCGCACCACCATCCCGGTCAGCCTCGTCTACTTGACCAACTGGTGGTTCGTCTTCCACCACGTGCCCTACTTCCAGGCCATCGACCGACCGCCGCTGCTCCTGCACTTCTGGTCCCTCGCCATCGAGGAGCAGTACTACCTGATCTGGCCACCGATCCTGGTGCTGGCCCTCACCCGGAGGGTGAGGCCGGCGCTGCTCGCGGTCGCCGCGGTCGTCCTCGCGGTCGGTTCCGCGGTGGCCATGGCCGCGCTGTACCACCCCGGCCTGTCGACCGACCGGATCTACTACGGCAGCGACACCCACGCCCAGGGCCTGCTGATCGGCTCGGCCCTCGGCCTGGTGATCGCCCCGGAACGCTTCACCCGGGCCATCTCGGCCCAGGCCCGCCGTCTGGTCGACGCCGCCGGTCTCGTCGCCCTCGCCGGAGTGGTCGCCGCCGCGTGCCTCCTCGGCGAATCCGACGGCGCCACCTGGCGTGGGGGGATCGGGCTGGTCTCGCTGCTCACCGGGGTCGTCGTGGTCGTCGCCGTGCATCCGGCGAGCCGCGTGGCGCGCGGGCTCGGGATGCGCCCCCTCCGCTGGCTCGGCACCCGCTCCTACTCCGTCTACCTCTGGCACTGGCCGGTGCTCGACCTGACCCGCCCCCACCAGGACGTCTCCTTCGGTGGGTGGCCCCTCGTCGTCATGCGCCTGGCGCTCATCGCCGCCGCTTCCGAGCTGTCGTACCGCCTGGTGGAGCAGCCCTGGCGCACGGGCCGCGCCCAGCGTTGGCTGCGGGCCGCGGCGGCCAGGGAGCGGCGGACCTGGCGGGTCGCGGGTGCAGGCGCCACCGTCGCCGGCGCGGCGATCGTCGGCCTGGTCCTCGCCGCCTCCCCCCCGCCGCCGCCCGGGGCCCTGGCCCTCGAGGCCACGGCAGCCGCCAGCCGGCCGGTCACCGGACTGCAGCTCACCGGTGCCGCCGCCGTCCACCAGCTCCGGGCCACGACCATCCCGCCGTGGCAGCGGGGCCGCCCGACCACGGTGACGACGGTGCCCCCGGCCCAGCCACCGGCCCCCCCGCTCCTGCCTGCGGGCATGCTCTCGGCCGGCCGGGCCGGCCCGGTGCTGGCCATCGGGGACTCGGTGATGCTCGCCGCCAGCCCGGACCTCCAGCTGGCGTTCGGGCGCCCGCTGACCGTCGACGCGGCCGTCGGTCGCCAGGTCGCCGACGGCCTGGCCCGGCTGGCCGCGTACCGGCAGGCGGGCCGGCTCCAGGGTCTGCGCGCCCTCGTGGTCGGCCTCGGCACCAACGGGCCGTTCGACTCGGCCCAGATGCAGGACCTGCTCCGGCTGACGGCGGGGATCCCCCGAGTCGTGCTGGTCAACGTCCGCGTCCCGCTGCCCTGGCAGGCGGAGAGCAACGCCACCATCGCCAGCGTCGCCCACCGCCCCGGGTGGAGCGTCGCCGACTGGCAGGCCGCCTCGTCGACCCCCGGCGTGCTCTACCCCGACCTCGTGCACCCGGACCCCGCCGGCCAGCTCTTCTACACCAACGTGGTGGTCCGCGCCGTCGTCGGCTGATCGTCAGCCGGCTCGGTCGCTCAGCCGTCGTCCCAGCCGGCTCTGCTGCCTCAGCCGTCGTCCCAGCCGGCTCTGCTGCCTCAGCCGTCGTCCCAGCCGGCTCTGCTGCCTCAGCCGTCGTCCCAGCCGGCTCTGCTGCCTCAGCCGTCGTCCCAGCCGGCTCTGCTGCCTCAGCCGTCGTCCCAGCCGGCTCTGCTGCCTCAGCCGTCGTCCCAGCCGGCTCTGCTGCCTCAGCCGTCGTCCCAGCCGGCTCTGCTGCCTCAGCCGTCGTCCCAGCCGGCTCTGCTGCCTCAGCCGTCGTCCCAGCCGGCTCTGCTGCCTCAGCCGTCGTCCCAGCCGGCTCTGCTGCCTCAGCCGTCGTCCCAGCCGGCTCTGCTGCCTCAGCCGTCGTCCCAGCCGGCTCTGCTGCCTCAGCCGTCGTCCCAGCCGGCTCTGCTGCCTCAGCCGTCGTCCCAGCCGGCTCTGCTGCCTCAGCCGTCGTCCCAGCCGGCTCTGCTGCCTCAGCCGTCGTCCCAGCCGGCTCTGCTGCCTCAGCCGTCGTCCCAGCCGGCTCTGCGCTGCCGCTTCCTGTCGCCCTGGCGCCGTTTGGCGTCGAGGCGGCGGCGCTTGGACGCGAGGGTGGGCCGGGTCGGCCGGCGGGGCGGATCGACGTGCAGGCCGTCGCGGATCCTCCGGACGAGGCGCTCGACGGCGAGCGCCCGGTTGCGGGCCTGGGACCGGCGATCCGACGCGACCACGCTGACCGATGGACCCACCCTGGACACCAGGCGGGCCCGCACGGCCTCGTCGATCGACGGTGAGCCGGCGACATCCCAGGTCACCTCGGACCTGGTGTTGGCCGTGTTGACGTGCTGGCCGCCGGGACCGCCGGAGGCGGAGAAGCGCCACGTCAGCTCGGCCACCGGGATGACCACGCTGGCGGTGACCCGCAACGACGAGCTGTCGGCCGCGGGGCCGTCGGGCTCGGTCATCGGTCGCTCCCAGGATCGCTCACGTCGCTCCATCCTTCCCGACTGCTAGCATCTCGTAGTGCTCGGTCGTGACCGGGCGCGCCCGGGCTCCGCGGCCGACCGGGTCACCGGTCGGCGAGGCCGAGGGCCCACCACCGCCGAAGCGAAGGACTAGCGCTGCATGCCAGACAAAGCCGCGACGATCGCGACCTACCGGCTCCATGACTCCGACACCGGGTCGCCGGAGGTCCAGGTCGCCATCCTGAGCGAGCGTATCTCGCACCTCACGGAGCACCTCAAGCTCCACAAGGGCGACCACCACACCCGCCGGGGCCTGATGAAGCTCATCGGCCGCCGTCGACGCCTCCTCGACTACGTCAGGGACAACGACGTCGAGCGCTACCGCGACCTCATCGCCAAGCTCGGACTGCGCCGCTAGCGCCGTCCACCACCCCGGCGGCCCATGAGGGCCGCCGAGTCGCGCCGGAACCCCCGGACGACCCACCCCGGAACGGCCGCCCGGTCAGCTGCCAGTCGAAGATCCCCCGCAGTGCCGGGAGGTCGCCGACTGACAACTGGCCCCCTGCGCCGCTCCGACGCCCGAGATCCGGGCAAGCCGACCGCCCCGGCAGCTGCTGGGGCCGATCCAGAGGAGTGTGCCCATGCCGGGTACCACCACGTCCACCAGCCACACCGCCGTGACCACCCCGATCACGGGCACGTCCAAGACCCTCACCTTCGAGACCGGCCAGCTGGCCAGGCAGTCGCAGGGAGCCGTCGTCGGACGGATCGGCGACACCGTCGTGCTCGCCACGGCCAACGCCTCGACCGGCGTGCGCGAGGGCATCGACTTCTTCCCCCTCACCGTCGACGTCGAGGAGCGCATGTACGCCGCCGGGAAGATCCCCGGCTCGTTCTTCCGCAGGGAGGGACGTCCCACCGACGCCGCCGTCCTCACCTGCCGGCTCATCGACCGTCCGCTGCGGCCGAGCTTCGCCGCCGGGTACCGCAACGAGACCCAGGTCGTCATCACCGTCCTCGGCGCCGACCAGCAGAACCCCCACGACGTGCTGGCCATCAACGCCGCCAGCGCAGCGCTCATGCTCTCGGGCATCCCCTTCGAGGGTCCGATCGGAGCGGTGCGCATCGCCTACACCGCCGAGGGCGACTGGGCCCCGCACCCCACCTACCAAGAGGGTGACGAGTCGGCCTTCGAGCTCGTCGTGGCCGGCCGTCAGCTCGACGGCGGCGACGTCGCCATCATGATGGTCGAGGCCGGGGGCACCGAGGCCGCATGGGAGCTCTACCAGTCGGGGGCCCCGAAGGTCACCGAGGAGGCCATCGCCGAGGGGCTCGAGTCGGCCAAGACGTGGATCCGCGAGTCGATCGAGCTCCAGCGCCGCCTCGTCGACGAGGCCGGAACCCATGCCCCGCTGGCGTGGGAACCCCAGCACGACTACGGCGACGACGTGGCCGCCCGGGTCCGGGAGGTCGGCACCGCCGCCATCGAGGCGGTCACCGCGGTGACCGGCAAGGCCGAGCGGGCCGAGGCCACCGCCGGGGCCACGGCGACGATCCTCGCCACCCTGGGCGGGGAGCTCGAGGGGCGCGAGCGTGAGGTCAAGGCCGCCGTGCGGTCCCTGACCAAGGAGCTCGTGCGCCAGCGCATCGTGACCACCGGCGAGCGCATGGACGGGCGCAAGGCGGCCGACATCCGCCCGCTGTCGGCCGAGGTCGCCGTGCTCCCGAGCGTCCACGGCTCCGGGCTGTTCCAGCGGGGTGACACCCAGGTCCTCAACGTCACCACCCTCGGCATGCCGCGGATGGACCAGCTCCTCGACACCCTCGGTGTCGACGAGAAGAAGCGCTACATGCACCACTACAACATGCCGCCGTCGGCCAACGGCGAGACCGGCCGGGTCGGCAGCCCCAAGCGCCGCGAGATCGGCCACGGGCTCCTCGCCGAGCGGGCGCTGCTGCCGGTCGTGCCGCCGATCGAGGAGTTCCCCTACGCCCTCCGGCTGGTCTCCGAGGTCCTGGCCTCCAACGGCTCCACGTCGATGGCGTCGGTCTGCGGATCCTCGCTGTCCCTGATGGACGCGGGCGTGCCGATCAAGGCCCCGGTCGCCGGCATCGCCATGGGCCTGGTCAAGGTCGACGACACCTACACCACCCTCACCGACATCCTCGGGGCCGAGGACGCCTTCGGCGACATGGACTTCAAGGTCGCAGGCACCGCCGACTTCGTCACCGCCCTGCAGCTCGACACCAAGATCGACGGGCTCCCCGCCGACGTCCTCGCCGCCGCCCTCCTCCAGGCCAAGACGGCCCGCCTCCAGATCCTCGAGGTCATGCACGACGCCATCGCTGCGCCCCGGGCCGACGTGGCGGCCACCGCGCCCAAGATCGTCAGCCTGGAGATCCCGATCGACAAGATCGGCGAGGTCATCGGGCCCAAGGGCAAGGTCATCAACGCCCTGCAGCAGGAGACCGGCGCGGACATCGCCGTCGACGACGACGGCATGATCGGCACCGTGACCATCGGGGCCAAGGACGGTGCGGCGGTCACCGAGGCCCGCCGGCGCATCGAGCTGATCCTCGACCCGCCCAAAGCCGAGGTCGGCGCCACCTACCGCGGCAAGGTCGTCAACATCACCAAGTTCGGTGCCTTCGTCAACATCCTGCCCGGCCGCGACGGGCTGGTCCACATCTCCAAGCTCGGCCGGGGCAAGCGGATCGACAAGGTCGAGGACGTGGTCGACCTCGGCGACGACATCGAGGTCCACGTCGACGACATCGATCCCCAGGGCAAGGTCTCGCTCTCCCTCGCCGGCGAGGCGGGCGAGGGCACCACGGCCGACAACCGGTCGGGGCGCCCCGAGCGCAGCCCGCGCCCCGAGCGTCCCGGCGCCGACGAGGTCGCCGAAGCGGGCGCGCCGGTCGGCGCGACCGCCTCGTTCGAGGACACCTGGGAAGAGGAGGCCGTCGCCGCTTTCGGCGACCTCGGTCCCGCGGAGGCCGACGGCGGCGGTGGCGACCGCAGCCCCCGCCGCAACCCGCGCCGCCGTCGCTAGTGCGCCACGAGCACGTCGGGCCGGCCCCACGGTGGTGACACCGGGGCCGGCCGCGACCGTCGCCGACGACGGGCTCACCGTCGTCACAGAGCGGATGGACTCGGCCCGCTCGGTCAGCCTCGGTTTCTGGGTGGGCACCGGTTCGGTCGACGAGACCGGCGACCTCTGGGGCGCCTCCCACTTCCTCGAGCATCTGCTGTTCAAGGGCACCGGGGACCGCAGCGCACGCTCCATCGCCGAGGCGGTCGACGCGGTCGGCGGCGACATGAACGCCTTCACCACCAAGGAGTACACGGCCTTCTACCTGCGACTCCTCGCCGAGGACCTGGACCTCGGCCTCGACATCCTCGCCGACATCCTGTGGGCACCTGCATTTCGCCCCGACGAGGTCGAATCCGAGCGTCACGTGATCCTGGAGGAGATCCTGATGCACGGCGACGAGCCCGACGACCTGGTCCACGACGTCCTGGCTGAGGCCCTGTGGCCCAGCCACCCGCTCGGCCGCGAGGTCCTCGGCTCGCAGGCGTCGATCTCGGCCATGCAGCGGGAGGGCATCGCCCGGTTCCACGCCGAGCACTACCGACCCGGCAACATGGTCTTCGCCGCCGCCGGCGACCTCGAGCACCGGGCGGTCCTCGACGGCCTGGCGGCGCGCCGCCGTGGTGTGGAGGGCGGCTCGACCCCGGAGCGGACCGTGCCGGTGAGGGCTGCGCCGGCGCCACTGGTGGTCGAGCGGGCGACCGAGCAGGCCCACCTCGCGGTCGGTGTGCCCGGCATGTCGCGCCGCGATCCTCGGCGCTTCACCCTCTCGCTGCTCGACCACGTCATCGGCGGGGGGCTGTCGAGCCGCCTGTTCCAGCACATCCGGGAGGAGCGTGGGCTGGCCTACTCGGTGTACTCCTACCGCTCGGCCTACCAGGACACGGGCGCCTTCGCCGTCTACGCGGGCACGTCGCCGGCCAAGGCCACCGCGGTGCTCGACCTGGTCCACGAGGAGCTCGACCGGGTGGCCGAGCTGGGCATCACCGACCAGGAGCTGGCCGCGGCCCGCACCCACGTGCGCGGCGCGACGGTGCTCGGGCTCGAGGACCCCGGCGCCAGGATGAGCCGCATCGGCCACGCCCAGCTCACCCTCGGACGGGTCCCCCCCGTCGAGGAGGTCGAGGCGGCCTTCGCCGCGGTCAGCCTCGACGACGTGTCGAGCCTCGCCGCCGAGCTCTTCGCCGGTCCCCGCACCGTCGCGGTGGTCGGCCCCTTCGCCGACGAGCAGGTCGCGGCGCGCCGCTGAGGGTTAGGGTCGGCGCCCATGTCGGCTCCGGTGAGGGTGGGGGTGAGCGGCGCCGCAGGGCGCATGGGAGCCGCGGTCTGCGCGGCCGTCGACGCCGCGGCCGGCCTCGACCTCGTCGCCGCGGTGGACCCGGCCGCCGCCGGTGGTGACCTCGCCGGCGCGACCGGTGTCGCCCGACCGGACCTGGTCCTGGCCTCCGACGCGGCCGCCTTCGCCGACGCCGGGGTCGACGTGGTCGTCGACTTCACGGTGCGCGACGCGGCCATGGCCACGGTGGCGCACTGCGCCGAAGCCGGCATCCACGCGGTGGTGGGGACCACGGGGCTCTCGGCCGGCGACCTCGACGTGCTCAGGGAGGCCTTCCCAGGTCCGACCGGCTGCGTGGTGGCGCCCAACTTCGCCATCGGCGCGGTCCTCATGATCCACCTGGCCGAGCTGGCCGCGGCGTGGTTCGAGACCGCCGAGATCGTGGAGCTCCATCACGACGCCAAGCGCGACGCGCCGTCGGGCACCGCGACCCTGACCGCCGAGCGGATGGCCGCGGCGCGCCGGTCGGCAGGTGCAGGGGAGTGGGGCCGTGACCCCACCACCGACGAGGTGCTGCCCGGCGCGCGGGGCGGGACCGGGCCGGCCGGGATCCACGTGCACTCGGTCCGCCTCCGGGGTCTCGTGGCCCACGAGGAGGTGCTGCTCGGCACGACCGGGCAGCTGCTCACCATCCGCCACGACTCCTACGACCGCTCGTCGTTCATGCCGGGCGTGCTCCTGGCCGTGCGGGGGGTCGGATCGAGGCCCGGGCTGACCGTCGGGCTCGACGCCCTCCTCGGGCTCCGAGGCGCCTCCACGGCGTGACGGAAGCAACCCGCGGGCGCCTCGACACCCCGTGACCGCCCGATAGAGCAAGGGTGGAAAGTCGAGATCGGGGGAGTGGTGACGATCAGCAGCCGGCACGAGGCAGTCGAGGGGATCCACCCGGGCAACGCCGCCCTCATCGGGCGCGAGGACGTCAACGACCTGGCCGCCATCCTCTCGGTCGTCAACCACGACCACGACGCGAGCCACGAGGTCGGGTCGAGCTACGACACCCACTTCACGTGGGACTACGAGAAGGCGGCCCGCCCCCGCCTCGACCGGCTCGACGAGAAGGCCAAGACCTCCCAGTGGAACGGCCAGACCGACCTGCCGTGGCACCTCGACGTCGACCCCGAGGCGGTGGTGGCGGCCAACCGCGACGCGGCAGAGGCCAACGGTCTGAAGATCGTCGAGACGGTGCCGTGGATCGACATCAAGTACTACGCCGCCACCCAGGTCGTCGACGAGGCCAGGCACGTCGAGGTGTTCTCCAAGTACCTGCAGGAGAAGCTGGCGGGCGCCCACCCGATCAACGCCCACCTGCGGATGCTGCTCGACGACATCATCGCGGACCGCCGTTGGGACATGACCTACCTCGGCATGCAGATCATGGTCGAGGGGCTCGCCCTCGCCGCCTTCGGCTTCCTCCACCACACCACCACCGAGCCGCTGCTCGAGCAGCTGCTCCGCTACATGATGGCCGACGAGGCGCGCCACGTGGCCTTCGGCGTGCTGTCGCTGCAGGAGCTTTACGCCGGGCTCACCTCGGCCGCGCTGTGGGAGCGCAAGGAGCACGCCTACGAGGCGGCCGTGAGGATGCGTGACCGTCTCTTGCAGCAGCAGGAGGTGTGGGAGCGGCTGGGTGTGCCGGTGCACGAGGCCATGCAGGTGGTGTCCCGCTCGCCGGAGCGCCAGTTGTTCCAGCGCATGCTCTTCGCCAAGATCGTGCCCAACTGCAAGAAGCTCGGCCTGCCAGACAACGGCGACCGCTGGCTGCGCGACCGCTTCACCGAGCTCGGCGTGATCGAGCTGGAGACCTGCAGGACACCGAGGTCGAGATGGACGCCTTCCAGCTGGCCTGACGGGTCGCATGACGCGTGTGGGAGACGGGGAAGCGCAAACCTTGGTGGCCTGGTGTCGTTCAACGACGCCAGGCCACCGAGGAATGCCAGGCCACCGAGGTTCGCAGCAGGGAACGCACTCCGGCAGCGCTGGGCATGGCCGACCCGCATGGCGGGGAGCCGGGGTGGGTGGCCGGTAGGCTCGCGGTCGATGACCGAAGCCGTCGCGTCCCTGGCCGAGCGGTGACCCCCGTCGTCGGCACGGTCGCCGCCGCCATGGCGACCCCCTTCGATGCCGCCGGCCGCCTCGACGTCGACGGCGCCGCCACCCTGGCCAGGTGGCTCGTCGACCACGGCAACGACGGGCTCGTCCTCACCGGGACCACGGGCGAGACCCCCACCCTCTCCGACGAGGAGAAGGTGGCCGTCTGGACGGCGGTCAGGCGGGCCGTGGACGTCCCCCTCCTCGCCGGGACGTCCACCCCCGACACGGCGCACTCCGTCCACCTGACCGGACTCGCCGCCGGGGCCGGGATCGACGGCGTCCTGGTGGTCACGCCGTACTACAGCCGGCCGTCCCAGGCCGGCATCGATCAGCACGTGCGGGCCATCGCCGCCGCCGCCGCTGGTCGCCCCGTGCTGCTCTACGACATCCCGGTCCGCACCGGGCGCGCCCTGGACCCGGTGACCATCCTGCGACTCGCGGCGGACGGTGTCGTGATCGGGGTCAAGGACGCGACGGCCGACCCCGCCGGCGCCGCCGCCCTGGTGGCGGACGCCCCCGCCGGCTTCCAGCTGTACTCCGGCAACGACGCCGACACCTTGGCGCTGCTCGCCGTCGGTGCGGTCGGGGTCATCTCGGTCGAGTCCCACTGGGCCGGCCCCGAGGTCTCGGAGATGGTCGCCGCGTTCGCCAAGGGTGACGTCGACCACGCCAGGTCCGTCAACGCCCGCCTCATCCCCTCGCACCGGTTCCAGTCCGGCGACCAGGCCCCCAACCCCGTCCCCACCAAGGCCATGCTCGGGGTGCTCGGACTGCCAGGTGGCCCCTGCCGCCCCCCCCTCGGCCCCGAGCCGGCCGGGCTCGCCGACGCCGCCATCTCGGTGCTGGCCGGACTCGGCCGCCCGCCCTCCTCCAACTGAAAGACGCCATCGTGCCCGTGCCCCTGCCCCTGCCCGCCCGAGTCGGAGGAGCGCGCCGTGGCTGAGCCCGTGCGCATCGTGTTCCTCGGCGGTCTCGGCGAGATCGGCCGCAACTGCGCCTGCATCGAGGTCGGGGGGCGCATCATGCTCCTCGACTGCGGGCTGATGTTCCCCGAGTCCGACATGCCGGGCGTCGACCTCGTGCTGCCCGACTTCACCTACCTGCGGGAGAACGCCGACCGGATCGAGGGGTGCATCGTCACCCACGGCCACGAGGACCACGCCGGCGGCCTCAGCTTCCTCCTGCGCGAGCTCAGCTTCCCGATCTACGGGTCGGCCCTCACCCTCGGGCTGGCCCGCAGCCGGATCGAGGAGGCCGGCCTGCTCGGACGGACCGAGCTGGTCACCGTGCGCGACGGCGAGCGCCGCAGGATCGGCCCCTTCGACGTGGAGTTCATCCCCGTCACCCATTCGGTGCCGCACGGCTTCGCCACCGCCTTCCACACCCCTCAGGGCGTGATCCTCCACTCCGGCGACTTCAAGATCGACCTGACGCCCGTCGACGGTCGGGCCACCGACCTGGCCAGGATCGGGGCCATCGCGTCGGACGAAGGCGTGCGGCTGCTCCTGTCCGACTCGACCAACGCCGAGGAGGAGGGGCACACGGCCAGCGAGCGCGCCGTCGGTGCGGTCCTGGCCGACCTGTTCGCCGCCCACCCCGACAAGCGGATCGTGGTCGCCTGCTTCGCCAGCCACATCCACCGGATCCAGCAGATCGCCGACGCGGCCATCGCCCTCGGGCGCACGGTGGCCACCCTCGGGCGGTCGATGGGCAAGAACGTGGCCCTGGCCCGGTCGATGGGCCTGCTCACCATCCCCGACGACCGACTCGTCGACATCGAGGCCGTCAGCGACCTCGATCCCCGCAAGGTGTGCGTGATCTCCACCGGCTCGCAGGGCGAGCCGATGTCGGCCCTCGCGCTGATGGCGGCCAACGACAACCGCCGCCTCCGCGTCGGCGAGGGCGACCTCGTGGTTCTGTCCTCCCACGCCATCCCCGGCAACGAGACGAGCGTCGGCAAGGTGATCGACGGCCTCACCCGCCTCGGCGCCGAGGTCGTCCACTCCGGTCTGGCCGCGGTGCACGCGAGCGGGCACGCCAAGCGCGACGAGCTGCGCCTGCTGCACTCGCTGGCCAGGCCCCACGGCTTCATCCCCGTCCACGGCGAGTTCCGCCACTTGAGCCACCACGCCAAGCTGGCGGCCGAGATGGGCACCCCGCCCGATCGCATCCTCCTCGCCGAGGACGGCGACATCGTCGAGCTGACCGACACCGGGATGGACTTCGCCGGCGAGGTCCCGTCCGGCTACCTCTACGTCGACGGCATCGTCGGCGACGTCGGCCGCGGCGTGCTGCGCGACCGCCAGCTCCTCGCCGCCGAGGGGGTCGTGATGGTCGTGGTGACCGTCGACACCAAGACCGGCGAGCTGGTCACCGGTCCCGAGATCATCACCCGGGGTTGGGTGTACGCACCCGAGGCCGAGCAGCTGCTCGGCGAGGCCCGTGAGGTCGTGGCCGGGGCCCTCGCGTCGGCCATCGACGGCAGCCCCGTCGACGTCGAGATCCTCAAGCGCAAGGCGCGCAGCGCGCTCGGCAGGTTCGTCTCCGACCGGACCAAGCGCCGCCCCATGATCGTGCCCGTCGTGATGGAGGCCTGAGGCCGCCGTCCTCCGCGATCAGCCTGGTCGGGGGCCGGCGATCCCGGAGTCGGAGCCGGCGGCCCCGCGCCAGCCCCACGCCATGGCGGGGGTGTCGTGGGCCACGACCAGATCGCCGGTCGGCGACAGCACCACGGCACCGCCGGTGCCGTCCCAGGCCTCCACGGCCCGGATGGCGTCGGCGACGGCGGCATCGAGCGGCGAGCCGAGCCGGACCGCGCCGTCGATCAGGTGCGAGAAGCCGGCCCGCACGAACGCCTCGCCGTCGCCGGTGGCCGAGACGGCCACGCCATCGGAGACCGCCCAGGTCCCGGCCCCGATGATCGGCGAGTCGCCGACTCGTCCGGGGGGCTGACCGCGCCGGCCCCCCGTGGAGGTGGCGGCGGCGAGGTGACCGCCGGCGTCGAGGGCGACGGCGCCGACGGTCCCCATCTCGGAGATCGTCGCCGTGCCGCCGTGGGTCAGCGTCGCGGGGTCGCGCTCGGCTAGGCCGGCCTCAGCGGCGAAGCGGTCCGCGCCCGGGCCGGCCAGCAGCAGGGCGTCGCCGGCGTCGGCCACGGCGAGAGCAACCCTGACCGGGTTGGCGGGGAAGGTCATGGCGCACGCCGCCCCCGAGCGCCGGTCGCTCATGACCGCGGCGTCGGTCTCGACCTGGCCGGCCGTCGTCGGCACCGCGCCCCGACCTGCGTTGAACAGACCGCTGTCCTCCATCGACGCCACCGCGGCCACGACCGCGTCCACGGCGCTGCCGCCGGCCTCGATGACGGCCCAGCCGGCGGCGAGGGAGCGGTCGAGGCCGCCGATCTCGACGGCGCGCACCCCCTCGCCGTCGGCGTCGGGACGGCGACCGGCCCCGCCGTGGATGGCCAAGGCCGGCCCTCCCAGCTCGACGAGACCGGTACGCAGGGACGGGGACGGCGTGGGCACGCCGGGGGACGCTACCAAGGCACGGGGCAGGAAACGTCGGTGACGCATGTGGCTCCTGTTAGCGTTGTGGCTGCTGTGGCTACCGCTACCCGTCGCCGATCGACCACGACCCGTCGAGCGCCGGCCAAGGCGCGCCGGTCGACGCCCTTGCGGCCGCCGCGCCGGCCCCCGAGGGGCCCCGGTCTCCTCGAGCGACTCGGGGTGGTGCTCGGCCGCCAGTCCGACGACGTCAAGGGGCTGCTGCTCGTCGTGGTGGCCGTGCTGGCCGGGCTCGGGATCTACAGCCACCTGGCCGGCCCCGCGGGGCGCAGCCTCGACCGCGGCGCCGCCGACTCGCTCGGCCTGGCCAGGGTGCTGGTGCCGCCCGCCCTGCTCCTCCCCGGCGTCCTGCTCCTGCGCGCCCGTCACCGCGGGGACGGGGACCGCTCCAGGCCGTCCGTCGACCGCGGGCGGCTGCCGGCCCCCCGCCGGCCCGACGACCTCGAGCCGGCCCACGAGTCCGGGCGCACCGCCTTCGGGTGCGTCCTGGCCCTGGTCGGTGCGTCCGGGGTGCTCGAGCTGGCGAGGACCCACCCGGGTCAGGTCCACGGCACCTCCCTCGTCGAGTTGCGCAGGGCCGGGGGCCTGCTCGGCGCCGGGGTCGGCATCCCGCTGCGCTCGATGCTCGGCGACTGGGGGGCCGGCCTGGTCCTCGGCGCCGTCCTGCTCCTGGCGCTGCTGGTCATCACGGCCACGTCGGTGCGCACCGCAGGCGGCTGGCTCCTTGCCGCGGCCGCAGGCATCGGGCGGGCGGCGCGCGACGTGGTCCGCGGCCTGGGCGACGGCTGGTACGAGCACGACCGGGAAGCCGCCGCCGAGCGCCACCCGACCGGCGAGACCGTCGTCGGCCGTCGGCGGAGGGCGGCGCGCCACAGCGAGGCCGAGCTCTACGATCAGGAGACCGACACCGGCCCCGACGGCACCGGGGTCCACGACGCGGGGGAGCGACCCGACGGCGCCGAACCGGAGGTCGGTGCGCGGGCCGAGCCCAAGGGCCGCTCTGCGGTCGCCGTGACCGTCCCGCAGTCGAGCGACGCGCCCGCCGAGCAGCTGCAGATCGGGCTCGGTCCGGCCGCCTTGCCGGGAACGTGGAGGCTTCCCCCGCTGGCACTGCTCAAGCGCTCCAAGGCGGTGGAGGTCGATCGCCGGCTGGTCGAGTCGCTCGGGCGCACCCTCGAGGACGCGCTGGCCGCCCACGGGGTCGAGACCCGACTGGTCGGCATGACGGTCGGGCCGACGGTCACCCGCTACGAGCTGGAGCTCGGGCCGGGCGTGAAGGTGGCCAAGGTCACCAACCTGCAGCGCGACATCGCCTACGCCATGGCCGCCACCGACGTCCGCATCCTCGCACCCATCCCCGGCCGCTCGGCCATCGGTGTCGAGGTGCCCAACACCCAGCGCCAGCTGGTCGCCCTCGGCGACATCCTCACCTCCACCGAGGCGCGCGACGCCGTGCACCCGCTCGAGGTCGGGGTGGGCCGCGACATCGCCGGCCGGGCGGTGATGGCCAACATGGCGACCATGCCCCACATCCTGATCGCGGGGGCCACCGGTGCGGGCAAGTCGTCGTGCATCAACTCGATCATCACGTCGGTCCTGGTGCGCGCCACCCCCGACCAGGTCCGCCTGATCCTCATCGACCCCAAGCAGGTCGAGCTCAGCCAGTACGACCACGTGCCCCACCTGCTCACCGCCGTGGTCACCAACCCCAAGAAGGCGGCCAACGCCCTGGCCTGGGCGGTCCACGAGATGGAGCGGCGGTACGACCTGCTCGCCGAGGTGGGCTTCCGTGACATCACCGGCTACAACGCGGCCTACGACCGGGGCGATCTGGAGGTCGACCCCGAGATCGGGGCCACCCCGCCGAGCTACGACCGACTGCCGTTCATCCTGGTGGTCATCGACGAGCTCAACGACCTGATGATGGTGGCCGCCCGCGACGTGGAGGAGTCGATCGTGCGCATCGCCCAGAAGGCGCGCGCCGTCGGCATCCACCTGGTGATCGCCACCCAGCGCCCGTCGGTCGACGTGATCACCGGCGTGATCAAGGCCAACGTCCCCTCCCGCCTGGCCTTCGCCGTCTCCTCGCTGGCCGACAGCCGGGTCATCCTCGACCAGCCCGGCGCCGAGCGCCTCGTCGGTCAGGGCGACATGCTGCTGCTGACGGCCAGCTCGAGCGTGGCCAGGCGCATCCAGGGCGCGTGGGTGGACGAGGACGAGGCTCGTGGCGTGGTCGCCCACTGGCGACGCCAGGGGGGCACGAGGTACGTCGAGGGGGTCGAGGGCAGCGAGGAGGCCGGGACCGGCGGCGGGGGCGGCATCGGTGCCGGGGACGGTGACGACGACGACCTGCTGCGCCAGGCCATGGATCTCGTCGTGCGCTCGCAGCTCGGGTCCACCTCGATGCTGCAGCGCAAGCTCCGGGTCGGATTCGCCAGGGCCGGCCGGATCATGGACCTCCTCGAGCAGCGCGGCATCGTGGGCCCGTCGGAGGGCTCGAAGGCGCGGGAGGTGCTGATGAGCGTCGAGGAGCTCGATGCTGGCACGCGGGACGGCTCGCCAGGTGTCCCGGCGGGTGAGCCGGCCGGCTGACCGGCGGCACCGAGGCCGACGGTCGACGAGCGGGCAGGGGCCCCGCAGGACCCCGGCTACCGTGTCGGCGTGCGAGCCAGGGCCCCCGCCTCGTCGGCCAACCTGGGGCCGGGCTTCGACGCCATCGCCGTGGCCCTCGACCTCCACGTCGAGGTCGAGATCGCTCCGGCCGAGCGGCTCACGGTCACGACCACCGGGTACGGCCGCGAGCTCCCCGCCGACGCCACCCACCTGGCCGTGAGGCTGGCCACCGAGATCCTCGGGACCGACGAGCTGGCCGTCACCGTCCACTCCGACATCCCCGTCGGCCGGGGGCTCGGCTCGTCGGCGGCCCTCTCCGTCGCCGCCGCGGCCGCCGCCGGCAGCGAGGACCCGCTCCACTGGGGGTTCGTGGTGGACGGCCATCCGGAGAACGCCGCCGCCTCCGCGCTCGGCGGCCTGGTCGCGGCGGCGACCGTCCACGGGCGCCCCGAGGCCAGGCGGCTGCCCCTCGACAACTCGCTCCGGTTCGTGGTGCTGGTGCCCGACCGACCGCTGCCGACCGCGGAGGCCCGCGCTGCGTTGGCCGCGAAGGTGGCCCACGGCGACGCCGCCTTCAACCTCGGGCGCCTCGGGCTGCTCGTCGCCGGCCTGGCCGACCACCGCGAGCTCATCGGGGCGGCGACCGAGGACCGGCTCCACCAGGAGGCCAGGACCCCGTTGTTCCCCGAGGCCCCCGCACTGCTCGCCGGGCTGGCCGACGCCGGCGCCCTCGCCGCCTGCTGGTCGGGCGCCGGGCCCTCGCTGCTCGGCATCGCCGGAGCCGACTCCGCCGCGCGGGTGGCCGCGGCCGCCGTCGAGCTGCTCGCCGGCGCAGGGATCGCCGGCCGGGTCCTGACGTTGGGCGCCGACACCGCCGGGGTCGTCGTCGAGCCGTGAGCCCTTGCCGACCACGCTTCGTGGTATTCCGGGCGGTGATAGCGCTCGGAGCGGGGCGCCCATTAGGGTAGAGCGACCCATCCAGCGAGCGGTGCGGGACCGGCCCCAAAGCCCGGGTCCCCTGCTCCATTTCGGTAAAGGACGTGCGAATCGTGGCGAGCTACGAGGGCTATTGCGTGAAGTGCAAGGAGAAGCGGCAGTTCGACGGTGAAGAGGTCACCCTCGCCAACGGCCGCCCCGCCGCCCAGGGCCTCTGCCCGGTGTGCGGCACGAAGATGAACCGGATGCTGAGCGGCAAGAAGTAGGCCGCCGGGCGGGGCCGGTGCCGGGTCCACCGGCGCCGGCCCGACGGCTCCCGGGTCCTGGTCCCCACGCCCACCGGTAGTCTCGTGGAGATGGAGTACTGGGTCGAGACACTGGGCTGTCCGAAGAACCAGGTCGACTCGGACAAGCTCGTCGGCACCTTGGAGGCCGACGGCTACGCCAGGGCGGCCGGTCCGGAGTCGGCCGACGTGGTGGTCGTCAACACGTGCGCCTTCATCGAGAGCGCCCGCCAGGAGTCCGTGGACACCATCCTGGCCCTGAGCGACCTGCGCCGTCCCGGCGCCCGCCTCGTGGTCACCGGCTGCATGGCCGAGCGCTACGGCGACGAGCTCGCGGGCCTCCTCCCCGAGGTCGACCAGGTCTCCGGCTTCGACGTGCCGGTCGTCCCTCCCGCCGCGGTCGGGGCGGTCGCCCTCGGGGCGACCAGGATCGACGGCCGGCGGGCCCCGAGCTTCGACCTGCTCAACCTGCCTCGCCCGGCGTCGAGCGCGCCGTGGGCCTACCTCAAGGTGGCCGAGGGCTGCGACCGGGCGTGCGGCTTCTGCGCCATCCCGAGCTTCCGCGGCAAGCAGCGCTCCCGCACCCTCGACGCCCTCGTCGCCGAGGTCGACGCCCTCGGCGCCAGGGAGGTCGTGCTCGTCGCCCAGGACCTGGCGTCCTACGGCCGGGACCTCGGCGAGCGCCACGCCATCCTGCGCCTGGTCGAGGCCGTGGCCGCCAGGGTCGACCGGGTGCGGCTGCTCTACCTGTACCCCTCACAGCTGACCGAGGCGCTGATCTCGACCATCGGGGCCACCGGCTGCGCCTACTTCGACCTGTCGCTCCAGCACGTCTCTCGTCCGCACCTGGCCCGCATGCGCCGCTGGGGGAGCGGTGACCGCTTCGCCACCAGGATCGAGCAGATCCGCGAGGCGTGGCCCGAGGCCGCGTTCCGCTCCAGCTTCATCGTCGGCTACCCCGGCGAGACCGAGGACGACCACGACCAGCTCCTCGCCTTCCTGGAGCGGGCCCAGCTCGACTGGGCCGGGTTCTTCCCCTTCTCCGCCGAGGACGGCACCCTGGCCGCCACCCTTCCCGACCCCGTCGACCCGGCGCTCGCCGCAGAGCGGCTGGCCGAGTGCGGCGAGGCGCAGGACGCCATCACCGCAGCCCGGCGCCGGGCCCTGGTCTCCACGACCACCACCGTGCTCGTCGACGCCCCCGGCCGCGCCCGCAGCCACCGCGAGGCCCCGGAGATCGACGGGATCATCCGGGTGCCGGCCGGCCTCGAGACGGGCTCGTGGGTCGACGTCGAGATCGTCGGCGCGGAGGGCACCGACCTCGACGCCGTTCCCGTCCGCGTGGGCGCAGGAGCGGGCTGATGGCCACGCGGGTCGCCGGCAAGTTCGAGACCTCGGCGCGCCTCACGCCGGCCAACGGCATCACCCTGCTGCGGGTGCTCGCCACCCCGGTCATGATCGTGCTGATCGTCGACGTCGGCACCGCGTGGTCGACATTGCTGATCTGGGTGGCGCTGGCCTGCACCGACTCCCTCGACGGTTGGGTCGCCCGCCGCCAAGGGGCCACGACCTCCGGGGCCTTCCTCGACCCCCTGGCCGACAAGTTCCTGGTGCTCGGCGCCCTCGCCGCGCTGGCCGCCGGCGGCCTGGCCGGGTGGGTGCCCTTCGTCGTCATCGCGGCCCGCGAGATCCTCATCAGCGCCTACCGGTCGGTGGTGGCCAGGCAGGGGGTCTCGGTCCCGGCGCGCCCCCTCGCCAAGGCCAAGACCGCCACCCAGGACCTGGCCGTCGCCGCCCTGTTGCTGCCGTGGCTCGGGACCCGTCACGGCTGGATCGGCCGGGACCTGCTCTGGGTGGCCGTCGGCCTCGCCGTGGTCTCCGCCGGGCAGTACCTGCTCGACAGCCGCCGTCCCGAGGTGACCCCGGTGACCGGACCGGTGTCGCCGAGCGGCCGCGTCGGCTGAGAGGCCAGCGCGTGCGTTGCGAGGTGGTCGCCGTCGGCAGCGAGCTGCTCCTCGGCCAGATCGTCGACACCAACTCGTCGTGGATCGGCGAGCAGCTCGCGCTCGCCGGGATCGACTCCCACCTGCAGGTCAAGGTGGGCGACAACCACCGGCGGATTGTCGCCGCCATCCGCGCCGCCCTGTCCCGGGCCGACGCGGTGATCTGCTGCGGCGGACTCGGGCCGACCCAGGACGACATCACCCGCGAGGCCATCGCCGAGGTCATGGGGGTCGCCCTCGAGTCGCGGCCCGATGTGGTCGAGGTGATCCGTCACCTCTTCGAGGCGAGGGGCAGGACGATGACCGACAACAACCTCCGCCAGGCGCTGGTCCCCGAGGGTGCGACCGTCATCGCTCAGACGCGCGGCACCGCCCCCGGCCTGATCTGCCCGCTCGGCGACCGGGTGATCTACGCGGTGCCCGGCGTCCCCCACGAGATGCGCGACATGGTCACCAGGGCGGTGGTGCCCGACCTGACTGGGAGGTCGGGGGAGCGGGCCACCATCGCCAGCCGGACCCTGCGGACCTGGGGGCTCGGCGAGTCCGCCCTGGCCGAGCGGGTCGCCCCGCGCCTGGAGGCGCTGGAGGCCGCCGGCAACCCGACGATCGCCTTCCTGGCCAGCGGCATCGAGGGGATCAAGGTCCGCGTCACCGCCAAGGGGACCGGCGAGGCGGCCGCCGACGAGGCGCGCCACCTGCTCGACGCCGAGGAGACCGAGTTGCGGGCGCTGCTCGGCGACACCGTCTTCGGGGTCGACGACGACACGATGGAGACCGCCGTCGGCCGCCTCCTCGTCGCCGCCGGTCTGACCCTCGGACTGGCCGAGTCGCTCACCGGCGGTCTGATCGCGGCGCGCGCCACCGCCATCCCCGGCGCCAGCGCCTGGCTGCGCGGGGGGATCGTGAGCTACGCCAGCGCCGTCAAGCGCGACCTGCTCGGCATCGCCGAAGGTCCGGTGGTCAGCGAGCGGGCCGCCGCCGAGATGGCCGCGGGCGCGATGAAGGCCCTCGGCGCCGACGTTGGCCTGGCGGTGACCGGCGTGGCCGGCCCCGACCCCCAGGACGGCCAGCCGGTCGGCACCGTCTGGGTCGGCATCAGCGTCGACGGCGAGATCTGCACCCGGGAGCTGGCGCTACCCGGCGACCGCGACCGGGTCCGCCAGATGACCGTGATCTCGGCGCTCGACCTGCTCCGACGGGCCCTCCTGGAGCGCTGAGCCGGCGCTGTCAGGTCGCCGAGGACAACCGGTCGATCTGGTCGTGGAGGGCCATCACCGCCTCGATCCTGGCGATCTCGGTGGTGGTGAACTCGTTGCCGAGCGGGCGGGCGACGAAGACGACCCGACCACCGCTCATCAGCTCGGGGTCGGGGACGGCGAGCAGCCACACGTCGCCCGGCAGGCGCTCCGCCATCTCCGACGGCAGCTCCGACGTGCGCAGGGCGATGGCGCCGCTGCGCTCGATGGCGAAGCGCCCGGCCTCGAACGCCACCGCGTCCTCCGTCGTCGAGATCCACGCGGCCGGGGACGAGCACAGCTCGGCCACGCTGCGCACCAGCTCCCTCTCCGGGTCGGCCGACCTCGTCCCCACCATCTCCGCAGCGCGCCGCAGGGCACCGACGATCGGATCGGCGGCGTGGGCCGCCTGGTGCGACAGCAGCGTGGCTGCCCCGCTCGAGGTGAGGGCGTGGCGCAGCGCCAGCAGGTCGCTCTCGTCGGGGAACTCCACCACCACGTCGTCGATGGCCGACATCACGCCGGCGCGGTGCACGTCCACGGAGACGATGTTGCCGCCGTGCTCGGCGATGATCGCCGCGACACTGGCCAGGGATCCGGGACGGTCGGCGAGTGCGATCCTGAGTCGGACGAGGGTCCCCATCTCAGCGACCGTAGGAAAGGACCATTTCCTCAGTGTTTCACACGGGTGAGACAGGCATGAACGCGTGTCGGGCGCTCGGTCGCCGCTAGGTTTGCGTCGCGCCGGGCTCGGTGCCCGAGGGAGGACCCGCACGTGAGCGAGCTCGGGAGCGAACCGCAGGGCGCAGGCCGGCCCGCTGGCGTGTGGGCGGCGCACCGGTGAGCGAGCTCGAGGTCGTCAGCTACCACCCCGAGCCCGGCGACTATGCATGGACCTTCGGCGGGGCCCCGCCGGTCCGCACGATCAGCCCCGGCACGGTCCTCGAGCTGTGGACGGAGGACTGCTTCGCCGGGCGGGTGCGCACCGAGCGCGATCTGGTGAGCGAGGTCTGCGAGCCGGGGTTCCTCAACCCGCAGACCGGCCCGTTCCTCGTTGACGGCGCCGAGCCGGGCGACACGGTGGCGGTCCACTTCGTCTCGATCGAGCCCGCCCGCGACTGGGCGGCGTCCACGACGGTTCCGCTGTTCGGCGCGCTCACCGCCACCCACACCACGGCCATGCTCCACGAGCCGCTCCCCGAGATCGTCTGGATCTGGCAGCTCGACCGCGAGGCCATGGCCTGCCGGTTCCGCGCCCGCGACGGCGCCTGGCAGGTCGACCTCCCGATGGACCCGATGCACGGCACCCTCGGCGTCGCCCCGGCCAACCTCGAGGTGCGCAGCGCCCTGGTGCCCGACGCCTTCGGCGGCAACATGGACACCCCCGAGCTGCGGGCCGGCGTCACCTGCTACCTCGGCGTCAACGTGCCCGGCGCCCTCGTCTCCCTCGGCGACGGCCACGCCCGGCAGGGGGAGGGCGAGACCTGCGGCGTCGCCGTCGAGGCGGCCATGGACACGGTCGTCATCGTCGACCTCGTCAAGGGCACCGGCTGCCCCTGGCCGCGCCTCGAGAGCGACACCCACCTGATGAGCACCGGCTCGGCCCGCCCGCTCGAGGACGCCTTCCGCATCGCCCAGGCCGACATCGTCGGCTGGGTCGCCTCGGGATTCGGTCTCGACGTGCTCGACGCCTACCAGCTCGTCAGCCAGGCGGTCGAGGCGCCGATCGCCAACGTGGTCGACACCAACTACACGTGCGTGGCCAAGCTGGCCAGGCGGTGGCTGCCCGAGCGGGACGTCTTCGACGGCGCCCACCGCCGGCTGCGGGCCGCGGCCGACGCCTACCGGCGCCAGCGAGCCTGACTCCGGTCCGTCGGCGAGCCCGGGTGCTCTCGGCGCTTTGGCGGAGCCCGGGTGCTTTGGCGGAGCCCGGGCGGTCTGGCGGACGCTCGACAGTGGTTTTCCGGTCGGTCGGCGCGTCCGGGGCGCTTTGGCGGACGCTCGACAGCAACTGACGCGGTCGAGCGACCGCAGCTTCGCGCCGATGCGCGCTCACGTTCCCCGATGGTCGGCGGAACGAGCAGCGGACGCCGCCTCGGCGGCGACCTCCTCCCGGACCGGACCCCTCCGGGGCGCCGCTCCGCCCGCCGACGCGGTGCTCAGCGGGGCGCCGGAGCGAAGCGGATGTCGAGCGAGCGCAGGTAGGTCTGCAACCCGGCGTCCTGCACGGGGAGCAGGTGGGCCGCCCTGCCCGACTCGTTGTGGTGGGCGTGCCAGAGTCCCGGCGGGGTGACGAAGGCGCCTCCGGCCACCCAGTCGACCCGGGTCGGGTCGACGATCTCGCCCCGCTCGTCGATGCGGTCACCGACCAGCGTGTAGCAGCCCGGGCTGCAGTCGACGATCAGGTCCAGCGCCACCGACTGGTGGCGGTGCGGTCGCTGCACGGCGTCGACAGGAAGCAGGCCGAGCATGGCCCAGAGGGTGTGGGTGGCGGTGAGGGTCTGCGGCTGGTTGCGGTTGGCCAGCAGGATGCTCAGCCGATTGCGGTCGGTGGCCCGGGTGTCGGAGGCGATGGCGTCGAGCTCGGCCAGGGCCACCGCTCCGTCGTACCTGGTCGGGGCGAACCTCGCCTCGGTGGCGGTGGCACCGAGGTAGCGCAGGAGCGGCTCGTCGGTCACCCAGTACAGGGCCGTGTCGGTCGAGGCGTGGTGGGTGGACCTGCACCCTGCGGGCAGGGTGAGGACGTCGCCCTCCGTCCACGCCACCAGGCTGCCGTTGACCGCAGAGAAGCCCTCGCCGCGCAGCACGTAGTACAGCTCGGAGGTGGCCCGAGGTGCCGTCGACACGTGCTCGTCGGGCCGGATGTGCACGAAGCTGGCGAGCAGCGCCGGGCTGGTCGCCGGCCCACCCTCGATCCCCATCGCCGCGGACAGGTCGAGGGCCACGACCCGGGTGCCCCCACCCTTGTGCAGGGTCGGGGAGAACTGCTCCATCGGCACCCGCGGCGTGTGGCCCGAGCCGATCGGGTTGGCCGCCTTCGTGTACTCGAAGAACCTGGCGTCGCCGGTCCAGTCCTCGAGGGCAGCCCCGATCTGGAGGCCAGGCTCCGCCTCGGGGGCGGTCGGGGTGGGTCGGGAATCGACGGTCGTCACGACGGGTCTCCTCGTGTGGTGGGGGGCCTGGGTGCCACGGCCGGATCATGGGGGCGTCTGCGGCCCGGGCGGGCACGGCGGTGAGGCACGTCTGATGCCTGCCGCCTCTGGCGCCGGCACCGTTTCGGGTGGCGAGCTCTCGTGCTTGCCGGGGGGTCCTGCTTGCATCCAAGGTTGCATCTATCCTCGCGCCACCCGGCGTCGGGGTCAACGGACGGCGCCGCACGGCGGAGCCTCCGGCAGGGCGTGGGTGGGAGGGGACGCCGGGTCTCGGGTTTCGACCGGTTCTCGACCATCCCTGCCCGACCGGCTCACGACCGCCGGTCGGCCGGCGCCGACCCGGGCAGGACTCCGGCGGCCGCTCGAGTCCCGGCGCGGTGCCCGGCGCCGAGCGCCGAGCCGGTGGCGGCCACGTGCGCGCCGACCAGGTCGGCTGCGGTCGACGCGTCGCCCGCGGCCACGGCGGCGGCGATGGCCGCATGCTCCTCGAGGATCTGGGCCGCCCGATCGGCGTTCGCCCTCGTGGCCACGGCGCCGAGGCGCACCTGCCGATCCCTGAGGGTGGCGTAGAAGCGCAGGACGAGGTCATTCCCCGCCGCGGTCAGCACCTCTTCGTGAAACCGCCGGTCGGCGTCCTGGAACCCGGGGCCGTCTCCCCGCTCCCAGCAACCGGCCTGGGTGGCGATCCAGGCCAGCAGTCGCGCGGCGACCGACGCCGCCTCGGTGCCCGCCGCCACCCGGGCGAAGGCCCACGGCTCGACGAGCGCACGTGCGTCGATCACCTCCACGACCTCCTCGGCGGTGACGGGCACGACCAGCGCGCCGCGCTTGGGGTACAGCCGCAACATGCCATCGGACTGCAAGCGGAGGAACGCCTCCCGCACCGGCGTCCTCGACACCCCGACCGCCTCCGCCACCTCACCCTCGCTGACCAGGGTCCCGGTCGCCAGCCGGCCATCGAGGATGGCGTTGCGGGCCCAGGCGTAGGCTCGGCCGGTCGCGGTCGAGGCGTCGACGCTCATGGGTCCATCATGGCGTGGCCCACGGGCGCCCCCTCCGGTGGCCGGCGGTGCGGGCACGACCGGGTGGCCGAGCGTGGCGGTGGCACCCCTGATCGGCACCGCCAGTGATCGCGCGCTCGCGATCGATCGGGCACCATCCACCGTCGAACGCACGTTCGTGTCTAGGATCGCCGATCGAGCGGTCACACCCTCTCCGTAGGGTCTGGCTCATCGACAGGTCACGCCCCCGGGAGTCCCGGGCGGGACGCGAGAAAGGGACATTCGATGGAGCGAGACAAGGCACTCGACATGGCACTCGGCCAGATCGAGAAGCAGTTCGGCAAGGGCACCGTGATGCGCATGGGCGAGAAGCCCGAGGTCGGGATCGACGCCATCTCGACCGGGGCGCTGTCACTCGACGTGGCCCTCGGCATCGGCGGCCTGCCCCGCGGCCGCGTCGTGGAGATCTTCGGACCGGAGTCGTCGGGGAAGTCGACCCTCGCCATGCACGTGGTCGGCGAAGCCCAGCGCAACGGTGGGATCTGCGCCTACATCGACGCCGAGCACGCCATGGACCCCGTCTACGCCCGCAACATCGGGGTCAACGTCGACGACCTGCTGATCTCCCAGCCGGACACCGGCGAGCAGGCCCTCGAGATCGCCGACATGCTGATCCGCTCGGGTGCTCTCGACGTCGTCGTCATCGACTCGGTGGCGGCGCTGACGCCGAGGGCGGAGATCGAGGGGGAGATGGGCGACTCCCACGTCGGGCTCCAGGCCCGCCTCATGTCCCAGGCCCTGCGCAAGCTCACCGGCACCCTGCACAAGACCAACACCATCGCCATCTTCATCAACCAGCTGCGGGAGAAGATCGGCGTGATGTTCGGGTGCTTCTCCTACGACACCCGGGTGACGCTGGCCGACGGCACGCAGGAGAAGATCGGCAAGATCGTCAATCAGCGGATGTCCGTCGAGGTGCTCTCCTACGATCCGGAGCTGGGGGCGATCGTCCCGAAGAAAGTCGTCAACTGGTTCGACAACGGCGTCACCGACCAGTTTCTGCAGGTGACGGTCGCCCGGCCGGGCGGCAACGGCCGGGCGCAGTTCGCGTGCACGGCCAATCACCAGATCCGCACGCCGGGAGGCTGGCGTGAGGCCGGCGAGCTGAGCGTGGGCGACCGGGTGCTGCAGTCGGTCCCGCACCACCTCTCCGATCTGCAGTGGCAAGTCGTGCTCGGTGGCCTGATGGGCGACGGCTCTCTGTCCCCCACGCGCAGCGGACACGGCGCCCGCTTCCGAATCGGCCACGGGCGGGCGCAAGAGGCCTATGCAGACTGGAAGGCGTCGCTGTTCGCCAATCTCTCCTCCAGCCGGACGACGAACGCCGCCGGTGCCGTGTTCCACGATCTGACACCCCTCCCGGAGTTGGCCGAACTGCGAGACGCGGTCTACCTGGGCGGCAAGAAGATGCTGAGTGAGGACTATCTCAAGCAGCTGACGCCGCTGTCGCTGGCGATCTGGCTGATGGACGACGGCTGCTACACCCCACGTGCGGCCGGTCGCCAGGAGAGGACGCGGGAGGGGAGTGGCCGGCTGGAGATCTGCGTCGAGGCCATGGAGGCCACCAGCCGGAGGCGACTGGTGGCGTACCTCCGCGACAACTGGGGCATCGAGGGCTGCCTCCGCGAGGCGGGCAAGCGTCGCATCGCGGTCCTGACCTTCACCAAGAGCGAGACGGCCAAGTTCCAGGCCCTCGTCGCCCCGTTCGTCCATCCCTCCATGGACTACAAGCTCCCGTCGCGGTACCGCGGCCGTTTTGCGGTCGAACCCGTCTTCGCTCCCGTTCGTCAAGAGCTAATGGCCTTGCCCGTCACGAGGATCGGCGTCAAGTCCCCGACCCGGAGCATGCACCGCTTCGACATCGAGGTCGAGGGCAGCCACAACTACCTTGCTGATGGCGTCGTCGTCCACAATTCCCCCGAGACCACCCCCGGTGGCCGGGCGCTCAAGTTCTACTCGTCGGTGCGCCTCGACATCCGGCGCATCGAGGCCATCAAGGACGGGGCCGAGGTCACCGGAAACCGGACCCGGGTGAAGGTCGTGAAGAACAAGGTGAGCCCGCCGTTCCGCCAGGCGGAGTTCGACATCATGTACGGCAAGGGGATCAGCCGTGAGGGGTCGCTCATCGATCTGGCGGTGGAGCTCGACATCGTCAAGAAGTCCGGGGCCTGGTACACCTACGAGGGCGAGCAACTCGGGCAGGGCCGCGAGAACGCCAAGACCTTCCTGGCGGAGAACCTCGAGACCATGATCGAGATCTCCGAGCGGGTCCGGGTGGCATCCGGCATCGGCGGACCGGCCGAGACCGCCGAGACGGTCAGGGAGGCGCCGATCGGCGCCGACCCACGCGACGACGAGCCGATCACCCTGGCGGACTGACGCCGAGCGCCTCCGGTCGCGCTCCGACCATGGCCCACCGCCAGCAGGGCGGATGACTGACTGGCAGCGCTCGTGGGCAGGATGCAGGCGTAGGGGGGTGCGGCGGCGGGGCCACACCCCCCTCCTCCCCTTCTTCGCACTCGGCGCCTGCGGGCCGGGGCGGCGCGAGTGGCCGCCGGCCGCGTCCGAGCACGGCGAAAGGTCCGGAACTTCCGGTTTTCCGGCAGGATCCGGTCGGAAGAGGAGCGAAACCTTGTTCGTGGTCACCACGGTCAAGGTCTCGAGCCGGTCCAGTCCACACGCGGTGGCCGGAGCCCTCGTGGGGATCATCCGGGACGCCGGTGCGGTCGAGATCCAGGTGATCGGCGCCGGCGCCCTCAACCAGGCGGTCAAATCCATCGCCATCGCCCGCAACTTCCTGGCCGCCGGGGGCCAGGACGCCTCCTGCCGTCCGACTTTCGCATCGATCGACATCGACGGTCAGCCCCGCACCGCCATCCGCCTCCTCGTCGAGGCCGACGACCCGCGCCTTTCACCGGCCGGGCACCCTGCCGGCGACGGCGTCGCCGACCTCGCCTCGTCGGGGATCACGTCCGACGAGGACGCGGCCACTGCTACCACCACCGCCCGGCTCGGCCCCGTCCCCGTCGTACCCGGCTAGCGCTAGCCGGCTTCTCGGGGCGGAGGGTGGCCCGGCCTGGGTGCGGGCCCGGCCGGCGTCATGCCGCCGCCGGCCGGCTTTTCGGGGCGCTTCACGTTGGATGCTCACGTGAGGCGTCCCGAGGTTGCCATCGGCGGCGGCGCAGCGGCGCCGCCCGGCCCGTCCGGTCCGAGGGTGGCCCGGCCTGGGTGCGGGCCGGGGCCGGCGTCATGCCGCCGCCGGCCGGTTTCTCGGGGCGCTTCACGTTGGATGCTCACGTGAGGCGTCCCGAGGTCGCCATCGGCGGCGGCGCAGCGGCGCCCCCGCCCGAGCCGGGGCGGAGGGCGCCCCGGCTGCGGCGCCCCCGCCCGAGCCGGGGCGGAGGGCGCCCCGGCCCTACACTTCCCTCGATGCCCGTTCCCGGCCCCGACGCCCGCAGGTACCTGGTCCGCACCTTCGGCTGCCAGATGAACGAGCACGACTCGGAGCGCCTGGCCGGCATCCTCGAGGCCGAGGGCATGGTCGCGGCGACCGACGTGGACGACGCCGACGTCGTGGTGCTCAACACCTGCTGCATCCGGGAGAACGCCGACAACCGGCTGTACGGCACGCTCGGCCACCTGAAGGCGGCCAAGGACCGCAAGCCGGGGATGCAGATCGCCGTGGGCGGCTGCCTGGCGCAGAAGGACCGGGACCAGGTGCAGCGACGCGCCCCGTGGGTCGACGCCGTGTGGGGCACCCACAACGTCGGGCGGGCCGGGGAGCTGCTGGCCGAGGCCGGCGCCGGCGGCGCGCCGGTCATGGAGATCCTCGATGCCGGCGAGGAGGACGTGTTCGCCTCCGCGCTGCCGGTGCGGCGCGACCAGGGCTGGGCCGCCTGGGTCACCATCCAGGTGGGCTGCGACAACCACTGCGCCTTCTGCATCGTGCCGGCGGTGCGCGGCGTGGAGGCCAGCCGGCCCTTCGGCCAGGTCGTCGAGGAGGTCGAGCGGCTGGCCGATGCGGGGACCGTCGAGGTCACCCTGCTCGGCCAGAACGTCAACAGCTACGGACGCGACCTGACCACCAGGCTGCGCACCGACGACGACTGGCGGGCGGCCCGCCACCTGGCCGGGGCGGCGTGGACCGGAGCGGAGCGACCCAGGGCCAGGCCGTTGTTCTCCGACCTGCTGCGCGCCGTGGCCGCCGTGCCCGGCATCCGGCGGGTCCGCTACACCAGCCCCCACCCGAAGGACCTGCGCACCGAGACCATCCAGACGATGGCCGAGGTGCCCGAGGTCTGCCCGCACCTCCACCTCCCACTGCAGTCGGGCAGCGACCGGGTCCTCGCCGCTATGCACCGCGGCTACACCGCCGAGCGCTACCTGGGCCGCCTGGCCGAGGCGAGGGCCGCGATCGACGACCTGGCGGTGACCACCGACATCATCGTCGGCTTCCCCGGCGAGACGGAGGCCGACTTCACCCGCACCCTCGAGGTGGCGGCCGAGGCGAGCTACGACAGCGCGTACACGTTCATCTACTCGCCGCGCCAGGGGACCGAGGCGGCGGCGCGCACCGAGGAGCTCGTCGCCCCCGAGGTGATCGCCGAGCGCTTCGAGCGCCTCCGCGTGGTGGTCGAACGCTCCGCCCTGGGCCGCCACGAGGCGCGCGTCGGTCGGGTCGAGGAGATCCTGGTCGAGGGCCGCTCCAAGCGCGACCCGAAGATGGCCAGCGGCAAGACCGGCCAGGGCAAGCTGGTCCGCGTGGCGGCCACGGCCGCCGAGCTCCCGCCGGGGTCGTGGGCCAGCGCCCGGGTCCTGCGGGCCGCGCCGCACTTCCTCGCCGGCGAGCTGGTCGAGCGCACCGGCCTGCCCCGGCACCGGGTCCGGATCCCGGTGGCCGCCGGCTGACGAGCGCGACCGCTGACGGACGCGACCGGCCGACGATCACGACCATCCGCCACCTGGCCCTCGTCGGGGCCACCGCGTCCGGCAAGTCGGCCGTCGCCGTGGACGTGGCCCGCGCCCTCGGCGACGTGGAGATCCTCACCGGCGACTCGATGCAGGTGTACCGCGGGATGGACATCGGCACCGCCACCCCGACCGCGACCGAGCGCGGCGGGGTGGCCCACCACCTGCTCGACGTGGTGGACCCCGACGAGGACTGGACGCTCACCCGGTGGCTGGAGGCGGCCAGGGCGGCCATCGCCGGGATCGAGGGTCGCGGCCACCGGGCCCTCCTGGTCGGGGGGACGGGGCTGTACGTCCAGGCCCTGGTCGACGGGATCGAGCCACCCGGGCGCTACCCGGAGGTCGCCGCCGACCTCGCCGTGGACCCCGACACGGCCGGGCTCCACGCCCGCCTCGCCACCATCGACCCGGCCGCCGCGGCCCGCATCGAGCCGGGCAACCGGCGGCGGGTGCTCCGCGCCCTGGAGGTGACCGTCGGATCGGGGCGGCCCTTTTCGGCCAGCGGCCCCGGGGTGGACGCCTACCCGCCGACGAGCTGGCGGCTGGCCGGCATCTGGCTGCCCAGGACGGAAGGGGCGGCCCGCATCGACCGGCGGGTCGCGGCCATGCTCGACGCCGGCCTGCTCGACGAGGTCAGGGCCCTCGCCGCGAGGCGCGCCGGCCTGTCGCGCACCGCCAGGCAGGCGCTCGGCTACCGCGAGCTGCTGGCGCACGTCGAGCGCCGCGCCGACCTCGACGACGCCGTGGCGGAGACGGCCAGGCGGACCCGGAAGCTGGCCAGGCGCCAGCGGGTGTGGTGGCGGCGCGACCCGCGGGTGCGCTGGTTCGGGACGGCAAGCAATCCGCTCGCCGTCACGGCGCCGCTCCTGGGAGACTGGAGCTCACCATGCGCCTCGACACTGCGAGCTCCGACACTGCGAGGTCCGACACGGGAAGGTCCGACACCGTGATCGCCGTCGACAAGTACCACGGGCTCGGCAACGACTTCCTCGTCCTGCTCGACCCCGCGGACCGACCCGACGCGGCGACGGCCAGGGCCCTCTGCGACCGCCACCGCGGGCCGGGCGCGGACGGCCTGATCGTCGGGCGCAGCGCAGCCACGGCCCCCGGGCTGGAGCGGGGCGGGATGACCCTGTCGTTCGAGCTGTTCAACGCGGACGGATCGGAGGCGGAGATGAGCGGCAACGGGATGCGCTGCCTGGCCCACGCCGCCCTCGACGCCGGTCTCATCGGTGTCGGCCAGGACGTGGCCGTCGACACGCCGGCGGGGCGGCGCACGGTCACGGTCCGGCGGGCCGCGGGCGACGGCCAGGCCGGGATCTGGGCGAGCGTGGAGATGGGCGTGGCCGAGGTGACCGGCGAGGACGACCGCTGCAACGTGGGCCACGGCCACCTGCTCGTCGATCTGGGCAACCCGCACCTGGTGGTGGCCGGCCCCGACCCCGCCGGCATCGACGTGGCCACCCTCGGGCCCCGCCTGGAGGCCGGTGACCCGGCCGGGCGCAACGTGGAGTTCGTCACCCTCGGGCCCGGGCGCGACGAGCTCACGATGCGGGTGTGGGAGCGCGGCGTCGGCGAGACTCAGGCCTGCGGGACCGGGTCGTGCGCGGCGGCGGTGGCCTTCCACCACTGGGGCCGGGTCGGCGCCGCCGTGACCGTCCACCAGCCGGGCGGCGCCGTGGCCGTGGCCATCGCCCCTGATGGGTCCGTGACCTCGAGCGGCCCGAGCGAACGGGTCGGGCACTTCGAACCCGCTTCCGAGCTCCTCCCGGCGGCCCGATGAGCCTGATCGAGAGGAGTTTCCGAGAGAAGATCGTCCTCGTCGGCATGACGGTCCCCCCCGGGTCGGACGACGACACCCAGCGCCACCTCGACGAGCTCACCCTGCTGGTCGACACGGCCGGCGCGGACGCCGCGGCACGCGTCGTGCAGCGCAGGGACCACCCGGACCCGGCCACCTTCGTCGGGCGGGGCAAGGCCGAGGAGCTGCGGGAGATCTCCGAGGCGGTCGACGCCGACACGGTCGTGTTCGACGACGAGCTCAGCCCGGCCCAGTCCCGCAACCTGGAGAAGATCCTCGGCCGCACCGCCATCGACCGCACCGCGGTGATCCTCGACATCTTCGCCCAGAACGCCAGGACCCAGGAGGGCAAGGCCCAGGTCGAGCTGGCCCAGCTCCGCTACCGGCTGCCCCGGCTGCGCGGCCGCGGCCGGGCCTTCTCGCAGCAGGCCGGCGGGATCGGCACCAGGGGACCGGGCGAGACCCAGCTCGAGGTCGACCGGCGCCGGCTGGTGCGGCGCATGACCAAGCTCGAGGCCGAGCTGCGCCAGCTGACCGCCACCCGGCGCCTCCAGCGCAAGAGCCGGGCCCGCGGGCGCCTGGCCACCGTGTCGCTGGTCGGCTACACCAACGCCGGCAAGTCGACCCTGCTCAACACCCTGACCGACGCCGGCGTGCTCGTCGAGGACCGCCTCTTCGCCACCCTCGACCCGCGCACCCGGCGCCTGGCCCTGCCCGGCGGCGAGTCGGTGCTGCTGTCGGACACGGTCGGCTTCGTCCGCAAGCTGCCGACCCAGCTGGTCGAGGCCTTTCGCTCGACCCTCGAGATGGTCGAGGAGTCGGACCTGGTCGTCCACGTGGTCGACGGGGCGGCCGCCGACCCCGAGCTGCAGATCGACGCGGTGCGGGTGGTGCTCGACGAGATCGGCGCCGGCGAGGTGCCCGAGCTGCTGGCCTTCAACAAGGTCGACGTGTCGCTCGAGGCCAAGCGCCTGGCCGACCGCCACGAGGGGAGCGTGACCATCTCGGCCCTGTCGGGGGACGGGATCGGGAGCCTGCTCGAGGTGATCGGCGACCGCCTGCGGGCCGGCCTCGAGGTGGTCGAGCTGGTCGTGCCCTACGACCGGGGCGACGTGCTGGCCGCCGTGCACCGGGAGGGTGAGGTGCTGGCCGAGACCCACGGCGGCTCGTCGACCGAGCTGCGGGTGCGGGTCGACGGGGCCGGTGCCGCCCGGTTCGCGGAGTTTGGCGTCGGCGGGAAAGGCGACAGGGGGGAACGTCCCGGCCGGCGCGCCGCCCCGGCGGTCGGCGGGGGCGCGCCGGGTGCGGCAGGCGCCACGCCGGGGGGCGACCAGCCGGGAGCGACCCCGGGATCGAGCCGATGAGCACCGGCGCGGTCACCGGCTGGCGCCCACCCGCCTACCCCTACGACCGGCTGGTGCCGTTGCGGCGCCTGGCCGAGCGCCTCCCCGGCGGGGTGGTCGACCTCTCGGTCGGCACCCCGGTCGACCCGCCGCCGGCGTCGGTCCTCGCCGCGCTGGCCGACGCCGACCGCGACGGGGGGACCCGCTCGTACCCGCCGTCGGTGGGCCTCCCCGAGCTGCGCGGCGCCATCGCTGCGTGGGCCGCCGACCTGCTCGGCGTGGGGCTCGACGACGACGCCATCGGGGTCTGCATCGGCACCAAGGAGCTGGTGGCCGGCGTCCCCGGCTGGATGAGGCTGCGCCGCCCTGGCCGCGACACCGTCCTCTACCCGGCGGTGTCCTACCCGACCTACGCCATGGGGGCCACGCTGGCCGGCCTGCGGGCCGTGCCCGTGCCCGTGGACGACGCCTGGCGGATGGACCTGTCGAAGATCGACGAGGCCGACGCGGCGCGAGCCCTGCTGCTGTGGATCAACGCGCCCGGCAACCCCGCCGGCGCCATCGACGACCTGGCCGCCGCGGCCGCCTGGGGTCGCGACCGTGACGTGACGGTCTTCAGCGACGAGTGCTACCTCGAGCTCACCTGGGAGGGGCCGCCTCGCACGATCCTCGGCCACGGCGGTGGCGCGGGCGGTCTCGACGGCGTGGTGGCCGTCCACTCGCTGTCCAAGCGCTCCAACCTGGCCGGCCTGCGCGTCGGCTGGTACAGCGGCGACCCGGACCTGGTCGACTACCTCCGGGAGATCCGCAAGCACGCCGGGCTGATGGTGCCCGGCGCCGCCCAGCGCGCCGGGGTCGCCGCGGTGGCCGACACCGCCCACGTCGATGCGCAGCGGCGCAGGTACCGCCACCGCCTCGAGCGCCTCGCCGCCCTCCTCGGCGCCAACGGGGTCGACGTGGGGCTGCCGGCCGGCGGCTTGTACCTGTGGGTCCCGGCACCCGGCGGTGACGCCTGGGCCTGGTGCGAGCACCTGGCCGCCACGGCCGGGGTCCTGGCCTCGCCCGGGGAGCTCTACGGCGACGCGGCGGTCGGCCACGTCCGCATCGCCGTCGTGGCGACCGATGACCGCATCGACCTGGTCGCCGAGCGGATGGGGGGATGAGCCCGGCCGGCCCGACCCCGGCCGTCCGGCGCCTGGCCGGCGCGCAGGTCGACTACCAGCTGCACCGCTACGACCACGACCCGGAGGCCGAGTCGCTGGCCGAGGAGGTGGCCGTGGCCCTCGACGTGCCGAGCGAGCGGGTGTTCAAGACCCTGGTCACCCTGGTCGACGACCGGCCCGTGGTCGCCGTCGTCCCCGCGTCGGGGAAGCTCGACCTCGAGGCGCTGGCGTCGGTCGTGGGGGGCAGGCGGGCGGTCATGGCCCACCCCCTCGAGGCCGAGCGTGTCACCGGGTACGTCATCGGCGGGATCAGCCCGCTCGGCCACAAGCGCAAGTCCCCGGTCGTGGTCGACGCCTCGGCCCACGGTTGGGCCACGATCTTCGTCAGCGCCGGCAAGCGCGGCCTCGAGGTCGAGCTGGCGCCCGGTGACCTGATCCGCCTGGCCGGCGCCACCGTGGCCGCCGTCGGGCGCTGAGCCCTCGTCGCGGCCCCCGTCTCTCGGCGCGCCCGATCTGCGGTCGGTCGGCAGGGCGGCACCGACCTCCGGTCGATCGATCGCGTCATACGCGGCGAAGCGACCCCAGGTCCGGCGCCCCTTCGTCGGTGCGGCCCCCGCCAGGGCCGGCTGTCCACCCGGGCCCCGACGTGGCCCGGGTTGGACAGGGCACGGGCGTGCTGGGATGCTCGGACGGTGCCAGGTCGGGACCGCTTCGGGGTGGTGGGAGCCGGGATCGTCGGCCTGGCGACGGCCAGGAGGATCCAGCAGGAGCGCCCGGGCGCGTCGGTGACCGTCTGGGACAAGGAGGACCGGGTCGGCGCCCACCAGACCTCCCACAACAGCGGGGTCGTCCACGCCGGCCTCTACTACGCGGAAGGCTCCGACAAGGCCGCCCTCTGTCGGCGCGGAGGAGCGCTGCTGCGCGAGTACTGCACCGATCACGGCATCGCCGTGACCGAGCTCGGCAAGCTGGTCGTCGCCACGTCGGGCGACGAGGTGGGCGCGCTCGGCCGGGTCCTCGAGCGGGCCAGGGCCAACGGCGTGCCCGACGTCCGCTGGCTCCACGCCGAGGAGATCCCCTCCGTGGAGCCGTTCGCGGGCGGGGTGGCCGCGGTGCACTCGCCGCACACCGCGGTGGTCGACTTCGCCGCGGTCGCCACGGCCCTCGGCGACGACGTGGTCGCCGCCGGGGGCACCATTCATCTCGGCGCCGCGGTCACGTCGGTGACCGGCCACGACGACGCGGCCACGGTCACCATCGGCCGCGGGCGCCCCATCGCGGTCGACCGGGTGGTGGTCTGCGCCGGTCTCGGCACCGACGCCGTCGCCCCGGCCCGGCGCGGACGGATCCGCATCGTGGCCTTCAGGGGCGAGTACCACCAGCTCTCGCCCGAGGTCGCCGACCGGGTGCACGGCCTGATCTACCCGGTCCCGGACCCGGTGCTCCCGTTTCTCGGCGTGCATCTCACCAGGACCCATGCCGGCACGGTGCTGGCCGGACCCAACGCGGTGCCGGCCACCGCCCTCGAGGGCTACCGGCGCCGGGACGTGGACCCGGCGACCCTGCTGCGGCTCCTCGCCTGGCCGGGGGCGCGCCGCCTGGCCCGTCGGCAGTGGCGCGCCGGCGTCCACGAGATCCGCTCGTCGGTGTCGAAGGCCGCCTTCGCCGCCGCGGTCCGCAGGTACCTGCCGTCGCTGCGGACCCACGACCTGCTTCCCGCCCCGTCCGGCGTGCGGGCCCAGGCGGTCACCCGGGCGGGCGACCTGGTCGACGACTTCGTCATCGAGGCCGGCGGACCGGTCGTGGTCGTTCGCAACGCCCCGTCGCCGGCGGCGACCTCGAGCCTGGCCATCGCCGAGACCATCGTCGGACGTCTCCTCGACTCGTCGTCGGGGGCAGCGTCCGGACGGTAGCGTCGCAGTGGTGACGGCCCTCATCGACCGCGTCGCCGAGCTGTGCGCCATCCCCTCCCCGAGTCACGGCGAGACGGCCATCGCCGACCACGTCGAGCGCCGGCTGCGGCCCAGCAGCTGGCTCGACGTCGACCGCATCGGCGACAACGTGGTGGCCCGCAGCCGCGGCGAAGGTCGGAGGATCATCCTGGCCGGCCACCTCGACACCGTCCCGGCCAACGGCAACGAGGCCCCCCTCCGCCGCGGCGACACCCTCTGGGGCCTCGGGACCGCGGACATGAAGGGCGGCCTGGCGGTGATGCTCGAGCTGGCCACCGGCGCCCGACCGGAGGAGCAGCTGACCTTCGTGTTCTACGCCGCCGAGGAGGTGGCCAGGCGCCACAACGGCCTGCTGGCCGTCGCCGCCGCCCGCCCCGAGCTGCTCGCCGGCGACGTCGCCATCCTCGGCGAGCCGACCGGCGCCCTCGTCGAGGCCGGCTGCCAGGGTGTCGTCCGCCTGGCCGTGACCCTCGCCGGCGAGCGGGCCCACACGGCGCGGCCCTGGATGGGTCGCAACGCCGCCCACCGGATGGCCCCGGTGATCGACCGCGTGGCCGCATGGCCAGGGCGTCGCCCCGTGCTCGACGGGTGCGCGTACCGCGAGGCGCTGCAGGTCGTGGCCGTCGAGGCCGGGGTGGCCGCCAACGTGGTGCCCGACCGGGCCGTGGTGACCCTCAACCACCGCTTCGCCCCCGACCGCGACGCCCCCAGCGCGGCCGCCGCGGTCTCGGCCCTGCTCGCACCGGTGCTCGACGACGGTGACACCGTCGAGGTGACCGAGACGTCCCCGGCCGCCCCTCCCGGGCTCGACCACCCCGTCCTCGCCGGCCTGCTCGAGCGCACCGGTCGTCCGCCGAGGGCCAAGCTCGGCTGGACCGACGTGGCCTTCTTCGCCGAGCGGGGCGTCCCGGCGGTCAACTTCGGCCCCGGCGACCCCGAGCTGGCCCACAGCGCAGGGGAGCGGGTCGACTCCGCCGACCTCGACGCTGCGTTGCGGGTGCTCGCTGGCGTGGTCGGCGTCCCCGGCTGATCCGCGCCCGTCGCGGTCGCCGGCGGTCTGCGGTCCCCAGGCCGCGTTGGGCGCCGTCCAGCGTCCGCTGGTATCCGAAGCCGCGCCGATCGACCCGAAATGACCGGGTCCGTGCCTCCCCGCCGGGGGTGGTGGCACGGACGGCCCTGCGGCTCGGTGTCGACGTGTGGCTGGCGTGTGCCGAGCGTCGGTACCCGCACGACACCGGTGCCGGCTTCCTGTCGTCCGTACCTCGGGGAGGCTCACGTGGGTCAACGACGTGAGAGGCCCCGAGATCGGGAGAGCCGCCGCCCCGCATCGTCTCGATGTGCTGGCGGGTGGTCGCATCATCGCCCGGCGAGAGGGATCGGCCGGGCGGCCTGCTCGCGGGCGCCGGCGATCTGCGGTGCCGGGCCGAGCTGGCCGGCCGTCCAGCGGCTGCAGATCCGAGAACCTAGAGGCGTCGGAGCACGGTGACGACCCGGCCGAAGACGGTCACGTCGTCGGCCGGGAAGACCATGGCCTGCATGTCCGGGTTGCTCGGCGTCAGCACGATCGACGTGCCCCGGCGGGAGAAGGTCTTGACCGTCGCCTCGTCGCCGGGGATGCCGGCGACCACGATCTCGCCGTTGTCCGCGGTGGGTTGCTGGCGGACGACCACGAAGTCGCCGTCGAGGATGCCGGCACCGATCATCGAGTCACCCCGGACGCGGAGCATGAACACCGGCCCGTCGCCGGTGAAGTCCTCGGGGAGCGGGAGCAGCTCCTCGACCCGCTCCTGGGCCAGGACGTCGGTGCCGGCGGCGACGTCACCGACGAGGGGGACGTGGCGGGCCGGGCGTCGCTCCATGGCCACCCCCGACATGGAGTCCCACCGCACCTCGATGGCCCGGGGCTTGGTCGGGTCTCTCCGGAGGTATCCCTGTTTCTGGAGGGTGGTCAGGTGGGTGTGGACCGTCGAGGAAGAGGTGAGGCCGACGGCCTCGCCGATCTCCCTGACCGACGGGGGGTAGCCGCGGTCGCGGAGCTGGGCGGCGATGAACTCGAGGATCTCCCGCCGCTTGCCGGTCAGCGCTGTGTCGGTCACCCGTACCCCTCTCGTGCGCGTCCGGTGGGATCCGGGCGTCCGCGCCACGGAGCGTAGTGACAGAGAGGGTCCGAGGGCAAACACCCGTTCGATTCCGCTCTTGACAGACGAACATCTGTTTGGTCAACTGATGGGCGAACAGGCGTTCGCAGGAGCGCTCCCGATCCTCCCGGCTCCCCGAGCCGATCCCACGAAAGCGAGCCAGTCGTGGCCGCCATCCTCCGAGTAGCAACCGACCGCCACTGCCCCGAGCTGCACGGCGCGGAGATCCCCTGGCCGAGGGTCGGCTTGGTCACCGCCAGGCGCCCCCGAACCTGTCGTCCTGCCTCCGGACTCGCCGATGTCCGGCGGTCGTCGTCCCACCTCTACGCCGGCGTGTCCGCTCGGCCGCCGGCACGGGGCGCCGACGTCGGCGTCGGTGCGGTCGCTGGTCGGTCGGGAGCCCGGCGGCGCACCGACATGGTGTACCGCCGCCGCCGCCGGCTCGTCCTCCTCGCCGGGATCGGGTTGGTGCTGGCCACGTGGCTCGGGGCCCGCGCCGTCCTGGGGCCGCCCGGCGGCGGCCTGGGGGGTACCGGGCGGATCGCCGCCCACAGCTGGACCGTCCGGCCCGGCGACACGATCTGGTCGATCGCCCAGACCCTCGACCCGAGCGGGGACGTCCGCTCGCTGGTCGACCAGCTGAGCGCCGAGGTCCACGGTCAGCCCCTCCAGGTCGGCCAGCAGCTGCCCGTGCCGTGAGTCACGGTCAACGTGAACATCGGTGGCGCCGGTTGCAGAGTGCGACGAGATACTAACCTTCTGCGACATGCGCACTCTCTACCTTCGCAATGTGCCCGACGACGTCGTGGGCCGCTTGGAGCAGCTGGCGGCGCGTGACGGCACCTCCGTGGGGGCCATGGCGGTGCGAGAGCTCGCCCAGGTGACGCGCCGAGCGGACAACGCCGCGCTCCTCGGTGCGCTCCCCGACCGCGACGTGGACGTGGCGACGATCGTTGGGGACATCGAAGGCAGCCGGGCCGGGCGGTGATCGTCGTCGACGCGTCGGCGGCCCTCTCTGCACTGCTCAACCGGGGGAATGCTCGCGACGCCCTCGGCGCGGAGCAGGTCCACGCTCCCCATCTCATCGACGCCGAGGTGGCCAACGGGCTGCGACGCCAGGTCCGCACGGGGCGTCTGCCACCGCTCGACGGGGGGACCCTGGTCGGCGTCTGGCGTCGACTCGGGCTGACCCGGCACGCGGTCCACCCGATCCTCGACCGGATGTGGGAGTTGCGGGAAAATCTGTCGGCCTACGACGCCGGTTACGTGGCGCTGGCCGAGGCTCTCGGCTGCCCGCTCCTGACCGCTGACGCCCGGCTCGGCCGGGCACCGGGGCTGCGCTGCCCGGTCACGCTCGTGCCCCGATGAGCACGGCGTCCCGGGAGCGACGCCGATGGGCGTCCTGCTGCCACGGGGACGCGGCACCGTCGGGCCGACACGGTTCGACCCGACGGTGCGGCGATGATTCGACCTCGGTGGGGCGGCGTGGCCGCTACGGGGTCAGCGGAATGACGGCGGCCCGGGCGGCCGGGGCGGGTTGGCCGCCGTAGAACCGGCTCTCGCCGTAGGTGAAGACCCCACCGTCGGCGGCCACGAGCCAGTAGCCGCGTCGCCCGGGGGCGAGGGCGATGGCCGTCACCGGCGCGGCGAGGTACAGGTTGGTGGCGTCGCCCCAGAAGCGGGCGTCACCGAAGACGAACACCCGGCCTTCGCTGGTCACCAGGTCGTACCCCCGGTTGGTCGGCGAGGCGGCCATCCCGACGACGGTCCCGGCGTGCCGGGTGTGCAGCGAGCCCTGGTTGCGGGCGTCGCCGAAGGCGGAGACCTGGCCGGCGGCGGACATCAGCCAGTAGCCGCCGGCCGGTCGATGTGGCCGCCATGCCGAAGCCACGGCGATCTCGTGGTTGTCGGTGGACCCGCCCGTCGATGCCACCCACTCGAAGGTCAACTGCTTGGGGATGCCATTAGCGCCGAACCGGGTCGAGGGGATGCCGAGCCCAGTTGTTTGGGCAGGGGCGCCGACCGAGACGGCCGCCGCCCGCAACGGTTCCTTGCCCTCGGGCCCTCGGGTCGCATTGTCTGCGCCGCGTGCGCCGCGTGCGCCGCGCGCGGCCGCCGGCGCGTCCGGTCAGCCGGCGACGTCGTCGCGAATCTCCGCCACGACGCCGTCGAGGTCGCTCCACAGCTGGGCGCCGGGCACGAACCGCACGCCGCCGAAGGTGACTGGGACGTCCACCTCGCCCCGGCCGGTCTGCGCGGGCTTGCGCGGGTTGCTCCCCAGTGCCTTGACGCCGATGTCGACGCCCGCTAGGGCGCGTACGTCACGCACCATGCCAAAGAAGACGAGCCCGGCCCAGCCGTTGGCGGCGGCCATCGTGGCAACCCGGTCGCCGAGCAGTGCGGTGCGCGGTGAGCCGCCGCCGTCGACGACGAGCACTGCTCCGTCACCCCGGCGGCCCAACACTGTCTTGAGCAGCGCGGTGTCCTCGTGACAGCGGACCGTCCGGATGGGTCCGCCGAAATCGTGGCGGCCGCCGAAGTCGCGCAGTGGCAACTGACAGCTCGCCCACCGCTCCGGCTCGGCGTCCATCAGGTCGGCAAGGGTGGTCATTCCGGTCTTCTCCTCGCGTCGGCGGGCATCTTGGTCAGCACACTTGCAAATGGATACAGTTGCCGTAATACTCTGTACACCTCGACGAGCCTTGAGTGAGCATCCGGTTCGTCCGAAGATCCCGTCAGGCGAGACTCGACAGAAAACGGATGTGAGGAGTCAGGTGAAGCGCAATCCCAGTGTTGTCGTTGCGGCTGTTACTGCGGGGGCGCTCCTGTTCGCCGCATGTGGCAGCTCGAGCAACTCCGGCAAGAACAACTCCAGCGGCAGCAAGGAGAACGTCACCGTTGCGATCCCGGCCAGCTCGGCCGCAGCAAGCTTCATCCAGCTCGCGGTCGCGGCGAAACTGACCAACAGGTACGGCGTCAACGTCACACTCGACACCAGCATCCCGCCGCCGAACACGCCGGCCGCGCTCGTCTCGGGCAGCGTCCAGGCCTCGGCGCTGACGTCCACGGCGACCCAGGCCCACGGCAAGGGTCTGCCGGTGATCAACGTCGTGAACACCGGCACGCACGCTCCGTTCGTCATGCTCGGCGCGCCCGGGCTGAAGACGGTGCAGGACCTGGCAGGCAAGTCGATTGTCACCAGCGCGCCCACCGACACACCCGGAACCGAGACCCGACGCATCCTCGCCAAGGCCGGTATCGCGTCAAAGGTGAAGGTCATCTCGGTGGCGAGCGTGCCGGGACGGTCGGCGCTGTTCGACGGCGGCCAGGCCGGCGCGATCTACGAGGCTTTGAACCTCGCGCTGAAGGACCAGGCCAAGCGGCCCGGCTCGACGATCATCGGGGACAACACGGGGCTGCCGGCGACACCCGCCGACGGACTGGCCGTGACCCAGCAGTATCTGAAGTCGCACAGCAACACTGTTCTGGGTCTGGTCAAGGCCTGCATCGCCGCGGCGAACATGATGCGCAACGACCCGACCAAGGCAGCGCCGTACCTGAAGAAGATCTACTCGTTGAACGACTCGGAGGTGAAGCAGTTCCTCGACCAGCAGAGGGTCAGCCTCGTCACGACGGGTGTGCCGACCGATGCCGCGTACGCCAACCAGGCCGACCTGTTCAACGCACAGCCGAAGAAGGACATCACGTGGACCGCGGCGAAGGTGCGCGAGTCGTGGGACACGACGCTCGCAGAGCAGGGAGCGAAGGAGCTGGGCCTCAGTGGCTGAGTACGACGACGTGGGCCGGGCCGATTCGCCCCGCCCTGCGTTCGTTTCCCGGGGCCGCAGCGACGATAGCGCTGGGCCAGCTCCGAGACCAGCGTCGCGCTCGGCTGCGGTCAGCGCAGCCCGGCGAGTTCGGCGGCGGAGAACACACCGCGGCAGGAGTCGCCGTGGTCGGCCGCGAGGACACCGTCAGGACACCGGGACCCCTGCCAGGTCGCAGGCACGCCGAGGGCGCCCTGCCACGTAGCACCCGACAGCTCGGTCCGCAGGAACTGCGCCCCCTCGACCGTGGCGCCGCGCAGGTCGGCCTCCAGTAGCAGTGTCCCAGTGAGTTCCGCGCCGGTGAGATCCGCACCGCGCAGGTCGGCGAGGTACAGTTCGGTGTCGATAAGAAAAGCGCCGCGCAGATCCGCTCCGGTCAGGTCGGCCCCGAACAGCACCGCCAGCCGCAACTGGGCGCCGGCGAGGCGTGCTTGCCGCAGCGGCCCGAAGCGCCACGGGCTGGACAGTAGCGCCGCGGACAGGTCGGCGTCCGTGAAGTCGGCACCGGCGAGGTCGGTGCGGTTGAGCTCGAGGCCAGTGAGGTCGGCGCCCACGAACGACGCCGAGCGCGCGTCTGCACCGCCGAGGCGTGCCCCGGTAGAGTTGGGGCCGGCGGCATCGCGGCCGGACAGGTAGACCGTCAACAGGTAGTCCCGGCTGTACCCGGGCTCGACTAGCACTGCGCCGGACAGATCGGCGCGGCGCAGGACCGCGTCGCCCAGATCGGCCTCTGCCAGCAGGCAGCTGCGCAGATCGGCGTCGCTCAGATCGGCGCCGACCAGGGACGCCGCGCGGAGATCGGCGTCCCGCAGATCGGCGCCGACCAGGGACGCCGCGCGGAGATCGGCGTCCCGCAGATCGGCGCCGCGGAGGTCCTGATCGCTCAGTTCCGTGCTCCGCAAGTCCGCCCCGCGCAGGTCGGCGCCCGCGTGGACGTCGCCGCCGGTCGCAAGAGGGCGGTCGGTCTGCCAATTGGATCGGCTCATGGCATGTACACCCCACCGTTGACGTGCACGACCTGGCCGCACACGAAGGACGCTTCCTCGGACGTGAGAAAGGAGATCACCGTGGCGACCTCGTCCGGCCGGCCCAGCCGGCCGAGCGGAATGCGTCGCTGCTTGGCCTGCGCCACCGGGTCGTCGCGGGTGAGGGCGAGCATCCGGTCGGTGCCGATCGGCCCGGGGGAGACGACGTTCACCCGCACTCCAGCGGCCGCGACCTCGGCGGCGAGCGCCCGGGAGAACGCAAGGACGCCGGCTTTGCTCGCCGAGTACGCTGCGCGCTGGGGCGCAGGCATGAAGCCCCAGCCCGACGCCGTGTTCACGACCGCGCCGCCACCGTTCGCCGCGATGACCGGGACGAGGTGGTGACAGGTGAGGAAGGTGCTCGTCAGGTTGAACTGCACCTGGTCGGACCACTGCTGCGGCGTCATGGCCGACACGCTGGCCAGCAGGGCGCCGCCGACCACGTTCACGAGAACGCGCATCGGCTCGGAGTCGGCGCGCACCTTGTCGGCAGCGGCGCACACGGCGTCGTCGTCGGTCACGTCGACCTCCACCGGACGGACCCGTCCGGCGGCACCGGCCCGGCCGCCCAACTCGGCGGTCTCCTGCAGCGCCGCGCCGTCGAGGTCGAGAGCCCACACCGTTGCGCCGCGCGCGGCCAGCCGTAGCGTCGTGGCCCGGCCGATGCCATTGCCCGCCCCGGTGACCAGGGCGAGGGTGCCGAGCAGATCAGGGCTCGCAAGTTGTGCTCTGGGGTCGGTCATGTGGTTACCGTATACAGAAGACAGCTTGCACACCAGCACTCGCCGGCGCCGCCGAACGCGGGCGCCCGACGCAGAAGGGATGACGCGATGACCCTGCACGCCGTGGAGCGACTTCTCTACGATCTCAACCGTGATCCGCCGAAGGTGGGCCGATTCCGGGCTGCGCCGGACGAGGTGATGGAAAACTACGACCTCACCGACAGCGAGCGCGACCTGCTGCGATCGCGAGATGTCCTCGGGCTGTATCGCGTCGGCGTGCACCCGCTGCTGCTCGCGCCGGCCAGTCGCTTTTTCGAGATCGACCAGCGCGAGTTTCGGGCGATGCTCGCCCCCGCCGCGGGGGAGCGGGTCCGATGAGCGTCGTCGGCGCGTTCACGGTCAGCCACGCCCCGGGCATGCTTGCGTGGCCCGATGTCGACGAGGGCACGCACGAGCGCCTCATCGTCGGCGGCTATCAGCGGGCGGGGGAGCGGCTGCGCGCCCTTGCGCCGGACGTGGTTGTGCTGGTCACCGGCGAGCATTTCGCGAACTTCTTCTCGGTGATCCCGCCGTTCTGCATCCATCTCGGCGAGAACACGGAGGGGCCGATCGAACCGTGGCTCGGCGTCCCGAAGCGGCGCATCCCGACGCATGCCGCGCTGGCCAGGGACATGCTGGCGGTTGCGCTCGCCGGCGGGCGAGACATCGCGTTCAGTTACGAACTCGTGCTCGACCACGGCAGCATGGTGCCGTTGACCCTCCTCGACGTGGCGGCCGACCTGCCCGTCGTCCCGATTATCGTCAACACCTTGGTCGACCCGCTGCCGTCGCTGGAGAGCTGCCGGAAGCTGGGCGCGGTGCTTGCCGAAGTTCTCGAAGCTAGCGACCTGCGTGTCGTGCTCGTCGGCGCCGGCGGGCTCTCGCACTGGCCGGGCATGGCCGAGGCTGGGAAGATGAGCCCCGAGTGGGACAACGCCGTGCTCGACGCCCTCGTCGCTGGCGACCGCGAGTGCCTCTGGGCGCCTCCCGAGGCCGGGTACGCTGACGCAGGACCGGGCGCCGAGGAGATCCGGGCCTGGGCCGTGGTCGGGGCCGCGGCTCCCGAGGCGCGGGCCGACGTCTTGGCCTACGAGGCGGTGGACGCGTGGGTCACTGGCTGCGCCGTCGTCGATCTGCTCGGAACGGGTGTGCGTGCCGACCGGACAGTGACGATCAGGAAGTGACGGGCGTCGGTTCCCCCTGATACTGTATTCAGTACGCAGGTCGCGGTGAAGGAGCGTGCATGGAGCAGTCCGAGCAGGTAGGGGAGAGGGTCCATGACCGCGACGCGGTGGAGCGCGGCTTCTACGAATCGGTCTTCTCGGGACTCGCCGAGCGTCGGCGGCGCGCCCGCGAGGGGCGCATCGTCCTCAAGGCCTCCGACGCCGTCTGGGAGCAGAACCGCCAGGGCAAGATCGGCTACTACCTCCATGAGAACGTCACCGACTCGGCCCTGCAGGACTGGCGGGTGTTCGCCCACGAGATCCACACCCACTCCGGGCGGCACACTCACCAGGGCGGGCTCGTACTCTACGTGACGAAGGGCTCGGGCTACACGGTGGTCAACGGCCGCCGTGAGGACTGGTCCGAGGGCGATCTCATCTTGCTGCCGGTGCTCCCCGGCGGCTGCGAGCACCAGCACTTCAACGAGGACCCGGACCAGGCGAGTGAGTGGTTCGCGTTCATCTTCGTTCCCCTGCAGAACGCCACCGGCGCCCTGTTCGAGCAGAAGGAGAACAGTCCGAACTGGAAGGACAGCGGATGACCTCGACAACCGAATCGCTGTGGGACTCGATCATCCGGCGTAGCGCCGGCGAGCAGTCCCGCGTCGAGAGCGGGCGCAACATCGTGCGCCGCGACGAGTGCGAGCCGGAGACGACGCCGTTCGGCCGGCTGCGGTGGTACCTGCACAACGACCTCGACCAGCCGGTGACCCACTCATTGTACTTCTGCGAACTGGAGATCCCGGTCGGCTCGCGGTCGGGCCGCCTGCGCCACCAGGGCGGCATGGTCCACCTTGTCGTGAAGGGCAAGGGCCACACCCTGTTCGACGGCGAGGAGCACGAGTGGGAGGCGCGCGACGTCATCGCGCTGCCGGTGCGTCCGGACGGCGTCGTGTTCCAGCACTTCAATACTGGTACCGGCCCCGCTCGCATAGTGATCTCTTGGCCCAACCTCGACTCGGCCCTCGGGCCGGAGGGCGGCGTGGCCATGGAGGTGCTCGAACCGGCCCCCGAGTACGGAGTCCGGGCCTGATGCAAGCGAGTCCGGTGCGCGTGCAGGCTGCGCGGCCCGCGCCGTCCCGGCCGGTCGACGGCGCCGCGGTCGAGATCGCGACGGCGTCGTTGCGCGAGCTCGGCGGCGCCCCTGGCGACGTGCTGTGCGTGACCTCCTACGCCGGTCGCGACGTGTACACCCGGCTCACCGACGCGGTCGACGACGACGTCCCCCTGATGCGCCTCGGCCGGATGCTGTGGACCCAGCTGGGGGTGAAGCCTGGCGACAGCCTGGACCTCGCGCTCGTGCCGGCGCCGCCCGAGGCGCTCGACGTCGTCGTGCGCCCCGCCTTCCACCTGTCCCACCACCTGGCCGACCACGTGGTCGACTTCCTGCACAAGGACACGACCGTCGTCTGGCCGCGCGCGGTGGTCTTCGCGCCGATCTTCGCCGGTGGCGGCGGCGTCGTGCTGCAGATCGACTCGGTGGACGCGACGCCGGCCGTGGTTGGGGGGCAGACCCGGATCGAGTATGCCGAACCGGACCCCGAGATCGCGCGACGACGGACGTCCTTCGCGGAGATCGGCGGTCTGGATGACGCGCTGTCGGCGCTGCGCGACCTCATCGAACTTCCGCTGCTGCGGCCTGGTCTCTACCGGACGTTGGGGGTGCGCGCCCCTAAGGGCGTGATCTTGCACGGGCCGCCCGGCACCGGGAAGACACTGCTGAGCCGGGCCGTGGCGCAGGAGCTACGCGCCAATGTCATGACCAGGTCCGCCACCGAACTCGTGGGCACCTACTCCGGTGAGACCGAGGCGAATCTGCGCGCGCTGTTCAACGAGGCCTCGCACCACGCCCCGACCCTGATCATCATCGACGAGCTGGACGTCGTCGCCACCAGCCGGGAGCGGCTCGCTTCCCAGGGCGATATCCGCGCCACCACGCAGCTGCTCAGCCTGATGGACGGTCTCGATCAGGTCGACGGGGTGGTCGTGCTGGCCACCACTAACCGGCTGGACGTGCTCGACGGGGCCTTTCGCCGGCCGGGTCGCTTCGACGAGGAACTTTACATCGGGCCGCCCGGCCCGGACGCGCGCCGCGAGATCCTCGCCGTCCACACCCGGGAGATGCCGCTGACCCGTGCCGCCGAGGCGGCGTTCGACGAGGCGGCGCGGACACGCACGGCGGGTTTTACCGGCGCCGACCTGATGCATCTCACTCGTGAGGCCGGTCTCGCCGCTGCCCGTAGGCTCACCCACGGCGGCATGGGCAGTGGCGTCGAGCTGGCCGCGGCCGCCGAGCAGACCGAGCTGTCGGTCTCCGCCGAGGACGTCGGCGTGGCGCTCGGCCGCGTCGTACCGAGCGCCATGCGCGGGTTGCCGACTGGCGACGTGTCCATCGCGTGGGACGAGTTCGACGGCCTGGACGAGCTGCGCGACGACTTCGCGGCCGCCGCCTTGGCCGCCCTCGACCCGGCCGGCGGTCGCGCCGAAGGCGTGCTGCTCAGCGGCGAGTCCGGCAACGGCAAGTCCGCGCTGGTGTACGCCCTTGGTGAGTGGGCGGGCGCGAACGTCGTCGTCGTCGACGGTTCGACCGTCTTCACACAGTGGCTCGGTGAGTCCGAGGGGGCGATACGCACCTTGTTCGCCCGGGCCCGCGACGTGCGGCCGAGCATCGTGGTCGTCGAACACCTGGACTCGGTGGCACCGCGGCGGCACGGCGATCGCGCGGAGAACGCCGCGGGCCGTGTGCTGTCCGCGCTCCTGTCCAGCGTCGACCGGGCCCTGGTCGGCGGGGGGGTGTTTGTCGTGGGGATCACCGACCGTCCGGAGCTGATCGACCCGGCGCTCGTGCGCGCGGGTCGGCTCGGACTGCACCTGCGCGTGCCCGATCCCGACGACGAACGCCGTCGCCTCATCCTGACTCGCGTGGCGGGCAGCACGCTGTCGGCCGGCGAGCTCGAGGAGCACGTGGCCGCCAGCCGCGGGAGGAGCGCCGCCGACGTGCAGCGGCTCGCGCGCCGATTCACCGAACACTGATCGCACCGATCACCGACACCACACCACCGGAGGACACGCATGCAGCAGCCGAGGACGGCGGTGTCAACCGCCGGCGACGTCACGGACATGGACGACGAACGGCTCGTGCACAACTCGGTCTATCTCGACGAGCAGCTGTACCAGCACGAGCAGCGCACCCTGCTCGCCCGGGTGTGGACCTTCGTCGGCCACGACAGCGACCTGCCCGACGTCGGCGACTACCTGACGCTCAAGGTGGCCGGCAATCCCGTTCTCGTGGTCCGCGGTGAGGATCGCGAGATCCGCGGCTTCTACAACGTGTGCCGGCACCGCGGCGCGCTGGTGATGGAAGGCGCCGGGCAGTGCTCGGCCATGCGCTGCCCGTACCACTGGTGGACTTACGGGCTGAAGGGTGAACTCAATGGCGTCCCGGGCAGCCCGGCGTACGAGAACACCGGCTTCATCCGTGAGCGGTTCGGGCTCGTGCCGATCCGCACCGAGTCCGTCTTCGGCATGCACTTCGTGTGCGTGGACGAGCAGGCGCCGAGCCTGGTCGACTTCCTCGGCTCGCGTATCGTCGAGGTACTCGGCACGCCGCTGCGTGACGTCAAGATGGAGGTCATCCACAAGCAGGAGTGGGACGTCCCCATCAACTGGAAGCTCGTCGCCGAGAACCAGCGTGACGGCTACCACGTGCCCTTCGTGCACCCCATTTTCCGCTCAGCCAGCCCGGCCAGCCCGTACGAGATCGTCGACAACGGGCACGCCATCCAGTGGACGAAGCTGGACTACGAGCGCCTGCCGGAGGAGCTCAAGGGCGCCACGGAGCACGCGTTGCCCGGCTTCGAGGGTGGCGGCGGCTACATCATGACGCTCTTCCCGGACCTCATCTGCCAGGTGCGCAACAACTACTTCATGATCTCCAGTTCGATGCCGAAGGGCCTGGACCGCACCGTCGTCACCCGTCGGATCTTCGGCGTCGTCGGGGACGACGACGCGAAGCGCAAGGTGCGCATGGCGGGGGCCAAGGCCACCGCGCTCGCCTCGTACGAGGACGAGGACGTGCCCGTGCTCATGCGGCAGCGCACGGGGCTGGCCAACTGGACCGTGCCGTACAGCCTGATCGCGCGTGGCCAGCCGGCCACGGAAGGCACTCGCGGCGACGACAACCGGCTGCGCCAGTGGTGGCAATCCTGGCGCGACTACGTCGGCGCCCCCAGCAATGCCAGCCCGTTCCGGAAGGGGTGACGTCGATGCGCATCGAACTGGACACCAAGCTGTGCCAAGCCTACGGCAACTGCCTGCTCGCCGCCCCGGAGGTCTTCGAGCTCACCGCCGCCACTCCGGTGGTGGTGGTGCTCCAACCTGAGCCGCCGGAGTCCGCGCGCAGCGAGGTCGAGGAGGCCGTGCTCAGCTGCCCAGCGCAGGCACTCACCCTCGTCGAGTCATGACTGCCGGGGCGCGCCCGCTCCGGCACGTCGTCATCGTCGGGGCGTCGTTGGCTGGGCTGCGGGCGGCCGAGTCGCTGCGCCGGCGACGCTTCGACGGCACGATCACCGTCATCGGCGACGAGATCCACGAGCCCTACGACCGGCCCCCACTGTCGAAGGCGTTCACGGCCGGCACGGACCACCCGGACACCATCCGGCTCAAACGATCGGCCGACCTCGAGGTCGAGTGGCGGCTAGGCGTCCGGGCAGCGGGACTGGATCCCGAAGGGCGACGCGTGGTCCTCGACGGCGGTCCGGACATCTCCTACGACGGACTGGTCGTCGCCACCGGCGCTGCGCCGCGCCGCCTGCCCGGCACACCGGAGAGCGCGCCCGGCCTGCACACGCTGCGAACGCTGGACGACGCCCTGCGGCTGCGCGCCGACTTGGTGCCCGTCGCCCGCGTCGTGATCATCGGCGGCGGGTTCATCGGGGCCGAGCTCGCGTCCACCTGTCGCGACCGCGACCTGCACGTCACGGTGGTCACCCCGCTGCCCATGATGGTCACGGCCCTGGGTGAGCTCTCCTGCGCCGCGGCCGAGCGCGCCCGCCGGCACGGCGTCCGTGTGATCGAGGGCGTCGCGGTCACCGGCGTGCGCATCGAGGACCGAGTCACCGGGATCGAGCTGGCCGACGGCGTGGTACTGCCGGCGGACGTCGCCGTGATCGCGATCGGCGTCGCACCGTCCACTGGATGGCTGACCGGCTCGGGTGCAACCCTTGCCTCGGGCGTTGTCTGCGACGGCACGCTGGCCGTCGTCGGACTGGACGATGTCGTCGCCGCCGGCGACGTCGCCTGCTGGCCCCATCCCGCCCTCGGTGGCGAACTGCTGCGTCTCGAGCACTGGACAAACGCCACCGAGCAGGCGGCCGCAGCGACGACGAGACTGCTCGATCCTGCCGTGGGGCCCTTCACGCCGGTGCCGTCGTTCTGGAGCGACCAGTTCGGCATCCGGCTACAGGGGGTCGGGCTGCCAGGGCGCGCGGACACCGTCCACGTCGTCGACGGCGACCCGGCGAGCGAAGCGTTCCTCGCCGAGTACCGGCGTGCTGGCGAGCTGATCGGCGCGGTAGGGGCGGGCAGCGCACAGGCCCTGCTGCCGTACCGGCGCGAACTCAAGCGCGCCTTCGCCGCCGCCGCGCTGTGACAGGTCAGTCAGTAGTGGATCGATCCCGTGCGACCACCGCCGCAGGGGATCGTGTCGCCGTTCACTGCGACCCCGAGCGGCGAGGCGAGGAACGCCACGAGGTTCGCGACCTCGTCCGGTTCGACGAGACGCCCGATCCCGTACACCGATCCCATCTCCGCGGCCACCTCCTCGACGCCGACGCCACGGGCTCCGGCCCGCTCCGCGATCTGGTCCGCGATGCGCTGCGTCCGGGTCGTGCCCGGGTGGACCGCCGTGACGTTGACGCCGTGCGGGCCCAGCTCGTCGGCCAGCGTCTTGGTCATCGCGGCGACCGCGACGTTTCGCACGGCGGCGCTGAGCGACGCGGTCTGCCGGGCGGCGAGGCCGGCCACGCTGACGATGCGACCCCATCCGCGGTCGACCATCTGGGGCGCCACGGCCTGCGCGAAGCGCAGGTATCCCAACGCCTTGATGTCGATCTCGGTGCGGAGCCGCTCGGGGGACACGGTGGACGCCGGGCCCGACGCACCGGCCGACCGGGCCGCGGAGTTCACCAGGATGTCCACGCCGCCGAGCCGCTCGGTAACCTCCGCGACCACGGCCACGACCGAGTCGCCGTCCGCGGCGTCGCCCGCCACCGGCACGACCGGCCGGCTGGTCTGCGCTGCGAGCTCAGCCGCGGCCGTAGCGAGTGTCTGCAGGTCGCGGGACACGATGGCCACCGCGCAGCCCTCAAGCGCCAACCGGCGCGCGACCGCGTAACCGATGCTCCGGCTGCTGCCGCCGGTCACCAGCGCTCGGCATCCGGTGAGTTCCAGATCCATTCGAACCCTTTCCGTCGGCATGTGATAGGTGGAGACTGTATCCCGCATGCGGGCCAGGTTCGTGCAGTGAGAGGGAACCGATGACCGAGATTCAGAAGAAGCCGGCCGAGGTGTTGGCCGGGGCAAACCCGTCCGCTGCCGACGAGTTCGCAGGACTGCGCAGAGCCGTCGAGGCCGGTCCGTTGGACCAGGGGACGGTGGAGCTCGTGGTGATCGGCTCGCTGGCCGCCGTCGCGCAGCTGGGCAGCCTCGCGGTGCACGTCAAGCGCGCGGCTGGTCTCGGCGTCGGCCTGGACCAGATCAACCAGGCCATCGTCTGCACCCTCGGCGCGAGCGCGGTCTTCAATGACGTTGTCGACGCGCTGCGGACAGCTGAGACTGCGTATTCGGCGTGACCGATGATTGGTTAGTGCGTGCTGTATACAGTAGGCGGGAAGCTTGCTACTGTTCCCCTTCGGCACCCTGGCTCCTCCTGGGTCGCTGCGCGTTCGTGTCCGGTGCCCGGGACGACGCCGAAAGGACAGTGCTCACATGACATGTGTTGCTATCCCGCTCCTGTTCGCGTCATGACGTTGTTCCTCGACAGTCACGACATCGCCGAGCTGGCGACGGACTCGATCTGCGAGAAGGCGGCCTGGGCGGCGGTGCACGCCGAGTCGTCCGGCCGCAGCCGGCTCCCGGGTCGTGTCGACGTGCCAAGCGGCAGCGGGTTTCTGCGCATCATGCCCGCGGTGCTTGGCTCCCTCATGGGCCTGAAGGTCATGACGCTCGCCGAAGGGGTCGGCAACCGCTATCTGGTGTTGCTCTACGAGGTCGCATCCGGTGAGCTGCTCGCCGCCTTCGACGCCGAGGAGCTCACGCGCCTGCGCACCGCGTCTTTCACGGCCATGGCCGCGAAGCTGATGGTGCACGAACCGCCTCGCGCCCTCGCGGTTCTCGGCTCGGGCTTCGAGGCCAACGGCCACCTCCGGGCGCTTGCGCGCGCCTGGGACTTCGAGTCGGTGACGGTCTTCAGCCCGTCGGCGGAGCGCCGCGCCGACTTCGTGGCACGCCACGCCAGGAGCCTCAACGACCACGTCGTTGCGGTCGACACTCCGGACGCCGCGGTGCGGGACGCGGACGTCGTGATGCTCGCGACCAAGTCTCGGACCCCGGTGCTCGACGGGGCGGCGCTCAAAACCGGCTCGGTCGTGCTCTCCGTTGGCTCCACTCGACCGAACCTGCGCGAGCTCGACGCCGCAACGATGCGTCGCACCGGGACGCTGGTTGTCGACAACACCGCCCAGGTGACAGCGGAGTCGGGCGACGTTATGTGCGGGCTGCGCGACGGTGCCCTGAGCATCGACCGGCTGGCCTCGGTGGCGGCCGTGTGCGAGCACCCCGAGCTCCTGCTACGCGAGGGCGATCGCGACCTGCTGACCTTCAAGTCGGTGGGCACCGCGCTGCAGGACCTCTCGCTGGCCGAACTCGTCCTCGAGGTCGCCGTCGCGACCGGTCGCGGCCGGGAGCTCGGCGAGCTGGCGGCGCTCAAGCCGTTCGCGGACAACTCGGTGAAGGTCAGCTCGTGACCGGTTTCGCCACCCGCCTTCCCGATGTGCTTCAAGCGGTACCGACCGAGCTGATCATCGGTAGCGCGTGGCGGTTGGCCGCGAGCGGCCGGACCTTCGACGTCGTCGACCCGGTCAACGCCGACACCATCGCCACGATCGCGGACGCTGGCACCGACTACGGGCTCGTAGCCGACGTGTTCACCGCCGACCTGCGCCGCGCAGTACGGGTCAGCGAGGCGCTCGACTTCGGAATGGTTGGGCTGAACCAGGGGATTGTCTCCAACGCCGCCGCCCCCTTCGGCGGTGTGAACGCGTCCGGGCGGGGGAGGGCGAAGGGGCCCCCGAAGGAATCACCGGGTTACCTCGAGACCAGGTACGTCCCCCTGCACACCGGACGACCATTCGAACCGGACCCGAGCCATCATCCCGGCACCGATACACGCGAGGAGCGTCATGCCAACGAACTACGACAAGTCCGAGGCCAAGGACTGGGCCAAGGAAAACCTCAAGGGCGTCTGCAACGTCATCATCCCAAGCTTCAAGTCGGACTTGAGGGGACTGAACGAGGCCGGTATCCGACACGACGTCCGCCGCAACATCGAACTCGGCTTCACCGGTGCGCTGCTCGTCTCTGAGGTCGGCATCAGCCGCGAGGAATTCCGGCAATTCATGGAGATCGCGGTCGACGAGGCCGCGGGCGAGCACCAGATCCTGCTGCACGGAGCCTTCGACACCCCCGAGACGATCATCGAGGTGAGCCAGGATGCGAAGGAGATCGGTCTCGACGCCGTGCTGCTCGGGCACCCGAACAGCTTCTATCCCCGGACCAATCAGGATATAATTGATTATACGCGTAAAATCTGTGACGGCGTGGATCTCGGTGTCGTCCTGTTCTGCGCGCAGCACTGGAACTTCGCCCGGGTCCATCCGAGCGGCTACCCGCTGGACGCAATCGTCGAGCTGGCGGAGGTTGGGAACGTCGTCGCCGTGAAGTACGAGGTCGGCCGGCCGGGCGCGACGGGCACCTACGAGTGCTTCAGGGCGCTGGAGAACAGCAACGTTGTGGTCTCCGACCCCTTTGAGCCCAACGCCCCGATCTGGACGGACGTCTTCGGGATGCAGTGGATGGGCACGAGCAACTACGAGTACTACGGCGACCGAATGCCGCGCATGTTCGCCGCGCTGACGGAGGGCCGGCGCGAGGAAGCGATGGACATCTACTGGCAGACGCAGGCCGCCCGGGTCACGCGCACGTCGGTACAGGCGACCTTCGAGGGCGCTAACTTCATCCACCGTTACCTGTGGAAGTACCAAGCGTGGCTCACCGGCTACAACGGCGGACCGCTGCGTCAGCCTATGATGAAGCTGTCGGACAAGGCGATGCGGGACGCTGCCGAGGGCCTAGTGCGCAGCAAGATCATCGATGCCGTGCCGAGCGACTTCGGCACCTTCTTCGAGGGTCGCGAGCCGGCCTGAGGCCGGTAGCGCCACAGCACCGACAGCACCGACACATACAAGCGGAGGCACGCAGTGGGCGAGATCCTCGGCGTTGGGATGACGCATTTCCCGCCGTTATCGGCACAGGACGACCGGATGACGGCCGCGTTCACACGGATGGTCAACCATCCCTCGACGGCAGAGGAGACCAGCACGGGCGCGTCGCTGCCCGCGGAGCTCCTCGCCGAGATGGGGGACGACCGCGGGCTGTCCTCCGCAGGCGTCCACCGGGAGCGGCTGCGGGTCAATCTCAGCCGGGTGCGCGAGCGCATCGACGAGTTCGACCCCGAGCTCGTGGTCATCTGGGGCGACGACCAGTACGAGAACTTCAAGGAGAGCGTCATCCCGCCCTTCTGTGTATTGGCCTACGACGAGTTCACCCACCGCCCGTGGAAGAACTTCCACCTCGGTGCGAACGCGTGGGGCGAGGACGTCGACACCGAGATCCACGTCAAGGGGAACAACCAGGCCGGCCGGTACCTAGCGAGCGGGCTCATCGAGTCCGGCTTCGACATGGCCTACAGTTACCGTCCGAACGAGTGTGAGGGTCTGTCCCACGCGTTCACCAACACCGTGCTGTACTTGGACTACGACCGGAAGGGCTTCCCCTACGCGATCCTGCCGATCGCGGTGAACTGCTACGGCCGGTTGGTCGTCTCGGCGAAAGGGTTGTTCGTCGACCCCGGCGATCCGCCGACCGGTGACCGGCTCGACCCACCGTCGCCGTCCCCCGCTCGCTGCTTCGACCTCGGTCGAGCGACGGCGCGGGTGTTGGCCGACAGCCCGTGGCGGGTGGCGTTGGTCGCGTCCGCCAGCTGGTCGCACGGTTTCCTAGCTTCGTGCAACAAGTACCTCTACCCCGACGTCGCTGCCGACCGGGCGCTCTTCGCGGCCCTCACGAGCGGTGACTACGAGGCGTGGCGGTCTTATCCGCTCGGCGCGATCGAGCGGCGCGGGCAGCACGAGATGCTCAATTGGTTCTGCCTGCTCGGCGCTATGGTCGAACTCGGCCGCGACCTCGAGTGGGCCGAGCTGGTCGAGACGTACATCTTCAATTCCACCAAGGCATTCGTGCTGTTCTGAGCAAAGGCGAGTGACAGGTATGGCAACGAGGCTGACTCCGACGAGCACCAAGGGTGGCACCCTGACGCAGACGATCACAGACGCGAGGGGGGTACCCGACCCGGTACGCACCAGCCGCAGCGTGTCACCTACGAAGGTGCGGCTGCGCCGGCTGGAACCGGCTCTGCTGGGGGTGTTCTGTCTCGTCGTCGTCCTGATCCTGTGGCAGGTCCTCTCGGCCACCGGCGTGGTGAACAAGCTGTTCGTCAGCTCGCCGGTCAACATCGCCAAGCAGCTGTGGCACTACGTCGATAGCTCCCAGTTCTGGTCCGACCTCTCAACCACCGGCGTGACCTTTCTGTACGGGCTGGCCTACTCGGTCGCCTTCGGGCTGGTGCTCGGTCTGTCTATGGGGTTCTTCAAACGGGTCGGGTACTTCTTCGACTACGCGATCAGCCTCGTATACGCTTCACCGCGCATCGCGCTGGTGCCGATCCTGATCCTCTGGTTCGGCATCGGCCGCACGACCGGCATCGCGATGGTGTTCCTGATGGCGGTGTTCCCCATCATCATCAACACCATGACCGGCGTGCGAAACGTCGATCCGGTTCTCGTCGAGATGGCGCGCTCGCAGCGGGCGTCGCGACCGCAGCTCGTCCGCACTGTGATCATCCCCGGCGCCCTGCCGTCGATGATCAGCGGAATCCGCCTCGCCATCGGTAACGGGCTCATCGGCGTCGTCGTCGCGGAGTTCCTCGCCGGCGGCAACTCCGGCCTCGGCACGACCATGCAGGTGGCCGCCCAGCAATTCGATGCGGCACAGCTGTTCGCCGGACTGGTCGTCATCTCGGTCCTGGGGCTGGTCGCCACGCAGTTGCTGAGGGTGGCCGAGCGGTACTTCCAGCGTTGGCGGACGTCGTGATGCGGCGAGCGAACGGAGCGACGATCGGGACGAAGGACGGCGCGACGATGGGCATCGGCGAGGCAGAACGCAGCGACATGCTGCGCAAGACGGCGGGTGCGCCGGCGGCGCCGGCGGCCCCGGCCACGTCGGGCGAGCACAAGCTTGAGGTACGGGACGTGGGCATCGGCTACTACAGCGAGCGACGCGGGTTGTACTTCGAGGCCGTGCGCTCGCTGACCTTCTCGCTTGCCGACGAGTCGATGGTCGCGCTCGTGGGCCCGAGCGGCTGCGGCAAGTCGACGTTCCTGCGTGCCGTGTCCGGCCTGCTGCCCTACCAGTATGGCGAGCTGCTGGTCGACGGCTCGGCCGTCCACGGGCCGCGCGCGGACTGCTCGTTCGTGTTCCAGACCCCGGCGCTGCTGCCGTGGCGCACCGTGGCCCGCAACGTCAGTTACGGGCTAGAGCTGCGTCGGTTGCCGAAGGCGGAGATCAAGGAGCGCACCGAGGCGATGCTCGAGCTCGTCGGGCTCACCGCTCACGCAGCGCGCTACCCGCATCAGCTGTCTGGTGGCATGCAGCAGCGGGCGAACCTCGCCCGCGCGCTGGCGAACCAACCGGTCCTGCTGCTCATGGACGAGCCGTTCTCGGCAGTCGACCCGCAGACACGCGACCGGCTCGGCGACGAGCTGCTCCGCATCCGCGAGATCACCAAGCAGACGATCCTGATGGTCACCCACCAGGTCGACGAGGCGGTCGCGCTGGCCGACAAGGTCGTCGTACTTTCCAACGGTCCAGGTAGCGTCCTGGCCGGGGAAATCGAGATCCCCCTCGGCGTCCAGCGCACGGTCGAGGACACCCGACACAATCACGGGTACGGTCCGCTCGTGCGCCAGGTCCGCGACCTGCTCACCGAAGCCTCGTCCGCGACGCCCACCGAGCTCGCCTGAACCGCAACCTAAACATCGACGAAGGACGACGCGTGACTAACTCTCTGACCCAGCAGGCGGACCTGGCGACTGCGCCGGACGCGGCCGGTCCGGCCCTCGACCGGCTGGCGGAGCTCGATCCCCGTTCGCGCAACCGGCTGTGCGCCAAGATTGCGGTGGTGACCGGCGCCGGACAGGGGATCGGCCGGCGGGTCGCCCGCCGGCTCGCAGCCGAGGGCGCGACGGTGGTCGTATGGGACCGCAGCGAGGCCGGATCCGCCCGCACCGTGGCCGAGTTGCGCGATCACGGCGCGCCTGTGCGGGCACTGCTCGGCGACCTCTCGGACTACGAGTCCGTCTTCCGGCTGGTCGAGGAGACGGTCGCGACCGAAGGCCGCATCGACGTTCTAGCCAGCATCGTCGGCGGAGCGACGGCCTTCAAGCCCTTCGTCGAGTGGGACGTCGAGGAGATGCTCACCGAGATGAACCGCTCGCTGCTTCCGACCCTGTTCTGCTGCCGGGCCGTGCTGCCGCACATGATCGCCCGTGGCACCGGACGCATCGTCAACGTCGGCGCCGAGTCCGTCCGCAACGGCCTGTGGGACCGCGCCCCGTACAACGTCGGCAAGGGGGGCGTCCACGCCCTGACGACGAGCATCGCCCGCGAGGTCGCCGACAGCGGGATCACCTGCAACTGCGTGGCGCCCGGCGGCACCAATTCCCAGCCCGAGCGGATCAGCCCGCGTTATGCATCGATGTCGCCCGAGGACCAGGCAGCCCGAGAGGTGCTGCGCGAGCGAGTGCTCTCGACGATCCCGATGGGTCGCCGGGCCGAACCCGAGGAGCAGGCGTCGGCCGTGGCGTTCCTCGCCTCGGACGACGCGTCCTTCATCACCGGACAGGTGCTCAGCGTCAACGGCGGATCGAGCATGATCTGATGCCGCTGCGCTACGACGAGCTAGCGACCGGGGACGGGGGGACGGTCGTGCTGCTGCACTCGCTGGCCCTGGACGCAACCATCTGGCCCGAATTCGCCGCCCGCGTCGGCGGGAACCTGCGGGTGCTGGCGCCTGACCTCCCGGGGCACGGTCGTGACCCGCAGGGCGATCCCTCCAGCGTCGAGTCGATGGCCGACGCGGTGGTGTCCCTGCTCGACTCGCTTGATACGGGTCCGGTCATCCTCATCGGGATGTCCCTCGGCGGATCGGTGGCCCAGGCGGTCGCGATACGACACTCCCGGCTGGTGTCGAGACTCGGCCTGATCGACACGACGGCCTGGTACGGCCCCGACGCCCCGGCGGCGTGGGGCGCCCGGGCCGAGCAGGCGCAGCAGCGCGGGCTGGCGTCCCTGGCCGGCTTTCAACTTGAGCGCTGGTTCACCGACGCCTTCCGCGAGCGCTGCCCGGAGCTCGGCGGGCGCCTGCTCGAGGTGTTCCAGCGCAACGACGTGGCCGACTACACCAGTAGCTGCCGCGCGCTCGGCGCGATGGATCTGCGCGACGGCCTCGCCGGCATCGGCGTGCCGACCTCCATCGTGGTCGGTGAGCTCGACGGTGCCACCCCGCCCTCGCACGCCGAGCGGCTCGCGGCCGGCATCAGCGGCTCGGTCCTGGTCGTGCTGCCCGGGTGCAAGCACCTGAGCGCGCTCGAACGCCCTGATGCGGTCGCCGCGGCTCTTGCGCCGATCCTCGCCACCGTTGCGGCGTGAGCATCGCGCCTGCCGACGGGACGTCCATCGACGTCCACACGCACGTCATCCCGGACGGCCTGCCGTTCGGTCTGGCCGGCGCCGACGACCGGTGGCCGGTCCTGCGGCCCAGGGAACACACCGGTGACGTGATCGTTAGCGGCGAGGTCTACCGGACCGTATCGCGCACCGCGTGGGACCTCGACGCCCGGGCCGCCGCCCTGCCGTCCCTCGGCACCGCAGCACAGGTGCTGTCCCCGATGCCGCACCTGTTCTCGTACTGGGCACCCCTGGATCAGGCGCGGGACTTCTCGCGCGGCATCAACGAGTGGCTGGCCGCCGCGACACGCACCCCCCCCGGCGTCTTCCACGGCCTCGGCACGGTGCCGCTGCAGGACCCCGATGCGGCCGCAGCCGAACTCGCAACGGTACGGGCGCTCGGCCTGGCAGGGGTCGAGCTCGGGACGAACATCAACGGCGTCAGCATCGCCGACTCGAGATTCCGCGACGTCCTCGTCGAGGCCGATCGCCTCGGCCTCGCCGTGTTTCTGCACGCCTTCCAGCCGCCGATGGCCGCTGCGGTGCGAAATCCGGCCGCCAGCGCAGTGTGCTTCCCCCTGGACATCGCGCTGGCCGTCGCCGCGCTCATCGCAGCGGGCACACTGGAGGCGTGCCCGACCCTGCGATTGTGCGCGAGCCATGGCGGTGGTGGCCTCGCCCTGTCGCTTGATCGGCTGTCCTGGACCTGGCGCAACAAACCGGCGATGCGTCGTCGACTGGTGACGCCGCCGGAGGAGACCGCCCGTCGCCTCTACTACGACATCCTGACCTTCGGCCCGCGCGGTCTGCGCTACCTGCTCGACACGGTCGGGACGACGCAGGTGGTGGTCGGCTCGGACTACCCGTTCCTCGGGACGGAGCCGGAGTTCCCGCTGTGCGACCTGAACGTTGCCGCCGACGTGCGCGCGGCGATCCGACACTCGAACGCTCGCGCCTTCCTCGGCCTGGGCTGAGCATCGCCGAACGGGTCACGCCTCGGGAAGCTGCAGGTAGACGGTGTCGCCGTCCACCCGGGTGGGGTAGACCTCGATCGGTTCGGTCGGCTCGCCGGCGGTCACCGCGCCCGTGCGGACGTCGAAGCGACCGTCGTGCAGCGGGCACAGAACCTCGTGACCCTCGAGCTCGCCTTGGTCGAGGTAGCCGAGCGCGTGGGTGCAGATGCCGTCGAAGGCGTACACCTGGCCCTCGACGTCGGCCAGCACAATCTCGCGGTCGCCAACCTCCTCTATCACTAGGTCCCCCGGCGCGAGATCGCGGCGGGGGCAGACGGCGACCCAGGTGCCCGAACGGTGACGTTCCTCTTCCGGCGTGGCGCTCACTTGCGATCGGTGATGAAGATCGGCACCGCGGAGTTGCGGCCGCCCTCGAAGTCGGTCAAATCTTCGAGCTTGCCCTCGGTCGGGATCATGCCAACCTCCTCCTGCCGCTCGACGCCGTCGCGCTCGGCGGGGGTCGTCACGTCCTTCGCGTTCTCTGGCTTCTGGCCGCACGCGAAGCGCAGCCTCGCGTCCCGCGAGCGCTCGGTGATCAGACGCCGCAGCATCACTAGGTGCGAGTCGGTGGCCGAGAGGCTTTCCGGCGTCCAGTAGCGCGCGGGCGACGCCACCTTGTCGTCCGCGCCGGAGAAGTTGTAGTAGTTCCACCAGTTGTAATACAAACGCCACCAGGCGCGCAGCGCCGCGCGGGTCCCGGCGAAGTTGGTGCGTCGGGCGTGCATGTAGACGATGCGCGACAGTTCGGCGTCCACCGGCACGGCCCAGCGCGAGAACATGTACGTGTTGAAGTTGCGCCGGACGATAGCCGGCAGGTGCCACGAGCCACCGCGACCGTTGCCCCACTCCTCGGCCTCGACCTCGAACTTGCGGTTCAGCCGCGAGGGCCGCCAGACGACTTGCTTGTAGTAGGGAGAGAAGAGTTTCCACAACCGCTTGCGCCACTGGCTCAGCGGCCACACGCCATCGACGCCCGGGTAGTACATCTGGTACGGCAGTTCACCGTTCTCGTCGGCGTAGTACTTCTGGTTGGCGTTGAGAATCACTAGGGCGCGGTCTTCGATCAGCTTCGCCCGTGGACCGGTGGGAGTGCGGGCGCGAAAGCGTGGGGACATCAGCTGCATCAACGAGTTGCGGTGGGCGTACAATGCGTTGTGGGGGTCGTCTTGGTTCTCGATTGCCAGGATCCATGAGCTGTGCCAGTAGGTGTACGTGGTCAGGACGAGCGTCGAGTCTGGTTCGAAGAATTCTGGTGGGACGTCCTGCTCGATGGGCGCCGGCTCCTCGCGACCCATCCAGATGAAGACCCAGCCCTTGCGCACCTGAACGGGGTAGGAGCGCACGCGCAGGTCGTTGACCATCTTCGAGTCGGGGCCCTCGGTGATGAAGACCTTGCACGCGCCCTGCTTGTCGAACGTTGCGCCGTGGTAGGGGCAGGAAAGCGTGCCGGGGTAGAACGACCGGCCCTGGGACAGGCTGGCGCCGCGGTGGGGGCAGATGTCGCTGACGGCGGCGGCCTGCCCGTTCTCGTCGCGGAAGAAGGCGATCTCCTCGCCCAGCATCTTCCAATACAGCGCCTTCTTAGCCGGCACCTTGTCGCTCGGCACGGCGGGCCACCAGTACTCGCGCAGGCCTAGCGCCGGAACGAGTTGACGCCGGTCCTTGACCGGTTCGCCGTCGACGGGCAGCGCGTTCAGCGTCTCCTTCAGGGGATCGACGGCTGGCGGCCGGATCCCGCGCGTCGCATTCGCGCGCAACTGGCGCTCGATGCGCCATTCGTGAAACCGGATGTTAGCTCCCACGGTGTGTCCTTCCGCTCAAGTCGTCGCGTTGCCGGCGGGCCCCTTTGGGGCCAGATCGCCGAGGTGGCCGGCGTCGCGACGGCGTCCGCTGCGCGGGACCGCACCCGTGGCTACCTCAGTATGGCGGCAACTGTATCCATTTGCAAGGTCGGCACCGGTGCTCTGCGACGCGGAGCCGGATCAGGTGCTGGTCGCAGCCTTGCGCCGGAGGGCCGGCGCGGGGTCGTCCGCGCCGTCGGCGGCCTTCGTGTTCCATTCGTCGAAGATGCGCGTGACCTGGTTGGTCGTATGCTGGATGTGCCGCTCCAGCTCGGTGTGGGCCGCCGGAATGTCGTTGCGCTCGATGGCGTCCAGGATGGCCGCGTGCTCGCGGTTCGCGTCGCCGCTGCGATTGCGCCCGCTGCTGCGCACCATGCGGACGTAGCGTTGCACTCGCAACGACAGGTGGTGGGCCAAGTCGCTCGCGATCGGTGCATCGGCATGCGAGTACAGCTGGTCGTGAAACTGGGCGTTCATCGCCAACCAGTCGTCGTGGTTGCGGGTCCGGATCATCTTCACGCAGAGCTTGCGCAGGTCGGCCAGGTCGGCGTCGGTCATCCGGGCCGCGCTGCGGGTCATCAGGTAGGTCTCGAGCATCGTACGCAGCTCGAGGATCTCGACGATCCGCTCCAGGGTGTGCCCGACGACGGCGGCTCGCATGTGCGGCTCGGAGCTGATGAGACCCTCGGCCTTCAACTGCCGCAGAGCCTCGCGGATCGGGACGCGGGACACGCCGAACTGCCGAGCGAGGTCGACCTGGTTGAGCTCCTTGCCGTCTTCGAAGTCGCCGCGAACGATCGCAGCGCGCAACTCGTCGGCCACGGTGTCCGAGGTGGTGCGTCGTTGCAACCGCCGGTCCACAGGTACAGTCACGTCAGCTCCCTGAAAAGTGCCGGGGAAGTCGGGGATAGCGTGCTCTACTCGTCTCCTGGGAGGATGTCCCCTGCTCGCGAGCGACGCGTGGTCTGCTCGATCATACCCTCGTCTTGTCTCGACACTTGCCCTCCCGAGGCAGCGGATGGAATAGTGTATGCAGCATACATCCTAACGAGGCGGGTGACTATGGCCGAGAATTTCTACGAGCAGTGGTTGGCCGTCCCGGACCGGATCCAGGAGGAGTTCTGGAATTCCCCAGCGGTCGCTCGGGATAAGGACATCCCGTGGGTCTCCACGCCCCAGGACGCTCGTACCAAACTGATGATCTCTCACGAGCTGGGCTATGCCACCATGGGCAGCAACGTGCTCAAGAGCGAAATACCGGTCGGCTGGCACACCGGTCGCCATCGGCACGGCGAGGAGTCGCTTCACATCCTGACCGGCGAGGGGTTCAGCGTCATCGCAGGCCAGCGCTTCGACTGGCGGGCTGGCAGCACGTTGCTCATCCCGTTCTGGGCCGATCACCAGCACGTGAACAGCGCGGACGAGCCGGTGCTCTACATCTCCGGCATGACCTTCGATCTTGAGTGCTTCGTGCGGGTCGCCCGGATCGAGCAGCTCGAGGAGTGCGGCCCGAACACCGAGGCGCAGCTTGCCGCTGTGCCGGCGCAAGTCTCAGAGCACTATTCTGATGGTGGGAGAGCGGTGATCCACTTGGAGGACGCACCCACCGACATGTCGTTTTCCCAGCAGGCCGGACTCGCGGCGGTACACAACCAGCACGGGTTTACACAGCATCTGGTCGTGCCCAAGAACGGCTTCCGCTCGGCGAGCGTGGCGGTGACGACCCGCTGGCGAGACGAGCCGTTCCACCACAGCGGCCGCCACAAGCACCTCGAGGCGGTGGTCTACGCGATCGAGGGCGCGGGCACGACCGAGATGCAGGGTCGCGACGTGCCGTGGGAGGCCGGGGACGTCCTGTTTGTGCCGCCGGCAATGTGGGAGCACGAGCATACCAACGACAACCCCAATCCCGTCGAGCAGCTGCGCATCGCCTTCGGCATCCGCACCTGGTTCACCGGCATCTGGCCGGAAGGCTTCACCAACCGGCGCATCTACGACGAGGACGGCAAGCCGATCGAGGCCGGCGAGATGGGCCGTGACCGCGAACGGTCCCGGTGACCGACTCGCACGCCACGCGACCACTGCGGCCCCGCAGTCGGTGGGCCCACGCCAACATCGCCAAGGCCTCGGCCGGCATCGGCTTATGCCTCCCCGGATCAGTCCGCTACCCGCTCCTTCCGCTGCTGAAGCCCAACTGCGCCTGCCACGCGAACCCGCTACGCCTCCACGGTCCCTACATTCCATGGACCCCCAACTCGGCGGCAAGACCATCCACACCAACCTCAGCAAGAACCAGCTCGCCGACGACCAGCAGCTCTTCGACAACCCCCGACGCCTACACGAGCTGATCAACTCGAAGCCCTCACACTCGAGGCCACCCGCACCGACGGCCACCCCCAGCGCTGAGCCACTCCTCAGGCCACGCCGAGCGCTCCCAGCGGCACCTGTACGGGAGCCACACCCTTTCCTTTTAGCTCCGACCGATTCGGCGCCACAGGTCCCATCGGTCTGGCGCTCCCCTCTGAGATTTCCTGGCGCTGGCACTCGGCCCTCTAGGCCGGGAGAAGCCCCCGGCCGGCGGGCCGCGGGTAGGGTCCGGCCATGCGCTGCCCGGTGTGCTCGGCCCTCGACGACAAGGTCGTCGACTCCCGCGCCTCCGAGGACGGCGGGGTCATCCGCCGCCGCCGCGAGTGCCTGGTCTGCGGGCGGCGCTTCACGACCTACGAGCGCATCGAGGAGGTGCCGCTGCTCGTGGTCAAGCGCTCGGGCGACCGGCAGCCCTTCGACCGCCAGCGGGTGGTCGCCGGGATGGCCGCGGCGGCCAAGAACCGGCCGATCAGCGAGGAGCGCCTGGCCGCGGTCGCGGCGGACATCGAGGACACCCTGCGGCTGGCGGGGAGCGAGGTGGCGACGCACCAGATCGGCTGGGCGGTGCTCGAGCACCTCCGGGAGCTCGACGACGTGGCCTATCTTCGCTTCGCCAGCGTGTACAAGGGCTTCTCCGACGCCACGGACTTCCAGCGCGAGGCCGGACTGCTCACCAAGGAGACCGAGCCCAAGCGGCCCTGAGCTGCGGCTCAGGCGGGGTGCTGGGGAGGCACGTCGTCGAGTGCGCCGGCATCGGCGAGGAGGGCGCGCAGCGGCTCCCACAATGAGGGCGTGGTGGCGACGACCGTCGTGTTGGCCTCGACGCCGGCCATCCCGCCCGCCTCCCGGCAGATCAGCATCCCGGCGGCGTAGTCCCACGCGTGCAGGCCCCACTCGAAGTAGGCGTCGACCCGACCGGCGCCGACCCAGCACAGGTCGAGCGCCGCCGAACCGAACCGGCGCAGGTCGCGCACCCGGGGCGCGAGGTGGGCGATGGCCCGCCCCTGCCAGTCGCGCCGGACGGCGTCGTAGCTGAACCCCGTGGCCACCAGCGCCGTCGCCACCGTCGAACGGCCCTCGGCCACGTGGACCCTGGCGCCGTCGAGGCGTCCGCCGCGGCCTGCGACCGACGCCCACGTCTCGGACCTGGAGGGGTCGACGACGACCCCGACGACGGTCTCGCCGTTGCGCTGGGCGGCCACCGACACCGACCAGGAGGGGACGCCGAAGAGGTAGTTGGTCGTGCCGTCGAGGGGGTCGACGATCCAGTGCACACCGGAGCGGCCCGGCTTGGACGCGCCCTCCTCCCCGAGCAGGCCGTCGTCGGGACGACGCTCGGCCAGGACCCTGGCGACCGCGGCCTCCGCCTCCCGGTCCACCTCGGAGACCATGTCGGTGGCCGTCGACTTGGTGTCGACCCGGGCCCGGGTCTGCCCGAAGGCGGCGGCGGCCAGCTCCGAGGCGGCGCCGGCCAGGTCGAGGGCCACGGCGGCCAACTCCGCGAGCAGCGGGTCCTCGTCCGGCCCTGGTGGCCCGAAGACCGCGGTCGGGTCGATGCGTCGCAGTGAGGTGGTCACGCCGCCGAGCTTGGCACCCCCGGAGCCCCCCCCGTGAAGGTCCGTCCGGGGTCACCAGGTAGCGTCGCCGCGGTGAGGGACCAGCCTGTCGCCGACACCGCTCGCAACCCGGCTCTGGTGGCGCCGGTCGTCGCCGACCTGCGCTCCGACACCCTGACCCGGCCCACCCGGGCGATGCGCCTGGCCATGGTCGACGCCGAGGTGGGCGACGACCAGTACGGCGAGGACCCGACGGTCAACGAGCTCGAGGCCGAGGCGGCCACCCTGCTCGGCAAGGAGGCGGCCCTCTACGTCGCGTCGGGCACGATGGCCAACCAGCTGGCCCTGCGCACCCTCACCAGGCCAGGTGACGGGGTCATCGCCGGGGCGCGCCAGCACCTGGTGCTCTACGAGGACGGAGCCGGGCCCATCAACGCCGGCATCACCTGGCTGACCGTGCCCGACGCCCGCGGGGTGCTCGCCGCGCCCGACGTCCACCTCGCCGCCCTCGGCGCGGAGCACCACCTCCCGCGGGCCAGCCTGCTCGCCGTCGAGGACACCCACATGGCCGCAGGTGGCGTGGTCTGGCCGACCGGGCAACTGGCCGAGGTGGCCGAGGTGGCCAGGGAGGCGGGGCTCCTGGTCCACCTCGACGGGGCCAGGCTGTGGCACGCGGCCGTGGCCCTCGGCGTCGCGCCCGCGACCGTGGCCGCGCCGGCCGACACGGTGATGTGCTGCCTGTCCAAGGGCCTGGCCGCGCCCGTCGGCTCCGTCCTCGCCGGGCCGGCCCCGGTGGTCGCCGCCGCGAGGATCGAGCGCCACCGCCTCGGCGGGGCGTGGCGCCAGGCGGGGGTGATCGCCGCGGCCGGGCTGGTTGCGCTGCGCTCCATGCGCGACCGGCTCGGTGACGACCACCGCAGGGCCGGCCGCCTCGGCGCGGCCGTGGCCGACCGTTGGCCCGGCGCGCAACCCGGTCCGCCCGACACCAACATCGTGGTCTTCGCCCACCCGGCACCCGACCGCGTGCTCGCCTACCTGCGCGACGAGGGGGTGCTGGCGGGCACCGTCGCCCCCGGCGTGCTGCGCCTGGTCACCCACTGCGACGTCGATGACGCCGCCGTCGACCTGGCGTGCGAGGTGCTGCGGGCCGCACCGGCCGACCTCGACGCCCGGCCCCCCGCTCCGGTCACAGGCGACCGGTAGCATCCCGGCGGTGGCCGGTCTCGTCTCCACCGTCCCGGCGACGGTCCTCGCCATCTACGCCCATCCCGACGATCCGGACGTCTCGGCCGGGGGGACGCTGGCCACCTGGGCGGCCGCAGGGGCGTCGGTCGACGTGTGCATCGGCGCCGACGGGGACAAGGGGACCACGGACGCATCCGTCGATCCCGACCTCCTCGTGTCGTTGCGCAGGAAGGAGGTGGCCGCCGCAGGCGGGGTGGTCGGTGTCCGTCGTCACCACTGGCTGGGCTGGCGCGACGGGGAGATCGCCGACACGGCGGACAACCGTCTGGCCTTGGTCGCCCTGATCCGACGGGTGCGCCCCGACGTGGTGGTGGCACCCGACCCGACCGCGGTGTTCTTCGGAGCCGGCTACGTCAACCACCGCGACCACCGCAACCTCGGCTGGCTGGTCCTCGACGCGGTGAGCCCGGCGGCCGGCCTGCCCCACTACTTCCCCGACGCAGGGGCGCCGCACCGGGTGTCCTCGCTGATGCTCTCGGGCACCCTGGCTCCCGACGCCTGGGTCGACGTCACCGAGGCGATCTCGGTCAAGGCGGCGGCGGTGGCCTGCCACCAGAGCCAGGTGGGCGAGCCGGGAGCCTGGCTCGACGAGCTCGTCAGGGAGCGCGCCGAGGACGCCGGGCGTCAGGCGGGCGTCCGCTACGCGGAGGCCTTCCGCAGGATGATCCTGACGTGAGGGCGCCCCCGTGATCCTGCACGTGGACATGGATGCGTTCTTCGCCAGCGTGGAGGTGCTCGACGACCCGTCGCTCGCCGGGCGTCCCCTCGTCGTCGGCGGTGACGGCGAGCGCGGCGTGGTCGCGTCGTGCAGCTACGAGGCCAGGCGTCACGGGATCCGCTCCGCCATGCCGTCGGTCCGGGCCCGCCGACTGTGCCCGGCGGCCACCTTCCGCGCCGGCCGCTACGACCGCTACGCCGAGGTCAGCGAGCGGATCCACGAGGTGTTCCACCGCTTCACCCCCCTGGTGGAGGGGATCGCGCTCGACGAGGCCTTTCTCGACGTCGCCGGCGCGCAGCGCCTCCTCGGCCCCGTCGAGCACATGGCGTGGGCCGTGCGCCGCGCCATCGCCGACGAGGTCGGCCTGGTCTGCTCGGTCGGGGTGGCGGCGTCGAAGTTCGTCGCCAAGCTGGCGTCGGAGGCGGCCAAGCCGGTCGCCGACCTCGACGGGGTCAGGCCGGGACCCGGCGTCGTCGTCGTCGAGGCCGGCGCCGAGCTGGCCTTTCTCCATCCCCTCCCCGTCGAGGCCCTCTGGGGTGTCGGCCCGGCGACCGCGACCCGGCTCCGCAGCCTCGGGATCGCCGCCGTCGGCGACCTCGCGGCCATGCCCCTCGAGGTGGTCGTCGGGGCGGTCGGCCGGTCGGCCGGACGCCACCTCCACGACCTGTCCTGGGCGCGCGACCCACGCCGGGTGGAGCCGGAGCGGGCCGTCAAGTCGGTCGGACACGAGGAGACCTACCGGCACGACCGCTACGACCGCGACGGGCTGCACGCCGAGATCGTCCGCATGGCCGACGCCGTCGCAGGTCGGCTGCGCAAGGCGGGCACCAAGGGCAGGACCGTGTCGCTCAAGGTGCGCTTCGCCGACTTCAGGACCATCACCAGGGCTCGCACCCTGGACGCGGCCGTCGACACGTCGGGCGTCGTCGCACGCGTGGCCACCGGCCTGCTCGACGACGTGGAGCTGGAGCCGGGGGTCCGCCTCCTCGGGGTCACCGTCTCGTCGCTGGCCGAGCCGGGGGAGAGGCGAGAGCAGCTCACCCTCGACCTCGGGGCTGTGGGGTCGGGAAGCGCCGGCGGCCACGGCCACGAGCAGGGCGCCGACGAGCGGCGGGAGGCCGCGGCGGACGCGGTCGAGGCGGTCAGGGCCAGGTTCGGGGCCGGCGTCGTCGGACCCGCCGTGCTCCTCGGCGACGAGGGCCTGCGCGTCGGCCGGCGCAACGACAACCGGTGGGGAGCGGTCGACGCGTCGCCGTCGTCAGGAGCCGACCGCTGAGCCGTCGCGGCACCGACGGGCCCCGACGTTGCGAGCGTGCCCGACGGGCGCGAACATCTGTTGGCATAGGTCGTCGATCGATCCCAAGGTGTCAGACGTGCCCCTCTCCGAACACGAGCAGCGGATCCTCGACCAGATCGAGCGGGGCTTCTACGAGGACGACCCCCGTTCGGCGAGGCGCATCTCCACCACCACCCTGCCCAGGTACCTGAGCAGGAACTGCCGGCTGGCGTCCCTCGGCTTCGTGGTCGGACTGCTGGTGCTGGTGGCGTCGTTCGCCACCAGCTGGGTCATCGGGCTCGTCGGCTTCCTCGTGATGACCGGCTCCGCCGTGGCCCTCGCCCGCAACCTGCGGCGCTACGGCCGCCACGGGTTGCAGGCGCTCGCCGCCCCGAGTGGGCGCAACGACCCGCTCCGGTGGATGCGCGACCTGAGGGCCAGGCTGGGCCACCGGGGCGAGAGCGAGCCCGACTAGTCGACTGCTTGCGGCTGGGACAGGGTGACGGCTGGGACAGCCGGTCGTGGGGCCGCTCAGCCCGGATGCGCGGGCCGCGCCCCCCAGGACAACCGGGGATCGAGCAGCAGCCTCACGCGCAGGCCCAGCGCGGCGCGGGCCCCGAGCGCGCTGCGCAGGCGCCGGGCCCCCACGTCGGCCTCGACGGCCAGCTCGGCGCTGACCGGACCGCCGAAGGCGGCCGTCGTGGCGATCTCGCCGAGGCGCACGAGATCGGTCGCCGCGTCCCGGTCGCGGCCGGTCAGCAGGTGCCGGACCGTCGAGTCTCGCGCCGCCCGGTGGGTGAACTCGCCCTGCGTCTCGGATGCCGAGCGCACGACACCGTGCCAGGCCAGCGTCTCTTGCACCTCGTCCCAGGCGGCGAGGGTGCGCGCCGCGTGCGAGCCCAGGTCGGGGCCGGGTCGGCGCCGGCGCTTCGACCAGCGCTCCCGGCGGCGGAGCGTGTTGCCGACGGCGAGGGCGACCACGACGGCGGCGGCGCCGGCGAGGATCCACACGACGACCGCCCCGGCGATGGAGGCGCCCGTGGCCGGTCGCGGTCCGGACGGAGCGGTCGGGGTGCCGCCGGGGGCGCCACGGCCGCCGCCCGGCTGCAGGCGGTGGCCGATCGACGGGGCGGTGACCGTCGTCGGTGAGGTCAGCCCGGGCGTCGAGGGCCCGGTCGTCGGTGCCGAGACCGGTGGGGTGGTCGGCGCGGTGCGCGGGGCCGACGACGACGGGCGGTGGACGGCGGCGGTGGGGCCGGTGTAGCTCGTGGCTCCGGGGATGGCGAAGCCGTTGCCGGGCGCCCCCTTGGTCGGCTCGAAGGGAACCCAGCCGATGTTGGGGAACTCCACCTCCGGCCAGGTGTGAGCGTCGGCGTCGGTGACCTCGTAGGTCCCCGGCGAGGTCGCGGTCCCGTTGGTGAACCCCACGGCCAGGCGGGTGGGGAGCCCGACGATGCGGGCCAACACGGCGAAGGAGCCGGCGAACTGCTGGCAGTAGCCGGTCCTCGTGTCGAACAGGAACGTCTGGAGGGCGGAGAGCCCGGAGCCGTCGGACGCCGGGTGGAGGCTGTAGGTGAACCGCGGCGTGAGGAAGTAGTCCTGGAGGGCGACGGCCTTCGCGTACTCGGTTCGCTTGCCGTCGACGATGCGGTCGGCGAGGGCGCGGACGTCAGCGGGGATGGTGGCGGGCAGCTGCAGGTAGGCGCGGGCCGCCGCCGCGTCGACCGGCGCGGCCGCGGCCAAGCGGCGGGGCGACAGGGTGGAGAGGTACTGGACGGACTCGACGGTGTAGCGCAGGCCGTTGGACGTGGGCCTCGAGGTGAGGAGGCTGCCGGAGCGGGCGTCCCACGACACCGTGCCGGCCCCCGTGACCCGCTCGGGATCGAAGGCGAGGGGCAACCAGGCCGACGAGAGGCCGGCGACGACGAAGTGCTCGGCGACGCGCCGGGTGCCCGGGCCGCCGACCGCACCGGCCAGGGGACCGCCGGCGCGCTGGTAGGTGTCCTTGGCCCCCCACTGCGTGCCGTCGAAGCTGTCGAGCGAGGTGAGCCGCCAGTAGGAGGCCTCGCTGGAGGTGACCCGGAAGACCGGGGCATTCGACGAGTCGAGCAGCTGGGTCCTGAGACTGACGAGGGGGCTGATCACGATGCGTTGGGAGTCGGCCGACGACGCGTGCCACCCGAGGGGCCCACGCCCGTCGGTCCCCGGCAGGTGGGCGACGACCGCGGCGGCGGCCACCGCGCCGGCTGCCACGATGACCACCGCGCCCGTCGCCCACCTGGCCGCTGCGCCCGGGGCCGGTGGGTCGAGCCACGGGGGAGCCTTCGGATCGGCCCGTCGGCTGGACGTCGCGGCCAGCACGACCCCGAGGCCGACGAGCTCGGCGATCGTCGCCGCGGTGCGTCCTGGCGCCGCGCCGACGCAGCAGCACACCACGAAACCCGCCAGCGAGGGCACCATCCCCGTGAGGGGCCGCTCGAGCCGCACGACCAGCCACGACGCGAGCACCGACACCACGGCCGCGCCGGCCACGGCGAGCAGCACGAAGGCGTGGATGGCGGGAGCCGGCACCGTCGTGGCCTGGATCCTGGCCGGGAGCCCGGTGAGCAGGTGGTCGACCGCCCGCCAGGTCCGGCCGAGCGGGAGGCCCCAGGCGGTCGACGAGGGCACCACGGCCCAGATGGTCAGCAGGGTGGCCGCGACCGCATCGACCAGCATGCCCAGGGCGGCGGGGCGCACGAACCTGGCGGTGAGGGCGCAGACGAGGTGCGCACCGACGACGACGAGCAGGGCGGGGCCGATCCAGGTGCTCCCGCTCAGGATCCGGTGGAGGCTCTGGAGCGTCAGCACGGTGGAGACGGCCACGGCGACGTCCACGACCCACCCGGTCGGGGGCGCCCCGGCGGTTGCGGGAGCGACAGGGGCGGCCGGCGATGGGAGCCGGCGGATCTCGCGGGCCCGCTCGACGACGGCGGTCACCGCCGGCCGCCCTCACGCTCGGCCCCGGAGGGGTCGACGACCACGGCGTGGACCTGCGCCCGCTGGCGGCCCCTGAGCCCCCGTCGCAGGTCGTCGGCGGCGGCCGAGTCGGCGCTCACGACGATGGCCGTGCCCCCGTCGAGGAGGCCCGCCGCCGCCGGGTGGTCGGGGCGGCGGCGCTCGCTCGCGCCGCGCCGGCGACGATCGCCGGTGCCGGCACCGATGCCGGCCAGCTCGTCGAAGATGCGCAGCCGGTGCCGGTCGCCCGTGCCGACACCGGTGTCGATGCCGGAGGTCACGAGCAGCCGGACCGGGATGTCGGCGTCGTGGGCCGCGTCGGTCAGCCCCGCGGCCACCGCCAGGGCCCGTTCGAGGGCGGCGGTGGTCCACCTCGACCGGCGGAGGTCGACCACGACGGTGATGTGGCCGGCGTGGTCGAGCTCGTCCTCGCGGACGACGAGCGTCCCTGTCCTGGCGGTCGACGGCCAGTGGACTCGGCGGAGGTCGTCACCCGGCTCGTAGGCCCGGAGCCGCGAGAACTCGTCGTTGTCCCGGCCCGCGGCCGGCGTGGTGGCCCGCTCGGCGCGCCCGGAGCCGGCGGCGACGAGGGGGAGGCGGGTCGCCTCCGGTCTGGGGTGGACGATCAGCGAGGCCGGGGCGCCGACGACCACTGTCCGGCGCGCCAGGCGGAGCGGGTCGCGCACCGAGGCCGAGAGCGGGCCGATGGTGAACAGCCCCCGCTTGGGCGTGGCCACGACGTAGGTGCCCCGGGCGACCTCGCCCGGGGCGAGGCCACCGATGGCCAGGTGCGTGTCGGCCGACCCGGGGTTGGGGTCGACCACCTCGATGACCGGGGTGCGACGCCGGCCGGTGTTGCGGACCGTGAGGAGCACAACGATGCCGTGGCCGGCCTCGCTCCTCGGGGCCAGCAGCTGCCGCCGGGTGGAGAGCTGCAGCGAGGCGGTGGCCGTCCAGGCCGCGGCCACCGCGACCACGAGGACGGCGGCGGCGGCGAGCGCGAAGAACTCCTCGATGCCGAACAGCCACCCGGCTGCGGCCAGCAGCACTGCGCTCACCACCAGGCCAGTCCCGCGCGGCGTGAGCGCGCGCCGCGGCGGCCGGCGGCCCGGCTCCTGCCGCCGGGAGATCACAGCCTCAGGTTGGGCTGGGGCTCCCTCGCCGAGCCGTGGTCGCGCCCCGACGGCACGGGCACGGTGGCGAGCACGTCGTCGATCACCGCGTCCACCGTATGCCCGTCGAGGTGGGCATCGGAGGTCAGGACCAGGCGGTGGCCGAGGACGGGTGAGGCCAGGTACTTGACGTCCTCGGGGATGACGTACTCGCGCCCGAGCGATGCCGCCAGCACCCGGCTGCAGCGCTGCAGACCGAGGCTGGCACGGGGCGACATCCCGAGGGCGAGCGACGGATGGGTGCGGGTGGCCCTGGCCAGGTCCACGACGTAGCTGCGCAGCGAGGCTGCGACGTGCACCGAGTCCGCGGCACGGATCATCTCGACGACATCGGCGGGGCCGACGACCGCGGCCAGGTCCTCGACGCGGGCGTCGCTCGGCCGGGCGAGCATGGCGAACTCGGCATCCCTCCCGGGGTAGCCGAGCCCGACCCGCAGCAGGAACCGGTCGATCTGCGACTCGGGCAGCGGGTAGGTGCCCTCGTGATCCGCCGGGTTCTGGGTGGCGACCACGAGAAACGGCACGGGGAGGGCGTGGGTCGCGCCGTCGGCGGTGACCTGGCGCTCCTCCATGGCCTCGAGCAGCGCGCTCTGGGTCTTCGGCGAGGCCCGGTTGATCTCGTCGCCGAGCACCACGTTGGCGAAGACCGCGCCGGGCCGGAAGCTGAAGGTGCCGGTCGAGCGGTCGTAGATGGATGTGCCCGTCACGTCGGAGGGGAGGAGGTCGGGGGTGAACTGGATGCGCTGCCAGCTGAGGCCGAGGGAGTGGGCGATGGCCTTGGCCAGGCTCGTCTTGCCCACGCCGGGCACGTCCTCGATGAGCAGGTGGCCCTCGGAGAAGAGGCACACCAGCGCCAGTCGCACCACGGCGTCCTTGCCGTGGACGGCCCGGGCGATGTTGGTGACCACGCGCTCGAACAGGGACGCGAACGATGCGGCCGTCTCCTGCGTTGCCGTCGACTGCGTTGCCACCGGTCCTCCCGTCAGGTTCCCGCAGCAGCGTAGTGGTGGCCACGTCAGATGCCTGCGGGTCGGACGCTACGCTCCGCTCGGTGGACGACCCGACCGACGAGGTGCTCGCCGTCGACATCGGCGGCACCAAGCTCGACGTCGGCCTGGTCGACGCCGCCGGCCGGCCGCGTCGGCGCCTGCGGGCACCCACGCCGACCGGCGACGGTGAGGCGGTGTGGAGGACGCTCGCCGCGGTGATCGGCGAGCTCGGCGTCGGAGCCGCGACCTCGTGCGGGGTGGGGTGCGGCGGCCCGATGACGCCCGGCGGTCAGGAGGTGTCGCCGCTCAACATCCCCGGGTGGCGGGGGTTCCCGCTGCGTCGCCGCGTGGAGGACGCGACCGGGCTGCCGACCTGGGTGGACAACGACGCCAAGGCGCTCGCGCTCGCCGAGGGCCGCTTCGGCGCCGCCGCCGGGCTCACCGCCTTCGTGTCCCTCGTCGTGTCCACCGGCGTCGGGGGCGGCGTCGTCGTCGACGGCCGCCTCCTCGACGGCGCCGGCGGCAACGCCGGTCACATCGGCCACGTGGTGGTCGAGCCCGAGGGCCGCCCCTGCCCGTGCGGGGGGCGGGGCTGCCTCGAGGCGGAGGCATCGGGCATGTCCATCGCCGCCTCCACGGGCGCGTCACCGGCCGACGCCACTCCGGAGGTGGTGGCCCGCACGGGTCGCATGGTCGGCCGGGCGGTGGCCTCCGTGGCCAACCTGCTCGACCTGCGCCTGGCCACCGTCGCCGGTTCGGTGGCGCTGGGCTTCGGCGCGCCGTTCTTCGCCGCCGCCCAGGCGGAGATCGACGCCCGCTGCCGCCTGTCGTTCTCGAGCGGATGCCGGATCGTGCCGTCGGGCCTCGGCGCCGACGGCCCACTCGTCGGCGCCGCGTGCGTGGCCCTGCGGGGGGCGGCGGCCAAGGAGGTGACCCTCAGGTGAGGCCGCCGCTGGTCTCCTTTCCCGCGGTCGTCGCCCTGCTCCGACGCCCCGACCTGTGGGGCACCGCCATCCGGGTCGCAGCGGCCACGGCCGAGCCGGGATGGTGGCGGCGATGGCCGCCTCTGCCACGCCCACCGGTGGGCTACGCGACGTTCCGGCACCAGACGATGTGGGGCCAGGACACCAGCGCCAGGCTCGGCGAGACCGAGCTGATCGGCTACCTGAAGTGGTGCGCCACGATGCGGAACCTGGGGTAGGGTCTCGGCCGTGAGTGGTGGATCACCACGGCGCTGGCGCCGGTAGGAAGCCGTCCACCATGCAGTCGCTCGTGCTCAACGCCACCTACGAGCCGCTGTGCGTCGTGTCCAGCCGACGGGCCCTCCTCCTCGTCCTCGACTGCAAGGCCGATCTTCTCTCGAGCACCGGCCGGGTGTTCCGCGCCCAGGTGCTGGTGATGCCCGAGCCCTCGGTCGTGCGGCTGTCGCACTTCGTCAAGGTGCCTTACCAGGCTCGCATCGCGCTCAACAAGCGGGCCGTCTTCGCCAGGGACAACCACCGTTGCCAGTACTGCGGCGCGTCGGCGGAGAACATCGATCACGTCATCCCGCGCTCCAAGGGGGGCCCCCACGCCTGGGACAACGTGGTGGCGGCCTGCCGGCTGTGCAACACCGCCAAGCGCGACCGGCTCCTCGAGGACAGCGGGATGAAGCTGCGGCGCAAGCCGGTCGCCCCGCGGGAGCGCACCTGGATCCTCGTGGCCAGCGGCTCGGTCCGCCCGGACTGGGAGCCCTACCTGGGGGAGCGCGCCACCAGCCTGTCGGCGTGAGCGACCTCGGGAGCGAGCCGACGAGCGGCTGGCAGGTCGTCCACCGTCGGGCGCCGGCGGGCGTGCTCCACCACGACGCGGCCGCGGAGGTCGCGGTGGCCAGCCGCCGGACGGTGCGGATCCTCGAGGCGGAGACGCGTGCGCTCGTCCTCGGCAGCGCGCAGCCGGCCGACCACGTCGACGCGGCGCGCGCCGCGGCGGCCGGGGTCGACGTGGTGCGCCGACGCAGTGGGGGGTCGGCCGTCCTGGTCGGTCCCGGGGAGTGCGTGTGGATCGACGTGGCGTTGCCCGCCGGCGACCCGCTCTGGCAGGTCGACGTCGGACGGGCCGCATGGTGGCTCGGCGACGTGTGGGCCAGGGCCGTGGAGGCGGTCACCGGCGACCGCACCGCCGCCGGCCACCGGGCCGGGCTCCGGCGCTCGGCGTGGTCGGACCGGGTCTGCTTCGCCGGGCTCGGGCCTGGCGAGGTCACCAGGGGAGGGGCGGCGGGTGACGACCCGACGGGCGGCTCGCCCCGCAAGGTCGTCGGGTTGGCCCAGAGACGGGTCCGGGCCGGGGCCCTGTTCCAGACCGCGGCCCTGCTCCGGTGGGACCCCGCCGCCCTGGCCGACCTGCTGGCGGTCGACGAGGGCCGCAGGGCGCAGGCGGCACGCGACCTCGGAACGGTCGCCGCCGGGCTGGGCCCGGGTGCGGCTGGCCCCCTCGTCGAGGCCTTTCTCGCCGAGCTGGAGGGCATCGGGCCCTGAGCCGCCAGGCGGCCTCGCCTGCGGGCGGTGGCCGCCTGACATGATCGGGGCCGGACGGAGCCGGGCCACCGGCGGGAGGGCGACAACGCAGGCATGGGTTCTCTGGACGGGCGGATCGCCATCATCACCGGCGCAGGCCGCGGCCTCGGGCGTGAGCACGCCCTCTACTACGCCGCGGAGGGAGCCAGCGTGGTCGTCAACGACACCGGAGCGGCGATCGACGGGACGATCGCCGACGAGGGCGCCGCTGATCGGGTGGTGGAGGAGATCCGGGCGGCCGGCGGGACCGCGGTCGCCAACACCGACGACGTGACCGACTGGGACGCCGCCGAGGCGCTCATCGCCTCGACGGTCGAGCGCTTCGGCGAGCTGCACGTGCTGGTCAACAACGCGGGCATCCTGCGCGACCGGGCCCTCGTCCACATGACCGAGGAGGAGTGGGACGTCGTCATCCGGGTGCACCTGAAGGGTCACTTCGCGCCACTGCGTCATGCAGCCGGCCACTGGCGGGCGCGCTCGAAGGCCGGCACGCCGGTCACCGCGTCGGTGGTCAACACCTCGTCGACGTCGGGGCTGCACGGCAATCCCGGCCAGGCCAACTACGGCGCGGCCAAGGCCGGCATCGCCGCGCTCACGACCATCGCCGCGCAGGAGCTGGGCCGCTACGGCGTGCGGGTCAACGGGATCGTCCCGGCGGCCAGGACGCGCCTGACCGAGGGCACCCCCGGCCTCGACGAGATCGTCCGCGTGCCCGAGGACGCCCGCTTCGACGAGTGGGACCCGGCCAACGTGGCGCCCCTCGTGGCGTGGCTCGGGTCGGCCGACTGCGAGGCCACCGGCAGGATGTTCGCCATCTTCGGCGGGACGATCCAACTGATGACCGGCTGGACCCGCCAGCCGGGCGTGACCAGGGCCGAGCGCTGGACCGTGGACGCGTTGGCCGAGGAGCTCCCCGCCCTCCTGGATTGACGCCGCGGCCGGCTCCGACCGGTGGCGCAGAGGGAGACGAGGGGAACGGCCCCGCCGGGTGGCCGAGGCCGCGGCAGAGGGTGGGCCAGGAAGCGCCGTCCCTGGGGGTTGGCGCGCGCCCCGCCGGCCACCCGGGCGCGAGCCCGAGAGGCCCCACCGGCGCGGCGCCGGCGAAACGGGCGTCGTGGGGGTGGTGGGTGGTTGATCGGTGGGGGAGAAGGGAGTATCGTGGGGACTCGTGGGGCGTAAGGGAGGGCCCTTGCGCCGCGGAGGAGAGACAGGTGACCGGTGGCGTTGTTCTTCGGGAGGTACGAGCACTCCCTGGACACCAAGGGACGCGTCGTCCTGCCGGCCCGGTTCCGGTCCCACTTCGCCTCGCAGGTCTTCCTGTCGCAGAACCTCGAGGGGTGCGTCGCCCTCTGGACGCCCGAGGAGTTCGAGAAGGAGGTCGTGAAGCAGGCCGACGTGCAGGACCGCAGCACCGGCGACCGCAACCGGGTCCGCGTCTGGGCGGCCGGAGCGGCAGAGGTGGAGATCGACCGGCAGGGCCGGGTGGCCATCCCGCAGTGGTTGCGGACCTACGCCGGCCTCGAGGACAGCGCCCCGGTCCTGGTGACCGGGGCCATCGACCGGGTCGAGGTGTGGTCGCCGGTCGTCTGGGAGCAGCGCGTCCAGCCGTCGGAGGAGGCGTTTCTCAACCCGGTCGACCCGGCGAGGACCGAACCGGTCGGGTGAGGACCGATGTCCGCGCCCATCACCGTCCCACCATCGCTCCATCCGGCCCGCGTCGTGTGGTGCCCCGGCTCGTGTGCAACCCTTCGACCAGCAGGGTGGGAGTCCCCTTCTCCGCCCGCTCCCACTCCGCACGACCGGGGAGACATCCCGGCGGCAGGCTGGCCGAGGGGTTGCAGATGAGCCAGGTCCACGACGACGGTTTCGTCCACGTCCCGGTCATGGCGGCCGAGATCGTCGAGCTGATGGGCGCCGTCCCGGCCGGCACCGTGGTCGACGGGACCGTGGGGGGTGCCGGCCACGCCACCGCCATCCTGGACGCCCACCCGCACCTGAGCCTCGTCGGACTCGACCAGGACGCCGACGCAGTGCTCGCGGCGACCACCCGGCTGGCCCGCTTCGGCGCCAGGGCGACGGTCGTGCGAGCCAGGTTCGACGCCGCCGGCGACGTGCTCGACGGGCTCGGCGTCGGACAGATCGCCGGCGCCCTCCTCGACCTCGGTGTCAGCTCCCCCCAGCTCGACGAGGGTCACCGGGGCTTCAGCTACCGCCACGACGGCCCACTCGACATGCGCATGGACCAGAGCAGCCCGACACGAGCGGACGACGTGGTCAACACCTGGACCGAGCAGGAGCTGACCGAGCTGTTCCGCGCCAACGGCGAGGAGCGCTTCGCTCGCCGCATCGCCGCCGCCGTGGTGGCCTCCCGGCCGGTGACCTCGACCGCGACGCTCGCCGAGACGGTCAGATCCGCCATCCCGGCGGCCACGCGCCGCACGGGTGGTCACCCGGCCAAGCGGGTGTTCCAGGCGCTGCGCATCGCCGTCAACGACGAGCTCACCATCCTCCCCCCCACCATCGACGTCCTCGTCGACCGGCTCGTGCCTCGCGGCCGGATGGCCGTGCTCGCCTACCACTCGGGCGAGGACCGCATCGTCAAGCAGCGCTTCCGCCAAGCCGCCGACGGCGGTTGCGTCTGCCCGCCGGGGTTGCCGTGCGTCTGCGGCGCCACCCCGCAGGTGCGGCTCCTGAACAGGAAGGCGAGACGTCCAGGCCCGGTCGAGCTGGCCGGCAACCGGAGGGCGGAGAGCGCCAGGCTGCGCGCCGTCGAGGCCCTCGATCCCCCCCACGCCACCCCCCCGGAGCAGCCGTGACCGACCTCGCCACCGCCCCGCCGACCACCCGTCGCCACCACCCCTCACCCTCACCCTCACCCTCACCCTCGCTGCCGGGCACCCCCCGCTCCGGGGCGGCCCGCGCCCGCATGTCACTGTCGACCTGGGCCGATGCGGGCGGCCTGCACCGCCAGAGCCCCTCGCCCGGCGCGGCGCCACGCCGTTCCCCGACCCCGAGCCCGGCACGCCAGGCGTCCCGGAGCGGTCGATCCCGCTCGCCATCGGGCTCATCCACGGGCGCCCTCCCCGACCCGGCCGCGACCCGACGCCCAGCCACCCGCGCACCCGCCGGCGACCGGGTGCGGGCGGCCAACCCCGGCGGCGCGCCATCGACCACCCGCCGCGGTGCCGCCGACGTTGGCGCCCCCACCCCGACGCGCGGGAGCGCCGCCCCCGCCCTCCGGCCGACCCCGGACGCCGCTCCCGAGCCGAGGGGCCGCCACCTCCGGGTCGTCGCCCCCCGCCAGCGCACCCCGGCCCAACGGCGCCGCGCCACCAAGCTCATGGTCCTCGGACTGTCGAGCGTCGCCGTCGTCGTCGCCTTCGGGCTCGTCTACCTCCACGTCCTCTCGGCGCAGACCCAGTTCGAGCTCGACCGCAAGGCGGCGGTCCTCCAGACCGCCCAGGTCCACTACGAGGACCAGCGGGTCGCCGTGGCCCACGCCAGCGCGCCGGCCAACATCATGCGGGCCGCGCTGCGCCTCGGGATGCGCCAGCCCGGTTACGAACGCTTCGTGCTCGGGGTCGGCGGTCCGGCGAGCCCGACCGCCACCGCCCCGGCCCCGTCGGAGGGCGCCATCGCCCCTGCCGGCATCTCGGACTGGAGCCGCATCAAGTCCGACGTCCAAGGCTCGTCGTGACGCGGCGGCCCCGCTGCGGCCGTCTCGGAGCTTGACGGCCGTGCAGCTCGACCGCGCCGTCGCGGACGCCCTGACCGGGACCGGACTGCTCGTGGAGGTGGGCGGGCGCGCCGATGTCGACGTGACCTCGGTGACCATGGACTCGCGGGCGGTGGTCCCCGGCACCCTCTTCGCCTGCGTCCCGGGGAGCAGCGTCGATGGCCACACCTTCGCGATCGGCGCGGTGAGCGCCGGAGCGGTCGCACTGCTCTGCGAGCGACCCCTCGAGGTCGACGTGGCCCAGGTCGTGGTCACCTCGACGCGGCGGGCCGTCGGCCGGATCGCCGCTGAGGTCTACGGCCAACCGTCGCGCGACCTCCTCGTGGTCGGGGTCACCGGGACCAACGGCAAGACGACCACCACGGCGCTGCTCGCCGGCATCTTCTCGGCGGCCGGGACGACGTCGGCGGCCATCGGGACCCTCACCCAGGCCAGGACCACGCCCGAGGCGCCCGAGCTGCAGGCCAGGCTGGCCGAGTTGCGGGACGCCGGTGTCCGCGCGATAGCCATGGAGGTGTCGTCCCACGCCCTCGACCAGCACCGCGTCGACGGGATGCGCTTCGCAGCGGGCGTCCTCACCAACGTGACCCAGGACCACCTCGACTACCACGGCACGATGGAGCGCTACTTCGAGGCCAAGGCCTCGCTGTTCGAGCCCGACCGCAGCCCCGTCGCGGTCGTCAACCGCGACGACGAGTGGGGACGGGTGCTGATCGGCCGGCTCTCCGGGCGCGGCCAGGACGTGGTCGACTACGGCATCGACGACGCCACCGACCTGGAGCTGGGCCCCGGCGGGTCGACCTTCGGGTGGGAGGGGACCGAGATCCACCTCCACCTCGGCGGCCGCTTCAACGTCCTCAACGCCATCGCCGCAGCGCGCACCGCCCGGGTCCTCGGCGTGGACGCTGCGGCCATCGGCATCGGGCTCGCCGCCGTCGACCAGGTCAGGGGGCGCTTCGAGACCGTCGACGCCGGGCAGCCCTTCACCGTCCTGGTCGACTACGCCCACACCCCCGACGGTCTGGTCAAGGTCCTCACCGCGGCGCGCGAGATCACCAAGGGCGACCTCATCGTGGTCTTCGGCGCGGGGGGCGACCGCGATCGCGACAAGCGCCCGCTCATGGGCGACGCCGCAGGTCGGCTCGCCGATCTCACGGTCATCACCTCCGACAACCCGAGGGGCGAGGACCCGGGCGCGATCATCCAGGCGGTGGCCGACGGTGTGCCCCGGGGCGCCCGTGTCCAGGTCGTCCCCGACCGCCACGACGCCATCGCCACCGCGCTCGCCGTGGCCGTCGACGGCGACGTCGTGGTCATCGCCGGCAAGGGTCACGAGCAGGGCCAGGAGGTGGCCGGCCACGTCCGGCCGTTCGACGACGCCGGCGTGGCCAGAGACATCCTGGCCAGGATCCTGTCCTCGCGGGGTGTGGGCAGGGCGGCCCGTTGAACGACCTGCTCATCTCCGGGGCCGTCTCGCTGCTCGTCTCGCTCCTCGGGACCCCCCTGCTGATCCGGTGGCTGCGGTCGCGCGGCATCGGCCAGCAGATCCGGGAGGACGGGCCCCAGGGGCACCTGACCAAGGCCGGCACCCCGACCATGGGCGGCGTGGCCATCATCTTCGCCGCCGCCGCGGGGTACGGCAGCGAGCACATCGTCGGCACGTTCACCACCCGCGGCCTTGTGGCCATCGCCACCATCGCGGGAGCCGCAGCCGTCGGCTTCGCCGACGACTGGATCAAGGTCACCAGGCGACGGTCGCTCGGCCTCAACAAGCGGGCCAAGGCGGCCGGGCAGCTCGCCATCGCCCTGGCCTTCTCCATCGTCTGCGTCGCGGTCCTCCACGTCGACACCCACCTCTCCTTCACCCGGTACAACTCCCTCGGGATCAACCTGGGCAGCGTCGGCTGGGTGATCTTCGCCACCCTGGTCATCCTCGGCACCACCAACGCGGTCAACCTGACCGACGGCCTCGACGGCCTGGCCGCAGGCTCGTCGGGGTTCACCTTCGTCACCTTCGTGGTGATCGCCTTCGAGCAGTTCAAGCACAAGAAGATCTACCTCAACCCGGCGTCGCTCGACGAGGCCGCCCTGGCCACCGCCATGCTGGCGGCCTGCGCCGGCTTCCTCTGGTGGAATGCCGCCCCGGCCAAGATCTTCATGGGCGACACCGGAGCGCTCGGCATCGGCGCGGCCGTCGCCACCCTCGCCCTGCTCGAGAACGTCGACCTCCTGCTCCCCGTCGTCGGGGGCCTGTTCGTCCTCGAGACCCTGTCGGTCATCGCCCAGGTGGGCAGCTTCCGGCTCCTCCACCGGCGGGTGTTCCGGATGGCGCCCATCCACCACCACTTCGAGCTGGTCGGCTGGCCGGAGACCACGGTCATCATCCGCTTCTGGATCCTCGCCGCCGCCTTCACCAGCCTGGCCCTCGGGCTGTTCTACACGGACTTCCTCGCCCACGGCGGCAGCGGATGAGCGGCCACACGGCGCGCACCCTGGTCGTCGGGTTCGGCGTCACCGGCCGGGCTGTGGCGGCGCGCCTGGCCGCCGACGGCGTGGCCGTGACCGTCGTCGACGACGCACCCGCCCCCGACGCGCCGACCGTCGCCGCCAGGTCGGGTGCCGTGCTCGTCACCGCCCCGTCGGGCGCCCCCCTCGCCGATCTCGTGGCCGGCGCCGATGAGGTCGTGGTGAGCCCCGGCGTCCCCGTCACCCATCCCGTCTACGACGCCGCGGCCGCGGCCGGCACGCCGCTCGTCAGCGAGGTCGAGCTGGCCTGGCGGCTCGGGCACGGACCCGGCGCGCCGCAGCTGGTCGCCATCACCGGCACCAACGGAAAGACGACGGTCACCACCCTCGTGCGCGACGCCCTCGAGCGGTCCGGGCGGAGCGCCGCCGCCGCCGGCAACATCGGCTCCCCCCTCGTCGAGGTGCTCGCCGCCGGGCGCGCCGACGTGGTCGTCGCCGAGGTCTCGTCGTTTCAGCTGCAGTTCACCGCGGGCTTCCATCCCACCGTGAGCTGCTGGCTCAACTTCGCCCCCGACCACCTCGACTGGCACCCCGACCTCGCGCACTACGCCGAGGCCAAGGCCAGGATCTGGGCCAACCAGGGCCCGGGCGACACCGTCGTGGTCAACGCGGCCGACGACGCCGTGGTCTCGGCCGCGGCGCGCCGCCCTGCGGGGAGCCGGCTGGTGACCTTCTCGACCCTCGGCCCGGCCGACTGGTGGGAGGACGCCGGCGCGCTCCTCGGGCCAACGGGTGCCGAGGTGCTGCCGGTCGACGCCCTGGCCAGGTCACTGCCCCACGACCGGGCCAACGCGCTCGCCGCGGCCGCCGTGGCCACCGCCGCAGGCGCCACCCCGGAGGGGATCGCCGCGGCCCTGCGCGCCCCGCTGACCCTCCGCCACCGCGTCGAGCTGGTCGCCGACGCCGGCGGCGTGCGGTGGTACGACGACTCGAAGGCGACCACGCCGGCTTCGGTGGCGGCGGCGGTCGCCGGCTTCGGGTCCGTGGTGCTCGTCGCCGGCGGTCGCAACAAGGGCCTCGACCTCTCGGTCCTCGCCACGACGGTCCCGCCGGTCCGCTCGGTGGTGGCCATCGGAGAGGCGGCCGACGAGGTCTCGGCCGCCTTCAGGGGGCTCGTCCCCGTCTCGCGGGCCAGCTCGATGGCCGCTGCGGTGGCGGCGGCGGCCTCGTCGGCCAGGCCGGGCGACGCGGTGATCCTCTCGCCGGGGTGCGCCAGCTTCGACTGGTACCGCTCCTACGGCGAGCGGGGCGACGACTTCGCCCGCTGGGTCAGGGACCTGGTGGGCACAGCAGTGCAACGTACGGGCCCCCGGGTCCCCGACCGGCAAGGGAGCACGTGATGGTCACCACAGTCAGCGGGAGGGTGCCGTCACTCACCGCGAGGGGCGCGTCCAAGCCGGCGGCCAGGACCACGTCGAGCAGCAGGTACGTGCTCGTCACCCTGCTCGTGGTGATCAACCTCGTCGGGGTCGTGATGGTCCTGTCGTCGTCGTCGGTGCTCAGCATCCGCCAGTACGGCAACCCCTGGCACTACTTCGAGCGCCAGCTGATCTGGCTGGTGATCGGCGTCGTCGCCTTCGGCCTCGCCGCCCGCACCGATCTCCACCGGCTGCGCAAGCTGGCCAGGCCCCTGATGGTCGTCACCTGCGTGCTGCTCGTCGCCGTCCTCGTGCCCGGCATCGGCGTCAGCTCGTCGGGCGCCTCCCGCTGGATCGGGACGTCGTCGCTGCAGGTCCAGCCCTCGGAGTTCGCCAAGCTGGCGTTCATCCTGTTCACCGCCGACGTGGTCGACCGCAGGGCCACCCGCGGCGAACGGGGCGACTGGCGCTACCAGATGGGGCCGGTCATCGCCGTGTTCCTGGTCGTCGGCGTGCTCGTCATCCGCCAGCCCGACATGGGCACCACCCTCGTGCTCGGCCTGATCGGCCTGGCCATGATCTTCACCGCCGGGCTGCCGCTCCGGCCCCTCGGCGTCATCTTCGGCTCGGGTGCGGTCCTGAGCCTGGTCCTCGCCGTCGCCGCTCCCTACCGGTGGCGGCGCATGACCTCCTTCCTGCATCCCCTCGCCCACCAGTCGGACACCGGCTACCAGGCGGCCCAGGGCCTCGCCGCCCTCAACAGCGGGCACCTCGTCGGCGACGGCATCGGCGCCAGCACGGCCGCCTACGGCTACCTGCCCAACGCCCAGACCGACTACATCTTCGCGGTCATCGGGGAGGAGACCGGCCTGGTCGGCACGCTCCTGCTGAGCGGCCTGTTCCTCGGCCTCGGCCTGGTCGGCGTCCGGATCGCCGCCGGCGCCAAGGACCGCTTCTCCGGCCTGCTGGCCGCGGGGATCACCGCGTGGCTCGTCGGGCAGGCGGCCATCAACATGGGGGCCGTCGTCGGCCTGCTCCCGGTGACCGGCGTGCCCCTGCCGTTCGTCTCCTTCGGGGGCTCGTCGCTCGTGATCGCGCTGTTCGGGGCCGGGATGCTGGCAAGCGTGGCCCGCAGGTCGTGAGCGACCCTGGGAGCTCGGCTCGGGCCGGCGTCGTGTCGCGGCCGGAGCGATGAGCGAGGCCGCCTTCGCCGTCGTCGCCGGCGGGGGCACGGGCGGCCACGTGATCCCGGCCATCGCCGTCGGCGAGGCCCTCGTCGCCGCCGGCCACCCCGCCGCCAGCATCCACTTCCTCGGCTCGGCCAGGGGGATGGAGCGCGACCTGGTCCCCGCCGCCGGCTTCGAGGTCACCCTGCTGAGCGGCCGGGGGGTCGCCAGGCGCCTCACCCTCGCCAACGTCGGCGCCGTCACCGGGACCGTCCTGGCCATCGGGCGGGCCATGCTCCTCCTGCGCCGCCTGCGGCCGCGTGTCGTGGTCTCGGTCGGCGGCTACGCCTCGGTGCCCGGCGTGGTCGCGGCGGCGCTCTGGCGGGTGCCGCTGGTCGTCGCCGAGCAAAATGCCGTGCCCGGGCTGGCCAACCGGCTGGCCGGGCGCTTCGCCGCCGCGTGCGCCGTCCCCTTCGCCGGCACGGCGCTGCCGCGCGCCGTGGTCACGGGCAACCCCGTCCGTCCCCAGCTGACCTCGCTCGACCGCAGCCCTTCGGGTCGGGCGCAAGCACGGGCCGAGCTCGGGCTGCCCGTCGACGGCCTCGTCGTGGCGGTGACCGGGGGATCGCTCGGCGCCAGGAGGATCAACGAGGCCACCGTCGGCCTGGCGGCGCGGTGGGCCGGGCGGGGCGGCCTCGCCGTCCACCACGTCACCGGGGAGCGCGACGCCAGGGCCATGGCCCGACGCCTTCCCGCGGCGGTCGCCGGGGGGCTCAGCTACCACCAGGTCGCCTTCGAGCGGCGCATGGACCTGGTGCTGCGGGCCGCGGACGTCGTCGTCGCGCGGGCCGGCGGCACGGTCTTCGAGCTGGCCGCCGCCGGCGTGGCGTCGGTCCTGATCCCGTTGCCCGGCGCGCCCGGCGACCACCAGAGCGCCAACGCGATGCGCATGGCCGAGGTCGGCGCAGCGGTCGTGGTCCCCGACGCCGAGCTCGACGAGGGCCGGCTGGCCGACGAGCTCGGCCGTCTCCTCGCCGAGCCGGCGACCCTCGCCGCCATGGGGGTGGCGGCGGCGGCCGTCGCCCGTCCCGACGCCGCCGCCGCGGTGGCCGCCCTGGCCGAGGCCCACGCACGTGCCTGAGCGGTCCCGACGGGTGGACCTGAGCCGACCGACCAGGGTGCACGTGATCGGCGCAGGTGGCTCCGGCATGAGCGCCATCGCCACGGTCCTGCTCGCCATGGGCCACACCGTCACCGGGAGCGACCGGGCCGCGTCGGCGACCACCTCGCGCCTGGCCGCAGCCGGCGTGGAGGTCGCCGTCGGCCACGCCGCGACCAACGTGGGGTCGGCCGCGGTCGTCACCGCCTCCACGGCCGTGCCGGCCGACAACCCCGAGCTCATCGAGGCCCACCGCCTCGGCGTGGCGGTGCTGCGGCGGGCCGAGATCCTCGCCGCCATCTGCGCCACCCGCAGGACCGTGGCGGTGGGGGGCACCCACGGCAAGACCACGACCTCGTCGATGCTCTTCGAGGTCCTCCGGGGCGCCGGCTGGGCCCCGTCGTGCATCATCGGCGGCGACCTGCACGGCGTCGGAGGGGGAGCGGTGTGGGAACCCGACGGCGCGTGGTTGGTCGTCGAGGCCGACGAGAGCGACGGCACCTTCCTCGAGCTGCCGGCGGAGGCGGTCGTCGTCACCAACGTCGAGGCCGACCACCTCGAGCTCTACGGCGGCATCGACGCACTCCGGTCCGCCTTCGCCCGCTTCGTGGCCGCCGCGCCGGGCCCGAGGGTGCTCAGCGCGGACGACCCGGGAGCCAGGGCGGTGCTCGCCGAGCTGGCCGCGACCGCCACCGACGTCACGACCTTCGGGCTCGACGAGCGCGCCTCCGTGGAGGTCGCAGACGTGGTGAGCGGGCGGCGCTCGGCGCGCTTCGCCTGGCGCGTCGACGGCGCCGACATCGGCCACGTCGAGCTCGGTGTGCCCGGCCTGCACAACGTCCGCAACGCGGCGGCGGCGCTGGCCGTCGCCGTCAGGCTCGGCGTCGAGCCGTCGGTGGCGACCGGTGCCCTCCGCACCTTCCGCCAGGTGGCGAGGCGCTTCGAGCCCCGGGGTGAGCGCCACGGGGTCAGCTTCGTCGACGACTACGGGCACCTGCCGAGCGAGGTGGCGGCCGTGCTGGCCACGGCCAGGACGGGCGGATGGGACCGGGTCGTCGCCGTGTTCCAGCCCCACAGGTACTCGAGGACCGAGGCGCTCCACGCGGCCTTCGCCGACTCCTTCGTCGACGCCGACGTCGTGGTCCTCACCGGGATCTACCCGGCAGGGGAGGCGCCCCGCCCGGGCGTGACCGGCGAGCTGGTCGCCGCCGCGGTGCGCGCCGCCCATCCCGGCACCGACCTGCGCTACGTGGAGTCACGCGCCGAGCTGGCCGAGCTGGTCCGCTCGGTCCTGCGGCCCGGCGACCTGTGCCTCACCCTCGGCGCCGGCGACCTGTGGTCGCTGCCCGACGAGCTGCAGGCCGGCCCGGCATGGTGAACCGGCCTGCGGTCGCGACCGCCCCACCTGCGGCGGTCGCGACCGCCGTCGACGTCCTCGGCCCCCTCGCCGTCCCTGGCGCCCCGCTCGGCCCCCGCACCACGTACCGGGTCGGGGGCGCCGCCGCCGTCCTCGTCGAGGCCGCGTCCGTCGCCGACCTGGTGCGCGTCGCCGCTGCGGTGGAGGCGTCGGCCCTGCCCGTGCTCGCCGTCGGCAGGGGATCCAACCTGCTCGTCGCCGACGCCGGGTTCGCCGGCATCGCCGTGGTCGTCGGAGCCGGGCTCGACCGCCTGGACGTGGCCCCGACGACGGTCACCGCGGGCGGCGGCCTGGCGCTCCCCGCGCTGGCCAGGCGGAGCGCGGCCGCAGGCCGGAGTGGTCTCGAGTGGGCCGTCGGCGTCCCCGGCTCGGTCGGCGGCGGCGTGGCCATGAACGCGGGTGGTCACGGCTCGGACATGGCCGCCTGCGTGGTGCGCGCCACCGTCGTCGACCTGGGGGCGGGGGGCCGGGCCAGGGACCTCGACACGGCCGCGCTCGGGTTCGGCTACCGCCGCTCGGCGCTCGCCGGGGCGAGCGTCGTCACCTCGGCCACGTTCGCGTGCCGGACGGGCGACCCAGCGGCCGGGGCGGCGACCATCCGCGACATCGTCCGCTGGCGGCGCGAGCATCAACCTGGTGGCCAGAACGCCGGGTCGGTCTTCACCAACCCCCCGATGGTGCCCCCCGGCGAGGACGGCCCGCGCTCGGCGGGATGGCTGATCGACCGGACCGGCCTGCGGGGTCTGCGATGCGGGAGCGCACAGGTGTCGGACAAGCACGCCAACTTCATCCAGGCCGACGCCGGCGGGTCGGCCGACGACGTGCTCACGCTCATGGCGACCGTCCGCGACCGGGTGGCCGAGCGTTGGCAGATCCGACTCAGCACCGAGCACCGATTCGTCGGCTTCGCCGACACCAACGCTCTGGTGGAGGTCGAGGGTTGAGGGCGAGCCCGTTGCGGGTGAGCCGATGGATGGGCGTCCGTTGAGGTACGTCAGCCGGGGCGCCGGCACCGAGGTTCTCGACCGCCGAGCCCTGGACGGCGGGTCGCCCGACGGCGGCGCGCCCCGCACCGGGCGCCCCGACGGGTCCACCGACGTCGGCGATGACGGTGGCGACCTGCTGGCCATGGACCCGCGGATGCGCCAGCGGCGCGTCGAGGTGCAGCGCCAGACCAGCAAGCGGCGCCTCCGGCTGCTCGGTGGCGCGCTGGCGGCGGTCACCGTCGTCGCCGCCGGCCTGGTGGTGGCCCACTCCCCGCTGCTCGGGGTGCGCCACGTGGTGGTGGTCGGGGCGGGCCGACCGGCCGCCGCCGTCCTGGCCGAAGCGGGGATCTCCCCCCACGAACCCCTCGTCGATGTCTCGCCGGCGGCCGCCGCCCGCCGCCTCGAGGCCGTCCCCGACGTGGCCACCGCATCGGTGAGCCGGTCGTGGCCCGGATCCCTGCGCATCGCCGTGACCCTCCGTCGCGCCGTCGCCCAGGTGCGGGAGGGCGCGTCGTCCACGTCCCCGGTCGCCGAGATCGACGCGACCGGACGGGTCGTCGCCCTCTCCGACTCGGCCCCCGGGCTGCCGGACCTGGTCGGGGTCGGACGCGCCGGCCGCCCCGGCACGTGGCTGCCAGGATCGCCGGGGCCCGCGGCCGACGGTCGCCAGGGCGCACCGCTCGGGGCCGAGCTGTCCGCCCCGGCCAGCGGCACCGCCGCCGCCCTCGGCTTCCTGACCCAGGTCCGGCGGACCGAGGCCGTCGTCGGTCTCGGGAGGGAGCGCGGGCAGGTGCGGCGCGTGACCGTCGGCGCCGGCGGCGCCATCACCGCGCTGGCCGGTCCCGGGGCGGTCACCCTGCTCCTCGGCGGGCGGGCCGCGCTGGCCGAGAAGGCGGCCGCGGTCGTGGCCTTCCTCCGGGCCGTGCCCCTCGCCGGCCTGGCCACGGTGGACTTCACCGTGCCCAACCGGCCCACCGCGTCGGTGGTCGGGGCGCAGGCCGCCGGCGCCGGCAATTGACCGGGCGCACGCCCAGCGGTAAGTTCCAGCACCGTCACCCGAGGGTCGACGGCGGCTCACCCTGCGGTGGAGGTCGAGGTCGATCGACCTGGGCTGCAGGGACGGTCCACCGTTGACCGTGATCGGCGTGTCAAGCTTCGCCCTATTGTTGTCCCCAGGGCCGGTCCCGATCTCGGGTCGTGGCCCTTCGCTGCTCACGTCGATCCCCGTCCGGACGGTTCCGGGCGAGGATGCGCCCGGGAGGGTCCCCATGGCCGGTGCCGCTCAGAACTACATCGCCGTCATCAAGGTCGTCGGCATCGGAGGTGGCGGGGTCAATGCCGTCAACCGGATGATCGACGCCGGGCTGAAGGGCGTCGAGTTCATCGCGGTGAACACCGACGCCCAGGCCCTGTTGATGAGCGACGCCGACGTCAAGCTCGACATCGGCCGCCAGCTGACCAGGGGCCTCGGCGCCGGCAGCGACCCCGAGGTCGGCCGGGAGGCCTCCGAGGAGCACCGCGAGGAGATCGAGGAGGTGCTCAAGGGCGCCGACATGGTCTTCATCACCGCAGGCAAGGGCGGCGGCACTGGGACCGGCGGGGCGCCCGTCGTCGCCGAGATCGCGAAGAGCCTCGGCGCGCTCACCATCGGCGTGGTCACCCGACCGTTCGCCTTCGAGGGCCGTCGCCGCTCCGATCAGGCCGAGACAGGGATCCAACGGCTGAAGGACGCCGTGGACACCCTGATCGTGATCCCCAACGACCGGCTGCTCACCGTCTCCAACGACAAGACCTCGATGGTCAACGCCTTCAAGATGGCCGACGAGATCCTCCTGCAGGGCGTCCAGGGCATCACCGACCTGATCACCACGCCCGGCCTGATCAACACCGACTTCGCCGACGTGAAGATGGTCATGAGCAACGCCGGCACGGCGATCATGGGCATCGGCACCGCGTCCGGTGACGGTCGGGCCCTCACCGCCGCCCGCCTGGCCATCACCTCGCCGCTCCTCGAGGCCTCGATCGAGGGGGCCCGCGGCATCCTGCTCAACATCGCCGGTGGCAGCGACCTCGGCCTGTTCGAGGTCAACGAGGCGGCGGAGATCATCCACGCGGTCGCCCACCCCGACGCCAACATCATCTTCGGTCAGGTCATCGACGACTCGATGGGCGACGAGGTGCGGGTCACCGTGATCGCCGCCGGATTCGAGCACACCGCACCGGCCTCCGGCGCAGGTCGCGCCAGCCAGGGCGACGCCGCGCGCGCCCTCGACCTCGCCGACGACGACCCCGCGCTCGCCGGGGACGACGGCTTCGACGTCCCCGACTTCCTCAAGTAGGCGTCGCCCGTGGGAGCCTCCCGGCGCTCGCTCGCCGGGAGCGCCCAGGTCTGCTTCACCGGCGTGGTGGACGGCGATCTGGCCGCGACGGCCGACGGTGCGGCCGAGCGCCGGCGCGCCGTGGTCGACCTGCCGTGGGCCACGCTCCGCCAGGTCCACGGCGCCGACGTGGTGGTCGTGCGCCACGCCACCGGGGCCGAGGGTCGCAGCGGTGACGGGATCGTCACCGACGTGGAGGGGCTGGTCGTGGCCGTGCTGACCGCGGACTGCGCCCCCGTGGCCCTCGCCAGCCGCGAGGGCGTCGTCGGGGTGGCCCACGCCGGGTGGCGCGGCCTGCGGGCCGGGGTGGTGCAGGCGACGGTCGCGGCGATGCGCGCCCTCGGGGCCACCCGCATCGAAGCCGCCATCGGGCCGTGCATCGCCGCGCCCTGCTACCGCTTCGGCGAGGACGACCTGCGCAGCGTCGAGTCCGTGCTCGGGCCCTCGGTGCGCCGGGAGCACCGCGACGGAGGCCCTGCGCTCGACGTCGCCGCCGGGGTGGCCGCTGCCCTCGACGGGTGCGGCGCCGAGCTGGTCGCCACCGCGCCGGCGTGCACGGCGTGCGACCCGGGCCTGTGGTCCTGGCGGGGGGCCAAGGACACGGCCAGGCAGGCCACCGCCGTGTGGACATCCCGCCCCGCCGAGGGCGGGGAGGGCCGGCGGTGATCGACGTGGCGACCACGGCCGAGCGCCTGGCGGGCATCCGGCACCGGATCGCCGCCGCCGGCGGTGACCCCGACGCGGTGACCGTCGTCGCCGTGACCAAGGGCTTCGGACCGGACGCCGTCGAGGCGGCGACGGCGTGCGGCCTCCCCGACGTCGGGGAGAACTACGCCCAGGAGCTGCTGGCCAAGGCCGAGGACGTCGCCGCGCGCCCCGGGTCTTCGCCGACCCGCTGGCACTTCCTCGGCGCGCCGCAGCGCAACAAGATCCGGGCCCTCGCGCCCGTCGTCTCGCTCTGGCAGGGCGTGGACCGCGTCGAGGTGGTCGACCGGATCGCCTCGGTCCGACCGGGCGCGGCGATCCTGGTGCAGATCGATCTCACCGGCGAGCCCGGGCGGCACGGCTGCCGGGCCGACGAGGTCGGCCCGCTGGTGGAGCGGGCCCTCGCCGTCGGCCTGGACGTGCAGGGCCTGATGGGCCTCGGGCCGGCCGGCGATCCGGCCCGCACGACGGCGGTGTTCGGGCAGATCGCGTCGCTCGCCGGGGAGCACCACCTGGCCGTCGTGTCGATCGGGATGAGCGACGACCTCGACGCGGCGGTCGCCGCGGGCGCCACGATGGTGCGGGTCGGGCGGGCCCTGTTCGGTCCGCGCCCGGGCCGTGCAGGCATGCGACGATAGGATCGGGATACACGGAGGCACGGCAATGGCATCTGGAATCATGCGCAAGGCAATGGTGTTCCTGGGACTCGATGACGAGGAGTACGACGACGTCGAACGGTATGACGACCCGCCGATGCAGCCGTCGCGGCGCTACGCCCCCGAGCCCGCTGACCTGTCCCCGCAGCCGCTCGGCATCCGCCCGCTCTCGCGCGAGTCGCTCGGTGGCCAGGATCCGAGCGGCTCGGTGACCGTGACCCCGAGGCCGGTGGTGCGTCCCATCGTGAGCAGTCCCCAGAGCGTCAAGGTGCACGTGGTCGCACCGGGGCGCTTCGCCGATGCGCAGGAGGTCGGTGACCGCTTCAAGGGCGGTCAGCCGGTCATCGTCAACCTGCAGACCTGTGACGCCCAGCTGTCCCGGCGAATGGTCGACTTCATCAGCGGCCTCACCTATGCCCTGTCGGGGAGCATGGACAAGGTGGCCGACCAGGTCTTCCTGCTCACCCCCACCAACGTCGAGGTGCCGGCCGAAGAGAAGCGACGGCTCCAGGAGAAGGGCCTCTACCAACCGTGAGCCGTCGCGCACGGCCGGTCAGGTAGGGCGCGGTGAACGGCTTCATATCCTCCAAGCCCCTCTACGACCTCGGTGAGCTGTACCTGCTGATGATGATCGTCAGGGCCTTGTTCAGCTGGTTCCCCTACAGCCCCGACTCCCCGCTCAACCCGGTGCGCCGGGTGCTCACCGCGGCGACAGAGCCGGTCATCGCCCCGTTCCGGCGGATCATCCCCCCGGCGGGGATGTTCGACCTGTCGTACCTGGTGGCGTTGATCGTGGTCGAGGTCATCGTCCAAGAGGTGCTCTTCCGCATCCCCTGACCCGACATCGGGCCCGGCCGGGCGGCATTGGCGTCCCCCGCTCGCCCAAGGCGGCGCCACTAGCATGGTCCGACATGGATGTGACCCCCAAGGCCTTTCGTGACGTGGAGTTCCGGGAGAGCAGGAAGGGCTACCACCCCGAGGACGTCGACGAGTTCCTCGAGCAGGCGGCCAGCGGGGTCGAGAGCCTGCTCGAGCGCGCCCGCCAGGCGGGCGAGCGGGCCCAGCGGGCCGAGGCTGCGGCAGCCGAGGCCGGGGGCAGCGACGAGACCCTCCGCCGGACACTGGTCCTCGCCCAGCGCACCGCGGACATGGCGGTGCAGGAGTCGCGCGAGCAGGCGGCGCGCATCGTGAGCTCGGCCGAGCAGCAGGCCCAGTCACTGGTCGCCGAGGCGGAGGAGCGCGCCCGGCGGCTGCACGGCGAGGCTCTGGCCGACGTGCACGCCGAGCTGGCCAAGCTGGAGGCGATCCGGGCCCAGGCGCAACACGAGGTCGACGTGCTCGTCCGCTGGGCCGACGAGCACCGCTCCCACCTGCGCACGACCCTGGCCGACGCCATGGCCATGGTCGATCGTGCCGACATCCAGACCCCCGCCCCGACCAGCACGCCGATCGACGTCCCCTTCGCCCGGCGGGCGTCGGCCGCCCTGCCCGCCGCCAACCCGCTCGCGCCGGCCGCGCCCGCCCGTCAGGAGCCGATGTCCCGGGAGCCGGTGTCCCAGGAGCCGGTGTCACCGTCTGCCGGGCTGCCCCCCGCCGACGCCGGTCCGCGACGGGCGGACGTGTCCACGCCCCCGAGCGCCGACGACTACGACGCCGGACCGGCCACCCAGGCGGTCCACCTGCCTCCGGACGACGGCCCGGTCGACGTCGGGGGGACGGACCCGACCTCGGTGATCCGGTCCCATGCCGCCTCCGAGCCGCAGGCGCGTGACCTGCCCAACCAACCCGACGAAGAGGCCATGGACACCTTCTTCGACGACAACGACTTCGCCGACGACCGCCGCTTCGGCGGGAGGTTGCGCCGCCGCCGCTGACCGAGCCCTCCGGTGGCGGCCCGTCAGGGACCGGAAGAAAGCAACTTGGGCGGCCGTAGGCCGCGTGCGTCGTTGCGAGAGAGCCGAACGGTTGGCGGCCACCCGAGTTGCTTCCGGACGGGCCCGCCACCCGATCGGGCAGGAGGACGACCGCCGAGGACGAAGTGGAAGCCGTCGACCCCGCCGCTCCGGCGGGGTCCTGGTCGACCGGAAGGGTCCCCCGCCGTGCTGCTGCTCACCGTCGCGTTGCTGGCTGCCGCGGCGCTGATCGTCGAAGGCCTCGTCCGCGGGTCGGTCGGCGACCTGTACCTGGCGGTGATCATCGCGGTGGTGGTGGGCTTCGTGCTGCTGGTCTCCGCCCGGGCCCAACAGGCCCTGCGCCGGCGCCGGGCCGAGCGGATCGCCAGCAACGCCGCCGCGCCCATCCACGCCCCGCCACTGGTGACCCCGGCCGCAGTCCCGGCGGCGGCGGTGGTCGCGCCCGCCGGGGCTTCCCCGACGGCGCCGGACGACGCCCCGAGGGCCAGGGATCTGCCCATCGCCGGCTACGGCGACCTCCGGGTCGGCGAGATCGTGCCCCTCCTCGACGCGCTCGATGCCGAGGGCCTCCGCCGGGTCCGGACGGCCGAGATCGCCGGGCAGGCCCGCGGCATGATCATCCGGCGCACGGCCTCCCTGCTGGCCGAGCGGGCCGGGCGCGCGGCGGCGGCCTCCAACGGATCGGTGATGGAGCTCGAGCGCTCCGGGGTGTCGTCCAACGGCGCCACTCGCCACGCCACCCCGGCCCCTGCCCGGACCCCGGCCCCTGCCCGCACCCCGGCCCCTGCCCGCACCCCGGCCCCTGCCGCCACCCCCGCCCCGGCCCCTGATCCCACCCTGGCCGCGCCCGGGGGCACGACCAGGCCGGGCTCCGCCCCACCGACCGCCGCCACCACCGTCGCGCCCGAGGATGCGGCCGAGCCCCTGGATGCGGCCGAGCCCGGGGATGGCACCGCCGCCGTGCGGGCGGCCGAGACGGAGGTGCCGCCCGCACCCGCCGCCCCCCCGGCAGCCGGGGCCCGCGCCCGTGCGGAGCCGCCGCCAGCGCGGCCGCAGCACGACGAGAAGCCACCCCGGCCGCAGCACGACGAGAAGCCACCCCTGCCGCCGGGGGCGAGGCGAGCGGACGCCGGCCCCGGGGTGGGGCCCGCCACCTCGGATGCTCCGAAGCGGAACCCGGCCAGACGCCGGGCCGAGCGACGCCCGCCGGCGGCCGAAGCCGGGCGGGGGGCGCCCACGGCATGGCCGTCGCCGCCCGCGCCACCCGCATCGACGCCGGCACCCACCACGTCGGAGGCCCGCCGCGCCGAGGCCGCCCGACGCGCCGCCGCCCTGCGCCGGGCCTCGGCGCCACCGCAGCGGACCGCGCCGGCCGGGCGCCCGGCCCCGCCCGCCGCTGCTCCGCCTGAAGCCGCGCCCGCTCCGGGGGCGACGCCGGTCTGGCCCGCAGCGGGCGACGCGGGCGAAAAGCCCAGGAAGATCAAGAAGACCAAGGAGGAGAAGGCGCACAGGCGCAGGGAGAAGGCCGAGCGGGCGGCCGCCGCCCTGGTCGCGGCCGGGCCACCGCCGGCCGGTGACCCGCGCCCGGCGACACTGCCGGCCGGTGACCTGCGCCCGGCGGCACCGCCGGCGACCGACGACGACGGTCCCGAGGCCAGCTGAGGGACCGGCTGGGCCCTAGCCGGCGGGGGTGATGCGCAGCCCCACCGCGCTGCCGTCGGTCAGCTCGCCGGCGGCGGAGTCGGGGACCCCGACGACCAGCTCGATGGAGGTGGCCAGGGTCTGAGCGGCGATCCAGTCGGCCCACGGGCGCAGGCGGGTGACGGCCGGCTCGGCCCCGGTGACCACCAGGTGGATCCGGTCGGTGACGGCCAGGTCGAGATCCCTGCGCTGCTGCTGCACCAGGCGGACCAGGTCGCGGGCCGCGCCCTCCGCTTCGAGCTCCTCGTCCACGACGACGTCGAGCACGACGAGACCCTCCCGCCCCGGCAGGGCGCGTGCCGAGTCCGGCGCGACCGGCACCAGCTTGAGCTCCCATTCGCCGTCGGCGAGCACCTCGACACCGACGCGGGCCGTGCCGTCCCCGAGCAGGGCCCAGTCCCCCCTGCGGGCGGCCCCGGCGACCGCCTGGGTGGCCGGCCCGAGCCGGGGGGCGGCCTCCTTGAACACCACGGTCAGCGTACGGCTGGCGTAGGCGTCGACGTCGGTGGTCAGCACCACCTCCTTGACGTTGACCTCGTCGGCAATCAGGTCGCGGAAAGGCTCGAGCGTGGCGGCGTCGGGAGCGGCGACGGTCAGGCGGCGCAGCGGCAGACGGCCCCTTAGCTGGCGGCCCTTGCGGACCGAGTGGGCGGCCGAGCACACCTCGCGGACCCGGTCCATGGCGCCCACGAGGTCGGGGTCGTCGGGGAGCAGGTCGGCGTCGGGCCAGTCCGCCAGGTGGACCGAGGCGCGTCCGGTCAGCTCGCGCCAGACCGACTCGGTGACCATCGGCAGGAGCGGCGCGGCGGTGCGGCACAGCACGTCGAGGGTGGTGGCGAGGGTGTCGAAGGCGTCCTCCGCATCGGCGCGGGTGGCCCGGTCGGCGGTGGCGCCGCTCGCCCAGAACCGGTCCCGACTGCGGCGGATGTACCAGTTGGTGAGGGCGTCGAGGAAGGCCCCGATCGACCGGCAGGCCCCGGACAGGTCGTAGGCGTCGAGGGCGGCGGTGACGTCCACCACGAGGGTCCTGGTCTTGGCCAGCAGGTAGCGGTCGAGCGTGCCGGTGGCATCGGTGCGCCCGACGCGAGCCGGGCGCCCCTCGGCGTTGGCGTAGAGGGAGAAGAAGTACCAGGCGTTCCACAGGGGTAGGAGGGCGCCTCGCACCGCGTCGGTGATGCCCTTCTCGTCGGCGACCATGTCCCCGCCCCGCAGCACCGGTGAGGCGAGCAGGAACCATCGCATGGCGTCGGCCCCGTGCTTGGCGAACATCTCCTCGGGATCGGGATAGTTGCGCAGCCGCTTGGACATCTTCTGGCCGTCGTCGCCGAGCACGATGCCGTGGGCGACCACGCTCTTGAACGCCGGGCGCCCGAACAGGGCGGTGGCGAGGACGTGGAGGGTGTAGAACCAGCCGCGGGTCTGACCGATGTACTCGACGATGAAGTCGCCCGGGAAGTGCTCGTCGAACCACTCGGCGTTCTCGAAGGGGTAGTGCACCTGGGCGAAGGGCATCGATCCCGAGTCGAACCAGCAGTCGAGGACCTCCGGGACGCGGCGCATCGTCGAGGCTCCGGTCGGGTCATCCGGGTTGGGCCGGGTCAGGTCGTCGATGGCCGGCCGGTGCAGGTCGGTGGGCCTGACCCCGAAGTCGGCCTCCAGCTCGTCCAGGCTGCCGTAGACGTCGACGCGGGGGTAGCGGGGATCGTCGCTCCTCCACACCGGGATCGGTGAGCCCCAGAAGCGGTTGCGGGAGATGGACCAGTCGCGGGCGCCGGCCAGCCACTTGCCGAAGGCGCCGTCGCGCACGTGCGGCGGCGACCAGTCGATCTGGGCGTTGTTGGCCAGCAGCTGCTCCTTGATCTTGGTGACGGCCACGAACCACGAGCTGACGGCGCGGTAGATCAGCGGCGTGTCGGTCCGCCAGCAGTGCGGGTAAGCGTGCACGTAGCTGTCAGCTCGCACGAGCACGCCGTCGGCGCGCAGCCGGCGGATGATCGGCTGGTTGGCCTCGAACACCTGCAGGCCCTCGTAGTCGGTGACCTCGGCGGTGAAGCGGGTGCGGTCGTCGACCGGGCAGATCACGTCGATCCCGGCGGCGGCGCACACCGCCTGGTCGTCCTCGCCGAAGCCGGGGGCCATCTGCACCGCGCCGGTGCCGTCCTCGACGGTGACGTAGTCGGCGGCGATGACCACGAAGGCGTTGTGGGCATCGGCGAAGTAGGGAAAGAGGGGGCGGAAGTGCCGGCCGGCCAGGGCGGTCCCCTTGACCGTCCCGACGCGCTCGCCGCCCTCCAGCTGGGCTCGGTAGGCATCGACGCGCTCGGCGCCGATGACCACCCGGCGACCGCCGACGTCGACCACCGCGTAGTCGATGTCGGGACCGACGGCCAGGGCCAGGTTGGACGGCAGCGTCCACGGCGTGGTGGTCCACGCCCACACGTCGAGCTCCCCGGTGAGCAGCGGGTCGGCGGTCGGGTCGGGGGCGACGGTGAAGGCCACGGTGACCGCCGGATCCTGGCGGTCGCGGTAGCTGTTGTCCTGCCGGGTCTCGAAGTTGGACAGCGGCGTCTCGCACTCCCAGCAGTAGGGGAGGACCCGGAACCCCTCGTAGAGCAGGCCCTTGGTGTGGAGCTGCTTGATGGCCCACATGACGCTCTCCATGTAGGGGAGGTCCATGGTCTTGTAGTCGTCGTCGAAGTCGACCCAGCGGGCCTGTCGGGTGACGTAGTGGCGCCACTCCTCGGTGTAGCGCATCACCGAGCTGCGGCAGAAGTCGTTGAAGCGCCCGATGCCGTAGTCGGTGATCGGCCCGCGGCCAGACACGCCGAGCTGCTTCTCGGCCTCGATCTCGGCGGGGAGGCCGTGGCAGTCCCACCCGAAGCGCCGCTCGACCCTGCGTCCCCGCATGGTCTGGTAGCGGGGCACGGCGTCCTTGACGTAGCCGGTCAGGAGGTGCCCGTAGTGGGGGAGCCCGTTGGCAAACGGCGGCCCGTCGTAGAACACGAACTCGTCGCCGCCGGCCGCCGCCGACGGCCTGGCCTCCACGGAGGCCAGGAAGGTCTTGTCGAGCGCCCACGAAGCCAGGACGCCCTCCTCGATCTGGGGGAAGCGGGGGGAGGAGGGGACGTCGGGGTAGGGGTTGCCGGCGGGCATGGGCGACAGGTTACGGGCTGCACGAACCTGCCCCCTGCGAGTTCCGACGCCCCGCAGCGCCCCAGGGACCCGCACCGCACCCGGGGAACAGACCGCGGCCGGGATGCGTTGCGACGCCCGCACCCCGTCAGGCCGGCCGTGCTATGTTCCGGCCTCCGCATCCGTGAGGGACAGGTCTCACCATGCCCAAAACGTCCAAGAGCCAGGCCGCGTCGAGCGGCCAGACCGCATCCAGCAAGCCGGGCGCCCCCACCGAGCCCGTTCCCGCGAGCAGCAGCACCAAGAAGGCCACCAAGCCGGTCGCCGCCAAGTCGTCGGCCGCTTCGACCGGCGCGCCGACGAGGACGGCCAAGGCCGCATCGGGCGCCAAGACGGGGGCGCCGACCGCCAAGGCGACATCGCCAGCCGGCAGGGCGGTCCCCAAGAAGGCGCCCAAGGCGGCCAGGTCACCGTTCCTCGACGCCCAGCGCGACGCGCTCATGGCCGAGCGGGGCAACTACCTCCACCAGGCCAACGAGCTCAAGGCCCAGGCCGACAGCCTGGCTCTCGAGCACGAGCCCGGCGACGTGCAGTTCGACGAGGAGGGCGGTGAAGGGGGCACGTCCAACGTCGACCGGGAGCTCGACCTGGTGCTCTCCGGACAGGCCAGAGCGACGATCGACGAGATCGACCGTGCCCTGGTCAAGATCGACCTCGGTACCTACGGCACGTGTGAGCGCTGCGGCCAGGAGATCCCGGAGGCCCGCCTCGAGGCGCTCCCGCACGCCGCGCTGTGCGTGGTCTGCAAGAGCGGCGGCCTCTCGTCGCGCCGCTGAGCTGGACGCCGTGGTCAGGGCCGCGACGACCCACCGGCGTCTGACCATCGTCACCGCCGTGGTCCTGATCGTCGCCGACCAGGTCACCAAGAGCCTCGCCGCCGACCGCCTCGGGGACCGGCCAGGTGGGGTCCACGTGGTCGGGACCGTCTGGTTGCAGCTGACCTACAACCCCGGGGCGGCCTTCGGTCTCGGCAGCGGGGTGACGCCCATCGTCGAGGCGGTGGTGGTCGTCCTGGTCGTCGGCCTGCTCGTCATCGGGCGCCGGCGCTCCCGCCGGGCCGGGCTGCTCGAGGCCCTCGGCCTGGGGCTGGTGGTCGGCGGTGCGCTCGGCAACCTCGCAGACCGCCTGGTTCGCGGCAATGGTGGTGCGGTGATCGACTTCTTCGACGTGGCCAGGGTGGGCACCCACTCGTACTGGCCGGTGTTCAACCTGGCCGATGCGGGGATCGTCGTCGGGGCGGTGATCCTCGGGCTGACCCGTGCCCGGGTCAAGGAGCCGGCCGAGACGGAGACCCCGGCCCACGGTCCCCGATCGTGATCGAACCGGGGCCAGGGCGCTTCGACGAGGAGATCCCCGCCGCGCTCGCCGGCGAGCGGGTCGACCGGGCCGTCGCGCTGCTCACCGGTCTCACCCGCGGTGACGTGGCGGCGCTCGTCGACGCCGGATCGGTGGTGGTCGACGGTCGGCCCGTGACCACCAGGAGCCGCCGGGTCAAGGCGGCCCAACGCCTCGAGGTGCAGCTGCCGGCGACGGTGGCGGCGGCCGCCCCCAGCGCCGACCCTTCGGTCCCGGTCCCCGTCGTCTACGAGGACGGCGACGTCGTGGTGGTGGACAAGCCGGCCGGGCTGGTCGTGCATCCCGGCGCCGGGGTGTCGAGCGCCACCCTCGTCCACGGCCTGCTGGCCAGGTACCCCGAGCTCGCCGATCTCGCCGTCGACGCCGACATCGACCGGCCGGGCATCGTGCACCGTCTCGACCGTGGCACCTCGGGACTGCTGGTGGTGGCCAGGACCGCAGGGGCCCGCGACGCCCTCCGCCGCCAGCTGGCCGCCCACGAGGTCGACCGGAGCTACGACGCTCTCGTCGTCGGGCGGGTCTCCTCCGACGAGGGCGCCGTCGAGGCGCCGGTCGGCCGCAGCAACCGTGACCCGACGAGGATGACCGTCGCAGCGGACGGCAAGCCGGCCAGGACCCGCTACGTGGTGACCGGGCGATTCGAGCACCCGGTGCCGACCACGCGACTGACCTGCAACCTCGAGACCGGCCGCACCCATCAGATCCGCGTCCACCTCACCGCCATCGGCCACCCGGTGGTCGGAGACGAGCGCTACGGCGGGCGGCGCTCGACCGTGCTCGACGGTTGGCGCCCCCTCCCCGGCGACCGACCCTGGCTGCACGCGAGGGCGCTCACCTTCACCCATCCCACCAGTGGGGGGGACGTGCACTTCGAGTCCGAGCTGCCCGCCGACCTGACGGCGGTGCGGGATCGCCTGTCGTGAGGTCCGGCGGTGTGGCGCGGGCGTCGGTCGCCGTGGCGGTCGCGGTCGTCGCCGGCGCGCTGACCGGGTGCGGGGCGCCGTCGGGCTCGCGCCCGCCGGCCGGCCCGGCGCCACCCACGACCGTCGGTCCCACCAGGACGGTGCGCGTCGGTCTGCTCGGTGACCGCAGGGGCGGCGCGGCGGCGCTCACCCGGGCCGTCGAGGAGGGGGTCAGGCTGGCGGTCAGCCAGTATCTCGCGACGGCGAGCGGGATCGACGTCCTCGTCGAGGTCGGTGACGACCGGGGGAGCGCCGCGGGGGCGGCGGCTGCGGCGCGTCGACTCGTCGCCGACCACGTCGTGGCCGTGATCGGCCCGCAGGCGTCCGACGAGGCGCTCGGTGCCGAGCCCGTCCTCGCCGCGGCGGGCGTGCCGACCGTGACGATCACGGCCACGTCGCCCGGGCTCGAGGGGCGCTGGCCCACGTCGTTCGCGGTGGTGGCCGACGACACCGCGCAGGGGCAGGTGGCCGGCACCGAGTTGACCGCCACCCTCGGCGCCCGACGGGTCGCGGTCGTGCGGGGCTCGACCACGGCGGACCAGACGGCGGCCGCCGCCGCGACGGCGGCCGTCCGGGCGTCGGGGGCGACGGCCGTGCCCTCGCCGGTGCTCGTCGACCCGGGGGCGGCGTCGAAGCTGGCGTCGTCGATCGTCGCGGCCAACGACGACGGCGTGGTGGTGGTGGCCAGGCCCGGCGTGGCCAGCGCCCTGGTCGTGGCGCTGGTCGCCGCCGGCTACGCCGGGTCGACCGTGGCCGCGGCGGGCACCACCCCGCCTGACGCCCTCCTCCGCCCGGCCGGCGCCGATGCGGTCGGCGTGCGCATCACCAGCGCGGCCGACGACACGTCGGGCGCGGCCACCGTCGGCGCGGGCCCGGCGCTGGTGCTGCGCGACGCCTTCAGGGCGGCCTACGGGCGGGTGCCCCCCGCGTGGTCGGCCGAGGCCTACGACGCCGCCGGCTTCGTGCTCGACGGGCTCGGCGCAGGCGCATCCACGCCGGCGGCGGTGGCCGCCTTCCTCGCCGGCCACCAGTGGAGCGGGGTGACCGGGACCCTTGCGTTCGACCGCACGGGCGGTCCGGCGCGACCCCGCGTCTACACGTCGGTGGTGACCCAGGCCGGGACGGCGGTCACGACCGTGCAGACCGGGACCGTCCGCGTGCCCTCGTCGACCACCACCACGTCGCCGGCTTCGGGGGCCTGAGACCGTGCACGTGGTGTTCGTGTCCGGCGCCGACGTCTACGACGTCGACGTCGAGGCGCGGCGTCAGGATGTGGCCGTCGCCGACCTGGCCGAGGCCCTCGGCGCGCCGCCGCCTGCCGGGGGCGGCACGGCGGGGCTGTACGTCGACGGGCTCTACCAGCCCGGCGACTTCGAGCTGCGCGACGCCGGCCTCCACGACGGCGCCACCGTGTCGTTCGCTCCGCCGCCGCAAGAGGAGCATCCCGGCCCCGGGGCCGACGGCATCGTGATCACCGTCCTGACCGGCGCGGCGGCGGGCACCACCATCCCGGTCGGTGCCGACGGCACCTACCTCGTGGGACGCGACGAGGACTGCCACCTGCGCCTGCCCGACACGACGGTGTCGCGCCGCCACTGTCGCCTGCTGATCGACACGGTCGGGACGGTGACGGTGGTCAACGAGTCGGGGAGCGTCGGGACCCGGGTCGGAGGAACCATGATCGAGGCACCGACGACGGTGGGCTTCGACGCGCCGGTCCTCCTCGGGGCCGTCCTCGTCACCGTGGGCCGGCCGGCGAGCGCGGACCGCGTCAGCGGCTTCGACCGCGCCCTGCGCCACGGGACCGGCACCGTCAGCCTCAACCGCCCGCCGCGCCTCGGCCGGGAGGCGGCATCGGACCGCCTGGTCGCCCCGCAGGCTCCCGACAACGTCGGCAAGGCGCCGTTCAACCTGGCCTCGATGGTCGCGCCCGCGGTGATGGGCGCCGTCATGGTGGTGGCCCTCCACAACCTGCTCTTCGGCCTGTTCGCCCTGATGAGCCCGATCATGGTCCTCGGCAACCGGTGGGAGACGGGCCACCGCTCGTCACGCAACCTGCGGTCATCGACGCGCGACTTCGTCCGCCAGCTGGCCGAGCTCGACACGGCGGTCGTCGACGCGGCGATCGCCGCGACCGCGGAGCGGAGGGCATCGACGCCGTCGTTGCCGGAGATCCTCCGGCGGGCCGACCTGCCGAGTGTGCGCCTGTGGGAGCGCAGGCGCGACCACGACGACTTCCTCCGCCTCGGCCTCGGCAGCACCGACGAGGTGTGGCGCCCCGACGTCGACGACGGCCGCAAGCCGCTCAGCGCGGACGTCACGCAGATCCTGGCCGGGCACCGGACCCTGCACGACGTACCCCTCGAGGTCGACCTCGGCGACGGCGGAGTGGTGGGTGTGGTCGGACCCCGTCCGGCGGCGCTGGCCGCGGCGCGCGGCCTGCTGTGCCAGGCCGCCGTGCTCCACGGGCCCGCCGACCTCCGGGTGGTGGTCGTGGCCGCCGACGACCCCGACCTGGCCTGGGACTGGACCAAGTGGCTTCCCCACACACGCGATCAGGCGTCGGGCCAGGAGCGTCAGCTCCTCGCCGCCGGGATCGACGACACCGCCGACCTCCTCGACTCGCTCGCCGCCGAGGGTCGCCGCGAGGGCGACGGTGCGCTCTCCGCCTCGATCGGCTCGGCCGGCACCGAGGGGCCGACCACGCTCTACGTGGTCGACGGCGACGAGCTGCTGAGCGGGCGCAACGCCCCGGCGCGGCGCCTCCTGTCGGGGAGCGCAGGACCGGCGGCCGGCATCGTCGTCGCCCCGACCGCCGACCGGCTTCCGGCGGTGTGCACCGAGATCGTCACCGTCGGCGTCGACGGCGTGGCCAAGGTCCAGCGGCCGCGGCTCGGCAGTGAGGAGCACCCGGTCCGCCTGGCCGGGCTGGCTGCCGGCCCGGCCAGGGCGGCGGCCGTCGCGCTCAGCCGGCTCGACGACCCGGAGCTGCACGTGGCGGGGGCCACCCTCCCATCGGTGGTGCGCCTCGGTGACCTCCTCGGGGTCGGCGCCTGGGACGCAGGCGTCGTCGAGGGCAGGTGGCGCGCCGCCGGGCCGCCCCGCAACCGCATGTCCGCGCCGATCGGCGTCGCCGAGGACGGCCGCTTCGAGCTCGACCTCGACCGCCACGGTCCGCACGGACTGATCGGCGGGACGACGGGCTCGGGCAAGAGCGAGCTGCTGAAGACCCTGGTGGCGTCCCTCGCCGCCAGCTACCCCCCCGAGCAGCTGACCTTCGGGCTGTTCGACTTCAAGGGGGGCGCGACCTTCACCGACTTTGCCGATCTGCCCCACACGGTCGGCATGGCGAGCGACCTCGACGTGAGCCTGGCCCGCCGGGCCCTGCGCTGCCTGCGAGCCGAGCTGTTGCACCGGGAGCTCGTCTTCGACCGGGCCGGGGTGAAGGACCTGGTGGAGCTCAACGACCGGCGGGCGGTCGGTGACGCCGCCGCCACGGAGGCGGGCACCCTGCCGCGGCTGGTCGTGATCATCGACGAGTTCGCCGCCATGGCCAAGGAGCTGTCGGAGGAGATCGGGGCGCTCGCCGACCTGACCGCTCGTGGCCGCAGCCTCGGCGTGCACCTGCTGCTCGCCACCCAGAAGCCGTCGTCGTCGGTGAACCCCGACATCAAGACCAACACCCGGCTGCGGATCTCGCTGCAGGTGGAGGACCGCCAGGACTCCATCGACGTGGTCGGCATCCCCGACGCCTCGACCGTCAACCACAAGGGGCGGGGCTACTTCCGGGTCGGTCAGGGCGAGGTCCTCGCCATCCAGACCGGCTGGTCGACGTCGGGGATCGAGACCGACGAGACGGTGGCGGTGGACGTCGGGCCCTTTGCCTTCGGGGGGGCCAGGCCGAGGTCGAGGCCGGCGCCCACGGTCAGCACCGTCACCGAGCTGGCCACGCTGGTCGATGCCGTGCGGGCCGCCCACGTGCGCTCGGGGCTGCCGCCCCAGCGACGTCCCTGGCCCGACCCGCTGCCGGGACGCCTGACCCTGGACGAGCTGGTCGCGGTCGAGGTGAGGCCGGACCTCCATCCCGCCGACGACGTGGTCTACGCGCTGGCCGACGACCCCGACCACCAGACCACCTATCCGGTCGGCTGGCCCCTGCGTCACGGCAACCTGCTCTTCTACGGGGTGGTCGGCTCCGGGACGACCACCGCGCTGGCTTCGGTCGCCATGGCCTTCGCCCGGGGCGCCCCGCCCGCCGAGCGCCACCTCTACGTCATCGACTCCGGCGGCGGCGAGCTTGCGCCCCTCGAGGGACTGGCGCACTGCGCATCGGTGATCCGGGCGCCCGACACCGAGCGCCAGACGCGCCTGGTCCGGGTGCTCTCGCGCGAGATCGACCGGAGGAGGGGGCTGGCCGCCGACGAGCGCGACCGGTGCCCGACCGTCGTGCTCGTGCTCGACAACCTGGAGGGCTTCAGGTCGACCTTCGACGACGTGCGGGGCTCGGCGGTGTGGGACCAGTTCGTCCGCCTCTACGCCGACGGGCCCGAAGCGGGCGTGCACGTCGTCGCGTCCGTGGGCCGCGTCGGCGGCATCCCCTCCGCTCTCTCCACCGTCACGGCCAACAAGGTCATGTTCCGCCTGGCCGACACCCTCGACTACGGGGCGGTGGGCCTTTCGCGATCCGCCCTCCCGACGTTCGTGCCGGGCCGGGCCGTCGTCGCCTCGGATGGGACCGTGGTGCAGGTGGCCGTCGCCGGGGCGTCGCTGGCCACCGCCGTCGACGCCCTGGCCGCCAGCGACGCCGCGGTGGGTGGCCCCGCGCCTGTCGGGACCCTGCGGACCGTCATCCCGGCAGACGAGCTGGTCGGCCGCTCGCGCCTGCACGCCGACCGCTGGGATCTCGTCGTCGCGCAACGCGAAGACGACCTGGCGCCCGGGGTGCTGTCATTGTGGGAGGGGGAGCACGCCCTGGTGGCCGGACCGGCCCGGTGCGGCAGGTCGTCGGCCCTGCTCACGCTGGCCGCTGCGCTCAAGGCGGCCGACCCGGCCGCCTCGGTGCTGGCCTACGGCTCGCGACGCTCGCCTCTCGGGTCCTCACCCCTCGTCGACCGCTACGCGGGGGCGCCCGACGACCTGGCCGCGCTGATCGACCTGGCCACGATGGCCGGCGGCCCGACGATGCTCGCCGTCGACGACGCCGAGCTGGTCGACGACCCCGGCGGCAAGCTCGCCGCCCTGCTCGGCTCCGGCCGGGGCGACGTGCACGTCGTCGCCGCCGGCAAGGCGGACGTGCTGCGCTCCCTCTACGGGCACTGGACCCAGGTCCTGCGCCGCTCGCGGGCCGGGCTGCTGCTCCAGCCGCAACTCGACCGTGACGGCGAGCTGCTCGGCGCGAAGCTGCCGTTCCGCCTGGCGGTCGACCTGCCGGCGGGTCGAGGGTTCCTCGTCACCGGCGGCGACACCTCCCTCGTGCAGGTGGCCGCCGAGCCGACCGCCGGGGCTGGCGTCCCGCCCCGCTGACGGAAAGCTCAGCGCAGGCGGCGCAGGGCGAGGTCGGGGCGGGGCGCGAACGGCCCGAGCCGGGCCCTGGCGCCGACGACCAGCTCACCGCGGTCGTCGAGCTCGATCGGGTAGACGTCGAGCTCGGCCAGCTCCGGCGCGTCGTCGGCCAGGCGGCCGAGCCTGGCCAGCAGATCGGGGAGCCGCGCCCAGTGGCCCGCGGCGGCCACCGGCTCCCCCCGCCCGGCCGCCGTGTCGCCGAGCACGGTGTCGCCGAGCAACGTGTCGCCGAGCACGGTGTCACCCAGCACCGTGTCCCCGAGCACCGTGTCACAGAGCTCGTCGGCGTCGAGATCGGTGACCGGGAGCGACCGCGCCGCCGTGGTCCGGCGGGCGGGCACGGCCCGGCTCCCGGTCCAGAGGGTGACCAGCGGTCCGAAGAGGGCGTCCTGGGTCACGCCGGCGCCGAGACCCCAGTCATCGGGGGCGCTCCGGTCCGCCACGTGGATCCCGTAGCAGCCGAGCAGCTCGGCGACGCGCCCGGGATCCATCCAGTCGCCGACCGCAGGCGAGCCAGGGACGGCGCCCGCGGCGACCGCGTCGTCGATGACCCTGCGGCCGCCGGCGGTGTCGACATCGTCGGGCTCGACGACCGACCCCGTCGGCCGGCGGCGCCACTCGGCGTAGCTCGCCACCCGGCCGAGGGCGTGGGCGGCGGCCTCGGGGAAGGCGAACGACGGGATCGGGTGCCGCCCGGCTCCCCCCGGGAGCAGCCCCCGGTGGCCGAGCACGCAGGCGACGACCGGCTTCCCGGGCGCCGACGCGATCCCGGCGTCGACGGCGACGGCGACCCGCTCGACCGCCGCCGGGAGCGGCGAGGTGTACAAGACGATGGCCGCGTCGACGGCGCCGTCGAGGAGCACCGCGGACAGGGCCACCTCGAAGGCCTCCGGAGGGGCGTCGGGGGCCAGGTCGACAGGGTTGCGCACCCTGGTCCGGAAGGGGAGCGCAGCGGCCAGGTGCTCCTGGGTGGCGGCGGACAGCTCGGCGACGCGCAGCCCGGCCGAGCTGCAGGCGTCGGCCGCCAGCACGCCAGGGCCCCCGCTGTGGGCGACGATGGCCACCCGGCGCCCGGCGGGGAGCGGCTGGGCGGCGAGGACCTGGGCCACGTCGAAGAGCTCCTCGAGGGTGTCGGTGCGGATGACGCCGGCCTGGCGGAAGAGGGCGTCGACGGCGGCGTCGTCCTGGCGGGTGGCGAGATCCTGCCCAGCGGCCACGCTGCCCGCGCCCGAGCGGCCCGACTTGACCGCCACGATCGGCTTGTGGCGCGAGACCCGCCTGGCCACGCGGGCAAAGGTCCGGGGGTTGCCGAAGCTCTCGATGTACATGAGGGCGACGTCGGTGCCGGGGTCCTCGTCCCAGTACTGGAGCAGGTCGTTGCCGCTCACGTCGGCCTTGTTGCCCGCCGATACGAAGCTCGACACGCCGAGGCCGCGGCGGGCCAGCTCGTCGAGGAGGACCACACCGAGACCACCGGACTGGGCGACGAAGCCCACCCGGCCTGCGGGCGGCATGGGGGAGAAGGTGGCGTTGAGCGAGACGGCCGGGTCGGTGTTGACGATGCCCATGGCGGCCGGCCCGACGAGGCGCATGCCGTTGCCCCTGGCCGCGCCGACCAGGCGTCGCTCGGCGAGCAGGCCGTCGGCGTCGGCCTCGGCGAAGCCCGACGACACGACGACCAGGGCACCCACGTGCTTGCGGGCGCACTGGTCGACCACCTCGGCCACCGCCGCGGTCGGCACGACGACCACTGCGAGGTCGACCCGGTCGGGAACGTCGAGCACGCTCGGGTAGGCCCGGATGCCGGCCACGTGGCGCGCCGACGGGTTGACCGGGAGGACCGGGCCGTTGAAGCCGCCCTCGATCAGGCGGCGGACCATCTCGTGGCCGAGGCGGCCACGGTGCCGGCTGGCGCCGATGACCGCGACCGAACGAGGAGCCAGCAGCCGCCGCACGGATCGGGACGCGGCCTGCCGCTCGCGCTCGTGGGCGACCGAGGCGGCGGTGTCGGTGGCGCCGATGGGGAAGGCCACCCGCACCACGCCGTCGGCGAAGTGGCGCTCGTCGGCGAAGCCAGCGTCGTGGAAGACCCGCAGCATCCGAGCGTTGTCCGGCAGGGTGTCGGCGACGAACCGGGCGATCCCCGCCTTCCTCGCCGCCCCGGCGAGATGCTCGAGGAGCACCGAGCCGAGGCCGCGACCCTGGTGGGCGTCGTCGACCAGGAAGGCCACCTCGGCCTCGTCGCCGCCACCCGAGGGCAGCCGCTCGTAGCGGCCGACGGCGACGATGTCGTCGCCGAGCACGGCGACGAGCGCCAGGCGGTCGCGGTAGTCGACCACGACGAAGCGCTCGAGCATGGCCGGCGACAGGGTGGCGAGGGCATTGAAGAAGCGGAAGTAGATGGTCTCGGCCGACAGGCGGGCGTGGAGGGCGACGATGCGGGGTGCGTCGTCGGGGCGGATCGGCCGGAGGTGCACGGTGGCGCCGTCGCGAGCGACCACGTCGGCCACGAGGTGGCCCGGGTAGCCGGCGGGAGCGGTCGGACCGGCGCCCCCGGTGGTCACCGGATCAGCCGACGGGGGCGACCGGCCTGGCCGACGACGGCGCGGTCGCCGGGCCGCCGGGGCCGGTGCGCGCCCCGAGGCCGCCCGTGCCGCTCCCTGCGGCCTGGGCGGCCATGTCGGCGAGGGTGTAGGAGTCGAGGTGGCGGCGCATGTGCTCGCCCACCTCGGCCCACAGCGACAGCAGCACGCACTGGCCCTCGTGGTCGCACGCCCCGTTGGTGTGCGGCTCCCCGAAGTCGCCGGCGACGATCGGGCCCTCGACGGCGCTCACGATGGCCCCGAGGGTGATCTCCTCGGGCGCCCTGGCGAGCACGTAGCCGCCGCCGACGCCCCGCTTGGAGCGGACCAGGCCTGCGCCCTTGAGGGCCAGGAGGATCTGCTCGAGGTAGGGCTGGGGGAGGCCGGTGCGCTCGGCGAGATCGCGGACCGAGGTCGGGGTCGTCTGGCCGCGCTGCAGGGCGAGGGAGAGCAGCGCCCTGCTGGCGTAGTCACCCCGGGTCGAGACCTTCACCGTTGCACCTCCACCCTTCCATGGTAGGTCCCGCGACCCGTCTCCCCCGTATCCGGGGCTCCGGGGCGACGGCCACGCTCGGCATAGGTTGTCCGGGTGCCGGTCGATGCCCCCCGCCTGCCCGACTACGGGGGGGCCTGCCTGAGCGGGGTGGTCCCGGCCCTCGTGGCCCCGGCCGGGCGGCGTCCCGGATGGGTCCAGGGCCCGGCGGCCGAGGCGGAGACGGTCGTGCTGCTCGTGGTCGACGGCCTCGGCTGGGGCCAGCTGCGGGCCCGTCCTCGGGTGGCGCCGGTGCTCACCGGGCTCGCCGGAGGTCCCATCACGTCGGTGGCCCCGACCACGACGGCGACCGCCCTCACCTCGATCAGCTTCGCCAGCGTCCCAGCCGCCCACGGGATGATCGGCTACCGGATGCGCGTGGCCGGCCCGAGCGGCGCCGAGACCCTCAACGCCCTGCGCTGGACCACGGCGTCGGGCGACGCCAGGCCCTTCGTCGCCCCCACCACCTTCCTCGTCGGGCGCGCCTTCGACGGCCGTCCCGTGCCGGTCGTCACCCGGGCCCGCTTCGCCGGGACGGGCTTCTCGGTCGCCCACCTGGCCGGGGCCAACCAGGTCGGCTGGCACCTGCCGTCGGCCATCCCGGTCGAGGTGGCCAGGCTGGTGGCGGCCGGTGAGCGCTTCGTCTACGCGTACTACGACGGCCTCGACACCACCGCCCACGTGGCGGGGCTCGGCGAGCTCTACGACGCCGAGCTGACCGCGGTCGACCGCCTCGTCGGCGACCTGCTCGACGTGCTCGGGTCCTCGGCCGCCCTCGTGGTCACCGCCGACCACGGCCAGGTGGAGGTGGGCGACGCCGTGGCCCGCCTGGATCCCTCCGTGCTCGAGGGGGCCGCAGGGACGAGCGGTGAGGCCCGGTTTCGCTGGCTGCACGCCGAGCCGGGCGCGGCCGACGACCTCCTCGCCGCCACGAGCGACCGCTACGGCGACGAGGCCTGGGTCCGCTCCTTCGAGCAGGTCGAGGCCGACGGATGGTTCGGCGGCCCGCTGTCGCCGGCGGTGCGCAGCCGGGTGGGCGACGTGGCGCTCCTGCCCGCCGGGCCGACCGGCTACCTCGACCCGGGCGAGGGGGGTGGGGATCACCGTCTGGTGTGCCGCCACGGGTCGCTCACCTACGACGAGGTGCTGGTGCCGCTCGTCTCCGGGTGGGGCCGGCGAGGCCGGCCCTGAGGCGCGGGGCCGAAGGCCCCCCAAGGCGCGGGCCGAAGGCCCCAAAGGGCAGAGCACGCGGGCAGACTGGGCAGATGGCCACGCAAGGACCCACGCCCTCCGACCTCGTGATCGTGCAGGGCCCCGAAGGCGACGACGAGGAGGAAGGCCGGCAGGGCGCCGAGTCGGTCGAGCAGCCGGCCAAGGTCATGCGGATCGGGTCGATGATCAAGCAGCTCCTCGAGGAGGTCCGCCAGGCGCCGCTCGACGAGGCCAGCAGGGCGCGCATGCGCGACGTCTACGACATGTCGGTCAAGGAGCTGGCCGACGGGCTGTCACCGGACCTCCAGGCCGAGCTGGCCCGCCTCACGCTCCCGTTCGGCGACGGGGCCACGCCGAGCGAGGGGGAGCTGCGCATCGCCCAGGCCCAGCTCGTCGGCTGGCTCGAGGGCCTCTTCCACGGCATCCAGGCCACCCTCTTCGCCCAGCAGATGGCGGCGCGCAACCAGCTCGAGGAGATGCGCAGGCGCAGCCTCCCGGCCGGCGCCGACGACCGCCCTGCGTCGCCGGGGGCCTACCTCTGACCGCTCGCCCGGTGGCGTGGTCCGCGAGTCGCGTGCGCTCCGGGGCGCGCTAGCCTCCCCCCAGGAAATCACACCGCTGTAACTCGTCCACAGGCGTGTCCACAGGGGCTGTGGAGCACACTGTCGTTCGCCCGGTCGATCCGGGTGCGGGCCGTCGAGGAGGCACGCCGTGGGGGCATCGTTCACCCACCTCCACCTGCACACCGAGTTCTCCATGCTCGACGGTGCGGCTCGGGTGCAGGAGGTGATCGCCAAGGCGGCGTCCGACGGTCAGCCCGCCATCGGCATCACCGACCACGGCAACATGTACGGGGTGCTCGACTTCTACAAGGCGGCCCGCGAGGTCGGCATCAAGCCGATCATCGGGACCGAGGCCTACATGGCGGGGGAGTCGCGCCACGAGCGGCCCACGCGACGGGGACGTCTCGACGACGGGGGCGGCGACGGCGACGCCGGCGCCAAGCTCTACTACCACCTGACCCTCCTGGCCGAGACCGACCTCGGCTACAAGAACCTGCTCAAGCTGTCGAGCTCGGCGTACCTCGACGGCTACCACATGAAGCCGCGCACCGACTGGGAGATGCTGGCCGAGCACCACGAGGGCATCGTCGCCACCACCGGTTGCCTCGGCGGCGTGGTCCTCCAGGCGCTCCTGGCCGGGCGGGTCGACAGGGCCACCGAGCTGGCCGCCCGGCTGCAGGACGTCTTCGGGCGCGACCACCTCTTCGTCGAGCTGCAGGACCACGGCCTGGCCAAGCAGCGCCAGACCAACCCGCAGCTGCTCGAGATCGCCAGGCGCATCGGCGCGCCGCTGCTCGCCACCAACGACAGCCACTACACCTCCCGCGAGGACGCGGTCGCCCACGACGCCCTGCTCTGCGTGCAGACCGGGTCGACCATGGACGACCCCAAGCGCTTCAAGATCGAGGGGACCGAGCACTACCTCAAGTCGGCCGCGGAGATGCGCCAGCTCTTCGCCGAGGTGCCCGAGGCCTGCGACAACACGCTGTGGATCGCGGAGCGCGCCGACGTGACCATCGACTTCGGCAAGCCCAAGCTGCCGAGCTTCCCGCGCCCGGCCGGCTTCGACACCGCCGACGACTACCTGCGCCACCTGACCTACCGCGGGGCCGAGGCCCGCTACGGCACCCCGCTGCCGGCCAAGGTCGTCGAGCGCGTCGACTACGAGCTCGGCGTCATCTCCTCGATGGGCTTCTCCGACTACTTCCTCGTCGTCTGGGACCTGATCGACCACGCCAGGTCACGCAGCATCCGAGTCGGGCCGGGGCGGGGCAGCGCGGCCGGCTGCTGCGTGGCGTACTGCCTGCGGATCGTCGACGTCGACCCCATCACCCACGACCTGATCTTCGAGCGGTTCTTGAACCCGGGCCGCAAGCAGATGCCCGACATCGACATGGACTTCGACGAGCGCTACCGCGCCGAGATGATCCGCTACGCGGCGGAGCGCTGGGGCTGGGACCACGTCGCCCAGATCGTCACCTTCTCGACCATCAAGGCCAGGGCGGCGGTGCGCGACGCGGCCCGCGTCCTCGGCTACCCCTACAGCGTCGGGGACCGGGTGGCCAAGGCCATGCCCCCACTCGTCATGGGCCGCGACACCCCGCTGTGGGCCTGCCTCGACGAGCACGAGAGGTACCGCGACGGCTTCAAGGCGGCGGTCGAGCTGCGCGAGATGTACGCCGCCGATCCCGACGTGGCCCGCGTGGTCGACGTGGCCAAGGGCCTCGAGGGGCTGAGGCGACAGGACGGCATCCACGCCGCGGCGGTCGTCATCTCCGCCGATCCCCTCACCGAGTACCTGCCCATCCAGCGCAAGCCCGAGGCCGGCGGCAAGGTCGAGGACGCGCCGATCGTCACCCAGTACGAGATGCACGGGGTCGAGGAGCTCGGCCTGCTCAAGATGGACTTCCTCGGGTTGCGCAACCTCTCGGTCATCGAGCGGGCCCTCGACCTGATCGAGGTCAACACCGGCACCCGACCCGACATCGACACCGTGCCGCTGGACGATCCGGCCACCTTCACCCTGTTGCAGCAGGGCGGCAGCATCGGGGTGTTCCAGCTCGAGGGCGGACCCATGCGCGCCCTGCTGCGGGCCCTCGCTCCCACCCACTTCGCCGACGTGGCCGCCCTCAACGCCTTGTACCGGCCGGGTCCGATGGCGGCCAACATGCACTACGACTACGCCGACCGCAAGAACGACCGCAAGCCGATCACCTACCTCCACCCCGATCTGGCCGAGGTCCTCGGCGACACCCAGGGCCTGATGATCTACCAGGAGTCGATGATGCGGGTGGCCCAGAAGTTTGCCGGCTACTCGCTCGAGGAGGCCGACAACCTCAGGAAGGCCACGGGCAAGAAGGTCCGGGCGATCATGGCCATGGAGCGGGAGAAGTTCGTCGCCGGGTGCGTGGCGACCGGCTACGAGCGCCGGATCGGGACCGCGCTGTTCGACGTCATCGAGCCCTTCGCCGACTACGCCTTCAACAAGTCGCACGCCTACGGCTACGGGCTGGTCATCTACTGGACGGCGTGGCTCAAGGCCAACCATCCCGCCGAGTACCTCGCCGCCCTGCTCACCAGCGTCAAGGACGACAAGGACAAGACGGCGGTGTACCTGGCCGAGTGCCGGGCGATGGGCATCGAGGTGCTGGTCCCCGACGTCAACGTGTCCCTCTCGGACTTCAGCGCCATCCGCCAGGGTGGAGCCAAGGGTCGCGGCGCCATCCCCTTCGGCCTGTCGGCCATCCGCAACGTCGGTGAGGGCCTCGTCGAGCGCATCGTGGTCGAGCGCGACGCCAACGGGCCGTTCACCGACTTCTACGACTTCGCCAACCGGGTCGACCCGGCGGTGCTCAACAAGCGCACCGTCGAGTCCCTGGTCAAGGCGGGCGCCTTCGACGCCGTCGGCCACCCCCGCCAGGGGCTGTGCCTGGTCTTCGACCGCATCGTCGAGCGGACCCTGGCCCGCAGGCGCGAGCGCGAGCAGGGGGTGATGAGCCTCTTCGGCGACCTGGGCGGCGTCGCCGAGCCCGGGACCGGCTTCGACGACGCCCGGGTGCCGGTCCCCGACACCGAGTTCGACAAGACCCAGAAGCTGGTCTTCGAGAAGGAGATGCTCGGCCTGTACGTCTCCGACCATCCCCTCTTCGGGGTGGAGGCGGCGCTGCGCCGCCACACGGATCTGTCCATCGCCGAGCTGCGCGACGCCCCGCCTCCCGGCGTGCCCGGCGAGCGCGGCAGCGACGTCCGGTGGGTCGGCGGGGTGGTCACCGGGCTCAACCGCAAGTACACCAAGCGGGGCGAGCTGATGGCGACCTTCACCCTCGAGGACCTCGAGTCGGCCATCGAGGTCTGGGTCTTTCCCCGGACCATGACCGACGTCGGCCATCTCCTCGCCGACGACGCCGTGGTCTGCATCCGGGCTCGGATGGACACTCGCGACGACCAGCCCAAGCTGATCTGCATGGAGGTCAAGCGGCCCGAGCTGTCCGTCGGCGCCCAGGCGCTCCACCTCGACCTGCCGCTCGGGGCCCTCACCGAGGACCGGGTCGACCGGCTGAGGAAGCTCCTGGGCGAGCACCCCGGCGAGTCGCCGGTGTTCCTCCACGTCGGCTCCAAGTGCATCCGCCTCGACGCCACCTGGGGAGTTGCGACCTCCACCGGGCTGCTCGCCGAGCTCCGCGTCCTGCTCGGCCCTGGCTGCCTTTGGAACGCAAGCGCCGCCAGCGCCTAAAATGATCCCCTACGCCCGCTGGCACGAGCGGGTCGGACGGTGAGGAGAGTTGCTCACGCATGGCCCTCGATGTCGAGACCAAGGACACCACCGCCCTCTCGGACGGCGAGATCGCCGAGCTGGCGGATACCGTCACCGACGGGCCCGCCGGCTTCGACATCGGTTTGCTCTCCAAGCAGGCAGAGGAGTGGGTGCTGATCACCCAGGTGCGGGAGGCCGGCAAGCTCGTCGGCTTCGGCTTCTGCACCCTCGAGCGGATCGGGGGCACCCCCTGCCTGCTCTGGGGCCTGGCGTCGGTGCGCCGCAACGCCAAGCGCGACCAGGTGCTCAAGGTGCTCACCGCCGACCAGTTCCGCCGGGCCGTGCTCGCCTTCCCCGACGAGGACGTGCTGATCGGCACGCGCTTCATCGACGCCGACGCCTTCGCCTCGTTCAAGGGCCTGGAGGACATCTGCCCCCGGCCCGAGCACAAGCCGACCGGTGAGGAGCGGGCGTGGTCCCGCCGGCTGGCCAAGCGCTTCGGCGCCGAGGGCCGCATCGACGACCGCAGCTTCGTGGTCACCGGCGACGGCAACCCGACCGGCGTGTTCGACTTCTCCTCCACCAGGCCCGACTCGGTCCCCGCCGACGTGGCCGCCTTCTTCGACTCCCTCGACCCCGAGCGGCGCGACGTGCTCATCGCCTTCGGGTGGGGGATGGCCGAGGACCTGGCCTCGCGCTTCGCCAGCTAGCGCTAGCCCTCGCCGCGCCGCTTCCGCCGAGGCGGTTTCGCCTGGTCGCTCGGACCACGAGCTCCGGGCGCCTCCCTTCGGGGGGGAACGGCCCGGATCTCGTGATCCGATCGTCCCTCACCGGGCTCACGCGCCTCGTGGTCGGGACTGCGGGCGCTTGGCGTGGGCCGCGGCCGGTTCTGTGGGCGCTTGGCGTGGGCCGCGGCCGGTTCTGCGGGCGCTTGGCGTGGGCCGCGGCCGGTTCTGCGGGCGCTCGGCGTGGTACGGGTGGTTCTGCGGTGCACCGACGGCGGTGCGCGCGGCTTGGTGACCGCGGATCGCGGGCGTGCACCCCGGTCGGGCACGCGCACCGATCGAAGCGGCCGCCGTCGCCCGCCCCCACCATGGGAGCCGGGCGACGGTCAGCTGCGCCGTGACGGGGAGATCAGACGGCGGTGCTCCGGTGGGCCACGGCGTCGACGATGACCGCGGCGAGCAGCACCAGGGCGGTGACCATGTCCTGGGCGGCGGCACCGAGGCCGAGGAGCTCGGTGCCGTTGAAGATGACGCCGATCACGATGCCACCGAGCACGGCGTGGACCATCTTGCCCCGGCCACCGAACAGGCTGGTGCCACCGATGACCGCGGCGGCGACCGCGTAGAGCACGTAGGTGCCACCGTTGATGTTGTTGGAGATCCCACCCAGCTGGGACTCGTAGAGCACGCCGCCGATCCCGGCGGTGAGCCCGGTCAGGACGAACGCCACGAGGCGGATGCGGTTGAGGTTGACGCCGGCCCGCCTGGCCGCCTCGGCGTTGCCGCCGATGGCGTACAGGTAGCGCCCGAAGCGGGTGCGCCCGAGCAGGAACGTGTAGCCCACCAGGATGACCAGCACGATCGGCACCACCCAGGGCAGCCCGCTCAGGTGGAAGTTGCCACTGCCCCGGTTGAGGTTGCACACCAGCACGACCACCACGCCGGCCACGGCCACGCCCAGGATCTTGACGGTCGTGAGCGCGAGGGGCGGGGTCACCAGCCCGCTCGATCGCCGGCGGGCGTCCCTGGTCAGGTTGAGGGCGGCATAGATCACCACGGCCACCACCATGATGATCCAGCTGGCCGCCGGGGTGAACGACCCGTTGACGATGTCGTTGATGACCTTGTTGGTGATGCTGATGGTGCCGCCGCTGACGTGGTGGTCCCGGTCGATCAGGTAGAGCTGGAGGCCCTCGAAGCCGAGCAGCCCGCCGAGAGTGACCACGAACGACGGCAGCTTGAGCCGGGTGATCAGCAGCCCCTGGACGAGTCCGAGGATCATGGTTGCGACCAGCCCGACGATGATCGCCGACCACCACGAGTAGTTGTAGGGCGACGCTTGCAGCTCTCCGATGATGGTGGCGCCGACCGCGGCCATGTACCCGACGGACAGGTCGATCTCGCCGAGCAGCAGGACGAAGATCTCCGCCATGCCGAGCATCACGAACACGCCGGTCTGCTGGATCAGGTTGACCAGGTTGATGGCCGAGAGGAAGTGGCCGTTGCGGCTCTGGAAGATCAGCACGATGATGACCAGGCCGACGACCACGGGCAGCGCGCCGCTCTCACCGGCGCGTATCCGCTTCCAGGTGGCGCCCACGTATTCGCCGAGCGACGTGGCGACCAGCTCGTTGCCGCCGAGCAGGGCCGGGTCCAGACTGGCCGAGGTGGCGTCGGTCGACTCGACCGTGACCGTCCCCGCGCCGGACGGTTCCGAGGTGCCGGGGGTGACGGGATCGTTGGCTGCCATGCTCAGTCCCTTCCTGCCGCGGTCGGGGGCCGGCCGCTTCGGGATCCGGTGGTGATGGCCTGCACCGCGCTCTGGGTGTCGAAGTCGGCGATCGGGCCGGACTCGGCCACGGTGCCCAGGTAGAGGGCGGCGAGGTGGTCGGCCACCTGGAACACGTCGTTGAGGTTGTGGGAGATGACCAGCACGGCCACGCCCCGCCCGCTCAGGGTCTTGATCAGGCTGAGGACCATGGCCGTCTGCGACACACCCAGGGCGGCGGTCGGTTCGTCCATGATGACCAGCCTGGCGTCCTCGAGCACGGCCCTGGCCACGGCCACCGCCTGGCGCTGACCGCCGGAGAGCGAGCCGACCGGCTGGCGGATCGAGCGCACGGTCGTCACCGACAGGTCGCTCAGCGTCTTCTTGGCGGCCAGCTCCATGGCCGGCTCGTCGAGCAGCCGGCTGTGCAGGATCTCCCGGCCGAGGAACATGTTCTGGACGATGTCGAGGTTGTCGGCCAGCGCCAGGTCCTGGTACATGGTGGCGATCCCGAGGGCGGTCGACTCGCGCGGGCCGCGGAGGTGGACCTCCCTGCCCTCCCACAGGATCTGGCCGCCGTCGGATGGGTGGATGCCCGAGATCGTCTTGATGAGGGTCGACTTGCCGGCGCCGTTGTCCCCGACCAGCGCGGTGACCTCACCCGGGTAGATCTCCAGGTTGACGTCGTGGAGGGCCTGGACCGGGCCGAAGTGCTTGGTCACGTGGGACAGCTGCAGCAGCGGCGTGCGCGTGCCGTTGGTCCCGGACGGGGCCGGGGCCCGGTCCGCCGAAGCGGGCCGGGCCCCGTCTGATGCGTCGGCGGCCATCGTCAGCCGCTGATCCCCGCCGCCTTGCAGGCGGCTGCATATGCAGAGGTGCAGATCTGCGACGCCGGCACGAACTTGTCCTTGACCACGGTCGAGGCCATGTTGGCCGTCGTCACCCAATTGGGGGTGAGGAGGACGGACTTGACCGCGGTGTGGCTGGTGGTGTCCTGCGTGGTCCCGTTGACCAGGCTGGCCGGCGGGGTCTGGCCCGCCCTGGCGTAGAGGGCCACGGCTGCGGCGGCTTGGGCTTCCAGGTAGATGGGCTTGTAGGCCGTGCCGCACTGGTAGCCGGACAGGATGTTCTGGAGCCCGGTGAGGGTGGCGTCCTGGCCGGTCACCGGGAACGACCTGGCGCCGACCCCGTGGTTCTTCAGGTACTGGATGATCGGCGCGCCGTTCTCGTCGTTGGGCATGAGCACCGCGTTGGCGGAGGGGTGGGCCGTCCTGGCCTGCTCGAACTCGGAGAGGGCGGTGGGGGGGTCCCACGTCCCGGCCGGGCTGGCCGCCTTGGTCCACTTGCCGGAGCTGAAGTAGGGGTCGATGACCCCGTTGTAACCCTGGGCGAAGAGGGTGGCGTTGTTGTCGGTCGGCGACCCCACCATGACGATCACGTTGGGCTTGGCCACGTGCCACGCAGCTGCGCAGCTGACCAGGCCGTTGCCGATGAGCTTGCCGACCTGGACGTTGTTGAAGCTGATGTAGTACTTGCGGCTGCCCCCGAGGGTGAGGCGGTCGTAGTCGATGACCGGGACGCCCCGCTGCTTGCCGAGGGCCTCGATCTTGGCGCCCACGCTGGAGTCGAGGGGGTCGACGACCAGCACGGTGGCCCCGTTGGTGATGTCGGTCTGGGCGTCGCCGAGCTGGGTGGCGTCGCTGCCCTGGGCGTTTTGGATGATGACGTCCGAGCTGGCCAGGCCGGCCTTGGAGAAGGCCTTGGCCAACAGGGGGGCGTCGAACTCGGTGTAGCGGGTGGAGGTGACCGTGTCCGGCAGGATCACGCCGACCTTGCCGTTGCCGGCCTTGGCCACCGAGGTCAGCTGGGCCATGGCCGAGAAGTCGCTGGTGAACGACTTGGCCGAGACCGTGCCGCCGGGAGCGGCGGTGGACGGGGTGGTCGTCGCCGCACCCGCCGTGGTGGGGCTGGACGCGGCGGTGGTGGGGCTGGACGCGGCGGTCGTCGGCGTCGTGGTCGGCGTGGACGTTGTCTTCGACGAGCTGCCGCAGGCGGCTGCGGTGAGGCCGAGGCCGACGAGCACGGCGGCGACCGCACGTTTGTTGGTGAGTGGCAAGGTGTTCCCCCTGGAGCACGGGCCGCCCTGGTCGACGGTGGGATGCTCCCACCGCCCGGTCCGGCCACCTTAATGTTTCGTGAAGAACCTAGGGAACGGAGCGTGAACACCGCCGTGAACATCCCCGTCCCAGCGGAAACAAGTCGTTAACACGACCACTTTCCGGCGTCGTCCACGCGCCGTCAGTCGCTGGCCAGGCGGTAGCCGGCGCGTGGCTGGGTCACGATGAGGGGAGCCCCGCCTTCGGTCTCCAGCTTGGCCCTGAGCCGCCGGACGTAGACCCGCACGTACTCGGTCTCGGTTTCGTAGCCGGGGCCCCACACCCGGCGCAGGAGGTGGGCGTGGGTGAGCAGCTTGCCCCGGTGCAGGGCCAGCTCCCGCAGCAGGGCGAACTCGGTGGGGGTCAGGTGCACGTCCGTGCCCGCCCGGGTAACCCGCTGGTCGGCCAGGTCGATCACCACGTCGCGGACGGCGACGCGCTGGTCGACGGGGGTCACGCCGGCGGCCGGCCGGGTCCGCCGGAGGGTGGCCGTGATGCGGGCGAGCAGCTCCTCGATGCTGAAGGGCTTGGTCAGGTAGTCGTCGGCGCCGACGTTGAGCGCGGTCACCTTGTCTCGCTCGCCGCCCCTGGCCGACACCACGATCACCCCGACCCCGGATCGCTCACGGATGCTGCGGCACAGCTCGAAGCCGTCGGCTCCGGGGAGCATCAGGTCGAGCAGCACGATGTCGGGTTGCTCGACCTCGAGCAGCTGCATGGCGCGCGACCCGTCGGAGGAGACGACCGTCTCGAAGCCCCTGACGGCCAGGTTGGAGCGGATCAGGTCGACGATGTTGGGGTCGTCCTCCACCACCAGCACCGTCGTCCGGGTCGCCGGGTCGGGGGCCGCGCCGGCGGGTTCGAGCTCAGGCATCGGGGGCGCCCGGTCCGGTGTCGTCGTCGGGATCGGGGCCGACGGGCAGCACGATGCGCCAGCGGGTGCCGACCCCCGGCTGCTCCAGGGCGAGGGTGCCGTCGTGGGCGGCGACGATGGCCCGGCTGATCGACAGGCCGAGCCCGGCGCCGGCGGTGGCGCTGCGCTGCGAGGGGTGCGGGTCGAACGGCGCGGCGAGGACGTGGTCGGCCACGCCAGGTCCGTCGTCCTCGACGTCGATGCGCACCGTCTCGGCGTCGACCGCCCTCGCGACGACCGCGACCGACGTCCCCGGTGGGTTGTGGCGCACGGCGTTGTCCATCAGGTTGACGAGGACCTGCTCGAGGCGGTCGTGGTCGGCCCACACGGCGGGGAGCGAGTCCGGGTAGTCGAGACGCACCTGCTCGGAGGCCTCGAGCGGGAGGCAGGCGCGGGCCGCGTCGAGGACCAGGGACAGGTCGCACCAGTCGCGGTGCAGGCGCAGGATGCTCGACTCGATGGCCGACAGGTCGAGCAGGTCGTCGACCAGCCGGCCGAGGCGCGACGACTCGGCGGCGATCCGGGTGAGGAATCGCGTCTCGGACTCGCCGTCCCAGGTCACGTCGGTCTGCAGCAGCGACGACGCGTATCCGCGGATGGCGGTGAGCGGGGTGCGCAGCTCGTGGCTGAGGCGGGACAGGAAGTCGCGCTGCAGCTGCTGGGAGCGGCGGAGCGCGGCGGTCTCCCGGTGGGCCCGTTCGGACTCCTCGCGCTCGAGGGCCAGCTGCAGGGATCGCGCCGCGTCCCCCATGAGGGCCACGGCGTCGGGGCCGGAATCGGGGTCGGCGAGGAGGCGCGGCACCCGGTCCTGGTGCTCCGCGACGCCTGGGGCCGGGCGCGGCTCCCACCCGGCGAGCAGGGCCACCGGGCCGTCGGGGGCGTGCACGCACACGCCGAGGATCCGCCTGCCGCCCTCGACCACCTCGGAGACCAGCCCCGAAGGCGACGGGTCGGCCAGCACGTCGGGGAGCAGGTCGATGAGCCTCGACGACGGCGGAGGCACCGGGCCGGCGTGGTCGGACCAGGCGCGGAAGCGCACGGGCTGGTCAGGGGGCTGGGAGACCAGGCCGACCTCGTCGGCCCCGAGGCCGACGCGCAGCGCGGCGAGGGCGACGTCGAGGCCTCGGGCGAGTGGCGCCGGGCCGGCCAGGCGCTCGAGGACCTCGCGGATGGTCTCGAGGACGCGGTTGCGGGCCGTGACCTCGCCGAGCAGCCGGTCACGCTCGATGGCGCCGGCCGCGTAGCCGGCGTAGAGGGTGACCAGGTCCAGCTCGTCGCGTCCCGGACGGCGCCGGCCGCGGCGCAGCACCGTGATGACCCCGAGCATCCCGTCGGTGCCGGTGACCGGGACCGACCAGGGTGCGCCGAGTTGGTCGCCGGCCGCCGAGAGGCGGGGGCGCAGCGACCGTGCCTGCTGGTCGTCGTCCACGACGGGGACCCCCGAGGTGGCGGCGGACGACACGGGTGCACCGCGACCGTCGAGGGGCAGCTCGGCCCACTCCTCGAGCAGGGCGTCGGGGAGCCCGACCGACCCGGCCAGGCGGAGGGCGTCGCGCTCGAGCAGGTGGAGGCACAGGCCGTCGGCTCCGAGCGCAGCTCCGAGCGCCGAGAGGATAAGCGACAGGCTCGAGGACGGGTCGGCGGATGCCAGGCGGTCGACGAGGCCGTGGAGGCGGTCGAGCTGGCGGCGGGGGGTGGAGTCCACGGCCCGGCCCGACATCACCGCCACCACGTCGTCGGGGTGACCCTGCGAGGCGACGATGTCGGCCGCCACCCGGCCGTGGCGGAGCACGACGATGCGGTCGGCCAGGCGGAACATCTGGGCGATGTCGTGGGAGACCAGCAGGATGGTGGTGCCCGCCGCGGTGAGCCTGCGGGTCAGCTCCTCGACCTGGGCCGACTCGATCACGCCGAGGGCGGCGGTGGGCTCGTCGAGCACGAGCAGCCGGGGCCGGTCCCGCATGGCCCTCGCCACCGCCAGCAGCTGCCGCTGACCACCCGACAGCGAGCTCACCTGCTGGGTGGTGTCGTGGATCGGGATGCCGAGCGAGGTGAGCAGCGCCGCCGCCGAGGTGTGGAACCTGGCCTCGGAGCGCATCAGACCGCCCTCCTCGCGCCCGAGGAGCAGGTTGGCGGCGACGTCGAGGTTCTCGCAGAGGGCCAGGTCCTGCCAGACCACGGCCACGTCGCGACGGGCGAGGGACCGCCGACCGGCTTTGACCCGCATCCCGTCCAGGAGGATCTCCCCTCCGGTCGGGTTGACGTCGCCGGCCACGCAGCGCACCAGGGTCGACTTGCCTGCTCCGTTCTCCCCGGCCAGGGCCACCACCTCGCCGGGGTGCACCCGAACGTCGACCCCGTTGAGCGCCCTGACCGGCCCGTAGCGGACGACCAGCCCCCGGACCTCGAGCAGCGCGTCGGTCCCGACGGATCGGGGGAGCGGCTCGGCGAGGGTCACCCCACCATTCTGTCCGGGCGCGGTGCCGGACCGGGCCCGGTGCGCTCAGGGGCGGGGCAGGACCACCTCGACGACCTTGTGGCAGTGGCCGTCGATGGGCGGCGTGAGCGCCACCACCAGCCGGGCCCGCTTGGGACCGGGGGCGCTGATCTGGCCGGCACGGTCCATCTCGGCCGCCCTGCGCTCGTCCAGGCACGGCAGCTGCCTGACCTTGCCCTGCCACGTGAAGCGACAGCCCAGGTACCCCGGTTCCCGCCGGAGCACGACCGGTCCCTGGGGCTCGACCAGGGCGATCGAGGGATGGTCGTCGCGCCGCTCCCAGAAGGGGATGGCGGGGGCGTGCGAGCCGAGCAGCGGCGCGTCGTCGGGGTGCAGCAACGGGCGCAGGAGCCGCTCCGCGCGGCGCCCCTCGAGCCGGCCGAAGGGCTCGGGCTCGTCGTCGAGCGCCAGTGCCTCGGGCTCCGCCGGGTCGGGCACGGCGTCGTTGTCGGCCGCCACCGTGGCCTCGACGAGGTCGTAGGGCCGGAGCCGGGCCGAGGAGACGGCCGGGCACCACGCCCGGATCAGCGCACCGGAATCGAGGTCCACGGCGACGAGCTGTCCCCGCCTGGCGGCGAGGACGAGCAACTGGAGGCACGAGCCGGGATCCGCCTGGAGCCGGGGTAGGTCCGCGGCGGCGAGCTGGAAGTCCGGGGCGGTGGTGGTCACGAGGCTCATGGTGGCAACGAACCGGTGGGAGGTGGTGGATGGCCCCCCCGACCCGGGTCGACGAGACCTTAGCGGAGGAGTCAGCCCCGATCGGCCGGCGCGGGGCGGACCTCCACGGTGAGCTCGTCGCCGCCGCGCACCACCGAGATGACCAGGGTCTCGGCGTCGCCGCCGAGGGCGGCGAACAGGTCGTCGGCGCTGGTGAGTCGCCGGCCGTCCACCTCGACCAGGAGGTCGCCCCTTTTGATGCCGGCCTGCGCGCCCGGGCCGTCGGCGTCGACCTCGCGCACGAGCAGCCCGTCGCGGGGATCGAGGCCGACCGCGGCGCGCAACCTGGCGGCGGCGTGGGGCGCGACCAGGGCCACGCCGATGCGCCGCCGGGTGGGGGTCGTGCCGGCGCCGAGCGAGTCGATCCTGATCCGGAGGTCGGCGTCGGCCGGGATGGCCAGGTAGAAGCCGTCGCCCAGCCGGTGGGTGTTGAGCCCGACCAGCAGGCCGGCCTCGTCGAGGAGGGGGCTGCCCGACGAGCCGCGCGGGAGCGGGGCGGTGTGCTCGATGCTGGCCGGCACCAGCCGGCCGCCGGGGCCTCGGAAGGGACGACCGGTGGCGGAGACGGAGCCCGTGGTGACCCGCGGGCCGCCCCAGCTGGCGGCGGTGACCGTCCACACCGGCGACCCGAGCCCGGGGGCGGCCTCGGCCCACTCGATCGGGCGGGCGCCGGTGGTGTCGACGGCGATGACGGCCAGGTCGCCGTCGACGTCGGCGGCGGTGACCTCGCCGACCGCGACCCGGCCGTCGGAGAAGGTGACCGTGACCTGGTGGCCGCGGAGGTTGTGGGCGTTGGTGGCGACGCGACCGTCGGTGACGACGACGCCTGCGCCGCGGCCGCGATCGCGCCCGATGCGGACGGTGGCCGACGCGGCGGCGTCGGTGACCCGGGCGGCGATCGCCGGGCGGCTGGCAGAGGGCGGGTTGGTGGGCATCGGTGACTCCTCGAATCTCTGAGTAACTTGTCGATTGCAAGTTACTACTCGACAGAGGGAAAGGGCGTGGGAGATGCGATGCGGTCCGGTCGATGTCGCCAGCCGGCACCATGGTCAGGTGTCGCTTCCGCCTCCCTCGTCCGCCGGGCCCGGTGCCCTGGCCCAGGCGGTGGGGTCCATCGGCGACCGCTGGTCGCTCCTGGTGGTGGCCGCGCTGCTCGACGGCCCCCGGCGCTTCGGGGAGCTGCAGGGCGACGTGGCCGGCATCGCCACCAACGTGCTCGCCCAGCGGCTCCGCCAGCTCGATGCCGCCGGCGTGGTGGTGGCCAGGCCCTACTCGCAGCGGCCGGTGCGGGTGGCCTACGAGCTGAGCGGGTCGGGGCGGGAGCTGGCCGGAGCCTTGCGGCTGCTGGCCCAGTGGGGCGCGGACCGGGCCGGCTCGCCGGCCGCCGGCGTGGCCCACCGGGCCTGCGGGACGACCCTCGAGGCCAGGTGGTGGTGCCCGACCTGCGACGAGCCGGTGGACGATCCCGACGACGGCCCGGTGGTGTGGGCCTGAATGGTGTGGGCCTGAGGCTCGTGGGCCTGAGTCGGCGCGGGGCTGATCAGGGGCGCACGGCGGCGGCGAGGTCGGCGCCCAGGGCGTCGGCCTCGGCGACCGGGGCCAGGCAGGCGAAGTCGCGGCAGACGAAGGCCAGCCCGGCCTGGTCGGGCCCGGTCCTGCCTGCCCACAACGGCGAGTCGGTGGGCTCGCCCCACGCGCACACCACGGTCGGCCGGTAGGAGCGTCGGACCTCGGCCAGCAGGTCGGGGCGGTCGCCGGTGACCGCCACCTCGACGATCCCGCCCACGGCGAGGTCCGCGGCCGCCACCAGGGTGGCGAAGGCGGTGGGCGCCTTGGCCAGCGCCGGGCCCATGACGTCGATGATCGCGCCGGCGTGCGCGGTCCACCGCTCGTCGCCGGTGAGGGCACCGAGGCGGAGCAGCGCCGCGGCCGCGACGGAGTTGGCGGAGGGAATGGCCCCGTCGTAGGTGTCCTTGGGCCTGGCGATGAGGGCTCCGGCGTCGCCACCGGCGGTGTGCAGGCCCCCGGTGGCCTCGTCCCAGAACAGGTCGAGCATGGCGGCCGCGGTCTCGGTCGCCCGCTCGAGCCACGCGGCCCGACCGGTGGCTTCGGAGAGCCGGGTGAAGGCCTCGATGAGCCACGCGTGGTCCGCGGCGTAGGCCAGGTGCCTGGCCCGGCCGCCCTGCCAGGACCGCCGCCACCGACCCTCGACGCGCAGCTCGTCGACGAGGAAGGTGGCGATGTCCACCGCGGCGCCCACCCAGGCGGCCTCGCCCATGGCCGCGCCGGCCTCGGCGAGGGCCGCGACGGCCATGGCGTTCCACTCGGTGAGCACCTTGTCGTCGAGGGCCGGGCGGACCCGGAGGTCCCGGTGCTCGAGCAGGAGGCGCCGGCCGGCCTCGATCGGTGCGGGCCTGGTCAGGTCGCCGCGTGCCGGGCGGGTCAGGATGCTGTGGCCCTCCCAGTTGCCGGCGCCGGTGACGCCGTACCAGTCGGCCACCCCGGCGCCGGCGACCGCCTCGACCTCGGCGCGGTCCCACACGTAGAAGCGACCCTCGACCCCCTCGCTGTCCGCGTCCTCGGCCGAGCAGATCCCCCCGCGACCCTGGCGCATCGGCGGCGCCAGGAGGTAGTCGAGCGTCTCGGTGACCACCTGGCGGTAGCGCTCGGCTCCGGTGGCCTGCCAGGCGTGGAGGTAGGTCCGGGCGAGGAGGGCGTTGTCGTAGAGCATCTTCTCGAAGTGGGGCACCAGCCAGGTCCGGTCCGTCGAGTACCGGGCGAAGCCGCCGGCCAGGTGGTCGTAGATGCCTCCCGAGGCCATGGCGTCGAGGCTGGTGGTCACTGCGTCGAGGACGTCGGTGCGCCCGGTCCGGGCCCACGACTGCAGGAGCAGCTCGAGCATGGACGGCTGGGGGAACTTGGGGGCGCGGCCGAACCCGCCCCACTCGGGGTCGAAGCGGGCGAGGAGGGCGTCGGCGGCCGTGGCGAGCAGCGCGGGCGAGCGCGCCGCGCCGACGTCGCCGTCGGACGCCCAGCCGAGGCTCGGCAGGCCGGTTCCCGACACCACCGCCGCGGACAGCTGCGCGGCGTCGGTCTCGAGCCCGTCGCGGCGGGTGCGCCACGCCTCGCCGACCCGCCGGAGCAGGTCGACGAAGCGGTCGCGAGGAAAGTAGGTGCCTGCGAAGAATGGCCTCCCGTCGGGCAGGCAGAACACGGTCATGGGCCAGCCCCCGCTGCCGGCCACGGCCTGGACCGCCTCCATGTAGACCGCGTCCACGTCGGGACGCTCCTCGCGGTCCACCTTGACGTTGACGAACAGCTCGTTCATGACCGCCGCCGTCGCCTGGTCCTCGAAGCTCTCGTGCGCCATGACGTGGCACCAGTGGCAGGCCGAGTAGCCGACCGACAGCAGGAGCGGCTTGTCCTCCCCCTCGGCCAGGGCCAGCGCCTCGTCGCCCCACGGCTGCCAGTGCACCGGGTTGTCGGCGTGCTGGCGCAGGTAGGGGCTGGTCTCACCTGCGAGCCGGTTGGTGGTCGTCACCGGTCCAACCTACCGGCGAGGTCGGTCAGCGACCGGCGACGGCGAAGGTGGTGGCGACGGCCGAGTCGGTCAGCGCCACGCGCCGCCACCTCCGGTCGGTGCCGGCCAGGGCCACGCCGGTGAGCGCGTGGGCGAGGTCGACGACCGAGCCGGTCCTGCGCCAGCGTGGCCACGCCGCCACCTCCACGAGGCCCTGGATGGCATGGCGGATGCCGAGCACCCGGGCGACGGTCGTCGCCTTCCTGTCGGACGACCCCCCGACCGCGACGATGACCCGGCTGGGGGCCACGAGGAGGGTCGCCGCCCAGGCCAGTCGGACCATGCCGACGATGCGGCCACGGTTCAGCCGCAAGGTGGATGAGGCAGCGGATGAGGCAGCCATGATGGGTTTGGTCTCCTTGGTCGGCCGGCCCGAGACCGGTCGGTTGGCCGGTCGGGTCAGGTGCTGGCTCGGCGCACGGCGAATGCCGCGTTGACGAGGGCGAGGTGGGACAGCCCTTGGGGGACGTTGCCCAGGAAGGCGCCGGTCGCCGGATCGATCTGCTCGGCGAGCAGACCGACGTCGTTGGTCAGCTCGACGGCCTCCTCCATGAGTCGGCGGGCCCGGTCGACCTGGCCGGTGTGGACGAGGGCCTCGACCATCCAGAAGGTGCAGGCGACGAAGGCGCCCTCTTCGGCTTCCATGCCGGTGTAGCGGTACAGGAGCGGACCCCGACCGAGCTCGGCGGCAACGGCGTCGACGGTGGCCACCAGGCGGGGGCCTCGCTCGAAGCCGGTCCGGCCGGCGAGGAGGACGGCGGCGTCGAGGTCGTCGCTCCCGGCCCAGAAGGTGTAGGCCTGCTTGGCGTCGGACCAGCAGTGGGTGTCGACCCAGCGGCGGACCTCCTCGGCCTCGCCCCGCCACCGCTCGGCGCGCCCGTCGGGGAGCTGGCCGGTGTCGGCCAGGCGGGCGGCCCGGTCGAGGGCGACCCAGCAGCCGATCTTGGAGATGGTGTAGTGCTCGGTGCGGTCCAGCTCCCAGATGCCCGAGTCGGGGCGGCGCCAGGCGTCGCAGCACGAGTCGGCCAGGTCTGCGAGCATCCGGCCGCTGTCCTGGTCGAGGAGGTGGCCCTGCTCGCAGTACCGGTGGATGGTGTCGAACAGGTCGCCGTAGGTGCCGAGCTGGGTCTGGCCGGCGGCGGAGTTGCCGGAGCGCACCGGTCGACTGTCCCGGTAGCCGCGGAGGTCGATCTCGGTCTCGCCGCCGGGACGGTCGCCGCGAAGCGAGTAGAAGACGTGGAGGGCGCCCCCGTTTCGCCGGACCGCGTCGAGCAGCCAGGAGACGGCGCCGTGGACCTCCTCGTGCAGTCCGAGGTTGATGAGGGCATCGAGGGTGAACGACGAGTCGCGCACCCACGAGTAGCGGTAGTCCCAGTTCTTGGTGCCACCGATGCCTTCGGGAAGCGAGGTGGTGGCCGCCGCAGCGATCGCACCGGTGGCTTCGGCGACGAGGGTCTTGAGGGCGAGCGCAGACCGTCTGACGGCGTGGTCCCAGGGGCCGTCGCTCTCGAGCAGGCTGCTCCACTGCCGCCACGAGTCGATGGTGCGGTCGAGGCGGTCGTCGATGGCGGCCGGGAGCGGCAGGAAGAGCGGCTCGTGGTCGGTGGCGACGATGCCGATGACCGCCCGCTGGCCGGGGCCGACGGTGAGCTGCCCGTGCACGCCCTGACCGTCGACCGCGCCCGGGTCGGCACCACCGACGACCACCGCGAGGGTCTGGTCGCCGATGGTGGCGACCGGGGTGCCGTGCCGCTCGGTGACCCACGGGTTGGCATCGCCGAAGCGGTTGCCGGGGATGAGCTCCCAGGCCAGGTCGACGACGCCGTCGACGTGGTCGACGCGATGGGCGAGCTCGGTCCATGGCAGCCGGCCGGCTGCGCCGGTGTTGAGCCCGGCGGTGACCTTCACGGTCCCCTTCGGGCTGGCGTAGGTCGTCTCGAGGACGTTGGTGCCCTCGATGTAGCGGCGTCTGGCCTCGTAGGGGTCGGTGGGGGCGAGGAGGAAGTGGCCGCCGCGCTCGGGATCGAGGATGGCGGCGACGACGGGCGGGGCGTCGAGGGTGGGGAACGGCCACCAGTCCACCCGGCCGTCGGTGGCCACGAGGGCGGCTGTGCGGCCGTCGCCGAGGACGGCGTAGTCGGCGATCGGGGCGTAGCCGTCGTGGCGTCGGGGCGCGGTCATGGTGCGGTCTCCTCCGGTGGAGCGGGTCGTGGGTCGCCGGGCTGCTCGGCCCGGGTGAGGGGGACCTGCGCGAGGAGCGGTCCGAGGACGATGACGATGGCGAGCCCGAGCACCAGTCCGATGAGCGGGGCGCCCGGCTTGGCCAGGCCGGTTGCCACGAGGAGCGCGGAGGCCGCCGCCGGGGCGTGGTGCAGGTGGACGAGCTCGAGCACGGACATGGTGGCCGCCGCGGCGAGGGTTGCCGCGGCGACCTGGCTGAGCGACGGCGCGCCCAGCGCGCTGACCGACGGGTGGTGCCAGAGGCCGAAGAGGGCGACGGCGGCCAGGCCGGCGCCGACGGCGACGCCGTGGCCGATGACCGCGTTGCGCAGGCGCGAGGTCTCGGTGCGGGGGTGGGAGGCGAAGACGTAGGCGGTGGGCCCGATGGTGGCGGTGAGCAGGGGCCAGGAGAGGTACCGGCCGGCGACACCGGCGGCGGCGACGAGGACGCCGACGACGATCAGGTAGCGGAAGGCGACGGCGAGCGGCTGGGCGGATCGGCTCGTCGCGCGCGCGCCGGGCGGTGTCATCCGGTGTGGTCGGCGGGCGTGGGCCCGCTCATCGGCGGCTGCTCCGGCGTTCGGCGATGGCCTGATAGGTGGTGCGCTTCTCCTTGACGGTGCGCGCGAGGGCGGTGGCGAAGGTGCGGGCGGTGCTCGGGAGGCTCTCGATGAAGCTCGGGTCGAAGAATCCGCCCGCCTTGGCGTCGAAGATCCCGTGGGAGCCGGCGTCGGCGTGCTCGTCGGCCGGCTGGTGGAGGTTGTCGGGCCGGTCCGGGGCGTTTCGCTGGTCGGTCAGCTGGGTGTCCCACGCGCCGATCGCCGCGTACTGGTTGCCCAGGCCGGGGAAGAGCCGGCCGGCCACCACGAGGATCTTGTTCCACGAGCCGACGACCTTGGTCGGCCGTCCGTCGATGGCGGCCGCGAGGATGAACTTGGCCGGGATCTCGGGCTGGTAGATCGGGGGGACGGGCTGGGGGTGGTGCTCGAGGGTGGTCTCGCACCAGTCGAACTGCGGGGTGTTCACCGCAGGGAGGTGGACCATCGACATCCGGACGTGGCTGCCCTCGTGGAGGAGCTCGGCGCGGGTCGACTCGAAGAACCCTCGGCAGGCGAACTTGGACGAGCAGTAGGCCGACTGCAGCGGGATGCCCATGAACGCCAACGCGGATCCGACGTTGACGATGCTGCCCCTGTCCCGCGGCCGCATGCGGGCCAGGGCGGCGGTGGTGCCCCACACCTGGCCGAGGAAGGTGACCTCGACGGCCCGTTGGAAGTCGCGAGGCGAGACATCCCAGGCGGGAGCGAAGACGGTGGTCATGGCGTCGTTGACCCACACGTCGATCGGGCCGAGCTCCTGCTCGGCCCTGGTGGCGGCCGCGTCGACCTCGTCGTAGCGGGCGACGTCGGTCGGGATGACGAGGGCCCGGCCGCCGGCGGCTTCGACGTCGGCGGCGGCGCCGGCCAGACCGGCTGCGCCCCGGGCCAGCAGGGCCACGTCGAAGCCGGACTCGGCGAAGGCCTTGGCGGTGGCCCGTCCGACTCCTGCGGACGCGCCCGTGATGACGGCGATCTGGCGTGGTGACATGGCTCTCCTTCGAGCGTGGGGATCGGGGGTGCGCGGTTCAGGCCAGGTAGCGGTCGGCATCGGCGCGCCGCAGGGCCATGCCGTGCCCGGGGCGGTCCCGGTCGGGTCGGAGGTTGCCGCCGGTGGGATCGAGGGCTCCGTCGAAGAGGAGGTGCTCGATGCGGTGGTGGTCGTGGAAGTACTCGAGGTGCCGCAGGCGGGGCACGGCCGTGGCCACGTGGGCGTGGAGGTTGGGCGCGCAGTGCCCGGACACGTCGAGGCCGTGGGCGGCGGCCAGGTTGGCGATCGCCAACCAGTCGGTGTAGCCGCCGCAGCGGGTGACGTCGGCCTGGACGCAGTCCAGCGCGCCGGATCCGATCATGGGCACGAAGTACTGGGGGCTGTAGCCGTACTCGCCGGCCGCCACATCCGCCGGGCACTGGTCGCGGACCTCGCGGAGGCCGTCGAGGTCGTCGGAGGACACGGGCTCCTCCAGCCAGGTGACGCCGTGGCGCTCGGCCATGGTGACCCCGAGGCGCACGGCCTGCTTGCGGGTGTAGCCGCCGTTGGCGTCGACGTACAGCTCGACCGCGTCACCCACCACCCGACGGGCGAGGGCGACCCGGTGGAGGTCCCGATCGGGCCGGCTGCCCCAGGACTCGCCGACCTTGATCTTGACCCGGGGGACGCCCCATTCCTCGACCCAGGTCCGTAGCTGCTCGGTGGTCCGCTCGTCGTCGTAGCTGGTGAACCCGCCGCTGCCGTAGACGGGCACCGTGTCGCGGCAGCGGCCGAACAGATCGGCGAGGGAGATGTCGAGGAGCCGGGCCTTGAGGTCCCACAGGGCGATGTCGACGGCGGAGATGGCGCAGGCGACCAGTCCTGGCCGACCGAGGTTGCGACAGGCGCGGACCATGGCCTCGTGGGTGCCGGGCACCGCGAGGGGGTCGGCTCCTGTGACGACGGCGGCCAGGTGGTGCTCGACGACCGCCTTGGCCCCCGCTCCGGCGTAGGTCCAGCCGAGCCCGGAGACGTCTCCGGCGCGAGCTTCGACGACCACGACGGTGGTCGAGTCCCAGGTCAGGGTACCGTCGGCTTCGGGGCCGTCGGTGGGCACGACGAACACCTCGGCGGTGAGGGCGCCGACCGGTGCCTCCACGGTCATCGGGCCACGGTCCGGCTTCCGGCCTTGGCCCCCGCGACGAGCCGGTCGGCGCAACGCGCCGCCACGGCCATGATCGTGAGCGCCGGGTTGGCCGCCCCCTGGGTCGGCAGCACGCTTCCGTCGGTCAGGTACAGGTTGGCCACGGCGAAGCTGCGCAGGTCGGCGTCGACCACGCCGTGGCGCTCGTCGGCCGCCATGCGGCAGCCGCCGACGAGGTGGGCGTAGCGGTCGATGGTGATGACCTCGTTGGCCCCCGCGGCGCGCAGGATCGTGTCCATGGTGGCCGTGGCCGCCTTCACCAGGCTCTTGTCGTTGTCGCACTGCGTGTAGGAGAACCTCGCCACCGGCAGCCCGAAGCGGTCCTCGACGTCGGAGAGGGTCACGGCGTTGTCGTACTGGGGCAGGAACTCGCACAGCGCGCCGAGGGTCGCCCAGTGGACGTAGTCGCGCATCCGGGACCGCAGCGCTTCGCCCCAGTGGCCCTGGGCGGCGACGTGCTCGGCGTAGGTGATGGGCAGGGGCGACACGTTCTGGATCGTGTAGCCCCGCTTGTGGTCGGCGGTCGGGTCGGTCTCGTAGAACGCCTCGGTCGACACCTCCGGCGGAGGCGCTTTGAACATGCGGATCTCGTCGTCGAAACGCCCGCCGCTCTGCGGGGCGCCCTGGACCATCAGGTAGTGGCCGACCTGGCCCTCGTCGTTGCCCAGCCCGTCGGGGAATCGGCGCTCGGCGGAGAGGAGCAGGAGGCGAGGTGTCTCGATGGAGTAGCCGGCGACCGCGACGGCGCGGGCCCGCTGGAAGTGCTCGACGCCGTCGGCGATGTAGGTGACCCCGGAGGCCAGGCCGTCGGGCCCGACGACCACCTTGCTCACCATGCAGTTGGGGCGGACCTCGGCGCCGTGGGCGAGGGCGTCGGGCACATGGGTGATCAGCGGTGAGGCCTTGGCGTTGACCTTGCACCCCTGGAGGCAGAACCCCCGGTAGATGCAGTGCGGACGGTTGCCGAACCGACCGTTGGCGATGGCGACCGGGCCGACGCGGGCGTCGATGCCCGCTGCTCGCGCCCCGCGCAGGAAGATGTCCCCGTTGCCGCTCACCGGCTGGGGGGAGAACGGGTACCGGTGCGCGTCGCCCCACGGCCAGTCCTGCCCCGACACCGGGAGCTCCTCCTCGATGGCCTCGTAGTGCGAGCGCAGATCGTCGTAGCTGATCGGCCAGTCGGCGCCGACGCCGTCCGTGCTCGAGGTGCGGAAGTCGGAGGGATGGAAGCGCGGGGTGTAGCCGGCGTAGTGCACCATGGACCCGCCGACGCCGCGCCCCGAGTTGTTGGAACCGAGCGGCACCGGATCCGCCCCGGCGATCACCCTCGGCTCGGTCCAGTACAGCCGGTGGGATCCGAGCTCGTCGCTCACCCAGTCGGCGTCGGGGTCCCAGAACGGCCCGGCGTCGAGGGCGGCCACCTTCCAGCCGGCTCTGGCCAGCCGCTGGAGGAGGGTCGCGCCGCCCGCGCCGCAGCCGACGATCACCAGGTCGAGCTCGTCGTCGTCGTCGAAGCGGCGCATGTCGGCACGGAGGCGATGGTTGCTGCGGTCCTGGCTGTTGGGGATCAGCCAGGCGGAGTCGTTGCGGGCCCGCAGCCGGCCGTAGTCGAGGCGCCGCTTCATCGTCCACCGCCCGAAGGCTCGGCGTGGTGGACTTCCCACGTCTCGAGCTGACCGATGCCGAGCGCCTTATAGCCGCGGGGGTAGGCGGGGCCGCTGAAGCCGATCTCGTTCCACGCCCAGGGGTGGGAGTAGAACGCCGCGCAGGCGTAGCGGGTCCACAGCGACCAGACGTACGACGCCTTCAGCCCGTGCCAGTCGCCGTCGTGCTCCTGGACAGCCTGCACCAGCGCCGCCTGCATGCGCTCCCCGACGGCGTGGAACGGCTCACCGTGGGCGGCGCGGGCGTCGTCGTCGAGGGCGGCGAGGGTGAGCCGCCACGCCTCCCGGTCCTCCGGCATCCCTTCGTAGCGCCACCCGTCGGTCTCGTCGAGGGCCAGGCGCCGGTCGACCAGCGGCAGCACCGGCACCTTGGGCTCGTCGTGCTGGCCGAGCAGCTGGTCGAAGAGGGTGTCGGCGGTGGCCTGCTCGGCCGGGGTGAAGAAGCTGTAGTCCGGCTGCGGGTCGAGGCGGGCCAGGACGACGCCGGCGGTCACCTCGTCCCAGTGATCGACCTGGTCGAGCACGTCGAAGCCGGGAAACGCCCCCCGGTTGCCGGGGGTGACGGCGCGCCGGGACGTCGGCCGGAAGGGGCCGCCCATCAGTACCGCTCCCGGCGGAGCAGCGAGGCCAGCAGACCCATGCCGCCGACCAGCGAAGCGAGGAGCGGCGCGAAGACCGGCGGCCCCATCTCGACGTTGTAGCGAAGGTTGTGCCAGCCGCCCGGCTTCTGGTGCACCCCGCGGCAGTGCAGGTAGAAGCCCTGCAGCCCGTTGGCGACCACCAGCGCGGACGCGACCGGCAGGACCGTCTTGGCGGCCCGCCGGCTGAGCACCGCGGCCACGCCGGCGGGCGCCAGGGTGGGCATGACCACGATGGGGACCCACATCATCTTGTTGCCGAAGCTGGCGCTGTCGTGGGACGTGTAGATCTCGGCCGTCGTCACCAGTGCCCCGGCGGCGGCCAGGCCGGCGAGGGTGCGCTCGAATCGGCCCGTGCGGATGTCGTCGAGCGCGACGTCGACGACCCCTCCGACGGTCACGAGCGCAGCTCCCGGATCTTGTCCTTGAACAACGTGGTGGCGATGGTGGCCTTGCGGGACTGGCCGGAGAGGAACGCCTTGGTGAACGACTTGGCCTGCTCGTAGGTCACGCGGCCCGGCATCGGCGGCTCGTCGGGGTTGACGCTCACGTCGAGCAGCGCCGGGCCGGAGTGCGCGAGCATGGCCGCCACCGCCGTGTCGAGGTCGGCGACCTTGTCGACCCGCTGCGCCCACCATCCGCAGGCCTGGGCCCAGGGAGCGAAGTCGTTGCGACGCCCGAAGCGGATCCCGAACTCCGGGTAGCCGAGGACCATCTGCTCCCACTGGATCTGGCCGAGCTCGGCGTTGTTGTTGACGACCACCTTGACGGGCAGGTGGTAGCGGGCGGCGGTGGCCAGCTCGGCCATCAACATGGCGAAGCCGCCGTCGCCGACGAAGGCGATGACCTGCCTGCCCGGATAGGCGTGCTGGATGCCGATGGCGTAGGGAAGGCCGGGTGCCATGGTGGCCAGGTTCCCCGACAGGAAGAACCTGCGGTCACCGCGGATGTCGAAGTGCCTGGCCGCCCAGGTGGCGATGGTGCCCGAGTCGCAGGTCAGGATGGCGTCGTCGGAGGCGGCCCGGTCGATGGCCCGGACGAGACGTTGCGGCTGGATCGGATCGGTCTCGGCGGTCTCGAGGGCGCCCATCCGCTCCCGCCAGTCGACCATCCCCTTCTGGGCGCCTTCGAGCCAGCTCCGGTCCTCGGAGCGGCGCAACAGCGGGGCCAGGGCGGCGAGGGACTCCTTGGCGTCGCCGATCACCGGCACCTCGACGGGCAGGCGGTTGCCGGCCCGGGTCGGGTCGGCTTCGATCTGGACGGCCCGGGCCTGGCCGGCGGCGGGCAGGTACTTGGTGTAGGGGAAGTTGGTCCCGACCATGAGCAGCGTGTCGCAGGACTCCATGACCTCCTCGGCCGGCTTCGTCCCGAGCAGGCCGATCCCACCGATCGTGAGGGGGTGATCGTCCGGGACGACCGCCTTGCCCGGCAGCGTCTTGACGATCGGGCTGCCGAGCAGCTCGGCCACCGCCAGCACCTCGTCACGGGCGTGGAGGGCGCCCGCGCCGACCAGCATCACCGGCCGCTGCCCGGCGGCGAGCACGTCGACCGCGGCGCGCAGGTCCTCGGGGCGGGGCAGGCCCGAAGGAGCCAGGTAGACCGCGGCGGTGGGCTTGTTGACCGCCGGGCCGACCGCCGCGAACGGTGCGTCACCGGCGTCGGCCACCTGCACGTCGTTGGGCATGGTCAGGTGCGACACGGTGCGGCGGGCCAGCGCGTGGCGGATGGCCAGGTCGACGAGCGTCGGCAGCTGGGCCGGCACCATGATGACCTGGTTGTAGGCGGCCACGTCCATGTACAGATGGTCGGTGGCCACCTCCTGCTGGTAGCCGGTGCCGAGCATCTGCGTCTCCTGCATGCCCGTGATGGCCAGCACCGGCACGTGGTCGAGCTTGGCGTCGTACAGGCCGTTGAGCAGGTGCACCGCCCCGGGACCCGAGGTGGCCAGGCACACGCCGATCCTGCCCGTGGCCTTGGCGTAGGCGCACGCCATGAAGGCCGCCGCCTCCTCGTGTTGCACGAGCACGAAGCGGACCCGGTCCTGACAGCGCCGCAGCCCCTCCATGATCCCGTTGATCCCGTCACCTGGCAGCCCGAAGACGGTGTCCACCCCCCAGTCCGCCAACCGGTCGATCAAGACCTCTGCTGCGATCGCTCCCACGACTCTCCCTTCTCGTCCGAGTGAACCCGACGGGGATGTACCCGCCTCCGACCAGATTGATCAGCGACGTTCGCCATCCTCGTCCCGGGGTCCGATGCCCCTCCAGATGGATTGCATCTCCGGGGCCAGGCGTCCGAGCTCCTCGAGGTGGAGCGCGGAGAGCCGGGCGAGCCGCTTCTCGCCGTCAGGCGTGAGGCGGAGGCGCACGACGCGATGGTCGTCGGGATCGTCGACCCTGACGACCAGGCCGGCCTGGTCGGCGCGGTCGATGAGGCCGACGGCGCTGTGGTGCTTGAGCGTCAGGTAGCCGGCGACGTCACCGACGGTGGGCCCCCGCTCGTCGGGATGGCCCTTGACCGCAAGGAGCAGCTGATGCTGGTGCCCGGTGAGGCCGGCCTCGTGGGCCTGGCGCTCGCTCCAGTGGAGAAACTCGCGCAGCCCCGTGCGCATGGCCAGGAGCTGGCCGTACTCGCGGTCGCTGACCCGGCGGGGTGGCATGACCCGATCGTAGGAGCGGGAAGGGCGCGCCGAGCCGGGGGTCATGGCACCCGGCCGCGACGCCACGAGACGAGACGGAGGGACCGTTCCCGGTGGCGTTCCTCGACCAGCTGCCGACGGCGGCCGGCCAGCAGCTCGAAGTGGGTGACGACACCGACGAGGTGCCCGCGATCGGCCCGGTCGACGACGGGAAGGGCGCCGAGGGTGTGCTCGGCCATCCGATCGGCGGCGGAGCGCAGCGTCTCGTCGGGCCAGGCCACCACCGGGTCGACATGGGCGATGTCGCCGATCCGGGTCGATGGCCGGTCGCGGCACTCGGTCAGGTCGGACCACCCGACCACGCCGACCAGGCCTTTCGGTCCGAGCACCGGGTACAGGCGTTGGCGTCGCGCCAGAGGGTCGGCCTCGAGGATGCCCCGGAGCTCCGCGGCGGGGTCCTCCGCGGTCATGGCGATGACGTCTTGGAGCATGGCCTCGCGCACGAAGACGGCCTCGAGCTGGTCGACGGCGTACTCCCGCATGACGTGGAAGCCCTTGCGGGCCACCTTCTCGGTGAGGATCGACCGCCTGAGGATCAGGGTGCTCACGAGGTGGGCGAGGGCACAGGTGATCAGGAGCGGGAGGAGTGAGCCGGTGTCGTGGGTCAGCTCGAAGGCGAACACGACGGAGGTCAACGGCGAGCGGGTGACCCCGGCGAGTGCACCGGCCATGCCCATCAACGCCCACGTCCCCGATGGGCCCCCGAACGCGTGGCCGATGATCCCGCCGGTGGCCGCTCCCATCATGAGCAGCGGTGCCAGGATGCCGCCGCTCGTGCCGGAGCCCAGCGCGACCGACCAGATGACCAGTTTGACGACGAGGAGCAGGAGGAGCGCGCCGAGCGCGAGGTGCCCGGCGAGCTCGGCGCCGATGACGGGATAGCCCACGCCGAGGGCCTTGCCGTCGACCAGGCCGCCGAGACCCACGACGAGCCCACCGATGGGCGGCCACCACATCCAGTGGATGGGCAGCTTCTTGAACGCGTCCTCGGCGCCGTAGCACGCCGTGGTGAGCACCAGGGCGAGCACCCCGGCGGCGACACCGATCACGGCGGCCTCGCCGACGCCGATCCCGTTGAACGTGCCGTGGGGGGGCACCGGGAACAGCGGGACGGCGCTCATCAGCCCGGCATGGGCGAAGGCGTTGCGGATGACCTCGGCGACGGTGACGGCCACGGCGATCGGCACGAACGACCGTGGTCGCCACTCGAAGACGAGCAGCTCGACGCCGAAGAGGGCGGCGGCGACGGGTGTGCCGAAGACGGCGGCCATCCCGGCGCAGGCGCCGGCGACGAGCAGCGTTCGACGCTCGACGGCGGCCAGCCGGAAGAGCTGGGCCAGGATCGACCCGATGGCGCCGCCGGTCAGGATGATGGGTCCCTCCGCGCCGAAGGGGCCGCCCGAGCCGATGCTGACGGCGCTCGAGACGGGCTTGAGGACCGCCAGCCGGGGCTGGACGCGGGAGCCGCCGATCAGGATGGTCTCCATCGCCTCGGGGATGCCGTGCCCGCGGATCTGCTCGGAGCCGAACCTGGCCATCAATCCCACGATCAGCCCACCCACGACGGGGATGAGGACGGCCCAGGCGCCCAGCCGGTTGCTGCCCGGGTCGACGAGCGACACCCCGACGTTGCCGAAATAGGCCAGGTGGGTGACCAGGCCGATCAGGTCGAGCAGACCGAGGGCCGCCGCGGCTGCGGCGGCGCCGACCGCAACGGCGAGCGGCAGGAGCACGACCGTGCGCCAACCAACGGTGAAGTCGCCGAGCGCCAGCTCCCGGCCGGGGGGCACCGGCAGCCCGGCGCCCATCACCGCATCGGTGGGTTCGGTCTTGCCCCGCACCCTCGCCGCGCTCATGTCCACGTCCAAGAAAATCGTGTCACGATGTTATCGTACCAAGATTGATTTGTCGGCGGTCACCACCGGCGCCCCGTCCGCCCCCTCCGGGGAACCCTCCCCGTCCACCTCGCCACGCAGGCAGCGTGGCCGGTGGTCACGATCCCGGCCGGCAGTACCTCTACGGGCCGGCCACCACCGAAGTTGCGAACCGCGTCAGGGGCCGCCGGTTCGCGACCAGCGAGCGGTGAGTGCTTCGAAGGCCCAGGCGGGCCCATGACGGGTCGCCCATGGGGACGCCTTGGGCGAACAGGGCAACCTCACGGGGCCCCTCCGGCGCGAGTTGTCGGGGGACCGAGTGCCAAGAAGACCCTTGACGTAGACGGGACTATTTGCCACAATTCGTTCAGTCAGATTGAAACGATTCACAGCCGGCCGAGTGGGGGAGTGAGGACCACCGGCCGGCCCGAACGGTGGGGGGAATCCATCCATGCGCACCCGACTTCGACGCGGCCGCACGGCCGGCAGAATGGCCGTTCCCGTGGCGGCATCGGCGGCTCTCGTGAGCCTGGTCATCGGCACCACCACGCCGATCGCATCGGCGCGTGCCGTCGATGGCCGCCCTGCGGCCAGTGCCGTCGGTGACCGGCGGCCGGCGCGACCGGCGCCGTGGGCCGCAGGTGACTGGCAGCGCTACGTCCTCTCGCCCTCGAGCCGCACGGTCACACCGGCGCGGGTCTCCCAGGTCCTTCCCCGGGGAGGGTCCGTGACCCACCCCGCCGGCCTCCTCGGCCGCGGCCGGCCCACCGTGCTGTCCCTGGCGTCGGGAGATCAGACGTCGTCGCCGCTCGTCACCCTCGACATGGGCAGGGAGGTGGGTGGCCTGGTCAGCGTGAAGGTCACCGGCGCGTCGTCACCCGCGCCCACCCTCCATGCGTGCTTCTCCGAGTCCACGACCTACCAGGCGCTCACCACCGCGCAGAACGACGGTGAGGGGGCCTACGCCCCCGGCTGCGACACCGCCAACTTCGCCAACGGCTACCCGGGCGTGGCCTACAACTGGGACTCCGACAGCCACGTGCTCGCCCTGCCCTCCTCGCTGCCGGGTACGGCCACCGACACCCAGACGAGGGGCGGATTCCGGTACCTGACGCTGTTCCTCTCGAGCCCGGGGACGATCGACCTGTCCGGGCTGCACGTCCACATGACCGCCGGGCCCGCCCAGAAGAACCTGGCGTCGTACCGGGGGTGGTTCAACTCGAGCTCGGTCGCGCTCGACAAGATCTGGTACGCCGGCGCGTACACCGTGCAGCTCGACACCGCGGCGGCGAACACCCTCAAGAGCTGGCCCTACGCCACCAACGAGGCCGACCAGGCCGCCTCGCAGATGCCCGGCACCACCGGCGCGCAGGAGGTGATCCTCGACGGGGCCAAGCGGGACCGCGACGTCTGGGAGGGCGACCTGTCGGTGCAGGGGCCGGTGAGCTACCTCAGCACCGGCGACACCACCGGGTGGACCAACTCGGTCGCCGCCCTCGGCTCGCAGCAGACGGCCAACGGCTACGTCCCGGCCGAAGGGCTCGTCGGACCGCACAACCTCGGCGAGGAGTTCACCTACGGCGAGTACGTGATGTGGTTCGTCAACAACCTCGACCAGCATTGGCTCTACACGGGCGACCGATCCTTCCTCGACCGGTGGTACCCGGCTGCGGTGCGCGCGGAGACGTGGCTCGGCCAGCAGGTCGACAGCACCGGCCTGCTGTCGTTCACCTCCAGCGGATCGTGCGGGACCTACGCCTATCTGGCCTGCGGGCACCTGACCTACATCAACGCCCTCTACGACGAGACGCTGCACCAGATGGCGTCGCTGGCCGCCGCCGAGCACCAGACCGCCCCGGCGGCGACCTACGCATCCCGTGCCGCCACCCTCCGGGCCACCATCAACGCCGATCTGTGGGACCCGGCGGCCGGCGCCTACCGGATGAGCACCGAGGAGCCGGCCACCTACCCGCAGGACGCCAACGCTTCCGCGGTGCTCTACGGCGTCGCCGGTCGGGCCCAGGCCACCGCCGCACTGGCCTACCTGCGGGGACACAACTGGTCGACCTACGGGTCGCTGATCGCCCCGGCCGGCTCCGCCGGCGTCCCGTCCTACTACGCCCCGCTGCCATCTGCCCTGGAGGTCGAGGGCCGCCTGGCGACCGGGCACGCCGCCTCGGCGGTCACGCTCATGAAGCGCTTCTGGGGCTACATGCTGGCTGACCCGTCCGGACCGCAGAGCACCTTCTGGGAGTCGGTCAACGCCGCTGGGCAGCCCAACATCGCCCAGTTCACCAGCCTGGCCCACGGCTGGGCATCCGGACCGACCATCGCCCTCACCCAGGGACTGCTCGGGGCCAACCCGACTGGGCCCGGCTACTCGACGTGGTCGGTGGTGCCCCACCCCGGCGGCCTCAGCTGGGCCGAGGGCGGCATCCCGACGAGGACCGGGCTGCTCGGCGTCCGCTGGGACCAGGCGCACGACGGCCGCTTCGTCGAGCACCTCGGCGTGCCCGCCGCCACCCGCGGAGTCAGCGAGATCCCGACCTCGGGCCGGCGCATCGCCGTCCGCGTCGACGGCCGGCTGGTGTGGAACGGCGTGCGCCCCGTGGGCGCCGGCGACCACTCGGCGCACATCTCGGCCGGCTACGTGGTGATCGACCGGGTCGGCCCCGGCACGCACGTCGTCACGGGCCAGCCGCTGCGCTGACGCGCCGGCCGGCCTCCGCATCCACCAACCCAGGATCGATCATAGAGAGGACACACCCATGAGCGGATGGAACGCGACACGTCGGGCCAGGAGCCACCGGCGCCACCGCAGCACCTGGCTGGGCGCGGCGACCGTCGTCGCCGTGAGCGGTGCGACCATGCTCGGCGCCGGGCCGAGCGCGCACGCCGCCGCCGGACACCCTGCCGTCGGACACCCTGCCGTCGGCCACCCTGCCGTCGGCCATCCTGCCGTCGGCCATCCTGCCGTCGGCCACCCCGCTGCCGGCCACCCTGCTGCCGGACCTGACGCCCAGCCGTGGCAGCAGTACAACGAGTCGCCGGCGAGCCGGACCGTCGCCCCCCTCCACGCCTTCAGCATCGGCGGAGCGGTCACCGACCCGACCGCGGTGGTGCACGGGGGCACCACCACCCTGTCGAGCCAGGGCGCATCGGTGACCCTCGACTTCGGCAAGGAGGTCGGCGGGTACGTCACGGTCGGCGTCGGCCAGGGCACCGCCGCGGGGCAGTCCATCGGGCTCACCTACTCGGAGTCGTCCACCCAGGTGAGCGCCACCTCCGACGACCAGTCCAACGGCGGGAGCAACAACGAGCCACCCGACGTGTACGCCACGACGCCCGGCGACAACATCGACACCTCCACCGCCGTACCGACCGTGGCCGGCACCCCCGCGCCGTCGGCGGCGTCGCAGCTGCGCGGAGGGTTCCGGTACCTGACCGTCGTCGACCAGACCGGCGGCCCGATCGCCATCGACTCGGCGTCGGTGCACATCACCTTCGACCCCGGCGCCCAGCTGCGGGCCTACCCCAACTCCTTCTACTCCAACGACGCGCTGCTCAACCGGATCTGGTACGCCGGCGCCTACACCGTCCAGACCAACCTCGTCGCCGGCGACACCGGCCGGGTCTGGCCGGCGCCGGCGGTGGGCTACGACAACGCCGGGGTCATCGGGCCGGCCTCCAAGACCTACCTGGTCGACGGGGCCAAGCGCGACCGCACCGTCTGGCCAGGCGACCTCGGCATCTCGGGCCCGACCGACTACGTGTCCATCGGCAACCTGGCCGCCCTGCGCAACTCGCTCGACGCCCTCTACACCCTGCAGAGCGCGGACGGGGCACTGCCCTACGCGGGACCGCCCGTCGACTTCACCGGCGACGACTCCGACACCTACCACATGTGGACGATGATCGACACGGCCGAATACGCCCAGTACGCCGGCGACCACGCCTGGCTGAAGAGCGTCTACCCGCAGTACCAGCGGGCGCTCGCGTACATCACGGCCAAGACCGACGCCTCCGGCCTGCTCGCATCGACCGGCGCGGACTGGGGCCGCAGCGACGCCGGAGGGGTCAACATCGAAGCGCAGGCCATCTTCTACAAGACCCTCACCACCTGCGAGTCGGTGGCCCGGTCCGTCGGCGACCTGACCACGGCGGCGTCGTGCGCGTCCCGGGCCGCCACCCTGCGAGCGGCGGTCGCGTCGGGCGGTTATTGGGACCCGGCCGCCCACCTCTACCGTGACACCCCGACCGGGTCGGGGGCGACCCTCTATCCCCAGGACGGCAACTCGCTGGCCGTCTGGTTCGGCCTCACGCCGGGCCCGGCGCGCAACCGGGCCATCAGCGCCAGCCTCGCCGAGCGGTGGACGCCGGTCGGCGCCTCCACGCCCGAGGAGTCGTCGATCAGCCCGTTTGCCGGGTCGATGGAGGTGATGGCCCACCTGGCCGCAGGGGACACCACCACGGCGTTGCGCCTCATCGAGCGGGAGTGGGGCTACATGCTCGACGCGCCGGCCGACGCCACCGGCACCTTCTGGGAGGAGTACCTGTCGTCGCCGACGTCGTATGTCAGCCACGCCCACGGCTGGGCGACGGGCCCGACATCGGCGCTCACCTTCTACGTGCTCGGCATCCGGCCGGCGGACAACGGGGGAGCCTTGTTCGCCATCGATCCGCACCCCGGCAACCTCACCCACGTTCAGGGCCGGCTGGCCACGGCCTCGGGGCCGATCACCGAGTCGTGGCGACGGGACGCCCGCACCGGCTCGTTCGTCGAGACCTTCGGCGCCAGGTCGGGGGTCGTGTCCACGGTGGCGGTCCCCGCCACCCGCAACGCGACGGTGCGCCTCGACGGGCGCGTGGTGTGGCGCAAGGGGCGCAGCACGGCCCACGGCGCCCGCTGGTCGGCCGGCTCGGTGGTGCTGCGCGGCGTCGGTGGTGGCACACACACCGTGTCGGCCAGCCCCGGTCGCTGAACCCGGGCCGGGCCGACCGGCGACCAACGGCTCGCGGGACCGTCGCCGCCGATCCCCCTTCGGGACGGCGGTCCCGCATGACCACAGGGTCACGGTCCCGGCGGGGCCAGCAGGGTCACGGTCCCGGCGGGGCCAGCAGGGTCACGGTCCCGGCGGGGCCAGCAGGGTCACGGTCCCGGCGGGGCCAGCAGGGTCACGGTCCCGGCGGGGCCAGCAGGGTCACGGTCCCGACGTTGCGCTCGCGCCGGGATCGCTCGGGGCGCCGGCGCGGCTCCTCCACCATCGCCAGGCCGGGGCTGACCAGTCCTCGCGTCGGTGGGCGAACACGGCGGCCGCCTCGCGGCCCGGCCAGGCCGGCGGGAGGAGGAGAGCGGGGAGATCGGGATCCGAGACGGGGAACGACCTCCACTGGTGCACCAGGCCGATCAAGGCGGCGAACGCCTCGCGGTCGTCGGCGGGGTCGAGCGACCTGGCCGTCTCGACGAACGCCTCGTAGCGCGCCGCGAGGCCGCCGAGGTCCCAGATGTCGCCCGCCGAGGCCGCCGGGTCGCCGACGCCGGCCGCCTCGGCGCGGAAGGTCCTGGCCGACCCTTCGAGGCCGAGCTCGCCGATGACGGCGTGGGCTTCGTCCTCACGGCCGACCCAGGGCGAGATCCACACGCCGGGTGAGGCGGCCGCGAAGCCGAGCCAGCCCAGGCGGCTGCGCAGCGCGTGGCGCAGGTGGCGGTCACCCTCGGGCACCGACACGAGGACCAGCAGCCAGCGGCCGTCCCAGTCACCGGCCGGGTGGCCGAAGCGGTAGATCCGCTCGGCACCGGACGCGAGGAGGTGGACGCCTGCGGGGCTCAGGGACCACCGCGTGTTGCGACCGACGCGCTCCGGCTCCACGAGGCCGGCGGCCCCGGATCGGGCCAGCGCCTGGCGGGCCGACTTGGGCTCCACGCCGAGGGTGGCGAGCGCGGCCAGCAACGTCGAGGTCCACGCCGTCGCGCCGTCGGCCAGGACGAACTCCCCGAGCACCGTGAGCAGGAGGGCCCGTGCGCTGGTCGTCGGTGCATCGACCCTGACCAGGTCGCCGGGGAAGCGCACGCCGACCATCGATCCAGCGTAGCCAGTGCTACGAATCACTGGCGCGTCGTCGACGAAGTGTAGAGTCTTGGAGGTGCAGGGGGCACGACCAGTCGAGAGAGGGGTCGGATGGCCACGACGACCGAGGCGCCGGACGAAGCGGGGTCGGTGGTGATCGACTTCGATCGGGTCCCCGAGCGCTACCGCCACTGGCGGGTCACCTGCGACGGGGAGATCGCCACCGTCGTGCTCGCCGTCGACCCGATCGGGGGCCTGCGCCCCGACTACGAGCTGAAGCTCAACTCCTACGACCTGACCGTCGACATCGAGCTGCACGACGTGGTGGCCCGGTTGCGCTTCGAGCACCCGGAGGTCAAGGCCGTGGTCCTCACCGGCGGCCTCGAGAAGGTCTTCTGCGCCGGGGCCAACATCCAGATGCTGGCGGGCGCCACCCACGACCACAAGGTCAACTTCTGCAAGCTGACCAACGAGACCCGCAACGCCATCGAGGACGCCACCGCCACATCCCAGCAGCGATGGATCTGCGCGGTCAACGGGACGGCGGCCGGCGGCGGCTACGAGCTGGCGCTGGCCTGCGACGAGATCATCCTGGTCGACGACCGGTCATCGACCGTGTCGCTGCCCGAGGTCCCGCTCCTCGGCGTGCTGCCCGGCACCGGCGGCCTGACCCGGGTGGTCGACAAGCGCCACGTGCGCCGCGACCTGGCCGACGTGTTCGCCACCAGGGCCGAGGGGGTGGCCGGCGCCCAGGCGCGGCGTTGGGGGCTGGTCGACGTGCTGGCCCCCCGGACCACCTTCGACGCCACGGTGAGCGAACGGGCCCTGGCCGCCGCGGCCACCTCCGATCGGCCGGGTGGCGACGGCGTGGCCCTCCACCCCGTCGAGCGGCGCGCCGTCGGCGACGGCGGGCTGGCCTACGGCCACGTCGAGGTCACCGTCGACCGGAAGCTCGGCGCGGCGACCATCGTCGTGCGCGCCCCGGCCGACCCGCAGCCGACCGACGCCGCCTCGCTGCTCGCCGCCGGTTCGGCGTCCTGGGTGATCGCCGCCGCCAGGGAGCTCGACGACGCCATGTTGCACCTGCGCTTCAACGAGCCCGAGCTCGGGACCTGGGTGCTGCGCACCGAAGGTGACCCCGGCGCCGTGCTGACCGCCGACGCCGCGGTCGCCGACGCCCTGCCCCACTGGTTGGCCCGGGAGGTCACCGCCCTCTGGAAGCGCACCCTCAAGCGCCTCGACGTGTCGGCCAGGACCATCGTCGCCCTGATCGAGCCCGGCAGCTGCTTCGCCGGCACCGTCGCCGAGCTGGCCCTGGCCGCCGACCGCACCGTGATGCTCGACGGTGCCGTGGAGGGCCACGACCTGGCCGCCGCCACCATCGTGCTCGGCCCGGCCAACGACGGCGCCTACCCGATGGGCAACGGGCTCAGCCGCCTGGAGAGCCGGTTCTACGGGCACCCCGACGCCCTCGACGCGGCCAGGGCGGTGATCGGCACGCCGGTCGACGCGGCGCGCGCCGACGAGCTCGGCCTGGTCACCTCGATCCCCGACGACCTCGACTACCACGACGAGATCCGCCTGCTGCTCGAGGAGCGGGCCGCCTTCAGCCCCGACGCCCTGACCGGGCTCGAGGCCAACCTGCGCTTCGTCGGCCCCGAGACCATCGAGACCAAGATCTTCGCCCGCCTCTCGGCCTGGCAGAACTGGATCTTCCTCCGCCCCAACGCGTCGGGACCCGACGGCGCGCTGCGCCGCTTCGGCACCGGGTCCCGACCGTCCTACGACCGAAAGCGGGTGTGACGTGACCGCCGTCGACCTCAACGAGAAGATCCCCAACAACGTCGGGCTGGCCGACGACCGCAGGCTCCAACGGGCACTGGAGCGCTGGCAGCCGCGGTTCATCGACTGGTGGAAGACCATGGGACCCGTCGCCCACCAGGACCACGACGTGTTCCTCCGCACCGCCGTCTCGGTCGGCCACGACGGCTGGGCCAACTTCGACTACGTGAAGATGCCCGACTACCGCTGGGGCATCTTCCTCGCCGAGGCCGACCCGGACAGGACCGTCGGCTTCGGCGACCGGGCCGGGGAGGCGGTCTGGGACGACGTTCCCGGCGAGCTGCGCGCCGACCTGCGCCGCCTGATCGTCGTGCAGGGCGACACCGAGCCGGCCTCGGTCGAGCAGCAGCGACACCTGTGCAACACGGCGCCGAGCCTCTACGACCTGCGCAACCTGTTCCAGATCAACGTGGAGGAGGGCCGGCACCTGTGGGCCATGGTGTACCTCTTGCACGCCTACTTCGGCCGGGACGGCCGCGACGAGGCGGACCTGCTCCTCGAGCGCAACTCCGGTGACCCCGACAACCCTCGGATCCTCGGCGCCTTCAACGAGCCCACGCCCGACTGGCTGTCGTTCTTCATGTTCACCTACTTCACCGACCGGGACGGCAAGTTCCAGCTGGCATCCCTCGCCGAGAGCGGCTTCGACCCGCTGGCCCGCACCTGTCAGTTCATGCTCAAGGAGGAGGCCCACCACATGTTCGTCGGCGCCGGAGGCGTCGGCCGGGTGGTGCAGCGCACCGTCGAGCTCATGCGCGACCACGACACCGACGACGTCGAGCCCCACGGTGGGATCAACGTCGCCACCCTGCAGCGCTACCTCAACCTGCACTTCTCGGTGTCGCTCGACCTCTTCGGCGCCGAGACGTCGACCAACGCGGCCAACTACTACGGGGCCGGGCTGAAGGGTCGCTTCCAGGAGTCGCGGCGCAACGACGACCACCGCCTCCACGACGCCGAGCTCGACGTGGCCGAGGTCGCCGGCGGGCTGATCGGCTCGCGGCGCGTCGGTGCGCTCACCGCCCTCAACGCCACGCTGCGCAACGACTACGTCGACGATTGCCAGAAGGGCCTGGAGCGCTGGAACCGCACCCTCGCCGGCGCCGGCGAGCTGCGCCTGCCTCACATCGGGTTCCACCGCAACGTCGGTGCCTTCGCCGGCCATCCGGTCACCCCCGAAGGGCGGATCGTGTCGGCCGAGGAGTGGGGCCGTCGTGCGCGGGAGTGGTTGCCGACCGACGCCGACCGCCGCCACGTGCAGGGCCTGATGAAGCCGGTGACCGAGCCAGGGAGGATGGCCGGCTGGGTGGCGCCTCCATCGACGGGGATCGCCACCAAGCCGGCCGACTTCTCCTACGTCAGGGCCTGACGGTGGCGGGGGAGGGGTTCAACGCGTCCACCTGGCTGCTCGACCGGCACCTCGACGCCGGTGGGGGGGACCGGGTCGCCTACCGGTACCGGGACGACGTCGTCACCTACGGCGAGCTGCACCGGCTGGTGCGCAGGGCGGCCAACGGGCTGCTGGCCGCCGGGGTGACGTCGGGCGACCGGGTCGTCATGGTCGTCAACGATGAGCCCGCCTTCCCCGCCGTCTTCCTCGCCGGCCTGCGCACCGGGATCATCCCGATCCCGGTGTCGACGATGCTGCGGGCCGCGGAGATCGGGGCCCTGGCCGCGGACTCCGAGGCCGCGGCGGTGGTCGTCTCCGGCCGCTACGGCGGTCACGTCGAGGCCGTCACTGCGGCCGCGCCGACGGTCAGGGTCGTGGTCGTGGTTCCCGACGGCGACGCGACGGTCACGCCGGCCACGTCCGTCCCGGTCGCGACCGTGCCGGTCGTCGACTGGGCCGGGTGGGCGGACGACGCCGACGTCGCCCCGGCCGCGACCGACGAGGGGTCCGACGCCTTCTGGCTCTACACCTCTGGGACGACGGGGCGACCCAAGGGGACGGTGCACCGCCACGGCGACATCCAGGCGGTGTGTCGGACCTACGCCGACACCGTCATCGGCATCGGACCCGAGGACGTGTGCTACTCGGTGCCCAAGCTGTTCTTCGCCTTCGGGCTCGGCAACGCCCTGCTCTTCCCCCTCGCCGTCGGCGCCTCCGCGGTCATCGACCCCGAGCCGGCGACCCCGGCGCGGGCCGCCGATCTGCTGCGCAGGCACCGCCCGACGCTCTTCTTCGCCCCACCCGGCCTGTGCGCCGGGCTGGTCGACGGGGCCGACCCTGGCATCCTCGCGAGCGTGCGGGCGACGATCACCGCAGGCGAGGCCTTCCCGGCGGAGACCCTCAGACGCTTCACCGACCGCTTCGGCGCCGAGGTCCTCGACGGGATCGGCTCCACCGAGGCGCTGCACATCTTCTGCACCAACCGCCCCGGTGACGTCCGGCCGGGCACGAGCGGCCGGCCCGTCGACGGCTACGAGCTCGTGCTGCTCGACGAAACCGGCGCCGAGATCACCGCGCCTGACGTGGCCGGGGCCCTGTGGGTCCGGGGACCGTCGTTGGCCACCGGCTACTGGCGCCGGCCGGATGTCACGGCGGCGACGTTCGTCGACGGTTGGGTGTGCACCGGGGACGTCTACTCGAGCTCGGCCGACGGCTACTGGACCTTCGTCGGCCGCAACAGCGACATGATCAAGGCGGGCGGCATCTGGGTGTCGCCCGCCGAGGTCGAGAACGGTTTGCTGGCCCACGACGGCGTGCTGGAGGCCGCGGTGGTCGCCGGCACCGACGCGGCCGGGCTGGAGTCGACGGTGGCGTTCGTGGTGGCCCGCCGCGGTGTCGCCGTCGACCCGGTCGACCTCGCCGCCCACTGCCGGGCGACGATGGCCGGATTCAAGCGGCCGCGGGAGATCCACGTGGTCGCGGAGCTGCCCAAGACGGCCACCGGCAAGATCCAGCGCTTCGCGCTGCGCCGCCAGCTCGACCGACGCGCCGTCGCCGACCCCGTGGGTTGAGACCCGGATCGGCGCGCCGGCCGCCCGGCGGCGGCGGCTCTCCCGCCTGATCGCGACTCAGTGGGCCAGGTCCTTGGTCACTGCGTCCATGCGCTCGATGACCGCGTCGGTGAGCAGCGGCAGCACGTCGATGGCCGCCAGGTTCTCCTCGACCTGCTCCACGCGGCTGGCGCCGGTGATCACCGTCGACACGTGCGGGTTGTGGGCGCACCAGGCGATGGCGAGCTGCGAGAGGGTGCAGCCGAGCTCGTCGGCGACGGCCTTCAGCTCGCGCACCGCGGCGTTGGTCGCCGGGTCGGTCAGCATCTCCTGCAACCAGCCGTACCCTTCCAGGGTGCCGCGCGAGCCGGCGGGGATCCCGTCGAGGTACTTGCCCGACAGCAGCCCCGACTGCAGCGGGCTCCAGGTGGTGAGGCCGATGCCGTGGTCCTCGTAGAGGCGGGCGTACTCGCGCTCGACGCGCCGGCGGGTGAACAGGTTGTACTGCGGCTGCTCCACCACCGGCTTGCGCAGGTGGTGACGCTCGGCGATCTCGCAGGCGGCGCGGATCTCGTCCGCCGACCACTCCGACGTGCCCCAGTACAGCGCCTTGCCCGAGGCGATGATGTCGGACATGGCCCACACCGTCTCCTCGATCGGCGTGGCCGGATCGGCACGGTGGCAGAACACCACGTCCACGAAGTCGAGACCGAAGCGCTCGAGGGACCCGTCGACCGCGTGGCGCAGGTACTTGCGGTTGAGCGTGTTGCTCATGTTGACCACGCCCTGGCGCAGCCCCCAGAACACCTTGGTCGACACGACGTAGTCGCTGCGCTCCCAGCCGAGCTTGCGGATGGCCTGGCCCATGATCCGCTCGGACTCCCCGCCGGCGTAGGCCTCGGCGTTGTCGAAGAAGTTGACCCCGGCCTCGTAGGCGGCCGCCAGGCAGTCGGCGGCCAGGTTGTCGTCGAGCTGGGGACCGAAGGTCACCCAGGAGCCGAAGGAGAGGGCACTGACCTGCAGGCCGGATCGGCCGAGGCGTCGGTAGGACATGGTCATGGGCGGGGGGTACCTCCACTGCGTCGTCGGGCGCCGTCCATCGTAGGGGTGCCCGGGCGCCGGCGTCGGGGGTGCTACCCGTCGGGCAGCAGCCCCCGCTGGACCTTGCCGATCGACGTCTTGGCCAGCCGGTCCACGACCACCACCCTGCGGGGCGCGGCGAAGGCGGCCAGCTCGGCCCGCACCAGGGCGCGCAACTCCTCGAGGGCGGGGGGCGTCGACGGGTCGGTGGCCACCACCCACGCCACCACCACCTCGCCCCACTCCGGGTCGGGGCGTCCGGCCACGGCCACCTCGGCCACCCCGGGGTGGCGGCCGAGGATCCGCTCCACCGGCGTCGGCCACACGTTCTCCCCGCCGGTGATGACCAGCTCACTCAGCCGGCCCTGCACCGAGAGACGCCCGTCGGCGTCGACGCGGCCGGCGTCGCCGGTCGCCAGCCACCCGTCGGCGTCGGTGCCGGGGCGCTCGGGCTCGGAGGGACCACCCCGGTAGGCCCGCAGCAGCATCGGCCCGCGCAGGCGGATCTCCGCGGTTGCGGGGTCCACGGCCACGTCGACGCCGGCGAGGGGACGGCCGTCGTAGACCACGCCGCTGCCGGTCTCGGTCAGGCCGTAGGTCGTGACCACGTTGCCCGGCAGCTCACCGGGGGGAGGGCTGCCGCCCAGCACCACGGTGTGCCAGCGGTCGGCGCCGACCCGGGCGAGCGTGGTGGGCACCAGCGAGACCAGCACGTCGGGACCGGAGGCGGCGAGCACCGCGTCGCGCTCGAAGCCCGGCAGCACGGTCAGCCCGGTGCCGGCGACCAGGGCCCTGACCACCACGCTCAGGCCGCCGACGTGGTTGAGGGGCAGGCAGGCCAGCCACCGGTGGACGGCGGGGTCCACGCCCAGGCGCTCGGACGTGGCCGTCGCCGACGCCGCCACCGCCTCATGGGTCAGGACCACCCCCTTGGGCGTCCCGGTCGTGCCGCTGGTCGCCATCACCAACGCGTCCCCCTCCGCGACGGGGCGGCCAGACCCGGTGCGGTGGCGGCCATCGGCGTCGACCACGACCGCCGCGCCGAGGGCGTCGACCACCGCGCGGCGGGCCCCATCGACGAGGCGACCGTCGACGGGCAGCACGGCGTCGCCGTCGTCCCACGCCCGGCGCAGCTGGTCCACCCACGCCGGTCCTGCGGGCAGGTCGATTGCGACGAGATCGGGCACCGGCGGTAGTTTGCCGCGCACGATGAGGGATCCGGCAACCCGCCAGCACCGGGCCGCCCCGTGACCAACCGGTGGGTGGAAGGGGCCAGGCCACGGACCCTGCCGGCGTCGCTCGTCCCGGTCGCGGTCGGCACCGCGGTGGCCGGCGCCCCCGGCGGTGCCATCTGGTGGCGGGCGCTGCTCGCCGCGGTGGTCGCCCTCGCCCTGCAGGTCGGCACCAACTACGCCAACGACTACAGCGACGGGGTCCGCGGCACCGACGACGTCAGGGTCGGGCCGGTGCGACTGGTCGCGTCCGGTCTCGCGTCGCCCGCTTCGGTCAAGCGGGCCGCGCTCGCCGCCTTCGCGGTCGCGGCGGCCGCCGGGCTGGTGCTGGCGGCCGTCGCCTCGTGGTGGCTGCTGCTCGTCGGCGCCGCGTCGATCGCCGCCGGCTGGCTCTACACGGGCGGCCCGAGGCCGTACGGCTACGAGGGACTCGGGGAGGCGTTCGTGTTCGTCTTCTTCGGCCTGGTGGCCACCATCGGCACCGCCTACGTCCAGCTCGGTCGGGTGACCGGCCTGGCCGTGGTGGCCGCCGTGCCCGTCGGACTGCTGGCCGTGGCCCTCCTGGTGATCAACAACCTGCGCGACATCCCGGGCGATCGGGCCGCGGGCAAGCGCACCCTGGCCGTGCGCATGGGCCACGCCCGCACCCGCACCGCCTACGCCGGGATCCTGTCCGGCACCGGGGTGCTCACCGTCGCCGTCGCCTTCTCCCGTCCGTGGGCGGCCATGGCCCTGCTCGCCGTGGTGCCCGGCTCGATCGCCGTCAGGGCCGTGCGATCCGGCGCCGAGGGCCGCGACCTGATCGGCGTGCTCGGGGCCACCTCGCGCACGCAGCTGCTCTTCGGCGCGCTGCTCACCATCGGGATCGCCCTCTGAGATCCGTCGAGCACCGGCGCCGGCCGCTACACGGCGGCGTCGAGGAAGGGGCGGACGAGCGCGGCCCACTCGGCCGGCCGCTCGAGGTGGCAGGCGTGGCCGGCACCGTCGACGACGGCCAACGTGGCGTTGGCACCGATGGCCCCGGCCAGCCGCTCGGCTCGCGCGGTGTAGGCGGCGTCGAGGGCCCCGGCGGTCACGAGGACCGGCACGTCGATCGCCGCCAGCCGGTCCCACAGCGGGTCCTGGGTCCCGGTCCCGGCCAGGCGCAGGCTCGACGCCAGACCGGCGACCGTGTTGGCCAACCGGGCGTCGAGGGCGGCCGCTTCGGGCGGCAGCGTGGCGAAGAGGGGCCGCGTCAGCCACCACCGGACGAACCCGGCCACGCCGTCGCGCTCGATCCGCCGGGCGACGGCCTCGTCGGAGGCGCGACGAGCGGCGCGCTCCTCGGGCGTGTCGAAGCCGGCGGTGGCGCTCACCAGCACCAGGCGCGACACCACGTGGGGCGCAGCGAGGGCCACGTGGAGGGCGTAGCGGCCGCCCATCGAGTAGCCGATCCACGCGGCCGGGCCGCCCGCACCGGCCGGCGGGTCCCGGGCACACGTGGCGGCCAGGAGCGCGGCCCCCGACCACAGGTCGGCGCGGACCCCGGATGCGGCGCCGTGGCCCGGCGCGTCCGGGGCGAGCACCCGGTGCCGATCCCCGAGCCACCCGGCCAGCGGCGCCCACACCTCCGACGATTGCGTGAAGCCGTGGACGGCCACCACCGGGCCCCCCTTTCCCCAGCTCCTCGTCGGCAGCACCGGGTCCCGCGCACCATCGGGATCGGCGGGCGGCGGCGTGGCGGGCTCGGGCACGCGACGATGCTGCCATGACCACCGGCGCCGACGTCCAGGCCACCTTCGTGGCCACCCTCGTCGACGAGTGGGTGCGAGCCGGGGTCACCGACGCCGTGGTCGCCCCCGGCTCGCGCTCCACGCCCGTGCTCGACACCCTCGCCGCCGACGGCCGCATCCGCCTCCACGTGGTCGTCGACGAGCGGGCCGCCGGCTTCACCGCCCTCGGCATCGGTGCGGCCACCGGCCGGCCCGCCCCGGTCGTCACCACCAGCGGCACCGCCGCCGTGGAGCTGCACCCTGCGGTCGTCGAGGCCCACCAGGGTCGGGTCCCACTCCTCGCCGTCACCGCCGACCGGCCGGCCGAGCTGCACCACGTCGGCGCCCCCCAGACCGTCGAGCAGGCCGGCCTCTACCCGGGCGCCACCCGTTGGGCCGTTGACCCCGGCGTGCCCGACGACGCCACCTCCGCCTCGTGGCGCCCGCTCGCCGCCCGCAGCATCGCCGACACGATCTCCCATCCCGGCGGCCCCGGGCCCGTGCACCTCAACCTGCAGCTGCGCGAGCCGCTCCTCGGCACCGCCGGCCCGCTGCCCGAGCCACGCCCCGGCGGACGGCCCTGGCACCGGGTGGAGGAGGGGGAGCGCCAGCCGTCCCCGGCCACGGTCGACCTGATCGCCGGCGCGGCCGGCACCCCCGGCCTGATCGTCGTCGGCGCCGGCGCGCCCGAAGCGGATCTCGTGGTGGCCATGGCCGAGACGCTCGACTGGCCGGTGCTGGCCGACCCCCGCAGCGGGTGCCGGGTGCCGCACCGCCTGGTCATCGCGGGGGCCGACTCGTTGCTTCGGGCGCCGGGTCCGGCGTCGTGGCTTCCCTCGGCCGTCGTGTCGATCGGCGCGACCTGGGCGTCCAAAGTCCTCGCCCAGTGGCTGGCCGCACTCCCCGGGGACACCGCCACGGTGCTGGTCGACCCGGCCGGAGCGTGGGGCGACCCGCAGCGCCGGGCCGCGGTCGTCGAGCGGGCCGACCCCGGCGCGCTGTGCCGGGCGGTGGTGGGGCGCCTGGCCGGCGCCGCAGGGACGCGACCCCCCGGGGCCTGGTCGGAGCGGTGGTCCGCCGCCGAGCGCGTCGCCCAGGCGGCCATCGACGCCCACCTCCTGGGCAAGGCCGACCTCCCGGGTGAGGCCGACCTCCTGGGCAAGGCCGACCTCCCGGGTGAGGCCGACCTCCCGGGTGAGGCCGACCTCCTGGGCAAGGCCGGCCCACGCCCCTTCGGTGAGGCCGGGGTGCTCGGTGAGGCTGGCGTGGCCCGGACGGTCGCCGCCGCCGTGCCCGAAGGCGGCACCCTCGTGGTCTCCTCGTCGATGCCGGTGCGCGACGTGGAGTGGTTTGGCCAGGCCCGAACGGGGCTGCGGGTGCTGGCCAACCGCGGCGCCAACGGCATCGACGGCGTGGTCGCGACCAGCATCGGCGCGGCACTCGGCTCCGGAGGGCCGACCGTCGGTCTCCTCGGCGACCTGGCCTTCCTCTACGACGCCGGCGCCCTGCTCGGCGCCCCCGACCGGCCCCTGGCGCTGACCCTGGTGGTGGTCGACAACGACGGGGGCGGGATCTTCTCGTTCCTGCCGCAGGCCTCCGCCCTGCCGGCCGAACGCTTCGAGCGCCACTGGGGCACCCCCCACGGGCTCGACCTCACCGCCGTGGCCGCGGCCTACGGCGTGGCCGCCACGGTCGTCGAGCGCGCCGACGACCTGCGCCTGGCGGTCGCCGCGTCCGGCGAGCCCGGGATCCGCGTGGTCGTCGTGCGCAGCGAGCGGGCCGCCAACGTCACCGCCCACGCCGCCATGGATCGAGCGGTGACGGGCGCGCTCGCCGACGCCGGCCTCGGCTGACGGCGTTTCTGCGGTCGCCTGACGGGGCGCTCGGCGTTTCGCGGTCGCCCGACGGCGCGGAGCGCAGGTTCGTGACCCCGGATGTCTCAGCTCAGGCCGCGCTGCTGGAGGAGCTGGGCGGCAAGCTCGGTCAGCGAAGCGGCTCGACGGTCACGATCGGACACGACACCGCCGCGCCCGAGCGGCCGATCCTCGTGTCCGACGTCAACAGGGTCGTCCGGGCCCGCTCGGCGGAGGCCACGTAGACGGCGTCGGTGTAGCGCAGTGACTGGCGAGACAGCTCCCACACCCGGATCACGTCATCCCACGGCGTGGCCTCGATCTCGATCCCCAGTGCCGAGGCGTCGACCAGCGCAGCGGGCACCTGGTCCTCGGCCAACGGATGGCTGGGTCGACGCGCCGCCGCCCACAGACCGGACAGCAGCTCGACGGCGAGATGACCGGGGCCGGTCAGCGGCTCGTCCGGGGGCACCGCCCCGAGGGCGTCACGGGCGGCTCGCCCCCGAGGTCCGGGGTCGACCACCGCGTCGATCACCACCGACGCATCCACGATCACCTGGCCAGGCCTGCGCCCCGGTCGTCCTCACCGGCCGTCATCGCAGCCAGCACGGCGCGGCGCGCGTCCTCACCCACCACGCCCCCGCCCTCCAACCGCTCCTCCAGCCTGCGCAACGTCGCCTGGCGCCGAGCGTGGCGCGTCCGATCGTGCAGGGCGGCCAACAGGTAGGCCTGCAACGACTGGCCTCGAGCGGCGGCTTCGGCTCGGAGCACCTCGAGCTCCTCGTCGGGCACATCCCGGATCAACACCGAAGGCACGAGCCGACGCTATCACATCTGCTATCGGAGAGGGACTCCTCGGGCGGGTGGCGCGAAGATGGGTCCGACCCTCGAGCGGAAGGCGTGATTCGTGGGAACAACGGTCCGGCGGGCGACCCCCGCCGACTCCGACGCCATCAGGAACGTCGGACTGCGGACGTGGCCAGCGACCTACGAGGACTTCGCCGGGCCCGCGTACGTCGAGCACGGATTGGCGACGTGGTGGTCAGAGGAGGCCACGCGGCGGAGCATCGCCGAGACGACGGTGCTGGTGGCGGAGGACGACGGGCAGGTCCTCGGCATGGCGAGCCTCGATGACGTGGACGGGACGCCCGTCATCTGGAAGCTCTACGTGCTGCCGGAGCACCAGGGTCGCGGGGTGGGTTCGCTCCTCCTCGCCAGCGCGTTGCGGGCCGTCCCGGCAGACTCGTCCCGGGTGGTGCTCGAATACACCGAGGGCAACGACTCCGCCGCCCGCTTCTACCAGGCCAAGGGCTTCACCGAGCTCCGCCGCGAGCCGGGCCGGGAGGGCTGGCCAGACGCCATCTGGATGGAGCTCGTGCTCGAGGCGACCCGGTTAGCCTTAGCGTGGGGGCATGCGTTGGCAACCGGATGCGCCGGTGTGCGCCGAATGCGACTTCGACTGGGCGATCGCCCACGTCGACGGCGTGGCCATCGTCGGGGCTGCGCCCGACGCCGCGAGCCGAGCTCTGGTCGCCGTCGGCGATCCGACCCGCCGCGACGGCGCTCGCTGGTCGGCGTCGATGTACCTGTGGCACCTGGTCGACGTGCTGCGGATCGGCACCGAGCGCCTGTTGACGCTCGCTCTCGACCCGGCGTGCGGCATCCCCTGCTGGGACGAGAACGACCTTGCGGCCGCCCGCCGCTACGACCGGCTCTCGCCGGTCGTCGGGCTGGCGGTGCTCCGGCGGGCCGCGTCCGAGTGGCAGGACGCCGCGGGCCTCACCTCGCCCGACGCGGAGGTCGACCACGCCGAGCTCGGCCCGCTCGGCGCGCTCGAGGTCATCCGACGAAACGCCCACGAGGTGCGCCACCACGTGCTCGACATCCGCGTCGGGACGGACCCCTGATGCCCGAGCGGCTCCAGCGCTCCCGCCGGCGCGGGTACCGCCAACCGGCGGGGGCCATCTACGTCGGACGCCCCACCAGATGGGGCAACCCGTTTCCCGTCGGCGCCCAGAGGTCGCGGGCGGATGCCGTCGCGCGCTACCGGCGGTGGGTCGAGGAGCGTCCCACGCTGGTGGACGAGGCTCGCCGGCGCCTCGCCGGTCACGACCTGGTCTGCTGGTGTCCGCTCGACCAGCCGTGCCACGGGGATGTGCTCATCGAGCTGGTCAACCCCTGAGCTGGACCGTCCGTCGGATGCGGGCCACGGGGGTGCCCTCGATGAGCGCCTGTTGAAGGCGGTTGGCCGTTGCGACGTCCGGGCTCCGTGAGCCGAGGACGTCCGCGTAGAGGAACGACTCTCCCACCCGGACCAGCGCATAGGCGAGGGCGCCCGGCTCGATGAGCGGCTCGAGCCCGAGCTCGTCCATGTCGGCGCGGAGGGAGGCCTCGACGAAGGCGACGACGCCGGGCTGCACGTGCCCGCGGGGGTCGGTGAGCACCCGCATGGTCACGGCCGGCTCGTCGTCGAGCAGCCGACGCAGACCGGGTGACCGAGACACGATGGCGTTGACGTGGCGGCCGATCCCGGGAGTGCGAAGCGCGCCTTCGGGCCGTTCGAGCTCCCACCGCTCGGCGGCGGTGAGCAGCGTCCTCTCGGTGAGCAGCCACAAGGCGTTGCTCAGCAGCGCATCGCGACTGCCGTAGCGCCGGAACACGGTGGCGCGCGACACCCCGAGCTCGTCAGCGAGTTGCTGCATGTCCAGTCGTCGACCGTCCCGCACCCACCTGGCCGCGAGCGCCGCGCCGCGGCCGGCTGGATCCGCCACCGGTGTGCTCACGTGGCCGCAGGGCCGCCCCCGCTGGTGGCGTGATCGACGATGGCCTGCGCCATCGCGCCGTACGGAGGCAGGAAGGCGTCGATCAGATCCTCCGTGCCCCCTACGACCACGCGGCGCGGGTTGGAGAGCTCCCTGAACCCCTCGATGCCGTGGTGCCGACCCGAGATCGCCGGACCGTCATGGATGCCCGAAGGCGTGGGCGGGTCGACGAGCGTGGTCATGGAGCCTCCTGAGGACAGGTGCTGCGCCGAGTCGCCCGCCGGGCGCCGGCGGCGACGGCGGGGGCGACGCCCCGGATGATACATCTCCAAGTTTTGTTGCAGGAGGGACGGGCGGGTGCCATGCTGGCGGATCCGCCGGATGGCGACCGCAAGGGTGGGGAGGGCCGTGACACACGTCGATGTGGTGATCGTTGGTGCCGGGTTGTCGGGGATCGGCGCCGCCTGCCACCTGGAGCGGGAGACCCCGGAGGCGTCCTACGAGATCCTCGAGGCCCGGGACGCGAGCGGGGGCACGTGGGACCTGTTCCGCTACCCCGGGGTCCGGTCGGACTCCGACATGTTCACCCTCGGGTACTCGTTTCGCCCCTGGCGGGGAGCCAAGTCGATCGCGGACGGCGCCGACATCCTCGAGTACGTCCGCCAGACCGCCGCCGAGCACCACGTCGACCGCCACATCCGCTACCACTCCCGGGTCGTGGGGGCCAGCTGGTCCAGTGAGGACGCCCGCTGGACGGTCAGCGTCGACGACGTGGAGACGGGGACCCGCCGCACCCGGACGTGCAGCTTCCTCTACCTGTGCTCGGGCTACTACCGCTACGACGAGGGCTACACGCCGACGTGGCCGGACAGCGACACCTACACCGGGACGATCGTGCACCCCCAGCACTGGCCCGACGACCTCGACACGAGAGACAAGCAGGTCGCCGTCATCGGCAGCGGCGCCACCGCGGTCACGCTGGTTCCCGCGCTGACGAGCGCAGGGGCCCGGGTGACCATGGTGCAACGCTCACCGTCGTACGTGATGCCGCTGCCCGCCGAGGATCCGATCGCCACGCTGCTGCGCAAGGCGCTGCCGGAGCGGTGGGCGTACGCCGCCGTGCGGTGGAAGAACGTGAAAGTGGCGACCGCCACCTACCAGTTGTGCCGCAAGCACCCCGGCCGGGCCAGAGCGGCGCTGCGGCGAGTGGCCATCAAGCGGCTTCCGGCCGACTTCGACGTGGACACGCACTTCAACCCGACGTACGAGCCGTGGGATCAGCGGATGTGCCTCGTGCCCCAGGGCGACTTCTTCGATGCGATCACGTCGGGTCAGGCCGAGGTCGTCACCGATCACATCGCCGCGTTCACGCCCGACGGCCTGCGGCTTCGCTCGGGCCGCGAGATCACCGCAGACATCGTCGTCACCGCCACCGGGCTCAACCTCCTGCCGTTGGGGGGCATCGATCTCCATGTCGACGGTGAGGCCGTGGCCATATCCGAGCGGGTCGCCTACAAGGGGATGATGCTCGACGGCGTGCCCAACCTGGCGTTCGCGCTCGGCTACACCAACGCCTCCTGGACGCTGAAGGTCGACCTCGTGTCGTCCTACCTCGGCCGGATCTACCGCTTCATGGCCGACAACGGGTACGCGACGGTCACCCCGCGGCTCCCCTCGCAGCCCATGGTCACCACACCGCTCATCGACATGACCTCCGGGTACTTCGAGCGATCCCGTGCATCCCTCCCGCTCCAGGGCGACAAGGCGCCCTGGCGGTTGCAGCAGCACTACGGCAAGGACTCGACCCTGTTCCTCGGACCCGTCGACCCGCCGGAGCTGGAGTTCCGCCCCCGTGCCGCCCAGCTGCTCGCCGCCACGTGAGGCCGGTCGGACCGGGGTGGTCGTGACCGGCGCGAGCATCGACTTCGACGACTTGACGGGCAGGACCGCGGTCGTGACCGGCGCAGCTTCCGGCATCGGTCGCTCGCTGGCCAAGCTCCTCGGTGAGCGCGGCGCGCTTGTCCACGTCGCCGACCTGGACGGGCCCGGCGCCGAGTCCGTCGCCGAGGAGGTGCGCGCCGCCGGCGGGAAGGCGAGGCCCCATGCCCTCGACGTGGCGGACGCCGATGCCGTCGTCGCGCTCGCTGACGCCGTCTTCGAGGCCGGTCCGGTCGACCTGCTCTTCAACAATGCCGGCGTCGGCCACGCCGGCGACGTCGCCGACACGACCCTGGCGGACTGGCGGCGGCTCGTCGACATCAATCTGATGGGGGTCGTCCACGGGCTCCACGCCTTCCTCCCTCGCATGCTCGCCCAGCAGACACCGGCTCACATCGTCAACACCGCGTCGATGGCCGGGCTCGTGCCCGTGCCCGGCCTGGCTGCCTACTCGGCGACCAAGGCGGCGGTGGTCGGACTCAGCGACGCCCTCGAGATGGAGCTGGCCGCCTCGCAGGTCCGGGTCGCCGTGGTCTGCCCTGGCGTCATCGACACCGCCATCGTCGCCACCTCGACCATGCGGGGCCAGTGGGCCGGCCGCCGGGACCGCACCGTCGCCCTGTACGCCAAGCGGGGTACCTCCCCCGACGTCGTCGCCAGGCAGACGCTCGCCGCCGCCGCCCGTCAGCGCGCCGTCGTGGCGACCCCGCGCTACCAGGTCGTGCCGCACTGGTGGCTCAAACGGCTGGTCCCTCCCGCGGCTCGGGCCGTCTCCCTGGCCATCCTCCGCTTCGCCAGCAAGGACGCCTGATCGACTCCCCCCGGCGGCCGGGGCGCCGGTCGCGGTCGGCGATCGTCAGCCCAGGACGTCGGCGCCCGTGCCGGGCTCGGAGGTGAGGGCGACCGCCTCGGCCCGGCACCGGGGATAGTCGACCTTGCCGCTCGGCGAGCGGCCGATGGTCCCGACCAGGTGCAGCCGCTTGGGCGCCTTGTAACCGGACAGCCGCGCCTTGACGTGGCCGATCAGGTCGGCCGCCGAGACGGTGGTGCCGGGGACGGCCTGGACCAACGCGGTGATGGCCTCGCCCCACGTCGGGTCGGGCACGCCGACGACGACGGCGTCGACCACCGCCGGGTGCGTCTTGAGCGCCTCCTCGACCTCCTCGGGGTAGACCTTCTCGCCGCCGGTGTTGATGCACCCCGATCCCCGGCCGAGCAGGGTGACGGTGCCGTCGGCGTCGACCGTCGCCCAGTCGCCCGGGATCGAGTAGCGCCGCCCTTCGATCACCTTGAACGTCCTGGCCGTCTTGGCCTCGTCCTTGTAGTAGCCGAGCGGGATCCGCCCGCCGATGCCGACCATGCCCGCCTCGCCCGAGCCCGGCTCGACCAGTCGCCCGTCCTCGCTGATGACCACCGCGTTGGGGCCGAGCTGGAACCTGGCCGTGGCGGACGCGTCGGCGCCCCCACCGGACACCGACGTGCCCATCCCGAGCGCCTCGGACGACGAGAAGGCGTCGGCCAGCACCATGCCGGCGTTGTGGGCCAACAGGCCGCGCTTGGTCGCCTCGCTCCACATCACCCCCGAGGACGTGATGGCCACCAGGCTGGACACGTCCCAGCGGCCCGGCTCGGCGTCGAGGGCGGCGAGGATCGGCTTGGCGAACACGTCGCCCACGATGGACACGGCCTCGACCCGCTCGGCCTCGATCACGTCGAGGACCTCGACCGGGTCGAAGTGGCGCCCGGCGAGCACCACCGCGCAGCCCCCCTGGAGGAGGGCGAGCTGCGAGGTCAGGCCGGCCGTGCCGTGCATCAGCGGGCAGGCGTACAGGCTCACCCGGGCCCGACCCCCGATGGCCTCGGTGAAGCGGGCGTAGTCGGGCCGCTCGTCCAAGCCGAGCCCGAGGGTGGCCGAGGCGCCCTGGATCAGGTCGTCCTGGCGCCACATCACCCCCTTGGGCATCCCGGTCGTGCCCCCCGTGTAGAGCAGATAGAGGTGGTCGCCGCTGCGGCCCCACGGCGGCCGCTGGCGCGCGGCGCCGCTCCCGGCGGCGGCGTCGTAGGGCGTCGCCCACTCCGGGCAGGGTCCGCTGCCGTCGTCGACCCACAGCCATCCCCTGACCCGTGGGACCCGGAGGCGGACCTCCGCGACGCGCTCGGCGAAGCGGCCGTGGAACACCACGGCCACCGCGTCCGAGTTGTCCCACAGGTAGACGAGCTCGCCGTCGCGGTACCGGTAGTTGGTGTTGACCGGCGCCAGGCCGGCCTTGTAGGAGGCGAACATCGACTCCAGGTACTCGGGGCAGTTGTAGAGGTACAGGGCCGCCTTGTCCTGCTCGACGACGCCGAGGGACAGGAGCCACGCCGCGACCCCGTCGGCCCGGCGGTCGAGCGAGGTCCAACTGGTGCGCCTGGCCGCCTGGACCAGCGCCGGAGCATCGGGCGTCAGATCGGCGACCGCCTCCCACGCGTCGGCGAAGTTCCACCCCGTCATCGCATCCCCCTGACTCGTCGTGGACCGTGAGACTAGGGCTCGAGCGCCGGAGAGCGCGGCGGGCCGGAGGCCATGGAGAGCATGCACCGCCGCGACGCCGGCGCCCTCTGGAGCTGAACGGGGCCGAAGGCCGGGTGCGCGCCCCCGGCGGGCGGCGACCTCTAGGGTCGCGGTGATGCACCCGGCTCGATCCCGCGCCGCCGCCGCGCTCGTCTCGGTCCTCGTTGCCCTGGGGCTGGCCGCCTGCGGCGGGTCGTCCCGCCAGGGGGCGCCACCCCCCAAGCCGACGACGCCGACCACCATCCTCGACTCGACGCCGTCGGCGGCGGTCAGCGGGTTCGTGCGGGCCTGGCAGGCCCAGGCGTGGACCACCATGATCGGCTACGTCCAGACACCGCCGAGCGGCTTCGTCTCCGAGTTGGCCAGCACCTACGAGCACCTCGGTGCCACCGCCCTGACCGTCACCGCCGGAGCGCCGACCGTGAGCGGCACGACCGGCTCCGCGCCCGTGACCCAGCAGATGACCATCAGCGGTCACGGCCCACTGACCCTGCACACGACCATCGACCTCGTCGAGGCCCAGGGTCAGTGGCTGGTCTCGTGGACGTGGTCCAGCCTGCAGAGCCAGCTCGGCGCCGGCTACCGCCTGAGCCTGGCACGGACCTGGGGCCCGAGGGCGGCCATCGAGGGCGCGGGCGCACGGCCGCTCGCCGCCTCCCAGGCGCTGGTCCAGGTCGGCCTGGCCGGTGAGCGGATCAAGCAGCCGGCCCTCGTCGACCGGCTGCTCGTCGCCGGCGGGGCCACCGCCGCGCAGGCGACCGCCGCCCTGCAGACGGCCAAGGCCCACCCGACCCAGTTCGTCCCCGTCTTCGACATCACCGAAGCCGCGTACCGCTCCACCGTCCGCCCGTCGCGGCTGTACTCGGTGGCGGGCACCCAGTTCCAGCCGACCACCAAGCTGGTCCCGGCCACGCCGGGCCTCGGCTCCTACCTCATCGGTGGCCTCGGGCCCGTCACCGCCCAGCAGCTGCGCGCCCTCGGCCCCGCCTACGGCGCCGGCGACGTGGTCGGCCGGGGCGGCATCGAGGGCCAGTACGAGCGGCAGCTGGCCGGCACGCCGGGCGCGTCCCTCGAGGTCGTCGACGCGGCCGGCGGCCTGGTCAGCATCGTCCACCGGTGGGCGCCGGTCGCAGGCACGCCGGTGCGCACCACCATCTCCGTCGCCGCCCAGCAGGCCGCCGAGGCGGCCATCGCATCCACGGCGACGCCGTCCGCGCTGGTGGCCGTGCAGGCGTCGACCGGCAAGTTGCTCGCCGTCGCCACCCACGACCCGACCAACAGCGGGGTCGACTACGCCCTCGACGCCACCGAGGCGCCGGGGTCGACATTCAAGGTCGTCACCTCCGCCGCGCTCATCGTCGACCACCACGCCACCCTGACCACACCGGCGACCTGCCCGGCGACGCGGACCGTGGACGGTGAGACCTTCCACAACGACGCCGGCGAGGCCCTCGGTTCGATCGACCTCCTGACGGCGTTCGCCAAGTCGTGCAACACCGCCTACATCGGCCTGGCGACCTCGGATCTCAACCCGGCGCAGCTCGCCGCCGCGGCCCACACCTACGACCTGGGAACGGCCCCGCAGATCGGCTACCCGGCCTTCGGAGGGAGCGTGCCCGTCCCGGCGGACCGCGCGGAGCTGGCGGCGACGTCCATCGGCCAGGGCCGCACCACCGTGTCGCCGCTCGCCCTGGCCATGGTCGCGGCGGCCGCCGACACCGGCACGGTCCGCTCGCCCCGGCTGGTGGCCGGCGCGCCGGGCGACACCGCCCCGACCCACCGGCTCGGTCCCAAGGTCGTCGCCGACCTCCACACCATGATGAGCGCCGTCGTGACCTCTGGCACCGCCGCGGGGTCCGGGCTGCCGGCGGGCACGTCGGGCAAGACCGGCACCGCCGAGTTCGGCACCTCCAACCCGCCCCAGACCCACGCCTGGTTCATCGGCTTCCGTGGCGACATCGCCTTCGCCGTCTTCGTCGACGTGGGGGTGGCCGGCGCCGCGATCGCCGCCCCCCTCGCCGCCCACTTCCTCGACGCCGTCTCCTCCCTGAAGCTCCGTTGATGGCCGTCGCCCCGGCTCCGGGGTCCGGCTGCCCGGTGCCGAGCGAGCTACCTGGTGCCGAGCGAGCTACCTGGTGATGACTGACTGGCCAAGGGCCGCCGCGTGCTGACCGAGCTCCCGAGGCTCGTCCCGGCGAGGGGAGAGCGGCCAGGCTCGGCCGGCCCCGACCACCCGATGCGGGTCGTCACCCGCCAGATCGCCTTCGAGCCCGGTGGCTGGACGCCGGAGCGAGCCGTCGAGGTGGTCGAGGTGTTCGACGGGCTGGCGCCCGAGTGGCACACCCGCGCGTCGGAGGCGCGCACCGACGTGGTCGCCGACGCCTTCGCCCGCGGCGGCCCGATCGCCAGCGGCCGCTGGCTCGAGCTCGGCTCCGGCACCGGCCTGCTCACCCCCTGGCTGGCCGAGCGGGCCCGTCTCGTCGTCGCCGTCGACCTCGCCGCCGGGATGCTGGCCAGGGCTCCCACCGGCGTCGGCGCCCGGGTGCGCGCCGACGGGGCTCGCCTGCCGGTGGCGGACGGCTCGATCGATGCCGTCGTGTTGCTCAACGCCTTCCTCTTCCCCTCCGAGGCGACCAGGGTGCTGGCGCCCCACGGCGTCGTGGTGTGGGTCAACTCCTCGGGCGCCGGCACCCCGATCCACCTGAGCGCGCCCGACGTGGTCGCCGCCCTCGACGCCGGCGCCGGCCCGTCGCGCTGGGACGCCGTGGCCTCGGAGGCGGGGTGGGGGACCTGGGCGGTCGCCCGCAGGGCGCCCCTCGTGGCTGCGGGCGGGTAGGCCCGCGCTCCGGCACCACGCACCCGTCGGGCGGCCGGGGATCGGCGCGAGCCACGGTCGACCGTCCGGAGAAGACCGGGCGACTCGGTCGACCGCCCGGAGAAGGGGCGTGCCGCGGGCGTCGCCGCGGGTCTCGGGGCCTTTGGCGTTGGTTACCGACGTGGGGTCCCCCGAGAAGCGCCCTCGGGCCGGGGTCCGGGCGTCGCTGCGGGTCTCGGGGCCTTCGGCGTTGGTTACCGACGTGGGGCTCCCCGAGAAGCGCGCACGGGCCGGGGGCCGGGCCTCGCTGCGGGTCTCGGGGCCTTTGGCGTTGGTTACAGACGTGGGGCTCCCCGAGAAGCGCCTTCGGGCCGGGGGCCGGCCGACCGACGGGCGGCGGCCGCTCAGGCCCCGCCGGGCCGAACGAGGATCCGGATCGGATTGCCCTCCCGCTGGGCCAGCCGGCGGACGCCATCGGCGACGTCCTCCAGGTCGACCACCCCGCTGATCGAGCCGGACAGATCGAGCCGGCCGAGGCGCACCAGCCGGACCAGGGTGGCGATGTCTTCGTTGCGGTACCCGAGATGCCCGAGCACGGCCACGCGGGAGAGGCCGAGCTCCATGCTCGACCCGAGGTTGAGGTCCGCCCCGCTCATGCCGACCACCACCAGGCGACCCGAGGGACGCAGAGCGCGGCGGGCCTGGGTGAAGGTGGTCGGGAGGCCGACGGCGTCGAAGGCCACGTCGAGGCCCCGCCCGCCGGTCGCCTCGCTGATCGTCGCCGCCGCGTCGACCGCGGCCGGGTCGAGGGCCACGTCGGCGCCGACGGTGAGCGCCCGGCGCCGCGATCCCTCGTCGATGTCCAGGGCGACGATCGGCGCGGCGCCGACCAGGCGGGCGATCTGGACGATGTGGGTGCCGATCCCGCCGACGCCCCAGACGCCCACCGCCTCACCGGGGCGGACCTGGCCGGTGTCGACCACCGCGCCGTAGGGGGTGGCCACGGCGTCGGCCAGGATCGCCGCCTGGTCCATGGGCACGTCGTCGGGGATGCGGGTCAGGCCGACCGCCAGCGCGACGGTGTACTCGGCCCAGGCGCCGTCGTAGTTGAACGCCATGAGCTGGAGCCCGAGGCAGCCGGCGAAGTTGCCCCGCCTGCACTCCACGCAGGTCCCGTCGGGCCGGCCCGCGGCGGGCACCACCCGGTCGCCGACGGCCCAGCCATCGACGCCGTCGCCGAGCACGGCGACGGTGCCCGACGCCTCGTGGCCCTGGGTGATCGTCGCCAGGCTGCTCGGGAAGATCCCGTCGATCAGGCTGAGGTCGGAGTGGCAGATCCCGCAGTAGGCCACCCGGATCAGGACCTCGCCGGGGCCCGGCCGGGGGATCGGCACGTCCTCGACGGTGATCCGGTGGGAGGCGGTGTCGAGGCGCTGGGCCCGCATGGTCGGAGGCATGTCGGCATCCTCGCAGCCCGGGCGGGGAGAGCACCCCGTGGGTTCCCAGGCGCGGGCCCGGCGCGCCCCGGCGAGGACATTCCCCCCGGATTGGCCGGTGGCTCAGGGACGGACCAGCGCGGCCAGCAGGGCCTGCAGCTTGAGCTGGGTCTCGGCCAGCTCGTCCGCCGGGTCCGACGCGGCCACGATGCCGTTGCCGGCGAACATCGACGCGGTGGCGCCCTCGACGACCGCCGACCGGATGGCGATGGCCCAGGTCCCGTCGCCGCGGGCGTCGACCCACCCGACCGGGCCGGCGTACCGGCCCCGGTCGAAGCCCTCCTCGGCGCGGATCCAGGCCAGGGCGCCCGCGGTCGGCGTGCCCCCGACGGCGGGCGTCGGGTGGACCCGCGCCACGAGCTCGAGGGCGGTCGGCCCCTCCAGCCGCCCCCGGTGCGAGGTGCTCGGCACGAGGTGCCCGTGGACCTCGGTGGCCAGGTGGGAGACATTGCGCAACTCGAGGATGGAGGGCACGTCGGCGATGTCGAGGCGATCACACACCGGGCCGAGCGCGACGCGCAGGCCCTCCAGGACCAGGGCGTGCTCGCTGCGGTTCTTGGCCGACGCCATGATCCCCTCCACCAGCGCCAGGTCCGACGCCACGTCCCCGCTGCGGGCCACCGTCCCGGCCAGCGGGTGGCTGCGCACCTCCCGGCCCCGCCGGTCGATCAGCAGCTCCGGGCTGGCCCCGAGGAACCCGTCCACCCGGAACACCGTGCAGGTCGGGTACAGCGCCAGCAGCCGGGACAGGATGTCGGCGGTGACGAAGGGCCGGTTGGCGGACACGTCGATCCGCCGGGCGAGGACCACCTTGCGCAGATCGCCGCCGGCGATGGTCTCCACGGCGTGGCCGACCATCTCCTTCCACGCCTCGTGGCTGCGCTGGGAGACCAGCTCGAAGGCGTCGGGCGCGGGGGCGGTCGGCCCGCCGGCGGTGGCCGCGGCGAGCAGGCGGGCGGCGGCGGCGTCGGCCTCCTCCGATCCGTCCTCGCCGGAGACGGTGGTGACCCACACGTCGTCGCCCCGGACGCCGACCATGGCCTGGGGCACGACCAGTCGCCCCGTCCCTTCGGGGCGGAAGGGCAGGGCCCCCGTGGCCAGGGCACCCGTGCCCGCGCCGCCGACCTCGTCCTCGGCACGCACCGTGGCCAGGACCTCGGCGACCGACGCCACGCCCGCAGCGTCCGCCAGGCCGCCGGTCAGCTCGAGGGTGAGGGCGGTGCCGGCGGTGGCGAAGGCGTGGTCGGCCTGGTGCCAGAAGATCCCGTCGACACCGGCGGCCGCCAGCAGGCCGGCGCGCACGGCTGCCGGATCCTCGACACGGGTGCTCCTGGCGACCAGGCCGGCGGCCCGGCCGGTCGACTCCGGCGACACGACGAGGTCGCCCGTGGTCACGAGGGGCGCCTGGTGGCGGTGAGCAGCTGGGTGATCCCCCCGCTCAGCAGGGACCGTTCGACGGCGTCGAAGCCGGCGGCGCGCAGGGAGGCCAGCAGGTGGGCCGTCGCCGGCAGGTAGGCGACCGACCGGGGCAGGTACCGGTACGCGGGCCGGTCGGAGACGGCCCCACCGATCAGCGGGACGACGTGGCCGAAGTAGGCGGCGTGACCGGCGCGCAGCAGCGGGTTGACCGGCGTGGCCACGTCGAGCAGGGCGATGCGCCCACCGGCCCTCACGACCCTGGCCAGCTCGGCGAAGAGGGCGGGGAGCTCGACGAAGTTGCGCAGCGCGAACCCGCTCACCGCGCCGTCGAGCGAGCCGGGCGCGAGGGGCGCGGCGAGGGCGTCGCCGTGGATCAGGGGGGCGGAGGTCGTGGCGTGGCGGAGCATGCCGAGCGACAGGTCGACGCCGACCGGTCGGTAGCCGGCCGCGGTCAGGTCGTGGCACAGGTCGCCGGTGCCGCAGGCCACGTCGAGCACCCGGGCGCCGGGGTGGAGGGTCAGGCTGCGCACGGCGCGGCGCCGCCAACCCCGGTCCAGGCCGAAGGTCATCAGACGGTTGACCACGTCGTAGCGCGGGGCGATCGTGTCGAACATGGTCCGCACGGCGGCGCGCTTGTTGTCTCCCTGCGGGAGCAGCGGTGATGCGGTGGTCATCGCGCCGGTCTAGCGGCGTCAGGCGTAGTAGCGGAAGACGATCTCGGCTACGCAGGCGGGCTTGGCCGCACCCTCGACCTCGAAGGTCACGGTGAGGGTCACCTGGACCCCGCCGCTCACGTCCTCGACCGAGTCGATGACCGCACCGAGGCGCAGGCGCGAGCCGACCGGGACGGGCGAGGGGAAGCGGACCTTGTTGGCGCCGTAGTTGACGCCCATGGACACGCCGGTGACGGTGAGGACCTGGGCCATCAGCACCGGCGTGAGCGACAGCGTCAGGTACCCGTGGGCGATCGGCCCGCCGAACGGGCCGGACTTGGCCCGCTCCACGTCGACGTGGATCCACTGGTGGTCACCGGTGGCGTCGGCGAAGAGCCGCACCTGGTCCTGGGTGACCTGGTGCCACTCGCTGTAGCCGAGGTGCTCGCCGACCTTGGCGTGCAGCCCGCTGATGCCGTCGATGGTCGTGGCCATGGCCGGGCAGGCTAGCGAGCGGCCGGCGCCGCGGACTACCGGAACCAGATCCGGCGGTACTCCCGGCTCTGGGGGTGCAGGAGCAGGGCGACGAGGACGATCTCGAACAGGAGGGTGATGATGAGCCCGGCGGAGAAGTTGACGACCGTTTCGGCGAGCAGCAGGACGGCGACGACGACGGCCAGCCAGTAGCCCCACTTCTTCTCGTTGGCGATGCCCCAGCCGCCGGCGACCTCCCCGGCGATGGCGACCAGCGCGATCAGGCCGTAGATGCTGCCGCCGAGCAGACCACCGAAGACCAGGCTGAGCGCGGCGTTGATGTACATGAGCATGGTCGCCGACACCAACGTCTGGGGCTGGGTGCGGTCGAGCCACTTGTTGGAGGGCATGGTCAAGTCAACCACCGGCGGCCGCCGACCGGCGGCCGCCGGCACGAGGGGCGGGTCCGGCGACGGCCACCGCGTGGCGCGACGGGGCGCCCCCGGCCCGGGACCCGGCGATGGAGGCGGCGCTGGAGGCGGCCAGCTGGCCGCACGCCGCGTCGATGTCGGTGCCGCGGTTGGCCCGCACCGTCGCGTTGACCCCGAGGGCGATCAGCTCGTCGCGAAATCGCCTGACCCCACCGGGAGGGGTTCCCTGCACGGGGTAGCCCGGCGTGGGATTGAGGGGGATCAGGTTGACGTGGGCGCCGATCGGCGCGGCCAGCTCGGCCAGCTCCTCGGCGTCGGAGCTGCGGTCGTTGACCCGGTCGATCAGCGCCCACTCGAAGCTCAGCCTGCGGCCCTTGATGCTCAGGTGGTGGCGGCACGCGGCCATCAGCGAGGCCAGGTTGTAGCGCCGGTTGAGCGGGACCAGCGAGCTGCGCAGGGTGTCGTTGGCGGCGTGCAGCGACACCGCCAGGTTGACCGGGAGCGACTCGTTGGCCAGCCGGTGGATGCCGGGCACCACCCCGACGGTCGACACGGTCAGGTGGCGCGCCGAGAGCCCGAGGTCGTCGTGGATGCGGGTCACCGCCGCCCACACCCGGTCGTAGTTGGCCAGCGGCTCGCCCATGCCCATGAACACCACGTTGGACAGGCGCCGCCCGTCGGCCCTCGCCGCCCTCGCCGCGGCCACCACCTGGGCGACGATCTCGCCGGCGGTCAGCTGACGGGTGAAGCCGGCCTGCCCGGTGGCGCAGAACGAGCAGCGCATGGCACAGCCGGCCTGGCTCGACACGCACACCGTCACCCGGTCCCGGTAGCGCATCAGGACCGTCTCCACGTTGGCGCCGTCGGCCAGGGCCCAGAGCCACTTGCGGGTCTCGCCGCGGTCGGCCTCCCTGGCCTCGACCTCGACCAGCTCCGGCGGGAGCCTGGCGCCGAGGTCGCGCCGGAGCCCGGCGGGCAGGTCGGTCATCTCCTCGGGCCTGCGCAGCTGCTCGTGCAGGCCCCGCCAGACCTGGGCCACCCGGTAGGCGGGGTGGTCGGCCAGCAGGTCGGCCAGCTCGTCCCTGGAGAGGTCGTAGGCGCCCGGCACGCCGACCAGGGTACGGGGGTCGACGCGGGTCGGGGCCCGGGTCGGGCTTCGGGCCGGCGCTCAGGCCGGGGCGACGTCGCCGACGTAGGCCTGGTCGAGGTGGTTGACCACGAAGCCGAGGTCCACGTACAGCTTGACCGCGGCCCGGTTGAGGGCGTCACAGTAGAGCATCCCCACCTCGAGGCCCTGGGCGGCGAGATGGTCGAGCCCGGCCACCGTCAGGCGGCGGCCGAGGCCGTGACGGCCGGCGTCGGGGTCGACGGCGATGACGTAGATCTCCCCGAGGGGCGGCTCGTGGTGGGCGTGCACCTTGGTCCAGCAGAATCCGAGCAGTCGGCCGTCCTCCTCGTGGAGCAGGAAGCCGCTCGGATCGAACCACGGCTCGTGCTCGCGCGCCTCGATCGTCGCCCGGTCCCACCCGCCCTGCTCGGGATGCCAGTCGAAGGCCCGGTTGTTGACCTCGAGCCACGCCTCCTCGTCCCGGCCGGGCACGAAGGGTCGGGTCTCGAGCGGCTCGCCGAGCAGGTCGGCCTCGAGGGGTAGGCGGCGGCGCATCTGGTACAGCGCCCGGCCAGGGCGGAGCCCGATGCCGCCGGCCAGGCCGTCGCTCCCCGGCCCCGGCCGGCTCATCCACAGGTGGACGTGGCCCCCGCCCGCCTCGGCGATCGCCGCCCTCGCCTCGGCCAGCAGGTCGGGTCCGATGGTGTTGCCGGGGACCCGGTGGTGGGGGTCGACGACCAGCTCGACGGCCCAGCTGTCGGCGCCCCTGGTCACCTGGGCGTAGCCGACCGGGTGGGGGTGGCCCTGCTGCCAGGCCACCAGGCCGGCATAGCCCGACCGGCCGCCGGCCACCAGGTCGAGCCAGGCGTGCTCGTCGATCGGGGCGTGGTCGTCGACCGCGCGGGCCGCGGCGAGGAGCCCGTTGACCGCCTCGACGTCGTCGGGGCCGAGGTCGTGGTGGCGCTCGATGCGGTGCACCCCGGCACCGTACCCGGGGCACCGTGCCCGCCTGCCTACCCTGGGCCCGTGGGCCGGCCGAGAACACCCAAGGGACGGGCCAAGGAGACCGTGGCTCGCCTCGCCGTCGAATATCCGGGGAACGCCGCCGACTTGTGCGAGCTCGACTTCTCGACGCCGTGGGAGCTGCTGGTGGCCACGGTGCTGTCGGCCCAGACGACCGACGTGCGGGTCAACCTGGTCACGCCTTCGGTCCTGGCCCGCTACCCCGACCCTGCTGCGCTGGCCGCTGCCGAGCCCGCGGAGCTCGAGGGGCTGATCAAGAGCACCGGGTTCTTCCGGTCGAAGGCCAGGAGCCTCATCGGGCTCGGCGCGGGGGTCACCGAGCGCTACGACGGCGCCGTCCCCCACGCCATCGAGGATCTGGTCAGCCTGCCCGGCGTCGGGCGCAAGACGGCCAACGTGGTGCGCAGCGTCGCCCTCGGCGAGCCCGGATTGCCCGTCGACACCCACGTCACGCGCCTGGCCGGCCTGCTCCGGCTCACCACCGAGACCGACCCGGTCAAGATCGAGCACGCCGTCGGCGCGCTGGTGCCGAGGGGCCAGTGGGGCCTGCTCAGCCTCCGGCTCATCCTCCACGGCCGCCGCGTGTGCGTGGCCAGGAGGCCGCGCTGCGCCGAGTGCGCGCTGTCGGACTTCTGCCCCTCGGCCCAGTTGCCGACCCGCGCCGGTCCTCGACCCAGGCCGTGACCGAGGGGCCGGCGTCGCCCCCGCTGGCGGGAGCGCCGGGGCGGCCGGTACCGCTGCCGTCCGCCCTGACCGGGATCGTCGGCGCCGCGGCGGTCGAGGCGGTGTGGGTCAACGGGGTGGGGGGCACCACGTGGCGGATCGCCGGCGGGCGGCGCTACGTGAAGTGGGCCCCGGCCGGCACCGACGTCGACCTCACCGCCGAGGCGGCCAGGATGCGGTGGGCGGGCGGCCACACCCCGGTCCCCGCGGTCATCGCCAGCGGCGCAGGCCAGCACGGGTCGTGGCTGCTCACCGCGGGCATCGACGCCGAGAGTGCCGTGTCGCCGCGCTGGGCCGCCGACCCGGCGGGGGCCGTCGCCGCCGTCGGCACCGGCCTGCGCGCCTGGCACGACGCCGTGCCCGTCGACGACTGTCCGTGGGACTGGTCGGCGGCCGTGCGGGTCGCCCACGCGGTCGAGGCCGGGGACGCGGGCCGGCTCGACCCGGACGAGTGGCACCCCGAGCACGCCGCCCTCGGCGTGGAGGGCGCCCTCGCCCGCCTGGCCGAAGCCCCGGAGCCGGACCTCGTCGTGGTCGGCCACGGCGACGCCTGCGTGCCCAACACGCTCGTCGCTGCGGATGGATCCTGCGCCGGCCACGTCGACCTCGGGCGCCTCGGCGTGGCCGACCGCTGGGCCGATCTGGCCGTCGCCACCTGGAGCACCAACTGGAACTACGGGCCCGGCTGGGAGCGCCCCCTCCTCGACGCCTACGGGATCGCCGACGACCCCGACCGACGGGCCTGGTACCGGCTGCTGTGGGACCTCGCCGAGTGAGGTCTCACGGTGCGGTGCCTCACGGGGCGGGTCTCAGGGAGCGGGTCTCAGGGTGCGCTGTCGAGCAGGCGCGACAGGCGCCGCCGGGCCGCGGTGAGCATCCGCTCGAGCTCGTAGAGGTCGGGCCCGACCCGGTCCCGCTCGGCGCCCCCCAGGTCCTCGGCGATGGACGTCAGGCGGCCGAGCAGCTCGTCGAGGTCGGTCGCCACGGAGCTCAATTCGGCGTGGGTGGTCACCCGGGTAGCATCTCACCCCCGATGGCCCCTCTCCTGACCCGGATCGACCTGCGCGGCGCGACGGGTGAGCTGCGCAGCCTGCTCCCCGCCCCCGACCTCGGCGGTGAGGTTCCGGTCGAAGCGGTGCGGAGCATCCTGGCGGCCGTCAGGACCGGCGGCGACACCGCGCTGCGGGAGCTGACCAGGCGCTTCGACGGGGTCGACGTCGACGAGCTGCGCGTGCCCCCATCCGAGGTCGCCGCCGCCGTGGAGGCCATCGACCCCGAGCTGCGCGACGCGCTCGAGACGGCCAGGGACAACATCGCGGCCTACCACCGCACACAGCTCCACCTCGACGGGGACCACGTCGACCGCGGCCTGCGGGTGCGAGATCTGCGCCGGCCCGTCGAGCGGGCCGGCCTCTACGTCCCCGGCGGCCTGGCCCCGCTGGCGTCGTCGGTGCTCATGGCCGGCGTCCCCGCACGCGTCGCCGGGGTCGACCAGCTGGCCGTCGCCACCCCCCCGGGGCCCGACGGCCGGGTCCACCCCGCCATCCTCGCCGCCGCCGCGATCACCGGCGTCGACGAGGTGTACCGGGTCGGCGGTGCGCAGGCCGTCGGGGCCCTCGCCTACGGCACCGAGACCATCCCCGCGGTCGACGTGATCGTCGGCCCCGGCAACATCTACGTGGCCACCGCCAAGCGTCTCGTCGCCCAGGAGGGAGCGGTGGGGGTGCCGTCCGCCTTCGCCGGCCCATCCGAGGTGGCCGTCGTCGCCGACGGCACCGTCGACCTCGACTGGGTGGCCATCGACCTGGTGGTGCAGGCCGAGCACGGACCCGACGGCTTCAGCTACCTGGTCACCTGGTCCGACGACGTGCTCGAGGCGGTGACCGACGCGGTGGAGCGTCTGACCGAGGCGTCGCCCCGGCGGGCGGAGATCACCTCCACCCTCGAACGGGGCGGCTACGCGGTGCTGGTCGATGGGCCCGAAGCGGCCATGGAGGTGGCCAACGTGGTCGCCGCCGAGCACCTCGAGCTGCTCACCGCCGACCCCGAGGCCCTGCTCCCCCTGGTCCGCAGCGCGGGCGCGGTCTTCGTCGGACCCTGGGCGCCGGCCAGCGTCGGCGACTACGTGGCCGGCCCGAGCCACGTGCTGCCGACGGCCCGCTCCGCCCGGTTCGGCTCCGCGCTGCGGGTGGACGACTTCGCCAAGCACATCCACGTGGTCGACCTCGACCGCGACGCCCTGGCCCGCCTGGCCCCCCACGTGGCGGCCATCGCCGGTGCCGAGGGCCTGGCCGCCCACGCCGAGTCGGTCCGCATGCGGGTGGCGGGGAGCTGACGCCGTGAGCCTCCCCGAGCCGAGGGAGGACCTCGGGCTGCGGGAGGGCTACCACTCCCGCCAGGTCGACGTCGAGGTCCGCCTCAACACCAACGAGTCGCCGTACCCGCCACCGGCCGGGTGGCTCGACGCGTTCAGGGCCGGCCTGGCCGACGTGGCCTGGCACCGTTACCCCGATCGCGCCGCCACCGGCCTGCGCGCCGCCATCGCCGGGCTCCACGGGGTGCGCGCTGACCAGGTCTTCGTGGCCAACGGGTCCAACGAGGTGCTCCAATCGGTCTGCCTGGCCTACGGCGGCCCCGGCCGGGTGGCCGCGACCTTCGAGCCCACCTACGCGCTGCACGCCCACATCGCCCATGTCACCGGGACGGGGGTGGTCGAGAGCGGCCGCAGGGACGACTTCTCCCTCGACGTCGACCTGGCCATCGACGTCCTCGCCTCCCACCGGCCGGCCGTCACCTTCCTCTGCTCGCCCAACAACCCGACCGGCACCACCGAGCACCCGACCACCATCTCGAGGGTGGTCGACGCCGCCCCTGGGCTGGTCGTGGTGGACGAGGCGTACGGGCAGTTTGCCGACCACAGCGCCGTCGGCCTGATTGACGACGATCTGCCCCTCGTCGTCACCCGCACCTTCTCCAAGACGTGGTCGCTCGCCGCCCTCCGCCTCGGCTACCTGCTCGGCCCTGCGCCCGTGGTGGCCATGCTCGAGCGGGTCACCCTCCCATACCACCTCGACGCGGCCAAGCAGCTGGCCGGCACCCTGGCCGTCCGCTTCACCGCCGAGATGGACCAACGGGTCGCCGATGTGGTCCGAGAGCGCCAGCGCCTGGTCGCCGCCCTCGGCGTCCTCCCGGTGACGTGCTGGCCGTCGGAGGCCAACTTCGTGCTCTTCCGCCCCCACGGCCGCGCCGGCGCCGACGTCTGGGAGGAGCTCGTCCGCCGGTCGGTGCTGGTGCGCGACACCTCGTCGTGGCCCGGCCTCGAAGGCTGCCTGCGGGTCACCGTCGGCACCCCGGCCGAGGACGACCGGTTCCTCGCCGCCCTCGCCGCCGCCCTCGCCGCCGTCCTCACCTGACCGGCCTCACCTGGCCCCCGCCGGCCCACCTCGCCCCGCACCGCCTCGCCTCGCCGAATCCGCCCCCCGTCCGTCCGCCCAGGAGCCCGCCGATGACCGCCCGCACCGCCGCCCGACGCCGGGCCACCAAGGAGACCACCGTCGACGTCGAGGTCGACCTCGACGGCCACGGCCGGATCGAGGTGACCACCGGCATCCCCTTCTTCGACCACATGGTCGCCCAGCTGGGCAAGCACGGCGGCTGGGACCTGCGGGTGGTGGCCGACGGCGATGTCGCGGTCGACACCCACCACACCGTCGAGGACGTCGGCATCCTCCTCGGCGAGGCGGTGGCCGAGGCCCTCGGGGACAAGGCCGGCGTGCGGCGCTTCGCGTCCATCGACGTGCCGCTCGACGAGGCCCTCGTCGAGGTGGCCGTGGACCTGTCGGGGAGGCCGTTCCTCGTCTACGACGTCGACCCGGCGCCGGGCGGCGAGGCCTTCCTGCTCGGCCGGCCGGGGTTCGACCCGCAGCTGTCGGAGGAGTTCTGGCGCGCCTTCGCCCACAGCGCATCTCTCACCCTCCACGTGAGGTTGAGGTACGGGCGCAACACCCACCACATCCTGGAGGCCACCTTCAAGGGCGTGGCCCGGGCGCTGCGCGACGCCGTGCGGCTGGAAGGTGGCGGGGTGCCGTCGACCAAGGGCACCCTGACCGCCGGCGCCGCCTCGGTGGCCCCGGCGGGGGGCGGACCCTCGGCGCCGGGAGCGAGCCGACCGTGATCGCCGTCCTCGACTACGGGATCGGCAACCTGCGCTCGGCCGAGAAGGCGCTCCAGCGCCAGGGGGTCGACGCCCATCTGGTCGCCGAACCCGACGAGGCGGCCGACGCCGACGGGCTCGTACTGCCCGGGGTCGGCGCCTTCGGCCGCTGCCGCGAGGCGCTGGCCTCCTCCGGGCTCGACGAGGTCGTCACCGACGCGGTGGTGCGCGGCATCCCCCTCCTCGGCATCTGCGTCGGCATGCAGCTGCTCTACGAGCGGTCCGAGGAGTCGCCCGGCGCCGCCGGCCTGGGTCTCCTGCCCGGCACCGTCGCCCGGCTCCCCGCCGGCGTCAAGCACCCCCAGATGCAGTGGAACCTCCTCCGCCACCGACCGGGGGCGTCGGCTCTGCTCACCGGGCCCCGCTTCGAGGGGCCGGCGGCCGCTCCGTGGGTGTACTTCGTCCACTCCTACGCCGCCCCGATGGGTCCGGAGGTGGTCGCCACCTGCGACTACGGCGGCCCGGTCGCGGCCGTCGTCCAGCAGGGTCGGCTGTGGGCCACCCAGTTCCACCCCGAGAAGTCGGGCCCGACCGGCCTGGCCCTGCTGGCCAACTTCGCCTCGCTCGTCGGCGCCCTGGCGTGGCGGGCCTGACCGTGGACCTCTTCGCCGCCATCGATCTGCGCGACGGGCAGGTCGTGCGCCTGGTCGAGGGTGACTTCGAGCGCGAGACGGTCTACCGCCCGGATCCCGTCGTGGTGGCCCGCGACCTGGCGGCCGGGGGCGCCGCGTGGATCCACGTCGTCGACCTCGACGCGGCCCGCACGGGCACGCCCGGCAACCGGGACGTGATCGCCTCGATCGTCGCCGCGGTCACCGTCCCTGTCCAGGTCGGCGGGGGCGTCCGCTCGGTGGACCAGGCGGGCGCCCTGTTCGACCTGGGCGTGACCCGGGTGGTGGTCGGCACCGCGGCGATCACCGCGCCCGAGCTCGTCGCCGATCTCGCCGGCCGCTGGCCTGGTCGCGTGGCGGTCGGCCTCGACCATCGCGACGGCGAGGTCATGGTCAAGGGCTGGGTGGAGGGCGGCGGCCGCCGGGTCGCCGAGCTGGTGCCCGAGGTGATCCGCGCCGGCGCGGCCGCCGTGGTGGTGACCGACATCGCCCGTGACGGTCGGCTGGCCGGCCCCGACGTGGTCGGCCTGGCCGGCCTGCTCGAGCTCACCGGCGCGCCGATCGTCGCCTCCGGCGGGGTGTCGGGCGCCGACGACCTGCGGGTGCTCGCCGGCATCCGCTCCGACGGCCGCGGCCTCGAAGGGGTGATCGTCGGCAAGGCGCTCTACGAGGGCGCCTTGACGGTGCCCGACGCCGTCGCCGCCTGCGCCTCCCTCGACGGCGGCTCGCCGTGGTGAGCCCCGGGGCGACCGTCCGGGCCGTGCGGGTGGTGCCCTGCCTGGACGTCGACGGCGGCCGGGTGGTCAAAGGCGTGCGCTTCGCCGACCTGCGCGACGCCGGTGACCCGGTCGCCCTCGCCGCCCGCTACGACGCGGAAGGGGCCGACGAGGTGGTCTTCTACGACATCACCGCATCGTCGGACGGCCGCGACACCATGCTCGACGTGGTGGCGAGGACCGCCGACGAGGTGTTCGTGCCCCTCACCGTCGGCGGGGGCGTGCGGACCCTCGACGACGCCCGACGCCTCCTGCGCACCGGCGCCGACAAGGTGAGCGTCAACTCGGCGGCCGTCGCCCGCCCGGAGCTCGTCACCGAGATCGCCGACACCTTCGGCTCCCAGTGCGCCGTGGTCGGCATCGACGTGCGCCGCCGGCCCGACGGCGCCGCCTTCGAGGTCTTCACCCACGGTGGCCGGACGGCGACGGGGATCGACGCCCTGGCCTGGGCGGCCCGCAGCCAGCGCCTCGGCGCTGGGGAGGTGGTGCTCAACTCGATGGACCGCGACGGCACCCGGCACGGCTTCGACCTCGAGCTCACCCGGGCCGTGGCCGACGCCATCGGGATCCCGGTCGTGGCCAGCGGCGGGGTCGGGGCCCTCGACGACCTGGTCGCCGGAGCGGTCGACGGCCACGCCGACGCCGTGCTCGCCGCGTCGATCTTCCACTTCGGCGAAGCGTCGATCGCCGACGCCAAGGCGGCCCTCACCGCGGCCGGCGTCGTCGTGCGGCCCGTGCCGGCGCCCGACAGGACGTAGAGGTGGCGATCGACCAAACCCTCGGCGCCGTTGGCTACCGTTCGGACGTGGTCCGCAAAGCTCGATCCTCGGTGGTGCGGGGCCGCACCGAGCGCCAGCCGCCGACCCTCGCCGACGCCCTGAGGGTCGGTGCGCTGCTCGACGACGACGGGTGCGAGCGGCTCCGCTCCGGGCTCGCAGCGGCCGGTGGCCGTGCCGCTGACGCCAAGAACGCAAAGGGAGCCCTCGATCGGCCCAGACCAGGGGGCATCCCCGCTTCCGTCGCCGCTTGGCCGCTCGTCGGCATCGCAGAGCCGGGGCGGCGCCGGGAGCTGCGTCGAACCCTGGAGGAGGTCCTGGGCGGCGGTTGGGCCATCGAGCGGGCGGCTGCTCTTCGCCTCGGCGACCTCGCTCCCGGCGCCGGGGTCCTCCCCGACGGTCCGCTCGTGCCGGGCACGTGCGGACCCCGCCTCGAGGGGGTGCTCGACCGGGCCGGGTGGAACCGGTGGGGCACCCTCCTCGATCGCCAGCTCGCCGACGTGGGAGCCCTGCCCAACGTCGGCGCAGCGACCCTCGCCGAGGTCCTCGGCCTCTGCTTCGAGCGGAGCCTGTCTGGCGTGGCCGCCTCGGCGCCGGGCGCCGGTGGCGCCCACGAGGAGGACTTGGACGTCGTGCTGCGCTTCGAGCGAGCGGCCCACGTCCAGCCCGTGACCGAGGCGCTGCTCGGCCTGCGCGCGGGTGACGCGCCGGCCCCGGTCCGTCGCGCCGCCGACCGGCTGGTGCGCGAGCGCGCTCCTTGGGCCTGCGCCCTGGACGGCTCGCTCGGCGTCGTGATCGAGGCCGTGGGCGACGACCGCAGCCGGGCGCTGTGGAGGGCGTCGACGGCGTGGCGCACGGCTGTGCCCTCGCCCCAAGCCATGGCGGAGGAGCACGGCGTGCCGGCTCGGCGAGCATGGGAGCTCCTGCGCCGGGCGGAGTGGCGGGCGCGCGCTGCGCTGGAGGCGTCTCCTGGTCCGCTGGCGTGGCTGGTCGCCGGCCTGCGCGAGCGTCTCGGCCCGGCCGCCAGCATCGAGGTGGTCGACGCCGCGCTGAGCCGCTTGGGCGTCGATGCTGCCTCCGAAGACGTCGTCGTCTGGCTGGCCGGCCCGTATCGGCCTCTGCGAGCGCGGCCCGGGTGGATCGCCATCGACGCGCAGATCGTCGCTCGAACCGAGGCCTGCCTGTCCGGTGACGGGGGGGTGCGCCGCCTGGCCGACGTCGAAGGCGAGATCGGCTTCGACGCGGGCACGTCCGGGGCGTGGTTGCGGGCCAACCACGCCGCCGTCGTCCACGACCTGGCCGTGATGGTCACCGGGTCGCTCCCCGATGCGCTCGAGCGGGTGCTCGACGCTCACGGCCGCGCCCTGCCGCCCGCTGAGATCGTGGCGTGCCTGTCGGAGGGTGGTCGCGACGAGACCGCGGCCAGGGTGGGCGCGACGGCCCGCAAGCCGCGCTTCCGCCGCCTGCCTGACGGCACCATCGCCCTGGCGGACTGGTCCGACCAGCACCGTGAGGCCCCTCCCGCCCGTGTCGGGTTCCGTCCTGCCCCCCTGTTGCCGGCGCCGAGCCGGTCCACCGAGGCGGCCGCCGCCGAGGCCCCGGAGGTGATCGACGACCGTCTCTGGCTGTGGGTCCGCGTCGACGCTCAGGTCCTCCGTGGCGCCGAGGCCCCCGTGCCGGCGTCCCTCGCCGATGGCCTCGGTGTGACGGTGCCGAGCCGGCGCGTCTTCTCCAGCCGCTACGGGCCCGTGGTGGTCGTCCACGAGGGAAGCCACCCCGTCAGGGGCTCCGTTCGGGCCCTGGCCCTGGCCGCCGGTGCCCGGATCGGCGACACGCTCCTGCTCGGGTTCTCCAAGCGGGGCGACGTCGCTGTCGAGGTTCGACCGGTGTCGGATCAGGGACCGGTCCGCGACGGTGCCGCCTTGTCGACCATCTCTGGAGGTGCGCCATGACCGCCGAACCGCCCGGCCTCGAGGAGGCCCTGGCCGCGTTGGAGCGCGGCGTCGACGGGGCGCTCGAGTCGATCGCCGCCGTGCTCAAGGAGACCAAGCGGGCCAAGGCCGCCGCTGCCGTCGGCCAGATCCGGGAGTTGCAGCAGTCGATGGACAACGCCGTGGTCCTCGCCGATGCGGCGGCTGCGGCCGTGACCGGGGCTCGTGCCGGGTGGCGCTTCGACGTGGGCGGGTGGTTCGCCTCGGGGGACTTCGCCAAGGAGCTGCTCGGCGCGACGGCCGAGGCCGGCGTCTCCGCCTACGAGTCCGACGATCGCATCCTGTGCTACCCCGCGGTGGTCCACGTCTCGGCGACCGACTACAGCGTCATGGTCGACAAGAAGAAGGATCGCCGGGTCCGCCCCTCGGTGGTGGTCCGCACGCTCGCCGCCCTGCAGCGTCGGCCGCCGAAGTTTCGGCCGGAGGCCTTCATCACCAGCCTCGTCGCCGCCTACGACCTCGCGGTCGCGGCCAAGGGGTACCGGTCCGGCGCCACCGTCAAGCTCGTGGACGTGCACGCCGTGCTCACGCTGCTCCCGGGGACCGCTCGCGAGTACCCCCGTCAGGAGCTCGCCAGGGACCTCTACCTGCTCGACCAGAGCGGCCTGGTCGACACCAAGGGCGGCCGACGGATGAGCCTCCCGGCCAGCGCCATGACCAGGGGCAGCGGGGTGCTCACCACGGTCACCCGGGACGGCCAGACCAAGGTCTACGCCGGGATCGCCTTCACGGAAGGCCCGCGTTGATCTCCGTCGAGGACTACGTCGGCTTCGTCGAGGCCGAGTACCTGCTCGGCTACCTCGACGCCGGGGGGGCGGCGGTCAAGTTCGCCATCGGTCAAGACGATGACGTCGCAGACGCCTTCGTCGAGCGGCTGGCGGCGGCGTCGAGCGCGGCTGGCTACGTCGTCGCCCACGTCGACGCCTCAGCGATCCGCGTGCACCTGCTCGAGCAGGTCTTCTTCGCCGTGGCCCGCCAGGTCGACTGGGACGGTCTGGCCGAGATCGCCGCCCGCCGCTCGGTCGCGGCGGCCGGCTACGACCTCCCGGCGGGAGCTGCGCTCTCCCTCGATGCCCTCGCCGCCCACCATGGCGTCGATGCCCGCGAGCTGCGCCGGGACATCGACCGGGCGTTGCAGACCGGGATCCACCACGACTATGCCATGGTCTCCGAGCTGCGCACCGCCATGTTGCGGCTCTGCCAGGCGCAGCTGCGCACCGGCCAGGTCACCGACGCCGAGCACACCGCCGTGCTCGACTGGCTGCGCGGCGACCTGCGTCAGATCTCCGCGCTCAAGTCGGCCCTGATCTTTCGCCGCATCGGCCGCCACAACGCCAGGTCGCTGCTCTTCTCTCTCGCCCACTGGCTGGCGGTCAACGGCCACGCCGGCCTGGTGGTGATCCTCGACATCCGCCGCCTCGGCTTCGCCCGCCGGCCGAGCCCGGCCGAGCGAGAGGGGCACTACTACACGAAGGCCTCGCTCCTCGATGCCTACGAGGTGCTCCGCCAGCTGGTCGACAGCACCGACGAGATGGCCGCCTCCCTCTTCGCAGTGGTGGCCGCCCCGTCGTTCGTGACCGACACCGGGCGGGGTCTCGACGCCTACCAGGCGCTGAAGCTGCGCATCTTCGACGAGGTCCGTGACCGCCACCGTGACAACCCGTACTCCTCCCTGATCCGGTTGGGAGCGGTGTGAGCAGCGACGCAGGCGACGCAGCTCCCCGCTCGGTCGGGCGCCGACGGGCGCTGGAGGCACTCCGGGCCGGGGTTCCCAACCGGGACGCGGTGGCGGTGCTCGGCTCGATGCAGCAAGGCGTCGAGGACCGCTTCAGCCAGCTGCTCGGTGCGGTCGGCGGCCTCCCCGAAGGACCGGCTCCAGGAGGGATGCTCATCGGAGGAGGGTTCGGGACTGGCAAGAGCCACGTGCTCGAGCACCTGGCCCATGTTGCGCTGTCCGAGGGCTTCTGCGTCTCGAAGGTGGTCGTCTCCAAGGAGACGCCCCTGCACGACCCGGTGAAGGTGTACCTCGCCGCCGTCGAGTCGGCCAGGGTGCCAGGGCGCCCCGGATCGGCGATCGACGAGATCGCGGCGGGCCTCCAGGAAGATTCGGCAAGCTACGCCGAGCTCTACCGTTGGGCCCACCAGGAGGATGCTCCGGTCGACAGCCGGTTCGCGGCCACGCTGTTCCTCCACGAGTACGCGCGCGGCGACGAGGAGTTCGCCGATCGGATCGTGCAGTTCTGGGCGGGCGACCCGCTGCCGGTCGCCGATCTGCGGCGCCGGCTCAAGGAGGCCGGAGCCGCCGCCACCTACCGCCTCGACAAGGTCAAGGAACGGGAGCTCTCCCGGCAGCGGTTCCGCTTCCTGGCCCGGTTGATGCAGGCCGCAGCCCTGCGGGGGTGGGTGGTGCTCATCGACGAGGCGGAGCTGATCGGACGCTACTCGACCCTGCAGCGGGCGCGGTCCTACGCCGAGCTGGCCCGATGGGTGCGCGGCGACCGGGACGACACGGGTGCGCCGATCGCCGCCGTGGTGGCGACCGTCGACGATTTCGAGGCCCAGGTGCTGGTCGGCAAGAACGACATCGAGCTCATCCCCAAGCGCCTCCGGGCCAAGGGGACCGCCGAGGACGAGCTGCTGGCTGGCATGGCCGAGGTGGGCATGCGGATCATCGAGCGGGAGCAGGTGCAGCTCCAACCCCCTGGCCGGGAGGAGCTGGACAGGACCTACGCCCAGCTCCGCCAGATCCACGCCGACGCCTACGGTTGGGATCCGCCCCAGGTCGCTGGTCTCGAGCGCCTGCCGTCGAACCGGATGCGCCAGTACGTGCGCGCCTGGATCAACGGGTGGGATCTCCGCCACCTCGACCCCGACTACCGGCCCGAGATCACCACCGCCGAGCTGGGTGTCGACCTTGCCGACGAGCCCGAGCCGGACGCGCCCGCCGGGCCGGGCTGATCACCGGTGCTCGTCGACGAGGTGGCCGAGGTGCTGACCGCCGCCCCGGGCCTGACCTCCTCCGAGGTCGCGGAGCGCATCGGGAGGCCGAGCGAGCGGGACGTGAGCTTTGCCCTGTTCTCCGCTCACGGTCGCTTCCGCTGCGGAAGGGGCCACCCGGCGCGCTGGTGGCTGGCGGGGGAGCCGTCCCGAGGGGCGAGACCAGCTCGTGCCGGTCCCGTCGCCACCGACGTCGCTCCTTCGGCCCTCCGGCTCTACCCGTGGCAGGCCGAGGCCCTGAGATCCTGGGAGCGAGCCGGTCGGCGCGGCGTCATCGAAGCGGTCACCGGGACGGGCAAGACGATGGTCGGGGTGGCGGCTGCGTGCGCCGAGCTGCGCCGGCGCGGCCAGGTGCTGGTGCTCGTCCCGACGATCGAGCTGGCCCACCAGTGGGTCGCCGAGCTCGCGACCCGGGTCCCCGATCGGGTCCGGGTCGGCCAGCTGGGGGCCGGATGGACCGACGACCTGGCGAGCCACGACGTGGTGGTGGCCGTGGTCAACAGCGCCAGAGCCCGCGACGTGCGGCCGATCCGGGCCGGCGGACTCCTCGTCGCCGACGAGTGCCACCGCTACGGCAGCGCCGTCAACCACCTGGCGCTCGACGAGCGCTTCCCCCGCCGCCTCGGGCTGAGCGCCACCTACGCGCGCGACGACGACGGCAACCTGGAGTGGCTGGACCCCTACTTCGGCGGCACCTGCCTGCGCGTCGGGTACGCGCGGGCGCTGACGGAGGGGGTGACGGCCCGCTTCGAGGTGGTGCTGCTCGGTGTCGCCTTCGCCGCCGACGAGCAGGCCTGCTATGACGAGCTCAGTGAGCTCGCAGGCCACCTCCTGGCCCGTCTCGTGCAGCGCCACGGCGTCCCACCCGAGCCCTTCGCCGAGCTCATCCGGGCCACCACGGCGCTGGCCGACGGCGACGGCGACGGGGCGCAAGCGGCTCGGGCGTATCTCCGGGCGGTGCGGGAGCGACGCCGGCTGCTGGCCGACACCCCGGCCAAGGACGAGGCGATCCTCGGCCTCTCCCCGTCGATCGGCGACGCCGACCGGACGATCGTGTTCACCCAGAGCATCGCCGCCGCGCGACGAGCGGCGCACCTCCTCGCCGAGCGTGGGCTGCGCGCTGGCGCGGTGCACTCCCAGCTGGGCCGTGACGAGCGACGGGCGATCCTCGCCCGCTTCGCGGCGGGCGACCTCGACGTGGTGGCCGCCCCCCGGGTGCTCGACGAGGGGATCGACGTGCCGGCCGCCGACCTCGCCGTGATCGCCGGAGCCAGCCACTCCCGCCGCCAGATGATCCAGCGCATGGGTCGCGTCCTGCGCCGCAAGGCCGACGGTCGCCGAGCGCGCTTCGCGGTGCTCTTCGTCGAGGGGACCGTCGAGGACCCCGCCTTCCGTGCCCACGAGGCCTTTTTGGACGAGATCCTCCCGGTCGCCGATCGCGTGTCGCGCTGGCCTGCTCGCGCCGGCGTCGATGACGTCGTGCGCGAGGCGCTCCGACCGAGGCTCTGACTGACCTTCACGCCAGAAGTTGGACGGGCAGCCCGACGTCTGCGGCGTTGCGGGCCAAAGCCCGGTCCAGGGTCCAAACGGCCGTGCCGAGCCTGCGGGCCAGGCAGACGTAGGTCGAGTCGGTGGCATGACGACGACGAAGTCGAGCGGTGACGTCGGCCACCTCCGGACCGTCGAGGGCCAGGTCGAAGGGGTGGAGGATCAGACCTAGGGCAGAAAGGTCAGCCCAGATGTCGTGCACGTCGCCGGTCTCGAGCGCACCGTCGAAGACCAACCGCGCGAGCACGTTGGCGATCTCGCAGGGCAGGACGGCCGGCGCATGCAGGCTCTCGCCAGCGTCGATCCAACCCTCCAGGCGGGCTCGGGCGGCGCGTTGACGCTCGTCTGCGACCACCACGGCGAGGATGACGCTGGCATCGACGACGATGCTCACCGGCTTGGATCGAGCGCCACTCGCGCTTCGGCGACCAGGCCGACGGCGTCGGTCGCAGGGTGCTGCTGAGATCGCCGCACCAGCCCGTCGAGCGCCGCCCGCGCCGCCACGCCGCCGGTACCTCCGCTGTCTCCGTTGAGCGCGAGGTGCACGAGGATCCGGGCCAGGGTGCCCGGGCGGAGCCGAAGTTGCTCGGCCTGCCGTTCGAGCGCGGCGTGATCGGCCTCATCGAGGCGAACGGTGATGGCTCTGGTCACGGTGGGTCCAGGTTACCGCTCACCGATGTGATCCGACGCGATGCGCGTCGCTTGGACGCGCCAACCTCTGTCTCGGGCTCGTGGCCGCGGCGCAGCGTGAGCGGCCGCAGCGCGACATGAGCGGGAGGGGCGTGACCGGGAGGCGGCGCTGTGCGCATCTCGGGGTGATCCACGTGGGTATCCATCGTGGAGCGCCCCAGGGTCGGCCGCCCCCTCCGGATCGGGTTTCCGGCTCGGGCGTGCGGATAGGAAGAGAAGGGGGAGCGGAGGGTCCGGTCTCCACGCGCCCGGGGGGCGTAGCGTGCGCCGCGTGCCCGACGTCGAGCTTCGAGACATCCGCCCTGGGGAGGCGGAGCTGCTCTACGAGCACCTGCGGGACCCCGCCGCCGCCCACATGGCCGCCTTCATGGTCGCCGACCCCGACGACCACGCAGGCTTCGAGGCCAGGTGGGAGCTGCTCGTCGCCGACCCGCAGGTCGTCATCCGGGCCATCGTCGCTGACGGCGAGCTGGTCGGGCACCTGCTGGCGTTCTCGGTCGAGGACGACACCGAGCTCAGCTACTGGATCGACCGGGACCACTGGGGAAGGGGAATCGCCACCGACGCGGTGCGCGCCGCGCTCGACGCCGTCCCCGGTCGCCACGTGCACGCCAAGGTCGCCATCGACAACCTGGCTTCCCAGCGGGTCCTCGTCAAGGCGGGCTTCGTCGAGATCGGGCGCAACCGGGACGTGGCCCCGGCGCGCGGCGAGGAGACCACCGAGGTGATCTTCGCCCTGACCCGCCCCGGCGGGGGTGAGACCGCCGATGCTCGCCGCGCGCAGCGCGCCGATGCGGCCGGCCGGGCCCGGCGAAGCTGGTGAACGGGGCGGCCCGGCTCACGCCCGGCCCCCACAACGACCTGACCGACGTGGCCGGCGTCCTCGTCGGACACCACCAACGGCGCGGCCGCGGATGGCTCACCGGCACGACCGTCGTGCTGCCACCGGCGGGAACCGTCGGCGCAGTGGACGTGCGCGGGGGCGGCCCGGCGACGCGGGAGACCGACGCGCTGGCCCCGACCACCCTCGTCGACACCGTGGACGCGGTGTGCCTCTCGGGCGGCAGCGCCTACGGCCTGGCCGCGGCCGACGGGGTGGCGGGGTGGCTGGCCAGCCGCAACACGGGCTTCCCGGTCGGGCCGGCCCCGAGCAGGTCGTGCCGATCGTGCCCGCAGCCTGCCTGTTCGACCTCTACGTCGCCGCCCGTCACGCCCGTCGGCCGGACGCGTCGTGGGGAGTGGCTGCGGCGCGGGCCGCATCGAGCCGTGCGCTCGCCCAGGGCTGCGTCGGTGCCGGCACCGGCGCCCGAATCGGGGGCGGGGGAGCGGTGGTGCTCAAGGGCGGCACGGGGTCGGCCAGCGTGGTGGCCGCCGACGGGACCGTGGTCGCCGCCCTCGTCGCCGCCAACCCGAGCGGCGGGGTCGTCGACCCCCGCACCGGGGTGCTCCACGGCCTCGACGTCGGGCTGCCAGGCGAGTGGGGGGACCTGCGACGGCCCTCGAGGCGCGACGTCGCCGCCGCCACCGGCGGAGGAGCGCACCGGGGGCGGGGCCCGCGCCAGGCCACGGTGCTCGCCGTGGTGGCGACCGACGCCACGCTGACCAGGGCCGAGGCCACCCGCCTGGCCTTCGCCGGCCACGACGGGATGGCCAGGGCCGTCCGGCCGTCCCACGCCATGACCGACGGCGACGTGGTCTTCTCCCTGGCGACGGGGGCCAGGGCGCTGGTGGAGGCCGATCCCTCGGACGGCCCCGAGGTTGGGGTCGTCGCGCCCCGCTCGGCTCGGCGTGTTGATGGCCCTCGCCGCCGACGCGGTCACCCGTGCCGTGGTCCACGCCGTGCTCGCGGCCACCGGCGCCGACGGGCTGCCCTCCTACCTGGAGGCCTTTCCCTCGGCGGTGACCCGCTCGGCCCGTGACCCCAAGCTGCTCAGCGACCCGACGCCACCCGAGCGACCCTCGTGATGTAGGTCAGACCGACGAAGGAGGCGAACACGGCGGCCGGGTCGCCGCCCTCGATGGTCGCCCGTCGCGTCCCGGTGCGCTCGACGCCCTTGACCCACGACGCCACCTCGGCCATGTCGGCGTCGAGCACGTCCACGTCGAGGCGGGCCGGCAGCGCGATGGGCGGGGGGGCCATCCCCGCCGCAGCCTTGACCGCAGCTTCCGCCCCCGCGGCGATGGCATCGCGCGCCGCCAGCGGGTGGAGGTTGGCGGCGGCGTAGCGGGTGATCGAATCCTTGACCACCACCCCGACGGCCTCGGGCGCCCAGGGTCGGCACTGCTCGACCGCCGCCTGGTCGCCGCTCACGAAGGCGATGGGAGCGTGATGGGCCAGCGCCACCAGGGCATTGATGCCGCTCTCGCCGACCTCGGTGCCGTTGAGCTCCACCCGGGTGATGACCGCAGGGTTGTAGGTGTGGGAGAGGACGGCCGCCGAGCCCGAGATCGACCCGTGGTAGCCGACGAAGAGCACGGCGTCGACCTCGTCGTCGATTCCCTGCATCATGTACCGGGGCTTGTGCCGGCCGGCGAGGTAGACGGCCCGGCCGTGGAGCTCGTCGGCGGGCAGGTTGGCCATGGTGCCGTGGGCGTCGTTGCACACGATCTCGTCCGCCCCTCCGGCGATGGCACCGTCGATGGCCGCGTTGACCTCGCCGAGCAGCAGCCGGCACCCGGCGTCGTAGCCGTGGCCCGCAGGTCGGCACTGGTCCCAGTCGACGATGCCGGCGACGCCTTCCATGTCGAACGAGATCAGGATCTTCACCACGTACCTCCAGGTTGCTCGGGAGCACCCATCGTCGCGCCGGGGTACCGTGCTCGGATGGCCGAGGAGCCCAAGCAGGGAATCCAGATGCTGGCGGACCGGGTCCTCGTGGCCGTCCCGCGAGCCGAGGGGGAGCGCACCTCGCGAGCCGGGATCCTCATCCCGGCCACTGCGCAGGTGGCCCACCGCCTGACCTGGGCGGAGGTGGTCGCCGTCGGACCGCACGTTCGGGCGGTCAAGGCTGGAGACCAGGTGCTGTTCAACCCCGACGAGCGCTTCGAGGTCGAGGTCAAAGGGGACGACTACCTGCTCATGCGGGAGCGTGACCTCCACGCGGTGGCCTCCGAGCGGGTGGCCGACGGGACCGGCCTGTACCTCTGACGACCGCAGGGGCGACTACCGTGAGCGGCGAGAGACAAGCTCTCTGCCTGCTCTAGTTCCCGGCATGCACCCCTGCGGGGGGACCGTCGAGGAGGACACGCCATGCAGGCCACAGCTGTTGGACCGGTGGGCAACGGCTTCGCCGAGCTGTCGCTCCAGGTCCGCGCCGCGGGTCTGATGGACCGGTGCGTCGGCCGCTACGCGGTGAGGACCGCCGCCACCGTCGCGGCCCTGGCCGCCGGGTGGGCGGCGCTGGTGGTCGTCGGCGACTCGTGGCTCGCGCTGGTCGTCGCTGCGTACCTCGGACTGGCGTTCACCCAGATCGTGTTCGTCGGCCACGACGCCGGCCATCACCAGATCCTCGCGACCCGGCGAGGCAACGGCCTGATCGGGCTGGTCGTCGGCAACCTGCTCACGGGGGTGAGCTTCGGGTGGTGGGTGCCCAAGCACGGCGCCCACCACGCCAACCCGAACGCGGAGGACCGTGACCCCGATATCGGCGCCGGGCTCATCGCCTTCACCGCGGCCCACGCCCGCGGCCGCCGCGGGTTTTCCCGGTGGGCCGTCCGCCACCAGGCCGTCCTGGTCTTCCCGCTGGTCCTCCTCGAGGCCGTCAGCCTGCACGTGGTCAGCGTCAGCTCGCTCAGGGAACGCCGGCGTGAACGGTCCGCGAAGGTCGAGGCGGCCCTCCTCGTCGTGCACGCCGCCCTCTACCTGACCGCCGTGTTCTGGGTGCTCTCACCAGCCAGGGCCGTGGCGTTCATCGCCGTCCAACAGGGGGTCTTCGGGTTCTACCTGGGCTGCTCATTCGCCCCCAACCACAAGGGCATGCCGATCATCGAGCCGGGCAGCACCCTGGGTTTCGCTCCCCGCCAGGTCCTCACCGCCCGCAACGTCGACAGCGGCCGCTTCGTCACGTTCCTGCTCGGCGGACTCGACTACCAGATCGAGCACCACCTGTTCCCGACCATGCCCCGTCCCAACCTGGCGAGGGCCCAGCCGCTGGTCAGGGCCTTCTGCGCGGACAACGGCCTGGCGTACGAGGAGACCACGCTGCTCGATTCGTACCTCCGGGCGCTCCGCCACCTCCGCGTCATCGGCACGGGTGACAGTCCCGACCCTGTGGCGTGCGAACGCCCACGAGCGGGTACACCGACGTCATGTCCCTCGTCTCGAGCTCCGGCTTTGCCCACGTCCGTCTGACCGTCACCGACATCGCCGCGTCGAAGGCCTTCTACGACCGGGTCTTCGGCTGGCCGATCGCCGTCGATGCGTCGGCCCGGGTGGACGAGCCGGGGGTGCGCGAGTCGCCGGAGGCGTTCTACGGCGGGGTGGTCTACCAGAGCCCGGCCGGGGCGCTGCTCGGGTTGCGCCCGGTGAGCAACGACCGCTTCGAGTCCACCCGCACCGGCCTCGACCACGCCAGCTTCCTGGTGGAGTCGCGAGCCGCGCTGGTCGACGCCCACCACGCTCTCGACGAGGCGGGCATCGAGCACGGCGACGTCACAGATCTGACCGATGCCGGCTTGGCCATCCTGTCGTTCTCCGATCCCGACGGGGTGCACCTGGAGCTCTGCGCCCTCCTGACCTGACCGGGATGGCTCGGCGCGAGTGAACCGCGGTCGAGACGCCGTCCGCCCCTAACCTGACCGCCATGCCGGTCGCCACCCCCATCGCCTTCACCGACGATCAACTCGCCGGTCTGCGCTACGACGACCGCGGCCTGGTGGCGGCCGTCGTCCAGGAGGCGTCGAGCGGCGACGTGCTGATGCTGGCGTGGATGGACGCCGGCGCGCTGCGCGAGACGCTCGAGACGGGCAGGACGGTGTTCTGGTCGCGCCGCCGGCAGGAGCGGTGGCGCAAGGGCGACACGTCCGGGGACCGCCAGTGGGTGCGCTCGGTCCGCTACGACTGCGACGGCGACGCCGTGCTCGTCACCGTCGAGCAGGAGGGCAGGGGCGCCTGCCACACCGGCGCCCACTCCTGCTTCCACCGCGCCTTCGGCGCCGGGTCCACGCCCGCCGAGCCCGCGCCGGCCGGCGCGTGATCCGCCCGAGCCGCCTGATCCATCCCAGCCGCGACGAGTTCGCCGAGCTGGCGGCGACGTGGACCGTCGTGCCCGTCTGGCGCGAGCTGCTCGCCGACCTGACCACCCCGGTCGCGGCCTTCGCCCGCCTGGCCGGTGACGACGACGCCGACCGGGCCTTCCTGCTCGAATCGGTCGACCATGCCGGCGGTTGGAGCCGTTGGTCGTTCATGGGCCTGCGGCCCTCGGCCACCCTGATCGCCCGCGGCCGAGAGGTGGCCGTGGAGGGCACCCTGCCCGACGGCGTGCCGCTCGACCGGGGCATCCTCGCCGCGGTCGACGCCGTGCTCGGCGCCTACCGCAGCCCCGCCCTCGAAGGCCTGCCGCCCCTGCACGGGGGGATCGTCGGCTACCTCGGCTACGACGTGGTGCGCGAGATCGAGCGCCTGCCCGACGTCCCCGCCGACGAGCGCGGCTACCCCGACGCCGTGCTCTCCGTGGTCGGCCAGGTCGTCGCCTACGACTCGTGGCGCCAGCGGGTCACGATCGTCGAGGCGGTGCCGGTGCCGGCGGGCAGCGACCGGGCCGCCTGCGACGCGCTCTACGACACCGCCGTCGAGCGCCTGGCCGAGACGGCCGCGGCCGGCGCCGAGCCGCTCGACGAGCCGCTCGTCGTGCCCCCCGAGCGCGACGACGAGCTCCCCGCCTACCGGCGCAGGACCAGCGCCGAGGAGTACCGGGCGTCGGTCGACGCGGCCAAGGAGCACATCGTGGCCGGCGACGTGTTCCAGGTGGTGCTCTCGCAGCGCTTCGACGTGGATCTCGACGCCAGGCCCTTCGACCTGTACCGGTCGCTGCGCCAGGTCAACCCGAGCCCGTCGATGTTCTTCCTGCGCGGTCCGGAGCTGTGCCTGGTCGGGTCGTCGCCCGAGCCGCTCGTGCGCCTGACCGGCGGCCGGGTGGTGTCCCGCCCGATCGCCGGCACCCGCAAGCGGGGGACGACCGACGACCACGACCGTCGGCTGGCCGCCGAGCTGTCCGAGCACCCCAAGGAGCGGGCGGAGCACGTGATGCTCGTGGACCTGGCCCGCAACGACGTGGGCCGCGTCGCCGCCTACGGTTCGGTGGTCGTGGACGAGCTGATGACCCTGGAGCGCTACAGCCACGTCATGCACCTCACGTCGCAGGTGTCGGGCGAGCTGCGCCCCGGCCTGGGACCGGTCGAGGTGCTGGCCGCGACGATGCCGGCCGGGACGGTGTCGGGCGCTCCCAAGGTGCGGGCCATGCAGCTGATCGACGAGCTCGAGCCGACCAAGCGGGGACCGTACGCCGGGACGGTCGGGTACTTCGACTTCAGCGGCAACCTCGACGTCGCCATCGCCATCCGCACCATGGTGGTGGGCCGCGACGGGACGGCGAGCGTGCAGGCCGGGGCGGGGATCGTTGCCGACAGCGACCCCGCCGACGAGGATCTCGAGTGTCGCAACAAAGCCGCCGCCCTGCTCGCCGCCGTGCCCGGGGCGCGCCGGATCAGCGCGGCACGAGGCCAGCCTGTGGCCGAGCCGGGCAGGAGAGCCAGCCTGCTGGCCGAGCCGGGCACGAGAGCCAGCCTGCTGGCCGACCCGGGCAAGGAGAGAGGAGCGGACCGTGACCGTTGAGACGACGTGGATGGCGAGGGTGGAACGCGACGGAGCGGCCCTGGCCGGCCCCGACGCGGTGAGCTACCTGGACGGCCAGGTCAGCCAGGATGTGGCCGGCCTGGAGGTGGGCGGCTCGGCCTGGTCGTGGATCCTGCAACCGGCGGGGAAAGTGGACGCGCTGGTGCGGGTCACGCGCACCGGTCCCGACTCGCTGCTCGTGGACACGGACCGGGGGTCGGGCGAGGCGGTGATCGCCCGTCTCATCAGGTTCCGGCTGCGGACCAAGGTCGAGATCACCGGCGTGGACCTGGTCGCCGTGGCCGTGCGGGGACCAGGGGCGGTGACCGCCGCCGCCGAGCTGGCGCAGTCGGCCGCCGGGGACGCGTCGCCGGCCGGGTCGCGGGCCGGCGGTCCCGAGGCGCCGACCGACACCGGTGTCGCCGGTGCCGCCGGTGTCGCGGGTGACGTCGGTGCCGCGGGTGACCCGGGGCGCCGGTGGGCGCCGATGGTCGTGCGGGCCCTGTGGCCGCGCGGCGAGGAGGCGGCCGACGTGCTCGTCGCCCGAGGTGACCCGGTCGCCGCCGGCATCACCGCCGTCGACCCGAGCGAGTGGGAGGCGGCGCGGATCGTGGCCGGTGTGCCGGCGATGGTCGCCGAGCTCACCGAGCGGACCATCCCGGGCGAGACCGGCCTCGTGCCGCTGACGGTCAGCTTCACCAAGGGCTGCTACACCGGCCAGGAGCTGGTCGCCCGGATCGACTCGCGCGGAGGCAACGTGCCCCGCCACCTGCGAGGCCTGCGGGCCGACGAGACGCTCGAAGTCGGCGCGTCGGTCGTGGTCGGCGACAAGACCGTCGGCACGGTGACCAGCGCGGCGGTGTCGCCGAGCGAAGGCCCGGTGGGCCTGGCCTACGTCGGACGGGCCGTCGCCGTCGGCACGGGGGCGGTGACGACGCCCGCCGGGGCGGCCGACGGCGAGGTCACGGGCACCGCCGTGCGGATCGTCGAGCTGCCGGACCGGGCGTGACCCCCCGGGGCGCCCGCGCCGCCCTCCCGCCATCCGGTCGGTGTGAGGGTCGCCGGTCCCGCACCGGTTGGCGCATCCGGGCCGTCGGGCTCGTGACCCTCGGTGCCGCCCTGGCCGGGTGTGGCGCCCAGGTCGCCGCCCTCGACCTGCCCACGCCACCGCCCACTGCGCCGCCGGCGTCGACCACGACCATCGGACCCCTCTACGGGTCGGCCGCCGACGAGGGGACCGTCGCCGGGGTGACGACGACGACCCAGGTGGCGTTGCGTCCCGGAGCGGCCCGCCTCCACGGCACGGTGTCAGGACCATCGGTGTCAGGACCATCGGTGTCAGGACCATCGGTGTCAGGACCATCGACCCCCGTGGCCGGCGCGACCGTCGAGATCGACCGCCTGGTCGGCGACCAGGTGGCGTCGGCCGACGTCACCACGGCCCGCAACGGCACCTGGTCCCTCGGCGGCGTGCTCGGTGGCCGGTACCGCATCCGGGCGTGGAAGGTCCCCAGCCTGGCCATGACCGCGCCGGTCATCCTGTTTGTCGGCGGCCTCGATTCCCGCCGCGTCGACCTGCAGACGAGCCGGTTCTCCGGGCCGACGGCGACCGCGTCGTACAACCCGTACCCGGCCCTGCAGGGCCAGCCGACGGCCGTGCGCGTCGAGGTCAGCCGGCCGACCGTCTCCGCCGTCGGCCGGGTCGACTTCGTGCCCACCCCCATGGTCTCCGTGTCCCTCGACGGCGTCGGGGGCTGGACGGTCGGCGCCCCGGCGCGCCAGAGGACCGGGGCGGCGGGCACCGCCGACTTCGTGGCCACCTGCCTGGCCGTCGGGCAGGTCCCGCTCCGGGTGATCGTGTCGGGCCGGATCGCCGTCACCCTGCCGACCCCGGCGTGTGTCGCAGCCCCGCCCCCTGCGCCGACCACGACCGCGCCGGCCAGCACGACCACGACCTCGCCCGGCACCACCGTCGGGCCCACCACCACGCTGCCCGCCGCCATCACCACCACCGTCCCGCCCACGACCGTCCCGCCCACGACCGTCCCGCCCACGACCGGGCCGCCCACCACCCTGCCACCCAACGCCGGGCCGGCCAACTCCGGGCCGGCCAACGCCGGGCCGGTCCCCTCCTCGTGAGCCACGCCACGGCCTGACCCGGCCGGCCCCCGACCCCGGCTGGGGGCGGCCCGCGGCCGTTGCCCGTCGGCGGCGACCACGGCATGCTCGGACGCGTGGCCCCCCGGTGCAGGTGACCTTCGACGCTGCCGATCCCCACCGTCTCGCCGGGTGGTGGGCCGAGTTGCTCGGGTACCGGGTCGAGGACGCCCACGACTTCGTCGCCGGGCTGCTCGCCGACGGCACCGTCGGTGAGTCCGACGTGGTCAGGATCGCCGGTCGGCTGGCCTTCGCCGACGCGGTGGCGGCCGACGATCCCGATGGGCACGGCCCCCGCCTCTCCTTCCAGCGGGTGCCCGAGCCGAAGGCGACCAAGAACCGGGTCCACCTCGACGTGCACGTCGCCACCGACCGGCTCGACGACGAGGTGGCCCGCCTGGAGACGGCCGGCGCCAGCCTGGTCGGCTTCGACAGCCATCCGGGCCACCGCTGGGCCGTGCTGCGCGACCCGGAGGGCAACGAGCTCTGCCTGCACGGAATCCTCAACCTGAGCAGGCGCTCCTCAGGTCGACGGGAGGGTCACGACCAGGCGGGTGCCGCCGTCGCCCGTGAGCGGGGAGCGGGCGCTGGCCTGGCCCCCCATGGCCGTGACCAGCTGGGCGACGATGGCCAGGCCGAGACCCGACCCGACGTGGCGACCGTGCTGGTCGGAGGTGGTGAACAGGCGGTCGAAGAGGTGGGGGAGGGCGGCCGGGGCCACCCCGGGGCCGTCGTCGTCGACCCAGACCACCACACCTCCCGGTACCGCGCCGACCCCGACGACGACCCGGCGGCGGGCGTAGCGGAGCGAGTTCTCGATCAGGTTGGCGGCGATCTGGGCGACCCGGTCCGGGTCGGCCAGCGCGGTCACCGCGGCGGCGGGGACGTCGGCGACCAGCTCGACGCCCACCTCGGCGGCGGCGGGCAGGAAGGCCCCGGACACGGCCACGACCAGGTCCCCGAGGTCGACCGCCTCGCGCCGGACACCGAAGGCGCTCGACCGGAGCTTGGCCAGCTCGAGCAGGTCGTCGACCAGGCGCTCGAGGCGACCGGACTCACGCAGGATCACGCCGGCCGCCGCCTTCGGCTCCGCCGCGCCGTCGTCGATGGCCTCGGCGTAGCCCCGGATCGACGTCAGCGGCGTGCGCAGCTCGTGGGTCACCGACAGCAGGAAGTCGCGCTCGGCCGCCCTGGACGTGGCCAGGGCGCCGGCCATGGTGTTGACCGACCCGATGAGCGAGGCGAGCTCCGGATCGGTGCCCGGCGGGTCGGGGACCCGCGCGTCGAGGTCCCCGGCGGCGATGCGGCCGGTCACCGACTCGGCCGAGCGCAGCGGCGCAACGATCCTCCGCCCGAGCCGGTCGGCGACCCCGACGGCCACGGCGACGATCACCCCGGCGGCGAGCAGCAGCCACGGCCACGCCGCGACCAGCCCCGACGGTGAGCGCTGCGTCAGGACCACCACCTGGGTGACCGCGACCGGCTGGTCCCCGAGCCGCAGCGGCGCGGTGAACGGCGCCGCGGCGTACACCACCCCGCCGGCGACCCCGGAGGTGGCACGGCCATGGAGGAGGGCGGCGGAGTCGAGGAGGCCCTTGGTCACGCCCCTCGGCAGCCTGGGAGGCAGCCGGGGCGCCGCCGGGTCGATGAGGCTCCCGTTAGGGAGCACAGCCACGACGGCCTCGCCCTGGAGGGCGAGCGGGCTGGTGAGGACGCGCAGCACGACGCGCAAGCGGGCCGCGGGGTCCCTGGCCGCACGGGCTGGCTGGGTGCTGGCCCGGCTGGCCTCGGCCTTGACCGTGCGGGCGATGTGGGTGGCCTCGTTGAGCAGCTGGTGGCGGGTCCTGGTGTTCGCGGCGCGGGCCTCCACGACCACGAAGACCACGCCGACCACGACGAGGGTGGCAACGACCATCGAGACCAGCGAGGCGGTGAGACGGCGGCGCACCCGGGCCGCCTACCCGAGCCGGTAGCCGACGCCCCACACCGTGGTGAGGGGAAGACGCTCGCCGAGCTTCTTGCGCAGCTGACCGACGTGGACGTCCACGGTCCGCTCGTCGCCGTACCAGCCCGGCCCCCACACCCCGTCGAGCAGCTGCTGGCGGCTGAGGGCCAAGCCGAGGTTGACCGCGAGGAACACGAGCAGGTCGAACTCCCGGGTCGTGAGGGCGACGGCCGCACCCTCGACCCTCGCCTCGCGGCGGCCCCGGTCCACCTCGACCGGGCCGACGGCGATCACCGCCGGGCGCTCCGCCGGCGGTTGGGCCGCCCGGCGCAGGATGGCCTTGACCCTGGCGGCCAGCTCCCGTGGGCTGAACGGCTTGGTCACGTAGTCGTCGGCGCCGAGCTCGAGGCCGAGGACCCGGTCGATCTCGGCGTCGCGGGCGGTCAGCAGCAACACGGCCGCGTCGCTGCTGGCGCGGAGGCGCCGGCACACCTCGAAGCCGTCGATTCCGCCGGGCAGGCCGACGTCCACGATGGTCAGGTCGGGCTGGTGGGCCTCGGCGGCGGCCAGGCCGGCCGGACCGTCGCCGGCCAGCAGCACCCGGAAGCCCTCGCGCCGCAGGTACAGCTCGACCAGGTCGGCGATGTGGCGGTCGTCCTCCACGACCAGCACGGTCTTGTCGGCGTCCACGGCCCTCAGCATCCCCCACAGAGGTGAGCGAAGTGTGAGCACGCCGTGCCACGGTGAGCACCGGGGGGAGCGGTCGGCCTGGTCGTCACCGGGAAGACGGCGGCCTCGGCGTAGCCTAAATGCCGGTCTATCGGAGGAGTGCGCCACGTGCAGTACCGCAAGCTGGGCTCGACGGGGATGGACGTGTCGAGGGTCTGCCTCGGGTGCATGAGCTACGGGGATCCCGGGCGCGGCACCCACGCCTGGAGCCTCGACGAGGCCGCCAGCCGCCCCTTCATCCGCCACGCCATCGACGCCGGCATCAACTTCTTCGACACGGCCAACACCTACTCGGCCGGCTCCAGCGAGGAGATCGTCGGCCGGGCGCTCAGGGACTTTGCCGAGCGCGACGAGATCGTGATCGCCACCAAGGTGTTCAACCGGATGCGCAAGGGGCCCAACGGCCAGGGCCTGTCCCGCAAGGCCATCCTCGCCGAGCTCGACGCCAGCCTCACCCGGCTCGGCACCGACTACGTCGACCTCTACCAGATCCACCGCTGGGACCCGGCCACGCCGATCGAGGAGACCATGGAAGCCCTCCACGAGGTCGTCGAGGCCGGCAAGGTGCGCTACATCGGCGCCTCGTCCATGTGGGCGTGGCAGATGGCCAAGGCCCTCCACGTCGCCGAGCGCAACGGGTGGACCCGCTTCGTGACCATGCAGGACCACTACAACCTGATCTACCGGGAGGAGGAGCGGGAGATGCTGCCGTTGTGCGCCGACGAGGGCGTCGGCGTCATCCCGTGGAGCCCCCTCGCACGCGGCCGCCTCACGCGGGAGTGGGACGCGACCAGCGCCCGCAGCGAGACCGACGAGTTCGGCAAGAGCCTGTATCGCGACGAGGACCGCGCCATCGTCGAGCGCGTCGGCCAGGTGGCCGCCGCCCGTGGCGTGCCGATGGCCCAGGTCGCCCTGGCCTGGGTGTTGGCCAACCCCCAGGTCAGCGCGCCGATCATCGGCGCCACCAAGCCGTCCCACATCGACGACGCCGTCGCCGCGGTCGACCTGGCGCTGACCGGCGACGAGATCGCCACCCTCGAGGAGCCCTACCGGCCCCACGAGATCGCCGGCCACCGATGACCCTGGGGGGTCGCTCACCGGGACATCCGCCCCCGACCCCCTAGCATCGGCGGCGACATGGCCACCTACCTCGACCGGATCCTCGACGTCCACCGCGCCGCGGCGGCGCTCGACCGCCGGGACCTCGACGGGCTGCGGGCCACCGCGACGGCCTGCCCCCCGGCGAGGCCGTTTGCCGACGCCATCGCCGCCGGGGCCGGCATCTCGGTCATCGCCGAGGTCAAGCGGGCCAGCCCGAGCAAGGGTCCCATCGCCCCGGATCTCGACCCGGCGGCCACCGCCGCGGCCTACGCGGCCGGCGGCGCGTCGTGCCTCTCGGTCCTCACCGACGAGCAGTTCTTCGGGGGCTCGCCCACGGACCTGATCGCGGCCCGAGCGGCGACGGCGCTCCCCGTCCTGCGCAAGGACTTCACGGTCGGGGTGGCCGACGTCTGCGACGCCAGGCTGATGGGCGCCGATGCCGTCCTGCTCATCGCGGCGGCCCTTTCCCCCTCCGAGCTCCTCCAGCTGAGCGCCGTCGCCCGCGACGTCGGTCTCGACGCGCTCGTCGAGGTCCACGACGAGGCGGAGGCCGAAGCGGCCATCGGCGCAGGCGCCACCCTCGTCGGCGTCAACCAACGGGACCTCGTCACCTTCGAGGTCGACACGGCCAGAGCCGAGCGGGTCGCCCGGGTCCTGCCCCCCGGGATCGTCTCCGTCGCCGAGTCCGGCATCCGCCGGCCCGACGACGCCGCCCGTCTGGCCGACGCGGGCTTCGACGCCGTGCTGGTCGGCGAGTGGCTCGTCACCGCGTCCGATCCTGCGGCGGCCGTCGCCGCCCTCCGCTCCGCCCGCGCCGTCGGCACCGGGCGCACCCGATGATCGTCAAGATCTGCGGCACCACCGACGAAGACGACGCCCTGCTCGCGGTGGCCATGGGCGCCGACATGCTCGGGTTCATCTTCGCCCCCTCGCCCCGCCAGATCGCCCCGCAGCAGGCGGCCGACATCGTCAAGCGGCTCCCCAGGGAGATCATCACCGTGGCCGTGTTCCGCGACGAGGCTCCCCAGCGCGTCGTCGAGCTGACCCACCAGGCCGGCATGGGCGCAGCCCAGCTCTCCGGCCACGAGTCGGCCGACCAGACGGCGTGGATCCGCAAGCGGGTGCCCATCGTGATCAAGGGCTTCGCGGCCGGCGATCCGCGGATCGGGTCCGCGGCCGACTACGGCGCGGACGTGGTCCACCTCGACGCCGCCCACCCCGGATCGGGGAAGGTGTTCGACTGGGAGCTGGCCGCCGCCGTCCCCCAGGGCCTCAAGCTCATGGTCGCCGGCGGTCTCACCCCCGACAACGTGGCCGGCGCCATCGCCAGGATCCACCCCTGGGGCGTCGACGCTGTCACCGGCGTCGAGCGCGAACCGGGGCGCAAGGATCCGCTCAAGCTGCGGGCGTTCATCGCCAACGCCAAAGCGGCCTCGCCGGGGGAGCCGACCGCGGCCGCCGCCGGTCAGGAAGCCGGGGGCGTCTACGACTGGGAGATCGAGTGACCATCCGCCAGGATCCCACGGCGCGTGTGGGGATGGGCCAGCCGAACGACGACGGCCGCTTCGGCGACTTCGGCGGCCGCTTCGTCCCCGAGTCGCTGATCCCGGCCTGCCAGCAGCTCGAGGCCGCCTTCACCAGGGCGTGGTCCGACGACGCCTTCGTCACCCGCTTCCACGATCTGCTGCGCGACTACGGCGGCCGGCCGACCCCCGTGACCGAGTGCCACCGCCTCTCCGAGCGCCTCGGGGTCCGCGTGCTGCTCAAGCGCGAGGACCTCGCCCACACCGGCTCGCACAAGATCAACAACGTGATGGGCCAGGCGCTGCTCACCGTCGAGATGGGCAAGGGCCGGGTCATCGCCGAGACGGGCGCCGGCCAGCACGGGGTGGCCACGGCCACGGCGGCGGCCTACTTCGGCCTCGACTGCGTCGTGTTCATGGGCGAGGTCGACACCGAGCGCCAGGAGCTCAACGTCTTCCGCATGAAGCTGCTCGGCGCCGAGGTCGTACCTGTCCGCTCCGGGAGCAGGACCCTGAAGGACGCGGTCAACGAGGCCCTGCGCGAGTGGGTGTCTTCGGTCTCCACGACCCACTACTGCATCGGGTCGGTCATGGGACCGCACCCGTTCCCCTGGATGGTCAGGGAGTTTCAGCGGATACTCGGCGACGAGGCCCGCGAGCAGTGCCGGGTCATCCTCGGCGGCGCCGACCCCGACCTCGTCGTGGCATGCGTCGGCGGCGGCTCCAACGCGGCCGGCACCTTCGCCGGCTTCGTCGGTACCGACGCCGAGCTGGTCGGTGTCGAGGCGGCCGGCGGCTCGGCCATCGGGCGCGGCGTCCCCGGCGTGCTGCACGGCATGCGCTCCTACCTCCTCCAGGACGAGTGGGGCCAGATCCTCGAGGCCCAGTCCATCTCCGCCGGCCTCGACTATCCTGGCATCGGTCCCGAGCACGCCTACCTGGCCGACGCCGGCCGGGCCCGCTACGTGTCCGCCGCCGACGACGAGGTGCTCGACGCGCTGCAGCTCCTGGCCCGCACCGAGGGCATCATCCCCGCCCTCGAGCCGGCCCACGCGCTGGCCTGGCTGGTGCGCGCCGCGGAGAGCGGCGAGGTCGAGCCTGGCACGACGGTCATGGTGACCCTGTCGGGCCGGGGCGACAAGGACGCCGAGCAGGTGATGAGGCTGCTGTCGTGAGGGTGCGCCCGTGACCGGGATTCCCGTCGAGTCGTCGCTGCGGGCGGCGCGCGACGGCGGCCGCAAGCTGCTGGTCACCTACATGACCGGCGGCCTCGGGCCCGACTGGGTCGAGCACCTCCAGGTCATGGTCGAAGCCGGCGCCGATGCGGTCGAGATCGGCCTGCCCTTCTCCGATCCGGTCATGGACGGCCCGACCATCCAGGCGGCGTCGACCGCCGCCCTGTCGGCCGGGGCGACGCCGGTCTCGATCCTCGGCGCGATCGCCCGGCGCGAGCAGCCCGTCCCCCTCGTCGCCATGACCTACGTCAACCTGGTGGCGCGCGCCGGCACGGCCCGCTTCGCCCGCCTCCTCGCCGACGCCGGCGTGCGCGGCGCCATCGTCCCCGACGCCCCCCTCGAGGAATCGGTCGAGTGGGAGGAGGCGGCGGCGGCTGCCGGTGTCGACACCGTGCTGCTCGCCGCACCGGTCACCGCGGACGACCGCCTGGCCGAGCTGTGCGCCCGGTCACGGGGATTCGTCTACGGCGTCAACCTGATGGGCGTCACCGGGGAGCGCGCCTCGCTGGCCGACTCGTCGGGGCTGCTGGCCAAACGGCTCAAGGCGGTGACCGACAGGCCGGTCGTCATGGGCTTCGGGATCTCCACCCCCGAGCAGGCGGCCGCCGTGGCCGCCGGCGCCGACGGGGTGGTGGTGGCGTCGGTGCTCATGCGCGCCGTGCTCGACGGCGCGAGCGTCGACCAGGTCGGCGCGCTGGTCGCCTCGTACCGCGCCGCCCTCGACGCCGGCTGACGCTGCGCGACCTGGGGGTCTCGGCCAGGGGACGGTCGGGCCGCCGGGACCCGACTGCCGGTTCTTCCTGTCGTGGCGATGCCGGCTGTGGATTGGCGGTGGCCGGTGCCTACCCTTCGAGCCGAACCCTCGGCGGAAGGAACCGTTCTCGCATGCAGGTCCGACAGCGCATCCAGGCCCGACGCGCCCACCACGGCAGCCACCCAGGCGTGGCGGCCGCCGGGGTGGCGGTGCTCGGCGCGCTCGCCCTCGTCCCGGCGTGCGGCTCGGTCGACACCACCGCCGTCGGCTCGCGAGCCAACCCGGCCGTGGCCGGCCTGAGTGCCCCGACGGCCCGTCAGGCGAGGGTGGCGTCGACCGACTGGCCGAGCTACGAGGGGGGAGCCGCCCGGACCGGGTTGTCGCCGAGCACGCCGGCGCCGACGCGGCTCCGCAGGGGCTGGTCGGTCGTCCTCGACGGCGCCGTCTACGCCCAACCTGTCGCGGTCGGCGGCGAGGTCATCGTCGCCACCGAGAACGACACCGTGTACGCCTTCGCCCGCAACTCGGGCCGACGGCTGTGGGCCCACCACCTGGCCAGCCCAGTGCCCGGCAACCTGCTGCCGTGCGGCGACATAGGCAACTCCGGCATCACCGGCACGCCCGTCGCCTCCGCCTCGGCCGGGCGCGTGTGGGCCGTCACCTTCGACCGGTCGGGCTCCCGCCTCAGCCACGTGCTGTGGGGCCTCTCGCTGGCCAACGGCCGGATCGTCACCCACCAGGGCGTCGACGGTCCCGGCAGCGACCCAGCCTCCGAACAGGAGCGCGGCGCGCTCGAGCTGGTCGGCCACCGCGTGTACGTCCCCTACGGCGGCCTCGCCGGCGACTGCTCCGACTACCACGGATGGGTGGTCGGCGCCCCGACGTCGGGGCGCGGCCCCCTCGCCACCTACGTCACCCCGACCCAGCGCGAAGCGGGCATCTGGGCGCCTGGGGGTGTGGTGAGCTCGGGCAGCCGCATCTACGTGGCGACCGGCAACGGGTCACCGGCCACGAGCATCGACAACGCGAACAGCGTGATCCGCCTCGCCCTCACCCCCGGCTCCCGACCCCGACTGGCCATGCGCTCGACCTTCACCCCAACCAACTACCAGCAGCTCTCCGCCAGCGACACCGACCTCGGATCGACCACCCCGGTGCTGCTGCCGGCCAACCGGTTGTTCATGATCGGCAAGGACGGGGTCGGCTACGTCCTCGGCGCCAACCACCTCGGCGGCCTCGGCCACCCGCTGGCTTCCGCCAAGGTCTGCGGTGGGGGCTTCGGCGCCTCGGCCGTGTCGGGCACCAACGTCGTGGTGTCGTGCTTCGACGGGCTCTACGCCGTGCGCGTGCAGGGCGGCGGGGGGCATCCGACCACGCTGCGCACCCTCTGGTCGGCCTCGGGCCAGCCGGGGCCGCCGGTCATCGCCGGCGGGGTGGTGTGGAGCGTGACCAGGAGCGGGTCCGACAGCGGACACCTCCTCGGCTACGACCTGCGCACCGGACGCCTGCGCTACCAGCTGGCCACGGCACCCGTCGTCACGTCCTTCCCCGGCCTGTCCGCCAGCGGCACCCGGCTCTTCGTGCCCGAGGGTGCCCGGCTGGTCACCTACCAGAACGCCTGAGGGGTCCCACCGGACGGCCCGGTGCCCTCACCGGGCCGGGGCCGGTCTGGACGGACCGCCGGGCGGTCGACGCGCCGGCGGCGCTCAGCTCTCGGGCACCACCCGGAGGGTGAAGGTGACCGGCACGGCGCGTGCGCCCACCTGGTTGGCGGTGACGGTGACGGTGACGGTGCCGTGGCCGCGCCCTGCGCCGAGCAGCGGAGCGATGGCCACCCCCGACCGGTCGGTGACCGCCGTCGCCGCCCTGGCGGCGCGCCCGAAGCCGGCCGGCCCGGCGACGATGCGAAAGGTGACGGTCGCTCCGGGTACCGGCCTGGCAGCCTCGTCGGTCAGCCGGACCCGGAGCTGCGCGGTGAAGGGGCGACCCACCCGCACCGCCTGGCGGTTACCGGATCGGATGGCCAGGTGGCAGCGGCCGTGGGTGATCGCCGTGTCGTCGCGTGCCGCCCTCACCCCGCACCCCCTCCGTCCGAACGGGGCGCGACGCTAGCCCGCGACGGCGACCTCGTCCGGCGACCTCGGGACGCCTCGCGCCGCTCGCCACGATCGACCGCAGGTCAGGACGAGAAGTCGAGGACGACCTTCACGTCGCCGGGCTGGCGGGTGTACGCGTCCTTCCACGACGACAGCGGCACCTTGCGGGTGATCAGCCGGGCCAGCCAGTCGTGGTCGGCCTCGGCGAGGGCGGCGGCGCCCGCCTCGTAGTGGCGCCGGTTGGCGTTGACCGAGCCGAACACCACGTCGTTGCCGAGGACCATCTGCCGGTTGAGCATGCCCGCGTCGACCGGCAGGCTCCGCCCGCCCGAGGAGACGCCGGTCAGGCAGACGATCCCGTCGGTGGCGGTGTGCTCCATCACGTCGAAGACCAGCTGACCGACCCCCGTGCATTCGAGGACGACATCGGCGTCGACCGCCGCGTCGACCACCGAGCCGTGGTGGTAGGTGGCCCCGATGGCCGCCACGAGGTCGGGCTTGAGCCCGTCGGCCACCTGGTCGAGCACGTGGACCTCGAGGCCGCGCTGGCGGCCGAGGAGGGCGGCGAGCAGGCCAATCGGCCCTGCCCCGGTCACGAGCACCTTGGACGGCTTCCAGGTGGCCCGGCTGCCGATCCGCTCGATGTGGTCCCAGGCCTTGGCGACCACGGTTGTCGGCTCGAGCAGCACGCCGAGGTCGCCGAGCCCTGCGTCCACCTTGACCACGAAGTCCGGGGTGATCCGGTAGCGCTCCCTGGCGTAGCCATGGTGGGCCTTGATGCCCCACTCGGTGTACTGCCCGTTGCGGCACATGTCCCACTCGCCGACCGCGCAGTTGGGGCACGGGACCGGGTCGGGGCGCCGGACGATGGCGACGACCAGGTCACCGGCGTCGAGGCCGCTATCGGCCGGCGCCTCCTGGACCTGGCCGATGGACTCGTGGCCGATGGCCAGCCGCGTCTCACCCGGGGGAGCCCAGCCGTAGTCGCCGTCGACGATCTCGATGTCGGTGCCGCAGATCCCGACCGCCCTCGTCGCCACGAGGACAGGGCCGTCGGCCTCGTCGGGCTCGGGCAGGTCGGTGAGGTCGACGGAGTCCTTCTGCAGGGGGACGACGGTGACGGCGCGCATGGGGGGACCGTACCCGGGCCCGCGGCTCCGAGACACGACGACAGAGCGGCGGGCCGCGCTGTCAGCGGCCGGCGGCGGGTGGGTAGAGCACCACCGATGCCCGACTCCGCCCTCGAGGGGAAGCTGCTGGTCGCCAACCCGCGGCTGGTCGACCCCAACTTCGACCGGGCCGTGGTGCTGGTCCTCGTCCACGGCGACGACGGAGCCATCGGGGTCATCCTCAACCGGCCGAGCGACACCGAGCTGCTCGACCCGCTGCCCCGCTGGTCCGGGCTGGCCGACCATCCCTCCTGCGTGTTCGTCGGCGGCCCGGTCAGCCACGACTCGGTGATCTGCCTGGCCAGGGTGCCGGCGCCCGCCGAGCTCGAATCTCGCGTCGGTCCCGACGGCTGGCGCCACGTCGACGGCGACCTCGGAACCCTCGACCTCGACCTCGACCCCGATATCGTCGGCGGCGCCGTCGGGTCCCTCCGGGTCTTCGCCGGCTACGCCGGCTGGTCCGGCGGGCAGATCGAGGAGGAGCTCGCCGCCGGCGGCTGGTGGGTGCTCGACGCCACCCCGGAGGACGCCTTCTGCGCCACCCCCGGCGACCTGTGGCATCTGGTTCTGCGCCGCCAGCCCGGCGAGCTGGCTCTCGTCGCCGCCTACCCGCCGGACCTCAACGCCAACTGACGGATCCCCCGAGACCGGTGCGCGCGCCCGTGGGGCTCTCGCTGGCGTGGTGGTCCGCCCCCGACGCGGTCGATGCCGAGGTCCGGCGCGAGCTGATCGACTGCTGGCGGGACGTGTCCAACGCGGGGGGCGCCGTCGGCTTCCCCTTCCTCCCGGTCGCCGACGAGCACGTCGCGCCGGCGGTCGACGAGCTGATCGCCTCCCTCGACGCCGACGTCAACCGCCTCCTGACCGCGCGGGTCGGCCCGAGTCTCGCCGGCTGGCTGCTCTTGGCCGGCAACGACAGCCGGCTGATGGGGCACTGGGCCACGGTCAAGCGGGTGCAGACCGCCCTCGACCACCGGGGCAACGGGGTGGGCCGGGCCTTGATGAACGAGGTGGCCCGGGCCGCCCGCCACGACCTCGGCCTGCGCCACCTGCACCTCGATCTGCGATCCGGCCTCGGGCTCGAGGAGTTCTACCGGTCCTGCGGCTGGGTCGAGGTCGGGGTGTGGTCCGACGCCCTCTGCATCGGCGACGGCGTCTTCCGTGACTCGGTGCTCATGCAGCTGACCCTTTGACGGGCCCGACGGCTCCGTCGCCCCGGGCCCCGTCGTCCTCCCGGCCGACCGGCTCTGCGGTCAGTCCACGGCGCTGGGCGCGTGTTCGTGACCGGAGAAACCCCGGGATGCTGGAAGGTGACCGGAGAACCCCGGAGGGGGGGCCGGGATCCTGGGAGGGGGCCGGAGAGGGGCCGGCGTCGCCGGCCCGGGAGGAATGGTGCCGGCGGAGCCGGCGCTGCTGATCCTGTTGGCGTTGCAGGTGCGCTCGCGACCTTCAGCGCTGGACCCGCCATGTGGTCGGCAGTCGGTGTGGTCGGCAGTCGGTGTGGTCGGCGGTCGGTGTCAGGTCTGCGGTCGATCGACGGCGCTGGGTGCGGGTTCGTGACCGCGGATTCCCGGGACCCTGGGAGGCGGCCGGAGAATGAGGATGACGTCGAGGCGCCGGGGGCCGTGCACGCCCTCGACCCGGTCGAGCTCGATGTCGCTGGTGGCCGAGGGTCCGCTGATCCACGTCTGGGGAGCGTCGGCGCGCAGCCTGGAGATCGCGGCGGGGACGTCGGCGACGATCTGGGCCTGGCGGACAACGACCACGTGGTGGTCGGGGACCAGGGTGAGGGCGCGCCGTCCCTGACCGGCCCCACCGTCGAGCACCACGGTGCCGGTCTCGGCGACCGCGACGGCGCACGCGGTGATCACCGTGTCGACCGCGTCGAGCTCGGCGACGGCGAGGGGACCGGTGGGGGGGCCCGGGTCGCGATGCACGGGGACGTCGAGGCCCGCGGTCCAGCCCGCATCGAGATCGGCGGGGACGACCACGGAGGTCGATCCCCGGTCGCTGAGCGCGGCGGCGATGGTCCCGGCCAGTCCGGCCTCGTCGGTCCGGTGGATCGTGGCCCGGTAGTCGTCGACCCGCTCGGCGAAGAGCGTGACCGGGTCGGGGCGCCCGGGCAGCGGGCGGCGGTAGGCGCGGGGGATCGGGGTGTCGGACCGGTCGTCGCCGAGCGCCCGGCGGATCCTGGCCAGGATCTCGTCACGGGCGGCTCCCGGGATCGGGACGGCCGGCTCGGGCGCAGGCGTCCCGGTCGTGCCCGCCCCGCCCCGGTCGGGACGGGCACGGGACGAACGGGTCGGGCCGAGCGGCACCTGCTGGGGCGCCGGCTCCGGTGTGAGACCGGCGGCGGCGGGGACGGGCGACGTGGTGCGCCCCGCCCGACGGGCCCAGGGGGCCCGCACCCCCCGAGCACCACGGCCATGGCGCCCGCGGCCGGCCGACGATCCCGCAGACCACGCCAACGAAGCCCACGCGGACCGCACCGACGATCTCCCAGACCGCGCCAACGACGATCCCGCAGACCGCGCCAACGAGGACCACGAACGAGACCCGGGCCCCGAAGAGGACCCGGACCCCGAAGGAGACCCGGACCCGCGCCCGCGCCCGCGCCCCGATCGAGAGGCCAACGTGGCGGCCGAGGTGTCCCCGCCGCCCGTGGTCCCGCTCGGGTGGGTGGCGCGCCACCACTCGGCAAAGGACGGACCCTGTGGCAACGGGGTCGACCGGGTGGCGCTCCAGCCGGAGGCGAAGCCGGGGAGGCGCAGCCGGCGGCCACCGACCAACTTGGCGGCGACGGCGCCGAGCCGGGTCAGGCGGTCGATGCGGGAGGGTCGCCCGAGGGCCCACGCCGCGCCGGCCATGGTGAGCTGCTCCTGGCTGGCGGGCAGCAGGCCCCGGGCGGCGTCGACCACCTCGCCGCGCAGGTGGACGAGCAGGCGGGGGATGTCGATGCGCACCGGGCAGGCGTCGAAGCACGCCCCGCACAGGGTGGACGCGTAGGGGAGCGACCTGGCCACCTCGTCGGTGGCCACGTGGTCGAGCTGGGGCGTGAGCACCGCGCCGATCGGGCCGGGATAGATGGAGCCGTAGGCGTGGCCACCGACGCGCTCGTAGACCGGGCACACGTTGAGGCAGGCCGCGCAGCGGATGCAGCGCAGCGCCTGGCGCCCGACCTCGTCGGCCAGCGCCGAGCTGCGCCCGTTGTCGAGCAGCACCAGGTGGAACGCCGACGGGCCGTCGCCCGGCACCACGCCGGTCCACACCGAGGTGTACGGGTTCATCCGCTCGCCGGTCGCCGAGCGGGGGAGCACCTGGAGCAGCACGTCGAGGTCCTCCCACGACGCCACCACCTTGTCGATGCCGGCGACGGTGATCAGCGTGTCGGGGAGGGTGAGGCACATCCGGCCGTTGCCCTCGGACTCGACCACGGCGACCGCGCCGGTGTCGGCGACGAGGAAGTTGGCCCCCGACACGCCCGTGCGGGCGGCGAGAAACCGCTCCCGCAGGTGCAGCCTGGCCGTGCCGGCGAGGTCGGCGGGGGTCGACCGCAGGTCCTCGGGGGCGGCCCGGCCCCAGTCGCCCATGCGGTCCACGAAGGTGGTGCGGATCTCGTCGCGGTTGCGGTGGATGGCGGGCACGACGATGTGGCTCGGGAGGTCGTCGCCGAGCTGCACGATCAGCTCGGCCAGGTCGGTCTCGTAGGCGCGGATGCCGGCCGACTCGAGGGCCTGGTTGAGCCCGATCTCGCCGGTGGTCATCGACTTGACCTTGACCACGCCCGACTCGCCGGTCGCCGCGACCAGGTCGACGACGATCCGGTTGGCCTCGGCAGCGTCCCTCGCCCAGTGGACCGTGCCACCGGCCGCGGTGACGTTGGCCTCGAGCTCGACGAGCAGCTCGTCGAGGTGACCGAGGGCGGAGGACTTGACGGCCTCGCCGGCCAGGCGCAGGTCCTCCCAGGTGTCGAGCTCGCCCACCACGCGGTCGCGCTTCGCTCGGATGGTGGTCGTGGCCCTGGCCAGGTTGGCTCGCAGCTGCGGGTCGGCGAGGGCGGCGCGGGCCCCGTCGGCGAAGGGCGGCGACCCGTCGAAGCTGCGGGTCACCGGCGCGCCCCGGTGACGGCGGGCTCGTCGGCCCCGGCGAGGATCTCGGCCAGGTGCAGCACCCGGAGCGGGCGGCCGGCGGGCGACGCACCGGCGAGGGCTCCGAGGTGGGTGAGGCAGGAGTTGTCGGTGGCGCAGAGGACCTCGCCCCCGCTGGCCGCCACCGCGGCGAGCTTGTCGGCGCCCATGGCCGTCGAGGTCTCGGGGTTCTTCACGGCGAACAGCCCCCCGAAGCCGCAACACGACTCTGCGGAGGGGAGGGCCACGAGCTCGAGGTCCCGCACCTCCCGAAGGAGGCGCTCGGGCTTGTCACCGAGGCGCAGCCCGCGGAGGGAGTGGCAGGTCGGGTGGTAGGCCACCCGGTGGGGGAAGGTGGCGCCGACGTCGGTCACCCCGAGCACGTCCACGAGCAGCTCGCTCAGCTCGTGCACCCGCGGGGCCAGATCGGCGGCGTCGGCCGCGAGGGCCGTGTCCCCCTCGTCGACCGCGGCGTCGGACCACAGGTGGCGCATGGTGGCCGCGCACGACGCGGACGGGACGACGACGGCGTCGGCGTCGGCGAACACGTCGATCACCCCGCGGGCCAGGGCCAGACCCTCGGGCCGGTACCCGGCGTTGAGGTGCAGCTGGCCGCAGCAGGTCTGCGGCTCGGGGTACTCGACGGTGTGGCCGAGGCGCTCGAGGATCCGCACCACGGCGCGCCCGGTCGCAGGAAACAGCGCGTTGTTGACGCAGGTCACGTAGACGGCGATGCGCACCCTGGCCTCCCTCCCGAATGTGAAACGATTCAACCAGAACCTAGCCGGGCACGGTCAACGCGACCGGCCGACGCCGCTCGCACCGGCGGCCGACCGCCGGGACCTGGCCCGGGCGGGTGGGGCGCTCGACGCCCGGACGACGAGCTCCGGCTCGAAGACGACCCGGTCGTGGTGGTGGCCCTGGCCGGACGACTCCTCGAGGAGCAGCTGGGTGGCCCGCTGGCCGAGGTGCTGGCGGGGTTGGCGCACCGACGACAGCGCGACGGCGGCCGCCTCGGCGAAGCCGATGTCGTCGTAGCCGACGATGGCGACGTCGCCGGGGACGTCCAATCCGCTGCGCAGCAGCTCGTGGAGCACGCCGAGGGCGAGCAGGTCGTTGACGCAGGCGACCGCGGTCGGCCGCCGCCTGGCCGGCAGGGCCAGGATCTGTCGGGCCGCGGCCGCGCCCCCCTCGACGTTGAGGGCGTTGGCGGCCAGGCCGACGAGCTCGTCGGGGGGGCGGCCCGAGTCGGCCAGCGCCGCCCTGGCCCCGGCCTCGCGGTCGATGGCCTGGGGCGCGGCGCTGCCTGCGCCGACGAAGCCGATCCTGCGGTGGCCCGCCTCCAGCAGGTGGGCGACGGCGATGCGGCCGCCGACCACGTCGTTGACCGACACCGAGCACCAGTCGTCGGCCCCGCCGGCGGAGTCGAGCATCACCACCGGGATGCCCCGGCGCCGCAGCCCGGCGGCCGCGTCGCGCGACCCGCGCACCGGGACCAGCAGGGCGCCCTGCACGTGCTGCTCGGCGAAGAGGGTCAGGTAGCGCTGCTCGCGCTCGGGGTCGTCGTCGCTGTTGCCGACGATCACGAGCGAGCCCGCCGCGCTGGCCGTGTCCTCCACCCCCCTCGCCACATCGGTGAAGAACGGGTTGGCGATGTCGGGCACGATCAGGCCGATGGTGCGGCTCTGGCCCATGCGCAGCTGGCGGGCGGACTCGTTGCGCACGTAGCCGAGCGCGGCGACGGCCTCCTCGACCCTGGCCCGGGTGGCCGGGGCGACGATGTCGGGCCGGTTGAACACGTTGGACACCGTCGCCACTGACACCCCGGCCCGCTCGGCCACGTCGCGGATGTCGGGAGACCGCTCTGCTCGGCTCACTCGTGACCCCTCCGGCGCACCCTGGCGCCACGGGCCGCCACCCTAGGGGGCCGTCGGACGGGGCAGGATGACCACCGGGCCTGCGCCACGCCGAGGGTGCTTGACATCGTGGAACTGCATCGTTACCGTTGTCTTGGAACGATTCAATCCGGGCAGGCCGCCGTCCCCGCTCCGCCGGGGTCGACGGGCCCACCGAACGCAGCAGGGGGAAACCGAGGGTGTCCACACAGCCCGGTGTGACCGGTAGCGAGCCAGCGCACCACGCCGACCTGCCGAGGGTCGCGCCCACCCTGCAACTCGAGCGGGCCACCAAGTCCTTCGGTCCGGTGGTGGCGCTGGCCGACGGCTCGATCTCCCTGTACCCGGGGGAGTGCCACGCCCTGCTCGGGGAGAACGGGGCCGGCAAGTCGACGCTGGTCAAGATCCTCGCCGGCGTGCACCCCCCCGACAGCGGGCGCCTCCTCCTCGCAGGGGAGGAGGTCACCCTCTCCGACCCGCACGCGTCGCGGGCCGCCGGGATCGCCGTCATCTACCAGGAGCCGACGCTCTTCCCCGACCTGTCGGTGGCGGAGAACGTGTTCATGGGCCGCCACCCGCTCGGGCGTGGCCGGCGCATCAACCGGGCGGAGATGCGGCGCAGGACCTCGGAGGTCTTCGGCCGCCTGGGCGTGGCCCTCGACCCCGGCCGGTCGGCGAGGGGCCTGTCGGTCGCCGACCAGCAGATCGTCGAGATCGCCAAGGCCCTGTCGTTCAACGCCACGGTGATCGTGATGGACGAGCCGACCGCTGCGCTGAGCAACGTCGAGGTCGACCGGCTCTTCGAGGTGGTGCGGACGCTGCGCTCGCAGGGGGCCGCGGTTCTGTTCATCTCCCACCGCCTCGAGGAGGTCTTCGCCATCTGCCAGCGGGTGACGATCATGCGCGACGGCGCCTTCGTGCGCACCGACCCGATCGAGGACCTGACCGTCGAGGCGATCATCTCGTCCATGGTCGGTCGGGAGCTCGGGGCGCAGTTCCCGAAGACCGTCGGGGCGCCGGGCCGAGACGTGCTGCGCGTCGAGCGCCTCACCAGGGAGGGCGTGTTCACCGACATCTCCTTCGAGGTCAGGGAGGGCGAGATCGTGGCCCTCGCCGGCCTGGTCGGCGCCGGCCGCAGCGAGGTGGCCAGGGCCATCTTCGGCATCGACCGGCGCGACGCCGGGTCGGTGACCGTGGACGGCGTGGCCCTCCCGCCCGCGTCGCCGATGGCCGCCATGCGGGCCGGGATCGGCTTCGTCCCCGAGGACCGCCGCCAGCAGGGCCTGGTCATGGACCTCGGCATCGACCACAACGTGGCCCTGGCCTCCCTCGGACGCCTCAGCCACCGGGGGATCATCCGGCGCCGCTCCGAGCGCGACCTGGCCGCCGACTGGACCGTCAGGCTGCAGGTGAAGCTGGGCCAGCTGCGCAACCCGGTCTCGACGCTCTCCGGTGGCAACCAGCAGAAGGTCGTGCTGGCCAAGTGGTTGTCGCGCCGGCCCAAGCTGCTGATCATCGACGAGCCCACCCGCGGCATCGACGTCGGCACCAAGTCCGAGGTCCACCGCCTCATCGACGAGCTGGTCGGCGAGGGCGTGGCCGTGCTCATGATCTCCTCCGAGCTGCCCGAGGTGCTCGGGATGGCCGACCGGGTCCTCGTGCTGCGCGAGGGCAGGCTCACTGCCGAGCTGAGCAGGGACGAGGCCGACGAGACCTCGGTCATGCGGGCCGCCACCGGCGTGGCCCAGCCGGTCGGCGCCGGCGGTGCGTCGTGACCGTGGTGCCGGGGACCCAGCTCCACGAGGCGCCCGCCGCCCGCAGCCACCGGGTGGCCGAGGTCATCTCGCGGGCCCGCGAGCTCACCATCGTCGCCCTGGTGCTCATCGTGTTCCTGGCCACGACGGTCAAGAGCTCCCACTTCGCCAACGCCCACAGCATCCAGCAGGTGCTGAGCGGGGCGGCCATCATCGGCCTGCTGGCCGTCGGCGAGACGCTCGTGATCGTCACCCGCAACGTCGACCTCTCCGTCGGCTCCACCCTCGGGCTCTCCGCGTTCGAGATCGGCCAGATCTTCTCCCACCACCCGCACTTCCCCGTCATCCTCGGCTTCGTGGTCGGCCTGGCCATCGGTGCCGTCACCGGCGCGGTGATCGGCCTGATCACCGTCGTGGCCCGGGTGCCGAGCCTGGTGGTCACCCTCGCCGCCCTCTACATCATCCGGGGCTACGTCAACGTCATCGGCACGGGCGTCCAGATCGAGCCGAGCTCGATACCGACCACCTTCCAGAAGGTCGGCTACGAGACGATCCTCGGGATCCCGTGGCTGTTCGTCATCGTGGTCGTCGTCGTCGCGGTGGTCGCGTGGGTGATGCGCAACTTCCGGGCCAGCCGCGACCTCTACGCCATCGGCTCCAACCCCGAGGCCGCCCAGCTCGCCGGCATCCCGCTGGCCCGGAGGGTCCTCACCGCCTTCGTGGTGAGCGGCGCCCTCGCCGGCCTGGCCGGGGCCCTGTTCCTCTCCGAGTACGCCACCGTCGACGCCACCGGCGGCACCGGCTACGAGCTGACCGTCGTCGCCGCCTGCGTGGTCGGGGGCGTGGCCATCTTCGGCGGCAGCGGCACCGTGGTCGGCGCCGCCCTCGGGGCCCTGCTGCTGCAGGTCATCAGCCAGGCGCTGCAGGCCCTCAACGTCTCCCAGTTCTGGGATCAGGGTGTCGCCGGTGCCCTCCTGCTGGCGGCCATCGCCTTCGACCGACTCGTGGCCGTCAGAGCCGGCCGGGCCCTGCGGGCCAAGGAGGGTGCGACCCATGTTGCGTGAGCCCGACACCACCGCCGCCGGGACCGTCGCCGGGGGCGCGCCCTCCCCGCTGCCGCCCCTCCTCGGGGGTGGGGGAGCCCGGGGCCTGCGCTCGCTGGCGCGCTGGGAGATCTTCCTCGTCGTCCTCTTCGTCGGCGCCCTGCTCTACGGAGGCGCCGAGACCCACGAGTTCTTCACCCAGGACACGATCTTCTACTTCGGGATCAACAACGGCGCGGTCGCCATCATGGCGCTGCCGATGGCCCTGATCATCATCACCGGCGAGATCGACCTCTCGGTGGCGTCGATGCTCGGCCTCGGCGCATCGGTCTACGCCGACCTGTTCTCCCACGGCGTCGAGACCTGGGTGGCCGTCGTCATCGTGCTGCTCGTCGGGGCGGCAGGGGGCGCCCTCAACGGCTTCCTGGTCACCCGGCTCGGGCTGCCGTCGATCGCGGTCACCATCGGCACGTTGACCATGTACCGAGGGATCTGCGAGATCCTCCTCGGGGCCAGGAACCCGACCGGCTTCCCGACCTACCTGACCAAGATCGGCTACGTCGGGTTCCCCGGCTCCAAGTTGGCCTGGGTCATGGTCTTCTTCATCGTCTTCGCGGTGATCACCGCGGTGGTCCTGCACGCCACGCCGCTCGGCCGCTCCATCTACGCCATCGGACTGCAGGAGGAGGCGGCCTTCTTCTCGGGCATCCGGGTCAAGCGGATCAAGTTCGGCCTCTACGTCACCTCCGGGGTGGTGTGCGCCCTCGTCGGCCTGCTCGACGCCTTCCAGACGGCCAGCGTCCGCTACGACATCGGCACCGGCCTCGAGCTCAACGTCGTCGCGGTGGTCCTCTTCGGCGGGATCTCGATCTTCGGCGGCCGGGGGACCATCGGCGGGGTGGTCCTCTCGGTCCTCGTGGTCGGGTCGGTCAACGAGGCGCTCAACCTCATCAACGTCTCGGCGGAGAAGCAGAACATCGTCTTCGGCGTGCTGCTGCTCATCAGCGTCCTCCTGCCGAACGGCGGCGACGGACTGCGCTGGGCTCGCCGCCGGCTTCGGACCGCGTCGCGCGGCCACGGCGCCATCGTCAACCAGCAGCACCCAACACAGGAGGGGAAGCAGTGATCACCACCACCAAGAGGCACCGACTCGGAGCGCTCGGCGCCATCGCCGTGCTCGGCCTGGTCGGCACGGCCTGCTCGAGCTCGACGTCGAACAACTCGTCGTCGAGCAACTCGTCGTCCAACACCACGGCCGCATCGGGGGGCGGCAGCGCCACCACGTCGGGCGGCGGCGGCAGCGCCACCACCGGGGGATCGGGCACCGGGGGGGCCATCAAGAAGGGCCTGACGGTGTACTTCATCCCGAAGGACACGACCAACCCCTACGAGGTCATCGCGGACAAGGGCGGCCAGGCCGCCCTCGCCGCGCTCGGCGGCAAGGTCGTCGTGGCCAGCGGCACGGCTGACACCGCGGCGGCGCAGGAGCCGGCCATCCAGCAGGCCATCCAGGCCCACGCCAACGCCATCGTGATCGCCGGCAACGACCCGACGGCGCTCTGCGCGCAGCTCACCCAGGCGGAGGCCCAGGGCATCAAGGTGGTGTCCTTCGACTCCGACATCACCTGCGCCAACCACCTGTTCATCAACCAGGCCAACACCCAGCAGATCGGGACCTCCGAGGTCGACCTGCTGGCCAAGGAGATCGGGGCCAAGGGCCAGATCGGCATCCTCTCCGCGGCCGCCACCGCCACCAACCAGAACTCCTGGATCACCTACATGAAGCAGGAGCTGGCCAAGTACCCCAACATGAAGCTGGTCTCGACCGTCTATGGCAACGACGACCCGGCCACCGCCCTCACCGTGCTCCAGGGGCTGCTGTCGGCCCACCCGAACCTGCGCGGCATCATCTCGCCGACCACGGTCGGCATCTCGACCGCGGCGCAGTACCTCGACACCCACAAGTCGCTGCTCAGCCACCTGACCCTCACCGGCCTCGGGCTGCCCTCCCAGATGAAGCCCTACGTCCACGACGGCACCGTCACCAAGTTCGAGCTGTGGAACCCGTCCAACCTCGGCTACCTCGCGGGGTACGCGGCCGCCTCCCTGGCCTCGGGCACCAGCCTCAGCGCCGGTCAGAGCTTCACCGCCGGCAAGCTCGGCAAGTACACGATCATGCCCGCCGCGGGCACGACCGGGCCGTCGGTCGTGCTCGGCCCGCCGACGGTCTTCACCAAGGCCAACGTCGACCACTTCAACTTCTAGGTCCCGCCGACCGTCGGGGGCGGCGCAACAGGCGTCCGCCCTCGACGGTCCCCACCGCTGCACGAGGAACGCCCGGCATGACCCAGCGCATCTGCTTCCGGCTCCAGGTGGCCCCCGAGCACCTCGAGCGCTACCGGGCCCGCCACGCAACCGTCTGGCCGGAGATGCGCGCCGCGCTCACCGACGCCGGGTGGCGCAACTACTCGCTGTTCCTGGCCGACGACGGCGCCCTCGTCGGCTACCTCGAGTGCGACGACTTCGCCGCCGCCCAAGCGGCCATGGCCGCCACCGACGTCAACGCCCGATGGCAGGCCGAGATGGCGGAGCTGTTCCGCGGCATCGGCGCCGCCGCCCCCGACGAGGCGATGGTCCCGATCCCCGAGATCTTCCACCTCGACTGACCCGCCACCCCCCCCGACCCGACGCAGAAAGCGCAGGCACAGATGAGCTCACCGGCAGAAGCCAAGGCGGCCCTCCGCCGCCAGCAGATCGAGACCCCCTCGTGGGCCTACGGCAATTCGGGCACGCGGTTCAAGGTGTTCGCCCAGGAGGGCGTGGCCCGCAACCCGTTCGAGAAGATCGAGGACGCCGCCCAGGTCCACCGCTTCACCGGAGTGGCCCCCTCCGTGGCCATCCACATCCCGTGGGACCGCGTCGACGACTACGAGAAGCTGGCCAAGCACGCCCAGGACCACGGGGTGCGCATCGGCGCGGTCAACCCCAACACCTTCCAGGAGCCCGAGTACCGCTTCGGCAGCGTCTGCAACCCGGATCCGGCCGTGCGCCGCAAGGCCACCGACCACCTGCTCGAGTGCGTCGAGATCGGCGCCAAGACGGGCTCGACGCTGCTCAGCCTGTGGTTCGCCGACGGCACCAACTATCCGGGCCAGGACGACATCCGGTCCCGCCAGGACCGCCTGGCCGAGGCGCTGGCCGAGACCTACGCGGCGATGCCCGCGGGCATGCGGATGCTCCTCGAGTACAAGTTCTTCGAGCCGAGCTTCTACACCATGGACGTCCCCGACTGGGGTACCTCGTTGATCCACTGCATGGCCCTCGGCGACGCCGCCCAGGTGCTGGTCGACACCGGCCACCACGCGCCAGGCACCAACATCGAGTTCCTCGTCGCCGGGCTGGTGCGCGCCGGGCGCCTCGGCGGGTTCCACTTCAACAGCCGGTTCTACGCCGACGACGACCTGATGGTCGGCTCGGCCGACCCGTTTCAGCTGTTCCGGATCATGAGCGAGATCGTCGGCGCGGGCGCCCACCTGCCGGACGCGAACGTGGCCTTCATGCTCGACCAGTGCCACAACATCGAGCCCAAGATCCGCGCCGAGATCCGCTCGGTGCTCCACGTGCAGGAGGCCACGGCCAAGGCCCTCCTGGTCGACCGCGACGCCCTGGCCGCGGCGCAGGCCGCCGGCGACGTGCTCGGGGCCAACGAGGTGCTGATCGACGCCTACAACACCGACGTGCGGCCCCTGCTCGCCGAGCTGCGCACCGACATGGGCATCGACCCGGACCCGATCGGCGCCTACCGCCGCTCCGGCTACGCCGAGCGGATCGTCGCCGAGCGCGTCGGCGGCACCCAGGCCGGGTGGGGCGCGTGACCGCGGTCGACGACCTCATCGACCGGTCCCACCGGCTCGGCTCCGATCCCCGCAACACCAACTACGCGGGCGGCAACGCGTCGGCCAAGGCCACCGTCGTCGACCCGGTCACCTCCGCGCCCACCGAGCTCATGTGGGTCAAGGGCTCAGGTGGCGACCTCGGCACCCTCACCGCCGGCGGCCTGGCCGTGCTGCGCATCGACCGGCTCCGTGCTCTCGTCGACGTGTACCCCGGTCCCGAGCGCGAGGACGAGATGGTCGGGGCCTTCGACTTCTGCCTGCACGGGCGCGGGGGCGCCGCCCCCTCGATCGACACGGCCATGCACGGCCTGGTCGAGATGGCGCATGTCGACCACCTCCACCCCGACGCCGGCATCGCCCTCGCCACCGCGGCCGACGGGGAGGCCCTCACCCGGGAGTGCTTCGGCGACCGGGTGGTGTGGATCCCCTGGCGCCGCCCCGGCTTCCAGCTCGGCCTGGACATCGCCGCGGTGGCGAGGGAGCACCCCGACGCCATCGGCTGCGTGCTCGGCGGCCACGGCATCACCGCGTGGGGCCCGACCAGCGAGACCTGCGAGGCCCGCTCGCTCGAGATCATCCGCCGCGCCGAGGCGTTCCTCGTCGATCGTGGACGGCCAGAGCCGTTCGGGCCGGTCGTCGACGCGTGGCGGCCCCTCGCTCCCGACGCCCGCAAGGCGCGCGCCGCCGCGTTGTTCCCCCTCCTTCGTGGCCTGGCCAGCACCGACAACCGTCAGCTCGGCCACCACACCGACACCGACGTGGTCCTCGACTTCGTCTCCCGGGAGCGCCACCCCGAGCTGGCCGCCCTCGGCACCTCCTGCCCCGACCACTTCCTGCGCACCAAGGCGCGCCCCATGGTCCTCGACCTCCCCGCCGAGGCCCCCATCGACCAGGTCGAGGCCCGGCTGCGGGAGCGCCACGCCGCCTACCGCCGCGACTACCTGGCCTACTACGAGCGCCACGCCACCCCCGACTCACCGCCGATGCGCGGCGCCGACCCGGCCGTCGTGCTCGTCCCCGGGGTCGGCATGTTCACCTTCGGGCGCGACAAGCAGACCGCGCGGGTCGCCGGGGAGTTCTACGTCAACGCCATCAACGTCATGCGCGGCGCCGAATCCGTCTCCACCTACTCGCCCATCTCCGAGGAGGAGAAGTTCCGCATCGAATACTGGGAGCTCGAGGAGCAGAAGCTGCGGCGCATGCCCGCGCCCAAGCCCCTCGCCACCCGCATCGCCCTGGTCACCGGTGGGGGCTCGGGCATCGGCGCGGCCACGGCCAGGCGCCTGGCCGCCGAGGGCGCGTGCGTGGTCGTCGCCGACCGCGACCTCGAGTCGGCCTCCACCGTCGCCAAGGACATCGGCGGGTCCGACCTGGCCGTGGCCGTGGCGGTCGACGTGTCGTCCCTCGAGGAGGTCACCGCCGCGGTGGCCGCCGGCACCCTGGCCTTCGGCGGCGTCGACCTGGTGGTCAACAACGCCGGCATGTCGGTCTCCAAGAGCCTCCTCGACACCACGGTCGAGGACTGGGACCGCCAGCACGCCGTCATGGCGCGGGGTGCGTTCCTGGTCAGCCAGGCCGCCACCCGGGTCATGGTCGCCCAGGCCATGGGCGGCGACATCGTCTACATCGCCAGCAAGAACGCGGTCGTCGCCGGGCCCAACAACGTGGCCTACGGCGCCACCAAGGCCGATCAGGCTCACCAGGTGCGGCTCCTCGCGGCCGAGCTCGGCGGCCACGGCATCCGAGTCAACGGCGTCAACCCCGACGGCGTGGTGCGCGGCTCGGGCATCTTCGCCGGCGGCTGGGGGGCCAAGCGGGCCGCGGTCTACGGCGTCGAGGAGGAGAAGCTCGGCGAGTACTACGCCCAGCGCACCCTGCTCAAGCGCGAGGTGCTGCCCGAGCACGTGGCCAACGCGGTGCTCGTCCTCTGCGGGCCCGAGCTCAGCCACACCACCGGGCTGCTCGTCCCCGTCGACGCCGGCGTGGCCGCCGCCTTCCTCCGGTGACGGCCCCGCGGTCGGCGGCGCCGCCCTCGCTCGCCCGACCGGTGCGGCCGGTCGTCGGCCTGGTCGCCGGCGGGCTCGGGGCCTACTGGCCGCAGTTCCCCGACCTGCTCCCGACCCTGCGCCGCTCGGCCGACGTGGTGGCGGCGCGCCTCGGCACGTGGGACGCGGACGTCGTCGACGTCGGGTTCGTCTCCGACGAGCGCGACGCGGCGGCCGCGGCCGAGCGCCTCAGGGAGGCCGGCTGCGACCTGATCGTCGTGTTCCTCGCCACCTACATGACCGCGACGATGGTCGTGCCCATCGCCCAGCGCACCGGCGCCGACGTGGTGCTGCTCAACCTGCAGCCCACGGAGTCCATGGACCACGCCACCTTCGACACCGGCCAGTGGCTGGCCTACTGCGGGGCCTGCCCGCTGCCGGAGGTCGGCAGCACCTTCGAGCGCTGCGGGATCCCCTTCCGCTCGGTGTCGGGCTACCTGGCCGACGAGCGGGCCTGGCGCCGCGTCGAGCGGTGGGTCAGGGCCGCCGGCGTGCGCCGGGTCCTGCGCACCGGCCGCCACGGGCTCATGGGCCACCTGTACCCCGGCATGTACGACGTGTCGACCGACCTCACCCTCGTGCCCGCCCATCTCGGGGGTCACGTCGAGGTCATCGAGATCGACGACCTCCGGGTGCGCGTCGCCGCGGTCGGCGAGAGCGCCGTGGCGGCCAAGCTCGACGAGGTCAGGGCGACGTTCGACCTGGCCGACTCGGTCGACCCCGACGACCTGGCGTGGGCGGCGCGCGTGGCCATCGGACTCGACGCCCTGGTCGCCGACTTCTCCCTCGACTCGCTCGCCTACTACCACCGCGGCCTCGACGGCGAGGTGCACGAACGCCTCGGTGCCGGCCTGGTCCTCGGCGCGTCGCTGCTCACCGCGGCCCACGTGCCGGTCTGCGGGGAGTACGAGCTGCGCACCTCCCTCGCCATGCTCGTCCTCGACCGCCTCGGTGCCGGAGGCAGCTTCACCGAGCTGCAGGCCCTGAACTTCACCGACGACGTGGTGGAGATGGGCCACGACGGTCCCGCCCACCTGGCCATCAGCCAGCACCGGCCGCTCCTGCGTGGCCTCGGCGTCTACCACGGCAAGCGGGGCTACGGCGTGTCCGTCGAGCTCGACGTGGCCCGCGGCCCGGTCACCGCCCTGGGCATCACCCAGCGGCGCGACGGGCGCCTCCGCTTCGTGGTCTCCGAGGGCGAGGTCGTCGGCGGCCCGCTACTCCAGATCGGCAACACCACCTCCCGGGTGGACTTCGGGCGGGACCCGGGGGAGTGGTGCGACGCCTGGTCGGCCACCGCCGTGGCCCACCACTGGGCCCTCGGCACCGGCCATCGCCGCGCCGAGCTGGCCGCCGTCGCCGAGCTGCTCGGCGTCGAGCTGGTGACCGTGTGACCGATCTCGGGAGCGGGTCGCGTCGCCTCCGCGCCGGGTGACCACGGTCCGCGTCGCGGCGGTGGACCTGGGCGCGTCGAGCGGACGGGTCCACGTCGCGGAGGTGTCGACGGCGGCCATCGACCTGCGCCAGGTGGCCCGCTTCGCCAACGGCGCGGTGCCCGTCGCCGGCCGGCTCCACTGGGACATCCTGGGCCTCTACCGCGGGGTGCTCGACGGGCTGGCCGCCGCCGCCGCCCCGCTCGACTCGATCGGCATCGACTCGTGGGCGGTGGACTACGGCCTGCTCCGGGCCGACGGCAGCCTGCTCGGCAACCCGGCGCACCACCGCGACCCGAGGACGGGACCGGCCTACGACGACCTCGTCGGCCGCTTCGGCGCGGACGGCATCTGGGCCCGCACCGGCATCGCCCTGCAGCCCTTCAACACCCTCTACCAGCTGGCCACCGACCTGGCCGCCGGGCACCTCGACGGCGCCGCCTCGGTCCTGCTCGTGCCCGACCTCCTGGCCTACTGGCTGACCGGCGAGCGTCGCACCGAGGTCACCAACGCCTCGACCACCCAGCTGGTCGGCCCCGACGGCGCCTGGGACCCCGAGCTGCTCACCGCCGCGGGCGTGACCCCCGGCCACTGGGGGCCGACGGTCGGGCCCGGCGAGGTCGTGGGAGCCCTCGCCGCTGACGTGGCCGCCGACCTCGGCGTCGACCGGCGGCCGCCGGTCACCGCGGTCGCCTCCCACGACACCGCGTCCGCCGTGCTCGCCGTCCCGGCCACCGACCCGGGCTTCGCCTACATCTCCTGTGGCACCTGGTCCCTCGTGGGCGTCGAGCTCGACCATCCGGTCACCACGCCCGCGGCGCACCGCGCCGGTTTCACCAACGAGGCGGGCATCGGCGGCAGCGTCCGGTTCCTCCGCAACGTCATGGGCCTCTGGCTGCTCCAGGAGTCGATGCGGGTCTGGGCCCGCACGGACCGCTCGCTCACACTGGCCGCCCTCCTGGCCCGGGCGGCCGAGCTCCCGACGCTGCGGTCGTGCTTCGACGTCGACCGCGACGAGCTCCTCGCCCCCGGCGACATGCCCGACCGGATCGCCTCGGCCTGCGCCGCCGCCGGCACGGTCGCACCGGTCGGTCCCGTCGAGACGACCCGCGCCATCGTCGACAGCCTGGCCGTCGCCTACCGCAGCGCCGTGCTCCAGGCCGAGACCCTCGCCGGGCGCCCCGTCACGACGGTGCACCTGGTCGGGGGAGGGGTGCACAACGCCCTGCTCTGCCAGCTCACCGCGGACGCCTGCGGGCTGCCCGTCGTCGCCGGGCCGGTCGAGGCCGCGGCGCTCGGCAACGCCCTGGTCCAGGCGGGCGCCCTCGGCGTGGTGCCGACCGACCGCTGGGAGTTGCGGTCGCTGCTCGCCGGTCAGGTCCGGCTGCGGACCTACCAGCCCGACGAGGCGACCACCGCCCGCTACGCGGAAGCCGCTCGGATCAGGCGGCGGGCGTGAGGCTCTGGAGGACGAGGCCGTTGCCGTCGGGGTCGGTGAAGGCCACGTAGCGGCCCCACGGCTCCTCGACGATGCCGTCGCCGAGGTCCACCCCGTGGTCCTCGAGCCGGTCGACGTCGGTGTCGAGGTCGTCGCTGCCGATCACCAGTCCCCGCACCGATCCGGGCTCCATGGTCGGAAACCAGGTCACGAGCGACACCGACACGGGGGCGGCGGGCGGCCGCAGCTGGATCCAGCGCATGGTCGGCGTGACCACCCGGTCGGCGAGCACCTCGAAGCCGAGGACCCGCTCGTAGAAGCGCTTGGCCCGGTCCTGGTCGGACACGGGGATGGACACCAGTTGGATGTCGATCGGCGGCATGGCCCGCGACCGTAGGCCACGGCGGCCGCCGGGTGGCGACCGGTCACCCCAGGGCCCGGCGCAGCGGCCCGGCGGCTCCGGCCGGGTCCACGACCTCCACCGCGACGGCCGCCGCCCCCACCCACGCGGCGGCCTCGACGAGGGCGGTCGCCACCGCCGGCACGGCACCCGGGTCGATGAGCCCGACGCGCTTGGCGACGAGGGTGGTGCCCCGCCTCGCCGGGTCGACCCGGGCGACGATGCGGCCGCCGGCGAGCACGGGCATGGCGAAGTAGCCGTGGACGCGCCGGCCGGCGGGCACGTAGGCCTCGAGGCGGTGGCGGAGGTCGAAGATCCGCTCGGTGCGGGGCCGGTCCCAGATCAGGGAGTCGAACGGCGAGAGCAGGGTGGTGCGATGCCGGCCTCTCGCTCCCAGCGCCTCGAGGGCGGCCGCATCGGCCCAACCCGGCGAGTCCCAGCCCTCGACGCGCACGGGCACCAGGCCGCTGTCGACCACCGCCGCCCTGACCGCCGCCACCGGCAGGCGCCAGTAGTCGGCCAGGTCGCGGAGCGTGCCCACCCCGAGGTGGCGGCCGGCCAGGCCGACGAGGTGGCGGGCGCAGGCGTCGTCGTCGGGCTCGAGGTCGAGGAGGTCGTGGGGGACAGCGTCGGCCGCCAGGCGGTACTCCCGCTTCCACGAGCGACGCGACGTGCAGACCACCTCGCCCTCGGAGAGCAGCCGCTCGACGGCGACCTTGACCGGTGACCAGTCCCACCACTCGCCCCCCTGCTTGGCCCCGCCGAGCTCGGTGGCGGTGAGGGTCCCCTCGGCGGCGAGGCGGCCCCGGACCTCGGCCAGCACCGCCGGCGCCGGCACGCCGGTCCCCGCACCGTCGGCCGCGGCCCGCTGGTGGCGGGCCAGGTACCGGCGCCGGCGGAAGGCGAACCACGGCCACAGGTCGATGGGCAGGATGGAGGCGGCGTGGGCCCAGTACTCGAAGGTGGTGGCCGGCGAGCCGGGCGTGCGCACCCAGCAGGCCGCGTCGACCGCGCCGGGAGGGAGCGGGCCGCACCTGGCCAGGCAGACCAGCTCGTGGCTCCTGGCCAGCACGGAGATGGTGTCGAGCTGCAGGGCACCGACCCGGCCGATGACCTCGGCGGGACGGCGGGGTCGGCCCTCCGCGCCGAGCAGCCCCTGGGCCCGCAGGGCGGCCCGGCGGGCCTCGCCGGCGGACAGCTCGCCGGCTGTGGGCACGCTGGTCGGGGGCACGCTGGTCGGGGGCACGGCCCCCGACGGTAGGCGCCGGGTGGGACCCGACCACGCCCGGCGCAGCACCGCCACGGCTTCCGGAGGTGACGCCGGGTGGCCGTGGCGGTGCGGGTGCTGCGATGCAGGTCGTGCAGGTCGTTCGGGGCTCACGGCGCCGGCGCCGCGTCCCCGCGCCTCACGAGCCCGGGTAGTAGTAGGCGTTCGCCTGGGCGGCGGCGAGGACGTAGGCCCCCGTCTTGCTCACGGCGATCCCGACGATCGGGGCGGTCAGGCCGACCCGGTTGGCGAAGGGGGAGCCGTGGAAGGCCACGCCGTAGTTGTAGACGTTGCCACCGGTGGTGGTGAGGTAGTAGCCACCGGCCGCATTGGCGCTGATGCCGATCACGGCCGACGTCAGGTGGGTGTTCTCGGCCGGGACCGACCCGTGGAACGTGGTGCCGTAGTTGTAGACGTTGCCCGCGGCGGTCGTGAGCAGGTACGCACCCGTGCCCGTCGTGGCGATGCCGACGACCGGCGAGGTCAGGTGGGTCCGGTTGGCCGGGACCGACCCGTGGAACCTGGCGCCGTAGTTGTAGACGTTGCCCGCGGCGGTGGTCAGGTCGTACCCGCCGGTGCTGATCGAGGCGATGCCGACGACCGGCGAGGTGAGGTGGGTCCGGTTGGCCGGGACCGAGCCGCGAAAGCCGGTGCCGTAGTTGTAGACGTTCCCCGCAGCGGTGGTGAGGAGGTAGCCCCCGTTGGCCGTGGCGGCCACTCCGACGATCGGCGACGTCAGCGACAGGCGGCTGGCGACGGGCGAGCCGTGGAAGCCGGTGCCGTAGTTGTAGACGCTCCCGGCCGCGGTGACGAGGAGATAGCCCCCGTTGGCGGTGGCCGCCGCGCCGACCACCGGCGACGAGGTGGGTCGCACCGGGTCGATCTCCATGGTGACGGTGCGGCTCGCCGGCGGGCTCACCGAGCTCGACGCGGTGACGGTGAAGCTGGACAGCCTCGACGTCGTCGGCGTCCCGCTCAGCCGGCCGGTCGACGACAGCGTGAGACCGGGCGGCAGCGAGCCGCCGGTGACCGTGACCGTGGGGTCAGGAACGCCGGAGGTGGCGAAGGTGTACGAGTAGGGGGTGCCGACGACGGCGGCCGGCGGGTTGCCGGTGATCGTCGGCGAGACGGCAGGCGCCAGGACCGAGACGCTGCCCGCCCCGGAGTCGGCCACGTAGACCGCGTGGGTCGAAGGGTTGGCGGCCACGCCGACCGGCGACGAGCCCGCCGGGAGGGTTGCGCTGCCCTGCACGCCGTTGGTCGACGTGTCGATCACCGAGACCGTGTTGGCGCCGAAGTTGGTCACGTACGCGGCGTGCTCGCCCGGGTCGACGCCGACGCTCTGGGGCTCACTGCCGACCCTGACGGTGCCGGTCACGGCGCCGCTCGAGTCGGCGATCACCGAGACCGAGGCGCGGCCGGAGTCGGCCACGTAGGCGGTGTGGGTCGACGGGTCGACGGCGATCCCGACCGGCGAGCTGCCCGCGGGCAGCGCGATGGTCCTGGTGACCGCGTTGGTCGTCTCGTTGATCACCGACACGGTGTTGGCCGTGGAGTTGGTCACCTCGACCAGACCGAGGCCCGGATCGACGGCCACGCCGTTGACGCCTGCGGCCAGGGTGACGGTGGCCGTGCGGGCGTTGGTGACGCCGTTGATGACCGACACGGTGCCGTCGGCCGTGTTGGCCACGTAGACGGTGTCGGTCGAGTTGTCGACGGCCACACCCGATGGCGACGCGCCGACGCTGATGGTGGTGTCGGGCGCCAGCCCGGTGCCGTCGTCGAGCACGGTGACGCGGTTGGAGCCGGTGTCGGTGACATACAGCGAGTGCTGGCCGGTCTCGTCGGCCACGCCCGTCGGACGGGTGCCGACCGGCGCAGTGGCGGTCACGTGGTTGGTCGCGCCGTCGATGACCGACACGGTGCCGGCGGCCGCACCCGTCCCTGCGTCGGCCACGTAGGTGAGATCCTTGGACGAGTTGACCGCCACCCCCGCCGGCACGGTGCCGACCGGGACGGTCGCGCGGACCGGGTAGCTGGCGGCCGCCGACGCCGACCCGGCGCCGATGGCGGCCAGGCCGCCGGCGAGGACCGGGACGGCGAGGAGCGAGGCCGTGAAGGCCGCCCCGACCCGCCGGCGGCGCCGGGGGGAGGGGAGGGCCGGGTCTCGGCCCGAACTGGGACGATGGAGTTGCTCGGTCATGGAGCGACCGCCTTCCGTTGGTGATGCCGTCCGCCCGCACGGTCGGCCCGGCCCGAGATCGGGCCGGCCGGATCCTGTCTGAACCCGGATGAGCATGTTCTACCCTCCCGACCCGGCGTGGGGATCGTCGCCACGCAGCGCGGTCGCTCACGCCAGCCGGGTCAGCTCCACCCCGACCTCCAGCGCGGCGGTGAGGCCGCCGTTGAGCACGCCCTTGATCGGGGTCACGTCGCCGTAGTCGCGTCCGCGGGCGACGAGCACGTGGCGCTCGCCGGCGTCCTCGCCGCTGGTGGGGTCGACGCCGCGCCACTCCCCGGTCCACAGCTCGACCCAGGCGTGGCTCTGCCCGACCACGGCCTGGCCGATGCCCGCCTCCGGGTGCGGGTGGAGGTAGCCCGAGCAGTACCTGGCCGGGATGCCCATGGCGCGGGCCAGCGCGAGGGTCAGGTGGGCGAAGTCCTGGCACACGCCGCGCCCGCCGTGCCACGCCTCGATGGCCGAGGTGTGCACACCGGTCGTGCCCGTCACGTAGTCGAGCTGGTCGCGCACCCACCCCACGGCCGCGGCTCCGGCGTCGGTCGGGGAGGCCGCACCGGCCCGGAGCTCCTCGGCCACCGCGTGCAGCGCGTCGTCGGCGGCGACGATCGGGGTCGGGGCCAGCAGCTCGGCCCAGTCGTCGGCGACGAGCGGGTCGATCACCTCGGACCACGACGCCCCCGACCCGCCGACGCCGTCGGTCGAGGTGTCCACGACGGACCGGCCGACGACGGCCATCTCCGAGTGGGGCACGTCGATGTTGAAGGCGTGGACCACCGAGCTCCAGTAGTCGAGGTACCGGAACACCTCGACCGAGGGGGTCACGGTCACCGTCGCCTCGAGGACCAGCTGGTCGAGGGTCGTGAGCGGCGTGATGCGGGCCTCGTTGTAGGACGAGCGCACCTCGCGGGCGTAGTCGTACCTGGTCGTGTGGACCACCCCGATCCGCCAGCTCATCGGGGCGCCCTCTTCGATGGCGCCCACGAGCAGGCGCTCTGCTCGTGGTGAGCGCGCCGGGGCGCGGTCACGGCAACGTAAGGCTCTCGTTGAGGTCGAGGCCGGTGCCCTCGGCCATCCACTCGATCGGCCTGGTGTGGCGGAAGTAGCGGGCGGCGATGGCCGCGCTGGTCGCCGAGCAGCCGGCGCGCACCAGGCGCAGCTGCGTGGGCAGGTCCCCGACCAGGTCGTCGATCCTGCGGTACTCGAGGCGGGTCCTCATCAGGCCGAGCTGGCGCCTGGCCTCGTCGGAGGTGCCCGCCCGGCTCGAGCGGGGGTCGAGGTCGGCGAGCACGGCCTCGGCGGTGGACAGGGCGCAGAAGATGGAGCGGGGGAACAGCCGGTCGAGGACGAGGAACTCGGCGGCCAGCCGCGGCTCGGGCTCCCGGCGGTAGGTGCGGAGGAAGGCCTCGTGGGCCGAGCAGGAGCGCAGCATCAGCACCCAGTCGATCTCGTCGGCGGACTCGGTCAGCCCGGTGGCGAGGAGCCGGGCCAGCATGTCGGTCCGCTCCAGGCTGCGGCCGAGGACGAGGAAGCGCCAGGCGTCGTCCCGGCTCATGGTCGACTCGGTCAGGCCGGCGATGATGGCGGCCCGCTCGCGCACGAAGCGGAAGAAGCCGTAGGGGCCGACCCGGCGGCCGAGCCCGATCTGGCCGGGCAGCGCGTTGTAGGTGGCGTTGAGCGCCTCCCAGATCTCCCAGGAGATGGCTTCGCTGACGCCGCGGGCGTTGGCTCTCGCCGCGGTGAGCGACGACGCGATGGAGGCCGGGTTGGACTCGTCGAAGGCCAGCAGCTCGGTGGCGAGCTGGGAGTCGACGCCGATGCCCGGACCCTCGACCCCCATGGCGTCGAGCAGCGTCTGGCAGGCCCGGCCCTCGTCGACCATCGGGGCTTCGAGGCGGTGGTGGATGTTGACGTCGAGGATGCGCGCCGTGTCCTCGGCCCGCTCGATGTAGCGGCCGATCCAGAAGAGGCTTTCGGCGATGCGGCTCAGCACCCGACCCCGCCCGTCGCCGGCGGCGCTTGCTGCTCCTGCTGTTGCTGTTGTTGTTGTTGCTGCTGGCGGTCGTGGTCGTCGGCGTGGGGCCCGAGGTCGGGTTGGGCGGCGCCGGCCGCCCGCCTCAGCTCCGCTCCGGTGCGCAGCGCCCGGGACGACAGGTCGACGGGGGTGTCGGGCCGGTAGGGCGCGGCGGGCTGGTCGCCGATGACGATCCACGTGTCCTTCGATCCGCCTCCCTGGCTGGAGTTGACCACCAGGCCCCCCTCGGGCAGCGCGACCCGCGTCAGGCCGCCGGGGACCACCCAGATCCTCTCACCGTCGTTGACCGCGAAGGGGCGCAGGTCCAGGTGGCGGGGGGCCAGGTGGTCGCCGATCGCCGTCGGCGCGGTCGACAGGGCCACCACGTCCTGGCCGACCCACTCCCGGGGAGCGGCGACGACCTGGCGACGCACCTCGTCGAGCTCGGCGTCGGTGGCCTGGTGGCCGATCACGATCCCGTAGCCGCCCGACCCGCTGACCGGCTTGAGCACCATGCGGTCGAGGTGGTCGAGGACGTGGGCCAGCTGGTCGGGATCCTCCAGGCGGAAGGTCTCCACGTTGGGGAGGATGGGCTCCTCGCCGAGGTAGTAGCGGATCATGTCCGGCACGTAGGTGTAGGCCAGCTTGTCGTCGGCCACGCCGTTGCCGACCGCGTTGGAGACGGTGACGTTGCCGGCGCGCGCCGCGTTGAGGATGCCGGGGCAGCCGAGCATCGAGTCGGGGCGGAAGTGCACCGGATCGAGGAACTCGTCGTCGACCCGGCGGTAGACGACGTCGACGCGCTGCTCGCCCTCGGTCGTGCGCATGTAGACGACCTCGTTGCGGCAGACCAGATCCCGGCCCTCGACCAGCTCCACCCCCATCTGCCGGGCGAGGAAGGAGTGCTCGAAGTAGGCCGAGTTGTGCACCCCGGGCGTCAGGACCACGACCGTCGGGTCGCTCACCCCACGCGGCGACGCCGCCCGCAGGGCCTCCAGCAGGTGGGCCGGATAGGACGACACCGGCCGGACGCGGTGGCTGGCGAACAGCTCCGGGAAGATCCTCGCCATCATCCGCCGGTTCTCCACCACGTAGGAGACGCCCGACGGGCAGCGGATGTTGTCCTCCAGGACCACGAAGCGCCCGGTGGCGTCGCGGACCACGTCGACGCCGGCGACGTGGATCCGGGCGCCGTTGGCCGGATCCACCCCGAACGCCTGGCGGTGGAAGTGGACCGACGTCGTGACCAGGCTGCGGGGCACGACCCGGTCCTCGAGGATGTGCCCGGTGCCGTACACGTCGGCGAGGAACGCCTCGAGGGCCTTGACCCGCTGGGCCACGCCCGCCTCGAGGACGGCCCACTCCTCGTCGGGGATGATCCTCGGCACCAGGTCGAGGGGCCACGGCCGCTCCTCGCCGGAGAGCTGGAAGGTGATGCCGCGGTCCTTGAACGAGCGGTCCCGCGCCAGGTTGCGAGCCTCGAAGTCGGTCGCCGAGAGCGACTGGAGGGCCTCGTGGAGGACACGCGCCGCCGGGCGGGGCTGGTCGGCCGCCTCGAACATCTCGTCCCAGGCCGTCTGGCCCATCGTGGTGGCCGGGCGGTAGCCGTCGAAGAGGTCCCCCATGGCGGAGGACGGTCTAGCACCGTCGTGTTTCGGCCAGGTTGCTGACGATCGTCTGCATGCCAGCTGGCGATCGGACGCGAGCGCTGGTCGGTATGATAAGTGGTATGACCAGTGCGAAGATCGCCGTGAGCCTTCCCACCGAGATCGTCGAGCAAGCCCGGCGCGCCGTGGCCGACGGTCGCGCCGCGAGCGTCAGCGCCTACGTGGCTCGAGCTTTGGAGGAACAGGCGAAGCTCGACGATCTCGCCTCGTTGCTGGAGGAGATGCTGGCGGAGACGGGCGGTCCGCTCACGGCCGCTGAGCGGAGGACGGCGGATCGGGCGTTGGGCCGATGAGTGGGGTGATCCTCGATACCGGGGCGCTCATCGGGTTCGAGCGCTGCGACCGGCGGGTGGTGGCGATCTTCGTCCGGGCGCTCGAGCATGGCGATCCACTTCTCGTGCCCGCTGGGGCCGTCGCCCAAGCCTGGAGAGACGGCACCCGTCAAGCTCGGCTGGCCCGGCTCCTCGGCGCGCCGCTGTGCGAGGTGCTCGCGCTGGACGATCGCCAGGCCCGGGCTGCGGGACAGCGTTGCGGGGTGGCCGGGAGCACGGATGTCGTCGACGCATCGGTGGCCGTCGCCGCTCGGGACCGCGGGGCCAGGGTGGTCACGTCCGATCCCGAAGACCTCCGACGCCTCGATCCTCGCCTCGACCTCGTCATCGTCTGATCGCCGACGGCGCCAGCGGTGGCGGAGCGCGATGTGTGCCGGTTGTGGGGAAGCCGGGGGGCGGCGAGGTGGGGCTACGGCACGAGGAGAAGCTTGCCGGCATTCCCGCCGCAGTCGAGAGCCGCATGCGTCTCCTGGACCCGTGCCAAGGGATAGATGTCGGCAATGGTGGCGAAGAGCCGGACCTCGCCTAGGGACCGGCGGGCCGGGTCAGTTGCTGGCGCCGGTCTTGCGCTTGCGCCCCCGCTCGGAGGCGTCGAGGATCACCTTGCGCAGGCGGACGGTGCTCGGCGTGACCTCCACGCACTCGTCCTCCCGGATGAACTCCAACGCCTGCTCCAGCGACAGCTGTCGATAGGGGACCAGCGGGATGGTGTGATCGGACGAGGAGGTGCGCATGTTGGTGAGCTTCTTCTCCTTGGTCGGGTTGACGTCCATGTCCTCGGACCTGGCGTTCTCCCCGACGATCATGCCCTCGTAGACCTCGATGGTCGGCCCGAGGAACATGGCCCCACGGTCCTGCAGGTTGGTCAGCGCATAGGCCGTGGTCGGGCCCTTGCGGTCGGCGACCATGGAGCCGTTGGGCCGGGTGCGCAGCTCGCCCATCCACGGCTCGTAGGTGTCGAACACGTGGTGGAGCTGGCCGGTGCCCCGGGTCTCGGTGAGAAACTCGGTGCGGAAGCCGATCAGCCCGCGTGACGGGACCAGCCAGTCCATGCGGCACCAGCCGGTGCCGTGGTTGGTCATGGTCTCCATGCGCCCCTTGCGCATGGACAGCAGCTGGGTGACCACGCCGAGGTAGTCCTCGGGGATGTCCACGCTGACCCGCTCCATGGGCTCGTAGCGCTTGCCGTCGATCTCCCTGGTGATGACCTGGGGCTTGCCGACGGTGAGCTCGAAGCCCTCTCGCCGCATCAGCTCGACGAGGATGGCAAGGGCCAGCTCGCCGCGGCCCTGCACCTCCCAGGTGTCGGGCCGGTCGGTGTCGAGGACCCGGATCGACACGTTGCCGATCAGCTCGTCGTCGAGGCGGTTCTTGATCATCCTGGCGGTGAGCTTGGAGCCGTCGCGCCCGGCGAGGGGGGAGGTGTTGACCCCGAGGGTCATGCCCAGGCTGGGCTCGTCGATGGTGATGACCGGCAGCTGGTGGGGCTCGGCGGCGTCGGCCAGGGTGTCGCCGATCATGATCTCGGTGATGCCGGCGACGGCGATGATCTCGCCGGGCCCGACGCCTTCGGCCGGTGCGTCGACGCGGTCGAGGGCCTGGGTGACGTAGATCTCCGAGAGCCTGACCCGCTCGCTGGTGCCGTCGTGGCGCATCCACGCCACGCTGTCGCCCTTCTTGACCCGGCCGTTGAACACCCGGCACAGGGCCAGGCGACCGACGTAGGGGGAGGCGTCGAGGTTGGTGACCAGCGCCTGGAACGGATGGCCCTCGGTGTAGCTCGGCGCGGGGATCTGGTCGACCAGCAGCTCGAAGAGGACCTTGAGGTCGGGGCTCTCGGTGATGCTGTCGGCGTCGAGGGAGGCCCGGCCCTCCTTGGCGTTGGTGTAGACGATGGGGAACTCGATCTGGCTCTCGTCGGCGCCGAGGTCGATGAACAGCTCGTAGACCGCGTCGATGACCTCCGCCGGCCTGGCGTCGGGCCGGTCGATCTTGTTGATCACGAGGATCACGGGGAGCTTGGCCTCGAGGGTCTTGCGCAGCACGAAGCGGGTCTGCGGGAGGGGCCCCTCGCTGGCGTCGACCAGCAGCAGCACGCCGTCGACCATGGTCAGGCCGCGCTCGACCTCGCCGCCGAAGTCGGCGTGACCGGGGGTGTCGATGATGTTGATGGTCAGGTCCCCGTAGCGGACCGCGGTGTTCTTGGCGAGGATGGTGATCCCCTTCTCCCGCTCCAGGTCGGTGTTGTCCATCACCCGGTCGGTGAGCTCCTGGTGGGCGCCGAAGGCGCCGCTCTGGCGGAGCATGGCGTCGACGAGGGTCGTCTTGCCGTGGTCGACGTGGGCCACGATGGCCACGTTGCGGAGATCGGCGCGGAGCATGAGGAGTCCTGAGGTCGGAGGGAAACGGGGGGAATAGCCTCCCGGCGTGGCCGGGACCGCTCCTCCAGGGTACCGGGGCGGGCCGCCGGGCCGATCTCGCCCGCGCCGGCGGATGGTCGGAAGCGGACGTCGAGCCCTACGGTGGGGCGAGTGGACGACACGACGGGGGTGCCCGGCGACCTCGACGCGGACGGGGTCATCGCTGCGTTGTTCTTCACCGACGAGGGCCGGGCCGACCCTGCGCCGCTCTACCGACAGTTGCGTGAGACCGCGCCGGTGCACCGCAGCGCCACGGGCGCCATCTTCCTGACCCGTTACGACGACTGCGACCGTGTCCTGCGCGACGGGCGCTTCGGCAAGGCGCCCGACCGGGACGAGACCGGTCTCATCCCCGAAGGCGACGAGGCCGCCATCCGGTTCCGGGCCGAGCAGCGCGCCCGGATGCGCGAGGAGCGGCGGGCGGCGTCGATGCTGTTCCTCGACCCTCCCCGCCACACCCGCCAGCGGCGCCTCGTGTCCAGGGCCTTCACCCCCAAGCGGGTGGAGGCGTTGCGGGCCAGCATCCGGGTCCTGGCCGACCGGGCGGTGGCCGACCTGGCCGACGCCGGCGGCGGCGACCTCCTGGCCCACGTCGGCTTCCCGCTGCCGGTGGCGGTGATCGGGACGATGGTGGGCGTGCCCGAGGCCGATTGGCCGCAGTTCCGCTCACTGATCACCACCGCGGCCATCGGCATCGAGCCGGGTGCGTCCCTGGAGGACCTGCAGCGGGCCGAGGAGGCCAACTCCGAGACCTACGCGTACTTCCAGTCCCTGGTCGGCGAACGCCGCTCCTGTCCCGCCGACGACCTCCTCTCGGACCTGCTGGCGGTGGAGGAGTCGGGCGACTCGCTGAGCGAGACCGAGATCATCGCCGTGTCCACCCTGCTGTTCGCCGCCGGGTTCGAGACGACCACCAACCTGATCGGCAACGGCACCGCGGCGCTGCTTGCCCATCCCGAGCAGCGGGTCGCCCTGTGGAACGACCCGGCGACGGTGCCGGCGGCGGTCGACGAGATGCTGCGGTGGGACTCGCCGGTGCAGGTCGACGTGCGCCGGGCGCTCGGGCCGGCCGACGTCGTGGGGGAGGCGGTGGCCGACGGCCAGGCCGTGGTCACGCTGCTCGGAGCGGCCAACCGCGACCCGGCCCGCTTCGCCGACCCGGACCGCTTCGACGTGGCCAGGGACGAGGGGGCTCCGCTCAGCTTCGCCTCCGGCATCCACCACTGCCTGGGCGCCAACCTGGCCAGGGCCGAGGGCCAGGAGGTGTTCCGGTCCCTGATCGGCCGGTTCTCGGACCTGGAGCTCGACGGGTCGCTGCGCCGCCGCCCCCGGATGACGCTCTCGGGCTGGGAGGCCGTGCCCGTCGCCGTCACGCTTCGCTGATCACCGAGCCCTCGCGATCAGGAGACGGTGAGCGTCCAAGGCGCGTCCCGGCCTGCTGCGGTCTTGTCCCGGTTCCGACACTCCTCGACCGTCCTTCCCTGCGTGAAGCAACCGGGAAGGGCAGGGACAGACACGACGAACGCACCGGTCTGGTCCGGCTCGACGACGATCGTGTACGTGTGCACGCTCGCATCCTCTCACAGAGGGCAGCGAGGTCCCCGGAGTGCCACTGGTGTCGGTGGCGGTGAACGTGTAGCCGTCGCCGTCGGTCAGGCGAATCGAATAGGCTCAGCGCTGATCTCCGAGGCGACCACCGGCCTTGCGGGGTCTATGAGGCAAGCTGGTCCCTGATCTCCCGGATGTCCGCGTCGATCTGGTCGAACTTGGCATCGAACTTGGCGTTCACCGCAACCAAGCTGGCTTCGACAGCAGCGAAGTTGTGCTCCATGTCCGTCCGCAGGCCGCCGACGTCCTGGCCGAGGGCAGTGAAGCCCTCTCCGATCAGGGTGATCGTGCGCTCCATGTAGGTGCTCACGCTCGCGGTCAGGGCCGTGAAGTCGCTGCGTTGCCGAGCGATGACATCGACCAGGGTGGCCACGGTGTCGGGGAGGCCGAGCAGCTCCTCCGTGAGCAGCTCGCGCCGAACAGCCGCCCGAAACTCCTCGTCGGTCCTCAAGGCCGCGAGAAATTGGTTGCGTTGTGTCTGGTCCATCACGGTGCCTCCGCAGTCATGGTAGGTGTCGCCTTCGATGGGGGGCGGAGCTTTTCTGTGCGACCGCCAACCCTCCCGAGCCACGCGCACCGGTCGCGACCGTAGGGCCTGGCTGTGACGACGCACCCCGCTGGCTGAGGTCGGTCTACAGGACCTCGACCGCGCAGTCGATGCCGGGGGCGGCGGCCAATCTGGCATCGGTGGTCAGCAGGGAGGTGGCGCCGACCATCTCCGTCAGGGCCACGTAGGTGGCGTCGTAGCCGGAGAGGTTGTGGCGCAGCGCCCACATTCGACCCCGCAGCCAATCCGCGCCGAAGCGCGTCAGGCTGAGAAGCACGAACCCGTCCATCGCGTCAGTGGCCGCTTCCGGGCTGAGCTCCCCCTGCCGGGCGAGACGCCGCAGGACGTGGGTGACCTCGCTGTCGATGAGGTGCGGGGCGGCCAGCTCCTCGTCGCCGAGTGCCGCCGCTACGAGGTCACCGACGAGAAGGCCGACGACGACGCCGGCGTCGATGACTTTCACTCGTCGCGCCCCTCGTGCAGCGCCGCGAGGATGCTGTCGCGTCCGACCCGGCCGCCGACACGGGCTCGGGTCTCACCGATGACCTCGGCGTTGCGCTCCACGACCTCGGCGCGTCGGGCCAGGTGCTCGAGCTCGCGCCGCACGTAGCGGTTGAGCGACAGCTTCTCCGCTCGTGCCGCCCGGGCGAGCGACTCGTGCACGTCGTCGGGAACGTCTCGGATCTGGATCACCCTGGCCACGGCCCCCAGGCTAACCAGGGTGGGTGCATGATGCACCCTAGACAGGGTGCATCTCTGCATGTGCCGATGCAGATGTGCATGTTAGGGTCCTGGTGTGCCCAGGACCGTGCAGATCCGCGACCTCGACGACGAGGTCTACGCCGGCCTGGCTCGACGGGCTGCCGAGGCCGGGATCAGCGTCCCCGAGCTGCTGCGCGCCGAGGCCGTGCGCCTGGCCGCCCGGCCCAGCGTCGAGGAATGGATGAGGCGCACCCGTCGGCGCTCCTCGCCGCTCGGCCGAGTCGAGATCCTGGCGGCCCTCGACGAGCAGCGTGGCTCGTGGCCCGATGCTGGTCGTTGACGCCTCCTGCCTGTGTGAGGTGCTGACCGGCGGCCCGGGCGCCGAAGCGATCCGCGACCGGCTGGCCGGCGACCGTGATCATGCCGCACCGCACATCGTCGACGTGGAGGTCTTCGGGGTGATCCGGCGCGAGCACCTGCGCGGCCATCTGGATCGCACGGAGGCGTCCCAGGCGGTCGAGGACCTGGAGACCTGGCCCGGCGAGCGCTTCGGGCACCGGCTCCTGCTCGCCCGGGCGTGGGAGCTGCGCAATACCGTGCGCGGCTGGGACGCCATGTACGTGGCGCTGGCCGAGGCACTCGACGCGGTTCTCGTCACCACCGACCGGCGTCTGGTCGCAGCCACAGGTCCCACCTGTCGGATCGAGGCGATCGATCACCGGTAGCCGGGACGAGGACGGTTCGTCGTGTCCTTCGCCTCCGGTACGGCGCGCGCCGGACGGCCGCGCTGCGGTCGGCAGAAGTAGGGTCATCCGAATGTCGAACCACGAGCGGGTCGGGGTCCTCTCGCCCGGGGCGACCGGGGGCGGGCGCCTCGTCGCCGAGGTCATCGCCGCCGAGCTGGCCACCCGGATCCCCGGGGCGGAGGTGGTCGTGGTGGGCCCCGGTGACGAGGCCGCCTGGCCCGGCGTGGTCGTGGTCGACGACCGGCTCCCCGACGGTGCGCCTCGACTTCACCCCGAAGGTCGTGTCGTGGTCCCGCTGACCGACGTCGCCGCCGAGCAGCGACCCCCCGTCGCCACCCTCCTCGCCGACCGCCTCTTCGGCGCCGGCGTGCTCGCCGCCCGGGCGGCGCAGCTGCGTCTGGCCGGCACGCTGTCGCACGCCGGACCGATCCTGCTGACCGCGGTCGGCGCCGGGATGGCGGCCGATGTGGCCGGCGACCTCGCCCGCCTGGCCTACGACCAGCGCCTGGCCCTCGTGGTGGCCGCGCCCGACGGCGGCCTGCGCCTGCTCGCCCCGGCCGGCTCGACCGACGACTCCCCGTCGGGTCCGCCGACGGGCCCCGGCCCCGGCGAACCGCTCGACCTGGCGGCCGCCTGCTCGGTCGCCGGCGTGGTGGTCACCGACGATCCGGCCACCGCCGGCCTGGCGCTGGCCTTGGGGTGCCCGACGATCGGGTTGGCCACGGGACCGGCCGGCGCCTGGCCGGCGGGGGCGGCGGTGGTCGACGTGGTGGCGCGCGTCGCCGCGGCCCTCGGTCCGGCCAGGGCGCGCGCCGCCGATCCCGCAGAGCGCCAACCGGCGCGCGACCGCCTCGACGCCGCCCTCGACGCGGTGGCCTCCACGCTGCGCGAGGTCCTCGCCGACCGGCCCCCCCCGCCCCCGGCGGCGCCGGCTGATGTGGCCCACCGCCTGGCGGATCTCGAGCGGGCCCACGCCGGCCTGCTGCGCCGGGTGACCGCCGAGCGAAAGGCCTTCGGACAGGTGGCCGCATCCCTGCTCGAGCCCGCCGGTGACGACGACCGCCAGCGCCTCTGGGTCAAGCTGCTGCAGGCGGAGGACGCCGAAGCGGCGGCGATGGCCCGCGCCGAGGAGGCGGCGGACCTGGCCCAGCGCCTGGAGGCGTCGATCACCGTCCTCGGCGCCACCGTGGGGCGCCAGGAGGTCGAGATCACCCGGCTTCGGAGGAGGGCCGACGACGCCGACCGCCTCGGCGTCGAGCTCGACGAGGCCAGGGCCGAGACTGCCGGCCTCCGGGATGCCGAGGCGCAGCTGGCCTCGCTGCGCTCGTCGCGGCTGTACCCGCTGCGGCGCGTGGTCGCCCGGGCCCGCGCCGTCCTGCGAACCCAGGCGAGCTGAGGGTGCCTGGCCAGACCGGGCCGGAGATCGTGGTGGTCGCCGCGTCGCTGCGGTGCGGGCCGAGCGACCTCGAGGACCTCGCGGTCGCCGCCCTGGCCGCCGATCTGGCCGCCCTGGCGCCGGACACGCCCGTGCGGGTGGCGGTGCTGGACGGGCACCTCGGCGGACCCGCGGCCGAGCAGTTGCGGGCGGCAGGGGTGGCGGTCGACCTCGGCCCTGCCGACTGGGCGGGGTGGGCGTCGGCCCGGTGGCTCCAGTGCTCGGTGGTGGTCGTGGCCGCGGCCACGCTGGGGTCGGAGGCGGCCGGGCGCATCCGTGCATCCCAGCCCCAGGCCGCCCAGGTGCTCTTCGCCCCCGGCGGGGGCTTCGCCTTTCGCCGCATCGAGGCCCTCGACGCGGCGACCCACCCAGACGAGCGGGCCGGGCTGGCCCAGCTGCTGCGCAGCGCCGAGGATGTGGTGGCCGACGCGGCCGCGACCTTCGACGCCGCCTGGTGCGAGCACGGCGCCGACGCCGCATGGCTTTCGGGCCGGCACCCCAAGCTCGAGGTGACCACCCTCGTGACCGCCCGCCCCGCCGTCGAGCCCCCGCGACCGCTCGGTGACCGTCACGGCGTCGTGGTGCTCTGCGACCGGGGCTACGACGTGGGCACCGACGACGAGGCCGCCGCCCTGCACGCGCTGCGCGTGCGGGTGCCGGCCCTGCGGCGCGTCGATCCCGGCGTGGGTGTCGCGGTCGTCGCCGACGAGGCGTCCCCCGAGCTGCGCCTGGCCTGCGAGGCCGCGGGTGCCGAGCTCGTGCCGCTCCGAGCGGCGCCCGCGGCGGTGGCCCACGCCCGCGTGGCCATCGACGAGCGGCCGGGCCCGGCGGCAGAGGCCACCGTCCGCCTGGCCGTGGCCTGTGGCACCCCGGCGGTCCTCGCCGGGGGCGGCGCACCCGGCCACCCCGCTGACGAGGGAGCGTCGGCCGACGCCGCCGGCGTGGTGGCCGCACAGCTGCTCGGTGACGACCGGGCCTGGCAGGGGGCGGTCGGTGAGCTTCGGCGCTTCGAGGAGGAGGGGGGAGGGGAATGGCGTCGCCGGCGCGGCCTGGTCGGCGCGCTGGCCGACCTCGGCGTCGACGCGCCCGGCGCGTTGGCCCCCCGGATCGCCGTCAACCCGCTTCCTCCGGTGCCGCGCCAGGTGTCACCGCCGCTGCGGCCGGCCGGCTGGGTGGGACCACCGCCGGCGCCCCCGTCCAAGCTCACCGATCGTGACGAGCGCTACCGAGCGTGGGCGGCGACCCGGGGAGCGACCCCGGCCACCGTCTCGGCCGTGGGCGCCGCCTTGGCCTCCCTGCGCCGGAGGAGCACGTTCACCGTGGCCGTCCCCTTTGCGGTCGGCACCGACCCGATCGATCTCGACGAGTCGCTCCGCTCGGTCAGGAGCCAGGTCGACGACCGCTGGGAGCTGCTGGTCGTGGCCACCCCGACGGGGGAGGGGCCGGCCAGACGGGCGCTCGAGCTGGCTGCCGCGGGGGACGCCGTCGATGTGGCCGTCGCGGACGTCGACGATCTCGACGACGGCACCGGGGCTCCCGACCTCGAGGCGGTCATCGCCGCGGCCCTGGACGCAACCAGGGGCGACTACCTCGCGGTGCTGCCGCCCGGCGACACCCTCGAGCCCCACGCCCTCGGCCAGCTCTCGCGCTGGATCGACGCGCAACCCGCACCGCCCGACGTGGTGTACGCCGACGAGGACGGCCACGACCGCATCGGCCGCCTGGTCGAGCTGGCGGCCAAGCCCGACTGGTCGCCGAGCACGCTGCTGTCCCAGGCGTGGATCGGCCGGGCCCTGTTCGTGCGCCGCGCCGTGCTGGCCGAGGTCGGAGTGCTGAGCCGCCTCGACCCGCCGCCGGCCGACCCGGGCGGCTTCGGGGTGGAGGGGCCCGACCCCTCGGTGGTGGCCGCCGCGGTCCACGACCTGTCCTGCTGGGACCTGGCGCTGCGCATCGCGGAGCGGACCGACCGCTTCGTCCGGGTTCCCGAGCCGCTCCTGACCCGGCACGCGTCAGCCTCGCCGTCCCTGGAAGGCGGGGTGGGGGAGCCCGTGGCGGCGCTCCGGCGCCGGGTGGCCGCGGCCGCCCTCCGCCGGCGCAGCGGGTCGGGGACCGTGGACGACGGCCTGGTCGCCGGGTCGGTCCGGCCCCGCTTCCCGATCCGCGGGCGCCCCCGCGTGGCGATCATCGTCCCGACCCACAACTCACCGGAGCTGCTGCGCACCTGCCTGACGAGCGTCATGGGCCGCTCGACGTGGCCGGCGACCGAGGTGGTGGTGGTCGACAACCGGACCGATGACACCGACGCCCTGAGGCTGCTGGCCGGGATGCCGGGACGGGTGATCCGCTACCCCCACCCGTTCAACTACGCCCGCATGATGAACTTGGCGGCGGGCGCGGTGCGCGCCGACGTGCTCGTGTTCCTCAACAACGACACCGAGGTGATCGCCCCCGACTGGATCGAGGCGATGCTCGAGCACGTCCTGCGCCCCGAGGTGGGCGCGGTCGGCGCCCGGTTGCGCCTCTCCGACGGGCGGTCCCAGCACGAGGGCATCCTGCTCGGCACGGGCGGGTGGGCCCACAACCTGCGCCACGAGGGATTATGGGGCCGGGGCGACATCGTGCGCGACACCAGCGCGATCACCGGGGCCTGCCTGATGATGCGCCGGGAGGTCTGGGACCGGGTCGGCGGCAACGACGAGCGCCTGCGGATTGCGTACAACGACATCGACGTGTGCCTGCGGGTCCGCCAGGCCGGCTACCAGGTCGTCTACACCCCCTACGCCGAGCTCTTCCACCACGAGAGCGCCACCCGGGGGAGCTTCGAGCATCCTGACGAGGCCGGGATCTTCGAGCGGCGGTGGCGGGTCAAGGACCACGTCGACCCCTACTACGGGCCGAGCTACGTGCCGCACTCGCCATTCTTCCAGCTCGACGTCTGACGCTGAGCCATCCTCCCCAGGCGCTGCTCGTGCCGTACAATGTCCGGCGTGAGCAGGACAGAGCGCATCGAGTCCCGAGTCGAGCCGGTGACGGCGGAGCGAATCCGCGTTGCCGCCGGCCTCCTCCACACGTCCATGTCCCGGTTCGTGGTGGAGGCCGCCACCGACAGGGCGGAGCAGGTCATCGCCGAGGCCAGCTACACGGAGATTCCGTCGGACTACTTCGACCGGCTCATCGAGGCCCTGAGCGCCCCGCCGCAGGCCATCCCCGCCCTGCGGCGAGCGGCAACGAGGACGGCGCTCGCCCCGGCCTTCGAGCAGGCGTAGCCCCCTGTTCACCTCGGAGCGCATCGAGGCACACCACGTGGTGGACGACTTCAGCTGCGGCAACGAGGTCCTCGACAAGTGGCTGGTCTCATCCGCGCTTCACGCTGACCGCTCGGGGACGGCGCGCACCTTCGTGTGGGCTGAAATCGACCGGGTGGTCGCCTACTTCAGCCTCTGTCCTCATTGGGTCTGCCGCGACAGCCTGCCGTCCAAGGTCGGCCGAGGCAGCCCCAACGTGGTGCCTGCGATCCTTTTGGCTCGGCTCGCTCGCCACATTGATCTGGCCGAGGAGCGTGTCGGCGGTCAACTTCTCGTCGATGCCCTCAGCCGGGCCGTTGCTGCGGTCGAGGTGGCCGGTGGGCGGGTCATCGTGGTCGACGCCATCGACGCTCACGCAGTCAGCTTCTACGAGCATTTCGGCTTCACGAGCACGCCGGCGCCCTATCGGCTCGTGATGAAGGCGAGCGACGCCCGCGCCTCGCTCAGCTGACCAGCGCGATCGAGGGCCCTGGGCGCAGCGGGCGCGGATCCGCTCGCGAAGCTCAGAGCGACGCTCTGACGTCCCGGATTCGGCGGTAGAGCCGTAGGAGATGGTCGGGCACGGCGACGAAGCCGTGACGGGCGTAGAAGCGGTTCGCAGCCTCGTCGATGCCGTCGTGGTGGTGTTCCTCAACAACGACACGGAGGTGATCACCGCCGACTGGATCGAGGCCATGCTCGAGCACGCCTTGCAACCCGAGGTGGGCGCGGTGGGGCCAGGCTGCGCCTCTCCGACGGGCAGTCCCAGCACGAGGGCATCCTGCTCGGCACGGGGGTTTGGGCCCACAACCTGCGCCACGAGGGCGTCGGCGAAGGGGCGTCCGAGTGGTGTCTGTAGGGGCGTACGATCAGGGCGTGCGCCGGACGAACATCTATCTCTCCGAGGTCCAGCAAGTCGCTCTCGACGCGGTAGCGGTTGCCGAGGGTCGCAGCCGTAGTGAAGTGTTGCGAGCCGTCATCGACCGGGAGTTGCATCTCGACGACGATGTCAACCTCGATGCAGCCCTCGGGGACATGGCGGCCGAGCTGGCGGAAGAGGCACGGAGCCTTGCGGCTGCCGACCCTGACCTCCGCATCGACTGAGTGGTCATCGTCGACGACCACCTCGCCGTCCTGGCCGTCGCCGGCCGCCTGCCCGACCTCGGCGTGAGGGCCGGTGGCGACCACATGGGGCTTCCACTTCCGTTTGGCCAGAGCCCTGTCCGACCCGGCCAGGCTCGGGAGCCTCTCCCGTCGGAACGTCGATCCCGCAGCGGCCGCTCGGCGGGTCCTGCACCCTCCGGCGCATCGCCTCGTCGTGGTGGACTCGCGGGCCGGCATCGACGAGACCGTGAGGGTGGCCGTCGTCCATCAGACCAACCTGCTGCTCGCCGAGGTCCTCGGGGCGGCCGTGCGCCACCGGGCCTCCGTGAGGATCACCGAGGCCCACCTCGGACGGACCTGGTCAGCCGGGATGGAGGCTGAGCATGTCGACTTCGCCACCGTTCGCGTGTAGCGCGACGGTGCCCATGGAACCGGAGCGTGCGAGCCAGGATCACCACATGCCGACGCTCCCCGTGGCCGATGCTCGAGCTCAGCTGTCCCGGTTGACCGAGCACGCGACGGCAATGCCCTCGACCGCCCGATGGTCCCGGCGTGGACCGCCCGCCGCGGCACCCACCGCCTCCTCTACCTCCTCGACGACCGTGACCGCATCGTCGAGGTCCCGGGTGCGCCACCGCCCGGATGCCCACCGAACCGGATAGGTGAGGGTGGCGGATCGCCGAGGGGCATGCGACGCCGGGATCGGGACCGACCGGTCGTGGTGCTACACTTGACGCACATGGAGACGATCGGCGTTCGTGAGCTGCAGCAGCGTGCCTCGGCTGCCCTTCGCCGGGTCGAGCGCGGCGAGACCCTCGGCGTCACTGACCGAGGTCGCCTCGTCGCCATGCTCGTTCCGCCATCGTCGGCGACGGGCGTGGGCGCGCTGTCGGCGTCCGGTCGGGTCGTGGCGGCCCGACGTCAGACGAAGGACCTGCCGGCGCCGGTGATCGCGGCCCGACCGTCGGCTCAGGTCCTCGTCGAGGATCGCTCGGACCGCTGAGGTCCGCAGCCCGACAAGCGAAGGGGCTCGCCGTGGTCTGGTATCTCGACACCTCGGCGCTGGTGAAGCTCCTCGTTCACGAAGACGGGTCAGACGCCATGCGGGCATGGTGGAAGGTCCACGGACCCTTCTGGTCGTCCCACCTGCTGGTGACCGAGGCGACCCGCACCGCGACGAGGCTCGGCATCCCGGACGACTCCCTGACCGCCGCGTTGGAGACGGTCAGCCTGGTGATGCCCGTTGCGTCGACGTTCCTCCTGGCTGGCACGCTGCTTCCCATGGGCCTTCGGACCCTGGACGCGCTCCATCTGGCGAGTGCGCTGGAGATGGGCGCCGACCTGGAGGGCCTGGTGACCTACGACGACCGCTTGGCCGAGGGAGCGGCGGCCGCCGGAGTCTCCGTCGTTGTGCCGAGGTGACAGGCGTCAGGGTGGCGTCGGAATGGCTGACTGTCACCTCGTTACACCGGCTCGTCGATGTCGCGGGAGGAGGCCCTGGCGATGGAGGGCAGCGGGTGGGACGGCGACCTCGCCGCCTTGCGCAGCACCACCACAGCCGCACTCGATTGACGCCGGTCGACACCTCGGCCTGGGTGGAGTACCTCCGAGGGTCGGGCAGCGTCGCCCACCGACAGATCCATCGACCTATCGAGGGGGGACGTTCCCTCCAGACCCCCGGACGCCGTCGTCATGGAGGTGCTTGCGGGTAGGTGAGACAAGGCCCACGTCGCCCGGCCGCGTCGCCTCCTCATGGGTTGCGAGCCCGTGCCGACCGAAGGTCTCGGCGACTTCGATACGGCAGCGTCGCTCTACCGGCAGTGCCGGCGGGTGGGCGAGACCGTCCGTGCGCTGGCCGACTGCATCGTCGGCGCCGTCGCCATCCGGGCCGGGCTGGAGGTGCTCCGCGCCGACCGAGACTTCGAGACCCTGGCGCGACACACCTCGCTGCGCCTCTCCTCGACGCCGCAGGACGAATGATTGGTCGGAGCGTACGGCGCTCAACCCGGCCTTCGACCAGGCGTCGCCTCCCGCTCACCTCGGAGCACATCGAGAGACACCACCTGATGGTCGATTTGTCGGCTGGTCCAGCCTCGTTCACGTACGTTTGTTGTGTACGCGCTATGATCATGTACATGTCGACGCTCCCCGTGGCTGAGGCCCGAACCCAGCTTTCCCGGTTGATCGAGGACGCGATGACCACCCACGAGCGCTTCGAGATCACCCGCAACGGCCGCCGGGCCGCCGTGCTTTTGTCCGCCGACGACTACGACGCGCTGCAGGACACCATCGCCGTGCTCTCCGATCCTGACCTGCTCGCCTCCCATGTCAACGGCCAGGCGGCCATCGACGCCGGTGACTACCTCGATGCCGACCAGCTCGCCCACGCCATGCGAGAAGCCGGGCGCTTGCCTCGGTGAGCGAGCGGTACCGGCTGCGCATCGCGGGGCCAGCTGTCCGAGCGTTGACCGAGCTGCTTCCGGAGAACGTCGCAGGTGCGGTCTACGAGCTCGTCATCGGGCCGCTGCTCGATGACCCCTGTCGGGTCGGCAAGGCCCTCGACCGCCCGATGGCCCCGGCGTGGACCGCCCGCCGAGGCACGTACCGCATCCTCTACCTCCTCGACGAGCGTGACCGCATCGTCGACGTCACCGCGGTGCGCCACCGCTCGGATGCCTACCGAACCTGATCGGCGAGAGGTGGCTGATCGCCAGGGAGAGGGTGTGCCCGACGGCTGCCGTGATCGCGGACCGACCGTCTTCGCAGGGGACTAACGACGGTCGCTCCGGCCGCTGAAACCCCCGGCCTCCGAGGCGGCGGGAGGGAGGCAGTTGCCCCTGGGCACCTGGCTGCCGGCGTCCTGGTCGCTCGCCGGCCTGACGGCGGCTATCGCAGATCGGCCGGGTAGGTGACGTCGAGCTCGCGGATCGACTGGGGGAAAGCGCGCCGATCGTTGGTGAGGAACCGCTCGGCACCGGCCGACACCGCCGTCGCCAGATGGACGGCATCTGCCGCCCTCAGGCCATAGGAGGCCCCCAACCCCACGGCGAGGGCAGCGGTGGCCTCGTCAAGGGGACGCAGATCGAGCCGGCCCAGAAGCGTGGTCAGCGCGTCGATCTCGTCGTCGGCACCGTCGCGAGTCGGCTTGGTCAGGACCTCGGGCACGAGCAGCGTGGACCCGACCCCCGCCGAGCGCGCCTCGTCGTCGAACGGGAGATCCGGGAACAGCGCGAGCACTGGCGCTCCGAGCGGGTGCTCAGGGACGGTCGCGTAGATCAAGACGTCGGCATCGAAGGCGTCCATCAGGGCCGCTCGGAGCGATCGCGTCGGATCTCATCGACGAGCTCGTCGGCCCGCTGCACGCTGAGAACGGACGCCGGGGGCAGCGGCCTCCGGCGCCCAGCGGCGAGAGCCGCGAGCGTCCGCTCGGCAGTGCCGAGGGCCTGGTCGGCGCGCCTGCTGCGGAGCGCGTCCGGGCGCACCACGACCGCGACCGGCCGGCCGTGGCGGGTGAGCGTCATCTCCTCCCCACGGTCAACTCGGTCGAGCACCTCGGGCAGTGCAGCACGAGCTTCGGTCACCGTTATCGTTCCTACGTACACGAGCGTACACCACAGTACGCTTGCTTCGACGGCACACCAACACGGAGTCTCGAGAGGCTCCGGATGAACCAAAACACTCAACCTAACGTAGAGGTTTAATGGTTGCGAGGCGAGGGTCCTCGCCGCTTCGGGTTGCTATACGGGGTTGACCGAGGTGGACGGCCCCCTGGCGGCGGCGTGACCGCACCGTTGATCAGGCCCCTGGTCGTCGAAACGTCGCTCGCGAGCGACCGGAGCGAGGTGCTCCGAGGGCCCGAGATAGACGAGTGGACTGCGCTGCTCACATGGCCACGACCCAGCCCTCGGTCTCCAGCAAGACGTCGTAGTGGATCCTGTTGCAGACGGAGCCGTAAGGTGTGACAGGCCTCTCCTTGCAACCAGACGATGCATGTCGCAGCCTGTAAGGGAGAGCCAACGTTGCAGGCGCAGTCCCAGTCAGCGAAGCGTCGGTCGCAGCGGCCAAGAGATCATCGTCCAGATGTGGCGTCAGCTGTCCGCACGGGTCTTCCGAGGCGACACTGAGTAGGCGAAGAGTCGGAAATCGCTCTCGTAGGGCCACTGTGCGTCGGGGTCTCAACGCTTAGGTGAACGCAAATGCTCACTTCGACGCGTACCGTCTGCTATCTTCCTGCGAGGTTGAGGAGGCGAGCGAGAGCAACGATGCTCAGGCGAGGCGGCGCGTGCCGTCCTTCAACTGGACAGCAGCCATCGATCGGCCGCCGAAGCAGCCACGGTTACCCCACCCTGAAAGGAAACAATGTTCACACCAACCAAGACGTTGAAGCGTCTGGGCATCGTGGGAGCGGCGTCGGCCCTCGGCCTCGTGCCTCTCGTTGTCGCAACCGCAGGCGTTGCCCACGCAGTGGTACCTAGTTCGGCGACTCTCGCCCTGGGTTCCGCGACACCGGGCGCCACGACGACCGCTACCAACACGTTCACGACGTCGACGGCCCTTCCTGCAGGCGGCACGATCACGATCAACAGCCTTCAGACGGGCGGAGCACCTACTACTGCAACCGCAGAAACCTTGCCAGCTGCGGGGTACACCATCAGTGTGAACGGTGCCACTCCGGTTGCTGCCACGGCGGCTCCTGCAGCGGGATCGCCCGCCGGTTTCGGAGAGACCATCACGTCCTCGGTCGCCATTCCCAATGCGGCATCCGTGTCGGTCGCTATCACCGGCGTAACGAACGCAACTAATCCGAGCACGGTCTTCTTCTCGGACACGACCAGCGCTGACCTCACGACGCCCGCTGTCAACACCAACACGGTCAGCATCGGCAACGCAGTCTCCGCTGTGCCGACTGTGACGTCGGTCAACCCAACCGCAGTGACGGCAGCGGGTTCGCCGTTCACCGTGGTGGGCTCAACCTTCAACACGACAACAGCGCCCGTCGTTTGCTTCGTGGCGGTAGGCACGACAGCCCCCGCCCCGGGTGCCACGGCAGCCACAACCTGCCCGTCCACTCCGGCGTCGGGTTACGCACCTGCGACTGGCGTCACCACTACCACGGAGACCTCCACCGAGATCCAGGGTACCTCGCCCACTGGGCTTGCTGATGGGGCCTACAACGTCGTGGTCTACAACTACGACGCGTCGAGCACCAGCTACCTCGCCGCAAGCGCGACGTCGGCCAACACCGAGGTCACCATCCGTGCGGGCCTGAACTTCGTGCCCGAGAACGGGGTGCGGGTAGCGGATAGCCGTCTGGGCACCAACCTCCCCCGTGGCACGATCGCCGCTGGCACAACGGTCGCCATGCCGGTAGCCACCGCGTTCACTCAGTCGTTGACTTTGCCGACCAACATCCCTGCCGCCGCCACAGCGGTGACTGTCAACATCACGGCCATCGGTCCCAGTGCCCAAGGGAACCTCCAGGTCACCACGACGACCGGGGCGGCTTGCCCGACGACGTCGTCGTCGACTCCAGTCACGGGTACGTCGACGGTCAACTTCCAGCCGCCGCAGGACACCAACAACCAGACGGTCGTGAGCTTGGCGGGTGGCGTTACCTACGTCTGCATCCGGGCCAACGGATCTCCGGTGAACGCGACAGTTGACGTCACGGGTTACTCGCTCGCAGGGGCGTTCACGCCCAGTGCTCACCGCATCCTGAACACGATCCCCGGTCAGACCAGCACGGGCACCGCAACCAGCGGGCTTCAGGGCCCCTTGCACGGCGGCATTGCCTACCGCTTCGCCGACACCGCCAACCTCACGGCCGGCACGACCGTCGCACTGAACGTGACGGCTGTTGGTCCTACCGCACAGGGCAACCTGAGGGCTTTCCCCGAGCCCGGCAACGCTGCGACGGGCGCGCCTCCGGCCCCCAGCAACGTTCCGGCCATCGCCACGAACACGTACATCCCCAACGTTGACGGGGGCACCCTGGTGGTCACGCAGGTTGGCCTCGACGGCTACATCGACCTGTACTCGTCCACGGCGGGCTTGGTGAACGTGGTGGTGGATGAGGTCGGTACCTTCCCGACCGGTAGCAGCGTGCATTCGGTGGGTCAGCCCTACCGCCTGTTCGACTCTCGTCCCGGCGGTCTCGCCTCGGGGGCTTCCGCAACGGTGAATGCGGCTCCCTCGAACTCGGGCTCCTACTTCATCCCGTCGAGCGCTCTGGCCGTCATCGGCCAGCTCTCGGACATCACCCCGGCCGCTCAGGGCAACCTGCGCACCTACGCTTCGGGCGATGTCATCCCGAACACCGCAAGTGCCGCCAACTACCCGGGCCAGACCCGAGAGAACGAGGCCATGTCGGCCCTTAATCCGACCACGGGCCAGTTCTCGATCTACAGCTCGGGTTCAAGCACCAACACGACGTTCGATGCCACCGCCTACGTGGGCTAACAGTTAGTCCACTTCGCGCCAGTATCCCTGGCGTCGATCTACTGGAGGCCGGCACCCCCAAGGGAGTGTCGGCCTCCGGCGCGTCCGGGCACTAGAAAGGTCCGGTGTGCACGCCAGTTCGATGGAGGCCATGGCCCAGTTCGTCTATGAGGACCTGGCCAGCAGACGGGGTCGGGTTCTCTCCGTGCTGGACGTGGGCTCGATGAACGTCAACGGCTCTTACCGCACGCTGTTCGACGACCCGTCTTGGCGCTACACCGGGATGGATGCGGCCGCCGGGGGGGGTGTCGACGTCGTGCTGGGACGCCCATATGACTGGTCCTCGTTGGGTGACGCCTCGTTTGACGTTGTGGTGTCGGGTCAGGCCTTCGAGCACATCGAGTTCCCTTGGGTCACGATCCTGGAGGTCGCTCGGGTGCTTCGACCCGGTGGTCTCGTGTGCATCGTCGTTCCGTCCTCGGGCATGGAACACCGGTTTCCCGTCGATTGCTGGCGGTACTACCCCGACGGTATTCGGGCCCTGGTGCGGTGGGCTGACCTGGACGTGGTGAGGGCGTCCACCAACTGGGAACCGCGCTCCGACTACCCGGACGGGTCCGCACAGTGGTGCGATACAGTGGTCGTCGCTTCCAAGCGTGGGATTCGGCCGTCACTGGCCAATCGGGCCAAGGTCGACGTGCTCCGACGAATAATGAGCCTTCAGGCGAATCACCGGCAGAGCATCGAGTAGGCATACCGGCCTGAGAGCCCTCCGGCCGGCGTCACCGATCCCCGGGACCGTGGTGACGCAACCCGCCAAGCTCAGTGGGCCAGAAGCTGGACCGTGGCCGCGCCGGCGGGCAGGAGGACGCCGAAGATCGCAAGCCCACGCCGCGTGAGGGAGCGGGCGAACACGACGGCCACCATGGGCAAGAGCGGGAGTCCGTACCGGGCCGGCGCCCCGAAGTTGAAGTGGCCCTGCACGAAGTCGAGGACCGGCACGGCGATCGCCGCGCCGAGCAGGCCGATGCAGCCCGCCAGCGCCCAGGGGCGGCCCGGCCCGTCCCGGCCGAAGGCTGCTCCGCCCAGGACGCCGAACACGACGACATCCCAGACGAAGTACAGCCCGGCGATGCCCGTGCCGTAGGGGAGGAGCATGCGGAGCTGGTCCTCGAGACCGTTGATCATCGTGGAGGGCTCCGGATACGGCGATGTCTGGAATCCGAGCAGCGCGTGGAGCACGGTGCCCGACGGGAGCTTCTGCCGGGCTGTCTGGACGAGTGTCCACGCCACGTACCCGCCAGCTGCCGTGGCGCTCATGGCGATGACGCCGGTCTGCCGTCGTCGTCGCTGACCGGCCAGCAGGCCAGCGACGACGAGGACCGCCGGTGCGATGACGAAGCTGCCCTTGAGCGCGCTCAGGAGGATCCCTGCGGCCGCACCGAGGAGTGGTCGCTCCCGTGCTTTGGTGGCCACCAGCACGGCGACGGCGCCCGCTGCGAGAGCTGATGAGTCGTTGGTGACCGTCGCCCCGGCAAACACTGCGACAGGTGAGAGCAGGCAGACCGCCATTACGACCGCCGTCTCGAGCAGGTCGAGGTCGAGGGCCCACGCCATGACCGCCAACAGGGCCGCGGAGACGACGGTCCAGACCTCGCCACCTCGACGAGCTGAGCCCAGCGCCGCCCGCGGGCTCAGCGAGGGTCGAGCCAGAAGCACGAAGGGGACGTAGGCCAGAGGCGGCTGCTGCGCCTCGTAGTTGAATCCGCCGGCCCCGTAAGCAGAAGCCGACCGGTCCCGCACGGCGCAGCCACGGTCCTCCAGGCAAGAAACGGTGCGCAGCGTGACCTGGCCGAGCTGGTCGCCCCACGCCGGGATCGAGCCGTGCCGCAGGTCCAGGACGTAGTCGTAGTGGGCCGGCTCGTCCAACCCGAGCGATCCGACCGTCCGCTGACGACTCCCCAACACCAACGCGAGCGCGGACAGCGCAACGACCAACAACGCGACTGCTGCGGTCCAGCGCGCCGTGCCGTTGTTCACCCGGTGACTGTATTGCGACGGCTACAGCGGTCGTTGTCATCCACCTGGACGGACTCGGTTCCCCGCCGGCCCCGGTCTCAGGCCGCCGGGTGGTGACCGTCTACCATCCGGTGGATGGCGGTGCGCTCTGACGAGGACCAAACAGCTTGGCGGTCACACGTCGCTCATGTGCTGCGCGCAGGCCGGCGCGAGGCCGCCCGACGGCTCGCACCACAGGTCCCCGGTGCACATGACACCCGGCTGTTGGAACCGATCCTCGTGCGAGGCGTGTGGGGTCGGGTGGGCAGCACCCTGCTCATGCAGCTGCTCGCCACCTCCGACGAGATCGTGTTCGACCGCTCGTACCCCTTCGAGAACCGGTGCCTGGCCAACCTCCTCCACTACCTTGCCCCGCTGGCCGGACCGCCGCCGGTGCCGAATGGATGGTGGATGGACGACCCGGACCGACTGTGGTGGGTCGACCCAAACAGCTTCGGCTTCGAAGTGACGGGCGAGCCGCTCAGCTACGCCAACCTGGGCGTGGACCGGGAATTGCTCCATCACCGGGCCGTGCACGGCGCTTGGAGGGCGTACAGCGAGGCCGTGGGCGTACCCGGGCGCTACTACGCAGAGAAGTACGGCGGCCGCAGTGAGGACCTCGACGCCGCCGGTATCGGGTACCGCACCGTGGACCTCGTGCGCGACCCGCGCGATGTATGGGCCTCGGTGCTCGCCTTCGACGCCAAGCGGGGGTATTTCGGCTTCGGCCGACGGGCCGAGCAGACGGAGCAGGCCTATCTGGAGTCCTTCGCCGATTCCCTCCAGCGGCGCTTCGACCAGATGGCCGTCGTTGCGACGGGCACTCCGACCATGACCGTGCGCTACGAGGACCTGGTGGCTGATCTGCCTGCCGAGGGCCGCCGCCTCGGCTCCTGGCTGGGGGTGGCCCTGGACGAGCGTGTGGTGGAGACAGAGCAGGCGTCCTACCGCCACCACATGACGACCGAGTCGGTCGCTGACTCGGTCGGCCGCTGGCGCCGTGACCTCCCGGCAGCCCACGTCGGGTTGATCGAGGATCGCCTGGGCGGCCACCTCGACCGCTTCGGCTATGAGCGGTTGGGCGCGTCTAATTCTGACGTTGACCGATCCTGAGCTCCGCGCCCAAGGCTGCCGGTCGCTGTCAACGCGCTTCAGGAGGGCCCGTTAGGCTTCTAACGGTCGGGATTCGAGGATCACGAGAACCCGGCGGACGAGGAGCAGCGAACACACGGTGAAGTACGACGCAGAGATCGACGCCGAGGAGGACAACACCTCCCACGTGATCGTCCTCGACCTGGTCGGCCCGGGCAAGCACGTCCTCGACGTCGGCTGCTCGACCGGCTACCTGGCCAAGGCGCTGGGCAGGCGGGGATGCACCGTCACCGGGATCGAGCTCGACCCCGAGGCGGCCGAGCACGCCCGTCCGTACCTGAGGGACGTGATCGTCGCCGACCTCGACGCCACCGGTCTTGCGTCGCTCGGCATCGAGGACCGCTTCGACGTGGTTGTCTTCGCCGACGTGCTCGAGCACCTCAAGGATCCCGAGGGAATCCTCAGGGCCGCCGCCGACCTCCTGCGCCCGGATGGTTACGTGGTCATCTCCATCCCCAACGTCGCCCACGGATCCGTCCGCCTCGCCCTGCTGGAGGGCCGCTTCGAGTACTCCGACGTCGGGCTGCTCGACGAAACCCACGTCCGCTTCTTCACCCGGTCGAGCCTTCGAGCGATGGTCGAGGCTTCAGGGTTCGCCAGCCGCGACATGCGCCGCACGACCGCCCCCATCTTCGGGACCGAGATCCGCATCGATCCGGGCGGCGTACCCCCCGAGGTGATCCCCGAGCTCGAGCGTGACGCCGACGTCGACACCTACCAGTTCGTCTTCTCCGCCGTCCCGATAGGCGGCAACCGGGACGCGGTCGTGGCCCTCCTCGGCGAGCGGCAGCGGGAGCTGGACGGCCTCCGTGACCAGCTGGGAAGGATCGTCCGCGCAGTCGACCTCGGGTCCCGCTCGCCGGTGGTCGGCATCGTCGCCTCCGGCGACACCGCCGAGGAGCGGCTGCGCGCCGACGTAGTCGAGGGTGAGTTGCGTCGCCGGCTCGATGGGTTCCGCATCCGCCAACTACTTCCTGACGAAATCGAGCGGCTCCTCCGGGCGGCCGACCTGCGAGCCGAGGCTGGGTCGATCGATGCTGCGGTGTTCACCGGGACGGTCAGCGCCGGTCGAGCCGCCCTCGCCGAGCGGCTCCAGGCGGCGGGCGTGAAGAGCGTGCTGTTCGGCATCGACGCCGCCGGCGACAACCTCCAGTGGACGGGAGGGGTGCTGGTCGGCTCGCCGGCCGCCGACGACACGGCCTTCCCGCCTTGGACCGCTATCCCGGATCCTGCGGTGGGCGCCGCAAGCCTGTTCGATCCGGAGCTGCTGACCCAGCGGGCGGAGTACCTGCGACTTCTCGGTGCGCTGCCGCCCGAGGGCTCGTATGCCCTTGCGTCGTTCCGTCAGGTGTCCGTCGGCCGGGGCGGCAGCCTCGTCCGCAATCTCCAACAGGTCGCGTCCGCCGAGGACCTCCGCTTGGTCCTCGCCGACGCACCTGAGCACGCCGCGGACTGGATCGTCGACACGACCGAGCCCATCGACCTCGTCGCCGGTGTCTGGGGGGCGAGGGTGGTCATCAGCGACGACGCCGGGGTCCTCGCCACAGCCTTGTCGCTCGGCCGGCCGGCGATCGGCGTGGCCACGGGTGACGACCGTGTCGCCGACCTGGCCAACTGGCTCGGTGATCCCGACCTGCTGGTGCCGCGGCTGGCCGCAGTGTCCGCCACGCTCCCGATCGCCGACGCTCGAGCCGCCGATCCGAGGGTCCGCTCCGACCTCGACAGGGCACTCAGGGGCGCCTTCGACGACCTGGCCGCCGCCCTCGTCGAGTCGGCGGCCCGTCAGACGGTGCGTTCGCTCCCCGCTCACCTCCTCGAGCTGCAGGACGAGCTCAACCTCCTTCGTTCGACCAACGCCGCCTTGGTGGTGCGCCAACGCGCCGAGCGGGTGGCGTTCGGCCGTCGCGCCGCAGTGCTGCTCGGCGCCGAGCAGCCGAGAGGCACGTCGCGCACGTGGTCGGAGCTGCGGCGGCTCTCCCAGGCCAACGAGACACTGGGGCAGGCGCTGACCGGCGCCGACGCGCTGAAGGGCGACAACGAGCGGCTCCGCTTCGAGGCCGAGCAAGCCAAAGCAGAGCTGGCCGCGCTACTCGCCACCCGCACCTTCCGGACCGTCGCACCAGCGCGCAACGTTTACCGGCGTCTCCGCTCCGTTCTGCGTTGACCCCGGACGTCGGACACCGTCCGTTGCCGGCCGGCGCCGCCGTGCTGGCCACCGCCCACGGTCCCGGGATCGTCGTGGTCGGAGAGAGGCTGGCTGCGCCGCTGCCCGCCCGATCGATCGACCTCCTTGCCGGTACGACCACCGTGGGCGCCGTGGTCCCGGCGCGTCCCCGCCCTGCCGGTCCCTGGTCCGACCCGAACGCCGACCAGGAACTCCGCACGGACGTCGCCGGCGCCGTCTCACCGGTCGTCGCCGTTGCGCCCGGGCTGCTCGCCGACTTTCGCATCGATCCTCGACTGGACGACGACCTCGCAGTGGCCTCCGCCGTGGTCGACCACGTCCTGGCCAAAAGTCGCCGGGTGCTCGTCGACCCGGAGTGGACGAGCGACACCGCTCACGACGCCGCGGCCACGGAGGCGCAGACGCGTTCGGTGGCCGGCGAGATCCTCGTGATCACCGGCTACCTGGACGACAGCGCGGTGCTGCTCGAGGATCACCTGGCCTTCGAGCTGGTCCGGTCGCTGCGCGATCAAACCGTTGACACCCAGATCACGGCACTCCTCACCGACGGATTTCGATCGGAGCGGCAGGTCGACCGGCTGCGGGCCAACGGCGTGCACGTCGTCGTGCCGCCCGTGGATCGCGACCGGTGGCTGGCGGATCGGGCCGGCTACTTCTCCCACGCCGTCTTGACCTCGTCGGGCATGCAGTCCCTCTCGTGGTCGTGGCTGGCCAGGACCCAGCCTCAGGCGGCCCGGATCCTCTACCTCTCCACCCTCCCGTTCCGTGAGGTGAGCGCCCTCGCCTCGCTGACGCCGCCAGGCGAGCGGGCCTCCCTGGAATCGGTGAGGGGCGGCGTCGAATCCCAGGTGCTCGACGTCGCCCGGTCGGCCGACGCCATCTGGTGCGACGCCGACGCCGACGCCCGGTGGGTCCGGGGCTGCATGCCCGGCACCCCGGTGCACGTCATCTCGACAGCCATCCAACCGGCATCAGAGCGCCTCGGGCTGGCTGAGCGCTCCGGCATCGTCCTGCTCGGCGACATCGGCCACGATGTCGTCGCGTCGAACGAGGATGCCGCAGGCGCCGCCCTGGACAGCCTGGTGCCACCCCTTCGTTCTGGGGACCCGGACCTGCCCTTCACGGTGATCGCCGACCGGCCGTCGCCCTACCTGCTCCACAGGGCGCGGGAGCACGACGCCATCATCGTGCCAGGACCGGATGGGTGGGAGGCGGCCGAGCGGGCCAGGCTGCTGGTGGATCTCCACACCTTCGGCACCGGCGGCGAAGCGGCCATCCGATTGGCGTTGGCCACCCGCACACCCTTCATCGCCCACCCCGCAGCCGCTGGCCGTCTCGAGCTCGGCGCGCTGGGTGGGATGTCGCTCTTCGGAGCGTTGGCCGACCTCTCCTTCCGCTCTCGGGCGCTGCTCGACGACGACGCCAGGTGGCTGGCGGTGCGGGACCTGATCGACGATCTGATCGCGCACGAGCTCAGCGAAGGAAGGCGGGCGCTTGCCCTGCGGACCGCTCTGGCCTCGGTCGGCATCGAGGCCACCCCATCGGGACACCGCTGGATCGACGACGGCCCCGCCAAGGACCGGCGGGGAAGCCAACGGCCGCTCACCGTCCCGATCCGACCCGATGGCTTCGCTCGACGCCCCCCGCTCGGCGGTGACCTTCCGAGCCCCTGGGATCACGACCGCCGCTACCAATTGTGGGCCGAGCGCTACGGGCCGACCGCCGACGCTGTGCCGGCTCTGGGCACCGAGGTGCAGCGGCTCCCGTATCAGCCGACGATCTCGGTGCTGGTGCCCGTCTACAACACCCCCGGGGCGGTCCTGCGCCAAACGATCGAATCCGTGCAGGCGCAGATCTACCCGCACTGGGAGCTCTGCCTGGCCGACGACCGATCCTCCCTGCCCGAGACCCGGGCGGTGCTGGCCGAAGTCGAGGTCTTCGACGGGATCAAGGTGGTGCGCCTCGACGGCAACTCGGGCATCTCTGCGGCCACCAACGCAGCGGCAGCGGTCGCCGACGGCGAGTTCGTCGCCTTCCTCGATCACGACGACCTGCTCAAGCCGCACGCTCTGGCCCAGGTCGTGCGCTGGCTCAACGCCGACCGCGACCTCGACTACGTCTACACCGACGAGGACAAGATCGACGCCGCAGGGATGTTGGTGCAACCGCACATCAAGCCCGACTGGTCTCCCAACATGATCATGTCGCAGAACTACGTGTGCCACCTCTCGGTGATCCGGCACTCCCTCTACGAGGAGGTCGGAGGGCTGCGACCCAGCTTCGATGGGAGCCAGGACCACGACCTCGTGCTCCGGGTGGCCGAGCGGACGGACCGGATCGCCCACATCCCCGAGCCGCTGTACTCGTGGCGGATCATGGCCGGCTCCACCTCGGCCGGAGTGGACGCCAAGCCCTATGCCGCCGACGCGGCCCGTCGCGCCCTCCGCGAGGCGATCGGAAGGAGGGGTCGTCCCGGCACGGTCGAAGATGCCTCGATCCAGGGGATGTACCGGACCCGTTACCAACTCTTCGGGGCGCCCCGGGTGGCGATCATCATCCCGACCAAAGGCTCGTTGCACCTCTTGGAGCCGTGCATCCGGAGCATCTACGAGCGCTCCACCTACTCCAACTTCGAGGTCGTGGTCATCGACAACCAGACGACCGACGGCCCGACCCTCGAGTACCTCGCCAACTTCCCGGGCCGAGTGATCCGCTACGACCACATCTTCAACTACGCCCGCATGATGAACGCAGCCGCGAGGATCGTCGACTGCGACGCCTTCCTCTTCCTCAACAACGACACCGAGGTCATCACCCCGGAGTGGATCGAAGAGCTCCTTGAGCACGCCATGCGCCCAGAGGTGGGCGCGGTTGGCGGCCGCCTCTACTTTGGCGACGGCCGAGTCCAGCACGAGGGCATCGTCGTCGGCCTCGGCGGCTGGGCCAACAACATCGACCATCAGGGCTACTGGGGGCGGGGCGACATCATCCGCGACACGAGCGCCGTCACCGGCGCCTGCACGATGATCCGGTCGTCGGTGTACTGGCGGGTCGGAGGCAACGAGGAGCGCCTCCGGGTGGCCTACAACGACGTCGACATCTGCCTCCGCATCCGCCAGGCGGGCTACCAGGTCGTCTACACGCCCTACGCCGAGCTCTACCACCACGAGGGGTCGAGCCGGTCGGGGATGGAGCACGACGAGGACGGCCCACAGTTCGGCATCAGGTGGCGTCCGACCGAGGGCGTGGACCCGTTCTTCAACCCCGCGTTCCAGAAGGTCATGCCACCCTTCGTCATCGGGATCTGAGCCCGTCGCCTACGGCGGACCGAGCTCACGATAGTGCTGACGGGCACCCGGACCGAGCTGCGCGAGCTGGTCGGAGCGGGCGATAGGAAGCAGGCTCAAGAGGGCCGGCGTACTCGGGTAGCAGAACGATTGGATCTCGGTCACCCGCAGGCGGGGCTTCACGGCCGAGAGGTTGGCTGTCGTCCGGGCGCACGCCAACCGCACGTTCCGGATGGCTCGAGTCTGATCCAAACCCGTGTGGGTGCTGGTAGCGACCTGCAGGGCGAGAATGGGAACGAGCGCGACCGACAGGGCGGTCGTCGCGGCGGGTCGCTCGGATCCTCGCCGGGAGCGGTACACGAAGAGGATGATCGCCACCACGATGAGGAGGTTGGCCATCGTGTAGCGCGAGGACAGGGCCTGCACCGGACCGAACGACACCCGCCCGATCGCGGCGTAAACGTCGAACAGGACGGCGAAGAGGACGAGGGCTGTGGTCAAGGGATAGATGGCCGCTCCCGATGTGCGGAGCTCGGTCACCACGGCCAGAACTGCTACTGCGAGCACTGCCGCGCCGACCACCGTGTGGACCACAAGGTAGGGGCTATGGGTCGGAAAGACGTTGCCGAGAAGGAGGAGGAAGTACTGCAATCCCTGGGCTGGATGATGAATCACGTACGTGACAGAGCCGGACTGGCCGAGATCGTTGAAGTGGTAGCCGACGAAGTACAAGAGCGTGACGGCGACCGCACCCGCCACCCAGGCCGCCAGCCTGGTGCGAAGGACGCGAGGACTTTGTCGCCTCGCCCCATCAGTTGCTCTCGTCCTCCAAGCAATACAGAGGAACCCGACCGGCCAGAGCATCAGGCCCTGCAGCGAGGAATAGGACGCCGCAGTCGCAACGAGGAGGCAGAATCCGAGGATCGGCCACGACAGCTGCCGCGCGGTGAGCGCCAAGAGGAGCAGGCAGAGGCACCCGAGCACCACGTACCAGGCAAACTGGATGGCCCACAACGCGCTCTCGTCGTCGGCAATGCTGAACCAGACGAGTCCGAGGAGCAACAACGGCAATGCCCGTGGAAGCGCCCCCCAGATCCGGCGCTGCGCCGCAAGTATGCAGATATAAGAGGCACAGAAGATGGCGGCACCGAGGAGCACCACGGCCTTCGTGTTGAAGTGGTCGACGTGGGCGACCACGACGAAGATGGCGTTTGGCAGGAGCAGTCGCTGCTCGTTGTCCTGCGCCCAAAGCAGGCCGAAGGCGGCGTGCCCGTGGAAGAACCCATCCAGCATCGGCACCCGGGACCAATCGTCTTCCCATAGGGCGTTGACGGCATACCGGTCGACGTAGAGAAGATAGAGGGCTATCGGGAGGATGGCGGCAACGAGGCGCACCAGTGAGGAGCGGCGATGGACAGCTCCGCTCGTCGTCGTCCTGGCTGCGTGCCTCGGCGCGCTCAACGGTGACGATCGCCACGTACGAGGCGGGAGCGGATCCCGACCCGGGTGACGACCACGAGGGACTCCAAGGCGATCCTCGCCGACATCTTCGACTTGCCGAGGGTGCGGTCGGAGAAGATGATCGGCACCTCACGCAGGTTCGCTTCCTGCGCTCGCAGCAGAAAGAGCAATTCCATCAAGAACCCGTAACCCCCGGCCTCGAGGCGCTCCAAGTCGACCGTGCACAACGCGTCGACGCGATAGGCCCGGTATGCCGAGGTGAGATCGCCCACCTCGACCTTCAGGGCCATGGCGGCGTACCAGTTGCCCAGCCTCGAGATGGCCCGACGGAAAAGTGACCAGCCGGCCGTCGAGCCCCCCGCCACGTAGCGCGAGCCGATGGCTACGTCCGCACCGTCATCGAGCGCCCCGAGCAGCAAGGGCAGCGATGTGGGATCGTGGGACAGGTCGGCGTCCATGCCGACGATCACCTCGAAACCCTGGTCGATTCCCCACCGGAAGCCCTCCTTGTACGCACTGGCCAGCCCGGCTTTGGTGGTCCTGCGCAGGAGCTCGACGTGGTCATCACCAGCGGCCATCGCCTCGACCAGGTCAGCCGTGCCGTCGCCCCCCTCGTCATCGACGACCAGGACCGTCGCGTCCGGGCGGACCTGTCGGAGGAGGCGGAGCAGGGACTCGATGTTGCCCGACTCGCAGTAGGTCGGGATGACGACCAAGGGGGGACCCAATGGCGGGCGCGCGGTCCCCGTCTCTCGAGCCGCTACCTTCGCCATCGCCGAATGAGCGTAGTGGACGAGGTCGCACCCGACGCGGTCTTGTGGCGCCCACGGCCCCCCCAACGATGACACGGAGGATCGCAGTGGCGGAGCAGGTGGGAGACGCCACGACGACGACTCGGCGGGCGAGCCCGCGGCACGCGGTCACTCGGACGCCGAAGGGCTGGAGCTGGCCCCTGATCGCAGTGGGCGTGGCGACCTGGATCGTCAGGGGAGAGCGCCGACTAGCGCAGCCGACCTTCTGGGCTGAGGACGGTCTCGTCTTCTTCACCCAGGAGGCCGAGTCCGGCTGGCGCAGCTTCACCACCTCCTACGCCGGCTACCTGCACGCTGTCCCCCGCATCTCGGCGGCCGCCCTGAGCGCCCTTCCCGTATCGTCTCAGATGCGCGGCTACGCGGTGGTCGCCTCGCTCCTCTCGCTTGCCACCCTGGCTGGCGTGCTCAACCCGAGGTTGGCTTGGCTCTTGCCCACGCCCTTGGCGCGAGCGGGGACCTTCCTCCTCCTCGCCGCCATGCCCGGGCTCTGGGAGAGCTACGGCAACGTGGCCAACCTCATCTTCTTCGGAGGGATCGGGTTGGCACTTGTCGCGCTCGCCGACGATCCCCGCTCGCTGGCTGGACGCGGAGGCGAATGGCTCGTCGTCGTGCTCCTCGGACTCAGCGGTCCTGATGTGGCCATGATCGTCCCGCTCTTCGTCTACCGGCTGGTGCGAGCTCGCAGCCGCCACTCCCTCCTGCTCCTCGTTTCGGCGTTGGCGACGGCCGTCACGCAGTACGAGATCTTCCTGAGATCGTCTCGAGCGACGGCGGACACGGGCACCGTCGCTACGCTCCTTCGAGAGCTCCTCGAGCGAGTGGTCGGGGCCCTCCTCGTTGGCGACTCGTCCACCGCGTCGGCTTGGTCTGCTCACGCCGGGATTGCGGAAGCCATCTGGATCGGGATCGCCGTGGTCGTCTCGCTCGCAGCCCTTCGCTGGAGAGCGGTCATCCTCCTCGCCATGGTGCTCGTGTCCTTCTCGAGTGCGGCGTACGTGTACGGATCTGGGGGCTACACCTATCCGATCCTCGATCGCCACTTCATGCTTCCCCGTGTGCTGCTCCTGGTGACGATCACGGCGTCCATTGCCAGCTTGTGGCGATCTCACCGGCGGACGGCCCGGCGGAACGCTCTCCTCGTCGGGGCGTCCCTCTGCATCGCGAGCTCGTGCGTCGGCGTGGTGCACGACTTCTCCCTCGCGCCGTATGGCAAGACTCCTAGGACCGCAGCGTTTCAGAGCTGCCTCGATCAGGGCAGAAACGTGATCTGCCGCCTCGCCGTCTCCCCGCCGGGCTTCACCATCCAGGTCCGCAAGGGTCCGTAGCGAGACACGAAGGGCTGGGGCTCAGTGGCTCCTGCGGCGACCGCTGCCCCGTCGGTGGTCGTCCATCCGCTTGCGGATGAGCTCCCGCCGCTGCTGGAGGTCACGGTAGGTCAGCCGGTCGACGTCCTGGCTGACCCCGACCGCGGCACGCACGGCGTCCATGTCGACCGGGTTGTCGCGGGGGTCGATGCCGATGTCATGGGTGATGCGCTCGCCGTAGCGAAGGGTGAAGTAGGTGGCGATCTGGGTGACCTCGCTGAAGAGGTCGACGTCGGGCGCCAGGGTGGCGAGGGCGCCGTCAAGGAAAAGCAGGTCTTTGACGAACAGCATCAGCACCTTCGGGAAGCGGGCCCCGTACTCGAGCAGCCGCCTGGTGATCTCCCGCACCTCCTTCAAGAGGTCCTCGGGGGCCAGCGCCGTCGGGTCGAGCGGCGGCTGATCGAGGCCGAGGTCACGGACGACGGCGTCGAGGTCGGTGTCGGGAGGCAGGGCGCCGAGGTCGCGGAGCGCGCCCAGCTGCATCTTGGGGTCGTTGATGCTGCCGCCCATGAGCATGCGAAGGAAGGCGAGCCGGCGGGACTCGTCGAGGCGCCCGGTGATGCCATAGTCGAGCAGCGCCACCTTGCCGTCGGGCTGGACGAACAGGTTGCCGCCGTGGAGGTCGCCGTGGAACACGCCGAACAGCGTCGCCCCCTCCAGGAAGGCGATCATCAGCGCCCGCACGACCGCCTGGGTGTCGATGCCGGCGGCGTGCATGCCCTCGACGTCGTCGAAGGAGAAGCCCGACAGGCGCTCCATCACCAGCACCCGGCGCGACACCAGCGTGGGATGGGGGCGGGGTACGACCACGCTGCGCTGGTTGGTCGACGCCAATACGTGGGCCACGTCGAGCATGTTGTCGGCCTCGAGGCGGAAATCGAGCTCCTCGACGATGGTCTCGGCGAACAGCTCGACGAGGGCGGGGGGGTTGGCCAGCGCGGCGACCGGGATCCGCCCGATCAGGGCAGGCGCGATCCAGCTCATGGCGGCCAGGTCGCGCCGCACGACCGACGCGACCTGCGGGCGCTGCACCTTGACCACGACGGTCTCCCCGGTGACCAGGGTGGCTGCGTGGACCTGGGCGACCGACGCAGCGGCGAGGGGCTCTCGGTCGAAGGAGGCGAAGATCCGCTCGATGGGCAGGCCGAGGTCCGTCTCGACCACGGCGCGCACGTCCTCCCATGACTCCGGCGGGACACGGTCGCGCAGGTGCTTGAACTCACCGACCAGCTCGGCGGGGAAGAGACCCTCGCCCGAGGAGATGATCTGGCCGAGCTTGATGTACGTCGGTCCCAGGTGCTCGAAGGCGATCCGCAGTCGCCTCGACACGCCCGTTCTCGACACCTCCGGCTTGTCGGTGCGGCGCCCCTGGCGGCGCTCGATCATCGACCAGGCCAGGAGCGCGCCGCCGAGTTCGATGCCGGTTTTGACGACCCGGCGGACCGGCGGGACGCGCCGCTTGCGGATCAGGCCCGGGACCTGGGAGGCGGTCCTGCGCCGCTGGATGTCGATGGCCCGCCGCCACGACATGTTGTCGGGTGTGACCTCCCACGGACCGACCGGGCTGAAGGATCCGTAGGCGAGATCGCCGGGCTCGCGCTCGGGGAGCACGTCGGCATCGAGGGGGGGCATCGCCCTCCGACGCTAGGCGACGACCCGGCACAACCACGCGGTCAACTGCGGGGCCCGACCCCTACAATCCGGGCCCATGGCCAACCAGCTCACCACCGGCGACGTGGCATCCCCCTTCGATCTCGAAGATCAGCACGGCGAACGCGTCTCGCTGGCCTCGTTCGCTGGTCGTCGGGTGCTCGTGTACTTCTATCCGAAGGCCGACACTCCCGGCTGCACCACCCAGGCGTGCGGCCTCCGCGACATCCTGAGCGACATCGGTGACACCGTGGTGATCGGCATCAGCCCCGACCCGGCGGCCAGGCAGGCCAAGTTCGACGATAAGTACGGGCTCGGCTTCCCCCTCCTGGCGGACGTCGACCACGCCGTCGCCGAGGCTTACGGCGCGTGGGGCGAGAAGTCGATGTACGGCAAGACGTACCTGGGGGTGATCCGCAGCGCCTTCCTCGTCGACCCCGACGGCCGGCTCCAGGCCGTCTGGCCCAAGATCTCGCCCAAGGACACCCCGAAGATGCTCCTCCGGGCCCTGGCTGCCTAGCAGGGTGGGTCTCGCCCCCGGACACTTCCCCGCTGGTCGGCACCACCGGCCAGGAAAGTCGGCCTCCGTGCTCACCGTGGCCGCCATGATGGTGTCGGCGACCGGCGTGATCGCGGCGACGACGGCCTATCGGATCCGGACCTGCACGGGCAGCTTCAGCCCACAAGGCACGTCGGCCCGTCTGGGCCAAAACGACGTGAGAGATGCGTGCTACACCGACATCCAGGCGCTGTGGGGCGGCCGCGGCTTCTTCCTCCACCAGATGCCTTACATCCACCTGCCGGACCACAGCACCAACCTCGCCCAGGGCGGTCTGGAATACCCCGTGGTCACCGGGTTGGCGACGTGGTTGACGGCCCACTTCGCTCACGACGATCGGGCCTTTCTGCTGGCCAACGCCGTGCTCCTCACGATCCTCCTTCTCGGTGCCATCGTCCTCCTGGCTCGGATGGCCGGCTCGCGGGCCTGGATCCTCGCCGTCGGCACACCCACGATCCTGTGGGCGGCCTACAACTGGGACGTCATCTCCATGACGGCCACCGTCTTGGCGATCGCCGCCTGGATGGGATTCCGGCCGATGCAAAGGTCGGGAGACGGTCGCCCGGTGCGGTTCGACGGCTATCCGCTCGCTGCGGGCGTGCTGCTCGGCATCGGGACCGCGACCAAGCTCTATCCGGCCATCTTCCTGCTGCCTCTGGCCCTTGACCGCTGGCATGCCCACGACCAGCGCTCGCTGCGCCGGCTCATCGGAGGGTTCGTCGGAGCCTGGCTCGTCCTCAACCTCCCCTTCATGGCGATCAACCTCTGGGGCTGGGGCTACGCCTACCTCGACCAGGCTCATCGAGCGCCGGCGTCGTACGACAACAGCATCTGGTGGTACCTCCACCTCGACGGCTACTCGTCGCTGCCCTTCGTCGCCTGCTTCGCCGTGGCGGGGGTCGCCATCCTCTTGTGGTCGTGGAGTCGATCGAAGTCGCAGCCGAGCTACCCCTGGCTGTACCTGTGCCTCCTCCTGCTGACGCTCTTCCTCTTCTCCAACAAGGTCTTCTCGCCGCAGTACAGCCTGTGGCTTCTCCCGTTCATCGTGCTCGTTGACGTCCCGGCCGTCCTCTGGGTGTCGTACATGGTCGTGGAGGCGGCGGCCTTCGCCGCCTTCTTCGGGCGGCTCAGCGAGATCCCCGACGCCAACGAGATCTGTGTGTTCCTGAAGGCGGTGATCCTGCTCGGGATCATGGCCTTCGCCGCCAATCGCGCCGGTCGCGGGATTCGGTTCGAGGAGGAGCGATACCCCCGGCACCTGCCGACCGCCTCACGGGGGGCATCGACCCAGGCGTAAACCGCTTGAGCCCCGCGTCGGGTCGGCGAGGCCGCGACGCATCCCGGGCCCCAGCCGTCGGCGTCACAGCTGGCCTCGGCTTCCGTGGCCAGGCGCTCGAAGCCCCTGTCGATGCTCTCCTCGATGAGCCGAAGTGGCTGGTGATTGGCCGGATCAAGGACCGGCACTGGTCAGCGGATACCTCGGCCGCCTGAACCGTCTTCTGGCGCACGTCGCCGCTGACCTTGTCGTCCACGCTGTCGGCCTGCCGCCCCCACGCGCGGAGCGTCCGGCGCCTGCCGGCGCTCGCTTCTGCCAATGACAGCACTCTGGCAGCAGTGCAGTTAGACTAGTGTCATGCCTAAGGCGATCACCGTGCGCAACGTCCCCGACGAGGTCACGACCGAGCTCGCCGTGCGGGCGGCGCGCAGCGGTCGTTCCATGCAGGAGTACCTCCGCGGCGAGCTGATCCGCCTGGCCGACCGCCCCGACATCGACGCCGTGCTGGCCGAGGTGCGCAGGAGAGCAGTGGCGTCGGGAGCGGTGCTCGGCACCCCGACGATCCTGGCGGCGCGCGATGCCGATCGACGTTGATCGTCGTCGACTCGTCCGTCGTCGTGGCCGCCCTCGCCGATGCGGGACCCCTCGGTGATTGGGCGGGGACCGTCATCGCCGCATCGGCACCGCATGCGCCGCCACTTGTCTTGCCCGAGGCGGCCAACGTGCTGCGCCGCCACCAGCTGGCGGGCCGCCTGGACGGCACGGCGGCGAGCGCGGCGCACGCCGACCTGCTCCGACTCGGGATCACCCTCGTGCCCTATGAGGCGGTTGCCGGCAGGGTGTGGGAGCTGCGCCACCAGGTGACGGCCTACGACGCCTGCTACGTCGCCGTCGCCGAGCTGCTCGACGTCGACCTGGCCACCCTCGACCAGCGGTTGAGCCGGGCCCACGGCGTGACCTGCTCGTTTCGACTGCCGCCACCGGCGCCGTCCTCACCGGGCGAGCGAGACTGAGGCAGCGAGCAGATCCCGTTCTCGAGGATCAGCCGTCCTCGCCAGGAGGCGCGGCCCTCGCCGCCCGGGGCGCCCCTCCTCGGCTCGAGCGCCCAACGGGGCCCCCCTCACCCCGCACTTGGCCGGTCAGCAACCGAGCCCGTAGCTGATCGCTGAGCAGACCTCGCGCATGACATCGTCGCCGACTTGCCCGAACGGGCCGGTGAGTGATGCCTGAGTGACCGTGTGGAGCCCGTCGCAGTTGATGACCGACGGCTGGTCCAGGCCGACCTCGACATGGTCCACGTCGACCTCCGCTGCGAGACCTCGGATCGAAGTGGTGATCTCGGCCACCGTGACGAGCTCGCGGACGTCGAGCACCTCTGATCGCGTGAGCAGCAGCACGGGTCGCCTCTTGCGACCGACGTCGGCCAACCAGAGCTCGCCGCGTCTCATGGCTCGCCCCATGCCTCGGCTTCGGTCCAGAACGTGTCCGTGCGCTCGGGGTGTCTGAGGTACGACTCTCGATCTGATCGCACCAACGCGGCGCGCACCGCATCGGCGACTCCTCGACGCGCGGCCGCCGAGATGTTGACGCCGAGTTGATGAGCGCGCTCAGCCAACTCCTGGTCCAGCGTGAAGGTGGTTCTCGATGAAACCATAAGGAAACGCTATCACCTAGTGGTGGCATTTGGTGATGCCGAGCAATCCCACGAAGCGAGTGGAGAGGAGTCAGAAGCGCCTCCGGCCCATGGCGTCGGCTAGCTCTCGCCACAACGACCCCTGGGCGTGGGGCGCCATCTCCGGCCGGTGTTGGTCCACACGCCGAGGTTGCGGCCGACGAGGACGGGCACTGGTCGTTGTTCCCGGGCCTGCCGTTGTTGGCCGAGGGCGACTCGGTCAGCGATGCGGTCGATCAGCGCCCAACCCTGCCGAAAGCCGGGGGTTGGTGCAGCTGGTGTCCTGTCCAGCGACGTGCAGCTCCGGGAATGGCTCGTCGGCTTCGTGTCTCGACCTGGCCGGTGCCGACGCGGGCCGATCATGACCGGTTCTGCCAGATCGAGAGCTGGCAGATGGTCCGCAACGCCACGGGCAAGAAGGACGTGCATGACATCACCTACGAGCTCGCGATGGGTGACGGTCGGATCCTGCGGACTCGGGTGTCCCAGGCCGCCGGACCGGACCGGTTACGGGCGATCGGTGTGGGCGCACGTCTGCGTGACCAGCTCGACGTGGACGAGGGAGCCTTCTGGGCTTGTGTCCGAGACCAGCGGCCACCGAGCCGGGGTGTCGTGCTCGTCGCGTTGTTGACCAGCAAGGTCGGGCTCAACGACGCCGAGGTGGCGGCCATGACCAAAACCGAGGCCCATCTGTTGGCGGCCAGCATCGGGTGCGTCCCGCGTCCTACACCACGAGACGGGACTCATTCCTCGCGGTAGTTGGCGCGGGCGTGTCGGTGGCCTCCCTTGGTATCGCCGAGCTTCTGACCGTCGATCGATTCGTGGCGTCGCCCGAACGCGCAGCCGTTTGAGTATATACGGCCGTCAGCCTCGTATATACTCAGCTGCATGGCGAAACACCTGGTTGACCTCGACGAGGACGCGCTCAGCGCAGCCCGGGCTGAACTGGGCACGACGACCATCAAAGACACCGTGAACCGGGCCCTCGAGCAAGCCACGTCGAACCGGCACCGCAAGGTGGCATCCGGCCTCGACGTCCTCGCCGCCGCTGACCTCGCAGACCGCTCCGAAGCATGGCGCTGAGGTTCCTGGTCGACACCAGCGTCCTCAAGCGCCTCGGAAGCCTCGAGGTCCGACAGGTCATCGAGCCGTTAGCGGCGCGAGGAGAGCTCGGAAGAGCGACGATCTGCGACCTGGAAGTCGGCTACTCCGCCCGCAACGCCCCCGAATGGGACCAACTCCTCCGTGCGCTGGACGCGTTCGACACCGTCGACACCACCGTCGCCCACGTCCACCGGGCGCTGCAAGTCCAGCGGCTCCTGGCCGAGCGCAGCAAACGAGGCCGCAAGATCCCAGACCTGCTCGTCGCCGCAGCCGCCGAAGCACTGTCCGTCACCGTCCTCCACTGCGACGCTGACTTCGATCTCATCTCCGAAGTCACAGGCCAAGCCACCCGATGGGCCGTACCTGTCGGCACCGTCGACTGACGCAAGAACGTTCAATCTCGTGCGCCGCACGAGCCTGTCGGCCTCACCGAGGTAAGCGAGATCATCGGCGTCAGGCGCCCGGGGACGTCTCCAGCATCTGCTTCGCTCGGACGAGCTTGCCCCGTTCGCCTTGTGACGACGGGACCACGCACCGGGCTGACGGTCACCCGTGTTGCCTGCGACGGACGGCGGATCGGCCACGACCCAGTGTGCCCCCGCCGGGCCCTGCGGCTCGGTCGAATGCCTTTGCAGCGCAGAACGACAGAAGCCCGTCTCCAACACGACGGTCGCCGGCGCGACGGATTCGGCAGGGAGGATGAGGGGGTGCCCTTGGCCTTGGCGTTGACACCCACGCGGACACGCATGTGGCCGCGGCGTTGGACCGGGTCGGCGGCCTGTTGGGGGTGGAGTCGTTCCCGGTGGACCCGGCCGGCTACGCCGCCCTGTTGCGCTGGCTGCGCCGGCACGGGACGATCGTGTCGGTCGGGGTGGAGGGAACTGGCAGCTACGGGGCTGGCCTGACTCGCCATCTGGCGGCGGCGGGGGTGACGGTTGTGGAGATCAACCGGGCAGACCGTCAGGCCCGGCGTCTGGCCGGCAAGTCCGACACCCTCGACGCCATCAGCGCCGCACGGATCGCCCTGTCGGGCAAGGGCCGCAAACCCCGGGGCCGGGACGGGAGCGTGGAAGCCATCCGGGTGCTCGTCGTGGCGAAACGCTCGGCCCGTTCAGAGCGGATCGCTACCATCAACCAGGCCAGATCCCTCGTGTTCACTGGGCCTGAGGACCTCCGGGCCCGCTACGGCGGGCATCGCAGGAAGGTGTTGGTGGCCGAGCTGGCCGGGCTGCGACCACGCGCCGGGGAGGTCGTCGGCTACACCACCCGCATCGCCGTGCGGGAGTTGGCCCGGCGGGTGGAGTTCCTCGACGACCAGGCCGACCGCCTCGACGAGCTCCTCGTCCCCATGGTGACATTGCGCGCCCCGACCCTCCTCGACCTTTACGGCGTCGGCGTCGACATCGCCGCCGCGCTGCTCGTCGCCGCCGGCGACCATCCCGAACGGCTCCGCTCCGAAGCGGCGTGGGCGCACCTGTGCGGGGCGGCGCCGGTCCCGTCCTCGTCAGGGAAATCGTCCGGCCGGCTGGTGCTGAACACCGCCGGCGACCGCCAAGCCAACCATGCCCGGTGGCGGATCGTGCTCACCCGCATGTCCGCCCATCCCGACACCCGCGTCTACGTCGAACGCCGCACCAAGGAAGGGAAGTCCAAGCAGGAGATCATGCGCTGCCTGAAGCGTTACGTCGCTCGCGAAACCTTCCCCCATTTGCGCTCCGCCGTCGCCTGACACCGTCCTCTCGAGGGCGGCCTGACCTCGAATCGGCTGCCGCGATCCTGCTGGCCCACGAACGACCTGTCGGCCGTCCTCGACCACACCCGACCCGCTGGTGCGTGACCCAAGAAGAGCCTGCTCTCTCCGGAGTGGCTACTCCCTGTCCTGTCCGCAACCACCAGCAAACAGCCCCTTGATGGGATGCAGGAGCGCAGCGCTGCTCTTGCGTGACGGGCCCGGTTAGTGCGATGGAGGGCCTGGACGCCGATCGAGGAGAGCCTGCCCGTGCCGATCGGGATCGCTGGTGTCGTCTATGAGTGTCCGAGCTGCGGAGAGCGGCTGACTGAGCGGCGCTGCGGGGACTGCAACGTGTTCGCCCGCCGGCTGGGCCACGGGGGTCGTTGCCCCGGGTGTGACGAGGTCGTGTTGGTGGCCGAACTCGAAGGGGAGGAGTTGTGAGCGGGGCCTCCGTTCGCCGTGAGGGACCGAGCAAGACCAAGCTCGGGGTTTCCACACCCACCTCACGACGAAAGAAGGTCCCCGTGGAAGCCCAACCACAATACGTCGGCATCGACTTGCACCGCCGTCGCAGCGTGATCGTGCGCAAAGACAACGCCGGCAAGACGCTCGAGACGGTCCAGATCGACAACGATCCGCTCACCTTGGCCGAGGTCGTCGCCCGGGCGGGTGACGCTCCCGAGGTCGTGTTGGAAGCGACCTACGGATGGTATTGGGCGGCTGACGTGGCCGCCGAGACCGGCGCCAAGGTGCATCTGGCCCACCCCCTCGGCAATGCCTGGGGGAACCGGCGAGTGAAAAACGACGAGCGCGACGCCACCGACTTGATCGACTTGCTGCGCCTGGGACGCCTGGCCGAGGCGCACATCGCCCCGCCCGAGCTGCGAGAGCTGCGAGAGCTGGTCCGTCACCGCGCCAAACTGGTGGCGATCCGCTCGGGACTGAAGTCCGGGGTGCACGCGGTGGTGGCCAAGCAAGGCGTGGCGCTCCCCGTGTCCGACCTGTTCGGAGCCGCGGGACGATTGCTGCTCGCCGAGATGCCCCTGGGCGACGCCTACCGGCTGCGAGTGGAGTCGCTGCTACGACTGATCGCCGTGTTGGACACCGAGGTCGACCGCTTCGAGCGGATCGTCGCCGGGGACCTGGCCGACCATCCCGGCTACTGGGCCATCCAGGCCATCCCCGGGGTTGGCCCGATCCTCGCGGCGGTCTTCGTGGCCGAGATCGGCGACGTCTCTCGCTTCGCCGGCGCCCCCCAGCTGTCCTGCTGGGCCGGGCTCACCCCCCGCCACCGCGAGTCCGACACCCATGTTCAGCGAGGCCACATCACCAAACAAGGCTCCCGTCTGGTGCGCTGGGCCGCGGTCGAAGCGGTCGGCCGCCAACGAGGCGCCACCCCCGTCGCTGTCCACCATCATCGCGTCGCCGACCGCCGAGGCAAAGGCATCGGCCGGGTGGCGGGCGCACGCAAACTGCTCACCCTCGTCTTCTACGGCCTGCGCGACGGAGAGATCCGCTGCCTGGCCCAGACAGGGTGAGACCCGGCCGGCGCAGCCAGCACGCGAGCTCGTTGTTTGTCATGACCCCCGGACCCCCGGCGTGGTCGCCCCCTTGATTGAGCCCGTCTGGCTGCGGCCGAACCCCTCCATGCCACACCATCGTCGTGGCGGATAGATGACCGGCACCCGGGAAACGGGCATGCCCTCGAGCAAGCGAGCTCACTGGAGAACGAACCGCAACGCGCCGCACCCCCCAGGGGAAGGTGCATCCAGCGAAGCCGTGACCGGCTTCGCCAAACAATGATCCCTGACGAACCCTGACCGGGCCGTCAAGGCTCCCCCTCCGGGCGGCCTACGGCCGGCCTTGACCGCCCTTCCCGTCAGCTCCGCGGACGACCTGGGGCCGCTTCGGCGCGCTCCGGAACACCCCCAACGCCCCTCCGGGGCGCAACGGACCGGACGAAAACCCGTCCGGACCTCTTGACACAAGGCGCTCCTTCATAGATGACAACCCATAGGAGCATCGTTCGGAGCGGCAGTCAAGCGTGATCATGGTGCCGGCCGCCGACCACATGGCGTGGTGGCCCGTCGTGGCCACCAGCGGGCAGTTTCCGTTGGCCGTCGACGGCCATCGACAGGCTGAACCGCTTCTGGACGCAGGGTACGTAGATCGTCGCAGACTGCAGACCGCAGACCGGTGGGCTCGCTTGCCGAGCGGGCTCATGGCTGCTCGTGGTCGTCGTGTTCGTGATGCTCGGGCCGGTTGAGGAGGTAGCGGGCCGCGACCCGCCACTCGCGTTCGCCCGGGTCGAAGAACGCTCGGGCATCGAAGCGGCCGGCGGCGGCCGGGTCCAGCTTGGACGGCTTGACCCGACGGAACGACGAAGCCAGGCTCGATGCCCGGCCCAGATCGGAGAACTGCCAGGCCAGGCGGTGGACCTGGCCTGGGGTGTCGATCCACGCCAGGCGGGCGACTCCACCGGGCTGCGCGGAGGCCGGGGCGGCTCAGGGGGCCACGTGTGCAACACGCCATCCAAACTGGCATCCGCCAGCCTGCGAGTCCGGCGACGTGGCGCTCGCCGAGCTGCTCGACGTCGACCTGGCCACCCTCGACCAGCGGTTGAGCCGGGCCCACGGCGTGACCTGCTCGTTTCGACTGCCTCCGCTCGCGCCGTCCTGACCGGGCGAGCGAGACGGACCGGACCGGCCCGGATCAGGCGTAGCGCGCGCCGAGGCGGTCGATCTCGGGCAGCCCGACGACGTCGAGGAAGGCGCCGAAGCTCGGCAGCTCGTCGACCAGCCCCGACGGTGTGCCGTCGTGGCGCAGCACGGCGAGGGCGTCGGTGATCGCCCGGGTGGCCGAGAGCAGCGTGGTGATCGGGCAGATGACCATGGCGAAGCCGAGGTCGGCGATCCGGCCGTAGGGGAGCGGCGGGGTCTTGCCACCCTCGGCCCAGTTGAACACGAGCGGCACCCCGGCGAGCTCCTTGGCCACCGTCTCGATCTCGGCCTCGCCCTGCAGCGCCTCGACGAAGAGCACATCGGCGCCCGCCTCCCGATAGGCCCACGCCCTGGCGATCGCCGCGTCGAGACCCTCGGTCGCCCTGGCGTCGGTCCTGGCGATCAGCACCAGGTCGGGATCGATCCTGGCATCGACCGCGGCGCGGACCTTGCCGGCCATCTCCGCGCTGGTGACCACCGTCTTGCCCTCCATGTGCCCGCATCGCTTGGGCATCGACTGGTCCTCGATGTGCAGCCCGGCGACGCCGGCGCGCTCGTACTCCTGCACGGTGCGGATCACGTTGACGGCGTTCCCGTACCCGGTGTCGGCGTCGGCCACCACCGGGCGGTCCACGGCGCCGACCACGCGACGCACCTGGTCCGCCATCTCCCCCAATCCCACCAACCCCACGTCGGGGCGACCGAGCAGCGACGCGGCCGACCCGAAGCCGGTCACATAGACGGCATCGAAGCCGGCCTGCTCGATCAGCCTGGCGCTCAGCGCGTCGTAGGCGCCCGGCGCCACCAGCGGCGTGCCCGGCACGAGCAGGGATCGGAGGGCGGCCCGACCGGAGCCGGCGGCGTGGAGCAGATCAGCCATGGCCCATTGTCCCCGGTCAGGGAAGCGGGTGGGCGCACGGCCCGTCGGGTCTTGGCTAGCTTGCCCCGGTGACCGAGGCGCCGAGGACCACGACGTTCCTGATCAGGACGCTGCTCGGCGTGGTCGTGCTGCTCGGGCTGTGCGCCACCTGGAGCCTGGCGTCGCCGCTGCCTTCGGGACCCGACGAGGCCGCCCACCTCGTCAAGGCTGGCGCCGTGGTCGAAGGGATCCTCGTCGGCCACCCCGTCGCCCACCACCCGGCCACCGTCACCGTCACCGTCCCCGGCGTGGTCGCCAGCCTCGGCCTACCGGGACGCTGCGACTACCTCGTCGCCCGCCCCGCCGGCTGCATCCTGCACCTGATCGCCGGCTCGCAGCCGGTCAGCCACGACACCTACGTCGGCCGTTACCCGCCGCTCTACTACGCGGCCGTGGCCCTGCCCCTCCTCGTCTCCGGCGCGACGTGGACCCTGTCGGCGTCGCGGGTGGTGGGCGGCCTGCTCGTCGCGCTGTGCATCGGCGCGGCCATCGGCGTGGCCTGGACCTGGGCCCGATCGCGCCTGGTCGTCCTCGCCGTCGGCGCGGCGGTCACCCCGACGGTCGTCTACCTCGGCGCGGTCGTGAACCCGAGCGGCCTCGAGATCGCCGCCGCGCTCCTCGTGTGGACCTGCCTCGGCGTGCTCGTCGTCGACCGCGCCGAGGAGCCGCCCGGAGCGGTGGTCGTGGTCGCGGTCGTCGCCGGGGCGGCCCTCGCCGCCACCCGCCCCATCTCGACCGCCATCCTCGCCCTGATCGTCGTCTCGGTGGTCGTGACCCGCCCCACCCGCGCCCGGCTGCTCCTCCGCGCCACCCGCGTCAAGGTCGGGGCGGTCGTGGGGGCGGCGGCGGCCATCGCATCCGGCGTCTACGTGCTCGCGGTCAAGTCCTACGAGATCGAGTCGTTTGCCGGGAAGCACCGGCTCGGCCTGGTCGACGGGGCCGGCGTGATCGCCGGCGGGACGCTGCTCGAGATCCGCCAGGCCATCGACGGCTTCGGCGCGCCCAACTTCTACGGGCCGCTGCTCGTCGACCTGATCTGGGTGGCCGTCACCGTCGGCCTCGTCGCCGTCGCCCTCGTCAGCTCGGCGCGCGCGGACCGGTGTCGCCTGGCGGGGATGGTGGCCGTGCTTGGCTTCGTCGTGCCCTTCGTGATCACCCTCAGCCACGTCAGCGCCGACGGGTCGATCTGGCAGGGCCGCTACAGCCTGCCCCTCATCGTCGGCTTCCCGATCATGGCCGCCCTCCTCGTCGCCGAGCGGCGCCACGCCCTGGCCGCCCGGCTGGCCGGCTCGGGGCCGTGGGCGGCCGCGGCCCTCGGCTGCGGCCAGCTGATCGCCTTCTCCTGGGTGCTCCGGCGCTACACCGTCGGCCTGGTGCGGACCCACGGAGCGCTGCCGCCGGGAGCCTTCACCCGGCCGCGGGGCTACTGGGCGCCGGCCATCCCCGCGCCCTGGCTCGCCCTGGCCGCCCTCGTGCTCACCGCCTCCTGGGTGAGCGTCATCGGCGTGGCCACCTGGTCGAGCGGAGACGGCGCGCCGTCTCCGGGCCCCGAACCCGACCCCGAGGCGCACGTCACGGTGCCGTGACGTCCAGTGACGGGAAGTACGTCCGGTAGCGACCCACGTCGCGGGTCAGCAGCCGGTAGCTGCGCACCGCCGCGTGCGCGCCGATGTAGAAGTCCGGGAGCGGTGAGCGGCCCACCCCGCCCCGACTGCGGTAGGCGACGAAGGCCTTCGCCGCCAGGAAGGCAGCTTTGCAGGGGAGCGCTCGCGCACCAGATCATCGACGGGCACGGCCCGGTCGAGATCCTCGATCCGGTCGAATGCCGTCGAGATCTCGGCGTACACGATCGGGTTGACGACGAGGCGACCACCGGCGAGGGCGCGGGCGAGGGCATCACCTGACCAGGCCGCCCAGGTCGGATCGTCGGTGAGGACATCGAGCAGGACGCTCGAGTCGACCAGGGTGGAGATCTCGTCGCTCGCTTCCGGCGTCCCGGTCACTCCCCACGCAGGATGTCGAGGAGCTGGTCGGTGGTCATGGTGCTCGTCGCCCGGCCGCGCATCGCGTCGACGAGGCGCTCACCGCGAGTGGGAGTCCCGGCGCGACGCACGATCCGCAGGTCGCCCTCGTCATCGACCACGTCCACCTCGTCGCCCTCGTGGAGCCCGTGGCTCGCCCGTAGGCGTGCGGGGATGGTGACCTGTCCCTTGCTGTTGAGCCGCATCGATCGCACCTCCAGATGATACGTATCACCTTTGACACGTAGTACCCCAACGTCCTCCGACAGCGGAGTCGGAAGGGGCGCCGCTTCAGGGCGGCTTCAGACGTCGTGGCGCACGCTGGGTCTCGTCCCGACGGGGCGACGATCAACACGAAGGAGTACGACATGCGTCTCATGCAGAAGCTCGCGGTGGGTGCCACCGCCCTGGCCGGACTGGGGGTCGGCACCCTCGGCCTCGGCGTGGCCCACGCATCATCCGTCCCGCACGAGGCGGCGGCGCACGTAGCCACCACGCCGGCATCCGACCGGAACGTCGAGGCCGACGCCCCCGGAGGCCACCAGGACCCGCACGGAGTCAACAGCAACTCGGGCTCCCAGACCGGCCCCGACACCGCCTCGAGCGTGCAAGCCGACGCCCCCGGAGGTCACCAGGACCCGCAGGGAGCCAACAGCCAGTCGGGGTCCCAGACCGGCCCCGACACTGGCGCTTCGGCGACCGAGTACGGCCGCTAGCCGGACCCGCGCGACCCGGATGGTGGGGCCGATCGAACCGATCGGCCCCGCCCGCTCCGGTAGCGGGAACCGCCTCGGCGGTGCGGTCGGGCCCATCGAGCCGCAGGCCTTCAGCCGGGCTTCAGTGTCGGGTGCCAGGATCCCCGAGGTGCGAGTGCTGGTCGTGGAAGACGAGAGACGGCTCGCATCCGCTCTCGAGCGCGGCCTCGAGCAGGCAGGCTTCGCGGTCGACATCGCCCTCGACGGCACAGAGGGCCACCTGCTCGCCACCGAGCAGCAGTACGACGTGATCGTTCTCGACATCATGCTCCCGGGGATCAACGGCTACCGGTTGTGCGCCCGTCTCCGCGAGGAAGGTGTGTGGACACCGATCCTCATGCTGACCGCAAAGGACGGCGAGCACGACGAAGCCGAGGCCCTCGACACCGGCGCCGACGACTTCCTGTCCAAGCCGTTTGCCTGGGTCGTCCTCCTGGCTCGCATCCGCGCCCTGCTGCGCCGCGGCGCGCTCCAACGGCCGGCGGTCCTGCGATGCGGTGATCTGATCCTCGATCCGGCCGGGCGTCGGTGCCGCCGCGGTGACGTCGATGTCGACCTCACGGCCAGGGAGCTCAACATCCTCGAGTACCTGATGCGGCGCGCCGGGGAGGTGGTCAGCAAGGCGGAGATCATCGACCACGTCTGGGACCTGGCCTTCGACGGCGACGTCAACGTCGTGGAGGTCCACGTGAGCGCACTGCGCAGGAAGCTCGACCGGCCCTCGGGCGAGCCGATCATCCGCACGTTGCGAAACGTCGGCTACACCGTGGCGGCCGACACCATGGCGGCCGACACCATGGCTGACAAAGGTGCCTGACCCGCGCCAGCCGAAGCGCCGTGCCGGGTCGCTCCGGCTGCGGATCACCCTCGTGGCGACCGTCGTCGTCGCCGTGGCGCTCGCCGTCGGGGTGGCGATCCTGGTCGACCGGCTCAGGTCTTCGCTGGTCAGCAACCGCCGCGACGCGGCGATGGCGAGGGCCGCCGACCTGGCCAGCCTGGCCGACTCGGGCCACCTCCCTGGCGTGCTCGCCCTCGGCAACCAGGAAGCCACCTTCGCCCAGGTCGTGGACACGAACGGACGGGTGCTGGCGGCGTCGGCCAACATCGCAGGTGAACCGGCCGTCGCCTCTGTGCAACCGTCTCGCGGGCCGGCCGTGCTCGACGTCACCAACCTTCCCGTCGGGCCCGGCGGCCACTTCGGATTGGTCGCCTACCCGGCACGCGGGTTGGCCGGGCCGGTCACCGTGTACACGGCCTACTCGCTGCTCACGAGCGACCTCGCCATCCGCGACGTGACCCTCGGGCTCTTCGTGGCCTTCCCGATCGTTGCGGCGGTCGTCGCCGCCACCACCTGGATCGCCGTGGGCCGGGCGCTGCGGCCGATCGAGGCGATCCGGCGCGAGGTGGCGGACATCACCGTCACCGACCTCCACCGGCGCATGCCGACGCCGGCGACGAGCGACGAGGTGGGCCGACTGGCCGACACCATGAACTTCATGCTCGATCGTCTCGAGGGCTCCGTGCGACGCCAGCGGGCGTTCGTGGCCGACGCCTCCCACGAGCTGCGCAGCCCCCTCACGGGTCTGCGCACGCAGCTCGAGGTGGCGCTGGACGGGGGCGCAGCGACCGACTGGCCGGGGGCGGCGCGGGACGCGTTGGCCGAGGAGGGCCGGCTCGAGCGGCTCATCGCCGACCTGCTGATGCTCGCCCGGCTCGACGACACGGTCCCGCCCGTGGCTTCGACGTGCGACCTGGCCGCCGTCGCGGCCGACGACGTCGACGCCCGCACCGGGCGCCCGGGGCCCGACGTCTCCCTCTGCGCCGCCGCGCCCGCCCACGTCGCCGTGCCGGGGAGCATGGCGACGAGGATCGTCGGCAACCTGGTCGACAACGCCGTGCGCCACGCAGGCCGAGCGGTGACCGTGACCGTGCTTCCGGTGGCGTCGGGTCGGGTCGGCCTCGTCGTGGCCGACGACGGTCCCGGCGTGCCCGTCGCCGACCGCGAGCGGGTCTTCGACCGCTTCACCCGCCTCGACGACGCCCGCAGCGGTGACGACGGGGGAGTGGGCCTCGGCCTGGCGATAGTCCGTGACATCGCCCGCCTGCACGGTGGGACCGTCCGCTTCACCGACGTCGATCTCGGGGCGGAGGTGATCGTCGAGCTGCCTGCGGCCGGGGCTCCTTGACACGGTCACACCGGGCAGGTACTGTCGAACACACGTTCGTGACCGGCGGGACGGTCGCCCTCCATCCACGGAGCACCGCGGAGCTGATGATGGGCGCACAACCTGACGCAGGGGTGTTGGCCGAGGCCGAGGATCTTCTCGGTGGGTTCGTGCGTGCCTTTCGTTCCGAGTGTTGGAGTGGCGCCGACGCCGGCCGTCTGGTCGAGGCGTTCGCCCGTATCGAGCGTCTGGCGGCCGCCGGCAAGTCGTTGGCCGCTCGGCGGGTCGAGGCGACCGGCGGGTGGAAGACGGACGGTCATGCCACCGCCGAGGAGTGGCTGGCGTCGAGGAGCGGCACGTCGGTGACCGCGGCGTCCCAGACCCTGGCCACGGCCCGGCGGGTGGAGGACTGCCCGGCCACCGAGCAGGCCATGCGTTCGGGCAAGCTGTCCGCGTCCCAGGCTGCCCTGGTCGCCTCGGCGGCGTCGGTGGATCCGGGATCGGAGACGGCGCTGTTGGACGATGCCGAGCGGGGCGGTCACGGCCAACTGGCCCGCCACGCCCGGGCGGTCCGCGCCGCCGCGCTGTCGCGCACGGTGGACGCCGAGGCGATCCACCGGTCCCGGTATCTGCGCCATTGGACAGCGGAGGACGGCGCGGTGGAGGGAAGGTTCCGGCTGGCCCCCGATAAGGGTGCGACGGTGTTGGCCGCCCTTCGGCATCATCACGGCGAGGTGTTCGACGAGCATCGTCAGGCGGGCGAGCGTGAGTCGCCCGATGCCTACGAGGCGGACGCGCTGGTGGCCATGGCCGCCGCGTCGGTGACCGCCGGCGGGTCCGAGGACGACCGGGCCGGGGGTGCCAGGGCGACCATCCATGTGCGCGTCGACCGTTCGGCGTTCGTGCGGGGCTATCCGGAAGCCGGGGAGGTGTGCGAGATCGACGGGATCGGCCCCGTCCCGGTCGGGGTGGTCCGACGGGCCGCGAGTGACGCGGTGTTGTGGGCCATCCTGTGCGACGGGGACCGGCTGATCGACGTGCGCTGGGCCGGTCGGACGCTGCCGGACCGGCTGCGCACGGCGCTCGTCGAGCGGGACCGGCACTGCCAGGTGCCAGGCTGTGACCGCACTCGTCATCTCGAGATCCACCATCTGACCCCGTTTGCCAGGGGCGGCGAGGGATCGCTCCTCAACCTGGCGAGGATCTGCACGCACCATCACGATCTGATCACCCACCGAGGCGGGCGACTCTCCGGCAGCTGGCCCCACTGGGTCTGGGACCCGCCCGGCACCTCGCCACCCCCCACCGAGGATCCCGAGGCGGCCGACGCCGCCCGTGCGGGCGGGTCGGGTGGCGACGGGGCCGCCCCGTTGGACAACGACCCGCCACCCGGGTCCGGTCCGCCTGGTCAGTCCCCGCGACCAGACGGCTGACCGGCTCGCCCGCGCCAAGCCCCGACGTTCCACCGGACTCCGACCCAGGAAGGGTCGGCACTCCGGCGCGCCCCGACGTCCGGCGCGCCCCGACGCTCCGTCGCGTCCCGAGGTCCGTCGCGTCCCGAGGTCCGTCGCATCCCGACGCTCCGTCGGTTGACGTCCCGTGGGGTGGTGTAGCTCGGCGCTCCTTCGCGTCCCGAGGTCCGGCGCGTCCCTGGTCCGTCGCGTCCCTGGTCCGTCGCGTCCCTGGTCCGCGCGTCCCGACGCTCCTTCGCGTCCCGGGTCCATTGCGTCTCCGGGCCGGAGCCGCGTGTCCGGAGCCATTGGCCGAGGCCGCAAGCGGAGCGGGGTGGGAGCCAGCGGTGACGGCGGGACGGGCGCGGGCTCAGCCCTGCCGGGCCATCGACGTTGGCCTCGGAGGACTCGAATGAACAGGAACGGCCTGTTGGCCGAACCGTCAGATGTGGCACACTGGTCGTCATGTCCCGCAATGGCGTAACATCCCGCAGTCACGCCTCTTCCCACTCTCTGACCGTAGGGGAGCGTGGACGCGTCCTCATCCCGGCCGGGCTACGCCAGGAGCTCGGCATCGCTCCAGGGGCAACGCTCCTCGCTCACATCGACGACGGGTGCCTCGTGCTGGAACCACGCCGAGTGGCCATCGCCAGGCTCCGCGGCATGATCGGGTCCGGCGATGGCCGCTCGCTCGTCGACGAGCTGCTCGCTCAGCGCCGAGCCGAGGCTGCACTCGAGGAAGCGGAAGCCGGCGACGACGTAGCCGCCATCCGACGTGCCCACGACGGTGTTCGCCGAGCCGGCGAGCGGTGATCCTGCTCGACGCTTCGGCGGTGCTGGCCCTGCTCCGCGACGAGACCGGCGCGTCGGTCGTCGCTGACGCCATCGACCAGGACGAGGCTGCGTTGTCGGTCGTGAACCTGGCCGAGGTGCTGGAGGGCGTCACCCGGGTGGGGGGCGCTCCCAGCGCAGTCCTCGGCGAGCTGCGCTCACTTGTGACGTTCGCTTCCCCCACCGACACCGATGCCCTCGCGGCGGCCGGGCTGTGGCCGGTCACCCGCCGACCAGCGCTGTCGCTCGCTGATCGGCTGGCGCTGGCGATGGCCCGGCGCCTCTCTGCTCCTGTGCTGACCGCTGATCGAGCATGGCTCGACCTCGATCGTGCAGCGGTCGGCGCCGAGGTTCGCCTGATTCGCTAGCTGTCCAGCGGCCCTGCAGGATGACCGGGACCTCCACAGCCAAAACGATGGCTGGTGCAACTGGGTCCGATCGTGCACAGCTGACAGCTGACTGGTCAGGGGGGTCGAGGGGCGAAGCGCGAGGACACGGAGGCGCCGCTGGTTCGGCGGGGACGGCCGGAGTGGTCATCGACCACTCCGTAGCGGCGCCGGAGTCCCGCAGCGTCCCCTTGATGCCCCGGGGATCGCGGTGCGAAGCGTCCATGCTGGTGCCGGAGGGGACGCCGCTCCAGGACCCACAGCCGGGCTCCAGCATCCTCGGTGTCGCTCCCTCCCCTCGCTTCTGGCGGCGTCCCCTCGGCCCTTGGCCCTCCGCCGTTGGCCCGAAGGTCCTTTGGGGTGAGGGCCCTGGTGGTGGCCCGGGTCACGGAATTCAGTCGACAGTGAGCTCGGCCCGAATGGCTGTAGCTCGGCCGGAAAGGGCGACGCAGAGGCCGCCACCTACGCAGCGCGGCCGGCAACTGTCGACCCTCTCCGCACCAGCGCCTGCGGGCTCCGGCCCCCCAAGATGCATCCTTCCGGTCCCTACGAAGATGAAGACCTTGTGCGCAACGCTGGAGCTCGACTCTCGGTCGGGCCACTGGATGGCAGACATCGAAGGCCTTCCGGTCCACACCTGGGGCCGGACCCTCGCCAAGGTGAAGACGCATGCCTTCGAGGTCCTCGAGGCGCTCGCCGTGCACCTCGACGTGGAACCCGCCGATCCCGGCGTCAACTTGGAGTTCCGCAAGCCGGAGGTCCCGTCTTCGGTGTCGAAGGCGATCGAGGATGCCGAGGGCCACCCGGAGCCACGCCCATGCGGCGGCGGCCCGGGCAGGGGAAGCCAGAGCCGCCGCAGCGCGGGCCCTGGTTCGAGAGGCCCACCTGTCGATGCGGGATGCCGCCGAAGTGCCCGGCGTCGCTGGTCAGGGCAGGCGGCCCTCACCCTGCTGGCGGGCGCCGCGCTCGACCATGTCCTTCTCGGCGGCAGCGGTGCCGGGGGACACCGATTGCTCGTCGGCGGCCCGCTCCTCCTCCGGGGTGGGGGGACGCCCGGCGTCGATGGGGAGCTTGGCCTCCTTGGCCTCTTCGGCTCGGGTCTCGGAACTCGGACGGGTGCTGTCAGGCATGGCAGGGACCGTACCCCGGACGCGTGTCGGCCACGCCGGGGTCAGCGCCCGGAGCGACGACCGGGTCGGCCGCCGCTCGCCGGCGGCCCGCTGCTGCGCCGGGCGTCGCTCTGCCCGGGACGCTCGGTGCGCCCGGCCCTGGCGTTGCGCACCGGGCGGTCGGCTCTGGCGTCGCCGGCCCGGCGTTCGCCGCCCGTCTGGCGGTCACCCCGGGCGGCCCGGTCGTCGCGGGGACGGCCGTCGCGGCCGGTCGGGCGGGGACCGCTGCGCTCGCCGTCGGAGCGGCCGCGCCGGGGACGACCGCCGGCGCGGCCACCACTCGGGCGCTCCCGCTCCCGCTTCTGCGGGGCCAGCGCGGTCGGCGCGGCGCGTGGCGCGGCGGGCGGGAGCCCGGCCACGTCGGGGCGGACGGTGCCAGGCTCGACCCCGAGCGCCCGCTGCAGCGACGCCACGTCCCGTTTGACGTCGTCGGTCACGAGTGAGATGACCAGGCCCTCGGCACCGGCGCGGCCGGTGCGGCCCGAGCGGTGGGTGTAGTCCTTGGCGTCCGCCGGCGGGTCGAAGTGGATGACCACGGCGACGCCGTCCACGTGGATGCCACGCGCGGCCACGTCGGTGGCCACCAGGGCGTCGGTGCGGTTGGAGGTGAAGACGGCCAGGGCCCGGTCGCGCTGGGGCTGGGACCTGGCGCCGTGCACGGCCACCGCCGGCACCCCCAGGGCCTCGAGCCTGCGGGTGACCCGGTCGGCGCCGTGGCGGGTCCGGGTGAAGACGATGGCGGGAGCGTGGGTGCGGATGATCTCCGCGGCCAGGCCGATGCGGTCGTCGCGTGTCGTCCTCCACCACAGGTGGGTGACGTCGCCCCGCTCCTCCTCGGTGCCGACCACCTCGTGGCGGCGGGGCCGGTCGAGGTAGCGGTTGACGACCACGTCCACGTCGCCGTCGAGGGTGGCCGAGTAGAGGAGCATCTGGCGGTCGGGTCCGACCTGGTCGAGCAGGCGCCTGACCGCGGGCAGGAAGCCCATGTCGGCCATGCGGTCGGCCTCGTCGAGGACCACCCAGCGGACGTCGGAGAGGTCGAGGTCGCCCTGGGCGACGAGATCCTCGACCCGGCCGGGGCAGCCGACGAGCAGCTCGACGCCGCGGCGGAGGGCGGTGCGCTGCTGGCCGTAGCCGACGCCGCCGTACACGGAGGTGAGGTGGGCGCCGACGGCCCGCACGAACGGCTCGATGACCGTCGCCACCTGGGCGGCGAGCTCCCGGGTCGGCAGCAGGATCAGCGCGAGCGGCCGGCCCTGCTTGGCCCAGGTCTTGGAGGCGGCCAGGCCGGCGACGATGGGCAGCCCGAAGGCCAGGGTCTTGCCCGACCCGGTGGGGGCCCGGCCGCAGACGTCGTGGCCGGCGAGGGCGTCGGGCAGGGTGGCGGCCTGGATCGGGAACGGCTCGGTGATGCCCTGGCGCGTCAGCACCGCGGTCAGGGCCTCGGGCACGCCGAGGTCGGCGAACGTGGACATGGTTGGGGAAACTCCTGTGGCCTAGCGGGGGGAAGGTGGGCCACTCGAAGCTTCGGGGCCCCGGCGGCACGGGCCGCCGACCATCGCCGCACGAGGCGGCGGGGATGACGAGCGCCACCGTAGCAGCAGGGCTCGGCGTAGCAGCGGGCTGGTGTAGCAACAGCGCTCGGCGGCCCGGCCGGTTGGCTGCGGACGGCGTGCCCCGTCCCGTCGCGCAACGTTCACGCAGCGGCCAACTCGGCGTCGATCAGATTTCAATCTCGTTCTCTACGGTCCGTAACAGCCGTTAGATCGTCGATGATCCGACCGCTGACAAGGAGAGCAGCAATGTCCGCTCGGGTTCACCGGCGCCTCGCCGCCGGTTCGCTGGCCCTGATCGCCCTCACCGCCGCCGGGTGCGGATCGTCGAGCAGCTCGACCGCCTCGCCGACCACCGCCGCACCCGCCGCACCGTCCGCAGCGCCGACGAGCTCGGGCGGCTCGACCGCCGGGTCGACGGGCGGCTCCTCGGCCAAGGTGCCGCTCGTCATCTACTCCGCCCAGGGCTACGACAAGGCGGTCACCGCCGCCTTCGCCAAGGCGACCGGCATCCCCGTGAAGCTCGACGACGACAGCACCGGGCCCCTGCTGACCAAGATCGCCGCCGAGGCCAACAACCCCCAGTGGGGTCTGCTCTGGGCCGACGGCGACACCGCCTTCGCCGCCCTCGACAAGCAGGGGCAGCTGCTCGGCACCACCTCGCCCGTCGCCCTCACCGCCGCCGGCCAGTCTCTGGTGCCCGCCGACCACGCCTACGTGCCGGTCTCCACCACGGTCGTGCCCGCCATGATCTACAACGCGGCCAGGGTCAAGGCGGTGCCGTCGACCTTCGCCGATCTGCTGACCGCCCCCTACAAGGGGATGGTGGGCATGAACGACCCGTCGCAGTCCGGGCCGACCTTTCCGCTGATCGCCGGGGTCATGAACCAGCTCGGCGGCCAGGCCAACGGGGTCAAGGCGGGCGAGGCCTACTTCGGCAAGCTCAAGGCCAACGGGCTGAAGGTCTTCCCGACCAACGGGGACACGCTGCACGCCCTCCAGACCGGCCAGATCAACTACGGCATCATCCAGAGCTCGGCGGCCACCGGCGAGGTGGCCACGGCCAAGAAGACCAGCGCCTACGACCCGAAGATCGTCTACCTGCCGACCTCGACGCTGCTGCCCGGGGTCATCGGCATCGACAAGCGGGCGCCGGCCGCGGAGCAGGCCGAGGCCAAGCAGTTTCTCGCCTACGTGCTCTCCGCCGCCGGCCAGAAGGCCATGCAGGCGGGCGACCCGACCGGTGACGGCCTGTTCTGGCCGGTCGTCCCCGGCGTGGCCGCGGCCACGTACCTGCCGCCCATCCCGGCCAGGTACCAGAAGCTCGACCCGTACTTCTGGGGGCCGCTCGAGGGCAGCGTCAACACCTGGTTCGACACCACCATCAAGTAGCCGTGACCGCAGCCACGACACGCTCGGCGGAGGTCCGCCGCGCCGCGATCTCTCCCCCTGGGGGTCGCGGCGCGGCGGATCGCGCCGACGTGGGGGAGCGGGGATCCGGCTTCGAGCGGGCCAGGGACCGGGCCGGTCTCGGCCTGTCCCGGCTGCGGGGCGCGCCGATGGCCGGCTTCTGGGTGGTCATCGTGGCCATCCTGGTGCTGCCCATCGTGGCGTTCCTGCTCAACGCCTTCTCGCCGCGCCTGCTCTCGCAGGGCCACCAGTGGTTCACCCTGTCGCCGTTCCGCTCCGCCCTCGCCGGACCTTCGTTGCGCGCCGTGCTCGACTCGCTGCTGGTCGGCGTGTCGACCGCGGTGGCCGCCGCGGCCATCGGGCTCGGCGTGTCGTGGCTGGTGCTGCGCACCGACGTCCCTGCTCGGCGGGTGTGGTCGGCGACCATGTTCGCCCTGCTGCTCGCGCCGTCGTACCTGGTGGCCCTCGGCTGGGAGCGGCTGCTCGAGCCGTCGGGGGTGCTCGACGTCGTCGGGCTCTCACCGGGGGGCTTGCGCACCCTCTTCTACGGGCCCTTCGGCGTGATCGTGGTGCTGACCGCCAAGGGCGTGCCCTTCGCCTACCTGGCCATCTCCAACGCGCTGCGCGGGCTCGGCGAGGAGTTCGAGGCGGCGGCGCGGGTCCACGGCGGCGGACCCCTCGACGCGGCCAAGGTGGTCGTCGCCCTGCTGGCGCCGGCCATGTGGTCGGCCCTCGCCATCGTCTTCGCCGAGTCGGTCAGCGACTTCGGCGTGGCCTCCACGCTGGCCAACGACGCCCACTTCCCCGTCGCCACCTTCACCCTCTACAACGCCGTCGACAACTTCCCGATCCAGTTCCCGGTGGCCGCCGCCATCGGCTGGGTGCTCATGGCCCTCGCCGGGATCGCCCTGCTGCTGCAGACCAGGGCGTTGCGGGGCCGCAGCTACCGGGTCCTCGGCGGCCGCAGCCGCCCGGCGCGCCGCCAGCACCTCGGGTTGCCGGCCAGGACCGTGGCCGTGTCGGCCATGGTGGCGCTGCTCGTCGCCGGGCTCGGCGTGCCCGCCTTCGGCGCGGTGTCGGCCTCGATGATCGACGGTCTGGGCTCGCTCGCCTCCACCCACGGGCTCACCCTGTCCAACTACCGCAGGGTGCTGTCGTCGTCCGCGCTGCGCGACCCGCTGCTGTTCTCGGCCGAGCTGGCACTGATCACCGCCACCCTCACCGTCGTGCTCGGCGCGGTGTCGGCCCGCATGCTGGCGCAGCGGGGACGGGCCTCCAGCGCCCGCATCCTCGACCTGCTGCTGCTGACCGCCGTGGCCCTGCCCGGCATCGTGTTCGCCGCGGGCTACATCTTCACCTACAACCTGCCGTTCCTGAACACGCTGGGCCTGCACCTCTACGAGACCACCACCCTCCTGGTCCTCGGGTACCTGGCCACCGCCCTCCCCGCCGCCTCGCGGGTGCTCGTCGGACCCTTCAGCCAGGTGCAGCACACCCTCCACGAGGCCGGCCGGGTCCACGGCTCCCGCGGCGCCGAGTCGTGGCGGCGCACCGTGCTCCCCGTCGTCATCAGACCGCTGCTCGCCGCGTGGGTGCTGACCTTCACCGCCACCCTGCTCGAGCTGCCCGTGTCCCAGCTGCTGTACCCGCCCAACCAGCCGACCGTGTCGGTGGGCATCACCAAGACCCTCGCCAACTACGACTTCAGCGGGGGCACCGCCATGGAGGTGGTCGCCCTGCTCTTCGCCCTCGCCGTCGTCGCCGTCGCCTACGGCGCCTTCCGGCTCCTCGCGCCCGTCGGCTGGCGGCGGCTCGGGACCAGCGGGTGAAGGTGCGTCAGGCCACGAGCGGGCCGGCCGCCACGGACCAGGCACCCGACGGGGCCACGCCCGGCCACCGCGTGCGCATCGCCGGCGCCACCAAGCGCTTCGGGCGGACCGACGCCCTCTCCGACATCCACCTCGACCTCGGACCCGGCCGCTTCGTCGTGCTCCTCGGGCCCTCCGGGTCGGGCAAGTCGACCCTCGCCCGGTGCCTGGCCGGCGTCGAGCGGATCGACGGCGGCACCATCCACCTGGGCGAGCGCCTGGTCGGCGACGCCCGTCGCCACCTCCCGCCCGAGCGGAGAAACCTGGCCATGGTCTTCCAGGACTACGCCCTGTGGCCCCACCTGACCGCGTCCGGCAACGTCGGCTACGCCCTCAAGCGGCGCAGGCTCGACGCGTCCCAGGTCTCCGAGCGGACCCGGACGGCGCTCGAGCGGGTCGGCCTCGGCCACCTCGGCGCCCGCTACCCCCACGAGATGTCGGGCGGCGAGCAGCAGCGCGTCGCCCTGGCCAGGGCGCTCGTGGGCCGGCCCGGGCTGCTCATCTTCGACGAGCCGCTCTCCAACCTGGACGCCGACCTGCGCGAGCGGCTGAGGATCGAGATCGCCACCCTCACCCGCGAGAGCGGGGCCACTGCCGTCTACATCACCCACGACCAGTCGGAGGCCTTCGCGCTGGCCGACGAGATCGTCGTGCTCGACCGTGGCCGCATCGTGCAGCACGGGCCGCCGGAGGAGATCTACCAGCGACCGGCCACGCCATTCGTCGCCCGCTTCACCGGGATCGCTGCCGACCTGACCGGCACGGTGACCGGGGTCACGGGGGAGCGCGCCGTGGTCGACGTCGCCGGGGGCGCCCTCCACGCCAGGCCAGGCTCGAACGACGTGGTGCCAGGAGCCCGGGTCCGCGCCCTGGTCCGCCCGGCGGCCACCGCCATCGTCAGCGCCGCCAGCGGGCCTGGCGTGCTGGCCGGGACGGTGATCGACGTGGCCTACCGGGGCCGAGGCTACGACCACGTGGTCGCCACCGCGGCGGGCAGCCTGGCCGCCGTGTTCGACCCCGAGCGCCACCCGCTCGGCTCGCCGGTGGTGGTGGCGGTCGCCGAGGTGGGCTGCGTGGCCTTCGCCGAGCCGACCGCCCGCGTCGCGGACCCGGTGGTGGTGGACGCGTGACGGAGGGCATCCCCCGCATGGTTGTAACAGTCGTTAGAATCTAGAGCGCGCGTGACAGGAGCCGACCGGCTCGGATGGAGGACGTGGTGAGCGCAGGTGCATTGTTCGTGGCGGTCTTCCTCGCCTGTGCGGTCGAGGCCGTCGAGGCGACGACCATCGTCCTCGCCGCGGGGACCACGCGGGACTGGAAGTCGGCCCTGCTCGGGGTGGGCGGCGGCCTGGTCGTGCTGGCCGTGGTCATCGCCGCCCTCGGTCCGGCCATCTCCGTGATCCCCCTGAGCGGGCTCCGGCTCTTCATCGGCGGCCTGCTCCTCGTCTTCGGCCTGCAGTGGCTGCGCAAGGCGGTGCTGCGGGCCAGCGGGCACAAGGCGCTCCACGACGAGGCCCAGATCTACCTGAAGCAGATCGCCGACGCCGAGGGCGCCCAGCGCGAGAGCAGGGGCATCGTGCCCGACTGGTACGCCTTCACCCTGTCGTTCAAGGGGGTGGTGCTCGAAGGCCTCGAGGTGGCGTTCATCGCCCTCACCTTCGGCAGCAACCAGCGCAACATCCCCCTCGCCGCCGTTGCCGCTGTCGCCGCCGTGCTCGTGATCGTCGTCGCCGGCGTGGCCGTGCGCGCCCCGCTGGCCCGGGTGCCGGAGAACACCATGAAGTTCATCGTCGGCGTGATGCTCACCTCCTTCGGCGTCTTCTGGGGCGCCGAGGGCGCGGGGGCCCACTGGCCCGGCTCCGACGCCGCTCTGCTCGTGATCGTCCCCGTCGTCGCCCTCTACGCCCTCGGCCTGTCGGCGTTCCTGCACCGGGTCGGGGCACCCGAGCCCCGCCGCATCCGCAGCCGGGTCGAGGCGGTCTGACGTGAGAGCGCAACGGACACGGCAGCCGCTGGGGGTGCGCCAGCTCCCCCAGCGGGACGGGCGCGGGGCGCAACCCCGCCGGGGACGCTGAGCGGTGCTCGCCCGCATCCGGTCCTTCGGCGCTTTCTGGTACGACTTCGTCGTCGGCGACGACTGGCGCGTGGCCGTCGGCGTGGTCGTCGCCCTGGCCCTGACCTACATCCTGGCCAGGTCCACCAGCGTGACCGTGTGGTGGATCCCGCCCGTGGCCGTGGCCTTGCTCCTGCCCTTCAGCCTCTGGCGGGCGGCCCGCAGGCGCTGAGCCGGCCGGCTTCGATGCCCGCAGGGGACTGGGGTCGGCCCATGGGGAGCCCTTGCGCCAGTGGGCGGCCGTGGGCGGTGAGGAAGTCGAGCTGCTGGTCGGTCTCGACCCCTTCGGCGATGGCCACCAGACCCAGGTTGGCGGGCAGGTTGATGGCCGCCCGGACGATGACCCGGTCCTCCTCGCCGGTCGTCGTGGCGCCGACGAACGACCGGTCGATCTCGAGGCCGGTGAAGGGGAGGCCACGCAGCGCGGTCAGCGACCGTGCGGAGACAACTCGGGCGGCCGTCAACCGTTCGGCCCTCTCGCAACTGCGCCTGCGGCCTGTGACCGCCCAAGTTGCCTCCTTCCTGTCTCTCAGCGACGAGTAGCCGGTGCCGAAGTCGTCGATGGCCAGGCGCACCCCGGGACCGCGCCGCGACCGCAGCACCCGGGGGGCGGCGTCGTCGGCCAGGACGGTCTCGGTGACCTCGAGCTGCAGCCGGCCAGAAGCCAGACCGCTGCGGTCGAGGGCGCCGGCGACGGTGGCGACGAACCCGCGGTCGCCCAGCTGACGGGGGGACACGTTGACCCATGGTGAACGACGACGCCGTCGGGGCGGCCAGTCCCACCGGCGCACCTGGGCGCACGCCTGGTCGAGCACCCACTCCCCGAGGCGCACGATCTCACCGCTCGACTCGGCCGCCTCGATGGACCTCGACGGCGATGGCCACGTCGAGGTCGCGCCCGTCCCGGTGCTTGCGGGTCTTCTCCTGCTCGATGGCGCCCTCACCGCGAGACGCCTGCAGCCGGAGCCGGTCGTGCTCCCCCTGGTGCCCGTCGTCGACGACGGGCAGGCGCCGGCCGATCACCTCGGCGGCGGTCCACCCGTCGAGCCGCTCGGCCCCGGGGTTCCAGAGCCGGACCAGGCCGTTACGGTCCACCACCTGCAACGCGAGGGGGGAGTGGGCGATGACTCCTGGAGGAGCGCCTCGTCGGACCGGGCGTTCCGCCCGTGCCCGCTCGGGTCGCCACCTGCGCCGGCGCCGCCGCCCGGGCAGCCAGGACCGACCCGGAAGTCGACGGCCGCCACCGGCCGGGTGGCACTGCGGCTCACGGCCATGGTGTCGACCGGCGCCGTCGGGCACTCGAGCGGTCCCATGCCCGTTGCGCGTCGCGCCCGGCCGCACCCGTGCCTCGCAACGTGCTCCGTCCCCGCTGCCTGCACTCAGCACTGCCTACACTCGGGCGGGTGCACGTCCTGGTCACCGGCGGCTGCGGCTACATCGGCTCCCACACCGTGGTCGAGCTGATCGACGCCGGGCACCGGGTCACCGTGGTCGACAACCTGGTCAACTCCTCGGCCGAGTCGCTGCGGCGGGTGGAGCGGATCACCGGAGCACGGGTCGGCTTCGCCGAGCTCGACGTGCGGGACCGCAACCGGCTCGACGCCCTCTTCGCGGCGTCCGGCTTCGACGCGGTGATCCACTTCGCCGGCCTCAAGGCGGTCGGCCAGTCGGTCGCGGAGCCCCTCCGCTACTACGACAACAACATCGGGTCGACGACCAGCCTGGTCGAGACCATGGCCGCCCACCGGGTGGGGCGACTCGTGTTCTCCTCGTCGGCGACGGTGTACGGCGATCCCGCGTCGGTGCCGGTCACCGAGGACGCGGTGATCGCCCCGGCCAACCCCTACGGGCGGACCAAGGCCATGATCGAGTGCATCCTCGCCGATGTGGCGGCCACCGGCGCCCCGTGGCAGGTCTCGCTGCTGCGCTACTTCAACCCGGTCGGCGCCCACCCCTCCGGGGAGATCGGCGAGGACCCGACCGGGGTGCCCAACAACCTGCTGCCCTTCGTCGCCCAGGTGGCCGTCGGGCGCCGGCCCGAGCTCGCCGTCTTCGGCGACGACTGGGACACGCCCGACGGCACCGGGGTGCGCGACTACCTCCACGTCGTCGACCTGGCCGCCGGGCACCTGGCCGCCCTCGAGCACCTTCCCGCTCTCGGCGGCTGCGAGGCGGTCAATCTCGGCACCGGCACCGGCCTCTCGGTGCTCGAGGTGCTGGCCGCCTTCGAGGAGGCCACGGGCCGGCGGGTGCCCTACCGCGTGGCGCCCCGGCGCCCCGGCGACATCGCCACCTGCTACGCCGACGTGACCCTCGCCGCCCGGCGGCTCGACTGGAAGGCCACCCGCTCCTTCGCCACCGCCTGCGCCGACGCCTGGCGCTGGCAGAGCCGGCACCCCGAGGGGTTCGGGCACGGCTGATCCCCTTCCATGACCCGGCCCCGATCCGGGGCTCGCCGGCGCGTTGCCTTTGCGTTCGGGCTCGGTGGGCGAGGGGCGACCGGTGCGTTGCCTTTGCGTTCGGGCTCGGTGGGCGACGTGAGCCGGTGATGGGGACTGGTGATCTCGGGGTGTTCTGCGTGGTTTGCTCACGTCGGGCGCCCCGAGGTTGACGTGGGGCGCCGTCGCGGCCCGGCCGGCCCTTGGCGCGCCGGGCCTCGGCGCGAGCTGCCTGACTGCGAGCGCCACCCTGGGGCGCCCCGACTGCGAGCGCCACCTCGGGCCCCCGCCGGCCGCCCGACCGCAAGCCCCCCCGGGGCGTCCGCCGGCCTCACGGCCAGGGAGCGCGGCCGGAGGCTGCCCTGTGGCGCGGCCGGCAGTGCGGTCGGGTGTCGGGAGGTTGGGGGCGCCGCGTGCGGCGCCGTGGGGAGGAAGGTCGGCGCCTGCGGCGCCGGCGGTCCTGCTGGGACGTTCGAGGCTTCGTGGGCGGGGGCGAGCGGTGATGGGGACCGGTGATCTCGGGGTGTTCTGCGTGGTTTGCTCACGTCGGGCGTCCCGAGGTTGACCTGGGGCGCCGTCCGTCGCCCCCGGACACCGGCCGCCCCGACAGCGAGCGTCGCTCCGGGCCGCGCTGGCCGCCCCACGTCGGGCGTTCCGAGCTCGACGCAAGGGTGCCCCCGGTGCCCCGCGGTGCGGTCGGGTGTCGGGAGGTTGGGGTGGAGGGGGCGCCGCCTGCGGCGCCGTGGGGAGGAAGGTCGGCGCCTGCGGCGCCGGCGGTCCTGCTGGGACGTTCGAGGCTCGGTGGACGGGACCGGTGATGGGGACCGGTGATCTCGGGGTGTTCTGCGTGGTTTGCTCACGTCGGGCGTCCCGAGGTCGACCTGGGGCGCCGTCCGTCGCCCCCGGACACCGGCCGCCCCGACCGCGAGCGCCCCCCGCCGCCGGCCCGCCGGCGCCCCCTGCCGCCGGCCCGCGCGAGCGCCCCCCGCCGCCGCCCCCGACTGCGAGCGCCACCTCGGGGCGGCCGCCCCGGCCCGTCCGGTGAGCGCCCGCAGGTCCGGCATCCGCCGGCTTGCGGGGACCCTGGCGGGCGCGGAGCCGCCCCGGGCAGCGCATGGCTACGCTGCCGGCACGAGCACCGATCGTGCCAAGGAGGCATCAAGTTCATGTCGTGGGGCAAGCTCTTCAAGCGGGCCAACAGCTACGCGCAGGCCAATGCGCAGGCGACGTTCGACGCGCACGCCGACCCGAAGATCCAGCTGGAGCAGGCCATCGGTGGGCTTCAGGAGCACCACCGGGACCTCGAGGCGGCCGCCACCCAGGTGATCGCCCAGGAGAAGATGGCCAAGATGCGCCTTTCCGACCTGTCCCAGCAGGAGGCCCGCTACACCAAGTCCGCCCTCGCCGCGCAGCAGCAGGGCAACGTCGACGTGGCCAGGACCTTCGCCACCAAGATCGCCGGTCTCCGTGAGCAGATCCAGTCGCTGATCGCCCAGATCCCCCAACTGGAGGAGGCTGCCGGCGATGCCCGTGAAGCCGTCCAGGAGTCGGCCGATCAGCTCCAGGCCAAGATGAGCGAGAAGAGCGTCATCCTGGCCCAGATCGACCAGGCCGGCATGCAGCGTCAGATGGCGGCCAGCCTGAAGCAGGTCAGCGACCTCACCCGCAGCAGCGACATCCCGTCCTTCGACGAGATCAAGCAGAAGGTCTCCGGCCAGTTCGCCGAGGCCCAGGCGTCGACCGAGCTGTCGAGCTCGAGCCCCGAGGTCCTCGAGATGCACGCCCACCACGCCGAGCTGACCAGCGAAGCGGACGACATCCTGGCCCAGCTCGGCGCCGGCACGCTCCAACCGGCGGCGCTGGCCCCCGCACCGCCGGCCGCTGATCCGGCACCCGCTCCGGCGTCGTGAACGCGCCGGCGAAGAACCCGCCGGGTTCGTAAGCGCGCCTGCGGAGAACCTGTCGACGAAGAACCCGCCGGCGAAGGACCTGCCGACGACGGACCTGCGCTAGAAGAACCCGCCCCCGTCGTCGTTGTCCCAGCCGCCGCCGAAACCGCCCCCGCCGAAACCGCCGCCGCCGTCCCCACCGAAGATCTCGCCGGCGACCACGCCGCCGAGGAGGCCGCCGAGCAGGCCGCCGCCCATCCCGGACATGACCCCGCCGCGGCGGCGCTGCCCGACCTGGGGATAGGACTTGATCATCGTCTCGAGGAACGAAGGGGGTCGACCCTGGTCGGCCTCCGCCTGACGGACCCGGCGGGGGACGTCGGCCAGCGCGGGCATGGCCATCACCTGACCGACGTAGAAGTAGGACTCGACGGCGTGCTTGAGGTTGGCCTCGATGCCCTCGTGCAGCTTGGCCGGGGCCGGACCCGTGCTCGCGCCCCACAGGCCGCTGGCGTAGTCGGCCGTCGAGTCGGCCTCGGCGATCCCCTGGGCCACGATCTCGCGGGCGTGGGCCTGGCCCGGGCCGGGGTCGAAGCCGGCGAGCACCGCCTGGGTCTGGTCGCGCAAGCGGGAGGCCGCCTGCCGCAACGCGATCAAGTGGGCCTGCGGGCACGGCTCGACCTCGACCCACTCCGGGAGCACCTCGGGCAGGTCCACGTCGATGCGGTAGGAGGGATTGGCCCTCGCCGCCACCGCCCTGCGCATCCAGGCCTGCACCGGCTCGTAGAACTCCATGACCTGCTCGGCGGTCACCTGCGGCACGTAGTGCGCGGTCGAGGGGTCGAGGGCGGCGTCCGCGTCGAGCATCTCGTCGCCGAGAACTTGCAGGGCGAAGGCGATCCAGCCGGCCAGCAGCGCGGCCTGCACCTCGGGCCGCGACGCTCCCTCGCTCCGCTGGCCGTCGAGCTCCAGCATGTAGTGGTAGACGTCGCCCCCCGCCGCGCGGTAAGGATCCAGGCCGTCGCGCGACACCTCGCCGTGCGTCGAGGCCTTCATCTTCTCGCGCCAGCCAGCCATGGGGTCCTCCTCCGAGCCGGCGAGCGGGCCGCCGATCACGTCCAGGCTACGGCAGCATCAAGGGATGCGGCGCCCACCCGCTCATCCGGGGGCCGGGCCGGCGAGGAGCCCGGCGAGCTCGCCGATGGCCCCGACCTCCCAGGTGGCAGGAGCGAACGACGACGGGTACGCCGCCCCCGACCGGTTGACCCACGCGGTCGCCATGCCCGCCCTCGTCGCCCCGTGGATGTCCCACGGGTGGGCGGCGACCAGGACAATGTCGCCGAGCTCGGCCCCGCAGGAGGTGGCCGTGTGCTCGTAGGCCCGCCGGTCGGGCTTCCACGCGCCCGTGTCGTCGACCGAGAGGAGCTGCTCGAAGTCGTCGCGGATGCCGGCGGCGCCGAGGAGGTCGTCGGCCACCGCCGTGGCGCCGTTGCTGAGCGTGACCAGCCGGAGGCCGGCGGCGCGCAGCGCGGCCACGCCCGAGGCGACGTCGGGATGGAGGACCAGCGTGGTGAACCCGTCGAGGACATGGGCCACCGCTTCGTCGACGGGCCGGTCGATGACCTCGGCCGCGAGTACGGCGCGGATGCCGTCGCCGGCCAGGTCGGCGAAGCGGGCCAAATCGCCGGCGGCGGTGAGGGCGAAGCCGTCGCGCAGCACGGCGGCGAACCACAGCCGGGCCAGGGAGGGTGGGGCGCCGACGTCGGCGAAGCGGTCGCCCATCGGGTTCATGTCGGACAGCGTCTCGTTGACGTCGAAGACGACGACGGAGGGCGAAGCAGGCATGGGGCGCCCCTACCCGGAGGGCGGCATCTCTAGCGCCGCAGCACGTAGCGGACGGCGAGGGCGAAGGGGGCGGCGGCGACCACGACCAGCGCGGCGCGCAGCGCGAGGGGGTCGCCGCCGTGCCCGTAGATGGCCCGGTGCATGGACTCGACGGCGGTCCGCTCGACGGACGCGCTGCGGGTCACCAGGCGTGGCAGGTAGGTGCCGCCGATGAGCCCGGCGGCACCGGCGAGGGGGGCGGCGACCAGCGGCCCGGTGAGGGCGACGGCCACGGCGGCGAGCGCCAGGGCCAGCACGACGACGCCGGTCGCCACGCCGGCGGGATGGTAGAAGTACGACGCCACCCCGAGCACCGCCACGACCACCCCGGCGATCGCCCGCACGCGCAGGGTGCCCCGGGCGGCGAGGACCAGCAGGAGCGCGGTCAGGCCGGGTGCGACCACCGCCAGGAGCGAGGAGAGTCCGAGCACGACCTGCCGGGGCGCGCCCCGCTTGGCCACCCCGCTGACCAGGTGGGTGCCGGCGGAGACGAGCAGCCGCAGCGCCGTCTCGGCGAGGGCCCGTCCGGCGCCGGCCAGGTACGGGAGGTGCCCGAGGGCGATGGCGATCCCGAGGACCGCGCCGACCAGGAGCCACTTGCGACCAGGCATCGACCCATGCTGGCAGGGCGCACCCCGTCGGGTGCGGCACCCCGTGCCCCGGAGGACCGCCCGGGCCTGCGAGGGGCTCATCTCCCACCCCGGTGAGCGGCACCGACTCCTCTCGGCGTCGAGCGACTCGTCCGGCGCGTCTGTCCGAGCTCGAACCTGGGGAGGCGAACCCTGCGAGCCGAACCCTGCGAGGCGAACCCTGCGAGGCGAACCCTGCGAGGCGAACCCTGCGAGGCGAACCCTGCGAGGCGAACCCTGCGAGCCGAACCCTGCGAGCCGAACCCTGCGAGCCGAACCGAGCGAGCCGAACCCTGCGAGCCGAACCGAGCGAGCCGAACCGAGCGAGCCGAACCGAGCGAGCCGAACCGAGCGAGCCGAACCGAGCGAGCCGAACCGAGCGAGCCGAACCGAGCGAGCCGAACCCTCGGGTTCCGCGGTGATCAGTCGAACAGGTCGGGGTCGGTGCGGACGATCTCCTCCCAGAGCGGCTGGAAGCTGAACCATCCGGCCAGCGGGAACCCGGTCTGGTCGAAGCTGTACTTGGCGTCCTCGGGGTCGATCAGGTGGGGCCGGCCGACCGACTCCGCGAGCAGCTGGGCCTGGCACGAGCGTTCCATGGTGATGAACCACCAGGCCGCCTCGTCGACGGTCTGGCCGACGGTGAACAGGCCGTGGTTGCGGTGGATGGCCGCCTTGTGGTCGCCGAGGCCGGCGGCCAGGGCCTTGCCGGCGCTCTCGTCGAGCACGATGGCCCCGCCCCGGTCGGTGACCACGGTGTGGTCGTTGTAGAACATGCAGGCGTCCTGGGTGATCGGATCGAGGGTGCGGCCGAGCGACGCCCACGCCTTGCCGTGGATGGAGTGGGCGTGGGCTGCGGCCATCACGTCGGGTCGCGCCTCGTGGACCGCTGAGTGGATCACGAACGCGGCCCGGTTGACCGGCTTGTTGCCGTGCACGACCTCTCCGGTGTGGTTGACGAGGATCAGGTCGGAGACCCGGACGTGGCGGAAGTTGGTCCCGAACGGGTTGACCCAGAAGTGGTCGGTGAGCTCGGGGTCCCTGGCCGTGATGTGCCCGGCCACCCCCTCGGAGAAGCCGAGCTTGCCGAAGATCCGCAAAGCGCCGGCCAGCTTCTGCTGGCGGTGGAGGCGCTCGTCGGCGGGGTCGTCGAAGACCGGGGGCGACGGGAACTCGAGGGTGCCCGCCTGGGGCTCGAAGCCGGACTCGAGGGTGGACATGGCGTCGACCTCCTGGATGGTGGACACCTCCCAGTCTGGGCGCCGCGGCGACTGGGCACAAGCCCAGCGGGCGGGGCCGGGCAGACTGGTCCGGTGAGCGACGTGGGCACAACGGCGGGCGACAACTCGGCGACGGGAGCCGCAAGCAACGGTCCGGGGAGCGGCCCGGGATCCGGAGCGGCACCGGTGGGCTGGCTGCTGCTGGTCTACCGGGTGCCGTCGGAGCCGACCCGGCTGCGGGCCGGCGTGTGGCGCCGGCTGAAGGGCCTCGGTGCGGTCTACCTGCAGAGTTCGGCGGCCGCCCTCCCGGTCACCGCCTCGGCGGAGCGGGCCATGCGGGTGCTGCGCCACGACATCATCGACATGGCCGGCACCGCCGTCCTGCTGCGCTGCGAGGCTCTCGCCGGGGAGGCCGAGATCGTCGCCGCCTTCCAGGAGGCCCGCGACGACGAGTACGAGGAGATCGTCGACCGCTGCCGCGACTTCCTCGTGCAGGTGGCCAAGGAGCACAGCGGCGAGCACTTCACCTACGCCGAGCTCGAGGAGAACGACGTGGACCTGGCCAAGCTGACCAGCTGGTTCGGCAAGGTCAGCGATCGCGACGCCTTCGTCGCGCCGGGGCGGGCCGCCGCCATCGGCGCCCTCGGTGAGTGCGAGCGGGCCCTGGAGGGCTACGCGAGCGAGGTCTACGCCCGCGAGACCGAAGCTCACTGAACCGAGGCCCACTGAACCGAGGCCCACTGAACCGAGGCCCACTGAACCGAAGCCGCTGACCCGAAGCCCAATCGAGGGCCGGGGCCGCTTCCGGGGAGGCCATTCCCCGGGACCGCCGTCACAACCCGGTGCGACGATGGTCCAGATGAGGGAGATCACCGAGCGCCAGCTTCGCCGTGAGCACGTGGAGACACGCCACGGCTTGCCGGTCGCCGAGCTCAGCCCGCTGCTTCGGCCCGGGTTCGTCGAGGCCACCGCCGCCATGGCCCTGTTCCGAAGCGCTCCCGCGTCGACCGCCGTCGGCTTCGCGTCGATCTGGACGCGATCGCCGCCCAGGACGTCCGCTCCCGTGGATGAGGGCCAGGAGCCACCCGGCCAGGTCCGCTACGAGCTCGAGGACGCCTGCGAAGCCCTCGCCACGACCGACCATCTCGCCGAGGTGGCCCTGCTCGAAGAGCAGATCCAGTCGCTGAGCCATGAACTCCGCTTCGACGAGGACGGGGAAGTGATGGCTGGCGGCACACCGCTTCGGGCTGCTCTGGCGGCACGCCAGCTCGGCGTGCCCACCAAGGACCTGCTGCGCCTCGTCTACCAGCGAAAGATCCGCTACGTGATGCTCGACGGGATCGCCCACATCCCGGCCGACGTCGTGGCGGAGCACCGGTCAGGAGGCTCGTAGCCGCCTCAGTCGGCCGGGGTCATCACGATGGTGCCGTTGTGGCCCCCGAAGCCGAAGGAGTTGGACAGCGCCGGGCCCGGCGACCAGGCACGGGGCGCCCCGGTGACCACGTCCAGGTGGATCTCGGGATCGAGGGTCTCCAGGCCGATGGTCGGCGGGATGGTCTCGTGGGCGAAGGTCAGGGCGAGGGCCACGGCCTCGATCGACCCGGCCGCGCCGAGCGAGTGGCCCGTCACCCCCTTGATCGACGTGACCGCTGGCCCCGGCGAGGCAAAGACCTTGGCCATGGCCGTGGCCTCCGCTGCGTCGTTGAGCGGGGTCGACGTGCCGTGGGCGTTGACGTGGGTGACGGCGCTGGCCGGGACCTCGGCGTCGGCCAGGGCCAGCTCGATGCAGACCACCGCGCCCGACCCGTCGGGCGACGGCGCGGTCACGTGGTGGGCGTCCGCGGTGCTGGCCCCGCCGGCCAGCTCGGCGTAGATGCGCGCGCCGCGCTCGACGGCGCGGTCCCAGTCCTCGAGGACGAGCACCGCCCCGCCCTCGCTCAACACGAACCCGTCGCGCCGGGCGTCGAAGGGCATCGACACGCCGGCGGTCGACATGGCCGTCATGTTGGAGAACCCGGCGATGCCGATGTCGACCGCCGCGGCCTCGGCCGAGCCGGCGAGGACCACGTCGCACCGGCCGCTCGCCACCAGCCTGGCCCCGTTGGCCACGCTGTGGGTCCCGGCCGCGCAGGCGGTCACGGTCGCCTCGCACGGGCCGCGGAAGCCGTAGCGCATGGACACGTCGGCCGCCGCCCGGTTGCCCATCATCATCGGGACGAGGAACGGGCTGACCCGCCTCGGGCCCTTCTCGAACAGGACCCGCTCCTGGGTCTCGAGCGACTCGAGGCCGCCGATACCGGTGCCGATGATCACCCCGACCCGGTCGCGGTCACCGGCCAGCGCCTCGACGCCGCCCGCGTCGTCGACCGCCTCGGCCGCGGCGACCGCGGCAAACTGCGTGAACGGGTCGACCCGGCGCAGCTCCTTGGCGCCGTAGAGGGGAGTGGCATCGAAGCCGGGGACCCGGCGCACGTTGCCGGTGTCGGCCGGCGGCCCCATCAGGCCGGCCCAGAACGCCTCACGGCCGATGCCGCAGGGCGCCACCACGCCCAGACCGGTGATGGCGACGCGGCGGCCCCGCACGCCGGGGGAGTGGGGCGTGGCCTGGACGGCGAGCATCAGAGCTTGGAGGTGACGAGCTCGAACGCCTGGTTGACCGTCTCGACACCCTCGAGCTCGGACTCGGGCACGGTGATGTTGAACGACTCCTCCAGGGCCATCACCAGCTCCACCAGGTCGAGGCTGTCGGCTTCGAGATCGTCGTCGAATCGAGCCTCGGGGGTCACCTTGGCCGGGTCGACCTGGAGCACCTCGACGGCGCAGCTCTTGAACTTCTCGAACGCCTCGGCGTTGTCCACGACAATCTCCTTCTGGGATGGGCGAAACAGGGTGGCTCCCGAGCGGCCCGGCTCGCGGCGGAGACGATACCGCCGGAGCGCCGCCCCGGGGAGGGAGCGAGACGGGTGCGCTCAGCTGCTCCAGCGCCACACGGCCGACGCCCAGGTCATCCCGGCGCCGAACCCGGCCAGGAGGATCAGGTCACCATCGGCCAGGCGCCCGGCCTCGGCCGCGTCGATCAGCGCCAGGGGGATCGACGCCGAGGAGGTGTTGCCCGTCCGCTCGATGACCGACGCGATCCGCTCCCTCGGCAGCCCGAGACGGTCGGCCACGGCCCGCATGATCCGGATGTTGGCCTGGTGGGGGACGAACAGGGAGATCTCGTCGACGGACACCTTGGCCCGCTCGAGCGAGGCGTTGGCCGACTCGACCGTCGCCCGCACCGCCTGGCGGAACACCTCCTGGCCGCGCATGACCATGCCGGCGCCGTGGTCGGCGTAGAGGATGGGCACCTGGGTGCCGTCCACGCCGAGATCCCAGCCGAGCAGCGAGCCGGGGGCGGGCACCGCCTCGAGCACGACCGCGCCGGCCCCATCACCGAAGAGGAACGCGTTGGACCGGTCCGCCCAGTTGGTCTCGCGGGTCAGGGTCTCGGCGCCGACGAGCAGGACGCGGTCCATGCCGGCGCCGATCAGGGCGGTCGCGGTCACCGCCCCGTAGGTGAAGCCGGCGCAGGCCGCGTTGAGATCCATGGCCCCGCCGGTGACGCCGAGGGCGCCGGCGACCGCCGCCGAGTTGGCCGGGATGGCCTGGTCGGGGGAGGTGGTGCACACGATCAGCAGGTCGATGTCGGCGCCGCCCAGCCCGGCCCGCTCCATGGCCAGCCGGCCGGCGTCGGCCGCCAGGCCGCCGGTGGAGCCCAGGCCACCCTCGGGGTGCACCGCCGGCTGCTCGTCGACGAAGGGGCCGCTGGCCACGTGGCGGGTGCTGATGCCGGTCCGGTCGACGATCCACCCGTCGGTGGTGTCGAACAGGGTGGCGATCTCGTCGTTGGTCACCACCCGCGGCGGGAGAGCGGTGCCCCACCCGGTGATCGCGGCGCCGCGACCCGAACCGGTGCTCATGTGCTCGCTGCCTCCCTCTGGCGGGGCCGGCGGGTGATGCCGGCGTGCATCGACAGTAGGACCCTCGATGCGCCGGGCGGGTTACACCGTGCCGGCGCGGCGCCCAGGGATGCGCTCAGCGGGCCCGCAGCCAGGCGATCGGCTGGCCGGCCTGGACCCGCTCGTCGGGATGGGCGAGCACCCCCATGACCGAGCCGGCGAAAGGGGAGCGGACCTCGGTGCCGGCGACCAGGCCGAGCAGCGTGCCGACCTCGATCGGGGCGTCGACGTCGAGGGCGGCGTCGGGATCGGGCGCCCAGATCCCGACGCACGGGCTGATGACCAGACGTTCGGAGACGGTGAGCACCTCGCCGGCGTGGGAGGCGGCGAACGAGCGGCGCGTGGCGTGACCGGCGACCGCGTCGACCAGGCGGTCGAGGTCGTCGGGGGCCGACATCGGCACCGTCCGCACCCCCGGGAGCGTCTGGGCGACCAGGCGCGACAGCGCCGAGCCCGGGCCGATCTCGACGAAGAGCCGCTCGAGCTCGGCGTCGCGGTCGTCGAGGCCCCCCATGCGCAGGACCGACTGGCGCCACCGCACCGGCGCCGTGAGCTGGGTCATCAGCAGCTGCTCCCACTCGGTGGCGACGGTGTGGGACCTGGCGTCGACGTTGGTGATCACCGGGACGTCCGCGTCGTGGAAGGTCGTGGCGCGGATGGCCTTGCGGAGACGATCCCTGGCCGGGCTCATGGACGGGGTGTGAAAGGCCCCGCCGACGCGCACCGGAGCGAGGCTCCTGGCCCCGAGCCGGATGGCCTCCCAGCTGGCCCGTTGGACCGACTCGCCGTCACCGGCGATCACGACCTCCTCCGGGCTGTTGTCGTTGGCCAGCCACACCTGCCCGTCGGCCAGCCGGCAGGCGATGTCGGCGGTCTCGGCGTCGGTGCCCGCGACCTTGCTCATCACCCCGGGGCTGGCGTCGGCCGCGCCCTGCATGGCCTCGCCCCGCTCGGCGACCAGGCGGAAGCCGTCCTCGAGGCCGAGGGCCCCCGCCGAGACCAGAGCGGTGTACTCACCCAGGCTGTGACCGGCCGACACGGTCGGCTCGATGCCGAGCCGCTCCACCGCGTCGAGCACCACCAGGCTCAGGGTGAAGGTGGCCAGCTGGGCGTTGCGGGTCTCGGTCAGCTCGGCCTCGTCCGCGTGCAGCAACAGGTGCTCCACGTCGCGCCCCGTCGCACTGGACGCGTCCCTGACGATCTCCCACGACTCGTGGCCCCGCCACGCCCTGCCCATGCCCGGTCGTTGCGAGCCCTGCCCGGGAAACATGAATGCTGGCATCGGTCCGACCTCCTCTCGCCGTGCGCCGCCCGTCGCGGCATCCAGGGATTCTGACCGATGGCGCGCCACCCCGGTTACCGTTCTGCCCTCCTGCTCCGGGCTCGCGCTCGCGCCTACGCTTTCCTGCGCGCCTCGGGCCGCCCCGTCCCCGTCCCCGGGCCTGGCCCCGCTCCTGCTCCTGCTCTTGCTCTCTTGCGGAGGGCTGGCCCCGGGGCTGGCCCCGGGCGTTCTCGGGTCGCTTGGCCGAGTTTCGGTGATCAGCGGTCACGAACCCGTGCTCGGCGCCGTGAAGCGACCGGAGACCGGCGCCGGCGGTCGTCTCGACTCGTCCGGGAGCCTCGCCTCCGTTGGGCAACCCTCCCCGTCGCCGCCCCCTCGTGCCGCGCTCGCCAGCGGCGCGACCTACCGCGGCGCCTCAGGTGCCCTCAGGTGCGCGGTGCCTCAGGTGCGCGGCGCCGTCCGAGCGTTGGCGACGAGGGCCACGGCGAGGAGGACCGCGAGCACGGCGAGCGTGGGGCCGATGACCGCGAGCGAGGTGCGGGCGACGAGCAGCCCGACGAGCGCCGACAGGCCGGGGCCACCGACGGCGGCCGCCCCCACCTGCCAGGCGATCACGTGGTGGGCCCGTCGCGCGCCGACCCGCCCCGGGGTCAGGGCGACGAGGGCGGGGAAGATGCCACCGAGCGCGGCGCCGAGGACGACGAATCCGATCACCGCCACCACCGGGACCGGTCTGGCCGCCACCGCGGCGACCGAGATCAGCGATCCCACGACCCCCCAGCGGATCACCCGGTGGGGTCGGACGGGGTGGACGGCCAGGCCGAGGCGCGCCGCGGTCAGGGCTCCCCAGTACCCGAACGACGCCAGCCCGGCCTGCCCGGCGCTCAGGTGGAGCGTGCCCCGTCCGAAGCTGGTTTCCCATTGGCCTGCGGTGACCTCGAGCCCGGTGTAGAGGAAGAACACGACCATGCCGACCGTGACCACCCCGAACACCCGGCGGCGTCGCCAGTCGATCGTCGGGTCGACCTCGTCGTCGGTCCCGGCCGGAGGGCCGGTCGGCGTGCCGGCGTCGGGCGCCGTCTTCGTCGATCGTCGCCGGAGCAGGATCCATCCGGCGGCGACGGCGAGGTCCACCAGCAGCAATACGCCGTACGAAGGTCGCCAGGATCCGGCCAAGATGGCGGCCGACACCAGGAGCGGGCCGAGTGCCGTGCCGACGCCGTAGGCGCCGTGGAGCAGGTTGAGCAGCCGGGCCCGTCCCATCAGACCGACGGCGGTGTTGAGGCCGCCGTCCATCAGCCCAGCGGCGATGCCGGGCAACACGGCGACGGCGATCACCACCCCGAGGGAGGGTGAGAGCGCGATGCCCGTTGCGCCCAACGCGGCGATGAGGCCGGCGGCAGCCACCACCGTGCTGATCCCGCACCGGTGCAGCAGGCGCCCCATCACGGCGGTGATCACCGCTGCTCCCGCGGTGCCGGCCACCAGCACGAGCCCGAGGTCGGCCACCGGCACGCCGAAGCTGGCCCGCATTGCCGGCCACGCCGTCCCGAGCATCCCGTCCGGCAGGCCGAGGGCCACGAAACTGCTCAGCGCCAGGACCTCGAAGGCCCGGCCGCCGCCGGCGACGCTCGTCGCCGACTTGCTCGCTGTCGTCGAGGCCGTGCTCATCCCTCCCATCCAACCGGTTGTCGGTCCTGGCGCGGGCCCGCTCCCTACACTGGACGCCGTCGCACGCCCGAGTGATGGAATGGCAGACATGGAGGACTCAAAATCCTCTGCCCGAGAGGGCGTGTGGGTTCGAATCCCACCTCGGGTACGGGTGGCCTGCCGCGAATCCGCAGGTCAGGACGGGCGCCAGCTGGTCACCGAGCGCCGGGAATCGCCCCGGCGGGACAAGGTGACCACACGCCTCCGGGCCCGAGCTGACTTCACCAGCTTCGGATGGGAGGGCCAAGTCGCCGATTCCCGCCGAGTGCTCGATTCACGGGGAGATGCCGAGAGAACCCTCCACCTGGCCGCCGATCCGGCCTCCGCAGGCCGTGAAGGGCTCGATCGACGGCGTCGTGGCGCTGCCGTTGCGAACGGCCAGCGCTTCGCCATCGGGCAGGGTTGCGGTCCAAGCGACAGGGACGACCAGGTTGGGGCACAGACCGTACGGCTCGGAGTCGTCACGGACATGACTCTCGAGCAACACGTCCTCCGGGATGGCGCCCAACGGCGGCTGGAAGCTCGTGGGCGGCGGTGTCCTCGGCGACAGCTCGAGGTGACGGTCGACGGAGAGGGCGACGACGTTGGTTACCGGTCGCCCCGCGGCGTCGGAGCCGACGATGCTCACCGACCCGGCGAGAAAACACCACCGTGGGGACACGTTACGAAGGTCGAGGGTGTCGAAGTCGTTCCCCGTGGCCGGGCTGCCTCCCCGGCTGGTCAGGCGAAGCTGGTCGGCGGCGCAGGGGGGCGCCGGAGCCACGGCGACGGTGAGCTCCACGCCGGCAACCGCCGCGGTGGGCCTCCCCGGGGGGACGGTCTGTGCGATCACCGTGCCGGCGGGCACCGACGTGGACACCTTCTCGGCCGCCAGCCCGACGAAGAGCCGGACTTCGTCGGCGGTCCGCTGGGCTTGCGGCAACGCCAATCCGACCAGGTTGGGCACCGTCGCCTTCTCGATCCCGACGTGGCCTCCCGGGCCACGCTCCCCGCTCGGCGGCGACCTCAGCTTCGCTTGGTTTGTGCCGCCACAGCCCGCCATCGTTCCGGCCACCAGCAGACAGGCGACCATTGCGGTGAGCATCCGACTGCCAGCAGCCTCGAACCTCTCCGCCCGCTGGCTCATGGGGCCAGGATGCCGGACCTGAACCGGCCCTACCTCAGCACTCGGTGCGGAAGGTGCCGATGAGGGTGATCGGGTTGCCGTCGGGTTCGGTGAGGGCGCAGAGCTGCAACCCTTGTTCACCGTCTCGAATCTTCACCGTCTCGAATCTTCACCGTCTCGAATCTTCACCGTCTCGATCGCCCCGCAACCACGCCGCGGCGGGAATCGCCTCGTCGAATGGCGGGCTCGGGGGGACGGCGGAAGAAGTGCTCGTACCGGGTCGAACAGTTCGTAGGTCCGTCAGCGGTCCGTCAGCCGGTCAGCCGGTCAGCCGGTCAGCCGGTCAGCCGGTCAGCCGGTCAGCCGGTCAGCCGGTCAGCCGGTCAGCCGGTCAGCCGCTCAGCCGTCGGTGTCGGCTTCGGGTGGGCCGGCCCCATCGGCTGACCCTCGACCAGGAGATGGCGGCCACCCTCGCCTCGACGCCACCCTCACGTTCTCGTCGTGATGGCAGGGTGAAGGCATGAGGGTCGTGGTGACGGGCAGCAACGGGCATCTCGGCGAGGCGCTGATGCGACGTCTCTCCGAGCAGGGGCACGACGCTCGGGGCATCGATGTGCGCCCGGGTCCCTTCGTCGACGTGGTCGGCTCCGTGGCCGACCGTCCGGCGGTGCGGTCCGCCCTCGCCGGCGCCGTGGCGGTCCTGCACACCGCCACGCTGCACAAGCCGCACGTGGGCAGCCACACCCGGGAGGCGTTCGTGGAGACCAACATCACCGGCACGCTCGTACTGCTCGAGGAGGCCGTCAAGGCGGGCGTGGGCGCCTTCGTCTTCACGAGCACGACGAGCGCGTTCGGCCGAGCGCTCACGCCCGGTCCGGGCGAGCCCGCCGCGTGGATCACCGAGGACGTCGTCCCACGGCCCAAGAACGTCTACGGGGCGACGAAGGTGGCCGCGGAGGACCTCTGCGAGCTCGTCCAGCGCGACGAGGGACTCCCGTGCGTGATCCTGCGGACCTCTCGGTTCTTCCCCGAACCCGACGACGTCGAGGGCCGCCGGCGTGCCTACGACGACCTCAACCTCAAGGTCTGCGAGTTGCTCTATCGGCGCGTCGACCTCGAAGACGCCGTCACCGCCCACCTCCTCGCCGTCGAGCGCGCCGCCGACCTCGGCTTCGGTCGCTACCTGGTGACCGCCACCACCCCGTTCGGGACGGCCGACCTGCCCGAGCTGCGCCGCGACGTCCCCGCCGTGGTCGCTCGCCACCATCCTGGCTACAGACGGGTCTTCGCCGACCGGGGCTGGTCGATGCTGCCCGACATCGACCGGGTCTACGTCAACGATCGGGCGCGGGCCGACCTCGGCTGGACACCGCGCTACACCTTCGGCGCGGCACTCGACGCGCTGGCCCACGGACGGGATCCCCGCAGTGACCTCACCCGGACCGTCGGAGCCAAGGGCTACCACGAGCGCTCCTTCGGCGGCGAGAGTCGAGGATGACCGGGCTCCGTCGATCCGGCCTCGACCGACGCGGCGGGTGATCGAGCACCGCGACGTCGGGCTGGTCGCTGTCCGCCCTGCGGTCGGCGCCTCCTGTGCCAATGCCTTGACACAATCCTCGGCGCAGCGCAGGATGAGGCCTCATGCGGGGGGCGCTGCTGGGCATCGCGATCATGGGGGTGCTGGTTGTCCGGGCCGCCCGGCCGGTCACCACCGGGGAGTTCGCTGCCTTCGTGGTTGGCTACGGCCCGGTCGACCGTGGCGGCCGGCTCGTCGCTCAGCGGGCGTTGCTCCTCCACCGACGATGCCGACTGGGAGGTGCGGCGCTTGCGCTGGGCGTCGCCCTGGTCGCCCGCCGCGCAGGGACGACCACGTGGGCCGACGACCCGCTCGCCGCAGCCGTCCTCGGTTACGTCGTCGGGTCGTTCGTCGCGACCCTCCGGCCCAATCTGCGGGTTGCGGGGACGCTTCGTCGAGCCAGCCTGACACCTCGCCGTCCTACCACCTACGTGTCGAAGCTGGCCCTCGCCGCCCACCCGACGCTCGTGGGCATCGTCGGGGTCGCCACCGCCGTCCACCTCACCGAACGTCGGTGGTCAGGGGCCGGGTTCTCCTGGTCCGGGGCGTGGCCCGGGGTGCTGGTGGTGACCTGCTGCGCGGCGGCCGGTCTGGCCGCGGTGCGGATCCTGGCCGGGCGTGCCGAGCCGATGGCGACGCCGGAGCTGGTCGAGGTCGACCGGGCGCTGCGCTCGCGCGCCATCCAGAAGCTGACTGGCTGGGCGCTGATGGTCGAGCTGACGGTGGCGACGGGGGTGCTGCTCTCGACGAGTAGCGACGCAGCGACGACCTGGGTCCGCACGGCGGCCTGGGGCTTCAGCCTGGCATTCGCGGTTGGCGTCCTGGCCCTCGGTTGGAGGCAGCGCAGGACCGCCAGGTGGTGGCCGCGCCAGCCGACCCTGACGTGATCATCGCCATCGACCAGGCCTCGCCCGTCCCGATCTTCGAACAGTTGCGGGCATCGGTGCGCAGGCTCGTGGTCACGGGCGCGCTGCCGGTGGGCACCAGGTTGGCGACCGTGCGGCAGCTGGCCGCCGATCTCGGGATCGCTCCCGGCACGGTGCTGCGGGCCCTGAGGGAGCTCGAGTCGGAGGGCATCGTCGAATCGCAGGGACGCCACGGGACCTTCGTCTGTGGTGTCCCCACGGCCATCCAGCGCACCGGGCGCGAACGCCGGTTGCACGAGGCGGCTGCCGCCTATGCGAGCGTCGCCGCCGAGCTGGCCGTCGAACCCGACGCCGCCCTCGAGGTCGTCGCCCACCACCTCCCGCCCGTCGCGCCAGGCCGGGCGCCACGGCCGAGCAGCAACTGACGCCGGCTCGACGGCCCCGGCCGGGTGGCCCGTCGGCCTGGCTACCTGCTTCTCGGGACTCGAGACGTGAGCATCCGACGTGAGGCGCCCCGGGATGGGGTGCGGGCCTTCTCGGGACTCGAGACGTGAGCATCCGACGTGAGGCGCCCCGGGATCCGACGTGAGGCGCCCCGGGATGGGGTGCGGGCCTTCTCGGGACTCGAGACGTGAGCATCCGACGTGAGGCGCCCCGGGATGGGGTGCCGGCCTTCTCGGGCCTCCAGACGTCAGCATCCAACGTGAGACGCCCCGGGGATCCGACGTGGAGCGTCCCGGGATCCGACGTGAGGCGCCCGGGATGGGTGCGAGACGACGCGAAGACGACGGGCGGCGCTGGAGGGGCCGGGGGCGGCGGACGCCCGGACGCGACGATTCGCCGGTCACCGTGGCCAAGTTGCACCACGACGACCGGCGAAGCGTGTGAGACGGTCAGTCGGCCGGACGAACGTCCGCCGCCTGGAGCCCCTTGGGGCCCTGGGTGGTCTCGTAGGCGACCTTCTGGCCCTCTTCGAGGTTGCGGAACCCGCTCCCGGCGATGGCGCTGAAGTGCACGAAGACGTCGGGACCACCACCATCCTGGGTGATGAAACCGAAGCCCTTGTCGCCGTTGAACCATTTTACGATTCCTGTTGCCATTGCTATCCACTCCTTTCGTGGCCTGAGTCGACTTGCTAGTCGCGGCCGGTGGCTCGGATGAGCCGGAGGGATTGCAGGCAAGACATTCAGTGATGCGGAATAGCGGTTCAGTGATACGTTTGCGCTGAAAGCGCCCTCACGGACAACGGTAGCGCACTCGCAGCGTGCGTGGCGCAATTCGTTGCCGGCGGCTCGCTCGTGGGGGGCGCCGGGCGACTCAGAGCTGGAGGCGAAGGGTCGGGTTGGGCGGGTCGGCGAAGCCGAGCGACCGGTACAGGTGCTCGCCGTCGCTCGTGGGGTGGAGCTCGACCGTGGTGACGTCTCGGCCGAGGAACCAGGCCAGGAGTCCCTCGGTGACGGCCCTGGCCAGGCCGCGACGGCGGTGGCGGGGATCGGTGGAGACCCACTGGAGGTAGCCGACCCTGGCCGTCGGGGTGACCGGGCCAGGGAGGCGGGTGGCGATGCTGCCGCCGCCGACGGCGGCCAGCCCACGCCCGGGGTCGTCGACCACCAGGACCACGGCGTCGCCGTCGCTGGGGGAGGACAGCACGCCCTCGACCGCCTGGTGCCAGGACGTGGGGGTGGTGTCGACCCCGAGGGCGTCGTACATGAGCGAGACCAGCCGCACCACCTCGGCGCAGTCGTCGGTCCCGGCTCGCCGGATGGGGGGGCTGGGCCGGGTCACCCCCGGATCCTCGGCCGGGCAGCGCGAGGTGCGCAACCCGGCCTCCGCCGAACCGGGGAGCGGCGCAGGCCGTGTCGGGCGGCCGTCCGGTGGGTACCAGTTGACCGGGGCAGGAGCATCCATCGTCTCGAGGAGCGGCTGGACATGATTCTCATTGGTTTGGTGCTGGTCGTAGCGGGTGCCGTGTTCGGGCTGGATCTGCTGTGGAAGAACCACTTCCGGGTTCCCGACCCGTTGATCTTCGGACAGAGCCTGGGGATCTCGGGGTCGAGATGGCTGTTCGTGCTCGGTCTTCTCACGGGCGCGGCGGTGGCTCTCGGCGTGGTGCTGGTCCTGAGCGGGACCAGGCGGAGGGCGTCGAAGGCCAGGTCGGGCCACCAGCAGCGCAAGACGTTGGAGGCGACCCGCTCGGAGCGCGATGCGCTGCGCGCCGAGAACGAGGGGCTCAGGACCGACGTCGAGCCGACCGCCAGGGGCGAATCCGGTCCTGCGGGGATCTAGCCGGGAGGCCCTCCTGGCCGGTGATGCGGTCGTGCGCCGATGCTGGCCGGCGGGCGTGGTGGGCGGTACGGGAGTGCGGGTCTGGTCCGGCTGGCACGGGACCGGAGTGGATGGTCACCGTCGTGAGCCGGCGCACCTCGTGGAGCAGGTGGTGATGGGCGTGCTCGGCGATGTCGTGGGCTTCGGCCAGGCTGAGATCGGCGGCGGAGACGATCTCCGCCTCGGCGTGGAGCTCGTGCCCGATCCAGCGGACCCGCACCGCGTCCACGCCCTCGACGCCGGAGGAGCCGGCCAGGACCTCTCGGATCGTCGCCACCAGCTCCGGGTCGACGGCGTCCATGAGCCGCCGGTAGATGTCGCGTGCCGTGGTCCGGCTCACCGCCAGGATGGCGACGGTGATGACCAGGCCGACCGCCGGGTCGGCCGCCCGCCACCCGAGGGCGACGCCGGCGGCGCCGACGACCACCCCGAGGGAGGTGAAGCCGTCGGTCCTCGCGTGACGCCCGTCGGCCTCGAGCGCGGCCGAGCCGATCCTCCTGGCGACCCGCAGGCGCAGCTGCGCGACCGCCTCGTTGCCCGCGAAGCCGACCACACCGGCGGCGACGACCCAGCCCAGCTGGTGGACGGGCCGAGGGTGAACGAGTCGGTCGACCGCCTCGTAGGCGGCCACGACGGCTGAGGCGAAGACGACCACGACGATGGCGATGCCGGCGAGGTCCTCGGCGCGACCGAACCCGTAGGTGTACCGGCTCGTCGGCGGCCGCCGACCCAGCCAGAAGGCCACACCGAGGGGGACGGCGGTCAGGGCGTCGGAGACGTTGTGGATCATGTCGGCGAGCAGGGCCACCGACCCGGAGAACGACAGGACGACCAGCTGGATGGCGGCGGTCACGCCCAGACCGACGAGGGACAGCTTCAGGGCGTGCATGCCCTCCTCGCTGGCCTCGACGGCCTCGTCGATGGCCTCCGCGGCGTCGTGGCGGTGGGGCTTGACCAGCCCGAGGAGGAAGCTGCGCCATCCGGCAGGGTGGTCGTGACCGTGGCCGGCGTGATCGTGGCCCGAGTGGTCACTGTGGCCGTCGCCACTGTTCGCCTGGTCTGCGTGGTCCCCGTGGCCGTCGCCGGTGTGGGCGTGGTCGGCGCTCATCGGTCCACCATCGCCATGGTGCGGCCCGACCCGGTGCGGATCTGCTCGCCCTTCCCGAGTCGCACGACCCCACCCTGCCACCCGACGGCAACCGTCGGGGGAATGTGTCGCCAGGTCGGGAGACGGGGAGAGTGAGCCGACGCTCGATGTTCGGGAGGACCGCACCATGCAGACCGGGAAGTCGGGAGCTCGCAAGGAGCTCCGCAAGGCGGTCGAGATGACCAAGGCCGAGATCGAGGACGCCGTGCGAGGCATCGACCCGACCGACCTCAAGGACCTCGCCGGCGGCACGGTGGCCAAGGGCCGCAAGAAGGTCGGGGGCACGAGCCGCAAGGCCAAGCGGCGCGCCAAGAAGGCGAGGAGGACCATCGAGAAGGCGCTCCCTGACCTTCCTTCCTCCGGCGTGGTGACGAGGAAGCACAAGAAGGGGCGGAGCAAGACCCCGCTCCTCGTCGTGCTCCTCGGGGCCGCAGGCGCGGCCGCGTTTCGCATGAGGAAGGGCAAGTAGCCGGGCCGCCTCACAGATCCCTGACACTTCGGGCATCACCGCCAAATGTGTCGGGCTCATGGTCGTCCTGGCCGCAGGGAGCACTCGCTCCCCGGCGAGGAGGGCACGACATGGGCAGCAAGAAGCGTGCGGGCATCAGACGAGCGGTGACCGCAGCCGTCGCGAGCGGGGGCATCGCCGCCGTCGCACTGGCCGGTGCACCGGGACTGGCGGGGGCGTCGAGCGCGCCGACGTCAACCGCGGCCGCACCGACTGCGGCCATGCCGAGCGGGGCCATGCCGAGCGCGGCGGCGGTGGCGTCACCGTGGGCGGCCGTCGCCCAGGGTCGGCCGACCTTCGAGGCCGGATCCGAGAGCGGCTTCTACATCTGGCACGACGGCGCCGGCTGGCACCTCGAGGTCACCCACCCGACCCACGACCACGTCGTCTTCAGCGGCTACCTGACGTCCGACGGGACGGTGCGGGTCAACCGGGTCGACGACGAGCGCAACGACGTCGTGCGGGTCGGGCCGGCGCGCCACGTCGCCGGCTTCGCCTTCAACAACTACGGCTACGTCGACGGGCTCCACTTCCGCACCGACGACGCGACCAGGCTCGCGTTCCACCTGTCGGTGAACGGCCGGCCCGTCGCGGCCACGTCGGTCGACCTGGGGCGCCACGACGCCAACCCGCTCCGGGTGCCCTTCACCGTGGCGCGCACCGGGGCCTGACCGGCCGGGGGCGCCACAGCACCACCCACATCCACCGCCGGCGGTCCGGGACGAGGGACCCGGGCCGCCGGCGGTCCCCGACCGCACCGGGCTCGGTCCGGGCAAGCTGGCGGGATGCGCACCACCTTCGACCCGGCCGACCTGGGCCGCCGCTTCTACCCGCTGCTGACCGCCGTGGTCGTGCCGAGGCCGATCGCCTGGGTGTCGTCGACCTCGGCCACCGGCGTGGACAACCTGGCGCCGCACTCGTTCTTCACGGTGAGCTGCGTCGACCCGCCGATCGTGCAGTTCACCTCCGTCGGACGCAAGGACTCGCTCACCAACGTGGAGGCCACCGGGGAGTTCGTCGTCAACCTCGCGCCCGAACCCCTCTTCGAATCGATCAATGCCACGGCGACCGGCTTTCCCCCCGACACCAGTGAGTTCGACGCGGTCGGTCTGGCGCGCGAGCCCAGCCAGACGGTGCGCCCGCCTCGGGTCGCCGCCTCGCCCGTCGCCCTCGAGTGCCGGCTGCACGCCACCATCGGCCTCGGCGACTCGACCGTCGTGCTCGGGCGGGTGCTGCTCGCGGCCATCGACCCCGAGGTCATGGTCGACGGCCACCCCGCCATCCGCCGGCTGCGTCCCCTCTCCCGCCTGGGCAGGGACGAGTGGGGCGCCGACCCCGACGTCCGGGAGATCCGCCGCATCCCCTTCGACCAGTGGCCGGGGCACTTCACGCCGCCGACCGGCTGAGCCCGAAGGTTCGATCGCAAGCTCAGGGCCCGGGCGGAGACAACTTGGTGGCCGTCTACCGTCCGGTCCTCGCGCGACGGCTCCTGCGGCCTGCGGCCGCCCGAGTTGTCTTCCGGTCCCTCAGGAGCGTTCGGCGCGGCCGACCGGCGACGGTTGCTGGGTGGGGGGTTGCTCGGCCGGAGCCGCGCCGGCCTCGTCGGGTTCGGGTGCACCGGCGGGCGCGCCCCACGGTGAGGGCCCGTCCGCCTTCGCTGCTGCCGGCTCGACATCGGGATGGCCAGGAGCGGCCGAGGCGGGCTCCTGCTCGGTGACGATCGGCAGCTCGATGCGCACCAGGGTGCCGCCGTCGGGCGGCCGCAGCGCCTCGACCACGCCACCGTGGGAGCCGACCACCTGGCTGACGATGGCCAGGCCGAGGCCCGACCCCGGCATGGCACGGGCGGAAGGGGCACGGTAGAAGCGGTCGAACACCTTGGGCAGGTCTTCTTCGGCGATCCCGGGGCCGTGGTCGCGGACCTCGAGGACCCAGCGGTCCGACCGGGTGAGCCGCACCGACACCGTGCCCCCGGGGGGGCTCCACTTGGTGGCGTTGTCGACCACGTTGAGCACGGCCCGCTCGAGCAGCGCCGGCTGGGCCCGCACCGATCCGGGCTCGAGGGCCACGTCGAGCACGAGCGCAGGCGCGCGGCGCCTGGCCCGTTCGATGGCGCGGCCGACGACCAGGTCGAGGCGGACCTCGGTGGGCTCGGGCTGGCGCTCGTCCTGGCGGGCCAGCTCGACCAGGTCGCCGACGAGGGTGGTGAGCTCGCCGACCTGCGCGTTGATGTCGGTCAGCAGCTCCTCTCGGTCCGCCTCCGGCATGGTCCTGGCCTTGGTCAGGAACTCGACGTTGGTCCGCAGGCTGGTGAGCGGGGTGCGCAGCTCGTGGCCGGCGTCGGACACCAGCTGGGCCTGCTGGTGCCGGGACGCGCCGAGCGCACCGAGCATCCGGTTGAACGCCGTGGCCAGGCGGCCGAGCTCGTCGTCGGCCTCGCCGACCACCAGGGCGTCGAGCTGCTGGGTGGCGGCCACGTGCTCGGCTGCCGCGGTGAGGCGCTTGACGGGTCGCAGGGTCGCCCGGGCCACGGTCAGGCCCAGGATGATGGCGATGGCCAGGCCGCCGATCATCACCGTGACCAGGATGATCCGGAGGGTGGCGAGAGTGCTCTCGACGGGGCCGAGCGACTGCGCGAGTTGGATGGCGGCTCGAATGGTCCCAGTCCTCGGGCTGGCGAAGACGACGCTCCAAGTCAGCACGCGGTAGTCGCTGCCCCCGGATGTCACCGTGCTGAGCAACTGCGAGCCGAGCTGGTCGGTGACCGCGCCGAGCTGCTGCATCGTCGGCTTGAGCTCCATGGCGTTCGGGACCGCGGCCACGACCGTTCCGTGTTGGTCGATCACCTGCGCGATGGTGTGGCCGCGGGAGAGGAGCTGGAACGCTGAGTCGACGTTGAAGCCGTTACTGAACTGGCCCACGTCGGAGCTCAGGCTGGAGTCGACCTGGCTGTAGAGCTGGTGGCTGACGGCGACGTAGGCCGCGGAGGCGGCGAGCGCCACGGCGACGCCGACGGCCGCGACGACCAGCGAGGCGATGCGGGTCTGGAACGACCGGTGGTGCAGCCAGCCCTTCAAGATCCGGCCGGCACCTCGACCGGCTGGCGCAGCACGTACCCGACCCCGCGCACCGTGTGGATCAGGCGGCTCTCGCCCTCGGCCTCGGTCTTGCGCCGCAGGTAGCCGATGTAGACCTCGAGGGAGTTGGAGTTGGCGCCGAAGTCGTAGCCCCACACCCGGTCGAAGATGACCTCGCGCGGCAGCACCTGGCGGGGGTTGCGCAGCAGCAGCTCGAGCAGGAGGAACTCCGTGCGCGTCAGCTCGATCCGCCGCTCCGCACGGAACACGTCCCGCGTGCCGGGATCGAGCGACAGGTCCCCGAAGCGCAGCACCTCGCCGTCGCCGACCGGAGCGCTGCGACGCAGGAGGGCCCGGATGCGGGCCAGCAGCTCCTCGAGGGCAAACGGCTTGACCAGGTAGTCGTCGGCGCCGGCGTCGAGGCCGGCCACCCGCTCGTCGATCGCCGCTCTGGCCGTGAGCAGCAGGATCGGGGTGGCGTCACCGGCGTCGCGCAGCCGGCGGCAGACCTCCAGGCCGTCCATGCGGGGCATGGCCACGTCGAGGATGATGGCGTCGGCCGGCCGCTGGGCGAGCGCGAGGAGCGCGGCGGCGCCGTCGTCGGCCGTCTCGGTCTCGAAGCGCTCGAAGCGCAGGGCGCGATCGAGCGCCTGTCGGACCGCCGGCTCGTCGTCGACCACGAGGACACGCACGTGGACAGTCTGGCCCGTGGTGCTGAGAGAGTGCTGAACTGCGGCGAGACAGCATCGAAGAGCCCAGCCGGTGCCGCCCCCGCAACCCGGCCGGTAGCGTCCGACCCGTGTCCGAGACCGCTGCGCCGCACCCGCCCGTGCCGTATCCACCCGCCCAACGCCTCCCGATCGCCGACGACCTCCACGGCCACCAGGTCCCCGATCCCTACAAGTGGCTCGAGGACCCGACCGACGGGCCGTCCGTGGCCTGGTCAGGGGCGCAGGACCGCAGGTGGTCGGACTGGGCCGGCGCCCACCCGGAGCGCACCGGCCTGGCCGACCGGCTCCTCGAGCTGGTCCCGGCGTTTGCCAGTGCTCCAACGGTCGTCGGCGACCGCCGCTTCTCGACCCGCCGCCCGGTCGGGCGCAACCACGCGGCCATCTGGGTCACGGACGGCGCCGGGGAGCGGGTGCTGGTCGACCCCGACGCCATCGACCCCGACGGCACGGTCACCCTCGACGGTTGGGCGCCGTCGTTGGAGGGGAATCGCCTGGCCTATCTGCTCTCCAGCGGGGGCGACGAGGAGTCGAGCCTGACGGTCATCGACGTGGCGTCCGGTGCGGTGCTCGACGGACCGGTCGATCGCCTCCGCTACAGCCCGATCGCCTGGCTCCCCGGCGGCGCCGAGCTGCTCTACGTGCGCCGTCTCGCCCCCGGGTCGGTCCCCGCGGGCGAGGAGCAGTACCACCGGCGGGTGTGGCGGCACCGGGTCGGCGCCGACCCGGCGACCGACGAGCTCGTCTTCGGGGGTGAGGGTCGCGGCCCCGACGTGGAGCCGACCGCCTACCTCGGCGTCGACGTGGCCGACGACGGCCGCCGGGTGGCGGTCACCGTCTCCCTCGGCACTGCGCCCCGCAACGACCTGTGGCTGGCCGAGCTGCCGCCCGCCGGCGCTCCCGCCGAGTGGACCCCGGTCCTCGTGGACGTGGACGCGCAGGCGTCGCCGGCGTGGGACCGGCGCGGCGACCTGTGGGTGCTCACCGACCTCGGCGCGCCCCGTCGCCGGCTGGTCAGGGTCGACCCCCGGGCGCCGGAACCCGACGGCTGGGTCGACGTGCTCCGCGAGGACGCCGACGGCGGGGTCCTCGAGTCGTGGACCCTCGCCGGCGAGCACCTGGTGGCGCTGCGGAGTCGCCACGCCCTCTCCGAGATCAGCGTCCACGACCGGGCCGACGGCCGGCTCCTCCACCACGTCGAGCTGCCCGCGCCTGGCAGCGCGGACGTGACCGGGCGCCACGACGAGGGCGACGAGGCGTGGGTCGGCTACACCGGCTACGCCACGCCCTACACGGTCGGCCACCTCGAGCCGGCCAGCGGCCGCATCGACGGCCTCGACGACGTGGTCGGGGGAGCGATCCACGCCGAGGTGGTCACCTACCGGTCGGCCGACAACACCGAGGTCCGCATGACCGTCCTGGCCCCGACCGCCGCCCCTCGAGGTCCCGTGCCGGCCGTGCTCTACGGCTACGGCGGGTTCAACCAGACCCTGTCGCCGGCGTACTCGTCGACCATCAGGGCGTGGGTCGAAGCCGGCGGGGTGTGGGCCGTCGCCAACCTGCGCGGCGGCTCCGAGGAGGGCGAGGCCTGGCACCGCGACGGCATGCGGGCCAACAAGCACCACGTCTTCGAGGACTTCGAGGCCGCGGCCGACGCCCTCGTGGCCCGGGGGTGGACGACCCACGAGCAGCTCGGGATCATGGGCGGCAGCAACGGCGGCCTGCTGGTCGGTGCCGCCCTCACCCGCTCGCCGGAGCGCTTCCGCGCCGTGGTGTGCTCCGCGCCGCTGCTCGACATGGTCCGCTACGAGCGCTTCGGGCTCGGGGCGACCTGGAACGACGAGTACGGCACCGCCGAGGACCCGACCGAGCTCGGGTGGCTCCTTTCCTACTCCCCGTACCACCACGTCGAGGAGGGCACGCGCTACCCGGCGGTGCTGTTCACCATCTTCGACTCCGACACGCGCGTCGACCCGCTCCATGCCCGCAAGATGGCCGCCGCGCTGCAGTGGGCCACCTCCGGCGACCCCGCCGGGCGGCCCGTGCTGGTCCGGCGCGAGGCCGACGTCGGGCACGGCGCCCGCTCGGTCCGCCGCACCGTCGAGCTGGCCGCCGACGAGCTCGCCTTCCTCGCCGACACCCTCGGCCTGGGGCTGCCCGGCCGGGCCGCCGGGTGAGGCACAGGTAAGCTCACGCGTCCCATGTCCCGATCCCTCATCGAGCGCCGCCTGTTCGATATCTCCCAGCGCCTCCGGTCGGCGCGCGACGAGCTCGCCGTGGTCGACGAGCAGCTCGCCGCCCTGGAGGACGCCGCCGAGGAGGCCAGGGTCAGGTCGCTCGTGTCGGAGACCCCGCTCGCCCACCGGGAGTACACCGAGGCCAGGCGCCACGCCGACGCCATGGGCCGCAGCCGCCACACGCTGCACGCCAGCATCGAGACCATGCGCGCCAACCAGGACCAGCTGCTCGACCGGCTCCTCGCCGGTGACGGATCCGTGTGAGCCCCACCCCCCGCCCGACCCACCGCCCGATCCGGTTGACCGGGAGCACGCAAGGAGCAGGCCCGTGGCCGTGAAGGTTGTCATCGCCGAGGACGAGGCCATCGTCCGCCTCGACCTCAAGGAGATCCTCGAGGAGGAGGGCTTCGAGGTGGTCGGCGAGACCGGCCGCGGTGACGAGGCCGTCGACCTCGTCCGCCAGCACCACCCCGACCTGGCCATCCTGGACATCAAGATGCCCGGCGCCGACGGCCTGACCGCCGCGAGGGAGATCACCGCCGACCGCCTCGCCGCGGTCCTCATCCTCACCGCCTTCTCCCAGCGCGACCTCATCGAGCAGGCCCGCAACGCCGGGGCGCTGGCCTACCTGGTCAAGCCGTTCCAGAAGAGCGAGCTGCTCCCGGCCATCGACATCGCACTCGGCCGGTTCACGGAGATGAAGGCCCTCGAGGACCAGGTCAAGTCGCTCGAGGAGCGCCTCGAGGTCCGCAAGAAGGTCGAGCGGGCCAAGGGCGTGCTCATGGACGACAAGGACCTGAGCGAGAGCGAGGCGTTCGGCTGGATCCAGCACCGCGCCATGCACGACCGGGTGCGCATGGACGTGATCGCCACCGCCGTCATCGACGACGGCCTCCGCCCGGACTGACCACCGCGCCCCTCGTCGGTGGTGGCCACGCCGGCTCGCCGGCTCGAGCCCCGGCGTGATTCCCCGGCGACCTCGAGCCCCGGCGCGATTCCCCGGCGACCTCGAATCACGGCGACCTCGGGGCGGTCGCCGTGAGTATCCGACGTGGGGCGCCCGGAGGTGGGGGGGGTTCGAGGGCTCGGCGACCTCGGGGCGGTCGCCGTGAGCATCCGACGTGGGGCGCCCGGAGGTGGGGGTGGGGTTCGAGGGCCCGGCGACCTCGGGGCGGTCCACGCGAGTATCCGACGTGGGGCGCCCCGAGGCGCGGTGGGGGGGCGCCTGCGGCGCCGTGCGGGGGAGAGGTCGGCGCCTGCGGCGCCGTCGGTTCTGCCTTTCCTTTCCTGGACGCGCGCCGGCCGGGTGATGCCCCGGCGACCTCGGGGCGGTCCACACGAGTATCCGACGTGGGGCCGCCCCGAGGTGCGGTGGGGCGGCGCCTGCGGCGCCGTGCGGGGGAGAGGTCGGCGCCTGCGGCGCCGTCGGTTCTGCCTTTCCTTTCCTGGACGCGCGCCGCGCGGGTGATGCCCCGGCGACCTCGGGACCGTCCACACGAGTAACCGACGTGGGGCGCCCCGAGGTCGGGGCCACGAGCCGCTGCGGCCGGGTGGGGCCGCACGGGATGCGCACCTGGGCCGCCCGGGCCGCGGACCTGCGCCCCGGCGACCTCGGGGCGGTCCACACGAGTAACCGACGTGGGGCGCCCGCAGGTCGGGGGCGGGCGGCGCCTGCGCCGTGCGGGCGAGACGCCCTCGGCTGCAGTGACGCCGGCTGGTGGCCAGCGGCTGGGCGCGGTCAGGCGGCGGCGACGAACAGCTGGCTGGCCAGCGCGGGGCCGAGGGCGATCCTGCGGTCGGCGCCGAGATCGAGGGTGAGGGTCCCGTCGGGGGCGCGCGAGGACACGGTGGCCTCGGTGCCGGGGGTGAACCCGGCGTCGGAGAGGTACAGGAGGGCGTCGAGGTCGATCTCGACCTGCTCGGTGACCCGCTCGAGGCGCACGTGCTCGCCGGCGAGCGCATCGACCAGGGCGGTGAGGTGGCGCTGGTCGGCCCCGGCGCCGGGGATCGGGTTGCCGTGCGGGCAGGTCGTCGGGTGGCCGAGGAGCACGTCGAGGCGCTCGGCCACGTCGTCGGAGATCACGTGCTCCCACCGGCAGGCCTCGACGTGGGCGGCCGACCAGGGCAGGCCGATGACGTCGGTCAGGAGCCGCTCGGCCAGGCGGTGCTTGCGGACCACGCCCTCGGCCAGCAGCCGGCCGGGTGCGGTCAGGGTCAACGAACGCCCCGCCACCTCCAGGTACCCGTCCCCCCGCAGGCGCCGGATCATCTCCGACACGGCGGGGGCGCTGTGGCCGAGCCGCTCGGCGATCCTGGCCTGAATGACTGTGGTCCCCTCCTCCTCGAGCTCGTGGACCGCCTCGAGGTACTCCTCGAGGGGAGGGTGGAACCCATCGGCCATGGTCCGAGGATACCCGGGTGCCCCCGGCCGACGGGCTCCCGCGTCACCCGGGCCTCGTAGCATCGAGCTGTCACCCGGGCCTCGTAGCATCGAGCCGTGGCCCGCCTCATGCTCATCGACGGCAACTCGCTCACCTACCGGGCCTTCTTCGCCCTGCCGACCGACATGGCGACCGCGTCGGGCCAGGTGACCAACGCGGTGTACGGCTTCACGTCGATGCTGGTCAACCTGATCAAGGACCACCACCCCGACCAGGTGATCGCCACCTTCGACCGCCCCGAGCCGACCTTCCGCCACGAGATGATCAGCGACTACAAGGCGGGTCGGGCCGAGACCCCCGACATCCTCCGCCAGCAGATGGGCCTGGTCCGCCAGCTGGTCGAGACCCTCCACATCCCCCTGGTCGAGATCGCCGGCTTCGAGGCCGACGACGTCATCGCCACGCTGGCGGCGGCCGCCGCGGAGCGGGGCGACGAGGTGATGGTGGTGACCGGCGACCGCGACGCCTACCAGCTGGTCGCCGATCCGCTCGTGCGGGTGCTCTACAACCGCCGGGGGGTGTCGGACTACGTCCTCTACGACGAGGCCGGCATCGAGGCGCGCACCGGCGTCACCCCGGCGAACTACCCGCAGTACGCCGCGCTGCGCGGTGACCCCTCCGACAACCTTCCCGGCGTCCCGGGGGTGGGGGAGAAGACGGCCGCCAGGCTCATCAACACCTACGGCGACCTCGACGGCATCTTCGCCCACCTCGACGAGCTGACGCCCAAGCTGCGGGTCAACCTGGCCGACGCGGAGGCGACGGTGCGCAAGAACGCGGAGGCCACCCCGCTCATCCGGACCGTCCCCGTCGAGGTTGACGCCGCGGATGCGGTCCTCGGCGGGTGGGACGAGGAGGAGCTGCGCAGGCTGTTCGACTTCCTCGAGTTCCGGACCCTGTGGGACCGCTTCGTGGAGGCCACCGGTGACGGGCAGGTGGCGACCGGGGAGGCCCTGCCGGCGGGGGCGTTGCTCGACATCGCCGTGACCACACCGGCCGACGCTGCCGCGGCCGTGGCCGTCATCGACCGGTGGGCGTCGGGTGCCACCCCGCTCGCGGTGGCCGGCGCGTGGGAGGGCGCAGAGGGGCGCAGCCCGCTGGTCGGCGTGGCCGTCGCCCCGCTGCCCCCGGACGAGCAGGTGGCGGTCACCTGGGTCGGCCCCGAGCTGCTGGCCGACACCGGGGTGCTCGGCGCCCTGGCCCGCCTGGTCGGCCCCGCAGGGACGGAGGTCTCGGCGCACGATGCCAAGGCCCTGATGCGCGGGCTGGCGGTGATCGGCGTGGACTTTGCCTCCTTGGAGCTCGACACCGCCATCGCCGCCTACCTGGTCGACCCGGCCGGCGACCAGTACCTGCTCGAGGACCTGGCCCTGCGCTACGCCGAGGTCGAGCTGCGGGCCCCCGACGCCCCGCCCACCGGTCAGCTCGACCTGTCCGGCAACGAGGCCGACCCCGGCGCGGACAGCGGCCGGCGGGCCGCCGCGGTGGCCAAGGTGGCCGAGCCGCTCAGCGCCGCCCTCTCGGCGCGGGGGATGTCCAAGCTCTACGACGAGGTGGAGCGGCCCCTGGTCCGAGTGCTGGCCCGCATGGAGGCGGTCGGCGTGGGGGTGGACGTCGGGGAGCTGCGGGCCCTGGCCAGCGAGCTGTCGTCGGAGGCCAAGCGGCTCGAGGCGGAGATCCAGGACCTGGCGGGCGGCCCGTTCGTGGTCAACTCCACCCCGCAGCTGCGCGAGGTGCTCTTCGTGAAGCTCGGCCTGGCCCCCCAGAAGCGCACCAAGACCGGGTTCTCGACCGACGCCCAGACCCTCGAGAAGCTGCGGGGCGAGCATCCGATCATCGACTCGTTGCTGCGCTATCGGGAGGTCGAGAAGCTGCGTTCGACCTACGGCGAGTCGCTGCTCGCCGAGGTGGCGCCCGACGGGCGGATCCACGCCACGTTCAACCAGACGGTGGCCCGCACCGGGCGGCTCAGCTCCGACCAACCCAACCTGCACAACATCCCCGTCCGCTCGGAGGAGGGTCGGAGGTTCCGGTCCTGCTTCGTGCCCGCGCCCGGCCACCGCTTCCTGGTCGCCGACTACAACCAGATCGAGCTGCGCGTCATCGCCCACCTGGCCGAGGACCCGGGCCTGGTCGAGGCGTTCACCACCGGCGCGGACATCCACACGGCCACCGCGGCGCGCATCTACGGCGTCGAGCCGGCCGACGTCACCCTGGCCATGCGCTCCAAGGCCAAGATGGTCTCCTACGGCCTGGCCTACGGCATGGAGTCCTACGGGCTGGCCCAGCGCCTGGGCATCGCGGTGCCCGAGGCCACCCAGATCCTCGACGCCTACTTCGAGGGTTTCCCCAACGTCCGGGCCTACATGGACCGGGTGGTGGCCGAGGCCCGCGACCGGGGCTACACCGAGACCCTCTTCGGCCGCCGGCGGCTGATCCCCGAGCTGCAGTCTGGGCGCTACCAGGTGCGCGCCGCCGGCGAGCGCCAGGCCATGAACGCCGGCATCCAGGGCCTGGCCGCCGACATCTTCAAGGTCGCCCTGGTCCGCCTCGACGCCCGCCTCGACGAGCGCGGCCTGACCAGCCGGCTGATCCTGCAGGTCCACGACGAGGTCATCCTGGAGGTGCCCCCCGACGAGGAGGAGGCCGCCGCCGACGTGGTGGGCGACGCCATGCACGGCGCGGCCAGCCTGGTGGTCCCCCTCGAGGTCAACGTCTCGTGGGGCGAGACCTGGGCCAGCGCCAAGGGCTGAGCCCACGCCGCCGGCTCAGCGAGACGTGGTGTCGGCCAGGCGTCGCGCGGCCACGGCCAGGCGGCGGACCCCCTCGGCGATCTCGGCCTGCCCGGCCGCCGCGGTGAAGGTCAGGCGCAGGTGCGGGTCGGGTGCCTCACCGGGGAAGAACCCCCGCCCCGGCACCACCACCACCCCGCCGCGCCTGGCCTCCTCGGCCAGGGCGGCGTCGTCGGTCCCGGCCGGCAGGCGCGCCCACAGGTGCATGCCGCCGAGCGGCCGGGTGAACGACCACCCGGGCAGCTCGGTGGCGACCGCCGCGGACAGGCAGGCGGCCCTGGCCCGCAGCTCCCGGCGCAGGACGCGCAGGTGGCGGTCCCAGCCGGGCCGGGTGACCAGCTCGAGGGTGGCCTCCTGGATCGGGCGGGGGGTGAAGAGGTCGTCGATGACCCGCAGCGCCTGCAGGCGGACCGAGATCGGACCCCTCGCCACCACCGCTCCGACCCGGAGGCTCGGCGACGCCACCTTGGTCAGGGACAGGATGGTCACGACCCGCCCCTCCGTGTCGTCGCCGAGGAGGGCGGGAGGGGCGGCGTCGTCGTGGCCGAGCCACCTGGCGAAGTCGTCCTCGATGACGAAGGCCCCGGCGTCGGCGGCCGCGGCGAGGAGGTGGGCCCTGCGGTCACCGGCCAGCACCCCGCCGGTCGGGTTGCGGTACGTCGGTTGGACGTAGATGGCCCTCGCCCCCGTCCGCTCGAAGGCCTCGGCCAGCCGCGCGGGGAGCGGCCCGTGCTCGTCGCAGGGCACGGGCACGGCGTGGATGCCGGCGGCCCTGGCCACGGTGATGGCACCGGGGTAGGTCGGCGACTCGAACAGCACCGTGTCGCCTGCGGCGGCGACGGCGCGCAGGACCGCGGTGATGGCGCCCTGGCCGCCGGGGGTGACGAGCACGTCCTCGGGCTCGACCCCGGCCCCCGAGGCGAACCAGGCCCGCAGCCCCCGGATTCCGGGCGCCGGGGAGCGCTCCCACGCGTCGGCCAGGCGCGCCGCCCTGGCCAGCGCGGCCTGCAGGAGGGCGGTCGGCATGAGCGAGCGGTGGAGGTACCCGGTGGCGAGGGAGAGGGTCTCGTCGTCGTCGGGCCGGTCGAGCAGCGGGCTCATGCCCGATGTGTCGATGGTCCTGGTGCCGAGGGCGAGGGCCTGCCACGAGTGGTCGATCGGCGCCCGTCGCACGGGTTGTTCGGCCACGAACGTTCCGGCGCCGGGGCGGGTGACCACCGCTCCCTCGGACACCAGCTGGGCGAGGGCCCGCGACACGGTCACCGGGCTGACCTGGTGGCGCCGCACCAGGTCGCGTGACGAGGCCAACCGGTCTCCCGGCTCGCTGGCGCCGAGATCGTGACGCAGCCGGGTGAGCAGGCGGGCCACCGACGAGCCCTGAGTGCTACTCTCCATAATGAGATATCAAAGTAGCGCTATCCGACAAGGTCGGGGAGCGGTTCTTGGGACGGGAGGGTCCCGGTGACCCTCCTGGCTCTTTGCCTGGCCGCCTTCGCGGTCACCTCCTGGGCGGGCTGGAGGCTCTGCACGGCGGGGATCGACGCCGGTGACCGGTCCGGCGACGCCACCACCGAGGTCGGGCCGGGGGCCCGCACCGGCACCGTCGAGGTGGTCGTGCGCACCGGTCCTGCCGGCCCGGTGGTGGTCGGCGCGGTGGTGGTCTCCCGCGCCCGATGGCGTCCCGTCGCGCTGGCCTCACCCCTGGTGGTCCGCACGTACCGCCGTAGGCTCGGTCACCGCTCGACGGCGGCCGCTTCTGCCGCCGTGCTGGGCGCCGTGCCTGCGTCGGGCACCGGGCGCTGGGTCCTCGCCGCCGGCGCCGACGACCGCGTGGTGGTCACCGTCGGCCAGCCTGGCGGTCGGCTCCAGCGACGCGACCACGCCGTGGTGACGGCCGCGCCTCTCCTCCCAACCGGTCGGCGCCTCTGACCCTGTGGCAGCATGCGCGTCATGCCGTCCGCCGTTCCCGCCCCGAGCGAGGTCAAGCAGGCGTTCCACGAGGAGCTCCACCCGGGCCAGCAGTCCGCGTTGATCAGCTGGCTGGCCTTCACCGCGACGTTCGCATCGGCGCGGGCCGTGACCTACAGCATCAGGAGCGGGCGGGGTCCGTTTGCCAACGTCACCGCCGGTGGCGTCCACCTGCACCACTACCTGTGGGGCATCGCCGCGGTCTCCTCGGTCGGCGGCGTCGCCATCCGCGGCGACGACAGGATCCGCCGGCATCCGGTCGTGGCGACGGCCTACGGCGTGGGCCTGGCCCTCATCGTCGACGAGTTCGCCCTGCTCCTCGACCTCAGGGACGTCTACTGGACCCCCGAGGGCCGGGTCTCGATCGACGTCGCAGTGGGGTTGATCTCCACCGCAGGCTCCGTGCTCGTCGGCCTCCCGGTGCTCCGTCGGCTGCGGCGCAACCGGACCAGTCCGGCCGCGGCGACCTGAACCCTGCGGCGACCTGAACCCTGCGGCGCCTCCTACCGAGGGGGGTCGAGGACCTCGAGTTGCGCGGCGCGCACCGGCCTCGTCTGTCCGAAGACCAGCAGGAAGGTGGCATCTCGCGCCAGCCTGGCCGCGTCGCTGTCCCAGTCGGCCGAGCGGCCACCGCCCGTGGCCACCAGCGCCGACGCCAGCTGCACGGCGAGCACCGACGCCCCGGCGCGCGCCTCGGGCAACCCGGCGTCGGGGGCGTCCACCAGGCGCAGGCGGGCCGCATCGACGCGGGCCGCCGCGGCGTGGGAGTCGAGCAGCCGGGCGCAGCGGTCGGCCACGCCGAGGGCGAGATGGCCGTTGGTGCGCAGGCTGGCACCGTCGCGGCGGCGCCAGTCAGCGACCGGCTCGACGTCGACCACCCTGTCGGGCGCCACCGGATGGCCGTGGAGGGCCAGGGCCACGGTCGAGGAGGCGCCGACCGCGGCCAGGCGCAGCGGACGGGTCTCGACGGTCGGGGCGGGCGACGGGTCGACCAGCGCCCAGACCACGTCGTGGCCCGCGACCGCGCCGACATAGAGGAGCGAGATGCGGTCCCAGCCGCTGACCCAGGGGGCGCCCCCTTCGAGGGTCCAGCCGTTCCCGGCGGCCGTGGCGGTCATGGCCGGCGGGCCAGGGCGGCGGAGCGCGGCGTAGGCGATGCCGGCCCGAACCCGCCCGGCGACCAGGTCGGCGAGCCAGCGGTCGCGCAGCTCGGGCCTGGCCGAGCGGACCGCCCGCACGACGCTGTGGTGCTGGATCCACACCAGGGTCGTGGTCAGGCTGGCGCCGGCCAGCGCCTCGATCACCGCGCCACCGGCCGCCGCGTCCGCGTCGGCGCCCCCGAGCTCGGTCGGACCGAAGAGGCCGTAGAGGCCGGCGTCCGCCAGCCGGTCGAGCCAGGCGACGGGGACGACATCGGCCCGCTCGATGTCGCCGGCCGCAGGGAACAGCTCCTCGTCGGCCAGGCGCGTGGCCACGGCGGCGACGTCGGTGACCTGCGAGGCGGGAGCCGTTGGCACCGCGGCACGCTACCTGCGGTCCCGGCCGGCGCGCGAGGCTGCCCTGGTGGCACGCGACGGTCGCGAGTGGGAGGCGATCGGCGCCCACGCAGGGGTGGCCTACCTGCGCTACTCGTTCACCAGGGGGACGGCTTCGGAGATCGCCTTCCTCGTCGACGCCCTCGACCTGGCGCCTGGCGACCGGGTCCTGGACCTGGGCTGCGGACCCGGTCGCCACCTGGCTGCGCTGCGCAGGCTCGGTATCGCCGCGGTCGGCCTCGACCTCTCGGCCGGCTTCCTCGCCGCAGCCGGGCCGGGGGCACGGGTGCGCGCCGACGCCAGACGGGTGCCCTTTGCCCGCGGCTGCTTCGATGCGGCCATCTGCCTGTGCCAGGGCGGGTTCGGGGTCCTGGGCGGGGCCGGCGACGAGGTCGCGTTCGCCCAGCTCGCCGGGAGCGTCCGCAAGGGGGGAAAGGTCGCCCTGAGCGCGTTCTCGTCGTACTTCCAGGTGCGCTTCCTGGAGGAGGGGGACACCTTCGACGCCGACACGGGCGTCAACCACGAGCGCACGTCGGTGCGCGACCCAGCGGGTCGGCCCGCGGACTTCGACCTCTGGACCACCTGCTTCACCCCCAGGGAGCTGCGCCTGCTGGCCGCCGGTGCCGGGCTGCGCGTCGACGGGCTGTGGTCGGTCGGCCCCGGCGACTACGCCAGGCGCCCGCCCGACCTCGATCATCCGGAGTGGCTGCTGGTCGCCACGGCCACCTGATTCCCCCTGCGGAGGCTCCGAGGGAGCGGTGTACCATGACCATCCCGCGAACCGTTCGCCGTCGCCCCCGCCACGACCCGATCCGGCCGGGGCTCCAGTCCGGAAAGAGGCCGACCAGATGACCGATGTGACTACCAACCCCGCCGACATGGGCACCTTCGACGAGGCCGGGACCTACACCCCCCGCCAGATCGTCGACGACGACCTCGGCGGCATGTCCCTCGAGGATGCCATCTCCGGCACGATCGTCGAGTTCGACGACGGGGACATCGTGGAGGGCACGGTCGTCAAGGTCGACAAGGACGAGGTGCTCCTCGACATCGGCTTCAAGTCCGAGGGGGTCATCCCGAGCCGCGAGCTGTCGATCCGCCACGACGTGGACGCCAACGAGGTGGTCAGCATGGGCGACCACATCGAGGCCCTCGTCCTCCAGAAGGAGGACAAGGAAGGTCGCCTGATCCTGTCCAAGAAGCGGGCCCAGTACGAGCGGGCCTGGGGCACGATCGAGCAGATCAAGGAGCGCGAAGGTGTGGTCTCCGGTCCGGTCATCGAGGTCGTCAAGGGCGGCCTGATCCTCGACATCGGCCTGCGCGGCTTCCTCCCCGCCTCGCTGGTGGAGCTGCGCCGGGTGCGCGACCTGCTCCCCTACGTCGGCAAGACGCTCGAGGCCAAGATCATCGAGCTCGACAAGAACCGCAACAACGTCGTCCTGTCCCGCCGGGCCTACCTCGAGGAGACCCAGAAGGAGCAGCGCGACGAGTTCCTCGCCAACCTCAAGCCGGGTGAGGTCCGCCGCGGCGTGGTGTCGTCGGTGGTCAACTTCGGGGCCTTCGTGGACCTCGGCGGCATGGACGGGCTCATCCACGTGTCCGAGCTGTCCTGGAAGCACGTCGACCATCCCTCCTCGGTCGTCGCCGTCGGCGACGAGGTGGAGGTGCGGGTCCTCGACGTCGACCTGTCGAGGGAGCGCATCAGCCTCTCGCTCAAGGCCACCCAGCAGGACCCGTGGCAGGAGTTCGCCAACGCCCACCGGGTCGGCGAGCTGGTCTACGGCCGGGTCACCAAGCTCGTGCCGTTCGGCTCGTTCGTGCAGGTCGGCGAGGGCATCGAGGGCCTGGTCCACATCTCGGAGATGGCCGCCCACCACGTCGACCTGCCCGAGCAGGTCGTCACCCCCGGCGAGGAGCTGTGGGTCAAGATCATCGACATCGACCTGCAACGTCGCCGCATCAGCCTGTCGATCAAGCAGGCCGCCGAGGGCGGCGAGGTGGCCGCCGAGTACCGCGAGGCCTTCGGCGAGCACGCCTACGACGACGAGGGCAACTACGTCGGCCCGAGCTTCACCGACTTCGAGCCCGACTCCGAGGGCCAGGCGGCGTGGGCCGAGTACCTCGAGACCGGTGGATCGGCCGAGGGGGAGGCCGAGCCGGCGCCGGTCGCCGACGGCCCAGCGTGGACCTCCGAGGCGCCCGCCGACCCCGAGCCCGCCACCCCTGTGCCCGCCAACCCGGTGCCCGCCGACCCCGAGTCCTGAGGCCCGCCGCCCCTCCTCCCGGCCTTCTGCCGTCCCTGCGCCCCGCTCCTCCGACGTCCGATCGGGGAGCGGGGCGCCGGCGCGCTCGGCCGGCGGACATCCCCTTCTGCCCGGCCGACCTCAGGCCGTGACGCTGGCGATCTCCGGGTCGACGATGCCGGCCTCGGTCCTCGACGGCCGCGACCTCGGCCGTCCGTAGCGGCACCGGCCTCGACGGTGCCGGCTTCGGCGCTCGACGGTGGCGGCGTCGGCCTCGGCCCTCCGTGGCGCCGGCCTGGATGGCGAGCGAGCTCGGCTCTCGACGGTTGGAGCGCCGGCCCCGGGGACGGCGAGTGAGCTGGCCCTCGGTGCCGGCCTCGCTCTCGACGCTGCCGACCTCGGCCCTTGACGGTTGGGGCGCCGGCCCCGGACGGTGAGTGAGCGGGCCTTGACAGTGAAAACGATTGTCATATTCAATGGTGGCGTGCGTGGCCACCCCTCCCGCCGTGGGTCCCGACGGGCCTTCGCCGGCCTGGCCCTCGCAGCCCTGGCGGCGGCTGGGCTGGTGGGCTGCGGCGCCCCCCCGGCGTCGTCGACCCTCCGGGTGGTGGCGGCGGAGAACGTGTGGGGCGACGTGGCCGCATCCATCGGCGGGTCGGCGGTGTCGGTCACGAGCCTGATCAGCGACCCCAACACCGACCCCCACGTGTTCACCTCCGACGTGGCCGACACCGAGGCGGCCGCGCTGGCCAAGGTGGTGATCGTCAACGGGCTCGGCTACGACGACTTCATGGCCCGCATCGTGTCGTCGGTCGGCACCTCGGGCCGGCGGATCGTCACCGTGTCGTCGGTCCTGCACGAGGCCGGGGGCGCCAACCCCCACCTCTGGTACGACGTGACCGCCCTGCCCGTCGCGGCGCGGGCCATCGAGTCGGCGATGGTCGCCGCCGCCCCCGGTGACCGGGCCCGATTCGACGCCGGCCTGACCCGATTCGACGCCTCGCTGCGCCCCCTCGACGCGACGGTCGCCACCATCCGGCGCCGGTTCGCCGGCGCCCCGGTCGCCTACACCGAGCGGGTGCCCGGCTACCTGCTGGCCGCCTCCGGGCTCCGGGTCCTCACCCCACCCGGCTTCGCCAGGGCCATCGAGGACGGCACCGATCCGAGCGTCGCCGACGACCAGGCCATGGAGGCGCTCGTCACCGGAGGTCACCTGCGGGTGCTCTGCTCCAACTCCCAGACCGTCACCCCCGTCACCGCTCGCATCCGGGCACTGGCCGTCGCCCACCGGCTCCCGGTCGTGGCGGTGGCCGAGACCGTCCCCGCCGGCTACCCCGGCCTCCCCGCCTGGCAGGCGGCCCAGGCCCGGGCCCTGCTCGCCGCCCTCGCCTCGTGATCACACCGGGCACCGGCTCGCCCGTTGCGGTCAGCCTCCGTGAGGCCGGGGTGCGCTTCGGGGAGCGCACCGTGTGGTCCGGCTTGGACCTGGACGTTGCGCCAGGCGAGTTCCTGGCCGTGCTCGGCCCCAACGGTGCCGGCAAGAGCACGCTGGTGCGGGTCCTGCTCGGCGAGGTCCCACTGAGCGAGGGCACGGTCCTCGTCGGCGGTGCCCACCCCGGGGGCCGCTCGACCCTCGTCGGCTACATCCCCCAGCAGCGCGACACCCCCGCCGACATGCCGGTCACCGGGCGTGACCTGGTGGCCTTCGGCGTCGACGGGCACCGCTGGGGGATCCGCCGGGGGCGCCGAGGTCTGGTGGCGAGGGTCGACGCCGCGCTCGACGAGGTCGGTGCCGAGGCGCTCGCCGATGTCCCCGTCGGCCTGCTGTCCGGCGGCGAGCAGCAGCGCCTCCGGGTGGCGCAGGCCCTCGTGGCCGACCCCCCCCTGCTGCTGTGCGACGAGCCGCTGCTCTCCCTCGACCTCGGCCACCAGCAGGCCGTGACCGCCCTGATCGACCAACGCCGACGGGACGCGGGCACCGCCGTCGTGTTCGTCACCCACGACGTCAACCCGGTGATCGACTACCTGGACCGGGCCCTGTACCTGGTGGGCGGGCGCTGGGCGGCCGGCGCACCCGAAGAGATCCTCACCAGCGAGGTTCTGAGCGACCTGTACGGCAGCGAGGTCGACGTGCTCCGGGTGCGCAACCGGCTGGTGGTGTTGGCCGGCCACGGCGACGAGCACGGCCACGACGGCCACCACGGCCATCACGGCGACGACGGCCGCCGTCCCGAGCGGCACCGGGCGGCCAGGCGATGAGCAACCTGGTCACCTACCTGGGCGAGCCCTTCGCCCAGCACGCCCTGCTCGCCACCACCCTGGTCGGGCTGATCTGCGGGGTGATCGGGCCCTTCGTCGTCATGCGGGGCATGGCCTTCGCCGTCCACGGCACCAGCGAGCTGGCCTTCACCGGCGCAGCCGCCGGGCTGCTGGTCGACGGCAACGCCGTGGGGGGCGCCCTCGCCGGGTCCCTCGTGGTCGCCGCCCTGATCGGCCTGCTCGGCGTGCGCGACCGGGAGCGCGACGCGGCCGTCGGGGTGCTGCTGGCCTTCGGGCTCGGGGTGGGGATCTTCCTGCTCGGCTACTACCAGGGGTACGCCAGCGAGGCGACCAACATCCTCTTCGGGGACGTCCTCGGGGTCAGCAACGGCCAGCTGTGGACCCTCGTGGTCATCGCCGCGGTCGCCGGCGCGGTGATGGCGGCGATCTACCGGCCGTTGCTGTTCGCGTCGGTCGACGCGGAGGTGGCCAGGGCGCGTGGGGTGCCGGTGCGCGCCCTCGGCATCGCCTTCCTCTTCGTCCTGGCCCTGACCGTCACGGAGGCCGCCCAGATCGTCGGCACCCTGCTGGTCCTCAGCCTGGCCATCACCCCGGCTGCGGCCGCCGTGCGCCTCGCGGCCACGCCGAGGAGGGTCATCGCCCTGTCGACGGTCTTCGCCGTGGTGGCCGCCGACGGTGGCCTGCTCCTCAGCCTGGCGCTGCCCACCGTCAAGGCCAGCTTCCTCATCACCTCGATTAGCTTCGGCATCTACGTCGTGGCCAGGTCGGCGGGCCCGGCCGTCCTCGCCCGGCGCGGGCGGGTGCCGGCGGCCCCGCTCGGGGGCGCCGACCCGAGCGCAGGCCGCGAGGTCGGCGCCGGCTCCGCCGGCCCGGGTGACTCGGGGCGCGACCCGATGGCCGCCGATGCCGGCTGAGCCCGGCGCCCCCGGGGGCCCTTCGGCCCGGCGCCCCTCGACCCGGCAGGGGCAGGCCGTGCTGCGCTCCGTGCGGGGCGCCGCCGGCTTCCGCAGCGCCCAGGAGATCCACGCCCAACTGCGCGCCGACGGCATCGCCGTGGGGTTGACGACCGTCTACCGCCACCTTCAGGCCCTGTCCGACGCCGAGGTGATCGACGCCATGCGCACCGACGACGGCGAGGCCAGGTACCGCTGGTGCGAGACCCGTGGGCACCACCACCACGTGGTGTGCCGGGTGTGCGGCCGCAGCGAGGAGGTCGAGGCGCCCGAGGTGGAGGCGTGGGCCGCCACCCTGGCCGACCGGCTCGGCTACAGCGAGGTCGACCACACCGTCGAGGTGTGGGGTCGGTGCGCCGGCTGCCGGGCCGCGCCGTCGGGCCGGGCCGCACCGTCGGGCCCGGCCGCCGGCCGGTAGCCGCCGGCCGGTAGCCGGTATTCTGCGGGCGGGTGATCGCGGGGCGCGGCCCGGCCCGGTAGCCGGCGTTCTGCGGACGGGTGACGGCGCGGGGCACGGGTCCGCGACCGCGGAAGATGCGATCCCTGTCGAGCGCCCAGAGAAGGCGCCCGCCGGGCCCCGCCGGATCGCGCCGCGCCGTCGGGCCGGGGCCGGCCGGTAGCCGGCGTTCCGCGGCCGGAGAAGGCGCGCGAGCGGCCGGGGAAGGCGCCCGAGCGGCGGGAGCACGCACCCGAGGGCCGGAGAAGGCACCCGAGGGGCCGGCGACGGCTAGGGGCGCCCGGAGATCCGGTCGGCCAGCGTGGCCCAGCGCGACGACGCGCTCCGGGTGGACGCGGCCTCGGCGCGGTCGGCCCGGCGGTACAGGGCGTAGATCCCGTGCACCCCGAGCCAGCGCAGCGGCTCGGGCTCCCACCGCGGGCTGCGGTGGCCCACCCAGGGCAGGCGGGTCCGCTCCGTGTCCTCGCCGGCGATGAGCTCGGCGACGGTGCGCCCGGCCACGTGGGCGGTGGTCACGCCGTCGCCCACGTAGCCGCCGGCCCAGGCCGTCCCGGTGACCGGGTCGAGCCCGACGGAAGGGCACCAGTCGCGGGCCACGCCGAGCACGCCGCACCAGGCGTGGTCGACGGCCACGTCGCCGAGGGTCGGGAACAGGGTGCGCAGCCCGGCGATGAGGGCGTCGACGGTGGCGGCGTCGGTGCGGCCGTCCACGTCGGTGCGCGACCCGTACCGGTACGGTGCGCCGCGCCCGCCGATGGCGATGCGGCCGTCCGCGGTGCGTTGGGCGTACAGGTAGGCGTGGGCCGCGGTGCCGAGGGTCTCGCAGCGGTCCCAGCCGATCTCGGTCCACGTTCGCTCGTCGAGCGGGGCGGTGACGATCATGGAGCTGTTCATCGGCAGCAGGGTGCGGCGGGCACCGGGCAGGCGGGCGGTGTAGCCCTCGGTGGCGCGGACGACCCAACGGGCGGTGACCGTGCCGGCCGCCGTCGTGACCCGGTGGGGTTCGATGGCGGTGACCGGCGTGCGCTCGTAGATCCGGGCGCCCGCGGCCTCGACGGCATCGCCCAGGCCGCGCACCAGCTTGGCCGGGTGGATGCGGGCGCAGTGCGGGGAGAACGTGGCGCCGAGCGCGCCGTCCACCGCGACACGCTCGGCGACCTCGCCCGCGTCGAGGGGCCAGGCGTCGTCGGGCCCGACCCCCCACTCCCGGTCGGCGACCAGGGCGCGCCGGCTCCTGGCCAGCTGGGCCGGGCCGGTCGCCACGGTGAGGGTGCCACCCTTGACGATGTCGGCGTCGATGCCGGCCTCGGCGCACGCAGCGATGACGTCGTCGACCGCCGCCGTCAGGGCCCGCTGCAGCGCGGCGACCCCGGACCGGCCCCCGTGCAGGCGGGCCAGGAGGTCGCGGTCGCCGGGCACGAGGCCCGAGAGCCAGCCTCCGTTGCGGCCGCTCGCGCCGTACCCGACGTGGCGGCCCTCGACGACGACCACCGACAGGTCGGGGCGCAGGCGGCGCAGGGCCCACGCCGTCCACAACCCCGTGTAGCCGGCGCCGACCACGCACACGTCGGTGTCGGTCCGGCCCTCGAGGGCCGGACGGTCGGGTGGCGGACCGCCCAGCGCCTCGTGCCAGAAGCTGACCCGGCCGTTTCTCACCGGGGGACCGGAAGGAAGCAACTTGGGCGGCCGCAGGCCACAAATGCCGTTGCGGGAGGGTCGAACGGTTGACGGCCGCCCAAGTTGCTTTCGCACGGGCACCGGCGCCTGCGGTGCGGGCCGGGGGTCACGCTCAGAGGTGCGTCCAGGCCTCGGTCAGGACCCCGCGCAGAACGTCGCCGATCAGGTCGAAGTGCTCCTGCTCGCAGATCAGGGGCGGGGCCAGCTGGATGACGGGGTCGCCGCGGTCGTCGGCCCGGCAGACCAGGCCGGCCTCGAAGAGGGCGGGGGACAGGAAGCCGCGCAGCAGCCGCTCGGACTCCTCGTCGTCGAAGGTCTCCTTGGTCGCCTTGTCCTTGACCATCTCGATCCCGAAGAAGTAGCCGTCGCCGCGGACGTCGCCGACGATGGGCAGGTCCCGCAGGCCCTCGAGCACGGCGCGGAAGTCGGCGCTGCGACGGGCGACGTTGCCGATCAGGTCCTCCTTCTCGAACACGTCGAGGTTGGCGAGGGCCACGGCGGTCGACACGGGATGACCGCCGAAGGTGAAGCCGTGGTAGAAGGTGGCGTCGCCGCTGACGAACGGCTCCATGATCCGGTCCGACACCAGGACCGCGCCGAGGGGCGAGTAGCCGCTGGTGAGGCCCTTGGCGCAGGTGATCATGTCGGGCTGGTACTGGTAGCGGCGGGCGCCGAACCAGTCGCCGAGGCGCCCGAAGGCGCAGATGACCTCGTCGGAGACGAGGAGCACGCCGTGGCGGTCGCAGATCTCCCTGACCCGCTGGAAGTAGCCGGGGGGCGGCGGGAAGCAGCCACCCGAGTTCTGCACCGGCTCGAGGAAGACGGCGGCCACGCTGCCGGGGCCCTCCATCAGGATGCGGCGCTCGATGTCATCCGCCGCCCACTGCCCGAAGGCGTCGATGTCGTCGGCAAAGTACGGGGCCCGGTAGAAGTTGGTGTTGGCCACCCGGACCGAGCCCGGCACCAGGGGCTCGAACTGGGCCTTGATGTCGGGGACTCCGGTGATCGACAGGGCGCCCATGGTGGTGCCGTGGTAGGCGATGTCACGCGACAGCACCTTGTAGCGACCGTGCTCGCCGGTGGCCCGGAAGAACTGCCTGGCGATCTTCCACGCCGTCTCGACCGCCTCGCCACCGCCGGTGGTGAAGAACACCCGGTTGATGTCGCCGGGCGCCAGGTCGGCGAGGCGCTCCGACAGCTCGATGGCGTTGGGGTGGGCGTAGCTCCACAGCGGGAAGTACGCCAGCTGCTTGGCCTGGCGGGCGGCCGCCTCGGCCAGCTGCTCGCGCCCGTGGCCGGCGTTGACCACGAACAGGCCCGAGAGCCCGTCGAGGTACTTCCGGCCCCGGCTGTCCCACACCCACGGGCCTTCGCCCTTGACCATCACCGGGACCTCGTGCTCGGCATAGGAGCTCATCCGGGTGAAGTGCATCCACAGGTGGCGCTTGGCCGCGGCCTGCAGGTGGGCCTCGTCGTAGCCGCCGAGGAGGGCGTCCACGTCGCCGGCGGGCGCGCCGTCGGCCGCCGCGCCCGGGCTGATCGGCCCGGCGCTGGTCTCGGCCACGTCGGTGTGGCCGGTTTCCGTGTGAACGGCTTCGGTGTGAGCGGTTTCGGTGTGAGCGGTTTCGGTGTGAGCGGTTTCGGTGTGAACGGTGTCGGGCTGACTGGTCTCGGGCTGGTCGCTCATCTGGTTCCCCACTGGTAGGTCTCCTTCTCGAGGCGGAGGTAGACGAAGGTCTCGGTGCTGCGCACGCCAGGGATGGCGCGGATGCTGTCGTCGATGACGGCGAGGAGGTGCTCGTCGTCCTCACAGATCAGCTCGACGAGCAGGTCGTACTGGCCGGCGCAGATCACCACGTAGTCGGCCTCCGGCAGCGCCGAGAGCTTGGCCGCCACGCTGCGGACGTCGCCCTCGACGCGCACGCCGAGCATGGCCTGGCGGCGGAAGCCGACCGCTTCGGCGTCGGTGACCGCGGCGATCTGGATCACGCCCTCGTCGAGGAGGCGCTGCACCCGCTGCCGGGTCGCCGCCTCGGAGAGGCCGACGGCCCGGGCCACCGCCGCGTAGGAGCGACGCCCGTCCTGCTGGAGCTGCTCGATGATGCGCTTGGAGCGCTCGTCGAGGCGGCCGCTGGCGTCGCGGATGCCGGAGTCCGTGGACGCCTCGCCCTGGGGGCGCGTCGACCCGGAGGTCGCACCTCGTCCCTTGACCGCCGTCCGGCTGACCACCGAATCCACCTTCCTTCCCCTACATCACCGTGGATTATCCCCATTCGGGCCCCCTGTGTCAAGGGAAACAAGCTCGCAACGCGGCCGTTACCGAGGAATCATTGTCACCGGCGCCTCCCGGCGCGATGATCGGTCGTCCCGCCCGCCCCGGTCCCGTCCGACCGGCGCCTGCGGGGAGATCCGAGCTCACCGACGCCGAATCCGGGGGAACCTGCTGTGACCGACGCTGCTGTGACCGACACCACCACCCTGCACAACTTCGTCGGGGGCAGGCAGACCGACGCCAGGTCGGGCGCGACGTCCGACATCGTCGACCCCTCGACCGGGGCGGTCTACGCCACCGCACCGCTGTCCGGTGCCGAGGACGTCGACGAGGCCTACCAGGCGGCCGCGGGGGCCTTCGAGGCCTGGCGCGACGCCACGCCTTCGGACCGCCAGCGTGCCCTGCTGAAGCTGGCCGACGCCATCGAGAGCCGCGCCGACGACTTCGTCGCCGTCGAGACCAGGAACACGGGCAAGCCCGTGGCCCTCACCAACAGCGAGGAGATCCCGCCGCTGCTCGACCAGATCCGCTTCTTCGCCGGCGCGGCGCGCGTCCTCGAGGGCCGCTCGGCCGGGGAGTACCTGGCCGGGCACACCTCGTGGATCCGCCGGGAGCCCATCGGCGTCGTCGGCCAGGTCACGCCGTGGAACTACCCGCTCATGATGGCCATCTGGAAGATCGCGCCGGCCCTCGCCGGCGGCAACACCATCGTGCTCAAGCCGTCCGACACCACCCCGGCGTCGACCACCCTGCTGGCCGAGGTGGCCGCGGAGGTGCTGCCCCCCGGCGTCCTCAACGTGGTGTGCGGCGACCGCGACACCGGCCGGGCGCTGGTCGCCCACCCGGTGCCCCAGCTGGTGGCCATCACCGGCAGCGTGCGGGCCGGGCGCGAGGTGGCCACCGGCGCGGCCGCCGACGTCAAGCGGGTGCACCTCGAGCTCGGGGGCAAGGCCCCGGTCGTGGTCTTCGACGACGCCGACATCGCCGCGGTGGCCGAGGGCGTGGCCGGCGCCGGGTATTTCAACGCCGGGCAGGACTGCACCGCCGCCACCCGGGTGCTGGCCGGTCCCGGTGTCTACGAGGGCCTCGTGTCGGCGCTGGCCGAGGCGGCCGACGGGACGCCGTTCGGCGGACTCGACCAGCCCGACGCCTACTTCGGACCGCTCAACAGCGCCAACCAGCTGGCCAGGGTCGCCGGCATGGTCGAGCGCCACGCGGCCCACGCCGAGGTGATCGCCGGCGGCCGGGCGGTGGCAGGTCCCGGCTTCTTCTACCCGGCGACGGTGGTGGCCGGCGTCGAGCAGGGCGACGAGCTGGCGACCGACGAGATCTTCGGACCGGTCATCACCGTGCAGCGCTTCAGCGACGAGGACCAGGCCGTGGCGTGGGCCAACAGCGTGGAGTACGGGCTGGCGTCGAGCGTGTGGACCTCCGACCACGGCCGGGCGCTGCGGGTGTCTCGCCGCCTCGACTTCGGCTGCGTGTGGATCAACACCCACATCCCGCTGGTGGCCGAGATGCCCCACGGCGGCTTCAAGCACTCGGGCTACGGCAAGGACCTGTCCATGTACGGCCTCGAGGACTACACGCGCGTCAAGCACGTGATGAGCGCCTTCTGAGGGCCCCGGCCCACCACCAGCACCACCACCACCACCTCCGCACCCACCACCACCAGCCATCAGCACCGACGAAGGGGAGCTCGAGAGCGATGACCACCACCATCGACCCACCGCCAGGCGCGGCCGCTGGTCAGAAGGGCCTCAAGGGCAACGCCATCGGCCTCGTGTCGAGCACCGTGATCGGCATCTCGTCGGTGGCGCCGGCCTACAGCCTGGCCTCCGCGCTCGGCTTCGTCGTGCTCGACGTCGGTGTCCGCTCGCCGGCGGTGATGCTGCTGGCCTTCGTGCCGATGCTCCTGGTGGCCTTCGCCTACCAGCAGCTCAACAAGGAGATGCCCGACTGCGGCAGCACCTTCACCTGGGCCACCAAGGCCTTCGGGCCCCGCACCGGGTGGATGGGCGGGTGGGGCATCCTGGCCGCGGACATCATCGTCATGGCCAACCTCGGGGCCATCGCCGGGCAGTACATGTTTCTCCTCGTCGGGGCCAACGGGCTGGCCGCCAGCGCCGGGTGGACCACGTTCGCCGGGGTGGCCTGGATCGTCGTGATGTGCGCGATCTGCTACGCCGGCATCGAGATCAGCGCCATCATCCAGTACGTCCTCCTCGTCATCGAGGTGGTCATGCTGGCCGTGTTCAGCGTGGTCGCCCTGGTGAAGTCGGAGAACGACTCGGCGCCCGCAGGTCACCTGCACCCGGCCCTCAGCTGGTTCAACCCCTTCGGCGTGGGCTCGTTCTCCACCCTCACCGCCGGGCTGCTCACCGCCATCTTCATCTACTGGGGCTGGGACACGGCCATCTCGCTCAACGAGGAGACCAGGGACAAGGGCAAGGTGCCAGGCCAGGCCGCGGTCATCTCGACGCTGATCCTGCTCGTCACCTACCTGCTGGTGAGCACGGCGGCCACCGCCTTCGCGGGTGTCGGTGGCAAGGGCATCGGGCTCGGCAACACCAACAACTCGAGCGACGTCCTCTCGGTGCTCGGCACCGCGGTGTTCGGGGCCCACGGCTTCGGCCACGTGCTGGCCAAGCTGCTGATCCTGATGGTGCTGTCCTCGTCGGCCGCCTCGACGCTGACGACGATCATGCCGACGGCCCGCACCACGCTGTCGATGGCCGCCTACCGGGCCATCCCCGACCGCTTCGCCACCATCCAGCGCCGCTTCCAGACGCCCAGCTGGTCGACCATCGGGATGGGCGTGGTCTCGATCATCTTCTACGTGGTCCTGGAGAAGCTCAGCCAGAACGTGCTGTCCGACACCATCTCGGCCATCGGGCTGATGATCGCCTTCTACTACGGGATGACCGGGTTCGCCTGCGCCTGGTGGTTTCGGCGGGACCTGCGCAACAGCGCCAAGGACCTCTTCCTCAAAGGGATCTTTCCCTTCCTCGGCGGGGCCATTCTCCTGGCCTTCTTCGTCTACGGCGCCTACGAGGACTGGAAGGCCAGCAGCGGTACCAGCTACTGGACGCTGCCCTTCTCCCCGCACTGGGCCATCGGCGGCATCTTCCTCACCGGCATCGGCGCCCTGGTCCTCGGGGTGGTGCTCATGGAGATCTACCGCTTCGTCAACCCGCCGTTCTTCAAGGGCGTCACCCTCAACAGGAACACTCCTATCGTCGTGCCCGAGGTCGACAACCGTGAGCTGGCGGCCATGCTCGACGCGGACGGGACCGTCCCTCCGCCCACCGGCCCCTCCCTGACGAAAGAGGACTGAGACATGCGCATCGGTGTGCCCACCGAAGTGAAGAACCACGAGTACCGGGTGGCCTGCACGCCCGCCGGCGTGCACGAGCTGGTCCGCCACGGCCACGAGGTGACCGTCCAGCGGGGGGCCGGGGTGGGCAGCTCGATCACCGACGAGGAGTTCGTGGCCGCGGGCGCCAAGCTGCTCGACACCGCCGACGACGTGTGGGGCGGCGCGGAGATGGTCCTCAAGGTCAAGGAGCCGGTGGCGGAGGAGTACCACCGGCTCCGCCGGGACCTGATCCTGTTCACCTACCTGCACCTCGCGGCGTCCCGGCCCTGCACCGACGCCCTCACCGCCGCGGGGACGACGGCCATCGCCTACGAGACCGTCGAGCTGGCCGACCGCTCGCTGCCGCTGCTCGCGCCGATGTCGGAGGTGGCGGGGCGCATGGCTCCCCAGGCCGGATCCCACGCCCTCCAGCGGGAGAACGGCGGCCGGGGCGTGCTGATGGGCGGCGTGTCGGGGGTGTACGCGGCCAAGGTCGTCGTGCTCGGCGGCGGGGTGTCGGGCATGAACGCCGCGGCCATCGCCCTCGGCATGCAGGCCGAGGTGCTGGTGCTCGACCGCAACGTGGCCAAGCTGCGCGAGGCCGACCGCATCTACCAGGGTCACCTGCAGACGGTCACGTCCAACACCTACGAGGTCGAGCGGGCCTGCCTCGACGCCGACCTGGTCATCGGCGCGGTGCTGGTGCCGGGGGCCAAGGCCCCGACGCTCGTCACCGACGACCTGGTGTCGCGGATGAAGCCGGGCTCGGTCCTCGTCGACATCGCCATCGACCAGGGCGGCTGCTTCGAGAGCTCACGGCCGACCACCCACGACGAGCCGACCTACCGGGTCGCCGACTCGGTCTTCTACTGCGTGGCCAACATGCCGGGCGCGGTGCCGCACACCTCGACCTTCGCCCTCACCAACGTCACCCTGCCTTACGCGGTCGAGCTGGCCAACCTGGGCTGGCGGGACGCGCTGCGCGCCGACACCGCGCTGGCCAGCGGCCTCAACACCCACGCGGGCCAGGTCACCTACCAGTCGGTCGCCGACGCCCACGGCCTGGCCCACACGCCGCTGACCGCCGTGCTGGCCTGACCGCCGTGCTGGCCTGACCGCCGTGCTGGCCTGACCGCCGTGCTGGCCTGACCGCCGTGCTGGCCTGACCGCCGTGCTGGCCTGACCGCCGTGCTGGCCTGACCGCCGTGCTGGCCTGACCGCCGTGCTGGCCTGAGCTCGCGTCAGGGGAGCTGGCTGGCCCCGTCGGGCCTGAGCCCCTGCTCGGCCTGCTCCAGGATGCGGTGGATCTCGTCGGCCGGGTAGCGGCGGTGGCCGCCCGGGGTCCTGACCGAAGGGATGCGCCCCCGCCTGGCCCAATCGGACACGGTGCGCTCGGACACCTGGAACAGGGCGGCCACGTCCGCGGTGCGCAGGAGGTGCCCATTGATGCTCGTGGGCACCTCACGGCCGTAGAGCTCGGCCAGGAGCCGTTGCCGGCGCTGCTCTTGCTGGTCCTCGTCCATTGCGTCGATTCTTCCCCCTGGCCCCGATGTTCACGATCCTTCTTCCTCAATGGCCCGAACGGGCTAGCGAGCCGTCGCCGAACGGACTAGTCACCGGGCCAGGCGGTAGCGTGCCGCCGTGCTCAGGGTGGGGGTCACCGGCGGGATCGGATCGGGAAAGTCCACGCTGAGTGCCGCGCTGGCCCTCCGGGGGGCGGTCCTCGTCGACGCCGACGCCGTGGCCCGGGAGGTCGTCGAGCCCGGTCAAGCCGCCTACGCCCCGCTCGTCGAGCGGTTCGGGCCCGGGATCCTCCGGGACGACGGCCACCTCGACCGGGCCGCGCTGGCGGCCGTCGCCTTCGCCGATCCTGCCGCCCTGGCCGACCTCGACGCCATCACCCATCCCGTCATCGGGGCCACCGTGATGGAGCGGGTCGCGGCGTGGGAGGGCACCGACCGCGTCGTGGTGGTCGACCAACCTCTCCTCGACGCCAGCGCCGTCGCGCGCTACCGCCTCGAGGCGGTGGTGGTGGTCGACGTCGACGTCGACGTCGCCGTGGGCCGCCTCGTCGCCCACCGGGGATTCGCCGAGGCCGACGCCAGGGCCAGGGTGGCCGCCCAGGCCAGCCGGGAGGCCCGCCTCGAGCTGGCCGACTGCGTGGTGGACAACCGCGGCGACCGCGACGCCCTGGAGCGGGAGGCCGACCGGGTGTGGGCCTGGCTGGCCGGGCGCGCCGGGAGCTGAGGGTTGCGGTCTCGCTCGATCCTCGTCTGGCACTATTCCCTATTATAGAAGCTTGTGACACGGAACCCGTACAGGTACGGAGCGCCGGTCGAGGCGGGCAGCTTCTGCGACCGGGTCGAGGAGCTCGGCGCCATCACCGAGCGGATGCGCTCCGGCGTCCACGTATTCCTGCTCTCCCCCCGACGCTACGGGAAGACCTCGCTGGTCCTGCGGGCCGTCGAGCAGCTCCGAGCCCAGGGGGGCCGGGTCGGCTACGCCAACCTGCTCCTCTGCACCAGCGAGGACGAGGTGGCCGCGGTCATCCTGAGCGCCGTCGTCCGGGAGGTGCTCAGGCCCGCCGGCCGAGCGAGACGACCCTTGGAGGACGTGATCCGCCACGTCCGGATCTCCCCGACGGTCGGGGTCCGGCCCGACGGCAACATCAGCGTCAGCTTCGACGCCTCCCCCCGACGACCCTTGGCCTGGCTCGACGTGCTGGTCGACGCCGTCGGCCTGCTCGAGTCCGCCGCCGGCGACGACGGGTCCGCCCTCGTGCTCGACGAGTTCCAGGCCATCGCGGACATCGGGCCCCGGGGTCTGGGCGGCGTGTTCAAGGCGCTGGCCGACCACACCCGGCACTCCAGCCTGATCTTCTCCGGATCCCACCTCGCCGTGATGGAGCGCATCACGCGGTCCCCGGGGGCGCCGCTGCTCGACATGGGGGAGACCATCCGGCTCGGCGTGATCCCCGAGGACCCGATGGTCGATCACCTCACCCGGCGGGCGAGGGGCGCCGACAAGAAGCTATCCCGCCCTGCGGCGAGGGAGATCTACCGGGTCGCCGAGGAGGTCCCCAACGACGTCCAGTGGCTGGCCCACGCGTCCTTCGAAGCCGCAGGCGCCGACCCCGACATCACCAGCTCGCACATCCACCTCGGACGCGACGCCATCGTCGGCCACCAGGCCAGCTCGTTCGCCGAGGGCTTCGAGCGCCTCGCGCCCGTCCAGCAGCGCATCGTGCGGGAGCTGGCCCACCATCCCGTCGACCAGCCCTACGCCAAGGCGTTCCTCGACACCGCCCGCGTCGCCAATGCCAACGCCGTGCGCACCGCACTGAGGGCGCTCTCCGGCCTCGAGCTCGTCCAGCAGACCGGCAGGACCTGGCGGCTCACCAGTCCCTTCTTCGGCGCGTGGCTCACCGACCAGGGGACCGGCTGATTCCTGCGGATCGATGGTCACACCCTCCCGGTACGGTGGCGGCATGCCGCCGTTCCAGGTCGTCTCGGAGTACTCGCCTGCCGGTGACCAGCCCACGGCCATCACCTCGCTGTCCGAGGGGGTGACGAGGGGGGACAAGTTCCAGACCCTCCTCGGGATCACCGGCAGCGGCAAGAGCGCCACCATCGCCTGGACCATCGAGGGGGTGCAGCGACCGACCCTGATCATCGCCCCCAACAAGTCTCTCGCCGCGCAGCTGGCCAATGAGATGCGGGAGCTCTTCCCGCACAACCGGGTCGAGTACTTCGTGTCCTACTACGACTACTACCAGCCCGAGGCGTACATCCCGTCGAGCGACACCTACATCGAGAAGGACAGCTCGATCAACGACGAGATCGACCGGCTCCGCCACGCCGCCACCTCGGCGCTGCTCACCCGGCGGGACACGATCGTGGTGGCGTCGGTGTCGTGCATCTACGGCCTCGGCTCGCCCGAGGAGTACGCCAAGCGGATCCTGCACCTGGTCAAGGGCGCCACCCTGGACCAGCGGGCCGTGCTGCGCCGGCTGGTCGACATGCAGTACGAGCGCAACGACCAGAACCTGGTCCGGGGCAAGTTCCGGGTGCGGGGCGACACCATCGAGCTCCACCCCGCCTACGAGGAGACCGCGCTGCGCATCGAGCTGTTCGGCGACGAGATCGAGCGCATCACCCGCGTCGACACCCTCACCGGCGAGCAGCTGGCCGAGCTCGACGAGATCACCGTGTTCCCCGCCACCCACTACGTGGCCGGCGAGGAGCCCATGAAGCGGGCCATCGTCGGCATCGAGGCCGAGCTGCAGGAGCGGCTGGCCTTCTTCGAGTCGGAGGGCAAGCTGCTCGAGGCCCAACGCCTGCGCATGCGCACCTCCTACGACCTCGAGATGCTCGCCGAGGTCGGCGTGTGCAGCGGCATCGAGAACTACAGCCGCCACATCGACGGTCGCCAGGCCGGCGAGCCGGCCTTCACTCTGCTCGACTTCTTCCCCGACGACTACCTGTTGGTGATCGACGAGTCCCACCAGACGGTGCCCCAGCTCCACGGGCAGTACGAGGGGGACAGGTCGCGCAAGGAGACCCTGATCGAGCACGGCTTCCGCCTGCCGTCCGCGGCCGACAACCGGCCGCTGCGCTACGACGAGTTCTTCGAGCGGATCAACCAGTGCGTGTTCCTCTCGGCCACGCCGTCGCCCTACGAGGTGGGCCAGTCGACCCAGGTCGTCGAGCAGATCGTGCGGCCCACCGGACTCGTCGACCCGGAGGTGCTGGTCAGGCCGACCAAGGGCCAGATCGACGACCTGATCGCCCAGATCCACGAGCGGGTCGGGCGCGGCGACCGGGTGCTGGTCACCACCCTCACCAAGAAGATGGCCGAGGACCTGACCGACTACCTGCTCGAGATGGGGGTCAAGGTCCGCTACCTCCACTCCAACATCGACACCATCCAGCGCATCGAGATCCTCCGCGACCTCCGCCTCGGGGAGTTCGACGTGCTCGTCGGCATCAACCTGCTCCGCGAGGGCCTCGACCTGCCCGAGGTGTCGCTGGTGGCCATCCTCGACGCCGACAAGGAGGGCTTCCTCCGCTCGGAGACCTCCCTCATCCAGACCATCGGCCGGGCGGCGCGCAACGTCGACGGCCAGGTGATCATGTACGCCGACCGGACGACCGACTCGATGACCAAGGCGATCAGCGAGACCCACCGCCGGCGGGCCATGCAGATCGAGTACAACCGGGCCAACGGCATCGACCCCCAGACCATCCGCAAGGCCATCACCGACATCCTGGTGCTCCTCGGCCAGCGCGACGGGGCGCCCCCGGTGCCGGGCAAGGACCGCAGGTCGCGCGCCAGGGACAAGGCCCGCAGCGACCTGGCCGAGCTCCCGAAGAGCGAGCTGTCGCGGCTCATCTCCACCCTGGAGGAGGAGATGACCGAGGCGGCCACCGACCTGCGCTTCGAGTACGCGGCCAAGCTGCGCGACGAGATCGCCGAGCTGCGGGCCGAGCTGCTCGACGCCGCCCCGGCGAGCGCCTGAGCCGACCGGGTCCGCCCGACCTCAGGCGCGAGACGGTCTACCAGCACCTGCGGGCGGCGATGTGCGCTCCGCTCGACCGGCCAGAGCATGTCGCGGTCAGCCTCCCAATGGGTGGCGTCACGGCCCGCCGGGTGACTGGGTGGAAGGTCCGTGACATCATTCGAGAGCTGGAGCGCGCCGGGTGGCACCTGGACCGCCAGATCGGCAGCCACCGCCAGCATCGTCATCCCACCAGACCGGGCACGGTGACCGTCCCCGGCCATCTGGGCACCGACCTGGCCCGAGGTACCCTTGTGAGCCGATCGGCGGGCTGCCTTCGGTGTGCCTGCTGGTGGTTCGTCCTGCAGGAAAGTGTGGACAGTTGTCCACGGACGTGATAGGACGTCAGGGTGGCTCGGGTACCGCACCCAAGCAAGGAGGTCGAGGAGGCCGTCCAGTTGGCCGAACAGCACGGCTTTCGGTACCTGCCGTCTCGAAGGTCGTCGCACGCATGGGGATTCCTGCGCTGCCCAGGAGACTGTCCGCAGGTCTCGGTCTGGTCGACGCCCCGGGTGCCCGAACGCCACGCCGCCCAGATCGTTCGTGCGGTCAACCGTTGCCCGCACGATGAGCCCGAAGGAGGCGAGCCGTGAACACCTACACCTTTACCCTCATCGTCACCGGCGTGGACGAGAAGCACCTCGACGCTTTGTACGAGGCCGGATGTGACGACGCCACCATCGGCCTCGGCGGACGGCAGAGCGAGGTCGGCTTCGACCGCGAGGCACCGAGCCTGTTGCATGCCATTGTCACCGCTATCGCCGACGTCGAGGGAGCCGACGCCACCGTGCTGAGGGTGGAGCCGGACCCTGTGGTGTGGGCCTCAGCCATCGCCGAGCGCATGGGACGCACCCGCCAGTCCGTCGACATGCTGATCAAGGGCCAGCGCGGTCCTGGTGAGTTCCCCCAGCCGGTCTCCGGGACCGTCCGAAACCCCCTCTGGCGCTGGAGCGAGGTCGAGGATTGGTTCGCCCGCTACACCGACTATGAGCCCGACCGGGAGCGGACCGCGGTGATCGGAGCCATCAATGGGGCCCTCGAGGCCCGCCGCAACATGCGAGCCAGCGAAGACCCGGACCTCGCCCGCTCGGTCCAGCAACTCCTTGCTGCCTCCTAGACCATCGGGCTACAGCACCCCCTGGGGCGGCGAGGATGACCCGGAGTTCGCCTCCGCCTCCGCCGCCGCCGACACGCCCGAGCAGCTCTACGCACTGTGGGACAAGGCTGTAGCACGCTCTCGCACCCGGCTCGCCGCGGCCCTGGCAGGGGGCGGTCTCGACCAGCTCGTTCACATGGCCGCTTCCGACGGTCGCCGTGCCAGTCTGCCCCGGCTGCTCTGCGACCTGATCGAGGAATACGGCCGCCACACCGGTCATGCCGATCTACTGAGGGAGGAAGTCGACGGGTTGGTCGGCGAAGACCCTCCGCCCGGATGGCACCCAAATGCCCGCCGGTGATCCTGCGCAGCGCGCAGCCGCCCGCAGTACCGCAGGGGGATCCCCCAGCAGCACGAACGTAGGTCCGCCCCGGAGAACTGATCGCCGTCCCGTAGACCCTTGGTTCAGACGGTCCGTCCGGTCCCAGCGATAGGGGACTCCGAAGGTGGTGTGCGAGCCGGCGCGTCCGTTCTCCCGACCTCAGGTCGCGGTCGCCGGGGCGCTGATCAGCTCGTAGAAGGGGTTGATGATCACCAGCCGGCCCCGGCGCTCACAGGCCGTCCCGGTGACCCGCATCTTGGTGCCGGTGGTGATGCCGGGGATCTGGCGTCGGCCGAGGAACGCCACCACGATGCTGCCCGTCCCGTCACTCAGCTCGCACTCGAGGGTGGGCACGCTGCTCCACGGTTGGACCGTCACGCTCGTGACCCGCCCCGCCACCTGGGCCCGCTGGCGCTCCGTGAGGGTGCCGATGCTCACCGCGCCGGCCGGGCCACGCTGCACCTCGCCGGCCGGCCTGCGCTGCACCCCGCCGGCCCCCTGGCCGGCCGCCTCGACCTCGTCGGGTGCGGCCGCCCTGGTCGTGCCCAGCGCGCCGGTGTCGTCGTCGTTGGCCAGGTTGGCGTGCATGGCGGCGATGGCCGTGTCGTGGAGCGTCTCGTGCTCCCCTCGGTGCCTGGCCAGCCTGCGGTCCCTGAGCTCGCCGTCCACATCGAAGGGCACGATGGTGGCGGCCACGTGGGGCAGCCGGCTGAGCGTGGCCGCGATGCGCTCCCCGGTCTCGTCGTGGAGGAGGCGGCTCCAAACCCGCCGGTAGGAGCGGCGGGGCAGGAGGATGGTCACCTCGGTCCTGCCGTCCTCGGTCTCGGCAAAGGCCCGCTCCAGGCTGGCCCGCACCACCCGGCGGTCGGGGCAGTCGACCATCTCGAGGGGGAGCCGCTCGAGACCCAGGCGGATCCAGCGCTCCTGCAGCCGCTGGGCGCGGGTCTGGTCGATCACGAAGTGGACGGCCCGCAGGTCGTCGACCGACAGGGTCCTGGCGTACTGGATGGCCCGCGAGGTGGCCAGGTCGAGCCGGTCGACGAGGACCAGCCCGACGCTGCGGGGCAGCGGCCTGGCCTCGGCGGCCGCTTCGGCGACCGTCTCGCCGAGCACCGACGCCTCCTCCCGGTAGCGCCGGTTGAGGCGGGTCAGGGCCAACCACAGCAGCGGGAAGAGCACGACCACGACCCACGCCCCTGAGGTGAACTTGGTGACCGCGAAGATCACCACCACGGCGAAGGAGAGGATGGCGGCGAAGCCGTTGATGGCCAGCTTCCTGCGCCAGTTGGGCTCGCGCCGCGTCCAGTGGTGCTTGCTCATCCCGGCCCCGGCCATGGTGAAGCCGGTGAACACGCCGATGGCGTAGACCGCGACCAGCGAGTCGACCTTGGCCCGCGTGGCCAGCAGGAGGGCGATGGAGACCACGGCGAGGACGATGATCCCGTTGGAGAACACCAGGCGGTGGCCCCGCTTGGTCAGCTTCATGGGCAGGAACCGGTCGCCGGCCACGAAGCTGGCGAGGAACGGGAACCCGTTGAAGCTGGTGTTGGCGCCCGTGTAGAGGATCAGCAGGGTGACCAGCTGCACGATCAGGTACACGGCGTGGCCGGAGGCGCTCGACCCGAAGACGACCTTGGCCTCCTGGGACAGCACCGTCGGGCTGCCGGTGGCGTAGGGGGTGGCGTGGGTGACGTGGGCCAGGTAGGACACCCCGAGGACGAGGAACCCGAGGACGCAGCTCATGATGACGAGGGTCCTGCGGGCGTTGATCCCCTCCGGCGGCCGGAAGCTGCCCACGCCGTTGGAGATGGCCTCGAGCCCGGTGAGCGACGAGCCGCCGTTGGCGAACGCCTTGAGGATGGTGAACACGGCCACCCCCATGAGCAGGCCGTGGCCCGACCCGGTGTGGGCGACCGCGGACGGGTGCTGGCTGACGGCGCCGGCCCGGAGCACCGCGTGGGGCAGGCCGCTCACCACCAGCTTGACCACCCCCACGACGATGAGGATCGTGGTGGTGGCGATGAACAGGTAGGTGGGGAGGGCGAAGATCCGCCCCGCCTCCCTGATGCCGCGCAGGTTTCCGTAGACCAGCAGCACCACCACCCCGACGGTGATCGGCACCTGGTAGGGCGTGAGCGAGGGGACGGCGGAGGTGAGCGCGTTGGTCCCCGCCGCCGACTGGACGGCGACGGTCACCGTGTAGTCGATGAGGAGGGCCACCGCCGCGACCTGGGCCGTCTTCAGCCCGAAGTTGTCCCTCGCCACCACGTAGGAGCCGCCCGCCCTGGTGTAGACGGTGACCACCTCCCGGTAGGAGAGGGTCACGAACAGCAGGACCAGGATGATGGCGATGGTCACCGGCATCAGCAGGGCGAACGCCGCCGCGCCCGCCGCCGGGACCAGGATGGTGAGCATCTCCTCGGAGCCGTAGGCCGTCGAGGAGATGCAGTCGGGCGAGAGGACGCCGAGCGCGACCGCGGAGGGCAGGCGCTCCTCCGACAGCTGCTCGCTGACGAGCGGCTTGCCGAGCAGCGCCCGCTTGAGCCGGTACCCGCGCGTCTCGGGCAGCAGCAGTGCGGACGCCATGCGGTCGGTGGTCACGGCCATCCTGGTGGTTCTAGTGCCACGGGCGGGTCAGCCGGCAGCTCGGGGCGCCCCGGGGGTCGTCCCCCCGGTCAGCAGCTCCCGGAGCGAGTCCTCGCCGTCGGGGTCGACCAGGGCGAGCACCTCGTCGCCACCCTCGAGCACCGAGTCGCCCCGCGGCACCACCACGCTCTCCCGGCGGACGATGGCGACGATGGTGGCGTTGCGGGGCATGTGCAGCTCGGCGATGCTCCGCGCCGCCGCGGGCGAGGTCTCCGTCAGGGTCACCTCGACGAGGCGCACCCCGGAGTTGTCGAGCTGGAGCAGCCGGACCAGGGCCCCGACGTTGACCGCCTCGGCGACGAGCGACGACAGCAGGTGCGGGGTGGACACCGAGACGTCCACCCCCCAGGTCTGGTTGAACATCCAGTGGTTCTTGGGGTTGTTGACCCTCGCGATCACGCGCGGCACGGCGAACTCCTGCTTGGCGAGCAGCGAGACCACGAGATTGTCCTCGTCGTCACCGGTGGCGCCGACGACCACGTCGGCCTCCGCGGCGCCCGCCTTGACGAGGGTCGCCACCTCGCAGCCGTCGCCGATCATCCAGCGGACCTCGGTGCTCTCGGCGGCCAGGCGACCGACCAGCTCCTCGTCCTGCTCCACGACGGTCACGTCGTGGCCCGCGGCGCGCAGGTCCTCGGCCACGAACGTGCCGACGTTGCCGGCCCCGACGATCAGGACCTTCACCGCTTCGCCTCCAACGTGGCGGTGACCGCAGGGAGGGCGTCGCGCTGGACCATGAGGTGGAGGAGGTCGCCCTCCTGGCCGATGAGGCCCGGGCGGGCGACGCGGGCGTGGCCCGACCGGCTGATGCTCGCCAGGCGGCACCGGTCGGCGACCTCGATCTCGGCCAGGTCGCGCCCCACCCAGTGGGTGGGCAGCGACCGCTCGACGAGCACCACGTCCCCGTTGGGGTCGGCCCACTCGGTGGACGCCTCGGCCGGGGTCAGCCGGTGGGTCACCTGGGCCACGGTCCAGGTGACGGTGGCCACCGTCGGGATGCCGAGGCGCTGGTAGAGCAGGGCCCTGCGGGGGTCGTAGATGCGGGCGACCACGTTGGGCACCTCGAAGTGCTCCCTGGCGATGCGGGCGGTGAGGATGTTGGAGTTGTCGCCGCTCGTCACCGCGGCGAGGGCGTCGGCGTGCTCGACGTCGGCCTCCTCGAGGGTGTGGCGGTCGAAGCCGAGGCCGATGACCGACCGGCCCCTCCAGTCGTCGGGGAGGCGGCGCAGGGCGGCCGGGCGGCGATCGATGATCACCACGGTGTGGCCGCCATCGGTCAGGGTCACCGCCAGCTCCGAACCGACCCGTCCGCAGCCGACGATGATGATGTGCACGCGCACATGGGAGCATGGGCCGGCGGATCCGGTCAAACCCCACCCCCCGCTGCCGGCGTCGGACTGCGCAGATCGCGCACCTACCCTGACCTGCCATGGCCACCGCCCCCACCCGCGTGATCGTCGACTGCGACACCGGCATCGACGACGCCGTGACGCTGCTCTACCTCGCCGGCCGGCCCGACGTGCGCATCGAGGCGGTGGGGTCGGTCCACGGCAACGTGCCGGCGTCGACGGGCGCCCGCAACACCCTACGGGTCCTCGAGGTGGCCGGACGGCCCGACGTGCCCGTCGCCATCGGCGCCCGGCGCCCGATCGCCCAGGCCCTGGAGACCGCGGAGCACGTCCACGGCGCCGACGGGCTCGGCGACACCGCCCAGCCGCCTCCCGCCGGCGCCCCCACGGGGGAGTCGGCGGCCGAGCAGCTGGTGCGCATGGCCCGCGCCGAGCCGGGCGAGCTCTCGGTGCTCGCCATCGGCCCGCTCACCAACCTGGCCGTCGCCCTGCTCGTCGAACCCGAGCTGCCCCGGCTGCTGCGCCGGGTCGTGGTCATGGGCGGCGCCTTCGACGTGCCCGGCAACGTCACGCCCCACGCCGAGGCCAACATCGGCAACGACCCCGAGGCCGCCCAGCTGGTCATGGCGGCGGGATGGGACCTCGGCGTGGTCGCCCTCGACGTCACCCACACCACCCTGCTCCGGTCCGACGACCTGGCCCGGATCGCCGCCGCTCCTGGTCAGGTGGCCCGCTTCACCTGGTCGATCCTGCAGTGGTACCTCGACGCCTACGAGCGCCGGGTGGGGGAGCGGGCCTGCCCGGTCCACGACGCCCTGGCCGCCGCCCTCCTGGTCGACCCCGGGCTGGCCAGCTGGGAGCGGCGCGTCGTCGACGTGGAGCTTCGCGGCGCCCGCACCCGGGGGATGACCGTCGCCGACCGGCGGTGGGGGGAGCCCCCTGTCCCCGGCCGGCGCCCGGTCGACGTGGCCACGTCGGTCGAGCGCGACGGGGCCGTCGCCGGCCTGCTCGCCGCCCTCGGCGCCTAGGCCTAGGGCGCTGTCCGGACCTCGGGGCGCTCGACCTGAGTATCCGACGTGGGGCGCCCCGAGGTCGGGGTGGGGGGGCGCCCGCGGCGTGGGGGGCGCCTGCGGCGCCTAGGCCTAAAGGCGCCGGGCGAGGTCGAGGTGGGGGGCGCCTGCGGCGCCGGGAGAGGTCGGCGCCTGCGGCGCCGTCGGTTCTGCCTTTCCTCGAGGCGCCGAGCGGCGATGGCCGCGCTCTGGGGGCGCTCGACGTGAGTAACCGACATGGGACGCCCCGAGGTCGCCGGCCACGCCTCGTCCGGCGGCCCTTCCCCGGTGGCAACATGGGGCAGTGACGTTCCGGCTCGCCGCCATCGACCACGTGCAGTTGGCCATGCCCGCCGGCCGGGAGGACGAGGCCGACGGCTTCTTCGCCGGACTGCTCGGCCTCACCGCCGTGCCCAAGCCCCCCGCTCTGGCGGCCCGGGGCGGCCGCTGGTACGAGCAGGGCGAGGTCCGGGTCCACCTCGGGGTCGACCGCGACTTCCGGCCGGCTACCAGGGCCCACCCTGCGCTCGTGGTCGACGACATCGACGACCTCGTCGCCCGGCTCACCGCCGCCGGCGTCCGCTTCACCTGGGATCAGGAGCTGCCGGACGTGCGGCGCGGCTACGTCGATGACCCCTTCGGCAACCGGATCGAGCTCATCGCGGGTTGAGCCGCCGGGCTCGCGCCGCCGCCGATCGCCCCGGGACCGCCGTCGACCTTCCGCGATCAGAGGGTGACGAGGCCGATCCGGGGGTCGAGGCCGAGGAGACCGTCGGGGTCGGAGGTCACGACCCGCTGGTGGTTGCGTCGTGCGCAGCTCACCACATGGGCGTCGACGACATCGGAGGTTCCCGAAGCAGCCAGCAGCCGCCCGACGTCGGTGGCGTCGAGCCGGTCGAGCGCCACCACGTCGCCGGCGTCCATCGTGATCCGGCCATCAAGCGGCCGACGCGTCCGGGGCCGGCGGAGGGCCGAGGATCTCAGGCTCATCGTCGACCGAACACCTGTTCGCTGGTACCCTGAGCGAGTGTCCGACAAGCTCGTCGTCCGTGGGGCTAGGGAGCACAACCTCCGCAACGTCTCCCTCGAGCTGCCGAGGGACAAGCTGATCGTCTTCACCGGGCTGAGCGGCTCGGGCAAGAGCTCGCTGGCGTTCGACACCATCTACGCCGAGGGCCAGCGCCGGTACGTGGAGTCGCTGTCGAGCTACGCCAGGCAGTTCCTCGGGCAGATGGACAAGCCGGACGTCGACTTCATCGAGGGCCTGTCGCCGGCCATCTCGATCGACCAGAAGTCGGCGTCGCGCAACCCCCGCTCGACGGTCGGCACCATCACCGAGGTCTACGACTACCTCCGGCTGCTCTACGCCCGCATCGGGGTGCCCCACTGCCCGGAGCACGGGGTGTCGGTGTCGCGCCAGACGCCGCAGCAGATCGTGGACCGCATCCTCGAGCTGCCCGACGGCACCAGGTTCCAGGTGCTGGCGCCGGTGGTGCGGGGGCGCAAGGGCGAGTACCAGACCCTCCTCGAGGAGCTGGCCGGCCAGGGCTACAGCCGGGCCAGGATCGACGGGGAGATCCACGAGCTGACCGACCCGCCCAGGCTGGCCCGCTACGAGCAGCACACCATCGAGGTGGTCGTCGACCGGCTGGTGCGCCGCGACGGCATCGAGCGCCGGCTCACGGACTCGCTCGAGACGGCGCTGCGCCTGGCCGAGGGGGTGGCCGAGGTGCAGCTCGTGCCGAAGGATGGCGAGGGCGACGCGGAGGTCCTGACCTTCTCCCAGCACCTGGCCTGCCCGGTCGACGGCCGCTCGTTCGACGAGCCGGCGCCCCGCAACTTCTCCTTCAACTCCCCCTACGGGGCCTGCCCGGACTGCGACGGCCTCGGCACCCGCTTCGAGGTCGACCCCGAGCTGGTCGTGCCCGACCCCGACCTGTCCATCGAGGAGGGGGCGGTGGTGCCGTGGGCCGGGGCTCGCGGCGAGTACTTCGGCCGGGTGCTCGAAGCGGTCAGCGCCACCTACGGGTTCCCGACCTCCACGGCCTGGCGCCAGCTGAAGAAGGCCGAGCAGAAGGTGATCCTCTACGGCTCGGGGACCAAGCAGGTGCACGTCCAGTACCGCAACCGCTACGGCCGGACCCGCTCGTACAACACCCACTACGAGGGGGTCGTCCCCTACCTGCAGCGACGCCACTCCGAGGCCGAGTCGGACCACATGCGCGAGACCATCGAGGGCTACATGCGCGAGGTCCCCTGCCCGGCGTGCGGAGGGGCCAGGCTCAAGCCGGAGACGCTGGCGGTCACCGTCGACGGCCGCAACCTGTTCGAGCTGTGCGACCTGGCGCTGCGCGACGCCACTGCGGTGATGCTGCGCCTCGAGCTCTCCGAGCGCGACCACCTGATCGCCGACCGGGTGCTGCGGGAGATCCAGGCCAGGATGCAGTTCCTCCTCGACGTCGGCCTCGACTACCTGTCGCTCAACCGGTCGGCCGCGACCCTCGCCGGCGGGGAGGCCCAGCGGATCCGGCTGGCCTCGCAGATCGGCAGTGGCCTGGTCGGGGTGCTCTACGTCCTCGACGAGCCCTCGATCGGGTTGCACCAGCGCGACAACCGCAAGCTCATCGACACCCTCGTCCGCCTCCGCGACCTCGGCAACACGGTGATCGTGGTCGAGCACGACGAGGAGACGATCCGGGTCGCCGACTACGTGGTCGACATCGGCCCGGGGGCGGGGGAGCACGGTGGCTCGGTCGTGGTCGCCGGCCCGGTCTCCGCCCTGCTCAAGAACCGCAAGTCGCTGACCGGGCAGTACCTGACCGGTAAGCGGTCCATCCCGGTGCCGGCCATGCGCCGCGAGGGCAAGGGTCAGATCACGGTGCGTGGAGCCCGGGAGCACAACCTCAAGAACGTGGACGTGGACTTTCCCCTGGGCTGCATGGTCGCGGTCACCGGCGTGTCCGGATCGGGCAAGTCGACCCTCGTCAACGACATCCTGCTGCGGTCCCTGATGCAGCGGATCTACCGCTCCAAGGAGGTGCCGGGCCGCCACAAGCGCATCGACGGGGTCGACTCGGTCGACAAGGTCATCAGCATCGACCAGTCGCCGATCGGCCGCACCCCGCGCTCCAACCCGGCGACCTACACGGGGGTGTTCGACCACATCAGGAGGCTGTTCGCCTCCACCACCGAGGCCAAGGTCCGGGGCTACCAGCCCGGCCGGTTCAGCTTCAACGTCAAGGGCGGCCGCTGCGAGGCCTGCGCGGGCGACGGCACGATCAAGATCGAGATGCACTTCCTGCCCGACGTGTACGTCCCGTGCGAGGTGTGCAAGGGCGCCAGGTACAACCGCGACACCCTCGACATCGCCTTCAAGGGCAAGAACATCTCCGAGGTGCTCGACCTGCCCTGCGAGGACGCCGTCGACTTCTTCGCCAACCAGCCGGTCATCGCCAGGCACATGCGCACGCTGGTCGACGTCGGCCTCGGCTACGTGCGCCTCGGCCAGCCGGCGCCGACCCTCTCCGGGGGGGAGGCCCAGCGCATCAAGCTGGCCAGCGAGCTGTCCAAGCGGTCGACCGGCCGCACCGTGTACGTCCTCGACGAGCCCACCACCGGGCTGCACTTCGAGGACATCCGCAAGCTGCTCACCGTGCTCTCCCGCCTCGTCGACCAGGGCAACACGGTGCTGGTGATCGAGCACAACCTCGACGTCATCAAGACGTCGGACTGGATCGTCGACCTCGGGCCCGAGGGCGGCGACGGCGGCGGGTCGATCGTCGTGGAGGGCACCCCCGAGACGGTGGCTAAGACGTCCGAGAGCTACACCGGGCAGTTCCTCGCCCCGCTGCTCGGACTCTGAGCTGCTCGGACTCTGAGCTGCTCGGTCTCTGAGCTGCTCGGTCTCTGACCCCTGGCGGCCGGAGCCGCAGGGCGGGACGGCCACTCGGGCTCGGGGTAGGGTCTGGCGATGCGTCCTCGCCGACGCGGTCCCGGGCCCGTTGCGGGCGCCCCAGGGTTGCGCCACCCGCACCGCAGGAGGTTGCCGTCCGTCGCGGCGCGCGTCGCCGCGGCCACCTTGCTGACCGTCGCCGTGAGCGGCGCCTACGCGTCGGCCGCAGCGCCGGCGGACACGGCGATGGCGAGACAGATCGTCGGGCGCCCGACCGTGGGGGCCCTCTTCGTCGCCGGGGCGACCACCCACTACTGCACGGCCAGCGTGGTGAGCAGCTCGACGGGCGACGTGCTCATCACCGCAGCCCACTGCATCGACGGGTCGGGGCGGGGGCTGACGTTCGTGCCCGGGTTCCACGACGGTCAGGCGCCCTACGGCCGGTGGCCCGTCGTTGCCGCCTACGGCCCTCCCGGGTGGAGGGCGGCCCAGCGCACCCAGCGCGACGTGGCCTTCCTCCGGGTGGCGCGCATCTGGTGGCGGGGCCGCCTCCGGACGGTGCAGCAGGTGACCGGCAGCAACCGGCTGGTGACCAACCTGACCGCCGGTCGCAAGGTGACGGTGACGGCCTACGACGACGACCCGCCGGGACGCCCGGTGACCTGCACCAACCGCGTGGTGTGGGAGGGGTCCTACCCGCGCTTCGACTGCGACGCCTATGTCGACGGGTCGAGCGGCGCCCCGTGGCTGGCCAGGTCGTCGTCGGGCGCGGACGTGGTCGTCGGCGTGATCGGCGGCCTGCACCAGGGCGGCTGCCAGTCGTGGTCGTCGTACAGCGCGGCCTTCGGGCCGGACACCGAGCTCGCCTACCAGCGGGCGGTCGCCGGTGGCGGCGGCGACACGTTCCCCGTTCCCGGCCCCGACGGGTGCACGTCGGGCCTGTAGGGGTCCCGGCCGGCGAGCCCCGGCTCAGTTGAGCCGGGCGCGGGCGGCCACGGCCCGGTTGTGCAGCTCGGCTGCGGTCGCGGAGGTCAGGTCGCGGCGCGCCGCCAGGGCGTCGAAGGCGTCGGCCGCGTCGCGGTAGCAGCCGAGATCGGCGAGGGTCGTCGCCAGCTCGATGGTGCGGGCCGCGCCGAGGCCGGGCACGACCACCGTGAGGCGCGAGACCCAGGCGATCCCGGGGGCGTCGGCCCGGCTGCGGAAGCTGCGCTCGAGGTTGGCCAGCATCCTGGTGACCGTCGCCAGGCGGCCGGCAGGGGCGAGGAGCGCCGGGCTGAGCTCCGCCCTGGGCCCGGCCACGCGCCGGAGGAGCTGGACGCAGGCGTCGGCGTCGAGGCGGCGGCCGCCGTCGAAGGGGTCGATCAGGCTGTCGGGCCTGGCCGGCTCGCGCACGAGGTAGTGGCCGGGCAGCCCGACGCCCTCCAGGGTGACGCCGCGACGGCGGCCGACCTCGATCATGACGACGGCCAGGGAGATGGGGATGCCGAGGCGGCGGGCGATGACCCGGTCGAGGTAGGAGTTGGCCGGGTCGTCGTAGCCGGCCCGGTCACCCCGCAGGCCCAGCCGCCCGAAGAGCAGCTCGACGACCCCGTCGGTGTCGGGCTGCTCCACCCGCCCGGCGAGCGTGTCGAGCTCACCCATGGCGTCGTCGACGTCGAGGTCGGGCTGGCCGTGGGCGCTGATCAACAGGGCGGCCTCGTCGAGGGGGACCTCGGCGTCGGGGTGGTCGAGGACCCGGCGCCACCTGGCCGTGAGGGCGTGGCGATCGGGTCCGGCCATGGCTGCACGCTACGGGCCATGGCTGCACGCTACGGGCCGGGAAGCGGGGGCGTGGCCGCCCCCGCTTCCTGCCGCCCGGTCCCGACCCCGCGGCAGGATGGGGGGGTGCTGCAGCGACCCCCGGCCGGGACCATCCCCGACGCCCCCGGCTCCTACCAGTTCCGCGACCGGGACGGCCGGGTCATCTACGTCGGCAAGGCCAAGTCGCTGCGCAGCCGCCTCTCCAACTACTTCCAGAACCCGGCCCACCTGCTGCCGCGCACCGCGCAGATGGTGGCGTCGGCCGAGAGCGTCGAGTGGATCCAGGTCCGCAACGACGTCGAGGCCCTCATGCTCGAGTACAGCCTCATCAAGCAGCACAAGCCGCGTTTCAACGTCCGGCTCCGCGACGACAAGAGCTACCCGTTCCTCGCCGTCACCCTGGCCGACGAGTGGCCGAGGGCGATGGTCAGGAGGGGCGCCAAGGACAAGGGGAGCAGGTACTTCGGGCCCTACGCCCACGCCTACGCCATCCGCGAGACCCTCGACTCGCTGCTGCGGACCTTCCCGATCCGGACCTGCAGCGACAACAAGTTCCGCACCCACGAGCGCCAGGGGCGCCCGTGCCTGCTGTTCCACATCGAGAAGTGCTCGGGCCCCTGCGTCGGCGCGGTCGACAAGGTGCCCTACGCCGCCCTGGTCGACGAGCTGATCGCCTTCCTCGACGGCGACACCCAGCCGGTCATCCGGCGCCTCGAGCAGGACATGGCGGAGGCCTCGTCGGGGCTCGAGTTCGAACGGGCGGCGCGCCTCAGGGACCGGCTGGCCTCGGTCCGCAAGGCGGTCGAGAAGCAGCAGATGGTGACCGAGAGCGCCGAGGACCTCGACTGCTTCGCGCTGGTGCAGGACGAGCTCGAGGCCGCCGTGCAGGTCTTCTACGTCCGGCGCGGCCGGGTGGTCGGGCGCAAGGGCTTCGTCATCGACAAGGTCGACGACCTGTCGACCCCCCAGCTGATCTCCCAGATCGTCGAGCAGCACTACGCCGATCCGGCCCTCGGCGTGCCCCCGCTGATCCTGCTGCCCGACGAGCCCGACGGCGCCGAGGTCCTCGAGGCTTGGCTGGAGGCGCAGCGGTCGGGGGCGCCCGAGCAGCCGAGGACGACGTCGACCGGGTCGTCCTCCGGGCGCCGGCCCGGCGCGACGTCCGACGGCGTCGAGTGGTGGGCGGCCGACGCCAGGTACCGCGTCGAGCGCAGCGTCAACCCGAGCGCCAGGAGCGGGGCGGTGGTGGAGCTGCGGGTCCCCCAGCGGGGCGACAAGCGGGCCCTGCTCGAGATGGTGACGCGCAACGCGGGCGAGGAGTTCACCCGCCACCGGCTGAAGCGGGCGGCCGACCACAACGCCAGGGCCAGGGCCCTCAACGCCCTGCAGGACGCCCTCGACCTGCCCGAGGCGCCGCTGCGCATCGAGTGCTACGACATGAGCCACCTCCAGGGGACCGACTACGTCGGCTCCATGGTGGTCATGGAAGACGGCCTGGCTCGGCCGTCGGAGTACCGCAGGTTCAAGGTGCGCACCGTCGAGGGCAACGACGACTTCGCGTCGATGGGGGAGGTGCTGACCCGGCGGCTGACCGCGTACCTGACCGACCGCGAGAAGCCGCTCGAGGACCGCAGGCGCCGGTTCGCCTACCCGCCGCAGCTCCTCCTCGTCGACGGCGGCAAGGGCCAGCTGGGCGTGGCCGTGCGGGTGCTCGAGGAGCTCGGCCTCGACGGGGAGATCCCGGTGGCGTCCCTGGCCAAGCAGTTCGAGGAGGTGTACCTGCCCGGCCGGCCCGACCCGGTCAGGATCCCGCGCAGCTCCGAGGCGCTCTACCTCCTGCAGCAGATCCGCGACGAGGCCCACCGCTTCGCCATCACCTACCACCGCAGCCTGCGGGGCAAGCGCATGACCGCCTCGGTGCTCGACGGGGTCCCCGGTCTCGGCCCGACCCGCAAGAAGCGCCTGGTCAGCGAGCTCGGCGGGGTCAGCGCGGTGAAGGCGGCCTCGCTCGAGACCCTCCAGGCCCTCAGCTGGCTCCCGGAGGCGGTCGCAGGGGCGGTGTGGGAGCGGATCCACGCGCCGGCGGGGCCGGTCCGGTCGACCGACGAGGTCTGATCCCGCCGGCCTCGGCGGAGTGCTGTGCGGCGATCATGTGAGCGCAGTCCAGGACCAGGTTGTCACGACACCGACCGCCTCGAACCCCAGCCGGCCGTACATCCTCCTCGGGGCGCCGTCGGCGTCGGTCCTGAGCCAGAGCGTCCTCACGCCGTCGGCCCTGGCCCGGTGGGCGGCGGCAACGACCACGGCCGAGCCGAGGCCCCGCCCGCGCTGGTCGAGCACGGTCTGCACGCCCTCCACCTCGCCGAGAGAGCCGACCCGGTCGAGGTGGCAGAGCGACGCCACCCGACCCTCGACGATGGCCAGGTGCTGCACCAGCCGCCCGTCCTCGACCACGCGCACCTCGGCGCGCCCCCCTGCGGCGGCCACGCAGGCACCGGCGGCGGCCAGGTCGGTCGGGGCCGGCCGGTCGGCGGCCAGCACCATCACGACCTCCATCCGCCGCGCCGGCGCATCAGCGGTCGGCGCCAGGGCCGGCGCCGGGACCCCGTCGGGTGCGGGCGCGCCCGGTCCCGGCCCCGACCGCCAGACCTCGACGCGCCGACCGGCCATGCCGGCGCCGCCCAGGATCCGGTCAGCGGCGGCCACGACCTGCGGCCAAGGCGCGCCGGCGCCCACCACGACGACCCGGCTGTCGGCCTCGAGGTGCGGGGCGCCAACCCGCACGGTCGCCCAGCCCCACGGCAGGTCGACCACCCCGGCCCCCGATCCCGCGGGTCGGCCCTCGGGTCGGCCCTCGGGTCGGCCCACGGGTCGACGCGTCCTGGCGATGCGCTCGACCAGGTCCCTCGCGGGCATCTCGCCATGATCCCACGCCCCCGGCGGGTCCGTGCTCCATGGACCGGTCTGCGGGCCGCGAGCCTGCGGTCGGTGGGACCGGTCTGCGGTCCGCGAGCTGCGGTCGGTGGGACCGGTCTGCGGTCCGCGAGCTGCGGTCGGTGGGACCGGTCTGCGGTCCGCGAGCTGCGGTCGGTGGGACCGGTCTGCGGTCCGCGAGCTGCGGTCGCTTCGCAGGGATCCGCGGATCTGGTGACACCTGACAGCGCCCAGCACGCCAACGGGTCCGCAGAAATCGGGAGCGGGAAGGGCCGAGCGGCACGCCGGCGGGTCCGTGTTCGAAAGGACCCGGGGTGCGGTGAGGTGGGGACCCGGGGTGCGGTGAGGCGGCCGTTACCCGGTCGGAGCCAACGTCGCGCCGGCGGCCAGTGCTCCGGTTCGGAGCCGCCGGTCCCACACGGCGAACAACGCTCCCACCGCGCCGAGGGCAAACAGGCTGGCCAGGTGCACCGCATCCGCGCCTCGCAGCGCATGTCGGGCGGCGAGCTGGCCGGCGTGGGCGGTGACGGGCTCGGTCAGCTCCACCGGTGTGGTCGCCGCCCAGTAGCCCTCCCAGGCGGCTTCGGCCGACCGCTCCCCGGGGTCCGCCAGACGGCCGGCGCGCCTCGCGGCGGCCAGGGCGGCACGCACCTCGGGATAGGCCAGCCGGCTCGACACGGCGAGGTCGCAACCGTCCCAGAGCCCGGCGGCCAGGTCGCTCCCGCCTTCTTCGACGACCAGCTTGACGAAGGCGCTGCTGTCGAAGTAGACGACGGCCATCGGTCAGCGCCGCCGCTCACCCACGAGGTCGGACACCGGCCCGCTGGCATGGGCGCGGCTCGCTCCCCGAGCCGGAGGGCGATCGCCGCGTCGGGGCTGGCCCAGCACGCCCCGCTGGACGAGCTGCTCGAGCAGTGGTGCGGCGTCGACGGGCGGGAGCCGGGCCACCGGGATGCCCCGATCGGTGACCACGACCTCCTCGCCGGCCCGGGCGCGCTCGATCCAGCTCGACAGCTCGGCTCGGAAGGTGCTGACGGCGACGTTCACGCCTCCACCGGACGGAAAAGGGAGTCGAGTTGTACGTTTCGCCGGCCGGTGGGAACGCTCGGCAGGCCGCCATCCGCGGTCGCTTCGCAGGGATCGGCGGATCTGGTGACACCTGACGGCGCCCGGCACGCCGGCGCGTCCGCAGAAATTGGGAGCGGGGAACCGGCACGCCGGCGCGTCCGCAGAAGTCGGCAGCGGGGACCGAGCGGCGAGGCCGGCGGGGATGGGGGAGGCCCGGCGGGGAGGGAGGAGGCCGGCGGGGTAGGGAGGCCCGGCGGGCGGTACCGTCGGCGCGTGGCAGGCGACCAGGCCGACGAGCTGTGGGAGATCAACGCCGGCTGGTGGGCCGACGGCTTCACCGAGGGCGCGGACGAGGAGTACACCGAGCAGATCCTGCCGCTGGCGGCCGAGCACCTGGCCGGGGCCACCCGGGTGCTCGACGTGGGGTGCGGCGAGGGGCAGATCTCCCGCCTGGCCGGGTCCCTCCCGGGGGTCACCGGCGTGGTCGGCGTCGACCCCACGAAGGCCCAGCTGGCCCTGGCCGCCCAGCGCGGCGGGGTGGCCCTGGCCCGATCCGGCGCGGACCTGTTGCCCTTCGCCGACGGTTCGTTCGACGCGGTGGTGGCCTGCCTGGTCTTCGAGCACATCGAGGCGGTCGACGCGGCGGTCGCCGAGGTGGGCCGGGTGCTGGTCAGCGGCGGCCGGTTCGTGTTCCTGCTCAACCATCCGCTGTTGCAGACGCCGGGGTCCGGGTGGATCGACGACACCATCCTCGAGGAGCAGTACTGGCGCATCGGGCCCTACCTGGTGGAGGACCGCAGCGTGGAGGAGGTGGCCAAGGACGTGTGGATCCCGTTCATCCACCGGCCGCTGTCGCGCTACGTCAACGCCATGATCGCCAACGGCCTGCTCGTCACGCGGATGGAGGAGCCGGCGCCGCCGCCCGGCTTCCTGGCCAGGGCGGCCGAGTACGCCGACGCCGCGACCATCCCCCGGCTGCTGCTCCTGCGGGCGGAGAAGCTCCGATGACCGAGTACGTGATCATCACCGGCATGTCGGGCGCGGGGCGCTCGCAGGCGGGGGCGACGCTCGAGGACCTCGGCTGGTTCGTCATCGACAACATGCCGACCGCGCTGGTGACCAAGGTCGGCGAGCTGGTCTCGGCGCCGGGTTCGTCGACCCAGCGGGTGGCGTTCGTGGTCGGCCGCGACGCCGACCAGCTCGACGAGCTGCGGGTCGCGGTCGCGCAGCTGCGCCGCACCGGGTCGACCGTGCGGGTGGTGTACCTCGACGCGGCCGACGAGGTGCTCGTCCGGCGCTTCGAGGGGACCCGCAGGCGCCACCCCCTCGGCACCGAGGGGGTGGTGGAGGCCATCGCCCAGGAGCGTCGAAGGCTCCGTCCCATCAGGGAGGAGGCGGACGTGGCCATCGACACGAGCGACCTCAACGTGCACCAGCTGCGCGGGCGCTTGGCCGAGCTGTTCACCGAGGCGGACGTGGAGTCGATGCAGCTGTCGGTGACGTCGTTCGGGTTCAAGCACGGCGTCCCCCGCGACGTGGACAACCTCTTCGACTGCCGCTTCCTGCCCAACCCGCACTGGATCGACGCGCTCCGCCCCCTGACCGGGCTCGACCAGCCGGTGCGCGACTACGTCCTCGGCCAGCCCGAGGCGTCCGAGCTGCTGGACCGCCTCGACGGGCTGCTCGGCTTCCTGCTGCCCGCCTACGTCAAGGAAGGCAAGTCGTACCTGACCATCGGCATCGGTTGCACGGGTGGGCGGCACCGGTCGGTCGCCCTGGCCGAGGAGCTGGCCCGCCGGCTGCGGGTGGAAGGCTGGGACCCGGGCGTGCACCACCGGGACGTCGAGCGGTGAGCGCGGGCCCGGTCGTCGTCGCCCTGGGAGGCGGCCACGGCCTGTCGACCACCCTGCGGGCGTTGCGCCGGTACGCCGGGACGGTGACCGCGGTGGTGTCGGTGGCCGACGACGGCGGATCGAGCGGCCGGCTCCGGGCCACCACCGGGCTGCCCGCGCCGGGGGACCTACGCCGGTGCCTGGTCGCCATGGCCGACCCGGCGTCGCTGTGGGCCAGGGCCTTCGAGCACCGGTTCTCGGGGGGCGACCTCGACGGCCACGCCCTCGGCAACCTGGTCATCGCCGGCCTGGCCGAGCTCACCGGCGACTTCGGCTCCGCCCTCGACGTGGCCGCCGACCTGCTCGGCGTGACCGGTCGCGTCCTGCCCGCCACGGCGGTGCCGGTGGTGCTCAAGGCCGACGTCGGCGGGGCGGAGGTGCTCGGGCAGGTCAACGTTCAGTCCTCGACGGAGCCCATCACCTCCGTGTCGGTGGTGCCGCCCGACGCCCACGCCCCCGACGAGGTGCGCCGCGCCCTGGCCGGCGCCGACCAGGTCGTCATCGGTCCCGGCTCGCTGTTCACCAGTGTCCTGGCCACCTGCGTGGTCCCCGACGTGCGCGCCGCGCTGGAGGCCAGAAGCGGTGGTCGGATCTTCGTGTGCAACCTCAGGCCGCAGCTGCCCGAGACCGACGGCTTCGCGCCGATCGACCATCTCAGGGCGGTGCTCGACCACGGCGTGCCCGTCGACGCCGTCCTCGTCGACGCCGCGTCGGTGGTCGAGGTGCGCATCCCCGGCGCCGGCACCATCCCCGACGGGCTGGCCAGGCTCGAGGCGCTCGCCGCGACCGCCGGGGTCGAGGTGGTGGTCACGCCTCTGGCCAGGCCCGATCGCGGAGCGCACGACATCGGGGCGCTGGCCGACGCGCTGGCGTCGCTGGTCGTTCCCGGCGCCTGAGAAGCTGTCGCCACCGGCGCGGGCGCTGCTCTCAGTCAGCCCACCAGCCGGTCAGCCCCCCGATCCGCCACGCTACCGGGGCGACGAAGGTCCGGAGGCCACGCGGGCCGGCCGCCTGGCGGAGGAGCACGGCCAGCTCCAGGACGACGTGCTGGTGGCTCGTCCCTGGAGGGGGCGTCATGACCGGGGCCCCGTCGAGGATCTCGTAGCGGTGGCCGTCGTCGGGGGTGCCGAACAGGTCCTCCAGGTCGAGGGTGCGGTCGACGAGGCTCTCCACGTCTCCAGCGTGGCACGGGGCACCGACATCCCGGTGGTGGTGACCGGCGTGGCCCGCGGGGGTCCCCTCACCGGGCGGGCGGCCGCCCGGCCTACGATGCCCGTGCCCCGGGACCGGACGAGTCGCGACCGGGAACGGACGTCGCCGGGCCTGGCCGGCGCACGGGTACGAGGACCGAGGGGACGACATGGCAGTACGTGTGGGCATCAACGGCTTCGGGCGCATCGGGCGCAACTTCCTGCGCGCCGCCCTGGAGCAAGGTGGGCAGGGGCAGGACGGGGTGGAGGTCGTGGCCGCCAACGACATCACGCCGGCGGCCACCGCCGCCCACCTGCTGAAGTACGACTCCACCCACGGCGTGTTGCGCCAGGCCGTCGGCCACGACGCCGACCACGTCACCGTGGGGGACAGCCGGATCCGGATCTTCACCGGCCAGGCGCCCGACGAGCTGCCGTGGGGCGAGCTCGGGGTGGATGTGGTGGTGGAGTCGACGGGCCGCTTCACCGACGGCAAGTCTGCCGGCCGGCACCTCGAGGGGGGTGCGCCCCGGGTGGTGATCTCGGCGCCGGCGGCCGACGTGGACGCCACCTTCGTGGTCGGGGTCAACGACGACACGTTCGACCCGGCCGCCCACAAGGTGGTGTCCAACGCGTCGTGCACGACCAACTGCTTCGTGCCGATGGTCAAGGTGCTCGACGACGCCTTCGGCGTGGAGAAGGGCCTGATGACCACGGTCCACGCCTTCACCAACGACCAGAACCTGCTCGACCTGGCCCACAAGGACCTGCGGCGGGCGAGGGGAGCGGCGGTCAACATCGTGCCGGCGTCGACCGGCGCGGCGCGCGCCACCAGCCTGGTGCTGGCGTCGATGAAGGGCAAGCTCGACGGCTCGGCCCTCCGGGTGCCCGTGTCGGACGGCTCGATCACCGACTTCACCGGCATCCTGGGCCGCGAGGTGACCATCGACGAGGTCAACGCGGCCTTCCTGGCCGCGGCCAGCGAGGGCCCGCTGTCGCGGGTGCTGGTCTACACCGATGACCCGATCGTGTCCTCCGACATCGTCGGGTCGCCGGCCAGCTGCACGTTCGACTCGCTGCTCACCCTGACGATGGGCTCGATGGTCAAGATCTTCGGCTGGTACGACAACGAGTGGGGCTACTCCAACCGCCTGGTGGACCTGGCCCGCCGCGTCGGCCTGGCCGACCAGGACCGCTGAGCGTGGACCTCCCCCAGCTCGAGGACCTGCCGGACCCGGCCGGGAAGCGGGTCCTCGTCCGGGTCGACTTCAACGTGCCCATCGTCGACGGCCGCATCACCGACGACCTGCGCATCCGGCTGCCGATCGAGACGGTGTCGTGGCTGCTCGACCGGGGGGCGGCCCACGTGACGGTCTGCACCCACCTCGGGCGCCCCCAGGGCCGGGTCGATCCCCGCTACGACCTGGCCCCGGTGCGGGCCCGCTTCGACGAGCTGCTCGGCGCTGCGGGAGCCGACACGTCCAAGGTCACGCTGCTGGACAACCTGCGCTTCGACCCCGGGGAGGAGGGGAACGACCCCGTCTTCGTGGCTCGCCTCGTCGACGGGCAGGACCTGTACGTGGACGACGCGTTCGGCGCCGCGCACCGGGCCCACGCATCGATCGTCGGGCCGCCCGCCACCCTGCCGTCGGCCGCCGGCCGGGTGCTGGCCCGCGAGGTGGAGGTCATCGGCGGCCTGCTCGACGCCCCGGCCCGGCCCTTCGTCGCCGTCCTCGGCGGGTCGAAGGTGAGCGACAAGCTGGGGGTCATCGAGGCCCTCGTCGACCGGGTCGACGCCCTGGTGGTCGGGGGTGGGATGTGCTTCACCTTCCTCGCCGCGCAGGGTCACAGCACCGGGGCGTCGCTGCTCGAGGAGGACCAGGTCGACACCTGCCGGCGCCTGCTGGCCGGTGGCAAGGTGATCCTCCTGCCCGGCGACCTCACCATCCTCAGCCCCGGCGGCGCCTTCGGCCCCGGCCGGGCGCCGACCGGCGAGGTCCGCCAGGTCGGCACCGAGATCCCCGCCGGCTGGATGGGCCTCGACATCGGCCCCGGCACGGCGGCGGACTTCGCCGACGCCATCGAGGGCGCGGCGACGGTCTTCTGGAACGGGCCCATGGGGGTGTTCGAGGACCCCCGCTTCGCCGCCGGCACCCACGCGGTCGCCGGGGCCATGGCCGAGACCAGGGCCTCGACCGTGGTCGGGGGGGGCGACAGCGCCGCCGCCCTGGCCGGCTTCGGGCTGGCCGACCGGGTCGACCACGTGTCGACCGGCGGTGGCGCGTCGCTCGAGCTGCTCGAGCAGGGCGACCTGCCCGGCCTGGCCGCGCTGCGCCGGGCGCCGAGGTGAGCGCCGCCGCCCCGGCGGGGGGAGCGCCGCGGCGCAAGCCGCTCGTCGCCGGCAACTGGAAGATGCACCTGACCCACCTCGAGGCCATCGCGGTGATCCAGAAGCTGGCCTTCGGCCTCAGGCCCGCGGACACCGACGCCGTCGAGGTCAGCGTCCACCCGGCGTTCACCGCCCTGCGGTCGGTCCAGACGGTGCTCGACGTCGACCAGATCCCGATCGCCCTCGGCGCCCAGAACGTCCACTGGGAGACCAAAGGGGCCTTCACCGGGGAGATCAGCCCGGTGATGCTGGCCAAGCTCAACGTGCGCTACGTCATCGTCGGCCACTCGGAGCGGCGCCAGGGCCTCGGCGAGACCGACGACATGGTGGCGAGGAAGCTGCGCGCCGTCCTCGCCGCTGGGATGCTGCCCGTGTGCTGCGTGGGGGAGACCCTCGACCAGCGCGAGGCCGGCCAGACCACCGACCACGTGGTCGGCCAGGTCCGCGCCGCGCTGGCCGGCGTCGACGCCTCGGCGGTGGCCGACTCGGTCCTCGCCTACGAGCCCATCTGGGCCATCGGCACGGCGCGCCAGGCCACCGCCACCGACGCCCAGGAGGTCTGCGCGGCGATCCGGGCCGAGGTGGCGACCAGCCACGGCGCCGAGGCCGCCGTGGGGGTCCGGGTCCTCTACGGCGGGTCGGTCAAGGCGGCGACGACCGCCGAGCTGCTGGCCGGCGCGGACGTGGACGGCGCCCTGGTCGGCGGGGCCAGCCTCGACCCCGAGGAGCTGGCCCGCATCGTGGTCGCGGCCCGCCCCGCCGTCACGTGACCGAAGCGTCCCGCTTCGGGCGTTGTCACAACCGTTACAGCCGACGCCCCCAGTTAACACTCCTGTCTCGATACCTGGGAAACTGGCTGCTAGGTTGACGCCTCGCCGCCCCCCGGGGGGGTTAACAGCGAGTTTCGAGCAGACAGGGTTTCAAGGAGGCAGGGTCGGTTGCTGACCGCCATCGTTGTCGTCGTCCACATCATCGTGTCGGCTGCGCTCATCTTCCTCGTGCTGCTCCACAGCGGCAAGGGTGGCGGGCTGTCGGAGATGTTCGGCGGCGGCCTCGGAGCGGCGGCGTCGGGCTCCACGGTGGCCGAGCGAAATCTCGACCGGGCGACGGTCGCCTGCGCCGTGGCCTTTGCGTTCACGACCACCATCCTGGCGATCCGGCTGCAGTAGCCGACGCAGGGAGGTGCAGCAGGGAGGGAAGCGACCGGGACCTCGAGGTCCCGGTCGATCGTGGTATCGAGCGATCGGCGACGGAGCCGACGCCACACAGGAGGAGGGTCCGAAGGTGCGAGGTCTCAGGGGTACCCCGATGAGCGGCGCGGCAGTGCCGGTCACGGGTCAGGCAGGGGCGGGGGTGCGGCGTCGTCCACGCCGGGCCATGGCGCTCGGATCCGTGGTCGTCGCCGGTGCGCTGCTGGCCGCGTGCGGCAGCAGCAGCACCAAGAACGGCGCTGCGCCGCCGGCCAGCACGGGTAACAGCTCGACCGGGTCGACCACGCCGGGCAGCAGCGCCAAGATCACCGGCCTGTACGGCGCCGTTCCGCCCGTCGGCACGGCGAGCACCGGAGGCACGATCACCATCGGCCAGCAGACCGGCACTACGCCGACCTACATCTTCCCGATCACCCCGTCCAACCAGGGCAGCGTCTACAACTCGTACTCGTTCCAGAACCTCATGTACCTGCCGCTCTATCAGTCGCCCAAGGGCCAGGTGCCGGCCTTCGACCAACAGATCTCCTTGGCCCAACCACCCGTCTACTCCAACGGCAACAAGACGGTGTCGATCACCATCAAGCCGGGCTACAAGTGGTCGAGCGGCGCCTCGGTCACCGGTGAGGACGTGGTCTTCTTCGTCGACCTGGTCAAGGCGGCGATCAAGGAGAACCCGTCCAACTTCTCCAACTACACCCCGGGCTTCTTCCCTGACAACGTCTCATCGGCCACGGCGTCGGGCTCGACGGTCACCATGCACCTGACCAAGACATACAACACCGGCTACTTCACCGGTGACCAGCTCGCCCTGATCAACGCTTTGCCGAGCAAGTCGTGGGACGTGACCTCGCTGGGCGGGGCACCGGTTAACTTCAAGAGCCCGGCCAACGCCAAAGCCATCTACGACTTCCTCAACAAGCAGGCCAGCGCTCCGTCCACCTTCGCCACCAGCAAGATCTGGTCGGTGGTCGACGGGCCGTCCAAGCTGAGCTCGTTCACCCCGAGCACATCGGCCTACACCATGGTGCCCAACCCGGCCTACGGCGGCCCGGTCAAGATGCGCTACGACGCCCTGAAGTGGGAGACGTTCACCTCGTCGACCGCCGAGTTCAACGCCCTCAAGTCCGGGAGCCTCGACATCGGCGAGGTCGACGCCACCCAGGTGCCGCAGATCTCCCAGATCACGAGCAACTACAGCGTGCTCGGCCTGCCCGACTTCGGCTTCGAAGCGGCGTTCTTCAACTACAAGAACACCACGGGGAGTTGGGACAAGATCATCAGCCAGCTCTACATCCGGCAGGTGTTCGCCCACCTGACCGACAGCGCCGGCTACGTCAAGGGGATCTTCAAGGGGGCCGGCGGCCTGTCGTACGGCCCGGTCCCGGCCGTGCCCGTCAGCCCGTACGCGCCGAGCAACGCCCTGACCGACCCGTACCCCTACAGCCCGTCCACGGCGGCGGCGCTGCTCAAGGGCCACGGCTGGAGCGTCGTGCCCAACGGGGTCGACAGCTGCCAGAAGCCGGGCACCGCGCCCGGCGACTGCGGAGCCGGCATCCCCCAGGGGGCCAAGCTCGACGTCAGCTGGTTCTACACCAACAATCCGCCCATCGCCGGCCTCGAGTCGCAGGCCCTGGCGTCGAGCGCCGCCCAGGTGGGGATCAAGATCAACGTCACGGCCAAGACGTTCAACTACCTGATCCAGAACTACGACAACCCGAGCGCCAAGTCCAACATCAACAAGTGGGACGTCAACGACTTCGGTGGCTTCACCCAGAGCGTCTACCCGTCGACCAACACCATCTTCAACACGCCGGGCACCTACAACATCGGCAGCTACAGCGACCCCAAGGCGGACTCGCTGATCAACGCCTCGGTGTTCGGTGGCGACCCCAACGCGGTCAAGGCCGAGGCCGGCTACTTGACCTCACAGGTCCCGGCCCTCTTCACCCCCAACCCGGATCGCATCTGGGCGGTCAGCAAGAAGGTCGGCGCTGACCCGAGGGGCCCGCTGGCCCTCACCCAGCTCACCGTGTACCCGCAGTTCTTCTACCGCAGCAAGTAACCACCAGGCGCCAGCAGTGACGACCACGGCCCCCATCCCCGGCAGCACCGCCGGGCTGGGGGCCGGGTCGGTCCGGGGGCGGGAGGCCCGCACATGATCGGCTACATCATCCGGCGCCTCGGCGTCGCCGTCATCGTGGTGATCGGCATCACGATCATCACCTTCGGCCTGCTGCACGTGATCTCGTCGTCGCCGGGTCGGGCGGTGCTCGGCCTCCACGCCACCCCCCCGCAGGTGGCGGGCTTCGACCGGGCCCACGGCTACGACCGGCCCATCGTGGTGCAGTACTTCAGCTACCTGGGTCAGACGGCCCAGTGGAAGCTCGGGTACTCCTACAAGCTCAACCAGAGCGTCAACGCCCTGATCGGCGAGAACGCGGGGAGGAGCGCCTACCTCTCCGGGGTCGCCGTGGTGCTGGCGATCATCATCGCCATCCCGCTCGGGGTCCTGCAGGCCGTCCGGCGCAACAAGCCCGACGACTACGCGGCCACCGGCGTCGCCTTCACGCTGTACTCGATGCCGTCGTTCTTCCTCGGCCTCATCCTGATCGACCTGCTGGCCCTGCACTTCAAGGTGTTCCCGTTCCAGGCCAGCCAGGCCACCTCGACCCTCGGTGCGGTCAAGGACGTGCGGGCCATGGTGCTGCCCATCGTGACCCTCGCCGCGGTGTCGGTGGCGTCCTACTCGCGGTACATGCGCTCGTCGGCCCTCGACAACCTGGCCCAGGACTACATCCGCCTGGCCAAGGCCAAGGGCCTCTCGCAGCGGGCGGTGCTGACCCGCCACCTGCTGCGCAACTCGATCCTGCCCATGATCACCCTGATCGGCCTGTCGATCCCGGCCCTGGTGGCGGGCAACGTGATCATCGAGCAGCTGTTCAACTACCCGGGCCTCGGGCTCCTCTTCTACAACGCTCTCGACAACGAGGACTACCCCGTCCTGCTGGGCTACACCCTGATCGGCGGCATCCTGACCGTGGTCGGCAACCTCATCGCGGACGTGTCCCTGACTGTCTCCGACCCCAGGATCCGGCTGTGATCCCCGCGCCCCACCCGGCGCCCGCCGTCACGGGAGGTACCCGATGAGCACCGTAGTCCCGCCCACCCTGCCCGCCGGCGACGCCGTGGTGGCCGACGGCGGTGAGGTCAACGTCCTGGCCAGCGGTTGGCGCCTCGGCCTCCGCTCGTTCGTGGAGAACAAGCTGGCCGTGGTCGGCATCGTGCTGGTCATCGCCATCGTGCTCTTCTGCTTCGTCGGCCCGCACCTTTACCACACCAACCAGCTCAACTCGAGCATCGTCAACAGCGACCTCAAGCCCGGCAAGGGCATGCCGCTCGGCACCGACGACAACGGCTTCGACGAGCTCGGCCGCATCATGCGGGGCGGCCAGTCGAGCCTGGAGATCGGCTTCTTCTCCGCCGTCATCGCCACGGTCATCGGCACCCTCTACGGGGCCATCGCCGGCCTGGCCGGCGGGATCATCGACGGGCTCATGATGCGCGTCGTCGACGTGCTGCTGTCGATCCCCTTCCTCTTCATCATCCTCGTGCTGGCCACCCGCTTCAACCCCACGGTGGTCAGCCTGAGCATCATCCTCGGCATCTTCTCCTGGCTGGTCCCCGCCCGGCTCGTGCGCGGCGAGGTGCTCACCCTGCGGGTGCGCGACTTCGTGGCCGCCACCCGGGTGATGGGGGGCACCAGGAGCCGGCTGGTGCTGCGCCACCTCATCCCCAACGCCCTGAGCGTGGTGATCGTCAACATCACCTTCCAGGTGGCCGACGCCATCCTGGCCCTGGCTTACATCGGCTTCCTCAACTTCGGGCTCAAGTACCCCAACGTCGACTGGGGCAGCATGCTGGGCAACGCCGAGCACGCCGTGCAGGCCGGCTACTGGTGGCTGGTCTACCCGGTCGGCATCTTCCTGATCCTGCTGGTGATGGCGTGCAACTTCATCGGCGACGCCCTCCGCGACGCGGTCGACGTGCGGCTGCGGCGGCGCTGACGGTGACCGCCACCCGAGGAGAGAGCAGCACCAACGTGGATCGCGTCCTCGAGATCGAAAACCTCTCGACCCACATCCAGCTGACCCAGTCGGTGGTGCAGGCGGTGGGCAACGTCGAGCTGCACATCGACCGCGGCGAGACCCTCGGCCTGGTCGGCGAATCGGGTTGCGGCAAGTCCATGACCGGCCTCACCATCATGGGCCTCCTGCCCAACGGCGGCCGGATCGTCGACGGGTCGATCCGCCTCGACGGCCAGGAGCTGGTCGGCCTGCGCGAGGACAGGCTCCGCCACATCCGGGGCAACGACGTGGCCATGATCTTCCAGGACTCGCAGAGCTCCCTCAACCCCACCAAGACCATCGGCGACCAGGTGGCCGAGCCGGTCATCCTGCACCGGGGGGCGTCCAGGAAGGAGGCGCGCGAGCGGACCATCGAGGTGCTCGACCTGGTCGGGCTGCCCCGACCGAGGGAGCGCCTCGACGACTACCCCCACCAGCTCTCCGGCGGGCTGCGCCAGCGGGTGATGATCGCCATCGCCCTGTCGTGCGATCCCAAGCTGCTCATCGCCGACGAGCCGACCACCGCCCTCGACGTCACCATCCAGGCCCAGATCCTCGCCCTCCTCGACGACCTCAAGGAGCGCCTGGGCATGGCCATCCTGCTCATCACCCACGACATGGGCGTGGTGGCCGGGCGCACCGACCGGATCAACGTCATGTACGCCGGGCGCATGGTCGAGGCCACCGACACCGACACCTTGTTCCGCAACATGCGCCATCCCTACGCTCAGGGCCTGCTGGCGTCGATCCCGCGCCTCGACTCGGACCCGACCAAGGCGCTGTTCTCCATCCCCGGCATCCCGCCCGACCTGACCAGCCCGCCCGCTGGCTGCCGGTTCGCGCCCCGCTGCGCCTACGCCGACGAGCGGTGCACGGAGGAGGAGCCGCCGCTCGACGGGCCCGACGGCCACCTCTTCTCCTGCTGGCACCCGGTCAGCGGCCCGATCGAGAAGCTGATCGAGATCGAGGTCGACGAGGAGGTGGCGGCGGTGGCGGCCAAGCACGAGCCGCTGCTCGGCATCGACCACGTGGTCAGGGAGTTTCCCGTCACCTCCGGCGCCATCCTCCAGCGCAGGACCGGGTCGGTCAAAGCCGTCTCCGACGTGACCATCACGGTCGGCAAGGCCGAGACCTTCGGCCTGGTCGGGGAGTCCGGCTGCGGCAAGACCACCCTCGGCCGGCTCATCGTCGGCCTGGAGAAGCCCGACGGCGGCCAGGTCACCCTGGACGGCAACCAGATCTTCAAGCGCCGCGGTCGGAGCCTGCGCAAGGCCAGGCGCGACCTGCAGATGATGTTCCAGGACCCCTACTCGTCGCTCGACCCCCGCATGCGCGTCGGGGCCATCCTGCGCGAGCCGCTCACCGTGCAGGGCGTCGGGTCGCGCAAGGAGCAGGACGCCAGGGTGGCCGACCTCCTCCGGGAGGTGGGCCTCCCCGCCAACTCGGTCGAGCGCTACCCCCACGAGTTCTCCGGCGGCCAGCGCCAGCGCATCGGGCTGGCCCGCGTCCTCACCCTCAACCCGAGCGTGATCGTCGCCGACGAGCCGGTCAGCGCGCTCGACGTGTCCATCCGCTCCCAGGTGCTCAACTTGATGAAGCGGCTGCAGGCCACCCACGGCATGGCCTCGATCGTCATCTCCCACGACCTGGCCGTGGTCAAGTACCTGGCCGACCGGATCGGGGTGATGTACCTCGGCAAGCTGGTCGAGCTGGGCACCGGCGACGACATCTACCAGCGCCCCGCCCATCCGTACACCTCCGCGCTGATCAAGACGATCCCCGTCCCCGACCCCTCCGCTGAGCGGGCCAAGACCGAGGTCGGCATCCGCGGCGAGCTGCCGAGCCCGGTCAACCCGCCGTCGGGCTGCCGCTTCCGCACCCGCTGCCCCAACGCGCAGGACCGCTGCGCCGAGGAGGAGCCGCAGCTGCGGGGCTTCGGGCCCGGTCACCTCGCCGCCTGCCACTTCCCCCTGCAGGAGCCCGTCGACGTCGCCGTCGCGGCACCGGGCGCCGCGGTGGCCAACGGCGACGGGCGCCGGTCTGGGGTGGTCGGGGAGGCGGCCCACAGCGGCGTCTCCGACGCCGACTGAAGCCTGCGACGAGCTGACTGAGCCTCCCACGAGCGGTCCCGACCTCGCGCCCGCCCGCCGGCGCCGATCCCGGATGCGGCCCTCCCGCCTCGGGCGCGCCCCGACCACCCTGGTCGCCGGGGCCATCATGGTGGCAGGGGCCGTCGTGGCTGCCGGTTGCGGAGGCTCCGGCCACCACGGCGCCACCGGCCCCGGTCCTTCCACCGCGTCGCCCGGGTCGTCGACCACCTCGACGACCACGCCCACCTCGGCGGCGACGGGGTACTTCACCGACGCGGCCATCGAGGTCGGCTTCCCCTCGGCGCCCACCAACTTCAACCCGCTCGCCGCGCCCGGTCCCTCGCCGGCGTTGCAGGCCATCGCCGCCGCAGTGCTGCCCTCCGCGTTCCACCTCGACGTCGCCGGGGTCCCGGTGCCGCAACCGACCCTGATCGCCGGCGCCACCTCGGTCGGCGTGTCCCCCCAGCGGGTCACCTACACGATCAACCCCCGGGCCGTCTGGTCCGACGGCACGCCGATCACCGGCGCCGACTTCGTGGCCACCTGGCAGGCCCAGGCGGGCCGCACCCGCTACCGCGACGTCGGTGGGGCGGCCTACACGCCGGCGTCGACGGTCGGCTACGACCGCATCGCCTCGGTGGTCACCGACGCCCAGGACCCCGACCGGGTGACGGTCACCTTCGCCCGCATCGACCCCGACTGGCGGGCGCTGTTCTCGCCCATCCTGCCCGCCCACGTCGTCACCTCGGTCGGCTTCGACCACGGCTTCACCGACCCGGTCACCTCGCTGGTCTCCGGCGGACCGTTCGTGGTGACGGCCTACACGCCGGGCGCCGAGGTGCGCCTGGCCCGCAACCCGCGGTGGTGGGGCCAGGCGGCCAACCTGTCCGGCGTCGACGTCGAGCTCGGCGTGGCCCCCGCGGTCGCCGCGGCCAGCCTGCTCCACGGCTCCCTCGGCGCCGCCCTGCTGCCCGACGACCCGGCCACGGTCACCACCCTGTCCACGACCGACGGCCTGGCCGCGCCCGTCAGCGCCGGCGACCGCTACGACGACCTGGCCATCAACGAGCGCAGGAGCGGTCTGGCCGACCGGGCCGTGCGCCTGGCCATCGCCTCGGGCATCGACCGTCGCGCCCTCGCCGCCACCGCGGCCAGGACGGCCGCCACGGCCACGCCGGCCACCGTGGGCAGGACGGCCGCCACGGCCACGCCGGTCGACGACCGGGTCGAGCTGGCCGCCACCGCCGGCCGAGCGCCCACCACCGGCGCGACCGCGGCACCCGACGACGCCACCGCCCTGCCGGCGGCCACGTCGTCGTCGGCCACCCGCCTGGCCCTCGTCACCGCCGGCCTCACCTATCGCGACGGCCGACTCCGCGACGGCGGCCGGCCCGTCCGATTCGGCCTGCTCGTCGGCTCCGACTCGCCGCTCGCGGCCGCCGAGGCGGCGGCGGTCGGCGCCGCCTGCCGCGCCGCCGGCATCGGGTTGACCACGACCTTCACCACCCCGGCCACGGCCGAGCGGCGCGTGGCGGCCGGGCGCTACGACCTGGCCGTCGTCGGCACCCGGGTGGCGACGTTCCCCGTCTCCCTTGCCGCCCGCTACGCCACCGGAGGCAGCGACAACGTCACCGGGTACTCGAGCCCGGCCATGGACCGCCTCGTCGCCCGGGTCGACACCACCCCGCTCGGCCCAGCCAGGACCGCTGCGGTCGCCGCCGTCGACCGCCTGGCGTGGTCCGACGCCGTCGACGTCCCGCTGCTCGCCGACCCGGTCGTGCTGGCCAGCCAGAGCCGCTACGTCAACGTGGTCGCCGCCACCGGGCCGGCCGGCATCGCCGCCGGCATCTCCACGTGGGGGATCCCCCAGCACACCTGAGCCCTAGGCTCGGCGGCCGATGCCGACCATCTCCGTCTCCGAGATCATGGATCCCGACGCGTGGTTGCCGGTCGACGGCTTCGAGCTCACCGACGTCACCTACCACCGTGCGGTGGTCGGGGGGACGGTCCGGATCGCCTTCGACCGGCCCGAGGTGCGCAACGCCTTCCGGCCCCACACCGTCGACGAGCTCCACCGCTGCCTCGACCACGCCCGCCAGAGCCCCGACATCGGCTGCGTGCTGCTCACCGGCAACGGGCCGTCGCCGAGGGACGGCGGCTGGGCCTTCTGCTCGGGTGGCGACCAGCGCATCCGCGGTCGCGACGGCTACCGCTACGCCGAGGGCGACACCGCCGCCAGCGCCGATCCGGCCCGCACCGGCCGGCTCCACATCCTCGAGTGCCAACGTCTCATCCGGTTCATGCCCAAGGTGGTCATCGCCGTCGTCCCCGGCTGGGCGGCCGGCGGCGGCCACAGCCTCCACGTGGTCTGCGACCTGACCATCGCCAGCGCCGAGCACGCCCGCTTCAAGCAGACCGACGCCGACGTGGCCAGCTTCGACGGAGGCTTCGGCTCCGCCTACCTGGCCAGGCAGGTCGGCCAGAAGCGGGCCAGGGAGATCTTCTTCCTCGGCGACACCTACGACGCCGAGACCATGGCGGCCATGGGCGCGGTCAACGCTGTGGCCCCCCATGCCGCGCTGGAATCGGTGGCGCTGGAGTGGGCCGCGAAGATCAACGCCAAGAGCCCGACCGCCCAGCGCATGCTCAAGTACGCCTTCAACCTGATCGACGACGGCCTGGTCGGCCAGCAGCTCTTCGCCGGCGAGGCCACCCGGCTGGCCTACGGCACCGACGAGGCGGCCGAGGGACGCGACGCCTTCCTCGACAAGCGCGACCCGGACTGGAGCCCGTTCCCGTGGCACTACTGACCCTGCCCGACGGGCGCACCATCGAGCTCACCGACACCGGCGCCCCCTCCGGCGCCGCTGGCCGCGTGCTCGTCTACCACCACGGCACCCCCGGGGTGGCCCTGGTCCCTTCCGTCCTGCTCGAGGCGGCCACCGAGGCCGGCTGGCGGGTCGTCGCCGCCTCCCGCCCCGGTTACGGCGCATCCACCCCCTACCCCGGCCGCCGGGTCGCCGACGCGGCGGCCGACACCGCCGCGGCGCTCGACCACCTGGGGATCGGGGAGTGCGTTGCCGTCGGCTGGTCCGGGGGCGGACCCCACGCCCTGGCGTGCGCCGCGCTCCTGCCGGGACGGGTCCGCGCCGTCGCCACCCTCGCCGGCCTGGCCCCCTCCGACGCCGACGGGCTCGACTGGCCGGCGGGCATGGGCGACGACAACCTCCAGGAGTTCGCCCTCGCCCGGCAGGGGGCCAGGGCCCTCCACGACGGCCTCACCATGGGCGCGGCCGAGCTGCGCCACGTCGACGCCGCCGGGCTCGTCGACGCCATGGGCAGCCTGCTGCCCGACGCCGATCGAGCCGCGCTCTCGGGTGCGGCTTCCGGCTCGGGTGGCGGCTCCGGCTCGGGGGGCGGCTCCGGCTCGGGTGGGGCGGCGTCGGGTGTTGCCCAGGAGCTCGCCGCCCTGCTCTCCCTCGGCGTCGCCAACGGCGTCGCCGGCTGGGTCGACGACGACCTGGCTTTCGTCTCCCCCTGGGGATTCGATCCGGCCGACGTCGCCGCCACCGGCGCCAGGGTCGGCCTCTGGCAGGGGAGCGACGACCTGATGGTCCCCGCCGCCCACGGCCACTGGCTGGGCGCCCACATCCCCGGGTCGACGCTCCACGCCCTCGCCGGCGAGGGCCACCTCTCGCTTCTCGCGCACGCCCCGGACGTGGTCGCCTTCCTGGCCGGGTGACCCCGTCGACCCGGGCGCCGCTCGCCTCGCCCTGGTTGGGTCGCTCGCCGAGCGCACCGGTCTGCGGTCACGGGACAGGGAGGGCGGCGTCTGCGGTCGGTTGATGGCGGTGGGCGTGGTTTCGTGACCGCAGTCCGTCGACGCCCTGGCGGGTGGGCCGCTGTGCGTGCCGGGCCGGCCGGCGCGCCGGCCCGTCCCCGCGCGCCGGTCTGCGGTCACGGGACAGGGAGGGCGGCGTCTGCGGTCGGTTGATGGCGGCGGGCGTGGTTTCGTGACCGCAGACCGCCCGCCCTGATGGGTGGGCCGACAACCGCTCGGCCGCCGCAACCCCAGCGGTGGGTGACGGGCGATGTCTCGGGAAGCGGGTGATCAGGCGGGGCGCGGGGGAGCGGCGACCGGTCGCTCCCAGCGCAGCAGCCCGTCGGGGTCCACCCTGACCAGCACGAAGTCCACATGGCGCAGCACGGCCTGGCTCGACAGATTGGTGCGGTCGGTGCGGGCCACGACCGTCCGCACCCCTCCATAGGCCAGCGCGTCGACGAGGATCCGGACGGCCTCGGTGATCAGCCCCTGGTTGCGCCACTCCGGTGCGATGCCGTAGCCGATCTCCACCGACCCGTTGCCGTCCGGCGGCCGGTGGCAGCCGATCCCCCCGACCACGGTCGAGTTGGCCGTCACCACGACCTGGTACGGGCGGAAGAGGGGATCGACCGGTGGGGGCGTGCGGGGCTGGACCAGCCAGCGCGCCACGTCCCGGTCGCCATCGGTCGGGTAGCCGGGCGACCAGTCGGCGAGGCGTCGCCCGGCCAGCACCGATCGTGCCGTGGCCTCGTCGAGGAGGCGCAGTTGCACCCGACCGTCCGGCGCCGCGAGGGCTGACACGTCAGGAAGCTACATCGCCGCGAGTCCGGAGAGCCCATAAGGCGACGCCAGTACCGAGCGTCTATGCTCCTTGCTCGCCCGGCGCGCCGGGCATCCACGTCGAAGTGGCGGAATAGGTAGACGCGCTAGCTTGAGGGGCTAGTGCCCGCAAGGGCGTGGGGGTTCAAGTCCCCCCTTCGACACTGCCGCTGACCAGCGAGAACGCAGGTTGACAGGCGTTGACAGGCCGAGCGGGCAGCGCCGATGTCAACCAAATGTCAACGATCACCCCCGGCGAGCAGCGCCGTCAGCCGCTCACCTGCCGCGTCGCCCATGCCGGGCATGAGGTGCTGGTAGACGACCTGGGTGATGACTGGCGAGGAGTGGCCGAGGATCTCGGCGACGACCTTCGGGCTCTCGCCCGCGGCCAGCATGAGCGAGGCAGCGGTGTGCCTTCCGTCGTGGAAGCGGAGCTGGCGCAGCTTGGCGTCGGCGGCCAGCTTGGCGAACTGCCGGGAGAACGTTTCCGGCCGGTACGGGGAGCCCAGCTCGTCCACGAACACGTAGCCGGTGTCCTCCCACGCCGTGCCGGCAGCGAGGCGCTCCCCGGCCTGGCGGGCCCGGTGGGAGCGCAGCTCGGCGACGAGCCGGTCGTCGAGGGGGATGGTGCGCCGGCCGGCTGATGTCTTCGGGGTGGACGCCATCGCCTGAGAGGCCACGACGATGCGCGTCTCGATTACCCGCAGCGTCTTCGCGTCCAGGTCGATCGCCGACCAGCGCAGCCCGGCCAGCTCACCTCGGCGGGGGCCGCGTGACAGCAGCAGCCACCACGCCGCCCGTAGCCGGTCGTCGGCGACCGACGCCAGGAACGCCCCGGCCTCGGGGGCCGTCCAGGCCCCCGTGGCGGCCTGCGAAGCCTGAGCCCTGGGCCGGCGGTACCCGATCAGCGGATCCCTGGACAGCTGGCCGGTCTCGACCGCCCACCGAGTCGACGCCTTGAGGGTCTGCACGGCCAACTGGACGCTGCGGGCCGACAGGGCGCCGCGGCCCAGGGTGCTGCCGGCGGGGGAGCGGAGCGCGTCGACCATCTCCTGCGCCCGGGCCGGGGACAGCTGATCGACCCGCAGGCCGCCGATGTGCGGGGTGACCCATCCGGAGATCACCTTGCCGTACATCGCCACCGTGTTCGGTCGGAGCCCCTCGGACCGCTTGGCGGCCAACCAGTCGACGAGCAGCTTGTCGACGGTGATCCGCGCGTCGGGTTTCCAGACGCCGTTGTCGACCTCCCTGAGCAGTCCGTTGAGGTGCTTCTGCGCGGCACCCTTGGTCTTGAAGCCGCCCTGGCTGTGCTGGCGACGCTTGCCGCTCGCCGGGTCGACCGTCGACCACAGCGCCGTGAACGTGGCACCTCGAGCTCGGATGCTGCCCTTCATCGGTTCGTCTCCTTGGTAGACGCTTCGCCCTTGCGGCCTTGCCCGAGGGAGGGGTGCAAAACGCCCGCCTCCCTCGCCTTCTGAACCCACCGGTTCGCCGTCGACCTGGAGACGGGGTGATCCTCCTCGTCGCGGAAGAAATCGCAGATCGCGAGGAGCGGGTTCTCATCGAGGTTGTCCCGGTACAGCTTCGCCACTCGCTCCAAGTGGGCGTGAGTCATCGGCACCCGCTTGTAGGCCCTCCGCCGAGTCCCGAAGAGGGAGGGATCGGTGATCGTCGCCCGCTCAAGGGTCGCCTTCCCGGCCGGCACCGGGGTCGGTGCTCCATCTGGTCCGGAGGTGACCCTCCAGGCGGACTCCCGCCACGACGCCGTGACAAGCCGGTCGAAGGGGATCCGGACGTCGCTGCTGATCAGAGGCCGGCGCTCGAAGCGACCACGATCGGCCGGCGACAACAGCTCCGCGAGCGGCGACAGGGACCTGAACTGGACGGCCTGGCAGGAGACGGTGCCGTCGTCCGCGACGTCCAGCACCAAGGTCAACTCAGCGGGGCCCTCGGTCTGCGCCCACACGGCGAGGATCCTCCGGGGGATCAGCAGGTCGCGCTTGGTGACCCACATGCTGTCCTCGGGTCTCGTCGTGGCCGAGTGCCCAGACCGGCTTGGGATCGGCCGGACAGCGCCGCCCGGCCCGGGCTCCACGGGGGGAGCAGCGGATTTGAGCAGCCAGTTGCCGACCTGCCGGTCCTCTGTCATCGAGTGAGAGCCTAACCGTTCACCACTTTGTAGTCAAGTAGGTAGTTGACCACTGCTCCCCCCGCGCCCACCATGGGACCCATGAACCCAACCCCCACCACGACGGCACAGCCGCCGACACTCGACCCGCCCGAAGCGTTCCGGATGCTCGGCATCTCCGACTGGCTCGGTTACCGACAGATCCGCGAAGGCAGCTTCCCCGCCCCGGTCATCAAGGTCGGCCGCAAGATCCGCATCCCACGGGCACCCCTGGAGCAGCTCCTCGGCCTCAGCGGAAGCGACGCGGCATGACCATCGACCCGACCAAGACCAGCGCCGTGGTCGAACTGTTGGTCTACGACTGCGACAACCTCGCCGACCGGCACAACCGGATCCAGCCCTTCAGCCAGGCCAGCAATCCGCCCGACTCGACCGACGATCTGCTCGAGCGCATCGGCATCGTCGCTGAAGCCATGGAGTACGGCACCGTCGACACCCAGGTCGCTCTCGTCGCTCTCCGCTTCCTTCACAAGAAGATGGAGAGCACCTACGTCGGCGAGCCCCTCGGCGAACTCACCCACGCCGTCTCCGAGGCCCTCCACGGACTGGGCGCCCCGCTCCACGAAGAAAGCGGGCCCTCGCGAGGCCCGCTCCCTGACTCAGCCCCCGACCCTGTCGAAAATCGGAAGGACACCGAAGATGCTACTCCCTGACACGCTCTCCGACGAGACCCTCGACCTGTTGAACCGGACGCCTGAAGACCTGGAGGAGCACTTCCGCCACGTCCCGTTCGTCGCCGACCGGTTCGTCACCATCAAGAGGTACGACCAGCCCCTCAGCCAGCTGGCCGTGATCTCCGACGCCGTGCGCTACAGCCTGCTCGACCCCGAAGTCGGCTGGCAGACCATCAGGGTCCTCGTGACCGTGATCGCCGGCATCATCGACACCGAGGCCACGGCATGACCCACCTCGACCGCTACTACGCCGACCGCGACCGGGTCACCAACCGCACCCCGCAGTTGACAATCCTCGGCGACTGGTGCGAAACCTGCGCAGGCCGTGGCGACCCCCGACCGGTGCGCTTCCCTCACACCGTCGCCCCTGACGGCCTCGCTCACTACCGCTGCCACCGCTGCTGTACCCGGTGGACGTGCTGGTGGGCCCTTGAGCGGGGGGAGGCATCGTGACAATCGTTCAGTGCGGCCGCTGCCGCTCGAAGGTGCTAGTCCGCGACGACTGGACTGGCACCGAGGTGCTGGCCCTCATCACTCACGAGCCTGGGTGTCGGCACGCTTGGCGTAACCCTCCACCGGCGGTCGAGAGTTGACCGGGCTCGAGCTGTTTCCATGTCGGGGCAAGGTCCCTCTTACCCCACACGGGTTCAAGGACGCCACCGCCGACATCGGGATGCACCGGCACTGGGAGCGGGTCCACCCGTGGTGCAACTGGGCGACGCCGATCCCGGCCGGAACCTTCGTGCTCGACATCGACGTCCACCACGACGGCCACCTGACCCTCGCCGCCCTCGAAACCGAGCACGGAGCCCTGCCAGCGACCAGGTTCGGGCTCACCCTCCACGGCGGTCAGCACCGCTGGTTCTCCGTGGAGGGTGAGGTCCGTCAGACCGTCGGCGTGCTCGGCCCGGGGCTCGACACCAGGGTCTGGCCGAAGGGCTACGTGCTTGTCGCCCCCTCGAAGGGCTACAGGTGGGCCGATGAGGGTCCGATCGCACCCGCACCCTTGTGGCTGGTGGAGGCGCTGCGTCCCGCCCCACCCGTCGACCGCAAGCCGACGATCATCACCGCTGCCAAGGCCGGCTACGGCGAATCCGCTCTCCGTTCAGAGGTAGACCGGGTTCGCCGCTGCCCTGCCGGAGTAGGCCAGCGGAACATCACCCTCTACGTCGCGGCCAGATCGCTCGGCGAGCTCGTCGGAGCCGGACTCCTCGACCAGTACCGGGCCGCCCAGGCCCTCCTCGAAGCGACCAGCCTGCCCGACAGCGAAGCACGCTCCACCATCCTGTCCGGGCTCAACAAAGGGGCGTCCGAACCACGCCAAGTGGCGTCGTGACGGTGATCGAACGAGACGTCTTCGACCGACCACCCCCAGACGAACCCGACATAGTCGACCTTCACCGCGAGACCCTCCGCTCCCGGCTGCTCACCCCCGACCAGCTCGACCGGCTACCACCACCCGAACCGCTCGTCGAGGGCATCCTCATCCGCAACACCCTCGCCGCCATCTACGGCAAACCCGGATCAGGCAAGTCGTTCGCCGGCCTGGACATCGCCCTCTGCGTCGCCACCGGCACCTGGTGGTTCGGCCGATCCGTCCACCGCGGAGGAGTCGTCTACATCGCCGCCGAGGGCTCAGCGGGCCTGCCGCAACGAAAACGGGCATGGGAGCAAGCGCGCCATGTTCTCGTCACCGACGGCATCCACTGGCTTCCGATGGCCGTCAACCTCCTCGATGCCGAATGGTCCCAGGCACTCGTCCAGCTCGTCGCTGAACTGCAACCGGTCCTGGTCATCATCGACACGGTCGCCCGGTCCATGGTCGGCGGCGACGAGAACGCCCCCAAAGACATGGGCCGGCTCGTAGACAACGCCGACCGGATCCGGCTTGCCAGCCGCGCCACCGTCTTTCTCGTCCACCACTCTCCGAAGGAAGGCGAAAGCCTCCGCGGTCACTCCAGCCTCGAAGGTGCCGTCGACACCGCCCTCGAAGTCAAAGGCGACGGCAGCAGCGTCGTGATCCGCTCCACGAAACAGAAGGACATCGTCAAAGCTGATCCCATCTACCTCCGCCTCGCCGCGGTGGGCGATTCGGCCGCTTTGTACTGCCATTCTGGGGCTCCAGACGAAGGCGACCTCGCCAAGTCCGAAGCTGCCCTCCTCGAAGCCGTAATGGGAGCAGCTGGCAGCGACGGCCTATCCACCACGGCCCTGCTCAAAGTCAGCGAACTCCCCGACACCACCTTCTACCGGGCAAGAAAAACCCTGCTCAGAAGAGGCCTCATCATCAACGTCGGCACCGGCAAAGCCCCTCGTTACACCACCCCCGAAGAAGGGAACTACCAATGACTCCCAACTACTCCCATGGGAGCAGCGGAACTACTACCACCCACTCCCACCCCCTTATAGGGTGGGAGGGTGGCAGTACCGGCACCACTTGCCTTCCCCGGTGGTCGGTCGGCTCGTCAGTCCACGGAACCCGCGCGCACGACGACCACGCAATCAGCGAGCCGACCGACCACTTGCCTACATGGCAAGTCAACATCGCAAACCCGCAGGTCGGATGGGGTGTGTCAACGCCATGTCAACCGAAGTGACCGACGCCTGGGAGCGCCGTGACTCCGAGCCGTATCAACTGGGCAATCTCGCCGCGCTGAAGCACGGCGCCGAGTCCGATCGTGCCATCGAGGCTCGGGCGGCGATGGTCCATGCCGAGCTTGAGCAGGTAGCGCCCTGGCTGAGCGCATCAGAGTTCGCCCCGGCGCTGTTGCGCTACTTGCGGGCGAGCGCCAGGGAGGAGCTGTTGCACACCCACATCGAGCACGTGGCGGCAACCCAGGGCATCGGCAAGGTGCCGACAAGGTCGTGGGAGCAGGCGACCGCGGCGGCGAGACTGGCAGCGCAGCTGGGATCGTCGCTCGGTCTCGACCCGATCGGCCAGGCGCGTCTCAGGGCGACCGCTGCGACCGCCGAGGTCTCCACCTTGACCCTCGCCGACATGATCGCTGGGGGACGACGTGACCGGCTTGCCGCTCAGGCCGCTCAGACGCCGCAGGAGCCGCTCGATACGCCTGCGACGGATGACATGCCATGACCGACCCTCTCGACCTTCTGTGGGGCCTCACCGACAATGTCGGCAGGTGGGGTGCGGGTGCGACGGTTGACCAGGTCGCCGACGCCGAGGCCATTCTCAGCCTTGACGGTCCTCGCCGGCACTGGCTCGGCCGTGCGAAGGGCTACAGCAAGACGCGCGACGTGGCCGGGATGACGCTGGCGGCGCTGATCACGCAGTTCCCGCCGGGTGCGACCGGGTTCGTCGCCGCGTCCGATGCCGACCAGGCGAATCTGTGCCGACAGTCCATCGCCGAGTTCGTCAACATGACGCCCGGTCTGGCGTCGCAGGTGACCGTCGAGTCCCGGCGGGTGAGTGTCCGCAGCGGTGCGGAGGTGGTGATCCTGCCGGCGGACAGCGCCGGGTCTCACGGTCTCCGCCCTTACTGGCTGGTGCTCGACGAGCTGGCGAACTGGCCGAACGGGCCGCGGCACCGCGAGTTCTACGACTCTTTGTGGGCCGGTCTGCCGAAGGTCGCCCAATCCCGGGGCGTGATCATGACCACAGCCGGATCGCCCAGCCACTTCGCCCGGCACGTGTTCGAGGCGGCCACGCACGACCCGCGGTGGCGGGTGTCGGACCTGCACGGTCCGCCGCCGTGGTCGGATCCGGCGGAGATCGACTCGGAGCGGCGCCGACTGTTCCCGTCGACGTTCGCCCGGCTGTGGCAGAACGAGTGGGCTGCGGCGGAGGACTCGATCGCCGACCCTGACGATGTGGACGCCGCGTTGTGTCTGGACGGTCCGTTGGCGCCGGACCCGGATGTCCGTGGCTACGTGTGCACGTTGGACCTGGGGGTGCGCGCCGACCGGACGGTAGCGGTGGTCGCCCACGCGGTGCGGACCGGTGCGGGGACGCGTGTGGTGGTGGACCGGTTGATGGTGTGGGAGCCGCGGCCGGGTGCGCCGGTGTCGTTGGATGACGTGAAGGCGTGGGTGGCTGAGTTCTGCCGGTCGTACCGGGCGACGCTGTTCTACGACCCGTCCCAGGCGTATCTGCTGGTGGAGCAGCTGCGGTCGTCGAATGTTCGCTGTGTCGAGTTCGTGTTCACGTCGTCGTCGGTCGGGAAGCTGGCGACGGCGGTCATGCAGGCCCTGCGGTCCCGGTTGTTGTGGTTGCCGGACGAGCCTGGGCTGCGGGAAGAGATCCTGTCGGTGCGGCTGCGTGAGACGTCGCCGAACGTGTTGCGGATCGACCATGCGTCGGGGTCGCATGACGATCAGGTGATCGCGGTGGCGATGGCTTGTTATCAGCTGACGGCGGTCGGGTTGGACGAGGGGCCCGTCTTTTACTTCGGCACCGAGGCGGAAAAGCTCGGCCTCGACGGGAAGCCGTTGGCGGTCGATTTGCCTGACGGTCATGCGCTGCGTGCGGGCCGGGATCCGGGGGTGCCGGTGCTGTTGGCGCATGAACGTCCTGGGCGGGGGACTCGGCAGATGGATTTGAATATTCCTCCGAGTTTCTTGCCTTGACGTCTGGTACTGGTCACCTCCATGTGGGATAATCACATCACTGTTGTTTGTCTAGAAAGGCGCTGATATGGCGACTTCCCCTCCTGTCCCGTCGGCTCCGACGGTTGTACAGGTTCCCGCTTCGACGCAGCCCGGTGACCCTGTCGCGTCGATGGTTCTGCCCGTTGAGCTGGTGGCCGGGTCGGTCACGACCGTGCCCGCTGTGGACGTAGCGCTGGCCTCGATCGAGAGAGTGAACCAGTGACGGCGACCGAGCAGGTGCATCCGCTGGTGGCTGCCCGTCAGGAAGAGGCGGCGGCCCGGGCGAGGATCGCCGATCTGCACGCTCGGGCCGCGCTGGGCGAGGACGTGTCGGGGTTGGATCTTGTGTCGGCTGAGGGCGACTTGAAGCTGGCCGGCGCGCAGATCCCGGTCCTCGAGGCCCAGGAGAAGGCTGCGGCCGAGTCGGAGCGCAAGCGGATGGTCGCTGGGGCGGTCGCAGAGTTCCGGGACGCGGAGCCTGCCGTTGCGGCGGCGTTCGTGGCTGCGGTCGAGAAGTTCGAGGCGGCGAGGCGTGTTCTGCTCGACGCGGGCGACGCGCACGCCGTGCTGGTGAACCGGGCGTTGGGGGTGGCGAAGGCGTACGCGCCGGACCTGCCGGGCGAAGCGATGCGTTCCGGAGGGTTCCATGGCCGGCCGACGATGCTCGCCGACGGCGGCTACCGGGGGTTCCCGGTGATCCACACCCGGGTGTGGCTGGATCGGCTGGTCGCCGGCACTGGCACCGCGGATTTGTATCCGAGTGGTGAGGGGGCCATGAATGGCTGAGACGTTGCAGTCCATGATCGAGGAGGCCGCGCGTCGTCGGGTGTTGGCCGAGACGGTGTCGGGTTTGTCGGAGTCGGAGTCGTTCGAGGTGTTGGCGGCGACGAGGGCGCCGGGGGGCCGGTCGCCGTGGGCTCGTCTGCTGACCGAGGCGGATCTGCCGGCCGGGCCGGCGGCGGCTGCGGCCGCGGAGGCGCCGGCCGCCGCCTCGAAGCTGCTGGATGTGCCTCGGTCGCCGACGCCGTTGGCGGAGATGTCGTCGGGGGAGCTGGCCGCCCAGGTCCGCCGGTTCGTCAGCGAGGTGTCGCCGGAGCCGTCCCACCCGATCCACGAGGTGACTCCGGAGCCTGCGGGCACCTTTGTCGACGAGACCGGGTCGGTCGAGGCGAAGGTCGACGGGCTGATGGCGACGCTCGGGTTCCGGTGACGGTGTACTCGACCACAGTCGCCGGCTTTGCCGCCGAGACGACGGTGACGGACATGGACGGCGAGTACCGGCTGGTGCCGGTCGGGGGGCTGGAGGTGCTCCATGTCGGGGCCCCGGTGGTCCTGCCGGACGGTTCCCGGTTGGAGGCCGGGTCGGGGGCGACGGTGCACGTGTTCCGCCAGCACCGCCACGAAGCTGCCGCCGATCCTGCATGGGTCGGCCATCGGTTCGAGGCGACCACGTTCGACACGGAGGGCGACTCGATGGTGGCCCGTTACATGACGGTGCCGCCGTCGGTCGAGAAAGACAAAGCCGCCGGGAGACTGTTCCCGGCGGGATGATCGCCCATCCCGGGCTCGGGGTCCGGTCGGCGGCGTCAACATGCGCTCTCCGCTGGCACTCTCCGGCCTCGGCGGTGAAGGTGGACGAGGCCCTACTTTCTGGGGGCTGATGACGCCACCTGCGCTGCCCGGCCGGACCCCCCCTCTGTGAAAGGACTCGCTGATGGCTTCGTCCGACAACCAGGTGATCATCACGTTGAATCTGGTCGGCCAGAAGGCGGCGGTGGACGGCCTTCTGGCGACGTCGGAGGCGGTGAAGGGGATGGCGACGTCGGTCGAGGACGCGGACGTGTCGGTGGCGACTTCGACCGAGACGATGGCCTCCAGCGTGTCGGCGTCGATCGATGCGATGTCGGCCGCGGTGGTCGACCGTACCGGGACGATGGCGGCGGACGTGTCGGCGTCGGTGGATGACATGGCCGCGCAGGTGACGACGGCGACCGACTCGATCGTCGCCTCCTACACCCGGATGGCCGACGCGTCGCTGACCGGGGCGGCGGGGGTGGCGAAGGGTTCGGCGGCGGCGTCGACGTCGATCATGGGGGTGCTCGGGTCGATGAAGACGTTGGTGGTCGGCGGGATGGCCTACGAGTCGATCAAGGCGTTCTCGAACTATCAGGGGGCGTTGACTCAGCTGGGCACGGTCGCCGGGTTGACGGGCGCGCAGATCGCGTCGGTGAACGCGCAGATCGGCCGTACCCACACGGCGCTCGGCCAGTCCCCGAAGGCGCTGGCCCAGGCCTATTACAACCCGATCTCGGAAGGGTTCGGGGTGGCCGGGGCGAACAATGTGGTCCCGGTCGCGGCGAAACTGGCCGGTCTGGCCGGAGCCCCGCTGACCGGCCCTGAGGGCACGTCGTATGCGGTGTCGACGATGATGCAAACCTACGGGTTGAAGCCGACCGCGGCGAACGCGAAAATGGTGGGTGCGTGGCTGCGCGGCGGGGTGGCGACCGGCGACATGAAACTGCCGCAGCTGCTGGCGGCCAACAGCACGGGCTATTTCAACGCCACCCAGTCCTACGGGGTGTCGGAGCAGTCGTCGATGGGCGCCCTCGACTTCTTCTCGTCCCAGGGGGTGTCGCCGGACGCGGCCGCGACCAGGCTGCGGATGACGTTGGCGTTGCTGTCGGCGCCGTCGGCGAAGTCGTCGAAATACCTGTCGGCCGAAGGGTTGACGACGACCGAGACCGGCGGCCTGCAAGGGCAGCTGTCATCGCTGGGCCTGACGTCGACGAAGATGGCCGGGGTCATGCGCGGTCCGGACGGGATCAACCAGGCGATCAAAATGCTGGTCGGGGCGTCGTCGTCGCTGTCGCCGGACATGCAGACCGCCCTGTACTCGAAGGTGATGGGCGGCGGCCGGTCCGAGTCGTCGTTCCTGTCGTTGGCGAACCATCCGGCCCTGGCCGAGTCCATGTACAACCGGGTGGGTGGCCTGTCGACGACGGCCGGGTTCGACACCTCGTGGAAGCAGTACCAGCAGACCGCCGGGTTCCAGATGCAGACGCTCGGCTCGCAGTTCTCGGCCCTGTCGGTTGAGATCGGCAAAGATCTGCTGCCCGCGTTCAAGGGGCTTGTCACGGTCCTCGGGCCGCTGATGAAGTTGGCGTCGACCAAGATCGGCTCGGAGGCGATCGCCGCGCTGCTGGTCGGGACGCTCGGCAAGCAGGCCGGGAAGATCCTCGGCCTCGGCGGCAAGATCCCCGGCGTCGCCGGCAGCGGCGCAGGGGCGGGTGCTGGGGGAGAGGCGGGCGGTGCCGGTCTCCTGTCGCGTCTCGGGGGAGCCAAGGCGCTGTACGCCCTGCCGTTCGCCGCCAAGTACGCGGAGAAGCAGGTGGCGTCGGGCACGCAGGCGCACATTCTCGGCACGAACATCGAGACTTCCAAGTTGCACCAGTACCCCGGCTTGCTCGGCATGGCCCAGCACGGCGACTTCAACAACGCCCACCTCGGCCACTACCTGAGCGACGCCACCTCGTGGATCCCCGGCTTCGCGTCTGGTGGCCTCATGCCCCAGCCGCCCGGTTACGCCCGGGGCGGGTTCGTCACTCGGGGTCCGACCGCGATCGTCGGTGAGGGCTCGAGCTTCCATCCCGAGTATGTGATTCCGACCGACCCGATCCATCGTGCCCGGGCGATCGGCCTGTACGGCCAGCTCGGCTCGCAGCTGTTGGCGGCCGGCGGGATCGTCGGCGCCCCGATTGGTGGTGCCGGGCTGGCCGGGGCCGGGTCGGGGATCGGCTTGCTCGGCATGCTCACCCAGATGACGTCAGGTCAGCCGTCGGCCGGCCTGCGGGCGATGCTCGGCTCGTTGGGCGGTGCCGGGGCGGCGTCGATCCCGCATGCAACCTCGGCGGTGATGGAGGCGATCGCCACCGCCGTGCCGGGCGGCGGGTTCCGGAACCTGATGGAAGCGGTCGTGCAAACCATGTTCGGCGCGGCCGGCCGGGCGGTCACGTCGACCGTCGGTGCGGCCGCGGCAGGAGCGGGTCTGGCGGCGGGCCGGTCGAACGGGTCGAGGTCGGGGAACATGGCGCTCGGCCAGGCGATGGCCGCCGCCCGCGGCTGGACCGGCCAGGAGTGGACGGCGTTGCAGCAGTTGTGGACGAAAGAGTCGGGCTGGTCGAACACCGCCGCCAACCCGTCCTCCGGTGCCTACGGCATCGCCCAGGCCCTGCCGGCGTCGAAGTATCCGTATGCGGGGCAGGCGGCCGGCGGGTCGCAGCCCCGATCGCAGATCGGGTGGGGACTGAACTACATCGGCGGCCGGTACGGCGACCCGCTCGGCGCCATGGCGCATGAGCAGAGCTTCAACTGGTACGCGAAGGGCGGCACGATCCCCCAGGTCAAGCCGTTGCTGTTCGACACCGGCGGCCTGCTCCCCGAAGGGATCAACGTGGTCGCCAACCAGACCGGCGCCCCCGAACCCCTCGCCCGGATGGGCGGCGGCGGCGGGGAGATGGTCTACAACGGCCCCCAGACCGTCCAGGTCGTCTTGGACGGCCACGTGGTCGGCGAGGCCACCCTCAAGTACATCCAGGGCAAGGTGGCCCGACGGTGACCGTGACCGCCGCAGAGGTCACGTCATGGGGAGACGAGGTGTCCGAGATCGGCGCCCTGTACGACCTCCTCTGGCGGCGTCCGGCCTGGCAGGCCGACGCCCTGTGCCGCGAGCACCCTGAGGTCAACTTCTTCCCCCGGCTGGGCGAGCCGGTCGATCCGGCCCTCCAGGTCTGCGAGGGATGCCTGGTCCGCTACGAGTGCCGCCAGTGGGCGTTGGCGCAGGGACCGACCCTCAACGGCGTGTGGGGCGGCCTCAGCCAGCAGCAGCGCCAGCGCATCACCCACCGGAGTGGCCGAATCAACTAGAGACGCGTCCGATGAGTCTGGATTGGGGCAATGTACCGACGTGGGTGGCGGGTCTGATCGGAAGCGGCAGCCTCTTCTTGGCCCAGCGGAGCGTCCGTGACGAAGTTCGGCGGCGTACGTCCGCTCAGGCATCAAGGGTGCAGCTTCTCCTCGATGAGCCGTTGAGCTACGAAGCTGGGCTCAAACTCTATGTTGTCAACGCGAGCGATCTTCCGGTGACCGACCTTCGGGCAGCGGTTGTCGGGGAGTCGGTGGAAGGTTTCGCCGGCGATCACCGGCCTTTTCTTGAAGCAGAAGCCACCTGGCCGTTGGAGACCTATGCGGAACGGAAGCGGCCGGATAGCCGGTGGACGCCTACGCATCGATTTCTGTCTGCATTCGTGATCTTTACCGACGCCAACGGATACTGCTGGCAGCGCTGGTCAACTGGTGGGCTGACCCCTCCGGTCCGAGACGATAAGAGCCCAGGATGGCAGACAAGGGTGGAGAACGCCGTTCTCACCGAGAGGGCACGCAGGCGTTGGCGATCACGAAGAGGAAGGGCTCCATTCCGAATGCCCGACTACCCAGACGGTGGCTGAGGCCGTGTCCCTCAAGGAGGGGACACGGACGCGCAAGGGCCCCGACCGAAGCCGGGGCCCTAAGCGTGAAGGAGTGGGTGGTGCTCAGGTACCGACAGTGAGCATGCCGACGATCTCGGTGGCCTTGGCCTTGTTGTACTGGGTGTAGATGGCCGTGGTCGTCGGGGACGAGTGGCCGAGCAGCTCCTGGGTGAGGCGCAGGTCGAGGCTGGCCCCGTAGACCTTCGTGGCGAAGCTGTGCCGGCACGAGTGGAGCGTCGAGGGGATCTGCAGCCCGTTGAGGTGGGTGTTGGCCTCGTGGGAAACCTTCCACGGCTGCCACTGCCGTCCGTTGGGCCAGTGGAACACCGGCCCGGTCCGGGGCAGGACCGCCGCCAGCGCCGCCCACACGGCCGGATGGAGCGGCACGGTGCGCTCCCGGTGGCCCTTCGGGGCGGTCACGACGAGCATCGGCGCTTCGAGATGCTCCAGGACATCCTCACGTTGGAGGCCGGCGATCTCCTGGGCCCGGAGCCCGGCGAATGCGGCCAGGGTGAGCACGGCCCGCACCGGCGGGTCGGCCCGGTCCAACGCCCGGGCCAGGTTGGTGTCGGACATGGGACGGGGGACCGCCTGGGGCAGCCTGGGCCGGTCGATGTCCGTCGTCGGGTCCTCGCCGACGAGTTGCTCCCGTGCCGCCCAGGTGTAGAAGTTGTGGAGGTCGGAGATGGCCCGGTAGCGCGCCTTCGGGCCGAGCGGCCGGGAGTCGAGCCACAACTCGACGTCCCGGCGGGACGCGTCGGCGATCGACTTGGGGGCCAGCCAGTCGAAGAACAGCCGCAGCTGCAACGCTCGATGCTGGATCGTCGACGGCTTCAACGCTTTGCGTTCCTGCGCGATCCACCATCCCCGGGCGATGGCCGGGAACTCGCCGGCGCCGATCGGCCGGCGCACGTGGATCAGCGGTGCGGCCGGGTCCCGGTCGACCTGCCCGTCGTTGAGGCACCAGTTGTAGAAGCGGTGCAGGGCGGCAACCCGGTCGCTGCGGGTGCTTGCGGCCATGCCGAGCTCGTCGAGCCATCCGACGATGTCACCGGTGGTCGCGTCGAGCAGTCCACGCGGGGCCAGCCACTTCGCGAAGCGCAGCAGCGCCCCCTGCCGAGTCGACACCGTCAGCGGCGATAGGCCGGTCATGGTCTCGTCCTCGAAGCGGACCATCAGGTCCAAGTCGATGCTCACGACTTCCGGGCCTGGACGTCGTCGTTGGAGATGGCCACCAGCTCCTCGATCAGAGTCAGGCGCAGCCGGATGGCGGCGACCGCTTGCACGGTCCGGACGGCTAGGAAGGTGGCCTCCCGCTCGATCTCGTCGAGATCCGCGGCCAGGTCTACGGTGGGTTCCGGCATCAAGCTCTCCTTGGTGTCCTGGCCCGGGGAGATTGCCGTCTCGCCCGGGCCGCCTAACGCTACCAGTATTCGTCATCAAACGGCATTCGTCAAGGAGATACATTGCCGAGAAACCTGGCACAGTGCCAAGTAACAAATGCGCCTGGTAACAAATGCAGCAGGGTGTCATATTCTTGGCGCCTACCGTGACGACGTCGAGGCGTGGGCCCGGCAGACAGGGAGGCTCAAATGAGCGAGCCGAAGACTTTCGGCCTTGAGAAGCGAACGCTGGTGTTCGACTCGGATACCGATGAGCAGATCATGTGGATCGAGGGCGTGGTCACTCCGCCGATCGGAAGCACCATCGAGTTGAAGAACCCGAACCTCAACGCGACGGTCGTCCGGGTCCGCCTGCTCTGCAACATCGAGGACGTGCTGACGCCATGCATCGACGTCCAGATCATCCGGCCGGTGAGGGCGTAGCCGGCGGCCCGATGTCAACGCCGTTGTCAACGTAACTCGACCGCGCCGCCCCTGCCGGGACCTCCCTGGACCTCACGACGGGGGAGTAGAAACCCCTCCTGACCTGCGGAAACCCGTCTGAGCCCACCTGGACCTCACAGCCGTGGCCGGATTGAGGGGCTAGTGCCCGCAAGGGCGTGGGGGTTCAAGTCCCCCCTTCGACACGCTCCGTAGTCCACACGGATGGTGCTGCGGACGCAGCCTCACGATCTCGAGCTGTCCGGAGCGACTCACGCCGCTTTCGACTGATTCCGTTTCCAGTCGTGGGCGCGCTCGGACGCCGGTAACCACTCCGCAAGCACCCAAGAAGATGATCGACCACGGCACGTTGCGCTCCGTTCCGTTGGTCGCATCGATGATGGACACGAGGAGGTCACCCGAGCGTCAACCGAGCTCGGCGCAGTCCCGTGCCTGGCCGGCCCGTTTCGGTGCGTCTTTGTCGTCGAGCCATTCAGCGGTGAAGGCGGCGAGGGATCGGTCAGCGACCGCGACATGCACGCCGGCGAGCAGTACGTGCCCGTCCTCTCCCTCGCCGTGGAGTGACCACCCGTGCGCTTGGACATTGAGCTTGCTGACTGCGCTCGGACTACCGGTGCGGGTGGGGGACGGTCACGACGGTGAGGTTGTCGATGCCCACGAAGTCCGCGGGGTTGCAGGTGTAGAGACGAAGCCGATGGGCCACGGCGGTGGCGGCGATCATGGCGTCGAAGCTTCGAGCCGAGGCCTTCCGGCTGGCCCGCCGCAGCGAGGCGGCCACCTGTCCGAAAGCCCGGGCGGCGGTGGCATCGAAGGCAAGGGGGTCGAAGTCGACCTCGGCCTGCTGGAGGTGGGCTTGTCGGGCCGCTCGCTCCACCTCGTCGTCGGTGACGAGGGGTCCGGCGGAAAGCTCGGCGAGCGTGACGGCAGTGACAAGCGGCTCGGCCGGAAGGTGGGTTGGCTCGGTGATGGCGCCGAGGAGGATCACGGTGCTCGTGTCGAGCACACCCTGGTGGGCGCATCCGGTCACAGCTCGGCGTCGATCGTGGCGTCGATGTCGCCTCGGAGCCGTTCAGCATCGATCGCCGGCAAGTTCCCTCGGCGGGCGATCAGCACCTCTGCGGAGAGGGCTCTCGGAGCCAGCGGGCGCAGCTCGGCGACGGGCGTGCCGTCCCGGGTGATCGTGACGCGCTCGCCCCGACATGCCCGCTCGACAACGTCGCCTCCGTGATTTCGCAGGTCGCGGATGGACACGTTCGACATGGAGCCCACCCGTATCACGGGTGATACGGGTGAGACGGGTGGTGCTCGGTGGCCACGCAGGGCACGCGCGTGGCCGGGCGCCAGGTCGGTGCGGGCCGCGCCGTACTCGCTCCCGGCCAGCGTGATGGGAAGCCGGCGCGATGGGGAAGGCGGTGGTGGTGGTTGCCCGTGTCGCCGCCAGCACGGCGCAGGTCGAGGGTCATCGACGGCAGTCCGGCTCGACGATGCCCGGGCACCATGGGTTGGAGACCACGACCGGCGGGGGGCTGCATCTCCTCGACAGCCTGACCTCCCGCTGGGGCACCGAGCTGTCTGCGCATGCCGAGAGCCTGTGGTGCGAGATCAACGCACTCGCCGACGCCAGACACGTCGCGCGCGACGTGCCGCGACCGGACCTCTCCTCCGGGCCCGACTTGGAGGACTTCGACGCCGAGACCCCTGAGCTGCGCTCAGCCCGTCCGCCCGTCCGCCCGTCCGCCCGGCCAACGGTGGAGGTGCGCCGGGTGGAGGACGCTTGCGAGCGGTCGCCAGGCGAACTTACCGTTGAGCCGACCGGGCCCCGGCTTCGGCCGGGGCACTCTGCGCGTCAGCCCTCCGCGCGCCCGGTCGGCGCCGGTCGAGGACAGCGGCGCCGTCCGAGGCGCCGTCGAACTTCGGCGGTCGGGCGTCTCGTTCATGCCGGAAGACGGCCCGGTGGTGGCGGGGCCATGCGCGCCGGCGGCATCAGCTGGGCCGTCGAGCGGCCATCGAGCAGGGAGGACATGCCGGCCAGCCGTGCTGTCCGCCGGAAATGCTCGTCCGCGTCGACGAGGCGGACGGTGACGCCTTCTTCTCGCGCCCGGTCCACGACCTCCCGAAGACAACGCAGACCCGCGACATCGACGAAGCCGAGCCGCCCGAGGAACAGTGTCAACCGTCGGCATCCGCCGCCCAGCGCATCATCGGCCGCAGCCCCCAGGAACGCCGAGGAAGAGATATCCAGCTCGCCGATGATCGACAGCAACGACTCCGGGCCCACGTGGCGTACGTGGACCTGAACAATCTCACCGGCCTAGCTCATGGCCGACCGTCCTCGTCTCGAGTGAGCGAAACGCAGTGAGAGGCCGAGGTCGAAGTCCGCTGGCTACGTGACTGAAACGTAGCGCAGGGCCCGAACCTCCGCCCAGTCCGAGGTCCGCCTCGACCGGCGCGGACGGGGGATGCCGGTTCCGACGGGTCGTCGCCGGGTATCAACGAGACATGCCCGATTTCGGAGACATCGAGAAGGAAATCAAGGACCACCCGCAGCAGGCTGACGAGGGGATCCAGGACCTCGACAAGGAGGCGGACAAGCAGCTCGGTGGTAAGGACCGCGGCGCGATCGACAAGGGTGCTGCTGACCTCGAAAAAGACCTTGGCGGTCAGCCGCCGCAGTAGACGGGCCATCCGGGCGCTCCGACTGGAGCGTCCGGGTTCGCTCAGCCGAAGGCGGGCGGCTTCCGACCTGGCGTCGGACTCTGCGGGCGGTCGGGCGCAGCCGTGCCGTCCCGACGGCGAGAAACCTGAGCGAAACCACGCTGGATGGGCATTAGTTGCCCGACGACCACCGAGTGGTCGCTCGTCCCGAGGAGAGTCATGGCTGAGACAAACACGTTTGCCCGCTCGCTGCACGATGTCGGACTGGCCGCCTGGTTCGGGGGCTCGCTCATGGGCGCCGTCGGGCTCAACGGGTCCGCAGCACAGGCGAACAACCCTCGGGAGCGCTCGGCGATCGCGACCAGGGGTTGGAAGCGCTGGGCTCCGGTCAGCGCAGCGGCCATCGCCGCTCATCTGCTCGGCGGGGCGCTGATCATCGGAGCGAACCGGCAGCGGATCGCCGGACAATCCGGTGTCGCTGCTTGGACCGTCACCAAGACCGCACTGACCGGTGCCGCCCTGGCGGCCACCGCGCTGTCGGGTGCTGCCGGCACCAAGCTGGACGCCACGCCCGACATCCACGTCGACGGCGCCACGGAGCCGTCCTCGCAGACCCCTGCTGATGCAGCCAGGGCCCAGAAGATGCTTCGGCCCCTCCAGTGGGCCATTCCGCTGCTCACCGGCGCCCTTGTCGTCGTGAGTGCCCGGATGGGTGAGCAGCAACGCCCAGCCGAGGTCGCTGGTGGCCTGCTCGGCCGGGTTCTGCCGGGCTGACGACCGACGGTCCGAGAGCCGACTGGTCCCGTGTTCCATCCCGACGCGCTGAGGGGCCGGAGCCGTACCTGCTTCCGGGCGACCCGCCGCGCCGCACGACCGCTCCGCAGCACGGCCGCAGCGCGATACGGGCGTCATTTTCCCCAACGAAGCTGATCGCGGCGAACGTCCCGTCGGTCACGCAGCAGCCAGGCCGGGAACGCAGCCGGGTCGCACGCGCCCGCGCCCCCGGCCAGATCGACCATCGAGCGCTAGCAGTCGTGCTTGAGCTCCCATTCTCCGGGTATCCAGCACGCAGGCGAGGGCCGGTGAGGCCCGCCGACGGACCCAGGGAGTCGACATGAGAGCAGTCACGTGGCAGGCGAAGCGCACGGTGAGCGTCGAGACGGTTCCCGATCCGGCCATCCAGAAACCGACGGATGCGATCGTCCGTATCACCAGCACCAACATCTGCGGTTCGGACCTTCACCTGTACGAGACCCTGACGGCCTTCATGGGCGCGGGCGACATCATGGGCCACGAGCCGATGGGGATCGTCGAGGAGGTCGGAGCGGAGGTCGGCGCGATCAAAGCCGGTGACCGGGTGGTCATCCCGTTCCAGATGTCGTGCGGCCACTGCTTCATGTGCAGCGAGAAGCTCTACAGCCAGTGCGAGACGACACAGGTCCACGAGCAGGGGACCGGCGCGGCGCTCTTCGGCTTCTCCAAGCTCTACGGCGAGGTTCCGGGTGGCCAGGCCGAGTACCTGCGGGTGCCGCAGGCGCAGACCACCCACATCAAGGTGCCAGACGGGCCGCCCGACGACCGCTTCGTGTACCTGTCCGACGTGCTGCCCACCGCCTGGCAGGCCGTCCAGTACGCCGGGATCCCCGACGGCGGCTCGGTGGTGGTGCTCGGGCTCGGCCCGATCGGCGACATGGCGGCGCGCATCGCCCAGCACCTCGGGCATCGGGTGATCGCTGTCGATCTCGTGCCGGAGCGCCTGGCCAGAGCGAGCGCCCGAGGCATCGAGACCATCGACCTCACCGATCACGGCGACGACCTCGGTGAGGTCGTGCGCGGCTCGACCGACGGCCGGGGCCCGGATTCAGTCATCGATGCGGTCGGTATGGAAGCGCACGGCGCGCCGGCGGCCAAGCTGCTCCAGACGGTCACCGGATTCCTGCCCGACGCCCTCGCCGCCCCGCTCAGCAAGGCGATGGGCGTGGACCGGATGGCCGCGCTCTATTCCGCCATCGATCTCGTGCGCCGCGGCGGGACCATCTCCGTCATCGGGGTCTACGCCGGCGCCGCCGACCCGATGCCGATGACGACCCTGTTCGACAAGCAGATCCAGCTGCGGATGGGCCAGGCCAACGTCCTGCGCTGGGTTCCCGACATCCTCCCGCTCCTCACCGACGCCGACCCTCTCGGCGTCGACGGCTTCGCCACCCACCACCTCCCCCTCGACCAGGCTGCGCACGCCTACGAGATCTTCCAGAAGAAGCAGGACGGCGCGGTCAAGATCGTCCTTCGTCCGTAGCCCGATGGGGTAAGCCGGTGCCGCCGGGGTAGAACCGATCCCATGACATCCCCCTCCGCGAGCGCCCGTCGCGTGCAACCGTGAGACGCCGACTGGTGCGTCTTTTGGCCGTGGCGGTCGTCGTGCCGGTTGCCGGCCGCTCGGCCGAGGTGCTGGCCGACCGCCTCGAGGCGGCGAGGGGGAAGTCGGTGGTGTCGGGGGCCCTTCGACGGGGGGCCCGTCTGGCCCGGGCCGAGTCGCAGCGACGGCGGCGGTGGTGAACCCGCCGGTGGTGGCAGCGGCGGGTGGGTAGGAGCGGGGCATGACCGATGCCCCCGTCCCGACTCCCTCCGACGGCGACCTCGATGCCGAGCGCACCGTTGGTCAGCGCACCATTGGTCAGCGCACCGTGCCCGACGCCGACCCCGAGGCGGACGACGACGGGGTCACGGAGGCCAGCGAGGAGTCGTTCCCGGCCAGCGATCCTCCCTCCACGTATTGAGCGCACGAGCGGCGGAGGGAGATGGCACCCGTTGCGTGGGGGACCGTCCTGACGGGTACCAGGTGGTCAGGTCGACGTGGGTCGGCAGTAGGGAGGAGACGAGCATGAGGACGATGATGCGATCGTTGGCGATGGCTGCAGTGGTGGTGGCGTCGGTGGTGGGCCTGGGAGCGTGCGGATCCTCGTCCCACGGATCCAGTGTGCACGCCTCCAAGCAGGCGACGAAGCAGCAGCGCAGCCAGAACGCCGTGCCGGTCCAGCTCGTCGCCGCCAACCAGGCGACCGACGGCTTCCGCGTCACGGTGGCGACGGTGGCGGCATCCCACGCCGTCACCTCCACGGCCAAGGCCTACCTGGTGCTCGCGTCCGAGCTCGGCGGCAAGCCCGGCACGGTGCTCGGGTACACGTCGGTCGGCGTAGGCGTGCACCACGGCGTCGGCATCCAGGTGGCCGCCAAGCTCACCCCCGGCCAGTACTTCGTGGTCCTGGTCGACGGGGCCAAGCCGCCGACCAGCCTCGGCGACGCCACCGTCCTTCGCAGCGCCCGGATCACCCTGTCGTAGACCCCGTCGCCGGCGGCGGCCCTCGTCGGGCGGGCTCAGGGCCGAGGAGGAGGTCGGGAGCGCGCTGCTCCGATCAGTGGCCGTTTCCTCCGGGGCCCTTGCCGTGCCCGTTGCCCGGCTGGCCGCCGTGATTGTCGGCGGGGGCGGTGGTGGGGGGAGCGGGCGTGGTCGGCGGTGTCGCGGTCCTGGGAGGGGTTGACGTCGTGACCGGGGGAGCCGGCGACGGCGGTGCGGGCTTGACCGGCGGTGCGGGCTTGACCGGCGGTGCCGGCGACGGGGGCGCGGGCCTGGGCGGGGGCGGCGTGGGGCTCAGCCCCACACCCGTGCCCACGGCCAGCAGGGCCGGCCCGACCGCCACGGCGGCGCGGATCAGCATCGCCGTCCGCCACCGCCTCGACCAGCGGTTGTCGCCGCCACCCACTTCGTCCGTCAACGCCACGACCTCCGCTCGTCACCCGCAGGCCCTGTATCGGTGGCCAGGAGGTTGCCCTGAGGCAACCTCCTCCTCGGGAGGCGCGACTTCGCCCTTCCGCGCCGATGGGCGAAGGCCGGCGCCAGGAAGCACGCACGCGAAGGGACCCCCACCGAAGCGGGGGCCCGGATCGGGTCAGCGCTGCTTGTGGCGGTCCCACAGCCACCGCAACGTCAGAAACTCAGCGATCCTCTTGAGCATCGACCCCCCTTTCCTGGCCCCCACCGTCGCAACGGTACTCCTCGGCCGCTCCCTGAGGGGCGGGCAACGCGGCGGCCTCAGCGCCTTCGAGCGGTCGGGCGCGGCGGCGCGGCCGCCGCCGGGTCGTCGGGCCAGGCGTGCCGGGGGTAGCGGCCGGCCATCTCCTTGCGCACCTCCCGCCACGACCCGGCCCAGAAGGCGGGGAGATCGGCGGTGACCTGGATGGGGCGCCCGGCGGGGGAGAGGAGCTCGACGGTCACCGGCACCCGGCCGCCGCCGACCGTCGGGTGCACGGTGGTGCCGTAGAGATCCTGGGCCCGCGCCGAGATGCGGGGCCGTTGGCCGTCGTAGTCGACCCGGACCCGCCGGCCGCCGGTCAGCTCGATCGATGCGGGCAGGAGGCGGTCGAGGTCGTGGAGCCGGGCGCCGAGCGCGGCGCGGATGGCGACCGTTGGGTCGACCCGGCCCAGGTCGGACCGGCGGGTGGCCCGGTGCAGGGCGGTGGCCAGCCACCCGTCGGCCGTGGCGGCCAGCGCCTGGTCGGAGACGTCGGGCCAGTCGTCGCCGATGGTGCGTCGAGCCCAGCCGGCACGCGCCTGCAGCGCCCGGCTGGCCGGCGTCCAGCCGAGGGTGGCGAGGCCCGAGTCGAGCGCCCTGGCGACGAGGGCGGCGGTGGTGCCGGGGCCGGCGCCGGGCGGATTCCGGGTGGTGTCGAGGACGAGGTCGTCGAGGGTGCGCTCGGTGACGGCGCGCAGGTCGTCGGCCGAGTCGTCCCACTCGAGGCGCACATCGGTGCGGATGCGGTCACCCCCGATGCGCTCGACGTCGGCCCGGTCGAGTGCGGCGGCCAGGCGGATGCGCCCGTCCGACCGGCCCGTGCCGCCGGCGGCGCCTTCGACCTCGGCCGCCACCAGCCAGGCGACGCCGGCCAGCGGGTCGCGGTCGGGGAGGGTGGCCCCGCCGCCGTGGCGCAGCCGGTAGCGCCCTGCGCCGCGCGCCTGGGCGATCCGGTCCGGGTAGGCGCCGGCGAGGAGCACCCCGGGATCGGCGTCGCCGGGGCCGTCCCCAGCCCGGGCGCCGACCCGACGCTCGAGTTGCTCGGCCCGCCGACGGACGGTGGCCACGGTGGCCCGGTCGACCACGGCCCGGTCGACGAAGCCCGCGTCGACGGAGCCCGGGTCGGCGGTGGCGCGCTCGCCGCCGTGGCGTCGGAGCACGGCCAGGCGAACGGCCCCACGTCGGCGGTGGCCGCCGCGTCCCTGCGGTGGAGCACGTCGCGCTCGGAGAGCAGCGCGGCCAGCAGTGCCGCGGTCCTGCGCCCGCCGGGCGGCGCAGCGAGCAGCATGGTCCCCAGCCGAGGGTGGAGGGGGAGGGTGGTGAGGCGACGGCCGAGGTCGGTGGGCCGGCCTCCCTCCAGCGCGCCCAGGTCCTCGAGCAGTCCGATGGCCGCCGACAGGGCGCCGGGCGGGGGCTCGTCGATCCAGCGCAGGTCGCCGGGGGAGGCTCCCCACACGGCCAGCTCCAGGGCCACGTCGGCGAGGTCGGCGGTGACCATCTCGGGATCGGGCCAGGGGCGGCGTGCGGCGTGCTCGGCCTCGGACCACAGCCGGTAGACGACCCCGGCCCGGAGCCGCCCCGCCCGCCCGGCTCGCTGGTCGGCCGACGCGCGCGACGCGATGACCGTGCGCAGGCGGCTCAGCCCGCTGGCCGGGTCGTAGGACGGGCGCCGGGCCAGGCCGGCGTCGACCACGACACCGACCCCTTCGACGGTCACGCTCGACTCGGCCAGGTCGGTGGCCAGCACCACGCGCCGGCGCGGCCCGGCCCGCAGGGCCAGGTCCTGCGCGCTCGCCGGCAGCGACCCGTGGAGGGGCACCACGTCGGCTCCTTCGACGCCGGCGAGGGTTTCGGAGACGGCCCGGATCTCGCCGATGCCGGGCAGGAACACCAGCACGTCACCGGTGTCGTCGGCGACGGCGCGGCGCACGGCGGCGGCGGCGCGCGGTGCCAGGCGGCCATCGGATCCTGGCCGGTCCCAGCGCACGTCGACGGGGTGGGTGCGGCCTGCGCTGGTGACGACCGGGGCGGAACCGAGCAGGGCGGCGACGGGCCCAGGGTCGATGGTGGCGGACATCACCAGCACCCGCAGGTCGGGACGCAGGCCCTGGCGCACGTCGAGGGTGAGGGTCAGGCCGAGGTCGGCCTGCAGGTGGCGCTCGTGGAACTCGTCGAAGACGACCAACCCGACCCCGGGCAGGGACGGGTCGGCCTGGAGGCGCCGGGTGAGGATGCCCTCGGTGACCACCTCGACGCGGGTGGTCGGGCCGACGCGCCGGTCGTCCCGGGTGACGTAGCCGACCGTCGCGCCGACGGGCTCGCCGAGCAGTGCGGCCATGCGGGCCGCCGCCGCCCTGGCCGCCACCCGCCTGGGTTCGAGGAGGACGATGCGTCCGCCGCGGAGCCACGGCTCGTCGAGGAGCCGGAGCGCGACGACCGTGGTCTTGCCCGCACCCGGCTCGGTCTGCAGCACCGCGGCGCCGCCGGCCAGGGCGGCGCGCAGCTCGCCGACGACGTCCTCCACCGGCAGCCCGGTGGGAGCGGGGACCCCGGCGGCCATCGGTGGCAGGTTACGGCCGGGTCAGGGTCCGCCCGCAACCCCGGGGGGCGCGGGCACCCCTGCGCCTCGAGCGGCACCCTGGCCGCAGGCGGCGCACACCAGCGTGCCCGAAGCGTCGCCGGCGACGTCCGCCAGGGAGGTGTCCGGCAGGTAGGACCACCGGTGACCCTCGGCGGCGCAGTCCCGGCTCGAGCGGTGGCGGCTCACGTCGATGCGCAGGGCGTCGAGGCTGAGGCCACCGTCCTGGTTCATGAGCCGGCTGCGGGTGTGGTCGTGGGTGGGCTCCGGCGCGCCCTCGTCCTCGTTGGCCTGCAGCAGGTGCATGCCCCCTTCTCGGCGCGGCGAGCACCGAGTTGAGCGCGATCGGGGAGATCGACGAGGAGCGGAGGGCGGCGGGGATGCTCAATGCCCGTGCGGTGCGCTTTCGAGGGCGGTGAGGATGGCGCCGACGAGGGCACGGGCGGAGTCCTCGGTGAGCTCCACGGCGACGCGGGCGCCGGGCCCGTCGGACGGCCGCAGGAAGTCGATGTTGAGGGTGTGGTCGGCCGACGCGTGGACCGGGTGGTCGAAGTAGACCATGGCCCGCTCGAGGCCGAACCAACCCCCGGTCCCCTTGCCGCTGCCGTCCACGTCGACCAGCTCGGTCTGGTAGGTGCACATGTCGCCCGCCCCTCAGGCGCCGAGGTGGCGGCCGTAGAAGTCCCAGATGCGGGCCCAGCCGTCGTTGGCCGCCTCGACCCGGTAGCTCGGGCGGTCGACGGCGAAGAAGGCGTGGCCGGCACCGTCGTAGCTGTGGAACTCGTGGCTCTTGCCGAGCTCGGTCAGGCGGGCGTCGATCTCGGCCACCTCGCCGGGCGCCGGATTCTGGTCGTCGACGCCGAAGAGGCCGAGGATGGGGCAGGAGATGCCGTCGGCCAGGTCGATGATCGGGGCCATCTCGACGCCGAGGGCCGCCGGCACCTCGTTGATCACGAAGGCGCCGTAGCAGTCCACCGCGGCGTCGATCGGCAGCCGGCAGGCGGCGAGGAACGACTGGCGGCCCCCGGAGCAGTAGCCGATGGTGCCGACCTTGCCGTTCGACGACGTCAGGCCCCCGAGCCACCCGCTGGCCGCGTCGACGTCGCCGACCAGGCGGTCGTCGGGGACACCACCTGCAGCCCGGTTGGCTGCCGCCGCGTCGTCGGGGCTGGCGCCGGGAGCCTCGCGGTGGTGGAGGTTGGGGCAGATGGCGTTGTAGCCGCCGGCCGCGAACCGCCGGACGATCTCCTTGGTGGCCAGGTCGTAGCCGGGCATGTGGTGGATCACCACCACCCCGCCGCGCGGGCCGGCGTCGAGGGGCCTGGCCGTGTAGGCCTCGATGGGGTCTCCGCCGTGGCCCGTGAGGGTGATGGTCTCGGCCAGCATGGTGTCGTACACGCGGGTGTGCCTCCGTGATCGGTCGGCCGCCCGCTCTGGACGGCGCCTCGTCCTGTTCTAGCGCCCGCCCGGGCCCTGCCCGTCGCGAACGGTGCCGCGCCTGCCCTTCACGCCGGCGACGCGGTCACCGTGACGGTGTCGAAGTCGGTGACGGCCAGACCGAGGGCCTTGGCCAGGCCCGCGAGGGTGCCGTCGAGCAGCTTGAGGTCGCGGATGGCCAGCTGCCCGGCCTCGATGCCGGTCGTCGACGCCTCGAGGCGCCGCTCGGCCCGGTCGAAGATGGCTGCGGAGCGCACATAGGTGGTGTCGCGCCGTCCGGTGAGGGCCTCGGCGAGGATGCGCAGGTCGTCGCGAAGCACGGCGGTGGCCCGAGCGACGTCGGCGCGGGTCTTGGGATCGAGGTCGTCGACCGCCTCGACGTCCACGACCAGGTTGCGGCCGTAGTTGCGCGACGCACCGGCCAGGCGCACGGCCTGGCCGGTGTCCTCGTCGATGCTGCCGAGCAGGTTGCGCCGCAGCGGCCGGGCCGTGGTGAGCAGCGCCTGGTAGGAGGCGTCGATGGCCCTGGCGTCCTCGCGGAGGGTCGCCGTCTCCCCGTGGTCCTGGTCGAGGAGGTGGTCGCTGGCGTGGCCGACGAGGGCGGTCAGGGCGTCGAGGTGCTGGCGCACGGCGATGCGCAGCACCCGCCGGGTGCGCAGCGGCAGGACGAGCAGCACCACGGCGATGGCCACGGCCGCGCCGAGCGCAGTCTCCTGGAGCCGGAGCCAGAGCAGGGCGTGGGAGAACTCGCCGAGCTGCACGTACAGCTGGGACACCATGACGGTGATGCCGACGACCATGAACGCGTAGTTGATCCGCATCAGGTAGAAGCCGAGGAACAGCGAGACCAGGATCACCGCGATCGACCAGTAGGTGTGGTGCCCGACCAGGCTCACGACGCCAGAGCCGGCGAGGATGCCGACCACCGTGCCGAGCACGCGGAACGCGGCCTTGCGGATCTGCTCGCCAGCGTTGTTGGCGCCCATGAAGGTGATGAACGCGGCGATGACCGCCCAGTAGAAGCGGCGTCCCGACACCACGTCGCCGAGGGCGATGGCTGCGCCGACGGCGACGCCCATCTGGATGGCCGTGCGGGTGTAGGGCGCCAGGCGGATGCGGTCGCCCCAGCGGTGCCCGGACTCGAGCGATGCGGTCGCGGAGACCTGCGCGGAGCCGGGCAGCCACCCGCCGAAGAGGACGACCGAAGGGGTGAAGGGCACCTCGTCGCGCCGATCCCGACCGTGGCTCGGCTGCCCGAGGGCGAGCCAGTCGGTGATGGCGTCGGCGAAGGCGACGACCGAGCCGGCGAAGCGGTGGGGGATGACGATGGCGGCCCGATCGTCACCGTCGGGGACCGACCCTCCGGCGCGCAGCTCGTCGAGCAGGGCGCCGGCGTGGCGGCGGGCGCCCTCGGGGTCGCGGGCCTGCAGGTCGAGGAGGGCCAGGCGCACCTGGTCGCGCTGCGGCGCGGGGATGTCCATCCGTCCGAGGGCGGTGGCGAAGCGGGCGATGTTGGTGAGGGCCAGCTCGATGTCGAACAACCGCTGGTGGAGCAGCTGGCCCGACGAGCCCTCGGCCAGGGCGCTCGGGTCGCCGAGCTGGGCGTCGATCATCAGGGCGGCCTCGTTGAGCCGGACGAGCTTCCGGTTGATCCTGCGGATCCGGCGGTCGCGGTGGTCGGGGTCGTCGAAGCACTCGAGGGCAAGGGTGGCGACCTTCCTCGAGCGCGCCGCGTAGGACCGCTGGGTCCTGGCCAGGGCCTTGGATGTGCTCGGGTAGAAGGCCAGGAAGCGCACGGCGATGGCGACGAGCAGCCCGACGCCGAGCTCGGCGGCCAGCCAGCCGAGGTCGCCGAGGGTGACCGCGCCGTAGAGGAAGAAGCCGAAGAAGTCGCCCATGAACAGCAGCATCCCGGCGATGAACCCGCGAGGCCCGAAGCGGCGCAGGTAGGTGCCAACGGCGAGGAGGACGGCGAGGGAGGCAAGGGCGGCGACCCGGTGCGAGCCGAGCTCGATGCCGAGGGTGAGGGCGGCGACCATCGGGACGGGCAGGAGCAACATGGTGGTCAGCTGCCCTCGCGGGGTCGGGTCCATGACCCCGAAGCTCGAGATCATCCCGACGATGGCGCCGAGGAGCATGCCGATCACCAGGAACTCGTGGTTGGCGGTGGCCACCTGGGCGGCGGCGGCCGGTGGGAGCGCGGCCCCGTGGGTGGCGATCTGGAGGGCGCCGGTGAGGTGGACGAAGAGGTTCTCGGCTTCCAGGGTGAGGGCGATGGTGACCACGCTCATCAGGGCGTTGCGGAAGCGGTTGAGGCCCGGATCGGACCCGACGAAGCGGTCGCCCCAGTCGCTCCAACGGGGTCGGGGGGAACTGCCTCCCGGAGGGGCGGTCGAGGTCGTCGGCGGCTTCATGACGGTGGTCATGCCAGCCCCTCCACCAGCGCGGCGTCCCTGGCCACCATGGCCTGGGCCCTGGCCACGAAGTCGGGGTCCCTGCGCTTGCCGGCGAAGTAGTCGAGCAGCGCCTGGCGGAACAGCTCGTTGACCGACACCCCGTCGACCCGGGCGGTGATCTCGGCCCGCCGGGCGTCTTCCGGTGAGAGGCGCACGGTGAGGACCTTGGTCGTCGACATGACAGCATGCTAGCACTCAGGACTGACATCACGGAGGTGGACGTTTGGGGGTGGGGAAGAAGCCTCCCGATGAGACGGACATCCGGCACCATCCTCACCGCAGCCCTGGTCCTGGCCGCGGCCGCCTGTGGCTCGACGAGATCGACGACGGTCCCCCCGACGACCCCGGCCCCTGCGCCGACCTCCGTGCCGCCGACGTCGGCGCGGCCGACCACGGTTCCCCCGACGACCACGGTTCCCCCGACGACCACGGCGTCGGGGTCGGTCGGCAACACCACGTGGGCCGGTTACCACGCCGACCAGGCCAGGACCGGGGCGGTCGCCGGCGGCGGGTCGCCCGACCCGGCGGTGCTGCGCTGGTCGGCCGACCTCGGCGGCGTGGTGCACGGCCAGGCGGTGGTGGCCGACGGGGCCATCGTGGCCGCCACGGAGACCGACCGGGTCGTGGCCCTCGACCCCGCGACCGGGAAGATCCGGTGGTCCACGTCGGTCGGGGTGCCCCTGGCCCACGCCGCATCGGTCATCGGTTGTGGCGACATCGACCCGCTCGGGATCACCAGCACGCCGGTGGTCGACACCACGACCCACACGGTGTACGTGGTGGCGGAGGTGAGCGACGGCGGTGGCGCGCTGCACCGCCAGCTCGTGGGCCTCGACCTGGCCACCGGTCGGGTGAAGGTCTCCGACCGGGTCGACCCGCCGCTCCCGGCCGGCGAGCGGTCCGCGTCGTTGCTGCAGCGGGCCGCGCTGGCCCTCGCCGGCGGCCGGGTCTACGTGGCCTACGGCGGCAGCTACGGGGACTGCGGCGCCTACCACGGGTGGGTCGTCGGCGTCGAGGCGGTCGGCGCGCCCCACCTGGTGAGCTTCGAGGTGGCGGCGCGTGGTCTCGGGGGCGCCATCTGGGGGGCGGGCGGCGGGCCGGCGGTCGACCCCGCCGGCCACCTCTACATCACGACGGGCAACTCCAACCCCGATCCTCCGGCCGGCGGCCCCGACACCGGGGCCTACACCGAGAGCGTCGTCGAGCTCACCCCGACGCTGCACCCGCTGGCGTCGTTCAAGGACCGGGTGGCGGGGGGAGACGATGACCTGGGGAGCGGCAACCCGGTGCTCATCGGCGGCGGCGAGGTGTTCGTGGTCGGCAAGAGCGAGGTCGCCTACGTGTTGCGCCGGGGGGACCTCTCGGAGGTGCGGGCCATCCCGGGGGTGTGCGGCAGCGACCCCGACGGCGGGCCGGCCTGGGATCGGGCCACCGGCCGCCTGTTCGTCCCCTGCCGGGGCGGCGGCATCCAGGAGGTCGACCCGCACACCGGCCGGCTCGGCCCGAAGCTGGCGGGGGCCAACGGTGCGCCGATCCTCGTCGGCGGTGACCTGTGGGCGCTGCAGTACCCGACGGGCACCCTCGTCGAGTACGACGCGTCGAGCGGTGCGACCCTCCAGGCGATCAGGACCGCCGCGCCGGTCGCCTCGTTTGCCTCCCCGAGCGCGGCGCTCGGGCTCCTGCTCGTCCCGACCGACACGGGCATCGTGGCGTACGGCTCCCGGACCTGAGCGCCGCCTTGCTGCCTCCCTGCCGGACGACCGGGGTCAGCGAGGGTCCACCCGGCCGAGCAGGAGCCGGGCCGCGGTGAGCACGGTGTCCGCGTCGTGGGTGAGGGCGAAGAGGAACCGCCGCTCGAGGTCCGGGCCTCCGTCGCCGAGATCCTTGGCGATCAGGGCGCCCGTGTAGTGCGGTCCGACGACCACGACGGTCCACTCGTCGCAGAGGGGATCGGCCTGCTCGAGGATGGTGCCGCGCACCCCGGGTGCCGGCTCGGCCGCCATGCCGGAGCCGAGCGCCACCACCAGGTGGCACCGCCGGGCCAGCTCGGCGTAGCGGCGGACCGTGTCAGGGGTCATCCGCTCGGCGTCCTGGAAGGCGGAGAGGACCAGCGGGGGTGTGTCGAGGGTCAGGCCCTGCTGCTCGATGTGGTGGGAGATCCCGAGGAGCAGGCCCTTGGTGCCGATCCGCAGCGCCCGGGGGTCGAGCAGGTCGAAGGGTGTCCCGCCGCCGGTGGGCGGCGCGCTCAGCCGGCGGATCGGGTTCCTGGGCTCCGGGTAGGTGCCGAGCGGCCCCGGCCTGGCGAAGTACCACCCCTGCGCCACCGTCGCGCCGAGGGCGAGCGCCTGGTCGAGGTGGCGTTGGGTCTCGATGCCCTCGGCCAGGATGGTCGCGCCGGTGCGCTCGGCGTAGGCGGAGATGGCGGTGAGGATCCTGGCCTGCTCGGTGCTCGGCCTGGCCTGCACGAGCGACAGGTCCAGCTTGATCACGTCCGGGGCGAGGAAGGGCAGCAGGGCCAGGGAGTCGGGCACCGCGCCGACGTCGTCGATGGCGATGCCGCAGCCGCGCTCGCGCATCCGCTGCACCGACGTGAGGAGCGACCCGGGATCGTCGAGCATGGCCCGCTCGGTGATCTCCACCACGATGCCGGGCCCGAACCCGCTCTGGGCCAGCGCCCGGACCGAGGCGTCGGGCTCGACGTTGACGAAGACCCCGAATCCCGCCGGGAGGGCCGCGCCGAGGATCCCGTCGATGGCGGCCTGCTGGCAGAGGGCGTCGAGCTCGTCGACCCGGCCGAGGTCGCGGGCCAGGCCGAAGGCGAGGTCGGGCGAGACCCCGAGCCCCGGCCAGCGGGCCAGCGCCTCGACGCCGACGACGTCACGGGACGAGAGGTCGAAGATCGGCTGGTAGACCGATCGGACCTCGGATGGATCGAAGATGCGGTTCGCCTCGGTCACAAGCTGCACGACGGTCCGATCGGCAGGACCGCTCCCCGCCTGAGGCATCCGTGCGAGCCGGCGCGCTCGACGTGGGACGATGGGAGATGCGAGTCCGGGTTGGTTGCGAGTTTCTGTACGAAGCGTCGGTCGCCACCCATGCGGTGATCCAGGTCGAGCCCCACCTCGACGCCGGTGTCATGGCCTTGGAGGAGCGCTGGACCAACGCCCCCCTCGTCGGGATGTCGCGCTACCTCGACGGCCAGGGCAACGTCTGCCGGCGCACCACCATCCCGGCCGGGTCCTCGTCGCTGTCCTACGAAGCGGTGCTCGAAGCCCCCGACCTGGCGGATCCGGCGCGCCTCGACGCCGTGGAGCTGCGGCCGGGCCAGCTACCCGACGAGGTCCTCGTCTACACCCTGCCGAGCCGCTTCTGCCCGGCCCAGGAGCTGGCCGACGACGCGTGGCGGCTGTTTGGGTCGCTGCCCCCCGGATGGGGTCGGGTCCAGGCGATCTGCGACTGGGTCCACGCCGAGATCCGCTTCGGGTACCTCGACACCCGGCCCCTCGCCACCGCGGCCGACGTGATGGCCACCCGGGCGGGGGTGTGCCGCGACTTCGCCCACCTGGCCGTGACCCTCTGCCGGGCCCTCAACATCCCGGCCAGGTACGCCTTCGGCTATCTGCCCGACATCGACGTCCCGCCGTCGGCCGACCCGATGGACTTCTGCGCATGGATGGAGGTGTTCCTCGACGGGCAGTGGTGGACCTTCGACCCCCGCAACAACCAGCGGCGCCTCGGTCGCATCCTCGTCGCCAGGGGCAGAGACGCCTCGACGTGGCCATGGTGTCGACCTTCGGCGGCCCGACGCTCACCGCCATGAGCGTCTGGGCCGACCAGGTCCCCGAACCGGTCGGGTAGCGCACTCCGGTGAGGTCCTTTGCGCTCCATCAGCGGATCCGGTACGACTACGACCGGCCCGTCACCCGGCTGCACCAGCGGCTGCTGGTCGTCCCGCCCTCCGCCCACGGGGCCCAGCGGCGCACCGCCTGGCGGCTGCGCGTCGAGGGCGCAGAGGCGGTGAAGATCAGGGAGCCGCTCGACGGCTTCGGCAACACGACCGTCGACGTCGCCGTCCCGAAGGTGGATGGCCACGTCGAGTTCGTGGTCGACGCGGAGGTGGTCGTGCATCCCGCGCCCCTCGCCGGCCACGCCGTCGCCGCCGACCCCCGCTATCTCGCCCCGACCCGGCTCACCGCCCCCGATGGCGCGCTCCGGGCCCTGGCGGCAGGAGTAGGGCGGCCCGATCCCGCGGCCCTGTGCGCGGCCGCCCACCAGGCGCTCGCCTACGAGTGGGGTGTCACCGGCGTCGGGACCTCCGCGGCGGACGCGCTCGACGGCGGGCGGGGGGTGTGCCGGGACTACGCGCACATCCTCCTCGCGCTCTGCCGCCTGGTCGGCTTGCCGGCCAGGTACGTGTCCGGCCACCTGGTCGGCGAGGGCGGCAGCCACGCGTGGGTCGAGATCCTCCGACCCGACCGCCGCCTGGCGGGCTGCCGGTGGTCCGAGGGCTGGGACCCGACCCACGACCGGCCGGCCGGCGCCGACCACCTGGTGGTGGCCGTCGGGCGCGACTACCACGACGTGGCGCCGATGTCGGGGAGCTACGCCACGGAGGACGCGGCCAACGTGCTGACGGTGTCCAAGCGCCTCGCGGTGACGGATCCGGGGGCCCCTGCGCTCACCTCGCCCGTCCCCTGAACCGCAGCCCCCCGCCGCCTCCCTGGTGGCAAACGGCGGGGCCGGTACGATCGGGGGGTGGAAGCGGGGGGCGCGCCTGGGGCCGAGGGCCGCTCAGGATCCTCGACGGAGGCGCCGCTACCCGCGGTGTCGGACCAGCCCGTGCCCCCGCGCGCCGCCAAGCGGGCACGGACCCGTCTGATCGACCTGCTCAACGCGGACCGGCTGGGCGGCCTGGCCGTGGTGATCGCCACCGCCGCCGCCCTGGTGTGGGCCAACGCCGCGCCGCACAACTACGTCGACCTGTGGCAGACGGCGCGCCCCGCCCCCGGCTGGCTCGGCGGCCCGACCTCGCTGCGCACCTGGATCGACCAGGCCGTGCTGGTCCTGTTCTTCGCGGTCATCGGCCTCGAGATCCGGAGGGAGACCGTCGGGGAGCTGGCCTCGTGGCGGCGGGCGACGGTGCCGGTGGTCGCCGCGCTGGCCGGCATGGCCGCGCCGGCGCTGCTCTACGCGGCGGTCGTCGCCGGCGGGACGGGAGCTCGTGGATGGGGCGTCCCCATGGCGACCGATGTGGCCTTCGCGCTCGGGGCCCTCGCACTGATCGGCGGGACCAGCCCTCGCGCCCGCGTCTTTCTCATGACCCTCGCCGTGGCCGACGACATCGGCTCGATCATCGTCCTGGTCGCCTTCTACGGCCGCCACACCAAGCCCCTCTGGCTGCTCCTCGGCCTCGCCGCCATCCTGGTGCTCTCCGGCGCCTGGGCCATCCGCAGCCACGTGGTCGTCCGAGGGTTGCTGATGGTCGCGGCCTGGTGGGCCATGCTGCGCTCCGGCTCCGATGCGGCCGTTGTCGGCGCGGCGGCCGGCTTCTTCGGCCCGGTGCGCAGGACCCGCGCGTCGGGTGTGCCCCGCGTGCGGGTGTGGGTGCGGCGATTCCAGCCGGCGGTCAACGTCGTGGTGCTGCCTCTCTTTGCCCTGGCCAACGTCGGGGTCCGCGTCGAGCCGTCCCGGATCGACCACGGTGCCCCGCTGCGCATCCTGATCGCCGTGACCGTGGCCCGGGTGGTCGGCAAGCCCATCGGCATCGCCGTCGGCGCGGTCGTGTCCGAACGGCTCACGGGCAGGGTCGACGCGGCCCGGCTGCTGGGCCGGCGCCTGTTCGGGGTGGGCGCGCTCGGGGCGGTCGGCTTCACCGTCCCGCTGCTCATCGTGACCGTCGTGTTCCCCCCCGGTCCGCTGGCCGACGCGGCGACGGTCGCGCTGCTCGTCGGCTCGGTGCTCGGCGTGGTGGTCTCCGCGCTCCTCCTGCGGCTGCGCGGTGGCGCGCCGCCGCTCGGTTCGCGCCGACCGCCGCGCCCTGGCCTCAGACGGGGGCGCCGGCTGCCGATAGGCGTGTGAGCGAGCTCGGGAGCGATCCCCGTGGGAGGCGACGCATGGAGCACGACCAACCAGGCCGCCCTTCGGTGCCCATCGTCCTCGTCATCGACGACGAGGACTCGATGCTGCGGTACCTGAGGGCCCTCCTCGAGTCGGACGGCTTCGACGTCTACGAGGCCATGAACGGTCCGATCGGCCTCGGCCTGATCCCCGCCGTCGAGCCTTCGGTCGTGCTGCTCGACGTGATGATGCCGGGGATGAGCGGGGTCGAGGTGTGCGAGCGCATCCACGACGACCGTCCCGACCTGCCGGTGGTCATCCTGACCGCATGGGACGACAACGACCTGCGTCGCCGCTGCGACGGCGCGGGCGCAGCCGCGTTCGTCACCAAGCCCCTGCTGCCCGGTCAGCTGCCCGACGTCCTCGCCGGCCTGCTGCCCGGCTGGGTGCCGACCACGTAGGGCCACGTCCGGGCGGCCGCCCGGATCAGAGAACGCCGATGGCCACCAGGATGAGCGCGGCGACGAGCAGCGCGGCCACCGCCGCTCCGACCAGGACCCGGGTCCTGCGGGCGCGGGTGGCCAGGTCGTCGTCGGAGAGGATGGCCCGCAGGGCGGCCGCCCTGGCCGGTGTGGGGGTCTTGGTGTCGTCCCGACGCCCGCCGTCGAGGCCGGGGATCACCGTCTGCTCCCAGGGCGTGGCCTCCGGCGCCGCCCAGGCCGGTGGCCGGACGTGGTCCTCGTCACTCGACGTCCCCTCGACGCGGTCGAGCCGGGGCACGGGCCGCCCGAGGTCCGGGAGCGGCCGGGCCGGCGGGACGGGAGGTGACGGTGTCGGGGGTGGTGGTGTCGGGGGCGGCGCGACGGCTGGTGGTGGTGGTGGTGTCGGGGGCGGCGCGACGGCTGGAGGTGGCGTCGGGGGCGGCGTCGGGGGCGCGGGCGGCGGGCTGGTCGCGCCGGGCCGGACCGGTGGGGCGACGACCCGGCGCTCACCGGCGACGGGCGTGACCACGCCGGGCACCGGGCGGCCCCGCGCCGGTCCGCTCGGGGCCGGGGGTGGGTCCGGCAACGGAGCCGGGACCGGCGCCGCCCGCGGTGCGGCGAGGGTCCGCGGCGCCGGGTCTCCGGGGTCGATGACCGCGTGCTCGGTTGGCGCGGTGGGTTCGGGCTGGGTGGCGCCCACCTCACCGACCACCACGTAGGGCGTCGGGGAGAAGGCGGCGCCCGCCTCCACGTCGCGCAGGGCGTCCGCGAAGGCGGCCGCGTCGGGGGGCCGGTCGCCCGGGTCCTTGGCCAGCGCTGCGCCGAGGAGGTCGGACAGGGCCACGGGCACGTCCGCGGCGGTGACCGGTCGGACGGGGTCGCGCAGGATCCGCAGGATGACCGCCGCCGGCGCCTCGCCCTGGAAGGCGGCGAAGGGTGCCTTGCCGGTGAGGACCTGGTACAGCGTCGAGGCCAACCCGTAGACGTCGGTCGCCGCCGAGAGCGGAGCGCCCTCGAGCACCTCGGGCGGGGCGTGCAGGGTGGTGAACCCGAAGACGCCTTCGGTGGCCTGGGCCGACGCCTGCAGCGCGGCCACGCCGAAGTCGGCCAGCGCCGGCTCGCCGAACTGGGTGACCAGGATGTTCTGCGGCTTCATGTCCCGGTGCAGGAATCCGGCCCGGTGGGCGGTCTCGAGCGCTCCGGCGATCTTGATGCCGACGGCCAGCACCTCAGCGGCCGGACGCGGTCCCCGGCTCCTGATCCGCTGGGCGTAGGACTCCGTGCACAGCTCGAGGACCAGCGCCGGGCGACCGTCGGAGGCGGTGAAGGGACGGTAGAGGGTCACGATGTGGGGGTGGCTGCTGACCAGGGCCAGCGCCCGCAGCTCCGCGTCGAAGGACTCGAGCAGGGCGGCCTGGATCCCACCGACCTTGAGCAGCTTGAGCGCCACCGGGCGCTCGGTGCCCTCCTCGACGGCGCGGTACACGGTGGCAAACGCGCCGCCGCCGATCTCGGTGATCTCCCGGAAGCCGGGAAACGGCGTCGGCTCCTGCTCCTCGACCTTCCTGTGGCGTCGACTCACGGCCTCGTCCTTGCCGCCCGGGTGCGGCGCCGGCGGTCGGCCACCGGCCGGCGGGGCTGGTGCCCGACGCGGAGGAGGGCGCCGATGCGTCGCTGGCCGGTCAGGCCCCGCCGGAGCTGTCGGGTCAGGGCTCGCTGGGTGGACCACGCCTCGGCGGCGGCGGCCGGATCGGGGGAGTCGGCGACGGAGAAGACGGCCGCCTCCGCCGTCCTGGCCACCGCGGCCACGGGGGCGGCCACCTCGGGACCCCACGCCTCGCCCGCGGCCGTGGTGACCTCCCGGCCGGTGGCCCCTGGCGGGGTGCGCAGCCCGGCCAGCTCCAGGCCGTCGAGCAGCTCCAGCCACGCGCCGACGGCGAGGGCCGAGGGTCCGGGGCCGCGCCGGGCGCGACGGCGCAGGAGGCGGCGGGCGCCGGCCACGCCAGGTCCGGCGAGGAGCACGGCGGCGACCACGAGCAGGGCGATGACGACCCGCGCCGGCCACGGGTCCGATCGGGTCGGCCGGGCGATGTGCAGCGTGGCCCGCGGCGCGAGGGCGCGGTTGCCGCCGGTGGCCGGGTTGGGCACCGCGTTGGCCCTGCGGTCGGGGAGGGTGGTCGGAGTCGTCGCGGATGCCGGTGTCGGGGGGGCCGCGGCGCTCGCGGTCGCGGCCGGGGTCGGGTCGACCACCACCCAGCCCTCGCCGAGCACCGGGATCTCGGCCCAGGTCCACGCCTCCCGGTTGGTGATCCCGGTCGTGGCCGCCGCTCGGGAGCGCAGGGCGAAGCCGGTGGCGATGCGAGCCGGCACCCCGAGGTCGCGGGCGACGACGACGAGGAAGGTGGCGAACTGCTCGGGCGTGGCCTTGTGGCTGACGGTGACCGCGTTGACCACCTCGGCCAGCGAGGTGCCACCCCGGCTGACGGTGCCCTTGCCGGCCGGCACGGCCAGGGCCGGGTCGATCCTCCGCTCGGCGGCCTGCAGGGCGGAGACCGTCGCCTGCAGGAAGGCCACGGTCGGCTCGGGCCGCCGGCCGGTGAGGTCACCGGCGAAGCGGACCGCCGAGGTCACCCCGTCGGTCGACCCCGGCGGCAGGGCGAGGTCGTCGGCGGCCGACCCGGCGAACCGGCCCTGGTCGACCTGCGCACCGGCGGGCAACCGGGCGAGGGTCTGGGTCGGGGCGGCGGACACCACGCCGTAGACGGCCGGCAGGGCGAGCGGTCCGGTGGGGACGGCCATGCCCGTCGGCGGGTCGGTGTCGATCGGCAGTCCGGTGACGCGCTCGGCCCGGTCGACGACGGGGAGCAACGACAGCGGGTAGGCGGGGAGCAGCCGCCACGACTGCGCCACCGTGGTGGTCGAGCCGAGCACGGTGGTGCCGGGCGCGCCGAGCGGCCCGGGAGGGATGCGCCCTCCGGTGGGTCGGAAGGTGCGGGCGAAGCGCCAGATGTCGCCGTCGTAGTCGTCGAGGACGGCGATCGGCGCGTAGCCGGTGGAGGGAGCGTCGGTCGTGACCGTGCCGAGCACCGTCGGCGGCGCGTGCGGGTCGCTGTCGCGGAGGGCGCCGATGGCGTCCACGGGGTCGACCAGCTCGGGTGCGGTCACCGCCGGGTGGCGGCGCAGGGCCAGTGCGTGACGGCCGGCCAGGTGCAGACCGGGCACGCCCACGCCGGCGACCACGGCCACCGCCGCGCCCGCCGCGACCCCCACGACCAGGCGCCTGCCCTCGCCTGGGCGGTGGAGGGCGTCGTCGTCGCTGGCGCCGGCCGCCCTGGCTGCGTCGTCGCGCGTCCGCCGGGCGAGGGCGGCCAGGATCAGCCCGGCGAGCACCAGGCCGCCGGTGGCGGTGGCGGCCGATGGCGCACCGCTCGTCGCGCCGTAGGCCACGAGGTAGGCCACGACGGGCACGCCGAGGGCGAGAGCGCTCGACGCCCTGGTGACCGTCTCGGCGGTGACCGCGGCGGTCAGCCAGATCACCACCACCGGCACGACGAGCAGCTCGCGGCCGCCCGCCAACGGCAGGGTCTCGGAGAGGAGCCGGTCGGGGGTATGGGCCAGCGACGACCACAGCACCCCGGGGTGGGCGCTGACACCGGCGACGAGGAGGATCGCCAGCCCGACGAGGGACACCAGGTACGAGACCAGGGCGCCCCGGCGCAGCACCTGCACCGTCGCCGCCCCGAGGACGAAGGGGCCGACCGCGGCCAGGGCGAGCACGAGGGGCGCGGCGCGCACGTCGAGGCCGCGCAGCCACGGCACCGCCGCGGTGAGGCACAGCAGCGCAAAGGCCGCGGGGACCACCACCAGGTCGAGCAGGTCGAGGGTGGAGCGGTGCTCACGGGGCGCGCGCCACGGCGTGGTCACGGGGCCACCCGGGAGTTCCACGTGGCGGCCAGGGCGTCGGCGTCGGTCGTCGGGAAGAAGGTCAGGCCGGGATGGGCGACACCCGGCACCTTGCGGTTGACCACCGACACGGCGATGACCCGGTCGAAGCGGCGGCCGAGCGCGGCGATCGAGGGCAGGCTCTCGAGGTCGGCCCTGCCGGTGACCACGACGAGGGCGGTGCCGCCCCGGTCCCTGCGCAGCAGGAGGAGCTGGGCGGTGAGCGAGCCGGTCTCGTCGGCCGCCACCTCCGTGAGGTGGTCGACGATCGGGACCGGGTCGCGCTCGGCCAGGCCGCCGAGGCGCGTCCCGTCGGTCGTGCGCAGCTGCACCGGGGCGCGGTCCGCGGCGAGGGACACGACGAGCGAGGCGGCGATGTCGACCGCCGACTCGAAGGTCTCCTCCGAGTACACCGAGGGCCGCAGGTCGAGCAGGATCACGCTGTAGGGCTGGGCGGTGTCGACGTTGTGGCGGACCACGAGCTTGCCGAGGCGGGCCGTCGTCGGCCAGTGCACGGCGCGGAGGTCGTCGCCGACCACGTACTCGCGCAGGCGGTGGAAGGTGACGGTGCCCTGGGGCGAGGTGTCGCTCGACGGGCCCTCCAGGTTGCGCGACGCGCCCGTCGGCAGCGACTTCAGGGCCAGGAGCCGCGGGTGCACGGCGATGCGCTGCGGCGTCCCGAGGCGCTGGACGGTCCGGCACAGCCCGAAGGGGTCGGCCCTCGGGACCTCGATCGGGCCGATCTCGTAGATGCCCCGCTCGGCCGTCGGCAGCCGGTAGGTGCGCAGCCCGGACTCGCCCCGCCGCAGGCGGGGGAGGAGGGCCGGGATGGGCCGGTCGCCGATGCGCTGCTCGATGCGCAGCGGGCCGATGGCCCGCCGGGACAGGTTGGTGGCGTGCACCACGGCGATCGCCGTGCGGCCCTTCTCGACGCGGGGGGGCTCGATCTCGCGACGCAGCCTCAGCGTGGGCCGGCGGGACACGTGGATGCCGGCGCCGACGACCAGCGCAGCCAGCCCGATGCCGATGGCCGCCACCGCGGCCCACGACGCGGCCAGGCCGACCACGGTGAGGGCGACCGCCGCCAGCGCGGCGCCGACCCCCAACGGGCTCACCGGAGCAGCGTCCTCGGCACGGGGACCGCCTGGAGGCTGCGGGCCACCACCTCCTTGGCCGTGCGGCCCTGCAGCTCGGCGTCGGGCCTGAGGATGATCCGGTGGGCGAGCACGGCCTCGGCGAGGGCCTTGACGTCGTCGGGGGTGACGTAGCTCCGCCCGGCCGCGGCGGCCGCGACCCTGGCGGCGCGCAGCAACAGGAGGCTGCCGCGGGGCGACACCCCCAGGCGGACCTCGGGTAGGTCGCGCGTGTGGGCGCACACCGCGACGATGTACTGCTCGATGGTCGGCGCGATCTCGACGGCCCGCTTGACGAAGTCGATCATGGCCAGCAGGTCGGGGCCCGACATCACGGGGGCGAGCGAGACCACCGACGCGTGGTCGCGCTCGGAGCGCAGCACCTGCACCTCGGCCTCGGGCGACGGGTAGCCCATGGAGAGTCGCATCATGAACCGGTCGAGCTGGGCCTCGGGGAGCACGTAGGTGCCTTCGAGGTCGATCGGGTTCTGGGTGGCCACGACCACGAACGGCTCGGGCACCTGGTAGACGGTGGCGTCGGTCGTCACCGTCCGCTCCTGCATCACCTCGAGCAGCGCCGACTGGGTCTTCGGGGAGGCCCGGTTGATCTCGTCGCCGAGGACCACGTTGGCGAACACCGGTCCCGGGCGGAACGAGAAGGTCGACGTGGACTGGTCGAACACCGACACGCCGGTCACGTCCGACGGCAGCAGGTCGGGGGTGAACTGGATGCGGTTCCAGGTGAGGGCGACCGACGAGGCGATGGCCCGGGCGAGGGAGGTCTTGCCCACCCCGGGCACGTCCTCGATCAGGAGGTGGCCCTCGGCGACCAGGCAGGTGACGGCGGTGCGGACCACCCGCTCCTTGCCGTGGATGGCCCGTCCCACGTTGCCGACGAGGGCGTCGAAGCGCGCCACGAAGGTGGCCACCTCCGGGTTGGTGCTCATCGAGGTTCCTTCCCGCCGGCCCTTCGGCGGCGGCGTCTGAGGGGTGCGGACAGGAGGCCGACCCCGCCGATCGCCGCGAGGATGCCCACCAGGGCGGCCGTCCCTGCGCCGTCGGGGGAGCCCGGCGCGGGGGTGGCGCTCGTGGCGCCGGCGAGGGCGGTCGGGCCGGTGACCCGGCCTGGGCCGGTCGGGCCGGCGGCCGCCGCCGCCCCGGCTGCGGTCGAGCTGGTCGGGGGGAGGGTCGTCGAGGGGAGGGTCGTCGAGGGGGCGGTCGTCGGGGAGCTGGTGGTCGAGGAGCCGGTGGTCGACGAGGTGCTCGTGGGGATCGTCGTGGTGGTGGTCGTCGTGGAGGTGGTCGTCGTGCTCGGGGGCAGCGTGGTGGTGGTCGTGGTCGGCACCGAGCCCGGCTGTCCGGTGATGGCGGCGTCGACGCTCTGCCCCTGGCCGAAGTACCGCCAGGCGACGGTGACCGACAGCGGGTCACTGTCCGCGCTCGGGCAGCCGCCGCGGATCACGAGGGTGACGTCGGTCGGCGCCTGGGGGTAGGTCTGCTGGACCTTGCAGTCCGAGAGCAGGCCGGGATGGGCCTGCATGGCGACCACGGACCAGCCGACCCCGCCGAGGGGGGCGTGGCTGTCGGCGGTGAGGTGCACCATGGTGGTGCAGCCGGCAAACGTGCAGTCCTGGGTGTAGGCGGCGGTGAACCCGTCAGCGGGTGCCGCTCCCCAGTTGACGGCCGCCCGCAGCGGAGGGGAGTCGACGCCGTAGGGATCGGGTCTCGACGTGTCGTGGAGGGTGAGGGTCAGGGCGCAGTCGCCGCCGGTGGTGTCGAGGTCGACGCCGGGGAGGCTGATGGCGCCGTCCTGGACGTTCCCGCTGACCGGCGTGCTCACCGACCCGCACACGATGGCGCCGCTCGCCTGGTAGGCCCCGCCGGCCAGGTTCGGGAAGACCGCGTCGACGGTGCCGGTGTTGGGGTCGGGGTCGACGTGGGGGGTGGCGACCAGCGCCAGCGCCGGGCTCCAGGCCAGGTTCTGGCGGAACGGGTGGCCGACGACGGTGACCGCGGCGGACGGGTGGCCGACGGGGACGACCGTGACCTCGGGCACGTAGCGCGAGTTGGGCGCCAGGCCGGGCACGGACACGGAGGTGGACGTGGTCGGCCCGACCGTGGTGGGACCGACCCGGTAGACGAACTGGGTGTGCAGGCTGCCGTAGACGGCGGCGTCACTCGTCGGGGGCTGGACCTGGAGGTGGGCGGTGATCGTCTGGCCGGCCACCTGCCCGGCACCGCTCAGCGTGATCGACGCGCCGTGCGGGGCCCGCCAGCTCTGCGAGCACCTGGCGTCGCCTCTCGGGTTGCCCTGGAGGCCGTCGGCCAGCGATCCCTGGACCTGGAAGCTCAGCGACTGGCCGAGCAGGCCGAGCGCGTCGGCGGAGAACGTGGCGCGGTAGACCCCCCCCGACACGGTGGTCGTCGGGGGCGCGCCGACGTAGCCGGGTCCGCAGGCCGAGCCGGTCACCGTCCACTGGTCGGCCGGCACATAGCAGGTCTTCTGCCGGCACGGGCTCCACGTGACCACCCAGTCGCCGTTGGCGTCGACGGTCGTGCGCACGGACGCCGGTGCGTCGGGACCCTGCTGGCGGGTGGTGAAGGTCACCGGCTGGGACGCCGTCGACTGCTTGTTGATGTACGCGGTGACCACGGCCCGGTAGACGGTCGATGGCCGCAGGCCGCTGACGTCGAGCTGTTGCTGGCCGTTGACCGTCTGCACGGGATCGGCCGGCTGCGGCGCGCCGACGGCGGTCAGGGTGACCGACCACGAGTCGGGTTGGCAGTCCTGCAGCGCGAGCGCCTCGTACGACCAGGCCACCCGCGCCGTCTCCGAGGCCGGGACCACGCCCGTGACCTGCGGGGCGTAGGGCTTCTCGGTGGTCGTGGCACAGCTGACCTGCTGGTTGATCGCCGGCGCGGCGGGCGCCGGACCGGCCGGTGCCGTCGTCGTCGGTGTCGGTGCCTGGTCGCGCCCGGGCGTCGCGTGGGGCGGAGCGATGGTGGTGATGGTCGCGGGACCGCTGGCCGTGACCACCACGGCGGAGCTCTTGTCGATGACGACCGGGGGGTGGGAGCCGTCGGTGAACACGACGACCGCGAGGAGGCTGGCCGGGTTGTTGTAGACCACGCGGGGACCGGAGACGACCACCTCCGCCCCGGTGAAGGTGGCCTGCTCGGCGGCTGACTTGGCCGGGTAGCCCGGCACCCCGGCCACGGTCCCGACAGCACCGGAGCCGGGGTCGATCACCCACAGGTCGGGCTGCCCCGACCCGGCCTGGTCGAGGCTGAAGAGGCGGCCGGCGGCGAGCACGGGAGCGGCCGGCGACGCGGCGACCGGGATGCCGCGCAGCAGGCGCGGGCCGCTCACGCGGCGGCCGCCGGTGACGCCGAGCGCGCTCCATCCGGCCGAGCTCCTGACCAGGTACCAGAGCGTGGTCGTCGATCCGGTGGCGGGGACCGTCGCGGTGGTGCCTCCTGTCGCCGGCACGGTCATGCGGCGGTGGCCACCCGGGCCGCCCCAGGTGTCGACCCGTCCCGGGCTCAGGAGCCCCACGACCCCGCCGGCGGAGGCGAGCGAAGCGGTGGCACACGAGGTCAGCGACGTCCTGGTGGTGGCGAGGAGGCCCTGGTGGCCGCGGCTGGTGGGGGTGAGCTGGACGAGCGAGCATCCGTTGGCGGTGGTCACGAGGGTCCACAGCGACTCGCCGGCCACGGTGGCGCTCCCGGCCCGCACCACGACCTGCCCGGGGAGGCGGGCGAAGCCTCGGGGGGCGATGGTCGTGGGCGCGGTGGTCGTGGTGCCGGCCGACGCCCTGGCCCCCTCGGCCACGGTGGCCGGATCGACCAGCGAGACGGTCGAGGCCGGCGCCTGGCGGACGATGTAGGCGTCGGCGCCGACGGCGTAGCCGGCGGCCGCCGTGGCGCCGGGCAGGTCGCCGAGACCGACGCCGCCTCCGGTCGGGTCGGCGACGTAGTTGTCCTGGGCCAGGAGGTTGAAGGTCCCGGTGACCCGGTTGACCAGCCAGGTCCCCCCCTGCGCAGCGACGGCCTGGACCTGGCCGTAGCTGGAGGCGCCCACCTCGTCGGAGACCCCGGCGAGCTGCACCGTGACCTGACCCGTGGCCAGGTTGACGACGGTCAGCGGCCGTTGGTCGTCGAGGACGAGCGAGCCGCCGAAGAGGCGGGGGTGGGTCGCGGCGGTGGCGTGGCCGTAGGCGACCGCGCTGATGAGGCCGGCGACGATGGCGACCACCGCGAGCACGCCGACGAGGGAGCCGCGCCGGCCGAAGCGCGGCACCGGTCGCGGCCCCGCGTTGTCTTCGCCGAAGCGGCCGGTCGGAGTGGGGGTGGCGGTCATACAGGGTTCAGGGCATGTCGGGGCGGGGACGGGTCGCCGGTGCCGCTGCCCTACCCGCAGGGCCGTGCCACCGTCGCAGGCTTCGTCCTCGACCGGCAGCCGCCGGACCTTGAGGACGCGCCACGAAACCCTACAGTTCACCTCGTATGCCCGAGACCTTCCCCCAGCAGCAGGCCAGGACCCGGCGCTTCTCCCTGGGGGTGCCGCGCAGCTTCACCGTCGCCGGTGACGGGTCGCGGGTGCTGTTCCTGCGCTCGCCGGCCGACAGCGGCGCGCTGGGCCTGTGGGAGCTCGACGTCGAGTCGGGCGCGGAGCGCCTCCTCGTCGACCCTTCGGACCTCGGCGGCGACGACGTCGGGCCCGAGGAGCGGGCCAGGCGGGAGCGCAGGCGTGAGCTGGCCGGCGGGATCACCGCCTACAGCGCCGACGCGGCCGCCGCCACCGCCGTGTTCGTGGTGGCAGGGCGGCTGTGGTCGCTCGACGTGGCCAGCGGCGCGTCAAGCGCGCTGCCCGTTGACGGGCCGGTCTTCGATCCCACCGTCGACCCGACCGGCACGACCGTCGCCTGGTGTGCGGGCGCCGACCTGCGGGTGGCCGCGGTCGACGGCTCGGACGCGAGGGTGCTCGCCGCGGCCGACGGCGACGACGTCACCTGGGGCCAGGCCGAGTTCGTGGCCGCCGAGGAGATGGGCCGCGACCGCGGGTTCTGGTGGGCGCCCGACGGCCGCAGCCTGCTCGTCGCCCGCGTCGACGTCGTCGCGGTCGGGACCTGGTGGGTCACGGACCCGGCCCACCCCGAGCGGCCGCCGGTCGCCCACCGCTATCCGGCCGCGGGCACCGACGACGCCGCGGTCACCCTGTGGTGGACGGACCTCACCGGCGCCCGTCGGCCCGTCGAGTGGGATCGCGACCGCTTCCCCTACCTCACCGTCGTGCGCTGGGGGCGGGGAGGGCCGCCGCTGCTGCTCGTCGAGGCCCGCGACCACCGGGCCTGCTCGGTGCTCACCGTCGACGTCGCCACCGGGGCGACGTCCGAGGTGGCCGGAGCGCAGGACCGGGCGTGGGTGTCGTGGCCGCCGGGGCTGCCCGACTTCGTGGCCGGCGGCGCGCTGGCCTGGTGCCGCAACGAGGGCGACGACGTGCGCCTCACCGTCGACGGCGACGCGGTGACCCCGCCAGGGCTCGAGGTGCGCAGCGTGGTCGGGACCGACGACGGGCTGCTGGTGCGGGCATCGGCGGATCCGCGCTGCGTCGACCTGTGGCGCTGGACGCCCGCAGGCGCAGAGCAGGTGGAGGCAGAGCGGGTGGCGCTCGACGGTCCCGCCGACGGGGTGGTCGGCGTGGTCGCCGCCGGCGGGGGGACCGTCGTCGTGTCGAGGCGGACCATGGAGAGCACCCACGGCGGGGTCACCGTGCTGGTCGCCGGGCGCAACCCGCTGCGCATCCGCTCCCTCGGCGAGGAGCCCGTCCTCGTGCCCGACGTCCGCTTCCTGCGTGTCGGTCCCGACGGGCTGCGCTGCGGGCTGCTGCTCCCCCGGGGACACGTGGCCGGCACGCCGCTGCCCGTGCTCCTCTATCCCTACGGCGGTCCCGGCGCCCAGCGTGTCGTCGCCGACCTGAGGGTCTGGCTGGAGTCGCAGTGGCGGGCCGACCAGGGCTTCGCCGTCCTCGTCGCCGACGGCCACGGGACCCCGGGGCGCGGGCCCGTCTGGGAGCGGTCGGTGCACGGCGACCTGGCCACCGCGGTGCTCGCCGACCAGGTCCTGGCCCTGCAGGCCGCGGCCGCGGAGTGCCCGGACCTCGACCTGACCCGGGTGGGCATCACCGGCTGGTCCTTCGGCGGCTACCTGGCCGCCCTGGCCGTCCTGCGCCGGCCCGAGGTGTTCCACGCCGCCGTCGCCGGCGCGCCGGTGACCGACTGGCGCCTCTACGACACGTACTACACGGAGCGCTTCCTCGGTCATCCCGCCGCCGATCCCGGTGCCTACGACCGCAGCTCGCTGATCGACGAGGCGCCGGCACTGCGCCGGCCGCTGCTGCTCGTGCACGGCCTGGTCGACGACAACGTGGTCGTCGCCCACACGCTGCGACTGTCCCAGGCCCTCCTGGAGGCCGGGCGGCCCCACTCGGTCCTCCCGTTGACCGGGGTGACCCACGTGGCCTCCAGGGACGAGGTCGAGGCTCGCCTGCTCGAGCTGCAGATGGGCTTCCTGGTCGACGCCCTGGGCTGAGAACCGGCGCGGGCCGGCGCACTGAACAGCCCGGCCGTCAGTGCCAGGAGCGCTGCCCGTCGGCCAGGTCGCGGGCCACCTGGTCGCCACCTACGGCCCGGCTGATCCGGGCCGCGAGGTCGGGAAAGAGCGACCCGAAGAGGGCCCCGACCTTCAGCGCCACGGGAGCGACGAGCGCCTCCCCCTCGTCGTGCCTGACGGCGCGCAGCGTCGCCGCGGCGACCTGGCCCGGGGTGGTCGTGCCGACCCCGACCGGGAGCGTGGCCCCGCTGTCGGCGAACATCCCGGCGTCGCGGACGAAGCCGGGCAGGATCACCGACACCCCGACCCCGCTGCCGTGCAGATCCTGGCGGAGGCCGTGGGCGAAGCCCCGCAGGCCGAACTTGGTGGCCGAGTAGAGCGACGACGCCGGCGAGGCGGTGAGCCCGGCGAGGGACGAGACGAACACCAGGTGACCCCGCCCTCTCGCCACCAGGCCGGGGGCGAGGGCGCGGGCCAGCTGTATCGGCGCCTGCAGGTTGACGGCGATGGCCTGGTCGATGGCGGCCGGCTCGAGGTCGAGCAGCAGGCCCGATGCCGGCAGCGCGGCGTTGGCGACGACCACGTCGGCATCGGCGCCGGCGGCCACGACCGCGTCGACGCCACCGGGCGCGCCGAGGTCGGCGACCACGGTGCGGGTGCCGGGGTGGCGAGCGACCAGCCCGGCGAGGACCGGCTCCCTGCGCCCGGTGACCGTCAGGCGGGCGCCCGCCGACGCGAACGCGTCGGCGATGGCCAGACCGAGGCCGCCCGTCGCCCCGGTGACGAGCACCTCCGTGCCTTCGATCTCCACGGGCGGGAGCGTACCCGGGGCTCCTCAGGGCCCGGCGGGGCCGCTCCCGGCGTGGGCCGCTGCCTCGATGGTCGACGCCAGCCAGCCGATGGCGTCGCGCTTGCGCTCGAGCGGGCCCCAGTACATGGAGGTCGCCGCGCCGGCGCGCCACCCGGCGCTGTCGCGCAGCACCCGCTGGTGGGGCGGACTGGCCCCTTCGACCAGGGCGTCGACCGACTCCGCCTTCGACAGCACCCGACCGGAGCCGACCGCCGCCCACAGGCGCGCCGCGTCGAGCACGGCGCCCGCCGCCCGGGCCCGCAGCCACAGCCGGCCCGGCTGCCTCCAGCGGGCGACCAGGGCCGGCTCGCGGTCGAGCAGCTGGTCCCTGGCCCACGACCGCAGCTCCCCGACCCCGATCTCGGGATACTCGGGCCCGCGTGTGCAGATGGCCGAGGTGCGCACGATCTGCCAGGTCAGGGGGTTGACCAGGCGGTCGGAGTCCACGGCCGACGACCCGACGGTGCACGGTGGGCCGACGGTCGAGGGCTCCGCGGCCAGGTCGTCCCAGTCGATCCAGGCGACCGCCGCCGGGCGCAGGCCCCGGCCGAGCACGTCGACGGCGGGGCGCGCGCTGGCGAGTGCCTGGGGCGACCACGGTCGGTCGGCCACGGCCAGTGCGTCGAGGTTGCTGGTGCTCGACCGGTAGTCGCCGAGGGCGAGGGAGCCGACCGCGTAGACGCCGACGAGGGTGTCGGGGCACCTCCGGTCGATCTCGTCGGCGAAGCGGCGCAGCCGGTCGAGGGCGTCAGGATCGAGCACGTCGGCCAGTCTGGGTCGCCCCGGCGAGGTCACACGCCGGGCGGTAGGGTCTCGGGCCGCTCCAACGTGGGCGCCGCTCACGGAGGATGGAGGCTCGTTGACTCCGATGTTCGACTTCGACCCGGCCATGGCCGACCTGGTGCTGGCCTACTGCAGGGAGCGGCTGGCCCTCGATCCGGTCCCCCTCGACTTCCCGGGTGTCAAGGCCGACCTCGACCGGGCCCTGGCCGGGGCCCTCTCCCGCACCGGCGCCCCGGCGGCCGAGGTGCTCGAGCTGTGGGAGCAGCAGCTGGCGCCGGCGGTGATCTCCTGCGACAGCCCCCGGTTCCTGTCGTTCATCCCCGCCGCCCCCACCAAGGCGTCGCTGCTGTTCGACATGGTCGTGTCGTGCTCGTCGCTGCAGGGCACCTCCTGGCTCGAGGCGGCCGGCGCGGTGGCCGCCGAGAACCAGGTCCTCACCCACATCGCCGGCCTCGCCGGGCTCCCCGACGGCGCGGGCGGGTGCTTCGTGTCCGGCGGCTCGGCGGGCAACCTGTCGTCGCTCGTGGTGGCCAGGGACATGGCCAGGAGGGACGATCCGGGCCGACGCGCCGTCGTCGCGGTCAGCGACCAGGCCCACTCGTCGATCGGCAAGGCCGCCCACGTGGCCGGCATGGGCACGCTCGTGGTCGAGACCACCGACCACCGCCTCACCGGCGACCGGCTGGCCGCGGCGCTGGCGTCGCATCCCGACGCCGCTGACGTGGTCGCGGTGGCGGCGACCGCGGGCACCACCAACGCCGGCATCATCGACGACCTGGAGGCGGTCGGCACGCTCGCTCGCGAGCGCGGCCTGTGGTTCCACGTCGACGGGGCCTACGGCGGCGCCGGTCTGTTCTCCGAGCAGGCCAGGCCGCGGTACCGGGGCCTCCATCTGGCCGACTCGTTCGTCGTGGATCCCCACAAGTGGCTCTTCGCCCCCTTCGACTGCGCTGCGCTGGTCTACCGCAACCCGCACCTGGCCAAGGCGGTGCACACCCAGGCCGCGGGCTACCTCGACGTGTTGCACACCGACGCCCCCGAGGAGTGGAACCCGAGCGACTACGCCTACCACCTGACCAGGCGGGCCAGGGGCCTGCCGCTGTGGTTCTCGCTCGCCGTCTACGGCACCGATGCCTACGCGGAGGCGGTCGACACGGCCATCGCCGCCGCCCGCCTGGCCGCCGCCGAGATCGCCTCGCGGCCCGAGCTCGAGGTGATCAGGGAGCCGGAGCTCTCGGTCGTGCTGTTCCGCCGGCGGGGCTGGGCCAAGGAGGACTACGACCGGTGGTCGGCGGATCTCCTCCGCGCCCAGGTCGGCTTCGTGACCCCGACGGTGTGGGAGGACGAGACCGTCGCCCGCCTGGCCTTCCTGCACCCGGGCACCACGCCGGCCATGGTCTCGGAGATCCTCGACACGATGCGCTAGCCCCTCGGGCGGAGCAGCACCTCCTGGGCGACGGTGGCCAGGTGGTCGCCGGCCGCCGAGAAGATGTGGCCGACGGCGAGGCCCCTCGGCGGCAGCAGGCCGTCGGCCCGGTAGGTGTGCAGCTGCCACCCGCCGCCGGTGATCGGGGCCTGGAACCAGATGGCGTGGTCGAGGCTGATCCCGCCCCACCTGGGCTCGCCGGGGGGCAGGGAGCGGTGGTGCAGGCCGTGGACGGCGTCGGTGGCCAGCTCGTCGGAGAGGAAGGCGAGGGCGCACGCGGCTACGACCGGGTCGTCGGGGTCCTCGACCGGGAGGCGCAGCCACGCCGCCGCCTGGTCGTCGCGCTCGATCAGCCGCCTCTGGAACATCGGGCTCCACGAGTTCTCGGCCAGCTCGTCGGGCGCGGGGACCGCCGGAGGCGTGGCCGTCTGGACCTGGGCGGTCACGTGGTGGCGCTGCAGGGATGCCGACATCTGCAGGATGACCCCGGAGGATTGACGGGCCGTCACCGACCGGGTCACGAAGCTGCGGCCATCCCGGACCCGGTCGACCTCGAACCGTATCGGCTCGGAGGCGTCGCCTTTCCTGATGAAATAGGCGTGCAGGGAATGGGGGCGAAAGTCCTCGCTGACCGTCGCGCACGCCGCCCTCAGGGACTGGGCCACGATCTGGCCGCCGAACAGGCCGCCCCACGGGTAGGTCGGGCCCGTCCCCACGAAGGTGTCGGGACCGTGGGAGGCGAGGTCCATCATCTCGGCGAAGCTCACGGGCGGGTGAGCCTACGATGCCCGGCGTGCGGGCGGTCGTGCAGCGGGTGCGGGAGGCGAGCGTCACCGTCGACGGGGAGATCGTGGGGCGCATCGGCACGGGACTGTGCGTGCTCCTCGGCGTCGGCCTCGCCGACGGGCCGGCCCAGGCCGACCGCATGGCCGAGCGGCTCCACCGGATCCGGCTGTTCGCCGGTCCTGGGGGGGCCTTCGACCGCTCCGTCGCCGACCTCGGTGCCGGCGTGCTCGTCGTCAGCCAGTTCACCCTGCTGGCCGACACCTCCAAGGGCCGCCGTCCCTCCCTCGGCGCGGCCGCCCCGGCCGAGCGGGCCGAGCCGCTGGTGGACCGGGTCGCGGCCGCGCTCCGTGGCCTCGGTGCCGAGGTGGCCGTCGGGCGCTTCGGCGCCGACATGGCGGTCGCCCTGGTCAACGACGGCCCGGTCACCGTCAGCATCGAGACCTGAGGACCCGTCGACGGGGGAACCCGGGCGAGCGCGCGGAGGTCGGCGCGACGTCGGTCGACATCGGCGGGCCGCCGGCGGGCTCGGCCCCGGCGACCTGACCATCGAGACCGGTGCGGTCCCTTCCGAGGTGGCGGCTCGGACGTTCGTCCAGGCGACGCCGCCGTGACCGGACCCCCGGTCCGACGCTGGCCCGTCACCTTGACCACTCCCCGCCTCGAGCTGCGACCCGGCCGGGAGGAGGACCGGGCCTGGTTCGTCGAGCTCCAGACCAACCGGGCGACGCGACGCCACCTCCTCGTGCCCGGCCGGCGATCGCTGGGGGACCTTCGCGGTGACCCGACGGTCGGACCGCCGCGTCCTCGGGTCGGTCGGCTTCGCCGAGGAGCGGCAGGGCAGGCTGGAGGTCTCCTCCACCTTCCACCCCCACTTCTGGCGCGTCGGGTACGCCCACGAGGCGTTGCTCACGGCTCTGCCCTGGGCGGTCGAGGAGACCCGTCGTGAGGAGGTCATCGCCGTGACCCAGGCGGCCAACGAGCGGTCGCGGCGACTCCTCGCGCGACTCGGGTTCGTCGCGCGAGGAGCGGTTCGTCGAGTTCCGCGAGCCCCAGGTCCTCCTGGGCCGTCCGGTCGCGCCCGCCGCTGTCCCCAGTCGAAGCTGTCTCCAGCTGAAGACTCGGCCTCCGTCGGGCCGATGACCCTGCGTCCGTCGGGCCGATGACGTGGTCGACGGAGGGGTCCGATTCTACGAACCCGGTGTGACCGTCCCCTCCGTGCCGGTGCCGGTGCCGGTGTTGCGAGGCCGGCGGTGAGCCCAGAACAGGCCGTGGCGCTGGCGCCGTCGGGGACGAGCCGGCGGGCTCGGCTGATCTGGATGTCGCTGCCGTCGATGCCGACCACGGCGTGGCCGGCGGCCGCCAGGTCCGGGCGACCGGGCGACTGGTGGGGTCGGTGCCGGCCGTGCGTGTGGGTCGCCGACGACGGCAGGCCGTGATCCGCCAACGCCTCCGAGAGGTCCCGGATCACCCCGCTGGTCGTCGGATCCGGCCACAACACCACGCCCCTGCTCACCCTCACAGCCTCGCCACTCGCCGGTGGTCCGGTCCACCGGGGTCATCGGCGACGTCGGAGGACGAGGTAGTCGAGCGGCACCCCTCCCTGTCGCACCTCGTGGTGCCCGGTGAGCTCGAACCCGAGCCGTCGGCTCAGCCGCAGCGACCGCTGATTCCAGCTCTGCACCACGGCACGCTGCTGCAGCCCCGGGTATCGGCGCTCCACCCACTCCAGCACCGGCCGCCCGATCGATGCGCCTCTGCCTCGGCCGATGATGGTCGGGTCGAGCCCGACGCCGACGTCCACCACTCCAGGCTGCTCGGCCAATCCGGGGACCCGGGCTTCCGCGCCGACGCAGAAGAAACCGAGGAAGGTCCCCGCTCCCTGCTCGGCGATGGCGTGGTAGCCGTTCGCACTGGACAACAGCCCGACGTCGCCGGCCCGACCGTCGTAGGCCGACCACCGCCCCTCGTAGCGCCAGCGGCAGACCGCCACCGCTTCCGCTGACAGCAGGTCCCGGACCACCACCTCGGCCGGCCGGGAAGTCACGCCCCCACCGTGCCGCATTCGCACGGCCCTCGTTTCGCAGGCCCTCGTTTCGCACGGTCCTCGTTTGCGCCGTCCTCGTTGGCCCGGAGAACGAGGAGACCCGGCGCTCCCGGAGCGGCACCGAGGGTGGCGAGTTTCGTCCCGGTCGACCAGGCCGACCCCCGGTCCACGACACCGAGGAGCTGGGGGTCAGGTCAGGTTTCGGCTCCCGTCGAGAGCAGCGGTCATCTCGCTGGCAAAGCTGCCGCCGCCATGGCCGGCGTCGTCGACGATCACCAGACGGCTGGCGGGCCATGCGCGATGCAGCCGCCACGCGGTGTCGAGAGGCGTGGAGACGTCGTAGCGGCCGTGGACGAGGACACCGGGGATCGCGGTCAGGCGGTGCATACCGGCGAGCACCTCCCCGTCGGCCAGGAAGCATCCGTGGCTCCAGTAGTGGGTCACGAGCGTGGCGAAGACCAGGCGGAACGTCGGGTCGTCGTAGCGCTCGTCGTGGGTCCAGCCGGGCATCAGCGACACGTGGGTGTCCTCCCAGGCGCACCAGCGGCGGGCGGCGTCGTCACGCACGTCGGGGTCGGTGCTGGCCAGCAGGCGGGCGTAGGCGGCGGCCAGGTCCCCGGTCCGCTCGGCGGGGGGCACGATGGCAACGAAGTCGTCCCACCGCTCGGGGAACACCCGGCCCATCTCCCGGGTGATCCAGGTCGTCTCGACGCGGGTGCCGGCGGTGACCGCTCCGAGCACCATGCCGGCGACACGTTCGGGATGGCGCTGGGCGTAGACCAGTGCGAGGGTCACGCCCCACGAGATGCCAACGACCACCCACCGGTCGACACCGAGGTGGGCGCGCAGCTGTTCGATGTCGGCGACCAGGTGATCGGTGGTGTTGGTCGACAGATCGGCCGCGGGCTCGCTGGCCAGCGGGCGGCTGCGCCCGCAGCCGCGCTGGTCGAACAGCACGACCCGGTAGGCGTCCGGGTCGAAGTAGCGGCGCGAGCCCGCCCGGGCACCGCTGCCCGGGCCACCGTGGACGAACAGCGCCGGCGTTCCCGTCGGCGAGCCGACCGTCTCCCAGTGCAACGCGTGACCGTCGCCGACCTGGAGCAGCCCGTGGGCGTACGGCTCGATGGGCGGATATCTCTCGGTCACGTCTCCACCTTCGCACGGCCGTCACCGGCGATGAACACGAGCTCACGGCCCGGTCGGTCAGGAGCGTCCCGCACGTCCTCGATCTGGAAGCCGGCCGTGAGCAGGGAGGCGGTGACGCCGCTCCGGTCCCGGAACATCAGGGTGGAGTCCGAGGTCAGCACGGCACCGTCGCGCTCGAAGACGAAGGTGTGGCGAAACGACACGTAGGGCGGGCTGACGTCGGTGAGGTCGACCCATGTCTCGACGGGGCCAGCACCAGGAAGCTCGACGCGCCGGTGGGACTCCTGCCGGGTCCACTCGAGCCAGGCTTGGGTCGCTGGCTCCCGAGTCTCGAAGACGAGGTGCCCGCCGGGTCGGAGCGCTCGGCGAGACGCGCCGAGGGTGGCCATCCAGTTGTCGTCGGTCAGGAACACCTGGGCCACGTTGGCGGTCATGGTGACCAGGTCGACGTGCAGCGGCGGGAGGATCAGCGCGTCGCCGACGAGCCAACGGACCAGCTCGGCGCCCGGCTTCTTTCTGGCCACGTCGACGGAGGCGGCGGCGGGGTCGACGGCGGTGACGTCCAGCCCACGCCCCGCCAGCAGACATGCCAGGGTGCCGGTGCCGCAGCCGATGTCGAGCACCGACCGGGCGCCGAGCTCGTCGGCGAGCGCCACGTAGAGCTCGAGGTCACTCCGATCGGGATCGAGCGGGTCGTAGATCTCCGCCAGTCGGCGCTCGGCGAAGATCGGATCAGGCACGAGCGGCTCGCGTCATGCGTGGCGGACCCGGAGGTCCTGCTCGACATCGACGCCCCTATCTGGCTGACGGTCGATGTCGATCATGGTCACGGTGTCGGGGACGGCGATCGGGACGAGCGGGTAGGCCGACTTCGACGGCCACCGCTGCCGCCATGATGCCGCGCCGGTCGGCCTGAGTCGCTGTCTCGTGGGCCTCGACGGACCGCACGAGCACGTGCGCCTCGAAGACGGGTCGTGGAAGATGAAAACGCTGGCGCTTCCCACGTCTGGGCTCCAAGTTCGGGCCACTGGCTCGCGACGACGACCTCCACGCCGGGCGACGCTATCCACCGCGACGACTCTGGTACGTGGCTCTCGTGCGTGGCGACGCGCACGTTGGTCACGCCGCGCGCCGCGGCCGAGCTCCGCCCCGGTCAGCACGTCCGTCCCGCACCCGAAGTCCACGACGGCATCGATGGTCGCTTGGGGGTGGTGGTGCCGAGGGTGGTGCCGTCGGGGCGGTGGAAGGTGAGGGTGTGGTTGGTGTCGCCGACGGCCTGGAATCCGCGATGGAGGAGGGTGTGGTGGCGGGCGCAGGCGAGCATGCCGTTGCCCACGTCGGTCGGCCCGCCTTGGTGCCAGGGCTGGCGGTGGTGGATGTCGGTGATGCGGTGGGTGCAGCCGGGGAAGCGACAGGTGCCGCGGTCTCGGATCAGGATGGTCCGGCGCTGCCCGGTGGACCAGACCCGGGTTTTGCGGCCGAGGTCGCCGCCCGTGTGGTCGACGGTGGAGGTGTCGCAGGCGATGTGGGTGGCGGTGGCGGGGTGGATGGGGGTGCCGTCGAGCAGTTCGAGGGGGCTGTCGGGGTGGGCGAGGAGGTGGACGAGGTAGCGGTCGGCGCCCATGGCGTGTCCGGCGCCGGCGTGGGCCAGGGCGGTGCGGGCCAGGTCCATGAAGGCGTCGGCCCGCCGGGCCGGCCAGTTCGCATCCCTGCTGTCTCCCGCTGGAGACTCGTCCACCGCCTCGCCGAGGTCGTCGCCGGGGTCCTCGGAGGCACGAGGGTTGTCTCCCGCTGGAGACTTCTCGCCTGTCTCGCCTGCCTCGCCCGCCGGGTCGGGGCTGTCTCCCGCTGGAGACTCGCCTGAAGTGTCTCCCGCTGGAGACTCCTCGCCGGGTGCGGGGGTGGGAGTGGCGCGGCGGTCGAGGAAGGCTTGGAGGGTGGCGGCGAGCTCTTCGGCTTCGACGTCGGTGAGGGTGACGGTGACGGTGGTGGTGCCGTCGCCGTGGCGGGAGATGCGCAGGCCTCGGCGGCGGTCGGGGTCGGGTGGGGGGCGGTGCTGGTCGGCGTGGAGCTGGTAGAAGCGCACCGCGTGTTCGACGTCGGCGACGGTGCCGGCTTCGGCCAGGTCGATCAGGGCGGTGTCGACGTCCGGGTCGGGGCCGTCGATGCGGGTGATGGCCCGGACCGCGGAGTACGACAGCCGGCCGCCGGCGAAGGCAGCCGCGATGGCCGGGCGGGCCCGGAGTTGTCCGGCGATGCGGAGCTTCTCGTAGGCGGTCGGGCGGGCCATGTCGGTGCGCCACATCAGCCACGCGGCTGCGGACAGCTGCCCGTCGGCCGCCCAGCCCTGGGCGGTGTCGAAGTCGGCCAGGGCCAGCAGCCACGAGCACTCGCCGCGGTCCATCTCCCAGCGGTGCTCCACCAGCCACACCCCCCGCCCGGCGCAGCCGTCCACCGGCATCGAGCGGATCATCGTCGTCGTCATCAGGCCAACCTCATGTCGGAAACCGGACACGGAGAGATCGAACAGACGGGCTCGACGACCGGACCACAGCCTACGAGGTGGGTATGACCGCCATCACGCGGCAAGACGCCCAGCTGTCGCCGGGCCGATTGGTGAAGAGACGGGTCGCTACCAGTGGGGCTCGTCGACCCACTCGCGAAGGGCGGCCCCGAAGACGGTGCCGAGCCGGTGTCGGATCGATCGGCGATCCTCATCTCGGAGGTCGGGTTCCCCTCTATACGCCAGGACCGTGATCGCAGATCCCGGTCCGTGGGGCTCGATGCGGAGCTCGACTGCGATGACCGCAGGATCGATCCATGGGCTCATTGATACGGCGTCCGGATCTCGGCTGTCGGCGATGCCGGAGGCCACCTCGTTGGTGAGGAGCGATAGCCACCGGTCGCGTTCGTTGACGACGGCTTGGTACATCACCCACGGCGGTGGCGCGTACGTCCACCGTCTGCTCACGGAGACATGCGTCGATGGCGGAGGCCACGCGGGATCGCCGGTCACTTGCCAACCACCTCCATCAGGCCGAGGTGGTCTTTTCCCACACGGAGACGTGCTTGATGCTCTCGCCGGTGAAGGGCTCTCGAGTCCAGTCGCCCCAGCGCTCCCGAAGGGTCATCCCAGCGAGTCGGGCCATCAGGTCCAGCTCCGACGGCCAGACGTAACGAAACGGCATGGAGAAGGCATCGAACTGGCCGCCGCCGATCCAGTAGTGACGAGAGACGAGGCCTTGGGCCGCGATGTCGTACTCGTCGAAGCCGAACCGGTTGGCGCTGACGTGGAACGGGCGCACGGTCTCCCCAGGTGGCAGCCGCTGGAGTTGGGGCACCTCGACCTCGATCACGAAGCATCCGCGCGATGCGAGGTGGGCGGCGGCGTTGCGGAAGCATTGGACCTGCGCGTCCTGCGTGGTCAGGTTCTCGATCGTGTTGTAGACCAGGTACACCAGGCTGAAGCTCCCGGGCACCGCGGTGGTGGCGAAGTCGCCGATGGTCACGCCCAGCTGCTCGGCTCCCGCTTTCTGCTTCAGGCGCTGGACCATCGGGGCCGAGACGTCGATTCCGTGGACCTGGACCCCCCGCTCGCTGAGCGGGAGGGCGATGCGGCCCGTCCCGATGCCGAGCTCCAGGGCTCGTCCGTCGCCGGCCAGCTCGGCCAGGACGCGCACCGCGGGGAGGACGACGGCAGGATCGAACATGTCCCTCGAATCGTCGTCGTAGCGTTCGGCTCGGTTTTCGTCGAAGTAGATCCTCACCACGTCCGCACTCTGCCAGGCCGGTCGCTCCGCCGCCCGCCGTTTCCCGTCGTACCGACTCCTACGGGAGCATTTCCCAGGAGGCGAACCGGCACGGGAGGGCGCACCGGCTCGTATGCTCAGGTGCGTGGCAGATCTCTCCGATGACGCGGTCAAGGCCCTCTTGGACGCTCCGAACCATGCCGTGCTGTCGACCTTCAACCCGGACGGCACCGTCCACAGCACGGTGGTCTGGCAGGAGCGGGTCGATGACACCGTGAGCGTCAACAGCGCGGTGGGGAGGCGATGGCCTGCCAACCTGGAGGGCGACGCCCGGGTCACGCTCGTGGTGATGCCGCCGGACAACCCCAACGAGTACGTGGAGATCCGTGGCCGGGCGACCGGAACGACCGACGGTGCCGACGAGCAGATCGACCGACTCGCCAAGAAGTTCATCGGGCAGGACACCTATCCGTTCCGGGCCCCGGGGGAGCAGCGCATCAGCTACCACATCACGCCCGAGCGGACGCGCTACCAGAAGCAGGGCTGAGGCCGCCGGCGCATCGGCCGGCGGGTCGATCGCAGCTTTGCAAGGGTCCCGGTCGGGTGCGGGGTCGTCGGCTGGCGAGGAGATCGATGCCGCTCGGCGGCGGCGAACCCGGCCTCGTCGTCGATTTCCGGTCGATCGGCAGGTTCTGGCGGGTCTGCGGTCGGTCGGCGGCGGTGGGCGCGGGTTCGTGACCGGAGATCCAGGCGGCCCCTGCGAACTGACCGGAGACGCGCGACGGCCCCTGCGAAGTGACCGGAGAGCCGCAGCCCTGCGAAGACGTGACCGGAGATGGGCCGGCGGAGCCGGCCTGGGGAGAGGTGCCGGCGGAGCCGGCGCTGCTGATGCTGTCCGCCTCCGATGCGCCGGGCGCCGGCGCCGGCGCCTGCCCTCGTTGGCGTTCTCGACCGGGGCCGCATCGGTCAGGCCGTCCTGGTCGGACGACAGACGACGTGGTTCTCGGGTCGATCGGCAGATCTTGGCGGGTCTGCGGTCGGCTGACGGTGGTGGGCGCGGGTTCGGGACCGGAGATGTCGGGGGCTCCTGCCAAGTGACCCGGAGTTGCCGGGGGCTCCCGCCAAGTGACAGGACCGGGCCCCGGCAAGCCGGCAGGTGACCAGAGACGCCAACGCCGGCCAGCCGGCGAGGTGACCGGAACCGCAGCCCCGGCAAGCCGGGAGGTGATGAGGTGACCGGAAGGCTCCGGAGCGCGCTCAGCCGCCGGAGACGAAGGCGTCGGCGCCGGCGGGGGGCATGGGATCGTCCACCGTCTCGAGCCAGCGGTGGGGGAGGGCGACGGGCTTGGGGCCGGCCGAGTGCCCGCGGGGGAGCGCCCTGGCGTCGTCGGGGAGGGTGAGTGACGGGTCGAGCTGATCGAGGAGGGCGTCGAGCTCGGCCAGGTCGGCGACCAGACCGAGGCGGCGCCTGGCCTCGCCCCCGACCGCGAAGCCGGTGAGGTACCAGCCGACGTGCTTGCGGAAGTCTCGGGCGGCGGTGGCCTCCCCGTCCTGGTCGGCGAGGAGGGCGGCGTGGCGGCGCATGGTGGTCGCCACGTGGCCGAGGGTCGGCGCCGGCGGGACGGGCCGGCCGGCGAAGGCGGCGTCGAGCTCGGCGAAGAGCCAGGGGCGGCCGAGGCAGGCCCGGCCGACGACGACGCCCGCGCACCCGGTCGACGCCATCATGCTCAGCGCGTCGCCGGCGTCCCAGATGTCGCCGTTGCCGAGCACGGGGATCGACGTCACGGCGTCGACCAGCTCGGCGATGGCCGACCACTCGGCCCGGCCGCCGTAGAGCTGCTCGGCGGTCCTGGCGTGGAGGGTCACGGCGGCGGCGCCCGCCTCCTCGGCGTGGCGCCCGGCGCGCAGGAAGGTGCGGTGGGCGTCGTCGATGCCGATGCGCATCTTGACGGTGACGGGGACGTCGCCGGCGGCGCCCACCGCGGCGGCCACCACCCGGCGGAACAGCTCGTGGTGCACGGGCAGCGCGGCGCCCCCTCCCTTGCGGGTCACCTTCGGGGCCGGGCACCCGAAGTTGAGGTCCACGTGGTCGATGCCGTGCTCGTCGACGAGGCGGCGCACGGCTCGGGCCATCACGTCCGGGTCGACGCCGTAGAGCTGCACGCTGCGGAGCGCCTCGCCGGGGCCGGGTGCCAGCATGCGCGTGGTGCGGGTGTTGCCTTCGACGAGTGCCCTGGCGGTGATCATCTCGCTGACGTAGAGGCCGGCACCCTGCTCTCGGCACAGCGCTCGGAAGGCGCCGGTCGTCACGCCGGCCATCGGGGCGAGGACCACGGGCGGGTCCACGGCGAGCGGGCCGATCCTCATCGGGCCCACAGGTCGGTGATGCCCACGCCGAGCTCGGCCAGGAGGTCGCGCAGCAGGGTCAACGAGCAGCCGATCACGTTGTTGGGGTCGCCGTCGACGCCGAGCACGAACGGCGCGGCGCGCCCGTCGAGGGTGAAGCCGCCGGCCACCTCGGTGGCCTCGCCGGTGGCGAGGTAGGCGTCGAGCTCGGCGTCGGTCGGCTCGCCGAAGCGCACGACGGTCGTGGCCACGGCGGCGGCGCACCGTCCGTCCCTGGTGTCGACCAGGTGGTGGCCGGTGGACAGCGACGCCGTGGCGCCCCGCAGGCGCTCCCAGAGGGCCAGTGCGGCGGTGGCGTCGGTGGGCTTGCCGTGGGCGACGCCGTCGACGTCGAGCAGGGAGTCGCAGCCGAGCACCAGGGCGCCGGCCGCCACGGGCCTGGCGGCGACGGCCTCGGCCTTGCGGCCGGCGAGGTGGGCGACGATCGCCGGGGTGGCGCCCGCGGCCGGACGACCTTCGTCGACCCCGCTGACCTCGACGTCGGGGTCGAGGCCCGCGCCGCGCAGCAGTCGCAGCCTGGCCGGCGACGCCGAGGCGAGCACGAGGCGGCGGGGGTCGGTCGGGGACACGGGGAGATCAGCGTAGGGGAAGCGGTCGCCGAGTCGAGCCGGCGGCGGGATCAGTCCGGCAGGAGGTAGCGGGCGATGCCGGTCAGCTGCATCAGGTCCCGCACCGACGAGGTCGGGTTGAGGGCGGTGACCGCGCCGCCGAGCTCGCGTGCCCGGCGCCACGCGCCGACCAGCGCACCGAGGCCACCGGAGTCGATGAAGCCCACCTCGGCCAGGTCGATCTGGATGGAGGTGGTGCCGTCGGCCCACAGCCGCTCGAGGGCCTGGTCGAGGACGGGCAGGCTCAGGTTGTCGAGGTCACCGTCGAGGGTGACGCGCGCCCGTCCCTCCTCGGGGGGAGACCACCGGACTCGGAGCCCGGCCAGGGCCAGGTCGTAGCGGTCGGTCACCGGGCGCCCCTGCGCTAGTCCTTGGTCGCGACCGCGTTGGGGGTGACGTGCATGGCCGGCTCGAACCGGCCGGCCTCGACCTGGCGCTGCTCGCCCCCGTGGCTGTCCCTGAGGCTCGTCCGGCACGTCGCGCACGGCCCGTAGTAGCGCTCCTCGACCTCGACACCGCACCTCGGGCAGGCGAAGGGGTCGGTCGTCTCCACGGGCGCGAGGCTATCCGCGCGGCGCAGCGCCGATCGTCGGGACCGGACCGATTCGTCAGGCCAGGCCGAGCGCCCCCGAGCAGGCCGGCCACTGGCCCCATCCCGACGCCGCCTGCAGCCTGGCGGCCGCGGCGTCCTGCATGGCCGGTGGCTCGTGGTCGGGGCGCCCCGGGTAACCGAGCTGGGTCCACGTGGCCTGGCTGAACTGGTAGGCGCCCCAGAAGCCGTTGCCGGTGGCGGCCTGGTAGTTGTCGCCCGACTCGCACGTGCGCAGGGCCAGCCAGGTGGAGCTCGATCCCCCGCCGCCGGAGGTGCCGCCGGATGTCCCGCCAGATGTCCCGCCGGTCCCCGACCCCGCACCGGGGGCCGGGGAGGTGGTGGTGGTCGTCGGGGCGGCGGCCGTGGTGGTCGTGGTCCCGGCGGGCGCGGTCGTCGGGGGCGCCGTGGTCGGGGGCGCCGTCGTCGGGGGCGCCGTGGCCGGGGGCGCCGTGCTCCGTGGCGTGGTGGTCGGAGGTGCGGTGCTCGGAGGTGCGGTGGTCGCCGCGCTCCCCGCCGACCCGCCGGTGGCGGCCGTCGCGACCCCGGACGAGGGGCCCGAGGTCTGCTGGCGGGTGGAGGCCACCAGGCCGCCGCCGACGGGGGCGCCTTGGGTGGCGCGGGCCGATCCCCGCTGGAGGGTGACCAGCTCGGCCTGGAGGCCGTCGAGGCGCTGCTGCTCGGTCGCCGCGGTGGCGAGGGCCCGGCTGCGGGCGGTGGACGCCGCGGCCAGGGAGGTGCGCACCCCGGCGAGGTCCGCCCGGATGGCGGACTCGGCGCCGGCGACGCGACGCTCGCCGACGGCGAGGGCGTCGACCTGGTTGGAGACGTCGCCGGACGCCACCTTCAGGTACTCGGTCCCGATGATCGAGGTGCCGATGATCGAGGTGCCGGCGATCGAGGTGCCGGCGATCGAGGTGCCGGCGATCGAGGTGCCGGCGATCGAGGTGTCGGCGGCGGAGGTGGCGCCCGCGAGGGGTGCCACCGAGGTGGTGCCGACCCCGGTGTAGGAGCGCAGGGCGACGGCCGCCAGGCTTCGCTCGGCGGCCGACACCGTGCCGTGGAGCCTGGCCAGGCTCGACCGCTCGGTCCGGAGCTGCTGGGTCAGGGTGGCGGCCTGCAGGGACTCGGTGGAGAAGGTCTGGGTCAGCTGGTGGATGGCGCCCGCACCGGCGGTCATCTGGGCCTCGATGGCGGCGATCCGGGCGCTGGTCGACTGCGGGGACGACGCCGCGGCCACCGTGACGGGCGCGGCGGCCAGGACGAGGGCCAGGCCGGCGCCGACCACGCTGCGCCTCGTCCGCCTGCCGGCGCGACTCGGGCCGGAGCGGGGGTGCTGCTGGGGGTAGGGCAAGACGAGCGACGACCTTACCGGCCGGCGGACCGCGCTGCCACCGGGGGCCCGGTCGCGTCAGCCTCTCAGGGCCAGGTGACCTGGGTGCCGCGCTCGACGGCGTGCACGTAGGCCGGGTCGATGAGCGAGGGGAGGTCGGCGGTGCCGGTCACGAGGTGGTCGGCGAGGAGCAGCTTCGCCTCGGGGGTCCACTGCGCGACCGACTCGGCGCCGATGCCGCGACCGGGGAGGAGGGAGCCGAGGACCTCCCGGGACTGCACCTGCCACTCCTCGGTGTTCTGGTGGCGGTCGTAGCCGGACTGGTGGGCGGCGGCCGCGGCGATGCAGGGGGCCGGGTGGGCCACGCAGCCGGTGAAGGCGTGGAAGGTGGCCCGCAGGAAGTCTTCGACGGCGCCGGGATGCCGGGCCGCGAACCCCCGGTTGGCGACGAGGACGTTGAAGCTCCCCTTGATGCCGTAGCGGTCGGGGTCCCACTCGCGGAAGCGGTCACCGGCGTCGCGCAGCTGGATCGGCTCGTTGGACTTGTAGGCGGTGAGCGCCTGCACCTGGCCGCGGGGGAGGATGGTCGGGTCGTAGCCCACCCCGACCTCGCGGACCTTGGCCACGTCGACGCCGGCCCGCTCGAGCATGGCGGTGATCTCGGGCGGCATGGCCCCCTTGTAGCCGAGGGTGTGGCCCTCGAGCTGGCGCAGGTCGGTGACCGTCGGGGCGGTCAGGAGGGTGGCGGCGGGGACGTTGCCGTAGGTGGCGACCGACACCACGTTCACCCCGTGGGAGGCCACGGTGATGGCGTCCGAGGGGGCCCCGAGCTCGCCGAAGGTGGCGCGCCCGGCGGCGACCAGCTCGGAGGTGGCTCCAGGATCCCCGGTGCCCGGCCTGATCACCACGTGGAGGCACTCGGCCGCGTAGTACCCGTCGGCCTGGGCGGCCACCACGTCGAGGATGCCGACATCGGCCTGCCAGCCGAACCCGGTCAGGTAGGTGACGGTGCCTGCCGCCTCGTTGGCCGCGCAACGGGCCGGGCTCACCACGACCCGGGAGGCGCTCGGCGATCCCGATGATCCGCACCCGGCGAGACCCGCCACCGCGAGCAGGGCGGCGGCGAGGAGGGCAGGGGTGCGGCGCAAGGACGGGCTCCTCGGGAGGGGGGGAAGGGGAGTCAGGGGCCGCGCCAGGCGATGACCCGACGCTCGACGGCCACGACGACGCCCGTGAGGACGACGCCGATGGCGCCGAGGCACACCACCGCGGCGTACACCTGGTCGAGCGCCGAGTTGGCGGCGGCTTGAGCGATGACCGTACCAAGGCCGCTGGTGCTTCCCTGGGTGACGAACTCGGAGACCACGGCGCCGATCACCGACAGGGGCAGGACGATCCGCAGGGCGACGAACAGCTGGGGCAGGCTGGCGGGCAGCCGCACCCGGAGGAGCACCTCGAGGCGCGACGCGTGGAGCACCTCGAGCACGTCGAGGATGGCCGGGTCGGCGGAGTCGAGGCCGGCGATGGCGTTGACGAGGACGGGGAAGAAGCAGATCAGCGCGGTCACGACCAGCTTGGGGGCCGCCCCGAACCCGAAGGCCACGACGAGGGCCGGCGCGACGGCGACCACGGGGGTGACGTTGGCCAGCACGGCGAGGGGGAGCACCGCCCTGGCGACGACGCGGACCTGGCTCATGGCCACGGCGAGGACGCACGCGGCGGCGAAGCCGATGGCCAGGCCGCCGAGCGCCTCGCCGATCGTCGTGAGACCGTCGCCCACGTAGACCCCGGGATGGTGCCAGAGCTGCGACCCGACGGCGTGCGGGGTCGGGAGCACGTAGCGGTCGTGGTCGGCGACGAGCTGCCAGGCGGCGATCAGGATCCCGGCGGCGACCAGCGCCGGTGCGGCGGTCGCCGGCCACGAGCGGCGACCTCCCCGCTCAGCCCGAGGCGGCACGCTCGTCCCCCGAGAGGCTCCATCCCGAGCGGAGAGCGGCGCGCAGCTCGACCTCGATGGCCGTCCACGCGGAGGTGCGCAGGAGCTCGGGCGTCCTCGGGCGGGGGAGGCCGACGGCGACGTCGGCGAGGATCCGGCCGGGTCCCGACGACAGGACGACGATCCGGTCGGAGAGGTAGATGGCCTCGGCGACCGAGTGGGTGACGAACAGGGCGGTCGCCCGCTCGGCCTCCCAGGCGTCGAGCAGCACGTCGCGCAGCACCTCGCGGGTCAGCTCGTCGAGGGCGGAGAACGGCTCGTCCAGGACGAGCAGCTCCGGTCTGGTGGCGAGGGTCCTGGCGATGGCCACGCGCTGGGCCATCCCGCCCGACAGGGAGCGGGGGCGTCGCATGGCCACGTCGCCGAGGCCGACCCGCCCGAGCAGCTCGAGGGCGGCGTCGGCGCCGTCGTGGAGGTCGGGGCGGGGGCGCCGGTTGACCTGGAGGGGGAGCCGCACGTTGTCGATCACCCGCCGCCACGGGAGGAGGGCGGGGGACTGGGGGACGAAGCCGATCCGCTTGGCCGCAGCGGCCTCCTGGGGTGAGCGCCCGAGCACCTCGACCTGCCCGCGATCAGGGGCGAGCAACCCGGCGACCACGCGCAGCAGCGTCGATTTGCCCGACCCGCTCGGGCCGATGACGCTCACGAACTGCCCGGCGCCGACGAGCAGGTCGACGTCGACCAGCGCGTCGACCGCGTCGGGCGCGCCGACCCCGTAGGTGCAGCTCACGCGCCGGAGGGCGACCGCAGCCCGATCGCCGGCGAGGGCCCGATCGCCGGCGGGAGGCGGGGCGTCGGGCACCGGTGGATCCTCGCAGGCTTCGCACGACGACGGCACCCTGCCCCGCCGGGGGGCGGCGGCGGTAGCCTTCGGCGGTGAGCCGGAGCGGGGACGACGTGGCGGCCGCCGTGCCTGAGGGGATCCGACACACGCCGGCGTCGGCCACCTCCGCCGAGACGGCCCAGAGCCCGGGCATGGGCCGCCGGGCCGGCATCTCCGGGCCGCTCGTCGGCTCCTCCGATCTGTGGATGGGCGAGAACCGGATGGCTCCCGGCGCCACCTCGGGCGACCACCACCACGGGGCGTCGGAGACCGGCATCTACGTGGTCGCCGGCCGCCCGGTGTTCGTCTTCGCCTGCGACGGCGTGGAGCGGCGGATCGAGACCGGGCCAGGCGACTACGTGTTCGTGCCCCCGTGGGTGCGCCACCGCGAGGAGAACCCGGGGGACACCGACGCCGTGGTGGTGCTGGCCCGCACCACCCAGGAGGCCATCGTCGTGGGCGTGCCCGGCCTGACCGGACGCTGAGGGTGCCGGCGGGGACCGGCGCAGGGCGCAGGTCGCCGTACCTGGCGTCGAGGCTCCAGGGCCTCGGCACGACCGTCTTCGCCGAGATGTCGGCCCTGGCCGCCGCCACCGGGGCGGTCAACCTCGGGCAGGGCTTCCCCGACACCGACGGCCCGAGCGAGGTGGCCGAGGCGGCCGTCGACGCCATCAGGGCGGGGCGCAACCAGTACCCGCCGGGGGCCGGGGAGCCCGACCTGCGCTCGGCCATCGCCGAGCACCAGGCCCGCTTCTACGGCCAGCGCCTCGACCCCGACACGGAGGTCCTCGTCACCGCGGGCGCGACCGAGGCGATCGCCGCGGCGATGCTCTCGCTGTGCGAGCCGGGTGACGAGGTGGTGACCTTCGAACCGTTCTACGACTCCTACCCCGCGGCGATCGCCTTCGCGGGGGCCAGCCTGGTGACCGTCCCCCTCGACCCGCCCACGTGGACCTTCGACCCGGAGCGCCTGGCCGCGGCGATCACCCCGCGAACCCGGTTGATCCTCGTCAACACGCCCAACAACCCGACCGGGGCGGTCTTCGGGCCCGACCAGCTGGCCGCCATCGCCGAGGTCTGTATTCGCTCCGACCTCCTGGCGGTGACCGACGAGGTCTACGAGCACCTGGTCTTCGACGGGTCCCACGTCCCGCTGGCCACCCTGCCCGGCATGGCCGAGCGGACCGTGACCGTCTCCAGCGCGGGCAAGACTTTGTCCTTCACCGGCTGGAAGATCGGCTGGGCGTGCGGGCCCGCGGCCCTCGTCGCCGCGGTGCGCACCGCCAAGCAGTTCCTGACCTACGTCAACGGGGCGCCGTTCCAACCTGCGGTGGCGCTCGGCCTGCGACTGCCCGACGAGCTCTTCGCCGCGGCGGCGGCCGATCTGCGGGTCCGGCGCGACCAGCTGGTCGGCGGCCTGCGGTCCCTGGGGCTGGACGTGGCCTCGCCGGCGGCCGGCTACTTCGCCCTCGCCGACCTGCGCAGCATCGGGGCGGGCGACGGCGAGGCGTTCTGCCGTGAGCTGCCGGCGCGCTGCGGGGTGGTGGCCATCCCGGCGTCGGCCTTCTACGCCGACCGGGCCCTCGGTGCGCCGTTCGTGCGCTTCGCCTTCTGCAAGCGCCCGGAGGTCATCGCCGACGCGCTGGCCAGGCTGGCGCCGCTCGGATTCTGAGCTGTTCGGATTCTGAGCCGTTCGGAGCCTCGAGTGGTCTCAGGGTTCGGGCGTGAGCGCACCGGCCAGCTCGGCGACGTGGGCGGGCAGGTTGCCCTGGACCAGGCTGGCGAGGGTGACGGTCTCGAGGACGCTGCGCATGCTCACCCGGACGGCCAGCCAGACGTCGAGGACCGAGGCCGCCTGGCCGGCGTAGACGACCGACTCCGGTCTCGCGCCCCGGATCCCGGCGAGAGGCCCCTCGAGGGCCCGCATGATCTCCGCCAGGCTGATGGCGTCGGCCGCCCTGGCCAGCCGGTAGCCGCCCTCGGTGCCGCGCTGGCTGTGCACGACGCCGCGCCGGCGGAGCTGGAGCAGGATGTTCTGGAGGAACTTGGCCGGGATGTCCTGGCTGTCGGCCAGCTCCGTCACCGTGCGGGGGCCGCCGCCGACCGCGGCCAGCTCGGTCAGGGCGCGGATGCCGTAGTCGGCTCGGGCGGAGATCTCCACGTCCCGAGTATGGCAAGCGGCCGGCCCGTAGGATCGCCCGATGAGCTCTCCCGACGTGTCGGTCGAGGTCGGTGACGACCACGTGGCCGTGGTGGAGATCCACCGCCCGCCGGCCAACTTCTTCGACGTCTCGCTGATCCGCCAGCTGGCCGACGCGTTCACGTCCTTCGACGGTGACCACGACGCACGGGCCATCGTCTTGTGCTCGGAGGGCCGTCACTTCTGTGCCGGTGCGGACTTCACCGCCGCCAGCTCGGCCGAGCCGCTGGCCGTCGACGCCGCCGGCGAGCTGTACCGCCAAGCGGCGAGGCTGTTCTCCGCCACCACCCCCTCGGTCGCGGCGGTCCAGGGTGCCGCCATCGGCGGGGGCCTCGGGCTGGCCTGCGCCACCGACTTCCGGGTGGTGAGCGCGGAGTCGCGTCTCGCGGCCAACTTCGCCAGGCTCGGCTTCCACCAGGGGTTCGGCCTGTCGATCACCCTTCCGGCCATCGTCGGCGGGCAGCGGGCGGCGGAGCTCCTGCTCACCGGGAAGCGCATCGACGGGACGCAGGCGCACGCCATCGGCCTGGCCGACCGGATCGTCGACGCCGGGTCGCTGCGCGACGAGGCCAGGCGGTTCGCGGGCGAGCTGGCCGAGGCGGCGCCGCTGGCGGTGGCGTCGATCCGCCAGACGCTGCGGGGGGACCTGGCGGCCCGGGTCCTCGAGGTGACCAGGCGGGAGGAGGCGGAGCAGACGCGACTTCGGGCGACGGCCGACTTCGCCGAGGGGATCGCAGCCGGCGCCGAGCGGCGTCCGCCGGTGTTCCGGGGGGAATGACCCCGCCGGGTGGGGGGGAGCGGCCGGGAGGGACGCGGCCCCGGCGGCTGCACCGCACGCCAGCCGGGCTGGGCCTGGTCGCTGCAGGCGGCGCGTTGGGGGCGGCCGCGCGGAAGGCGGTGGAGCAGGCGCTCCCGACGGCGAGGGGCGGGTTCCCGGTGGCGACGCTCGTGGTCAACCTCTCGGGGGCGCTCGTGCTCGGGCTCGTCCTCGAGGCCCTCGTGCGCGCCGGCGACGACGCCGGTGGACGCCGGCGGGTCCGTCTGCTCGTCGGCACCGGCTTCCTGGGGGCGTTCACGACCTACAGCACGTTCGCCCTCGAGACCGACCTGCTGGTGCGCGCCGGCCACGCCCCCACGGCCGTGCTCTACGTGGCCGTCACCATCGCCGGCGGCCTGGTGGCGACGGTCGCCGGCATCGCCATCGGCGCGGGCCGCGGCCCCGCCTCGCAAGCCGCGCTGCCCGTCGACCCGGACATCGACGCCGACGGCGGCCTGTCGTGAACGTCGCCGACGGCGGCCTGTCGTGAACGTCGCCGACATCGTCTGGGTCGGTCTGGCGGGCAGCGTCGGCGCGGTGGCCCGCTTCGTCGTCGACGGGACCGTCCGGGCCCGGGTGGCCGGCCGCATCCCGGTCGGGACCGTGGCCATCAACCTGACGGGCTCGTTGCTGCTCGGCGTGCTCACCGGGGTGGTGATCTACCACCACGTGTCGTCGACGCTGACCCTGGTCGCCGGAACCGGCTTCTGCGGCGGGTACACGACCTTCTCCACGGCCAGCTTCGAGACCGTGCGCCTGGTCCAGCAGGGATCGGTGCGGGCGGCGGTGGTCAACGGTGGGGGCACCCTGGTCGGCGCGCTGGCGGCGGGCGCCGCCGGCCTGGCGCTGGCCGCCGCGCTCTAGCGGTTCGGGACCCTCAGCGGAGCTGGACCTTGTGGAGCACCCCGTAGCCACCGACCAGGACGGCGGCCACGACCAGGACGACCATGGTGACGCTGAAGACGAGGTCGGCCTTCCTGGTCTTCAGCGCGTAGATCCCGAGGAGCTGCGCCACGACCAGCAGGGCGACGCCGAGATAGATGTCGGTCACCGTCGGAGTCCGGTGGTGGGACGCGTCGGGGCCCAGGTCATCCGAGCAAGTTTACCGGCGCGGCTACCGCAGGTCACGTACCCCCGCGGCGTCCGAGGTAGCGCGCCGGATCGCTCCAACCTCCCCAACGGGCGTCCCAGGCCTGCGCCTCCGGCAGCATCCACTCGGCCCGCCCGGCGCGCGCCGCGCTCGACGAGACTGACCCGTGGCGGGGATCGACGGTCAGGCGCGCCCACCTGGGGTCGTCGGGGGGCGCAGGATGGGGCGGCCGGTCGACGACGAGCACCCGCGGCAGCCGGGCCAGGGCCTGGTCCCTGGCTTCGGGCCCGCCGTACCAGGCCGGGTCGAGCAGCTGGGCCCACTTGTCGGCACCGACGACGAGCAGGTCGTAGCCCTCGGCGATGTCGGCGAGCAGGCGCGCCTCGACGAGGCGCGCGCCGAGCCAGGGCCGGGTGGCGGCGACCTCGGCGAGCACCGCCATCCGGTCCTCGATGCTCGGCACGTCGACGTGCTCCTTGCCGAGCGCGGCGCGCGACACCGCCAGGTCGACCCGATCGGCGCCGGCCTGGTCGATCGCGGCGCGCGCCACCGCCAGGTGCGCGGTCGTCGGCGGGTTGAACGACCCGGGGTAGACGGCGACCGGCACCCGCGCTGGGCTCTCAGTACCGGTAGGTGTCGGCCTTGAACGGGCCGCCCAGGTCCACCCCGAGGTAGGAGGCCTGGCGCTCGGTCAGCGGGGTCAGGCGGACCCCCAGCTTGTCGAGGTGCAGCCTGGCCACCTTCTCGTCGAGGTGGCGGGGCAGCACGTAGACGCCGGTGGGATAGGCCTCGGTGCGGGTGAACAGCTCGATCTGGGCGAGCACCTGGTTGGTGAAGCTGGCGCTCATCACGAAGCTCGGGTGCCCGGTGGCGCAGCCCAGGTTGACCAGCCGGCCTTCGGCCAGGACGATCACCGCATGGCCGTCGGGGAAGACCCAGGCGTCGACCTGCGGCTTGACGTTGTCGCGCTCGATGCCCGGCCAGCGGGCCAGGCCGGCCATGTCGATCTCGTTGTCGAAGTGGCCGATGTTGCACACGATGGCGTTGTGGCGCATGCGGGACATGGATTCGGCGGTGATCAGGTCGCGGTTGCCGGTGGCGGTCACGAAGATGTCCGCGGTGCCCACGACGTCGTCGAGGGTGAGGACCTGGTAGCCCTCCATGGCGGCCTGCAGCGCGCAGATCGGGTCGATCTCGGTGACGATGACGCGGGCGCCCTGGCCGCGCAGCGACTGGGCGCAGCCCTTGCCGACGTCGCCGAAGCCGCACACCACGGCCACCTTGCCGGCGATCATCACGTCGGTGGCGCGGAAGATCCCGTCGATGAGCGAGTGCCGGCAGCCGTAGAGGTTGTCGAACTTGGACTTGGTCACCGAGTCGTTGACGTTGATGGCGGGGAACAGCAGCTCGCCGGCGGCGTGGCGCTGGTAGAGGCGGTGGACGCCGGTCGTGGTCTCCTCGGTCACGCCCTTGATCGACGCCGCCGTGCGGGTCCAGAGCGTCGGGTCCTCGCGCCGGGTCCGGTTGAGGGTGCTCAGGATCACACCGAGCTCCTCCGAGTCCTCGGGGCCGAGGTCGGGGACCGCTCCGGTGCGCTCGCACTCCTCGCCGAGGTGCACGAGGAGGGTGGCGTCGCCGCCGTCGTCGAGGATCATGTTGGGCAGGCCGCCGTCGGGCCAGCGCAGCGCCCGCTCGGTGCACCACCAGTACTCCTCGAGGGTCTCGCCCTTCCAGGCGAAGACGGGGATGCCGGTCGCGGCGATGGCCGCGGCCGCGTGGTCCTGGGTGGAGAAGATGTTGCAGCTGGCCCAGCGCACCTCGGCGCCCAGGGCGACGAGGGTCTCGATCAGCACCGCGGTCTGCACCGTCATGTGCAGCGACCCGGTGATGCGGGCGCCGGCGAGCGGCCTGGTGTCGCCGTACTCGGCGCGCAGGCTCATCAGCCCGGGCATCTCGACCTGGGCGAGGTCGAGCTCCCGCCGGCCGAAGTCGGCCAGCTCGATGTCGGCCACGCGGTAGGGGGGCGTGGTGGCGGTGCCGGGCCTGCTGGTCTCGGGCCTGCTGGTGTCGGGCGTGGTCGTGTCGGTCATGGTGTCTCCTCGGGAAGGAGCCGGGACGGCGCCCGGCGACGGGGCGCGCCGCCGGGCGCGGGCCCGCAGCGGCACGTCACGAGGCCGGGGCCGTCTGGCCCTTCCCAGCAGGTCGGCTCGCGAGTATCGCCACGAATCGTACCGGTCAGGGGTGACGGCGTCGGCGGCGGCATCGGCCGGGGCGGCCGGTAGGTTGCCGCCGTGACGAGCGCAGAGAGCCCTGCCCCCGAAGGACCCGGCGCGGCCGCGGTCGACCCGATCGGCCCGCCGGGGCGATGCCTGGTCGTGACCGCCCACCCCGACGACGTCGACTTCGGCGCGGGCGGGACCGTCGCCGCCCACGTGGCCGCCGGGTGGCAGGTGGCCTACTGCGTGTGCACCGACGGCGACGCGGGCGGCTTCGACGAGGCCGTCGACCGCCGGCAGATCCCGGTGATCCGCAGGGCCGAGCAGACCGAGGCGGCGCGCCTGCTCGGCGTGACCGAGCTGCACTGGCTCGGTCACGCCGACGGCCGCCTCGACCCCACCATCGAGGTCCGCAGGGACATCTCCCGGGTCATCCGCACCGTGCGCCCCGACCGGGTCGTGACCCACAACCCCCAGCGCAACCTGGCCAGCATCCACGGGAGCCACCCCGACCACCTGGCCGCAGGCGAGGCGACGCTGCGGGCGGTGTACCCCGACGCCCGCAACCCGTTCGCCTACCCGGACCTGCTCGCCGACGGCCTCCGCGAGCACGCCGTGGCGGAAGTGTGGCTGATGGGAGGGCCCGAGGCCGACGTGACCGTCGACGTCACCGACCACCTCGACGCCAAGCTGGCCGCCCTGCGGGCCCACGTGAGCCAGGAGACGGATCGGGGCGGCCGCCTCGAGCCGCTGCTGCGCGAGCGCCTCGGCGCGTCGGCCGTCGCCGCCGGGCTCGGGGACGGGCGCCTGGCCGAGGTGTTCCGCCGGCTCGACACCCGCTGAGGTCAGGCCGGGCGTCGCCCCGGGGGCGGGCAGCACCCGGCGGGGCAGGCATCCGGCCACGGGCCCTCGGCGCCGAGCGACCGGCGCGGCGCGGTCGTGTCGAGCCGCTCGACGACCAGCTCCCTGACCATAGCCACGAACGCGGGGTGGGTGCCGGCGGTCGGCGACCTGCGCAGGTCGATCCCGACCTCGGCGGCCACGGCGGCGGCCTCGGTGTCGAGGTCGAAGAGCACCTCCATGTGGTCGGACACGAAGCCGATCGGGCAGGTGACCACCACGGGCTCGACGCCGGCCAGCTCCCGGATCCGGTCACCGATGTCGGGCTCCAGCCACGGCTGGGTCGGCGGCCCCGACCGGCTCTGGTAGGCGAGCTCCCATCGCTCGACGCCGGCGGCGGAGGCGACGAGGGCGGACGCGGCGCGCAGCTGCGCCTCGTAGGGCGCGTCGGCCGCCATCGCCACCGGGATCGAGTGGGCGGTGAAGATCACGAGCGGGTCGGCCGGCGCGGCCCGCAGCGTGGCCACGAGGCCGTCGGTGACCGCGTCGATGAACCCGGGATGGTCCCAGTAGAGGCGCAGCTTGTCCAGCTCGGGGCTGCCGGCCCCCACCGCCAGGCGCGCCGCGACCAGGTCGTCGCGGTACTGGCGGCAGCCGCTGTAGGAGCCGAACGCGGAGGTGACGAAGACCAGCGCCCGCTCCACGCCGTCGTCGCGCATCGACGCGACGGTGTCGGTGAGGAGGGGATGCCAGTTGCGGTTGCCCCGGTAGACGGGCAGATCCGGGCCGTTGGCCTGCAGCTCCGACCTGATGGCGGCCAGCAGGGCGCGGTTGTGGCCGTTGATCGGGCTGACCCCGCCGAAGTGGTGGTAGTGCTCGGCCACCTCCAGCTTCCTGGCCTCGGGGACGTTGCGGCCGCGCAGCACGTTGTCCAGGAAGGGCAGGACCTCGTCGGGTCCCTCGGGGCCGCCGAAGGAGCAGAGGAGGAGGGCGTCGTAGTCCATCGCCGCGGGAGCCTACGGTCGCCCCCGGGCTACGCCACCGGGCGGGGTGGGGTCAGGAGTTGCGGTAGACGGCCCGGGTCTCGACGCCCCAGTTGGCGCACTGGGAGGCGGTGGGCTCCCAGATGTCGAGGCGACGGCCGACGATGGCGCCCCCGGTGTCCTGGGCCACCCGTTGGCCGACGCCCTGGATGGTGATGGTCGTGCCGAGGGGGATCACCGACGGGTCGACCGCCACGGTCTGCGCGCCGACCGGCGCGCCGCTCGCGGTCGTGCCGCCGAGGTCGTAGCAGGTCACCACGAAGTCGCCGAGGGGGGTCGAGGCGGGGGTGGTCACGGCCGTGGTGGAGGCTGGGTCGGGGACCGGCGACGACTCGAGCACCCAGTAGCCCTGCCCGCCGGCGCTCGCAGCCAGGCCGACCGGGAGGCGGCGGTCGGGGACGGCGCGCGTCGAGCCGTAGTAGCCGGCGTCGCCGAAGCGGAACACCCGGCCGTCCGCCGCGGTCAGCCAGTAGCCCGCGCCGCTCGGCGTGGCGCTGATGGCGGTGGCGGTGGCCACCTGTTGCCTGGCCGGGAGGGAGCCGTGGAATCCGGCGGTGCCGAACGGCGCCACGCCTCCTGCCGAGGTGAGCAGCCAGTAGCCGCGCCCACTCGGGGCCGCGGCCATGCCGACGACGGGACGGGTGAGCGTCTGGGCGGCGAGATCGCCGTGGAAGGCGGCGCGGCCGAAGGCGTGGACCTCACCCGCCGAGGTCGCCAGCCAGTAGCCCTCGCCGTGCGGTGCGGCGGTGATGGCGACGACCGGGTGGGCCGGATGCTGCAGGGACCCCAGCGGGCGGGCGTCACCGAAGGGGTAAACGTGGCCGTCGGCGGAGGCCAGCCAGTATCCCCGGCCGTCGGGGCTGGCGGCGATCCCGATGATCGATGCGCTCAGGTGCCGGCCGAGCAGGCCGCCGTGGTGGCGAGCGTCGCCGTGGGCGGTGACCCGCCCGAGCGGCGTCACCACCCAGAAGCCCTGGCCGCTCGGCGTCCTGGCGATCCCGACCGCGGCCCCGCCGAGGGCCGGCCCGGCGACGCTGGCCGCCCGGCCGAAGGCGTGGACGTGGGGGGCGGTCGACGAGGCCGGCGTGACGGCATGGCGCGAGACCGATGCGGCCAGCCAGGCGGTCGGCCGGGTCATGGCGGAGGCGGTGGCCGCCGGGTTCCTGGTGGCGGCGACCGTAAGGGCGGGGGCAGAGGTGGCGCCCAGGACGCCGGCGATGCCCGCCGTGCCGGCCACGACGGGCACGGCGGCGGCCGCCAGGCGCCCGGGCAGGCGACGGGGGTTGCGACGACGCCGCGCCGGGCGCGTCGGACTACGGAGGTGCTTGGGCGCGTAGGACGACGCGCCGGTCGGAGCTGACAAGGTGATGGATCTCCCGTGGTTGGGCACACCCGTCCCGCGTCGGTGCCGGCGAAGCGGCGAGGAGGACAGCGAGACCGGTGCGCACTCCGCCTCGGTTCGGCAGAATGCTGCGTGACGGCACCGCGTCGGCGGTCTCTGGGACGGTCACCCGGGTGCCTTGTCGTTCTCTCGGTCGGAGACCCTAATCGGTCAGGTTCCAAAAAATCCTCGTTCGTCTACGGTGACATGGGTCACAGGTAGGGGAATTGCAAGTCATCCGACCGGGGATCGGGGCACGAAGGCGCAGGTCACGAGGGGTTTCGACCGCGCAACGTGGCCGATCCGCGACGGCCGCATTTACGGCTGCACGCCACGCCTTCGAGAGGTCGATTCCCTGCTCCAGGGTGGTCGGGGGGATGCGCATCGTGATGGTTCCGGACGATCGCCGGTCGTCGGGACGGTCGATCCGGTGCCCGGGCCAGGTCCGGTGTGCCGCCCGGCGGAGCGGACGGGATCGGCGCCGCATTGGTGCCCTGCACGCCGATCGGTCGGCCCCGTCCCGGCGTGGCTACGCTCCGACGACGGTCGGGCCGGAGACGACCTCACCGGGCGAGGAGGCCACCAGTGGGCAAGGCGACGACGCATCGGGTGCGCTGGGTGGTCGAGGGCGGGGTGGCCGACGTGCGCCTCGACCGACCGGACAAGCTCAACGCCCTCGACCTGGCCATGTTCGACGGCCTGATCGCCGCGGGCGACGCGCTGCGCGCCGATCCCTCCGTCCGGGCCGTCGTGCTCTCGGGGGAGGGCCGGGCCTTCTGCGCCGGCCTCGACTTCGCCGCCTTCCAGGCCATGGCTTCGAGGGACGGAGCCTCAGGTGACGGGGCTTCGGGTGACGGGGCTTCGGGTGACGTCGGCTCCGGTCTCGGTGCCTCCGGTCTCGGTGCCTCCGGTCTCGGTGCCCGCGAGGAGGGGGCCATCACCAACCTGGCGCAGCGGGCGGCGTGGATCTGGCGGGAGCTCGAGGTGCCGGTGGTCGCCGCGCTGCACGGCGCCGTGCTGGGCGGCGGGCTGCAGATCGCCCTCGGCGCCGACCTCCGCTTCGTGGCGCCCGACGCCCGCCTCTCGGTCCTCGAGATCCGCTGGGGCCTGATCCCCGACATGACCGGCACCCACGTGCTGCCGCGCCTGGTCGGGCCCGACCGGGCCAAGGAGCTGGTCTGGAGCGGGCGGATGGTGAGCGGGGCGGAGGCGGTCGACATCGGTCTGGCCACGAGGGTCGAGACCGACCCGCGCCGCGCTGCGATGGCGTTCGCCGCCGAGGTGGCCGCGCAGAGCCCCCACGCCATCCGGGCGGGCAAGGCGCTGCTCGACGCCTCGCTCGATCGGGGCGCGGGCGAGCAGTTTGCCGCCGAGTCGATGGCCATGGAGGCCTTGATCGGCAGCCCCAACCAGGTCGAGGCGGTCGCCGCCTTCTTCGACCAGCGCGACCCCGTGTTTGCCGAACCGGCCTGAGCGCAGGGGGCTGTCCCCACCCGCGGGGACCCCTGATCGCGTGTTGGACGCTCCCTGGCCCTACGCTGGGTCCATGACCGATGCTCCCTCCGACGCCGTCCGGGCCGACAGCCCGCTCGATCCGACCCCGTCCGAGGTGACGACTCCGGCCGACGCCGCCGAGTCCGACCGTTCGGTCGACCGGGTCGAGGCCTTCGTCGACGCGTGGCGGGGTGAGCTCACCGGCCAGGTGTCGGTGTCGGCCTCGGGCGTGCAGGACCGGCTCCTCGACCTCTGGGGCCGCCTGGACGACGGTGACGCCAAGTCGCAGGTCGAGCGCTGGCTGACCGAGACCCTCGAGCGCCACCTCTACGAGGTGGCGGACATCGAGCGCCGTCTCGCCTCTCTCGCCCCCGAGGCCAGCGCCGCGCCTTAGCACCACGGGCCGGTTGGCCCGGGAGGCGCCCGGGTACCACGCTGGGCGACGTCCGACCCACAGGAGTGCCTTCGTGCCCGACAACCCGGTTCAGAACACCACCTTCCCGAGCAGCGGGGGTCAGGCCCACGGGTACCTGGCCACGCCGCCGAGCGGACGCGGTCCGGGGCTGATCGTCATCCAGGAGTGGTGGGGCCTCACCACCCACATCAAGTCGCTGGCCGACCGCTTCGCCGCCCAGGGTTTCGTGGCCCTCGCCCCCGACCTGTACGGGGGCACCACCACCCACGACGCCGGTGAGGCCCAGGAGCTGATGCAGCAGCTCCCCGTCGACCAGGCCAGCCGGGAGCTCCAGGGCGCAGTCGACTTCCTGCTGGCCCACGACGCGGTCACCGGCGATGCCATCGGCGCGGTCGGGTTCTGCATGGGCGGCGGCTTCGTGCTCACCCTCGCCGCCCAGGAGGGCGCCAAGATCGCCGCGGCCGTGCCGTTCTACGGTGTGCTGCAGGGGAGCCCCGACTTCTCGGGAATGTCCGCCGAGGTCCTCGGCCACTACGGCACCGAGGACGACATGAACCCCAGAGGCGACGTCGAGAGCATGGCGGCGCGCATCACCGAGCAGAGCGGCCGGGCCCCGCGCATCGAGTTCTACGAGGCCGGTCACGCCTTCGTCAACGACGAGAACCTGCTCGGGACCTACGACGCCGGCGCCGCCAAGGTGGCGTGGGACCGGACCGTCGAGTTCCTCCACGCCACCCTGGGCTAGTTCTGGACTCCGCGCCGCGGTATGACGCGGTGGCCACCGCCATGGACTCCGTCACGCTGATCCGCTCGGCGATGGCCCGTGGTCGACCCTGCCACCGAGGCCGAGCTGCGGGCGGTCCTGGCCAGCGCAGACGATTATGTCAGCGCTGGGAAGCCGCCCATCGATTGGGACGATCCTGCCTACTTCACTCCTATCTTCTTTTGAACATACGCCAGTATCCCGGTGAACGCGAAAGTCCAGATTGCCATCAATTCGAAGAACCCGGTGGCTGTCAGCAAGCCTATTTTGACGAGACCAGAACTGAAGGCAGCGCCGAGCGCTGCTCCTCCGCCGAGCGACGCATATGCAATGATGTAGGGAGTCCCGCGGCGCGGTGAATCTTGGTTGCATGCCGGGCATCGCAGACTGCCGTGCTTATCCCCGAAAGACGCAATGTCAACGATCTTGAAGGTATGACCATTAGGACACGTCCAGGTCGATTCCGAATTACTTTGCACTTCTGGCTCCCGGGATGAGCTCGAATCTCGTATTCGGAACACCCGTATCGAACCCGAAGATGGTAATCACGAAGAATACGAGCGTCACAGCAGCCGCCTCCTGTGAAACATGGCGAGCGCCTCCTTGGAAGCATTGAGCAAAAAGCTATTTTACATGAGACGAACCGAAGTATTTGCGGCGCTGGCAAAAATAGTAAGTGGTGGTCGGGGCGCCGACCGCCACTCACTCGGGACTCAGTAGAGGTAGTGCCGGCTGTGGTCCGGTCGGCGTTGTCGAGCCCGGCGTAGCTGGTGGCGGTCCCGCTGCTGGTGAGGGCGGTCAGCTGGTTGGACGGGGAGTAGGTCTCGGCGGTGCGGGTGGTGGCACCGATGCCGGCGGTCTCGTTGCCGTTGGCGTCGTCGCCGTAGCCGGTGGTGGTTCCGTTGCGGGCAGTGAGCTGGTCGGCCGCGTTGTAGCTGTAGGTGGTCGAGGGGCTGGTGCAGGTGGCGTCGGGGGTGGTGGAGCTGGCGGTAGTAGTTCCGTTGGCGCTCTGGTTGGCGCCGGTCAGCTCGTCGAGGCTGTCGTAGGCGTAGGTGGTGGTCTTGGCAGTGACCTTGTCGGTCACGGACTGGACCAGAGCGGTGTCGGTGCCACCTTTGGCCTGCTGGGTGGCGAAACGGTACGGGTAGCGCTCGTGGTCGTCGACGATGATCTCGAGGTCGGCGATCTTGGCGGCCCGGGCGGTGGGGAGGGTCACGTCGGGCCAGGCCTGTTTGCGGGTGCGGGGGGACTGCCAGAACACCATGTCCCGGCCCCGGCTGAACACGATCTGGGAGCGCTGCTCGCGACCTCGGGCGGCAATCACCTCGATCGCCGCGCCCCGCCCGACGCACGCCTGCCTCACCGCCTGCTCGACCACGTCGGGGGCTTCGGGCCAGTCGCCAGTCGGGACGCGTGCGAGCCACGATCAACTCCATCGCCACCCACCCTCCCACGGCGGCCGTGCCGCCGCCGTTGCGCTCGAAGCCGGGATCAAGGGCCGGCCCCTGGTGGCGCCGTGGCGGGGGCTGGGGAAAGGTCGAAGTCGGTGTGGGGTGGAGGAAGCGGCCTGCTCGTACCGTTGAACGTCGCCCCCCACCGGTTGTGGGCGCCTTGGCGGCTGGTGCCGACCGTGGCGCCCATCTCCGCCCGGGTGGCCTGGGCCACGCGGGGGCCGATCACGGCCATGGCTACTTGGTCGTCGAGCCAGGCGCGCAGCTCGTCGATGGCCGTGAGTCGGTCGATGGCCGCAGTCTGGTCGTTGAGGACGGGCTGCACAGCCCCCGGGCAGAGCGTCCGCAGGGACTGTCCGTCTGGGCAGCAGTCGGCTCGGAGGTCGAGGAGATGCCCGCAGATCAGGTGGAGGCCGTCGGGCACGGGACGCCGTCGGGAAAGAGGATGTGCCCGGTGGCGCCCAGATGCTGACCGGCGCCCGACTCAGCGGGCGGTGCAGCTCCAGCGGCCGTCCGACCCGCTGACCCGCAGCGCCAGCCCGAAGGCGGCCGACAGGTTGGCGTCGGTGAGGGTGTCGACCAGCGGGCCGGCCGCCGAGACGCGCCCGTCGCGCAGCAGCAGCAATCGGTCGAAGCCCGGCGGTATCTCCTCGACGTGATGGGTGACCAGCACGACGGGAGGGCCGGCCGGGTCCGCGGCCACATCGGCGAGGCGGCCGACGAGGCGCTCCCTGCCCCCGACGTCGAGGCCGGCGGCGGGCTCGTCGAGCAGCAGCAGCTCGGGGTCGCGCATGAGGGAGCGGGCCAGCAGGATCTGCTGGCGCTCGCCCTCGGAGCACACCCCGAAGGGGCGGTCGGCGACGTAGCCGAAGCCGGCGGCGTCGAGCAGCCCCCTGGCCTTATCCACGTCGTCGTGGTCGTAGCGGTGCCACCACGGCTCCAGGGCCCCGTGGGCGGCCGACACCACGATGTCGAGGCCCGTGAGCGACGGCACGACCAGCTTGGCCACCGACGCGCTCACCAGCCCGATGCGCAGCCGCAGGGCCCGCACGTCCACCCGGCCGAGGGTCGACCCGAGGATCGTCACCCGGCCGCGGGTCGGGTGCAGGTAGCCGGAGGCCAGCTGCACCAGGGTCGTCTTGCCCGAGCCGTTCGGACCGAGGACCGCCCACCGCTCGCCGGCGCGCACCTGCAGGTCGACCCCGTGCAGCACCGGGGTGCCGACCCGGTCGAGGTCGACGTGGTCGAAGGCGAGGGCGACGGCGGGCACGGTCGGCGGATCGTAGCGGCGTCCCCGGCGCGGGCCGCAAAGGGTTGGGACCCCGGACCGCCCTTCCGCGACGATGGGGCCATGCCCGGCCTGCTCGCCCTCGTCACCGACCGTCTCGGTCCGGCCTTCGCCGCCGTCGCCGAGGGGGCCGACCCGGTCGTGCGACCGTCGAGCGTCGCCGGGGTGGACTTCCAGGCCAACGGGGCCATGGCCCTGGCCAAGCGGCTCGGCGCGCCGCCCGCCGAGCTGGCCGACCGCGTGGCGGGAACCGTGGACGCGCACGAGGCCGGGCGCGAAGCCGGCGGCCACGGTCGGATGTTCGAGCGCGTGGAGGCGACGTCCAGGGGGTTCGTCAACCTGACCCTGTCGGGCGACTGGCTGGCGGCCACCCTGGGCGCCACCGCGGCCGACGTCCGGCTCGGCCGGCGGGTGGCCGCGCCGCCCGAGCGGGTGGTGGTCGACTACTCCCATCCCAATGTGGCCAAGGAGATGCACGCCGGCCATCTCCGCACGACGATCATCGGTGACGCCCTCTGCCGGCTGCTGGCCGACGCCGGCCACGAGGTGCTCCGCGAGAACCACATCGGCGACTGGGGGACGCCCTTCGGAATGCTCATCGAGCATCTCGTCGACCTCGGCGAGGAGGCCGGCCTCGAGGAGCTCTCGGTCGGCGAGCTCAACACCTTCTACCGCCAGGCGCGCGCCGCGTTCGACGCCTCCCCGCAGCTGCAGGACCGGAGCCGGGCCCGGGTGGTGGCGCTGCAGGCGGGCGACCCCGACACCCTCAGGCTGTGGGGGATCCTCGTCGAGGGCAGCATGCGCTACTTCGCCCAGGTCTACGCTCGCCTGGGGGTGCTGCTCACGCCCGGGGACGTGGTGGGGGAGAGCTTCTACAACGATCAGCTGGCCGACGTGGTGGCCGAGCTCGACGCCAAGGGCCTGCTGGTGGAGAGCGAGGGGGCCAGGTGCGTCTTCCCGCCCGGCTACACCAACCGGGAAGGCGAGCCGCTGCCGCTCATCGTGCAGAACTCCGTCGGTGGCTACAACTACGCCACGACCGACCTGGCCGCGCTGCGCGACCGCTTCGGCCGCCTGCACGTCGACCTGGCCCTCTACGTCGTCGGTTCCCCCCAGGCCCAGCATCTCGACATGGTCTTCGCCGTCGGTCGGGAGGCCGGCTGGGTGCCCCCCGGGCGCCGGGTGGTGCACGTGAGCTTCGGCAACATGCTCGGCGCCGACCGCAAGATGTTCAGGACCCGCGGCGGCGACGTGGTCAAGCTGGCCGACCTGGTCGACGAGGCCGAGCAGCGGGCGGCCGCCGCGGTGGCGGACAAGAACCCGGACCTGGACGCGACCGAGCGGCAGGCGGTCGCCCACGCGGTGGGCGTCGGAGCCCTCAAGTACGCCGACCTGTCCACCGACCGGGCCCGCGACTACGTGTTCGACTGGGACCGGATGCTCGCCTTCGAGGGCAACACCGCCCCGTACCTGCAGTACGCCCACGCCCGCATCCACTCCATCTTCCGGCGGGGCGAGGTCGCCCTCGAGGACTACGGATGGGGAAAGGTCCCCGTCGACGCCGACGATCCCACTGAGCGGGCCCTGGCCGTGGCGCTGCTCGAGCTCGACACCGCCGTGACCGCCAGCCTCGACACCTACAGCCCGCACAAGTTGTGCGGCTACCTGTTCGACCTGGCCGCGGCGTTCACGTCGTTCTACGAGACCTGCCCGGTGCTCAAGGCCGACGACCCCGCGGCGCGGGCCAGCCGTCTGGCCCTGTGCGCCCACACCGCCAGGGTGCTGGAGGCCGGCCTCGGCCTGCTCGGCATCGAGGCGCCGACGCGCATGTGACAGCATCGGGCCGTGCCGGCCCCCCGCATCGCCATCGGACCCCACTTTTCCCGCAGCGGGGACGGCGCCCCCGAAGTCTCGTGGGCCGTCGACGCCGTGCGCGACGGGGGCGGCGAGCCGGTCGGCGCCGACGTCCCCGACGTGGACGGCCTGGTGTGGCTCGACGCCACCGACCCCGAAGCCCTTCGCCTGACCATCACCGAGCAGCGGCGGCTCCGGTGGGTCCAGCTGCCCTTCGCCGGCATCGAGCGCATCGCCCACGCCCGGGTGCTCGACCCGCGACTGCTCTGGACCTGCGCCAAGGGTGCCTACGCCGAGCCGGTCGCCGAGCACGCCCTGGCCCTCGCGCTCACCGGCCTGCGCCGGCTCCCCTCCTTTGCGGCGGCGACGACGTGGGGGAGGGAGGCGGGCACCAGCCTCTACGACCGCAAGGTGACCATCCTCGGGGGCGGCGGCATCACCGAGGAGCTCCTCCGGCTGCTCGCCCCGTTCCGCGTCGAGGCGACCGTCGTGCGCCGTCGGGCCGATCCCGTCGCCGGCGCGGCCCGCACGGTGAGCACCGCGGACCTCCACGATGTGCTGCCCGGCGCCCTGGTGGTCTTCCTGGCCCTGGCCCTCACCCCCGACACCACGGGGATCATCGGGGCCAGGGAGCTCGAGCTCATGGACCGCACGGCCTGGCTGGTCAACGTGGCGCGCGGCGCCCACGTGGACACGGGCGCGCTGGTCGAGGCGCTGGCGTCGGGCGACATCGCCGGCGCGGCGATCGACGTCACCGATCCCGAGCCGCTCCCCGACGGCCACCCCCTCTGGAGCGAGCCCCGCTGCCTGGTCACCCCGCACACGGCCGACACCTGGGAGATGGTCCTGCCCCTCCTCTCGGAGCGGATCCGCACCAACGTGGCCCGATTCGCCACCGGGCAGCCGCTCGAGGGCGTCGTCGACCCGGCCGCAGGCTATTGACGGCGCCGCCGGCCCGGCCCGACCGGCCCGCCGCGGAGGCCGCCGCCTGGGGGCAGCGCTGCCGGCGGTGCGGGAGGACATTCCCCTTCCCCGACCGTGCGTGGCGCTGCGAGTGCGGTGGGCTGCTCGACCTCCTCGGTCCCGCACCCGTCGCCCTCGTCGAGCCCGGATCGCCGCCGTGGTCCCTCTGGCGCTACGGCCCCACCCTGCCGCCCGTGCCCGGCGCCTCCCTGAGCCTCGGCGAAGGCCACACCCCCCTCGTGCGCCTCGGCCCCGACGTCGAGGTCAAGGTCGACTTCGCCAACCCGACCCTGTCGTTCAAGGACCGCGGTGCCGTGCTCGTGGTGGCGGCGGCCGTCGCGCTCGGCGCCACCTCGGTGATCGTCGACAGCAGCGGCAACGCCGGGGTCGCGGTCGCCGCCTATGCGGCGCGCGCCGGCATCCCCGCCGAGGTCTGGGTGCCCCAGGGCACCTCCCCGCACAAGCTCGCCGCCCTGGCCGCCCACGGGGCGGACGCCCGCATGGCGGAAGGGGACCGGGCCACCGCGGCGGCCGCCGCGGCCGGACGGGTCACCCACACGGGCGGCTACTACGCCAGCCACGTCTACCAGCCGGTCTTCGTCCACGGCGTCAAGACATGGCTGCTCGAGGTCTGGGAGCAGCGCGGCGGCACCCTCCCCGACGAGGTCGTGGTGCCGGCCGGCAACGGGACGCTCGTGCTCGGCGCCGCCCTCGCCGTCGCCGACCTCGTGGCCCTCGGCCTGGTCGAGCGGGGCCCGAGGATCGTCGCCGTGCAGGCCGAGCGCTGCGCGCCGCTGGCCGGACTGGCCCCCACGGGCGTGACCGTGGCCGAGGGGATCGCCATCGCCGAGCCGCCCCGGGCGGACGAGGTCGTCGCCGCCGTCCATGGCAGCGGAGGACGGGTCGTGACGGTGGGGGAGGACGCCATCGCCTCGGCGTCGGCCGATCTCGCCGGGCGGGGGCTGTGGGTCGAGCCGACCGCGGCGGCCGCCTGGGCCGCGTGGCGGGCGGAGTCGGACTCGCGGCGCCCCCCGACGTCGTCGGTGGTCGTGCTCTGCGGCGCCGGACTGAAAGGCGCATGAGGGTGGACGGCTTCAGCCACGACGGCCTCGACTTCGAGGTCGACGACCTCGGCCCGGCCGGGGGGCACGCGGTGATCGCCCTCCACGGCTTCCCATCCGACCGGGCCTGCTGGAGCGGCGTGGCCGGGCGCCTGATCGCCGGGGGCTACCGGGTGCTCGCCCCCGACCAGCGCGGCTACCGCCCCGGCGCGGCGCCCGCAGGCCGGCGCGCCTACACCGTCGACCTCCTCGCCGCCGACGTCGTGGCCCTGGCGGACGCCGCCGGCGTCGAGCGCTTCCACCTCGTCGGCCACGACTGGGGGGCGGCCGTGGCCTGGCACCTCTCGGCCACCCGCCCCGAGCGGGTCAGGGCCCTCACCGCCGTCTCCGTCCCCCACCCGGCGGCGTTCGCCGCCTCGATGCTGCGCAGCGACCAGGCCCTGCGAAGCTGGTACATGCTGGCCTTCCAGCTGCCCGTCGTCCCCGAGGCGCTGCTCGGCCTCGCCGGAGGCAGGTGGTTCGCCCGGTCGCTGGTCTCGAGCGGCCTGCCCGATGACGTCGCCGCCCGTTACGCCCGGCGCGCCACCCACCCCGGCGCCATGACCGGCCCGCTCAACTGGTACCGGGCCCTCCCGCTCGGGGCGCGCCACCCGACGGGCAAGGTGCGGGTGCCGACCACCATGGTCTGGTCGGCGGCCGACCGGTTCTGCGGGCGCGCCGGTGTGGAGGCGACCGCCGCGCACGTCAGCGGTCCCTACCGCCTGGTCGAGGTGCGAGGAGGCCACTGGCTCCCCGAGACCGAGCCCGACGCGGTGGCCGACGCGGTGATGGCCGCCGCCGCCCGCCACCCCGGCTGAGGTCGCCACCCGGGCTGAGGCCGCCACCCCGGCTGGGGCCGCCGCCCCGGCTGGGGCCGCCACCCCGGCTGAGGGCGCGGCGGTCCTTGACCCACCACCGCGTGGCCCCTACGCTCGCCCGGCCCTGCCTCGGCAGGGTGCTCGCAAGGCAGCGAAGTCCGGTGAGAGCCCGGCGCTGTGCCGCAACGGTGATGGTCCCGCAGGGGACACGAGCCCGGTCGCCTGCCCCGAGCCCACAGCCAGGCCTCGTGCAAGGTCGGTTCGTGTCGGTCCGGTCCCGGGCCTGCGGGAATCGCTCGCCCCTGGCCCGTCCGGAGGAGAGCTCCCCGAATGACCCGACCCATCCGCACCGGTCCCACCGCCCCCGGCCGGCCCCCCCTCGCGCGCCCGGCCAGCCGCCACCGGCTCACCGCCATCGTCGCCGGCGCGACCATCACCGCCGGCTCGCTCGCCGGCAGCTCCCTCCTCGGTGGCGCCGTCACCGCGTCGGCCGCACCCACCGCCGGTCCGGCGGCCGCCTCCGGGCCCGGCGCGGTTTCACCACGCGCCGACCTCGGGGCCAGGTACCTGGCCCGCGCCCTCGGCGGCCGGGACTACCTGCGGACCTCGTCGGGCCGGGCCGACCCCTCCGACACCGCCCAGGCCGTGCTGGCCATGGCCGCCAGCGGCACCCAGCGCAACGCCGCCCACCGGGCGCTGCGATGGCTGGCCGGGCACGTGCGCCCCGACATCACCACCGCCGCGCCGGGCCGGCGGGTGCTCGACCCGGGTGCCATCTCGTTCCTGATCCTCGACGCCCACGCCCTCGGCGTCAGCCCCCGCAGCTTCGGCGGGGTCGACCTCGTGCGCGCCCTGCTGGCGTCCGAGCGGACCAACGGGCTGTTCGGCCGGGCCGCCCCCACCTACGCCGGCGCCTACCGGCAGGGCCTGTCGCTCGCCGCCCTGGCCGCGGCCGGCGTCCGGGCAACCCCGGCGGTCTCGCGCGCCGTGCGGTGGCTGCGGACCCAGCAGTGCGCGTCCGGCGGGTGGGAGGCCTACCGCTCCTCGACCGCCAAGGCGTGCGCGCCACGAGATCCGGCGACCTTCACCGGCCCCGACACCAACTCGACCGCCCTGGCCGTCGAGGGCCTGGCCGCTCAGGGCGCCACGGCACCCCACCGGGTGCTCGGGTTCCTGGTCGCGTCCCAGAGCAGGGACGGCGGCTGGGGCTCCTACGGGGCGCCCAGCGACGCCGACTCCACCGCCCTCGTCCGCCAGGCGCTGGTCGCCCTCCACGTGGCCCACTTCCGCGTGTTCGACCGGTCCGGGGGCAACCCGGCGTCGGTGCTGATCCGCAACCAGCTGCCCTCCGGCGCCGAGCTGTACCAGCGCACCACCGGCGCCATTCCCAACCTCCTCGCCACCGAGCAGGTCGTGCCCGCCCTCGCCCAGGTCGCGCTGCCGGTCCCGCCGCTCGGCTGAGCCGGCGCCCGACAGGTCGCGCTGCCGGTCCCGCCGCTCGGCTGATTCGGCGCTGGGCGCCCCGCTCCGCGGGGCGGCGCTGGACGGGCGCGCTCGAGCTCGGCTCGAGGCGTTCCCCGGTCGATCGGCCGGGCGATGACGGGTCGCGCTCGGTGGGCCGCGCTGGCTGGGCGCGCTCGAGCTCGGTGGGCCGCGCTGGCTCCAGGCGTTCTCCGGGCGATCGGCCGAGTCGCCGCCGTCTCCGGTCGATCGACGGCGCTGAACGACGCGTTGCGACCGCGGAACCGGAGCCGCCGGCCGATCGACCGGAGAACGCGCTGCCGCTGGCCGCGATCCGCGCGCGAGCTTCCGTTCTGGGCCGTTGTTGGCTACCGTGCGTGGCGTCCCAGCCCGGCGGCCGGGGCATCCTCGCCCCTCTCCCAGCGAGAAAGGCGCCGAGCTTGGGTTCCGACCTCCTACCTCCCCGGCGGCGACGGTCCATCGGCGGCTGCGTCGCGAGCGCGTCCCCGCTCGCGGCCTTCGTCGTCCTGTCGCTGACGGCGGTGATCGGCCTGGTCGGCGCCCTCGTCGCTCCTGCGCCGCGCGCGGCCGCTGCGGCCGACAGCCCGAGCGGCTTCTACTTCGGCACGGACTCCTACGGACCCCACGGTCGGGGAGCGGGGGCGCCCTACCGGGAGCCGGGGACCGGGGGCCTCTTCGCCGGCTACGTCGGTGAGCTCGGCACCTGGACCAACTGGCTCGGCTGCACCCGGGGCTACGGGCTCAACCACGCGGACGTGTCCCGGGTCAACGCCGACGAGGCCTACGGGCCCATCCCCGGTGTCTTCTTCTACTGGTTCGCGGCCGGTCCTGGCGCCGACCCGTCCTTCGACGGGAGCCGCGCCGAGGCCTACCGCTGGGGTGTGCGCCAGGCCGAGCGAGCCCGGGCCGACTACACCAGCCTGACCGCCCACGGCATCACCACCGCCACCAGCTACATCCCTCTGCTGTTCATGGACATCGAAGGCCAGCCGCTGCCCGGGTACGGCAACGGGTGGAACGAGGTCGTCGACCGGTGCGGGCACATCACCCACCAGCGGGTCATCGCCGCCGCCGTCGACCGCTCGACGTTCAACGGCTTCACCGACTATCTCCACACCGCCACCATCTTCCATCCCGGCGTGTACTCGACGCCGTCGTACTGGAACCAGACCTTCGGGGCCGGAGCGCCGGCGCGGGTCCCCAACACCTACCAGTGGACGCCGGTCACCTCGACCGGCGCGGTGCTGCCCCGACCGGTCGCCTTCTCGCAGGGCCCGCAACGCGCCACCTGGTTCGGTGACGTCAGGCTCGACCGGCGCGCCGGCTGGCAGTGGAACCAGAGCGGCGGGGACTACGACCAGTGGTCGACGGCCAACCTGCCGTGAGCCGACCCCCGATCCGCCAGGAGGCGTCCTTGCCCCGACGACCCGAGACCCGACCGCGGCGGCTGCTCTGCCTCACCGGCGCCGCCCTCTTCCTCGGTGCGCTCCTGGCCGCCTGCGGCGGCTCCGGCCACCGGGTCGACGTCGGCGGCCCCGCCACCACGGCCACCTCAGCTCCCGGGACGCCGCGTCCTGCGCCCACCGGCCCGCACGGCGCCACCTGCCGCGCCAACGCCCTGCGGGCCGACCAGGTTCCCATCAGCGCAGGGACCAGCCAGTACTACCTGGCCTGGTCGCTGACCAACGTCTCGTCGTCGACCTGCGCGCTGGCCCCGGGCCGGCCGGGGATCCGCTTCCTCGACGCCGCCGGGCGCTCCGTGGTCCGCTACACCGTCTCCCAGCTGCCGGCGGGGAGCGCGCCCGTCGTCCTCGCCCCCGGGCGCGCCGGGTGGTTCCTCACGGAGGAGCTCGGCAACACCTGCGGTTCGACGACCGTCGTGACCGGCGGCCCCTTCCACTACCGCATCTCGCTGCCCGGCGGTGCGGTGGTCACCTGGGCGCCGGGGTACCTGGCCGCGCCCACCTTGGGCAGCCTCTGCCCGGCCGTCACCCTCGCCGTCGGGGGCATCCAGTCGAGCCGCCCGGCCCCCTGAACCGACGGTGTCGCGGCCCCCACCCGGGCCCGATATGCCGTGCTACCTTTCGTCTTCGAGGGTGCGGCAGCGTCGTGGGCAGCTCCCTCCCGGCCTCGGCCGGAGGCCGCCGGACCACGTTGGTCGAGGGTCCGGGCCGGCCAGGAGAGGAGGGATGGCTCGTGGCAACCGGAACGGTGAAGTGGTTCAACTCCGACAAGGGGTACGGCTTCATCTCCCAGGAGACCGGACCCGACGTGTTCGTGCACTTCAGTGCGATCCAGGGGTCGGGGTACCGGAACCTGGAGGAGAACGAACAGGTCGAGTTCGAGGTCAACCAGGGTCCCAAGGGGCTCCAGGCGGCCGACGTGCGACGTCTGGGCACCTAGCCCGCACCGCGTCCGACGACCCACCACCCGACGACGCCGCTCCCTCGCATCGGGGGAGTCGGCGCTCGGGCGCGACCGGTACGATCGAGCCATGGACCTCGACTACCCGGCCGACGCCGAAGCCTTCCGCGGCGAGATCCGAGCCTGGCTGAGCGACAACCTCCCGGAGGGCTGGGGCGACGACGACTTCGCCATGGACGCCGACCAGCGGGCCGCGTGGGCCGCCGAGTGGAACAAGAAGCTGTACCAGGGAGGCTGGATCTGTGCCAGCTGGCCGACCGAGTACGGGGGCAAGGGCCTCTCCACCATCGAGGCGGTGGTGCTGAACGAGGAGTTCGCCCGGGTCGCTGCGCCGCTGCGGGCCGACTTCTTCGGTGACACCCTTGTCGGCCCGACCATCCTGCAGTGGGGGACCGAGGAGCAGAAGCGGGAGTTCCTCCCGAAGATCATGCGCGGCGAGATGGCCTGGTGCCAGGGCTTCTCCGAGCCCGACGCCGGCTCCGACCTGGCCTCGCTGTCGACCACCGCGGTCCTCGACGGCGACGAGTGGCGCATCGACGGGCAGAAGATCTGGACCACGCAGGCCCGGTACGCCGACTACAGCTTCCTGCTGGCCAGGACCGACAAGGACGCGGGAAAGCACGCGGGGATCTCCTACCTGCTGGTGCCGATGAGCCAACCCGGCGTCGAGGTCAGGCCGATCACCCAGGTGGACGGGTCGGCCGAGTTCAACGAGGTGTTCTTCACCGACGCCCGTTGCCCCCGGGCCAACGTCGTCGGCGGGGTCAACAACGGGTGGAAGGTCGCCATGACCACCCTCGGCTTCGAGCGCGGCACGAGCGCCACCACCGGCTTCCGCCGCTTCGCCAAGGAGCTCGACGGCGTGATCGACGCAGCCAGGCGGCGGGGACGCGCCGGCGACCCGCTCGTCCGCCAGGACCTGGCCAGGGCGTGGAGCGTGGTCAAGATCATGGAGATCAACGGCTACCGCTCCCTGACCGGCGTGCTCAACGGTTCCGAGGACCTCGGCGTCGCCGCCCTCGGGGTCACCAACAAGATGTTCTGGTCCGAGTACCACCAGTGGATCACGGACGTGGCGCTCGACCTCCTCGGCGCAGAGGGCCAGCTCATGGCCGGTTCCGGCGACGAGGAGCTCGCCCCGGGCATCGGACGGCGACGCGGACGCCCCGGCTACTCGCCCAGCCCCCTCCAGTCGTCGTTCTTCTTCGCCCGCTCGGAGACCATCTGGGGCGGATCGGCCCAGATCCAGCGCAACATCGTCGGCGAGCGCCTCCTCGGCCTGCCCAAGGAGCCCAAGCCCGACGCCAAGCCGGCCGTCTGAGGCTGGGACGACCCCGACGTGGGGTCGTCGAACCAGGCCGTGGGGCCGGCCTGCTCCCACCCCCGTCTAGCACATGTGCTACCATCAGGTCGATGGACGTCGTCGGACTACGGGAGCTGCGCCAGGCCGCTTCGGCGCTCGTGCGCCGGGTCGAAGGTGGCGAAGAGATCGACATCACCGTGTCGGGCCGTCTCGCGGCCCGGCTCGTGCCCCCTTCACCGCGGAGGTGGCAGCGATGGGCCGACCTCGCCGGCCTGTTCGCCGGGCCGGCCGACCCGGACTGGGACCGCGACAGGGACCTGATCGACCAGGCGGTCACCGACCGGCCCGACGCCGGTCGGTGAAGGCGGTCCTCGACACCAGCGTGGTCATCGCCACCGATGTGGTGCCGTTGGAGGGAGAGCTGGCGATCAGCGCCGCGACCTTGGCCGAGTTGCACTTCGGGGTGCTCGTCACCGCCGACGCTGCGGTGCGCGCCGAGAGGCTGAGGAGGCTGGCCGCCCTCCAACGCACCTTCGATGCGTTGCCGGTCGACGGGGCGGTGGCGGCCAGTTACGGTCAGCTCGCCGCCGCGGTGACCGCCGGAGGTCGCACCCCGCGATCGAGGGTGATGGACCTGTTGATCGCGGCCACGGCCCACGCCCACGGCGCCCGGCTCTACACCCGCAACCCGGCCGACCTGGCCGGCATCGAGCAGTTGATCGAAGTCGTCGCCGTGGGACATCCACGAAGCGACGATGATGAATAACAATGGTGCATTTGGCAATATCCCGAACGCTTGCGTGATTCCCTGACTGTGTGACATCGTCGATTTCAACCAGCTGGCGTCGCTCTGCGCAGCCGCATTGCAAGACGTTGTTCCCGACCGCGCCGCCGTGCTGGTTTCGAGCGACGGGGTCGCACACGGTCGACTCCGTCGGGCTCACGCGTCGAGGTCGAAGCGATCGGGGTGGGTGTAGATCCGGTAGCTGTCGCCGCGCACGAAGCCGGCCAGGGCGACACCCAGCCGGTCGGCGGCCTCCACGGCCAGGCTGGAGGGCGCGGACACGGCGGCGATCACCGGGAACGAGGCCATCGCCGCCTTCTGGACGATCTCGAAGCTGACCCGCCCCGACACCATGAGCACGGCCACGTCGCTTGGTCCTGGGTTGCGCTCTCTTCCGGCGGCGAGGGCCAGGTGGCCGACGACCTTGTCGACCGCGTTGTGCCGGCCCACGTCCTCGCGGGCGCAGAGCAGCGTGCCGCCGACGGCGAAGGCGCCGGCCGCGTGGAGCCCGCCGGTGCGGTCGAAGGTGCGCTGCGCGGCGCGCAGCCGGTCGGGCAGCAGCGGCAGGAGCGAGGCGGGGAGAGGCCGCAGCGGGGGCGGGAGGGGCGGGCAGTCGAGCTCCACCTGGTCGATGCCCGCTTTGCCGCAGACCCCGCAGCTCGAGGTGGCCACGAAGTCGCGGCGGGTCGTCGTCCCCGTCCACGGCCGGTCGATGGCCACCGACACCGTGTTGAAGCGGTGCTCGGGCTCGGCGTCGGAGCAGTAGCCGACCGCGGTGACCTCCGCCGCAGTGATCAGGCCCTCGGTGAGGAGGAAGCCGGCGGCCAGCTCGAAGTCGTGGCCCGGGGTGCGCATGGTCACCGCCACCGCCTCGGAGCGCTGACCCGGCCCTTCGACCCGCACCTCGAGGGGCTCCTCGGTGGCGACCTGGTCGGGGAGCTCCACGTGGTGGCCGGGGCGGACCTTGACGGTGCGGACGTCGCGCACGGGGGGAGCGGGTCGCCACGCCGGGACCCCCTCGGCGCCGGGCGCCGTCGCCGCCTGGCCACGGGGCGCCTGCGCCGTCTCGGCGGACGCCGCCCAGCGGCTGCCCGCCGCCGAGCGGCGGTCCGTGGTCACGACGGGATCCCGACCAGCTCGGCCAGCTCGGCGGGGGTGTCGGCGTCGGCCCAGACCTGCGGGCTGGCAAACGGGCCCCACTCGTCGGGTCCGGCCAGGTGGACCGGCGCGGCGTCGGCCAGTGCGGCCAGGCGTCGCTCGCCGCTGCGGAGCAGGCCGCCCGCCGCGTCGAGCGCCTCCTGCGAGTACCTGGCGCACAGCCACTGCGGGTGGCCGTCGACGACGGGTACGACGGTGCCCGCCGCCGGATGGCCGACCAGCCAGGCCAGCGCGGCGGCGTCGAGCAGCGGGAGGTCAGTGGCGACGACGAGTGCCGCGCCCGGCGCCGCGCCGCGGGCAGGCCACCCGTGGGCCCGCAACCAGGCGACGCCGCCGGCGACGGCGGCGAGCGGGCCGGCACCGGTGGCCTCGGCGGCTCGGCGCCCCTCGACGGCGTCGGCGTCGGCGGCGTCGGCGGCGGTCGGCAGGCCGGTGTGGCCAGGGCCCACCTCGACCACCGGGTCGGCCACCGCGGTCAGGAGCCTGGCGGTCCGCTCGCCGAGGGCGACGCCACCCGGGCCGGCGACGCCGGCCTTGTCCCGGCCCATCCGGCGGCTGGCGCCTCCCGTGAGGAGCAGGGCCGCGGTCGTCGTCACCGCCCCAGTCTGCCCATCCCGCCCGGGGTCGGTGGCCGGTGCGCCCATCGGCGAGTCCGGGCGGTCTGCGGTCGCCAACCCGCGCTGGCGGCGGCCGACCGGAGATCCCGCCGAGGCCGGGCCCGGCCGGGGTAGAACACTGCGATGCAACCAACCGACGGCGGCGACCGCCTTCTCGGCGGCCGCTACCGGCTCGGGGCCCTGCTCGGTCGGGGCGGCATGGCGGAGGTCTACGACGGCTTCGACGAGCGCCTGTCCCGCCCGGTCGCGGTCAAGCTGCTCCGCAACAACCTGGCCGACCCGGCGGGCATGCGGGCCCGATTCGCCAGGGAGGCCAGGGCGGCGGCCGGCCTCAGCCACCCGGCGGTCGTCGCGGTGTACGACACCGGGGAGGACGCCGGCACCGCCTACCTGGTCATGGAGCGCCTCCCGGGCGAGACCCTCGCCGACCGGATGCGCCGTGGGCCCCTCGACGCCGGGTGGGTGGCCACCATCGGGTCCGACGTGCTCGGCGCCCTCGGCGCGGCCCACGCCATCGGCATCGTGCACCGCGACATCAAGCCGGCCAACGTGTTGATCACCGAGGACGACCGGGCCAAGGTCGCCGACTTCGGGATCGCCAAGGCCTACCGGGACGACGCCGACGCCACCCCGGGCGCGGACCTGACCGCCACCGGCCTGGTCCTCGGCACCGTCGCCTACCTCTCGCCCGAGCAGGTCGACGGGGCCCCGGCTACGCCCCGCTCCGACATCTACGGCCTCGGCGTGGTGCTCTACGAGGCGCTCGCCGGCCGCAAGCCCTACGAGGGGGCCAACCCGGTGGCCCAGGCCAGGGCGGCCCACGAGGGGGCGGCCGCGGACATCGCCACGGTCAGGCCCGACCTGTCGCCCGCCTTCGCCGCGGTGGTGCGCAGGGCCATGGCCCGCAACGCCGCCGACCGCTACCCGAGCGCCGCGGCGATGCTCGCCGACCTGGAGCGCACCGGCGTGGTCGGCACCGGCGCCCCGGGCGCGACCGTCGCCGTCCCCGCGGTCGCCCCGACGGTCGCCATGGCGCCGGTCGGCGCCGACCCGACCCGCGTGGTGGCGCCGGCGGGGCCGCCGATCGAGGAGCTCATCGAGCGGCGCGAGGACGCCCGCCGCCGGCGGCTGGCCGCGCTGGCGGCCGTGCTGGCCCTGCTGGTGGTGGCGGGCATCGTCGCTGCGGTGCTGCTCAGCCGGAGCTCGCCCAACTCCGGGGCCACGGCCCCGTCGACCACGGGCCGCCATGGCGGCACCAAGCCGGGGTCGACGACCACCAGCTCGACGGCGCCTTCGACCACGGCGAGCACCCTCGACCCGGTCACCACCGCACTGCAGCGGGAGGCGTCGCAGCTGGAGTCCTCGGGGCGACCTGGCGCCATCCACGTCGCCGGTGTCCTGCGCCAGATCGCCGCCACCACCAGCCCCGGCTCGCAGAACCGCATCGGGGCCTCGACCGCCGAGCTCCAGCAGGCGCAGGACCTCCTCTACAGCGGGGCGATCACCTCCTACGAGTACAGCCGGATCGTGGCCGTGCTGACCCAGGCCGGCGGCACCGCACCGTCCCCGACGACGTCGTCGGTGCCGCCCACCACCTCGGCGCCCACCACGACCACGACGCCGAGCATCACGACGCCGAGCACCACCACGACCACGACACCGAGCACCACCACGACGACCGTGCCGAGGAGCACCACCACCAGCGGGTCCACGACGACGTCGACCCTGCTCGGGGGCTGAGCACCGGTGCCCGACCCCCTCGAGCCCGCCGCCGCCCTCGACCGCATCGCCCTCCTGCTCGAGCGGGCCCGGGCGCCGACCTACCGGGTGCGGGCCTTCCGCCACGCGGCCGACGTCGTGCGGGCCACCGGACCGGCCGAGCTGGCCACCCTGGCCGATGCCGGGCGCCTGCAGGAGCTGCGGGGGATCGGGTCCACGACCGCCGGCGTGATCGCCGAGGTCATGGCCGGCGGGACGTCGGCCTACCTGGCCGGTCTGGAGGGCGAGGCGGCGGACGAGCCACCCGAGGATCCGGCGGTGGCCCAGCTGGTGGGCCGGCTGGTCGGCGACGCCCACAGCCACACCGACTGGTCCGACGGCGGCAGCCCCCTCGAGGTCATGGTCGCGGCGGCCATCGACCTCGACCACGAGTGGCTGGCGGTCACCGACCACTCGCCGCGCCTGACCGTCGCCCACGGTCTGAGCGCCGAGCGCCTGGCCGCCCAGCTCGACGCGGTCGCCGCCGTCGGCCACGCGGTGCGGCCGTTCCGCGTCCTGACCGGCATCGAGGTCGACATCCTCGACGACGGCTCCCTCGACGGCGACCCCGCCCAGCTCGGGCGCCTCGACGTGGTCGTCGCGTCCGTCCACTCCAAGTTGCGCATGGACGCTCCCGCCATGACCGCCAGGATGCTCGCCGCGGTGCGCAACCCCCTCGTCGACATCCTCGGGCACTGCACCGGGCGCATCGTGGTGGGCCGGGGCCGGCCGCCGTCGAGCTTCGACGCGGGCGCCGTCTTCGCGGCGTGCGCCGAGTCGGGCACGGCGGTGGAGATCAACGCCAGGCCCGAGCGTCTCGACCCGCCCGACGAGCTGTTGGCCGTGGCCGTCGACGCCGGGTGCCTGTTCAGCATCGACACCGACGCCCACGCCCCCGGGCAGCTGTCGTGGCAGGCCAACGGGGCCCGCAAGGCGCTGGCCGCTGGCCTCCCCGTCGAGCGGATCCTGACCTCGTGGCACGCGGCGCGGGTCGTCGAGTGGACCCATCGCCACGGGTGAGCTCGCCTCGTCGGATGGTCAGATCCTGGTGGCCCGGCCCTCCCAGTACCGGTCCTTGAGCAGCCGCTTGTAGAGCTTGCCGGTGGCCTGGCGGGGCAGGTCGGGGTCGAAGTCGACCGACTGCGGGCACTTGAAGTGGGCCAGGCGCTCCCGGCACCACCCGATCAGCTCGGCCTCGAGGGCAGGCCCGGCGTCGGTCCACTCGACCGGCTGGACCACCGCCTTCACCGCTTCGCCCATCTCGTCGTCGGGGACGCCGAGCACGGCCACGTCGGCCACCTTGGGGTGCAGGGTGAGGAGGTTCTCGGCCTCCTGCGGGTAGACGTTGACCCCGCCGGAGATGATCACGTCGGCCTTGCGGTCGGTCAGGTACACGAAGCCGTCGGCGTCGACGAAGCCGACGTCCCCGAGGGTCCCCCAGCCGCGGTCGTTGTGGGCGGCTGCGGTCTTGCCGGGATCGCCGTGGTAGCGAAAGTCCCCGCCGCCCGCGAAGTAGACGGTGCCAGGCTCTCCCGCGGGCGCCTCCACGCCGTCGTCGGCGACCACGTGGACCTCGCAACCGACGGGGCGTCCGACGGTCCCGGGGTGGGCCAACCAGTCGGCGGAGCCGGCGATGACGATGCCGTTGCCCTCCGTGCCGGCGTAGTACTCCCAGAGGATCGGCCCCCACCAGTCGATGATCCCCTGCTTGACCGGCACCGGGCACGGCGCCGCGGCGTGGATGACCGCCTGCAGCGACGACACGTCGGCCGCCGCCCGCACCTCGTCGGGCAGCTTCAGCAGCCGGACCAGCATGGTCGGCACCACCTGGGTGTGGGTGACGCGGTGCTCGGCCACCACGTCGAGGTAGGTGGCGGCGTCGAAGTGCTCCATGACCACGACCGTGCCGCCCACCCGGTGGACCGCCCGGCAGAAGCGCAGCGGGGCGGCGTGGTAGAGGGGGGCGGGGGAGAGGTAGACGGTCGCGTCGGTGAACCCGAAGAGCAGCTGGCTCATCCTGGTCACCCCGTCGGCCACGTCGAGGCCGTCGGTGCCGAGGGTGCGGGTGACGCCCTTGGGCCGCCCGGTGGTCCCCGAGGAGTAGAGCATGTCGTCGCCCGCCACCTCGGCCGACGTCGGTTCCGGCGACTGCCAGGCGACGGCCTCCTCCCAGCGCGTCCAGCCGGCTGCGTCCCCCCCGACGACGAACCCGCGCTCGAGGGCGGCCATTCCCCGTCCTCCTGGTTCGAGCGCGGCCAGCGAGTCCCGGTAGGCGGCGCCGACGACCACCACCCGGGCGTCGCAGTTGCCGACGATGTAGGCCGTCTCCTCCGGCCCGAGCCTGGTGCTGATGGCCGTGTAGACCAAGCCGGCGCGGTGCGCGCCCCACAGCACGTCGAACAGGGCCGGCTCGTTGCCGATCTGGAAGGCCACGTGGTCGCCCGGCACGAGTCCGAGGGTGGCGAAGAGCCGGGAAGCCCGGTTGGCCCGGTCGTCGAGCTGGCGGTAGCTGACCGTCTCGCCGGAACCGGCCATGATCACCGCCGGCTTGTCCGGCGTCGTGGCGGCGTAGATCCCCGGGTGCATCGGCTGGTCGTTCCCCCGTCTCGGCTGACGGGGTCAACCTAGCGAGCGCGCCCGACGCGCCGGCCGGGTGGAGCCGCCCGGATCAGGGGTCGACGACGGCGCCGTGGTCGCGGCAGCGCGCCGTCCACGACGCCGGCGTCACCCGCACGGCGAGGCGTCGCCCGCAGGCGGGACAGTGACGGGGAGGCTCGAGGCGGCCACGGCAACGGCCTCCCGTCGGGCAGCCCCCGCCCTCCTCCCGGCCGCAGCCGGTGCAGTGGGTCGGGCCGCCTCCCCGGCTGGCCCCGGCGGTCACAGGGCGGCGGAGAGGGCGCCGATGGGCATGCGCAGGTCGTCGAGCATGTCGAGGTCCTCCTCCGGCCGGCGGCCGAGGGTGGTCAGGTAGTTGCCGACGATCAGCGCGTTGATGCCCGACGTCAGCCCCAGCGCCTGGAGCTGGCCGAGGGTGAGCTCCCGGCCGCCGGCGTAGCGGAGGATCACGCCGGGCAGGCCGAGGCGGAACAGGGCGATCCAGCGGATCGCCTCCATGGCCCGGACCGGGCGGCGGATGGCGAGGGGGGTGCCGGGCCGGGGGTCGAGGAAGTTGACGGGCACCTCGGTCGGCCCGAGGGCGGCGAGCTGCCCGATCAGCTCGAGGCGCTGCTCGTCGGTCTCGCCCATCCCGAGCAGCACCCCGCAGCACAGCTGCATGCCGGCATCGGCGACCGCCAGGCAGGTGGCCTCGCGCTCCTCCCACGTGTGGGTGGTCACGATCTCGGGGAAGTGCGACCTGGCCGTCTCCAGGTTGTGGTTGTAGCGGTGGACCCCGCCGGCGGCCAGGCGCTCGGCCTGGCCGGGTCCGAGGATCCCGGCCGACACGGCCACGTCGAGCCCGGTCTCCGCCCTGATCAGCGGCACCAGCTCGAGGATCCTGGCCATGGTCCGCTCGTCGGGGCCGCGCACCGCCAGGACCAGGCAGAACTCGCTGGCCCCGACCGCGGCGGTCTCCCTGGCCGCAGCCAGCACCTCGTCGCGGTCGAGGAACGGGGTGGCGAGCACGGGGGAGTCGAAGCGCGACGACTGGGAGCAGAAGTGGCAGTCCTCGGGACAGCCGCCGGTCTTGGCCGACAGGATCCCCTCGACTTCGACCGTCGGCCCGCACCACGCCAGGCGGACCTCGTGGGCCAGGGCGGCCAGGCTGGCCACCGCCTCGTCGGGCAGGGCGGCGGCCGCCGCCAACTCGGCCGCGGTGAGGCGGCGGCGCTGCTCGAGCAGCGCGTCACCGAGCGAAGCGAGGACCTTCAGGTGCGGGGCGGCGGACACGCCGGCCATGCTAGGCGGCCCTCCAGGAGCGCCCCTGGGCGGTGTCGACCGGCCTTCGACGACGACCGGCTCTCTGTGACGACCGGCTCTCCGCGACGAGCGGCCCTCTACGACGACCGGAACGACCGGAGGGGCTGGCGGGGCCCGAACTTGGGCGCGGTCACGCCACCGGCGGCGAGCAGGCGCAGCACCCGGCCGCGGTGGCCCCGCCAGGGCTCGAGCAACTCGAGCATCAGCGCGTCGTCGCCGCGCGGCCGGCCGGTCAGCGACCACGCCACCTGGTTGGGCAGGTGGAAGTCGCCGACGCTCACCGCGTCGCCGTCGCCGAGGGCGACCAGGCCCACCTCGGCCGCCGACCACGGCCCGACGCCGGCGACGGCGCACAGCCGCCTGGTGGCGTCGGCGGGGGGCATGGTCGCCGCCTCTTCCAGCCTTCGGCGCGCGGCGGCGACCCGGCGGATCGTGTCGGCCCGCCTGGCCTCGATCCCGAAGCGGTGCAGGGCCCACGCCGGGGTGGCCGCCAGGCGGGCCGGGTCGGGGGGCAGGACCAGCCCGGCGGGTCCTGGCGCCGGGGTGGCGAAGGCAGTGGCGAGGTCGCGCCAGGCTCGCCACGCCTCGATGCCGGTCACCTTCTGCTCGAGCACGGTCGGTACCAGCGCCTCGACCACCGCTCTCGTGGCCGGGATCCGCAGACCGGGGTGGCGTCTGGCCAGGCCGGCGACCACGTCCCAGCCCGGTGGCCGGGCCGGGCCTCGCGGGGCCGAGACGAGGGCGGCGAAGTCGTCGGCCGGGTCGTGGCGCCCGACCAGGTCGGGCAGCGCCTCGGTGAGCCACCCGGCGCCCGGGCCCCACGCCCAGCTGGTCAGCGTCGCCGCCGCAGAGTCCGACACGACGGCCTGGGACGCAGGACCGGCGGGCGTCCTGGTGGCCCGCCACAGGGTGCGCCCCGAGATCCGGGTGCACGGGTCACCCCGGCCCCGCCGCAGCGGGCCGAGCGTGGCTCGCAGGTCCCACGGACCCGGCACCCGCAGCACCCGCCGCAGCGGTGCGGGCGGCCCGGGGTCGGCCGAGGGGTCGTCGACGGCCACGAAGTCGATGGTAGGGCCGGGTGGGTGCATGGCAGGCTGAGGGCATGCCCACCCTCCGCGACGAGCTCACCTGGCGGGGGCTGGTGCACCAGGTCACCGACGACGCCCTCTGGGACCGCCTGGAGGCGACCCGGGTGACCGCCTACATCGGCTTCGACCCGACCGCCGACAGCCTCCACGTCGGCCACCTCCAGCAGCTGTGCACCCTGCGGCGCCTCCGGGAGGCGGGCCACCGCCCGATCGCCCTGGTCGGCGGCGGGACCGGCATGATCGGGGACCCGTCGTTCAAGAGCGACGAGCGGGTCCTGCTGTCCGCCGAGGCGCTGGCCGCGAACCGCGACGCCATCCACGCCCAGGTGGCGCGCCTTCTCGGCGACGAGGGCGGGAGCGGGGCCACGGTGCTGGCCGACAACGCCGAGTGGCTCGGGTCCACCGGGCTGCTCGAGTTCCTCCGGGACGTGGGCAAGCACTTCAGCGTGAACGAGATGATCCGCAAGGACTCGGTCCGGTCCCGCCTCGACGGCCGCGAGCAGGGCCTGAGCTTCACCGAGTTCACCTACATGCTCCTCCAGGCGTGGGACTTCGTCGCCCTCCACGACCGCTTCGACTGCACGCTGCAGCTCGGTGGCTCCGACCAGTGGGGCAACATCACCGAGGGCGTCGAGCTGCTCCGCCGGCTCCGGCGGGTCCAGGGCTTCGGGCTGACCTCGCCGCTGGTGACCAAGGCCGACGGCGGCAAGTTCGGCAAGACCGAGACGGGCACCATCTGGCTCGACCCGGCCAGGACCAGCCCGTACCAGTTCTTCCAGTTCTGGTTGGCCACCACCGACGCCGAGGTCGGCTCGTACCTACGCCGGTTCACCTTCCTCGACCCGGAGCGGATCACCGAGCTCGACTCGGCCACCGCCGCCCACCCCGAGCGCCGGGAGGCCCAGCGGGCCCTGGCCAGGACCATGACCGCGCTGGTCCACGGGCCCGCCGAGGCCGACGGCGCCGAGCGGGCCGCGACGGTGCTCTTCACCGAGGACATCGCCGGCCTCGACCCCGGCCTGCTCGAGGCCGCGCTGGCCGACGCCCCCTCGACCGTCGTCGCCGCATCGGAGCTGGCCGGCGGCCTGCCCGTCGTCGACGCCCTGGTCAGGAGCGAGCTCTCGGCGTCGCGCGGCGCGGCCCGCAGGGACCTGGCCGGGGGCGCCATCTCGGTCAACAACCGCCGGCTGGACGCCGAGCGCGACCTCGGGCCCGACGACGCCCTCCACGGCAGGTTCGTCGTGCTCCGCCGGGGGCGGCGCACCCAGCACGTGCTGCTCGTCCAGTCCTGATCCGGGGCCGCCGGTCTGTGGGGCGGGCGGGTGGGGCTCGGGTGCGGCCATCGTGCGTTCCAGGCGTTCCAGGCGTTCCGGGCGTTCCAGGCGTTCCGGGCGTTCCAGGCGTTCCAGGCGTTCCAGGCGTTCCAGGCGTTCCAGGCGGCTATCGTGTGTTCCGGACGGCTATCGTGTGTTCTGGACGGGGTCGGGCCGGGTCGGGCGGATCTGCGGACCCGGCACGGCGGTGAGCGCGATCACGGGTCCCGAGATGCTGCCCGGCTCCGCGGCCTCGGCCACCCCCGCCACCCCGGTCGCCGCCCTGGCCCCCTGGCCCGGGCGTCCTGCGATCCACAACCCACAACCCTCTACCTGAGGTAGAGCTTGAATCCGGTGTGGCTCGGGTGGAAACCGAGTCGCTCGTAGAAGCGCCTGGCGTCGACCCGGGCGACGTTGGACGTCAGCTGGACCCGGTAGCAGCCCGCGGCCCGGGCCCGCCCGATGGCCGCCGCCATCAGCGCAGTGCCGATCCCGCCCGAGCGCAGGGCGTGCTCGACGTGCACGGACTCGATCTCGGCGCAGCGGCCGCCGCGCTCCTGGAGGTGGCGGACCACGATCAGCTGGCACATCCCGACGACCCGACCGTCCACCTCGGCCACCAGCACGTCGTTGCCCGCAGTGGCGGCGATGTCCTCGAGGGCGGCCTCGTAGGGGCCCGGGTCGCCCGGGTCCTCCTTGGCCGTCAGGGCGCCCCCGTCGAGCAGCTCGGCCAGGCGGGCGGCGTCGGTCCGCACGGCGGACCTGACCGTCACCGGCACCGGCCCTTGCGGCGGCCCGGATCGCGCTCCGCTCACGGCGCCGGCACGGTCGGCGGGCCGATGGCGGCGCGCAGGGCGGCGGCGGTCTCGGCCGCATCGGCCGCATCGGCGTAGCGGGTGCGCGGCCAGAAGAAGCCCCGCAGGCCGTCCTTGAAGCGGCGCGGGACCACGTGGACGTGGACGTGGGGCACGCTCTGGCTGACCACGTCGTTGAGGGCCAGCCAGGTGCCGGTGCTCCCGAGGGCGGCCCGTTGGGCGGCCGCCACCCGCCTGGCCGCGTCGAAGAGTGGCCCGAGCAGGTCGGGCGGCAGGTCGGCGATGGTCTCGTGGTGGACCTTGGGCACCACCAGGGTGTGGCCGGGGAACACCGGCCTGATGTCGAGGAAGGCGAGGAGCCGCGGCTCGTCGAGCACCACGTGGCCGGCCTCCGCCCCGGCGACGATGCGGTCGAAGGCGCAGTCGGTCACCGGTCGCTCGCCAGGTCGCTCACGGCCATGCATCCTGCCAGGCGGTCCTGCGCCATGATGCAGGTGATGGCCACCGAACCGCACCCCCCGACCGGCTCTGCCGTACCGCTCACCACTGGGCCGCCCGAGACGGTGCTGCCGCCACTGCCGGCCGCGGTCGCCGACGCGCTGGCCACCGCCGACCGCCTCGAGGGCGCGGAGCGCAAGTCTGCGCTCGCCGGGATCGCCGCCGGTCACCCGAGCGTGCTCGACCCCTGGGCCGGACTGGCCGAGGTCGCCGACGATCCGGTGGAGAGCTACGCCTACGCCAGGGTGGGCTATCACCGTGGCCTCGACACGCTCCGGGCGTCGGGGTGGCGGGGTTCGGGCTACGTCCGCTGGGCTCAGCCGACCAACCGCGGCTTCCTGCGGGCGCTGGACGCGCTGCGGGCGGCGGCGGAGCGGATCGGCGAGACCGCCGAGGAGGAGCGCTGCGCGCTGTTCCTCCGTCAGCTCGACCCGGACTGGGACCGGCGAGGCTGAACCCGCCGGCGACGCGGAACTGCCGGCGACGCGAAACGCCGCCAGAAGCGGACCCGAAGCGGGACCGGGGCCGTCGCAGCCTTCGCCTACGCTCTCCCGGAGTGGCAGAAGGCGGCGATCCAGCAGGGGCGGGGGCGGTCCGGGGTGACGACGAGGACCGTCGTCGCCGCAGGGTGCTGTGGGCCATGCCGTCGGGTTTGTACCTGCTCGGCAGCCGGTCCGGTGGCACCCGCAACCTGATGACCCTCAACTGGGCGACGCAGGTCGCCACCGAGCCCAAGCTCGTCGCCGTGTCGGTCGAGGTCGGCGCGCTCACCCACCGGTTGGTGCGCGAGGGGGGTGTCTTCGCCCTCTCGATCCTCGACCGGGAGGACCGTCCGGTCGTGCGCCGCTTCGTCAAGCCCACCGAGGACGACGCCTCGGCCGGGACCCTCGCCGGCCAGGCGGTGATCGACGCCCCTTCGGGTGCGCCCGTGCTCGCCGCCGCGGTCGCCTGGCTGGACTGCGAGGTGCGCCACCAGGTGGACGCCGCGTCCCACACCCTCTTCGTCGGGGAGGTCACCGGGGCGGGCTTCCCGGGAGCCGAGGACCGTCAGGTCCTGCGGATGGAGGACACGAGAATGAACTACGGGGGCTAGTGCAGGGGGTGGCGCCAGCGCGCCGGTATAGTCCGCGCAGAGGAGGTTCCATGGGCTCTGCCCACGCCGCCATCGGCCGGGAGCAGATCAGGAAGGCGATCACCGAGTACTTCGTGACCCGCTCGCCGGCGGCGAGGGACCGGGTCGTCGACGCGTACCAGGGCCTCGCCTACAGCCTGGCCGGGCGGTTCGCGCAGCGGGGCGAGGAGCTCGACGACCTCAACCAGGTGGCGTTGATCGGCCTGCTCAAGGCGATCGACCGCTTCGATCCCGACCGCGGCGCCGAGCTGACGACCTTCGCCACGGCCACCATCCTGGGCGAGCTCAAGCGCCACCTCCGCGACCGCGGCTGGTCGGTCCGCCTGCCCCGCCGGGTCCACGACCTGCACCTGCAGGCCCAGCAGGCCATCGACGAGCTGACCCAGGAGTTCGGTCGCTCGCCGACGCTGCCGGAGATCGCCGGCCGCCTCGACGTGGGCACCGACGAGGTCGTCGAGGCGCTCGACGCCGGCGGCCTGCGCCACTCGACCTCGCTGGAGGCGCCGCTGTCGAGCGGCGAGGACCACAGCCTCAACAACCGGATCGGCGTGCGCGACCACCGCCTGGCGGAGATCGACGGGCAGTTGGAGCTCAGCCCGCTCCTGTCCAGGTTGTCGGAGCGCCAGCAGCAGATCCTCAACCTCCGCTTCGTGGTCGGCTGCTCCCAGACGGAGATCGCGTCGATGGTCGGGGTCAGCCAGATGCAGGTCTCGCGCCTGCTGGCGCGCAGCCTGGCCCAGTTGCGCACGTGGGCGGCCGAGCCGGCGCCGTGAGCACGCAGTGCGAACCGACCAGCAGAGCAGCCTGCTCACGGGCGCCTTCGCAGAGGGCGCCCCGATGAGCGCGGACCTCGTCTCGACCCGCGGCGACCTGACCGTGATCGTCGAGCGCCTGCGCGGCGCGCCGCGCTACGCCCTCGACACCGAGTTCCACCGGGAACGGACCTACTGGCCGCGCGTCGCCCTCGTGCAGCTGGCCTGGTCCGGCCCCGCGGGCGCGACCGAGGTAGCCCTCGTCGACCCGCAGGCCGTGGACCTCCGGCCGCTGGCCGAGATCCTCGACGGTCCCGGCACCATGGTCGCCCACGCCGCCGACCAGGACCTCGAGGTCCTCAGGCTGGCTTGCGGGACCGGTCCGAGCCGCCTGCTCGACACCCAGATCGCCGCCGGCTTCGCCGGCCACGGGTCGGCGTCGTTGGCGGCGCTGTCGTCGCGCTACCTCGGCATCGAGGTGGCCAAGGGTGACCGTCTGACCGACTGGAGCGTCCGGCCGCTGACCGCGTCGCAGCTGCGCTACGCGGCCGCCGACGTCGACCACCTTCTCGACCTGGCGGCGGCCATCGAGGCCGACCTCGGGCGGCTCGGACGGATCGAGTGGGCCGAGGAGGAGAGCGAGATCCTCCGGGCCAGGCCGCACGGGCCCCCGGACCCGAAGCGGGCCTGGTGGCGCCTGCGCGACGCCAGGCAGCTGCGGGGCCAGGCGAGGGGGGTGGCCTGCGCCGTGGCCGCATGGCGGGAGGAGCGGGCCCAGGACCAGGACGTGCCGGTGCGCCACGTGCTGCCCGACCTGGCCGTGCAGGCCATCGCCCACCGGCCGCCGACCTCGGCGCGCGCCCTGGCCGCCGTGCGCGGCCTCGACCAGCGCTTCCTGCGGGCCGGCGCCGACGACGCCATCCTGGCGGCGGTGGAGCGGGGCCGGGCCATGCCCGACGCGGAGATCGAGGCACCCGCGGCCGACGAGGTGCCCAGGGAGCTGCGCCCGGCCGTGGCCCTCGCCATGGCCTGGGTCGGCCAGGTCGCCAAGCAGTCAGCCGTCGACGCTTCGCTCCTCGGGACGCGCTCCGACGTGGTCGGCCTGCTCCGCCCCGGCGGGGGTTCGCGACTGCGCTTCGGGTGGCGCTGGGAGCTCGCCGGCTCGAGCATCGGACCACTCGTCGACGGCAACGCCGCGCTGGCCTTCGACGGCGACGGTGGACTGCTCATCGAGGCCAGGTCGCACCAGCCGCTGCCGGGCACGCCGCCCACGGGCGCTCCCACCACCGACGACCAGGCGGCGGCCCTCGACGACCCGGCGGTGGCGTCGGCCGACCAGCGCGGCGGTTGATCGGGCGGTCCCGTCGTCGCGCGGTCCCGTCGTCGTGGGGGGGTCCCGTCGTCCGGCGCTGCTCAGGAGGGCGCTGCTCAGGAGGACGCGGCGTCGTCCGGCTTGGGGCGCAGGTCGATGGTGAGCGTGAGGATGCCATCGTCGATGTGGCCAGAGGCGTCCCCGACGAGGGCGTAGTCCTGGAAGTCGATCCTGGCCTGGTCGAGGAACCGCTTGCGCTCCGGTCCTTCGACGGGTGGGAGGCCGCGCTGGCGCACGGCGCGCGCCCTCGCCTGGAAGCGGGCGAGCATCGCATCGATGTCGAGACTGTCAGGCATGGCGGACATCGTAGGGGTCGACTGCGTCAGTCGGCGGAGCGACAGTAGGATGCGCCGACGTCGCCGGTACGGCCAGCACCCACCGGCGCGGATGGCTCGGACCGATGGGAGCGGCACGTGAAAAAGGGACGGCATCGGCGCTTCGAGGAGGCCCGGGCGCTCAAGCGCTCGAACGAGGTGATCGTCGAGGGGTGCGCGGAGTGCGGCGCAGCTCCCGGTGCCGAGCATGCCTCGTGGTGCCTCGCCATGGAGGACGAAGAGGAGACCGGCGAGGAGATCTCGGACCCGGCGCAGCGCTGAGCGGGCCGGCAGGTCCCGCGCGCGGAGAGCGTCCCGAGTGCAGAGAGCACGGCCAGGCGCACCGCGGGTCGATCTTCGGGTAGTCCACGTGAGTATCCAACGTGAACCGCCCCCGGAACGCCGGCAGGCGCCGGGCCGGCCCGCGGGACGCGGCAGGCACAGGCCGGCCCCGGCCGACCCCAGGCCCGGGATGCCGCCAGGTACCGGGCCGGCTCCCGGAACGCCGGCCGCACGCCACCCGCCCCCGCCGGCCAGCCCGGCCGGCACGCCGACCGCCCGCCGGCCGGCCGGCACCGGACACGACCCGCCGGCCGGTCAGGTCCGGGTGCGGACGGTCGGGTGGGGGAGGGCGACGGTGGGGGCGAGCCGGTCCTCGAGGTAGGCGGCGAGGACCAGGTAGACCGACGGGCCGACCATGACGACCAGCTCGGCGGCGAGTGACCGCCAGAGCGGCTCACGCCCGGCGAAGGCCTCCTGGGCCTCGGTGCACCACCAGTGGAAGTCGGCGCCCCCTTCGCCCCAGTGCCTGCGGTCCCACTGGGTGATGGTGGAGGTCACGTGGCCGTCGGCGCCCACCTGCTCGTCGCGGCGCAGGGGGAGCTGCCAGCACACGTCGGGCTTGGTCTCGAGGGGCAGGCGCCCGGCGTCGAGGGCGGCACGGTGGAGCGCGCAGCCTGCGCCCCCGGGGAAGTCCGGCCGGTTGAGGAAGATGCAGGCGTCGTCGACCATGCGGGTGACCCTGGCGCCCCCCGGCTCGGTGCGCACGACGCCGTGGCGGCCAGCCTTGGCGCGAAACTGCCACTGCTCGGGGGTCAGCTCGGCGGCGGCCGCCCGGACCCGGGCGACGTCGTCGTCGTCGGTGAAGTGGGCCCCGTAGGAGCAGCAGCCCTGCTCGAGCTCGGCGGCCGGCCCGGTGAGCACGCCCTGGCAGCCGGCCCCGAAGATGCACGACCACCCCGAGGCGAGGAAGGTCACGTCGAAGACCCAGGTCCTGTCCTCGTCGGGGTCCTCGAAGCTGACCCACTCGTGGGCGTCGGCTGGGGCCCTCACGCCGACGAGCCCGAGGAGCCCGAGGAGCCCGAGGAGCCCGACGAGCCCGAGGAGCCCGGCGAGCCCGGCGAGCCCGGTGACCCCGGCGACCCCGGCGACCCCGGCGAGCCGAGCCGGACGAGCAGCTCGCCTGCGGCGAGCAGGCCTTTCCAGAACTGCTCCATGACCATGCGCTCGTTGGGGGCGTGGATCCGGTCGTCGGGGAGGCCGACGCCGAGGAACAGCACGGGGGCGTCGAGGACCCGACCGAGGGCCTCCTCGGGCCCGCTGCCGCCCTCGCGGGTCCAGAGCGGCGGCTGGCCCCACACCGCCTCGATGGCCCCGGCGAGGGCCCGCATGGCCGGATGGGCGACGGGCGTCACCGCCGGGGCCACGTTGCCCTCGCCCGTCAGGTGCACCTCGATGCCGTCGGGGACCTGCTCGGTCACCCAGGAGCGGAAGGCCGCTTCGATCTCCTCGGGTCGTTGGTCGGGCACGAGGCGCATGGCCACCTTGAGCGATGCGGTGGCCGGCACGATGGTCTTGATGCCGGGGCCGCCGTAGCCGCCGTGGATGCCGACGATCTCCGCCGTCGGGCGGGTCCCGACCCGCTCGAGCGGGCCGTAGCCCTCCTCGCCGACCAGGAAGGCGACCCCGCCCGCCTGGGCCCGGAAGCGGGCCTCGTCGAAGGGCTGGGCGTCGAGGGAGGCCTGCTCGTCGGCACTGAGCGCGGCCACCCGGTCGTAGAAACCCGGGATGGTCACCCGGTGCCCGTCGTCGTGGAGGGCGGCGGCCAGCTCGGCGGCGATGCGAGCCGCATTGGGGACGCTGCCCCCCCACATGCCGCTGTGCAGGTCGATCGAGGCCGTTCGCAGCTCCACGTCGAAGCCCACCAGCCCCCGCATGCTCACGGTCGCCGACGGCACGTCGGGGGCGATCATCCCGGTGTCGGAGACCACCACGACGTCGGCGTGCAGCAGGTCGGAGCGGTCGACCAGGAGCTGCTCGAAGTGGGGGCTGCCCACCTCCTCCTCGCCCTCGATCAGGAACTTGAGGTTCACCGGCAGCGAACCGTCCCTGGCCAGCAGCCCGCGCGCCGCCTCGATCTCGTACAGGGCCTGACCCTTGTCGTCGATGGCGCCGCGCGCCCGGCACTCGCCGTCCACGATCACCGGCTCCCAGGGGGGTGATCCCCAGTCGCCGAGCGGATCGACCGGCTGCACGTCGTGGTGGCCGTAGACCAGCACCGTCGGCGCGGCGTCGCCGGCGTGAAGCCAGTCGCCGTAGACCGCGGGCAGCCCGGCGCCGCCCGCGGTCTCGAGGACCTGGACGTGCTCGAGACCGGCCTGGCGGAGCAGGCCGGCGCAGAAGTCGGCGGACGCCCTGACCTCGCCGGCGCGCTCGGGCTCGGCGGACACGGACGCGATCCGGAGCCAGTCGAAGAGCACGCCGGTGATGCGCTCGCGCTCCTCGTCGACGTACGAGCTCAGCCTGAGGTCGGACATGGCCGCACCGTATCGCGGGCGGCCGGTAGCCTCGCCGCCCGTGAGCGGCCGTGCAGCGAGTGGCCCGTGAGCGGCCCGTGCAGCGAGTGGCCCGTGAGCGGGCCGTCCAGAGAGTGGCCGGCGACGGCCAGCGGGATCCGGCGGGTGCTGGCGGCCGTCGCGGCGCTCGCGGCGCTCGCGGCCTGCGGGAGCACCGCGAGGGCGCGCCCGTCGGGGAGCGCGGCGATCGCGCCGGCGTCGACCACGCCCACCACGGCGCAGGCGGCGACGGCGCGGGCGCCGTTGCACTGGTCGGGGTGCTCGTCGGGCCAGGGCCCTGCGGGCTTCGAGTGCGCCACCCTCGAGGTGCCGCTCGACGAGGCCCATCCGGGCCGGGCGAGCATCGGCCTCGCCGTCGACCGCCACCGCGCCACCGGCACCAGGGTCGGGTCGCTGCTGGTCAACCCCGGCGGTCCCGGCGTCTCGGGCGTCGACTTCCTGCCCGGGATCGTCGGCGAGCTGCCCCCTTCGGTGCTGGCCCACTTCGACGTGGTGGGCTTCGACCCCCGAGGGGTGGCCCGCAGCGCACCGGTGACCTGCGGCACGGGCCGCCAGCTCGACGCCGAGCTGAGCGTCGATCCCGCCCCGACGTCGGCGTCGGGCTTCGCGGCGATGGTCGCGCTCGACCGCCGCTTCGCGGCCGGGTGCGAGGCGAGGAGCGGTCGGCTGCTCCCCGACGTCGGGACGCTCGACGCGGCCCGCGACCTCGACAGGATCCGCGCCGCCCTCGGCGACGCCAGGCTCACCTACCTCGGGTTCTCCTACGGGACCCTGCTCGGCGCCGAGTACGCGGAGCTGTTCCCGACGCGGGTCAGGGCCATGGTGCTCGACGGGGCCATCGACCCGAGCCTCGGTCAGGTCGCCGTCGTGAGTGCCCAGTCGGCCGCCCTCGACGCCCAGCTGTCGGCGTTCCTGGCGACCTGCGAGGCAGGCGGGTGCGGGTGGAGGCCGGCCGGCCCCGGCCGGGCCGCCTACCTGGCCCTGCTCGGCCGGGTGACGGCGACGCCGGTGGCCGTGGCCGGCACGGGTCGGAGCGTCGGCCCGGCGGCGCTGCTGTACGGGACGGCCGCCGCCCTCTACAGCCCGTCGACGTGGAGGACCCTCGGGGGGGCCGTCGCCGCCCTCGAAGCGGGCAACGGGGCGCCGATGCTGTCCCTCTTCGACGGCTACATCGGCCGCCGGGCGGACGGCTCCTACGCCAACACGGTCGAGGCCGAGACCGCGGTCAACTGCGAGGACGCCCCCCGTCCCTCGCTGGCCTCGCTGCAGGCGGCCGCACCTGCGGTGCGCCGGGCCGCTCCGGTCTTCGGCCTGCTCGACCTCTACAGCGAGGCGACCTGCGCGATCTGGCCGGTGGCCCCGACGCGGCCACAGGGTCCGATCCACGCGGTGGGCAGCCCGCCGATCGTCGTGGTCGGCAGCACCGGTGACCCGATCACGCCGTACGCATGGGCCCGGTCCCTCGCCGCCCAGCTGGCCCACGGCGTGCTCGTCACCCGCCACGGCGACGGCCACACCGGCTACGGGTACAGCGCGTGCGTGCGGGGTCTGGTCGACACCTACCTGCTCACGACCGCGCCGCCCCGGCCCGACAGCCAGTGCGCCTCGTGAAGAAAGGGCGGTGGCGCGGTGGCCGGTGAGCTCGCCGACATCCGCCGCCGGCTGGAGGCGATCTCCGAGGAGCTCGCCGACCTGGCCATCGAACGGCTGCGCAGCTCCATCGACGCCGGGGGCGTCGAGCTGCCCGTCGACGAGCGCCGCCTGACCCGCGCCAGGCGCGCGGTCGAGAAGGCGGCCGCCATCCTGGGCGATCCGGACGACACCCCCTGAGCCGGGCGGGGCGCGCGATCAGCCGACGACGGCGGCGGGTGGGGCGCTCGGCAGCCGGTTGAGCTCGTCGATGAGGTCGTGCAGGCGGGCGTAGGACATCCGGTCGAAGCGGACGGCGACGCGGGCGAGGTCGGGGAACTCGTCGCGCCTGCGCTCCGCCGGCAAGGGCCGCTCGAGGACCTCGACGGGGCCGCGGACCACGTCGGCGAAGCGGCCGGACAGCTCGTCGGCCTCCTCCCGGGTCGGACGGGACTCCAGGCGGATGACGAGGCGGTCGCCCACCCACCGCAGCGAGTGGTAGTTGCGGTAGAAGCCGATCAGCTCGGCGGCGGCCGCCTCGACGCTGTCGGTCACGGAGTAGAGGCGGTGGTCGTCGGGGCTGATCAGCCGGCGTTGCCCGACCTCGACGGCCACGAAGTGCTGCCACGCCTTCCAGTAGCCACCGCCGGGGACGTCGAGGAGCACCACCGGTGCCGGCTCGGCCTTGCCGGTCTGGAGCAGGGTGAGCAGCTCGAAGGCCTCGTCGAGGGTCCCGAAGCCACCTGGCAGCACGGCGTAGCCGTAGGACTCCTTGATGAGCAGGAGCTTCCTGGTGAAGAAGTACTTCATCGACACGAGCTTGGGGTCGGAGTCGATGAACTCGTTGGCCCCCTGCTCGAAGGGCAGGCGGATGTTGATCCCGAAGGCGTGGTCGGGACCCGCCCCCTCGAGCCCGGCGGCCATGATCCCCGGGCCCGCGCCGGTGACCGTCGACCAGCCCTGGCGGGCGAGGAGCGACGCCAGGTCGCGCGCCTGGGCGTAGAGCGGGTCGCTCGGGGCCGTCCTGGCCGAGCCGAACATGGTGATCTTGCGGACGGCCCGGTACGGGGCGAAGACCTCGAAGCCCTCGGTCATCTCCTTCAGGGCGGCGTTGGCGATCTTCAGGTCGAGGCGGTCGGAGCCGTCCCGCCCGAGGCGCAGCGAGGTGGCGAGCAGCTCCAGCACCTGGTCGCGGTTGGCGGTGATGCCCGCCGCCTCGACCAGCTCGGCCAGGCGCGGCGCGAGATCGGCCGGACCTGACCCAACGCTCACGGGGACGCCGGTGGGCGGGCGGGGGCGGCGTCGCGGTCGACCAGCCAGACGACCCGGTCGGCGATCACCCGCCCGGCGGGCAGGTCGGCGCCGTCGATGACGGCCTGGAGCGTCTCCCGCTTGGACTCGCCGGCGACGGTGAACACGACCAGACGGGCCTTGGCGATGGCCGAGAAGGTCAGGGTGAGGCGGGGATGCGGGTTGCGGCCCGACGGGTCGGTGTTGCGGGCCACGAGCTGGCCGGGGTCGGCGTCGAGCGCGTCCGAGCCGGGGAACAGCGATGCGGTGTGGCCGTCGGGTCCCATGCCGAGGTGGATGACGTCGAGCTTGCCGACCTCGCCGAGGCGCAGGGCGTAGGCGTCGGGGCCCTCCTCGCAGCTCATCGGGTACACCGCGTTGGCCGCCCCGACCCGCTCGAGCAGCGCCCGGCGCCCGAGCAGCTGGTTGGAGGCGGGGTCATCGGCCGGGACGCAGCGCTCGTCACCCCAGTAGACGTTGACCGACAGCCAGTCGATGACCGACGAGCCGTCCGCCGCCAGCCGCTCGTAACACGGGGTGGCGATCGATCCGCCGCCGAGGGCGATGCTGAACAGCTCGTCCGGACGCTGCTGGTAGGCCCCGATCACCGCGGACGCGAACGCCCCGGCCAGGTCCTCGACGACCATCAGCTCTCCGTGCACGTCTTCCCCGTCCGCTGGCCGAGATGGATCACGGCGAGCACACTACAAAGATCGGAGTAGCGGTCAGGGCTTCGATCCGAGGGCGTTGGCCTTGTCGGTGAGGGACTGGATCAGCTGGTCGAAGCTCTTGGAGAAGCTGGCCACGCCTTCGTCCTCGAGCACCTTGGCCACGTCGGCCATGTCGATGCCGGCGCCGGCGAGGGCGTCGAGTCGGGCTCGGGCCCCGTCGACGTCGGTGTCGACGGTGCGGGCCACGGTGCCGTGGTCGGCGAAGGCGTCGACGGTGGCGTCGGGCATGGTGTCGACGGTGTTCGGGCCGATGAGGCTGTCGACGTAGAGCAGGTCGGGGTAGGCGTCGTTCTTGGTCGACGTGGACGCCCACAGCGGCCGCTGCACGTGGGCCCCCTTGGCCGCCAGGCCCTCCCAGCGGTGGCCGCTGAAGTGCTCGCCGAAGGCGGCGTAGGCCAGGCGGGCCTGGGCGACGGCGGCCTGGCCGTGCAGCTCGGTGGTGTCGGCGGTGCTGGCCGACGCGGCGGCGTCGAGGCGACGGTCGACCTCGGTGTCGACGCGGCTCACGAAGAACGAGGCCACGCTGTGCACCGTGGACAGGTCGCCGCCGGCGGCGTCGAACGCCTCCAGGCCGGCGATGTAGGCCTCCATCACCCTGGCGTAGCGGTCGAGGGAGAAGATGAGGGTGACGTTGATGTTGCGCCCCTCGGAGATCATCGTCTGGATGGCCGGGACGCCCTGCTCGGTGGCGGGGATCTTGACCATCAGGTTGGGCAGGTCGATGCGCTCGTGGAGGTTGCGGGCCGCCTCGGTGGTGCGGGCCGTGTCGGTGGCCAGGCTCGGCGCCACCTCGAGGGACACGAAGCCGTCGGTCCCGCCGCTGGCGTCGTAGACGGGGCGGAGCACCGCGCAGGTGTCGGCCACGTCGGCGACGGCCATGTCCCAGAAGGCGTCCTCGACGCTGCCCCGATCGAGGACCTCGGCGAACTGCTGGTCGTAGGCGTCCGAGCCGGTCATGGCCTTCTCGAAGATGGTCGGGTTGGACGTGACCCCCCGGATGCCGCGTTCGACCAGGCGCGCCAGGCTCCCGTCTCGCAGGCTGGGCCGGTTGAGGTTGTCGATCCAGGGGCTCTGGCCGCCCTGGTCGTAGAGATCGTGGAGCTTGGTCACGGGGTCATTCCTCGCTGTCGTCGATGTCGTCGAAGGAGTCGTCCAGGTCGTCGATGAGCGCCTTGGCCCTGGCGGCCACGTTGTCGGGGGTGAAGCCGAGCTCGGCGAGCACCTCGCCGCCGGGCCCGGAGAGCCCGAAGTGGTCGATGGCCACCGAGTCGTCGGCCCATGCGGCCCAGCCGAAGGACGCAGCCGCCTCGACGGAGAGCACCGGGGCGCCGGGCCCGAGGACGCGGTCCTGGTAGTCGTCGTCCTGCTCCTCGAAGAGGCTCCAGCACGGCATGGACACGACCCTGGCGGTGATGCCGTCGGAGGCGAGGGCCTCGGCGGCGGCGACGCACACCCAGACCTCGGAGCCGGTGCCGATCAGGACCACGTCGGGGTCGGGGTCGCCCTCGACGAGGACGTAGGCGCCCCGCTCGAGCTCCCGGCCGTGCTCGGCGGTGCCGGTGAGGACCGGGACCTCCTGGCGCGACAGGATCAGCGCGGTGGGCCCGTCGTGGTCGATGGCCGCGCGCAGGGCGTGGGCCGACTCGTTGGCGTCGGCCGGGCGGATCACCAGCAGGTTGGGCATGGCCCGCATGGCCGCCAGCTGCTCGATCGGCTGGTGGGTGGGGCCGTCCTGGCCGAGCCCGACGGAGTCGTGGGTCCAGAAGTAGATGACCTTGGTGTCCGACAGGGCGGCGATGCGGACCGCGCCGCGCATGTAGTCGCTGAAGGTGAAGAACGTGCCGCCGACCGGCAGGGCCCCGCCGTGCAGGCTGAGCCCGTTCATGATCGCCCCCATGGCGTGCTCGCGCACGCCGTAGGCGATGGCCCGTCCTCCGGGGTGGTCGCGACCCTGGCGCTCGGTGTCGTCGAGCTTGGTGCCGGTGTTGCCGGTGAGGTCGGCGCCCCCGGAGACCAGGCCTGGCACCTTGGGGGCGAAGGCGTTGAGGGCCGCGTTGACCGACTTGCGGGTGGCGATCATCTCGCCGGGGGTGTCCCAGGTCGGGAGCAGGTCGGTCCAGCCGGCCATGGCCCGGTTGGACCACAGGGCGTCCCACTCCTCGCGGTCGCCGTCCCAGGCCGCGACCCGCTTCTCCCAGTCGGCCCTGGCCGCCTGCCCCTTGGGGATGGTCTCGCGGTACATGGCCAGCACGTCGTCGGGGACGTAGAAGGTCTCGTCGGCGGGGAGCCCGAGGATCTCCTTGGTGGCCCGGATCTCGTCGGGGGGGAACGGGTCGCCGTGGGCCTTGGGGTTGTCGGTCATGTTGGGCGCCGGCCATCCGATGTGGCTGCGCAGCACCAGCATGGACGGCTTGTCCTCGACGGCCATGCCCCGGCGGACGGCGGCTTCGAGGCCGTCGAGGTCGTTGGCGATCTCGCCGAGATCCTCGACGTGCCAGCCGTAGGCCTTGAACCGCTCGACCGGGTCGTCCTCGAGGGTGATCTCGGTCGGACCGTCGATGGTGATGTGGTTGTCGTCGTAGATGTAGACGAGGCGTCCGAGGCCGAGGTGACCGGCGAGGGATCCCGCCTCGTGGCTGATGCCCTCCATGAGGTCGCCGTCGCTGCAGAGGACGAAGGTGTGGTGGTCGACGAGGTCGGGGCTGTAGCGGGTGCGCAGGATGCGCTCGGCGACGCCGAGGCCGACGCCCTGGGCGAAGCCCTGCCCGAGAGGTCCGGTGGTGACCTCGACGCCGGGGAGGTGGTGGACCTCGGGGTGGCCGGGGGTCCGGCTGTGCAGCTGGCGGAAGGCCTTGATGTCGTCGAGCTCGAGCCCGTAGCCGGTCAGGTACAGGAGGGAGTAGAGCAGGATGCAGGCGTGGCCGGGCGACAGCACGAAGCGGTCGCGGTCGGGCCAGTCGGGCTCGGTGGGGTCGTGGCGCATGATCCGGGTCCAGAGGACGTGGGCCGCGGGCGCGAGGGCCATGGCGGTCCCGGGGTGGCCCGAGTTGGCCCGGCGGGGGGCGTCCATGGCGAGACCGCGGATGACGTTGATGCCGCGTTGGTCGAGATCGGGATCGCTCACCCGATCACCCTACCCACGTGCCTCGACCCCACCGACTCCGACCAGGGTGTTCGACAAGCGTGGCATCACCCGTCGCCGGCCGGCAACGGGGAGGGCGGCGGAGGGGGAGGCGGCAGAGAGGCGAACGGCGAAGGGGGGAACAGGGCGACCCTCGTGAGCAGATCGGGGGATCCGGGCCGTTGATCCCGGACGCGGTGAGCCCCGGCCGCTTCGACCACGAGCGTCGGCAGCCCAGGCGAGGTCGGGGGATCGGGGACGGGGCCGCCGACGGCGGCCCACAGCTCGGCGCCGACACCGGGAGGAGGGCCGCCGACGAGGTCGGCGGCCCGCCCGGCCGGTGCGACCACGAGCGCGCCCCCGCCTCGGTCGCCGTGGCGCGCCGCCCAGCGGGCGGTGGCCCGCCCGAGGGCGGCGGCGGCCGCGCCCTCCTGGGGGACGGAGAGGACCACGGTGGTCCCCGGGTCCGGGGCGGCCCCAGGACCGCCGACGACCGCGCCGGTGGCCGCGTCGACGCCCTGCAGGTGCCAGGGCACCCCGGTGGCGGCACGGAGCCGGAGCTCGGGGGACAGGCGGCGGAGGTCGTCGGCGGGCAGGTGCTGGCGGGCGACCGCGGTGACCGCCTCGATGGCGGGACGCCCGTCGAGGGTGCGAACGGTCACCCCGCCCGCATCGGTCACCCGCATCGGCGGCCCGACGTCGGCCAGACCGTCGATGGTGGCGAGAGCCCAGTCGCTGTCGACCTCGGCCCCCCCGACCACCGAGGATGGCGCGCCGGCCCAGACCTGGCCGTCGAGGTCGACGGCGACGGTCGGCCCGGTGGGGGAGGGATGGGTGAGGACCAGCCGCGGTGGCCCACCCGCCGCGTCCCACTCGAACAGGGGTCGCACCCGGCCGACCGCACCCGCCCACAGGGCCAGGCCAGGGCCCCGATCGACGAGGACGCTGCGGGTGCCGATCACCTCGGAGACCATGCCGAGCACCACGTCGGCGCCGAGCAGCCGGCGGACCGCGGCGGTGACGTCCTCGAGGGCGCCCCGGTGGCCGGGTCGGGCGGCGACGATGACGAGGTCGGGTCGGGTGGCGAGGGCCTCGATGCACTCGCCGACGGTCTCGCCGGTGGCGGTGGCGGGGACGGGGTGGCGCGACACGGCCACCGCGTACGCCGCCGCCGGGCGGGTCAGAGCGGGGCGAGCAGGGTGAGGGGGACGACGGTGGCGCCGCCGTCGGGCAGCAGGCGGCAGTGCGCCTCCACGGTCCCGAGGGCCTTGAACTCGAGCTCGCCCCGGACCAGCCGGTAGGTGAACTTGCCGGGCTCGACGGTGAACGGCGACACGTTGCGGGCGACCTGCTCGCCGGCCTCGTCGGTGAAGGTGACCTCGAGGATCCCGCTGCCCTCCTCGTCGGGCCGGCAGCGCACCAGGACGATCAGGTGCGGGGTGATGGTCACCGGAGGAGCGGAAGGGGCGGACGTGGAGAACATGATCCCGGTCAGGTCGATCCGGGTGGCGGGGCCAGGGACCTGGCGCAGGTCGATGTTCTCGGCGAAGAGGGCGGAGACGATGTCCATTCAGACGAGCTCGGTCGGGCGGATCGCCGCCGCCTTGAGACGCACCTCGTCGTGGCGCACGGTCGCCCAGTGCAGGCGCTGCCAGGTGCGGATCACCCACCAGCCCGGATCCATCTCGCCCCTGGCGAAGCTGAGGCGCGCCGACGTCGGTGCCGCGTGGTGGTTGCTGTGGAGGCCCTCGCCGGCGGTCAGCCACGCCAGCCACTGGCTGTTGGCGGCCAGGCCCTCGTAGGGGCGCCGGCCGAAGGTGTGGCCGATGGCGTTGACCGCGGAGTTGAGCAGCAGGTAGGTGACCACGTGGACCACGGCGGCGACCGCCACCAGGCGCCAGTTGCCCCAGAAGACCAGGAACAGGATCCCGATCCCGATCCCGAGGCCGAGCAGCGCATGATCGAACAGCGCCCGGTCCCACCCGTCGGGCGGCAGGTCCTTGGCGTAGCGCTCGACGGTCCGCTCCTCGTGGGCGGCCTTGCGGTACAGGAACACGTTGCCGAACTGCACCGTGGCGAAGCCCGAGAGCAGCGGCGAGTGCGGGTCGCCCTCGACGTCGGTGAAGGCGTGGTGGCGGCGGTGCACGCCGACCCACTGCCGGGGCCGGATGCCGGTGGTGATCCAGAGCAGGAACCGGCAGGCCCACATCAGCGGGGGGGAAAGGGTGGCCGAGCGATGGGAGAGGACCCGGTGGAGGACGATCGTCGTCAGGAAGATCCCGATCTGACAGACCACCAGACCGACGAGGACAGCGAAGAGGTAACCGGGCACGGCACCAACGTACCCCACGCCTACCATTTGGTCAGGACGTGGGCGCAGGGCCGGGACCAGCCCTATGGTGGCCCGATGGCGAGCGCTCACCGCCCCCGGAGGCGGGCCGGCGCGATCGTGCTCGGTGTCACCGCGGCCGCCGCGCTAGCGACCGGTGTCACCGCCGCCGCGCTGGCGACCGGTGGGAGCGTGGTGGCCGCCGGTGCCCCCGTCGCCCCGCGCGCCGGGCGGCAGGTCGTGGTCACCACCCCGCTGCTGTCGGTGCGGCGCCTGCCGGACTGGATCGAGGCGAGCGCCGAGGACCGCCGTCTCGGCGCGGGCGTCGCCGGGATCGTGCGCCGGCTCGGCCCCGCCGCGGCCACCTCGTGCCTGGTCGTGTCCCGGGCGGGCACGACGGTCGCGGCGCTGCACCCGCGCGCCGAGGTCGACCCGGCGTCCAACGTCAAGCTGCTCACCGCCACCGCGGCGCTCGACCGGCTCGGACCGGCGTCCCGGTTCGTGACGCGGGTGGTGGCGCGCGCCGCGCCCGTCGCCGGGGTGGTGGAGGGCAACCTGGTCCTGGTCGGCGGGGGGGACCCCGTGCTGCGTCTGCCCTCCTACCAGGCTGCGGTCGGGACGAGGGAGCCCGTCGGCACCTCGCTGGCGGCGCTGGCCGCGGCGGTCAGGGCGGAGGGCGTGCGTCGTGTCGATGGCTCCGTCGTCGGCGACGAGTCCCTCTTCGACGCCGAGCGGGGGGTGGCCGGCTGGAAGCCGATCTACCAAGCGGAGGGCGATGTCGGTCCGCTCAGTGCCCTCGACCTCGACGACGGCTTCTCGACCCGACCGCCCTACGGCGCCGTCGCCAACCCGGCTCTCGCCACCGCCGGCGCCCTCGAGCGGCTGCTGGGCGCCGACGGGGTCCGGGTCACCGGTCCCGCCACGACCGGGACGGCCCCTGCGGGGGCGACGACGGTGGCGACGATCCGCTCCCCGCGCCTCGGCGCAGTGCTGGGGCAGATCCTCACGGTCAGCGACGACACCGGCGCCGAGCTGCTCACCAAGCTCATCGGCCGGCGCGCCGGGGGAGTCGGGTCCACGGCGGCGGGGGTGGCGGCGGTCCGGGCCGACCTGGCGGCCGACGGGCTGCCCGTCGCCCAGGTCCACCAGGTCGACGGGTCGGGGCTCGACACCGCCGACCGCGCCTCCTGCGGGTTCCTCGTCGACCTCCTGAGGAGGGCGGGTACGACCGGCACCCTCTTCGCCGGGCTCCCGATCGCCGGGAGGACCGGGACGCTGAGGGCCCGGATGGTCGGCACACCGGCGGAGGGGCGGCTCCACGCCAAGACAGGCACCCTCGACGGCGTCGCCGCCCTGAGCGGTTTCGTCCTGCCACCGGGGACGCCGTCGAAATCGGGGGCGCCCGTGGTCGACCAGCCGATCGTGTTCTCCTTCCTCGTCAACGGGCTCCCCAACGCCGACGGGGTCGTGGTGGCCGACGCCCTCGGTGCCTATCTGGGCGCCCGGCACGATCCGCCGCCGCTCGCCGACGCCCTGCCCGGACCGGTCAGGGTCGCCTCGTGAGCGCGCCGCGCTGGTCACGGGAGCATTCGGTGGGGCTGCCCCGATGACCCGTCTCCCGATGTTCCCGCTCGGCACCGTGCTCGTGCCGACGGCGGTCCTCCCGCTGCACATCTTCGAGCCGCGTTACCGCCAGCTCATGGAGGACCTCACCGACGCCGACGGGACCTCGCCGGAGGGCTCGTCGTTCGGCATCGTGCTGATCGAGCGGGGGTCGGAGGTCGGCGGCGGCGACGTCCGCCTGCCGGTCGGCACCGTGGCCAGGTTGCTCGAGACCCGCCGGATCCCCGACGGTCGCTGGCTGGTCGCCGCGGTGGGCACCCGGAGGATCCGGGTGCTCGACTGGCTCCCCGACGATCCCTACCCGCTGGCCGAGGTCGAGGAGCTCGACGAGGCCATGGTGTGGGACGCCGACGCCGACGAGGTGCTGGGGGAGGCCGGCCGACTGGTGCGGCGCACCCTCGGCATGGCCGCCGAGCTCGGTGAGGGGGCGGCGTCGGTCACCTTCGAGCTGGCCGACGATCCGCTCGTGGCCGCCTGGCAGCTGAGCGCGCTGGTGCCCGTCGGTCCCCACGACCGTCAGCGTCTCCTCGAGATCGACGATCCCGCCGAGCGCCTCCGCGCCATCGTCGCCCTGGCCGGCGACGTGGCGTCGACGCTTGCGTACCGGCTCGGTCAGGAACCATGATTCGCTCTTCCGATCGGAGGAACGAGAGTGGCAGCCATCCCCCGTGCCGGCGGCGACGAGGACAAGTCCGTCCGTGAGCTCGTCCCCGAGCTCGTCTCCCTGGTCGTCCGCTACGCCAAGCAGGAGACTGTCGACCCCATCAAGGCGCTCGGGCGCTACGTGCTGTGGGGGGTCGCGGGTGCGGTGCTCCTCGCCGTCGGCGTCGTGCTGATCGCCATCGCCGCCATCCGGGTGCTGCAGACCGAGCTCGGTGCTGACCTGAGCGGGAGCCTGACCTGGGTCCCCTACACCGGTGGCCTGCTCCTCGCGGTGGTCGTGGCCGCCCTGGCCCTGACCCGCATCGTCAAGGCGCCCCGGTGAGCCCGACGGACGCCAAGGCGGGCGATGAGGGGGGCCGCGTCGAGCTGTCGGACATCAAGGCCAAGCTCGACCAGATCAAGGGGGACGTGGCGGACACGACCGACTCGGTCCGGCCCTACCTCACCTACGCGGTGGTCGCGGGCGCGGTCGTGGTCGTCGCCATCGCCTTCCTCACGGGCAGGAGGCGGGGCCGGCGCACGTCGACCTGGGTCGAGGTCCGCCGGCAGTGAGGCGACTGGCGCGGATGCTCGTCGCCGCCGGGATCCGGCGGGGATGGCGCGACGGCCTCGTCGGCGGCAACCGGGCCTGGGTGGTCGTCGGGGGCGTGGCCGTGATCGGCCACCTCGCCGGCCGGGCGCTCGGCCGCGAGGAGGAGATCGTCTTCCGTGAGCAGCTGCGCGCCGGCGAGTCGTTCCGCGTGACCCACCTGCCGCGCCGCTGACCCGACGATGAAGGTGCAGCTGCGCAACCCGACGCGGACCATCGACGTCGCCGGCCCACTCCGCGTCGCCGCGCTGGTCGACCGCCTCGAGCTCAACCGCGAGTCGGTGCTCGTCATCGTGGACGGCACCCTCGTCACCGGTGACACGGTGCTCGACGACGGCGCCGCCGTCGAGGTCCGCCCGGTCATCTCGGGGGGTGCGGGGTGAAGTGCCGCTCGTGTCGGGGCCCCGCGGTCATCGACGTCGCCCGGCACAACGCGGCGTTCTGCCGGGACTGCTTCCTGCGGCACTGCCGCGAGCAGGTGGCCCGCACCATCGACGCCTACGAGATGATCGCACCCGGCGATCGCGTCCTCGTCGCCGTGTCGGGCGGCAAGGACAGCCTGGCCCTGTGGGACCTCCTGCTCGATCTCGGCTACGACGTCGACGGCCTCTACGTCGGGCTCGGCATCGGCGACTACAGCGACGCGTCGGGCGACAAGGTCAGGGCTTACGCGGCCGGTCGCGGCGCGACCCTGCGCGAGGTGGACCTGCCCGGCGACCACGGCTTCGACATCCCGACCGGGTCGGCCGCCGCCCGCAGGACGCCGTGCTCCGCCTGTGGGCTGTCCAAGCGCCACCTGTTCAACGCGGCCGCCCTCGACGGCGGCTACGAGGTGCTGGCGACGGGCCACAACCTCGACGACGAGGCCGCGGTGCTCTTCGGCAACGTCCTGCGCTGGGACCTGGCCTACCTCGGACGCCAGCTGCCGGTGCTGCCCGCGACCGACGGCTTCGCCCGCAAGGTGAAGCCGCTGGTGCGCCTGACCGAGCGGGACATGGCCGCCTACTGCGTCCTGCAGGGCATCGACTACGTCGTGGAGGAGTGCCCGATGTCGGCCGGCAACCGGCACCTGCGCTACAAGGATGCCCTCAACGACATCGAGGTCCGCTCGCCCGGGAGCAAGGCGGCGTTCTACTTCGGTTTCCTCGACCGGCTGGCGCCGCTCGTGGCGGCCTCGGCCGAGGAGGAGCGGGAGGGCATCCACGCCTGCCCGTCGTGCGGCTCGCCGACGGTCACCGAGACCTGCGCCTTCTGCCGGCTGGCGGCCCGGGCCGTCGCCGCCCGCGCCCCGACCCCGGTGGCCATCGGGCGCCCGCCGGAGGGCCAGGCGTGAGTCGACCGCTGCGGGCGGGCGAGCGGGTCATGTTCATCGACGCCAAGGACCGGCGTCACCTCGTCGACCTCGTGGATGGCGGCGAGTTCCACACCCACTCGGGGCCGGTCGCCCACGACGACCTGATCGGCGGCGAGGAGGGCGTCACCGTGCGCTCGACCCGCGGTGCCCGCTACACCGTCGTGCGCCCCACCCTCGCCGAGGTCGTGTTGAAGATGCCACGGGGGGCCCAGGTCATCTATCCGAAGGATCTCGGACCGATCCTGATCCTCGCGGACGTGTTCCCCGGTGCCAGGATCCTCGAGTCGGGTCTCGGGTCCGGCGCGCTGTCGATGGCGTTACTGCGAACCGGCGCGGAGATCACCGGCTACGAGGTGCGCGACGACTTCGCCGAGCGGGCCGCGGCCAACGTGGCCGGCTTCCTCGGTCCCGGCGCGCTCGAGCGCTACCACGTCGAGGTGCGCGACGTCTACGAGGGCGTCGACGGCGGCGGCTTCGACCGGGTGGTGCTCGACCTGCCCGAGCCGTGGCGGGTGGTGCGCCACGCCGAAGCGGCGTTGCGTCCCGGCGGGATCCTGGTCTCGTACCTGCCCACCATCCTGCAGGTCGCCACCCTCCGCGACGCCCTGGCCCGGTCGGGCTTCGGCATGGCCGAGACCATCGAGGTCCTCCAGCGCAGCTGGCACGTCGAGGGCCAGTCGGTGCGCCCCGACCACCGCATGGTCGCCCACACCGGGTTCCTGACCTCCGCCCGCCTCCTCGCCGCCCCGGCCGACGGGGGCCGTCCGGGCGTCGACCCCGGGATCGGCCGGATGACCGACCTCGCGGCCGGCGTCGGCGACGCGGCGGCGATCCTGCCCGACGGGCTCGACGGGGAGCCCTCCGAGCCGTGACCGCCGCCGCTGACCCGGCGGTCGACCTGCTCGACGTGGTGCTCGTCGTCGCCATCCTGGTGGCGGTCATCGGCGGCTACCGCCTCGGCTTCTTCGCCCGGGCCCTGTCCTGGGTCGGTCTGGTGGTCGGCGTAGGCCTGGCCGTGCACTTCCTGCCTGCGCTGATCCGCGCCGCCCACCTGTCGAGCTCCGGCTCGCGCCTCCTCGTCGCTGCGGTCGTCCTGGTCGGCGGCGGCTTCGTCGGCCAGGCCCTCGGGATGCTCGTCGGCGGCCGCCTCCATGCCGTGCTCCCGCTCGGACCGCTGCGCAGCGCCGACCGGGTCGTCGGGGGGCTGGCCGGTGGGGTCGGGGTCCTCGTCGCCCTCTGGCTGCTCCTGCCGTCGATCGCGTCGGTCGCCGGGTGGCCGGCCCAGGCCACCAGGGGATCGGCCATCTCCCGCTGGGTCGGCAACCAGTTACCGGCTCCCCCCGACGCACTCCGCTCCCTCCGCAACCTGGTCGGCACCGCCGGGTTCCCGACGGTGTTCGACTCCCTCGCGCCGGGGCAGGCGGTGGGGCTGCCGCCGTCGCAGAGCCCGCTCGGCGCGGTCACCACCCGTCGCGTCGCCGGATCGACGGTCGAGGTCCAGGGGCCGGCCTGCGACCGGATCCAGGAGGGCAGCGGCTTCGCCGTCGGCGCCGACCTCGTCGTCACCAACGCCCACGTCGTGGCCGGCGAGCCCGGGGGGACGACGGTCGTGCTCACCCCCACGGGGCGGCGCCTCCCGGCCGTCGTGGTCGCCTACGACCCCAACCGCGACCTCGCCCTCCTCCGCGTCGGCGCCCTCGGCGCGACCGCCCTGCCGATCGGGCCGGCCGCGACCGGGCGCCACGCTGTGGTCTTCGGCCATCCCGGCGGCCAGACGGCACTGGCCGTCCAGCCGGCTCGCGTCGCCGAGACCATCACCGCCGTCGGGCGCGACCTCTACGACCGGCACCGCACGTCGCGTCGGGTGCTGGTGCTGGCCGCTCGCCTCCAGCCGGGGGACTCGGGCGGTGCGCTCGTGGACCGGCGTGGCCGGGTGATCGGCGTGGCCTTCGCCGTCGCCCTCGACCGGTCCGACACCGCCTACGCGCTGGCGACCAGCGAGCTCCGGGCCTTCGTGGCCGCCGCGCCGCCAGGGGCCTCCTCCACCGCCGCAGCCGTGTCGACCCAGGGGTGTGTCGGCTGACGGTGCGTCGGCTGACGGTGTGTCGGCTGAGGGCACCGGCCCGATCTCACGGGCCGTGCCCGGCTACTCCTCGATGAAGATGCACTCCCCGGGGCATTCCTCCGCCGACTCCTTGACGGCGTCCTCCATCCCGTCGGGGACGACGGCGAGGCCGTCGTGGCCGGCCGGGTTGTCGAAGACCTTGTCCCCCTCCTTCACGTAGGAGAGGCCGTCGTCGAGGAGGGTGAAGACCGCCGGGGCAATCTCCTCGCAGAGACCGTCACCGGTGCAGAGATCCTGGTCGATCCAGACCTTCATGGGTTCCTTCACTCTTCGCTTGCTCTTCGGTCCCGGTCGGGCACCGGGACGCCAAACGGGCGCGGCACGCCGCGACACCGAGGGAAATCTACCCGATCCTCCCTCGATCGCCGGGATACCGGCCGCCTTCGGACCCTGCGGGGTCGCGCCGTGTTGCGGGAAGGGCCGAGTAGGGTCCCAACGAGCACGGGAGCGAGGTGGTCGGACATGAGCCACGCCGACGGATACGGCAGCGGTCGACAAGGCGCAGAGCTCGAGCTCGGGGAGCTGCGGGAGCACGCCGCCGCCCTCGAGGACGAGCTCGAGGCGCTCCGGCGTCGCATGCAGGACGCCCCCAAGCGGGTCAGGACCCTCGAAGAGAAGCTGCTCGAGACCAAGGGCCAGCTGCAGCAGGCGATCTCGCAGAACGAGCGGCTCACCTTCACCCTCCGCGAGGCGCGCGAGCACATCGCCGCGCTGCGCGAAGAGGTCGACAAGCTGACCCAGCCGCCCTCGGCGTACGGCACGTTCCTCGGCTACAACGACGACGGCACGGTCGACGTGTTCTCCGGCGGTCGCAAGATGCGGGTGGCCATGCACCCGGAGCTGAGCGGCGACTCCGCGTCCGACGGCCAGGGGGCCATCGAGCGCGGCCAGGAGGTCGTGCTCAACGAGTCGCTCAACGTGGTCCTGGCCCGTTCGGTGGAGGTGTCCGGTGAGGTCGTCACCTTGAAGGAGCTCTTCGACGACGGCCGCAGGGCGATGATCGTCGGTCGAGCCGACGAGGAGCGGGTGGTCGAGCTGGCCGCGCAGCTCCGCGAGGTCCGCCTCCGCGCCGGCGACTCGCTGCTCATGGACTCGCGCACGGGCCTGCTCCTCGAGAAGCTGCCGCGGCCCGAGGTCGAGGAGCTGGTCCTCGAGGAGGTCCCCGACATCTCCTACGAGGACGTCGGCGGGCTCGACGGACAGATCGAGGCGATCACCGACGCCGTCGAGCTGCCGTTCCTGCACCGCGAGCTGTTCACCGAGCACCGCCTGCCGGCGCCCAAGGGCATCCTGCTCTACGGCCCTCCCGGCTGCGGCAAGACCCTGATCGCCAAGGCGGTCGCCAACTCGCTGGCCAAGAAGGTGGCCGAGGTCTCCGGGGACCGGGAGGCCAGGTCGTACTTCCTCAACATCAAGGGCCCCGAGCTGCTCAACAAGTACGTGGGCGAGACCGAGCGCCAGATCCGGCTGGTGTTCCAGCGGGCCAGGGAGAAGAGCGAGGAGGGCGTGCCGGTCATCGTCTTCTTCGACGAGATGGACTCGCTGTTCCGCACGAGGGGGACCGGGATCTCCTCGGACATGGAGTCGACCATCGTCCCGCAGCTCCTGGCCGAGATCGACGGCGTCGAGACGCTGAAGAACGTGATCGTCATCGGCGCCTCCAACCGTGAGGACCTGATCGACCCGGCCATCCTCCGCCCGGGGCGCCTCGACGTGAAGATCAAGATCGAGCGCCCCGACGCCGACTCCGCCGGGCAGATCTTCTCCCGCTACCTGACCTCGGACCTGCCCCTCGAGGAGACCGAGGTGGTCGGCCTCGGCGGCGGCGACCGCGACAAGGCGGTCATGGCGATGATCGAGCGCACCGTCGCCGAGATGTACCGCGACGACGAGGACAACGAGTTCCTCGAGGTCACCTACCAGAACGGCGACAAGGAGACGATGTACTACAAGGACTTCGCCTCCGGGGCGATGATCGAGAACATCGTGCGGCGGGCCAAGAAGCTGGCCATCAAGCGGACCATCGCCGGCGAGGGCCGGGGCATCAGGACCCAGGACCTCCTCGACTCCATCAAGCAGGAGTACAAGGAGCACGAGGACCTGCCCAACACGACCAACCCCGACGACTGGGCCAAGATCTCCGGCAAGAAGGGTGAGCGGATCGTCTACATCCGCACCATCACCAACCACGGCGAGGAGACCACCGGTGGTCGGTCGATCGAGCGGGTCACGACCGGGCAGTACCTGTGAGACCCGGCCGCGGCGGGGCGTCCGGGTAGTGCTCACCGGGAGCGGCAGGACAGTGGATAACGTCGGCCCGTGGCCATCGTGAAGGTGCTCGGTCTCGAGACCGAGTACGGGATCATCATCCGGGGTTCGGCGGAGCCGAACCCGATCGCGGCCTCGTCCGCGCTCATCAACGCCTACGTGGCCGAGCTCAACCGCCGGGTCGCCTGGGACTTCGAGGACGAGTCGCCCGGCCGCGACGCCAGGGGGTTCGCACGGGAGGGGTCGTCGCCGCCCGAGATCGAGACGCACCTGGTCAACGCGGTGCTCACCAACGGCGCCAGGTTCTACGTCGACCACGCCCACCCGGAGTACTCCACCCCCGAGTGCGCCGACGTGCGCGACGTGCTGCTCTACGACAAGGCCGGGGAGCTGATCCTCGCCAGGTCGATCGAGGCGGCCGAGCGGCTGCTCCCGGCAGGCCAGAGCCTGGTGGTGCTGAAGAACAACTCCGACGGCAAGGGCAACTCGTACGGGACCCACGAGAACTACCTGATGGACCGGTCGGTGCCCTTCGCCCGGATCGTGCAGCACGTCATGCCGCACTTCGTCTCCCGGCAGATCTTCACCGGCGCCGGCAAGGTCGGCAGCGAGGCGGCCGGCATCGACGTCGACTTCCAGCTGACCCAGCGGGCCGACTTCTTCGAGGAGGAGGTCGGGCTCGAGACGACCCTGAAGCGGCCCATCGTCAACACCCGCGACGAGCCCCACTGCAACGCCCAGAAGTACCGCAGGCTGCACGTCATCGTCGGTGACGCCAACCTGTCGGAGATCGCCACGCTGCTCAAGGTGGGCACCACCGCCCTGGTGCTGTCGATGATCGAGGACGACTGGTTCGCCAAGGCCGCCGACCGCGACTTCACCCTGCAGTCCCCGGTGCAGTCGATGCGGCGGGTCTCCTACGACATCGGCCTGGCCGAGCCCGTCCGGCTGGCCGACGGACAGGCCATGACCGCGCTCGAGCTGCAGTGGGAGCACCTCGACCTGGCCCGCAAGTACGCCGAGGACTGCGGCCTCGATGCGGTCGGCGGGGAGGACATCGGCCGGGAGATCCTCGCCAGGTGGGAGGAGGTGCTCACCGGGCTCGAGTCCGACCCGATGGAGCTGGCCGACCAGCTCGACTGGGTGGCCAAGTACCGCATCATCGACGGATATCGTCAACGCCACGGCCTGGCCTGGGGCGACTCCAAGCTGCGGGCCATGGACCTCCAGTACCACGACGTCCGGCCCGAGCGCTCGCTTGCCACGCGCGCCGGTCTGCGCCACCTGCTCGATCCTGCGGACGTCGCCAGGGCGGTGACCGAGCCGCCCGAGACGACCCGCGCCTACTTCCGGGGGCGGTGCCTGCAACGATGGGGATCCTCCATCGCCGCCGCCAACTGGGATTCCCTGGTCTTCGACCTGGGCGCCGACCCCCTCAGAAGGGTTCCGATGATGGAGCCGTTGCGAGGGACCAAGGCCCACGTCGAGGACCTGCTCGACAGCGTTTCCAGCCCGGGCGAGCTTCTCGAGCGCCTGGGCTCGTGAGGAGAGATTGCCATGGCTGAGAGAGAACAGATCAAGAAGCAGAGCCCGTCGAGAGCGGACGAGGAGACCGTCGAGGAGGTGCCTGCGAGCACCAAGAAGGGCGACGAGCTGAAGGCCGAGCTCGACGACCTGCTCGACGAGATCGACGAGGTCCTCGAGGAGAACGCCGAGGAGTTCGTTCGCAGCTACGTCCAGAAGGGCGGGCAGTAGGGACCGGCCGGACCGTCAGGTAGGTTGCTGCCCGCCATGACGCTGCCGAGCTTCCATCCCGAGGACAACCCAGGGCCGAGCTTCACCGCTGTGCTGTCGCGGATCGGCCTCGATCCCTTCGCCCCGACGGCGGCGACGGGCCCTGCCCCCTTCGAGGTCCGCCACGGCACCACGATCGCCGCCGTCCGCTACCGGGACGGGGTGGTCATGGCGGGCGACAGGAGGGCCACGGCCGGCTCGTCGATCGCCCACCGCCAGATGGACAAGGTCCACCCGGCGGACCGTCACAGCGGGGTGGCCATCGCCGGGTCGGCGGGCCCTGCGCTCGAGATGGTCAAGCTGTTCCAGCTGCAGCTCGAGCACTACGAGAAGGTCGAGGGCCGCCCGCTCAGCCTGGAGGGCAAGGCCAACCAGCTGTCCCAGATGGTCCGCCAGCACCTGGCCATGGCCATGCAGGGCTTCGTCGTCGTGCCGCTCTTCGCCGGCTTCGACCTCAGCCGGGGGGTGGGCCGCATCTACACCTACGACCCGACCGGCGGCCGCTACGAGGAGACCGACTTCCACGCCGACGGGTCCGGAGGCCGCGACGCCCGCACCACCGTGAAGCTCGGCTGGCGGCCCGACCTGGACCGTCCCGAGACCATCGAGCTCGCCGTGAAGGCTCTTTGGCAGGCAGCCGACGAGGATTCGGCCACCGGCGGCCCCGACGCCGTGCGGGGCATCTACCCCACGGTGGCCACCATCACCGCCGGCGGGTACGAGCCGGTGCCCGAGACCGAGGTGGCCGCCAGCTTCGCGTCGGTGATCGCCGCCCTGAGCGCGGGGGGCGCGTCGCTGTGAGCACGCCGTGCGAACCGATGAGTGGAGCAGCCTGCTCATGGGCGCCCTCGGAGAGGGTGCCCCAATGAGCATGCCGTTCTACGTCGCGCCCGAGCAGTTCATGAAGGACAAGGCCGACTTCGCCCGGAAGAACGTGGGCCGGGGCCGTCCGCTCGTCGCCGTGGCCTACGACGACGGGATCCTGATCTGCGCGGAGAACCCGTCGGCCTCCCTCCACAAGGTCAGCGAGATCTACGACCGGATCGCCTTCGCCGGCGTCGGTCGCTACAACGAGTTCGACCAGCTGCGCCGCAGCGGCGTGCAGCACGCCGACGTCAAGGGCTACCAGTACTCACGCGAGGACGTGGATGCCCGCTCGCTGGCCAACCTCTACGCGCAGTACATGGGCAACGTGTTCACCCACGAGATGAAGCCGCTCGAGGTGGAGATCCTGGTGGCCGAGGTCGGCGCCGGTCCGGGCGACGACCAGCTGTTCCACATCCTCTACGACGGGTTCGTGGTCGACGAGGACGACGTGACCGTCCTCGGCGGCGAGGCCGATGCCATCACCGGCCGCCTGCGGGAGCGCTACACCGCCGGCTGGGACCTGACCACCGCCCTGCAGGCCGCGGTGGCCGCCCTGGCCGGCACCGACCGCGCCCTCGGCGCCAGCGACCTCGAGGTCGCGGTGCTGGCCCGCAGCTCGCAGCGCCGTGCCTTCCGCCGGCTCGGGCGCGAGGAGCTGGTCGAGGTCCTCGGCGTGGGCGTGCCCGATCCGGCCGCCGCCGACGACCACACCGACGACGATCACGGCGACTGAGGGTGGCCGGCGATTGAACGTGGCCGGCGACTGAGGGTGGCCGGCGACTGAGGGTGGCCGGCGACTGAGGGTGGCCGGCGGGGCGCCGGCCCGTTCCCCTTGGCTCCCGTCCTCACCGCCCGATTGATGGAAGCGGCAGCCTCGGCGGCCCGAGCCGCGCGACCGCCGGGTCGGACCTCGGCGCGGTTCGCCGCGGTTACCGACGTGAGGCGCCCCAGGTCGCCGGGACAGGGGTCGCTGGGGGGGGGCCGGACGGGGCGGGGGCGCTCGGCGTCTCCGGGGGGCAAGGGGCGCCCGGCTCGGACCTGGGGGCGGTTCGCCGCGGTTACCGACGTGAGGCGCCCCCAGGTCGACGGGACAGGGGTCGCTGGGGGTGGGGGACGCGGGCGGGCGGACGCGGGCGGGGGGACGCGGGCGGGGGGACGCGGGCGGGCGGCGGCGCCGCCTGGCCACTACGACCAGATGAGGTGGGCGGCGAGGGCCCAGAGTGCCACCAGCACCAGGCCGGCGGCGGCGACGAGCTGGCGGGGGCGCCAGCGGCCGGCGACCAGCACCGGCGGGTCGGACTGGTCCTCGGTGAAGGCGGCCTCCACCTCGTCGGCGAGCAGCAGTTCGGCGGCCTCGTCGGCGTCGCCGGCGTCGACCCAGATGGACACCGCCCCGAAGGGGTAGGGGCCGCCGGTGTTGCCGCGCAGCTGGGTCGGGATGCCGTCGGCCCCGAGGCGGGCGGCGATCACCCGGGCATGGAACGACGTCCCGACGGTGCGCACGTGGACCATGCGGCTCGGCGTAGTCGGGTGCCTGGACACGATGCCTGCACGGTAGCGTGCGCCGCAGACAGGAGCCCCTTGCGCTCCCCGAACCGCCAGGCAGGTATGGAACGTCGCATCTTCGGCCTCGAGAACGAGTACGGCGTCACCTGCACCCTCCGCGGGCAGCGGCGGCTGAGCCCGGACGAGGTGGCGCGGTACCTCTTCCGCCGGGTCGTCAGCTGGGGACGGTCGTCCAACGTGTTCCTGGAGAACGGCGCCCGCCTGTACCTCGACGTCGGCAGCCATCCCGAGTACGCCACCCCCGAGTGCGACACCATCTCGGACCTGGTCATCCACGACAAGGCGGGCGAGCGGATCCTCGAGCACCTCGTCGAGTCCGCCGAGGCCAGGCTGCGGGAGGAGGGGATCCGCGGGGTGATCTTCCTGTTCAAGAACAACACCGACTCGGCCGGCAACTCCTACGGCTGCCACGAGAACTACCTGACGAGCCGGCGTGACGACTTCGCTCACTACGCCGAGGTGCTGATCCCGTTCCTCGTGTCCCGGCAGATCTACGCCGGGGCCGGGAAGGTGCTCCAGACGGCACGGGGCGCGACCTACTGCATCAGTCAGCGGGCCGAGCACATCTGGGAGGGCGTGAGCTCGGCGACGACGCGCAGCCGGCCCATCATCAACACCCGCGACGAGCCCCACGCCGACGCCGAGCGCTTCCGGCGCCTGCACGTGATCGTCGGTGACTCCAACATGAGCGAGTACGCCACCTTCCTCAAGGTCGGCACGACCAGCATCCTCCTGCGGATGCTCGAGGACCCCGGCGTGGTGCTGCGGGACATGACCCTCGAGAACCCGATCCGGGCCATCCGCGAGATCAGCCACGACACGACCTGCCGGCGTCGGGTCCGCCTGGCCAACGGACGCGAGGCGAGCGCCCACGACATCCAGGCCGAGTACCTGAGCCGGGCCAAGCGCTACCAGGAGACGCGAGGCCTCTCGCCGCTCGAGGACAAGGCGCTGGCCATGTGGGAGCACTGCATGGAGGGGATCGAGAAGGACCCCCTCTCCCTCGACCGCGAGTGCGACTGGGTCATCAAGCACCGCCTGATCGAGCGCTTCCGCGAGCGGGAGGGCGTGCCTCTCACCCACCCGAGGGTGGCGCTGATGGACCTCCAGTACCACGACGTCAGTCGCAACCGCGGCCTGTTCTACAAGATGCAGTCGCGGGGCATGGTCGAGCGCACCTGCACCGACGAGGAGATCGACCGCGCCGTCGACGAGCCGCCGCAGACGACCAGGGCCAGGTTGCGGGGCGAGTTCATCCGCAGGGCCAAGGACCGCAGGCGTGACTTCACCGTCGACTGGGTCCACCTCAAGCTCAACGACCAGGCCCAGCGGACCGTCCTGTGCAAGGACCCGTTCAAGTCCCACGACGAGCGGGTCGAGAAGCTCATCGCCTCCCTCTGAGGACGTCGTGGACCGCCTCGAGCGCCTCGTCAACCTGGTCGCCGCCCTGGTCGACGCCGACCGCCCGCTGACGCGCGCCGAGCTGCGCGAGCGCGTCGGCGGCTACTCCGACGATCCGGGCGCCTTCCGGCGCAACTTCGAGCGGGACAAGGACGTCCTCCGCCAGATGGGCCTGCCGCTCGTCACCGAGGCCGTCAGCGGCGAGCAGAGCGACGACCAGGCGGGCTACCGGATCCCGCGGGAGCGCTACGAGCTGCCCGACCCCGGCCTCGAGGAGGGAGAGCTGGCGGCCCTTCGGCTGGCCTCGTCGGCCGTCCGCCTCGACGGGCCGTGGGGCAGCGACGCCACCATCGGCGCGCTCCGCAAGCTGGCCGCCGCCGGCGACCCGAGCGGCGGCCCCGCCGGTCGGGTGGGAGGGGCCGAGCGCGCCGTCGCCCCGGCCGCCGAGCTCGCCGGAGGCGACGCGGTGGTCGCCGCCTTCGGCGCCATCGCCGACCGGCGACGCCTCCGCTTCACCTACCGCGGCGAGGAGCGGACCATCGATCCGTGGCAGCTGTCGTACCGGCGCGGTCAGTGGTACCTGGCCGGCTTCGACCACCGCCGCGACGCCGAGCGCAGCTTCCGCCTCGACCGGACGGAGGGCCCCGTGGAGGCGGTGGGCGACGCCGGAGCGTTCGACCGGCCCGCCGGCGCGGCCGCCGCGCCGGCGCCCCCCTGGCAGCTCGGCGACGGTCCCGCGGTCACGGTGCGCGTCCTCGTCGATGCCGGCCATGCCACCTGGGCGGTCGCGGCGGTCGGCCGGGACGCGGTGGTCGCCGACCGGCCCGACGGATCCGTCGAGATCGAGCTCGCGGTCACCAACCGGGCCGGCCTGCACTCGTGGGTCGTCGGCTTCCTCGACCACGCGGAGATCCTCGGACCGCCAGGCGAGCGCGGCGCCTTCGCCGACCGGCTGCGGTCCCTGGTGGCCCGGTGAGCGCGCACCGGCGCGCCGGCCCGTGAGCCCGGCCGGGCGGGCCCCCGCCCCCGAGCGGCTCGGCCGCCTCCTGGCCATCGTGCCGTGGGTGGCCGCCCACGACGGGCCCGCCATCGCCGAGGTCTGCGCCCGCTTCGGCGTCGCCGAGGACGAGCTGCTCGCCGACCTCGACCTGCTGTTCCTCTGCGGGGTCCACCCCTTCACGCCCGACACGCTGATCGAGGTCGACGTCGCCGACGGGCGGGTGTGGATCCGCTTCGCCGACTACTTCCGCCGGCCGCTGCGCCTCACCCCCCAGGAAGGCCTGGCCCTCGTGGCCACGGGCGCCGCCCTCCTCGCGGTACCGGGCGGCGACCCCGACGGCACGCTCGCCTCCGCCCTCGCCAAGCTCGATGCGGTGGTCGGCGTCGGCCGCGACGATGCGGTCGACGTCGAGCTCGGTCCCGCGCCGGCCGGGATCCTCGAGGCGGTGCGCGCCGGCGCCGAGCGGTCCCGGTCGGTGAGGATCGACTACTGGTCGTTCGGTCGCGACCGGCACTCGACCCGGGTGGTGCACCCGTGGCGGGTCTTCAGCGCCGGCGGGCAGTGGTACCTGCGGGCGTGGTGCGAGTCGGCGGCCGGCGAACGGCTCTTCCGCGTGGATCGGATCACCGGCGCCGAGGTCCTCGACGAGTGCTTCGACGCCGGCGAGATCCCCGACGACTCCACCCGGCTGTTCCACCCCGATCCCTCGTCGCCCCGCCTCGTGGTCGACCTCGCGCCCGGGGCCCACTGGGTGGCCGAGAGCTACCCCAACGAGGGGGTCGAGGACCTGGGCGACGGCCGACTGCGGGTCACGCTGCGGGTCGGGGAACGGGCGTGGGCCGAGCGGGTCCTGCTCCGGGCCGGGACCGACGCGACCGTCGCCGACGGCGATGTCACCATCGGGAGCGAAGCGGCGGCGCGGGTGCTCCTCCGCTACCACGCGCCGTCGAGCGATGCCGGGCCGGGCTAGGCGTCTTCTAGGGTCTCGGCCGTGAGCGCGACGGTCACCCAGGAGCCCATGAGCCCGGCACCGCGCCGCCGGTCGCACAAGGGCCTGATCGAGTGGGCTGTGATCGTGGTCGTGGCCCTGCTGGCCGCCTTCCTCATCAAGACCTTCGTGGTCGAGGCCTACTACATCCCCTCCCCGTCGATGTCGCCGACCATCAAGACCGGCGACCGGCTGCTGGTCAACAAGCTGGCCTACGACTTCGGCGGCGTGCACCGGGGCGACATCGTGGTGTTCACCCGGCCCCCGTCCGACCCCGAGGTCACCATCAAGGACCTGATCAAGCGGGTCATCGGCCTGCCGGGGGAGACCATCTCCTCCGGCCTCGACGGCGCCATCCTGATCGACGGCCACGCCATCGCCCAACCCTGGTTGACCCCCGACGCCAAGGCGCATCCCGGGCCCTCGATCGCCACCATGCGCATCCCCGCAGGGGAGTACTTCGTGATGGGCGACTACCGCGGTGACTCGTACGACTCGCGCTTCTTCGGTCCGATCAGGGGCTCGTCGATCGTCGGCCAGGCCTTCGTGCGGATCTGGCCCGTCGGCCGGTGGCACTGGTTCTGAGCTTCACCGGCCGGTTCAGGGTCTGATGGCGGCCACCATGCGGTCCACGTGGTCGCTGTAGAGACCGTCGACCCCGAGGGCGATGGCGGCGACGAGATCCGCGCTGCGCTGCACGCCCCAGGTGAAGGCCACGAGCCCAGCGGCGTGGACGGCGTCGAGCGTGGGCGCGTCCCAGTCGCCCCAGCGCAGGTTGACCGCGTCGACGTCCGACGAGCGGAGAGCGGCGGCGTGCGCCCGTGGGTCGGGCATGGCCGCCCGCCGGGTCGACTCGACCAGGCGCACGACCGGCGACAGGCCGCGCCACGCGGCCAGGCTCGGTCCCGAGCCGCACAGCCACAGCCTCCCGGTGGCGCCCACGGCGTCGGCCGCGTCGACGGCCGCGCTGGCGGCCGCCGGGTCCTTGACGTCGAGGGACAGCTCGAAGTCCGAGCCGCACCCGTCGTAGAGCTCGTGGAGGGCCGGGATGTGGGAGGGGAGATCGCGGCGGCGGAGCGACGAGATCGGGGTCCGGCGCACGCCCCGGCGGACGCGCCCGTCGTGGTCGAGCACGGCCACGCCGTCGGCGGTGCGCCAGACGTCGCTCTCCAGGGCGTCGGCGCCGAGCTCGATGGCCCGGCGGAACGACACCATCGTGTTGTCGGGGCACTCCGACCTGGCGCCCCGGTGCGCGAAGCCGATCACCCGGTGCCGTTGGCCGTCCATCCCGCCATCGTGGCCGCGCTCCGCCGGTCAGAGGAAGTCGGAAGTACCGGTAGAGGTGGGGAGCGGTGGCCCGGCGCGCTCAAGGGTGGCCGGCGGGCGCCGATAGATCCAGCGAGGACCCGACCGGCGGGTTCTCGAAGGGAGACCTGCGGTGGCAACGGTCCGAGCGAGCTGCGCGACCTGCGGTGATGTCGAGATGACCACCCGCGACGTGCAGGTCCAGGTCTGCGAGACGACCGGGCACTCCACGTACTCCTTCGTGTGCCCCCGGTGCCGCCTGCTGGTCAACAAGGACGCCACCAGCCAGGTCGTCGAGATCCTGGTCGGCGCCGGTGTGCGGGTCGTGTCCTGGAGCCTCCCGGCCGAGCTCACCGAGGTGCGCGACGGGCCGGTCATCAGCCACGACGACCTGCTCGGCTTCCACTTCCTCCTCCAGGAGGACGGCTGGCTCGAGGCCGCCGTCGGTGGGTTGTCCCTCGAGGGGCTGTCGCTCGAGGGGCCGAGCCTCGACGGGCACGGTCTCGACGGGCGCAGCGCCGACCCCTCGAGCGCCCGCTCCTGATCCCGGAGCTCGCGGGTCGCGACGAGACCTGGCAGGCTGACGTTGTGTCCTCGACCTTCCGGCCCGGCCGCGCGTGTCGCTCTGGTGGTTGACGGCGCTCCTGGCCGCGGTGGTCGGGGCGGCGGCCGCCTGGGCCGGGAGCGTGCGCCTGCGCTCGGAGACCGCGGCGCTGCGCTCGACCTCCGAGCGGATCCGTGCGGCGCGACCCGGGCGAAGGGGCTCAACCGGCACCGACCGGTAGACTCGGTCTCGTGTTCGATCTGAGCCCCGAGAAGATCGTGGTGCTCGGCATGCTCGCGCTGGTCGTGCTCGGCCCCGACCGTCTTCCCCATGCGGCCAGGACCCTCGGCAAGCTCCTCCACCAGGTCAGGACCGTGTCCGCCTCGGTCCAGACCGAGATGCACGACGCCCTGGCCGAGCCCCGCAAGGCGCTCGACGACGCGGTGGGCGACATCGGCCTGCCCCGCAGCATCCCCAAGGTCCCCAACGTCCGCTCGGTCATCTCGGCGGCCATCGCCCCGCCGGCCGCCAACCGCGCCGTCGGCGTCGACCCGCCGGCCACGGGCGACCCGGCGCAGGCCGACCTCCCGATCGGTGGCGCCCCCCTGCCCGACGACCCGGCGCTCAACTAGGCCGTGGCCATCCTGGAGGACCCGGCGCAGGGCCAGGCGAAGCTGGACGACCAGCTGGCCACCATGACGCTCTACGAGCACCTGGCGGAGCTGCGCAACCGCCTGGCCGTCTCGCTGGCGGCCGTGGTGATCCTGACCGTCGTCGCCTGGTTCTTCTACGACCAGCTCATCTCGTTCATGCGCCACCCGTACTGCGAGTTCATCCGCACCCACCCTCAGAAGGGTGTGGTCGGCGGGTGCAACCTGGTCACCAACGGGCCGGCCGAGGGCTTCACCACCCGGCTCAAGGTCAGCGGCTACGCCGGGATCGCCCTGTCCAGCCCCGTGCTGTTCTGGGAGCTGTGGCGGTTCATCACCCCCGGCCTGAAGAAGAACGAGAAGCGCTACATCCTCCCCTTCACCATCGCCGCAGTGGTCCTCTTCGCCCTCGGGGTGACCACGTCGATCCTGGTGTTCCCCAAGGTGCTCCAGTTCCTCCTCAACGTGGGCGGCACCGGGGTCCTCCCGTTGCTGTCCCCTTCGAGCTACTTCACCCTCTACTCCCTGCTCTGCCTGGTCTTCGGCGCGGTCTTCATGTACCCGCTGGTGGTGGTGTCCCTCGAGCTCACCGGGGTCGTCCCGAGCCAGAAGTGGCGACATTGGCGTCGCCCGGCGATCGTCGTGATCGCCATCGTCGCCGCGGTGATCACCCCGAGCAGCGACCCGTTCTCGTTCGCGGCGATGGCCGTGCCGATGTACGTGTTCTACGAGGGGTCCATCATCGTCGGCCGCGCCCTGCACAAGTAGTGGTCGCCGCCGCCGAGCCCGGCGGTCGGGGTGCGTTCGCGTCGACCCTCGGCTTCGAGCTCGACCCGTTCCAGACCGAGGCCATCGACGTCCTCGACCGGGGCGACAGCGTCGTGGTCGCCGTGCCGACCGGGTCGGGCAAGACCGTCGTCGCCGACTACGCCGTCGGCCTGGCCCTCGGCGAGGGGCGCCGGGCGTTCTACACCACCCCGCTCAAGGCCCTGTCCAACCAGAAGTACGCCGAGCTCGTCGCCCGCCACGGCGCCCCGGCGGTCGGCCTGCTCACCGGCGACAACGTGGTCAACCCGGGCGCACCGGTCGTGGTCATGACCACCGAGGTGCTGCGCAACATGATCTACGCCTCGTCGCCGGCCCTCGACGCCCTGCGCTGGGTCGTGCTCGACGAGGTCCACTACCTGCAGAACGCCTACCGCGGTCCCGTCTGGGAGGAGGTGATCATCCACCTCCCCGCCCACGTCGGCCTGGTCTGCCTGTCCGCGACGGTCTCCAACGCCGACGAGCTGGCCGACTGGATCGGCACCGTGCGCGGCCCGACGTCGGTCGTCGTCGAGACCCGCAGGCCGGTCGACCTGCACGACCTCTACCTGGTGGGAGAGCGGGGCTCCGACCGCCTGCTGCTCCTCCCCACCCTCGTCGAGGACCGGGCCAACGGCGAGGCCGCCGCCCTCACCGCCAGGCCCAGGGGCCCGGTCCCGCCGGGCAGCAGGCGACGGCTGTTCGCCCCCCGTCGCGCCGAGACCGTGGAGCTGCTCGACGAGCTCGGCATGCTGCCGGCGATCTCGTTCGTCTTCAGCCGCAACGCGTGCGACGACGCCGTCCGCCAGTGCGCCAGGGACAGCCGCCCCCTGACCACGGCCGAGGAGCGCGCGCGCATCCGCGAGATCGCCGGCCACCACGTCGACGGCCTCGGCCCGGCCGACCTGCGACTGCTCGGCCACGACGAGTGGCTGAGCGGGCTCGAGTCCGGCTTCGCCGCCCACCACGCCGGTCTCGTCCCCCCGTTCAAGGAGGCCGTCGAAGCGTGCTTCGCGGCCGGCCTGATCAAGGTGGTCTTCGCCACCGAGACCCTCGCCCTCGGGATCAACATGCCGGCGCGGACCGTCGTGATCGAGAAGCTCACCAAGTTCACCGGGGAGCGCCACGAGTTCCTCACCCCGGCCGAGTACACCCAGCTCACGGGACGGGCTGGTCGCCGGGGCATCGACGAGGTCGGCTACGCCGTCGTGCCGTGGTCGCCGTGGGTGCCGTTCGACCAGGTGGCCGGCCTGGTCGGCACCCGCAGCTACGCCCTCACCAGCAGCTTCCGGCCGACCTACAACATGGCGGCCAACCTCGTGCGCCGCTACGACCAGGAGCGGGCCAGGCACCTCCTCGGCCTGTCGTTCGCCCAGTACCGGGCCGACCGGGACGTGGTCGTCGCCGAGGCCGGCCTGGAGCGGGCCAGGGCGACCCTCGCCGAGGCCGCCGCGGAGGCGACCTGCGAGCGAGGCGACGTCGCGTCCTACCGGCGCCTGGTCCGAGCGGCGCGCGCCGAGGGACTCGACCGGCGGCCGGCGCCCCAGGCGGAGGTCGCCGCCGCCCTCGAGGCGGTCAGGCCCGGCGACGTGCTGCTCGTCCCCGGCGCCCGCTCGGCGCAGCCCGTGGCCGTCCTGTCGAGCACCAGGCGGCGGGGGAGCGGGGTCCAGGTCCGGGCGGTGACCGCCGAGCGAAGGTCGGTGCAGATCGGCCCGGCCGACTTCGACCTCCCGCCCCGGCCGGTCGGTCGCGTGCGGCTGCCGAGCCCCTACGCGCCCAACAGCAGCGCGTTCCGCAAGCGGGTCGCCGCGTCCCTGGCCGGGGTCCGCATCGACCGCCACCTGCTCCACGCCGCCCGGACGCAGGGGCGCCACTCCGCCCCCGGGCCGGGGACGTCCTCGCAGCCTGCGTCCTCCCACGCTTCGTCCTCCCACCCTGCGTCCTCTCACCCCGTGGCGGCCTGCCCCCGCGCCCGCCTCCACGTGCGGGCCCTCGACCGAGTCGATCGGCTCGTCGGAGAGATCGCCGGCCTCGAGGAGCGCGCCGGACGCCGTCCCGGCTCCCTCGCCGCCCAGCTCGACCGGGTGCTCGCCGTCCTCGACCGGCGCGGCTACGTCGAGGAGTGGGAGCTCACCCCGGCGGGCGAGCTGCTGGCCGGGCTCTACCACGAGTGCGACCTGCTGGTCGCCGAGGCCGTCGAGCGCGGCCTGCTCGACGGGCTGGGTCCTGCCGACCTGGCCGCCGTGGCGTCGATGTTCACCTTCGAGGCCCGCGGCCGGTCCGAGGGGCCGCCGACGCTGACGAGCGGCCGGCTCCGGCAGCGGTGGCACGACGTCGAGCGCCTGGCCGCCGGCCTGCAGGCCGAAGAGCTGGCCGCCGGCCTGCCGCCCACCCGCAGCCCCGACCCGGGGTTCGCGGCGATCGCCGGGCGGTGGGCGAGCGGTGAGGACCTGGCGCCGCTCCTCGGCGACGGCGAGCTCTCCGGGGGCGACTTCGTCCGCAACGTCAAGCAGCTCGTCGACCTGCTCCGCCAACTCGGCGAGCGGGCCCCCGATCCGGCCACCAGGAGCGCGGCCAGGAGCGCCGTCGACCGGCTGCTCCGCGGGGTGGTGGCCGCAGGATCGGTGGTCGGGCGGTGACACCGTGCGGCCGCCACGGCGCATCCCCCACGATCGGCTCGTTGCGCCCGTAGGCTCACCGACGCCATGGCCTTCCCCGACACCGGGCTCTACGCCGAAGAGGAGTGGACCGACGACGAGGCCGAGATCCTCCGCCGGTACTTCACCAATCTCGAAGGCCCCGTGTTCGCCCTCGTCAACCTCCCCGAGGTGGTCAAGGGGGCGTTGTTCGCCCGGTACTCCCGGTCGGCCAAGAGCCTGAGGAGGCTCTTCCTCGACGAGTTCGTCGGCGACCTCGACGTCAGCGGCGACCTCGGCATCGACGCGACGATCGGCCTCGAGCGCGCCGAGCAGCTCTACGACCGGGTCTTCTACGAGTACGGCGACGACTCCGTCGCCCAGCTCGGCGGCGTGCACCTGGCCTGCGAGCAGGCGTCGAACCTGCTGACCAAGGCCATCGAGTGGAGCCGGCTCATGTCCTACATGGAGAAGTCGACGCGCTACGTCGCCTACGACACCCGGCTCGACAACGGCCGCTACCGCTACTACCGCGACCCGGCCATCCTCGACTCCGCGCTCGGGGCGCGCTACGTCGGCGACATGGACCGGCTCTTCGACGCCTATCGCGACCTGCTGCCCGTCGTCGGAGGCTGGTTCGCCGAGCACAACCCCCGTCAGGACGGGGACTCCGATCTCGCCTGGCGGCGGTCGGTGCGGGCCAAGGCCTACGACGCCCTCCGGGGCCTGCTGCCCGCGGGGGCCACCTCCAACCTCGGCATCTACGCCAGCGGGCAGGCCTACGAGAGCCTGTTGGTGCGCCTGCACGCCCACCCGCTGCCCGAGGCCAGGGCGTACGCCGACCTGATGCTCACCGAGCTGCGCAAGGTCATCCCGTCCTGGGTCAAGCGGGTCGACGTCGACGACCGGGGGGGCGCCTGGTCGGCCTACCTGGAGACCAACCACGACGCCATGGCCGAGCTGACCGAGCGCCTGCTCGGGGCGGCCGGGGCCCACGGCGACCCCGAGCCCGGCGGCGACCCCGAGGTCACCCTCGTCGACTGGGACCCCGACGCCGAGACCAAGGTCCTCGCGGCCATGCTCTACCCCTACTCCGACCTGCCCGAGCACCGGATCGCCGAGCGCGTCGCCGACCTCGGTGCCGAGGACCGCAGGGAGATCGTGCGTCGCTACGTCGGTGATCGCAGCAACCGGCGGTTCAAGCCGGGCCGGGCCCTGGAGCGCAGCGGCTACCGCTTCGACGTGGTGTCCGACTACGGGGCGTTCCGCGACCTCCAGCGCCACCGGCTGCTCACCATCGAGTGGCAGAACCTCGGTCCCGCCCACGGCTACACCCTGCCGGCGGCGGTGGTCGACGCCGGCGCAGCCGACGCCTACGGCGCGGCCATGGACCGTTCCGCCCGGCTCCACGGCGCCCTCGCCGAGACCCTCGGGCCGACCCAGGCCGGCTATGCCGTCGCCCTGGCCTACCGGATCCGCTACGTGATGCAGTTCAACGCCAGGGAGGCCATGCACCTGATCGAGCTGCGGACCGGGGCGGCCGGCCACCCCGAGTACCGCAAGGTCGGCCAGCAGATGCACCGGTTGATCGCCGAGCAGGCCGGCCACGGGGCGATCGCCGAGTTGATGAGCTACGTCGACCACGCCGACTACGAGCACGAGGGCCTGGAACGCCTCGTCGGGGAACGGCGGGCCGAGGAGCGCGCCCGCCGGGCCGGAAGTTTTTCGTAGGCCCTGACCTGCATCGACGCGCGAAATCGCAGGTCAGAGCGGGCGTCGGGCCGCTTGTCAGGCGTCGACGGATTGACCAAGATGGTGCCGGACGCGGGCGCCGGGCCGGATGGTTTTCCACCGGGCGGTCCGGCACTTCGGGTGGCTCAGGGGACAAGTAGACAACGTCGGTAGCGCGAGTCTCGTACCGCTGCCGCTGACGGCACCAACGGCTCCTGGGCCACCCTGCGTCCACCCGGTGTGATCTGCGCCGGGTGGGCCGCCGGGAATGGCTGCCGGTCACCTAGGGTTGCGCGCTCGCGACCCGGAAGGACCCCAACTCGGGGCGTCGGCCGGGCCTCTTGCCCACCCTCGTTCCCAAGGATTCGCACATGGCAGACGAAGATCTCGACGCCGAGCTCGACGAGAGCGCGGACGCGCCCGACGACCTCGACGAAGAGGATCTCGAGGAGCTCGACGACGGAGAAGACGAAGGCGATGACGACCTCGCCGTCGTCGATGCCGACGACACCGAAACGGACGACACTGAAACCGTCGACACTGAAACCGACGACACCGAGACCGAGCCGGCCGTCGTGGTCGACGGCGCCGCCAAGCCCGCGGTGGCCAAGCCGAAGGCCGAGGAGGAGGACGACGACGACGATGACGACGACGAGGACGGCGATGATGTGGAGGCCAGCCTGGACGTCATCTTGAAGGAGCGCCTGGTCGTCGAGGAGGAGGACGACGACGAGGAGGACGTGGTCGACGCAGAGGACCGCAGCGAGGCCGCGCCCAAGGTGCTGCCCAAGCAGCCCGGTGAGTTCGTCTGCCAGTCCTGCTTCCTCGTGAAGCATCCGAGCCAGCTCGCCGACCCTGTCGCCCAGCTGTGCCGGGACTGCGTCTGACTTGTCGCTCGACTTCCCGGCGAGAGAGGATGCGGCCGTGAGCACCAGCCAACCCTCGCCGATCGACGCCGCGCTCGACCTGCTGGTCTACGTGCCCGTCGGTCTGGCCCTGACCGTCGGCGAGGAGGTGCCCAAGCTGGCGGCCAAGGGTCGCGCCCGACTGGGCGGCCACTTCCGAGCGGCGCGCATGGTCGGCCAGTTTGCCGTCAGCCACGGCCGCAACCAGGTCGACAAGCGGGTCGGGGGGGCCCGGCCCGCCACCCGCCCTGGCCCGGTGGCTGCCCCTCCCGCAGCCGGACGTCCGACGGCGCCGTCGGGACCCATCGGCGTCGTGTCCACCCCTCCGGTCGCCAAGGCGCCCGCCGCCCCGGCGCGCCGGGTCCCGAGCGCTCGCGTCTCGAGCAGTCCCGGCCGCCCGGCCAAGGCTGCCGCCGCGAGGAGGCGCACCCCGACATCCGCATCGCTCGCCATCCCGCGCTACGACTCGCTCTCCGCTTCCCAGGTGGTCTCTCGCCTCGCCGGCCTGGCCCCTGTCGAGCTCGACGCGGTCGCCGCCTACGAGGCGGCCACCCGCGGTCGGCGCACCATCCTCGCCCGGGTCGCCCAGCTGCAGGCTCGCTGACCGGGTCGACCATGGAGTCGGTCCGTCCCGCCGTGCCCGGCGACCGAGACCGGCTGGCCGCGCTGTGGGAGGCGGTCACCGAGGAGCTGCGCGTGCAGCGCGGGGGCGCCGTGCTCGTCGACGGCGTCGACCCCTTCGCCCCCGATCCCGCCGGTGGCGGCCGGCTCGTGCTCGTCGGCTGCGTCGACGACTACCCGGTCGGCTTCGCCAGCGCTCGCCTCGACCGCTCCCGGCGCCCGCCGGTCGCGGTGGTCGAGGTCATCTACGTGGAGGCCGAGGCCCGTGGCGTCGGGGTGGGGGAGGCCCTGGCTGATGCGGTGATCGCCTGGGCGACCCCGCTCGGCTGCAGTGGGGTCGACATCCACGCCCTGCCCGGCAACCGGGCCACCAAGTCGTTCTGCGAGGACAACGGCTTCGTCGCCAGGTTGCTGACCATGCACCGGCCCATCGCCGGGCCGGCCGTCGTGCCCGACGACGCCGTCGACGCCGCCGACCCGACGCTCGACGATCCCCCCCGACCGCCGCCTCCGGCTCGCCCACATCCCGAAGCCTGCGTCGGCGCGGTCGCCCTCGACCGGGACCGGCTCCTCCTGGTGCGCCGGGGCCGTGGAGTCGGGGTCGGCACCTGGTCGGTCCCGGGTGGCCGGGTCGAGACGGGGGAGACGCTGGCCGAGGCGGTCCTGCGCGAGCTGCGGGAGGAGACCGGCCTCGACGCCCTCTGCGGTGAGCCGATCGGTTGGGTCGAGCGCATCGGCGACGACCACCACTTCCTGATCGTGGACTTCTGGGTGACCATCATCTCCGACGCCGATCCGGTCCCCGGCGACGACGCCGCCGACGTGGCGTGGGTGCCGCTGTTCGACGTCGCCGAGCTGACGTTGGCGGACGGGCTGGCGGAGTTTCTCCACGACCACGGGATCCTGCCCACCTTCACCTGACCGCGGCGGGCTCTACGGGCCTGGCGGCGTGGGAGCGTCCTCGGATGTCGGACGGTCGGGCTCGGCGGCGTCGGCCGGGGCGTCGGGCTCGACTGCCGCGTCGGGCTCGTCTGGCGCGGCGGTGTCGTCTGGCGCGGCGGTGTCGTCTGGCGCGGCGGTCTCGACTGGCGCGGCGGTCTCGACTGGCGCGGCCGGTGGCGCCGGGGCGGCGGCCGGCGGTGCAGAGGGCGTGGCGGGGGGCGGGGGCGGCGGGGACTGGCGGCGCCCGTCGCCGCCGGGGACCGCCGGTGCGGACCTCGGGTCTCCGGCACGGGCACCTCGCGGCGCCGGCGGACGAGGGGGGCGCCGGGGACCGCCGGTGCGGACCGGCCCCGGGGGCGGGGGCATGGTGATCCCGAGGAGGGCGGCGAGGGCCGGCACCCGGCCGGCCTGCTGCTGGGCGGCGGAGACCAGCTCGGGCGTCGGCTCGCCGGGGAGGCCGGCCGGCTTCACGTTCCTGCGCACCGGCGAGGCGGCGACCGCCTCGAGCAGGGCCAGCCAGCGCTCGGGTGCGGTGTCGGGGGCCATGGCCGCGCCGGCGGCCTCGGTCAAGCGGGTCGCCTGCTCGGCGGAGAGCCGAGTGGTGGCGTCGGGGGCACGGGCCGCGACCCGTAGGGCCCGGACCACGCGACCCTCGTCGAGGTGGTGGTCGAGCTCGTCGGACCATTCCTTGCGGAGGGTGCCGACGCGGCGGTCGAGCGCCTCGCGCAGCGACGTGGCGAGGGCCCTGGTCTCGTCGTCGCGGGCCTGATCGGCGCCGGCGACCACCGAGCGGAGATCCCGGAGCGTGATGGTGTCGGCCCCCTTGGCCGCGGCCTCGGCCCGGTCGTGCCACTCCGCCGTCTTGAGGCGGGGGAGGAGCCCCTCGGCCAGCGCGACCATGGCGTCGGTGTCGGGCGCGGGCCGGCCCTCGGACGTGGCCTTCTCCCGCTCGATGTGCATGGCCGTGCGCACGGCCGGGATCCCGCCCCGCAGGACCTGCTCGGCGATGGGCAGCTCCTCGGGGGCCAGCGAGGCCAGCACCGCGTGGCGGTGGGCGTTGCCGGGGTTGAGGCGCCGGGCCGTCGACCTGGCCGCCCGGTCGTCCGAGGTCCGCTCCGGCTGGCCTTCACGTGCCGGGCGGGGGCGCCCCCCGCCGGCCCCGCGCTCGGTCTCTCGACCAGCACCGGGCCGCTCGCCGGGCCGCTCGCCGCGGCGGGATCCCCGATCGGCGCCGGCCCGGTCGGAGGAGGCGCGGTCGGTGCGCGGCGGTCCCGACCGGTCGCCCGGCACGCGGTCCCTGCGGGGCCGCTCGTCGGGGCGGTCGCTGCGCTCGCCCTGACGGCCGTCACCCCGGCGCGGGCCGCGACGGTCGTCACGTCGGTCACCTCGACCGAACAGCTGGGTCGTGACCCCCGGGGTCGGGGCCGAGCCACCGATGACCTCGATGCGCTCAGGCTCGACGCGGGTGCGCTCCTTCGGTGCCTGCACCGACAGGATGACGATCCCGTCGAGCTCGAAGTTGGCCTCGGCCCGCAGGACCGCGCCGGCCGTGACCCCGTCGGGGACGAGGGTCGACTCCACGGTGCCGCGGGGCTGCATGGCACCGGCGGCGCGCCACGTCCACGTCCCGTCCTCCCGTGCACTGGTGAGCTCGATGTCGATCCGGCGGGCCACGGCGCAACAACCTACAGGGTGCCCGAACCGGCCGACCCCGAGGGCGCCCGCGGCGGGAGGAAGGACGGTACCGTGCGGGCCGTGACGGCGCGCCCGGTCCTGCTGGTCCACGGCTTCGCCTCGTCGTTCGAGCGCAACTGGCGCGAGCCCGGCTGGGCCGACCTGCTCGCCGACGCGGGCCGGGAGGTGATCGCCGTCGACCTGCTCGGCCACGGCGGCTCACCCAAGCCCCACGATCCCGCCGCCTACGCCGACCTCGGGGCCAGCGTGCGCGCCGCGCTGCCGTCGGACGGCCCGGTCGACGCCATCGGCTTCTCGCTCGGCGCGGCGGTGCTCCTCGGCGTGGCGGCGGCCGACCCCGGGCGCTTCGACCACCTCGTGATCGCCGGTGTCGGCGCCAACCTGTTCCGTGACGGCGACCCGGAGCCGATCGCCATGGCCGTCGAGCGAGGGGAGGCGGTCGAGGGGGACCCGCCTTCAGCCGGCGCCTTCGCCCGCTTCGCCCAGTCGGAGGGCAACGACCCCGTCGCGCTGGCCGCCTGCCTGCGCCGCCCGGCCGAGCCGCTGAGGGCCACCGACCTCGGCGCCATCGACCGGCCCGTCCTCGTCGTGCTCGGCGACCGCGACACCGCCGGGCCCGCCGAGCCCCTGCTCGACGCCCTCCCCGACGCCAGGCTGGTCACGCTGCGCGGCGTGGACCACTTCGCCACACCCAAGGACTTCGGCTTCATCGACGCGGCGCTCGACTTCATCGGCGCCTCCACCTGAGCCCGCCTGCGCCCTGACCCGACCGCTCCCGGTCGTCGCCGAAGGGTCACGAAGTGTTCACCCCGACGTTCTCCGGAGGCCAATCTCTCTCGTTAGCGTCAAATCGTCACAGCGGTGATGGCAGACAACGACAGCGAGGTGATCGGTGCCACTGCGCGCAGGCCTGTTCCCGAAATCATGGACGGGCTCGACCCCATTCAAGCTCCCCTTCACGGCCAATCTGGTCGTCTACCTGGCTATCGTCGCGGTGTGCCTCGCCGTGGTCGGGTTGGTGTTCCGGCACCACCGTCGCAGCGGGCTATCGGGGCGCACGAGCCGGTGGACGACCCAGGACATCATGGTCATCGCCATCCTCGGGGTGCTGCTCGAGGTGTACGACAACCTGATCGGCGACCAGTTCATCACCCCGCTGATCCAGGCCATCCCCTTCGCCCATGCCTTCGCCATCAACGACCTCCCCTACATGTTCCTGTTGATGACCGGCATCGCCATCGTGCGAAAGCCGGGCGCGGCGACCGCGCTGGTGTTCCTCAACTTCCTGCTCATGCAACTGCTCTATGGAGGCTCGGAGTCGAGCCCCCTTTTCTGGCCTTATGGTCTCCTGCAGGGCGTGTTCATCGACCTCTATCTCCTCGCCCGCCGCGGGCGCGTGTACGAGCGAAGTGGCTGGCGTGCCGTCGCGGACGGGTTGGCCATGGGTGCCCTCCGAGCCTTCCCGGCCACCGCTGCTCAGGCCTCGGTCATCACCCCCCTCCTCAACGGGACGACCGAGACCGGGGCCTACATCCTCCTGTACTCCGCCTTCAACGTGGTCGGCAACAGCCTGGAGGCGGGGATCACCTCCCCACTGGCCCTCCGCGTCGCTCGCACCGTCGATCCGAGCGCTGGCATCGCAGACGAGCCGGACGCCATCGACCTCACCGCTCGACGACCCGGTGCGGTGGCGACGGGCGGAGCGTCCCGGTGAGCGCACCGACCCGTCCCGAGGCGACCGGCGCGTCCCGGAGCCCGGCGGCCGAGCGGGTCGTCGGCCTCCGTCGCCTCACTGCGGTCAGCGCGGTGCTCTTCGTCCTGGTGCTGGCCGACGCCTGCTACATGCAGTTCAGCAACTACCAGTCGGGAACGTTCAACAACTTCCACCTCTCCGACGCGGCGACGGTGTTCGTCGCCGCCGGGCTGCTCGCCGTCACCACGGTGCTGCTCGGCGCGCTCACCCGCCGGGCGATGTCGCTCGCCAGGCCGTAGGTGACGGAGCTGGTCGTCGACGACCTGCGCTTTCGCTACCCGGGCTCCGCATCGTCGGCCCTCGACGGCGTCTCGCTGGCCATCGGTGCGGGCGAGGTGGTGCTGGTGGCGGGGCCCTCGGGCTGCGGGAAGTCGACGCTGGCGCTGGCGTTGGCCGGGTTGATCCCGAACCGGATCCGAGGGCGCGTGGCGGGCGAGGTCCGCTTCCGGGGGGAGACGCTCACCGGGCTCGAGCCCCACCAAGTGGCCCAGCGCATCGGCATGGTCTTCCAGGATCCCTCCAGCCAGCTGGTCTGCCCGAGCGTCGAGGCCGAGGTGGCCTTCGGGCCGGAGAACCTCGGTCTCGAGCGGGCGGAGATCGGCCGCCGAGTCGAGGAGTGCATGGGGGCCACGGGCATCGCCGGGCGGTCCAGGGCGACGACCGCGTCGCTCTCGGGCGGGGAGAAGCAGCGCCTGGCCATCGCCGCCACCCTGGCCATGTCTCCCGACGTGCTCGTCCTCGACGAGCCCTGCTCCGATCTCGACCCGGCCGGGACGCAGGAGGTGCTCGGTGTGCTGCGCCGTCTCAACCGCCAGCGAGGTACGACCGTCGTGCTCGTCGAGCACCGCATCGACGAGGTCGTCCCCTGGGTCGACCGGGTCGTGCTGCTCGACCGCGGCCGGGTCGTGCTCGACCGCCCGACGGCGGCCGCGTTCGACCGGGTGGCACCCTGGCGGGACCTGGGCGTCGCCGTGCCCGAGGTCGTCCAGGTCGCCCACGCCATCCCCGAGCCCTTCGCCGGGCGGGTGCCGCTGTCGTCCGGCGAGGTCGTCACCGCCCTGGCCGACACGCCGTGGGCCCGTCGCCTGGCCGATCCTCCCCCCGGTCCGCGGCCGGTCGGGGACGGCTGCGGACCGGGAGGCGGGGAGGCGGCCACCGGCCGCCCCGCCGGCGCAGGCCGATCGGTGGTCGGGTGGCAGCGGGTCTCCCTCGCCTACGACCATCGGCGGGTCCTCGACGGCGTCGACCTCGACGTGCGGGCCGGTGACTGGCTCGCCCTGGCCGGCCCCAACGGGTCGGGGAAGACCTCCCTGCTGGAGCTGGCCATGGGCTTCCAGGCGCCGACCGGGGGATCGGTCTCCGTCAGCGGCCGCCCCGTCAGGGTCGGGTCCGTGTCCCGCCAGGCGCGGGACGTCGGCTACCTGTTCCAGGCCGCGGACACGATGCTGTTCACCTCCACCGTGGCCCGGGAGGTCGGCTTCGCCCTCCGCCACAGGCGCACCCGACGGGGCCAGGTGACCGCCGCCGAGCGAGCCCGGGTCGACGAGCTGCTGACCCTCGTCGGCCTGGACGACCGTCGCGGCGACGACCCGTTCACCCTCTCCGCCGGCCAACGGCAACGGTTGGCCATCGCCGCGCTGCTGGTCGCTTCCCCCCCGACCCTCATCCTCGACGAGCCGACCACCGGCCAGGACGAGGGCCATGCCCGGGCCGTCCTCGGCTTCCTGGAGCGCCTCCGGGCCGAGGCGGGGCTCACCTACCTGATGGTCACCCACGACATGCGCATCGTGGCCCGCCACGCCACCCGTCTGGCGGTGCTCTGCGAGGGCCGGGTGGTCGCCGACGGGCCGCCGTCCGCGGTCTTCGCCCGCCCCGAGGTCCTCGACGCCGCCCATCTGGTGGCCCCCCCAGCGGCGGAGATCCACCGGGGACTGGTGCCGCGCTCCGACCGGGTCAGCCTCAGCGTCGACGAGCTGCTCGGGCGGCTGGGCGTGGGCCCCACGGCCGCGGTCGGGACTCGGTGAGCGACCTCGTGAGCCACCTGTTGCTGCGCACCCTCGCCGGACGGACGCTGCTCGCCTACCTGGCCGTGTTCGTGGTGCCGGTGGTGCTGCCTGCGGTCTTCGTGAAACTGGTCGGCCTCGGCGGCCTGCGCAGCGTCTTCGCCTACGAGGTGTCCGACGGTCCCCTGCATCGGATCGACCCGCGGATCAAGCTCGTCTACCCGTTCGTGATGTCGACGACCAGCGTGTTCCTGGACTGGCAGGCGGTGTTCGCCCTGGTCGGGATCACGGTCGTTCCGTGGGTCCTGCTGCGGCCCTCACCGGCGCGCGTGCGCACGCTGCTCACCCTGGCCCTGTCTCCGACCGTGGCGGTTATCTGGTCCCAGGCCCTGTTCCACCCGAACGTCAGCGCGAGCGGCTCGCCGATCGTGGACTTCGCCTTCCCGGGGACCATCACCTGGCTCGGGACCGCCGGCGCGTCGGTGGCGGGGCTGGTGTACGGCGCGCAGCAGTCGGGGCGCCTCCTGGTATCCGTTTCGGCGTCGCTGCTGCTCGTCGTGACGACCAGTCCCTCGGACATGGTCTGGGCCTTCCGACGCTTCCACCTGCCGGCCAAGGCCGGCCTGGCCCTCTCCGTCGCCCTCCGATTCCTCCCCGACCTGTTCAACCGGCTCAGCGTGTTGCTGCGGGCCGTCGAGGTGCGCGGCCTCGACCTGGCCCGACCCTCGTGGACGAGACCGTGGCAAATCCCGGGCTTTCTTGCCCGGGTGGCGATCGCCGTGCCCTCGGTGACCGTCCCGCTGCTGGTCGGCGCGCTGCGCTCGACCAGCACCCTCGCCATGGTCGCCGACGCCCGGGCGTTCGGCGTGGTGGCCACGCCCACCACCTTCAAGGTCCACCGCGCCGGTCGAGGTGACGTGGCGGCGGCAGCCGGCCTGGCCGCAGTCGTCGCCGCGGCGGTCGTCCTGGTTGCCGCTGGCGCCGGCCGCTGACCGGCTCGGGGAGCGCCCGCCGCCTGGAACGGCCCCCGTCCCCGTGCTCAGGAAGGGGCCCGCTCCACCAGGACCTCTCTCAGGGTGGCGATGGTGCCGGCGTCGAGGCCGGCCGGCCCGGTCAGGTAGCCGTCGACCGATCCCCATCGATCCTCGATGTGGCGCAGCGCGGCGGCCAGGGCCGGCGGGTGGGCGGCGTGCACCCGTGCGAACTCGGCCTCGTCGCCGCCGAGCGCCCGGACCCGGGGCAGGTAGCGCTCGACGCGGGAGGAGGGAAGGCGAGCGCGCGACAGGAGGTAGTCCTCCATCACCACGTCCTCGCCGGCGCCGACCGCTCTGAGGACGACCGCGGCCACCAGGCCGGTACGGTCCTTGCCGGCCGCGCAGTGGAACAACGAGGGCACCTCGCCGGCACGACCGAGGCCAGCGGCCACCGCGCCGAGGCAGGGCGCGAAGGCGTCGACCATCCGCACGTAGCTGGCCACCTTGGCCCGGCCGTAATCGGCAACCACGCCGGGACCGGCGTCCTCCCCGTCCACCACCCGGTCCGACAACGTGGTGCCGGGCTCGCCGGTGTCCCACATCGGCACCCGATGGACGGCGAGGCCGGCGGCCGCCGCGCCGGGCGATCCGGGTCGCGGCTCGCGACCGGCGCGCAGGTCCCACACCTCGCCCACCCCCAGCGCCGCGAGCTGCGCCCAACCCGTCGCGGACAGCCCCTCGAGCTCCCCGCTCCGGTAGATCAGCCCGGTCCTGACCCGCCCCCCGTCCTCGGTAGGCCAGCCCCCGAGGTCACGGAAGTTGACCGCCCCCTCGGGTGCATCGGGGTCGGGAAGCGGTGCGACGGGCATGGTCGTGGGCAGAGCTGGTGGTGGGCAGAGCTGGTGATGAGTTGGCGTCGGGCCAACGGATGGTGAGAGTCCAGCCGATCGATCTTTCCCCCCGGTGTCGCCCAGGTCAGCGCCGGGTGAACACTGCAGGAACGCCAAGCCGCGGGCCCGGGCTCCGGCCGTGAGGTGCCCCCCGGCCCGGCGGGCGTCCCACCCGCTAGCGTTCATGACCTCATGGCCCGTGGATCCCGCTCGACCGTCCGTTGGAAGCACGATCGCATCCGCGCCAAGAAGGCGCGCCAGGCGAGGGCGCGCACCGCCAGATCCGAGGCCCGACGCACCGCCTGACCCACCACCGTGGCTGAGGGACCTGAGGCGAACGACGTGGCCGCCGGTCGGCCGCAGACGTCGTCGACCGAGGATCCAACCGGAGACGACGGCCCGGGGTGTCTCCGCTCCGGCCCTGCAGAGGGGGCGGCGCTGTTCGCCCTCCACCTCTCCCACAGCCCCGATGGGCGAGCCCTCGAGGTGCTGCGCGGCGAGCAGCCGGGCCGGCATTGCGGCCGGGTGACCAGAGCCGAGCGCGGCGGCGCCGAGGTCCTCACCGCCGACGGCCCGTGGCGGGTGATCGCGGACCGGCCGGTCTGCACCGGTGACTGGGTGGTCGTCCAGGCCGCGGACCGCCACGGAGGGGAGGCTGAGGTCGCCGCCGGGCTGCCCCGCAGGACGGCGCTGGTCCGCCAGGGGGCCGACGGCGTGTCCGCCCAGGTCCTGGCGGCCAACCTCGACGAGATCTGGCTCGTCATCGGGATCGACCGACCGATCTCCGCCGGGCGCCTCGAGCGCACCGCCGTGCTGGCATGGGAAAGTGGCGCCACGCCGGTGGTGGTGGCGACCAAGGCGGACCGCGCCGACGACACCACGATCCTCGAAGCGCACGACGCGATCGCCGCGGCGGTGCCCGGGGCCGCGGTGGTCGCGGTCTCGGCGCGGACCGGCGACGGCCTGGCCGAGCTCGGGGAGCGGCTCGTCGCCGGTGCCACCGTCGCCCTGATCGGGGCGTCGGGGACGGGCAAGTCGACGCTGCTCAACGCGGTCGTCGGGCGTGACGTCGGGGTCGTCGGCGAGGTCCGCGATCGGGACGGCAAGGGACGCCACACCACCAGCTGGCGGCACCTGGAGCTGACCCCCTCCGGCGCGGCGGTCATCGACACGCCTGGCCTGCGCGCCGTGGGGCTCTGGGTCGACTCCGGTGGCGTGGACGCGGCGTTCTCCGACGTCATCGACGTCGCCGCCGGGTGCCGCTTCGCCGACTGCTCGCATCGCAGCGAGCCGGGGTGCGCGGTGCGTCAGGCGCTGGCCGAGGGGCGCCTCGATCCCGGCCGCCTGGAGCGCTGGGGGCGGCTCAGGGCCGAGGCCGTCGAGACCGAGCGGCGGAGCACCGAGCGGACCAAGGCGACCGAGACCCGGCGGGTCGGCAAGAAGCGAGCCGCGCAGCGCGACCGCTAGGACCGCAAGAGGGTCCGTTAGGCAGCGGGTCCGCTAGGCCTAGGCCGGCGCGAGGGCGAGGCCCGCAGGAAGCGGATCGGGCCGCGGGAGGCGGATCGGTCGGGTTCTTCGGGCGCTGCACGTTGGTAGTTCGTGTCGAGCGTCCGCAGAACGCCGGGTCGGCATCCTCTACGCGCTCGAGCGTCCGCAGAACGCCGGGTCGGGGTCCTGCACGCGCTCGAGCGTCCGCAGAACGCCGAGGACCGGGACCGTCCACCAGTTGGGGGCCGTCCGAACCGTACAATGACGCCAGGAGCCCACGAGAGTCGCTCGGGAGAGGTGAGGTCGCTGCCACCGGTGCTGCAGAGGGTGGTGGGCGCGGTGCGAGCCGTGACCCGGCCGGCGTGGGCCGGACGGGACGCGCCCGACGCCATCCACGCGGAGGGCCTCCGGCGTGGCGCCATCGGTCTCCTCGCCCTCGGAGTCATCACCGTGGGGTCGGCGCTGCTCCCCGGCACCGGCGCTCGGGTCGGACCGGCGCTCGTCTTCGCCGGCGTGGAGATCGCCTGGGCCGCCTCCGTCCTGCTGCGAGACCACCGCACGCGCCTGCGCCAGTCGTGCATCACCGGGCTGCTGGCCATGCTGGTGCTCCAGGGCGTCGCCGGTTACGTGCGGGCCGACGGATCGGGGACGAGCGGCCTGGTCGCCATCCTCGTCGTGGTGTGGGCCGGGACCTGGTTGGACCCGTGGGGGCCGCTCGAGGTGTCGCCGCTCACCTGGGCCGCCGGCTTCGTCGCCCGCCTCGGCCACCACGCGGCGGCGCTCGACGCGGCGTCGCTGTCGCTGGTCACCGTGGCCATCGGCGTGGTGGCCGCGGAAGGCGTCGCGCGCCACTCGACGAGCCTGCGCCGGACCCGCGCCGAGCAGACCGCCACCGTCGCCGCGCTGTCGCGCGAGAACGTGACCGACGACCTGACCGGGCTCGGCAACCGCCGCTGGGGTCGGGAGCTCCTCGAGCGGCTCCTTCCCGGCGACTGCGTGGCCATGGTCGACCTCGACCACTTCAAGGAGGTCAACGACCGGCTCGGCCACGCCTCGGGTGACCGGCTGCTCCAGGAGCTGGGCTCGTTCCTCACCGAGGCCACCCGCGGCGGCGACAACGTGGCCCGACTGGGCGGGGAGGAGTTCGTGATCGTCTTCCCCCGAGCCGGTGAGCACGGCGAGGCGGCCGCGGCGCGCCTCCTGCAGGCGTGGCGCAACCGTCGACCCGTGACCACCTTCAGCGTGGGCCTGTGCGTCCACCAGCGCGGGACCACGCCGGAGGCGACACTGTCACGCGCCGACGCCGCCCTCTACCGGGCCAAGGCATGGGGACGCGACGGGCTGGTGATGGCCGCCCGGCTGCCGGCCGGTGGTCCACCGGCGCGTGGTTGAGCTGAGGCTCAGGAGCCGCCAGCTTCTGGGGCGTCACCGCGACGGGCGGGTCTGCCGCTCACGCCCCCCGGAGCAGGGCGAGCAGATCGGTGCGGCCGAAGACCTCGGCCGTGGCCAGCGCAGACGGCGATCCCGCCGCCGGGTCGGCGCCACCCCGCACGAGGGCGCCGACCACGTCGACCTCGCCCCTGAACACCGCGCCCGCCAGCGGTGTCTGCCCGCGGTCGTTGGGCCGGTCGACCTCGGCGCCGAGATCGAGGAGGCGGGTCACCGTCGCGGGATGCCCGTGGTAGGCGGCCAGCATGAGCAGGGTGTCGCCCGCGTGGTTGGTCAGGTTCACCGGGGCACCCGCCTCGACGTACGCGCCCAGCTCGGCGGTGGCGCCCGTCCTGGCCAGGTCGAACAGGCGCTCGGCCAGCGCCAGCACGTCGTCGTCGGGCGGATCGTCCCGACCGCTGACGGCTGCCTCGGGCGCCGCGGGATCGACCACGCCGGCATCCTGCCCCGCGGCGCCGGCGACGTATCGGCTCCCAGCGCCGCCTCGACTAGGTGGTCGACCGGCGATAACTGCCGATGAAGCCGGTATGGCGCTAGGGTCGGGGCCGTGCCCGGCCTGACCTTCGACGACACACCCGCGCCGGACCCGCAGGCTCCCCTCGCCGGCTGGCTCGACGAGTGGATCGGCTCGCTCGGGCGCTCGAGTGCCAAGACGGCCGCCGGGTACGTGAGCGACGCCGCCGGCTTGGCCGCCGTGCTGGCCGGCGTGGTCGGCAAGCCGGTGCCCGAGCTGGTCCGTGACGCCGTGGGCGTGCGCCTGGCCGCAGCCGACGAGACCGTCGTCCGGCTGGCCGCGACCTACGGCTTCCGGCCGGGGTCCTACGTGCGGGCCAGGGAGTGCTTCGCCATCCTGGTCCTCGCCGACCTGGCCCCACGGAACCTGGCCAGGGCCCTCGATCGGTTCCTGGCCTCGCACCGCCCCAACTCGGCCCGGCGCGCCGCCGCCGCCTGGTCGAGCTTCTGCCGCTACCTGGTCGGCCAGCAGATCCTCGCGGCCAACCCCATGACCGCGCAGGCCGTGGTGCGGCCCAAGGAGGTCAGGGGCGATCCCACTCCCCTGTCCTATCCCGAGCTCGAACGTGTGTTCGCCATGGTCCGCCAGCCCGGTCCGACCGAGCGCCACCCGTGGCCGACCCGTGACCTGGCCGCCGCCGCGGTGTTCGTGTCGACCGGCGTGCGCCTCGAGGAGGCGATCACCGCGGCGGTCGGCGACTTCGCCGACGAGGCCGACGTCGGCGGCCGCCTCCGGGTCTGGGGCAAGGGCAACAAGCCGAGGACCATCCCGGTCCACGACGAGGCCGCGCTGGCCGTGCGGGCCTACTTGGCGGAGCGGGCCGACCTGCTCGGTCGGGTCCGGGCCGACGACCCACTGCTGGTGCGCTGGGACGGGACGCCGTTCTCCCCCCAGGCCATGCGCCGCCTGGTCGAGGGCTGGTACGCCAGGGCCGGTGTCCGGCGCCACCCCGGCGCGGCGGTGCACGCACTTCGCCACTCCTTCGGTACCGCCGCCCTCGACGCCGGGGCGTCGATCACCGAGGTGCAGAAGCTCATGGGCCACGCCAGCCTGGCCACCACCCAGCGGTACCTCGCGGTGGTCGGGTCCGGGCTCGAGCAGGCCGTGGCCGCCCATCCGTCGAGGGCCATGCTCGGCCGGTCGCGGGTCAGGAGCGAGAGCCGCGCCGGCGACGCCCCGCCGCCCTCCACATAGCGGCGACGCCCCGCCGCCTCCACGTAGCGGCGACGGGCCGCGGCCCTCGCGTAGCGTCGGGATCGTGGAGATCTGGGAGGCCATCGCCGCCGAGCGGCTCGCCCTGGCCGACCTGGCCGATCAGCTCGATGCCGCTGCGTGGGCCACGCCGAGCCTGTGTGACGCGTGGAGCGTCCGCGAGGTCTTCGGCCACCTGGTCTCGCCGGTGGTCGTCGGCCTCCGCGGATTCACCGTGGGCCTGGTCCGGGCTCGGGGCCATCCCCACGCCGCCAACCGCGCCCTCGCCGCGGCTCAGGCGGCCAGGCCGACGGCCGAGCTGGTGGCCGATCTGCGCGCCGGCGCCAACAGCCACGTCGCTCCACCCGGGATGGGGCCGATCGCCCCGCTCACCGACCTGCTGATCCACAGCGAGGACATGCGCATCCCGCTCGGGATGCCCGCCGACCGCCCCGCCGAGGTCTGGCGACGGGTGCTCGACTTCGAAGCCGGGCCCAAGGCCAGGCGTGGGTTCGTGCCGGGCCGGATCCCGCCGGTGCGCCTCGTGACCGCCGATCTGGACTGGTCCCACGGAGAAGGCCCCGTCGTCGAGGGGCCCGCCGGGGCCGTCGCCATGACCCTCGCCGGGCGCACCGCCCGCCTGGGTGCCCTTGCCGGGCCCGGGCGGGGCGAGCTGGAGGCGTGGCTCGGCGCCTGATCGTGGCATCAGCCTCCTACTATTTGTGGCATGTCCAGGGTCCGCATCTCGACCACCACCGATGCGGACCGCCTGGCCGAGCTGCGCCGCCGGCTCGGGGTCACCGACAGCAGGGACGGCATCATCGCCCCATTCGACTCATTGTGAGTAGTATGTGGTGGTGCCCAGCTTCGAGGTGACCGTCGAGCTCGTCGCCCTCACCGTGGGCGACGGCGGCCTCGAGGTCCTGACCGAGCGGCGCACCCGGGCGCCCTACGACGGCGTGGCCGCCCTGCCAGGGAGTCGGGTCCGACCAGACGAGGACCTCGACGCTGCCGCCCAGCGGGTGCTGCTCGAACGCGGCCGACCTCCGCTCCCCCACGTCGAGCAGCTCGCCACCTACGGCGACGTCGGCCGGGACCCCCGGGTGCGGGCGGTGTCGGTCGGGTACGTGGCCCTGCTGCCGGTGACGACCGGGAACGGAAGGGCGTCGACCCCGGGTGCCGCGGCCGGTCGGGCGCTGGTCCCGGTCGGCGACGTGGCCTCGGGGCGGGTGCCCCTCGCCTTCGACCACCAGCGGATCACCGAAGACGGGACCGAGCGGGTCAGGGCCAAGCTCGAGTACACCACGCTGGCCGCGACCTTCCTTCCCGGGGAGTTCACCCTCGGCGAGCTCCGCCGGCTGTACGAGGCGGTCTGGGGTGTGGGCCTCCACCACGGCAACTTCGCCAGGAAGGTGCGGTCCGTCCCCGGGTTCGTCGTGGCCACGGGCCGCCGACGGCCCACGCCGGGAGCACCGGACCTGTTCCGCCAGGGCGACGCCGAGACCATGGCCCCGCCGCTGATGCGCAGGAGCGTCGCCGCCGCCCCGAATCCCCCCTCGGGGCGCGCCCGCCACGACCACGGGAGGCCGTAGATTCCGAAGGGCTGACGAGGCGGCCGACACCGCCTGCCCTGATCGCCCGGCTGCGAGGCTGACGTGCTGCCCAACCCTCCCCTCACCCGCCCCGCACCGATCGGGGCGGGGCGCGCATGACCCCCCTCCTGGTCCTCGTCGTCCTGGCCGGGGTGGTCGCCGTCCCGGTCGCCGGGTACCGCCGCGCCGGCCTGGCCAGGCGCCGCCAACGCGACCACCATCGCGCCCTCGACGCCCTCGGACAGGCCGCGACGCGCCCGGGTCCGGCGACCGCGGCCGGCTCGCCGGCGTCGGCTCGCTCGGCGCATGTCCGGGTGGTGCCGTCCGACGCGCCCGAGCCGGCCACGGCCACCAGGTCCATGAGCACCTGGCGGGCGCCGCGCTCCCCCGCCGGCCCGTTTCGCCGCCCGCCGCCCCTCGACCCCGAGCGCCTCGCCGGTGGTGTGGCCGACGACGACCTCTCCGGTCAGACGGTCGAGCACCGTGTCGTCGAGCACCGTGTCGTCGAGCACCGTGTCACCGCCGCGGCGCCCGGCGAGGGGATGCGGGTCCGACGAGGAGCCACCGGGGAAGTGGGATCCGAGCCGGGGGCCGCCGATCGGCCCGCTGACGTCCCCGCGCCCGCCCCGCCGTCGACCCCGCCCGTCGGTCCCGAGGTGCGCCCGAACAGTGCCGGGAGCGCCGACCCGATCCGATCCTCGGTGGTCGACTCGCCCTGGCCCCCTGAGGGTCCGGGCCCGCGGCCGGACGACACGGCCCCGACCCGGCGTCGGGATCTGCGGCCGTCCGGGCGTGGCAAGTCGCGTCGGCTCCCGGCGACCCGCTCCCCCCCGACTCGCTCCCTCGCGACCCGGCCCCCTGAGGCCCGGCCCTCCGGGGCCCGGCCCCCGAGCGCGCCGCCCTCGAGGTCGCGCCCGAGCAGGAGGCTGCTCGTCATCGCCGTCGCCGCGGTCGTGGTCGTAGGCGGCGGGGTCGCCGCAGCCACCCACCTCGGCGGCGGCTCCGGCGCCCCTCACCGCCCGGTCTCCACTCGGGCGGTGCGCCCGGCGACGACCCCGTCCACCACCCTGCCGGTGGCGCCCCCCGCCCCCCTGGTCCGGCTGGTGTCGAGCTCCAACGGCCTCGTCACCTACCGCCTGGCCGCAGGAGTTCGCGTGACGGTCACCGCGACCGGCCCGTGCTGGGTCGAGATTCGGCGCCGGGGCGCCACCGGGGCCGTCGAGTTCGCCGCCACGCTGGTCGCCGGTGAGACCCGCTCGCTCGGCCGGCGAGCCTGGATGCGGATCGGCAACCCGGCCGACGTCGAGCTGCGGGTCGGGAAGCTGGCCCTGCAGCCCCCCTCGTCGACCAACATACCCGTCGACCTGGTCTTTCACTGATCCTCGCCCTCCGTGGGAGGATCGGGGAGGCACGAGATCCCGGCGGCGCCGTCACACGCCGGCGACGACCGCCACGGGACCGGCCCACACCGACACCGCTTCGGGGTCGACGGCGACGGACGTGAGGGCGCCGGCGCGCAGGCCCGGGTCGCCCGGCGGGTGCAGACGGAGCGTCGGGCCACCGAGGAGCCGGACGTCCACCCGCCACCCCGACGCCAGGGCGACGGCGTCGGCGACGGCGGCGGGATGGCCGTCGGTGGTGCCGAGCCGCAGCCCGGCCGCGTCGATCCTGACCGTGACGGGAGTGGCGACGGGCAGGCCCGTGAGCGCATCGATGGTCAGCGGCGGGTCGGAGCCGGTCCCGAGGAGGCCGACCCCTCCCTCGACCACCATCGCGTCGAGCACGTTGTCCACCCCGAGCAGGCGGGCAACCAACGGCGAGGCCGGCCTGGCCAGGACCTCTTCGCTCGGACCGGCCTGGAGGAGGCGCCCGTCGACGACGACGAGAAGCTCGTCGGCGAGCATGGCCGCCTCGTCGGGGTCGTGGGTGACCAGCACCGTCGACAGGCCGGTGTCGCGCTGCAGGCGGCGCAGCTCGGCGACCAGCTCGCGGCGCACCGGGACGTCGAGGGCCGAGAACGGCTCGTCGAGCAGCACGACGCGGGGGTCGCAGGCCAGGGCCCGGGCGAGGCCGACCCGCTGGCGCTGGCCGCCGGAGAGCTCCCCTGGCAACCGGTCGACGAGGGGCCGGAGGTGCAGTCCGTCGATCCACCACGCCGCCCGCCCCGGCACGGCGCGGGTCGCGAAGGTGGCCTGCTGCCACACCGTCCGGCCGGGGGACAGACCGAGACCCTGGGGGACGTAGCCGATCCCCCGGTGCTCGGTCGGCACCGACGAGACGTCGGTCCCGCCGTAGTGGACGGTGCCGACGTCAGGACCGAGCAGGCCGGCGAGCGATCGCAGGAGCAGCGACTTGCCCGAGCCCGACGGTCCGACGACGGCCAGGCGGTGGGTCGCGGCGGTGTGGGCCACGGCGAGGTCGAAGGACCCGGCCGACGCCCGGACGTCGAAGGCCACCCGCACCGGCTCCGCCACCGGGGGTGGCGTCGGGGCCGGCCCCGAGCCGAGGCGACGGTGGGGGCGGCGCAGCTGCCCGACGGCGATGGCCGCCGCCGCGGTGACCAGGGCGAGGAGCGTCGGCGCCTCGGTGCTCGACAGGGGGTAGCCCGCGAAGCGGTCGCTGGTGTAGATGGGGAGGGAGAAGGGGTGGTAGGCCAGGATCACGGTGGCCCCGTACTCGCCGAAGGCCCGGAGCCACGACAGCACCATCCCGGCCCTGATCCCCGGCGCGGCCGCGGCGAGGTGGACGCGCACGAAGCGGGCGACCGGGGGATGTCCGAGGGTGGCGGCCAGGTCGTCGAGGGCCGGATCGACGGTGGCGAAGGCCGACCTCGCGGCCACGACGAGAAACGGGGCGGCCACGAAGCTCTGGGCGATCACCACCCCGGCGAGGGTCTCGGTGAGGCGCTGCCCGCTGATGCGGCCGAGGAAGGTGTACGGGCCGACCAGGTAGACGAGCAGGATGCCGCTCATCAGCGGCGGGAGGGCCAGCGGTAGCTGCACGGCCAGCCCGGTCAGGCGGGCCAGGCGCCCCCGGTGGTGGGCCAGCACGAAGGCGAGGGGGATGCCGAGGGCCGAGACCAGGGCGAGGGAGATGGTCGACGCCTCGACCGAGACGCCGAGCGCAGGCCACAGGCCGGGCGCGGCGAACCCGGCGTCCGACCCACCGAGCAGCCGGCCGGCGAAGGCGACCAGCGGGACGACCAGGTACAGGGCGAGCAGGCCGCCGAGCCACGTGAGCGGCGACCGCCGCGCCGGGCGGCTCATCGACGCCCTCCCCGAGGGCGCTTGGAGCGGGTGCGGTGCTCACACGGCGCCCGCCGAGGCGCGCGGTGCTCACACGGCGCCCGCCGAGGCGCGCTCACTGCGAGCCGAGCACCCCGGACAACGCTCCCGGCACGCCCGAGCCGGACACCTTGGGCGGCTCGACCAGGTCGAAGCCGTCCTTGCCCAGGGCGGCGAGCCCGGCCGGCCCGAGCAGGTAGCGGACGAAGGCGATGGCGGCGGCCGCGTGCGGGGCCCGGTTGACCACGCTGACGGTGAAGGTCGCCCCGAGGTGGACGCCCGCGAGCGGCACGGTCGGGATCCCCGCCGCCTCGGCCTCGGAGGCGTAGAAGAACCCGGCGTCGAGCTGACCCGACTGGAGCCGGCCGACGAGGGTCTCCTCGGGGAAGACCTCCCTGGTCTGCGTGGCGAGGGAGGCGAGGGCGGGGAGGGACCTGGCCTTGGCCGTCTGGTCGAGCGCCTCGACTGCGAGCAGTCCCTTGGGGTCGGTGGCGGGATCGGTGCGCCCGAGGAGGAATCCCGACTTGGCGACCACGTCGTACCAGGGCTTGGCCTTCAAGGCCGGGGCGAAGCGGCTGTGGGGGTTGTAGCCGAGCACGAGGCCGGAGGTGGCGAAGGTGGCATACCAGGACAGCCAGTTGCCGTGGGACGCGCCCTGGAGCTTGGTATCGACGTCCGGGCTGGCCGACACGAACACGTCCGCCTGCTTGACCTTGCCGCTGATGTCGGCGGCCAGGTCCTTGGAGCCGCCGGAGAGCCCGTTGAAGGTGTAGCCGTCGGCCGCGGTGAACCCGGGGACGATCTGCTTCTCCATCACGGCCACGAGGGAGCCGGCGTAGAGCACCGACACCGGGCCCGAGCCCTTGGTGGTCGAGCCCGTCGCGGTGGTCGTGGTCGACGCCTTGGCCGACGTCGAGGAGCTGCCGCAGGCGGAGACGGACACGGCGATGGCCGCCGCCAGGGCGAGGACCGCCGTGGCGGAGCGGGTCGGATGACGGTGGGGGCGGCGACGGCGCATGGCCCGACACCCTACTGACCGGATCCGGCAGATGCGGATCGTGGGCCCACCTGCCCCTCGTGGATGACGGCAGATGCATCGCTCTGCATCGCAGATTCCAGCTCGACGTGCCGGGGCGCCGCTCAGGCGACGGTGGCGTCCCACGTCGGGAGCAGCACCCGCGCCGCCCTGGCCTCGTCGACCCGGCTGACCGGCGTGGTGCGGGGGGCGGAGGCGGCGTCGTCGTGGCTGTCGGCCGCGATGGTGATCAGCGCATCGGCCAGGGCGGCGACGGTCTGGGGGCTCTCGGTCTCGGTGGGTTCGATCATCAGCGCCTCGTCGACCACCAGCGGGAAGTACACGGTGGGGGCGTGGAAGCCCTCCTCGAGGAGCCGCTTGGCCACGTCGATGGCGCGCAGGCCGTCCCTGCGCTTGAGGTTGGAGGTCGACGCCACGAACTCGTGCATGGACGGCCGGTCGAAGGGCAGCTCGTAGGTGCCCCGCAGGCGGTGCCGCAGCCAGTTGGCGTTGAGGACGGCCCCTTCGGCCACCCGGCGCAGCCCGTCACCGCCGTTGGCGAGGATGTAGGACCACGCCCTGGCCAGCGCGAGTGCGTTGCCGTACCAGGTGTGGACCCGGCCGATGCTGTGCTCGGGGGTCCGCCAGGCGAAGGTCCCGTCCTCGAGCCGCTCGGGCACCGGGCCGGGGAGAAACTCGGCCAGGCGCGCCGACACGGCCACCGGGCCGGCGCCGGGGCCGCCGCCGCCGTGGGGCACGGCGAAGGTCTTGTGCAGGTTCATGTGCACGATGTCGAAGCCCATGTCGCCCGGCCGGGTGACCCCGAGGATGGCGTTGAGGTTGGCGCCGTCGTAGTAGAGCAGGCCACCCACCTCGTGGACGGCGGCGGCGATGGCCTCGATGTCCTCCTCGAACAGCCCGAGGGTGTTGGGGTTGGTGAGCATGATGCCGGCCACGTCGGTGTCGAGCCGCTCGCGCAGGGCGTCGAGGTCGACCAGGCCCCGCTCGTCGGAGGGGACGGTGACCGTCTCGAAGCCGCCGAGGGTCACCGAGGCCGGGTTGGTGCCGTGGGCGGAGTCGGGGATGATGACCTTGGTCCGCGTCTCACCCCGCGACGCGTGCCAGGCCCGCATGAGCAGCAGGCCGACCAGCTCGCCCGCGGCGCCGGCCGGCGGCTGCAGGGTGGCGGCGTGCATGCCGGTCACCTCGCAGAGGGCGTCGGCCAGGTCGGCGTACAGCTCCAGCCATCCCTGGACCGCCGAGGCGGGAGCGGCCGGGTGGGCGCCCGTGAGCCCGGGCACCGACGCCGCCGTGTCGCACAGCTTCGGGTTGTACTTCATGGTGCACGACCCGAGCGGATAGGCGCCGAGGTCGACCGAGTACTGGCGGTGGGTCAGCCGGGTCACGTGGGCGACGAGGTCCCGCTCGGAGACCTCGACGAGCGGCAGCGGCTCGGGTCTCGCGGCGTCGGCCGCCACGAGCTCGTCGACGGTCCACTCGGGCATGCCGGTGGTGCGGAAGGTGGCGGCGCGCCGCCCCGGGCTCGACAGCTCGAACACGGTCGGCTCGGCGTCCCGGCCGAGGAGGGGGATGCTCCTGGCCCGGCCGCCAGGAGCCACGCCGGCGTGCTGGGTGTCGGGCTCGCTCGTCGTCGTCATCGGACCACCTTCTCGAGGGCGGCCACGAAGGCGTCGACCTCGTCTCTCGTTCGCCGTTCGGTCACCGCGACCAGCAGCGCATCCCCGCCGTCGGCCACGACGCCGTCGCGGAGGGCGACGGGCACACCGGCGAGGAAGCCCTCGTCGGCCATCCGCTCGATCACCTCGTCGGCCGGCCTCGGGAGGCGCACGGCGAACTCCCGCAGCGTCGGGGCGTCGACGAGGGGCTCGACGCCGGGGATGGCCACCAGCGCCTCGCGTGCGTAGCGCGTCCCCCTGGCGCAGCGCAGGGCGAGCTCGCGCAGGCCGGCGGTGCCGAGCCACGACAGCTGGATCATGGCGGCGACGGCGATCAGGGTCTGGTTGGTGCAGACGTTGGACGACGCCTTCTCCCTGCGGATGTCCTGCTCGCGCGTGCGCAGGGTGGTGACGTAGGCCGTCCGGCCGTCGGCGTCGACCGTCTGGCCCACCAGGCGCCCAGGCAGGCGCCGCACGTGCTCCTGGCGGCACGCGAACAGCCCGAGATACGGGCCGCCGAAGCCGATCGGGGTCCCGAACGGCTGGCCCTCCCCCACGGCCACGTCGGCGCCGTCGTCACCGGGCGAGCGCAGCAGCGCGGCGGCCACGGGATCGAATCCTGACAGGAGCAGGGCACCGTGGGCGTCGGCGACGGAGCGGGCGGCCCTGACGTCCTCGATGACCCCCAGGTAGTTGGGCGACGCCAGGAGCAGCGCGGCGGGCGGCTCACCCCCGTCGAGCGCCGACCAGTCGGTCACCCCGCCGACCAGGGGTGCGTCGCGCAGTCGATGACCGGTCCCGGCGGCGAAGGTGGCCAGGGTCGCCCGCCAGTGCGGGTGGACGCCGCCGCTCACCCACACATCCCTGCGGCGGGTCGCGGCGGCGGCCAGGTTGACCGCCTCCACTGCGGCGCTGGCCCCGTCGTAGAGGGAGGCGTTGGCGATCGGCAGCCCCGACAGCCGCGACACCATCGTCTGGTACTCGAACAGCGCCTGGAGCACGCCCTGGGCCACCTCGGGCTGGTAGGGGGTGTAGGCGGTCACGAGCTCCGAGCGGAACATCAGGCTCTTGGTCGCCGAGGGGATGTCGTGGTCGTAGGCGCCGGCCCCGGCGAAGCACACCAGCTCGGCGCCGGTGCGGTTCTTGGCGCCGAGGCGCTCCATCTCGGCGAGCACATCGGGCTCCGAGGCGCCGTCGGCCAGGCGGAGCCCCCCCGCCAGGCGCAGGACGGCGGGGACCGCGGTGAACAGGTCGTCGAGGGAGTCGAGGCCGATGTCGGCGAGCATCGAGTGGAGCTCGTCGTCGGTGTGGGGGACAAAGTGACCCACCGGGGACCTAGCCCTTCTTCTTGGTGACGAACGGGAGGGCGACGTGCTCGGCGGGGACCTTGCGGCCCCGCAGGTCGACCTCGAAGCGGTGCCCGCCCGTCGCCGCCGCGGTGGGGACGAGGGCGAGGGCGATGCCGTGGCCGAGCACGGGCGAGAAGTTGCCGCTGGTGAGGGTGGTGGCGACCGCCCCGTCGACGAGCAGGTCGGCCTCGGCCCGGGGGGGCTGGCGTCCCTCGGTGGCCAGGCCGACGAGGCGGCGGGCGGGGCCGGCGGTGCGCTCGGCCTCCAGCGCGTCGCGGCCGCGGAAGCCCTCGGGCTTGGTCCACGACACCACCCAGCCGAGCCCGGCCTGGAGCGGGGTGATGCCGGGCCCGAGCTCGTGGCCGTGCAGCGGGAGGGCGGCTTCGAGCCGGAGCGTGTCGCGGGCCCCGAGCCCGGCGGGGGCGACCCCGGCGCGGAGGATCGCGTCCCAGACCTCGTCGGCCGCGCCGGTGGGCACGGCCAGCTCGACGCCGTCCTCGCCGGTGTAGCCCGTACCGGCGACCGTGATCGTCGTGCCGTGCCAGTCCACGGAGGCCACCCGGAATCGGCCGACCTCGGCGGCTGCGGGCACCACCGTGGCCAGGCGGGACCGGGCGGCCGGCCCCTGGACGGCGAGCACGGCGCGCGTCGTGGTCACGTCGTCGCCGCCGATGGCCGCGGTGACCCCGGCGGTGTTGGACGCGTTGGGCATCACGTCGAAGCGCTCGTCGTCGACCCACCACACGATGATGTCGTCGGTGACCGAGGCGTCGGCCGGGTCGAGGAGGTGGGTGTACTGGGCCCGACCCGGTCCGATCTTGCCGAGGTCGTTGGTGAGCGTCGCCTGCAGGCGCTGCCTGGCGTCGGGCCCGGTGAGGCGGACGGTGCCGAGGTGGCTCACGTCGAACACGACGGCGTCGGAGCGGCAGGCCAGGTGCTCGGCCACGGTCCCTGCCGGGTACGACAGCGGCATGTCCCAGCCACCGAAGGGCACCATCCTGGCCCCGAGTCGCCGGTGGGCGCCGTCGAGGGGGGAGGTCCTGGCTGGTGCGGCCTGCGTCTCGGTCACCCGGCGAAGCCTACCGGTGCCCGGGCGCTGCACCTCCGGAGCCGGCGGGCGGTGAGCGGACCGGATCAGCTGCCGGTGGCCCGGGGCCGACCGGGCCCGGTGCGCTCGCCGGCCGCCGCCTCGCCGGCCGCCGCCTTGGCGGCCTCGGCCGCGCCGAGGTCGGTGATGGCGCTCGAGAGCTCGTCGACCACCGGGGCGAGGGGGACGATGTTCAACACGCCCTGGCCGCCCTTGAGCAGGTCGATGATCTCCTCGCCGGAGCGGGCCAGGACCGAGCGGCCCTGCTCGATGACCAGGTTGGCCGTGCCCATGTCGTCGCCGGTCGCCCGCAGGCAATCGACGGCCCTGCGGGCCTGCTGCAGGGAGATGCCGGCGTCGAGGAGCCGCTTGATCACCTTGAGGTGAACCAGGTCCAGGTACGAGTAGCGCCGTTGGGTCCCGCTGCCGCGCGCCTCGGAGACCGAAGGGCGGAGCAGGTCGGTGCGGGCCCAGTAGTCGAGCTGGCGGTAGGTGATCCCGACCACCGCGCACACCTGCGGCCCGCGGTAGCCGATCTCGGCCGACTGCTCGTCCACGGCAACTCCTCCAGTCGGGCCCGCTGGCACGTCGGCGGGGCCACACGGTGCGGCGTCACACCACCGTAGTTACGCCGGTGTGGCGCGTGGTCCAGTGTGCGCCGCGGCGACGCCGTGCGCAAGGGGGATCGTGCGAAGGGGGGATCCCGGCCGGCCGCCTACGGTACGCCCATGCCCGCCGATGCCGCGTCGTGGTCCGCAGACGGGACGGCGACGAGGCCCGCCGCAGGGTGGCGCACTCCCTCGCCCCGGCTGGCGACGCTCCGCCACCTCGAGGTGGGTGGGGTGACCCTCGTCCTGCTCGTCGTGGGGGCGGCCTTGTCGCTGGCCGCCGGATCGGGCGTCGCGGCGGGGATCGTCGCCGCGGTGGGCGTCGTGGCCGGAGCGGTCGCCGACCGGATCGCCACGAGACGGGTCGGGGCGTGGGGCTTCGCGGAGCGCGACGACGACCTGCTCGTGCGTCGGGGGGTGCTGTTCCGCCGGTTGTCGGTCATCCCCTATGGGCGGATGCAGTACGTGGACGTCACCGCCGGGCCGCTCGAGCGCGCCTTCGGGCTCGCCTCGGTCCGCATGCACACCGCCGCGGCGGCGAGCGACGCACGCGTGCCGGGCCTGGACGAGGCCGACGCCACGGTCCTGCGCGACCGCCTGAGCCAGCTGGGCGAGGCCAAGGCGGCGGGCCTGTGAGCGACCTCGGGAGCGAGCCGATGGGAGGGCGTGACCTGGGGAGCGAGCCGATGGGAGGGCGTGACCTGGGGAGCGAGCCGATGGGCGGGCGCTCGAGCCTGGTGGAGGTCGACTGGCAGCGCCTGCACCCGCTGTCGGCGGCGGTGCGGGCCGGGCGGTTGCTCGGGGCCTTCGTGGTGTTCGTGGCCGTCGGGTCGTTGCAGCAGGGGGGCAGCGCGGTGGGCGACCTGGTGCGCCTGGGCGTGGTCGGCCTGGCCGTCGTCGGCGGCCTGATCTCGTGGCTGGTGACCAGGTGGCGCCTCGCCGGTGGTGTGCTCGAGATCCGCGCCGGTCTGCTCCGGCGGACATCGGAGCGGTTTCCGCTGGCCCGCATCCAGGCTGTCGATGTCGTCCGCCCCGGCCTGGCGAGGGTGCTGGGGCTGAGCGAGCTGCGGGTCAGGATGGCTGGTGGCAAGGACACCACCGGTCGGCTGGCCTACCTGCGGGAGGCCGAGGCGGCGCAGCTTCGGGGCCGGCTGCTGGCCCTGGCCCACGGGCTCCAGGAGGCCACTCCCCCGCCCCCCGAGGAGGCGCTGTGGACGGTCCCGACCGGCCGCCTGGTGGCCTCGTTGCTCCTGACGGCTCCCGCCCTGCTCCTGGAGGCGGCGCTGGTCGCCCTCGCCGTGCTGGCGCTGGCTGCGCCGCGCGCCGCGGCCGCCGCCTTCGGGGTCTCGGCCACGGTCCTCCTCGGCAGCGGGACCGCCCTGCTCCGCCGCTTCAACGGGGAGTACCGGCTCACCGTCGCGCACGCGCCCGACGGGATCCGGGTGCGCTCCGGGCTGGTCGAGACCTCCGCGGAGACCATCCCGGCGGGGCGGGTCCAGGCGGTGCGCCTGGTGCAGCCCCTCACGTGGAGGCCCTTCGGTTGGGTGCGACTGGAGGTCGACGTCGCCGGCCGGGCCGACGGCGGCCGGCGGGACCGCTCGTCGCGTCACGCGTCGGGTGTGCTGCTGCCCGTCGGGGACCGCCAGCTCGCCGCCCGGCTGACCGAGCGGGTCCTGCCCGGGTTCCCGCGACCCGACCCGTCCCGGCGACCACCGCGCCGGGCGGCGTGGAAGACGCCCTTGCGCTACCGGCACCTGGCGTGGTCGTCGAACGGCCGCTACGTGAGCGCCAGCGCCGGCCGGGTCCGCCTCGTCACCGATGTCGTCCCGCTGGCCAAGGTGCAGAGCGTCCGCCGGGTGCAGGGGCCCGTGCAGCGCCGCTTCCATCTGGCGAGCATCCACCTCGACACGGCCGGCAGGAACGTCAGGGCGGTGCTCAGGGACCGCGACGAACGGGAGGCCGACCAGCTGGTCGACGACCTTCCTGGCGCCTGTCGCGCCGCCCGCACCAGCTGAGGCCTTCCCGCAGGGCGGCCGCGTCAGCCGTCGAAATCCTCAGCCGTCGAAATCCTCTGGGTTGATGCCGTCGATGAACTCCTTGAACTGGGAGACCAGGTCGTCGGCCTCGGGGCCGGGCTCGTCGGCGTCGTCGTCGCCCTGCAGGACGACGCCCTCGGCGTCGAGCAACGACTCCTCGGCGAAGAGCGTGGCGCCCGTGCGCACCGCCAGGGCGACGGCGTCGGACGGCCGGGCCGACACGGCGTGGTCGCGCCCGGCGTGACGGATGCGGATCTCGGCATAGAAGGTCCGGTCCCGCAGCTCGGTGATGACCACGCAGCTGACGTCGGCGCCGAGGTCGGCGAGCAGGTCGCGCATCAGGTCGTGGGTCATCGGCCTCGGGGTGGCGACGTGCTGGAGCTCCTGGGCGATCGACTGCGCCTCGGACTGCCCGATGTAGATGGGCAGGGTGCGATTCCCCTCCCCCACCTCCTGGAGCAGCAGGATCGGCGTGCTGGTGGCCATCTCGACCCGCACCGCCGCGAGGTGCATCTCGACCATGGCCGAACGTTACCCCCTCCCCGGCACGGTGATGCCGCGTTGGCGAATGGCCTCGCGTCGCGGCGGAGGGCTTCAGCGGATGGAGCGCACGGCTTCGGCGATGAGGCCCGAGCGCAGGTCGCCACCGAGCCGGATCAGCTCCTGCAGGCGGTCGGAGGCCTCCTGGCGCCCGTGCGGGTTGCGCTGGCGCAGGAGGGGCATGACCAGTTGCTCGAACAGGCCGGCCTCCCGGTCGGCGGCGTTGCGCCACGTCCTCAGGTGGCGGGGCTCGACGCCGAGCTCGGCGAACCGGGCACCGATGCGGGCAATGCGGATGGCGTCGGCGTCGAAGTAGGCCACGCCGCCGACGTTGGCGCCGGCCTTGATGATGCCGTACTGCTCGAGGTCACGGACGAGCGCGGGGGTGCAGGCGACCGCTTCCGCCAGCTCGCTGCCGGTGTACACGTCGGGGTGGTCGGTCTCGCGGCCGCCGCTGGGCGGCTCGGCGGCCCGCTCGGCGACCTCGCGCGCCGCCACCTGCCGCGCCGCCGTCTCCCGGTCGGCCATGGGGGGGCCGCCATCAGGGTGCCCGGCCGCAGGGCGCCCGGCGTCAGGGCGCCCGGCGTCAGGGTGCCCGGCGTCAGGGTGCCCGGCGTCAGGCGGACCGGCCGCAGGGCGCCCGGCGTCAGGGGGCCCGGCCCCGGACGGCCCACCCTCACGTCGCCCACCCTCACGTCGCTGTCCACCCTCACGGCGCCCGGCTCCTGGGGGCCAGGTCCCGGGAGGCGCAGCCTCAGCGGTCCCGGCTCCCGCCGGCCCCGCGTCCTCGGGCTCGGCACCGGCGTCGACGACCACGGCTCCGGCTGGGCCGGCCCCGCCCGACGTGGTCCCCGCGGCCCTGGGGTCGGCCGGCACCGGCTCCCTGGTCGTGACCGTCGCCTCCGGCCCTGCCGGGCCGGCGGAGGGGCCGACGGGGCGACGGCCGCCGGCGCCGGGCCCGGAAGCCGGCCGTGCGGCCGGTGTCGCGGGCGCAGCCGGTGTTGCGGGTGCGGCCGGTGTCCCCTGCGCAACCGGTGTCGAGGGTGCAGCCGGCGCGACCGGTGTCGCCGGCGCGACCGGCGCCGGCGGGCGGGGACGGCCCGGCTTGCGCTCCCCGGCGCCGGGGACGTCCCGCCGGGCCCCGGGGTCGCCGGCGGGCGTGGCCACGGGCCCCGGCCGCTCCCGATCCCCGACCCCGCTCTCCGCAGGGGCGGTGCGCCAGGCGCCGTCGGCGCCGGGTTCGGACGGCAACGACGCCACCCTCGGCGCCGGGTCGTCCTCGTCGTCGGCGGGGTCGGTGTCGAGTCGGTCCCTGATGACCTTCAGGGGCAGGAAGTGCTCCTTCTGCTGGAGGAGGATCCAGCGCAGCCGCTCGACGTCGTGGTCGTAGAACTTGCGGTAGCCGGAAGGGGTGCGCTCCGGGTCGACCAGACCCTGGCTCTCGAGGAAGCGGATCTTGGAGATGCTGACGTCGGGGAACTCCTCCCGCAGCAAGGAGAGGACCTCCCCGATGGTCAGGTGCAGGCGCGAGGCCACGGCGCCCTAGCTACCCGTCGCCTCGGAGAGGAAGACCAGCTTGAACTTGCCGATCTGCAGCTCGTCACCATGCGCCAGGCGGCCCCGCTCGGTCCGCTCGCGGTTGACGTAGGTCCCGTTGAGGGACCCCACGTCGGCCACCTCCCAGCCGTCCCCGGTCGGCGTGACCTCGGCGTGTCGGCGCGACACCGTGACGTCGTCGAGGAAGATGTCCGACGCCGGGTGGCGCCCGACGCTGGTCGGGGTGCGGTCGAGCACGTAGCGCGAGCCTGCGTTGGGTCCCCGTTTGACCACGAGCATGCCGGCGTCGGCGGGGAGATCGGCGAAGCTGACCGTGACGTCCTCGTCGCCGTCGCCTTCGATGGCCGCCAGCGTGACGGTCGTCGGGCCGGCCTCACCGCCGTGCTCCAGGACCGCGCCGCACGACGAGCAGAAGTTGGAGCCCTCGGGATTCCGGTGGCCGCACTGGTTGCAGTACAACGCCGTCCGCCCCCCGCTCAGTCGGCGATCAGGGCGCGGTAGCCGTCCGCGTCGAGGAGCGTGGAGATGGCGCCGGGGTCGTCGGGCTCGATCACGCACAACCAGCCTTCGCCGTAGGGGTCCTCGTTGAGTCGCTGCGGGGCGTCGTGGAGGTCGGTGTTGACGTCGGTCACCCGGCCGGCCAGCGGGGCGTACACGTCGGAGACCGACTTGGTCGACTCCACCTCGCTGAAGGACTGGCCGAGGGTCACCGTCGTGCCCTCATCGGGCAGCTGCACGAACACCACGTCGCCGAGCGCGTCCTGCGCGTACTCGGTGATCCCGATCCTGATCCGGCCGTCCTCCATGCGGGCCCACTCGTGGTCCGATGTGTAACGGAGATCATCGGGGACGTTCATGGGCAGAACATACAAGAATCGCCCGAGCGGGAGCTACGCCCCCGCGCCTCTCGCCGCGGCCAGCGCCCGACGGGCCGGCCGCACGTACCCGGCGGCGGCGCCGTAGCCGAGGACGAGGGCGGGCACCACGAAGACCCAGGCCGCCACCTCGGCCCCCCCGTGCCAGCCGACCGCCGCGTGGCCGACCAGGAAAAGCGGCAGCGCGGTCATCAGGCACAAGGTGGCGGCCTTGCCGGGCCGGGAGACGTCCATCCTGGCGCCCCCGGCCGCGGCCACGTACAAGAAGCCGAGGGCGACGGCCGCCTCGCGCCCGAGGGCGAGCACCGCGACCCAGACCGGGACCGCGCCGATCACCACGATGGAGACCGCCGCCGTGGCCAGCAGCACCCGGTCGGCGAAGGGGTCGAGGACCTTGCCGACCGTCGACACCTGTCCGAGGCGGCGGGCCAGCTGGCCGTCCACCCAGTCGGTGGCGCCAAGCACGGCGAGGAGCACGGCCGCCGCGAGACGGCCCGACCGGTGCGGCTCGACCAGCACCACGACGAACACCGGCACGCACGCCAGGCGGACGACGGTGACGGCGTTGGGGATCGTGACGATCCGGTCGTCGCCGCTCATGGCCGGAGCTTAGGAGCCGCCCCGGCTGACGAACCGCTGTGACGCCCAACCTGACGTTTACGTAAGAGTGAGCGATACAGTCGCCAGACCGGGCCGTCGAACGGGCCGCCGATCCGCACTCCCAGGAGGACCGACCCGCATGACCGCACCGACCACTCCAGTCGCCACCGGCGTCGACGAGCGGGGGGCCAACTACAAGTGGATCGCCTTGTCCAACACGACACTCGGCATCCTCATGGTGACGATCAACCAGTCGATCCTGTTGATCTCCCTCCCCGACATCTTCCGCGGGATCAAGCTCAACCCGCTCACCGCCGGCAACACCTCGTACTTCCTGTGGGTCCTGATGGGCTTCATGCTCGTCACCGCCGTGCTGGTGGTGAGCCTCGGACGCGTCGGTGACATGTACGGCCGGGTGAAGATGTACAACCTCGGCTTCGCCGTGTTCACGGTGTTCTCGATCCTGCTGTCGGTCACCTTCGGCTCCGGGCACGGTGCCGCGCTGTGGATCATCGTGATGCGACTCTTCCAGGGGGTGGGCGGCGCCTTCCTGTTCGCCAACTCCAGCGCCATCCTCACCGACGCCTTCCCGCAGAACGAGCGGGGCAAGGCCCTCGGCATCAACGGTGTGGCCGCGGTGAGTGGGTCGTTCCTCGGACTGATCCTCGGTGGCGTGCTCGCCCCCATCGACTGGCGCCTCGTGTTCCTCGTCTCGGTGCCCTTCGGCCTGTTCGGGACGGTGTGGGCCTACCTCAAGCTCCACGACAACGGCGTCCGGGTGAAGTCGCGGCTCGACTGGGCCGGCAACATCAGCTTCGCCGTCGGGCTGATCTCGGTCCTCACCGGCATCGTGTACGCCCTCCAGCCCTACGGCCCCCACACCATGGGCTGGACCAACCCCGGCGTGCTGGCTGCGGTGTTCGGGGGCATCGCGACCCTCGGCGTGTTCGTCTGGATCGAGTTCCACGTCGACGATCCGATGTTCCGCCTCAGCCTGTTCCGCAGCCGGGCCTTCTCGATGGGCAACATCGCCGCGCTGCTCGGAGCCATGAGCCGGGGCGGCCTGCAGTTCATGCTCATCATCTGGCTGCAGGGCATCTGGCTGCCCCAGCACGGCTACAGCTTCGAGCGCACGCCGCTGTGGGCCGGCATCTACCTGATCCCCCTGACCGTCGGCTTCCTCATCTCCGGCCCGCTGTCAGGGATCGTGTCGGACCGCTACGGCGCCCGCGGCTTCGCCACCGCCGGCCTGCTCGTCTCCGGGGCCAGCTTCCTGCTCCTCGAGCTGCTCCCGATGAACTTCAGCTACGTGGCCTTCGCTGCCCTCATCCTGCTGTTCGCCCTGGGCTCGGGGATGTTCTTCTCGCCCAACCAGGCGGCGGTCATGAACAGCCTGCCGCCCGACCAGCGCGGCGCAGGCGCCGGGATGCTCAACACCTTCCAGAACTCGGCGTCGGTGCTGTCGATCGGCGTGTTCTTCACGATCATCACCCTCGGCCTGGCCGCCACCCTGCCGTCCCACCTCTTCTCCGGGCTGGTGGCCCAGGGCGTCCCGGCCGGCGCGGCGCACCGGGTGGCCAACGTGCCGCCCATCGGCACCCTCTTCGCCGCCTTCCTCGGCTACAACCCGATCCAGCAGCTGATCGGCAACGCCCACTCGCTGGTCGTCAACTACCACCTGAGCAACGCCCACGCCCAGTACCTGCTCGGCCGGTCGTTCTTCCCCAAGCTCATCTCGTCGCCCTTCGCCAGCGGTCTGCACCTGGCCTTCGACTTCGCGGCGGGGGCCTCCGTGATCGCCGCCATCGCGTCGCTGCTCCGCGGCGGGCGCTTCGTGCACGGAGACGCACCGATCGCCGCCGAGGTCGAGGCCGGCCTGGCCGGCGCCGGCATGGCCGCCGCCCGGGGTGTCGGGGCCGGTGGGGCGGCCGACGCGCTGGCCCTCGAGTCCAGTGACGACTGATTCCGGGGGGTGCTGAGTCTCATGGGTGCTGAGTCCCGTGGTGCTGCGTCTCGTGGTGCTGAGTCTCGTGTTGCGGACGACGACCTCTGCGGCATCGGTCGGGCGGCGGCACGCGCCGGGGTGTCGGAGCGGGCGCTGCGCTACTACCAGCAACTCGGGCTGATCACCCCGTCGGGCCGGACGCCGGGCGGCATGCGTCGCTACTCCGACACCGACCTGGCCAGGGTGGCCCACCTCCGGGAGCTCCAGCAGCTGCTCGGCTTCAACCTGGAGGAGATCAAGGTGACCTTCGCACGGGAGGACCGCCTGGCCGCCCTCAGGTCCGAGTACCACGTGCCGGGTACCGGGGCGGCCCGGCAGCGCCGGATCATCGCCGAGGGCCTCGAGCTGCGTTCCGAGCTGCGGGCCACCGTGTCGTCCAAGCTCGACGGGCTCACCCGGTTTCTCTCCGACCTCGACGCCGAGAGCGACCGCCTACGTGGGGTGCTGGCCTCCGACGAGCTGCCGGCCGGACCTCGGCCCGCCGAACCTCAGCCGGCTGCCACCTCGTAGCTGAGGCGACCCCCGCTCCCCTCCTGCACCCGCACCCGGTGGTCCCGGCCGGCCAGGCGGATGACGCAGGAGAAGCTCACCCCGGCGCGCAGCGGCTCGGTGCCGGGGCACCGGACCGACGGCGGGGTAGCCAGGTTGTCACGCGCCTGGACCGCCTCGGACAGAAACGTCTCGGCCTCGGTGGCGGCGAGCCGGGCCGGGGTCCTCGCCTGCAGGCCGGCCACGTCGATCAGCGTGGCCAGGCCGGCGCAGACCACCAGCGCGATGACGCCGGGGACCAGATACCCACGCTTCTTGCGGGGAAGCGCGCCCGCAGCGGGTGCGGGGGCGGCGTCGGACACGACCCGATGCTACGGGCCCCGGAGCCTCCCGCCGGTTGCGACCCACCCGGTGGCAGACTGAGCGACGTGGACACCGAGACGCTGACCGACGACGAGCGGGGCGCCCGCCTACGGGCCCTCAACGACCTCATCGACCTGATCCGCCCCGCGGTGCAGGCCGACGGCGGGGACCTGGTCCTCAAGGCGGCCGACGTCGAGACCGGTGAGGTCGAGGTGCAGCTGCAGGGGTCCTGCTCGTCTTGCGCCATCTCCAGCACCACGCTGCAGGCTGGCGTGGACCGCATCCTGCACGACCGCCTCGACTGGGTCACCGAGGTCACCGGCGGCGTCGATGACAGCATCGACCTCGAGACCAGCGCCGCTCTCGGGCGCGGGGGCTACACCCCCAGCTGGTAACTCAGCCATCTGGTCATTCGGCCATCTGGTCATTCAGCCGGCTGAGCGTCCGGCCGGCTCAGCGCTCCTTCCACCACCCGATCAGCAGCCGGTAGAGCAGGCTGCGCGACCGGGCCGGCGGCGAGGCCGCGTCCCCGGCCAGGTAGTACCGCTGGAACGCGGCCGTGTCGTCGGCGCTCGGCGTGGGCGTGGAGTCCTCGGGCGGCATGGAGCTCATGGCCCCGCAGCGTATGGGACCGACCTCGGGGCGTGTGGCCCGTGTCGCTTCGTCGTCCCTCCAGGATCAGAGCGCCCCGGCCGGATGTCCGGCCGGGGCGCCGCCGTCGGGCGAGCGGGACTTGAACCCGCGACCCCCAGACCCCCAGTCTGGTGCGCTACCAAACTGCGCTACCGCCCGGTGGGAACGAAGCTCACCCTAGTCAACGCTGAAGGAGCGCGGCGGTCCAGAGTGCTGAGATGAACTGGCACCCCGCCCAGCGGATGAGCATGGCCCACCACGAGGACATCGCGGCCGCGTTCCAGCTCGCGCTCACCGGCGTCATGGACGGCCTCACGGTCAACATCGCCGACGACGCACCCGCCAGCGTTTCCTCGACGAAGGCAAGCTCTAGCCACGACGAAGGTCGCGTCTCGCCGAACCTGTCCGCCCGGGGCCTCCGACGAGATCAAATCTCCTACCTGATCTCGGGCTGTCCCGGTGGACGATCCTTGGGTTCAGACGGTCGACGCAACGCTCCCCGTACAGTGAGGTCCTCTGTTGTTGTCGAAGAAGGCGTTGTTGGAGAAGCAGGCTCAGTTCTGGGAGTTGATCAGGCAGGGAAAGACGAACACCGCGGCGTGTGAGGCGGTGGGTGTGGACCGCCGTCAGGGGTTGCGCTGGCGTACTGCTGTTGGGGGGAACATCCCTCGACGGTCAGCGGCGGCATCGGGTAGGTACTTGAGCTTGGATGAACGGCTGAGGATCGCCGATCTGGTGATCACGGGGGCGTCGCTGAGCGAGATGGCGGTGCAGCTCGGCCGCTCGAAATCGACGATGTGTCGGGAACTGGCCCGCAACGGGTCCGGCGGTGGCAAGTACGTGCCCTACGCCGCTCAGAAGAAGGCGGAGTGGCGGGCCCGGCGCCCGAAGCCGACCAAGCTCGCCTCGTGTTCGGAGCTGCGGGACTTCGTTGCGGCCAGACTGGAGGAGCGTTGGAGCCCTGAGCAGATCAGCGCTTCGCTGATCGAGGCGTTCCCCGAGGACCAGGAGATGCGGGTGAGCCACGAGACGATCTACCAGTCGATCTTCGTGCAGGGCCGCGGCGAGCTGCGCCGCGAGCTGCACCGCTGCTTGCGGTCGGGGCGTGCGGTGCGCCGACCGAGAGGCCTCTCCCGCAAGGCCAGGCCGCCCAAGATCGTCGACATGATCATGATCTCTGAGCGCCCGGCCGAGGCCGACGACCGGGCTGTTCCTGGCCATTGGGAAGGGGATTTGATCCTCGGTTCGAACTGCCGCTCGGCGATCGGGACCTTGGTCGAGCGTGCCAGCCGCTTCACGATGTTGGTCCACCTACCTGGGGATCATTCCGCGGAGACGGTGCGCGACGAGCTGGTCAAGGCGATCACCACGCTGCCCGACGCGCTGCGCCGTTCTTTGGCGTGGGATCAAGGCACCGAGTTGGCCCGCCACAAAGAGATCGCCTTCGCAACTGGGATCGACATCTTCTTCTGCGACCCGCACTCACCTTGGCAGAGGGGATCGAACGAGAACACCAACGGCTTGCTGCGCCAGTACTTCCCTAGAGGAACCGACCTGTCCGTGCACACACCCGAGCGCCTAGCCGAGGTCGCAGCCGAGCTGAACAGTCGACCGCGAAAGACTCTCGGGTGGGCGACTCCCGCCCAAACTCTCGAGAAGATGCTTCTGGCCCGATCCGCCGCTTGATATCTCGACGGCGGCCGTTCTCCGGCCCCCGGCACAGACCAGGGTAGTCATCTATGAAGGAGCGCCTTGTGTCAAGAGGTCCGGACGGGTTTTCGTCCGGTCCGTTGCGCCCCGGAGGGGCGTTGGGGGTGTTCCGGAGCGCGCCGAAGCGGCCCCAGGTCGTCCGCGGAGCTGACGGGAAGGGCGGTCAAGGCCGGCCGTAGGCCGCCCGGAGGGGGAGCCTTGACGGCCCGGTCAGGGTTCGTCAGGGATCATTGTTTGGCGAAGCCGGTCACGGCTTCGCTGGATGCACCTTCCCCTGGGGGGTGCGGCGCGTTGCGGTTCGTTCTCCAGTGAGCTCGCTTGCTCGAGGGCATGCCCGTTTCCCGGGTGCCGGTCATCTATCCGCCACGACGATGGTGTGGCATGGAGGGGTTCGGCCGCAGCCAGACGGGCTCAATCAAGGGGGCGACCACGCCGGGGGTCCGGGGGTCATGACAAACAACGAGCTCGCGTGCTGGCTGCGCCGGCCGGGTCTCACCCTGTCTGGGCCAGGCAGCGGATCTCTCCGTCGCGCAGGCCGTAGAAGACGAGGGTGAGCAGTTTGCGTGCGCCCGCCACCCGGCCGATGCCTTTGCCTCGGCGGTCGGCGACGCGATGATGGTGGACAGCGACGGGGGTGGCGCCTCGTTGGCGGCCGACCGCTTCGACCGCGGCCCAGCGCACCAGACGGGAGCCTTGTTTGGTGATGTGGCCTCGCTGAACATGGGTGTCGGACTCGCGGTGGCGGGGGGTGAGCCCGGCCCAGCAGGACAGCTGGGGGGCGCCGGCGAAGCGAGAGACGTCGCCGATCTCGGCCACGAAGACCGCCGCGAGGATCGGGCCAACCCCGGGGATGGCCTGGATGGCCCAGTAGCCGGGATGGTCGGCCAGGTCCCCGGCGACGATCCGCTCGAAGCGGTCGACCTCGGTGTCCAACACGGCGATCAGTCGTAGCAGCGACTCCACTCGCAGCCGGTAGGCGTCGCCCAGGGGCATCTCGGCGAGCAGCAATCGTCCCGCGGCTCCGAACAGGTCGGACACGGGGAGCGCCACGCCTTGCTTGGCCACCACCGCGTGCACCCCGGACTTCAGTCCCGAGCGGATCGCCACCAGTTTGGCGCGGTGACGGACCAGCTCTCGCAGCTCTCGCAGCTCGGGCGGGGCGATGTGCGCCTCGGCCAGGCGTCCCAGGCGCAGCAAGTCGATCAAGTCGGTGGCGTCGCGCTCGTCGTTTTTCACTCGCCGGTTCCCCCAGGCATTGCCGAGGGGGTGGGCCAGATGCACCTTGGCGCCGGTCTCGGCGGCCACGTCAGCCGCCCAATACCATCCGTAGGTCGCTTCCAACACGACCTCGGGAGCGTCACCCGCCCGGGCGACGACCTCGGCCAAGGTGAGCGGATCGTTGTCGATCTGGACCGTCTCGAGCGTCTTGCCGGCGTTGTCTTTGCGCACGATCACGCTGCGACGGCGGTGCAAGTCGATGCCGACGTATTGTGGTTGGGCTTCCACGGGGACCTTCTTTCGTCGTGAGGTGGGTGTGGAAACCCCGAGCTTGGTCTTGCTCGGTCCCTCACGGCGAACGGAGGCCCCGCTCACAACTCCTCCCCTTCGAGTTCGGCCACCAACACGACCTCGTCACACCCGGGGCAACGACCCCCGTGGCCCAGCCGGCGGGCGAACACGTTGCAGTCCCCGCAGCGCCGCTCAGTCAGCCGCTCTCCGCAGCTCGGACACTCATAGACGACACCAGCGATCCCGATCGGCACGGGCAGGCTCTCCTCGATCGGCGTCCAGGCCCTCCATCGCACTAACCGGGCCCGTCACGCAAGAGCAGCGCTGCGCTCCTGCATCCCATCAAGGCCACAGGAGCAGCCCCGCCGGGGCCCGCGTCAGCACCGACACGGTCAGGTGCGACTACGTGCCTTGACGGCCCGGAGAGATCATCGACAGGCCAACAATGGCAGAGAGAGGGAGACGCCCCCCTTGCAGCCACGATGGGTGAGCTACCGGCCTCCCTGTTCTTCGTGGCGTCTTCCTCTCTCATTGCCCTCCGGCCTCAACGCCACAGGCGCTACCATCCCCGGCATCCGTCGCGTTGCGACGACCCCTTGAATTCGCCATCCCTGTCCGGGCGTCGACCTACCGGTCCAGTCCAAGGATCAGTGCGAGGGCCGTCTCTATCTGTTCCATGGTTGCACGGTCGACGCTTCCGATGCGGCGCATGAACCGTGACGACGCGACGGCTCTGATCGCTCGGCACACGGCGCGGCTCGGATGATCTACACCGGCGATCGGCGCGACGTCGACACGGAGCCTCGACGGCGCCAGAGAGCTCGAGAGCGGGACGACGACGATCAGGTCCTCCGGCGTGCCGGCGCTCAGTTCGTCGCGGGAGACGACGATGGCAGGGCGGGTCTTGCCCGGCTCGCCGGCGCGTTCTGCGCCCGGCGCGACGAGCCAGATCTCCCGTCGACGCGGGGTGTCAGTCGAGGCCATCTTCGAGGGTGGCCTCCCACTCTCGAATCTCGGTCTGGGCGTCGGGATTGTGCGCGTCGACGAGGGTGGCCTCGCGCTCGGAGCGCCAGATGGCTTCGCGTCGACACTCGTCGGCGATCTCGCCGAGCATGGCCGCCAGCGATACTCCGCGTTCGCGGGCCTGCTCGGCAAGCAGGTCGCGTGTTGCACGACTCACTCGGATGGTGCTCGTCTCGGCGCTCATTTCGCGGGAGCATAGCGCCTGAGGACAGCGCCATGATACGTCTACATTCTCGAGTCGACGCCGAGTGCTCCCTGAGCGTGCCGCTGACGGATCCCCTGCGGCACGAACCTCTGTTCGCCCCGAGGACCCGATCCTCGTTCCGTAGGCCCCTCGGTTCCCATGAGACTGGCACCGAGACTATTTCCTTGCAGTACGCTATAGAATCGTGGAGCAAGCATTGCCTGGCGAAAGTAAAGGTGTAGGCGTGGCGGACAAGACGCTGGGGGGCGGGCACGATGTTGACGAGGGTGTCGTCAGCGCGGTGCTGACCGCGAGCCGCACGCTGATCGCCGTCGCCACCCGGTCGCTGGGCGGAGCCGCCGAGGAGACCACCATCGCCCAGTACCGGACCCTGGTCGTGTTGGCGTCGCGCGGTCCGCACCGTCTGGTCGACCTGGCCGGGGCGCTGGGCGTGGCCCCGTCCACCGCCGGCCGGATGTGTGATCGCCTGGTCCGCAAGCAGCTGATCCGCCGTCACCGGGCGCGCCAGGACCGCCGCACCGTGGTGGTGTCGATCACGGCGGGGGGGAGGAGAGTGGTCGACGACGCGACCGGTCGCCGCCGGGTGTTCATCACCGACATCCTGCGCATTCTTACCAGCGAGGAGCAGGCAGCGGTGGCCGACGCTATGCGGGTGTTCGCGGCATCGGCCGGCGAGATTCCCGACAGCGAGTGGCCTGCGGAAGCCGCTGACCTGCCCGTGCTGGACCCGACCGGAGCGACCCGATGACGCGCGGGAGCGACCCTGTGACGGACGACGCCGAGACGGTCTTGAACGCCACCGGGGTGACGGGGAGCGCCGCAGCCAGCCAGCCGGTGCCGGCAGCCCTTGCGGGCTTTGTGGGCCGGGTCGGTGGGTGGTTGCGCGGTTCCCAGTTCGGCCTGTTCTTCGTTGCCTTGGTCGTTGGTGTCGGCGCCGGGTTCGGCGCCATCGCCTTCCGCTACCTGATCTACGGGGCGACGTGGCTGGCGACCGGGCAGCAGCAATTCGGCCAGAGCGGTTATGTGGGCAGCGACCATTTGCCGTGGCTGGGCCTGGGCTTCTTCGTGGTGATCCCGGTGCTCGGGGGGATGGTGTACGGCCCGCTGATCTACCGCTACGCCCGCGAGGCTCGCGGTCACGGCGTGCCTGAGGTGATGATCGCCGTCGCCGAGAACGGGGGCCGGATCCGGCCTCAGGTCAGCGGGATCAAGGCGCTCGCCTCCGCTGTGTGCATCGGCGTCGGCGGTTCTGTCGGCCGGGAGGGGCCGATCGTCCAGATCGGCTCGGCTCTCGCATCCACCTTGGGGCAGTGGGTGCGGATGCCCGAGAACCGCATGCGGATCCTGGTGGCGTGCGGCGCTGGCGGGGGCATCGCCGCCACGTTCAACGCGCCGATCACCGGCGTGTTCTTCGGCGTCGAGCTCATCCTGCGCGAGTTCTCCATCGAGGCGATCTTCACCGTGATGCTGTCGTCGATGGTCGCCAACGTCATCAGCCAGGCCTTCTTGGGCAGCGGCGCGTTCTTCAGCCGCTTTCCGTCCGGTATCGCGTTGCACCACGTGCGCAACTACGTGCTCATCGCCGTGTTGGCGACGGTCGCCGCGCTGATGGGACTGGCGTTCAAGGCGGTGCTGTACAAGGTTGAGGATCTGTGTGACCGCCTGTGGAGGGGCCGCCCGGAGTGGGCCCGGCCGGCGGTCGGCGGGGTGCTGCTCGGGCTGCTGCTGCTGGCCGTTCCGCAGATGTACGGCGTCGGATACCCGGTCATGTACAAGGTCGTCGGGGGCGGCTACGTCGTGTGGTTCCTGATCCTGATGGCGTTCGCCAAGATGCTCGCCTGCAGCCTGACCATCGGCATCGGCGGCTCCGGTGGGGTTTTCGCACCGTCGCTGTTCATCGGGGCCACCTTCGGCATGGCCTTCGGGGTGACTGTGGACCACGTGTTCGGGTCGGGCGCCGGCCAGCCCGCGCTCTACGCCGTGGTGGCCATGGGTGCGGTGTTCACGGCCGCCGCCCGTGCCCCGTTGACGTCGCTGGCGAGCGTGGTGGAGCTGACCGGTGACTTCACTTTGACCCTGCCCGTGATGCTGGCGGTCGCCATCGCCTCGACCGTCTCCCGGGCGCTGAGCTACGGGACGATCTACACCACCAAGCTGCTCCGGCGCGGCACCGACATCGACCGGGCCACCCCCTTGCGGGGCCTGCAGGACCTGACTGTCGCCGACGCCATGAACGCCTTCCGCGCCCCGCTGCCCACGGCTCACGACCCGGACGTGTCGCCCGAAGGATCGCCGGCACCGGATTGGCAGGCGCTGATCGGACCGGTCACCCATGTGGAGGAGCCGCAGGCGCTCTTCGTCAACGAGTCCCTCGCCCAGGCGCTCCGACAGCTGGTGCTCTACGGGCGCGACGGCCTGCCGGTGCTGTCGACCGACAGCCGCCACGTGGACGGGTGGATCACGAACCAGGACGTGGTCGAAGGCCTCGCCCGGCGGATCAGCTCCGTCCAGGCGGAAACCATCCAGGGGCAGCTGGCCGCCGACTCGGCGCTGCCGGACGCGGCATCCGTGCTGCACCAGCCCCCCACCCCGCTACGCAGCTACCGCGTCGTCGAGATCACCGTCGCCAAGGACTCGCTGGCAGCGGGCGAGACATTGCGAAACGTCACCTGGCCGCCCGACTGCATCCCCGTCTCGGTCATCCACAACCGCAGACTGCGCCGACCCGATCAGGAGATCACCCTCGCGCCCGGCGACCGGGTCAACCTGCTCGCCCTGACGCAGGACGACGACTCCCCCAACGGCCGGTCGGCGCCGTCCCGACCGACCGAGCTGCCGCTCGGTGATCCCAACCCGGGGTCATCTGAGTAACGCCGTGCCAAAGTGGCCAAACCGAATGTGGATCATCACCGCAGAAGGACCCCCATCCGGGACTCCTCGGAGTCTTGGTCCGGCTCGCCCTGACTGTCTCGCTTGTCGTTCCGCTTGCGGAACCCAGGGCGAGCAACAACGAGTTGGGCGACGATCACCTCGACGACACCCCATTCTTCCTACTTCGGTAGTAAGGTGACGGCCATGGCTGCCGAGAAGTACTCCGCTTCGATGGACGACGTTCTGCTTGCCGATGCACGTGCCGATGCCGAGGCCGAAGGTCTCACCCTCTCGAGCTGGCTCGCTGACGCCGCCGCCGACCGCTTGCGACTCAAAGACCTTCACCACTTGGTCGACGAGTGGGAGGCCGAGCACGGCGCCATCAGCGTCGCCGAGCTTGACGCCGTTGAGGACAAGGTGGCCGCGGCCCGTCGCAGTGCTGAGGAGCGCCGTAGGCGGGGAGGGACCGAAGCGGGTCGAGCCGTCGCTTCGTGAGCGGCGCCACCTTCGACACCGGCATGCTCGTCGCCCTGGACCGCAACGAGCGGGAAGCGTGGGTCGTACTCCGCCGGCTCGTCAACCGCGGGGAGGTGCCGACCGTCCCCACCGTTGTGACCGCCCAGGCATGGCGCGACGGCCGGCGCCAAGCGCAGCTCGCCCGAGCCCTCGGCGACTGTCGCCCAGAGATTCTCAGCGACGAGTTAGCCCGCAAGGCCGGCGAGTTGTGTCGACGTTCCCGAACCGCAGACATCGTCGACGCTGTCGTGATCGAGTCCGCAGGCCGCCGCAACGATGACGTCTACACGGGCGACATCGGCGACTTGGAGCACCTCGCTGAACACATCACCAATGAGGTCGCCATCATCCCGATCGGTCGCTGACGACCTGGCGCAAAATTGGGCGTTCACCAACCCCCGCAACGGATCCCTGACCGGGCGCTGCTGGTACTGCCATCCGACGTCAGTAGGCACCCCTCCGGGCTGGGTCCTCCCGAGACGTAGAGGGAGGTTGTGCCAAGCGTGGAGCAGCATGATCAGGAGCCCCACCTGCACCTGTTCACGGTGGACGATCCGCGGTTGTGGGAGTTTCGGTCCCGGCTGACGCCGGAGGAGTTCGCCATCCCCGGGCTGAGCGACAACGAGTGGGACGCGTTCCACGCCATTCTCGCTGAGGAGTGAGCGGCCGACGTCAAGCCACCCACGTCGTGGTGGACACCGATGCGCTGAGCTGAGCTCTCGATCCTCGACCAACGCCTCGGCCTGAGCATGCTCGGGGCATGATTGGCGGCCGGACACCAGTCGTCTCGTTCGTTTCCGTGGTCGAACTGCCGGTACGGAGCCCTCCGGGCGGGCTGGGGCGAGTTCAGGCCTCGGCGCCTCGCACGTTCACTGGCCGACCTCGATGTCGTCCAGAGCGACGAGCGTCCGATCGACCGCTGCGCCGAGCTTCGGGCCTGGGCAAGTCACGCTGGCCACGGGCTCGCCCACAAAGTCCATGAGGCCGACCGGTGGGTGGCCACCACGGCTCTGGCTCTCGACCTGGAACTGGTTGCCGGCGACCACATCTTCGAGGGCGTGCCCGGCCTCACCATGCTCAGGGTCAGGTCGTAGGAAGCCCAGCCCCCGCTCAGGGGATCCTCAAAGGGCGATGGTGGATCAGCTATTCGCCGATCGGCCCATCGGCGAGCTCGGCAACGATGTCCAGGTGACCGAGGTGGCGGGCGTACTCCTGGAGGAGGTGGAACAGGACGCGTTCGAGGGTGGCGGGCTCGGCGCCATCCCAGCGGGGGCCTGGCTGGCCGACCGTGGACAGGTCATTGGTCTCGATGATGGCCCGGCTGCGAGCCGCCTGCGCGTGGAGCGCCGTGATCAGGTCTTCAGCCGTCTCCTCCGGCCGGACGTACCAGCGATCGTCTCGTTGGTCGCCCCACGGGTCCTCGACGGGGCGGCCTGCGAAGCCCCACTCCAGCCAGCGCAGCTCGACGAACGCGAGGTGCTTGACCAGCTCCAGGGGTGTCCAGCCCGACGGCACGCGGCTGCGGCGCTGTTCGGCCTCGCTCAGATTCTCGATCTTGGCGACGATCCGAGCCCGGAAGTAGTCGATGTAGCCGCCGAAGACCTCGGCTCTCGAAGGGGCCGGCAGTGTGGGACTGGGGAAGGTGTTGCTCACGACCCCATCATCGCCGCTACGACCGACGCCCGACCCTCATCGAGCGCCCTCGCCGTGCACTCCCAGCTGCTCACCTGCTCGGCCTCCGAGGTGGCGGCCATGGTCGAAGGCGCCGTCCGCCACGGCACCGACGTGGACGTCGAGGGCGGTTCCCTGAGTAGCGGCGCAATTTCCGTTGTTAGCCCTGGTCAGGAGGGCAGCAACCGTGGCGGAGATGAACACGTCGAGAGGCCCTGTGGCCAGGGCTTAAAACAACGGTTCCTGTTCGCCCGCTCAGGGAACCCCCCTATACGGGACGCTGCTCCGGACAGGTGTTTTGACCTGCAGCGTCGCCGCTGACCGTTCCGCTTGCGGTGTTGTGCCATTGCGCGGCATTGGCATGTTGCCGCTACCCGCTGCGTCCTATCCTCGGTGTCATGGGAGAGGCGCGGTCCGATGAGGTCGCGGACTTTACGCAGTGGGCTGGTCGGACTCTTACGACGACTCGGTCTCGGTTGCGCTCCTCGCTCAGATCGGCCCACGTCCTGTTCGACGAGTCGGTAGGTCTCTCTTCTCGTTGCCACGGCATCACCGCCGACGTCGAGGTCATCCCCTCCGCGCAGGTACAGACCGCCCTGGACCGCCTCGCCCGCAACGACGTCCGCTACCGCTTCAGCCTCGACATGTCCGACCTGCAGACCGACCCGCTCATGGCTCGTATCCGGTAAAGACACCGGGACGGCTGGATGTTCGAAGGCTGCTTGTTGATCAGGGCCGTCCCGGGCCGGGAAACTTGGGCGGGCGTGCGTGCGGGCTCGGATCGATCAACGTCCTGGGTCGGGATGCCTGACGGCCGCTGGTCAGCAACACCGGGCATACGTTGGATCGTGGCCAAGGTAATGGTGTCGCTCCCCGACGACCTGCTCGGGTTGCTCGACGCAGAGGCCGCTCGGAGGAACACAACCCGCAGTGGGCTGCTGCGCGACTACGTGCACAAGGGGCTGCGCCATCGAGGACAGGAGCGGGCGCGCCGCGTGCAGCAAGTGATGAGCGAAGCTGGCCATCACGGGGGAGACGGCGTCGGCGATCTCGAGCGACACCGACCGACGGCGTGACCTTCTGGTTCATCGACGCGAGCGTGCTGCTGGCTCGAGAGGATGCCGACGACGACCAGCACGGGGCGGCGGCGAGCTGCTCGCCGGGGACGCGCTCTGGCGACACTTGATCTGGCCTACTACGAAGTTTGCAACGTCGCGGTCTGGGCGTGGCCCGACGTCCGGGCCGCGGCTCGTCTGCAAAGCTTGGTCGCCGCGATCGCAGCCGACGGTGGCTCGTGCGGGCGGACGAGCCCGTCATCACCCACGCCGCGCGAGTTGCCGACGCAGAGGGACTGTCGGTTTACGACGCCGGCTACGTGGCCGGTGCCGCGAGCGCCGGAGCGCAACTGGTGAGCTGCGATCTTCGTGATCTCGTGAACCGCGGTCTCGCCGTGACACCTCAGCAGGCCTGTCGACAGGCCTGAAGGATGGATCGACGCTGAGACCGTTGGGCGCACCAACGATGGCTTCGGTCGTCTCGCAGCGGGATCCCTCTGCGACCGCAAGAGGCGGTGAGGGGCGGTGGACGAGCGTCAGGCACCGGCCAGCTTCTCGCGAGCCGCAATCAGCTTGTCGACGACCTCGGCGACCGAGCTGGTCGAGGTCGGGGGGGCGCGCACCAGGTGCGGTTCCACATCCAGTTTCGTCCGTCTGGGCAATGGTCGTGTCCCCCAGCACCTCCCCGAGGGCTCCGAACCTGACCAGCGTCGGGGCGGCCTTCGGCGAACAACGGAACGTCTGCGCCGATCAGTGATCGAGACTGTCCAGGGCGCCATCTGGCGGTGGACCGATCCGTGGTCGATCGACATGGCGCTCATGGCAGACTTCGACGTGCAGCGGGTTGCAGTGGTCGGGTCGGGTGGTGCGGGCAAGTCGACCTTCGCCCGCGAGCTGGGCCGGCGAACCGGCATCCCGGTCATCCACCTCGATCACCACCACTGGAAGCCGGGCTGGATAGAGACGCCACCCGAAAAGTGGCGAGTCCTGCAAGACGACCTGCTCGCTGGCGACGCCTGGATCGTCGATGGGAACTACGGCGGAACCTTCGACGTCCGGTTCGCCCGAGCCGACACCGTCATCGTGTTGGCCCTCCCGAGGTTGCGATGCCTCACCAGGGTGCTACGACGGACGCTCCGCCATCACGGCCGAGACGTCCAAGCAGCCGGATGCCCCGAGCGGCTCGACCTGAAGTTCTTGCGATGGGTGTGGCGCTACCCGACCGACAGCCGACCGCGCCTTGACGCCGCTCTCGGCCAGTACTCGGCCAGCCTGCGGGTGATCGAGCTGGTCTCTCCGAACCAGGTCGAGGAGTTTCTCCGGGAGGTCGGGTGAAGCGCTCGCCGGGCCCCCGAAGGCAGCGACCAGCGGCTTGCACGCGCCCGGTCAGGGAATCAGGGATCGGTGAGCGGGGCGGGGTGACGGGTCAGGGTGTGGTGAGGACGAGGGGTCCTTGGTGGGTGACGGCGATGGTGTGTTCGACGTGGGCGGCGCGGCTTGCGTCGGTGCTGCGGAGGGTCCAGCCGTCGGGGTCGATGCGGTAGGTGTCGTCGCCGCCGGCGAGGAACCAGGGTTCGATGGCGATGGTCGTCCCGGGTTTGAGGGTCATCCCGTGCCCTGGGCGTCCTTCGTTGGGCACGGAGGGCGCTTCGTGCATGCTGCGCCCGATGCCGTGGCCGCCGTAGTCGGTGTTGATGCCGTAGCCGCCGGCGCGCCCGATGGCGCCGATCGCGGCGGAGATGTCGCCGAGCTTGGCGCCGACGGCTGCCGCCTCGATGCCGGCGCTCAAGGCGCGCTGCGCGGTGTCGATCAAGCGGGCATCGGCTTCTCGGGTCTGTCCGACGACCAGGGAGATGGCGGCGTCGCCGGTCCAGCCGTGCAGGGTGGCGCCGCAGTCGACGCTGAGGAGGTCACCCTCGACGAGGCGGTACCGGTCGGGGATGCCGTGGAGCGCGACGTCGTTGACCGAGGTGCAGATCACCGCGGGAAATGGCCGGGTTGCGAAGCTGGGCTGGTAGCCGAGGAACGGTGAGGTGGCGCCGGCGTCGGCGAGGACGTCTCGGGCCACTCGGTCCAGGTCGTTCAGTCGCACCCGAACGGCGGCGTGGTCGCGCACCGCGGCCAGGGCGTCGGCGACGACCTTTCCAGCGGCGCGCATGGCGTCGATCTCGCCCGGTGTCTTCAGTTCCACCATGCCCGGCTCTCCTGCCTCCTGTTGCCAGATAACTATACCGGTATTATCATCACGGCATGGTCCGGCCGATGCTCACCCCCGAGGAACGCGACCGCGGGCGCCGCCTCGGAGCGGTGCTGCGTGCCGCCCGCGCTGAGCGGAGCATGACCGAGGTCGCGACCCGATCAGGGGTGTCCGTCGAGACCCTGCGCAAGATCGAGTCAGGGCGTATCCCGACGCCGGCCTTCTTCACCGTCGCGGCGTTGGCCGCCGCCTTGCATCTACCCCTCGACCACCTCGCGGGGAACTGCTCGGACGCAGCGGAAAAAGGCGGCACGACACGGGTGGCCTGATTCGGCCGCTCGTTCCTGCCGGACGATCTGGGATCCGCCGGCGGGAACGACCGGCCGGTTGGTCACCGACTGGCTGGCTTCAACAGCAGCTCAGATGGTGCGGCGCAGGTTGGAGGCGGCAAAGAGAAGCATGCCGAGGAGGAGGAGCAACCCAGCGAGGCCCAGGAAGGCGCCGATTCGCAGACCTGTGGAGGCCAACGACCTCCCGAGCGCCCCCGAGGTCGCTTCTGTAATCGAGCTCGGCGCAGTGGCCAAGACCGGGAGCGCTCCCGTCGCCACCGATGCGTCCGTTGCCGCCGAGCCAGAGGACCCATTGGGCTTGGTGGAGCCCGCGGCACGCGTTGCGCCGGAGAACCCGGCCGAACCGATCGGGCCGACCGGTCCTGCTGGACTTCTCGACCCCGCCGGAGTCGACGGCGCCGGAGGAGTCATTGGGCTCGCAGGAGTCATCGGGCTCGCAGGAGTCATCGGGCTCGCAGGAGTCATCGGGCTCGCAGGAGTCATCGGGCTCGCAGGAGTCGACGGCGCCGCCGGGGTCATCGGCCCCGTAGGACTGGTCGATGCCGGCACGCCGCAGTTGCCCGCAGCGCCGCCGAGGACGCTGACCGGGTTGCCGCACACGTTGACCGGCGCGTTGACGCTGATCGGGCTGGTCCCGGATGGCTGGCTGCTGGCTGGAGTCTGCCCGCAGTTGCCCGCAGCGCCGCCGAGGACGCTGACCGGGTTGCCGCACACGTTGACCGGCGCGTTGACGCTGATCGGGCTGGTCCCGGATGGCTGGCTGCTGGCTGGAGTCTGCCCGCAGTTGCCCGCAGCGCCGCCGAGGACGCTGACCGGATTGCCGCACACGTTGACCGGCGCGTTGAGGGTGACCAGGCTGCGGTTTGCTGTCGTGCTACCCGGGTTGCTGCTCTCGGAGGCGGCAGGCGACGTGGCGCAGGTGCCGCTTGCCCGAGCGAGGATGGCGACCGGGTTCCCGCACACGAGAATCGGGGTCCGCGCGTCGAGCAAACCGGTCTTCGGCCGAGAGGACGAGTCTGAGCCCGCCGGGGCGGATTCCGCGGGGGTGGTTTCCGCCGGTGCGGTGGTGGTTGTCGAGCGTCCGGCCACGGCGACCGGATTGTCGGCGATCGTCACTGGCGCGGCGATGGCGGCCACGAGTGGGGTCCGGAGCACTTCCCTTGGGCTTGCCGCCGGAGCGGAAGGAGATGCCGGGGCGGATTCCGCGGGGGTGGTTTCCGCCGGTGCGGTCGTGGTCGTCGAGCGTCCGGCCACCGCGACCGGATTGTCGGCGATCGTCACCGGCGCGGCGATAGCGGCCACGAGTGGGGTCCGGAGCACTTCCCTTGGGCTTGCCGCCGGAGCGGAAGGAGATGCCGGGGCGGATTCCGCGGGGGTGGTTTCCGCCGGTGCGGTGGTGGTCGTCGAGCGTCCGGCCACGGCGACCGGATTGTCGGCGATCGTCACTGGCGCGGCGATGGCGGCCACGAGTGGGGTCCGGAGCACTTCCCTTGGGCTTGCCGCCGGAGCGGAAGGAGATGCCGGAGCGGAAGGAGATGCCGGGGCGGATTCCGCGGGGGTGGTCTCCGCCGGTGCGGTGGTGGTCGTCGAGCGTCCGGCCACGGCGACCGGATTGTCGGCGATCGTCACCGGCGCGGCGAGAGCGAGCAGTTGGCTGGCGGGGGCGGAGAGGGCCGCTCGCGGCGAGGACGTCGCCGGCGGGCTTTGCGCATGGGCGACGCCGGCACTGAGTGCCAGTGCGGCGAAGCCACCCGCTCCGCCTGCGAACAGGGTGAGTAGGACGGTCTTGGTCTTCATGGTGAGCTCCTGAACGAAGGTTGTGCCGAGATGGAGCCGCAGCAGCGCATGGGCGCCACTGGGCGGGGGATCGTCGGGTTTCGTGCAGAAGGTCAGTCGGGGGCGACGGCGGGACGCTGATTCGGGTTGTCTCCCGAGGCGTCGCCGTCACGACCGAGCGCGGTGCTCGTCATGAGACGGTGAGAAGCGGTGGCCGGCAGGTGCGCGGCGTTTGCGTGCGAGTGTTGTTGGCCGCCCGAGGCCCAGGCCCCGGCTGCGGGCACCGCCGCAGGCCCAGCCGGGACCGTCGGGAGTTGCGGCCCTCGGGGCGCTAGAGGCGACAACGGCCCATGGGTGACGGCGGCGGGGTTGGTGATGGGAGCGCGGTCCGGCGGGGTCGGGCGGGTGCCGAGATTGGGCGTGATGGTCGACGAGGACCCGGCCAGCGGAGCTTCAGCTGGGAGCGGGCCGGGCTGTCGGCCCAACGGGGAGCGGGCACGGACACGCCTGGCCGGTGCCGCCGTGGATCTCGCTGCGCCGGTCGCAGCCGGCCTGCTGGTGGCACGGGGCGCTCGGGGCGCCCCCTGCTCCTGCCCCGACCGTGCCGGCCCGGCAACGCCCGCAGCTACGGCGCCGGCCGAGGTTGCCGGGGCGCTCGTCACTCTGACGGTCGAACGCGCCGCGCCGACGGGGCGCGAGACCGGATTCGGTCGCGCGGAGACGGTGGACGCGAGCCGGGAAACGGGAGCGGTGACGTGCGCGACCGTGGAAGTCACGACTCCCACCACCGGGGCGGCCACCGCAGTGACCGGGCGGACGACGTGCGCCACCGTGGAAGTCGCGACTCCCACCACCGGGGCGGCCACCGCGGTGACCGCAGTGACCGGGGCGACCGTGGAAGTCGCGACTCCCGCCACTGGGGCGGCCACCGCGGTGACCGGGGCGGTCAGGTTGCCGGTCGCCGAGCTGAGCACGCCGGCCACGGGTTGAACGGCGGAGGAAGGCACGGGTGCAGCGGCCGGCGGGAAGGCAGGCGACTGGGCTGATGCCGTCCGGCTCATGAACCACAGACACAGGCCCAACGCCAGAACGCCGAGGACGGCGAAGCGCATCGCGAGGTCCCGCACTCGGGTCGCATCCCCGCCGAGCGGCCGACGCCTCTGACCCGAGGCCTCCGAAGGCGGCGCTGCATCGACGAACGCCATCGAAGTCATTGTGGGTAGTTTGGCGCTCACCATGAGTGTTCATCCGGAGTTTCCGGCTTTTCCCGGGGCCTTGCCCTGCGGAGCTCACCGCGCCACCTGGCGAGCATGGTCCAGCCGGCTCGGCGTCGTGGTTGGGGCCGGACCGCTCGGTGCCCTCCACCGATGGGCGGTCGGGCGTCAGAGGTGCTTGGGCAGCCACACGACGAGCTCGTAGAGCCGGTACGACAGGTAGCCGACGAGGCCGACGAGCAGCACCTTGAAGTGCCACGGCGCGCTCGACGAGGGCTTGGCGATGACCGTGTGACACGTCGGGCACCTGCCGCCCTCGTCCATGCTCGGGGGGTTCCAGAACTTACTGCAGGTCTCGCACCACGGCACGGCGGCCGCGCTCAGGTCCGGCGCACGGCGAGGATGGCGACGTCGTCGGAGAGCGGCCCCGAGCTGAAGTCCCTGGCTGCCTCGAGCAGGACCTTGCCGATGGTGTTGGCGTCCTGGCCGGGATCGCGCCGCACGATCTGGGCGATCCGGTCCTCGCCGAAGAGCTGGCCACCGGAGCGGGCCTCGGCCAGGCCATCGGTGTAGAGCAGCAACAGGTCACCAGGGCGCAACGGCAGCTCGCGGGAGTAGTAGGTGGCGAAGGGGTCGAGGGTGATGAGCGGCCCGGTGGAGCGCAGCGCCAGCATCTCCGAGTCCTGCCACAGCCACGCCGCGGGGTGCCCGGCCGACGCGTGGCGCAGCGTGCCCGCCTCGGTGTCGAAGACGACCACGCACATGGACACCAGGTCCTCGGGGCGGCCGCTGACCGACAGCACCTTGTTGAGCTCCTCCAGCGCCTGGGCCGGGTCGCGGTACTGCTGGAGGAAGTTGCGCAGCAGGTACTTGACCTGGAACGCGGTGATCGACGGCTCGACGCCGTGGCCGGCCACGTCGCCGATCAGCACCGCGAGGCGGTTGGGCCCGGTCGGGTACACGTCGTAGAAGTCGCCGGCCATCAGCCCGGTGCCCGGCTCGTAGACCCGACCGAGCTCGAAGCCCTCGATCGCAGGGAGCTCCTCGGGGGCGAGGCGCTCGGTCCAGCGGCGCGGCGCCAGGTCGTCCTGGGCCAGCACCTCCTCCGCGCGCCGGCCGAGGATGGCCCGGTTCTCGGCCAGCCTGGCCTCGTCGAAGAAGCGGGGGGCGAAGCGGATCGACACCACGACCGGCACGCTCACCGCCAGCAGCGGGATCTCGAACCAGACCGAGCGTGACACCGACATCACGGCCAGGCCGACGGTGAGGACCAGGTACAGCAGGAAGTTGTGCAGGTTCTTCTCGAGGCCGGACCTGGCCAGGTCGATGGCGTCCTGGCCGCCGGTCGAGCTGGCCGCCGCCTCGGCCTCGATGCGTGCCACCGCCCGGCGCAGCCGCGAGGTGGCCCGCCCCCACAGGACCGCCGCGATGGCGCAGCACACCGCGGCGGCCGCCAGCCACGGCTGTGCGATCACGACCGAACGCTACCGCGACCGCCGCCGCCGGCGACGCGCCACACCGCCCTCACCTGGCTCGGCGCCGCACCCGCAGCTTGAGCGGGGTCGGGCCGAAGCCGAAGTGCTCCCGGATGCGACGCTCGATGTAGCGGAGATAGGTGGCCGGCAGCTTGGCGCTGGTGAAGAGGGTGAACGTCGGCGGGTCGGTGGCGCCCTGGGTGGCGTAGAGGATCCGCCCGTGGGGGGAGCGGTGGGCCGCCTGCGCCTCCTTGACGAGCCGGTTGAGCTCGGCGGTGGGGACCCGGCGTCCGTAGGCCTCGAGAGCCAGGCGGAGCGCAGGGGCGAGCTTGTGGACGCCGAGGCCGGTCAACGCGCTCACCTTGAGCACCGGCGCGTAGGCGAGGAACGACAGGCGGTCCTCGAGCTCGGCCAGGACGGCGAGGCGGCCCTCGGCGTCGAGCAGCTCCCACTTGTTGAGGATCATCACCACCGGGTTGCCGGCGGCGTCGACCCGCTCGGCCAGGCGCTGGTCCTGACGGGTGACCCCAGCGGTGGCGTCGATCACGAGCAGGGCGGCGTCGGCCAGGTCGATGGCCTGCAGGGCCCGCACCAGCGAGTAGTACTCGGCGCCCTCCGCCTCCTTCGCCCTCCGCCGCATGCCGGCCGTGTCGACGAAGCGGATGGTGCCGGCCTCGCTCTCCACCACGGTGTCGATGGTGTCGCGCGTCGTGCCCGGCAGGTCGTGGACCACGGCGCGCTCGTCGCCGATGAGCCGGTTGAACAGGGTCGACTTGCCGACGTTGGGCCGCCCGACGATGGCGACCGCGGAGATCCGCCGGGGGGCGGCGGCATCCGCCGCGGCCTCGGCTTCGGTCGCGTCCCATCCCGTTGCGCCGACCGGGTCGTCGGGCGCCGGAGGCAGGATCGCCACCACCGAGTCGAGCAGGTCGCCGGTGCCCCGGCCGTGCAGCGCGCTCACCGCGACGGGGTCGCCGAGGCCGAGGCGGGTGAAGGCCCAGGCGTCGGTGTCCCGGCTGTCGGCGTCGACCTTGTTGGCGACGACGACGACGGGTCGCCCGGAGCGGCGGAGCAGCCCGGCGACCGCCGCGTCCTCGTCGGTGATGCCGACGGTCGTGTCGACCACGAGCAGGATCGCCGTGGCCGCCGAGATGGCCCGCTCGGCCTGGGCGCTGACCTGCCGGTCGAGGGCGTCGCCGGCGGTGAGCCAGCCGCCGGTGTCGACGATGGTGAAGCTGCGCCCCGCCCAGTCGGCCTCGAGGGGCTTGCGGTCACGGGTGACCCCGGGCCGCTCCTCGACGATGGCCTCCCTGCGACCGACGATGCGGTTGACCAGCGTGGACTTGCCGACGTTGGGACGCCCCACCACGGCGACGACGGGCAGGTCCGGCGCCTCGTCGACGATGGTGATCACGCGCCGACCCGGGAGGTCAGGGCCCGGCGGGCGGCGTCGGGGCGGAGGGCGGCACGCAGGCTGGCCCCGTCGGCGGGGACGATCTCGACCGGGCGTGGCAGATCGGCGGGAGCGGAGCCGTCGAGGAACAGCCCCCCCGAGAGGCAGACATCGGGGATCAGGTACCGGCGCCCGTGCGGGAGGGCCGACAGGACCCGGCCGAGGTCCTCGCCGGTCAACAGGCCGGCGACGGAGATGTTGCCCCCGAAGTACCCGTTGTCGACGGCCACGACCTCGGTGCCGGGGGCGACCCGGGCGACGAGCGGGTCGAGCACGACCTTGCCGTAGGCGCCGGTCAGGATGGTCACCGCCGCGTCCCGTCTCGGGCCGAGGGTGATCGAGCCCGGCGCCCTCGGTGCCCGGTAGCCCGCCGCCGGGGCGCCGTCGACGGACTGGAAGAACCCGCCGGGACCGCCCTCGGGCGCGTCGAGGCGCCCGTCGAAGCGGGCCTCGAAGGCGCGGATCATGCCGACGCCGTTGTCGTGCTGGGCCACGTCGCCGTAGGCCGCGAGGGGCGGCGGCGGCCGGCCGGCCACGAGGTAGAGCTCGTCGGACGCGTGGACGAGCGGCCGGCCGAGGGCGGCCACGAAGGTCTCCTGCCAGCTCTCCACCAGGTCGACGACGGCCCCGGCCTCTCCGGCGGTGTGGGGCCGCATGGCCCCTTCGGTGTTGAACCTGCTGACCCCGAGCGGCACGCACGCCGCGCTGGCCAGCTCGGGGAAGCGGTCGAGGATCCCGGCCATGGTGGCGTCGAGGATGTCGCCGTCGTTGACGCCGGGGCAGACCACCACCTGGCCGTGGACCTCGATGCCGTGGTCGAGCAGGGCCCGCAGCCACCGCAGGCTGGTCGCACCGCGACGGTTGCGCAGGATCCGCGCCCGCACGTCGGGATCGGTGGCGTGGATGCTCACCCACAACGGGGAGAGGCCCTCGGTGACGACCCGCTCGAGGTCGGCCTCGGTGAAGCGGGTCAGGGTGGTGAAGTTGCCGTAGAGGAACGACAGGCGATAGTCGTCGTCCTTGGTGTAGAGGCTCTTGCGCAGGCCTTTGGGCAGCTGGTGGATGAAGCAGAACTCGCAGTGGTTGTCGCAGGTCCGCACCCGGTCGAACAGCGCCGAGTCCACCTCGATGCCGAGGGGCACCCCGCCGTCACGCTCGACGCGCAGCGACACCTCGAGGCCGCCCCGGCGGACATCGATGTCGAGCTCGGCCTGGTCGGCGAGCAACTGGTACTGGATGATGTCGCGGGGCGGTTGCCCGTCCATGGCGACGATCTCGTCGCCGGGGAGGAGACCGGCCAGAGCGGCCGGTGACTCGGGGGCCACCGCCACCACTCGGGGCAGGGACATAGCCGCACGATGCTATCGGACCGAGGACGCCGGGCCGATCGAGCTTGTCGCGGTGGGGCCGGTAGCGTGGCGGTCGTGGAGGTCGACGACGTGCTGTTGGCATCGCCCCGGGGGTTCTGCGCCGGGGTCGAGATGGCCATCAAGGCGCTGGCCTGGATGGTGAGGATCTTCGAGCCGCCGGTGTACTGCTACCACGAGATCGTCCACAACCGGGTGGTCGTGGAGCGCTTCCGTGCCCTCGGGGTGATCTTCGTCGAGGACGTCAGCGAGGTGCCTCCCGGGGCCCCGCTGATGCTGTCCGCCCATGGCTCGGCGCCGCGGGTCGTCGCCGCGGCCAGGGCCCGGGGCGGGGCGGTGGTCAACGCGGTGTGCCCGCTGGTCAAGAAGGTCCACCACGAGGTCAAGGTCCGCGCCGGCAAGGGCTACGAGATCGTCTACGTCGGCCACGAGGGCCACCAGGAGGCCATCGGCACCATGGCCGTCGCCCCCGGAGCCATCCACCGGGTCGAGACCGCCGCCGAGATCGACGCCATCCCGGAGCCGGAGGGACCCGTGGCCTTCCTGGCCCAGACGACCCTCGCCCTCGACGAGTGGCAGGAGCTGCTCGACCACGCCAGGGACCGCTGGCCCGACCTGTGGGTGCCTGGCCACTCGGACCTGTGCTTCGCCACGACCAACCGCCAGACCGCGCTCAAGGCCATCGCCGACCGCTGCGACACGGTCGTGGTCATCGGCAGCGCCAACTCGTCCAACACCCTCGCCCTCGAGCGCACCGCCCTGGTCCACGGCGCGCCGCGCGCCGTGCGGGTCAACGGGCCCGACGAGCTGCCCGACGACCTCCACGGCACCGTCGGGGTGATCGCCGGCGCCTCCGCTCCGGAGTCGCTGGTCGAGGCGGTGGTCACCGCCCTCGCCCCGCGCCGGGGTGTCGAGGAGGTCAGGGCCGTCGACGAGGAGCAGTACTTCGGGCCGCCCCCCGAACTGCGCGAGCTGCTCAGGTCGGTCGCCTCGTTCGCAGCGGTCGCCGGCCTGGCGCCCGGCTCGGACCCGGCCTACGGAGCCAGCAGCCCGGAGGACCGCAGCGTCGGCGCGGCCGACGTGCTCGCCACGCTGGCCTGAGCCGCCGAGCCGGCGGCGTCGTTGCCCGTCGGCCCTGCCTCGTCCGGGCCCCGCCCAGTGGAGTGGGTGCGGGGACGGCGCCGAGTCCGATTCTGCGGTCGGTTCACAGCGCCAGGCGCGGCGTGGCGACCGCAGAATCCCGGGACCCTGCGGATCGACCGCAGACGCAACCCCCGACCGAGCGCAGGCGCGCCGAGGCGACCGCAGAACCCGGGGCACCGGGGATCGACCGCAGGCGCCGCTCAGGTCGGGGCGGTCCCGGGCGAGGGGTGCCCGGTGCGGCCGGCGGCGGCGAGGGACCGGTCGAGGAGGTCCTGCAGCTCGGCGTGCAGCCGCTCGGACAGGCCGGCGACGGCCTTGCGGGAGACCCGACCGGTGTCGGAGCGGGCGGGCGACGGGATCGGCCGGCCGACGACGGCGACGACCTTGACCGGGCGGATGCCCCGGGAGCCCTTGGGCATGGCCCACTCGCTGCCGCCGATGCCGACCGGCACGATGGGGACCCCGGCGCGCGCCGCGACGAAGACGGCGCCGTCGAGGATGGGAGCCACGACGGGCCCGCTCTGCCGGGTGCCCTCGGGGAAGAGCACGACCGGCTCGCCGGCGGCGAGGGCGTCCTCGCAGGTCCGCATGGACTCCCGGTCGGGCACGCCTCGGTGGACGGGAAAGGCCCCGAGCGAGGTGAACACCCGTCCCACGGTGGGGTAGCGCCAGAGGCTGTCCTTGCCCATGAAGCGCATCCGCCGGCGCACCACGCACCCGGCGACGAGCGTGTCGAGGTTGCTGCGGTGCACGGGTGCGAGCACGAACGGCCCGGATGCGGGCACGTTGGCCCGCCCGACCACCTCCACCCGCCAGACGACCCGGCACACCACCTCGACCACCCCTCTGGCGAAGGTGTACCAGCGCACCTGGGCGCGCCCGCGGGGTCTCATCGGTCCACCATCCACACGATGGCGACCCAACCGGCGCTCGTCGGCTCGCTCCCAGGGTCGCTCACGCGGCGGGGACTCACGGGGCGGCCTCGACGATGGCGAGCACGGCGTCGACCACCTCGTCGACGGAGCGGCCGGTGGTGTCGATGCGCGCCGCGTCGTCGGCCACGCTGAGCGGCGACGCCGTGCGGGTGGAGTCGACGTGGTCGCGCCTGGCGATGTCGGCGGCGACCTGGTCGTAGCGCAGGTCGAGCATCTCCTTGCTGCGGCGGGAGGCCCGCTCGGCGTCGTCGGCGGTCAGGTAGACCTTCACGGCGGCGCCGGGGAAGACCACGGTGCCGATGTCGCGGCCCTCGATCACGCCGCCGCCGTGGGATCCGGCCCACTCCCGCTGTCGGCTGACCAGCTCCCTGCGCACCTCCGGGTTGGCCGCCACCACGCTGACCGCCCTGGTCACCTCGGGGCTGCGGATCTCGATGGTGGCGTCGACCCCGTCCACGGTGATCGTCTCGGCCACGTCGAGGTCGATGGCCCGGCTCAGGTGGGCGACGGCATCGGTGTCCTCGGGGTCGATGTCGCGGCGCATCGCCGCGAAGGTGACGGCCCGGTACATGGCCCCGGTGTCGAGGTAGTCGAGCCGGAGGCGGGCGGCGACAGCGCGCGCCACGGTGGACTTGCCCGATCCGGCCGGGCCGTCGATGGCTATGACACGCACCTGCGCAGGTCCTCCTCGAACGTGGGGTAGCTGGTGGCCACCGCCTGCCAGCCCCCGATGGTGACCGATCCGGTGGCGGCGAGGCCGGCGACGGCCGCGGCCATGGCGATGCGGTGGTCGCCCGCGGACTCCACCCTGCCCCCCTCGAGCGGCCGCCCGCCGCTGCCGCGCACGGTGAGGCCGTCGGCGGTGGCCGCCGCAGCGACCCCGACGGCGCCCAGGGCGGCGACGGTCGTGGCCACCCGGTCGCTCTCCTTGACCCGCAGCTCGGCCGCGTCGGCAAACGTCGTGAGCCCGTCCGCGTGGGCGGCGGCGACGGCCAGCACCGGGATCTCGTCGATCAGGCCGGGCACCTCGTCGCCGCGCACGTCGGTGGCGGTGAGCTCGGCGGCGCGCACCCGGAGATCCGCGGTCCGCGCCGCCGGGTCCTCGCCGGTCCGGTCGATGCTCGCCCCCATGCGCTCGAGCACGTCGAGGAAGCCGGCCCGGCCAGGGCCCACGTACACGCGTGGGAGCAGCAGGTCGCTTCCCGGGACGACGGTCGCGGCGACCACCCAGAAGGCGGCCTGGGACGGGTCGGCGGGGATGTCGACGTCGGTGGCGGTGAGCGGGCCGGGTCGGAGCGTCACGGCGCCGCTCCCGTCCACGACCACGGCGGCCCCGAAGGCGGTGAGCAGCTCCTCGCTGTGGCGGCGGGTGGGCACCGCCTCGCGCACCGTCGTCGGGCCCGCGGCCCCGAGGCCGGCGAGGAGGATCGATCCCTTGACCTGGGCGCTGGCCACCGGCGGGGTGTGGTCGATGCCCTGCAGCCCTCCCCCGCGCACGACCAGCGGGGGGTACGCGCCGTCGGCGCGCCCGTCGATCCTGGCGCCCATCAGCCGCAGCGGCTCGACCACCCGGGCCATGGGGCGCCGGGCGATCGACCCGTCGCCCTGGAGGATGCACAGCCCCGGGAGGCCGGCGGACCAGCCGGCCAGGAGGCGGATGCCGGTCCCGGAGTTGCCCACGTCGATGACCGCGTCCGGCTCGTGGAGGCGTCCGGGGCCGCCATCGACGACCACGTCGCCGGGTGCTCCCCCGTCGACGCCGGCACCGAAGGCGGCGACGGCCAGCGCGGTGTGGGCCACGTCGTCGCCGGCCGACAGGCCCCGCAGGGTGGAGCGACCTTCGGCGAGCGCCGCGAGGAGCAGGGCCCGGTGCGACAGCGACTTGTCCCCCGGCACCCGGATCTCGCCCCTCAGGCCGCGGCGGGCCGGTTCGACGCGGAGCTCGCTCACCGCCCCATCCTCGACACGGCGATGCGGTAGCCCCGTCCGGTGAGGACCCCCCGTACGACGGCGGCGGCCGACGTGGCCACGACGAGGACCAGGACGCCGCGCTCGCCCTCAGCGGAGTGGGCGATCTCGAAGTCGTAGATGTTGACGCCGACCTCGCCGAGCGCCGTGGTGACCTCGGCGAGGACGCCGGGGCGGTCGGGGACGGGGATCCTGACCTCGACGGTCTGGCTGGGTGGCGGTGCGCCGACGGGCAGGTTGGCCCGGGCCTCGCGGGCCCGCTCCAGCCGCTCGAGCAGGCCGCCCGTGTCCCCGGCGGCGACCACGTCGCGCATCTCGCCGAGCGCGGCGGTGAGCTGGTCGAGGACCGCGACGATGGCGTCGCGGTTGTCGGTGCAGACGTCGGGCCAGATGCCGGGGTGGCCGGCGGAGATCCGGGTCATGTCCCGGAACCCGCCGGCGGCCAGGCGCAGCAGGTTGCCGTGCTCGAGGGCGGTGTCGGCCGCCAGGTTCATCAGGGTGGCCGCGGTGAGGTGGGGCACGTGGGAGACCACCGCCACCAGGTGGTCGTGGCGGCGGGGCGGCACGGCGACCACGGTGGCGCCGAGCGACGTGACGACCTGGCCGAGGGTGGCGTAGGCCTCGGGCGAGGTGGACTCGGTCGGGGTCAGGACCCAGGTCGCCCCGACGAACAGGTCCGCGTCCGCCCCGTCCAGGCCGTCCTGCTCCGATCCGGCCATCGGGTGGCCGCCGACGAAGTGGGAATCGGTGACGGCCTCGGCGATCGGCCCCTTGGTGCCGGCCACGTCGGTCACCACCCCCCCGGCGGCCAGGGCGCGCTCGGCCTCGGCGACCACCGCCCCTGCCGGGGTGGCCACGAAGGTCACCTCCGCTGACGCGTCCTCGCCGACGGCGTCGATGGCGCCGGCGTCGACGGCGGCCCGTTCCCGTGCGGGGTCGGCGTCGCGGCCGGTGACGTGCCATCCCCTCGCCCGCAGGCCGAGGCCGACCGAGCCGCCGATCAGGCCGACGCCGACGACCTGGGCGCGGCGGAGGGGGGCGTCGGGCACGGCGCCCGAGGCTACAAGGCCGCCGCGTCCGGCCCCGGTGGGGCGGCGCGCCCGCCTCCGGCTCACGAGGTCACGGCCCGCTGGGGGTGGGTTCGTGGCCGCCGCCGTGGTGGCGGCGGCGGCGCAGCCCCAACCAGACGCCGCCGGCGGCGACGGCCACCACCACGGCCGGGGCCGACCAGCCGACGGCGAGGACCACGGAGCGCGCCACGGCCACGGTGTGGGAGGAGGCCAGGTGCCAGAACCGTGACAGCGTCGAGGCCGGCGCGGCCGGCCGCGGCGCCCGGTGGTGGACGGGCACGGCCGACGTGGTCAGGGTCACGGTGAGGGTCGCGTAGGTGACCTGGTTGTCGAGCGAGCCCTGTTGGGCGACGAGGGTCTGGATCTGGCCCTGCAGGGAGAACAGCTCCTGCTGGATGGTGAGGATGTCCTTGACGGTCGGGGCCTGCCCGAGCAGCTTGCGCACCGCACCCTCCTCCGAGCGCAGGTTGGCGATCTCGACGGTGAGGTCGACCACCTGGCCGGTGACGTCGGTCCCGCCGAAGACGGCCGACGTGACGGTCCCGAGGCGCTCGAGCGAGTCGGTGGCCGCGGCGGTCGACGACGACGGGATGCGCAGGGTGACCATCGCCGTCGGGCGGCGCCCCGATGTCAGGTTCGACGAGGCCACGAAGCCGCCATCGCCGCCCGCGAGGGACCGAGCGGCGTCGAAGCCCCGGGTCACCGCGGCCCCGTCGGCGACGCGCAGGTGGATGCTGCCGGTGCGGATGACGTCGGCCGCGACCGGCGTCACCTTGGCGCCGAGCACGGTGCCAGGCCCCGACGGCCCGCGCCGCGACGAGCTCGGGCCGCCGGCCGTCGCCGGGGTCCCTGCGCTCGACGTGGCCCCGCCCCCGGTCGACCCCGACGACGACCCGTTGGGCATGGGGGCGTTGGGCGCCGTCGCAGGGGCGGAGGAGGCCCTGCTGGCCGACGTGGACGAGCCGCCGCATCCCGCCAGCACCGGGGTCAGGACCAGGGCCAGGGCGGCCAGTGTGGCGGCGGTACGGGGCGGGGTGGCTCGCATGCCCGTCCGACGTGCGACGGGGCCGGCCTGGTTCCCCTGCCCTGGTTCCCCCTTCCCTGGCCCGAGGTCCCCGCGGCCGCCTACGGGCGGGTGGAGGCGACGGGGCCGGCCGGTGCGTCGGCCGCGGCCGCACCCTCCAGGGCCCGGACCTCGGCGAAGCGCAGCGGCCGCCAGGAGCCGGGCGCCAGCGTGCGATCGCCGATCGGGCCGATCCTGGTGCGCACCAGGCGCAGGACCGGGTGCCCGACCGCCGCGCACATCCGGCGGACCTGGCGGTTGCGGCCCTCGTGGATGACCAGGCGCACAACGTCGGGGGCGACCAGCGCGGCCCGCGCCGGGGCGGTGATCCCGTCGTCGAGCTCGACGCCCTCGCGGAGCCGGCGGAGGGTGGCCGGTCGCAGCCGGCCCTCGACCTGGGCCAGGTACTCCTTGTCGACCCCGTAGCGCGGGTGGGTCAGGTGGTGGGTGAGGTCGCCGTCGTTGGTGAGGAGCAGCAGACCCTCGGTGTCGAGGTCGAGGCGACCGACCGGATGCACCCGGGGCTCGCTCGGGACCAGCTCGACGACGGTCGGACGCCCCTGCGGGTCGGACGCGGTGGCGACCACCCCCGCCGGCTTGTTGAGCAGGTAGTGGACCATCCCGGGCCGCACGGAGATGGGCACCCCGTCGACGGCGACGGCGTCACGGTCCTCGTCGACGCGCCGGCCGAGCACGGCCACCTCCCCGTTGACCGTGACCCGTCCGTCAGCGATCAGCTCCTCGCACGCCCGCCGGCTGCCGAGGCCGACCTTGGCCAGCACCCGCTGCAGCCGGGGGCCCTCGGCCTCGCCGGTCAGGACCACGCGGTGGGGCCGGGGTCGCCCCCGTCGGGGCGCTCGGCCGGGCCGGTCGACGCCGCCCGCAGCCCGTGCTCGAGGGCCTCCATGATCTCCGGGCCGGGCACGAAGCCCGCGAGCGGCGGCAGGTCGGCGGTGGAGTCGAGGCCGAGCCGCTCGAGGAGCACCGATGTGGTGCCGTAGAGCACGGCCTGGCCGGGTCCGGGGTCGCGTCCGATCTCCGCGATCCAGCCCCGCTGCTCGAGGGTGCGCAGCACGCCGTCGGCGTTGACCCCCCGGATGGCCGAGATCTGCGCCCGGGACACCGGCTGCTTGTAGGCGACGATGGCGAGGGTCTCGAGGGCGGCCGCCGACAGGCGGGCCGACTGGCCCTCCAGCACGAACCGCTCCAGGTACGGGGCCAGGTCCGGGTGGCTCTGGTAGCGGTAGCCGCCGGCCACCCTGGCGATCACGAAGCCGCGGTCCTCGTCGTCGTAGGCGGCGGCCAGCTCGGCACACAGCTCCTCGACGCGCGCCGGGGAGATCTCGAGCAGCTGGGCGAGGAGACCGGGCTCGACCGGCTCGGCGGCCACCATGAGGATGGCCTCGATGGCTCGGGCCGCTTCGGCGGCCATCAGCGCACGCCCTGGCCCGGGCTCACCCGGCGTACTCCTCGACCTGCCCGGGCATGGCCGGCTCGTCGCCGCCGGTCCACACGACGGTGAGCTCGGCGAAGCTGGCCGGCTGCTCGAGGTCGACCATCCCCTGCTTGTACAGCTCGAGGACGGCCAGGAAGTGGACGATCACGTCGATGCGCTCGGCCAGCTCGGCGGTGAGCCCGGCGAAGCTGCTCCGGCCGATGGCCGGCAGCCTCCCGGCCAGGTCGGTGACCGCCTCGCCGACGGTGACGCGCACCGCCTGGACGTGGTCGAGGGCCACGTGGGGGACCGGCTTGGGGGTGGAGACCCGCGCCAGTGCGTCGCGCAGCCGCTCACCGGTCAGCCCGGCCAGCGGGTCGGGGGCCAGCGAGACGAAACGCTCCTCCATGCCCGCGGTGCGCGGCCACGAGCGGCCGGCGGTGTCCATCAGGCGGGTGAGCGCCCCGGCCGCGTCCTTGAACGTCTTGCACTCGAGGAGCCGGGCGAGGAGCAGGTCCCGCTCCTCCCACAGCCCGAGCTCCTCGTCGAGGTCGGTGTCCTCCCGCTCGGGCAGCAACCGGTGGGCCTTGAGCTCGAGCAGCACGGCGGCGATCAGGAGGAACTCCGTGGCCGCGTCGAGGTCGAGGGTGGCGCGCATGGCCTCGAGGGTGGCGACGTAGGCGTCGACGATCGAGGAGATCGACACCTCCCAGAGATCCACCTGCTCACGGGTGATCAGGTGCAGGAGCAGGTCGAAGGGGCCCTCGAAGACCGGCGTGCTGACCGTGTAGGGCACCCGGAGGAGCCTAGCTGGGGGGTCGCCCGACCCTGTGTACCATCGGCGGGTGAAGCGGATCTTGTCGGGCATCCAGCCCACCGGCGCACCCCACATCGGCAACTACATCGGGGCGCTTCGGTACTGGGTCACCGACCAGTACGACGCCGAGAGCTTCTACTGCGTGGTGGACCTACACGCCCTCACCGTGCCGCGTGATCCCGCCGAGCTGCGCGCCGACAGCCTCGACATGGCCACGCAGCTGCTCGCCCTCGGGATCGACCCGGACCACAGCGTGCTGTTCGCGCAGAGCCAGGTGCCCGCGCACACCGAGCTGACGTGGCTGCTGGCGTGCACGGCCGGCATGGGCGAGCTCAACCGGATGACCCAGTGGAAGGACAAGGCGGCCAAGGGGGGCGAGGAGGCGGCGAGGGTCGGCCTGTTCGCCTACCCGGTGCTCATGGCCGCGGACATCCTCCTCTACCAGGCCACCCACGTCCCCGTCGGCGACGACCAGCGCCAGCACCTGGAGTTGACCCGGACACTGGCCGAGCGGTTCGACACCAGGTACGGGCCGGTCTTCACCGTGCCCGACGCGGCCATCCCGCCGGCGGGTCGCGGGGCGCGGGTGATGGACCTCCAGGAGCCGACCAGGAAGATGTCCAAGTCGGCCGAGTCCGACCTGGGCCTGGTCGGGGTGTTCGACGATCCCAAGGTGATCGAGCGACGGATCATGCGAGCGGTGACCGACGCCGACGACGGTCCCGACGCGGTGCGCTGGGACCGGGGCGCCAAGCCAGGTGTCACCAACCTCGTCGAGCTCCTCGCCGTGCTGTCCGACCGCTCGCCCGAGGACGTCGCCGGTGACTACCGGCGCTACGGGGACCTGAAGCAGGCGGTGGCCGCCGCGGTCATCGAGGCGGTGGCGCCCGTGCAGGCCCGCTACGCCGAGCTGGCGGCCGACCCGGCCTACATCGCCGGGGTGCTCGCCGCCGGCGCCGAGCGGGCCGCGGAGGTCGCCGCCCCCACCCTCGCCGCGGCCCGCGACGCCATGGGGCTGCTGCCCGGGCCCGGAGCACGACCCCGGCCCTGAGGTCGGAGGAACCCGCCCACCGCGCGGCCAACCGGAGGACCCGGAGGAGCGCCCGGCGGAAAAACCGGAAATCCCCTCAGGGCGCTCTCAAGGGAGTCGGCCCCTGACCCCGAGACCCCCCTGGTGGCGTCGCAGGGGAGGACCCGAACCGGTAGGCGGGGATGGACGGCCAAGCTGGCCGCCTGTGCCGCCATCGGCGTCCTCGGGCTCGCCGGCGCATCCACCCTCCTCGCCCCCGCCGCCTCGGCCCACCCCTGGGACGGTCAGGGCCACCAGGCGCACGGCGACGAGGCCGCGGCCCGCCAGGTGCAGGGCGACGACGTCGTGGCCCACCAGTCGCCGACGGCGGCGTGCTCCGCCTGGCTGCCGTACTGCGGTGGGCTGCCCGAGGGGTACCCGCCCTCGGCCCAGGGCCCCCCGGCGACGATCCGGCCTCCGTCCACGACGACCACCACGACGCGGCGCACCGGGCCGCCGAAGTCGACCACCACCACGACCAGGCCACCGTCGACCACCACGACCAGGCCGACGACCACCACGACCAGGCCACCGTCGACCACCACCACGACCAGGCCACCGTCGACCACCACCACGACCAGGCCGCCATCGACCACCACCACGACCAGGCCCCCGCCGACCACCACCACGACCAGGTCCCCGCCGCACGCAGGCAGCCCGCCGCCCCCGGGACCCGGGCGCCCGCCGCTGCCCCCGCCCCCGCCGCGCCCGCCGGTCGGGACGCCCCGACTCCCCGGGATCTCCCACCCCGTCGTCTCCCACCCGGTCGTCTCCCACCCCGTCGGCCGGTCCCGTCACGCGGCCGTCGCCGGCGTGGCGTCACCTCCGCGACCGCGGGGCGGCGGGTCACCCACCTCCGGGTCGGCGCACGCGCCGGCCCTGGGCGCCGGGTCGCGTCAGGTGACCGGCCCCCATGCGACCGGCCCCCATGCGACCGGCCCCCATGCGACCGGCCAGGCGGCGCGCGCCCCGGCGTCGCCGACCACCCGGCACCCGCACCGTCGGGCCAGGTCGACGACGGCCGCCCGTCACCGCTCGACCAGCGTGCCGGGGACCTCGTTGTTCGGCGTCGGTCCGCCGCTGCCGTTCCGGCTGCCGTCACTGACCTCCCTCCCTCCGGCCATCGGCCACCACCTCCCCGCCATCGGCGCCCTGCTGGTCGCGCTCTTCCTGCTGGTGCAGGCGGTCGTGGACTGGCGTGACGGCCGGCTGTCCGACGCCCGCCGCCACGTCGACGACGACAGCCTCACCTTCCGTTGATCCCCAACCTCGACCGGGCGACGGCGGAGGACCTCGCCAGCCTCGACGAGCGACTCGGCCTCCTCCTGCCCGTGCGGGTGGGCCTGGCCGCCGGCGTGATCCTCATCGCCACCTTCGCCCCCTCCGAGCTCGGCTCGACGTGGTCGGCCGTGGCCCTCCCGAGCGCCTGCTACCTCCTCGTCGCCGCGGTGACCGAGTGGCTGGCCCTCCGCCGCTACGTGGACCGCGTGGGGTTGCACCGGCTGCTCGTGCCCATCGACGCCGTGTTCCTCGTCTGGACGACCGTCCCGGTCGGCGGCGCGGTGCGCGCCCCGGTCCTCCTCCTCGCCGTCCACCTGGTGGCTGTCACGCTGCTCGCCAGCGTGCGCAGCGGGCTGCGCCTGTCCCTGTGGGACGCTGGCCTCCTCGTGGCCGCGCGCGTGCCGTGGACCGTCGCCACCGTCGCCCGCATCCGTGGCGTCCAGGCGGGGCCGGTGCCCAGGACCGCAGAGACGGTGATCGCCGTGGCCGGACTGGTCGCGGTCGCCCTCTGCGCCGGCTTCTTCTCGACGGTCAGTGAACGCGAGCTGCGCAGGGCGAAGACCGAGCTGCGCTCCCTCGCCACCATGGGCGCCGAGCTGGAGCAGCACCCTCACGCCGGCGACATCCTCGCCGGGTTGCTCACCGGCCTGGACACGGCGTTCCGCTTCGACCGCGTGGCCGCGCTGTGGGACGACGAGCAGGTCGTCGAGGTCAGGACCCTCGACGGGCCGGCCACATCAGGTCGGCTGGGGGCGGCGACCTCCCCGTTGCGGTCGCTGCTCGGCAGGACCCGCCGCCGGGCGGCGCGCCCCGGACGGCCCGGGCCGAGCGCCCCGGAGCTGCCGGTGTCCTCGGGGTGGGCCGACGCGGTGGCCGCCGAGGTGTGGGCCACCAGGTCGCCGGTGCTCATCCGCTCGCTCGATCCGGAGGCCAACCCGGAGCTGCACCGGCTGCTCCCCCGCGCCCGCCACGTGGTGGTCCTGCCGCTCGGGCCCGACGGCGCCCACCGGGGCGTCGTCGCCCTCGCTCTCGGCGCCGCGCCGCTCGGCCAGCGCCTCCCGCGCCGCACCCTGATCGCGCTCACCCAGTTCAGCGCGCACGCCTCGCTGGCCCTGCGCAACGCCCGCCTGATGGCGGAGCGCGAGCAGCTGGCCAGGCGCGACGCGCTCACCGGCCTGGCCAACCGCCGGCACTTCGACGAGGTCCTCGCATCGGAGGTCGACCGTGCCCACAGGAGCGGCGACCACCTGAGCCTGGTCCTGCTCGACATCGACCGCTTCAAGCAGGTCAACGACCTGCGGGGCCACCAGGCCGGCGACGAGGTGCTGAAGGAGGTCGGTCGCCAGCTGGCCTCGACGGTGCGCCAGATGGACACCGCCGCCCGCTACGGCGGTGAGGAGTTCGCCCTGGTGCTCCCGGCCTGCGGGGTCGACGGTGCGCTCCGGGTGGCCGAGGCGGCCCGCGCCGGGGTGGCCGCCTCGGCCGCCCTCGACGGCCTGACCGTGTCCGCCGGCGTCGCCGTGCTCCCCCGTCACGCCGTGGACGGCCTCGGGCTGGTCCGCGCCGCCGATGCGGCCCTCTACCGCTCCAAGCGCGAGGGCCGCGACCGGGTCACCATCTCGGACGTGGCCGTCCCCGTGGAGGGCTAGCGCTAGCGGGGGCCGCTCCCCCGCCGTCTCCTCCCTCCTCGTCCTCCTCCCCTTCCTCGGCGTCGTTCACCCTTCTCGGCGCCGACCGGCAGGCCGCCCGACCGAGGCCAACCCCCTCAGGCCGCCAGCAGCTCGGCCCACCAGCGCTCGGCGGGGAGGAACACCCGGCTGAGCAGGTTGGGGTCGAGAAGGACCAGCAGGAGCAGTGCGACCATCGAGTACCTGCGGACCTTCCACCACGTCGGCAGGGCCCGCTGCGGGAGCAGCCGCTCGACGAGCACCGACCCGTCGAGCGGCGGGATCGGCAGCACGTTGAACACCGCCAGGGTGACGTTGACGAAGCCCAGCAGGTACAAGAAGCGGTCCAGGGCGTCGACCGAGCCGATGCCGAGCACGTTCACGACGGCCGAGACCGACTGCGCCGTGCCCGCCGGACGGGCGTAGCGCAACAGCAGCACCGAGAGCAGGGCCAGGACCAGGTTGGTCGCCGGCCCGACCAGGCTGACGAGCACCGCGTCGTTGCGGGGGTGGCGCATCCTGGCCGGGACGACCGGCACCGGCTTGGCGTAGCCAAACGCGCCGAGTCCCCCGAGGGCCAGGAGGACCGGCAGGATCACCGTGCCCACCGGGTCGATGTGGCGGATCGGGTTGAGGGTGAGCCGGCCGGCCCGCTTGGCCGTGTCGTCGCCGCAGGCCAGCGCCACGACGCCGTGGGACACCTCGTGCAGGATGATCGAGGGGACCACCACGGCGATCACCAGCAGCGTGGTCGACCCCACCGCGTGGCGCAGGGCCCACACCGCGACGAGGATGAGCGCCACCGCGACCAGCGCCTGGCGGTCGTGTCGGAGGAGTCGCCTGGCGGGTTGCACCCGACCAGCGTGCAGGGCGGGGGCCCTCACCGCCAGTCGAGCGGTCCGGGTACGCCGGGCGGGTGGCCGCTTCGCCTCGGCCGCCCGCGGCCATCTCGAGGCGCCTCGGCCGACCGCGGCCATCTCGGGGCCTCTCACGTCGGTATCCAACGTGCAACGTCCCCAGGTGGGCGTCGAGCCGCCACGCCGAGCCGCCCACGCCGCGCGAGCCGCCCACGCATCGAGCCGCTCACGGCGGGCGAGCCCGCCCACGCCGAGCCGCCGCGCCGATCGAGTCGGGCCGAGCGAGTCGCCCATGCGGAGCGAGCTCGCGCCGGCGGGCGCCCTCAGGCCAGCCGGGCCCGGGTGAGGAGGAGGCCGATGATCGACTTGGCGTCGGTGAGCTCGCCGGCGCCGATGAGGCCGTCGACGTCGTCGAGGCGGACGGTCTCGAGGGTCATGGACTGCTCCTCGACGCCCTGGCGGTCGATGGCCGCGTCGGTCAGGTCCCTGGCCAGGTACAGCCAGGTGTGCTCGTCGGAGAAGCCGGCCGAGTTGTGGAACCTGGCCAGCAGCTCGATGCGCTCGGAGGACTTGCCGGCCTCCTCGACCAGCTCCCGGCCGGCGGTCACCTCGGGCGCCTCGTCGGCCACGTCGCGCTTGCCGGCGGGGATCTCGAGCATCCAGGCGTCGATGGCCGCCCGGTACTGGCGGACCATGATGACCCGGCCGTCGTCGAGGAGGGGGACGACGGCCACCGCGCCGGGGTGGTGGACCAGGTCGCGCTGGAAGCGCTCGCCGCCGGGACCCTCGAACGTCCCGACCGTCGTGGTGATCACCCCCCCGCGGTGGATGACCTCCTCGTCGACCATGCGGAAGCCGCCGCCCCGGGTGGACGCGTCGTCGGCTGGGGTCAACGGGCGCCCACGGGCGGGCCGTCGAGGTCGGGCAGGCGCGGCGCCCGGCCCTCGGCGCGCGCCAGCGCCGCGCCGACGAGCTCGCGGAACAGCGGGTGGGGCCGGTCGGGGCGCGACTTGAACTCGGGGTGGGCCTGGGTGCCGACCCAGAAGGGGTGGTCGGGCAGCTCGATGAACTCGACCAGCCGGTCGTCGAGCGAGGTCCCCGAGCACACCAGCTTGGCCTCCTCGAGGCGCCCCCGGTACCGGGGGTTGACCTCGAAGCGGTGGCGGTGGCGCTCGTAGACCAGCTCGCAGTCGTAGGCCGCGGCGACGACGGAGCCGGGCTGGAGGCGGGCCGGGTAGAGACCGAGGCGCATGGTGCCGCCGAGGTCGACCACCTCGCGCTGCTCGTCCATCAGGTCGATGACCAGGTGGGGCGACGCCGGGTTGAACTCGCGGGAGTTGGCCTGGTCGAGCCCGGCGACGTTGCGGGCGTAGTCGACGACCATCACCTGGAGGCCGAGGCACAGGCCGAGGCAGGGGATGTCGTGCTCCCTGGCGTAGCCGGCGGCGGCGATCTTGCCCTCGATGCCGCGCTCGCCGAAGCCGCCGGGCAGCACGATCCCGTCGAGGTGGCGGAGCCGGCCCTCGGCCAGGAGGCCGACGACCTCCTCGGCCTGGATCCACTCGAGCTCGACGTGGGCGCCGTGGAAGTACCCGCCGTGGCGGAGGGCCTCGACGACCGAGAGGTAGGCGTCGGTGAGGTTGACGTACTTGCCGATCAGGCCGATGCGCACCGGGCGGGTGGCCGCCTCGACCTTGGCCACCAGCTGCTCCCACGCGGTCAGGTCGAGGGGGTGCAGCGGGGTGCCGTCGGGCAGCTCGGCGTCGAGGTGGAGCAGCCGGCACACGTAGTCGTCGAGGCCCTCCTCGTGCAGGGCGAGGGGGATCTCGTACAGGTTGGGCGCGTCGATGCAGGACACCACCGCCTCGACGGGGACGTCGCAGAGGTTGGAGATCTTGCCCTTGAGGCCGTCGGAGATCGACCGGTCCGAGCGGCAGACGATCACGTCGGGCACGATGCCCCGGCTGCGCAGCTCGGTGACCGAGTGCTGGGTGGGCTTGGTCTTCTGCTCGCCGGAGGGACCGAGGTAGGGCACGAGGGTCACGTGGACGAAGCACACGTTGTCGCGGCCCACGTCCTTGCGCAGCTGGCGGATGGCCTCGAGGAACGGGAGGATCTCGATGTCGCCGACCGTCCCGCCGATCTCGGTGATGACCACGTCGACCGAGTCCGACGCCAGCCGTCGGACCCGCTCCTTGATCTCGTCGGTGATGTGGGGGATGACCTGCACGGTCCGGCCGAGGAAGTCGCCGCGGCGCTCCTTGGCGATGACCGACTGGTAGATGGACCCGGTGGTGGCGTTGGACTCGCGGCGCAGGTTCTCGTCGATGAACCGCTCGTAGTGGCCGAGGTCGAGGTCGGTCTCGCCCCCGTCGTCGGTCACGAAGACCTCGCCGTGCTCGAACGGGTTCATCGTGCCGGGGTCGATGTTGATGTACGGGTCGAGCTTCTGGATGGTGACCCGCAACCCCCGGCTCTTCAGCAGCCGGCCGAGCGACGAGGCCGCCAGGCCCTTGCCGAGCGAGCTGGCCACGCCACCGGTGACGAAGATGTGCTTCGCCATGAGAGCTCCTTTGCCGTCTCGTCGGTCGTCGGACCCCTCCGGGCCGATCCGGTGTCCGGAGGGCGACCCGTCGGGTGGCCGGTGCGACGTCCCGGCCCGCAACGGACCGGGGGGCGGCGACGGCCACGGCATCCTAACTCGCGGCTCCGGCCCGGCTGGCGGTTGCCACCCGGCCGCGCGGCGCGAGCAGCTCCTCGGCGTGGCGCCGGCCGGTCGCGCTGTCGGGGCGGCCCGACAGCATCCTGGCCAGCTCGGTCACCCGGTCGTCGCCGGCGACGGGGGCCACCCCGGCCAGGGTCCGCTGGCCCTCGACGGCCTTGGTCACGACCAGGTGGTGGTCGGCGAAGGCGGCCACCTGGGCCAGGTGGGTGACGACGATGACCTGGTGGGTCCGACCGAGCTCGGCCAGGGCGGCGCCGACGGCGACCGCGGCCTCGCCCCCGATGCCGGCGTCGACCTCGTCGAAGACGAGCGTGCGGGCCCCGTCGGGCCCGTCGACGTCGCCGACGACCAGCCGGGCGGCCAGCATGGTCCTGGCCAGCTCACCGCCCGACGCCACCCGCCGCAGCGGCAGGAGGGCCTCGCCGGGGTTGGCCGCCAACCGCCATTCGACGTCGTCGCCGGGGGCGTCGTCGCCGACATGGATCTCGAAGCGGGCGCCGGGCAGGGCCAGGTCGCGCAGCCTGGCCTCGACCGCCGCGGCCAGGGGGCCGGCGGCCCGACGGCGGGCGTCGTGGACGGAGCGCTCGGCACCCGACCGCCGGGTGGCCGCTTCGGCGGCGTCGGCGTCGAGGGCGGCGGCGCGCTCGTGGCGGCGCTCGATCCGGTCGAGGCGGTCGGCGACGTCGGCGCGGTAGGTCATCACCTCGGCCAGCGTGTCGCCGTACTTGCGGCGCAGGTCGGCCAGGAGGTGGCGACGGTCGCCGACCGCGACCAGCCGCTCCTGGTCCTCCTCGATGGACTCGCCGGTGTGGCGGGCGGCGTCGGCCACGTCCGCCAGCTCCGCCAGGACAGATCGCAGGCGCGTGTCGATGGAGTGCAGCGGACTCCGGCCGGACAGGCCGGCGACCGCGTCGCCGATGCGGTCGGCCACCCCGCCCTCGCCGGCCAGCGTGTCGTGGACGACGAAAGCGGCGGCGCGGTGGGCGCCGGCGTCCGCCAGGCGCTCCTCCTCCGCCGTCAGCTGCTCGTCCTCGGCGGGGTCGTCGACCTCCGCGGCGACCAGCTCCGCGAGTTGGAAGCGCAGCAGATCGGCCTCCCTGGCCCTGGCCCGATCGTCGCCACCGATGGCGGCGAGCTCGTCGCGGAGGCGCCGCTCCTCGGCCCGGGCCGCCCTGAGGGGCGCCAGGTCGACCCGTCCGGCCAGGTCGAGGGCCTGGCGCTGGGCGGCGGGGACCAGCAGCGACTGGTGGGCGTGCTGGCCGTGGATGTCGAGCAGGCCGGTGGCGGCATCGGCGAGGGCGGCCGAGCTGGCCATCCGCCCGTCGAGGTAGGCCCTGGCCCTCCCGCTGGCGGGGACGACCCGGGCGAGGACGGTGTCGGGCGCGTCGTCGCCTCCGGTACCGACGAAGCGGCCCTCGACGATGGCCTCGTCGGCGCCGGCGCGCACGAGCACGGGGTCGACCCGGCCACCGACGAGGAGATCGATGGCGCCGACGACGAGGGTCTTGCCGGCGCCGGTCTCGCCGGTCAGCACGGTCATGCCGGCGCCGAGGACCAGCGACTCGTCCTCGATCACGCCGAGTTGGCGCACCCGCAGCTCGGAGAGCACCGGCTCAGCGTTCCCGGCGGAGCTGCGCCCCGCACCCGTCCCGCTGGGGGAGCTGGCGGAGCTGAGGGAGCTGGCGCACCTCCAGCGGCGGCCGTGTCCACTGCGCGCCCACGTCAGTCCACCGCCAGGTTGAACTTCCGCTTGAGGACGCCCTCGAAGGGGCGCTCCTCGAACGTGACGAACACCGCGTCGTGGGCGCCCTCCCTGCAGGTGACCTGCTGGCCCGGCTTGACCGAGCCGGACGGCATCCCGTCGATGACCAGGTCGGCGACGGTGTCGGCCGCGGGGGTCACGCCCACCTCCTCGCCGGCGTCGAGCACCACGGAGCGATCGAAGAGGGAGTGGGGCGCCACCGGCGTGAGGATCTGCACCCTGGCGCGGGGCGAGACGATGGGACCGCGCGCCGAGAGGTTGTAGGCGGTCGAGCCGGTCGGGGTGGCGACGATCACCGAGTCCGCCGCATAGGACAGAAACGGCGCCCCGTTGAGCGAGAGCAGCAACCGCACGGTGTGACCGCCGCCCGGCCGGGCCAGGACCACGTCGTTGAGGACGCTGCGCTCGAGGAGCGGTGCTGCGCCGTCGTCGTCGGCCACGGTCACGTCGAGGGTCATCCGGGACTCGAGGAGGTGCTCCCCGGCGAGAAACCGCTGCAGCGCCGGCCTGATCCCTTCGGGCTCCACGACGGTCAGGTAGCCGAGGGTCCCGAAGTTGACGCCGAGGACGGGGATCCCGGCCCCGCTGACCAGGTTGACCGTGCGCAGCATGGTCCCGTCCCCGCCGAGGCTGACGGCCAGGTCGACGTCGGATGCGGTCTGCGACGGGTCGGGGGCGCCCCCACCGACGACGGCATCGGCGACCGGATCGGCGGTCAGGAGGCGGCCGTGGTGGCCCTGGGCGTCCAGCCAGGCGATGGTCGACACGGCCAGGGCGCGGGCCTCGGGACGACGCTCGTGGACCACGAACCCGACCGATGCCACCCTCAGCGCCTCCCGGCGAGCACGCGCCCGGCGTCGACCGCGGCGTCCACCAGCGCGCCCACCTCGGGGCCGGTGGACCGGGCGACGCGGAGATGGGTGAGGAACTCGACGTTGCCGTCGGCGCCCTGGAGCGGCGAGACCATGGTCCCCATCATGGCCGCTCCGTGTGACATGAACGCCGACGCCACGTCGGTGACCGCCCGCCGCCAGCCCTCCGGGTCACGGATGACGCCCCTGCCCCTGCTGGCCGCGGCCCGGCCGAGCTCGAACTGCGGCTTGACCAGTGTCACCAGGTCGGCGTGGGCGGCGGCCAGTCCGACCAGCGCAGCGGCCACGGTGCGCAGGGAGATGAAGGACAGGTCCGCCACCACGAGGGGGAACGGCCTCCCGCCGAGCTGGTCGAGCGGGACGTGGCGGATGTTGGTCCGCTCGTGGGACTCGACGCGCCCGTCGGCTCGCAGCCGCGCATCGAGCTGACCCCGCCCGACGTCGACCGCGACCACCTGCGCTGCGCCTCGTTGCAGGAGGCAGTCGGTGAAGCCTCCCGTCGATGCACCGGCGTCGAGCGCCCTGCGCCCGCGGACCGGGATGGCCCACGCCTCGATGGCGGCGTCGAGCTTCTCGCCGCCCCGCCCGACGAATCTCGGCCCCGGGCCGGTGACGAGCACCGCCTCGGCCGGGTCGACCAGGCGCGCCGCCCGGTCCGCCACCGAGCCGGCGACGAGCACCCGGCCGGCGGCGATGGCCTCGACCGCCTGCTGGCGGCTCCCGGTCAGGCCCCGCCGGACCAGCTCCGCGTCGAGGCGGCGGCGCGGGCTCAGGTCCCCGAGGGCTTCTTGGCGCTGCGCCGCCCGGTCGCCTTGGCCGAGCCGGTCGCCTTTGCGGATCCGGTTGTCCTGGTCGACCCGGCCCGCGTGGCTGTGGCCCTCGTGGGCGTGGCCCTTCGGCCCGCGGACCCGGTGGAGGCGGTCCGCTTGGCGGCCGGGGCCCTCGTCGCGGTGGTCCGCCCGGCCGCCTTGCTCGCCGCCGTCTTCCGGGCCGCCGCCTTGCTCACCGCCGTCCTGCTCACCGCCGTCTTCCGGGCCGCCGCCTTGCTCACCGCCGTCCTGCTCACCGCCGTCTTCCTCACCGGTCTGGCCGCAGTGGTTCGTGCCGCCGTGGTCCCCGTCGCGCCGGAGCCGGGCGCCGTCGTCCTGGTGGCGCGGGCCCGGGTGGCCGCCGGAGCCCTGGCCGCCGCCGGAGCCCTGGCCGCCTCCGTGGTCGTCCGGTTCGCCGCGGTCGTCCGGCTCGCAGTGGTCGATGGCCCCCCGGCAGCCGACGCCGCCCCAGTGGTCGTCCGGCGCGGCGTGGTCCTCGGGGCCAGCCCAAGGGTGGCCAGCTGCGAGGTGACCTCGTGGGTGATGGCGTCCCTGATGGCGTCGGTGAGCTCCTCGACCCGGGCGCCGGCGTGGCGGCCGGTCGACTCGCCGAGTGCGGCCACCTCGCTCAGGAAGTCTTCCGCGCGCCGGCGGGCGGTCTCGAGGAACTCGGCCCCGGCGTCCTGGTAGCGCTTCAAGCTCTCCTCGCGGCTCATGCCATCACGCTACCTTGCGTGCGTGTCAGCGGGGTTTCCGAGCGTCGAGGCCGTCAGGCGATGGGATCTCGTCGTCTTCGACAACGACGGCGTCCTCGTCGACAGCGAGGGACCGGCCAACGCCATCCTCGCCGCGCAGCTCACCGACAGCGGGGTCCCCACCAGCTTCGACGATGCCGTGGCCCGCTACCTGGGCGGCACGGTCGCACGCGTCCGGGTCGAGGTGGAGCGCGACGGGCTCGTGCTGCCCGCCGACTTCGAGTCCCGCTACGAGGAGGCGGTGCTCGCCCGCTTCGACGAGGACCTGACCGCCGTGCCCGGCGTGGTGGCGGTGCTCGACGCCCTCGCCGCCTTCGGGGTCCCGTTCTGTGTCGCGTCGTCCGGCACCCACACCCGCATCCGCGCGTCGCTCGATCGCTCCGGGCTGCTCGACCGCTTCGGGGATGCGGTCTTCTCCGCGGAGGATGTGGCCACCGGCAAGCCGGCGCCCGATCTGTTTCTCCACGCGGCGCAGCGGCTCGGCGCCGATCCGGCGCGCTGCCTGGTGGTCGAGGACAGCCCGCTCGGCGTGGAGGCGGCCATCGCCGCGGGCATGACCGTCGTGGGCTTCACCGCCGTGACCCCGGCCGAGCGGCTGTCCGCGGCGACGGCCACCTTCGCCTCGATGCCCGACCTCCTCGCGCTGGTCGCCAGGCTCGCGCCGCCCCCACGCTGACGGTCGCGCGGCGCCGCTCCGACCCATCTGGCATTGCCGGGTCACCGACTTAGAGTCGGGCGTGCTCAACCTTCGGATCATCGCCGGGAGCGACCCGACCGCCGCTGCGGTGGCGGCCTACGCGGCGCGCTGCGCGCCACTCCCCGATGGCTTCCGGCGTGCGGTCGTGCTGCTCGCCGGTCCGGGCTCGACGGTCGGGATCGACCAGCAGGCGCTGGTCGCGGATGCTGCCGCTGGCCGGACGGCGGTCGTGGTCGACGCTGGCGCGCTCGGGTCCCTCGACCCCGGTGCCCCTCTGCTGTTGGCCGCAGGTGTCGGGGCGCGTCCGCCCCTTCGCCCGCACCGGGTCCGGCTCCGGCCGGGACCGGCGGCCGGCGGTCTCTTCGCCCGGCTCGACGACCTCGACGAGCCGCTCGCTGCGCTGGTGGCGCTCGACGCCCACGCGGCCGACGCCGAGGTCCTCCTCACCGCTCCGGTCGGCCTCGACGATGTGGCCGTGGCCACGTGGCGGCCCTCGACCAACGTGGCCGCCGTCGGCTTCGGCGCCGGCGAGCTGACCGGCTCGGCGGATCCCGGCGCGCTGCGGCTGCTCCACCGGATCCTGGCGCGCGCCGCATCCGACGCGGTGGTCTCGACGGCCGCGCCGAGCGTCGGCCTGCTCGGCTTCGGGGCCATCGGCGCCGAGCACCTCGCCGGCTTCGCCCGCGCCGGCATGGACGTCACCGCGGTGTGCGACCGCTCCGACCAGCGCCTGGCCGCGGTCGCCGCGGCGGTGCCGGGGGTGCGCACCTACGCCAAGGCCGATGAGCTGCTCGGCGACCAGGGGGTCGACCTGGTCGTGGTGTCCAGCCCGCCCGACAGCCACGCCCGCTGGGCGATGGCGTCGCTCGAAGCCGGCAGGCACACCGTGGTGGAGAAGCCGCTGGCCCTCACCGCCGCCGACGCGGACGGGATGCTCGACGCCGCGGCCCGCGCCGGGCTGTTGCTCAGCGTCTACCAGAACCGCCGCTTCGATCCCGACTTCCTCGCCCTCCAGCGGGTCGTCCGGGCCGGCCGGCTCGGCCGGGTCTTCCACCTCGAGGCGTTCGTCGGCGGTCACGGCCACCCTTGCAACTACTGGCACTCCGACGCGGCCGTCTCCGGCGGGACCGGCTTCGACTGGGGTTCGCACTACCTCGACCAGATCCTGGCCGTGGTCGACGGGCCGCTCGAATCGGTGCGCGGCTCGGAGCACAAGCTGCGCTGGCACGACGTGACCAACGCCGACCAGGTGCGGGTCCAGCTGCGCTTCGTCGACGGCACCGAGGTCGACTTCGTCCACTCGGACCTGGCCGCGGCGCTGAAGCCCAAGTGGTACGTGCTCGGCACCGACGGCGCCGCGGTCGGCGAGTGGCGCCGGGAGCGGGTCGTCGCCCGCAGCAGCATCGGCACGCTCGTCGACGACGAGCTGGCGCCGGCCGACTCGCCGGCGACGGTGTGGTTGCACGACGCCGAGGGTTCGAGGACCGAGTTGGCCCAGCCCAGCGTGGTCCCGGGCCGCTACCACCGCGAGCTGGCCGACCGCCTGCTCCTGGGCGAGCCCATGACCCCGAGCGCCGAGCAGTCCCGCGACGTGGTGGCCATCCTCGAGGCCGCGGCGCGCTCCGCGGCCGACCGCGGTGCCGCCCTCCCCTGCCCGCTGCGGGGGCGGTGATCCCGGACCGGCAGGTCGGCTGGGGGTTCGTCGGCGCCGGCATGGTGGCGCGCGTCGCGCTGGCGCCCGCGGTGCGCGCCGCCGATGGCGCCACCCTGGTCGCCGTGGCGGCGCGCGACCCGGCGCGTGCCAGCGCCCTCGCGGCGGGCGGGCGCGCCTACGGGCGCTACGCCGACCTCCTGGCCGACGACGGGGTCGACGCCGTCTACTGCTCGCTGCCCAATCACGCCCATCTCCGCTGGGTCCGCGACGCGCTGCGCGCCGGCAAGCACGTGCTCTGCGAGAAGCCTCTGGCCCTCGACGCCGGGGAGGTCGACGAGCTCACGTCGGAGGCGGAGCTCGCGGGCCGGCTCCTGGTCGAGGCGTCGTGGTGCCGCTGGCACCCGAGGACCAGGGCGGCCGAGTCGCTCGTCTCGTCCGGGGCCATCGGCCGGGTGCTCGGGGTCGACGCCGGCTTCACCTTCACCAACGCCGACCCGGACGGCTGGCGGATGGAGCCGGGCATGGGCGGGGGCGCGCTCTACGACGTCGGGTGCTACGCCCTCTCGGCGTGCGGGTGGGCGCTCGGCTGGGCCGGCCTCGACGTGGTGGAGGTGCGCCGACGGCTCGCCCCGAGCGGGGTGGACCTGGGCACGGCCGCCCGGCTGCGCACGCGCGGCCCGCACCCGGCGGAGGTGACGGTCCGGGTGTCCTTCGACGAGGCCGAGGGCCAGTGGCTCGACGTGCGCGGCGACACGGGCACCCTCCGTCTGACGCCCCCCGCCTTCACGGCGTGGACCGCCGACGCGGCCGGCTACGTCCTCGAGCGGCCCGACGGGCCCGACCAGCCGGGTCCGGTCACCGCCTGCGATCCCTACCGGCTCATGGTCGAGGCGGTCAGCGGGCGCATCCTCGGTGGTGACGACTGGGTGGTGCCGCTGTCGGAGAGCCGGGCGACCGCGGCGATGCTCGACTCGGTCCGCGCCGCCCCCGCCGGCGGGGAACCGTAGACCGCCGGCGGCCGATCGCTACGACCGGTGCGCGAGCGCGGCCAGCTTGCGCAGCGGCGGCTCGTAGGCCTCGGCGTAGGTGGGGAAGGCGTGCACCACGTCGGCGAGGATGGGCAGCGGGATGGCCGCCCTGATGGCGAGGGTGGCCTCGCCGATCAGCTCGTCGGCGCCGGGTCCGATGACCGCCGCGCCGACGAGGATGCCGGTGCGCAGGTCGGCGACGAGGTGGAGCGAGCCGATCCCGGCCCCGTCGGTCAGCGCCCTGGCGGTGTCGGTCAACGGCATCGACGCCACCTCGACGTCCATCCCGGCCTCCCTGGCTTCGGCGGCGGTCAGGCCGACCGAGGCGACGGGCGGATCGGTGTACACGGCGCGAGGGATGGCCAGGAAGTTGCCGCTCGTCGCGGTCCCGAGCAGGTTGGCGGCGATGATGCGGGCCTGGTAGTTGGCGGTGTGGGTGAACGGGGCCAGCCCGGTGACGTCGCCCGCCGCCCACACGTGCGGGGGGCCGCGGACCGCCCCCGTGGCGTCGGTGGGGATCCGGCCGTCGACGGGCGTCACGCCGATGGCCTCCAGGCCGATCCCCTCGACGTTGGCCCGGCGGCCGGTGGCGACGAGCACCCTGGCTGCGGTCACCGACGAGCCGTCGTCGAGCTCGAGACGCGCCGACGAGCCCTCGGCGACGACCTCGGTCACGGAAGCTCCGGTGCGCACCTCGACGCCGTCGGCGCGCAGCGCGGCGGCCAGGGCCTCGCCGACGGTGGCGTCCTCGGTGGGCAGGATCCGGTCCGCCGACTCGATCAGCGTGACCCGGCAATCGAACGCGGCGTACACCTGGGCCAGCTCGCAGCCCACCGCGCCCCCACCGAGCACGGCGAGTGACGCCGGGAGCTCGGCCGAGCTGAGGGCCTGGTCGCTGGTCCAGGTGGGCACGTCGCCAATCCCGGGGATGGGCGGCGCGACGGGCGACGAGCCCGTGGCGATCACCAGGTCGGTCCAGCCGATCCGACTCTCCCCGCCTTCTGGTCCGGTGACGACCAGCTGGCCAGGACCGGCGATCCGTCCACGGCCGCGGTGGAGCAGCGCACCGGTCCCGGCCAGCCCCTCGGCGCTGGCCGTGTCGTGGCGTCCTTCGCTCACCTCGTCGCGACGGGCCACCGCGGCGGCGAAGGCCCCGGTCGCGTCCCCGACCGGTCGGGGCGAGCCTGCTGCGCCGAGGTCGTGGGCGCGCGCCACCGCCCGGCGCAGGTGGGCGGCGCGCAACATCGCCTTCGAAGGGATGCAGGCGACATACGGGCACTCCCCGCCGACCCGGGCCGCCTCGACGACCGCCACGCGTCTCGTGGCCCCGAGCTCCGACCACAGCACCTCGCCGGCCGAACCACCGCCGAGCACCACCACGTCGTACTGCGCCGTCACCGCTTCGCTCACGTGGGGATTGTGCCCACACCGGGGCGGGGCCATCCGTGCCGGCTGTCCGGGGCGTCATCCACCAGACTGGTCCCGACGCGGCAACCGGGCCCGTCGCCGCGCCGGGGAGCCCCCATGACCGCACCGCCAGGACCTGGGCCGCTGGCCCTGGTCGGTTCCGGCGAGTACCTCCCGCAGATGGCGGACATGGAGGCTGCGCTGCTCGCCGGCCGCCCGCCCCGCTATGTGCAGCTGGCCACCGCGGCCGTGCCCGACGGGGCCGCCGTCGTGGCCCGCTGGCACGACCTCGGCGCCGCCCAGGCAGCCCGGCTCGGGGTCGAGGCCGTGGCCGTCGGCGTCGACGACCGTGACGCCGCCGACGACCCGGCCAACGCCGCGCTGGTGGCCGGCGCCGGCCTCGTCTACCTCTCCGGCGGCCATCCCGCCTTCCTGGCCGACACCCTCCGCGGCACCGCGGTGTGGTCGGCGATCGTCGCCGCGTGGGAGGCCGGCGCCGCCCTGGCCGGGTGCAGCGCGGGCGCCATGGCCCTCACGTCGTGGGTCCCGTCGCTGCGCAACCCCCGCAAGGGCGCCACGCCCGGCCTCGGCCTCCTCCCCCATCTCCGGGTCATCCCCCACTTCGACGCCTTCGCCGCCCGGATACCCGACCTGGTCACCCGCTTCGTGCTCCCCCACGACCCGGCGGTCACCGTCATCGGGGTCGACGAGGACACCGCGGTCGTCGGAGGATCCCACGACTGGGAGGTGCAGGGCCGCCGGTCGGCGTGGCGGCTCACCAGGGACGGTCGGGAGGAGCTTCCCGCCGGCACCACCTTCACCGCCTGAGCATCACCGCCCTCACCCCTTGCGGGCTCTCCGGTCGCGGCTCATACGGTCGCGGCTCATCCGGTCGCGTGGGCGGGTCGCCGTCAACGGCGGTCGGTCCGCCGTGTCCACCGCCGTCGCTCGTTCGCAACTCGGCGCCAACGGGCGGGGTGACCGCAGAACCAGTTGCGCGCCACCCCTTCCGGTCGATCCGCGGTCACCAGGCAAGATGGGGAGGTGTCCAGGACCTCACCGGCGTTCGCCACCGACCCGGCCACCGCCGACTACTACGAGCGCCGGGCGGCCGAGTACGACGAGTGGTACACCGGGCGAGGCCGCTTCGCCGGGCGCGACCGGCCGGGGTGGGACGTCTCGGTGGCCGCCCTGGTCGACCTGGTCGCGGCCCTGCCCGAGGCTCGCACCCTCGACGTGGCCTGCGGCACCGGCTTCCTCACCAGGCACCTCCGCGGCCTCGCCGTCGGCGTCGACCAGAGCCCGGCCATGGTCGCCATCGCCCAGTCCCGACTCCCGACGGGCGTCGCCATCGTCGGCGACGCCCTCCGCCTGGTGGTGGCCGACGACGCCTTCGACCGGGTGCTGACCGGGCACTTCTACGGCCACCTCCCGCCCGGTGAGCGGATGGCGTTCCTGGCCGAGGCCCGCCGCGTCGCCGGCGAGCTGGTGGTCGTCGACTCGGCCCTGCGTCCCGGCGCGGCTCCCGAGCAGTGGCAGGAGCGGGTCCTCAACGACGGCTCCCGGCACCAGGTCTACAAGCGGTACCTGTCGGCTCCGCAGCTGGCCGAGGAGATCGGCGGGGAGGTGCTGCTCGACGGTCCGTGGTTCGTGGCCGCCCAGGCGGTGTGGGCGTCGAGGACCTAGCGGCCGGCGAGGCGCTGGTCCACCAGCTGGGCAAGATCGTCGGCCACGTAGGCGGGCGGCGGGTCGATCGGGAGGTCGGCGCGGCCGGTGCTGCCGGAGAGGACCAGCCCGAACGGCGCGCCGATGGCCGCGGCGAAGGCCCCGTCGGTGTCGGCCCGGTCCCCGACCATCACGGTTGGGAGACCGAGTCGGGACCTGACCAGCCGCACCACCGCGTCGTGCGGCTTGCCGGCCACCTCCGGTTGGCGGCCGGCGGCCACGGCGACGAAGGCCACGACGGATCCCGCGCCAGGGAGCGGACCGGCCGGGGTCGGATAGGTCGGATCCGTGTTGGTGGCGACGAACCTGGACCCGGCCCGCACCGCGGTCGCCGCGCCGGCCAGGTCGTCGTACTCGAGCTCCACGCTGCGCCCCACCACCACGGCGTCGGGTGTATCGGAGGAGGGGACCACCGCCACGCCCCGCTCGGTGAGGGCCTCGACGACCCCCGGTCCGCCCACGACCGCGGCGGTGGATCCCGGCTCGAGGAGGGAGGCGGCCGCCTGGGCCGAGGTGACCAGCTCGGCCGGCTCGGCGCGGATGCCGATGGCCGCGAGGGCGTCGAGGTGCTGGCGGATCCTGGGCCCGGAGTTGTTGGTGAGGAAGGCCACGCCTTCACCGGCCTCCCGGAGGCGCTCCACCGCCTCGGGCGAACCGGGGACCGCTCCCCCCGCCAACCACACCACGCCGTCGAGGTCGAGCACCCACGTCACCGCCGGAGTCTGGCACGCCCGTCTTGCCCCGCCCGGCACGCTTCGCTACGCAAGGGGGGTGCCGAGCTTCGAGCCGTTCCCCGGTCTGCGCTACTCCCTGAGCCACATCAGCTCCCTCGACGACGTGGTCTGCCCGCCCTACGACGTGATCTCGCCGGACGAGCGCCTCGCGTTGGCCGCCCGCAACCCGTCCAACATCGTCCGCCTCGAGATGCCCGACGTGGCCGACGGCGCCGGCGAGGACCCGTACGTGGGGGCGGCTCAGCTGCTCGACTCGTGGCGCGACGGCGGGGTGCTCCACCGGGACCACACCCCGAGCTTCTACGGGCACCGCATGTCCTGGACCGAGCCCGACGGCACCAGGCGGCGCACCCTCGGCGTGATCGGCGCGCTGCGCCTGGAGGAGCCGGGCGCCGGGTCGGGGATCCTCCCCCACGAGCACACGCTGCCCAAGGCCAGGTCCGATCGCCTGGCCCTGCTGCGGGCGGCCAGAGCCAACCTGTCACCGATCTGGGGGCTGTCGACGGCGACCGGCCTGACCTCGCTGCTCCCCGAGGCCGCCCACCCGGTCGAGTCGACGACCGACGAGGAGGGGGTGACCTACCAGCTGTGGCCGATCGACGATCCCGACACGGTCGCCGCCGTGGCCGCCTCGGTCGCCTCGGCGCCGGTCCTCATCGCCGACGGCCACCACCGCTACGCCACCGCCCTCGCCTACCAGGCCGAGCGCCGGGCGGCCACCGGCGACAACGGCGACCACGACCTCGTCATGGCGCTCGTCGTCGAGCTGGTCGACGGGGAGATCGCCGTGCAGGCCATCCACCGCCTGCTCGCCGCCCTGCCCGACGGCTTCGACCTGGTCGAGGCCCTGGCCGCCTGGGCCGAGCTCACGCCGACCGGTCCGCCCGACGCGACCATCGAAGCCCGGATGGCGGCCGCCGGGTCGATGGCCGTGGTCACCGCCGACGGCACCTGGCTGGCCAGGCCGGGGCCGGCGATGATCTCGGGGGCGGCCCACGACCTCGACAGCAGCCGCCTGGACGTGGCCCTGGCCGCCCTGCCCGCCCACGACGTGCACTACCAGCACGGCTGGGCCCACTCCCGTGACGCGGTCAGGACCGGCGCCGCGCAGGCGGCCGTCCTCGTGCGGCCCGCCACCGTCGCACAGATCTCGGCCATCGGCGCCGGAGGGGTGCGGATGCCGCCGAAGACGACGTTCTTCTGGCCCAAGCCCCGCACCGGCCTGGTCGTGCGCGACCTGATCGACTGACCGCCCGCCGCGAGTGCCGCGGCGTGGGGGTCGGCGTGGGCCGCCCGCTGCGAGCACCCGGCGGGCGGTGGCCGGCGACCTCGGGGAAGTCCACGTGAGTAACCAACGTGCATCCCCCCGAGATGCGCCGCCCGGGGTCGGGGTACGCCACCCGCCGCGACGGCTGCGGCCTCGGCCGGTGTGGGTGGCCGGCGAGGGCGGCCGGTGTCCCAAACCGTACCATCGAGCAATGGTTCAGTAAACGCTGCGGAGCGGTGGCGGTGGTCACCGCGGGGCGAGGGATCAGAGCCGACGGGCGCGGGACCAAACGGCGGAGGGCGCTCAGGCGTCGCGGGCCAGGCGCGCCCCGGTGAACCCCCACCTGGCCGACGGCGGGAAGAAGTTGCGGTAGCTGGCCCGGGTGTGGCCGGGTGGGGTGATGCACGCCCTGCCCCGGAGCACCTGCTGGCCGACCATGAACTTGCCGTTGTACTCCCCGACCACGCCGGCCTCGGGCGCGAAGCCCGGATAGGGCAGGTAGGAGCTGGACGTCCACTGCCAGGCCGAGCCGTAGAGCTGGACCACGTCGCCGTCGGCGGTGGCCGGAGCCGGGTGGAGGCGCACCGCCGTCTCGGTCGGCCCTGGGGCGGTCCCGGCGACCGCCTCCCACTCGGCCTCGGTGGGCAGGCGCGCCCCCGACCAGCGGGCGAAGGCGTCGGCCTCGTAGTAGTTGACGTGGACCACCGGTTCGGCCGGCTGCACGGCCCGGCGCCCGGCGAGGGTGTGGATCATCCAGGTGCCGTCGGCCTCCCGGTCCCAGTACAGCGGGGCCCGCTCGTCGCCGGCGCGGACCCACGCCCAGCCGTCCGACAGCCACAGCTCGGCCCGCTCGTAGCCGCCGTCGTCGATGAACTCGAGCCAGTCCCCTGCTGTCACCAGCCGGTCGGCCAGCTCGAAGCGCTCCAGCCAGACCCGGTGGCGCGAACCCTCGTTGTCCCAGCGGTAGCCGTCGCCGGCGTCGCGGCCGATCTCGACCAGCCCGCCGTCGTGGCCCACCCACCCCGTCTGGCGGCCTGCGTCCGAAGGGGCACCCCCGGTCAACGAGTAGGCCGGGTGCAGCGGGTTGACCCCGAGCACGTGCTTGATGTCCATCAGCAGCAGCTCCTGGTGCTGCTGCTCGTGGTGCAGACCGATCTCCACCACGTGGGCGACCCGCTCGTCCACGCCGCGGTCGAGCAGGCCGACCATGGCCTCGTCGACGATCTGGCGGTAGGCGGTCACCTCGCCGATGCCGGGACGCGACAGCTGCCCGCGCTCGGCTCGGGGATGCCGTTGGCCCGCCCCTTCGTAGTAGGAGTTGAACAGGTACAGGTAGCGCTCGTCGTAGGCCTGGTAGCCCCGTGACGACCCGAGCAGCACGAACTGCTCCCAGAACCAGGTGACGTGCGCCCGGTGCCACTTGGTCGGGCTGACGTCGGGCATGGTCTGGACCGTCTGGTCCTCCGGCGACAGCGGGTCGGCGAGCGCCTCGGTGGCGGCGCGCACCAGGCGGTAGCCGTCGACCCCGACGACCGGGGCCGGGGTGACCGGCGCATCGACGGCGGCCGCTCGCGGTGGGCGGGCGGTTGGTCGGTTCATGGCCTCGTCCTCCAACCGCCTCCCAGGGCGGACTCGGTTCCGGTGCTACTACCCACCCCGTCGGCGACGGCACACCCGGGCGGGCGCGCCGGGGCGGCCGGCGCCGCACCCGGCGACGCCGTTCCCCTCCGCTGCGCTACCCGGCCTCGACGGTCCAGGTCGACCCCGACGTCAGCAGGGACCTCAGGTCGCCGGGGCCCTTCCTCGTCGTTGCGGCCACCAGCTGCTCGTTGACCTGGCTCCCGTAGTCGACCCGCGACACATCACGGAAGACCCCGACCGGCGTCGGCGCGTAGGGGCCGTGCGACAGCCGCGAGAGCATGAAGGCCAGGCTGGGGTCCTCCCGGTGCTCGTCGTGGACCACGAGCCGCTCGGACCCGTCGACGGTCACGTCGACCACCTCGGCGCTCCCGTCGTTGACGACCACGCCGAAGCGGCCCTCCGCGCCGAAGCGGATCGGCTCACCGTCGGCCAGCGGGATCAGCATGTCGGCGCGGGCGTCCTTCTTCAGGATCAGGTCGAAGGCGCCGTCGTTGAAGACGTTGCAGTTCTGGTAGATCTCCACGAGGGCCGCGCCCTTGTGCTCGTAGGCCCGCTTGAAGGTGGCCATCATGTGCTTGCGGTCCATGTCGTGGGTGCGGGCCACGAAGCTGGCCTCCGCGCCGAGGGCCAGCGACACCGGGTTGTAGGGCTGGTCGAGCGAGCCGAACGGCGTCGACTTGGTGATCTTGCCTGACTCCGACGTCGGGGAGTACTGGCCCTTGGTCAGCCCGTAGATCTGGTTGTTGAACAACAGGATGGTGATGTCGACGTTGCGGCGGAGGGCGTGGAGCAGGTGGTTGCCGCCGATCGAGAGGGCGTCGCCGTCACCGGTGATGACCCACACGTGCAGGTCGGGCCTGGTCACCGCCAGCCCGGTGGCGATGGCCGGCGCCCGCCCGTGTATGGAGTGCATGCCGTAGGTGTTCATGTAGTACGGGAACCGGGAGCTGCACCCGATGCCGGATACGAAGACGGTGTCCTCCCGCTTGGCGTCGAGCTCGGGCATGAGCATCTGGACGGCGGTCAGGATCGAGTAGTCCCCACAACCGGGGCACCAGCGAATCTCCTGGTCGCTCGTCCAGTCCTTCTTGGTGGTGGGGGGAACGTCGAGGTCGGTCACGCGATGTCCTTGGTGATGCCATCGTCGGCAGTGGTGGGATCGCCGGCGGGGTCGCCGATGGCGGCCAGGATGGCCCGCTCGATCTCCCCGGCCCGGAACGGTTGCCCGGTCATCTTGTTGAGCCCCTTGGCGTCGACCAGGAACTCGGCCCGCACCAGCTTGACCAGCTGGCCCAGGTTCAGCTCCGGCACCAGCACCTGCGGGTAGCGGCGCACCACGTCGCCCAGGTTGGCCGGGAACGGCTGCAGGTGGCGGACGTGGGCGTGGGCCACCCGGTGCCCGCGAGCCCGGACCCGGCGGACGCCGGCGGCGATCGCCCCGAAGGTGGAGCCCCATCCGAGCAGGAGCACCTCGGCGTCGCCGTCGGGGTCGTCGACCTCGACGTCGGGGATGTCGCGGACCACGCCGGCCACCTTGGCGGCGCGGAGGTGGACCATCCGCTCGTGGTTGGCCGGGTCGTAGGAGACCGCGCCCGAACCGTCGGCCTTCTCCAGGCCGCCGATGCGGTGGGTCAGGCCGGGCGTGCCGGGGATGGCCCACGGCCGGGCGAGGGTCTCGTCGTCGCGCAGGTAGGGCCAGAACTCCCCGGTGCCGTCGGGTGCGGTGTGGTTGGTCTCGGTGGCGAAGTCGACGCGGATGTCGGGCAGGGCGTCCACGTCGGGCACCGGCCACGGCTCGGCCCCGTTGGCCAGGTAGCCGTCGGAGAGGATCATCACCGGCGTCCGGTACTTCAGGGCGATCCTGGCCGCCTCGATGGCCACGTAGAAGCAGTCACCCGGCGTGGCCGGGGCGACGATCGGCAGCGGTGCCTCGCCGTGGCGACCGTAGAAGGCCTGCAGCAGGTCGGCCTGCTCGGTCTTGGTCGGCAGCCCCGTCGACGGGCCACCGCGCTGGATGTCGACGACCAGCAGGGGCAGCTCCAGGTTGACGGCCAGGCCCATGGTCTCGCCCTTGAGGGCCACGCCCGGACCTGACGTGGTGGTCACCGCCAGCGACCCGCCGTAGGCCGCGCCGACCGCCGAGCCGATCCCGGCGATCTCGTCCTCTGCCTGCACCGTGCGGATGCCGAAGTTCTTGTGCTTGGACAGCTCGTGGAGGATGTCCGATGCCGGCGTGATCGGGTAGGAGCCGAGGAACAGCGGCAGCTCGGCCAGCTGCGACGCGGCGATCAGGCCCCACGCCAGCGCGGTGTTGCCGGAGATGTTGGTGTAGGTCCCCGGGTCGAGCACCGCGGGGCGCACCTCGTAGAGCGAGTCGATGGCCTCGGTGGTGTCCCCGAAGTTGTACCCGGCCTTGAACGCCAGCGTGTTGGCCTCCGCCACCATCGGCGTCTTGGCGAAGCGCGAGGCGATCCACTCGATGGTCGCCTCGACGGGCCGGGTGTAGAGGAAGCTGACCAGGCCGAGGGCGAAGAAGTTCTTCGAGCGCTCCGCGTCACGCGGCTTGCTGCCCGACGGCTTGACCGCCTCCATCGTGAGCGACGTCATCGGCACCTGGAACACCCGGTAGCCGTCGAGGCTGCCGTCGGTGAGGGGGTTGGCCGCATAGCCGGCCTTGGCCAGGTTGCGCTCCTCGAAGGCGTCGGCGTTGACGATGATCGACCCGCCGATGTCGAGATCGGTCATGTTGGCCCGCAGTGCGGCGGGATTCATGGCCACCAGCACATCGGGCCGATCGCCCGGGGTGAGGATGTCGTGGTCGGAGATGTGGACCTGGAACGCCGACACACCGGCCAGGGTCCCCGCCGGGGCCCGGATCTCGGCCGGGAAGTCCGGCAGCGTGGACAGGTCGTTGCCGAACAGCGCCGACGAGGTGGTGAAGCGGTCACCGGTCAGCTGCATCCCGTCGCCCGAGTCTCCCGCGAAGCGGATGACCAGACGGTCGAGCGTGCGGACCGGGTGCTCCCGGGCGGCGGTGGAGGTCACGAGGTGCGGGTCATGGCGGTCACAGGTCTCTCTCGCTACGGCGGCGACAGTCTAGGGACCGGTCCCCCGCTGACCGGTCACTGCGACCGACGTCACCGCGCCTCCCGAGCTAGGCGATGCTGACCTCGGGGTCGAGATAGACGTCCTGCACGGCGTGGAGGATCTCGACGCCCTCGCGCATCGGCCGCTGGAAGGCCTTGCGCCCGGTGATCAGCCCGGCGCCCCCGGCTCGCTTGTTGATCACCGCGGTCCGCACCGCCTGGCCCAGGTCCCCTTCTCCCTTGGAGTCGCCGCCGCTGTTGATCATCGGGGCCCGACCCATGTAGCAGTTGACGACCTGCCAGCGGGTCAGGTCGATCGGGTGGTCGGTGGTCAGCTCGTCGTAGACGAGCGGGTCGGTCCGACCGAAACCGATGGTCCGGTAGCCGTCGTTGTTCTCCGCCTGCTTCTGCTTGATGATGTCGGCCTGGATGGTCACGCCGAGGTGGTTTGCCTGGCCGGTCAGGTCGGCGGCGAGGGAGTAGTCGACCCCGTCCTTCTTGAAGGCGTCGTTGCGCAGATAGCACCACAGCACGGTGAACATGCCGAGCTGGTGAGCCTCGGCGAAGGCCTCGGAGACCTCCCGGAGCTGGCGGGTCGACTCCTCGGAGCCGAAGTAGATGGTGGCGCCGACGCCCGCCGCGCCGAGGTCCCAGGCCTGCTGGGGGTTCCCGAACATCACCTGGTCGTACCGGTTGGGGTAGGTCAGCAGCTCGTTGTGGTTGAGCTTGCAGATGAACGGGATGCGGTGGGCGTAGCGACGCGAGAGCATCCCGAGCACCCCGAGGGTGGTGGCGAAGGCGTTGCAACCACCCTCGATGGCCAGCTCGACCAGGTTCTTCGGGTCGAAGTAGGCGGGGTTCTTGGCGAAGCTCGCCGCCCCGGAGTGCTCGATGCCCTGGTCGACCGGCAGGATCGACAGGTAGCCGGTCCCGCCGAGGCGGCCGGTGGCGTACATCTGCTGGAGGCCGCGCAGGACCTGCGCCGGTCGGTCGCTCTGCGAGAGGACCTCCCCGACGAAGTCAGGGTTCGGAACGATGAGGTCGTCGCGGCTGACGCCCTTGCACTGGTGGCCGAGGAGATCCTCCGCCTCGGCGCCGAGCAGTCGCTGCAGATCCATGGTGTGCTCCTCGAGATACCTCGGCCGGTCGGATGGTGGCCTCGGACGCCGACGAGCCTACCGACCTGGTCCGACGCCGCCGGGCGACGCCGGGCCGGCCGCTACCGTGGCGCGGTGCCCCCCGAGCTGTTGATCGCCGTCGACCTCGACGGCACCCTCCTCGGGCCCGACGACCGGGTGTCGGCCGCCAACGTCGACGCGGTGGCCCGGGCCAGGTCGCTCGGCGTGGCGGTGATCCCGGTCACGGGACGGCCCGATCGGCTGGTCTGGCACGTGGCCGGCGAAGCCGCCCTCGGCCCGCTCGGGGTCTGCGTCAACGGCGCCGTCCTGATCGACCTGGAGACGCGACGGGTGCTGGTCGAGCGCGGCTTCGACGGGCCCGATGCCCTGGCGGTGGTGGACGCGATGCGGACCGCCGTCCCGGGGGTGGTCCTCGGCGCCGACCACGAGGACGGCTTCGTCCACGAGCCCGGCCTGCTCGCCGCCCTCGATCTGCCGGAGCGGAGCACGCGCCGCGCCGTCGACGATCTGCGCCCGGTCGTCGCCGGGGGCTGCATCAAGTTCGTGGCCCGACGCGACGACCTGACGTCGGTCGAGCTGGCGGCCCGCCTGGCGGTGGCCCTCGGGGGCGGGGCGACCGACACGCCGGCGACGCCGGCCGAGGAGCTCGCCGTGCTCACCGCATCCGACGTCGGCTGGGTGGACATCGGACCGGCCGGCTTCACCAAGGGCACCGGGCTGCTCGCCGTCTGCGACCGCCTCGGGATCGACCCCCGCTCGACCGCGGCGGTGGGTGACCACTTCAACGACCTGCCCATGCTGGTCGCCGCGGGCCGCTCGGCGGCCATGGGCAACGCCATCCCCGAGGTCATCGAGGCGGCCGACGTGGTGGTGCCGGCCAACGACGCCGACGGGGTGGCGGTGTACATCCACGGTCTCCTCGACGAGCTCGTGGGCTGACCGCCGGGCCCGACCGAATCGGACCGAAGGGACCGGAAGGAAGCGACTTCCGCGACCGCAGGCCGCAGGTGGCGTTGCGAGCGGGTCGAACGGTTGACGGCCGCCCAAGTTGCTTCCGCACGGGACCTGCGTTCGTGGCGTTCCTGCGTTCGTGGCTCCGGCGTTCGTGGCGCTCCTGCATTTTGGCGCTCCGTCAGGGCCGGGCGGCGGCGGCCTCGATGGCGGCCACGGCCCGGCCCAGCGCGGTGCGGACCTTGCGGGTCGAGCCGGCCGGCACGACCACGTCGGCGACCACCTCCGTCCGGCTCTGGGTGACCCCACCGGCCCGGAAGAACCGGCGGCGCACCCGCCCGACCACCACCACGGCGGTGTCGGCGCCGAGCTCGTGGGCCCACGCCGGCGCGTCGGCCCAGCTGACCGGGACCGTCTCGGCGCCACCGTGCTCCCGGGACACGGTGACCTCGAGACCGACCAGCTCGGTGCCCGACGGCAGCACCCGTAGCTCGGACGGACGGGCCAGACGGCCCTCCACGGCGACCACGTTGCAGGTCATGTCGTTGCTCCTCCCCCGGCCCTGGGGCCGGCTGGCGCCGGTCCGCCAGCGATGGCGTCCGGCGCAGGTCATCGGGGGGCGGCGGCCCCCGGAGGGGGACGCTGCGAGCGTGGACCGGTCGAGGACCGACCCGTGCCCGACGCTACCCAGGGGGTGGGACCGCCGGGCGCCGGCACCTGCCCGGCGGATGGCACGAAGCTGCCGGCCAGGGCCGCTACCGTGCCGCCCCATGACGTCGGAGGGCTTCGGGTCGTGGCGTCACCTGGCGACCCGCTTCGTCGGGGCCCTGTCCCCCGCCGGCCCTCCGCCCGGCGACGAGGCATGGGCCACGGCGGCCCTGCTCGCCGGGGAGCGGGACTTGTGGCGACGCATGTCCGGGCCCGACCGGCGCCACGCCGTGGCCGTGGCTCGCGACGCCACCCGCCTCCTCGGCGGAGGAGCGCAGGACCGTGAGGTGGTCGCCGCCGCCCTCCTCCACGACATCGGCAAGGTCGAGTCCTCGCTCGGGACCTTCTCCCGGGTCGGCGTCACGCTGGCCGCCGTGGCCGTCGGCCGGGCCCGGCTGGTGCAGTGGGCGGCCGGGACCGGAGCGAGCTCGCGGCGGGCGCGGGTCGGGCTCTACCTGCGCCACGACGGGGTCGGCGCCGACCTCCTCGAGGCGGCGGGGAGCCACGCCCTCACCGTCGCCTGGGCCGCCGAGCACCACCTGCCACCGGACCGCTGGACGGTCGGCGCCGGTGTCGGCGCGGCGCTCAAAGCGGCTGACGGGGACTGAGCTCGGTCGACTCGACGCTCTCCGGCGCCGCCGGGGCGAAGTGGCGGCCACGCCGGCGGTCGAGCCCTGCGGCCTGGTCCTCGAGCACGGCGGCGTGGTAGGAGCGGTAGCGGTGCACCGCCACGATGGCGATGGCCGCCACGGCCAACGCGCCGAGCAGGTACCCGGCGTCGGAGAAGCCGTGCATGACCGACTTCCAGCTGCCGCCGACCTCGTAGCCGATCAGGGCCATGGCGCCGTCCCAGATGAGGCTGCCGACGGCGGTGAGGATCCCGAAGCGCACCAGCGGCACCTCGGCGACGCCGGCGGGCAGGGCGACGAAGTTGCGGATCACCGGCAGCAGCCGGCTGACGAACACGCCCCACGGTCCGCGACGGCGGTACCAGCCCTCGGCCCGGTCGAGGTCCCGGTGGCTGAGGAGGATGTAGCGCCCGTACCGGTCGACGAAGGCCCGGCCCCCGGTCCGGCCGATCACCCAGGCGATGTAGGCGCCGACCAGCTCGCCGAGCGCGCCGGCGACGATGACGCCCGGCAGGCTCAGCTTGCCCTCGGCGGCCAACACGCCACCGAAGCCGAGCGTCAGCTCGGACGACGTCGGCACGCAGCACGACTGCAGCACCGAGAGCACGAAGATGGCCGCGTACCCCGAGGAGGTGACGAACCCGGTCGGGTCGAGCAGAGCGAGCAACGTCAGCCCCTAGGGATCGAGGACGGTCGGATGGAGCCACGAGACGTGCAGCCCCTCGCCAGGTTAGGAGACCACCCCGCGCGGCTGGGACCGCCGCTCAGCGCAGGGCCCGGATCCGCTGGCGGACGTCGAACGCGTCGGGTGACGCCGAGGCCAGCCGGGCGAACAGGTCCCGGGCCTTCGGGAGGTCCCCGGCCCGCTCGTAGAGGTCGGCCAGGGCGTACCACTGGCGCAGGTGGCGGTCGCGGGGATGCTCGACCCGACGGGCCGAGCGCTCGAGCACGCCGATGGCGCCGCGCAGGTCGCCCTGGTCGGCCAGGCAGCCGGCGGCCACGATGCGTCCCTCGGCGACCAGGTCGCCGTCGGGCGAGGCCGCCCGCAGCTCCTCCCAGAGCCCGTCGGCCTCCCCGTAGCGGCGCAGCGCCCGGTAGCAGTCGGCGAGCACCGGATGCTGGTCGAAGGACCCGGTGGCCCTCCGGTGCGCCTCGAGATGGCGGATCGCGGCGGCCCACTCACCGCTGCGGTAGAGCACCAGGCCGAGCAGCTCCCTGACCGCGCCCGCGTCGGGCACCTCGTCGGCCAGTGGCCGCAGGATCCGCCTGGCCTCCTCGTAGCGCTCCCGCTCGTAGGCATAGGTGGCATCGGCCAGGCGCGCCGCCAGCCGGGGCCCGCGCACGCCGCCGGCCGCGGCCTCGAGCTCGGAGACGACCCGGGCGGGGATGCTGTGGCGGTGGCCGCCGGGGGCGGTGCCCGAGCCGGTCGCCTGGTCGCGCAGCACGACACCGTCACCACTCCGGCGGGGCGCCCTCGGGCCGGACGGACGAGCGGCGCCGCCCGCGGGGCGCTCGTCGACCCGCGCCCACTGCTCGGGCGCCCAGTCGCCTTCGGGTCGGGGGGACGGCTCGTGGTGGCGGAGCGGCTCGCGCTCGTCGTCGCCCCGGTGGAGTCCGGCCGCACCCTTGCGGGCCACGGACCCCCACCTGGGCACGTTGGCCCGCGGCGCTCGGTCCCGGTCGCGGGGTGCCGCCCTCGGATCTCCCCGCCGGTCGTCGCTGCGCCGGGCGTCACGTGCTCGAGGCGCACCACCCGCCCGCTGACCGAAGGGGCGGCCACTCCCCCCGCCGCTCCCGCGCTCCCGCCCGGATGTGCCGGCGCCTCCGGTGCCATCCCCCCGCCGCGCACCGCCGCCCGTCCGGGGGCGACCCTGCGCCGCGCCGCCGCCGGTCCCGCTGCGTGCCGGCGGCACAGCACGGCCAGCGCGGCGCTCGCCGCCGGCGGCCCCTCGGCTCCCCCGTCCACCCGGGACCGGTCGGGGACGGTCGGCCTGGCCGCCCCGCCAGCCCGACTCGCCGCCGCCGCTCCGCCGGTCATCCGGCCCACCACGCGCCTTGGGGGACGGGGAGGGGTCGCGCCGGGGGTCGTCGGTCATGGCCGGGCGATGCTACCGGAGACGCGACGAAGGCCCCCGCCGGAGCGGGGGCCAACGTCTTTCGAGATATTCCGGCGACGTCCTACTCTCCCAGGGGGAATCCCCCCAAGTACCATCGGCGCTGACGGGCTTAACTTCCGTGTTCGGGATGGGAACGGGTGTCTCTCCGTCGCTATGGCCACCGGAAACCGTGCACCACGGGTGCCGCACCACCGGATACCGGCGGCGCGCTCCCCTGTGAGCGTTCCATAGCGAGCACGAACATGTCGATCCAAGCCCTCGGCCGATTAGTACCGGTCGGCTCAACACATTGCTGTGCGTACACCTCCGGCCTATCAAGGTGGTCGTCTACCACCGGCCTTACCTGGTTGACCCAGTGGGAAATCTCATCTCGGAACGAGCTTCGCACTTAGATGCTTTCAGCGCTTATCCCTTCCGCAGGTCGCCAACCAGCCGTGCCCTTGGCAGGACAACTGGCACACGAGAGCTGCGTCCGTCCCGGTCCTCTCGTACTAGGGACAGCCTTCCTCAGATTTCCTACGGCTACACCGGATAGGGACCGAACTGTCTCACGACGTTCTAAACCCAGCTCGCGTACCGCTTTAATGGGCGAACAGCCCAACCCTTGGGACCTACTTCAGCCCCAGGATGCGACGAGCCGACATCGAGGTGCCAAACCTTCCCGTCGATATGGACTCTTGGGGAAGATGAGCCTGTTATCCCCGGGGTACCTTTTATCCGTTGAGCGACGGCGCTTCCACACGCAACCGCCGGATCACTATGCCCTGCTTTCGCACCTGCTCGACCTGTAGGTCTCGCAGTCAAGCTCCCTTGTGCCATTGCACTCGACGGCTGATTGCCAACCAGCCTGAGGGAACCTTTGGGCGCCTCCGTTACTCTTTAGGAGGCGACCGCCCCAGTCAAACTACCCACCTGACGCTGTTCCCCATCCGGATAACGGACGTGGGTTAGATTCCCGTCACATGCAGGGTGGTATTTCAACGGTGACTCCACACCGGCTGGCGCCGACGCTTCCAAGTCTCCCACCTATCCTACACAACAAGTAACAAAAACCAACATCAAGCTATAGTGAAGGTCCACGGGGTCTTTCCGTCCTGGTGCAGCTAACGAGCATCTTTACTCGTACTTCAATTTCGCCGAGTCTGTGGTTGAGACAGTAGGAAAGTCGTTACGCCATTCGTGCAGGTCGGAACTTACCCGACAAGGAATTTCGCTACCTTAGGACCGTTATAGTTACGGCCGCCGTTTACCGGGGCTTAGGTTCAGAGCTTCGCCCTTGCGGACTAACCCTTCCCCGTAACCTTCCGGCACCGGGCAGGCGTCACAGCGTATACATCGTCTTTCGACTTCGCACGCTGCTGTGTTTTTAGTAAACAGTCGCTTTCCCCTGGTCTCTGCGGCCCCTTCAGGCTCAGGACGCGAAGTCCCTCACCCTAACGGGGCCCTCCTTCTCCCGAAGTTACGGAGGTATTTTGCCGAGTTCCTTAACCACAGTTCTCTCGATCGCCTTGGTATTCTCTACCCGCCCACCTGAGTTGGTTTGGGGTACGGGCACCGTGCCAGCTGACAACGACGCTTTTCTTGGCAGCATGGGATCAGTGACTTCGCCTCTATTGGCTCGGCATCACGTCTCAGGATGTGTGAGGCCCGGATTTACCTGGTCCTCTCCCTACTCGCTTACCCCTGGACAACCAGCGCCAGGGATCACCTACCCTCCTGCGTCCCGCCTTTGCTGCCCGCCCCGGGTTGGTCGGTTCGCCCGAAGGCAGCCCCTTAGTTCCCCAGATTGGGATTGGCGCGGACACGGTGGTACCGGATTATCAACCGGTTGTGCATCGACTACGCCTCTCGGCCTCGCCTTAGCTCCCGACTTACCCTGGGAGGATTAGCCTTCCCCAGGAACCCTTGGGCTTACGGCGGAGGGGTTTCTCACCCCTCTCTCGCTACTCATGCCAGCATTCTCACTCGACTACGCTCCACGACGGTTCACACCGCCGCTTCTCGGCAAAGTCGACGCTCCCCTACCACTCCAGCTTGCGCTGAAATCCGCGGCTTCGGCTCAGGACTTGAGCCCCGTTACATTGTCCGCGCAGGATCACTCGACCAGTGAGCTATTACGCACTCTTTCAAGGGTGGCTGCTTCTGAGCCAACCTCCTGGCTGTCTGTGCAATCCCACATCGTTTACCACTTAGTCCTGAATTTGGGGCCTTAGCCGGCGGTCTGGGCTGTTTCCCTTTCGACCAACGAAGCTCATCCCTCGTGGTCTCACTGCCAGACTCTGGAGCAACGGCATTCGGAGTTTGGTTGGGGTCAGTAACCTTGTGGGGCCCCTAGCCCATCCAGTGCTCTACCTCCGCTGCTGAACATCTGACGCTGCACCTAAATGCATTTCGGGGAGAACCAGCTATCACCGAGTTTGCTTGGCCTTTCACCCCTAACCACAGGTCATCCCCCCTGTTTTCAACCAGGGTGGGTTCGGCCCTCCACGGGGTCTTACCCCCGCTTCAGCCTGCCCATGGCTAGATCACTCGGCTTCGGGTCTACCGCACGCGACTGAACGCCCTGTTCAGACTCGCTTTCGCTCCGGCTCCCCCTCACGGGTTAACCTTGCCACGTACGGTAACTCGCTGGCTCATTCTTCAAAAGGCACGCCATCGCGGCCACCGGTAAACCGATGACGACGCTTTGACTGTTTGTAAACCAACGGTTTCAGGTACTATTTCACTCCCCTCCCGGGGTACTTTTCACCTTTCCCTCACGGTACTAGTGCACTATCGGTCGCCTATGAGTACTTAGCCTTACGAAGTGGTCTTCGCAGATTCACACCGACTTTCACGGTTCCGGTGCTACTCGGGTGCCTCACGAGAGCTTGCAGATTTTCGCATACGGGACTCTTACCCTCTGCGGTACGACGTTCCAAAACGCTTCTGCTAATCAGCAAGTTTGTAACTCTCTGGAAGATCTGATGCTCTTCCTGTGAGGTCCCACGACCCCGAGCGGGCAACGCCATCAGGCTTTACCACCAGCTCGGTTTAGGCTATTCCCGTTTCGCTCGCCGCTACTCAGGGAGTCGCTGTTGCTTTCCTCTCCTCAGGGTACTGAGATGTTTCAATTCCCCTGGTTCCCTCTACCCGCCCTATGTGTTCAGGCGGGAGTACCACGATCATGTCGTGGTGGGTTTCCCCATTCGGACATCCACGGATCAACGCTTGGGAGGCAACTCCCCGTGGCTTATCGCAACCTCCTACGTCCTTCATCGGCTTTAGGCGCCAAGGCATCCACCGTTGGCTCTTTGTAGCTTGGAAAAACAAAGATGCTCGTGCTCGCTATGGAATTCTCAAGGGGCGTCGCAGGCCTCGCGCCTGCGGGACGGCAGCGGCTCCACCGAAGGCGGGGCATGCCGACGACACCGCCGGCGAACCAGCGGTGCCAGGGAGCGATGCTCCCGGAAAACGGAACAGAGGAGAGCCCGACTCGCCGAGTCCGACCGCCCGAGGACGTCTCCCGAGGGAGGCGTGGCCTGCAAAGGCGTTCGTCGACGAGGAGCCGAGTAGCTAGTGATCAACATACGAGTGGCCGGATCGTGATGATCCAGCAATCACTCCTTAGAAAGGAGGTGATCCAGCCGCACCTTCCGGTACGGCTACCTTGTTACGACTTCACCCCAATCACCGACCCCACCTTCGACGGCTCCTTCCTTGCGGTTAGGCCACCGGCTTCGGGTGTTGCCGATTTTCGTGGTGTGACGGGCGGTGTGTACAAGGCCCGGGAACGTATTCACCCCGGCGTTGCTGATCCGGGATTACTAGCGACTCCGACTTCACGGAGTCGAGTTGCAGACTCCGATCCGAACTGAGACCGGCTTTTTGGGATTCGCTCACCCTCGCGGGATAGCAGCCCTTTGTACCGGCCATTGTAGCATGTGTGCAGCCCTGGACGTAAGGGGCATGATGACTTGACGTCATCCCCACCTTCCTCCGAGTTGACCCCGGCAGTCTCCTACGAGTCCCCGGCATTACCCGCTGGCAACATAGGACAAGGGTTGCGCTCGTTGCGGGACTTAACCCAACATCTCACGACACGAGCTGACGACAGCCATGCACCACCTATCGCAGGCCCTTGCGGACACCGCATCTCTACGGCTTTTCCTGCGTAGTTCAACCCAGGTAAGGTTCTTCGCGTTGCCTCGAATTAAGCCACATGCTCCGCCGCTTGTGCGGGCCCCCGTCAATTCCTTTGAGTTTTAGCCTTGCGGCCGTACTCCCCAGGCGGGGCACTTAATGCGTTAGCTACGGCACGGAACCCGTTGATAAGGTCCCACACCTAGTGCCCAACGTTTACGGCGTGGACTACCAGGGTATCTAATCCTGTTCGCTCCCCACGCTTTCGCTCCTCAGCGTCAGTGCCGGCCCAGCCCACCGCCTTCGCCACCGGTGTTCTTCCTGATATCTGCGCATTTCACCGCTACACCAGGAGTTCCGTGGGCCCCTACCGGACTCTAGCTATGGCAGTATCGGATGGCGACTCCAGGTTGAGCCTGGAGGTTTCACATCCGACTTACCAAGCCGCCTACGAGCTCTTTACGCCCAATGATTCCGGACAACGCTCGCTCCCTACGTATTACCGCGGCTGCTGGCACGTAGTTGGCCGGAGCTTCTTCTGCAGGTACCGTCACAATCGTCCCTGCTTGAAAGAGGTTTACAACCCGAAGGCCTTCATCCCTCACGCGGCGTTGCTGCGTCAGGCTTTCGCCCATTGCGCAAGATTCCCCACTGCTGCCTCCCGTAGGAGTCTGGGCCGTGTCTCAGTCCCAGTGTGGCTGATCGTCCTCTCAGACCAGCTACCCGTCGTTGCCTTGGTAGGCCGTTACCCCACCAACAAGCTGATAGGCCGCGAGCCCCTCCCGAAGCGTGCTGGTCCAAAGGACCAGGCATTTCCTCACCAAGCCATGCGACTCGGTGGGGGCATCCGGTATTAGCAGCCGTTTCCGGCTGTTATCCCGGTCTTCGGGGCAGGTTGCTCACGTGTTACTCACCCGTTCGCCACTAGGTCTTCACCGGTATTGCTACCGGATGGACCTCGTTCGACTTGCATGTGTTAAGCACGCCGCCAGCGTTCGTCCTGAGCCAGGATCAAACTCTCCGTCGAGATCTCTACCGACACCACCCGAAGGTGGCATCGAGATCTGGAGAGTCGACTGCACCCCTGAAGGTGACAGCCAACTGGCACAAGACGGATTTGTTGTCCGTCTAATGCTTACTGCGAGGTTGACATGCATCGGTGCCCAGACTGCAGCGCCGGCATGCCCGCACTAGCTTTTGACTTCCTCTGTTCCGTTTTCAAGGAGCACAGCGGCGATGGCACGTGCGGCTCGGAGAGCTGCAGTGGTGCGGTACCGCCTGGTATCGACGGGACACTCGCCGATCATCTCGGCGGTGGTCCCTGGCGCCCCTCAGCGACCCGGTGACCGGGCGCTTTTGGGGCGGCTTCTGAACGTACCTCACCGGGTCCGGTGTGTCAAGCGGTGGGGCCGCAGCCGGGGTCGGTGGGGGCGTCGGTGAGCGGAGGAGATGCTAGCGGCTCCCGGTGGGGGCGCAAGTCCCAGGTCGACCAGGCGCCCGCCGTCAGGGCGGTCGGCGGGGCGCGCTCACCCGGGGGGATGGGGCACGGGGGCACGGGATGTCCAGGTGCTGTGGGCGGCCACCATCCGCCACGGGCGCTCGGCCGCCCGGCGGATCCCGATCCTCGGTGTGGCCACCACCAGGGGCGGCGGGGTGGCGTCGTCGCGCAGGCTCAGCGGTCCGGGCTCCGCGCCGACGAGGGCGGTCCCGGCGAGCGTGGCGTCGATCCCCATGGCCTGGCAGAGGCGACCAGGGCCACGGCACAGGTCCCGGTCGACCTGCCGGCGCTGGGCGCGCCAGCGCGCCGAGCGCATCACGTCGAGCCCGGCGACCGGCTCGAGCGCGCGCAGGAGCACCGCCGCGGCCACCCCGGGCGGCCCGCAGACCACGTTGGCGCACCAGTGCACGCCGTAGCTGAAGTACACGTAGAGCATCCCGGGCGCTCCGGCCATGATCGCGGAGCGCGCCGTGGGGGCCGGGAAGGCGTGGCTGGCCGGGTCGTCGGGCCCCGCGTAGGCCTCGGCCTCCACGACCCGCCCCGCCCGGCCGTCGTCGCGCACGAGGAGCTTGCCGATCAGGAGCCTGGCCACCTCCACCGGGTGGGCGGCGAGCGCCGCCGCCGGGATCAACGGCGCCCGGGAGGGGTCGGCCCCGCCCGCCGGTGGCGCCGGGGCGGGGTTCGGCTGCTCCCTGGCCCTTCCGACGTGGCTGGCGCTCACGCCTCGAAGGCGCGTCGGTCGGCTGCCACCCGGCGGGCGAAGGCCTCCATCTGCTCGCGCACCGGCCCAGGGCCGGCGCCGCCCCTCGTGGTCCTCCGGGTCACGGCCACGCCGGGGACGAGGAGGCCGACGGCTTCGGGACCGAGGGCCGGGTGGGCCTCGACCAGCTCGGCGAGGGGCACGTGGCGCTGCAGCGAGTCGCGGACCATGGCCCCGACGACCACGTGGGCCTGACGGAACGGGGTGCCCCGCTCGACCAGCCACTCGGCCAGGTCGACCGCTGCCGATGTGGGGCTGTCGGCCGCGGTGCGCATCCGGTCGGTGTCGAAGCCGACCGTCGCCAGCAGACCGGTCACGGCGGCGACGCCGTGCGCCACCTGGTCGAGCGCGTCGAACAGCGGCTCCTTGTCCTCCTGCAGGTCCCGGTTGTACGACAGGGGCAGCCCCTTGAGGGTGGCGAGCAGGCCGGTCAGGTCGCCGATCACCCGGCCGGCCTTGCCCCTCGCCAGCTCGGCGACGTCGGGGTTCTTCTTCTGCGGGAGCATCGACGAGCCCGTCGCGTAGGCGTCGTCGAGCACGGCGAAGCCCCACTCCTCACTCGACCAGAGCACCATCTCCTCGCCGATGCGAGACAGGTGGATGGCCACGAGGGCCAGGTCGAAGACCGCCTCGGCGACGAAGTCGCGATCGGACACGGCGTCGATGGAGTTGTCGAACGTGGCGGCGAAACCGAGGTCCGCCGCGGTGGCCTGGGGGTCGAGCGCGAGCGAGGACCCGGCCAGCGCGCCTGCGCCGAGCGGCGACACGTCGAGGCGCCTGCGGGTGTCGGCCAAGCGGGACACGTCGCGGGCGAACGCCCAGCCGTGGGCGAGCAGATGGTGGGCCAGCAGCACCGGCTGGGCCCGCTGCAGGTGGGTGTAGCCCGGCAGATAGGCGTCCCCCGCCTCCCTGGCCCGGGTGAGGAGCACCTCCTGCAGGCCGACCAGGCGCCTGGCCATGTCCTGCAGCTCCCGCTTGGCGAACAGCCGCAGGTCGGTGGCCACCTGGTCGTTGCGACTCCGGCCGGTGTGCAGCCGGGCGCCGACATCGCCGGCGAGCTCGGTGGCGCGCCGCTCGATCGCGGTGTGCACGTCCTCGTCGTCGGGGGCGAACGCGAAGCTGCCGTCGGCCAGCTCCCCGCCGATCCGGTCGAGGGCGAACAGCAGGATCCCGGCGTCGTCGTCGCTCAACATCCCGCCGCGCACCAGGCCGCGCACGTGCGCCCTCGAGCCGGCCAGGTCGTCGACCGCCAGACGCCGGTCGAAGGGCAGGCTGACGGTGTAGGCCAGCAGCTCGGCGGCCGGGGTGCCGTCGCCGAAGCGGCCGTGCCAGAGGGTCACGACGTGCTCGCGCCGTCGTTGCGGTTGACCTGCCTGGCCGCCCAGGTGGCCACGCCGAGACCCCAGAGGCGCACGAAGCCGGCGGCGTCCTCGTGGCGGAAGCGGTCGGCCGCCTCGTAGGTGGCCAGGGCGTAGTCGTAGAGCCCGACGTCACTGCGCCGGCCCGCGACGATGCACCGGCCCGGCAGCTCGCAGCGCAGCCGCACGTCCCCGGTGACGAACTCCTGGCTGGCGTCGACGAAGGCGTCGATGGCCTGCTTCAGCGGCGAGTACCACAGCCCGTCGTAGACCAGGTCGGCGTAGCGGGGCTCGAGCCTGGCCTTCTCGTGGGCCAGGTCGCGCTCGAGGGTCAGATCCTCGAGGTCGGCGTGGGCCATGAGCAGCGCCAGCGCGCCGGGGCACTCGTAGATCTCCCGGCTCTTGATCCCGACCCGCCGGTTCTCGACCATGTCGATGCGGCCCCACCCGTAGCTGCCGACGATCCGGTCCACCTCGCCGATCAGGTCGTGGAGCGGTAGGGCGCGCCCGTCGATGGCGACGGGGAGCCCCCGCTCGAAGCTGATCACCAGCTCGGTGGGCTCGCTGGCCGTCGGGGTGGTGAGCTCGTAGACCTCCTCGGGCGGCTGCGCCCACGGGTCCTCGAGGATCCCGCACTCGACCGTGCGACCCCAGAGGTTCTGGTCGACGGAGTAGGGGCTGGCCTTGGTCACGGTGATGGGGATGTCCCAGCGGGCCGCGTACTCGATGGACTGCTCGCGGGTCAGGCCCCAGGTGCGGACCGGCGCGATGACCTCGAGGTCGGGGTTGAGGGCGCGCGCCGACACCTCGAACCGCACCTGGTCGTTGCCCTTGCCGGTGCAGCCGTGGGCGATGGCACCGGCCCCGAAGGTCCTGGCCGCGGCGACGAGGTGGCGGGCGATGACCGGGCGCGACAGCGAGGAGATCAACGGGTACTTGCCCTCGTACTTGGCGTTGGCCCTGAGGGCGGGCGCCACGAAGTCGTCGGCGAACTCCGCCTTGGCGTCGACCACCAGCGCCTCCACGGCCCCGGCCGCCCTGGCGCGCTCCGTTATGGCGTCGAAGTCGCCGCCCTGGCCGAGGTCGGCGGCCAGCGCGATGACCTCGACCCCCAGCTCCTCGGTCATCCAGCGCACGGCCACGGAGGTGTCGAGGCCTCCGCTGTAGGCCAGCACGACTCGCTTCGCCACGTCAGGGTCTCCTTCGCTGGGTGTTCGCCATGATGGGTCGGGTGCTCCTCACAGGCCGCTGAGCTCGCTGAGGTGGCGCTGGAGCGCTCCCCCGCCGGCCACCTCCGTGGCGATGACCACGATGGTGTCGTCGCCGGCGACGGTCCCGATGATGTCGGGCAGGGCGGCCCGGTCGAGGGCCGAGGCGACCACGTGCGCCGATCCCGGTGGCGTGCGCACGACCACCAGGTTGCCCGAAGAGGCGACGTCGACGACCCAGTCGCCGAGCACCCGGCGCAGGTGGTCGCTCGGCACCACCCGGTCCTTGGGCAGCTCCGGCACGGCGTAGACCGAGTCCCCGCCGGCGATGCGGACCTTGACCGCGCCGATCTCCTCGAGATCCCGTGACACCGTCGCCTGGGTGGCCTCGACGTCGGCCGCCGCCAGCAGCTCCACCAGCTGGCCCTGGCTGGTCACCGGCTGGGCCTCCAGGATCAGCCCGATGCGGTGCTGCCTGGCCGCCTTGCTCAGCTTCACGGCCGGCCCCTCCCGGCGCTGGGCGACTTCACGGCCGCACGCCTTCGAGCCACAGGAGCAGGCCGCGCATGGCGTGCATGCGGTTGCCGGCCTGCTCCCAGACCAGGCTGGCCGGGCCGTCGATCACCTCGGCGGCCACCTCGAGGCCGCGGTGCGCCGGCAGGCAGTGGAGAAAGACGGCCCCCGGAGTGGCGGTCGCCATCAGCGGAGCGTCCACCCCGAAGCCGGCGAAGGCGTCGGCGCGCTGGTGCTGCTCGGCCTCCTGACCCATCGAGACCCAGACGTCCGTGCACACGGCATCGGCGCCGGCGACGGCCTCGCCCGGGTGATCGGTCTCGACCACCTCGCCGCCCACGGCGCGCGCCGCGTCGACCGCCACCGGGTCGAGTCGGTGACCTGGCGGCGTGGCCACGCGCACGGCCACACCGGCCCCGGCCGCGGCGAGCACCAGGCTGCGGGCCACGTTGTTGCCGTCGCCGACCCAGGCCACGGTCAGCCCGGCGAGGGAGCCGAAGTGCTGGCGGAGGGTGAGCAGGTCGGCGAAGGCCTGGCAGGGGTGGGCCCGGTCGGAGAGGAGGTTGACGACGGGCACCACGTCGGGCCCGGTCATCTCCTCGAGGAGGCCGTGGTCGTGGACCCTCGCCCCGATCACGGTGTGGTACCTGGCCAGCACCCGCACCACGTCGGCGGCCGGCTCGCGGCGGCGCAGGCCGACCTCGTCTCCCTGCATGCTCACGGGATGGGCGCCGAGGGCGACCGCGGCCATCTCGGTGGCGTTGCGGGTCCGGTTGGAGGGCTTCTCGAAGATGAGGGCCACCCCCCGCCCGGCCAGGACCTGGGGCGGATCGGCGATCTCGGCCAGGTCGAGCACGTCGGCGATCTCGGTCGGGGTGAGGTCGTCGACGTCGAGGACGTGGCGCATCAGACGGAGGCCGCGGCCCGCTCGACCGCCCGCTCGAAGCGGGCGACGGCCAGGTCGATCTCGGGGTCGCTCACGAGCAGCGGTGGAGCGAAGCGGACGGTGTCCGCGCTCACCGCGTTGACCACCAGACCGAGCCCGAGGGCGGCGGCGGTGACCGCCGCGGCGCTCGACCCGGCGCGGAGGCGGGCACCGAGGAGGAGCCCGGCGCCGCGGACCTCGTCCACCCCGTCGAGGGCGACCAGGCGGTCGCGCAGCCTGGCCCCGGCGGCGGCCGCCCGGCCCGGCGCGTCCTCGGCCTCCATCACCGCCAGCACGGCGCGCGCCGCGGAGGCGGCGAGCGGCTGGCCTCCGAAGGTCGTGCCGTGGTCGCCGGGCACGAACGCCGAGGCCACGTCGGCCCTCGCCCAGCAGGCGCCGATGGGCATGCCGTTGCCGAGGGCCTTGGCCACCGTCACCACATCGGGACGGATGCCGTAGTGCTCGAAGCCCCACCACCGCCCGGTCCGCCCGAGGCCGGTCTGCACCTCGTCGCAGATGAGCAGCACGCCCCGCTCGTCGCAGATCCGCCGCACATCGGCGAAGTACCCGGCGCCACCGGGGTGGACGCCACCCTCGCCCTGGACGGTCTCGAGGAGGACGGCGGCGACGCTCTCGTCGATGGCCGCGTCGAGGGCGGCGGCGTCCTGGTAGGCGACGTGGCGGAACCCCTCGGGCAGCGGTTGGAAGGCCTCGTGCTTGGAGGGCTGGCCCGTGGCGTGGAGGGTGGCGAGGGTGCGGCCGTGGAACGAGCCGTAGGCGCTCACCACGCCGAAGCGGCCGTGGCCGCCCCACTTGCGGGCCAGCTTGATGGCGCACTCGTTGGCCTCGGCGCCGCTGTTGGTGAAGAAGACCTTGCCCCCGCCGCCGAGCAGGCGGTCGAGGGTGGCGGCCACGTCGCGCTGGGGCAACGTGGCGAACAGGTTGGAGACGTGCAGGAGGGTCCGCGACGCCTCGCTGATGGCGTCGGCCACCGCCGGGTGGCTGTGGCCGAGGGAGGTCACCGCGATCCCGCTCAGGAAGTCGAGGTAGGCCGATCCCTCCGTGTCCCACAGCCACGTGCCCTGACCCCGCACGAAGGTGACCGGCGGCGGGGCGTAGGTCGTCATCAGGTGCGGCTCGGTGGTCGTCACGACAGGCTCACCATGGTGCCGATTCCCTCCTGGGTGAACAGCTCGAGCAGCAGCGCGTGCGGCAGGCGACCGTCGAGGATGTGGGCCGCCCCGACCCCGGCGCGCACGGCGAGCGCGCACGACGCCGCCTTGGGGATCATGCCGTCGGCGACCGCCCCCGACGCGACCAGCCCGTCGAGCCCCTCGGGGGTCAGGGACCTGGCGAGGGTGGCCGGGTCGCTCCGGTCGGCCCGCACCCCCTCGACGTCGGTCAGGTAGACGAGCTTGGTCGCCCCGAGCGCGGCGGCGACCGCCCCGGCGGCGACGTCGGCGTTGATGTTGTAGGCCTGCCCGGTGCCGTCGGTGCCGATCGTGGCGACGACCGGGACCAGTGACTCGGCGACCAGGCGCAGTGGGAGATCGGGGTTGACCGCCTCGACCCGCCCGACGAAACCGAGGGCCGGATCCTCCGGCGCAGCGCGCAGCAGGCCGGCGTCCTCCCCGGAGAGGCCGACGGCGATGGGACCGTGGACGTTGACGGCCGCGACGATCTCCCGATTGACCTTGCCCACGAGCACCATGCGGGCGATGTCGAGGGTCTCGCGGTCGGTCACCCGCAGCCCGCCGCGGAACTCGGACTGCTTGCCGAGCCGCCCCATCAGCTCGCCGATCTGGGGTCCGCCGCCGTGGACGACGACCGGCTTGAGCCCGACCGAGCGCAGGAGGGCGATGTCCGACGCGAAGGAGGCCAGGGCCGCAGCGGGGCTCTCGACCGCCCCGGCGAGGGCGTTCCCCCCGTACTTCACGACCACGATCCGGTCGCGGAACTCCTGGATGTACGGCAGCGCCTCGGTGAGGACCTGCGCCCGCATGGCCGCCTCCGCGCTCGGGCCGCCTCGGGGTGCGGTGGTCACGGTCACCGCCCCGTCGGGGCGAGTCATGGCCACAGCCCGGCCAGGGGCAGGCCCGTGGTCTCGGCCAGCCCGACGGCCACGTTGGCGCACTGGATGGCCTGGCCCGCCGCCCCCTTGACCAGGTTGTCGATGGCCGCGAAGGCCAGCACCCATCCGGTGCGCTCGTCGAAGGTGGCGCTCAGGTGCGCGGTGTTGGACCCGAGGGTGGCCTTGGTCGAGGGCGGCTCGGGGCCCACCACGACGAAGGGCGAGTCGGCGTAGCGCTCGGCCAGCACGGCGAGGGGGTCGGGGTGGCCGACCGCCCGGCCGTAGCAGGTGGCCAGGATGCCCCGGTTCATCGGTGCCAGGTGCGGGGTGAAGAGCACCGAGGCCCCGACCGCCTGCTCGATCTCCGGCGTGTGCCGGTGGGTCGAGACGCCGTAGGCCCGGAAGTCCTCGTCGACGGTGTTGAAGTGCGTCGCCGCCACCGCCTTGCGCCCCGCCCCGCTGACCCCGCTGGTCGCGTCGACGACGATCCCCGCCGGCTCGATGGCGCCCGCCGCCACGAGGGGTGCCAGGGCCAGCGCCGCCGCGGTGACGTAGCAGCCGGCCGCGGCCACCAGGCGGGCGCCGACCAGGCGCTCACCGGCGAGCTCGGGGATCCCGTGCACGGCGTCGGCCAGGAACTCGGGACGGGGGTGGGCCGACCCGTACCAGACGGGATAGGCGGCGGGGTCGCGCAGCCGGAAGTCGGCGGCCAGGTCGACCACCACGCCGCCGCGCCCGAGCAGGTCGGGGACCAGGGCCGACGACACCCCATGGGGCAGCGCGAGGAACACCACGTCGAGGCCGTCGGCTGCGCCGGGCTCCTGGTCGCCCAGGACCAGGCCCGGGTAGGCGGCCCGCAGGTGCGGGTGCACATCGCCGAGGTCCCGGCCGGCGCTGGCGTCACCGGTGGCCACGACCACCTCGAAGCCCGGATGGGCGTGGAGGAGACGGAGCAGCTCGCCGCCGACGAAGCCCGACGCGCCGAGGACGCCGACCTTGCGGATGGCGGCGGACGACGCCGCCGAGGAGGAGCTCACTGCACAACCATACAAGGTTGTGCATACCCATGCGCCGGATTCTCACCGGAGCGGTCGGTGCCCCCTGTGGACGACGGGCGAAAGACACAGGGTTGCGCCCCTGGCCGCCCACAGGCGGCCAGGTCCACGATGGGCCATGGCCTTCGAGATCACGCTGACCGACGAGTCCACCGAGCAGGTCACCGGCGCCGACTCCTACTGCCAGGAGGGTCCCCTCACCACCTTCTACGGCAACGACCGCCCCCGCCCGCTCGACTCCTGGAGCGTGAAGATCGCCAGCTACCGCACCGACCGGATCTCCCGGATCCGGCGCCTGGCCGAGGCGGATGGTGCCGATCTCCGGACCCTCGACGGCGGTGGGCGCGGCGCAGCGACCGCGAACCTCGGTCAACCCGATCTGCGGTCGCCGGACAGGGTGCGCCGGACGCCGGTCCGCCGGGGCGCGGATCTCCGGACCATCGACGGGCTGGCGCCGACCTCAGGTCGCTCGACCGCGGTTCTTGACGTCACGTGACCCCAGAAGCCGGCCGGCCCGCCATCGCGATCCCTGAAACCCGGTCGGTGCCACCGCGCTCGGTGCCACCGGATCAGATGGTGGGCCTGGGCTCCTCGAGCAACTCGGCCCGCAGGCGGTCGCCGAGCCCGCCGAGCCCGATGGCCTCGACGTAGCCGTGGACCCCGCCGTGGGTGTCGGTCAGGTGGGCGAGGAACAGCTCCATCGACTCCGGTTCCGACGCCACGACCGCTGCGCTGGCGTCGATGTCCCCGGCGAGCTCCGGGTGCTGCTGGCGCAACCACGCCAGCTTGCGCTCCATGCCCTCGCCGCTCAACGCATAGTCGGCCACGATGTCGTCGTCGGCCACGCCGAGCAGGCCGAGGACCAGGGCGCTCAGGATGCCGGTGCGGTCCTTGCCGGCCATGCAGTGGTAGGCGATCGGATGGGTGGTGGCGTCGGCGATCAGGTCGAGCGCCGCCTTGATGGTCGAGGTGCCCGAGGCCAGCATCTCGGCGTACTGGTCGGCCACGTAGGCCGGCTCGGCCCAGCGCTCCAGCGAGTCGGCGGGCGGGAGCACGTCGATCAGGGGCAGGTGGTGGTAGGCCAGTCCGGCTTCCTCGCTCAGGCGACCCCGCTCGTCGACCTCGGCGACCGTGCGCAGGTCGACGACGGTGCGCAGGCCCATCGCCTTCAGGGCGTCGAGATCGCTCGGCGTCAGACCGCCGAGCGAGTCGGCCCGAAACAGCTGCCGCCACCGGACGACGCGCCCGTCGGCGGCCGGGTAGCCGCCGAGATCCCGGAAGTTGAACGCTCCCTCGAGGGACACGTGGCGGGCGCTCGACTGCACGCGGGCCACGGTAGCGGCCTCAGCCCCGCAGCTCGGCGCCGTGGGTCCGCTCCGCCGCCTCGATGGCGGTGGCCCTGGCCGCGGCGAGCTCGGCCTCCCCAAGGGTGCGGTCGGCGGCGCGGAAGCGGAGCCGGAAGGTGAGGCTGCGCCGGCCCGGGGGCACCGGGTCACCCCGGTACACGTCCCACAGCTCGATGGACTCGAGCAGGCCCTCCCCGCTGCCGGCGAGGGTGCCGAGGACGGTGCCGGCCGGGACGGCGTCGTCGACCAGGAAGGCCAGATCGATGTCGCTGGCCGGAAACCGGCTGACCGGCGTGGCCGCCAGCGGGCGTGTCGGCAGGGCGACGACGGCGTCGAGGGAGACCGACAACCAGCCCACCCGGCCGGCGAGCCCGCTGCGCCCGACCACGTCGGGGTCGACCTCCCCGACGGCACCGAAGGGCCGGCCCTCGCCGTCGAGGAGCAGCGCGGTGCGCGTCGGGTGCAGTCCGGGTGCCTCGGCGCCCACGAGGGACGTCCCGACGACGCCGAGGGCGTCGCGCAGGATGCTCCAGTGCCGGACGGCGCTGCGGGCGTCGACCCCGTCGCCGGTGAGCACCACGGCGAGGTCCTCGCGCTCGTCGGGGACGGTGGCGCCGGTGCTCGGCGGGGCGAACACGCGCCCGATCTCGAACAGGCCGATGTCGGGCTGCTGGCGGTCCCGGTTGAACCTGGCCGCGCCGAGCAGGCCCGGGAGCAGCGAGGTGCGCAGCACGGACTCGGCCCGGTCGATGGGGTTCGCCACCTCCACGGCCCCAGTCGGCAGGCCGGCCCGCTCGAGGTCGCCGGGAGCGAGGAACGTCGTGGTCCACGCCTCGTCGAGCCCGCTGCCGCACAGCACGTCACGCACCTGGCGCCGGCGTCGCTGGTCGCCGGTGAGCGCCCCGGTGCGGGCGCCGGGCGGCATGTGCCGCTCGATGTTCTGGAGACCGTGGTGGCGGGCCACCTCCTCGATGACGTCGATCTCCCGGGCGGTGTCGGGCCGCCAGGTCGGCACGTCCACGGTCCACGACGGGGCGCCCGTCGGCGTGGGATCGGCGTCGGCGATGCCGAAGCCGATGGGGCGCAGGAGGGCGGTCACCGCGTCGGCGTCGAGGTCGGTGCCGAGCACGGCGTTGACCCGCTCCAGGCGCAGCGGCACGCGGGCGGGGACGGGAAGGGCGGCCGGGGAGCGGACCTCGACCCTGGGTCCGATCCGGATCGACGATCCCTCCGGGCCGACGCCGCTGATGAGGGTGGCGAATCGCTCGGCGGCCCGCCCGGCGACCTCGGTGTCGACGCCGCGCTCGAAGCGGTATCTGGCCTCGGACTGCAGGCCGGTCCTGGTGCCCGTGGCGGCCACCGCTCCCGGCGCGAACCACGCCGCTTCGAGCAGGAGGCGGTTGGTCGCCGGCCCGACCTCGGTGGACGCCGATCCCATCACCCCGGCGATCCCGACCGGCGCGGACGTGGCGTCGCAGATGAGCAGGTCGTCGGCCGTGAGGGAGCGGGTCTTGTCGTCGAGGGTGACCACCTGCTCCCCGGTCGTCGCCCGCCGCACGAGCACCCCGCCGCCGGCCAGGCGGTCGAGGTCGTAGGCGTGGTTGGGCTGGCCGGTGTCGAGCATCACGTAGTTGGACACGTCGACCACGGAGTTGATCGGGCGCAGGCCGGCGAGGGTGAGGCGCCTGGCCAGCCACGCCGGTGACGTCCCGACCGACACGCCGTCGATGACGGTGGCGGTGAAGAGGGGGCAGAGGTCCGGCGCGTCGATCGTGACGGCGGGCCGGCCGACGCCGGGATCGGCGCGGACCGCCCCGGCCGGCTCCGCCGGTGAGGTGGGCAGTCCCGTCGGCCACGCCCAGGCCAGTCCCAGCCAGGCGGCCAGGTCGCGCGCCACCCCGGCCATGGACTGCGCGTCGGGCCGGTTGGGCGACACGTCGAGGTCGAAGACCACGTCGGCGCCGCCGATGGCCTCGGCGATCGGCGTGCCGGGCACCGCCGATCCCGGGAGCAGGATCAGCAGCCCGTCGACGCCGTCGACGGGCGGCAGGCCGATCTCCGTGGGCGAGCAGAGCATCCCGTTGGACCACTCGCCGCGCATCTTGCGCCTGGCGATCTCCATCCCGCCGGGCAGCACGGCGCCGACCTTGGCGAGGGGGACGAGGTCGCCGACGTCCATGTTCCACGCCCCGCAGGCGATCTGCAGGACCTGGCCGTCGCCGGCGTCCACGTCGACCAGTCGGATCCGGTCGGCCGACGGGTGGGGGCGGATGTCGAGGATGCCGGCCACCACCACCTCGGGGATGTCCTCCCCGACGCGGTCGATCCCCTCGACCACCAGGCCGAGGGAGGAGAGGCCGTCGGCCAGCACCTCGACCGGCTGGTCGAAGGTGGCGAAGTCACAGAGCCAGGACAGGGGGGCGCGCACAGGGATCCTTCGGGCGTCGGGCGGCCGCGGTCGGCCGGAGCTCAGAGCTCGGGGTCAGAACTGGTGCAGGAAGCGGAGGTCGTTCTCGATCAGGTGGCGGATGTCGCCGAGGCCGACGTCGATCATGGCCAGGCGGTCGATGCCGAAGCCGAAGGCGAAGCCGGTGTAGACCTCGGAATCGATCCCGACGGCATCGAACACGTTGGGGTCGACCATGCCGCACCCGCCGAGCTCGATCCATCCCGAGCCCGAGCAGGTCCTGCACCCGTCACCGCCACACACCGGGCAGGTGACGTCGAACTCGGCGGACGGCTCGGTGAAGGGGAAGTAGGACGGACGCAGCCGGGAGTGGACGCCGGCACCGAAGAAGGCGCCGGTGAACGCCTCGATGGTGCCCGCCAGGTCACCGAAGGTGATGCCCCGGTCGACGACCAGCCCCTCGATCTGGTGGAACACCGCCAGGTGCCTGGCGTCCTCGGTCTCGCGCCGGTACGCCCGCCCGGGGGCGACGATGTAGATGGGCGGGGCCTGGGCCTCCATCACGTGGACCTGGGCGGGCGACGTGTGGGTCCGCAGCAGGACCGTCCCGGGGTCGCCGAGCGCGAGGTAGAGGGTGTCCCACATGCTCCTGGCCGGGTGGCCGGGCGGCAGGTTGAGCGCCTCGAAGTTGTACCAGTCGGTCTCGGCCTCCGGGCCATCGACCACGCGGAAGCCCATCCCGACGAAGGTGTCCTCGAGGGCCTGGCGGGTGCGGGTCACCAGGTGCAGGTGCCCCCGGTCGGGCAGCGACGCGGCGATCGCCCGCCGGCCGAGGGCGTCGGCCTCGGTCAGGTCGAGCCGGTCGGCTTCGAGCCGGGCGACCCGCTCCCGCCGCTCGAGGTCGGCGCGGCGCACGGCGAGCGCGTCGGTGATGCCCCGCCGCACGTCGTGGATCCTGGCCCCCCAGGTCCTGCGGTCGTCGGGCTCGAGGCCGGCGAGGCGGGTGTTGACCCGGGCGAGGGACGAGCGCTTGCCGACGGCGGACGACTCGGCGGCGCGCAGCTCCCCCAGGGTGCCGGCGCCGGCGATGGCCTCCCGGGTCTCGTGCTCGATGGCGAGCAGCTCCGCCGCGATGTCGGGGGCGGGGGCGGTCACGGTGCGCTCATATCCTCCAGGTCGATCACGGGCAGGGTGAAGCGGAACACCGAGCCGCTCCCGGTCACGGACTCCGCCACGAGCCGGCCGCCGTGGGACTCGACCAGGCCACGGCTGATCCACAGCCCGAGGCCGGACCCGTTGGGCCGGCCTTCCGAACGCCGGAAGAACTTGGTGAACACCTTGGGCAGGTCGGCCGACGGGATCCCGTCGCCCCGGTCGGCCACGCTGACCGCCACCTCGGGCAGGTCGTCGCCACGGGCCCGCACCTCGCCGGTCACGCCGAGGCCCAGCGGCGACGCGTACTTGCAGGCGTTCTCGAGCAGGTTGGTGAGCACCTGCTCGATCTTGTCCGGGTCGGCCCAGACCGGGGGCAGGTCCTCGGCCCAGGTGGCGTCGACCTCGAGGGTCGGGTACTCGAGGCGCACCTTGTCCACGACCGTGCCGGTCAACCCGGGCAGGTCGACCAGCTGGCGGCGCAGGACGAGCTTGCCGGTCTCGAGCCGGCTGATGTCGAGCAGCTCGCCGATCAGGCGGGTGACCCGGTCGGCGTCGTGGTTGACCTGGCCGAGCATCATCTGCTTCTGCTCGTCGGTGAGGCGGTCCCAACGGTTGAGCAACAGGCTGGTGTAGCCCTTGACCGACGTCAGCGGTGAGCGCAGCTCGTGGCTCACGGTGGAGACGATCTCGATCCCGGTGACCGACTTGACCCGCATGCGGTGGGACGCGTCGCGCAGGGCCAGCACCGCGCCGGTGAGGCACCCTGCGGCGTCGCGCCGGTAGGCGCACGTCACCGCGATGCTGATCTGCCGGCCGTCACGGCGACGCAGGGCCACCAGCTGCTCGGGGGCGGTGCGCACGCTGCGCAGCCGGCTGCTCGAGTGCCAACCGTGCTCCCAGACGACGGTCCCGTCGTCGGCCCTGGCGTCGAGGAGCGCGGCGCACCCCTGGCCGACCAGGTCGGCGGCCGCGTAGCCGAGCAGGCGCTCCGCGGCCACGTTGGCCGCGGTCACGGTCCGCTCGGCGTCGACGACGACCACCGCATCGGGCAGGGCGTCGATGGCGACGGCGTCGGCGGGCGCGTCGACCCGCGCCGGCGCCCGCGCCCCCCCCAGCACCGGCGCGGTCACCGGTCCACCATCGCGACGACGGCCGGCCGGCGGCGGCGCCTGGCCACCTCGAAGGTGAGGATGGCGGCGGCCATCCCGACGTTCAGCGACTCGGCCCGCCCGACCATCGGGATGGTGATGCAGCCGTCGAGCGAGGCGACCACCTCGGGGGCCAGGCCGTGGGCCTCGTTGCCGAGGACGATGGCGACGGGGCCGCCCAGGTCGGCGTCGAGGTAGTCGACGCCGCCTTCGGCGACGGTGCCCATCCTGGCGAGACCCCACGACGCGGTGGCGGCGAGGGCGTCGGCCGGGCTGCAGTGTCCGTTGACCACCGGCACGTGGAAGACCGCCCCGGCGGAGGCCCGGACCGCCTTGGGGTTGAACACGTCGACGCAGCCGTCGCAGAACACCACCCCGCCGGCGCCGGCCGCCTCGGCGCTGCGCAGCACGGTGCCGGCGTTGCCGGGATCGCGGACGTCGGTGCAGACGACCACGAAGTCGGGACCGGGGGCCCCGAGGGCCTCGAGGCTGGACACGGGCGCGCCGATCACCGCCACGACCGGTTGCGGGGTGACGACGTCGGTGACCCTGGCCAGCACACCGGCGTCGAGCTCGAAGACGCGCGCCCCGAGAGCGGCGCAGGCCGAGGCGAGGTCGAGCTCGGCCCCGCCGGCGGCAGGGTCGAGGTAGACGGCCCTGACGCTGGCGCCGGCCGAGATGGCCTCACCGAGGACCTTGGCCCCCTCGACGACGAGCGCGCCCTCGGCCTCGCGCACGCTGCGGCGCCCGAAGAGGCGTCGCAGCATCTGCACCCGCTGGTGCCGGTACGGCAGGCGAGACAGAGTGCGACCCGGAGCCTCAGGCCGACGCGGGCTCGGACGACGGCGCGGCCGTCGGGATCGCGGCGCGGGCCACCTCGACCAGTGCGGCGAACGCCTCGCGGTCACGCACGGCGAGATCGGCGAGGACCTTGCGGTCGACGTCCACCTCGGCGTGATGCAGGCCGGCGATGAACCGGCTGTAGCTCAACCCGTGCTCGCGGCAGGCGGCGTTGATGCGCTGGATCCACAGCTGCCGGAAGTCGCCCTTGCGGGCCCGGCGGTCGCGGTACGCGTACTGGAGGGAGTGGAGGACCTGCTCGTTGGCCGCCCGGTAGCTCCGGCTCTTGTTGCCGAAGTACCCCTGGGCCTGCTCGAGCACCGCCCTGCGGTGCTTCCTGCTGTGAACGGCGCGCTTGACTCGGGCCATTGCCTGCTCCTTTCGGCTCTCAGCGGCCGAGGAGCCGCTTGACGGCTCGCTCGTCGCCCTTGGCCACGTCGGCCTCCCGGCCGAGGCGGCGGGTCCGCACGCTCGACTTCTTCTCGAGGAGGTGGTTGGTGAAGGCCCTGCGCCGGCGCAGGCGGCCGGTGCCGGTCACCTTGAAGCGCTTGGCGGCACCCTTGTCGGTCTTCATCTTGGGCATCGGGGTGGGGCTCCTGGGTTCTACGACTCGGTGGAGGGGGCGGCGGCGGCCGTGGCCGGCGCCGCCGGCTGCGCTGCGGGGGCGGCGGGTGCAGCCGGCGGAGCGGCCGTTGGTGCGGCAGGGGGAGCGGCCGTTGGTGCAGCAGGCGGGGCGGCGGCAGGTGCAGCGGACGGTGCGGCGGCAGGTGCAGCGGTGGACGGTGCGGCGGTGGACGGTGCGGCGGAGGAAGGTGCGGCGTTCGGGTCCACCGGCTCCTGGGCGGCTGCGGGGGCGGTGACCCGGTTCCTGCGGTCGGGGGCGAGCACCATGATCATGTTCCTGCCGTCGAGCTTGGGCTCCGCTTCGACCTTGCCGACCTGGCCGACGGTGTCGGCGACGTGGTCGAGGATGCGCTTGCCGAGCTCGGGGTGGGACATCTCCCGGCCGCGGAACATGATGGTGATCTTGACCTTGTGTCCCTCGCCGAGGAACTTGGCCACCTGCCGGGTCTTGGTGTCGAAGTCGCCGGTCCCGATCTTGGGCCGGTACTTCATCTCCTTGATGGACGTGTTGACCGTCTTCTTGCGAGACTCCTTGGCCCGCTGGGCCGTCTCGTACTTGAAGCGGTTGAAGTCCATGATCCGACAGACCGGCGGATTGGCGTCGGGGGCCACCTCGACCAGGTCCAGGTCCAGTGACCTGGCGATGGACATGGCATCCGGCAGGGGCTTCACCCCCAGCTGGGTACCGTCCTGGTCGATGAGGCGGACCTCCCGGGCCCGGATCCGCTCGTTGATCCGGTGCTCGCTGGTGTCAGGTGCAGCTGGTATGCGACATCACTCCCTGGATACGACCCCGACTGCAGCGCAGAGAGGGCGGACGTCAGGAAGCGACGCCCGCCGGTCGACGGATCCTGTCGACCCGCCGCATCAGATGGTCCTCCTCCGGAGCACCCCGATGGACGGGTGGGGACGGTGGGTCCCGCTTCCTGTCTTTCGTTTTCACCGTAGGGTAGCGCAATGAGCACGCTTTGGACGCCCGACGGCGAACGACCGGTCGGACGCAGCGCCCCGACCCCGAGCTCGCCGCCGCCTCCCCCGTCGCCGGGCGCCTCCGACGAGGCCGCCGGGGAGGAGCCATCCGACGAGGAGATGGCCGCCCGGATGGAGGAGCTGCGCGAGCAGCTGGCCTCGACGCCGGTCGAGACGGTCATCGCCAACCACGCCTTCGGGCTGTTCGAGCTGGCCGCGCTCCACCTGTCGCTCCAACCGCCGCAGCTCGACCAGGCCAGGACCGCCATCGACGCCTGCGCTGCCCTGGTGGAGGGCATGGCCGGGCGGCTCGGCACCGCCGAGGCCGAGTTGGTCGAGGGGCTCGGGCAGCTCCGCATGGCGTTCGTGCAGATCCGGGCGGCAGCCTCCGCGGATGGTGAGGGCGCACCCGGCTAGGACGTTCGCTTCCGGACCCGTCCTGCGTCGCGGGGGCGGGACCCCCACCTGGCAGCACCTGCCGACCCGCGGCCAGGATCGTGGCCATGACCCACCGTCGTGTTCTCGTCACGGGTGCCTCCCGGGGGATCGGCGCCTCCATCGCCCTGGCCTTCGCCGGCGCCGGCGACACCGTCGCCCTGCACTGCCGGGCCGCGGCGGCCGACGCCGAAGCGGTCGCGGCCTCCCTCCCCGGTCACGGCCACGCGGTGGTGCTCGGCGATCTGGGCGATCCGGACGGGGCCGCCAGGGTGGTCGGCGAGGCCGTCGCCGCCCTCGGTGGGGTCGACGTGGTGGTCAACAACGCGGCGATCTACGAGGAGGGTCCGATCGACGCCACCGACCTCGCCGGCTGGCAGGCCACCTGGCGGCGGACCCTCGACGTCAACGTCATCGGGCCTGCGGCCGTCGCCTGGTGCGTGGTCGACCACCTGCTCGGTCGCCGGGAGGGCCCGGCCGGCGGCTGCCTGGTCACCGTCGGCTCCCGCGGCGCCTACCGCGGCGAGCCGACCGCTCCCGCCTACGGAGCCAGCAAGGCGGCGGTGCACGCCCTGACCCAGTCGCTGGCCGTGGCTCTGGCCCCTCGCGGCATCACCTGCGCGGCGGTGGCGCCCGGCTTCGTGCGCACGGAGATGGCCGCCGGGGTGCTGGCCGGGTCGAGGGGCGACGGCATCCGTGCTCAGAGCCCGTGGGGTCGGGTGGCCGAGCCCGAGGAGGTCGCCGCCGCGGTGCTCTGGCTGGCCTCGCCCGAGGCCCGCTGGGCCAGTGGCGCCGTGCTCGACCTCAACGGCGCCTCCTACCTCAGGTAGCAGGCCCTCCCCTCCCCTCCCCTCCCCTCCCCTCCGCTCCGTGACCCCCGCTTCACGGCCTCTTCAGCCGGAGGCGGGGCGCAGCGGCACGGCCTGGGAGAAGCGAAAGGTGGCGTCGGGATCCCAGCGCCGGCGGGCCGCGGCCAGGCGGCCCAGGTTGGCGCCGTAGTACGCCTGCTCCCAGTCGGCGAGGGAGGGGTCGATGTAGTTCTGGTACGCCTGCCCGCTGACGTGGGGGGCCAGGTCGGCGGCCAGCGTGGCCAGCCAGGCGTGGTCGCCGGCGAGCGCCGATGGCGGCGCGCCCTCGGTGAGGGGCACCGAGTACTGCAACGACCAGCGCGCGTCGCGGTGCACCCACGCGGTGGCGTCGGGCGCAGGCCGGCTCGTGGCCCCGCCGAGGGCGTCGAAGCCGGCCGCCCCCTCCACGCCGGCGTGCTGGCGGGCGGCGACTGCGTCGACCACCACCGAGACCCCCGCGGCGTCGAGGGGGTCGACCAGCAACGCCGACTTGGCCACGCTCGGAGCCCGGGCGAGCGTGCCGCCTTGCGCCTGGGAGGGCAGGTGGCACTGGTCCTCGGACAGGGCGGCGCAGCCGGCCTCGACGAACATGGCGTGGGCGAAGGGCACATCGGCGGACGACGAGGTGGCGGGTGGGCCCGCCGCGGCGGTGAGCCGTCCCACCAGAGCGGCCGAGTCGGCGGTGGTGCCGAGGTCGACCACGCCGACCTGGAGGGACGGCTCGGAGCGGGACGGCAGGGCCTGCATGACCAGGTTGGACCACAGCCGGTCGGGGGCGGCGGCGGTCCACGCCTGCCAGGCGGCGAGCACCTCGCCCGCCGCCGCCCACGGCCAGGTCAGGAAGCTGAGCACGGCGGTGGTGGTCGGGAACGTGGCCATCTCCCACGAGGTGACCACGCCGAAGTTGCCGCCGCCCCCGCCGCGCAGCGCCCAGTACAGATCGGGGTTGGAGGTGGCCGACGCGGTGACGGTGCGGCTGTCGGCGGTGACGACCGTCGCCGAGAGCACCGAGTCCGACGTGAGGCCGTGGGCCCGGCAGACCACGCCGATGCCGCCGCCGAGGGCCAGGCCGCTCAGGCCGACGGTCGGGCACGACCCGGCCGGGACGGACACCCCGGCGGCGTTGAGCCCGGAGTAGACGTCGACGAGCCGGGCGCCGGCACCGATGGCCGCCCTCCCCCTCGCCGGGGTGGGGGTGACGCCGGCCATCGGGGTGACGTCGACGACCAGACCGGGCGACAGCGAGTAGCCGGCGTAGCTGTGGCCACCGGCGCGCGGCGTCGGGGTCAGGCCGTGGTCGCGGGCGAAGGCCACGCAGCGGGCCACGTCGTCGGAGGTCGCGCAGTAGGCGATCCCCGCGGGGCGCATCGAGTCGTAGCGGAAGTCGTACAGGCGGACGTCGTCGCGGTACGAGCCGTCGCCGGGTCGCACCAGGCGGCCCCGCAGGCTGGCGGCCAGCCGGGCCCAGGCGGCCGCGTCGGCCGGCGCGGTCGTCGTCGCTGGCGCGGTCGTCGCCGGCGCGATCGTCGCCGGGGGGGCTGGTGGCGGGGGGGCTGGTGGCGGAGGGCCGGGTGGGGTCGCCGAGGTCGGGGGCGCGGCACCGGCGCGGCCAGGCGACGGCGAAGAGCCGCACGCCCCCGCCGCCAGGCCGAGCCCCGCGGTGGCGGCGAGGCCGAGGAAGCGCCGCCGCCCGATCGGCGTCCCGGCGCGCCCGGGTGGCGGGCTCACGGTGAGGGGGTGGGATCGATCGGGGTGACCGCCGCGGCCTCCCACCGGCCGCCGCGGCCGGCGACGACGGTGAACCTGACCGCCGTGCCGAGCGGGATGTCGCGGCGGCCGCCGGCGATCTGGGTGCAGTGGAAGCCGACGGCGGCGCCGTCGGCCGTGCGCACCACGCCGAGGCCCACGGCCACGTCGAACGCCTCGACCGTTCCGGTGGCGGCGGCCGGCCTGCTCAGGGGATGACCTTGGCGATGGGGAGCTCGATGATGTCGGTCGCGCCGCGGTCCTTGAGGGCCGGGATGAGGACGTTGATGGCGTGCTTGGGCACGACCGCCTCGACGGCGTAGTCCGCTGCGCCGAACAGCTTGGAGACCGTCGGCGACTTCATGGCCGGCAGCAGCCCGATGATCCCGTCGAGGTGGGTCTCGGCCACGTTGAGCTTGACCAGCACCCGGGTGCGGGCGACGAGGGTGCCCTGCAGGAGGCTGTTGAGCTGCTCCATGGCGTGGCGCTTGGTCTCGTCGGCGAAGCTGGCCCGGTTGGCGATCAGCTCGGTGTAGGAGGTGAGCACGGTGTCGAGGATGCGCAGTCCGGCGGCGCGCAGCGCCCTGCCCGTCTCGGTGATCTCGACCACCGCGTCGGCGATCTCGGGGATCTTGGCCTCGGTGGCCCCGTAGGAGAGGCGCACGTCGGCGTCGACGCCGTGCTCCGCCAGGAACCTGGCGGCCAGCGCCGGGTACTCGGTCGAGACCCGGACCCCGGCGGGCAGCTCTCGCACGGCCCGCCAGGGGGCGTCGTCGGCCACGGCCAGCACCACGCGGATCGGCCGGGTGGTGGTCTTGGAGTAGCGCAGCTCGCCGAGGCTGGCCACGTCGCTGGCCGTCTCCTCGATCCAGTCGCGCCCGGTGATGCCGAGGTCGAAGAGGCCCTCGGCGACGTAGCGGGGGATCTCCTGGGGGCGCAGGATCCTGACCTCGTCGATGCGGGGGTCGTCGACGGTCGCCCGGTAGTCGACCGACGAGCTGCGGGCCACGGCCAGGTCGGCCGCCTCGAACAGGTCGAGGGTGGCGCGCTCGAGGGAGCCCTTGGGCAGGACCAGTCGGAGCACCGGTCAGGCGGGGGTGTCGCGCCCGGGCAGCCGGCGCAGCAGGTCAGCCATCTCGATGGCCGTGGCCGCGGCCTCGGCCCCCTTGTTGCCGGCCTTGGTGCCGGCCCGCTCGACGGCCTGCTCGATGGTCTCGGTCGCGAGCACGCCGAACACGACGGGCACACCCGTGTCGAGCGCGACCCGCGCCACGCCCGCCGCGGCCTGCCCGGCGACCAGGTCGTAGTGGCCGGTGGCGCCGCGGATCACCGCGCCGAGGGTGACGATGGCGTCGTACCTGCCGGTGGCCGCCAGCTTGGCCGCCACGAGCGGCAGCTCCCACGCGCCCGGGACCCAGGCGACGGCCACGTCACCGCGGTCGACGCCGTGGCGCACCAGACGGTCGACCGCCCCGTCGAGCAGGCGCCAGACGATGAAGTCGTTCCACCGGCTGGCCACGATGGCCACCCGCAACCCGGTGCCGTCGAGGTGGCCCTCGTAGGTGGTGGGCTCACCCGGCATGGCTGGCGCCCTCTCCGTGCTCCTCGCCGGCCGGCTCGTCGAAGAGGTGGCCCATGCGCTCCTGCTTGGTTCGCAGGTAGCGGATGCTCTCCTCGTTGGACTCGGTGACGAGCGGTATCCGCTCGACGATCTCGAGCCCGAAGCCTTCGAGGCCGCCCCGCTTGGCCGGGTTGTTGGTGAGCAGGCGCATCGCTCCGACGCCGAGATCGACGAGGATCTGGGCGCCGATCCCGTACTCCCGGCTGTCGACGGGGAGGCCGAGGGCCACGTTGGCCTCGACGGTGTCGAACCCGCAGTCCTGGAGCTGGTAGGCGTCGAGCTTGTTGGCGATGCCGATGCCGCGGCCCTCGTGACCGCGCAGGTAGACGATCACCCCGACGCCCTCGGCGGCGATGCGGCGCATGGCCTCGCGCAGCTGGTTGCCGCAGTCGCAGCGCCGGGAGCCGAACACGTCCCCCGTCAGGCACTCGCTGTGCACCCGGACCAGCACGGCCTCCTCGGCGGCCGGCTCGCCCATGACCAGCGCCAGGTGGGTGTTGTCGTCGTCGAGCTCGCTCTCGTAGGCGAAGCAGTGGAACTCGCCGAACTCGGTGGGGATCCTGGCCGTGGCGATGCGGCGCACCAACCGCTCGGACCGTCGGCGGTGCCGGACGATGTCGGCGATGGTCACGACCGCCAGGCCGTGCTCGGCGGCGAAGGCCTCGAGCTCGGGACGCCGGGCCATGGTGAGGCGGTCGGCGCTGACCACCTCGCAGAGCACCCCCGACGCGGGCAGCCCGGCCAGGCGGGCCAGGTCGACGGCCGCCTCGGTGTGGCCGGCCCGCTTGAGCACGCCGCCCTCCCTGGCCCGCAGCACGTGCAGATGGCCGGGTCTGGCCAGGTCGCCCGCCCTGGTCGCCGGGTCGACGAGGGCCGCGGCCGTCGCCGAGCGGTCCTCGGCGGAGATCCCGGTGGTGGTGCCGGCCACGGCGTCGACGGTGACGGTGAACGCGGTGCGCTGGGACTCGGTGTTGCGGGCGACCATCAGCGGCAGCTCGAGCTCGTCGGCGCGCCCGCCGGTCACCGCCGCGCAGATGAGCCCGCTGGTGTGGCGCACGAAGAAGGCCATGACCTCCGGGGTGGCATGGGTGGTGGCGACGATCAGGTCGCCCTCGTTCTCGCGGTCCTCGTCGTCGACGACGACCACGATCTCGCCCCGGCGCACCGCGTCGATGGCATCGGGTACGGACGCGACGTTCATCTGGACCCTGCGTTCATGATGGGGCCTCCCCCGGGACGGCCGCTGCGGCTGGCGGCGTGACACCTGCGAGGAGGAGCCGCTCGACGTACTTGGCGATGACGTCGACCTCGAGGTTGACCTCGTCGCCGGCTGCACGGGTCCCGAGGGTGGTGACCGCCGAGGTGTGCGGGATGATGGCGACGGAGAAGGTGTCGCCGGTGGCGTCGACCACGGTCAGGCTGGCCCCGTCGACGGTGACCGAGCCCTTGGTGACGAGGTACCTGGCGATGCCCGCCGGGACCCTGACCCGCAGGTCCGGGGCCGGGGCGACGACCGTGCCGATGGCGTCGACGTGGCCCTGCACGATGTGCCCGCCGAGGCGTCCTTCGGGGCGCACGGGCCGTTCGAGGTTGACGGGATCCCCGGGGGAAAGGCGCCGCAGGTTGGTGCGCGAGAGGGTTTCGGCGACGGCGTCGGCGGCCCACCAGCCGGCCCCCAGGTCGACGACGGTCAGGCAGCAGCCGTTGACCGAGATGGAGTCACCGATGCCCGCCCCGTCGCTCACGCCCGGCGCGTCGAAGACGAATCGGGTCACGTCCCGCTTCGTGTCGGCCTGGCGGAGGTGGCCGAGCTCCTCGATGATCCCGGTGAACATCAGCTCAACCGTAGGGCCGCAGCCCCCGCTGCGGCCAGATCCCCGGCTCCCGCCTCGGTGCCGCCTGCCTTCACGGCGAGGACGTCGATGCGCACGTCGTCGCCCATGCGCTCCACCGACGCCAGCCGTCCCCGCCACACCTCGGCCATGCTGGGCGCCCCGTGACCGGCCAGCAGGGGGCGTCCGTCGTCGCCGCCGAGCATCGCCGGTGCCACGTAGACCACCCAGCGGTCGACCAGGCCGGCGGCGTGGAAGGCGTGGGCGGTGGCTGCGCCTCCCTCCACCAGCAGGGTCATCACCCCGCGCCGGCCGAGGTCGTCGAGCAGCTCGCCGAGGTCGCCGTCCCACGCCACCGCGGGGTGGACCCTGGCCCCTTCGGGCACCCGCCCGAGCACCACCCGGAGCGGGTCGCCGCCTGGGGCGTCGCGGACGGTCAGCGCCGGGTCGTCGGCCCGCACCGTCCCCGCGCCGACGAGGATGGCGTCGCACTCGGCGCGCAGGCGGTGGACGTCGACGCGGGCCAGCGGCCCGGTGATCCACCGACTCGAGCCGTCGGGCGCGGCCGTCCGGCCGTCGAGGGTCGCGGCCAGCTTCACCGTCACCCAGGGGCGCCCGGTGCGCCGATGGGTCAGGTACGGGGCCAGGCTGGCCGCGGCAGCGTCGGCTCCGACGCCCACGTCGACCGCGATGCCCGCCTCCCGCAGCGTGGCGATCCCCCGGCCGGCCACCTGCCCGTCCGGGTCGACGAGGGCGACGACCACGCGGGCCACGCCGGCGGCGATCAGCGCGTCGGTGCACGGCGGGGTCCGACCGTGGTGGGCGCAGGGCTCGAGGGTGACGTAGACGGTGGCGCCGGCCGTGTCGTCGCCGGCCAGGGCCAGGGCGTTGACCTCGGCGTGGGCACCCCCGGGCCGCTCGGTGCTGCCGAGGGCGACCGGGGCATCGCCAGCGGGGACCACCACGCAGCCGACCCACGGGTTGGGCGACGTGGTCGCCCGCACGGTGTCCCCGGCCGCCACCGCCTCGGCCATGAACGCCTCGTCCTCGTCCGGCATCACGGGTGCGGTGTCGGGACGTCCGCCAGCAGGGCGAGGGCGTGGGGAAGGATGTCGACGACCGCGCCGAGGCACTCGACGGCACCGTTGGGCGAGCCCGGGGTGTTGACGATCACCGCCCGGCCGCGGATGCCCGCCACCCCGCGCGACAGCCGGCCGAGCGGGTTGACCAGGCGCATGGCCTCGGCCAGCCCGGGGGCGTCGCGCTCCAGGATCTCCCTGGTCCCCTCCGGGGTCTGGTCACGCGGGGCGAATCCGGTGCCGCCGGTCGTGACGACCAGACCGGCGAAGTCGTTGGTCACCCTGGCCAGCTCGCCGGCGACGGAGGCCACGCCGTCGGGGACGGCCGAGCGGTCGGCCACGTCGAAGCCGGCGTCGAGCAGCGCGGCGACCAGGGCGTCGCCGCTGCGATCGTCCCGGGTCCCGGCCATCACCCCGTCCGAGACGGTGACCACCTTGGCCTGCGGCCGCGAACCCGGCGAGCCCTCGCCGCTGCTCACCTGACCCCCGCCTCGGCGGCGGAGCGAAGGGCGTCGGCCGCGGCCACCGGGTCGTCGCGCTCGAAGATGGCGCTCCCGGCGACGAACATGGTGGCCCCCGCCGCGCTCATCTGCCCCACCGTCGTCGGGTCGATGCCGCCGTCGACCTCGATGACCAGGTCCAGCCCGTCGGCCGTCGCTCGCTCGGCGGCGGCGGCGACCTTGGGGACCACCTCGGCCATGAACCTCTGCCCCCCGAAGCCCGGGTGCACCGACATGACCAGCAGCAGGTCGATCTCCGCCAGCCACGGCTCGACCTCGTCGAAGGCGGTCTCGGGGTTGACGGCCAGGCCGACGCCCAGGCCGAGGCCGCGCATGGCGTCGATCAGCTCCCGGGTGCCACCGACCTCGACGTGCACGCTGCACGAGTCGGCGCCGGCGTCACGGAAGGCGTCGAGGTAGTCGCCCGGGTCCGTCATCATCAGGTGACAGTCGAGGTACAGGGCGGTGTGGCGGCGCAGCGACTTCACCACCGGTGGCCCGATGGTCAGGTTGGGCACGAAGTGGCCGTCCATCACGTCGACGTGCAGCCAGTCGGTCACCGGGGCGATCCGGTCGATCTCCTCACCGAGGGCGGCGAAGTCGGCCGAGAGGATCGAGGGGGCCAGCCGGATCATGCTCGAAGCGTACCGGTGGGACCGCGGCGCCGGACCGGTGACCGGTGACCTCAGGCCCTGAGGGTGAGCGCGTACATCCCGTCGGTCCCCTGGGCCTGGGGGAGCAGCAGGGCGCCCCGCCCCGCCGCCACCCAGGGACCACCCGGTGGGGGCAGCGGAACGAGGCGGGGGTGCTCGGTCGCCAGCCACCGGTCGATCGCCCCGGTCTCGGCCAGGCTGAGCGTGCACACGCAGTAGACCAGCGTGCCGCCCGGCTTCACCAGCGGGATGGCCGCCGAGAGGAGCCGGCGCTGGAGGTCGGCCAGACGAGGGAGGTCGCCGGCCTGGATGCGCCAGCGGGCGTCGGGTCGGCGCCGCAGCACCCCGAGACCGGAGCAGGGGGCGTCCACGAGGACCCGGTCCAAGCTACCGGGGCGCCAGGGAGGCTCGAGGCCGTCGGCCACGACGGCCGCCACGTTGTCCAACCCGAGACGGGCCGCGTTGGCCGCGACGACCCGGGTCCGCACCGGTGACGCGTCGCCCGCCACGACCAGCGCCGGACCGTGGGCGCGTTCGACGCTCGCGCGTGACGCCACCCCCTCGTCCGGCGCGCGCCCCACATCGGCGACGGCCTCGGCCGGCGCGCGCCCCACATCGGCGACGGCCTCGGCCGGCGCGCGCCCCACATCGGCGACGGCCTCGGCCGGTGCGCGCCCCACACGGCCGCCCCCGGCCATGGCGGTGGCCTTGCCGCCCGGCGCTGCGCACAGGTCGAGGACGAGCTCTCCCGGCCGGGCGCCGACGTGGGCGGCGACCAGCTGGCTGGCCAGGTCCTGGACGTACCCGTCGGCCCGTTCGGTGGCCGCCGCCGCCAGGTTCATGGTCTCCAGCGCGGCACGGGCCCGCTCGGCTCCGAGGTCGGCGGCCAGGCGGGCCACGATCCAGTCGGGATAGCTGAGCGCTGTTCCCGGGTCGGGCCAGCGCGGCGGCCCGGCGTCGAGGTCGTCGGCCACCCGGCGGAGGACGGCGTTGACGAGGGCCCTCCCCGGGCCCCTGACCTCCTCGACGGTGGCGCCCACCGCCGCATGGCGGGGCACGCGCATCCAGGCCAGCTGGTAGGCGCCGAGACGCAGCGCGGCCCGTACCTCGGCGTCGGTCCGGCCGCGCACGTGCCGGTCGACCAGCCAGTCACAGGCCCGCTGCATCCGGCACGTCCCGTAGACGAGCTCGGTCACGAGGCCCCGGTCCCGGCTCTCCAGGCGCCCCGCGCCGAGGAGGTCGGGCACCACCACGTTGGCGCGGGCGCCGTCGTCGATGGCGAGGAGGGCGTCGATGGCCGTCCGCCGGGCGGTGATCTCCTTGGCCGGGGCGGGTCGGCGTCCCGGCCGCCCGCCGGGGAGCTTGCGCCCCGCAGGCGGAGACGTCACCGGCGTCATGGCTGCGCCGGGGCGCTCGCGCTCCGGAGACGTCACGAGCCGAGCACCGCGCCCGGCCGCGGGCGGGCGCCGCGCTGCCAAGCCTCGGCGTCCAGCGCGGCGCGCCCCTCGGGCTGGAGGACGAGGAGCCTGACCCCGCCTGCAGGGGTGGACACGGTCGTGCCCTCGATCGATCCCGGCGGACCGCCCACCGCGGCCGGTGCGGCCTCGGCCCGGTGGACCAGGAGCCTTCTGCGGTCGATCGTCGTCCACGCCCGCCCGACCCGGATCTGGCGCAGGACGTGGTCGGCACCCGCGGCCCAGTCGATGCGGAGGTCATCGGGGGTCACCTTGGCGGCGTGGGTCGGCTCGCCGTGCTGCGGCTCCGCCTCGCCCAGGCCGGCCGCCAGGGCGTCGACCAGCAGGTCACGTCCGATGACCGCCAGCCGGTCGACCAGCTCGGCGGCTGTCTCGGTGGCGCCGATGGCCGTCTCGGCCCTGCGGTAGACCGCGCCGGTGTCGAGGCCCTCCTCGATGTCCATCAGGCAGACGCCCGTCCGCTCGTCGCCGGCCAGGATGGCCCGCTCGACGGGCGCCGCCCCCCGCCAGCGGGGCAGCAGCGAGAAGTGGACGTTGACCAGCGGCACCGACCCGAGGAGGGGCGGCCGGAGGATCCGCCCGTAGGCCACCACCACCCCCAGCTCCACGTGGGCATCGACGACCGCGTCGGGGTGCTCGGCCACCGGCAGGCCGAGCGCCACCGCCGCGGCCTTGACCGGGCTCGGGCTCGGCGCGCCGCGCCGTCCCCTGCGCTTGTCGGGACGGGTGACGACCACGGCCACGTCGTGACCGGCGTCCGCCAGCCCGGTCAGACAGGTCGCAGCGGCACCCGGGGTGCCGAGGAAGGCCAGGCGCACGGTTCAGCAGGCCCCGGCTGGCGCTCGGGTTCGGGATCCGCTCATCGGCACCCCGGCATGGTACTGACGGCGCCTCCCGGCGACCGGGCCCGATCTCGGGACGTCCGACCGCCGGCGCGCCGTGCCCGGGCCCGATCTCGGGACGGTCCACGGCGGCGCGCCGGGCCGGAGCCCGATCTCGGGACGGTCCACGGTGGCGGAGGGTGTCCCGGCGGTACCTCGGGACGGTCCACGTGGTTTACTCCGGCAAGCCGTCCCGAGAACCGGGCACCAGGCCGTGCCGAACGGGCGGCACGCCCGAGAAGCGCAATCGCCGGCGCCGCAGGCGCCGACCTCCTGGCCCCGCACGGCGCCGCCGGCGCCGTCCCCCACCGCGCCGCACTCGAATCCGATCTGGGGACGCCCGACGGCGACTCGCCACCGCCGAGCCCGACATCAGGACGCCCGACCGCCGCGACCCACGCCGACCATCCGGAGGTAGCGGGTGCCCGGTTCCCGGAGAGGCGATCCCCATTAGCCTCGGCTCGCCATGTCCGAGGGCCACTACTTCACCCCGAACCCGGCCATGGCGTCGAGCCCGGCGACCGTCGAGCTGGCCCTGGCCGACGGGGTCGTCAGCCTGGCCGTCGACCGCGGGGTGTTCTCGAGCCGGCGGGTCGATCCCGGGACCCTGGTGCTGTTGCGGGAGGCACCGGCGCCCCCACCGGCCGGCACCCTGCTCGACCTCGGATGCGGGTACGGGCCGATCGGCGTCACCCTCGCCCGGCGCTCGCCGAAGGCCTCCGTGTGGGCGGTGGACGTCAACGTCAGGGCGGTCGCGCTGGCCAGGGCCAACGCCGTGGCGCTCGGCCTGGCCAACCTGACCGTCGAGCACCCCGACTCGGTGCCGCCCGGCCTGCGCTTCGACCAGGTGTGGTCCAACCCGCCGATCCGCGTCGGCAAGGACGCCCTCCACGCCCTGCTCGAGACGTGGCTCCCGCGTCTCGCCCCCGACGGTGCCGCGTGGCTGGTGGTGCACCGCCACCTCGGCGCGGACAGCCTGGCCGCCTGGCTGGAGCGGGAGGGCTGGTCGGCCAAGCGGCACGCCTCCAAGCAGGGCTACCGGCTGCTGCGCATCGGGCGGGCGGCGTGAGACCGCACCACGCCGCGAGGCCGGCGTGAGACAGCTCGGCCCGACCGAGCTCAAGCGGCTCCACCGGGAGTGGAATCGCAGGACCTCAGCGCGGATGGCGTTGCTGCTCGACGGGGTCGGCTCGCCGTGGAACGTCGGCTCGATCGTCCGCACCGCCGCCGCCCTGCGGGTGGATCACGTGTACCTGGGTGGTGGCGCCCTCTCGCCTGCTCACCCCAAGGCGGGTCGCACGTCGATGGGCACGGAGCGCTACCTGACGTGGACGGCGTTCGAGCGGACCGCCGATGCCCTCGCTGCGGCCAGGGCCGAGGGCTACGGCGTCGTCGGCCTCGAGCTGGCCGACGACGCCGTGCCGCTACCCGACCTGGTTGTCGACGGCGACGTGTGCCTGGCCGTCGGCCACGAGGAGCACGGCCTGTCGCCGGCCACGCTGGCCAACTGCGACGCGGTCACCTTCATCCCCCAGCTCGGCCGGGTCGGGTCCCTCAACGTGGCCACGGCGACAGCGGTGGCGCTCTACGAGCTGCGCCGGCGGGAGTGGGCGTGAGGCGCGCCGGCGGACCTCCTCGCCGGGGGCAGGTCAGTCGGGCCGCCGGCCCGCTCCTCGGGAGGCTGCGCTAGTCGGGAATCTGGGTCGAGAGGCAGAACGGGTGCCCGGCCGGATCGAGCAGCACCCGCCACCGCTCCGGTGCCGGCTGGTCGACCGCTCGCATGGCCCCGAGCCGGAGCGCTTCGGCTTCCGCCGCGTCGAGGTCGTCCACGGCCAGGTCGAGGTGGATCTGCTTCGGGGTCGCACCGCCCGGCCAGGAGGGCGCCTCGTAACCGTCCACCCTGGTGGCCGCCAGCCACACCCGGTCGGTCTTCACGGCGACGAACGCATCGCTGGTGAAGGCGATCTCACCGCCGAGCAGCTCGGCCCAGAACGCCCCCAGGGCAGCGGGCTGGGCACAGTCGAGGGCGATGGATCCCAGACGAGCGACGGCCACGGACCCCGATGCTACGTCCCGGAGAGGCGGGTAGGCCGCCTGCTCACGGGGTGATGACCCCGCAGCCACGGCTCGCAGCCAGCGACACCGAGATCCGCATGGCCGGGTGCGCCTTGCCGGATCGGCAAGAAGAGTGCCGGGACCGAGACGCGGTGGGAGACGGTGGGCCGGTGACCGACGACATGGCAGCAGGCTCACCCACACCTGACACTCCCCCGCCTCCCGATGGATACGTCGGAGACCCGGCGGTGCAGGCCGAGTGGGACCGGCGCTACGCCGAACCGGAGCAGACGTGGAGCGGCCAGCCCAACGGTGCGCTGGTCGCCGAGATCGCCGGGCTCCTGCCTGGGCGGGTGCTCGACGTCGGCTGCGGCGAGGGCGCGGACGCCGTCTGGCTGGCCAGCGTCGGCTGGGACGTGACCGCGCTCGACGTCTCGGGCGTGGCGCTGGAGCGGGCGGCCGGGCACGCGCGCCACGCCGGTCTCACCGTCCGCTGGGTGCACGCCGGGCTGGTGGAGGCGGCGCTCCCGCCGGCGTCGTTCGACCTGGTCTCCGCTCAGTACCCGGCCCTGCTGCACACTCCCGACGCTGTCGCCGAGCGAGCGCTGCTGGCGGCCGTCGCGCCCGGCGGCGTGCTGCTGGTCGTCCACCACGCCGGGATGGACGTTCACCAGGCGCACGACAGCGGCTTCGACCCGGCCGACTACGTCCGGCCCGCGATGGTCGCGGCGCGGCTCGACGAGGACTGGGAAGTGGAGCTCGACGAGCAGCGACCGCGCGTCGCACCCGAGCGCGGGGCCGGCGCGCGCCCCACCGACGACCTGGTGCTGCGCGCCCGCCGGCTGCGCTGAGACCCCTCCCGACCGCAGAGAGAGCCGCTACAGGACGGAGTTGATGTGGTCACCGTCGATGGCGAAAGAGTCGTCCGGTCGGACGGCCCAGGAGTCGAGGTTCGCTGCTCGAAGGATGGCGTCGACGAGATCGACAGGCCCGGCGACCAGGGTGGAGTCGAAGTCGATCTCGGTGGCGACGCACCACGCCCGGTCGGCCGGCCAGAACAGGTTCGGTGACTGGGGGGAGAACCAGTCGGGCTGATAAGACCAGCCGATCTCCTTCGCTGCTGGCAGCGGGCCTTCCAGGAGCAGGTAGTCGCGGTGTGGGAGCTTCAGCCGGGGCCGGCTCAGCTCCTCGGCCGAGAACGCCGGCGGGACCGGATCCGGGACAGGGGGCTCATCGGTGCGTTCGGGGACCGCCGACCCAGCGCTGAGCCGGCTGGAGCTGATGGACGCGACGGCCGGGCTGCCCTGGATCCAGCCGTACCCGTCCCACAGGCAGAACTCGCAGTCGTCCGGCGTGGCGGTGTGCTCGGCGAGCAGTCCGAGCAGGGCCTCGAGCGCGTCGGGGGCCAGGTTCCCGACCTCGGGTTCGTTGCCTGTCCACGAGGACCTGGTGTCTGCTGACACGTCCGGGGACCCCACCAGGGACCGCCACTGCATCAACGGGTGCGGCCGTCTCCGTGTGGTGGCCGCCACCTGGGACCAGGTGACTCTCTGGCCGTCGCGGTCCTCGACGGGATGACAGATGCGAGCGTACGCCGGGAACCCGATGGGGACCGTGAGACCAACCGTCCCGAATGCCCCGGTCAGCCTCGGAGCGATCCACTCCGCCTCCGACAGATCTCCGGCCACGCGCAAGCTGGGAGATGTCACGCCTCCAGGGTGGCCCACGAGCGGCCGAGACGGATCTTCCGGGATAGGCCGCCCGCTCACGGGGTGATGACCTGCAGCCACGGCTCGGCGGCCAGCGACGCCGGGATCCGCCTGGCCGGGTGCACCCAGATGCCGCCGTCGTTGGTGGCCACGGCCACCGCGGGGTCGAGGCCGTCGATCGCCTCGGCGTCGCCGGCGGCCGGCATGGCCACGCTGCTCCCGTTGGTGTCGTTGCACGGCGGGTAGCGGGCCGGGCCGATGGGGCGACGGTGGGATGCGGGCACGACCCACATGTGCAAGCTGTCTGGTCCGGGGGCGGCACTGTACACACGGTGGGCGAAGTCGAGCTGCGCGGCGCACGAGGACTCGGCCGCGCTGGTCGACCCGTGCTGGCCCCACGGCCCGCAGGCCGCCGCCGCGGGCGCCAGGAGCACGAGGAGCGCCGCTCCCGCACCCAACCGCCCCGCCGTCGTGCGAGCGCCCACGACACCTCCCTCCGGTGCTGCCGTCCGACACCGCAGTCTCGCGCCGTCGCGCTCGGCTGGGAGGCGCTCGAGCCGCGTGGCGAGCTCAGACCCGCAGCGGGTCGACCTCGATGCGGACCCGGGCGGCCGGGCGGGGCGTGGCGGCCAGGGCGTCGCACAGGCCGGCGGCGGTCGGGTGCACGAGGAGCCAGCGCCCGTCATCCTGGCCGACCACGTCGAGACCGGGGACGGGGGTGAGGGCGGCGGCCAGCTCTGCGGCCCCGGGGCCGCTCACCAGGGCCACCGCCCTGGCGGGGGGGAGACCGAGCGCGGCGCGCATCGGGGACTCGGCGTCGCTCAGCAGCTGGGGGTCGGCGGCGACCGCGGCGGCCAGGACCTCGTGGTCGGGCGACCGGGTCTGGACGAGCACCCGCCCGTCACGGCGGCGGCCGCCGACCAGCCGGGACGCCCTGGCCAGCAGGGCCAGGGCCTCCTCCCCTGCCCGGAAGCGCGGCGCCAGCAGCTCCTGGTCGACGTCGAGGAACACGACAAGGTCGGCCCGTCCCACCCGGTGCAGCACGGCCTCGGTGCCGACGGTGATCGTGGCGGTCGGGTCGCCGGGCGACGCCGCGGTGACCTCGTCGACCGGTCGGCCGACGAGGGCCTCGAGCTGCTCGCGCACTCGGGACACACCGACGCGCAGGTGCCGCAGCCGAATCGAGTGGCACACCGCGCAGACGGGCGGGCGGACCGTCGAGCAGCGCCGGCAGACCAGCGGGTGCGGCGACTCGGGGCCGGTCGCCTCCACCACAGCTTCCACCACGGCGGCCCCACAGCGCTCGCAGCGGGCCAGCTCACCGCACGCCCCGCAGGCGAGCAGGCGGGCCCGGCCGGTGCGGTTGAGCACGCACACGGCGCGCGCCGAGGCGCGCAACGCCCGGACGGCCTGCTCGGAGTACAGGCCGAGGCGCGGGTCGTCGCTGCGGCGGTCGACGACCTGGAGCGGCGCCCAGCCCCGCCGTTCGGTGCGCAGGCTCGGTCGCAGGGGCGCAGCCGCGTCGAGCAGGTCGAGGGTCGGGCACGCCGTCACCCACACGCACGGCGCCCCGGCGCGCCTGGCCCGCTCGGCGACCACGGACGTGGCCCACCAGGTGGGGGCCTGCTCCTGCACGAGGGCCTCGTCGTGGGCGTCGAGCACCACGACCGCGGCGACCTCGGGCATCGGCGCCCACGCCGCCGCCCTGGCGCCGACGACGATCCCCGCACCGGCGCGGGCCTGGGCCCACTGCTCGGGCAGCGCGGCCACACCGGCGCCGGCGTGCCGGAGACGTTCGGCCAGTGCGCCGGCGCGCTGGAGGGACGGCACCACGACCAGGGTCGGGCCCCGCCGGGCGACCAGCGCCACCAGCGCGGTGGCGTCGGCCGCAGGAGGCAGGCGGACGATCGAGAGCGGCCGGCCGACGGCGTCGGCGGCCAGCCCGGCCAGCTCACCCGGGTCCTCCGGGTAGGCGGGCGGGCGGAGATCGGGGGGCGGCAGGGCGCGCACGGCCCAGTCGGCCGAAGCGGTCGACAGCAGCGGGGCGCGCCGGCCCGCCCACCGCCACGCCGCCCAGCCGGCCAGATCGACGAGCGGTTCGGGCGGACCCCAGCCGGTCACCTTGGTCAGCGGCCGCAGGGCCAGGCCCGCAGGGGGGTCGACGTGGTCGGCGAGCACCCAGGCGCCCACCCGCCGCCCACCCAGGTCGGCGCGCACGACGGTCCCGACGCGCACCGCCGCGTCGAGCTCGGCGGGGACGGTGTAGTCGAAGGTGCGATCGATGCCGGTTACGGTCGGCAGCACCGACACCACCCGGGAGGTGGGCCCCGGCGCGGCGGCGGGAGCGGCCCGACGGCGGGTGCGCCGCCCGGGGCGGCCATTCCCCTCCTCTGGCGCTGCCTCCCTGGGACCGTTCCGATCGGGGAACAGCTCCACCGGGAGGTCGGGGGGCCTAGAGACCGACGGCCGACCGGAAGTCGTCGAGCCGGGTGGTGTGCTCCCAGCTGAGCTCCTTGTCGTCCCGGCCGAAGTGCCCGTAGGCCGCCGTGCGCCGGTAGATCGGCCGGCGCAGGTCGAGGTCACGGATGATCGCCGCCGGCCGCAGGTCGAACACCTCGCGCACGGCGGCCTCGATGCGGCCGGGGTCGACCGACTCGGTGCCGAAGGTGTCCACGAGGATCGACACCGGCTGGGCCACGCCGATGGCGTAGGCGACCTGGATCTCGCACCGGCGGGCGGCACCCGACGCCACCACGTGCTTGGCCACCCAGCGCGCCGCGTAGGCCGCCGAGCGGTCGACCTTGGAGGGATCCTTGCCGCTGAAGGCCCCGCCGCCGTGGCGGGCCGCGCCCCCGTAGGTGTCGACGATGATCTTGCGGCCGGTCAGGCCGGCGTCGGCGTGGGGGCCGCCGAGCTCGAAGCGCCCGGTCGGGTTGATCAGGATGCGCCGGGCGTCGCCCGCGTACGCCTCGGGCACCACCGGGCGGATGACGTGGTCGATCAGGTCGGGCTCGATGACGTCGCGGATGCCGACGTCGGGGCCGTGCTGGGTGGAGACGAGCACCGTGTCGAGCCGCACGGGGCGGCCGTCCTCGTACTCGAAGGTGACCTGGGTCTTGCCGTCGGGGCGCAGGTACGGCAGGGTGCCGTCCTTGCGGACCTCGGCCAGGCGGCGCGACAGGCGGTGGGCCAACCAGATGGGCATCGGCATCAGGTCGTCGGTCTCGTCGCAGGCGTAGCCGAACATCATGCCCTGGTCGCCCGCGCCCTGGCCGTTGAGCACGTCCTCGCCGCTCGTGCCCGACCTCACCTCGAAGGCGGTGTCGACGCCCTGGGCGATGTCGGGTGACTGGGAGCCGATGCTGACCGACACCCCGCAGGTGCGGCCGTCGAAGCCCATGGCCGAGCTGGTGTAGCCGATCGAGCCGATCACCTCCCTGACCAGGCTCGGGATCTCCACGTAGGCGGTGGTGGTGATCTCGCCGGCCACCACCACCAGGCCGGTGGTGAGCAGCGTCTCGCAGGCGACCCGCGCCATCGGGTCGTCGGTCAGGATGGCGTCGAGCACCGCGTCGCTGATCTGGTCGGCCATCTTGTCGGGGTGACCCTCGGTCACGGACTCGGACGTGAAGGTCCAGGCGGTCACGGTCTCTCCTCGTTGGGCGTGGATAGGTGCGTCGTGGTCGGCGCCCGGTGGCGGGCGGTGTCGATGGCGTCGGCCACGGCGACCGCGACCTCGGCCTTGGGGCGCATGCCGACGTCGGTGACGGTCCCGTCGGCCGCGACGATCACCACGGCGTTGGTGTCGTGGGCGAAGCCCGCGCCGGGCTCGGCCACGTCGTTGGCCACGACGAGGTCGACGCCCTTGGCCGCCAGCTTGGCCGTGGCCAGCGCGACCAGCGCGTCGCGCGAGGGCCGGCCGTCGTGGCCGGGGGTCTCCGCGGCGAAGCCGACCAGCACCTGCCCGGGCCGGCGGGTCGCGCCGAGCCCGGCCAGGATGTCGGGCGTGGCCTCGAGGACGACCTCGGGCACCCCTTCGGTCTTCTTGAGCTTGTGCCCGACGACGGCGGCGGGACGGAAGTCGGCGACCGCGGCGGCCATCACGACCACGTCGGCGCCGGCACCGTGGTCACCGACGGCGGTGGCCATCTCGGCGGCCGTCTCGATCCGCACGGCCGACACCCCAGGCGGCACGGCCCGGTCGGTGGTCGTGACCAGGGTGACCGTGGCGCCCCTGGCGGCCAGCTCGGCGGCCACCGCGTGGCCCTGCTTGCCCGAGCTCCGGTTGCCGACGTAGCGCACGGCGTCGATCGGCTCGCGCGTGCCCCCGGCGGTGACCAGCACCCGCACCCCGGCCCACGGACCGCCGCCGAGCGCGCCGACCACGGTGTCGACGATCAGCGAAGGATCGGCCAGGCGACCGCGCCCGGAGTCGCCGCCGGCCAGTCGGCCCTCCCCCGGCTCGACGACGCGCACCCCGCGGCGGCGCAGGGTGGCCAGGTTGTCGACCACCGCGGGGTGCTCCCACATCTCGGTGTGCATGGCCGGGCACACCACGACCGGGGCGCGCGTGGCCAGCAGGGTGGCGGTGAGCAGGTCCGACGAGATCCCGGCGGCGTAGGTGCCGAGCAGGCGAGCCGTGGCCGGCACGACGACCACGAGGTCGGCGGCCTGGCCGAGCCGGGTGTGGGGGATCGGGTCGGGTCCGTCCCAGAGCGAGGTCTGGGCCCGCTCGGACCCGAGGGCCGAGAAGGTCAGCTCACCGACGAACCTGGTGGCCGCCCTGGTCAGCACCGGGGTCACGTGCGCGCCGGCATCGACCAGTCGGCGGCACACCTCGATGGCCTTGTAGGCGGCGATGCCCCCGCACACGCCGAGCACGACGTGGCGACCCGCCAGGGCCGCCGACGGGATGGTTACGGCTCGACCTCGTCCGGCGCCGCCTCGGGGTCCTCCTCGACGATGCGGTGGTAGGTGATCTTCCCGGCCGCAACCTCCTCGAGCGAGATCGACAGCGGCTTGCGGGACACCGACGTGACCTGCGGCGGCACGATCGTGCCGAGGCCCTCGCTCAGCTGGTTGAAGTACGAGTTGATCTGCCGGCCGCGCTTGGCCGCCACCGTCACGAGGGTGAACTTGGAGTCGACCCTCGCCAGCAGGGTCTCGACGGGGGGGTCCATCATCGTGGGACGGCGTTCGGCCATGCGGGGCGGTGCTCCTCGGGCGTGGGCGCAGCTTCAGCGGTCTGCGCGGTGTCCGTCGAGTATACCGGCGACCTCCGCCGCCGACCTGGCCACGTCGTCGTTGACGACCACGTGGTCGGCCAGGTCACGCCCGACGCGCTCCTCCTCGGCCCCGACGGCCATGCGCCTGGTCACGCTCGCCGGGTCGTCGCCGCGGGCGCGCAGCCGACGCTCGCGGTGCTCGCCGCTCGGCGCCACGATCATCACGAGCACCGCGTCGGGCTCGACCGACCTCACCTGCGTGGCCCCGTCGAGCTCGATCTCGAGGACGGTGTCCCGGTCGGGGGCGTCGTCGAGGCTCGGGGTGCCGTAGAGCCGCCCGTTGCCGGGGAACTCGGTCCACTCGAGGAACCCGCCGGCGCGCACGCGCTCCTCGAAGCGGGGGCGGTCCACCCAGACGTAGGCGTCCTCGGCCTCGCCTGGCCGGCGGTCCCTGGTCGTCCACGAGCGCGACAGGTGCAGCTCGGGGCGCAGCTGGAGGAGGCGGTTCACCACCGTGGATTTGCCGGCGCCCCCGGCCCCCGAGACCACGAGCAGCACCCGGTGGCGCGGGCGCCGGGACGCCTCGTCGTTGCCGACCACGGTGCGCAGCGGCCGAGGAGCTCAGGCCAGCTTCTGGAACAGCCTCTTGCGCTGCTGGTCGCCGAGACCCTGCACGCGGCGGGTCTCGCTGATCCCGACGTCGTCCATCAGCCGGCGGGCCTTGACCTTGCCGAGGCCGGGAAGCGACTCGAGCACCGAGAGCACCTTCATCTTCCCGACGATCTCGTCGTCGTCGCCCTGGTCGAGCAGCTCCCGCAAGGTGATCGAGCCCATCTTGAGCTTCTCCTTGAGCTCGGCACGAAGACGGCGAGCGGCGGCGGCCTTCTCGAGGGCGGCCTGTCGTTGCTCAGCGGACAGAGCGGGCGGCAGCGGCATGGGCCCGAACCCTAGTACGGGACCTGCCGAGCGGGACCTACGAGCCCCCGGTGCCGGAGTCGGCCAGACCGGCCGCGATCGAGGCCGCCGCCGCCACCCTGTCGGGAGCGGCGGTGACGGCGCGACCGACCACCAGCAGGTCGGCGCCGGCGCGCACGGCCTCGTGCGGCGTGGCCGCGTTGGCGTGGTCGTCGGACGGGGTCCCCGACGGTCGGATGCCGGGCACGGCGGCGAAGAGCCGGGGGGCCAGCGACTTGGCCTCGGCCACGTCGCGCGCCGCGCAGACCAGGCCGCCGCACCCACCCTCGACGGCGGCGGTCACCCTCCGCCCGAGGATGTGGGGCGGGGCGTCGGGGTCGCTCGTCAGGATGGTGACCGCCAGGGCCATCGGCACGGGGAGGCCCGCCCTGCTGGCCCCCTCCCTGAGCCCGTCGACCCCGGCCCTGAGCATCACCGGACCGGTGAAGGCGTGCAGCGTCAGGTAGGACACCCCGAGGGCGCCGAACACCCTGGCGGTGCGCTCGACGGTCGTCGGGATGTCGGCCAGCTTCATGTCGAGGAAGACCTTGTAGCCCCGGTCGACCATCTGCACCACGATGTCGGGGCCGGTCGCCGCGTACAGCTCCAGGCCGACCTTGACCACACCGAACCACGGGGCCAGCTCGCCGGCCAGGCGGTGGGCGGCCACGGGATCGTCGACGTCGAGGGCCAGGGCCAGGCGGTCCCGGATGGCGGCGGGCACGATCGGGTCAGGCATGGGCTCTCCCTCGGAGTTGGTCGATGCGGGCGATGTCGTGGCGGGCGCACCAGGCGGTCAGCTCGGCGAGCACCCGCGCCGGGGCGCGGGGGTCGGCGAAGGTCGCCGACCCGACCTCCACGGCGTCGGCGCCCGCGGCGATCAGCTCGGCGGCGTCCAGGCCGGTGGTGATCCCACCGACCCCGACGATCGGGATGGCCGGCAGGGCCGCCCGGCACTCGTACACGGCGCGGACCGCCACCGGGTGGAGGGCCGGGCCCGACAGCCCCCCTCCCCCGTTGCCGAGTCGCGCCCGCCCGCTGGCCGGGTCGATGGCCAAGCCCATCAGGGTGTTGACGAGGGTCAGCCCGGCGGCGCCGGCGTCGACGGTCGCGGCGGCGACGGCAGGCAGGTCGGTCACGTTGGGGCTCAGCTTGGCCAGCACGGGCAACCCGCTCCCGGCCAGACCGGCGACCGTCGCGGCGATCGCCGCCGCCGCGGCGGTCTCGTCGTGGGCGAACATGCGGCTGCGGTCCTCGACGTTGGGGCAGGAGATGTTGGCCTCGACGGCCACCACCGCGCCGCCGGAGGCCCCCATGTGGCCGAGCGGCGCGGCCACGTCACCCGCGGTGGCGACCAGCTCCGCGGCGACCAGCTCTGCGGCGACCAGCTCCGCGGTGCGCCGGTAGCCGTCGACGGTGCCCGCCCAGATGCTGACCACCACCCGGGCCCCGCTGGCGGCCAGGGCCGGCAGGTAGCTGGCGGTCCACGCCGGGACGCCGGGATTGTGCAGTCCGACGCTGTTGAGCATGCCGGCGGCCGTCGGGACCAGGCGCGGCGGCGGGTTGCCCGGCCACGCCTCGGCGGAGAGCGACTTGGTGACCACGGCACCGAGCGAGGCGAGGTCCACCCACGGGGCGAGCTCGGTGCCGAGGCCCGAGGTCCCCGACGCCGTCAGCACCGGATTGGGCAGGGTCAGCGGCCCGACGTGGGTCGTCAGGTCCACGGGCGGATCGTGGCCGACGGTCCGGCGCGCCCGCATCCCCGCCAACCTCACCGGCGGTCGCCGTCGGGTCGACGGGGCGAGGACACGTCGACGGGCTCGAGGCGCAGCTGCGAGCTGGCGTGGTACTCCTGCAGGCTGCGCACCGACAGGCCGTGGTCGGCGCGGTCGGCGATCCCGGCGGCGGCCGCCCTGGCCGCGGCGAGGGTCGTCACGCACGCCACCCCGTGCTGGTTGGCCGTCCTGCGGATGTGGGCGCCGTCGGCACGCGGGCCGCGGCCGCGCGGGGTGTTGACCACCAGGTCGACGCGTCCGGACCCGAGCAGCTCGACGGCGTCGGTGCCCTCCTCGGCCGCCCCCACCTTGGCGACGGTCGTCGCCACCTCCAGCCCCTGGTCTCGCAGGTACGACGCCGTGCCCCGCGTGGCCGCCAGCGAGAAGCCGAGCTGCACGAAGCGCCTGGCCACCTCGGCGCCGGCGGCCTTGTCGCGGTCCGCCAGCGTGAAGAACACCGTCCCCGACGCGGGCAGGTCCTGGCCGGCGGCGGCCTGGGTCTTGGCGAACGCCCAGCCGAAGGTGGTGTCGACGCCCATCACCTCGCCGGTCGAGCGCATCTCGGGGCCGAGCAGGGTGTCGGCGTCGGGGAAGCGGTCGAAGGGCATCACCGCCTCCTTGACGCTCACGTGGCCGCCCGTGGCCGGCGGCCGCAGCAGCCCCTCGACTCGGAGCTCGTCCAGGGTGGCGCCGGCGATCACCCGCGCCGCCACCTTGGCCAGCGGCACGCCGGTGGCCTTGGAGACGAACGGGACCGTCCGCGACGCCCGGGGGTTGGCCTCGATCACGAACACCTGGCGGCCACCGCCGACGTCCTTGACCGCGTACTGCACGTTGATCGGCCCGACCACGTCGAGGGCGTCGGCGATGGCGAGCGTGTGGGCCTCGATCACGCCGATGGTGCCGTCGTCGAGCGTCGGCGGCGGGATCACGCAGGCGCTGTCGCCCGAGTGCACCCCGGCCTCCTCGACGTGCTCCATCACCGCGCCGATGACCAGGCCGCCGGTGCGATCGCGCACCGCGTCCACGTCGACCTCGGTGGCGTCCTCCAAGAAGCGGTCGATCAGCACGGGGCGCTCCGCGGAGAGACCGCCCTCCCGGCCGAGCGAGCCGCTGCCGGCCACCGCGGCCAGGGCGCGGCGCAGGTCGTCGTCGTCGTAGACGATCTCCATGGCCCGGCCGCCGAGCACGTAGCTCGGCCGGACCAGCGCCGGGTACCCGATGCGACCGGTCACGCCGAGGGCGTCGTCGTAGGTGACGGCGGTGCCGCCCGCCGGCTGGGGGATCTCGAGGCGGGCGCACAGGGCGTTCCAGCGCTCGCGGTCCTCGGCCAGGTCGATCGACTCCGGCGAGGTGCCCATCACCAGCCGCTCGGGGATCAACCCGGACAGCTTGAGCGGCGTCTGCCCTCCGAGGGAGACGATCACCCCGGCGACGGTGCCGGTCGCCTCCTCGACCTCGAGGATGTCGGTGACGTTCTCCAAGGTGAGCGGCTCGAAGTAGAGCCGGTCGCTGGTGTCGTAGTCGGTCGAGACGGTCTCGGGATTGCAGTTGATCATCACCGTCTCGAAGCCGGCGTCGTGCAGGGCGAAGCTGGCCTGCACGCAGCAGTAGTCGAACTCCACGCCCTGGCCGATCCGGTTGGGCCCCGACCCGAGGATCACGATCCGCGGCCTGTCGGTGGCCGCCACCTCGTCGTCGTCCTCGTAGGTCGAGTAGTGGTACGGCGTGGTCGCGGCAAACTCGGCCGCGCACGTGTCGACGGTCTTCATGGTCGCCCGCACCCCGGCGCCCAGGCGGGCGGCGCGCACCTCGGCCTCGGTGACGGGTCCGGCCGCCGACCACAGCCAGGCCAGCTGGGCGTCGGCGAAGCCGAGCCGCTTGGCCCGCCTCCAGTCACCGCGGGTCATGGCCGCGGGGGCGCCGACGCCGGCCAGCCTGGACCGCTCGTCGACGATGGCGGTCAGCTGGTCGAGGAACCACGGGTCCACACCGGTGGCGGCGTGCAACCGCTCGACGGTGACCCCCCGCCGGAGCGCGGCCTCGAGGTGGAAGACCCGCTCCGGGGTGGCGACCGCGGCCCGGCGCACCACCTCGTCGTCGTCCCAGTCGGCGTAGAGCTGCTCGACGGGGTCGCAGTTGAGCCCGAGGCGCCCCCGCTCGATGGAGCGCAGCCCCTTCTGCATGGCCTCGGGGAAGGTGCGTCCGATGGCCATGGCCTCGCCGACGGACTGCATCCGGGTGCCGAGGGTCTCGGGGATGCCGGGGAACTTCTCGAACGCCCACCTCGGCACCTTGACGACCACGTAGTCGATGGTCGGCTCGAAGCTGGCCGGGGTCTCGCCGGTGATGTCGTTGACGATCTCGTCGAGGGTGTAGCCGACCGCGAGACGCGCCGCGATCTTGGCGATCGGGAAGCCGGTCGCCTTCGACGCCAGGGCGCTCGACCGGCTGACCCTCGGGTTCATCTCGATGACCACCGAGTCCCCGGTGGCCGGGTCGACGGCGAACTGGATGTTGGAGCCGCCGGTCTCCACGCCGATGCGGCGGATGCAGGCGAAGGCGTCGTCGCGCATCTGCTGGTACTCGACGTCGGAGAGGGTCTGGGCGGGGGCGACGGTGATGGAGTCGCCGGTGTGGACGCCCATCGGGTCGAGGTTCTCGATGGAGCAGACGACCACGCAGTTGTCCGCCCGGTCGCGCATGACCTCGAGCTCGTACTCCTTCCACCCGGCGATCGACCGCTCCACGAGTATCTCGGTGACCGGGCTGGCCTCGAGGCCCTCCGCGGCCAGACGGGTGAGGGCGCTGCGGTCGGCGGCGATGCCGGTGCCCGCCCCGCCGAGGATGTAGGAGGGCCGCACGATGATCGGGTAGCCGATGCGCTCGGCGATGTCGATGGCATCGGCGAGGCGGTAGGCGAAGCCCGACTCGGGCACGGCCAGGCCGATCTCGACCATCGCCGCCTTGAACCGGTCGCGGTTCTCGGCGGTGGCGATGGCCTCGGCGTCGGCGCCGATCATCTCCACGCCGTAGCGCTCGAGCACGCCCGACTCCGAGAGGGCCATGGCCAAGTTGAGCGCGGTCTGACCGCCGAGGGTCGGCAGCACCGCGTCGGGTCGCTCCCGCTCGATGATGGCCTCGAGCACCTCGGGGGTGAGCGGCTCGACGTAGGTCCGGTCGGCGAGCTCCGGGTCGGTCATGATCGTCGCCGGGTTGGAGTTGGCCAGCACGACCCGGTAGCCCTCGGCGGCGAGGACCCGGCACGCCTGGGTTCCGGAGTAGTCGAACTCGCAGGCCTGGCCGATCACGATCGGCCCCGAGCCGATCACGAGGATGGTGGTCAGGTCGTCGCGGCGGGGCATCAGGGCTGCTCCATCGGTCAGCGTCCGTCCATGAGCGAGGCGAACTCGTCGAAGAGGTAGCCCGCGTCGTGGGGTCCCGGGCCCGCCTCGGGGTGGTACTGCACCCCGAAGACCCGCTCGGAGGGCACCGCCAGGCCCTCGACGACGCCGTCGTTGAGGTTGACGTGGGTGATCTCGACGCCGTCGAGGCCGGTGCCGGTCACCGCGTAGTTGTGGTTCTGGCTGGTGATCTCGACCCGGCCGGTGGCGATCCGGCGCACGGGGTGGTTGCCGCCGTGGTGGCCGAAGTCGAGCTTGAAGGTGCTCCCGCCGAGGGCGGCGCCGAGGAGCTGCTGGCCCAGGCAGATGCCGAACACCGGGACCCGGCCGATCAGGCCCTCGACGGCGTCGGTGGCGTAGCCGAGGGCGGCCGGGTCGCCCGGGCCGTTGGAGAGGAACACGCCCGCGGGGTCCATGGCCAGCACCTCGTCGGCGGGCGTGGTGGCCGGGACCACGTGCACGGTGGCGATGCGGGCCAGGTGGGTGAGGATGGTGCGCTTGATGCCGAAGTCGTAGGCCACCACCCGGCGGGGTCCCTGGCCGACGGTGTAGGCCGACCCGGTCGTCACCTCGCCCACCAGGTCCCGGCCTTCGGTGCCCGGCTCGGCGGCCGCGGCGGCGTGCAGCGCGGCCTCGTCGAGCGCGCCGGGCCCGCTGACCGGCCCGACGGCGCCGGGCAGCGCGCCGGCGTCGCGCAGGTGGCGGGTAAGGCGGCGGGTGTCGACCCCGGCGATCCCGCCGAAGCGGTGCCGGGCGAACAGCGCGCCCAGGCTCTCCGCGGCCCGCCAGCTGCTCGGCCGGTCGGTCAGCTCGCGGACCACCACCGCCCGGCACCGCGGCGCGGCGCTCTCGTCGTCGGCCGCGCTCGCCCCGTAGTTGCCGATGTGGGGGTAGGTGAAGGTCACGATCTGGCCGGCGTAGGACGGGTCGGTGAGGATCTCCTGGTAGCCGGTGAGCGCGGTGTTGAACACCACCTCGCCGGTCGCCGGTGTGGCCCCGGCCGGGTCCCACCAGCCGATGGCCTCCCCCTCGAACACGGTGCCGTCGGCGAGGACGAGCAGCGCCTCGGGGCGCAGTGGGCTCAGGGGTCGGGTTCGCTCGCTCGGCCTGGGTGGAGCCTTCACGTCAGCCGCCCGTCGACGACCACCGCGGTCCCGCGGTGCACGGTGTGGCGGACCCGGCCGGTCAGACGCCGACCGAGGTACGGGGTGTTGCGGCTGCGGCTGGCCATGGTCGCGGGGTCGACCTCCCAGACGACTGTGGGGTCGATGACGCACAGGTTGGCGGTGGCGCCGGCGGCGACCGGGCCACCGTGGTCGGCTTCCAGGCCGGCGATGCGGGCCGGCTGCCACGACAGCAGGGCGACGACCGCCTCGATGGGCAGGTCGAGCTCGCCGATGGCCAGCGCCAGGGCGGTCTCGAGGCCGAGCATGCCCGGCGGGGCCTGGTCGAAGGGGAGCTCCTTGACGTCTGCGGTGTGCGGCGCGTGGTCGGTGGCGATGGCGTCGAGGGTCCCGTCGGCCAGCGCAGCGCGCACCGAGGCCACGTCGTGGGCGGCCCGCAACGGTGGATTGACCTTGAAGACGGGGTCGAACGTCGCCACCGCCTCGTGGGTCAGGGTGAAGTGGTGCGGGGCGGCCTCGGCGGTGACGGGCAGGCCGCCGGCCTTGGCCGCCCTGATCAACTCGATGGACTGCGCGGTGGAGAGGTGGAGGAAGTGCATCGGGGCGCCGGTCAGGCGCACCAGGGCCAGATCGCGCGCCACCATGGCCGACTCGGCCTCGGCCGGCTGGCCGGGGATCCCGAGCCGGCTCGACCACTCCCCCTCGTGCATGTGCCCGCCGGCGGCGAGGGCGTCGTCCTCGCAGTGCTGGGCCAGGGTGATGCCGAGGGTGGAGGCGTACTCGAGGGCCCGGCGCATGAGCCCGGCATCCTGCACGCCGGTGCCGTCGTCGGTGAACAGGCGCACCCCGAGATCGGCCATCTCGCCGAGCGGCGCCAGCCTGGTGCCGGCCCGACCGACGGTGATGGCGCCGGCGACGGCCACGTCGCAGGCCACGTCGCGCCCGAGCTCGGCGACGAGGGCCACCACCGCCGCGCTGTCGATGGCCGGCTCGGTGTTGGGCATGGCCACCACCGCGGTGAAGCCGCCGACGGCCGCCGCCCGCGCCGCCGATGCCACCGTCTCGGCGTCCTCGCGGCCCGGCTCGCGCAGGTGGGTGTGCAGGTCCACCAGCCCGGGGGCGACCACGCACCCACCGGCGTCGAGCTCGACCGCTCCCGCGGGAGCGTCGACGTCGGTGCCGACGGCGGTGACCCGCCCGCCGGCGACGACCACGTCGGCGCGCCGCCGGCCGGTGGCGTCGACCACCTCGCCGCCCCGGATCACGAGGGCGCCCGCCTCAGTGGCATCACGCGGCGGCAAGGTCGACCCCCGATCCGATGAGCAGGTAGAGCACGGCCATGCGCACGGCCACGCCGTTGGCCACCTGGTGGGTGATCACGACGTTGGGGCGCCCGGCCACGTCGGCGGCCAGCTCGACGCCCTTGTTGACCGGGCCGGGATGGAGGATCAGGGCGTGGGGCCCGAGCCGGTCGGCCCGCTCGCGGGTCAGGCCGTAGCGCGCCGTGTACTCCCGCAGCGACGGCAGCAGCGACTCCAGCATGCGCTCGCGCTGCAGGCGCAGCAGGTAGACCACGTCGAGGTCGCCGAGCAGCTCGTCGATGTCGTGGCGGACCTCGACCGGCCAGCCATCGAGGGAGGGCGGCAGCAGCGTCGGTGGGCCCACGAGGGTCACGCGAGCGCCGAGGGCGGCGAAGGCCAGCACCCCGGAGCGGGCCACCCGGCTGTGGCGGATGTCGCCGACCACCGCGATGCGCACGCCGTCGAGGGTCCGGGTCTCGTGGCCGGCCAGGCCCCTGGCCCGCCGCTCGGCGAGGATCGTGTAGCAGTCGAGCAGAGCCTGGGTCGGGTGCTCGTGCCAGCCGTCGCCGCCGTTGACCACCGAAGGTCCGTGCAGCCAGCCGGCCACCTGCCACGGCACGCCGGACCCGGCGTGGCGGACGACCACCGCGTCGATGCCCATGGCCTCGATGGTCTCCACGGTGTCGCGCAGCGACTCCCCCTTGTTGACCGACGAGGCCCCCACCGAGAAGGTCATCACGTCGGCCGAAAGTCGCCTGGCCGCCGTCTCGAAGCTCAACCGGGTCCTCGTCGAGTCCTCGAAGAACAACGACACCACCGTCTTGCCCCGAAGCGCCGGCACCCTGGGGATGGCCCGCTTCGACACCTCCACGAACCGGTCGGTCACCCGCAGCACCTCGTCGATCCCCTCCGCGCCGAGGTCGGCGATCGACAGCAGGTGCCGGCTCACCTGGCGACCTTTTTGTTGTGCCGTTTCACCGGGCGACCATGTCCCCGTGCCGCCCTCACCGGGCGACCATGTCCCCGAGGACCACGCCGGCCTCGCTCACGTCGACCATCTCGTCCCGGCGCGTGGGCAGGTTCTTGCCGACGAAGTCGGGGCGGATGGGCAGCTCCCGGTGGCCTCGGTCGACCATCACGGCCAGCTGCACCACCCGGGCCCGGCCGTAGTCGGCCAGCGCGTTGAGCGCGGCCCGCACGGTCCTGCCGGTGAAGAGCACGTCGTCGACCAGCACGACCGTCTGGCCGGCCAGCTCGACGGGCACGTCGGTGGTCGCCTCGGGCAGCACCGGCCGCAGGCCGAAGTCGTCCCGGTAGAAGGCCACGTCGAGGGTGCCGACCGCCACGTCCCCGCCCGTGGTCTCGCCGATCACCTCGGCCAGCCGCCGGGCGATCCACACGCCGCCGGTCTGCAGGCCGATGAGCACCAGGCCGTCGGTCCCCCGGTTGCGCTCGACGATCTCGTGCGCCATGCGCCACGCCGCCCGCCGGACGTCCTCGGGCTCCATGACCGCGGTCCGGGCGACGAAAACGCCCCCGTACGGGGGCGTCAAGGACCGTTCGCGCTCTGCCAAACCAACCTCCGTGGGCCGTACCGGCCTCACGGGACCGGCGTGACGGTGACCCGCATGGTAGCGGGATCTCAAGTCCGCGTGCGGGACGCCGATGACAGAGGGGAGCTCCCATGGCCACGACCCCACGCACCCTCGCCCGCCTCTGCGGGGCCACCCTCGTCGCCGCGGGGGCCGCCGGCACCGGCCTCGGTGCCACCGCCAGCGCCAGCACCCCGATCCCCGCCGGCGTCAGCCTCGGGCCCCGCACCCTTCCGGCCGCCTCCCACGTCGCTGGCCCGGACACCCGTGCCCCTCGACACTCTGCCCCTCGACGCGCTGCCCCTCGACACTCTGCCCCTCGACACCTTGCCCTCGGCGTCACCGTGCCGGACGAGATCGCCGGTCGGGCCGTGCCGGTCACGATCACGCTCGGACCACCGACGGTCAGCCTGCACAGCGTCACGGTCACCGACCTGGTGCCCGCCGGCCTGGCCGAGATCCCCCGCAGCGCCCGGCTGACCGTCGGCACCTCGTCGTGGGCTCGCGCCCCCCGCCAGGTCGCCACCCGCACCGGCACCCTGCTCGTCTGGCGAGGCGTCCACCTCGGCGCCGCCGGGACCCGGCTGACCGTTGCGCTGGCCCCCTCCGGTGCCGCCGCCCCGACCATCGACGCCCACTGGGTCGACGCCGTGGCCATCCTCCGCAACGGACCCGGCGAGATCAGCAGCGGCGCCGTGCTGGCGCCGGTGACCTCTCCCGCACCGCCGACCACCGCGCCGACCACCACTGCGCCGGCCACCACTGCGCCGGCCACCACCGCACCGGCGACCACCACCGCACCGGCGACCACCACCGCACCGGCGACCACCACCGCACCGGCGACCACCACCGCACCGGCGACCACCACCGCACCGGCGACCGCTGTGCCGGCGACCGCTGTGCCGCCGACCACCACCGCACCGGCGACCGCTGCGCCGCCGACCACCGTGGTTGCGCCGACCGGCCCGGTCCTGCCGAGCCCGGCGGCGGTCGAACGGGGCATCGGCCCGGCGGTCACCACCCGGCAGGTCGTCGTCCCCGTCGTGGCCGTGTCCGCCGTCGAGTCCTCCCCCACCGGGACGGCCGCAGGACCCGTGGCGGGTCGGCCGTCCGCCACCCACCCCGTCGGTCACGCCGCCACCGCCCTCGCCGCCCTCCCCCAGCTCACCGTCGAGCACCTGACCGTCACCACCAGCCCCGAGGTCGGGCGCAGCGACGTGACCGCTTCGCTCTACCTCCCCGTCGGGTTGACCTGGGTCGGCTGCGCCGCCCACGCCCACTGCGACCATCCCACCCACCGACAGGTTCGCATGCGGATCGGCGCCAACGGGCTGCCCGACCTCTCCCCCGTCGTCGCCAGCCACCCTGACCGCCGGGTGCGCCACGCCACCTTCACCGAGGTCACCTGGGCCCTCCCCGGCACGGCGCGGGGCACGACCACGCAACTCGCCTACGTCCTGAGCGTCGCCGCCGCCGCCGGTCCGAGCGGCGTCACCGACCTGGCCGTGGCCACGGCCACGCCCGTCGCCCACCCTCACCCCGGGTTCCGCGCCCAGGCCGTCGACGTCACCTCCCTCCACCGCCTGGCCTTGCCGGCCACCCCGGCCGCCATCCCGGGCTCGACGGGCACCGCCATCTCGGTCGGCCACGTCCGCGCGGGCCACGCCGCCACGGCTCCTGCGCGCAACACCGCGACCGCCGGCGCGGCGGCCGCCGGCAAGGACCCCTTCGGCGCCGAATCGCCCACCTCCCCCATGACCACCCCGTCCACGACCACCCGGCCCCCGGCCCCCGGCAGGACCGGCTCGGCCGCCCTGCCCGGCTCGACGGCGCGGCCCGGATCCACGAGCACCACCACGACCACCAAGGCCAAGGCCACATCCGCCGCGCCCCTCGCCTACACCGGCTTCGACCTCCGCGGCTCGCTGGGCACGGCCGCCGGGCTCATCGGCCTCGGCGGCCTGCTGGTGGCGGCCAGCCGTCGCTCGCGGCGGGGCGCCAGGGATGGAAGCGGTCGACACGAGGCCGCGCAGCTGGCACCGTCGGGGGAATGACCGGGTCCCCACGATGACCGTCATCCTGGTGGTGGCGTCGGCCCTCGTGGGCCTGGCCATCGGCTCGTTCCTCAACGTCGTCGTCCACCGCGTCCCGGCCAAGGTCTCGCTGTCGAGACCGCCGTCCGCCTGCCCGACCTGCGCGTCGCCGATCGCCGCCTACGACAACGTGCCGCTGCTGTCCTGGATGGCGCTGCGGGGACGCTGCCGCCGCTGCCAGGCGCCGATCTCGGCCCGCTACCCTGCTGTCGAGGCCGCCACCGGCGCCCTCTTCGTGGCCGTCGCCCTCCGCGACGGCTGGACCTGGACCACCCCGGCCCTGGATGCCTTCGTGGCCGGGCTGATCGCCCTGGCCTGCATCGACCTCGAGCACTACCTGCTGCCCAAGCGGGTGGTCTATCCGACCGGCGTCGCCTGCGCCGCCTTCCTCGTCGTCGGCGCGGCGGCTGACGGCCAGTGGCACCGCCTCGCCGTAGCCGCCGCGTGCGCGGCCGGGTCGTTCGCGCTGTTCTTCGCCCTCAACGTGATCAACCCCAAGTGGCTCGGCTTCGGTGACGTCCGCCTGGCCGCGGTGATCGGCCTGGTCCTCGGCTGGCTGGGCGTGCCGCAGCTGCTGGTCGGGCTGCTGGCCGCCAACCTCCTCGGGATCGTGGTCGCCGCCGCCCTCCTCTCCACGGGCCGGATGTCGAGGACGACGCCGATGCCCTACGGGGTCTTCCTCGCCATCGGCGCGGTCGTCGCCGTCCTCGCCGGCGGCCCACTCTCCCACCTGCTGGTCGCCAGCCGGCTCTGACCACCTCCGCGCTGTCCTTCAGCAGACTCCGTCGGTGGGCTTGGGGTTGCTCAGCCCGAACAACGGGCGGAGGCGGATGCCCACCCAGGTCCCGATCAGGGCCATCGCTCCCCACACCCAGCCGTGGAGGCTGAAGGAGGCGATGCCGTCGAAGTAGGCACCGATGTTGCAGCCGAAGGCGATGCGGGCGCCGTAGCCCATGAGCAGGCCGCCGAGCACCGCGGCCATCGCGACCCGCGGGCGCGGCAGCCGCCAGCGCACAAAGGTGCCGGCCACGCCGGCGGCGACGAGCGCGCCCGCCATGATCCCCAGGTCGGTGACGCTGGTGGCGTTGGCCAGCACGGAGTGGTGCAGCGCGGTGGCGTTGGCGTGCGTCATCCAGTACGGCCACGCACCGATGTGGTGGTAGCCGAGCCCCTGGAACGCCTTGGCTCCCCACAAGGCGAAGCCGAAGGTGATCCCCCACGGCTGCCCACTGACCGCCAGGGTCAGCCCGTTGAGTGCGGCCAGGCCCACTGCGCCCGCCAGCAGCGGCCAGCTGCCGCGCAGCAGCCGGGCCCGGCCGGCGGCCACCGGAGCAGGCTCGATGCGCGGCGGGTGGCGGCGCCGCTCGATCGCCAGGGTGACCCCGGCGATCGTCGCGAACGCGGCCAACTGGACCACGACGGCACCCACGTAACCCAGACCGCTGGCGGCCAGCGATATCGCCGGTCCCGCCGGTGTGCGCTGCGTCCAGAACGGGAAGCTCCACGATCCGAGGACCGATCCGGTCACGAACCCGATCAGGGCCACCACCGTGGCCCCCTGGCCGCTGCCGACCGCGTAGAGGGTTCCCGATGCGCAGGACCCGGCGAGCTGCATCCCGATGCCGAAGAGCAGCGAGCCCACCACCACGCTCACCCCCACCGGGGAGACCGATGGCTGGAGATGGTGGCCGAAGAGGGTCCATCCCTGGCTGAGCAGCACGGCGAAGAGCACCGACCCGGCGGCCAGCATGACCATCTGCGCCCGCAGCGCCCGTCCCTGACCGACGGCCACCAGCTGCCGCCACGCCGAGGTGAACCCGAACCTGGCGTGGTAGAGGACCACGCCGAGGGCCAGGCCCACGAGCAGCAGCACGCCCATCTCGGCGCCGCCCTGCACGAAGGTGGCCCCGGTCAGGAGGGCGGAGATGACGACGCCGGCGCCGACTGCGGCCCACCGGGGGGCGGGCGGCTGAGGGGCCACGCCCGTGGCGAACGGGTCGGCGGCGCGCTCCGCCAGAGCGGACTCGGTCGCCGAGGTCTTGTCGGTCACAGCCACAACGGAGCTCCCCTCGAGCGAATAGATGACCCAACGTATCCACTATTGGTGCAATGGCGTCCGGCGCCGGCGAGGTCGCTGTTGCGCGACAGTCGCGCTGTGGCGAGGATCCAGATCCGCGAGATCCCCGAGGACGCCTACGAGGTGATCCGCAAGCGGGCTCGGGCTGCCGGCCGCTCCATCGAGTCCTACATGCGTGACTGGGTGGTCGACTTCGCCGGCCAGCCCACGACCGAGGAGGTGCTGAAGGCGCTCGAGGCCACGTCGGCGGCCCATCGCACCGTCGGGGCGACCCGCGAGTCCGTCCTCGCCGCCGATCGACGGTGACGGACTGCGTCCTCGATGCATCGGCGCTGGTTCTGGCTCTCGGTGGTAAGGCCGGCGGCGAGCGTCCGGGCGCACCACCTCGCCGGGCAACGACGGGCAACGTCGAGGCCCGAGCTACCGACTCCGGCGACGGGCCCGGCACTCTCGCCGCCGAGCGCGCTTCGCGTATCGCGGTGACCCCTCCGGTGTCGGCTCTCCGGAGAGCGCTGAGCTCAGCGGGCCGCCCACCGCGCCGGCTACTCCGGATGCGGCGCCTCCGGTGGCTCCCCCGATGATCCCCTGCACCGGACCCAGCAGGTTGCGCAATCGACGTCGGTCCATGTCGTGCCTCCGGTTCGTCGGCACCCGATCCTGCGTCGCACCTGCTCCCGTGTCAATGGTCATTCGGGGACGGTCGAAACGCCCCCGGGCCTGACCTCGGCGGCGACTGCCGAGAGCAGGCCGTTGACGAACCGGCCGGACTCGTCGGTGCTGTACTCCTTGGCCAGGTCGACGGCCTCGGAGATGACCACCCCGACGGGTACGTCGGGCAGGCCGAGCAGCTCGAAGGTGGCCAGCCGGAGGAGGGCCCGGTCCACGACGGGCATCCGCTCCATGGTCCAGCCGATGGCGTGGGCGGTGATCAGCCCGTCGATCCGGTCGATGCGCTCCTCGACCCCGGCCACCAGGGCGGCCGCGAAGGCGTCGGGCTCCACGGGAAGATCGGCGACGACCCCGGAGAGCGGGGCGCCCTTGGCCTCGGCCTCGTAGAGCAACCCGAGGGCCCGCTCCCTGGCCTGGCGCCTGGCCCCGGCGACCGCGTCGACGCCCACGATCAGGCCCGGGTCAGGTACTCGCCGGTGCGGGTGTCGACCTTGATGCGGTCGCCCGGGTTGACGAAGAGCGGGACCAGCACGGTGTGGCCGGTCTCCAAGGTGGCCGGCTTGCGGGCGCCCGAGACCCGATCACCCTGGAGGCCGGGCTCGGTCTCGGCCACCGACAGCTGCACCGCAGCGGGCAGGTCGACGCCGACGATCTCCCCGTCGTAGAGCTGCAGCACGGCGGAGTCGCCCTCCTTGAGGAAGTTGGGCGACGTGCCGAGGGAGGCGCGGGGGGCCGTCAGCTGCTCGTAGTCGGTCGAGTCCATGAACACGTAGCCGTCGGCGTCGAGGTACAAGAACTGCATCTCGCGCTTGTCGATCATGGCCTGGTCGAGCTTCTCGTCGGCGCGGTAGGTGCGCTCGATCACCGCACCGGTCCGCACGTTCTTCAGCTTGGTCCGCACGAATGCGCCCCCCTTGCCCGGCTTGACGTGCTGAAACTCCACGACCGAGAACAGGCCCTCGCTCAGGTTGAGGCTCATGCCGTTCTTGAGGTCATTGGTGGAGACGGTCGGCATCAGGGATGGTCCTTCGGTGTCAGGGTGAGCGGGTGGCAGCCTCCGGTCGTCACCACCACGGTGTCCTCGATGCGCACGCCGCCGACGCCCGGGAGGTAGACGCCCGGCTCGACCGTGACGACGTGGCCGTCGGCGAGTGTATCGACCGAGGCGGCCGCCACCGAGGGGGCCTCGTGGATGTCGAGGCCGACGCCGTGGCCCGTGCCGTGCACGAAGCGCTCGGCCCACCCAGCGTCGGCGATCACCCGACGGCAGATTGCGTCGACGTCGCAGCCGGCCACGCCCTCGGCCACCGCATCCACCCCGGCGGCCTGGGAGGCGAGCACCACGTCGACGGCGCGGTGCAGGTCGGGCTCGGCCAGCCGGCCGACCCACAGGGTCCGAGTCATGTCCGAGCAGTAGCCGTCGACGCGCGCCCCGAAGTCGACGACCACCGGCTCGCCGGGCCGGATCCTCCTCGACGACGGCCGGTGGTGCGGGCGAGCACCGTTGGGCCCGGACGCGACGATGGTCTCGAAGGCGACCCCGTCGGCACCGAGACGCCGCATCTCGTGGTCGAGGGCCACGGCGAAGTCGGCCTCGGTCGGGCTGTCGGCCAGCAGCGGGCGGATCGTCGCCAGGGCGGCGTCGGCGATGGAGGCGGCCATGGCCACCCTGGCCAGCTCACCGGTGTCCTTACGGCGGCGCAGCGTCTCGACCAGCCCGACCGTGGCGACGAGCTCGAGGCCGGGGAACCAGTCGGTGGCCCAGGTGCGTTGCGCCGCCCAGCTCACGTGGGCCGCTTCCAGCCCGAGCCGGTCGAACGGCCCTCGGGCGACCACGGAGGAGACCACCCTCCCCTGCTCGGGTGCGGGCGCCACCTCGACCGCCACCGCCGCCCCGGCGGCGCCGATCTGGTCGACCGACTGGGTGGCGTAGCGGCCGTCGGTCACGAGCACGGCCTCGCCGGGCAGCACGACGAGAAAACCCGCCGAGCCGGTGAAGCCGCTCAGGTAGCGGACGTTGGTCAGGCTGGACACGACCGCCGCCTCGAGGCCGTCGGCGGCCAGCCGGGCCCGGAAGTCGCCGAGCCGGCGGGCGACGGCCATCGCCGGCAGCTCGCCGGTGAAGGGGGGAGCGGTCAGGTTGCCGGGCGTGCTGGTCACCCCTCCAGTGTGGTCGCTCGGTGCCGTGGTCGTCGCAGGCAGGAGACCAACGCGCCGAGCACGAACGTTGTAGCTGCCATGGTGAGCTCTCCTCCGACCGGGCGACACTCGGGGACCGCAAGGGTCCGGACCCCGCTCGTCGTCGCCGTCGGGGTCGCCATCCCCCGCGTCGCCGCCGACCAGGACGCCTGGACCGACCCGGTCCCCTCTCCCAACTGGTCCCGGCGACCTGGTCTTCTACGGCACCTCCGACATCCACCACGTCGGGATCTACATCGGCGACGGCGTGATGATCAACGACCCCCACACCGGCACGAGCGCGCAGGTGTCGTCCATCTGGTGGTCGGACCTGGCCGGCTTCGGTCGGGTCCACGCCCTCGGCTCGCCGATCGCCTCGCACCAGGTCCCATCGGCCTCCCATCCGGCCTCGCCGGCGGTGACCGCCACCCGCCAGGTCCCCTCCCAGCCCGGACCCGCCCTCCCCCCCCACCGCAGCAAGTCGACGTCGGGCCGGACCGGGGTGGTGCCGGGCGCAGGCACGCACCACTCGGGCGGGCGTCGGAGCACCACGTCGACCACCGCTCCGGCCAGGTCGGGCCGTCGCTCGACGCACCCCGCCCCAGTCTCGTCGACCTCCACCACCTCCCCTGCCGCCACTACCCCGCCGATCTCCACCGCGCCCACGACCCCGACCACGCCGAGCAGACCCCCGCCTCCAACCACCACCACGACGACCGGCGGGGGTCCGCTCGGCGGGCTGTAGCGCGGCTCCGGGTGCCCGGTGTCGGTCGCTCCGTCGAGGGATCGGGCGCGCCCACCACCCGTGCGCACCGCAGGCGCGCGACGCCCGCAGCCTGTCCGGCCAACAGCCGACGAGCCCACGCGACCCTCGAGCAACGAGGGTCTCAGCTCAGAGCTGGTCGAACCTGGCGTCCACCTGGTCGAACCGGGCATCCACCTGCTCGAACCTGGCGTCCACCTGGTCGAACCTGGCGTCCACCTGGTCGAACCTGGCATCCATCTGGTCGAACCTGGCATCCATCTGGTCGAACCTGGCGCCGACCGCAACGAAGCCGGTGGTCGTGTCCAACCGGAGCGTGAACAGGTCATCGCGCAGCGACGTGACGTCATCCCGACCGGTGCCGACCTCATCGCGTAGCGACGTCACGTCATCGCGAAGCAACGTGACGTCATCGCGAAGCGACGTGACGTCGTCGCCGACGGAGCCGATCTCGGCCTCCACTCGACCGAAGCCGTCTGCCACGACGGTGAGCGTCCTCTGCAGGTAGTTGCGGATCTCCTGGGCCAGGGCCGTGAAGTCTCGACGCTGCTCGGCAAACACGTCGATCAAGGTGGCAACCGTCTGGGGGAGGCTCAGAAGCTCCTCGGTGAGCAGCTCTCGACGCACGACGGCACGAAATTGCTCGTCACGTCGCAAGCTCTCGAGGAAGCGGTCGCGCTCCGCGTCGTCCATCATAGGTTCTCCTGTGGCCATGGTAACGCTCGATTCGGTCGGCCATTGCTCCATTTGTCGAGGACAACCGCGTCGCGCCGCGCAGGTCCGAGGGAGGCGCCCGCCAGCGCCACCGTCTCCCCAGCCGGTCGGCCGAAAGGGGGCGGGAGCGCGGCGGGATCGATCCTCGGGCGCGTGTCTGGTGTCGAAAGTGGACCTGGCTGCGACAGTAGGGCAGGCATGTGACCGCCTCGTGACAGGCCGTCACGTCCACGGCCAGTCACCTCCGAACCGGGGGCCCTCTGCGTGAGATATTCGTGGCAAGGGTCCCGAGATCGGCCCGGCCTGCGCTCCGTCCCGAGATCGGCCCGGCCGGGCGAGTGGAGACGTCCACGGCCAGTCACCTCCGAACCGGGGGCCCTCTGCGTGAGATATTCGTGCCAAGGGTCCCGAGATCGGCCCGGCCTGCGCTCCGTCCCGAGATCGGCCCGGCCGGGCGAGTGGACCGGCCCGCGCCGGGCCAGCGCGTGCCCTGGCAACGCGCCGAGCCCGGCCCGCGCCGGCAACACGCCGTGCGCCGGCAGCGTGCCGCGCCGGCAACGCGCCGCGCGCCGGTGCGCCGGCCCCCCGGCAAAACGCCCCGGCTAGCCTCCCAGCGTGCCGTTGGTGGGTGGGGTCGACGTCTCGACGCAGTCGACCAAGGTCGTGGTGGTCGACGTGGATGACGGGTCCGTCGTGGCATCGGGCAGCGCGCCCAACGAGGTCACCGGGTCGCGCGGGCACCACGAGACCGATCCGAGGACGTGGGAGTCGGCCATGGCCGCCGCGCTGGCGGACACGGGCTTGGCCGGCCAGCTGGAGGCGGTGTCGGTGGCCGCCCAGCAGCACGGGCTGGTCGTGTCGGACAGCCGGGGCCCGTTGCGCCCTGCGCTGCTGTGGAACGACATCCGCAGCGCCCCCGACGCCGCCGCCCTCGTCGACGCCCTCGGCGGCCCGGCCGCCACGGCTGCGCTGATCGGCTCGGTCCCTTCGGCGTCGTTCACGGTCACCAAGTGGGCGTGGCTCCGGCTGGCGGAGCCGCTCGTCGCCGCGGCGACCGAGGCGGTGGCCCTCCCCCACGACTACCTGACCTATCGCCTCACCGGGCGGCGGGTCACCGACCGCAGCGACGTGTCGGGCACGGGTTGGTGGTCGCCGACGTCGGAGGCGTACTGCGACGAGGTGTTGGGCCTGGCCGGGGTGGAGCTGGGCTCCGACCTGCTGCCCACGGTCCTCGCACCGACCGAGCCGGCGGGCACCGTGCGGCGCGACGTGGCCGGGGAGCTCGGGTTGCGGCCGTCGACGCTGGTGGCCTGCGGAGCGGGCGACAACGCGGCCGCCGCGCTGGCCCTCGGCCTGCGCAGCGGGGAGATGGCCATGTCCCTCGGCACGTCGGGGACGGTGTTCGCCGTGTCGGAGACGTCGAGCGCCGATGCCAGTGGGATCGTGGCCGGCTTCGCCAGCGCCGACGGCCGCCACCTCCCGCTCGCCTGCACCCTCAACGCCACCCTGGCCGTCGACCGGGTGGCCTCGTGGCTCGGACGGGGCCGGGAGGACACGGCGCCGTCGGACGGGGTGGTGTGCCTGCCCTGGCTCGACGGCGAGCGCACGCCCAACGTCCCGGACGCCACGGGCACGATGTTGGGCCTGCGCCACGACACCGATCCCGGCTCGATCCTCCAGGCCGCCTACGAGGGGGTGGTGGGCACGCTGCTGACCGCGGCCGCCGACCTGGCCCGCTGGGCGCCCCAGCGCGACGAGCAGCCGATCGTGCTGATCGGCGGGGGCGCCAGGGGGGCGGTGTGGCAGCGCACCGTGCAGCGCCTCTCGGGTCGCCCGCTCGTGGTCTCCGACGTGGCCGAGCCCGTCGCCTACGGCGCCGCCGTGCAGGCCGCTGCGGTCGCGGGGGGCGTCGAGCTGACCGACGTGACCGGCAGATGGCTCGCCGAGCGCGGCCACCGCATCGACGCCGTCCCGCGCGACCGCCATGTTCTCGACGCCCTCGACCGCTGGCGGGAGCGGATCCTCCCCGCATGACCGGAATGACCGAGTGACCGGAGTGACCGGAGTGACCGGAGTGACCGAGTGACCGGAATGACTGCGTGAGCGGAGTGACCGAGTGAGCGGGAGGGACCGAGTGAGCGGTCGCCGCCGGCAAAGGGGGGCAGGCGCGAGCTGTCAGGCGGCGGGGTCGACCTGGACCTTGATGCCCTGGCCGTCCCTGACCGCCTGCAGGGCGTCGCCGTACCGGTCGAGGGGATAGGGCGCCCCCTGCAGGAGGGGGGCGAGGTCGACCGCACCGGAGGCGACCAGGTCGACGGCCTCGGTGAAGCTGTGCAGCACGGCCATCGACCCGAGGATGGTGAGCTCGTCGTTGTAGATCCGAAACGGTGACAGCGCGACGCGCGCCGACTCGGCGGCCACCCCGAAGACCAGGAGGCGGCCACCGCGGCGCAGCCGGTCGAAGGCGGCCTCGATCACCGGCGCCGCCCCGGTGACGTCCACGCACACGTCGAAGCGCTCGTCGCCCAGGGCGCCGACGTCGGTGGCGACCTGGTGGGAGCCCAGTCGGCGCGCCACCTGGAGCCTGGGCTCCGCCCGGTCCACGGTGGTGACCGAGGCGGCGCCGGCCAGGAGGACGAGCTGCTGGATGAGCAGGCCCATGGTGCCGGCGCCGACGATCAGCACCTGGGCGCCGATCACCGGGCCGAGCACGTCGAGGCCGTGGATGGCGCACGAGAGCGGCTCGACCAGCGCGCCCTGCCGGTGGTCGACGCCGGCAGGCAGCAGGTAGGCGTTGGCCGCCGGCACGACCACGTACTCGGCGAAGGCGCCGTCGACGGTGTCCCCGATGGCGGCCCAGTTGTCGCACAGGTTTCCGTGGCCGGCTCGACAGGGGCGGCAGTGGCCGCAGAACAGCGAGGGGTCGACGGCCACCCGGTCGCCCACGCGCGCCAGGCGCGACGGCACGTCGTGGCCGAGGGCGACCACCTCGCCGGCAAACTCGTGACCCGGGGTGATCGGGTACGGAGTCGGCGGAAACTCGCCGTCGGCGATGTGGAGGTCGGTGCCGCACACCCCGCAGCTGCCGACCCGCACCACGATCTGTCCCGGTCCCGGCGTGGGGTCGGGCACGTTCCGCACGTCGATCTTGCCGGGCTCGTCGAGCACCACCGCCCTCATCGCATGTCCTCTCCGTCGGCTCGGCCGACCCGTCGATCGTCGGCCCGGAGCCGCTTGCCGGTCTCGGGGGCGAAGGCGAACAGGTCGTCGACCGAGACGACCAGCTCGACGCGCTCGCCCGGCTTGGGCGGCCGGCGGCCGCCGGTCCTGACCAGCAGCGCCTCGGGCACGCCGGGGACCCGGGCGTGGACGTAGGCGTCGGCCCCGAGCTCCTCGACGATCACCACCTCCCCGCAGACGCGGTCGTCGTCGGGCGGTCCGTCGTCAGAGCCGGCGATGCGCAGGTGCTCGGGGCGCACGCCGACCACGATGCGAGCCGCGCCGGCGCCCGCCACCGCCTGGCCGAGCCGTTCGGGGAGCCGGATGGTCGCGTCGCCCAGGCGGACGGTGCCCCCGTCGCTGTCGACCTCCCTCAGGTTCATGGCCGGCGATCCGATGAAGCCGGCCACGAACAGGTTGGCCGGATCCTCGTAGAGGGTCCTCGGGCTGGCGCACTGTTGCAGGTGACCGTCGTGGAGGACCGCGACGCGGTCGCCCATGGTCATGGCCTCGACCTGGTCGTGGGTGACGTAGACCGTCGTCACCCCGAGGCGGCGCTGCAGCTCGGCGATCTGGCTCCTCGTCTGCACCCGGAGCTTGGCGTCGAGGTTGGAGAGGGGCTCGTCCATCAGGAACACGCGCGGCTCGCGCACGATGGCCCGGCCCATGGCCACCCGCTGGCGCTGACCGCCGGACAGCTCGCGCGGCTTGCGTCCGAGCAACGCCTCCAGGCCGAGCATGGCGGCCGCTTCGCCGACCCTGCGGGTCCGCTCCGCCTTGCCCACCCCCTGCATCTTCAGCGCGAAGCCCATGTTCTCGGCGACGCTCTTCTGCGGGTAGAGGGCGTAGTTCTGAAAGACCATGGCGATGTCGCGGTCCTTCGCGGCCACGTTGGTGACGTCGCCGTCGGCGATCAGGACCCGGCCGACGTCGACCGGCTCGAGGCCGGCGAGCATGCGCAGGGCGGTGGTCTTGCCCGAGCCCGAAGGACCGACCAGGACCATGAACTCGCCGTCCTCGATGGCCAGGTCGAGGGCGTCCACCGCCGGGGGCGCGCCCTTGGCGTAGCTCCTCGTCGCCTGCTCGAACCTCACGTTGGCCACGGTGCCCCCTCTCGCGGTGTCCTCCGGAAGGCCGTCACTTGAGGGCGCCCATGGACAGGCCGCGCACCAGTTGGCGCTGGGCGATCCATCCGATGACGATGACCGGGACCGAGGCGATGGTCGCCGCGGCCGACAGGCGGGCCCAGAACAGGCCCTCGCTGGTGATGAACCCGGACAGGAACACCGGGACGGTCCCCGCCACGGTCGCGGTCAGGTTGACGGCGAGGAAGAACTCGTTCCAGGCGAAGATCACGCAGATCAGCGCGGTCGCGGCGATCCCGGGAGCGACGATGGGCAGCATCACGTCGGTGATCTCCCGGCGAAGGTTGGCGCCGTCGAGTCGGGCCGCCTCGAGCAGCTCGGCGGGCACCTCCAGGAGGAACGACCGCAGCATCCACACGGCGAGCGGCAGGTTCATCGACGCGTACAGCAGGATGAGCACGATGGTGTTGTCGAGCAGGTGGACGTCCCTGGCGATGATGTAGAGCGGGACGATCGCCGCGACGATCGGCAGCATCTTGGTGGAGATGAAGAAGAACATGACGTCGCGCCACTTCTCCACCGGTCGGATGGCCAGCCCGTAGGCGGCCGGCACGGCCAGGACCAGCACCAGGATGGTCGAGCCGAGCGTGGCGACCACCGAGTTCTGCAGGTAGGGGCCGAGGCCACGGCTGAACACCGACCGGAACTCGTCGAGGGTCGGCGAGAAGGTGAACTTCGGCGGGTAGCTGTAGGCCGATGCCTCGGGCTTGAACGCGGTCAGGACCATCCACAGGACCGGCAGGAAGAACGCCAGCGCGCCGATCCAGGCGACCACGCCCCAGCCGACGCCGGGCAGGTGGCGCAGCCAGCGGCGCGGGGCGGCCGGCGCCTCGGGCCTGCTCTCGACGTCCGGGCGAGCGGCCTCGTGGGCCGCGGTCAGCGTCACGCGCGCGCCGGCTCGAGCCGGAAGACGCTGGAGAGCAGGCGGAGGGCGAAGCTGGCCACGATCAGGGTGAGGATGACCGTGACGATGCCGAGGGCCGACGCCTGGCCGATGTTGAAGGCCTGGAAGGCCTGCTGGTAGAGGAAGTACGGGACGTTGGTGGTGGCCGTCCCCGGACCGCCCTGGGTCATGTTGTAGACCGCGTCGAAGGAGTTGACGATGTAGATCGACCCGAGCAGGATGCCGAGCTCGAGGTACGGGCGCAGGTGGGGCAGCGTCAGCTCGCGGAACACGGCCCACCCCCCGGCGCCGTCGACGTGGGCCGCCTCGATGGTCTCACCCGGTTGTCCCTGGAGCCCGGCCAGGACGATCAGGGTCATGAACGGCGTCCACTGCCACACGCCGATGGCGACCACCGAGGCGAAGGGGTGGACGCTGAGGAAGGCGACGTGGTGGACGCCGAAGGGGGACAGCAGCCAGTTGAACAGGCCGTAGGTCGGGTCGAGCATGGTGGTCTTCCACAGCAGCGCGGCGGCGGTCGGCATGACGAGGAACGGGGTGATGAGCAAGGTGCGCACGACGCTGCGGCCGAGGAACCTCCGGTCGAGCAGCAGGGCGAAGGCCAGGCCGAGGAGCATGGCGATGACGACGGTGAGGGCCGTCATCTCGACCGTCGTGAGCAGCGCCTGGCGGAACGACGCGTTGGTGAAGATCAGCCGGTAGTTGCCGAGCCCGATGAAGTGCTTGTTGGCCGGGGTCAGCAGGTTCCAGCTCTGGAGGCTGTACCAGATCGTGAGCACGAACGGGATCTGGGTGACGACGATGGTGTAGAGGACCGCCGGCAGGATCGGCAGTCGCCGGCTCCACCTTTGGCGTCGCCGGGACTGCCGGCCCGGCCCCGCAGGGGGTGTCGGGGCCGGGCCGGTGGTGACCGTCGCGACCGCAGTCACGACGGCGTGGTGGCGCCGGGGCCGGTCACTGCTGCTGACCGACGGGGACGGCGTCTTGCTGCCCGGTCTTCAGCGCCTGGCTCACCGACTCGGTGCCGGCGATGGCGCCGGAGATCTGCTGGGAGACCTGGTCGCCGAGCGACTCGAACTGCGGGATGTCGACGAACTGCACGCCGGTGTAGGGCACCGGCTGCACGGTCGGGTGGGCCGGATCCGCGCTGTTGATCGAGCTCAGCGTGATCCCGGCATAGGCCTTGGCCGCGGTGGCGTACTTGGCCACGCCGTAGGTGGAGGTGCGGCTCCCGGGCGGCAGCTGGGAGAAGCCGAGCTTCTGGCCGACGAGGTCGATGTAGCCCTTGGACGTGGCCCAGTCGACGAACTTCCACGCCGCGCCCTGGTGGGCCGAGTTGGCCGGGATGCCGAGCGACCACGTGTAGAGCCAGCCCGACGACTTGGTGACCGCGGTCGGCGCGTACGCGTAGCCGGTGTCGGCGAAGACCGAGGGCGACGCCGCCTCGATCGACGAGGCCGCCACCGTCGAGTCGTACCACATGGCGCACTTGCTCTGGCTGTAGTCGGTGAGCAGCTCGGTGAACCCCGCGCTGGCCGCGCCGGGCTCGCCGTCCTTGCGGACCAGGTTCACGTAGAAGTCGACCGCCTTGGTGAACGCCGGGGAGGTGAGCTGGGGCTGCCACTTGGGGTTGAACCACTCCCCGCCGTAGGTGTTGATCACCGTGTCGAGGGTCGCCAGGTTCTCGCCCCAACCCTCCTGGCCGCGCAGGCAGATGCCGGCCGTCTGGCCCGGCTTGTCGAGCTTGGCCGCAGCCGCCGCCACCTGCGTCCACGTCGGATGGACCGGGAGGGTGATCCCCGCCTTGGCCAGCAAGCTCTTGCGGTAGTAGAGCATCGACGACTCCCCGTAGAACGGGACCGAGTACAGGCCGCCCTTGTACGACAACGAGGTCCGGATCGGGGCCAGGAGGTCGCTCGGGGCGTAGGAGGGGTCGCTGCCGATGAACTTCGACGACGACAAGTTGTCGAGCCAGCCGTTCTTGGCCCAGATCGGCGTCTCGTAGTTGCTGACCATCACCACGTCGTAGAGCCCGCTGCCGGTAGCCACGTCCTTCTGGATCTGGGCCCGCTCCTCGTTCTCGGGGAGGGTGTCGAACTTGACCGTGATGCCCTTGTGCTCGGCCTCGAAGACGTGCACCAGCTGCTCCATCTGCTGCATCTGCGGGTTGGCCACGACCGCCACGGTCACCGTGCCGGTGGAGCCACCCTTGGACGACGCGCTCGACCCGCCTCCTGCGCCGCACGCCGCGGCGATCAGCGAGACACCGACGGCGCCGGCCACGACGTGGAGCCGCCTTGGGCCCTTCCGACCCCACCGAAGACGAGACGTGCCGTTGACCGACATGATGTTCCCCCCTGCTGCTCTGGTGACGCGATCCGCCGGTTCCGCAACCAGCTCCGAGCCGATGCTAGGAACGGCCCCGCCGGGGCGCCAGGGATGCGGCCGGAGGAATCCCGCCCGTTTGTGCCCGGTGTCCACCGCCGCTTCCGCCCAAGCTGGTCAACGACCGCCACGACCCGCGCCCGAACCACCGGTCCGCCCTGCCCGATCTGCGCCCGATGCCGCCGGCATCGGAGTGGTCGCGGGAGATGGCTCGGCGTCGGCGCTCGGTGGTAGGTCAGCAGCAGGGGCATGATACGAACGTGATGCGATTCGGTGGGTGGAGACACCCCGGGCGATGTGGGACGAGCACAACGAGGCGCACATCGCCCACCACGCCGACACGCTGGCCCAGACCGACGACCGCCACCGGCCCGGGCGGCTCACGGTTTGGGGCAGCACCGTCGGTGAGCGGCATCTGCTGGTGATCCTCGACCCGGCGACTCCTGACGGGGACGCCTACGTGGTCACCGCCCGCCCCATGACCGACCGGGAACGCCGCAACTACGAGGAGGCAATCCGATGACCAACCGAGACGACTACGAAGCCGAGGCCACTGCCCTGGACGAGGAGGAGCACCTCCTGGACCCGGCGAAGGTGTTCCGGCTCACCCCGCGGCCCGACGACGGCCAACCCAAGTCGACCCTGGCCGTGCGCATCGCCGCCGCCGACATCGACCGGCTCCGAGCCCTCGCTGACCGCACCGGCGAAGGCGCCACCCAGCTGGGCCGACGGTTCATCCTCGAGGGCCTCCAGCGGGCCGAGGCCGCCGGGGCATCCCCCGAGCTCGTCGCCATGGTCGCCGACGCTCTCGACCAGTCCCGGGGCGCCATCGCCGACGCCGTCGCCGGCCGTCTCGTCGGCCGGCTCGCCGAGACCGCCTGAGCGGCGAGCCTCGGTCGTCGCCCCGCCGAGCGCTGCGGCGTCGCCCGGGGGCGAGATCGTCCGACGCGCCCTGCGCCACCACTCGCCTGCTGACGGTCCCGTAGCGTTGCCGGGTGGACTTCCGACCCGTGCCCCGGCCGGCAGACGCGTCTCAGGAGCCGGTCAGCGCCGCCGAGGTCGTGGCCATGTGTCGACGGGTGCTCGGGGACGGCATCGAGGTGTGCTCCGCCGTCGAGCTGGTCCTGGGCACCTACAACAGCACCTTCCGCGTCGACTTCGCGTCGGGTCCGTCCGTGGTGCTGCGGGTCGCGCCCCGTCCCGAGCTCCAACTGCGATCCGAGCGGCACTGGCTGCGCAGCGAGTATGCGGCAGCCGCATGGCTCGCCGGACTGGCGCCCTTGGTCCCGCGGGTGCTCGGTGCCGACTTCACTCACCAGGTCATCGGCCGGGACTACTTGGTGCAGACCCTCCTGCCCGGCGTTCCCGCCCCCGACTCCCTCCCCGGCTACGGCCGGGAGCACTGGCCACAGTTCTTCGCCCAACTCGGCGCCATCAGCCGACGGGTGCACGCCATGACCGGCGAGGCGTGGGGGCCGCTGGCCGCTCCTCGAGAGGTGAGCTGGAGCGACACCTTGGAGCGCTCACTGGCCGACAGCGTCACCGATCTGGAGCGCTGGTCCCTGCCGACCGACGACGTGTCACGCCTTACCGCCCTCGTTGGGCGAAACCGTGACCGCCTCGACGAGGTCGACGAACCGCGGCTGTTGCACGGAGACCTCTGGACGGTGAACGTCATGCTCGACCCGTCGGCCGAGGAGCCGACGATCGTGGGAATCCTCGATAGCGAGCGGGCATGGTGGGGTGATCCACTGGCCGACTGGGCTTTGTACCGGGCCGACGCCAGGGCGTCGGCCGCCGAGCGCGACGCCTTCTGGTCGGGATACGGGGGGCGCCCGTCGGGGCCGGATCTCGAATGGCGCCGGCAGCTGTACCGTGGGCGGCACTTGGTCGCCGGGCGAGTCGAGGCAGCCCGAATGGGGCACCACGACCGCGTGGAGGGCACGGTCGGGGAACTGGCGGAAGTCCTCGCGGCACTCGGCTGACGGTGCCGGGCGAAGCTAGACCCGGATGACGGTCGGCCCGAGCAGCTGGTAGCGCTGCGCCTCGGCGCCGGGGAGCCCGGTGTCGGTGATCACCGTGTCGAGCTCCTTGACCTCCGCGAAGCGGCAGAAGGTGGCCACGCCGAACTTGACGTGGGCCCCGACGAAGATGCGGCGTCGCGAGGCCCGCACCGCGGCCGCCTTGACGTCGGCGACCTGGGGGTCGGGCGTGGTCAGCCCGTCGGCCCTGGAGATCCCGTTGGCACCGAGGAAGGCCACGTCGATCACAAACTGCGCCAGCATGGCGGTGGCCCAGTGGTCGACGGCGGCGAGGGTCTTGGCGCGCATGCGGCCGCCCACCATGATCACCGTGGTGGAGGGCCGGGCGGCGAGGACCACGGCGACGGGCAGCGAGGCGGTGACGACGGTCAGCTCGCGGTGGGCGGGCAGCTCCTGGGCCACCATCTGGGGGAGGAAGCCCTCGTCCACGAAGACCGTCTCGGCGTCTTCGAGGTGGCGGGCGGCCTCGGTGGCGATCCTGCGCTTCTCGGCCAGGTGCTCGGTCTGGCGCTGCGTGAGGTCGCTCTCGAAGCCGCGACTGTCGACGGGAAAGGCCACGCCGTACTCACGGCGCACCAGGCCGTGGCGCTGCAGGACGTTGAGATCACGGCGCACGGTCTCCACCGACACCGAGAGGGCCTCGGCGCCGGCGGCCACCTCGATGCGACCGGCCTCCCGGACCAGGGCCAGCAGCCGGCGGTGTCGTTCGGTGGCGGCCATGCCGGCCGGCGCCGGCGCCATCCCCCCAGTTTCGGCTCGGACCGGCATCGCGCTCCCCCCTCCCTCTCGAACCCCCGCCTGCCCGTCACGGTACCGCACTGACGCCAATTGATGCCGTAGCATCTGATGCGTGCGCACAACCCTTCGCCTCGACGACGATGTCCTGCTCGCCGTGCAGGAGCGGGCCAGGCGCGAGAAGCGGACGGCCGGCGCCGTGCTGTCGGAGCTGGCCCGCCAGGCGTTGACGGGCCAGCATCGTCCGACCGATGACGGGGAGGTGGACCATCACGGGTTCCGGCCACTCCCTCGGCGCGGCGGAGCCATCTCCAACGCCCTGATCGACCGGCTCAGGGAGGAGGAGCCGGAGTGAGGCGGTCCCTGCTGGACGTCAACGTCCTCCTGGCGCTTCTCGACCGCGACCACGTCGACCACGAGCGGGCGACACGCTGGTTGGACGCCGAGATCACCGACGGGTGGGCGTCGTGCGCGGTGACCCAGAACGGCTTCGTGCGGATCATCAGCCAGGCTCGCTATCCCAGCCCGGTGTCGCCGTGGGAGGCCATCGAGACCCTCGGCCGGGCGTGCGAGGGCCGGCATCACGAGTTCTGGGCCTGCGACATCAGCCTCCTCGACGCGGACAGGATCGACCGTGGTCGGCTGCACGGTCCCCGGCAGGTCACCGACGCCTACCTGCTGGCCCTCGCCGTCGAGCACGGTGGACGGTTCGTGACCTTCGACCGCTCCCTGTCCTTCGACGCCGTGCGCGGCGCCGGCGGTGATCATCTCACGGTGCTGGAGGCGGCCTGACCCGTCAGCCGGTGGATTCGGCGGCCGCCTTGATGGCCGCGAGGGTGGCGGGAATGCCGCGGTGGGCGGCGTCGGCCCGGTCCTGCACCTGGGCGGCGGCGTCGTCGCCGTAGCGCTCGTCGAACCGGGCGAGCCCGTCGGGGAGAAACTCCCAGCTCTCCGTGACCTCCGTGCCCCCGGCGACGGGTGCGAACGTGTAGCTCCACCGGACCGAGGAGCCGCCGACGGCGAACGCCCACTCTTTGCCGCGGTCGGCGACCAGCACCTGCGAGCGGGTCTCCCACGTGCGCCCCGGCACCTCGTTGCGCCCGGTGAACCACGCGCCGACCTCGGGTCTGGCCCGCTCGTCCCACCAGCAGGCCCGGCAGACCGGGCTCCACTCCCCCGTGCGGGTCACGTCGGCGACCATGTCGTAGAGCTCGGCGGCTGGACGGGACACCACGATCGACTCGGAGTAGGTGAGGTCGGACATGGTCGACACTCTTGTCGACGCGGCGGCCGGGGGGTCAGCCGTCGTTGTCACCGGCCTTCTGGGCGGCGGACAGCTTCGACGGGCTCGGTGTCCCGGTGAGGGTCGTCTTGGGGTGGACCGGGAGCACGACCGGGGCCAGCGGCTTCTGGGCGAAGTCGAACTCCGAGGCCAGGTTGCCGAGCAGCTTCTGGTTCTCCCTGACGTCGGGGCGCGGGTCGGGCCGGCCGTCGGTGTGGGGGTCGATGCGCTGGCCGCCGAGGAAGTCGTCCTCGATGAACTTGTCGTAGGCGTCGAAGGAGAGGGTCTGGTGGTCGATCGTCCCCTTCCTGGCGTAGGGGCTGATCGTGATACCGGGCACCCGCAGCCCGTAGCCGTTCTGGTCGACGGTCGGGGGCTTCACCTGGTCGTAGAAGCCGCCCCAGTCGTCCCACGCCAGGAAGATGGCCGACGAGCTCCAGTCGGGGCTCTTCATCACCGCGTCGATGGCCGAGGTGACGTAGCTCTGCCCGAAGCTGACCGGCGAGGGAGGATGCTCGCTGTTGGCGCCCGAAGGAGCCAACCAGCTGACCGATGGCAGCGTCCCTGCGGCCGCCTGGCGGTAGAAGTTGCTGGTGTCCTGGATGTTGCCGAGCTGACCGTCGTTGCGGACGGTGTCGAAGTACGGCAACGGGTTCCAGATGCCGGGCGTCGTAGCCTTCTGGGCCACCGGGGCGCAGCTGACCGCAGCGGCGTTCTGGCAGTCGGGCTGGGCTCCCTTGGAGACGTAGTAGCCCCAGCTGACGTGGTCCTTGTGCAGCAGGTAGGTGAGGTCGGTCCACGCGTAGATCGGCGCCTTGCCCTTCGTGCCCTTCCCGGCCTTGGCTTTGCCGTTGCTCGTCTTGGTCGACTTGCCGCTGCCGGCGTGCTTGGTCCCGGCGGCCGCCCGGTGCTTGTGCTTCTTGACCTTCGGCGGCGAGCCCGGGCTCTCCAGGGCGTTGGCACAGCTGCTCGGGTTGTCGTGCTGGGTGCAGTAGGCCGACCACTCCGACACGAGGAACAGGTGCGCCGGCAGGCTCCACGACGCGTTGGGCTCGAACAGGTGGTCCTGGAGCACGAAGTCCTTGGCGTAGGCCCAGTAGTTGGGGATGTCGCTCTGGGTGTGGTACCCCATCACGTCGACGGTCTTGGAGCTGGAGCACGCCGGGTTGTTGGGGTCCTGGCACGACTTCTTGGCCTGGGCCGCCTGGGCGACGAAGCCGTTCATCTTGCCGCCGGCGATGTCGGCGGTGGCATTCATCTGGCCATGGGGGCCGCCGCCGTTGACATCCGCGTGGTCGACGTAGGGCTTCTGGCAGACACCGGTCCTCGGGTCGGTGCTGCACACGGTCGGGACCCCGTTGCGCATCGGGATGCCGGTGGCGCCGGGGTAGGTCCCGAAGTAGCTGTCGAAGGACCGGTTCTCCTGCTGGATGACGATCACGTGCTTGATCTTGTGGATCCCGGCCGGGACGATGTAGCTCCCGGTGGGCCCGCCGCTGACCCGCTCCGACGCCGGCGACGACGAATGGGAGCCGCAGCCGGCCAGCACCCCCGCCACCACCGCCGTCGTGGCCGCCGCAGCGAGGACATTCCTCCGTGTTCCCAAGATCATGGGCGGGAGTTTGGCGGGTGGATGTGATGGAACCGTGACGGGCCCTGCCGGGAAGTGCGAGGATGTGCGATATCACGGGCTATCACCTGGAGGTGGTGGCGCGACCGATGTGCTCATCCGTGACGTGCCCGACGAGGTGGTCGCCGCGCTCGACGCCCGGGCAGGCCGGCTCGGTCTCTCCCGCAGCGAGTACCTCCGTCGGGGGCTGGCCCAGGAGGTGACCACGACGCGCCCTGTCACAACCGAGGACCTCACCGCGTTCGCCGACACCTTCGTCGACCTGGCCGACCCTGGGGTGACGAGAGGTGCGTGGGAGTGAGGGACTGGCTGATCGACACCTCGGCCATGGCTTGCCTGGCAACCAGCCCCGAGGCCGACGTGTGGGCCGACCGGATCGACCGGGGGGCGGGTCCGCATCGCCACCGTCACCCGACTGGAGATCGGCTACTCCGCAAAGTCGGGGGCGGACCTGCGCGCCGCCGCCCTTCGTCCTCCACTGGGGTCCATGCCGATCGAGCACCAGACCCCGGCCAGCGAGGACCGCGCCGTCGAGGTGCAGCACCTGCTGGCCGACCGAGGGCAGCATCGCGCCCCGTCGATCCCCGATCTCCTCGTCGCCGCCACCGCCGAGCTGGCCGGGCCTCACGGTCCTGCACCTCGAAAAGGACTTCGACCTCGTCGCCGAGGTCACCGGGCAACCGACGGAGCGCCTGGTGACGTCCTGACGGCAGCCGGGATGCCTTGCCGGGCCGGGGCCGCCCGGCCGGCCGGCCGGCCACCCCGTTCTGCGGTCAGGCGAGCGCATTGGCCGCTGTCGAGCGTCCCGAAGAATCACCCGATCCCTGCGGTGGGTCCAGTCGGCGCGGCCGGCTGGCAGGACCCATTCGCCCCGTTGGCCGGTGACCGAGGCGATCAGGTCGGAGTCCGAGTCGTGATGGAGCACCGCGACGTGCCGTGACGAGCGGCTCGACGATCGCCCGGACCTGGTCACGGTCGAGCCGGTTCGACACGCCGGTGTCGAGGAGGTAGCTCGGCGCGCCGTGCGGGCACCTGGCGCGTCGGATCAGGCGATCCCCAGGACCACGACCAGGTTGCGGGACAGGGCCAGCATGTCGGTGTGAGCGACGGTCCCGATGCGGTTCGTGGCATTGTTGTGAGCTTGTCGACCACGAGGCGGCTGGACTGGGCCAGACCGGTGTCGGCGCCAGGCCTCAGCGGGACCCCCAGCAGCGGGATCTCGGTGGGGTCCGTGGTGAGGGGGTCAGATGGTGATCGAGTCGGTGGCATCGAAGCGGTCATCCTGCACGATCAGCACCGGACGGGGCTTGCCGGCGTCGTGCTTGCCCCCGGCTGCGGTCCACAGCTCGCCTCGCCTCACTCGTCGTTGTCGCCGTCGTCACCGAACGAGGAGATGGCATCGACGAAGGCCTGGTCCTCGGCCCCATGCGGGCGGGAGGCCACCAGCGCTGACTGGCGGTGAGCCTCCTCGGCGAACCCCGGTGCGCGGACGTCGGGCACCCAGATCTGCACGGGTCGTAGTCCCTGGCGACGCAGCCTGGCACGGTGGTCTGCGACCCGCTGGCGAACGGTGGGGATCTTCTGATCGGCCACGCCTGCAGGTTACGTGTAACTCGCCCGCCGTGACCTGCGGTCCCACCGATCGCCGTCCACCTGGGACCCCAGCGGCGAACGCGCCGCAGCGATCAGAGGGGCGCAACCGTCACCTCGTTGCGGGCGTGTCGGGCGAGCGCTCGGAGATCCACGGGATCGCTGGAGAGCACAGTTGCTCCGCCGCTCTCGTCTGCGACGGCGACGACGACCGCATCGACGGCGGAGGGGGCACGACGCGAGGGGACCTGGGCCCGCAGCCGAGCCGCAGCTCGGGCCAGGACCTGGTCAACCGGTCGGACGTCGCACGTGCGGAGCAGGCGATTCTCCTGAAAATCGCGGCGGTGGTCACCGGTGAGCGCCTCTGTCAGAACGACGGAGGGCACGATCGCCGGCCATTCCCCGCGTCGCCGGAGCTCGGCGAGGCGGGCGCGATCTCCTGCGAGACTGGTCAAGCCGTGCGAGTCGAGGACGATGGTCACGCCGAACGACGCGTGCCGGAAGGTCCGAGAGCCTTCGCGGCCCAGGTCTCGGCGTCGGCACGCTCCGTCTCCGTGATGGGCCCCAGCTCCCCGTCGAGCTCGGCAAGATAGGCGTCGAGGAGCGCAATCTTGGCCAGTCGGTCGAGCTCTGCGTCGACCGCAGATTGGGCAAGCTGGGAGACGTTGAGCCCAGCACGCCTCGCTCGCCCGTAGAGGTCGTCCGACATCGTGATGTTCACCCTGGCCATGCGCACAGCATACGCATCGACGTCCGCAGCCGGCACCCACCCGAGAACGAGGCAGGACGGGCCCCGATCAACCCGTCGCCCGGGCCAGCGCGTCGGCGTAGCGGTCGGCGTCGGGTTCGTCCCGGAGCACGGCGACGATGGCCGAGGTGTCGACGATCACCGGGGCAAGCCGAGGTGGTCGTAGAGCAGCTCGCCATGATCGGTGCTCCGGTACGGCTCCCGCCACCGACCGGTGGCGTCGCGGGCGATCTCGCGGAGCCGCCCGACGCGTGCGTCGCCCTTCGCCTGGTCGCTCTGGTTGACCCGATCGAGACGCTCGCGCACCGCCACGGTCACGGCGCGGGTCGCGCTCTCAGCTGTCGCGGCGGCCAGCTGCCGGGCCGGCGCTCGCCCTCTTCGCTCTCGATGTTCGGGCTCAGGGTGGAAGTCTGCCCTGAACTGTCCAGCCTTCCGCCGGAGTCGCCCGAACCTGCTCAGTACCAGCCGAAGAGGAGCGAGTGGGCCCAGGCGGCCTGGGGCGACCCGTACCGACCGGCGATGTAGGCCAGACCCCAGTCGATCTGGGTCTGCGGGTTGGTCACGTAGTCGGACCCGGCGGCGGCCATCTTGACCCCGGGAAGGGCCTGGGGGATGCCGTAGGCGCCCGACGTGGGGTTGACTGCGTCGACCTGCCAGCCCGACTCGCGCTGCCACAGCATGTCGAGGTACGGCCACTGGGCCCGCCCCCACGAGGGCACCGCGCTGATCCGGCCGAGGGCGTAGGCCTGCACCGTGCTGACCGACTCCTGGCCGACGCTGACACCGACGGTCTGGGCGGTCACCACCCGCCCGGCGTACTGGAAGAAGTTGCCGGTGTCGGCGAGCCGCACGACCTGGACCGTCGCCCCCGTGTACGGCGCCTGGATGATCAGGCCACCGCCCACGTACATGGCCACGTGCTCGCCCGGGTTGGCCGGGAAGAGGAGGTCGCCGGGTTGGAGGGCGTCCATCGACACCGGGATGGTGTCGGCGAACTGGGCACCCGAGTAGTGCGGCAGGGCGATCCCGGCGTGGGCGTAGGCCCACATGACCAGGCCGGAGCAGTCGAACCGGCTCGGACCCGACGCCGCCCACACGTAGGGGTCGCCGATCCTCGACTCCGCGGCGGCGACGGCCACCAGGCCAGCAGAGTCGGCCGACAGGGAGGCCTGGGCCGGCAGCTTGGGCAGGCGCCAAGCGGCGTCGGCCACGTCGAGCACGCTCTGGGCGTAGGTCTTGGCTCCAGCGGCGGTGAGCCGCTCGACCCGCTTGCCCGTGACCAGCGGCTCGGGCGCTGTGGCCGGCGCCGCTCCGGGGGTGGGCGATGCCAGCCGGCCGAAGGCGGAGGTGACATACGAGGTCGGCGCGCCGACGGTCGGCGCCGGCGGGGAGGTCGGGACCGGGTTCCTGGCGGCGGCGACGTCGGGGGCCAGAAAGACCCCGGGCGACGCGATCGACAGGTGGGCCCACCGGCTCAGGAGGGCGGCGTCGGGCCTGGCCAGCTTGGCCGAGCGGAGGGTCCGGGAGGTGGGGTCCTCGGCCCAGATCACCCGGAGCCGCTTCGGCAGGCCGCCGAGCAGGGCACCGACCTGGCCGGCGTAGGTGCTCGGTGCGCCGAGGAGCACCACGTCGGGATGCCACGCCCGGATCCGGCGGTCGATCCGCCCGGCGGCGAGGGAGCGATGGCTGACCACCCGGTCGAGGCGCAACACGTGGGGGACGGTGCGCAGCCCGGTGTTGCCGTAGGAGGGGCCGATCAGCCCGCTGCGGTGGATCGCGACGGTCTTCAGCGGCGTGACCACGGTCTGCACCCTGACTCCGGCGTCGTGGAGCAGGTGGGTGATGGCGGTGATCGTGCCGGCGCCGCGGTTGTCGGCGACCACGAGCACCCGGCGCAGGACCGGGAGCGGGGCGGACGGCGCGGCCACCGGAAACACCGGAGCGGGAGCCGGGCCGACCGCGGGCTGACCCGGCTTCAGGATCGGGGGGGCCACGTTGACCCGCTGCGACTCGGCCGCCTTGTGCTCGTGCTTGGTGATCCGGCGGCGGACGGGCAGCTTCCGATGAGGACGGCGCCCGACGGTGCGCCGGTGGGGGCTCCTGCCGCCGGTCCTCGACGCCTCGCCTGGACCGACGGTCGTGGTCGAGGCCGGGAGCGACGTCGACGTCGGCGGGGTCGTCGTGGTGCTCGTCGACGACGGGGCGGTGGTCGACGACGGGGCGGTGGTCGACGACGGGGCGGTGGTCGACGAGGGGCTCGTGGTGGTGCTCGACGGGGCGGTGGTGGTGGTCGATGACGGCGCCGTCGTGGTCGTCGTGCCCGAACCGGCGGCGGGGATGGGGAGCGTGGGCAGCGGGATCGACGGGACGGAGATCGTCGGGACCAGGCCGGGCGAGGCGCTCGTGGAGGAGCTGCCGTCGAGGCCGGACGCGCTCGCCGAGGGGACGGCCGGCCCGGCAATGAACGTGAGGGTCGGTGCGACGGTCGCCACCCCGAGCAGGGCCGTGAGCGCGGCCGCCTTGGGTGCCTTGGGCACCCGGCTCGGCTTCGGTTTGAAGTGCTGGCCCCGGCGGCCGGGGTTCCAGGTGCTCACAGGCCGTCTCCTCGACGTGTCAGGGGTTTGCGCGTGCGGGTTCGACCACCCGCCGGCGGTCTGCGGCCAAGACGTTAGAGGATGGAACCGGACATCGCGTCGGTGGGCTTCGATAACACCGCCTGCGGCCGGCCGATCCTGCGAAGGAGGCAACGCGCTCAGGTCGGCCCTCTGCTGGCCGAAGCTGTGGCGGGGAGCGCTCGGAGCAGGCCGGCGACGGCGTCGAGCGCGAGGCGGTAGCCGGCTCCCCCGAGCCCCGAGATGGTCGCCGTGGCCACCGGCGCCACCACCGACGTGGAGCGCCACGCCTCCCGCCCCGCCGGCTGGGAGAGGTGGAGCTCCACGACGGGTCCTGCGAACGTCGCGAGGGCGTCGTGGATGGCCCACGCGTAGTGGGTGAACGCCCCCGGGTTGATGACGATGGCGTCCACGCGGCCACGCGCCGCGTGGATGGCCTCCACGATCGAGCCCTCGTGGTTGGACTGCACGTGCTCGAGGCGCAGGCCGTGGGCCTCGGCGGCGGCGGTGGCCGACGCCACGTGGTCGTCGAGGGTGGCGGTGCCGTACACCGCCGGCTCGCGGGTGCCGAGCAGGCCCAGGTTGGGTCCCGAGACCAGGAGCACCAGCGGACGGATCCCAGGGGGATCGCTCACGGGGCCGTCGGTCACGGCCTGAGCTCATCGAGGGTGGCGACGACGACCGCGGGGTCGACGCCGGCGACGACCCCGAGGCCGACTGGACCGTCGAGGACGAAGGTGAGTCCCCCGGTGGTGGCCTTCTTGTCCCGGCCCATGGCGGCAACCAGCTGCGCCGGGTCGTCAGCGTCGTGCGGGAGGAGGTGGGGCAGCTCGTAGGCCGCGATCAGCGCGTCGTGCTCGGCGACTCGGCTGTCGCCGATGCGTCCGAGGTTGCGGGCCAGGCGGGCGGCGAAGACCAGGCCGATGGCCACGGCCTCGCCGTGGTGGAGGTCGTAGTGGCCGACGGTCTCGAGGGCGTGGGCGAGGGTGTGGCCGTAGTTGAGCAGGGCCCGGCGTCCCTGCTCGCGCTCGTCCTCGCCGACGAAGGCGGCCTTGGCGGTCACGCAGGCGGCCACCGCCTCGTCGAGGGGCAGGTCGCGCAGACCGTCGACGCCGAGGAAGGCGTACTTGGCCATCTCGCCGAGCCCGCTGCGGTACTCCCGCGGCGGCAGGCTGGCCAGGGTCTCGATGTCGCAGAGCACCGCGGCGGGCTGCCAGAAGGCGCCGACCAGGTTCTTGCCCTCCGGCAGGTTGACGCCGGTCTTGCCGCCGATGGCTGCGTCGACCTGGGCCAGCAGGGTGGTGGCCACGTGGACCACCGGGGTGCCGCGGTGGTAGCAGGCGGCGGCGAAGCCGGCGACGTCGGTGACCACTCCCCCGCCGACGGCGACCACGACGTCGGCGCGGCTCAGCCCGAAGCGAGAGAAGCCGCGGCACAGCTCCTCGACGGACTCGAGGTCCTTGGCGTCCTCACCGGGATCGAGGAGAAAGGTGGCCGTCTCGATGCCCGGGTCGACCGTCCAGGGAACGTCCTCCTGGGTCACCACCGCGACCTTGCGGGCACCGACGGGCAGCACCTCGAGCAACCGGTGCCTGGCGCCGTGGCCGATCAACACCGGGTAGGAGCCGCCAGGGAAGCTGACCTTCACCTCCTCCACCGGTCAGGGCACCGGGTCGAGGGAGGTCACGTAGGCGTCGCGGTTGCGCACCGTCTCGCCGACCGAGTCGCCGCCGAACTTGCGCAGCGCCTCGCCCGCCAGCACCAGGGCCATCATGGCCTCGCCCACCACGCCGAGGGCGGGGACGGCGGTGACGTCGGTGCGCTCCTTGAACGACACCGTCTCCTCCTTGGAGACCGTGTCCACCGTCTTCAGCACGGGGCGGTTGAGGGTGGACAGCGGCTTCATGGCCAGGCGGGCCACGACCGGCTCCCCGTTGGTCATGCCCCCTTCGAGGCCGCCGCCCCAGTTGGTCTCCCGGTGGTAGGCGACGCCGTCCCAGGTGATCGGGTCGTGGGCGTCGGAGCCGCGGCGGCGGGCCACGTCGAAGCCGTCGCCGATCTCCACGCCCTTGACGGCCTGGATGCTCATCATGGCCTGGGCCAGCTGGCCGTCGAGCTTGCGGTCCCAGTGCACGTGGCTGCCGAGGCCGACGGGCAGGCCGTAGCCGATGACCTCGATGATCCCGCCGAGCGAGTCGCCGGCCTTGGCCGCAGCCTTGATCTCGGCGATCATCGCCGCCTCCGCTTCGGGGTCGAAGCAACGCACCTCGGATGCATCGACGGTCGCCAGGTCAGCGACACCAGGTCGCCGGGTCGACTTGACTGCGACCGGGCCCATGGCGATCACATGGCTGACGATGTCGGCGCCGAGCTCGGCGAGGAGCGCCTTGGCGACTGCGCCAGCGGCGACGCGCGCCGCGGTCTCCCTGGCCGACGCCCGCTCGAGCACGTTGCGGGCGTCGTCGAAGCCGTACTTCTGCATGCCGACCAGGTCGGCGTGCCCGGGCCTCGGCTTGGTGAGGGGCTTCTCGGTGCGCCCCGGCGCCGGGGACATCTCGTCGACCCACTTGGGCCACTCGGTGTTGGCGATCTCGATGGCGATCGGCGAGCCGATGGTCCGCCCGTGGCGGATCCCGCCGATGAGGGTCAGCTCGTCGCGCTCGAAGCGCATCCTCGGACCGCGCCCGTAGCCCAGCCGGCGCCGGGACAGCTCGGTCTGAATCTGCTCCTCGGTGACGTCCAGCCCGGCGGGCACCCCTTCGAGGATCACGACCAGCCCCTGGCCGTGGGACTCGCCGGCGGTGAGGTAACGGAGCACGAGCAGGATCGTACTGGGCGGGTAACCGAGCTTTCCGTTCCTAGCTCGACTGCCTGATCCACGCCACGGTTGCGCCACCCGTCGTGGTCGATCCAGAGCCGCTTCCCGACGATGCGGTGAATGGGTTGAGGTCGTACCAGGTCTGCGAGTACGAGCCGCTCGGAATCGAGAACTGCTGGCCAGCGTAGACCTTGCCAACCACGTTGGGATTGTTGTTACCACCACATACGTTCCCTGGTGTGTAGAGGAAGGATCGAACCTCACTCGCTGATGACCCACCGTCGGACGGACTGGAGTTGAGGGAGATGTCCCCGGTGCTGGTATCACCGGGGCACGTAGTGGACTGGCTCTGCTGGCTGGCGAAGTTGCTGGGCACGATGAGGAACAGATTCGGGTTGGGAACGCTGCTACCTCCCACGGTGAATCCAGCGAATCCTGCCGGGAAATCGAATCCCCCAGCAGCAAAGATGGCCAAGTTGTTGTAAAGGGAGATCGTCGACGTCTCCGGATAGTTGCTGCTGCTCCACGTCACCTGACACGGGGTGGTAATCACCGTCGGCGGGGCGCCCGGCTGCTCCATGGAAGCGAGGTCAGCGGCCACGCTGTTCGCATCGAATTGCTGGCTGCTGTTCGGGCCGTTGCAGTCGGTCACGTTGGTGTCGAACCTTGTGTACCCGGCTGCCTTCCACGCATTCGCATCATAGGTTAGCGACGGAAAGGCCGGCTGAGCGGGGAGGGTCGCTGCGGTGGGGAAGACGCTCGAGGCGGGGAAGTCGGAGGGCATGGCGCCAAAGGAGCAAGCTGTGGCACTCGACCCGCTCGTTGGGCAGGCCTTTCCCGGGCTGCCGCTCCCTCCGGTCGCAATCGTCTTACCGGACGAAACATACGCATGGCCCGATGTGCTCCCGGACTCGTAGGTGATCGAGCCAGCAGAGGACTCGACGTTACCTGTCACACGACCGTTTGAAATGTCAATGTTCCCTGTCGCATAAACGTTCGACACCGTGGTGCCACCATCGACTTTCACGCTCCCATCGACGTAAAGGCTCTTCACCGCATTACCCGCGTACTCGACACTCCCGGTAGCGTAGATGTTCCCGCCGATCTCGGTTCCGCTCCCGATGGTCAGGTTGCCGACGACCGACATGTTCTTGGCATAGGTGCCCGAGAGGTTCGCAGTCCCGATCAGGTACAGACTCCCCGAGACGGCGCAGGCACCGGAACCGTTGGTCAAGCCTCCGTAGGCGTAGACGTCGCCTTGGTAAATGCTTGTAGATGAGCACGTGAGCGGACCGCCGGTATAGACATTGGCTTGGGCGCCTGAATCATTGATCTGGACATTTCCACCGCCCGCGCTCGTGCTCAGCCCCGTGTTCGCGTAGATCGCGCGATTGAAAGAGGTGGACGGCCCGTAGGTCGTCGTCGGAGGAGCGATCGTGAGAAGCGCCCGAAGCGTCCGCGTGCCGAGACTCCCTGTCGCTGTGGATCCATACGACTGGACGAGCACATCGGAGACACCGGCCAACGTTATGGAACTGGAGCTGCAGTCCAGCGATCCAGGCGCAGGGGGCACGCCACTCGTGCTCGTTGTGACGGCGACGTCATACCCGACGCCCCCAGAGGCCGTTGCGCCCGTCATCGCCGTCCGTGAAGTGGGGCATGCCGCCGCAGCGGGGTTGGCTTGCGCCCCGCGCTCGATCTGATTGATCTCATACTGCAGACCGGCTTCCGCTGCGTCCACGCTGTTGACCTGGCGGTTGGCGATCCCCGACTGGGTGATCGTGTTGACCGATTGGTTGAGGGCAGAGATGCTGAGCAGGACGACGACGAACGCAACGCCGACGGCGACGGCCAGTGCGAAGCCACGCTCGTCCCGGCTTCGTTTCTTGCTGAACATGGGAGGATCTTCCTGGTAGCAGTGGGGGTCAGAAGCAGGCGGTTTTGACGGTCTGGGTGTCGGCAAGGTTGTTCGGCGCTACGAGATCATGGATAGTCACCGCATCTGCGGCGACTCTCGTGCGAGTTGGCTCGCCATTGACTTGGAGGTTGATCTCCACGAGATTCGGGAGCGGCAAGCTGAATCCCGCACCAGCGTTGTAGGCGGTCGCACCGGCGATCGCTGCCGTGACCCGCGCGGTGCTGCCTGGGCTGCCTACCGTTGCGTCCGCCGGTGCCCCAGACGGCCAGCTCGTCTCGACGAGACCAGTTGAAGCGATCGTCCAGTGAGCGCAGCCAGGCTGGCTGATGTTCGTGCTTGCGGGGGCATTCGGACTAGCGGTGGCATTCGAAACGGAGAGCATGGTGGTCGCAGCCGAGGTCGCTGCGGGGCAAGGAGTTGCAGACGTCGCAGTCGTGGAGCAAAGCCACACTCCGTCCGCGTAGCGCAAGTTGGCCTCGAGCAGAGTGACCGCCTGCCGCGCGTTGGTGCTGTTGACTGCGCGGGAAGCCACCGTCGACGCAGTCTTGGTCGAGGTGTTGAGGATCGTGTAGCCCATGGTCATGACGAGGAGACCGAGGACAGATGCCACGAGCACCTCGACCAAGGTGATCCCGCGCTGGTCGGCGTTGCTCGACGCGACCATGTCAGGCTCCGACCCGGCTGCTCGTCGTATAGGTCTGAGCCCCAGGCCACGTGACGGTCACGGTCACCGTGTCGGCAGTTGCCGGTGGGGTGACGACGCTCGTGCAGACTCCGTACACCGTGGTGTCGACCTGGACGCGGTAGGAGGTCAGATAGCTGCTGGCGGTCTGCGCTACCGGCACCGTCGGGCTCGGAGTGCCCGACGAAGGGGCCGGGCAGCTGGTTCCCGAAACAAGAGCCGTCGTCCCCGAATAGCCCAAGCCCTTCGCGTTCTCGACGCTGTCGCTAGCGATGCTCGCTGCGGCCTCTCGCTGACGAGAGAGCAGGGACGCGGTCAGGGAGTCAACGAGAACGTTGGATAGCGAGATGACGATCACCATGAGGATGGTCGTTGCGGCGATGATCTCCACCAAGCTGAAGCCATCCTCCCCAGGACCCGCCTCCCGGGAGCGGAAGCGAAAGGGCACCCCGGCCCGGATCATGGTTGGGACGCAAGCTTGGCGACGTCCGGCGCCGGAGTCGGGTCGAAGAAGGCTCGCGCCCCGATGGTGATCGCAACCGACGACGTCGAGGGGGCGAAGGACAGGGTGTCGACCACGATCAGGCGGGGCCGATGGGTCAGAAGCGTCACGAACGACGTCACGGCCTTGTACGACCCTGTCACCTGGAGGGTGAGGGCAAGCGTCGAAACACCGCTCCCTCCGGTCGTCACCGACCCTGCTGCCGCAGACGAACCACTCGTACTGGCAGATGTACCAGTGCTCTGCGATTCGTTGGACCATGCGACGCCGGTCGTGCGGGCCGCCTGGGCGATCTGGTCGATGACCGACGGCACACTCGCCGCGACCGGTAGCGCGGGAAGGGCCTTGGCGAGGGTGGTCTGATCGGCAGGCAGGTCACGCTGGAGCCGGTGAAGGCCGCCCAACTCACTGTCGAGTTGGGCCCGCTTGGTCAAAGCGGTGGCATCCGAGGCGTGTGCGGATGCGATGCGGGCCTGGCCGGGTTTCCAGGCCAAGCCGTACCAGCCTCCCAGGACGACAACGAGGAGCAGGGCAGCGACCAGGAGCAGTCGGCGGTTCACGGTTTGGCTCCTGCGGTGGTGTCGGTGCGGGCGACCATCGGGACCTGCGGGGTGAGGGAGGCCGTCGACGTGAAGGTGACGCTTCCGGAGCTTGCGGTCGCGGATGGGACCCACACCGTGGAGAGACCCCTGACGGAGGAGAGGGCCCGTAACCAGACGGCTACCTGATCCTCGTCACCGTGCGCCTGAACAGTCATGGTCAGTGTTCCGAGCGTTCCTGCCGCTCCGGACGAGCTAGTGCTGGCTGAAGGGCTACTGGACGGCGCGCCGCTGGCCGAACTCGACCCGACAGCGGTGTCGCTGAAGCTGAGCGACTTGAGCGTCGTGCCCGGCGGCATGCCAGTGGCGATGTCGGCGAGAAGCGGAGACCAGGCGACATCAACGCGCTCAGCAGCTCTCAGCAGGCTCACCCGCGCGCCGACAGCAGACTGCGCCGCGCTGATCGGTGCGAGGGCGGAGATCTGGCTCTGGATCTGAGCATTGGTCGCAGATGCCGCAACGGCCTGGTGACGAGCCTGGCTCACCTGAGATCCCTGGTGGTACGAGGCTGCACCCAACAGGGCAGCCAGAGCCAGGACGCCGACTCCAGCCACAGCTGCCTGCTTGCGGAAGGCGGCAGCCGCAGCGAGCTCGTGCGGCAGGAGGGAGAGGCGTTGGCTCGGACTGTCGAACGCCCATTGCGCCGCACCGATCGCCAGCAGAGCCGACGAGGAGGCCAGCGACGCCGTCTGCTCGTCGATCTCCGCTCCGAGCTCGATCCCGGAGAGAGCGCTCATGGGAGCGACCGGCACCGGCAGGCGCTGGGTCAGCGCCTGCACGAGATCCGGGCTGCGCGACGGGCCACCGGTGACGAGGACGTCGTCGAGCTGCCCGGTGTCGATCTGTGACGCAAAGAACGAGAGAGAGCTCTCGATCTCGGTCACGATCGGGTCGATGTCCTCGACGTCGAGATAGCCAGGGCCTCCGCCCGTCAGCGCGGCGTGTCGCTTGAGGCTCTCGGCTGCTGCGGGGTCGACTCCGAGGCGCTCGGCAACCCGTGAGGTGAGGTCGGAACCGCCAGCGTTCAAGATGCGGCTGAAGCGCACCATGTCACCCTGTCGGGCAACGACCACGGTGAGCTCGGCGCCAATATCGACCACTGCGCTGTCTCGGCCGCCAAGCCCGGCACGACGGATGACTCGGGCAGCAGCCATGGGCGAAGCGTCGATGGCGACCGGCTTGAGGGATGCCTCGCGCAGCACGGTCAGGTGGCCTTCGACGACCGTTCGCTGGGCAGCTCCGAGGAGGATGCGCATGAGACCGGGTCCGCTTGCCGGTGCCGAGGCGGCGGGGAGGATAGAAAAATCGAGGATGGCTAGATCAGCAGGGATCGGGATCAGATCGGCAGCCTGAAACTGGATCGCCGATCGCAGGTCACCTTCACTCATGGCCGGCACCTCGGCTTGGCGCACGATGACCCGCTGCCCTGAAAGGCACGACACCACGTTGCGGCTGGCGAAGCCTCCCTCCGACCAGAGTCGTCGCAACGCAACGACCACGGCCCCAGGATCCTGAACTTCACCGTCGACGACTGCCCCGACGGGAAGCCCGATCTGGGCGAACCGAAGGAGCTTCAGCCCTCGACGGCCACGGCCCACCTCGGCAGCGCGCACGGCGCTCGAGCCGATGTCGAGACCGATCGAGCTGCTCGAGCCGACCTTCCTCTCAGGGATCTTCATGAACCTTCCTTCGGCAAGGCCGGTCCCCACATGAGCATCAGCCGGAGGCCGGCGTTCATGTCGGCCACGCCCGGTCCGTAAAAGACACGACTCCTGGCGGACTCATGCTGGAGTTGACGAGGTAGAGCGGGCCCTGCGCCGAGCTGCTCTGACTCTCAAGCGCCCAGTAGTCCTTCCCGTCAGTCCCCAGCGAGCCCAGAACAACACCCGGGCTAGACGACGGGCCAACGCTCACCGCCTCCACAGATACACTTTTGTCCCTGCCCGTGCCGCCCAAGCAAGGGCCAGCGCCGGTACATGTCGCCCAATTCATCCCTGCGTCGAGACTCGAGATCCCCGGAGAGCTTGTCGTCGTGCCGTAGGAGTCGTGTTGCGTGTAGAAAGCCGCTTCGTCGGTCAGGGCGATTGAGACATTGCTCTCTGCTCCCCGAGCCCGGCTCGACCTTGAGAGGGAGAGGAAGGTCGGTAGGGCAATCGCGAGGAGTAGACCCACGATGAGGACGACGATCACGAGCTCAACCAACGTGAATCCGTCTTCCGTTTCGCGCATCGGACAGAGCCTTTCGGGGTTGGCTTGATCGCGCCGCTGCTGTGGCGACCGAGGTCGCCACAGCAGCATGCGGACCAGCAATTGCAGGGTTTAGACGTTAGGGAAGCGAGGAAGCGGTGAAAGCAGCGGCGGCCGGCTGGGTCGCTGCGGTGGTCGTCGTGTACTTTACGACCCCGTTGTTGGCGTCCGCCCAGTACCAGGTCGTTCCGTCGCTGCTCAGGGAGCTGAGGATGACCTCAGTGGCGCTAGGGGTCGCGCCGACGTTGACGCTGACGCTCTTACCTGTTGCGACCGAGGCACTGGTGGTCGCTGGGAGATAAGGGGTGCCGGGGTCCACAGTGCTGAGAGCGCTGACGTCGGCCGCGGCAGTTGTTCCGCCATAACTCCCGTTCTGCGTGATCTGCGTGGCAGCATCTTGCACGGCGGTTGTCAGATTGGCCTCTGCTGCGTTCTTCTTGGCATTGCTCGTGAGGCTGAGGAAGGTCGGGATGGCGATGGCCATGAGAATGCCGAGGATCAGGACGACGACGAGGAGCTCGATGAGGGTGAAGCCCTCCTCCTCGTCCTTGTTCATCCGGGCCTTGATGGTCTTGATCATGATGGTGGTCTTTCTCTTTTCAGGGTCGGTGGGCACTGCAGTCGGTCGCGAGCCCGCTTTTGCCTCTCGGCCTTCGCCGGCTCCGCCGGCCCTGGGTGTCCAGGCATCCCCTCGGGCGTTCGGTGCCTAGTGGCCCCTATCGCTCTTGGGTTTGGATGATCACCGCTCGCACCACCTATCTCGTCCTCGCCGGGCCGGACTTGAGCAGGAACACGATCATCGGGACGAAAGTCGGCTCTGCTTTCCGGGTGCGCGCCCTCGCACCCCGAACGGGCTAGTCCGTCACCGGCCGGAGGCCCAACGGGTAAGCGGCCCGCCCCCTGTGGGGCGGGCCGCCTGGAGGCACCGGGGGGGAGGGACAGGTGTCAGCCGCTCTTGGAGATCACCTTGTAGATGTCGAACATCGGGAGGTAGAGGGCGATGACCGTCGCGCCGACGGCGCTGCCGATCACGACGATCATCAGCGGCTCGAGCAGCGAGGTGAGAGCGCTGACGGTGGCCTCGACCTCCTGGTCGTAGAAGTCGGCCACCTTGGCCAGCAGGGCGTCGAGAGCGCCGGTCTCCTCCCCGACCGAGATCATCTGGGTCACCATGGGGGGGAACACCGGGTGACCTTCCAAGGAGCGAGCCATGGGCTCGCCCGCCCTCGCCCCTTCCGAGATCGAGGCCACGCCGTCGGCCACCATCGTGTTGCCGGCCGTGTCGGCGGTGATGTCGAGCGCTTCGAGGATCGGCACACCCGAGGCCATGAGCGTCGAGAGCGTCGAGGAGAAGCGCGAGAGGGCCGTCTTCTGGAGCAGACCGCCGAAGATCGGGACCTTGAGCATGCCCTGGTCGAACAGCCGGCGGCCTGACGGGGTGGAGATCCACTTCTTGAATGCGACCGCGGCGACCACGGCGACGACGATGACGATCGGGAAGGCGTGGACGAACAGGTTGGAGATGCTGACGAGGATCTGCGTCGGCTTCGGGAGCGTGCCTCCCAGCTGCTTGTACATCTTCTGGAAGACCGGGACGACGAAGAGGAGCATCGCCGCCATGATCACCACGACCATGGTCAGCACGGCGGCCGGGTACATCATGGCCGACTTGATCTTGCGCTTGAGCTCGACCTGCTTCTCGAGCGTGGTCGACAGGTCGTTGAGGGTGCGATCCAGGTTGCCGCCCACCTCGCCGGCCCGCACCATGGAGGTGTAGAGCCGGCTGAACTGCTTGGGGTGCTTGGCGATGGCCTGGGACAGCGAGGAGCCGCTCTCCACGTCGGAGCGGATGGTGTCCACCACGCCGGCGAAGTGCTTGTTGGACTGCTGGGTGGCGAGGATGGCCAGGCTGCGGGTGAGGGAGACGCCCGCGTTGATCAGCGTGGCGAACTGCCGGCTGAACAGCGACACCTCCTTGGGGTTGACCCGGTCCGTCAGGAACGGGATGGAGATGTCCTTGCTCGTGGCCGAGGACTTCTTGTCGATGGAGATGGGCACGTAGCCCATGTCCTTGAGCTTGTTGACGACCAGGTCGCTGTTGTCGGCGTCGAGCGAGCCGGTGATCAGCCGTCCACTGATGTCGCGGACCTTGTAGGCGTAGGTGGTGGGCACGGTGGCTCCTCGCTCAGTTGGTGCCGACGAGGCGGCGGACGTCGTCGGGGTGATGGGCCAGCTCGAGGGCGTTGTCGAGGCCGATGTCGCCGGCGCGCACCAGGTCGGCCAGCGAGTGGTCCATGGTCTTCATGCCGTACTTGCCGCCGCCCTGCATGACGCTGTAGATCTGGTGGACCTTGCCCTCGCGGATCAGGTTGCGAACCGCAGGGGTGGCGATGAGCACCTCGGAGGCCACGACGCGGCCCTTGCCCGACGCCCGCTTCAGGAGCTGCTGGGTGACGACGGCCTGGAGGGCCGAGGCCAGCTGCACCCGGATCTGCTGCTGCTGGTGGGCGGGGAACACGTCGATGATGCGGTCGACCGACTGCGGGGCGTCCTGGGTGTGCAGCGTGCCGAACACCAGGTGACCGGTCTCGGCCGCGGTGAGGGCGGTGGAGATGGTCTCGAGGTCGCGCATCTCGCCGACCAGGATGACGTCGGGATCCTGGCGCAGCACGTGGCGGAGCGCCTCGGCGAAGGAGTGGGTGTCCTCCCCCACCTCGCGCTGGTTGACCACCGAGCGCTTGTGAGTGTGGAGGAACTCGATCGGGTCCTCGACGGTCATGATGTGGCCGTCCCTGGTCGAGTTGACGATGTCGACGATCGAGGCGAGCGTCGTGCTCTTGCCCGACCCGGTCGGTCCCGTGACCAGCACCAGGCCGCGCGGCAGCTTGGACAGCTCGCCGACGGCCGGCGGCAGACCCAGCTGCTCGAGCGGGACGATCTCGTGGGGGATGGCCCGCAGCACCGCACCGACGCTGTTGCGCTGGTACATGACGTTGAGCCGGAAGCGCCCGACGTCGGGGATCGAGTGCGACGTGTCCAGCTCGAGGTCGGTCTCGAAGCGCTCCCGCTGGCGGTCGGCCAGCACGCTGTAGATGAGCTCCCGCAGCTGGGAGCCGTACAGCGCCGGGTAGCCGTCCAGGTTGCGCATGCTCCCGTCGACCCGGATGGCCGGCGGTCGGCCCGCGCTCAGGTGCAGGTCGGAGGCGCCGAGCGCCATCATCTGGACGAGCAGCGTGTTGAGGTGGAGCGGTTCGGGCTCCTCGCCCACCTCGACGGTGGTCTCGTCGCCTGACTCGACGTCGACGTCGGGTCCGTAGAGGTCGTCCAGGGCGGCGCGGATGTCACCAACGGTGGCCATGGCGGGACGCACGGGCCAGCCGGTGACCTGGGCCACCTGGTCGAGGGCCCCGCGGTCGGCGGTGTCCTCCATGGCGACGATCAGGTCGGTGCCGTCGATGCCGACCACCAGGGCACGCAGCTTGCGGGCCAGGTGGCCGGCGATCATCCCCCGCACCATCGGCGGGATCGGCCGGTCGAGGGGATTCCACACGGCCAGGCCGAGATGCTCGCCGATGGCGCCGACCACGTCGCGCTCGCCGACGGTCCCGCTCGAGATGGCCAGCTGGACGAAGGGGGTGCCCTCGGCCTCCTCCCGGTGCAGCAGCTCGGCGAGGTCGTCTCGGGAGAGCACCTTGCGGGCGATCAGCAGGTCGCCCACGGCGCGAGAGTCGGACATGCACTCATGGTCGGCAGGCCCGACCCCGACCTGAAGGGCGCCGCTCAGGCGATGACCCGGAGGATCTCCTCGAGCGACGTCTTGCCGAAGGCGGCCTCCCTGAGGCCGACCTGGCGCAGCGAGAGCATGCCCTGAGCGGCGGCGGCCTTGCGCAGGTCGTCGGAGTGGGACCGGTCGGAGATCATCCGCTCCATCTCCTCGTTGACCTGCAGCACCTCGTGGATGGCGAAGCGGCCGTGGTAGCCGGTGCGCCCGCAGGCCCCGCAGCCGGCGGCTCGGAAGAGCGTGGGCAGCGAGTCACCCTGCTCCTCCATGTCCCAGCCGACCGCGACCAGGTCGGCCCACTCCGGCTGGTAGGCCTGCTTGCACTTGGTGCACAGCCGACGGGCCAGGCGCTGGGCCACGACGCAGTCGAGCGAGCTGCCGACGAGGAACGGCTCGACGCCCATCTCGATGAGCCGCCCCGGGGTGCTGGCCGCGTCGTTGGTGTGCAGGGTGGAGAGCACGAGGTGGCCGGTCAGGGCGGCCTCGATGGCGATGACCGCGGTCTCACGGTCGCGGATCTCCCCCACCAGCACGATGTCGGGGTCGGAGCGCAGGATCGAGCGCAGCGCTGCGGCGAAGGTCAGCCCGGCCTTGGTGTTGACCTGGACCTGGTTGATGCCCGTCAGCTGGTACTCCACGGGATCCTCGACGGTGATCACGTTCTTGGAGACGTCATTCAGGATGTTGAGGGTGGCGTAGAGGGTCGTCGATTTGCCGGATCCGGTCGGTCCCGTCACCAGGATCGTCCCGTACGGCTTGCGGTACGACTGCTCGTACCGGGTCATGTTCTCCCCGAAGAACCCGAGGTCCGACAAGCGGAGCAGCGCGGTGGACTGGTCCAGGATCCGGAGGACGACCTTCTCGCCGTACACCGTCGGCAGCGTGGCCACCCGGAGGTCGATGCTGCGGCCGTCGATGGCGGTGGTGATGCGCCCGTCCTGGGGGACCCTGCGCTCGGCGATGTTGATGTCGGCCATCACCTTGAGCCGGCTGATGATGCCGTTTTGGATGTTCTTCGGCGGTCGCATCACCTCGTGGAGCACGCCGTCGATGCGGTAGCGGACCCGCAGGTCTCGCTCGGAGGGCTCGATGTGGATGTCCGATGCCCGGTCGGCGATGGCCTGGCTGATCAACACGTTGACCAGCTTGACGATCGGGGCGTCCTCGATGACCTCGCGCACGTGGACCAGAGCGGTCTCGCCGGCGAAGGCGCTGACCGCCTCGGCGGTGATGTGCTCGGCCTCGGTGTCGCGGCGGTGGTAGCGGCCGATGGCCTCGAGCATGGCCGAGCGGGTGGCGATTGCCGGTGCCACCTCGGCCCCGGTGACCGTGCGGATGTCGTCGATGGCGATGACGTTGGTCGGCTCGACCATGGCCACGAGCAGCCGGCCGTCCTCCCAGCCGACCGGTAGGGCCAGGTAGCGGCGGGCCAGCGCCTCGCTGATCAGCCGGGCCGCCGCCGCGTCGACCGGGTGGTCGAGCAGGTCGATGAAGGGCAGCCGCTGGTGGACCGCCATGGCGGCGACCAGGTCGGATTCGGTGACCCGGCCCGACTCGGCCAGGAAGCGGGCCAGGGTGGTGCGCTGCTCGGCCGCCTCGATCTGGGCTAGCTCGAGCTGCTCGGGGGTGAGCGTGGCGCGCTCCACGAGGATCCGGCCGAGGCTGGTGTCCTCGCTCTGGTGCGACACGGTGGTGACGCCGAACGGGTTCATCGGCCGGTGGTTCCCGGCGCGCGTCGCAGGAGTCGAGTCATCTGCTGTCTCTTTCGGCACGTTCTTACGAAGACTGAGCCTCCGGTGCTTCAGCCACGGTACGCATCCCTCCGGTGCTCCACGTCCAACACGTCGACGATCCGGGCCGGCTCGTCGACGCGGTACCGAACGCGGTACTCGCCTCGGCGTCCCCGCCACTGCTCCGTGAACGGTGCATGCCCGGCGGCGCTGCGTGACGAAACCGCGACCAGCGAACCCAGAGCGGTTCAGTCAGTGGTCCTCTCGGCCTTCAGGAGGCGAGGTACTGCCGGAGGGCACGTCGGACGATCTCACCCTGGGCGACGCCGTCGTGTTCGGCTCGGGCGACCACCGAGGCGCGCAGCTCGGGATCCAGGCGGACGGGGAGAGCCTCGGCGGCAGCCGATCCCATGGGTGGGCGCCCTCGGCGCATCCCGGGCTTCAGCTTGTCGACGTCGTAACCGGCCTCGGCCTCGGCGCCCAGGCGCTCAATGAGCTCGTCGGTGATCTCGGTTCCGTCAGCGGCCTTGCCGTGGGTCTTGGTCATGGTGGGTGCCTCGTCAGAGGAGTGCTCGGGTCGTCGGCTCAGTCGCCGAACCTCGGCGTTGTAGGCCACGGCGTTGTCGATGGCGTGAGCGATGGAGGTGCTGGATACGCCATGCTTGCGGGCACCCGGATCGATCTCCACCCCCATTATCGTATCGCGGAAATTGGGCCAGCCAGCGGCCCGCGAGGCTGAGCTCACCGGCCTCCGACGAAGGGGGTGCGGGCGGCTGGCGCGTTCAGTCCGGCCCGGCAAAGGTCGCGGCCACGGCGGCCGACATGGCCCCGAGCGGCGCGTCGAGCCCGGTCCAGGCGCGCAGCTGGCGCCCGGCCTGGTGGACCAGCATGCCGATCCCGTTGACCCCGCTCGCCCCCCGGGCGCGCGCCGCGTGGAGCAGCGGCGTGGCTGGTGGCGCGTAGACCAGGTCGACGACCAGCTGGCCGGGCCCGAGCCGGGTCGGGTCGAGCCCGAGCGGGAGCGGCGGCGGGTCGGGCGCGTCGAGCCCGTCGTGGGCTGCCATCCCGACCGATGTGGCGTTGACGACGAGGTCGGCGCCGGCGACGGCATCCACGCGCCCGGTGCGGCCGGCAGCACCGGCCAGGCGGGCGCAGGAGGCGGCTCGTTCCTCCCTCCTCCCGACCACGGTCACCGCCGAGGCCCCACCGTCGGCCAGGGCCAGGCAGACGGCCCGGGCGGCCCCTCCGGTCCCGAGCACTACGCAGCGTCGCCCGTCTGGGTCCCAGCCCTCGTCGGCGCGCAGCGCGTCGAGCAGCCCGGCGCCGTCGGTGCTGTCGCCGACGAGCTCGCCCCCGACGGCGCTGACCGTGTTGACCGCACCGAGGCGCTCCCCCGTCGGGGTCAGGCGGTCGACGCTGCCGGCGACGTCGCGCTTGTGGGGCATGGTGACCGACAGGCCGGCGATGCCGAGGGTCCGCATGGCCTCGACCGCCGCGCCTCCCTCGCCGGCGGCAACCGGGAGGGCCACGTGCACCCAGTCGATGCCGAGGGCCCCGAAGGCGGCGTTGTGCAGGACCGGCGACAGCGAGTGGCGGACGGGGTCGCCGATGACCGCGGCGACGTGGGTGGTCCCGCGCGGTGGCCTCACGTCAGCACAGCTTGGCGGCGCGGCACTCCGCCTGGAGCTGTGTGAAGCCGGCGCCGGTCGTGGCGAAGCCCAGCTTCCCGTCGGGGTTGACCTCGACAAAGTACTGGTAGCTGGTGGCCGCAGGCCGGGCCGCGGCCTCGAGTGACGGCAGCCCGGGGTTGTCGATCGGCGTGGGCGGCAGACCCTTGTGGATCCGGGTGTTGTACGGGTTGTCCTGCTGGTAGTCGATCGAGTTGATGTTGATGCTCGGGTTGCGCAGGCGCAGCGCGTAGATCAGCGTCGAGTCCGCCCCGAGCGTGGTGCCGTTGGCCAGCCGGTTGTAGATCACGCTGGCCACCTTGGGGCGGTCGGCGTCGAGCTTGGCCTCCCCCTGGACGATGGACGCCAGGGTGACCAGCTGGTAGGGCGTCAGGTGGTGCCGGGCGGCCGCCGAGCGCACCCCGATCTCCGACCCGTAGTTGGAGAAGGCGGCCACCATGCTCTCCAGCAGGGACGCCTCGGTGGTCTTGCCGACCACCACCGGGTAGGTGGCCGGGAAGACCAGGCCCTCGAGGTCGTTGACGCCGGGCGGCTCGTAGGCGGAGCGCACCGATCCCTGCGAGGACAGGGCCAGGAAGCTGGTCGCGCTGAAGTGCATCCCGGGCAGGCGGGCCACGCGCTCGGCGATCTGGCGCAGCGTGTAGCCCTCGGGGATGACCAGGTGATGGGTCACCAGCTTCGGTCCCTGGGACAGCACGGAGATGACCGACTGGTACGACTCGTTGGTGGCCAGCGAGTAGGTGCCGGCGAGCAGCGGAGCCGCGCTCTGGAGGCGCACGTAGTAGCGGAACAGGGTGCCGGAGCCGTGGATCACCTTGGCCGCGACCAGCAGGTTGCCGATCTGGGAGCTCGACGAGCCCGCCGGGATGACGACCGTGACGCGACGGCCGGGATGGCCGCCCGGGTTGATCTGGCGCGACGCCCACCAGACCCCGCCGCCGACGAGGACCACCACGACCACCACGATGACGAACAGCGCGGCCAGCAGCGGGTGGCGACGCCGGTAGCTCCCGCCGCTCCGCCGGCCTCGACCACCCCCACCGGCGTGGGCACCCCCGTCGTCCTCCTCGTCGTCGTACCCGTAGCCACCGTTGTCGTGGTCGCCGTGGTCGTCGTACCCCGGCTCGGCGTAGCCACCAGTCTCGTAGGCGGGCTCGTCGTAGGCGGGCTCGTCGTAGGCGGGCTCGTCGTAGGCGGGGTCGTCGTAGGCGGGGTCGTCGTAGGCGGGGTCGCGCCGCCCGTACCCCTCGGGAAACAGGTCGTCGGCCGGCCTCCTGGCGCCCTTGCGGTGGCGGCCCTCAGCCATCGGCCCTCCCTGATCGGCGGCGGTCGAGCCAGGTCTGCAACAGCTCGGCCGCCGCCGCCTGGTCGATCACGGCGCGTTGGCCGCCGGCCTTGCGACCGGCCTGGCGCAGCCCGCTCGACGCGGTGACCGTCGTGAGCCGCTCGTCGACGGTGTCGACGGCCACCCCGACCACGGCCCGCAACTCGTCGATCTCGTCGGTGGCGGCGCGCGCCGCCGGGCCGAGCGCGCCCGAGAGCGAACGGGGCAGGCCGACGACCATCCCGACCGCCTCGTACTCGGCCACCAGGCGCGCCAGGGCACGGCGATCGGCGGCCAGGTCGCCGCGACGGTCGACCCTGGTCACCGGCACGGCCAGGCGCTGGGCGTCGTCGCTCGCCGCCACCCCGATCCGCCGGGACCCGAGGTCGACCCCGATGACCCGGCCGCGGCGGGGCACACCGTCGCCGGTCACACGGTCGTCGACGGCGGCCGCAGTGACCGCCCGCTCGTCGGTCAACCGGCCTTCTCCGCCAGGCCGAGCTTGGCCCGCACCCCGTCGAGGGCGTCGTCGATCCGGCCGGGATCCCGGCCTCCTGCGGTCGCCCGCTCGGGGTTCTTGCCGCCGCCCCCGCCGCCGACCACCTTGGCCGCGTCGGCGATCAGGTCGGGGGCGCCGAGCGGCTCGCCCTTGGCGACCAGCGCCACCAGCGCCACCTTGGCCCCGTCGGGGGAGCCGCCGAGCACCACGGTCCTGACCCCGTCGAGGTCGCGGACCTGGCTGGCCAGGGCCTGGAGCTGATCGGCGGCCAGCCCGTCGTGGCGGGCGACGAGCACCCCGTCGACCGCCAGGTCGACCAGGCTCCTCGCCGTGCCGGCCAGCGCCGCCTGGCGGGAGGACCGCAGCTCGCCCTCGAGGGTGCGCAGGTCGACCAGCTTGCGCTCGATGGCCGGGCCGAGCTCGTCGGGGCCGGCCCTGAGCAGGCCGGCGGCGTCGGCGATGGCTCGGTCGGCGGCCCGCAGGTGGGCGAGGGTCACGGTGCCGGTGGTCGCCTCGATCCGCCGCAGGTTGGATCCGATCGAGCTCTCCGAGGTGACCTGGACCGGCCCGATCTGCCCGAGGCGCCGGACGTGGGTGCCCCCGCACAGCTCGAGGGACAGGTCGCCGGCCCGGATGACCCGCACCCGCTCGCCGTACTTCTCGTCGAAGAAGGCGATGGCGCCCTCGGCGTCGGCCTCGGCCCGGCTGAGCTCGCGCACGACCACGTCGCCGTCGTCGAGCACCTGCGCGTTGACCAGGTCCTCGACGGTCGCCACCTCGTCGGCGGTGAGCGGGCCGTAATGGGTGAAGTCGAAGCGGAGCCGGTCGGGGGCGACCAGCGAGCCCTGCTGCTTGACGTGGTCACCGAGCACGCGGCGCAGCGCCCAGTGCAGCAGGTGGGTGCCGGTGTGGTTGCGCCGGATGGCCGCCCTGCGGGGCCCGTCGATGGTGCCCGTCGCCACCTGTCCGACGTGGACGTCGCCGTCGACCAGGCGGCCCAGGTGCCGGGTCAGGCCGGGCAGCGCCGGCGTGGTGTCGAGCACCTCGAGACGGCCGGTGTCGGTCTCGATGATGCCGGTGTCGCCGACCTGGCCACCGCCCTCGGCGTAGAAGGGGGTCACGTCCAGGCACACCTCCACCCCGCCGGCGGCCGGCAGCACGGCGAGCACCCGGCCGGTGGCCGTGTCGGTGCCGTCGCCGACGAAGCGGGTCGGGCCGTGCTCGTCGAGGACCGCCCGGTAGGCGCCGACCCGGTCCCCCGCCGGGGCCGCTCCTCCCCTGGTCCCGCCCTTGGACTGCTGGCGCTGGGCGGCCATGGCCGTGGCGTAGCCCGCCTCGTCGAGGCCGACGCCGCGCTCGGCCGCGATCTCCCGGGTCAGCTCGACGGGGAAGCCGTGGGTGTCGTGGAGGCGGAAGGCGACGTCACCCGACACCTCGCCGACGCCGGCGTCGAGGTCGGCGGCGAGCATGGCCATCCCCGAGCGCAGGGTGGCCAGGAAGCGCTCCTCCTCCCGCAGGGCCACGTCGGTGACGTAGCCGGCGTTGCGGAGCAGGTCGGGGTAGGCGTCACCCATGGCCTCGACCACCGCCGCGACCAGGTCGGGGGTGATCGGGCGGGTCACGTCGAGCTGGTAGGCCTGGCGCACCGCCCGCCGGATCAGGCGGCGCAGGACGTAGCCACGGTCCTCGTTGGAGGGAAAGGCCCCGTCGGAGATGAGGAACGCCATCGACCGGGCGTGGTCGGCGAGGATCCGCAGGGCCACGTCGCTGCGCTCGTCGGCACCGTAGCGGTGGCCGGTCGCCTCCTCGCAGCGGGCGATGATCCGGCGGAGCAGGTCGGTCTCCCAGATCGTCGGGACGTCCTGGAGGAGGCTGAGGGTCCGCTCGAAGCCGGCCCCGGTGTCGATGCTCGGCCGGGGCAGCGGCTCGAGGGAGCGGTCGGCTTGGCGCTCGTACTGCATGAAGACCAGGTTCCACACCTCGATGAAGCGCTCCTCGCCACCCTGCGCCGGTCCTCCCTCCTCACCCCACGAAGCCCCCCGGTCGTAGTAGATCTCCGAGGACGGCCCGCACGGGCCGGTCTCGCCCATCTCCCAGAAGTTGTCGTCGCCCATGCGCTGGATGCGCGCCCGCGGGAAGCCGACCGAGTCGGCCCAGATGTCCGCGGCGTCGTCGTCGTCGGTGAAGACCGTGACCCACAGGCGGTCGCCGTCGAAGCCGAGGTGCTCGGTGAGCAGCTCCCAGGCGTAGGGGATGGCCTGGGCCTTGAAGTAGTCGCCGAAGCTGAAGTTGCCGAGCATCTCGAAGAAGGTGGCGTGGCGGCTGGTCCGGCCCACGTTCTCGATGTCGTCGTGCTTGCCGCTCACCCGCAGGCACTTCTGGATGCTCGTGGCCCGTGGGTACGGCGCCTGCTCCTCGCCGGTGAAGTACGGGATGAACGGGTTCATCCCCGCGTTGGTGAACAGCGGGGCGCGGGGGTGGTGCGGGATCAGCCCGGCCGAGGCGACGGCCGTGTGGCCGCGCTCGACGAAGAAGTCGGTGAAGGCGCGGCGCAACTGGGAGGCATCCATGACCTGAGCAGGATAACGCCGGGGGGTGACGGCGAAGCGGGAGCTCAGGACGACCGCAGGCGGCGCCGACGCGACCGGCCCGCCGGGTGGGTCCCCGATCGCCCGGCGCGGCCTCCTGGCGGCGGGCCGTCGCCGTCGGGCGGCTCCAGCGCGACCGGGGCGGGGTCGACTGCGGCCTCCTCCGGCTCGGCGACGAGGCGGAGCCGTCGGGGCCCTCCCGGGTCCCCGGGACGGGCCGGGGACGTCCCGAAACGGGCGCCGACACCGTCGCGCAGCGCCGCCTCGCGGGCGGCCATGGCCTCCCGGCCGTCGGCCACCGCGCCCCGCAGCTCGCCACCGAGGACCCGCAGGCCCCTGGCTGCCCTGGTCCCGACCTCGATGGCCGGGTGCTCGTCGAGGCTCCGGCGCAGGCGCACCTGGGCCCACACCGATGCGCCCGCACCGGCAGCGGCACCGAGCCCCATCCAGCGGATCCGCTTGAACACCTCTCAGCCCTCCCCTGTCGCCCTGCTCGACGGCGATCGCTGCGCCCGCCGGCGCACCGGCGTCGGGGGCTCGGCCCCGTCGCGCAGCCTCCGGCCCGCTCGCGCCGCCCCGGTCCCCATGGCCATGACCTTGATCACCGGTGCGCTCACCGCGGACGACGCCAGCCTCGACGCCGAGCCGATGGCCTCGCTGATGGACTCGGCCGACCCGACCAGGTCGTCGACGCGCTCCAACTGGTGGTCGGCACGCGCCACGGCGGCGTGGAGGTCGGCGAACGCGCTGTCCAACTCCGCGGCCAGCTCACCCGCCTCCCGGCGCAGCTCGGCCGCGCTCCGCAGGAGGGTGACGACCGCGGCGGCGAGCACGACGATCACGAGCGTGGCGACCACGGTGACGCCGACGGCGACGGGATCGGCCGTGGCCAGCAGCGGGGTTGGTGTCACGAGCCGGTCCGCGGTCGCGACGGCATCGTGGCGCGGCCAGCCGGCCCTGCCTGCCCCACGCCCCTCCGCTCGATCCGCATCGCGAGCCCGAGACTACTCCCGGCCCTGGGCCTCGTCCCGCCAGCGCAGCCACGACGCCTCCCGGCCGTGGCCGCTCGGTCGGTAGTAGACCCGGCCCTCGAGGTGCTCGGGCCGGTGCGCCTGGTCGACCCAGCCGGCCGGGTCGTCGTGGGGGTAGCGGTAACCGGCGCCGTGACCGAGCTTGGCCGCCCCGCCGTAGTGGGCGTCGCGCAGGTGGGCGGGCACCTGGCCGGCGGGCAGGTTGGCCACGTCGTCGTTGGCCGCGCCGAGGGCGGTCGTGACCCGGTTCGACTTAGGGGCCCCCGCGAGGTGCACGACGGCCTGGGCCAGGTTGAGGGCCGCCTCGGGCAGGCCGACGAGCTCCACCGCCCTGGCCGCGGCGTCGGCGACGAGCAGCGCCATCGGGTCGGCCATGCCGACGTCCTCGCTGGCCAGGATGACCAGCCGGCGGGCCACGAAGCGGGCGTCCTCGCCCGCGGCCAGCATCCGGGCCAGCCAGTACAGGCCGGCGTCGGCGTCGGAGCCGCGGATGGACTTGATGAAGGCGCTGACCACGTCGTAGTGGTCGTCCTGCTCGTAGCGGATGGACCTGGCGCTGCGGGCCGCCTCGACGTCGGCCACGCTGACCGGCCGACCGTCGGCCAGGGCGATGGCCACCTCCAGGCCGGTGAGGGCGGCGCGGGCGTCCCCGTCGACGATGTCGACCAGCGCGGCGACGGCGTCGTGGTCCGCGCTGGTGCCCTCCGCGGCGAGGGCGCGACCCACGACCGCGGCGAGGTCGTCGGGCCCGAGCGGCTCGAGGCGAAACAGGGTGGAGCGGCTGAGCAGCGGGGCGTTGACCGAGAAGTAGGGGTTCTCGGTGGTCGCGCCGATGAGGGTCAGCGTGCCGTCCTCGACCGCGGGGAGCAGGGCGTCCTGCTGGGTGCGGTTGAAGCGGTGGACCTCGTCGAGGAACAGGATCGTCCCCCTCCCGTGCTCCCCCAGCCGGCGTCGGGCGTCGGTGACGGTCTCGCGCACGTCCTTGACCCCGGCGGTCACCGCGGACATCGGGACCCAGGCCCTGGACGTGGCGCCGGCGATGAGCCGGGCGAGGGTGGTCTTGCCGGTGCCGGGTGGGCCCCACAGGATCACCGAGGACAGCCGGTCCGCCTCGATGAGGGCCCGCAGCGGGCGCCCGTGGGCGAGCAGGTGACCCTGCCCGACGACCTCGTCGAGGTTGGAGGGGCGCATGCGCTCCGCCAGCGGGGCGGTCGCGGCCAGGCGAGCCTCGGCCGCCGATGCGAACAGGTCGCCGGGCCCGCTCACGTCCGGATCGGGCGAAGATCGAGGGCGGCGGCGGGGTCGGTCGGGGCCGGGGTGTCGGCGCCGACGGCGGCGTGGGCCTCGAAGCCCTCGGCGGCCAGGTCGGCCAGCAGCTTTCCGGTGTTGCGGGTGCGCGCCACCAGCCGCACGTCGGCGCCTTCGGCGATCAGGCGCCGCTGCCAGCCGACCAGCGTGGCCGGCGCGGCGTCCGCCGCGTGGATCAGGGCCAGCTGCCGGCGCTCGCCCCCGGCCAGCCCGGACCCGACCAGCTCGATGACCCGTTCGAAGCCGATCGACGAGCCGCAGGCCGGGACGTCCGCGCCGAGCAAGCGACCGACCATCCCGTCGTAGCGGCCGCCGCCGCCGACCGAGCTCGACGACGACGGATGCGACAGCTCGAAGATCGGGCCGGTGTAGTAGCCCATGCCCCGCACGAGGGCCGGGTCGGCGACGATCGTGGCGCCCGGCGTCGTCGCCCGCACCGCCTCGTCGATGCGGACCAGGCCGGCGGCCCAGGCGGCGGTGGTCGGCGGGAGCAGGGCCAGGGTGGCGGCCACGCTCCGGTCCCCTGCTCCGGCGGGGTCGAGCTCCTCGAGGAGGCCGACCAGCCGGTCGACTGCGTCGCCGGGGTTCGCCGCTCCGCCAGCGCCGCCCCCGCCCCGCAGCTCGTCGGCCACCCCGGCGAGGCCGACCTTGTCGAGCTTGTCGACGGTGATCAGCGCCCCGGCGTGGGCGGAGGGCGGGAAGCCGCAGGCGTCGAGCAGGCCGGTGAGGATCCTCCGGTCGTTGAGCCGCACGGTGAGGTCCCCGATCCCGAGTGCGTCGAAGGCGGCGATGGTGGCGGAGAGCAGCTCGATCTCGGCCAGCTCCCCCGGCTCGCCGATCACGTCGATGTCGCACTGGGTGAACTGCCGGTACCTGCCCTTCTGCGGGCGCTCGGCCCGCCACACCGGCGCAATCTGGATGGACCGGAACACCGCCGGCAGCTCGCCGCGGTGGGTGGCGTAGAAGCGGGTCAGGGGCAGCGTCAGGTCGAAGCGCAGGCCCAGGTCGGCCGCCGTGGCCGGGTCGACGCACGCACCGGGATCGAGCCCGCGCCGCAGGATCCGGAAGACGAGCTTCTCGTTGTCGCCACCCTCTCCCCCGGTGAGGCGCTCGATGTCCTCGGCGACCGGCGTCTCGATCTCCCGGAACCCGTAGGACCCGAAGGTGGCCCGGATCGAGCCCATCACCGCGTCGCGCTTGGCCTTGTCCGCAGGCAGGAAGTCGCGCATCCCCCGGGGGGGTTGGACGTTGGGGGCCACGTTGAGAACCTACCGGCCGCTCGCCGGCGGCTCCCCTCCTTTCCTCCCTCCGACGGCCTCGATGACCAGGTCGGCGACCAGGTCCGGTCGCTCGACGCTCGGCAGGTGGGCCACGCCGGGGAGGGACCGGTAGGTCCCCATCGGGAGCCGGTTGGCCAGCACCGCGCTCCGCTCGAGCAGAAAGCGGGCGTCGAGCTCACCGCAGGCCACCACCGCCGGCTGGTGCAGCTCCTCCAGTCGGGCCCAGCAGTCGAGCCCGCTGGCTCCGGCGCCCTCGGGGAGGTCGTTCGCGATGACCACGGCGTTCATGGCGAGGAACAGCGCCCGGGCCTCGCCGCCGACCCGTCCCTCGGGCTGGCTCGGCCCGTCGAGCCAGAACCACGCCTCCAGCCGGTTGACCTCGGTAGCGTCGCCAGCGGCCTCGGCGGCGTCGATCCGTGCGCCGAGCGCCTCCTCGGCGGGTCGGCGGACGGGAGCGGGAGCGCCGCCGATCCCCCCGGGGGCCAGGAGCACCAGGCCCCGCACCCTCGTGGGGGCCAGGAGAGCGGCATCGAGGGCCACGCCGCCGCCGGCGGACGCGCCGACCAGCCAGGCCTGGTCGGCTCCGACCGCGTCGAGGACGGCGAGGAGATCGTCGACGTGGCGGAACGGCTCGGGTGAGGGGCGCGACGAGCCGAAGCCCCTGCGGTCGTAGGTCACCGCGTGGCAGCTGCCCTCGAGACGGGCGAGGACACCGGCCCAGCTGCGCCGGTCGGCCACGTTGGCGTGGACGAACACGACCGTCGACCCTGACCGGTTTCCCTCTTCACCGACGAGCTCTGCGCCGCCATCGGGATCGACGGGCACGAGGAGATCCTTCATGGCCACCATCTTCGCCTGCGGGGCCGGCGACTGGGGGGTGGTTCCGGGATCGAGCAGGTCCGTTACGGCAGCGCAGGAGATCCTGGACGGCCGCCGGGCTGCTGGGCTCACGCAGGCCGAGTTGGCGCAGCGGGCAGGTACGTCGCAGCCTGCCATCAACCGGTAGGAGCGCGGCAACGTCACCCCTTCCAACGTGACGTTCACCCGGATCCTCGCCGCGTGCACGGCAACGGGTCCTCGCCCGCAGCAGCGGTTGCTCCGACATCGTGAGGATGTCCTGGCGTTGCTTCGTCGGAGTGGCGCCAGCCAGGTGCTCGTCTTCGGCTCGGTCGCTCGCGGCGAGGACGCCGCCGCCTCCGACATCGATCTGCTCGTGGATCATCTCGACCCCGGCAGCTACTCGTGGGGGGTGCCAAAGGTGAAGGCCGAGTTGGAGACACTCCTCGGTGTTGCCGTCGATGTCGGGGAGATCGGGAAGCTGCGTCCGCGGGTCCGGGCCGAGGCGCTGCGTGACGCCCAGCCTCTGTGAGACGCAACGATCGGTTACGACTCGTCGACATCCTCGATGCCATCGAGAAGATCGAACGATGTCCGCAGATCCCGGCATCGACACCGACGTCTACCGAGCGGCGGTCCTGCGTGAGCTCGGCGTGCTCGGCGAGGCCGCCGCTCATCTATCTGACCGATACCACCGCGACCCTCCCGAGGTCCCGTGGGGCCAGATCGTCGGACTGCGAGACCTCCTCGTCCACGGATGCTGGGACACCGCCTGGTGGATCATCGAACAGGTCATCAGCGCCGATGTCCCTCAGTTGAGAGCAGCCATCTCCGACAGCGTCGACGAAAGACCGTTCGGTGACGACATCGGCCGTCTCGTAGCCGAGGCGGCCGCCAGGATGCCGTTGTCGGGGACACCGCCAGACCGACGTCGCCGGGACGGGCGCGAATGCGGGGAGTGGATGCCCATTGCCCACTGCCGGTGCGTTCGCCGCCCCGGCCATCCCGGACATGACCGCTCTCGCTGAGAGCAGTTGGAGTGCCAACGGGGCGTCTGGCACTTCGACGCCCCTCTTACCCTCCTCGAGGCGCAGCAGGGGCCAGCACCCCGCCGCGAGGCCCGCTGGTCTGACCGCCTTTGGCGAGGACCCCACCGGAGGCAGGGGGTCGCCCGCCGTTGATCCTGCCGGCGACTGGCCGACCCGGGTGACGGTGCCCGCCTCAGCCGGTCAGGTCTCTGGTGGCGGGTCGGGGTCGGGGTGGCTGGCGGTGACGGACGCGGGGGTGTAGCCGGCTCGGGTGAGCCAGCTGCGGGCTCGGCCTCGTTGTCGTTCCTCGGAGTACCCGTACCAGTGTTCGAGCTGGTCGTCGTGGGCGGCGAGGACGTCTTTGAACCGGCGGAACGCGCCGCGGCCGCCCAGGGCGACGTCGAGACGTCCGGCCAGGGCGGGGTCGGTGACGGTCCCGGCGAAGCGCTCCATGTCCCGGTAGCCGTCACGGGAACCCTCGCATTCCACGCCCAGCCACCGGTCGGAGTCCTCCGCGTCGTCTTCGTCTTCCTCGCCGGTCTCGCGGGCGTAGTCGATCGCTGCGGCGGTCCAGACCTCCCCGCTGGTCAGGTCGATGCGTCCACCGCCGTCGATGGGGTTGCCTTCGAGGATCCCGGCGAGGTTCTCGAGATCGACGGGCAGGCGGCGCAGCATCGGGGTCGGCTTGTGGCCGAGCGCGGCTTCGAGTTGGTCGGCGAGGTCGTCGTCGCCGTCCAAGTCCCGCTCTCGCAGGGCCCGGGCGCAGCTGGCGGCCAATCGGTCGGCGCCGGTTGCGTGTTGGGCGAGCGCCGCGCACAGGCCGTCGCCGACGAGTTGGAGGGCGTCGCCGGGTACGGCCCCCTCCCCCGCTTCCTCTTCCACCGTGGCGACGATGGCCGCGCCGTCGCCTTGGTACACGACCATCCGCAGCTGCCGGCGCCGCTCGTCCATCTTCCTATTCTGACCCGTCGTGAACCCGGTGGGCTGCGAGGACTGCGGGGCCGGCAACATCGGGGTGGTTCTCGGCGGGGTCAGGTGGTGCGATCGGTGCGCGGACGTTCGAGTGGCCGAGCCGACCGGGCCGTTGACGACGATTCCCGGGGGTCCGAGATCCACGTCGCTGGGCGAGCCGCTCCCCCCTGGCCGGTCTGACGTCACTCGAGCGGATCGCCATGCGGAACGGTGGAGTCGACTCTCTGAATCAGCCAATCTCAACCGGTGCGAGAGTTGTCGGCCTCCGAGGCCTCCCGGAACTTCTCCGCCGTGTTGGACGCTGTCGAGCAGGGCGAGACCGTCGTCGTTACCCGCTCTGGTCGTCGTGTGGCCCTGATCGCGTCCACGCCAGCGACCAACGGAGCCGCCCTGCGAGAGGTGTTCCGTCGCTGGGAGCGGTCATCGTCGGCTTCGGGTCCTGCCGGCTGCTCGCCTCGGAGATCATCGACGTGCTCGGAACGCTCGGAGGCCACCGGCGCCGAGCCGAGCCACGAGATCCCTGCACCGTGGGCTTCGTCCTCGCGGGCTGTGTCACGGGGCTGCTGCCGTACTCGCAGGTCGATACCGCCACCCACCTGGTCCACAAAGAAGCCTCGAGCGCCCCGGGCTTCTTGCACGGCCTCGACGTGACCATCCTCGCCGGGCTGCTCGTCACCTTCGGCATGCTCCTCGTCGCCCTCCGCCGGCGAGGAGATCACGACGCCCCGGCGAGTGACTGGATCGAGCACCAGTTCGAAGACGAATGAGCAGCAGCTCGCACCGAGCCCCACTCCGGCGGGGCATCGGAGGCGGCGCGCCGCTCGACCGGAAACATACGCCAAGGTCCACGAGCGACCGGCTCCTTTCGGCGCCGATCGGGCTATCCTCCTTCCCATGGCAAAAACGGTCATCACCATGCTCACCGATGATCTGGACGGGAGCGAAGCCGACGAGACCGTCAGCTTCGCGTTCCGCGGGACGTCCTACGAGGTCGATCTGTCCGCCAAGCACGCCAACGAGTTCGAAAAGGCCATCGGCAAGTATCTCGACATGGCTCAGAAGGTGAGCTCGGGCCGTGTCGGACGCGGGACGTCTCGGCGCCCTGCGGGCCCGGCGGCTGGCGACATTCGCTCCTGGGCACGGGACAACGGTTTCGAGGTCAACGATCGAGGCCGAGTGCCGGCCGAGGTCAGAGAAGCCTTCGAAGCCGTCCACTAAAAGGCCTGACCGACCTACTTGGTTGCGCCTCTGCGCCGCTATTCGACTCGTCGAGCCTGATTGATCCTACCGCTATCATCTGGACCACTGCGCTTTACGGTCGGAATGCTCAGGCATACGAGTCTGTCGCCAAGGCGAGGAAAGCTCGACGTGGTGGTCTGCTCCTGGATCGGATCCTGCCGGCAATGAACTGACGCAAGAGGGCGTGGAAGTGTGCCGACGACCTTCGCAGGACCCCGGAGGATCCGTCAGCTCGTGCTGCGCCAGTGCCCGAGCGCTGTCGCGCTGCCACTCGCAGGTCCGCTCTTGGGGGTGGTGGTGCCGAGGGTGGTGCCGTCGGGGCGGTGGAAGGTGAGGGTGTGGTTGGTGTCGCCGACGGCCTGGAATCCGCGATGGAGGAGGGTGTGGTGGCGGGCGCAGGCGAGCATGCCGTTGCCCACGTCGGTCGGCCCGCCTTGGTGCCAGGGCTGGCGGTGGTGGATGTCGGTGATGCGGTGGGTGCAGCCGGGGAAGCGACAGGTGCCGCGGTCTCGGATCAGGATGGTCCGGCGCTGCCCGGTGGACCAGACCCGGGTTTTGCGGCCGAGGTCGCCGCCCGTGTGGTCGACGGTGGAGGTGTCGCAGGCGATGTGGGTGGCGGTGGCGGGGTGGATGGGGGTGCCGTCGAGCAGTTCGAGGGGGCTGTCGGGGTGGGCGAGGAGGTGGACGAGGTAGCGGTCGGCGCCCATGGCGTGTCCGGCGCCGGCGTGGGCCAGGGCGGTGCGGGCCAGGTCCATGAAGGCGTCGGCCCGCCGCGCCGGCCAGTTGACGTCGCTGCTGTCTCCCGCTGGAGACTCCTCGCCTGTCTCGCCCGCCGGGTCGGGGTCGTCGGTGTCCTCGGAGGCGCGAGGGTTGTCTCCAGCTGGAGACTCGGCCGCCGTCTCGGGTGCGGGGGTGGGGGTGGTGTGGCGGTCGAGGAAGGCTTGGAGGGTGGCGGCGATCTCTTCGGCTTCGACGTCGGTGAGGGTGACGGTGACCGTGGTGGTGCCGTCGCCGTGGCGGCAGATCCGCAGGCCTCGGCGGCGGTCGGGGTCGGGGGGTGGGCGGTGCTGGTCGGCGTGGAGCTGGTAGAAGCGGACGGCGTGTTCGACGTCGGTGACGGTGCCGGCTTCGGCGAGGTCGATCAGGGCGGTGTCGACGGCGGGGTCGGGGCCGTCGATGCGGGTGATGGCCCGGACCGCGGAGTACGACAGCCGGCCTTGGCTGAAGGCGTCGGCGATGGCCGGGCGGGCCCGGAGTTGTCCGGCGATGCGGAGTTTCTCGTAGGCGGTCGGGCGGGCCATGTCGGTGCGCCACATCAGCCAGGCGACCGCGGACAGCTGCCCGTCGGCCGCCCAGCCCTGGGCGGTGTCGAAGTCGGCCAGGGCCAGCAGCCAGGAGCACTCGCCGCGGTCCATCTCCCAGCGGTGCTCTACCAGCCACGCCCCCCGCTCGGCGCAGCCGTCCACCGGCATCGCGCGGATCATCGTCGTCGTCATCAGGCCAACCTCGTGCGGGAAACCGGACACGGAGAGATCGAACAGACGGGCTCGACGACCGGACCACAGCCTACGAGGTGGGTATGACCGACATCAGGCGGGTGAGCTGAAGGTTGAGAGACCGCCCCGGCGACGCCTGACAGCCGGGTCGTTCGGCACTCCCAGGGGTTGCGTCACTTCCCCATCGGCTCCGGCAAGCAGATCGTCGATCAAATGGTCAGGTCGAGTCGTCTCCCGAGGCCATCAACAGCGCCGTCGATGCCACTCCATCCACACCCCCATCCTTGTTCAACCACGCTCAGATGATCGTGTCGGGCCAGCCGGGCGGCTCGGTGGACGAGGCCCCGGCGGCCAGCCACGCTTCGGTCTCGGCGACCAGCTGGGCCACGCAGCCGGCGGCGGCGCGCCGCTCCTTGTGCCACCTCACCAGCGCCACGATCCCCTCGGTCCAGATCACATCCGCCTCCCCCCACAGGAACATCGGCCGACTGTAACCCCACGGTGACCGCCGTCACCAGCACCGTCGTCGCCACACCGGCGGAGCCGGGCTCAGCCGCCCTTGTTGGGCAGCACCCGGTAGGCGTCGTAGACGCTGTCGATGCGCTTGACCGCGCTGAGCACGGAGTCGAGGTGGGCGGGATCGGCCAGCTCGAACTCGAAGCGCATCCGGCTGACCCGGTCGGCGCCGGTCAGGCTCTCGGAGCGGAGGATGTTGAGGTGGTGGTCGGAGAAGACCCGCCAGACGTCGACGCCGAGACGGCTGCGGTCGAGGGCCTTGAGCTCGATGGCCGCGGCGAAGGCGCCGGTGCGCTCCCGGTCCCACTCGACCTCGATCATCCGGCCGACCTCGTCGGCGGAGAGGGCGGCCGCGTTGGAGCAGTCGCTGCGGTGCACGCTGACGCCACGGCCCCGGGTCACGAAGCCGATGATCTCGTCGCCCGGCACCGGCGTGCAGCAGCGCGACAGGCGCACCATCACGTCGTCGAGGCCCTCGACATGCACCCCCTGGCGGGCGACGGCGCGCCGCGGGCTGCGGGCGGTGGCCGGCAGCTGCACCTCGTGGTCACCGTCGTTGAGCTCCCTGGCCAGGCGCTGGGCGATGGACTGGGCCGACACGTGGCCCTCGCCGATGGCCGCGTGGAGAGCCTCGAGATCGGCGTAGTTCATCGAAACGGCGACCGCGACGAGGGGTGCGGCGGCGGAGAGCTTCTGGGCCGGGAGGCCTTCTCTGCGCAGGGCCTTGAGCAGGTCGTCGCGGCCGGACTCGATGGCGTCCTCGCGCCGCTCCCGGCTGAACCACTGCCGGATCTTGGCCTTGGCCCTCGGGGTGGCGGTGATCTTCAGCCAGTCCCGGCTCGGGCCGGCCGAAGGGACCTTGGAGGTGAAGATCTCGATGCTGTCACCGGAGCTGAGCTCGGAGTCGAGGGGCACGAGGCGCCCGTTGACCCGGGCACCGATGCAGCGGTGGCCGACCTCGGTGTGGATGGCGTAGGCGAAATCGACCGGGGTGGCGTGGACGGGCAGGCTGAGCACGTCACCCTTGGGGGTGAAGACGAACACCTCGTCGGTGTCGAGGTCGAGCTTCAGGGTCTCGAGGAACTCGACGGGGTCGGTGCTCTCCGCCGACCAGTCGACGATCCGGGTCAGCCACGCGATGTCGGCGGCGGACGCCTTCTCCTTGTAGCCCCAGTGGGCGGCGATCCCCCGCTCGGCCCGGTTGTGCATCTCCCAGGTCCGGATCTGCGCCTCGAGCGGCTTGCCCTGCGGTCCGACCACGGTGGTGTGGATGGACTGGTACAGGTTGAACTTCGGGGTGTTGATGTAGTCCTTGAAGCGCCCCTGGACCGGGGTCCACGACCCGTGGATGGCGCCGAGGGCGGCCCAGCAGTCCTTGACGGACTCGACGAGGATGCGCACGCCGAGCAGGTCGTAGATCTCGTCGAACTCCTTGCCCCGCACCACCATCTTCTCGTAGATGGAGTAGAGGTGCTTGGGGCGGCCGGTGACCGATCCCTCGATGCGGGCGGCGGTCAGGCGCTCGTTGATCTGGTCGACCACCTGGGCCAGGTACAGCTCGCGCTCGGGGGCCCGCACGGCCACCATCTGCTCGATCTCGGCGTAGCGGCGCGGGTGCAGGGCGGCGAAGGCCAGGTCCTCGAGCTGCCACTTGAGGTCCTGGATGCCGAAGCGGTGCGCCAGCGGCGCGTAGATGTCGAGGGTCTCCTGGGCGGTGCGCTTCTGCTTCCACTCGGGCATCGCCGCGATGGTCAACATGTTGTGCAGCCGGTCGGCCAGCTTGATCAGCAGGACGCGCGGGTCCTTGGCCATGGCGACGAGCATCTTGCGCATGGTCGCTGCCTGCTGGGCCTGCTTGGAGTCGAAGCTCAGCCGGTCGAGCTTGGTGACGCCGTCGACGATGGCCGCCACCACGGGACCGAAGTCGACCTCGACCTCGGCCAGGGTGCACGACGTGTCCTCGACGGCGTCGTGGAGCAGCGCCGACGCGATGGTGATGTCGTCGAGGCCGAGCCTGGCCAGGACGGTGGCCACGGCCAGCGGGTGGGAGATGTAGGCCTCGCCCGAGGCCCGCAGCTGCCCGTCGTGGGCCCGGTCGGCGACCTCGTAGGCCCGCACGATGAGGACCGAGTCGCCCTTCGGGTGACGAGACCGGAAGGCGGTGAGCAACGGGGTGAGGGCGTCGGCCGTCTGCACCTGCCGGCGCCAGGGCAGGACCCGCTCGACGGTGGCCACCGCCCGACCCCTCGCCACCCCTTCGACCTTGCTCACCGGGCCCACCTGCTCACCGACGCCATCCACGCCCTCCTCCACCTGCAGTCTCCCACCGCGTCGCCAGCTTCCGGCAGGTCACTCGTAGGTCAGCAGGGCGGTCGTCGGCAGGTCGCCGAGGCGGGCCCGTCCCCCGAGGAAGGCCAGCTCCATCAGGCAGGCGAAGCCGACCGGCCTTCCGCCGACCTTGGCCACGAGCCTGGTGGCGGCGGATGCCGTCCCGCCGGTGGCGAGCACGTCGTCGACCACCAGGGCCCGCTCGCCCGGGGCGAGCGCGTCGGCGTGGATCTCGAGGCGGTCGTCGCCGTACTCGAGGTGGTAGTCCTCGGCCTCGACGCGCCACGGGAGCTTGCCCGCCTTGCGGACCGGGACGAACCCGGCGCCGAGGCGGAGGGCGACGGGCGCGGCGACGATGAAGCCCCGCGCTTCGATGCCGAGCACCTTGCCGATGTCCTGGTCGAGATAGGGCTCGACCAAGGCATCGATGCAGTAGCGGAAGGCGACGGGGTCGCCGAGCAGCGGGGTGATGTCCTTGAAGTCGATGCCGGGGGACGGGAAGTCCGCCACGTCGCGGATCCGCTCGTCGAGCAGTGCGAGGTCCGGCGCCATCGGGTCAACCTACCGCCGCGACCCACACGTGGCGGTGCCATCCCCGCCGGCCCCGTCCCTCGGCCCGGCGGGCGCGATCAGCGCTTGCGCGGCTTCTTGCGGGGACGCGGGGGCGGCCGGTTGCCGCTGCGCGGCGGGACCGGCGTGGCGCCGGACGTGGCCGCTGCGCCGCCCGGCCCCCTCGCGGCGGCCGCCTTCGACGGCACCGCCGGCGGTGGCACGGCCGCCTGGTCCGACGAATCTTCGGGCTGCGCCCAACTGTCGGCACCGTCGCCCGGGCCGGCGTCGCTCGGACCACCGTCGGTCGGCGCACCGTCGAGCGGACCACCGTCGAGCGGACCACCGTTGCCGCTGACGGGGATGGCAGGCGCCGGGGGGGCTGGCGTGGTCGAGCCGTTGGAGGGCGACGAGGTCGTCGCTTCGTCGGACGGTTGGCCGAGCTCGGGCCTGCGCCGGACCGGGCGCCCCCGCCCCGCCCTGGCGCCGGGTCCACCGGAGGCTCGTCGCGTCCTGGGTGTCAGCGGGGCGGCGGGCACCTCGGCCAGGCGGCGGCGGATCTCGCGGTAACGCGGCTCGCGCTCCTTGAGCAGGCCGAGGAGCGGGGAGGCCACGAAGATCGACGAGTAGGCGCCGGTGGTGAGCCCGATGAACAAGGCGAGGCCGAAGTCGTTGAGCGTCGATGCGCCGAGGACCCCCGAGCCGATCACGAGGATCGACAGGATCGGGATGATGGCCACGAACGAGGTGTTGAGCGAGCGGGCCAGCACCTGGTTCATCGACACGTTGACCACGTCGGAGTAGGTCTGGCGGCCCGACGAGGCCAGGCTCCTGGTGTTCTCCTGCACCTTGTCGAACACGACGATGGTGTCGTAGAGCGAGTAGCCGAGGATGGTCAGGAAGGCGATGACCGTGTCCGGGCTCACCTGCAGCCCCGACAGCGAGTAGATCCCGACGGTCACCAGGATGTCGTGGACCAGGGCGACCAGGGCGGCGAGGGCCATCTTGCCCTCGAAGCGGAACCAGATGTAGACGGTCACCACGATCAGGAAGACGATGACCGCCTTGATCGCCTTGTCGGTGATGTCCGCCCCCCAGGCCGCCCCCACGCTCTGGATGTTCACGGCGTTGGTCGATGTGTGGGCCACGCCGGCCATGGCCGCGGCCACCCCGGTGACGACGTTGTTGCCGCTGCCCACCTTGGCGTCGGCCTGCACCTGCACGATCCGCTGGTTGGTGGAGCGGTCGGTCTGCACCTGGATCTGGGCCTGGCTGAGGCTGGAGGAGACCTTGTCGATGGCCGTGCCGATCTGAGTCACCGACGCGGTGGTCGGGACCTGCCAGATGGTGCCGCCGCGGAAGTCCACGGAGAAGTTGAGCCCCCGCGCCCCGAGGGAGACCAGCCCGACGATGATGACGATCCCCGACAGGGCGAACCACCGCCGCCACCGCCCGGCGAAGTCCATGTGGGTCTCGCCCCGGAAGAGCCGGACGAAGGGGTTGGCCACCGCGGCCATCTCAGTGGCCGCCCGCCGGGGCGGCCCCGAGGCCGCGGGCGATGCCGAGGAAGCTGGTCTCCGACGTGGTGCGGCGCCGGCCGAGGAGCACGACCATGGGCCGGATGAAGAAGTAGGCGGTGGCCACGTCGAGCAGGGTGGACAGGCCGAGGGTGAAGGCGAAGCCGCGCACGTCGCCTACGGTGAAGAGGTAGAGGATCAGCGCGGCCAGGAACGACACCAGGTCGGCGGTCAGCACGGTCTTGAAGGCGCGGGTGAAGCCGCGCTCGACCGACGACCTGATGGTCTGGCCCTTGCGGACCTCGTCCTTGAGCCGCTCGAAGTACACGACGTAGGAGTCGACGGTGATGCCGATCGACACGATGATCCCGGTGATGCCGGGGAGGGTCAGGGCCAGGCTGCTGGTGTAGCTGAGCTGGGTCAGGATGGCGTAGAGCAGGGCGCCACCGACGGCCAGGCCGAGCACCACGACCAGGCCGAGGCCCCGGTAGTAGGCGATCATGTACAGCAGCACCAGCACGATCCCCCCGAGGCCGGCGTAGAGGCCGGCGCGCAGCGAGGCCCGGCCGAGCAGGGCGGAGACGGTGTTGACGTTGCCCTGCTTGAAGGCCACGGGCAGGCCGCCGTAGCGCAGCTCGAGGGCCAGGCTGCTGGCCTGGGCGGAGGTGAAGCTGCCGGTGATCTGCACCGGACCGGTGAACGGCGCGCTCTGGATGGTCGGGGCCGACTCGACGGACCCGTCGAGCTCGAAGGCCTCGAGCGACTTGTAGCTCTGGTTGGTCGCCGCCGGGCTGTAGCTGGCGTGGCGGACCACGGCGATGGCGTTGAAGGCGTTGAGCCCGCTGCCGGTCAGGGTCATCGACACCACGTACTGGTTGGTGGTGTTGGCCGGCACCTCGGCCGACGCCGTCTTGATGGCCGAGCCGGTCAGGTCGGCGGGGCCGAGCACCCACCGGGCGCTGCCGTAGCCGGAGTTGGCCGACGACGGCAGGATCACCGTGTCGTACTGGTAGTTGGCGTCGTACTGGCTGCTCGACGGCACCGACGAGGCCGTCGCCGACGTGCAGGCGCTCGCCAGGGACGCAGTGAGGTCCTTGTGGGTCGGGGTCGGCGCCGCCGCCGCCCGCAGCGCCGAGGTGAGCGACGCCGCCCGGCCGGTCGCGCCGACCCCGCTCTTGGTCGTCCCGCCCGTGGAGGTCGGGGGCTTGGAGCCGGTCGACGTGCCGCTCTTGGGCTTGGCCGCCGAGGGCGCCGGGGGGCCGATCTCGCAGATCACCGGCCGGAAGAACAGCCGCGCCGTCGTGCCGACGACCTTGAGGGCCTTCTCCGGGTCCTTGATGCCGGGCAGCTCGACGACCACGTCGTTGCCCTGGCGCTGCACCGTGGAGTTGGCCACGCCCAGGCCGTTGACTCGCCGGTCGATGATGTCGACCGCCTGCTGGAGGGTCGTGGCCGTGACCTTGCCCTGCGGCTGCAGCACCACCGAGAGCCCGCCGCGCAGGTCGAGGCCGAGCAGCGGCGACCTTCCGGCGGCGATGGTCGCCCCGAGGGCGACGACCGCGAGGCCGATGATGGCGAAGAGCGAGGCGATGAGGCCCCTGCGCTTCACGGTCAGGCCCCTCCGCCGGCTCCGCCGTGCCGAGTGGGGTCGTCGGGCTCGTGCTCGGCGTGGGACGGGTCGAGCGTGCCGGTCTCGTCGGCGGGACCCGGATCGGCGTCGCCCGAGTGAGCCTCGCTGAAGTCGTGGTCGCCGACCGCCTGGTCGCCGAGATCGGTTCCGACTCCGTCGGCCGCCCCCTGCGACTGCGGCGCCCCGCGCACCGAGGTGCGCAGGTTGACCGCCCTGCGCCAGAAGGTCAGCCTCATGCCGGGCGCCACCTCCACCTCGATCTCGTCGCCCAGGATGCCGACCACCACCCCGAGGATGCCGCCGGCGGAGATGACCTCGTCGCCGACGGCGAGGGTCGACGAGCTCGACTGGGTCGCCCTGGCCCGCTTCTGCCGGGGCCGGATGAAGAGGAAGTAGGCGCCCGCGAAGAGCACGATGATGATCAGGAAGCTGTACGACGACGAGGAGGACGAGGACTTCGCCTTGGTCGTCGTGGCGGTGGTGAGGGCGAGGAGGAGATGGGACATGGGAAAAAGGGGCCCGGATCAGGCGCCGGGAGACCTTAGCGCAGCGATCCCCCGGCCCATGTGTCGGCCACCTCGGCGCGCAGGCCGTCGAGGGTCCCGCTGACGATGGCGGAGCGGGCCCGGGCGAACAGCGCCAGCAGCCAGGCCAGGTTGTGGATGGTGAGCAACCGGCTCGCGGTGAGCTCGTTGACCACGAACAGGTGGCGCAGGTAGCCGCGGCTCCACCGGGCGCACACCTCGCAGTCGCAGCACGGGTCGACCGGCCCGTCGTCGCTGGCGTGCGCCGCGGCCCGCATCTGCAGGCGTCCCCCGGAGGTCAGGGCGCTGCCGTGGCGGCCGAGCCGGGTCGGCAGGACGCAGTCCATCATGTCGACCCCGAGGGCGATGGCCTCGAGCGCCGAGACCGGGTCGCCGACCCCCATCAGGTAGCGCGGCCGGTCGGCGGGGAGTGAGCCCGTGGCCGCCGCCAACGCCGGCAGCATCTGGTGGCGCGGCTCACCAACCGAGAGGCCGCCGATCCCGTAGCCGTCGAAGTCGAGGGCCACGAGCGCCTCGGCGCACTCGGCCCGCCACTCGCGGTTGACGCCGCCCTGGACGATGCCGAAGAGGCTCTGGCCCTCCCGGCGGTGGGCGTACCTGGCCCGTTTGGCCCAGTCGAGCGTCCGGTCCATGGCCAGGCGCACGTCGACGTCGGGGGCGGGCAGCGCCGGGCACACGTCGAGGACCATCTGGATGTCCGCCCCCATGGCCTCCTGGATGGACACCGCCGACTCGGGCGTCAGCCGGTGGCTCGAGCCGTCGTAGGTCGAGCGAAAGGTCGCCCCGCCCTCGTCGACCTTCGGTCGCAGCGAGAACACCTGGAAGCCACCCGAGTCGGTGAGCAGGTGGCCGTCCCACCCGGTGAAGCGGTGCAGGCCGCCGAGGGCCGCGACGGTGGCCGCGCCGGGGCGCAGCATGAGGTGGTAGGTGTTGGCCAGCACCACCTGGGGGCCGAGGCGGTCGAGGTCGCCGGCGTCGAGCAGCCGCACCGCTCCTCGGGTACCGACGGGCATGAAGCACGGGGTGGCGAAGGTGCCCCGCGCCGTGGTGACCGTGCCTGCCCTGGCCGCCCCGTCGGTGGCCTGGGTGGCGAGACGGGCGGCGGTCACCGGGCCCCGCGGCCCCGGCCGCCGCTCACGATCATGGCGTCGCCGAAGGACAGGAACCGGTAGCCGGCACCGAGCGCCTCGGCGTACAGCTCGCGCCAGCCGGGCCCGGCGAACGCCTCGAGCAGCAGCAGGAGCGTGGACCGGGGCTGGTGGAAGTTGGTCAGCAGCACGTCCACGCCCCGCCACCGGTGCCCGGGGCGGATGAACAGGTCGCTCCTGCCGGTCGCCGACCCGGTGGCCAAGGCGGTCTCGAGGGCCCGGACCGTGGTCGTGCCGATGGCCACCACCCGGCGGGCGGACGCGCAGGCGTCGAGGGTGCCGGCGGGCACCGAGTAGGCCTCGGCGTGCATCTCGTGGTCCTCGGCCGCCTCGGCGGTGACCGGGCGGAAGGTCCCGAGGCCGACGGCCAGATCGACGGCCTCGATCCGCACGCCGCGCGCCCGGCAGCGGTCGAGCACGGCGTCGGTGAGGTGCAGCCCTGCGGTCGGCGCGGCCACCGACCCCGGCCGGTCGGCGTAGACCGTCTGGTAGCGCTCGGGGTCGTCGATGGGCCGGCGGATGTAGGGCGGGAGGGGCACCTCGCCGACCTCGTCGAGCAGGGCGTCGGCGCCGGCCACGACCACGTGTCGCCGCCCTCCTCCGGCCCGCTCCCCCACGACCACCGCCGGCCGGTCGCCGGCGAGCAGCGCGGTGCCTGGCGCCAGGCGCCGGCCGGGTCGGACCAGGGCCAGCCAGGCCCCGGGTCCCGCAGCCGGCTCGGGCTCGAGCAGCAGCACCTCGGCGGCCCCGCCGGTCTCCTTGCGCAGGTGCAGCCGGGCCGGGAGCACCCTGGAGGTGTTGACCACCATCACGTCGCCCTCCCCCACCAGGTCGGGCAGGTCGCGCACGTGGCGGTGGGTGACGGTCCCGGCGACGGTGGCGTCGAGGAGGCGGGCGGCGTCCCTCGCCTCGAGCGGCGTCTGGGCGATGGCGTGGTCGGGCAGCTCGTAGTCGGGGACCTCCATCGGACCCCAAGGTCTAGCTGACGGCCTCCGACCGGGTGGGGGCCCCGGCGCCTACGTGGCCTGGCGGTACCGGTCGCGGAGGTCGATGCTCTTCCGGCGGCGAGCGGTGACCAGGAGGTCCGGCGTGCCGAGGGCGACGTCCCGGGAGGCGTCGTAGAGGTCCGATTCGATGCCGGCCGCCTTCATCATGGTCGCCGCGCCGGCAGGCCGTCCGGGTCCCACGGGCCGTCGGGGGGTCGAGTGCGACCATGGCGGCCAGCAGCGCCGCCGGGCCCTGTGGCCGGGGCGACCGGATGACCCGCTGGTAGTCGGGCTCCCACTCGTCCACCGCGGCCAGGGTGTCGGCGGTGAGGCCGGGGCGGATCCCCCGCTCGCGGTGGGCGTAGCGGATCAAGGCCCGCAACAGCTCCGGCGCCGCGGCCTCGGCGTCGGGAGCCAGGTGGGCGATGCCCGCCAGCAGTGCCGTCGTCTCCGGGGAATGGACCTCGTCGAAGGTGTCCACCAGCTCCTCCAGGGAGGGGAGAGCGAGCTCTTCCCTCGAGGCCGACCGGGTCAGCGGGGACTGCAGCCGGGGATCGGTGGCCGCCACCAGGCCCGACACCTGGGCGAGCACGTCGAGCGGCTCGCCGGAGCCCAGCCGGGCCCGGATGTCCGTCAGCAGGTCGGGCTCGTCCGCCTCGTCGGGCACGGCTCGCAGCGCGGCACGACCGTCTCCGGGAGGGCGGGCGCCCTTGGGTGTGGTCCTGCCCCCGCTTCGGTGCCGGCCTCTCCTCGCCATCGCCCCGAGGTTGGGCACTGGGGTCGACGGGTCCTCGACGTGGTCACACCCCCCAGGTAAAATCGAACACACGTTCGTGACCGGCGGGACGGTCGCCCTCCATCCCCGGAGCACCGCGGAGCTGATGATGGGCGCACAACCGGATGCTTCGGCGTTGGCCCGAGCGGAGGGGCTGGTGGGCGGGTTCGTCCGCGGGTTCCGTCCGGAGTGTTGGAGCGGGCCCGACGCCGCCTGTCTGGTCGAGTCCTTTGGCCGCCTCGAGCGCCTGGCGGCGGCCGGCAAGGCGCTGGCCGCCGGGCGGGTGGAGGCGACCAACGGCTGGAAGGCGGCCGGGTATGCCACGCCGGAGGAGTGGCTGGCCGCCACCTCCGGCACCTCGGTCGCCGCTGCCGGCCAGACCCTGACCATGGCACGGCGGCTGGGCAGCTGCCCGGGCACGGAGCGAGCCCTGCGCGAAGGGAAGCTGTCGGCTTCCCAGGCGTCGGTGGTCGCGTCGGCCGCGTCGGTCGACCCGGCATCCGAGGACGGCCTGTCGGGCCCAGGCTGGACGTGTCGGCCACGAGGCGTTGCGACGTCAGGCCCGGTCGGTGCGCTCGGCCGCTCTCACCCCCGGATCGATCTGGACGCCATCCACCGTTCCCGGTATCTGTGCCACTGGACCAGCGAGGACGGAGCCGTCGAAGGCCGGTTCCGGTTGACTCCCGACCAGGGCGCCACCGTCCTCGCCGCCCTGCGCGCCTTCCACGGCCAGGTCTTCGACCAGGCCCGCAACGCCGGCGAGCGAGAAGCCCCCGACGCGTACGAGGCCGACGCCCTGGTCGCCATGGCCCATGCATCCACCACCAGCACCCCCACCACCAGCACCTCCACCACCGACGACGACGACGCGGCGGCGGGGGTGCTGGTGGGGTGAGGGCGACGATCCATGTCCGGGTCGATCGGAGCGCATTCGTGCGGGGCTATCCGGTGGCCGGGGAGGTCTGTGAGATCGACGGGATCGGCCCGGTCCCGGTCGAGGTGGTCCGCCGGGCGGCCAGCGACGCCACCTTGTGGGCCATCCTCACTGACGGGGACCGGCTGATCGATGTGCGCTGGGCGGGACGGACCCTGCCCGACCGACTGCGGACGGCGCTGGTCGAACGGGACCGCCGCTGCCAGGTCCCCGGCTGCGACCGGACCCGCAACCTCGAGATCCACCACCTCGATCCGTTCGCCAGAGGCGGACGAGGTTCCCTGGCCAACCTGGCCAGGATCTGCACCCACCACCACGACCTGATCACCTACCGCCGAGCACGCCTCACCGGGACCTGGCCACAGTGGACCTGGCACCCACCCGGCGGAGCACCCACGGATCCAGCCAACCCAGACGAGGCCAGCGGCGACCGGCCCGGTCCGCGTGACGACGAGCCGCCAGCCGGTACTGGGCCGCCCGGCCGGCTCTTCCCTGACGACGGCTGACAGCCGAGCCGCCTGCGCCGAACACCGGACACCGGCCCCCTCACCGGGCCGGCGCTCCGGCGCGTCCGAGCGTCGACGGCCGCCAGAACCTCCCCGACGGCGGTCATCGGCACCTCCCCGCTGGCGGACAGCGCATCACGGAGAGTGACGCTCGGTCTGAGGGAGCTTCGGGGAAAGCGCCCTGATCCATCTGAGCGGGTACGAGGCCCCGGGGCATCGGCTGTGTGGTAGTCGGGATCAGGGCGATCTGTCGTGTCGCCACCGCCTTGACGGCTGGCGTACCGCCCGGCCGACCGACCGCCGCCAGCTGCAGTAGGCACGTCGCCTGTGGGCACAGGCGCCTCAGGGTGACTGCAGTCCCCTGAACTCGATCGACGAGCCGGCGGGCGCGTGCCCCGTAGAGCGGGGGGTCACCGGGCTTTTTCTCGGGGGGGGTCCTACCGGAATCGCTCCCTCAGGGCGCCGAGATGACGCTGGTCCGACCTGCGGCGTCGCCGGAGGGGGTTCCCCTACTGACACGGCTACGACACGCCTGCTCCCGGGGGGTCAGGCTTTCGGTATCGACACGGATATCGGCTCGTCGAGGTCATGGGCAATCCAGCCCGGCGAGTCGGTACGCACCGGCGAAGCACCTATCAGTGTGGCGAGGTGGGACTCGAGACGCTCGAGCTCGTCGAGGCCGATCCGCCGCTTCCACTCGTCCCGCAACTCGTCGAAGATGGCCTCACCTTCTCGCATCACCTCCAAACCGTACGCCGTGACTTGAAGGCGTTTGCGGCGCGCGTCGAGCGGATCGGCCTCGCGTGCCACATATCCGCGCTCCACGAGCACTGCAACCGTCTTCGCCGCGGCTTGCTTCGAGACCGACAGACGGCGACCCAGCTCCGAAGCGTTGTCGACGCCCGCGGCGATTGCTCGCATCGCAAAGTCGTGAACAGGACGCACGTCCTCGTAACCCCGATTGGCGAGCTCCACAATTGCGTCGTCCACCAGGGTGCGGAACCCTCCAAGCAGGAGCAGCGCGAGGTCGGCGCCGGAGCGTGACATGGGACCGAGGGTAGGGGGAGACCTTGACAAGGGCAACCAGGTTGTCTACAGTATGGACAACCATGTTGACGAATAGGGAGACGTTGCTATGACCACTACTGCGCAGCAGAACTCACCGGCCGGGGTCACGCACCATCGCACCGAAGTCAATGGAACCAAGCTGCACTACGTCTCTGCGGGTTCCGAGGGTTCGCCGGTGCTGTTGGTCCACGGGTTCCCCGAGACGTGGTGGACCTTCCGGAAGCTCATCCCGCTGCTCGCCGCCAGCCATCGCGTGTTCGCAGTGGATCTGCGCGGCTTCGGAGACTCTGACAACGGGGCCGGCACCTACGACAGCAAGACCTCCGCCGAAGACTTGCACCTCCTCATCGAGGCGCTCGACGTCGGCCCGGCCCATCTCACCGGTCAGGACATCAGTGGGGCGACCGTCCTCCGCCTTGCCGCCGCTCATCCCGAGGACGTGCTCAGCTTCACCGCCATCGAGATGGGCCTGCCCGGCTTCGGCCTCGAGATGTTGGCCGACGTCACCCACGGGGGAAGCTGGCACATCGGCGTTCTGGCCGCTCCGGGCATCACCGAGATGCTGCTCACCGGCCGCGAGCGCGAGTTTCTCGGGAAGTTCGCCTTCCCCGCCATGAGCGCAACCCCCGGAGCGATCACCGAAGCAGACATCGACGAGTTCGTCCGCACCTACTCCCGTCCCGACGGCTGGCGCGGAGCGATCGGCCTCTACCAGTCCATGCTCCAAGAGGGCGAAGACATCGCGGCTCTTGTCGCCGCCCGCAAGCTGCGCATGCCCGTGCTTGCAATCGGAGCCGGCGGCGGCGACTTCACCTCCGCCACGATGAGCCAGGTCGTCTCCGGCCGAGTCCGGTCGGTCTCCCTCGAAGGCGTTGGCCACTATGCAGCCCTCGAGGCCCCTGACAAGGTGGGGGACGCACTTCTCGACTTTTTCAGCGCGGTCGACGCCACCTGAAAAGCTGCTTCGGTTACCCAAGCCGGAGGCAGCTTTTCACTACCCGCGGCAGCCACACTCACCTCCCCGCTTGCAGCTTGCTCCTCGTTGAGAGCCCGTGTCGGTAGAGGATCGCTCACGGGACGGACAGGACAGCTAATCGACTGCCGCAGACGCTGGTTTGTCGGTCCCATAATAGTCGGGAGTGGACCTTGCCTGGACGCAATCGAGCCGGAGACACCGGATCGGCCGAGCCCACGCTCGACATGTCATCAACACCGCCGAGCCCACCGCCATCACTACCGCCGACGGCAGCAGGGGACTCCTGTGGGTCGGTCCCGACGACCGAGGCCTGGAGCTGGAGGTCGTGGCCGTCGTCCTGCCCGAGCTGTAGCTGGTGATCCACCTCATGCCAACCTCGCTGAAAGGAAGCCCCCGATGACCCATTCGGTTCGGATCAACGACGAGCAGGTCACGGATCGAGGAACGATTGACCTCGACGAGCAGGACGTCCGCCTAGCGGACGGCACGCGGCTCACAGAATCCAAGGCGCAGGAGTTGGCCGCCGAGGTCCTTGAGCGGTCCGGCCGCGGTCGTCCCTCGCTGTCGCACCCCGGTGTCCGTTCCCCCCAGCTTCGCCTCAGCGTGCCTGACGAGCTTCGCTCTCAGCTGCTCCAGCGCGCCGAAGACGAGCACCGCAGCGTCTCCAACCTGGTTCGAGACGCCCTGGAGCACTACCTGGCGTCATAGGCGGCTTGGGCCTGTAGCAGTTACCGATCCGTCAGTGGGCGCCTGGGAGGAGGGCTTCAGCGGTGCGGTGAAGGCTGGCTGTAGCGCTGCCTGGCGGCCTCCCCCGAGGTGCCGACCATGGCGCCGATCGCTGCCCAGGAGTGGCCCTCGGCTCTGGCCACCGAGACGGCATCGGCAAGGCGGGCTTCTGCCTCGGCTCGCTCGGCGAAGCCCGCTCGGACAGCCCTGAGGGCGGTGGCGTCGGCCACGTCGGCAGACTTGGCGTCGTGGTTCTCGAAGCGGGTGGCCAGCTCGTCGGCGTGGTGGAGGATCTCTTCGAGACTACGGGGCATGGGCATCACCTGAGGTACTGGGCGCGGGCGGGCATGGCGTGGACGACCACAAGACCCTCGGACGAGGCGACGATCCCAATCTCGTAGAGGTTGCCGGCGTGGTCGGGTCCGACGAACATGGTCATGCCTTCATCGAGGTCTTCGACTCGGATTGGGTGGTTGAACGCGTGGAGGATCGTCTCGGCGCCGACGCCGTGGCGGTGGGCGCTGTCGGCGAGGAACGGCTGATCCACCTACCCCAAGTTACCTTGTCGCGCAGCCGAGCCGCAAGCTAACTTGTCGTCCGGCGGCCCGGAGCGATGACGGGACTGTCGCAGTCGTCCATCGACTACCGGGGCAACGCCAGGGGAGCCAGCGGCCAGGAACACGAGCGCGGGCCTGCGGCGTGCTGGGCGGCCCACTCGTCCTCCAGTAGGGCCAAGTCGATCTCGTCGCTCCAGGCACCCTTGAACCACTCGTTGCTGACCAGGTGCGCTTCGCGACGCATCCCCAGGCGTTCTCCGAGCCGGAGCGAAGACTCGTTGTGGGCGGCCGCCCTTGCGATCACCCGGTGAAGGCCGAGCAGGTCGAAGGCCAGGTGCAACATGGCATGGGAGGCCTCGCTGGCATAGCCGTGGCCGGAGTGGCCAGGATGGAACACCCAGCCGATCTCGCCGCCGCGGTGCTCGGCGCTGCCGAAGAACAGCATCACGTCCCCGATCACCTGCCCGGTCTCCACCAGCTCGACACCGAGCGTCAGGGCATCACCTTCGGCCAGGATCGCCCGGCGGGACCATCCGCCCGCGAGCTTGTCTGCGACCACCTCCGCGTCCATCGGGTCGAAGGGAACGAACCGACAGATTTCCTCCAGCGACCGGTAGGCGACCAGATCCTCGGTATCACCGGCCGACAGTGGCCGCAGGAGCAAGCGGGACGTGCCGAGGTTGTCCCGGTCGTCGTGGAAGTTGAGGTGGCGGTCCCCCGCCTGGCGCCTGCCTGAGTGGTAGGTGTCGGGCGTCCGCCAAGACGACCCGCAGACAGGGGACCACCATGACGAAGCACTACCAGAACGACGAGCTCGACGCGACGATCCCGTTGCCGGCCAGCGTGAGGGTGGCGATGGATGACATCGCGGCGACGATGCGCGAGGGCCTGTTGGCGATGGCTGTAATCGCCGGGTGGGGGGTGATGGGGGCGCTGATGGACGAGTCGGTGATCGCCCTGTGCGGCCCGAGAGGCAAGCATCAGCGGGAGCGGCGGGCGGTGCGCCACGGCAGCGAGGACGGCTCGGTCGCCTTGGGCGGCCGGGGGGTCCCGGTCCGCCGCCCTCGGGTGCGGGCCGCTGACGGCACCGGCGAGTTGCCCGTCGCCGCCTACGAGCTGTTCTCCGGCACCGATCTGCTCGGCGAGATGGCGATGAGCCGGATGCTGGCCAAGCTGTCGTGCCGGCGTTACGCGGCGGGGCTCGAACCGGTCGGCGCCGGGGTCGAGGCGGCGGCCCGGTCGAAGTCGAAGTCGGCGGTGTCACGCCGGTTCGTGGCCGCCACCGAGACCGCCTTGGCCGAGCTGTCGAACGCGGACCTGTCGGGTCTGGACCTGGTGGCGTTGATGATCGACGGCGTGCACTTCGGCGACCACCTCTGCGTCGTGGCGTCGGGGATCGGGATCGACGGCACCAAGCACCCGCTGGCGGTGGTGGAGGGCTCGACAGAGAACACCACCGTGGTCACCGACCTCCTCGTCGGCCTGCGGGACCGGGGCCTGGACGTCACCCGGCCGGTCCTGGTGGTCGTCGACGGCGCCAAGGCGCTTCGCGCCGGGGTGGAAGCGGTGTTCGACCATCCGGTCATCGGCCGCTGCCAGTTGCACAAGATCCGCAACGTCAAAGCGAAGCTGCCCGACAAGACCGCTGCGGTGGTCACCGCGAAGATGCACGCCGCCTACCGGCTCACCGACGCACTCGAAGCCCGAGCCGCCCTCGAGGACCTCGCCCGCCAGATCGACAAGTCCTATCCCGGCGCAGCCGGCTCGCCGCGCGAAGGCCTCGCCGAGACGCTCACGGTGATGCGCCTCGGGGTGCCGCCCACCCTGGCGCGGACACTGCGCTCGACCAACGCCGTCGAGTCGATGATCGAGATCTGCCGGGACCACTCGGCAAACGTGAAGAACTGGCAGAACGCCACCATGGCATTGCGGTGGTCCGCTGCGGGGATGGCCGAAGCCGCCAAGCAGTTCCGTCGGGTCAACGGGCATCTCCACCTCCCGGCGCTACGCAAAGCCCTCGACACCGAGATCGACCACCAGACCGCCAAGGCGGTCACACCCCCCAACTACACTAAGAACGTGGCCTGAACAACGGTCACCGACCGTCACCGAAGTTCCACGGAACTCGGGACATCCTCCGGTCGCATGCCGAGTCGGCGTTCGGAGCGACAGCCGAGCGGCACCATGGTTGACCGTCCAACCACATTGGGTGATGGAACGTGGTGGCCGCCGTCGACGGGGGGTTTCCGTGGCCGCTGACAAGCGAGAGCAGCGGCCCTCGCCGGGGCCCGACCCCCCTCCGACGGGAGACCTCTGGGCGCGGGCGGATCCCGCCTGCCGGTCAGGCATGAGACGAGAGCGGTCAGGGGTCGGCCGCAGGCCGAGCGAGGACGTGGAGCGAGCACCAGGGAGCGGAGCCCCGCAGCGACCCTCGACCACTCGGGCATGGCGCTGGCACCCTCGCCGAGGGAGCCCACCGCCGGGCACGCGCCGAAGGGAGATTGTGGTAGCACGTAGGCACTGCCTGAGAACAGTGTTGGCATCCGGGAGCTGCGACAGCAGGCCAGCGCGCTGCTCCAGCGGGTCGCCAGGGGCGAGGTGATCGAAGTCACCGATCACGGTCGTCCCGTCGCCCGTCTCGTTCCGCTCCGGCCCGGCCCGCTCGAGCAGCTCGTGCTGGAGGGCAGGGCCAGCGGAGCGGTCGGCGACGTCCTCGCCACCGCCGACGAGCTGGGCCTTCCCGTGAAGGGATCGGCTCGCTCTGCCGCTCTGGCTGCGCTGCGAGCCGATGAGCGGTAGCGCCGCCTACCTCGACACGTCTGCGTTCGTGAAGCTGATCGTCGCCGAACCCTAGTCGACCGCGCTGCGCGCTCGCCTGCCGCGCTGACCGGATCGGCTGTCCGCCGCGTTGCTGCGCACCGAGACCGTGCGAGCCCGAGCGCCGCTCGGGTCACGGGGCCCTCATCGGGCCGGCCCGCCGCCTGACTCGCCACGATCCACCTCGTCCGCCTCGACGAGGCCCTCCTCGATCGGGCCGGCGACCTCGGGCCGATCGACCTGCGCCCACTCGATGCCGCGCATCTCGCCGCCGCCTGTCCGTCGGCTCGGACCTCGGCGTCGTCGTCACCCACGACGCGTGCCTGCGGCACGCGACCATCGCCCAAGGCCTGGACGTCGAGGCACCCGGCGAGGGTGAGCCGGCAGGCGGTCAGGCGGGCGCCGGCTCCGGCTGCGGTGGGACCGGGTCGGGGACGGGCGGGTCGAGCGGCGGCAAGGGCGACGGCTCGGGAAACGGGTCGGGCACGGGATCGTCGGGACGAGGGATCGGCGGGACGGTGGTCATGGTCACGCGCCTACCCCGTGGGCGCCGCTCCCACGCCGGCGCGGTGATCCCGCGCCGGCGCCCCGCTCACTCCTCGTCCCACAGAGGGGTGGCCGGGGCCCCGGACCTGGCCGCATCGGGCGGCGGCACCAGCCCGAGGTGGCGCCAGGCCGCCGGGGTGGCGACGCGGCCCTTGGGGGTGCGCATGAGCAGACCGAGCTGCAGGAGGAACGGCTCGTAGACGTCCTCGACGGTCTCGGTCTCCTCGCCGACGCTGACCGCCAGGGTGGAAAGGCCGACGGGGCCGCCGCCGAAGCGGGCGCACACCGCGTCCAGGATGGCCCGGTCGGTCTTGTCGAGGCCGAGCGGGTCGACGCCGAACACGGCCAGCCCGGCCCTGGCCACGTCGACGCTGATCCGGCCGTCGGCGCGCACCTCGGCGTAGTCACGGACCCGCTTGAGCAGCCGGTTGGCGATGCGGGGCGTGCCCCGGGAGCGGCAGGCGATCTCGGCCGAGCCGCCGGCGTCGATGTCGACGCCGAGGATGGCGGCGCTGCGGGTGACGATGGTGTCGAGGTCGGCGGTCTCGTAGAAGTCGAGGCGGGGGGCGAAGCCGAAGCGGGCCCGCAGCGGCCCGGTGATCAGCCCGGTCCGCGTGGTCGCGCCGACGAGGGTGAAGCGGGGCAGGTCGAGGCGGATGGACCGCGCCGTCGGACCCTTGCCGAGCACGATGTCGAGCTGGAAGTCCTCCATCGCCGGGTACAGGATCTCCTCGACGGCCCGGCCGAGCCGGTGGATCTCGTCGACGAAGAGGACGTCGCCCTCGACGAGGTTGGTCAGGATGGCGGCGAGGTCGCCGGCCCGCACGAGGGCCGGCCCGGAGGTGACCCGGAACCCGGCGTCCATCTCCCTGGCGATGATCGCCGCCATCGACGTCTTGCCCAGTCCCGGTGGGCCCGCCAGGAGGACGTGGTCGGCCGGCTGACCCCGGCGCCTGGCCGCCTCGAGCACGATCCCGAGGTGCTCCTTGAGCTCGGTCTGCCCGACGAAGTCGGCCAGCTGGCGCGGACGGAGGCTGCCCTCCTCGGCCGACTCGATGGGATCCGCGGCCGCGGCGACGATCCGGTCGACCCCCTCCTCTCTCACCTCACCACCGCTCTCACCCGACCACCGCTCTCACCTGGCCGCCGCCAGGTCCTTGAGGGCGCGGCGCAGCAGCCCCTCCACGGTGCCCTCGTCGGGCAGTCCGGCGACCGCCCTGCGGATCTCGTCGGGCCCGTAGCCGAGGCCGACCAGCGCCGCCCTGACCTCCTGGCGCGCCGGAGCAGGCTCGCCGCCCGGCCGGCCGACCACCGCCAGCGCCGGCTCGTCGGCGTCGAGGCGGGACTTGAGCTCGACGAGGAGGCGGGTCGCGGTCTTGGGTCCGATGCCGGGCACGAGGGTGAGGGCGCCGACGTCGTCGGCCGCCACCGCCCGGCGCAGCGCCACGGGCGTGTGGACCGACAGCAGGGCGAGCGCGACCGATGGCCCGACGCCGTGGGCGCCGATGAGCGCCTCGAAGCAGACCCGCTCGTCGCGGGTCGGGAAGCCGTAGAGGACGATGGCGTCCTCCCGGACGTGGGTGTGGACGTGCAGGAAGACCGGGGAGCCGACATCGTCGAGCATCCCGGCCGCGCCCGAGGGGACCACCGCCCGGTAGCCGACCCCGCCGACCTCGACGAGCACCTCGGCGCCGTGGTCGCGCCGGGGGGTGCGGTCGATCAGCACGCCGCGCAAGGAGCCGATCACGGGCGCGCCCCGGCGGCGACGGCGGCCGCCCGCAGCCGCGCCCCGCTCAGGTGGCACACGGCGAGGGCGAGGGCGTCGGCCCGGTCGGCGGGGGTCGGCACCTCGGCCAGGCCGAGGAGGGTCTGGACCATCTTGGCCACCTGGCCCTTGGTGGCCGCCCCGTAGCCGGCCACGGCCTGCTTGACCTCGTTGGGGCTGTACTGCACGACCGGGACACCCCGCCTGGCCGCGGTGGCGAGGGCCAGGCCGCTGGCCTGGCCGACCGACATGGCCGTGCGCACGTTGACCTGGAACAGCACCCGCTCCACCACCATCACGTCGGGGCGGAGGTCGTCGACGAGGCCCTCGAGGTCGTCGAGCAGCGCGCCGAGGCGGTCCGCCAGGGCATCGCTCGCCGGGGTCGTCAGGTGGCCGGAGGCGAGGATCCGGAGGGTCCCGCCCTCCCCCGCCACCGCGCCGTACCCGCACCGGGACAGGCCGGGATCGATACCCAGGACGAACACCCGTTCGAGGCTAGCAGCCACGGCGGTCCCCGGGGCGGACCGAGGGGCCCGCGTGGCTCAGCCGACCGAGGGAACCGACGCCCGCACGGCGTCGAGCAGCTGCCCGGCCGGGATGTAGGTGAGGCTCGACAGCGACCGCCGGGCGAGGCGGATGATGCCGTCGGCGCCGACCACGAACACGCTGCGGCGGTAGAAGCCCAACGGGCCGAGGATGTCGTAGGCCCGGCCGACGGCCTGGTCGGTGTCGGCGAGGAGCGGGACCCGGAGCCGCTGCTCGGCGGCGAAGGCCTCGTGGGTGGCCACGTCCTGGGGGCTCAGGCACAACACGGTGGCGCCGAGGGCGCGGAAGGCGTCGAGGTCCTCGGAGTAGGAGCGCAGCTGTGCGGTGCAGATGGGCGAGTTGTCCGCCGGGTAGAAGACCACCACGACCGGCTCGCCGCGCAGGTCCGAGAGCGTGTAGGTCCGCCCCCCGGTGCCGGCCAGGGAGAAGTCCGCGGCCGGGTCGCCGCTCCTCGGTCTGCGGCCCGCCGGCTCGAGGTCGGCGGCGACCTCGATGTCGGTCAACTCAGGCCTCGACCAGGTCGAGGATGGCGTCGGGGATGTCGAAGTTGGCGTACACGTTCTGGACGTCGTCGTGGTCCTCGAGGAGGTCGACGAGGCGCAGGACCTTCTTGGCGTCGGTCTCGTTGTCGAGGGGCACGGTCGTGCTCGGCAGCATGGTGGTCTCGGCCGACTCGGTCACGAAGCCGGCCTCCTCGACGGCTGCCCTCACCGTGCCGAGGTCGCTCGGCGGGGTGGTGACCTGCCAGTGGTCGCCGTTGTCGGTGATGTCCTCGGCGCCGGCGTCGAGCGCCGCGAGCATCAGGTCGTCTTCGGTCACCGCCGCACCCGACGACGTCTTGGCGGCGACGACGACGACGCCCTTGCGCTCGAACTGCCAGGACACCGCGCCAGGCTCGGCCATCGAGCCGCCCGCCTTGGAGAAGGCGGAGCGGATGTCGGCGCCGGTGCGGTTGCGGTTGTCGGTGAGGGTCTCGACGATCACCGCGACCCCCGAATGGGCGTAGCCCTCGTAGGAGATCTGCTCGTAGCGGACGCCTTCGAGCTCCCCCGTGCCCCGCTTGATGGCCCGCTCGATGGTGTCGAGGGGCACCGAGGCCTCCCTCGCCTTGGCGTACATGGTGCGCAACGTCGGGTTGGTCTCGGTCTCGCCGCCCCCTTCACGCGCCGCCACCTCGACCTGCCGGATGAGCTTGGCGAACAGCTTGCCCCGCTTGGCGTCGGCTGCGCCCTTCTTGTGCTTGATCGTCGCCCACTTGCTGTGGCCGGACATGTGCGCCTCCTAGCTGTGTGTCGCTACTGGCTCTGCGTGGCTACGACTGTACGGAGAAAGACCTCGTGGAGGCGGCCGTCACCCGACAGCTCGGGGTGGAACGCCGCGACGAGGACCGGGCCCTGACGGCAGACCACCGGCATCGACGTGGCGTCCCGTGCCTCGACCGTGGCGAGCACGTCCACGCCGTCTCCGGTCCGCTCGACGATGGGCGCCCGGATGAACACCGCGTGCAGGTCGCCGTCGAGCCCGTCCACGGCGAGGTCGGTCTCGAACGAGTCGATCTGGCGCCCGAACGCGTTGCGCCGCACCCCGATGTCGATGGCCGCCAGCTGCTCCTGGTCGGGGCGGCCGTCGGACACCTCGGTGGCGAGGAGGATCAGTCCGGCGCAGGTCCCGAAGGCGGCCATCCCGTCGGCCAGCCTGGCCCGGAGCGGGTCGAGGAGCCCGGAGGTGACGAGGAGCTTGGACATGGTGGTCGACTCGCCGCCGGGCAGGACGACGGCGTCGACCGTGTCGAGGTCGGCGGGGCTGCGGACCTCGACGGGTGCGACGCCGAGATCAGCGAGGATGCGGGCGTGGTTGCGGACGTCGCCCTGGAGGGCGAGCACCCCGACACGGGCCGGCACCTGGCGGCACCGCCCTACCAGCCCCGGTCGGCGAGGCGGGTCTCGACCGTGGCCGCGTTCTCGCCGCGCATGGCGTCGCCGAGGCCCCGGCTGACCTTGGCGACGATCTCGGCGTCGCCGTAGTGGGTGGTGGCCTCGACGATGGCCCGGCCGAAGCGGGCCGGGTCGGAGCTCTTGAAGATGCCGGAGCCGACGAAGCAGGCCTCGGCGCCGAGCTGCATGACCAGGGCGGCGTCGGCCGGGGTGGCGATGCCGCCGGCGCAGAACAGCGGGACGGGGAGGCTCCCGGTCTCGGCCACCTCGGCCACGAGGGTGATCGGTGCCTGCAGGTTCTTGGCCCACCCGTAGACCTCGGCCGAGTCGGCCTGGGTGAGCTTGCGGATGTCCCCCAGGATGGAGCGCAGGTGGCGGACGGCCTGGACGATGTCGCCGGTGCCGGCCTCGCCCTTGGAGCGGATCATGGCCGCCCCCTCGGAGATGCGCCGGAGGGCCTCCCCGAGGTTGGTGGCCCCGCAGACGAACGGGGCGGCAAAGGTCCACTTGTCGATGTGGTTGGCCTCGTCGGCGGGGGTGAGCACCTCGCTCTCGTCGATGTAGTCGACGCCGAGGCTCTGGAGGACCTGGGCCTCGGCGAAGTGGCCGATGCGCGCCTTGGCCATGACGGGGATAGTCACGACCGCCTTGATGCCCTCGATCATGGCGGGATCGCTCATCCGGGCGACGCCACCGTCCTTGCGGATGTCGGACGGCACCCGCTCGAGGGCCATGACCGCGACGGCGCCGGCGTCCTCGGCGATCTTGGCCTGGTCGGGGTCGACGACGTCCATGATCACCCCGCCGCGCAGCATCTCGGCGAGGCCCCGCTTGACCAGGTCGGTCCCGGTGTGGCGAAGGGAGGTGGCAGCGGCGGAGGCGGGGTCGGTGTCGGCCATGACCCCCATCCTACGGCTCGGCGCCGACCGCACCCGTCCTCCTGCCCGCGCTCAGGGCGTGACCGTCGGCGCGGTGCCGGCGGGTGCCAGCTCGACCCACGTCCTGCCCCTGGCCAGACGGATGACCCGGCCGGCGGCGTCGCGGTACACGGCCCTGTCGGTGAGCGACGCCCGCGTCCAGGTCCCCTTCACGATGGAGCCGTCGGAGAGGAACCAGGCGGTGCCGCTGCCGGTCTGCTCCCCTGTCGGGATGGCCGAGCCGTTGGCACCGGCGCCCTCGCCGGTCACGTAGGCCGAGGTGATGTAGTTGACGAACTCCACCACCACGTTGCTGGCGCTCACCCGCTGGCCGGCGGCGTCGGTGTCGACCGAGCCGTTCTGCGTGCGCAGCCACGACTTGGACCGACGATCCCAGGTCCAGGAGACCGAAGCGGCCGGGAAGGCGATGGACAGGCCCGACGCCCTGGCCAGGCCCTTGCCGCGGAAGCGGCTGCCGGCGGCGCGGAAGGCCCACAGCGGCTGCGGCGGGTGGGGCGGCTTGTCGAGCGCGGCCAGGCCCGGCACGGTGGTGTACAGGTTGTGGGGCGCGGCCTTGGTGGCGTCTCGGACGAAGAGTGACGGCGCGGTGTCCTGGATCACGTCGGCGAGCGGCTGGGACGCGAGGATCGGTTGGAACAGCCCGTTGGTCCCGGCGTAGGCGAGCACCGGGTGGTCGAGGTCGTCGGCGATGCCCTCGTCGGTGAGCCGGCCCGACCGGACCGGGCCGACGCTGGTCGGCTGCTGGGAGGCGAACACGGCGGCCAGCCGGGTCAGGCCGCCCTCCACCATCTCCTCGTAGACGACGTCGGCCTGGTTGACGCCGCTCTGGGGCAGCGCTCCGACGACGTTGTCGATCTTGACGACCACGGCGGGCCGCCTGGCCGCCTCGGCGCTCACCGGCAGGCCGGTGAGCGGGGCGAGCGGTTCCGACCGCGGCGCCGCCGGCGGGGCGGCGGTCGTCGTGGTGGTGGTGCGACCCGAGGAGGCCGGCGCCGGTGCCGCCGGGGCGGCGGTGTGGTGGTGGCCGCCGCATGCGGTCAGGCCGAGGGCGGCGGCCGTGCCGAGGGCGACGGCCCGACGGAGGGTGCGCGGTCTCATCGGGGGCACAGTCTCATAGTGGGCAGCGTCTCATCGGGGGCACAGTCTCATAGTGGGACCAGCGTCATGGGGGGCTCCTCAGGGTTTCGGACAGCTCGGAGTTTTGGATGGCTCAGCGTTTCGGACAGCTCAGAGCTCGGCCAGCGCGTCGATACGGAGCCGGATGGGCGTCCGGTACGAGCAGGCCCCGCCGGGCGCCGGATCGGGGTCGGCGATCCACAGGTGGGCCCCGTGGCGGGATGCGCCGGTGACCGAGGTGCCGGTCGCTTCCAGCTTCTCGTACGCGGCCATCAGTCCGGGGGGATACCTCGTGATCCCCGCGGCGGACTCGTCGAGCAGGCGGTCCCTGTCGGTGCCGACCGCGTGCCCGGCGAGCAGCCCTCCGGCGGCCGCGGCGAGCGTGCCAGGCCTCGTCTCACCTCTGCGGATCACGGCGGCGCCGACGGCGACGAGCCCCTCGAGCTCCATCCTGGTCAGCGCGTCGAGGGTCGGAGCGGTGACGACGAGGGTCGCATCCGACGCCTCCCTGCCGCTCACCGCCAGGTTCAGCCCCGGTCCCGGCACCACCCGCAGGGCGGGGACTTTCACCCCTGCGGTGGCGGCGATGCCCTCCACCAGGTTCACCAGCCGGGCGTGGGCCACCGGGTCGGCGGCCGACCCCAGCTTGCCACCCTCGACCCACGATCCCGCCCGTTGCCACAGCGCCCCCGGCACGGCCAGGCCGACCACGACGGCACCGATCACCGCACCGACCAGCCCGCCGGCGAGCAGTCCCACCACCAGGCCGACGACCAGGCCGGCCACCCCGGCGAGGGCGAGCAGCTCCGCGGTCCTGCGCCCTGGCGGCGACCCGGGCACGCGGGGGGCGGTGGCCGGGATCGGCCTCGGGGCGGCGGACATCAAGCTGGCCAGCGTAGGCGATGGCCCTTTCGGCGCCCGCCACCCCGGAGTCCGCTCCCCCTGAGTCCGCTACCTCGGAGTCCGCGACCTCTCGGCGCGGCGATGGCCCGCTCGTAGAGGAGGAGGTAGCGCTCGGCCAGGCGGTCCATGCCGAGCTCCCTGGCCCGCTCCTCCCCCGCCGCGACCAGCGCCCGCACCGAGGGGCCGCCTCCCAGGCTGGTCCGCAGGGCACCAGCGAGGGCGACCGGATCGCCCGGCGGCACCAGCAGGCCCTCCCTGCCGTTCCTCACCACGTTCCGATAGCCGTCGAGGTCGCTGGCCACGACGGCGGTCCCCGACGCCAGCGCCTCGAGCAGCACCACCCCGAAGCTCTCGCCGCGGATCGAGGGCGCGCACAGCACGTCGGCGCCGCGGAGCAGCCGGAGCTTGTCGGCGTCGGACGGCGCGCCCAGCCAGTCGATCCGGCGGTCGCCGTCGGTCAGGGCCTGCAGCTCGGCGCGCTGCTGCCCGTCGCCGGCCACCCACAGCCGGACCTCGGGGCCGAGGTGGGCCATGGCCTCGACGAGGGTGCGCAGACCCTTGCGGGGTTCGATCCGCCCGAGGAACAGGATCGTCGGCCCTCCGGTCGGTGCCGGCACGGCGTTGTGGTGGCGCGCCACCTCGATGCCGTTCCAGAGCACCTCGTAGGTGGACAGGTCGCCACCGACGGTCTCGCTGGCCGTGCGGGCGGCCTGCTCCGACACGGCGGCGCGCACGGAGAGGTGGTCGACGGTCCAGGGCACGAACGGCCGGGTGGCCCGGTACCAGCCGCTGCCCCCGGCCCGGTGGAAGGTCCCGACCATCGGCCGGTCGCAGAAGATCAGCCCGGTCAGCGTGGGCCCGGGGACGATCGGCTCGTGCAGGTGGACCACGTCGAAGGTCTCGTCGCGAAGCGCCCTGATGGTCCGCAGCGACGCAGGCACGTCGGGGGCGATCGACGCCAGCGACCCGTTGACCGCGGTCGGCATCGACGCGCCGAGCGGCGTGACCGAGACGTCGGGGGGCGGCCCGTCGCACGGACCGAGCACCCGGGTGTCCACCCCCCGCTGGCGCAACGCCCTGGCCAGGCCGAGCACCTGGGCCTGCACCCCCCCGGGGACGGTGAGGCTGTACGGGCAGACCATCCCGACGCGCACCGCGGCACCCTAACCAACGGCGATCGATCGCCACGGCCCGCAGGGCCGCGGCGGAGGATATCGTCGTGCACGAGGCCCACTCCGAGACTCGGGGCCTCACCGTCACTCCGGTACCCGGTGACGTCCACGGCACGTTCCCAGCGCGCCAGACGGTCACCGGACAGGAGCGCGACGTTGAGCCGAGTAGCTGCGGATGTTGGTCGACGGCCGCCGACGGCGATGAGCGACGCCGAGCTCGTGGTCGAGATCGCCGCCGGAGACCACGAGGCGTTCGAGGAGGTGTGCCTTCGCCACCGCCACGAGCTCGTGGTCCGGGCCACCCAACGGTGCGGGTCGCTCCACGCCGATGACCTGGCCCAGGAGGTCCTCGTCGGCTTGTGGCGCGCCCCCGAGCGGTTCGATCCCGCACGCGGCTCGGTGTGCGCCTACCTGCTGCTCAAGGTCGGGGGGCGGGCGGTCGACCAGCTGCGAGGCGACACGGCCCGCAAGCGACGGGAGACGACCACGGGCAGACGCCAGCGGCGACATCCCGAGAGCGTCGAGTCTCTGGTGCTCGCCCGCTGGGCGCAACGCGAGGTGGCCCGAGCCCTCGGCGCCCTTCCCCCCCGGGAGCGCCGCGCCATCGAGCTGGCCTACTTCGTCGGCTACTCCTATCAGGAGGTGGCTGTCGTGCTCGACCGCCCCGAGGGCACGGTCAAGAGCTGGATCCGCACCGGGATGCTCCGACTCCGACACCTGCTCGCCGCCGACCTGGCCGGGAGCTTCACCGACCTCTAGGAGGGCGCCCCTTCCGGGCGCGGGTTGATGGCTGCCTGCCCGAGGAGGAGGAACCCAACGGGGGTGCGAGGACCTCGACTCCTCGAGCAGGCAGCGGCGGGCGCGAGCAACCGGACGGGGCGGTCCGGGTGCTGCGCCCGACCTGGTGGGCCGCGTCCTACGCGGCGAGGACCGAGGGCAGCAACGGCGGGGGCGGCGGCGCACAGATCCGCTCGAGGCTGCGCAGCCCGGCGACTCGCACCACGCGCCGGGCGAGTGGGCTGAGGCCCGTAAGCCGGACGACCGCTCCGCTGCAGGCGGCCGATTCAGCCAGTCGGGCCAGGGATCGCAGCCCCATCAAGTCGACGAAGCGCAGTCCCTCGGCACCGATGGTCACCCTGCGTGCGGCGCGGCCAGCCACGTCGGCCGCGACCCTGTCCATCAGCGAGACGGACGCGACGTCCAGCTCTCCTTCGACGGCGACGTCCAGGCAGTCGCCGTACGACGACACGTCGATCTCGATGTACCCGTCGACGAAATGCACCCTTGCAACCTCCTCATGGCTCCAACGAGCCGACGAGGGCCGCACCAGGGACTGGGGACACCACCAACGTCAGTGCGACCTACCCTAGACCACTCGCCGGCGGACGAGGAAGGCCCGCGTGGTCGCCTGCCCGCCGCGCTCTCAGCTGCCGGGGAGCTGGGGGCCGGAGGGGGCGCTGGGGACGTCGACCCCGGCATGCAGGTCCGACGGCCAGTTGGGCTGGAGCAGGTGCCACTGGGTCGGCGCCGCCGCGATGAGCGGCTCGAGGGCGGCCGCGAGCCGCGCGGTGCCGTCGGCCACGTCGGCCCGGAAGCGGCCGCGCCGCTCGAGGCGCAGCGGCGGCCTGACCACCACCACGTGATCGTCGGTGCGCCGGCCGAAGTACACTGCCACCGGCACCACCGGCGCCCCGGTCCGCAGCGACAGGGTCACGGGACCGGCCGGCAGCCGGGTCACCTCTCCGAAGAAGGGCACGTCGATCCCCGGCACGTCGCCGACGACCCGGTCGCAGAGCAGGCAGAGCACCCGGTTGGCGCCGAGGGCGGCCAGGCTGGCCGCCGCCGCGCCGGGCCCGACAGGGATCACGTCCATGCCGAGACGGGACCGGAAGTCGACGAACCACTCGAACACCTCGGGCGGCCGCAGCGCCTCGACGACCACACTGACCCGGCGGCCGGTGTCGGCCAGCCACCGTCCGGCCCACTCCCATCCACCGAGGTGGGGGAGGGCCAGGATCACCCCCCGGCCGGCGTCGAGGGCGGCATCGACATGCCCGAAGTCGCGCAGGCGCATCCCCGCAGAGACGGTGGCGGCGTCGAGCGAAGGGAGCCTGAGGCTCTCCGCCCAGTACCTGGCGTAGGAGGCGAACACGTCCTCCACCTCGCGCCGGCCGCCCGCAGCCGGGCCCACGCCGACGCGCCGGAGGTGGCGGCGCACCATGGCCCGGCGCCCGGCCATCCCCACTCCGGCCATGCGGTCGGGCAGGTCGGCGGCGACCAGCCCGGCGACCTCGGCCAGGGCGCGCGACGCCGGTCCCGGCAGCCCACCGGCCAGCGCCGCCCCCACCCGGAAGGCGGCCAAGGTCCGGCGTGCCCCTGCGCCCCCGCCGGCCGCCGGCTGGTCCGGGCTCAGCGCACCCGGCGGGGCTGCGCCCCACACCCATCCCGCCGGGGGAGCTGGCGCACCCCCAGCGGCTGCCGCGTCCGCTGTGCTTCCACGTCAGGGCCCGCGGGTGCCGCGGCGACGGTCCGACGCCGTCTCCGCCCTGCGCCGCCGACGCCCGCGCCAGCGGTCGGCGGCGCCGTCACGCGCCGCTGGTGAGCCGTAGCGGCTGCTGCGCGGGGTCCACCCGGTGGACTCCCGCCACGCCCGCCAGCGCTCGGCCACGGGGGCCACGCCTGGGGCGTCGGTGGCCGATCCACCCCGGGCCGCGCCGTCAGCGACGGGACGAGCCCTGGCCAGTCCCTCGGCCGCCGTGGCCTGCCTCCACACCTTGGCGAAGCGTTGCCCGGCGGTGATCAGGGTCAGCCCGAGCATGACCCACAGGAGGGGAACGAGGAGGAAGTTGACCGCCAGGCCGGCGCAGAGCACCACCACCCGCTCGGCCCGCTCCATGAGGCCGCCCTTGGCGTCGAAGCCGAGCGACTCGGCCTTGGCCCGCAGGTACGAGATCAGCAGTGACGCCCCCAGGATGGCGAAGGGCAGCATGGCGGCGTGGCCGCCGTGGCGGGCCTCGAGGTACCAGGCGATCCCGCCGAGCACGAGGGTGTCGGTGACGCGATCGCACACCGAGTCGAAGAACGCGCCGCGCACCGTGGTGCGACCCGCCGCCTTGGCCAGCGCGCCGTCGAGCAGGTCGGGCACCGCGGAGAGCACCAGGAGGGCCAGGCCGACCCAGAGGTGGCCGCTGCCGATGGCCAACGCCGTCGGGACCGAGAGAGCCAGGCCGAAGGCGGTCAGGTGGTCGGGCGAGAGCCCCGTTCGCACCAGGGCGACACCGACGGGGCGGACCACCCGGTCGACCCCAGTCCGGAAACGCCCGTCGAACACGTGCTGCCTGCTCCTTGGTCGGCTGCTCGGCGAGAGGCCGACTCGTGGTCACGGTAGCACCGGGCCGTCAGTGGCCCCGCCGCCGCCGACCACCCACGGTGGCGGGCCGGCTCGCCCCCCGCAAATTCGGCTACGTTGCGCCCGGGCAGCGGTGCAGTGGCCGGCCACCAGGAGCACCGGTGGGCGGGCAAGGGCCGCCCGGAGAAAGTTTCCTGGCACCTTCATCCGGACGGGTCGTCGGCTCCGTAGCTCTCGCAGGGAAACCAGAAGAAGTGTCCACACTCAACAAGGAGCCATACATGCCTGAGAACATCAGCCGGCGTCGCTTCATCCGCCGAGCGTCGGTCAGCGCGGCCGCCGTCGGAGCCGTGGCCGCGGGAGGCACCAGCCTGCTGGGGGCGGCGGGCACGGCTGATGCCGCTCCTGCGCCGGAGGGCCCGGTGCTCGAGGGGTCGGGGGTGATCGCCCACGTGGTCGACGCCAAGAAGGGCGAGATCTCGATCCTCTTCGGCACCCGTGAGGTCACCTACACCAACCGCGACATGGCGCAGCAACTGCTGCGAGCTGCGCAGTGATCTGCGCGTCGACGACCACCACCTCCATCCCTTCGAAGGAAAGCTGAGCCATGTCCTCACACAAAGAAGCACCGGCGATCTCCCAGGATCCGGTCGCTGACAGCACCGACGTCTATGCGTTCGTCAGCCCGGACCGCCACGACACCGTCACCATCCTGGCCAACTACATCCCCGTGCAGGACCCCGACGGCGGTCCCAACTTCTTCGAGTTCGGCGCCAAGACCGCGGTCGGCAACGGCCGGGCCGAAGGGGAGGACGTGCTGTACCACATTCACATCGACAACACGGGCTCCGGCTATGCGTCGATCAGCTACCAGTTCCACTTCACGACCAGGATCCTCGACCCCAACACGTTCCTCTACAACACCGGACCGATCACCGAGACCGACGGTGTCTACAGCTCGACGTGGAACCGGCGCCAGACCTACCGGGTGACGCGCATCGACCACCAGACGGGCAGGAGGACCGCGTTGCGACACCGTGGTGGCGAAGTGTTCTCGTGCCCGCCGTGCAACGTCGGTGTGCGCTCCACCCCCAACTACCACCAGCTGTCGGCGGCGGCCACCTACGAGCTGTCCGACGGCACCAAGGTCTTCGCCGGCCAGCGCGCCGAGGGCTTCTTCGTGGACCTCGGCTCCATCTTCGACCTGGCCGATCTGCGTCCCATCTCGAGCGACCACGCCCTGCCGCCGCACCGCAACGCCAAGGGCATCAACTCGCTGCAGGACAAGAACGTCCACTCCATCGCCATCCAGGTGCCGATCAGCGAGCTGACCCGCAACGGACGGCGCCCGACGGGCCCGGACGATCCCAACGCGGTGATCGGCGTCCACACCACGGCCAGCCGGCAGAAGGCCCGCATGTTCGACGCCAAGACCGGCGTCACCACCGCCACCGGTCCGTACCAGCAGGTGTCACGCCTGGGCAACCCGTTGGTCAACGAGGTCGTCGTGCCGATGAGCAAGAAGGACTACTTCAACAGCCAGCTCCCGGCGAACGACAAGCAGTTCGCGGCGGCCGTCGAGCACCCCGAGGTCCAGAACCTGCTTCCCGTCCTGTACCCCGGCGCCTTCCCCAACCTGAAGGCGTACACCAAGCCGCGCGCCGACCTGGTCGCCATCTTCGCCACCGGCATCCCCGGCAGCGTGATCGGCGCCGCCTTCGGCCACGGCACCTATCAGGGCGGCAAGGTCATCGCCGAGCTCCTCCGACTCAACATGGCCATCGAGCCGACGGGCAGGAACGGCGGGGGGACCAGCGATCTGGGCCTCATCGGCGGCGACCTGGCCGGCTACCCCAACGGGCGCCGGGTCACCGATGACGTGGTGACCATCTCGCTGAAGGCGGTGGCCGGCGCCACCATCCCACTGGTCGACAAGAGCTACACGCCCGACAAGGCCGTCGCCCTCGTCAGCCAGGGGGTGGCCAAGAACCCCCGCGCCTATCAGCGGCGGTTCCCCTACCTGGCCGATCCCCACGGCGGCTTCTCCAACCCGCCGAGCACCCCGGCCGAAAACCGCAACCCCGAGCTGTAGGTAGCACGGGCCGGTCATGAACCGTCGCGCAGGGGGCATCCCTGACGGGCCCGGAGTCGACGAGCAGCCCTACGTCGACTCCGGACCCACCGACGGCCCTCCCGAGGCGCTCGTCCTCGACATCGGCGACGACATCGGGGCCCTGATCCTCTACGCCGACGAGACGTGCCTAGGCCAGGAGATCGACCTGACCCCCGTCGGCGCGCCCCGCAGCCACCACACCCACACCATGATCCGCCGACGACGGGCCATGAACCGGGAGCTCGTCGCCGGCGTCTATCCCGAGCTGGTCGAGGGCGCCTACCTGGTGTGGGGGCTCGACGACCGGGCCCTCGGGGAGGTCTCGGTCCTCGGAGGTCGAATCACCGAGTTCCAAGCGGGCAATTGCCGCACGACGGACAGCGGCCGAGGTCTTTCGACCTGATCGGTCCGGTCCCGGCTATCTCGATCACGTCATGCCTCGGCCTACGAAGGCACATTCGGAGCGGGATGCAATAGTGGATGGAAGTTTGCTATGCCGTCCGGAAGTCGGCGGAATGGGTATGGTCATCCTGCGCGGGACCTCGAGGGAGGGGACCGTGCGACCCATCCGAACGAGAGGAACGCCCGTGTCATCGCATCGCGAAGCACCGCAGATCAGTAAGGATCCCGTCGCGGACAGCACGGACGTGTACGCGTTCGTCGATCCCAACGACTCCCGCTACGTCTGCCTGATCGCCAACTACCTGCCGTTCCAGCTGCCCGACGGCGGCCCCAACTTCTACGAGTTCGGCGACGATGTCACCTACGACATCAACATCGACAACACGGGCTCGGGCACGCCCAGCATCGTCTACCGCTTCAACTTCACGACGACGACCAACCCGACGAGCTACCTCTACAACACGGGCCCGATCCGGTACCTCCGGGATCCCAACTGGATGCGCAAGCAGACCTACACGCTGACCCGCCTCGACTACAACACCGACGGCACGGTCAAGACCACGACGGACCTCGGCACGCACCCCTGCCCCCCGTGCAACATCGGGCCCCTGTCGACGCCGGACTACAACCGCCTGGCCAACGAGGCCACGGTCCGTTTCGCCAACGGCCCCTACAGCGGGCGGGTGTTCGCCGGTCAGCGGTCCGACGGCTTCTACGTCGACCTGGGCGCGGTCTTCGATCTGGGGATCATCCGGCCCCTCGAGGCCGATCACACCACCTTCGGCCTGCGCAACACCGGGCTCGGCAAGATGGAGGCGAGCATCAACTCGCTCGGCGCCATCAACGTGCACAGCCTGGCCATCCAGGTGCCCGTGCACGAGGTGACCTCCACCGGGCGCGTGCCGGTCAACCGGTACGAGGACGGTGCGGTGATCGGCGTGTGGACCAGCGCGTCGAGGCCCGCCAGCCGGGTCTACGGCCCCCCCACAACCAACAACGGCGCCTACGTCGCCTCCGGCGGCCTGGAGCAGGTCTCCCGCCTCGGCAACCCGCTGGTCAACGAGCTGCTCATCCCGATGGCGTCGAAGGACGCATGGAACGGCTACCAGCCGGTCGGGGACAAGAACTTCGTCCAGTACTTCAAGAACCCGGCGCTGGCCGAGCTGCTGCCCGACCTGTACCCGGGCGTGTTCCCCAACCTCAAGAGCTACAACGCAGCCAACGGGACCGGGGCGGGCCGCCCCGACATCGAGGCCATCTTCCTCACCGGCATCCCGGCTACCGTCAACGGGAAGACGGTCATCAAGGCGTTCCACAACAACCTGGCCCAGAGCGGGGTGACCGCCGAGATGCAGCGCCTGAACCTGGGTGTTCGTCACCAGGGCCTCCAGAGCAACCTGGGCGTGCTCGGCGGCGACTACACGGGCTTCCCCAACGGTCGTCGCGTGTTCGACGACGTGGTCAGCATCGAGCTGCTCGCCCTCGCCGGCGCCACCCTTCCGCTGGTCGACCCGTCGTTCAAGCCCGACAAGGCGGTCAGCAAGGGTGTCCTCAACCAGTACCTGGCCAGCAATGCCCGTGACCGCAGGGCCAAGGGCACCGAGGGCTACCTGCTGCGCGAGTTCCCGTACCTGGCCTACCCCCACAGCGGCTTCAAGATCGGCAAGACCGCTTGGGCGCCCGGCGTCAGGTGAGCACCGACCCCACCACCCCTGACGAGGCCACCGCCTCCGACGGGAGCAACGAGCCCGGCGTCGCGGACACCCGCGGCGCCGGGCCGGGGGGCGTCCGCGGGCTGCTCGACATGAGCAGGCGCAGGTTCCTCGCCACCGGCTCCGTCGGCGTCGCCGCCGCCGGCATGGCCGCCGCCGTACCCGGGCTCCCATCGCTGCTGTCGGGCGCCGAAGCCGACGCCCCGGCCGTGTCCGGGGCCGCCGCGTCCGCTGCCGGCGCCGCTCCGGTGGTGGAGGGCGAGGCCGCAGGGGTGAGCCAGCAGCTGGTCGCGCACGTCAGCGACGTGTCGAGCGGCGAGATGCGCTTCTTCTACGGCAACCAGACCTTCTCGGTCACCAACCCGCAGCTGGCCAGGTCGCTGGCCCAGGCCGTGAAGGCCGCCGGGGGTTGAACGAGGTGGAGTGCCCTTCCCCCCACCAGCCGGCGCCCGGCCACTCGCACGAGGACGGGCACTCGCACAACGACGGCCGCCCGGACGAGGGTGGACACACCCACGGCGGCGCCGAGGTGCTGCCCGAGCCGAGCGGGCCCGGCACGGTCATGCTCGACATCGGGGGTGACCGGGGCGCGCTCATCGTGCACACGCCGGCCCACCTCGACGGCCAAGAGCTCGAGATCCGGCCCGATCCCGGGGTCTGGGTCGGTGAGCACGTCGCCGTCCGGCCCCGCCACCTGCCGGCGGCCACCATCCACACGGCGATGTTCGACTCCCTCCCCGCCGGGCGCTACCTGGTCCGGGTGCGCTTCGGCCCCGAGGGAGCCGTCGAGGTCCCGGCCGAGGTCGACGGCGGCTTCGTCGCCGAGGTGCATTGGCCCGAGGGCTGAGGGGGCGCCGCAGTCGCGGCTACGCCGGCCAGGCCTCCCGCAGCTTGGCCGCGGTGACGTCGAGGGCCTCGGGTAGGACCCGGGTCTCGGCCACGGCGGTCATGAAATTGCTGTCGCCGGCCCAGCGGGGCAACACGTGGAGGTGCAGGTGCCCGGGCACGCCGGCGCCGGCCGCCCGGCCCAGGTTGGCGCCGACGTTGAGGCCGTCGGGCCGGTAGGCCGCCTTGACGGCGGTGACGGCGGTGGCCACCCCCGCCCACAGCGCCTCTGTCTCCTCTGACTCCAGGGTCTCGAGGTCGCCGGTGTGGCGGACCGGCATGACCATCAGGTGGCCGGTGGCGTAGGGGTAGGCGTTGAGCAGGGCCACCACCTCCCCGGCCGGGTGGCGCCACACCACGTGGGTCTCGGTGTCGGGCAGCCCCGACCCGAGGATCCGGCAGAACACGCACCGCCCTGCGGTGCCCGCTCCACCCGTGCCCGCTCCACCCGTGCCCGCCTGCCCCGGGCTGGTCGAGCGCTCCTCCTCGGTGGTGGCGGTCAGGTACTCGGTCCGCCAGCCGGCCCAGAGGTGGTCGAGGCCGCTCATCGGGCCGCTCACGCGTCGACGGTGGTGCGCCGATCGGCGACCTCGGCGACCACGCTGGCCACGAAGGCGTCGACGGGGACGTTGCGCCTGGCCCGCTCCTCGCCCCTGGCGTTGACCCCGACGGTCCCCGCGGCCACGTCGTCGTCGCCGACGACGAGCAGGTACGGCAGCTTCTCCACCTTGCCCTTGCGCACCCTGGCCCCGAGCGGCTGGTCGGCCTCCGCCACCTCGACGCGAAGCCCCGCCTCGGCCAGCTGGGCAGCCACCGTCGAGGCGTAGGCCTCGTGGTCGTCGCGCACCGGCAGCACGCGGACCTGGACCGGCGCCAGCCACGTCGGGAAGGCCCCGGCGTAGTGCTCGAGCAGGATCCCGAAGAAGCGCTCCACCGAGCCGAACAGCGCCCGGTGGACGACGAAGGGGCGGTGCCGGTCGTTGTCGGCGCCGACGTAGGTCAGGTCGAAGCGCTGGGCCATCTGGAGGTCGACCTGGAGGGTGGAGACCTGCCAGCGCCGTCCGATGGCATCGCGCACGTGGACGTCGATCTTGGGGGCGTAGAACGCCCCCTCGCCCTCGGCCACCACGTAGGGCACCCCGGAGGTGTCGAGGGCCTGGCGGAGGGCCACGGTGGCCTCGTCCCACTCCTCGGGCTCGCCGACGTACTCGTCGGGCCTGGTGGCCAGCTCGGCCTCGAACTCGGTCAGCCCGAAGGTGCGCAGGATCCGGATCACGAACGCCAGCAGGCTGGCCAGCTCGTCGGCCAGCTGGTCCCGCGCGCAGAAGATGTGGCTGTCGTCCTGGGCGAAGCCCCGGACCCGGAGCAGCCCGTTGAGCACCCCCGAGCGCTCGAAGCGGTACACCGTGCCCAACTCGAACAACCGGATCGGCAGCTCCCGGTAGGAGTGCTGGCGGTCCTTGTAGATCAAGAAGTGCATCGGGCAGTTCATCGGCTTGGGGTAGTACGTCGCCCCCTCCATCTCCATCGGGGGGAACATGGCCTCCGCGTACCAACCGAGGTGGCCCGAGGTCTCGAACAGCGTCGACTTGGCCAGGTGCGGGGTGTAGACGAACTGGTAGCCGGCCCGCTCGTGCTCGGTCCTGGCGTGGTCCTCCATCAGCTTGCGGACCAGGCCGCCTTTGGGGTGGAACACGGGGAGGCCGCCGCCGATCTCGGGCGGGAAGTGGAACAGGTCGAGCTCCGCACCGAGGCGGCGGTGGTCGCGCCGCTCGGCTTCCTCGAGGCGGTGCAGGTGCTCGTCGAGGGCCGCCTTCGACTCCCAGGCGGTGCCGTAGATCCGTTGCAGCTGCTGGCGGTGCTCGTCGCCGCGCCAGTAGGCCGCCGCCACCTTCATCAACTTGAAGTGCCCGAGTCGGCCGGTGGTCGGCACGTGGGGGCCGCGGCAGAGGTCCACGAAGCCGGGCGTGTTGCGGTAGGCGCTCACCACCCCGTCGGCCGCGCCCTCCGAGCGGTCGACCCCCTCGATGATCTCGGTCTTGTACGGCTGGTCGGCGAAGAGGGCCAGCCCGTCGGCCACGCTGTGCTCCTCGCGGACGAAGGGTTGGCCCTCGGCCACGATGGCCCGCATGCGCTCCTCGATGCGGCCCAGGTCCGCCTCGGTGAAGTGCGCGCCGCCGGGCAGGTCGAAGTCGTAGTAGAAGCCGTCCTCGATGGGCGGGCCGATGGCGAAGCGGGCGCCGGGCCACAGGTCGGTGACCGCCTGGGCCAGCACGTGGGCGGTGGAGTGGCGCAGCACGTGACGCCCGGCCGGCGACTCCGCGGTGACGATGGCGACGGTGGCGCCGTCGGGCAGCGGCGCGTCGAGGTCGCGCTCCACGCCGTCGACGGTGGCGGCCACCGCCGCCCTGGCCAGTCGCGAGCCGATGGAGGCGGCCAGGACCGACGCGGTCGCCCCTTCGGGCAACTCCCGCGGGGAGCCGTCGGGCAGGTTGATCGTGATCGTGTCGGGCATCGCGCTCCGAAGGATAGAAGAACACCCGGCCCACTCACCTCCCACGAGCGAAGCTCGTGCGGGACCCCTCCCCGGGCGCCTCCCTTCGGGAGCAACGTCCCGGTCCGGGGCCCCACCGCACGACCGCTGCCGGGACCCCCACCGCGCGGCCTCCCGAAGGCGAACTGCCTGGCCGGCACGCTGCTCGATCGGCGGTGGGCTCCCGCTCAGTCCTTGGCGGGGTCGATGCCCAACAGGGCCATGGCTTCGGAGACGCCGGCGCCTTCGGCGACGGCGCGGTCGATGGCAACGACGGCGGCCGGGGTGTCGAGGTCCGTGTCGAGGGCCCGGCGGACCTCGTCGACGGCGCCGGCACCCGGCCCGGCGGCGCGCCAGCGGGCCAGGCGGGCGGTGGCGTCGGGAACCAGGGCGTCGGTCCAGTCCCAGCCGGCCCGGTAGTGCTGGGCGACGATGGCCAGGCGGACCGCGGCGGGCTCCCAGTCGGCGATCAGGTCGTGGACGAAGACCAGGTTGCCGAGCGACTTGGACATCTTGGTCCCGTCGAGGCGGACCATGCCGGCGTGCATCCAGTGCCGGACGAAGGGCGCCCCGGTCGCCGCCTCGGACTGCGCCGCCTCGCACTCGTGGTGGGGGAAGATCAGGTCGTTGCCGCCGCCGTGGAGGTCGATGGTCTCGCCGAGCTCGCGCATCGACAGGGCCGAGCACTCGATGTGCCAGCCGGGCCGTCCCGGGCCCCAGAGCGACTCCCAGGCCGGCTCGTCGGACGCCGATGGCTGCCAGAGGACGAAGTCGAGCGGGTCGCGCTTGTCCGGATCATCGGGGCGCCCGCCCCGCTCGGCGGCCAGCTCCAGCATGGTCTCGCGATCGAGGTGGCTGACCGAGCCGAACTCCTCCCAGGACGACACGTCGAAGTAGACCGCGCCGCCCGACTGGTAGGCGTGACCAGACTCGAGGACCATGCCGATGAACCCGAGGATGTCGGGGATGGCCGAGGTGGCCCGCGGCTCGGACCACGACTCGAGCAGACCGAGGGCGCGCATGTCGGCGTCGAAGCGGGCGACCTCCTCGGCGGCCAGGTCCAGGTAGTGCACCCCGAGCTCGCGGGCCTTGCGCAGGATGTCGTCGTCGACGTCGGTGACGTTGCGCACGCACTGCGTCTCGTGGCCGCGGTCACGCAGGCGCCGCTGGAGCACGTCGTAGGCCAGGTAGGTGGCGGCGTGGCCGATGTGGGCGGCGTCGTAGGGGGTGATGCCGCAGGTGTACATGGTGACGACGGGGCCGGGCTCGAAGGGCACGACCGCCTCCCTCGCCGTGTCGTAGAGGCGCAGGGGCGGGACGGGCTGCTCGCCGTCATCCGACCCCGAGCCTCCCGACCCCGGGGCGCCGTCGAAGCGGGGCGCGTCAGGCACGGTCGAAGCCGGTCAGGCGAATCGCCGCGTGGATCTTGTGGCGGATGTTGATGCCGATGAGCACCGGGGTGAGGGCCTCGATGGCGAGGGCGGACCCGAGGCCGCCGGCGTCGACGCCGCGCAGGCCGGGGAGCCGGTCGATCAACGCCACCACGTCGCGGGCGTCGGCCCTGCGCTCCCCGCAGACCAGCACGTCCGCGTCGATCGGCTCGTCGATGTCGGCCCACTGCTCGGCCGGGAGGTGGTGGAACGCGCCCGTCACCCGGGCGGCGGGCACGGCCAGGGCGACTGCTGCGGTCACGCTGCCGGTCGGCACGGTGAGCGGCACCATCTGCCTGCCCCAACGGGTCAGGGCGTTGACCATGGAGATGACCAGCTTGCCGTCGAGCGCTCCCCCGAGGTCGGCCAGCATCCCGGGCACCCCCTCCCACGGGGTGGCCAGCACCACGACGTCGGCCCCGGCCGCGGCCGCGTTGTCGCCGGCGACCAGGTCGAGGTCCCGTCCCGGCCAGCGGCCCGTGAGCTCGGCCACGGTCGCCGCGGCGCGCTCCTCGGCGCGCGAACCCACGACGACACGCTCGCCGATCCCCGCGAACTGGACGGCGACGGCCTGCCCGGCCGGTCCCGTCGCTCCCACCACTCCGATGCTCATTCCTCGCACACTTGCACGCCGGGGCCGCGAGGGTCGACCCGCCCAGACGTCGGAGCTCGCTACCTTGCGGCCATGCCCAGGTGGTCGTTGCGCAGACCGGCGGCGCCGGGGCGGCCCCCGATGCTCGGCCGGCCGGCACCCCCGATCGAGGGCGTGTCGCCGTCCGGGGAGGCTCGTTCCCTGTCCCTGGTCGCCGGCCGGTCCGTCGTGGTGTTCCTCACCGTCGGCTGCGCCGAGTGCGCCGCCTTGTGGCCCGAGCTCGGGACCTTGGCCTCCGCGGCGCGCCCCGCAGGTCGCCGACTGGTCGTCGTCACGCCGGGTCCTGGCACCGAGAGCGCACGGAGGGTCGCCGCCCTCGTGCCCGCCGGCGTCGACGAGGTCGTCATGGGCGACGGCGCCTGGTTCGCGTGGCATGCGGCCGCGGCCCCGTGGTGCGTGGTCGTCGACGACGGCGTGGTGCGCGCCGAGGGCACCGTGCGCCGGCCCCGGGAGCTGCTCGCGCTGGTCGGGCCCGTCGGGTAGGACGGCTCAGGCGGGGGCGGCCAGCGGATCGAGAGCGGCGAGGATGTCGGCGGTGACCGCGTCGACCGGCCGGTTGCCGTCGATGGTGACGAGGATCCCGCGCTCGTCGCCGTAGAACTCGAGCAGCGGGGCGGTCAGCTGCGCGTACACCTGGAGGCGGTGCTCGAAGACGGCCTCGGCGTCGTCGTCGCGGCCCTCCCCGGCCCTGGCCTTGCGGCGGCGGCGCAGCTCGCTGTCGGGCACGGCCAGGTGGACGACGGCCTGCAGACCGACCTCCTGGTGGGCCCGGGCCTCGTCCCACGCCGTCTCGGCCTGGGACAGGGTGCGGGGGAAGCCGTCGAGGACGTAGCCGCCCCGCTCCGCCGCGGCGAAGGTCCGGTCGAGCACCAGTCGCATGATCAGCTCGTCGGGGACCAGGTCGCCCCGGTCGACGTAGCTGCGGGCCTGGCGGCCGAGCTCGCTGCCCGTCGCCATCTCCTGGCGGAGCAGGTCACCGCTGCCGAGGTGCTCGATGCCGAAGTGGGACGCCAACCGGGTGGCCTGGGTCCCTTTCCCTGCGCCCGGGGGCGCCACCAGCAAGATCCGCACTCTCGTCTCCCATCGGGGCGCCGGGATCCCCCGCCGGCGCCGAGCGGCAGCACGCTACCGGGTGGTTCGCTCGGCGCGCGATTCGCTGGCCAGCACCGCGTCGGCCGCCCGCCGTCCCGACACCAGGGCGCCCTGGATGGACGCGTTGTCGCGGTGGTCGCCGCAGACGAGGAGCCCGTCGGCCAGGCGACAGGAGCGTTGGGGGGGAAAGAGCGACCCGGGTGGTTGCGCAGGCTGGGCGTGGGCCACCCGGTCCGTGCGCAGCAGGCGCCAGGAGCCGACGCCGGCCCCCGGGCCGAACCACGACTCGAGCTGGGCGCGCGCCGCCGTGTCGATGTCGGCGTCGCTCGCCCCGAGGTCGAACACGGCGGCGGCGACGAGGTGGCGCCCCTCGGGGGCGTAGCGCTCGCTCACGTTGCTCAGCACGGCCAGGTTGTTGACCGGCCCGGTGCCGTCCCCGTCGAGGAGGATGGCCCGGCTCGGCGTCGGCGCGCTCGCCGCGCTGTACCAGAGGCACCCGACGGACCTGCTCCCCGGGTCGGGCACCCGGTCACCGAGCAGGGAGGCGGCGGAGGGGCCGTCGGTGGCGACGACCACCTCGTCCGCGTCGACCGACGCGCCCGACGTTTCGACCACCCGGCCGGGCTCGACGGACACCACCCGGCGCCCGAGCGCCACCGTGCCGCCGGGCAGGGCGGCGGCCAGCTGGCCGGGGATGGCCCCCATGCCGTTCGCCGGCACAGCCACGTCCCCTCCGGCCAGGCTGCGCCACACGAAGCGGGCCTGGCGCGACGAGGCTCGCAGCTCGGGGTCGAGGAGGATCCCGGCGAGGAGGGGGCGCAGGAACCGGTCGGTCATGGGGCCGCCGAGGCCCTCGTCGCTCAGCCACTCGGCGGTCGAGGTGTCGAGGCCGGCGACGGGGCCGTCGTCGGGCCACCAGTGGGACGCGACGGCCAGCGCCGCGACCCGCGCCTTGGCCACCGGGCCGCCGACCGGCGCGCGGAGGGTGGACACGGCCGAGCCCGGGCGCCGTCTCGGGTCGGCGACGTCGTGCCAGGCCCCGCCCCAGCGGACGCGGGCGCCAGGGTCGAACGGCCGCAGCTCCAGCGCGGCCACGTCCAGCACCCGCCTGGCCTCCGGGTAGGCGGTGAGCAGCACCTGGAAGCCCCGGTCGAGGCGGTGGCCGTCGACCACGTCGGTGCGGACCCGGCCACCGACGCCGTCGGAGGCCTCGAGGACCGTGACGCTCCGGCCGGCGGCGACGAGCCGGCCGGCGGCGGCCAGCCCGGCGAGGCCGGCACCGACGACGACCACATCGGGCCGGGTCATCGAGCCGCGCCGGGGGCCAGCACGTCGAGCAGGCCGGCGAGGCCGGGATCGGCGGTGGCCCTGGCCTGGTCCCAGCCCATCCACCGCACGTCGGGGCTCTCCCCCGCAGGCGGCCTGGGCCGGTCGTCACCCTCCACCTCCAGCCGGTAGCGGAGGTCGAGGTGGATGTGGTCGCCCGCCGGGTGCACGTCGAGGTGCACGAGGGGCGGCACGGCCCCGCCGACCAGGCGCAGGTCCATGCCGGTCTCCTCCACGCTCTCCCGCCTGGCCGCCTCCCACGGCTGCTCGCCCGGCTCGAGGTGGCCGCCAGGCTGGACCCAGATCCCGAGCCTGCGGTGCAGGAGCAGCACCACGCCCCTCGGCCCGGTGATGATCCCCGAGCCGGTCAGGTGGACCGGGTCGGCGGCGCGGTCGAAGGGGGCGTCGAGCCGGCCGAGCTGGGCCAGGATCTCGGCGCGCGCCGCCTCCTCCCTGGCGTCGACCGGGACCCGGTCACGCACCTGGCCGACCACGACGGGCAGGCGGGGATCCTCGGCGGCCACCCCGACACTCTGCCAGCCCCCGGCGGGGAAGGGGCCAGCCCCCGGCGGGGAAGGGGCCAGCCCCCGGCGGGGGGGGCAAGGCGCAGAAATTCGCTGGGGCCGGTCACCCCCCATCGGTACGGTGTTCCACCGGTGCTCTTCGATCTCTACTCCGACCCCGGGCGGCCCGATCTCCGGTCCCCGTGGCGGTTTCTGTGGTGGGTGGCGAGGGGACAGACGTCCAACCTGGTCATCGGCGGGATCTACGGGGCGGCGTGGATGGTCCTGCAGGCGTCGGTGCCGATCGCCCTCGGCTCGGCCGTCGCCGCCGTGCTCCACCGCGACCGGGGCGCCCTGGCCGTGTGGACCGCCGTCCTGCTCGTCCTCGGCGTGGCCCAGGCGGTCGCCGGCGTGGCCAGGCACCGCAGGGCGGTGGCCAACTTCATGCTGGCCGCCACCCGGGTCTCGCAGCTGCTGTCGAGGACGGCGTCGCGACTCGGCGACCGGATCAGCAGGGAGGTGGCCGCCGGCGAGGTCGCCAACCTCGGCGCCAACGACGTGGAGCGCCTGGCCGACGTGTTCGACATCTCCGCCCGCTTCGTCGGGGCGGTCGTCGCCTACCTCGCCGTCACCGTCGTGCTCCTGCTCACCGACCCGGCCATCGGCGCCATCGTCGCCGTCGGCGCGGTGGTCGTGGTGCTGGCCGTCGGCCCGCTGCTCCGCCCGATCGAGCGCCGCCAGGGCCACGAGCGCAGCGCGCGGGCGGCGGCGTCGTCACGGGCGGCCGACACCGTCGTCGGGCTGCGGGTGCTGCGCGGCCTCGGTGGCGAAGCCGTCTTCGCCGAGCGCTTCCGGCGGGAGTCGCAGGGGGTGAGGACCGCGGCCGTGCGCACCGCCCAGCTCCAGTCGGTCCTCGACGCCGGCCAGGTCGTGCTCCCCCAGGCCCTGGTGGTGGCCGCCACCTGGCTGGCCGCCCACCTGGCCGTGCACCACCAGCTCTCGGCCGGCCACCTGGTGACGGTCTACGCCTACGCCGCGTTCCTGGTCCTGCCCGTCCAGACCGTCGTCGAGATGTCGTCGCGGGCCACCGCGTCCCGAGTGGCCGCCGGCCGGCTCATCGCCGTGCTCGGCGTCCCCGACGGCGTAGTCGACGAGGTGAGCCCCCACTCCCCCAGCCGCCACGCCGTGGCCCCCGACGCCGGCGGGTCGGCCGACCGGCCCCTGCCCCCAACCCCGGCCCTCGTGCCGGGCTCGCTCCACGACCCGGCCTCGGGCCTCGAGGTGGTCCCTGGCGCCTTCACCGCGGTGGTGACGCCCACCCCCGAGGAGTCCGCCGCCCTGGTCGCGCGGCTGGGCCGCTGGGTCGAGACCGCGGGGCCGAGAAGCGTCACCCTCGACGGCACCCCGCTCGCCGCCCTCGACGTCGCCGACGTGCGGGCGACGATCCTCGCCATCGGCCGCGAGCCCGTGCTGCTGGCCGGACCGCTGCGCGACGCCCTCGACCCGCCCGGCGCCAGCGGCCAGGTCGCCCTCACCGACGCCCTCGCCGCCGCGGCCGCCGACGAGATCGTGACCGGGCTGCCCGACGGGCTCGACACCGAGCTGCCGGAGCGGGCCAGGAGCCTCTCGGGCGGCCAGCGCCAGCGCGTCGTCCTCGCCCAGGCCCTCGTCACCGACCCCCGCATCTTGATCCTCGACGAGCCGACCAGCGCGGTCGACGCCCACACCGAGGCGGCCATCGGCGCCGCCCTGGCCGCCCTCCGCCGAGGCCGCACGACCCTCGTGTGCACCACCAGCCCGCTGCTGCTGGCCCACGCCGACCGCGTGGTGCTCCTCGACCGCTCGGTCAGCGCGGTCGGCACCCACGCCCAGCTGCTCGGGTCCTCGTCGGCGTACCGCGACATCGTCGTGCGCGGCGCCGCCGAGGGCCACGACGGCCCGGAGCGCAGGCCGGCGGGCCGATGAGCGCGCCCCCGAGCGTCGACCCCGCGCCGGGCGCCGACGTGCTACCCGTCGCCGACACGTCGACGGTGTGGCGGTGGCTGGGCGCGACGGCACGGCGTCACCGGCGCACCGTGGCCGCCGCGCTGGTCCTGCAGGGCATCGCCACGGCCGCCGGCCTGGTCTTCCCCCACGAGCTCGGGATCATGGTGGCGGCGGTCACCGGCGGCCACGGCGGATCGGTGGTCACCACCGCCGCCCTGGTCCTCGTCGTCGCCCTGGTGGTGCAGGCGGTGCTGTCGCGCGAGGCGGCCAGGAAGGGCGCCGTCCTCGGGGAGGCCGTCCTCGCCGAGCTGCGGGAGGGCTTCGTCGAGCGCCTCCTCGACCTCCCGGTCGGGCTCGTCGAGCGGGCCGGCACCGGGGAGCTGCTCAACCGGGCGTCCGCCGACGTCGAGCAGGTCAGCTGGTCGATCCGCTACTCGACCTCCCAGCTGCTCATCGCCGGCGTGCAGGCCGTGCTCACCATCGTCGCGCTGGTCGTGACCGCGCCGATCCTCGGCCTGGTCCTCGTCCCCTCGGCGCTCATCCTGCCGCTCGCCGGTCGCTGGTACCTGCGGCGCGCCGGCGACGGCTACCGCAGGACCCAGAGCACCTGGGACCGGATGAACGGCCGGGTCCAGGAGACGGTCGCATCCGGGCGCACGGTCGAGGCCCTGCGCCTCGGCCCGCGTCGCGTCGCCATGAGCGACGCCGACACCGAGGAGTGGATCAGCGCCGAGCGCTACACCCTCGGCCTCCGGATGCGGTTCTTCCCCCTCTGCGAGGCCACCTACGTCCTGCCCCTGGTCCTGGCGGTCGGCATCGGCGGCCTACTCACCATCGACGGGCACCTCTCGATCGCCGCGCTCACCGCCGCCACCCTCTACACCTCCCAGCTGGTCGTCCCCCTCGACACGCTGGTCTCCCAGCTCGACACCGTCCAGCTGGCATCGGCGTCACTCGCCCGCGTCCTCGGCGTGTCGGAGATCCCACCGGTGGTGACCACCCTCGACGAGCCCGACGGTGAGGAGGTCGTGGCCGATCGGGTGCGCTTCGCCTACCGCCCCGACGTCGAGGTGCTGCGCGGCGTCGAGCTGGCCCCGGTCCCGGGCACCACCATGGCCCTGGTCGGGCCGAGTGGAGCCGGCAAGAGCACCCTCGCCCTGCTCCTCGCCGGCGTGCACCCGCCGACGGGCGGCGAGGTGACCGTCGGCGGCGTCGACACCTGGCGACTGCCCTCGGTCCGGCTCCGGCGCGAGGTGGTGCTCGTCACCCAGGAGCACCACGTCTTCCGCGGCACCCTGCGCGACAACCTGGAGCTGGCGTCGCCAGGTGCGGGCGACGAGGCCATCGTCGCCGCCCTCGACGCGGTCGACGCCGGGGACCTGGTGGACCGCCTCGACGGCGGCCTCGACGCCGAGCTCGGCGCGGGGGCGGCCTCGCTCTCCCCCGCCGACGCCCAGCGCCTCGCCCTGGCCAGGTTGGTGCTCGCCGATCCCCACACGCTGGTCCTCGACGAGGCCACCGCCCTGCTCGACCCCGCCGGCGCCAGGCACGCCGAGCGCAGCCTGCGCGCCGTGCTCGCCGACCGCACGGTCGTGGCCGTGGCCCACCGGTTGCAGACGGCCAGGGACGCCGACGTCGTGGTCGTCGTCGACGCCGGCCGGGTCGTCGAGCACGGCACCCACGACGAGCTCCTGGCCGCCGGGGGCGCGTACGCCGGGCTCTGGTCCTCGTGGCGGGCCGGCGCGCCTGGGTAGCTCGTGGGAAGCTGCCGACGCTAGCCTTCGACGCCTGGCAGGGCCGCCCGGGTCAGATCCGCCGGCTGGCCTTGTCGTCCTCGTCGACGCGGGGGCCGAAGGGGTGCGGGCGGCGCAGGGCGCCCTGCTGGACGGCGACGACCAGGACGACGACGCAGAAGAGCAGGCCGACGACGATGGTGACGTCGAGGGCGTGGAGGAAGCCGGGGACGACCGCCTTCTCCTTGGTCATCAGGTTGGTGTCGGTCCCGAAGCGCGAGTACGGCAGGATCCCGATGACCACGCCGGTCACCGCCCACCCGACGAAGCCGAGGGGCTCGAGCCACCGGTGCCGGTCGACGTCGACGTGGCGCCACTGCAGGAAGGCGAAGACCAGCAGCACGGCGAAGGGCACCACGCCGATCACCACGCCGAGGGCGCCCCCGCGGAAGCGCCCGTGCCCGGTGATGGTCCCGAACAGGTCGGTGATGCGGAAGGCCAGCAGACGGCAGACCACGAACGCGAACAGCACCGCTGCGATGGCTCCGTAGTGCTGCTTCTTCACGCCCTCTCCTCTTCGTGGTCGAAAGTGTGAGGAGAGTGCGATGCTACCCGCCGGCCGAGGACCGGGACAGGCGGCTGCTAGCTTCCTGGGACCCTCCCGCTCCGCGCGGGTCTCGGGCGGTTAGCTCAGTTGGTTAGAGCGCAGCCTTCACACGGCTGAGGTCGGGGGTTCGAGTCCCTTACCGCCCACCACGAACCTGCAGGTGGACGGTCTTTTCACACCTTTCTGGTCGGCGGTTTCTTTGCGTCCGGTGCTCCTCATCGCGCGTCCGTCGCGCGGGCGGTAGCGCTTCCCGACGGCGTCCGCTGCGGCGGTCGGCTTCGGCCGTGGCCCCGGCGTAGAGCGCCCGGGTCACGTGCGGCCACGAGTGCCCGAGGCGGACCTGCGTGGTCCTGACGTTGACGCCGCCAGCGATTCGGGGTGTCGGCCATCGACCGCAGCTCGTGGAAGCCCCGCAGCCCGACAGGCGGCACCACACCCGGCTTCGCCAGTTGGTGTGCGACAGAGGCGTCCCGGCGCCGGTGACGAACGGGAGCTTCTCGGGCTCAGCGGCCGTCACGCCCCGGTCGGCCATGGTCCGGGCCAGCATCGCTGCGAGCCACGCGGGCACGGCCAGGTGTCGGCGACCGGCATGGGACTTCGGCGGGACCAGCAGCCCCTCACGGCTCAGCTGGTGGCGCACGCTGACCGTCCGGCCGAGAACGTCGACGTCTCCGACCGTGAGCCCGGCCGCCTCCGCCCACCGCAGGCCCAGCATCGCACCGAGCCAAAGCATCGCCTCGTGGCCCCCTCCAAGCCCGTCGGCGACCCGTTCGAGCTCCTCGGCACCGAGCTGTGGACGGTCCACGAGCTGCGCCCTCGGCAGGCGGATCGAGCGGCCTGGGGGCACAGTGCTCTCCGGTCGGGGGGGGACGGTCGGGCGGTCGCTACCGCCGGAGCGGGTTGGGGGCTGTCGTGTCGGCTGCGCTGGTTGTCGACGTGCACGTCGCTCTCCGGCTCGATCTCACCGGCACCGGTACCCATCCGGCCCGGCCCCATCATGGCAGCCGGGGGCGCCATGCCCCCCGGGGGCCGGCGGATCGTTGATGCCGGCGCAAAGGGCGACCACGCTCACTGACGGGTCCCCAGAACGGGGCGGGTGCTGGCAGTACGGCGGGGTCATGTACGTGATGTACACGGGGTGGGCTGGGTGGTGGCATGTCGATGGTGGAGTACGAGGGTGTCGCAAAGGCGCGAGCAGGGTTCAAGGGGTTGCTCGATGCTGCGTCGACCGGTCGGCCGGTCGGAGTGGCGCGCAACGACAGCCGGTTCTTGGTGGTCGACGCAGACCGGCTCCGCCATCTCCTGGCTGGTGTCGGTCCTCGGGCCGAAGTCGTGGCCGACGAGGACGGAGGGCACTGGTCGTTGTTCTTCCCGGGCCTGCCGTTGTTGGCCGAGGGCGACTCGGTCAGCGACGCGGTCGATGACGCCGTCGCGGTCCTTCGCGAGTACGCGGAGGACTGGGTCGATCATCTCGGCTCGGCGCCCAACCATGCCGACAACTGGGGGTTGGTGCAGCTGGTGTCGCTGTCAAGCGATGAGCAGCTCCGGGAATGGCTCGTCGGCTTCGTCTCTTGACCTGGCCGGCGCCGACGCGGGCCGACCACGACCGGTCCTGCCGGATCGAGAGATGGCAGGTGGTCCGCAACGCGACGGGCAGGAAGAACGTCCACCACATCACCTACGAGCTCGGAGTGCCTGACGGTCGGATCCTGCGGACTCGGGTGTCCACGCCGCCGGACCGTACCGGTCACGGGCGCTCGGTGTGGGCGCACATCGTGCGTGACCAGCTCGACGTGGACGAGGGAACCTTCTGGGCTTGTGTCCGAGACGAGCAGCCACCGAGCCGGGGTGTCACGGTGCCGGCGGGGCCGGGTCTTCCTGTCGAGCTCGCCGCGTTGTTGACCAGCAAGGTCGGGCTCAGCGAGGCCGAGGTGGCCTCCATGACCAAGACCGAGGCCATCGACCGGCTGAACCGCTTCTGGGCGCAGGGCACGTAGATCGTCGGAGAGCGCAGACAGCGGGCCGCGTGCACGGCACCTACGCCCTACGAGTGGCCGGCCAGGGCTCGGTTCGGCCGCACCCGAAGGCCGCGGGTGGTGGGGGTCACTGGTATTCGATGATGGAGGGGGTGGGGGTGAGGGCGAGGATGTCTCCGGGTGGGTGGAGGGGGGTGTCTTGGCGGTAGAAGAGCTTGAAGCCGAGGTGCCAGCGGGGGTCGGTGGCGAGGGCGTGGTAGACGCCGAGCTTGTCGGCCCAGGTGCCGTAGCCGTCCATGTTGAACACGGTGGCCAGGTGATACCGGGCGTGCACGGCCGGCTTGTCGACGATCATCTGCGGGGTGAACTGGTGGATCAGGAGCAGTTTCTGGGGGAGCCGGTGGGCGGCGGTGAAGTGGTCGAGCCATCGGCCGACCGCGTTGATCTGCGCGGCGGTGGTGTGGCCGATCACGTGTCCGGGGAGTTGGGGGGCGGTGACTTCCCATTCGGGGTCCAGGGCCAGGCCGACATCGGGATGGTCGAGGTAGGGGGCGAGGGTTTCGGTGTCGGCGAGGAGGCTGCCGCGTCCGGGTTGGATGTCGAGGATGAGCATCCCCCGATGGGCTCGGATGACAGCGAGGTACTGGTCGATCTTCGCGGGGGGCAGCATGGCGGTGTAGGTGCCGGCGGGGCCGGGTGCGGCCTGGGCGACGTAGGTGATCAGCTCGTAGGCGGGCAGGACCGGGACGCCGGGCTGGGCGTAGGGGGCGGCCTGGGCGGCGAGGGCCGGCCAGGTAGCGGCCGGGCTGGCCCCGCCGAGCACCCCCAGACTGTCGCCTCCGGGTGCCCCGTAGAACGCCACGATCCGCCGGGCCGGGAACAGTCTCTGTCCGCCTCCCGGCTCGTCGCTCAACGCGGGCAGCCGACGGGGCGGAGGCGGGCGGACCGAAGTTGTCGGTCCCGCCCCCGGCTGCGACGGCGCCGTCGATGGCGGTGGCCGCCGGTCTGAGTGATGAGGGTCTGCTTGTCGGGAGGTGGGTCCGAGGGCGGTGACCGCGGTGGTGACCCCGACGCCGACACCGGCGAGCACGGCCAACGCCACCACGCCGGCGACGATGCGCCGGCGGACAGCTTGACGATGCGTCGGGCGACGCTGATGAGAGCTCCCCTGCTGGGAGTTCTCCGGTCTCGACGGCGGGAGGCTCACTGCTGGCCGTGCTCGTGCTCGGGTTGGTCGGGGAGGTAGCGCGCCGCGATCCGCCACTTGCGATCGTCCGGATCGAAGAACGCTCGGGCGTCGAACCGGCCGGTCGCGCCAGGAGACAGCTTGGACGGCTTGGCCCGGCGGAACGACGAGGCCAGGCTCGACGCCCGGCCGACGTCGGAGAACTGCCAGGCCAGGCGGTGGACCTGTCCGGGTGAGTCGATCAACGCCAGACGGGTCATCTCCACCGGACTGCGAGGAGGTCGGGGCCGTTCAGGAGGCCACTGGTCCAACGCGCCATCCGCCAGCCCGCACCCGCTCGACCGTCTCCGGCCACCACCCACCTTGTCAGCCACCCCACACCCCGTTCCGCTCTCCGTACCCAGCAAGCGACGACGCCCAGATCATCGAGGACGGTCCCGGCCGCCTCGGCCGCAAGACCAGTCTGGTCGACGCCACCCAGGGTCGGCGGGCGACCACCGCCGCCCGGTGGCCGCACGCTGACCTGCTCCAGGCGGCCTGGACCGACCAGCAGGTGCACACCGCGGCCGAAAACCGCCGTCGACACGGCGGTGGCCGCCGCGGTCGCCTCTTGGCGGGCTGAAGCCGCCCGCCACACCGAGACTGCCGAAACCCTGACACCGGAAGACACGGGCTCGACGTCGGCTAACCGGAGGAGTGGCCGCGGCATGCCTGGTGGTCGCAGCACTCGCTGTGGGAGTCACAGCGGTGGCAGCGCACCGGCCCAGTCAGCGTGTCGTCGTCTCCCCGCTACAGCATTCCTCTTCCCCGTCCTCACAGCTCAAGCCGGAGACCTGCACGAGCCAAGCGCCGAGAACACAGCACGTTTCTTACGGCGCCGATGTCGAGCTACGAGGTCCTGTGGACGGCCCACTGGTCTTGAATAAACCGAGCGACGCGATCGACTGCTTCTATCACGTACTAGCGTCCTCGGCCGACACTCGACTAGTCGGCTCCCTCCGCCTCACCACGGCCACAGCGACTAGCTTAGCTGACTACTTCGATAAGCTGCCCAAGCCGCCGTCAGGCAGCATAAATTGTCCAGGAGGGTCCGGAGAGGATCTCACCTCACTCGTATTCGCTTATACGAGCAAGCGGTCGAGGTAGGTGAATGTGGCTTCGTTGGTAGCAAAACTGGCTTTCGTTTCATAACGGGTTGGTCGCATCCTATCCCCAGCGGCTCAGTTCATCAGCGCTTCGAGAAGTGGCTACGCTATCCATTCCCCGGCCGAGGCTGTAATTCGCCAAGCGTTGCGTGCATTTGAAGCCTCGCTGCACCACTAGCCTAGCCTTGAGCTTCCGTGCCGGCACGCTGCGGGAAGGGGTCGATAGCTCGAGATCGATCTGACCACGTGGAGGCCGTCGCCTGTCGGGTGGCAGTCCGTCCGGGGATCTGCCAGGGGGCCCGGCTGCGAGCGTTGCATTGCCAAAGGGGCCCCTCGCCGGGGGCTCACGTCGGCGAAGGGGTTCTCTGTTTGCGTGGCTGGACAGACATTTCGGTCATTCCGGTAGGGGATGGGCGTCCGGGTTGACGGACCCCGTGGCCTGCGTATCCTTCGATCGATTCCCTACGAGGAGTGGTGAGATGGCAGCAGTGCGTGATCGACGGTCGAGGCGAGCCTTGGCCGGTCTGGGGGTGGCGACGGTCGGGATGTTGGTCGCGGGCATCGCACCCGGGTCCGCGACCGGCGCCAGCGGGGGTGGGAGCCGCGGCGTCGTCGCTGCCACTGCGGTCCGTCCAGGAGTCATCGTTCGGGCCCAGGCCGGCCAGCTGGCTGCCGCCGAGGCGGCTGTGCGTGCCGGAGGCGGCAACGTCGGGCGTCCCCTCGGTATCATCAACGGGTTCGCCGCGACGGTTCCCGGCGGGTCGTTGCCTGCCCTTCGCGCCAGCCAGTTCATCGCTGAGGTGAGCCCCGACGCGGCACTGACGATGGACAGTGTCAATCCGACACTCGGCTACGACCCGACCGGTGATGACGGCTCGCTCCACTCGATCGAAAAGTCGATCGGGGCGCCCCAGGCGTGGGCTGCGGGGGCGACGGGTGCCGGTGTCGACGTGGCGGTGATCGACAGTGGCGTGACGCCGGTAGCTGGCTTGGATGAGCCGGGCAAGGTGATCAACGGTCCGGATCTGTCGGTCGACGCGCAGGTACCCGGTCTCGCGTCCTTGGACGGGTTCGGGCACGGAACGCACATGGCGAGCATCGTCGCCGGCCGAGACGACGCAGTGACGGCCCCGGCCCAGTTCAACAACCCGAGCAACTTCGTGGGGATCGCGCCTGACGCAGGGATCGTCAATGTCAGGGTTGGGTCGGCGGACGGTGCGGTGGACGTCTCACAGGTCATCGCCGGCATCGACTGGGTGGTGCAAAACGCCAAGACCAACGGGCTCAACGTCAAGGTCCTCAACCTGTCGTTCGGTACCAACTCGGTCCAGCCGTATACTTTCGATCCGCTCGACTATGCAGCCGAGGTGGCTTGGCGTCACGGGATCGTGGTGGTGGCGTCCGCGGGCAACGACGGTTCGGCTACCACGTCGCTCGAAGACCCCGCCGACGATCCTTTCGTGATCGCGGTGGGGGCTGAGAATACCGACACCGGCGGTGTCGTGCACGGCCGCGGGCCAGGGCCGGGCGGCGGCCCAGGGCAGGGAGGCGGCCCGGGATCGGCCTATACGGTTGCCAGCTTCTCCAACAGCGGGAACCCGGATCGGACCGTCGACGTCCTTGCCCCCGGTGTCCACGTGCTGGGGTTGCGCGACCCCGGCTCGTACATCGACCAGACGTTCCCGTCGGCCGAGGTGGGTACCCGGTTCTTCCGGGGGAGTGGGACATCCCAGGCGGCCGCGGTGGTGTCGGGGGCGGTGGCGCTGTTGGCCCAGCACTTCCCCGACGCCACCCCCGATGAGCTGAAGTACATCCTCGACGCCACGGCTCAGCCGTTGAAAGGGGTCAGCTCGCTCAGTCAAGGTCATGGGGTCATCCAGCTCGCCAAGGCGTTCACTGTCGATCAGGCGCAGTTGACTCAGATGCTCAACGGCTCGCCCAAGGGCGCGCCGGTCACTCCCCAGCAGAAGGGCACGTCACTGCTGAACCAGGTTGTGCAGCCCTGGGTGGCTTCCACCGGCACCGGGTCGTTGGACGGGGCCCGGGGCGGCGCCTACCTGACCGACCCTGACGGGCAGGTGTTGAAGGGACCAGAAGACGTGTGGGGCGGGTCGTTCGACTCGGCCAGCATGGCCGCAGCCGAATCCAACAGCACGGCGTGGGCCGGATCGGTCTGGAACGGCGAGCAGCTGCTCGGGGCCGGGGCGGTGTCGACCCTGTGGGACGGCACCGCGGTCGGAGGCGTGGAGCCCACCAATATGCGTTGGGCCAACATGCGTTGGGCCGGCGACGGTTGGGACAACATGCGCTGGGCCGACTCCAGCTGGGACAACATGCGCTGGGCTGGCGCCGGCTGGGGCTGAGACGGTGACGTCTGAGCGGATCAGCCGTTCCAGCCGCCACGCCGGGCGGCTTCCATGAGGTGGGGGCCGGCCGCCAAGGTCTGGGGACTCGTCGCTGTCATCACGGTGGCGGCGTGCGGCCTGTCGGTCGGCGCCGGCATCTTCTCGGGGGTCAGCCCCACGACGTCGTCGTGGATGCTGCCGTGGTGGCTGCTTGCCGCTGGTGTCACCGTCGCGGAGCTACTTCCCGTGCACCTCCAGATCCGACGTCACGCCTGGTCAGCGTCGCTCATCGAGATCCCGCTGGTCATTGGGCTCGCGACGTCGTCTTCGCGCAACGTGGTCGTCGGCCAGATCGTCGGTTGTGTCATCGCTCGAGGATTGATCAACCGTCAGACCGCCCAGAAACTGGTGTTCAACGTTGCGCTGTGCGCGCTCGAGTCCTCCGCGGCGGTCATCGTGTTCGACCTGTTGACCCACGGCCGATCGATGCAAGACCCGCTCATGTGGGTGGCCGCTTATGCCGCCGTGTTGGTGGAGGGGGCGGTGAGCACCGTCGGGCTTGCCGCGGTCATGAAAGCCGTCACCGGTAGCTTGCCTTCAGACTTGGTCGCCAACTTCGTGCTCGGGGCGGTGATCGTCCCCGCCGGCGGGACGGCCCTGGCATTGGAAGCGGTGGTCACGTTGAAAGCTGACGTCGCCGCCACCGCCTTGATGGCTCTCGTCGTCGGACTGCTGATCGTCGGGTATCGCGCCTACGCCAAGCTGCGAGCCCGCTACGCCAGCTTGCAGCTCCTCTACCAGTTCACCCGTGCCGTCCAAACGGCGCCCGAGCATGGCGACGTGGTCGACGGGCTGCTCGAAGCCACCCGGAAGGTCCTCGACGCCGAGACGGCGGAGCTGCTGTTGGTCGACGATACCGGACGACTCCAACGCCGACTCGCCGGCGTCACCGTCCCCGACGCCACCTCCTTAGAGACGTCGCCGGCTTCGTGGCGGGCGATCGAGCGGTCCCCGACCGGGCTCCTGGCCTCGCGGACCGGTAAGACCCCCGAAGCGCTCCGGTGGCTGCGCGAAAGCGGTTGGGCCGACGGCATGGTCGTACCGGTCCACCGTGACGGGCAACTCATCGGCACGCTCGCCGTCGCCAACCGGGAGGGCGACGTCGCCACCTTCGACGCCGAGAGCATGCGACTGTTCGAGACGTTGGCCAACCACGCCACGGTTTCCCTCCAAAACACCGAGCTGATCACTCGGCTCACCTTCGAAGCCTCCCATGACGCGCTTACCCAGCTCGGCAACCGAGCAGAGTTCCGCCGGCGACTCAGCGAGGAGCTCGTTACCCGCCGACCCGGCCAGAAGATCGCTGTGGCCCTCATCGACCTCGACCGCTTCAAGGAGATCAACGACACCCTTGGCCACCACACCGGCGACCAGCTCCTGGTCTGGTTGGGTCAACGCGCCGCCGCGCTGCTGCCGGTGCAAGCGCAGATCGCCCGTCTCGGCGGCGACGAGTTTGCCCTCTTCGTCGCCTTCGACGGGAGCAAGGCAGGAGCGGCCACTGTCATAGAAGAGCTGTTGCGTCCACTGTGGGGACAGACGTTCAACGTGAGCGGCGTGGACGTTGACGTCCGAGCCAGTGTCGGTGTCGCCGTCGCTCCCGACGACGCCGAGGACGCCGACACCCTCCTGCAACGCGCCGATGTCGCCATGTACACCGCGAAGAGCGCTGGCACCGGCCACGTTGCCCCGTACCGGGCCGAACGCGACACCAACAGCTCCGAGAAGCTCTCACTCGCCGCCGAGCTGCGAACCGCCATCACCGACCGCCTCCTCGACGTGCACTTCCAACCCCAAGTCGACCTGGAGCTCAACAGGGTGACCAGCGTCGAAGCCCTCGTCCGCTGGACGCACCCCAAACACGGCCCTCTCAGCCCAGACGTCTTCATCCCCCTGGCCGAACGAACCGGGCTCATCGTCCCGCTCACCGAACTGGTCCTCGACCGCTCCCTCGACGCCTGCGTCGCCTGGCAAACAGCCGGCCTCGAGCTGTCCGTGGCCGTCAACGTCTCCGTCCGCAGCCTGGCTGACGAAAACATCGTCACAACCGTCGCGGAGCTTCTTGCCCGCCACCGCCTCTCCCCGAGCCGGCTCACCCTGGAAGTCACCGAGTCAGGCGTCATGGAAGACGAACGCCGAAACGTGGGCGTTCTCCAGGCCCTCGCCCAGCTCGGCGTGCGCCTCTCCGTCGACGACTTCGGCACCGGCTACTCCTCCCTTGCCTACCTCAAACGCCTCCCAGTCAACGAAGTCAAGATCGACAAGTCATTCGTCATGGTCATGCAAGACGATCCCAAAGACGCCGCCATCGTCCGCTCCATCATCGACCTCGCCCGCCATCTCGGGCTCGCCGTCGTCGCCGAGGGCGTCGAGACACCAGTCGCCATGACCATGCTCACCGGGCTCGGCTGCTCCCTCGCCCAGGGATACCACATCTCCCGTCCCGTCTCAGCAACTCAAATCGCAGGCATCGCCGCCAACTGGGCCCACCAAACCTCCGACACCCACACGATGCGAGACAGGCTCCACGCCGTCTAACCACCCTGTTGGCGCCCCAACACTGGCCGTGGCTGCCAAGAGGGGGCCATCCTTCAGTCGAGGTGAGCCGGTTCAGACCGGGTGTTTCCGTGCCGATACAAGCCGCATGGACTCGGCAGGCTTCGGCGCCCCGTGACGTCTCCGTCCCCGGGTGAGCGGCGAGGTCGCCGTCGACAGGCCGGTCATCTGCCGCTCGACCGGCTGCTACCTGACACCGCCAGCGCACAGTCGGCCGCTGGTGGCGGTCCGGTCTCGCTGAGCGCCGACCTCGATCTGATCGAAGCGCTACGAGGGGCGGGCCGCCGTGGCGAGTGGCAGCTGGTGTACCAGCCGAAGGTGCTCGCCCAGACCCGGCGGATCGAGTCGGTCGAAGCCCTGCTGCGCTGGGAGCACCCCGTCTTGGGTGTCGTGGCCCCCGACCGGTTCATTGTGGTGGCCGAGACCGCGGGGATGATGGACGAGCTGACCCGCTGGGTGCTCGGCGAGGCCCTCGACGCCGAGGTCCGCTGGCGCGACTCGGGGGTCGATGTGGCGGTGGCGGTCAACCTGTCCGCCCAGTCGGTCGGCGACTACGGGCTGCTCGGCTGGATCGACGACCAGCTCCGGCTCCGTGGTCTGGCCCCGTCGTGTCTGACCGTGGAGATCACCGAGACCGCGGTCATGGCCGACCCCGAGGTTGCCACCCGGTTCCTGGCCGCTCTGCGGGCGTTGGGGATGCGGGTCTCGGTGGATGACTTCGGGACCGGGTACACCTCGCTCAGTGTGCTGGCCCGTCTCCCTCTCGACGAGTTGAAGATCGACCAGTCCTTCATCCGCCGCTCCGCCACCTCCACCGCCGACGAGGCGGTGATCCGCTCGGTCCGAGAGCTCGGTCACCGCCTCGGACTCGACGTCGTGGCCGAAGGCGTCGAAGATGAGGCCACCGCTCGCCGGCTCACCGAGTTCGGTGTCGACGTCCTCCAGGGCTATTTCTTCTCCGAGCCGCTCACTGAGACCGCCCTCGCCGGTTTCGTCGCCGCCGACCGAGGCGCCGGCCACGAAACCAGCGGACCGCTCGACGAGCGCGCCGAGGCCGACCGGATCACCGCCCTGTACCGCTACGGGATACTCGACAGCGAAACCGACGCCGGCCTCGACGACATCACCGCCCTGGCCGCCCACATCTGCAACACTCCGATCGCCCTGGTCAGCCTGGTCGACGTCGACCGGCAGCACTTCGCCGCGCGGGTCGGTCTCGGCGTGACCGAAACTCCTCGTTCCGACTCGTTCTGCGCCCACGCCCTCACCGGAGTCGATCTCCTCGAAGTGGCCGACGCCCAAGCCGACGAACGCTTCGCACACAACCCGCTGGTCACCGGCGACCCCAACGTCCGCTTCTACGCCGGCGCCCCGCTGCGCACCCCCGACGGCCACACCCTCGGGAGCCTGTGCGTCATCGACCGCAAACCCCGCCACCTGACCAACGCGCAACGCCGCGCACTGGCCAGCCTGTCACGGACAGTGATGCGCCAACTCGAGACCCGCCGGGTCGCCCTCGCCGCCGGGCGCCTCCCCGACCAGCTCCGCCAGATGCTCACCGCTCGCACCCACGGACACCCCCAGCAGGCCGAGACCGTCCATCTGGGCATGTGTGCAGAGCTTCTCCTGTGCGACTTCGTCATGATCCTCCGCCGCACCCGGCGCGACTCGCCGTACTTCACCCCCAGCAACTGCCTCGCCGACCCGGCCCGCACCAAGATCATCGACACCCTGGCCATCGACAGCACGGCCACCAACAGCCTGGCCACAGCCATCGAGCACCGAACCGCCGTGTTCGTCCCCGACGTCACCACCTCTCCCCTCACCGACCGCCACACCAGCCGACTCCTCGACGTCCGAGCCGTGCACGTCCAACCCGTCATCCGCCCCGACAACACCATCGATTCGGTCATCGTCACCGGGTGGGAACACTCCACCGACAATCTCAACCGCACCGCCATCGAGTTCCTCGCCGTCACCGCCACCGTTCTCGGCATGACACCACCCTCCACCGCCGCGGCCGTCTCAGAAACGAACTGAGCACGTGCCCTGATCGGGCGACGTCGGCTTGGCCTTCTCGCCTGATGACCGCCGAGCGGTCGCAGCGCCGTCGACTAGCACAGGGGCGGGGCATGAGGGAGCCTTGAAAGTGGGCGTCAAGGGGTACCGATCACTCATGACGTGGTGCGAGCGAGCGCCCCAGAACAAGGAGATCAGCCATGGCCAGCGAGCACACCCCGGCCGACGACATTGTCTACGACCTGGTCACCATCCAGTACCACGCACTCAAAGGGGCCCAGCTCCACGACAGGTACGTGAAAGACGCCCATGGCCATGAGGACGTGGAGGCTTTCTTCCGGGAGATCAAGGACCAAGACGCGCAACGGGCGCTTCGTTCCCATGAGCTGTTGGGCAAACTCACGGCCAAGGGCGGTATCGGCTGAGCAGCAGACGACGAAGCGCCTGACGACGACGGTATCAGCGGAGAGCTGCCGCTGAAGTCTCTCCAACGGGCAGTGTCGGCTCCCGAGTGGCAACCACCTGACCGCGGGGACGAGATCTCCGAGGAGCCTGAGTACGCCATCAGTAAGGACGACGCCGAGAGCATGGCGACCATACCAGGGACCGTCGACATTGGCGACACGTCGGTCACGACAGACGACCACTGGTCCTCTTCTTGAAGGAGGCCAGGGTCAGGTCTCCGGGTCAAACATGGATTGGGTGTGGTGGTCGGGAGGGCACGGTCGGGGCTGGGGGACGGGAGGTTTGTCGTGGCGAAGACGGGTGACGCTGATCGTCGACGACACTATGAGGCGAAGGCGGCGCACGGTGACGCCGTGGCGATGTACAGCCTGGCGTATCTGCTGTGGGACGAGGATCCTCTGGTATCGACCCGATGGTGCGAGGAGGCGGCGCAGCGGGGCAACGTCAATGCCATGGTCGGGCTGGGCATCCGGTTCGCCTCCGACGACCCTGCACGAGCCAAGTCGTGGTACGAGCGGGCTGTCGAACTCGGCGACACACACGCCATGTACCGCCTGGGCCGGATGCTGGAAAGAGGCGATCGTGGCGCGTCTCGCCGCTGGCTCGAACGGGCTGCTGAAGCTGGAGACCTCGACGCGATGTTCTCCCTCGGAGTGCTTCTTGTCGGGACCGACAGAAAGCAATCCCTGCGTTGGCTTTGGCGGGCAGCGGGAGGCGATCACCCTGGCGCACTGACCGATCTCGGTATGCGATGCCTTCGCAGGCACCCGATCCAGCAACTACGTGGTCGCGGACCGGCCGTCGACAAAGCCGGCCGCCTCTTCGAGAAAGCCGAAGCAGAGGGCTTCGCGCCGGCAAAGCTGTCACTCGGATCACAGCTGTTCCTACGAGGCCACCGAGAGGAGGGGATACGTCTGATGGCTGAGGCCGCCGAAGTGGGTGTCCGAGGCGCGAACACTCAGCTCCTCGCTGCATCGATTACCAGCACGGCTCGCGATCCGACAGCAGCTCGCCAAGTCCTGGCCGGGACAGCACGCACCCGACTCAACCGGGTTCCTCTCTGGCTGCTTGACTTCCTGTTCAGTCTCGATGAGCGCAAAGCAACCCGGGTACACCGCACTACCAGAGAACCGGCTCACCGGACAACCGCGATAGCCCTCACCGGCGCAGTGGCCGCTGGTACCGTTCTGGTTCTCACCTGGCGGCGCTACCACCGATAGGTCGAAGGCCTACCCGAAACAAAACTCAATTCTCACCCGCTCGCCGCCGAGGGCGAAGTGCCGCTCGATCCCCCACACGAGGCGGCGACCAGGCACGCCACCGTTGTCACCGCGGCGATACGAAGAACCCGCCCCGAACGCACCAGCGCACCGTACCTGCCGTTCCTCATTGTCATCAACACATGGGACGGTCCGGTTAACGACAGTCCGGCCGGTAAAGATCAGCCGCTATCATCTGCCCGTGGTCCTCGCTGCCGCCGCCACCGAGAGCCAGCAATTACCTCCCCGCGGCGATGGGCCCGGGGCAGCGACCTGGGCCGAGCAGCTCGTCGTGGTCCTGCGCCGCTACCGGGAGGTGATGCGCGCTGCCCTCGACGCCGCCGACTACCGGCCCATCCCGCCGGCGGCCAACTGGCTCCTGCTCGCCCTCGCCCGCCAGCCCGACACCGTCACCGACCTGGCACGTCGCATGGGCAAGGAGGTCGATGCCAAGGTCCTCGGGCGTCTCAACGAGCGCGAGCGCGAGGCGTTCGGGCAAACCCTCGGCCTCCTCGCCAGTCCATCCGGTGACACCGAACACTGAACCGAGCCCATGGCGAGACCATCCTCGCGGCTACCCGAGGCGCCCATCCCGGGGGCGTGCCATGCGGCCCCGACTGGTTTCGCCTTCTCGCGCTGCCGTCGCACAAGAGGACCCCCCAACTGCGACGGCTCGAGGCCGATGGGCCCAAGCCCGACAACAGCGGCAGCGGCGGACCCGACGCTTGCCGAGGGCGGGGCAGGCGGGGAGTTCGGGCGTCCACATTGAACAGCCCATTGATCAAGGGGGCTTCCGCTGCTGGGGTCAGCCTCCCGGCCCTCCGACTTACCTTCCGGCTGGGACAGCTTCGGGAGAACTGGGCGTGACGAGACGCCGGTCGGCAGCCTCCACCGGGGGCAGTCCTCGAGGATCAAGGGGCGAAGTAGCTACGCTTTCCACAATGGCTGGCGGCGCCGAGCGAAGAGGCCCACTGCTCGGCGTCCTGAGCGACTTCGGCGCGCTACTCACAGTGGTTGGTCTGGTCATGAGCCTCGAAGGCTCATCCGTAAGCCAGATAGTCCTCGGGGTCGGTGTTGTCTTCTGCTTCGGCAACGTCTTTCCCGATCAGTACGGACGTAGAAGAGCGCAGCGTTGCGACCTGTCGCCGTAGCGGCGAACCCCGCCGTGCTGATCGCCCGGCCCCTTCGACGGGGGACCCCAGGGATTGCAGGGCCGCTTCTGCGACGAAGACACCAACCATCGACAGACGTTCGTTGAAGGGACGAGGCATGACGTTCATCTCCGACCGGGCCGCTTACGTGCTTAGCCGCGACCGACCGGTCGTGCTCGACGTGCTAGTGCTGCGTCGCGCTTTTGACTTGTGACAGGGTTTTGCGGCCCCGGCGTATCTTTTCGAGGATTTCGTCAGCGGCGGTGTGCCAAACGAATGGTTTGGGATCGTCGTTCCAGTGGCTGACCCAGGTGGCGATGGCTTCGATCAGGTGCGGAACGCTGGTGAACGTGCCGCGGCGCAACCGACGGTCGGTCAGCTCCTTGAACCATCGTTCCACGAGGTTGAGCCATGACGAACTGGTCGGCGTGAAATGCAGATGCCATCGGGCTCGGCGGGGATGCGCGAGCCACCCGGCGACCTCGGGACCCTTATGCGCGGACAGGTTGTCGAGGACCACGTGGATGTCGAGGCTGCGAGGGACGTCCTTGTCGATCTTCTTGAAGAACGCCAACACATCAGCCGAGGTGTGGGTCTTGCGGCACTGAGTCGTCATCTCACCGGTAGCGATGTTCAACGCCGCGAAGAGATCCGTGGTCCCGTTCCGCTTGTAGTCATGGGTCATCGTGTTTGCTCGACCGCGGCGCATCGGTAGCGACGGCTGGGTTCGATCGAGCGCCTGGCACTGGGTCTTCTCGTCGAAGCTGAACACGACAGCCTTCTTCGGCAAGTCGAGGTAGAGGCCCACGACATCGACGAGTTTCTCCTCGAAGCGAGGATCGTTGGAGAGCTCGAAGGCGTCAACCTTCCACGGTTTCAGCTCATGGTCACGCCAGATCCTGGCCACGGTGTCCTTGCCGACGCCCAACTTCTTCGCCAAGGTCCGTGTCGTCCAGTGCGTCGAGGTGTCATCGGGTTTCTCGTTCAGCGTGTAACGAACCACCTCGGCCACCTTGCCATCGGGCAGACAGGCCTTGCGGCCCCGGCCCTTGGCGATCACACCCACAAAGGCGACACCCTCTCGGGCGAAGCTGGCCCGCCACGCCCGGACCGTGTTCGCCGACACCCCGACCCGGCGACCGATCTCCTCGTTGTTCACCCCATCCGCGGCAGCCAACAACGCCTCGGCCTGACGGACCGCGCGATGCGCCAGCGCCGGAGAACCAGCGATCCCGGCCAATCGGTCGCGGTCATCATCGGTCATCAACAACGGAGGGGCACCACGCATCGTCAACATGATGCCAATCCTAGCCCCAAGCTATTTATAAGACACAGCACTAGGGCCGACGATCGAGATCCTCACCGACGCGGTCGACGATCCGAGCGCACCGATGTTGTTGCGCGGCACCATCCCCCCTGGCGGGCTGGTGCCTATGCATGCCCATGAGGATCCTGAAACGTTCTACGTGCTCTCCGGCAACGTGGAGGGCCTCGTCTACCCGGCGGACAGCGACGCGCAATGGGTGCCGTTGCGGGCTGGTCAGGTATTTCACGTGCCGCCCGGTGCCCGCCACGCCCTACGCAACACCGGCGACGAGCCGAACGTCGCGCTGGTGATCTCGACACCGCAGATGGCGGGATTCTTCACCGCGATCGGCGAACCGATCGACGAATCGGACGCGCCGCGTCAGCCGCCGGATCCGGACCGGTTGCTGCACATGCAGCAGCAGTCGGCTGCGCGCGGGTACTGGAACGCGACCCCTGAGGAGAGCTCCGCGGTCGGCATCGACCTCCCGCCGTCGCCGTGACCACGGATCCGCAGCCGTCCAGCGACCTCGGGGCGCGACCGGACACCGACGACATGCTCATGATCCATGCGTCGTTCCGGCGCGAGCTCGCGCTTGCGCCGACACTGGTGACCGCAACCCAACGGGCCGCTCGTGCCCGGGCCCGCCGCGTCGCCGACCATCTGGCCCTCATCGCCAAGAGCCTGCATGACCATCACGCCGGCGAGGACACGGTGCTCTGGCCCGCGCTGCGTGCGACCGGCAGCGTGAACCCCACGCTGCTCGACGACATGCTCGGCGAACACCATCAACTGGCCGACGACCTCACCGCCCTCGAGCGCACCTGGCGGGCCTGGGCGCGCAGCCCCGACGAGGCCCGCGCCCGGGAACTGACCGTCCTGCTCGCCCGCACCCACACCGAGGTCACCCAACACCTCGACCACGAAGAAACGCAGGTGCTGCCGCTGGTGCGCGCCCACCTGACCACGCGACAGTGGAACGACCTGGCGGCTGAGAGTCGCCGCAGGCTGCCACGCAGCCCCCGGCGCCAGCTGCTGCTGCTCGGCATCCTGCTCGAGGACGCCACGCCGGCACAGCGACACCAGGTCGACCAGCAGATGCCCGCGCCCGCCCGGTGGCTGTGGCACACAATCGGTCGCCGCTACTACACCCGCTACGTTCGACGGTTGCGCAATTCGACATCGTGACCAACCAACAAGTTGGGTTGGACGGAGGTGAGTCATCGCTCTCCTCAGCGATGCGACGCAACAAGCATGTGTCCGCGGGTCGGCCGCTGAGTCAGGTCGTCACGCCTACGACGAGTTCATCGAGGACGACTTCCTCCACGGTCAGCGCATCGACCCCCACACGACGGCCGGCCCGACCCCCGACCCGACGTCCGGGAGGACCAGAAGGTGCTCGGAACCCTGACGTCCGAGTTCGACTTCTCGCAGAAGCCGCTGCCCCCGATGAATCCTCAACGTCGACCCGAAGACCACCCTGACCGGCACGCCGTGCCCCTCGGCCCTCACCGCCGCCCAAGAGGCGGACCGTCGACCGGCATGCTCGGGCCGTGCGGAAAAAAACTCGGGCGGCCGCAACTCCTTCGACCCTCTCGCAACAACGCCTGCGGCCTCCGGCCACCCGAGTTGTTCCTTCCGGTCCCTTCGCAAGAGAAGCGGTGCCACGGCGCGCAACCCACCCCGCGACGCGAAGCCCGTTTCAGCAGTCGACCGCGGCGCGAAGCGCGGTGCACGCCTCCACCAGGCGGGTGGATTGCAGCACGCAGATGCGGTTCACGAGATAGCCCGTCGGCACGACACGCAGGTTGTCGAAACTTGCGGCGCACTCCGTGGGCATGCCGTCGTCGGGCCCGAGGGGAACCTCCGTCGGGATGTGCCTCACAGTGCGGGTGACGGGGGCCGCAAGTACGCCGCCCAGTACCGGGATCGCCGCAGACCTCGTCATGACCACGAAGGGGCGCCGCCCCAGGTCCTCGATCTCGCCCCACCACACTTCCCCGCGACGGGGTTCGCTCACCAGGGTTCCCCGGCGATGGCGTCTCGGAGCGAAGCGATGGCCGCGTCGTGCTCGGCGGACGTGGGCGGAGTGCGGCGGTAGCCGGCGACGATGGCTCGGTCGGTCTCCCGGCGACGCTCGAGCGTCGTGATCGCTTCGACGCCGGCGCGGACGGCCGCCGCCCGGTTCTTGTAGATCCCACGTGCGACGAGCGCGTCGAGCTCTTCCAGAAGCTCCTCGGGGAGCCGGACGGCGATCTGTTCGGTTGCCACCTGCCTAGCATACCAGTATGGATGAATTTTGGTATGCACTCGGGTGGCGACGCGGAGCAGGGCGAGGTGTTCGGCGGCCCCATGGAGTGGTTCGGACGGCTGCAAGGCGATGGGACGATCGTCGAAGCTCAGCAGCTCCAGCCACCCCGCAGCTTCCCCGTGCCCGATGGCAAGGTCGAGGTCCGACCTGTCGTCGAGCGCTGACGCCGCAAGGGACCCTCGTTCCTCGCTGGAGCGGGTGTTCCGCGAGGAGGCCGGCCGAAGGTGTCCCTGACCGACCTGGGGCCTGGTTGTTGACGACGGCCAGGCGCAAGGCCATCGACCGACTGCGCCGCAACGCCCGCCACCGAGAGAAGCTCGCGCTGGTCGCCGCCCTGCCCGAGACGGCGACCAGGGAGCCGGACGACCGCCTCCGGCTGATCTTCACCTGCTGCCATCCGGCCCTCGACGGTGACGTCCAGACCGCGCTGACCCTCCGGGCGGTGGCCGGCCTGACCACGGCCGAGATCGCCCGGGCCTTCCTCCTGCCCGAAGCCACCCTGGCCAAGCGCCTGACCCGAGCGAAGCAGAAGATCGTCTCCGCCGGGATCCCGTACCGGACCCCGGAGCCGGCGGAGCGGCGAGAGCGGCTCGACCAGGTCCTGCGGGTCATCTACCTCGTCTTCAACGAGGGCTACCTGACCACGGGCGGCGACGCCGTCGCCCGCCGCGAGCTGGCTCACGATGCGGAAGGGCTGGCGGCGATGCTGGTGAGCTGGCTCCCCGGCGAGCCCGAAGCGATGGGGCTCCTGTCGGGCCGTCTCCCTCATCGAGCGGGCCGCCGCCCGTCGCCGGCCCGGTCCGTACCAGCTGGAAGCGGCCATCCAGGCGTTGCACTGCGAGGCGCCGACCCGGGAGGAGACCGACTGGCCCCAGCTCCTCGAGCTCTACTCCCTCCTGGCCGTCGTCGGCCCTCACCCGTCGTCCTGTTCAGCCGGGCCATCGTCCTCGGAGAGCTGCGAGGGCCGGCGGCCGCCCTCCTGGAGGTCGACGCGCTCCAGGGCGCCCTCGCCACCTACCACCTCTTCCACGCCACCCGGGCGTCACTCCTGCGTCGCCTCGACCGCTCCGCCGAGGCGCGCCGCGCCGACATCGAGGCCCTGCGCGACACCGCCAACCCCGCCGAGCGGGCCGTCGTCTCGGCCCGGTTGGAGAGCTGAACCCGAGGGCCGCCCGTCGGCACCGCCCCGGCGGGCCAGGTCATACTGGCGGCATCGTGTCGGAGAGCGGCGTGTCGGCGACAGCCCAGAGGCGCCGGTGGTCGGCCCGAGACCTCGAGGTGGCGGCGCTCTGGGGGGCCGCGCTGGCCGTGACGGGGGCACTGGTGTACGTGCGCCTGAACTCGGCGCTGGCCGCTCCCTTGGAGACCGACTTCTCGTACTCCCTCGAAGCGGCCCGAAACGTGGCCGCCGGCCACAGCCCCTATGCCGGCGTCAAGCAGTACGTGTACCCGCCGCCGATCGCTCTCCTTCTGGCGCCGTTCGCCCACGTCGATGTCGGTGCGCTCTGGCAGGGATGGACGACCTTGGTCGTGGTGGCGCCGATCGTCGGGGCGGCCGCCTTCGTCTTCAGCCTGGCGGGACGCATGGCCTGGTGGCTGCGGCCGGTCGGTTTCGCCCTCTGCAGCTTCACCCTGCTCTACGCCCACTACTGGCCGCTCAGCAAGGACCTGGCGCTGGGCCCGGCCGACACGATCGGCTTTCCGCTCCTCACGCTGTCGGCGCTGGCCGTCGGCCGGTCCAAGCTCGAGGCGGCCGGTGCGCTCATCGGCGGGGCGGGACTCGTCAAGGTCTGGCCGGCCGTGGCGGCCTTGGCGCTCGGCCAGCGCGGCCTCCAGCGCCGGCGCCGAGCGCTCGTCGCGCTGGTGGCCACCGCGCTCCTCGCCCCCCTGCTGGCACTGGTCTTCGGCTGGAGCGGACTGGTCGGCCTCCTCGAGAACGTGTTCGACGCCCGCCAGCAACATCTGGTCAGTGACTCCGTCTGGGGCGTCCCCGCACTGCTCTTCACCCACAGCGATCTCGCGCGACCGGTGTTCGTCTCGGGCGCCCCGCAGGTCCTGCTCTCCGCCGCGCTGACCATCTGGGTCCTCGGTCTCCTCGTGACCGCGCTGCGGCACCCGGGCGACCCTGCCCTCTGCACCTGGAACGTGGTCTTCTGCGTCCTGCTGATCCTGCCGGTCTCCCACCGGCAGTACGCCATCTATGTCCTCCCCCTGCTGTGGTGGTGGGTGGCTCGCTCGTTGCGGGGAGGTCCGATCGATCGCCGTGAACTGGCCATCGTCGCGGTGCTCGTCCTCTGGTGGATCGATCAGACGATCACCTGGCCCTACAACGGGTCATCGGCGACGATCCCGGCATCTCACTACTGCGTCCCCTTCGTCGCCGACATGATCGCCTGCACCATGTCGGTCCTCGGGGCGCGGGCCATAGCCGCCAAGAAGCTGGATGCGGGGAAGCGGGGTGCCGGGTCGGCGTGCGCCGAGAGCGACGCGACCGCCGAGCGAGCTCTGCGCCGCTCACTCGGCTACGTCCGCCACGTCCCCAGGTGGACCGCCCCCGGGAAGACCGGCGCAGCCCAGAAGTGACGTCGCCCACCGATCACCACCGGGGTCCTGCACCTCCAGGCCGGCGAGTGCTGGATGATGGGCGACCACCGCGGCGATTCGTTCGACTCCCGCTATTGGGGCCCGGCCACCAGGTCGAGCTTCGTCGGGCGGGCGGTCCTGCGGATCTGACCACTCGGCCGGATCCACTGGTTCGGCACCTGAGCCGTCGCCGCCCCGCGTGGCGACCGGGCGGCCCGGCACGGTCAGACCGCCGCGCCCGCCCCGGTGGCGGCGGGGACCTCGACGAGACGGCCGGTGCCCACGTCGTAGATGTAGCCGTACACGGGGATCCGACCGGGGACGAGCGGGTGGGAGCGGATCCGGGTGACGTCGTCGACCACGCTCTGGGCCTCGTCGGCAATGGTCAGCCAGTCGACGTAGGACCCTTCGGTCGACCCCGGGCCTCGACCCACGTCGACGAAGCCCCCGTCGCCCAGCTCGGCCGTCTCCAGGCTGCTGGCCAGCAGCCCCCGCATAACGTCGTCGGTGAAGAAGAGCATCCCGCAGCTGGTGTGGTGGACCACGAACCACTCCGCGGTGCCGAGGAGCTTGTAGGAGATGACCAGCGAGCGGATGGCGTCGTCGCTGGCCCGGCCGCCGGCGTTGCGGATCACGTGGGCGTCCCCCTCGCGCAGCCCGGCGTACGCGGCCGGGTCGAGCCTGGCGTCCATGCAGGTGAGGATGGCGAAGCGGCGCGCCGGCGGCATGGCCAGGGCGGCCTTGTCCCCGAAGGAGGCGGCATAGGCCTCGTTGGCCTGCAGGACTTCGTCTCGGATGCTCACGTGGTCTCCTCCATCTCGGGCAACTGCCCCAATTTGGGCAACTCCGATCACCGTAGTCGGGATTTGGGGAATGGCGCCCCCCGGCGACGGGAGGTCAGCGGGGCGGGAGGACCGTGTGGTGAGATGGCCGACCGTGAGCACTCCCCTCGACGACCATGCCGCGCTCGGCGAGCCCAGGGTCGAGGAGGTGAGCGAGGGCGTCTTCGCCTACGTCCAACCCGACGGCAGCTGGTTCGTCAACAACACCGGCTTCGTGGTCGGCTCGCGCGGGGTGACCAGCGTCGACTCCTGCTCGACCGAGCGCCGGACCCGGGCCTACCTGCACGCCATCGGGCGGGTCACCGACCAGGCGGTGCGCACCCTCGTCAACACCCACCACCACGGCGACCACACCCACGGCAACTTCCTGTTCCCGGCGGCGACCATCGTCGCCCACGAGCGCTGCCGCCAGGAGGTCATCGCCGGAGGTCTCCCCGACTACCACGGCATCTGGGACGACGTCGACTGGGGCGAGCTGGCCCTGGCGCCGCCCTTCCTCACCTTCCGCGACTCGGTGACCGTCTGGGTCGACGACCTGGCCTGCGAGGTGCGCCACGTCGGCCTGGCCGCCCACACCACCAACGATGCGCTGGTCTGGCTCCCCGAGCGGTCCGTGCTCTTCAGCGGTGACCTGCTGTTCAACGGGGGCACCCCGTTCGTGCTCATGGGGTCGGTGCAGGGGGCCGTCGACGTGCTGACCGATGTGGTGGCGCCCCTCGGTGCCACCACCATCGTGCCCGGCCACGGGCCCGTCGGTGGCCCCGAGATGATCGGCGAGGTGCTCGACTACCTCCGCTTCGTCCAGGCCACCGCCGAAGCCGGCCTGGCTGCCGGCGTCGGGCCGCTCGAGGCGGCGATGGACACCGACCTCGGCCCGTGGGCGGACCTCACCGACCGCGAGCGGATCGTCGGCAACCTGCACCGGGCCTACGCGGAGCTGACCGGCACGCCGATGGGGGGCGCCATCGACGTCGGTGCCGCGCTGACCGACATGGTGACCTACAACGGCGGCCGGCCTCTGACCTGCAGGGCCTGACCGTGCGGCCCGCCGCCTGACCGAGAGGAGCTCACGTGCGCTGGTCCACCTATGTGTCGCCCCGTGACGGGGCCGACCGCGTCGCCCTGGTCGACGGCGACGTCCTCATCGGCCTCGAGGCCCCTGGGCGCCTGATCGACCTGCTCGGCGACAGCGGCGAGGCGCTGGCGGCGGCGGCCGAGCGGGCGACGTCCGAGCGCTGGGAGGTGGTCCCGCTGGCCGAGGCGGTGCTGCGGGCGCCGATCCCGGTGCCACCGTCGATCCGGGACTTCATGGCCTTCGAGGAGCACGTGCACAACAGCGCGCAGGCCATGGGCCACGACGTGGCCGACGTCTGGTACGAGATGCCGCTGTTCTACTTCACCAACCCGGCGGCCACCCTCGGCCCGAGCGACCCGGTTCCGATCGCGCCGGGCTCGGCGGCGTTCGACTACGAGCTCGAGGTGGCCGCGGTGATCGGCCGGGCCGGGCGCGACCTCGACCCGGCCACCGCCGAGGACCACGTCGCCGGCTACGTCATTCTCTGCGACTGGAGCGCCAGGGACCTGCAGAGCTCGGAGATGCGCGGCCACCTCGGGCCGGCCAAGGGCAAGGACACCGCCACCAGCCTGGGCCCGTGGCTGACGACGAGCGACGAGCTCGAGACCCGGCGCGCCGGCAACGCCTATGACCTCGACATGACCGCGGCGGTCAACGGCGCCACGTGGAGCAGGGGCAACATGTCGACCATCCACTGGAGCTTCGGCCAACTCCTCGCCTACGCGTCACGGGGCACCCAGCTGCGCCCCGGCGACATTGTCGCCAGCGGCACCGTGGGCACCGGCTGCATCCTCGAGCTCTCCCGCGTCCACGGCGCCGACGCCTATCCGTGGCTGGCGCCCGGCGACCGGGTACGGTTGGAGATCACCGGGCTCGGCGCCGTCGACGCGCTCGTCGAGCCAGGACGCGAGGTCGTTCCCCTCCGTTGATGGAGGGCCCGTGCGGGAGCACCTCGGGCGGCCGCCACCCGTTCGACCCTCTCGCGACCACGCCTGCGGCCTCAGGCCGCCCGAGTGGCTCCCTTCCGGTCCCTGACCGCCACTACGAGGACCGGACGCTGGTGGCGCCGATGCCGCGCATGTCCGGGTACCTGTCGCCCCGGGCGGCGCCGGTCGGGGCGGCCGCCTCGATGCGGGCCAGGTCGTCGGCGTCGAGGGCCACATCGGACGCAGCCACGTTCTCCTCCAGGTAGGCGATGCGCTTGGTCCCCGGGATCGGGACCACGTCGTCGCCCTGCGCACTCACCCACGCCAGCGCCAGCTGACCGGGGGTGATGCCCTTCTCGGACGCGATGGTGCGGACCCGCTCGACCAGCTGCAGGTTGTGGGCCAGGTTGTCGCCGGCGAAGCGGGGGTTGTTGCGCCGGAAGTCGTCGGCCTGGAGGTCGTCGAGCGAGGTGATGGCCCCGGTGAGGAAGCCGCGACCGAGGGGGCTGTAGGCCACGATCCCGACGCCGAGCTCACGGGCCACGGCCAGGATCTCGTCCTCGATGTCGCGGGTCCAGAGCGACCACTCGGTCTGCAGGGCGGTGATGGGGTGCACGGCGACGGCCCGCCTGATGGTCTCGGCGCCGGCCTCGGAGAGACCGAGGTGGCGGACCTTTCCCGCCTCGACCAGCTGGGCCATGGCGCCGACGGTCTCCTCCGTCGGCACGTCCGGGTCCACCCGGTGCTGGTAGTAGAGGTCGATGTGGTCGACGCCGAGGCGCTGGAGGGACGCGTCGCACGCCGAGGCCACGTACTCGGGTCGGCCGCTGATGCCCCGCCCACCGTCGGCGTCGCGCACGATGCCGAACTTGGTGGCCAGGACCACCTGGTCGCGCCGGTCGGCGATGGCCCGTCCGACGAGGCGCTCGTTGGCGCCGACGCCGTACATGTCCGAGGTGTCGAGCAGGGTGACGCCGAGTTCGAGCGCCCGGTGGATGACCCGGACCGACTCGGCGTCGTCGCCGCCGCCGTAGAACTCGCTCATGCCCATGCAGCCCAGACCCTGGGCCGACACGGCGAGAGATTCGGGTCCGAGATGACGGGTGGGGATGCTCATGGTCCCCGAGGCTACGGTCGACCGTCAGGTCACCGGCAGGTCGGTCTCGACCCGCGCCACGCCCGCCCCGCCGACCAGCCGGTCGGGCAGGCGCCGGGACAGCGCGAGGGCGCCGAGCGCGCCGATGCCGGCGATGGCGAAGGCCAACGCCGCGCCGGCCCGCTCGGTGAGGACGGTGCCTCCGAGGGCCACGGCCGCGCCGGCGAGGCCGGTCCCGAGAGCCTGGCCGAGGACGTCGGTGAGCTGCAGGCCGGCCGTCGCCCTCCCCTCCCCGCCTGCGGGAGCGCGGTCGAGAACGGTCACCGAGTGCGGGGCGTAGGCGCAGCCCATCCCGAGGCCGGCCACGCCCCAGGCCACGACGGCGATGCCCACCGGGACCGAGGCCAGCAGGGTGGAGGCCATCAGGGCCAGGCCGGCCAGGACGAGGGCCACCCCGCCGGTCACCAGGCGACGCGGCCCCCATGCGGCGATGCGCCGCTCCTGCAGCCACGAGCCCGCTGTCCACGCCACGGTGCTCGCCGTCAGCGCGGCACCGGCCAGGCCGAGGCCCCCGTGGCGGACCGTGGCCACGGCGAAGGGCACGTAGGCGTCGCCCGCGAAGAAGCAGAAGGTCAGCGCCCCCCGGCTGAGGACCGTGGCCGGCAGCCCGCGCCCGGCCCGCAGGGTGCGCGGCGGGGTCAGCTGGCGGACGCTGACCGCCAGCAGCGCCCCGCCCCCCAGCGCGCCGAGCACGGCCCACAGCGGCGACGCGGACGTCACACCGGTCAGGACCGCGCCGGCACCCGCCGCCGTGCCGAACGCCGGCACCAGCGGAAGGGACGGCGCGGATCCGGGATCCGGCCGCGGCACCGTGGCCAGCCCGGGGCCGGCCAGCACGGCGGCGACGGCGACCAGCGGGAGCAGCCCGACGAACACCCAGCGCCACCCGACCGTGGTCGCCACCAGCGCGGCGAGAACCGGGCCGACGAGGCCGGGCACGACCCAGGCGGTGGACAGGACGGCGAACATGCGGGGCCTGACCTGGTCGGGATACGCCCGGCCGATGGCCACGTACGCCGACGCGGGGACGGCACCCGCACCGAGACCCTGCACGGCTCGACCGACCACGAGCACGGGCATGTCGGGCGCCAGGCCGCCGACGACCAGGCCGACGGCGAAGAGGGCGAGGCCGCCGAGGAGCGGGCCGCGCAGCGCGACACGGTCGGCCAGGCCGCCGGCCAGGGCGATGCCGATCAGGCTGGCGAGCAGGAAGGCGCTGAACACCCAGCCGTAGAGGCGCACGTCACCGAGGTCCCTGCGGATCTGGGGCAGCACGGTGGCGACCGACAGGGCCTCGAAGGCCACGAGGGTGACGGTCAGGACCAGGCCGACGGTCAGGCGCCGGCGCTGCGGCGCCCACACGCCGTCCTGCCCGCCCACCGCCACGATCCGGATCCTACGGCGACCTCGGGCCGGCGGCCGCGGCCCTACCCTGGCTCCGGTGACCGACGACCGGCTGCGGGCCCCGACCCCGGCGGAGATGGCCGCTGCGGCCGAGGTCGTGGCGGCCCACCTGGCGCCCACGCCCCTGGTCGCCACCGAGCTGCCGACCCCGCACGGGCCCCTCCGCGGTTGGCTCAAGCTCGAGACGGCCCAGCCGACCGGGTCGTTCAAGGTTCGCGGCGCCCTGGCGGCGCTGGCGTCGCTGCCCGCCGGCGCCCACGCGGTCAGCGCCAGTGCCGGCAACCACGGGCTCGGGATGTGCCTGGCGGCCGCCCTGCTCGGGCGGCGGGTGACCGTCGTCGTGCCGACCGACGCCTCCCCCGCCAAGCTGGCGGCCATCGAGCGCCTGGCGTCCGCCCCGGGGGCCGGGGCCACGCTGGTGCGCTTCGGCTCCGGCTACGAGGCCGCCGAGCGCCACGCCAGGGCCCGGGTGGCCGACGACCCCGCAGCGGTCTACGTCTCGGCCTACAGCGACGCCTCCGTCGTCGCCGGGCAGGGCACCCTCGTCGCCGAGGTCGAGGCCCAGCTCCGCGCCGCCGGCGCGCCAGGTCACCGCGCCGCCGGCGCGCCAGGTCACCGCGCCGCCGGCGCGCCAGGTCACCGCGCCGCCGGCGCGCCAGGTCACCGCGCCGCCGGCGAGGGCGCTACATCGGAGGGATCCGTGGTGGTCGTGCCCCTGGGCGGCGGAGGGCTGGCCTCCGGCGTCGGCCTGGCCGTCGCCACCAGGCCGGGATGGCACCTGGTCGCCGCCGAGGTCGAGGCGTCCCTGGCTGTGTCGACGGCAGTGGCCGCCGGCCGGCTGGTCGATGTGGCCGTCGGGGCGAGCCTGGCCGACGGCCTGCTCGGCAACCTGGAGGGAGGATCGCCCACGCCGGCGATCCTCGGCGGCCTGGTCGCCGCCGGCCAGGCCACGCTCACCGCGGTCACCGAGCGCCAGCTCCGGGCGGCCATGCGCTGGGCCTTCTCCGAGCACGGCCTGGTCGTGGAGGGGGCCGGCGCAGCGGGCATCGCCGCGGTCACGACCGGGGCCGTCGTGTCGTCACCCGGCCAGGAGGCGGTGGTGGTCGTGAGCGGCAGGAACGTCACCGGCCCCGCCTTCGCCGAGGTCATCGCCGGCGACCCGTGACCCGTGACCGCCGCTGCGCGGCGTCGGCGCGGGCGCTCGCTGGAGATGCCCCCGCCGGCGCGGGCGGTGGTGGCGGTCAGGCCGGCGGGAGGGTAGGTTGCTGGCCTCTGCATGAGGGCCAACGATGTCCCTCCTTGTGCAGGTCCCCAAGGCGCGCAACCCACCTCGGAAGGACCCATGGCCCTCTCGCCTCCCTCACGTGGCCTCTACCGGCCCGAATTCGAGCACGACGCCTGCGGCGTGGCCTTCGTCGTCGACCTGCACGGCCGCCGGACCCATCGGATGGTCGAGCTCGGGCTGCAGAGCCTGTGCCACCTCGAGCACCGCGGCGCCTCGGGCGCCGAGGCCAACACCGGCGACGGCGCCGGCCTCCTGATCCAGGTGCCCGACGCCTTCTACCGCGCGGTGGCCGGTGTCGACCTGCCCGCCGCCAGTGCGTACGGCACCGGTGTCGGCTTCCTGCCCGCCGACCCGGCCGAGGCGGCGGCGGTCAGGCAGTCGATCGACAAGCTGGCCGAGGCCGAGGAGCTCCGGGTGCTCGCCTGGCGCGAGGTGCCCGTCGACGCCGCGGATGTGGGCAGCATGGCCACCGGCGTGATGCCGTCGTTCTGGCAGCCGTTCGTCGCCTCCGCGTCCGCCGAGTCCGGCCTGGCCCTCGAGCGGCGGCTCTTCGTGCTGCGCAAGCGCGTCGAGCGCGAGCTCGACGGTCGCTACTTCGCGTCGCTGTCGTGCCGGACCGTGGTCTACAAGGGGATGCTCACCGCCCCGCAGCTCGGGCCGTTCTTCGTGGACCTGGCCGACGAGCGGGTCGCGTCCGCGCTGGCGCTGGTCCACTCGAGGTTCTCGACCAACACCTTCCCGAGCTGGCCGCTGGCCCACCCGTACCGCTACGTGGCCCACAACGGCGAGATCAACACGTTGAAGGGCAACCGCAACTGGATGCGGGCCAGGGAGGCCCTCCTCGGATCCGATCTGTTCCCCGGAGGGCTGGAGCGCGCCTTCCCGATCATCACGCCGGGGGCCAGTGACTCGGCGTCGTTCGACGAGGTCCTCGAGCTGCTGCACCTCGGTGGTCGGTCCCTCCCCCACGCCGTGTTGATGATGATCCCCGAGGCGTGGGAGAACCACGCCTCGATGGACCCGGGCCGCCGGGCCTTCTACCAGTACCACGCCGCCCTGATGGAGCCGTGGGACGGGCCGGCGTCGATCGCCTTCACCGACGGGACCGTGATCGGCGCTGTCCTCGACCGCAACGGCCTGCGGCCGTCGCGCTACTGGGTGACCGACGACGGCCTGGTCGTGATGGCCTCCGAGGTCGGCGTGCTCGACATCCCCCCGTCGAAGGTGGTCGAGCGCGGCCGCCTGCAGCCGGGCCGCATGTTCCTGGTCGACACCGAGCTCGGGCGCATCGTCGACGACGACGAGATCAAGTCGGTGCTCGCCCGCGAGCACCCCTACGCCACCTGGCTGACCGACCAGCAGATCGGCTTCGACGACCTCCCGCCCCGCTTCACCCTCACCCCCCAGCACGCGTCGGTGGTCGCCCACCAGCGGCTCTTCGGCTACACCAGCGAGGACCTCAAGATCCTGCTCGGGCCCATTGCCCGCACCGGCGCGGAGCCGATCGGGTCGATGGGCACCGACACGCCGATCGCCGTGCTCTCCGATCGGCCCAGGCTCCTCTACGACTACTTCCAGCAGCTCTTCGCCCAGGTGACCAACCCGCCCCTCGACGCCATCCGCGAGGAGCTGGTGACCTCGCTGGCGGGCACCGTGGGACCGGAGGGCAACCTCCTCGACCCGCAGCCAGAGAGCTGCAACCAGATCGTCATGCCCCACCCGGTGCTGACCAACGAGGAGCTGGCCAAGCTGCTCTACGTCAACGAGGACGGGACCCGGCCAGGCTGGGAGACCTTCGCCATCGACGGCCTGTTCCCCGTCGACTCCGGCGTCGCGCCGGGCGAAGCGCTGCGCGATGCGCTCGACGACATCTGCGCCCGCGTCAGCGAGGCCATCGCCCGGGGCGCCAAGGTCATCGTGCTCTCGGACCGGCACACCTCACCCGAACGGGCGCCGATCCCCGCGCTGCTGCTCACCAGCGCCGTCCACCACCATCTGGTCGACGAGCGGACGCGCACCCGCGTCGGCCTGGTGGTCGAGACCGGCGAGGCGCGCGAGGTGCACCACATGGCCCTGCTCCTCGGCTACGGTGCGGCGGCCATCAACCCCTACCTGGCCTTCGAGACCATCGACGACCTGGTCGCCCACGGAGCCCTCCCCGACCTCTCGCCCCGCCACGGGGCCCGCAACTTCGTCAAGGCGTCGGGCAAGGGCATCCTCAAGATCATGTCCAAGATGGGCATCTCGACGGTCGCCTCCTACACCGGCGCCCAGGTCTTCGAGGCCATCGGACTGGCCCACGACGTCGTCGAGCGCTACTTCACCGGCACCGTGACCCGCATCGGTGGGATCGGCCTGCAGGAGATCGCCGGCGAGGTGCTGGCCAGGCACGCCACCGCCTGGCCCGATCGCGCCGCCGAGCTGGCGCATCGCGACCTGCCTGTCGGCGGCGAGTACCAGTGGCGGCGCGAGGGCGAGTACCACCTGTTCAACCCCGAGACGGTGCAGAAGCTCCAGCACGCCACCCGCACCGGCCGCTACGACCTGTTCAAGCAGTACACCTCGGCGGTCGACGACCAGGCGACCAGGCTGGCCACGCTCCGCGGGCTGTTCCGCCTCCGCGACGCATCGGAGGTGGGCCGGCACCCGGTGCCGCTCGACGAGGTCGAGCCGGTCGCCGACATCGTCAGGCGCTTCAGCACCGGCGCCATGTCCTACGGGTCGATCTCCGCCGAGGCCCACGAGACACTGGCCATCGCCATGAACCGCATCGGCGCCCGGTCCAACACCGGTGAGGGCGGTGAGGACCCCGACCGCTTCGTCCCCGATGCCAACGGGGACCTGCGTCGCAGCGCCGTCAAGCAGGTGGCCTCGGGCCGCTTCGGGGTGACCAGCGAGTACCTGGTCAACGCCGACGACATCCAGATCAAGATGGCCCAGGGGGCCAAGCCGGGCGAGGGCGGCCAGCTGGCCGGCAACAAGGTCTACCCGTGGATCGCCAGGACCCGGTACTCCACGCCAGGCGTGGGGCTGATCTCGCCGCCGCCGCACCACGACATCTACTCGATCGAGGACCTGGCGCAGCTGATCTTCGACCTGAAGAACGCCAACGAGCTCGCCCGCATCCACGTGAAGCTGGTTGCCGAGGTCGGCGTCGGCACCGTCGCCGCCGGGGTGTCCAAGGCCCACGCCGACGTGGTGCTGATCTCCGGCCACGACGGGGGCACCGGCGCGTCGCCGCTCAACTCGCTCAAGCACGCCGGCGCGCCGTGGGAGCTCGGCCTGGCCGAGACCCAGCAGACCCTGATCGCCAACGGCCTGCGGGAGCGCATCGTCGTGCAGGTCGACGGGCAGCTCAAGACCGGCCGCGACGTGGTCGTCGCCGCGCTGCTCGGCGCCGAGGAGTTCGGCTTCGCCACCGCCCCGCTCGTGGTCAGCGGCTGCGTGATGATGCGGGTCTGCCACCTCGACACCTGCCCGGTCGGCATCGCCACCCAGAACCCGGAGCTGCGCAAGCGCTACGCCGGCAAGGCCGAGTTCGTGGTCAACTTCTTCGAGTACATCGCCGAGGAGGTCCGCGAGCTCCTGGCGGACCTCGGCGTGCGCTCCATCGACGAGGTGATCGGCCACCCCGAGCTGCTCGACATCGGACCGGCCGTCGGCCACTGGAAGGCCAAGGGCCTCGACCTGGCGCCGATCCTCGAGGCGCCCGACCTCCCGGCCGACGCGCCCCGCCACAACGTGGGTGCCCAGGACCACGGCCTCGACCTGGTCCTCGACCGCAGGCTCATCGAGGCGGCCGGGGCGGCCATCGACGAGGGGCGCCCGGTGACCGGCTGGTGGGAGATCCACAACGTCGACCGCGCCACCGGCACCCTGCTCGGCGCGGAGCTGACCCGTCGTCACGGCGCGGCCGGCCTGCCCGACGGGACGGTGGACCTCTCCTTCACCGGCTCGGCCGGCCAGAGCTTCGGCGCCTTCGTCCCCCGCGGCGTCACGCTGACCCTCGAGGGCGACGCCAACGACTTCGTCGGGAAGGGCCTCTCCGGCGGCCGGATCGTGGTGCGGCCGTCCCGGGACACGCCCGCCACGGTGGTGACCGAGCGTCAGATCATCGCCGGCAACGTGCTCCTCTACGGCGCGACCGCCGGCGAGGCCTACCTGCGCGGCACGGTGGGCGAGCGGTTCGCGGTCCGCAACTCGGGGGCGGTGGCGGTGGCCGAGGGCGTCGGGGACCATGCCTGCGAGTACATGACCGGTGGCCGGGTCGTCGTCCTCGGCACCACGGGTCGCAACTTCGGCGCCGGGATGTCCGGCGGGATCGCCTACGTCCTCGACGAGGCCGGCGACTTCGGCCACCGGGTCAACCACGAGATGGTCGCCCTGGAGGCCGTCGACGACGACGACACGGTGTGGCTGGCGGAGCGCATCGCCATCCACGAGGGCCTGACCGGCTCGACGGTCGCCGGCCGGGTGCTGGCCGACTGGCCGGCGGCGGCGAGGAGGTTCGTGAAGGTCATGCCCACCGACTACCGGCGCGTGCTCGAGGCGGCCAGGTCCGCCGAGGAGGCGGGCGTCCGGGTCGACGACGCCGTCATGGCGGCGGCTCATGGGTGAGCCGACCGGGTTCATCAACCACGGCAGGGAGCTGCCTGCGCGCCGACCGGTGCCGGTCAGGCTGCGCGACTGGCGCGAGGTCTACGAACCGTTCGACGACGCCCACCTGCGCACGCAGGCGTCGCGCTGCATGGACTGCGGCATCCCGTTCTGCAACGACGGCTGCCCGCTCGGCAACCTGATCCCCGACTGGAACGACCTCGTGTACCGGGCCCAGTGGCAGGCGGCCATCGAGCGCCTGCACGCGACCAACAACTTCCCCGAGCTCACCGGGCGTCTCTGCCCGGCTCCCTGCGAGACGGCCTGCGTGCTCGGCATCAACGCCGACCCGGTCACCATCAAGCAGGTCGAGGTCTCGATCATCGACCGGGCGTGGGACGAGGGGTGGGTCGCCCCGGTCGTGGCCGAGGCGCCGACCGGCAGACGGGTCGCGGTCGTCGGCTCGGGGCCGGCCGGCCTGGCCGCCGCCCAGCAGCTGACCAGGGCCGGCCACGCGGTCACCGTCTACGAGCGCGCCGACCGCCCCGGTGGGCTGCTGCGCTACGGCATCCCCGAGTTCAAGCTGGAGAAGCGGGTCCTCGACCGCCGCCTCGACCAGATGAGGTCCGAAGGCACCGACTTCGTCTGCGGGGTGACCGTCGGGGTCGACGTGACCATCGACGAGCTCCGCACCGGACACGACGCGGTGGTGGTCGCCACCGGGGCGACCGTCCCGCGGGACCTGCCCATCGAGGGCCGCGACCTCGCCGGCATCCACCAGGCCATGGCCTACCTGCCGCCGGCCAACCGGGTGCAGGCCGGGGACATCCACGAGCCGGCCATCACCGCGGCCGGCAAGCGGGTGGTCATCATCGGCGGCGGGGACACGGGCGCCGACTGCCTGGGCACGGCCCACCGGCAGGGGGCGGCGTCGGTCCACCAGCTCGAGATCATGGCTCGGCCGCCGGACGCCAGGGCGGAGTCCACGCCGTGGCCGATGTGGCCGCTGCTGTATCGGACCTCGGCGGCCCACGAGGAGGGGGGCGAGCGGGTCTTCGCGGTCAACACCGAGCGCTTCGTCGGCCGCGACGGCGCGGTGACGTCGCTGCGCCTGCACGAGGTGGAAGCGGTGAGCCGGGACGGCGGGATGCGCTTCGAGAAGGTGGAGGGGACCGAGCGGGACCTGCCGGCGGACCTGGTGCTGCTCGCCCTCGGCTTCAGCGGCCCCGAGCCGGAGCTGCCGGGCGCGCTCGGCACCCCACTCACCGACCGCGGCACGGTGGCCCGCGCCGGCTACGCCACCGACGTCCCCGGCGTGTGGGTCTGCGGGGACGCCGGTCGGGGCCAGAGCCTGATCGTGTGGGCCATCGCCGAGGGCCGCTCCTGCGCGGCCGAGGTCGACACCGCCCTCGCCGGGGCCACGCTGCTGCCCTCCCCGTTGCCGATGGGGTGATCCCGGGCCCCGCCGGCCGCCGAGTGGGCCGGGTGGAGATACGGTGAGACGGTGGGCGAAGATCCGACCGAGGGCGACGCGGCGCACGCCGAGGACGCCGAAGCCACCCGCGGCGAGGTCGATGATCGCAACCGGGCCCTCCCCGACGAGGTCCCCTACCGGGAGGCGGTCGAGCCGGGCTCGACGGCCCTGCCCCGTCGCCTGGAGTCGTGGCGGCGCAGGTCGGCGGCCGGTGCGGTCTTCACCGGGATGGCCTTCGGGTTGCGCGAGGTCTTCGAGCCCCCGACCAACGAGCCGGCCGTCGTGCTCGAGACCTCCGGCACCCCGCCCAAGGATCTGCCCGTCGAGGCCGACCTCGACGACGCCCCTGCCCGTCTCACCGTCGTGAGGATCCGGCCGTGGCTGCTCGACGACGACGCCGAGGGCGCCCAGGAGGCCGAGCGCCCGGTGCGCGAGCTCGCCGCCCCGCCCCGCAGGGCCAGAAGCCGCCGCAGGGGCCGGCGCCAGTGAGCACTCCGTGCGAGACGGTGAGGAGGGGGCGGTGAGCCGGTTCTCCCAGCTGGTGACCGGCGCGGGTGGCTCGCCGTCGGCCGACGCCCGCCGCTCCTCCACCCGCATGGAGGGCAACGAGCCGGTGTGGGGCGTGGTCCTCGCCGGCATCCTGATCGTCGTCTCGGTGCTCAACCTCACGGTGACGACCGGGCCGGGTGCGCCCGCCCACCCGAGCTCGTTCGACTCGGTCATCGCCATCGTGCTGGCTCTCGCGCTGGTCGTGGTCAGCCTGCGGGTTCGCAGCCGCATGGTGTCGCCACTCGTCGGGATCGTCGCCGCCTTCTTCACCACCCTCGGCAAGACGCCCACGTCCCTCTCGGCGCCCCACATCATCGCTCTGTTCGCCGCCTTGGCCTTCGCCCTGATCCTTTCGATGCGCCAGCGGCGCGTGCAGCGCGCCCTCACCCCACAGGCGACCGCGGCGGACCGCAAGGCGGCGGCCGACGCCAGGCGGCGGCGCAGGAAGGGCGAGCCGGAGCCGCCGCCCGAGGTGAAGCGGCCGCCCAGGTCCAAGCGCTACACCCCCCCGCGCCCGGCCACGCCGCCCAAGAGCGGCCGCCGCTGACCCTCAGGGTCGGGACGAGAGCACTCCGACAGCGCCGGCGACACCTTATGTCGGTGGCCGGAGTGGGCCGTTCAGCTTTCGACCGGTAGTCGCAGGCGCGCCGCGGCGGCTGCGGGGGACTCGGCCAGACCGGCAGCGAGCAATTGGGCATCGGCACTGACGAGAGACACACCGAGCGCTTCGGCCGCGCCAGCCCATGCCGCGTCGTAGAAGGTGAGCCGGCGGGTTGCCCCGATATCGGCCGCCTGACGGAGCCATTCGGACGCCATGGCCAATGGCGCGCCACAGATGACGACGAGGTCATCGAGCTGGTCGGCCACGTCGGATGCGGTCCAACCAAGTCCACGGAGCAGGACATTGCCCATCTCGTACAGCACCAGGTCGATCATCCGCACCTGGATATCGCCGACTCCCGCAGCGTCCCGGATGGCGCGAGCCTCGGCGAGCTCGGACTCACCTTCGCGGTGAAACCACTTGATGAGGACGGAGGTGTCGACGAGGAGTGTCGTCACCGTCGGCGGTCTCGATCCTGACGGACCAGCTCGGCGGCGTCGAAGGCTCCTGGTTCCCCAGAGGCCGCCGCTGACCGTCGACCGCGAGCGGGATCTACCCTCGAAGGGTGGACGTTCGCTGCATCGTCTGCCGGTCCCGGGCGTCCGAGTGGGCCCGATGGTGCCCCCGCTGCGGGCGTCCGCTCGATGACGCCGAGCCGATCGAAGGACCCGCCGCGGTCCACCAGCCCTCGTCGGCGGAGAGATCCGACGCTCCCTGCAGCGCGAGCGACGACGACGGGTCATCGGAGCCGGTGGCTCGAGTCGAGACAGCGATGCCAGCCCGTCCGAGCCGGCCTTGGCTTCGGCGGGGCCGCTCGATCTGGATCGGAGCGCTGTTGGCCGTGGTGGTCATCGCCGTCGTGGTCATCGCCGTCGTGGTCGTGGTGGTGGCTCCGTCTCGCCGAGCTCGCGCCGGCCCCGGGAGTCATCCGCGTGCGGGTCCGAGCAGCTCGCGCCTGCCTGCCGGTCTCGGGGGACAGCTGCTGTTCCTCGGCGGTCCCGGGGCGCCCCGATTGGCGCGCGCAGATGGGACGACGGTGGCCAACCTCGCTCGCGGGCCGGCCGTCGACTACCCCGCCTCGGTCGTGGCGACCGCCGGGGGATCCGCGATCCTCGTCCACGCGGGCAAGGCCTACCGCATCTCGCCATCCGATCGGAAGCCCCAGGTGATCGGCCCAGCCAGCTCCGTGTTCCCGACGGTTGGCGGCAACGTCGGCATCGAGGACGACAGCAGGTCCGGCCGCCGGTCGTCCACTTCCTGGGGCCCGATGGCCTCGACCCTGGCCCCGCACCTCCGCCGCCCCTGCCTCGGGACACCGAGGTCGTCGCCGGGCTGGCCGACGGCCTTCTCGTCCGGCCGACGTCGTCGCTGTCGGGCACGGCCCACTACCGGGTGATGGAGGTCCAGCGGACGGTCGACCTTCCCGGGGTGACTGCGGTCGTCGGGACCAACGGAGCAATGGTCGCCGCGCTGGCCTGCACCCGAAGCTACGGGTACGGCTGCCCACTCCGACTCCTCGACACCGCGAGCGGCGTCGAGCGACCGGTTCCTGTGCCAGTCGGGATCGCCGGGTACGCCGAGGGGGGTGGCTTCTCCCCGGACGGGTCGCTGCTCGCCGCCTTCGGCGTCGATCCTGGCTCAGGTACCGTGCAACTCGTCGTCGTCGACACCACGACGCTCGCCGTCTCGGTGGAAGGCGAGCCCCTCTCCGTCGGCGAGATGATTGGCTCCGCGACGTGGAGCCACGACGGTCACTGGGTGTTCTTCGGCGGTCTCGACACGTCGCTGTACGCCGAGCAGGCCACCGCTCGGGGCTCGAGCGGCGTGCCGTGGAAGCTTCCGCTACCGAGCTCCTACTCGATGGCCGGCCTCTGACCGCCGTCCTCGCGCCGACGACATCCGGTGATCCTCCGCCCACGACGAGATGCTGCACCTCCCGACCGGTGCGCATCTGCGGTGACGGGACAGGGGGCGACCTCGACCTGCGGACGTGGGACCGCGCCCATCCACGTCGACCGACCGCCGCTGACCAGGGTCAGCACGAGGTTCAGGTCGGGACCAGGGCAGAGCGGAGGAACTCGGTGAGCTCACGCCGCCGGCGCACCAGCGTCTTGGCCGTGGGCTCGACGCCGAGAGCGCGCAGCACCTCGATCTCGGTCGCCGCGCCGATGACCGTCGAGTAGCCGTTGAGCAACAGGAGCAGGGCGTCCTGGCGGCGCATCCGCCCGGCGTCCATCTCCTCCTCGAGGAAGGTGGTGGCCCGGGCCACGAACGGGTCCAGGCGCTGGCGGAGCCGAGTGGCGGGCGGCGGTCCCAGCCTGCTCACCTCCCGCAGCAGCCCGAGCAGCTCGGGCCTTCGTCCGGCCAGGCGGAACACCGAGCGCACCGCGGCCTCGACCCGCCACCAGGCCGGGTCGACCCCGCGCCGCACCGGCACCTGGCCGCTGAGGGCCTGCTCGACCACGTCGACCAGCTCGGCGCCTGCGGCGTCGATCACCGCGGCGAGGAGCTGCTCCTTGGAGCTGAAGTGGTAGAGGATGGTCTGCTTGCGGATCCCGAGCTCGGCGGCCAGCGCGTCGAGCGACGTGGCCTCGTAGCCGTGGGCCGAGAAGGCGACCACGGCGGCCGCGAGGACCCGGTCGGGGGTGCTCGGCAGGATGGTCCTCGCATCAGCCACTTACCAAATGGTAGACAGTTTGGATGCTGCGTGAGGCACTTGCGGGAACGCGCGTCGCGGTGACCGGTGCCACCGGGTTCCTCGGCACCGCCCTGACCGAGCGGCTGCTGCGCTCGGTGCCCGACTGCGAGCTGCTGCTCCTGGTCAGGCCGGGCCGGCGCGGCGCGCCCGACCGGGTGCGGCGCGAGATCCTCAAGAACACCTGCTTCGACCGGCTCCGCCGCGAGCTCGGCGACGACTTCGACGCCGTGGTCGACCGCCGGCTGCTGGTCGCCGCCGGCGACGTCGGTGTCGACGGGCTCGGTCTCGACGAGGAGGGCGCCCTGCTCCTCGCCGGCTGCGCAACGGTCATCCACTCGGCGGCCACGGTCAGCTTCGACTCGCCGCTCGACGCGGCCGTCGAGACCAACCTGCTCGGGCCGTCCCGGGTGGCCAGGACCCTGCGGGACCTGCACGCACTGCGGCCCACGGGCGCACCCGCCCCCCATCTCGTCGCCGTGTCGACCGCGTACGTGGCCGGCAGCCGCCGCGGTCCCGCCCCCGAGGCCCTCCTCCCCGACACGCCGTGGGCCACCGAGGTGGCCTGGCGCCCCGAGGTCGAGGCGGCCAGGAGGGCCAGGGCGGACGCCGACGCGAAGAGCCGCGACCCGAAGATGCTGACCCGGTTCCGCCGGGCGGCGCGCGCCGAGCTCGGGGCCGCCGGCACCCCGCTGCTGTCGGCGCGAGCCGAGCGCGAGCGGGAGGACTGGGTCGAGGCCAGGATGGTCGACCTCGGTAAGGCCAGAGCCCAGGGTCTCGGCTGGCCCGACGCCTACGCCTACACCAAGGCCCTCGGCGAGCGGGCCCTGCTCGACACCCGTGGTGACCTGCCGCTCACCATCGTGCGGCCATCCATCATCGAGTCGGCCCTCGCTGAGCCGGTCCCCGGATGGATCCGTGGCTTCCGGATGGCCGACCCCGTCATCATCGGCTACGCCAGGGGCCTGCTGCGGGAGTTTCCCGGGATCCCCGAGGGGATCATCGACGTGATCCCCGTCGATCTGGTGGTCGCCGCCGTCCTCGCCGTGGCCGCCCGCGGCCCGTTGCCCGAGCCCGACGTGATCCACGCGGCGTCCGGGTCGCGCAACCCGCTGCGCTACCGCCAGCTGGTGGATCTGGTCAGGGAGTGGTTCACCGAGCATCCTCTGGCAGACGCCAACGACCAGCCCATCGCCGTGCCGGAGTGGTCGTTTCCCGGCCGCCAGCGGGTGCAGCGTCAGCTCCGTCAGGCCACCAGGGTGATCGGTGGGGCCGAGCGGGCCCTCCAGACCCTCCCGCTGCGGGGCCGCCAGGCCGATCTGGCGGCGCGACTCGAGGAGCGGCGGGGCGAGGCCGAACGGGCCCTCTCCTACGTCGAGCTCTACGGCGCGTACACCGAGACCGAGGCCGTGTTCGGCGTGGACCGCCTGGTCGCCCTGTCGGAGAGCCTCCCGGCCGGGGACCGGCGCGACTTCAACATGGATCCCGCGGTCATCGACTGGCGGCGCTTCTGCCACGACGTCTACCTGCCGTCGGTGGTCAACCACGCGCGCGTGCGCCTGGCCCCCTCCGGTGGCGGGCGGCGCAGGACCGGTGGCGCGACCGGCCTCAGCCGGGAGGAGCGGGGTCGCAGGGCGGTCCTCGCGCCCGAGCGCCACCTGGCCGTGTTCGACCTGGAGAACACCCTGGTGGCGTCCAACGTCGTCGACTCCTACTCCTACCTCGCCACCCGCAGGCGCGATGCGGGCGCACGCGTGGCGTTCGTGCTCAGGACGCTCGGCCAGGCACCGGGGCTGCTCGCGGCGGACCGCGCCGACCGGGGCGACTTCCTCCGGTCGTTCTACCGCCGCTACGAGGGCGCGCCCGTCGACCGCCTGCGCCGTGACGGCTGGGATCTGTGGAACGACCTCCTCCTCACGAAGTCGTTCCCCGCCGGCCTGCGCCGGGTGCGCGCCCACCGTGCCCTCGGGCACCGCACGCTGCTCATCACCGGTGCGCTCGACGTGGTCATCGAGCCGCTCCGACCCCTCTTCGACGAGGTGGTCTGTGCCCACCTCGGTGAGCGCAAGGGCCGCTACACCGGCGAGCTGCTCGAGGCGCCCCCGACCGGGGAGGCGAGGGCGCTGATCATGGCCGCCTACGCGGAGGCCAACGGCCTCGACCTCGAGCAGGCCGTCGCCTACGCCGACTCGGCCAGCGACCTGCCGATGCTCGAGGCGGCGGGGCATCCGGTGGCGGTCAACCCCGAGACCAAGCTGGCGGCCATCGCCCGCAAGCGGGGTTGGCACGTCGAGCACTGGCCCAAGGCGCCGGGCGGTCCCAGGCCGCTCCTGCCCATCGGCCCCGCCCACCGCCAGGGTTCCGGTCTGTCGGGAAGGGGTGCCCCGGGACAGGGTGCTCAGGGACAGGGTGCTCAGGGACAGGGTGTTCGAGGACGGGGCGCGTCGCGATGAGGGCGCTGCGGGTGGAGCGCTCCGCCGTGCGCTTCGGGGCGGCGCGCCTGGCGTCGGGGCTGCGTCCCGGTGGTGGAGGCCGGGTCGGGCCCCTGCGCGCCGTCGACGTCGACCAGCCCGTGCTGCCGGGCGCAGGCTGGACCACGGTGCGCCCCCTGCTCTCGGGCATCTGCGGCTCCGACCTGGCCACGGTCGACGGGCGCTCGTCGCGGTGGTTCGAGCCGGTCGTCAGCTTCCCCTTCGTGCCCGGCCACGAGGTCGTCGGCGTCGACGCCGACGACCGGCGGGTCGTGGTGCAGCCCGTCCTCGGCTGTGAGGCGCGCAGCATCGAGCCCCGGTGCGACGGCTGCGCCGCCGGGGCCACCAACCGCTGCACCAACCTGACCGGCGGCCACCTGCGACCCGGCCTGCAGACCGGGTACTGCGAGGAGACCGGGGGCGGCTGGTCGGAGGGCCTCGTGGCACACCGCTCCCAGCTCCACCCGGTGCCCGACGGCATGAGCGACCGGGCCGCCGTGATGGTCGAGCCGGTCGCCTGCGCCATCCACGGCGCGCTCGCCGTCCCCGCCACCGGACCCGACCCGACCGTGGCGGTCATCGGTGCCGGCACCCTCGGCTTGGGCGTGGTCGCCGCACTGGCCCGCTTCCGACCGGAGATCACCAGCGTGGTCGCAGTGGCCAAGCACCCCGATCAGCGCCGCCTGGCCGGAGCCCTCGGCGCCACCGTCGTCGCCGAGCCCGCCGAGCTGCGCAGGGCCGTGCGCCGCAGGACCGGCGGGTGGATGAGAGACGACGGCCAGCTGACCGGCGGGGCCGACGCGGTCGTCGACTGCGTCGGCTCTGCGGGCTCGATGGCCGACGCCCTCGCCGTGGTCGCGCCGGGAGGCACCGTCGTCCTCGTCGGCATGCCCGGCACCGTGTCGGTGGACCTCACCCCGCTCTGGCAGCGCGAGGTGCGCCTGGCCGGCGCGTACGCCTACGCCCCCGAGCCGGACGCAGGGCGACGCCACAGCTTCGACCTGGCCTTCGAGCTGGTCGACGCGGCCGACCTCGGCCGTCTCGTCACCGCCGCCTACCCCCTCGACCGCCACGTCGAGGCCATCGACCACGCCGCCCACGCCGGGCGACGCGGCGCCACCAAGATCGTCTTCGACCTCCGCCGCCCTGGCCGTCCCGGGCCGGGTCGGGACTAGGAAGGAGCCTCATGCCCCGCCCCGGCTTCGTCCTCGACGTCGACCGCTCCACCCCACCGATCCTCACCTGGCACGGCGAGGGCTTCCGCCTCGAGCGCCTCCCCGCAGGACGGTCGCGGGTGATCTACGCCCCCGAGCCGGTCGACGGCCTCGAGGACCCCGACGAGGCCATCCGCCAGGCGCTGGCCAACCCGCTCGGCGACGCCGCGCCGCTGTCGGCCCAGCTGCGCCCGGGGATGCGCCTCACCATCGCCTTCGACGACGTGTCGCTGCCCCTGCCGCCGATGCGTCGCCCCGACAACCGCCAGCGGGTCATCGAGGCCGTGCTCGACGAGGCGGCGACCGCCGGCGTCGACGACGTGGTGCTGATCTGCGCCCTGGCCCTGCACCGCCGCATGACCGAGGCCGAGCTGCGCCACGCCGTCGGCGACCGGGTCTACGACGCGTTCGCCCCCGAGGGGCTGCTGCTCCAGCACGACGCCGAGGACCCCGACGGCCTCGTCCACCTCGGCACGACCGACCAGGGCGAGGACGTCGAGATCAACAAGCGGGCCGCCGAGTCGGACCTGCTGGTGTACGTGAACATCAACCTGGTGGCCATGGACGGCGGCCACAAGAGCGTGGCGACCGGGCTGGCCAGCTACCGCAGCCTCCGCCACCACCACAACGTGGCGACCATGCGCCACAGCCGGTCGTTCATGGACCAGGAGCACTCCGAGCTGCACTCGTCCAACTGGCGCATGGGTCGGCTCATCGCCGAGAGCGGGATCAACGTCTTCCAGATCGAGACGACGCTCAACAACGACGCCTTCCCCAGGCAGATGGCCTTCCTCCAGCGACGCGAGTGGGAGTGGTCGGCGCGCGACCGCGCGTCGTACCTGGCCACCACCACCGCCCTCGGCCTCGGCACCGACCGCGTCAACCGCTCGGTGTTCCAGTCCATCAAGGCGCCCTACGCCATGACCGGCGCGCACGCGGGCGAGGTCGAGGCCGTGCACCGGGCCACGACCGACGGCGTGTGGCGCCAGCAGCTGGTCCCCGTCGAGGGCCAGACCGACGTGGCCATCTTCGGGATGCCCCACATCTGCCCCTACAACGTCAACTCCATCATGAACCCGATCCTCGTCATGTGCATGGGCCTCGGGTACCTGTTCAACATGTACCGCGGCAAGCCGATCGTGCGGGAGGGCGGCGTGGCCATCCTGAGCCACCCCACGCCGTGGGCCTTCCACCCGGTGCACCACCCGAGCTACATCGACTTCTTCGAGGAGGTCCTGGCCGACACGACCGACCCGATCGAGATCGAGAAGACCTACGAGGAGCGCTTCGCCAACGACGAGTGGTACCGGCACCTGTACCGCACCGGGCACGCCTACCACGGCGTCCACCCGTTCTACATGTGGTACTGGGGCGCCCACGCCCTCGAGCACCTCGGCTCGGTGATCATCGTGGGCGGCGACCCGAGGGCGGTGCGCCGCCTCGGGTTCAAGCCGGCTTCGACCCTCGACGACGCCCTGGAGATGGCCTCCGACACCGTCGGGCCGGCCCCGACCATCAGCCACTTCCACTGCCCGCCGATCATGGTGGCCGACGTCTCGTGACCGCCGCCCGGGTCGTGGTCGACCGCCTGCGCAGGGCCGGCGAGCAGGCCGGCGGCGTCCGACCCGACCGGCGCCTCCCGATCAGCCCGGGCCGCGTCACGGTCCGGCTCCCCCGCCGCCGGGGGTTCCCGCTCGGCGCGCCGACGTGGCCGGGCACGGTGCCGAGGCCCCCGGTCGAGCGGGGACTCGGGGTCGACTACGACTCCGACTGGGCGCGGCGCTACCCGGCCCGCCTGGCCCGGCTGGCCGTCAACCAGGGCCTCACCCGCCCCCTCGTCGCCGCCGTGGCCACCCCCGAGGTCATCGGCCTCGACCGCATCGAGCACCTGCGCGGGCCGGCCATCTTCGCGGCCAACCACGCCAGCCACGTCGACACGCCCGTGCTCCTCTCGGTCATCCCCGAGCCGTGGCGCCACCGCCTGGCCGTCGCCGGGGCGGCCGACTACTTCTTCGACACCAGGGTCAAGGCGGCGCTGTTCGCCCTGACCATCAACGCCGTGCCCGTCGAGCGCCAGCGGGTGGACCGGTCATCGGTCCGCCGGCTGTCCACCCTCCTCGACGAGGGCTGGAGCCTGCTCATCTACCCCGAGGGCGGCCGCTCGCCCGACGGCTGGGGCCAGGGCCACACCCGCGGCGCGGCCTGGCTGGCGGCCAGGACCGGCCGACCGGTCGTGCCCGTGCACCTGCGCGGCACCGGCCGGATCCTCCCCCGCCACGCCACCAGGCTCCGCCCCGGACGGGTCCGGGTCACCTTCGGCCGCCCGCTGCGCGGCGGCGCCGACGACGCCAGGTCCCTCGCCGACCGGCTCGAGCGGGCCGTCGCCACCTTGGCCGACGAGACCGAGACCGACTGGTGGACCGCGACCCGCCGCGCCGCGCGCCGGACCACGCCCGGCCTGCGCGGCCCCGAGGCGGCACCGTGGCGGCGGGCCTGGAGCCTCGACCCGCCCGACCACCAGCGGGGGCGGCCCGACGACCGCTGGAGCGAGGACTGACCGCTCCGGTTCCGGACAGGTAGCTTCGGCTCATGGCCACGGCGGCAGCGCTGTTCGATCTCGACCGGACCCTCATCCGGGGATCGTCCTCCGCCGCGTTCAACGAGGCGCTGTTCGACGCCGGGCTGGTTTCCCGACGCTCCCTGCCGGGCCAGGGCGCCCTGCTCGCCACCTACAGCCTGCTCGGCGAGACGCTGCCGTCGATGGTGCTGGCGCGGCTTTCGTCCCAGGCATCGAAGGGCAAGTCGGTCGCGGAGGTGGAGTCGGCCGCCCTCCTCGCCGCCGACGCCCTCGAGCGCATGGTCGCGCCGTGGGCGCTCCCGGTCCTCGACAGCCACCGCGACGCGGGCCGCACGCTCGTCCTCGCGTCCACGTCGCCCTACGACCTGGTCAAGCCGTTTGCCGACCGCCTCGGCTTCGACCGGGTGGTGGCCACCAGGTGGGCGACCTCGGTCGACCGGCTCGGCACCCTGCGCTACACCGGTGGCCTCGACGGCGGCTTCGTGTGGGCCAACGGCAAGCTGGCGGCGGTCCGGCGCTGGGCGGCGTCGGCCAGGGTGGCTCTCGACCAGAGCTTCGCCTACTCCGACAGCATCTACGACCTCCCGCTGCTCCGAGCGGTCGGCCACCCCACGGCGGTCAACCCCGACTACCGCCTGCAGGCCGCGGCCATCCTGGCCCGCTGGCCGATCGCCAACTTCGACGCCCCGCCCGGCGTCCACCGCTTCCTCGGCGCCGAGCTGCAGGACCTGCTCCGCCTGCTCACACCGAGGGCGGCCTTTCCCTACGCCCGCTTCGACATCGCCGGCACCGAGCACATCCCCCGGCACGGGCCGGTGATCGTCGCGGCCAACCACCGCAGCTACTTCGACGTCACCGCCTTCTGCCTGGCCACCTTCGATGCCGGGCGCAGGCCCCGCACCCTCGCCAAGAAGGAGATGTTCGAGGCGCCGGTCATCGGCCCGCTGGTGGGCGCGCTCGGCGCCATCCGGGTCGACCGTGGCGGCGACACCGGGGGTGCCGTGGACGCCGCGGTCGCCGCCCTCCGGGCCGGTGAGTGCGTGGTCATCACGCCCCAGGGCACCATCCCGAGGGGCGAGGCCTTCTTCGACCCGAAGCTGCGAGGGCGCAAGGGCGTCGCCAGGCTGGCCGCGGCGACGGGCGCCCCGGTGGTGCCGCTCGGGGTGTGGGGCACCGAGGCGGTGTGGCCGAGATCGGCGCGCCTGCCCGACGTCACCAACCTCCGGCATCCGCCGACGGTCCGGGTGCGCGTCGGGCCGCCGGTGACCGGGCTCACCGGGCGCAGCCTCACCGCGGACACCGCCCGCGTCATGGACGCCATCGTCGCCCAGCTCCCGGCTGAAGCGACCCTTTCCCGCCTGCCCACCGCCGACGAGCTCGGCCGGACGGTCCCCCCGGCCTGACGCGACGACGGCGCGTCACACGCCGTTCACGTCGGAGACGGGAGAGACCTCGCCCGAGGGGCTATGGTCTGCCCGACTGAATCCTCGGTGACACCGAGCCTCTGCAGGAGGAACAAATGAAACGGACCAGGGCACGACTCGCAGTCGTCGCCGTAGGGGCAGCCATGGCCACCGCGGTGGCGGCGTGCGGCAGCTCGGGCACAGCGTCGACCGGCAGCGGCGGTGGAGGCGGAGGGGGCACGACCGGCAGCACCACGTCCGGCTCCACCGGAGGTGGGTCGTCGGGCACGTTCGCCCCTGGCGGCACGCTCAAGGTCAACATGGGCACCTTCCCCGACTCGCTCGACCCTCAGTACGGCTACGTGGCGCAGTCCTCGGAGGCGACCTGGCTCGTCTACACCCCGCTGCTCACCTACGCCCACGCCTCGGGCACCGCCGGCACCACGATCATCCCCGGCCTGGCCAGCGCCCTCCCGGTCGTCACCAACGGTGGCAAGACCTACACCATGACGCTGCGCTCGGGGCTCAAGTACTCCAACGGCACCGCGGTCAAGGCGTCCGACTTCGCCTACACCGTCGAGCGGGCCATCAAGCTCAACTGGGGCGGCGCCTCGTTCCTCACGCAGAACATCGTCGGCGCCCTGGCCTTCAGCAAGGGCACGGCGACGACCATCAGCGGCATCAAGACCGATGACGCCAGCGGCAAGATCACCATCAAGCTGACCAACGCCTACGGCGCCTTCGAGAACGTCCTGTCGTTCCCGGCCGTGGGCCTGGTGCCGACCGGGACGCCGATGAAGCCGGAGGGGACCAACCCGCCCCCGGGTGTCGGCGCCTACAAGATCACCTCGGTCCAGCCGAGCGTCAGCTTCACGCTGCAGAAGAACCCGTCCTTCGCCGCCCTCAACATCCCCGGGATCCCGACGGGCTACGTGGACACGGTGCAGGTGACCATCGAGTCCAACACCAACACCGAGGCCCAGCAGGTCCTCAACAACCAGAGCGACGAGTTCGACTGGAGCGACACGCTCCCCCCGGCCCTGCTCAGCCAGGTGCAGACCTCCGCGGCGGCCCGCTACAAGGCCGAGACCCTGGCCGGGACGGACTACTTCTTCCTCAACACGAAGATCGCGCCGTTCAACAACCCGATCGCCCGCCGGGCGGCCGACCTGGCCATCAACCGGGGGGCCATCCAGCGCCTGGCCAGCGGCCAGCTCAACCCGGCGTGCTACTTCCTGCCGCCCGGCATCCCCGGATACGTCTCCGGCCCCTGCGTCGACGGATCGCCGACCTCGCTCGGCTCGGCCGCCGACATCGCCAGGGCCAAGGCCATGATCACCAAGGCCGGCCTGGCCGGTGCCCCGGTGACCGTGTGGTCCGAGACCCGCCAGCCCCGCCAGGCGTACTCCACCTACCTCAACTCGCAGCTCAACGCCATCGGCTTCAAGTCGAGCCTCAAGGTGGTCTCCGACTCGATCTACTTCCAGACCATCGGGGCGGCCAAGACCGGTGCGCAGGCCGGCTTCGCCGACTGGTTCCAGGACTTCCCCAACCCGGGGGACTTCTACCTGCTGCTCGACGGTCGGGCCATCCAGCCGATCAACAACGAGAACTTCGAGAACGTCAACGACCCGAAGATCCAGTCGGCCATCATCAAGCTGGAGTCGGTCCCGGCGTCGAAGCTGGCGTCGGTGGCCCCGCAGTGGCAGGCGCTCGAGAAGTACGTGGACTCCCAGCACTACATGATCCCCTACGGCAACCTCGTCGGACCGTTCTTCCTGTCCAACCGGGTCGACTACTCCAAGGCCATCTTCCAACCGCTCTTCGGCGACGACTGGTCGTCCTTCGAGCTGACGAAGTAGCCATCACCCACCCATGAGCGTCCGAGACGCCGTCCATGACGCGGGCGTCGGCCAGATGTCGCACAACCAGGGCGGCTGGGGCCTCCTCACCATCGAGGAGCCCCAGACCGCCGGGGTGGGCCCGTACCGGCTGGCCCTGCGTCGGCTCCGGCGCAACCGCATCGCCCTGTTCTTCGGGGTGATCTTCGTGCTGGTCGTGCTCCTGTGCCTGCTGGCCCCGGTGTACGCCAACGACATCGCCCACACCGGGCCCAACACCCAGCACATCACCGACACCGTGACCATCGGCGGCAAGACCAAGTACGTGCTCTCCACCACCGGCATCCCGATCGGGCCGACCTGGCACGGCCGCTTCCTGCTCGGGGCCGACCCCAACGGTCGGGACCTGGCCGTGCGGCTGCTCTACGGCGGGCGCACCTCGCTGGCCATCGGCGCCATCGCCGCGGCCGTGACGATCATCCTCGCCACCGTCCTCGGCCTCGTGTCGGGCTTCTTCCGCGGTTGGGTCGACGGCATCATCTCCCGGGTGCTCGATCTGATCTGGGCCTTCCCCGCCCTCCTGCTGGCCATCGCCCTCGGGGTCAGCCTGGCCCTCGGCGGCATCACCATCGGGCCCCTGCACCTCCAGGGCAACTCGATCTACATCCCCGCGTTCATCATCGGGATCGTGTACGTGCCCTACGTGGCCCGGCCCATCCGCGGCGAGGTCCTGGTGCTGCGCGAGCGCGAGTTCGTCGACGCAGCCAGGACCCTCGGCTTCGGCAGCCTGCGCATCATGGTCGGCGAGATCCTGCCCAACCTGCTCTCCACGCTGGTCGTCTTCATCGCCCTGCAGCTGGCCCAGTCGATCATCCTCGAGGCCGCCCTTTCGTTCCTCGGCGCCGGCGTGGAGCCGCCCAGCGCCTCGTGGGGCACCTTGCTGGCGTCCGGGACCTCCCTCCTGGCCACCAACCCGACCCTCACCCTGGCGCCGGGGATCATGCTGGTGGTCGCCTGCCTGGCGGTCAACATCCTCGGCGACGGCCTCCGTCAGGCCCTCGATCCGAGGGCCCGCATCAGGATCGAGCGCTAGATGCTCCGCTTCGCCGTCCGCCGGATCGTCAGCGCCGTGCTGGTCCTGTTCGCGGTCAGCGTCGTCACCTTCCTGATCTTCGCCGCCATCCCCAACGGCAACCCGGCTCTGCGCATAGCCGGCCGAACGGCAACGCCCGCCAACATCGCCGCGGTGACCAAGGCGTTCGGCTTCGACAAGCCGATCTACGTCCAGTACCTGAAGACCATGGACCAGATCTTCACCGGCAAGATCGTGTCCTACACCCAGCAGGTCAACGTCGAGACGCAGATCGAGCATGCGCTCCCCGTGACCCTCTCGCTGGTGCTCGGCGCCTTCGTGATCTGGATCATCCTGGGCGTGATCCTCGGCCTCGTCGCCGCCTACCGCGCCGGCGGCAAGCTCGACGCCGGGATCACCGCGGTCAACTTCATCGGCATCTCGGCGCCCCCTTACGTGGTCGGCTATGTCCTCATCTACCTGCTGGCGTTCAAGACCAACGTGTTCCCGGCCGCGGGATACGTCGGGATCGCCAACCCGGTTGGCTGGGCCGAGCACCTGATCATGCCGTGGTTCAGCCTGGCCCTCCTCTACATCGGGATCTACGCCCAGGTGCTCCGGGCCAACGTGGTCGACAGCCTCAACGAGGACTACGTGCGCACCGCCCGAGCCAAGGGTCTCTCACCGAGGCGCATCGCCTTCCGACACGTGCTGCGCACCTCGCTCATCCCGCTGGTCTCGCTCTCCGGCCTCGACATCGCCTCGGTGCTCGGCGGCTCGGCCATCATCACCGAGACCGTCTTCAACCTGCCCGGCATCGGCTACTACGCCGGGCAGAGCATCGGTGGCCTCGACGTGCCGCCGGTGCTGGTCATCACCATCTTCGGCGCCTTCGCCGTGGTCGTGCTCTCGGCGGTGGTCGACGTGCTCTACGCCGCCCTCGATCCCCGCATCCGGATCAGCTCGTGAGCGAAGCCCTGCTCAGTGTCGAGCACCTGCGCGTCAACTTCCGCACGGAGGAGGGCGTCGTCGCCGCCGTCGATGACGTGTCCTTCGATCTCGGTCGCGGCGAGCTGCTCGGCATCGTCGGCGAGTCGGGCTCGGGCAAGTCGGTGACGGCCATGACCCTGATGGGCCTGACCCGCAGCCCCAATGCCACCATCTCCGGGCGTGCGGTGCTCGACGGGCGTGACCTCCTGTCCGCATCTGGCGCCGAGTTGCAGCGCATCCGGGGCAACCAGGTGGCCATGATTTTCCAGGATCCGATGACCGCCCTCAACCCGGTGCAGCGGGTGGGCAACCAGATCGTCGAGCAGATCCGGGCCCACGAGAAGGTCAGCCCCAAGGCGGCCATGGCCAGGGCGGTCGACCTGCTCGACCGGGTCGGGATCCCCAAGGCGTCCGACCGGACGCGCTCGTTCCCCCACGAGTTCTCCGGCGGCATGCGCCAGCGGGTGATGATCGCCATGGCCCTGTCGTGCTCCCCCGAGGTGCTGATCGCCGACGAGCCCACCACCGCGCTCGACGTCACCATCCAGGCCCAGATCCTCGCCGAGATCGAGGACCTGCGGCGCGAGACGGGTGTCGGGGTGCTGCTCATCACCCATGACCTGGGGGTGATCGCCGACGTGGCCGACCGGGTGGTGGTCATGTACGCCGGGCGGGTCGTCGAGCAGGCCAGCCTGCGCGACACCTTCTACGATCCGCTCCACCCCTACACCTGGGGCCTGCTCGGCTCGGTCCCCCGGGTCGACCGCGACCGGCCTGGGCGCCTGCCGACCATCCCCGGCTCCCCGCCTTCGCTGTTGCACGCCCCCGAGGGCTGCCACTTCGGGCCCCGCTGCCCCTGGCGCTTCGAGCGCTGCGGCGAGGTGCCCGCCCTCGAGGAGCGGACCTCCACGCCCGGCCACCTCGACCGGTGCTGGCTCGACATCGACACCAAGCGGGCGCGGCGCAACGTGGCCGGCGGCATCGGCCTGCCCCCCAAGGCCTCCGATCCTTCCTCGCCCGACGAACCGGACTCCGTCTCCGTCTCCGCCGCGCCGACGTCCGAGACGCCGGTGGCCGGAGCGGCCGCACCTGATGACACTGCACCCGACGGCGCGGCCGCCTCGCCTGCCGGGAGGGCCGAGCCGTGATCACTTCCACCCCCAGCGCCACCTCGAAGGACACCCTGCTCGAGCTCGAGCACCTGCAGATGTACTTCCCCGTCCGGGGAGGGTTCTTCGGGCGCAGCCACGGCGCGGTCCACGCGGTCGACGACGTGTCGCTCACGGTTCGCGACGGCGAGACCCTCGGCCTGGTCGGCGAGTCGGGCTGCGGCAAGACGACCCTGGCCCGCTGCGTCACCCGGCTGCTCACCCCGACCGCCGGGCACATCCGCTTCCGCGGGACCGACATCACCGGCCTCGGCGCCAGGACCATGCGCCCCTACCGGCGCGACCTGCAGATGGTCTTCCAGGACCCGCAGGCGTCGCTCAACCCCCGCAAGCGGGTCGGGCAGATCGTGGGCGCGGGCATCGGGGGCTCCCACCCGGACCGGGGAGGCCGGGTGCGCGAGCTGCTCGCCCAGGTCGGGCTCAACCCCGAGCACGTCAACCGCTTCCCGCACGAGTTCTCCGGCGGGCAGCGCCAGCGGGTGGGGGTGGCCAGGGCGCTGGCCGTCGAGCCCCGCCTGATCGTGCTCGACGAGCCGGTCTCGGCCCTCGACGTGTCGATCCAGGCCCAGGTCGTCAACCTGCTCGACGACCTGCAGGACGACCTCGGGCTGGCCTACATCTTCGTGGCCCACGACCTCAGCGTGGTCCGCCACGTGTCGGACCGCATCGCGGTCATGTACCTCGGCAAGGTGGTGGAGGTGTCGCCCGCCGAGGAGCTCTACGCCCGGCCGGTCCACCCGTACACCCTCAGCCTGCTCGGGGCCATCCCCATCCCCGACCCCGACCTGAGCCGCAACCGCACCCGCCGCACCGCCCGTGGTGAGCTGCCGAGCCCGGTCGACCCGCCGCCCGGCTGCCGGTTCAACACCCGCTGCTCGTGGGCCGACGAGCTGTGCCGGACCGTGGAGCCGCCCCTCACGGAGTACGCCAACGGCCACCTGGCCGCCTGCCACCACCCGCTCAACGTGACCGAGCAGCAGATCTCCATGGCCACCAGATCGCCGGCCTCGCCGGCGTCGGCCGGCGACCAGCTCCCCGCCGCGCCGGGCGGCGACCCGGTAGGAGACGAGGAGCCCGCTCCGCCAGGTCACCCGGTCGACGCCGCCATCGGGGGCCACCCGCTCCACGGCGCCGACTGACTCCTCGGTCGCTCGGGCCGTCGCCGGGTCCGTCGTCGGGTCCGGACGGTCTGCTATCCCTGGACGGCGATGGACCTCCGCCAGCTCCAGGCGCTCGTCGCCATCGCCGACCACGGGAGCTTCTCGGCGGCGGCGACCGCCTTGCACACGGTCCAGTCCAACGTGTCGAGCCACGTGGCCAGGCTCGAGCGCGAGCTCAGCGTGCAGCTCGTCGACCGGCAGGCCGGCCAGCTGACCGAGGAGGGCCAGGCCGTGGTGGAGCGGGGCCGGCGGGTCGCCGGCGAGCTCGACGCCATCGTCAGCGACATCGCCGCCCTCCGCCACGAGGTCGTCGGCCCGGTCCGCATCGGCATCATCGGCACGACGGCCCGTTGGCTGACCCCGCTGCTCCTCGAGCGCCTGGCCGTCGCCCACCCCAAGGTCCACCTGGTCGTCGGCGAGGGCACCTCGGCCGGGCTCGAGCCCCAGCTGGCCAGCGGGGCCATCGACGTGGCGGTCATCAACCTGCCCCAGATCAACCCGGATCTCGTGGCCACCCCGCTGTTCGACGAGGACCTCACCCTCGTCGTGCCGCCTGCCCACGCGCTCGCGGACCGCTCGCAGGTCGAGCTGCGCGACCTCGACGGACTCGAGCTGCTCCTTCCTGCGGGCGGCAGCACCTACCGCCAGGAGCTCGACGACGCGGCCACCGAGGCGGGCGTGGCCCTCGTCGCCCGCGCCGAGCTCGACGGGCTCCGCCTGATGGCGTCGATGACCGCCCGCGGCTTCGGTCCCTCCATCCTCCCCGCGTCGACCGCCGCGGAGGGCCTCGACGGGTTCGTCCGCATCGCCGTCGGCGGCCTGCCCCGCCGGCGCGTCGGGTCGCTGCTGCGGCGCCGCGGACGCCCGAGCGCCCCGGCGCGGGCCCTGCTCGACGTGCTCGCCGCCGCCGTCGCCGAGCAGGCCGACCAGGCGTTCGGGATCCACAGCCCCCGACCCTGACGCCCCCGTCCCGGCCTGGGGGGCGCAACCGCCGCCACTCCGTCAGGGCCGCGTCGACCTCCGGTCACTCCGCAGGGCCGCGTCGACCTCCGGTGACGGGACCGCGTTTCCTTCCGTCGAGCGCCCCCAGGTCAGCGGCAACCTGTCAACCGACCGCAGACGGAGCGCCAGCCCCGCCCCAGCGAACAGCGCCGGCTCCGCCGGCCCCACTCCTCCCCCGGGCCGGCTCCGCCGGCCCCACCCCGCCGACCCCACCCCGACACCCGCGCGCCGGAATCCACGGACCCGGACCCGCGCCCACCACCGTCGACCGACCGTAGACCCGCCAGAACCTGCCGATCGACCGCAAAAACGACCAAGCCCAGAACCGCAAAACGCCACCGCAGAGACCGGCCCACGGCGCCAGACCACGAGAACGCCCACTGCAGAGACCGCACCGACCGCACCAACGAGGCGCAGCACGAGGCGCCGGACCGCCAGGACGCCGGCCGGGCCGCCAGACCGGCCCGACTACGCCCGGTCGCGCAGCTGGCGCAGCACGTAGGGCAGGATCCCGCCGTGGCGGTAGTAGTCGGCCTCCTTGGGCGTGTCGATGCGCAGCACGGCGTCGAAGTCGACCGCGCCCGCGCCCGAGCCGGAACCGTCGGCTGCGGCAGTGACGTGCAACGTGGCGGGCATGGGGTCGCCGTCGGCCAGGTCCTCGAGCCCGGTGACGGTGAAGCTCTCCTCGCCGGTCAGGCCGAGGGACTCGGCGGTGGCGCCCTCGGGGTACTGGAGGGGCAGGATGCCCATGCCGACCAGGTTGGATCGGTGGATCCGCTCGAAGCTCTCGGCCAGCACGGCGCGCACGCCGAGCAGGGCGGTGCCCTTGGCCGCCCAGTCCCGCGAGGAGCCGGAGCCGTACTCCTTGCCGGCGAGGATGACGAGGGGCACGCCATCGGTCTCGTAGCGCTTGGCCGCGTCGTAGATGGACATGACCTCGCCGTCGGGGAGGTGCCGGGTGACGCCGCCCTCGGTGCCGGCGGCCAGCTGGTTGCGCAGGCGGATGTTGGCGAAGGTGCCGCGGATCATGACCTCGTGGTTGCCGCGCCGCGACCCGTAGGAGTTGAAGTCGTCGGGGGTGGCGCCGCCGTCGACCAGCCAGCGCCCGGCCGGCCCGTCGGCGCGGATGTTGCCCGCGGGCGAGATGTGGTCGGTGGTGACGCTGTCGGCCAGGCGGGCCAGGACGCGGGCGTCGCGCACGTCGGTGAGGGCGGCGGGGGCTACGGGCATGCCGTCGAAGTAGGGCGGCTTGCGGACGTAGGTGGAGCGGTCGTCCCACTCGTAGGCCGAGCCGGCCGGCACGGCCAGGCTCTGCCAGCGCTCGTCGCCCTGGAACACGGCGTCGTAGGACGCCCGGAACATCGCCGACTCCACGGATGCGTCCACCACGGCGGACACGTCCCTGGGGGTCGGCCAGATGTCGCGGAGGTACACGGGTGCGCCGTCGGTGCCGGTGCCGATGGGGTCGGCCACGATGTCGGCGTCCATGCTGCCGGCGAGGGCGTAGGCCACGACGAGGGGCGGGGAGGCCAGGTAGTTCATCCGGACGTCGGGGCTGATGCGGCCCTCGAAGTTGCGGTTGCCGGAGAGGACCGAGACCACGGCGAGGTCGCCGTCGGCCACCGCCTCGGAGATCTCGGGGAGCAGCGGGCCGCTGTTGCCGATGCAGGTGGTGCAGCCGAAGCCGACCAGGACGAAGCCGAGCTTCTCCAGGTAGGGGGTGAGCCCGGCCCGCTCGTAGTAGTCCATGACCACCTTGGAGCCTGGGGCGAGGGTGGTCTTGACCCACGGCTTGGAGGTGAGGCCGCGCTCGACGGCGTTCTTGGCCAGGAGGCCGGCGGCGACCATCACGTAGGGGTTGGAGGTGTTGGTGCAGCTGGTGATGGCGGCGATGACGACGTGGCCGTGGTCCAGCTCGAAGCTCGTGCCGTCGCCCAGGGTGACCGGCACCGGGTGGCTCGGAGCGGATCCGGCGGCGACATTCTCCCCTCCTGAGGCCGAGAGCACCTTGGCGACCGAGGTCCGGTACCCGGCCTTGGCCTCGTCGAGGCGGACTCGGTCCTGCGGGCGGGCCGGCCCGGCGAGCGAAGGCACCACGCTCGACAGGTCGAGGGTGAGGACCTCGGAGTAGGTCGGCTCGTGGTCGGGGTCGTGCCAGAGGCCCTGGGCCCTGGCGTAGGCCTCGACCAGGGCGATCTGCTCCTCGGGGCGCCCGGTCAGGCGCAGGTAGGAGATGGTCTCTTCGTCGATCGGGAAGATGGCGCACGTCGAGCCGTACTCCGGCGACATGTTGCCGATGGTGGCCCGGTTGGCGAGGGGGACCGACGCCAGGCCGTCCCCGTAGAACTCCACGAACTTGCTGACCACACCGTGGGTCCGCAGCATCTCGGTCACGGTGAGGACCAGGTCGGTGGCCGTCGTCCCCTCGGGGAGCGCGCCGGTCAGCTTCACGCCGACGACCCGGGGGATAAGCATGGAGACGGGCTGGTCGAGCATGGCCGCCTCGGCCTCGATGCCGCCGACGCCCCAACCGAGCACGCCGAGCCCGTTGATCATGGTGGTGTGGCTGTCGGTGCCGAGCAGCGTGTCCGGGTAGGCCTGACCGTCGTCGGTGGCGAACACCACGCGGGCCAGGTACTCGAGGTTGACCTGATGGCAGATGCCGGTGTTGGGCGGGACCACCTTCAACGTCTCGAACGCCGTCTGGCCCCAGCGCAGGAACCGGTAGCGCTCCTCGTTGCGGGCGAACTCGAGCTCGGCGTTGCGCTCGAAGGCGTCTGGCACGCCGTACACGTCGGCGATGATCGAGTGGTCGATGACCAGCTCGGCGGGGATCAGCGGGTTGACGAGGGAGGGGTCGCCGCCCATCGCGGTCATGGCGTCGCGCATGGCCGCGAGGTCGACGACCGCGGGGACGCCGGTGAAGTCCTGCATCAGGATCCGGGCCGGGGCGAAGGCGATCTCCTTGGAGGGCTGGGCGTCGGCGTCCCAGCCGGCGAGGGCCTCGACGTCGGCGGCGCGCACGGTGACGTCGTCCTCGTGGCGGAGCAGGTTCTCGAGGAGCACCTTGAGCGAGTAGGGCAGCCTGGCCACGTCGAAGCGCCCGGCGAGGGCGTCGAGGCGGAAGATCTCGTAGGTGCGATCCCCGACGGTGAGCTCGCCCCGGGCTCCGAAGCTGTCCTGACTGGTACCTGCCATGTTGCCTGCCTCCCGTCGGGGCGTCCGGTCACCCGGTCGACCATTGTGGTCCCTCCGCCGGGCGAGCGGCCACTTGGGGGACGACGGAGGGAGAACGACCCCGCCGGGTGGGCCAGGGCCTGTGGGAGGGCGGGGCGCCGGCCCTATGCTCCCCGGCCATGGAGGCCCTCAGCCCCGATCAACTCCGTGTCCTCGGCGCGCTGATCGAGAAGGAGCAGACCACCCCGGAGCAGTACCCGCTGACCCTCAACGCGCTGGTCAACGCCTGCAACCAGGCCTCCAACCGCAACCCGGTGACCGAGTACACACCCGGCCAGGTGAGCGGGATCGTGGCCGAGCTGCGGCCGCTGCACCTGGCCAGGGTGGTGCACAGCCCCGGCCAGCGGGCCGACAAGTACCGCCAGGTCATGCACGAGACCCTCGGCCTGACCGCCGCCGAGCTGGCCGTCCTCGCCGTGCTCATGCTGCGCGGCCCCCAGACCGTCAGCGAGCTCGCCACCCGCACCGAGCGCTACGCCGACCTCCGCGAGCTGGGCGGGGTCGACGGGGTGCTGCACCGGCTGCGCAACCGCTACGACGAGCCCTGGGTGGTCCGCCTCGAACGCCAGCCGGGCCAGCGCGACGAGCGCTGGGCCCACCTGCTGGCCGGCGATGTCATCACCGTGCCCGTCGAGGCTCCGGCGGGGGCCCGCAGCCCCGGCAGCGGCGAGCGCATCGGCGCGATGGCATCGGAGCTGGCCGCGCTGGCGGCCGAGGTGGGGGCGCTGCGCGCCGACGTCGACGCGTTGCGGGCCGACGCGGCCAAGGCGGCCGCCGACCTGGCCGAGGTCCGCTCCCTGCTCGACTGATTGGCCCAGGGCGCTCCGGGTGGGGCCGGTAGCCTCGCTGGCGCCATGGCCGACTCCCGCCCGCTCGCCGTCAACCGCTACCGCGACCACCGCGGGGGTGCGCTGCGCCCCGACGACGTGGGCACGACCGTCCGCCTGGCCGGGTGGATCGCGGCGCGGCGCGACCACGGCGGCCTGCTCTTCGTCGACCTGCGCGACGCCGGGGGCACCGAGCCCGGCGGGGTGGTGCAGCTGGTCGCCCACCCTGGCTCCCCGGCCTGGGACGCGCTGGCCGACCTGCGGGTGGAGAGCGTGATCAGCGTCTCCGGCGAGGTGGTGGCGAGGGACCCGGGGACGGTCAACCCCCGCATCGCCACCGGCGAGGTCGAGGTCACCGTCGGCCAGGTCGAGGTGCTGTCGTCCGCCGACGTGCTGCCCTTCCCCGTCGAGCGCGACACCGAGGTCGGCGACGAGGCCCGCCTGCGCTACCGCTACCTCGACCTGCGGCGCGGACCGCTCGCCGAGCGCCTGGCCAAGCGGGCCCGCCTGGCCGCCCTCGTCCGCGGCCACCTCGCCGGTCGCGGCTTCCTCGACGTCCAGACCCCCATCCTCACCGGGTCGTCGCCCGAGGGGGCCAGGGACTTCCTGGTCCCTTCCAGCCACTACCCAGGGGAGTTCTACGCCCTGCCCCAGGCCCCCCAGCAGTTCAAGCAGCTGCTGATGGTCGGCGGCGTCGAGCGGTACTTCCAGATCGCCCCGTGCTTCCGTGACGAGGCGTCGCGCGCCGATCGCAGCCCGGGCGAGTTCTACCAGATCGACCTGGAGATGGCCTTCGCCACCCAGGAGGACGTCCTCGCCGAGGTCGAGGCGCTGATGGTGGCCACCGTCGAGGGCCTGACCGACAGGACCATCGCCCCCTCGTTCCCGCGCCTGACCTTCGCCGAGGCCATCGACCGGTACGGCTCCGACAAGCCCGACCTGCGCTTCGGCCTGGAGATCGCCGACCTGACCGCCACCCTCGGCGGGAGCACCGACCTGCCCATGCTCGCCGAGGCCCCCGGGCGCGGCAACGTCATCCGGGCGCTGCGGGTGCCTGGCGGCGCGGACCGGTCCCGCAAGTGGTTCGATGCCTTCGCCGACACCGCCCGCAAGGACGACGTCATCGGCTCGTACCTGCAGCTCGACGCGGCCGGCAACCGGGGCGCCCTGTCCAAGCGCCTGACGGCGGCCGAGATGGCCACCTTCGCCGACGCCGTGCGGGCCGAGCCCGGCGACGCCGTGGTGGTCGCGGTCGGCCCGCGCGACGAGGCCGCCGGGATCCTCGGTGACGCCCGCAAGGCCATCGGTCGCGAGCTCGACCTGGCCGACCCCGACGCGCTGGCCTTCTGCTGGGTGGTCGACTTCCCGATGTACGAGCGCAACGAGGCGACGGGGGCCTGGGACTTCGCCCACAACCCGTTCTCCATGCCCCAGGGCGGCATCGACGCCCTCGCCGGCCAGGACCCCGGCGACGTGCTCGCCTACCAGTACGACGTGGTGTGCAACGGCATCGAGCTCGGCTCCGGCGCCGTCCGCAACCACCGCCCCGACGTGATGGAGGCCGCCTTCGCCGTGGCCGGCTACGGCTCCGACCGGATCCGGGACTCCTTCCCCGCCCTCTGGAACGCCTTCCACTTCGGGCCGCCGCCGCACGCCGGGATCGCCTGGGGCTTCGACCGGGTCCTGATGATCCTCGAGGACCAGGTCAACATCCGCGAGGTCATCGCCTTCCCGCTCAACCAGGCGGCGCGCGACCTGCTGATGGGCGCGCCGTCCGAGGTGGCCGACGAGCAGCTGGCCGACGTGCACGTCCGGGTCGTGACCCCCGAGCGCGCCGTGGTCACCCCCTCCGCCTAACCTCTCCCCCGTCCCCCTGGCACGCTCGGGAGCGGGGACTCCCCTCCGACGGTCCACCGTCCGCCCGCCGCGATCCGGCCGGCGGCCGAGGGGAGGTCCCCCCATGTCCGAGCTGCATCCCACCCCCGACCCGCTCGAGGTCCTCGTCGACGACGTGGCCGAGCTGAGCGACCCCACCGGCGACGGCCCGGTCGCCGCCCTCGCCGGCCTCGGCCCCGCCGGGCTGGAGCTGTGCGCCCTCCACCCGCTCCACGAGCTGACCGGCATGGTCGCGCCCCCGGACGTCGCCGCGGTCGTCGTGGTGGCCACCGGCCGGGCCCACGCCGTCGCCGCCGTCACGCCGTCCGCGCCGGGCCCCACCCGCGCCCACCACACCCCGCCGGCCGACGGCGACCGGGTCGGGGTGGTCTTCGGGATGGACCGCAGGGGGTCGTGTCACGCCCGGCTGCGAGTGGGCGGCACCTGGATGGCGACCTCGCCCGACGAGGGACGGATCCCCGACACGGTCCGCCGGGTCCTCGGCCGCCCGACGGGGCCACCCCCCGCGGGTCCGGCCCGCCTCGTGGCCGCCCTGTGGGCCGGCGCGGTGATGCAGCGCATGGACGCCAGGCGCCGACGCGGCTCGGGGCGGCCGCTCGCCTGGGCGGCCGCCGTCGCCTGTCACCCCCTCCGCGAGCTCACCCCGGCCGCCTCCTCGCCCCGCTGGGCATCGGGGGAGGTGTCGGCCGCCCTCGACGCGTCGGTCAGCTGGGAGCGGCTCCGCACCCTCACGGTGGCCGGCCGGGGCAGCGACGAGTGGTGCCGGCGCTGGCCGCCTGGATGGACGAGGGGATGTTCGCCCGTCACGTCCTCGACGGCCTCCTCCCCGACCACGCGCTGCTCGGCGCGGTCACCCCGGACCTCACCCCTCGGGCCCTGGCCGGCTTCGCCGCGGCCATCGGCGTGTCACCGGTGTCGGACCGCTGGAGGTCAGGGACCGCAAGGAAGCAACCTGGGCGGCCGCAGGCCGCAGGTGCCGTTGCGAGAGGGTCGAACGGTTGACGGCCGCCCAGGTCGCCTCCGCACGGCACCCTCAGGTGGTGACCCGCCGCACGCCTGCGGCGCGCAGCACCCGAGCCGGGACACCGGCCTCCCGCCAGGCGGGATAGGTCAGGTGCTTGCGCTCGCTGTAGCCCGGCAACGCCTGGATGAAGGCCTCTTCGAGCTCCTCGATGTCGGTCACCTGGTGGGCGGCGAGTTGCCCGAGCTCCTCCTCCAGGTCGATGCGCCGCTGCAGGAGATGGACCCGGTCGAGGGCGGTGGCGTCGGCCAGGGCGGCGACCGTCTCGTCCAGCTGGCGCTGCACGCTGTCCAGGGTGCGCTTGCGGCCGGGTCGGGGCCGGTGGGCGTCGAGGGCCTCGAGATAGCGGCGGACCACCCGCCCCTCGTCGCGCCCCACGGCCAGCGCAGCCTTGTGGGTGTCGGACATCGATTTCTTGGCGGCAGCAGACTTCTTGGGTTGGGATTTTCTCGGCACGGTCCACAAAGGGTAGTCGATATTTCCACAACCCCAGAAATCGGAGACGTCGTGATGCAACCCTTCCGTGGTCGTTCGGGCCCGCTCTTTCGGCCGCACGGGCCGACCGGGCCGGCGCAGGCGTCGGGTCGGGACCGCAAGCAAGCCACGTGGACGGGCGGAGGCCGCCGCGGCCGTTCCGAGAGGGCCGAGCGCGTGGCGCCGCCCGAGTCGTCTCCGCACGGGCCCGTCGGAGGCCCCCGGGTACCATTCGCGGCATCCTCCTCCTCCCCGTATCCCACCCCCGCCGGTGAACCATCTCGTCGCCACCTACGGCTACTACGCGGTCGCGTTGCTCGTCGGCGTCGAGAGCCTCGGCGTGCCGCTGCCCGGCGAGACCATCCTGATCGTCGCCGCCACCTACGCCGGCACCACCCACCGGCTCTCGGTGTGGGGGATCTTCGCCGTGGCCGCCGCCGCCGCCATCGTCGGGGACAACATCGGCTTCCTCATCGGGGACAAGGGCGGCTACCCGCTGCTCCGCCGCTACGGGCGCTACGTGCGCCTCGACGAATCCAAGCTCAAGATCGGGCGGTACCTCTTCGACCGCCACGGCGGCAAGGTCGTCTTCTTCGGCCGGTTCGTCTCGGTCCTGCGCACCTACGCGGCGTTCCTCGCCGGGACCAACCGCATGCACTGGCGGCGGTTCCTTCCCTTCAACGCGGCCGGCGGAGTGGTGTGGGCGGCCATCTACACGTTCGTGGCCTACGCGGTCGGCAGCAGCTTCCAGCACGTGTCGAGCACCATCAGCTACGTCCTCGGCGGCGTGGCCGTGGTGGCAATCATCGCCTCGCTCCTGGTCGTCCGGCGCCAGTCGGCCAAGATCGGCGCCCGCGCCGAGGCCGCCTACCCCGGCCCGCTGGACTGATCGCTCCGGGCGCGGAGGCCCGCGCCCTCAGGTCGGGAACCTCCCCGCCGATCAACGGATGTGGGCATCTCCGGCATCTCCGCTGACCACCTGGTGCACCTGGTCGTCTTCGGGATCCCTGCGCTCGTGCTCGCCGTGGTGGTCGCCGCCCAGGAGCTGGGGACGCGGCGGTCGCGCCGGGGCTCGGCCGCCGACCCGGCGCGCAGCGAGGCACCGACGGCGTCGGGCGCGCTGCTGTCCTCCCCTGCGCCGGTGCCGCGCCCGTCGCGCTGGCAGTGGACGGCCGCCGCGGCCATGGGCGTGTCGGCGGCCACCCACGTCGCGGTCGTCGACCAGCACCTCCGGGAGTCGCTCCTCTACGGGTGCTTCTTCGTCGCCCTGGCGACGGTCCAGGCGGCGGCCGCCGTCCTGCTCCTCCTCCGCCCCTCCACCCGGCTCCTGCAGCGCGTCGCCCTCGGATGCGCCGGCGTCGTCGGCCTGTGGCTCCTGAGTCGGACGTCCGGGCTCCCCGTCGGGCCCGAGCCCTGGAGCGCCGAGGGCGTCGGCCGGCCCGACGTCGTCGCCACCGGCGCCGAGGTCGTCGCCGTGCTCGCCTGCTCCTGGCTCGTCGCCACCGGTGCCGGCGTCGCCGAGCGCGCGCCGGGCCAGCTCCGCCGCGAGCTCGGCGAGCTCGTGACGGCGGTCGTCGGGTGGCTCCCCCACGGCCACAGCCTCCCCAGATCCATCTGGTGGCGGCGCCATCAGGCCATCGTCCGCTTCGCGCTGGTCCAGGCCGTGGCCGTCGGGGTGTTCGCCTACCTACGAGGCTTCGGAGTGCTCCTGTGCGCGGCCGACGTCGCCCTGGTGGGCCTGCCCGCCCTGTTCGCCCTGTCGGAGGCGGCCACCAGGGGCGTGCGGACGGTCGCGGCGACGACCAGCTTGATGCTGGCCTCGGTGTGCGTGGTCGACATCTCCGGTGGGGCGACCGAGGCCCACTTCCACTTCTTCGTCATGGTCGGCGTGGTGGCCCTCTACCAGGATTGGACCGCCTTCGGCGTGTGCATCCTGATCACCGTCGTCCACCACGCGGTCATGGGATCGCTGCTGCCCAAGGACGTGTACGGGTCCGAGGCCGAGCAGCACGACCCGATCGTGTGGGCCCTCATCCACGGGGCGTTCATCCTAGCGGTGGCGTTCACCCACCTGCTGGCGTGGCGCAACAACGAGGCCCAGTTCCTCTCCGACTCCCTCACCAGCCTGCCCAACAGGACGGCCTTCACCGAACGGCTCGACGCGGCGTTGTCCGACGCGGCTCAGACCGTCTCGGTGCTCTTCGTCGACCTCGACAACTTCAAGACGATCAACGACTCCTACGGCCACGCCGTGGGCGACGGCGCGCTGCGGGCGGCGGCGGCCCGGATGACGGAGTGCTCCCGGCACGGCGACGTCCTGGCCCGCCTCGGCGGTGACGAGTTCGCCATCATCGTGCGGGGATCGGATGCGTCCGGTGCGACGCTGGCCGCCCGGATCGGTGCCGGTCTGATGGACCCGGTCGTGGTCGACGGCGTGACGCTGCACGTGCGGGCCAGCATCGGCGTGGCCGACACGACCCAGACCGGCTCCCGCCTCGGCAGCCACCTGCTCCGCTGCGCCGACCTGGCCATGTACATGGCCAAGTCCACCGGCAAGAGCAACGTCGTGGTCTACGACGCCGAGCTCGACGAGGCCGTGCGGACCAGGGCCGAGCTGGCCGCCTCGCTCGGCCCCGCCCTGCTCGACGGCCAGTTCGAGGTCCACTACCAGCCGGTGGTCGAAGGTGACGGCGGCGCGGTGGTCGGCGCCGAGGCGCTGCTGCGCTGGGACCATCCCGAGCAGGGATCGGTCAGCCCGGCCAGCTTCGTCCCCCTCGCCGAGGAGACCGGCGACATCCTCGCCATCGGCGACTGGGTCCTCGAGACGGCGACCCGCCAGATGGCGGAGTGGAACGCGTCGCGCCCCGACCTGCCCCAGCTCACCATCGCGGTCAACTTCTCCCCGGTCCAGATCAGCCGGCGCGACTTCGTGGCGTCGGTGACGGCGACCCTCGCCCGCACGGGCCTGCCGGCGCGCTGCCTGGTGGCCGAGGTCACCGAGGGGCTGCGGCTCCTCGACTGGAAGGGGAGCTGCGCCAAGCTCCAGGAGCTGCGCGACCTCGGCGTCCTGGTGGCCATCGACGACTTCGGGACGGGCTACTCGTCGCTGTCCTACCTGGCCGAGCTGCCCGCCGACATCATCAAGATCGACCGCTCGTTCGTCCGGGACCTGCACGCCGACAGCGGCACCCTGTTCCTCGTCAACGCCATCGTGGACGTGGCCACCTCCCTCGGCCTCGACGTGATCGCCGAGGGCGTCGAGCGGGCCGACCAGCAGGCCCTGCTGTCCAAGCTCGGCTGCGCGCGTGCCCAGGGCTTCCTCTACTCCAAGGCCGTGCCGTGGGACACCTTCGGCGCCCTCCTGGCGCCTCCGGTCGCCGAGCTCGCCGCCGCGCCGGTGCGGTCGCCCGGCTGAACGTCCGTAGGGGGTACGGTCCTGTGCTGGACGCGCCCCGCACAACGGCGCTGGGTCGGTACTGTCGGTCAGGTTGCCCTCCCTTCTCCGAACCCGCCCCGCCGGGCGGCGGGCCGCCGTTGTGGCCGTGGCCGGCGTCGCCCTCTTGGCTTCCGCCTGCGGGTCGCCGTCCGCCCCGCCCGCCGCCACCCCACTGCACACCGCTCCCGAGCCCGCCACCTCCCCGCCGGCCCAGGCCAGCCTGCCGGGCACGGTGGTCAGCCTCCCTGGCGCCCCGGAGGGGATCGCCGTCACCACCAGCGGCACGGTCGCCGTCAACGTGCGGTCTCCCGACGGGGTCGTCATCTTCCCCATCACCTCTGATGGGGCGGCCGCCGACCGCCGGTTCGTGCCGCTCGGCGGGTCGGCCCGCCACCTCACCCTCGGCGGCCCGGACGGGCCTGCCCTGGTCCCCGGCGAGACCGACGACCAGTTCGTCGAGATGTCCCTCCCGGGCGGGCAGGTCCTCCGCTCTGTCCACGTCGGCCGTCAGCCCCACGAGGCGTTCCAGGTGGGCGACACCTTCTTCGTGGCAAACGAGTTCGGCAACTCGTTCAGCCTGGTGCGCGGCGATCGGGTGGTGCGGACCGTGCCCGCACCGCTGCAGCCCGGGGGTGGGGCGGCGTCCGCCGACGGCACCCACGCCGTCGGCGTCGGCGTGCGGGCCCGGCGCATCAGGGAGTACGAGGCCAACGGCGACATCGTCGGCACCGCCAACGCTGGGGCCGGTCCCACCCACACCGCCACGGGCAACGACGACCTCTTCTGGGTCAACGACACCAGCGGCGGGGCCATCCTGGGCTTCCGCCTGACCGCCAAGGGTCCCGAGCAAGTGGCCACCATCCCCACCGGTGCCGGCTCGAGACCCTACGGCGACGCCTACGACATGGCCCGGCACACCCTCTGGGTGACCCTAACCGGGCTCGACCAGGTGCTCGGCCTCACCTTCTCGGGGACCAAGGTCGTCAGGCGCACGACTTACGACACGGTCCGCCAGCCCAACACCGTCGCCGTCTACCCGAAAACGGGCGAGATCGTGGTCACGGGCTCCGAACCGGCCGGCCAGCTCCAGTTCCTCCCCCCGGCCAGATGAGAGCGGGAGAGCAGCGGGTAGTGGCCACGCACCCCCCTGGCGACCACCTCCGGGTTCCCCCACCCTCGCCTGACTGTCACCGACGTCGCCCGCTCGGGTTCGCTGGCGTCGAGCAGGCACGGCCGGGTCGGTCGAGACGTGTACCGCTGGCCATCGTTCGGTGAGACGCGCGCCGGGGAGGAAGGGTCTGGGGGTGGCGGCGGTTGAAAGATCTATGGCTCTCCTACTCACGAGTGGGTCGGTTCCGGCCCTGGGGGGCCGGTCGGTGGCCGCCGAGGGCGAGCAGGCGACGGCGATGAGGGCTTGTGGTGAGCGGAAGGCGAAGGTGATGCGGGTGAGGAGGCGGATCTTGGTGTTCGTCGACTCGATGAGGGCGTTGGACAGCCCGCAGTCGAGCGTGACGTGGATCGCTTCTCGGTGCTTGACGATCTTGCGGGCGAGCTCGACGAAGGCGGGGATCCGGCAGCGCCGCGCCCAGCTCACCCAGCGTTCGAGGGCTTCTTTGCCGGCGGCGCCTTTGACGGCGAAGACGTGGCGCAGCCCCTCTTTCAGCAGGTAGGCGCGGTAGAGGCGAGGGTCGGTCTTGGCGACCCTCGCGAGACGGGCCGCCCGGTGCTCGGTGAGGTTCTCCGGGTTCTTCCACAGCGCGTAGCCGGCCCGCTTGACCGCTCGGGTGTCGCCTGTGGCGACGCCGGGTCGGCCGGTCATTGGATGGACCCGCCGGCGTCTCTTGGCGGCGCTCCAAGCCTCGCGGCGCCACGTCGAGGGCGTCGGTCGCCCAGGCGACGACGTGGAACGGATCGGCGCAGCGGATCGCTCGGGGGCAGGTCTCGGCCACGACCTCGGCGATCCACTCCGCAGCGTCCGCGCTGACCTGGGCGGGTGATGACTGCCCCGACGCTGCGCCACGCGATCCGCATCCACTCAATCACCGCCGTCTTCGAGCACTGCACGGCCAGCCAGGCCATCGCGTCGTCGAAGGCACGCGTGTGGCCGGCCCAGAGAGCGAGGAAGCAGGTGGGGTGCGCCCGCTGATGGGCCGCTCAGGCCACCGACGGATCCGTCACAAGAGCCGTGTTTCTAGGTGCGTGGGACCGAGATGACGATGAGGGCCATCAGAGCAACAGCCATCCACCCGGCCAGGTAGAGGAATGCTGCCGTCGGGGAGAGCAGGGTCCAGACGGCGCCAGCGACAGCACTGGCGAGCAGGTTCCCGAACGCCTGGGTGGAGGCCAGCGCACCGAACGCGGAGCCCCGCAATTCGACCGGAGCGAGTGCGGCGACCGCAGCGTGCTCTGCGGGCTCCACGATCCCGATGGCGATGCCCGCAGCGACGAAGGCGGGAGCCAGCCCGGCGACGCTGTGAGCACCGAAGGCGTAGACGAGATAGGCGGCACCGAAGAGGACCACGCCAGCGGCGAAGACTCTGGTCGGACCGGCGCGGTCCGCGAGACGGCCAGCGGGGAACGAGGTGAGGGTCGCAGCCGCGTTGTAGACGACGTAGAGGGCCAGGGCCAGCTCCGTGGCCGAGCCGTGGCTGTGGTGGCTCTGGAGAAGCTCGGTGGCCCGCAAGATGAGGAGCGTGGCGGCTACGTTGCCGGCCTCGAAGGCCGCCACCCCGGCCAGGAGCCGACCGAGGCGCCCGGTGAGCACCGGACGCAGCCGGAGCCGGATCGGCTGACGGGACCGTGAGCTGAGCTCTGGCGCGTGGCGGATGGCGTACGCGATCGCTACCGCGGCCAGCAGACCGGGGATGACCGACAGCCCAATGGCTGCCCGGACGCCGACGGTGGCGACCAGGCCGATGGCCAGCAGCGGACCGCCAATGGCCCCCATGTCGTCCATGGCCCGCTCGAAGCCATAGGGCCGCCCATAGCGGTCAGCGGGGACCATGTCGGCCAGCAGCGCGTTGCGCGCCGGGCCTCGGAGCCCTCGTGACGCCCACGCCCCGGCGCGCAGCACCCCAACTTGCCACACCGCTCCCGCAGCCCCGGTCGCGCCGGCCAGCACCGCGGTGGACACATACCCCCCGACCGCTACTCGACGGCGCCTGGCGGGATCATCGGCGAGAGCGCCACCACCGAGCTTGGCGACTCCGGCCAACCCGTCGGAGATGCCTTCGATCACCCCGAGCGCAGCAGCGGACCCGCCCAGGGTGGAGGTGATCAGGCTCGGCAGCAGCGAGGTGGGCTCTGGCCGAAGACCGGCCGCCCGGCGACGCCTCCTCGTCCTCTGACAGCCCCGATCTCCTCTCTCCTTGTACTGGCAAGCGTCGAGAGTTTGCACCGAGTCGAGCGCCGGGGCTTGCGCTTCTCAGCTGGTTCCCCGTAGGAGGCGGTCGATGACGCCGTCGAGGGTGGGGGCTTTGTCTTCGTCGATGAGTCGGCGGATGGCTCGGTACATGGCGGGGATGCACCAGAAGTCGCCGCAGACCCAGAGGATGCCGGCGGCGATGTGCTGGTCGCCGAGGGCGGAGAGGGTGACGCCGGGCAGGTGGTCGTAGACCGAGTAGGTGGAGGTGGTGGCCAGCATGCCGAGGTCAACGGCGATGACGAACATGACCACGTTGGTGGCGAAGAGCGCGCTGAATTGGGCGACGGGGCTCAGCTTGGGCCGAAGCGGGTAGGAGCCGATGAATTGCACCCAGAAGAACACGCCGGTGGCGAACAGGCTGGCGTGCATCAGGTAGATGTGGACGTCCTGGTCGCGGTAGGCGAGGTCGAAGGCGGCCGGGACGTGCCAGATGATCATGGTGACGTTGAACACCACGACGGCCACCCACGGCCGGGAGAGGGTCCGCCCGATGGTCCGGATCGGTGCGGACCAGCCGGCGAGCAGGACGGCCCGGCCGAGACGTCTTCTGGCCTGGACGGGGAGGCCGTGGACGAGGGGCATCCAGGGTGCGCCGACCACGATGAGGACCGGGGCGGCGAACTCGAGGAGCAGGTGCTGGACCATGTGCACCCAGAAGTACAGGTCGGAGTAGTAGTCGATCGGGGAGACGACGGTGAGGTCGAGGACGACGAGACCGGCGTAGAAGAGGAGCGACTGGCGGCGCCGGGCGGCGTTGCGGATGGGCCGGGATCGCCCGGCGAGGTGTCGGATGCCGATCTCGTGCCAGACGGCGATCACGGCGGTGTAGATCAGGAACGGGTCGTAGGACCACCCTGTGGTCAGAAAGCGCATCGCTTCTCTTGGACGTGGGCGGTCACGGGTCGAGAGGGTGGTGGAGGTGGGTGGTGCACGGGCTGGGCCGGTGGGTCGGGGCGTGGTGGGTCGAAGGAACGCCGAGGAGGCCGATGGCCGCGACGACGGGCAGGGCGGCGGCCAGCCAGGCGCCGGTGTGGGAGAGGGTCTGGCGTCGGGGGCGTTGCGGTCGTCGTCTGGTGGTCGGGGGGTGTTGCGTGGCGGCGATGGCGATCAGGGACCGGTGGAGGTCGTCGGGCACGCTTTTCGGTGGTCGGAGGGTGAGCTGGCGGGTGAGACGGGTGAGCTCGCCAGTGCCTCCTCGGCAGGCTCGGGCGAACGCCTGGCACGTCTCGCAGTCCGCGAGGTGGCGGTCGACGAGTTGGTCGGCGACGCCGGCGGGTTCGCCGTCGCTGCGGGCGGAGATCGCTTCGATGATCTGCTGGCAGGAGATGGCGGCGTGGGTCCAGCGGCCCGGTTTCCTTCGGAGCGGTCTCATCCAGAAGATCCGTACTGGATGGGCACCTTGAGGACCTGACGTTCGACCCAGTTGCTGGTGTTGGCCGGGAGTGCCCAGATCGTGAGGGTCGCGTTGGTGACGGCGAGCGCCTGAGGAGGGGTGCCGGCTGGGATGGCGAGGGTGGCGGTGCCGGCCGGCGGTGCGGGCAGGGTGTGCCAGGCTGCGCCGGGGCCGGCGATCGTCGAGACGCAGCTGGCGGCTCCGGTGGTGAACACGAACTCGCCGGTGCGCTCCGCGGGACCGTAGGACGCCAGGTGGTCCGACGCGGGGACTTGCAGCGGCGGGGAAAGCATCCAGGCCCCATTTGAGGTGCCCCAGCCGGTCAGCAGCCGGGTGGCCCCGCCTGGTCCGGTGACGGCGAGAAGGGCGGTGAGGGTGGGGCCCTCGGCGTGCAGGGCCAGGATCTGGATGGTGGCGTCGCGGTACGCGGCTGGTAGCGACAGCCCGGCGGGCTGCCACGTCCCCGAACGGTCGGAGAGCAGTCCGACGATGCCGGGGCGGGTGCAGCTGGCGCCGACGACGGGCGTGGTCCCGTGGTAGCTGACGGCGGTGAGGGTGCTCACTCCGCACGAGCGCCCTGCGGGGGTGGCGCTGAGGTGGGCCTGGTCGGTCAAGCGCGTCCACCCCGAGAGCCCGCCAGCCGAGGTGAGGACCTGGGTGCCGGCCGGCGTGTCGACGATCGCCAGGGCGTTCCCGGGCGTGTCGATGGCGAGGGTGTCGGGACGCTCGGCGAGGCCATCGCCGATGAGACCGTCGGTCCAGGAGTGGCCGCCGTTGACCGTGGCGATGAGCGGCGAGAAGCGGAGGCGGTTGGTGGGGCGGACGCCGACGGCGAACGTGTCTGCCGCAGAGGCGAGGGTGAGCCCGCCGTTGGTGGCCACGGCGGTGGCGGCGACCTGGTCGGTCCACGTCCGGACGTGCGGGGCGAGGTGGAGGAGTTGCCAGAAGGTGTCGAGGGGCTGGTCGAGGTGGCCCATGGGGACCGTCGCCCAGGTGCCGTCCGGCGTGGTGAGCGAGGTGGCCAGTGGTGTCGGGACGCCCGCCGCCGGGATCGCGGGGGTCGTGGCCGAGGAGGTGGCGGTGCCGCAGCCGGCGAGCAGACAACCGATGACCGTCGCGATGCCAGCGGCCGCTCCGGCTCGTCGACCGCGTTTGGGGGCCGGCACGTCTCGGGTCATGCCGGGGTCAGGACGTGGCGTAGGGCGTGGGCGAGGACGGCCGCGAACGATGACATGGTCGCCGGGGTTCCTGGCCCGGGGTCGGCGTCGATGACGTCGCGGGTGTGCCCGGTCGGGTCGATGACGTAGGCGATGTCGCTGTGGGCGATCATCGAGCCGCCCGGCGCATAGTCGACCTGCACTCCGAAGGCCCGCCAGAGGCGCTGCAGGTCGGGGAGCGAGCCGGTGAGGTACCGCCAGTTGGCCACGGTGTCGAGGAGCTCTTGATGGGTGAACGCGGCCGTGTAGCCGCGGCTGATGTAGCGGGGGTTGGCATCCACGGCGACCAGCTCGACGTGCCGGTCGGCGGAGCCGAGGAGCTGGCCGGCCTGTCGGAGCTCCTGGGCGATGATCGGGCAGTCGTTGACGCACACCGGGTCGAGGAAGGTCAGCGCGATGGCCTTGCCGTGCAGGCTGGCCAGGGTGACGGGCCGGCCGCTCTGGTCGAGCAGACGAAACGCCGGGGCCGGGGTGTCGATGGCCGCTGGTCCGCCATCGACCGCCTGGGTCAGGATCGGGTCGGCGTTGGGGTTGGCGGCGGCCACGGCCATGGGTGCAGCACCGACGACAGTGATGGCCACCGCTCCGATCGCGGCGGCCACTTGGAACGCGTAGATCGGGCGGACGGTGACCCGGTCGCGCCACGCCACGCCCTCGGCGGGGCCGGCCGGGGTCATCGCCACGACGGTGTCGTCGGTGGCCGGCGCCAGCCGGGTCAACGCCAGGTAGCCGGCCACGAGCACGAGGGCCATGGGGATCATGCTGTTGGGGTCGGTGCCGACCCCACCCAGGAACCCGAAGTCCTCGACGAGGACCCAGTCGGCCAGGCAGACCAGCACCCCGGCGATCACCGCGACCCGCACGGGGCGGCGCCGGCCGGTGAGGAAGGCGGCGCCGATGGCGGCGAGCGCGACGACCGCGAACAGGTTGACGGCGAAGCCGTGGGCGGCGTCGAAGGACGCGAAGCTGTTCACCCAGCCTTCGAGCAGTCGGGGCTGGGTGACCTGGGCCATCTGGGAGACCATCGCGGTCAGGGTTCCCTGGGCGGACTGCGGACGGGGCTGTCCCTGCCAGAACCCCCGGCCCGGCCAGGCCTGCAGCACCGCCATCCCGACGAAGAACAACCCCATGACCCGAAGGACCAGCCGGCCGAGCCGGGGGGTGGTCCACCACCGGTCCGGGAACGTCACGAGCATCCCGGCGACGCTGTAGAACACCACCGCGCCGGGCGCGCCGAACAGCCAGGTCAACCCGGGAGCGAAGATCCCCCCGAACGCCTCGCCGAAGACCCACACCAACAGACCCCAGGTGGCGCTGGCGATCCCGGCCAGGCGCGACCAGTCGCCGCGAGGGGCCACGAGCAGCCAGACACCGATGCCGACCTGGATCCACACCGCCGCAGCGGCCGCAGTGACGGGGTGGTAGCTCCACACCGTCGCCGCCGAGTTGACCAGGTGCTGCACCCACCCCGGAGACGAGCTGGCCGCCGGCTTGACCACCTGGGGGATCATGCCGAGCGGCATGGCCGCCTGCGCCTGGAGGATCCCGTCGAGAATCCAGATGAGCCCGAAGCTGACCCGCAGCAGCCGCCGGCCCGCGGGCTCGGCCAGCACCCCGACCGTCGCCGCCTGAGCCGCCAGGGCACGGTCACCGCCCGGGCGTCGTGCCTGCAGGACACGTACCAAGTTGCCGACGAGCAGCGCCACGAAGGCGATGGCCAGCACCACCAACCCCTGGTGGAGCAACGCGGCGTGGAAGGCGGCAACGACGATCGGGTCGTTGGTGGCCAGCCCGGTTCCCATTCCCGGCACGACGAGCTACCTCCCCGTTCCGTCGCCGGTGAGCCGACCGGGCCGCCGAATCCGGGCCGGACGCTGGGTGTGCTGGCCGGAGCTCGCAGGAGTTCTCACGCAGCGGTAGTCGATCGGCGGCCGCGGCTGGTTCCCGGTTCCTGCCGCGGATCTTGAGGAATGCCATGCCGCCATCTACGGTCCGGTGTGTGGACGAGCTCAGCCGCCTCGCCGTGGCGGCCAGGAGCGGTGATGATCACGCCCTGACCGAGCTCGTCGAGGTCGCCTACGAGCAGGTCTGGCGGCTCTGCGCCGCCCTCGTCGACACCCAGAGCGCCGACGACCTCGCCCAAGACGCCCTCATCCGAGCGATCCGAGCCCTTCCCGAGTACCGGGGCGACTCCTCGGCCCGGACCTGGCTGCTCGCCATCACCCGCTACACCTGCCTCGACGAGCTCCGCGGCCGCGACCGCCGACGCCGCCGCAACGCATCCCTCCCCACCCCCCACCCGGCGGACCCGGCCGTCAGCGACCCGAGCGACCACCTCGTGGTCGCCGACCTCCTCCGCCACCTCGACCCCGACCGCCGAGCCGCGTTCGTCCTCACCCAGATGCTCGGACTGCCCTACCGCCAAGCCGCAGAGATCTGCGACTGCCCGACCGGGACCATCCGCTCACGAGTCGCCCGAGCCCGGACCGATCTGCTGGCCCTCCTCGCCGAGGACGAATCCGACACCATCCCGTCCCGAACCCAGCCGGGAACGTGGAGCTCGGCATGATGCTTCCAACGCAGCGGTGAGGACGAACCGGCGGCACCGACCCGGTGCACCCCCAATTCGACCGCCCCTCGGAGCTCCCGCCCAGCGATGGACGCCGCATCCCGCTGGTGTCTGTGCTCGAGACGTAGGCGGTGTGTGCTGCTCGAGCAGTGGCGTTACGTTCTTGTCATGGCTGAGCGATCGAGGCGCGAAAGTCCGGCATCGACGGCGGTCCCGGCCCGGGGTGGCAAACGGCGCTCGGGCGGCCCGGCTGTGACGAAAGGCCAGACGAGCAGCGCCGGCCGTCCCGCTGACAAGCGGCGGGTCGCTCACGACCTCCAGCGTCAGCGAAGACAGCGGTTGGTCGTCCTTGGCGCCCTCGTCGCCGTCGTCGCTCTCATTGTGGTCTTCATCGCCGTCCGTGCGACCAGCAACGGGGCGAAGTCGAACACCGCCGTCGCGACCGAAACCCCCTCAGCGCTCAACAGCTACACATCCGCGGTCAGTCTGCAGACCATGCGAGATGCCGCCGACAACTACAAGCTCACGGCGGCGGGCGGTGCGTATCCACAGGTCACCTCGTACCCGCCGACCACCGCAGGCGGAAAGCCCGGTCTCTTGTATGTCGGCGCTGAGTATTGTCCCTTCTGCGCCACGGAACGCTGGCCGCTCGTGCTCGCCCTCTCCAAGTTCGGGACGTTTCACAACTTGAGCTCCATCCACTCGGCCAGCACCACCCCATCCGGTCAGCCCGAGGCATATCCCAACACGGCGACTTTCTCGTTCTACAAGTCCACGTACACGAGCCCGTACCTCAGCTTTACGCCCGTCGAGGAACAGGGAATCAACTACAAGCCGCTCCAGACGCCGACCGCATCCGAGAACACCTTGATGAGCAAATACGATGTTGACCCTGCCACCGGTCAGACCGGCAGCATTCCCTTCATCTACTTCAATGGCAAAGGGATAATCAGCGGCGCCGAGTACAATCCGCAACTACTCGCAGGGAAATCATTCCAGCAGATATCCAATCTCATCTCGAGCGGCACGACGCCCCTCGCTAGCAGCGTCATTGCCGACGCCGGCGTCATAACATCGATGATCTGTCGAATGACAAATGGTAGCCCGAGCAACGTTTGCCGGCTTTTCCCGAAGCCTATCGACTCTTGACTGCCGCCGGTGACTGAGACAACATCTCCTCCGACGTCTCCCGAGCTATAAGGGGGCACCGATGGACCGCGCCAGGACCAGTCCCTCCTCGCTATCCCCCAACCGGACATCAAGGGATGAGGGAAACGGGTTTCAGGGTGCTCCGCGTTGGCCAACGATTGCGGGCCTCCTCGTCTGCATTCTCGGCCTTGCCGATGCGGCATATCTTACGTACGCCCACTACACATCCGCGACCAACTTGGCGTGCTCGACGACGGGAGTGTTCAACTGCGCGACCGTCACCACCAGCCAGTACTCCCACATCTTTGGGTTCCCGGTGTCTGTGCTCGGCCTCCTGTTCTTCGCCTTCATGCTTCCTTTCATGCTGCCGGCGGCCTGGCGATCCTCGAACTATCTGCTTCGCGCTATCAGACTTTGCGCGTCGGTCGTAGGTGTCGGAGTCGTCTTGTGGCTCGTTTATGTCGAGATAGTGAAGCTTCGGGCTCTGTGCGAGTACTGCACCGGCGTTCACGTGCTCACCTTGGCGTTGTTCCTCGTCGTCTCCCTCGGAACGATCACCACCTCGACGGGGCCGATCACGGAGTAGCTTTCGAAAAGCTTTGTGCTATCCAGCAGCGCGGCGGTAAAAGTGAACCCCGTCTGGCCGTGCCGACCATCTCACGGGGCCCGCTAGACATCAGTACGATCTTCAGGGATGACCGGGTTCACGCAACGAATCCTTCGGCCGACGGAGGCCGGAATACACGGCACGCTCTTCGAGCCCGAAGAGTTTGGAAGTCCGAGGAGCTGTCATGCTGATCGGCGGCTCCGGGGGTAGCGAGCCATCCTATGTTGCCGAACTGCTCGCCTCCGAGGGCGTCACCGCCTTGTCCGTCGCATATTTCGCCAGGCCAGGACTGCCGGCCCAGTTGAGAGACATCCCCCTCGAGTACTTTCGAGGCGCCCTGCGGATGCTGATCGGTGCGCTCCCATCGCCCACCGCCCCCATCATGGTGCTCGGAATGTCGCGGGGCAGTGAGGCGGCCCTACTCAGCGCCATCCACTTTCGAGACCTCGTCGACGGGGTGATCTTGACGGTGCCCGGAAACATCGTCGCAGGCAGCTGGCCTCCGGGCCGACCCGCGTGGCTGCTCGACAGCCATCCGCTGCCCCACGTCGATCACGCTGGCCCAGCCTGCGACAACCCGGACGCCATGATCCCCGTGGAGTTGGTACGCGGACCGATCCTCTTGATCGCTGCAGGAGCCGACCAGGTTTGGCCATCGGCCGCGATGTCGGAAGCGATCGCACATCGCCTCCGAGCCAACAGACACCCCTTCGGTGACCAGCTCTTGAAGTACCCCGACGCCGGTCACTCGCTCGGATACCTGATTCCCGCCTTGCCTGCCGAACTACTGCACGCGGACATCACCGACGAGGACCCCGACAAGGTCGCGCGCGCCGACGCTTGGCCCAAAAGCCTCCAGTTCGCCCGAGAGTGCCTCGAGAGACAGTGACGGGTCGAGCTCGTCCAAAGTCCGCTCACGGTTCCAGCCAGCGGAGGACCGAGGAGTGACGCCCTGCGCCCACCAGCACCTGACCCTCCGCGCCCTCGGACCACGGACCTCCGTGGCGTCTGGACCTCCCCCCCTCCCTCTCGGATGAGCGTCACACGCAGGTCGTAGGCTGGTTATGACTTCGCCACGCGGTGCGCCGCACCGCCGAGTGAGCCGGACGCCTGTCTTCAGCTGGAGACAACCAGCCGAGTCGCGAACGAGTCGAACGCCTGCCCAACTCGGTGCGGCAGCTCTTGCCCGTCGCGCGCAGATCTCCGGGTCGGACCTGACAACCTGGCGACGTCGACGAACCGCGTCTCCTCGGCGGAACCGCTGGGGGCGTGGTGCTAATCGAAGGGGTGTCGCTCCCTGAGAGGGACGGGTCAGGCCGCTTGGGGGATGAGCCCGTTGGCGTAGCGGGACTCGTGGACCCGTGCTCGTTCTCGGCGGAGGTGGTGGTGCCAGTGGTCGTCGAAGTCGCTGTTGGCGCGCACGGCTCGGAGCTCGAGCATGGCTTCTGCTCCCTGCAGGGACCAGCGTGCTCCGGTGATGTCGAAGCGATCTCTCACGAGGTGCCGGCAGGCTCCTTCGATGATCCCTGTTGCTATCGGCCACCCGGCGGCCAACGCGGTGGGGTAGTCGAGGTAGGGCTTCTTGTTCTTCAGGTAGCGGGCGCAGTCGTCGGCTTTCTTGCGTCGTGGGGCGTCGAAGCCGAGGGTGGTGGCTTTGCGACCGATGGCGCCGGCGACCATTCCGGCGTTGCCCGACAGGACGGCAAGGCCCTTGTCGGCGACCCAGGTCTCGGCTGCGGGGTCGCCTTCGTCGAAGAAGCACCAGGCTGCGGACCATAGGTACTCGACGACGTGGATGAAATCGCAGATGACGGCGACTTGGACGTCCCGGCGAGCGGCTTCGGCGCGGATCACGTCGATCTGGTGGTTGTTGGCTTCGACGAGGGCGACCCACCGACGCTGGTGGCCCGGGTCACGGCGGTCGGCTTCGTCGAACGCTTCGGCGATGACTTCCCTGGCGTTGACCGCGACGCTGGCGGTGAGCCACTTGGCCTTCGCCGCTGGGGCTGGCGCCTTGGTGGCCTTGTCGTGTGACGCGAACACGTCGCCGGGGTCGCGGGGGACGGGGGTGGTGTCGTAGACGACGGCGAGCTCGGCCATCCGCTCGGAGTTGCGCTGCTCTCCTTTCGACAGCCTGGTCTTCAGCTTGTGGTTGTCCGCCCGGGCGGCGTTGCGTGTCGCCGGGCACAGGGCGTCGGGGCGCATGACGATCCCCTTGGCGTCGGCGGAGATCACCACCACGTCAGTGTCGGCTGCGGGCTTGTGGGGCTTGTCGTGGTAGAAGGCATCGACGTCGGTAGCGGCGCGCCGGGTGAGGTCTTCCACCTGACGTTTGCCCACCTCGACGCCGGTGGCCCGCCCGATCGCGCCCTGCGCCTCCTCGTAGCTGCCCCGTGTCGCCTCGATCGCCGCCAGCTGGCGGAGACCGTGACTGTGGCGCTCGGCGGGCAGGTTCAACGCGGCGTCGGCGAGATGCAGGTTCTCGGCTCCGGTGGCCCGGTAGGCGAGCGGGGTGACGACCACCTCGCCAAGGGTGGTCCCAAGCACCCGGTGGTGGCCGGCTTCGGCCGCCCGGTGGGCGAGCCCGGCGGCGTCGACGACCGTAGGAGCCCGGCGCTCACGGCGGCACCGCAGGCCCACGTGGTCCTGGAACAACTGGCGCAGCAACTCCCGGCCGTCAGTGGGTGATCCGGGCTTCGAGCCGGTCGTGGGTGAGTCCCGCCGCCTCGTCACCACCGAGGAAGTCGACCACGGCGCCGTAGCAGACAGCCGCGACGGCGAACCCCTCGATCAGCTCCGGGTCCGCCGCAGGCCCGCCATCAGCGTCTCCAGACCCGCGTTCCCCTCCGCCTCCAGGCCCTGACGGGCCGCCCGGTAGCGGGCCGTCGCTGCCCGCACCGGCTCGATCAGCTCCTCGGGCAAGCTCACCTGCCGGGCCCGGGCCGACAGCGAGTAGGTGAGGACCACCTACTCGTGGAGCGCTTGGCCGTCCGCGCACCGGCAGCTCGCCTTCCCGCACCGGCGGCGATGCGTGACGACCGTCCCCCGCAGCATTCGCGGTACCTGAACCCTGGTCCTCGACGGCACGAGCCATATCGTACTCCCCTCTCTGCCTGTCGGTCACAGGCAGATTCTCGGCGGCGAGCACCGAAAGGTGGTGGACCCACCGGCTGCCAGCACCACACGAACGGTGACTCAGCTACCTGACCGGGGCAAACAAGGACGCACTACGTCCCTCGCAGAGAGCCACACCCGGATCATTCAGCATCGCTTCAGGTCCGATGACAGATACTGCGCAGGTGGGCAGTGAGCACGGAAGGTCCCTTCCGCCGAAGGGGCCCCGGCGTCTCGGGCAACGCACTGCTATCCGAACGCAGCGCCGCAAATGGGAGCGGTCTGCGGCCAGCTGGGATCACCACGGGACTGCCGGGCTGGGTGCAGTCACCGACGCCGTGTTGGCCGAGGCCGGTCCAGAGGAGGGGGTGGTGGTTGACGTTGGCGCCGGGACCGGCGCGCTCGCCGTGCCGCTCGCCGCGCATGCCCGTCGGATGATCGCGGTGGACGTGAGCGGGCCTATGCTCGCGGAGCTCGAGAAGCGCGCCGCCGACGCCGGGCTGGCAAACATCCAGGTGCACATGACCGCAATCGAGCAGCTCGATCTTCCGGCAGCCAGCGTGGACCTGGTCGTGTCCAACTATACTTTACATCATCTGCTCGATCGTGACAAGCACGTGTTCATCGAGCGCGCTGCCGAGTGGCTTCGCCCGGGCGGTCGACTGATCATTGGCGACATGATGTTCGGCCGAGGTGCTACGGCTTCGGACCGTGCAATCATCGGATCCAAGGTCAAGGTGATGCTGAGCCGTGGTCCAGGCGGTTGGTGGCGTCTGATCAAGAACGTGTGGCGCTTCTCGTTGCGGTTGTCGGAGCGACCTGTTGGCCTCGACGAGTGGACGACGATGCTGGTCAGCGCAGGGCTCATCCACGTCCGTGGCAGCCGAGTGGTGGCCGAGGCGGGCGTGGTATGCGGTCGCCGTCGATCGGCCTGCCCGCTCATCGCCGCAACGTTGTGAAGTTCTCGCGGGCATCCAGCTCGAGGGTTACCGCGGCGCCATCACCTGGCTCGTCGGAACCATGTTCGAAGACGATGCCTACGAATGGTTCACTCGGGTCAGTGCTGAGCGGGCTCCGAGCTGGCGCAACGAGGTCCGGGTCGGAGCGCTGCTCGAATTGACTGCCCCGATCGACCACCTCCCACATGCCCGGGTGCCCGTGCTGCTCATCGTGGCTCCCGAGTTTTCTCCTCGCATAGCAAACAAGCCCGTTTTAGGCGCCCTTCCTCCAAACAATCGCCGGTCGGATCGCCCACGTTGCCGACCAAAGGGCCCGCGTCCATTGCGCAGCTGCCGCCGTACTGGAGGCCCGGTTTCGCAGGTCAACGTTTGCGACGCGGCAAGTGACCACCACCACGGCATCAGCAGCGTGACCCGGGCCGAGTCGAAGCGCCCGACACCACTCGTCTGTCGAGCCCCCACGCCGACGTGACGCCCCGACCAACGCGCTGGGTATGGCCGCCGAGAGCCACCGACCAACCTTCGGTGCGTTCATACACCGCGATCAGGGCGCCCCAGAGCAGTTCACCACCTCAGCCTTCACCGACCGGGCCAAAGCACGTGGGGCTCCTCCCGTCCATGGGATCGCCGGCGGCGCCTACGGCGACGCAGTGACCGAGCCCACCTCGGCTCCGGCGCCGTTGGAGGGTGAAAAGCGAGGCCCGCTTCACGCCCGGCCTTGTCTCAACGTCGATTGGCCTTCCACTCGTTTTCGAGAACGGTCGCGAGCTCGATGTCAGCGAGCTCTGCGCTGCTTTCATTTGCTGTGTCGTCCTGGGCGGGATGCTTGCGGCATGTCTGAGTGCCGGTGTGTGTTTGCTGGACGATGGCCCGGATGGTGAACCCGATGAGGATGAGCGCGATGGCTGCGCCGAATGCGAGGCCGAAGATGAACGATCCCATGATGATGTCCTTTGGTGGGCGACATCACCGACGTTAGAAGCCCGAAGTTATTGCAGGGTTACGTGACGGCAGTCTGGCGGGTAGCTCTCCAAGCGTGACCGGACTCTGCGGCCGATCTGTCCCGTTTAGGCCGTCTCGCGCGGTCGGGTGGCTGGCGGTGTCTTGGAGGGGGTCGACGCCGGCGGCGTGAGGGTCGACGTCGCAGCGTGAGGTTCGCCGTCGACGGGTTCGACGCCAGACCCGGTGAGTGGGCGGGTGGGCAGGATGAGACGGAATTCGCTGCCCTGGCCGGGTGTGCTGTCGACTTCGATCCTGCCTCCGAGGGTGACCGCGGCTCGTCGGGCGATGGCGAGGCCGAGCCCGGTGCCCCCTGAGACCCGGTCGCGGGCGGTGTCGACCCGGTGGAAGCGGTCGAAGATCCGGTCGTGTTCGTCGGGTGGGATCCCGATGCCGGTGTCGGATACCGATACCACGATGGTGTCCTGACTGCCTTGGGCAGTCTTGATCTGCACCGTTCCACCGGTCGGGGTGTAGCGGATGGCGTTGGTGAGGAAGTTGGTCAGGATCCGTTCGACGAAGCGCGGGTCGGAGACCACGTCGAGGTTCGGGGCGTGGACCTGGAGGTCGAGGCCGGCGGCCTGGGCGGGGGCGGCGAAGAGTCGGGCAAGGCTGTCGCACAGTCCGGCGAGATCGACCGGCTGGGTTTCGACGGAGCTGGGGAGCTCGAGCATGCGGAGGTGGCGGAGATCATCGAGCAGGCTTCGCAGCCTGGTCGTTTCTCCCTCCAACAGTCCTGTCGCCTCTTGTAGCTGAGCGGGGGTATCGATGGTTTGATCGAGCGCTGCGCCGGCCAGGCCGATGACCGCGGTGACGGGGGTGGCGATCTCGTGGGCGAGGTCGGAGAGGAACTGCTCCTGATCGCGATCGGCGGCTTGGAGGCGTCCGGCCATGGTGTCGAAGGCCCGGGCGAGGCGTCGGAACTGGTCGGGACCATTCGACCCCATGCGGGCGGCGAGGTCACCGCCGGCGAGACGGTCAGCGACCGATGCGGCCCGCTCCAGCGGTTCGCGGATGCCACGGATCAGCGTGGTGGTGCCGAGCAGCGCCACGGCGGCCAGCAGGACGAGCAGGCCCGCAGCGATGGCGGTCAACTGGAGTGACAAGACGGTGGTGCCGTCGACGTCACCGACGACGGTCACGTGACCGCCGGCAAACAACTTGGTGATCGTGAACTTTGCGGGATCGTGGTTCGCCGGTCCGCGATACAGCCACTGACCGTGATAGCTCACCAGGATCTGGTCGTCTCCGATGATGGTCTGGAATGCGGCGAACTCGACGCGTCCCGGGTTGACACCGGCAGCCTGGGCTACAGCCTGAGCCGTGCTGTCGTCGGATTGGTAGGACCTGCTCTGTTCCGACACGGCACTGATGTGGCTGAAGGTGAGAAACGCGCCGACGATCAGGATCGCGGCGGGAATGACCATCACCGCCAGGACCCGGATCCTGAGGGAGGAGAGGACGGTTCTCACTTTTCGAGGCGGTAGCCGACACCGCGCAAGGCGGTCACGGTGACCGCATCGCCGAGCTTCGCTCGCAGCTTGTTCAGGTGCACATCGACGGTCTTCTCGGTCAGATAGGTCGTGCCCCAGGCCGCCTCCAGCAGTTGAAAGCGGCTGAGCACCCGGCCCTGTTGGCTGACCAGCACTGCGAGCAGGTCGAACTCGCGTCTGGTCAGCTCTACCTCCCTGCCGGCGACCGTGCAGCGCCGAGCGTCGAGATCGATCTCGAGCGCGCCTGCTCGCAAAGGAGCCGGTAGAGCCTCCGTTCCGGAATGACGACGCAGCCGGGCCCGAACCCGGGCGATGACCTCGGGCATCGAGTACGGCTTGACCACGTAGTCGTCCGCGCCCAGATCGAGACCCGCCACCCTGCTGGACTCCTCACCCCTGGCCGTCACCATGATGATCGGAATGTCGGACTCCTGCCGGACCAGCCGGACCAGATCCAAGCCGTCGAGACCCGGCATCATGACATCGACCAAGGCCACGTCAATGTGACCTTTCCTCAGTATCTCCAGGGCGTCGATACCGTTGTCAGCCTCGACCACGTCGTAGCCCTCCTTGGTCAGATACTGCCGGAGGACGTAACGCTGCGTCTTCTCGTCGTCGACCACCAACACACTCGCCCGAGCTTCCACGCCGTCAGTGTTCCACGATCACCGGCTCGAGGAGCTCACATGACCATGAGACTGCCGACAGGTAACCGTCCAATAATTGAGCTGAGCCGACGGCCAGGTATCTGGCGAAAGCGAACCTTCGGCAACGGAGAGGTTTCAGCAGGAAAATGGCGACAGGAAACAAGGAGCGAGATGCCCGACCAGGAGATCCCTCAGTTACTGTCCGTCGAGCAGGTCACGACGCGGCTCGGCATCACCGAGCGCCACGTCCGACGTCTCGTCGCCGAGCGTCCCATGCCGTGCCTCGAGGTGGGAAAGCTCAGCGCCGTCTCGCTGCTGTCGGACGCCGGTGCCAGCATCGAGGAGGTAGCCCACGTTCTCGGTGACGACCCTCGGACCCTCTACCGGCGCGACAGGCGCCGGGTGAGACCGGTGGCCGATGTCGCGACCCGCATGGAGGCCCTGCTCGCCGGCATCGCCCCCGATCCTTCGCGCACGTGGCGCGCACGCCGGGGGATTTCAGGCCCTCCGCCTCCGCTCCCTGGAGGTAGAGGTCCTGCTCAGCGGTGGTGGGCGTAGAGGGAATCGAACCCCCGACCTCATGCGCGTCATGCATGCGCTCTAACCAACTGAGCTATACGCCCGCGAGTGCGGTGGGAAACGCTAGCACGCAGCTCGGCCACCCCGGCTAGCCCCGGTGCAGGACCACCACCGTGTCCGGGGGCAGGGTCACCGCCCCGCCGGCGGGGTCGACGGTCACCGCGGGGTCCGAGGCCAGCGTGGTGCCGGCCCCGGGGGTGACGGCGACGTCGACGGTGGAGGACCCGATGTTGAGGGCGACGGTGACCGAGCCGCGCTCCATGCGCAGCCAGGTCTCCGAGGTCTCGACGCGCACGGCGTCGAGCCGGCCGTCGGTCAGGTCCCCGACGCGTCGACGCAGGGCGAGGAGGTCCCGGTGCCAGGTCAGGAGAGAGGCGTGGACGCCGTCGCCGAGCTCGTCCCAGTCGAGCCGGCTGCGCTCGAAGGTGGCCGCGTCCTGGGGGTCGGGCACGTCGTCGGGCGCCCAGCCGAAGGAGGCAAACTCACCCCGCCGGCCCTCGCTGACGGCCCGGCCGAGCTCGGGGTCCTGGTGGTCGGTGAAGTACTGCCAGGGCGTCGACGCCCCCCACTCCTCCCCCTGGAACAGCATGGGCAGCCCGGGCCCGGTGAGGGTGAGGGCGGCGGCGATCTTGGCCCGCCCAGGCGACACCAGCGCGGCGAGGCGCTCCCCGGCCGCCCGGTTGCCGATCTGGTCGTGGTTCTGCGCGTAGGCGAGGAAGCGGGAGCCTGGCCGCGACCCGACCGGACGCCCGTGGTGACGCTGGCGGAACGGCGACCACCGGCGGCCGTACACGTAGACGCGGGCGAGGGCGGCGGCGATGTCGTCGAGGGAGCCGAAGTCGACGTAGTAGCCGGATCGCTCCCCGGTGAGGGCGGCGTGGACGGCGTGGTGGAAGTCGTCGGACCACACCGCGTCGAGGCCGTAGCCACCGGCCTCGGTCGAGGCCACCAGGCGTGGGTCGTTCCGGTCGCTCTCGGCGATCAACCATCGGGTGCGACCGGTGCGCTCCTCCAGGGCCGCCACCGTCGTGGCCAGCTCCTCGAGCAGGTGCAGGGCGCTCTCGTCGACGATGGCGTGGACCGCGTCCAGGCGCAGGCCGTCGAGGTGGTAGTCCTCGAGCCAGGCGCAGGCGTTGTCGATGACGAAGCGGCGCACGCCGTCGCTCCCCGCGCCGTCGACGTTGACCGCCTGGCCCCACGGGGTGGCGTAGCGGTCGGTGAAGTACGGGCCGAAGTCGGCCAGGTGGTTGCCGGCCGGCCCGAGGTGGTTGTAGACGACGTCGAGGATGACGGCGATGCCGCGGGCGTGGGCCGCGTCGACCAGGGCCTTGAGGCCGTCGGGGCCGCCGTAGGCATGGTGGACCGCCCAGAGCAGCACCCCGTCGTAGCCCCAGCCCCGCTCGCCGCCATACTCGGCGACGGGGAGCAGCTCGACCGCCCCGATGCCCAGGTCGACGAGGTGGTCGAGGCGGCCGATGGCCGCGTCGAAGGTGCCCTCGGGGGTGAACGTCCCGACGTGGAGCTCGTAGATCGGGCTGGCGGCCAGGCGGCGCCCACGCCAGGCGCCGTCGCTCCACGCGAAGGCGGCGTGGTCGTAGACGGCGGACGGCCCTCCGATCCCCTCCGGCTGCCAGCGGCTCCTCGGATCGGGCCGGGCCGGCCCGCCGTCGACCGAGAACCGGTAGCGCGTGCCGGCGGGAAGGTCGCCGATCCGGGCCGACCACCACCCGCCCCCCGCCTCGGCCATGGCGGCGGACGCGTCGTCGAGCACCGCGTCCACCCGCTCGTGGCCCGGCGCCCACACCCGCAACTCATCCATCGTCGGCCATCCTTTCTTCGCCGGCGCGCCGCTCTGCACCGGGCTCGTCGTCCTCGCCGACCAGCAGGGCCACGGGGAGCCGTCCGAGCAGGTCGCCGGCGGCCACCTCCCCCGATCGGGTGGCACCGCTCAAGCGATCGACCCACCTCCCTTCCGGCAGGGTGATCGTCGTGTGCCGCCACCCGCCGTTGCGCTCGAGGACCACCGGCCAGCGGATGGCGAAGGTGAGCGCGGCCGGGGTGGCCGCGTCCGCGCCCCTGGCGAACCCCACCAGGTGATCGGCGGCCGGCCCGTCGGCGAGCAGCGGCACGTAGGCCGATCCGGGTTCGTAGGCGACCGGCAGCTCGCGGCGGGCCCGCAGCGCGGCAGCGACCACGGCCAGCTTGACCACACCATCGTCGTCGTCGGTCGCCCACAGGTCCGCGGCGGTCGACGACGCCAGACCGGCCAGCAGCTTGGCCCGCTGGTCGTAGTCGACCGGGCGCCGGTTGTCCGGGTCGACCAGCGACAGGTCCCACAGCTCGCTGCCCTGGTACAGGTCGGGGACGCCGGGAGCGGTCAGGGTGATCAGCTTCGAGCCGAGCGAGACGGCCCGCCCGGGGCGGCGGACGAGGGCGACCAGCTCCTCGACGATGGCCACCGTGGCCGGGTCGGACACCGCCCCGGTCGCGAAGGCGGCGGTGATCTCGTCGTAGACGGGATCGGGTTCGGTCCACGAGGTGTGCTCCTTGGCCTCCCTGGTGGCCTTCTCGAGGTAGGCCTGGGCGCGCTCGGCGCTGACCGGCCACGCCCCGACGAGGGTCTGGAGCAGCAGCCAGGCGGTGTTGCGGTCGGGGGGAACGACGCCGCCGGCGGTGACGCCGTCCCACCAGCGTTCGACCGCGTCCTGCCACTCGCCGGCCACCTCGGCCAGGACGCTGATCCGGGCGCGCACGTCCTCACTGCGCTTGGTGTCGTGGGTCGAGAGGGCGAGGAGGGCGGCAGGGTGCTCGGCGGCCGCCGTCTCGTTGCCGCGGTGAAATCCGGCCAGATCGGCGCCGACGTGGCCGGGGTCGCCGCCGACCTCGTTGAGCGACAGGAGCGGCAGGTACCGGTAGAAGACGGTGTCCTCGACCGCCTTGGCCATCACCGGGCCGGTCAGCTGCTGGAACCTGAGGGCGAAGTCGGCCTCGCCGGAGCCCTGGAGCCGGCCGAGCAGCAGGTCGCGCAGCATCTCGAGGAGGGCCTCGTCGAGGTCGGGGCGGCGCATGCCCGCGGCCCGGACGGCGCCGGTCACGATCTCGACGTCGCGGTCGGCGGGGGCCCGCAGGGCCACGAGGGCCTCGTCGGCCTGCGACGCCCCGGGCGCGGCCGAGCCGTCCTCGATGGCGTCCGCACCCTCGGTGGCGGTCTCGAGGCCACCGGCCAGCGACAGGTAGGTCCGGTACACCCCGTACCCGGCGCCCACCTCGGCGAGGGCGTCGTGGAGGTCCCTGCGGGTGTAGTCGCGATAGCGACGTCGGCGCTCGCAGATGGCCGCCAGCTTGGCGACCAGCCGGTTGACGTCGGCCGCGAGGGTCCCGTTGAGCACCTCCTGCTTGGCCCGGTAGACGAGCTCCTCGTAGCGGTCGGTCACCGACGCGAACTGCCGGTAGCCGGCCACGACCCGCTCCCAGCCGCCCGGATGGGTGAAGAGGTCACCAACCCGGTTGAGCCAGTCGTAGCCGGTCGTCCCCGCGACCGGCCAGCGTGCAGGCAGCTCCTCGTCGCCCTCGAGGATCTTCTCGACCAGCACCCAGCCGGACGGGGCGCCGGCGGACAGCCTGCGGAGGTACCTGGCCGGGTCGTAGAGCCCGTCGATGTGATCGACCCGCACGCCGTCGACCACGCCATCGGCCAGCCAGGCCAGGATCAGGCGGTGGCTGTCGGCGAACACCTTGGCCTCCTCGACTCGGATGGCGGCCAGGTCGTTGATGTCGAAGAAGCGCCGGTAGTCGAGGTTCTCACCGGCGCTGCGCCACCACGCCAGGCGGTAGTTCTGCCGGGCGAGCACGGCGTCGACGGCGTCGGGGTCGGCGTTGACCGCAGCCAGCTCGGCGTCGACGGCGTCGAACACGGAGGGTGCGGACGCCCCGAGGGCGGCCAGCCGGGCGCGCAGCTCGTCGGTGGCCCGGTGTCGATCTGCGATCTCCTCGCCCCCCCGGCTCGACGACGGCGGAAGGGCGGCCACGAACCCGGCGAGGCGCTCGAGCTCGAGGCGGGGATCCTCGGGGTCGGCAGGGAGGCGCGCCGCCGCGCCGAGGAGGATCGTGTCCAGGCTCGAAGGGTCGAGGGGCGCGGCGTGGTCGAAGTAGTGCAGCACCACCTCGTCGCCCTCCCGGACCAGCGCCATGTGCCCAGCCTCGAGCTCACGCCCGTAGTGGTCGCCGAGGATGGCGAGCAGCACGGTGTCGCGCAGGCGGGGATCCGAAGGCTGCCAGTCGACGTCGAAGTAGTCGGCGTAGACGCTCGATGGCCCGTGGGTGAGCACGTCCCACCACCAGGCGTTGTCCCTGCCGGTGATGGCCATGTGGTTGGGCACCACGTCGACCAGCTGCCCGATGCCCACCGCCCCGAGTGCCCGCCCCAGCCTGGCGTGGCCCTCGGCCCCGCCGAGCTCCCGATTGACCCGGGTCGGGTCGACCACGTCGTAGCCGTGGGTGCTGCCAGGAGCGGCCTGCAGGATGGGTGACAGGTAGAGGTGGCTGACGCCGAGCTCGGCCAGGTAGCCCGCCTGGGCGGCGGCGGCATCGAAGTCGAAGCCCGCGTGCATCTGGACCCGGTAGGTCGCCCTCGGAGGGTTGGGAGACGAAGGCAGACCGGCGGTGGATCCAGGCACCGCTGGACGGTACCCGCCCCGCGGGTCGTTGACCCGGGTGTCGCTCAGCCGGCGAGGGGATGCCGGGCGCGCAGCGACCACAGGTCGCGTGGCAGCCCGAGGACCGAGCACAGCGACCCCTGGGCCGAGCGGCCCGGCGCACCGAGGCCCTGCTCCCAGCGCGAGACGGTCTGCTGGGTGGCACCGAGCAGGATCCCGAGGAACTGCTGCGACATCGACGCCCGGACGCGGGCCAGCCGCAGGGACCGACCGGCCTCCTCGTAGGGAGCGGCGACGGCCGGGGACATCAGCAGGCTCATCGAGCCGCCCCCGTCGCGGGTGTCCACGAGCGGGCGGCGCGGCTGACTTCGCCCGGCCGCCCGGCGGCGGCCGTGCTCGGGGATCCGATGCGGTCCATATGACAGCTATCGGCAGCCCCGTCGCATGCTTGAGGACGGCCAGGTCGGCCGGGCGCGTGTCCGGTCGGCCGGGCGCCTGCCCGGGGAGGTCAGCGCGACGGCTTGTCGGCCACCCAGTGGCCGAGGATCAGCGAGTCCATCTCCGAGCGCAAGAAGTCGGTGACCGCTTCCCCGGGGCGGTGCACCATGGGCTCGCCCCGCAGGTTGAAGCTGGTGTTGAGCACGACCGGGACACCGGTGAGGGCGCCGAAGCGCTCGATCACCTCGTAGAAGGCCGGGTTGAACTCCCGGGTCACGCTCTGGACCCGGCCGGTGCCGTCTACATGGGCGGTGGCGGGGATGACCGCCTGCTTGTCCTCGGCGATCGGGAGCACGAGGAGCATGAACGGGCTCGGGTGGTAGCGGTCGAAGTACTCGGCGCCGCGCTCGTGGAGGACGCTCGGCGCGAACGGGCGGAACCACTCGCGCCGCTTGACCCGCTCGTTGACCACGTCGCGCATCTCCGCCCGGCGCGGGTCGGCGAGGATCGAGCGCGCACCGAGCGCCCGGGGACCGGCTTCGGCGCGGCCCTGGAACCAACCCACGACCTTGCCGGCGGCGAGGCGGGTGGCGGCCTCCTCGGACGGGTTGGCGGCCGGCGACAAGCCCACACCGGCTCGCCGGAGGGCCACCGCGCAATCCTCGTCGCTCCAGGACTCGCCGTAGAAGGCGTGGGTCATCTGCCACGACCGGGGGTGGCCGAGCTGCTCGTGCCACGCCCACAGGGCGGCGCCGAGGGCGTTGCCGGCGTCACCGGCGGCCGGCTGGATGTACAGCTCGTCGAAGCCCGCCTCCTGCAGGATCCTGGTGTTCATGACGGAGTTGAGCACCACCCCGCCCGACAGGCACAGCCTGGTGCTGCCCGACGACGTCCTGAGGTTGCGGGCCACGTGCAGGGCCGACTCCTCGACGAGGTCCTGCACGGCGAAGGCCAGGTCCTTGTCCCGGTCGGTGAGCTCCGACTCGGGCTGGCGCGGCGGTCCCCACCGCTCGAGGAAGCGGGCCGAGACCGGCGAGCCCTCCTTCTGGTAGCCGAACCAGTCGAGGTCCACCGAGAAGCCGCCGCCGGGCTCGAGGCGGATCAGGTCGCGGAGCTCGTCGACGTACTTGGGACTGCCGTAGGGCGCCAGGCCCATGACCTTGCCCTCGTCGTTGGGGTGGAACCCGAGAAACCGGGTGACCGCGGTGTAGACCTCGCCGAGCGAGTCCGGGTTGCGGATCTCGGAGCGGACGTCGATGTGGGCGCCCCGGCCGACGTTGGTGGTCGTCGACAGGAAGTCGCCGCCCCGGTCGATGGTGAGCACCGCGGCGTCGTCGAACGGGGAGGAGAAGAAGGTCCCGGCCGCGTGGGCCAGGTGGTGGCCGACGTGGACCAGCGGACCCCGGTACCGCCACGCCCGGCGGAACAGCTGCTCCTTGGAGGCCAGCCTGGCGTCGACGTAGGCCTGGGCGGCGAGGCGCTTGGGTGCGCGGCGGCGGATGGCGTCGGCCGCTCCCCTGGCGAAGTCGTCCTGGGGCCGGTAGGCGAAGGCGACCATCTCGACGTCGGCGATGTCGATGCCGCCCTGGCGCAGGCACGAGGCGATGGCCTGGTGGGGGAACCGCTTGGTGTGGACCTCCCGGTTGAGCCGCTCCTCCTCCACGAAGGCGACCAGTTGGCCGTCGACGAGCAGGGCGGCCGCCGTGTCGTGGCTGAAGCAGTTGATGCCGAGAACGGCGTGCACGAGTCCGAGGACCTCCCGACGGTGGAGGGCAGATCCTAGATGACCTCTCCCGACGCCCCGGTGACCGCCGGGCAGCGCGTCAGCGGGGCTTCTTCGGGATCCTCGGTCCCTGCTGGAGCGAGCGCGGGGCCAGTCCGGGTCGGTGACGTCCGCCGCCTCGACCGCTCTGACGGCCCTGGTTGGCCGAGGCGCGCCGCAGATCGCGGTTGCCGAGCGGCTCCTCCTTGCGCTGGGCGGTGATGGCCTCCTCGAGGCGCTCGGCGCGCTGCGCCTTGGGCACCTGGGACAGGAACCGGTTGAGGTCGTAGAGCTGGGGCGGGAGGCGCTTGCCCTTGGCCTGGGACTTCTCGATGTACTTGAGCATCCGCTTCACGTAGCGGCGCCGCAGGAATCCGACCGACATCATCCGCCGGCTCACCCGCTCCCGCAGCCCGGTCTTGTCCGCCTTGGCCGCGTCGGCCCGCGTCTTGTCGGACTTGGTGACCGGCTTCGGGGCGGCCGGCGCCGTGGCGCCCTCCTCCCGCTCCTTGTTCTTCTGGCCCCTGGCCATGCTGGCTCCTTCCCACCCGGCGCGCCCGTCTGGTGCGGCGCGGCCCCGGCGTTCGACGATTCGCCGCAAGTATCCCATGCCGGCTACCCATGCCGGCGCCCCCTCTCCTCCCCTGGCGCTCCTCCCCTGGCGCTCCTCCCCTGGCGCTCCTCCCCTGGCGGGACTTGCGGACTGTCCACGCTGCTGGGCGCCGTCTGCCGACCCCGGAAATCGATCAGCCGGGCCGCCGCCGGCCCCGGGGCGGTACCTGAGTATGCTCGACTCTCGCTTCGCCGGGCGGCGTGGCCGAGTGGTTTAGGCAAGGGCCTGCAAAGCCCTGTACCCCAGTTCGAATCTGGGCGCCGCCTCCAGCTGTGTCTGACGGCACCGAGCTCGACCTCGGGGCGCCCCGCGTGAACATTTCACGTCGGGCGCCCCGAGGTCGTTGTCCGGAGGCGGATTCCACACCGATTCCCCACTACTGGGACGCTTCTGTGGAGTCGCCGTGCGCAGGACCACGAACTCGGCGATCTCGGCATCGAGGGAGGGGTCCACCTTGCCGTCCCGCTCGGCGGTGGCGTGCCGGTAGATCAGGTCGCCCCCAACGCCGGGAACCCCAACGTTTCGGGAGAGCGGTCTGGTCAGGCCGTCTGGCGAGCGGCGGTGACGTCCCGGAACCCGAGCGCGTGCTCCGGCTCGTGATCGCCGTGGAGCACTTCGGGCGCCAGGTCGAGGCCGTTAGGCCACGCGACGGTGCCAGCGTCGGGATCGACTGCCATCTGAGCGAAATACGCGGGATCGTCGAGCGGCCCGAGAAGCGACCCGCTCGCCTCCCCCGGACAAGATGTCGAGCACAGCTCGATCCGCGCCGTGATAGGACGTAGATGTGCGGCACGCCGTGGTCGGATGTAGAGCTAGACGACGATCCCGTGGAAGGCGCTCAGGCGGGGCATCGTGGTTCCAGCCTGTCCCGCAGCGGTGACAGCGAACGGTTCTCGGCCACACAGATTCCACACAACGGCTCACGTTCGGCGGCGTTGGCGGCCGTTCACGCTGGGGCGGTAAAGGCCCCTGAACAACACGTATGCGTTCGGAGAGGTCCACCTGACCACTCTCCGTGCTGGCGGCAAAGCCCTGGACCCCAGTTCGAATCTCGGCGCCCCCTCCAAAGGTTCTCCCTGTTCCTCTGGCAGGCGGCCCGGCACGGGGGCCCCCGTCGGCACGGAGGCCGACGGGGCCACGCCGGCGACCGGGCTGGCTACGGTCGTCGGGTGAGCAACGACGAGTCGCCCGACCGCTTCGCCAACGGCATCTTGCCCGAGGTCGACCACGCCACCGACCTGGCCATGGCCCCGGTGATCCACCCCTCGACGGGTCCGGCACCTGAGGCCCTGACCGGATCCGACCTGGTGGTCGGCACCGGGGACATGGCCGAGCCCGGCGGCACCGTCGTGGTCAACTACATTGGCGCCCTGTTCGAGTCCGGCGAGACCTTCGACTCGTCGTGGGGCCGGGGGGCGGCGACATTCTCCCTGAGCGGGGTGATCCCGGGCTTCGCCGACGGCATCGCCGGCATGCGCGTGGGCGGTCGGCGTGTGCTGGTCATCCCCCCGGCCATGGGCTACGGCGCCGCCGGTGTCCCCGGGGCCATCCCGGGCGGCGCCACCTTGGTGTTCGCCATCGACCTCGTCGGCCTGGCCTGAGCTCGCGCCCCGCCTGGATGGTGGGCGGCCCGTGTGCGCTCGGCGCCGCAGCCCCGGTCCGGCGGCCGGCGGGACGGCTCGGGCGGGCTGCGCCCGACCGGAGCCGGAAACCTCGGTGCCCGGATCGCGCTGAGCGACACGGAGACACCAAGGTTCGTCAGACCCGGGTCGGCCAGGAGCACCTTCCCCTGCCGACGACACGAAAGTTCGCTCGACCCATGTCGGGCCGGCCACTCGCCACACGCCCGGCCTCCGCACCCGGGCGGGGAGCGCCAGCGCAACCGGCCACCACGGTGACCGGCAAGTCACGGGCGGTGGCAGGCAGGCTGGGGTTTTCAGCCAACTCCCATGTTGCTCCCAGGTTCCGCCGCGGTTGGGCGACGAGGATGCTGGGTGTCGGGATCGCCCTTCCCGGCACCCACCCCGAGCGGCTTCCGCTCGCCCTCGGGACGCCCGGTCCGCCCCCCGGCCGCCTGCCACCTGGCCGGGGGCGGGCCGCCGGCAGGTCCCGGCGTTAGGGTCGCAGCCCAACATGGCCTTCGTGCTCGACCGCCGCCAGAGGCTGGTGCTCGGCGTCTCGGTCACCCTCACGGCTGCCGCCGGGATCCTCGAGCTCACCACCGCGCCCGAGACGGCCCGCTTCGTCGTGGCCGGCCTGGCTCTCGCCGCGCTGGCGGCTCTGGTCGGTCAGGCCATCGAGGCGGTCGGCGAGCACATCGGGTCGGGGGCGACGGGCCTGCTGCAGTCCACCCTCGGCAACCTCCCCGAGCTGTTCGTCGGGATCTTCGCCCTCCAGGCCGGCCTGGTCGGCGTGGTGCGAGCCGCGCTGATCGGCTCCATCCTCGGCAACGCGGTGCTGGTCCTCGGCTGCGCCTTCGTCGCCGGCGGCCTGCGCCACGGCACGCAGCGCTTCGACGGGGCCGAGCCCCGCCTGTACGGCAACCTGCTGCTCCTCGCCGTCGCCGCGCTGCTCGTGCCCACCCTGGCCGATCACCTCTCGACGCCGGCGGCCGCCCACGAGACGGTCCTGTCGGGGATCTGCGCCGGGGTGCTGCTCGTGGTCTACGCCCTGTCGGTCCCCTTCACCCTCCGCCACCACAGCGGCGCGCCCGACCCGCCCGCCGCGGGGCGCTCGACGCCGCTCGCCACCGCCGTCGCCCTGCTGGTCGTTGGCAGCGCGGGCGCCGCGCTGGTCTCCGACTGGTTCGTCGGCGCGCTGGTCCCGGCGACCAGGAGCCTCGGGCTCAACCAGACCTTCACCGGACTGGTGGTGGTGGCCATCGCCTCCAACGCCGTCGAGCACGCCGTCGGGATCAACTTCGCCCTCAAGGCCAAGCCCGGGTACGCGCTCTCGACCACGCTGTCGAGCCCCCTGCAGGTGGCCCTGCTGCTGACGCCGGTGCTGGTGCTGCTGAGCTCGGTGGTCGGCCCGACCCCGCTCACCTTGGTGTTCCCGCCGCTGCTCGTCGCCGCCCTGGCCATCTCGACGGTGGTGGTGATCGGTGTGGTCTTCGACGGGGAGTACACCTGGATCGAGGGCGTGGCCCTGATCGGGCTGTACGTCATGCTCGCCGCCGGCTTCTGGTGGGGCTGAGAGCCGGAGGCGTCCGGAAAGCTGAGAGCCGCAGGCGTCCAACGGGCCGAGAGCCGGAGGCGTCCGGGAAGCTGAGAGGGGGCGGCCGGGGGGGGAGCTAGGTTCTCGGGCCATGCCGCCGCGAGTCTCCCCCGGCGAGGCGTGGCCCCTCGGAGCGACCTACGAGGGCACCGGCACCAACTTCTGCCTGTTCTCCCAGGTCGCCGAGGCCGTCGAGGTGTGCCTGTTCGACGCCGACGGCCACGAGGTGCGCTACCGGCTCCCGGAGGTGGACGCCTACTACTGGCACGGCCACATCGAGGGGGTCGGGCCCGGGCAGCGCTACGGCTTCCGGGTCCACGGCGGGTACGACCCGGCGTCGGGGTTGCGGTGCAACCCGGCCAAGCTCCTGCTCGACCCGTACGCCAAGGCGGTCGACGGCGCGGTCCGGTGGGGCCAGGAGGTCTTTCCCTATCGCCTCGGCGGCGACGACCTGACCGCGGATCGCAGCGACTCGGCCGGCGCCATGCTCGAGGGCATCGTCGTCGACCCGGCGTTCGACTGGGGCGACGACCGCCCGATGCGCACGACGTGGGCCGACACGGTCATCTACGAGGCCCACGTCAAGGGGCTGACCGAGCTGCACCCCGGCATCCCCGAGGAGCTGCGCGGCACCTACGCGGCGGTGGCCCACCCGGTGATGGTCGACCACTTCCGCTCGATCGGGGTGACCGCGGTCGAGCTGATGCCGGTCCACCACTTCGTCCACGACGACCGGCTGGTCCGCCTCGGGCTGCGCAACTACTGGGCCTACAACTCGATCGCCTACCTCGCGCCCACAACGAGTACGGCGCGGCGGGGGACCACCGGGTGGTCGACGAGCTCGAGGCCATGGTCAAGGCGCTGCACGCCGCGGGCATCGAGGTGATCCTCGACGTGGTCTACAACCACACCGCCGAGGGCAACCACCTCGGGCCGATCCTGTCGATGCGGGGCATCGACAACGCCAGCTACTACCGCCTGGTCGACGGCCAGCCTCGGATGTGCTACGACACCACCGGCACCGGCACCGGCACCGGCAACAGCCTCAACATGCGCAACCCGCACGTGCTGCAGCTGCTCATGGACTCGCTGCGCTACTGGGTGCAGGAGATGCACGTCGACGGGTTCCGCTTCGATCTGGCCGCCACCCTGGCCAGGCAGTTCCACGAGGTCGACCGGTTGTCCGCCTTCTTCGACCTGATCCAGCAGGACCCCGTGATCGGCCGGGTCAAGCTGATCGCCGAGCCATGGGACGTCGGCGACGGCGGCTACCAGGTGGGCAACTTCCCGCCGCTGTGGTCCGAGTGGAACGGCAAGTACCGGGACTCGGTGCGCGACTACTGGCGCCAGGCCAGGCCGGGGCGTCGATCGGCGAGCTGGCCGAGCGCCTGACCGGCAGCTCCGATCTGTACGGCACGACCGGCCGGCGGCCCTTCGCGTCGATCAACTTCGTCACCTGCCACGACGGCTTCACCCTCGCCGACCTGGTCTCGTACAACGCCAAGCACAACCGGGCCAACGGGGAGGACGGCAGCGACGGCACCGACGACAACCGCTCGTGGAACTGCGGGGCCGAGGGGCCGACCGGCGATCAGGCCGTGCTGAGCCTGCGGCGACGCCAGCAGCGCAACCTCCTGGCCACCCTGCTGCTGTCGCAGGGCGTGCCGATGCTCCTCGGCGGTGACGAGCTCGGCCGCAGCCAGCAGGGCAACAACAACGCCTACTGCCAGGACACGCCCCTGTCGTGGGTGGACTGGTCGTCGATCGACGAGGACCTGCTGGCGTGGACCAGGGAGCTCGTGTCCCTGCGGGCCAGGCACCCGGTGTTCCGCCGGCGGCGCTTCTTCCAGGGTCGGTCGGTCAGAGGGTCGATCGGCAGAGGGCAGCTGCCCGACATCGGCGGGTTCCGCCCCGACGGCAGGGAGATGACCGACGCCGACTGGAACGTGGGGTACGCCAAGAGCCTGGCCGTGTTCCTCAACGGCTCGTCCATCCCCGATCCCGACCTGCACGGCCAGCCCGTGGTCGACGACTCCTTCTATCTCCTGTTCAACAGCTGGGACCAGGATCTCGACTTCGCCCTCCCGAGCGCGAGGTGGGGCCGGTCGCGGATGGTGAGCCTCGACACCACCGCGGCCGTGCCGAGCCCGCAGCCCGGGCCGGAGTACCGACCAGGGCGGGTCGTCTGCGTCCGGGGCCACAACCTGGTCGTGCTGCGCTCACCGCGCGCCGATGCCCGCAGCCGGACAGGGGTCTGAGGGCGGGACGAGGGCGAAGAACACGAAACCGTCGGTACGCAGCGTGGGTGCCACCCACGCTACGTGAGGCAAAGTGCTTGATCCCCGCGCTCCGTTGCCGAGAGGAAGCCATGAGCACCGACGAGATGAGCCCGGCCTACGCCCAGGAGGTCGGTCAGCGCCTGCGGAACATCCGGCGCCAGCAGGGCCTGTCCCTCCAGGCCGTCGAGGACACCTCGGGGCGCGAGTTCAAGGCGTCGGTCCTCGGCGCCTACGAACGGGGCGAGCGGATCATCTCGGTGCTGCGCCTCCAGCGCCTCGCCGCCCTCTACACCGTGCCCGTCGACCAGCTCCTGCCCCGCAACGCCGGTCCCGGCTTCACCGTGGAGGAAGACGAGTCCGGGCCGCTCACCGCGGAGATGGCGCCGGTGACCATCGACCTGGCCAAGCTCGAAGCGCTCGAGGCGCCCGAGCGGGACCTGATCCGCCGCTACGTGGGCATGATCCAGATCCAGCGCGGCGACTACAACGGGCGGGTCATCACCATCAGGGCCGAGGACGTGCGCGCCCTGGCCCGGGTGTTCGAGCGCGAGGAGCCCGGCATGCGCCGCCGACTCGACGAGCTCGGCATCAGGATCTGAGCCACCCGGCGCAGCGCGCTCGAGCCTCGCGAACGGCTCAGCCCCCGGCGAACATCGTGAGCCACGCCGCCTTGCTCGGCGGCCGGAACACGAAGTTGGCCGAGGTCAGCTCCCCGAGGCCGGCGGACGTCGCCGGCGGCGAGTAGTCGTGACCGGGGAACACCATCGTGGAGGCGGGCAGGGTGGCAAGGCGCTGCAGGCTGTCGTACATGGCGCCGGGGTCGCTCCCCGGCAGGTCGGTGCGGCCACACCCCTCGAGGAAGAGGGTGTCGCCCGCCACCAGCCGGCCGTCGACCAGGAAGCACTGGCTGCCCGGGGTGTGCCCCGGCGTGTGGAGCAGGGTGACCGCCACGTCGCCGACCACGACCTCGGCCCCGCCCGGGTGCCCGACCAGCTCCGACGCCGACACCCCGGTGGCCCGCCGGATCAGGTCGACCTCGTGGTCGTTGGCGTGGACCGGGATGCTGGTGTCGGCCAGCAGCTCGGCCAGGCCCTGCACCTGGTGGCCCATGAGCGAGCCGCCGACGTGGTCGGCATGGAAGTGGGTCACGAGCACCCCGGCCGGTGTCATGCCGTCGGCCCTGACCGCCGCGACCAGGTCGGCGACGTCCCATGCCGGGTCGACCAGCAGCACCTCGCCGGTGGCGCGGTCCCCGATGGCGTAGGCGAAGTTGGCCATCTGGGCGGCGACGCCGTCGCCAGCCGCGAACTCGCGACCCCCGAGGAGCTGGCGGAAGTACAGCTGGTCGTCGGAGACGTGCATGGTGCCGAGGTTAGGCACGGCGGAATAGCGAGCCGGGGGCGCCGGTTCCCTGCGGTGACCGGTTGCGCGAACGTCACCGGTCGCCCCCGAGGAGGGCCCATGCCTGCTGTGACCGTGCCCGATGTGCTCGCCCTTCCCCGTCTGGCCGCACCCGGCGACGGGGCCGGCCGCGCCGTGCGGTCGCTCACCACCGCCCCCTCCGGCCTCGAGGGTGAGGGATTCCCCGTCCACCGTGCCTTCGCCGGGGTGAGCGCCGCCGACCTCGACCCGTTCATCCACATGGACCAGATGGGCGAGGTCGAGTACGCGCCGGGGGAGCCCAAGGGGACCCCGTGGCACCCCCATCGCGGCTTCGAGACCGTCACCTACATGATCGACGGCACGTTCGCGCACCGTGACTCCAACGGCGGCGGCGGCCTGATCACCGACGGCGACACCCAGTGGATGACCGCGGGCGGAGGGATCCTCCACATCGAGCGTCCGCCGGAGGACCTGGTCGCGTCCGGCGGCCTGTTCCACGGCATCCAGCTGTGGGTCAACCTCCCGTCCAGGGACAAGATGGTCACGCCGCGCTACCAGGACATCAGGGCCGAGCGGGTCTCGCTGCTCACCACCCCCGACGGGGGCGCGCTCGTGCGGGTCATCGCCGGCGCCCTGGGCCAGGCTCACGGGCCAGGCGACACCTACACGCCGATCACCCTCGTCCACGCCACCGTCCAGCCGGGCGCGAGGATGACCCTGCCCTGGGACCCCGGCCACAACGCGCTGGTCTACGCCCTGGCGGGCGCCGGCACCGTCGGCCCCGAGCGCCGCCCGCTGCGGTCCGGTCAGCTGGCCGTCCTCGGCTCGGGCGCGAGCATCCAGGTCGACGGCGACGCCAGCCAGGAGTCCCGCTCCCCCACCCTCGACGTGCTGGTCCTCGGTGGCCGACCGATCGGCGAGCCCGTCGCCCACCACGGACCGTTCGTGATGAACACCAGGGCCGAGCTGATCCAGGCCGTCGAGGACTTCCAGCGCGGCGCCATGGGGACCATCCCCGCGTAGGGACGGGAAGGGCACGGGCCGACCGCCCGGCGCCACCCGGCCGTCCTTTGCCGCCGCCGCGGTGCAGACTGAGGCGTCATGACCACCACGCCCGTGGCCCCGAACCGCACCGAGATCCCCGCCGCCGACCCGGCCGCCGCAGTGGTCGGGCGGCTGCGCGCCGCCTACGACACCGGCCTCACCCGGCCGCTGGCGTGGCGACGCGGTCAGCTCGGCGCGCTCCGGCGGATGCTGGTCGAGCGCGAGGACGAGCTCCTCGGAGCGCTCCGCGCGGATCTCGGCAAGGCGGCCATGGAGGGGTGGCTCACCGAGGTCCGCCACGTGGTCAACGAGATCGACCACATCGGGCGCCACCTCGCCGGCTGGGCCAAGCCCGAGCGCGTTCCCGTCCGGGCCCTGCTCCGCCCGGCGAGCGCGTCGATCGTGCCCGAGCCGCTCGGGGTGGCCCTGGTGATCGCCCCGTGGAACTATCCCCTGCACCTCCTGCTGCTCCCCATGGCCTACGCCATCGCTGCGGGCAACGCGGTGGTCGGCAAGCCGTCGGAGGTCTCGGCGGCGACCGCGGCGACCGTCGCCCGGCTGGTTCCCGAGTACCTCGACCCGGCGGCCGTCGCCATCGTCGAAGGGGACGCGCCGGTCGTGACCGCGCTGCTCGAGCAGCGCTTCGACCACATCTTCTACACGGGGAACGGCCACGTCGGGCGCATCGTCATGGCGGCGGCGGCGGAGCACCTGACGCCGGTCACCCTGGAGCTCGGCGGCAAGAGCCCGGTCATCGTGGACCGCAGCGCGGACCTCGAGGTGGCGGCCAGACGGGTGGCGTGGGGGAAGTTCGTCAATGCCGGCCAGACCTGCGTGGCTCCCGACTACGTGCTGGTCGACCGCGCCGTCGAGGCGCAGTTCGTCGAGGCGCTGGCCAGGCGGGTGACCGCCATGTACGGCGCCGACCCTGCGGGCAGCGCCGATTACCCCCGCATCGTCAACGCCCGCCACTTCGACCGGCTGGCCGGACTGGTCGACGGCTGCGCCCACGCCACGAAGGTGACCGGCGGCGGCCGGGACCGAGCGACGCGCTACGTCGCCCCGACGGTCCTCACCGGGGTGACCTGGGACGACCCGGTGATGGGCGAGGAGATCTTCGGGCCCGTCTTGCCAGTGCTCGCCGTCGACGGCGTCGACCAGGCCATCGACACGGTGAACGCCCACGACAAGCCGCTGGCCCTCTACGTGTTCGCCGGCAACGGCGCGGTCGTCGACCGGGTCGTCGCCGAGACCAGCTCCGGCGGGGTGGGTGTCAACGTGACCCTCCTGCACCTGACCGTCACCGACCTCCCCTTCGGCGGGGTCGGCGCCAGCGGCATGGGCGCGTACCACGGCAGGACCGGCTTCGACACCTTCAGCCACCGCAAGGCGGTGCTGCGCCGCGGCACCCGCGTCGACCCGGCGCTCACCTATCCGCCCTACAGCCGGATCAAGCAGTGGCTCCTGCGCCGCGCGTACTGAGCCGGAGGGCGGATCTCGCGGTGGCCACCGACGGCGTCCCCAACGAGGACTGCGGCGCGCAGCTGTCCCTCTCGGAGCTGGTCGAGGCCACGGGCGTCCCGGCCAGCACGGTGCACCACTACCTGCGGGCCGAGCTGGTGCCACCGCCGATCCGGCTGTCGGCCAACCGCTTCGCCTACGACCAGCGCCACGTGACCGCCCTGCGGCTGGTGCGGGTGCTGCGCGACCGCAGGGGCCTCGGCCTCGACGAGATCGCCGAGCAGCTCCCCGCCCTGCTCGCCGACGACGGGACGCTCGCCCAGCTGGCCGAGGCCGACCCCGACCCCGAGACCGACACCAGGGAGCGGATCGTCGCCGCTGGCATCGAGGCCTTCAGCACCCGGACCTTCGGCGAGGTGACCGTGAGCGACGTGGCCGAGCGTGCCGGCGTGGGCAAGGGCAGCTTCTACCGGCACTTCACCGGCAAGGAGGACCTCTTCGTCGCCGGCATCGAGGCGGTGCTGGTGCGGACGGCCGACGGCTTCGCCGACGCGGTCCGCCGCATCGGTGGGGCCGAGGGCGTGGCCGATCAACCCGAGCGCACGGCCGTCGAGTTCGCCACCCTGGTGGCCGACGCCATGCCCATGCTCCTCGAGGTCGGCGCCAGGGCGGCCAAGGGCCACCAGCCGAGCGAGGCGTTGGCCCGCCGGGTGCTGCGGACCCTCGCCGAGGCCACGGGCCGCCCGCTGCTCACCGCCTCGTCCGATGCCGATCCCGTCGGGGCGGGCCTCGGCGTCATCCAGCAGGCTTTCACCCTGATGCTGACCTGGGCGGTCGGCACCGAGTGGCCGCCCGACGAGCGGCTCGGCGACGGCCCGCCCACCGCCGGCGCACCTCCGCCCCTGACCTGACGTCCCCCGCACCTGACGTCCCCCGCACCTGACCCGACGTCCCGGCGCACGACCGGGCAACCCAGCCGGGTATCGACGCCACCTGCTCATCGCGCCACCAGGCCCGGTTCGTCCGCTACCGTGCGTATGCAAGAGCGGACCGGATGGTCCTGCGTTGGACGCGACGGGAGGAGGCGGGCTGGTGGTGGCATTGATCGAGCGGCCGCCCGGCCTGCCCGGCGAGGCCGAGATCCTCGGTCGGGCCGGGAAGGAGAACTTCACCGTCGCGTCCCGCCTCCTCGACCCCGCCTCGCGCCGCCACCTCCTGGCCTTCTACGGCTGGGCCAGGCTGGTCGACCAGCTCGGCGACGCCTACCCGGGCGACCGGCTCGCCGCCCTCGACTGGGCCGAGGCCGAGCTCGCCGCCTCGCTGGGCGACTCCGAAGGCCCAGGTCACCACCCCCTGGTGGCCGCCGCGGCCCGATCGGTGCTCGAGCTCGGCACGGGGCGCGACGAGCTGCTCGCCCTCGTGGAGGCCAACCGCCGGGACCAGTCGGCCACCCGGTACCTGACCTTCGACGACCTGCTCGGCTACTGCCGGCTGTCGGCCAACCCGGTGGGCCGCCTGGTGCTGGCCGCCTTCGACGCGTCCAGCCCACTGAAGGACGCCTGGTCGGACGCCATCTGCAGCGGCCTGCAGGTCGTCGAGCACCTCCAGGACGTCGCCGAGGACACCCGGGCCGGCCGCACCTACCTGCCCGCCGAGGACCTCGACCGCTTCGGTGTCACCCCCGGCGACCTCGACGCCGCCGCCCGCTCCGGGCCTCTGCCGGGCCGCCGCCCTGCGGCGCTCCGGGCCGTGATCGCCCACGAGGCCTGGCGCGCGGCGTCGCTGATCGAGTCCGGGCGGCCGCTCGTGGTCACCCTCAGCGGACGGTCGCGCGTCGCCGTCGCCGGCTTCATGGCCGGTGGCCTCGCGGCCATCGACGCCATCGCCGCCGGCGGCTTCGACCCGTGGTCGGCCACCCCCACGGCGGCCCCCGGCAAGCTGGCCAGGCACAGCGCCGGCGTCCTGCTCTCGGTCAGGCACCGGAGCCGGAGGCGGTCCCGGTGAACCTCGACGAGGCCTACGACCGCTGCGAGGAGATCACCCGCACCGAGGCGCGCAACTTCTCCTACGGCATCCGACTCCTGCCGTTCCACAAGCGGCGGGCCATGTCGGCGCTCTACGCCGTGGCCAGGCGGATCGACGACATCGGCGACAGCAACGGCCCGGTGGAGGCGAGGCTCGACGCCCTCGCCGATGTGGGCCGGGCTCTGGCTGCGCTGGTCTCCGATCCCTCGGCCGGCGGAGACGACCCCGTGCTCGTCGCCCTCGCCGACGCGTCCCGCCGCTTCCCGATCCCGATGGGCGCCCTCGACGAGCTGGTCGACGGGTGCCGGCGCGACGTCGTCGGCGCGACCTACGCCACCTTCGACGACCTGGTGGGCTACTGCCGCCTCGTGGCGGGCACCGTCGGGCGTCTCTCGCTCGGGGTGTACGGCCAGGCGCTCCCGGGCGACGGGGCCACCCTCGCCGACGACCTCGGGGTGGCGCTGCAGCTGACCAACATCCTGCGCGACATCGTCGAGGACCGCGAAGCCATGGGCCGGGTCTACCTGCCCGCCGACGACCTGGTCCGCTTCGGCTGCGACCCCGACCTGTCGGGGCCGCGCGACGCGGTCGCCGCGCTGGTGTCGTGGGAGGCGGCCCTGGCCGTCGACTGGTACGACCGGGGCCTGGCCCTGCTGCCCCTCCTCGACCGCAGGTCGCGTGCCGCCACCGCGGCCATGGCCGGCATCTACCGGCGGCTCCTCGACCGCATCCAGCGGGACCCGGCGTCCGTGCTCGACGAGCGGGTCTCGGTCCCCGGCGCCGAGAAGGCGCGCGTGGCCGCCAAGGCCCTCATCCTGGGGTCGGCGTGACCGAGCCGGACGCGGTGGTCGTCGGCGGCGGCCTGGCCGGGGTCACGGCCGCGCTCGACCTGGCCGACGCCGGCCGGCGCGTGGCGCTCGTCGAGCGCCGGCGCCGCCTCGGCGGTCTGACCTGGTCCACCCGCAGGCCGTCGTGGTGGGTCGACAACGGTCAGCACGTCTTCCTGCGCTGCTGCGACGCCTACCTCGGGTTCCTGGACAGGATCGGGTCGGCGGCCGACGTGGTCGTGCAGGACCGCCTCGACATCACGGTGATCCGCCCGGGCGCAGGGCCAGGGGGCGGCCCCCTCGTCGGGCGGCTCCGGCGCGACGGCCTGCCCGCTCCCGCCCATTTGGCCCGCTCGCTCGCCACCTTCTCCCACCTGTCCCTCGCCGACCGTGCCCGCGTCGGCCTGGCCGCCGTGCCGCTGCGCCGCCTGGACCTGAGCGACCCGGCCCTCGACGAGGAGACCTTCGGCGCCTGGCTGGGCCGCCACGGCCAGCGCCCCGCGGCCATCGAGGCCCTCTGGGATCTCATCACCGTGGCGACGGTCAACCTGCCGGCCGCCGAGGCGTCCCTCACCATGGGGGCCAAGGTCTTCCAGACCGGTGTCCTCGGGCGGCCCGACGCGGCCGACATCGGCTGGTCGCGTGTGCCCCTCGGGCGCCTCCACGGCGATCGGGCGGCCGACGCGCTGGCCCGCGCCGGGGTCGACGTGCGCCTCGGCTGCCGCGTCGACACCCTCGACCCCTCCGGACGGGGCTGGACGGTCACCGACGACACCGGGACGGAGCTCACCGCCGGCGCCGCGGTGGTGGCCCTGCCCGAGCGGGAGGCCGCCGAGCTGGTGGCCCGGGTCCTGCCCAGGCCGGCGACCGCCGAGCTCGGGACCTCCGCCATCGTCGACGTCCACGTCGTCTACGACCGCCGCGTCACCGACCTTGCCCTCGCCGCGGGCATCGGCACGCCCGTCCAGTGGATCTTCGACCGCACCGCATCCTCGGGCCTGGGCGAGGAGGGGCCGCAGGGCGCGCAGTACCTCGCGGTGTCCCTCTCCGCGGCCGACCGGCTCCTCGGCCGCAAACCCGACGACCTCGCAGGGGAGATCGTCACCGAGCTCCCCCGGCTGTTCCCCGCCGCCGGCGCCGCCGTGGTGCTCGACGCCTTCGTCACCAAGGAGCGGACGGCCACCTTCCGGGCCACCCCGGGGTCCGCGGCGCGTCGGCCCGCGGCGGCCACGGGCCGCCCCGGTCTGGCCCTGGCGGGAGCGTGGACCCACACCGGGTGGCCGGCGACCATGGAGGGTGCGGTCCGCTCGGGCCACGCCGCCGTCGACGTGGTGCTCACCTCGCGTCGCGCCGGCCCTTCGATCCCCCGGGCCGCGGACGCCGGCCCCGTCAACGAGGAGGTCGTGTGACCCCGACGACTGGAGTGCCCGACGTGCTGGCCCGGGCCCGCGCCACGTGCGCGCCGGCCATGGAGGCCGCCATCGAGCGCCTGGCGCCCGAGATCCGGCGCTCGGCGACCTACCACCTGGGATGGACCGACCCGGCCGGCAACCGGGTGGCGTCCCCCGGCGGCAAGGGCATCCGCCCGGCCCTCGCCCTCCTCTCGGCCGAGGCGGCCTGGTCGCCCGGCGAGGTCGGCATCCCCGGCGGGGTGGCCGTCGAGCTGGTCCACAACTACTCCCTCATCCACGACGACATCATCGACGAGGACGTCGAGCGCCACCACCGGCCGACCGTGTGGTCGGTCTTCGGCGTCGGGCCGGCCATCATCGTCGGTGACGCCCTGGAGAACCTGGCCCACCGGGTGCTGCTCGAGGCCAACGCGCAGACCGGCGCGGCGGCGTCCGCCGCGCTGGCGGCCGCCACCGCCGAGATGATCACCGGGCAGGCCGACGACATCGCCTTCGAGAAGCGGCGGGACGTGGGCGTCGACGAGTGCACGGCGATGTGCGAGGCCAAGACCGGCGCGCTGCTCGGCGCCGCCGCCTCCGTCGGCGCCATCCTCGCCGGGGCCCCCGATGCCGCCGTCGGTGCGCTGCGCGACTTCGGCCTCCACCTCGGCCTGGCCTTCCAGGCGGTCGACGACCTCCTCGGCATCTGGGGCGACCCGCAGCGGACCGGCAAGGCCGCCGGCAACGACCTGCGCCAGCGCAAGAAGTCCCTCCCTGTCGTCTCGGCCCTGGCCGCCGGCGGGGAGGAGGCCGACGAGCTGCGGGCGCTGCTCCTCGGCGACCCCGCCGCCACCGTCGACCTGCTCCTGCCCCTCGATCCCCGTCAGGTCGAGCGGGCCGCGTTCCTGGTCGACGCCTGCGGTGGGCGCGAGTGGACCTCGGCGCAGGCCAAGGCCCACCTCGACGCCGCCCTCGGCGCCCTCGAGCGGGTGCGCCTCTCGGCCCTCCCCCACCGAGAGCTGGCCGACCTGGCCGTGTTCGTCGTGGAGCGTGAGTCGTGAGCACGAAGTGCGAACCAACCAGCAGAGCAGCCCGCTCATCGGCGCCCTCGAAGAGGGTGCCCCGATGAGTGCGCTCGTCGACGTCCGTCAGCCGGACGACGAGCCCACCCCGCCGACCGTGCTGCACGAGATCACCCTCGTGCCCGACGCCGCGCCGGTCGGCGGAGCCGTCGCCCGGACCATCGCCGCGGCCACCGGCCACCTCCTCGCCGTCCAGGACCCCGAGGGGTGGTGGAAGGGCGAGCTCGCGACCAACGTGACCATGGACGCCGAGGACCTCCTGCTGCGCCACTTCCTCGGCATCCTCGACCCGCTCGTCGCGGCCAAGGCCGGCGAGTGGATCCTGGCCAACCAGCGCGCCGACGGGACGTGGGGCAACTTCCACGGCGCGCCGCCCGACGTGTCGACCACCGTCGAGGCCTACGTGGCCCTCCGCCTGGCCGGCCACCGTCCCGACGATCCCCGCCTGGCCGCGGCGTCACGCTGGGTCAGGTCCCACGGTGGGGTGGAGGCCAGCCGGGTCTTCACCCGCATCTGGCTGGCCATGGTCGGCAGCTGGTCGTGGGACGAGCTGCCCGTGCTCCCCGCCGAGCTGGTCCTGCTGCCTTCGTGGGCGCCGTGCAACATCTACGATTGGGGCTGCTGGGCCCGCCAGACGATCGTCGCCCTCTCGGTGATCATGGCCCACCGGCCGGCCAGGCCCCTCCCCTTCGGGATCGGCGAGCTCCTGGCCGACGCCGATCTCCCGCCGCTGCCCGGCGACCCGGTGCCGGTCCCCAAGCCCCACCGCGTCGACCCGCTGGTGCGGCGCGGCTTCGAGGAGGTCGACCGCCTGCTGCAGCGCTACCGGCGCCTCCCGGGCTGGCTGCCAGGACGGTCGGCGCTGCGACGCGCCGCCCTCGGTCGCGCCGAGCAGTGGATCATCCGGCGCCAGGAGGCCGACGGCTGCTGGGGCGGGATCCAGCCGCCCATCGTCTACTCGGTGATCGCCCTCGCCCTGCAGGGCTACGCCGTCGACCACCCGGTGATGGCCGCCGCCCTCGACGGCATCGAGGGCTTCGTCATCGACGACGGGATCGGTCGGCGGATCGAGGCGTGCCAGAGCCCGGTGTGGGACACCGCCCTCGCGGTGGTCGCCCTGCGCGACGCCGGCGTCCCCGCCGACCACCCGGCCCTGGCAGCGGCGGCGTCGTGGCTGATCGACGAGGAGGTGACCGCCCGCGGCGACTGGAGCGTCCGGCGCCCCCGCCTCGCCCCCGGCGGCTGGGCCTTCGAGTTCGCCAACGACCTCTACCCCGACATCGACGACACCGCCGAGGTCGTGCTCGCCCTGCGCCGGGCCGGCGTCGGGCGCGGCGCTCCCGGCGACGACGCCTGCCGCAGGGGCGTGGCGTGGACCATCGGCATGCAGAGCCGCGGCGGCGGCTGGGGGGCCTTCGACGTCGACAACGACAGCGACCTGGTCGCCCACATCCCCTTCAGCGACTTCGGCGAGGTCACCGACCCCCCGTCGGCCGACGTCACCGCCCACGTGATCGAGATGCTGGCCGCCGAACCCGGCGTGCCCCACCGGGTGATCGAGCGCGCCGTGACCTGGCTGTGGGGGCAGCAGGAGCGGGACGGCTCCTGGTTCGGCCGCTGGGGGGTCAACCACGTGTACGGCACCGGCGCGGCCCTGCCCGCCCTGGTCGCCGTCGGCACCCCCGTCGACGATCCCCGGATCCGCCTGGCCGTCGAGTGGCTCCTCACCCACCAGAACGACGACGGGGGATGGGGCGAGGACCTGCGCTCCTACGTGGACCCGTCGTGGCGAGGCCGCGGTGCGTCGACCGCGTCGCAGACGGCCTGGGCCATCCTCGGCCTGCTCGCCGCGGGCGAGGTCGACCACCCGGCCACCCGGGCAGGGATCGGATTCCTCACCGCCACGCTCACCCCCGAGGGGACGTGGGAGGAGCCGTGGTCCACCGGCACCGGGTTCCCCTGGGACTTCACGATCAACTACCACCTGTACCGCCATGTGTTCCCCCTGGCCGCGCTGGGCCGCTACGCCGCCCTCGTCGAGGACGGCGACGGATGACCGCGGCCACCTCACATCGGACGGCCGGGCCGGCCCCGGTGCTCGTCGCCGCCCTCCGCCTCGAGGTGGCCGCCCTCGCCGGGAGCGCCCACGGCGCGACGCTCGTGCGCACGGGGATGGGGCCGCGCCGGGCCGGAGCGGCCGCCACCGCCCTGGCCGCCAGACGGGCAGTGGTGGGCCGGCACGCGACCGCGACGGTGGTCGCGGGCGTCGGCGGCGGCCTCGTCGGGGACCTCCCGCCCGGCCACCTGGTGGTCGCCGACCGGGTCATCGACGCCGACGGCGCCGTGGTGCGCACCCTCCCCGGTGCCGGGATCCTCGCCGGCGCCCTGGTCCGCGCCGGGCTGCCCACCCGCGTCGGGGCGGTCGTCACCTCCCCCGTGCTCGTCCACACCGACCGTGACCGCCGCCGTCTCGCCCGACTCGGCGCGCTGGTGGTGGACACCGAGTCCGCCACCGTCCTGGCCGCCATCGGCGAAGGTCCCGCCGCCGTCGTGCGCGCCGTGGCCGACGGCCCTGGCCACCGCCTGGTCTCCCCGGCGACCCTCGCCAGGGGCTGGCGGGCGCTGCAGGCCCTGCGGAGCGCGGCGCCCGTGCTGTGCACCTGGGCCGGGGCGGCCGGCCCGCGCACGGTCAGCCTGGCCGGTCCCCGCTCCTTCTGCGCCGGCGTGGAGCGCGCGGTCGAGACCGTCGACGCCGCGCTGGTCCGCTTCGGCGCCCCCGTCTACGTCCGCCGACCGATCGTCCACAACGACCACGTCGTGGCCGACCTGGCCCGGCGCGGCGCGGTGTTCGTCCGCGAGCTCGACGAGGTCCCCGAAGGGGCGACGGTCGTGCTCTCCGCCCACGGGGTGGCCCCCCGGGTGCGCGCCGACGCCGAGCGCAGGTCGCTGCGGGTCGTCGACGCCACCTGTCCGCTGGTCGCCAAGGTCCACCGGGAGGTGCGCCGCTTCGCCGAGCAGGGGCGCCACGTGGTGCTCGTCGGCCACGCCGGCCACGACGAGGTCGAGGGCACCCTCGGGGAGGTGCCGGGCATCCACCTGGTGCAGCGCCCCGAGGACGTGGCCACCCTCGACCTCGACGGCAGGTCGAGCGTCGCCTACGCCACCCAGACGACGCTCGCCCCCGACGACGTCGCCGCCACCGTCACCGCCCTGCGCGGCCGGTTCGCCGATCTCGTCGGGCCCAGCGCCTCGGACATCTGCTACGCCACCCACAACCGCCAGCAGGCCGTCGCCGCGGTCGCGGCCGACGCCGATCTCACCATCGTGATCGGCTCGACCACCAGCTCCAACGCCCACCGCCTCGTCGAGGTGGCCACCCGGGCGGGAGGCCGCGCCGTGCTCGTCGACGACGAGACCGGCATCGACCCGGCCTGGCTGACCGGCACCAGCCGCCTCGCGGTGACCGCCGCCGCTTCCACGCCCGAATCCGTCGTCGACCGGGTCCTCGCGGCCCTCGGCGGCCTCGGCCCCCTCGATGTCCACCGGCGCGACCTGCGCCGGGAGACCACCGTGTTCCCACTCCCCCAGGAGGTCCGCTGAATGCCCGTCCCTCTCCGTCAAAGCATCAAGGTCGGTACGTACATGGCCAAGCAGAAGCTGGCCAAGCGGGACAAGTTCCCGCTCATCGTCGAGCTCGAACCGCTCTTCGCCTGCAACCTGGCCTGCAACGGCTGCGGCAAGATCCAGCACCCCACCGAGGTCCTGCGCCAGCGGCTGACCGTCGAGCAGGCCGTGGCCGCGGTCGAGGAGTGCGGGGCGCCGATGGTGTCCATCGCCGGCGGCGAGCCCCTGCTGCACCCCCAGATCGCCGAGATGGTCCAGGCGCTCCTCGATAAGGGCCGCTACGTCTACCTCTGCACCAACGCCCTGCTCCTCGAGCGCAAGCTCGAGAAGTTCACCCCGCACCCCCGCTTCAGCTGGGTGATCCACATCGACGGCCTCCGTGAGCGCCACGACGAGTCGGTCAGCCGGGAAGGGACCTTCGACAAGGCCGTCTCGGCCATCAAGAAGGCCAAGGAGCTCGGCTTCAAGGTCAACACCAACACGACCTTCTTCACCACCGACTCCCCCAACACCGTCCGCGAGGTCCTCGACTTCCTCAACGACGAGCTGCACGTCGACCAGATGATGATCTCGCCCGGCTACGCCTACGAGAAGGCGCCCGACCAGGTGAGCTTCCTCTCCACCCGGACCAGCCAGCAGCTCTTCACCGAGGCGTTCGGCGAGGGCCGCAGGAAGCACTGGCGGCTCAACCACAGCCCGCTGTTCCTCGACTTCCTCGAGGGCAAGGTGGACTTCGAGTGCACCCCGTGGGGCATCCCGAGCTACTCGGTCTTCGGCTGGCAGAAGCCGTGCTACCTGATGGCCGACGGCTACTGCGAGACCTACGCCGAGCTGATCGAGACCACCGAGTGGGACCGCTACGGCCGGGGCAAGGACCCGCGCTGCGCCAACTGCATGGCTCACTGCGGCTACGAGCCCTCCGCCGTCCTGGCCACCACCAAGTCGCTCAAGCAGTCGCTGCGCGCCGCACTGTCCAACTGAGCACCTCCGGTGCTGTCCACCCGAGCACCGCCGGCACCGGCCACCCCTCCACGCCAGGGGTGAACCGGTGACCGGCGCCCGGCCTAGCATCGCCGACGTGCCCAGGGTCCTCGCCATCGTCCTGGCCGGCGGGGAGGGCAAGCGGCTCATGCCCCTCACCCACGACCGCGCCAAGCCCGCGGTCCCCTTCGCCGGGCACTACCGCCTCATCGACTTCGCCCTCTCCAACCTGGCCAACGCCGGGCTGCTGCGCATCGTCGTGCTGACGCAGTACAAGAGCCACAGCCTCGACCTGCACGTGACCAGGACGTGGCGGATGTCGACCCTCCTCGGCAACTACGTCACGCCGGTGCCCGCCCAGATGCGCCGGGGCCCACAGTGGTTCGCCGGGTCGGCCGACGCCGTGTTCCAGAACCTCAACATCGTCAGCGACGAGCGCCCCGACTACATCTGCGTGTTCGGGGCGGATCACATCTACCGGATGGACGTTCGCCAGATGCTCGATCAGCACCTGGCCGACGATGCCGGCCTGACCGTCGCCGGGATCCGCATCCCCCGGGCCGAGGCCCACCAGTTCGGCGTGATCGGCCGGGGCCGCGACCACCGCATCTCGAGCTTCGTCGAGAAGCCGACCGACCCGGTCGGCCTCGACGACGCCCCGGCCGAGGCCTTCGCCTCCATGGGCAACTACATCTTCACCACCGCCGCCCTGCTCGACGCCCTGCACACGGACGCGGCCAGCTCCACGTCGCGCCACGACATGGGCGGCGACCTGGTCCCCGCCATGGTCGCCGCCGGGGAGGCGTCGGTCTACGACTTCTCGGCCAACCAGGTGCCGGGCGCGACCGATCGGGATCGGGGCTACTGGCGCGACGTCGGCACGCTCGACAGCTACTACGACGCCAGCATGGACCTGGTGTCGGTCCATCCCGTCTTCAACCTGTACAACACCGAGTGGCCCATCTTCACCAACACCCCGCAGCTGCCTCCGGCCAAGTTCGTCTTCGAGGACGGCGAGCGGCGCGGCCAGGCTCTCGACTCCCTCGTCAGCGCCGGGGTGATCATCTCCGGGGGCACCGTGCGCAACTCGGTGCTCTCCCCCGGGGTGCGGGTCGAGTCCGGCGCCCTCGTCGAGGACTCGGTGCTGATGGACGGCGTCACCGTCGGGCCCGGCGCCGTCGTGCGCAGGGCGATCGTCGACAAGAACGTGGTGGTCGCTCCGGGCGCGACCCTCGGTGTCGACCTCGACGCCGACCGGACCACCTACGCGATCTCGCCCCGGGGGGTCGTGGTGGTCGGCAAGGGCGACAAGGTCGACGTCAGGTGAGCGCCGGCCCCCGGCGCGTGTCCCTCCTCACGAGGGAGTACCCGCCGGAGGTGTACGGGGGCGCCGGGGTCCACGTCGAGCACCTGGCCAGGGAGCTGGCCGGGATCGACGACCTCGCCGTCGAGGTCGTCTGCTTCGGCGCACCCAGGACCGACCCCCTCGTCTCCGCCGCCCTGCGCCCCTGGGCCGACCTGCCCGACACGCCGGAGGGAAGCGTGCTCCGCGCCCTCTCGGTCGACCTGCGCATGGCGGCGGTCGTGGAGGGCACCGAGCTCGTCCACAGCCACACCTGGTACGCCGACCTGGGCGGCCACCTGGCCAAGCTCCTCTGGGGGGTCCCCCACGTGGTGACCTGCCACAGCCTCGAGCCGCTGCGGCCCTGGAAGGCCGAGCAGCTCGGCGGCGGCTACGCCGTCTCGACCTGGGCCGAGGCGACCGGCCTCGGGGGCGCGGACGCCGTCGTGGCCGTGTCGTCGGGCATGCGCGACGACATCCTCGCCGCCTACCCGGGGCTCGACCCGGCGCGGATCCACGTCATCCACAACGGGATCGACGCCACCGAGTACGCCCCCGACCCCGGTACCGACGTCCTCGACCGGCTCGGCATCGACCCCCACCGGCCCTACGTCCTCTGGCTCGGCCGGGTGACCAGGCAGAAGGGCGTCGAGCACCTCATCGACGCCGCCGCCCTGCTCGATCCCGACGTGGCCGTCGTCCTCCTCGCCGGGGCCGCCGACACCGCCGAGATCGGCGCCGTCGTCGCCGCCAAGGTCGCCGATCTGGCCGCGACCCGCGACGGCGTCCACTGGATCGACGCCATGCTGCCCCGCCCCGACGTCGTGCAACTCCTCAGCCACGCCGCGGTCTTCGTCTGCCCCTCCATCTACGAGCCCTTCGGGCTGATCAACGTCGAAGCCATGGCCTGCGGCGCCCCCGTCGTGGCCAGCCGGGTCGGCGGCATCCCCGAGATCGTGGTCGACGGCCGCACCGGCCGGCTGGTCGGCTTCGAGGCCAGTGGCGACGCCTACGGCGCCCCCGCCGACCCTGCGGGCTTCGCCCGCGACCTGGCCGACGCCATCACCTCGGTGCTGGCCGACCCCGCCGCCGCGCGGGCCATGGGCCTGGCCGGCCGGGAACGGGCGCTCGAGCACTTCACCTGGCAGGCCATCGCCGCCCAGACCGCCGCCCTCTACCACCGCCTCCTCGCGCCCTGAGATCGGCGAGGCCGGCGCCTCGCCGGCCGACCTCGGGGCTCCCCACGTTGGATACCCACGCGAAACGCCCCGAGGTCGCCGGCCGCCCCGGGGCGATCACGCCAGCGGCCCGGCCGAGACCACCCACGGCCGACCCCGGGCGCTCACGCCAGCGAGCCGACCGAGACGACAGGCCGCCGGCGGCTGGGCGCCCCCGGTCCCACGGAGCGCAGGTCGGCTACCGTCTCGGTGGCTGGTGCCGGGAATCCGACGGCAACGGCAGAGGTTGCACCCCGTGCGGACGGGTGACGCGCATCGTCGTGTCGGACTGGTCCGCTGTGTCCCGACGAAAGAGGAGTTGTTCTGCCCAAAGGCAAGGAAGACGCGATCGTGCTGGAAGGCACGGTGAGTGAGGCGCTCAAGAACGCCACGTTCAAGGTGGAGTTGGCCAACGGCCACGAAGTGCTGGCGCACAACTCCGGCAAGATGCGGATGAACCGCATCCGGGTGCTCCCTGGTGACAAGGTCCAGGTGGAGATCAGCCCGTACGACCTGACCCGGGGTCGCATCACCTACCGCTACAAGTAGGTCGCCTCACCTGCCGCGACAGGTGGTTCGTGGCCGGCCGGTGATCTGCCCTCGGCGGCTCGGGCCGGGGGTCGAGATGGCCGGGGGTCGAGGTGGCGGGCGTTGCCGTTCGGGGAGCGCCGACTTCCATCACCCCGAGCGGGGGACGCTTTCCTTTGCTCTGGACGTTCGCCCACCAACAGGCTGCGCTCCTCTGCCCGTCAGCATGGGGAGGGCGCCCCGCAGGGGATGACCATGCGGTGACCACCATCCTGTCCATCATCCTCGCCGTCCTGGTGGTCGGCGGGATCCTCGTCATCGGGATCGTCGGTATCCGGAGGAGCACGAGCCGGCGCAACGCGCTCAACGAGTCCGGCGGCGTCTCGGCCGACCCCCTCCGGCAGGACGAGGTCGGATAGCCGCCGGCGCCCGGACGACAACGGCTGCTTGCGTTGACGGTCGCCGCGCCTCGACGGGACGCGGGGCCAGTGTCGCGAGCCGTGTCGGTGTCGGGTCAGGTGTCGTGGGCCTCGTCGGTGTCGAGCAGGCCGCTGGCGGCCGCCAGGGCGGTGGCCGCCCTGACCGCCTCCTCGTAGACCGCGACCAGGTGGCGCTCCGCCACGGCGTGGTCGACCGAGAGCGGAGGCGCGCCGAGCGAGCGGACCATGACCGACGGGTCCGGCGTCGGTCGGATCGACGCGGCGGCGGGAGCGGACCGGTCGCCGCCGTCGGCGCCGGCCTCGGCCGTGTCCCCTGCCGGCGCGTGCGCCGCACCCCAGAACTTCGCCTCGGCGACACGCCTGCCGCCGGTGCTGCGACGCCGTTTGCTCACGGTTCCGCCGCCAGCCACGGGGTGGTGGGCCACGACCGGTCACGGCGCCCGTGGCCAGGCTGCCGAGGCGCGCTCACGCGGCCGCCTCCTCCGAGGAGCGCTCGCCCACGCCCTCGTCGTCGATGATCTGGTCCGTGTCGAGGCCGAGGGCGACGCGCAGCTGGTCCGCGTCGAGGTCTCCGAGCGAGCTGCGGGCCGGCAGCACCATGCCGGCGACCCTGCGCTTGCCGGCGACGATCTCCTCGACCCGCTCGTCGACGGTCCCGGGGCACACGAGGCGGTGCGAGACCACCGTCGAGGTCTGCCCGATCCGCCACGCCCGGTCGCGCGCCTGGTCCTCGACCGCCGGGTTCCACCACCGGTCGTAGAGCACCACGTGGTTGGCCGCGGTGAGATTGAGCCCGGATCCCCCGGCCTTGATCGACAGCACGAGCACGGCGGGCCCCGGCCGCCGCTGGAAGTCGCTCACGATCTGGTCCCGTGTGGTGCGGGCCAGGCCCCCGTGATAGCAGGCCACCTGCGTACCGGTATGGGCCGTCAGGTGCTCGGCCATGCGCTCGCCCCACTTGGCGAAGTGGGTGAAGACCAGCACCCGCTCCCCGGCGGCGAACACGTCGTCGACGATCTCCTCCAGCCGTCCCAGCTTGCCGGAGCGCCCGGCGAGCGGGCCCGTGTCCTCTTCGCCGAGGTAGGCGCTCGGATGGTCGCAGATCTGCTTGAGGGCGGTGATGGCCGCGAGGACCTGGCCCTTGCGCTCGTTGGCGTCGGTGTCGAGCTCGCTCTGGACGAGCCGGTCGACGACGGCCTGGTAGAGCCCGATCTGCTCGGGGGTCATGGCGCAGTGGTCGAGCTTGTCGACCTTGTCGGGGAGCTCGGCGGCGATGTCCGGCTCGCTCTTGGTGCGCCGGAACACGAGCAGCCCGTTGAGGGCGCGCAGCGCCCCCTCCTCGGCGTTGCGGCCCCGCTTGGGGGGCGCCTCGACGTCGTCGCCGCGCTGGGTGAGGTGCTCGATGAACCCGGTGCGACCGCCGACCAGGCCCGGGTTGGCGAAGTCGAGGATCGCCCACAGGTCTCCGAGGCCGTTCTCCACCGGGGTCCCGGTGAGGGCCAGGCGCGACCAGGCTCGGAGCCGGCGCAGCGCCTTGGCCGTGTCGCTGGTGTGGTTCTTGATGGCCTGCGCCTCGTCGACCACGACCCGACGCCACTCGACCTGCGCCAGCTGGTCCATGTCGCGCGCCGCGGTGGCGTAGGTCGTGAGGATCACGTCGGAGCGGTCGATCAGGGCGGTGAGCTGCTCGCCCGACGCCCGTCGCGGGCCGTGGTGGACCGCCACCTCCAGGCCGGGGGTGAACCTGGCCGCCTCGGCCGCCCAGTTGCTCAGCACGGCGGGCGGGCAGACGACCAGCGCAGGTCCGGCCCCGACGTCGAGCCGGAGGTGGGCGAGCACCGTCGGGGTCTTGCCGAGGCCCATGTCCATGGCCAGGCAGCCGCCGAGCCCGGCCCGGTCGAGGAACGCCAGCCAGCCGACGGCATCGGCCTGGTAGTGGCGCAGCTCGCCCTTGAACCCGGCCGGGGCCGGGATCGGCTCGGGCGGGTTGGTGCGCGCTCCCTGGAGCAGGTCGATGGCCCAGCCGCTGCCGTCGAGGCGGAGCGGTCCGCCGAGGGGCGTGCCCTCGAGGCCGACGGCGTAGCGCAGGAGCGCGGCGCCGCTCAGCTCCGTGACGGTGGCCCGCTCGGCCAGGGCGGCCGCGGCGGCGACGAGGTCAGCCCGCTCGATGTGGACCCAACGACCCCGGACCTGGATCAGCGGCTTGGCCTCGGTCGCGAGTCGGGCGATGCCGGCGGCGTCGAGCTCGAGGTCGTCGAAGCAGACCGACCAGCGCACCGACGCCAGCTGTTGGATGCCGACCTGGGAGGGGCCGCCCATGGCCTCGGCGAAGAGCCGCAGCTGGGGAGAGGGACGCCGGCGCGACACCCTGGGGAAGTAGACGTCGAAGCCGGCCGCCGCCAGGGACGGCCCAGTCTCGAACATCAGGTCGGTCGCCTCGTCGCCGTCGAGCACGACCTGCCCGCGCCGGGTGCTCGGGCGGCGCAGCGCAGGCAGCAGCCGCTCGATGCGCCGCATCTGCGCCTCCACCTGCGAGACCTTGGCCCCAGAGGCCACGACGAGGGCGTGCTCGACGGGGAGCGGCTGCTTGTCGACGCCGGTCACCTGCACGGTGAGCAACCACCCGCCGTCGCTCGACGGCGGGTCGAGACCCACCCGCAGGCCGACCCTCGACGAGCCCGTCACCGGCGCCGCCCACCGCTTGAGGTCCTCGGCGATGCGGGCGGCCGGCTCCGCCGCGGCGGCAAAGGGGCGCCCGTCGAGGCCCGAGAGCACCGCCTCGGAGATCTCCTGGCGGCTGGTCGCCTCGGGGACGGCGGCGGGCGCCACCAGGCGGGCGGCGCCGGCCCGGGAGATGGCGTCGACGACCGAGGACAGCACCGACCGGCAAACGCCGTCGGGCTGCGGGGAGGTCTGCAGCGCGGCCACCGAGCCGGGCATCGAGGCGACGAGCGCGGCCAGCTGCTCGCGCTCGACCAGCGCCGGGACCCAGCGGACGCGATGGCGGCCGATGGCACCCCGGCCCCCTCCGGGCGCCGACCCCCGCACGGTCGGGACCATGCGTCCCGCCGCAGTCAGCTGCGTCCCCCACGCCGCCACCTCGCCCAGCCACCGCAGGCTCGGCCCCACCGGCATCAGACCGGGGGCGGCGCCGATGCCGACCAGCCAACCGAGGATCTGGGAGACGGTGGCGGCGCGGGCGTCGGCCGATCCGCCTCCCGGCAGCCCAACGGAGGCGTGGCGCTCCCAGCCGAGCGAGCTGGCGTCGGCTGCGGCCAGCAGCGCGTCGAGATCGGCATCGGTCCCCGGGGGTGCCCCGGGGCCGCCGGCCCACACGACCAGGCGGCCGTCGAGCCACGAGCCCTGCAGACGAGGCTCGGCGTCGGCCACCACCTCGGCCTGCGCCTCCGCCGGGGCGGCGGCAGGGGCCGACCCGGCAACGTCGTCGGGACCGGCGATGCGGTCACCGTTGCGCTCGCGCAGCGCCGCGGCAAGCCCGGCCCTCTCGGCGCGGAAGTCGGCGAGCACCTGGGCGCGGCCCTCACCGCCTTGGACCGTCACCGCGCGCAGAGCGTCGTCGGTCTCCATGATCAGGTGCCGCAGCGCCCGCACCCAGGCGTCGGGCTGGGCCGCCAGCATCTCGAGTTCGTGCGCCGAGGCATATCCGCCGGCCGCTGCCGCGGCTGCCGCCTCGAACCTCTTCGGGTCCAGTGGGATCTCCAGTTTCACATTGCGGCCGGCGTCCGGCCTCGGATCGGGGATCCGGGGCGGCACCGCGCGCCATCAGCTACGAGCAAGGAGCGGTAGAACCCGATCCACCGCCCCCGGCGATTCCAACCCTACGGGCCTTGCCTCCATTCCTCCGCCCCGCGCCGGCTTCGGGGGACCCACCGGCGGACGTCGAACTGCCCACGACCAAGGTAGCGCGTCTCCGCCACGTTGGTCGCTTCATCCCGCCCGGCGCGTCGGCGCCGCTCCTGCTCCCCTCCACCCCCCTGACGCGTGGTAGGCAAAGAGATCTGAAAGCGAGGCCCCGCTCGTGCCGCACCCCCGCTGAGACCGCCGATGGTCGACGCCTCCGAACTCCTCCCGTCTCCCGAGCGGACGACCACGACCGCCGGTCGGCACTACCGGTCGCGCTCGCACGGTCTGCGACGCTGGCCCAGGCGGATCCTGCTGGTCGCCAACATCCTCACCTTCATCGTGATCGCGGCATCCGCCGCCGGGGCGGTGTACGCCGTGAGGATCGTCGACAGCATCCACCACAAGTCGGTCGGCGGCCTCCTCAGGACCGGCTCCGGGGTGGTCGCCAAAGGGCACCACTACCCCCCGGCGTTCACCATGCTGATCGTCGGCAGCGACACCCGCAAGCTCAAGACGGCCACCGGGCTGGGCATCGGCAACACCTCGACCAACCCCGAGAGCCTGGGTGACAGCATCGTGCTGGCGAGGATCGTGCCCGCGGCCCACGCCGTGGCCCTCCTGTCGATCCCCCGCGACCTGATGGTGCAGGTCCCCGGCGTCGGCTACAGCAAGATCAACGCGGCCTACGCCGGGGGCAACGCCACCCGGCTCGTCCAGACCATCGAGACCGACCTGCACATCCCGATCAACCACTTCGCGGCGGTCAACTTCGACACCCTCGAGCAGATCGCCAACGCCATCGGCGGCGTGCCGCAGTACTTCCCCACCCCGGCGTTCGACATCGAGTCGGGCCTGTTCGTAGCCCAGGCCGGCTGTCAGGTGCTGACCGGCGCCCAGGCCCTCGGCTTCGCCCGCTCCCGGTTCTACGACTTCGTCCCCGGCGCCAAGTCCATCACGTCGGGCGAGGAGCAGAACCTGGTCAACAGCGGCCAGGCCGTGCTGCAGCTGGCCCCCGAGGCCGACCTCGGCCGGATCCAGCGCCAACAGGCCTTCATCCGCAACGCCCTGCACAAGGCCCAGCGCAACGGCGACCTCGGCAACCCGCGGGTCCTGCTCAGCATCGTCACCTCCCTCGCCTCCAACCTGACCCTCGACAGCGGCTTCTCCTTCAACGACCTGGTCTCCCTCGCCGCCGACTTCCACCATCTCAACTCCGCCGGCATCCCCAGTTGGACCTACCCGACGGTCAACGGCACGACGGTCAACGGCACGAGCATCCTCGAGGCGGTCCCTGCGGCCGACGCCGCCCAGGTCACCGAGTTCCGCACCTACGGCCAGGCTTCCCCGGCGAGCAGGACCCCGCCGCCGACCACGACCCACAAGGCGGGCACCTCGACCACCACGTCGACCACGATCCCCCACGGCACGATCTCCGTCGCCGTCGAGAACGGCAGCGGGGCGCCTTACCAGGCGGGCACGGCGTCCACCGAGCTGCAGCACGCCGGCTTCACCGTGAGCAGCAGCTCCGACGCCCCCAGCTTCACCTACACGGCCAACGTGGTCAGGTACGGGCCGGCCGGACGCGACGCCGCCTCGACCCTCAGGACCGCTCTGGCCGGGGGTGCCACCCTCCAGCCCGACAGCTCGCTCAGCGGCAACGACCTGGTCCTCGTCACCGGCCACCGGTTCGCCGGCACCACCGGATCCGGCGGCTCCGCGACCTCGTCGACCACCGCACCGTCGACCACCACGACCACCGCTCCGGCGGGCGGAAGCGCCTACGCCTCGGCCAGCAAGATCACCCCGACGTCGTCGTCGTACTACCGGCACGTCTACATCCCGCCGGGCCGCACCCCGGGCCAGCCCGTGTCGACCTGCGGCAACTGACCGGCCATCCCGGCCGGAGCGGCAACTGACCGGCCATCCCGGCCGGAGCGGCAACTGACCGGCCATCCCGGCCGGAGCGGCAACTGACCGGAGGTCAGGACCGGAAGCCGCCGAAGGCCCCGCGGTAGAACAGGAGCGGCTCGCCGCCGCCCGTCGCCAGGCCGGTGACCCGGCCGAGCACCAACCGATGGTCCCCCGCCTCGACGACCCGTTCGATCCGGCAATCGAGCCACGCCAGCGAGTCGTGGATGCGGGGGGCGCCCTCGGCGCCCGGCGACCAGCCCACCCCGGCAAACTTGTCGACCCCCGAGCGGGCGAAGCCCCTCGCCACCGCCTCCTGGGAGTCGGCCAGGACGTTGACGGTGCAGGTGCCTGCGGCCTCGATCCGCGGCCAGCTCGATGACGCGGCCGACGGCGCGAAGGCGATCAACGGGGGGTCGAGGGACACGGAGAAGAACGACTGGCAGGTCAGCCCGACCGGCCCGTGCTCACCGTGCCCGGTGACCACCACCACACCGCTGGCGAAGTGGCCGAGCACGGTGCGGAACTCGGCCTGCTCGATGGCGCTCGGCACGGCGGCCGTCCCGGACACGTTGTCGAGGTGGTCCGCCACGCCGGGCAACCTAGCGAATCGGCCGCCCGACGAGCCGGGCCGACGAGGCCGCACGGCGAGTCGGGCCACCGAGGCGCCCGGGACGGTCACCACCCCTTCGTAGGGTGCGCGCGATGGCCCCTCGCCCCGCCCGCCGCTCCCCCACGGTGACCGCTGCGCAGCTGATCGCGACCGCGCTGGTCGTGGCCGGCTGTGGGCTCGTGCGGGGCTCGCCGGCGGTCGTGACGCCGAGCCGGGCGGCCGGTGCGCAGACCACGGCGCCCCGTGGCGCGCTCGGCCTGCTGGTCGAGCCGGGTTCGGGCCTGGGTGCGCTCGACCGCCTGGTGGCCGCCGCTCGCAGGAGCGTCGACGTGGCCGTCTACGAGTTGGCCGATCCGTCCTTCGAGCGGTTGCTGGCCTCCGACGCGGCCACGGGGATCCGGGTGCGGGTGCTGCTCGACCGGAGGAGGGAGCGACGTCGCAACCAACCGGCGTTCTCCTGGTTGCGGGCCCACGGCGTCGACGTGGCGTGGGCCACCGCCGCCTTCGATGCGGTGCACGAGAAGCTCGTCGTCGTCGACCGGGCGACGGTCGTGATCATGACCCTCAACCTGGTGGCCGCGGACCTGCCCGACACCCGGGATCTCGCCGTGATCGACCGCCGCCGGGCCGACGTGTCCGCGGTCGAGGCCGTCGTCGACGCCGACCTGGCGGGTCGCGTGGTGGTCCCCGCCCGGGGCGACGACCTGGTCTGGAGCCCCGGCGCCGCCCCGGCGTTGGTGACGCTGATCCGCTCGGCCCGCCGCTCCGTCTCCCTCGAGAGCGAGGAGATGACCGACTGGCCCGTCGTCGATGCCCTCGCCGCGGACGCCAGGCGCGGGGTCCCGGTCCGCGTCGCGCTGCCGGGGGGGTGGGGTGACGACGATCGCCGTCAGCTGGCTGCGCTGACCTCCGCGGGGGTCAGCGTCACGGTCAGAGCGCAGGGTGCGGGACCCTACCTGCACGCCAAGGCGATCGTCGTCGACGACACGACGGCCTTCGTCGGCAGCCAGAACGCCTCGTACGCCTCCCTCGACGACAACCGGGAGCTGGGTCTGATCACCACCGACCGACGCCTCGTGGCCCGCCTGGTGGGGGTGCTGCGCGCCGATCGCCGCGGCGCACGTCGATGACGACGATCAGTGGCGCACGTCCACCACCACCCGGCCACGCGTCCGCCCGGCGAGGATCTCGCCGGCCAGCTCCGGGACCCGCTCGAGCGGCTCGACGGCGGTCATGGCGTCGAGCAGGTCGCGGGGGAGGTCGGTGGCCAGCCTGGCCCACGCCTGCTCCCTTCTCGGCGTCGGGCACTGCACGGAGTCCACGCCGAGGAGGGCCACCCCCCGGAGGATGAAAGGCAGGACCGTCGTGGGCAGATCGTTGCCCCCGGCCAGTCCGCACGCGGCCACCGCCCCGCCGTAGCGCGTCTGGCGCAGCACGGAGGCGAGCGTCGACGATCCCACGCCGTCGACCGCGGCCGCCCACCGCTCGCGCTCGAGAGGGCGACCGGCGTCGGCCGCCAGGTCCTCGCGGGTGACGAAGGCCGACGCGCCGAGGCTGCGCAGGTAGTCCTGGACCTCGGGCCTACCGGTCGCGGCCACCACCTCGCGCCCTGCCGTCGCCAGCAGCGCGACGGCCACGCTCCCGACGCCGCCGCCCGCCCCGGTGACGAGCACCTCCCCGTCCTCGGCGAGCCCGTGGTCCTCGAGGGCGAGCACGCACAGCATGGCGGTGAGCCCGGCCGTGCCGATGGCCATCGTCTGGGAGAGGCTCAGTCCCGGCGGCCGGGCGACGAGCCAGCGGCCGTCCACGCGCTGGCGTTCGCTGTAGCCGCCTGGGTGGGTCTCGGACAGACCCCACCCGGTGAGGACGACCTCGTCGCCCTCCTGCCACTGCGGCGACGACGACGACGACACGGTCCCGGCCAGATCGATTCCACACGTCATGGGAAACTGCCGGGCGATCCTCGCCGCACCGGTCACGGCCAGGCCGTCTTTGTAGTTGAGCGACGAGTAGGCCACGTCCACGGTGACGTCACCGTCGGGCAGGTCGCCCTCGTCGATCTCGACGATCGACGCCGGTCCCCCGCCGTCGGTCACGATCGCTCTCATCGGCCCACGCTACCCGGGCCTCCTTCCGGCCTACCGGGGACCGTGCCCGACGACGAGGCGTCGCTGACCGAGTCCGACGCTGTGGCGTTGCGGCGCGCCTACGACCTGATCGGGAGCGGGCTGGTCGGGGCCGACCGGCTCCGCCACCAGACGCGAGTGATGAGCCAGGCCCTCTCGACCATCGCGTCGGCCCACGCGGAGGTCGACGACCTCCTGGCCGGGCGGACCGCGCCGGGCGCGGAGCCACCCGACGACGCCGGTGGCCCGGTCGGTCGGTGCCGACCTCCTCGGCACACTGGGCGACCTCCTCACCTACCTGTACCGCCGGCACCTGCTCACCGCCTTCGAGCGTCTGCTCCTCGAGGCCGACGGCGCCGACCGAGGCGGCCCGCCGGGCCAGCGGGCCGCCGCGCCGCCCGGCGCGGTCGGCTTCGCCGACCTGACCGAGTTCACCTGCACCGCGGCCACCTCGAGCGAGGCCGAGCTGACCGCCCTGGTCGACGACTTCGGGTCCCTCGCCGCGGACGTGGTGGCCGCCGCCGGCGGCCGGGTCGTGAAGCTCATCGGTGACGACGTAGGCCGCGTCAGATCGCGCTAGACCGGGCTGGAGCAGGGCTAGACCCGCCCGGCCTTGCGACCGATGCCGGTGCGCCTCGACACGAGGAGCAGGCCCATCGTGAACAGCAGGCCGATGATCCACCCGACGGCGACGCCGAAGAGGGCGTAGAAGATCAGGCCGGCCACGAGCTGGCCGGCGATCCCGAGCAGGATGGTCGCCGGCACGGACATGGGGTCAGGGCCGGGGACGAGCAGCCTGGCCAGGAAGCCGAGGATCCCTCCGACGACGACCCAGCCGATGATCGATGCCAACATGGCGATGTCTCCTTGGGCCACCGCGCAGCGTGCGGGCGCCTGTCGCCGTTGTACCCGCCCGAAGGGCCGGTCAGGCGGGCAGCGGCACGAACTTCGGGACTTCTCAGCCTGGCCCCCGGGGCCGGCCCCGGTCAGACCCCGATGCCGGCCCGGGTCAGACGCCGGTGCCGGACCCGATCAGACCCCCTCGAAGGCGAGGAGGGTGCGACTCGAGACGGGGATCTTCTCCCCCGCGGTGATGGCGACGCCGCCCGGCTCGCCGTCGGGGTCGGTGGTGAGGACCAGGCGCCACGAGCGACCGAAGCTGGCGTCGGGCATCACGAAGTCGATGTCGATCTCCGCGGCGTTGACGGCCAGCAGCACCCGGCCGTCAGTGCGCTCCTCACCGGAGAGCTCCGGCTCGATGGGCTCGTAGGGTCGGCGGCCGTTGAAGCTGACCATCAGGGCCTTGTTGCTCGGGTCGGCCCAGTCGGCCTCCTCCATGACCACGCCGTCGGCCCGCAGCATGGCGACCTGGCCGGCGGCCTCCCTGCCGTCGTCGGGTCCGCCGATGGCGTACTTGCGCCGACGCAGCACCGGGTGGGCCCACCGGAAGCTGATGACCGCCCGGGTGAAGGCCAGGAGGTCCTCGTCGACGTGGCTCCAGTCGAACCACGACAGCTCGTCGTCGTGGCAGTAGGCGTTGTTGTTGCCCCGCTGCGTCCGGCCGATCTCGTCGCCGCCGAGGATCATCGGGATCCCGTGGCTGACCAGGAGGGTGGCGAGGAAGTTGCGCCGCTGCCGATCGCGCAGGGCGGTGACGTCCGCGTCGTCGGTCGGCCCCTCGACGCCGCAATTCCACGAGTCGTGGCTGTTGTCCCCGTCGTTGTTGCCCTCCCCGTTGGCCTCGTTGTGCTTCTCGTTGTAGGCGGTCAGATCAGCCAGCGTGAAGCCGTCGTGGGCGGTCACGAAGTTGACGCTGGCGGTCGGGCCCCGCCCCGCGCCCTCGTAGATGTCGGGGCTGCCCGTGAGGCGCTGCGCGAGCTCGCCGAGGCGACCAGGCTCGGCCCGCCACACGTCACGGATGCAGTCGCGGTACTTGCCGTTCCACTCGGACCATCGCGCCGGGAAGCCGCCGACCTGATAGCCGTGGTCGCCGATGTCCCACGGCTCCGCGATGAGCTTGACCGGCGCCAGCACAGGATCCTGGAACACGAGATCGAGGAACGAGCTGTGCTGGTCGACCGCCCCGGTCTGTCGGGTCAGCGTCGTGGCCAGGTCGAAGCGGAACCCGTCGACGTGCATCTCGGTCACCCAGTAGCGCAGCGAGTCCATGATCAGCCCAAGCGGCGCGGCGTGCCCGACGTTGAAGCTGTTGCCGGTGCCCGTCGTGTCGAAGTAGCTGGCCGGATCGTCGTCCACCAGCCGGTAGTAGGCCCGGTTGTCGATGCCCTTGAACGACAGGGTCGGCCCGAGGTGATTGCCCTCGGCGGTGTGATTGAACACCACGTCGAGGATCACCTCGAGCCCTGCCGCGTGCAGCGCCTTGACCATGGCCTTGAACTCGGCGACCTGGCTGGCGGGACCGTCGCCCGACCGGTACTCGGCGTGGGGGGCGAGGAAACCGATCGAGTTGTAGCCCCAGTAGTTGCGCAGGCCCTTCTCGAGCAGGTGGGAGTCCTGGACGAACTGGTGGACCGGGAGCAGCTCCACCGCGGTGACCCCGAGGTCCTCGAGGTAGCGCGTCGCCGCCGGGTGGGCGAGGCCCGAGTAGGTGCCGCGGATGGCCTCGGGGATCTCGGGGTGGCGTGCGGTGAACCCCTTGACGTGGGTCTCGTAGACGATCGTGTCCTCGAGCGCGGTGAGCGGCGGCCGGTCGTCGCCCCAGTCGAAGGTGCCGTCGACCACCACGCAGCGGGGCATGGCCGGCGCCGAGTCGTCGTCGTTGCGCGCCTCGGGGTCGTCGAAGCGGTAGGTGAACACCGCCTCGTCCCACACCACCGGACCGTCGATGGCCCTGGCGTGGGGATCGAGCAGCAGCTTGGCGGGATTGCCACGCAGTCCCGACGCGGGATCCCACGGACCGTGGACCCGGAATCCGTAGTGCTGCCCGGGACCGACCTCCTCGATCAGCCCGTGGAAGATGTTGGCGAACGACTCGGTGAGCTCCACGCGCCGCTCGTTCCCCGACTCGTCGAAGAGGCAGACCTCAACCGCATCGGCGACCTCGGAGTACAGCGCGAAGTTGGTGCCTCCCTCCTCAGGGGTGGCGCCGAGGGGAAAGGGGTGACCGGGGAGGACCATGGCCGGGGCTGTACCCCGGAGCCCCCGCGGTCATCCCCCCACGCGGGGGGCCTCAGGCCCCGGAGAGGTGCTCCACGACGGCCTCGCAGAACGCAGGAAGGTCATCGGGCTTGCGGCTCGACACCATGGTGTTCGGGCCCGAGCGGTCGACGTGGACCTCCTCGTCCACCCAGGTGCCCCCGGCGTTGGTGATGTCGGTCCTCAGGCTGGGCCACGACGTCATCGTCCGCCCGTCCACCACCCCCGCCTCCACCAGCGTCCACGGCCCGTGGCAGATGACCCCGACCGGCTTGCCGGCGGAGAAGAACGACGCGGCGAACGCGACCGCAGCCGGGTCGGTGCGGAGCGCGTCGGGATTGGCCACCCCGCCGGGCAGCACGAGGCCGGCGAAGGTCGCCACGTCGGCGTCGGCGACGACCTGGTCGACGGGGAAGGTGTCGCCCCGGTCGAGGTGGTTGAAGGCTTGCACCTCGCCGGCCCGGGGAGCGACCAGGACCGGCTCGCCTCCTGCGTCGCGCACCGCCTCCCACGGCGTGGTCAACTCCACCTGCTCGATGCCCTCCGCGGCCACCAGGAACGCCACCCGCTTGCCGGTCAACTCGTTGCTCATGACACCCTCGCTCGGTCCTCGTCGTATGTGGTCCGGGACTTACCCTGCTGGGGCCGTCGCGACGCAGGACTCCGTGCCCCTCAGGCTCCGTGCCCCTCAGGGTTCGAGCAGCCCGGTGTCGGCCAGTCGCCTGGCCACGTCGACCAGCTTCGTGTTGGTCCGCTGCGACGCCGCGACCAGGCGGCGGAAGGCATCGTCGGCGGTCAGCCGGTGGCGCTCCATCAGGATCCCCTTGCCCTGGCCGATCACGTCACGGTTGACGAGGGCGACGCGGAGGTGGTCGACGTGCTGCGCGTTGCCGAGAGCCAGGGCGGCATGCGTGGTGAGCAGCTCGGTCACGTGGAGGTCGAGGACCGAGAAGGGATCGACCTCGGCGCTGTAGAGGCTGAGGGTCCCGAGGGTGCGGTCGTCGACCCACAGCGGCGCGCACAGCACGGCGCGCGCCCCGAGCTCGACGGCCAGCTGGGCGAAGTGCGGCCAACGCGGGTCCGACGCCGTGTCCGCCACGACGACCATCCGCTGGGCCCTGGCCGCCTCCAGGCACGGCCCCTCCCCCTCACGCTGCTGGAGCAGATCGAGCTCGGTGGGCGGATCGCCGACGGTCGCCTTGGGCACCAGCGTGCCGTCCTCCACCAGGATGATGCCCGCCCAGGTCGCGGGGCCGACCACCTCGATGGCCTTCGCGATGATGGCGTCGAGGGTCTCCTCGAGGGTTCCCCCCTCCACGTGGAGCGCCCTGGCCAGCTGGACGCCGACCTGGACGGTCGAGGCGTCGAGCGCCTCCGAGCGGTCGGTCCCGCCTGCCCCTGCTGCGTGCAACGTTCGCCCTCTCTCAGTGCTGCGACCGGGCCCCGGACGGGCCCCACCTGGCTCGATGCCAGCGCAACCTAGCGAGTCGGACCGGGCGCCGCTCCGGGGCCGTGCGGTCGTAGCCTGCGCAGCGTGCAGGGTCCCGTCGAGCAGGAGCTGGCCGACTGTCCCCGGCTCCGACACGAGGTCGCCGCGCTGGTCGAGGGTCACCTGGGCCTGGCCAGGGCTCTGGCGTCGAGGTACGCCCGAAGGGGAGAGCCGGTCGAGGACCTGGAGCAGGTGGCCATGCTCGCCCTGGTCAAGGCGGCCCGACGTTTCGACTCCACCCGGGGGGTGCCCTTCGCGGGCTACGCCACACCGAGCATCCTCGGCGAGCTCAAGCGGCACTTCCGGGACCGGGCCTGGACGATGCGGGTGCCGAGGTCCACCCAGGACCGGTACCTGCAGGTCGTCGCCGAGCGCGACGCCCTGGCCCACGAGCAGGGAGCGGTGCCGACCGTCGCCGCCATCGCCGAGCGCCTGGGCTGCAGCACCGAGGACGTGATCGATGCCATGGAGGCGGGCGACAACTACCGGCCGGCCTCGATCGAGGCCCTGTCGGGGGCCAGGCGCGACCGCCTGCCGAGCGACGAAGGCGGCTTCGAGCACGCCATCGACCGGGTCGGGCTGGTCGCGGCCATGGCCCGACTCGACGACGAGGAGCGGCGTGTGCTGGCCCTGCGCTTCGTCGACGACTGGCCGCAGCGCAGGATCGCCGCCGAGCTCGGCGTCAGCCAGATGCACGTGTCCCGACTCCTCGACCGCCTCTTCGTCAGGCTGCGGGAGGATCTACGGGGCTGACGTGCGCCACGCCTCGTCCCGACCCTGACGCTTGGATGCGCTTCCCCCGGGTATCGATGTGTGGGCGCCTCGACGACCGCGGCGCCGTGCGTCCCCCGAGGAGCCAGACCATGAGCAAGACCGAGACGTCGACCGATGTGCACGTTCCGATCCGCACGGCGTACGACCAGTGGACCCAGTTTGCCTCGTTCCCCCAGTTCATGAACGGGGTCGAGCGCGTCGAGCAGCTCGACGACACCCACACCCGGTGGACGATCAAGATCGCCGGCGTCACCCGGACCTTCGACGCCACCATCACCGAGCAGCTCCCCGACGAGCGGGTGGCGTGGACCTCGACGAGCGGCCCGACCCACGCCGGCGTCGTGACCTTCCACCGCATCGACGACACCACGACCCGCCTGATGCTCCAGCTCGAGACCGACCCCGAAGGCGTGGTCGAGAACGTGGCCGACAAGGTCGGTGTGGTGGGGCACCAGGCCACCTCCGACCTCGAGCGGTTCAAGGCCTTCATCGAGTCCGAGGGCGCTGCGTCGGGTTCGTGGCGTCAGCAGGTGGACCGCCCTGGTGCCTGAGCGCAACGACGGGGCGCGCGCCGGCGTGCTGCTCGACCTCGACGGCACCCTCGTCGACACCAACTACCTCCACGCCCTGGCATGGGTCCGGGCCCTCAGGGCGTGCGGGGTCCCGGTGACCAGCAACGCCGTGCACCGCCTGGTCGGCATGGGTGGAGACCAGCTGACCGAGGAGCTGGTCGGCCGGGACGTGCCCGGTGCCTCCGAGGCCAGAGCGGCCCGCTACGCCGAGCTGGTCGGCGAGTGCGTGGCCCTGCCGGGAGCCAACGACCTGCTCGAGGTCCTCGACCGGCTCGGTGTGGCGCGGGTCCTGGCCACCTCAGCGCCCGACGACGAGATCGACGCCGCCACCGCCCCGCTCGGGGGGCGCGCCTCGTTCGACACGATCGTCGGTGCCGACGACGTGGAGGCGTCCAAGCCCCACCCCGACGTGTTCCTCGCCGCCATCCGCGCCGGGGGCCTCGACGCAGGACGAACCGTCGCGGTCGGCGACAGCGTCTGGGACGTGCGGGCGGCTCGCGCCGCCGGGATCGGCTGCATCGGGGTGGAGACCGGCGGCTTCTCCAGCCACGAGCTGCGCGAGGAGGGGGCGCTCGTGGTGTACCGCGACGTCGCCGAGCTCGCCGCGCAGATCAGGACCAGCCCGGTCGCCCACCTGCTTTCCTAGCCGGCCACCTCGGTCTCGCGCCCGGCGGCGGCGAGCTCGCGGATGTCGGCCGCCATCCCCGCGGGCGCCCGGCCGTGGACACGTCCGCTGGTCGACACGGGGATGCGGCCGGTCCAGGCGATCGGCAGCCGACCGGCGCAGGCGGCGGCGACGAGGCCGACGTCCTCTCCCGTCTCGACCGGAGGGAAGCCGCCGACGCGGAGGTAGCTGCTGGCCCTGGTGCCCAGGTTGGCGCCGTGGACATGGCCGTGCCCGTCCCGGCCCTCGTAGCCGGAGGCCCACCGGTCGGCCAGCCAGGGGTCGGCGATCCTGGGGGTGACGGTGCCGCAGACGACGTCGGCGCCGGCATCCGCCAGGTGGACCATGGTGGAGAGCCAGTCGGGGGGCGGGCGTGAGTCGCCGTCGGTGTGGGCCAGCCACAGCGAGGGGGGTGCGGCGGACGCCATGGCCAGGGCCCGCTGCACGCCGGCGCGCCTGGCCCGGCCCACGCAGGCCCAGTCGCCGTGGACCACCTCGACGCCGGCAAGGTCGGCGACGACCGCGGCGGTGCGGTCCCGACAGCGGTCGAGCACCACGACGCAGGTGGTGGGGACACGACAGGCACCCCGCGCGACGGCCACGGCCTCGAGGCAGTCGCGGATCTCGTGCTCCTCGTCCGACGCAGGAACCACGACCACGACCCCGGACACGGGCGGCCTGGCCGGCGGCGCGGCGGTCCTCACGCCCGGAGCTGACGGGCCAGGGCGACGAGGTCGCGGTCACCGTGATGCTGGCCGAGGTAGGCCCGCAGGTCGGCGACGCGCCTGGCATGGTCCTCGTCGAAGCAGAGGGGGGCGGGACCGAGCGTCGAGTCGGACGCGTCGAGGACGGCAGCGCCGGCGGCGGCGACGATGGCCCTGGTCCTCAGCATCAGCACCTGGTCGTCCGCGCCGGCGTCGACCACGGCGGCCGCGTCGAGCAGGGCGCTCCTGGCCGCGAAGCCGGCAAGATCGGCCCGGCCCGCTCCGAGCAGGCCGAGATCGTCGTCACGCGCCTGGTCGACCAGGCGGTCGCGCAGCGCCACCGCTCCGCCGAACCAGCAGGCGGCCACGCCGATGCCCCCACGCGCGAAGCCCGGTCGGTCCAGGTACCAGCCGACGCCGCCGACCGGTCGCGCCGGGGCGCCGTGGAAGTGCACCGGCGTGCTCGGCACCGACGCCAACCCCCTGGCCACCCACCGCTCGGCGGCCACCACGTCGATCGACGACTGGTGCAGGTCGACGGCGAAGAGGCGGCGCCCGCCGGGGACGGCGGCGGTCACGAGGGCGTGGTCGAGCGTGCCGGCGAGCGAGCACCACGGCTTGGTCCCCTGCAGGCTCCACTCGCCGCATGCCCGGGTCGCCTCGAGGCTCGTGCCTGCGCCCTCGGCGGCGAAGACGCCCCAGCTCCCACCCGGCGTGTCCTCTCCCGCCTCGGAGAGGATGGCCACGGCATCGGTGTGGGTCTCGACGATCCGCCCGACGGCGACGTCGACCGACGAGATCACCGCCAGGGCGTCCCAGCGACCGATCGTGTCTCCTTCACCTGGCAGCGGGAGCCGGGAGGCGACGCGCCGCGCGAAGCCGATGGCGTCGTCGACCGAGGCGGCTGCGGCCGCGGCCCCGGCGACGAGGGCCTTCGCATCCACATCCAGCAGCCGGAGGCTCATCCGGCGAGCCCGGTGCGAGTCGCGACCGAACGCCCGTCGCGGCTCCACACGTCGAGCAGGAGGTCGTCCTCGACGTGGGCGACCAGCCGCCTGGCTCCCCCGCGCTCGGCGCCCTCCGCCAGGATGGCGTGCACCTCGTCACCCGAGAGGGGGTAGTCCTCCACCGGGTGACGCCAGTGCACGGCCACGACATCGGTGCCGGCGCCGAAGGCCAGGTCGGCCAGCTGCTGGCAGTCGCGGCGGTCCAGGTAATAGCCGATCTCGGAGATCACGACCAGGTCGAAGGTCCCCTCCGGCCAGTCGGCCGGCACCGCGCCGCAGAGCAGCGAGACGTTGTCGGGCGCGGCGCGCGCCGCGGCGTCGATCGACGACGACGCCACGTCCATGGCCACCACGACGTCGGCTCGCGTCGCCAGCAGGGACGTGAGCAGGCCGATCGAGCAGCCGGGCTCGAAGATGGAACCGTAGCGGGCCTCGGGCAGCGCGGCCAGGGTCAGGGCCCGCTTGCGCTCCTCGTAGGGCCGGGTGCGGAACCCCCACGGGTCCGGGTCGCCGGCGTAGAGGTGATCGAAGTACCGCGCCGGGAGGCTCACTCGGGCGCCTTCTCCGAGTGCGCCCGTGAGCAGGCTGCTCCGCTGGTCGGTTCGCACGGCGTGCTCACCGGGCCGCGCCCACCAGGATCTCGAAGGGACGCAGGAGACGCGCCAGGACGTGGGCGGGCAGGATCGGATCGGGGCCGGCGAGCTGGGTCTCGAAGCAGGCCACGGCGTCGGCCTTGCGGGCGTGCAGCTCGGCGCCGAGGTCGACACGGACGGTGCGCGACCAGGGGATCACGCCGTCGTCGGGCTCGGACCAGTGCCAGGCCCAGACCAGATAGTGGAGGAGCTGCGCGCCGGTCCCGGCCGCCGCCTCGGTCGCGGCCGCGCCGGTGGCGTCGTGGTCGGGGTGCCCGTCGCGCCACCAGGGCGCGAGCACCAGGTCGCCACGCGAGACGAGCGACCCGAGCCGATCCTCCACGACGCCGCGATCCACCTCCCCGTCGGGCTGTCGCAGACGGGTGACTGCGCCGTAGTGCACCCGGAGCCGGCAGGCGGCCGCGAGCGACTCGGCCGGTCGCGTCACGATCAGCTCCTCACCGCGTCCAGCATGGCTGCCCTCGCCGTCGGTCACCGCCACCAGGTCGATCCTGGCTCCGGCGGCGGCGAGCAGTGCGAGCGTGCCCCCGGCGCCGAGGATCTCGTCGTCGGGGTGGGGGGCGACGACCACCACGCGGCCCGAAGGTGGCGCGCCGGGCACCAGTCTCGCCGGCCCGTCGAGCAGTCCGCACTCGACCCACCGCCACTCGGGAGTGCCCGGCGCGGACGGGTCGGGGCGCACGGACATCGGTCTGCGGGTACCCGTTGGCGGCCCGGACGAATCCGGAGGGCCGGCCCGGCGATCAGGTGGCGAAGATCTGGCCGTCGTCGGCGAAGGCCTTGAGCTCGAGGGCATTGCCGGCCGGATCGCGGAGGAACATGGTCCACTGCTCGCCCGGGAGCCCGGCGAAGCGCAGGTACGGCTCGACCACGAAGGCCGTGCCGACGGCGCGGAGCCGGTCGGCCAGGCGGTGGAACTCGGGGATCTCCAGGATGAGACCGAAGTGGGGAACGGGCACGTCGTGGTCGTCGACGGGGTTGCTGGCCGACTCCGCCTTTCCGGCGGTGAGATGGGTGACCAGCTGGTGGCCGTGGAGGTTCCAGTCGGCCCAGCTCTCGGTGGAGCGACCGGGCGCGCAGCCGAGGACGTCCCCGTAGAAGGCGCGGGCGGCGTCGAGGTCGTCGACCGCGACGGCCAGGTGGAAGCGGGGGATCCGGCTCACGGGCGCTGCCGCCCGGTGACCCAGTCGTAGCGGACGTCCTCGTCGACGATCGGCGCGCCGGCCCGCGTGCCGATCCCGGCACCGCCGTCGACGGCGTGCACCGCGCCGGTGACGTAGGTCGATCCTTCGGAGCTGAGCCAGAGGACGAGGTCGGCGACCTCCTCGGGCCGTCCCGGGCGGGCCAGGGGGAGGGCAGGGATCCGCCGGCCGAGGCTCTCGGCCATGCCGGGCGGCAGCGGCTTGGGCTGGGTGTCGATCAGACCCGGGCTGATGCAGTTGACGAGGATGTCGTGGGGAGCGAGCTCGACCGCCGCCACCCGCGAGAAGCTCTCGGTCGCGGCCCGGCTGCTGGCGTAGGCGGCGGCGCCGGCCGACCCGCGACTCGAGACCCCGGAGGAGAAGTTGACGATCCGCCCGCCGCGGCCCTGGTGGATCATGAGCCGCCCGGCGGCCTGGGTCATCAGGAACGTGCCGCGGCAGTTGACGGCGTAGACGGTGTCCCACACCTCGACGCGCTCCTCGAGGAGGGAGGCGTGGGGGGCCACCGCGGCGTTGTTGACGCAGATGTCGAGCGAGCCGAAGTGCTCGGGCGCGCTCGACACGATGCGCTGGGCGCCTTCGGGCGTGGCGATGTCGGCCACGACGGTGACGACGGCATCGCCGTGGGCGGCGGCCGTCTCGACCAGGCCGTCGGCGTCGCGGTCGGCGGCCACGACCCGGGCCCCTGCGGCGACCAGGGCGCCCACGATGCTGCGCCCCACGCCGCGCCCTGCGCCGGTCACCACGGCCACCCGGCCGCCGAAGTCGTAGCTCACGTCCATGGCCGCAGAATAGTCGAGTGTCGACAATCGAGGGGGGCGGTGCCGGCTCCGAAGCAGCGGTCACACGACCGGCGTCCCTTCGGTGGCCGTCAGCCCGGCGTAGCGCTCGCTCAGCGCCTCGGTCATCGGCCCGGTGGCCCCGTCGCCGATCGGCCGCCCGTCGATGCGGACCACCCCGACCAGCTCGCCCATGGTCCCGGTGACGAAGACCTCGTCGGCCGTGTAGAGCTGCACGCGGGAGAAGTCCCCCTCGACGGTCGGGAGACCGTCGGCGCGCGCCAGGCGCAGGACGGCGGCCCTGGTGATCCCCTCCGGGCAGGCCACGGTCGTCGGGGTGGCGACGACGCCGTCGGTGACGAGGAACACGTGGGTCGCGTTGGTCTCGGCCACGAAGCCGCGCTGGTCGAGCAGCAACGCGTCGTCGGCGCCCGCCGCGTTGGCCTCGATCTTGGCGAGGATCGAGGTGAGCAGGTTGTTGTGGTGGATCTTCGGGTCGAGCACGTCGGGCGACGGGCGCCGGACACTTGCGGTGACGAGGGTGATCCCGGAGCGGTCGTAGACCGGCGCCTTGTGCTCGGCCACCACGATGAGGGTGGGCCCCGACCGGTTGAGCCGCGGGTCCATGCCACTGGTGATCTTGGTGCCGCGGGTGAGGGTGAGCCGGATGTGGACCCCGTCGGTCATGGCGTTGGCCGCGAGGGTCCGGCGGATCTCCTCGGTGATCTCCTGGCGGCTCGGGACGGTGGTGAACGCCAGGGCGACCGCCGAGCGACGGAGCCGGTCGAGGTGCTCGTCGAGGGCGAAGATCCTGCCCTCGTACAGCCGGAGTCCCTCCCAGACGGCGTCACCTCCCTGGACCGCGGAGTCGAAGGGGCTGACCCCGACGTCGTCGCGGTGGCCGAGTCGACCGCCGACGTTGACCACGAGGTCGCGGTTGCGCGGATCCCACTGCTGCTCCATGTGGCCGTCCTAGCCGACCACGATGCGCTGCTGCCACAGCTCGTCGTAGAGGGGGAGGCAGGCATCGAGGAGCGGGGCCAGCTCGGCGCCCGGCGAGGGTGCTGGGGCGTTGCGGGGCGGCCCGAAGCCGGTGGAGGCCCACACCGAGTCGTACCAGTGCGGCCCCCAGACGCCGTCGGTGGCCTGGGGGCCGGCCGGCCAGGACAGCATCGCCGGGTCCCACGCCACATCGAGCGCGGCGCACAGTGCGGCGAGCACGGCCGCAGGCGCACGGAGGATGTCGTCGGCATCGACGACCGGGCCTCCGAAGCGGCGGTGGATGTCGACCTGCTGGGCGAGGCCGAGGTCGGGGAGCGTGGGTCGGTCGCGCACCCGGGCGTAGGAGGAGATCAGGGCGCTCGGATCCCGGATGAGAAAGGCGTGGCGCAGCGGTCGAAGCGCTTCCCGGTCGACCTCGGGCAGGAGGTGGTGGGCCATGTGCTTCTGGTATCCGATCCGGGCCCCACCGCCGAGCGGGCCGGTGGTCAGCTCCCGGACCACCACCGGCCAGGCGTCGCTCTGACTGGCCAGGATCTCGTCCCGGCCCGGGTGGTGGACGAGCGCGTGGCGCAGGTAGAAGGCGTACAGGGGCTCGTCGACGACCGCCGTGTCAGCCCGGCTGGCCCACGACCGCAGCAGGGCGGTGGACAGGGTGCGGGGCCCGGACCACATGGCGATCCGGGTCGGCGCCGTCGAGCTCGTGTCGGAGGTCGTGACCTCGGATCGTAACAATCAGAAGCCTCCAACTCCTTGACCCGACCGCCGACGATCCGTATCGTACCCACACTGTCGACAATCGACATCGAGGGAGCATCCATGCGCAACACCGCCCGACGGCCACATCTTTCGCGCTCCCGGCGGGGGTTGCTCACCGGCGCCCTGGTCGCTGCGGGCGCCCTGCTCGCCGCCGCCTGCGGCTCCAGCGGGACGGCCACGCCCTCGACCCCCGGTTCCGGGTCCGTCGCCACTCCCCTGGCCTCGTCGGCGGTCAAGACGCTGGTCCTGGCCAACGCGGTCAAGGTCGACAGCCTCGACCCCGCCTACGCGGCGGTGAACGAGTCGATCTGGCTCGACCAGAACATCTACGGCCGGCTGTTCCAGCCCAACGCCAACGGGACCGGCGTGATCCCGGACCTCGACCAGAGCTACACCGTGTCGAAGGACGCCAAGACCTACACCTTCCACCTCCGCTCGGCCGAGTTCTCCAACGGCACCCCGGTCACGGCGGCGGACGTCGCCTACTCCTACAAGCGGGCCATCGCCTACTCGGGAGGCTGGGGCTTCCTGCTCACCGCGGTCAAGACGATCACCGCCCCCAACCCCTCGACGGTGGTCATCACCCTGAGCGAGCCCCACGCCCCCCTCATCGCCGACCTGGCCATGTACGGCTACTCCGTGCTGCCCGCCGCGCTGGTCAAGAAGGAGGGCAGCTCGTTCTTCACCCACCCGGTCGGCAGCGGGCCGTTCTCGGTGACGACCTACAACCCCAACACCGAGGTCGACCTGACCGCCAACCCGCGCTTCTACGGGCCCAAGCCCAAGATCCACGAGGTGCGCGTCGAGGTCGTGCCCGATGCCAACACCCGGGTGCTGCTCCTCGAGAGCGGCAAGGCCGACGTCGTCGAGAACCCGCCGGCCAACCTGGTGAGCGAGATCGACGCCACCAAGAAGGCGACCGTCGACCTGTTCCCTTCCACCCAGGTCAACTTCATCGCCCTCGACGAGCACTACGCACCGTTCAAGAACCCCCTGGTGCGGGAGGCGCTCAACTACGCCATCGACCGGGCGGCCATCGTCAAGCTGGCCTACCAGGGGCACGCCACACCGGCGGCGTCGTTCTTCCCCAACGGGATGCAGTACTTCGACAAGAGCCTGTCGCCGTACACCTACGACCCGGCCAAGGCCAAGCAGCTGCTGGCCAAGGCGGGCTATCCGAAGGGCTTCCAGAGCTTCCTCGTCACGGTCTCCGGTGACATCCCGGGGCAGGCCACCGCCATCCTGCTCAAGCAGGAGCTCGCCGCGGTCGGCATCACCTTGTCGATCCAGTCCTTCGAGCTGACCACCGCCTACGCCAAGGAGGACGGCGGCCACTCCCAGATGGGAGAGCGGTACTGGACCAACGACATCGTCGACCCCGACGAGGTCGCCACCTTCGGGGCCGACAGCACCGGCGGCTCCAACTCGTTCAACACCTACTGGAGCAACCCGGCCGTCAACCACCAGGTGGCCCAGGCCAGGGCCACACTGTCGCCCACCAAGCGTCAGTCGCTCTACGACCAGGTCCAGCAGGCCGTGTACTCGCAGTCGCCCTACATCGTCACCGCCGACAGCCCGTTCCTCTACGGGGTGGGTGACTGGGTGAAGGGCTTCCACGCCACCCCGCTCGGCAACTACGACCTGTCCCTCGAGAACCTCACCGTCAGCTCGCACTGAGGTGACGTCGGGCCGGTTCGACTTCGTCCGCCAGCGCGTCGTGCAGCTGCCGTTCCTGGTGATCGGCATCACCGTCATCACGTTCCTCCTGCTCCGCCTGATCCCGGGCAACCCGGCGCTGGTGATCCTCGGCAACCACTACACCCCTCAGGGGGCGGCCAAGGTCAACGCCGTGCTCGGCCTCAAGGAGTCGATCCCGCACCAGTACGTCACGTTCCTCGACCGGCTGGTCCACGGAGACCTCGGTTTCAGCTTCTTCCAGACCCAGCCGGTGCGAACGGTGATCGCGCAGCGGGCCATGCCCACCCTGTTCCTCGTCGTCTACGCCGCGCTGCTGGCGGCGGCCATCGCCATCCCGGTCGGCCTGATCGCCGGGGTGCGCCGCGACCGGGCCTTCGACCAGGGCAGCCGACTGTTCTTCACGGTGAGCTACGCCATGCCGAGCTTCTGGCTCGGGCTCATCCTGGTCCTCGTCTTCAGCGTCCACCTCACGGTCTTTCCGATCGACGGCTACGGCAAGGGACTCGTCGGCCACCTCTACTACCTGCTGCTGCCCGCCTTCACCCTGGCGCTGCCGTTCTCGACGGTGATCGTCCGGGCCCTGCGCTCGAGTGTCATCAGCGTGTCCCGCACCGAGTACGTCGACACCGCCAGGATCAAGGGCATCAGCTCGACGCAGGTGCTGGTTCGCCACGTCGCTCGCAACGCCGTCATCACCGTGGTGTCGGTGTTCGGGGTAAACCTGGCCTACCTGGTCGGCGGGACGGTGCTCATCGAGAACGTCTTCTCCCTCCCTGGCCTCGGGTCCCTGCTCGTCAGCTCCGTCTCGCAGCGCGACTACCCGGTCGTGCAGGGCATCACCTTGGTGTTCGCCCTCGCCATCGTCGTCATCAACCTGCTCGCCGACATCGTCCACGCCCTGCTCGACCCTCGCGTCGGCGTCAGGGCCGGGGAGTGACCGTGACCGTCACCGGCAACCTCGCACCCGAGCTGCTCGTCGACCTCGAGACCCACACCGCCATCGGGCGCTTCACCTCCCTCCGGCACCGACTCGGGCTGAAGATCGGGCTGGTCATGCTCGGCATCGCCCTCCTCCTCACCATCGGGGCACCGCTGTTCGCCCACGACAGCTCCACCACCATCGACGCCCTCAACCCGCTCGTCGCGCCGCTCGTCGGCGGCCACCTCCTCGGCACCGACCAGTACGGCCGAGACGTGTTGGCCCGGATCCTCTACGGCGGGCGCATCGACGTCGGCATCGCCTTCGGGGCCACCTCGGTCACCCTGGTCTTCGGCAGCATCGTCGGCCTGACCGCCGGCTACTTCGGCGGCTGGGTGGACACCGTGCTGATGCGGATCGTGGACCTGTTCTTCGCGTTCCCGTTCTTCGTGCTCGTCATCGCCATCGTGGCCTTCCTGGGCCCGAGCACGTTCAACATGTTCATCGCCATCTGGCTCACGAGCTGGGTCAGCTACGCCCGCATCATGCGGGCCGAGACCATCTCCGCCCGTCGCCAGCAGTACGTGCTCGCGGCCAGGGCCCTCGGCTACGGATGGCTGCGCGTCGCGCTGCGCCACATCCTGCCCAACGTCTTCTCCGCCATCCTGATCTTCTCGATGGTCGACGCCATGGGCAACATCATCCTGGCCGCGTCCCTCAGCTTCCTCGGCCTCGGCGTGCAGGCCCCGACCCCCGAGTGGGGGGCCATGATCTCCGACGGGCAGAACTACCTTCTCACCTCGTGGTGGCTGGCGCTCATCCCCGGCCTCGCCATCGTCTGGGTCGGGGTGGCCTTCAGCTTCATCGGTGACGGCCTCGCCGACCTGTTCCGCCCGGGAGGAAGCTGATGGCTCGACTGCAGACCGAGCGGGGCGCCGCTCCCCTCCTCGACGTCACCGACCTCACGGTGCGCATCCCCACCGCCCGCGGTGTCGTGCGCGCCGTCGACGGAGTCTCGTTCCGCGTCGGCACCGGCGAGGTCGTCGGCCTCGTCGGGGAGTCCGGCTCGGGCAAGAGCGTGACGTGCCGCTCGATCATGGGGCTCATGCGGTCACCGCCGGTGCGCGTGGGGGGCACCGCCGTGCTCCACCCCGTCGCTGGCGGCGCACCGGAGAGCGACCTCATCGCCATGGGCGCGCGTGAGCGGCGCCGGCTGTGGGGAGCGGAGCTGGCCATGGTCTTCCAGGACCCGATGACCGCGCTCAACCCGGTGATGCGCATCGGCCGCCAGATCGCCGAGGCGGTGGCATCGCACGAGAAGCTGAGCCGGTCAGCGTGCGAGGCCAGGGCGGTCGAGCTGCTCGACCAGGTCGGGATCCCGTCGGCTCGGCGCCGGATGCGCGACTACCCCCACCAGTTCAGCGGGGGGATGCTGCAACGGGCCCTGATCGCCATCGCCCTGGCCTCGCGCCCGCGGATCCTGTTTGCCGACGAGCCGACCACCTCCCTCGACGTGGTCATCCAGGACCAGATCCTCGACCTCCTCCTCGAGCTGCAGCGGGAGCTGTCGATGAGCGTCGTGCTCGTCAGCCACGACCTCTCGGTGGTGTCGGAGGTCTGCGATCGGGTCATGGTCATGTACGCCGGCCAGATCGTCGAGTCCGCCACGACCGACGAGCTGCTCGCCCACCCCACCCACCCCTACACCGTGGCGCTCCTGCGCTCCCTCCCCCAGAGCACGCCGGGACAGCGCTACCTGGTCTCCATCCCCGGCGCGCCCCCGGACATGACGCGGGTCGGGACCGGCTGCCGCTTCGCGTCCCGTTGCCCCCTCGCCGAGGACGCCTGCACCACGTGGCACACCGAGCTGCTCGACGTGGGCGACCCTGACGGCGCGCACCGCTCCCGCTGCCGACGCATCAACGCCGTCCCGGCCCTGCAGGGCGGCGCACTGGCCGACCCCGTCGCGCCGTGAGCTCCCGACGATCGGTGCGCTGGGCCATCCTGGGCACGGCCAACATCGCCCGGGCCCAGTTCCTCCCCGGGCTTCGCGAGGCCGGCGGCGGGCGCGCTGTGCTCGTCGCCGGGCGCGACCGAGATCGGGCCCAGGCCTGGGCCGGTGCGCACGGCGTGGACGCAGGCGTCGATGGCTACGCCACCGCGGTCGACGCACCCGACGTCGACGCCGTCTACGTCGCCCTCCCGAACGGGCTGCACGCCGAGTGGACCGATCGCGCCCTCGCCGCAGGCAAGGCCGTCCTCTGCGAGAAGCCACTCTGCGTCGGGACGGCGGAGACGGCGGGGGTGCTCGACGTCGCTCGGGACGCCGACGCCCCGCTGTGGGAGGCGTTCGTCTTCCCCTTCCAGGCCCAGCACGCCCGCGTCGTCGAGCTGCTCGGGGGCGGCGCCGTCGGGGACGTGCGGGAGATCGTCAGCTCGTTCCACTTCCCCCTGGCGGGCACCGACGACATCCGCCTGTCGGCCGAGCTCGGCGGCGGGGCCATCGCCGACGTCGGCTGCTACCCGGTCCGCTTGGCCCAGGAGATCCTGGGCGCACCCGACGAGCGACAGGAGGCGGTCGGCCTGGCCACCGGAAACGGCGAGGTCGAGACCGACGTGTCCGCCGTGGTCGGCTGGGGTTCGGCGCGACTCGTCGTCGGCTGCGGCTTCGCCCGGGGCCCCGACACCTTCACCCGGATCATCGGCACCGAGGGCGCCCTGCACCTCACCAACCCCTTCCACCCCCGACCGGGCGACACCGTCACCGTGGTGCGCCCCGGCCGGCCCCCCGCCGTCGAGTCACCGACCGTCGACGCCCGCTCCTTCACCGCCGCCATCCGCCACATCCACGCCGCGCTGGCCGGTGAGGAGGCGCCGCGCCACCTCGCCGTCCACGACTCCCTGCCGACGGCCACGGTCCTCGACGCCCTCCGCGCCGCCTGCCGGCCGGCCTGAGGGTCAGTCCTGGAAGCGGTAGCCGATTCCGGGTTCGGTGATGAAGTAGCGGGGCCGGGACGGGTCGGGTTCGAGCTTCTGGCGGATGTGGGTCATGAACACGCGGAGGTAGTTGGTCTGGTCGGTGTAGCTGGGTCCCCAGACCTCTTGGAGGAGTTGGCGGTGCGTGACGAGGCGGCCTCGGTTCCGGACGAGCACCTCGACGAGTCGCCATTGGGTCGGGGTCAGCCTGATGTCACCGTCGTCGGGCGACGAGACGAGCTTGGCGGCCAGGTCGATGCTGAAGTCGTCGGTGACGACGGTTGCCTGCTCGGCGGGGGGGATGTTCCTGCGGAGCGCGGCACGGACCCGCGCCATCAGCTCGTCCATGCCGAATGGCTTGGTGACGTAGTCGTCGGCGCCGGCGTCGAGGGCGGCGACCTTCGCGGTCTCCGCGCCGCGGGCGGAGAGGACCAGGATCGGCACCTTGGACCACTCCCGGAGGGATCTGACGACGTGGATGCCGTCGATGCCAGGGAGCCCAAGGTCGAGCACGACCAGATCGGGATGGCTGCGCTCGGCCTGGTGGAGGGCAGCCTCGCCGCTCGATGCCTGCTCGACCGCGTAGCCGCGAGCGGCCAGGTTGAGCTCGAGGGTGCGTCGGATGGGTGCCTCGTCGTCGACGATGAGAACCCGGTCGGTCACCGGGGCCCGTCCGGGACGGCCCGCGGTGGCGCCAGGTCGAGGTCGGGCAGGTCGTGGTAGGTGGGTGATTCGTCGGCGAGGGGCACGCTGATGATGGCCGTGAGTCCGCCGGCCGGGGTGTCGTCGAGGGTCAGCGTGCCGGCCATGGCCTCGACGAACCCGCGAGCCACCGCGAGTCCGAGCCCCACCCCCTCGGTTGGGCCATTCGGGCTGTCGCCGAGTCGTTGGAAGGGTTGGAACACCGCGTTGCGCTCGTCGGGCGGGATGCCGGGGCCACGATCGACGACGCGGAGCTCCACGTGGCCGGCGCTGACGCCGGCGTCCACTCGCACGGGAGCAGTGGGCGGGCTCCACGCCAGGGCGTTGGCGATGACGTTGGCCACGGCACGTTCGAGGAGGGCGGCATCGCACCGGATGGCCGGGAGGTTCTCGGCGACGCTGACCTCGACCGGCGAGGTGTCTCCCGAGAGGCTGGCGACCGCAGAGAAGACGACCTCGTCGATCCCGACGGATCGCGCCGCGGGGCGGAGTGCACCCGTGCGGAGGCGACTCATGTCCAACAGGTTGTTGATCAGGGCCGTGAGCCGGTCGGCTTCGGCGTCGATGGTCTGGCTGAAGGCGCGTGTCGTGGCGGGATCCCAGCTCACCTCGAGAGAGAGCAGGCTGGTGGCACACGCCTTGATCGACGCCAGCGGTGTGCGCAGATCGTGGGACACGGCGGCGAGCAACGCCCCGCGTAGCTCGTTGGCCTCCGCAAGGGACTCAGCGGACGCGGCGGTCTCCGCGAGACGCCGCTGCTCTTGGGCCTGGATGAGTTGGGCCACGAAGGCGCCGAGGACGGGGCGGTCATCCGTGGCGAGCCCGTCTCCCGCCAGGACGAGCATCGAGCCGGCCGCGAGCGGAACGCAGACCTGGCCGTCGTCGGGGCTGGTCGGCGCCGGGCCACCGGAGGCGACTTCGACCCGCCATGGCGTTCCGGGTGTGTCGACGACGGGTTGGAGCACCGCGACCGCGTCGAGGCTGAAGGTGGTGCGCAGTTGGTCGACCACGTTGGTCAGGGTCTGATCCCCCGACAGCACGGCGCTGCCGGCGAGACGGGCCAGGGCCTCGCCGACGGCCTTTGCTCTCGCCTCGCCCACGGTGCGCCGGGCCAGGCGGTCGACGATGGCGCTGACGACGGCGGCGACGACCAGGAAGCTGATCAGGGCGACGGCATCACCGGCTCGGCCGATGGTCAGGCTGTGGACAGGAGGGATGAGGAACCAGTCGGCGAACCCGAAGGCGAGGACGGCGCCGACCAGCCCGGGCAGGACCCCGCCGGTGGCAGCCACCAGGACCACACCGAGGAGCAGTTCGGGGAGCGCGCCGGTTGGGCCGAGGCCGTGGCGCAGCGGGGCCAGGGCGACGGCGAGGGCGGGCGTGGCGATGACCGCGAGCAGCCAGCCGGCTCGTACCCGTCGGCGCGGGAGGATGGCAAGGTGGTGCCGGGCCGGCAGGCGCGGGAGCCGTCGACCGGGGTCGGGCGGGACATCAGGGGCGGAGGAGATGACGTGAACGTCGAGGGTGCCGGCCCGGCGGATGACCTCGTTGATCACCGAGCCGCGGGTGAGCTCGTCCAACCGGCTGCGATGGGTGGACCCGATCAGCAGCTGGGTGGCGTTCTCGGCCTGGGCGAAATCGACCAGCGCGCTGGGGACATCGGTGCCGGTGACCTCCGCATACCGGCCGCCGAGCTCGCCGAGCAACGCCCGGTGGTCGACGAGACGGTCGCTGCGGGTGGTGGTCAGCCCGTCGATCGGTCGGACGTGCACGCCGACCAGCTCGGCGTGGGACCTGGAGGCCATCCTCGCGCCGCGGCGGATGGTGGTCTCGGCGCCGGGTGAACCGGTCATGGCGACCACGACGCGCTCTTTCGTCTCCCACGCGCCGGCGATGCCGTGACGTTCCCGGTAGTCGGTGAGGCCCTCGTCGACCCGGTCGGCCACCCACAGCAGGGCCAGCTCGCGCAGCGCGCTGAGGTTGCCGACCCGAAAGTAGTTGCCCATGGCGGCGTCGACCCGGTCGGGGTGGTAGATGTTCCCGTGGGCCATGCGCCGTCGAAGGCTCTCGGGTGACATGTCGATCAGCTCGATCTGGTCAGCAGCCCGGACCACCCCGTCGGGCACCGTCTCTCGCTGGAGGCTCCCGGTGATGACCTGGACCACGTCGTTGAGCGACTCGAGGTGCTGGATGTTGACCGTCGAGATGACGTTGATGCCGGCGTCGAGGAGCTCGTCGACGTCCTGCCACCGTTTGACGTGTCGGCTGCCGGGCACGTTGGTGTGGGCCAGCTCGTCGACCAGCGCGATCGCTGGACGTCGGGTCAGCACCGCGTCGAGGTCCATCTCCTCGAACTGCTTGCCCCGGTAGGTCAGCGTCGTGCGGGGAACGGTCTCGAGGCCGTCCAGCTGGGCTTCGGTGTAGGTGCGACCGTGGCACTCGACGTAGGCCACCACGACATCACGGCCGCGTTCGGCCGCCCGGCGCCCCTCACCCAACATGGCGAAGGTCTTCCCGACCCCGGGTGCGGACCCGAGGTACACGCGCAGCTTCCCTCTCGACATGGTCCTACCAGTGTGACCGGGCCGGGCGTCAAGAGGCCGTCAAGATTCTCGGTCGCGCCGCTAAGAACGCGCTAAGAGCCTTCCGCGGCCACGAATGCCTGACCATGCTGCGGGCATGGCTGACTTTCTCTCCGTCCTCGGCATGGTGGCCTTCGTGGCCCTCATGCTCGGCTTGGTGTGGGCATTGGACCGGGTATGAGCGCCACCCAGGTCGTGCTGCTGGTGGTGGCGATCGTCATGTTCCTCTACATCGGCTTCGCCATGTTCAGCCCGGAGCGGTTCTAGATGGGGTTCCTCTGGACCATCGTCGCCATGGTCGTGCTCCTGGGCCTCTCGTGGCGGTTCCTCGGCTCGTACATGGCCGCGGTCTTCGAGGGCCGGGTGGGCTGGCTTGGCTGGCTGGAGCGCCCGGTCTACCGGGCTCTCGGCACCGGACCCGAGCTCGAGCGGGAGCAGACCTGGACGCGCTACGCCGGGGCGCTCATCGTCTTCTCCGCCGTCTCCATCCTCTTCACCTACATCCTGATCCGGGTCCAGGGATCGCTGCCCCTCGACCCCCAGCACCTGGGTGCGGTGACACCGGCGCTGTCGTGGAACACCGCCGTGTCGTTCGTGACCAACACCAACTGGCAGAACTACTCGGGCGAGTCGACGATGTCGTACCTCTCGCAGATGGCCGCCCTCACCGTGCAACAGTTCGTCAGCGCGGCGGTCGGCATCGCCGTGGCCATCACCGTGGTCCGTGGCTTCAGCCGCCGCAACTCGCCGACCATCGGCAACTTCTGGGTCGACGTCACCCGGTGCACCCTCTACATCCTCCTGCCGATCGCGCTGGTCTTCGGGCTGGTCTTCGTCGGCGAGGGCGCGGTGCAGACCCTCGCCGGCCCCGCCCAGATCCACGACGCCCTCAACGGGGTATCCCAGACCATCCCCCGCGGACCGGTCGGGTTCATGGAGTCCATCAAGCAACTGGGGACCAACGGGGGAGGCTTCTTCAACGCCAACGGCGCCCACCCGTTCGAGGACCCGACGGGCATCACCTTCTTCCTGTCGTTCGTGCTCCTCCTGGCGATCCCCGTGGCCCTCACCTACACCTTCGGCCAGATGGTCAAGAGCATCCGCCAAGGCGGCGTGCTCCTCGCCGCCATGGTCATCATCTTCGGGGCCTGGGTCGGTCTGTCGGCGGCCGCCGAGCACGGCCCCAACCCTGCGGTCGCGGCTGCAGGGATCACCCACCAGCCGACCGGCAACACCGAAGGCAAAGAGGTGCGCTTCGGTGACACCTCCTCCGCGCTGTACAACATCGCCTCGACGCAGACCTCCACCGGCAGCGTCAGTGCGGCCAACGACTCGTTCACCCCGATCGGCGGCTTCGGCCTGCTCAGCGGGATGATGCTCGGCGAGGTCACCCCCGGCGGCACGGGCAGCGGCCTGTACACCCTGCTGATCTACGCAGTGATCGCCGTGTTCATCGGTGGATTGATGATCGGGCGAACACCGGAGTATCTCGGCAAGAAGATCCAGGCCCGGGAGGTGAAGCTCGCCGGGTTGGGCGCCCTGGTCATGCCCGTCACCGTCCTGATCGTCACCGCGGTCGCCGTGTCGATCCACGCGGGGCGCGCCGGTCCGCTCAACTCGGGTCCCCACGGGTTCACCGAGATCCTCTACGCCCTCACGTCCCAGGGCAACAACAACGGCTCGGCCTTCGCCGGGCTCACCGGCAACACGGCTTTCTACAACGTGGTCGGCGGGATCGACATGCTCCTCGGCCGGTTCGGGATCATGATCCCGGTCCTCGCCCTGGCCGGGTCGCTCGCCGCCAAGAACGCCGTCCCCAAAGGCCTCGGAACGTTCCGCACGGACAACCCCATGTTCGTCGGGCTCACCATCGGAGTGATCGTCATCATCGGCGGACTCACCTTCTTCCCCGCGGTGGCGCTCGGGCCCATCGTGGAGCAGCTCAGCCACGGGAAGTTCTTCTGATGGAGGTCAACAGCATGGACCAGGCCCCCGTGGCCCGCGGCGTGGCCGAGAGTCGGGGCCTGTTCGATCGCGAGATCCTCGGCCGCGCCCTGGTCGACTCGGTCAAGAAGCTCGACCCGAGGGTCCAGGTCAAGAACCCGGTCATGTTCGTGGTCCTCGTCGGGACGGTGATCACGCTCATCGAGGCGATCAACTCGCCGAGCGTCTTCGACTGGTCGATCACGGTGTGGCTGCTCCTGACGGTGATCTTCGCCAACTTCGCCGAGGCCATGGCCGAAGGTCGCGGCAAGGCCCAGGCCGACACCCTCCGGCGCATGCGGTCCACCACCGAAGCCCGACGTCTCGGCCCTGACGGAGTCGAGGAGCGCGTCGCCGCCGCGCGACTCGGAAAGGGGGACGTCGTCGTCTGCGAAGCGAGCGATGTGATCCCCTCCGACGGTGAGATAATCGAGGGGGTGGCGTCGGTCGACGAGTCCGCCATCACCGGCGAGTCGGCGCCGGTGATCCGCGAGTCCGGCGGTGACCGCTCAGCGGTGACCGGGGGAACCCGCGTGCTGTCGGACCGCATCGTGGTCCGCATCACCACCGAACCCGGCCAGACGTTCATGGACCGGATGATCCGCCTGGTCGAGGGCGCGAACCGACAGAAGACCCCCAACGAGATCGCCCTCACCATCCTCCTCGCCGTGTTGACCATCGTGTTCCTTCCGGTGGTGGTCGCCCTCCAACCCTTCGGGCACTACTCGGGGGCGACGGTCTCCGTCGTGATCCTGGTCTCCCTGCTCGTCTGTCTCATCCCCACCACCATCGGGGCCCTGCTCTCCGCCATCGGCATCGCCGGGATGGACCGGCTGGTGCAGAAGAACGTGCTGGCCATGAGCGGTCGGGCCGTCGAAGCCGCGGGCGACGTCCAGACGTTGCTGCTCGACAAGACCGGCACCATCACCCTCGGGAACCGCATGGCGTCGGAGCTCGTGCCCGTCGGCGAGCACACCGTGGACGAGCTGGCCGGTGCTGCGCAACTGTCCTCCCTCGCGGACGAGACCCCCGAGGGACGCTCCATCGTCGCGCTGGCCGAAGGGTCCTACGGGGTCGTCGAGCGCAAGCCGACCGGCGAGCACACCTTCGTGCCGTTCACCGCGGTGACCAGGATGTCGGGGCTGGACCTCGACGGTCGACAGATCCGCAAAGGGGCGGCCGAGTCGGTCAAACGGTGGGTCTCCGAGCAGGGTGGCACCACGTCCGCCGCCCTCGACGAGGCCGTCGACCGCATCGCCCGGGGCGGCTCCACGCCCCTCGTCGTGGCCGACGGACCCACCGTTCTCGGCGTCATCGAGTTGAAGGACATCGTCAAGCCGGGCATCCGGCAACGCTTCGACGAGATGCGCGCCACCGGCATTCGCACCGTCATGATCACCGGCGACAACCCTCTGACCGCCGCCGCGATCGCCGAAGAGGCGGGCGTCGACGACTTCCTCGCCGAGGCGACCCCCGAGACCAAGATGGAGCTGATCAAGTCCGAGCAGGAAGGCGGCAAGCTCATCGCCATGACCGGCGACGGCACCAACGACGCCCCCGCCCTCGCCCAGGCAGACGTCGGTGTCGCCATGAACACCGGCACCACCGCCGCCAAAGAGGCCGGAAACATGGTCGACCTCGACTCGAACCCGACGAAGCTGATCGACATCGTGGAGATCGGCAAGCAACTGCTGATCACCAGGGGCTCGTTGACCACCTTCTCGATCGCCAACGACATCGCCAAGTACTTCGCCATCATCCCCGCCCTCTTCGTCGCCACCTATCCGCAGCTCGACACGCTCAACATCATGAAGCTGCACAGCCCCCGATCGGCGGTGCTCTCAGCGGTCATCTTCAACGCGCTGGTCATCGTCGCCCTCATCCCACTGGCCCTTCGAGGGGTGCGCTACCGGTCCGCCGGCTCTGCGTCGATCCTGCGCCGCAACGTCTTCATCTACGGCGTCGGCGGGGTCATCGTGCCCTTCATCTTCATCAAGCTGATCGACCTCCTCCTCACCGCACTGGGAGCCTACTGATGCTCATCCATCTCCGCCGTGCCGTCATCCTCGCCGTCATCTTCCTCCTGCTGTTCGGCCTGGCCTACCCCCTCGCCGGCACCGGCCTCTCCCAGCTGTTCTTCTCCCACGAGGCCAACGGGTCGCTGACGGCCAACGGGTCCAGCCTCATCGGGCAGAACTGGACGAGCCCCAACTGGTTCCACGGCCGCCCCGACGACGCGGGGCCGTATGCCGCCGACCCGAGATCCAAGCCGGCCACCGCCGGGGGCGACAACCCCCTCGCCGCCAACGGCAACGCCGGCGGATCGGGCTCCACCAACCTCGGCCCCCGCTCCGAGGTCCTCCTCGCGGACACCCAACAGCTGGTCGCCTACTGGCACAGGATGGGCGTCGACCCCACCCCGGACCTGGTCACCACCTCAGGGAGCGGAATCGACCCCGACATCGCCCCCGCCGACGCCTACGCCCAGATACCGATGGTGGCCAAGGCCAGGGGGCTGAGCCCAGCCGCGCTGCGCGCCCTCGTCGCCGCCCACGTCCAGGGTCCACAACTCGGGTTTCTGGGCTCCTCCTACGTCGACGTCCTCGAGCTCAACCAGGCCCTCGCCAGCCGGCGGTGACGAGGCCCCCGGACGGGTTCGGTTATGGTCGCCACCGGGCGCGCACGGACCGCGCCGGTGGAGACCACAGCGAAAGGCCGATGACGACGTGCGGGTCTTCGACAGCAACTGGTTCGTCCTGTGACGACACCGAGCAGGCGCCGCACCGCGATGGTGACCGGCACGGCGAGCGGCATCGGCGCAGCCATCGCCGACGCCCTGCGCGAGGACGGGGCGACCGTCCATGGCGTCGACAAGGACACGGTCGACCTGACCGATGCCGGATCGGTGCGCGACTTCTTCGCCGGCCTGGGCCGCGTCGACATCCTCGTGAACAACGCCGGTGGAGTGTGCGGCCAGGTCGGCCAGTCCCTGGAGGGGGTCACCGACGACGACTGGCACGCGGTGGTGGACGCCAATCTCACGAGCACCTTCCACTGCACCCGGGCCGTCGTGACGGCCATGAAGGAGGGGGCCTGGGGACGGATCGTCAACATCTCCTCGGGTGCGGGCCGCAGCGTCAGCCTCACCGGGATCCAGGCCTACGCCAGCGCCAAGGCCGGGCAGATCGGCTTCACCCGTCAGATGGCCCACGAGCTGGGGCCGTTCGGGATCACGGTCAACTGCATCGCCCCCGGCTTCGTGCTCTCCAACCCGACCACCATCGAGCAGTGGGAGGGCTACGGCGACGAGGGCCAGCGGAGGCTGGTGGATGGCATCGCCGTGCGCCGCCTCGGCCAGCCGTCCGACATCGCCAACGGTGTGCGGTTCTTCGCGTCGGAGCGGTCCTCGTGGGTGACGGGGCAGACGATCTCGATCGACGGTGGCCATGCTCTCTTTTGACCTGGACGACACCGGCTACCTGGCCGAGCTGGCCGGCTACGTGGCCGTGCCGAGCGTCAGTCGAGACGCCGGCGAGGAGACGATGCGGGCGGCCGCGCAATGGCTCGCCTCCCGGCTGGAGCTCGCCCACGCCCGGGTGGAGGAGACCGAAGGCCATCCCGTCGTGCGGGGGGAGTGGCTCGGCGCAGACGGGGCGCCGACGATCCTCGTGTACGGGCACTACGACGTGCAGCCGACGGGCGACCTGGCGGAGTGGACGACCCCTCCGTTCGAGCTGCGCGTCGACGGCGACGTCGTGCGGGGAAGGGGCGTCACGGACGACAAGGGGCCCGTCTACATCGCGGTCAAGACGGCTCAGGCCTTCATCGCCCAGGAGAGGGCCCTTCCCCTGAACGTCAAGTTCCTCTTCGAGGGCGAGGAGGAGATCGGAAGCCCGCACCTGCCGGCCTACGTCGTCGACCACGCCGAGGAGCTCGCCTGCGACCTCGTGATCTCGGCTGACGGTGCCATGTGGCGGCCGAGCGAGCCCTCCCTGTCGCTGGCGTCCAAGGGGCTCGTCTCTCTCTCGATCGAGGTGCTCGGCGCCGACGACGACCTCCACTCCGGTCGCTTCGGAGGCACGGTGGCGAACCCGCTCCACGCTCTCAGTCAGGTCCTCGCAAGTCTGCACACCGCCGACGGGTCGGTGGCCGTCGGCGGGTTCTACGACGGGATCCCCGAGCTCGGTGAGGGGCGTCGCGCCGAACTGGCTCGTGTCGCGTTCGACGACAGCGGGTGGGCCGCGGCGGTCGGAGCACCCGCTCCGCACGGCGAGCCCGGCTTCTCCACCATCGAGCGGCTCTGGGAGCGGCCCACGCTCGAGATCAACGGGGTGGCGGGCGGCGGCAAGTACACCGTCATCCCCCACAGGGCGGTCGGGCACGTCTCGTGCCGACTGGTCCCTGGGCAGGAGCCGGATCACGTCCTCGACGCGGTGGTCCGCCACGTCAACGCCCAGGACGTCGCCGGCGTCCGGGTGCGGGTGATCGTCGACGAGGCCCGAGTCCCGGCCTACACGATCCCCGCCGGCCACCCCGCCATCCGGGCCGGCCGCGCCGCCCTCGAAGCCGTCTACCCCGGCCAAGAGGTGCTCCTGGCCTGTATCGCCGGCACCCTCCCGGCCACGGCCCTCTTCGAGCGGGTGCTCGGGGCCAAGACCCTCTTCTTCTCCTTCTCCACCTCCGACGAGAAGCTGCACGCCCCCAACGAGCACCTGCGCATCCACCGCCTGCGCGAGGGCATGCGGTCATGGGAGCTGCTCTGGCGGCTCCTGGCCGACGGGCCCCACCGCCTGGCCCCCAACCCGGGGCCGTCCGCGTGACCGACGCCTCCCGACCCGCCTACACGTCGTTCGGGTACCTGACCCCCGGCGACGACCTGCGCGACTTCGAGCTCGCACCCGAGCTCGCCCGAGTGCCTCCCTACACCGCGACACTGGAGCCCGCGGAGGAGGCCAGGACGGCGCGCCTGCTCGCCGACTCCATCGTGATCAGCCTCCACGACCACCCGGTCCGGTTCCCGCTGCGGATGGAGGAGACACCCGAGTACAACCGCACCGGCCGCCAGCACACCGCCTTCGCCGGACTGGTCGCGTCGGGCATGACCGTCGTGTTCGACAACATGATGGACGGCACCGCCTGCGTCACCGGCAACGCTCCGTGGCGCTGGGACGACATCATCACGGATCTCGGCATGCGCCAGGCCGACATCGCCCACCAGGACGTCGTGACCGTCGTGCGCACCCTCGACGACATCATCGCGGCCAAGCGCGACGGGCGGGTCGGCGTCGTGTTCGGGCTCGAGGCGGCCACACCCATCGAGAACGAGCTCGACCGACTCGACGTGCTCTACGGCCTCGGCCTTCGCCAGATCGGGATCGCCTACTCCGACGCCAACTCCCTCGGCGGCGGCCTCAACGAGCCCGACGACACCGGCCTGACCATGTTCGGCCGGCGCGCCGTCACCCGTATGAACAAGCTCGGTCTGGCCGTCGACGTGTCGCACTCGTCCGATCGCACCAGCCTCGACACCTGCGAGCAGAGCACGACGCCGGTCCTGCTGACCCACGCCGGTGCTCGCGCCGTCTGGGACACGCCGCGCATGAAGCCCGACGACGTGCTGCTCGCCGTCGCCGGGACCGGCGGGATCATCGGCATGTCGGCGGCGCCGCACACCACGCTGTCGGCGACCCATCCCGAGCACACCATCCACTCGGTGATGGACCACCTGCTGTACTGCATCGACCTGGTGGGCATCGACCACGTCGCCTTCGGCCCCGATACCCTCTACGGCGACCACGTCGCCCTGCACCGGATCTTCGCCGACCTGCTCCAAGTGGCGGTGGCCCAGGGTGGACCGTCGTTCCCCCGGGTGCCCTACGTCGACGGCCTGGAGAACCCGACGGAGAACTTCCCCAACATCTGCGGCTGGCTCGTCGCCCACGGCTTCGGCGACGACGACATCCGGGCCGTCCTCGGAGGCAACATCCTCCGGGCGCTCGGCGCCATCTGGCGCTAGCACCGCGCCGGCCGCGCCCCCCTGAGAACGCCCACGCAAAGGAGCGTCACCTTGTCCGAGCGCACCGAGGCCGACCTGGACCGCCTCAGCGACGAGTTCTTCCAGATCCAGCACACGACCAACCCCTTCAACGCCACCCAGCTCGGCGTGCCCGGCTTCGACGCGTTGGTCCCCGACCCGAGCCGCGACGGCACCAGGACCGCGGCGGCACGGATCGCCGCGATCGAGGCCGGCGTGGCGAGGATCGATCCTGACGAGCTCGGGGAGACCGCCCGGACCAATCGTGCGGTGCTGGCCCGGCTGGCGTGGGGTGCGCGGTCCGACCTCGACCACAGCCTCTGGGAGACCAATGCCTCCGCCGCCGGGTACGTCTCGCCGCAGGCCTGGGTCTTTCAATCGGTGCCGACCGCCCTGGTGGACGACGGGCCCGCGGTGGACGGCTACCTGCAACGGCTGCGGGGACTGGCCGGGTACTTCCACGCGGTCACGGCCAGGTACCGACAGGCCACCGCGGACGGTCGCTTCTCCACCGAGGTCGGAGTCCGCCAGGCCATCGGGCAGCTCGAGGGTCACCTCGCGCTCGACGCCGCAACCGACACCCTGGTCAACGTGGCCGTCCGGGGCGACCTCGACGTCGAGCGGTTCCGGGCCGGCGCGGCGTCGGTCGTCGAGGCGGACGTGCGCCCGGCCATGACCCGCCTTCTCCTCGCGCTGCGCGACGAGCTGCTTCCCGTCGCGCGCGGTGACGACCGGGTCGGGATCGGCCACGTGGAGGGCGGGGTCGACGGGTACCGGGCCGCGGTCCGTCGCCAGACCACGACGGAGCTCACGCCCGATGAGATCCACCGGATCGGCCTGGACACGGTCGCCTCGCTGGACGAGGAATGGGCCGAGCTCGGGTCGCGGGTCCTCGGCACCACCGACGTCCCCACCATCTTCGGTCGCCTGCGCGAGGACCGCTCCCTGCGCTTCGAGCGACCCGAGCAGATCGTGGCCCTCGTAGGCGCCGCCCTCGATCGGGCCGAGGCGGCTCGAGACGACTGGTTTCCGGCCTACCACCTGGCCGACTGCGTGATCGAGCAGATCAACCCGATCGAGGCCGGCAACGCTCCCCTCGCCTACTACCGGCCGCCCGCCGCAGGCGGCCGCCGCCCCGGTGCCCACTGCGTCCTCACCACCGACCCCGGCGAGCGGTTCGTCTACGAGTACGAGGCCCTCTCGTTCCACGAGAGCACGCCGGGCCACCACCTCCAGATCGCCTCGGCCCAGACCCTCACAGGCATCCCGGACTACCGCCGGTACCTCGACGCCGAGCTGTGCGCCTACATCGAGGGCTGGGGCCTGTACTGCGAGCGACTGGCCGACGAGATGGGCCTCTACACCTCCGACCTGCAACGTCTCGGCATGCTGTCCTTCGACGCCCTTCGGGCCTGCCGCCTGGTGGTCGACACCGGGATGCACCACCTCGGCTGGTCGCGCCAGCGGGCCGTCGAGTACATGTGGGACCACACCGCCACCACGGCCGCCAACGTGGCGAACGAGATCGACCGTTACATCGCGTGGCCGGGTCAGGCCCTCGCCTACATGATCGGCCGGCGGGAGATCCGCCGCCTGCGGACCCTGGCGACGGACCGGCTCGGGCCGGCGTTCGACATCCGGGTCTTCCACGGCGTGGTGCTCGGCCACGGCGCGGTTCCCCTCGACGTCCTCGGGCAGCTGGTGGAGCGGTGGGTGGAGGCGGCGTGAACCGGGTCCAAGGACCAACGAGTGGCCAGATGGAACCCAGGAGACAGCGATGACGCAGGTGACCGTGAACGACAACGAGCTGCTCGTCGAGGTGATGGGCCCCGAGGACGGACCTGTGCTCATCGCCCACCACGGGGGAGGGGGCATCGGGAGCCTGGAGGAGCCCAAGGCGACCTTCGGTCCGCTGGCCGACCGCTTCCGAGTGGTGGTCTACGACGCCAGGGGGTGCGGGCGCAGCGAGGGCAAGCCGCCGTTCTCCCACGCGCAGTGGGCCGCCGACCTCGACGGGATCCGCGAGTGGGTCGGCGCCGACGAGGTCGTCGTGGCCGGCGGATCCTACGGCGGCTTCATCGCCATGGAGTACGCCCTGGCCTACCCCGAGCGGGTCCCGGCCATGATCCTGCGCGACACGTCCCCCGACCGCTCGAACCTCGAACGGGCCCACGACAACGCCCGAACCCAGACCCGGGTCGAGATCAACTGGGACAACTACCACCGGTACTGGAGCGGCAACATCCGCGACGACGAGGATCTCCGGGCCCGCTGGGCCGAGATCATCCCGCTCTACGACTTCGACTACGACCCGGTGAAGGCCGCCGAGCGGGTCGAGGCCGGCATCTACCGTCACGAGGCCCACAACTGGTGCTTCCGGTACAACGCCCCGATCTACGACCTCAAGCCCCGCCTCCACGAGGTTGCCTGCCCGACACTGGTGACCGTCGGGCGCGCCGATTGGGTCACCCCGGTTGCGTCCGCAGAGACGATCGCGTCGCTGATCCCCGAGTCCGAGCTGGTCGTGTTCGAGAAGTCCGGGCACTCGCCCCAGTTCGAGGAGCACGACCTCTTCCAGCAGACGATGCGGGGCTTCCTCGACCGGGCCGTCCCCGGCGTGGCCGCCAGCTGAACGAGCGGCTACCCGAGCAGGACGCCCTCGACGGTCGCAGCGGCCGCCAGGAGGTCCATGTCCGCACCGAGCGGTGCGGACAACTGGATGCCCACGGGCAGGCGTCCCTCGCTGAGGCCGCACGGCAGGACCAGCGCCGGTGCTCCGGTGAGGTTGTAGGGCCCGGTGAAGATCCCCTCTTGCGTGCCCTCGGGTGTGTCGATGGGAGGGGTCGTCGGGGGCGCCACGTAGGGAACGGCCGGGGAGACCAGCGCGTCGACGCCCTCGTAGGCGGCCGCCGTCGCCGGCAGCAGCTCGGCCCGGCGGCGCAGCGCCTCCCGGTAGGCGGCCCGGTCGACCGACGCGGCCGACCGGAGGAGGCGGAGGGTCTCGGGACCGTAGTGGTCCGGATCCCGGCGAACGCGCTCCCCGTGCACCTGCCAGGCCTCCCACAGGAGGATCGGCTCGAACAGGTCGAGCAGGCGGAGAAAAGAGGACCCGTCGACACCCAAGATCTCCGCGCCGGCGGCGCGCAGCGCGTCGAGGGCGGACCCCATCGGAGCGGCGACCTCGGCGCTCACGGCGGGGTGGGCAACGTGGTCCTCCAGGATGCCGAGCCGGGGAGGGTCGGGACGGCCCGACGGGGCCAGCCCGGTCATCGCCGCGAACACCCGGGTCGCGCTGGCGACGTCCGAGGTCAGCAGCCCGACGTGATCGAGGGACGGTGCCAGGGGCTGGACACCGGCCACCGGCAACGCCCCGTAGGACGGCTTGAACCCCACCGTCCCGCAGTACGCGGCGGGGATCCGGATCGATCCGCCCGTGTCGGTCCCGAGGGCGACCGGGCAGACGCCGGCGCCGACCAGCGCCGCCGACCCTCCGCTCGAGCCGCCGGCGGTCCGCCCCGGGTCGAACGGGTTGCGAGCCTCGGGAACGTCGGGGTGGACTGCGCCGGCCGCGTACTCGAGCAGCGAGGTCATGGCGAAGACGTCGGCGCCGAGGTCGCGGAGGCGGCCGACCACCGCGGCGTCGCGTGCCGAGGGGGCGGAGCCCATGGCGTGCGGGTTGCCGTTGCCTCGTGGGGTGCCGGCGATGTCGATCATGTCCTTGACCGCCACCGCGACGCCGTGCAGCTGGCCTCCGGCGTGGCGGGCCGGGGAGGGGAGCAGACGCACCACGGCGTCGATGGGCGTTCCCAGGCGGATGGCCCGCTCGTAGGTGGCGAGCAGCTCGAGGTTGGCCACCTCGCAGGTGCGCTCGCCCCGCTCGATCGCCTTGATGAGCTCGCCGGTCAGGGTCGTGAGTGGCCCTCGGAGGTCGCGCAGCATGTCGTCGACCTCCGTCTTGCGCCGGCGGATCATCAGGTCGCGGTAGATCCCGCTGTGCGACTTGGCGCTCCGCCGGTTGAAGGTGACCAGCCTGTCCAGGGATCCGTCGAGATCGTCGGGCTCGAAGCCGTCGAACCCCTCGGGGCGCACGGGAGCCTGGGCCAGCACCTCGCGCGCCACCGCGAGCATCAGTGGACGCCATCGCTGGTCCTCGAGTGAGTCGGCGATCGCCAGGTCGGACACGGCCCCGGCCCAGAGCATGGCGCCGTAGGCCTCCTTGCCCCAGAGGTAGCCCAGGATGTTGTCCGTCGCCACGGCATAGGGCAGCGCGTCGGCCAGCTCCCGCACCCGGTCGCTCACCGCACCCCCGGGCTCGCCGACACGGAAGGTGCCCACGTTGCCCTGCATGATCCGTCCTGGCCCGAGCACGTCGGCCCCGAAGTTGACGAAGCTCACGACGAGGCGTTCGGGACCGACGACGGCCGAGAGCGCGTCTGCGGTCAACCCGTTCTGGAAGCTGACGACATAGCCGTCCGCGGTGAGGCGGCCCTCCAGCAGGCGGCCGGCGTCGGCCGTGTGGTGGCTCTTGACGGCGACGGCGACCCGCCGCAGGGATGAGGGGAGCTCGTCGGGGGTCACCGCCATCGCCGGGACCGTGAAGCTCTCGACCGGCCCCTCGATCACCAGACCGTGGCGATTGATGGCCTCGACGTGGACCGGGTCGGCGTCGCAGAGCAGGACGTCGTGACCGTCGCGGAGAAGGTGGGCGCCGATCGTCCCGCCGATGGCACCGGCACCGATGATGGTCAGCTCCACGAAAGGCTCCTCGTCGAACGCGAGACCGACGCACCCCCGGCCGACGGACCCCGTGGACGGTAGTGCACCGGGTAGGGAGCCGACGGGCCTGGCGGTAGCGCCGTCCACAGTCCTTCCGTCCGATCTACCCTGATCCTCGTGTCGGGCGGCTCCTTCCTCGCGTACCTTCCCAGCCCCCCTTCGAGCGGGTTGAGCGTCGGACCGCTCCGCCTCCACGTGTACGGGTTCCTGATCGCCCTCGGCGTCGTCGCCGCCATCTGGCTGGCGCAGCGGCGCTGGCAGGCGAGGGGAGGTCAGCCGGGCACGATGGTCAGGCTGGCCGTGTGGGGTGTGCCGGCCGGACTCGTCGGTGCCCGGATCTACAGTGTGATCACCAGCTGGCAGGCCGACACGGGCGGCCACTGGTACCGGATCTTCGCCATCTGGCAGGGCGGTCTCGGGATCTGGGGTGGTGTCGCTGCCGGCGTGGCCCTCGGGCTCGTCGGCGCCCGGCGCATGCACCTCGACTGGCGGGTGGCCGTCGACTGCGCGGCGCCGGCGCTGGCTCTGGCCCAAGCCGTCGGCCGGTGGGGCAACTACTTCAACCAGGAGCTGTACGGCGCCCCCACCCGGCTGCCGTGGGCCGTCAAGATCGACCATCCGGTGCACTGCAGCTCGGTCACCCACTGCGTGGCCTACCCGCTCGGGGTCACTACCTTCCAACCCACGTTTCTCTACGAGTCGATCTGGGATCTGGTCTGTGTCGGGTTGATCCTCCTCGCCGAGCGCCACCTCCGCATCCGCAAGGGCTACCTGTTCTTCGTCTATGCCGCCGCCTACACGCCGGGGCGCTTCGTCACCGAGCACCTTCGCGTCGACGAAGCCCACCGCTACCTGGGACTGCGCCTCAACGACTGGGTCAGCATCGCCGTGTTCGTGGCCTCGATCGCCATCCTCCTGATCTTCGGGCGAGCCCGGCGCGGCGACGAGACGGCAGGATCGGCGCGGCTCGGACCGTCCCGGGAGGACCCGGCGGCCGACCTCGCTGGAGCCGCGGACCCGCGGTGACGGGGTGGCGACCTCGGACAAGGTGAGGGTCGGCTTCCGCCAGGCCCTGCGCCTGGCGGGTGCCAACGACCGCTGGCGACGGGTCATCGATCTGGCTGCCCAGGAGATGCAGGATGCCGTTGGCCCCGCCGTCGACGAAGCGACCCGGACCCAGTACCGGATGCGGCGGGCGGGCGGCCCGGCCGTGGACGTCAGCCCGGCGGGGATCCGAGGCTTCCATCCTGGCGCCGACGACCAGGCGCTGCTCTCCCTCAACAATGCGGCCTTCCGGTGGCATCCCGAGCAGGGTAGGTGGGACCAGGCGAGGCTGAGCGAGGCCTGCTCGAGGCCCGGTTTCGACCCCAGCTCCGTGCTCCTCCTGGAGACCGACGGCCACGTACGAGGGTTCGTGTGGACGAGAGTGGACCGGTCGCCAGGATCGCCCGTCGGCGAGATCTGGGTGATCGCCGTGGCCGGCGACGCCGCCGGCGGCGGGTTAGGTCGGCGCCTGTTGCGCGCCGGGCTCAGCTACCTCCGACAGGAGGGCTGCGCCTCGGTCGAGCTCTACGTCGACGCCATGAACCGCCGAGCGCTCCACCTGTTCGTCGAGGAGGGGTTCGTGGTCGAGCGGGTCGAGCGCTTCTACGGATCGGCACCCCTCCGCCCGGATCGGTGAGCGAGCGTCGGCCTTCGATCGTCGCGGCAGGCTCAGCCCCGGCGCGGCCCGGCGTCGACGACGCGGCGCACGTCCTCGACCTCGAGATCGTACGGTCCCACCTGGGTCAACCACCACGTCGCGCCGGCGTCGGCCCACGGTGCGGGATCGTCGGCCGGTGCACCTTGGACCACCACCTCGAAGTGGTCGAGGTCGGCGCCGTCAGCGGCAACCAGCCGGCGCAGATCGGTCACGTCGCCCGGGCCTCCGAGCTGGATGGCGAACACGCCGTCGAAGCGGGCGGAGCGCCGGATCGGCGGCCGGTTGGGCCAGCGCACCGCCATCCAGACCGGGATGCCATCGGGGCGGTAGGGCCCGGGCTCGAAGCTGACGCCGTCGGCGACGCGGTGCGGTCCGGTGTGGGCCAGGGGCCGGCCCGACAGCAGGCCGCTCAGGATCTCGAGGCTCTCGTCGAGGATGGCCGCCCGGGTCCTGGTGTCGGTCTCCTCCCCGAAGCGGGACAGCTCGCCGGGACCGCCGTCGTCGCCGAGACCGAAGCCGAGGACGAGACGCCCCCGGGAGAGGTGGTCGAGGGTCACCGCCTGACGGGCGACCACGGCCGGGCGGCGCCTGGCGAGCGGGGTGACCATCGGTCCGAGGGCGACACGCTCCGTCGACGTGGCCATCGCGGCCAGGCAGATCCACGGGTCGAGGATCCGCCGGACCGGAGGGCGGTAGAGCAGGTGGTCCCAGACGAAGACCCCGTCCCACCCAGCCTCCTCGGCGTCGGCCGCCAGGCGGGCGAGCAGCACCGGGTCGGCCAGGGCGTCGAACGGGGGTACGAACAGACCGTGGCGCACGGGATGGCTCCTTGCTCGGGGTGGCGCGGTCAGGTCAGGTAGTGGTCGCGCAGGGCCTTGGCGATCACGTCGCGGTCCCCCGACGCGAACGCCTGGGCCAGGTCCACGTGGCGCCCGGTGAGGTCGCTGAGGTCGCTCTGCTGGCGCTCGAGGGCGCTGCGCACCAGGGCGCCCATCTGGCCGTCGAGGGTGTGCCAGAGCTGCTCGAGGCGCGGTCGGTGCCCGGCGGCCACGATCGTCCCGTGGAAGTGGGTGTCGGCCTCGACCGCAGCCAGCGTGTCGTTCTCGGTCGCGGCGCGCTCCATGACCTCGATCACCGCGTCGAGATCCGCCTTCAGCCCCACGTCGCCGTGCTCCGCCCACTCGCTGGCCGCGCCGAGCTCGAGGGTGTAGCGGGCGAAGAGCACGTCCCTCGCCGTCTCCTCCTCCATGCGCGTCACCACGCAGTGCCGGCGGGGGGCCAGATCGACGAGCCCCTCCGCCTGCAGGTCCCGGAGAGCCTGGCGGATGGTCGTGCGGCTGACCTCGAACTCCTCGGCCAGCTGCGTCTCGACGAGGCGCGCCCCGGCGGGGATCTCGGCGTTGAGGATCCGCCGGCGCAGCGTGCGGCACACCGCGTCGGGCAGCGAGAGGTGCTCGAGGCCGGTCACGTCGACGCCGCTCCGGCCACTGCCTCATCCCCGGGGGTGCTTCGCTGCACGACCTACCTCCTCGACCGACTGCTGGGTGAGACCGAGGTGGCCCGTCCCCTCGACCCGCACGTCGATCGACCCGGGCGGTCCGGTGAACAGCGGAGTGACGCCCGGACCGTGACCCGGGAGTGGGCTTCCTCCGTGGACGACGACACCAACGGTAGTCCAGTCCCTGCGCCGCCCGATGTTCCATCGGGCGTCGACGTCGGACACGGCGACGAGGTCGCCGAGGGCCAGGTCGCCGGCGTGGTGGGTGGCCGCGGTGGACTCATCGAGCTGCAGGTCCAGGCACCACTGCACCGAAGGGCGCCCGATGCCGTTGCCCATCAGCTTCGACGGCACCTGGCAGCGGACCCCGACGCCGAGCGCCGCGCTGGTGACCTCGACGGGCAGCACATCGATGACGTCGCGCCGGATGTTGTGGACCGTGACCGCACCGGCCCCGTCGATGACCAGGCCCTGGCCCTCGGCGCGAACGCTGACCTGGTCCCCGGGCCGCAGTCCCGCCATGACCGCGTCCTCGAAGTGGACCACGACCCGTCCCTCCTCTCCCCGCTTGCCGATGACGACGCCGCTCGCGCCAGCCTGGGTGCCGGTGCGGACCTGGGCGATGTCACCGATGCACGAGTAGCCGGTCAGGGCGGCGCGGGCCGCCGGGTCGGGATGGACGAGGCACACCCCGGCGCTGATGTGGTCGCCGAGGTGGGCGAAGACGCCGTCGCCGAGCCCGACGCCGAGGACGATGCCGCCGTCACCGACGGGGAGGTACGGGGCGCCGTCCCGCCCGACTCGGTAGGGGCTCAGCCCGCTGACGGGATGCTCGACGTGGCCGACCACGTTGACGGCGACGGGCGCGAGGGGGACGGTCACGGGCGGGCTCCGGGCAGGAAGGCGGACAGGTTGGCGTCGCGATCGACATGGAGATCGAACGCGGACGCAGGTCCGGTGAGGATCGACGACGGACCTGGCCCGTGCCCGAAGGCCATGCAGTGGCCGGTCGCGATGACACCGATGGTCAGCCAGCCATCCCGGTGGCCGCGGCCCCAGCGGTGGTCCTGGTCGACGAGGGCGACGACGTCGCCGATGCGGAGGTCCTCGAGGCCGAGGGACAGGTCGTCGGGCAAACCCCGATAGGCGCCCATCAGGTCGGTGTTGGCGTACTCGCTGATCATGCCGACCCCGGCGCCCATGGCCGCCGCGGGCACGACCGCGGCCACGTGCACCTGGAGGCGGCCGTCGGTCCCGGTGGCCCCGGCCAAGCCGTCGAGGAGGCGGGGGGAGCAGTTCTTGACCCCGATGGCGGGATGCTGGCCGAGGCGCAGCCCCTGGCCCTCGGCCCAGACGGTCACGGGATCGCCGGTGGTGACCGACTCCATCGTGGCGCCGTCCATGTCGACGAGGACGTAGGCGTGCTGGCCGATGACCCACCCCTCGGCGCCCGCAGCCGGCCCGGCGGTGACCCGGACGGTGTTGCCGACGCAGGTCAGGTACTGCAACGCCATGTTGGCGCCGGCGTCGCGGTGGCGGACCGACAGGCCGGGCTCGACGTGGTCGGCGGCGTAGCCGGTGGCAGGGTCGCCGCCGTGCACACCGAGGGTCACCCCGCCCATGCCGGGGAGGGAGAACGGCTGCCCCTCGGGGTCGACCCGGTAGGCGTGACGGTCGCTCAGCGGGGGCCAGACCTCGCCTGCGAGCACCTGGGTGACGAGACGGTCGCGGTTGGTCTCGATGTTCACGGGTGGGCTCCTCCTCGTGCCGGTGGGGCGGGGTGGTCGGCGGCGGTCGCACCGACGACGCCGAGGCCGAAGGCGCGGACGCGGATCGCCGGGGCACTGGCGGCGCCGTTCCACACGTTGAGCACCGGCTGGCTGGCGATCAGGTCGCCGACGCCGTCGGTGCGCTCGAGAGCGTCGAGGACGCTCTCGGTGAAGCGCATGCCCGCCACGGGACGCTCGAGGCGACCATGGCGGATCGAGAAGGCGGCGTCACGGGTGGTGCCGGTGATGATGCCGCGGGAGGCGTCGACGAGGCGGGTGTACCAGAGCCGCTGGATGTAGACGCCCCGCTCGACACCGGCGACGAGGTCGTCGAGGGTCGAGGTCCCGGCCTCGAGGCGGAGGTTGGCGGCCCGAGGGGCGGGGGCCTCCTCGCGGGCGATGTGGGCGTGGCCGGTCGAGCCGCCGGTCACCGTCGCGGTGGCCAGGTCGCTGACCACGCCGTCCGCCATGCGGTCGTGGATCAGCGTGACCCGGCGCTTGGTGACGCCCTCGATGTCGAAGGGAAACGGGAGCCCGGGGCCGCAGGTGGCGTCGTCGGCGACGGTGACGAGTGGGGAAAACTGCCTGGTGCCTCCGGCGACGGCGCCGATGCCGGCCGCGACGGCGAGCGCGGTGAAGCCGAAAGCGGGGAGGAAGCCGACGAGCTCGGCCACGGCCGTCGGGCCGAACACGACGTCGTAGGCCCCGGGGGCGAGCGCCTCGGGACGCCGCATCCGGACGGCCTCGGCGACGAGCCCGGTGCCGGTCATGGCGACGTCGAGGGCGACGGCGTCGCGCCCGAGGGCCTCGGCGTGGGCGCTGCCCCCGTCGTGGAAGGCGGTGAGGCTGACGGAGGCCTCGGTGGCGGCGGCGTAGCGATGGGCACCGGCACTGGTCGCCACGGCCAGCTCGGTGGTGCCGGCGGCCATGGTCCCGGCCAGCTCGACTCCCGACCCGGCCGCGTGGCGGTGCAGGGCGGCGATGTCCGCGGCGCGTCGTCCGGCGTCCCAGGCCGCGGTGGCGTCGTACCAGAGCTCTCGGTGCCGCTGGCTGGGCTGCGGACCGGCCGGCTGGTGGGGTGCACCGCCGCCGGCACCTGGGGAGGAGGCCAGAGTGCCGGCGGTGGTGCAGGCTCGGTCGACGGCGTCGGCGAGGAGGGCCGGGGAGGAGACCGCGACCCGGGCGCTGCGCCCGGCGACCACGGCGCGGACCATGATCTGGAGGGCGTTGACGTCCTGGGGTTGGTGGACGCGGCCCCCGGCGAAGCGCAGCACCGACGACGAGCGCGCCGCCAGGGTCACCTCGATGGCGTCCGCGGTCGACGCGGCCAGCGCGTCACCCAGGAGGTCGTCGGCGCGCTGGCGCCCGATCGGGACGGCGCCCGGCCCCGCGCTCACGTCGCCACCCCGACGGCCACGCCGCGCACGAGCGTCGGTGCTGCGCCGTGGGCCAGGAAGCCCCACTGCTTGGGCTCGCCCTTGCCGCACGGCATCCCGAAGGTGGCGAAGGCCTCAGGCCCGGCGACCGCCTCGACGGAGCGCCAGAACTCCGGGGTGATCCCGGTGTAGGACAGGTCCCGCACGAGGCGGGTGCGGCGTCCGGCGCGGACCTCCCAGGCGGCCTCGGTGCCGAACTGGAAGCTCCACCGTCGGCTGTCGATGGACCAGCTCCGGTTGTCGTCGATGTAGTAGCCGTCGCCCATCCGCTCGAGCAGCTCGTCGGTCGATCCCTCACCGGGCTGGAGGAAGACGTTCGTCGCGAAGCAGACGGGCGGCGCGCTCCACCCGTCGGCCCGGGCCGCGCCGCTGGTCTCGCGCCCGCAGCGGGCGGCGCTGTCGCGGTGGGAGAGGAAGTCGCGCACGATGCCGGCTTCGACGAGATCGACCCGTCGCGCCGGGGTGCCCTCGTCGTCGAAGGCGAAGCTGCCCCGGGTGCCGGCCACGGTCGGGTCGGCGGTGACGGTGACCGCGGGCGAGGCGAAGCGCAGCGACCCGGCGTCGCCCGGCGTGACGAACGACGATCCGGCGAAGTTGCGCTCGTCGCCGAGGATCCGGTCGAGCTCGAGGGCGTGGCCGACCGACTCGTGGATCTGGAGGGCCATCTGCGCCGGGCCGATCACGAGGTCGGTGGGGCCGACGTCGGCGACCGGCGCTCGGAGCAGGGCCGCCGCCTCCTCACCGACGCGAGCGGCCTCGGCGACGAGGCCGAGCCCGGAGAGGTACTCGTAGCCCTGGCCTGCGGTGCCACCGTGGAACGAGTTGGGATAGCTGCGCCGCTGCACCATGCCGTCACGCGCCGCCAACGCCACGACGCCACCGCCGCACTCGACGAGGTGCTGGTCCTGGCGGGAGCCCTCGGAGTTGAGCAGGTAGCGGTGCTGGCGCTTGGCGTGGAAGCCGGCCTCGACGCTCACCACGTCGGCGGGTATGGCGGCGGCGACGACGGTCTCGGTGAGCAGACGGTCCACGTCGGTCGCGGACACCGCGAAGGGGTCGATGCCCACGGCCGTCTCGTAGCGCCCGGACACCGGTCCGCGTGCCGGGAGCGCGACGCGGTCCAGTCCGGCGGCCGCGGCCGCCTCTGCGACGGCTACGGCGGCGCGCGCCGTGGCGCCCGGGGTGACCTCGCCGTCGAGCGGACGGGCGGCGAAGCCCCACACGCCGTGGACGAGGACCCGGACCGCGACGCCGAGGTCGTGCTCGGATCGGCGGTCGGTCGACTGGCGGAGCGCTGCGCTCTGGCGGAGCTCCTCGCATTCGACCAGGCGGGCCTCGGCAAAGGTGACACCGGGACCGTCGGTCGCGTCGATGGCCGCCTCGAGCTGGGCGACGGCATCGTCCCAGGTCGGGACCGAACCCCATCCGGTCGCGCCCGGGATCGGTTCAGGCATGCGGGGCGAGCGGGAAGTCGACCCACGCGCGTTGGCGGTGCGACGCCTCGAAGGCGTTGATGGTCTCCTGCACGAGTGCGCCCTGGGCGAAGTCGCCCTGGGTCGGGCGGTCGTCGTCGATGATCTCGGACGCGAAGTCGGTCACCAGGCTCGTGTAGAACAGCTCGGGCCACGGGTCCCGACTCGACATGCCCGCCGGGAAGTACTCGGTCGGGACCTCGATCTCCTGGAACTCGACGGAGTCCTTGGTGGCCGAGCGCAGGGTCTGGCAGATGCCCGCCTCCTCGACCAGCCGCACGATCAGAGCGCCTTCGGAGCCGTAGAGGCGGACCTCGATGCCGGGGTAGTTGCCGACGGTCACATACGACGACTGCACCGAGGCGAGGGCGCCGCTGGCGAACTCGCACAGCCACATGTCGCCGTCGTCGATGTTCATCCGCTGCATCCGCCCGGTGTCGCGGACCATGCGCTCGGGGACGAAGTTGCGCATCGTGCCGACCACGCTGCTCAGCGGGGCGGCCAGCCACCAGTGCACGATGTCGATGACCGGGGCCCCGTAGCCCTCGATCGACGACACCTGGACCTGGCCATCCGGGGCGGGGATGCGCTCGGCCTGGCGCAGCGGGGTGGAGGGATCGATCCACTGCGAGTTCTGCTCGAAGGCGTTGAGCATGTAGGGCTCGCCGATGAAGCCGTCGTCGATCAGGTGCTTGGCGTAGACGACCGCTGGCGCGTAGCGAAAGGTGAAACCGAGCTTGGTCCGCAGCCCCTTCGCCGCGGCCAGCTCGGCGGCGCGTCGGGTCTCCCGGTAGTCGGAGTTGACGGGCTTCTCGCACAGGACGTGCTTGCCGGCGTCGAGCGCCGCCATCGACACCGGGAAGTGACCGCTGTTGCCCGTGGCGACGTCGACGACGTCGACGGCCGGGTCGGCGAGCATGGCGTCGAGGTCGTGGTAGCGCGCCGCCACTCCGAAGCGGTCGCCGACCTCGGCCAGCACACCGGGATCGGTGTCGACGAGGGCCACGACCTCGACGCGCTCGTCGCGCTGCCAGCCGGGGATGTGGGCCCGCTGGGCCCAGCGGCCCGCGCCCACGACCGCTACTCCGAGCTTCCCGTCACCCATGCCAGTCTCCTCCCGACAGCGCGTAGAGCCGGGCGGGGGTGCCGGTCACTTTGTCGTCTGTCGACAATGTGCAACTTGGTCGATTGCCGGAGCGTTGTCAAGGGTCAGTAGCCGCGCCCCGCTTCGTAGAGGTTGCGCAGCGGGGCCCCAGCGCGAAACCGCCCGAGGTTGTCGAGGAACAGCTCGACGAGGGTGGCGTTCTCGGTCACGAGGGTCGAGGCGGAGTGGGGGCAGAGCAGGACGTTGGGCAGGTCCCAGAGCGGCGACGAGTCGGGCAGCGGCTCGGTGGCGGCCACGTCGAGCGCTGCGCCGAGCAGGCGCCCGGAGCGCAGCGCCTCGACCAGGCCAGGCTCGTCGACCACCCGGCCGCGCGCCACGTTGACCACCACCGCCCCCTCCGGGAGGAGGGCCAGCTCGGCCGGACCGATGAGGCCCAGGGTCTCGCGGGTGAGCGGGCAGGCCAGGACGAGGATGTCGGAGTGTGGGAGCAGCTCGTCGAGGGCGTCGGTGGCGCCGATGCGGGCCAACTCGGGCACGTCGTAGGGCCGGCCGGGGCGTCCCGCGCCCCACACCTCGACACCGAGCGCACCCAGGCTGGCCGCCACCTGGCGCCCCACGCGGCCGAGGCCCACGACGAGGGCGCGGCGACCGGCCAGCGACCCGATGGCCAGGCGCTCCCAGCGGTGGGCGGCCTGGCGGCGCTGCAGGTCCGGGACGTCCTTCACCAGGTGCAGGACTCCCGTGAGCACCCACTCGGCCAGCGGCGCGGCGTGCACCCCGGCCGCGGTGGTGAAGGCGATCGGGGTCGAGTCCAACCCGGTGCGGGCCAGGAACTGGCCGATGCCGGCGCTCGTCGCCTGGACCCAACGCAGATCCGGGGCCCGTCCGTGCAGTCGGTCCGGGTCCTCCCAGTCGAAGTCGAAGCACACGTCGGCCGAGGCGAGCAGCCCGGCCCAGCGGGACCGGTCGGCGTCGGCGAGGTCGGGCGTTCCCCCGTGGTGGTCACAGGCGTAGCGGGGCACGGGGAGCAGCTCGGGCGCGTCGAGCACCTCGACGCCGGGCTCCGCTCGGATGCGGTCCACCAGGTGGCCTTCGAGGTAGGAGCAGACGAGGATGCGGAGCGGGTCGGTCATGCCACCTCGTTCGGCTAGATTGTCGGCTGTACACAATCGACGATAGACGGAGTCGACCCATGAGCCTGTCCAAGAGGTCCTCCGGTACCGCCGTCGCCCCGGACGCCCCCGGGGAGGTGCTGATCGAGACCCGGGAGCTCACCAAGGACTTCGTGCTCTCCTCCGGTGTCGGTCGCCGCCTGCGCCACCGACCCGCCGAGGTCCTCCACGCCGTCGACCACGTCTCGCTGACGGTGCGGCGGGGCGAGACCCTGGGCCTGGTCGGGGAGACCGGCAGCGGCAAGACGACCCTCGGCCGCCTCGTCCTGCGCCTCTACCGGCCGACGTCGGGCGACCTGCTCTACCGCGACCGGAGCGTCCTCGGGATGGGCCGGGGCGACGACCAGCGGTTGCGCAAGGCCGTCCAGACCATCTTCCAGGACCCCTACAGCTCCCTGAACCCGACCATGAGCGTCGGCGCCATCCTGGGCGAGGTCCTCCGCTTCCACGGCGTGTGCTCGAGGGCGGAGCTCGCCGGCCGGGTCGCCGACCTGCTCACGACGGTCGGCCTGGCCCCGGACATGGCCGGGCGCAAGCCGCACGAGTTCAGCGGCGGTCAGCGCCAGCGGATCGGCATCGCCAGGGCCCTGGCCGTCGACCCGGAGTTCATCGTGGCCGACGAGCCCCTCTCGGCGCTCGACGTGTCCATCCAGGCGCAGGTCCTGAACCTGTTGATGCGCCTCCAGGACGACGCCGGGCTGACCTACCTGTTCATCACCCACGACCTGGAGGTCGCCCGCCACCTGAGCCAACGGGTGGCGGTGATGTACCTCGGCTCGATCGTGGAGGTGGCCCCGACCGAAGCCCTCTTCGCCGATGCCCTGCACCCCTACACCCGGGCCCTGCTGGCGGCCGCACCCAAGCTCGGCGCGGGCCGCCGTCACCGGCCGCCGGCGGTGCGAGGGGACCTTCCCAACGCCATCGAGCGACCGTCGGGCTGCCACTTCCATCCCCGCTGCCCACTCGCGGTCGATGTGTGCCGGACCGAGACGCCGGCGCTGCGCCCGGCCGGAGACGGCCGCCAGGTGTCGTGCCACCTGGTGCCCGAGGTGCCCGTCACCCTCGGTCGGGCGTCCGCCTGAGGGAGTCGCAGCCCGAAGGACCTGTTGGGTGCCGGCCAGGGCTGGGGACCACCTACGCGACGGGGATGATTCCCCTGTCGACCCGAAACTGCGCCCCGGTCAGCCACTTCGCCTCTGGTCTGCCCGCTCTGGTCGCCGAGCACAGGGAACCTGGTTCGGTCTGGACCGTCATGGCCGGCCCAAAGGGCAACCAGTTCTGCGTCAGCTGACTCACGAACGCCCTCTGAGGGTGCCGTGGACGTGTTGCTTGCGGGGAGCACCTCGCGCACCCGCAACCCTCCGCCGACCCGCCTACTGGAGGCGCAGTCCGGCGATGACGAGCTCGACCATGCGACGGGCGTCGTAGCGCGGGTTGGTGTCCGCGCCGATGCAGAGATTGCCGACACCAAAGAGCAGTTCCAAGGCATCGGTGTCGGGGCGAATCTCACGTGCGTCAGCAGCAGCCTCGAGCAGTTGGGCGCACACGGGGACGAGGCGGTCGAGGAAGTAGGCGTGCAGCGTCTCGAAGGCGGCATCGTCGGATTGCATTGCCTGGGCGAGGCCGTGCTTGGTGACGAGGAAGTCGACGAAGAGGTTGATCCACCGTGCCAGGGCGGCGTGCGCGGTGGTGCTGCTCGCCAGCAGTGTCGGACCGGCTTCTGCGCACGCCTCGACCTGGTGCCGGTACACCGCGACGATGAGATCGGCTCGCGTCGGGAAGTGGCGGTAGACCGTGCCCACGCCGACGCCGGCCAACGTGGCGATGTCGCGCACGGGCACGTCGACGCCCGAAGTGACGAACGCTGCGCCAGCCGCGTCCAGGAGCGTCTCCTCGTTGCGCCGGGCGTCGGCCCGCTTCCGCCGGGCTGACGGCCCTGGTCCGCTGTCGATGTCGACCACTGCGCCGCTCCTCTCCTTCACCCGGTTGACAAACGGAACAACGCTCCGTATGCTAATTATCGGAACCACGCTCCGCTTGGAGAGCTTGCCAGAACCGGCTCGTCGAGACGAAAAAGGATCAACGACCCCATGCCGCAACCACCCCGCCCTCGTTTCGGGATCATGACCGCCCCGATGAACGTCGACTATTCCGACCTCGTGCGAGTTTGGCTCGAAGCGGACACCATCCCGGAGATCGAGCATGCCTGGCTCTTCGATCACCTCATGCCGATCGGCGGTGACCCGAGCGGACCGGCGTACGAAGGCTGGACGCTGCTCTCGGCCCTCGCCGCCCAGACCCAACGACTGCGCCTCGGCCTGCTCGTGACCAGCAACCGCTTCCGACCGCCCGCCATGCTGGCCAAGATCGCCGCAACCGTCGACATCGTCTCCGGCGGACGGCTCGACTTCGGCATCGGCGCAGGCTCACGACCCAGCCACCCGATCGCCCGGCGCGAGTACGAGGCCCACGGCCTGCCCTTCCACGACTTCACCCATTCCGTGGAGAGCCTCGCCGAAGCATGCACCGTGATCCGGAGGTTGTGGACCGAGACCCAACCGTTCGACTTCCATGGCCCCCACCTCGATCTCACCGGTGCCTTCGGCAACCCCAAGCCCGTCCAGCGCCCGCACCCGCCGATCCTCATCGGCGGACGCTCGGGCCCGCTGCTGCGGGTGGTCGCCCAGCACGCCGACCTGTGGAACATCCCCGGCGGCGACATCGACGACGCCGTCGAACGCAGCGCACTGCTCGACCGCTACTGCGCCGAGATCGGTCGAGACCCCGCCTCCATCACCCGCTCGATCCACCTGCCGGTCGCCTACGACCAGCCCAGCAGCACCCAGGACGCCATCGGCCAGGCGATCGACGCCGGCTTCGGCCACATCGTCATCGGCCTGCCGACGCCGTACCCCGCCGACGTCGCACGGTGGGTCACCGACGAGCTCATCACCACGTCGGCGTGGTACGACAGCGGTCGCGCCACCGAGGACCGGTTACACCGTCACTGAGATACTCCCCAGAGGGCGCTGCGTCGCACTCCCTCCGATGGCTTACCGGGATACGGGGACCAAACGATGTTCGGGAGCTCAGGCCCGGTCCGCCACGAAGACGGGGATCGTGATGTCGTCGTGGTCCTCGAAAGCGACGTGGAGGTCTTGCCCGATGGCGAGATCGCCGGGTGGGGTGCCAACCACGTTCGACGTCAGGAGCGGCCCTTCCGCGAGCTCGACGACAGCTATCACGTAGGGCACAGAGGAAGCGAGGCGCCGGTGGGTCGGGCGTCGAGCAACGGTGTACGTGTAGAGCGTGGCCTCGCCACTCACTGGCACCCAGGCCAGCCGGGACGAACCGCACGCCGGGCAAGTCGCGCGCGGGTAGAAGATGTACGCGGCACAATCGGCGCAGCGTTGCAGGACGAGCTCGTGGCGACGACACCCGTCCCAGAACGGCTGCGACAGAACCGACGGGTGGGGCATGGGCCGGTCGACGACCGGCGCAGAGCTCACCTCGTGACTCCGAGGATGACGCTGGCCTGCTCGCTCATGATCCCACCGTTGCCGTTGACGAAGGCGTACTCCAGCTGTTCCACCTGCCGGCCGTTGGCGCGGTCCTGCAGCTGGAGGACGGCCTCGGTCACGTGGCTCATGCCTCCGGCCACGTCGGCCTGGCCGAAGGACAACTGACCGCCGTGAGTGTTGAGGGGGAAGTCGCCCCGCCACGTCAGGTCGTGCTCCCCGATGAACTCGGCCGCCGCGCCCTTGGCGCAGAAGCCGGCGTCCTCCAGGGTGAGCAGGGCGGTGATGGTGTAGCAGTCGTACAGCGAGGCCAGGCCGATCTGCGCTCGGCCGATGCCGGCCATGTCGAAGGCACGGTCGGTGGACGCCCGGATCCCGGTGTCGGTGAGGCTCGGCGCGTACGTGATCGTCTTGTGGGTGATGGCCTCCCCGGCCCCGAGGATCGTCACGGCCGGGTGCGGGCCGCCGGCGGCCCGGTCCGAGGCGCCGACCACGACGGCGGCGGCGCCGCCGGTGGGCAGGACCGCCTCGAGCTTGCGCAGAGGGTCGGCGATCATCTCCGAGGCCAGCACGTCGGACTCGGAGAGAGGGATCCCGGAGAAGTACGCCTTGGGCTGGCCCCTGGCGTTCTCCCGTTGCTGCACGGCCAGCTTGGCCCTGGCCATGGCGGTCGGACCGTACTCGTGCTCGTAGCGAGCGGCGATCATGGCGTAGCCCTCGGTGGCACCGATGTTGCCGTAGGGGACCTCGAACTCGCGGGACGGGGAGCGGTCCACGGCCTGGCGGGTCGGGCCGCCCACCGCCCTCGCCGTGGCCCGGCGGGGCACGGCGGTGATGCACAGGCACACCGAGCACATGCCGGTGGCGATGGCGGCGGCAGCGCGCCACAGCATCCCGACGCCGGTGGCACCGCCCAGGTCGACGCTCTCCCCGTACGTCAGCTGCAGGCCCATGAACTCGCCCAGGGTGGAGGGTATGAGGCGAGCGGCGGTCTCCATCGGATGGGTGAGCAGCCCGTCCACCTGATCGGGGCGCAGGCCGGCATCGGCCAAAGCGGCCACGCCGATGGTGGCGGCTAGGGACAACTCCGTTGTGGCACCGGTGTGGCGCACCGGCGCCATTTCGGCCAAACCCATGATAGCGGCCGCATCCCGCAGCCCGGCGCCGCTCACTGGACGCGCGGCCTGAAGCGAGGCGCACGCTTCTCCACGAGAGCGCGAACCCCCTCGGCGTAGTCGGGATGGGCCATCAGCTCGCCGATGAGTCGTTTGCTCGCCTCGACCGAGGCGGCCGGGTTCGCCCCGAGGAGGTCGTCGTACAGTTGGCGCTTCGTGACTTTGGTGGCCTCGGGCGAAAGACCGGCCAGCATGCGCGCGTAGCTCGCCACGCCGTCGTGGAAGTCCTCCGGGGCGAAGACCGTGTTGAAGAAGCCCATGTCGCCGAGCTCCTCGGCCAGCAGGACCCTGCCGCTGAGGAGGATGTCGGCGGCGTTGGTGAGCCCGACGAGGCGCGGCAGGATCCACGACAGCCCGTACTCGGCCGGCATCGCCAGCTTCGGCGTCGCCGTCGTGACCTTGGCTCGCCGCACGGCGAAGCGGATGTCGGAGAACGCCGCCAGGGCCATGGCCACACCCGCACACGAGCCGTTGACGGCGCAGATGAGGGGAAAGCGGAGACCGAGCTGCCAGGCAATGTCGGCGTCGAACTCGGGCCGGACGCCGTAGCCCGGGGTGGCGGCCTCGGTGGGCAGCCCCGGGTCGAAGCCGTCAGCGCTGACGTAGCCGGACAGGGCTTCAGAGTCGGCCCCGACACAGAACACATTCCCGGCCCCGGTGAGGACCGCCACCCGCACGGCCGGGTCGGCCTCCAGCTGGGCCATGATCCAGCGGTACTCGGCGTGCATCCGGGCAGTCCACGAGTTGTGACGGTCGGGCCGGTCCAGGTACACGGTGGCCACACCAGCGTCGTCGAGGTCGTAACGGGTGACTTTCAGTTCCACGGCGTCCGCCTTGGCGCATCGGGCTCAGTCGGTCGGGGTGTCGGCACGGATCACTCCTTCGGCGGCGAGCTCCTCGAGGTCACCGTCGTCGTAGCCGAGCTCGCACAGGATCGACGCCGTGTCGGCGCCCAGGACCGGCGAGACGGTGCCGACGCCGGCGCGCGCTCCGTCGACGACGATCGGCGAGGCCAGGTTGTCCATGATCCCGACCGTCGGGTGCTCGGCGGAGAAGATGATGTGGCGGTCGCGCAGGAGCGGCGAGTCCAGCGCCGTGTCCAAGGCGTTGACGGCCGCGGCGGACACACCGGCATTGACCAGTGCGGAGACCACCTCCGCCACCGGTCGAGCACGGAACCGGGCTCGCAGCACCGCCTCGAGGGCGGCGTGGTGGCGTTTCCTCCCCGTGGCATCGACGAAGCGCGGATCGCTCACGAGCGAGGGCTCGCCCAGCACCTCGGCCAGCGTCCGCCATGCATCGTCGGTGGTGACGTCCACGACTAGCCAGCCGTCGGCGGCCTCATAGCCGCCTCGCGGGGCGCCGTCGGGGTCCCGGTTGCCTGTCCGGGTGGGCGACACGCCGGTCGAGAGGTACTCCTGGCCTCGGCTGGTGAGCAGGCCGATGAGCACGTCGTGGAGGGACATGTCGATCCAGCTGCCGTGGCCGGTCCGGTCCCGTTCGACCAGTGCGGCCAGCGCGGCCATGGCGACGAACAGGCCGCCGGCCATGTCGCCGACGGGTACGCCGATGCGGGCCGGGCGGTCATCGGGGTCGCCGGTCAGGTTGATCATGCCGGACATGGCCTGATTGACCAGATCGAAGGAGATCTTGGAGCGCAGCGGGCCGGTGGCGCCGAACCCGGAGAGGGAGCAGAAGACGAGGCCGGGGTGCGTGGCACTGAGGGTCGGGTAGTCGAGGCCGAGCCGGGCCATCCCCCCGAGGCGGTAGTTCTCCACGATCACGTCGGAGCCGGCGGCCAGCTCGACGGCGAGCTGGCGGCCGCGGTCGCTCTTGAAGTCGAGGGTCATGCTGCGTTTGCCCGGTTGAGCGACATGTAATAGGCGCTCTCGCCGCCCCAGAAGGGAAGGTTGCGGCGGGTGGGATCTCCGATGCGGGGCTCCTCCCCCTTCACCACGCCGGCCCCGAGGTCGGACAGCACTTCGGTGGCACACGCCGGCGAACATCCGCGTAAGGTCGAGGACGCGCACGCCGTCGAGAGGCCGGGCCACTAGCGGTCCGGTCCCGTCCCGAAACCACGACCCCGGCCAGGCCGAGGTTCACCGTCTCGTCGGGGAGGTATCCGGCGGCCCCCAGAACGAGCTCGGTGTCCTCCCCGGCGAAGGGGGGACGACGCGGGACCGGCACGTAGGCGGTGGCCGTCGGAGCGGAGGAACCGGAACGGAGAGCCGACCGTGCGCTCCGAGCTCCCGTCGGCCAGCGCCATGTCGTGGATCAGGCCTCGTTGCACGGTCTGGTCCAGCTCGAGGGCGCCCCCGACGTCGAGGACAGGACCGGCCGGCACGTCGACCAGGCGGAAGACCTCGATCCACTCGGCGACGGTCCGTTGCCGAAGCACCGGCTCGAGGATGGCCAGCAGCTCATCCTTGGTCCGCAGCCTGCTGGCGAAGTCCTCGTAGGAGTCGACCCGGGTGAGGTCCTCGCGTCCGATGGCGGTGCAGAACTTACGCCAGAACCGCTGGGTGAAGGGGGCCACGACGACTTCACCGTCGGCGGCCATGAAGGAGTTGTACGGAAAGATCGTCGAGTGGCCGGTGCCGACGCGTGTGGGTGACTCGCCGTCGGCGAAATAGCCGACGCCCATGTAGCTGAGCAGGGCTACCGCCACGTCGAGCTTGGCGACCTCGACCCGGCCGGCCGGCGTGGCCCGGCGACGGCCGAGCACCTCCCCGAGGACGCCGATCACGGCGTACACGGCGGCGCCCAGGTCGCAGAGGGGGATGCCCATCAGTAAGGCGCTCCCCCAGCGTGACCGGTGAGGTCCACGCAGCCGGAGAGCGCCTGGATCACGGCGTCGGGGGCCGACAGCGAAGCGCCGTTCCCTGTGCCGGTCACGGTGCAGTGGACCAGGTCCGGGTTGGCCGCCCGCAGCGCCGGCTCGTCGAGACCGAGGGCGGTGAGGGTGGCGGCGTCGGCCTCGTCGACGAGGACGTCAGCGCGCCCCACCAGGCGGCCGAGGACCTCCCGCGACCGGGGGTGGTCGAGGTCGAGGCGCAGAGACCGCTTGCTCCGGTCCAGCGCGAGGCGGTGGACGTCCTCGGAGGCCGGCAGTGTCCGGGTGACGCTCGACGTCGTCGGCTCGACCTTGATGACGTCGGCGCCGAGGTCGGCGAGGAGGGTGCCGGCAAAGGTGCCGGCGCGGCCGGCGGGCAGCTCGAGCACCGTGAGCCCGAGCAACGGTCCCTGCGGGCCGGCGGGATCAGACGACGCCATCGGCCCGCAGCTTCCGGATCGTGTCGGGATCCATCCCGATGGAGGCGAGGACCTCGTCGGTGTGGGCCCCGAGCTCAGGGCCCAACCAGTCGACTCGGCCGGGAGTCTCGGAGAGACGGAACAACACGTTGGGCATGCGGACCGTCCCCAACCGCTCGTCTTCGAACGAGCCGATGCTGCCGATGGCTTCGTACTGCGGGTCCTCCAGGATCTCGGCGGCCGAGTACACGGGCGAGACGGGCACGCCCGCGGCCCGGCAGGTGGCCACGGCCTCGCGCGCTGGCAGCGAGCGAAACCACGGGATGATGGCGACGTCGAGCTCCTCGCTGTGCGCCCGCCGGCCGCTCGCTGAGATGAACCAGGCGGCGTCGACGAGGTCGGGGCGGCCGACGAGCTGCATCAGCGGCCCGGCGGTGGACACGGTGCTGGCCGACACGGCGATCCACTGATCGTCGGCGGTCCGGTACAAGCCGCGCGGGGCGTTCATGTCGGCCTGGTTGCCGGTGCGCTGCAAGGTCTTGCCCAGCTGGTCCTGGGTGACGAGCTGCGGTTCGAGCAGGGTGAGGAGCGGCTCGATTATGGCCAGGTCGATCTCCTGGCCCCGCCCGCTGGCGTGGCGTTCGTGGAGAGCAGTCGCGACGGCGAAGGCGAGCGAGATGCCGGTGACGCCGTCGGCCAGACCGAAGGGGGGAAGGGTCGGCGGGTTCTCGGGGGAACCGTTGCGGAAGGCGAACCCCGACATAACCTCGCCCATGGTCCCGAAGCCGGCCTCCCGGGACAGCGGGCCGGTGCGCCCGAAGCCGCTCACGTGGGCGATCACGAGGCCGGGGTTGTCGGCGGACAGCTCGTCGTAACCGAGCCCCCAGCGTTCCATCGTCCCGGGACGGAAGTTCTCGATGATGACGTCGGCCGTGGCCGCCAGGGCCCGAAACGCGGCCTGCCCCTCGGGCGCGCCGAGGTAGAGCGTCACGCTCTTCTTGTTGCGCCCGAGCATCAGCCACCACAGCGGGGTGCCGTCGCGGCCGTCGCCATGGGTGCGGGCCGGGTCGCCGCCCCTCGGGTGCTCGACCTTGATGACCTCGGCGCCGTAGTCGCCGAGCACCATGGCGGCGAGCGGCGCAGCGATGATTGTTGAGATGTCGAGGACGCGAACGCCTTGGAGCGGTCGACGCCGCCCGCCCTCGGCTTCCACCGGTGTCGCTCCGGCCCCCGTCACTCGCTCGCCGCAGCCCTGCCGGCTGCGACCACCCACTTCGCCCCGTCGAGGACAGGAATAGTCGCCGGATCAGGGAATTCCGCCGACGGGGTCTTGAAGCACATCGTCATGGTCACAGCCCCCGGAGATCACGGCGTACCACGGCCATACGGCTTAGTGAGTACGGGTTCACCACCAACCTAACGGTGGGTTCGTCCGGCTGTCAAGGATGCCCCCCTTCCCCTCCAGGAGCGTGGCCCCTGTCATGGCTGTTGTTGCCAGCGCCCACGGGGACGACCTTTCCCTCCGCTCGGGCTGCTCTAGCGTACGTCGTCGTCTCTGCCATGCCCGACGACCACAGCCACGTGGCGACCCTCTACGCCGCTCTCCGTCTCGGCGGGGCCTTCAGCGGGCTCAACTGCAAGCTGCACACCGCCAAGCTGGTCGACGACGTCCGGCGGTGCGGGGCCCGCCTGGCGGTGATCTCCCCCGAGTACCTCGAGCTCGGGGCGGTGCTCGCCGAGCAGCCGGGCATCGAGGCCGTCCTCGTCACGTCGGGGGCGGCGGGCAGCGGCTTCCACGACCTTTCCGCCCTGAAGGCCGCCGCGCCGAGCGAGTTCCGGATCGTCGACCGCGCCGCAGGAGACGTGGCTGCGGTCAACTTCACGTCCGGCACGTCGGGGGCTTCCAAGGCGGTCGTCTTCACCCACGGGACCCTCGCCAACTCGGCCTTGGGCGCCATCTTCCTCGGCGGGGTGAACAGCAGGTCCAAGAACCTCTCGCTGGTGGGGATGTACCACAGCGGCGGGATCCGCGACTCGATCCGGATGGTCATGGCTGGCGGGACGATCATCTCGACCAACGGCTGGCAGGTCGACCGCGTCGTCGACGTCCTCGTCGAGCACCGACCCAACTGGATGTATTGGATCATCCCCACCATGATGCGAGACCTCATGCGCCACCCGCGTTGGCCCGACCTCGACCTGCACGGCCTTCGGACCTACGTCGCCGGTGAGCCGGTCCCGCCCGACATCCGCGACGCCCTGCTCTCCAAGGGAGCCCAGGTCGGCAACATGTACGGCCTCACCGAGGCCATGCCGGTCTGCGTGCTGGGCCCTTCGCTCTGCTACGGCGAAGAGCTCGATGTCCCCGAGGGGTCCTCGGGCAAGCCGGTCCGAGGCTTCTGCGACGTCGTGCTCAAGGACCCGGTTTCCGGCCAGGCACTGCTCGACAATGACGTCGAGGGCGACGTCTGCATCAAAGGGGACGTGGTCACCCCTGGCTACCTGAACGATCCGCAGCGCACGGCCGAGGCGTTCGACGCAGACGGCTACCTCCACACCCGCGACGTCGCCTACCGGGACCCGGAGGGCTGGCATTACATCCGGGGCCGCACCGACGACATCATCAACCCCGGAGGCGAGAAGTTGTCCCTCCTCGAGGTCGACGGCGTCCTCCTCCAGCACGCCGACGTCATCGACGCCGCCTGCGTGGGTGTCGCCCACGACCGGTTCGGCGACGTGCCGGCGGCCTTCGTCCAGATGCGCCCGGGGATCACAGAAAGGGAGGCCCGCGACATGCTCGACGTGCACTGCCTGGACAAGCTGGAGCGCTGGAAGAGGCCGCGGCTGTACGTCCTGGTCGACGCCGTGCCGCGCACGTCGGCCAAGCGCAGCAAGATGCAGGGCTCCATGCCCGAGCGTCTGGCGGGGCTCGTCGTGCGCGACACGGACGGCGTGACGACCTACGGCGCGGTCACGGCGACGCGGGCGGCAGGCCGATGACGTCCTTCTCCAGTCGCTTCGCCGACCTTGTTGGCATCACCTACCCCGTCATCCAGGAGGGCCTCGGCCCCCACAAGACGGTCCGGCTCGCCGCCGCCGTCTCCAACGCGGGCGGCCTCGGCACCATCAGCATGCCGGGCATGACCGAGGAGGCGAGCGCCGGGGCCTCCGCGATGCGGTCCTACATCGAGGAGGCGTGCTCCCTCACGGACCGGCCGCTGGCGGTCAACGTCCCGGTCGGCTCAGCCGCCGACGGCCAGGTGCTCCCCTTCAGCGCCACCTACGTTCGGGCCATCGTTGCGTCGCTCGAGGACCCGGCGGTGACGGCCCGCCTCAAGGTGATCACCACCTCGGCCGGGCCCCCGCTCGTGGTCCGCCCGCTCATCGAGGGCTCCGGGCTCGTGCACATGCACAAGGTCGGCAGCACCCGCCAGGCCATCCGGGCCCGGCGCGAAGGCGTCGACGTGGTAATCGCCTCCGGCTACGAGGCGGGCGGCCACACCCACGCCCGACCGGTCCACACCTTCGTCCTGGCGCCGAGTGTCGCCGCCGCCCTCGACTGCCCCGTCGTCGTGGCCGGCGGAGTCCACGACGGGTTCACCATGGCGGCCGCCTTCGCCCTTGGTGCGGATGCAGTGGCACTCGGGACCCGCTTCGTCGCCAGCCACGACAACACCGACTGGCATCCGGCCTACGCCCGGCGGATCCTCGACACCCGGGAGGGCGAGGACATCACCTTCGACGCCGTCTACGGGCCGTCCCGAGCGCTGCGGAGCAAAGGGGTCGACGAGCTCGCCGAACTGGTGGCGGCCGACACGCTCACCCTGGCGGAGCTGACGGAGTGGAAGGACGAGCGGCTCATCGCCGCCCAGCGCGACGGCGACGTCGACACCGGGATCCTCCCGGCCGGTCAGGTCAGCGGAGCCATCAACGACCTGATCCACGTGGCCGAGTTCATCCCGGCCATGGTCGACGAGGCCGTCGCTGTCCTCGATGCCCTCTCGGCTCGCATCGTCCGGTAGCGCCCTCTCCGCCTCCGGTCATCCGCCGTCGTCTGCGGTTCCGATGATGCCGGCGCCCTCCAACGCGGCGATGCCCGCCGGGCTGATGCCCGCCTCCCCCAGGACGGCGGCGGTGTCGGCCCCGACCTCCGGTCCGAGCGGCGAGAGACGGATCGGCTCCGCACTGAAGTCGACCGGCGTAGCCACGACCGGCCCGGCGTCGGCACCCTCGGGCCCGAACGCTCCGGAGGCCCACACCTGCGCGTCGGCGAGGAGATCATCCACGGCGTTGAGGGGGGCCCACCACACGTCGTGCGCTTCGAACGCGGTGGACCACTCATCCCGGGTCCGGTTGCGGAAGAGCTCATCGAGGATGGCGACCAGGGCGGGGCCGTTGCGCCTCCGGTCGCGCGGCGACGTGAAGCGGGTGTCCGCGACGAGGGACTCGTCGCCCAGGCAGGCCAGGAGCCGGGGCCAGTGCCGGTCCGACTCGGCCCCGATCAACCAGAACCACTTGCCGTCCCGAGTGGGGTAACAATTCATCAAAGGGTTGGGCGTCGTCTCGCGGGTCTTCACCGACGCCACCCGTCCCAGGCCGACCCGGGCGGACACGTCCATACCGATCGAATAGATACCCGAGCGCAGCAGGGACGTGGTCACGACCTGGCCGGTCCCGGTGCGCTCGCGCTGGAACAGGGCCCCGACGATGCCGGCGACGAGCGACATGCCCGACACGACATCGCCCATCCCTCCCGGGAGGGGGAGCGGCGCAGCACCGGGGGCCTGAAGGCGCTCGCCGATCCCGGAGCGAGCGGTGAAAGCGGCAACGTCGAACCCCGGGGCGTCCTTGTCCGGCCCCACCGGCCCGTAGCCGGTCAGGCTGGCATAGACGAGTCGCGGGTACCGGGCCGTCAGCTGCTCGGCGCCGAAGCCGAGCCGATCGAGAAACCCCGCCCGCATGTTGGTGAGGAATACGTCGGCGTGCTCGATCACACGGTCGAGCACGGCGTTGCTGCCCTCGGCGTTCATGTCGATGGCCAGGCTGCGTTTCCCCCTGTTGAACATGTCGAACGGTGGACACTGCGCCTCCTGCGAGCCGGAGAGTCGCCCGTAGAGCTGACGCATGGGGTCCCCGCCGAGCGGCTCGACCTTGACGACGTCGGCGCCCCAATCGGCCAGCGCCCCACCCGCGGCGGGGCCGGCCACCCACATTCCCATCTCGACGACCCGTACCCCATCCAGCACGCCCACGGACTACCTCCTTGACGAAACGTTGTCGACGACGCCGTCAGCGTCCCCGGAAGACGGGATCCCGCTTTTCCATGAAGGCCAGCGGTCCCTCCCCGGCGTCCATCGTCCGGGCATTCTCACGTGTGCACTCGCTTTCTATCTTAAACGCCTCGTCGAGGGGCCGCCCGCTGGAGCGGACGACAGCCTCCTTGGTCTTGCTCAAAGCGATGGGCGCACCGAGACAAATCCTCCTGGCCAGTTGGTCCGCCTCGGCGAAGACCGCAGCAGGAGGGACGACACGGTTGACGAGGCCGACGCGGAGCGCGTGCTCCGCGCCGATGGGCTCGCCGGTGAGACAGATCTCCATGGCCGCGGTCCACGGTATCTGGCGAGCCAGGCGGGTGAGGGAACCACCCCCGGCGATGAGCCCCCTGCGAACCTCAGTGAGCGCAAAGGTGGCGTCAGCCGACGCCACCCGGACGTCGGTGCTGAGCAGCATCTCGGTGCCGCCGGCGTGGGCCAAGCCGTTGATGGCGGCCACGACCGGCTTGAAGAACGTGGCGTTGCGCAGCAGGGCAACGGACAGCTGCTTACGGTCGGCGGCCAGCGCCTCCTCCCACTCGTCGGCCGGGGGGCGACTTCGCATCATGATCGGGATCAGCGATCCGAGGTCGCCACCGGTCGAGAACGCTCGGTCCCCGGCACCGGTGAGCAGCACGACGCGGATTTCGGTGTCGGCGGCGACCTCCGGCCACAACCGGGCCAACCGGACGATCATCTCGGGACTGAAGGCGTTGAGCTTCTCCGGTCGGTTCAGCGTCACGTAGGCGACACCGTCGCGCTTCTCGTACAGGATGTGGGACATCAGGCCTCTTTCACGGGCGACGGTACCGCCGCCCGTGCTTCTAGCGCATCCTGGATTCGTCGCTTCACCGTGAGGTAATCGGCCTTCCCGCTGGGGGTGCGGCCGACGGAGTCGACCACGATGAGGTGGCGAGGCACCTTGTAGGAGGCCAGTCTGGTCCGTGCCCTGCGGGCAAGGGCGCCGACGTCGCCATCAGCCCCTGGGGCCAACTCGACGACGCCGGCAACGACCTCACCCATGCGATCGTCGGGAATGCCGACGACGATCACATCGCGCACCGACTCGTCCTGGCGAAGCACCTCTTCGACCTCCTCGGGGTACACCTTCTCGCCTCCCGTGTTGACGACGCCCGATCCACGTCCGAGGAGGGTGATCGTCCCGTCCGCCGCCACCGTCGCATGGTCACCAGGGAAGGAGTAGCGCACCCCATTGATCTCCGGGAAGACCTGGGCGGTCTTGGCCGGGTCCTTGTAGTAGCCGAGCGGCAGATGACCCCCGACCGCCAGCTGTCCCTCGACGCCCGACCCGGGCCGGACCTCCTCGCCGTCGGGGCCGATGACCAGGGTGTGGGCGCCGGGACGGAACGTGCCCGTGGCCGCGTCCCGTCGGGCGGAGGTGACCGACCGGCCGATACCGCTGGCCTCGCTGCTGTTGAGGAAATCGATGAGCACGGCACCGGGTGCGTGGCGCAGGAGTCGTTGCTTGGAACTGGCCCTCCAGACCATCCCCGCCGACGAGACGGCCTCGAGGGCCGACAGGTCCCATCGGTCGGGTTCGGCGTCGAGGGCCTCGACGATCGGCCGGCCGAAGGCCTCGCCGACGATGCACAAGGCGGTGACGTGTTCCTTGACCAGCGTGTCGAGGAGCGCGGCGGCCTCGAAGCGAGCGGTCTCCTGGTGAACGAGTGTGCCCCCCCGGGAGAAGATCGTCCCGGCGAAGACGAACCCGGTGCCGTGCATGAGCGGCGCGGCCGCCAGCCCCACAGGGCGCCGGTCGAGCTCGGCGATGCGGGTGGCGACACGGTCGAGGTCCATCTCCTCCGGGTCGTGCGCCGTGTCGGACACGCGATACAGGTCGTGTTGGCGCCACATGACGCCCTTGGGACGGCCCGTCGTGCCGCCGGTGTAAATGAGGATGAGGTCGTCACCGGAGCGGCCCGGTCCTGCACCGGTCAGCGGGGTCTGGCCGACGGCCTGCTCGTAGCCGACAGCCCACTCGGGGCACGCCGCGGTCCCGTCGTCGACGTGGATCCACAGTCGAATCCGGCGGCAGCGCGACCGCAGCCTGTCGACCACACCGGTGAAGGTGCCCGCAAAGACCACGGCGCTGATGTCGGCGTTGTCCCAGAGATACTCGAGCTCGTCGGCCCCGTATCGGTAGTTGGTGTTGACTGGCACCAGCGCCGCCTTCATGCAGGCGAAGGCTGTCTCCATGTATTCGGGCGAATTGTAGAGATAAATCCCCACCTTGTGCTGGAAGGTGAGACCACCCTCGACGAGCGTGGCCGCCAGCCCGCCGGCCCGACGATCGGTTTCTCCCCATGACACTCGACGTGGCCCTTGGATCTGTGCGATCGCTTCTGGAATCGTGGCGGCGACCTTCTCCCAAACGTCGGCAACGTTCCACCCTGTCATGTGACTGATACCCGCGAGGACGACACGAACAATTTACTTGATCCCTTGCTGATAGAGATGGACTTCTATACGCTCTACGAGGTGCAGAACGATGAGATATCAAACCTTCCGCCCGCGAACTTCGACGCCCTCTCGGGGACCAGGATCGTCGAGTTCGGATCCAACATCGCTGGTCCGTACGCCGGAATGATCCTGGCCCAGCTCGGGGCCGACGTGGTCAAAGTCGAGCCACCAGAGGGCGATGACGCCCGCTCCTTCGCCGGACGCATCGGTGACTCGAGCATTGCCTTCGCCCATGTCAATGCCGGCAAGCGGGCGTGCGTGATCGACCTGAAGTCGCCGGAGGGCAAGGAGGTCGTCCGTCGGCTTCTTCGCACCGCCGATGTCGTGATCCAAGCCATGCGTCCCGGCAGCGCCGACCGGCTCGGCATCGGCCGAGCCGCGGTTCTCGCCGAGTCCCCGGACACGATCTACTACGACATCAGCGCCTACGGTGCCGGCGAGACCGGTCGGGCCATGCCAGGGTACGACCCGATGGTCCAGGCCTTCTCGGGGATCATGGAGATGACCGGGCACGAGGGCACGCCGCCGACGCGCTGCGCCCCGTCGATCATCGACTTCGGGACCGGGCAGTGGGTCGCCATGGCGGTACTGGCGGCATTGCTGGCACGCCGGGCCGGGCCTTCGGTCCACTCTCTCGACACCGCGCTCGTGGATACGGCCTTCAGCGTCGTGCCGTACCAGGCGACGGCGGCCTACATGTTCGGCGAGCGGCCGCCCCGAGCCGGCTCGGGCAACCCCATCGCATCCCCCTATCAGTGCTACCGGGCCAAGGACGGGTACTTGCTCATCGCCGCCGCCAACCAGCGACTCTGGCGTCGCTTGGTGGCGGTGCTCGACGCCGAGCCCTTGCTCACCGACGAGCGGTTCACGACCGTCGAGGCACGCAGTCGGCATCGCGCTGAGCTGGAGGGCGTGATCGAGAAGCTCCTGGCCGCGGAGACGGTGCACGGATGGATGGAGCGACTTCGCGCCGCCGGTGTACCGGCTGGCTTGGTCAACGGGCTGGACGAGGCCGTGCACAGCGCGATCGCCGAGGAGCGCCAGACCTTCCTCCGCTCCGGGCCGGCCGACCTGGTACGCCTGCCCTTCAAGGTGGACGGTCACCCCGTGGCCTGGCGGCGCGCCGCCCCCCGCCTCGGGGAGCACACCCGGGAGATCCTCGAAGCTCTGGACTACCGCCGGGACGAGGTCGAGGGGCTCATCGCGACGGGTGCCGTCTACCCTCAGGCCGACTGAATCCAGCCTGACCGTCTGCCACGGGCCGATGCCGGCGCAGACGGTCACGCCATCCTCCCGACACTCTCGACCATCCGTCCGCTCTCGAGCTCGAGGTGACGAGTGGTGACACCCTCGAGCCACTCGGTGTTCTGCTCGGCGATGAGCACGCTGACACCCGTCTGGCGCAGGCGTTCGATCGCGGCGAAGGCAGTGGCGGCCGCTTCAGGGGCCAGACCGGCGGACGGCTCGTCGAGGAGCAGCAGTGCCGGCCTGGAGGCCAGCGCGGTGGCAAGCGCCAGCATTTGCCGCTGCCCGCCACTCAGTTGACCGGCCCGCTTCTGGCGCATCGTCGCTAGGGCCGGAAAGATCTCCCAGAGGGCGTCGAGCGCCAGAGCGTCGAGGCGGCGGAGGGCCGCCAACTGGGCCCCGAGCTTGATGTTGTCGCTCACGGACAGGTCGCCGAACACCGGCGCGCCCTCACGGACCAGGCTCAGACCCCGCCGGGCCAACTGGTGCGGCGGACGACCGATGACATCGTCCCCGAGGAAGGACATCCGGCCCGCCGCCCGCCGATGCAACGCGGCGATCGTCCGGAGCAGCGTGGACTTTCCTGCGCCGTTACGTCCGATGATGCCGACGCCCTCGCCGCGATCCACCGAGAGCCGGATGTCCCACAGCACTTGCGCCTCGCCGTACCAGGACGAGACGCCCTCGAGGTGGAGGAGATTGTCGTCGCTCACTGCGGTACCCCGGTGGCGGCCCGACGGAGGTGGCGTTGCAGCTCGATCGGCAAGGCGGCCGGGTCGACGTCGCGTACCACGGTGAGGATCTCACCGCCGCGCATCAACAGGACGTCGTCGCAGGTGTCGAGGACGAACTGGGCGTTGTGCTCGACGACGAGGATCGTCCGCCCGGCCCGGGCGAAGGCGTGAATCGAGCGGCTTAGACTCGCTAGTTCCACCTCGTTGAGTCCCGCTGCGGGCTCGTCGAGGAAGACGACCTGCGCCCCGGTGCCGGCAGCGCGGGCCACTTCGGCGAGCCGCCGGAGACCGAGCGGCAGGATCTCGGCCCGGGCCGAGGCCTCGGCCGCAGTGAACCCGACCTCGGCGCACACTTCGCTGGCCCGCTGGTGCCGCCGCCGGTCGATGCGCCGGGTGGCCCGGTGCAGAAGCAGGGCCCGGAGGGGACCTCCGCAGAGTTGGTGCAAGAGGCCGGCCTCGACGTTTTGCACAACGCTGAGCTCGCCGACCAGCTGGGGAACCTGGAACGTGCGGCAGATGCCGAGGCGGGCCACCTGAGCCGGCTTCTTCCCGGTGGCCCGCTGCCCGCCGACGTGGACCTCGCCTGTGTCGGCTCGCAGGAAGCCGGAGATCAGGTTGATGAGCGTCGTCTTGCCGGAGCCGTTCTCCCCCATGATGGCCATCACTCGGCCGGAAGAAGCGGTGAAGCTGACGTCGTGCACTGCTCGGACGCCGCCGAAGGACTTGCTCAGACCCTCCACGACCAACGTGGGAGCGGCGTCGGGGTCGCCGGCGGGCGGGAGCTTGGCCGCGACGGGGGCAGGTGAGCTGATCCGTTCCGGTCCGGGGACGAGGATGGTGGCACCGCCCGGCGCCCTCCCCGGGAGGCCGGGAAGCCGGGCCAGGAGTGGCCCCAATCCGCGCGGCAGGCCATCGGGGAAGAGGATGAGAGACACGGTCAGCAGCAGCCCGAGCCCGATCACATTGTACTGGCTGAAGGGACCGACGAGCTGGCTGTACCCCTCGAGCAGCCCTACCCCGACCAGCGGTCCCCAGATCGTGCCGGGCCCGATGATCTCCACGCCGGCGAAGATGACGAGGGTGAGGGAGAGGTCGAAGACCGAGGAGGTGATCGACCGGTTGATGTACGCGTAGGCCCAGCCCGCGAGCCCCGCCGGGATGGCCGAGAGGATGTACACAGTGATCTTGGTGATGGGGACACTGACACCGGCCGAGGCCAGGGCGTTGGGTGCCTCGCGCAGGTAGCGGATTCTGATGCCCCAACCGGTGCGCACGATGAGTGCCACGAACAGAGTGGCCACGGCGGCGATGGCGACGGCGATCTCGTACTGGAGGGTGGTGGCGTGGGTGTCGAGCGGGTTGACGAGGGCCGGCAGGCCGATCAGTCCGAGCGATCCCTGGCTGAGGTGGTTGGTAAGCAGGATCACGTCGGGGAAGACCAGCACCGAGAAAAAGGTGAGCAGGCCGAGGTACAGGCCCCGGACCCGCAGACCGGCGATGCTGATCGCTGTCTGCCAGATCACCGCGGCGATGATGGCGAGGGGGAGGGTCTCCCAGACCGTCCAGTGGTAGTCATAGCTGAAGACGCCGGCGGTGTAGGCGGCGATACCGATCACCGTCGCCTGGCACAGCAGGAACTCCCCTGAGTAGCCGACAGCCAGGTTGAGCCCGGTCCCGGCGGCGATGAAGAGCAGGACGAGCTCGAGTTGGAACAGAAGGTAACCGCCCTCGAACAGTGGAACGGTGGCGGCCGCAAGGACGACCACCAGTCCGGCGGACCATCTGTACAGCGTCGGCCGCACCGCTCAGAGCTCTCTTGATGCGGTAAGGGCAAACAGGCCCCGGGGTCTGGTGACGAGGATGACGACGATCAGGCCGAGCAGCACCGGGCTGAGAAACGACGGAGCGGCGTACAAGGGCAGGATCCCGGAGATCAACCCGACGATGATCCCTCCGCCGATGGCGCCGCGGAAGCTGCCGAACCCGCCGATGGCGATGGCGGCGAAGGCGGGGATCACTAGCGAGGAGCCGACAGTCGGCGACGCCGCGGTGATGGGGGTGACCAGCAACCCGGCGACTGCCGCGAGCAGACCCGAGACGGCAAACACGGCCGTGGTGATGAGCTTCACGTTCTGCCCGAGAAGCGCGGCGCCCTCACGGTCGGCCTGCAACACTCGGAGCCTGCGGCCCAGGTTGGTCGAGTCGAAGACGAACTCGAGCAGTATTGCCAAGACGATGACCGCCGCCAGCATCACGACGTAGGACCTGCTCACCGGGACCGACCCGATGAAGAATGGGTGGCTGGAGGTGTATCCCGGCGCTTGCTGAGGGTTGCTGCCAAAGAATCGCGCCGCGGCGGCGTCGATGGCGATGGCGAGGCCGACCGATGCCAGCAGCACTGGCAGGGCGACATTCCTGGACCGGCCCACGAAGGGACGGTGGGCCACGACCTCGAGCACGGCCCCTGCGAGCGCCCCGCCGATCGCCACCACGATCAGGGACAACACCAGTGGCAGCCCGTGGCCGCCGGACAGGATCCGGTAGGTGATCCCACCCAGCGAGACAACGGATTCCAGGGCGAAGACAAAGTATCCCGTCGACGCGACGACCAGATTGAGGCTCACGGCGATCAGGGCGTAGATGCTGCCCAGCCCGATGCCCGAGGCGAGCCCGACGCCGAAGGTTGTCAAATTCATGAGTGCCGCGGTCTCCGGGGGTCAAAAGATCTTGAGCGGGTGGATCAGTACTTGAAGGGCTGGCCGATGTAGGTCCCCGAAACAACCGGGCTGACGCTGGCGACGGCGAAGAAGCCTCCGGAAAGCTTGGCGTCGCCGGGTGAGTGCACCGTGCCGTGGAAACCGGGGTTGACCGTGTTGTAGGCGTAGAACGATGACGCCGGGTAGTTGGCGTCGGCCCCGATGGAGCCGACCGCCGCGGCGGCGGCCGTCGGGTCCAACTTGCCGGCCTTGGCGTAGCCATAGGCGGCCAGCGTCAAGGTGTCGGCCGCCAGGCCGGCGACCTGCATGCTGGCAATCGTCCCGGTGGCCGCCATCCCGGCGACAAGCGACTTCTCGGCGGCAGCGACGGTTGCCCCCTGCCGGGTGCCGACGGCGTAGCACAGGCACTTGAGCTGTGACCGCGCCGCGGTGGGCACACCGGTGGCGACATCGGACGTGAACACCGTGGGGGTGCCGACGACCTGCGCCTTCCAGGCGAGACTCTGCATCGCCGTCATGACCGTGTCCACGGTCGTGCCGGCGGCCCAGGCGGCGACGACCTGTGCGCCGCTCGCCTTCAACGCCTGCATCTGGGTGGTGATGTCCGTGGAGGTCGGGTCGAAGGTCTCCGCCTTGGTGATGGTCGAGCCGAACTTGCTGGCATCGGCGTCCACGGTCTGGGTGAAGGACTGGCCCTGGGCGTCATTGGTGGCGATGATGCCGACCTTGGTGTCGTGCTGATGCTGGGCATAAGCCAGCACCGACGGCACCTGGGTGGCAGCCGGTGGGTTGAGGGTGAATCCGAGCGGATACTTCTGCCCATTGCCGCAATCGGGCGCGGCGCAGATCGAGAGTGACAGGAGATTTGTGGTGAAGGGCAGATCGGACTGGCCGTAGATCACGTCTGGCTCGAACATGTTGAGCTTTTGGGTTCCGACGAGCTGCTGGGTGGCGGAGATGCTGGTCTGCTCACTCGAGGCGGAGTCGACCGAGATGACCTTGATCTGGTGGCCGAGGATCCCGCCCTTGGCGTTGAGGATCTTCGCTTGGGCATCCAGGGCGTGGACGATGTCGAGCCCGGCGGCGGCATACGCGCCGGTCAGCGGCTCGACGGTGCCGACGAGGAAGGGGCTGCTACTGCTGGAGGAGCCCGAGCTCCCGGAGTTCTTCGACGATGCCGTCGAGGAGCCGGAACTGCCGCACGCCGCCAATACCAGGCTCGTGGCGAGAAACGCTGCGCCTGCCGCCAGCGTCGTGGTGCGGGGGCCCATCTTCTGGATGCGCCCATGATGCGATCTCATGTGATCTCCTGTGTTCGGATGCTGGACGGCGTCGGGTTGCAGGCATACGGTGGATGGACAGAGCGCCCCATGGAGCCCCTCGGAGAGTCAACTTCGCTTCCCCCCCCCCAGTTAGTCAGCGGTGTTTCACTAGCGGGGTGACTCTAGGGCCTCGGGGGGAGGGGCGTCAAGCCCCCAAGGCAGTGGGACCGTCCCGCCTCCGGCCCATCATCCGGCATGAGTGCTGGTCGGAGCGGGTGGCGGCCGGGAAAACCGCGCCCCACCGATCCTTCCCAACCGTTCGCTCGGCTAAGTGACTGCAAACTCACCAGCGCCGGGCTCGTAGGGGCGGCAAGGGGTACGGATGCGCCGTGGACCGGCGTCCGTGGGCGCACGACCGAGACTACGCTCCTCCCTGTCGCACCCATCAGGTGAAGCCGAGCACGTCGGTTACGGCACGACCGCAGGTGGCACCGGGGAGGAATACGAGGCCAAGAACTCGTGCGGACAGGCCGAGCTACGCCATTGCCTTGAACCACCCATTCCTCGGAAACAGTCCGGACCCGTCCGGACGGCTCGGTGAGCAGAACCCGGTTTCGACGCACCCGCATCGACGGCCGCCGCCACGGACGGATGTCCACAAGAGTTTCCCAGAGGAAGGGGAGGACATGCACTTCGATCCTAGACTGGCCCGCACAGTTCGAGCGCATGCGCTCGAACTTCACACCGGCGGCGATACCCATCGGAAGGCAAGCTGAGCAATGGCACCTGACGTCGAACACCTCTATGGACGTCGCAACGATGAGCGATATAACCGCATGGCGGTCGGCAACATCCTTCAGTGCATGACAGCCGGTCTCCCGGAGAAGACGGCGATCATCGCCACACCTGACGCCATCGTCGACCCTCGCTATGCCCGGCGACCTACGCCGAAGCCGACTCGACCGCCAACCGGGTCGCGAACGCCCTCCTCGTGCGCGGGCTGGCGCGAGGTGATCGCGTGGCGATGCTCTGCGAGAACTCCGTGGAGGCGTATCTCACCAAGATGGCCATCGCCAAGGCCGGATTGGTGGCGGTTCCGGTCAACACGGTCATGGCCGATGACGCCGTCGAGCACATGCTCGACCACGTCGGGGCCCGGATCGCCATCGTGGACGCCGATCTGTAGGACAGACGGGGCGCACCGTTCAGGGCCTGCGGCGTCGTCCCGGTCGCCAACATCGGCCCGCCGGCCGCACAACGCCCCGGCGGGATGAGCGGCGCACCCTCGTTTCACGACTTTGCTCAGAGCGCCGCCGATGACGAACCCGACGTGCGGATCCACGGCGACGACATCTGGGAGATCCTCCTGACGTCGGGGACCACAGCCATGCCGAAGGCGGTGATGATCTCCCACACCTACTCCTACATGGCTGCGCTCAGCCACGCCCTGTCCTACACCCGGAGCTCGCCGGTCGAGTCACAGATCCGGATCTGCACGCTGCTCCCGATCATCTACCACGTCGGGGACCACGCCTACGTGCTCTCGGCCCTGCTCTCCGGTGGCAGCGTCGTGCTCGGACGTGGCCCCAGCGGTGCGGGGATGGCAGCTGCGGTGACCGCCGAGGCCGTCACGACCCTCTGGGGTGGGTCGCCCCAACTCCTGGCCGATGTGGCACGCGAGGTCGAGGCCCGACCGGCGGCGTACGACCTGACCAGCCTCGAGGTCATCATCTACGGCTGGAACACGCTCAGTCCCGAGTTGGTGGCCACGCTCACCCGGCTGTGTGGCGGCAGGGTCCAGTTCGTCGGTCTCTTCGGCCAGACCGAGGCGATCGCCTGCCATCGCTTCTGGCCCAACGTGTGGCCCGAGTTGCACTCCCGCACCGCCCCGCAGGTCAACTACGTCGGCGTACCGGCACCCCTCCTCGATGCCGCCATCATGGACGCCGAGGACCGCCTGGTGCCGTCGGGTTCCGAGGTGGCGGGAGAGGCCGTCTACCGCTCACCAGCCATGTCCTCGGGCTACTACCTCGACGAGGCTGCCACCGCCGAGGCCTTGCGCGGCGGCTGGTTTCACAGCGGGGACGTGTGCCGGTACGGCGAGCAGGGTCTGCGGGTGATGGTCGACCGGTTCAAGGACGTGATCAAATCGGGGGGAGAGAATGTCTCCAGTCTGCGTGTCGAAGCGGTCCTGGCTGAGCATCCCCTCGTGGACCGGGCCGCCGTCATCGGCCTCAGCGACGACCGTTGGGGCGAGACGGTGACCGCCGTGGTCGTCCTCGCCCCCGGGGCCGAGGTCGACGAGCGGGAGCTCATCACCTTCTGCCGGAGCCGCTTGGCCGGCTACGAGACCCCGAAGCACGTCGTCGTGACAACCGAGCTCCCCACGACCGTCGGGGGGCAAGGTCCTCAAGTACCGCATCCGCCAGGCCTTCGCCACCGGGGCGCTGCAATGAGCGCCGACGTCCGCTACGAATCGGCCGGCGGTGTGGCCAGGATCACCATCGACCGACCCGAGGTGCACAACGCCTTCCGCGAGCAAACGATGAAGGAGTTGATCGAGGCCTTCGATCGAGCCGACGCGGCCGCCGAGGTCGGTGTCTTGGTGCTGGCCGGGGCCGGGCGGGCGGCGTTCTCCACTGGAGGTGACGTCGGCATGGAGCACGCTTTCGATCAGGCCGAGGGGCGACGCCTGGCCCGGCTGCTGCTTCGGCTGGCCGAGGCCGTCCGGGGGACGGGCAAGCCGGTCATTGCCGAGATTCGCGGATGGTGCGTCGGCGGCGGCGACGAGCTGAACCTGTTCTGTGACTTTGCCCTGGCGGCCGAGTCAGCCCGGTTCGCTCACACCGACTCTCGATTGGGGAGCTCGCCGATATAGTTCGGTACGCAACTGCTTCCGGAGCTGGTGGGACTGCGCAGGGCCAAGGAGATCATCATGCTCGGCGAGACCTACTCAGCCAGGGAAGCAGCGGAGATGGGCTGGATCAACCGGGTGGTCCCCGACGATCGTCTCGAAACGGTGGTGGACGAGTGGTGCACCAAGCTGCTGGCGTGAAGCCCGCAGTCGCTGCGCCTGACCAAGGTGTCCATGAACGCAGAAGCTGATCTGACCTTACCGCTAGTACGGCACGGCTTCGAGACGCTGACCCATCTGTACGACACGGCCGAGTTCCACGAGGGCACGAGCGCCTTCCTCGAGCGCCGTCCACCCGACTTTCGCCGCCGCCGCTGACTCCCCCTGCGCCCCTCCCGATCCGATCACCGACGTCGGATCTGTGCTCGACTCGCTTGTCGGAAGTTCAGCGACCCTTCCACTCGGGTGTGCGCTTGTCCCGGAAGGCCTGGGGTCCCTCCTGGCCGTCCTCGCTGAGGTAGACGCGCTCGTAGATCCGGTCGCCGGTGTCGAGGGCGGCGGTCCAGCCCATCTCGGCCGAGGCGTACACGAGGGCCTTGCCGGCCTGGACCGACAGAGGAGCGTTGTTGGCGATGGTCTCGGCCAGCCGCTGGGTCTCGGTGACGAGGTCGGCGGCGGGAACGACTTTGTTGACCAGCCCCAGCTCGTAGGCGCGCTGGGCCGAGATGGGCGCAGCGGTGAGGAGTAGCTCCATGGCAACGCGCGGCGGGATCAGCCACGGCAACGGGGCGGCCCACGGCGAGCCCCGGCCGACCTTGGCCTCGGTGATGGCGAAGGTGGCATGCTCGGCCGCGACGCACAGGTCGACCTGCTGGGCCAGGAGGAACCCGCCGGCGTAGGCGACGCCGTTGACCGCGGCAATGACGGGCTTGTCGACCTTGATGGTGCGCCCCAGGTAGGCCATGAAGTCGCGGGGCGGGATCCGCAGGAAGGTGTCGGCCATCTCCTTGAGGTCCCCGCCGGCGCAGAAGGCCCTGTCCCCGGCGCCGGTGAGGACGGCGACGGCGGCACCGTCGTCGCCGGTGAACCGCTCCCACGCGGCCCGCAGCCCGTCGCGAGTCGCCTTGTTGAGGGCGTTGCGGGCCTCCGGCCGGTTGATGGTCACCCATGCGACTCGACTGATCACCTCGTAGGTGACCTCCGGCGGGTTCGTGCTCATCGCTACAGCTCCTGTCTGGTCGGACGACGGGTCACATTCGCAGGACGCCGCCCGGCGTCCGCATCACGGGGGTACCCAGCGTCGCCGAGAAGGCCATACCGAGCGTGTTCCAGGTGTCGGTCGGGTCGATAAGAGGCTGTCGCGAATTTTCACCCTGCGCGAGTTGGGGGTGGGGGTGTGATGAGTCGGCGGAGGAGTAGCCGGCTGTGGGCGGCCCATACGAATCCTTCGGTGACGGCAGGGTCGCGTTCATAGTCGACTTGTAGCCGCCGGTTGTTCATCAGCCACGACCAGGTTCGTTCCACGATCCACCTTTTCGGGAGCACCTCGAAGCGCCCGGGATGGATCTTGTTCACGACCTCGGCAGAGACGTGCCGGGCGGCGAGCTGGGCCTTGAAGGTCTTTTTGAACCCGCCGTCGCAGAACACTTTCGACCATCGGGTCGACTTGGGCCAGGCGTCGAGGAAACAACCGGTGCCGCCGACGTTGTCACTGGCGCTCGCCGCGAGGATGACCACCCCGACGAGGAGACCGAGGGTGTCGACGATCCCGAAGCACTTCCGCCCCGAGATCTTCTTCCCGGCGTCATAGCCCCTGGTCGGGGCGGTGACGGTGGACGCACCCCGCACGCTGCGGGCATCGACGATCCCCGCTGAGGGTTCGGGATCGTGGCCTTCGCGCTGGCGGACCAGGGCCCGCAGACGGTCGGCGATCTCCTCCCAGGTGCCGTCGCGTGACCAGCGGAGGTGGTAGCGGTGCACGGTGTTCCAGTTCGGGTAGCAGGCGGGCAGAGCCCGCCACTGGCAGCCGGTCGCGGCCACATAGAAGATGGCGTCAACGATGGCCCGCCGGTCGTGTTGGAGGGGCCGGCCGATCTTGCCCTTTCCGGTGAACACCGGCACCAGGTCAGCGATCAGTTCCCACTCGGCGTCGGTCATATCACCGTGCACCGTCCGCCACGTGGTGCCATATCCATCCGGAAGATTCTCGATAGCTATATCCTATTCGATCCCGCTCCCCGCCACGGCCGAAACAGCCATCTACCAGCGCAAAATTAGCGAACAGCCTCTAAGACCGTCGTCGCGCATCTCGGACGTCAGGTGGTACGGGCTGGAAGTCCGCTCGAAGTACTCTCCCACCTCCTCTTCGATGGTGGCGAGCTCGCCGGGCTCCGGTTCGCGCCCGGCGCGGCGCATGCTGGCGACCCGAACTTGGGTGAGCGTCTTGACGGCCTGATCAGCGCCCATGGTCGCCGAGCGGGAGTTGGGCCAGGCGAAGAGGAAGCGCGGGGCCCAGGCCCGGCCGGCCATGGCGTAGTTGCCGGCCCCCTGGGAGGCGTTGACCAGGACCGAGACCTTGGGCACGGTCACGTTGGCCTGAACCATGAGCATCTTGGCCCCGTCCTTGGTGATCCCGCGCCGCTCGTAGTCCCGCCCGACCATGAAGCCGGTGACGTTGTGAAGGAACAGCAGCGGCGTGCCGTCACGGTCGCAGAGCTGCATGAACTGCGTGGCCTTGTTGGCCGCCTCACTGAACAGCACCCCGTTATTGCCAAGGATGCCCACCGGGATCCCCCAGATCTAGGCCCAGCCCGTGACGAGGGTGTCGCCGTACCCGGGCTTGAACTCGTGGAACATGCTGCCGTCGACGATGCGGGCGATCACCTCGCGCATGTCGAACTGCTTCTTGATGTCGTCGGGGATGATGCCGTAGAGCTCGGCCGGATCGTAGTAGGGCGGCTCGAGCGTGCGCCGCTCGGTCGGAGCCTTTTCGGGACGCGACCACAGGCCGACGATGTCCCGGGCGAGGGCGATGCCCTCCTCCTCGGTGTCGACGGCGTAGTCAGCCTTTCCCGACACGGTCGTGTGCATGTCGGCGCCGCCGAGCTCCTCCGCCGTCACCTCCTCACCGGTAGCCGCCTTGACCAACGGGGGGCCGCCGAGGAAGACGTACCCGGTGCCGCGCACGATGATGGACTGATCGCACAGCGTCGGCAGGTAGGCCCCGCCGGCGGTGCAGTGCCCGAGGACGACGGCCACCTGAGGGATGCCTGCGCCGGAGAGGAGGCACTGATGATGGAAGGTGTGTCCGCCGAGGGCGTACAGCTCGTCCTGCAACGGCAGGAAGGCGCCGCCGGAGTCGATGAGATGTACGACCGGCAACCGGTTCTGCAGTGCTATCTCGAGGGCGCGGATGATCTTCTTGGTCGACAGCGGGTACCACGAGCCGCCCTTGAGGGAGCTGTCCCCGGCGATGACCATGACCTCACGGCCGTTGACGACACCGATCCCGGTGACGATCAGGCCCTGGGGGGCGTCACCGTCATAGGCCTGGGACGCGGCCAGCGGCGAGAGCTCGAGGAACGGCGTGCCCGGGTCGAGGAGGAGGTCGAGGCGGCGCCGGACGGGGAGCTTGTGCTGTTCGGCCAGCCGCCTCCAGGCCCGCTCCGGCCGCTGCTCGCGGGCCACGTACAGCGCAGCGCGAAGGTTCTCGGCCAGCTGAAGGTTGTGGGCCTGGTACTGGCGAGACGAGTCGGTGCCGAGGTCGACCGCTGACACGATGCGTCTCATCGGGCTTCCTCCCCGTCGGCGGTGTCGTCACTGAGGGCCGGGTCGTCCTCGGGTTCGAGGGTGACGAGGGGGCGCCCTGCTCGAACCCCTCACCCACCGCGAAGGCGACCCGGCGAACCCGCCCGGCGCGCGGGGCCGTGATCTCGCTGTGCATCTTCATACTCTCGATGGTGACCATCGGCTGGCCGGCGGCGACGTCGTCCCCGACGGCGACCGACACGGCGATGACGACGCCGGGCATGGGGGCGACAGCGGCATCGGATCGGGCCGCCACGTGCACGGAGCGCTCCGTGGTGTCGGTGACGCGCAGGCGCCAGGCCCGACCGAAGGCGTGGACGAACACGTCGTCGCCGGCGATGACGCACCAGAGCGACTCCTGGCGGCCGTCGATGAGGACCTGTCCCATCCCGCCGCTGCGGTGGAGGACGGTTTCGTAGGGCCGGCCGTCGATCCGCACGGTCGCCTGGGCACCGCTGCGGGTGAGCTGTACGTCGCGCGGCTCGTGCCCGTCGAGGGTGACCTGGAAGCTCACGGCCGCCACCGGCCGGCGGCGGCGTGGGCGCCGGGGACGTCGTGGCGGGTGTCGAACCTGGGGCTGTGGAGGGTCGCCGCCGCAGTGAGGAGCCGCTCGCCAGCCTCGTCCAGTCGGGGCGGAGCCAGGAGCTCGGCATGCTCGTCGAGAAACCCGGTGTGGGTGTCGCCGGCGAGGAAGGCAGGGTGGTCGACGACGTCGGCCAGGAAACCGGCGTTGGTCGTGACGCCGAGCAGGACCGTGGCCCGCAGGGCGTCGGCGGTACGACGGGCAGCCTCGGCGCGCGCCGGGCCGTACCCGACGACCTTGGCCAGCATGGGATCGAAGGCCGAGGTAACCGTGTCCCCCTCCCGGATCCCGTGGTCGACGCGGACACCGGGCCCGGGGGGGAAACGCACGAGGGCCAGCCGGCCCGTGGCCGGCACGAACCCGTCGGTCACGTCCTCGGCATAGACGCGGCACTCGATGGCGCTGCCGGTGAGGCTGATGTCGTCTTGGCCGAACGAGAGGCGCTCGCCCCCAGCGACGCGGAGTTGCTCGGCCACGACGTCGATCCCGGTCACCAGCTCGGTGACGGGATGCTCGACCTGCAGATGGGTGTTCATCTCCAGGAAAAAGGCCTCGCCGGTCGGGTCGACGACCATCTCCACGGTGCCGGCCGAGGTGTAGCCGACCTTGCGGGCCAGTGACACCGCCGACTCACCGAGACGTGCCCGCATGGCGGCGTCGACGAAAGGCGACGGGGCCTCCTCGACAACCTTCTGGTAGCGGCGCTGGATCGAGCATTCCCGCTCGCCGAGATGCACGACGGTGCCGTGGCCGTCGGCGAGGACCTGCACTTCGATGTGACGGGGTCGATCGACGTAGCGCTCGATGAACACCCGCCCATCACCGAAGCTGCTCGTCGCCTCGGCCACGGCCTGGTCGAACGCCACCCGGCACGCCTCGGGGGTACGGGCGATCCGCATTCCCTTGCCCCCACCACCGGCGCTGGCCTTGAGGAGCACGGGGTAGCCGATCCGGTCGGCCTCGGCCAGGGCCTCCTCGGTGTGACGGAGCGCTCCCTCGGAGCCCGGAAGGATCGGAACCCCGGCTAGGGCGGCGAGGCGCTTGGCCTTGATCTTGTCGCCCATGGCCCGGATGGCGTCCGGGGGAGGACCGATGAAGATCAGGCCGGCGGCCGCGCCACCGCCTCGGCGAACCCGGCGTTCTCGCAGAGGAACCCGTAGTCCGGGTGCACGGCCTCGGCGCGGGTGCGGGCGCAGGCCTCGAGGATGGCGGCCTGGTCGAGGTAGGCGGCGACAGGCCGGGGGGCATGGAGCTCGACGGCCTCGTCAGCCTCACGTACGAAGCGAGCCGCGGCGTCGGCGCGGTGATGGACGGCGACACTGCTGATCCCCAGCTCGTGCAAGGTCCGGATGATCCGCACGGCGATCTCACCGCGGTTGGCGACGAGCACCTTGGAGGGCAGGCTCATAGGGCCGACGGGTCGGGGGCGAGGAGGCCCTGGTTCTCCCACGCGGCCGGGACGTCGACCGGGAGGGTGAGGAGCGTGGCTGCGTAGGACTTGCCCTGCGGGTCGTAACGCAGGGTCGACGTCCCGCCCGTGCCACCGAGAACGTCGTGGAGGACGAGGTTGAGGGCGCCCAGCCCGGGGAGCGCCCAGCGCTGCAAGTCACCGCGGAGGAGGTGGGCGAAGAAGGTGGCCACCCGGTCGGCGGTGACCTCGGCCTGCAGCACCTCGGAAAATTCGCTACGACGGGCGATCAACACCGATATTGGCCAGGTCACCCTTGTCGCCGCTGCGAGCGGTGGCGATCCGCCCGAGCGGGACCCGGACCGTCGGACCGGTCGTCGGTGACGGGGTTACGGCCAGCTCGGGTGAGGAGGTGGTCGCGTCGGGATGGCCGGCCGCGCCCTTGACCGGGGAGCGCCCACCGTCCATCAGGACCTCAACAATGACCATGTCCTTGGGCACGGAGAGGTGGTGGACGGCGATGGCGGGCGCCACCCGGGGCCGGCCGGCGAAGACACCGGTCATCCCCTGGGCCACAAGTGCCATGGAGGCGAACTCCGAGCAGAACACGCCGACGGCATCCCGGTCATCGCTGCGGACGCCGATCTTGACGACGGCCTCGGTGGCCTCGTCGTGGCGGGGACCGCCCGTCATCTCCCCCGCCCCGACCAGCTCGATCGACGACTCGGCCAGGGGGGCGAAGCCACGCGTCGCCGCCAGGCGCGCCGTCCGGGCGACGAGCGCCTCCCCCATCCGGCGGCCCTTGCCCGCCGCTCCGGCACCGGCGAACATGGCCGTGGTGATGGCCCGGTAGCCGCTGACGCTGGTGGCCGTCGCCTTGTAGGTGGTGGTCGGCGCCCCGCCCCGAGCACCGGAGACCCGCACCCGGTCGGGGCCGTCGACGTCGAGGTGGACGTCGCGCCAGTCGCAGACCGCATCGGGGAGCAGGTAGGCGCCCGGATCACCGATCTTGTAGACGATCTGCTCGGCCACCGTCGCTGGGGTCACCAGACCGCCGGTCCCAGCCGGCTTGGTGATGACCGCCGTCCCATCCGCGTGACACTCGGCCACCGGGTAGCCAAGGTCGTCCCAGCCGGGCACCGCCTCCCAGTCGGTGACGTTGCCTCCGGTGCACTGCGGACCGCATTCCACGATGTGGCCGGTCAGCGAGCCTGCGGCGAGGAGGTCGTAGTCGTCGTCGCCCCAGCCGAACTCGTGCATGAGCGGGCCGAGGACGACGGCAGCGTCGACACAGCGGCCGGTGATGACGAGATCGGCGCCGGCGGCCAGGGCGTCGGCGATGGGCCGGGCTCCGAGGTAGGCGTTGAGCGAGCTCGGCTCGGCCGGGACCAGACGGCCCGTGACCATGTCGGTGGGTGAGGCGGCTATGACCTCGGATCGTGAGGGCAGCAGGTCATCACCCGCCACGGCCGCCACTCGCAGTTCGATCCCGGCTTCAGCGGCCTGCTGGCGCAGCAATCGAGCGCAGGCCGCCGGGTTGAGGGCCCCGGCGTTGGTGACGACCTTGATCCCTCGAGCCTTGATGTCGGCGAGGACCGGGACGAGGGTGGTGACGAAGTCGGGGACGTAGCCCGCCTCCGGATCCTTGGCCCGGCCTCGGGCGAGCAGGGCCATGGTGATCTCCGACAGGTAGTCGGAAACGAGATAGTCGACCTCGGCGCCCTCGAGAATCTGGCGGAGGGCGCCCGGTGTGTCGCCCCAGAAGGCGGCGAAGCAGCCGATCCTCACGAAACGCTTCATGATGCCGGCAGGCAGGACGTCGGCAGACTCGGCTCCCAGCCCGTCGCGCACGGATCCTCCTGTGACGATCGAATCACTAGCAGCCCCCCCACTTCTACCTCCATAGTGAAACCAGCATTACTAATTCGGGAGCGTAGCGGTCGACTCCGCTACTGTAAAGGGCCCGTCCCCTCGGCGGATCGACCGCCCGGCCCGAGGGGATATCCTCCGATCCAGCGTCCGGGACCGCCGTTCACTAGAGGCGTCCGGACCTTCCGCCCGTACTACTGTCGGCCGATTGGGGTCGGCGGACGACGGCCTCCGAGAGGCGAGGTGCACGCTGGCTACGCAACCCGATGGGACCATACCTCGGCCCACACGGACGCGTGATCCGGGCCGCAAGGAGAAGATCCTCAACGCCGCCGCGGACCTCATCGCCTCGCACGGCTATGTCAGCGTGAAGCTGAGTGACATCGGCCAGGCCGCCGGCATCGTCGGATCAGGCATCTACCGGCACTTCGACAGCAAAGTGGCAATCCTGGTCGAGATGTTCGACCGTGTGGTCGACCGGCTGATCGCCGAAGCTGAGGTGTCGTTGCGCGAGTCCGACGATCCGCGGGCCACGCTCGTCTCGCTCGTGCGCGACCAGGTCCTCTTCACCATCGAAGAGCGGACCTTGTGCAAGGTGTACGTCGAGGAGGCCCGCAACCTGCCCCCGGGTGACTACCGCCGGCTCCGGTGGAAGCAGCGCCACTACGTCGACCTCTGGCAGGACGTCCTGCGCGCAGTCCGTCCGGACCTCAGTGGACCGCAGGCACAGACACTCGTGCACGCCAGCATCGCTGTGATCCAGTCGGTCCTCCGTTACCGCACCGAGTTCGACGGCGATGAGCTGGGCGAGATGCTCACGGTCATGGCGTGCCGAGTGCTCGAGGTCTGAGCTGACTTTCTGGACCCCGAAATCCGATGAGCCCTCCTCCGTTTGCTCGGTACGAGGAGGATCACGGTCGTCTGGAGCACACCATGGATGACACCGAGGTCCTCGAGCACAGCCTACCGGGCCTCCCGCCGCTGGTTCGATCACGGCATCTGCTCATCGTGGACCGTGGGACGCCGAAATTGGTGAACCGGTTCTAGAGGCGGAACGGGCGAGACGGTGAGCTTGCTCAAGGTCATCCTCCCGGACCGTTAGATTCGGCCGGTGACGTCCGACCCAGCAGCCGCTGACCTGGGATCTCCCCTACCGGTCCGCTCTGCGAATCGGGTGTCGCCGTTGCGGTTCGTGCTCGGCTTCGGGTTGGTGAGCATGATGGCCGACTTCGTCTACGAGGGCGCGCGGGCGGTGACCGGGCCGTACCTGGCGACATTCGGGGCCAGCGCGGTCGTGGTCGGGGTGGTCTCGGGGGCCGGGGAGGCGGTGGCGTTGGTGTTCCGAATGGTCACCGGTCGCATCTCGGATCGCACCGGGCGCCATTGGGCGCTCTCTATCGGCGGGTACGCCCTGACGGTCGTGTCGGTGCCGCTGCTGGCGGTCGCCGGCCCGTTGTGGTCGGCGGTCACGTTGATCGTCGCCGAGCGCTTCGGCAAAGCGGTGCGCACCCCGGCTCGTGACACCATGTTGGCCCAGGCCGGGGTGTCGATCGGGCGGGGCTGGGCGTTCGCCGTTCACGAGGCCCTGGATCAGACCGGCGCCATCGCCGGCCCGCTCCTGGTTGCGTTGATGCTGGCGGTGACTGGCAGCTACCGGGCCGGTTTCGCCGTGCTCGCTATCCCCGGTGCTGTCGCCGTGGTCCTGCTGGCCCGGCTGCGGGCTCGGGCCCCGGTGCCGGCTGCGTTCGACCCCGACGCCACGCCCCGGCGGTCGAGGGCCGGGTCGCAGCGGATCGGGGTGGGTGGGTTCTCGCGGCGCTTCTGGAACTACACCGTGTTCACCGCCTTGTCGGTGGCGGGCTATGCGACCTTCGCCGTGCTCTCGTTCCATCTTCAGGTGCGCCACGTCCTGCCGACCGCCGAGATCCCGTTGGTGTACGCGGTGGCCATGGCCGCAGCTGCATTGGCTGGGCTGGTGTCGGGCCGCGCCTACGACCGGATCGGCCTGCGCGGACTGCTCGTGCTGCCCGTGCTCAGCGCGGCGGTCCCGTTCCTGTCGTTCTCCCTCTCGCCGATCTTGGTGTTCGCCGGCGCGCTGGTGTGGGGGGCGGCGATGGGATTGCACGAGTCGACCATGCGAGCCGCGGTGGCCGACATGGTCCCTACAGAGCAGCGGGGCACCGGCTACGGGACCTTCACCGCCGTCTACGGCGCGGCGTGGCTGGTCGGCAGCGCCGCCATCGGCGCCCTCTACGGCTCTTCGATCGACGCCGCCATCGCCTTCACCGTGACCGTCGAGGCCCTGGCCATGATCGCGTTCCTGCCGTTGCTCCGGCGAACCTCGGACCGGCCCGATTGAGCCGGCCAGGCCGCACCCGTCGGCCTCATGGCTGGGATGGAAGCTGCCAGTAACCCGGATCGCCGCGCCCGAGAGGCTCATGGGCCTCGGAGGCACCGACCGAACACTGCCAGCGCTGGGCGCCCGGCCTCGTGAGTCGTCTCGCCCACCTGACGCCACCGACCGCGGGCCGTCGGAACGGCTACCCGAAGGCGACACTGCGGGCGGCGCTGGTCAACAGCGGCTGGCTGCTCACCTCGAGCGGGCTGGTCATCGCCGGCGCGATCGACCGGCTCACCGCCGGCACGGGCGCCGCGCAGGCTCTGCCGATCCTCGTGGTGAGCGGCATCGTCGCGGCGGTCATGCTCACCGGCGCGCTCATCCTGGGCGGCGACATCGACGAACCCGACGACGACGATGACGACGGCGATCTGAACGTGCGGCCGTCCTGCTCGACACCCCGGCCGACGCCGGGGTGGCCGTCACCGGCGGGATCATCCTCGCCGCCAGTGGCCTGTACTGGCTCGGCCCGGCCGTCGCCCTCGCCGTCTCCGCCGTCGTCGCCTACCACGCCACACGGCTGCTACGCCGAGTGACAGGCGCTCTGCGCCCCACCGGTCCACCCCACCCGGTGAGCGAGGCTGACCGCGAATCCCTGGCCCAGCCGCCTCCAAAGCTGGCAGATCCCCCACTGGCATTCGGTGCCCGGATGGCGGCCCTATTGCAGGCGGGCAAGAACTTCCGATCCGACCATCTACGTGGCCGGACGGAGGGTCCATTCGCGCTGCGGTCGTTCCATCTTCTCCCGCGCCGGCTGTTGGAGGCCATCGTGGCGGTCGCCTTCTTCGCTTGACCCAGATCCTCACCGCCAACCTCATGGCCCGCTGTCACTCCCCGCTTTCGGTCGTCGTCGGTGCCCTGGTCGCCCTGTGGGCTGTGGCGGCCGTCGCCGTGGTGAGCGGCACCGGCCTGTTGAGGGTGCTATCGATCCGCACCCTGCGCCTCTTCACCGCCGTCGTCCTCGTCGCCCTGGAGATCTATGCGCTCATCAGCGTTACTTGACCCACCGACAGGTGGAGCGAAGCGAGAGATCGCTCTGGGTCGGCCGTCGCCTCTTCGGAGCCGGCGCGTCATCGACTCTCCGGGTCGTCATGGCGGTCGCACGCGAGTGCGGACGGGGCGGCCGATGGTATCGTCTGAAGGTGCGTTCAGATATCGAGGGTGGCGTGGGTCAACAGCCGATTTCGAGCTTGGACGCCTGCGGTGTTCGGGTGGTCGATGGCGCCAAGGTGGCTGAGGTTGTCGCCGCGTTGCCAGCCGAGGCGGATGTGTCTGATCTGGTCGACGTGTTTTCCCTTCTCGGTGACCGGGGGCGGCTCCGACTCCTCATCGCCCTGTTGGAGGGCGGGGAGCTGTGCGTGTGCGATCTCGCCGCGACCACGACGATGAGTGAGAGCGCGGTCAGCCATGCCCTCCGGCTCTTGCGGGCTCACCGAGTCGTGACGGTGAGTCGGCGGGGACGTATGGCCTACTACCGCCTGGCTGACGGCCACGTGCGGATGCTCCTCGACGTCGGTCTGGCTCACACCGGGCACACCACCGCCGTCCGCGTCGACACTGAAGGGCAACCTGAGCGATGAGCACCGACGGCACCGAGCCCCCCGTTGCTGGCGAGCGTCACGACCATCGTCCCTCTCAGGGCTCGTCGAGCCATGACAGGCCGAGGGCGCACCGCGACCACGACGGCCACGGTCACGGGGTGGTCGGGGATGCCGATGCCCGCTACCTCGCCATCGCGTTGGCGCTGATCGTCGGGTTCATGATCGCCGAGGTGATCGCGGCCGCGTTCTCCGACTCCCTGGTCTTGCTGGCCGACTCCGGCCACATGCTCACCGATGCCGGGGCGCTGGGCGCGTCGCTGTGGGCGGCCCGTCTCGCCGCTCGGCCAGCGGTCGGGGCGTGGACCTTCGGGTTCAAGAGGGCCGAGATCCTCTCCGCTGCGGGCAACGGCGTCACCCTGCTGGTCGTCGCCGCGCTCATCGCGTTCGAATCGGTCCGACGCCTCATCCATCCGAGCGCCGTGGGCGGTCTCACCGTGCTGGCCGTGGCCCTGGTCGGCGTCGCGGTCAACGTCGTGGCAGCTTGCGTCCTGGCGAAGGCCAACCGGTCGAGCCTCAACGTCGAAGGCTCGTTCCGCCACATCATCACCGACCTCTACGGGTTCGTCGCAACGGTCATCGCGGCGATCGTGTTGCTGACCACCGGCTTCGAGCGCGCCGATGCCCTCGCCTCACTGGTCGTGGTCGTCCTCATGGCCAAGGCCGCCTGGGGGCTCCTCGGGGCCTCCGGGCGCATCCTGCTCGAAGGCGCACCCGAAGGCGTCGACCTCGACGACATCCGCACCCATCTCCTCGACACCCGCCACGTCGCCGGCGTGCACGACCTGCACGCCTGGACCGTCACCTCCGACCTTCCCGCACTCTCCGCCCACGTGGTCGTGGACGACTCGTGCTTCTCCGACGGTCACGCCCCTCAGATCCTCGACGAGATCCAGGCGTGCCTGATCGGCCACTTCGATGTCGAGCACTCCACCTTCCAACTCGAACCGGCCGGCCACCTCGACCACGAGGCCGGCACCCACTGACCCGGCCAGCACCGGAGATGCCCACGGAGAGGGCGGGAGCGGTCCGTCGAGCCGTCCGCCTCGAACACGCCACCCTGACCTGGAACACCCTCGAAGCGGCTGTTGCCGCGCCGCCTACGTGACCGTCGGCGCCGCCATCAACCTGATCCGAACCAATCACCCCGCCCCCAGCCCATCGGGCATCGCCATCACCGCCGCCGCCCTCATCGTCACCACCCTGCTCGGCATCGGCCTGGACGCTGCGCTTGGGTGGTGGTGGGCCGACCCCGCCGCCAGCCTCGCCGTCGTCTACTTCGCCATCAAGGAGGGTCGGAAAGCCCAGCAGAACTGGGGGTTCGACCGGACACGCTGCGCTACTACGAGCGGTCGGGGTTGATCTCCACGGCCGGGCGAACCTCGGGGGGCTACCCTGCGGCCACACCTCCCAACTGGTGAAGCACCGCATCGCTGAGGTCGACGACGACATCGAACGGCTCCGGGCGCTCCGGGACAGCCTTCGCCGCTTGGAGCAGAAGAGCAATGCGTGCCGTGGCTTGCCGGTCGACGCATGGTCGTCCTGCTTCGCCTCGGCCAAGAGAGGAGGTGAAATCTCATGACCTGCCCGACTTGTGCGTGCCAGTGCCCCTGTTCACCGTGCTGCTGCTGCGGCGCCTGATCAGCTCGTCTCGCCATCGCCGCCCGGGCGGCGATGGCGAGACGGTCGAAACCCACGCGCTCCCCTGCGCCGCGCCGTGCTGTTGCAACCGCTAGCTTCCCCTGCGCGGCGGCCCGAGAACGCCGACGCCAGGAGAGGATGGCATGGCGAACGCACCGACCGGAGCACGCGCGGGAGGGTCTGGCCGTCGACGACGGCTCCTGCCCCTGGCGGGCGGCGTCGCCGCACTGCTCGTGGTCGGCATCGGGCTCGGCTTCACCCTTGGGAGACATCAGCCCCCCCGCCAGTCGACGGCGAGTGCGCTGCGACCCTCCGGCCTGCCGTCCGCCGTGTCGACCAGCCTCGCCGACCTCATGGGCCTGTCCCCGGTTCCGACCAAGACGGCACCCGGCTTCGTCCTCACCGATCAGGACGGCCAGACTCTTCCGCTGTCCGCCTTCCGGGGGAAGGTCGTCGTCCTCGAAGCCATGGACCCCCACTGCGTCGACATCTGCCCACTCGTGTCCCAAGAGTTCATCGACGCCTACCACGACCTCGGCCGCTCAGCGTCCCACGTCGTCTTCGCCGCCCTCAACGTCAACCAGCACTACCCGAGCGTCCAGTCCATGCTCACCTTCTCCGAAGAGCACAACCTGACGAGCATCCCGACCTGGCACTTCTTCACCGGGCCGATCCCCAAGCTCAAAGCCGCCTGGACTGCGTACAACATCCAGGTCCAGGCACCGAATCCCAACGCCGACATCCTCCACACGTCGATCGTCTACTTCATCGACCCCCACGGCGTCGAGCGCTACGTCGCCGCGCCCATGGTCGACCACGGCGCCAACGGCAAGACCTACCTGCCCGGAAGCACCCTCACCTCGTGGGGTCAGGGCATCGCCCTCGTCGCCAAGCACCTCGGCGGGTGACCCCGCCCCCACCGGCGACGCCGCCGAGCTGCCGCCCTGGTGGGACAGGACATGCGCCGCCGTGACCCCGGGACCACCACGTGGTCGGGAGCGGACCGTGTGCCGCGAACAGGGCCTGCTGACTGGACCGTGACCGGCTTCCGACCGCGACAAGAGTCCACACACGGCTCACCGGCTCGAGGGCGCCGTACGGCTGATCTGCGGCGGCCCTGGGTGCAGGTCAGACGGCGAGACGGTGCCGTCGAGCACGAAGCGAGCGGCGGCGCCGATGCTTCCGGCGAGGCCGACCGAGACGATGTCGGTGAGGTTCATCACACGGGGTGTTCCCGGTCGACGTCGGGGTCGACGGGGAGCGCTTCGACGCGGCGCTGGCGGGCGAGGGCAGCGGCGAGGGTGACGCCGGCTCCGGCGGCGACGAGACCGCCGATGACGGTCACGGCCACATAGACGACCGCGAGAAGGGTGTGGCCGTGACCGACGAGCTCGTCGGCTTCGACGGCGAAGGTGCTGTAGGTGGTGTACGCACCCATGAACCCGGTTCCCGCGACGAGACGGCCCCGGCGACGCCGGCCGGTGTCGTCACCGGCGCGGACGAGCACTTCGAGGATCACGCCGAGCAGGAACGCCCCGGTGACGTTCACCACCAGGGTCGCCGCGGGAAACCCATTCCCGGCGGGCAGCGCCTGTTCGAGCGCTTCGCGGGCCGCGGCGCCGACGACGCCACCGAGCATGACCTGGGCGATCGCCGCGGGCGTCAGATGCAGCGGACGTGCGCGTCCGGCCGGGACCCGCCCGGCGGTTGACGGCGTATCGCTCCGGCCTTCGGCCGCGGACGAGGTTGGTTGGAATCGCGAGACTTGGGGGGCTCCTACCACGAGAGGCTGTCAGCCTCGATCACCAGTGGTAGGGGTCATCAGCCTTGCGGCGGTTGTGGCGGACTCCATCGCCTATCGGAGACTGTACCGGGCTGCGACCGCCCGGAACCAGCCGCCAAGCAAGAAGCCACTCATCCGCGTCGGCCCTGGGCGGCGACCTCGGTGGCGCCAACGGCCGCCGCCTCGGGGTCGAGGTAGACGCCGCCACGCACACGCGGCCGCCACTGCCCGTCGAGGTCGTAGACCAGCGGCACACCGGTCGGGATGTTCAGTCCCTCTACCTCGGCGGGCGACAGCTGGTCCAAGATCATGCACAGCGCCCGCAACGAGTTGCCGTGCGCCACCACGAGCGGCACCCGGCCGGCGGCCACGTCGGCGGCGACGATGTCCTGCCAGTACGGCAGCACTCGGCGTGCGACGTCAGCAAGGCTCTCGGCGTTGGGCAGCGCGTTCGTAGGTAGCAGCCGGTAGCGGGCGTCGGCTTGCAGCTCTGCCGACGCGTGACGGTCCTCGACGGGCGGGCGCTCGTCGTACGAGCGACGCCAGCGCATGAACGTCTCCTCGCCGACCTCGGCGAGCACATCGGCCCGTCGCCGCCCCTGCAAGGCGCCGTAGTGACGCTCGTTGAGCCGCCACGACCGCGCCACCGGCAGCCACGAGCGGTCGAGCGCCGCGAGGACCAGCTCGGCGGTGTGGGTCGACCTGCGCAACAGCGAGGTGTGCACGACGCCCGGCACGAAACCCGCCGACGCGAGCAGCTCGGCCGCCCGCAACGCCTCCCGCTCGCCGCGGGCGGTCAGGGCGACATCCATCCAGCCGCTGAACGTGTCGCCTGCGTTGGCGGTGCTCTGACCGTGGCGCAGGAGCACCAGCGCCCGGAGCGAGCCTCCCCCGTTCGCGGTGTCGTCCGCGGATCGCAGACCGCGGCTGCGCCCAGCGTCATCGTTGCTTCCAGAGGTCATCGTCTCGGCCTCGGACCTGAACCACCCGTGGCCCGTCGGAGGAACGGGCTGCGCCCGCCCGGAGGCCGGACCGGCACCCCCCAGGCTGCGAGGCGGCGTCGGATCGTCACCAGCGGCTGGCCGTTCAGCAACTCGATGTGATGCAAGCCGACCCCGCAGGTCTGGTACAGCTCCCGGCACAAGCCCTCGACCAACGTCACCGGCTCAGGGAACCGCTCACAGATCGATCCAGGCTCCCGGATCACCGGGACACCGTAACGGTCCAACGCTCGAGTCACCAGAACATCGGTGTAGAGGACGTCGAGGAATGTCATCGCCGACGCAGCCACCGTCGGCGGTGGCCGCACCGGTAGCAAATGCTCATGGGCAGCCCTCAGCACCGTCTTGCGGGACATCCCGAGGCGGCTGGCGACCTCGTCCGATGACAGTCCCGCATCAACAGAGAGGGCCGCCACCGCATCAACGTCGACACCGACATTCGTGCCGGTCGGTCCAGAAGGCCCCTGACCTGCACGTTCCTGGAGCGGACGACGGGATTCGAACCCGCGACCCTCACCTTGGCAATGTACGGAACGGCATCCATCCTGTTGCCTCCAGCCCCCTGACGTGCCGATGTCTCCCGGAAGATGGCCGCCGAGTCCCGTGAACCAGCCCCCGTCGTAGAGCGCGCTCTACGACACCTTTTTGCACTCCCCAAGGGGGCTGCGGCGCCGTCGAGCGGCTCCTCCGCCGACGGGCCATCTTGTTCGGCACGAAGGGCAAGCCACCGAACTTCCGCCTAGCGGCAACGCCTCCCTACTGTGGAGAGGAGCGCGCACGGCGTGTCGCCGGGGACCGACGGTTGTCGGCGACGTGTTGCACGGGCAGCGCCTGAGACGCCACCGCCCGGGCGACGACGCCGAGTTTCTCGTTGTGGTCCCGGCTGTAGCGGCGCAACAAGGCGAAGGCCTGGTTCATGTCCACTCCGGCGTGCTGGGCCAGGGCACCCTTGGCCTGTTCGATGAACACCCGGCTCTCCGGCGCCGCCTGGAGCTGCTCGTTGAGCACGTCCCGGTCCGTCGCTGCGTTGCCCGCCGCCAAAGCGACACTGGCCACATGCGCCAACGCCTGACCGAGTCGAAGATCCTCTTCGTTGAGGGCGCCGACGGAGGTGCCGAACAGGCCGAGCGTGCCGAGGATCTGATCGTGCAGGCGCATCGGGATAGCGTGCACGGAGACGAAGCCGCGATCGCGGGCGGCGGGGACGAACTGCGGCCACCTGCCAATCTCGACGTCGAGGTCCGCCACGCTCACCGCCGACCCGGAGCGGTAGCACTCCAGGCAGGGTCCCTGGTCACGTTGCAGTTGGAACAGCTCCAGATTGCGGGTCTCCTCCGACGATGCCGCCACCACGTGCAACACCTCGGAGCGGTCCGCCAGCAACAGACCGGCCGAGGCGACATCGAGCAGGGAAGCGCACTTCGACGTCAGAACGCTCAGCAGCTCAACCACGTCGAAAGGACCCACCAGGCTGTCCGCCAACGATACGAACGCATCGGTCACCGACCGTTCCCGATCCGGGCTCACCTCGGGTTCCCCGGCCCGTCGGCAGGGTCGTCGAAGTCGTCGGGTCCGAAGCTCAGGCGTCGCTCCACGACACTCCAGGCCACCTCGCTGACGGTCATGCCGTTCGCGAAGGCGTACCCGCGCAGACGGACCAGCGCCTCGGCCACATCGACATCGAGCTGTACCTGGATCATTCCCGTCGCCTGGTACACCTCGACGCGCTCCAGCGACTCCAGCTGCGACCACGCCTCCCCGTCGCCGACCGCGTCCCAGTCCACGTCGGCCCCCATCAGGTCCAGCAGCGGCAGGGTGGCTAGCTGCGACGCCCACCTCGCCCCGTCCCACACCTCGTCGTTGGGCATCTCCCCGTTGTCCGGACGGGTGATTATGAAGCTTGACGGTACTGCTGCTCCCACTCGGTTGGCGGTATGCCGTTGAGGGTGGTGTGAAGCCTGGACGTGTTGTACCAGTTGATCCACCGGAAGATGGCCCGACGAGCCTCGGCCCGGGTGGAGAAGATCTGTCCTTGGAGACATTCCCGCTTCAGGCTCTCCCAGAAGCTCTCGGCCACCGCGTTGTCCCAGCAGATACCGGTCTTTCCGACCGAGGGGCGCAGTTGGCGGGCCTGGCAGAAGTCCAGGTAGTCGTTGGCCGTGTACTGGCTGCCCCTATCGGCGTGGGCGATGACACCAGCCACAGAGTGGTCGCCACCTCGGGCCGCGACGGCCATTCCGAGGGCGTCGAGGACAAGTTCGGTGCGTATGTGGTCGGCCATCGAGTAGCCCAGCAGGCGGCGGCTGCCCAGGTCGAGCACCGAGGCCAGATACAGCCAACCTTCCCCGGTCGGGATGTAGGTGATGTCCTGACACCACGCCACATCAGGCGCTCCAGGCGCGAAGCGCCGGCCGACGAGATCGGGGATCACATAGTCGTCAGGGCCGGGAAAGGTGGTGCGGATGCTGCGACGCCGGAACCGGCCGGCTATGCCGTGCAAGCGCATCAGACGGGCCACCCGCTTGACGTTGACGACCAGCCCGGCGTGACGCAACGCCTTGTACATGCGCGGCACCCCGTAGTTGCCATCCGCGGCGTCGAACAGCTCGCGCATCAACGCCACCAGCTCGGCCTCGGCCAGCTGACGCTCCGTCGGCCCGGCCGCCCGGCGGGCCGCCCAGTCGTAGTAGCCCGACGTTGACACCCCGACCGCCTCGCACGCCACCGTCACCGGGAACCCGGCTGCCTTCTGATCATCGACACCCACGTAGCGGGTCACGGTGTCGACGTCTCTTTGATCCAGAAGGCCAGAGATCGTTTGAGCAGATCTCGTTCCATCCGCAACTGCGCGTTCTCCGCTCGCAGCTCAACAAGATCAGACCGGTCATCCGCGGTCAGCCCCTGGCGGTCACCCCACTCGATCCGCTCCAGGCCGACCCAGTTACCGAGCGTCCCCGGATTCACACCGACCGCTCGACCCACCTCGGCGATACGACGGCCCTCGTCGAGCACCATCGCCACCGCGTCTCGCCGGAACTCCGGCGGAAACTTCGAAAGACGACCCCTCGCAGTGGTCCTCTTCTTGTCGGACATGGACAACCTCCTATATGAGATGTCCGTCCAACGGGGGGATGCTCACCTCCAGTGCCCGTGTTATCGGTCGCGTCGTCGCTCCACCAGTGAGATCCGGGGCCCCGTGCCGCTGGTGGTTCGCTGATCAGGCGGCTGCGATCTCGTCGGCGACAGGGCTGTTATGGGGCTGTGCCCGGTTTAGGGCCGCCCCGATGCGGCTCCGCGTCACTCGGTGCACGAGTACGAAGGTCCCGGCGAGGACCAGGCCGTCGCCGATGCTGAACACGTTCTGGAAGGGCAGCCATGCCGGCGTGGCCACGATGTCACCGAGCCAGGGCAGTACGGCGTGGTGGACGACCCCGCTGTTGGCGAAGCCGGCGCTTCGGGTGGGGATGCCGGCCTGGGCGAGGGCAGAGCGTGACGCCGGGAGTGTGCCCCCGTTGAGGGCTATCACACCACCGTTGAGCAGCGTGCCGCCACCGATGAGCAGGAGGCCAGGCAGATCACGGTTGCACCACAATGCGAGGGCTGCGACGGCGTAGGTGGCGAGGTGGAGGATGATGTCGACGGTCTTGGCTCCGGTTGACCACTCGGTGATGACCACCTGGGTGGCGAGCGCGGCCGCGATCAGCCAGCCCTGTCGGAGACGGAGATCGGCGAGGAGTTGCAGCCGTCCACCGAGAAGAGGGCCAGAGGCGAAGATGATAAGGGCCATGAGGGCCATGAACACGGGAGGCTCCTTTCAGGGTCCGACGGGGTCGAGGTCGGGCTGGGAGGGGAGACCGGGCAGGGGGACGGCGAGGAAGCGGGGCATGGCACCGCCGGTCATGGGCGGGGCGATCAGGTAGCCCTGCAGGATGTCGCAGCCGAGGTGCCGGAGCGCTTCGGCGGTCTCGGAATCCTCGACTCCCTCCGCCACAACCTGCAGGCCCAGGTTGTGGCCTAGGTCGATGGTGCTGCGAACGATGGTGGCGTCGCCCGTTCGGGCCAGGTCGGCGATGAAGCTGCGATCAATTTTGAGTTCGTCGACGTCGAGGCGCTGCAGGTAGGCGAGGGAGGAGTAGCCGGTCCCGAAGTCGTCGATGGAGATGCGCACGCCCATTTCGTGCAGTCGCCGCAGGACAGCGCTGCTGTGCTCGGGATCGGCCATGAGGGTGCTTTCGGTCACTTCGAGGAGCAGGCGCCCCGGCGCTACGCCGTGGTCGACGAGACGGCGGTTGATGGCTACGGGAAGGCCCATGTTCGACAGTTGCCGGGTGGAAAGGTTGACGCTGGCGGTGAGGCGGATGTCCTGGTCGTCCCAGTCCCGGAGCTGGCTTAGGCTCAGGTCGAGAACCCGGTAGAACAGGGCGTCGATGAGTGACGTGTTTTCGGCGATGGGGACGAAGACGTCCGGGGCCACCTCTCCGGAGCGGGGGTGGTGCCAGCGGGCGAGGCATTCGACCGAAAGAACGGCACCGGAGCGAATATCGAGCTGGGGCTGGAAGGCGACCCAGATTTGGTCGTTTTCATCTTCGAGAGCGGCGCGAAGGTCGGCGGGCAGGCCGAGTAGAGCGGCTGAGTGCTTGTCGCTCGCCGGGTCATAGACGCGGGTCGTGTCTCGGGTGTTTTTCGCCGAGTAGAGGGCGATGTCGGCGCAGCGCATCAGGTCTTCGAGGCTCGATGCATGGTCGGGCGCCAAGGAGATCCCGACGGAGCAGCCGACGGTGAGGGTCACCCCCTGGAGGACCATCGGCTCGCGGACGGCAGCGGAGAGGCGCCGGGCAAATTTCTCCACATCCCCGCGGTTTTCGAAGCCCCGGTGAACGACGACGAACTCGTCGCCGCCGACACGGCAGACCAGGTCGAGCTCACTGGACAGATCTGAAAGACGTCGGGCCACGGCGACCAGCATCTGGTCGCCCACGGCATGACCCAGGGTGTCGTTGATGTCTTTGAAATGGTCTAGGTCCAGCAGCAACATGGCCAGCCGGCCGTTCCGGTCGGCGAGGGCGCGGGTGGCGGCGGACGTGAGAAGGCTTCGGTTGGCAAGGCCTGTCAGTCCGTCTCGGAGTGCCTCCTGCTCTCGTCGCATGGCTAGTCGGCCGCTGCGGTGGAGGGCGGCGATGGGTACGAGCAGCAAGATGAGCGCCCAGGGCGTCCACTGGACGGCCTGGGCGCCGAGCGGCCCGAGGCCGAGCAGCGGCGCCGACGTGGAGAGCTGCCAGGCCAGGTCGTCGCTGAGGACACGGTGCAGGCGGGCGTTCAATCTGAGCGCCACGGCGCAACCGACCAGGAAGTTATTCACAAGCAGGAAGGCGATGGCAGCCACTAGGGACGGTGCGAGGGACGGCGGCGCGAGGTGCGGACTTGGCGTGAAGGGGGCGTGGGCCAGCAGGGCGTAGACATACCGGGCGGCGATGAAGGCCAGGGCGTATTGGGCGGTGTTGAACGGCACCCGGGAGATTCGGCCGTGGCGGGCGACGCAGTCGACCACCAGGGCCACGCATTGGGCGGCAATCGCCACGTCGATCGGCGCTATAAGTAGTAGGGCGAAGCCGAAGGTGCTGGAGACGGTGATCTCGTCGCCCGCTTGGCGCCCGCGTGCCACCGGGATGGGGAACAGCTCACCCGCGACCAGCACGATGCTGAACAGGACGGCGAAGAGCCGGTCGCGGGCTGTGAGTGCGCCGAGAGTACCGTCGACCGCCGGTCGGCTGACGAGCACCACCAGCGGGACCGTCACGATGACGACCCCCCACAGGTATACCTGAAGTTGGCGGCTGTCTTTACGCATCCCGTCTCCTGCGTGGTCTGCGGCCCAGCGCAGAGAGCGATTCAGACCGGGTCCACGACTGCGCGGACCCGGTCTGAACGGTCAAGTGAACTTGTGGCCAGCGCCGACAACAACGACGACAGCAGTGACGACCGCCGCGCTGGAAAAAGCTCGGGTCAGGAGCGCCCGCATCACGAGAGCTTCACCCCTGCACGCATGGTGACGACTGCGATCTGGCGACCGAGCCTCCGGACAACATTCATTGGTGCTCCTTTCGTAGGCGCCCCTCGTGGACGCCTCATCCTTCTATCGTCCGGCCCAAGGGTCTGCTCAAGCGGGTTGTGCAAGGATCCGCAACATCGCCGCCATCCCACGCAGAAGAAGAAATCTGCTGAACGGAACCGGGGCGGAGCGAAGGAGGGCGGCGTGGTGGCACCTAGCTGGCCTGACGCGACGGCATGACCGGTCGGTGCGGACCTGACAGGAGGACAGCGCCCAGTTCCGCGCCGTAGAGGTCGCTTCCCTTTTACGTTGGGGCCGGTGCATCCAGCGACGGGGCGGCTCCGAGTCCGGCGTGACCGCGGCGCCCAGTGGAGGCGGGGCAAGAGGCCGCTCGGCAATTCGAGGGTTACGCCCGGGTGCTGCAGCCCGCCGAGGACCCCAACCGGCGTCCACTGCGTTGCCGCTGCCGACGAACCGAGGAGTTGTTGCCGGTGCCAAGCGCCGAAATGAACAAGGTGATCGCTGCCTCCCGGGCCCGCCACGACGGCCGCGCCGGACGCGAGCGGCCTTCCCTCCAGGAGCTGCGCGCCGCCTTCTCCCCCGCGGACACCGTGCACCCGATACCCGACGACGTGACCGTCACCGATATCACGGCCGACGGAGTTCCGGCTCACTGGCTGCGCGCGCCCGGCGTCGACGACAGCCGGGTCCTGATGTACCTCCACGGTGGCGGCTACAGCCTCGGATCGTTGCGCAGCCACGGTGAGCTGGCGGCGCGGCTGGGCCGGGCCGCCAGGATGAGAGTTCTCCTGGTCGACTACAGGTTGGGCGACGGTCGTCATGGGTGGCGATGTCGACATCGTGACCGCCCCCGACCTCTTCGACCGGGTACTCACCGCGGCCGGCGGTGACGGCGAAGGCGTCGTTGTCGATTTCGGTCAGGTCACGTTCATCGATTCCTGCGGTGTCCACGCTTTGGAACGGGCCGCATCCGTCCGGGCATGGACGGTCGCGGCCTGATGGTCCGCTGCCCGTCCTGGTTGCTCACCATGATGCTTGAAGTCTTCGGACTGGCCGGCATGGTCGAGGGTCCCGGCGCCTGCGGAGGCCAAGTTGCCTGCTGACCCGGCCGGGTCTCCCCGCCGCCGCAGGGCCGGCCGCCCAGTCGCCGGGTCGGCTCGAAAGGCCATGCCATCCTGCCTTTCCTCGGAGGTGTCCGGGCCGCGCCGGGACCGGCTGCGGATCATGTCGTCTGCTGCTGGGAGCGCCGGGGCCGGTGATGTCATCCACGGGCTGCGGTTCGTCGAGGTGCTGGCCGGCTTCGCCCGGATGATGGCGGCCGGCGTCGCGGTCCCCGAAATCGTGGCCTGCCTGGCGGAATGGCCCGCGCAGGTACTGGACGTGGTTGGGGCCAAAGTGACATTGGTCCCGACCGGGGCGGCCCAGGGGTGCGTGGTCGCTTCGAACGAGACCGTGTCGGGGTTCGAGGGGTTGCAGCGCGCTCGACGTGAGAGGCTGGATGCGACGTTCTCGTTCCCGCTTCGCTACCTCGACACCCGCTTCGCTACCTCGACACCCGCCTCGGGGTCTTGGACCTCTATTGCGAGGACTCGACCCGCCTGTCGGCCGCCGCCCTGTCCGCTGCGCAAACGCTCGCCGCCGTCGCCGCCGCCCACATCGGCAACGCCCGGACCTGCGACACGTTACGTCGAGCCGTCGACCAGGCCGGTCCGAAGTAAACGAGCGCTTCGCGGAACGCTTGGTGGGGGACCTGGCCAAAGGTCCTGAGCTCATCGAGCTTGGGCGGCGGGCATCGGGTTGACGCCTGCGAGGCTCGAGAAGACGGCCTCGGAGCGGACGAGGCCGTATCATGCTCGCCGTGCTTCGATACCGATTGACACACCCTGCGCTCTTGCGGGCACTCGGTTCCGCTGGCCACAACTCGAAGGTGCTCCTCGCCGACGGCAACTACCCACATGGACCGCCCCGGGTCTGGTGACTGCTCTTTCCCTTGAGAGGATGGCGTGATGGCAGACGAGGTCAAGGGCAGCAGGAGGGGCCGTCCGCCGTATCCGCGGGAGGTGCGGGAGCGGGCGGTGCGGATGGTGTTCGAGCATCAGGGCGAGTACCCGTCGTAGTGGAAAGCGATCGAGTCGATTTCGGCGAAGTTGTCGATCAACCACGAGACGCTGCGGGTCTGGGTGCGCCGGGCGGAGACCGACGCCGGTGAGCGGCCGGGCCTGACGACTGATGAGCGGGCGAGGATGCGTGACCTCGAGCGTGAGGTGAAGGAGCTGCGCCGGGCGAACGAGATCCTCAAGGCGGCGGCGACTTTCTTCGGGGCGGAGCTCGACCGCCGACAGCCGAGATAGTGGCGTTCATCGACGCCCACAGGGAGCGGTTCGGGGTCGAGCCGATCTGCAGGGTGCTCACCGAGCACGGCTGCAAGGTCGCCCCGAACACCTACTGGACGGCCAAGAAGCGGGCCCCGTCCGCTCGGGCGGTGCGCGACGCCGCGCTGGGGGACCACATCGCCCGGGTGCACGCTGACAACCTCGAGGTCTACGGGGCGGACAAGGTGTGGGCGCAGCCGAACCGCGAAGGCATCCGGGTCGCGCGTTGCACTGTGGAGCGGCTGATGCGGGAGGTGGGCCTGTCGGGCGCTCGGCGGGGCAAGGGCTACAAGGTCACGACTCGTTCCGATGACCGCCAGCACCGGCCCGCCGACCTCGTCGAGCGGGACTTCCGGGCGCCAGCCCCGAACCGGCTGTGGGTGGCGGACCTCACCTACGTCAAGACCCACACCGGCTGGGTGTACGCGGCGTTCATCATCGACGTGTTCTCCAGGATGGTCGTCGGATGGCAGATCTCCAACAGCCTGCGCTCGGATCTGGCGATCGACGCGTTGGAGATGGCGGTGTGGAACCGGACCCGGGCCGGCCAGGTCCTCGACGGGCTGGTCCATCACTCCGATAGGGGCGTGCAATATCTCAGCATTCGCTACTCCGAGCGCCTCGACGCCAACGACATCGTGGCGTCGGTCGGGTCCGTCGGCGACAGCTATGACAACGCCATGGCCGAGGCCTTCAACAGTCTCGACAAGTGGGAGCTGATCTACCCCCAAGGCCCCTGGCGGGGCCTCGACGACGTCGAGTTCGCCACCCTCGGCTACATCGACTGGTTCAACCACCGCCGCCTCCACGGCGAGATCCTCGACGGCCCCGGCTACATCACTCCCGCCGAACACGAGGCCAACCACTACCGTCAGACACCGGCAGCCGCAACAGCTGTCACCCAAACAACCGAGCAGTCATGAAACCCGGGGCGGTTCACCCTTGCACTGAAGTGATCCCGGCGTAACGTTACGCATCCCGGCAGGCTGCGAGCTGGTAGCCGGCGGGGTGGGCATCTCCCCGTTGTCCGGACGGGTGATTATGAAGCTTGACGGTACTGCTGCTCCCACTCGGTTGGCGGTATGCCGTTGAGGGTGGTGTGAAGCCTGGACGTGTTGTACCAGTTGATCCACCGGAAGATGGCCCGACGAGCCTCGGCCCGGGTGGAGAAGATCTGTCCTTGGAGACATTCCCGCTTCAGGCTCTCCCAGAAGCTCTCGGCGACCGCGTTGTCCCAGCAGATACCGGTCTTTCCGACCGAGGGGCAGTTGGCGGGCCTGGCAGAAGTCCAGGTAGTCGTTGGCCGTGTACTGGCTGCCCCTATCGGCGTGGGCGATGACACCAGCCACAGAGTGGTCGCCACCTCGGGCCGCGACGGCCATTCCGAGGGCGTCGAGGACAAGTTCGGTGCGTATGTGGTCGGCCATCGAGTAGCCCAGCAGGCGGCGGCTGCCCAGGTCGAGCACCGAGGCCAGATACAGCCAACCTTCCCCGGTCGGGATGTAGGTGATGTCCTGACACCACGCCACATCAGGCGCTCCAGGCGCGAAGCGCCGGCCGACGAGATCGGGGATCACATAGTCGTCAGGGCCGGGAAAGGTGGTGCGGATGCTGCGACGCCGGAACCGGCCGGCTATGCCGTGCAAGCGCATCAGACGGGCCACCCGCTTGACGTTGACGACCAGCCCGGCGTGACGCAACGCCTTGTACATGCGCGGCACCCCGTAGTTGCCATCCGCGGCGTCGAACAGCTCGCGCATCAACGCCACCAGCTCGGCCTCGGCCAGCTGACGCTCCGTCGGCCCGGCCGCCTGGCGGGCCGCCCAGTCGTAGTAGCCCGACGTTGACACCCCGACCGCCTCGCACGCCACCGTCACCGGGAACCCGGCTGCCTTCTGATCATCGACACCCACGTAGCGGGTCACGGTGTCGACGTCTCTTTGATCCAGAAGGCCAGAGATCGTTTGAGCAGATCTCGTTCCATCCGCAACTGCGCGTTCTCCGCTCGCAGCTCAACAAGATCAGACCGGTCATCCGCGGTCAGCCCCTGGCGGTCACCCCACTCGATCCGCTCCAGGCCGACCCAGTTACCGAGCGTCCCCGGATTCACACCGACCGCTCGACCCACCTCGGCGATACGACGGCCCTCGTCGAGCACCATCGCCACCGCGTCTCGCCGGAACTCCGGCGGAAACTTCGAAAGACGACCCCTCGCAGTGGTCCTCTTCTTGTCGGACATGGACAACCTCCTATATGAGATGTCCGTCCAACGGGGGGATGCTCAGGGATAGGGGTTGCGATGCCGCGCGAACGCCGCTACAGCTCGAACGCCGAGCGCCAAGCCGCTTACCGTTCCCGCTTGGCCGAGCGACGAGCAACCGCTGGGACCGACGCCGCCGTGGAACGACTCCGCGGACTGGAAGGCGCCCTCGCCGACGCGCGGCGTCGTGGCGCCGCCGCAGAGGCACGCGCCGATCGGGCCGAGCAGTGCCAGCAGGACGCGCACGGGGCGCAGCGCGACGCAGCGGCTCGTTTGCAATCGCAGGCAGCCCGGAGCGTTGGCGACGTTCGCTTGCAGCGAGCGCTCGAGCGAATCGAAAATCTGGAGTTCCTCGTCGAGGTACTGAGCCTGAATCCACCGCGTCGGCGGGCTCGGTGACGGCCTGAGGGGGTTGGACCATCCACGAGAAATGCCTCCTGAGCAGGGAGGATGGCGATGTATGAAGTCGCTGTCCGCTCCAACTCAAGGAGGCACTTCTTGTGCGTCGAGTATCGCATGTCCCGGACCGTCTGCGGGTGGTCTTCGACGACTCGGGGTTGGTCGCGAACGCCGGGTTGATCCTGGTCGCCACGTTGACCGCTCGCCTGGGGTTGGGGGCGCTGGTCGACGCGACGGTCCGCCTCGGGCGGGTGGGTGGTTTCGCGCCGGGCCGCAAGGTCCTCACGATCGTGCACGCAATGGTCGCTGGTGGCAGCCACATCGACCACGCGGAGGTGCTGCGCTCGGGAGCGACGGCGAAGGTGTTGGGCCATCGGGTGATGGCCCCCTCGACGATCGGTACGTTCCTGCGGGCGTTCAGCTTCGGGCATGTCCGCCAGCTCGACGCCGTGATCGCCGAGACGATCCGCCGGGCGTGGGCGCTCGGCGCCGGGCCGGGCGACTCCCGGTTGGTAATCGACATCGACTCCACCATCTGTCAGGTCCACGGCCACAAGAAGGCAGGCGCCGCCTTCGGCTACACCAGAGTCCTCGGCTATCACCCGCTCCTCGCGACCAGAGCCGACACCGGCGAGATCCTCCACGCCCGGATGCGGAAAGGCTCCGCGAACACTGCCCGCGGCGCGAACCGCTTCGTCGAAGAGGTCATCGCCAGGGTCCGTGTCTGCGGGGCGACCGGAGGGCTGGTCGTGCGGGTCGACTCCGGGTTCTGGTCCAACAAGACCATCGCCACCCTGCAACGCCTGGGGGTCCGCTTCACCATGACCGTCCGCTCCAACGTGGCGATCAACGCCGCCATCGCCGGGATCGGCGAGGACCAGTGGGTCGACATCGACTACACCGACAACGGCGGCGCCGCCCAGGTCGCCGAATGCACCTACAAGGGTCTGCGCCTGGTGGTCCGCCGGACCCGCTTGGCCGAGACCGCCCAGTCGGCGCTGTTCCCCACCTGGCGCCACCACAGCTTCCTGAGCGATCTCGCCACCGACACCGTCGCCCTCGACCGGTTCCACCGCCACCACGCCGTGGTCGAGCTCGCCATCCGCGACCTCAAAGCCAACTCCGGCCTCGACCACATCCCCTCCGGGCACTTCGCCGCCAACAGCGCCTGGCTCGCCTGCACCGTCTTGGCCCACAACCTCATCCGCTGGACCACCACCCTGGGCGACCTGGTCCCCGACAGCGACGTCTACACCGTCGGACGCACCCACCGAACCCGGCACGTGACCATGCCCGCCCGACTCGTCAACCTGGCCGGGACCCTCACCCTCCGAGCCCCCGCCCGCTGGCCCTGGGCCACCCAGTTCGCCTGTGCGCTCGAGCACCTCCGGGCGTTACAGCCCGCCACCGGCTGACCTCACCTCGACGGACCTGGCGCCCCGTCAGACCTTCACCCAGCCGCCGACAACACGCCCACCTCCAAGACCTCCGGTCGACAACGCCCCGACTCAACCAGCAAGCCGTCGATCAGTCAATGACTCCACCAGTCAGATCCGAACCCTCCGCCCAGCCCACGACGGTGCATCCAGGCTGAGCCGGCGGCTGTCCGCCGCGGATAGCAGGACCAATGGTGGGCTGGCGCAGCCGTTCCCGACGGTCTCGTCGAAGACTCCAACGGGACCCAACCGGGCCGGGCGGCGCCGGTCCAAACGACAAGCGCGGCGAGGACGGTGATGGCCTCCCCGTCGATGAGCACGACCACGGACGAGAGCGGCCGCTCCCACCGCGGGGACCACCTCGGCGAAAGCGGGAAACACCAAGAGGAAGTTGCGGGGAACTCCTCGGTCGGTTCCCCACCCCGCCGGCTCGTCGCTCCGCCGCGTGGGGAACGTCCAGCGGCAAGGAATTCGCGGTGGAGCTGGCACGAACTATCCGGCAGGTCGGTCCGTGCCTGCCCGGGTCTGAGCGGAGGCCTCCCGGCGCTTGGTGCGCCTCCACCCGACCGTCACTTCTCTCCCCTGGAGTTCGCTATGGATGACGACCGACAAGTTCTCTCGGTCCCCGAGGCCGCCGCTGCACTCGGGATCTCCCGGTCGCTCACCTATGAGCTGGTGGCGCGGCGCGAGATCCCCTCGATCCGTCTCGGACGTCGCATCGTTGTTCCCAAGGAGGCGATCAAGGACATCCTGCGCCCGCTGACCTGACGCACCGGCTGACCCGTCACCCGACCGCCGCAGGCGACACGGAGAACAAGGTTCTACAGCTCGAGCGCGGCGATCGCCTTTCGCTTCCCGACGTCGGTCCGTCCGTCGTAGTGCAGGCGGAGGGTGTTCTCGCTGTTGCCCAACAGGTCGGCCACCGTCCGGTAGGAGACGCCGGCGTCGAGCATCTTGGTGGCGGCGAAGTGGCGTAGGGCGAGAAGGGTGATAGATGAGTCGCCTCGGCAGTGCAGCCAGCGGCCGGACAGCCGGTCGGGGCGGTGCGGTACCGATCCGTCCACCCCGCCGGGGAACACGTAGCTGTCCGGGCGGAGAGTTGGCTCGAGAACGGCTCGACGGGTGGCCATGTCGGCCAGCTCGGCGTCGGTCCGGATGTGCTGGCGCTCGAAGGCACCCAATGCTCCGTCCGTCAGCGGGACATCGCGCCAATCGGACCGCTTGGTCGGCTGGCGCCGCACCCCGACGCCGGGGCCGCCGTCGACCATGGTCCAGGCCACGTGCAGCTCACGGGCCGAGGTGTCCAGGTCCCGCCAGCCCGGCTCAGCACCGTGGCGCAGCGACGGGTCCAGTCGGGGCCGACTCCGGTTGCCTGCATGGCCGCGTACAACGCCGCGATCTCCCGCCACGTCAACCGGGACAGCCGCAGGTCCCCGAAGACCCGCCCGTCGGCCAGGACGGCACCCGACATGGTGTTGGCGGCCGAGCGACTGGTCACGATCGTCCGGGGCGCCAGCCGGACGATGCCGAGGACGGCCTCTTGGACGTAGAGGTCCAGCAGGACCCGCACGGAGCGGGCGTTGGTCGCCGTTTGGGGTAGTCGGTGCTCGCGCTCGGCCACCTTGAGCCGCGCCAACGCCACTTCGGCGTCGCGGTGGGTGCCGTAGACGGTCTTCGACACCCGCCGGCGCCGGCCGGTGACCGCGTCACGGTGCACCTCGACGTCGATCCGGAACACGCCGGTCCGCACCTGGTGAACCCCGCCGCTGCCCCGCTTGCGCAAGGATGCTTTGGCGCTCGACCGGGACCTGGGTCGGACCGCCGGGGACCCCGGCACCTGAACCGGCGACCCCGGCACTGGGCGTGACTCGGCGGCACCCGGTTCGGGCACGCTGCGGGGACGCCCCGGCTGCGTCATACGACCAAGATGCCACGTGGTACAGCGTTTTGGTAGAGCGAAAGACGCTCTGCCAAGACCCCGGAGGGAGAAACGAGAGCCCTGAGCTGCGTGTTTCCTGGAGCGGACGACGGGATTCGAACCCGCGACCCTCACCTTGGCAAGGTGATGCTCTACCACTGAGCCACGTCCGCAGTGGGCATGCAACGTAGCAGACGTCAGACCGGGCAGACCTCAGACCGGGCTGACCTCGGGCTGAGCCGACCTGACGATGAGGAGCGTGCCCGGATAGCTGTGGACCAGCGAGGCGTCCACGCTGCGCACCAGGGCGCTGGTGAACAGGCCGTGACGGTGGCCGCCCACGGCGATGGCGCGGGCGTCGACCTCCTCGGCCGCGGCGACGATCTCCTTGGCCGGGTCGCCATCGCGCACCACCCAGCGCCAGGTGACGAAGTCACCGTCGAGCAGTCGGCGCACCGTGCGCTCGGTGTCACGCTCGATCTCGTCGAGCGTGTCGGCGACCGGGAGGGCGGTCTCGGCCGACACCCCCGACCACGGGGCGTGGCGCACGTGGACCACCACGAGATCGAGCCCGTCGTCGGCCCGCTCCTTGCGGGCCGCGTCCCTGGCGAAGCGCAGGGCGTCGGCGCTCGCCTCGCTCCCGTCGACACCGACCACGATCGGACCCTTGGGCATGACGGCCTCCTCGGAGACTCGGACCTCGACGGGCCGGGACGTGCGCCCGACCTCGGTCCACCACTCCATAGGCTACCCTATGAATCGGATGACCAACCACTCCGTTCCCGGGCCGCCGCCCGCCGCCATCGGCCGGGACACGGCAGACGGCCTGTCGTCGCTGGTGGGGCTGGTGCTGCGGCTGTGGCCCCACGAGCTCAGCCTGACGACCGAGTCCGTGGTGGCCGAGCTGTGGCGCGCCGGGCCGAGGCGCCTCACGGAGCTGGCCACCATGACCGGCATCGCCCAGCCGAGCATGACCGAGCTCGTCAGCCGGCTCTGCCGGGCCGGTCTGGCCGAGCGCCGACGCGACCCCGACGACCGCAGGGTGGTCCTCGTCGCACTGACCTCCGAGGGCGCGGCCGGCTTCGAGCGCAGGCGGGAGGCGACCAACGTGACCCTGGCCGGGTTGGTGGACCAGCTGCCCCCGGCCGACGTGGCCGCCCTGCAGGCTGCCCTGCCCGCCATCACCGCGGTCACGTCCCTGGTCCCCGATCTGACCGTCGCCCGGTCCCCCCGCTGAGGCTGAGGGACCGCAAGGACGTTCATCCCGTCGGCACCACGCACAGCACGTGGGGAGCGGCCACCCCAGGGAAGGCCAGCCGCACGACCCGGTCGGTGCTCGGGCAGCCCCCGGCCGGCGACGTGTCGGGCGGGCGGACCTCGAGCACCCGGACCGCGGCGCGACCCGACGAGCAGGGCACCGGCCTGGCCGCGTAGACCGGCGCACCCCCCGCGGTGCCGTCGGTGGCCAGGCACCGGCCGCGCAGCGCGCCGGCGGCCGCGGCCTCCGCCCTGGCCTGGACCACGGACGGCCGGCTCGAGCCGGACGTGGCCTGGAGCACGCCGATGACGATCACCCCGACCACGAGCACCACCGGCACGAGGCGAAACGGGCTGCGCCACGGAGCCCGCCGCACGCTCGGCGGCGCGTCGGCCAGGGCGTCGTCCCAGTCGGGGGGCAGCGGCGGGGCGTCCGCCCCGGGACGCCACCTGACCCAGCGGCCGCCGTCGTCGTCGCGCCAGTCGATGGTAGCGCCGTCGCGACGCCACGCCACGCCACGATGCGTGGTGGTGATCACTTGAGCAACCGCGACAGCCTCCGGTCGGCGAGCGGGGTGCCGCCGGTCTGGCACGTCGGGCAGTACTGCAGCGACCGGTTGGAGAAGCGGACCTCTCGCACGGTGTCCCCGCACACCGGGCACGGCTCACCGGTGCGGCCGTGGACCGCCATGCCCGAGCGCTTCTCCCCCTTCAGGCCCTTGGCGGCCATCCCCTCCGACCTGGCCAGCGCGTCGCGCAGCACCCCGACGATGGCGTCGTGGAGGGTGACGAGCTGGTCGTCGGTCAGCTTGGCCGCGGGCTTGTACGGCGAGAGCCTGGCTGCGTGGAGGGCCTCGTCGGAGTAGGCGTTGCCGACCCCGGCGATGACCGACTGGTCGACGAGCACGGTCTTGAGGTTGCCCGGCCTGGCGAGGCCGGCCCGAAGCGCCTGGACGTCGAACGCCGGGTCCAGGGGATCGGGCCCGAGGCGCGCCACGCTGGCGACCGCTGAGGGGTCGCTGACGACCCACAGGGCGAGGCGTTTCTCCGTGCCCTGCTCGGTCAGGTCGAACCCGGCGCCGTCGTCGAGGCCGACCCGCAACGCGAGCGGTCCACGGCCCGGCTTGGCCCGCGCCGGGGTGAGCTGGTCGCGCCACTGCAACCAGCCGGCGCGTGACAGGTGGACGACCAACCACAGCGGCCCCTCGGCCCGCAGGCACAGGTGCTTGCCTCGCCGTTCGCAGCCCTCCACGACCCGGCCGGTGAGGGCCGACACCGGTGGGTCGTAGGTCTTGAGGGCCGACAGGGACGCCAGCTCGGCCCGCTCGATCCGCCGGCCCGTGGTGCGCCCGGCCACGAAGGCGACCAGTGCCTCGACCTCGGGCAGCTCCGGCACGTCAGCGCCCCGTGTGCCCGAAGCCGCCGGTGCGCTCCGTCGTGCCGAGGTCGTCGGTCGGCGCCCACGTCACGTGCGAGACGGCCTGGACCACCAGCTGCGCGATCCGTTGCCCGCGCCGCGCCACGAAGTCCTCGGACGGGTCGGTGTTGAGCAGCACGACGGCCAGCTCGTCGCGGTACCCGGCGTCGATCAGGCCCGGGCTGTTGGCCAGGGTCACGCCGTGGCGCAGGGCCAGGCCACTGCGCGGCAGCACGAAGCCGGCGTGCCCCGGGGGGATGGCCACCGCGATCCCGGTGGCGACCCGTGCCCGGCCGCCGCCCGCGGCCACGAGCACGTCCTCGCGGGCGACGAGGTCGAGTCCCGCGTCCCCTGCCCTGGCGTAGCGGGGCAGGGGGAGCTCGGGGTCGAGGTGGACGACCGGGACCGGCAGCACGGGCCCGACGCTAGCGACCCCGGCCGCTGTGTAGCCTCCGAGCCGTGCTGGCGTGGATGGACCTCGAGATGACCGGGCTCGACCCGGCCGTGCACCGCATCGTCGAGATCGCCACCCTCATCACCGACGACGATCTCGGGATCCTCTGGGAGGGGCCCGACCTGGTGGTGGCGACCGCGCCCGAGCACCTCGCCGCCATGGACGACGTGGTGCGGGGCATGCACACCCGCAGCGGCCTCCTCGACGCCATCTCGGCCTCCACGACGAGCCTGCAGGAGGCCGGCGACGCCACGCTGGCGTTCCTCGGGGAGCACATCCCCGCACCCGGCACCGTGCCCCTGTCCGGCAACTCCATCGGCACCGACCGCCGGTTCCTCGCTGCGTGGCTCCCCGAGGTCGAGCACTTCCTCCACTACCGCTCGGTCGACGTGTCGACGGTCAAGGAGCTGACCCGGCGCTGGTACCCGGAGGCCACGTCGGGCGCCCCGCGCAAGGTGGGCAGCCACCGGGCTCTCGACGACATCAAGGAGAGCGTGGCCGAGCTGCGCTACTACCGGTCCAAGGTCTTCGTCGACCCGGCACGGCTCGACCCGTCGGCGGCCGAGCGCTCCGGCTGAGCATCCGGGACGCGCCCGACCGGGAGATATCGGCAAGTCCTTCCCAGCAGGCCCCGGTCGTGTCAGGATGAGCGCGAAGGGTCCCGGTCGCCAGGCCGGGGGCATTGCCAGGAGGTGGCCGTGAGCCGTACTCGAGCAGACCTTCCCGACGCCCGAGAGCACCGACGCAGAACGGTCCGACAGGCCCGTCACCGGGCCAGGGCGGCACTCCATGACGCGGTGTCGGACCTCGACGTCCTCGAGGACGCCGACCTCCACTGCCCGAAGGAGAGTCACGACCTCGGTCGCCACGACTCCCCGCCACCCAGGCGGGTGCCGAAGGACGGCCGGCGCGGGGGCTTCAAGGTCTGGAAGACGGCCTACTGGAAGCGGCGCAAGCAGGTGCGCCACCAGCGCAACGAGGAGCTCCGCCACCTCACCCACGACTCCTGAGGGTCCGGCCCCCCGTGGCACCGGCCGGGCCGCCCGTCCGGTCCGGCCGGCCCACGGCGAGGGCGGGGTAGGGGCGCGGCGCCCGTAGGGTGAGCGGCATGAAGCTACGCACCCTCGGCCGTACCGGCATCCACGTCAGCCCGCTGTGCCTCGGCGCCATGATGTTCGGCGGGTGGGGCAACCGCGACCACGACGACGCCGTCAAGATCATCCACCGGGCGCTCGACGCCGGGATCAACTTCGTCGACACCGCCGACGTGTACTCCGCCGGCGAGTCGGAGGAGATCGTCGGCGAGGCCCTGCGCAAGGTCGACCGCTCCCAGGTGGTGCTCGCCACCAAGGTGCACGGCGCCATGGGCGAGGACCCCAACGCCAAGGGCAACTCGCGCCGCTGGGTCATCGAGGAGTGCGACAACAGCCTGCGCCGCCTCGGCGTCGACCACATCGACCTGTACCAGATCCACCGGCCCGATCCCGAGACCGACATCGACGAGACCCTCGGCGCGCTGAGCGACCTCGTCCACGCCGGCAAGGTGCGCGCCTTCGGCTGCTCGACCTTTCCCGCCCACCAGATCGTCGAGGCCCACTGGGCCGCCGAGCGCCGCGGTCGGGAGCGCTTCGCCACCGAGCAGCCTCCGTACTCGCTGCTGGTGCGGGGCATCGAGGGCGACGTGCTGCCGACCTGCGAGCGCTACGGCATGGGCGTCATCCCATGGAGCCCGCTCGCCGGTGGGTGGCTGTCGGGTCGGTTCGGCTCGGGCAAGGACAACACCAGCCGCAGGGCGGAGCGCATCCCCGGCCGCTACGACATGAGCCTGCCGGAGAACCAGCGCAAGCTCGAGGCGGTCGACCAGCTGGCCGACCTGGCCGACGAGGCCGGGCTCAGCCTGATCGAACTGGCGCTGGGCTTCGTGCTCGAGCATCCAGCGGTGAGCTCGGCCATCATCGGCCCGCGGACCATGGAGCACCTCGAGTCCCAGCTGGGCTCGGCCGACGTGGTCCTCGAGCCCGCCGTGCTCGACCGGATCGACGAGATCGTCGCGCCGGGGACCAACGTCAACCCGGCCGACGGCGGCTTCGTCGACCGCGCCCTGGCCGACCATCGCAGCCGGCGTCGCCGCCGGGACTAGCCGTTGCCGAGGTCCCAGATGGCGTCGAGATCGTGGCGGCTGTAGGCCTGGAAGGCGATCAGGGTGCGGGTGTCGGTGATCCCCTCCAGGCGGTGGATGCCGCGGGTGACCACCTCGGCCAGGTCGGCGTGCGCCCCGACCCGCACGACCGCGACCAGGTCGGCGTGGCCGGACACCGAGTAGACCTCGGCCACCCCGTCGACCTCGACCAGCTCGGCGGCCAGGTCGGCCACCCGGGCCGGGAGCGCATCGATCAGCACGAAGGCGTGGACCATGGCCGGACGCTAGCGCCGCCCGGCCGGGTCCTCGTGGCCGACTGGTCGGGCGCGGCGACCGGCGAGCAGGCCGGCCTGCGCCTCGCCGAGGTCGACCCGAGCGGGCCCCGGGTGGTGTCGGTGCGCGCCCTGCGCCGCGTCGACGCCGTCGACCGCATCGTCGACGCGATGGCCGAGTGGCCCGACGTCGTCGTCGGGCTCGACTTCTCGTTCTCGCTGCCCGCCTGGTGGCTGGAGGCCAGCGGGATCGGCTGCGTCGACGATCTCTGGGGCGACGCCGGGCGCCTGGAGGGCTGGCTGCGCGCCTGCGAGCCGCCCTTCTGGGGCCGGCCGGGACGGCGTCGTCCCGTCACCGATGGCGACGAGCTCCGCCTGACCGAGCTCGCCGCCCGGCCCCGGCCGCGCTCGACGTTCCAGGTGGGCGGGGCCGGTGCGGTCGGCACGGCGTCGCTGCGGGGCATGCCGCACCTGGCGCGCCTGCGCGCCGCAGGGGCCGGGATCTGGCCGTGGGACCCGTGGTCGGGCCCGGTCGTCGCCGAGGTGTGGCCGCGCCTGGCCATCGGGTCGATCACCAAGTCGTCCGCCGCGGCACGCGCCGCCTGGGTGGAGGCCCACCGGCACCTGCTGCCGTCCGAGGTCGCCGACGCGGTGGCGGCGTCGGCCGACGCCCTCGATGCGGTCGCCGCCGCCCTCGACCTGGCCGCCCGGCCGCCTCCCCCTCCGGTCCCGCTCACCGCCCGGGTCGCCCTGGAGGGTTGGATCGCCGGTGTCGGGGCTCACGGTCCTGAGGAGCACGGGTTCACGGGGGCGACCGCCAGCGGACCAGGATGCTGACCGCCACCTGGCCGTCGCCGGAGCCGCCGGCACCGGCACCGGCCGCGCACAGCCACATCCGCAGGCCGTCGGTGGTCACCTCGGTGACCATGTCGAGGTCGTCGAGGGTCTCGATCGGCGCCGGGTACTCGACCTCGGCGGCGGCGATCCGTGCGCCGAGGCGGCCGGCCACGTCCTCGAGCGCCACCCAGGCGACGGCGTTGTTGACGTGGCCGAGCACGTCGAGGTCACTCCAGCGCAGCCGCCAGGTCCCGGTGCGGGTGGCGCCGGGTCCCGGCCGGGGGTGGGTGAGGCGGGAGCCGACCCTTCGCCCGCCCGCGGCGGAGACGTAGCGGGCGGCAAACTCGCCGCCGACGGGGGTGGGGTGCATGGTGGCCGGGTCGAGCGCCACCCACAGCGAGTCGGCCTCGACGGCGACCGAGGCGCCGACGGCCAGGTCGGTGCGCCGCTGCGCCCAGGCCGCCCCGGTCCCCGAGCACCAGGTGCGGGCCTCGACGGTGTCGCCGTAGCGGGGCGCGTGCCGGACCCGCACGGCGGTGGTGCGCACCACCCAGCGGTACTCGTCTGCGCACCCGGCGTCGTCGAGGTCGTCGGCCGCCACGTCCTGGAGGTACCTGGCCACGGCGTCGAGGCGGAGCCGACCCCCGGGATCGACGTCGGCCAACCGCACCTTCGTGCGTCCGGTGTGGACCCGGGCGGCGGGATCGACCGGCGGGGGCGTCCAAGCCGGACCGGCCGGCCGGCGACGGGAGCGCTCGCTCAGGACCGGTCGGCCCGCTCGGCGATGAGGGCGGCCGCCCTGAGGGGCTCGTCACCCTGGATGCTGTGGCCGGCACCGTCGACGACCACCACCTCGGCGTCGGGCAGGCGCCGCTTCACCTCGGCGACGTCGTCGTCGTCGACGACCGGCGACGCTCCGCCGCGCAGGAGGGTCACGGGCATGCGCAGCGAGCCCAGGTCGTCCCACAGGGCGGCGAAGCGCACGGCCCCGTCGGCGTCGGCGCCCATCCGCCGGACCGGGTCCCACCGCCAGGTCCACGCTCCGTCGTCGAGCTGTCTGGCGTTGTGCAGGATCCCGCGGCGCAGCGACGACTCGGATCGTCCCGGGTTGTGCCTGACGGTGCGATCGAGGATGGCGTCGAAGGAGTCGAAGCGGTCGGGGCCGGAGACGAACTCGTTGATGGCCCTGGACTTCTCGGCGTCCACACCGGGGGTGATGTCGACCATGACCAGGCGGCCGACGAGGTCGGCTCGACGGGCGGCCAGGGCGACGGCGGTCAGGCCGCCGAGGGACATGCCGACCACCAGCCGGGCGGCGGGGGCCAGCGCCTCGAGCACGGGAGCCAGGTCGCCGGCGAGGGCGGCCGGCTGGTAGTCGTGGTCGTCGCGCCAGTCGGAGTGGCCGTGGCCGGGAAGGTCGACGGCGACCAGCGGGCGGCCGATGGCCAGTGCGACGGTGTCCCAGGTGTGGGCATTTTGGGCGCCCCCGTGGATCAGGACGATCTCCGCCGGACCGTCCCCCCACACGAGCGCGCTGACGCTGCGGCCGCCGCCGACGCCGACGTCGGTCCTGCGCACGAGCGGTTTCCCCCGCCACTCCAGGCCGACCTCGTCGGCGTTGTCGCGGAGCAGGGAGAACTCGTCGTAGGTCTCGGCCACCGCACGACCGTACCGTTCGGGGGCTCAGCCCGGCGTCGGGGAGGGGGTGGCGGCGACCAGGGCGATGAGGTCGTCGCCGTAGAGCTCGAGCTTGGTCGGGCCGATGCCGTCGACGCCCCGCAGGGCGGCCAGCGTGGTCGGCCGGGTGGCGGCGATGGCCCGGAGGGTGCGGTCGGCGAAGACCACGTAGGCCGGCACGCCGTCGGCCCTGGCCCGGTCCCGCCGCCAGGTCCGCAGCGCGTCGGCGACGGCCGGGTCACCGTCGTCGGCCTCCACCCTCGCGGCCGGGCGCGACGGTCGCCGCGTCGCGCCCGATCCGTCGACCGCGCCGGGCCTGGCCGCGCCCGGCGCCGGGTGGGCGGCCGCGCCGGTGAGCTCGTCGACGAACGGCGAAGGCCGCGACGCGTCGGCGCAGACCACCGCGGCCCGCCTGGCCCTGGTGATCCCGACGTGGAGCACCCGCCGCTCCTCCTCGTCGTCGTCGGCCAGGCGGTGCGGCAGGATCCCGGCGGTCACCCCGTAGACCACGACCCGGTCCCACTCCATCCCCTTCACCCGGTGGATCGTGGACAGCACCACGCCGTCGGGGTCGGCGGGCCGCTCGATGCGCTCGCGCACCCAGGCCTCGAGGGTGACGGCGTCGGGGTGGAGGACGGCGACCTGCTCGAGGGCGTCGAGGTCGTCGAGGTGGCTGGCCCCCTCGCCGCCACGCCCGCCGTCGAGGAGGGTCATGGCGCGGCCCAGGCCGATGTCGGTCCTGACCAGGCCGAGGAGGTGCGCGGCGTCGGCGCCCGCGTCGGCCGCGGCCCGCAGGGCGACGACGTCGCCGACCAGGGCCTCGACCTTGGGGGCGTCCTTGTCGGGGACGGTGCCGACCAGCCCGAGCAGGCCGTGCACGTCCCACGTCGAGCGGCGCCGGAGGCGGTCGGCCATCCACGGCGGCAGGCCCCGGCTCGGGCGGCGCAGGATCTCGACCAGGTCGGACCCGTCGATGCGCCCGTCCGGCGCGGTGGCCAGTCGGAGGTAGGCGAGGGCGGCGCGCAGCCCGGTGCGTCCAAGCAGGTCCGAGCGCACCACCGACGCGACCGGCACCCCCGCCTCGACGAGGGCCACGTGCGGGGCGAGGAGCAGGGAGTTGACCCGGCTGAGCACGGCGATCGACCCGCTCGGCGCGCCCCCGGCGGTCCAGGTCCCGACGACGTCCACCACCTCGGCCGCCCCCTCCCCGCCGCGGTGGCGGCGGATCTCGAAGCCGGCGCCCCCCTCCCCCGCTCTCGACTCGATGGTCTTGGCCACCCTGCGATGGTTGTAGGAGAGGAGGGCCACCGCCGCGTCGACCACGTCCGGCGGGCAGCGGTAGTTGACCTGGAGGGGATGGTCGCCGGCGGCGGGGAAGAGGCGGCCGTAGTCGATCAGGAACCCGGGGTCGGCGCCCGCGTGGCCGTAGATGACCTGGTCGTCGTCGCCGACGCCGAAGCAGTCGAGGCCGGGCGCGGCGAGGAGCCGGAGCAGCAGCACATGCGCCGGCGTCAGGTCCTGGAACTCGTCGACGAGCAGGTGGCGGTGGGCGAGCTGGGCCTCGGCGCGGAAGCGGCCGTCGGCCAGCAGGGCCTCGACCGCGCCGTAGATCTGGTCGTCGAAGTCGACGGCGTTGCGGTCGCGCAGCTCCCGTCGGAACCCGGCCCACACCGCTGTCAGGCCGGGCACGTCGTCGCGGGACGCCTCGACCTCGGCCGGGTCCCTGAGGCCGAGGCGCACGGCGCCGAGGGCCTCCAGGTAGGGGGCGATCGGGTCGGTGTTGACCCGCCGGCGCCCGGTCGGCGCCAGGCGCTCGACGATGCGGCGCAGGTCGCGCTCGTCGAGCACGACCGGACTCCTCCCCCGGGCCTGGCCGAGCAGGGACAGGCCGAGGGCGTTGAGCGTCCTGGTGCGGGGACGGAACGTCGCCGTGCGGGCGTCGAGCTCCTCCTTGGCCTTCTTATTGTAGGCCACGGCCAGCACCGCGTCGCACTCCCATCCCCGGTCAGCCACCAGGTGGCGGAGCCGCTCGGTCAGGACCCGGGTCTTCCCCGAGCCCGCCGGGGCGATGACCCGGGCCGGCCCGGCGCCGTGACCCACGGCGGCGGCCTGGTCGGCGGCCAGCTCGCCGACGGAGGGGGCGACGGGAGGGGGGGCGACGTCCAGGCGGTCGCGCTCGACCGACTCCCGGTGCACCACGTCGAGGCCGAGGACGTCGCCCGGGTCGAACGGGACGCGGGGACCGCCGTCGACCCACGCCGCTCGGCCGTCGGGCAGCACCACGTCCCCGGCGCCGGCGGCCGCCGCTGCTCCCAGGCGCGCCGCCTTGCGCGCCCACCACCACACCGGCTCGTCGCCGACCCTCCTGGCGTCGTAGGTGTTGGCCCACACGAGGAACTGCAGGCGGTCGTGCCACAGCTCGAAGCCGGCGGGCAGGGTCCACGGCTCGACGTGGTGGTCGGGCGGGGTCCGGAACGTGGCCGGGTCGACGGCCAGCCGCACCACGACCGGCGTCCGCCCGGCCCACGCCGCGTGCAACCGGCCGACGACGTCGGCGGGCTCGGCCATGGCGGCCTCGTCGAGCAGGATCTCGGGGGCGTCCGCCCAGGCGTCGGGGGCCTCGCCGTCGCCCACGACCACCCCGCGTCCGAGCATCGCGGGACCTGGCACCGTCATGGCCGGGACGCTACCGGTGGGGGGTGACGTCGGCGTCCAGGAACTGGGCTCAGCTGGCCGGGCTCAGCTGGCCGGGCTCAGGTGGCCGGGCTCAGGTGGCCGGGCTCAGGTGGCCGGGCTCAGCTGGCCGGATCGAAGTCCAGGGCCAACGAGTTCATGCAGAACCGCTGGCCGCTCGGCGTGGGGCCGTCGTCGAACACGTGGCCCAGGTGGCTCCCGCAGCGCCGGCACCGCACCTCGGTCCTCGACATGCCGTGGCTGCGGTCCTCGATCAGCTCGACGGCGTCGGCCACGGCGGGCTCGGTGAAGCTCGGCCAGCCGCTGCCCGACTCGAACTTGGTGTCGGAGCGGAACAGCTCGGCGTTGCACGCTGCGCAGTGGTAGGTGCCGTCGTCGTGGTTGTTGACGTGCTTGCCCGACCACGGTCGCTCCGTACCGGCCTTCCTGAGCACCTCGTACTGCTCCGGGCTCAGCTCGGCCCGCCACTGCTCGTCGGACTTGTCGACCTCGGATGCCATGGGGCCAGGCTACGGCGCGCGTCGGCGGTCGCGAGCGGCGGGCGGTCACCCCGGGGGGGTGGTGACCGCCCCGGTGGAGAGCGGGCGGAGCCGGGCGGCCACGACGAGCCCGTGGTGGACGAGGCGGTCGTAGGTGCGCGAGACCACGGCCATCTCGAGGGCGACGGGAAGGGGGACGGCGCCGGAGGCGAGCTCGGCGCCGAGGACGGATCGCAGCTCGGCGATGGCGTCGGCCTCCCGGCGCAGGCCCTTGGCCACGTCGGGCCTCCGCGTCGACCAGCCGTCCTCCACGGTGGCCCACACCTGGGAGGTGGCGTGGCCGAGCTCACCGGTCAGGGCCACGATCCGAGGCGTGAGCGACGGGCTGATGTGGCGTCGGCCGGGAGCGGCCACGTCGGCGATCAGGTCGACGACCTCGTGGAGGCCCGGCACGATCCGGACGCAGCCGAGCAGGAACCGCAGGTCGCCGGCGACCGGGCTCTGCCGGGCGACGACCACCTCGATGGTGTGCTCGACGTCGCCGTAGATGTCCTCGACGAGGGTGCGCCACTGCTCGACGGCGTCGACGCCGGAGGGGTCGGGGCGCAGGAGGGCCTCGGTGGCCGATGCGATGGCCTCGGGGATCAGACCGAGGAGGCTGGCCACGGAGATGTCCAGGCGCTCGAGCTCGCGGTGGAACTCGGCCCGCACCTCACCGCTCATGCCCCGACGGTAGTCCGCGAGCCGTCCGGTCTCACCCGCCTGGCCGGGTCGTGGCGTGGCCCGCCGTCACCCGGAGCCGGACGCGACGAGGTCGGGGTGGTCCGGTCTCCCCCGTGCTGCGACCAGCGGCCAACCCCGACCGTCGGAAGATGAACGTATGGCGAACGGCACACGGCTGCAACCCGCATGTGACAACGAGCACAAGCAAGCAGGGAGGGGAATGTCCTTCCCGTGCCGCCCTCCCGCCGGGCGGTTGGCGGACGCCGGCCGGGAGCGGGGAGGCTGAGCGTCGTGGCCGCTCCCGTCGTCATCCTCCTCCCGCCTTCGGAGGGCAAAGCCCCCGGGGGTGCGGGGCGGTGGCGCCCGGCGTCGGGCCGGTTCGCCTCCCTGGCGCCGGCGCGCCGCCTGGTCGCCGGCGCACTGGCCGCCGCCATGGTCGACGACGGGTCGGCCGCAGCGGTCTGCGGGGTCCGGGGCGTGGCCCTGACGAGGGCCAGGTCGGCCAACCGGACCACCGTCGGGGCGCCGGCGCTGCCCGCCGGCCAGCGCTACCGCGGGGTGGTCTGGGGCCACCTCGACCCCCTCGGCCTTCGGGGCCGGGCCGAGACGGCAGCCCACGACGTGGTCGTGGTCTCCGCCCTCGCCGGCCTGGCCGGGATGGCCGACCCGCTGCCGGACTACAAGCTGAAGATGGGCGCTCGCCTCCCCGGAGTCGGGGCGCTCGCCACGTTCTGGCGGCCGCAGGTCACCGCCGCGCTGGCCGCGGTGGCGCGGGGCGCGACGATCTGGGACCTGCTGCCGGCCGAGCACGCCAGGGCGGTCGACCTCGACGCCCTCGCCGCCGGCGCCCGCATCGTGCGCGTGGTGTTCCTCACGGCCTCAGGGCGCGCCGTCGGACACGAAGCCAAGGCGGCCAAGGGCCGCTTCGCCCGGCACCTCCTGGAGGTCGGGACGCCTGCGTCCCCCCGGAGCGCTGACGCGCGCCGTGGCCCGCTTCGAGTGGCCGGGTTGGTCGGCCCGCCTCGACGGGGCCGGCGTGGTGGTGGAGCGCGTCGGCACCCCCGCGCCGCCGCCGTAGCGCCCGCTTCCGGATCCCGCTGCTCGGAGGTGCGCCGGCCCGGTCCCCGTCGAGGTGCCCGGGTGGCGCGGTGCCCGAGCCGGTCATCCCCTGGTTCTCCGGGCCGCCCACGTCGGATACCCACGCCGAGCGGCCCGAGGATGCCCGGGGCCGGTCATCTTCCGGTTTTCGGGGCCGCCCACGAGTCGGATGCCGACGCCGAGCGCCCCGAGGATGCCCGGGGCCGGTCATCTTCCGGTTCTCGGGGCCGCCTACGTCGGATACCGACGGCGAGCGCCCCGAGGTGCGGGCGGACCGGCGTCCGACACGGTCAGGCCGCGCCGACGCCTCCCGGGGAGCCGCCTGGCTTGGATGCCGCCATCAGGAGGGAGATCCCGTCGAAGAACCACATGCCGTCCACCGACCAGTCGGTGTGCTCGGTGACCACGTCGCAGAAGGCGTCGGCATCGGCTGTGGGCTGGTCGCCAAGGCCTGCACCGTGGCGTTCTACGGGTTGACCGACCGGTTCGGCGCCTGGCGGATCCCTCGCGGCGTCAAGCCCGCCGTCGCCGGGGTGATCGTGGGGGCGATCGGCCTCGCCGTTCCCGGAGTCCTCGGCACCGGCTACGGGGAGCTGCAGACCCAGCTCGACCTGCACCGGCTGCTGGTCATGCCGTGGTGGATCGTGGTGCTGATCCCCTTCGCCAAGCTGGTCGCCACCGGTCCGAGCATCGGCTCCGGCGGCTCCGGCGGGATCTTCGGGCCCGGCCTGGTGATGGGGGGCGCCACGGGCGCCTGATCTGGAGGCTGCTCCACCTCGCCGGCCTCGGCGCCCACGACCAGGTGGCCTTCGTCGTCGTCGGCATGGCCGCCGGCTTCGGCGCCATCGCCCACGCCCCCATCTCGGTCCTGTTGATGGTCGCCGAGATGACCGGCAGCCTGGCCCTCCTGCCTCCCGCCGTGGTCGCCATCGCCTTGTCCACCCTCGTGGTCGGCGAGACGACGATCTACCGCAGCCAGCGGCGGAGGAGGTCCGACGGCGGCGCGCCCGTCCCCGACGGTGGAGTGCCTCCCCCGACCGGCTGAACCGCCGGGCGCCGGTCAGGTCCCGGCCGCCACCACCGCGTCCACCACCGCGTCCACCAGCTCGGTGTCGTCGGCCGACGGCGGGTCGAGCAGCCCGAGCACCCCCCGAGCCGCCTCCCTGGGGGGCCGGCCGGCCAGGGCGACCACGCGCTCGGCGGCGACGTCGCGCACGGGCGCCCCCACCCCCCTGAGGTGGGCGATCCACGCGGCGACGATCCGGATGGAACCTGCCGGGAGGCGGCCGGCGGCGCGCTCCGCCCGCAGGACCGGCACCACCCGGACGGCGAGCTTCTCCGATCCGTCGGCGGCGATCTGGGCCAGCAGGTGGCGGATCCGCCGGTTGGCGAACCGGTCGACCAGCGCGCCGCGGTAGGCGGTGATCTCGGCGGTGGGCTGGTCGAGGTGGGCCGACGCCTCGTCCCACCAGTCCTCGAGCCACGACCGGCAGACGTCGTCGACCACCGCGTCGGCGACCGTCTCGTGGCCGCGCAAGGACCCGGCGTAGGCGAGGAGGGAGTGGCCGCCGTTGAGCAGCCAGAGCTTGCGGTCCTCGAAGGGGGTGGCGTCACCGGTGACGACCGCGCCGGCGCCCTCCCAGTCGGGCCGGCCGGCAGGGAAGCCACCCGCCAAGACCCACTCCGCGAAGGGCTCCGTGACGACCGGGCAGCGATCGTCGACGCCCGTGGCCTCGGTCACGCCGACCCCGTCCGCCGCCACGGGCCGCGGCGTGATGCGGTCGACGACGGTGGTCACGAACGACACCGAGGCGTCCATCCACGCCGAGAGGTCGGGGGCGACCAGCGACGCCATCTCGCGCACCACCCGCTCGACGACGGCCCCGTTGGCCGCCAGGTTGTCGCAGGGGACCACGGCGAGCGGCCCGGCATCGGCGCGCCGCCGGCCCAGGAGTCCCGCCAGGATCTTCGCCGGCGCGCTGCGCACCGCGGCGGTCGGGTCGGCGCGCAGGGCGGCGACGTCGGCGCCCACGTCCCGCCTCCCGCGGTCGAGGCCGCCGCGCCGATCGCGGCAGTAGCCCGCCTCGGTCACGGTCGTGGTCACCACTGCGACGTCCCGGTCGGTCAGGTAGCCGAGCCAGGCGGCGTGGTCGGTGCCGGCGTGGACCCGCGCCACGCTGGTCACCACCTCGAAGCGATCGACGTCCGCCCCCCTGGTCACCAGGGTGTAGAGGCCGCCCTGAGCGGCGAGGCCGTCGACGAGCGGGCCGCCGCCGCGCCCGGAGAACGCCGCGATCCCCCACCCGCCGGCGTCGGGGGCGTGGTCGCTGTACCAGGCCTGGTGGGCCCGGAAGAAGTGGCCGAGCCCGAGGTGCACGAGCCGGACCGGCGCCGCCGGCCCGTCGCGGCGCAGGAGGTGGCCCGACGGGCTCTCTGCTGGCCGGGTCGCACGCCAAGGCGGGCCCTCTGCTGGCCGGGTCGCACGCCAAGGCGGGCCCTCTGCTGGCCGGGTCGCACGCCAAGGCGGGCCCTCTGCTGGCCGGGTCGCACGCCAAGGCGGGCCCTCTGCTGGCCGGGTCGCACGCCAAGGCGGGCCCTCTGCTGGCCGGGTCGCACGCCAAGGCGGGCTCACAGCTTCCACGCCTCGACCGGGCGCACCGACACCAGGTCGACGGCGGTCTCGACGGCCTCGCCCTCGTCGAGGCGGTGCTCGACGACGAGGCGGGCCAGCACGCCGGCGTCGACCCTCCTGGCCATGTCGTGGCGGGCCGGGATCGAGCAGTACGCCCTGGTGTCGTCGACGAAGCCGGTGGTGCGGCGAAACCCGGCCGTCTCGGTCACCCCCGCGCGGAAGCGGCGCATGGCGTCGGGCGCGTCGAGGAACCACCACGGCACGCCGGCGTACACCGACGGGTAGAACCCGGCCAGCGGCGCCAGCTCCCGCGACCAGACCGTCTCGTCGACGGTGAAGACGAGCAGGTGAAAGCCCGCCGCCGTCCCGAAGCGGTCGAGGAGGGGGCGCAGGGCGTCGGTGAGCTCGATGCGGATCGGGATGTCGTGGCCGGTGTCGGGCCCGAAGCGCTCGAAGGTCGGGCGGTGGTGGTTGCGCCGTATGCCGGGGTGCAGCGACATGGCCAGTCCGTCGTCGCACGACATCCTGGCCATCTCGCCGAGCATGTGCCGGCGGAAGGCCACGCCCTCGGCGGCACTCGCCTCCCCGGTCAGCGCGGCCCGGTAGATCCTCGCCGCCTCGCCGGGGTCGAGGGGCTCGGTCCCGACGTCGGCGTGGCTGTGGTCCGCGGACGTGGCCCCCTGGGCCACGAAGGCGCGCCGGCGGGCTTCGAGGGCCAGGAGGTAGCCGGGGTAGTCGCCGGTGTCGACGTCGGCCGCGACGCCGAGGCGGCCGACCGCGTCGGGCCATCCGACGTCGCACGCCTCCAGGTAGCGGTCGGGCCGGAAGGTCGGGACGACCCGGCCGGTCCACCCCGGGTCGGCGGCGAGGGCGGCGTGGGCCGACAGGTCGTCGCAGGGGTCGTCGGTGGTCGCCAGCACCTCGATGCCGAAGCGCTCGTAGAGGGCGCGCGGCCCGTAGGCGGGATCGGCCAGGCAGATGGCGATCCGGTCGTAGACCTCGTCGGCGGTGGCCGCCGACGGACGGAGGTCGACACCGAAGATCTCGACCAGCTCGGCCTCCAGCCAGGCCCGCACCGGCGTGGCCCGGAACAGCTCCCAGTGCTCGCAGAGGAGCCGCCAGGCCCGGCGGGCGGCGGGCTCGCCGAGAGGCCCGCGCCCCACCCCGAGGTCGCCCAGGTCGACCCCGCCGGCGTGCAGCAGGCGGGTCACGTAGTGGTCGGGGGTGACCAGCAGCGACGCCGGGTCGGCGAAGGGCTCGTCGTCGAGGAGCAGGCGGGCATCGACGTGGCCGTGGGGTGACAGGATCGGGAGGCCGGCCACCGCCGCGTAGATCCTTCTGGCGACGGCCCGCTGGCCGGGCTCGGCCGGCAACAGCCGGTCAGGGTGCAGGGCGATGGGAGGTGGTGGCACCTCCGTATGATGACCGGTGCGCCATGAGCCCCCCGCCCGCCACCGTCGCCCGGATCGGTGGTGCGGACTCGGTGCTGACCCCCGACGAGGTGGTCGACTTCGTCGCCGAGCAGCTCGGTGCGGCCGACCTCGGGGGCCGCAGCGTGTGCGTGCTCGTGCCCGACGCCACGAGGAGCTGCCCGCTGCCGCTGCTGCTCGGAGCCGTCCACGCCGCCCTGCACGGCCGGGTCTCGCGCCTGACCGTGCTCCTCGCGCTCGGGACCCACGCCCCCATGACCGACGCGGCCGTCGCCGCCCACCTCGGCTACGGCGACGGTGGCCTGGCGGTCCGCTATCCGGGCACGTCCGTCGCCAACCACGCCTGGTGGGACCCCTCGACGTTCGTCGAGGTCGGCACGATCGACGCCGACCGCGTCGGGGAGCTGTCGGGCGGTCGCCTCCACCAGGCGGTCCCCGTCCGGGTCAACCGCGCCGTGGTGGACCACGACGTCACCCTGGTGGTCGGCCCCGTCTTCCCCCACGAGGTGGTGGGCTTCTCCGGCGGCAACAAGTACCTCGTCCCCGGCGTCTCCGGACAGGAGCTGATCGACCTGACCCACTGGCTCGGCGCGCTCATCACCAGCGCCGAGCTGATCGGCACGACCGGCACGACCCCGGTGCGGGCGGTCATCGACGAGGCCGCGTCGCACCTGCCAGGCGAGCGACTGGCCCTGTGCGTGGTCACGGCGTCGGCGGCCGGCGGCCTCCACGCGGCGACCTTCGGCGAGCCCGTCGGGGCGTGGGACGCCGCTGCGCAGGTCGCTGCCGCGACCCACGTCCGCTACCTCGACGAGCCCGTCGAGCGGGTGCTGTCCCTCGTGCCGACCAGGTACGACGACCTGTGGACCGGCGCCAAGGGCTTCTACAAGGTCGAGCCGGTGGTGGCCGACGGCGGGCAGGTCGTGCTCTACGCCCCCCACATCCGCGAGATCTCCGCCACCCACCCCGGCATCGCCGAGATCGGCTACCACTGCAGGGACTTCTTCCTCGGTCAGTGGGACCGCTACCGCGACCGACCGTGGGGCGAGTTGGCCCACGCCACGCACCTGCGGGGCGCAGGGACCTGGGACCCGGTCCGAGGCGAGCGCGCCCGGGTCACGGTCACCCTCGCCACCGGCATCCCCGAGGCGGTGACCAGGTCGGTCGCCCTCGACTACCTCGACCCGGCCGGGATCGACGTGCGCGAGTGGGCCGCCGACCCCGCCACCCTGGTCGTGGTCGACGCCGGCGAGGACCTCTACCGGCTGCGCCGACCGCTCTCGGACAGCGCCGGCTCGAACTGGGCCGGGACGACCACGTCCTCGCCGTGAGCGACCGCGATCGTCTCGGGGTCGAGCCGCCGCTGCGACCGGAGGGCCGCGATCATCAGCCCGACCACGCCGGCCAGGATCACCGCCCCGATGATGGAACTGACCACGAGTGACGCCATCCCTCGCACCTCCTGTCTGCCGTGCTGCACAACGTATGGGCGATTTGTTACCGGGAGGTGACGGCACGGCGGCCACCCGGGAAACTGGCCCGGGCCGTCGCGGACCGGACCCGATGGCGCCCGCCGACTCGGCCCGGCCGCCTCGTCGTGGCCGGTCCTTCCGCCTGGCGCTCGCGGTGGCGGGGGCCGCGATGGGCGCCGTCGCCCTGGCCGCCTGCGGGTCGGGTGCCTCCCCGGGCTCGACGCCCACGACCGCGCTGACCTCTCCGACTGCGCTGACCTCTCCGACCGCGCTGACCTCTCCGACCAGCGCGCCCGTGCCGTCGACGCCTGCATCCACGGCCCCGCCGACCACGCCCGTCGCTCCGACCCCGGTCGCCCCGACCCCCCCGACGACCACGGCGCTCCCGCCCGACCCGCAGTCCTCGCCCGACGCGGCGGGCACGGCGCTGGTCCAGGCGTGGGAGCACGCCGACCGCAGGGCAGCGGCGCAGGTGGCGAGCGCACGGGCCGTCCGTGCCCTCTTCGCCCGCCCCTGGGCCGGGGAGGTCGTGCAGGACCGGGGCTGCGGCGCCCCCGGGCCCAACCCCGTCGACTGCACGTTCGGGCCTTACGGCGGCGCATCGTCGGCCGACCCGATCTACGACATCACCGTCGAACCCACCCACGGCGGCTGGTACGTGAGCCGCGTGGTCGAGCTCGGTCGAGGAGCGGCGTGACCCGACCGGCGGGCCCGGCGCTCGACGGAGCTCGGTCCCCCGGGAGCTCAGTCCTCCGGGAGGAAGGTGTCGCCCGAGACGGTCCTGGCGAGGATGCCGAGGGTGGCGCGCAGGGCGGCCTCGGGGATCACCGGGAAGACGCCCTTGGCCCGCCACTCCGGGTCGATCGACGACCAGTCGTAGTAGGAGGTCACGAGCGTGCCCCCGTCGACCGGCGACAGGGTGTAGCCGTAGACGTGGCCGATCTGGGGGCGGACGCGGCCGAGGATCGTCCAGGCGATCTCGCGATCGGGCACGAAGGTCGTGATGGTGACCGTCACGTCGTAGCGACCCATCGGGACGTCGTTCAGCGCCTCGCGGTCCATGTGGACCACGAACTGGTCACCGACGGCCCCGACCGGGTCGCCGGTGGCGGCCATCAGCATGCCGGAGCTGTCGATGGCCACGTGGCCCATCGGGTCGCAGAGGACACCGAAGATCGTCGCGGCATCCGCGGCGATGGTCCGTTGGACTTGCAGGCGCTCGGTGGTCACGTGCGCATCCTGGCACGCCGAGGGACACTCGGGCGACGGGGTGGTGCCAGCCCGGCACCCCAACGCAGAGGGAGCACATGGCTGACTTCGTAGGAGCCGTCGACCAGGGCACGACGAGCACCCGCTTCATGGTCTTCGACCACGACGGCCGGGAGCAGGGCCACTACCAGCTCGAGCACGAGCAGATCCTGCCGAGGGCGGGATGGGTCGAGCACTCCCCCGTCGAGATCTGGGAGCGGACATCGGCGGTGATCCGCAACGCCATCGACGCCGGGGGCCTGGCCGCGTCGGACTTCGCCGCCTGCGGCGTCACCAACCAGCGCGAGACCACCGTGATCTGGAACCGCAGGACCGGACGGCCCTACCACAACGCCATCGTCTGGCAGGACACCAGGACCGACCGGATCGCCTCGGCCCTCGAGCGCGACGGCCACGGCGACCTGATCCGCCACCGGGCCGGCCTGCCGCCCGCCACCTACTTCTCCGCCGGGAAGATCCGCTGGATCCTCGACAACGTGGCGGGGGTGCGCGACGACGCCGAGGCGGGCGACGCCGTGTTCGGCAACATCGACAGCTGGCTGATCTGGAACCTGACCGGCGGCGTCCGCGGCGGCCAGCACGTCACCGACGTGACCAACGCCAGCCGGACCATGCTCATGGACCTCGAGACCCTGGAGTGGGACGACGAGCTGCTGGCGCTGTTCTCCGTGCCCCGCCGGATGCTCCCCACGATCCGGTCGTCCTCCGAGCCCGGCGGCTACGGCGAGGCCCTCGACACCGGCCCGCTCGGCGGGGCCGTGCCGCTCACCGGCATCCTCGGCGACCAGCAGGCGGCGACGGTCGGGCAGGTCTGCTTCGAGGTGGGGGAGGCCAAGAACACCTACGGCACGGGCAACTTCCTTCTGCTCAACACCGGCGAGGAGCTGGTGCGCTCCACCAGCGGGCTGCTGTCGACGGTCGCCTACAAGTTCGGCGACGCCCCCACCATGTACGCCCTCGAGGGCTCGATCGCGGTGACCGGCTCGGCGGTGCAGTGGCTGCGCGACCAGCTCGGCGTCATCAGCGGCGCAAGCCAGAGCGAGGCCCTGGCCCGCCAGGTGGCTGACAACGGGGGCGTGTACTTCGTCCCCGCCTTCTCGGGGCTGTTCGCGCCCTACTGGCGTTCCGACGCCCGCGGCGCCATCGTCGGCCTGTCGCGCTACAACACCAACGCCCACCTGGCCAGGGCCACCCTGGAGGCGATCTGCTACCAGAGCCGTGACGTGGTCGACGCCATGGCCCAGGACTCGGGCGTGCGCCTCGACGTGCTCAAGGTGGACGGCGGCGTCACGGCCAACGACCTCTGCATGCAGATCCAGGCCGACGTCCTCGGCGTGCCCGTGAGCCGCCCTGTGGTCGCCGAGACCACTGCGCTCGGCGCGGCCTACGCGGCGGGCTTGGCCGTCGGCTTCTGGAACGACACCGACGAGCTGCGCGCCAACTGGCACGAGGACAAACGCTGGACCCCCCGGTGGGACGAGGACCAGCGCCGAGCCGGCTACCGCGGATGGAAGAAGGCGGTGGCGCGCACGCTCGACTGGGTCGACGTCTCGTGAGGACGACCCCGGTTCCGCTCAGCCCCGTCGGCCGAGACGACGCGTTGGCCCGGCTGCGCGACGAGACCTTCGACATCCTGGTCATCGGGGGCGGGGTGACCGGCGCCGGCGCGGCGCTCGACGCCGCCACCCGGGGTCTCTCGGTCGCCCTGGTCGAAGGGCGCGACTTCGCCGCGGGGACCTCGAGCCGCTCGAGCAAGCTGGTCCACGGTGGCCTGCGCTACCTGGAGCAGCTCAACTTCGCGCTGGTGTTCGAGGCGCTCAGGGAACGCTCCCTGCTCCTCGAGCGCCTCTGCCCGCACCTGGTCAGGCCCGTGCCGTTCCTGCTGCCGCTGACCCACCGGTTCTGGGAGCGCGCCTACATCGGCGCCGGCGTGGCGCTCTACGACACCATGGGAGGGAGGAACGGCCTCCCCGGGCACCGTCACCTCACCAGGAAGGGCGCCCGCCGGTTGTTCCCCTCGTTGAAGCCCGGTGCGCTGGTCGGTGCCATCCAGTACTGGGACGGCCAGGTCGACGACGCTCGCCACACCCTGATGCTCGCCAGGACCGCCGCCCACTACGGCGCGGCGGTCGCCAACAGCGTGGAGGTCCACGGGGTGCTGCGGGCCGGCGACGCCGTCACCGGCGCCAGGGCCGTCGACATGGAGACCGGCGACCGCCTCGAGATCCGGGCCCGCCGCACGGTCAACGCCAGCGGGGTGTGGACCGACGACGTCCAGCGCATGGTCGGCGGTCGCGGTCAGTTCCACGTGCGGGCGTCCAAGGGCGTCCACCTCATCGTGCCGCGCGACCGCATCCGCGCCGAGACCGGGCTCATCGCCAGGACCGAGAAGAGCGTGCTGTTCGTGATCCCGTGGGGCGAGAGCCACTGGATCATCGGCACCACCGACACCGAGTGGAACCTCGACCTGGCCCACCCCGCGGCCAGCCGCGCCGACATCGACTACCTCCTCGGCCACGTCAACGCCCACCTCGTCGACCCGATCGGCCACGAGGACATCGTCGGGGTCTATGCCGGCCTCCGCCCCCTGCTCGCCGGCGAGTCCGACGCCACCAGCAAGCTGTCGCGCGAGCACGCCGTGGCCAGCCCCGTCTCCGGGCTGGTGACGGTCGCCGGCGGCAAGTACACGACCTACCGGATCATGGCCAGGGACGCCATCGACGTGGCCAGCCACGGCATGGCCGCCACGATCCCCCGGTCGTGCACCGAACACGTCCCGCTCCTCGGCGCGGACGGCTACGTCGCCGCGTGGAACCGGCGCCACGACACCGCCACCCGCAGCGGCCTGCACGTGGGCCGCATCGAGCACCTGCTGCGCCGCTACGGCTCGCTCACGTCCCAGCTGCTGCATCTCGTCGAGGCCGATCCCTCCCTCGGGCGGCCCATCCCGGGGGCCCCGCAGTACCTCCAGGCGGAGGCCGTCTACGCCGTCACCCACGAGGGCGCCCTGCACCTGGAGGACGTCATCACCCGCAGGACCCGCATCTCGATCGAGACGTGGGACCGCGGCGAGGAGGCCGCCGCCGCGGTCGCCCGCCTGGTGGCCCCGCTGCTCGACTGGAGCGAGGCCGACGTCCGCAGGGAGGTCGAGCACTACCACCTGCGGGTCGTGGCCGAGCTCGACTCGCAACGCCAGGACGACGACCGCACCGCCGACGCCGCCCGCCTCGAGGCGGGCGACGTGCGCACCGCCGGGCCCGGCCGCCGGATCTCCCCGGAGGGCAGTGCCGAGCCGGACCCGCTCGGGGGGCGCTGATTCGCCCGCCCGGCCTCAGGGCGCGACGAGGGTGGGCGCCGGAGGGAGCCCGAGGTAGCGGAGGACCTCGACGGCGTCGCGCTCCAGCGCCTGCAGGTGGCGGCGTGCGACGGGCTCGAGCGGGCGGATGGTGACCCGGCCGCCGGCGAGACCCCACAGGGCCACGGCCCGGCCGTCCACCAGAGCGAAGGGGTGGAACACCCCGTTGCTGGTCACGATCCCCCCGTGTGGCCCGAGCACCGCGTCACGCGAGACCCAGCCGTGGAGCAGCGGGTCGAACGCCCCGAGCAGCGTCGGCCCCGTGAGCCCGGCGGCGGGCTCCCGGGCGGTCAGGTCGACCAGCCCGTCGGTGTCTTCGACCGTCTCGCCGGCGATGCCGGCCAGGCCCTGGCGCGCCGCGCCGAGGGTGATCCCGGCCCACCTGGCCAGATCCGGCGCGCCCGCTGGCCCGTGCCCGGCCAGGTAGCGGCGGGCCAGCCTGGCCAGCGCCTCCGGGCGGGGCTGCGGATCGGGTGGCTTCCCCAGCCACTCGCCGGGAGCCACGAAGCAGTGCTGGCCATCGCGCACCGGGCCACGCACCAGACCACCCCGCAGCGCAGCGGCGAAGAGCACGTGCACCAGCGCCTGCCCTGCGGTCGGCACGCCGGACGCGTCGAGGGCGGCCCGCAGCTCGTCCCGGGTCCTGGGGCCGCGAGCGCCCATTTCCTCTGTCATCACGTCGATCCCCCGCTCGGCCTGGCCGGGCGACACCCCCTCCTGGGCCAGGCGTCGGGCGCTGCCCGCGGCCAGCTGCGGGGTCGTCAACGGGTGCAGCCACCAGTAGTCCTCGGCGCGCACCAGGTGCAGGGTGCCGCGATTGAGCCAGCTGACCACCAGGGAGCGGTGATCGGTGAGCGAGGTGTCCACGTCCGCGGCGGTCACCTCTGCAGCGCGCGACCTGATGGCCAGCCTGGCCCCCCGGGGGTCCTGCGCCTGCACGGCCAGCAGGCGGTCCACCACCTCCTCGGGACGCGACGCCCTGCGACCGGTCAACACCTGGGCGCGCAGGCGCAGCGGCAACGTCGTGGCGGTCACACCCCGTTTCTAGCTCCGGCTGGCGACCGCGCCGGGGCATGATCTCGTGATGCGGACCCACGTCGCGCTCCTACGCGGCATCAACGTCGGCGGCCGGAACAAGGTCGCCATGGCCGACCTGCGGGGCGTGGTCACGTCCCTCGGACACGCGGACGTGACCACCTACATCCAGAGCGGCAACGTCGCCTTCGCGGCAGCAGACCCTCGTGCCGGCACGGAGACCATGGCTGCGGCCCTGGAGGCCGCCGTCACCGAGCAGCTGGCCATCCGGACTGCGGTGGTCGTGGTCTCTCGCGCCGACCTCGACCGGGTGGTGGCCGACAACCCGTTCCCCCACCAGCCCGACTCGAAAGCGGTCCACGCCGTGTTTCTGCCGGTGGCGCCGGACGCCGACGGCACGGCAACTGTTGCGGCCGCCGTGGCGCGGGTCCGAGCGAAGGGCAGCCGGGACGCCGCACGAGTCGTCGGCCGCACCCTGTACCTGTGGACGCCCGACGGGTTGGGCCGCAGCGTCCTCGCCGCCGAGCTCAACCGTGGCGGTGCCCACCGCGCCCCGGGGGGATCGGGCACGGCGCGCAACTGGGCGACGGTGACGACACTGGTGGGGTTGCTCGGCCGCTGAGGCGGAGGTCGACCACCCCCACGCGCCTCCGACCGGCGGCGAGGCCTGCGCGCCTGCCGCCACGGCGACAGCACCGCCACCATCACCGACCTCGAAGCCGAAGAGCTCGCCGCCACCCTCCAGGCCTTCCTCGCCCGCCACACCACCCCACTTACCTCCCCGACGACGCCGGCGACGACGGGGAGAAGTCTCCAGCTGGAGACAACCCTCTCGCCTCCGAGGACACCGACCATCCTGCCGACAACCTCGGGCAGCCGGTGGACGAGTCTCCAGCTGGAGACAGCGCGGATGCGAACTGGTCGGCCCGGCGGCCCGATGCCTTCATGGCCGCCGACCGGCCCGTCACCCATTGACACCCGCTTCTTCGGAACCAGCGCTCGGCGCCCGACGTCGGAGACGCATGCCGAGCGCAGGTCGGTCGGGTGCCATCGTGGTGGTGGCCGCTGCAGTGATTGCGGTGGGGTCGGCGACCTTGGATGCGGGGCCAACGGGCCGGCACATACCGGTCGGCCCCGCACCGGTCACGCCGGCGACGCGGACGACGGCCGGCTGGCACGGGGTCGCCGCGGTCGGCTGCGGAGCCTGGATGGTCCGCCGGGCTCATCCTCCCCGGCGGCGGCCAGAGCACCGGAGGCTGGTGGGGCGGGGCTGGTTTGGGGGGTGGCGCAGGCACCGGAGGCTTCGGTGGAGGCACATCGAATGGCGGAGGCGCGACCGGCAGCTGGTAGCCCGGTCACGCCGGGGTGTGCGCAGCTGCAGCGCCTCGTCGCCGTGCTGCTCGCGCCTCGGGGGTCAGCCGAGCAGGGCGCGGATGTCCTCGGCGCCGAGCACGCCGGACTCGAAACCCCCGGCGTCCACGACGCTGGCGAAGAGGGCGGCCTTCTTCTGCTTCAACGCCATCACCTTCTCCTCGATGGTTCCCTTGGCCACCAGGCGATAGATCATCACCTTCTTGTCCTGGCCGATGCGATGCACCCGGTCGACGGCCTGAGCCTCGGTGGCCGGATTCCACCACGGGTCGAGCAGGATGCAATGGTCGGCCTCAGTCAGGTTCAGGCCGAAGCCGCCGGCCTTCAGGCTGATCAGGAAGACCGGGACCTTGTCGTCACGGAAGCGGGCGATGACCTCGGGCCGCCGGCGGGTGCGGCCATCGAGGTAGCAGTGGTCGATGCCGGCGGCGGCGACCCTGACCCTGACGGCGTCGAGGAAGCGGGTGAACTGGCTGAAGACCAGGACCCGGTGCCCCTCGCCGACGATCTCGTCGAGCATCTCGGTGACCGCGTCGAGCTTGGTCGACGGTACGGCGGTGGCAGACGGGTCGACCAGCCAGGGGGCCAGGCTGGCCTGGCGGAGCAGGGTCAGCGAGCGCAGGATCTCGAAGCGGTTGCCGTCCAGGTCGGCCAGCAGCCCGAGCACCTTCTGGCGCTCGCGTTGCAGGTGGCGCTGGTAGGCGCGGCGGTGCTTGGGCTCCAGCTCCAGCTCGAGCACCTGCTCCTGCTTGGCGGGCAGGTCGGCGGCGACCTGTCCCTTGGTCCTGCGCAGGACCAGCGGAGCGATCCGACGGCGGAGCTGGTCGAGCTGGCCGGTGTCGCCATGGCGCTCGATCGGTAGCCGGTAGTCCTGCCCGAATCGCTTGGCGCTCGGGAAGAGCCCGGGCGCGGTGATCGACAGCATCGACCACAGCTCCATCAGGTGGTTCTCCATCGGCGTCCCGGTGACGGCCACCTTGAAGGGGACGGGGATGGCGGCGACGCTGCGGTAGGTGTGGGAGGAGTGGTTCTTGGCGAACTGGGCCTCGTCGAGGACCAGGCCGGCCCACTCGATCTCCTCGTACTGCCCGACTTCGAGGCGCAACAGGCTGTAGGAGGTGACCACCAGGTCGGCGCCGTCGGCGAGATCGGCGAGGCTGTGAGCCCGGCGAGCCTGGGTGGCGGTGACCGCCACCGCCCGCAGTCCTGGGGCGAAGCGCTCGCATTCGGCCACCCAGTTGCCGACCACGCTGGTCGGGGCGACGACGAGCCACGGGGGGCCGCCAGGGCGGCGCTCGGCGACCCGGCACACGAGCGCCAAGATCTGGACGGTCTTGCCGAGGCCCATGTCGTCGGCCAGGATCCCGCCCAACCGGTGGTCGTAGAGGTACGCCAACCAGTTGAACCCGGTGACCTGGTACGGACGGAGCGTGGCGTCCAGCTCCTCCGGGAGCGGGATCTCCGTCTGCCCGGCGGCGTCGAGCAGCGCCCGCACCGACTCCTCCCATTGCCGGGCCCGTCCGGCGAGCACGCCCAGCTGGGCCAGCTCGTCCCACAGGGCCGCCTGGAAGCGGCCGACGCGCACCGTCGAGCCGGCCGACTCCTGCAAGGTCCTGGCCTCGGCGACCAGCTCGGCGAGGGCCCGCAGCTCCGGTGTGTCGAGGGCAAAGTAGGTCCCCGAGGGGAGGATCAGGTGCGTCTGGCTCTCGGCGACTGCGACGAAGAGGTCGGCGAAGGGCACCTCTTCGCCGTCGATGGTCACGTTGACCTGCAGGTCGAACCAGTCTCCGCCATCGGTCGGGTCGCCGGAGAGGACGATCTGGGGGTCGCTGACGGCTTCCCGGTAGCGCATCACGGCGGGATCGATGTCGACCTCGAGGCCCGGCACGACCTCGAGGCGCGGCACCAACTCGTCGAGGAAGGAGACGGCCGCCATCCCCTCGAGCGTGGCCGCGGGCCGCAGCGCAGGACCGAACGGCGTCGCTTCCCACAGCTCAGCGACGCCGGCCACCGCGCGCTTGGCCGCCCCGACCGGCTCGCGGGGCCGGCCCCCGTCGGCTCCGGAATCGCCCCCGCCCAGGCCGCGGCGGTCCTCGCCTCCGCCGTTGCGGTCGACCCACGCCCAGTCGACGGCGATGCGGTGCACACCGGCGGCGCCGACCGTCAGCACCAGCACCGGTGGCTCCTCCTCGGGCAGCTGCACCGTGGCGTCGCCCGATCGCACAACCACGCTGCGGCGCAGCACCGGCAGGGCGTCGGTGACGAAGCGGTCCTCGTCGGAGGCGGGCACGCGGAGGGCCGGTCCGCGGAGGAGGCCGAGGACCGACTCGCTCAGCGGGTCGCGCAGCGCGGCCAGGGAGAGGCGCGCCCCGCTGGCGGGCGCTCCAGGAGGGAGGTCCCACCACGCGATCCCGTGCGCCGGCTGACCGATCAGCAGTGACGCGCCCGGCGAGGCCGCCTCCTCGCCCACCGAGATCATCGGAGCGAGGACCAGGCCCTCCTCGTCGCGGCTGGCTGACAGTGCGACCGTCGCCAGGTCGGACCTGAGGGTGACGGGCCGTGGCGTCCGGCCGTGGCCGTCGAGCAGGGGGACTCCTGACGCCCGCAGCTCGGAGAGCAGATCCCACAGCCGGCGGCTCGGGATGTCGTCGAGCGCCACCACGTCCGGCGCGCCGTAGCGGTAGATGCCGGATCGACCCCTCCGAGTGCTCAGCTGCACCAGCTCGGCGAGGAGGGCGACTCGACGCTGCGCGTCGGGACCGGCGGCGTAGGGGAGCCGACTCCAGGACACGCCGGAGCGCACCCAGTTGGCGGACCGGCCGGGGACGACCGGTCGCAGCAGGATGCGGGTCGCAGCCTGCGCGCGGACGTGGGTGGCCGGTGGCAAGACGAGCTCGAACTGCAGGCCCATGTCGGCCGGGGCTGGTTCCCCGCGTCGACCGCCGCCCAGGAGCTCGCGGAGGGCGACCTCCCAGCTGGCCCCGATCGCTTCGCCGGGCGGCTCCTTCAGAGTGGCGCCGACCGCCGGGGCGAGGGCGCGGACGGGCTCGACCCGGGCCGCGCCGGCCGGACGCTGGGGTGCAGCCGGGTGCCCGGGTGGGTCAGGGCAGGCCACGCCGAGCACCAGGGCCACGGCGTGCTTGCAGTCGACCGCAACCGGACAGGTGCACAGGCCATCGATGCCGGTCACCCGGCCATCCCTCGACCGATGCACCTGCACGACCGCCGCGTAGGGCTCCCGCCCACTCCCCCACACCTGCCCGGCCACCCGTGCGCCGTCGTGGTCCCACTCCCCGCTGGCAACGGCCCCGCTGACGGCGTAGCTGGCCCCTCGGGAGAACGTGGTCGACCCGACCGAGCGACGTGTCGCCACCTGGTCGACGTCAGCCCCGTTGGCCAGCCCGCCGGGGCGGACGACCGACAGCGCCCGGCGCTGGGTCATCTTACGAGCAGCCGCTGGTGGTCCCGCAGCTGGGGCAGGCGTGACAGCTGCCGGCCCGCTGCATTTGGACGCCGCACTGGAAGCAGTAGGGGGCGTCGGACTCGAGCGGGAGCGGCACGGTGGCCGCGGTCGCGTCGATGGTGGCGCCGGCCGTCGGGGCCGACGGCGCCTCTTGGTCGTAGGGCCGGTCGTCGACCAGTGACAGGTTCGGGGTCACGGCCTCGTCGACACCAGGCAACGTCTGCTGGGTGCGCTCGGCCGAGGTCAGCACCCCGAGCTCGACACGCTCGGTGTACGGGAGGTAGTCGACGGCGAGGCGGCGGAAGATGTAGTCGACCAGCGACTGGGCGATCCGCAGGTCCGGGTCGTCGGTCATGCCGGCCGGCTCGAAGCGCATGTTGGTGTACTTCTTGACGTAGGTGGCGAGCGGCACGCCGTGCTGGAGGCCGAGGCTGACCGAGATGGCGAAGGCGTCCATGATGCCGGCGAGGGTCGAGCCCTGCTTGGCCACCATGATGAACACCTCGCCGGGACGGCCGTCCTCGTACTCCCCGACGGTGACGTAGCCCTCGCAGTCGGCCACCCGGAACCCGAACGTGTTGGACCGGCGCCGGCGGGGCATGCGCTCCCGGATCGGCTGCTTGACCACGACCGTCGTCTGGCGCGCCAGCGCCTGCTCGAGCTCGGCGACCTTCCCGGCCAGCTCGGCGTCGTGCTGGCCGGCCTCGGAGACCACGCCGTCACCCTTCTTCGACGTCGAGAGGGGCTGGCCGACCTTGCAGTTGTCGCGGTAGATGGCCACCGCCTTGATGCCGAGCTCCCACGCCTCGATGTGGAGCTGCTCGATGTCCTCGACGGTCACCTCCTCGGGCACGTTGACGGTCTTGGAGATGGCCCCGGAGATAAAGGGCTGGACCGCGCCCATCATCCGCAGGTGGCCGCGGTAGTGGATGGTGTTGTCGCCCATCGAGCAGGCGAAGACGGCCAGGTGCTCGCCGCTCAGGTGCGGGGCGCCGATCACCGACCTGTTCTCGTCGATGTAGGTGGCGATGTCCGCGACCTGCTGGGACGAGTAGCCGAGGGCGGTGAGGGCGCGGGGGACGGTCTGGTTGACGATCGACATGGTGCCCCCGCCGACCAGCTTCTTCATCTTGACCAGCCCGAGATCGGGCTCGACTCCGGTGGTGTCGCAGTCCATCAGCAGGCCGATGGTGCCGGTCGGGGCCAGCACCGACGCCTGGGCGTTGCGCACGCCGTACTCCGCGGCGGTCTCCACGCAGTCGTCCCAGGACTCCTGGGCGGCCGAGAGCAGCTCCGGGGGGACCAGGTCCTCGTCGATGTCGGCGGCTGCGGCGCGGTGCATGCGCAGCACGTCGAGCATCGGCTCGCGGTTCTCGGTGAACCCGGCGAAGGGCCCCATCCTCGCCGCGGTGCGCGCCGAGGTGGCGTAGGCGTGGCCGGTGAGCAGGGCGGTGATGGCCCCCGCCCAGGCCCGGCCGCCGTCGGAGTCGTAGGGCAGTCCCTGGGCCATGAGGAGGGCGCCGAGGTTGGCGTAGCCGATGCCGAGCTGGCGGAAGCGGCGGGAGTTGTCGGCGATCTTGGCCGTCGGGTAGTCGGCGTTGCCGACGATGATCTCCTGGGCGGTGAAGACCACCTCGACGGTGGAGCGGAACCCCTCCACGTCGAAGGTCGCGTCCGAGCGCAGGAAGCTCAGCAGGTTGAGGCTGGCCAGATTGCACGCCGAGTTGTCGACGTGCATGTACTCGGAGCAGGGGTTGCTGCCATTGATGCGGCCCGTGTTGGGTGCGGTGTGCCAGCGGTTGATGGTCGTGTCGTACTGCAAGCCCGGGTCGGCGCACTGCCAGGCCGCCTCGGCCAGCTCGCGGAACAGGTCGCGAGCCCGCACCGTGGAGACGATCGAGTCGTCGGTGACCGAGCGCAGGTGCCAGTCGGTGTCGTCCATGACGGCGTGCATGAACTCGTCGGTGACCCGCACCGAGTTGTTGGCATTCTGGTACTGGACCGAGTGGCTGTCCTTGCCGTCGAGATCCATGTCGAACCCGGCGTCGCGCAGCGCCCTGGCCTTGCGCTCCTCGATGGCCTTGCACCAGATGAAGTCCTGGATGTCGGGGTGGTCGACGTTGAGGATGACCATCTTGGCCGCCCGCCGGGTCTTGCCCCCGCTCTTGATGGTCCCGGCCGATGCATCGGCGCCGCGCATGAAGCTGACCGGGCCGGAGGCGGTGCCCCCGCCGCGGAGCCCCTCCCTGGAGGAGCGGATGCGGCTCAGGTTGACCCCGGCGCCGGACCCACCCTTGAAGATCACGCCCTCCTCGGCGTACCAGTTGAGGATCGAGTCCATCGAGTCCTCGACGGCGAGGATGAAGCACGCTGACCCCTGCTGCGGCACGCCCTCGACCCCGATGTTGAACCAGACCGGGGAGTTGAACGCCGCCTTCTGGTGGATGATGGCGTACTTGAGCTCGTCGCTGAAGACCGAGGCCTCGGCGTCGTCGAGGAAGTAGCCGTCCTTGCGTCCCCAGGCGGTGATGGTGTCGATGACCCGGTCGACGACCTGCTTGAGCGACCACTCGCGCTCGTCGGTGCCCATGGTGCCCCGGAAGTACTTCTGGGCGAGGATGTTGGTCGCGTTGACGCTCCAGGTCGACGGCACCTCCACCCCGAGCTGCTCGAAGGCGACCGCGCCCGTGGACCAGTGGGTGATGCGGGCGTCCCGCCGTTCCCACACCACGGTGTCGTAGGGGTCGTGACCCTCGGTGGTGAACATCCGGCGGATGCCGATGCCGATGCGCTCGGGAGCGATTGCCATGCCTGTCTCCTGTCCTCGAAGGTCGTCCGACCCGCGTGTGCGTCGCCCTGCAACTCCTGCCGCCGTGCGGTCGTCTGGCCTCCCAGGCACCACAACAGCTGGTGGTTCAAGACCCTTCCCGAGGCCAAGCACCACTAGATGCAGCCGTGTAATTACATCATTGGAAGTCGGCGCCGTCAAGGGGCAAACGGGCGACGACGGCGACCACCACCGGCCCTGCCGACGGTAGGGAGCCTGCCCTGTGGACCGCTAGGCATCCTTGCTGTGCACCAGCGCCGCCAGTCCTGGGGGCCACGTCATAGCCGTGTGGATCACCACTTCGAGTGGCCGGAGCCAACGTCGGCGCGGTCACCGACCACCCACCGGCGGGGCATTCGGGCCACCCCGGAACCACGCAGAGCGTCGCGCCAGACAGTCGTGGCGTTTTCTCGTCGGTGCCGGCGGGGTAGATCGTTGGTGTCGCTGGACCTCGCCCCGGTCCGGTGGCTCCGACCCGGCCTGCTCCCTTCCCGTCCTCGCCCCTTCGATGGGGAGGGAGCGCCGGGTCATCGGCGCTGACCGGGGCGCCGCAGGATCGGAGGACAGCTCGCTTCGCTGACCGTCGCAAGCGGCGGATCCGCGGTCACGAACCGTCGCTGGCCGCCGCACATCGTCCACAGAACCATCGCGCCGACGCCGGTCCTCCCCAGAACCCTCGCGCCGCGCCGACGCCGCTCGTTCCCCAGAACCCTCGCGCCGCGCCGACGCCGGTCGTCCCCAGAACCACCGCGCCTTCGACGGGAAGAGCGCCGCCGGGTCACCTCGAGCTAGCCGTCCAGGAGGCTGCTCGGGTGCAACAGGCGGGCCGCTCTGGTGACCAGGTCGGCCCACCGCTGGTCGACGATCCGGGCGACCGCAGCCAGCTGGCGGCGCTCCCGCGCCCGGAAGGGGCGCCCGCGACGCCCGAGCACCACGACCAGCGAGGCGGCGGCCATCTCCGCCCAGGCCACGTCGTCGGGACCGGCGTCACCGGCGCTCGGCGCCACCGACACCCGGCTGCCGGCCACGAACGCGCCCAGCCACGCCGCGGGCGGCGCCGCGCCGACGGCCACCACCGGGGACGGTGCCTCGAGGTCGACGACGGCCGACCAGTCGGCGGTGAAGTCACGGGCGCAGCGCCTGGCCATGGCGTCGAGCAGCTCGGGCACCGACGCCTGGGAGACGAGGAAGGCGGCCGTCTCGAGGGCGTCGAGGCGGGGGTCGCCGAGGGTCTCGACGACCGGGCGCACGTCCTCCACGTCGACGCCGTCGACCTGGGCGATCTCCGAGACGAGCAGCGGCACCAGCGACTCGTCGGGCAGCTCGACCACCAGCTCGTCGATGGCCCGCCCCGCGCCCCGCTCGAGGATGTCGATGCCGACCAGGTCGCCGCGCACGGCGCCGATCCGGCTGGCGACGGCGCCGAGGGCCCCGGGCCGGTCGGGCACCCACACGCGGACCACGAACAGCGCCATCCGCTTCACGCTAGACAGCCGGTGTGAATCGCGGGTTTCACTCCGACGACGGTCAGGTTTCACTGCCGGGTGCCATCGCCGCGACCGCCAACGCGGCCCCGCACCGGGCACCCCCCGAGTGACCGGCCGAGCGGGTCCCCGCAGGGAGGCGGCCCGGCCGACGGCGCCGGACCTGCGGGCCTTGGCCGCGTCGCGGTCCGCCTGGTTGGCGTAGCGGTCGACCCGCTCCTGGCCGGAGAGACCGGCGATGGCCACCATGATCCGGTCGGTGATCTCCCGGGCCACGGCGGGGTCGTCGCCCCGGCCGGCGGGCACGTCGAAGCGCATCGGTCGGCCGATGCGGACCCGCACGCGCTTGCCGATCCTGGGCCGCGTCACGTCGATGGGCTGGATGTCGGCGGTGCCGTCGAGGGCGACGGGCACGACCCACGCGCCGGTGGCGAGGGCCAGGCGGCCCGCGCCGGTCCGACCCCGGTAGAGCCGCCCGTCGGCGGAGCGGGTCCCCTCCGGGTAGATCCCGAGGACCCGTCCGGCGGCGAGGACCTCGCGGGCCGAGTCCAGCGCGCGAGCGGCGGCGTCGCCGCTCCCCCGCTTGATCGGGATCTGGCCGACGGCACGGAAGAACCACGCCGTGCGCGGGTTCTCGAAGTACTCGGCCTTGGCTACGAAGGTGACCCGGCGGCGCAGGACCAGGGGGATGAAGATCGAGTCGATGAACGACTGGTGGTTGGACGCGACGATCACCGGCCCCACCCTGGGCACGTGCTCGCGTCCCGCGACGTCCCAGCGGTAGAGGACCCGGAGGATCGGGGTCAGGATCACCTTGACGATCCAGTACGCCATGGGCCGACGTTACGCGCGTCACTCCTGGCGGCGCGCCGCCGGGCCGAGCGGAGCGAGGAAGGCGACCAGCTCGTCGGCGAGCGGTCCCGGAGCCTCCTCGGCCATGTGATGACCGCTGTCGATGGTCGCGCCGCGCAGATCGGCGGCCCACGGCCGCCACACGGCCAGCACGTCACCGTAGAGCGACTCCATGTCGTCGCGGGCGGACCAGGCGACGAGCAGGGGGCAGGTGATCGTCCTGCCCGACGTCAGGTCGGCCTCGTCGGCGTCCCGGTCGACGCCGAGACCGGCCCGGTAGTCCTCGAGCATGGCGCGGACGGTGTCGGGATCGGTGACCGCCCGCAGGTAGTCGGCGTGGTTGTCGGCGCCCATCCGCTCCGGGTCCCCGCCGTACCAGGCACGGGGATCGGCCAGGATGGCCCGCTCGGGGCGGTCAGGCTGGGCGAAGAAGAACCAGTGCCACCAGGCTGCGGCGAAGCGGGCGTCGGCCCGGCGGAGGGCCTCGCCGATCGGGATGCTGTCGAGCACGGCGAGGGCGCGCACGGAGCGCGGGTGGTCGAGTGCCATGCGCATGGCCACGTAGCTGCCCCGGTCGTGGCCCACGACGGCGAAGGTCTCGTGTCCGAGCCCGCGCATCAGCGAGATCCCGTCGCCGGCCATGGCCCGCTTGGAGTAGGGCGCGTGGTCGTGCGTGGTCGGCGGCTTGGACGAGCCGCCGTAGCCGCGGAGGTCCGGGCAGACGACCAGGAAACCGGCGTCGACCAGGAGGGGCGCGACCCGCCACCACGTCGTGTGGGTGCGGGGATGGCCGTGCAGCAGCAGCACCGCCGGTCCCCGGCCGCCGCTGCGACCCCGGAGGGTCACGCCGCCCCCCACGTCCCTTCGCCACTCGTCGAAGCCCTCGAACACGACGGGTCAGCCGAGCTTGGTGAGGGTGCGCTTGAGGTTCCTGACCGCCTGGTTGATGCGCTGCTCGTTCTCGATGAGGGCGAAGCGCACGAAGCCCTCGCCGCCCTTGCCGAAGCCGACGCCGGGCGAGGTGGCCACCTCGGCGTCGGTGACCAGGTGCTTGGCGAAGTCGAGCGACCCCATCTCGCGGTAGGGCTCGGGGATCGGCGCCCAGGCGAACATGGTGCCCTTCGGCGGCTCGATCGCCCAGCCGATCCGGTCGAGCCCCTCGCAGAGGGCGTCGCGGCGGGACCGGTAGATCTCGTTGACGTGCGCCGGGTAGTCGGGCGACTCGTTCATGGCCACGATGGCGGCGATCTGGATGGGCTGGAAGGTGCCGTAGTCGAGGTAGCTCTTGAGCTTGGTCAGGGCCTGGACGATCTCGGCGTTGCCGACGAGGAACGCCACCCGCCAGCCGGCCATCGAGAAGCTCTTGGTCAGCGTGTACAGCTCGACGGCCACGTCCTTGGCGCCGGGGACCTCGAGGACCGACGGGGGCCGGTGTCCGTCGAAGGCGGTGTCGGAGTAGGCGAAGTCGTGCACGAGGATCACGTCGTGCTCCTTGGCGAAGGAGACCAGCCGGGTCATCCACGCCAGGTCGACGCACTCGGTCGTCGGGTTGTGCGGGAAGGAGAAGACGATCACCCGCGGACGGGGCCAGGTGGACTCCCAGCTCTCCATCAGGTTGGCGAAGAAGTCCTGATCGGGACCCAGGCGGACCTGCTGCACGTCGGCGCCGGCGAAGAGGGGGGCGTAGATGTGAATCGGGTAGCTCGGCGTCGGCACCATGGCGATGTCCCCGGGCCCGACGAGGGTCCACATCAGGTGCGAGAGGCCCTCCTTGGCGCCGATGGTCGTGACCACCTCGGTGTCGGGGTCGAGCTCGACACCGAAGCGGCGCAGGTACAGCGCGGCGATGGCGGCGCGCAGCTTGGGGATGCCACGCGACGCCGAGTAGCGGTGGTTGCGGGGGTTGCGGGCCGCCTCGGCCAGCTTCTCGACGGCGGTGTCCGGGCTCGGGATGTCCGGGTTGCCGAACCCCATGTCGACCACGTCTCGCCCGGCGTGGCGGGCCTCGTCGCGCAGGGTGTTGATGATGGCGAACACGTACGGCGGGAGGCCGTTGATGCGTCGGAACTCCACTGCTTGCACATCCTCTCGGGCGGCGCCGAGGTCCCGACGTTACCGGGTGGGGTCGCGGGCCCCGGCGAGCAGGGCGGCGCCGACCGCACCGGCCGCGGGTCCGAGGGCGGCGGGGACGATGGCCACGTCGGCCCGCTCGTCGGGACCCTCGACCAGGTCGGCGAACGCCGCTCGCAGCGGGTCGAGGAGCACCGCCCCCGCGTCGACCAGGCCGCCGCCGATGACGACGAGGGCCGGGTCGACGACGTTGGTCAGGTTGGCCAGGCCGAGGGCCAGCCACCACCCGAAGTCGGCCATGATGCCCGCCGCCTCCGCGTCACCCTCGGCGGCCGCCACCGTGACGTGCTCGCCGCGCACCGCCTGGGGATCGCCGCCGGCGAGCTCCACGACCCGCGGCGTGCGCCCGGCGACGGCCAGGTCCCTGGCCAGGCGACCGAGACCGCTCCCCGACGCGTAGCGCTCCCAGCAACCCCGCTGGCCGCACGGGCAGGCCGGTCCGCTCGGGTCGACGACCATGTGGCCGAGCTCCCCGGCGAAGCCGTGGACGCCCTCGACGAGCCGCCCCCCGGCGATGATCCCCCCGCCGATCCCGGTCCCGAGGGTCACCATCAACTGGTCGTCGACGCCGACCCCTGCGCCGACCGCGTGCTCGGCCCAGCCGGCAGCGGTGGCGTCGTTGCCCACCCAGACGGCCACGGAGGGAAAGGCCTCCCGGAGACGTGGCCGCAGCGGTGCGCCGGCCAGACCCGGGAGGTGGGGCGAGAAGCGCAGGACGCCGCTCCTGTCGACCATTCCGGGCACGCCGACGCCGACGGCACCGGGCCGGGCGCCCGGACCGAGGAGGCGCCCGACCGCGTCGACGACCACGGCGACGGCCTCGTCGGCGTCGGTGGGCGCCTCGACCCGGATCGGCTCGCCAGCGACCACGCCGCTGTCCGGGTCGACGAGGACGGCAAGCAGCTTGGTGCCCCCGATGTCCACGCCGACGACCGGGGAGGTCAGATCCTCGCTCGCAGCTTGCGCATCAGGCGGAGCCATGCCGTGCGGTCGGCCACCTTGTGCTGCTCGTAGCCGTGGACCTCGGGATGAGGCAGGATCAAAAACTCCCCGCTCCTCACGGCGGCGACCACCGCGTCGGCGACCACGGAGGGCTCGAGGATCTGCCCGCTCGCGGCCACCTCGGCCTCGCCCTTGGAGTCGGAGGTGACCATCGGCGTGCGCACCCCCTGCGGGGCCAGGCAGTGCAGCTCGACGCCGGCGTCGCCGTACTCGACGGCCATCCACTCGGCCAGGGCGACCGACGCGTGCTTGGTCACCGTATAGGGCGCCGACTGCATCATGAGCAGCAGCCCGGCGGCCGAGGCGGTGACCACGATGTGGCCGCTCCCGCGCGCCACCATGCCGGGGGTGACCGCCCTGGCCGCGTACACGTGGGCCAGCCCGTGCACGGCCCAGCTGCGGGCCCAGTCCTCGTCGGCCCCGAGGCCCCGCCCGCTGCCGATGCCGGCGTTGGAGCAGTAGACGTCGATCGGGCCGAGATCGGCCTCGACCCGATCGACGACCGCCTGCACGGCGGCCTGGTCGGTGACGTCGGCGGTGATGCCGATGGCGCCGGGCAGCGACGCCGCCGCTGCGGCGACCACCTCCCCGCGGAGGTCGACCAGCGCGACCTTCGCCCCCTCGGCGTGGAACCGGGTGCCGAGCGCCAGCCCGATCCCGCTCCCTGCTCCGGTCACGACCACGACGGCCCCGCCGAAGCTGGCCGATCCCCACCCCCTGGGCTGCGCCTCTGCCATCGGCGCCACCCTAAGCGCAGCGACCCCCTCCCCGCTCCCCTCCCGCTGGCGCCCGTGCCCCCGCCGGGCGCCCCACACTCCTGCCCTCCCGCTCGGCCGGGCGCCCACCCGGCCGACGCTCGCCCGCCGACGCCCACGCACGCCCCCGGCGTCCCCCGACGCGGCCGCCCGGCGGCGCGGTCTTCGGTATCACCGCCAACTTCGGTACCGCAGTGCAGCTCAGCGACCTCGAGGCACCGCGATAACGTCGAGGGTTCGAGGTTCGAGGTTCGAGGTTCGAGGTTCGAGGTTCGAGGTTCGAGGTTCGAGGTCCGAGGTCCGAGGTTCGAGGTCCGGACGCTGCCCGACCCGCCTGCGACGTCAGGATGTCAAGGTGGCACCAGGTGGCACCAGGTGGTGCAGGGCGATGGCGGCGGCCACGGCCACATTGAGGGAGTCGACGGGGGGCCGCATCCGGATCCGGGCCGTGACATCCGCGGCAGCGATGGCCCCAGCCGACAGGCCGGGACCCTCGGCGCCGACGAGGATCGCCGTCCGGGCGGAGGCGCCGAGGTCCTCGACGGCCCAGGTGCCGGCCGGGGTCAGGGCCACCAGCGAGAAGCCGGCGGCGCGCAGGTCGTCCAGGCCACCGGGCCAGCGCTCCCACCGGGCGAAGGGCACCGTGAGGACGTGGCCGAGCGACACCCGGACGCTCCGGCGGTAGTAGGGGTCGGCGCAGGTCGAGTCGGCCAGCACGGCGGCCGCGCCGAGGGCAGCCGCGCTGCGGAAGAGGGACCCGAGGTTCTCGTGGTCGTTGACGCCCTCGATCACGAGAACCGTGGCCGTCGCCGGCAGCGCGGCGAGGACGGCGCTCGGGTCGAGGGCGGCGGGGCGGCGGCCGATGGCCACGACACCGCGGTGCAGGTCGAAGCCGACGGTGGCGGCAATGGTGGGGCGCGAGGCCACGTAGACGGGGGCGCCGGTCGCCCCGACCGCGTCGACCAGCGCCGCCAATCCGGCCGCCCTGGTCTCCGACACGAGCAGCGACGCCACCGGGTGCTCCGAGCGCAGCAGGGCCTCGACGGCCAGGCGTCCCTCGGCGACGAACACCCCGTTCGACGCCTCGGTGCGCGCCCGCAGCTCGGCGTCGGTCAGTCCGAGGTATGCGGCGAGGCGCGGATCCTCAGGGTCGTCGACGCGGACCACCTCGCCGGCAGCGGACACGGATCAGCCCGGGAGCACCGCCTCGACCGCGGCAACCACGCCGGGCGACTCGGGCTCGACCTGCGGCCGGAAGCGGTGCACGACCTCACCGGCGGGGGAGACCAGGAACTTCTCGAAGTTCCACGCCACGTCGCCGGCGTTGCCCTCGTCGTCGGCCACGTCGGCCAGCTGGCGGTAGAGCGGGTGGCGCTCGGGACCGTTGACGTCGACCTTCTCGGTCATCGGGAAGGTCACCCCGTAGGTGGTCGAGCAGAACGTCTGGATCTCCTCCGACGAACCCGGCTCCTGGCCGGCGAACTGGTTGCAGGGCACGCCGAGCACGGTGAAGCCGCGGTCGGCGTAGCGCTCCTGGAGGGCCTCGAGGCCGGTGTACTGCGGGGTGAGGCCGCACTTGGATGCCACGTTGACCACCATCACGGCCCGCCCCTTCATGGCGTCCAGGTCGAGAGGGCTGCCGTCGAGGGCGGTGATGGGGACGTCGTAGATGGACATGGACCGAAGCCTACGGCCGACCCCGCACCCGACCGGCGGGGCCGTTCCCCTCCTACGGGATGCCCTCCACCCGGACCTTGAGCTCGCGCAGCGCCGTGCCCATGATGCGTCCCTCCGCCCTGCGCTTCACGAACCCCGGCAGCGGCACCTTCAGATCCACCACCAGGTCGTAGCGGATGTCGGTGCCGTCCTCCCCCGACGCCTCCAGGTGGTACGCCCCGTCGAGGCGACGGGTCAGGTCCCCCTCGGTCTGGACCCACGACAGCGTCCCGGGCGCGTCGGTGTAGTCGTAGCGCAGCGCGTACGACGTCGAGCGGCCGAACGCCGCGGCGCGGAACGTCACCAGCAGCGCCCGACCATCGGCGTCGCGCTCGTCCACGCTGACCGCCTTGATGTCCGCCGCCCACTCCGGATAGCGCTCGAAGTCGGTCAGGACCTCCCAGCAGTGGTCCGGCGTCCCGCCGATGACCATGCGCTCCGTGACCTGTTCCTCCACCTTCCGGTCTCCTTCGCTCGATCCCGCCGCGACGCGCCCGGCCGCCTGGCACCGTACCCAACTCGCCGGTGCGCGCCCCGCTCACCGCCCGGCGTCGAGGGCGTCGCCGAGCCGGTGGGCCAGGCCGTCGTAGGAGAAGTCCCGCTCGGCCCTGGCCCTCGCCGCTGTCGCATGCCGGGCGCGCAGGTCGGGATCCTGGAGGTACCTGCCGATCGCCGCCGCCAGCGCGTCGACGTCGTCGGGGTCGTCGAGCACCGTGCCCGACTCGCCGTCCGCCACCGCCTCGGCGGCCCCGCCGCTGCGCCCGGCGACGGCCGGCACCCCGGAGGCGGCCGCCTCCAGGAAGACGATCCCGAAGCCCTCCTGCTCGAGACCGCCCCACCGCGTCCTGCAGTCGAGGACGAACAGATCCGCCATGGCGTACAGGTCGGGCAGGTCCGAGTCGGGCACCCGCCCGAGCAGGCGCACCGGCGCCCCCGACCGGTGGATGCGCCGCTCGAGGCGCCCCCGGTCGCGTCCCGCCCCGGCGATGACCACCTGGAGGTCGGGATGGCGCCCGGCCAGCGCGGCGCCGGCGTCGATCAGGCGGTCCATGCCCTTCCTCGGCACGAGCCGGCTCACGCTCAGCACCGTCGGCGCCCCCGGGTCGAGGTCGTGGCGAGCCCGCGCCGCGCTGCGCTCGATGGCCGGCAGCGGGGCGAAGCGGGTCGTGTCGACCCCCGGCGGGATCTCCACGGTGGGCGGCAGCCGGCCGTCGCCCACGGCGCGCGCCGCCTCGGCGGCGGGGTACCCGCCGCCGGCGATCACGAGCGACGCCTTGCGCAGCACGCGGGCGAGCAGCGGCCGGACCGGCGGCAGGCGACCGGGCACGGTGACCTCGGCACCGTGCAGGATCACCGCGTAGGGCAGGCCGAGGTGCGGGCCGATGGCCCCGACGGGCAGGGCCGGGTCGAGCACGACCAGCTCGGCGCCGACCTCGGCGGCCAGGGACCGCACCTGCCTGGCCAGCACCGGCTGGGGCAACAGCACCGGCTGGCGGCTGCGGACGATCCGGAAGGCCTGCTGGCCGTCGAAGCGGGGCGCCTCCGGGTGGGGCGTGGTGAGCACGGTGACCTCGCCGGCCGGGAGCCGGCGCCACAGCTCCCACAGGTAGGACTGGATGCCGCCGGTCTTCGGCGGGAAGTCGTTGGTCACGAGCAGGTGCCGCACGATCAGCCTCTACGCCCGCCGTCGGAGCGGTCGACGCCCGCCATTGCTGCGACCTCGGCCCTGACGTCGTCGTCGGGGTCGGCCCCGAGGGCGGCCGCCTCGACCCCGAGGCCGAGCCTGGCCGCGGCCCACACGGCGTGGGCCCGCACGACCGGCTGCGGCGAGCCGAGGGCGCCCGCCACCGCGGCCCTCACCTCCGGGTCGGCCGGATCACCGGTGTTGCCGAGCACGATCAGCGCGTTGCGCCGCAGCACGGCCGGATCCCGGTCGGCCAGGTACCAGCGGCCGTAGCGGGCCAGGATCTCCTCGTCGCCGGCCGCGAGCAGCGCCACCACGTCGACGTGGTCGTCGAGACCGTCACCCGGCTGCTGCGGCGGGTGGTGGCGGGCGGCGGTCCGGTTGACCGGGCAGGCGTCCTGGCAGTCGTCGCAGCCGTAGATGCGGTCGCCGATCACCTCGCGGTACCGGCGCGGCACGATCCCGGGCGCCTGCACGATCCACGCCAGGCAGCGGCGGGCGTCGAGCACGCCGGGCTCGACGAGGGCGCCCGTGGGGCAGGCCGGCAGGCAGCGGGTGCACGTGCCGCAGCCCCCTCCCCCCGGCTGGGTGTCGGGGGGGCCGGAGTCGAGCGGGGCGTCGGTGACCAGCGAGCCGAGCACGTACCACGAGCCGCGACCGGGGAGCAGGACCAGGCTGTTGTTGCCGTACCAACCGACGCCGGCGCGCACCGCGGCGGCCCGGTCCACCAGCGCGTTGTCGTCGACGAGGACCACGCTGCGGTGGCCGTCGGCGGCCAGACGCTCGCCGACGCGGGCCAGGCCGGACCGCAGTGCGGCGTAGTCGTCGGCCCACGCGTACCTGGCCACCCGGCCTGACCGGCCGGGACGCCCCCGATTCTCGGGCGGCGTGCGCAGGTAGGACCTGGCCGCCACCACGATCGACCTGGCGTTGCGGAGGGCGCGCGTCGGGTCCGACGACCTGGCCGGGTTGCGGTAGGTGAAGGCCATGGTCCCGGCCAGGCCGGCCGCCTTGCGCTCCTCGAGCACCCTGCGGGTGTCGTCGAAGGCCACGGCCGGGGTGATCCCGACGGCGTCGAGGCCGGCGGCCAGGGCGACGGCGCGGACCTCGTCGGTGAGTGCGCCGGCCATCGTCGCTCAGGCGGGTGGGACGGCCTGCGCCCGGCCGCTCCCGTCGCTCCGAACGCGGGCCGGGGCGGCATCGAGGAGCGTGCCCTGGACGGCGGGGGGCCGGTCTGGCTCGGCGACGATCCGGCCCGTCTCGTCAGCGGCGCCCGCGTCGTCCACCGCGCCCGCGTCGTCCACCGCGCCCGCGTCGTCCACCGCAACCGCGTCGTCCACCGCAACCGCGTCGTCCACCGCAACCGCGTCGTCCACCGCAACCGCGTCGTCCACGGCGGCCTTGTCGTCGACCGCGGGCGCCGGGCGGGGGCGCCGGGACCGGCCGGCCGGTGGTGACGGCGCCGGCTCTGCGGCGGCCGACGCGCCGGCGGGGGCCTCGGTCGCGTCGGCCACCTCGGCGGCCTCGGCGCCGACCCAGCCGAGGGTGAGCCCGGCGCGGTTGCGCGCCGCCACCCGGCCCGCCCTGAGGTCCACCAGCCACTCGGCCTCGATGGTGCGGCGGCGGACGGAGGTGGTGAAGCGCACGATCCAGGTGCCGTCGTCGCCCACGTGGGCCGACCAGCTGCCGGCACCAGCGCCGTGGTCGTCGACGCCCCTCGCAGCCAGGTTGGCCCGCACCGACTCGCCGAGGTCGAGGGTCGAGCGGCCCCGCTTGCCGGCTTCGACGACGAGGAGCAGCGCCCCGGCCAGCGCGACCTGCTGCTCGGCGCGGACCGGCCCGGCCCAGCGGTCGATCCAGTCCTCGTCGACACCCGCCTCGACGGCAACCTCGGACACACCGGCGCCGGCCCGCAGACGGCTCTGGATCTCCCTCGGTGACAGTTGGCTGGTCCTCGGCTGGCTGGTCCTCGGCGCCGCCGCTCTCGTCTCCCGGCCCGGCGCCGGACGGGATTCAGCCGGCGGCCGGGTGGCCAGCTCGCGCAGCAGGCGCCTGGCCTCCGACCGACCGACCCGGACGACCACCGAAGCGCCGGCGCCGTCCTCCCGCTCGCTCAGCAGCAGGCCGGCCCGGTCATCCGTGAGGCCGACGAGATGAAGGGTTCGCACTGGCTTCTCCGCGCCCGGTGGCCTTCGCGCCAGACCTCGCACCTCGAGGCCGCCGGACGACGCTAGCAGCGCGCTGATCGGCGGGGGCGAGCCGGCCGCATCAGCCGGTGCGGAGCCCGACCGCCTCGTGGCGCAGCGGCGGGACGAGGCCGCTGCGCCCGAGCAGGCGCACGGCCCGCTCCTCGGCGGCGTCGACGATGACCGCGTCGTGGGGCTCACGCCCGCAGATGAAGGTCACGACACATCCCTCGCACGCCGACGTCCCTTGCATCCGGCAGTCGTCGCAGCTGATCGTCAGGCTCATGGCGACAGGCTCGCACGAGGGTGTGACCGTCCCTCCCCCGCATCTCGGGGCGTTCGACCGGGCCGCACGGCGCCCGCCGCACCTCGGGGCGACCCACGTCAGCATCCAACGTGCAGCACCCCGAGATCGCCGAGCACCACCACCGGCTCGCCGAGCATCGCCGGCTCGACCAGTCCGATGGAAAGGCTCGACCAGTCCGACAGAACCGGTCCGAAAGAAAGGACTGCCGGCGCCGCCGGCGCCGACCTCTCCCCCGGAACGGCGCCGACGGCGCCGTCCCCGCCCCACCTCGGGACGCTCGACCGGGCCGCACGGCGCCCGCCCCGCACCTCGGGACACTCGGACGGCCCGCACGGCGCTCGCCCCATACCTGGGGGCGACCCACGTCAGCATCCAACGTGGAGCGCCCCGAGATCGCCGAGCACCGCAGGCATCCAACGTGGAGCGCCCCGAAGTCCGCCGAGCACCACCGCGACGACGAGGAGCACCCGGCCCTCAGCCGGCCCGGCCCGTGCTCCTGCCGATGGCCTCCACCAGCTGGCCGCTGCCGATGACGTTGGCGCCGACGGCGGCGACCGCGTCACGCACCCGCCGGTCGTCGGTCGCCACCACGACCGGGCAGGTGGCCGGCAGCCTGACCGCCCGCTCGATGATCACGTCGTCGGCGTCGACGCCGGCCGGGGAGAACACCACGCGCACGGGGTCGCGCGCGCCGGGGCCGGCGACCACGCTGATGGCGTCGCCGGCGCCGTCGAAGACGACCTCGACCACCGCGCCGGTGCGCAGTGCGGCCTCGGCCAGAGCCGTGACCAGACGGTGCCGCTGCTCGCCGAGCGCCGAGCCCGGCCAGACCGACAGGGTCACGTTGTAGCCGTCGACCAGCACCACAGCGCCGGGGGTGCGCAGGAGGTGGAGGGCGGCGTCGACCGAATCGTCCCAGATCCCGCCGGGCAACGCGACGGGGCGACGCCGGGAGCCGCCCCGCGACGGTCCGGGCCGGGGGTGCGGCCCCTGGGCGATGACGACGGCCGGGTTGCGGCCGGGCAGCGCACGCGGCGCATGACCGATCCGATCGTGACCGTCGCGGGAGGCCGGCGTCCCAGGAGCGGCTCCGCGACCTTCCAGCAGCTCGGCCGCACCGGCGAGGGCGACGCCCAGCCGGCCGGCCGCCTCCGCCGCCTCGGCCACCGAGCCGGCGAGCGCCCCGGCCCGCTCGGCCTCGGTGCGGGCGGTGGCGACCGCCTGTTGCTCCGCCCTTCGGAGGCGTTCCGTGCGCTCGTGCAGCCCCCGTCGGAGCGCCTCGATCTCGGCCTGTGCGAGGGCCGCCCTGCGCTCGGCCGCAGCGGTGTCCCGCTCGGCGGCGGCCACGGCGGACGCAGCGGCGGCGACCCGGGAGGCCGCCACCTCCGCCTGCGCCGCGGCCTCGGCCCGCTCCCGCCTGGCCTCGTCGAGGAGGCGGCCCAGGCCCGCGACGTCCGCCTCCGTCCGCCGACGGTCGGCGCGCTCCGCCCCGAGCTCGTCGCCAGCCCTCGCCAGGCGCGCCCTGACAACCTCGAGCTCGGCTTCGAGCGCGGCGAGTCGGCCCTCGACGACTGGTAGGCGCCGCGTCGCCGCCCGCTCGGCCCGCTCGGCGCCGGCCGTGGCGGCCGCCTCGGCCGCGGCGGTCACCGCAGTCGTCAGCTCGTCGTCCCAGCCGTCGGGTCGCGACAACCACAGCCACGGGATCCGTCCGAGCGCGTCGGGGTCGGCGACGCCGGCCACCCGGGCCCGGAAGGCGGGCTCGGCGTCGAGGGTGACCCGGACCGTGTCGAGGGCGCGCTCGGGGAGGCGGGCGAAGCGCAGCAGGGGCCGGAGCAGCGACGGCGCCGGCACCGGAGGCATGGCGTCGGCACCCGCCCTCGCCACCGCCCAGGCCAGCTCGAGCGCTGGGCGGAGGGCCGATGTCGCCAGCGCCTCCACCTGGCGATCGTACCGGTCCCTCCTCTCCTCGCGACCTGGCGAGCGAACACGTGTTCGTCTACCGTACGCAGGCGTGGCATCCACCCTTCCCGTGCCGCGGTCACTCGACGACCTGGGCCAGCCGCTCGCCGATGTGACCTTCGTCGTGATCGACCTCGAGACCACCGGCGGCTTCCCGCCCGACTCCGCCATCACCGAGGTCGGCGCGGCTGCGGGGTGGTCGTTGCCCGGGTACGTTCCGGACTCTCGTCAACCCCGGGGTCCCGGTGCCGCCGCTCATCACCCACCTCGCGGGCATCACCGGGTCGATGGTCGCGCCGGCCCCTCGCATCGACGCGGTGCTGCCCGCACTGGTCGAGCTCGTCGGCGAGGCCGTGGTCGTGGGCCACAACGTGGCCTTCGACCTGCGCTTCCTTACCGCCGCCCTGGTCCGCGAGGAGGTGCGCGACTGCAGGCTCGGGACCCTCGCCGACCACTTCCGCCTGGCTCACCGGCCGAGCCACCGCGCCCTCGACGACGCGCTGGCCACCGGTGACCTGCTCCACGTCCTCCTGGAGCGGGCCGCGTCGTGGGGGGTGCTGGCCCTGGAGCGCACCGCGCCACGGTTCCGGGTGGTCGAGGCCGACGCCGGCCTGGCGTGGCCGGCCGTGCGGCTGCCGGCATTCGAGCCGGGCACCCGGCTGGCCTCCTGAGCACGTCGGCCCGGTGAGCACGCCGGCCCGGTGAGCACCGGACTGGTGAGCGCCGGCCCCCACTAGGCTCGGGACATGTCGGACCTGGTGGAGATCGTCGTCGGCCTTCTCGGCGCGACGGTCCTCGCCACCACCACGGGTGTGGCGCTGTCGGCCAGGTGGGTCGGGCGCCGCAACCGGGTCGATCCGTCCGTGCCCTCAGGCGCTCCACGCACGTGGCTGGTCTCGCCGTCGCCGGCGGCCAACCTGCACCGCCGGCTTCGCCAGGCCAGCCTGCTCGTCATCGCGGCCACCGGAGCCGACCTCTCGCGTCCAGCGCGCCGACGCCGACGTGGTCGCGGCGCGGAGCGCGGCGCGACCGCCGGCCCCCTCGACACCGCAGGACGGGAGGTCGTCGCCCGGGCGGTGCTCATCGACTCCCGCCTGGTGTCCGCGGCGAGGAGCGGACGGCACTGGCGCAGCCGGCGGGTGGGTGAGCTCCGCAGGGAGGTCCACCAGCTGGAGGCGACCGCGGCGAGGATCGCCGACCTGTCGATCGACCTGCGCCACCACCTCGATCGGGTGACCGCCGTGCCGGGTCCCGACCCGGTCGCCGCCGACCTCGACGGCTTCGAGGCGGCCCTCGGAGAGCTCGGCGTGCGCCGCCGGTCGGGTTAGGGACCGGAAGGAACCAACTTGGGCGGTCGGAGGCCGCAGGCGCGGTTGCGAGAGGGTCGAGCGGGAAGCGGTCGCCCGAGTTGCTTGCGCGCGGGCCCGTCAGGAGTTCGACACGGCCACGAGCCGCTCGAGCACGGCGGACGTCCGGCCGTCGTCGAGCGCGGCGCAGGCCAGGGCGACCCCTCCGCCCAGATCGGCCGCCGCCCCGCCGACGACGAGGCCCGCCGCCGCGTTGAGCGCCACGATGTCGCGCTGGGGCCCCCGGCGGCCTTCGAGGATCCGTCGGGCGAGCCCGGCGTTGGTCGCCGCGTCGCCGCCGCGCAGATCCTCGACCCGCGCCGGTGCCAGCCCGAGGGCGGCGGGGTCGACGACGGTCTCGGTGGGCTCCGATCCCACCGTCCGCCGGATCACCCGGGAGGTGGTGGTGGTCGTGAGCTCGTCGAGGCCGTCGTCGCCGTGGACCACCATCACGTCGACCGCTCCGTTGCCGGCGAGCACCGCCGCCATCCGGCCGGCCATCGCGCCGTCGCCGACCCCGACGACCTGGCGGCGGACCCTCGCCGGGTTGGCGAGGGGACCGAGCAGGTTGAACGCCGTCTGCACGCCGAGCTCGCGCCGGATGGGGATGGCGTGGCGCATGGCCGGGTGGAAGCGCGGCGCGAAGCAGAAGCCGATGCCGGCCTCGGCGATGCAGCGGGCCACGCCGGGGCCGTCGAGCTCGATGGCCACCCCCAGGGCCTCGAGCAGGTCGGCCGAGCCGGCGAGCGACGAGGCCGCCCGACCCCCGTGCTTGCACACCGGGACACCTGCGGCCGCCACCACCAGCGCGGCGATGGTCGACACGTTGATCGTCCCGCTGCGGTCACCGCCGGTGCCGCAGGTGTCGATCAGCCGGTCCCTGACCCCCGGGGGCAGCGGGACGGGGCGGGACGCGGCCAGCATGGCCCCGACCAGGCCGCGCATCTCCTCCACCGACTCCCCCTTGCAGCGCAGGCCGAACACGAACGCGGCCAGCTGGGCCGGGGTGGCCTCGCCGGCGAGCACCTCTCCGAGCGCGGCCTCGGCCTCCTCGGCGGTGAGATCGTCGCCGCCCGCCAGCCGGCCGAGCACACCGGGCCAGCCGCCCAGGCCGGCGAAGGACGCGGGGGTCAGGCGGACCGTCGACGCTGGCGGATGATCCGCCTGCGCTCGCGCTCGGTGGCGCCCCCCCAGACGCCGTCGCGCTCCCGGCTCGACAGGGCCCACTCCAGGCACGTCTCGAGGACCGGGCAGCTCCTGCAGATGGCCCGCGCCTCCTCGGCCGCCTCCTCCGACACCGGGTAGAAGATGTCGGGATCGACGCCGCGGCACGCGGCCTTCTGGCGCCATACCAGCTGCTTCTTTGACTGGTTCATGGGACGTCCTCGGGGGGGAAATGCGGAGGGCGTGGCCCGGTCCGGCGGGGATCACCGCGCCGGTTCGGACACGACCGGAACCGTCATTGTTGCCCACGACCCTCGGGGGTGTCCAGGGTCAAAGCCGAGCCGGCCCGGGTCGAGGCCGGGGCGGATCGACCTACGCGGGCCGGAGGTCGCCGAGCAGGGTGCCCTTGGTCTCGATCGACAGGTGCGTGCCGTAGGTGTACGCCGGGTGGTTCACGGCGAGCACGACCGACTCGTCGAGGAAGCGGTCGACCTCGAGCGGTGCGAGCTCGAAGCGGACGTAGTGCACCGAGGCGGTGGTCTCGTCCCTGGTCAGCTGGCCGGCGTGGCCCTCCTCGACCACGCAGCGCACGACCGAGGCGCCGTCGCCCTCCCCGATCAGCAGCTCCACACCCCGTTCGACGCCGACCAGCCGGGGCAGCCAGTGCTCCATCTCCTGGCGCGAGGTGAGCTCCACGAACAGCGTGGCGGAGAGCTGGCCGGCCTCGGGGATGAGCGGGTTGTAGGCGTCGAGCTCGCCCTGGATGGCCTCGTCGGTGAGCATCCGCTCGGCGCGGGCCATCTCCTGGACCTGGAAGCGGATCGTCTCGCGGTTCTCGAACACGAGGGTCACGACCGGACCGACCCCGATGCGTCGGAGGCGTTTGAGGGCGATGATCCCGGCCCGGATCTCCTCCCGCTCGCGCTCGTAGGCCCGCAGGTCCATGATGTCGTCGAGGCCGAGCTTGGCGGTCATCGGGGCTCCCTCTCCGAGGGCGAGGGGTCCTCCTCCGGGATGCCGTAGGCCCTGGCCAGCTGCTGGAGGGGGTGGCGCACGACCCGTCCGGTCTCCTGGTTGATGGCGCCGTTGGCCAGGTGGCAGTCGCCGGCGATGACCTCGGCGTCGCTCTTGTCGATGGCCGCCTTGAGCGGCTGGGCGACCTTCCTGGCCAGCTCGTAGTTGTCCGAGCGCAGGCCCCACATCCCGTCGATGCCCGAGCACTTGTTGGCCAGGGTGACCTTGGTCCCGGTCAGCTTGAGCAGGTCGCGGCTGCGCAACCCGATGTTCTGCGCCTGCAGGTGGCAGGGCACGTGGTAGGTCGTGGTCTCGGGGACGTCGCCGTCGAAGGTGGTGTCGAGCTCGGTCCCCGCCCCCTTGTGGAGCCGCCACAGGTACTCGGAGGCGTCGTAGGTGTGGGCGCCGACGAGCCTGGCGTCGTCGCTGTCGAGGTAGGCGGGGTAGTCACGCTTGAGGACGTAGCCGCAGGTCGGTTGGGGCACGACGATGTCGCGTCCCGACCTGACGGCGTCGGCGAGGCCCGGCAGGTTCTTCGCGGCGGCGCGCTCGAAGGCATCGAAGTCGCCGCTGTGGAGGAACGGCGCCCCACAGCACCCCGCACCCTCGGTCAGGCTGCAGCTGACGCCGTTGCGCTCGTAGACCTTGACCAGGTCGTGGCCGATCTCGGGGGCCTGGTACTCGACCAGGCAGGTCGGGAAGATCGCCGCCCTGGCCTGCTCGGGCCGGCCCAGCCTGCGGTGCTCGGGCCCGCGGCCCCGCCGGTGCTCGAACCAGGTCGAGAAGCGGGTCCGGGTGAACGGCGGGAGCACCCGCTCGGCGGCGATGCCGACGGTCCTGTCCATGACCCGCCGCAGCGCCGAGCCCGGCGTGCCGATGGCCGCGTTGGTCAGGCCGGCGGTGGCCGTGCCGATGCGGCCGACCAGATCGGTCCGCCCGAGAGCCTGGTCGGTGATCCGGCTGCGCAGGCTGGCCCCGTTGCGTCGCTGGACCGCCTCGGCCCGCAGCATCAGACGGGGGAAGTCGAGCTCCCATTCGTGCGGCGGGATGTACGGGCACTTCACGTAGCAGAGCTTGCACTGGTAGCACTCGTCGACCACCTGGTCCTGCTCGGCCGGGGTCAGGGCGGCCACGTCGCCGTCACGGGCGTCGATCAGGTTGAACATGGTCGGGAACGACGGGCACAGCGACAAGCAGAGCCGGCATCCGTGGCAGAGGTCGTAGACCCTCGTGAGCTCTCCGCGGAGATCGCCCGCGTCGTAGTAGGCGGGATCTCTGGGGTCGTAGGTGGTCGTCAACGGAGCGACTCCTCCCTGGCGGGTGTCGATCGAGGCGGGCGTCGATCCGGCGGGTGTCGACGGAGGTGGTGGGCGACGACGGGCACCGGCGCGACGTGCACCGGTGCCCGCGTCCGGGTCCCTCCTGGGCCGCGTCCTGCGGCGGCGCCGAGGTGGATCAGGAGACGCTCTCCAGGCCTTGGGCGAAGCGGCCGGCGTGGCTCTTCTCGGCCCGGGCGAGGGTCTCGAACCATTCAGCGACGGCATCGAAGCCCTCGTCACGGGCGGTCTTGGCGAAGCCCGGGTACATCTCGGTGTACTCGTAGGTCTCGCCCTCGATCGCCGACTTGAGGTTGTCGGCGGTCTCGCCGACGGGCTGGTCGGTCACCGGGTCGCCGACCTCGGCGAGGAAGTCGAAGTGGCCGAAGGCGTGGCCCGTCTCTCCCTCGGCGACCGAGCGAAACAGCGCGGCGACGTCGGGGTAGCCCTCGACGTCCGCCTTCTGGGCGAAGTAGAGGTAGCGGCGGTTGGCCTGGCTCTCGCCGGCGAACGCCTCCTTGAGGTTGTCGTGGGTCTTGCTGTCCTTCAGCTCAGCCATGGGGGGCATGCTCCTGTTGGGTTGCGGGTTCGGGTGGTTGGCAGTCGGTGCAGGTGCCGCGGAACACCACGTCGGCCGCGCCGACGACGAAGCCCTGGGCGTCGGTCGCCTCGAGGGCGAGGCCGTCGAAGTCGGCGTGCAGGTCGCGGATCTTGCCGCAGCTCGTGCAGACCAGGTGGTGGTGCGGGGTGACGTCGGGGTCGAAGCGGCTCGATCCCGTGCCGAGGTCGAGCTGGCTCAGCTCGCCCATGCGGGCCAGGTCGTTGAGGGTCTGGTACACCGTCTTCAGCGACATCGTCGGCATCCGGGCCGTCGCCTGGAGGTGGATCGCCTCGGCCGTCGGGTGGACCCGACTGTCGTGGAGGAGCTCGAAGATGCACACCCGCTGGGGGGTGACCTTGAGGCCGCGGGACCGGAACAACTCGATCATGTCCTCCGGCGACCGCACAGGTGCAACCGTAGCAAACAACAATCATTGTTGGGAATGCTGCCGGCTCCCCGGGTGCACAGGGACCGGGGTGCACAGGGACCGGGGGCAGAGGGGGTGCCGGAGGGGAAGTCGAGGAGGGACGCCGAACGGGGTCGCCGGTAGGCTCCGCGGCGCGCCTCGAGGTGGCGCACCGGCCCGAGTGCGCCGGAGGACAGGGAGGGCCAGCGCCATCAGCATCCTCGTCGTCGACGTCGGCACGTCCAACGTCCGCGCCGCCGTGGTCAGGGCCGATGGTGCCGTCGAGGCCGTCTCCCGCCGGGCCACCCCCCCGTCGGTGCCCTTCGCCGGGCTCGTCGAATTCGACGCCGACGCCCTCGCGGCGGCCGCCGTCGACGCGGCCAGGGAGACTCTGGCCGCGGCGGGTCCCGTCGATGCCGTCGGGATCGCCGCCCAGCGGGCCTCCGCCGTGGCCTGGGACGCCACGACCGGCCAGCCGATCGGTCCCGGCATCGGCTGGCAGGACCTGCGCACCGCCGGCACCTGCCTCGAGCTGCAGGCCGAGGGGATGCGCCTCTCGCCGAGCGAGACGGCCCTCAAGTGGGTCGCCCTGCTCGACGCCCACGACCCGGCCCGCAGCCCCGGCACGCGGGTCGGCACGGTCGACAGCTGGATCGCCTGGCAGCTGAGCGGGGGTGCCCTGCACGTGACCGATCCGTCCAATGCGGCCATGACCGGTGTGCTGACCGAGGACGGCGCCGGGTGGGACACCGCCAGGTGCGAGCGCCTCGGTATCCCGCCGGCCGCGCTGGCGACCATCGTCGACTCCACCGGAGTGGTCGGCCCGGCGACTGCGCTGCCAGGTGCTCCGCCCCTCGCTGGTCTGGCCGGCGACCAGCAGGCCTCGCTGGTCGGGCAGAGCTGCACCCGGCCCGGCCTGAGCAAGGCCACCTTCGGCACCGGGGCCATGCTCGACGTGTGCGTGGGTGACCGCCCCGCCTTCGCCACCCGCGGTGCGGGCGGATGCTTCCCGATCGTGGCGTGGTCGCGCCTCGGCCGCCGCACGTGGGGGGTGGAGGCCATCATGCTGGCGGCGGGGTCGGCGGTGGACTGGCTGGTGGAGGACCTGGGCGTGATCGCGACGGCGGCGGCGTCCGCCGAGGTGGCCGCATCGGTGCCCGACAGCGGCGACGTCGTCGTGGTCCCGGCCCTGTCGGGTCTCGGCACGCCGGTGTGGGACTTCGGGGCGAGGGGGGCCGTGCTCGGCTTCACCCGTGGCAGCGGGCGGGGGCAGCTCGTGCGCGCCGTGCTCGAGGGGGTGGCGCAAGCCGGCGCCGACCTGCTCGAGGCGGCCGAGACCGACGCCGGGCTGCGGGTCGCGACCCTGCGCGTCGACGGCGGCATGAGCGCCAACCCGATCTTCGTCCAGGCCCTGGCCGACGCCTGCGCCCGTCCGGTCGAGCTGAGCAGGGAGCTCGAGGCCACCACCCTCGGCGCCGGCTACCTCGCCGGCATGGCCGTGGGCACCTGGTCGGGCGAGGACGACATCGCCGCAGCGTGGTCGCCGCGGGCCGTCGTCGAGCCGGCGAGCCAACCCGATCGCGACCGCTGGCGCGCCTCGGTGGACCGGGCCAGGTCCTGGTACCCCGAGCTCACCGCCCTCCAGTTCTGAGCGGCCGTCCCTGGACGGCCGACTGCCAAGATGGGCGCGATGTCCGCCGCCGACGCCGCCGGTCTCGTGGCCGCGGGAGTCGCCGGCGGCCTGACGGGCAGCATCGCGGGCCTGGCGTCGGTCGTCACCTACCCGGCGCTGCTGGCGAGCGGCCTGTCCCCGATCGCGGCCAACGTGACCAACACCGTGGCCCTGGTGGCGAGCGGCGTGGGCTCGCTCAGCTCGTCACGCGTCGAGCTGGCCGGGCAGCGCCGGCGTCTGCGGGTCCTGGTCCCGCTCGGGTTCGCGGGGGGTGCGGCCGGCGGCGGCGCGGTGCTGGTCACCTCGTCGGCGGTCTTCGAGCGGGTCGTGCCGTGGCTGATCCTGCTCGGCGCGCTGGCCGTCCTCGTCCCGGTGCGGAGGATCCGACCGGTCGGGCCGGGCTCGGCGCCCCACGGCGGTGGGCCGCCCGTCGCCGTGCGGACCCGGCGGGCGCTGGTCGTGGTCGTCACCGCCGTCGCCTTCTACGGCGGCTACTTCGGCGCGGCGGCCGGCGTGCTGGTCCTCGGCGCGCTGCTGGCCCTGACGGCGGAGAGCCTGCCGCGCGCGTCCGCCGTGAAGAACGCGGTGCTCGGGTCGGCCAACCTGGCCGCTTCCGTGGTGTTCGCCTTCGCCGGCCCGGTCCACTGGCGCGCCGCCGTGCCGCTCGGCGCAGGCTGCCTGATCGGCGGCCGGCTCGGGCCTGCCGTGCTCCGGCGGGTGCCGTCGGGACCGCTCAGGGCGGTCATCGCCGTCGGCGGGACGGTGCTCGCGGTGGTCCTCGGCGTCGAGGCCTACCGCTGAGCCCGCTGCTGCTCGCGCCTGGCCTCGAGCAGCCGGAGCCACACCTCGCTGACCGTGGGATAGGAGGGCACGACGTGCCAGAGGGTGTCGAGGGTGACCCGAGCGACGACCGCGGTGGTGGCCGCGTGGAGCAGCTCGGCGACGTCGGGGCCGACGAAGGTGGCCCCGACGATCACGTCGGCCGCGCGGTCGACGACCAGCTTGGCCCGTCCCGAGTAGCCGTCGCGCAGCAGCACCGCGCCCGACACCGAGCCGAGGTCGTACTCGAGGGTCTCGACGTCGATGCCCGCCTCCCGCGCCTTGGCCTCGGTGAGGCCGACCGACGCCACCTGTGGGTCGGCGAAGACCACGGCGGGCACCTGGCCGTGGTCGGCGACGTCCCGGTAGCGGGACCCGTCGAGCGGCCGCCCCTCGGCGCGCGCCGCGATCACGTCACCGGCGATGCGCCCCTGGTACTTGCCCATGTGGGTGAGCAGAGCCCGGCCGCAGATGTCGCCGATGGCATAGAGCCAGTCGCCGGCCACGCCGACGACGCCCATGTGGTCGTCGACGGTGACGAAGCCCGCGCCGTCGCGGACGTCCACCCCCACGGTCTCGAGGCCGATGTCGGCCGACGCGGGCGTGCGGCCGGCGGCGACGACCACCTCGTCGACCTCGAAGGTGCGGCCGCCGGCGGTCACCGTCGCCGGGCCGCCGTGGATCCGGCCGACGCCGGTGTCGGCCGCGTCGGGGCGTGACACCGAGTCGACGGTGGTGCCCGTCAGCACGGTCACGCCCTTGTCCCGCAGGCGGGTCTCGGTCATCTCGGCCGCGAAGGGCTCCTGGTGGCCGAGCAGCGAGGGGGCCGGCTCGACGACCGTGACCTCGTCGGCGCCGAGGCCGCTGAGCCAGGTGGTGGCTTCGCAGGCGACGACCCCACCGCCGATGACCGCCACCCGGCGGGGGACCTGGCGCAGGTTGGTCACGTCGCGCGACGTCCACGGGTGCGCCTCGCGCAGCCCCGTGACCGGGGGTACCGACGCGGTGGTGCCGGTGGCCACGACCACCGCCAGTCGGGCGTGGAGGACGCGGGTGGACCCGTCCGGGGCGACGACCTCGACCGCCTTCTCCCCGGCCAGGCGGCCCCGACCGCGCACCACGTCGATGCCGGCCCCGTTGGCCCACTCGACCTGGGAGCTGTCGTCGTGGTTGCTGGTGAACGAGTCCCGCCTGGCCAGCACGGCGTCCACGTCGAGCTCCCCGGTCACCGCCTGCGCCACGCCCGGCAGGTTGCGGGCCGCCTCGAGGACCTCGACGGGGCGCAGGAGCGCCTTGCTCGGCATGCACGCCCAGTAGGAGCACTCGCCGCCGACCAGCTCGGCCTCGACGATCACCGCGCTCCGGTCGCTGCCGACCACCGCGTACTGCCCGGCGTTCTCCGCCGGCGGGCCGCCGCCGATGATGACGATGTCCCACGTGTCGGTCTCGCGCTCGGCCATGGCCAGACGCTAACCGTGCCCGGTCGCCCCAACCATCCCGCCGACGCTGCGCATCGGTTGGCGGCCGTGCGGGTACGACCCGGACATGACCGCGAAGCTGACCGTCGTCTACGACAACCCCACCGACCCCGCCGCCTTCGAGCAGCACTACGCCAACGAGCACCTGAGCCTGGCGTCGAAGCTGCCCGATGTGCAGCGGGTCGAGACCGCCAAGGTGTTCCCCAAGGAGGACGGCAGCCCGACGCCCGCCTACCGCACCGCTGACCTGTACTTCGCCGACTACGCCACCGCATCCGCCGCGCTGGCCACGCCCGAGGGCGGCACCCTCATCGCTGATATCCAGCAGCTCGCCACCGGCGGGGTGCGACTCCTGCTGTCCGACATCGAGCTCAGCTGATCTGACCCCTTCCGGTCCTCGGGGCCTCCTACCCCGGGAGCGGCGGCGGCGCGACGCAGCGTCGCCGCGGTCTCGTCCCGAGGGCCTGTCCTAACGCGCCTGGCGGGTCGCCTTCACGTTGGCTGCGTCGATGGCGTGGACCAGCTCGGCCTTGGTCATCCGGCTCCTGCCGCGCACGTCGAGACGGCGGGCCACGTCGAGCAGGTGCCCCTTGGTGGCGGACGCATCCACCCCACCTGCGGTCGCAACGGGTCGGTCCCGCTTGGCCGCGCCGCTCGGCCGGGCCGACTGGGCGTCGCTCGGTCCCTTGTGGCCCTTGGCCTCCCAGCGGTCGCCCACCTTCTCGTAGCTGTGCTTCACCGACGACCAGGCCACTCGCGACGCCGCGCCGCCATCGCCGTCGTAGGTCTCCTCGGCCGACTCCTTGGTCCGCACGAAGGTCTCCTGCGCGTGCTCGGGCGAGCGCTCCAGGGTGCCGGGCAGCTCGTCCTTCTCCCGCTTCGACAACCCGGCCACTACCTGGCCCTCCGACGGAGCGCGGTCGGCTTGTGGGCGGCCCGAGCGCCCGTCTTGTCGCTCTCGACCAGGTACTGCGGGTCGTCGCCGCTGGCCTCGACGTGGTGGCCCTTGACCGAGGTCGGACCGCTCAGCCTGCGCTCGACGGTGCCGGTCGTCTCGCCCTGCGACGTGTTCCACGACACCCGGTCACCCTTGCGGAGATGCGTTGCCATGGCCCGGTCCTACCCGCAGGGCGCTCAGCCAAGCGCCGGGACCTCCTGGGTCACCTGGAGGACCGGTGCCATCAGATCGCCGCGCTGGTCGACGCGTCGGAGGACGTCGTCGGGGGAGAAGCGCAGCCCCGCGCCGTCCGAGCGCTCGGCGGCGTCGGCGACCTCCTCCCAGGTCACGGGCGTGGACACGCCGGGCGCCTCCCTGGCGCGCAGCGAGTAGACCGCGACGGTGGTCTTCGACGCCACGTTCTGGCTCCAGTCGATCAGGACCTTGCCCCCCCTCGCCGCCTTGTCCTGGGTGCTCACGACCAGGTCCGGGTGGGTCCGCTCGAGCAGGAGGGCGACGCCCTGGGCGAAGCCCCGGGTCTCCGGGTAGCCCTGCCGACCGGTCGGGACGTACAGCTGCAGGCCCTTGCTCCCCGAGGTCTTGGCCCAGGCCCGGAGGCCGAGCCGGTCGAGCAGCTCCTTGATGACCAGGGCCAGACGGGCGCAGGTCACGATGTCGGCCGGCGGCCCAGGGTCCAGGTCGAACACGACGAAGGTCGGCCGCTCCAGGTCCGGCGCGGCGGCGAGGGTCGGGTGCAGCTCGACGGCGGCCAGGTTGGCCGTCCAGACGACCGCGGCCGGCTCGTCGAGCAGGCAGTAGCCGACCCCGCCCATGTCGACGGTCTGCAGCCACGGGGGTCGGTGCGACGGGCAGTTCTTCTCGAACCACGACGCCGCCTCCACGCCGTTCGGCCACCGTCGGAGCGTGATGGCCCGGCCGGCGAGATGGGGGACGAGCACCGGTGCGATCCGGCCGTAGTAGTCGATCATGGCGCCCTTGGTGAAGCCGGTTGCCGGCCACAGCACCTTGTCGAGGTTGGACAGCGAGAGGGTGCGCCCGCCGATCTCCACCTCGGCGCCACCCGGCTTCGCCATTCCCCCCTCTGCTCCTGTCGCCGCGGGCGTGGACGCTCAGGCCGACTTGGCCTTGGACCGTCGGGCGTGGTCGTCATCGGCCTCGTCGGAGGCGTCACCTTCGTGCTCCTTCGGCCCCGACCCCTTCGCGCCGGACCCCTTCGCGCCGGACCCCTTCGCGCCGGACCCCTTGGTCGCCCTGCCCTTCCTGTCGGACGCCCTGCCCCCTGCGCCCCGCTCCTTGGCCGCCGCCAGGCTGGCCTCGAGCGCGGCCATCAGGTCGACGACCGGCGCGGTGGTCTCGGCCTCCTCCGGCTGGGTGACGACCTCGCCGTCGGCCTTGGCCTCGATCAGGGCGAGGACCTTGTCGCGGTGGTCGTCCCGGTAGCGGCCCGGGTCGAATGCGCTCGACAGCGACTCGACCAGCGCGGTCGCCATCGACAGCTCCTTGTCGCTCGGGGCCACCGCGTCCATGGTCGGCACCTCGAGGTCGGCCGGGGCGATCACCTCGTCCTCGTAGAGCATGGTGGCGAGCACCAGCACCCCGTCGTGGGCCCGCAGGGTGGCCCAGTACTGCTTGGTGCGCAGCACGAAGCGCCCGAGGGCCACCTTGTTGGTCCTGGTCATCGCCTCGACCAGCAGGGCGTAGGGCTTGGCCGCCCGCTCGTCGGGCACCAGGTAGTAGCTGTGCTCGAAGTACAGCGGGTCGATCTCTCCGAGATCGACGAACTCCTCGATGTCGATGGCGCGCGACGCCGCCGGATCGACCGCGGCCAGCTCCTCGGGCTCGACGATGACGTAGCGACCGCCGCCCAGGTCGTAGCCCTTGACGATGTCGGCGTAGTCGACCTCCTCGCCGTCGGCCGAGCAGACACGCCGCTGGTTGATGCGGGCGCCGTCGGCCGCGTGCAGCTGGTGGAAGCGCACGTCCTTGGAGGAGGTGGCGGTGACCAGCTTGACGGGGACGTTGACCAGCCCGAAGCTGACCGACCCGCTCCAGATGGCTCGCGGCATGGCTCCATCCTTCCCGATCCCCGCCCTCCGCCAACCGGGCCGTCCGCGGGGACCGTCACCGGGGGATGGCAGGCTGGCCAGGTGCTGCCCGTCGCCGACCGCATCGAGGGGGCCGCGTCGCGCCTGGCCGCCCTGCTGACCACCGGAGGAGACGGCTTGCGCGACCCGACCGGGACGGCACTGGTCTTCGAGTCCACGGTCACCCTGGCGCCCCTGGTGAGCCGGCCGGCGCCGGCCGACGTCTGGGCGGTCGACGGCGGGCAGGCCCTGGTGGCCGACGCCCGCACGCTGCAGCTGGTCGTGACCAGGGCGGCGACGGTCCGCTGGCGCGACGGGCGGGCGGTGGTCGAGGACGAGGGCGAGCTGCGCCCTCACCTGCTCGGCTGCGGCGAGGAGCGGCGCTCCCTCGCCGCCCTCGGTTCCCCCGTCGCCCCGGACGCTGCGGTGGACATCAACCTGCTGCGGGACTGGGGCGAGTGGGAGGCCGTCGCCGCCGCGGTCGACGCGGCCGACGAAGGCGCCGTGGTGCTCGTCGACGGCGACCTCCAGCCCGACTGGCGGATCCCCGCCGCGTGGATCGGGGCCCTGCTGCAGCGGGCCGCCGAGCGGGAGGTGGTCCTGGCCGGGGTGACCAAGCACTCCTCGCTGGCCCGGGGCACGGTGCCGCTCGTCGGCTCCCTCGAACGCGAGGCCGAGGCCCGCTTCGGGCCCAGGGCGCGCTGGTGGGCCAAGGTGGCGTCCACCCGGGACGACCTCGGGCCGGGCCTCACCGTCACGATCGCCCGTCTCGACCCCGACGCCCGGTTCGCCTTCCGCGTCGACCTGGCCGGTGGCACCGATCCCGAGGCCGCCCTCGGCCACCTCGCCGGCCTGGCCGACGACGCCGCCTTCCCCGGTTACCCGTATCCGCTGACCGTCGCCGACCGCCTGGCGGCCTGCCCGGGCTGGCTGCGGGCCGAGGTCTGGGACCGGGTGCAGGCCGGCATGGACCGCGCCGGAGTCCCCTTCGACGTGCGCGAGCGGGCCTTCACCGACCGGCACCGCCTGATGGAACGGAGCTGACATGGCCGACTCCCCCCTCCCCCGCCCCCCGGACCACCTGGTCCACCCGGCCGGCCCACCCGGGCCTCAGGTGCACCCGACCGGGCCCCCGGATCCGCAGGTGCACCCGACCCGGCCCCCGGATCCGCAGGTGCACCCGACCCGCCCCTCGGGTCGGCAGGTGCGCGGTCGCCTGTTCGGTCGCAACGTGCTCGACGGGACCTTCCGGGCCGCGCCCGACGAGGACCTGTTCCTCGGGGAGCTGCTCGTCGCGGTCGACGAGGGCACCGACCGGCGGTACCTGTTCCGGGTGGTCGACGTCACCTACGGCAGCGAGCATCGCGAGCCGGGCTGGGCCGAGCGGATCGCCGGGACGCTGCTGGCCGACGACGAGCGCGGCGAGCGCGGCCTCCACCCCCTCCACGAGCAGGCCAGACGCACCTACCGGGTGGCCGACTGCCGCTGCCTCGGCTATCTGGCGCCCCCCGAGGCGCCGGGCCTGCCCCGCCGCACCTTTCGCAAGCCCAAGAGCCTGCCCACCCAGTTCTCCGCGGTCGTCGCACCGGAGGCCGAGGACTTCGCGTTCCTGTCCGAGCGGATGGGCGACCTGCCCGTCGGCCGGCTCCGCAGCGGCGAGACCGTCGTCGACCTGGCCGTCGGCATCCCCGGCGCGTCGCTCGCCACCCACGTCGGGATCTTCGCCACCACGGGCATGGGCAAGTCGAACCTGATGCAGGTCATCGCGGCCGGGGTGATGCGGGCCAACGGCCGCTACGGCCTGCTGGTGATCGACCCCCACGGCGAGTACCGGGCCGCCCTCGGCCGCCACCCGTGGGCCGCGGCTTCGCTGCGGACCTACGCCAACCGGTCGCTGCCCGGCACCAGCTCACTGCGCATCTCCCTCGCCGAGCTCTCGGTCGACGACCTGCGCACCGCCTACGAGTGGAGCCGCCCGCAGGAGGAGGCCCTCTACGAGCTCGAGCGCCACTACGGCGCCGACGCCTCCCGAGGCGAGGGCCTGGCCTGGCTGGCCGACTTCGCCGGCATCGAGGACCTGGCCGGCTTCCGCGACGTCGAGCTGTCGGCACGTGTCGCCCTCTCCACCCTGCAGGTCGTGCACCGCCGCGCCCGGCGCATCGTCACCCTCCGCTGCATCTCCCCCGATCCGAGCCTGTCGGTCGGCGGCCGCATCGTCGCCGACCTGCTCGCCGGCAAGGTCGTGCTGGTCGACGTGAGCGGCCTCGGCTCGACCGAGGAGGTGCTGGTCGCCTCGTTCCTCACCCGCAGGGTGCTCGACCACTGGCAGGGCGCCTACCTCGACGACCCCGACCTGCACGCCAGGATGCCGGTCGTCGCCGTGGCCCTGGAGGAGGCCCAGCGGGTCCTGTCGGGCAACAAGGACCGGGAGTCCAACGTCTTCCCGAGACTGGCGCGTGAAGGCAGGAAGTTTGGTGTCGGCCTGTGCGCCGTCACCCAGCAGCCCCGGTTGCTCGACGACCAGCTGCTCAGCCAGTTCAACACGTTCTTCGTGCTCGGCCTGGCCGACGACAAGGATCGCTCCGTGCTGCGCTCCTCGTCCAAGCAGGACATCTCCGCCCAGGGCGCCGAGATCCAGACCCTCATGCCCGGCGAGTGCCTGATCGCCAACCTGCACGCCCCCTTCGCCGTCCCCGCGGCCATCGACCTCTACGCCGATCTGGTCGCCGCCACCCCGCCCCCGCCCGCGCCCCGCCCCTCCGCCGCAGCCAACGTGTCCGCCCTGGTCGACTAGCCCGCGACCCCGTGCTCGACCCCCGCTCCCCGCGCCGGGCCTTCGCGCCTCGCTCCCCACGCCGGACCCTCGCTCCCCGTCCCCGCCCGGCCTCACCCGGCTCCCCGACCCGCCCGGCCCTGCGTCGCCGGCGCTCCTCAGCCGGCGGGGGTCGCCCCGTCGTCCCGAGCAACCTTGGTGCCCCCCGTGTCGCTCAACGACACGCCGGCACCAAGGTTCGGGCCTGACCGAACCGGCAGGGAGTCCGTCCGAACCGCGCCCAGGGCAGCGCCAGCGACGGGCGAGCGGGCGCTCAGGCCCCGTCGTCGAAGTCGCCGGCCCGCTGACGCAGCCGGCTGATGATCGCCACCAGCTGGTCCACGTCCGCCCCGTCGAGGAGCGGCTGGTCGAACACGGCGGCGTTGACCGCGGTCGTCGCCGCGCCGGCCAGGTCACGGCCGGCGGCCAGGATCTCGGCGAGGGTCGTGCGCCGGTCGCTCGGGTGCGGCACCCGTCGCAGGAGGCCCTGGTCCTCCAACCGGTCCACGGCGTTGGTCACGCTCGTCGGGTGGACCTGCAGCCGGGAGCCGACCTTGTTGAGCGGCAGCGACCCGGTGCGGCTGAAGCGCAGGAGCATCAGGACCTCGTAGCGGGCGAAGGTCAGCCCCAGCGGCCGCAACACCGAGTCGACCCTGGCCAGGTAGACCTGCTGGGCCCGAAACACCGATGTCACGGCGGCCATGCCTGCCGCTTCGGCCGGCCAGCCGTTGACCTCCCACTGCCGACGGGCCTCGCCAATGGGGTCGAAGCGCAGGGGCCGTCGTCCCGCCACGGCTCAGGCCCCAGGGCCAGGACCGGCGGGGCCGTCGCTCAGCTCGACCCGCCACGGTGCGGTGTCACGCACCCACAGGCGCCGTCGTGGACCGGGGGTCTCGAGATCACCGGACTCGTAGCCGGCGTCACCCTCCCAGAGCGTGACCGTCCCTCGGTCGCTGCGACCGAACCGGGTCTCGAAGCGGATGGGCGGCCGGCCGGCCGCCTCCGCCATGACGGCGGCGACGCTCGGGTGGGCGCCGACCTGCAGCAGCGTCATCCACGTCGGGGGGGCGAGGGCCAAGGCACCGGCGTCGCGCTGGGCGAAGGCGGCGGCCGGGGTCATCCAGCGGTACTCGTGCACCTCGGCGTCGTCGACCACGACGGTGTCCGCAGCGGCGGCCGGTGAGACGAAGAACCACGTCGAGAACCGCCGGGGCGTCTCGGGCGGCGGGATCCAGAACGAGTGGACGACGAGGTCGGCGACGTCGAGGCGGAGCTGCGCCTCCTCGGCCGCCTCCCTCACCGCGGCTCTGCGGGCCACCGCGATCTCCGGTAGCACGGCGTCGAGCCCGGCGGCGCGCAGGCGGGGCGCCTCGGGATCCCCGGCGGCGTCGGCGGCGTCGGCCTCCTCGACCTTGCCGCCGGGAAAGACCCACATCCCCGAGAAGGCGCCGCCGCGCCGGCGGCGGAGCAGGAGGACCTCCACACCGTCGAACGCGTCGCGAAGGGAGAGGACCGTGGCGGCGGGCGTCGGACCCGCCGGGCCTCCCGTCGGGCTCGCCGGCGCGTCGTCCGCCGCCACGACGTGGCCGGGAAAGGGCTCGGGAGTGGTCATCGGCCCTGCATCTTGGCAGCCTCAGGCCTCCGGGAGCTCGGTCAGAGCGCGCTCGAAGAGGGCCCGCCGCCGCGGCGCGCCGATGTGGGGCCCGACGCGCTCGCGCCGGATCCGTCGGAGCAGGGCCGCCGCGGGCACGACCCGCACCCCGTCGCAGCGACGACCCCGCGACGGCAGGCCGCGGCCGTGGAGCACGACGAGCGGTCGCACCTCCACCCCGAGGCGGTCGGCCACCACCTCCGCCTCCCAGGCCGAGGCCGAAGTGTCGAGCGGGCGCCCGGCGACGGTGATCGACCGCCAGCGGGCGCGTGGCGCGCCCCGGTAGGCCTTGGTGTCGATGACCCAGACCCCGCGTGGCCCGATGACCAGGTGGTCGATGTTGGCCCGGCTGCCGGGGACGCGGAGATCGTGGAGCACCGACCACCGCCGGGGAAGCTCGTCGAGGAGGTCCCCGGTCGCCCGCTCCCCTTCCGCGCCTCGCCACCACCGCTCTGGGTCGGGGCGGGGACGACGCAGGACGGCGGCACCGACCGCCGCGAGCCCGACCGCCGCGAGCCCGACCGCCGCGAGCCCGACCGCCGCGAGCCCGACCACCGCGAGCCCGACCACCGGCGCCGTGGAGGACCGGTGGGAGGCGACCACGACCGCGGCACCGACCGCGACCGCGACCCAGACCACGTGCTCGACCCGACGGCGACGGGCCCTGGCCCGCTCGCTCCGGTAGACCTCCGACGCCGAGCGCCCCGCCACCCCGATCGAACCCCGCCGGCGCCGGTCCTCTCGCACCATGGCCGAAAACTACACCGCTGGCATTCGTCTCACGCGCCTGGTTGGCTGGACGACATGCGAGTCGCAGCCATCGGTGACGCCCATCTCGGGCGCTCCTACTATCCCTTCACCACCGAGGGTGGCGTCAACCAGCGCGAGTGGGACTTCGAGCGCTCCTTCGAGGCGGCGGTCGATCTGGCCCTCGAGCAACGGCCCGACCTGGTCTGCTGGCTCGGCGACGTGTTCGATCATCCCCGGCCGACGTACCGCTCGTTCCGGGTGGCCCAGCGGGCGTTGACCAAGCTGCGCGAGCACGGGGTCGCCGTCGTGGTCATCAGCGGCAACCACGACACCCCGCGACTTCCCGGCCGGGGCAGCCCGTACTCGGTCCTCGCCGACTCGTTTCCCGAGTTCCACTTCGCCCACCGGCTGGCCTACGAGCGCATCGAGCTGGACGGCCTGGTCGTCCACGCCGTCCCGCAGATGCTCTCCGTCGAGGCGGCCCTCGAGGGGCTCGACGAGGCGGCGCGTTCGAGGAGCGCGGATCGGACCAACCTGTTGCTGACCCACCCCCGTCTGACCCAGCTGCAGCCCCGCCACGCCGACATCAACGAGATCGAGGTCGACGCCGGCCGCCTCCAGTCCGACCTGGTGCTCCTCGGCCACTACCACACCTTCGCCCGGGTCGAGCCCCACATGTGGTACGCCGGCTCGACCGACAGCTTCCAGTTCTCCGACGAGCCGGACCGGGCGAAGGGGATCGTCGTGCTCGACACCGAGACCGGCGAGTGCCGCCACGTCCCCCTCGGCGGGACCCGACCGCTCGTCACCCTCGAGCCGGTCTACGCCATCGGCCTCTCCCCCGCCGAGCTGTCCGAGCGGGTCCTGCAGCGCGCCGCCACCGTGCCGGCCGGCGCGGTCGCCCGCCTCTTCCTCGACGGTGTCGACCCCCAGGCGTACCGCATGCTCGACCTGCAGGCCGTCCACGACGCCGCCCGAGCGGGGCTGCACCTGAAGCTCGAGCCGCAGTTCGTGTCGATGGCCACCAGCGCCGAGCTCCCTTCGGTCGACACCATCGGCGGTCAGTGGGACGGCTACGTGGAGGGTCAGGACCTGACCGGACTCGACCGTGACCGCCTGCGGTCCCTCGGCCACGAGTACCTCCACGCGGCGATCGAGGCGGCAGGCTGAGCGCGCCGTGCTGCTGACCCGCCTGTACCTGCGCAACTTCCGCGTCTACGAGGACGAGCTCGACCTGGCGCTGCCTCCTGGCCTGGTCGGGATCTACGGGGCCAACGGGGCGGGCAAGTCGACGCTGCTCGAGGCCATCACCTTCACGCTGTGGGGCCGGGCCCGTACCGGCCGCGACGAGATCCGCTCCTCGGGTGTGGGCGGTGACTGCGTCACCGAGCTGGAGTTCGAGCACGAGGGCCACCTGTATTTGGTCCGGAGGTCGCTGACCGGGATCAACGCCACGATGCGGGCCGAGGCCCACTGCGACGGCCTGACCATGTCCGAGGGAGCGACCGACACCCGCCGCTACGTGCAGTCGGTGCTCGGCATGGACGACGTGGCCTTCCGGGCATCGGTCTTCGCCGAGCAGAAGCAGCTCGCCGCCTTCAGCTCGCAGGCACCGGCGGAGCGCCGGCGACTGGTGCTCCAGCTCCTCGGCATCACCCCCCTCGACGGGGCGCGCGACGCCGCCAGGAGGGACGCCAGGGAGACCGAGGCCGACCTGGTCAAGCTGCGCGGGATGCTGCCCGACGTCGAGGCCCTGTCGACCGAGGCGGCCGACGCCGAGGCCGCGGCCGCCGCGACCGAGGCGACCGCCGCCACCGAGGTCGACGTGGCCGCGCAGGCCGGGCGTCGCCGCGAGGAGGCGCTCGCCGCCTTCGAGCGCGTCGATCGGGTCCGTCAGGCCCACGAGCGGGTCGCGTCCGAGGCGCGCCACGCGGCGGCCGCCCTCGACCGGGAGGAGGCCCGCAGGCGGGAGGTCGAAACCGAGCTCGCGCCCCTCGCCACCGCGTCGCAGGAGCTGGCCGGGTTGCGGGAGCAGCAGGGCGACCTGTCGCGCGACCGGGCCGTGCTCGACACGCTGCGGGTCCTGGCCTCGGCGGATCGGCACCTGGCCGGGATCGCGGTGGATGTCGAGGTGGCCGCCCCCGACGCCTCGGCCCGGGCCCGACTGGCCACCGAGGTCGAGCGGGCGGCCTCGCAGCGCGACGCCGTCACCGGGCTGCTCCAGGCCGCGAAGGGCGAGCTGACCCGGGCCAGGGACGCGACGGCGCGCTCCTCGTCGCTCTCCGCTGAAGCGGCGTGCCCGCTCTGCGGCCAGGCCCTGGGCCACGCGTTCGACCAGGTTCGCGCCCACCGCGCCGCGGAGGTGGAGGCCGCCGAGGTCCGGCTGGTTGAGCTCGAGGAGCGCCACGCCCGCCTGACCGCCGAGGCCGGCGACGCGACCGCTGCCCTCGCGGCGGAGACCGCGCACCTCGAAGCGGCCGCGGCGGCGCGCCGGGCGTGGGAGCAGCAGGCGGCCAGGCGGGCCGACGCCGAGCTGGCCCGGTCCGTCGCCGCGAGCGCCGTCGAACGCGCCGGCGGCCCCGGTCCCGAAGAGCTCGGCGATGCCGCGACTGTCGTGGCCGTCGGCACGACATGGCGGGCACGCGTCGACGAGGGCGAGCGGGTGGCGGCATCGGTCGTCACCCTCACCACCCGCCTGGAGCGCCGCCCTGTCCTGGAAGCGGAGCGGACGACGCTGATCGATGCCGTCCGCGACGCGACCAAGGTGGTGGGGGAGCAGGCCGGGCGCCTCGCCGAGCTCTCCTACGACCCCGCCACCCTCGACGGGAGCCGCAGGGCGCGCGTCGATGCCGAGGCGGTGGCGGCCGCGGCCCGTCAGCGAGCGGACGCGGCGGGGCGCGATGCGGTCAGGGCCCGCACCGTCGCCGACGCCCAGGCCAAGCGGGTCGAGGAGGCCACGGCACAGCACGCCAAGCTCGCCGACCTCCAGGACCGCAGCCGCCACCTGAGCAGGCTGGCCGTCCTGCTCGGGGAATTCCGCAACACCGTCGTGGCGACGGTCGGCCCGAGGCTTGCCGCGCAGGCCGCCGACCTCTTCGCCGAGCTGACCGACCGGGAGTACGACCGTCTGGAGGTCGACCCGGAGACCTTCGAGCTGCAGATCAGCGATGCCGGGCGCACCTACGGCCTCGACCGGTTCTCCGGATCGGAGATCGACCTGGCCAACCTGGCGTTGCGGGTGGCCATCAGCGAGCACGTCCGCTTCCAGTCCGGCGGCTCGGTCGGGCTCCTGGTCCTCGACGAGGTCTTCGGCCCCCTCGACGACGAGCGCAAGGCGAGGATGCTCCAGGCCCTCGAGCAGCTGCGTGGGCGGTTCCGCCAGGTCCTCGTGGTCACCCACGACACCGCCATCAAGGAGCAGCTGCCCAACGCCATCGAGGTGCTCAAGCGCCCCGGGCGACGGGCGACGGCCCGCCTGAGCGGCGACTAGCGCGCGACCGCAACGGCCGCGTCGCGAGCGACCGGGGCGAGGGCGGCGTCGAGGTCGGGCCCCGGCCGCCCGAGGAGGTAGCCCTGGGCCATGGTGCAGCCCGTGGAGCGCACCGCCCGCAGCTGGGCCTCGGTCTCGACGCCCTCGGCGACCACCACCTTGCCGAGCTCCCGCCCGAGCCTGGCGATGGTCCGCAGCAGGAGCAGCCCGGTGTCGCCCGACACGAACTGGCGGTCCACCTTGAGGCCGTCCACCGGCAGGCGGTTGAGGTAGGCCAGTGACGAGTAGCCCGTCCCGAAGTCGTCGAGGTGGATCTCGACGCCCAGGTCCGACAGGCGCCTGAGGCGGCGAAGCACCGGCGCGGAGGCGGTGACGAGTGCCTGCTCGGTGATCTCGACGATCAGCACCTCCGGGTCCCCGGATGCGTCGACCGCCTGACAGACGCTCTCGACCAGTCCCGGATCGCCGACGTGCTCGCCGCTCAGGTTCACCGCCACCTTGGCCGTCGACCCCGGGTGGGCGCGCCGCCACTCCACGACGTCGCTGGTCGCCCGGCGCAGCACCCAGTCACCGATCTCGGCGGTCATGTCGAGGTCGACGGCGACGGGCAGCAGACGGTCGGGACCGATGCGGCCGAGCGCCGGGTGCTCCCAGCGCAGGAGCGCCTCGACCGACCCGACCACGCCCGACGCCAGGTCCCAGACCGGCTGGTAGTGCAGGAGCAGCTCGGCGTCGAAGTCGGCCTGGCGCAGGGCCCCCTCGATCTTGAGCCTCCCGTAGGCGCGGTCTCGCACGCCGGCGTCCCACACGCCCACCTGGCTGCCCTGCCGCTTGGCCAGGTAGACCGCCGCCTCGGCGTGCGCCAGCAGCTCCGACGCCGCCTCGCCCGACGCGCTCCTGGCCACGCCGACCCGGGCGTCGATCACCAGCCGGTAGCCACCGACGTCGAGCGGCTCGGCCACCACCTCGAGCAGGTGCCGGACCGTCGATCGGGTGAGGTGGCCCCCTCGTACCCCGCTCGACGTGGGCACGACGGCCACGAACTCGTCATCACCGACGCGCCCGACCGTGTCACCGGGGCCGAGCGCACCGCGCAGGCGCCTGGCCACCTCGATGAGGGCCAGGTCGCCGACGGTCCGGCCGAGGGCGTTGTTGATCAGACCGAACCGGCGCAGGTCGAAGTGCCCGATCAGCAGCGGGTCGCGGCGGTTGGCGAGGGAGCGGGAGAGGATGGCCCTCAGCCCCTCGCGATTGGGGAGCCCGGTGAGCGAGTCGGTGGTGCCTGCGGCGTCGAGCTGGTCGGTCAGAGATTGCAGGGCGCTCAGATCGAGCAGGTGGGCGACGGCGAACATCCTCCCGTCGAGGTCGGGCATCGGACCGGAGAGGGAGACCTGGACGCGCAGGACGTGGCCGTCCGGGTGGGTGAGCCGGCAGTACACGGTCGTCGGGTGCTCGCGCCCGGCGGTCGGATGGCGCCCTCTGGCCGCATCCTCGTCGTGGAACAGCGACCGCAGGGGGGCGCCGATGAGCTCCGACAGCGGACGGCCGACCAGCACCACGAAGGCGTCGTTGACCCGCAGCATCCGGCCGTCTCCGTCGAGCACGGCGGAACCCGTCGGCGAGTGGTCGAAAGCGGCATCGAGCGCCGCTCCGTGGTCCAGGGACTCCCCGGCGACCAGGACGCTGGCACCCGGCGGCTCCGCCCCGCACGACTTGCCATTGGTCGTCATGTCCGTCCCTTCGGCGCAACCGCGTCGTGATCCTTGCGCGCGCACGGTGGGTACTTCGACATTTTCCGAGTTCATCCTGCCGGTGTCGGGAAGACGATCCGCTCCGCGAGTCCCCGCCGCGCCAGTTGGGCGCTCCGCCGCTAGGATCGATCACGACGGTGAGCCGGACCGGTGGTCGCGGCCGGGCCCGACCCGGTCGAGGAAGGTCGGGACTCCACAGGGCAGGGTGCTGGCTAGCAGCCAGTCGAGGTGACTCGCAGGAACGTGCCACAGAGAACAGACCGCCGATGGGCGCCCCTCGGGGCGTCACAGGTAAGGGTGCAACGGTGCGGTAAGAGCGCACCAGCGGCCGGGGCGACCCGGTCGGCTCGGTAAACCCCACCCGGAGCAAGGTCGAGCGTGGGACGGCCGGCCCGGCCGATGTCCCCAGGTAGACCGCACAGATGGATGGCCACCCATCCGGATCCCGGCAACGGGCCGGTGGACAGAATCCCGCCTACAAGCCGGCTCACCGTCACCCACCCCGGGCCGGGTGGCGGGAGTACCCGCGCGATCGCGGAGGACACGCCACGTCGACCGCTGTCAAGGGGGACGCCGAGCGGTCCCTCGACCGCATCGGCGGTGACTGGCCCACGGCCTCTCCGTCGACCGGGCCGGGGCCCGCGCAACGATCGGGACTACGGCGAGAGCTGGCAGGCCGGGCAGGTCCACCGGCTGAGCGCGACGGTCCAGGCCGAGAGCTCCCTGCGGCTCACGGCTACCCCTCCCCTGGCTCTGGCCAATCGGCACCATCCGCCGGAGCGAGATCCAGCCGTGGGTCAAGGCCGCGCGCCCCACTGGCGCCCGGCTCGGTCGAGATCGCCTACCGTTGGTAGGTGGCGACCATCTTCGAAGCCGCCGTGGGTGACCGGCTGATCCCTTCCCCCCGCTGGGTGCGCATCGCCTGCAGAAGCCAACCCACATCGAGATCGTCCCCCGGCGGCCGACATCGTTCACATCGTCGGCCGCCTCGGCGTGTCCACCGTCAAGCCGTAGCCGTAGATGTAACGATCGCACTTGAGACGAACACCTGAGCGTCCAAGACCGTACCTGGGTGTTGGCTGCGAAGCGCAGACAGTTGCGCCGGCGTCTCGCCCGGCGACGCTGCGAGGTTGGCAGGGTCAACCACGATCCTGTCCTCGCCAAGGAGCCTGCCGCTCGCCTCGTCAAAGATGACCTCGATGCGCGCCCCACTCACCACCAGCCCGATCGCCTGCCCGCTCTTACCTCCGCCACTAGTGGAAACGCCGTAAGAAGTGAGACCTGGCGTTTCGGCAAGCATCCGGTAGAGGGCGCCTCGTAGAGCTGGCCGCAATCCCGGCTCTTGGAGAAGGGAAGCACTGATCGAGAGAACCCCCGACGGGGTCATCGCGCCCAGGTAGCGCTGTCTGATGGCCTTACCCAAAGCGCGTGGCGAGGAGGGCAGTCCGCGTGGGTCAAGGTTGAGCGAGGCTCGTTGCGCAAACGCCCCGTATGACTGGTCGGCCGATGGCGAGGTAGGCCTGGGTTGACCGCTCTTTTTCCAAGCTTGCTTCGACGCTGCCGAGACGAACCTGGCCGGGGTGTAGCTGAGAATGGTTCGTCCAGAACCATTTCGCGCCGTCCACGTCTGCATCGTCTGCGTTTCCGTGTACCAGTAGGTAGCTGAGCTTCCACCGAACCCGTTCCCGTAGTTGAGCGACGTGTGGGTGATTTTTATGTACACATATTGGCCAGGCCCAGGGAGCATGGCCGGGGTGGCAGCAGAACCATGGGCCGCACCCGTCAGGACAGCAACGGCGGCAGGACTCTAGGAACTGAGACGAACGCGACCGCCACTACCGGTAGGTACGATTGCAAGCAGCGACAGTGCCGCTGCTACGCTGACGGCGCTGACCGCTATGGCAAACCCTCTGTGTGCATGCCGGCGGGTGCGGCGGCGGGGCGGCGCGGGGTCAGGACGGCGTCGAGTCCGACTGCTCGGTCCTCGAAGAGCTGGCGCGTCCGTGCGAAGCTTTCCTCGGAAAGTGCAGGCACATCGCCAACACGCTTGAGGACGTCGAGTTCGTCCATCACGGTGCCTTTCTTTCGGCTGTTAGGGCTTGCCCCAGCGCTGCGGAGCCATCCAGGCGGTCACGTAACACGACACGAGCCCGGTGTAGGCGGCTTCTGGCCGTGGCGGCTGGGACCCCCAAGGCCACCGCCGCTTCGGCGACCGTTAGCTCCTCCCACACGACCAGGAGCAGCACGTCACGTTCGGCCGCGGGCAGTCCCTTTACGGCGGCCTTCACGGCGGCCGCCCCGTCGATCCGACTCTGGCTCGCTCACAACCATGTCCTTGACACACGGACGCTGAAGTGTTCGTGCGGTCGGACGGGGCATACCCACGTGTACATCGTTGACCAGGCACGGCCGTCGCGGCAGGATCATCGGTGGGCAGCCGCTGAGTCATTGCCAATCAGCGCGACGACGTGAAGATCCGAGCTGTGGTTGGCCGCCTCCAGGCTGCCCGCGACACCGGGTGGAAGCGACCCCTAACGGGCCGGCGACATCTGGGCTCGGCAGGCGAGACCGCCCGGTCCCGTCGGGAGCTGGGAGACGCAGCGAGAGCTTGGTCGAGCTGGTGGATTCGGTCGGTGATCTCGGAGTGGAGGGTGGATACCCTCCATTGGCATTCCGAGCAGCCTGGAGCTCGACAGCCCGGCGGCCGAGCCCGCCTTGTCGATCGAGTAGCTGGACGGCGTGAGTCTGGACGGTGTCGTGCCAGCCGGTCCGGGCGTGCTGAACGGCCGTTGCGCTGGCTTGGACTGCCCAGCGGGTAGAGCGGCGGGCGACGAGATCGAGGCGAGGATCGTCGGCTCGGCGGAGCGTCCCGTGGTGTCGATACGAGACGACGAGGCGCGCCTGACCCTGGATAAGGGCTCGTCGGCGAGTGACCACCGGTACCATGACGGGGTGTTGGACGATCTGCCGGAGAGGATCAGCATCGATCCTGAGGTCTGCTTCGGCAAGCCGGTCATCAAGGGCACGCGGATCTGGGTCGGGCTGATCCTGGGCATGATGGCGGACGGGGCGACCGGAGAAGAGATCCTCCGGGAGTACCGGCAGCTGTCCGACGAGGACCTGCGCGCCAGCCTTGCCTACGGCGCCCGCCTCGCCGCCGGCCACTTCGTCGACGTGGCGTGAGGCTCAAGCTCGACGAAAACCTCGGACTCCGGCACTGCGACCGACTGCGCAGCGCCGGCCGCGACGTCGACACGGTCTACGAGGAGCAGCTTTCCGGGGCGTCCGATGCCCGGGTGCTCGACGCCGCAGTGGACGCTCAGCGGGTCCTCGTCACCCTCGACGTGGACTTCGCCAACCCGTTCCACTTCCCTCCGGAGCGCACGGCGGGCATCGTCGTGCTGCGAGTGCACGATCGCCCCGGCAGCAACGACATCGACCTGGTCGTCGACCGCCTCGTCCAGGCCTCGCCCGGCACGACGTGAGAGCGCGGTTGTGGGTCTTCCGAGCGGACCGGATTCGCCAGTACGAGCCGACGGCCAACGGACCCTGACCACAACTCACCAGCGGCTCCTTCGCGACGTGGGTCAAGGGGCCCGACGGGAGCTCGATCGACTGGCTAGCCGGGACTGATGCCGGTGACCACCGGTCGGTCGGGAGCGTTGCTGTACTGGGACCACGACCCGGCGAACAGGCGACCGGTGCCGATCTTGGCGTGTTCGAGGGCCAGCAAGTTGTGGCAGGCGGTGACCCCCGAACCGCAGTAGGAGATCACCTCGCCGCCCGCAACGACGCCCATCCCCTCGAATCGCCGCCGCAGCTCGTCGATCTCGAGGAACGTGCCGTCGGCATCGAGGTTCTCCCGGCACGGCAGGCTCCGGGCCCCGGGGATATGGCCCGAGCGGGGATCCAGGGTGTCGGGCTCGCCCCGGTAACGCCGGCCGTCGCGTGCATCGATGACCAGGTTGGCCCGGTCAGCGGCGTCGTCGATGTCGGCCAGTCGATCGGACGGCCACGGGCGGGGGGTGAAGGCGGTGGCCGGCGGCTCGGGTCGCTCCGTGACCAGCGGCCCCCGATAGGCGAGCAGTCCGCCGTCGAGCAGAGCGGCCTCATGCCCGGTGACCCGCAGCATCCACACCAGTCGCGCCGCGATCACACCCCCGGCGTCGTCGTAGGCGATCACCGTGTGCTCGTCGCCGATGCCCAACCGGGCCATCCCCTGGGCGAACATCGCGGCGTCGGGCAGCGGGTGGCGACCGTCGGCCGCAGAAGCCTTGGCCGACAACCGGGCGTCGAGGTCGACGAAGATGGCTCCAGGGAGGTGGCCGTCGTCGTAGGCCTGCTCCCCGGAGCGGCCGTCGGAGTACCAGCGGACGTCAGCCAGGATGACCTCGTCGAGGTGGTCGCGCCACCAGTGCTGATCGACGACGGGATCGATGGTGACGGGGCCGCCGCCCTCACACTCGGACACGGGTCCAGCCTACGCCGGGCTGTGCGGCGTAAAGCGCGTGTCTCGAAGGAGGTCGAGTGCCTCAGCGAGTTGCGCGTCATTCCCAGGCGCATACCTGTTCCATTGAAGGCCGGTTCTGTCCCGCTGATCATGGGTGAACCGTCGCGTCTGAGGGTGGCCAGAACAACCGTCGCCCTGCTCGGCACGAGGGACCGCTGGATGGTCACGCCAGTGAAAGAAGAGGCATCATGCCACTGGAAGGTGCCTTCGTCGATCGCCGCGGGCCCTCAACGAGGCGCCACTGGACATCACCGGGGCTCCCCGGTTCGCTCGGAAGCCCCTCGGGAACAGTTGCCCTGGCTTTCCTGGTGAAAGGGCCCGGATCACCCGGGTCACGCCAGGGCGTCGGGGTGCTGCTGGCCTCGTCGAGCGGCCGCTCGCCTCGGATCCGGACGATCTCCGCCGAGAAGCGCGGGCCCGCTGGGCGCGAGCGCCGCGCTTCGCCGGACCGCCTCGGTCGCTCGACCTCCGGCGAGGGGCTCCGCCAGCGAGGTCCAGCCAATCGCGGCGGACCTCGCCCCGACAGGACTCTTCGTGCCCAGACGCGCTGGCTCTACCATCGGGGAGGTCGGCTCCTCCCACGCCGAGCCCGTCGCCCACCCGGCCGAGACCGCCGACCTCATCGCCGTCCCCGTCGAAGTTGCGACGACCCCAACCGCCAACTCGAAAGCTCGCCTCACATGTCCGATCTGGCATCGCTCCTGGAACGCAACAAGCGCTTCGCCGCCACCGACGTTCGGTTCCACGCTCCTCGTCTGCCCTTCTTGCCCCACAGCGGCCTCTACGTGATCACCTGCATCGACCCCCGAGTCGACCCGGCCGACTTCCTCGGCCTCGAGTTCGCCGAGGCCATCGTGGCCCGCAGCATCGGCGGCCGGGTCACACCGGCAGTCATCCGGGACATGGCTTACATCGGCTACCTCGTGGAAACGAGAGCGCCGGAGGGCCCCTACTTCGAGGCGGCCATCATCCACCACACCGACTGCGGGAGCGGACTGCTCGCCGGTGACGAGCTCCGCCACGGCTTCGCCGAGCGCAGCGGCTACGACGAAGCGGCACTGGCCGCCCTGCCAGTCGTCGACCCAGCCGCCACCGTCCGGGCGGACGTCGAGCTGCTCCTCTCTGCCCCACAGGTCCCGGCCAGGATCACCGTGTCCGGCCACGTCTACGACGTCGGGACCGGACTGGTCACCACCGTCGTGGAACCGACGCGCCCCCACCGGACGCCATGACGACTCACGACACCGGGCCGGGCCGGGCGATACCGCCCAGCTCTCAGGCCTCGCGTGCGGTCCGGACGGGATCGGGGGTGCGCGTCCTGGAGATGGCCGCGACCTTCTGACGGCTGAGCCCCAGGTACCTGGCCGCCTCCGACCGCGAGCCGCACGAGTGGACCATCCGCCCGACCAGCTCGGCGTGCTGCGCCGTCGCCGCATCGAGCTCCTGGCGGGCCCGATCCATGCGCACCCGCTCGACTGCGACCAGCTCGGCGAGCTGCCGCCGGTAGATCTCGACGCCCTCCATCCACACCATGGCAGCAAGCTAACAACGTTACGGTGACGGATCGGTTCCCCCGGCTGAGGATCGGCGAAGAGCCGGAAGCTCGCAGGTCGGTCGCTCAGCCGCGGGTGGCGAGCAGGTCGATGACGAACACCAGCGTCGAGTTGGCCGGGATCACCGGCGGGGAGCCCGACGCGCCGTAGCCGAGGGAGGGAGGAATGACGACCTCCCTGCGGCCGCCCACGTGCATGCCGATGATGGCGTCGCGAAAGCCGGGTACGACGTTGGCGAGCGGGAAGCTGGACGGGGCGTGGCGGGTCCAGGATGCGTCGAACACGCTGCCCGTCGTGTACAGGGCCCCGACGTACTGGACCGTCACCGTCGACGTGGCCGTCGGGACCCTCCCCTTGCCTGCGACCAGGTCGCGCGTGATCAGGTTGGCGGGCGGCGTGGAGCCTCCGGCCGCCACCCGTGGCTCGACCGAGAGGTCGGTGCCGTGGGTCACCGTCGGGATCCCCCCCGTCGCCGCCGAGGCCGGGGTGGTGACCGGGCCGCCGCTCGCCGCCGGGGAGGTGGCCGGCGACGTCGGCGAGGCGGCGGGCGCAGACGTCGGGGACGACTGCGTGGTCGACGTGGACGACCCGCACGCCGCCAGGGCGGCCGCCACGGCGAAGCTGAGCGCCGCGAGGACCGGACGGCGGGGCGGGCGGGAACCGGGGAGCAGGCTCACGGGACGGCCAACCTAGCCACGCCGCCACCCCGGCGGGCCGCGGCGCCCGCGTCGGCCGGGCGCAGCTCCCGACGATGCCCGGCTCAGCCTGGGGAAGGGCATGCGGGGCCGCGGTCACTGCCGTCTGGGAGGATGACGGCCGTGAGCCAACCCATCGAGGACTACGCCATGATCGGCGACACCCAGACGGCGGCCCTCGTGGGCCGCGACGGGTCGATCGACTGGCTGTGCGTGCCCCGCTTCGATTCGGGCAGCTGCTTCTCCGCCCTCCTCGGTGACCCGTCCCACGGGCGCTGGCTGCTCACGGTCGACGGCGCCGAGACGTCGAGGGTGCGCCGGTACGTCGGCGGGTCGCTGGTCCTCGAGACCGAGATCGCCACCGAGGCGGGCCGGGTGCGCATCACCGACTTCATGCCCCCCCGCCTCCACCATCCCCACGTCGCCCGCCTGGTCGAGGGCCTCGAGGGGCGGGTTCCCATGCGCATGGAGCTCGTGATCCGCTTCGAGTACGGCTCCGACGTGCCGTGGGTGCGGCGAACCCATCGGGGCCTGCACGCCGTCGCCGGACCTGACGGGCTCACCCTCGACACCCCGGTGGACCTGCGGGGCCACCACCTCCTGACCGAGGCCAGCTTCGAGGTCGGCGCAGGCGAGTCGGTGCCGTTCGTGCTGAGCTGGCACCGCTCGCACCGCGGCCAGCCCGCTCAGCTCGACGTCCCCAAGTCGCTGGAGGCGACCATCGCCTTCTGGCGCACGTGGGAGTCGTCGCTGCAGGTGCCCGACTGCCCCTGGGCGGACGACGTCGTTCGGTCCCTCGTCGCGCTCAAGGGGCTCACCTACGAGCCGACAGGGGGGATCGTCGCCGCGGCCACCACCTCCCTGCCCGAATCGATCGGCGGCGAGCGCAATTGGGACTACCGCTACTGCTGGGTGCGCGACGCCTCCCTGACCCTCGACGCCCTGCTGGAGTCGGGTTGCAGGAGCGAGGCCCAGGCGTGGCTGCGGTGGCTGGTGCGGGCGGCCGCCGGCGCGCCCGACCAGCTGCAGATCATGTATGGCCCCGGCGGGGAGCGGCGCCTGACCGAGTTCGTGCTCGACTGGCTCCCGGGCTACGACTCGTCGGTGCCGGTGCGGGTGGGCAACGCGGCGTCCGGGCAGTTCCAACTCGACGTGTACGGCGAGATGATGGACGCCATCGACCGGGCCAGGCGCCACGGCATCGAGCTGTCCGACGTGGTGTGGGACTTCCAGCTGGCGGTGATGGCGTTCGTGACCGAGCACTGGGCCGACCCCGACGACGGCATCTGGGAGATCCGCGGGGAGCGACAGCACTTCACCCATTCCCGGGTGATGGCCTGGGTGGCATTCGACCGGGCCATCGCCGCGGTCGAGCGCCACGGCCTCGATGGGCCGGTCGACGAGTGGCGGGAGGCGCGCGATGCCGTGCACACCGAGGTCTGCGAGCAGGGGTTCAGCACCACCACGGGGGCCTTCACCCAGTACTACGGCTCCGACGAGCTCGACGCCAGCGTCCTCATGATCCCCCTCGTCGGGTTCCTGCCCGCCGACGACGAGCGGGTGCGCTCGACGATCGACGCCGTGCAGCGGGAGCTGCTGGCCGACGGCTTCGTCCTGCGGTACCGGGCCACCTCCGGCGTCGACGGACTGTCCGGCACCGAGGGGGTCTTCCTGCCCTGCAGCTTCTGGCTGGTCGACTGCCTGGCGCTGCTCGGACGGCTGGAGGAGGCCACGCAGCTGTTCGACCGGCTGCTGGCCGTGGGCAACGACCTCGGGCTGTTCTCCGAGGAGTTCGACCCGGCGGCCGGTCGGATGGTCGGCAACTTCCCGCAGGCCTTCACCCATGTCGGGCTGGTCAACTCGGCCCGCAACCTGGCCGACGCCACGGCCAGGGCGGCTTGGGGAGACCCGGCGACGTGAGGCCGGACGGCGAGCGGGCCGGTGGAGCCAGGCGCTCGTGGGCGCCATCGGAGAAGGCAGGTCCATGAGCACCGCCCCGACGAGCACCATCGACTCGGTCAAGGACCCCCTCGTCCAGCAGGTCAGGGCGCTGTCGAGCGGCGCGGGCCGGCGGCGGGAGGGCCGCTGCGTGGCCGACGGCGCCCGGCTGGTCACCCAGCTGCTGCAGGCCGACGCGACCGTCGACGCCGTCCTGGTGCCGTCGGGGACGCCACCGGACCCCGATCTCGCCGTCGCGGCCGAAGCCGCCGGGGTCGCGGTCCACCCGGTGCGGCCCGGCGTGCTCCGCCACGCCCTCGGCACGGCGATCGCGCCCGACTGCGTGGCCGTCTGCCCGTTGCCGCGCGTGGCCGACGGCGGCGTGCCGTCCGCTCGCCTGGCCGTCGTGTGCGACCGGGTGCTCGACCCGGGCAACCTCGGGTCCATCGTGCGCACCGCCCTGGCCCTCGGCCCGGCCGCCGTGGTCCTGACCGGCGACGAGGACCCCGGCGCACGTCGGGTGCTCGACGCGTCGCGCGGCGCGGTGCTGCGCGCCGAGCTGCACCGCCATCCCGATGCCCTCGCCGCGGTGCGGGCGCTCCGAGCCGCCGGCTGGTGGGTTGTTACGGCCGACGGGTCGTCCCCGACGGCCATGGACGACCTCGCCCCCGGTGACGGCCCGATCGCCCTGGTCGTGGGCAACGAGACCGACGGCGTGTCCCCCTCGGCGCGCCGTGCGGCCGACGCGACCGGTGCCATCGGGATCCGGGGGCCGGTGGAGTCCCTCAACGTCGCCGTCGCCGCCGGCATCGGCCTGTGGATGCTCGGCCGACACCGTCCCACGTGATGGAGCCGCATCCGGAGCGGTCGTTCCCCGTCGCCCACCCGCCGGGCATGCCGACGGCGCACGCGGTGTTCGCCACGTCATGACGACCCACGAGATGAGCAACCACGACGTGACGGCCTTCCTGGCGGCCGATCCTCCCCAGACGGCCAAGCTGGCGACGGTCCGGGGCGACGGGCGACCCCACCTGGCACCGGTCTGGTTCGCCCTCGACGGCGACACGGTGGTGTTCAACACGGGCACGGACACCGTCAAGGGGCGCAACCTGCGCCGCGACGGTCGCATCGCCCTGTGCGTCGACGACCCCACGCCGCCCTTCACCTTCGTCACCATCGAGGGCGTGGCCGAGCTCGACGACGACCTCGACGAGGTGCGCAGGTGGGCGATGGTCATCGCCGGCCGCTACATGGGCGCCGACCGGGCCGAGGAGTTCGGCGAGCGCAACGGGGTGCCCGGCGAGCTGCTCGTGCGGGTGCGACCCACCAAGGTCCTCGCGGTGCGCGACCTGGCCGGCTGACCGGCGCCGGCGCACCGGGCGCGGCCCAAATACTCAGACGGAGCTGAAGGGCAGCTCGATGGCCGAGGGGTGCTCGGCGTCGTGGAGCACCTCGACGTCGACGGCGACCAGGCGCGTCGCCGAGCCGAGCGGCTCACCACCCCCGGGGTTGCGGGCGAAGAGCGGATGGGCGCCGCTCGCCACCTGCAGGCGGAAGCACTCGCCGGGACGCAGGCCGAGGGCGGTCGGCCACATCCGCACCTCGACGCGCACCGAAGCGTCGGCGCCGCGCTGCGCGCCGCCCCACATCGGGTGGGCGGGCGTGGTCACCCCGCCGCCGTCGTCGGGCTCGACGCGCAGGATGCCGTCGCTCACGTTCCACGACCTGCCCTTGGCGTCGACCCGGCACAGGCGGACCGACACGTCGACGTGGTCGCTGCTCGGCCGGATCCAGATCGTCGCCCGCAGCGGGCCGGCCACGGTCACCGCTTCCGTGACCGGCGCCGATGTCCACGTCACCACGTCGGCGCGCCTCTCCCGACCGGCCTGGTCCTTGCTCCCGGCGTTGCCGGCGTTGAGCGAAGGTCCGCCCACCCCGGGGGTCGGATCAGCCGGGTCGTAGCGGTAGCGGGTGGCGAAGACCGGTCCCGGCGCCGGCACCGCCGGGTCGAGGGAGCCGCCGGCGTGGAGGTGCCAGCGCTGCACGGTCGCCGGCGGCGGCCAAGACGGCAGGTCGGCCCACCGCTCGGCGCCGACCACCCACACCCGCACCGGTGTCCGACTCGGCCGGCCGGCCCGCCCCCGCAGCTGCTCGTCGAACCAGTCGAGACCGTCGCGCAGCGCGGCGGCCGCTCCCCGCCCGCTGGCGTGGATCCACGGTCCGACGGTCAGCCGAGCACGACGGCCGGAGGCGACGAGCGCCTCGTAGTCGTCGAGCTGGGCGGGGAGGAAGATGTCGTACCAGCCGCCGACGAGCGACGCCGGGGGGACACGGGAGAGGTCTCGACCGAAATCGACCGGCGCCCACCAGTCGTCGTCGATGCGGTCGTGGACCAACCAGTCCTGGTAGTAGGCGACGGGCGATCCCAGGACGGCCACCTCGGCCTGGGACAGCGGCAGGGTCGTGTAGGCCGGGGTCAGGCCCCGCCTGGCCGCGAGCTGGGCGGCGATCACCTTGCGCAGGCCGAGCTCCTGGTGGCTGAGGAGCCACAGCCAGGTGGCCCCGGTCTCGAGGGTGAACGACCCTCCCGGGTACACGACGATGTCGCGAAACCGCGTCGACGTCACATTCGGGGCGATGGCCGCCAGTGCGGGCGGCGGGTCGGTGGCCACCGCCCACTGGGTGAGGCCGAGGTAGCTGGCGCCGAAGGTGGCCACCCGCCCGCTCCACCAGGTCTGCTCGGCCAGCCAGGCGTGGGCGGCCATCCCGTCGGCCCGCTCGTTGCGAAACGGCTCCCAGACCCCGCCGGACCCGAAGGTCCCCCGGCAGCTCTGGATGACCACCTGGTAGCCGCGCTCGGCGAACAGCCGCCCGACGATGGCCAGCTGGCGCCGGCCGTACGGCGAGCGCAGGAGCACGATCGGCACACCGGTCAGGTCCTCGCCGGTCGGGTACCAGTGGTCGGCGAGGAGGGTGACGCCGGCCTCGGCCAGCATCGGCAGGTCCCGCTCGACGGCGACCGCACGGGTCTCGGGGCGACGCAGGCGGGCCAGGCGACCGGCGATCCTGCTCGCGACGGTCACCCGGGCTCAGCCCTCGACGGTGATCGCCTGCTTCGGGCAGACGGCCGCCGCCTCGGTCACCTTGGCCCGCAGCTCCTCGGACGGCTCCTCCTGGAGCACGTAGAGGAAGTCGTCGTCGCGGACCTCGAACACCTCGGGGGCGGCGGCCATGCACAGCCCGTTGCTCTCGCAGAGGTCGTAGTCGACGGTCACTCGCACGTTGGGCCCTCCGTTGCTCCGCCCGCTCTTTGCGGGCGTGGTCGCCGGCTCACCCTAGCGACCACCGCCGGTACGGTTGGGGCGATGAGCGCCGATACGACCGACCGTTGGCTGCCCCCCAGGATCGGGATCTGGACCGGCTCACTCGATGCCGTCCCGATGGCCGAGGCGGCCGACCTCGCCGCCGAGATCGAGCAGCTCGGCTACGGCATGCTGTGGGTCCCCGAGGTGGCCGGCCGCGACGTGATGTTCGGCCTCGGCCAGGTGCTGGCCGCCACCGGTCACCTGATCGGCGCCACGGGGATCGCCAGCATCTGGGGCCGCGATGCGGTGACCATGACCGGTGGGGTCAAGGCCCTGACCGAGGCGTTCCCCGACCGGTTCCTCCTCGGACTCGGGGTCAGCCACCACACCCTCGTGGAGGGCCTGCGCGGCCACACCTACGACAAGCCGCTGGCGGCCATGGACGCCTACCTCGACGCCATGGACGCCTCGCCCTACACCGCCTTCCGCCCGACCACCCCCGTCCGGCGGGTGCTCGCCGCCCTCGGCCCCAGGATGCTGGCCCTCGCCGCGGCCAAGGCCGCCGGCGCCCACACCTACTTCGTGACCCCCGAGCACACGGCCGCGGCCAGGCCGATCCTCGGCGACTCCCTCCTCTTCGCCGAGCAGGCCGTCCTCCTCGAGACCGACCCGACTGCGGCCCGCGCCATCGCCAGGAAGCACGTCGAGGTGTACGTGCGCCTCCCCAACTACGGCAACAACCTGCGCCGCCTCGGCTTCGACGACGACGACCTCGCCGGCGACTGCAGCGACCGGCTGGTCGACGCCATCGTGGCCTGGGGCGACGAGGAGGCGGTCACGGCGCGGGTCCGCGCCCACCTCGACGCCGGCGCCGACCACGTCTGCGTCCAGCCCCTCACGGCGTCGCCGCGCCAGGTGCCCGCCGACCAGTGGCGGGCGCTGGCGCCGGCGCTCACGCAGTTCGCCTCCTGAGCCCGGGGGGCGCCTCCCCAGCCGGGCGGCGCGCCCCTGAGCCGGGGGGCGCGCCTCCTGAGCCGGCCGGCGCCTCCTGAGCCGCCCGGAGCCGACCCACCGGCCGGTTCTCGGGGAGCTCCACACGATCTACCGACGCGAAGCGCCCCCGGAACCGGCCCGGGTCCCGGCGAGGCCCCCACCCGACGCCTCCTGAACCGACCCGCGCCCGGCACCCGGCCCGGCCCCGGCACCCGCCCCCACCAGGACGACTAGGACTTAGGCGAGCACGCTCCTGGCCGACCCGGCCAGGACGTCGAGACCCTCGACGAGCAGCGAGTGCTCGATGCCGAGCGGCGGGAGGAGGCGAATGACGTTGCCGAAGGTGCCGCAGGTCAGCACCACGACTCCCTCGGCGTGGCAGGCGGCGGCGATGCGCCCGGCCGCGGCGGCGTCGGGGGTGGTGGTGCCGGGGGTGACCAGCTCGATGGCCTGCATGGCGCCGCGGCCGCGCACGTCGCCGATGGCGGGCAGCTCGGCGGCCAGGGCGCCGAGCCGGTCACCGAGCACGTCGCCGACGCGGGCGGCGGTGCCGGCCAGGTCGTCGCGTTCCATGGTGTCGATGGCGGCGAGGGCGGCGGCGCAGGAGACGGGGTTGCCGCCGTAGGTCCCGCCGAGGCCGCCGACGTGCACCGAGGCCATGGTCTCGGCCCGGCCGGTGAGGCCGGCGAGGGGCATGCCCGCGGCGATGCCCTTGGCCGTGGTGACCAGGTCGGGCACCAGGTCCTCGTGCTCGGAGGCGAACCACTGGCCGGTGCGGCAGAAGCCCGACTGGACCTCGTCGGCCACGAGGAGGACGCCGTGGCGGTCGCACCACTGCCGCAGGGCGGGCAGGAAGCCGGGGGCGGGGACGACGAAGCCGCCCTCCCCCTGGATGGGCTCGATGAGGAGGCAGGCCACGCGCTCCGCGCCGACCTGCTTGTCGACCATCCCGAGCGCCCGGGCGGCCGCCTCCGCGCCGGTCATGCCGTCGGGGTCACGGAAGGGGTAGCTCATCGGCACCCGGTAGATCTCGGGGGCGAAGGGCCCGAAGCCGTCCTTGTAGGGCATGTTCTTGGCGGTGAGGGCCATGGTCAGGTTGGTCCGCCCGTGGTAGGCGTGGTCGAACACGACGACGGCCTGGCGGCCGGTCGCGTGGCGGGCGACCTTGACCGCGTTCTCGACGGCCTCCGCTCCCGAGTTGAACAGCGCGGACGTCTTGTCGTGATCGCCCGGCGTGCGGGCGTTGAGCTGCTCGCACACGGCCACGTAGCCCTCGTAGGGGCCGACCATGAAGCAGGTGTGGGTGAAGCGGCCGACCTGGTCGCGCACCGCGTCGACCACGGCGGGCTGGGCGTGGCCGACGCTGGTCACGGCGATGCCCGAGCCGAGGTCGATGAGGGCGTTGCCGTCGACGTCGACGAGGATGGCGCCCTCGCCCCGCTCGACGTAGAGGGGCAGCGTGGAGCTGACGCCAGGCGCCACCGCGGCGTCGCGGCGGGCGGCCAGCTCACGGCTGCGCGGCCCGGGGAGCTCGGTGACCAGCTGGCGTTTCTGGGGGACAGCGGCGAGCTCGGTGATGGCCATGCCCCGACGATACGCCGACCTCCAGGGCCCGGTCCCGACGCGGGCGGCGGCCGCTCGCGGGAGGCGAGCTCAGGCGCTCGGGCGGTGGTGGATCTCGTTGAAGCTGAGGAGGGTCGGGCCGCTGCGCCCTGGGCCGATCCGGTGGACGGACGCGGTGTCGACGAAGAGCCGGAGACGGGTGGCGTCCCCGCCGTCGAGGGCCCAGGCGATGGCCGCCTTGATCGGCGACACGTGGGTGACGACGGCGACGTCGGCGACCGACGCCTCCTCCCAGAGATCCTCGCAGGCGGCGACGACCCGCCGGCCGAGCGCACCCATCGACTCCCCCGCCTCCGGCGTCCACTCCGGGTCGTCGCGCCACGACGAGAACAGGCCGGGCGGCACGTCGGCGAGGGCCATGCCGTCGTAGACGCCGTAGTCGATCTCGATCCAGCGCTCGTCGGTCTCCACCTCGGTGCCGATGGCCGCCGCCGTCTGCGTGGCTCTGGCCAGCGGGCTGGCCACCACCCGGGTCACGCCCTCGAGCAGCTCCGATGCGCCGAGGGCGGCGGCCTGGCGGGCGCCGAGGTCGTCGAGGGGCGGGTCAAGCCGTCCGAGCAACCGCCGGGACGCGTTGTGCGCCGTCCGGCCGTGGCGCACCAGGATCAGCATCGTCGCCAACGGTAGTGCCGGTCCGGTCGTCGGGGACGTACCTCCGGCCGAACAGCCACAGCCCCCAGGCTCCGGCCGCCAGGGCGGTGACCGCGCCGAGGCCGAGGCCGTAGCGGGCGCCCAGGCTGCCGCCGACGAAGCCGACGAGGGGGCCGCCGATGGGGGTGGTGCCGAGGAAGGCGACGGACCAGAGCGACATGACCCGGCCGCGCATCTCCGGGGCGGACTCGAGCTGGAGGGTGGTGTTGGCCAGGGAGAGGAAGGTGACCATCCCGGCGCCGACGAAGAGGAGGACGATCTCCTCCATCCACGCCGTCGGCGCCAGCGTGGCCGCCACCAGCACGGCGCCGAAGGCCACCAGCGTGGTGGCCATCCGACGCGGGTCACGGCTGCGCCGGCCGGCGGCGGCCAGGCCGCCCACGACCGCGCCCCCGCCCATGCATGCGGTGAAGAAGCCGTAGGTCGCCGAGTTGCCGTGGAAGGTGTTGCCGACCATGAGGGGCAGGCTGGTCTGGAACTCGTAGGTCAGGCAGCCGACCAGCGCCATCATCACGATGGCGTTGCGCAGGACGGGCCGGGAGGCGACGTAGCGGAAGCCCTCGACCAGCTGGCCCTTGGTCCTGGTTGCCCGGGGGGCGGGCGACAGCTCGTCTTGGCGGATGGCCCGCAGCCCGCCGATGACGAACACGAACGACACCGCGTTGACGCCGAAGCACCAGCCGGCTCCGACCGTGGCGATGAGCACGCCGGCGACCGCCGGGCCGATGGCCCTGGCCACGTTGGCCATGACCGAGTTGAGGGTGACCGCGTTGACCAGCTCGTCGCGCCCGACCATCTCGACCACGAAGGTCTGTCGGGTCGGGTTGTCGATCATGTTGATCAGGCCGAGGGAGCCGGCCATCACGTACAGCTCCCACAGCTGGAGGTGGCCCGACAGGGTGACGGCGGCGAGGACGGCAGCCTGGACGCCGGCGAGGCTCTGGGTCCAGAACAGGATCCGGTACTTGCCGAAGCGGTCGGCGATGGTGCCGCCGATCGGGCCGAGCACCAGGATGGGGAGGGTCTGGACGGCGGTGATCAGGCCGACCTGGGTGCCCGAGTGGGTGAGCACGAACACCAGCCACGACTGGGTGATGGTCTGCATCCAGGTGCCGATCAGGGAGAGGCTCTGGCCGGCGAAGTAGTACCGGTAGTTGCGGATGCGGAGGGAGGAGAATGTCCTCGCCCCGAGCCCGCTGAGCCGTCCTGTGGTCATCCTCGCTTGCCGCTCCCGGTCGTTAGTTGTGCTAACGAATGTACCAGACCCACGCCGGTGACCGGCGGCCCCGTCCCTGCCTGGCGCCTCCCCGGCCGATCAGGGGCGCACGAGGATCCGGCCGCACTGCTCGCAGGGCACGAGGTCGTCGGGCGGCAGGTGGCGGATGGTGTCGAGCTCGGTGGCCGACAGGTCGAGGTGGCACCCCCCGCAGCGGGCGCCCTCGAGGCGGGCGGCGCCGATCCCGCCGAGGCGGGTGCGGAGCCGCTCGTAGGTGGCGGTCAGCTCGGCGGGCACGGCGGCCGCCGACGCGGCCCGGTCGCCTTCGAGGCCGGCGATCACCGCGTCGACCTCCTCCTCCCCGAGGGCGACGTCGGCGCGGGCGGCGGCCGCCCGAGCATCGAGGTCGGCGTCCTCGGCGTCGAGGGCGGCGACCGCCGCGTCGAGGGGCTCGCGCTCGTCGAGCACGGCCAGGACCTGGTCCTCGAGACCCGACGCACGGCTCCCGAGGGTCTCGATCTCCGCGGCGAGCGCCTGGAGGTCGCGCGACGCGCTGACGGTCCCCCCGTAGAGTCTGGCCGTCACCTCGCGGCTGCGCTCCTCGGTGTGGGCCAGCTCGGCCTCGAGGTGGCCCTCGCGTGCGAGCACCTCGTCGCGGGCCTCCTCGACCGGTGCCCTGCGGGCGGCGACCGCGGCGCGGGTCGCCTCGATCTGGCTCAGCTCGGCGCGCGCCGGCAGGGCGCGACGGCGGTGCCTGGCCTGGTCGATGGCGGTGTCGACCTGCTGGAGGTGGAGCAGGGCCTCGTACTGCGGAGCGGTCACGGGACCATCATGGCGCCCGTCGGGCCGCCGGCCCGGCGACGCGGTCCCTACGGCCCCTTCGTGGTGGTGCCGGTCGTCGACCGGGTCGACGTCGGCGTGGTGGACGGGGTGGTGGACCCCGTGGTCCCCCCGGCGGTGGTGGCGGTCGTGGTCCCCGTCCCGCCCGCGACGGTGGTCGTCGACCCGGCGCCGACCGTGGTGCCCGGGTAGTACCCGCCGTAGTAGGTCGTCGGGGGGGCCAGCGACGGGGTGGCTCCCGTGACCTCGGGGATGAACCTGGTGGGGGGGAGCGTGGCGTAGTCGACGGCGGGGAAGGCGAGCGCCGGGGCGCCGGTCAGGTCGGCGGCCATGAAGTCGTGGACCGTCTGGGCCGGGTAGGTGCCCCCGTAGACGCCGGCGCCGTTGAGGATGAGCTTGCCGCCCTTGGGGTTGCCCATCCACACGGTGGTCTCGAGCTGGGGGGTGTAGCCGTTGAACCAGGCGTCGGTCGGGCCCGATGTGGTCCCGGTCTTGCCGGCGACGACCCGGCCGAACTGGGCCGCTTTGGTCCCGGTGCCGTACTGGACCACCGCGCTGAACGCCGAGTCGGCCTGGGCGACGACGTTCGGAGCGAGGACCTGCCTCCCGCCGGTGGGCTGGGCGTAGACCTGCGCTCCGCTGCGGTCGACGATGTGGTTGATGAACGAAGGGGCGTGGTAGGTGCCCCCGGATGCCAGCGTGGCGTAGGCGTCGGCCATCTCGATCGGCTTGACCGTCGCCGTGCCGATGACCATCGACGGGGTGTCGGTGTAGCCGCCGATCTCGCTCTTGGCGATGCCGAGGCGCTCGGCCATGGCCACCACCGCAGGCAGCCCCACGTCGTGGGCCATGCGCAGGTAGCCGCAGTTGAGGGACTGGGCGGTGGCGTTGAGCACCGTGGTCACCCCTTGCTGGCCGTCTCCCTCGTCGTTGTGGGCCGGGTTCTTGAGATACCCGGTGTTGCCGGGGAACGGGATGGCGCACGGGGCGCTGGCGTCGACCTTGTCGTAGATCGACTGGCCTGCTTCCAGGCCGGCGAGGAGGGTGAAGATCTTGAAGCCCGAGCCGGGCTGGCGCTCCCCCTGGGTGATCACGTTCTCGGAGTTGGCCGGGGTGTAGCTCTGTCCGGCGATCATGGCCCGGACCCCGCCCGTGGTCGGGTCGATGGCCACCAGGTTCTGCTCGTAGCCCTGGCTGTTGGCCGGGGTGTCGGCCAGCACGGCGGCGTCGGCCTTGGCCTGGGCGGTCGGGTCGAGGTTGGTGGTGATCTTGAGGCCGCCTTCGAAGAGGGCGGCGTAGCGCCCGGCGAAGGTGGCGCCGAGCGGGCTCTTGGGATCGTCGAGCAGCTGGTTGATCACCTCGCGCACGTAGTAGCCGTCGACCCCGGCCAGCTGCACCTTCGGCGCCGCCGCGTGGGTCGGCAGGGGCGACCGGTCGGCCTGACGGTACTGCTGCTGGGTGATGTCGTGGTAGACGAGCATCCGGCCGAGGACCTCGGTGCGCCGGATCCTGGCTGCGGCCGGGTTGGAGATCGGGTCGTAGCCCGACGGCGCCTGGATCAGCCCGGCGAGGAGGGCGGAGTCGGCCACGCCCAGGTAGCGGGCCTTCTTGCCCCAGTAGGCCTTGGCCGCCGCCTCGACGCCGTAGGCCCCGTTGCCGAGGTAGACGGTGTTGAGGTAGGCGTCGAGGATCTGGTTCTTGGTGTAGTGCTTCTGCAGGCGGTTGGAGAGCACCGCCTCCTTGATCTTCCTGGCCAGGTTGCGCTTGTCGTTGGTGTAGAGGTTCTTGACCAGCTGCTGGGTGATGGTCGACCCGCCCTGGAGACCACCGCTCGAGGAGTTGTGGAGCAGGGCCCGAAGCGCGGAGGGGAAGTCGATGCCGCCGTGCTGGTAGAAGCGGTGGTCCTCGGTGTCGAGCACGGCGTGGACCAGCGTCCGTGACACCTGGTCCAGGCGGACCGGCACGCGGGTCACCGCCGCCTGCAGGGTGGCGATGACTGTCTTGCCGTCGGCCGCGTACACCGTCGAGCCGAGCTCGGTCACGTTCGTCAGCGGCTGGATGGAGTTGGCTACCGACGTCTCGGCGTGCCGCGTCACCCCGCGGACGGCGACGGGGACACCGATGGCCAGGCCGGCGACGACGACGGCGGCGGCGGCCACGAGGCCGATGAGGCGCAGGGCGAGACGCACGAAACGCCGATGCTACGCGTTGGGTGCCGCGGCTCTGCGTCACCCGCCCTGGTGCGTGCTCCGGAGGGTTAGCATCGTTCTCCTGGCCGGGGTGGACCCCGGTGGCTGCGGTGCGCCGCCGCCGTGTTCGAGTGGCCCGCAGGGTCCAGGGAGGGAGTGCCGTGACCGTGACCGCCGAGACCCGGCCCCGCAGCGACGAGGACCTGGTCAGCGACCTGTTGGACCAGCTGCTGGCCGAGCACCCGCCGTCGAGCACGCCCGAGCGCGACTTCCTGGGCGCCCAGTTCGATGCGGGCCTGGCCTGGGTCCACTTCCCGGTCGACTTCGGCGGCCTCGACGTGTCCCGCAAGCTGCAGTCGACCGTCTACGAGCGCCTCGGCGCGGCCGGGGCCCCGATCCTGATCGGGCGCAACGCCATCGGCTACGGCATGGCCGCGCCGACCATCCTGAGCCACGGCTCCGAGGACCAGAAGAAGCGGTACCTGCGACCGCTGTTCACCTGCGAGCACATCTGGTGCCAGCTCTTCTCCGAGCCGGGCGCGGGGTCCGACGTGGCCAGCCTGGCCACCAGGGCGGTACCGGACGGTGACGAGTGGATCGCCAACGGCCAGAAGGTCTGGACGACGCTCGCCCACCAGTCGAGGTACGGGATGCTCCTGGCCCGGACCGATCCCGACGCCGAGAAGCACAAGGGCCTCACCTACTTCGTGGTCGACATGCACGCCCCTGGCGTCGAGGTGCGGCCCCTGCGGCAGATGACCGGTGACGCCGAGTTCAACGAGGTCTACTTCACCGACGTCACGATCCCCGACACCGAGCGGCTGAGTGAGGTCGGGCAGGGCTGGCACGCCGCGCTGACCACGCTGATGAACGAGCGGGTCTCGATCGGCGGCGCGGTCGGCGGCCGCGGTGGCGGCGCCATCGCCTCTGCGTTGCGCCTCTGGAGCCAGCGCTCCGACAAGGATCCTGTGCTGCGGGACCAGCTGGTGAGGCTGTGGATCGAGGCCGAGGCCCATCGGATGACCAGCATGCGGGCGGCGGCCAACTCGATCAACGGCACCCCCGGCCCCGAGGGCTCGACCGGCAAGCTGCACGGCGCCGAGCTCAACAAGCGGATCTACGAGCTGTGCCTGACCCTGCAGGGCGCCGATGGCATGCTCTACGACGCCTACGACATGCGCAGGCCCGAGACCGCCGGCGGCTTCGGTGGCATCCCGCAGCGGCAGTTCATCCGGGCCCGGGCCAACTCCATCGAAGGCGGCACCTCCGAGGTGATGCGCAACATCCTGGGCGAGCGCGTGCTCGGCCTCCCCGGCGACGTCCGGGTCGACAAGGGCAAGCCCTGGAGCGACATCCCCCGCTGACCCGGCGCGCGCCGGGCGCTCCCGGCGCCACCGTCCATCACCCCGCGGGCGCCCCCCGCTGGCGGGCGGCGCCCACGACTGGACCTGCCGCCGGCGGGCACCCCCCGTCCCGTTTCCGAGGTCACGAACCCGCGCCCTGCGCCGTCGAGCGACCGCCGAACCGCCGCACCCTGGCGATCGCCCTCGAGACAATCGGGCCGCCGAACCGCCGAACCGCTGAACCCTGAACGCCGGGCTCGCCGGCCCGCTCGCCCCCAGGGCCCGCAGGACCTCAGACGGCCAGCACGTGGGCGTCCAGCCAGTCGAGGGTGCGCTGCCAGGCCTGGGCGGCGGCGGTCTGGTGGTACACGGCGGGGCGGTCGTCGCAGTTGAAGCCGTGGTCCGCGTCCGGGTAGCGGACGACCTCGGTGTCGACCTGGGCGGTCGCCGCCGCGGCGCGCAGCGCCTCCACTTGGTCGATGGGTATGCCCTTGTCGAGGTCACCGAACTGGCCGAGCCACGGCGCCAGCAGCGTCGGGGCCAGGTCGACCAGCGGCGGGAAGCCGAAGCGGCCCTCGGCCAGCCCGCCGCCGTAGTACGTGACGGCCGCGCCGAGCGGGCGGAGGGTGCCCGCGACGAGGGCCACGCTGCCACCCATGCAGAAGCCGACGACTCCGGTGCGGGGGGCGGGGAGGCCTTCGCCGTCGAGGTGGTCGAGGGTGGCGATCAGGTCGTCGTGGATGCCCTCGGCGGTGAGCTGACCCATGATGGGCCGGACCTTGTCGAACTCCCCGTACCCGAGCACCGGCGACCCCTGCCGGTGGAACAGCGCCGGCGCGACGGCGAGCCAGCCGGCCTCGGCGAAGCGCCTGGCCACGCGCTCGATGTGGGTGGTGACCCCGAACGCCTCCTGGATCACGACCAGGCCGCCGCGGACGTCGCCCTCCGGGGTGGCCACGTAGGCCGGCATCGGGCCCTCGGGGGTGTCGATGGTCAGGTCGGACGAGGACACAGCCGCTCTCCTTGGATGCTCGAGTCGGCCCGCCCCTCCACGGACGGACCCTCGGGAACCCTAGGCCGCACCACCGTCGGCGGGGACGGCGACGGCGGCGGGCAGGCCGGCCAGGCCGTCGATGCTCGTCGCGTTGCGCTGCGCCTGGTACTCGGCGATGCCGTCGGGTCCCTTGCGGTCCGCCCAGTCGTCCATCTGCCCGCGGTGGGTGCGAAAGTCCATGAGCGGCACGCCGTACCCGCAGGAGTCGGCGATCCGGCGCACGGAGACCTCGATGATCGCCCGGACGCCCACCGCCGCGGCGCCGGGGAACCGGCCGGCCAGGGCGTCGAAGCCGGCCGACCCGACCGGGTGGACGGTGCCGTGGCCGTGGAGGCGGACGATCCGGGGCGGCCCGTCGAAGGCGCAGAGCATGACCACGATGCGGCCGTTGTCGGCCAGGTGGGCGACGGTCTCGATGCCGCTGCCGGTCTGCTCCAGGTACGCGATTCGGTCGGGCGCGGTCACCGCCAGCTCCGCCCGGTTGCCCTTGGGTGAGCAGTTGACGGTGCCGTCCGGGTCGAGGGACGCGGTGGCCACGAAGAACACCGGCTGGGCCTCGATGAACGCGCCGAGGCGCTCGTCGATGTGGTCGTGGACTCGTCCCATGGCCCCAGTCTGCTCCCCCGGCGGCGGTGGAGGGCTCAGCCGCTGTTGCGCAGCCCGGTGGCCAGACCGTTGAGGGTGACCTGGATGCCGACCTGCACCACCCGGTCCCGGTCACCGGCGCGCCAGCGCCGCAGCAGCGACACCTGGAGCTCGTTGAGCGGATCGAGGTACGGGATCCGGTTGCGCAGCGACCTGGCCAGGTCCGGGCTGTCGGCGAGCAGCCGGTCCTGCCCGGTGACATCCAGGAGCACCGCGAGCGTGCGGGCGTGCTCGGCGGTGATGCGCTCGAAGATCCCCCCGCCGTCCTCGGCCAGCTCGGCGTAGCGGCCGGCGATGCCGAGGTCGGTCTTGGCGAGGACCATCTCCATGTTGGCCAGCACCGACCGCCACCACGGCCAACGCCGGTACATCGCGGTCAGGGTGGGGCGCCCGTCGGGATGCTCGCCGAGCCACGACGACACGGCGGAGCCGACGCCGTACCAGCCGGGCAGCATCAGCCGGATCTGGCTCCAGCTAAAGACCCAGGGGATGGCCCGGAGGTCCTCGACCCGGCTCGACGGCTTGCGCGACGCCGGCCGGCTGCCGATGTTGAGCTCGGCGATCTCGCGCACCGGCGTGACGGTGCGGAACCAGTCGACGAAGCCGTCGGTGCCGTAGACGAGGGAGCGGTAGGCGTCCTGCGCGCGCCCGGACAGGTCGGCGACGAGTGCGGTCCAGGCCTGCGCCTCGCCGCCGAGGCCGTCGTCGTCGGTGACCGTCGCCTCGACACCGGCGGCGACGAGGGCCTCCAGGCCGCGCCTGGCGTGACCGGGATCGGAGTAGGTCGCGGCGATGACCTCGCCCTGCTCGGTGACGCGGACCGCGCCGCGCACGCTGCCGGGTGGCTGGGCCCTGATGGCCTCGTAGGTCGGGCCGCCGCCGCGGCCGACGGCGCCCCCGCGGCCGTGGAAGAGCCGGAGCCGCACGCCTCGGCGCCTGGCCACGGCGACCAGCTCCTGCTCAGCGCGGTAGAGGGACCAGTTGGAGGTGAGGTAGCCGCCGTCCTTGTTGGAGTCGGAGTAGCCGACCATCACCTCCTGCCACCCGTCCCGCTGGGCGATCACCTGCCGCCAGCGAGGGAGGCCGACGAGCGCGTCGAGGGTGGCCCCGGCGCCGGCGAGATCCTCGATGGTCTCGAAGAGCGGCACGATGTCGACGGCCAGCGCAGGCGGCCGGCCCTGTCCTCCCGGCCGGTACAGGCCGACCTCCTTGAGCACCACCGCCACCTCGAGCACGTCGGAGACCGACGTGCACTTCGAGATGACGTAGTGGCGGATCATGGGCGGCCCGACCGTGTCGAGGGCGCGGGCCGCCTCCCGGGCCACGGCCAGCTCGCCGGCGGTCACCTCGCTGTGCTCGGCGAACGGGCTGCTGAGCAGGCGGGGCTGGTCGAGCTCCGCGCCGAGCAGCGAGACCCGGCTGTCCTCATCGAGCCCGAGGTAGTCCGGGTGGACACCGGCGGCGGCGAGCAGCTCGGCGACGACGATCTCGTGGACCTCGGAGTTCTGCCGGAGGTCGAGCGACGCCAGGTGGAAGCCGAAGGCCTCGACCGACCGGCGGACCGGGGCGACACGCGCCTCGGCGAGGGTGGCGGCGCCGTGGGCGGCCAGGGACGCCTCGACGGCGCGCAGGTCGGTGACCAGCTCCGCCGGGTCGCCGTAGGGCTCGAGCACCGCCCTCGGCCCGGGGGCGGGGACGTGGCCGACCAGGGTGCGGGCGGTGGCGGCCAGCCGGGCGTAGCAACCGTTCATGGCCCGGCGGTAGGGCTCCTCGACGCGGAACGGTGACGTGTCGCCCGAGGCCTCGGCCATCGCCTCGACCGTCTGGGAGCAGCGCACCAGGTTGGCCGACAGCGAAAGCTCGATGGCCAGGCGCCGCAGGTCGTCGAGGTGGTGGGCGAGGGCCACGGTGGTGTGCCGCTCCACCGCGTAGGCGAGCACGTCGCCGGTGACGTAGGGGTTGCCGTCCCGGTCGCCACCGATCCACGAGCCCATCCTGACCACCGGCGGCCGGTCCCCGCCGTGGCCGGTGGCTGCGCCGACGGCCCGCTCGTAGCGGCCCTGCAGCTCGGGGACCTCGTCGAAGAGCGACAGGTCGTAGTAGTGGAGCATCTCGTTGATCTCGTCGCGCACCCGGAGGCGGGAGCCGCGCAGGATGGCGGTCTGCCAGAGGACGAGGATCTCGACGCGCAGCGCCGCCTCGAGGGTCGCCGTCTCGCCCTCGTCGTACCCGCCGACGTCGCGCCCGGCCAGCATCCGGGTGATCTCCCGGCCCCGGTCGAGGGAGGTGCGCCGGCGCACCTGGGTCGGGTGGGCGGTGAGCACGGGGGCCACCCACAGGTCGTCGATCCGGCCGGCGTCGGGCCCGAGGTGGGCGACCGCGTGGGCGAGGGTGCCGGGGCCGGCCGCGCCGTCGCGACGGGCGGCCCTGGCCGCGCGGTTGTCGGCCACGTCCTCGGCCAGGTTGGCCAGGAAGGAGAAGTAGCTGAAGGCCCGCACGACGTGGAGCACCTCCTCGTCGCTGCAGGCGGCGAGCAGTGCGGCCAGTTGGCCGTGCGCGCCGGTCCCCCGCCGGCCTTCGGTCGCGGCCTGGCGGACGGCTTCGACGACGTCGAGGACGTCGGGGCCGGCCTGCTCGGCGATGACCTCGCCGAGCAGCCGGCCGAGAAGGCGGATGTCGTCGCTGGCTCCGTGCGCTGGGGTCGCCACCGCACGAGTATGGCGGAGCCTACCGAGGCCCACGCCGCCCTGCCCTCAGCCCGCCGGCGGCTCCCAGCGCAGGACGACGAGGGTCCGGTCGTCGAGGCACCCCTGCCGGGAGAAGTCCACGAGGGCGGCCAGCTCGACCGGGCCGGGGTCCCCGGCGAGGGCGGCGGCGAGCGCAGGGGCGACGGTCGTCGGTCCGTCGCGCAGCGGGTCACCGACGCCGTCGGTCACGAGGACCAGCCGGTCACCCGGCGTGAGGTGGACGGCGGCGACCTCCACGTCGGGGTCGGCTGCGGGCAGGGCGGCGGTGGCGGTGGATGCCGGCCGGTCGGGGTCGGTCTGGTCGGGCCAGAGCCAACGCCAGGCGCCACGCTCGAGGACGAGGGCGGTGCTGTCGCCGATGCGGGCGGCCCAGCCCATTCCTGCGGGGCCCAGCGCGGCGACGACCAGGGTCGTCGCGCCGCCGGCGAGCTCGACGGCCCGCCCGGCGGCGGCCACCGCCTCTCCCACGGCCTCGCTGCCGGCCACGGCGACGTTTACCGGGTCGGGGGCGGCCGGGTCGAGCGTCCGCTCGAGCGCATCGCACCCGGCCAGCACCGCGGCGCGTGACGCGGCCGCCGATCCGGCCACGGCCCCGACACCGTCCGCCACGGCCACCACCAGGACCTGCCCCGAGTCCTCAGCTCCGACGAGGCGCCAGGCGTAGGCGTCGTCGCCGGCCGCTCCGGCCAGGCGGTGGCGCACCCCGGCCACCGACGCGGCCCGCAGGTCCCACGGACCGGCCCGGCCGCCGTCGGCGCGCACACCCGCGTCGGTGACCGACCCCGCAGGGCGCAGCCTGGCCGGGCGCTCCGACGCCTCCGAGGGGCGCCCGAACGACCGCGCCGCCTCGACGCCCGCCTCGGTCACCTGGGTGAATCGGTCACGGTGTCGGGCCGCACGCTGTCGGGCCGCATGGTGTCGGGCAGCACGGTGTCGGGCCGCACGGTTCAGTCGAGCGGGTCGACGGGGATGGGCTGCATGCTCGGCAGCTCCGGGGGGACCAGCTGCGCCTCACCGGTGTACACGCTGGCCGATGAGCTCACGATCGACTGGATCAGCCCGGCCATCAGCTCGGGCACGATCCGGGCCGGTTCGGCCCCCTCGGCGGCCATGAACGCCCGGTTGGGCTTGGACTCGGCCACCTTCGCCAGGACCGCGGGGTCGGCGTCGCCGAAGCCGAAGGCGAGGATGTTGGGCCGCCGCTTCCAGCCGGGGTCGGTGAGGCGGGCGTGGGCCGCCTCCCAGCGGACGGGATCGTCGGTCGGTCGGCCGTCGGAGACGAAGAGCACCGCGGGCCGGTACCACCGGTCGCCGTGCTGGCGTCCGGCGGCGTAGTCGTCCTCGATCAGCGTGCGCAGGTGGTCGAACGCGGCGGCGTAGGAGGTGCGTCCCTGGGCGGTGACCGGGGGCACCGCCTCGACCATGCTCAGGTCGGCGAGGGTGAGCAGGGTGTGGGCCACGTCGCTGAAGGTGACCACGCCCAGGCGGATGACCTCGGCGACGGCGGGGTCCTCGCCGATGGCCGAGCGCAGCATCGGCAGCTGCCGGTTGACGCTGTCGACCGGGTCGCCGGCCATCGACGCCGACACGTCGAGGCACAGGTAGAAGGGGAAGACCGCGTACCGCTCCTCGACACCGACTCGCTCATTGGCCACGACGAGGCGAACCTACCGGAGGTCGGCGCGAACGACCAACGACGCCCGGCTGAGGAGACGCCCGATTGAGGAGACGGCCGGCCGCTCAGATGCTCAGCCGCTCAGATGCTCAGCCGCTCAGATGCTCAGCCGCTCAGACTCAGATGCTCTGGAGCGGGGCGAAGAGCATGGCCGCCCCGAACAGGGCCACGCTCAGGGCGGCGACGTCGACGACCAGGCAGCCAGCGAGGCGCGCCACGCCCGTCGCCCGCTCCCCCCTCGTCGCCAGGGCGCGCACCATCCGCCGGTGCAGGCGCAGCCACGCCGCCGCGGCCCGGGCGGCTCCGGCGCGCGCCGCCACCCTGACCGGCACCGGAGGGGGCGACGGCGCCGGCTGCGGCCCCGGTCCGCCGGAGGGTGAGCCGGCGCGCCGGTACCCGCCGGCCGGGGTGGCCGCCACGGTGGCCGCGACGGGCACCCGGGGCGCCCTCGGGGCGGGGCGGGGCGCCGGCGCCCCCGGGGCACCGCGCAACCCCGGACCTCGGGGGATCGGAACGATGCGCCTCCACGCCGGCTCCCTGCTGTCGCCGGCGACCGGCACGACGGTGACGTCACGCCCGTGGCGCGCCGCCCTGTCGGGAGGGGAGGTGGGCGTGCGACCTGGCGCGCCGCCGCCCTGGGCGGCCCACACCGCTCTGACGGTGCGCATGGCGCCGAGGTCGTCGAGGATCTGCTCGAGCGCGGCGACCCACTCGCCGGCCGCCGGCCGCTGTGCCGGCCGGTCCCGGCTCAGGCTGCGCTCACAGAGGTCCCACACCGGCGCGTCACCGGCCAGGCTGCGCACGGCCGCGGCGGGAGGGACGGCGATGTCGACGTGGAGCGGGTCCCCGCTGCGTTGGCGTTGCTGGATGGGGAAATGCGCCGCTCCGGTGACCCGGAGGAAGGTCAGAGCGAGCGAGTACCTGTCCGAGTCGGGGGTGGGGTTGGCGCCGGGGGCGACGGCCGGGTCATCCCAGTTCGGCGTCATGGCCCTGCGCCGATCGTCGGGGCCGGTGTCGAGCGCACCGTGGCGGGCCGCGCTGTCGCAGTCGAGCACGAACACCTCGGGGCCGCGCTCGAGGGACCACAGCACGTTCTTGGCCGACAGGTCGCCGTGGCTGATCGACGGCGTCGCCGCCTGGAACGCCTCGAGCAGCCGGGCGAGGGCGTAGACGACCCCGATCCGCTCGGGGGAGAACCTGGACGGCAGGGCCAGGCCGTAGGCGGCGACCCGCTGGCCCGGCGGGGCGGTCAGGTAGCTGAGCGACGCCAGGCGCACGCGGCCGTCGCGGTGGCGCACGGAGAAGCGTCGGGGCGCCCTGGCCAGTAGGATCCCTGCGGCTCGGGACGGGTCGGCGTCGTCGGCCACCACGGCGACGGGCCACGCGGCCGACGCCGCCACCCTGGCCGCCAGCGCCGGGTCGAAGGTCGCGACGCCGAGTGGCCAGCCCACCAGGGCCTCCACCTCGCCCGCGGGGACCGGGGACCGGTACAGCTTGACGAGGGTCGCCGTGGTGTCGGCGAGCTCGTGGACCCGGCCCTCGCCGCCCTCGGCCAGGAGGGGACCGACTCGTAGGTCGCCCCGGCGCACCACCGTCGCGCCCGGGCCCGACGTGGGGCGGGGCGAGCCGGGGGCCTGGCTCATCGGATCACGGGGCGCTGACGCCGAGGGCCGCCCCGACCCCGTAGGTCACCCCGGCGGCGACCACGGCGGCGGTCAGCTGGCGGATCGCCGTCTTGACCTTGCTGCGCCCGGTGACCGCGCCGATCAGGGCCCCGAGCGCGACGGCGGACACTGCCCCGATGATCACCGAGGCCACCACGGCCTCGGGCCCGGAGACGAAGAACCACGGCAGCAGTGGCAGCAACGCCCCCAGGGCGAACGACAGCAGCGACGCCACCGCCGCCGACCCGGCGGAACCCTCCTGATCGGGGTCGATCCCGAGCTCCAGGCGGGTGTGGGTGTCGAGGGCGAGCTCGTGGTTGGCGGAGAGGATCTTGGCGACCGTCGTGGCGTCGTCGGCGGGCACGCCGCGGGCCCGGTACATGGCGGCCAGCTCTTTTTGCTCGGCCTCCGGGGCCTCGGTCAGCTCGACGCGCTCGACCTCGATCTCGCGCGCCACCAGCTCGTCGTGGGCCCGCACCGAGACCAGCTCGCCCGCGGCCATGGAGAAGGCACCGGCCAGGAGGCCGGCCACGCCGGCCAGGCGGACGAACGATCCTCCCGTGCTGCCGCCGGCCACACCGAGGATCAGGGACACGTTGGTGATCAGGCCGTCGCCGGCACCGAGCACCGCGGCCCGCGGCCCGTTGTCCTGGACGTCGCGGTGCCGGCTGTCGGAGCTGGCGCCGCTCAGCCACGCGGACAATCCGCGGCTCGGTGCCTTCTGGGTGGTGCTGGTCATCGTCTCGCTCCTCGCGGGGCCGTCTCCCGGTCACCCCAGCATCCCCCATCCTGGCCGCTTTGCAGGAAGTCGGCCGGTCCCGCGGGTGCGCCGGCGATCACCGGACGCGCCAGCCCACCCAGCCGGCTTCGTTGGCGGCCGGGCGGCGTGACGCCTCGGTCAGGTGAGGGAGTGACCGGAGGAGGTGAGGGCGCCCACGAGCACGACCGTGTCGGTCGTCGGGGCCCGGCTCGAGAAGGTCCGGTCGCACACCACGCAGACGTGCCGGCCCTCGGACCACTGGTCGACCGCAGAGAGGATCTCGGCGATGTCCTCAGGTCCCTCGGCGGTGGCCTGGCAATCGGCGCAGAGCGGTCGCCTCGGGTCCATGCTCGATTGATCGGCGTCCCGCCACCGGAGTTGAGGGCAGCGTCGCCGGATAGCGTGACGTGGGACAGTTGTGGGTCGGGGGGTATCGGGAGATCGTGCAACAGCTGGCGGGGGGACCGCGACGATTCCAGGAGGCGCAGCTGCGTCTCCGCATCACCACCATCGAGCTGTGGAGCAGGTACGTCGAGTGCGGGGGTGGCCTCGAGCTCGGCACCCTCGACCAGTACCTGACCGGCGAGATCCCGCTCGACGGGGCCGACATCGACCTGCTCGACCTGGCGCTCTCGTCGTTGTCGACGCCGCCCCCCCGGCCGGCGACACCGGGGTAGAGCGGCCCCGCTCCCCCATCCTCGCCGGACTCGCCACGCCAGATTGTGAAGGCTAGGTTGGCAAAGCCAGCCTATGAAGGCTAGCCTTCATTCATGGTGCAAGACCTCGACGTGAACACCGTGGCTTCGGCGCTGAAGGTGAGCATCAGCCTGTTCGTGCGACGGCTCCGCCAGTCGTCTGCCCAGGCCGAGCTCTCGCTTCCCGAGATATCCGCTCTGTCCCGCCTCCAACGGGCTGGGTCGGCGACGACGAGCGACTTGGCCAGGGTTGACCAGATCACCCCGCAGGCGATGGGGGCGACGCTCGCCGCCCTCGAGGAGCGCGGCCTGGTGGAGCGTCGTCCCGACCCCTCTGACGGCCGGCGGGTGACGATGTCGGTGACCAAGGCCGGCCAGCAGGCCCTACGGAACGAGCGCAGCGCCCAGACCGAGCAACTGGCCAAGGCGCTGGCTGGCGGGTTCACCCGAGCCGAGGTCGAGACCCTGAGAGCGGCCGCGCCGCTGATCGAACGGCTCGGGGAGAGCCTCTGATGGCGGCGTCCGACCAGACGTCGCGCACGAACGTGTTCCCCTGGCGGTTCCTGACCCCCCTGTTCATGGGGTCGGCCCTGAACCCGATCAACAGCTCCGTCATCGCCACCGCCCTGGTGCCGATCGCTGCCGCCATGCACGTCTCGGTCGGCCGCACCTTGCTACTGGTCTCCTCCCTCTATCTGGCGAGTGCGATCGCCCAACCGACGGCGGGGAAGCTGTCCGAGGAGTTCGGACCTCGCCGGGTGTTCATGGTCGGCATCGTCACCGTGCTCGTCGGCGGCATCGTGGGCGGGGTGGCCCAGAACCTGACCACCTTGCTCGTCGCCCGGGTCCTCATCGGCATCGGGACCTCCGCCGGGTATCCATCCGCCATGTTGATGGTCCGGAGACGGTCCACCCAGGCTGGCCTGGACGCACCTCCGGGCAACGTGCTCGGCGGGTTGGTCATCGCCGGCGCCGTCACCGCCGCCGTGGGTCTGCCCGTCGGCGGGTTGCTCATCGCCGCCTTCGGGTGGCGGGCAACGTTCCTCATCAACGTCCCCTTCGCCCTCGCGGCACTCGCCATGGCCATCCTCTGGATTCCTGGCGACGCCCCCGCCGACACGGTGAGGCACGCACGCGAGGTGGCGTCGCGCATCGATGTGACCGGGATCGTCGGCTTCGCTGCGGCCATGACCGGTCTGCTGGTGTTCCTCGTGTCACTGCCACACCCGCACTGGATCGCACTCGCGGCCGCCGTCGCCGTTGCTGTCGCCCTCGTTGTCTGGGAGCTGCGCGCGCCCACCCCGTTCTTCGACGTGCGCCTTCTCGCCTCGAACGGGCCCCTGACCCGCACCTATCTCCGCACGGGACTGACGTTTCTCGGCATCTACACCGTCCTCTACGGCATCACCCAGTGGATCGAAGTCGGCCGCGGGTTCTCCTCCGAGGAGGCCGGCCTGCTCATCCTGCCCTTGACCGCCGTCTCGGTCGTGGTCACCCGACCGGTCTCCGCACGCAACCTGGTGCGCGGGCCCTTGATCGTGGCCGGGATCTCGCTCCTCGTCGCGGCCATGGGAGTCCTGCTGCTCACCACGCACAGCCCGGTGATCTTGATCGTGGCCGTGACCCTGATCTTCGGCATCACGCTCGGCGCCGGCATCGCCGGCAACCAGACCGCCCTCTACCGCCAGGCCTCCGCCAACCAGGTCGGGACCGCCGCCGGCCTGTTCCGCACCTTCTCCTACATCGGCTCCATCGCCTCGTCGGCCATCACCGGCATCGTCTTTCGCACCAGTGTCACCGACCACGGCCTCCACATCATCGCCATCATCCTCGTTGCGGTCGGCGCCGTGGTGCTCGTGATGACTCTCGTCGACCGCCAGCTCGAGACCCCGCGCTGAGAGACCCCGTGGCACTCACCACCGTCGACCCCGAGCCCGCGCTGGTCGTGATCGACCGGCAAGAGGGGGCCCTCGGTGCCACCTCGGCCCACCTTTCGTCCACCGCCTCACCGTCGAAGGCCGCGACCGCATCGTCCCCAGATTCCAGATCCTACGGTGGGCGCTGAGGGACTCGAACCCCCGACCAACGGCTTGTAAGGCCGACGCTCTACCAACTGAGCTAAGCGCCCGACAGCCGGTTGATCCTACGCGGGGCGGGGCGGCCGACTCCGTCGCTGCGAACGCGCGCCAGCGACCGGCACCGCGGGAGTGGGCCGGCCGCTCGGGCATCGTGGGGTCACGCAGTGAGGGAGACGTCCTCGTCGTCCCGGTTCTTCGGGGGCCGGCCCCGCTTTCGCTTCTGGGCGAGGATCTTGCCGTTGGCGAAGAGCTGGCCGCCCCAGACGCCCCAGGGCTCGCGCCGGTCGATGGCCCCTTCCAGGCAGGCGTCGATGACCGGGCAGTCACCGCAGATGGACTTGGCCCTGGCGATGTCGGGGATCTGGTCGGAGAAGAACAGCTCCCCCAACGAGGCGTCCTCGCGGCGGCAGGCCGCGGCGGCCCACTCGTCGGCGGCCGGCTGGGGGTCCGGCAATCGGATGTCGGTGAAGTCGTCGGTGGCGAACACTGCGCCATCCCTTTCGAGAGGATCGACGGGAACGAGAAGAGGCCGCCGGGAGATCCCGACGGCCTCTGAGCCTGTGCAACCGGACTTCGACGGGGTCTACCCCTCGGGTGTGTCCGATCGGCTCAGGGGCCGGGTGGTGGGACGGTCGATGCTGCGGCCGAGGTGCTTCGTGCCGCAGACGGCGGCGGTGCCCCGTGTGCCGCGCACGGCGGTGACCCCGGAGCAGCGGGACGGGGGGGCCGGCGGGAGCATCTGCGTGATCGTGGTCAACGTGGTGCTCCTCTCCGCTCGGGCCCGGCTCGTCGACCGGCGCGCCCGGGGGACTCCCCGCGCGTCAACTGATCAGACCACGCGCCGCGCGCCGCGTCAACCGAATTATCCGGCTGGTGCCGATCCGGCCGCGGGACCGGGAGGGGATCAGGGCGGGGTCAATGCGGCGTGAGCCACGCGGGCGCCTGTTGGAGCAGGTACTCGCTGACCGCCAGGGCGCGGTCGAAGTCCTCGCAGAGCAGCTCCTCGCCGCCGAGGATCTTGGCGAGGGAGACCTCGCGCTTGGCGACGATGGTCAGGCGTCGCTCGGCCTCGGCGGTGGCCGAGGGAAAGCTGTCCATGGCCGACGTCTCGAGGGGCAGGGCCCGACCCCCGATGTCGGCCAGGTCGATGGCCAGGTGGAGCAGGTCGGGGCCGTTGGACACCGGCGGGAGCGACCAGGTGAAGGTCAGGGGCAGCGACGCCTCGTCGGGCGGCTCGGCACCCTCGGGCAGCGCGAGGACCTGGTCCTCGAAACCGAGCAGGATCCTCGGGTCGACCTCGAGGGCGAGGTGCAGGTCGAGCGGCCCGTCGCACCCGTCCTCGGGGTGGAGCTCGACCTCGAAGGCCTGACGCAGCGAGTAGGTCTCGACGAAGTGGCGCTCGTCGTGCACGTGGAAGCCGTGGTCGACGGCATGGTCCTTCAACTCGGCCACGTATCCCGCTACGTCGATCACCGCCACGGCCGGATGCTAGCTCGCTGGCGGGGTCGTCCCGGGTTCGAGCCGGTAGCGGGTCCAGCCGACGACGGGTCGGGCGCCGAGCCCGTCGTAGAGCGCGATGGCGTCGACGTTCCAGTCGAGCACCTGCCACTCGACCCGGCCCGTGGTCCGCTCGCCGAGTCCGGCGATGAGCGCCGACGCCACCCCCTGGCGCCGGAAGGCGGGCCGGACGAAGAGATCCTCGAGCCAGATGCCGGACCGCCCCACCCAGGTGGAGAACGTCGCGAACCACACGGCCATCCCGGCCGGCCCACCCCCGGCGTCACCCGGGTCGGCGAGCAGCACGTGGGCGCAGGGTGCGGGTCCGAAGAGGGCGGATCCGAGCTCGTGGGCGTCGAAGGCGACCTCGTCGGCCGCCCGCTCGTAGGCGGCGAGCTCATGGATCATGGCCTCGATCTCGCCCTGGTCGTCCTCGGTGGCCTCGCGTACCCGCACCGCTGCACGGTACCTTCGCCCGGTGGCCGACGACCGTGTCCTCGAGGTCCTGCACGAGGCGGCGGACGCCGTGCGCGCCGCGCTCGACGGTCTCGACGACTGGGGCCTGGCGGGCACCAGGGACGGCCAGTACCGCAGCGACCTGGTCGCCGACCGCGCCGCGCTCGAGGTGCTCGACCGGGCCGGCTACGGCGCCGTGTCCGAGGAGTCGGGGGTCCACCACCCCGACCGCGGGGTCACGGTGGTGGTCGACCCGGTCGACGGGTCGACCAACGCATCGAGGGATCTCCCGTGGTGGGCGACGAGCCTGTGCGCCGTCGACACCGGCGGCCCGGTGGCCGCCGTGGTCGTCAACCAGGCCACCGGCACCCGCTTCGAGGCGGTGCGCGGCGGGGGGGCCCGCTGCGACGGCGACCCGATCGGGCCGACGGGCGCTGTGGGGCTCGACGAGTCGATCGTGGCCTTCTCCGGCTGGCCCGAGGCCCACCTCGGCTGGTCGCAGTTTCGCTCGCTCGGTGCCGCCGCCCTCGACCTGTGCGCGGTCGCGTCCGGGCGCCTCGACGGCTTCGTCGACTGCGGCGCCACGTCCCTGGCGCCGTGGGACTACCTGGGCGGGATGCTCGTGTGCCGGGAGGCCGGCGCGCTGGTGGCCGAGGCCTTCGGGCGGGACCTGGTCGTGGTCGACCACGGGCCCCGCAGGACCGTCGTGGCCGCGGCGACCGCCTCGCTGCTCGACCAGCTGGTGACCGCCCGCGCCGGCCTCGACCCGCGCCCCTGACGCTCGACCCTCGCCCCTGACCGTCGCCCCTGGGCCTCGCTCGGGGAGACGGGGACGGAAGACGCAGTCGGCCGGGGTCAGACCCCGGTGAGGGCGGCGAGCTCGTCGAGCCCGGTGTCGAGGAACGACAGGAGCCGCTGGAGGTGGGGCAGGGCGCGCCGGTCGCCGGTCAGGCCGAAGCCCATGCTGTCGCGGTAGCTGGTGACGGTCACGTTGAGCGCCTGGCCGTCGAGGGGGATCGACAGCGGGTACAGGCCATCGAGGGCGGCGCCGTTGAGGTACAGCGTCTTGCGGGGGCCGGGCACGTTGGAGATGACCAGGTTGAACGGCGGCGGCGCCAGCCGCCCGAGCGGTCCGAAGGCGCTCAGGGCCAGCGGGGCGAGGAGCAGGGCGCTCACGGCCGTCGCCTGCAGCGGGCTCAGACCGGCCAGGCTCTGCTTGCCCCGGTTCATCGACTCCTTGATGGCATCGAGCCGGTCGCCGGGGTCGGCGACGTCGGTGGCGAGGGAGGCGAGGATGGCGCCGACCGCGTTGCCGTCGCCCGCGTCCTCGCCGGGTCGGCGCAGCGACACCGGGGTCATGGCGATGAGCGGGTCGTCGGGGAGGGCGTCGAAGGACCGGAGATAGCTGCGCAGGGCGGCGGCGCACATGGCCAGCACGACGTCGTTGACGGTGGCGTCGGACTTCCTGGCCACCGCCTTGATGCGCTCGAGGGACCAACCCTGCGCGGCGTAGCGGCGCGATCCGGTGATCGCCACGTTGAGCATGGTCCTCGGCGGGGTGCCGATCACCGGCGCGCCCGGGGAGAGGATCGATCCGACCGCTCTGCGGCCGAGGAGCGGGACGACCCCGGCCAGCTCCCCTGCGGCGCGGGCCGCGCTGGCGGGCAGGTCGCCGAGGCCGGCGGGCTCCGCGGTGCGCTCCTCGGGCTGCCTGGGCACCCACATCGCCGGCACGACCTGACGGGAGCTGGTGGACAGCGAGTCGCTGAGCAGGCGGAGGGCGGCGACGCCGTCGAGGAGGCTGTGGTGGATCTTGGTGTAGATGGCGAAGCGGTCGCCTTCGAGGCCCTCGATCACGTGCATCTCCCACAGCGGACGCTGCCGGTCGAGGAGCGTGCCGTGCAGGCGTGAGGTCAAGGCGAGCAGCTCGCGCACCCGGCCGGGCCGGGGCAGGGCCGAGTGGCGCACGTGGTGCTCGAGGTCGACGTCGTCGTCGATGACCCACGACCACGCGCCGAGCGAGCGCAACGACCGGGAGGGCCGGCGGCGGAACAGCGTCCGCACCTCGGTCTGGTCGAGCATGGCCTCGTAGGTCGTCCGCACCCAGTCGGGACCGGCGCCGGCCGGCAGGCGGAACAGCTGGAGGGAGCCGACGTGCATGGGCTGCTCCCGCCGCTCGGGCAGCAGGAACACCGAATCGCTGATCGGCATCAGGGCCACGCCGCCCACCCTTCCCGTCGGTCACGTCCGTGCCGTGACTGGTCGGTAACCTACCCGCGTGCGAAGCGGCTCCAACCCGTTGTCCGCGGCGAGATGAGCACCGCCGCGGCCGCGTCCGGCCCGCGACCCCCCGATCTCGTGGCTGCCACCCGGCACCGCCTCGACGCCTCGCCGCCCGACGCCGGCCACCTCGAGCCGGTCGCGGGCGAGCGGGCCGATGTGGTGCTCGACGCCGGCGAGGACGGGGCGTGCACCATCGTGTTGTGGGACGGTCGGGTGAGCGCCCATCCCGGACGCACGGCCCACCCGGTGACGAGGATCAGCGGGGACATCGACACGCTCATCGCCGTCGTCGAGGGGCGCCTGCCGGGCGTCGAGGCCTTTCTCCAGGACCAGATCCTCGTGACCGGCAACCTGGCCCTCGCCCTGCAGCTCGACGGGTTGCTCGAGACGCCCGCGCGCCGGAGCCGCCGCTCGGCCAGGGCGGGCGTGGTGACCGCCGGCGGGGTGCGGACCAGCTACCTCGAGGCCGGTGACCCGTCGGCCAGGCCGATCGTCGCGCTCCACGGCCTCGGTGCCACCAACGCCTCGATGCTCCCCGCCGTGTGGGATCTGGCCGCCGACCACCACGTGATCGCCCCGGACCTGCCCGGCCACGGTGCATCGGCCGCACCGAACGGTCGCTACGACGCCAGGTTCTTCGCCCGCTGGCTGACCGGGTTCCTCGACGAGCTCGGCCTCGACGACGCCATCTTGATGGGCAACAGCCTCGGCGGCCGGATCTCCCTCGAGATCGCCCTCGCCCACCCGGCGCGCGTGCAGGCCCTGGTGCTGCTCGCCCCCGCGGTCGCCTTCCGCCGGCTGCGCCAGTTCGTCCCGGTGGTCCGCCTGGTCCGACCCGAGCTGGCCGGTCTGCCGCTGCCGATGACCAGGGGGGTCGCGGCGCGGGGGCTGCGGGCCATGTTCGCCGAGCCGTCCCGGCTGAGTCAGCAGGCCTACGCCGCGGCGGCGGGCGAGTTCGTCCGGGTGTACCGGGACCGACGCCACCGGGTGGCCTTCTACGCCGCGCTGCGCCAGATCTACCTGGACGACGCGTTCGGCACCGACGGGTTCTGGACCCGGCTGACATCGCTCGAGGTGCCGGCCCTGTTCATCTGGGGCGGGCGCGACCGACTGGTGCCGGCCCGCTTCGAGCGCTGGGTGACCGAGGCCGTGCCCGCGGCCACCTCGGTGGTCTTCCCCGACTGCGGGCACGTGCCGCAGTTCGAGCGGCCGGAGGAGACGACCGCGCTGACCCGCACGTTCCTCGCCGGCGCGCCCGAACGCGGCTCGAGCGCACTGCGCCCCCCGGAGCGCGCATCGAGCACACTGCGCTCGCCCGCGCGCGCAGCCGGCGCGCTGCGCGCGCCGACCGCTCCGCGTGCCACTCGACCCGGGGGCCGGCCGGCCCCCTGACCCGGGAGACGGTCGGACCCGACGCGCTCAGCCGTCGCTTCGATCCACCTCCACGAGCCGGTTGGCCGGCCAGTACCTCGTCTCTCGGCTCCCGCTCCCGACGGGCTGTCCGATGACCCGGATGGTGCCTCGCTCGTGGTCGTCGGGTGCCACCTCGGTCAGGCGCATGCCGTCGACCACATCACCGGGTTCGAGGGAACGAACCTTCACGGTGTGCTTTCCCATGCCTCCGAGGCTACGACCGCGTCGGGGTCGGCGGGAGAGGCGCCCGGAGGGTTTTCCTCGGCTCAGGCCTTGAAGTCTCCGGTCCGCTCCTGGGACGCGGCGGCGAGGGCCTTGGCGACCCCTTCGGCGTCGACCTCGGCGCCGTAGACGGGGGTGCCGGGCTGCTGGCGCCACGACTCGTCGATGCCGCCGGCGTCGACGGCGTCGAAGCCGATCTCGTCGATCAGGGCCATGACCTTCGCCTTCGCCTCGGCGTCGTCGCCGGCGACGGGCAGGGCGATGCGTCCCGGCGTGCCGCGGGGGACGGCCTTGTCGACCAGGTGGGCGGCGTAGATGCCGTTGAACGCCTTGACCACCGGCCGGCCGAGGTGCTCGGAGACCCAACGGCTCTCGGTGGTGCCGCCCTCGATCTCTGCGATCAGGCCGTCCCGCTCCTTGGGGTAGTAGTTGCCCGTGTCGACGACCGGCGCGCCGGGCTTGGCCGCGTCGAGGATCCCCTTGGCCAGGGCCGGCACCGCCCGCTCCGGGATGGTGACCACGACCAGGTCGGCGTCGCGAGCCGCGTCGGCGGCGGTCACCGCGGTGGCGCCGGTCTCGGCGGCCAGGTCGGCGATGGTCTCGGGGTTGCGGGAGTTGGCCACCGCCACGGTGTGGCCGACGGCGGTCAGGCGACGGGTGAGGTTGGCGCCGATGTTGCCGGCGCCGATGATCCCGATGTGCATGGTGACTCCATTTCGTGGGGGCGGGGTTTCGTGGGGTGTGGGCCGAGGGACCCGCGATGGTGCAACCCCGGCCGGCGCGGGGCGCATTCCCCCCTCGTCGCGCCCTCCCAGGGTGGGCGGGGCCGCCGGCGGGGTAGGGCGGGGCATGCGCTGCGACCGGAGCGACCCGTGACCACCGTCGGCGTGGAGGAGGAGCTGCTCGTCATCGACGCCGCCGGCGACCTGGTGCCCCGCGCCAAGGAGCTGCTCGTCGCCACCCCCGACGCCCTCGACGAGCGGGTGGTGGCCGAGCTCAGCCGCTGCCAGGTGGAGACGACCAGCCGGGTCTGCGACGACCTCGACGACCTGTCGGCGGAGCTGGTCCGTCTGCGGTCCGCGGTCGTCGACGTCGGCCGTCCGCTCGGGCTGCGGGCGTTGGCCGTCGCCAGTCATCCGTGGGCGGCGTGGGACGACCAGTCGGTCAACACCGACACCGCCCACTACCGCCGCCTCCTCGCCACGTTCCAGCAGGTGGCCAGGGAGACGGTGATCTGCGGGTGTCACGTCCACGTGGGGATCGAGGATCCCGACGATCGGATCGTGGCCATGAATGGCGTCGCCGCGTGGCTGCCGGTCCTCCTGGCGCTGTCGGCCAACTCGCCGTGGTGGCAGGGCGCCGACACGGGCTACGCCAGCTACCGGGCTCTCGTCTGGGGGGCGTGGCCGATGGCGACGATGCCCCCGCCCCTCCCCGACATGGCCGCCTTCGACCGCCTGGCCGGCGAGCTGCAGGCCGTCGGGGCGGTCGAGGACGCCTCGGGCATCCACTGGTGGGCGCGCCCCTCGCACACCTGGCCCACCCTCGAGTTCCGGGTGACCGACGTGTGCCTGCGCGCCGAGGACGCGGTGGTCGTCGCCGGCCTGGCCAGGGCCTTGACCGAGACGGCGCTGCGCCGCCGGGACGCCATGGGCGACCGGCCGCCTGCCGCCATGCTCGACGCCGGCCTGTGGCGGGCCGCTCGCCACGGTCTCGACGAGCGGCTGGTCGATCCCCGCGCCGCCGAGCTCCGCCCGGCGGCCGAGGTCGTGGCCGCCCTCCTCGACCACGTCGCCGATGCACTCGTCGCCGCGGGTGACGCCGAGCGGGTCCACGAGGGTGTGTCGAGGATCCTCGCCGAAGGCAACGGCGCCGCGCGCCAGCGCGACGTGCTCGCCCGGTGCGGTGACGACCGGGTCGCGGCGTTCGCCGAGCTGGCGCTCCTCGGCTCGCCGGGTCGCTGAGCGCGCCTGAGCCGCCCTGGCCACCTCGCCGCGGCCGGACCTGCGCGACCGATCTCCGTATACTTCGGTCGTGGGCCTTCGGCGCGGAGCCAGGGCCGGGTACCGGCCCGATCGACCCGCCACGCTCGCCGGTGCGTTCGTGGTGCCGGTGCTCGTGGCGGCGGCGTGGATGCCCCTGCACCATCGACTCCCCAACGTCGACGTGGCCTTGCTGCTGGTCCTCGTCGTCACCGCGTGGGGCCTGACCGGCCGCCGGGCCGCCGTCGTGGTCGCGGCACTCGCGGCGGCCGGTGGGTTCGCCTTCTTCGACACGGCCCCCTACGAGCGGTGGGTCGTGTCCCGCCAGCCCGACGTGGAGACCCTGGCCGTGCTCGGGGTGGTGGGTCTCGTGACCGGCGAGCTCGCCGTCCGCCTCCGTCGCGCTCGCACGGCGTCCACGGGTCCGGTGACCGACATGGGCCGGATCCGCGAGGTGGCCGGTCTCGTCGCCTCGGGCGAGGAGCTGGTGGCCGTGATCGGCGCGGTCGCGTCGGAGCTGTCCCGGATGCTCCGTGCCGGCGGCTGCACCTACGAGGCCGGTGAGCCGAAGGCCGGCGCGGTGGTCATCGGGCCCGACGGCGTGCCCGACTGGCCGGCCGACCGGGACCGACCCTTGCCTCCGGCCCTCGTCGCCGTGCCGGTCAACGGGTCCGGCAGGACGCTCGGCCACTTCCTGGTCGATGCCCCCACGGCGCCCCTTTCGCCCGCCCGGCTGATCGTGGCCCTCACCCTCGCCGACCAGGTCGGTGCCGCCCTGATCGCCCAGGCCCCGGAATCAGCTGCCGACCAGGGCCGGGCGCCCCTGCACCCCACCCTGCGGGTGTTGGACTGAGGGCTCAGCCGGCTTCGCTCACCCGCTCGACCGTCGCAGCGCTCACGAGCTCGTAGGCCGGGTTGAGGATGGCGAGGCGACCGCCGTGGCTGCCGACCGTCCCCTCCGCCTTCAGGTAGGTCCCCGGCTCGATCCCTGCGACCGACCGGCGTCCGAGAAAGACCACGGTCAGGGCGCCCGTGGCGTCGATGAGGGTGCACTCGAAGGTCGGCACCCCGGCCCACGGCTGGACCCTGACCGTTCTCACCCGACCGCCGACGACGACGCGCTGGCGGTGGCGGACCTCACCGAGGGGGACGGTGTCGGGCAGGCGCACGCGTCGGCGCTCTGCGGCCGCCGACCCCCCGGCCGGAGCGCCTGCGCCCGCCGCAACCGTCGGCTCGGCGATGGCACCCTCGCGGTGGGTGTCGGCCGCTCTGGCCTTGCGGACGAGCAGCCCCTGCACGTCGAAGGGCGCGATGGTCGCGCTGACGTTGCGGATGCGCGAGAGCGCATCGACGATCTGGTCGGCGCTGCGATCGTGGAGGAGCCGGCCGACGACCCCCGCGTCGGTCCGGCGCGGCAGCACGAACAGGACCTGCGTCTCACCATCCGACGCCAGGTCGTCGGCCAGCTCGCTGGCCGCCCTGGCGACCCGCCGGTCGGGGCACTCGACCACCTCGAGGGCCAGCTGCTCCATCCCGACCGCGCTCCACGCCGCCCGCAGCCGCTCAGCGCGGGCCTGGTCCACCATGAAGTGCACGACCCGGACCTCGGCGTTGGTCCCGATGCCGCGCGCCAGGCGCAACGCCCGCGTCGTGGCCAGGTCGAGCCCGTCGACCAGCACCACCACCACCTGGTGGCGCAGCGGCGGCTCCTCGATCCTGGCTGCGCTCCCCACCAGCACGGCCTGCTCCGCCTCGTAGCGCCGGTGGGTGCGCGACAGGCCGAGGACGAGGAGCGGCACGACGAGCACGACCAGCCAGGCGCCACGGGAGAACTCGGTGACCACGAAGATGGCGGTCACGACGGCGCTGGCCGCGAAGGCCGCGCCGTTGGTGAGCAGACCGCGCCTGCGGTCCGGTCCTGGGTGGGTCAGGTGGTAGCGGGTCATGCCGGCGCCCGCCATGGTGAAGCCGACGAAGACCGTGGTGCCGTAGAGCGGGATGAGGCTGGCCACCCTCGCTCTGGTCACGATGAGCAGCACCAGCGACACCAGCGTCAGCACGACGATGCCGTTGGAGTAGGCCAGCCGGTGGCCGCGCTTGGTCAGCGGCCGGGGCAGGTAGGAGTCCTCGGCGATGAAGCTGACCAGCAGCGGGAAGCCGTTGAAGCTGGTGTTCGCACCGAGGACGAGGATGAGCGCGGTGCTGAACTGCAGGGAGTAGTAGGCGGCCGATCCGACGGCGCCTCCCCCGAACACCGACGTGCCGATCTCCGACAGGACCGTCGGCGTGCCCGAGAGGTGCGGCAGGGCGTGGGTGAGGGCGGCAAAGGCGGAGACGGTGACGAACAGGCCGCCGAGGATGGACGCCATCAGGACCAGCGTGGTGCGGGCGTTGCGGACCTGTGGGGCCCGGAACACCGGCACCGCGTTGGAGATGGCCTCCATGCCGGTCATGGCGGAGCCGCCGTTGGCGAAGCCGCGCAGGAACACGAACACCGAGGCGCCGAGGAGCAGGCCCGTGCCGCCATGGCCGACGTGGACCGTGCCGGCACTGACGGTCGAGCGCGGGAGGGACCCGTCCATGGCCAGGCGCACGATCCCCGAGACCGCCAGCACGGCCATGCTGGCGAGGAACCAGTAGGTGGGCACGGCGAAGACCCGCCCGGCCTCACGGAGGCCCCGCAGGTTTCCGTAGGCGAGGAGCACGACGGCGACCACCGACAGCTCGACGGGGTAGGGGCGCAGGGCCGGGACCGCCGAGGAGATGGCGGCCACGCCGGCGGCGATGGAGACGGCCACGGTGAGCACGTAGCTGCAGAGCAGGGCGGCGCCGGGGATCTGGGCCGCCCGCGGCCCGAAGTTGTCCCGGCTCACGACGTAGGAGCCGCCCGACACCGGGTAGGCGGCGACGACCTGGCGATAGCACAGGCAGACCACGGCCAGGACCAGCAGCAGGATGAGGGTGATCGGCGTCACCAGGGCGAACGCACCCAGGCCGGCCACGCCGACGAGGATGAGGAGGATGGACTCGGTGGCGTAGGCCGCCGACGACATCACGTCGGAGGACAGCACGGCGAGGGCGATCGGCTTGCCCAGGCGCTGCTCCCCGAGCGATTCGCTGACGAGCGGCGCCCCGAGCAGCGTGCGCTTGAGCCGGTAGCGCCAGGTCTCGGGCAGGTCGGGACTGGTCCCTGCCGAGGGTGGGCGGGGCACGAGCCAGGACGGTCGCGGCGCCGGGGTCTCCGCCGGCCCACCGCCGCTGGTCTCGTTGGTCTGCATGGGTCTGCCGCTCACTCCCCCGAGGTCCGTTGGAGAGGGCATTGTGCCAGGTTCAGCCGGGGCGACGGCGGCGGGGACGACCACGCTCGACGACCTCGAAGCCGACCGAGCCCCGCTGGGTCATCGCTCGGATCCGGCGACGATCCGCTCTCGGAGGAAGTCGGCGAACCAGGCCCGCTCCGCCTCGGTCAGGTGACGGACCAGGCCGAGCAGCGACAGCGGCGACGGAGGGACCGCCCTGGCGCGCCGGTCGGCGTCGTCGAGCCCCTCGACGCCCGGGCCGGGTTGGCCCGTTGGAGGTCGAGGAATCCCTCGATGGTGGTGCGCTCGTCGCCGGTGAGCGGCGGGAAGGCCGTGGTCGGAGCCGGTCGGTCCATGCTCGAGTATCGCGGTCGCCGGGCTGTCAGGTCGCGGCGGGCAGCGGCTCGAGCGGACGCCTCGGGCGGGGACGCCAGGTCACCCACGCCGACGGTGCATACCGTGGGCCCATGACGCGTGACCGCACCCACGACATCGTCGTGTACGGAGCGACCGGCTTCGTCGGGCGACTGACGGCGCAGTATCTCGCCGACCACGCGCCCCCGGGGACGCGGGTGGCCCTCGGTGGCCGTTCGGCCGCCAAGCTCGAGCGCGTCCGCTCCGACCTCGGCGCGCCCGCCGCCGGGTGGCCGCTGGTGGTGGCCGACTCCGGCGACCGCGCCGCCCTCGACGACCTCGCCGCCTCCGCGACGGCCGTGGCCACGACCGTCGGTCCCTACGCCCGCTACGGCAGAGACCTGGTCCTCGCCTGTGCCGGGGCCGGCACCCACTACGCCGATCTGGCCGGCGAGGTCCTCTTCGTGCGCGACAGCATCGACGCGGCGTCCGACGCGGCCCGGCGCTCCGGCGCGCGGATCGTGCACGCCTGCGGCTACGACTCGGTGCCGTCGGATCTCGGGGTGGCGCTCCTCTTGGAGCGTGCGGCCGCCGACGGCGCGGGTGAGCTGACCGAAACGGTGCTCGAGGCGTGGGCCAAAGGAGGCTTCAGCGGTGGCACGATCGACTCGTTCCGGGCCCAGGTCGACGCCGTCGCCACCGAGCCAGGGCGCAGGCGGATCCTCGCCGACCCCTACGCCCTCAGCCCCGACCGGGCCGGCGAGCCCGACCTCGGGCCGCAGCCGGACACGTTCGCGCCCCGGCGGGACCCGCTGCTCGGCGAGTGGAGCGCTCCGTTCGTGATGGGGCCGTTCAACGCCAGGATCGTCCGTCGGAGCAATACCCTGACCGGCTGGTCGTACGGCCGGTCCTTCCGCTACCGCGAGGTGATGGGCTTCGGCGGCCGACCGGCCGGTGCCGCCGCTGCCGTCGGGGTCACCGCGGCCCTCGGCGCCGTGGCCGGGGCCATGGGCTTCGCGCCCACGAGGACGCTCCTCGACCGGGTGCTGCCCAAGCCGGGCACCGGTCCGAGCGAGGCCACCATGGACTCCGGCCGGTTCCGCAGCGACATCGAGACGGTGACGGCGTCGGGCCGCCGCTACCACGCCGTGGTCGCCGCCGAAGGCGACCCGGGCTACAAGGCGACGGCGGTGATGCTCGGTGAGAGCGCCATGGCGCTCGCCCTCGACGGCGACGCACTCCCCGATCGCTCCGGGGTGCTGACCCCGGCCACCGCCATCGGCGCCGTCCTGGTCGAGCGCCTGCGCGCCGCCGGGTTCACGCTCGACGCCGGGCCTGCCGGGCACTGACCGGCGCCGGCTCGCTCCTGCGGCTCGGCGGCTTCTGCGTCTCGGCGGCGCCGCGTCACGACCGACTGGCACCCTCCCCACGGGCATCCTCGATCGCCTCCACGTCCGCCCTCGCCTGGTCGGCCCGCTCGCCGGCTTCCTCGGCGGCGCGTGCCGCCTCGTCCCGGCCGGCACGGGCGCCGACCGATTCGCTCGCGGCTGTCCCAGCGGCCACGCGCGCTGCGGCCAGATCCTGTTCCAGCCGGCGCACGACGGCACCGGCCTCCTCCGCCTCTCTCTCGGCACCCTCAGCAGACCGGGACCGCTCGGCGAGCGCGTCGAGCGCCAGGCGGGCCGCTTCCTCCGCCGCCTCCGCGCGCTGGACGAGGTCGCGCCGCAACGCATCGGCCGCTTCGTCGGCCCGGCGGGCATCGCTGTCGGCCGGCGAGTCGTCCCGAGGTCCCGCCGGAGGCTCCACCGAATCGGGCTCCCGGTCGCCGCCTGCAGTGGCGCCGACGAGGTCGACGGGCCCGAAGCCGCTGTGTCGCAGCGAACGGACGAGTCGGCCGGTGCGCACGGCGCGGCCGGCAGCCGGGTCGGCGAGCGCCGCTTCGACGGTGTCGTCGATCTCCCGGAGGAGCGACTCGTTGAGCGGCCGCCCGCGCTCACGGGCGAGGGTGGCGGCGCGCTGCAGGAGGGCACCCACCAGTCGACGCCGCTCGGACGCGAGCGCTCGGAGCTCGTCTCGGCTACGAGCCACCTGCAGCTGGGATCGCAACTCGATCAGCCGGTCGAGCTCGTCGGCCGCGTCCCGGGCCAGCACGTTGACCGCCCAGGCGGCCGTCGACGGACGTCGGAGGGCCCGGACGGCGTCGGCCAGCTCACGTCGACCGTTGCAGCGCGCCTCGGCGGCCTGGGCGTTGCGGACAGCTGTGAACTCGCCCGGCGACAGCCGGTAGACGATGTCGGCGATGGCGTCGAGGTCCGTCCCGGACACGTCCGGTGGACGGTTGGTCACCGGGTCAGCGCCTTCAGTAGGGGGTGACCGCCGGCTCGTCGACGGCCGATGCGCCGATCCTGGCCGCCGCCGCCTGCGCCTTGCGGCCGACCGGGACCAGGGTCGTGGCCCTGGCCAGGCCGAAGGTCGGCATGTTGCCGTAGATGGCCTCGTACTCGCCGCTTCGTACCTTGAACGTCTCGTGCCAGATGCCCACGTCACCCGAGTCGCTCACCGCGCGGTTGAACCGGCGCCACGGCTCCAGGTGCGGCAGCTCCTTGTCGCGGGCAAACCGGTTCAGCGACTCGAAGTCCCGCCAGTACTGGAGGAGGATCGTCGTACGGCCGAACCACTGCTCGGCCCCGAGGCAGCCGAGCTCGGGGTGCTCGCCGATGACCTTCAGCATCCTCGGCATGGCGCGGGCGACCGGCAACCACTTGCCCACCTTCAGCGGGTGGTTGACCCGCAAGCCGATCAGGAACACCACGAAGTCGCCCTCGATGTCGGCGGAGAAGCGACCAGCGTTGACGTCCATGGCCCGCACCCCCGGCGATCTCGGCTTCCGGCCCAACCGTACCAAGCGCCGCCCTCGACGACGTCGGGGCGGAGCTCAGAGCTGCACGGCGTTGACCTCGAGGAGCTCCTCGAGGCCTCGGAGCCGGTGACCCGGCAGCGCACGGTGGGCCCGGTGGGGATCGAACCCACGACCGAGGGATTATGAGTCCCCTGCTCTGACCACTGAGCTACGGGCCCGCACCCCGCCTGAGCAGGGAATTTGTCGGAGGACCGTAGCTGGTCGAGACCCCTCAGGGGCAACCCGGTGCCGCGCAGCCGGACCGTCCACGGCGGTGCCCGGGACGCCGACCGAGCCCTCGCCGCGTTCGCCACCGAGGTCGACACCGGCGACCTGCCCACCGGCCGTCACCCTGCGCGGCTTCCTCGACCGCTGGCTCGACTTCGTCGCACCCCTGCGCGAGCCGTCCACGGTGATGGGCTACCGCTCCAAGGTGGCCCGCATCGACGCCAAGCTCGGCCACGTCAAGCTGACCAAGCTGAGCCCCCAGACCCTCGACCGGGCCTACGGCGAGTGGCGCAAGGAGGGACTCTCCGCGTCGAGCGTCCACCACCTCCACCGGGTGCTCGCCGCCGCCCTCCACCAGGGCGTCAAGTGGGGGGCTGCTCGACCGCTCCCCCACCGACCGGGCCACGCCCCCCTCGGCGCGCACCAAGATCGTCGCCCCACCGGACTTCGACGTGATCCGCCGGCTCATCACCACCGCAGACCGCGACCGCCCCGTCCTCGCCGTCACCGTCTCGCTGGCGCCCACCACCGGCCTTCGCCGGGGCGAATTGTGCGGGCTGCGTTGGAGCGACACCGACCTGCCCAGGTCCAGCCTCACCGTCCGCCGGGCGGTCAAGCACGCCGACGGCAAGGGCTGGGTGGTCGGCGATCCCAAGAGCCACCAGACCCGCACCATGGCGCTGGACCCCTTCACCGTCGAGGTGCTCCGGACCCATCGGGCCAACGTCGAGCGCTACGCAGCCGACGCGCGGGTCGCCCTGGTCGACGATCGCTACCTCCTCACCCCGGACCCGACCGGCGCCACCCACCTGAGCCCTCACACCCTCAGCCACGACTTCTCCCGTCTCACCCGCCAGGTCGGTGTCCAGGTCGGTCTGCACCAGCTGCGCCACGCCGTGGCCACCAACCTGATCGCCGGCGGCGTCGACATCCGCACGGTGGCCGGTCGCCTCGGCCACGGCGGCGCCACCACCTTCAAGGTGTACGCCCACGTGCTCGCCAACCGCGATCACCACGCCGCAGCCCTCCTCGGGGCGTTGATGCAGCCGAACGGCGACGGCACCGGCGCCAGCTCGGCAGTATGAGCCGCGGCACTGAACATCTACGCCGGGGTCGACCCGGGGATGCCGTCGCAGGGGCCGGCGAGGCCGCCAGGCGAGAGCGGTCGATCATCCCCTCCCTCCGTCCTGCCCGACCGCTCCTCCAGACGGCGAGGACTCGGGACCGGTGGCCGACAGGAACGCAGCCCAGTTGACCCGCCGGACGCGACCGACGGTGAAGAGTCCCGGGACCTCCCCGGCGGGCCGCGCGGTAGGCCGAGTCCCTTGAGCAGCCCACCCGCCTGGCCCACTCCGGGACCGAGACGAACTCCGGCGTCGATCCGGCCCACGGCCGCAAACCCGTAGCCGTCGGAGCAACCGGCGCCGACCGTGAACGCTCAACCGGGATCCGGAACAGCGGCACTGCGGTCGTCTTCATCGGCGGTCTCCCTCTCCCCTGGGCGGCCTCATGACCTGCCGCCTATCTCCCTGGGTCACCAGCACCCCAAAGCGCAACGAGAGACAGGGAAAAGCTGTCCCACCCGTCCAGGTCCTCCCTCGCTGTCGGCGACCACGAAGATCTACCCGAGGACAGCCATCGCCGACCCCCGCTGATGGCCCCTCCACCCACCGGTCCCGACCTCCTCCAGGTGCGAACCGGGGGTCGTGATCGCACGCCGGTCCCGACCCCTCGTCGCCGCTGACGCGGCAGCCACCCCGGCCGTCGTCACCCCGGTCAATGGGCGGACGGTCATCGCGGCTGCAAGGTCCAATCCGTATCCCACACAGTCGCACCACGGGTGGTTGGACCTCCCCCGGGTACGCGCTGAGGTCGCCAAGGGCCCGGCCGCCGGATAGTCGACGTTCGCAGAGCGACAAACGTCCTCCCGGTCGGCAAGGGCTTCGCCAGGTTCTGAACGACGCCGACTCGGAGGTTGGGTCCGTGATGGTCGGGATCGCGCAGTGAGGACTTCTCCGCCTGCAGTTACTGGCGGCGTCGTCGGCAGCGCGGTTCGTGCCGGTGAGCCACCCCATGCTCGCCGAACAGGTGTGTCAAGCCTGCTCGCTGCTCCCGGGTGGTTGCTGCCGCACCTCCGCTCGCCGCGCTCGCTACGGCTTGCTCCCAGGACCGGTGGGTCGCTCCAAGTGGCCACTCGGACGACAACTGACCGTCGGGGACTGCTCGCGATCGCGCGGCGATCTGGGAGGCTGTGGGCACAGGGACGGCGATGACGACGGTCACGTTGGCGCGTCCGGCCGCGCCGTCGAGCACCACCTCCGGGTGGGAGTCCAATTCAGGTTCGATTGGAAGTCCAATTCTCCTCTGACCAAGGCCTTCGCGTGGGTTCGAGATGGTCCGTCGCCGTTGCGGGAGAGACCAATTGGACCGGGGATCCGACCTTGCAGTGACCTCGGCAAGGTCACTCCTCAACGTGACGCAGTAGTCGAGCGGCGAGCGCAGATGGTGTTCTGGCTCTTGTTGCTCAGCCGATCGTTTCGACTCCCATGACTTGTCCGGTGGTGGCGTTGTACGTCCCAAGGAGGCTCAGCGGCAGGGCCCGTCGGCGGTCTTCACTCCATCACCTCGGATGAGCCGTGCCGGTACGTGCTGGAACTGCGGGATGGTCGACCCGGGTGATGTGACCGACCATGAACACGCCCCGGGTGTCCCGTAGCGGGCCGGAGGGAGCGAAGCCGCCGCCGCAGACCACTTCGTCGCCCTCGTCGGCGAAGCGCACCCCGTCGGCGTCGGCGAGCAGCGGGTCGCCGGGCGCCCCGATCCGATGCGCGAACGACAGGCGCACCTCGCTCTGGCCGACTTGGAGATGGCCGGATGGTGAGCGGCCCAGCGGTCCGGCGAGGCGCGCCAAGTGCACCGCGGCATTGGTGATGAAGAGGCTCTCCCCGTCCGGGCCCTGGCTCCGGGCCCAGCCGACCGGCGGCACCCATTCGATCTCCACGACCAGCGGCGCAGCAGCCGCTCGCAGGGCCTCCTCGTCGGCACCCTCGTGGACGCTGGCGCGCACGACACCGTCGGTCACGCCAAAGTGGTTCAGGCCGGTGACGCCTCGTCGCCGCAGCCGACGGGCGAGCAGCGGTGCCGCCTGCCGCTCGTCCCCGGCTCGAGCCGGCCACAGCAGCTCGTCGTAGTCGCCGACAGCGCAGTCCACGTCGCGCTGCGGGCAGCGCCAGCGGATGGCGTCGCCCGCCGCTCGGCCGGGGCGCAGCCCGACCCGGTGGTCAGGGCAAGGAGGCAGCGCCACCTCCCAGGCGGCGTCGATGTGGGCCTGCACCCGCTCGGCGACAGCCACCCGGGCAAGCGGGCCGTCGTCGCGCAACTCCACCTCCATGCTCGGACCGTCAGCCAAGCCGACCTCGACCAGCAGCGGCGGCTCAGCCCGGTCCACGCTCCAGCTGATCCCGTGCGGAGCGCGAATACCGAGGTCAGAGAACAGGGCCTGCAGCCAGTCGACGCCGGCGACCGGCATCGGCTCCCGCCCGGGTGGCAGCTGCCCTTCCTCCGGCATGGCCTCACCGTAACCGCCTCGCCTCGACCCCTTCGATCTGGGCGTAACGGCAAGACCAACCTGCCACCACGCCGGGTGGCGGGCAGGGCGCGCCCGACCCGTCGCTCGGGCTCGACAGGCGGCTCTGAGCGACGGTCGCTTCGGCAGACCAGATGGATTGCGCTGATTTGGAGAGTCCGTCCAGCCGGTCGCAGGCGTGGCAAGATGACGCTGTGATGGACACCACCAGCTGGATTGAGATCGCCTGACGCGACCACCGGAGCCGACGGGTGAGCTCGGAACCTCGCCCGCTCTGGGCCGTCGTCGACCGGTGGAGGATCCTTGACGGCTTGGTACCCCGTCTCGGTGTTGGCCCGAGGTGGGAGACGGGGTTGCAGCTTCTGCTGATGGATGCCGTCGAGGTCGACTCGTCCGCTCGTCTGACGCTGCGGATTGGGGTCGAGCCACTTCTCCCAGCGACTCCCATCTACGAAGTGGTCGGCAGGATATTTCCCCACCCGTGGGATGGGTGGCACGTTGTCAATGCTGGTGCGGTCTCCTTCGTGGCACGCGACAGGGGCCGGGAGTTCCCTCCCGTTGCGACGGTCCGGGCCCTGTCGCCGCTCCTGATCGATCCGGATCAGTGGGCCGACGATGCCCTCGGAGTGGCCAACCCGCTCGGCTGGCGAAAATGGCTGGTCCGCCAGGTACTCGAGGCGTCGGCGCTCGCAGAGGCCAACGCCGTCTACGTTGAACTCGAAGCAACGTAAGGGTCGTGACCCAGATCCCGGCGCGCTGATCCGGTCAGACGCCGATCTCGATCGGCGAGGGCAGCGGTCCGTGCTGGAAGAGGGAGGCGAGGTCGGCCGGGATCAGCCGCTCGGGCTGGATGCCAGTCGGTCAGTGCCCACCACCGGTGGACGAACCCGGCGGAGCGCTCCACAGGAGTCCAGCTCGGGTGTCGATCTCGAAGGCCGCCACCCGGGCGAGATACCGCCGCTCTCAGAGGTCGTAGGTGGCCCCATCGCACGCCACGACGTGTCGGCGGACCCACACATGGGGGCCAACCTCGAGGCCGGCCAGCCCGGTCTCTTCCGCGACCTCGCGCACCGCCGCCTCCACAGGTGACTCGCCCGCTCACCCCGCCTCCGGTCGGGAGCCAGAACGCCTCCCCGGTGTCAGTGACGAATCGACCAGCAGGACCCGCACCGTCGGTCGCAGCCCCGGCTCCACCCACACGATCGTAGAAGCCGACGACGACCGCCGGCACGGAGGTTGCGCTCCACGGCCCCTCGAGGCTACCGGTGACACCGTGACCTTCGCAGGCCAGCGGGCGAACGGCGAACGCCCCAACCGACAACCACGTTGAGTAGCCAGACAGGCGCACGCGGAGCCGTCGCTCGGAGCGGCTCCGTTCGTGCGGTAACACCCGACGAGACGAGCGCAGATCGGACAGGCTGGTCCTGTGCCGAGCGCAAGGTCAGACCAGGACCGGTGGCCAACAACCTCGGGTTTGAACGTCGCCGAACTCTTTGGTGTCGAACGCGCAAGGCCCCTCGAACTTCTGTCCGAGTTGGGTCCAACAGCCTGGGATCTTCCCACGCCGTGCCCCGACTGGGACGTGCGCGGTCTGTGCAGCCATCTCCTCGGCGACGATCTGGCCTGGCTGTCCCGTCATCGCGACGGCCACCATGGCACTCCGAGCCCTGTCCTCGATGAGCACAGCTGCGTCGCCTGGCTGGACGCTCTTCCAGACGAGTGGGTGCAGGCCGCCCGCAGGCTCAGCCCCCGGCTGATCATGGACCTGCTGCGTTGGACGCTGCCGCAGGTCATCGAGGTCTTCGCCAGACAGGACCCCTCAGCGGTCTCCGCCTCGGTGTCATGGGCGGGCCCCGGCCCGGTCCCGGTCTGGTTGGACCAATTACGCGAGCTCTCCGAGCAGTGGATTCACCGCCAGCAGCTCCTCCAAGCCCTTGGCCGCCCGAGCGACCTACGGGCCGACCTTGCCGGACCGGTCCTCGACGGACTTCGCTGGGCGTATCCCTACCGTCTCGGCACGGTGTCAGTCGAGGTAGGCCAGACCGTCGACATCCTCGTGGAGGGCCCGGTCACCCGCTCCTGGCATCTCATCAATGACGGCCACGGGTGGCGGTTCGCCGGCGAGGCAACGCGGCCAACCGCAGCGACAGTGAGTCTGACGACCGAGCAGGCGTGGCGTCTGCTCACCAACAGCCTCCCAGTAGAGGAGCAGGACACCATCGTGGCGGTCGGCGAGCCCGCTCTCCTGGCAGTCCTCCGCCAGACCCGGGCCATCATCGGTTTCCCCCAGTAGCCAGAGGGCCACCGCAGCCGGGGCCGCCGATCACCACCGACCGTGACGGCCAACCTGCGCGCGTAGCCGTCGTTCCGGGCTCGAACGTGGTTGTGGCCGACCCGGACGGTCGGGCGCAGATGGGGGGTTATGTGCGGCTCTTGGGGTACCGCTGCGGACTCCCATCATGGAGGTCCAGGCTTGCGCTCAGACTGCGTAGGCACTGTGGCGCAGCCCACTCCAGCATAAGCGCGGTGCTGTCATAAGCACAGTGCTTATAGTTAGGCTTGTGGTTATGGGGCTGCTGCGGGCGCTGGAGGACATCGGTGTTGACGCCCATGTGCGTGCCGGCGACACCGGCCCGGTCCTTCACGTCGACGGCGGCAGTAAGTCCGCCCGCTTCGCACTCGTCGAGCGCAAACGGGAGCCGTACCCCAACGAGCTGGCCGGCCTGGCCGGCCTACACGCAGCGGCAGCCAACGTCGCTGTCCCGCTACTCGTTGCGCCGTACGTGTCGGAGGCGACCGCCGCTCACCTCGTCGGCGCCGGCTGGTCGTGGGCCGACCAGCAAGGTAACTACGACCTGTGCGCCCGGGGCCTTCGCCTCCGCCAGCGCCTGACATCGAGCCCTCCCCCACGGACGGCCGGGCGATTCCCCGGCGGCTCTGGCAGCTATGCCATCATCCGGGCGCTCCTGCGCTTCGGGCCCGGCGAAGCCGAGGAGGCTGGCGCCACGTCCCTCGCCGCCCAGGCGGGCGTCACGCAGCCCCGGGCATCGCAGGTGCTGCGCGCCCTAGGCGAACTTGGCCTTATCGAGCGAGTCCAACGGTCGATGTGGATGCCGGTCAGAGACCGGCTGCTCGACGCGTTCCTCGATGCCTACCCGGGACCGGGAGGCACCGAGCAGTTCCTCTACAGCCTCGACCCCCTCAACGAACTCGCCCGGCGTGCCGCCCCCGACTCAGGGAGCGGCGGCCACGACGTCGTCGTGTCCGCCGATGCCGGCCCCGACCTGATCATCGCGTGGCGGAAACCGACCGTCATGATCCTCTACGCACCGTCGCCGCTTCGCCCGCATGACCTCGGCCTGGTCCACGCCCAGGGTCGTGCTGACGCCAACGTCATCCTGCGGGTGCCCGACGACCATTCGGTGTTCGCCACCCCGCCGATGACTGCCACCACGCCTGCCGGAGAAGTGGCACTCGCAGACCCGGCACAGATGATCTGGGATCTGCGGAACCTAGGCGGCAGCGACCGCCTCGAGGCTGCTGGGAGACTGCGGGCGTGGTACCTCCTCCACTAGCGCGCATCACCTACGCCGCAGGCTCGGTCGCCGACGACCTCGGCTTGTGGCCCTCGCCGACATCGCACGGATCGTCCACCCAGCCGCAGGTGGCCGCTACCGGATCATCGGCGGCCACATGGTGACGGCTCTCGTCGCACGCTGGCAGCTCGGAGCGGAGCTGTACCGCGAAACCGCCAACACCGACGTCGGCATCCCCGAAGTCGTCGCTCGAGACCTCGAGATCGTCGAGTCCCTCGCGCGACTCAAGTACGCGAAGGTCGCCGGTGATCGCTTCGCTCGTCCGGTGCAGGACGTCCCCGTCTCTGCACCGGGCGCCCCAGACCCTGAAGCGGTCATCGACCTCCTCATCCCGGCGCGCACCTCTCGGGCACGGCGGAACCGGGCGGTCGGACCGAGCCTGGTCGCCATCGAGGTGCTCGGCCTCGCCACCGCACTGCGCCGGCCGCCGGTCACCCTGGAGCTCGACATGTGCCGCCTCAACGGAGAGAGGGCGCTCGTGGAGCTCAACTTCCCCGACGAAGTGTCAGCGCTGACGCTGAAGGGCTTCGCCACCAGGGAACGGGATAAGCCCACCGACCTCGTCGACCTGTGGCGGTGCCTGGAGGTGGCCAACGCTGCCGGGCTAGGACCCGGCGACTTCGCCGAAGGCGACCCCGCTTCCGCAGGCGAGCACATCCGGGCGCTCTTCGCTAAGCGGCACGGGAAAGCAATGGCTGCCTTCGCCGAAGAGAAGCGGCTGGCGCCCGGCGCAGCCGACCAGCACCACACCAGGATCGTGGCGCTCATCGCCCGAGTCCTCGGTCTGTGATGCCGCCATTGGGAAGGGCAGCAAGCTCAGCCGCCCGCCGCCACTAGAAGATCTTGCAGAGGAAGGCGATTTGGCGCCAAGGGCGCGGCCGGGGGACGAGAAGAAGTCCCTCGGGCGGATTGTGAAGGGCATCATCGGGTTCTCAGCACCGTGCTGGGTTTGACTGAGTCCAGGTGGACGTCGGGGTCGGCCACGCAGTGTCACGCAGCCCAGACCCGGCGAAACGCCTGAACCGTCTGATTGATGATCAGTGCGGGGCGTTGCGGCGTGGCCGTAGCGTCTCGGGGACCCGACGGGCTGGCTCACGAACCGTCTGCCGGCCGTGAGGTCTGGCTTCCGAACGAGGTGTCAGTCCCGTCGGGTTGCCGTGGTGTGGCTGAAAAGAGGCGCGACCGCCAAGACCTGAAATCAGACGTGCCCACCACGGTCCCGACATCGACTCGAGACGAGGAGGGAACTGATGGCTGTGATCATCGGGATCGACCCGCACAAGGCATCGCATACGGCGGCGGCGATCGACCCGGCGGAGACCCCGCTCGGCCAACTAAAGGTCCGGGCCGGCGTCGACCAGACGATCCGGTTGCTGGCGTGGGCGCAGCAGTGGCCGGAGCGGACCTGGGCGGTGGAGGGCGCGGGCGGCCTCGGCTACTTGTTGGCGCAGCAGCTCGTGGCCGCAGGCCAGCGGGTCGTGGACGTGCAGCCGAAGCTGGCCTCCGGGGTCCGGTTGCTGGCGAACGGGTCGAGCAACAAGAACGACCCCAACGACGCCCGCTCGGTCGCAGTCGCCGCTCTGCGCTCGCCCAACGTGCGGGCGGTGACCGCGGAGGATCACGCTGCGGTGATGAAGGTGTGGGCGAAACGGCAGCGTGACCTGTCCGGGGCGCGCACCCAGGTCGTTTGCCGTCTCCACGCCGTGCTGTGCGAGCTGATCCCCGGCGGCGTCAAGGGCCAGATCCGTGCCGCGGCCGCAACCCGTCTCCTCGACGCCTTCGAGCCAGTTGGTGCGGTGGCGACGGCCCGCTACGAGCTCGCCTGCGAGTTCCTGGCCGACCTGGTCCGCATCGACGAGCAGATCCGCACCGCCAAAGCACGCCTGGCCGTCACGGTCAAAGCGTCAAAGACGACGCTCACCCAAGTCTACGGGGTCGGCCCGGTCGTGGCCGCGACGATCATCGGGGAGGTCGCCGACGCCGGCCACATCCCGAACAAGGCCCACTTCGCCTCTTAGAGGCTGTCGCGAATTTTTACCCTGCGCGAGTTGGGGGTGGGGGTGTGGTGAGTCGGCGGAGGAGTAGCCGGCTGTGGGCGGCCCATACGAATCCTTCGGTGACGGCAGGGTCGCGTTCATAGTCGACTTGTAGCCGCCGGTTGTTCATCAGCCACGACCAGGTTCGTTCCACGATCCACCTTTTCGGGAGCACCTCGAAGCGCCCGGGATGGATCTTGTTCACGACCTCGGCAGAGACGTGCCGGGCGGCGAGCTGGGCCTTGAAGGTCTTTTTGAACCCGCCGTCGCAGAACACTTTCGACCATCGGGTCGACTTGGGCCAGGCGTCGAGGAAACAACCGGTGCCGCCGACGTTGTCACTGGCGCTCGCCGCGAGGATGACCACCCCGACGAGGAGACCGAGGGTGTCGACGATCCCGAAGCACTTCCGCCCCGAGATCTTCTTCCCGGCGTCATAGCCCCTGGTCGGGGCGGTGACGGTGGACGCACCCCGCACGCTGCGGGCATCGACGATCCCCGCTGAGGGTTCGGGATCGTGGCCTTCGCGCTGGCGGACCAGGGCCCGCAGACGGTCGGCGATCTCCTCCCAGGTGCCGTCGCGTGACCAGCGGAGGTGGTAGCGGTGCACGGTGTTCCAGTTCGGGTAGCAGGCGGGCAGAGCCCGCCACTGGCAGCCGGTCGCGGCCACATAGAAGATGGCGTCAACGATGGCCCGCCGGTCGTGTTGGAGGGGCCGGCCGATCTTGCCCTTTCCGGTGAACACCGGCACCAGGTCAGCGATCAGTTCCCACTCGGCGTCGGTCATATCACCGTGCACCGTCCGCCACGTGGTGCCATATCCATCCGGAAGATTCTCGGATAGTTATATCCTATTCGATCCCGCTACCCGCCATGGCCGAAACAGCCATCTACCAGCGAAAAATTAGCGAACAGCCTCTTACAACGGCACCGCACCTATCGAGGTGTCGTCCGGGCCGAAGAAAGTCTTCCGGCTCTCGAGACGAGGCAACCGGCGGGTCAACCACGCCATCCACATGGCCGCCGTCACCCAGGTCGCTCACACCCACAGCTCAGGGAGGGCCTACTACGAGCGCAAGATCGCCGAGGGCAAAACCGGGAAAGAAGCCCTGCGCGCCCTGAAGCGACGGGTCAGCGACGCCGTGTTCGGCCAGCTGCTCGAAGACGCCCGCCTCGGGGTCGGCAAGGGTCCGGGAGGGCAACCGGGGAACGTCACAGAATCCAGCGCGGCCGGCTCGCACCCCGAACACCGACTCTTCGGACCAGCCACTCCCGGACCGGCAACGACCCTACGACGCCAAGCCCGGACCCGTACCACGACCACCCCTACTGAACGCCCGAAGAAATCCCCAGCAGCCTCTTGACAACAAAGAGGACTCGATCGGTCGCGGCTGTCCGGCAAGACCCGTGCGACTGGCGCGGCGCAGATGAGGCAGTCTGAGTTGGTGTCGAGCAGCTTCAGCGGAACCACGGCGGCCGACTACTCCATGTACCGACGCGGCTACCCGGAGCAGATCATCACCGCCGTTGTCGACCGCCTCCATCTCGGCGCCGAGGACACCGTGCTCGACCTTGGTTGCGGTACGGGGTTGCTTACGATCCCGTTGGCGCGCAGGGTGCTTTTGGTGGTGGGGGTGGACCCAGAGCCCGACATGCTCGCGCAGGCCCGCCGCGCCTCGGTGACTGGCTCTCGGATCGTCTGGGTGCTGGGCTCGGATGCCGATCTTCCAGTGGTGGCGGCGCTACGAGAGGAGGGTGGATGGGGCGCCGTGACCATCGGCCAGGCATTGCACTTCATGGACTACCCCGCCCTCTTCGACCGAGCACGAAACATGCTTCGTCCGGGTGGGGGACTAGCGATCATATCCAACGGCGTCCCGATATGGCAGCAAGACAGCGACTGGTCTCGCGCCCTGGGTTCCGCCCTCGAGGGCTGGTTCGACAAGCCGTCGTCAAACACCTGCGGCACCGCCGACGCAGATCGCGCCCGCTACCGGTCGGCACTCAGCGACGCCGGCTTCGCCGTCGAGGAGGCCAGATACACATACGAAGCCGAGATCACCTTCGATGACGTGATCGGTGGGCTGTTCTCGGCGCTGTCACCAACCGAGGCTCCTGAGAGGCTGTCGCGAATTTTTACCCTGCGCGAGTTGGGGGTGGGGGTGTGGTGAGTCGGCGGAGGAGTAGCCGGCTGTGGGCGGCCCATACGAATCCTTCGGTGACGGCAGGGTCGCGTTCATAGTCGACTTGTAGCCGCCGGTTGTTCATCAGCCACGACCAGGTTCGTTCCACGATCCACCTTTTCGGGAGCACCTCGAAGCGCCCGGGATGGATCTTGTTCACGACCTCGGCAGAGACGTGCCGGGCGGCGAGCTGGGCCTTGAAGGTCTTTTTGAACCCGCCGTCGCAGAACACTTTCGACCATCGGGTCGACTTGGGCCAGGCGTCGAGGAAACAACCGGTGCCGCCGACGTTGTCACTGGCGCTCGCCGCGAGGATGACCACCCCGACGAGGAGACCGAGGGTGTCGACGATCCCGAAGCACTTCCGCCCCGAGATCTTCTTCCCGGCGTCATAGCCCCTGGTCGGGGCGGTGACGGTGGACGCACCCCGCACGCTGCGGGCATCGACGATCCCCGCTGAGGGTTCGGGATCGTGGCCTTCGCGCTGGCGGACCAGGGCCCGCAGACGGTCGGCGATCTCCTCCCAGGTGCCGTCGCGTGACCAGCGGAGGTGGTAGCGGTGCACGGTGTTCCAGTTCGGGTAGCAGGCGGGCAGAGCCCGCCACTGGCAGCCGGTCGCGGCCACATAGAAGATGGCGTCAACGATGGCCCGCCGGTCGTGTTGGAGGGGCCGGCCGATCTTGCCCTTTCCGGTGAACACCGGCACCAGGTCAGCGATCAGTTCCCACTCGGCGTCGGTCATATCACCGTGCACCGTCCGCCACGTGGTGCCATATCCATCCGGAAGATTCTCGGATAGTTATATCCTATTCGATCCCGCTACCCGCCACGGCCGAAACAGCCATCTACCAGCGAAAAATTAGCGAACAGCCTCTGAGGAGCGCCGCGACGCCTTCACCCAGCACATCGCCCACGCGCTTGCCGACGGGAACACGTTCACGGAGTCGGTGCCCGTTGCCGCACTCATCGGCATCCCACGCTGAGTCGCCTCCCGCAGTCACCCAGATCACTCCTTCTCACAGTCCCGTCTTCATCGGTCCTGCACTCGTCGTCGGCGTTTGAACGATGCTTGCTTTGGCGAGCTGGTCCCCCCGAGACGACAACATTCACGAAGCAGGGAAGGCGGCAGAACGTGGATAACGGTACCCGCGACGAGCTGCTCAGTCGCCTGGCCGAGGCGGTCAGATCCGTCACCGTCGCGCACCCGACGCGGGTCGCCATCGACGGACCGCCCGCCGCCGGCAAGACCACGTTGGGTGACGAGCTCGCCGTCGTCTTGCGAGCGCAGGGCCGCGAAGTCATCCGCGTGTCGATCGAGAGCTTCCTTCTCCCCCGGTCACAGCGCTATCGGCGCGGCGAATACTCGGCCGAAGGCTGCTATCACGACAGCTTCGACTTCGACGCGCTGCACCGGGCCCTGCTCGATCCGCTGGGCCCGGGCGGAGACCGAAGGTTCCTGAAGGCGGTCTACGACCGTCCCACGGAGACCGTACTGTCCCAGCCGGTCACGACGGCGCCCGCCGACGCCGTGCTGCTCTTCGACGGTGTGTTTCTCCTGCGCCCGGAGCTGATTGACCGGTGGGACCTGCGCATCTTCGTGTCCGCCGCGTTCGAGGAGACACTGGATCACGCCCGGACCCGAAACCTGACGCTGTTCGGATCCGCCACCGAAGTCGAGCGACGCCACCGTGAGCGCTACGGACCCTCCCAACGGTTCTACTTCGACACAGTCCGCCCGACCGATCACGCCGACATCATCGTGCACAACGACGAGCCGCAGCAGCCGGCATGGGAGGCTCGAACACGCTGATCAGATCAGATACACAGGATGACGATCACTCGCGCCAGAACGACTACCAGCCAGTGATGCCGATTGGCCAACCCCGGTCACCCAGCGCGACCTATTCGGCGTTGTCCCGACCTCGGAGCAACACCGATTGTTCCGACGTCGTGATTGTTCCGACGTGAAGGTGAGTGGGCCTAGCTGGTAGGGCGATCGCCGCTGGCAGGTCGGAACAATCCAGATGGGCGGGTGGATGCTCTCTCCACCGAGTGAGGAGGGAGCACATGTCCAGATCGAGCACGAGTGGGACAACGCCGGCTGAGGTGTTGTTGGATGGGTTCGTCGGCTACCTGCACAGGGAGCGTGGTGTGTCGGCGTTGACCGTCGAGGCCTACGTGTCTGATGTTCGCCGGTTCCTGGCTCATCGCGGCGACAGCGATGTGGGCGGCCTGACGGCGGCCGAGGTCTCGAACGCGGTGCTGGGCCAGGTCGGCGAGCGGGCTCCGGCGACGGTGCGTCGCTTTGGGTGCGGGCTCCGCTCGTTCCTGCGCTACTGCTATGTGGCCGGCCTGGTCGATCAGGACCTCTCAGCAGCGGCGCTACCGGTGTCGGGACGGCGCCGGTCGTTGCTTCCCCAGGGCATCACCCCGCGACAGAGCCGGTTGTTGCTGGCGGCCTGTGATCGGCGCCGGGCTGTCGGTCGGCGTGACTTCGCGGTGATCGTGTTGATGCTGCGGCTCGGTCTTCGGGCGACGGAGGTAGCGGCTCTTCGGCTGGAAGACCTGGACTGGCGGGCCGGGCAGCTCACGGTGCATGGCAAGGGCGGTCGGCTGGACGAGCTGCCGTTGCCGGTCGATGTCGGCGAGGCGATCGCCGCCTATCTGCGCCGTGGTCGCCCACGAGAGGCGACGGTGCGGCAGGTGTTCTTGAGGGTGGCGGCGCCGCAGGTCGCCATGACCAGGGGCGGGGTGTCGGCCATCGTCGCTGGGGCCGCGCGTCGCGCTGGGCTTGGGATGGTGCGGGCGCACCGGCTGCGCCACACCGCCGCCAGCGACATGTTGCGGGCGGGCGCTCCGCTGGCCGAGATCGGCCAGGTGCTCCGACACCGCTCGGCAGGCTCAACGGCGATCTACGCCCGGGTTGATGTGGAACGGCTGCGCACGATCGCGCAGCCCTGGCCGACGGGGGCGGCATCGTGAGCCCGCTGGCAGAGCATCTCGATGACTATCTGAGGCTGCGTCGCGGGCTGGGCTTCCAGCTCGGCCGTCATGGCGAAGTCCTGCCCCACTTCGTCGCCTACCTCGATGCCAACGGCGCCCCGGCCGTCACCGTCGAGTTGGCGGTGGCGTGGGCTCGTCAACCCGAGGGGATCAAGCCGATCACCGTCGATTTCCGGATCAGCGCGGTGCGCGGGTTCGCTCGCTACCTGCATGCCATCGATCCTGTCCACGAGATCCCACCAGCAGGCTTGCTGGCCGCCCCACGGCGGCGACCGGCGCCCTACATCTATACACCCGAGGAGATCGCCGAGGTGCTGGAAGCGGCGGGGCGGCTGAAGGCGCCGCTTCGGGCCGCCACCTACCGGACCCTGCTCGGGCTGCTGGCTACCACCGGCATGCGCTGCGGGGAAGCGTTCGCGCTGGGGCGCAGCGACGTCGACCTCGTCGAGGGCCTGGTCACGGTCCGCCACGCCAAGTTCGACCGGATGCGGCTGGTCCCACTGCATGGCTCGGTCACGGCCGAACTCGGCGCCTACACCACCACACGTGATCGGCTCTGCCCCGCGCCGAGCTGTGACCGGTTCTTCGTGTCGGTCACCGGCCGGCCGCTGCGCCGTGGCGACGCCGACACGATCTTCCGTGACATCACCACCGCGCTCGGGTTGCGCACTGACAGCGTCCACCCCCGCATACACGATCTGAGGCACACCCTGGCCGTGCGCACCCTGATCGACGGGCACCGCAAAGGGCAGGACATCTCCAGCCTGCTGCCAGTGCTGTCCACCTACCTCGGCCACGTGGAGCCGGCCAACACCTACTGGTACTTGTCTGCAGTGCCCGAGTTGATGCAGCTCGCCGCCGCTCGTCTCGAGCGCCACGAGGCAGGTGGGTCATGACCGCGCTGGCGCCGGTGCTACAGGCGTTCTTCACCGACCGGCTGATCGCGCAACGCCACGCGTCCAGCCACACGATCGCCGCCTACCGCGGCACCTTCCGGCTCCTCCTCGGCTTCACCTGCGCCAAGACAGGCAAGACGCCGTCCGCGCTCGACATCGCTGACCTCGACGCGCCGCTGATCACCGCCTTCCTCGAGCACCTCGAAGATGACCGGCACAACACGGTCCGCACCCGCAACTGGCGGCTCGCCGCTATCCACTCGCTGTTCGGCTACGCCGCGCTGGGCCACCCCGAGCACGCCGCCACCATCCAACAAGTGCTGGCCATCCCCACCAAACGCCACGAGCGCAGACTGCTCACCTGGCTCACCGAACCCGAGGTCGACGCCCTCCTGGCGCACCCGACCGCGGCACATCGGCCGGCAGACGCGACCACGCCATGCTCGTGCTCGCTGTCCAAACCGGGTTGCGGATCTCCGAGCTCATCGCACTGTCCCGCAGCGACCTCACCCTCGACGTCGGAGCCCACGTCCGCTGCATGGGAAAGGGACGCAAGGAACGTGCCACCCCGCTCACCGGCCTCACCGTCGCCGTGCTGCGCGGCTGGCTCGCAGAGCACACGGGCGCCCCGGATGCCCCACTGTTCCCGACACGCACCGGGACGCGCCTCAGCCACGATGCCATCGAGCGCCGCCTCACCGCTCACGTCGCCACCGCCCGCGCCAGGTGCCCTGCGCTTCGCGAGAAGCACGTCACCATGCACACCCTCCGGCACACCGCCGCCATGCGGCTACTACACGCCGGTGTCGACATCGCCGTCATCGCGCTGTGGCTCGGGCACGAGCAGATCGCCACTACCCACATCTACCTGCATGCCGATATGAGCCAGAAGGAGCGAGCCATCGCACGCGTCACCCCGCCCGGCACCACGCCCGGCCGCTACCAGCCACCCGACCCGCTACTCGCCTTCCTCGACAGCCTCTGATTGATCCGACCTCCCGACCGCCCATCCCTTCACGGAGCAGACCAAATCACGCTCACGTCGGAACAATCACGACGTCGGAACAATCGGCGTTCGGGGAGGATCCCGCTTTCTGACTACCGCCCCGGTGGGCCGATTTGCCGGCCTGGCTAGGGAACCTTCTGCGGCGCCGGGCCGTCCCACTGGCATGGAGAGAACGGGGCTCGCAGTCGTTGCGACGGTGGTCGCCTTGGCGGCCTCCTCGTGCGGGTCGCAGCCGAGCGCGACGGAAACGCTTGCAGGGACTCTGTCCGTGGCGGGTGGGCCGCCCCCGGGTCGTTCGCAGCGGGTGACCGGCACGGTCACGGTGGCACCGACGACAGGCTCGGGCCGGTCGGTCGCTGTCGCCGTGCCCTCGTCGGGGACCTTCTCGGTCGAGCTGGCGCCTGGGACCTACGAGGTGGTGGGCCACAGCCCGCGTTTCAACGAAGATGGTCGAGAGGGTGGCTGTCAGCCGAGCCCGCCTGGGCCGGTGCGGGTGCGTACGGGCGCGACAGTCCGGGTGTCGGTCGTTTGCCCGATGCGGTGACCTTGCGTGGACCCTCCCCCGCCGGTCAGCGGAAAGCCGAGGTGAGGTTGTCTTCGCCGTCGCCGGCGGCGTCCTCGCTGCGCAGGAGGGTGCCTTTCGCATTGGCCTTGGTGATGCCGGGACGTCCGAGACCCGGCTGAGCACGCTCGGATGACGCCGCGCCGCCTCGAAGACCTCGGCACCTTCCGAGTTCCGACTCGGCCGGTCAACTCCATGCGTGGGAGGTTCGTAGGTCCGCAGATGAGCGGGGAGTCTCGGGTCGGCGGTGGAGCTCAGCGGTAGGCGTCTCGGCGGTGTTCGATGCGCAGCACGATGACCTCCCTGGCGCCGTCCTCGATGCGGTAGAGAAGTCGGTAGGTGCCCCGACGTGCTGACCACACGCCTGCAAGCTCGCCTCGTAGCGGCTTGCCGACACGTTGTGGATCCTCGACGAGCGCACCGGTGACGAAGTCGATCACGGCCGCCGCAACGGCCTCGGGCAAGCGGTCGGCAATGGCTCGAAGGGCCGGCGGGGTCAGGACGATCTCATAGTCGTCCCCCTTGGTCACTCTCGCAGCTGTCGGACGGCATCGACGCCGCGGACGACATGACCCTCCGCATAGGCGGCATCACCCTCCCGGATGTCGCGCAGTGCCTCGGGGTCGTTGAGCACCGAGAGCGTCTCCTCGAGCTCGGCAAGATCCTCCGGGCTGATGAGCACGGCCACGTCGTGGCCATTGCGCGTGATCACCACGCGCTCGTGGTGGCGCTCGACGCGATCGACGATCTCTGAGAGGTGGTCCCGCACGGCTCGAAGGGGCTCGGTCGTCACGGCCACAATTGTGGCGCATTCCGAAGTCGCCTGTCAATAAGGGAGGGCCGTGCAGGCCAGAACGAGCAGCGCAGAGCAGGCATCCGCCGAAGCCTCCGGCCCCGAGTCCGTCTCCACAGAAGGCAGGACTCGCGTCTAGCCTGAGCCACTTGGTCCTCGATGCCACCGTGGCATCTTTCTCGGCCTGCTCCACGAATCCGTCGCCGGGACGGGATCCATCTGCTTCGCCGCCGCCTCCCGCATCCCCGGTTCGGTGGTGCACGTCCTGACCTTGCACACCGACCGCGACGTGCTGCGCGTCGGCCACGCGTCGGGCGTCACCCCCACCCGGGTGCGGGCACGGCCCCTCGACGAGCCGCCCTACGTGGCCTTCGACGAGCTCGGCTTCAGCCGCACGGCACGGCGGATCATGGACGGGTACGCCTACTACCCGGCCTCGCTGCTCGAAGGCCTCGTCGACTCCGACCCCCTCACCCGCCGAACCAGGTAATAGGAGCCACGCAGATGCAAAGGGAGCGACGCCCACTTACCGCACCCGATGGCGCGCCCGCGCTCTCACCGACTTCCTCACCGGCCGCGCCCGTAGGCGCTGAGCCGTCCACGTGACGTTGTTGCGGCTCGAACGCTGAGCCGAGCGCTCGGGCGAGGACGGGTTGCTGCGAGCCGAGTGGAGGCCCGCCAGCTGGCCGTGCAGGGCCCTCCCCGCCCGGAGGGGTCCACCGCCCGCGGGCCTGCTCGTGGCTAGAGATGAAGGTGAGCTCGGTCGACCGCTCCTTCAGCTGGGCCATGAGATCGGTGCCGGCAAAGGTCGCCACCGTCTCTTCGAGACCGGCCAGGTCGTCAGGGCTGACCAGGACCGCGACCTCCAGGCCATTGCGGGTGCGACGGTCCGGCGGCCAAGGCGCTGGAAGCACTCGACATCCCGCTCGAGGCGGCACGCCTGAAGGTGAGGGAGGCGGTCGGTCCTTCCGGGTCGGCCACGACGGGTTCGCCGCCGTTCACGCCCAGGGCCAAGAAGGTCCTCGAGCTGTCGCTGGGCGAGGCGTTGCAACTGGGCCACACCTACATCGGCACCGAGCACCTGCTTCTCGGGGTGATCCGGGAGGGCGAGGGCGTGGCTGCCCAGGTGCTGATCAGCCTGAGTGGCGACCTGGCCCGGGTCCGCCAGCAGGTCATCCAGCTCCTCTCCGGCTATCCGTCCACCGAGGTGGTGGAAGCGGCAGGAGCGAGTTTTGCCGCCGAGCGCGATGGTCCTCGCTGCCCGTCGTGCCGGTCGCTGCTCGACGGCCAGGTCGGCTACCGGGTGCTCCCCGTTGCGGCCGCCGGCGAGGTCGGAGGTTCCCGACCCATCGACGTCCTGTTCGTCTACTGCCTGGGCTGCGGGGTGATGCTCGCCCACACCCCGGCCAACGAGCTCGGGCTCGGCGCCGCAGGCGGGTCCGAGGTTGTCGGGTGACCGTGCCGGTGCAGCAAGGGTAGACAAGGGCGATGCGCACGCCCGAGTTGCTCAATGATGCTTTCGGCACCATCCAGGAGCTGGTGGAGTCGACCCTGGACGGCCTCCACGCCGACGCCCTCGGCTTCCGGCCCGATCCCGACGCCAACTCGATCGGCTGGCTGGTCTGGCACCTCACCCGGGTGGAGGACGACCACGTCGCCGGGGTCGCGGAAGTGCCGCAGGTGTACGTGACCGGCGCGTTCGCCGAGGGCTTCGCCTTCCCCTTCGACCTCGGTGACATCGGCTACGGCCACAGCTCCGAGCAGGTCGGCCGGGTCCGGGTCGCCGACCCGTCGCTCCTCGTCGACTACCAGCGGTCGGTGGCCGCAGCGGCCCAGGCCTGCGTCTCGAGCCTCGGCGACGACGACCTCGACCGGGTCGTCGACCGCAACTACGACCCGCCGGTCACCGCAGGGGTCCGCCTGTTGAGCGTGGTGTCGGACTGCCTCCAGCATCTGGGCCAGGCGGCGTACGTCCGCGGCCTGGCCGACCGGCGCTGAGCGCGCCTGGGCGCGCCGGGGCGCTCAGCGGTTGCGGGCCCTGACGGCGGCAACGGAGCGTGACCCCCCACCCGGTCGCCCTTGACGCCGGAGTGAGGAAAGCGCGATAAAAGGCCTAATGACTGGTCCTTTGATCGCTGCGGTCGACGCTGGGGTGGTAACCCGGATCGGCGAGGTCGCCGCTCGCCGCGCCGGGGACGCCTTCGGTTTCCTCGAGCGGCTGGTCGCGTCGGAAAGCACGGTCGGTCGGGAGGCCGGAGCGCAGGAGATCTTCGCGACCGAGATGGAGCGTCTCGGGCTGTCGGTGGGGTGGCGGCCCATCCCCGGCGACATCGGCGATGATCCGCTCGGTGGCGTACCCCAGTGCAGCTACGAAGGCCGGGCGAATGTCCTTGCCACGACGGGGCCCGGCGATCTCGCCCTGCTGATCAATGGTCACATCGATGTCGTACCGGCCGACCCCACCGCCTGGTCGGGCTCGCCATGGAATCCCGAGATCCGCGATGGCTGGCTGCACGGTCGCGGTGCCGGCGACATGAAGGGCGGCTTCGCCATGGCGGCCCTCGCCCTCGACGTGCTTCGCGAGGCCGACCCCGCCGCGCTCGAGTTGCCCATCGGCTTCCTGTCGGTGATCGAGGAGGAGTGCACCGGCAACGGCACCCTGGCCGCGGTCCGCGACGGCATCGTGGCGGACGTCGTGGTCCTGCCCGAGCCGACCGACCTGGATCTGCTTCTCGGTGGCACCGGCATCGTCTGGTTGGACGTCGTCGTGAGCGGCGGTGGCGGTCACGCCGAGTCCGCCGACCGCGTGCAGCACCCGCTCGACGTGGCGCTTCGCCTCGTGCCCGCGCTCGAGGACCTCGGCCGTCGAACCGGCGAGGAGGTCGGGGACGACGCCCTCGCCGGGATCGCTCATCCCTACAACGTCAATGTCGGCACCGTCCGTGCTGGCGACTGGCGCTCGAGCGTGGCGTCGGTCGCCCGACTCGGTGTCCGCTTCGGTCATCCGAGGTCGTGGAAGGCCGAGTGCGCCATCGCCGAGGTCACCCGCACCGTCGCCGATGCCGTCGGTGAGGCGCCCGTCGAGGTGTCGGTGGTGCCGGTCGGCTACCGCGCCGAGGGCTACCTCATCGACGCGGGTGCCCCCCTCGTTCGGGCGCTCGCCGACTCCCACGCACGGGTGCACGGTCGGATGGCGAAACCCTACGTGCTGGGCAGCACGACCGACGCCCGGTACTACGTCAACACCGCCGAGGTGCCGGCCGTGTGCTTCGGCCCGACGGCTCGGCGCATCCACGGTGCCGGCGAGGCCGTGGAGCTGTCGAGCATCGTCGACGGCGCCCGCACCCTGGCGACCTTCGTCGCCGGCGTGGCCGCCGCCCGATGAGCACGCCACCCCGAGCAGGCCGTCGGGACGTCTGGGCGCCGGACACCTCGGGGCCCCCACGCCCGGTGCTGGAGCCGGTGACGGTCCGCAGTGCCAGCGAGCGAGTCGCCGACCGGCTGGTCACCGCCGTCGCCCTCGGGCAGTTCGCCCTGGGAGAGCGTCTCCCACCCGAACGGGAGCTCGCCGGGCTGCTCGAGGTCAGCCGGACGACGGTGCGCGAGGCCGTGGCCACGCTGGTCGACGCCGGGTACGTGAGCGTCCGCCGAGGGCGCACCGGAGGCATCTTCGTCGAGTCGGTCTGGGAGCTCGGTGCCGAGTCGATGATCCGCCGCACCCTCGTCCCGAACTGGGAGCGCCTCGAGCAGCTTCTGGACTTCCGCGCCATCATCGAGGCGGAGGTCGCCCGGGTCGCTGCCGTCCGCCGCTCCGCCCACGACATCGAGGCGATCCGGGCCGCGCTCCACGCCTATGTCGAGTCCGGCGAACGTCGGCAGACATCGTCCGCCGCGGATCTCCGTCTCCACCAGGCGATCGCCTCGGCGACCGGCAACCCCCACCTGGTCGAGCTGAGCCTGCGCATCCGCCACGACGTCACCCTCGGCATGGGCGCCGAACCGTGGAGTCCGGGCCTGCGCTCCCGCGGCCTGCACCAGCACCCCGAGCTGGCCCACGCCGTCGTCGAGGGCGACGCCACCCGGGCCGGCGTTCTCGCCGCTGAGCACTTCTCGCTCACCGAGCAGACCATCCGGGACCTCTTCGCCGCCGTCCGGTCCAGGTCCGGCGTCTCGTTCCCCGCCGACCCGGCACCGCTGCCGTCCGACCCGACAACCCCGCGAGGAGACCATGGCCACCACCATCGTTGACGACGTCGCCATCAACTACCGCCTCGAAGGAGACGGACCGCAGACCGTGGTCCTCGTCAACGGACTGGCCGACGACCTCGAGACCTGGGTGTCTCAGGTACCTGCGTTGCTCCACGCCGGCTACCGGGTGCTGCGTTTCGACAATCGCGGCGTGGGCCGCAGCGACAAGCCGCCCGGCCCGTACACGACGGCCACGCTCGCCGCCGACACCAAGGTCCTCGTCGACCACCTCGAGATCCGCGACTTCGATCTCCTCGGCGTGTCGATGGGCGGCATGATCGCCCAGGAGTACGCGCTCGCCCACCCGGACGACCTTCGCAGCGTCACCTTCGCCTGCACCTACGCCGCACCCGGTCCGTTCTGCTCGCGGATGTTCGACCTGTGGGCCGATCTCGTCGCCGTCGTCGGCCTCCCGGCCGTCATGCGCGAGGTCACCCTCTGGGCCTTCACCACCGAGTTCTTCGAGGAGCGTCCCGACGAGGTGGCCGAGCTCGAGACGGCCATGCGCTACATCGACCAGCCCGTGCCCGCCTACCTGGCCCAGCTCGCCTCGATCCGGACCCACGACACCACCGACCGCATCGCCAGCCTCGAGGTCCCGGCTCTGGTCCTCGCCGGGGAGGCGGACATTCTGATCCCCGTCGAGCTGTCGCGCCGCCTGCACGCCCTCGTGCCCGACGCCAGGTGGGCGACCAGCCCGGGCGGTCACGGCTGCATGTGGGAGCACCCCGACCCGTTCAACCAGGCCGTCCTGGCCTTCCTCTCCACCCTCCCGGGGAGCTGACATGACCACCGCAGACGCGGCGCGCGGTGCCCCGACGGACCCGGCCGCTGCGCCGACGCCCGGACTGGGGCGGGGACAGCTCGGCCTGCTCGGGGTGATCATGCCCGGTCTCGGCCAGGTCGCCCCGGCCTTCAACCTCTTCTTCACCACCGGGCTGATGGCCTCCTACGCCGGTGCCTCGGTGCCGCTCATCTTCCTCATCAGCATGATCGGGGTGCTGGCCACGGCATCCTCGCTGGCCCAGTTCGCACAGGTTTACCCGAGCTCGGGCTCCTTTCTCACCTACATCGCCCGCAGCATCGGGCCTCGAGCGTCGTCGGCCATCGGCGTCATCACCCTGCTCGGCTACATCATCTCCTTCGGCGGCATCTACATCTTCGTCGGCCAGTACGTCGTCCAGAACGTCCTCGGCGATCCGCACATCTGGGGCATCACCCAGATCGTGACGATCGCCTACGGGGTGCTCGTGACCGCGCCGGTCGTCGTCGGACTGCGCTTCGGTGTGCGCGTGACGGTCGTCTTGTACGTCTTCGAGGCGGTCCTCCTCCTCACCCTCAGCCTGGCGTTTCTCGTCCAGGGCGGCCGATCCGGATTGTCGAGCGCGCCGTTCACCTTCAACCACGGCTCCGACGTCCTGGTCGCCTTCTCCCTCGCCATCCTCGCCTTCGGCGGATTCGAGGCCTGCGCCCCGCTCGCCGAGGAGACCCGCAACCCTCGCCGGAACGTGCCCATCGCCCTCGTCACCACCGTGGCCATCAGCGGCTCGATCTACATCTTCGGCTCCTACGCCCTGATCACCGCCTTCGGCGTCGGCCACATCGGGGCGCTGGCGGCCGACGCCAACCCGTTCCACACCGCCGCACGGACCTTCATCTCGGCGCTGGCGCCCCTCGTGACGTGGGTGTTCCTCACCAGCGTGACCAGCTCGTACGTCGCGGCCAACACCCAGACGGCCCGGGTGATCTTCGGGGGCGCCCGAGGCCGGCTGTGGCCCCACCAGCTCGGCGCCATCAGCCCCCGCTTTCGCACGCCGTGGGTGGCCGCCATCGCCTTCGTCGCCCCGAGCATCCTCATCGGCGTCTGCTCGACCGCCTTCACCGACCCCGGCACCGCCTCGGGCTTCCTCAGCACCTACGGCATCCTCGGCCTCGTGCTCATGTACCTGCTGGCCAACTTCGCGCTCATCGTCCGCTGGTACCGCACCCCTGCGGCGCGGGCCAAGGTCCTGACCAACCTGGTGATCCCGATCGTCGGCATCGGGGTCCTCGCCATCCCCGTCTGGGGCGACCTGCGGCCGGGTCAACCGTCGCCCTACCGCTACCTGCCGTACCTGACCCTGGCGCTGATCGCCGTCGGGATCGCCTACGCAGGCTACCTCCACGTCCGCCGCCCCGCGACCCTGCGCGACGCCCCTTCGCTGCTCGAGGGCGCCGACGACGACCTCTGACTCAGGGGGGGTGACCGGGAGCCGGTTGCGGCCCGTGTCGCAAGGAGGAGGCACCGCCGGGCATCAGCCGGCGGTGAAGGCGGTGACCGTCAGGGAGTTGCCCGGGAGCGACGTCGCCGAGCACGCCTGCGCCGGGCGGCTGACGAAGCCGGCGGTGGTCTGCCCGGGCGGGTACACCCGAAAGCCGCGCACGGCGGTGATCCTGCAGCTCGTCGGGTCGAAGGCGAGCGGCTGGACGACGTCGAGGGTGGCGGAGGCCGACTGGCGGGGGGCCAGCGTGACGGTGTCCACCGGGGAGGCACTTCGGGCCGCAGGTGCGCCGACCTGGGTACCTGAGGCGCCGGTGACGTACGAGACGCCCGGGTAGCCGCGCAGCGTGCAGGTCGTCGGTCCGAGGTTCTGCGCGACCAACGGGTAGCGGTACTGGCTCATGCCGTTGTCCGAGCGTCCGAGCGACAACGCCAGGGCGGAGGTCGGGCACGGCTGCGGTCCGGCGGCCACCGGGTTCGTCGATGGCGCCGCGGTCGATGGCGCCGCGGTCGATGGCGCCGCGGTCGAGGGGGATGCGGGCGCGGTGGTGGTGCGGGGGGCCGCCGTCCTGGCCGTCGCGCCCGGTGGCGTGGTCACCGGCGACGACGTCGACGCCTCCTTGGTCCCACTCGATCCGCAGGCTCCGAGGGCGATGCCGAGGGCCAGCACCGCAGGGGCCAGCTTCGCCAGATTTCGACCGAACGACATGGTGCGTCTCTCCTCCGGACCTGGCCCGGGTGGGGCCGGGTCCTCGTAGACGACGCCCGGACGGCCCGAGAGGTTCCGGTCACCCCTCGCCGGCGGCCACGCACGCCCGGCAGTCGCCGATGAGCGCGAAGTGCTCCGAGGCGACGGAGAACCCGTACTTGCTGGCCAGGTGGTCGCTGAGCGCGGCGAGCTCGTCCCCGGGGATCTCGGTGACGCGGCCACAGGTCCGACAGACCAGATGCCGGTGGGACTGGCCGGCCAGGTGGAAGGTGGAGGGCCCGTGGCCCAGGTGGACATGGGTGACGATGCCGAGGTCCTCGAAGGCGGCGAGGGTCCGGTAGATGGTCGAAGGGGCGACCTCGGGGTACCGCTGGTGGACCTCGGCGGCGATCGCCTCTGCGCTGAGGTGGCGGTGGTCGCCGGTCGCGAGGACCTCGAGCGTGGCTCGCCGGGTGGCGGTGATGCGCCCGCCGTGGGCCCGCAGCCGGGCCACGATCTCCTCGGTGCTGCGATCGGAGGCCGGAGCCTGGGCTCGGGTGCTCATCGGATCAGTCGGCCCGAGCGGCTCTGGCGTCCGCGGCGTGGCGCTGCCATCGGGACTCGACCTTGCCGAAGCGCCAGATCGCCAGGGCGACGACCCAGGTGACCACGAAGACCCCGACGATGAAGAACCCGGCGTGGTTGATGTTGAACCTGGAGGAGAACGACCAGATCCCGCCGGTGAGGTTGAGCTGGCCCTGGAGGACGGAGAGAAGCTCGATCGTGCCGATGACGAAGGCGACCGCGACGGACAGGCCCGTGATGGTGATGTTGTAGTACACCTTGCGGATCGGGTTGAAGAACGCCCACCCGTAGGCGAAGTTCATCAACACGCCGTCGGCCGTGTCGAGCAGCGACATCCCGGCGGCGAAGAGGATCGGGAGCGAGAGGACGGCCCAGAACGGCAGCCCGCCCACGACGGCCGAGCTGGCGAGGATCAGCAGGCCGACCTCGGTGGCGGTGTCGAAGCCCAGGCCGAACAGGAAGCCGATCGGGTACATCTTCCACGGCGTGTCGATCTTGCGGGCCATGGGGCCGAAGAACCGGTTCAACATGCCCCGGGAGTTGAGCTGGCGCTCCATCTCCTCCTCGTCGAAGGTGCCGCGGCGCATCTCGAGGAACATGCGCACGATCGACACCAGGATGATCACGTTGAGGATGGCGATGAGGTACAGGAACGCCCCGGAGACGGCGGTGCCGAAGAGACCGGTGTAGTGGTGCAGACCCGACGAGTTGTTCTTGACGCCCTGGTTGAGCGCCCGGATCCCGAAGTTGAGGAGGACCGAGAGCACGAACACCACCGAGGAGTGGCCGAGCGAGAAGAAGAAGCCGACGGAGAGGGGCCGCTTGCCCTCGGACATGAGCTTGCGCGTGGTGTTGTCGATGGCCGAGATGTGGTCGGCGTCGAAGGCGTGGCGCATCCCCAGGGTGTAGGCGAGCGTGCCGGTCCCGATCCCGAAGGTCGTCTTGGCGTCCAGGTGGTAGTGGTGGGAGGCGCCGAGGACGAGCAGGGCGAAGCCGACGACGTGGAGGGCGACCACGAAGCCGGTCATCCCGGCCGCCCTGGCCCACTCCCTGGTGGTCAGGGCGCCCTTGACCGCCGTGAGTCGAGAGACAGGCGGGCGTTCGGTGACAGCGGCCATCGGGGCGCTCCTTGGCGGTCGACGTACCGGGTCAACCGTAGATGCAACCTGGACGCAACAGGTAGCTGGACGCCCACCTGCCTGCACGCCCACCGCCTGACGGACTGGTCCGGGCCCGACCCGGGGTGGTCGACCGACGCACCGGAGGGTGCGAGCGCGGACCCCGCCCCGCGTGCCGGCGGCAAGGCTTCGGAGGGCGCACCCCCGGCGGCGGACGAGGAGTCCTGACGCCGAGCGAAGGGAACGAGGTGGGCTACGCCCCGGGGTCCGCCGACCGGCCGGTCTGCCTCGGTGCGCGCCGGCCGGCCCCGATGGCCGCCTCGAAGACGGCCGACACGTCGGCGCTGTAGACCACGGCGGCGTCGCCGAGCTGCACGACCGACATGAGCAGCGACAACATGATGGCAACGACACCGTTGGCCATCACCACCGGATCGAAGTCGGTCCGGGCATGGCCGCCGAGCTGCTCGGCCCGCAGCCGCTCGGCGCACCCCTTGCGCAGCTCGGCCAGGGCCGGGATCTCGAGGACGCGGTCGGTCACCTCCGGCTCGAGGCCGGCGAGGAGCCGGCGGGCCAGCGGGTGGCGCTCCAGGGCCTCGATCAGGGAGAAGAACAGCGCCTGGCGCCAGTCGGCTCGGTACTCCCCCGGCCGGTCCGGCCCGTCCACGGCGCTCGAGAGGCCCTCGTCGATCACGCCGGCGGCGTCCTGGGGATCGCCCTGTCGCTCGACGGCGAGGCCGTCGACCTGCCGAGCAAGCTGACCTACAAGGGCATGATGCTCGAGGACGTGCCCAACCTGGCCATCGCCATCGGGTACACCAACGCCTCGTGGACCCTCGAGCTCGGCGGCATCGACGACGACGCCATGGTCTTCTTCGACCCCGCCCGCCAATCGGCTGCGGCCGCCTCCTGAGGAGGATCACCACCCCGTGAAGGACTTCGACGGCCGCGTGGCGGCCATCACCGGAGCCGGGTCCGGCATCGGCCGGGCCCTCGCTCGCGACCTCGCCGGGCGCGGCACCGAGCTGGCCCTGTCCGACATCGACGAGATCGGCCTGGCCGAGACGGTCACCCTCTGCGAGGGCGTCGGGGTGAAGGTCACCTCGGCGCGCCTCGACGTCGCCGACCGCGAGGCGATGTACGCCTGGTCGGACCGGGTGGTCGACGCGCACGGTCGGGTCAACCTCATCTTCAACAACGCCGGCGTCGCCCTCGGCGCCACGGTGGAGGGGATGTCCTACGAGGACATCGAGTGGCTGATGGGGATCAACTTCTGGGGAGTGGTCTACGGCACCAAGGCCTTCCTGCCCCACCTCAGGGCGGCGGGCGAGGGGCACGTGGTCAACATGTCGAGCGTGTTCGGCCTGATCGCCATCCCGTCGCAGTCGGCCTACAACGCGGCCAAGTTCGCCGTGCGGGGCTTCACCGACGCCCTGCGGATCGAGCTCGAAACCGAGGGGGCGAACGTGTCGTCGACGACGGTCCACCCCGGCGGGATCAGGACCAACATCGCCAAGCGGGCCAGGATCGACGACAGCGTCACCGAGCTCGGCGAGGAGCCCGAGGCGGCGCGGGCCGGCTTCGACAAGCTGCTGCTCACCAGCCCCGAAAAGGCGGCCCGCCAGATCCTCGCAGCGGTGGCGGCCGACAGGCGCCGGGCGCTGATCGGCCCCGACGCCAAGGTCATCGACCTGGTGTCGCGCCTGCCCGCCGGGCTCTACAAGCGCATCCTCGTGCGCGGCGCCCGTCGCCGGCGGTAGCCGCGCCGGGGCCGCTTGACGGGGCCGCTCAGCGGTCCGGGCGGTCGCTGAAAGGCCTGCCCTTGTCCACCCGTGGCTCGGTGGGCAGCCCGAGCACCCGCTCGCCGAGGATGTTGTGCTGGATCTCGTCGCTCCCACCTCGGATGGACAGTGAAGGGCTGACGCCGAACATGGTCTGCCACGGGTCGGCGCCCGGCGGGCCCACCACGCCGGCGGCCGCCTCGGCCTCGAGGGCCAGGCTGGCGACCTCCTTGATCAGTCGGCTGGTGCCGATCTTGGCTCCCGAGTCCTCAGGCCCGGGGGGCCGGCCGGCGGCCCGCGCCGCCCTGGCCCGCAGGGCGGTCATCTGCAGGACCCGCAGGTCGACGGCGGCGCGCACCATGCGGTCCCTGGTGGCCGGGCGGGCGTCGATGCCGGTGGCGTCGGCCAGCTCGCGGAGCTGGTCGAGTGACACGCCGAGATCGCCGGCGAGCGAGCCCCGCTCGAAGCTGAGGCAGGTCAGCGCCACCCGCCAGCCCTCGCCGGGCCGGCCGATGCGGTCGGTGTCGGCCACGACGACGTCGTCGAGGAAGACCTCGTTGAAGTGGGCGTCGCCGTTCATCTGCACCAGGGGCCTGACCTCGACCCCGGGAGCGGCCATGTCGAGGCCGAAGGCGACGATGCCGGCGTGCTTGGGGACCGACACGTCGTGGCGGGCGAGCAGCAGGCACCGCTCCGAGTAGTGGGCCCGGCTGGTCCACACCTTCGAGCCGGTGAGGTGCCAGCCGTCCTCCCGACGCTCGGCGCGGCACTTGAGGTTGGCCAGGTCGGAGCCCGCGTCGGGCTCGGAGAAGCCCTGGCACCAGATCTCCCTGCCGTCGCGCATGGGCGGCAGCCACCTGGCCTTCTGCTCCTCGGTGCCGTGGGCGAGGATGGTCGGGCCGATCAGGTCGAGGCCGACGAGAAACGGGTACATGTCGGGAGCCTCGAAGTGGTCGAGCACGCTGGCCACCACGTCGGCCCGGTCACGCGGCAATCCCATCCCGCCGTGCTCGACCGGCCACGTCGGCACGGCGTAGCCGCCTTCGGCGAGCACCTCGAGGAAGCGGCGGCCGGACTCCAGGTCGTTGCTGCCCGCCCCGAGCACCGTGGCGCGGTAGCCGGCCCCCTTGGACACGAGCAGCGCGGCCACCGCCGCGTGGACCCGGTCGCGCAGGGTCGCCAGATCGGTGTCGGCCCGCTCGAGGTCGCCATGGTCGGTCATCGCCGGCGATGCTACCGACCAACCCCGCCGGCGCCCGGACCCGTCGCGCCGCCTGGCTCCGGGGGAGGGACTCGAACCCCCAACCTAGTGGTTAACAGCCACTTGCTCTGCCGGTTGAGCTACCCCGGAACGGACAGCGGGGCAGACCCTACCACCGCCCGTCGACGGCCGAGCCGGCACTCGTGGAGGGGATCAGGGCCCGTCGAGGTAGTCGCGCAGGTGGCCGTGCTGGCCCGGGTTCCTGAGCTTGGCGAGGGTCTTGGACTCGATCTGGCGGATCCGCTCCCGGGTGACGCCGAAGGCCTTGCCGACCTCCTCGAGGGTGCGCATCTGGCCGTCGTCGAGGCCGAAGCGGAGTCTGACCACCTCCCGCTCCCTCGGGGTCAGCTCGCCGAGGGCCGCGCCGATGGCCTCGTTGAGCATGGCCCTCGCGGCCGCGTCGGAAGGGGCGACGGCGGTGTCGTCGGCGATCAGGTCCGACAGGCTGAAGTCGTCGTCGCCGAGCGGCTGCTCGAGCGAGACGGTCTCCTGGCTGGCCCGCAGGATCTCCCGCACCTTGCCCGGGGTGGTCTCGACGCGCGCCGCCACCTCGTCGATGCTCGGCTCGTGGCCGAGCTCCTGGAGGAGCTGGCGCTGCGCCCGCACCACCTTGTTGATGGTCTCGACCATGTGGACCGGCACGCGGATGGTCCTCGCCTGATCGGCGATGGCCCGGGCGATGGCCTGGCGGATCCACCAGGTGGCGTAGGTGGAGAACTTGAAGCCCTTGGTGTAGTCGAACTTCTCGACGGCCCGCATCAGCCCGAGGTTGCCCTCCTGGATCAGGTCGAGAAAGGCCATGCCCCGGTTGCGGTGCCGCTTGGCGATCGACACGACCAGGCGCAGGTTGGCCTCGACCAGCAGCCGCTTGGCCGCCACCCCCTCGACGCGCCGTCGCTCGTCGGTGGCGGTGGTGGTGTCGTCGGGTGGCGCGCCCCCGTTGCGGGAACGGGTCGCGAGGCGCGCCGAGGCGGCCAGGCCCTCCTCCACGCACCGGGCCAGCGCGACCTCCTCCGGTCCGCTGAGCAGCGGCACCCGGCCGATCTCGCGCAGGTACGTGCGCACCGGGTCGCTGCCCGACTCGGTCCCCTCCGCGCCGGGCTTGCTCGGCGGCCGGCGGCGCACGCTTGCGGCCCTGGCGGCCGGAGGGTCGAGCGGCCGGGTCGCGCCCGGAGGCGCCGGTCCGCCTTCGGCGGTGAACGGCTGAGCGTGGCCCGTGGTCATCGCGCCGGGCCTGCGCCCTCGACCAACGGGGGCCCTACCGCCACGTCCGACACCGCCACGTCCGACACCGCCACATCCGGCACCGCCACATCCGGCACCGCCGCGCCGGGACCGGCACCGTCGACGCCGGCGAGGTCGGCATCCCGGGCCCCGCCGTCGGCCTGGCTGCGGGCCACGAGCCACGCCACCAGGCGTCGTTCGGCCCCGAGCTCGGGGTCCACGGTGGCCGACACGGCCGTGCCGTCGGGGGTGCGCAGCGCCTCGACGGTGAGCTTGAGCCAGCCGACGCTCGCCGCATAGCTCGCCTGGTCGGGCGGGGCGGCGGCGCGCATCTCCTGGTGCAGCTCGCCCTGCGCCCGTTTGCCGGCCGTCTCCACCAGCCGCACCATCACGTCGTCGGGATCCTCGTCGCACTCCTCGACGGCCAGCCGGTTGAGCAGGTCGGCGACCACGGGAACAGCGTCGGCGATGGCGTCGCCGAGCGTGTCGGCTGCGGCCAGGGCGTCGAACGCCGCCCTGCTGGTGGCGTGGGAGAACAGCACCGCCTCGATCCGGTCGGCGATCGAGCCGGGGTCGTGGACGGCCAGTCGCAGGGCGATCAGCTCCGCCCCGGGGACGGGAGGGCCGTCGCTCACCTGGGGGTGGACGCGGGCGGGTGGAGGCTCGTCACCGTGGCGGGGGCCCCTCGACCGTGACGACGCCTCCGGCGACGGCGGTGGCGTCGCCGGCAGGGTGCGGAGCCGGTCGGGTGACAGCCGGCAGCGGTCGGCGATCTCCATCAGGTACTGGTCCCTGACCAGCTCGTTGGGGTGGGTTCGCACGTAGCCGACCGCCTCGGTGGCCGCCTTGGCCCTCCCCTCGGCGCTGGCCAGGTCGGCGCGGGCGAAGAGCCGCTCGAGCTGGAAGGAGAGAAACGGCCTGGCCCCGTCGATGGCCCGCTCCAGGGCGGCAGGATCGGACCTGGCCAGGTCGGCGGGATCCGAGCCGCCTGGGAGGGCGGCGACGCGGATGTCGGCGTCGAAGCGCTGCTCCCACGCGTAGAAGCGGTCGGCCGCGGACTGCCCGGCGGCATCGGCGTCGTAGGCCAACACGATGCGCCTGGCGTACTTGGTCAAGAGGCGCACGTGGCCGTCGGCCAGGGCGGTGCCGCAGGTGGCGACCGCCTCGCCGATGCCGGCCAGCTGCAGGCCGATCACGTCGGTGTAGCCCTCGCAGACCACCACGCGGTCCTTGCGGGCGATGTCGCCCTTGGCCCAGTTGAGGCCGTAGAGCACCCGGCTCTTGTCGTAGACCGCGGTGCCCGAGGTGTTCTTGTACTTGGGGCCCCGGCCGCCGGGCAGGATGCGCCCGCCGGCGCCGATCGGTCGGCCGGACGGGTCGAAGATCGGGAACAGCAGCCGGCCACGGAAGAAGTCGGTGGCCCGCTCGCGGTCGCCGAGGGTGGCCAGGCCGGCGTCGACCAGCGCGGCGGCCGGGAGCCGGAGGGCCCGGACGAGGTGGTCCCAGCCGTCGGGGGCCCAGCCGAGCTGGTAGCGCCGGACCACGTCGGCGTCGTAGCCGCGCTCGTGGCGCAGGTAGTGCCTGGCGTTGCCGGCACCGTGCTCGCGCGCCGAGAGGAGCTGGTCGTGGTACCAGGCCACGGCGGCGGCGAGCGTCTCGTGGACCCGGCGCAGCCGCTGGTGCTCCCGGCCCCCGTCATCGTTGTCGTAGCGCAGCGCGATGCCCACTCGGCCGGCCAGCTTCTCGACCGCCTCGGCGAAGTCGAGCTGCTCGATCTCGCGGACGAAGGTGATGGCGTCGCCCCTGGCCTGGCAGCCGAAGCAGTAGTACAGGCCCTCCTCGGCGTTGACGCTGAAGCTCGGGCTCTTCTCGGTGTGGAACGGGCACAGTCCGATCCAGCGCAGCCCGACCCGCTTCAGGGCCAGGTGCTCGCTGACCAGGCCGACGAAGTCGGTCGCCGCCCTGACCCGGGCGATGTCCTCGTCGACGATCCCCACGGCGTCACCCTAGGGCCACGCCACCCTGGGACCACCGCGCGACGACCGAGCACGCCCTCAGCCAGCGGCGGCGATGACCGCCTGGGCGGCTGCGAGCCTGGCGATCGGCACGCGGTAGGGCGAGCAGGACACGTAGTCGACGCCGACGGCGTGGAAGAACGTGATCGACTCGGGGTCACCCCCGTGCTCCCCGCACACGCCGAGCTTGAGCCCCGGCGTGGTCTGCCGACCGGCCCTCGCCCCGCGCTCCACGAGGGCGCCGACACCGTCGACGTCGATGGTCTCGAAGGGGTTGCGCCCGAGCAGCCCGAGCTCGAGGTAGGTCTTCATCATCCGCCCCTCGACGTCGTCGCGGCTGAAGCCGAAGGTCATCTGGGTCAAGTCGTTGGTCCCGAAGCTGAAGAAGTCGGCCTCCTCGGCGATCTCGCCGGCGAGCAGCGCGGCGCGCGGCGTCTCGATCATGGTGCCGACGGTGACGTCGACCCGGCGGCGCAGCTTGGCCGGCAGCTCGGACGTGACCGCGTTGACGGCGTCGACCGCCCAGCTCCTGGCCAGAGCCAGCTCGGGCCGACTGACCGTCAGCGGGATCATGATCTCGACGCGTGGCTTCCCCCCCGCCTCCAACCTGGCCACCACGGCCTGCAGGAGGGCGCGGACCTGCATGGCGTAGAGGCCGGGCTTGAGGACACCGAGGCGCACCCCGCGGGTGCCGATCATCGGGTTGACCTCGTGCCAGGAGCGGGCCGCGGCCAGCAACTTCTCCTCGCTCGCGGTCAGCCCGACGCCGGCCGCCTTGATCTGCAGCTCGTCGGTGGCCGGCAGGAACTCGTGCAGGGGCGGGTCGAGCAGGCGCACGTTCACCGGCAGGCCGTCCATGGCCTCGAGGATCTCGATGAAGTCGGAGCGTTGCGCCTCCCGGAGCTGCTCGAGGGCCTCGGCCTCCTCGGAGTCGCTCTCCGCGAGGATCATGGCCCGCATGATGGGCAGGCGGTCGTCGGCGAGGAACATGTGCTCGGTGCGGCACAGGCCGATCCCCTCGGCGCCGAACTGCCTGGCGTTGACCGCGTCGGGCCCGTTGTCGGCGTTGGTCCTGACCTCGAGGTGGCCCTTGCGGATGGCGTCAGCCCACCCGAGGATGGTCGTGAACTCCTCGGGCGGCTTCGAGGTGGTGAGCGCCACCTCGCCGAGCGCCACCTGCCCGCTGGCCCCGTCGAGGGAGATCACGTCGCCCTCCTCGACCACCGTGTCGCCGACCCGGAACGAGTTGAGCCGGAGCTTGACCGCCTCCGCGCCGACCACCGCCGGCTTGCCCCAGCCGCGGGCCACGACCGCGGCGTGGCTCACCAGGCCGCCGCGCGCGGTGAGGATCCCCTGGGCGGCGATCATGCCGGCCACGTCCTCGGGGGACGTCTCGGAGCGCACCAGGATGACCGGGGTGCCGTCGCGCGACGCGGCGATGGCCGACGCCGCGTCGAAGTAGACGTGGCCGACGGCCGCGCCGGGCGACGCCGGCAGGCCGCGGGTGAGCAGGCCGGTCGGCTCCTCGGCGAACTGCGGGTGCAGCACCTGGTCGAGGTGCTCGGCGCTGACCCGCGCCACCGCCTCGGCCCTGGTGATCCTCCACTTGCGCTGACGGGTCATGTCGACCGCCATGCGCAGCGCGGCCCGCCCCGTGCGCTTGCCGACGCGGGTCTGGAGCATCCACAGCTTGCCCTGCTCGATGGTGAACTCCACGTCGCACATGTCGCGGTAGTGCGCCTCGAGGCGGGCGAAGATCGTCAGCAACTCCTCGAAGATCGTGGGAAATTCGCCCTCGAGCGCGGCCAGCGGGAGGGTGGTGCGGATGCCCGCCACCACGTCCTCGCCCTGGGCGTTGACCAGGAAATCGCCGTACTCGCCCTGGGCCCCGGTGGCGGGGTCACGGGTGAAGCCCACCCCGGTGCCCGACCCGTCGTCGCGGTTGCCGAACACCATGGTCTGGACGTTGACGGCCGTGCCGAGATCGTGGGGGATGCGCTCGCGGACGCGGTAGGCCACGGCGCGGGCGCCGTTCCAGGACGAGAAGACGGCCTCGATGGCGCCGCGCAGCTGATCGACGGGATCCTGGGGGAAGGGCTGCCCGGTCGCGTCGGCGACCGCCGCCTTGTAGGTCTCGCACAGCTCGGCCAGGACGCCGGCGGGGATGGCCGCGTCGCTGGCCGCGCCCGACGTCTCCCTCGCCTGGTCGAACGGCTCGTCGAAGGCGGCCGACTCGATCCCGAGCACGATGCGCCCGTACATGGAGATGAACCGCCGGTACGAGTCGTAGGCGAAGCGCTCGTCGCTGGTCTGCTCGGCCAGGCCCTTGACCGACTGGTCGTTGAGCCCCAGGTCGAGGACCGTGTCCATCATCCCCGGCATGGACGACGCCGCGCCCGAGCGCACGCTCACCAGCAGCGGGTCCACCGGGTCACCGAGCTTCTTGCCCATCGCCCGCTCCAGGCGGCGCACGTGCCTCGGCACCTCCGCGTCCAGCGGCTCGGGCCACCCCGTCGCCAGGTAGTCGCGGCAGGCGTCGGTGCCGATGGTGAACCCCGGGGGCACCGGCAGGCCGAGCACCGACGTCATCTCCGCCAGGTTGGCCCCCTTGCCGCCGAGGAGGCCCTTGTGCTCCATGGGCGGGCGCCGATGCTTGTGGTCGAAGGCGTAGACGTACGGCAACGATCAGCTCCCCTGGTTCCCCGGGTCCGGGGCCGGCCCGCTCGGTTGCGGTGGCGGTCGCCGGAGCCTACCGACCGCCGACGCGGCGCGGGACCGGCCCTGGCCGGTCGGTCAGCGGTCGATCGCCAGGGTGGCCCCCCGTCTCCGGTCGATCCACCGCGCCAGGCGCGCCGCCGCGACCGCAGAATCGGGCCCGGGGTGGAGTCAGGCCGGCCGGGAGACGGTCACGACCGGCGCAGGCCCGGGCGCAGGCCCGGCGTCCACGCCGAGGGTGGCGCCGGGGACGCCGACCGTCGCTCTCAGCGGGAGCAGCGACGGCGCCGAGCCGTCGCCGACCTCGACGCGGTAGCGCCCGGCGGTCACCGCCCAGCCGGCGGGTCCGCTCCACGTGGCCAGATCGCCGGGGGTGACGACCAGACGCACCCTGGCCGCCTGTCCGGCCCGGAGGTCGACCCGGGCGAAGCCGCGCAGCTGCCGGGGCGCCTCGCCGGTCGCCGCCGGGTCACCCAGGTAGCACTGGACCACGTCGGCCCCGCGGACGGCGCCGACGTTGCGGATCGTCGCGGTCACGTCCAGGCCTCCTCCGGCCGCGGCGCGGACGTGCAGGCCGGAGAAGCGGAAGCGCGTGTAGCTGAGGCCGTAGCCGAAGGGGAACAGCGGCGTGGACCGGTGGGCGCCGTACCAGCGGTAGCCGACGTCGAGCCCCTCCCGGTAGGCCACCACCCCGCCGACGCCGCCGAAGGTCGCCGGGGTGGTGGCCGGTCCCTGGTGGTCGGTGCGGGGGAAGGTCACGGGCAGCTTGCCGCTCGGGTCGAACCGCCCGGTCAGCACGTCGGCCAGCGCGGCGCCGCCGAGCTGGCCGTGGTACCAGGTCTCGACCACCGCGGCGGTCCGGTCGAGCCAGGGCATGAGCACCGCAGAGCCACTCTCGACGACCACCACCGTGCGCGGATTGGCTGCGGTCACCGCCCGGACAAGGGCGTCCTGGGTCGCGCCGAGCGACAGCGAGCTGCGGTCGGTGCCCTCCCTGTCGTGGTCACCGACGATGACCACCGCCACCCGGGCGCGTCGGGCCGCCGACACCGCCGTGGCGATGTCGGTCCCGTTGTCGGTGGTCACCCGCCGGCCGAGCATGCCCCTCAGCACGGCGAAGGCGCCGACCTGGGGGACCGATCGGACGAACAGCGCGCCGCCGCCCGACGAGCTCGGCCCGCTCGGCTGGGGGCCGATCACCGCCACGGTCGCGCCCGCCCGCAGCGGCAGGACACCCCGCTGGTCTCGCAGCAACACCGTGCCCTCCTCGGCCACCCGGAGGGCGACGGCCCGGTCGGCGGAGGTCGACGCGGGACCTGGGTGGAAGGCGTGCGGCGCAGCGATGAGACCGAATCGGAACAGCACCCCGAGCAGCGGGCGGAGCACGGCGTCGACCTGGCCGACGGTGATCTCGCCCCGCGCGATGGCGGCCAGGACGCGGTCGGGGCGGAACGCGGTGGTGCAGCGGGTCTGGGAGACGCCGGCGAGCACCGCGCCGGCGGTCGAGTACACCGCGCCGCAGTCGCTGCGCACGAAGCCACCGAAATGCCACTGCCCCCGGAGGACCCCCGAGATCAGCGGCCCGTTCTCACAGGCCGGGGTGCCGTTGACCAGGTTGAGGCCGCACATGATGCCGCCGGGACGAGCCTGCTCCACCACGGTGCGGAACGCGGGCAGGTAGAGCTCGTGCAGCGCCCGCGTCGAGACGACGGCGTCGTCGAGGGTGCTGCTGCGGTGGGTCTCCTGGTTGTAGGCGGCGAAGTGCTTGACCACGGCGGCGACCCGCTCCGACTGGATCCCGTCGACCTCGGCGGCGGCGAGGGCGCCGGTCAGATAGGGGTCCTCTCCGAGGCTCTCGTAGGCGCGGCCCCAGCGGGGCGAACGGACGATGTTGATGGTCGGCGCCAGCGCGACGTCGACGCCCTTGGCCGCCGCCTCCCGACCGATGACCTGCCCGTAGCTGCGGGCCAGGCCGGCGTCGAAGGCGGCGGCGTCGGCCACCGGCGCCGGGAGCTCGGTCGACCCGTAGAAGGCCCGCCGCACGTTGGCGCGGTCGGAGAAGCCGCTCGCCACCCCCTGCGAGCCGTCCTGCTCGGCGATCGCCGGCACGCATTCCGACGGGATCGACGCGGTGTAGCCCTCGTAGAACGCGGTCGGACCCGAGCCGAGCAGGTGGAGCATCTGGAGCTTGTCGGCCAGGTCGAGGTGGCCGAGCAGATCCGTGACCCGACGGTCGACGGTCACGCCCGACGCCAGCCACGGGCAGCGCTCGACGAGCGCAGCCCCCGGGTGGCCCGAGAGCGCCCGGATGAAGGTCCTCCGGGTGCCGGGGCCGACGGCGACCGCCACGGTCGTGACCACCGCGACCACGATGCCGACCGCCACCAGCCCGCGGCGCGCCCGGGACCACCGGGTACCCCGGCCGGCTGTCTCGGTCGCGGCCACGGCGGGCCACGCTAGGGGTACCCGCCGCCATCCCGGGCGCGGGCGGGGCTTGCCGCTCAGCGCGCCTTCAGGATCCGAGCCGGTCGGTCACCTCGGCGACGAGGCGGTCGATCGGGATCCTGACCTGCTCGGTCGTGTCGCGGTCGCGGACCGTGACGGCCTGGTCCTCGAGGGTGTCGAAGTCGACGGTGACGCAGAGCGGGGTGCCGATCTCGTCCTGGCGGCGGTACCGCCGACCGATCGACTGGGTCTCGTCGTAGTCGCACATCATCGAGGGTTGGAGCACGGCGAGCACCTCGAGCGCCTTGCCGGCGAGTGGCTCCTTCTTCGAGAGGGGGAGCACCGCCGCCTGGTAGGGGGCCAGGCGGGGGTGGAGGCGCAGCAGGCTGCGGGTCTCGCCGCCGACCTCGTCGGTCGAGAAGGCGGCGATCAGGAACGCCATCATCGTGCGCGTCGCGCCGGCGGCCGGCTCGATGACGTGGGGCACGTAGCGCTCCCCGGTGGCCTGGTCGAAGTACTCGAGCTTGGCTCCGCTCGCGGCGATGTGGGCCTGGAGGTCGAAGTCGGTCCGGTTGGCCACCCCCTCGAGCTCCCCCCACCCCCACGGGAAGGCGAACTCCACGTCGGCCGTGCCGATCGAGTAGTGGGACAGCTCGTCGGGGTCATGGTGGCGCAGGCGGAGCAGCTCGGCCGGGATGCCGAGGTCGGTGTACCAGCGCATCCGCTCCTCGCACCAGTACTCGAACCACCGGGGCGAGTCGGCCGGCGCCACGAAGTACTCGAGCTCCATCTGCTCGAACTCCCGGGTGCGGAACACGAAGTTGCCCGGCGTGATCTCGTTGCGGAACGACTTGCCGATCTGGGCGATGCCGAACGGTGGCTTGCGCCGGGAGGTCTGCAGCACGTTGAGGAAGTTGACGAAGTGTCCCTGGGCGGTCTCGGGGCGCAGGTAGGCGACGTTGGCGTCGTCCTCGACCGGTCCGGCGTGGGTCTCGAACATCAGGTTGAACGCCCTGGCCCCGGTGAGGTCGGTGCTGCCGCAGTTGGGGCAGTGGATCAGCCTGTCCTCGGACGCTTCGAGGTGGTCGGCACGCCAGCGCTCCTTGCACGCGCGGCAGTCCACCAGCGGGTCGGTGAAGTTGTCGAGGTGACCCGACGCGGCCCAGATCTTGGGGCTCGACAGGATCGCCGCGTCGAGGCCGACCACCTCGTGGCGCAGCTGGACCATCGAGCGCCACCACGCCGCCTTGACGTTGCGGAGCATGTTGACCCCGAGGGGCCCGTAGTCGTAGGTCGACCGGAAGCCGCCGTAGATCTCCGCCGAGGGGAAGATGAAGCCGCGCTCCTTGCAGAGCCTGACGATCTCTTTCATGTCCGGGGCGGCCATGGGTGGGCACGGTACTCGCTGCCCCAGCGGGACCGACCGGGTCACCCAACCGGGTCAGGAGCGGTCGAGCAGGCGCGGCACGCGCAGGCGCCGCTCGATGTGGGCCTCGAGCGCCCGGGTGCCGAGGTCGGCGACCTCCGCGGCGACCGGGCCGTCGGGCGTGGTCAAGGCCCCGGCCAGGTCCCCCCCGAGTATCTGGCGGATGACGGCCAGGGCCTGGGCCCCGACCGCTCTGCGGCCCCCCGACCCCGGCTCGCAGTCGCGGCAGAGCACTCCGCCCTCGACCGTGTCGAGCGCCACCGCCTCGTCACCGACGGGCCGCCCGCAGCGCACGCAGCTGTCGAGCAGCGGGGCCGAGCCCTCCAGGGCGAGCAGCTTCCAGTAGAAGGCCCCGACCAGCAGCGGCGCCGGCTTGGCCGCGAGGGTGCGGAGGGCGCCGGTGAGCATGCCCAGCAGGGCCAGGTCGGCCTCCCCCTCTCGCGCCACCTGGTCGGCGGCCTCGAGCAGTGCGAACGCGTCGCGCATGCGCCCGAGGTCGTCGCGCAGCCCCCGGAAGGGCTCGACCACCTCCGCCTGGCTGATCACGTCGAGCTCGCGGCCCTCGTAGAGGAGCAGCTCCACGTGGCTGGCCGGCTCGAGGCGCCCTCCGAAGCGGCTGCCCGTCTTGCGCACGCCCTTGGCCACCGCCCGCACCTTGCCCCGGCCGGCGGTCATCACCACGATGATCCGGTCCGCCTCACCGAGGCGGTAGGTCCGCAGCACCACCCCGCGATCGCGGTAGAGACCCACCCGCCGGCCTAGTTGGGGATGCCGTCGTCGTGGTGCCCGGTGGTCCCGAACCGCCGGTCCCTGGCCTGGAACTCCCGGATCGCCTCGACCAGGTTCTCGCCGGTGAAGTCGGGCCAGAGCACGTCGGTGAAGAACAGCTCGCTGTAGGCCAGCTCCCAGATCAGGAAGTTGGAGATGCGGTACTCGCCCGATGTCCGGATCACCAGGTCAGGGTCGGGGATGCTCGGGTCGTAGAGGTGCCGGGTGACGGTGCGCTCGTCGATCTTGCCGGGCGCCACGCCCGACGCCACGATGCCGCGGACGGCGTCGACCAGCTCGGCCCGCCCGCCGTAGTTGAAGGCGATGGTGAGGGTCATCCGGTCGTTGCCCGCGGTCAGCTCCTCCGCCTCGTCCATGCGCCGGCCGACCCAGCGGGGCACCCGCCAGTCACGCCGGCCGATGAAGCGGACGCGCACCCCGAGGGCGTGCAGGTCGTCACGCCGGCGGGTGAGGAGGCGGTCGGCGATGATGCTCAGGAGGAAACGGACCTCCTCGGTCGGTCGGCGCCAGTTCTCCGTCGAGAAGGCGTACACGGTGAACCAGGGGATGCCGAGCTCGAGGGCGCTCTTGGCCGCCTCGAACAGCGCCTCCTCCCCCGCCCTGTGGCCCTCGGTGCGGGCCAGGCCCCGCTTGGTGGCCCAGCGACCGTTGCCGTCCATCACGCAGGCCACGTGCCGCGGCATGCGGTGAGGGTCGAGGTCGTCGAGTTCCACGGCTGCACGGTACCCGGGTGCCACCGCATCGACCCGACGCCCGAGGTGGCGCCCGCAACGGGCAGCCGGGCCCCGGATCAGCGCACGAGGGGTGCGACCTCCCGGCCGATCAGCCGGATGTGGTCGAGGTCGGCGAGGTCGAGCACCTGCAGGTAGACCCGAGTCGCCCCGGCGGCGGCGTACTCCCCGAGCCGCTCGGCGACCTGGGCCGGCGTGCCGCACGCCCCGTTGGCCTCGAGCTCGTCGACCTCCCGGCCGATGGCCGCCGCCCTGCGGGCCACCGCGGCGTCGTCCTCCCCGCAGCACACCACCACCGCGGACGACAGGCGCATCCCGCCCGGGTCGCGCCCGGCGTCCTCGCACGCCCTGGCCACGCCGGCGAAGCGCTGCCCGGCGTCGGCGGCGGACAGGAACGGCGTGTTGAACTCGTCGGCGTAGGCCGCGGCGAGGCGCGGGGTGCGCCTGGCCCCGCCGCCGCCGACGATGACGGGCGGGTGGGGCCGCTGGACCGGCTTGGGGAGCGCCGGGCTGTCCGAGACCGGGTAGTGGGCACCGTCATGGGCGAAGGTCTCCCCGATCGGCGTGTCCCACAGGCCGACGATGACCGCCAGCTGCTCCTCGAGACGGTCGAAGCGCTCGCCGAGCGGCGGGAAGGGGATGCCGTAGGCGGTGTGCTCGCCGTCGTACCAACCGGCGCCGATGCCGAGCTCGACGCGCCCGCCGCTCATGGCGTCGACCTGGGCGACGGTGACGGCGAGGGGACCGGGCAGCCGGAAGGTGGCCGACGTGACCAGCGTCCCCAGGCGGATGGTCCGGGTGTCGCGGGCCAGGCCGGCGAGGGTGGTCCAGGCGTCGGTCGGCCCCGGCCGCCCGTCTCCGCCCCCCATCTTCAGGTAGTGGTCGGAGCGGAAGAAGGCGTCGAAGCCCTCCTGCTCGGCGACGGTCGCGACGGCCAGGAGCTCGTCGTAGGTCGCCCCCTGCTGAGGTTCGGTGAAGACACGCAGATCCATGCCGTCTCCCTCCCCCGTGCACCGCCGGCCCCAACCGGACCGGTAGCGTCGGCCGGATGGCCGACACCGTCGTCGACGCGGCCCTCGACCGGGTGACCGCCGCGTTGCCGGCCGCCGAGGACCGCCCGGCGCAACGGACCATGGCTGCGGCGGTGGCGGGCGCCCTGCGCAGCCGCAGGCACCTGGTCGTCGCCGCCGGGACCGGCACCGGCAAGAGCCTCGGGTACCTGGTGCCGACCCTCGCGCTCGGCCGGAGGGCCGTCGTCGCCACCGCCACCAAGGCCCTCCAGGACCAGCTGGCCACGCGCGACCTTCCCCTGCTCGCCGCCCACCTCGGCGTCCCGGTGGAGTTCGCCGTGCTCAAGGGCCGGTCCAACTATCTGTGCCGGCAGCGGGTCAGGGAGATCGAAGGCACGGGCGACCAGCTGCCGATCGGCCTCGACGACACGGCGCCGGCCGCCCCCACCGGTCGGGCACCCGACGCCGGGCTCGGCGCCCTCGGGAGGGAGATCCGCCGGCTGGTGGCGTGGGCCGACGACGCCGGCACCGGCGACCGCGCCGAGCTGTCGTTCGAGCCGTCCGCGGCCGCGTGGTCACAGGTCAGCGTGGGCCCGCGTGACTGCCCGGGCGCGTCTCGCTGCCCGTCGGGGGGTGACTGCTTCGCCGAGGCGGCCCGCTCGCGCGCCGCCCAGGCCGACATCGTCGTGGTCAACACCCACCTCTACGCCACCCACCTGGCGAGCGGCGGCGAGGTGCTGCCACCGCATGACGTGGTCGTCTTCGACGAGGTCCACGAGCTCGAGGACATCGCCTCGGCCGGTCTCGGCGCCGAGGTGGCCGCGGGGCGCCTGACCAGCCTGGCCCGCTCGGCCCGCCCGCTGCTGACCGACACGGCCGCAGCCGACGCGGTCGACGCCGCGGCCACGGTGCTCGACGGGGCGCTCGACCCGCACCGGGGCTCCCGGCTCGGGCGCCCGCTGCCCGACGACCTGGCCGACCGCCTGGCCATGATCCGCGAGCGCGTCGCCACCCTCGCCGCCGCCGTCCGCAGGTCCGACGCCGGAGAGGACGCAGCCAGGCGGAGCCGGGTGCTGCAGGCCGCCGGGCACCTGACCACCGACCTCGACGGCGTCGCGGAGCTCGGCGAGGGCTCGGTCGCCTGGGTGGAGGGACCGGCCCACGCCCCGGCCCTCTGCGTCGCCCCCATCGACGTCGGCGCCACCCTGTCACGCCTGCTCTGGTCCGGGGAGGCGGCACCGACGGGGATCCTGACCAGCGCGACGGTGCCGCCCGGCCTGGCCGCCAGGATCGGCCTGCCCGCCGACGAGGTCGACGAGGTCGACGTGGGCAGCCCCTTCGACTACGGCTCGCAGGCCCTGCTGTACTGCGCCGTGCACCTGCCGGCGCCGAAGCAGCCCGGCTACGACGACGCCGTCATCGAGGAGATCGTCGCGCTGATCGGGGCGGCCGAGGGCCGGACGATGGCGTTGTTCACGTCGTGGCGGGCCATGCAGGCCGCCGCCACCGCCATCGGGCCGCGCGTGCCCTGGCCGGTGCTCACCCAGTCCGACCTGCCCAAGCCGGCCCTCGTCGAGCGCTTCACCCGGGAGGAGCACTCCTGCCTGTTCGCCACCATGGGCTTCTGGCAGGGCGTCGACGTCCCGGGACCGGCCCTGTCGGTCGTGACCATCGACCGGCTGCCCTTTCCCCGTCCCGACGACCCGCTGCTCCAGGCCCGACGGGAGCGCATCGGCCGGTCTGCGTTCGAGATGATCGACGTGCCCCGCGCTGCCACGCTGCTCGCCCAGGGCGCCGGACGCCTCATCCGCTCGGCTGACGACCGGGGGGTGGTCGCCGTGCTCGACTCGCGCTTCGCCACCGCCCGCTACCGCTGGGACCTGGTCCGGGCCCTCCCGCCCATGCGCAGGACCCGGCACCGTGCCGAGGTCGAGGCCTTCCTGGCCCCGCTGCGCGCCGGGACCGCCCGATCCCCCGCGAGCGCCGCTAGAAGCCGAGGCGCTCCAGGGCCGCGGGGCGGCTCTGCCAGTCCGGCTCGACCTTGACGAACAACTCGACGAAGGCGCCGGCCGGCAGCTGCGCCCTGACCCGCGAGCCCACCTCCTTGAGCACGGAGCCGCCCCGGCCGATGACGATCGGCTTCTGGGAGTCACGCTCGACGAGGATCTCGCAGCGCACCCTCGGCCACTCCCACTCCGTGACCCGGCAGGCCACCGAGTGGGGCACCTCGTCGCGCAGCACGGCCAGCAGCTGCTCGCGCACGAGCTCGGCCACCCACACCGCCTCGGGCACGTCGCTGATCACGTCCTCCGGGTAGAGGCGCGGGCCGGCCGGCAGCCGGGACACCACCGCGTCGACGAGCGCATCGACGCCCTCACCGCTGCGGGCCGACACCGGGAAGAACTCGTCGAGCCCGAGCGCCGAAGCGGCCTGCAACTGGGCGAGCACGGCCGGGCGCGACGCCCGGTCGACCTTGTTGACCACGCAGATCGACGACGGAGGGACCAGATTGGCCACGAAGCGGTCACCCCGCCCGACCGGCATGGTGGCGTCGATGACCACCAGGGTCACGTCCACCGCCTCCAGGGCATCGCCCGCGGTGTCGTTGAGGCGCTGGCCGAGCAGCGTCCGCGGCTTGTGGATGCCGGGCGTGTCGACGAAGACCACCTGGGCGTCGGGCCGGTTGAGGATGGCCCGCACCTGGCTCCTCGTGGTCTGCACGACCGGCGAGGTGATCGACACCTTCCGATCGCACATCGCGTTGAGCAGCGTGGACTTGCCCACGTTCGGGCGCCCGACGAGGGTGGCGAAGCCCGACCTCAGGCCGTCGGTCACACCGACTCGGCATCCGCGTGCGAGTCCTCGGAGGAGTCCGACGGCACCGGGGTGATGCGCACCCGTCCGATGCGCCGGCCGAGGACGGCCTCGGCGGCCAGGCGGAAGCCCTCGACCGCCACCTCCTCGCCCTCGGTCGGCACGTGGCCGAGCTCGGAGTAGACCAGGCCGCCGACGGTGTCCCAGTCGCCGTCGGGCAGCTCGCCCCCGTCGGTGAGCAGCTCGTTGACCTCGTCGACCGGCATCCTGGCGTTGACCACCACCGTCCCGTCGCCGGTGACCTCGACGTCGGGCCGGTCGTTGTCGTACTCGTCGCTGATCTCGCCGACCAGCTCCTCGATCAGGTCCTCGAGGGTGACCAGTCCGGCCGTGCCGCCGAACTCGTCGACCACGATGGCCATGTGGCTCCTCGATGCCTGCATCTCGCGCATCAGCTCCGAGACCCGCTTGGACTCGGGGGTGAAGCGCGCCTCGCGCAGGATGCCCGACACCGCGTCGTCGGAGCGCCCCTCGCGCTCGACGCGCAGCAGGTCCTTGACGAGGATGATCCCGACGATGTCGTCGATGCCCTGCCCGAAGGCCGGGATGCGGCTGACCCCTGCCGCGATGGCGATGTCGACCACGTCGCGCACCCTGGCGTGGGACTCGACGGCGACCATGTCGGGACGCGGCACCATGACGTCGCGCACCACGGTGTCGCCGAAGTCGATGATCGAGTGGATGAGCGTGCGCTCCTGGTGCTCGATCACGTCCTCGGCCGCCGCCGTGTCGGCCACGGCCCGGATCATCTCGTCGGAGGTGTAGGGCCCGTCGACGATGCCCTTGCCGGGGAGGAGGGCGTTGGACAGGCGGATCAGACCTCGGGTCACCCAGCGCAGGGGCGGGACGGCCACGAGGAGGCGGATGGCCGGAGCGGCCAGCAGGGCGGCCCGCTCGCTGTGCTGCACCGCCCAGGTCTTCGGCGCCAGCTCGGCGACCACGAAGATCACGACGATCTCGAACACGGTGGCGATGACGACCCCGAGGCCGCCGAAGACGTGCGCGCTCACCACGCCGACGAGCGTCGCCGCCACCAGGGTGCAGACCTCGAGGGCGAAGAGCACCACGGGCAGGACCCGTTCGGTGCGCTCCACCAGCCGCAGCAGGGTGCGGGCACCCCTGACCCCCTCCTCGTCGAGGCTGGTCGCCTTGATGGCGGACATCCGCGTGATCGCCGTCTCCGACAGGGCCAGGAAGCCGGTCACGGCGATGAGGATCACGACGACCGCCAGCAGGACGACATCGCCGCTGGTGAGGGAGTGGCCGGAGGCCGCCGCGATCACGTCGGCGCGTCCGGGTGGCCGGGTCGCTCCTGGCCCTCGTCGTCACCGGGACCGGCTGGCTCCTCGTCGAGGTGCACGGCGGCCAGCTCGGACCCGGGGACGATGCCGTGGTGGCGGCCGAGCAGCTCGCGCTCGCGCCGCTCCATCTCCTCGGCCTCCTTGTTCTCCAGGTGGTCCATGCCGAGCAGGTGCAGGATGCCGTGCACCACGAGCAGCGCGACCTCGTCGTCGAAGGTGCCGGCGTGGTCGGGCGCGTTGCGCAGGGCGACCGTCGGGCAGATGACGACGTCGCCGAGGAGGGTCGGCACCTCGTCGGCCTCGACGGAGAAACCGGGGCCCGTCCCCCCGGAATCCGGGGACCGCCCGCTCTCCGCGGGCTCCTCGTCGATCGGGAAGGCCAGGACGTCGGTCGGGCCCTCCCGCCCGAGGAAGCGCTGGTTGAGATCGGAGATGGCGGTCTCGTCGACGAAGAGCAGCGACAGCTCCGCCTCGCCCTTGACGTTCTCGTCGGCGAGGACGGCCTCGGCCAGCTTCACCCACCTGAGGGTGTCGACGGGGTGGTCCGACTGCTCGTCGGCAGCGAAGACCTCGACGGTCATGACGGCGGGTGCTCCTGCGCTCAGGCCGGCGACGAGCCGGCCGCCTCGTAGGCGGTGACGATGTCCTGCACGATGCGGTGGCGCACGACGTCGCGCCGCCCGAGGTGGATCCAGGCGAGGCTCTCGATCCCGGCGAGGATCGGCTCGAGCTTGGCCAGCCCGCTCCGGCCGCCGGGCAGGTCGATCTGGGTGTCGTCGCCGGTGACGACGACCTTGGAACCGAAGCCGATCCTGGTCAGGAACATCTTCATCTGCTCGGGGGTCGTGTTCTGCGCCTCGTCGAGGATGATGAAGCTGTTGTTGAGCGTCCGGCCGCGCATGTACGCGAGCGGTGCCACCTCGATGGTGCCGGCGTCGATCAGCCGGCGGGCCCCCTCCGTGCCGACCATGTCGAACAGCGCGTCGTACAGGGGCCGCAGGTACGGGTCGATCTTGGCCATCAGGTCGCCGGGGAGGAACCCGAGCCGCTCCCCCGCCTCGACCGCCGGCCGGGTGAGGATGATGCGCTCGACGGTCTTGGCCTGCAGCGCCTGCACGGCCAGCGCCACGGCCAGGTAGCTCTTGCCCGTGCCGGCCGGACCGATGCCGAAGGTGACGGTGTTGTCCCTGATGGCCTCGGCGTAGCGCTTCTGGCCGCTGGTCTTCGGACGCACGGAACGGCCACGCGCCGAGCGGAGGACCTCGGCTCCGAGGACCTCGGAGGGCCGCTCGTCGGCCCTGACCATGTCGATGGTCCGCCCGACCATGCTCGGATCGACCAGGTGGCCGGCCTCGAGGATCAGCTGGAGCTCGTTGATCAGCTTGGCGGCCACCCCGGCGTCGGCTCCGTCGATGACGAACTCGTTGCCCCGGTTGACGATCCGCGTCCCCTCGAAGGCCGCCTCCACGATGCGCAGGTTCTCGTTGAGAGGCCCCACGAGTCGTGGCATGAGGTGGTTGGGGACGGTGACGGTGGTGGGCACGAATGGACCTGGATGCTCAGCGTACCGCCGAGCCTCCCCCGACGGCACCCCGGGCTCAGCCAGGAGGCCAGCCGAGCTGCCGGCCACCGATCACGTGGAGGTGCAGGTGCCCGACCGAGTTGGTCGCGTCCTGGCCCACGTTGAACACCAGGCGGTAGCCCGACTCGAAGATTCCCTCGCTCCTGGCCACCTCCCTGGCCGTGGTGACCATCTCGGCCAGCACGTCCGCGTCGCCGGCCTCGACCGCCGCGGCGTCGTCGATGTGGCGGCGCGGCACGACCAGCACGTGCACCGGCGCGGTGGGCGCCAGGTCACGGAAGGCGTAGGTACCGGCGGTCGACGCCACCTCGGTCGAGGCCACGTCGCCGGCCACGATGCTGCAGAACAGGCAGTCGGGCATCGCCTCGACGCTACCGTGACCGAACGTGGAGGGCGGTCACGGCGCGGCGCACACCAACGGCGCGGACGCGCTGATCGCATCGTTTCGGGCCTGGGCGGCCGCGGAGCGAGCCGGAAGGGCCGCCGGCGACCGCAGCCGGGAGCGCTGGCTTCGCCAGCAGGCCACGGAGACGGCCACCCTCATCGGGGTGCTGGTCGACCTGGCCGAGCGCCGGGCCGGCGTCACCCTGGCGACCGGCGGCGAGGTGGTCACCGGGCGCCTCACCGGCGTCGGCACCGACGCCGCCCTGGTCGTGGCCGAGCGCTCGGGCGCCCCGACCGTCGTCGCCGTCGACCACGTCTCGTCCGTGCGGGTGGCCGAAGGGGACCGAGACACCACCGGCGACCGGCCTGCGCCCGGCGACTGGGGCCTGCGCGACGTGCTCGAGGCCTTCGGCGCCGAGCGCCTCCCCGTCCGGTTGGCGCCCTCCGGCGGCGAGCCGCTCAGCGGGGTGATCGTCGGTGTCGGCGCCGACGTGTGCACCCTCCGCCAGCGGTCCGGTGGGGCGACGGTGCACGTCCCGCTGCGCGCCGTGGGCACGGTGACCGGGCTGTAGCCGCGCGGCTCGGGTGACGTCGGGGCCGCCTCGCCGTGGCGGGGCCGACCGGGCTAGGTCCCGAGGTCGGCGGCCGGCTCGGCCTGGCGCTCGTGTCCCTTGGGCTCGGGGTAGAGGTGCTCGAGGGTGCCGGGCTCGATGCGCATGCGCTCGATGAAGGCCTCGACGTCGTCGTCCTGCAGCCGGATCACCCGGCCCATCTTGTAGGCGGTCAGCTGGCCCTCGTCGATGAACCGGTAGAGCGTGCGGAGGGTCACCCCGAGACGCTCACAGGCGTCCCTCGTGCTCATCCACTGGATCGGTGATCTCCTCGCCACGGTCGCATGCTCTCCTTGCTCGGCTCCGGCCTCGCCCTCGACGTCACCGCCGACGGGGTGACGACGGCTGCCCTGCTCTCCGGCCACAAGGCGGAGCATACCTCCGGCACCTAGACACACAGGTGGACTCTCGGTAGATTTCATGTCCGTGCGGAGCCAGAGCTCGGACCCGGGAACGTCAGCCCCTTCGGCCGGGAGGACGGGCAGGAAGCGGGCGCTCCCCGGTGGACGTGCCGTCGCCGGCGGCTTCGCCGTGGCGGCCGCCGTGGTGCTCGTCCTGGCCGCCTTCGCGTCGGGCGGCTCCCCCCGGCACGCCACGTGGGTCGTGGCGACGACCGACCTGCGGGCCGGGGTCCCGCTGCGGCCCGGCGACCTCACCACTGCGTCGCTCGGTCTCGGATCCGGGGCCACCGCAGGAGCGGCCTTCACCTCCCCCGACCAGCTCGTCGGGCGGACCCTCAGCGTGCCCGTCGGTGCCGGCGAGCTGGTCCTCGCCGGTGAGGTGACGGGAGCACGCTCGACCCAGGGGTTGCGGCCCGTGCCGGTGACCGCACCTCCCGCCGACCTCGTCGACCTGGCGCCTGGCGACCTCGTCGACGTGCTCGTCACCGAGGGCACCCCGCCACGCACGGTGCTGGCGCTGCGCGGCGCCCGGGTCCTCGTCACCACCCAGCCGTCGTCGGGCCTGCTCGGCTCGGGGGGCGACCCGGTCGTGACCGTCGGCGTGCAGAACCTGGCCGAGGTCGAGGCCCTCATCGCCGCCGAGCACGCCGGCACGGTCGACCTGGTCGTCGGCACGGGCACCGACGGCACGGGGCTCGGTGGCACGGGGCTCGGCGGCACGGGGCTCGGCGGCACGGGGCTCGGCGGCGGCGCGGCGATCGCCGGCCCTCGTGGCTGAGCGTTTCGTCCTGCTGGGCCTGGCCCCGCCGCGCGCCGGCTGGTTCACCGAAGTCGCCCGCTGGTCGACGTCGGCCGCCCTGCCCGCCGAGTTCGTCAAGTGCGTGTCGGCCGAGGAGGTCAGGGCCAGGCTCGGATCCGGACGCCGCCACTCCGCGCTGCTGATCGACGCGAGCGGCGGCATCGACCGGGACCTGGTGGCCGCCGCCGACGCGGTCTACACGCCCGTGCTCGCCGTCGGTGCCCCCGCCGAGGGGGCGAGAGCCGGGATCGAGGCCGGCGTGGCCACCGTCCTGCCCCCCGCCTTCAGCCGCAGCGAGCTGGTCGCCGCCCTCGACGCCCACGCCACCCCGGTCGACGGGGCCGCCCAGCCCCCGCCGATCCTCGACGACGAGCCGGCGGCGACCTGGCGAGGGCAGCTGGTCGCGGTCTGCGGGACCGGCGGCACCGGCGCGTCCACCGTGGCCATGGCCCTGGCCCAGGCCGCAGCCGACGACGTCCGTCAGGCCGGCCGGGTCGTGCTGGCCGACCTGGCCCTGCGGGCCGACCAGGCCATGCTCCACGACGCCGGCGACCTCGGCCCTGGCATCCAGGAGCTGGCCGAGGCGTGCCGCACCGGGCGCCCCGACCCCGACGAGGTGGCCCGCCTCACCTTCGAGGTGCCCCGACGCGCCTACCGGGTCCTCCTCGGCCTCCGTCGCCCCGGTGCGTGGGCCGCCCTGCGGCCGCGGTCCTCCGACGCCGCCCTCGACGCCCTCCGGCGGACCTTCCGGGTGGTCGTGGCCGACTGCACCGGCGACCTCGAAGGGGAGGCCGACGGCGGCTCGATCGACGTGGAGGAGCGCAACCACCTGGCCCGGACCGCCCTCCGGCAGGCCGACGCCGCGTTCGTCGTCGGCGGCCCCGGCCTGAAGGGTCTCCACTCCCTCGCCCGCCTGGTCGCCGACGTCGCCGAGCTCGGCGTCCCGGCCCCCCGACTCCTCCCCGTCGTCAACCGGGCGCCCCGCTCGCCTCGCGCCCGGGCCGACACGGGCAAGGCCCTCGTGCGCCTCTCCGGCGTCCCGACCGGCGGCCCCGTCTGGGTGCCGGAGCGCCCCATCGAGGACCGTCTGCGCGACGGCACCCCACTGCCCCGGCCGATCGTCGAGCCCCTGGCCTCCGGTCTGGCCGCCCTGCTCGGGCCCCCCGGTGGGCGTCGGTCCCGCCGGCCGGTCGACGCGCTGGTCGAGGTCCGCCGGCCGCAGCGGGTCGAGCCCGGCTCCATCGGGTTCTGGGGTGAGGCCTAGCCGCCGTCCTTGCGTTGCCGGTCGTCCGCGGCCGTCGGTACTCGAGAGGCTCGCGCTGGGCGTGGGCTGCGAGGCCGGCGTGCGGCGTGGTCTGCGGACGATCGCCAGATTTTCGTGGCTCTCCGGACGATCGACGGCGACCAGCGCGGGCGACCGACCGCAGACCGGGGCGGCCCAGCGGCCGGCGTGCGGCGTGGTCCGCGGACGATCGCCAGATCTTCGTGGCTCTCCGGACGATCGACGGCGACCAGCGCGGGCGACCGACCGCAGACCGGGGCGGGGCGACCTGGCCGGCCACTCGACCACCGCTCCGGCTAGCGCTAGCCCGTGGCGGCCCGTGTCGGCGCGCGGGCCGCCCCCACCCCGGGCGATCAGAACAGCGTGAGGTGCCCGAGCCCGATCCCGCGCAGGACGTCGTAGTCGATCTCGACGCAGGCGATGCCCCGCGCCGCGGCGAGGACCTTGGCCTGGGGCGTGATCAGCTGGGCGGCGAGGATCCCGCGCAGGGGGCGCAACCGGCCGTCGAGGGTCAGGCGCTCCAGGTACCTGGCCAGCTGCTCGACCCCGTCGATCTCGCCGCGCCGCTTGATCTCGACCGCGACGGTGGACCCGTCGGCGTCCCGGCACAGCAGGTCGACGGGACCGATGTCGGTGGGGTACTCGCGCCGGATCAGGGCCAGCCCCTCGGTGAGCACGGCGGGGTTGGCGGCCAGCAGCTCCTGGAGGTGGGCCTCGACCCCGTCCTTCTGCAGGCCGGGATCCACGCCGAGGTCATGGACGACGTCGGCGTGGACCTCGGAGATGGCGATGGTGAGGGTCTCGCCCTTGGGGTTGGTGACCACCCACCCATCGGGCCCCGTCTCGAGCCGGCAGGGCGGGGTCATCCAGTTGAGCGGCTTGTAGGCGCCCCCGTCGGCGTGGATCGACACCGACCCGTCCGCCTTGACCAGCAGCAGGCGGGCGGCCTCGGGCAGGTGGGCGGAGAGCCGGCCGGCGTAGTCGACCGTGCAGGTGGCGATCACGAGGCGCATCCCCGCCATTGTGGCGGGGATGCGGTCTCGCGTGGGCGGGGATGCGGTCTCGGATGGCGGGTGGGCCGGAGCGCGGCGCCCGGCTACTCGGCGACCGGCGGCGGGTACACCTCGGCCACGTAGTGGTCGACCTTGGCGGCCGAGAGCCGGGTGGCCATGGCGGCGTAGTAGATGGCCAGGCTGAAGCCTGCCAGCACGAGCAGGTCCCAGTACAGGGGGAGGTCGCCGTGGCCCCCGACGAGCACGCTCTTGAACACGCCGATGCCGCCGATGATGCCGCTCGGGCTACCGCTGCTCGAGCCGAACGGCCCGAGGTAGGAGATGACGCCCATGCCGACGAGGTAGGGGATGACCCACCTGGCTGCGGCCCAGTCCATCTCGGGGGTGTTGGGGTTGAGGCGGAAGCGGATGGAGACGCCGATGAGGACGAAGCCCACCAGCATGGCCACGACGAGCGTGGTGTAGGTACCCCATCCCGACCAGTAGACGATGAAGTTGGCCAGCATGAACCCGAGCGGGGCCAGGATGTGGGCCGCAGGGAGACGGTACGTCCGATGCAGGTCGGGCTTCTGCAGGCGAAATGCGCCGAGAGCCAGCGGGGCGCCGGCGTACATCAGCACCGAGGCGCTGGTGACGACGCCGACGAGGGATTTCCAGCTCGGGAACGGCAGCAGGAACAGCAGCCCGATGACGGCCGAGACGATGATGCTCACCACGGGCACCCGCCGGGAGTTGTTGCGCTCGAACACCTCGGGGATGTAGCCGTTCTTGCTCAGCCCGAAGCTGATGCGTGACGCCGAGGTCAGGTAGATGAGGCCGGTGCCCCCTGGGGAGATGACCGCGTCGACCCGGAGGATCCAGGCCAGCCAGGCGAGCATCCCGACCTTGGCCACCGTGTAGAACGGTGCGGAGGCCAGCTGGGTGACCGTCGCGTTGGTCGATTTGTTCGCCAGGTTGGTCCATCCCCCACCGGAGGCCAGCAGGTGCGGGCTGATGGCGGCGATGAAGGCCACCTGGAGGAGGATGTACACCACTGCGCCGAGCAGGATCGACCCGATCACCGCTCGAGGCAGGTCACGCCCGGGGTTGGCGCTCTCGCCTCCGAGCTGAACGGCCTGCTCGAAGCCGAGCAGGGAGAAGACGATCCCGCCTCCCGGTATGGCCACGAGGATCTGCTTGAACTCGGCGCCCTTGACGAAGAAGCCCCCTCCCGAGGTGAAGTTGCCGCTGTGGAACTTGAACAGCAGGAACACGATGATGGCCAGGACGGGGACCAGCACCTTCCAGGTAGTCAGGCTGTTGTTGACCCTCGCGAGCCAGCGGACACCGATCAGGTTCAGGGCGGTGAACACGATCAGGAGTCCGATCGCCACCGGTATGCCCTGCGAGGTGGAGAGTGTCTGGTTCGGGTTGAGGAAGCCCGATGCCCACGACGCGGAGGTCATGTACTGGATCAGGGCCTCGACCTCGATCGGCGCCACGGATGCGGCCTGGATGTAGGAGAACCAGCCGAAGGTCGCCCCTGCGAAGCTGCCGAAGGCGTAGTGGGGGAAGCGGCTCGTCCCGCCGCTCACCGGGAACAGGCCACCGAGCTCGGCGTGGATCAACGCCAGGATGATCACGATGACCGAGGCGACGGCCCAGGCGATGATGGCCGATGGCCCGGCGATGGTCGCCGCGGTGAGGGCACCGAAGAGCCACCCGGAGCCGATGATGGACCCCTCCGACGCCCAGAGCAGGCCGAGGAAGCCGACGTCTCTGCTCAGGCCCTCGCTGTCGAGCACCTGGTTCTGTCGTTCGGTCGTCGCCATGTGGAACTCCCCTCGCTCGTCCGGTAAGCCCTCGATGCCCTGCTCTGATCCGCCCTGCCACGAGCCCGCTCAACCGGCCCTGGATCCCGGGTAACGCGGAAGTTAGCACCGCGACTGCCGCCAGAGTGGGTCCGCTCGGTTAAGCCCGAGCCTGACCGCCACCTCCCCCGCCGGCGCTCACTCGACCCGTCAGGGTCGAGGCGAAACCCGTCCGGGCGGCCAGATCCCGGTCCGCCACTGGCGCGCCGCCGTGTCGCTCGGCGTGGCCCCGAGCGCCTCCGGATGGTGGGACGGCGGCCACGCCGGCGCGGGCGGCCCCCCGAGCCGGGTCGGACTCGGGGGGCCGACGGCCGGGCTCTGGGCGCCGACGGCCGGGCTCAGCTGGCCTTGCGGTCCTGGAGAAGGGAGCGGATCTCGTCGGCATCGACGCCGTCGTGGCGGTCGAGGATGGCCTCGAGCTCCCGGATGTCGGAGGCCGACGTGTACTGCGCCAGCTCGCCCCGGAGGGCCAGGTCGGCCCGGCGCGCGTCGCGCCGGGCGCGCATGCGGTCCCGGAAGTGGTCGATGATGGGGGTCAGGGATGCGGCGGTGCTCATGTGCTGTTCCTTTCTCTCTCGCCGATCGCGGGGGGACGATCGGCGATCTCCCTCTCGGAAGAGTCGCCCGTGGAGGCCCTGGCGACGGGAGGCCCGGGCCGGCCTGGCGGTCCCAGGTCCGGCGGCGATCCGGCTCGTGGAGCCGTGCCCCTAGAGGATCCAACCATCCGGGTTTCGTGAAAAGTTTCTCAAATTTTGGGGCCGAACGCAAGCCTCTTCGATGTGCCATCCGTCCCTCCCGGCGGGGCGCTCCCGTGCGCCGCCCCGCATCCAGATCGTCTCCCGGCGTCGAAGAACACCAGGTGCGGTTGCCCGACTCCGTGGGTCCCCACGACGCCGGAGTGGACACCGAACCCGACCGGGAGGAGGCGGATGACCCGCGACGAGTTGCGCAGGACGTTGGCGGAGATCGACAGGACCAGCGAGTCGGTGGCCGTCCGGGCCGCCCGCGACCCCGAGGTCCAGGCGTTGGCCTTCGCCGTCCACCGCCTCGTGGTCTGTGTCGCCCATCTGGCCAACCACGTCGACCAGGCCACCTCGCCGTCTTCCGGTTCCCGCGTCGGCACGCCATCGAGCGGGTCGGCGATGGGCGCGGCGGGTAGGTCGACGATATGACCTCGGCACGGGACGGTGACCACGCGATGGGCCTCGAGCTGCAGATCGAGGAGCTGGTGGAGCAACGGGCGCGCGCCATGGCCCAGGCGCGCCACGAGGACGGCGCCGCGCTGGAACGCGAGATCGCTGCGCTGCAGCTCGAGCTGGCCTCCACGGTCGATCCGGACCCCGATGCGGGCACGCCGGTCATCCGGGCCGAGACCAGCGCCGAGGCGACCGGCCCCCAGTAGGCGTGGGCCCTGGCCACGCCCGGTAGGGTTCGGCGCGTGCCGAACGTGATCGACGAGCGCGACCGGTGAGCGTGATGGGTGAGTCGACCATCTTCACCTCCCGCCTCGCCCGCCTCCCCCTCCTCGACGGGGACGAGCTGTCGATCGGGCGGATCCACGACACGGTCATCCAGCCGGCGTTCGCGGCCGAGCCTCCCAAGGCCATCGGGCTCGTGGCAACCGTTCAGCGCCGGCAGATCTTCGTCAACCTCGGACGGGTGGCCGAGATCGCCACTGACGGCGTCCACCTCCGGGGCGGAACGGTCGACCTCCGCCGCTTCACGCCACGCGCCGAGGAGCTGCTCGCCAGTCAGCTCTACCATCGGGTGGTCGACGACAACGTGGTGATCGACATCGGCATCGGCGCCGGCCACACCGCCACCGGCTGGGAGGTGGTGTCGGTCGCCCTCGGCAACCACAGGACACTGCGCCGGCGGACCACCAGCGTCGTCCCCTGGACCGAGGTCGGTCGGCTCTTCAGCGGCGGGATCCTCGCCGGTCAGCTGGCGTCGCTGCGCGATCTGCACCCGACCGACCTGGCCGACGCGGTCAACCAGATGCCGCTCGCCCGCCGCCGGCAGCTGGCCGAGGCCCTGACCGACGAGGAGCTCGCCGACCTCCTCGAGGAGATGCCCGAGCCGGACCAGGTGCGCTTCCTCGGCGCGCTGGACCTCGAGCGGCGCGCCGACGTGGTCGAGGAGATGCAGCCCGACGACGCCGCTGACCTCCTCGGTGTCATGTCTGCCGAGCAGCGGGAGAGCCTGCTCGGGGCCATGGACAGCCTCGAAGCGGCCGAGGTCCGCCGCCTCCTGCGCTACGACGCGATGACCGCCGGCGGCCTGATGACCTCGCAACCGGTCATCGCCACCCCGGAGATGCCCGTCGCCGAGATCCTGGCTCGAGTGAGGGACCCGGACCTGTCGGCGCCGACGGCAGCGACGATCTACGTGTGCGAGGCCCCGCTGACCACGCCGACCGGGCGCTTCATCGGGACCGTCGGATTCCAACGCCTGTTGCGCGAGCCGCCATCCGCGGTGATCGGCGACCTCATCGACGGTGGCCGCTCCGTGCACCCGGACCTGCCCCAGGCCGCGGTCGCCGCCCAGCTGGCCCGCTACAACCTGGTCGGCCTGGCCGTGTGCGACGACGCCGGGCGCCTGGTCGGCGCGGTCACCGTCGACGACATGCTCGAGCGGCTCCTGCCGGTCGGCTGGCGACGGGGGGTCCAGGCCCCGTGAGACGTTGGGGACGCTCCAGGGACGGCGTGGTCGAGGCGTCGGTGCTCTCTGCCCCCCGAGGGTCGGGACTGCGGGTCGGAAGCCGCTACGACGCCGATGCGTTCGGGCGCTTCTCCGAGGGGATCGCCCGGCTGCTCGGCACGGGCCGCTTCCTTGCCGCCCAGAGCGTGGTCGTCCTGTTCTGGATCGTGCTCAACGTGGTCGGCCTGCTCCACCACTGGGACCCGTACCCCTTCATCCTGCTCAACCTGGCCTTCTCGACCCAGGCCGCCTACGCCGCGCCGCTGATCCTCCTGGCCCAGAACCGCCAGGACGACCGCGACCGGGCCAGCATCGAGCGCGACCGGGCCGTGGCGTCCCGCACCCAGGCCGACACCGAGTTCCTGGCCCGCGAGCTGGTCTCGGTCCGCCTGGCCATGGCCGACGTCGTCACCACCGTCGACCTTGACGACCGCCTGCATCGCATCGAGGAGCTGCTGGTGCAGGTCCGAGACCGCGCCACGCTGACCGATCAGGTCACGACGGTCGATCCCGTCGTGGCCGACACCGACTGACCGATCCGGCGCGGCCCGGTCCGCCCTCGGACGGTCGTCGGCCCGCTCGGGGCCGCGTGAGGCGAGGGTCGCGAGCGATCAGTCGGGGCCGATGCGCCCGTGACAGGACGTGTCGAGCAGTGACCGGCGCACCGGCGGGCGGGTCGACCGGCTGGGGGCGTCCACGACGACCCTGGCCGGCTGGACCGACAGGCCGCCCTCGAGGAACCGGAGGGCACCCAGCGCGGCGAAGCCGACCAGGCCGGCGGCGACCGAGATGAGCAACAGCAGGGCGAGCGCGGCGAGGATGGCGAGAGCGGTCATGGACCCATCCCACCGCCCGAAGCTCAGCGTGGGCGCGGTACCAGCCGAGTTTTCGCTGAGAACATCGCCCCCTGGGTGATCCTCAGGCCAGCCGGGACGGCGCGATCAGATCTGCGCCCAGCGTCTCGCCCTCCGGCCCCTCTCCGAACGAGACGAGGAGGCTTCGACTTCCGGAGCGAAGAGCGGACACGAGCCCGCGTCGGTCCGGCGGGTAGAAGTCGATCTCGGCCACTCCTTCAGCCGTCACGGCACCGGCCCGTGGATCTGCACGTCGGGCGCGTCGAACAGGAGCGGCGACCGTCCCACCCGTGTCGGGCGGGACGGTGCGCACCGCCCCGGACGGGCGTGCTCAGTGGTTGCCGCCCGCCGACATGATGTTGGTCTGGATCGTGTTGAGCTTCGTCTGCAGCTCCTGCAGTTGCTGCAGGGCGTTGGTCAACGCGGTGTGGCACGACGGCCAGATGTTGCCGCGGAAATCGCTGGCCAGGTTGCCGTCCCAGACGTTCGGGTCCGAGAGCGTCTGCCCCAGGTTGTTGAGGTCGCTGATCGTGCCCTCGAAATTGGAACTGAGGATCGTCTGCATCTGCGTGATGGCCTGCTGGGCCTCCGGACTTGCGAGGACTCTTCCACCCATTGCGCTCTGGCTCCTTGGCTCGTGGTTGAACGTCTGCGTGACGGTCGTGCTGTCGCAGAGCTTCGGTGACGCCCGCTGTTGATCCTGCCCGGTCCGCCGCCACACCCTGCCGACCTCTCCCGCTCCTGGGGGGAGGCCATGGCCAACCTAATCCGTCCCTCCCGAGGGTCGCCGCAACCCGACCGGGGATGCGTCGTCTCGGCCCCTTCCCCTCGGCCGGATAACACCGGACCTGAGAAGGTCGACGCAACGGGCGGCGCGCGCCCACGTCATGACGGACAGGCCAGGGGGGTGAGTGGGAGGTCGTCGGCCGGTGGCGCGGTGAGGCGGGTCTCGGCGTTCGCGGTGACGGCGGCGCGCACGGTCCTGGCGCCCCCACCGGGGAGCGCCCGTCCGAAGACGGCCAGGATCCGCGCCGTCGCTACGATCTCCACCTCGGCACCGCGCACGCCGACCTCGATGCTCAGCTGCCGCAGGCCCTGGGAGCCGAGGGCGGCGAGGGATCGGCACACGACGCCCTCGGTGGCCGCAGCGTCGAGGGTGACGGCGCCGGAGGCGTAGAAGCTGCGGTCGCTCAGGCCGGCGACGGCGGCGTCGTTGGCCGCCGAGGTGATGGCGTCGTCGAGGTGGCGCTGCCCGAGGTAGGCGACGGCGCTGTCGACGGTGATGGCGGCCAGCACGACCAGCACGAGGAAGCCCGCTGGCACCAGCGCGAGGGCGCTCCCCCGCTCCGCCCTCACCCGCACGCCGAGGTCCCTGCCAGTCCGGCGCGCAGCGGGTCGACGAGCTCGGAGGCGGTGGCCGTGACGCCCTCACCGGATCCGACCCGTCCGACCCAGGGCAGTGCGACGAACGGCGCGGTGGCCCGCACGTGGACGGTGACCCGAGAGCAGCGGGCGAATGTCCCCGCCGTCAGGCCGAACGTCGTCGCCCGGGGATCACGCCCGTAGCCGGTGAGGGCGTCGGCCGCGGCGGCGCGAGCGTCGACCACGGCCGACGCGCCGTCGGGTGCCTCGACGTAGCTGCGCACCGCCTCGCGTGCCGCGGCGTCGAGGGCGAACTTGGTCGCCACGACACCCCATGCGTTGGCGACGAGGAGGGTGCCGACCACGAACAGCAGGAGCCCGAAGACCAGTCCCTCGAGCCCACCGACGAACCCGTCGTCGCCTCCGCTCACCGGAACCGCTCCGTCCTCACCGCCACGGTCGCGGTGATCCTGGTCCACGCCACGGGGAGCGGGAGCAGCTGAGGGCTGGCCGCCACCACTCGCACCACCACCCGGTTGCCGTCGACCTCCTCCCACAGGAACCGGGTGTGGCGGGCGCCAAAGGTCCCGAGCCGGGACATGGCCGTGCGCTCGGCGACCGCCACCGACGCCGGGGCACCCCCGGTGTTGGCGACCTGGTCGGCCGCCTCGTTGGCCACGGCGCTCAGGGTCGAGGCCGCGTAGAGGTGGACGAGGGTCTGGACGGCGAGGAGGAGCAGGAGCAGAAACATGGTGAACCCGACGAGGGTCCCGACCACCCCCTCTCCCCGCTCGCCGCCGCCGCTCGAGGCCCGTGCGGAAGCAACTTGGGCGGCCGCTACCCGTTCGACCCTCTCTCGACGGCGCCTGCGACCTCCGGCCGCCCAAGTTGTCTCCTTCCGGTCCCTCAGCAGGAGCTGCTGGTGGTCTGACCGATGCAGTTGACCTGGTTGTTGACGTTCTTGGCCGTGTGCTGGAAGGTCGCGTTGAACGCGACCCACATGCCGACGCCGATGAAGGCCATGATCAGCACGGCGATGGCCGCCGAGATCACTCCCTCGCCGCGCTCGTCTCGGGTGGCTCGACCGGGGCGGGTCGGGGTCTCGACGGTGGTCATGGCTGCTCCTCTCGGGCCCGCCATCGGGCGGGTGGGACGTGGATGGGGAAGGGGACGGGGCGCACCGCTCAGGCATTGGCGAAGAGGCGGAGGGCGGCAAGGAAGGGGACGGCGAGCAGGATCGTGCCGGGCACGAGGGTGGCGACGGTGACCGGGATCCAGACCTGCTGCGCTCGCCGCTCGAGGATCTCCGAGGTCCGGCGCTGCACGTCGCGTCGGACCTGCCGGGCCTCGGTGCTGACGAGCCGTCCGAGGTCGTTGGAGGCGGTGTTGAGGACGAGCACGCCAACCAGCCGGTCGACCGCGTCGACCTTGGCCACGTCGGCCCACTCGCGGAGGGCGGCCGCCTCGCTGACGCCCTGGCCGAGGCGCGACACCACGACTCTGAGGTCCTTGGCCGCGCAGCCGTGACCTCGGTGAGACAGCCGGTTGACCGCCGAGCCGAGGGAGAACCCGGCGTTCAGCAGCATGGCGAGCTGCTCGCTGACCACCGGCAGCTCTCTCCGCAGGGATTCCTGCCAGGCCGCCGACGCCGCGGCCAGGCGCTGCTCCACCACCAGGAAGGTGAGCAGCGGGGCGCCCGCCAGCACCGTCAGGTCGAGCACCAGGGGCAGGCCGAGCACGCTCAGCGCCAACCCGGGGACGAGGGCGAGCGCGGCGGCCCCGACCTGGCGCGAGCGGAAGGCGCCGGGATCGGTCGTGGCATGGACCCGTCGCAGGCGGACGGCGGGAGACTCCTGGACGCCGAACCACCCGGCGACGCGGTCGCCGACGATGGCCGCTGCGGGCGTCACCAGGTCGCGCAGCGACTCGACCGACAGCACGGAGCTCGGCCCACGACGGGGCTGACCCGGGCTGAAGGGCGCCAGGCGCTCGACCAGGCCGGGACGGGCCGTCCTCGACCAGGTGGCGAGGAGGAGCGAGACGCCGAGCCAGATCAGCAGACCGGCGCCGATCAGGTACCGGGTCACGCCGTCATCACCTCCGCCTCGGTTCCCCGGTCCCCGTCGGCGCCGATCGCCGGCCGGGCGGTCAGGGACCGCTCCGGGTCGGCGGCGAACACGCGAGGCTCGACCGGCAGGCGGAGCAGGAGACCGGACCACCACCAGCACGCCGCCACCGATGCGATGGCCACCACGACGGCGAGCTGACCCGCCGAGGTCTGGTAGGCGGCCCGGCCCGAGCCGATCGACAGCCCGGCGACGGCCATGCCGAGGGGGACGAGGAGCACGAATCTGCGAGCGAAGCGCACCCCCGCCTGCTTGGCCGCGGCGTCCTTCCTTCCCTGCACGTCGAGGAGCCGGTCCTCGACCAGCTCGGCCAGGCGATGCTCGAGCCCGGTCCCTCCCACCTCGTTGGCGACCACGAGGGTCTCGCACACGGCGTCCGCCGTCGGATCGGCCAGCGCCGCCTTGAGCACGCCGGTCATGCGCTCGAAGTCGGTCGTGAGCAACCACTCACGCTCGGCGGCCGCGAAGGCGGGGCGGAGTGGATCCGGTGCCCGGCGTCCGACCTCGACGAGGGCCTGGGGGACCGAGCGGCCGACCGACCCCGTGAGCAGGCGCAGCTCCTCGAGCATCCGGGGCCACGCCTCGGCGGCCGTCTCGAGCTGACGGCGCCGGCGCGCCCGCAGCGACGCGACGGGAAACGAGCCGGCGAAGGCCGCTCCGACCAGCGCGGGGGCCACGCCGCCGAAGAGGACGTAGGCGACGGCGGCCCCGACCGCCGCGAGCAGCCCGGTGGCTCCGGCCACCTCGCCGATCCCGTTGCCGGCCGCCACCGGGCGCCCGGGTGTCGGGCGACGTCGGCCGGTGCGCCGACGCAGCCACGCCAGTGGCGGCCGGTCCCGGCCGGGCGAGACCAGCAGATGCACGCCGACGCCGGCGAGCAACGCGGCGATCACCGCCGTCACCGCCGGCCTCCGGGAGCCGACAGGTCACCGGGCCCGCCGCCCACCAGTTGGCGGATGTCGTAGCCCCGGGACTCGAAGCGGCGCCCGGCGCGCACCGGCAGATTTCCCGTCCACACGAGCGGCTCCTCCCGTCGGCGGCGCTCGAAGATTCCCGTCGTGGTGAAGGCCACCGTGTCGGGGCCGACGTTGGGGTCCTCGACGGCGACGACCTCGGTCACCACCGGCGAGCCGTCGACCCGGGAGCAGTGGACCACCAGGTCGACGGCCTCGCTCACGAGCGACGACAGCGCAGGGAGGGCGAGGTCCGAGCCGGTCTCTGCCAGCTGGCAGATGAAGCGCAACCTCGACAGGGCCTGGCGGGCGGACCCGGCGTGGATGGTCGTGAACCCCTGCACCCCCGACGACAGCGTGAGCAACAGGGGGAGGGCCTCTCTGTCGCGCACCTCACCGACCACCGCGACGTCGGGGGCCATGCGCAGGAACCCCGACACCAGGCGTCGGAGGTCGACCTCCCGCCGGTCACTCCGGGAGGGCCGGGTCTGCATGTGGGCCACGTTTGGCAGAACGAACGTCTATTTAGGTGTTAGCTTCATCACATGGCAACCGAGACGCCTCCACCGAGCCGGTGACTCCGACAACGGCGGCCGTCTACGCCCGCATCAGCCAGGACCGCACCGGCCAAGGGCTCGGCGTCGGCCGTCAGGAAACAGACTGCCGGGCGTGGGCTGAGCAGCACGGCTGGTCGGTGGACGAGGTGTACGTCGATGACGACATCTCCGCCTACTCCGGCAAGCGTCGACCCTCCTACGAACGGCTCCTCACCGACCTCGCCGCCGGCACTCGCGACGGCCTCGTGGTCTGGCACCCTGATCGGCTGCACCGCTCCCCCACCGAGCTCGAAACGTTCATTGACCTCGTCGAGCGCACCGGCATCCCGGTCGGGTCGGTCACGGCCGGCGACATCGACCTCACCTCCCCCACCGGCCGGATGACCGCACGGATCGTCGGCGCGGTCGCCCGGCACGAGTCGGACCACAAGGCGGAACGGATCCGCCGCAAGCACCTCGAGCTCGCAGAGGATGGGAAGGTGCCAGGAGGAGGACGCCGTCCGTTCGGCTTCGAGAAGGACCGGACCACTCTCAGAGAAGCCGAGGCCGCCCACATCCGCGAGGCCGCTCAGCAGGTCCTCGCCGGGTCCGGAGTGAGGACCATTGCTTCCGCCTGGAACGTCCGGAGTGTGCCGTCGGTGACGGGTACCCCGTGGTCGGCGACCACCGTCAAGCGGCTCCTCCGCTCAGGCCGGATCGCCGGATGGCGCGAACACCACGGCCTGCTCGTGGCCGACGCCGAATGGCCGGCGATCATCGACCTGGTTACCCATCGTCGCCTGCGGGCCATTCTCGACGACCCCTCACGGGCCCGGGCCGTGCCGACCAACGCGCGCTCCTACCTTCTCTCCGGGTTCGTCCGCTGCGCCGCCTGCGGCGCAGCCATGACCGCACGGCCGGTGATCCGCAAAGGCCACCGCTACCGCCGCTACGCCTGTGTCATCGACCGTGGTGGTTGCAACCGGGTCGGGATCGGCGCCGAGCCGCTCGAGGATCTCATCGTCGAAGCCGTCTTCCAACGACTGGACTCGCCCGCGCTCGCCGTCACGCTCGCCGGGCTGGACGATGACGGACCGGGCGACGAGCTGGCCGGTGAGATCGCCGAGCTGGAGCACCGGTCGAAGGAGCTCGGCGAGATGTTCGCCGCCGGTGAGATCACCCGGCTCGAATGGGCGGCCGCACGTCGACCCCTCCAAGCGAACCTCGCTGCCGCGCAGCGCAAGCAGGCGAAGGCTGGGCGTCGAATCGCCGTAGGCCCCCGCCTCGCTGACACCGGTGTGCTGCGGCCGACGTGGCCCGACCTCCCCCTCGACCAGCAGCGGGCCATCTTCGACCACCTGATCGAGACCGTGACCATTGCAGCGACCACCAAGGCGAACAACCGCTTCGACGGCGAGCGAGTCGACGTCAGGTGGCGTCTTTAGCCGCCGGCGGCCAGGTCAGGCGCTACGCGTCAGCTAGCCAGGAAGAGTCCAACCTACGAAGCGAAGCCCGTCCATGGCGTCACGCCCGTCTCTGCGGAAGTTCCACCGGCCGGAACCAGCAGCGTCGTATTTTCCGTGCGACTCGGCCAGCTCAGATCGGTTCCACCTATTGAGCCAGATGTCCCAGATCTCCCCTTCTGGGCCGCGAGGTGCGGTGAACGGCTCCGGCTGATCGAGGATGAAGTCGGCGAGGTCGAGTTTCTTGACGGTCAACGGCCGCACGCGCGTTGGGGCGATCAGGGATCGTGCTGCTGCGTAGAGGCGTCCCACCTCAGCAGGCGCGATAGCTGGATCGATCTCCAGTGTGATTCTCCAACGCGTATCCGTCGGGCCTCTGAACCGTTTTGAGATGATTGCTCGCTCTTCATCGGAAGAGGGCCTGTCGCCGATCCGGACGTCGGCACCGGCATCAACCGGGGTGATGCCGTCCGGTCGGTATCCCACGGCAACCGTCACCGTGGCCGGCGAAGGGTCGCCGCAGATCAACCAGCGGCATGCGGCGCTGGCACTCCACGGATAGCTATTGGCCAGCCGCTCAACGCATATGGCTATCTCCGCGAGCAGTGATTCACCTGGAACGAAGAAAGAGTCACCGGCTGGCGATGGAAAGAGACGCTTTGCCCGACGCGAGCCGAGAAGGAGACGGGTCTGCTCCTCGAGTCCCTCGGGTCCATCAAGGCCGTAGGACTCACAGTGCTTCTCTTCGATCCACTCGACGAGCTGGGAGTGCTTGGGTCGAGGTTCGATCTCCGCACGCAGACCGACGATCGTCGGGTCGGCGTCGGCGAGCTGCCCGTAGAATTTGGCTAAGACCTGCGCTCGGCGGCGGACAGGCGGGGAGACAGGCACTGGGGTCCCAGGCGCATGCTTACCAACCGGTGTCCCATAGGGAGTCGGAATCGGCCACCCCGCGATGAGGTCGTCCACGGTGCTTGCGTCAGCTTCGATGTCCTCGATGTAGGCACCTTTGACCAAAAAGCTCCACTCGTAGTCCTTCAGGGGACGACCCTTCGCCCGCCCGATCACTGATCGAAGCTTCATCGACATACTAGCAGCGTAACTCGATGGCGGACACTCGTGCCATGACGACCCACGTCGAGCCGAATCGGGCACTCCGGCGACACCCCGAGGGTTTGTACGACGACGAGACGGCCTCGCAGTACCTACGCACGACGCCCCGCCACGTCCGCGAGCTTTGGTCCCGCAAGCAGCTCGCAGCGGTCAAGGTCGGTCGGCTCGTCCGTTACCGGCAAGAGGACCTCGACGAGTACATCCGCCGCAACCGGGTGCCGGCGGCCTCCTGATGGCCACGGACGTCCAGGTAGCGGCGACCTCGCTCGTCGAGCGCACGACGCTGAGCCAGCAGCTCGACTCAATCATCAGCGACCAGCAGGTCCTGCGACAGGTCGCGGCCGTCATCCGGCTCACCAGGAACAAAGCCGCCTGACCCCAGAACGAAAACGAGGGCCCCGGTCACCATCCGGAGCCCTCGCCACAGCAGTTCACCTACGTCACCGACCCCCGTCGAAAGGAAGTCGAGAAAATGGTACCAGCACAGACCGCAGAGGGTCCACGAACCCGATCCGTGCCGACGCTCGGCCCGGTTCTGCGCCCCTACCAGCACGAGGGGCTCGTGGCCTCCCAGACTCGCTACCGAAGCGGTGTCCGACGACAGCTGCTAGTCCTGCCGACAGGCACCGGCAAGACAGTCGTGTTCGCCGAGACCATCAGGCAGCGCCGCGGGCGAGCCGTCGTGCTAGTCCACCGCGACGAGCTCGTCCGTCAGGCCGTCGAAAAGATCCGAACCGCCAACCCGGACATGGTCGTCGGAGTCGTCAAGGCTCAAGAGGACGAGACGGGCGCCCACGTGATCGTGGCCAGCGTCCAGACCCTCGCCCACGACAGGAGACTCGGCCGGCTAGTCGGTCCGTTCGCCACCGTGATCGTCGATGAAGCCCACCACGCCGCAGCAGCCACCTACCGCAAAATCATCAAGGCCCTGGTCGGTTCGGAGACCCTTCTCCTCGGAGTGACCGCCACCCCAGGCCGGGGCGACGGTGTCGCCCTCAAGACGGTCTTCGACGAGATCGTCTACCGCAAGACGCTCCCCGAGATGATCTGCGGCGGCTACCTGGCTGACCTACGCGCCGTGCAGGTCAGCGTCGACGGTCTCAACCTCGACCAAGTGGCGTCCCGGAACGGCGACTGGTCGGACGGTGCCCTCGGCGAAGCCCTCGGCGACGCCCACCTACCTGACGTCGCAGCCAAGGCCTGGCACGACCACGCCGCCGGGCGACGCGGCCTCCTCTTCACGCCGACCGTTGCGCTCGCTCATGCCAGCGCCGACGCGCTCACCTCGAGCGGAGTGGCCGCCGAGGCGGTCGACGGCACCACCGCGCCGGGCGAACGCCGGGCCATCCTTCGGCGCCTGAAAACCGGAGAGACCTCCGTCGTCACGAACTGTGGCGTGCTCGTCGAGGGCTTCGACGAGCCGGCAGTCGATGCGATCATCATCGGACGGCCGACCCGGTCGCAGGGCCTGTACCTGCAGATGCTCGGCCGCGGAACCCGGCCCCATCCCGGCAAGACGGACTGTCTCATCGTCGACCTGGTCGGCTCCGCGTCCCGTCACGACCTGATCACCCTCGCCGGATTAGCCGGAGTCGATCCGAGAGCGGTCGCCCGCAAGGGCGTGACCGAGGCACTCACCGAACGGTCCTTCGCTCCTGCCTTGGCTGGCACCTGGGCGGCCGAGCTGCAGTCCACCGAGCTCAACCTCTTCCGGCGTCGCCCCATGGCTTGGGTTTGCTCCGGGCAGCGGTGGATCCTTCCCACCGGTACCGGAACCGTCTCCCTCGAACCGGCAAGCGGAAGATGGTCGGTTGTCGAGCGGACCCGCACGGAGCCTCCCGTCACCGTCGCGGCGGGCCTCAGCCTTGAATGGGCTCAGGGCACAGGCGAGGACGTGGTCCGCAGTCGCGGTGGCACGATGCTCGCCAAGGCTGACGCCCCTTGGCGAGCCAGGCCGGCGAGCGAGAAGCAACTCCACGCTCTGCGCCGCATGCGGATCCGGGTCGCGCCCGGCCTCACCGCCGGCGCCGCCTCCGATCTGATCTCCGCCCGTATGGGGCAGCGCGCCTCGTGAGTCGACCTCGAGGACCGATCGTCGACTACCGGCCCCGCAAGGCCACCCTGACCCTCCTCGATCAGGTCCATGACGTCCTTGTCGAATACCGGGACCATCTTCCCCTGACAGGCCGGCAGGTCTTCTACCGGCTGGTCGGCGCGCACGGTTACCCGAAGACCGAGAATGCCTACGAGAACCTTCTCACTCACATCGGCAACGCCCGCCGGGCAGGGCTGATCGCCTGGACGTCGATCCGCGACGACGGCGTCACCGAAGACCGCCCCCTCGGCTTTCACGACGCGGCGGGGTTTCGTTCCTTCGTCCAGACACTTGCCGGGAACTATCGCCTGGACCGCCTCGACGGGCAGCCGGTCTTGGTCGAGGTGTGGTGCGAAGCCGCCGGCATGCTGCCCCAGCTCACCCGGGTCGCGGACCCCTACGGCGTGGCCGTGTTTTCATCGTCGGGGTTCGACTCGATCACCTTCAAGCATGCCAGCGCCCGGAGAGCGGCCACCGCCGGGCGCCCCCTGGTCGTTTTGCACGTCGGCGACCACGACCCCTCCGGCGAGCACCTGTTCTCGTCCGCAGCGGAGGACGTGACGGCCTGGGCCGACCACTACGGGGCGCAGGTGAAGTTCGTGCGAGTGGCCGTCACCGCCGAACAGGTCGCCCGCTACGACCTTCCCACCACGCCACCAAAGCCGACCGACCGACGGTCCTACATCGACTCGGTGACCGCGCAGGCCGAGGCCCTCGACCCTGCCACCCTCGCCGCCGAGCTGACCCACGCCATCGAAGGGTTCACCGACCGCACCGTCCTCGACGAACTCCTCGTCCGCGAGGCCGCCGAACGCGACACCCTGATCACCGAGATAGGTGGGCGTCGGTGACCGACCAGGCCAGACCACCTCCCGGTTGGGATCCCGACGATGCCGCCGAACGCATCCGGAGACATGCCGCCCACATCGCCTCGCTACTCCGAACCGTCCGAGAACACCACCCTTCGTGGTCGTTCCCGGAGATCAACACCGAGGTCGACCGCCTCGACCGCGCCGACCGCGCCGGCACCCTGCGATGAACAACTGCCTTCACGCCGCCCTGACCTACGCCGAGCTCGGATGGCAAGTCGTCCCCCTCAACGTCCCCACAGCCAGCGGATGCTCGTGCCGGCGCGGCGCGGCATGCCCATCACCTGGCAAGCATCCCTGGGTCAAATGGAAAGACAGCGGGGGCAGCACCGACCCCGAATTCCTCCGCTGGTGCTGGCGCAAGAAACCAGCTTCGGGCGTCGCAGTGCTCACCGGCACCGCTCGCTCCGGGCTGTTCGTTCTCGACGTCGACCAGGACGGTCAGGCGGTCCTCGACGGGCTCCAACACCTGCACAGACCGCTACCAGACACGCTCCAGGCGGTCACCGGCTCGGGAGGACGTCACCTGATGTTCTCGGTGACCGGACCGTCACCGACCGATGCAGGCCAGCTCGGACACCGCCTCGACCGGCGCGGCGACGGCGGACTCGCTGCGTTCGCCCCCTCCCCGCATCGCAGCGGCCGCCACTACCAGTGGTCGAATTGGGGGCATCCGGTCGCCGTCGCCCCGGCCTGGATCCTCAAAACCCGCGCGCCGGCCCGGACGATCAGCCCCGGCGAGCGGGTCGCCGCCATGCACGCCAGCGGTGATGAGCTCCTCGACCAGGCCGTGCGCCTCGTAGCCGGCGCCGCCGAGGGCACGAGGCACCACACCATCGTCCGGGCCGCATGGGCCGTCGCCGCACTCGTCGTCGCCGGACGCCTCGACGAGCACACCGCGCGTGCACAGCTCCTCTACGCCGCCGACCGCTGCGGCCTCGACCGGTGGGACGCCGAAGCCGCCATCGACACCGCCATCACAAAGAGGACCGCCGCATGAGCGACGACGTCACCGCCCTCGACGAGCAGATCGCCGCCGCCCTAGCCGACACAAACGACCCCAGCAGATGGTTCTCGAAAGAAGACGGGCTCCTCGTCGCCGACCTCGGAGAGGAAATTCGCCAGGCCGGAACGATCCGCCTCGGCTACGACGGGCGCCTCTACCGCTACACCGACGGCGTCTACCGGTCCGACGGCGACACCTGGGCGAAGGTCGCAGCCAAGCGGGCCCTCGACTACAAGGTGAAACGACGCCACTTCGACGAGATCCTCGCGTGGCTCCGAGCCGACGAGCCCTTCATCCCCGAGCGCCCGCCGAGACGATGGATCAACACCACCAGCGGGCTCCTCGACTGGCATACCGGACAGCTGGCACCCCACGACCCCGACATCCCCACGGCCGTACAGATACCGCATCGGTGGAACCCTGACGCCACCTGCCCCAACATCGACCGGTTCCTCGAGCAGGTCCTTCCCGACGACACCGTCACCCTCGTCCACGAACTCCTCGGGCTCGCCCTCTACGCCGGAAACCCGTTCTCCAAGTCCGTGCTCCTCGTCGGAGCCGGCGGAAACGGCAAGACCAAGCTCCTCAACCTTGTCAAGGCGCTCGTCGGCGCCGCCAACACCTCCGCAGTACCGCTCCAAGCCCTCGCCGAGAACCGCTTCGCCGCCGCCGAGCTCTTCGGCCGGCTCGCGAACATCTGCGGCGACCTCGACGCCCGCGCCATCAAACGCACCGACCTCTTCAAGCAGATCACCGGCGGCGACCAGATCATGGCCGAACGCAAATTCGGCCAGCCGTTCACCTTCACCAGCTACGCCCTGCCGATGTTCTCCGCCAACGAGCCGCCGATCACCTCCGACCAGTCCGAAGCATGGTTCGACCGGTGGATCGTCATCCCCATGGAACGCCGATTCCGAGGCACCGAAACCGACGACCCCCACATCGAAGCGCGGATCACCACCCCCGCCGAGCTCGAAGGACTCCTCGTCCACGCCGTCGCCGGACTTCGCCGCCTCATGGCCCGAGGCGCCTTCCAACCGCCCCAAGCCGTCACCGACGCAGGCGTCGCCTACCGAGACCGCCTCGACAGCGTCAGGGCCTTCGTCGCAGACGAATGCGTCCTCCACGACCGCGCTTGGACACCCCGCAGCGAGCTCTACCGCCAATACGTCCGCTGGACCAAAGACAACGGCCGCATCGGCGTCCAAAGCGCCACCTTCAACGAACGGCTCCCCAAGGACTACCGGGACCTCCGCCAAGCCGGAAGGCGAGGCATCAAAGGCTGGACCGGGATCGCCCTCGCAGCCACCGAGCAATGACCGACCACCAGGTAGCAGAGGTAGCAGATGTAGCGGCCTCTCCTCCTAAGCACCACGCGCATGCAAGTGGGGGGGGAAGGCAAACCCTGCTACATCTGCTACCTCTGCTACCTCGAAATCCGCCCAAACCGCCACAAGGAGGCCCATCCGGATGCCACCGTCCATGACCGCGACCGACCCGCATCCTGCCCATGACAGCCGCCACTGCGGTGCCCGAACCAGGGCCGGCAGCCAGTGCGGGCGCCCTGCGGGCTGGGGAACTGCCCACGTTGGCTTCGGGCGCTGCAAGCTCCACGGTGGCATGTCGCCCAGCCACTTGGCGTCCGCCTCGTCGCAGAAGGTGCGTGCCGAGGCCGTCGCCCTTCTCGACCGTCTCGGCGAGCCGGCACCGTTGGGCAACCCGGTGCTCGAGCTGCTGGCTCTCGGAGCGAAGGGCAAGGCGTGGCTGGAGGTGTGCGAGGAGCGTGTCTCCGAGCTGACCGACTTCGTGGCCACGGACAACTTCGGCGCGGAGCAGGCCCGGGCCGTGGTCCGGCTCTTCACGGAGGCGATGGCAGCCCAGCATCGCCTGCTGGCGGACCTGACCCGTCTCGGCCTGGAGGAGCGGGTGGTGCGGCTCACGGAGCAGCAGGGGGCGGCGATGGCCGTGGTGATCGAGCGGGTGCTGGCTCGCGCCGGCCTGGACCCGCAGGTGGTCGAGGTGCGTTCGTGGGTGGCATCCGAGCTCGAGGCGCTGGACGCGGCGTCGTGAGCCGCCTAGTGGCCCAAGCTACGGAGCCGGTCGGGCCGGAGGCGACCGAGATCCTTGTCCGTGCGCCGAGTCAGTGCTCGACGCACGTTGTCCACAGGCTCGCCAGCGGCGTACAACAATACCTAGACACCAAAGGATCATCTGGTGTACGATATGGGGGTGAGCCCAAGGCGTGGAACTCGAGTTGTCGGCTACCTGCGAGTGTCTACCGCCGAGCAGGTCGACAGCGGTGCTGGGCTGGCGGCGCAGCGTTCGGCGATCGAGTCGGCCGCTGCGTCGAAGGGCTGGGAGCTGGTCACGGTCCTCGAGGACCGTGGTGTCTCAGCGAAGTCGACCAAGGGCCGGGAGTCGCTTGCGGCGGCTGTGGCGATGATCGAGGCCGGCGGTGCCGAGGCGCTGGTCGTGTCGAAGCTGGACCGGCTGAGCAGGTCGTTGGTCGACTTCGCCAACCTCATGCAGCAGGCGCAGAAGAACGGTTGGGCGATCGTGGTCCTCGACTCGGACTTCGACATGACCACGCCGTCTGGCCGGCTGATGGCCCAGATGCTCGCCTCGTTCGCCGAGTTCGAGCGCGAGCTGATCTCTCAGCGGACCAAGGACGGCCTGGCGGCAAAGAGGGCGGCCGGGGTGCGCCTCGGCAGGCCCCGCAACCTGCCGGACCGGGTGATCTCCCGAATCGGCCGGGAGCGGGCCGCAGGAGCCAGCCTGGGTGCCATAGCGAAGGCGTTGAACGCCGACGCCATCCCGACGTCGCAGGGCGGAACGCAGTGGCATCCGTCCACGGTGCGGGCGGTCCTCCAGCAGACCTGACACCTCTCTTGCCGGCCGGGTGGCAATCTTGACCGGCTACCTCGGTTCGGCGGCCAGCCGGTTCCGTCCCCCGCCTGCCCGGCCGTGGCTCACCCAAGCCCGACCGGAGCAGCTCCCTCCTGACGGCGACTGGTCGATCTGGCTGGTGCTCGCCGGACGTGGCTGGGGGAAGACACGGTCGGCGGCCGAATGGCTCCTTGCCCAGGCCCAGTCGAATCCGGGAACGGACTGGGCAGTGGTCGCTCCGACGTTCGGCTCGGCGAGAGACGTCTGCGCCGAGGGACCTTCGGGTCTGGTGCGCTGTGCGTTGAAGGGGGAGATCACGCACTACGTGCGCTCCCTCGGCGAGATCCGGTTGTCGTCGGGCTCGAGGATCTACCTCCGGTCTGCTGACGAGCCCGACCGTCTGCGCGGCCTGAATCTGGCCGGCGCATGGTGCGACGAGCTCGCCTCGTGGCGGTATCCGAGCGCCTGGCACGAGGGGCTCATGCCTGCGGTGCGGATCGACCCGGCCAAGGTGATCGTGGCCACCACCCCCCGCCCGACATCACTGGTCAAGAACCTGGTGAGCAGGACCGACGGCTCGGTGACGGCGACTCGGGGTCGGACGTCGGACAACGCCGCCAACCTGTCGGCGACGGCCCTGGCCGAGCTCGAAGCCCGTTATGCCGGTACCCGTCTCGGCCGTCAGGAGCTGGACGGCGAGCTGCTCGAGCAGGTCGAAGGCGCCTTGTGGAGCTTCGAGCAGATCGACGAGTCGAGGGTGGACGAGCCGCCGGAGATGGACCGGATCGTGGTCGGCGTCGACCCGGCGGTCAGTTTCGGCGAGGCATCGGATGAGACCGGCATCGTGGTGGTCGGCGTTGTCGGCAGCGGCGCTGGGGCGCACTACTTCGTGCTTGATGACCGGTCGGGCCGGTACACGCCGCAGCGCTGGGCGTCGATGGTGGCGTCGACGTTCGCCCGGTGGAACGCCGATCGGGTGGTGGCCGAGGTGAACCAGGGCGGCGACATGGTGGAGGCGACGCTCCGCCAGGCTGCTCCTGACCTCCCGGTCCGCAAAGTTCATGCCTCGAGGGGTAAGCAGGTCCGGGCCGAGCCGGTGGCCGCGCTGGCCGAGCAGGGCCGCCTGCACCACGTCGGTGTCCACGGGGAGCTGGAGGCGCAGATGACGTCGTGGACGCCCGGCGTCGGCCGCTCCCCGGACCGAGTCGACGCCCTGGTATGGGCCGTGTCAGCGCTGATGTCGGGCGGTGCGCGGCGGATGGTCGTCTTGTCGGACGGCTCGTCCCGGTTTGCGTCGTCTGGCGGACGGGCCCGTCACGTCGCCTACGACAAGACAGTCCCGACAGGTGGCGAGCCACCTATCGCCGATGGACGGTCAGTGGCCGCCGCTCAGGTTCAGGACGCGAAGACGCTGGATGCTCTGTTCTTCGGGCGCCGCCGTGGCAGATGACCGGCGGACGGTTTCCCGCCTACAAGCCGTGTTTCAACAACCGAAGCGTGAACGGTGCTTGCGTCGGCACCACGCTCGATCCGGAGACGGCGGCGAACAGGGACCGGCTGATCTTGGTGACCAGCGATGTGAAGCTGATGGATCAGCTCGACCTGATGAGGGTCGGCTCGGACGGCCGGGCGCACTGGGTGGAACCCGAGCAGGCCGGAGCGATTCGACTTTGAGTCGGGGGTTGGCAACCGAGATCGGCTGTGGGAGAATTACAGGGATGTCATTCCTTGCTCCCGAGGTGCGTTGTGTCTGAGGCGATCGCCTCCGCCTTCGTGACGATCCGTCCGGACCTGTCGATGTTCCGTGACGAGTTGGACGGGAAGCTCTCGTCGGACATGCAGGGCACCGATCAGACGGTGAAGGTCGACGCGGACACGTTCGGCCTCGATCAGAAGGTGGCGTCGCGCCGGGACATTCTCAAGACGTTCGGCGACCAGAAGTTCAGTCCGACGTTGGACGCTAACGATGCCGACTTGCAGGCCAAGCTGGACGCGAACATCGTCAAGATCGACGAGTTGACCAACCGGGTCTACGACATCAACGTGTCGGCCAACGACCAGGAGGCCAAGGCGGCGCTGGACGATTTGCGGTTGGAGGCGAACCGGCTGAACACCGAGGTGTACGAGCCGACGGTCACTCTGGCCGGTGTAGAGGACACCCGGGCGCAGATCGACGAGTTGGAGGTGAAACTCGAAGCGTTCGGCGCCCGCGACGACAAGGCCAAGGTCGGTGTCGACACGGGCAGCACCGAGTCGGACCTGAACCGGGTGAAAACGGCGGCCGACGACGCGTCCGGGTCCGGCGGGTCCGGCGGGCTGGGGGGTTTGGGTTCGGCGGCGTCGGGCGCGTCGGGCGGCATGTCCGGGCTGACCCAAATCTTGGCCGGGGTCGCTCCGGCGTTGATCCCGATTGCCGCTGGGGCGACCGCGGCGCTCGGCGGTCTGCTGTCGTTGACGACCGGTCTGGCCGGTGGTCTGGGCGCAGTGGCGTTGGTGGCCGCACCGGCGTTCTCGGCGGTGACCTCTGCGGTCACGACGATCACCGCCGCCCAGCAGCAGGCGGGCGCAGCGACGGTCGTGTCCGCCCAGCAGCAGCAACAGGCGTTCCAGCAGCTCCAGTCGGCCCGTCAGTCCTACTCGAACACGATGATCTCTTCCGAGCAGCAGCAGCAGTCGGCGCAGCAGACGTTGGACCTGGCCGAGCAGTCGTACAACAACGGGGTCATCTCCCGCACCCAGCAGCAGCAGCAGGCGCAGCAGACGTTGGACCAGGCGGAGCAGACGTACACGCAGAACTCGATCAGCCGCGCCCAAGCGCACGAGGCGGCGGTCGACAGTCTGGCCACCGCGGAGGAGACCTACCAGAACGCGGTGATCGCCTTCCAGCAGCAGCAGGAATCGGCGCAGCTGAGCTTGGCGCAAGCCCAACAGCAGTACACCAACGTGCAGACGAGCAACGCCCAGCAGAACCAGTCGGCGCTGATCACGTTGGAGCAGGCCCAGAACTCGTACAACCAGACGATGTCGTCGGCGACGCTGACGGCCACCCAGCGGACCGCCGCCCAGCTGTCGTTGCAGCAGGCCCAGGACGCCTACAACAACACGATCACCAACAACACGAACCAGCAGAAGTCGGCGGTTCTCACTCTCGACCAGGCCGAGCAGTCCTACCACAACGGGGTTGTCACCCGGTCCGAGCAGCAGACACTGGCATCGCAGACGCTGACCCAGGCGCACGAAACCTACAAGAACTCGGTGGTCACCCAGGCGGAGCAGCAGAAGTCGGCGCTTCTCAGCTTGGACGCCGCCGAGCGGGCGTACGCGGTGTCGTCGCAGAACTCGGCCCGGGCCCAGACTCAAGCGCTGGGCGGCCTGCGGAACGCGCAGCAGGCGTACGACCAGTCGATCGCGAACTCGGTCCGCTCCCAGCAGCAGGCGGCGGGGGCGTTGGCGGTGGCGGAACGCACCTACACCCAGGCGGTGACCGGGTCGGCGGCGATGTCGACCGCGTTGAACACCGAGGCGCAAGCATGGGCGAAACTCACTCCCACTCAGGCGACCGCTGCCCGGGCCCTTCTTGACTTCAAGGCCGGGTACAAGTCGTTCTCGGCGGAGTTCCAGCCGCAACTGTTCGCCATCTTCGAGTCGGCGTTGGGCGGCGTGTCCCGCCTGTTCTCCGAGCTGGGCCCGCTGATCCGGGCCAGCCTCGGCGCCTTGCAAGGGTTGGAGCCGGTGTTCAACCGTGCGCTCGCGTCGGCCGGCCCGTTCCTGTCGTTCCTGGTTGCGGAGGCGCCGCTGGCGATCAGCACCTTCGGCCGGGCGTTCGTGTCGCTCGGCCAAGGATTCGCGGGGATCGTGGAGGCGTTCGCCCCGTTCTCCCGGGTGTTGGGCGGCGGGATCGACTCGCTCGCTCAGAGCTTCGCCCGTTTCGGGCAGTCGCTGGCCGGGTCGTCGGGGTTTCAGCAGTTCATCGCCTACGTCGAGAAGGAAGCCCCGGTGATCGGCCGGCTCCTCGGCGACCTGTTCCATGATGTTGGCGGCATCCTCGTTGCCCTGCACCCTCTCGGCGACGCCGAACTGCCAGTCTTCGACAGCCTCCTGAAAGCAATCGGCGCGGTCGTTGGAGCCCTGACTCCCGGCCTGACGATCCTGGGAAACACGCTAGCCCCGGTCATCGTCATCCTCGGAACCGGTCTGGCCCAGGCACTGGCGTCGATTCTCGGCCCGCTCCGCCAAGTCTTCACCGCGCTGGTCTCGGACCTGGGCCCCGCGCTTCGAACGCTTGGACCGGTCGTCGCTCAGCTCACTGCCATGCTCGGCCAGGCGCTCGGCCAGGCGCTCATCCAGCTGCTGCCGACGATGCGGCAGCTTCTGCCAACGTTGGCGCAGCTCGTGATCGCCTTGGAACCCCTGCTCCTCGCGGTCGGCAAGCTCGTCGCTGCCTCCTTGCTGTTGCAGGTGGCGACGACTGCAGCGTTGGCCCCGCTCGTCGAGCTGGCCGCCAAAGTTGCGCTGGCTGTCACCCAATGGTTGGCGCCGGCGCTCACCGACGCGGTCACCGCCATCTCCAACCTGTCGACGTCCACATCCAACCTGTCCGCCCTGTGGACAACCGTGGCCGGGGCGCTCACCGCCGCCTGGTCGGCGTTCGCGTCGACCACCACCCAGGCGTGGCAGGCGATCACCGCGCCGGTCGTCAGATTGTGGGACGACGTGTTCGGCCCGGCCGGTGTCGTCCGGTCGACCTGGCAGGCGGTGTCGTCGTGGCTGACCGGGTCATGGTCCACGTTCGCCGGGACCGCCTCGGCGGCATGGCAGGCGATCACCGGACCGGTCCGCACCATCTGGGATGCCCTGTTCGGACCGGCCGGACTGATCCGGACTGTCTGGTCCGCCACGTCAGGATGGCTGTCCGCCGCATGGTCGACGTTCGCCGCGGCCGCCGCCGGGTCTTGGCGGTCGACGACCGCGCCGATCGCCGTCACCTGGGACGCCCTGTTCGGCGCCTCCGGGACCATCCACACCACCTGGTCGGCCCTGTCGGGATGGCTGTCCAACGTGTGGGGCGGGTTCGTGCATGTCGCGTCGGCGGCATGGCAGGCGATCACCGGACCGGTCGCGGCGGTCTGGTCGGCGGTGTTCGGCAACTCCGGCGCGATCGAGGACGCCTGGACGGGCGTGGCCGGATGGCTGAGCAGGCAGTGGACGAGCTTCGAGTCGTGGGTGACCACCATTTGGGGGTCGGCGAAATCCGGGAACGGGATCATCGGCACGATCGCCTCGGCGTGGGGTGACCTGACCGGGTTCGTGCACAACGTGTGGTTGGCGGTCGGGAAAAACGTGGCCAGCGACATCAACTCGGTCATCCGGGTCATCAACGATTTCATCGGTTTCGTCGACAAGGTCGCCTCCGATCTCGGGTTGGGCGACAACCTGGTGGCGAAACTGGGCACCGTCGCGTTCTCCGGCGGGTCCGGTGCTGCGGCCGCCGGAGGACCGTCGCATGCTGCCGACGGGGGAACGATCGGCGCCGGGTTCATGACGAAAGGCCCGACGGTGGTCGTCGGGGAAGGCAACCCGGCGTTCCCCGAGTTCGTGATCCCGACCGACCCGAAGTACCGGGCCAACGCGCACGCCCTGATCTCGAACGCGATCGGCACGGTCGGAATGCCCGGCATGGCCGGCGGCGGGATCATCGGCGACCTGGGCGGGGCGGTCTCGTCGATCGCGTCGGGGGTCGTCGGGGCGGTCAAGGGCGGCCTCAACGCGGTCGGCGGTCTGCTCGGCACGATCGAACGGAAGGGAGTGTCGGCGGTTCTGGCCCCGGAGAAGGCGACGATGGACAAGGTGGCGTCGGGCCTGTCCGGCGCGCTGGGACCGTTGACCGAAGGGATGGTCAACAAGCTGTTCGGCCAGGTCGAGGGCTACCTGACCGGAAAACAGCAGACGTCGGGCGGCGGGGCGACCGGTTCGATCGCGGCGCTGATCGCCGACGCCATGAAGTTCCTGGGGGTGCCGTACGCCTATGGCGGCGAGTCGATGGCCGGGATCGACTGCTCCGGGCTCATCCAGGCCGTCTACCGGGAGATCGGCGTCAACGTGGGCCGTGACACCACCCAGCAGTTCGGTGAGGGTGTCCCGGTCGGCGCCGACGGCGACTGGAAGAACGATGTGGGCCTGTTGCGGCCCGGGGATGCCATCTTCTACGGGCAGCCGGGGGCGTCGGGCCCGAACGCCCACGTGGTCATGTACATCGGGAACGGCGAGGTCATCCAAGCCCCGTACACGGGCACCGACGTGCAGATCAGCCCGCTGTTCTCGGCGGCGTCGGCGGACGAGCCGTTCCTCGGGATCCGCCGGTACGTCACCGCCGCCACCGCCGCAACCGCAACATCCGGGGCCGGGGGCAGTGGTGGGGGTGGGTCGCCGTCGTCGAACCAGGCTCTCGGCCAGCGCCTCGCCGGGGGCTTCGGCTGGGGGACCGGGGCGGAATGGACAGCCCTCAACCAGGTCGGCATGCGCGAATCGGGATGGGACAACACGATCTGGAACGGCGGGTCGCACGCGGCGACCGAACCGGCCGGCCATCCCGCCTATGGGATCGCCCAGGCCGACCCGTGGTCGAAGTATCCGCTGGCCGGCCAGCCGTCCGGGTACGGCGGATCGGAAGACCCGTCCGCGCAGATCGGCTGGATGCTCGACTACATCAAAGGCTCCTACGGTGACCCGATCCAAGCGTGGAACTCGGAGCTGTCCCGAGGGTTCTACGCGGCCGGCGGTCCGATCACCGCCGAGAACTCGCTGCCGTTCCAAGTGTTGGACCGGGGCGGGTGGCTGCCGACCGGCATGTCCGGGGTGATCAACAACACCGGCCGCCCCGAGCGTGTCCCCGGCCCCGACACGGCCGGCGTGTCCTACAGCCCCGTCTACCAGATCAGCGTCGAAGCGGACGTGTCCGAGCACACGATCGCCCTGTTCCGTGCCGAGCTCGACTCCCGCGACGCCGAAAACCTTCGCATGCTGGCCGGGCTCGGATGACCCGGAGGAAGAAGCGCCGACCAGGCCGGGTCCACGACCCGATCCCGGCCGCCACCCGGACCGCCGAACGTCGCCTCCGCAGAGCCCTCGACGACCCGGCCAGCGACGACAGCACCCGCCGCGCCGCCTACCTGCAGTGGGTGGCACACCTCGACACCCTCAGCCCAGCGGTCAGAGCCGACGTCATAGCCCACCTTGAGCGTCGGTTCCGTCGGCTCATCGACGGCGCCGACGCCGACCGCATTCGCGCAGCGGTCGACTGGGGTGACCGGATCGCCGACGGTCCCACCGTTTCAGTCCGACCGGTCGTACCGTCACCGCCATGCCCGACCACGCCAGCGTCTACGGGTACCTGAGCGACGAGGTGAGCGACGTCGCCGACCTGCTCGATCTCGTCACCGCGCGGCCGGCATGGCAGGCCGACGCCGCCTGCCGCGAGCATCCCGAGATCACCTGGTTCCCGGTCCTGGGCCAGACCGCCGAAGCCGCCCGCAAGGTTTGCGCCGGCTGCCTCGTCCGCGATGACTGCCGCAACTTCGCGCTCGACCTTGGAGCGGAGGCGATCGGCGTGTGGGGTGGCACCGTTCCCGGAGAACGCCGGCAGATGCGGCGCGTCGCGTCCTAGTCTGCCCTCATGGGCGTCGGGTTTCGATTCGGGATCGGCCCGCTCCGGTTCTGGATCCCACTCACCCGCCGACGCCGTCGCAAGCTTCGACGCGGGGCCGTGCGACGCCCCTTCTACCGGCATGGCACATGCACCATCGCTCACCGCACCCCAGGCGCCGCCCAGCGATGCAGAGGGGCCGTCTAGTCGGTCGCACCTCCCGGCCACGATGGCGGCGTGCTCGGGGACCGGACTTCGGCCTGGTCATCACCTTCGAGTTGCTTCGCCTGCGCCCTGGCGACGACTTCGGTCGATCCGCGCAGTGCGCTCGACCGGTCAGGGTGAGCGGCCGCTGCCGGGATCCTCATAGCCTATGGCGCCACCTAGAGGCGTGCGACGAACACTGTGAGCAGTCCGATGATCCCCCACCCCGTTGAACGTCTCTGCTAGAGGAGGAAGATTCTTGCGCTGTTACACCTATGACACTTAGAGTGTCAAGGGTGAGGCCGATCAGATGACCGTGACCGAGATCGAAGCAGCGACTGTTGGCGAACAGGAACTCGACGTGCTTGAGCACGCTCGCAAGCAGCTCCCCGAGGGTAGTTCCCTCGCCCTTGCCCTTGAGGTTCTTGATTTTTGCGTGAGGAACGGCGTCGACTTCGTCTACGCGTCCGCTGAGCAGCAGCTCACGACGACACAGGCGGCGGCCCTGCTCAAGGTCAGCCGGCCGCACCTTTACAAGCTGCTCGATGAGGGGGTGATTCCGTACATGACGGTTGGAAAGAGTGCTCGACGGCTCAGGATGCAGGACCTCGTCTGCTTCATTCGTGGGCGCGAGAAGGCCCGCTGTGACCTTGCTGAGACGTTTGCGTCCGCGGATCAGACTCGCCGGGCCCTTGTGGAGCGACTCCGGAGCCAGCGGTAGCGAATCCCACCGGTTGCGACGCAGCGGGGCAATACTTGCCGGGTGCTCCCGGCTTGTCCAACTCGTCGCTGCATAAGTGACGACCTCGTTTCCGACTGGGAAGACGACCGGGAGCGCCAGAGCGCTCAGCGTCATGGAGGTGCTGAGGGGCGGCCTCCGTATCGCATGGCGCATCCCTTGATCCGCCACGCGACGATCATGTGGCCGGCTGATGGTGACCTTGACGTAAAGCGCGAGAGCATCTCGGGACTCACCGACCCGCCCTTCTGGAAGGTCAAGACCGGTCGGTGGAGAGGCGCCGTATGGGTCGACCCCGACACAGGCCAGGCCTGGCTCGTCGCTGGTGGCCTGCGCAGGAAGGGAGACGTTACCGACTTCTACGCCGATTTCATGGTGCAGGTTGAGGCGAGAGGAGCATCCGCCTTCTTGCCGACCGAGGAAGACAGGGATCGCCTCGAGCGGGAAGGGGCTATCGCCGCGGAGGCTGCCTGGGCCACCGATGTCTCCTTAAGCGTCGTGAGGACCGTCGCTGAAGCGAGCAGGAACGGCAGTGCAAGGACGAATCTCCCGTCCCTCTTTTGGGACCGCCGGGACCCACTGGAGCTTCGCCTAGAGGTCGAGCGAGAGCCCGGCGAGTGGGACCCGGAGCGCGCTCACGAGACCGCCAGTGGTGTCTCGATTCAACTTCGGGTGCTTGATTGGAGCGACCCGGAAGTTCTGGAAAGGGTTCAGGTCCTTGCCTGCTGGACGATCTCTCCGTCTGAGGACGACTGGGACGTGGCGCCCTCTGAAGGTGGACCAATTCTCATGACCACCGTCAGCGAAGCCCGGCTTCGTCAGATTGTCGTGGCCGAGCAGGTCAGCGACCTCGGGGCGGAGACGGGCCCACCCGGCGAGATGTCGCCGACAACCCATGCCCATTACGCGCCCAGCCGCCTGCTCGCAAGAGCCACCGTCGAAGGCCTCGCCGTCCCTGCCCTATGTGGGACCTGGTTCGTGCCGCGCCAGGATCATGTGGACATGCCCGTCTGTGGGGCCTGCGAGGCCAGACACGTGCGCGACAGCGGGGGCGATTAGGCCACCTGCGGCGGCCGCTCTCGTCTGAGGTTCCTCAGCACCGCTTCCTGCGCTGTGACGGCACGCAAGTCGTGGAGGGCGAGCACCCATTCCTGCTCGGACAGGTCATCCGCCAGCGGTCCGAAGCGGCTGACAGCGGCAGCGTTGACTGGCTGGATTCGGAAGGCCCAGGTGTCGGGCCAGTAGCGGGCGAGCAGGAACGGGATGGCCGGGGTGCGGTCGGCCAGGTTGGCCAGCGCCCGGTACGTGGGATGCTCGAGGTCGACGGGCGGGGCGGTGTGCCGCTTGTACTCGACGATGGCGACGGGCAGGCCGAGGACGTACTCGACGAGCAGGAAGTCGAGGTCGGTGGCAGTGATCGTGAAGCCCCACCGGCGGTGCCTATGTGAGATCTCGGCGTCACGCCAGCCCGTGCGTTCCCCGGCCATCATGACCGGCGTCGACTGGTGGCGCCCGGCAGGCTGGTGGAAACAGCATCAGGCCCCGACGCTGAGCATGCCGACGATCTCGGTGGCCTTGGCCTTGTTGTACTGGGTGTAAATGGCGGTCGTCGTCGGGGAGGAGTGGCCGAGTAGCTCTTGGGTGAGGCGCAGGTCGAGGCTGGCCCCGTAGACCTTCGTGGCGAAGCTGTGTCGGCACGAGTGGAGCGTTGAGGGGATCTGCAACCCGTTGAGGTGGGTGTTGGCGTCGTGGGAGACCTTCCACGGCTGCCACTGCCTCCCGTTCGGCCAGTGGAACACCGGGCCGCTCCGGGGGAGGATCGGCGCCAGCGCCGCCCACACGGCCGGATGGAGGGGCACGGTGCGCTCGCGGTGGCCTTTGGGGGCGGTCACGACGAGCATCGGGGCTTCGAGATGCTCGAGGACGTCCTCACGCTGCAGGCCGGCGATCTCCTGGGCCCGGAGCCCGGCGAACGCGGCCAGGGTGAGCACCGCCCGCATCATCGGGTCGGCCTGTTCGAGCGCCCGGGCCAGGTTGGTGTCGGACATGGGACGTGGGACCGCCTGGGGCAGCCTGGGCCGGTCGATGAGGACCGTCGGGTCCTCGCCGACGATCTCCTCGCGCGTCGCCCAGGTGTAGAAGTTGTGGAGGTCGGAGATGGCCCGGTAGCGGGCCTTCGGTCCGAGGGGGCGGGAGTCGAGCCACAACTCGACGTCCCGGCGGGACGCGTCGGCGATCGACTTGGGGGCCAGCCAGTCGAAGAACAGCCGCAGCTGCAACGCCCGATGCTGGATGGTCGACGGCTTCAGCGCCTTGCGTTCCTGGGCGATCCACCATCCCCGGGCGATGGCCGGGAACTCCCCGGCGTCGATCGGCCGGCGCACGTGGATCAGCGGGGCGGCCGGGTCCCGGTCGACCTGGCCGTCGTTGAGCGCCCAGTTGTAGAAGCGGTGCAGGGCGGCGACCCGGTTGCTGCGGGTGCTCGCGGCCACGCCGAGCTCGTCGAGCCAGCCGACGATGTCACCCGTCGTCGCGTCGAGCAGGCTGCGCGGTGCCAGCCACTTGGCAAAGCGGAGCAGCGCCCCCTGCCGGGTCGACACCGTCAACGGAGACAGGCCGGCCATCGTCTCGTCCTCGAATCGGACCATCAGGTCCAGGTCGACGCTCACCGCTGATCCTCCGGCGTCCACCAACTGACAGGACGGCTCGGCTGCGCCCCGTCCAGCGCGGCGAGCAGCTGCTGGGCCATCTCGGTGAGCACCTCGTGGAGCTCCGCCAACCCTGACGCCGAGGTCAGGACCGCAAACTCGTCGTCTGGCACGTCGACGACCGACGCCTCGAACGCGACGAGCACGGCGAACGCCTCACGGCACAGGCCGGTCACGCCTGGCATCAAGGTTCGCGCTTGGCCGGTGATCCGCTCGATCCGGCCGACTGATGACTCCGAGTTCACTCGTCGTCCCCTTCGGACCCAAACATGGTCAGGGCTGTCTGCCATTCGTGCTCCGGGATGCTGGCCCGCAGGATCGGCTCTGCACGCCTGGCGAGAACGTCGGAAGGTACCCCCGTACGCCCGGGTCGAGCGGTCGTTGAGGTGCAGCGACCGCAGCCAGGCCCGTAGATCGCCGGGGCGGCGTCGAGCAGCCCACGTGGCGCAAGCCACTCCTCTAGGGCTCGCAGGCGTCGGCCGTGCTCGTAGACGCGTGTGGGGGAGCGCCGGGTGGGGACTTCCGCCTCGTAGGCCTCGACGAGCCGTCCGTACACGTCAAGATCGGGGGCCGCGGTCATCGCTCGGCACCTCCCCGGCCAGCGCCGCACCGCTGATGTCCGCCAGGCCGGCAGCCCTCCGTATCAGCCCTCCGTCCCGTCGGAAGCTCCACCGCAGCCGCTGATACTGGACCTCGTCGTCGGTCGACTTGCACTCGGGGTCAGGGTCGGGTTCGTCGCCGGGACCGCACGACAGGCCCATCAGCATCGCCCCGAGCCCTTCCAGGGCGGCCTTCTGCTGTTCGATGGTCTCCCGGGCCTCGTACAGCTCCATCGACGTGGCCATCAGCTCGGCGGCGATTCCCTGCAACACGTAGGGGAGCACGTCCTCGCCGTGCGCCTCGGACAGCTCGGCCAGGGTGCCGCGCTCCATCATCAGCAACTCGAGGAGACTCCGCCGGTCGGTCACGCTCGGCGTGTCGTACTCCCTGGTCCCGTCGCCCCACACGGGGTCGGCGTCGCCAAGGTCGGTCACGACTTCCTCCCCGCCATCATCTCGTCGAGTTCGCCCCGCAGCCCGCGGAGGCGTTCCGTCAGCTCCTCGATCTGCCCCCGCAGGTTGGCGGCCCACGCGGGGGTGCCCCGGACCGGGAACGGCACCACCTTGCCGCTCATCGTCCGTCCTCCTCAACCGGTATGGGACCGGGATCGCAGCGTCGCAACCACAACACGGTGGCTGCGTCACCGAGTGCCTCGGCCAGCAGGTCGGCATCGTCGGCGATGGTCATCCACCCAGCAGCAGTCTTGTCCCGGCGCTCACCCTCGTAAAACCGGATGTACTTGGCCAAGTTCACTAGCCGGCTCACCAGGAAGAAGGCATCGTTGGTGGACATTGAGATGTACCCGTTGGCGGGGTTGCCGCTCACCCGCGGCGGCCACACCGCCGGCCGGCTCATCGCCCACCGCCCAGGGTCCGCAGGCACGCCCGGGAGACCCGGACAGCGTCGCCGCCGGTGACCAGGCCCTCCGCACAGCTGGACGAGGTGGTGACCGCCAGGCCGTGGACCTCCGACGCCGGCATGCCCAACATCCACAGCCGGTCGGCGATCTCGGAGTACGCGGCCCGGCCGTGCCAGCCCGAGAGGGTCTGAACGAGCAGGCTGGCGTCGGCGACGAGCAAGGCGACCGTGTCTGGTCTCCGCTCATAGCGGTCGCCGACCAAATCCTCGGTGTGGTCGCAGATCCGGGCGACGATGTCCGCCGCCACGTCTGCCCGGTCGGGGCGCGCTACGACCGGGGGCGTCACGACGCCTTCCTCTCGGGATGCCTGCGGGCAGCGGCGATGATCGCAGCGACCGCCAGGATCTGCTCGTCGGACGGTTCCGGGGCGCTCTCGGCGAGAGCTACAGCGGCCGCCTTCATCTCCTCAGCCCGGCTCATGCCGCCACCGGCCGCTCCGACACGACCAACCAGCGGCCATGGTCAGGGTCGGCGAACGCCAAGCCGTGCACCTCGAGCAGCTCACAGACCGCCCGGGCGTGTCTACATGGCACCGGTTTGCCGTGCTGGGCCATCCGACCCGCCGTGCACGTGCAAGACACCCGCACCTCCCGGCCCCGCACGTGAACCGTGGCGATGTGATCGTGGCCCGGACCGGATCCCGAGGCGACGAGGAATCGGTCGTGTTCGAAGTCGGGGCGAACGCAGGGCGCGACTACCGTCGCTCTCGTCATCAGGACCTCCATCCTGTTGGCCAGGTCCCGGGTGGTTGCTGCCACGCCGGGACCACTCGTCTGTCGACAGATGTCTACAACATCGTCCGCTGGTCTGTCAACACATGACTACTCTGGGACGATGAACGCAAAGCCCGTCGATCCCGACGAGCTCATCGACGCCCACGGCGTTGCCGAGATCCTCGGCCTCAACCGGCGGACCTCGGTAGCCATATACCAGCAGCGCTATGAGGACATGCCTCGCCCCATCGTGGACCTCGGGCCGCAACGCCAGAAGCTGTGGCTGCGGCCAGCCATCGAGGCCTGGGCCCGAGCGACAGGGAGGCTGAAGTAATGGAGGCGCCGACACCCGAGGTGCTCTTGGCGATCTCCGAAGACCAGCGACCTCTACGGCGAGGCGTTCAGCGTGCTCGACGAGCCGACAGGAACCGACGAGGAAGGCCTCGACCAGCTGGTCAGTCTCATGTCCCCTGACGAGCCCCACACTGGCTCGCCAACGCAGTACCGCTGCAACGATTGCTCGGCGTGACGAGCGCCTGGGAGTTGATTGCAGCCGCCGCCGCAGGCTCTGTAGTCAGCGGCGTGACCACAGCGTTCGTCACTCGGTGGACCTTGAGAGATCAGGCGCTTCAGCGTCAGAGGGACCGAGACCACGATGTCGAGATGGCGTTCTCGACTCGCCGGCATGACGCGCTCGTTGATGCGTACGCAGAGTTCGTGCGGTACGCCCGCGCAGTTCAGAACCATGCCATCAAAGTCGTCATCTCCGAGAAGGAGAGCTCGAAGGAGGAGGTTGAGCCAGTCCCGGAGCAGGGCGAGCATCTCGAGGTCGTCAGTCTCATGTTCGCCAGCAAGAAGCTCGATGAGATGTTGGTCCAGGTGACGTGGGACTACTACCGGACCCGCGCGACCTACGAACGGTGTCTGGCCGCTCGTAGGGCTGGAAACGATCAGGCCTTCGCTGCCGAGCTTGTGGCACTCGAAGGCTGGGAGCGGAATACCCGCCTGATTGCATCAAGCTTGTACCGGGAGGTCCGCTCCGAGCTCGGCAGTGAAATTGATCGCTGCGCGGTTGATGAAACGGCTACCCTTTCGGAGATGAAAGCGTTGCGTCAGCGGAATGCTTGACCGCTGCGGCCATCTCCTTTGCCCACCCATCCATCTCGCCCGTCAGCACAATGTCGGCGTTTATTTCCTGAAATAACCCCGTTGCTTCTTGGAAGTCGTGGCGGTTTTTGTCAGGGGGCGGTCCGATGATGACTGCTAGCGACGGGTGGTCGACGGTGTCTGCAATGTCTTTGATGAGCCAAGCGGTAGCGTCGACGTCTCTATCGACTTGGGGCGACGCGGGCCGGGCAAAGGAGATGGCCTGCGCTGCGACCAGCACCTTCCCGTTGCTGAGGGTGAGATCGACTTCGTGCGGGCGGTGCTGGCCCTGAATGGGCATTCGGGAGTCAACCCGACCCACGCCGTCGAGGTCCAGTGCGGTGATTGCGTGGATGATCGAACTCCGAGCTCGGGCGATAATCTGCGTTTTGGTGTTCGTCCGGCGGCGGGCTGGACGGTGTCTGAGCATCAGCTCGGCGATCTGGTCGAGCAGCGTGGGCAAGTCGAGAAGCGACGCCTGCGGCGGGGTGATCTGAATAGCGTGACGCCAGGTGTCCGCCAAGATCTGGAGCTCGTCCGCTGTAGTCGCCTCGATCTCGCGCTGGAGGTCGGCCAGGGTGCTCCGGAGAGCGGATGCTTCGATCAGGCCGAACGTTGCTGCGCGGCGAAGGTCCTCCACGAAGCGAGTGTCGGTTGTCTCGCCGTCGGTGGCAACGACGCCGACGTTGATCCGCTCGTCGGTGCGCGGGTCGGGGACGAACTGCAGAACGCTGTAGTAGCTAGGCACGAGTCGAGTCATCCTCCCAGCGATCCGATCATCTTGTCACGGCGTGAGGACAGGAAGCTACAGAGCGCTACGAGCTCGGCGATCGGCGCCCCCCACTGGAGGGGCTGGGCTACGGCCGCGGCGATGACCTCGTCGGACACTTGCGCCAGACGGCGACCTACCTCCGTGAGGTCAGCTGGGCGCACATAAGCGCTCCAGCTCTGGTCGGGCGCAGGCTCGCCCGCTGTCGCGAGGCTCGTAGAACTCCACGCTGGGCCGCCGGGAAGAAAATGTCCGTGGTCGGCCGAGTACACGTCGGAGGTGTCTAGCGTGACGAGCCACTGGTGGTCGCCGCCTTGAAACCACCCATAGAGCACAGCCAGGGCCGCGTAGGCTCGCCGGTTTCGCTCGTTGGCCGGAGGTTCGACCGGAGGGCGCCGGTCCCGGACATTAGGCACGATGTTGCTCCCGTGTGCGACCGTCGGCAGAAAGTGGGAAAGCTGCGACTCCACTGCCAGCAGCGCCGAGAAGTCAACTAGGGCGATCTCTGGGACCGGAGCGCCGATCGCCCGGCCCAGGATCCCGACAGCACGCTCGGTCGTCAGCGGCAAGGTCACGGTTCCCCCTACCAGCTGGCCCTTCACTACGTAGTCCCCGCCGTCGTCGCACCGTAGGGCACACGGCTTCGTGGAGGTCGGGAAGGACCGAAGAAAAGTGGTTGCCGTCAGCGGCGCAGGGACGGTGGCGGCAGTAAGGCGCTTCTCCCACGACGTGCTGGTGCCGGGGTCGTGCCCGATAGGACTCGTGCTCTCTTCGCTGATCTGCCCGAACGTACAGAACGGCAGACAGTGGAGTGCGGACAACCGAGGTAGCTAGCACCTCTACACACGTTCGGGAGCGCGATGTCCGATTCGAAGACCTCTTCGGCAACCACGACGCGAAGCGACGGGTCGAGCTCGGCCGCCAGGCAGGACAGCAGCGTGGTCTTGCCGGATCCCGGCGGTCCGGCCACCAGCACCGAGAGACCGGAGCGGACGGCGGCCCGGAGGAAGCCGGCGACGGTCCGGTCGAGCATTCCGAGCGCCTCGAGCTGCTCGAGCCGTCGGAACCGGACCCCGGTGAACTTCCTGATGTTGACCAACAGGTGCCCGTCCCGCCCGACGTCAGCGTGGACGATGTGCAGCCGGGCGCCGGTGTCGAGCTGGGCGTCCTGGAGGCCCTCGGCCGGGTCGAGCTTGCGGTGGGAGCTGCCGGAGTCGTCGAGGATCTTGGTCAGCACCCGAAGCACGTGCTCGTCGTCGTGGAAGACCTCGTCGTGGTAGCCGCTCGCGCCGCGGTGGCGCTTGGCGAAGATGGCGTCGGGCCCGTTGATCATCACCTCCCACACGTCGGGGTCGTCGAGCAGGGGCTGCAACGGCCCGTACCCGGTGAGGTTGCGCATGGCCCGATCCGCGGCGACCTCGGGCTCGGCGATGTCGAAGCCACGCCGGCCCCGTTGGAACTCCCGGTGCCACGCCCCGATCTCCTCGTCGATCAGCCGGCGCAGGGTGCCCGAGGCGTCCCCGGCGCCGACGTCGAGGGCCAGGTCCTTGGCCCGGTCCTGCACCGCTCGCTCGATGTGGGCCAACGGCGACGCCCACGGATCCGCCACGACCGCCATCGCTGCGCCCCTCTCCTCCTACTCGGTCACCAACCGGCCGGTCCGCTCACACCACGCTCGATACCCTGGGTACGAAAACTACCGGGACAGCATCGGAAGGGCAAGAGATTTTCGCACCAAACCGCCCACGGCTACCGTTGCCGGGGCGGCGGCAGGACGAGCGGGGCGCAGGAGGCGGGCTAGAGCAGCCGGCTCGGTGAGATGGGCAGGTCCCGGACCCGTATCCCGGTGGCCCGGTGGACCGCATTGGTGATGGCGGCGGCCGTCCCGACGATGCCGATCTCGCCGATCCCCTTCGTGCCGAGGGGGTTCGAGTCGGCGTCCTCCTCGTCGATCCACGAGACGTCGATCGCGGGCGTGTCGGCATAGGTGGCCACGTGGTAGTCCGCGAAGTCCTGGTTGACGAAGTTGCCGAACCGGTGGTCCATGCGGCTCTGCTCCAGGAGCGCGCTCCCGAGCCCCATGGTCATGCCGCCGATGAACTGGGAGCGGGCCGTCACCGGGTTGACGATCCGACCGGCAGCGAACACGCCGACCATGCGGCGGACCCGCACCTCACGAGAATCTTCGTCCACGGCCACCTCGGCGAACTGGGAACCGAAGGCGTGGCGCGCCATGTCGGTCTGGGCGTCGAGGTCGTCGGCGGTGTCCACCTCGACCGACAGGTCACCGGCAGCGTCCCTCGTGCCTCGACCCGTCACCCTCGCCTCGGCCAGCTGCCGGCAGGCCTTGGACACGGCCCACCCCCACGAGCCGGTCCCCATCGAGCCGCCGGCCAGCGGCGCCTGCGGGAGGCTGCTGTCCCCGAGGTGGAGCCGGACCATGGCCGGGGCGACGCCGAGCTCGTCAGCGGCGATCTGGGTGAGCACGGTCCTGGCCCCCGTCCCGATGTCGGCGGCGGCCAGCTCGACGTCCGCGGTGCCGTCGGAGGCCAGCGTGGCCCGAGCCGACGACGGCGCCTGGTTGACCGGATAGGTCGACGCGGCCACCCCGGCACCGAGGAGCCACCGGCCGTCGCGTCGCCCGAAGCCGGCGGTCGCCGCGTCCCATCCGAAGCGACGGGCGCCTTCACGCAGGCACGCCACCACGTTGCGGCTGCTCCACGGGCGGCCGCTCTCCGGATCACGGGGCGGCTCGTTGCGGATCCTGAGCTCGATCGGGTCGAGATCGAGGGCCAACGCCAACTCGTCCATGCTCGACTCGAGCGCGTACATCCCGGGCATCTCCCCGGGGGCGCGCATCCACGACGGGGTGGGCACGTCGAGGCGCGCCAGGCGGTGCGTCGTCCGTCGGGCCGGACTGGCGTACATCATGCGACTGGCCACGGCTGTCTGCTCGGCAAACTCCCGGAGCGTGGAGCTCTGTTCGACCACGTCGTGCGAGAGGCCGAGGAGCCGCCCGTCGGCGGCGGCCCCGAGGCGGACCCGTTGGATGGTCGGCGTGCGGTAGCCGACGAGGGCGAACATCTGCTGGCGGGTCGCCGCCAGCTTGGCGGGCCGTCCGACGGCGCGCGCCGCGAGCGCCGCAGTCACCACGATCGGGCGCGGCGTGCCCTTGGATCCGAAGCCGCCGCCGACGTGGGGCGAGACCACCCGCACCGACTCGGGTCCGTCGAGCCCGAACAGCGCAGCCATCGTGGTGGCGACGACGCTGGCGCCCTGGTTGGAGTCGTAGAGGGTGAGCTGGTCACCGTCCCACACGGCGGTGGTGGCGTGCGGCTCCATCGGGTTGTTGTGGAGCGCCGAGGTCCGGTAGGCGACGTCGATCGAGACGGCGGCCCCGGCGATGGCGGCGTCGATGTCGCCCTCCTCCGTGTCGGTCGCGAACGACGGGTTGACCGTCTCGGGCGCATACAGGCCCGGGTGGTCGACCCGCAGCTCGGTGTCGTGGGCTTCCTCGGCGACGTCCACCACGACCAACCGGGCGGCCTCCCGCGCCGCTTCCGAGGATTCGGCCACGACTGCGGCGACGATCTGCCCGTGGTAGGAGACCCGGTCCGACTGCAGCACGGCGAGCTCCGGGTCGTCGCCATCGGCGAGCCGGGGCGCGTTGACGTGGGTCAGGACGGCCAGCGCCCCCGGCACGGCCAGGGCGACGGCGTCGTCGACCGACCTGACGGTGCCCTTGGCCACGGGCGCCTGGACCAGCCAGACGTACACGGCATCGTCGATCGGGTACTCGTAGGCGTAGGTGGCCGTGCCGCTGACCTTCTCGGGCCCCTCGATGCGCGCCAGGTCTCCGCCGACGGAACGTCCAGCGGTCGTGGTCACCTCGCGCCCCCTGCGCCGCTCAGCTCCGTCAGGACGGCGACGACGACATCGGCGGCGAGGGCCACCTTGTACCCGTTGTCCCGCAGCGGCCGGCTGGCGGCCAGCTCGGCGTCGATGGCCCGGCGGAAGCTGGCGGGGTCGGCGGGTCCCCCGGTCAGCACGTCCTCGGCCCGCCTGGCCCGCCAGGGTCGGTGGGCCACTCCGCCCAGGGCGAGCCTGGCCTCGTGGACGACACCCCCGCGGACATCGAGGGCGGCGGCGACCGACATCACGGCAAACGCGTACGAGGCGCGCTCCCGGACCTTGCGATAGGCCGACCGGGCCCCGAGAGGTGGCGGCAGGGTGACCGCGGTGACGAGCGCGCCGCGGGGCAACAACGTGTCGAGTTGCGGCTCGTCGCCCGGCAACCGGTAGAGATCGTCGACACCCATCGAGGCGGGTCCGTCGGCGGTCACGAGCTCTACCCCGGCGTCCAGCGCGAGCAGCGCCACCGCCATGTCGGAGGGATGGGTCGCCACGCACAGGCTCGACGCGCCGAGGATGGCGTGGTTGTGGTGGTCGCCCTCGATCGCCGGGCAACCGGATCCTGGTCGCCGCTTGTTGCAGGGCTTGGACACGTCCTGGAAGTAGCGGCACCTGGTCCGCTGCAGCAGGTTGCCGCCGGTCGTGGCCATGTTGCGCAGTTGGCCCGACGCCCCGGCCAGGAGGGCCTCGGAGAGCACCGGGTACCCCTGCCGCACCTCGACGCTGGCGGCCAGGTCGCTGTTGCGGACCGTGGCCCCGATCCGGAGGCCCCCGTCGCCCGCCACTGCGACCGTGCCGAGCGGCAGGTGGGTCACGTCGACCAGGACGTCGGGAGTCTCGACGCCGAGCTTCATCAGATCCACCAGGTTGGTGCCTCCACCGAGGAAGCGGGCGTCGCCGTCGGTCGACCACCCGTCGATGGCCGCCGCCTCGTCGACCGGCCGAACGTAGTCGAAGAGCTTCACGAGCCCACCTCGACGATGGCGGACAGCAGGTTGACGTAGGCGCCACAGCGGCACAGGTTGCCGCTCATGCGCTCGGCCACCTCGGTTGAGTCCCATGACGGCTCCGCGCCAGGCGTCGTCACCGCGCTCGGCCACCCTCGGCCGACCTCGTCGAGCATGCCGACCGCCGAGCACAGCTGCCCCGGCGTGCAGTACCCGCACTGGTAGGCGTCGTGGCGGAGGAAGGCCTCCTGGAGCGGGTGGCGAAGGGCGTCGCCGGCGAGGCCCTCGACGGTCGTGACGGCAGCTCCCTCGCAGGCCACGGCGAAGAGGAGGCAGCTGTTGACTCGGCGTCCGTCGACGAGGACGGTGCAGCTTCCGCACTGGCCGTGGTCGCAACCCTTCTTGGCTCCGGTCAGGCCGAGGCTCTCTCGCAGGGCGTCGAGCAGGGTGGCACGAGGGTCCACGGTCGCCGTCACCCCGTCCCCGTTGATGACCAACTCGACGTTGGTGGTCGTCGCTTCGTTCCTCGCTCTCATCACGTTCCACCCTTACCCGTCCTCGGGCCTCCTCAGCGATCCAGGCACGAGGCCACCACCGATCGCTTGTCTCCAATCGCATTGTGATGTAGTTTCATGTTGTGCGTTGCACATCGAGCACCGGAAGCAGCCGACCCACGGTCACCTTCCACGCTGAGACCGCCGACGACGAGCAGCAGCTCGCCGGGCGGGCGGCCTGGCTCCGCCGGGCCGCACATCCGGGTGTGGTCGAGCTGGTCGCGACCGTCGCCGGGTCCGACGGGCTGGCCGAGCTGACCACCGTTGCCGTCGAGGGTCGCGACCTCGCCGCCCTCGGGGCCCTCGACGTCCGCACCGTCGCCGGCCTCGGCGCAGCGGTCGCCACGACCCTCGCCGATCTGCACACTCTCGGGGTGGTCCACGGGGCCCTCACCGCCGACCGGGTCGTGGTCGACGGATCCGGCCGGCCGGTGCTCCTCGAACCGCCGCGAGGCACCCTGGATCCGCTCGCCGGCGCCGATGTCGGCGGTGGCCGCGTCGACGTCACCGCCCTGGCCGGCCTCCTCCGTTCCCTCCTCGCCTCGCCACCGCCGCGTCGGGTCGAGCGTCTCCTGCGCCACGCCGAGGGCCACCGGCCGCCCGGCTCGCCGCGACTGGCTGAGGGGCTCCTCGCCGCCGTCGGCGACGCTCGGCTGCCGGCCTCGGCGACCGAGACCGACGGCCGACCGTTCGCGTCCGCCGCCGTTCGTCCTCGGCCCGACGGGTCTCCGACGACGGTCAGGTCCCTCCGGCTCCCGGCAGGGACGCCGGCGCGGCAGTGGAGGACGTTCGGTCGCCTCGCCTCGGCCGTCCCGGTCGTCGCTCTGGTCCTGGCTGCAGGAGCGGTCGCCTGGTTCGCCACGGGAGCCAACCACCAGGACAGACCGACGGCCACCACTCGGCCGGCCGCCGCTGCGCCCGCACCAGGACCGCCGGAAACCGCGTCGCGCCGGCCGAGCGCCGCGGGCCACCGGCGGTCTCCGGTCCACGGCCGGGCCGCCGGCGCCCCAGCGCCGCAGGCCGGGGCCCATTGCCCGACGACCGACCAGCGCTGCCGACCGGTGCGGATCGTGGACCACAGGTTCCGCACGGCGCACGGGACGTTCGCCTCGGACCTGCACGCCGCGGTGATCGTCCTCGGCCGCTGGTGGTGCGGGCGCGTGGCGCTCCCAGCCGCCCTCGACCCCGCCGACGGGCGCCTCTGGGTGTGGACGGCCTGGGATGGCCACCGGGCGGCCACGGCGCGACCCGTCGGCCTCGTCCCCGACGCGGTCAGCCTGCGCACGGTGCCGAGCGCCGAGGGCTGCGACGTCCTGCGGGTCCTCCGGCGCGCCGCCGCCCCGGTCGTGGTCGACGTCGGCGCCATCGGGCGCGCCTGAAGTGGCTGGCCGACGTGCGCCCGTTCGCCCGGCGCGCCGTCCCTTCGTCGCCCTGCTGGCGCGTTGGGTTCTCGCCGCCGGCGCCGTCACCGCCGTGGGCTCCGCTGGACTGGGATCGCTCGCTCCTCCGGTGCGAGCCGGCGTCGCGCTCGGGCCCTGGTCGACGTGGGCGGCCTCCCAGCCGCCGGCGGTGGTGACCGCCACCGTCGTGTGGGGCCTCACCTTGGCCGCCGGCGTGTACCTCCTGGCCGCCCTCACCGTCGCCGTCGTCGTCGCGGCGGCCCCCGAGAGCCGGCGCGGCCGCCTGCTCGCCGGGTTGTTGCGGCGCGGTCTTCCGTCCAGCACCCACCGCCTGGTCGGGCTCGGCGTCGGGCTGGCCGTGCTGGGCGCCACCGCCCAACCGGCCTTCGCCGGTCCGTCCGGATCCCGGCCGGCCCAAAGGCCGGCCGCCTCCGTCCGATCGGCTCTCGGCGCCGGCTCAGCCGGCGCCGGGACCGCCGGGGACAACGTCGCCGCGCCGCGGCTCTGGCCGGTCGCACCACGACCTGACCACCACCCCGGCGAGCACCCCGTCGTCCACCACCCGCCGGCTCCTCGAGGCCGCCGGTCCACCCACGCCGCCGGCTCGGCCCGGGTCTGGACCGTGGCCGCAGGCGACAGCCTGTGGAGCATCGCCGAGGCCCACCTCACCGTCGCCGGAGGAGCGGCGCCGAGCCTCGACGCCGTGTCTTCCTACTGGTCGCGCCTGGTCGCCGCCAACCGTGAGCTCGGAGACCCCGACCTGATCTTCCCCGGCGACCGGGTCGTGCTCCCTCCGCCCGTTCCCGGGTCCCCTCGCTCGTGAGGACGGGTCGGCCACACTGGTCAGGTGGGACTGCGCGACGCACGCTGGCCGACACGGGGCCGCCCGGTGACGGCGCGGCCGCGAACGGCGTCGGCCGTCGTGGCGGCGGTGATCGCCTCCGCGGTGTTCACCGGGGGCGTCGCCACGGCATCCCGTGGCCTGCCGACATCTCTGCGGCTGCCGACGGCACCGGTCCCGGCCGCCGTGCGGCGCGGCGCGACCACCACCACGACCTCGGCCAGCCCGACCACGATCGCCGGGATCGCCGGTCGGGTGCCGACGGCGCCGCGCACCGTGCCGCTGCGGACGCATGCGACCTCCGCGCACGTCGATCCCGTCCTCGCCCGCATCGCGGAGAGCGCCTTCGGGCTGTTCGTGGTGCTGCTGCTCGTCCAGTTCCTGCTCACCCGCCCCGGGAGGCGGGGGCGCCGCACCCTCTGATCGGTCGGCCCGGGATGGCCCCTCCCCGACGGGTAGGCGTGCGGGATGGGCCACTGGGGCAAGAGCGACGACATGATCGTCCACGAGGCCGAGGTGTGGAACCCCAAGGGATGCGCCAACAACTCCTGGGCCACCGTCCGGGTGAGCGCCACCTAAGCCCGGCCGAGAGCGGGCGCCCGCCGATTTGCTTTTGCGCCGGCCCTCAGCTCAGGGCACGAGGCGGACCGTGACCTCGTTGCCGAGCAGCCGGCCCCTTCGGGTGAGGACGACCCGGTCGCCGGTGACCGTCGCCAGGCCTGCTCCGGCGACGACGTCGAGGCCGGCGGCGTCGACGTCGGCCACCGCCGCGCCCTCCCGGGTGCGCAGGTTCAGGGCGATCGCCTCGGACCGCCGGCCCGCAAGGTCGAGCTCCTCGCCGGCCGCCTCCGTCGAGCGGCCGTCGGCCACGAGGCGCAGGTACCGCTCGGGGGTCCGGACGTTCCACCACCTGCGGGCGCTGCCGTCGGGTCTGGCCGCGTGGCTGTGGGCCGCGCAGCCGATCCCGCGGTAGTCGCCCTGGCGCCAGTAGAGCAGGTTGTGGGCGCACTGCGAGCCGGGTCGGGCCCAGTTGGAGATCTCGTACCAGTCCAACCCGCCCTCACCGAGGAGGTCGTCGACCAGCTCGTACTTGTCGGCCTGGTCGTCGGCATCGGGGTGGCGGTGGGGCTCCCCGGCCAGCGGGGTGCCCGGCTCGACGGTGAGGCCGTAGGCGCTGACGTGGGCGGGAGCCGGGTCGAGGTCGAGCACCTGGGTCACGCTGGCCCGCCAGTCGTCGAGGGTCTCGCCGGCCGCGCCGTAGATGAGGTCGACGCTGTAGGCGCCGGCGAACCCGGCGGCGCCGGCGGCCGCGGCGGCGCGGCGCACGGCGGCGGGGTCGTGCTCGCGGCCGAGCGAGGCGAGCACGTGCGGCACCATCGACTGCACCCCGAAGCTCAGCCGGGTGACCCCGGCGGCGCGGTAGGCGGCCAGCAGGTCGACGTCGACGTCGTCGGGGTTGCACTCGACGGTCACCTCCGCGCCGGGCCGGCAGTGGACGGCGTCGAGGATGGCGGCCAGGCCTTCGCCGGGCAGCTGGGACGGCGTGCCACCCCCGAAGAACACCGAGGTGGCGGCGGGGAGGGCCACGGACCCGCGGTCAGCCCGCGACCCGCGGTCAGGAGCGGGCTCGACGTCGTCGGCGCCGGCGGGACCGGGGGGCAGACGGCCGGCGCCGGCCAGCTCCCGTCGGCACCCGCGCACGTAGTCGTCGGCCAGGTGGTGGCGATCGGTCCAGGTGGCGAACGCGCAGTAGTCGCACCGCCGCCGGCAGAACGGCACGTGGACATAGACGCCGAAGTCGTCGGCGTGGTGGGGCGCGCCGGGCGGGGCGTCCGCCGGCGTACGGGTCAGCGGCGGACGCCGAGCTCGTCGAGGCGCCGGCGCATCTGGCCGGGCTGGGTGTCGAACATGCAGGCGATGGCCCGGAGGTCCTCCTCCCTGATGGTGAGGACCCGCCCGTTGAAGTCCTGGCGCTGGAGCTGGATGGTGGTGAGGAACCGTCCGAGCAGCTCCTGCTCGGACGAGGAGTCGCTGTCGAGGCGCACCAGGTCGATGGTGACCTTGCCGGCCTCGTCGACCTCGGTCTCCCTGAGGTCGACGTCCGCGGTGCGCTCAACGGTCCAGTCGGGCTCGGCGCCGAGGTCCCGGGGCAGGAGCTGGTCGACGGGGACGTTGTAGAACTTGGCCAGGCGCTGCAGGCGGGGCACGGAGATGGCCCGCTCCCCCCGCTCGTAGGCCCCGAGGACGGACGCCTTGAACTCCTGGTTCGACGCCGCCTCGACCGCCTGCAGGGACACCCGCTGCTGCCGGCGGACGTTGCGCAGGCGCTCGCCGACACGGCGGGCGTAGGTGGTGGGCATCTCCTCGGACACGGTCGTTGTCATTCCTCGCTCTGCGCCCCTTCGGCGACGCCCGGCAGCATACCCGCACGCAGCGCGTTCGAACACCGAGCGTGAGAAACTTCGTCGCTCACCACCCTGTGCGTTGGTTCGGCCGCTCCATCGCCTCGATACCTGGCGATCCGGGGCCGATCCCCGGCACCGACCGGCCCCCGGGAGCGAACCTGGTGGCCCCGGGCGCCACGCTTGGTGGCAACCCGTGACGACGCCAGGATCAGCGGGTCGCGGGGGTCGTGGCGCTGCGGGCGGCGACGAGCAGGGCGGCGGCGACCACGGCGGCGGTCTCGGTGCGCAGCACTCCGGGGACCAGGCCGACGCGGTGGGGGACGGCGCCCAGCTCCGCGGTGCTCCACCCACCCTCGGGGCCGACGAGCACCGTGGGGGTGGCGAGGGTCGGCGGTGGGGCGCCTGGCTCGGCCAGGGCGACGGGACCGGGGACCGGCGCCCCGCCGGCCGACGACGGCCCGGGCCCCGACCACCCGCCCGGCGACCACTCCGGTCCCGACCACCCGCCCGGCGGGACTGCGGCCGACAGCGGCAGCGGGCCCCACACCGGGGGCACGGTCGGGCGCCGGCTCTGCATGGCGGCCTGCCGGGCGATGGTGGCCAGCCTGGCCAGCTGGCGTCCGGTGCGGTCCGGGTCCCACCGCACCACCCCCCGATCGCTGGTGAGCACGACGATGGCGTCGACGCCGACCTCGGTCAGCTTCTGGACGGCCCAGTCGAGCCGGTCCCCCTTCGGCGCGACCAGGCCGACGACCACGGGAGGGCCGGGAGGCGCCCAGGCGACCGGATCACCGGCGGGGACGAGGTCGGCGCCGTCGCCGAGGACGCACCGACGCCAGCGGCCGGCGCCGTCCGCCGCGCTGACCGCCTCGCCGGCCCGGAGGCGCAGGGCGCGCCGCAGATGGACGGCATCGTCGTCGGTGAGGGCGGGCCGGTCGATGTCGTCGACGAAGACGTGGGCGGCGGCCGCCCTGGCCAGCTCGGCCGGGCCGGCTGGGCCGCCTACTTGAACGCCCCGCGGATCCGCGACATCAGGCCGGCGTCGGGATCGGCGACGGTCTCGCCGCGCTCGGCGGCCAGCTGGCGCAGGAGGTCCTCCTGGACCTTGGTCACCGCTTCGGGCGTCTCGACCACGACCGACACGATCAGGTCGCCGCGCCCGCGACCCTGCAGGTGGGGCACGCCGCGAGCCCGGAGGCGCAGCTGCCTGCCGGTCTGGGTGCCCCCCGCGACGGTGAGCTCCTCCGAGCCGTCCAGGGTCTCGTACGGGAGGTGGACCCCGAGAGCAGCCTGGGTCATGGTCACGTGCAGATCACCGTGGAGGTCGGTCCCCTCCCGGCGCAGGGCCGGATGCGGGGCCACGGCCAGGTGGACGTAGAGGTCACCCGGGGGTCCGCCGCGGACGCCGCCGGCGCCGCGGCCGGTCAGGCGCAGCGTGGAGCCGTCGTCGACCCCGGCGGGGACATCGACGACGAAGGTCTGCTCCTCGGTGCGCCGCCCGTCGCCCCGGCAGGTCGGGCACGGCGAGGAGATCTCCTGGCCCGTGCCCCCGCAGCGCGTGCAGGGCGACGCGGTGACCATCTGGCCGAGGATCGACTGGCGGACCCTGCGGACCTCACCCGCTCCCTGGCAGACGGTGCAGGTCGAGGGAAAGGTTCCCGGCGCGGCCCCCGAGCCGGCGCAGGTCGCGCACGTCACCGGTAGCCGGACGGTGAGGTCCTGCTCGCCGCCGAAGACCGCAGCCGCGAACTCGAGCCGGAGGACGGCCTCGGCGTCCTCCCCGCGGCGGGGACCGTTGCGGGGCTGCGCCCTGCCTCCACCGGCGCCGCCGAAGAAGGCGTCGAACAGGTCGCCGAGCCCGCCCCCGGCGAACGGGTCGCCCGTGGGCGCCTGGCGAGGGCCGCCGGCGCCGAACATGTCGTACTGGCGGCGCCGCTCCGGGTCCTTGAGGGTCTCGTAGGCCAGGTTGACCAGCTTGAAGCGTTCCTCGGAGACCCCGTCGTCGGGTCGGGCGTCGGGGTGCAGCTCGCGGGCGAGGCGCCGGTAGGCCCGCTTGATCTCGTCCTCGGTCGCGTTCTTGGACACGCCGAGCAGCTGGTAGTAGTCGTCAGCGGCCACAGGAAGACGAATCTACCGCCCGGCGGGGCCCTGACCGCAGCCCCGCCCGGTCACGCCCCTTCGCTGAGGGCCCGTCCGAGCCTGCGGCTCACCACGGCCACGGCGGCGAGCGCCTCGGCGTAGTGCATCCGCGTGGGGCCGAGGATGGCGACCGTGCCGTTGCGCTCCCCCTCGACCGAGTAGGGGGCGACGACCACCGAGCAGTCGGCGAGGGGCTGCAGGCCGTGCTCGGCACCGATGGCCACCGACAGGCCCCGGTCGAGGACGTCGCTCAGCAACCCGACGATGACGTACTGCTGCTCCAGGATGGTGAGCACCTGGCGGATCGTGCCGACCGCATCGAAGGCCGACGCCATCCGCGCCGCTCCCCCCACGAAGACGTGGTCGTTCCCCTCCCTGCGGCTCGCACCGAGGGCTGACGCCGCCCGGCCGACGAGGGCGTCGACCGCCGCGTCCCCGCTCGGGCCCACGGCGACGGCCGACCCCCAGGCGATCCCGACGGTCGCCGACGCCAGGTGGGCGCCGGCGGCGCCCACGACCACGTCCGACACGTCGGCGGGCATCTCGACGGTGCGCTTCTCGATGCTGCCGTCGGAGAGCACCACCACCGCCACCACCACCCTCGGCCCGAGGGCGACGAGTTGCACCGACCGCACCTGGAGGGCGTCGGCCGAGGGGGCGACGACCACGGCGGCGTAGTCGGTCAGACCCGAGAGCAGCCGGCTGGTGTCGGCCAGCATCCGCTCGAGCTCACCGTGGGCGCTGGCGAAGAAGGCCCGCACCTGGTGGCTCCTCGCCGCATCCAGGTGACCCGGCGCGGCGAGGGCGTCGACGAAGAAGCGGTAGCCCTTGTCGGTCGGGATCCGCCCGGCGCTGGTGTGGGGCTGTACGAGGAAGCCCTCCCGCTCGAGGGCGCCCATGTCGTTGCGGACCGTCGCCGACGACACCGCCAGGCCGGTCGACTGGGCGACGTGGGCCGAACCGACCGGCTGCCCGGTCTGGATGTACTCCTCCACCACGGCTCGGAGGATCTCCGCCTTGCGGTCATCCAACATCCGTCGGCATCGTACCGGTCCTGCCGAGAAGTCCAGCGGCATGGGCGATCCCGCCGGATGGGTACAACGTCCAGGTACCCCGACCGGCCGCCTGACCGGGTCGCCGGCACCACCACGAAGGAATCCCCCCATCCTGTGAGCACCTCCACGACCATCGCCCCGAGCGGCACCTTCCGCATCGGTGGCCGCGCTGTCCACCGCCTCGGCTTCGGTGCCATGCGCATCACCGGCCGCGGCATCTGGGGCGAGCCGACCGACCGCGCCGAGGCCCTCCGAGTCCTGCGCCGGGCCGTCGAGCTCGGTGTCGACTTCATCGACACCGCCAACTCCTACGGCCCCTACGTCTCCGAGGACCTCATCCGCGAGGCGCTCCACCCCTACGGTGACGACCTCCTCGTCGCCACCAAGGCCGGCCTCGTGCGCACCGGGCCCGACGAGTGGCACCCCGTCGGCCGACCCGCGTACCTCCGCCAGGAGTGCGAGATGAGCCTGCGCCGCCTCGGCGTCGAGCGCATCGACCTGTTCCAGCTGCACCGCATCGACCCGGACGTGGGCGCCGACGAGCAGTTCGGACTGCTGGCCGACCTCATCGACGAGGGCAAGATCGCCGCCGTCGGACTCTCCGAGGTGACCGTCGAGGACGTCGAGGCGGCCAGGAAGGTCGTGCCGGTCGCCACCGTGCAGAACCTGTACAACCTGACCGAGCGCAGGTCCGAAGCCGTGCTCGACCACTGCGAGGCCGAGGGCATCGGTTTCGTCCCGTGGTCCCCGATCGCCGCCGGCGAGCTGGCCAAGCCCGGTGGGCCGGTCGATGCCATCGAGCAGGCCACCGGGGCGTCGGCGTCACAGGTGGCGCTGGCGTGGCTGCTGGCCCGTGCGCCGGTGGTCCTGCCCATCCCGGGCACGTCGTCGGTGTCCCACCTCGAGGACAACTGCGCGGCGGCCGGCGTCACCCTCACCGACGAGCAGGTCGCGTCGCTCACGGACGCGAGGTGAGCGACCTCGGGAGCGAGCCGATCAGGGCAGGTCGGTCCGCCATCGTGCCGATGGCGGATCGATGAGCGCGCTGTTCGAGCCGATCACCTTGCGCAGCCTCGACGTCGCCAACCGGGTCTGGGTCAGCCCGATGTGCCAGTACTCCGCGGACGGGGCGGGCACGCCGACCGCCTGGCACCGCGTCCACCTCGGGCAGTTTGCCATCGGCGGCGCCGGCGTCGTCTTCACCGAGGCCACGTCGGTCTCGCCGGATGGCCGCATCAGCCCCGACGACACCGGCATCTGGCACGACGGCCACGTCGCCGCCTGGCGCGAGATCACCGACTTCGTGCGGGCGCAGGGCGCGAGCGCCGGCATCCAGCTGGCCCACGCCGGGCGCAAGGGCTCGACCGAGGCCCCGTGGGTCGGCCGCGGCCGCATCCCGGCCTCCGAGGGCGGGTGGGACCCCATCGCCCCGTCCGCCGTCCCCTTCGGCGACCTGCCCGCCCCGGTCGCCATGGACGACGGCGAGCTGGTCCGGGTCCGTGACGCCTTCGTGGCCGCCACCCGTCGCGCCCTCGACGCCGGCTTCGATCTGATCGAGCTGCACGCCGCGCACGGCTACCTGCTCCACCAGTTCCTCTCGCCGCTGGCCAACATCAGGACCGACGACTACGGCGGCGACGCCGAGGCGAGGATGCGCTACCCGCTCGAGGTGGTCGACGCCGTCCGGGCGGCGTGGCCCGACGAACGCCCTCTCGTCGTGCGGGTGTCGGCCACCGACTGGGCCGACGAGGGCGAGGGCTGGGAGCTCGACGACACCATCGCCTTCGCCGCCGCGCTCGGCGACCGGGGCGTCGACCTGGTCGACTGCTCGAGCGCCGGCATCCTCGCCCATCCGAGCATCCCCGTCGGCCCCGGCTACCAGGTGCCGTTCGCCTCGGCGGTGCGGGCCAAGGCCGGCGTGGCCACCGGCGCGGTCGGGATGATCACCGAACCGGCCCAGGCCGAGGACATCGTGGCCTCCGGCGACGCCGACGTCGTGCTCCTCGCCCGGGCCCTGCTGCGCAACCCGGCGTGGCCCCGCCACGCCGCCGCCGCGCTCGGCGTCGACGTGCCGTGGCCCGAGCCGTACCAGCGGGCCAAGGGCCGCCCCTGACGGGACCGGCGCCCAGCTTGGCCCGCTCGGTCCCCCGCGCCGACCTCCGGGCAGTCCACGCACTCCGCGCCGACCCCGGGGCGGTCCACGCACCCCGCGCCAACCTCGGGTCGACCCACGCACCCCGCGCCAACCTCGGGGCGCTCCACGCACCCGGGTCGGTCCACGCACCCCGTGCCGACCCCGGGGCGATCCACGCACCCGGGGCGGTCCACGTGGGATACCAACGCGAAGCGCCCCGAGGTCGCGAGCCGACCCCCGCGACCCACGCACTCCTAGCCGACCTCGGGGCGCTCCACGCATCCCGAGCGGACGGCCTCACCCCATGGCGTCGGCGATGATCTTGTCGATCTGGCCGGCCTCGACGAGGAACCCGTCGTGTCCGGCGCCGGAGGCCACGACCCGGACCGGCGGGCGCCCGGGCACCAGCTGGGCGATCTCCTCCTGCAGGCGCAGGGGGTAGAGGCGGTCGGTGTCGACGCCGGCGACGGTGACCGACGCGGTCACCCGGGCCAAGGCGGCGGCCACGCCTCCACGGCCGCGGCCGACGTCGTGGTCGTCCATGGCCCGGCTGAGCACCAGGTAGCTGTTGGCGTCGAAGCGGGCGGCCAGCTTGGCGGCCTGGTGGTCGAGGTAGCCCTCTACCGCGTAGCGGCCGCCGGCCAGCGGGTCCTCCCACGGCGGTGAGGCACCACCCGGCCCCGAGCCCTGGGGCCGGCGGTCGAAGCGGGCGGCCAGCTCGGGCTCGGCCCGGTAGCTCAGGTGGCCGAGCCTGCGGGCCAGCGCCAGCCCGGCGGCCGGGCCGTGGCCTGGCGGGGCGTCGTAGTAGTCGCCGCCGGCCCAGCCGGGGTCGAGGCGGATGGCCTGCTCCTGGATCGACGACAGCGCGATCTGCTCGGCGCTGGCCGCCGCAGTGGTCGCCACCACGACGGCGCGGGCCAGCCGGTCGGGGTGCGCGACGGCCCATTCGATGACCCGCATGCCGCCCATCGACCCCCCGACCACCGCCGCCCAGCGGTCGACGCCGACGGCGTCGGCGAAGGCGGCCTCGACCGCCACCTGGTCGCGGATGGTGACCGTGGGGAAGCGCGACCCCCACGGCCTCCCGTCGGGATCGGCGGAGGCGGGGCCGGTGCTGCCCTGGCACCCGCCGAGGACGTTGGGGCACACCACCCACCAGTCGGCGGCGTCGAGCGCCGCGCCGGGCGCCACGATGCCATCCCACCACCCGCGGGTGGGATGGCCGGCGCCGACCGGGCCGTGCAGGTGGCTGTCACCGGTGAGGGCGTGGCAGACGAGCACGCCGTTGGCACGGTCCGGCGTGGGCGTGCCCCACGTCTCGTAGGCGACGATGATCGGCCCGAAGGAGCCGCCGGCCTCCAGCGCCAGCGGCTGGTCGGCGAACAGCTCGACGAAGCGCCGGTCACCCGCCGGGTCGCCCGGGCGCCACGCGCCCGACGCCGGCAGGAACCCGAGGGCACCGGGACCGCCCGGTTGGGCGGCGAGCGCACCGGGACCGCCCGGCAGGGACCCGAGCGCGCCGGGACGGCCCGGCTGGGCGGCGAGCGCACCGGGGCCGCCCGGCTGGGCGGCCCAACCGGGCCGTGGCGGCGGAGCCCCCGATTCCGGCACCGTCTTCGCGCGAACCGGGACCGGCCTCAGGACTTGGCGGCGCGGAACCCGGCGTCGAGGTCGGCGAGGATGTCGTCGATGGTCTCGAGGCCGACCGAGAGCCGGACGAGGTCGGGGGTGACCCCGGCGGTGGCCTGCTCGGCCTCGGTCAGCTGGGAGTGGGTGGTGGTGGCCGGGTGGATGACCAGGCTGCGCACGTCGCCGACGTTGGCCAGGTGGCTGTGGAGCTCGAGGGCCTCGACGAAGGCCCGGCCGGCCGCCGCTCCCCCCTCGATGCCGAACGACAGGATCGACCCCGCTCCCCTCGGCAGCAGCTCGGTCGCCCGGTCGTGCCACTTCGACGACGGCAGCCCCGGGTAGGCCACCCAGCGGACCTCGTCGCGCGCCTCGAGGAAGGTGGCCACGGCGACCGCGTTGCTCACGTGGCGCTCCATGCGCAGCGACAGGGTCTCGGCGCCCTGGATGAGCAGGAAGGCGTTCATCGGCGCCATGGCCATCCCGATGTCCCGCAGCCCCTGGACCCTGGCCTTGGCGATGTACGAGCCGGGACCGAGGGCCTCCCAGTACTTGAGGCCGTGGTAGCTCGGATCGGCCTCGGTGAAGGTCGGATGGCGCTCGCTGGCCCCGAAGTCGAAGCTCCCGCCGTCGACGATGACGCCACCGATGGCGGTGCCGTGCCCGCCGATGAACTTGGTGGCCGAGTGCACCACGATGTCGGCGCCGTGGGCGAGCGGCTGGGCCAGGTACGGCGATGCCAGGGTGTTGTCGACGATCAGCGGCACCCGGTTGCGGTGCGCCACCTCGCCCACGCCGGGGAGGTCGAGCACGTCGCCCTTGGGGTTGCCGATGGTCTCCCCGTAGAAGGCCCGCGTGTTGGGTCGCACCGCCGCCTGCCAGGCGTCGAGGTCGTCGGGGTCGTCGACGAAGCTGACCTCGATGCCGAGCTTGGGCAGCGTGTAGTGGAACAGGTTGTAGGTGCCCCCGTAGAGCGAGGACGACGACACGACGTGGCCGCCGCTGTCAGTCAGGGTGAGGATGGCGAGGGTCTCGGCCGCCTGCCCGCTCGACGTGGCCAGTGCGCCGACACCGCCCTCCAGGCTGGCGATGCGCTCCTCCAGCACCTGCTGGGTGGGGTTCATGATGCGGCTGTAGATGTTGCCGGGCTCGGCCAGGCCGAACAGCGCCGCTGCGTGGTCCGTGTCGCGGAAGGCGAAGCTGGTCGTTTGGTAGATGGGCGTGGCCCGGGCTCCGGTGGTCGGGTCGGGGGCGGCGCCGGCGTGGATCTGGCGGGTCTCGAAGCCTCGGGCGTCGTCGGTCACGGTGCTCCTCCTAGATGTGCTCGCCGGCGGCGAGGGGTAGATCTGCTCGCCGGCGGCGAGGTGTAGATGCGCTCGCCGGCGGCGAGGGGTCGCTGTGGGGTTCCGGTGCGGGGTTCGGCACGGAAACCTTACCCAGCGGGTCGGATTTGGCCCCCGGTTCGGTGGGTGTCGGCCGGGCGACGACCGTGATCAGGAGCGCAGCGCCTGATACCTGGCCAGGGCCTCCTCGCGCTCGACGTGGTGCTCGACGATCGGCTCGGGGTAGCCGGCCGCGTCGATGGGCAGCTCGGCCGCGTCCCAGGGGCGGTGGACGTAGCGGTCGGGGACCGATGCCAGCTCCGGCACCCAGCGCCGGACGTAGGCGCCGGACGGGTCGAACTTCTGGCCCTGGGTGACCGGATTGAAGATGCGGTAGTAGGGAGCGGCATCGGTGCCCGTGCTGGCGACCCACTGCCAGCCGTGGTTGTTGGAGGCCAGGTCGCCGTCGACCAGACGGTCGAGGAACCAGCGGGCGCCCCGCGCCCAGTCGAGGTGGAGGTCCTTGACGAGGAAGCTGGCGGTGATCATCCGCACCCGGTTGTGCATCCACGCCTCGGCGCGTAGCTGGCGCATCCCCGCGTCGACGATGGGGTAGCCGGTCCGACCCTCGGTCCAGGCGGCGAAGCGCTCGTCGGCCCGCTTGCCGGTGTCGACCTTCATCGCCTCCATGCCCTCCAGGTAGGCGCGCCTGGCGCTGTCGGGGCGAGCCCAGAGCACGTCGGCGTAGAACTCCCGCCAGGCCAGCTCGGTCCGGTAGGTGGCGTGGCCCTTGCGGCGGGGGTCGAGGTCGGCGAGGAGGGTGCGCGGGTGGATCGCCCCCCACTTGAGGTAGGCGGAGAGGCGGGAGGTGTGGTCACCGGCGGGGTCGTTGCGGTCCTCGTCGTAGCCGTCGAGGTCGTCCCGGAGGAATGACCTCCACCGGTGGCGGGCGGCGTCCTCGCCGGGCTCGGGCAGGCGGGCGTCCACCCCAGGGGCGTCGGGGACACCGGCGGAGTCCACCCCGCTCACCCACCGCAGGCCCGAAGGCTTGCGGCCAGGGCGGTCCCAGCCGTGCGCCACCCACGCCCTGGAGTACGGGGTGAACACCTTGAACGGCGTGCCGTCCCCCTTCACGACCGTGCCGGGGTCGACGGCATAGGGCGAACCGATCCAGTGGACCTCGACCTCGGACCTGGTGAGGGCGTCGTCGACCCCGGCGTCGCGGTCACGCCCGTAGGGCCCGAAGTCGGCGGCCGCCCAGACCCCCGCGGCGCCGGTCTCGTCGGCCACCTTGCGCAGCGCCGCTGCGGGGCGCCCGCGGCGCACGACCAGCGATCCGCCTGTGGCGTCGTCGAGATGGCGGAGGCTGGCCGCCAGGAACGCCTGTCTGGCCGGTCCCGCCGGACCCCAGAGATGGTCGTCGAGGACGAACACGGGCAGCACCTCGCCGGCGTGCGCGGCGGCGGCGAGGGCCGGGTTGTCGCCCAGGCGCAGGTCTCGGCGGATCCACCAGATCGCTGGCGCGGAGCCGCTCACGCCCTCGCCGCCGTCGTCACGGGCGGGTCCTGGCGGTCGTCCAGGCCTTGGGGTTGACCGAGACCTCGGGGACGAACCCGTCGCGCGGCAGGTCGAGCACCCCGGCGATGACGCCGGCGACGGTCGAGGCCCTGAGGTGCTCGTCGGGGTCGTAGTCGCGGCCGATCGACGCCTGCAGCTCCCGCTGCATGTCGGTGTCCACCCGGCCGGGAAACACGGTGGTCACGCGCAGCTCCGGCTCCTCGATGCGCAGGCTGTCGGCCAGCGCCCGCAGGGCGAACTTGGTCCCCGAGTAGATGGCGCTGCCTGGCGCCCCCACGCGCAGGCCGGAGCCGGAGTTGACCACCACGACCGTCGCCCGCCCGGCCCGCAGCGCCGGCAGGCACAACCGGGTGAGCTCGCCCACGGAGAACACGTTGACCGAGAAGGCGTCCACCCACCCGGGCGGCGTCTGGTCGGCGATGGGCGCCCCGCCGCCGACCCCGGCGTTGTGGACGATGCCGTCGAGGCGGTCGGGGATCCAGCCGTCCAAGGCGGCGGCCAGGTTCTCGGGGCGGCGCAGGTCCACGGCTCGGCCGGTGGCGTCGGGCATCGACGAGCACAGCTCGTCGATGGGGGCCTGGCGGCGGGCGAGGAGGTACAGCTCGTGGTCGGCCAGGAGCTCGACGAGGGCCCGGCCGATGCCTCGGGTGGCTCCGGTGATCAGGTAGCGGCTCATGGGCGCGGCCTACTCCTCCAGCCTGAGGGCCTGGATGAACGCCTCCTGGGGGACCTCGACGCGGCCGATGTTCTTCATGCGCTTCTTGCCCTCCTTCTGCTTCTCGAGCAGCTTGCGCTTGCGGGTGATGTCGCCGCCGTAGCACTTGGACAGCACGTCCTTGCGCTTGGCCTTGACCGTCTCCCTGGCGATGATGCGGCCGCCGACCGCCGCCTGGATGGGCACGTCGAACATCTGCCGGGGGATCAGCTCCCGCAGCTTGTCGGTCATCCGCCGCCCGTAGTCCTGGGCCTGCGACTTGTGGACGATGGCGCTGAACGCGTCGACGGGTGTGCCGTTGAGCAGCACGTCGATCTTGACCAGGTCGGCGGTCTCCCACCCGGCCGGCTCGTAGTCGAGGCTGGCGTAGCCCTTGGTCCGGCTCTTGAGGGCGTCGAAGAAGTCCATGACCACCTCGGCGAGCGGGATCCGGTAGGCCAGCTCGAGGCGCTCGGGGCCGAGGTACTCCATGCGCAGCATCTCGCCGCGCCGGGTCTGGCACAGGTCCATGAGGGTGCCGGTGTACTCGGTCGGCGCCAGGATGGTGGCCTGCAGGAACGGCTCCTCGATCGACTCGAGGCGCTGGGGCGGGGGCATCTCCGAGGGGTTGTGGACCTCGACGACGGTGCCGTCGGTCAGGTGGGCCCGGTACTCCACGCTCGGCGCGGTGGCGATCAGGGAGAGGCCGAACTCGCGCTCCAGGCGCTCGCGCACGATCTCCATGTGCAACAGGCCGAGGAAGCCGCAGCGGAAGCCGAACCCGAGGGCGCCGGACGTCTCCGGCTCGTAGCTGACCGACGCGTCGTTGAGCCGCAGCTTCTCGAGCGCCTCGCGCAGCACGGCAAACTCGTCGCCGTCGATCGGGTAGATCCCGCAGAACACCATCGGCTTGGGGTCCTGGTAGCCGGCCAGGGCCTCGGGGGCGGGGCGGGCCGCCTCGGTGACCGTCTCGCCGCTGCGGGCCTCGCCGACGTCCTTGATCCCGGCGATCAGGTAGCCGACCTCGCCCGGGCCGATGGAGCGCACGGGGGTCGGCACCGGCAGGCGGACGCCGATCTCCTCGATGTCGTGGGTCCTGTTGGTCTGCATGAACCGCAGCCGGTGGCCGGTGGTCAGGCGTCCCTGCTTGACCCGCACCGCGCTGACCACCCCCCGGTACTGGTCGTAGTAGGAGTCGAAGATCAGTCCCTGCAGCGGGGCATCGGGGTCCCCCACGGGCGGGGGGATGCGCTCGCAGATGGCGTCGAGCAGCTCGGGGACGCCATTGCCCGTCTTGGCCGACATGCGCAGGATCTGGTCCGCCGGCACGCCGAGGACCTTCTCGATCTCGGCCGCGTAGCGGTCCGGGTCGGCCGCCGGGAGGTCGATCTTGTTGAGGGCGGCGACGATCTCCAGGTCGTTCTCGAGGGCCAGGTAGGCGTTGGCGAGGGTCTGCGCCTCGATGCCCTGGGCGGCGTCGACGAGCAGCACCACGCCCTCGCAGGCGGCCAGGCTCCTGCTCACCTCGTAGCCGAAGTCGACGTGGCCGGGCGTGTCGATGAGGTGGATGGTGTGGCCCTTCCACCCGACCCGCACGTTCTGCGCCTTGATCGTGATGCCCCGCTCGCGCTCGATGTCCATCGAGTCCAGGTACTGCTCGCGCATGTCGCGCGCGTCCACCGCACCGGTCAGCTCGAGGATCCGGTCCGACAGGGTGGACTTGCCGTGGTCGACGTGGGCCACGATGCTCAGGTTGCGGATCGTCGACAGCGACGTCTCGGATTGGGGCACGGTGCTCCATCTTGGCGCACGCCGCCGCCCTCCCCGCATGCCTGGGTCCGACGGTCCCCGGCGTGGCGTCCGGCACACCGGTACGCTCCGTCGAGCACCCCACGGGGGGCGCCCAGGAGCGGCGCACACTGCTCATCGGTTCGTTTCCCAGGTCGCTCCCCCCACGTCGAGGAGATGTCCCGTGGTCGAGACCAGCTTCGAGCCCGTGCTCACGGTGTCAGCCAGCTACGGCGCCGGCGGCAGCGTGATCGCCCCCCGACTGGCCGAGCGCCTCGGTGTCCCCCTGATCGACCGGCTCCTCACCTCGTCGGTCACCGACGAGGCGGCGCATTCCGAGGCGGTCGCCGAGCAGGCGGCCAGGGACCGGGCGGCCAGCACCGAGGGCCTGACCGAGTGGGAGCGGCAGGCGTCGCCGGCGTCGGGGTTCTTCGCCCATCTGGCCAGGGCGGTCGGGGCCAGCACCCTGGCCGGGCCCCCGGTGGCCCTGGAGCAGGACGAGGCCGAGCTGCGCCGCCAGGCCGAGTCCGACCTGGCACCGCTGCGGGCCGGCTCCGGCGCGGTGGTGCTCGGTCGGGCGGGTGCCATCGTCCTGGCCGACCGGCCCCGGGCCTACCACGTCCGCTTCGACGGTCCGGCCGCCCGGCGCATCACGGCCGCCGCGCAGATCGAGGACGTGCCCCCGGCACGCGCCGCCGACCGCCAGGTCCAGACGGACCGCTCCCGGCTGCTGTGGGTCAAGCGGCTCTACCGGGCCGACGCCGCCGACCCGGCCTGGTACCACCTCTGGATGGACACAACGGTGCTCCACCTCGACGACACCGTCGAGGTGGTCCTCGACGCGCTGGGACGATTCCTGGGCCGGCCGTGACCTCTGCTAGGGTCGCTTGGTTCCCTTCTCGAGTGCACGGCTAGGACGGCATGGCCAACATCAAGAGCCAGATCAAGCGCAACCGGACCAACGAGATCCGCCGGCTCCGCAACAAGGCGGCCAAGTCGGAGGTTAAGACCCGCGTCAAGGTGGCCGTGGCGGCCGCCGAGAGCGGCACGGAGACCGCCGCCGACGACCTGCGCCTGGCCGTCAAGCGCCTCGACAAGATGGCCGCCCGCGGCATCATCCACAAGAACCAGGCGTCCAACCGCAAGGGCCGCCTGATCCGGCGCATCAACGCCATCGCCGCCGCCTCGGAGGACTGAGCCCCGCCCGTCCCGGTGCGCCCGGGCGGCCTGCGGGCGAGCCTGGCGACGGCTCCCCGCCGCATCCCGCCGAAGGAGCAGCATCTCGATGACCATCACCCTCGCCGCCGTGCTCGGTCGCGGCATCGTCGATCCCGCCGCCCCGGTCGTGTGCCTCGACGACGTCGGCCTGACGCGCGGCGACGGCTGCTTCGAGGGCTGCCGGATCCGGCTCCTGCCGGCCGGCGCCCGGGTGGACCACCTCGACGCCCACCTGGCCCGCATGGGCCGGTCCGCCTCGGCCCTCGGCATCGACTTCGACCCGGTGGCCTGGCGGGCGCTGGTCGGCGAGCTCGTCGACGAGTGGGCCGCAACCGGGGACGACGAGGCGTCGATGAAGCTCGTCGCCACCCGCGGCCGCGAGGGTGAGGAGACGCCGACCGGGTTCGCCACCGTCTCCCCCATGCCCGCGTCGGCGCTGGACGCCCGCCGTGACGGGATCGACGTCGCCGTCCTCACCCGCGGCACCGCCGTCGACGCCTTCGCCGGCGCCCCCTGGCTGCTCGGTGGGGTGAAGACCCTCTCCTACGCCGTCAACATGGCGGCCCAGCGCGAGGCGGATCGACGCGGCGCCCACGACGCCCTCTTCGTCACCACCGACGGCCACCTGCTCGAGGCCCCCACCTCGTCGGTCGTCTGGTTGAGCGGCTCGACCCTCGTGACCGTGGCCGACGGTCCCAACGGGATCCTGCACAGCATCACCACCGAGGCCCTCCTCGACGCGGCACGCGCCGCCGGCCTCGAGACCGCCGGCGGGTCCGGGACCGTCGACGACCTCCACGCCGCCGACCTGGTGCTGCTGGTCGGAAGCGTGCGCGGCCCCGTCCGCGTCCGCTCGCTCGACGGCGTCGCCCTGCGCAGCACCGCCGCCGGCGTGGCCATGCTGGCCACCTGCTGGCGCCTGCTCGACGCCGGCTGAGCCGCGTCGCCCTCACGGGCGCTGACGGAGGGTACTGCGGTCACGAACCCGCGCCCACCGCAGTCCAGCGACCGAAGATCTCCGAGAACCTGCTCAACGACCGCAGATCACCCAACCCAGCCCGAGCGGGAGCCCCGGCACCGGACGCCGGCACCGGGCCCGCGGGCGCGGGCGCGGGCGCGGGTGCTATGCGGCCGTGACCAGGGCGGCAGGCAACGCCGCCGCCGCCACGACGCTCAGGTGCTGGGTGGGGCGGGTGAGGGCGATGTAGAGGAGCCGGAGGCCGGCAGGGCGCTCGGTGCGCTCGGCGACGATGCCGGCCGGCTCGACGACGAGGACGGCGTCGAACTCCAGCCCCTTGGCGCCCTCGGCCGCCACCACGGTGACCGGCCGCCCGAGTCCGTCGACGCCCGCCTCCCCGATCGTGCGAGGCCCCCCGTCGATGCGGTCACGCAGGGCGGCGACCACCGCGCCGGCGAGGGCCCTCGGGGTGATGACGGCGACGGTCGCCCACGTCGCGGCCAGGTCGGCCGTCTCGGCGACCACCGCGTCGATGAGGCGGTCGCCCTCGACCCGGACCACGCGGGGTGAGCTGCGCCCGGGACGCACCGCGTCCGTCGGCCGGATCCCCGGCGCCGCCTCGGGGAGCAGGCGGCCGGCGAGCTCGAGCACCTGGGCCGGCGACCGGTAGCCGAGGCGCAGCTCGACGGTGCGCAGGCCGCCGGGCGTCGGGAGCCACGCGGCCACGTCGGACCAGTCGCGGTGGCCCCACACGCCGATCGACTGGGCCAGGTCGCCGAGGAGGGTCATCGACCCCGACGGGCAGCGGCGGGCCAGCATCCTGGCCTGCATGGGCGACAGGTCCTGGGCCTCGTCGACGATCACGTGGCCGTAGGTGCGGGACTGCCCGGCGACCAGCGCCTTGGCTTCGTCGACGAGGGCGGCGTCGGCGGGGGTCCACGCCTTGGTCCGGCGGCGGCGGATGGCGCGGCGCTCGTCGGTGTCGAGGATCCCCTCTGCGGCGGCGTCGAGCACGGCCACCTTGGTCAGCAGGTCGCCGACGAGGGTGGTGGGGGCGACCGAGGGCCATCTGGCGTCGAGGGCGGTGGCGACCCCGCCGTCGTCGCGGACGGCCCGCTCGAAGGACGCTCTGTCGGAGGGCGGGGCGCCGGTGAGCTCCTCCCACCTGGCCGCCAGCAGGGCGACGAGTCGGCGACGGAGCACGTCGCGCCCGTCGGCGTAGGCCAGCGACCTCGACGCCACGGTGGCGGCGGTGGCGTCGACCTCGGCGGCGGGGATCACCAGGCGGCGCACGCCGATCCCGACGACGAGGTCGTCGTCGCCGGACCTGCGCCTCGCCGCCAGGGCGGCGGCCAGAACGTCGGCCATCCGGCCGTCGCCCTTGACCCGCTCGGCGTCGGGGCTTTCGGTCGCCCCGGCGGCGCCGCCGACCTCCGGGACCAGGTCGACCAGCGTGGTCTGGACCACCGCGGCCTCCCCGAGCGACGGCAGCACCTGGGCGATGTAGCGCAGGAAGGTCCGGTTGGGCCCGACGACGAGGATGTTGGCCCTGGCCATGGCGTCGTCGCCGTAGAGCAGGAACGCGGCTCGGTGCAGGCCCACGGCGGTCTTGCCCGACCCGGGTCCGCCCTGCACGGCGAGCACGCCGGCGGCGTCGGAGCGGATGACCGCGTCCTGCTCGGGCTGGATGGTGGCGACGATGTCGAGCATCTCGCCGCTGCGGGCCCGCTCGAGCTCGACGAGGAGGGCCTCCCCGCCCCGCCGGCCATGCGCCGGCGCGTCGGCCGGCCGGTCGGCGCCGAAGGTGTCGTCGCCGATCGACAGCAGCTCCGAGCCGTCCACCACGAACTGCCGTCGGCGGACCAGCCCCATCGGGTCGTCCCAACCGGCCCGGTAGTACGGGAGGGCCACCGGGGCCCGCCACTCGACGACGACCGGTTCGGCGTCCTCGTCCTCGACGTGGCGGCGGCCGACGTACCAGCTGTCGCCGTCGGCGGCGTCGATGCGCCCGAAGCACAGCGCGCGTGGGCTGTGGGCCAGGGACCGCACCCGGCGGAGCAGGGCCCACTCGAGGTCGGGATCGGCGCCGCCCATGGCCGCGAGGAGGTCCTCGGCGCGGGCGCGCATGCGTGTTAGTTGGGCCTCGGCGCGATGGAGGTAGGCCTGCTCGGAGGCCAGGTCGTCGACGGTCATGGATCTCCCTCGCGCGTCGGCGCGGGTCCGGTAGGGAAAGGGGAGTCGAATGTAGACGAATCGGTCTGGCCGCTCCAGGTGGTTGGTGCCCAGGATCCGGGCGGTGACCGCCGGGACCCTCGGCACTACTGGGTCACCCAGAAGTCCACGGCGACGGCCAGGCCGAACACGACCACGGCCCGGCGCAGCCACGTGGGGTTGACGACCCGCGACAACCGACCGCCGACGGTCCCCCCCACGAGTGCGGCGACGGCCATCACCGGGACCAGCTCCCAGCGCACGTGGCCGGAGATGGCGAAGAACGCGGCGGCCACCACATTGATGATCAGCTGCAACGCCTGCTTGACGGCGTTGATCCGGATGAGGGAGTCGTCGAGAAACAGCCCGAGCAGGGCGAGCATCATGATCCCGAGGCCGGCACCGAAGAAGCCCCCGTACACCGCGCCGAGGAAGATGGTGCCGAGCAGGATCCACGAGGGGCGGCCCACGTCCACGACCGCAGCCCGGTCCCCCGGTGCTCCCGCCGCGCCCGCCGGCTCGCGGCGAGCGGGCGTGGCCCAGCCGTCGACGGTCGTCGCGCCGCGGGGAGCGCCGGTCGTGTCGCCGGTGGCCGAGCGGGCCTTGACCCACGCTCTCGTGCGATCCTGGCCGGCGAGGAGCACGCAGGACAGCACCAGCAGCCAGGGCACGACCGAGCGGAACGCCGATTCCGGGGTGATCTCGAGCAGCACCGAGCCGGTCAGACCGCCGATGGCGGCGGCCACCCCGAGGGCGCGCACGCGGCGTCTCTGGCCCTGCAGGTCCTCGCGTTGGGCGACGGTGCCGGACAAGTAGCCGGGGCACAGGGCCACCGTGTTGGTCACGTTGGCCGACAGGGCGGGCACACCGATGGCGACGAGGGTCGGAAACGACACGAGCGTGCCGCCTCCGGCCAGCGCGTTGACCGCGCCGGCAACCAGGGTCGCCCCGCCGGCCAGGGCGAAGTCGATGGCGTCGAGGCTCACCGGCCTCGCCCCGATCGAGACGAGGGAGCCCGGGCTCCCGACGCCCGGGCCAGGCGGCACAGGCGGGCCACGAGCACCTCGCAGACCAGCTCGCCTGGCCACTCGGTGGCGCCCTTGAGGTCGAGCTCGGCGCCGGCGAGCAGTCCGATGGCCTCGGCGATGCCCGCCGAGCCGTACCTGCGGGCCGACGTGAGGGCCTTCCTCGCCGGGAAGGTGCTCCTGCCCTTGGCGATGCCCAGGGCAGCGGCCGCGGCCGCTTCGGTGGTGATCGAGGGACCGTCGACGCGCAGCAGGTTGCCGAAGTGGCGGTGGAGCACCGAGAGGACCACGAGCGGGTGGCGTTCGCCGGCGCCGAGCATGCGCGCCAGCAGCTCGAGGGCCGGCTCGGCCTCGCCCCGGTCGATGGCGTCGGTGAGGTCCCACGGGACGACGGACCCCGCCTCGCCCAGGTAGGGCTCGATGTCGGCGGGAGCGAGGGTGGCGCCCTCGCCGTGGGCGGCGGCGAGCACGTCGACGATGGCACCGAGGCGGCTGATGTCCTCTCCGAGGTGCGCCTGGAGGAGGCTCTCCGCCGCCCGGTCGAGGCGCACCGGCGCCCGGGCCAGCCGGTCGCGGACCCAGGTGGTGGCGTCGCGGCCGGACACGGCCGTGCCGGTGACGTGACCGTGGGCCTTGACCGCGGCGGTGAGCTTCTGCGACATCCGCCCGTCGCCCCCTGCGGCCAGCACCAGGCTGGTGGTGGCGAGCGGCTCCTCGACGTAGGCGAGCAGGGGGGTCAGGTCCTCGGTCGAGAACCGGTTGACGTCCCGCAGCACCACGACCCGCCGGTCGGTCAGGAACGGCGGGGTCCGGCAGGCGTCCGCCACGCCGGCCAGGTCGACGTCGTCGCCGCTGACGTCCTCCATGACCAGGGACCGGTCCTCGGAGCCGACCAGGTCGTCGACCAGGCTGCGCACCGCTTCGGACACCAGGGTGGGATCGGTGCCGTCGACCAGCCACACCGACCTCGTGGCCCCCTCGGGGGCGGCGGCGGACGGGCTCACGGGGCGCCGATCACGGCGGCGAGGGTGTCGGCCACCCGACGGCTCCCGGCCACGTCGTGGACCCGGAGGATGCGACAGCCGAGGCTGATGCCGACGGCGTGGGCGGCCACCGACACCTCTCGGCGCTCGCCGACCGGCAGGCCGAACAGCTCCCCGAGGAAGCCCTTGTTGGACGCCGAGAGCAGGACCGGCACGCCGAGGTCCAGCAGGCGGGTCGAGCCGGCCAGCAGCCGGGCCGACTGCGGGGCGGTCTTGCCGAGGTCGAGGCCGGCGTCGACCACGATCCGCTCGTCGGGGATGCCGACCGCCCTGGCCCGCGCCACCCGCTCGGCGAGGAAGGCGGTCACGTCTGCGACCACGTCGTCGTAGCGGGGGTCGGGGTCGCGGACGCGCGGGGCCAGGCGGATGTGGGTGGCGACCACCGCCGCACCGGCGCGGGCGGCGGCCGGCAGGTAGGCGGGGTCGGCGAAGCCGCTGATGTCGTTGCCCATGACGGCGCCGGCGGCGTAGGCGGCGGCGGCGACCGAAGCCCTCCAGGTGTCGACCGACAGCGGCAGGTCGAAGCGGCGGTGCAGCTCGTGGATGGCCGGCACGACCCGGTCGATCTCCTCCCCCTCGGTCACGTCGGGGCCTGGGCCGGCCTTGACCCCGCCGACGTCGAGCAGGTCGGCACCGTCGGCCACGAGCTGCTCGGCCCGGCGGTAGAAGGCATCGAGGTCCCAGTGCGCCCCCTGGTCGTAGAACGAGTCGGGGGTCCGGTTGAGGATGCCCATCACCAACGCCCTGGCCCCCAGGTCGTAGGTCCGGTCGCCGAGGGCCAGCTGCACGGTCGGCGACCCTACCCCGGAGGCGTGACGGTGCCCCCAGGCCCCCAGCGTTCAGAGCACCAGAGCGTTCAGATCAGAACAGCTTGGCGGTCAGCGCCCTGCGGTACTGCGCCGTCCTCGGGTCGTCGGGGCCGAGGACCTCGAGCAGGTCGACGAACTCCTGGCGGGCGGCGTCGTCGTCCTTGACGCGGACGAGGAGGGCGTCGAGCTTGCCCGCCACCCCGTCGCCATCCGCTCCCCCGATCTCGTCGCCGACCCGGGCCTGGGCGGCCAGGTGGCGGACCTCGGCCGTCTCGGGGACCTTGGCCAGCAGCTCGAGGGCCTCGGCGCGCGAGCGCTCGGTGTCGGCGGCGACGAGCACCGCGGCCAAGGCCACGAGCGCCGTGTCGTTGGCCGGCTCGAGCTCGACCGCCCGGCGCAGCGACGCCTCGTCGCCGGCGCCGATCAGGCCGTCGACCTCGCTCGGCGCCGGGACGAGCTTGGCCACCCACTCCCGCACCGACGGCTCCGGCAGCGCGCCGACGAAGCTGTCGACCACCTTGCGGTCGGCGATGGCGTACACCGCGGGGATGGACTGGACCTGGAAGGTCTGGGCCACGCGCGGGTTGGCGTCGACGTCGACCTTGGCCAGGTCGACGCGCCCCCCGGTCTCGGCGACGACCTTCTCCACGATCGGGCCGAGGGTGCGGCACGGCCCGCACCACGACGCCCACAGGTCGACCACGACCGGAACCTGCGTCGAACGTTCGAGCACGGCGGTCTCGAAGGTGGCATCGGTGACATCCATCGGGGGTTGCGCTCCTCACGCGCCGCTCGGCCGCGGCGCCCTAGGTTTCGTGGCATGACTGAACCGACCGGTTCCGACCCCGTCGAGGCGGCGGAGCCCAGACCCGAGGGTACCGACCAGGGCCCGCCACCGGCAGGGGACGCGCCCCCCGCCTCCGGGGCTGCGGGCATCGACGTCGCTGGCGTCACCGCGTGGTTCGCCGAGCACGTCGACGGCGCGCGCCCACCGTTGCGCTTCGAGCTCATCGCGGGGGGTCGTTCGAACCTGACCTTCGGGGTGACCGACGCCGGGGGCCGGCGGTACGTGCTGCGCCGGCCGCCGACCGGGCACCTGCTGCCGACGGCCCACGACATGGCCCGCGAGCACCGGATCATCTCCGCCGTCGGGCCCGCGGGGGTCCCGGTGCCCGCCGCGCTCGGGCTGTGCCCCGACCCGGCGGTGACCGGCGCGCCGTTCTACGTCATGGACTTCGTCGATGGGCACATCCTGCGCACCGAGGCCGACGTGGCCGCCCTGTTTCCCGAGCGGCAGCGCGGTGCGATCGCCTTCGACCTGGTGGACACCCTCGTCGGGATCCACGCCCTCGACCCCGACGCCGTCGGCCTCGGCGACCTGAGCCGCAAGGAGGGCTACATCGCCCGTCAGCTCAAGCGGTGGTACGCCCAGTACCAGGCGTCACGGGACACCCAGGCCGGCCCGGACGTGCCCGAGGTCGACCAGGTCCACGCGGTGCTCGCCGCCCACGTGCCCGACCAGCGTCGGGCCGGTGTCGTGCACGGCGACTACCGCCTCGACAACACCATGGTCGGCGCCGACGGGCGGGTCGCCGCCGTCCTCGACTGGGAGCTGTGCACCCTCGGCGACACGATGGCCGACCTCGGCCAGCTGCTCGTCTACTGGGGCGATGCGGGCGAGCGCTCCGCGCTGGAGCACTCGGCGAGCACCGCGCCGGGCTTCCCGACCAGAGCCGAGCTCGCGGCCCGCTACGCCGAGACCTCGGGGCGCACCGTCGACGCCCTCGACTTTTACGTCGCGTTCGCTTACTGGAAGCTCGCGTGCATCCTGGAGGGTGTGTACACGCGCTACGCCGGCGGGGCCATGGGCCACGACGGCTTCGACTACTCCCGTTACCCGGACTCGATCCGTCAGCTGGCCCGCCAGGCGGCCGCCGCTACCGCCGGCGTCGGATGAGGCGAAGGTGACCGACCTCGTCACCCTCCACTCGTGGCCCCGCCTCGAGCGGCCCGTGCTGGTGGTCTGCCTGGATGGCTGGATCGACGCCGGCCAGGCGGCCGGGACGGCCATGGCCGCCCTGTGCTCGTCGACCGACAGCTCTCCCCTCGCCACCTTCGACGGCGACCAGCTCATCGACTACCGGGCCCGCCGGCCGGTGCTGCGGATCGTCAACGGGGTCGACACCGACCTGCGCTGGCCCGAGCTGCGCCTCGACGTGGCCGCGGGGGCGGGCGGCCGGAGCCTGCTGCTGCTCCACGGCCCCGAGCCGGACATGCGCTGGCACGCCTTCGTCGACGAGGTCGTGTCCCTCGTGAAGCGCCTGGAGGTCGACCTCGTGGTGGGGCTCGGCGCCTTCCCCGCTCCGGTCCCCCACACCCGGCCGGTGCGCCTGGCCGCGACCAGCTCCGACCCCGACATGGCCGGGCGCGTCGGGTTCATCCCCGCCTCCCTGGAGGTCCCCGCCGGCGCCCAGGGCGCGCTCGAGTGGGCGTTCGGTGAGGCGGGGATCCGCGCCGTCGGGCTGTGGGCCCGCGTCCCCCACTACGCGTCGGCGCTGCCCTACCCGGGCGCATCGGCCGCCCTGCTCGACGAGCTCGCCTCCCTGTCCGAGGTGGGCATCGACACCGCCACCCTCAAGGAGGCGGCCGCGGCGACCAGTGCGCAGATCGACGAGCTGATCGCCGGCAGCGAGGAGCACGTCGCCCTCGTCCGGCAGCTCGAGTCCCAGCACGACGACGAGGCGGCCGCGCCGGCGACCGACTTCGGCGTGCTGCCATCGGGCGACGAGCTGGCCGCCGAGCTCGAGCGCTTCTTGCGCGGGGAGCGCTAGGGAGAGCGGCGACGCTCGAGCGCTTCGACCCGACCCGGCTGAACAGAGCCTGACCCGGCTGATCAGAGGACCAGGTTGACCAGGTTGGGCGGCCGGGCGATGACCTTGCGGGGCTCGGCGCCGGCGAGCAGTCGGACGATCCTGGGCGACGCCAGCGCAGCGGCCACCACGCCGTCCTCGTCGGTGTCGGCCGGGACCTCGATGCGGTCCCGGACCTTGCCGTTCACCTGGACGACCAGGATGACGGTGTCGGCGACCAGCAGCGACTCGTCGGCGACCGGCCACGGCTGGGCGTGCACCCCGCCGCCCCCCGGGGTGGCGACGGTCGGGTCGGTCGCCCCGTGGCGCAGCTCCCAGGCCTCGGCGGCCAGGTGCGGGACCATCGGCGCCAGCAGGGTCAGCAGGGTGTCGATCCCCGACTCGACGGTCGCGGCCCTGGCTCCCTCGGCGTCCTGGACGTGGCGCGAGAGCGTGTTGAGGTACTCCATGGCGGCGGCGACCGCGGTGTTGTACGACCAGCGCTCGAAGTCCGAGCTGACCTTGGCGATCAACCGGTGCGTGGCTTTCTCCAACTCCCTGTCGGCGTCCGTGGGCTCGCGCTCCACCAGCAGGGCCCCTTCGGTGCTGCCCGTGGCCAGGCGCCACACTCGGCCGAGGAAGCGGTGGCAGCCGTCGATCAGCTGGTCGGTCTGCTCGCTCCAGTCGAAGCCGTCGGCTGGCGGCCCGACGAAGAGGTGGAAGAGCCGCAGCGAGTCGGCGCCGACCCGGTCGAAGTAGGCCTGCGGGGTGATCAGGTTGCCCTTGGACTTGGACATCTTGGTGCCGTCCATGGTGATCATGCCCTGGGTGAAGAGCCGGTCGAAGGGCTCCCGGATCCCCTGCGGCCCCAGGCCCAGGTCGGCCAGCGCCCGGGTGTAGAAGCGGGCGTAGAGCAGGTGCAGGATGGCGTGCTCGATGCCGCCGATGTACTGGTCGACGGCCATCCAGCGGGTGGCCGCCTGCACGTCGACCGGCTCGTCGTGATCCCACGGGTCGGCGAAGCGCTGGAAGTACCAGGACGAGTCGACGAAGGTGTCCATGGTGTCGGTCTCGCGCGTCGCCGGGCCGCCGCAGCGGGGGCAGGTCGTGCGCAGGAACCCCTCGTGGTAGCGCAGCGGCGACTCCCCCGTCGGGCGGAACTCGACGTCGTCGGGCAGGAGGATGGGCAGCTGGTCGGCGGGGACGGCCACGATGCCGTCGAGCGGGCAGTACACGACCGGGATCGGGCAGCCCCAGTAGCGCTGGCGGGACAGCAGCCAGTCACGCAGGCGGTAGTTGACCGTGGCCCGGCCGTGGCTCTGGTCGACCAACCAGGTGATGGCGCTGGCCTTGGCCGCGGCGATGTCGGTCGAGCCGTCCAGCCAGGCGCTGTTGATGCGTCGGCCCTCGCCGGTGTAGGCCTCACCGTCCCAGCCCTCGGGCGGTTCGACGGTCCGCACGATGGGCAGGCCGTAGGCGGTGGCGAAGTCCCAGTCGCGCTGGTCCTCGGCGGGCACGGCCATGATGGCACCGGTCCCGTAGGTCATCAGCACGTAGTCGGCCAGGTAGATCGGGACGTCCTCGCCGGTGAAGGGGTTGGCGGCGAACGCGCCGGTGAACACGCCGCGCTTGTCCGACGGGCCCTCGCTCGACTGGCGCTCGATGTCGGACTCGGTGGCCACCCGGGCGACGAGCTCGTCGACCGCGTCGCGCTGCTCGTCGGTCGTGACCACCTCGACCAGCGGATGCTCCGGCGCCAGCACGACGAAGGTCATCCCGAAGCCCGTGTCGGGGCGGGTCGTGAACACCTTGATGGTCTCGTCTCGCCCGGCCACCGCGAGGTCGATCTCGGCGCCCTCGGACCGGCCGATCCAGTTGCGCTGCATGGTCTTGACCCGTTCCGGCCAGGCCAGGTCGTCCAGGGCGTCGAGCAGCTCGTCGGCGTACTCGGTGATGCGAAAGAACCACTGCTCCAGGTCCCGGCGCACGACCAGGTCGCCGGAGCGCTCGCAGGTCCCGTCGGCCAGGACCTGCTCGTTGGCCAGGACGGTCTGGCAGCCGGGGCACCAGTTGACCGGCGCCTCGCGGCGGTAGGCCAGTCCGGCCTCCAGGAAGGCCAGGAAGATCACCTGGTTCCAGCGCATGTACTCCGGGTCGTGGCTGCGGATCTCCCGCCGCCAGTCGTAGGCCGCGCCCAGGGCGCGCAGGCTGGCCACGAGCTCGTCGATCCGGGCGTCGGTGAAGACCCTCGGGTGGATGCCGCTCTTGATCGCCGCGTTCTCCGCCGGCAGGCCGAAGCTGTCGAAGCCGATCGGGTTGAGCACCGCGTAGCCCAGCATCGTCCGGTAGCGGGCGTTGAGGTCTCCGAAGGTGTAGTTGCGCACGTGGCCCATGTGGGCCGCCCCGCTCGGGTAGGGGTACATGCACAGCACGTAGTACGACGGGCGGGGGTCGTCGTTGTCGATCTCGTAGGCGCCGAGCTCGGACCACCGCTGCTGCCACTTCCCCTCGATCGCCCGGTGGTCGTACGCCGCTGCCATAGGGGCACAGGGTACCGGTCGCCCACCTGGCCGCTCGTTGGCGTTCCCGTGGCTGCTAGGGTTGCGCAGCCACCTGGGGGCGTAGCTCAGTTGGTAGAGCGCTTGCATGGCATGCAAGAGGTTCGGGAGTTCGATTCTCCTCGCCTCCACCCTTTGACCCGCACTTATGCGGTTGGTAGGACGTCGATGACGAGGTTGGGGTGCCTAAGCCTGGATGCACCGTCGTGGGCTGGGCGGAGGGTTCGGATCTGACTGGTGGAGTCATTGACTGATCGACGGCTTGCTGGTTGAGTCGGGGCGTTGTCGACCGGAGGTCTTGGAGGTGGGCGTGTTGTCGGCGGCTGGGTGAAGGTCTGACGGGGCGCCAGGTCCGTCGAGGTGAGGTCAGCCGGTGGCGGGCTGTAACGCCCGGAGGTGCTCGAGCGCACAGGCGAACTGGGTGGCCCAGGGCCAGCGGGCGGGGGCTCGGAGGGTGAGGGTCCCGGCCAGGTTGACGAGTCGGGCGGGCATGGTCACGTGCCGGGTTCGGTGGGTGCGTCCGACGGTGTAGACGTCGCTGTCGGGGACCAGGTCGCCCAGGGTGGTGGTCCAGCGGATGAGGTTGTGGGCCAAGACGGTGCAGGCGAGCCAGGCGCTGTTGGCGGCGAAGTGCCCGGAGGGGATGTGGTCGAGGCCGGAGTTGGCTTTGAGGTCGCGGATGGCGAGCTCGACCACGGCGTGGTGGCGGTGGAACCGGTCGAGGGCGACGGTGTCGGTGGCGAGATCGCTCAGGAAGCTGTGGTGGCGCCAGGTGGGGAACAGCGCCGACTGGGCGGTCTCGGCCAAGCGGGTCCGGCGGACCACCAGGCGCAGACCCTTGTAGGTGCATTCGGCGACCTGGGCGGCGCCGCCGTTGTCGGTGTAGTCGATGTCGACCCACTGGTCCTCGCCGATCCCGGCGATGGCGGCGTTGATCGCCACGTTGGAGCGGACGGTCATGGTGAAGCGGACCCCCAGGCGTTGCAGGGTGGCGATGGTCTTGTTGGACCAGAACCCGGAGTCGACCCGCACGACCAGCCCTCCGGTCGCCCCGCAGACACGGACCCTGGCGATGACCTCTTCGACGAAGCGGTTCGCGCCGCGGGCAGTGTTCGCGGAGCCTTTCCGCATCCGGGCGTGGAGGATCTCGCCGGTGTCGGCTCTGGTCGCGAGGAGCGGGTGATAGCCGAGGACTCTGGTGTAGCCGAAGGCGGCGCCTGCCTTCTTGTGGCCGTGGACCTGACAGATGGTGGAGTCGATGTCGATTACCAACCGGGAGTCGCCCGGCCCGGCGCCGAGCGCCCACGCCCGGCGGATCGTCTCGGCGATCACGGCGTCGAGCTGGCGGACATGCCCGAAGCTGAACGCCCGCAGGAACGTACCGATCGTCGAGGGGGCCATCACCCGATGGCCCAACACCTTCGCCGTCGCTCCCGAGCGCAGCACCTCCGCGTGGTCGATGTGGCTGCCACCAGCGACCATTGCGTGCACGATCGTGAGGACCTTGCGGCCCGGCGCGAAACCACCCACCCGCCCGAGGCGGACCGTCGCGTCGACCAGCGCCCCCAACCCCAGGCGAGCGGTCAACGTGGCGACCAGGATCAACCCGGCGTTCGCGACCAACCCCGAGTCGTCGAAGACCACCCGCAGACGGTCCGGGACATGCGATACTCGACGCACAAGAAGTGCCTCCTTGAGTTGGAGCGGACAGCGACTTCATACATCGCCATCCTCCCTGCTCAGGAGGCATTTCTCGTGGATGGTCCAACCCCCTCAGGCCGTCACCGAGCCCGCCGACGCGGTGGATTCAGGCTAAGGGGGTGCCTAACTCGAACGGGAGTTAGCCGAACAGAAACTCCATCGCACCGACGTGAGCGTCGATCGACGGCTTCACCTGCACTGCCCGGGCCAGACGGCCCTCGACTTCGGGTGGGGGCCGTCGTGACGGCGGTGACGGTTGCCTCCCCGAAGGGTGGCAGGTGTCTGTGCTGGATTGGCCTGTTGGGGGAGACGGGATGGTGGTGGGTGGGGTGATGGCGGTGGGGATGGTCGTGGTGGTTCACAACCTGGACCGCCGAGCACGCCCTCTCCCGAGCTCTCGGCCCCCACTACGCCCGAGCCGAAGACGAAGCCCACAGCCTCCTAGCCGAAGCGTTCTCCACCTCCGCCGATCTCCAGATCATCAGCGACGAGCTCCACGTCAGCCTCGAACCCCTCTCAGCCCCCCGGCGCAGCCGAGCCATCGCCGGCCTAGCCAACGAACTCAACGCCACCGACACCACCTACCCCGGCACCGACCTACGCCTCGTCTACCACGTCAAGGGCTACTGAACCACCAGCCCATCCACTCGAGGCCGCCCCAAGACCCCGCAGGCAATCTCCCCCCTATGTCCAGAGCCCTGGATTCGACAACGACGTTGTACACCTCCGCTACCACATCCCGACATGACCGCCCCCGGGACCCTGTCTCAGAAGTGCCGTGTGGAGCGCAGCAACTCCAGCAAGCTGAACCACCCAACGCCACCGGAGGGGTGCTGGGCAGACCGGAGTTTCGTCAACCCGCTAAAGATCGGGAGTTGGCGGCTTCGGTGCTGCAGTCGGTGACTGAGGGGCGGTGACGGTCCGCTTGGACGTAGTTGCCGTGATTGCTGCCAGAGCGAGTACGCCGCGCTCGGCGCCTTCGATGGACGCCCACAGTCGGCGGGAGTTGTCCAGGGCCATGAGCATCGGCGCCAGGTAGTGCTGGTCCCGCGCGGTCATCTGCTGGCCGATTCGGTCGGATCCCCGGGCCATCGCGGCCAGCGTGGCGAAGTCCGTGAGGTGACGTTCCTTGGCCGGGTCGCTTGGGACGGAGAACGCGGCGGCTTTGGCGACCAGTGCGCCGAGCATGTTCGGGCGCCGGATGGTGCCGACCGCCTCATCAACTTGAACGGTCACCGGCTCGAATCGCTTGATCGCTTGTTGCGCTCCGGGCGTGGCCAAGGTGGTTCCGCCCGTAGTACCCGTCCTCGTGTCGGCAGAGCGTCCAAGGCCTCGGGGGATCAGCACGTCGATCGACGCTCGGTCCCGCACCCACCGGTGCTGGTGGTCCTCGGGACTTACTCCAGCGGAACTGAAGCCAACGGCGGCCAGTGCCCCGGTGAAGTCGCGTAGCACGTTGGGCTGTGCTCGAACGTCCAGGACGACATCGCCGTCGTTGGTGGGCCTGGAGGGTGACAACCCGCGTTCCTGGCAGTAGAGATGGACCATTTGACCGCCCACCAGGCACCACCCGTTGGGGAAGGCGGCGGCGACGTCGAGCAATCCAAGCCAGCTCTGCCGTTGGCGTTCCGTCAAACCGGTCAGTACCACGGTCATCGCCCGGCAACCTCGAGTAGCTCAGCGGCCCGGGCATCCTCACGGGCTCGGTCGTGGTCGGCGAGGTCGGCGATCACCAATCCGAGCGGGGCCGGCCGCGCTAGCGGGCGGTCGACGATGTGCAGCCACACGTTGGCGGGATTGACCGCCGCCATCAAGCGATCGGCCATGAGCTGCTCAACGTCGCCAGGTCGCACGTAAGCCTCCGCCTCGCGCCCGGCCGACATCTCAGATCGGGCATCGCTGATCCCTGAGGGGACGAGCCTGGGGTCCTCTAACAGGCCGCCCACCTCCGACGGGGAAACAGCTAGGCGAAGCAGCTGTGCACGGCTTCGGAGCCAGGAACGCAGCAACACCGCAGGCCAAGGTGACGCGAGCAACGTCAGGTACTTCATCTCCAACCGGCCAAGCTCGCGATCCGAGATGTCCGGACCGGGTTCACCGGAGAGCAGGGCGATGAACGCCCATGCGATCCGCGGAGACATCGGGCGAGCCACCGGCCGCGACCTCGGGATACCGGCCTCATCGACGAGCAGACGTCCCGCCACCCGGCGCGCCGGGACGGAACCGGCGTCGATTAGCTGACGAACCCGCCGCTCGCTCACCCCAAGTTGGGCGGCAACCTCCTTGACGCCGACCTCCATGACACAACTCTACCGTATCCGGAAGACTTGTGGTTGGCCCATCTGTCCGGAGAATGGGAGGCGAATTCAACGGCTCCGCGCGCGAGCTGAGGTTGGTCTGGGGTGCCTACGGTAAGTGGGTGCCTAATGCTGTGTCTTATAAATAGCTTGGGGCTAGGATTGGCATCATGTTGACGATGCGTGGTGCCCCTCCGTTGTTGATGACCGATGATGACCGCGACCGATTGGCCGGGATCGCTGGTTCTCCGGCGCTGGCGCATCGCGCGGTCCGTCAGGCCGAGGCGTTGTTGGCTGCCGTGGATGGGGTGAACAACGAGGAGATCGGTCGCCGGGTCGGGGTGTCGGCGAACACGGTCCGGGCGTGGCGGGCCAGCTTCGCCCGAGAGGGTGTCGCCTTTGTGGGTGTGATCGCCAAGGGCCGGGGCCGCAAGGCCTATCTGCCCGATGGCAAGGTGGCCGAGGTGGTTCGTTACACGCTGAACGAGAAACCCGATGACACCTCGACGCACTGGACGACACGGACCTTGGCGAAGAAGTTGGGCGTCGGTAAGGACACCGTGGCCAGGATCTGGCGTGACCATGAGCTGAAACCGTGGAAGGTTGACGCCTTCGAGCTCTCCAACGATCCTCGCTTCGAGGAGAAACTCGTCGATGTCGTGGGCCTCTACCTCGACTTGCCGAAGAAGGCTGTCGTGTTCAGCTTCGACGAGAAGACTCAGTGCCAGGCGCTCGATCGAACCCAGCCGTCGCTACCGATGCGCCGCGGTCGGGCGAACACGATGACCCATGACTACAAGCGGAACGGGACCACGGATCTCTTCGCGGCGTTGAACATCGCTACCGGTGAGATGACGACTCAGTGCCGCAAGACCCACACCTCGGCTGATGTGTTGGCGTTCTTCAAGAAGATCGACAAGGACGTCCCTCGCAGCCTCGACATCCACGTGGTCCTCGACAACCTGTCCGCGCATAAGGGTCCCGAGGTCGCCGGGTGGCTCGCGCATCCCCGCCGAGCCCGATGGCATCTGCATTTCACGCCGACCAGCTCGTCATGGCTCAACCTCGTGGAACGATGGTTCAAGGAGCTGACCGACCGTCGGCTGCGCCGCGGCACGTTCACCCGCGTTCCGCACCTGATCGAAGCCATCGCCACCTGGGTCAGCCACTGGAACGACGATCCCAAACCATCCGTTTAGCACACCGCCGCTGACGAAATCCTCGAAAAGATACGCCGGGGCCGCAAAACCCTGTCACAAGTCAAAAGCGCGACGCAGCACTAACGCAGAGGGATTCGATGGCATCAGCCGGCACCTGCCAACACCTTGCAGGGCCCTGACCTGGACTTATTCACACGAGAAGGGACGGGGCGTGACGGGCTGGTACGTACAAAAGTGCATGGCATGCAAGAGGTTCGGGAGTTCGATTCTCCTCGCCTCCACCAGAGAAGAGCAGGTCAGCGTGGCCGACCAGCGCCGGTGATCCGGACCCAGCGGCCGCGGGGATCACGAACACCTCGACGGACCGCTGCTGTATCTTCCTTCGGGTGCGGGGCGGGCGAGCCGGTGCCGGAGACGTAGCCGGCGGTGCGGTCGAGGACGTTCGCGCGTCCCGGCGAAAGGTGGGAGCGGTACTGGTGCTCGGGGTGGTCCTCATGAGCTCATCCGCCAACCTTGTCACTCGGGCGAACGTCGCTCCCCGGGTCATCGGGATCTTCGCGCTGGCCTTTTTCGGGCTGTGCACGATTACCATGCTTGCCTGTCTCGTGCATCCCCCGGTCGTCGTCGCCTTCGGACCCGAAGGGGTCAGCGTGCCGGTCGGCGCCTTCCGACGCTGCGGTCCGGTGATCCCGTGGTCAGCGATCGAGGCTCTGCGGGTTTACCGCTACGCGGCTGCCCCGGTCGGCCCTGGCATCCGGATGCTCGGCGTCGTTCCTACCGATCCAGCCGACACCATCTGGGCCGACCGTCGAGTGAAGCGCGCCAACCAACGGCGAACCGGCCTTCCGCTCTCGATCTCCGGACAGGTCGTTCCTGGCGAGCTGGAGGAGCTCGCCGAGCGCTTCCGTCGCTACAGCCCTGGCCTTCCGATCGAATACGGCGAGCCTCGGAACCCGTTGTGGAGAAGCGCACCGAGACGGCGGAGCTGAGGCACGCTGCCCTGCAGGGGGGGCCCAGGATCAGGTTCCCCGGCGATGGTTGCCTCTTCGGCTGGTGAGCGCCCTGGCTACCAGGCGAGGGAGCCGAGGTCGGCGTCGGCGAGCAGTTCGGTGGTCGGCGAGATGTGCGACGGGGTGATCGTCCCGGACCAGAGTTGGACGGGGCCGTGGTTGCGCAGGTAGAGGAGGTGACGGCCGCTGGGGCTGAACCCTTCGACGAGGCCGCCGCCGGGCACGGGGATCGTTGCCCGCTTGACAGCCCCTGCGGGGGTCAGCGAGAGGCGAATGACAGCCCCGAGCGATCCGACGAGCAGGCTCCCCGGGGTCGGCCCGCCCCAGCGGCGGTGATGTTCCGGTAGCGACGGGGCAGGTCGAGGGTGACGACGCGGGCGGGGCGGGCAGCGTCGAGGGCGATGACGATGGCGCACTGCTGGTCGTGGCGGTACATGGCGGTGCAGGTGCCGGGGGCGCCCCCGGCCGAGAGGCGCCCCATCGAGAAGGCGACGCGCGTGCCGTCCGGCGGGGGAACGGCGAGAAGCATGGTCCTGCTCAGCCAGGCGACGACGCCCGGTGTGTTGTTGAACGACGCCCCGGGGCCGATCAGCGCCTTCAGGTCGACCCGCCGGGTGGTGTGGCGGGCCAGGTTCTCGACGGCGACGCCCCGCCCGTTCCCGGTGGCGTAGGCGAGGTCGGCGCTGTTGGGACTGACCGCGGGGTCCTCGCCGGATGCCACCCGCACGGGGTGGCCGCCGCCGGTGGAGATCCGGTCGATGGGGAACGGGTCGAGCGGTGCGGAGGTGCTCTCGTAGTAGACGGTCTTCCCGTCGGGGCTGAGCGACACCGTGCCGTCCTCGGCGGTGAGGGTGCGTTCGAGCCTGCCGGTCGACACCGAGCGAATCTGCAGGGTCGGGCCTGACGCTCGCGTGCCAGGGCGGTCGATCGGCGCCGTCGGCGGCGGGTAGACGGCCGTGCCCTGACTGATGGCGAAGATCGGCGGGTCGGTCGTCGCCGCGGCGGGCGGCGACGGGGAGACGGACGGCGAGGTGACGACGGTGGAGCCGCAGCCGACCAGCACGGCCCCCGCGACGGAAGCGGCGACCAGGCCCACGCTCGACCGCCACGAGACCGCGTCTCCGGCCCGACGCCACATGCCGGTCACCGTAGACCCGTCCTTAAGGTACGGACGTGGAGCCGTGCTCGTCACGAGCTCGGCCGCAATGGCCACTGCTACCGCCCTGCGAGGAACGTCCGCCGGGGCGCCGGCTTGCGGTTCTCCACCACCAAGGTTTGGCGACGGACCAGGTGACGAGCGGCTCCGCCTCGCGCAGGTCAACCTCCACCACGTTGGTCACGCAGGACGGCGGGCACGGATCTGGAGGCGCACGTAGTCGATCGCCGGCGTCGGGAGCGCGGCCGCGACCGCGGCGACGAAGGGTCTCCGGTCCTCTGGTGCCATGTTGCGGAGATCGGCGCCCAGCACCACCGTGGCCAGGAACGCCTCGAGTTGCTCTCCGCGCTCGAGGACAGCCGGGTCGTCCACGAGGGTGACCGACACATCGACGAAACCGGCGGCGACCAGCAGGCGGTTGGTGTCCTCGACGCTGGAAAACTCCCAGACATCGGGCCTGTCGTCGCCGCCGACGCGCCGGACCGCGCCCCGTACCGCGGCGATGTTGCCCTGGCCGCCGCACTCCGCGACGAATCGACCCCCGGCTCCGAGCGATCGGGCCACGCTGTCGAACACCGTCGAGTGATCGGGCAGCCAGTGCAGCGCAGCCACGCTCATCGCCGCGTCGACCGGCGCGTCGAGGTGGAGGGGCTCCCTGAGGTCGGCCCACACCAGGCTCACCCGGTCGAGCCGCGCCGCCAAACGCTGCCGGGCCTGGGCGAGCATCTGCTCGGAGCCGTCGACGCCGACGATCCGTGCGTCGGGAACCGCGTCGAGGACACGCTGCGCGTCGCGCCCGGTCCCACATCCCAGGTCGAGGACGGTCTCGCCGTTGGCCACTGCCAGGCGCTCGACCACTCCTGCCCCCCACCGCACATGGGGGAGCGGTAGCGCGTCATAGGCCCCGGCATCCCACTCGAGCAACTCCATGGTCGACCACGCTAGACCACGGGTGTCACCATCCGGACTGGTGTCTCATCATTCGAGATGTCGCCGTCGCACCGTCCCTCGGCGTCGAGGTCATCGGGCCCGACCGTCGGAGTCGGCGGGTGCCGGACGATGATAGGGGTGTGACGGCCGCTGCGGATCGACCCGACGTCACGTTGCTGGCGTTGTACGACCGGGCCCTCCCCCAGGTCTACGGCTACCTGCTCACCCGCTGCGGCGACCAGGCGGTGGCCGAGGACCTCGCTTCCGAGACCTTCCTGGCCGCGGCCCAGTCATGCCGAGACGATCCGATGAGCGTCAGCTGGCTGATCGGGATCGCCCGCCACAAGCTCGTGGACCACTGGCGTTGGCAGGGCCGCCAGGAGCGCCTGCTCCACGCCGTCGAGGGGTCCTCCGCCGAGGCCGAGGATCCCTGGGACGTCGAGCTGGACCGCTGGCGAGCCCGTGAGGTGCTCACCCGCCTCGCTCCGCAGCATCGCGCCGCCCTGACCCTGCGCTACCTGGATGGCCTGAGCGTCCCCGAGGCGGCCACCGTTCTCGACCGCAGCGTGGCGGCAACCGAGGCCCTGCTCGTCCGCGCCCGCCGGGAGTTTCGCCGCTTCTACGAGGGGAGCAGCGATGCCTGAGCCGCAGATCGATCCGCTCGACGCGTTGCGTGCGCCGATCACCCCCCTCGCGCCGGACCCGGGCTTCGCCGCCAGCCTGCGGGACCGCCTCGTGCAAGCGCTTCCCGTACCGACTCCCGAGGAGCCTCCCATGAGCACCGACATGACCGACCGGCCCCGCAACGGCGCCCGCCACGGCGACGTCTCCTACATCACGCTCGGGCTTCCCGACCTGGACCGGGGGCGGGCGTTCTACGGTGCCGTCCTCGGATGGCGCTTCAGCCCTGGCAGCAGCGAGCACGGGGCCCAGGTCGACGACACCGTCCCGATGATCGGCCTGTGGGACGGTGAGCAGCCGGCCGGTGGCCGGGTGCACGGAGCGGTCCTCGGCTTCCGGGTCGACGACATCGCCGCGGCGGTGGCGGCCGTTCGCGCCCACAGCGGCACGGTCAGCGATCCCCACCGCGAGCCGTACGCGATGGCCGCCGAGGGCCACGACGACCAAGGCATCCCCTACTACCTGCACGAGATGCCATCTGTTCCGCGCGATCCCACGCCGGCCGAAGCCAAAGCTCGCAACGGACAGGTCGAAGGCGACGTGTCCTACCTGACGATGGTGGTTCCCGATCTGGATGCCGCGCGCGCCTTCTACGGCGGGGTGTTCGACTGGACCTTCGAGGTCAGTGGCGGCGGGAACGCTCAGGTGACCGGCGTCGCCCCACAGATGGGCATGACCACCCAGCCGGAAGCCGGCCCGGCCACACCGGGCGTGATCCTCTGCTACCGGGTGGACGACATGGCGGCGGCGCTCCAGCGGGTGCGGGACGCCGGCGGGCAGACCCGTGAGGTGGCCGAACGCCCCTACGGCCTGGAGTCGCGGTGCGCCGACGACCAGGGCACCCCGTTCTACCTGCACCAGCTCTGAGAGGCCTCTCCGCTCACGCGCCGCCGGCCTCCCGAGCGGCGCCCTCCACCCGGTCCCGGTAGCCCTCCCACCAAGTCGGGTCGCCGGGCGCCAGGTTGTCGTTGTCGTCCCGGAGGCCGGCGGCACCGTCGACGAGCTCCCTGACGATGTCGGCGTGGCCAGCGTGCCTGTTGGTCTCGGCGATCACGTGGACCAGGATCCGATGCAGGGTCACGTCGGCCCGATCGTCGGGCCACCACGGCACCCGGCCGGTGGCGTCGAGGGGGAGCGAGTCGATGGTGGTGTCGGAGTGGGCCCACACCCGGCGGTAGAGCCCGACGATCTCCGCTCGGGTCTCTTCGGGCGTCGCCCACATGTCCACGTTGGGCTCAGCCCCGTCGTCGAACCACGGCAGCGGCTGGTCGAAGGGCCGGCCAAAGGTCTCGGCCAGGTAGCCCGACTCGACGCTGGCCACGTGCTTGACCAGGCCGAGCAGGTTGGTGCCGGTCCGCACGAGCGGTCGGCGGACGTCGTACTCCGAGAGGCCGTCGAGCTTCCACACCAGTGCCTCCCTGGCCATCTGCAGGTAGCGGTGCAGGTCGATCTTCGGGTCGGACGCGAGCATGGGCCCAGCCTGCCAGCCGGATGGCGGCGGCGCAGGGACCGGGCCTCGCGGTGGCCGACGGCATCGGCGGCTACCGAACCGATTGCCACCGGAGCGCGACGGGTAGGCCGTGAAGCGGACCGCGAGACCCGGAGGCGTCTGATGGCAGCCAGGAAGAAGCGGGCAGCCGGGAAGAGGCGGGCAGCCTGGAAGAGGCGGTGGGTGACAGCTGCGGCCGCCGCCGGGCTGGTGACGCTGCTGGCCGGGTGCGGGAGCTCGGGGGCCCCGGCGGCGAGCAAGGCCCCGGCCACGACCAACACGCCGGCCACGACCCACGCGCCGGCCACCACGACGACGCCCGCCCCCACGACCCCCGCCCCCACGACCCCCGCCCCCACGACCCCGGCCACGACCCCCGCACCGGGTGCAGCCACGCTGGCCGCGGCCTACGCGGCGACGACCAGGACCCGCTCGGCCAGGGTCTCCTACCGGGTGGCGGTGGCCGAAAGGACCCAGGCGGTGAACGTCACCGGAGGCGGCGTGGTCGGCTACCACCCCGAGGCGGCCCAGATCGCGATCCACACGGCGATCGCCTCCCAGTCCGTGACGCTCCAGGAGCGCCTCATCGGCAACGCCGTCTACGTGCAACTGCCGGTCGCCGCACGGGCCAGGTTCGGCGCCTCCTGGCTGGAGATCTCCGGGCTGTCCGGGGGGGCCTCGTCGACGACGGGCATCGACCCGTCGCAGACCCTCGCGCTGCTCGAGGCGGGCTCCTCCGGCATCCGCCGGGTCGGCCCGGCGATCGTCGGCGGGGTGCCGACGATCCGGTATGCGGCCACCCTGCAGGTCGCCGAGGCGCTCCCCGGCAAGCCGGCCTTCGTCCAGAAGGCCATCAGGACCTTCGAGTCCTCGACGGGCCTGACCGGCCTGCCGGTCGACGTCTGGATCGACCAGGCGGGTCGGGTCCGCCAGCTCAGCGAGGACTTCGGCGTGCCGGCGACCGCAACCGGCGCCGCCGCGCCCCTCGCCGGTGCTTCGTTCCACATCATGATGGACCTCTCCGACTTCGGCGTACCGGTCCACGTGACCGTCCCCCCGATCTCGTCGATCCGCCGGATCGACGCCCGCCGTCTCCTCGCTGGCGGCTGAGGAGACCGGCTCGGGAGGTGGCGGCCCGGCCGTCACCGGCGCACCCGACCGAACGGGCCTCAGTCCCTCCGGCGGCGGCGCGTGCCCGCCGTCCCTGCCCCGACGGGACGTCCACCGCCGGGACCGCGCCCGCCGGGACCGCGCCCGCCGGGACCGGTGTCCCCGGTCGATCGGGGCGGACCCGGTGCGACGCTGTCGGGCCCACCGGCGGGGACATTGCCCCACGGCTCTGTCGGCGCCACGCCCGACGCGACGCGCCGCGACCGGAGCAACCGCTCGACGGCCAGCGCCCCGAGCGCGAGGACCGCGCCGAGGACACCGATGGTCACGAAGCCGGTGGCCGGCGACCATCGGTCGATGGCCAGACCGATGAGCGGCGCGCCGGCCGCGCTGCCGAGGGTCAGGGCCGAGGTGTGGACGCCGAGAGCCCGCCCCCGCTGCTCGGGTGCGGCGGACCGGGTGATCACGTCCGCGGTCGACGACATCAGGGGGGCGCAGAACAGGCCCGACGGGATGGCCAGCAGCAGCAGCGCCCACCAGGAGCCGGCCAGGGCGAGCACGACGGTGAGCGCGGCGAGCAGGAACAGCAGCAGGAGCGGGTCGCGCCGGCGCGACAGCAAGCCGTAGACGAAGCCGCCGACCAGGGAGGCCAGGCACCAGGCGGCGATCACCACACCGAGCAGCCCGACCCGGCCGAAGGCGCGCATCGAGGCGGTGAAGGCGATGTCGGTGCCCGAGAGGGTGAAGGTGGCCCCGCAGGTCGCCACCAGGGCGGCGACCGCCACCGGGCTCAGCCACCGGACGCCCGCACCGCCGCTGGGCGGGGAGGGAGCCTCCTCACCGTCGCTCCGCTCCGGCACGGTGGGCGGGTCGAGCACGAGCAGGCCGATGCCCGCGGCGACGACGCAGGCGCCGATGACCAGCATGGCCGTCGACGAGCCCAGGCGGGTGACGGCCACGACCCCGAGCGCAGGGCCGATCGAGTAGGAGATCTCGACCGACATCGAGTCGAGCGACAGGCCGGCCTGGCGGATGCCCGGCGGCAGGAGGGCGGTGATGGCCTGCCGCGTCAGGGAGAAGACGGGCAGGGAGAGCGCGCCGCCGACGAACGCCGCCGGCACCAGCCACAAGAAGGGCAGGCGCGCCACGGCGACCCAGAACACGGCCTGGGCCACGACGGTGACGGTCAGCACGGTCCTGGCGCCTCTCCGGTCCACCACGCGACCGAGCAGCGGAGCGCCCGCGGCCATCCCCAGGGCGACGGTGGCCGCGACCAGCCCGGAGGACGCGAAGCCGCGGTGGAGGCCGAGGACCACCCGCAGGGTCAGGGCCGTCGGCACCGCGGTGACCGGGATCCTGGCCAGCAGTGCGGCGCCGTAGAGCGCTCGGGTGCCGGGCACGTCGAGGACCCGGCGGTAGGGATTGGTCCGCACCTGGTCCATGGTCCCACACGGGTGGGGGGGAGCGGCCGGCCATCTTTCGGCTATCTGGCCCGGTACGCGGACCCCGGGCCGTCCGCCCGCGAGCGGGTGATCAGGTGACGGGCTCGAGCACGACGACGGGGATGACCCGGCCGCCGGTCTTGTCCTCGTACTCGGCGAAGCCGGGCGTCGCCTGCTTCTGGCGCTCCCAGATGGTGTTGCGCTCGTCGCCCTCGGCGGTGCGGGCCACCACCTCGTGGGTCTCGGTGCCGACCTCGATCGTGGTGCGCGGGTTGGCGACGAGGTTGAGGTACCACTCGGGGTCGGTCGGGGCACCCGCCTTGCTGGCGAAGATGGCCCACCGGCCGTCGAGCGGCTGGTACACGAGCGGGTTGACCCGCTCGGTGCCGCTCTTGCGGCCCTTGTGGTGCACGAGGATCATCGGGGCGTCCGCGAAGTTGCCCCCGACCTTCCCGCCGTTGGCGCGGAACTCGTCGATGACCCCCCGGTTCCAGTCGTTCTGCTCGTTCCAGTCGCTCTGCTCGGCCATGGTGGCCACGCTACCGGTGATCCGGAGGTCCCGTGCCGCCGCCGCCCGCAGTGACTAGGGTCTGCGCAGCGACATTTCGGTCATCGGCTCAGCTGAGCTGAGACGAGTCGAGCTGGCTGAGTCGAGCTGGGATGAGAGACGGGCAGGGGGGATGCGGGCGTGGCATCGGTAGCGCGTGACGACGGCGAGCGACGAATCCGGTTGCGGGACGCCCCGGTGCGCTTCGCGGTGGTGGCCGTCCTCCTGGCGTCCGCCTTCGTCGGGTTGCTGTGGGTCCCGAGCTACGCCCACCTCACCCCCACCCTCAGCGGCGTCCCGTTCTTCTACTGGTACTCGGTGCTCTGGCTGATCATCAACGCCATCTGCCAGGTGATCGCCTACCGGATCGTCGTCGCCAGGCCGGCGGCCGGCCGATGAAGCTCTCCCTCGACGGCACCGCCCTCGGCATCTTCATCGCCCTGTTCCTCGTGGTCACCGTCGTCGGGTTCGCCGCGGCGCGCTGGCGGCGGACGACGCGGCTCGACACCCTCGACGAGTGGGGCCTCGGGGGGCGGTCGTTCGGCGGCTTCGTCAGCTGGTTCCTCCTCGGCGGCGACCTCTACACGGCCTACACCTTCGTCGCCGTGCCCGGCGCCATGTACGCCGCCGGCGCCGTGCAGGGCTGGTTCGCGGTGGCCTACACGATCCTCGTGTGGCCCATCGTCTTCGTGCTCATGCCGCGCCTGTGGTCGGTGGCCCGCCGCCACGGCTACGTCACCCCGGCCGACTTCGTGCGGGGCCGCTTCGGGTCCTCCGGGCTCGGCCTCGTCATCGCCCTCACCGGCATCCTGGCCCTGATGCCCTACATCGCCCTGCAGCTCGTCGGCATCCAGTCGGTGCTGCAGGTCATGGGCGTCGGGCAGGGCTCGACGGGGATCGTCAAGGATCTCCCGTTGATCGTGGCGTTCGTGATCCTCGCCGCCTACACCTACACCTCGGGCCTGCGGGCGCCGGCGCTGATCGCCTTCGTCAAGGACGCGTTGGTCTACATCGTGGTCCTGGTGGCGATCATCTACATCCCCATCCGCCTCGGCGGCTTCGGCCACATCTTCTCGGCGGTGAGCGCCCACGCCAAGACCGTGGACAAGGCGGCGGTGGCCGCCCACCAGAAGCCGACTTTCGCCCTGGTGCCCTCCCACACCCAGTACTGGGCGTACGCCACCCTCGCCCTCGGCTCCGCCATGGCCCTGTTCATGTACCCGCACTCGGTGACGGGGGTGCTCTCGACGGCCAGGCGCGAGACGGTCAGGCGCAACACCGCTGCGCTGCCCCTGTACTCCCTCGCCCTGGCCCTGATCGCCCTGCTCGGGTACATGGCCATCGCCGCCGGCATCCACACGACCAACTCCCGTCTGGCCGCCCCGCTGCTGTTCCGCAAGATGTTCCCCAGCTGGTTCGCCGGCGTCGCCTACGCGGCCGTGGCCATCGGGGCCCTCGTGCCCGCGGCGATCATGTCGATCGCCGCAGCCAACCTGTTCACCCGCAACATCTACCGCGACTTCATCCGCCGGTCCGCGTCGGTCGAGGAGCAGGCGCGGGTCTCCAAGTTGGCGTCGCTCGTGGTCAAGTTCGGCGCCCTGGCGTTCGTGCTCGGCCTGAACACGCAAAACGCCATCAACCTGCAGCTGCTCGGCGGGATCTGGATCCTGCAGACCTTCCCGGCGATCGCCGTGGGCCTCTTCGGCCGCTGGCTGCACCGCTGGGCCCTGATCGTCGGCTGGCTGGTGGCCATGGTCTACGGCACCTACATCGCCTACGGCGTGTCGACCCCGACGGTCCACCACTTCGCCGGCTCCACGGCCAAGGTGCCTCTCATCGGCCAGGTCTGGTACGTGGGGGTCACCGCGCTGGTCCTCAACCTGGTCGTGTCGGTCGTCGGCACCCTTGTGCTGCGCCTCCGGCCCGGCACCCAGGGCGCCGACGAGACGGCGGCCGAGGACTACCTGGTCGACCCCGGCCCGGCGGTCAGCTCCTCCGCCGGCGCCTGACCGGACGGCGCCTGGCGATCGTCCGCCAGTCCGGGTCCTCCGGGCTCATGGCCAGCCCGTGCACCATCGTCCACGTGAGACGGTTGCGCTGGGACGGACGGCGGTCGATCCGGGCGGTGGGAGGGCGTCGCACACCACGTCTACGTCGTCGGAGGGCCGGGCGGATGGCCGGCGCAGGCGCAGGCAATCCCGGCGGACCTGGCGCGAACCGGACCAGAGCCGGGGACCGCTCACTGGTTGGCGGGCAGCCCCCGCACCTTCGCAGGTCGGCCGCCGAGGATCCCCCTCCTGGCGTGGTGGCCGCGGGGCGAGCAGGTCGGGCACGTCGGTGGCGACAGCTGCGCCGTGGCGGCCATCGACGAGACCAGCGACGGGTAGATCGCCGCGAACGAGTCACGCGCGAAGGTCCACGAGTGGCCGCCGGAGCCGAGGTAGGTGTGCACGCCGACCCCGGCGTTGCGGGCCAGGTTGGCGAGGATGGCCGCCACCCGCCGGCCGTGGCGGTCGGCGGATCCGGCGGCGAACCACCCGTCGAGGTGCGGGTAGTGGCGGGTGGTGAGCAGCAGCTTCGGCTGGAACAACCTGGCCGCCGCCTGGTTGCCGCCGTAGAGGTACTGAAGGGTCTTGGCCACGTTGCCGTGGTTGGGCGCCCCGTCGCCGGACATGTCGACGAAGTGGCCGAACAGGCCGGGGTACTCGGAGGCCAGCCCGACCGCGCAGGTCCCGCCCTCGGAGAAGCCGACCACCCCCCAGGTCCTCCAGTCCGGGCGGATGCCGAGGGTCCGGTGCGCCCAGCGGGGCACGTCCCTGGTCAGGTAGGAGGCGGCGAGGCCGCGGGGGCCGTTGACGCACTCGGTGTCCCGGCCGTGGAGCCCGTTCTCGTCGACCATGATCATGATCGGGGCCACGCCGTCGTGGGCGGCGGCCCACGAGTCGGCCTGGCCCACCACCTGGCCGGCCTTCACCCAGTCCTGGACGTTGCCCGGCCACCCCGGAAGCATCATGAGGACGGGGAGCTGCCGGTCGGGATAGCGGAAGTACGCGGGTGGGAGCCACACCCACGCCTTCTTGGCGATGAAGGGCACCGGGGTGTCGCGGATCACCACCGGTCCGTACTGGCCGACCTTCGGCACGCGCGTCGGGACCAGGTCCCTGGCCGAGGCGTTGCGCAGGTGGATCTCGCCAGCGATGGTCGACCCGGACACCTGGCCGGTGACCGGCTTGTCGAGCAGCACGCTCACCGTCGGCCAGTAGCCGTAGTGCTGGTTGATCAGCAAGAAAGCCGTGAGCACGGCGAGGGGCGCGGCGACGACGCGCACGACCCGTACGGCGACCCCGCCGCTCCACCATCCGGTGACCGCCACGCCGCACGCGACGAGGGCCAGCCACACCCAGAGGAGGAAGGTCGGCGGGTAGTGGTCGGTGACCAGCCCGGTGACGCGGATCCACGAGTAGGCGGCGGCCACCACGACGGCGGCGGCCACGGCGATGCCGGCTCCCCAGGTCGCCCACCACCGCAGGGCGCGGCCAGCCACGCCGATCGCGAGCCCGACGGCGGCCGCCGCGACGAAGCCACCCACCAACCCGTCGGCGACGATCGAGATGTGGTCGAGCGCGCCGGAGACGGCGACCACCGCGCCGGCGGCGCCCAGCCCGGCCACGACGAGACCGCCGGGCCACCCGGTGGCCCCGGCGGCGACCGGGGCCGAGGCGCTGGCCGGGTGGTGCCGACCGAGGCCCGCGCCGGCCCGAGCGCTGCCGTGCTGCCTCTCCTCGACCACCACGCGGTCATCCTCCCAAAGCCAGGTCGGCACCAGGGATCGCCCCCGGACGGGCGATCAGCCGAGCTTGGCCTGGCTGACGAACTCCGACGCCACCTTGGCCGCGTCGATGTGGTCGTTGACGACCGCGCCGACCAGCTGGACCAGGTTGGCCGTGTTGAGGGCGGTCGACACCGCGTCGAGCGTGGAGGTGACCGTCGGGGTGGCCACCTTGGTGTTGATGATCGGGACCACGTTCTGCACGGCGAAGAGGTGCTTGGGGTCGGCGAGGGCCACGAAGTGGTCCTTGCTGACGGACGGGTCGGTCGTGAAGATGTCGGCCGCCTGCACGGTGCCCCCCTTGAGGGCGGCGATGGACAGCGGACCGGCCTCGTCGAGCGCCTTGAAGGCCTTGAAGGTCAGCCCGTAGAGCGACTTCAGCCCGACCAGGCCCGCCCGCCGGGTCTGGAACTCGGGCGGTCCCCCCACGGTGATCTGGCCCTCGATGGCCTTGAGGCTGGCGATGCTGACCAGGTGGTGGGTCTTGGCGAAGGCCTGGGTGACGGTGATCGAGTCCTTGTCCTGCGCCGGGGAGGGAGCGAGGGCCTTGAGGGTCGGGGGCAGCGCCTTGGCCAGCGCGGCGTCGACCTGGGTAGTCGACGACGCCGTGGTGGAGGGCCGGAGGAAGGCGAGGAGGGCCCCGTTGTACTCGGGGAAGACGTTGATGGTCCCCGACTTCAGCTCCTTGTAGTAGATCTCCCGGCTGCCGATGTCGAGCTTGGTGGTGACCGACACGCCCTTGGCCCGGAGGGCGTCGGCGTAGATGTCGGCGAGGATCTCGTTCTCCGGGAAGTTGGCCGATCCGATGGTGATCGCCGGCGAGGCCGTCCCCGACGACCCCGTCGAACCCGTCGAGGTCGGGGCCGTGGTGGGCGTGGTCGCGGTCTTGGGTGAGGAGGAGCCGCACGCGCCGAGGGCGAGCACGGCTGCCGCGGCGGCGGCAACGGAGGGAAGGAGACGACGGCGGGGCCGGGTCGGGGTGCGGAGCTGGGTCGGGGTGCGGAGCTGGGTCGGGGTGCGGAGCTGGGTCGGGGTGCGGAGCTGGGTCACAGTGCGGTCCTTGGCTGGGAGGGAGGGTTCGGGGTCACGGATGGTCGGGTAGACGGATGGTCGGGGTCGGCTCAGGCCGTGCGGGTGCGGGCCCGGACGCCGGGCGAGACGGCGTAGCGGCTGAGCAGCAGGAGGGCGCCCTCGGCGACGATGGCGAGGGCGGCGACGAGGATCGACCCTGCGCCGATCTCGGCGAAGTTTTGGCTGGCCTCGCCGTCGACGATGTAGCGGCCGAGTCCGCCGAGGCCGACGTAGGCGGCGATGGTGGCGGTGGCGATCACCTGCAGGGCGGCGGTGCGCAGGCCGAGGAGGATGAGCGGCAGGGCCACGGGCACCTCGACGCGGAGCAACACCTGGCCGGGCCGCAGACCCATGCCCGAGGCGGCGTCGACGAGGGTGCGGTCGGCGTTGCCGATCCCGATGTAGGTGTTGACCAGGATGGGCGGCACGGCCAGCAGGATGAGCGGGATCAGCGCGGCGGTCAGACCGACGCTGATCAGCAGGGCAAAGATGCCCAGCAGTCCGAGGGTGGGCAGCGCCCGGCTGGCGTTGGACAGCAGCGAGAGGATGGCTCCTCCCCTGCCGGTGTGCCCGGCATACAGCCCGAGGGGCAGTCCGATGACCATGGCCACGACGAGGGTCTCGGCCGAGTACTCGAGGTGCTGGCCGAGACGGGCGCCGAAGCCACCGGCGCCGCTCCAGTTGGCTGCGGTGGTCAGGTACGGCAGCACCCCGCTGAAGGACGTGTTGATCGCCAGGATCACCGGGACCGCCTCGCCCAGGGGGTCAGCTGCCGTCCGGCCAGCAGGATCAGGCCGTCGATGACCAGCGCCCAGAAGGCCACCAGCACCACCCCGCAGAGGATCTCGGTGATGAAGTTGTTGTTGAGCCCCTCGGTGAACAGCACGCCGAGCCCGCCCACGCCGACCAGCGAGCCCACGGTGGCCAGGCTGATGCTCGAGACGGTCGCGACACGGAGTCCGGCGACGATGACCGGCACGGCCGCCGGCAGCTCGACCGACACCAGGCGCCGCAGCGGCCGGTAGCCCATGGCGGTGGCCGCGATGCGGACCTCGTCGGGGACGGCGTTGAGACCGTCGACCACGTTGCGCACGAGCAAGGCCACCGCATAGGCGGTGAGGGGGATGATGACGGTCCAGTTGCTGAGGCCGGTGACGCCGACCAGGACGGCGAACAGCGCCAGGGACGGCAGCGAGTAGACGAGGGTCGACGCCCCGAGCACGGGCGGGTAGAGGCCGCGGACCCGGACCGTGACCACCCCGACGGGGACGGCGAGCACCAGCCCGATCAGGACCGCGACCAGCGATATCTCCAGGTGGGTCCTCGACAGTGACCAGAAGTACCCGATGTGGCCGCCGATCCACTGCCAGTCGCTCTGCTTCTTGAACACGAAGTTGAACGTCGGCGGCCGCAACCCGGCCACCAGGCCGCTCATCCGCCGCCCCGTCCGAGGAAGCTCACGCCCTGCCCCCCGCGGCGGCGATGGCGTCGGTGACGTCGACCTGGTGGGCCACGCCGACGAGCACGCCGTCGCCGTCGACGCCGACGGCCGTGGCCGCCGGCGAGAGCACGGCCGCGTCGAGGGCGGCCCGCAGCGAATCGGTGGCCACGGTGAAGGTGTGGCCGATGGATCGCAGCCCGGCCAGGTCGGCCGCGCCCTCGGCCGCAAGCCCGGCCATCTCGATCCAGCCGATCGGCCGCTTGGCGTCGTCCACGACGAGGAGCCAGTCCGCGCCGGAGTCGGCGGCGATCCTGCGGGCCTCGGTGACCGCCGTGGCCGGGTGGATCACGGCGGGGTCGCGAAGCGTCAGCTTGGCGGCGGCAAAGAACGACAGCCACCGGATCCCCCGGTCGGTCCCGAGGAACGACTCGACGAAGTCGTCCTCGGGGTGGGCGAGGACCCGCTCCGGCGTGTCGAACTGCACGAGCTGGCCGCCGACGCGCATCACCGCGATCCGGTCGCCGACCTTGACTGCCTCGTCGATGTCGTGGGTGACGAAGACGATGGTCTTGTGCAGCGTCTCCTGCAGGGCGAGCAGCTCGCGCTGCAGGTCGGCGCGCACCACCGGGTCGACGGCGCTGAACGGCTCGTCCATGAGCAGCACCGGCGGGTCGGCGGCGAGCGCCCTGGCCACGCCGACACGCTGCTGCTGGCCGCCGGACAGCTGCAACGGGTAGCGCCCGGCCATGGCCGGGTCGAGGCCGACCAGGCCGAGCAGCTCCATGGCCCGCTCCCGCGCCTTGGCCTTGGACGCGCCGAGCAGGCGAGGGACGGTGGCCACGTTGTCGACGATCGTCCGGTGCGGGAACAGGCCGCCCTGCTGGATCACGTAGCCGATCCCCCGGCGCAGCTCCGAAGGGTCGGACTCGGTCACGTCTCGGCCGTCGAGGCGCACGGTCCCGCTGGTCGGGTCGACCAAGCGGTTGATCATGCGCAGCGACGTGGTCTTGCCGCAGCCCGACGTCCCGACCATGACGGTGATCTGCCCGTCGGCACACTCGAGGTCGAGGTGGTCGACCGCCAAGGTGCCGTCGTCGTACCGCTTGGTGACCGACTCGAAGGTGATCACCGCGGGGGCTCGCCTGGAGTCGTGCGCCGACGGCCCGCGACCTGGCCCAGCGCGGCCGCGGCGCGCATCCCGACGCTGCTCACCAGCGCCGCCTTCCGCAGCATCCGTGAAACCCTAGTCGTGTGCCTGCAGTTCGCCAACGAGACCGTCGGCGGGTCCGTCGGCGACCATCGCCACCAGCTCGGCCGCGAAGACGGGGAGCAACCCGGTGGCCGCTTCGAGGTCAGGGCCGAGGTCGTGGTCGGCCAGGTCGCCGGGCAGACGGGCGAGGGCCAGGTCGACCACCCCGGCGAGGGTGGACGACGTCGCCGGATAGGTGCCCGCCGTCGGCAGGCCCCACATGCGCAGGGCCCGCACGGCGACCACCAGCTCGGCGGCGAGGACGGCGGCCAGGGGGGCGATGGTCTCGCGGGTGGCCATGGCGCTCTGGGTGGCGAAGCTGGCCCCGTCCTCCTGGCCGAGAGACAGCGACGTCCAACCGAATGCCCCCGACAACGCCCGCTGCCCGATCTCGGCCAGCGCCGCCGCCGCGCTGTACTCGCAGATCATCGTCCCGCTGCTGCCCGGCGGCCCTACGGCGAGGAACGCGGGCAGCCCGGTGGCGTCGGGCTGGTGGAGCATCCGGGTGCGTGACAGCGATCCGTTGGCTGCGGGCATCAGCGCCGAGCGGACCGCGTCGAGCTGGGCGGTGAGCTCGGTCGACACGATGCCGGCGTGGTGGACCCAGCGGCCCGACGCCCGGTCGAACATCGGGTTCTCGGTGGAGCGGTTGAGCTCGTGGCCGAGGGAGCCGAGCAGGGTGTCGAGGGCGGTGACGAGCGGGCCGTGCCACGCCGGCGCGGCCCGCAGCGGGTAGGGGTCCTGGATGCGCCGCCCGGGGCCGGGCACCAGCCGGCGGAGCATGGCGGCCACCCAGGGGGCGCCCGTCGGCGGGTGCAGGGCCACACCGACGGCGTTGGTGGCGATCGGCGGCAGCTCCCAGATCAGCGGCGAGAAGGCGTCGGTCGAGGTCCCGGCGGCCAGACAGGTCAGGGCGGTGACGACGATGGCGGCGCGCGACAGCTCCACCAGGTCGCGGCAGGCGAGGGCGGCCACCCCGAGGGTCAGGGCGTTGGACGACAGCAGGCCGAGCCCGTCGCCGGCGAGCGGCTCCACCGGGTCGGGAGGATCGGGACCGGAGCGCGCCCAGGGCCGCCGACCGGCCAGGCACAACCCGAGCTCGGCGAGGGCGGTGAGGTCGCCGGTGCCGACGCCGCCGTAGCGGTGGACGGCGGGGAGGAACCGGCCGACCACGGCCAGGCGCAGGGCCTCGGCGGTCTCGGTCGACACGCCGGTGCGGCCGGTGCAGATCTGGTTGAGCCGGACCACGAGCATGGCCGCGACGGCCTCGTCGTCGACGAGCGGCCCGCTGCCCGCTGCGTGGCTGGACCACAGCCGCAGGGCGTGGCCGGTGTCGCCGGCGTCGACGTGCAGCTCGCGGTTGGCGCCGACACCGGTGGTCCGGCCGTAGGCGGGCAGCGTGGCCATGATCGGGTCGCTGACCGTCGCGTCCCTGACCTGCGCCGCGTTCGCGACGACCGGTCGGCGGCCACGGGCCGCTCCGGTGACGGCATCGACGTCGAGCTGGGCACCGTCGATGACGACCGGCCCGGCCGGCGCGCCGCTCACCGGTGCGCTCCTGCGGTCGTCACGGGCGGGGGGCGCCGGCGCGGATGGCGCCGAGCAGCTCGCGCTGCGCCGCGAGGTACCCGCCCGACGGGCCGGCCAGGCGCCCCCGCAAGAGGCGCCGCAGCTCGGGCAGGGCGTGGAAGGGCACCGACGGCATGGCGTGGTGCTCGGCGTGGAAGGGCATGTTCCAGGCCAGGATCCGCAACGGCCACCACACGTCCAGGGTCCGGGTGTTGACCGTGATGTCACGGGTGAGGGGCCGGCCGGCGTGCTCGGCCAGGCGGGCGACGCGCATGACCGGCTCGCCCACGAGCCGGGGCACGACCCACAGCACGATCAGGTCGGTCCATCCGAGGGCCAGCGGGACGGCGAGGACCACGGCCCAGCCGGCGATCACGAGCCGCGCTTCGCTCGTGACGCCCCGGCGTCGGGCGGCGGGGATCCACCGCTCCTCGCCGGGCAGGAGGTGCCCCGTGGCGTGGGCCGCGAGGGTCCTGGCCTGGTAGGCCCAGAAGGGGACGGTGCCGAGCTGCCAGAGCCACCCACCGACCGAGCGGGGGACGGCGAGCAACTCGGGGTCGAGGTCGGGATCCTGGGTCGAGGCGTGGTGGGCGAGATGCTCGAGGCGGAAGAAGCCGGGCGCGATCCCGAGCACCGCCCCCGCACCCGCGCTGCAGATCCGGTTGAGGGCGCGAGAGGCGAAGGCGGTGTTGTGGGCCGCCTCGTGCTGGAGGGCGAAGAGGTGGGCGATCACCACCCCGGTGGGGACCCAGGCGGCGAGGATCCACCAGCTGCCCCGGGTGGCGGCGATGGCGGCCATGCCGGTGCCGATGAGCACCAGGTGGGCGGCCAGGCGGGCCGCGCCCGGCCCGTTGCGCTTGGCCACGAGGGGCCGGAGCCGCTCGAGGTCGACGAGGTCGGACGCCCGGGTGGCCACGGGTATCGTCGCCGCGTTCACAGCAGGAGGCTAACGGCCGTGGGGGGGATCGCCTCTGGAATCGGGAACCATCCCGGCGACAACGGCGTCGGAAGGGTGTGGGTGAACCAGTGACCAGGTCGAGGGACGCGGGCCCGAAGGCGACGGGCGGCGTCGACGACGCGTTCGTCGAGCTCTACCGGACCGAGCGCGACGGCCTGGTCCGCCTCGCCTACCTGCTGACCGCGTCCCAGGCCGCCGCCGAGGACATCGTGCAGGACGCCTTCATCAAGTCCCACACCAAGCTCGACGGCGTCGACAAGCCGCTCGCCTACCTGCGCAGGGCGGTGACCAACGGCTGCTGGAGCTGGCACCGCAGGCGCAAGCGGGAGGCCGAGCATCTGACCTCGTCGCCCGCCGTGGTGGGCGGCGCGTCCGACGTCGAGATGTGGGACGCCCTCAACCGCCTGCCCACCCGCCGCCGCAGCGTCCTGGTGCTGCGCTACTACCTGGACCTCACCGAAGCGGAGACGGCCGAGTCCCTCGGCTGGCGCGTCGGGACCGTCAAGTCCACGACCCACCGCGCCCTCTCCGACCTGCGAAGGATGTTGGAACCATGAACGACGACGAGCTGATCGAACGGTTGCGTCGGACCCTCAGGTCCGAGGCCGACGCCATCGACCCCGACCGCGGCGCCAACCGGGTGTCGCCGCTCGCCCGCAGGTCGAGCCGCCGCGCCGCCGGGCCGAGGGTCGTCGCCGGCCTGGCCGTGGCCGCGGTGATCGCCGCCGCCGTGCTGGTGGCGACCAACCTCACCGGCCACCGGGCCTCGACGACCATCAACCTGGCGTCGCCGACCACTCCGACCACCCCCGTCACCCGCCCGGCCAGGATCAGCTTCACCCCCGCGAGCACGACGACGACGCCACCATCGACGGCGCCGGCGACCACCACCCCGACGACCACGCAGGCGCCCGCCGTGGTGCGGGTCGGCTCCGATTTCGTCCCGCAGTCGGCGACCTTCGTCAGCGCCGACGAGGGCTGGGTGCTCGGCATCCAGCACTGCTCCGGCGCCCCGTGCCTGACCCTCGCCCACACCGTCGACGGAGGCCACACGTGGGCCGTCGGGCCGACACCGGCGACGGCGGTGGCCTTCCCGACCACGGGCGGCGCGGGACCCGAGCTCCAGGTGCGCTTCGCCACCCACGACGAGGGCTGGATCTTCGGCACGGTCGGGGGCCGGCCGGTCGTGTGGGCCACCCTCGACGGCGGGGCCGTCTGGACCCCCCAGACGTTGCCCGGCCTGACCTCGTCGGCCAGCATCGCCGGCCTGGAGACGGCGCAGGGCCTCGTGCATGTCGTGGGCCTGAGCGGCACCACCTTCGTCATCGACACGGCCCAGGTCGGCACCGAGACCTGGACCAGGTCGCCGGTGTCGGTCCCCGTCGGTGGCAGCCCGGTGCCGCAGGCCGGCATCACCCTCCAGCAGTCGGGCGGGTGGATCGTCGAGAACGACCGCGTCGTCGCCGGCGGCGCCGAGCTCGGCGCCGACGGGGCGTGGAGGACGTGGCGGCCTCCCTGCACCCGCCTCAGCGGCCCGGCCTACCTGGCCGCCTCGACCGCGTCGGATCTGGCCGCGGTGTGCGACACCGGTCTCTTCAACGGGACGGCGCACAACGAGCTGTTCGTGTCGAGCGACGGGGGCGCCCGCTTCACCCCCGCCGGGGCCGTGCCGAGCGGGGTGGCGTCCATCGCCAGCCCGGTCGCCTCGACGGTGGTCGGCACGGTGACCGGCTCGGGCGCCATCGACGCCACCTTCGACGGGGGCGCCTCGTGGAGGACGGTCTACGACGCACCGGGCCAGACCATCACCCAGGTCGGCTTCGAGAACGCCCAGCAGGGCGTGGCCATCTCCGGCGCCGCCGGCTCCCCCGCCGGCCAGCTGCTGATGACCAGGGACGGCGGCCACACCTGGACCGCCGTCGACCTCGGAACCTGACCGGCCGTCGACCTCGGCGCCCGGCCGGCCGCCGACCCGGGGCCTGAACCGCCGCCTCAAACCTCCGGCCGCCTCAACCCTCCGGCCGCCTCGACCTCGGGCCGCCTCGAACCTCGGGCGCCTGGCCCGCCGGCTCGGGCCGGTCGACCAGCGCGCCGCCGATCTCGGCCAGCAGCCGGCCGATGGCGGCCTGGTCGGGCCGGACGCGCCGCTCCCCGTCGTCTGCGTCGGTGATCAGCCCGGCGTCGCGCAGCAGGCGGACGTGGCGGCTCACCGTCGGCTGGGCCAGCGCGAAGTCGGCGGCGAGCTCGGTGACCGTCCTCGGGGCGGCGGCCACGTGGTCGAGGATGGCCAGGCGGGTCGGGTCGGCCATGGCCTTGAGGCGGCGGGCCCACGGCTCGACGCGCGCCCGGGAGTCGGTGGTGCCCGGCCTGGCCTGGATCCCCACGAGCAGGTGCTCCTCGAGATCGAAGAGCAGTCCCCGACCCGACCAGTAGGCCGGCACCACGAGCACCGGACGCCCCGAGCGGGCGGCGGCGTCGATCAGGTCGGGCAGCGCGCCGCCGTAGTCGCGACCGGCCCACGCGACGATGGCCGCCGACGGGTCGCTCCACGGCAGCTGGCTGGTCCTGGCCCTGGCCGTCCGCCTGGCCACGTCCACGCCGACCGCCTCCCACTGCCCGGCCATGGCGGCCACGCCGCCGTCGAGCAGCGCCCGCCACTCCCTCCGGCGTCTGGCGCTGCGGGCCAGGGCCACCAGCCGTCCGGCGATGAGGTCGCGGTCGGCGGCGACCTCCGAGCGCAGCGCCGGGCGCGGCGCCGGCCTCGACGCCTCCTCGGCCACGGCGGCGACGACCTCACCGAGGTCGCTCGAGCTCAGCACGCCGGCCCGGTCGGCCAGGACGAGGAGCTCGGGCAGGGAGTGGGCCGTGAGCCCGGCGTCGGGGTCCGGCGCCCACAGGGCGGCCAATCGGGCCTGCAGGCCGGCGCGCTCCTCCCCGGTCGGAACTTCCTCCGCCGCCACGGGCGAGCCCGACCACGACGCGGTCACCCAGTGCAGCTCGATCGCGGCGGACGCCGAGACGGTGACCGACAGCGACCGGCCGTCGGTGGGGCCGGCCGATTCGGGGAGCACAGGCATAGTCACATGACTATATCGCTACTCCTACATGGAGGGAGCCCAACTCGCCGTACACTGCACACGTCGGTTTCCCCCGAACCGGCTCTTCACCCCAACAGGACGTGCACCATGAATCCCCTGATCGCCCAGAGCCTCGCCACCCGCCACCTCGATGATCTGGCCTTTGCCTCCCGCTCCGCCTCGTCGCACCGTCCGTCCCGCCGGCCCGTGGCCCAGCGCGTCGGTCTCGCCCTGGTCGACGTCGGCACCCGCCTGAGCCAGCCCCGCAAGGGCTGACCGCCCCGCGGGCCGGCGGCCCGTCCCGCTCGGCGGGACCGTCTACGACCCGGTCGATCTCCCCGACCGCTCGTGCGGGAGGAGGCCGTAGACCACCAGGTCGTCGACCCGGCCGGCCACCGCATAGGCGGCCACGAACGTGCCCTCGAGGCGGAAGCCGAGCCGCTCGGCCACCTTCCTCGACGCGGTGTTGGCGGCCGATGCCCGCAACTCGAGGCGGCGCACCCGCCGCTCGTCGAAGGCCATGTCCACCAGGGCCCGCGGCCGCCCTGGTGGCGTAGCCGTGGCCGGTCGCCCCCACCGCCACCCAGTAGCCCAGCTCGGCCGACCCGGTGACCACGTCGAAGCGCAGCCCGGCACTGCCCACCATGGCGTCGCCGGCGTACAGGTAGGTCTGGATCTGCTCGCCGGCCGCGTACTCGAGCAGGCACTGGCGCAGCCACTCCCGGGTCGAGGGGAGATCGGCGGGATGCTCGGCCCACGCCTCCCACGCGGCCAGGTGCACCCGGCTCTCGTCGGTGACCCGCACGAGCTCCTCGGCCAGCGCCGGCTCGGCCAGCACCAGGCGCAGCTCCCGGTCCACCTGGCGGCTCCACACGGTCGACCACGGTACCCAGCCGCCAGTCGGGGACCGCCGGCAGGATTCTGCGGTCACCGACCCGCGCCCACCACCGTCGATCGACCGCAGACCCGGCCCAACCTGACCATCGACCGCAAATCGAGCGTAAATCGGCTGCCCACGCATCGCCACCCAACGCCTCGCGTCGGCACGCGCGCCACGCCGCCGCGAACGAGCAAGCGGAGAGAGCGGAGCAGACGGCCGACGGGGTTACGCCGGCGTGAACTCCGCCGGCAGGTGCTTGATGCCGTTGATGAACAACGACCGCAGATGTGCGGGCGGCCCGCTGGCGTGGATGTCGGGCAGGCGCGCGAGGAGCTCCTTGAACAGCACGGTGATCTCCCGGCGAGCCAGGTGGGCGCCGAGGCAGAAGTGGGGGCCGTAGCCGCCGAAGCCGGCGTGGCGGTTGTCCCTGCGGGTCACGTCGAAGCGGAACGGGTCGGCGAAGACCCGCTCGTCGCGGTTGGCCGAGTTGTAGAAGAGGAGGACCTTGTCGCCCGCCGCCAGCTGCTGGTCGCCGAGGACGTAGTCCTCGGTCAGGCTGCGGCGCATCTGGATCACCGGGGTGGACCAGCGGACGATCTCGTCGACCGCGGTGGGGGCCACGCCGTCGAGGTCGTCGGTCCAGATCCTGCGCTGGTCGGGGTTGGCGGTGAGGGCCTCGAGGCCCCAGCTGATGGCATTGCGGGTGGTCTCGTTGCCGGCGACGACGAGGAGGATGAAAAACGACGCCAGCTCGTCGCGGGTCAGGTGCTCGCCGTCGATGTCGGCGTCGACCAGGGCGGAGGTCAGGTCGTCGGTCGGGCTGGCGGTCCGCTCCTCGGCGAGGGCGGTCATCAGCTCGGAGAGCCCGATGCCTGCGGTCATGATGGCGGTGAGCAGGTCGGTGCCCTCGGGCACGTACTCGGGGTCGGTAGCGCCGAGGATGATGTTGGTCTGCTCGAAGACGAAGCCGTAGGAGTCGTCGGGGACGCCCATCATCTCGCAGATGATCCGCAGCGGGAGGGCGGCGGCCACGTCGGTGACGAAGTCGCAGCTCCCCCGGCCGGCCACCCCGTCGACGATGTCGGCGGCGAGGGTGGCGACGGTGGCCTCGGCCTCGGCCAGGCGCCTGGGGGTGAAGGCCCGCGACACGATGCGGCGCAGCCGGCTGTGGCGGGGGTCGTCCATGTTGATCATCGAGCCGTAGTACTCCAGCAGCTCGGGGGTCAGGTCGGCGATGTTGGTCGACCCGCGGCCGGATTCGAAGACCTGGGGGTTGCGGCTGGCCGTGACCAGGTCGTCGTAGCGGGTGACGGCCCAGTAGCCGGGCCCGGGCTGGCCGACGTTGGTCTGGGGCTCGGCGAAGAAGGCGACCGGGGCCTCGTCGCGCAGCGTGAGGAAGGCGCCCTCGCGCTCGTCGATCGGGAGGGTCCAGAAGCCGTTGACATCGGAGAGGTCGATCTGCTCGACGGTCAGGGTCCGCTTCGGTTCCATGCCCTCAACCTAGCGGTGTCATCCTGAGCCGGGGAGGGCGCGGAGGGGAGGAGGGGAACGACCCCGCCGGCTGCCGGCCATCGGCCGGGCGGAGGGGCTAGCCGCCCGATGCGAGGGCGGCCGCCGGCGCCGCGTCGGCCCACTCCCACAGCTCGGCGTCGGCCCAGAGGCGCTCGAGCTCGTAGAAGTCCCTGGTCTCCTCGGCGAAGACGTGCACCACGAAGTCGCCGAAGTCCATGAGCACCCACTGGGCGGCGTCGAGGCCCTCGATCCGCAGCGGGCTCGGGCCTCCCTCGGCGCGGACCCGGGCCTCGACCTCGTCGGCGATGGTGCGGATCTGGCGGGGGTTGCTCCCGCTCGTCACGACGAACGCGTCGGTGATGCCGAGGAGGGCGCCGACGCCGAGGACGACGGTGTCGCTCCCCTGCTTGTCCGACGCCGCCCTGGCCGCGGTGCGCGCCCAGCCCTTGACCTGCTCGAGCGACGCCCGGGTGCGAACTGGGCTCATCGCTGCGCTCGCGGGCTGGGATTCACGATCATGCGGGGACCTCCGGGAGGTGGACGGTGAGGGCGGGCACGGACGCCAGCGCCGCCGGCTGGGGGGGCTGGGACTGCGCCAACCACTCGACGCCGAGCAGCACCAGGGTGACGACGAGCACTGCGGCGATGACCAGCACGGCGGCGAGCTCCTCGCGGGCGAGGCGACGCCGCTGCTGGCGCCGGCGCTGGCGTTGGCCGGGATTCGCAGCCGCGTGGCGGGCCGTGGTCATCCGTCGCCAGCGTACAGGCCGTGGGTCCGGATGAAGGTGACGGCCGCCTCGGGGACCAGGTAGTCGAGCGGTCGCCCGTCGACCGCCCTGGCCCGCAGGTCGGTGCTCGACATCTCGATGTTGGGCACCGCCACCTCCTCGACCCGCCAGCCGTCGCCGTCGAGGCCGCGGGGTCGCCCTGCGCCCGGCCGGTTGACGATGACGAGCGTGGCCAGGCGCTTGAGCTCGTCGAGGTGCTCCCAGGTCTCGAGCTCACCGGCCACGTCCCAGCCGACGACGAGGAACAGGTCGGCGTCGGGGTGCTCGACGGCCAGACCGGCCAGCGTCTCGGCGGTGTAGGACTCGCCCCCGCGGTCGATCTCCTGGCGTCCCGCTTCGAGGCCGGGCACGTCGCCCACCGCGGCGCGGACCAGCTCGAAGCGCTGCTCGGCCGAGGTGACCACCCGGATGTCGGCCTTCTGCCACGGCACGTTGGCCACGACCAGGATGACCCGGTCGAGGGCCAGGGCGTGGCGGGCGTTGACCGCGGCCACGAGGTGGCCGACGTGGATGGGATCGAACGTCCCCCCGAAGATGCCGATGCGCTCTCCCATCGGAGAGGACCCTAACGTCGGGGCCGAAACGTTGCCGCTGGCAGCCCGGATGGGTGAAGCTGTAGAGGTGTCCAGCTCCGATCCCGCCACCGCCGACCCGGCCGCCGGCTGGTCCTCGACGTCGTGGCGCGACCGGCCGGCCGCCCAGCAACCCGACTGGCCCGACCCCCACGCCCTGGAGCAGACCCTCAAGGTGCTGTCGGGCCGGCCGCCGCTGGTCTTCGCCGGCGAGGCGCGCAGCCTGCGCCGGTCGCTGGCCGAGGTGGCCGCCGGGGAGGCCTTTCTCCTCCAGGCCGGTGACTGCGCCGAGTCGTTCAACGACTTCACCGCGGACACGATCCGCGACAAGCTCAAGGTCATCCTGCAGATGGCGGTGGTGCTCACCTACGCCGGCGGGGTGCCGGTGGTCAAGGTGGGGCGCATCGCCGGCCAGTTCGCCAAGCCCAGGTCCGCCCCGACCGAGACGGTCGACGGCGTGGTGCTGCCGAGCTTCCGCGGCCACCTGGTCAACGACGACGTCCCCACCCTCGAGGCCAGACAGCCCGATCCGGGCCGCCTGCTGACCGCCTACAACCAGTCGGCCTCCACCCTCAACCTGGTGCGCGCCTTCACCAAGGGGGGCTTCGCCGACCTGTCGCAGGTCCACACGTGGAACCAGGAGTTCGTGGCCAGCAGCCCCGGCGGGCGCCACTACGAGGCGGTGGCCGACGAGATCGCCAGGGCCCTGCGCTTCATGCGGGCCTGCGGGATCCGCCTCGCGGACGAGACCACGCTGCACCAGGTCGACTTCTGGACGAGCCACGAGGCGCTGATCCTCGGCTACGAGGAGGCCATGACCCGTCAGGACTCCCTGACCGGCGACTGGTACGACACCTCGGCGCACATGGTCTGGGTCGGCGAGCGCACCCGCCAGCTCGACGGCGCCCACCTCGAGTTCCTGTCGGGCATCTCCAACCCGCTCGGCGCCAAGATCGGCCCCTCGGCCACGCCCGACGACGTGATGGCCATCTGCGACCGCCTCGACCCGCGGCGCGAGCCGGGTCGCCTGACCCTGATCGGGCGGATGGGCCACGGCCTGGTCGCCGACCGCCTGCCCCCGATCCTGCGGGCCGTGCGGGCCTCGGGACACCCCGTGGTCTGGACCTGCGATCCGATGCACGGCAACACCTTCACCGCCCCCGACGGCCGCAAGACCCGCCACGTGGACCACGTGGTGGCCGAGCTGACCGCCTTCTTCGCCGCCTGCAGGGGCGAGGACATCTGGCCTGGCGGCATCCACGTCGAGCTCACCGGAGACAACGTCACCGAGTGCCTCGGCGGGTCGACGGTGATCGGCGAGAGCGACCTCGAGCTGCGCTACACCACCACCTGCGACCCCCGGCTCAACGGCCGCCAGTCGCTCGACCTGGCCTTCGGCGTGGCCGACCTCCTGCGGGGCTGAAGCCGCCCGACGGCGCGGCAAACGGGCGCCCCGGAAACTCGACCTGTTGGGTCACCAATCCGGTAGCGTTCGACGCGTGCCTGCGACCGCTGCTGCCACGACCGATCCGCACCCCGGCGCCGCCGCCGATGCGGCACCCGACGATCGGGCCTCGATGGACCGGGAGATCGCCGCCGACATCGTCAAGTTCGAGGGCCTCCTGGCCGAGCACCTGGCCGGGACGATCGACGAGGACGCCTTCCGGGTGTTCCGCCTCAACAACGGGATCTACGGGCAGCGTCAGGGCGGCACCAACCAGATGGTCAGGATCAAGTTCCCCTACGGCTCGGTGACCGCCGACCAGCTCGACCGCCTGGCCGACGTGTCGGACCGCTACAGCCGCGGCTGGGGGCACCTGACCACCCGGCAGAACGTGCAGTTCCACTTCGTCGAGCTGACCCGGGTCCCCGACCTCCTGCGCGACCTGGCCGAGGTCGGCCTGACGACCCGCGAGGCCTGCGGCGACACGGTCCGCAACGTGATGGGCTGCCACCTGGCCGGCGCCTGCCCCTTCGAGGTCCTCGACATCAGCCCGTGGGCCGAGGCCACCTTCCGCCACTTCCTCCACCACCCGTACGCGCAGCGCCTGCCCAGGAAGTTCAAGATCAACTTCTCGGGCTGCGTGACCGACTGCGGCCAGGCCATGTTCAACGACGTGGGCGTGGTGGCCGTCTCCCGCCCCTCCGAGGACGGCACCCTGGAGCGGGGCTTCCGGGTGTTCCTCGCCGGCGGCCTCGGGGCCAACCCGCACCCGGCCCAGGCCCTCGAGGAGCTCACCTCCCGCGAGGACCTGCTCACCACCATCGAGGCCGTGCTGCGGACCTTCGACCACTTCGGCAACCGGGACAACAAGCTGCGGGCCCGCCTCAAGTGGGTGGTCGACACCATCGGCATCGACGAGCTGCGGCGCCGGATCTTCAAGGAGCGCAACCTCCTCCTCGCCTCCTCGACCTGGCCGGGCGGCATCCCCGCCATCGTCGCCGAGCTCGGCGACGAGCCGGCTGGCGTGGCCACCGGCATCGAGCCCACCCCGCTCGGCGTCCCGGTCACGCTGCGGCGAGCCGATCCCGAGCCGTACGCCGCGTGGGAGTCGGCCAACGTGATCGTCGGGGTGGCCAAGGGCACGGTGTCGGCCATCGCCTACGCCCGCCTGGGCGACATCACGGCCGCGCAGTTTCGCTCGCTGGCGTCGATCGTTCGGGACTTCGGTGTCGACGTGCGGGTCACCAACCGCCAGAACCTGGCCTTCCGTGGCCTGTCCGCCGAGCAGCTCCCCGACCTCTACCGCCGGCTGGACGAGATCGGCATGGCCGAGCCGGGCGCCGAGCTGGCCCGCGACGTGGTGTCCTGCCCCGGCGCCGACACCTGCAACCTGGCTGTGACCCAGAGCCGTGGCCTGGCCGACGACATCGGCCGGGCCCTCGAGGAAGCCGGGCTGGCCGACGTCGGCGGGGTGCGGATCAACATCTCCGGCTGCACCAACAGCTGCGGACAGCACCACGTGGCCGACATCGGCTTCCACGGCGCCGAGCGCCGGGCCCACGGCCGGCCCGCCCCCGGCTACCAGCTGATGCTCGGCGGCCACGTCGGTGACACCCAGATCGAGTTCGCCCAGCGGGCGCTGCGCCTCCCGGCCAGGGCGGCGGCCGAGGCCACCGTGCGCCTGGTCGGCCGCTTCGCCGAGCAGCGCGACCAGGGTGAGGCCTTCGCCTCGTGGATGGAGCGGGCCGGTGGGGCCAAGGCGCTCGGCAACGAGCTCAAGGACCTCGACTTCTGGCCCGATCCGGAGGAGCGCCCCGAGTACTACGTCGACTTCGACGAGACGGGTCCCTACGTGGCCGACGTCGGAGCGGGAGAATGCGCCGCAGGATGATCCTCGACCCCGCCGCCCGCACCTCCACTGATGCACCTGCCGACGGTTCTTCGGCCGACGGCGCGTACTCCGATGCCGCCCTGGCCGAGCTCAACGACCGCTTCGAGCGCGAGCCGGCCGGCGCGGTGATCCGCTGGGCGGTCGACGCCTTCCACCCCCGGCTCTGCCTGACCGCGTCGATGGCCGACGCGGTGCTCATCGATCTGGCCGTCTCGGTCGAGCCGACCATCGAGGTGGTCTTCATCGACACCGGCTACCACTTCCCCGAGACCCTCGAGACCCTCGAGACGGTCCGCCGCCGCTACGACCTCGACCTCACGGTCATGACCGTGCCGCCCCAACCGGTGCCGCTCTGGCAGGTCGACCCGGTCAACTGCTGCTCGGCAGCCAAGGTCGCCCAGCTCGACCTGGCCCTCACCGGCAAGCTGGCCTGGATGAGCGGCCTGCGCCGCGCCGAGGCCGACACCCGGGCCGGGGCGCCGATCGTGGCCAGGGACCTGCGCGGCCTGGTCAAGGTCAACCCGATCGCCACGTGGAGCGACCTCGACGTCACCGGCTACATCGCCGACCACGACGTGGCCGTCAACCCGTTGGTCGAGCGCGGCTACCTCTCCATCGGCTGCCAGCCCTGCACCCGGCCGGTCGCCGACGGCGAGGACGCACGCGCCGGGCGCTGGTCCGGGCTCGACAAGACCGAGTGCGGCATCCACCTCTGAGGCGGTCGCCCCGGCGGCTCAGCCCAGCTGCTCCACGAACCGCTCCAACTGCTTGAGGTTGCGGCACTCGTAGGCCCCCTCGCAGTAGCGCGCGTACTGCCCGACGATCGAGTCGCCGGTGTCCCAGTAAGAGCGCGGCTCGGGGTTGAGCCAGTAGACGTGGCGGGCCGCCCTGGCCAGCTCGGCGACGACCCACGCCTGCGATGCGTGGTAGTTGTTGCGGGCGTCGCCCAGGAACAGCACGGTGGTCTTGGTGTCGATCTGGCGACCCCAGCGGTCCCAGAAGGTCTCGAAGGCGTGGCCGTAGTCCGAGTGCCCGTCGACCCAGATGACGTCGGCCTCGGTGTTGATCCGGTGGATGGCCACGCCGATGTCGTCGGTGCCCTTGAAGTAGTCGGTCACCTCGTCGATGCCGTCGATGAAGACGAACGAGCGCACCCGGCTGAACTGCGAGCTGAGGGCGTAGACCATCTGCAGCGTGAAGCGGGCGAAGGCGGCGACCGAGCCGGAGATGTCGGCGACGACCACGATCTCGGGCTTGGACGGGCGAGGCGACTTGAACTTGAGGTCGGCCGGCACCCCCCCGTAGGAGAGGGAGTGGCGCACCGTGCTGCGGAAGTCGAGCGGGCCCCGCCGACCGTGGCGGCGCTTGCGGGCCAGGCGGACGGCCAGCTTGCGGGTGAGGGGGGCGATGGCCTTGCGCAGCATGACCAGCTCCTCGCGGCTGGCGTGCATGAAGTCGATGTCCTCGGGCAGCGGCTTGCGGATCGAGCGGGCCACGGCCTCGGCGCCGCGGTCGGCGACGAGGCGGCGCCGGATCTCGGCCTCGACCTCGCGCCGGAGGTTGGCCAGCCTGGCCTCGTACTCCTCCCTGGCCAGACGCTCGGTCAGCTCGCTCCGCGGGGCCTCGTCGGGACCCCGGTCCTCCATCAGCCGGCCGAGCACGGCGTCGAGGTCGAGCTGCCTGAGCGTCCGGTAGAGGTAGTAGGTGCCGCCCACGGGCCGTCCCGGCTCCATCCCGGCGTACCGGGTGACCGAGGAGCGGGCGATGGCCGCGATCATCCCGCGATCGCCTTCGAGCAGCGCACGGTAGAGCAGCTCGGCCAGCTGCTCCGCGGTCAGCCCCTCGGTCTGGCCGCCGGCCCCTTCGCCCTGGCCCGGCGCGCCGAGCTCGCGGACCAGCTCCTCGGCCTCGTCGAGGTCGGGGGCGTCGCCCACCTTCCAGTCGCCGCCCCGGTAGGCGAAGTACACGTCGAAGACGGTCTCGAACGCCTTCCAGTGGGCGTTGTTCTTGACCATGGTGGCGGCGAGCGCGTACTTGAACGCCTGGCGGTCCCCGAGCGGCACGTGGCGCAGGGCCTCGACCGCGTCGAGGTTCTCGGTCAGGCTCACCGGGATCCCGGCATCGCGCAGCTCGGTGACGAACCCGGCGAGGGTCTCGAGCAGCCCGGCGGAGCTCCCCGCCGGCAGCGCCGGCATGTCGACCTCGGCGCCGGGCGCCACGGCTAGCGGCCGCCCGACGAGGTCAGGTCCTTGGCCGCCTTCTCGATGTCGGACTGGTACTTGAGCAGGATGTGCAGGGTCTCGGTGGCGGAGGAGGCATCGACGCTGCGGATCCCGAGGAGCAGCAGGGTCCTGGCCCAGTCGAGGGTCTCCGAGACCGAAGGGGCCTTCTTGAGGTCGAGGGTGCGGATCGACCGGACGATGCGCACGACCTGGTCGGCCAGCGCCTCGCCGATGCCCGGCACCCTGGCCAGCACGATCTCGCGCTCGCGTTCGAGGTCGGGGTAGTCGATGTGGAGGAACAGGCAACGGCGCTTGAGCGCCTCGGACAGCTCTCGGGTGTTGTTGGAGGTCAGGAACACGAGCGGGATCTGGGTCGCTCTGACCGTGCCGAGCTCGGGGATCGACACCTGATAGTCGGACAGGATCTCGAGCAGCAGGGCCTCGGTCTCGACCTCGACCCGGTCGACCTCGTCGATGAGCAGCACAACGGGCTCGTCCGCCCTGATCGCCTCGAGCAGCGGCCGGGTGAGCAGGAACTCCTCGGAGAAGATGTCCTCCTCGATGTCGGTCCAGGGCTCACCGGAGGACTCGCCGACCCGCTGGGCCTGGATGCGCAGCAGCTGCTTCTTGTAGTTCCACTCGTAGAGGGCCTTGGACTCGTCGATGCCCTCGTAGCACTGCAGCCGGATGAGCCGGGCGCCGGTGAGAGCGGCCACCGACTTGGCCAGCTCGGTCTTCCCCGTGCCCGCCGGACCCTCCACCAGGATGGGCTTGCCGAGGCGGTCGGCCAGGTACACCACGCCGGCGATGCCCTCGTCGGCCAGGTAGTCGATCCCCCTCAGGCCCTCGATGACAGCGGCGGGCGAGTCGAAGCGGGGGGCAGTGGTGTCGGTCACGGACGTCCTCTACGCGGTGGGAGGCAACCCGAGCAGGTTACCGGTCGGTCCCTCGACGCCCACCGGTCGTGACGGCGGTCACCCGCATGGGCTCTGTCGCCGTCGAGAGCCGCGCCGCCGTCGAAGGCCATGTCGCCGTGATGTGGGCCAGGCCGGTCTCAGCGGGTCTGCCCGGTGCCGTCCACGAGGTACTTGACGGTCGTGAGGGCCCGCAGCCCCATGGGCCCACGGACGTGGAGCTTCTGGGTGCTGATGCCGATCTCGGCGCCGAACCCGTACTCCTCGCCGTCGGTGAAGCGGGTGGACGCGTTGACCACCACCGCGGCGGCGTCGACCTCGCGCTGGAAGCGGCGGGCGGCCCCCAGGTCGCCCGTGACGATGGCCTCGGTGTGACCCGTCCCGAATCGGGCGATGTGGGCGATGGCCGCGTCGAGGCCGTCGACCACCTTGATGCTGAGGGTGAGGTCGAGGTACTCCCGGCCCCAGTCCTCGTCGGTGGCGACCGCCACGCCCCGGGACCCGAGGAGGCCTCGGGTCGCCTCGTCACCGACGAGGGTGACGCCGTCGAGGGCGGCGGCCAGGCCGGGGAGCAACCTGGCGGCGACGTCGCGGTGGACCAGCAGCGACTCCGTGGCGTTGCAGACACCGGGCCGCTGGGTCTTGCCGTTGACCACGATGGCCGTCGCCATGGCCAGATCCGCACCGGCGTCGACGTAGACGTGGCAGTTGCCGGCGCCGTCGATCACGTAGGGGACCGTGGCGCTCTCCTCCACGGCGGCGACGAGGGTCGGTCCGCCTCTCGGGACGAGCAGGTCGATCACCCCGCGCAGGCGCATGAAGTCGACGGCCGACTCGCGGCTCGTGTCCTCGACGAGCACGATCGCGTCCGCCGGGAGCCCGGCCTCGGCAACCGCCGCGCGCAGCACGGCGGTCACCGCCTGGTTGGAGGCGATGGCCGCCGAGCTCCCCCGCAGGAACGCGGCGTTGCCGGACTTGAGGCAGAGGGCGGCGGCGTCGCTGGTGACGTTGGGGCGGTTCTCGTAGATCACGCCGATCACGCCGAGGGGGACGCGCACCTGGCGGATCTCGAGCCCGTTGGGTCGGACCCAGCCGGCGACGGTCTCCCCGACCGGGTCGGCCAGCGCGGCGACCTGGCGGAGCCCCGACGCCATGGCCGCGACCCGCGCCGGCGTGAGCCGGAGCCGGTCGACGACCGTCGGGGAGGTGTCGGCCCGCTCGGCGCGGCCGATGTCGGCCCCGTTGGCCGCGACGACCTCGTCGGTGCGCGCCTCGAGGAGATCGGCCGCGTGGGCCAGCGCCTCGTCCTTGACCTTCGACGGAGCCCCCGCCATGGCCTCGGCGGCGGCCGCGACGCGCCGGCCGAGATCGTCGATCGTCGCGGCCACGCCGGCATGGTAGGCGGGGGGTGCCGGCTCCGCCGCCGCCTGACCTGGGCCCGCGCTTAGCATCGCGAGCATGTGGAAGGTCCTGAAGCGTCAGTGGAAGTACCTGTCGGCCAAGCTCTCCGGCACCCTGGAGGAGCGGGCCGACCCCAAGATCCAGCTCGAGCAGGCCATCAACGAGGCCCAGGAGCAGCACCGCCGCCTCGTCGAGCAGGCAGCCAACGTCATCGCCCGCCAGAAGCAGACCGAGTTGCGGCTGCACCGGTCGATGGACGAGCTGGAGAAGACCAATGCGTCGACCCGCCAGGCCCTCGTCCTCGCCCAGCAGGCGACGGACAAGGGGGACGCGACCAAGGCGGCCGAGTACAACCAGACCGCCGAGGCCTTCGCCAACCGGATGGTGGCGACCGAGTCCCAGATCGAGGACCTGAAGAACGAGAGCCTGAAGTCGGCCTCCGCCTCCGAGCAGGCCAAGGCCGCCGTGCAGCAGAACTCGATGGCCCTCCAGGAGCGCCTGGCCGAGCGCCAGAAGCTGCTCTCCCAGCTCGACCAGGCCAAGATGCAGGAGCAGCTCAACGCGGCGATGACCGACCTGTCGCAGACGGTCGGCCACGACACGCCGAGCCTGGACCAGGTCCGCGACAAGATCGAGGCCCGCTACGCCAAGGCCATCGGCACCTCGGAGCTGAGCGGGGCCACGGTCGAGTCGCGGATGCTCGAGGTGCAGCAGGCCGCGGTCGGGCAGGTGGCGAGGGGCAGGCTCGACGACCTCCGCGCCGAGATGGGCATCACCAGCGGCGCGCCGGCGACGTCGCCCGCGGCGGTTGAGTCCCCGACGACGAGCGAGCTCGGCGCCGCGCCGGCGCCCACCCCGGCGCCCACCCCGGCGGCGGAGCCGGCCGAGGAGCGCAGGACGGACTGAGCAGGGCCGCACCGGGCGCGCTCGCGACCGGTCGCCGGTGCTAAGCATCCCGGATGAACAAGCGGGCGCTGCAGCGGTCCATGGCCTACGTCGACTCGTGGCTTCGCCACCGAGGCGACACCGTCGACGTGCCCGGCTTCGTGGTCGCCGTGTCGCACCGGGGTCGCATGGTGCTCAACGGCGCCTACGGCTACGCGGATCTCGAGCGGCGGACCCGGATGACCCCGGGCCACATCTTCCGGATCGCCTCGCACTCCAAGACCTTCACCGCCACTGCGGTGGCCCAGCTGGCGGAGCGCGACGTGCTGCGCCTCGACGACCCCGCCGTGGTCCACCTGCCCTGGCTGGCCGGGCACACCGACCGGAGGATGCGCCGGGTCACCGTCCGCCAGCTCCTCTCCCACGGCGCCGGCGTGATCCGCGACGGTCTCGACTCGGACTACTGGCAGCTGACCAGGCCCTTCCCCGACGCCCAGCGCTTCCGCCGCGACGTCCTCGACGCCCGGCTGGTGCTCGACGCCAACGTCAAGCTCAAGTACTCCAACTACGGCTACACCCTCCTCGGGATGATCGTCGAGGAGGCGAGCGGCCAGCCCTACAACGACTACGTCACCGAGCACGTCGTCGCGCCGCTCGGGCTCCGCTCGACCGGTCCCGAGCACCCCGGTCCAGGACGGGCCGGGATGGTCACCGGCTACACCCGGGCCGACGTGGCCCGCACCCGGCTCCCGGTGCCGCCGGTCGACACCCGGGCCATGTCGGCGGCCACCGGCTTCTACTCGACGGGCGAGGACCTCTGCGCCTACTTCACCGCCCAGCTGCCCGGCTCGCGCCAGCTGCTCTCCGACGAGTCGAAGCGGGAGATGCAGCGGGTCCACTGGCACGCCCACCGCCCGGGCCCGGGGCCGCACCAGGACTACGGGCTCGGCTTCGACATCGAGACGATCGGCGAGCGCCGCGTCATCGGCCACGGCGGCGGCTTTCCCGGCCAGATCACCCGCTCCACCGCCGATCCCGCCGACGGCCTGGTGGTGGTCGCCCTGACCAACTGCGTCGACGGGCCGGCCGCCGACATGGCCAGGGGGGTGTGGGGGGCCATCGACTGGTTCCAGGCCCACGAGGCGCCGGGCCGCAACCTCGAGCGCCTCGAGGGTCGCTACTGCAACATGTGGTCGGTCGACGACGTCGTCGTCACCGGCACCGGGGCGGCCGTGACCTCACCCGACTCGTGGGAGCCGTTCGCCGCCACGGACACCCTCGACGTGGTCGACGCGACCACGCTGCGCATCGCGGACACGAGCAGCTTCGGCTCCGAGGGCGAGCTCGTGCGCTTCACCGTCAAGGGCGACGAGGTCACCGCCGTGGACTGGGCCGGAGGCAGCATGTGGCCCGAGAGGACCTGGCTGCGCCGGCAGCGCCGCCGGGTGGCCGGCGCCTGACCCGCCGCAGCCGCCGCGGCTACTCCTTCTTCTCGTCGTGGCCACCGAACTCCTTGCGCATGGCGGAGAGCAGGCGGTCGGCGTAGGCGCCCTCGTTGCGGCTGGAGAAGCGCTCCATCAGCGAGGCGCTGAGCACGTAGGCGGGCACGCCGAGGTCGATGGCCGCCTTGGCCGTCCAGCGGCCCTCGCCGGAGTCCGACACCCGGCCCGAGAAGCTGTCGAGGGCGGGGTCGGCGGCCAGGGCGTGGGCGGTCAGGTCGAGCAGCCACGACGCGACCACGCTGCCCCGCCGCCAGACCTCGGCGACCGCAGCCGTGTCGATGTCGTAGCGGTAGTACTCGGGATCGGCGAGCGGGGCCGTCTCGGCGTCGCCGCCGGCTGCGTCGGTGGCCCCGAGGTTGGCCTTGTCGAGGATGGCCAGCCCCTCCGCGTAGGCGGCCATGATCCCGTACTCGATGCCGTTGTGGACCATCTTGACGAAGTGGCCGGCGCCGTTGGGCCCGCAGTGCAGGTAGCCCTGTTCGGCGGCGGTGGGCTCGCCCGTGTTGTCCGCGGTCCTGGGGGCGGCGTCGAAGCCGGGCGCGATGGTCTTGAAGATCGGGTCGAGGTGGGCGACGATCTCGGGCTCGCCGCCGATCATCAGGCAGTAGCCGCGCTCGAGGCCGAAGACCCCGCCGCTCGTGCCGCAGTCGACGAAGTGGATGCCCGACTCGGCCAGCTCGGCCGCCCGGTGGATGTCGTCCTGGTAGTGGGAGTTGCCGCCGTCGATGATGATGTCGCCCTCCGACATGGCGGCCGCGACCTTGTCGATCGTGTCGCCGGTGAAGGCGGCCGGCACCATGACCCACGCCACCCGAGGCGCCTCGAGCTTGGCGACGAAGTCCTCCACGCTGTCCGCACCGGTCGCGCCCTCGTCGGCGAGGCTCTTGACCGCGTCGGCCGACACGTCGTAGACGACGCAGGTGTGCCCGTCGCGCTCGAGCCGGCGAACCAGGTTGGCGCCCATCCGGCCGAGTCCGACCATTCCGAGTTGCATACGATCTCCTTTGGGCAGCGGTCTCGTCGCGCCCGTCTGTTCTACCCGGCGAGCGGGCCGCTCGCTCCTGTCGTCCTGAGCCGTCAAACGGCCACGACATCGACGTGGCGTCCGCTGGCCAGGACGAGACGCTGGACGTCCGCCGGGTCGGAGGTGACGATGCGATCGTCGTCTCCCGCCAGGAGCACGACGGCAGCATCGACCACGTCCTGAGCCTCGGCCCGACCGAGCAGGAGGCCCGCTCGGCGGCCGAGGGCCTCGTCGAGGGCGACCACCTCCATCCCGCCCAGGGCGCGCGCCAGGGGAACCTGCCGACCGGCGCCCCCCCGCCACACCTGGGCCACGACGCCTGCGTGGGTCAGCGGCATGGAGCCGGCGATGAGCTCACCCTTCAGCCGGCCCCACATCCTCCGATCGTTGCGCTCGAGGGCGAGGAGGGCGCCGGCGTCGCACACCAGGGTCACGCAGCACCCCGGCGCCGCTTCGCATGCGATCGCCTCGATGCCGCCTCGTCCCGGTCGGCGCGCGCTTGGCCGGCCAGCTCACCGGCCGTGAGCTCCCCCTCGTCTGCCTCGTAGGCCGAGACGGCGTCGGCGAGGGCGTCTCGGCGGCGGTCACCGGCGACCTTGACCACGAGGGCGTCGTTGACCCACGCGCTGACCGAGTCCGCCCTTCCTTCGGCCACAGCGGCCGCCGCCGCGGTCGCCACTGCTTCGTCGACCGAGACCGTCATGCGTTGCTTGCTCATACTTCAAGCATACAACCTGCCTAAGTCCGGTCGCGCGCCGTGAAGACAGAGGTAGCGCCGGTCCGCACTCGAACCCGGCAGGCCGGCCTACGGCAGGATGACCAGGTCGTCGCGGTGGACGACCTCGCGGGGCACGTCGTCGGGCAGGGCGTCGGTGCGCCGGCCGGCGAGGGCGGCCAGGCGGCCTGCGGGGTGACGGACCAGGCCCTTGGCGAAGATCACCCGGTCGGGTCCGGCGATGCCCACCGCCTGGTCCTCGACGAACGCGCCCTCGACGCCGGTCACCCCGGCGGCGAGGAGGGACACGCCCCGCTCGATCAGCGCGCGCCGGGCGCCTGCGTCGACCACGACGGTCCCCTGGGAGTGCACGGCGAAGGCGATCCACAGCTTCCTGGCGGCCAGCCGCCGGCTGCGGGCCACCACGACGGTCCCGACGCCAGGGGCGCCCGACGCGGCGTCGACGAGGACGTCGGGCCGCTCGCCGTGGGCGATGACGGTCCGCACGCCCGACCAGGCGGCGATCTTGGCCGCGGCCAGCTTGGAGGCCATGCCCCCGCTCCCCCGGGCGCTCCCCGCGCCGCCGGCGACGGCCTCGAGCTCGGCGTCGACCTCGGCGATCTCCTCGATCAGCGAGGCGTCGCCGCCGCGCCTCGGGTCGGCGGTGAGCACGCCGGGCGTGTCGGTGAGCAGCACCAGGAGGTCGGCGCGCAGCAGGTGGGCGACGAGTGCGGCCAGGCGGTCGTTGTCGCCGAAGCGGATCTCGTCGTCGGCGACCGCGTCGTTCTCGTTGACGACGGGCACCACGCCCAGGCCGAGCAGCACCTCGAGGGTCCGGCGGGCGTGGAGGTACTGGGCCCGGTCCACGAAGTCGTGCGGGCTGAGCAGCACCTGGCCGCCGATCAGGTCGGCCGCCGCCAGGGCGGCGTTCCACGCGCCGATCAGGTGGGCCTGGCCGACCGCGGAGGCGGCCTGGAGGACCGCCATGTCGCCCGGCCGGGCCCCGGCCAGGCCGAGCACGGGCAGCCCGGCGGCGATGGCGCCGCTGCTCACCACGACCACGTGTCGGCCCTGGGCCCGGAGGGCGGCGACCTGGGTGACGATCCGGGCGATGGCCGCCGCGTCGAGCACCCCGGCCGCGTCGGTGAGCGACGACGTGCCCACCTTGACGACCACCAGACGCTCGGGCACCGCCCTCAGCGTCCCGTGCGGGACGGCGCGCCCACGTCAGTCCGGCTGGTACTCGAACTCGAAGGTGCCGATGCGCACCCGGTCGCCCTCGCGGGCGCCGGCGCGGGCGAGGGCGCGGTCCACGCCGAGGCTCTTGAGCCGGCCCTGGGCGAACCCGAGGGCGTCGATGTCGGTGAGGTCCGACAGGGCCACGGCGCGCTGCGCCGGACGGCCGGCGACGATCCACCCGCCGTCGAGGTCGCGCTCGACCAGCACCCCCTCGGGGGCGGGTCGGTGCTCGGCGTAGCGGGTCGGCCGGGGCTGGGCGGCGCGTGCGTCGGCGACCAGCTCGGCCATGCGGCCGACGAGGGGGCGCAGGCCCTCGCCGGTCAGGGCCGAGAAGCGCAGCTCGGGGCCGTCCGCGACGGTGTCAGGGCCGACGGCGTCGACCTTGGAGCCGGCGAGGACCCGGGGCCGCTCGAGCAGCTCGGGGCGGTAGCGCCCGAGCTCGCCGAGCAGGATCCGCTCCTGGTCTGCGGAGCTGCGCTCGTCGACCGGGGCCAGGTCGATGAGCACCACCAGCACCCTGGCCCGCTCGATGTGGCGGAGGAACTGGTGGCCGAGTCCCCGCCCTTCGCTGGCCCCCTCGATCAGGCCGGGGATGTCGGCTACGACGATCTCGTGCTCGTCGAGGCGCACCACCCCGAGGTTGGGCTCGAGGGTGGTGAAGGGGTAGTCGGCGATCTTCGGCTTGGCCGCGGAGATCCGGGAGATGAGCGTGCTCTTGCCGGCGTTGGGGAAGCCGACGAGGGCCACGTCCGCCATCAACTTGAGCTCGAGGTCGTACCACTGCTCCTCGCCCAGCTCGGCCTGCTCGGCGAAGGCCGGCGCCCGGCGACGGTTGGACAGGAAGCGGGCGTTGCCCCGGCCTCCCTGGCCGCCCTGCCCGGCCAGCCAGCGGTCGCCCTCGAGGGCGAGATCGGCGAGCAGGCCGCCGTCGGCGCCGCGCACGACGGTGCCCTCGGGCACGGGGACGACCAGCTCGTCACCCCGCTTGCCGTGGCGCCCCTTGCCGGCGCCGTGGGTGCCGTTGCCGGCCCGGCGGTGCGGGTGGTCCCGGAAGCCGTACAGCGACGCCGTGTTGCGGTCGGCGACCAGCCAGACGTCGCCGCCGTTGCCGCCGTCACCGCCGTCGGGGCCGCCCTTGGCCACATGGGCCTCCCGGCGAAACGACACGGACCCGGCGCCGCCGTCGCCCGCCTTGACGTGGACCTGGGCCTGATCGACGAATCCGGGCAACGCTCAGCCTGCGATCGGGACGGTGAGCGGCTGGCGGGGGGCGCCGGCCGGCCCGGACCGGATCAGGACCCGGTCAGGATGTCGACGAGGCGCCGACCCTTGCGGTTGCCGAACTTCACCTTGCCGTCGCTGAGGGCGAACAGGGTGTCGTCACCGCCCCGGCCGACGTTCTCGCCCGGGTGGAAGTGGGTGCCGCGCTGGCGGACGATGATCGACCCGGCGGTGACCGCCGTGCCGTCGAACACCTTGACGCCGAGGCGCTGTGCGTTGGAGTCGCGGCCGTTGCGGGTGGAGCCGCCGCCCTTGGTCTTGGACATGCCTTACCCCTTGCCGGCGGAGATGCCGGTGATCTCGATCGTCGTGTAGTGCTGGCGGTGACCCCAGCGGCGCCGGACCCTGGCCTTGGCCTTGTAGGAGAAGCCCTTGATCTTGGGGCCGGCCGCTTCGCCGACCACCTTGGCCGAGACGGTGCTCGCTGCCAGCTGAGCCGGCTTGGAGAGCACGGTCGAGCCATCGACGACCAGGACGGGGACGAACGACACGTCCTCGCCCGTCGCCAGGCCGAGGCGCTCGACCGCGAGGGTCTGGCCCTCCTCGACGCGCTCCTGCTTGCCTCCGGTCTTGATCACTGCGTACACAAGGAGGAGATGCTACCAGGTGGCTCAGAGCAGCGACTCGTCGAGGAGGAAGCCCCGCCCGTCGCACGTGGGGCAGGTCGACGACATCGACTCGACCAGCCCCTCCGACACCCGCTTCCTGGTCATCTCGACCAGGCCGAGCTCGGAGATGTCGAAGACCTGGGTCCGCGTCTTGTCCCTCGCCAGCGCCTCCCGGAACGTCCGCGCCACGTGGCCGCGGTTGGCGATGATCTCCATGTCGATGAAGTCGATGACGATGATGCCGCCGATGTCGCGGAGGCGCAGCTGCCTGGCGATCTCCTCGGCCGCCTCCAGGTTGTTGCGGAAGACCGTCTCCTCCAGGTTGGAGGTCCCGACGTTCTTCCCGGTGTTGACGTCGATGACGGTGAGGGCCTCGGTGCGCTCGATGATCAGCGAGCCACCCGAAGGCAGCCACACCTTGCGGTCGAGGGCCTTGTGGATCTGCTCGTGGACGTGGTGGCGCTCGAAGGGGGGCAGCGGGTCGGTGCCGTCACCGGCGAGCTCGACGCGGTCCGCCAGCTCGGGGCTGATGCCCGCCACGTAGTCGCGGACCTCCTCGAACAGCTCCCGGTCGTCGATGACCACGCCCCGGTACTCGCGGTTGAACTCCTCGCGGATCACCCGCACGGCCATGCCCGGCTCCCGGTAGAGCAGCCGCGGGGCACGCGACGAGGTGGCCAGGGCGTCGATCCGCTCCCACTGGCCCTGCAGCCTGGCGACGTCCCGGCGCAGCTCGTCGGCGTCGGCGCCCTCCGCCGCGGTGCGCACGATGAGCCCGTGGCCCTCGGGCCTGACGTCGTCGAGGATGCGGCGGAGGCGCTTTCGCTCCTCGTCGGGCAGCCGCTTGGAGATGCCGTAGGTGTCGGAGTTGGGGATCAGGACCACGAACCGGCCGGGCAGGGAGACCTCCTGGGCCAGCCGGGCGCCCTTGGCGCCGATGGGGTTCTTGGTCACCTGGCAGAGGACGGTCTGGCCCGGCTTGAGCAGCTGCTCGATCCTGGCGTCGCGCGCCGGTCCTGGCAGGCGGCCGCGGGTCGGCTTGCCGTCACCGCCGCCGGCCTCGACGTCGTCCTTGTCGTAGCGGACGTCGCCCCGGTAGAGCACCGCGTTCTTCGGGGTGCCGATGTCGACGAAGGCCGCCTCCATGCCGGGCAGGACATTCTGCACCCGGCCGATGTAGATGTTGCCGTCGATCTGGGTGGCGTCGTCGGAGGAGCGCGAGACGTAGTGCTCGATCAGGTTGCGCCCCTCGAGCACGGCGATCTGGGTGGCGCCGTCGTGCACGTGCACGACCATCAGGTAGCGCCCGACCGGCCGGCCGTTGCGCTCACGCCCCCGTCGCCTGGGGTCGCCCTCCTCCACCCGATCGACCTCGGTCGGGCCAGGAGCGAGTGGCTGCGGAGCCGGCTCCCGGGTGCCGGTTGGCTCCTGGCGGCCGTCGACGCCGGCGCGCTCACCGCTCCTCGGCCGGCCACCGCTGCGACGCCGCCGCCGGGAGGAGCCGTCACCGCTCTGGCGGCCCTGCGCGCCGAGGCCGCCGACGCCGGCACCCACCCCGCCCGCGACGGCAGGAGGCGCAGGACGGCTGTCGCCGATCTTGGGGCGTGCCACTCCCGGCCCTGGCGGCCCACCCGCCGGGGCCGGGGCGCCCCCCGACGCGACACGGTCGCCCGATGTGGTTGCGTCGCGAGCCGGCAGGGCAGCGATCCGCTCGGCCGCCGGCGGACCCGGCGAGCCGGTGACCACGGCCTGGCGCGCCGCCACCGCCGCGCCCTCCCTGCGCTCTGCGCCGTCGACCGCGCCGCCGTGATCCGGCGACCCCGGTGCGGCCGACGAGTGCGCACCCGCGGTCCTCGACCGGTTCCTCCCGCCACGCGAGCCCCGGCGACGGCGACGGTCACCAGCGGGCGAGGACATGGCCTCCCCCTGCTGGTCGCCTCCTAGGTGGTCGGCGCCGTCGTGCTCAACGGCAGCGTGGGGCGTCGAGGCGCCCCCGGTGGTCTCCGGGCGGGCCGGTTCGGTATCGGACATGGGGTGGTTCCCTTCTCATGACACACGCTCGAGGGCGTGTGGCGCGTCCGTCGCCGCTGCACGAGCCGTGAGGGGCTCGCACCGGGCGCCGTCGCGCGAAGTCCATTGGATGATCCTGCGGGTGTCGCGCTCGACCAGGTCGGCGCCGAGCGCGGCGACCACCTCGGAGGGCCGGACGCTGCGGGGCGTGGCCGTGAGCTCGCCGGTCAGGCGCGGGCCGTGGTCGGTCCCGGCCGGGCCCGGCTCCACGACGCGCAGGTCGGCGATGCCGGCGCGGATGTCGTCGGTGACCTCGGCGCCCTTGCGGAGCCTGGTCACCGTCAGGGTGGTGGCCGCCAGCACGGCGTCGACCCGCTCGGCCAGCTCGGCCTCGCCGATCGCCGGCCCGCCGCAGGCCACGACCGTCCACGCCCACGTGCACGAGCCGACCATCTCCTGCAACGAGGGGGTGCCGGGCGCCACCACCTCCGCGACGGTGGCGTCGACCCCTGCAGGCAGGGCGGACGACAACCGGGCGGGCAGCTGCCCGAGGGCGTCGACCACGGCGTCGGCCGCCGCGCCCTGCGCCAGCTCGATGTCGAGGTACTCGGCCAGCGACTCGTGGCCGGTCGGCAGGGCCAGTCCGAAGCTGACCTTCGGCCGCGGGGCGAAGCCGCCCGAGTAGGCGACGGGCAGCTGGAGGCGGCGCACGGCCCGCTCCCACATGCGGGCCACGTCGCGGTGGCTGGTCCAGCGGATCTTGCCCAGCTTGGTGAAGCGGACCCGCACGCGGGTCGTCACCGCAGGGCGGGTGCCGGGCGCCATCCGCGCGCCGGGCGCCTCACTCATGCCTGGCCCACCAGGGCGCCCGAAGGCAGGCGCAGGCCGACGGGCACGTCGCCGCCAGTGGAGAGGTCCTGGCCGGTCCCCTGGCTGCCGCCGGCCGGCGCGGTCGGCGAGGCCACCACGTGCTCGATGCCGTAGCCGGTGCAGGCACCGCAGTCGTAGCACGGCGTCCAGCGGCAGTCCGGGGTGCCGGCCGCTACGAGCGCGTCCTGCCACTCCTGCCAAAGGAAGTCAGGGTGCAGGCCGGCGGACACGTGGGACCACGGCAGGATCTCCGACTCGGGGCGCTCCCGGTGCACGTACCAGTCGACCGACAAGCCGTGGGCGGCCATGGCGTCGGTCCACAGGTCGACGTCGAAGTGCTCCGACCACTCCTGGAAGGTGCCGCCCCGCCGCCACACCTCCTCGATCACCGCGCCGATCCTGCGGTCGCCGCGGCTGGAGATGCCCTCGGCCAGGGTGGCGCGCGGGTCGTGCCAGCGCAGCGTCACGCCCTTGTCGCGCCGGGTGGCGTCGCGCAGCAGGCCGATCTTGTGGTGCAGCTCGCCGACCGTGTCCTGGCGGAACCACTGGAACGGCGTCTGCGCCTTGGGCACGAAGCCGCCGACGGACGCCGTGACCTGGGCGCCCTTGTGGTGGCGACGACCGATGGCCACGCACGCCCTGGCCAGCTCGGCGATCCCGGCGGTGTCGAAGTCGGTCTCGGTCGGCAGGCCGGTCAGGAAGTACAGCTTGATGCGCCGCCAGCCCTGCGAGTAGGCCGACTCGACCGCGCCGAAGAGGTCCTCCTCGCGGATCAGCTTGTTGATCACCTGGCGCATCCGCCACGTGCCGCCCTCGGGGGCGAAGGTGAGGCCGGTGCGGCGGACCTTCTGGATCTCGCTGGCGATGCCGACGGTGAAGGCGTCGACCCGCAGGCTCGGCAGGCTGACCGACACCTGCCCACCGCAGGCCGGGTCGTTGATGATTCCGCCGACCACGCCTTCGATGCCGGAGTAGTCGGCGCTCGACAGCGACGTCAGGCTCACCTCGTCGTAGCCGGTGCGGGCCAGTCCCGAGGTCACCATCTCGCGCACCTGCTCGGCGGGCCGCTCCCGCACCGGCCGGGTGATCATGCCGGCCTGGCAGAAGCGGCAGCCCCGGGTGCAGCCACGGAAGATCTCGACGTTGAGCCGGTCGTGGACCACCTCGGTCATCGGGACCAGCTGGTGGCGCGGGTAGGGCCACGCCCCGAGGTCGGCGATGGTCCGCTTCGCGACCCGCTCGGGCACGCCGGGGTAGCGGGGCCTGATCTCGGCGATGGCCGCACCGTCGTAGGACACCTCGTACATGCTGGGCACGTATATGCCGGGCACCGACGCCAGGGCCCGGAGCGCCGCCTGGCGGGAGCCCTCGGTCCTCCCCGACCGCTTCCACGCTCCGACCGTCTCGGTGATCTCGGCGATGACCTCCTCTCGCCGTCGCCGATCACGAACAGGTCGACGAAGTCGGCGAGGGGCTCGGGGTTGAAGGTGCAGTGGCCCCCGGCCACGACCAGCGGGTGCTCGGGCCTGCGCTCGGCGGCGCGCACGGGCACCGCGGCCAGGTCGACGCAATTGAGCAGGTTGGTGAACACCAGCTCGGCCGACAGGTTGAAGGCCAGCAGGTCGAAGTCCCCGGCCGCCCTGTGGGTGTCGACGCTGAAGAGCGGCACCCGGGCGGCGCGCATCTGCGCCTCCATGTCGACCCAGGGGGCGTAGGAGCGCTCGGCGACCGCGTCGGGCCGCTCGTTGAGTATCTCGTAGAGGATCTGCAGGCCCTGGTTGGGCAGGCCGATCTCGTAGGCGTCGGGGTACAGCAGCAGCCACGCGGTCCTGCCCGGTGCGTGCTCGGGTGCGAGCGCCCCTTCCTCGCAGCCGATGTAGCGAGCCGGCTTCTGGACCCGGGCGAGGAGGGGCTCGATCTGGGGCCACAACGACGTCATGTGGCTTCCGAGTGTAGCGGCGCTCCCCCCGGCGCCTTCCGCCCGCTCCTCGCCGGGGCGAAACTCAGGTGAAGCGGCGCATCCGGACGTTGAGGACGAGACCGACGGCCGCGAACTCGATGAGGATGGCCGACCCGCCGTAGCTCATCCACGGCAGCGGGATGCCGGCGACCGGCATGATGCCCATGGTCATGCCGATGTTCTCGAACACCTGGAACACGAGCATGGCCAGCACGCCGACGCACACCAGGGTGCCGAAGAGGTCACGGGCGACGGCCGCCGCCGCCCAGGTCCGCCACATCACCACCAGGAACAGCAGGAGGAGCACCGCCGAGCCGACGAAGCCGAGCTGCTCGCCGACCGCGCTCCAGATGAAGTCGGTGCGCTGCTCGGGCACCTCGGAGAGGTTGGTCTGGCTGCCCTTGAACAGGCCGGTGCCGTGGAGGCCGCCGTTGCTGATGGCGTCTTTCGACTTGACCACGTTGTACTCGCTGGCCGCGTTGAGGTTGTGGGGGTCGGCCAGCAGCTTCTGGCTGACCGAGTCCCCCGTGCCCAGGTACGAGGTCAGCCGCTGGACCTGGTACTGGTGCAGGACCCCGGCCTCGATCAGCCCGACGACGCCGATGACGGCGATCACGGCGACGACCACCAGCTGGCGCAGGCTGGCCCCGGAGATGACGACGATGGCCACGACGACCGCGCTCAGCACGAGGGCCGTCCCGAGGTCGGGCTGCTTGAAGATCAGCGCGAAGGGGACCACGGCCATGACCAGGACCACGATCAGGGCCCTGGCCGAGAGCCGACCCTTGAAGCTGGCCGCGTAGGCCGACAGGGCGATGATGAGGGCCAGCTTGGCCAGCTCGGACGGCTCGAACTGGTAGGACCCGACCTGGAACCACGCCTGCGCGCCCTTGACCCGCCGGCCGACGGCGAAGACGGCGATCAGCAGGAACAGGCTCAGCCCGTAGAGCACGGCCGCCCAGTCGCGGAACCTGCGGTAGTCGACGGCGGCGACGGCGAACATCACGCCGATGCCGATGACCACGAAGATGGCTTCCTTCTTGGCGTAGTAGGTCGGCGCGATGCCCTGGCCCGACAACGGGACCTTGGTGGCGCTGTAGACGATGACGATCCCGGCGATGGACACCGCCACGACGCTGGCGATGAGCACCGGGTCGAGGTGGCGCCACACCGAGGGCCCGGTGTCGCGGGTGTGGTTGCCCGGCGCCGGGCGGCTGCGGGTCGCCAGCATCAGGTCTGGCTCCCGCCGAGCTGAGAGTAGGTCACCGACTGGAGCGGCTTGTGGAACAGCTGGTCGTACATCTCCCGCACCACGGGGGCGGCCACCGACGCGCCGTAGCCGGCGTCCTCGACGAAGGCGTCGATCACGTAGCGGGGGCTCGACGCCGGGGCGAAGGAGGTGAACACCGAGGTGTCCTGCTTGCCGGGGGCGGTCACCTGGGCGGTGCCGGTCTTGCCGGCGATGTCGGCCGTGGCCAGCGGGGTGCCGGCGAAGTCGCCCGACGCCGTGCCGTTGGCGCCGTTGACCACCCCGGTGAACCCGGCCACCATGGCGGCCCGCTGGGTGGCGTCGAGGGCCGGGGTCCGGCGGATGACGGTCGGCCGGTACACCTCGACCACCCTGCCGGTGGCCGTCTGGGCGTCGAGGGCCAGGTGGGGCTGGTAGAGGGTCCCCCCGTTGGCGAAGGCGGCGTAGGCGTTGGCCAGCTGCAACGGGGTGACCAGGACGTACCCCTGACCGATGGTGGTGTGAATGCTGTCACCCGTGTGCCAGCTGGTGTTCGTGCCGTACACGGCCGGGTCGACGGCTGAGTCGTGGGCGATGAGCGCCGGGGTGGGGATGGTGCCGACCGACTCGCCGGGCAGGTCGATGCCGGTCGGCTGGTTGAACCCGTAGGCGTCGGCCACCTTCTGCAGGGCGTCGGGGCCGTACCGATTGCGCCCGTCCCACAGGTCGATGCCGATCTGGTTGAAGTAGTTGTCGCTCGACACGGTGATGGCCTTGGCCAGCTGCACCGGCCCGTACGGCGTGCAGTTGTCGTTGCAGAAGGGCGCGCCGCCGAGGTGGATGACACCGACATCGTTGTACGTGGAGCTCGGGGTGATCACGCCGTACTTCAGCCCGGCCGTGCCGGTCACCAGCTTGAAGGTCGACCCCGGCGCGTACTGGCCCTGGGTGGCCCGGTCGAGCAGCGGGTCGGCCGGGTTGGCGAGCGCGCAGGCCTGCTGCTGCTTGAGCGGCACCGCGGCACACGGGTTGAGCTTGTCGTAGTTGGCCTGGCTGATGCCGCCGTTGTTGAACTGGTTGGGGTCGTAGGACGGGTCGGTGGCCAGGGCCAGCACCTGCCCGTTGCGGGGATCGAGGGCCACCGCAGAGCCGCCAGGCGCCGTGAAGGGCCGCTTGGTCACCGTGTCGAAGGTGTGCCGGGCGGCGGCCTCACCTTGGTGCAGCGCAGTGAGGGCCACCTGCTGGAGCTGCCCGTCGATGCTGAGCCGTACGTCGTGGCCCGCCACCGGGGAGGTGGTGGTGAGCGTGCTCAGGTAGACCCCGCTCGAGTTGACCTGGATCACCCGGGTGCCCGGGGTGCCCCGCAGCTGGCTCTCGTACTGGGCCTCGACCCCCGCGAGGCCGACGATGTCACCGGCCCGGTAGGGGTAGCGGCCCGACCTGGTCGCGGCGGCCAGCTGGGCGCTGCCGATCGGCCCGACGTAGCCGAGGATGTTCCCGGCCGACTCACCGAGCCTGGTCACGTACGGCTGGGTGATGGTCGTGGCCTGCACGCCGGGGAAGTCGGTGGCGTGCTCCTGGATGTAGAGGATCTCCATCGGGGTGGCGTTGCGCACGACGGGCACGTAGTCGTAGGACAGGTACTGGTTGCTGGCCACCGCCGCGGTCATCTTCTTGACCGTCATCCCGGTCAATGCGGCCAGCCTGGCCATCAGCGCCGGGTCGGTGGCGTCCTGCTGCTGGACCTCGATGACGGGCAGGTTCTCGTTGGCCACCAGCGCCCGCCCGGCGCGATCGAGGATCCGGCCACGGGGGGCGGGGGTGTAGATGGTGATCAGGCCGCTGCTGGACGTGGCCAGCTGCTTCCTGGCCGCCGACGAGTGGATGACCTGGAGGAACCACAGGCGCGCGATCAGGGCGATGAAGAGGCACCCGACGACGATCAGGAGGACCGTCAGGCGGATGCGGGGTGCGTCGGGCGAGGCGGGGGCGGTCACGCTGCCCCCTTGCTTAGCACCGGCGCCGCGCGCCGGCGGCGCGCGTCGGGGCCTCTCATCGGATGGTGATCGGGTCGGGGCGGCGGAGGGAGTCGGCGCCGGTCGAGCCGCGCGCCGCCCGTCCAAGCAGGGCGGTCGCCGGCACGATCAGCACCGCGCTCCAGATGGCCTCGATGGCCATGACGCGCAGCACGAAGCTCCGTCCGGGCGCAACCAGCTGGCTCTGCCCGACGAGCTCACCGGCCAGCAGGAACAGCACCAGCGCCCCGATGGCGGCGACGAAGGCGACGACCAGCTGGATGACCCGCCCCTCGGGCAGCACGTTGGCCCGCAGGGTGCCGACCGCCCAGCCGGCCAGGCACCAGGCCAGGGCCTGGAGGCCGATCGGTGTGGTGGCGAGCGACAGGTCGGCGACCAGGCCGACGGCGAACCCGAAGAGGGCGCCGGTCTGCGCTCCGCCCACCAGTCCGCCGGCGACGGCCAGCACGAGGAGGAAGTCGGGGGCCACGCCGAGGATCCGCAGGTCCGAGGCGAAACAGACCTCGGCGACGAGCACCACGATCACCACCGCGGCCATGCGCAGGCGCGCCGAAGTCGTGGGACTCATCGTGGCGACCGGGCGCTCACTGCGGCGACCACAGCAGGACCTCGACGTAGCCGAGCCCGCCGGTGTCGGCGAGGGGCTGGAGGGTCAGGGACGGCTCGAGGGCGCCGGCCGGTTGCGACACGGACGCCACTCGGCCGACGGGGATTCCTTGGGGAAACGGTTCGCCGAGTGTGCCGCTCGACAGGAGGGGCGCTCCCTTCCTGACGGTGGGCGGGGTCTGCCCGGTGGTGATCAGGGTGACTCGCATCGCTTCGCCCTGGCCCTGGCCGGCGACGGATGCGACGTTGTTGTTGGGCAGGGCCACGCCGACGGCGAAGTTCGGATCGGTCACCAGGGTGACCACGGCGCTGCCCGGCAGCACGGAGGTGACCTTGCCGGCCAGGCCCCCGGCGGCCAGGACCGGCTGGCCGAGGGCCACGCCCGACGTGGTCCCTTTGTCGATGGTGATGGTCGTCTCGAAGTTGGAGGTCGGCTGCTGGACCACCTTGGAGATGACCGTCTTGTAGGCACCGGCCCACGTGATGTGCTGGAGGGCGAGGATCTGCGCGTTCTGGGCGAGCAGGTACTGGTTCTCGATGCCGCTGGCCTGCTGGCGGGCCAGCTCGTCGCGCAGGCGCTGGTTTTCGGCCTTCAGGCTGCCGAAGTCGACGGCCCCGTTGACGAAGTTGCCGATCGGGCGCAGCACGTCGTGCACCGCCGAGCCGACGGGCGTCAGCACGCGGTGGACGTCGTTGCGCACCGACCGCAGTGTGGCGTTGCCGTTGCCGCGTGTCGAGAGGGTGATCAGGGTGAGGGCCAGCAGCACGAGGACCGCGACGAGAAACCGGCTCCGGCCGCGGCGGCTCGACGAGGTGACCACGAGGGGCGAGCCGGGCCTCAGCGGGCGTTGGAGGACATCAGCACGGCCTTGAGGGCCTCGAACTCCTCGAGGCACTGGCCGCTGCCGATGACCACCGAGTGCAGGGGGTTGTCGGCGATGATCAGGGGCATCCCCGTCTCGGCCGCCAGCCTGGCATCGAGACCGTGCAGCAGGGCGCCACCGCCGGTGAGCACGATGCCCTGCTCCATGATGTCGGCGGCCAGCTCCGGCGGGGTCTTGTCGAGGGTGACCTTCACCGCGTCGACGATGGCCGACACCGGCTCCTCGATGGCCTCGCGGATCTCCTCGGTGGTGGTGACGATGGTCTTGGGCAGCCCGGTGATCAGGTCGCGGCCGCGGATCTCCGCGTGCAGCTCCTCCTCGAGGGGGCAGGCCGATCCGAGGGCGATCTTGATCTCCTCGGCGGTGCGCTCGCCGAGGGCCAGGCTGTACTCCTTCTTGATGAACTGGATGATGGCCTCGTCGAGCTCGTCGCCGCCGATGCGGACCGACTGGCTGGTCACGATCCCGCCGAGCGAGATGACCGCCACCTCGGTGGTGCCGCCGCCGATGTCGACCACCATGTTGCCGGTCGGCTCGTGGACCGGCAGGCCGGCACCGATCGCCGCGGCCATCGGCTCCTCGATGATGTGGGCGGGCTTGCGGGCACCCGCCGACTCGGCGGCCTCCTGCACGGCCCGCTGCTCGACCCCGGTGATGCCCGACGGCACGCAGATCACCATGCGCGGCTTGGCCGCGAACCGGTGCGAGCCGTGCACCTTGCGGATGAAGTACGCCAGCATCTTCTCGCAGATGTCGAAGTTGGCGATGACCCCGTCGCGCAGCGGCCTGATGGCCTGGATGTGGCTCGGGGTGCGCCCGATCATCCGCTTGGCGTCGTGGCCGACGGCCAGGGGACGGTCGTCTTTGACGTTGACCGCCACGACCGACGGCTCGTTGAGCACGATGCCGCGACCCCGGACGTACACCAGGGTGTTGGCGGTGCCGAGATCGACGGCCATGTCCCGGCCGAAGAAGCCGGAAAAGAGGTTGTCAGCCACGCGATGTGGGCCTTCCGTCGAAAGGGAGCGAAGGTCGAAGAGCGAGCGTACCGACCGCACTGGGGGAGGTCCACCCACCACGGGCGACCATCCACCACCCATGTGTGACGTGCAGACTACTTTTCCCGGCCCTCCCCCGCAGGCCAAACTTCGCCGCATCTGCGGGTGCTTGCGTCGCAGCGCTCGCGCGTCGTCGGGGACGACTCGAGCCAACCGCTCGGAACGGCCCGATTCAGGCCAAACCAGGGAAGAACAAGGCGATCTCCCTCGCCGCCGACTCGGCGCCGTCCGAGCCGTGCACCAGGTTCTCGGTGGTGAGCAGGCCCAGGTCGCCCCGGATCGTGCCGGGCGCGGCGTCGACCGGGTTGGTCGCCCCCATCAGGGTGCGGACCACCTTCCACGTGTCGGCCGGCCCCTCGAACACCAGCAACATCACCGGCGAACGGGTGACGAAGGCCAGCAGGTCGTCGAAGAACACCTTGCCCTGGTGCTCCTCGTAGTGGGCCGACGCCACCTCCTTGTCGAGGAGGCGCAGCTCGCCGGCCACGACGGCCAGGCCCTTGCGCTCCAGCCGGCCGATGATCTCGCCGACGAGTCGGCGCTCGACGGCGTCGGGCTTGCAGATGACGAGGGTCTGATCCATGGCCGGCCCAGGCTATCTCCTCCTCTCTCGCCCTCCTGCGGTCGGTGTGGTCGCCGTCCCGCAGGGGTCGAGGGACCGCCGTCCCGCCCGCCGGACGCGGTTCTCCGGACGGATGGCAGGACTCCCGTCGATCCCCGGACCCTCGACCGCGATGAGCGCGCCCGATCGTCCGCAGTCCGGCGGCCCAACTGACGGCGCCATCGGGCCGACGAACAGCACGGCGGACGGAGGAACGGCATGACGTGCCGGCGCCCGGCGCCGGCGGCCGCCGTCCCGCCCGCCGGAACCAGTTCTCCGGACGGATGGCGGGACTCCCGTCGATCCCCGGACCATCGGCAGCGGTGAGCGCGGCCGATCGACCGCAGTCCTGTCGGGCCGGTGGCGACGGGGGGTGGCGGAGACCGCCCCAGCGAAGGCGGCGAGCCGGACGAGTGTGCTCGCGAGACGCAAGGCTCGACCTTCGGTCGAGGGTCAGGGTCCGATGGGAGACGCGCAGGAGCAAGTTGGAGCGAAGGTCTCCGCTTGACCATGAAACGACATGAAGATACCTTCCCCACGTGGACTCCTTGACCGATCGCCTCCTCACCACCTACCTCTCGGCCCACTGCGGGGTGATCGCACGCCGCGAGGTCCTGGAGCTGGCCATCACGCCGACCCAGCTCGACTGGGCGGTCCGGTCGAGCCGGCTGGTCGTCGTCCACCGAGGGGTGTATGCCCGGGGCGGCGCTCCGCTCGGATTCCAGGGGTCCACCATGGCCGCGTGCCTCGCGCTCCCCGGCGCGGTTGCGTCTCACCGGAGTGCCGCAGCCCTTTGGGGCCTGCTCGAGCATCCACCGGCGGTGCCCGACGTGTCGGTCCCCGGTCATCAGCGTCCACGGGTGCCGGGCATCAGCGCGCACCGCTCCGGCGACCTCGATCGCTCCCGGACGGTCCTACGCCACGGCATCCCCACGACGGACCCGGTACGAACCCTGGTCGACCTGGGCCAGGTGGTCAGAGGGCGGGTCCTCGACGATGCCATCGACCAGGCCCGCTCCCTGCGCCTCGTCGACATCGCCGCCCTGGAGGCGGAGCTCTCCCGGCTTGCCAGGCAGGGCAGACGTGGACCCGCCGCCCTCCGGTCGGCGCTGCTGCGGCGCGGCTTCGTGGAGTCTCCGACGCCGTCGGTCCTGGAGAGCCGGGTGCTTCGCCTGCTGCACGCCTGGGGAGTCGACCCGCTCGCCGCCGAGGTCGTGGTCCTCGGCGGCCGCTACCGGCTCGACTTCCTCCTCCGACCGGGGCTGGCCCTCGAGGTCGACGGCTACGCCTTCCACTTTTCGCCCGAGGCCAAGGCGGCCGACGCCAGCAGGCGCAATGCCCTGGCGCTGGCCGGGATCACGGTCATCCAGTCCGACTGGGTCACGGTCATGCGCCGCGACTCATGCGCCGCGACGCCGGCGGGTCGCGTCCTCGGCGTGAGCCCGTCGGTGTCGACACGCGGGCCCGAGCTGCGGGCTGGCGGCTCGGGCTGGCGGGTCCGCGCTGGCTCGCTCCCCCGGCCCGCGATCCGCGGTCGCCAACCCGCGCCTACGACCGTCGAGCGTCCGCAGACCTGGGCGAACCTGTTGACCGACCGCAGAACGGACAGCACCGCAGAACCTGCGCTACCGCCGCCCCCCGACCAACACCCGCCTGGCCTCGCCGACCACGTAGAGCGAGCCGGTGATCAGCACCACGTCGTCGGCGCCGGCGCCGGCCATGGCGACGTCGATGGCGCCGGCGACAGAGTCGGCCGCCTCGACCCTGGCCGCGCCGAGGGCCCGGGCGGCGTCGGCCACCACCGAGGCGGACACGGCCCGCGGGGAGGGCGGCGGGCAGGTGACGACGAGCTTGGCCGATGTGGCGCCGAAGGCGTCGAGCATCTCCGTGGGGTCCTTGGTGGTGCCGCCGAGCATGCCGACCACGAGGATCCGGCCTGCGCCTGCGGGCGCGAGCTCCTCGTCGACCGCGGCGACGGCCCGGCGGGCGCCCTCGACGTTCTTGGCGCCGTCGAGGACGACGAGGGGTGACTGGCCGACGATCTCGAGGCGGCCGGGCGACCGGAGGGAGCCGGCCGCCTCCCGTACCAGCTTGTCCTCGACCGGGGCGGCGAAGAACTCCTCCACCGCGACCACGGCGGCGGCGAAGTTGTCGGCCTGGTGGCGGCCGTGGAGGTCGAGCCAGATGCCGTCGTAGCGGGCCCTCGGCGTGGCCAGATCGAGGACCCGGCCGCCGACGGCCCGGTCGTTGCGGGCGACCTTCCAGTCCCTGCCGACCCATCGCAGGGCGGCGGGCGCCTCCTCCTCGAAGACGGGGAGGAGCGCCGGGTCGGGCTCGCCGAGGACGAGGCTGGTGCCGGGCTTGACGATCCCGGCCTTCTCCGCGGCGATGTGGGCGCGTGTCGGGCCGAGGAGCTCGGCGTGGTCCATGCCGATGTTGGTCACCACCGCGACGGTGGCGTCGACCACGTTGGTGGCGTCGAAGCGGCCCCCGATGCCGACCTCGATCACCAGGATGTCGACGGGCCGGTCGGCGAAGTAGCGCAGGGCGGCGCCCGTGAGCAGCTCGAACCAGGTGGGTGTGCCCTCGGCGCCCAACAGCGGCTCGAGCCCGGCGAGGTCGGTGAGCACGGCGGCCAGGTCGCCGTCGCCGACGGGCTCGCCGTCGACGCTGATGCGCTCGTTGATCCGCTCGAGGTGCGGGCTGGTGAACGTGCCGACGGTCAGGCCCTTGGCCATGAGCAGCGCGGTGACGGCTCGCGACGTCGAGGTCTTGCCGTTGGTCCCGGTCACGTGGATGACCGGGGCGGTCGACTCGGGGTTGCCGAGCACGTCGACGATGCGCCGGACGCGAGCGGGGTCGGGCACGGCGGTGCGGGTGTCGGTGAGCATCCGCTCGAGGTTCTGGTGGCGGTCGAGCCAGGCGAGGGCGTCGCCGAGGTCACTCATTGGTGCACCATCGAGGCGATGGCGCCCCAACCTGGGCTGGTCGGTTCGCTCCCGAGGTCACTCATCGCTGCGCCGGCGGGGCCGTGGGATCAGGACGCGGCCCGGCGGGGCCGGGATTCCTTGTGCGCCGGCTCGGCGCGGGGCACGAGGGTCGGGTTGACCTTCTCGAGCACGACGGAGCGGTCGATCACGCACTGGCCGATGTCGTTGCGACTCGGCAGGTCGTACATGACCTCGAGGAGCACCTCTTCGAGGATGGCCCGCAGGCCGCGGGCGCCGGTGCCGCGCAGGAGGGCCTGCTCGGCGACCGCCACGAGGGCGTCGTCGGCGAAGACCAGCTCGACGTTGTCGAGCTCGAAGACCTTGCGGTACTGCTTGACCAGGGCGCTCTTGGGCTCGACCAGGATGCGCACCAGAGCTTCCTTGTCGAGGTTGGAGACGGCGCCGATGACCGGCAGCCGTCCGACGAACTCGGGGATGAGACCGAACTTGAGCAGGTCCTCGGGGAGCACCTGGGCGAGCAGCTCGCCCTCGCCGCGCTCGTCGGCCCTGCGGATGTCGGCGCCGAAGCCGATCCCCTGCCGGCCGAGGCGGCTCTCGATGAGCCGGTCGAGACCGGCGAACGCACCACCGCAGATGAACAGGATGTTGGTGGTGTCGATCTGGATGAACTCCTGGTGGGGGTGCTTGCGGCCCCCCTGCGGTGGCACCGACGCGGTGGTGCCCTCCAGGATCTTGAGGAGGGCCTGCTGCACGCCCTCGCCGGAAACGTCACGGGTGATCGACGGGTTCTCGCTCTTGCGGGCGATCTTGTCGATCTCGTCGATGTAGATGATCCCGGTCTCGGCCTTCTTGACGTCGTAGTCCGCCGCCTGGATCAGCTTGAGCAGGATGTTCTCCACGTCCTCGCCCACGTAGCCGGCCTCGGTGAGGGCGGTGGCATCGGCGATGGCGAAGGGCACGTTGAGCATGCGGGCGAGGGTCTGGGCGAGGAACGTCTTGCCGCACCCGGTCGGGCCGAGGAGCAGGATGTTGGACTTCTGCAGCTCGACCTCGTTGTCGCTGTAGCCGCCGGCCTGCACCCGCTTGTAGTGGTTGTAGACCGCGACCGACAGGATCTTCTTGGCCCGCTCCTGGCCGATGACGTAGTCATTGAGGAAGTTGCAGATCTCCATCGGCTTGGGCAGCTCGTCGAAGTGGACCTCGGAGGTCTCGGAGAGCTCCTCCTCGATGATGTCGTTGCACAGGTCGATGCACTCGTCGCAGATGTAGACGCCCGGTCCGGCGATCAGCTTCTTGACCTGCTTCTGCGACTTCCCGCAGAACGAGCACTTGACCAGGTCGCTCGACTCCCCGAACTTCGCCATGGGGCCGGTGGCCTCAGGAGACGCCGGCGGCCTGCGGCAGGCCGGCGAGCTCTCGGGTGGCGATGACCTCGTCGATGACGCCGTAGGCGAGGGCCTCGTCGGCGCTCATGATGAAGTCGCGGTCGGTGTCCTTGGCCACCTTCTCGACCGACTGGCCGCTGTCGTTGGCCAGCATCTGGTTGAGGAGGTCGCGCATCCGGATGATCTCCTTGGCCTGGATCTCGATGTCGGCGGCCTGGCCGGCGGCGCCGCCGTAGGGCTGGTGGATCAGGATGCGGGCGTTGGGGAGGGCGAAGCGCTTGCCCTTGGTCCCTCCGGCCATGATCACGGCGGCGGCGGAGGCGGCCTGGCCGTAGCAGAAGGTGGAGATGTCGTTCTTGACGAACTTCATCGTGTCGTAGATGGCGAACAGCGCCGTGATGTCGCCGCCGGGCGAGTTGATGTAGATGCTGATGTCCTTGTCCGCGTTCTTGTACTCCAGGTAGAGGAGCTGGGCGCACACGGCGTTGGCCACATAGTCGTCGATCGGCGTGCCGAGGAAGATGATGTTCTCCTCGAGCATGCGGGAGAACAGGTCGTAGCCGCGCTCACCCCGGTTGGTCTGCTCGAAGATCCCGGGTACGTGGTACTGGGCTCGGGGGTTGATCACGCTTCTCCACTCTCTGACGGTCCGGTCACGGTATCGGGACCGGGTGCCGATTCGGTCGACCCGCCCGCGGCCTGCTCGGACGACTCGATCGCCTGGCTCAGCGCTTCCGGGGTCAGCAGCGAACGATCGACGACGACCCCCTCCGGATCGACCAGCTCCACGTGTTCGACGAGCCATTCGAGGGCCTTGGTCTTCTTGACATCCGAGCGTACTGCGGGGAGCTGGTCGCCGTGCTCGAGGTTGTGGCGCACCTCCACGGCGCTCATCGAGTATGCCTCGGCCAGCCGCCCGATCTCGGCGTCGACCTCCTCGTCGGTCGCCTCCATGCCCTCGGCGTCGGCCACCGCCCGCAGGGCCAGGTCGGCCTTGACGGCCGGCTCGGCACCGCTGCGCAGCTCGGCGACGACCTGCTCGCTGGTCTGCCCGGTGGCCTGCAGGTACTGCTCGATGGTGGCGCCCTGCTGGGACAGACGCTGGCCGAGGTCGGTGGCCCGACGCTCGATCTCCGCGCTGATCAGCGGCTCGGGGATCTCGGCGTCGACCAGCTCGACGAGTGCTTCGACGGCCCCGTTGCGCATGGCCATGCTGGCCTGGACCCGCTTGACCATCGACATCCTCTTGACGATGTCGGCGCGCAGCTCCTCCACCGTGTCGAACTCGGACGCCTCCCCCGCCCATTCGTCAGTCACGTCGGGGAGGACTTTCTCCTTCACGTCCTTCACCAGCACCTCGAGCTGGATGGGGTCGTCGCCGAACGCCGCATCGAAGGTGATGGTCTCGCCCGCGCTCGTGCCCGGCAGGTGCTCGTCGACCTCGGGCAGGACGCCGCCGGAGCCGACCTCGTAGAGGAAGTCGTCGGTGGTGAGGCCGGCGACCGGCTCTCCGTCACGGGTGGCGTGGAGGTCGATGGTGACGTTGTCGCCGTCACGGACCGGCCGGTCGGCGGGCTCGAGGGTCCCGAAGTTGGACCGGAGCCGATCGACCTGAGCGGCGATGTCCTCCTCGGTGACCTCCGGCGACGGCACGGTGACCCGGAGCCCGCCGTAGCCGACCACCGAGATCTGCGGCCGGACCTCGACCACCGCGTCGAAGGTGACCGACCCCGATTCCTCGCCGGCGGTGATGTCGATCGCCGGCGGCGCGATGGCGTCGACCTCGTGCTCGCGCAGCGCCTGGGCGTAGTAGTCGGGCAGCGAGTCGCGCAGGGCCTCGGCCCGGCCGGCGCTCGCTCCGAGGCGCGCTTCGAGGATCCTGCGGGGCGCCTTTCCCGGCCGGAATCCCGGTATCCGCACCTCCCTGGCGATCTTGCGGAACGCCGCATCGATGCTGCGCTCGAACTCGTGCTCGTCGACCTGGATCGACAGCTTCACCTTGTTGCCCTCGAGGGGCTCGACGACAGTCTGCATACGGAGGCCGGAGTCTACTGGTGCGGTGCCCGTCCGAGCGGCCCGTCCGCTCGGTACGCTCGGAGAGCCCGGGGAATAGCGCAGCGGTAGCGCACCTGCTTTGGGAGCAGGAGGTCGGGGGTTCGAATCCCCCTTCCCCGACCACGGTGGTGTCCTTCACTCCGGGGAACGACCCGGCCCCCTTCCCGACCACGGTGGTGTCTTCCACTTCAGGGAACGACCCGGCCCGGTGGGTTCGGGCCCTCGCCGCGGGCGTCGACCTCCGTGATGCCGGCCCGACGCTGACTACGCTGACGTCGTCCATGCGGGCGTAGCTCAACGGTAGAGCCCCAGCCTTCCAAGCTGGTCACGCGGGTTCAACTCCCGTCGCCCGCTCTCCGCCGGTCGCCGGGTCGCCGGTCGCCGGCCACCCGGCCGGTGGCGCCACCTCTGCCGCCACCCGCCCCGGACACGCGAATCGGCGACTTCGGGGCGCCCGACACGAGCAACTGACGTGGATCGCCCAGAGGTCGCCGGGGCCCGCACATCGGCGACTTCGGGGCACCCGACACGACACCCGACGCCCGGACACGCCAATCGGCGACTTCGGGGTGCCGGACACGAGCAACTCACGTGGATCGCCCAGAGGTCGCCGGGACGCCGCTCCCGGGATGCCCGGGGCAGGTCCCTCGCCCCTTCCCGCCCGCGAGGAACGGTCGACTCACCGCTCTGCGGGGCCACACTCGGGCGCCGGCCCGTCACCACCGACTCTTCCGGCTTTTCCGTCTCGCCCGGCGGTGACTACGCAGCGTGACCACTCCGCCCTGTGTCAAGCCCGCCACGAGGGGCGCCAAAGGCCGGGCGGCGGCGGCCCAGGCACCCGCCCCGGGTTCTCCCTGGTGGGTTCCGCCGTTGGCCGGATTTACCACATAAATCGCCGAAATTGCTCAAACCACACCTTTCGTCGTCCCTCTCTGTGACGTACCGATCACCACAAGTGACATCAGATCCCCCGTTCGGCCTTGGACGAGCAAACTTGTGCCTTCAGTTACAAACAACTTGGCATCGCGTCGCAGTTCTGTCACAATGAGCGAGGAGTCGGGGACGGACAACGGTCACCTCGAATCCACGCAGAACCGGAGCTCTTTGCTCATCTTCCCTGCAACGACGCACCTCCCGCCTCATCGGCACGCATCAGTTGTCCCGAGCTTCTCGAGTCGATCGATGACACACCTTCGGGCGCTATTGCGCCCATCGGCACCGTTCCGCCAGCCTTCATGTAAGTCGCACCAGCACCCATTCCCCGTCACCATTCAGGAGTCAAGACCATGTCGAACACCAGTGTTTCCCGCGGCGTCTGTGTCCGGGGCGTCTGCGTCCGGGGCGTCTGTGTCCGCGGCGTCTGTGTCCGGGGCGTCTGCGTGCGGGGCGTCTGCGTCCGCTAGCAATACGGGACGCCCAGGTAGCTGAGCCGCCGGCTCCCGTCGTCGCAGGCACGCGCGCAGAGTGCTGCGACAGGGGTTTCAGTACTTTCCCCACCCGGCATAGCTACACTCAGGCCGCCACGGGGCTGTAGCGAAGGCCCTGGGATATCGGCCATGGAACCAGAGCGCGCGCCCTCACTTCTGAAGCTCACTTTCCGACAGATCACCGTCGGCCTGTGTGCCGCGCTCGTAGGCGTCATTGCTGTGCTGGTTCTCCGAACTGTCGGCGCCCCCGACCCCGCGATCGTGGCGACGTTCGGCGTGCTCATTGTCGGGTCGGAGAATCTCGGCCTCCATCTACCTTCGGCCGTGGCAGTCACGCCCAGTACGACACTCGTGATGGCCGCGATCGTGGCGTTGAATTACAAGGGCACACTCCCAGGAGCGATCCTCGTCAGCATCTGTGCATGCCTGCGGTGGGAGGCAGTGCGGGAGCGGCGCTGCACGGTCTTGGCCTTCAACGCCGCCCAGTACGGGCTGGCGGGCGCGGCCGCGGCATTCACCTACGACATGTTCCACGGTCTCGGCATCACTGTGTGGGCGGCCAGCCCGTTCACGCTCCTCGTGTATCTTCTGGTCAATACCGGGCTCGTCGTCGTCGGCGCTCAAGCCAAGTCCGGTGCACGGTGGCGGGCGGTGTGGGACGACGTCCACGCCTCCCACCTCAGTGACGTCGTCTTCGGTGTGCTCGGGTTCCTGCTCGGCCAGCTCTACCTGATCGGCCACCTCGTCGTCGTGGTGGCGCTCGTGGCCGTCGTCGTCGTCGCCCACACCGTGTTCACGGCCATCACTCGGCTGCGCCACGCCTACAGCCGCATCGACCTCCTCTACCGTTTCACCCAGCGCCTGGAGCGCAGTCGGGACGAGCGGGAAGCGATCATGTCGATCCTCAGCGAGCTGCGCTCCCTGCTCGACGCCCGGACCGCCGAGGTCACGCTGGTCGATCAGTCGCCCTGGCGTCGGACCACGCTCCTCGCGGACAGGAAACGCCCCGTCCTGAGCGAGGGCACCGACGAGCCGGTCGCCATGGCCGCGCTCCAGGGGTCTTCGGCCCTGGCGACGGAGCTGGCCGGCGACGACCCCCTGCGGCTCGATCTCGAGAGCCGGCTCGGACCGGGATCGATGATCGTCGCCGTGCGGTCCGACAGCGACGGCGGCCTGCTCGGCACGCTGGCGGTCGGCGACCCGACGGACGGCCGGACCTATTCGCAGGAGGATCTCCGGCTCTTCGAAGCGCTGGCCAGCCATGCCGCGGTGTCCCTCGAGAACAGCCGCCTGCTCGGCCAGCTCCGCTACGACTCGCACCACGACCACCTCACCGGCCTTCCCAACCGGACCCGCTTCAACGAGCTCATCTCCGACCTGCCCAAGCCGAGCGCCATCCTCCTGATCGACCTGGACCGCTTCAAGGAGATCAACGACACCCTCGGTCACCAGCACGGCGATCTCCTGCTCATGAGCGTCGCCCGCCGGGTCACCGAGGAGGTCGGTCACCGAGGCATCGTGGCCCGCCTGGGGGGAGACGAGTTTGGCGTCCTCCTCCCGCAGACCGGTAGTGGCGACGCCGCGCAGACCGCCGTGGCCCTCCTCGCCGCCATCGAGCAGCCCTTCCAGATCGGCGAGCTGGAGCTCGAGATCACAGCCAGCATCGGCGTCGCCGTCGCCGTCGGCGACGACGCGGAGACGGCCCTGCTCCTCCAGCGGGCCGACGTCGCCATGTACTCCGCCAAGGAGTCGCACAGCGGCTGGGAGCTGTACTCCTCCGAGCGCGACCACTACAGCCCCCGCCGCCTGACCCTGGCCGGCGAGCTGCGGCGGGCCATCGAGAGCGGCGAGCTCGAGGTCCACTACCAACCCAAGGCCGAGCTGAGCACCGGTCGCATCCGCGGCGTCGAGGCCCTGGTGCGCTGGCGCCATCCCCGGTACGGGGTCATCGGGCCCGACCAGTTCATCCCCGTGGCCGAGAGCGCCGGCCTGATCCGGCCGCTGACCTCCATGGTGCTCGCCGAGGCCATCGGCTATCAGCGCAGCCTGCGGCTGCTCGGCTACGACCTCGAGGTGGCCATCAACCTCTCGGTGCGCTCAGTCCTCGACGTCAACCTGCCCGACCAAATCGCCCAGGTGCTCGCGGAGCACGGCGTGCCGGCCTCGTCGCTGACCCTGGAGATCACCGAGGGCAGCGTGATGGCCGACCCGGCCCGCACCATCGGCATCCTCGGGCGCCTCTCCGAGCTCGGTTGCGCCATCTCGGTGGACGACTTCGGCACCGGCTACTCCTCCCTGTCGTACCTCAAGCGGCTCCCGGCCGACGAGGTCAAGATCGACCGGACGTTCGTGGCTGGAATGCTGGCCAACCCGAGCGACCGGGCCATCGTCCACTCGACCGTCGACCTGGCCCGCAACCTCGGGCTGCGGGCGGTCGCCGAGGGCGTCGAAGACTCCGAGACCTGGGACGCCCTGCAGCGACTCGGGTGCGATTACGCCCAGGGTTACTTCGTGAGCCCGGCCCTGCCCGCCGACGCCTTCCGCTCCTGGCTCCTCCGGACCCAGCCGGCTGTAGATCCTCGCGGCTGAGGCCCCTCCCTGGCGCCCGAAGGCGCTCTCCGGTGGCCGCCGACAGACCGCCACAGGCGCCGCATTCGCAACCAGATGGCCGGGTACACTTCCGCCACCGCGAGCTGGCGAGCGCGCCCATCCCCGATGACCATCGAACCTCCTCGAAGCGTGCACCGACGTCGTGGCCGATACCGGCGCGTCGGCCGGTCCGTCGTCGCAGCCGGCCTCGTCGCCGTCTCGACCTGCTTCGGCGCGGGGAGCGCAGGGGCGGCGGATCTGTCCGGCCTGACGTGGTCCCGGCTGTCGCCACCCACGTCGCCACCGGCCCTGCACGATGCGAGCTCGGCGTACGACCCCGCCAACGGCACGGTCGTGGTCTTCGGTGGGGTCAGCGCGGCCGGCGCCCCCTCTGACGCCACCTGGGTGTGGGACGGCTCGACGTGGCACCAGGCGCCGGTCTACGGAAGCGCACCGGCAGCGCGCTCGGGAGCGTCGATGGCCTACGACGCGGCGCTCGACCCGCCCCAACTGATCCTCTTCGGTGGGCGGCCCGCGGACGGCACCCTTCTCGGCGACACGTGGAGCTGGAACGGGTCGTCGTGGTACCAGGTGACCACGGCCACGAGCCCGAGCGCCCGCTACGGCGCCCCCATGGCGACCGACCGGCAGGGGCGCCTGGTGATCTTCGGCGGCTACGGTGACGCGTCGTCGACGTCGCCGCCGACGGGTGCGTCGACGACCACCACGTCCACGCCCGCCCCCTCGACCTCGACGACGGTCGCCAAGGGCACGTCGACCACCTCCCGGCCCGTGGTCTCCACGACCACCACCACGGCACCGTCGTCGACCACCACCCGCCCGACCGACTCCACGACCACCACGACGACCGACCCCACCTCCACCACGTCGACGCTCGGCCCGGCGGCCGCGACGACGGCACCGACGGCTTCGACCCCCGGACCGAACTCCGGCTCCCCGCCCGCGTCCGCCTTCGTCGCCGGCCTGAGGTCGGTCACGTCGACGTCGGGGGCCCGTCACGTGCGGCGCCACCCACCGACGAGGAGGTCCGTCGCCCGCCGACGGACCGGAGCCGTGACGTCGGCGCCCGTCCCCGCGGGGCCCCACGTGCTCGCCGAGACCTGGGTGCTCGGCCAGGTCTCGGGTGCCGACGAGTGGACCAGGGTCACGACGTCGACGAGCCCGCCGGCACTGGTCGGCGCATCCATGACCATGGACCCTCGAGGCAACACGGTCCTCTTCGGGGGGTCGACGAGCGCACCGGGCGCCGCCGCCGCGCCCCGCGCGGTCAACGCCACGTGGGTCTGGAACGGCTTCACCTGGTCGTCGACGCAGATCGCCCGACCCCCCGAGGCCCGGGCCGACGCCACCATGGCCGACGACCCCGCCGTCGGCGGGGTGGTGCTCTTCGGCGGCCTCGGCCCCTACGGCGTGCTGTCCGACACCTGGGTCTGGACCGGCACCACCTGGGCGCGCCCGTCGCCGGCGACACCCCCTGCCGCCCGTCGTTCGGCCGCCTCCGCCTACGACCAGGCCGGCAACGCGCTGCTCGTCTTCGGCGGCGTCGGCCGGCGATCCTCCTACCTCGACGACACCGTGCTGCTCGGTCCCAAGCGACCGACCGCCGTCGTCACGTCGCCGGGCGGCGGCAACCCCTCGTCGCCGAGCACCGCAGCCGGATCCACCACGGTCAGCACCAGGGCCGCCACCGGGGCGCCGACAACCGGCCCACCTGACCGCGCGTCGTCGGGAGTGAGCCCTCGGACGTTGGAGGTCGGCCCCCTCACCCAGGTCAGGCGGGGCGACGTCATCTCGCTGTCGGGATCGGGATTCCTGGCCCACGCCGTGGTCGTCATCACCTTCCACTCGGCCGTCACGACCGTCGGACGGACCGAGGCCGACGCCCAGGGCGGCTTCGTGGCCAACGTGACGGTCCCTCAACACGCCGCTCCCGGGCGCCACCACTTCGAGGCGGTCGGTCGTGGTCCTTCGGGCACGACCAGCCTCGTGACCCCCGTCGAGGTCATCGGCGTCTCCATCGCCACGCACCTGTCGCGTGCGTCGGTGCTCGCCCTGGTGGGGATCGCGGTGGCCTTCCCGGTCGCCTCGTGGTTCGGCGTCGGCCTGGTGATGCGGGTCCGTCGACGCCCGGCGCAAGCCTGACCCGGCACCGCTCGCCCGTCTGCCTCTCGGTGCGCCGGTGAGACGCGTCGCGCTCCGCTACGGCACCGAGCGAGGCCAGGTCGCCGAGCTGTGGCACCCGGCGACCATGCGGGGGGCCATGCCCGTCGTCGTGTTGATCCACGGGGGGTACTGGCGCGCCGCGCACACCAAGGTGCTGATGCGCCGGCTGGCCAAGGCGGTGACGGACGAGGGGTGGGCGGCGTGGAACGTGGAATATCGCCGAACCGGCAGGTGGGGCGGAGGAGGCGGCTGGCCCGCGACCTTTCACGACGTTGCCGACGCCGTCGACGCGCTCGCCCGGGTCCCGGACGTGGATCTCGACCGGGTCGTGACCTGTGGGCACTCGGCCGGCGGCCATCTGGCCCTCTGGGTGGCGGGCCGCCACCGCCTCCACGAAGGGGACCCGGGCCGGCCGGTCCGGGTGGTCGTCCGTGGCGCGGTCTCCCTCGCTGGGGTCGTCGACCTGCGGTCCGGCGCCCGGCTGGGACTCGGCGACGGGGCCGTCCAGGCGCTGATCGGCCAGGAGCCCGATGCCGCCCCGGCCATCTACGACCGGGCATCCCCGGCCGCCATGCTCCCACTCGGGATCCCGCAGGTGCTGGTCCACGGCCTGGGTGACACGGTCGTGCCACCGTCGATGAGCGAGGCCTACGTGGCGGCCGCCCACCAGGCCGGCGACCTCGACGCGATCTACGCCCCCGTTCCCGACATCGGCCACATGGACGTGATCTCGCCCCGGCGCACCGCCTGGCCGGTCACCCGGGACCATCTCCGACGCCTGCTGGCGGGATAGCACACCGCGCCACCACCGGTGCGCCACAATGGGCCGATGGTCGAGCCTTGCGGGCGTCACGAGATCGGCGTACGTGGGCGGCTGCGCCTGGCGATCGAGCGGATGGTCGAGTCGCTGCGGCGCCGGCGCACGCCCTCGCCCCTCGGCGGGACCTCCTCCACAGCGCAGGCGCCCGTGACCGCAGCGCCAGTGCCAGCGCAGGTGCCGGTGACCGAACCTCCGGCAGCCGAACCGCTGGTCGCTGCCCTGCGGGCCGCCCTCGAGGCCGAGCGGGGCCGGACCGAGGCGCTCGGACGGACCATCGCCCGGCAGTCGATCGAGCTGGCCCACCTCCGGGACCTGCTCCGCCGGGCGGAGGTCGACGCAGCCGACGTCAGCCACCGGGTGGAAGCCCGGGTCGTGGCCTCCGCCCGATGTCGAAACCCTCGACCTTCGGTCGAGGTCGAGGCCATCGATCTCCGCGATCCGACGTCGGCCTGGTGGTGTGAGCGGTTACAAGCGACGGCCGGCCCCGACGCCGAAGGGTGTGCCGCGGCGGGCGACAGCCCGTTCGCGCCTACGTTGATCAGCATCGTGGCGGTGGCCGAGGACGGTCTCGACGAGCTCGCCGACGTCGTCGCTTCGGCGTGCGCCCAGGACGTGGCCACCTGGGAGCTGATCCTGGTCGACGCCTCCGGCGACCCCCTCGTGGGTGGCACCGACGACGCCCGCATCCAGGTGATCGACGGCCACCGTGGGGGATCGGCGGTCGGTCGGGCCAAGGCGCTCGAGCGTGTCGCCGGGACCTACGTGCTCTTCGTCGATGGGGACACCCCGCTCGTCCCCGGTTGGTTGGCTGCGGTGGCGCGCGCCGCCCAGTCGGCTCCCGGCACCGACGTCTTCGCGGGGGTCGTGGCCAGCGCAGCCACACCGTCCCGGGGCTCGGAGGTGTGCTCGGGCCCGGTCGATCCGCTGGAGGCGTGGCGCCGCGACGACGGCACCGTCGACGGGCTCGCCTCGCTCGTCGCTTCCGGACGCGCCATCCTGAGGGGTCCGGCCCGGCGGGGAGCGTTGGTGACCCGGCTCTCGTCACCGGCGGCGATGCGCCTCGCCGCTGGCTGCGATCCCGCCGACGTCGCCGCGTCGGCCTACGGGATCGACCGCGTGGCGGTCACGACCGCCGGACCTGTCGTGGGCTCGACCCGGTCCACGCCTCCCCTGGTCGCCACTTCGGGAGCCGACCGGGTCAGCGCTCGCTCCGAGCGCGCGGTGGCCGCTCACTAGGGCCCGTCGACGAGGGACCTCCCGCCTGGACGCAGCAGCGACCACAGCCCGACGATCAGCAGGACGGCCAGGCCGACGGCGGCCACCACGAACCAGACGGTGACGGTGGCGGTGAGGTGGACGGCGTAACGCCGCATCAGGAGCGGGTTGAGCCCAAGGCTGGCCGGCCCGACGACCTCGTACAGGTTGAGGGCGACGTAACCGCCGAGCCCCACGCACGCGCCGACGGCGACGGCACCCCCTCCGCGCCGGCTCCTCCACCCCGTGGCGAGGAGGGGGGCGACGGCCAGACCGGCGAGCACCACCGCCGCCCCGGCCATCACCGCCGCCCGGTCGTCGAACACGCTGGGGATGGTGTGGTGACCCGTCGTGTGCAGGATCTTCGACACGATGCGGTACCGGCGCCACCCGAACCCGTAGCCGACGGCCGCAGCCGCCCCGCCGATGGCGACCACCGCGGCCGTCAGCGGACGCCACCGCCGGTCAGGTCGGGGGCCGTCGACCCTGCTGCTGGCCAGGGCGGCGGCCAGGTGGATCCCGCCCGATGCGGCCAGCCCGACGCTGACCAGGCCGAGCCAGAAGCCGAGCCCGCCGTGGAGGTGCTCGGTGACCAGCTGACCGACGGCGGCGACGTCCAGCCCGGCGACCACCACGGTGCTGCCGAGCACCAGCCCGACGCTCACGCGTACCGCCTCCCGTGCCCCGGTGGCCGCCACAGGCGCGGCGACGAGCCAGGCGGCGAGCGGCAGCACGTGCAGCAAGATGAGGCCGAGGTCGGAGGAGTTGGTCTCCGCTCCCCGGACATAGGTCGGGAAGAGCGACCAGACGCCCGCAGCGACGGCGCCGAGGAGGACGAGGGAGCCGATCTGGCACCGCCGGGAGTCGAGTGGGCGGCCGGCACGCCGCACCTCCCGCTTTCGAGGTCGTCCGGGCCTGGCGTCGAGGCCGGGCGTGTACAGCGGCGTTCTGCGCTCGGCGGGCGTGGGAGTGATGTCTCGACCTCCGGGTCGTGGTCCCTGCGGCGGAAAGAGGGTAGGTGGCCGACGGCCGGATGGGGTCGCAGGTCGCCGACGTCCGCCCGGACGGCTCGCCGCCGGAATCAGCCGGGGACCCCACCCCTGAGCCGCCGGCGCCTGGCCGCCAGCGCGCCCAGCCGGCCGCGGTTGTAGCGCTGGACCAGGATGCAGGGTCCGTTGGCGACGACCGCGTAGGCGACCATCGGGACCAGGACCACTCCCGAGCGCAAGCAGGCGTCCAGGGGAAGAGCCAGGAGGATGAGCCAGTGCGCCCGCTCGGCCCGCCGGGTCTCGCCGGCCATCTCGTGCCACGAAGCCGGGTCCCGCCTGTCGACCAGCTCCTTGCGCCTTCCGCCGAAGGCGGGGCCGAGATCGGGGAGGCTCGCCTTCCACCTTCGGATCCCCGTCCGCGCCCACACCCGGCCGTCGCGCTCCCACGGTCGCAGCTGCGTGATCCACCCGTCCGCACCCACCGCCTCGTCGGACTGTCGCGCCGCCCAGCAGCCGACCGCGACGCTCCATGCCGGCCAGATGGCCGAGTCGACGGCCAGCGCCGGCCAGAACCCGAGGAGTGCGGACACCCGTCAAGCATGCGCTGATCCCGGCGCCTACATGGTCGGCGGTGTCCGCTGCCGCGGTCGGCGCCTTCCTGGGCCGCCGTCGCTCGGCGAGCGTGAAGCGAGAGGTCGGCGACCGTGCCCCCGGCAGGACTCGAACCTGCGACCCGCCGCTTAGAAGGCGGCCGCTCTATCCAGCTGAGCTACGGGGGCGTGCTTGGGGCTCTGACCACCAACGCCTCGAGCGTAGGTGAACCCCCGCTGCTCCTCCCGGACCCGAGGCGGCCGGCCCCGGAGGCGCTACTTCCTGACCGCCGCCTCGACGACCTGGGCGAGCAGCGCCTGTCCGGCGACGCTCGGGTGCACGCCGCAGCCGCCGGTGGTCAGTTGCGTGAGCAGGCCGGCCTTGCAGCTGTCCCCGCCGGACTGGGCCGCGGCCGCCTCGAAGGCGCGGTAGGCGTCGGCCATCCGGACGTGGTAGTGACCGGCGGCCGATCGGATGGTCGCGTTGAGGGCGACGGTGGTGGCGGTGCCCTTCGGGTCTGCATAGTTGAGGTCGTAGTAGTCGAGGACGACCAGCTGGCCCCGGTAGCCGGCGACGCGGCGGATGCCGGCAAGGGTGGTGCGGATGTTGGCGGCGACGGATGCGAGCAGCGCCGGGTACTCGCTGACGCAGTGGTCGGCGGTCGTGGCCTGGCAGAGGAACCCGTCGTTGGCGCCGATCAGCAGCGACACGAGCCGGACGCTGCGATGGTGCTCGAGGTAGGACTCGGCGAAGCGCAGCTGGGAGGCGCGGTAGCCGACGTGGAGCGGGAAGTTGGTGCGGTATCCCTTCGCGCCCTCGCAGCCATTGCTCGCCTTGGTGTCGTCGACCAGGCTGGCGGAGGTCTCGCCCGGGCAGGAGGGGTTGACCGCCTTCAGGCCGAGGGCCGTGCCGATGTCCTCCGGGTAGCCGACGAAGCTGGCCTGATCCTGGTAGTCGGGCGTCGGGAGGTTGGCCGCCTCACGGTAGCCGAAGGTCACCGAGTCGCCGAGTGCCAGGTAAGTGGTCCCGGCCACGACCGCCGTGTCGTGGTCACCAAAGGTCCGGTGGTGGGCGGCGGCGACGGTGGCGGCCTGCGAGGTGGCGGCGGGCAGCGCGACCGCGCCGAGCAGCGCAGCCGCGCCGGTCAAGGCGATCACCGCGCCTCGCCGGGAACGGATCAATGGAAGGTGCATGGTTGTCTCCTCGAGCTCACTGGTCCGGACCCCCCGCCCGGACCCGGCGAATCTCGCAGGTCGGCGCGGCGTCCGGCAAGCTCGGGGGAATGGCGCCGCCGGTGCGCGACCGGCGCACGACCGGGCGCGCTACCCCGGAGGACGGGACCTGACGTGGCGGCCGTGCTGTCTCAGCTGGCGAGCAGGTCGTGCGCCCCGTTCTCCGAGGAGGGGTGGCGGAGCTTGGCGAGGGCGGTGCGCTCGATCTGGCGGATCCGCTCGCGTGTGAGGTCGAGGGCCCGGCCGACCTCCTCGAGCGTGCGGGGTTCGCCGCGGTCGAGGCCGTAGCGCAGCCGCAGGATCTGACGCTCACGGTCGTCGAGAGGGGCGAGGAGCTTGTCGATCTCGGTGCCGAGCATGTTGGCGGCGACGGCCTCGAACGGGGTCGGTGCGCCGAGATCGGCGACGATGTCGGCCAGCTCCGTGTCCCCGTCGGCGCCGATCGGCGTTTCGAGGGAGACCGGCTCCGCGCCGTACTGCAGCAGCTCGGCGACGACCTCCTCCGGCATCTGCATGACCTCGCTCAGCTCGGCTGGGCTCGGCAGGCGGCCGAGCTCCCCCTCCATCTGGCTGCGCATCCGCAGGAGCCGACGGATCTGGTCGCCGGCGTGGACGGGGAGGCGGATGGTGCGGGAGCTGTTGTCGATGCCCCGGCCGATGGCCTGGCGGATCCACCAGGTGGCGTAGGTCGAGAACTTGAAGCCCTTGCGCCAGTCGAACTTCTCGACCGCGTGGATCAGCCCGAGGTTGCCCTCCTGGATGAGGTCGAGGAGCGGCATCTCCGACGACTGGTACTTCTTGGCGATCGACACGACCAGCCGCAGGTTGGCATTGGTGAAGGTCTCGACCGCCACGTCACCCGCAGTCGCCGCCCGCCGCAGCTCCCGGCGCCGGGCTGGGGTCACCTTGCCGGGGTCCTCCAGGCCGGCCCGAGCCTCGCGCCCGACCTCGATGGCCTGGGACAACACGACCTCGTCGTCCTTGGTCAGCAGCGGGTACTTGCCGATCCCGTCGAGGTACAACCGAACCAGATCTTGCTCGCCCGCTTCCGTGCGTGTGTGTGCCATCGGACCCCTCGCGTCGTCACTCGTGACCTACCCTCCACCCGCCGGATCGACACAACATCTGCGGCGGCCGGCCACCTTGCGGCGGAGGCCCGATGTGGCAGACTGTCGCTCCCTTGGTGGCCGTAGCTCAGTTGGTTAGAGCGCCAGGTTGTGATCCTGGAAGTCGGGGGTTCGAGTCCCCTCGGCCACCCCAACGGGCCGAGGTGGCGTCAGCTACCCTGACCCGCCTGCGCCTCTAGCTCAATGGCAGAGCAACGGACTCTTAATCCGCAGGTTCTGGGTTCGAATCCCAGGGGGCGCACAACGCTGACCTGCACAGATGGGCCCATCCGGGCCCGGATGGTCACAGACTGGTCACGGAATCGATTGCAGTGGCCAGCAGGTCGGCGGCTTGGCGGTCGTGGGCGGGCATGACGTGGGTGTACAGGCCCAGGGTGACGCTGACGTGGGCGTGGCCGAGGCGCTGCTGGACCACCCTCGGGTTGACGCCGGCGCCGATCAGGTTGGTGGCCGCCGAGTGGCGCAGGCCGTGGATCCCGATCGGTGCCAGACCGAGCTCGCCGGCGACGGTCCGGAGCTTCGCCGTGACCGTTTGAGGCCACAGGCCGCCTCCGGTCGGATGGGTGAACACGAGGCCCGTGTCGACCCACCCGGCGCCCATCATCAGCCGTTCAGCCGACTGGGTGCTCCGCCAGGCGCGGAGCACCTTGACCGTCCCGTCGTCGAGCGACACCGTCCGGGCGCCTGACGCCGTCTTCGGGGCCCCCTCGACCACCCGGCCGCCGGCGATGGTCCGCTGCCGGGTGATGGTGATAATCCCCGCATCGAGGTCGACGTCAGACCAGCGCAGGCCGAGCGCCTCACCGCGCCGGCAGCCGGTCGTCGCCAGAAGCCGCCACAGCGGGTGCAGCCGGTCGGCCGCCGTGTGCCCGAGGAACTTGCGGAGCTCCTCGGCGGTCCACGCCCTCGGCGCCGGCCGCCGGGCCGGCGGCAGACCCTTCGGTCGCGCGGCCGCGTTCCGGGCGACGAGCTCAAGGTCGACAGCGTCGTTGAGCGCCTTGGCCAGGACCCCGTGGATGTTCCGGATGCTCTTCGCCGACAGGCCCTTGGCCACCAGGCCGCCGAGCCACGTCGACACCGTCGCCCGGTCCAGCTTCTGCACCGGGAGCGCGCCGAGGGCCGGGATGATGTGCACGGCGGCGAGCCGCCGGTAGGTGTCGGCGGTAGTCGGGCGCACCGTGGCCGCCAGCGACGGCAGCCAACGGCTCGTCAGGTACTCCCCCACCGTGATCTTCGCTGGGTCCACGTAGAGGCCGAGCGTGTCCTTCGCAGCCTCCTTCGCCATGTCGGCGGTGGCTTCCCGACGCGTGGCGAACCCGCGACGGCGCACCTGCCTGCGGCGCCCGTCCGGTGTCGCCCGGTCGAACACGTAGGCCCACTGGCCGCTGGCGTCTCGCTTCACGCTCCCCCGCGCGCTCACCCCGCCTTCCCCTTCCGGGCCGGGGGGAGCGCCCCTCTCCGCCGAGCCTCTCGAGTCCAACCGTGGACCGTCGTGACCGGAACCGAGTTCGCCTCAGCCAACGCCGGCGCCGGACTCCGCCCCGCAGAGACGAGCGCGTTGTAGGCAGCCGCCACCCGGCGGTAGAAATCGTCCGGGTAGGGGCGGCCCGTCGGCGCATTCACGTCCAGTGAGGCCCGATGAGCGGCCGCCGCCCGAACAGCCTCCGCCCTAGAGCTCGGACCTCCCACGCCGGCGATCACCGCCCGACGCAAGGGGTCGTTGAGAGCGTGCTCGATCGCCGTCAGTGGGACCGCGTGCAGGTCGATACTTCTGAGCGGGCGCCCGTCGACCTCGACGCGGATCCCTGACAGGACCTGCCGCCCGTCGACCTCTACTTCTCGGACGAAGGTCTGCGCCCCTGGACCGACGTCCAGCCGGGACCATCCGTCCTCGCCTGGCAACTCAAGCCGGGTTCGTTTCATGTCATCGAGTCTAACTCTAAGCCAGACAGCTTGACAACAGGCAGACCACGAACTACAACCGTGTCATGCCATCTACTACGCTGACTGACCTAGAGGACCGTGTAGTCATCACGGTCGAGGAGGCAGGCAAGATCCTCGGGATCAGCCGTGCCTCTGCCTACAGCGCAGCACGGGCGGGAACACTCCCAGTGCTGCGCTTTGGCCACCGCATGGTCGTTCCAATGGCCGCGTTTCGCCGGCTCCTCGACCTAGACGTGCCAGCCGCCTCGTGAGCGGACCGACGCGACGAAGCGGCCCCTCACAGGCCGCTCCGTCTTACTTCCGGACCGTCGCCAAAACGATCGACCTCGACGGTACCGCAGGCCTGCGTCGCTGCGGCCGATGCCGCTCTGCGTCGATCGGCGCCCGTCTCCCGCATCTGCCGTGGTGCGTTTTCGCCGACCCGGTCCGTCCCGTCCGAGTCGACCAGGCGGCCTGCTGATGCCGTCGCCGCTCGACACCTACATGGCGGGACGGGAGCGGATCCTCGGCCGTCGGTACACGGTCCGACGAGACCCAGAGCTCGGCGCCGAGGACCTGGCCGAGGAGACCGGCGGGACCGACGCTGCGCTGCTCTGGCTTGCCGACGCCGTCGAGGCCCTGACCGTTGGCCGCCGGTGAGCGGCGACGAGGCGGCCAGCAGGCCCGAAGTCGTCGTGAACGGCCGCCAGCTGCGCAACGTCACCGACGACCTCGACGCCGCGCTGGTCGCAGCGAACGACCCGCCCGTGATCTTCGTCCGCGAGGGCGTCCTGACCAGAGTCAGGGTCGACGAGCACGGCCGACCGGCCGCCGAGCCGCTCACCGTCGACACCGCCCGAGCCCGGCTGGCCGAGGTGGCCGACACCGTCAGAGCCACCAAAGACGGTCGTGTGCACGTGTTCCCGCCCCTCGACCCGGTCCGCAACCTGCTCGCACGCGGACGCCACAACCAGCTCCCCGCCCTCGAGGCGGTCGTCGAGACTCCGACGCTGCGCCCCGACGGCACCGTCCACGCCGACGCAGGCTGGGACCCTGCGACGCGGGTGCTGCACGTCCCAGCGCCGACGCTCGACGTGCCTCCCATCCCGGACCGGCCGTCCCCGTCGGATCTTACGACCGCCGTAGCGCTCATCGACGACCTGCTCGCCGATTTCCCGTGGGAGACCGACGCCGACCGCGCCAACGCCTGGGCCCTGCTGCTCACCCCGTTCCTGCGACCGGCGGTCGCCGGCCAGGTCCCCCTCGCCCTGATCGACGCACCCGAGCCCGGCACCGGCAAAGGACTGCTCGCCACCGTCGTCGCCCGGCTCGCCACCGGCCACAGCGCCGAGCCCCGACCTCTGTCCGCCCACGAAGACGAGGTCCGAAAGACGATCACCTCCGCCCTTGCCCGAGGACCGGCGCTGGTGGTGTTCGACAACGTGGAAGTGACCATACGCTCCTCCGCCCTGGCGTCGGTCCTCACCGCCGACACCATCTCCGACCGCGAGCTCGGCCGTACCGGCGACATCACTGTCCGCAACCGGGCCACATGGATCGCCACCGGCAACGCCCTCGCCGTCGGCGGCGACCTCGCCCGGCGCTGCTACCGGATCCGGCTCAACGCCCGCCAGGCCCGCCCGTGGGCCCGCCAGGGCTTCCGTCACGCCGACCTCGAAGCCCACGTCGCGGACTGCCGCGGCGAGTTCGTCGCTGCAGTGCTCATCGTTGCTCGCGCGTGGTGGGCTGCCGGTCGTCCGCCAGCCGACGTGCCCGCGCTCGGCGGTTTCACCCCGTGGGCCAAGACGCTCGGCGCAATCCTCGCCCATGCCGGCGTCAACGGGTTCCTCGACAACCTGGCCGCCTTCCACGACCAGGCCGACGCCGACGCCCTCGAGTGGGAGGCCTGGCTGACCGCGTGGCGGGATCGGTTCGCCGGATGGGACGTCACGGTCGCCCAGCTCGTCGAGGACATGGACGTCGAGACGAGCCCGCTTCGCGGCGCGCTCCCCGGCCGCCTCACCTACGGCCGGCCAGATTTCCCCAAGCAGCTTGGCCAGGCCATCCGGGCCCGTGCGGGCCGTCACTTCGGCACCGACGGTCTCCAGGTCGTCCCGCGCGGACGCAACCGAGCGAAGGTCGCCATCTGGACGGTAACCACGGACCGTGACGACGCCAGACTTATGACTGCTGAGAGTGCCGAGATGGCGTCATGACCGCGGGGACCGCGGGGACTTGCGGGGACCCTGTTACCCACGTCTACGCGGATACGCGCACGCACGTGTGCGTGCGCAGGCCAACGAGGTCCCCGCAAGTCCCCGCGGTCCCCGCGCCCCCCATTCCGAACCGTCACACCCACCCAGTAAAGGAGACGCACCATGAAGAAGTCCCGCCTCACCACCCAGTCCTCGGCCGAGCTCGAGGCATGGCTACGCATCCCGCCCAGCAACCGCGCGGTCGCCCAGGTCCCATGGGTGCCGCCCGCCGTCGGCGCCAATGCCGACGCCGACCGCTCCCTCCGCCAGGGCCACGCCACCCAGCGACCCGGCAGCGTGCTCCCGCCCAACCCCGAGCCGACCGGGGAGCAGACGGTCACCCTGACCATGGACCAGCTCACCGAGATCCTCGACCGGCGCAACCCCGCCCGGCCGGCCGCCCAGACGCCGCCGGCCGGCACCGATCCCGCAGCGCCATCCGGCGGCCCAAATCTGCGTCAGGGCACCGTCGGTGATGCCATCCCGGCCGGCACCGACACCAACGCCCTGTTCCAGGAATGGGCCCAGCGCCAGCGGGAGCTGCGGGCATGACCGCCCGAGCGAAGGACGCGCCGCCGCCCGGCGAAGGCCCGGTCCGGGTGTGGGCGGTTCCGGTCAGGGACCACATCGAAGCGATGACCGACGGGGCCGCGGCCGTCGCACCCACGGCCGAGCTCGGCGTGCCGCGCGATGGCCGGCTCATCGACCGCTCCGAAGTCGGCGCTCTCGCCGAGGGCCTGGCCGTCTACGGCCATCGGATCGTCGTCGGCCCTCCGGATACCACGTACCGGGCCACCGTCGGCGTCGAGCACGTCGGCCCGATGCGGCTCAGCCGGCCACGCCAGCTACCACGCCCCGCGGATCCGACGTCGCACCGGTCGACCCTCGTCGATCGCGTGACGGCCGGCGCCCGCCGTGATTCCGGGGGAATCACGTGAGCTACGCCGACGACCTACACCAGCAAGCCCTGACCGCGGCCACTGACGAGACAGCGAGACGAGGACGCCAGGTGCTGGCGGCCTTCGCCGACCCCGCCGTCGACACCCAAGCGTTCGGGAGCATCCTGCGCCGCCTCTCGAGCTATCTCGACAGCCTCTCGCCCGACGAGCAGTGCGCTTCCGCGCCGACGCTCCTGGCCGTGTTCACCGGCGAGCTCTACGGGCGCAAAGCCGACGCCGGCGAACTTCGACCCGGACCCGCTCAACCGCTGGAACCTCCCAACTCCGAGACCACCGGCGACGCCGGCAGCGAAGGGACCACCGATGGCCACTGAAATTGGCGTGGCGTATTTGTCCGTCTTGCCGTCGGCTCGCGGGTTCGGCGCGGCCCTCCAAGCCCAGACCTCCGCCCAGATCGACGCGGCCGGCGCCGAGGCCGGCGACCGGTACGCCACGCGGTTCCGCGACGCCCTCGAGGCTCGCGCGGCCGGCGCCGACCCGGCCAAGGGAGTCGTCGCGTCTGGTGGCAGCGAGGCCGGAAGCGAGTACGGCACCTCCTTCAAGGACGCCCTCGAGGCGCGTGCTGCCGGGGCCGGCGACGAGCTCGACCGGGAGGTCGGTGCCGGGTCGACGAGGGCCGGCGCCGAGGCTGGCACCAAGGCCGGCGAGGCCTACCGGGCGGCGCTCGAGGAGCAGGTCGCCCACACCGACCTGGCCAAGAAGCTCGAGGCTGATGCGGGCGGTGCGGGCGCGGCAGGCGACCGGGCCGGCCGCGACTTCTCGAACGGCTTCAACAACGCGGCCAACAACAGCGGCGGCGGCGGTCTCGGCGTGCTGAAGGCGGCCATCGCTGGCCTGTCGCCGGCGTTGCTCGGTGTCGGCCAGGTCGGAGCGGCGGTCGGGCTCGGCCTGGCCGGATCGTTCGCCACTGCGGCGTCCGGCCTCGGGATCTTCGCGCTCGCCGCGAAGCCGGTCATCTCCTCGATCTCCACCGCGGCGACCGCCCAGCAGACCTACACCAACGCGGTAAGGCGGCCGGCGCCGGCTCGACGAGGGCGAAGTCGGCGCTCGTCGCCCTGAACCTGGCCATGCAGCAGCTGACACCGGCCGAGCGGGCTGCCGCCCGGGGGTTCAGCGACTTCAAGGACCAGTACCAGACGTGGACCCAGTCCTTCGATCCGGTCATCCTGCCGCTGTTCACGAAGGCGCTCGGGACGGCTCGGGCGGCGATGGGCGACTTCGGGCCGGTCATCCGGAACGTCGGCACGTCCTTGCAGGGCTTCGTCGGCCACCTGACCGACGTCTTCAAGTCGCCGGCGGTCAAGCAGGGCTTCGCCGACCTCGGCGTTCAGGCCAAGCAGTCGATCGGCGCGATCGGCTCGGTCGTCGCCGGCGCCATCCCCGCCGTGCTGAACCTGTTCAAGGCGCTCACCCCGCTCACCACCCTGATGAACCGGTTCCTCACCAACCTCGGCCCGCAGCTCCCCGCCCTCGCCGCGTCGCTCAACGCCCCCTTCGCCAGCCTGGCCCGCTCCCTGACGACCCTCGGGCCGCTCGTCGGCGCCCTGCTCAAGGACGTGGGCAAGGCCGCCCTCGAGCTGCTGCACGCCGCCGAGCCGCTCGCGGCACCGCTGCTGCGCATCGTCGACGCCCTGGCCAAGATCATCGTGACCAACGCCGGGCCCCTCCTCGACGCCATCTCCGGCGCCCTCGCAGCCATGCTCCACGCGGTGGGCCCGCTCCTGCCGGCGATCGGCATCCTGGTCCAGGCGCTCGCCGGTGGCCTCGGGAAGGTCCTCGTTGCGCTCACCCCGTCCCTCGCCTCCCTGACCCGGTCCCTCGCCGAGGCCCTCGTCCCGCTCGCCCCGCTCATCGCGCTGGTGGCCGGGGGTCTCGCCGGCGCCCTCACCCGGGTGCTCCCGCCGGTGATCGGCGTCGCCAACGCCCTCCTCGACCTGAAGGGCGTCTTCGGCACGGTCGGAGCAGACGTGGCGATCGCCGTCGCCGCCTTCGAGGCCTACAAGGTGGCGATGGCCGTCGTCGGCGTCGCCACCAAGGTGTTCGCCGCCGCCCAGGCCCTCCTCAACGCCGTGCTCGACCTCAACCCGATCGTCATCGTTGTGGTCGCACTCGCGGCCCTGGCCGCAGCTCTCGTCGTCGCCTACCAGAACTCGGCGACGTTCCGGGCGATCGTCGCCGACGTCTTCTCGTTCCTCAAGACCGCCGCCGCTGACGTGATCAACGCGCTCGCCGCCGCGTGGAACACGATCTTCGCCACCGTCAAGACGGTGTGGGGCGAGATCGAAGGGTTCTTCAAGGCGTGGTGGCCGCTGATCCTCGGCGTGTTCACCGGCGGTGTCGGGCTGCTCCCCGGCCTGCTCATCCAGCACTGGACGACCATCAGGGCTGACGTCACCTCCGCATGGGGGGCCATCGAAGGTGTGTTCCGCACCGTGTGGAACACGATCCAGACCATCGTCACCGGCGCCGTCGATGGTGTCGAAACGGCCCTGTCCGCCGCCTGGGGCACGATCCGGGGGACGGTCACCTCGGCGTGGAATGCCATCAGATCCGTCTTCACCGGGGCGTGGGCGGCGATCAGCTCGACGGTCTCGACCGGCGTCGCTGCAGTCGTCAGGTTCATGGCAGCCCTGCCCGGCCGGGTCCTGTCGGCCGTGGCCGGGCTCGTCGGGAGCATTACTTCCTTCGGCGGCCAGGTCATCGCCGGGCTGGCCCACGGGATCACCGCCGGCGCCGGCGCCGTCTGGTCGTTCTTCGCGTCGCTGCCCGGCCGGATCCTCGGCGAGGTCGGAAACCTCGGCGGCCTGCTCGTCGGCGCCGGAGCGGCCCTGATCGACGGGCTCGCCCAGGGCATCGAGCAGGCCGCGTCGTCGGCCGCGTCGGCGGTCAGCCACGCCGTCAGCGGTGTCGTCGGAGCGGCCAAGGGCCTCCTCGGGATCCACTCGCCGTCGACGGTCTTCGCGCAGATCGGCAGCTTCGTCATGCAGGGCTTCGCCAGCGGGATCACCGCGGGCGCGCCGGCCCATCTCACGCCGGCCGGGGTGGCCGCCGTGGTCAGCTTGGTCACCGCCATGCAGACCGAGGCGGCGAACAGCGGGAACAACATCATCAACGCGCTCACCGCGAAGATGAAGGCCGGCGCTCTGCTGCCGGCGTCGGTCATCGCGGAGATCGCCGGCAGCCTCCCCGCGGCGATCGGCGACCAGATCGACAAGGCCGGCCCGCTCACCGTCAGCCAGCTCCGGAGCCTCTTCTCGCGGCTGTCCGCGTCGGTGCCGGCGTCGACGATCCTCGACATCGCCGGGCGTCTCCCGTCGTCGATCGTGGCCGAGCTGCTCAAGGCCGGCCCGCTGTCGGTGTCGGCGCTCAAGTCGATGATCGACAGTCTCGACAAGACGCTCGCCGGCGCAGCAGCGTCGTTGACGACCGGGCTCGGCAAGCAGGTCACGTCCCTCGGGACCTACGTCACGTCGGCCAAGACGGCGATCGACAAGAGCTTCGCCGGAACCGTCCTCGACCAGACGATCGACCGGTACGCGGCCAGCTTCGACCGGCTCTCCTCGACGGCTGCCAACTCCCTCGGCGGGATCACCACCCGTCTGGCGGCCGCTCAGAAGGCCCTCGCCGCGATCCAACAGCAGGTCGCGTCGGACGCGTCCAGCCTGGAGGGCAAGTACTCGGTCATCCCGGCAGCCGCGACCCCGGCGGCGGCGGCGACGTCGGCGAGCGTCCTGCAGGTCGGGGCGACCGTGGCCAGCGTCACCCCGACCCCTCCTGGCGGCACGGCGAGCACCGACACCAGCGTCACGACCGGGTCGATCAACGCCGCCCTCTCCCAGGCGGTCGCCAACCTGCAGCAGTACCGGACGCTGCTGCTGCAGCTGAAGAGCTGGGGTCTCGACACAGGCGTCCTGCAGCAGCTCGTCACCGCCGGCGCCACGTCCGGCCTGTCCACCGCCCAGGCGCTCGTCGCCGGTGGGAAGAGCGAGGTCGACCTCGTCGACGCCCTCCAAGCCCAGGCCAACGACGCGACCGCCCAGCTCACCGCGGCGACCACCGTCGCGCCGCTCACCGCGGCCACCACCCCGGCCGGGGTGATCGCCAACCTCCAGGCTTCCCTCGCTCAGCTCCAGACTTACCGAACGGTCTTGACGTCACTGAAGCGGATGGGCCTGTCCGTCGAGATCCTCGGCCAGCTCGTCACCGCGGGCCCGGCCGCCGGGCTGGCCACCGCCCAAGCACTCCTCGCCGGCGGGAAGAGCGAGGTCAACCTGGCCGACGCCTTGCAGGGCAGCATCGACTCGACCGCTACCAGCGTCGGGACGTTGTCGGCGGCCGCCACACTCAACGGCAAGACCGTCGGGGAGGGCGAGGTGACCGGGATCATCGCCGGCCTGGACAAGCAGAAGACCGCGGTCACCGCCCGGCTCCGTCAGCTGGCCACCGACATGCGCTCCGCGATCAACGACGCCATGGGTATCGGGAAGGCCGGCGCGTCGGCCCTGTTCTCCCTGGTCGGCTCCGACACGATCAACGGGCTCGTGAAGGGCCTGGCCGACAACAAGCCCAAGGTCTACAGCGAGCTGCTGTCCCTGGCCGGCAGTATGAAGGCGTCGATCGAGCGGGCCCTCGGCATCCACTCGCCGTCTACCGTGTTCGCCGAGATCGGCTCCAACGTCGCGGCCGGCCTCGCCCTCGGGATCACGTCGAGCGCCCATCTGGCCGCGTCGGCCACCGACCAGCTCGTCGCCGACGTCACGTCCTCGGCGTCGAAGCTCAACGCCCGAGTTGCCACCCTGGCACCGACGCTCGTCGGGACGGCGATCGCCGCGCCGGCGTTCGCCCCGCAGATCACCCTGCACAACCTGCAGGGCCTCGACGAGAAGCAGGTCACCAGCCTCGTCGGCCGGCAGCTCGACCAATCCCAGGCCGACTTCGTCCGCGAATGGCAGGCCGCCGGATGACCGCGATCTCCCGGGGGGCCCGGCGCCCTTTCCCGCCGCATGCCGTCCTGCGCCGATCGCCCGGCCGGCGTCAACCGAGCCAACGGCGCCCGCAAGGACGGACGCCCCCCGGAGACAAACCCTCGACCAACCACCGGATCACGAGTGACCGTGTGAGGACGACCCCCGGTACAACCCCCTGGAGCTGGCCACATCGACCGACAGGTACTGGCGCGCAGGCCGGCTGCAATGCCCCAGGTTCGATGTCAGGGGCCGTCTGATGGCCTCCCAGACGGTCCCGAAGGGCCTCGGCGCGGCCGGGAAGCGGCTGTGGCGGAGGATCGCCGGCGACTACGAGCTCGACCAGCGGGAGCTCCTGCTCCTCGAGGCGGCAGCCCGCCAGGCCGACATGGTCGAGCGGCTCGAGGCGGCCCTGGTCGACTCGCCGCTGGAGGTGAAGGGCGTCGCCGGGCAGCCGGTCGTGAACGGCCTGATCGTCGAGGCCCGCCAGGGTCGGACGGTGCTGGCCAGGCTGCTCGGCCAGCTCAACTTGCCCGACGAGGACGACCGGCCGATGTCGGCCAGGTCGCAGCGGGCCCGGCGTGCGGCCAACTCGAGATGGTCGAGGACGGCAGAGCAGAGGAAGGTGAGGCGCAATGGCCCGGCTGCGTGAACGGTCCACGCTCGGCGTCGAGGACCTGCCGGCGACACTTCACCCGGCCCTGCTCGACGTGTGGGCGAGCCCGGAGGACGACCCGGATTCGGTCATGCGACGGTACGGGGCGATGATCCGCCAGATGAGCGCACGGGACGCCTGGGCGGACGAGCACGGCGTCAGGCGCTCCGACGTGGTCCACTGGGTCCGCCCGGAGTGGTTCGGACAGCGGACCTTCGGCGAGCGGGGTGAGGCGTGATGGCCCGCCGGCGCGACCGGAGCGGCGGCGTCACCTGGGACGACCTGCCCGCCGAGTCGCGCAGCGACGACGGTCTGGACCTCGACGACTGGGTGAGCCTGTGGGCTGGCCCGCTCCACCCGGACGACCCCCAGTGGGCCAAGCACTCCGACGACCCGGTCTGGCGGCGGTACACGGCGTCCTGCCGGCAGCAGAGGGCGCTTCAGGCCTGGTGCGCCGAGCACGACGTCGACGTGCGGTCCGTCCGGCGTGGCTGACCTGCTGCCTACAGGACCCCGTCGGGCAAGGGTGGCATTCCGAGATCTGTGCGCATGGCCGCTACTAGGTCGCGGGCGTGGCGAGTCACCTCGGCTTCTGCGGAGGAGATCTCGGCGATCTTCGTTGGCGGTCCGAGGGCAGCAACGAGGCGATCTCGGGCGAGGAGGAGGCTGTGAAGGTGCGTCACCACTTCAGTGCTGCCGTGCGCGAGGACGAGACCTTCGAGTCCATAGGTGTCGGCTGCAGTGGCGATACCTGGCGGGTTCGAGCCGGCACCGTCTCGCTTGGTCGGATCGGCATAGCGCAAGGTCCAGTTGGCGAGCGCAGCAAGCTGAGGGTAGGTGTCCTCTCGACGCAGCTGGACGCGCCGCTCGACATCCAGACTCCGATCTCCGCGGCCTTTCAGGAAGGTCGAAAACAGCGTCCCACCGACTCCGAGAGCAACGCCTCCCAGGCCTACGCCAACCGAAGCTACGTTCCCTAGCACGTTGACGTCCCGTGTTGTGGTGTAGCTCGACGTTGGCCGGCGTGAAATGCTCGGCGTGGTTGTTCGAGTATCTCAGGCGGTGACGGCCAGGGGCGCCTCTTCGATGGTCGGGGCGGGGGTGGTGTGGAGCTTGGCCATGGACTCTTCGGACAGGTAGCGCCGTTCGGCTACTTGCCATTCGTCGTGGGCTTCGACGACGACTGCGGTGATCAGCCGAAGCACGCTGGGGTCGTTGGGGAAGATCCCGACGACATTGGTTCGCCGTTTGATCTCGGCGTTGAGCCGCTCGAGGGGGTTGGTCGACCAGATCTTCCGCCAGTGGGCGACCGGGAAGTGCGTGAACGCGAGGACGTCTTCGGAGGCGTCGGCGAGCATGGCGGCCACGTCGGGGAACTGGGGTCGGAGCATGCCGGCGATCTCGGTCAGCTGGGAACGGACATGGGCGGCGTCGGGCTGGGCGAACACGGTCCGGATCGATGCCGCGACCATCTCGGCGGAGGCTTTCGGGACCCTAGAGAGCACGTTGCGCATGAAGTGCACCCGGCAGCGCTGCCAGCCGGCCCCGACGAACACGGCGGCGATGGCGGCTTTCAAGCCGAGGTGGTGGTCGGAGATCACCAACTGCACCCCGGACAGTCCCCGAGCGCGCAGCGACCGGAAGAACCCGGTCCAAAAGGCGCCGTCTTCGCTGTCGCCGACGTCGACACCGAGCACTTCGCGGTCGCCGGTGGCGGTGACCCCGGTGGCGACCACCACCGCCCGCGACACCACCCGGCCGCCGACCCGGGCCTTGACGTAGGTGGCATCCGCGAACACGTACGGGAAGGCGCCGTCGAGACGGCGGGTCCGGAACGCCTCCAGATCGACGTCCAGCTCGGCACAGATCCGTGACACCTCCGACTTCGAGATCCCCGACGCGGCGCCGAGCGCTTTGACCAAGTCGTCGACCTTGCGGGTCGACACCCCGTGCACCCAGGCTTCCATCACCACCGCGAACAAGGCCCGGTCGATCCTCCGGCGGCGTTCCAGGATGGCCGGGAAGAAACTGCCCGTCCGCAACTTCGGGATGTCGACGGCGATGTCGCCCGCGGCGGTCGAGATCAGCTTCGGGCGATGCCCGTTACGCAACGCGGTCCGAGCCGATGAGTGCTCGCCAGGGGCGGCGCCGATCGTCGCGGTGAGCTCGGCCTCGATCAACTGCTGGAGCACCCAGGCCAGGCTGGTGCGGACAGTGTCAGTCATCTCGCCGGCCTTCACAGCCGCGAGCAAGGTGGACAGGTCAGAATCGGTGAGGGTCACCGGCGTGGTCTCCTTCGTGTGTTCTTGCAGGAACACGACGAGCTTCACGCCGGTGGCCCACCCATCAGGGGGACCCGCCAGCTACACCACTACAAGGGACACGATCCCTAGCACCAGGAGCAGACCGTAGTGAACCGGCCGATCTGGGGGTCGGTGGCCGTGGCTGACCTGGCCCGGGCCGGCCAGCTCGGCGACGAGATGTCCGACATCGGCGGCGTGTTCGACCTCATGTCCGCCCGGCCGGCGTGGCAGGCCGACGCTGCCTGCCGGGAGCATCCCGAACTGACGTGGTTCCCGGCGCGCGGTCAAGACTGCGGCCCGGCCCTGGAGGTGTGCCGGGGCTGCCTGGTGGTCGAGGAGTGCCGGGCGTGGGCGCTGGCGCAGGGCCCCGAGCTGAAAGGCCTATGGGGCGGCCTAAGTGAGCTCCAGCGGCGTCTCAGCCGGGCAGCGTGAGAGGGGCCCCCTGCGGCGATACTGGGGACCTGATGGCTCGGCCAAACCGATCGCAGCTGGCTCGGGCGAAGGCGATTGCCCGGCTGACGCCGCCAGCACGGCTGGTCGCTGTTCAGCGGGCCGAGGGTGAGGCCTATTTGTGGGCGTCCGCCGTGGTCGCCATGGCGGACCGGCTGCGTGAGAGCCTGCAGACGAGCCCGGAGTACCAGGCGGACCAGCGGCTGCTCATCATGGCGTTGAAGCAGACCGTCCGGGCGGCCGAGATGGCCCGAGACCTGACGACGAGCGACCACAAGCGGGCCGAGATCGTCGGCGCCCTCGACGAGCTCGACGACGTCCTGAGCCGGGCAGGCGTGGCCCGCAATCTGATCGAGCACTTCGACGCCTACCTGCTGGGCTACGGCTGGATGGAGGGACACACCTTCAGCCAGCCGCAGGTGCGGTCGACGATGATCCAGATCGGCTCGATCGAGGTCGAGGTCGACCAGGCCGAGCGGGCCGCTGCGCGACTCGCTTCGGCCGTGATCGTCCCGGTCCCGCCCGACCAACGTCGCTAGGACGCTTCCGTCGCTGAGCCCCCGTTACGGCAGCGACGGCTCGAATGGTCATGCGATCACCGCCTTCCGCTTCCCGGAGAAGAGATCCCTCGGTTCTCCGACTGGGCAGGCGGGGCCGGCCGAACTCCTCTCGGCAGTCCCCACGAGGGGTAACCGAGAGCGAGGTCAGCCCGGCTCTGGACATGCTTCCTCGCCGAGGAGCCGGTCGAGCTCGACGGCGGGGATCCGCATGCGCCGGCCGAGGCGGATGATGCGGAGCTCGGCGCCGTCGTCGAACACGATCCGGTCATCGATCCGGTGGCGGCTGAGCGCAGCGACGCTGTAGCCGAGCGCCTCGGCCACTTCGCCGATCGAATGGGTCCGGGGTGCGGGCATGCAGCTCATCCTTTCCGTCCGGGCCGGGTGCGGCGAACACCGGCCCGGCGGACGACGACCGAGCCGAGCTCCGGATTCACGCCAGGGCGGTCCATGGCCTCGATCTCAACGCCGGGGTCGTCCCGGTTGGCGTACAGCCAGAGTCCGACATGGGCGGGGACGTCGCCGTGCTCGTCCTGGTGCGTGTGGCCGTCGGTGTAGGCAAGCTCGATGTGCGGACCTGCGCTGGGATCTCCGACGATGACCTGGCTGTCTCACAGGTCAACGGTCACCGCCCCGTCGACAGAGGAAACCACCTGCAGCTCGGCGACCTGAACCAGGCCGGGCTCCGGGTTGAGATCGTCGAGGCGCCCAGCGAGCCGCTCGACCCGGTCAGTCAGCCGGCCGACCGCGATGGCGAGCACGTCGCCGGACACGTCGACGATCGGCAGGTCCGACCCGGCCGCCCGAAGTGGCCGCAGGGCGTCCGTCATGAATCGGAGGTCGCCTCGCAGCCGGTAGGACCACATCGGGTCCGACCAAGAGTGCTGGCCGAGGAACGTCGGGATCTCGTGGAACGGGACTCGGTCGGCCGGCCAGTCCTCGCCCTCGGCAAAGGTGGTCATGGCCCGGATCACGTCGGCCGACACCGTCGGATCCGTCTCGAGGGCGAGCAGCCGGTCATGGTCGGAACGGTCGGCGAAATCACAGCCGCACCCGCCCTTCGGGACCGTCGCAGGGGCGGCAAGTACCGTCTGGGGTGTCATCAGGGTTCCTCCTGTTGGCCGGGCCCCGGGACGTTGACGCGTCGCCGGGGCCACCTGTTATGTCGTCTCGGACCGTACACCGCCAGACCGTGATGCGGGCGGAATCATTGGCTTCTCCATCAGCCGGCCCACCCTCGGAAGCTGGTGTTGGCGTTGGCTTCGACCCAGCTGACGAGGGCGACCTTGGCGATCAGGACTCGACGCCCGATTCGCAGGGCGGGGAGCTCACCTCGCTTGATCAGGATGCGCACGGTCTCGGGGGACACGCCGATGACGGCGGCCGCCTCGGGCACGGTGTAGGTCAGCGACTCCAGCGGGCGGGACACGGGCTACAGGTGAATCCTGGAGACCAGGTTCACGGCCTCCGCGCCGAGGAAGGCGGCCATCGATTGGGACAGGATCTCGCCCGCCCGGCCAAGCGCAGCTCGAACGATGCCGGCTTTTGGTCGAGGAGAGCGGCTCTGTGCGACGATCGTCTGACGCTCCGCGTCGAGCTCGCTTCGGTCATCGTGGTCGAGTTTGTCTAGGTCCCCCTCTTGGTCGGCGACATTGACTTTCCGCAACCAACCCTCGATCTCGGCCCTGACCTCCGGGCTCAGAAGAATGGCGCCAGTTGGGCGCCCTTCGGTCGGCTTGTTGTCCTCGGCGTCATCGGCACCGTCCTGGGTGATCCTCACCTCCGAGCCGCCGGGCTCGAACATGAGCTGCCCTCGGTCAGCGAGCCAATTGAGCGTGGCGTACATGTCGCCTTCTGGAACTCCTGAGCGCTCCCTGACCCGCCGCACCTCCACGGGCTGCAGCGGGTTGCCGCCTCCAAGCTCGTAGAGCGCTCGAAGCACGGCAGAACGTTGTCTTTTCTTCAGCTCGGTGTCCGGCTCCAGCTCGAGCCGCCGGTCGAGCACCGCCATGTCCGCCTCGCGCTCCTCGCGCCACACCTGGTCGAGGTTGCGGCGCAGCGGCTCGAGCTGCCCGGCGTCGAGAGGGTCCGTCCTCCCTGCGGCGACGACGGCTTCCTCGGCCGCACGGCGCCCCCGCTCGGCGTCCCGGGCGATCTCCATACGGCGAGCCAGCTCCGGGTCGATCGGCGGCTCCATCACGACCGCGACGGTAGCGGCCTGGCTCTATTCCAAGACGCCGGCGGTCTGGCCTCGATGGCAGTCCCGGCGCTCGTCACTCGGCTGGGCCATGATGGATCTTGTGCCCGCTCCTGCGACTGTCAGCGTTCTTGAGCGCCGGCTGTACTCGTTCGCGGAGGTCGACAACTTGGCTCGCCTGGCGGCTGGGACGGCCCGCCGATGGCTCGAGGGCTATACCAGGAAGAAGGTCGAGTACCCGCCGCTGCTGCGCCCAGAGCCGACGGGCGATGAGCTGGCGACATGGGGCGAGTTCGTCGAGGCCGACCTGGTCGGCCGGTACCGGCGCAAGGGAGTGCCAGTCCAACATCTCCGGCCGGTGATCATGCGGCTGCGCAACGAGCTTGGAACGCCGTACCCGCTTGCATTCGAGAAGCCGCTGATCGCCGGGCGCGAGCTGATCCGCGCGGCTCAGCTCGAGGCAAATGTGGGAAGCCGCCTCGAGCTCGTCATCGAGGACCTGCGCAGCGGCCAGCTGCGCCTTTCGCCTCTCGTTGCGGACTTCATGGAGTCGATCGAGTACGACGACGACGTGGCTGCACGCCTTCATCCGGACGGCAGGACATCGCCTGTCCGGATCGATCCGCTGCGCGCCTTCGGGCGCCCCACCGTTCGAGCGGTGCGGACCGAGCGGCTCTCCGAGGCCTTCCTGGCCGGGACAACCTTGGAAGATCTCGCAGACCTCTACGAGATGTCCATCGGAGACATCGAGTCTGCGATTCGCTTCGAATCGGCGAGGGCCCGGGTGCCGCAGCCGGCATAGCGAGGCCGGCGGGTGAATCCGCTCTACTTCGTCGACGAGACCGACGTCGGTCTCGGCCGGGTGCTCGCCCTGGCCAAGGTTCCCGTCGTCCACCCAGGCCACCCCAATCTGCCCGAGGTGCCGCTCGAGACCGAGGACCCTGACTGGATGCCGATCATCGCCGCGCGCGGCCTGGTGGTCATCACACGCGACAAGTTCCGTCGCCGCTCCGAGTGGGAGATGTACAAGGCCGAGAATCTCCGGGTCATCCGGATCGAGGCGAGGGTCGACCTCACGCCCTGGGACACGGTCCGACTCGTCGCCTATGCGTGGGAGCGCATCGAGGCCCAGCGCCGCACAGGCGGCCCCGGCCCATGGCTGGCCAGCATCGACTCGGCGGGCGTGCTGAAGGTACGCAACCCGTAGGCCGGTTGGTCACAGATTGGTCACGGACGGGTGATCACAAGACGTCACAGGCCGTCACGGTGATGGCGGGACGATCTGCGAAGTGGCTGCTCAGAGGCACTATCCGTCACGGGCCGGTCTGCGACGGCACGGGCTCGGTAGGGTTCGAATCCCAGGGGGCGCACCAGCGGGGGTCGGTCGGATCCACCAGTCGCGCCCGGCCCGTCGATACCGTCCGTGCGGTGCTGCGGAGCCATCCTGCGGGTGGGGACGGCGGCACGCGTCCGCCCGTCCGGCTCATGGTGGCCGCCGCCCTCGTGGCCTTCGGTGTGCTGCTCGGGGTGTGGATCGCTCTCGTCGGCCAGTTGGACAAGCAGGACAACCTCGCCGGGCTGGGCGCGGCCGCACTCGGGGTCGTGGCCGCCTGGTTCGTGAGCGTGGAGGGCCGTGCCCTCCCGGTGCTGCGCCGGGCCGACCTGGCGACCGTGGCGCGCTTCGCCCCCCAGCTGGTCGCCCAGAGCCTGGGCGTCTACGCAGCCACGTGGCGCAGGGTTCGAGGCCACGGGGCGCCGAGCGGCGTTCGCACCGTGCCCACAGACGTTGCGGGAGGCGGCTGGCCGGCCGCCAGGCGCAGCGGCGTCGTCGGTGCTCTCCTCTCGTTCACCCCCGACACCATCGTGGTCGACATCGACGCCGAGACCGGGGTGGCGACGGTGCACGACTTCGTCGAAAAGCCCTCGGGGACGGCGCGTTGACCGCGTTCCTGGTCGGTGCGCTGGTCTTGATGGCCGCGCTCGGCCCTTGTGCCTGGGTGTGCTGGCGTGGGCGACCCGAGGACCGCCTCGTCGCCCTCGGTCTGAGTGGCACCGTGCAGTCCCTCGTCCTGCTGTTCCTCGCGGTGGGCTTCGCCGAGCCCGCGCTGGCGTCCCTCGGGGCCGTCCTCGCCGTGATGTCGACCGGCGGCACGCTGGTCTTTGCCCGCTTCCTCGAGCGCTGGGTGTGAGCGGCCGTGCGTGACCTCGCAGCGGTCGCCCTGCTCGCCGTCGGCCTCGCCGTGATCCTCGCGTCCTGCGTGGGGATGGCCGTGCTCACCGATCCCCTGGACCGGCTCCACCTGGTGACACCGGCGTCGACGATCGGGGTGACCGCCGCCTGCGCCGCTGTCGTGGTGCACGAGGGGCTGGACGCGTCCGGGACGTCGGCGGTGCTGTTGGCTGCGGTCACCCTGGTCACCAGCCCGCTGATCTCCCATGCCTGTGCCCGGTCCTTCGAGGTGCGCCGCCGGGCGGCCGATACCGGATCGGCGTCCGGGGGGGTCGCCGGGCGGTGAGGAGCGCAGTGATCGCCGTGGCCCTGGTCTGGGTGGCTGCGTCGGGCACGGCCGTGGTCCTCACCCGGGATCCGCTGCGCCAGGCCTTCGTCACCGGCTTCTTCGGGCTCTGCCTGGCCACGCTCTACCTGAGCATGCAGGCCGGCGACGTGGCCCTCTCCCAGTTGGTGGTCGGCGCGGTGGCCCTGCCGCTCGTCGTCCTGCTCAGCCTGGCCAAGATCGGCCGGCACCGGCGATGAGCCGGCGGGGGCGCCTCGCCATGTTCCTCGTCGGCGCGCTCGGCGTCGCCGCCGGCCTCGCCGTCGGTCTCGGCGACATCCATGGCTTCGGCGCCCCGGCCTCCGCCTACGCCGCGCTGCTCGACAAGCTGTCGGTGCCGCAGCGCCAGGCGACCGACGTGGTCTCCGCCATCAGCTTCGACTACCGAGGCATCGACACCCTGTTCGAGGAGTTCATCCTCTTCGCCGCCGTCGCTGGCATCTCGGTGCTGCTGCGACCTCTCGGCGACGAGACGCGCCAGTTGCCCGAGGACGAGGCGCCCGACCGTCACATCCCGCCACCGAGCCCGACGGTCGGCCTCCTGGCCGTGCTGGTCAGTCCGCTGCTGCTCGTCGTCGGCCTCGAGACCGTCACCCACGGGCAGATCTCCCCTGGCGGCGGCTTCCAGGGCGGTGTCGTGATCGCCAGCGCCGTCTTCGTCGTGTACCTGGCCACCGGCTACACCAACGTCGAGCGCTTCGAGCCCGGCACGATCATCGAGGCGGCGGACGGCCTCGGCGCTGGCGGGTACGTGGCCGTCGGGATCATCGGCCTGCTCGGCGGGACGGCCTACCTCACCAACCTGCTCGGGCTCGGCCACGCGGGCAGCTTCGTCTCCGGTGGCACCCTCCCGGTCCTCAACGCGGTGGTCGGCGTGGAGGTGGCCGCCGGATTCGTCCTCCTCGCCAAGGAGTTCCTCGACCAGACATCGGTGATACGGGGCGCGACGTGACCGTCCTCGCCTACGGCGTGGTGATCTGGCTGGTGGTCGTCGGCCTCTACGGCGTGGTCAGCAGCCGCAACCTCATCCACCTGGTCCTCTGCCTGTCCGTCACCCAGTCGGCGACCGACGTGCTGATCCTCGAGATCGGCTACGTGAGAGGTGGCCACGCGCCGGTCTTCGTCAGCCTGGCGTCGCATCCGGGGCCGACGGTCGACGCCGTCATGCAGGCCCTGTCGCTCACCGACGTGGTGCTCGGCGCCGCCGTGTCCGCCCTGCTCCTCGCGCTCGCCGTGCAGATCCACAAGCGGGTGGGCAGCCTCGACCCCGACGACCTTCGCAGCGACCAGACGCTCCCGTGGTGAGCCCGACGGCCGCCCCGACGGCCGTCATCCCCCTCACCGTCGTCGTGCCGCTCGTCGCGGCGGCCATCCTGGCCGGGGCCAACCGGCACATCCCGGCGCCGGCGCGCGACGCCCTCGCGATCGGCGCGGCGACGGCCACCACGGTGCTGGCCGCCATCGCCCTGGCCGCCTCCGCCCACGGCCGGGTCGTCTACTGGTTCGGCGGATGGCACCCCGTCCACGGCACCCCGCTCGGCGTGGACTACGCCGTGGACCCGATGGGCGGCGGGCTCGCCGTCCTCTCCGGCGCGCTGGCCATCGCCGCCCTCGTCTACTCCCGCCGGTTCTTCGAGTCGATCGGCGGCCGCTACCCGGCGCTCGTGCTGGTCTTCGTGGCCGCGACGATCGACTTCGCCTGGACCGGTGACCTGTTCAACATGTTCGTCGCCTTCGAGCTCGTGGCCGTCACCGGCTTCATCCTGAGCGGGTACTACGCAGAGGACGAGGCGCCGCTGCAGGGCGCCATCAACTTCGCGGTCACCAACACCATCGGCGGCCTGGTGGTCCTCGCCGGGCTGGTGCTGCTCTACGGGGGCACGGGCACCCTCAACCTGGCGGGGATGGGCGCCACCTTGGCCGGGCGCCCACCGGGCGGCCTCGTGGTGGTCACCTTCGCTCTCCTCGCGGCCGGATTCCTGGTCAAGGCAGCCGTCGTCCCGTGGCACTTCTGGCTGCCCGACGCCTACGGCACGGCCCCTGCCCCGGCGTGCGTGCTCCTCGGCGGGGTGATGAGCGAGCTCGGCCTCTTCGGTCTGGTGAGGACGTGGGAGACGGTCTTCGCAGGTGCGATCGGTGGCTCGGCCGAGCAGCGCATCCGTGTCGTGCTCGGGGGGCTCGGCGTCCTGAGCGCGCTCGTCGGGACGGCCATGGCCCTGGTCGAGCGGCACCCCCGTCGCCTGATGGGCTTCGTCGTGGTCGCGCACATGGGGCTCTACCTGCTCGGGTTCTCGTTGCTGCGTACGGGGGCGCTCGGCGGCGTGGCCCTCCTGGCCGCAGGGGACGGTCTCACCAAGGCGGCCATCTTCCTGGCCCTCGGGGTGCTCAGGCGCCACCGCAGGTCGACCGGCGGTCGGCCCATGCGAGGAGAGGGCCCCGGCCTGGCCGTCGCCGCCGGGATCGTCGTCGTCGGCGCCATGGTCCTCGCCGATCTGCCCCCGTTCTCCTCCTCGGTGGGCAAGGACCTGCTCGTGGCCTCGGCGGGCGCGGCCGCACCGTTCGTCGAGGGCGTGTTCGCCTTCACGGTCATCGGCTCGAGCGCCGCCCTGCTCACCGCTGCGACCCGGGCATGGCGGGGCGAGGCGGCCGACGAGCTCTCGCCGGCCGAGGACACTGCGGAGACGGCCACGGGATGGGCCGCGGTCGCGCTCCTGGCCCCTCCCGTCGTGCTCCTCGCCGCCGCGCTCGCGCTCGGTCTGGTCCCACACCTGCCCGACCACGCCGTCAGTGCCGCCGCCGGCTTCGCCGACCGGCACAGCTACGACGCGGCGGTCATCGACGGGCGCCGGCTGGTCACGGTGGCGCCCCGGGCGCCGGGCGCGACCCTTGCCACCCGGCTCGTCGACCTGGCCGAGACCGCGGGAGCGATCCTCCTGGCTGCGCTGATCCTCGCCGAGGACCGGGTGCGGACGGCGCTCACCTCGGTCACCGCCGGGCTGCGCCGACTGCACACCGGCCACATCGGCGATCAGGTGGCCTGGAGCGTTCTCGGTCTCGCGGTGCTGACCGGGCTCGGCGGCGTCGCCCTTCGCTGATCCCCTGGCGTCAGGTCGGTGCGACCGTGACGAAGTCGATGAGCGACTCGACCGCGCCGACCAGGGACGAATCGAGATCGGCGTAGGTGGAGACCCGACCGAGCAGCCGCTTCCAGAGGCGACCGGGGGACGGCTCACCGAAGATCTCGCAGATCCCGTCCTTCCATGGCCGGCCACGAGGGATCTCGGGCCACGCCTCGAGCCCGACCACCGCCGGTCGGATGGCCTGCCACACGTCGACGTAGGGGGTGCCGGCCACCTGCACGTGGGGGCCGCGGACCGAGGCGGCGATCCTCGACTCCTTCGACCCGGGGACCAGGTGGTCGACCAGGACACCGAGGCGGGCGTCTGGGCCGGGGGCGAAGGCGCGCACCACGTCGCCGAGCACGTCGACGCCATCGAGGCGCTCCACCACGACTCCCTCGCCTCGCAGGTCGTCGCCCCAGACCTTCTCGACCAGCTCGGCGTCGTGGACACCCTCGACGAGGAGGCGTCCGGCGCGCGCCACGCGGGCCCTGGTGGTCGACAGGGCCACCGATCCCGAAGCGGTGACGGCGGGGGCCGCCGCTCGTGGCCGCGCCGGGCGGATCAGGGTCACCGCCGTGCCGCCGACGTCGAAGGCACCCGGCTGGAGGCGGAAGAGGCGCTCGAGCCCGGTGTTGGGCGAGCGCAGCACGAGCGCGCCGTCGGGCTCGAAGCGGACCACCTGGCCACGGAAGCGGGAGCCGAGGTGGGTCACCGAGAGTCCCGGCACGGCCTCGACGGTGGGCACGGGCTTCGACGCCCGCCACGGGCCGTCGACGGGGCCGCTCAGGATGCCGCGGGAGGGGGATCGAGGCATCGCTCGAGCCTAGGTTTGTGGCTGCGCACGACTGCGGATGCCGGGGATCGCATCTCGTCCGACGATGGGTCCCATCTCACCAAACCGTTGGACACTGCTTGTGCCACCGTGCACAATGGACTCACAAGCGAGAGGGTCCACCCCCCCCGGACCCCGCTTTGCGAAGGGACCCAGACCACCCCCCCGGTCGGGTCCCTTCGCCGCGTCCGGGGCGCGGTCCGTGGGCGTTTCGACCGGCCCCCGAGTGGCGCAGGCGGACAGGACGGATCTGGCGAGGAGAAGGCGACTCGTCTGCGGGTCCTCCTCGGGGCCGGCCATCCCGTGCGCGTCGGGCGTGCCGGCCGCGTGCGGACCTGACCCGTCCGGACTCGTCCACAGGGGTGACCACCCATCGGTCAGACTGGGCGGATGGCTCCCACTGCGCTGATCACCGGCATCACCGGCCAGGACGGCTCCTACCTCGCCGAGCTCCTCCTCGACAAGGGCTACGAGGTGGTCGGACTGCACCGGCGCAGCAGCACGGTCACCTTCGAGCGGATCGCCCATCTCGGTGACCGGATCACCCTGGAGCCCGCCGACCTGCACGACGGGGCGTCGATGATCCGGGTGCTGCGTCGCTACGAGCCGTCGGAGGTCTACAACCTGGCCGCCCAGAGCTTCGTGCAGACGTCGTTCAACCAGCCGCTGCTCACCGGTGAGGTGACCGCCCTCGGGGTGACCCGGCTGCTCGACTCCATCCTGCTCACGGATCCCTCGATCCGCTTCTACCAGGCCAGCTCGAGCGAGATGTTCGGCAAGGTGCTCGAGGTCCCGCAGGTCGAGTCGACGCCGTTCTACCCGAGGAGCCCCTACGGGGTGGCCAAGGTCTACGGGCACTGGATCACGGTCAACTACCGCGAGTCCTACGACCTGCACGCCAGCTCGGGGATCCTGTTCAACCACGAGAGCCCGCGCCGAGGCCTCGAGTTCCTCCCCCGCAAGGTCGCCTTCAGCGTGGCCGCCATCAAGCACGGGCTGCAGGACAAGGTCCGCCTCGGCAACCTCGAGGCCCGGCGCGACTGGGGCTTCGCCGGTGACTACGTGCGGGCCATGTGGCTGATGGTGCAGCAGGCCACGCCCGGTGACTACGTCGTGGCGACCGGCGAGACCCACAGCGTCAGGGAGCTGTGCGAGGTGGCCTTCGCCCATGCCGGCCTGTCGTGGCAGGATCACGTGGAGATAGACGAGCAGTTCTTCCGCCCGGCGGAGGTCGACCTGCTGATCGGCAACCCGGCCAAGGCCGGCGCGGTCCTCGGCTGGAAGCCCGAGGTCGGTTTCGAGGAGCTCGTCACGATGATGGTCGACGCCGACATCGACGCCCTCGCCCCCAAGGGCTGAGCCCGGGGTCGCTCAGGCGCGGCGGTCGGGCCACGTGGTGGCGGGCGGGGGGTCCGTCACGCCGGTGCCGGAAAGCTGAACCAGTCCGAGAGCAGGGAGAAATCGACGGCAAACTGGTCACCCGTCACCCTGACCGAGCCGCTGGTGCCGGTCACCACGACCGTGAGGGCGCGGCCGCCCCAGGCGCCGAGGCCGTTGCGGGCCGTCACGGTGAGCGCGGTCGGCGTGCCGATGCCGGGGAAGACGGCCTCGACGTCGGCGGCGGTCAGCCGGGCCGTCCAGTCGTGGACCGGGTTGGCGGACACACCGTCGCCCTGGTCGACCACGGCGGCGAACGCTCCGCCCGAGGTCCATCCCCCCGTCGACGCCGAGAACTCGGTGAAGGCCACGTCGGCGCCCCGGCAGCGCGAGACGGCCGCGGTGCACATGACCTGGCCGGCGGTGGTCGACGTCGCCTGATCGGTGTAGGCCGCGGAGGCTCCGAGAGACCGGTTGGTGCCGGGATCGCCTTCGTAGACCTGGCAGGCGGAGATGTCGCACGTGTAGCCGACCGAGGCCACGTAGGCGAGCGCGTAGGACCTGGCCGCGACGGCCTGGGCCTGGAGGGCGGCCTCACCACCGACCGCGCCCCACCCGGCCGGGGACTCAGCGGGCACCACCCCGGCGACGTAGTCCTCCACCCCGACGATGTTCCAGGTCTGGCCGTCGGGCTGGATCTGGATGACCCCCTTGTACGACCGCCATCCGACACCGCGCAGCAGCACCGAGACGTCGCCCGACGTCGCGCGGATCGTGCGCCGGGCGCCCGTGTGGTGGATGGCGCGAGCCCCCTGGAGGCGACGGCCCCCGTTGACCCGCACGGCTGCACCCCTACGGGTGGCGCGCACCTCGGTGACCGATGCGCGGTCGAGCTCGCTCAGGTTGACCTCGATCCTGCCGCGCTCGATCCAGGGGGCGGCGGGCTCGAGGATGGCGCCCTGGTAGTAGTGGGCGAGGATCTGGGCCTCGCTCCACCGGTAGGACGGTTCGGACGCGTAGCCGAACGCCCCGTACTGGCCCAGGCCGCGACCGTGGCCATCGCCGTGACCGGCGACGACGAAGCCGGCAGCCGCCGCCATCGGTCGCCGGGCGGCGGTGCGCGCCGTGCCGACGAGCGATGCGGCGGTGGGACCGGTCGTCGCGGGCGGCGGCAGCACACGCGTCGACGCGTCGCTGCGCGCCGGCGTGACAAATGGGCGTCCGGCCGCCGCGCTGCCGCTGGCGCCGTGCACGCCGGTCGCCAGCGCGATCGATGTCACCGCGGCCAGGACCGCGAGCCGGGGGACGGCGCGCACGATTGTTCGCTCGGTTCGGATGGGCACGGTCACTACATCGGCGTCCGAGCGACCACCTTGAGCGGTGACCAGGCACCAGCCCGTCCCAGCCGAATGCGGTGCGGGCCCGTGCGGAGACAACTCGGGCGGCCGCTACCCGTCCGAACCTCTCGCAGCAACGCCTGCGGCCTCCGGCCGCCCAAGTCGTCTCCTTCCGGTCCCTTGCTAGGGTCCGCACACCCATGTCCGGACCGATCGCCGTCGTGACCCCCCGCTTCGACGCCCGGGTGGTCGGTGGCTCCGAGGCCCTCTCCCGGGAGATCGCCGTCGGCCTCGCCGGAAGGGGCTGGGACGTCGAGGTGCTGACCACCACCGCGGTCGACCATTACTCGTGGACCAGCGAGCTGCCCGAGGGGGCGAGCACCGAGGACGGGATGACCGTCCGCCGCTTCATGACGATCCACCACCACTCGCCGCCGGGGAGGGCCGCACAGGTCGCCATCCAGGCGGGGCGGATCCCCGCCATCGACGACCAGGTCTCGTGGCTGAGCCACCGGTTCTCCGTGCCGGGCCTCTTCGAGCACCTCGTGGTCTCGGGCGACCGCTACCGCGCCGTGATCTTCTCTCCTTACCTGTTCTGGACCACGACGGTCTGCCTGCCGCTGGTCGCGAACCGGGCGGTCTCCATGCCCTGCCTGCACGACGAGGTCTACGCCCGCCTCGACGTCGTGAGACCGGCCCTGTCCGGCGGCGCGAGGGTCTGGTTCCTCTCCGAGCCCGAGCACCAGCTGGCCCACCGCCTCGGCCCCGTCCCCGACGCCCACGTGGTCACGGGTGCCGGCATGACCGTCCCCGACCGCTACGACGCGACCGGCTTCGCTCGGCGACACGGCCTCCGCCGGCCCTACCTCCTCTACGCCGGCAGGAGAGAGCCGGAGAAGGGCTGGGACTGGTTGCTCGAGACCTTCCTCGCCACCGACGACGTCGGGGTGGACCTGGTCTCCGCCGGTGTCGGCGAGGTCGTCGTGCCGGAGTCCGCGGCGGGACGCGTCCACGACCTCGGCGCCCTCTCCGACGCCGACCGCGACAGCGCCATGGCCGGCGCCCTCGCCTACGCCCAGCCGAGCCGGATGGAGAGCTTCTCCCGATCCGTGATGGAGGCGTGGCTGGCGAGGACACCGGTGCTGGCCATCGACCGCAGTCCCGTCGTCGACTGGCACGTCGAGCGCTCGGGTGGCGGCCGGACCTTCTCGGGTCCGGCCGAGCTGGCCGCCCACCTCCGGGGCCTCCTCGACGACCCGGTGGCGGCCGCGGCGATGGCCGAGGCCGGGCGCCGCTACGTGCTCGACCACTACACCTGGCCGGTCGTGCTCGACCGGATGGAGGCCGACCTGGCCGAGATGGTCGGCCCGTGAGCACGCCTCGGCGTGCTCACCAGGGAGGCCGCGCCCGGTGAGCGAGGACCCGCCGGTCCTCGTCATCGGCAGCTATCCCCCCGTGGACACGCCCGGCTCGGCGGCGACCCTCGCCGAGGTCCGTCGTCTGCTCGGCGCGGGCAGGAGGGTCGTCGTGGTCTCCCCCCGGCCCAGCGCCGCCACCCACGCGGTCGCGGTCACCGGGCCGCTCGCCGGTCGCCGGCTCCGGCACCTGGCCGCCGTGACCGGCGCCCGCGACCTGGTGATCTGCGCCGAGCAGGAGCTCCCGGTCCCCCTCACGTCGGCGGCCCCTGCGGCCCTCGGCGGCCTCCAGCGCCTCGCCGTGGCCACGCTGGTGCGGGCCGCTTCGGGGTTCGATTCGTTCACGCTGATCATCGGTGACGACCTCGGGCTCCCCGCCCCCCTCGAAGCCAGGTTGCGTCGGGCCGCCGGCGCCGTGGTCGACCGGCGGGGGGAGTCGTCGGGACGGCCCGGAGTCACCGTCCTCGGGCCTGGCGCCCACTCCCCCGTGGTGGCCGCCCGGGTGGTCGCCGGCAAGGTGGCCAGGCGGGTCCTCGCCCCGCTGCCTGCTCCGCTCCGCAACGCGGCCTACGCTGCGGCGAGGGCCGCGCTGGCCAGGAGCCGCAGCCGCTGACGACCCGTGTGATCTAGCTCGCAGCTGGGGCGGGGGGCACCCGCTCCGCGCTCGTGAGGGCCTCGACGAACTCGGGCGCCGTCCTCGAGAGGGCGAACCGCCCCGCGCGGGCCCGCCCCGCCAGGACGGCGGAGGATCTGGCCACCTCGTCGGAGAGCAGCAACTCGACCGCCGTGGCCACCCAGAGCGGATCCTTGTCGTCGAGGAGGACCCCGGCGTCGCCGACGGTCTCGGGCACCGCGGCTCGTGCGTAGGCAACGACGGGGACACCGAGCTCCATCGCCTCGATGATCGGCACGCAGAAGCCCTCGTGCTCGGAGAGGCACACGAAGACGTCGGAGGTGGCGTAGAGGGCGAGCAGGGTCGGGAAGTCGATCGAGTCGGCCATCTCGACGCTGTCCCCGAGCTCGAGGTCGGCGACCAGCTTGCGCAGTGCCTGCAGGTACCGCGGTGCGGTGCCGCCGCCGACGAGGGTCAGGCGGGCGCCGGCGTCGACCGTACGGCGGTAGACGGCGAAGGCGGCGATCACGTCGTGCTGACACTTGTTGGGCGCCAGGCGACCGACGAAGAGCCACTCGGCGCCGCTCCCGCGGCGCTGGCGCCGGCGCCGGCTCATGGCCTTGGGATCGGGTGGCCGGTGGAAGCCCTCCAGGTCGACGAGCAGGTAGCGGGTGGTCGTGCGCTCGTAGCCGGCGTCGAGCAGCTCGGCTTCGTTGAACCCCGAATCGGCGAGGGCCAGGGAGACGGCCGGCGCCAGGTCGGACAGTTGGCGCCTGGCCACGTCCATGCCCCGGGCCGCGTCCGGCAGCCACCTGGCGAAGTACGACGACGGGGTGATGTTGTGGTAGTCGACGTGCACGTCTACGCCGGCCGCCGCCTGCGCGGCCAGCCAGTCCAAGCGCTTGGTCGAGGTGGAGGCGTGGTAGAGCAGGGCCCGTTCCCCGGGGCGGACGTCGCCGAGCTCGTCCCACGGTCTGGCGTCCCGCCGGCCGCCCGAGACCATGGCGTCGGCGTAGATCTCGCCGTCGATCCCGGCGGCCCGCAGCGCCCGCCGCAGCTGGATGGCGTGGTTGCCGATGGCGTCGTGGGGACCGAAGGTGGGGAGCAGCTGGTCGATCCTCACGGCCGCCCCTCCCCCGTCTCGAGGCGGCGGATGCGCTTCTCCAGTGCGGCCAGACGGGCGGTGGCCATCGACAGCTCGGCGTCGAGGTCGTCGGTGCGGTCGGCGACCTCGGAGCCGAAGCCGGCGGTGGCGTGCCCGAGGGCGGTCACCTGCTGCGCGATGTAGCGGACGTACCACCGGGTGAGCGCCCGGACGGCGAGCTTGAGGTAGCGCACGGGAGGGCGGCGCGACAACGTCGGCACGTCGACGTCCAGGGTGGCGGTCTCCTCGAGGGCGGCCAACGCCGCCCGCAGGTCGCCCTTGCGATCGGGCCCGACGGCCAGGCGACCGGCCGCGGCCCGCACCTTCGCCAGGTACCCGGGGGCGACCCGCTCGGCCCTGGCCTCGGCGGCCACGAGGGAGGGCTCGGTGGTGGGGGTGCTGGGGGTGGGGGTGCTGGGAGTGGGCGCACCCTGGTCGCGGCCGGACATCCCGGTGAGGGTAGCGGCGGCCCCCGCCGCCGACCGCGACAGGTCGGCCGCCGGTCTGGCGTCTGCGCACCAGCGCAGGAGCGGCTCCGTCACGGCATCCCACCGGTACCTGGCCACCACGGGCGCGAAGTCCCGATCGGGTGGGGGATCCGAGAGCACGGCGGCCAGGCCGTCAGCCACCGCGGCGACGTCGCCCGCGCCCACGACGACGCCGAGGCCGGCCTCGGCCACGACGTCGCTCAGCTCGTCGCCGCCGGTGAGGACCATCGGGAGACGGGCCCACAGGTAGTCGAGCACCCGGGTCCGGAAGGAGAACCGGGTCTCGAGGTGGTCACCGTGGGTGCTGATGGCCACGTCGGCATCGAGGAGCCATGAGCCGCGCTCGTCGAAGGGAACCCAGCCGTCATTGAGGTGCACGTGGGTGCCCCCCAGGCCGAGTTCGGCCACGACCAGGCGGAGCGAGGCCAGGGCGACCGGTTCGGGCAGGTCGGGGTGGGGGTTGCGCACCCCGAGGAACACGAGGTGCAGGTTGGGCCAGCGGTCGAGGAGCAGGGGCACGGCGCGCACCGCCACGACCGGGTCGAGCCAGTCGTAGACGCCGCCGCCCCAGACGATGACCGGGTCGGCTGCCGGGATGGCGAACCGCTCCCGCAGGGGGCTCCCGGCCCGCTCGGGGGCGGAGGCCGGCAGCCCGAAGGGCACCGCGGCGATGAGAGACCGGAGTCCGGGGTCGCGGCTGGTCGTCGCCGGGTTGACCCGCCCGGCCGAGGCCAGCGCCCCGAGCCAGAAGTCCCGTTGGCGCTCGCTGGCGCAGAGGAAGAAGTCGCCGCTGACCAGGTCGTCACCGATCACCCCCACCTGGTGGCCGAGCGCGACGGCGTGCTCGTCGGGGAGCCGACCGGCCGGTTGCAGGTTCTCCAGGTGGGTGGGGATGTACAGGTCGATGGCGAGGGGAGAGCCACGGCCCACCAGGCCAGGGTGGCGTCGGCTCACGCTCACGGGCGCGACCACCGAGTCGTGCGCCGCCGCCGCCCGCTCGAGGTCGAGACCGTCGAGGTGCTCGACGGCGAAGTTCGGGTGGGTTCGTCCGGCGGCGACGGTGCTGGCGAGGGTGACGTCGTGGTGGACGGAGAGCTCCTCGGCCAGGTGCCAGGCGCGGATGGCGGGCCCGGCCATGGTGGCCCCGAGCGGGTCGAAGCACACGACCAGCACCCGCCGGCGCCCCGGTCGCGAGCCGTCCTGCCGGGGACCGGGCGCGGTCGGGGCGGTCACGACGCGGTCCAGGTGTCGGGGCGGAGAGATCGGGGGCCGGCCGGGGACGCGTCCCAGTCCAGGCCCACGTCGGCCCAGCGGTCCCACACCGCTTCGGGCGTGGTCGTGCGCCGGCGGCGGAGCGCGAGCCTGGTCGCCATCGCCCAGGGGAGGTGCCGCTGGAGGGACCGGCGCACCGCGTCCTTCGGACGCTGCGCCAGCCGGGTCCTGACCTCCGCCCGGGCCAGGGGGGCCGGCGCGTTGCGCACCATGGCCAGGAGGGCGTTGCGCTCGGCGAGGAGCGCGACCAGCGGGTCGCTCACACCGCCACTGGTCGCCGACAGGCGGTGGTGCACGACCGAGCCCGGCTCGTAGACGACCCGCAGCCCGGCCAGCTGGGCCCGCAGGCACCAGTCGGTGTCCTCGTTGTAGGCGAAGAAGGGCTGGGCCAGGCCCCCCACGCGTCGCAACGTCTCGCTCCGCCAGACCGGGGCGGTACCGCTGAAGCCGAAGCAGTCCGTGGCCGTGTCGAAGCGGCCGTCGTCGGGAGCACCGAGGCCGATCTCGGCCGCGCCGCCGTGGGCCAGCAGGGCGGCGCCGGCGTGGTTGACCAGGCGGCACACCGCTCCGACCGGCACCGGCTCGTGGTTGAGGGTGACCGAGCCGCCGCCCGACTCTCCGAGGGGCACGTAGAACGGCTGGCGACCCGTCGTCCAGCGCCACCTGCCGTTGGGGTTGGTCTCGAGGCGGTGGAGCCCACCGCCGACCGTGCGGTCGAGCACCTCGATGTCGTCGACGCGCACCGAGAACAGCTGCCGCCCGAGCGGCCTGGTGTCTCCCGGCACGCGACTGGTGTCGTCGTCGGCGACCACCTCGCCCCACCACCCGGCGAGGAGCACCTTCGGGGTGACCGCACCGATGGTCGGGTCCTCGAGGCGATCGGCGGCGGCCCCCAGCCAGCCGTCCTCGGCCACCGCGTCGTCGTTAAGCACGGCCACGACGTCGCCGATCGCCCGTGAGGCGCCGAGGGCGAACCCCCCGGCGAACCCGAGGTTGCGCTGCGAGCGCACCACCTCGACGCCGTGGGACCTGCCCACCTCGGACGCAGCCTCACCGGAGGAGCCGTTGTCGACCAGGACGACCTGATCGGCCTGCGCGGTGACCGAGGCCAGGCACGGCCCCAGCCAGTCTCCGGGGCGGTAGGAGACGACCACGACCGTGCTGGTCGCCGCCGCCGAGGGCGGCGTCACTGTGCGACGCCTCCGTGCCCGCGCCGTTCTGCGGCCAGGGAGCCGCTCAGGCGGGGCTCGGTGCGGTCACGTCCGCCGCCCGCTCGATCACCTGGTCGATGAAGCCGTAGTCCTTGGCCTCGTCGGCGGTGAACCACCGGTCCCGGTCCGAGTCGGCCTCGATGCGCTCGATGGACTGGCCGGTGTGCATGGCGATGCGCTCCGCCATCATGCGCTTCAGGTAGATGATCTGCTCGGCCTGGATGGCGATGTCGGCCGCCTGGCCCTGGGCCTGACCCGACGGCTGGTGCATCAAGATGCGCGAGTGCGGCAGCGAGTAGCGCTTGCCTGGCTCGCCGGCGCAGAGCAGGAACTGTCCCATCGACGCGGCCAGCCCCATGCACACCGTCGAGACGTCGCACGGGACGAACTGCATGGTGTCGTACACGGCCAGCCCGGCGGTGACCGATCCCCCGGGTGAGTTGATGTAGAGGCTTATGTCACGTTCCGGATCTTCCGCCGCGAGCAGGAGAAGTTGCCCGCAGATGAGATTCGCGCTTGTGTCGTCGACCTGCGTGCCGAGAAAGACAATACGTTCGCGAAGGAGCCTCTGGTAGATGTCGGCGGATCGATCTCCGCCAGGGAGCTGGGCACGGACATCGAGCGAAAGGTCGCGCATACGGTGAGGGTATCTGGTGAGGATGGATGGCGGCAGCGTGCCGCGAAGGGCTCGGTCAGGTCCCGGGCCAGGGCGGTCGGCGCGCTGCTGGCCGCCGGCGGGGCCTCCGTCGCCATGGTGGCGGCTGCGTCGGGGCCGCCGGCCGCGGCGTCGACCCTGCGAGCCGCTCGGGCCATCCCCGCGTCGTTCGACACCGCCCGGGCCACCCGGGCGTCGTTCAACGCGGTCCAGACGTGGACGACGCGCCTTCCCGGCATCGTCGCCCAGTCGTCGCCCACCGCGGCGACGATCGCCGGCGTGCCTGCGGTCGTCGTCGGCACCAGGAGCGGCCAGGTCGAGGCGCTGCGCCTCACCAACGGGCGGTCCCTGCCGGGTTGGCCGGTCAAGGTCCCCGGCGGGTACCCGGTCGACTCCACGCCGTCGACGGCAGCCGGGCTGGTCTTCGTCGGCACGGGTGACGCCGCGGTCCCCCACGGTGGCTACCTCGCCCTGCGCGGCAACGGCTCGGTCGCCTGGTACCGGACCGTCAGCCTCCTGCCCGGCGGGGGCGGAGGCAACGCCGGGGTGTCGGCATCCCTCGCCTACGGCACCCTGAACGGAAAGAAGACCGTCGTCGCCGGCACCCTCGGACAACAGGAGGGCGCGTTCGCGGCCGCCGGCGGTGCCGCCAGGCCCGGCTTCCCGTGGTTCTCCTCCGACACGGAGTTCTCGACCCCGGCGATCGCCAACCTGTACGGGAACGGGCGCAACTACATCGTCGGCGGAGCCGAGCAGACCGCCGGCCTCAGCTACGAGCACCACTACAGCCGGGGCGGTCACCTCCGGGTGCTCTCCGGCACCGGCAATGCCGGGAGCTCGACGCCGGCCGGCGGCGCGGTGTGCGACTTCACGCCCAACCAGGGCGTCTACTCCTCGCCCGCGGTGGGCCGCTTCCTGTCGGGCAACCGGGTCGGCATCGCCGTCGGGACCGGTAACGACTTCCCCGGCATGTCCGACAGCCACATCCTCTTCGGCCTGACCAGCCACTGCGGGGTGGCGTGGCGGGCGTCGCTCAACGGGGCGACGCTCGGCAGCCCCGCCCTGGTGGACTCGCTCGGCAACGGCCACCTGCAGGTCGCCGAGGGCACCGAAAATGGCGTGGCCTACCTGATCGACGGGGCCAACGGGCGCCCGTACTGGGCCACCAACGTGGGCTCACGGATCATCGGCAGTGTCACCAGCGCCAACCTCGGCTCGGGCTACCAGGACCTGCTGGTGCCGACCGTGGAGGGCCTCTGGATCCTCGACGGTCGGAGCGGGCGCACCGTTGCGGTGCTGGCCGACCACGCCATGGGCCTCCAGGACGCCGCGCTCGTGACCGACGACCCAGGCGGCCACATCGGCATCACCCTGGCCGGCTACGACGTCCACGGTGGTCTGGTGGAGCACTTCGACCTGGCCGGCACCAACGGCGCCCTCGCCAGGGAGCAGGGGGCGTGGCCGATGTTCCACCACGACCCGCAGCTGACCGGTTCCGCCCTGCCCGCCGGGCGGCGCTGAGCCGCCGACCGGGATGGAGACCGGGCGGCGCCTGGGATCAGGCGCCGCCCTCGTCTCCGTGGATCGTCCAGTGCGGGTCGAGGGAGACCACGCCCCAGTCCTCGAGGATGATCCCGCGCTGGACGTCGAAGCGCACCACGTTCTGGCGGTGGTCGTACTCGCGCAGCAGGGCCCGGTCCGACGCCACCACGGTGAGGTCGTAGGTGCCCGCCAGCATGCGCAGGTGGTCGATCACGACCTCGACGGTGCCGCGGCCCTCGATCTTGTCGGGGACGTGGCCGGCGGCGACCGAGTTGGGGCCGGTCACGGGCTGGCCGTTCATGGTCGTGATGAAGACGCTGAACCCGGGCTCGGACACGGGTTCGGGCGCCTCGTAGGTCATCCGGATGGTCGCCCGCTCCCCCGAGCGCAGCTCGGTGGTGACCTGACCCGTGCGGTCGATCAGCTCGACGTCGGTGATCCGGACCTCGCCCGAGCCCCAGCGGGGTCGGCCGGACGAGTCGACGGTCCGGTCGACGTGCACGTTGCCGGTGTACTGCTCGATGACGTCTCTCGCCGTGCCGGTCTTCTTGAGCGCGCCGTGCTCGAACCAGGCGACCTCGTCGCAGATGTTCTGCACCGAGCTCATGGCGTGGGAGACGAGCACGATGGTCTTGCCGTCGGCCTTGAGGTCGGCGAACTTCTCGGAGCACTTGCGCTGGAAGTTCTCGTCGCCGACGGCGAGGACCTCGTCGACGAGGAGGACCTCGGGGTCGACGTTGATGGCCACGGAGAAGCCGAGGCGGACGTACATGCCGGAGCTGTAGTTCTTGACCGGCTCGTCGATGAACTTCTCGATCCCGGCGAAGTCCACGATGGAGTCGAACCGCCGCCGGACCTCCCTCTGGCTGAGACCGAGGATGGCGCCGTTGAGGAACACGTTCTCGCGGCCGGACAGATCGGGGTGGAAGCCGGCGCCGAGCTCGAGCAGGGCGGACACCTTGCCCCTGACCTCCACGCTCCCGACGTCGGGGGTGAGGATCTTGGTGAGGCACTTGAGCATGGTGCTCTTGCCCGAACCGTTCTCCCCCACCAGTCCGTAGGTCTTGCCCTGCTCGACCTCGAAGCTGACGTCGCGCAGCGCCCAGAAGTCCTCGGCCTCGATGCGGTGGCCGCGACGCATGATCGTCGCCTTGAGGCTGTTGTTCTGCTCCCGGAAGAGGCGGAACTTCTTGGAGACGTGCTCGACGACGACGGCGGGCTCACTCATCGGCGCACGCTGATCGTCGGTCCGCTCGCAGGCACGGTCACAGCTCCTCCGCCAGGCGGGCCGACAGCCGGCCGAACACCTTGAGGCCGACCCACAGGGCGCCGAAGGCCCACACCGCGTAGATGAGCATCTCGCCCCAGTTGGGGTAGGTGCCATCCCAGAGGGTCTGGCGCATCAGCAGCTCCATGTCGGTCATGGGGTTGATCTTGAGGACCGTCAGGAGCTGCACGTGGGTTCCGGGGAAGTGGCGGAGGGCCTTCAGATGGGTGACCGGGTTGGTCGCGTACTGCACGTAGGTGGTCGGGTAGATGATCGGCGTGCCGTACAGCCAGAGCAGGAAGAAGATGGCCAGGAAGTGCTGCACGTCGCGGAAGTAGACGTTGACCGCGCTGAACAGCAGGCTGAGCCCGAGGCAGAACACCGCCGTGAGCGCCATGATCAGCACGGTGAAGGGCAGGAAGATGAGGGCGTAGTAGTCGCCGAAGGCGAGGAGCACGACCAGGAAGACGCCCATCTCGATGAGGTGGGCCACGAGGGCGGCGGCCACGATCGACGCCGGGATGAGCTCGCGGGCGAAGTACGTCTTCTTGATCAGGTTGCCGTTGCCGACCAGGCCGCCGACGCTGCCGAGGACCCCGGCGTTGAAGAAGTTCCACGGCAGCAGGGCGCACAGCAGGTAGAGGGCAAAGAGATGCAGCCCGCTCGGGTGCCCGCTCCCCGGGTTGGCCCGCAGGAACAGCGAGAACACCACCGTGTAGATCACCGTGGTGACGAGCGGGTTGATCATCGACCACGTCCAGCCGAGGAACGACCGCTTGTACTTGGAGCGCAGCTCCCGCAGGGTCAGGTTGTTGAACAGCTCTCGTGAGCTGCGGTACTCCGCGATCGTCGTCACGGCCGGCGCCACCCGGTGCCGCAGGCGTGCACGGGGGCACGCCGAGTGGAAACCGTCATCCGGTGCATCGTACTTGGCCCTCCCCGCTCCCCCTGGGCACCGCTCGGGTGGAGACGGTCCCGCCCAAATACTCAGACGTCGATCGGCTCCGGCCGGCCTGGAGGCGGCTCGCCGCGGCGCTCGCCCTCGGCGTGGCGCTCGCGCTGGGCGTGGCGCCAGCGGGAGTCGGAGCCGAAGGCGTGCCGACCGACGCGCTGCAGGCGCTCGATGCGGGTCCTTCCCGACTCCTGGGTCGGGTCGACCTGCAGTGACAGGTAGGCCACGCCGCCGAGCGGGATCGGCAGCCAGAAGTTGACCAGTCGGTAGGCGACCACGCCGAAGAGGGCGATCGCCCTGGTGGTGTTGAAGCCGACCAGCGTAGAGGTGAGGGTGACCTCGACCACACCGAGGCCGCCGGGGGTGATGGGGATGGCCGCGAGCACGTTGGCCAGCCCGTAGGCGACGAGGAGGCCGTCGGGGTTGACCCAGTGGCCGAAGGCCCCGACGAAGACGAACAGCGAGGCGGCGTCGAGCAGCCAGTTGGCCGCCGCCCAGGCGACGGCCGCGACGAGGAGGGACCGCTGGGAGGCCAGGGTGCGGACCCGGATGCTCAGGCGCACGAAGAGCTCCACCATGGTGTCCTCGTCGACCAGGGGCAGCCGGCGGGCGATGCGGCGCAGGACTCCGTCGGCCATGGCCTCGCCGCGGGAGAACAGCGCCACGAGGGCGACGAAGGCCCCGATGAACACCGCGCCGACGAGGGCGGCGCCGATGTAGAGCGCGGAGATGCCCCACACCGGTATGGAGACCACCAGGGCCAGCCAGAAGATCACGTTGAGGACCACGGCGGAACCGAGGGCCTGGGTGGCGAGGGCGAAGCCGACGTCGCTGCCGCGGACCCCGGCCTGGGTGAGCAGCCGGTAGCCGATCGTCGATCCGGCCGCCGATCCGCCGGGCACGCAGTGGCTCACCGACATGGTGGTGAGCTGGATGCGCAGCACCTTGAACAGGCCGGGGTCGGCGTCGGCGGGCAGGACCGATCTGGTCAGCTGGGCGTAGGCGATGATGGCCGCCGCCTCGAGACCGACGCCGAGGAGCAGCAGCAGCGGGCTGACGTCGGTGAGGGTGTGCAGCGCCTTGCGGGTCCCGGCGATCTGGGGGACCACCAGGTACTCGATGACCAAGGCGATGAGCAGCAGGCGACCGATCTGGATCACCGGGCCGGGCAGGAAGCGCCGCAGCCCGCGACGCGGCCTGGGGCTCGCTTCGAGCACGGGTCCGGCCGGCGCGGCCGCCCCGTCGGCGACGGGGTCCGACTGCTCCGGTGATCGTGGAGTTGACATGTGGCGGGCTGGCTCGGACTCCATCTTCGCACCGTCGAGGCTGCTTCCGTTCCCCTCAGCGGCGCCGCCGGGATGATCGCTGGTCGGCTCCGGTGCCGCCCCCCTCGCGACCCGGGTCAGGCGGGACCGTCTCCCAGTGCGTCGGCGAGGGCCAGGAAGGCCCGGCCGCGGTGCGAGATCCCGTGCTTGGCCGCGGCCCCCATCTCGGCGAAGGTCGGCCCGCCGCCTTCGTCGGGCGCGAAGACGGGGTCGTAGCCGAAGCCGTTGCTGCCGTGCGCCTCGGAGGTGATGCGCCCATCGACGGTGCCCTCGCGTGCGATCTCCGAGCCGTCGGGCCACCGGGCCAGCGCCACCGTGCGGAAGCGCGCCGTCCGCCGATCCGTCCCGCCGAGCGCGGCGAGGAGCTTGGCCACGTTGTCGGCGTCGCTGGCGTGCTCCCCGGCGTAGCGGGCGGAGCGCACGCCGGGCTGGCCGTCGAGGGCGTCGACCTCGAGACCGGTGTCGTCGGCGATGGCGGGCGAGCCGGTCGCTTCGACCAGGGCCGCCGCCTTGAGCCTGGCGTTGTCGACGAGGGTCGAGCCGGTCTCGTCCACGTCGGGCACGCTCACCGGCCGCGGCGTGACGGCGACGATGCCGGCGAGGATCTCGCTGATCTCTCTGGCCTTGTTGGCGTTGGCCGTGGCCAGGACGAAAGTCCTCATCGGCGCCGGCTCACGGGCGCGGCGCCGGCGGCGTGGCGAGGGCGGCGGCCTGGGCGGCGGCCAGGGTGGCGATCCCTTCGTCGGCCAGCCCGAGGAGCTCGTCGAGCATGCCCCGGCCGAAGGTGGCGCCCTCGGCCGTGCCCTGGATCTCGACGAAGCGACCGGACGCGGTCATCACGACGTTCATGTCCACCTCGGCCCTGCGGTCCTCGCTGTAGGCCAGGTCGCAGAGGGCGACGCCGTCGACGACGCCGACCGACACCGCCGCGCACGCTTCGTCGAGCGGGTGGCCGGGGATGAGGCCGGCGGCGACGAGGCGCGTGCAGGCGTCGTGGAGGGCGACGTAGGCCCCGCAGATGCTGGCCGTCCTGGTGCCCCCGTCGGCCTGGAGCACGTCGCAGTCGAGGGTGATCTGGGTCTCTCCGAGGGCCTCGAGGTCGGTGACGGCGCGCAGCGAGCGGCCGATGAGGCGCTGGATCTCCTGGGTCCGTCCCGACTGCTTGCCCTTGGCCGCCTCGCGGTCGACGCGCTCCGCCGACGAGCCGGGGAGCATCGAGTACTCGGCGGTGACCCAGCCCTTCCCGCTGCCGCGCATCCACCGGGGGACCTCGGCCGCCACCGATGCGGTGGTGAGCACGACGGTCGACCCGACGCGGATCAGCACCGATCCTGCGGCGTGGGTCGTGTAGTCGCGGACCACGTCGATCGGCCTGACCTCGCGGCTCGTGCGCCCGTCTGCTCGTTGCGTCATCGGGCGGGCACGCTAGTTGAGGGCCTGGTGGAATCGGTGCCCGGGTCCCAGGGATCGACGCGGTCGATCTCGGGGCCGAAGAGTCGCCGTCCGAGGTGGCGGAAGGTCCCGGTGTCGCCCGAGGAGATCCAGGTGTGCGAGCCGCCCGTGGTGCGGCGACTGCGGAGACCGGCCTGCTCGAGGATGCCGAGGACCTCGAAGGCGGTCTCGTCGGCCGAGCTGACGAGGACGACGTCGCGGCCGACGGCGTCGCTGATGGTCCTGGCCAGGAAGGGATAGTGCGTGCAGCCGAGGAGGAGGGTGTCGACGTGGGCGGCGCGCACGGGGGCCAGCAGCCGCTCGGCGAGGACGTGGACCTGGTCGCTGCCGGTGTCACCCCGCTCGACGAGCTCGACGAAACCGGGGCAGGCCGCGCACGTGAGGGTGACGGATCTCGAGGTGGGCGCGGCGCGAACGGCCCGTTGGTAGGCGCCCGCGGCGATGGTGCCGACGGTGCCGATCACACCGACGCGGCCGGTGACCGTCGCCCGCAGCGCGGCGCGCAGGCCGGGGTCGATCACACCGACGAGGGGAATGTCGTGGTCGAAGCGCAGCCGATCGAGCGCCGACGCTGCGGCCGTGTTGCAGGCGACGACGACCATCTTGACGTCATGGTCGTCCACCAGCTGGCGCGTGATCTGCTCGGCGAAGCGGCGCACCTCCTCGAGGGGCCTCGGGCCGTAGGGGTAGCGCCCGGTGTCACCGAGGTAGACGAGGTCCTCGCCGGGGAGGAGGTCGATCAGCGCCCGGGCGACGGTGAGGCCGCCGAAGCCGCTGTCGAACACGCCGATCGGACGGTCGTCCACGCCCGGATCGTAGCGGCCGGGCCCCTGCTCAGGATTCGGTCGGGACGAGGCTCAGCGCGAGGACCGGGCAGTTGCTCACCGCCCGCTTGGCGTGGCCCGTCAGCGCGGGTGGCACCTCCCCACCGGCGATGATCGGATAGCCCCACTCGTCGAGGGTGATCAGCTCCGGCAGCAGCTCGGCGCACACGCCGTGGCCGTCACAGGCGACCATGTCCACCCGGAGGCGGAGGCCCGTGGGTCTCATCGCCACGGTCCCTGAGGCGGTGTGGGGGTGACCGCGGCCATCGGACGGCAGGGGCCCCTGCGCTGGTGGGCGTCGATGTCGGGACCGAACGTGCGCAGCGCGGAGCGGACCAGCCGGATGGCCCCGTCGGGCAGCCCGCAGGCGCCGCGGCGATCGACGACCCGGGCCAGGCGCACCACCTCGTCGTGCGCCACCCGGCCGCGGCCGGCGGCGAGCTCGCGGAACGCGTCGGCCATGGCGGGGAGCCCGTTGACGCACGGGCCGCACTGCCCTGCGCTCTCGGCGACCAGCCAGTCGAGCACCCGCACCGTCTCGGCCAGCCCGCAGTGGCCGCCTTCGAGCACGATGATCACGCCGGCGCCGATCGACGCGCCGAGCGGGGTGAGCCCGGCGTCGCACAGCCCGACCGAGCTGGCGTCGGGCGAGATCCACGCGCCGAAGTAGCCGCCGACGAGCACGCCTCCGGAGGTGGTCACGTCGCCGCCAGCGTCGACGAGGAGATCGGCGAGCGGCGAGCCGTGCTCGATCTCGTACACGCCGGGGTCGGCCACTGCGCCGCTGACCGTCACCAACCGGGTGCCGGGCGCCTCCGGTATGCCGGCCTGCCGGTACCAGGCGGCCCCGAAGCGGGCGACGAGCGCCAGGTTGGCGAGGGTCTCCGCGTTGCTCACCAGCGTGGCTCGCCGCTCGACGCCGCGCTCCGATGGGCGGGGAGGCACGGTCGTCGGTCGCACCTCGCCGCCGTTGAGCCAGCTCACGAGGGCGGTCTCCTGGCCGGTCAGGTAGCGCGGTGGGGTCTGCTCCACCCGGACGTCGAAGCGGCAACGGCGAGCCCTGCTTCGCTCGGACGCGGCCGCCTGCACCGCGTCGGCGAGCGCGGCGTCGAGCGCGAGGCAGACGACGATGGTGTCGGCGCCGACGACCTCGGCGGCTGCCTCGGCGCCGTCGAGCACGAGGTGAGGGTTGAGGTCGAGGAGGGTCACGTCCTTGGCGCTCGCCGGCTCGCCCTCGGTGGCGTTGACCACGACGGTTCGGCCGCCGCGATGGGCGAGGACGTCGCGCAGCTTCGTGGCGAGCGGAAACCCGGCCCCACCGCGTCCACCGATCCCGGCCCGCTCGATCTCGTCCAGCGCTCCTCGACCGGCGGGCGGCCTCCGCCCCCACGTCGCCTCGAAGGCGGCCAGGTCACGTAGGGGAGCGTCGCGCAGCAGGCGCGGCGCCTGCGGCGGGGAGATGGTGGTCACCCGGTGGGCGACCAGCCGGGTCGGCCTGTCCTGACCAGCATGGAGATGGCGCCGACGGCTGCGAGCACGCCCAAGGCCACGGCCTGGGTGCCCTCGACGACGCGGCGAGCGCCGACGAGGCGCCACGAGACGGGGATCATGGCTCCCTTTGTGCCCCGGGCAGCTGAGATGGGCCTGAGAGCAGGCGGGGAGTTGGCTCCGTCTCGGCGCGAACCCGGGTGCAGATCAGAAGTAGATGACCCGCTTGGCCCGCTCGGTGACCTCGTCGAGGTCGTCGGTCCACGCACCGGTGGACAGGTACTTCCACCCGGCGTCGCAGACGATGGTCACGATGACGCCCTCGTCGATCTCCGCCGCGCACTTGGCCGCTGCGGCCATGATCGCCCCGGAGGAGATGCCGGAGAAGACGCCCACCTCCGACAGGCGCCGCACCCACTCGAGGCTCTCGCGGGGCCCGACCACCTTCGAGCGGTCGAGCAGGTCGAAGCCGTCGTTGTCGGCAAACACCGGCGGGATGAATCCCTCGTCGAGGTTCTTGAGCCCGTCGACCATCTCCCCCGCCGGCGGTTGGACCGCCCAGATCTGCACGTCCGGGTTGCGGGCCTTGAGGAAGCGGCCGACGCCCATCAGCGTCCCGGCCGTGCCGAGCCCGGCGATGAAGTGGGTGACCTCGGGCACGTCGCGCCAGATCTCCGGCCCGGTCGTCTCGAAGTGGGTCTTGGGGTTGGCCGGGTTGGCGTACTGGTAGGGGAACCACCACTCCGGATGCTCGCCGGCGAGCTTCTGCGCCCGCCGCATGGCGCCGTTGGAGCCCTCCGAGGCCGGGGAGGGGATGATGTCCGCGCCCCACGCCTCCAGCAGCTGACGGCGTTCGATCGACACGTTGTCGGGGAGCACGATCTTGATCGGGTAGCCCTTGACCTTGGCGATCATGGCCAGGGCGATGCCGGTGTTGCCCGACGATGACTCGATGATCTGCTGGCCGGGGGCCAGGCTGCCGTCCTTCTCCGCCTCCTCGATCATCGCCTTGGCCGCCCGGTCCTTGACCGAGCCGCCGGGGTTCTGCCCCTCGAGCTTGGCCAGGATGGCGACGCGAGGGTTCGGGCTGAGCGAGCTGACATCGAGCATCGGCGTGTCGCCGATCAGCTCGAGCACGTTGCCGTAGCGCACGCCGTCAGCCCCCGGCGACGGCGGGCATCAGGGTGACGGTGTCGGTCTCGGACACCTTGGCATCGAGCTTGCCCAGGTAGCGGATGTCGTCGTCGTTGAGGAAGATGTTGAGATGGCGGTGCAGCTCCCCGTCGCCGGTGAGGAGCTGGTCACGGAGCCCCGGGTGCTGGCGGACGAGGTCGTCGAAGACCTCCCCGACCGTGGCGCCGGCGGCGTTGACGACGGCCTCCCCGCCGGCCGAAGGGCGCAGGATGGTGGGTAGGCGGACAGCGATCGACACGGCAGCTCCAGGTTGATCCGGGCCCGGCCAGGAAACCTGACCGGACTGCTCGTCATTGTAGAACCACCGACTCCTCTTCGATCTTCCCGTCGACGATCCGGTAGGAGCGCACCGCCGGTTCGAGATCCCGCAGCGACACGAGCACGTAGTGCCACGCCGGGTCGGGGGCCTGGGCGACGTCGGTCGGCGACGGCCACGCGTCGGTGTGGGTGTGGGAGTGGTAGACGCCGACCACGTCGGCGCCGGTGTCCGCGGCCCGCCGGTCGGCGTGGAGGAGATCGATCGGGGCGAGCGTGTAGACCCGCGCCGAGGCGGCCTCGTTGGTGGCCGGGAGGCAGGCGTCGACCGCCACCCGCTCCTCCCCCGTCGGGTCGGGCGGCCCCGCGCGACCGGTCAGCAGCCCGCACGCCTCGAGCGGGGCGCCGTCGATGCAGTGGGCGACCATGGTGTCGAGCAGCGGTCTCGTGAGCAGGAGCACTCGGTGAAGGTACCGTGAGGGGTCATGGCCCCGAAGCTCCGCACTGTCGCCGAGGGTCGGCCCGTCGCGCAGAACCGCAGGGCCAGGTACGACTACGACGTGGTGGAGACCTTCGAGGCGGGGATCGTCCTCCACGGCAGCGAGGTCAAGTCGGTCAGGGACGGCAAGGTGCAGCTGCGTGAGGCCTACGCCCGGGTCAGCGACGGCGAGCTCTGGCTCCACGGGGTCCACGTCGCCCCCTACGAGTACGCCAACGGCTTCGGCGCGGTCGACGCCGACCGGTCTCGCAAGCTGCTGATGCACCGGCGCCAGATCGACGAGCTGGCCGCCCGCACCACCCAGGACTCGTTGACCCTCGTGCCCCTCGCGGTCTACTTCCGTGACGGGCGCGCCAAGGTCGACCTGGCCCTGGCCAAGGGCCGCAAGCGCTACGACAAGCGCCACGCCATCGCGGCGCGCGATGCCGACCGCGAGGCCAGGCGCGCGTCGCGCGCCGGGCAACGTGGCGAATGAGCGGCCCTCGTGCCTGAGAAGTGGTTGAGTCCCGAGGCCGACGACCCAGCTCGGCCGCGCCCAGGTGGTAGAGCGGAGCCATGAGGGACACGGTCAGGCTCGGGCGCATCGCCGGCGTCCCGGTGGGCCTCAACTGGTCCCTGCTCGCCATCGTCGTCGTCTTCGCCCTGGGACTGGCCCGCAACCGGTTCCCCTACGACGCACCCGGTCACGGCCAGGCGCTTTACGTCGTCGCCGGGGCCCTGACCGCGCTCGGCCTCCTGGTCGGCGTCCTGCTCCACGAGCTCGGCCACGCCGTGGTGGCCCGCAGAGCCGGGCTCGAGGTGGAGGGCATCACCCTGTCGTGGATGGGCGGGGTCACCCGGATCGCCGGTGACACCAGGACGCCACTGCGGGAGCTCAGCGTGGCCGCGGTCGGCCCACTGGTCAGCCTGGTCATCGGAGGGGTGCTCTTCGCGGCGCGCGCCGGGGCGAGCGGCGTCGGCGCCGACCCGCTCCTCGTGGCCGGCCTCGGATGGCTGGCGGCGATCAACGTGGTGCTGGCCGGGTTCAACCTGCTGCCCGCCGCTCCTCTCGACGGTGGACGGGTCCTCCACGCCCTGATCTGGCGGATCACCCGCAACCGGTGGTCGGCCGGCCGGGCCACGTCGTGGGCCGGCATGGCCCTGGCCGCCGCCGTCATCGGTCTCGGTGGCTACCAGGTCGTCACCGGCCAGGGTCAGCTCGACGGTCTGCTCATCGTGATGCTCGGCTGGTGGATCCTGAGCGCGGCGCGCGACGAGGACCGCCAGGCCGTCATCGGCCGGGCCCTCGATGGCCGCGCCGTCCACGACGTGATGCGCCCGGTCCAATCGGGTCCCGGGTGGATGGAGGCGTCGGAGTTCGTCACCCGCTACGTGGAGGCCGACCCGGGGGCCGTCTGGCTCCTCGAGCGCTGGGGCGGCGGCTACTGCGGGCTGGTCACCGGCGACGCCCTCCGGGCCGTGCCCGGCCCCTGGTCGGCGATCCGGGCGAGCGACGTGGCCGTGCCCGTCGAGGCGGTCGGGCGCACCGACCCGTGGGAGGACCTCCTCGACGCCCTGACCCGCACCGGGGGGCGCCAGATGCTCATCGCCGTCGAGGACGGCAGGAGCGTCGGCGCCGTCCTGCCGAGCGACGTCGAGGCCATCGTGCGGGGTGACGCGTGGACGCGGCCGGTCGTCGGCACCGCCTGAGCCGCCGCCGGGAGCCGGTCTCGGGTACGATCGTCGTTCCGGCGGTCCCGCCGGAGACGCACCTTGACACGGGGGTGATCGGCTTTCGACTTTGGTCGTCGACTCGGGAGAAGCGAGCCGTGGTCTCCGGAACCACGTTAAAGAGCCGGAACACACAAACAAACGCCGAGCCTCAGCTCGCACTGGCCGCTTAACAGTGGCCCGTTCGCCCGACCCCAGCCCTGCGGGTCGGTCACGAGCGTCATCAAGTAGGGCTCACCCGGTGGCCGCGTCGGCCGACCACCGGGGACATCTTGCCGACTGGGGCTCCCTGCCGGTGCCGGTGGCGAGCGGGGAGCCCGAGATCTGATCACCGGCTGCGCTCGGAGAAGCCCCGACGAGGCATCGAAGGACGCGGGTTCGATTCCCGCCACCTCCACCCCCATTTCGTTGCAAAACTGCTGGTCAGAGCCCTCTACCGGAGGGCTCTGACCGCGCCAGGACACTCGTAGGACGCAAGAAATTCTGGGAGCGGCGGAACGTAGTGGTCAATCAAGGTCGGCGTCGGTCACCGAGCGTGGGATTCTGTTCGTCGCCCCGCCTACCGAGCGGTCCAGTCACCGACCAGAGTGCTCTGCCACGGAGCGTGCTGCTCCATAGGGGCTCGTGGCGTCGGAGTTGACACCGTTATCTGGTTGCGGACCTCGGTCCTCTAGGGCGCCCCCGTCCCCGCTGGGCCGATTCCTAGTCCTCCGCGAGCCCAGCACCGCTCACCTGGCGCACCGCCTGGTCCGCCTCGCGGCATGTGCCGAGTTGCTGCTCGGCCGGCCGCCCTTGGCCGTCGCCGCCGTGGCGGTCACCGCTGTGGTCGTGGCCCGACGCCGGCAAGCCGCCCGGGGATGAGGCCGGCGCCCGGGCGGTCCACGTCCTGGCCCTACCGCTCCTCCAAGGGGGCGCCGGTGAACGGACATCGCGGCCCGTAGCACCGGATGCGGTAGTTGCGTTTGGAGGCGGAAGCACTGGCGATACTGCGAAAGCATGCGCTCTTCTTCTCGCCGAAGGTGGTCGACTAGAGGACCACTGCAGCACTTTCAGCCCTCCCGCAGACCTTCATCAGCCGGCTACGCCGGCCGACAAAATGCCAGTCATCGTCATACCGACAACACTCTCAGGCGCCGAGATGACCCCTGGTGGAGGGGCCACCAACACTCAAGGGGTGAAGCGCATATTTTGGGATCCGAAACTTTGAGCCCGGGTGGTACTTCTCGACTCCGAGGTCTTGCGCATGACGCCGACCGATATCCTCCGCACAACAGGGCTGAACGGTATCGCGCATTCGTCGCCCGGCGCTGGCCGTGCTTCGCCGGATCAGCCGTTCGGACCATCGCCGCCCGCTGCATAACCCAACGCACGATAAGGACGCCTTTGACGATTTGACGAATACTCGGACACCGATCTTGCCGCTGAGTTTCGGTCTCCTCGATCGGACCCCTGCCACCTCACCCTCCGGTCCTGAGCGATCTCCCGGTGGACGACCATCAGTAGGTCGTCGCGTACCCTGCTCCGCCGCTGCAACGAGAGAGCGCCAGGTCGGATAGCTTCTTCCGGAACCAGTTAAACCTCCGTCTGTCCACACCGTCGCGGAATGCCGGGCGGGTCCGCTTCCTGGCGTCGGTGGGCGGAAGCCTACTGCTTCCAGTCTCGACGGAGGACCAGACTGAGTTCCAAGGCCCGGCGGGATCACGACGAGCTGACCACTACGCTCGGCTGTGAGCCCCTCAACACGGAGGAAACATGCCGATCATGGACCGTCTGGACCCGGAATTAGCCGCGGTCGTCTCACAACTCCCGATCATGGATCTACGGGACATCCCTGCCGCCCGTGCGGCAATGGCCGAGCTTTACGCCCAGGTAAATGTCGCGGAGCCGAATCCATCGGTCACACACTCGGATCACTCGGCGCCCGGAGCTCAGGGGGATCCGGACGTGATGATCAGGGTCTTCCGGCCGGCCGGGACGGACGACGTGTTGCCGTGCCTGTATTGGATCCAGGGCGGCGGGTACGTGATGACGGCGCCCGATATGGACGACCAATACTGCGAAGAGATCGCGGATCGGCATCACTGCGTCGTAGTGTCGGTGGACTGGCGACGTGCCCCAGAGCACCCGTTCCCAGCGCCGGCGGAAGATTGCTATGCGGGCTTGGCCTGGACGATCGGCAACGCTGCCGAGCTGCGTGTTGACCCCCAGCGGGTGGTCATAGGCGGCCACAGCTCCGGCGGTGGCTCGGCGGCCGGGCTCGCCCTCCTCGTTCGAGATCGGGGCGAGCTCTCCGTCGTCCACCAGCTGCTGGTCTACCCGATGCTGGATGACACGAATTCCACGCCATCCAGTTTCATGGTCACCGACCGCGAGGTTTGGAACCGCGCCAGCAACGAGATCGGCTGGCGCGGCTACCTCGGTGAAAACTACGGCACGGCCGACGTTTCAGCATACGCGGCTCCCACCCGGATGGAGAACCTATCCGGCCTAGCGCCTTCGACGGTCCTAACCGGCGAGCTGGACCTGTTCGTCGACGAAGACATCCTCTACGCCCAGCGCCTCATGCACGCCAATGTCCCAACAGAGCTGCACGTATACCCCGCGGCGCATCACGGATTCGACCGGATGGTTCCCTCCGCTCTGGTCTCCCAGCGATTCGTCGCGGACCGAGACGCCGCCCTCGACCGTGCCTTCGTTGCCAGTGGACCGAACCTTCCCGTCCCGTGAGCCGAACCCTGAGCGGTGACAGCCCAGGTCGGAGGGGGGTCGGAGGGGGGTCGGAGGGGGGTCGGAGGGGGTGCCCAGGTCGGGGGTGTCCGTATACCCCGCCCGGTGTCAGTCCCGGTGGCGGGGGCTCCGCAACACCTGCCACGTCCCGCAAACGACCCTTATCGTCGTTAGCAATCTTGATCTGTTCCCCAAAACTTCCCCATCACCATCCCCGAGCTCCCCTTCGCCGCCCGGGTCTTCCCCATCACCGTCCTCCCGTTCCCCACTGCCTCCGAGCACTTCCCCACTTACATCCGCAGCTGACGGCCGTCGGAGGTGTCGGCACCGACACCTCCGGGGCCCAGCCCGAGGCTCCCGACCCCAGTGCCTCGCTGCTCGTTCGCCCCCGTCTCGGTGTTCGTTCGCCCCCGTCAGCGGACAACGTCGAACCGGCTTGCCCCCCCTAATCCCGGCGCCCGAGGGACCTACTGGCCCTCCTCCAGTGGGCCGACTGTGGGTCCTCGCCTTCGGCAACCCCCAGCCAGGCGCATTCTCGCCGAGCCCGACTGGACCTCCGCCGCCACTTCGAGGGGCCACCGTTCGACGTCGAAGCTGAGGGAGCCGTACACGTTGATGTGCTCGCTGAGCGCCGGGGAGAGATGGGAGGCGTGCTTGTCGATGACGTGATGGACCCTCGCGTCGGCGGTTGTATACGGCGCAGGGTGGCGATTGCCGGGCACGTAGCCTCGGGGGTGCGGAAACCAAGTCGGCTGTCACTCGTGCCCTGGAGCCGCGGCGATTGGCCGTCGGCCGGGTGTTGAGCGGGCGTGGTGGCTCAGCATTGGGTCAGCCCGGCGCCCAGTTCCAGGCGGCATCCCAGAAGGCCCATTCGTGCCCGGTGGCCTCACCGAAGGCGTCGAGCATGGTGCGGGCGTGGACCGGGTCGGCGGTTGCCCGGCGGTCGGCGATGGCTCTGATCTCGCCGACGGCGGCGGCGAAGGAGGGATCGCTGTAGGTGTCGATCCACTCCCGGTAGGGGTGGGTTGGCTGGCTGGCGGTGCGGGCGAGGATCCGTTGGCCGACGTGCTGGTACACCCAGAAGCAGGGCAGCAGTGACGCGACGAGGACTGGGTAGGGGCGCTCGGCGGCCGCCCGACTCAAGAACGCTGTGTAGGCCCGGCAGGCGTCGGAGGTCGCCATGGCGGCGGCGGAGTCGAAGGGCAGGAGCCGGGCGAGGTAGCCCGAGTGGAGGGACCCCTCGACGGTGAGGGCCCGCTGGGCGCCGCGGGAAAAGAACGCGGCCTCCGCGTCGTCGGCTGCTCGGCGGGCGGCGGTGTTGAGAGCGGCGGAGAACTGGCGGAGATAGCGGGAGTCCTGGACCAGGTAGTAGGCGAACCGGGTCTGGTCGAGGGTGCCGGCGGCGAGCGCCTCGTTGAAGGGATGAGACACGATCCGCTCCTGGAGGGCCGCGGTCGACGACCAGGCCTGCTCGCAGAAATGGCCCGGTGCTGCGGCGGCGTTCCTGGTGGTCATCGGTTCCCCCAGCCGAAGTGGTCCAGCGGTCCGGGGCCGGTGCCGAGGCGCCAACCGGCCGCCGCGGCGAGGGCGCGGTGCACGAAGTCGCCAGCTGCTTCGACGGCTTCGAGCACGCTGTCACCGCGGGCCAGGCGGCCGGCGACGGCGGCGGCAAACGTGCATCCCGAGCCGTGCGTGTTGACCGTCGCCACTCGCGGCCGGTCGAAACAGCACATCTTCCCGTCGTGCCAGACGACGTCGACGGCCCGGTCCCCGCCGGCGTGACCGCCCTTGACGACCACGGCTGCACCCGTCCACTGTCCCAGCGTCCGGGCCAGCAGCTCCTGGTCACCTCGATCTCGACCGCTCACCCCGGCCAGCACCGCGGCTTCGGGCAAGTTGGGTGTCACCACGACGGCGAGGGGCAGCAGGTGGTCGCGGTAGGCCGCGACGGCGGCCTTTGAGGCCAGAACGGCGCCGGAGGAGGCGACCATCACCGGGTCGACGACCAGGTTGGGGAGCCGGCCGGCGGCGGCGAGCGCGACGACGGCACCGACGATGCGGTCCTCGGCGAGCATGCCGGTCTTGACGGCGGCGACGGCGAAGTCGTCGAGGACCGCCTCGACCTGGCTGGTGACCGCGGCCGCGGGGAGGGCGTCGACCCGTCGCACGTCGGTGGTGTTCTGGGCGGTCACCGCGGTGATGGCGGTGGTCCCGAACACACCGAGGGCAGCGAAGGTCCGAAGGTCGGCTTGGATTCCCGCTCCTCCGCTGGAGTCGGAACCGGCGATGGTCATGGCCACCGGCGGTGTGAAGCTCGTCATGGCCGCACGGCACCGGCCAGGGCGGCGCACAACTGGGTGACCGTCGCCGCCGGGTCCGGGGCGCGCATGACCGCTCCCATGACGGCCACGCCGGCGGCTCCCGCCGCCAGGCAGGAAGCGGCGTTGTCGGCTTGGATCCCGCCGAGGGCCCAGACGGGCAGGGGATGGCACCCCAGGGCGGCCGGGCCCAGCGCGGGGCCGTATCCGGGCTTGGAGGCGGTGGGGAAGATCGGCGAGAGGATGGCGTAGCGGCAGCCTTCGGCGGCGGCCCGGGCAATCTCCGCGTAGGTGTGGCAGGAACGCCCGGTCAGTGCGGCCAGCGGCTCGGGGCTCGGGTCGGCGGCGGCCAGATGGACCCCGTCGGCCAGGACCGTCGGGTCCGACGCCACTAGCAGCAGGCCGTCGACCGGGGCGAGGAGGACGGCCAGCTGGCCGGCCAGGCGGCTGCGTTCTTGGCGGGGCAGGTGCTTCTCGCGTAGCAGCACGGCCCGGGCGCCTCCGTCGATGGCGGCGCTGACCACTTCGGACAGGGGGCGGCCGCCGGTGCCTGACCCGTCGGTCACCACCAGCAGCGGCGGCAGCGGCAACGGTCGGCTCACAGGTCGGCAAGCCCGACGTTGGTGGTGCTGGCTTGGGCGTAGAGGCGGCGGGGGATCCGCCCGGCGAGGTGGGCGAGACGGCCGGCCCGGACCGCCGCGCCCATGGCCTCGGCCATGATCTCGGGGTGGCGGGCCCTGGTCACCGCCGAGGCGACGAGCACGGCGTCGCAGCCCAGTTCCATGGCCATGGCGGCGTCCGAGGCCGTCCCGATCCCGGCGTCAAGGACCAGCGGAACCTGGATACGTTCCCGGATGATGGCGAGGTTGTACGGATTGCGGATGCCCATGCCACTGCCGATCGGTGACCCGAGGGGCATCACCGCGGCGCAGCCGATGTCGGCGAGGCGTAGGGCGGTCACCGGGTCGTCGTTGGTATATGCAAGGACCGCGAACCCATCGTCGACCAGCTGCTCGGCGGCGTCGAGGAGCTCGACGGGATCCGGCAGCAACAACCGGTCGTCGGAGACAACCTCCAGCTTCACCCAGTCGGTCTCGAACGCCTCCCTGGCTGCCTGGGCGGTGAGGACCGCTTCGCGTGCCGTCCGGCAGCCGGCGGTGTTGGGCACGACTTGCACCCCGGCCCGATCGCACACATCGAGCACCGACCCCGAGACCCCCGGGGTCACCCGGCGCACGGCGACGGTCACCAGCTCGGTGCCCGACGCCCGGATCGCCGCTTCCAAAGCGTCCATGCTCGGCGTCCCGCCGGTACCGAGGATCAGGCGGGAGCCAAGATGGCGCCCGGCGATCACCAGCGAGTCGGCGGCGGCTGTCGTTGCGGCCATCTCAGCCTCCCTGCACGGCGCGGAGGACCTCGACGGTGTCACCGGGTGCCAGAGCGGTGTCAGCCCAGGCGCTGCGGGCCACGACGGTGGAGTTGACGGCGACAGCAACGCCACGCCGGCCACAGGCCAGCACCTCGACGAGTGCCTCGACCGTCGCCGGCTCCTCGACATGGCGGGGCTCACCATTGACGAGCAGTTCGATCACGAGAACCTCCCAGCGGAGAAAGGGTTTGCCTCTTCGCTCAGCGCGCCGGAGTCGAGGGCGCCGACAACGACATCCGCGGTGACCGGCGCCAACAGCACACCGTTGCGGAAGTGGCCGGCGGCGACGTGTAGCCCTGTCACCGCAGTGGGCCCCAGCAGCGGAGCGTTGTCGGGAGTGGCCGGCCGCAGACCGGCCACCGCCTCGACGAGGGGCAGCTCGCCGAGGCCGGGCACCACGTCGATCGCGGCGCGTAGCAGGTCGAGGACCGCACCGCTGCGGACGGAGGTGTCGAATCCCGCCTCTTGCATGGTCGCCCCGACGACGACCTCACCGTCGCGCCGGGGGACCAGGTAGACCGACAGCCCCTCGACGCTGGCCCGCACGGTCAAGGGCAGCAGCGCCGCGCCCGGGGCGGCCCGCAAGCGCAGGATCTCCCCCTTGACGGGACGGATCGGCAACCGGACCTCCGTGGGCAGACCCTCCAAGGCGCCGAAACCGACGCCGGCCGCCAGGACTACGGCTCCCGCGTCGAGCACCGAGCCATCCCCGAGCGTGACGCCGGCGACGGCGCCCGACGCACGGTCCCGGTGCAGGCCTCTCACGACCGCCGTTCGGACGGTCCCGCCCCGACAGCCCACCGCGGTGACCAGAGCGGCGACCACCCGCCGGGGGTCGGCCTGCCAGTCGTCGACCACCCGCAGACCGCCGCGGATGCGGGGGGTGAGCAGCGGCACCAGCTCCCGGCACGCCCGGGGCGACAGCCACTCACTGTCCAGGCCCAGCGTCCGGTGCACAGCCGCCAACTCCTCGAGAGCCCGGCGGTCGTCCTCGTCGAAGGCGACCTGCAGCGTGCCCTCCCGGCGTAGCCCCAGCTCTTCTGGCGTCCCGACGCCAGCGTCGCCAGCCAGCCCCTCCGCGAAGGCCGGCCAGCGTCGCAGCGACAACAGACCCAACCGGCTCAGCGGCCCCTCGGCCGCCCGGGCCTCGGTCACCGGGGCCAGCATCCCTGCCGCCACCCTCGATGCTCCCTGCCCCGGCGTCGGGTCCACCACGACCACCGACCGTCCGGACGCGGCCGCCCGCCAGCCCACCGACAAGCCGATGATTCCACCGCCCACCACCACCACATCGGCGCCCGTCACCCAAACACGCCGATCGGTGCACCCGGACCAGCGGCGAGCGCCTCGACCAGCCCGCGGGCCGCCGTCCTCGGATTGGACGAGTCGGAGACCGCCCCGACCACGGCCACCCCGTACGCACCGGCGGCGAGCAGGGCCCCGACGCGTTCCGCGGTGACCCCGCCGATGGCGACGACCGGCACGCTCACAGAGGCGCACACCGCGCCCACCCCATCGACACCGATCGGCCCGGGCAGGCCGTCCTTGGTCGTCGTGGCGAACGCAGGACCGGTACCCAAATAAGAAGCGCCGGCTACCACCGCCTCTCGCGCCGTCGTCGAGTTGCGTACCGTCGCACCGATCAATAAGTCAGGGCCCGCGACCCTCCGGGCCACGGCCACCGGCAGATCCTCGGCGCCCAAGTGCACCCCGTGCGCGCCCGTCGCCAAGGCCACGTCCAAGCGATCGTCGACGATGCACGACGCCCCGTACGGGACGCACAACGCCAAGACGGCCTCGACCAAGGCCAGCGCCTCACGATCGCCGACATCTTTCACCCGCACCTGGATCACATCGACACCGGCATCCAACGCCGCAGGCAGCACCATCAGTGGGTCCCGGCCAAAACGAACGTCGGTAATCAGATGGCAGCGCCCAAACACAGACGACTTCTCCCTCCACCGGCATGACCCGGATCAGGTTCGACGGTCGGGCGACCACATCGCCCCTCTCAGCCCGGTAAGCCCGGACTCCCGTGTGACACCACCGGTATAACCCCGCCAGGAACCGCTGTCAACGCAAACCCCCCTCATCGTCAGTAGCAGTCTGAGCCTGACCCCGAGACTTCCCCATCACCATCCGCCGAGTTCCCCATCGCCGCTCGGTCTTCTCCATCACCGCCCTCCGGCTTCCCCACTGCCTTCCGAGCACTTCCCCACTCACATCCGCAGCTGGCCGCCGTCGGAGATGTCGGCACCGACACCACCGAGCCCAGGCCGAGGCCCCCGACCCCGACGCCTCGCTGTTCGCTCGCCCCCATCTCGGTGTTCGTTCGCCCCCGTCAAGCGACAGCGGCAAATTGGCTCGCGCACCCCAATCCCGGCAACCGAGTGCCTACTGCCCTCTCCTCCAGTAGACCGGCTGTGGGCCCACACCTTCGACAACCCCCAGCCAGGCACATCCTCCCCGAGCCCGACTGGACTCCCGCCACCCCTCCGAGCCGCCTGATGGCTCGCTGTCCCCCCCACGCCGTCGACGGAACAGCAGACGCGGCCACCCTACGAGTCGTGGCCCCCTTGACGCCGTCCGCCCCAGGCGAGCCCTACCTACCGGCCGTCCCGCTATCTCATGCACCGGGGGACCACTGTCGCGGCTCCGCCGAGCCTCTCGTGGCCCAGCACCCAATCCCAGGCGTTCATCACGCCGACGCCCACCGGGCGGCGCTAACCACCCGATCCTCGCAGCGCCGGGAGCGACCCCGCAACGTTGATCGGATCCGGCGTCCGTGACCGCCTGGATGGCCGGCGCGGGGAACGGCATCAGGCTCAGCGCACCCTTGCACTGGAGTGATCCCGGAAGGGCGGCCCGGCGCCGGGCCGAACCTGACGCCGCGCCGGTGGGAGTCCGCGACAGGGGGCGGTCTGGCTGCCCGGTGCGGGGTGGATGCTCACCATCGGACGGATCTTCGCCGGGAACGGCTGGCAGTACTTGTGGGACCAAGTCGCGGGCGAAGCCGTGGGCGACTATTATCCGTTCGACGTCGGCCGGGGAGAGTCACCCGGGCGGTGGGGCGGGACGGCTGCGGATCCGGAGCTAGGTCTGTCTGGGCAGGTCAACGAGGAGCAGATGCGCCGCACCTTCGGCCGCCTCGCTCACCCCGTGACCGAGGCACCGTTAGGGCGCCCGCCGTTGACGTTCCGCAGCGTCGACGAGCGTCTGATGGCGGCGCGGGCCGTCCATGACCGCGATCAGACGGCCCGGTGGGCGCAGCGAGAACTCGCCCTGGGCGACGCGGGGGCCAGCCGGGAGCGGATCGACAACGAACAAGCGGCGTTCCGGGCTCGGGCCGCCGAGCAGTGGGCCGCGAAACAGGCGGCGATCCGGCGGGGCGGGCAACGCCAGGCGGTGGCCGGCTTCGATCTCACGTTCTCGGCACCGAAGTCGGTGAGCGTGTTGTGGGCGGCCGCTCCCGCCGAGGGCAGACAGAAGATTTGGGACGCCCACCACGAGGGCGTCGCCGCGGCCATGAGGTTCGTGCAACGCGAGGCCGCCCTGTCGCGTACCGGCTACAGCGGGGTGCGTCAGGTCGACACCACCGGGCTGATTGAGCATCCCCCCGTTGGACGGACATCTCATATAGGAGGTTGTCCATGTCCGACAAGGAGAGGACCACTGCGAGGGGTCGTCTTTCGAAGTTCCCGCCGGAGTTCCGGCGAGACGCGGTGGCGATGGTGCTCGACGAGGGCCGTCCTATCGCCGAGGTGGGTCGAGCGGTCGGTGTGAATCCGGGGACGCTCGGTAACTGGGTCGGCCTGGAGCGGATCGAGCGGGGTGACCGCCAGGGGCTGACCGCGGATGACCGGTCTGATCTTGTCGAGCTGCGAGCGGAGAACGCGCAGTTGCGGATGGAACGAGATCTGCTCAAACGATCTCTGGCCTTCTGGATCAAAGAGACGTCGACACCGTGACCCGCTACGTGGGTGTCGATGATCAGAAGGCAGCCGGGTTCCCGGTGACGGTGGCGTGCGAGGCGGTCGGGGTGTCAACGTCGGGCTACTACGACTGGGCGGCCCGCCAGGCGGCCGGGCCGACGGAGCGTCAGCTGGCCGAGGCCGAGCTGGTGGCGTTGATGCGCGAGCTGTTCGACGCCGCGGATGGCAACTACGGGGTGCCGCGCATGTACAAGGCGTTGCGTCACGCCGGGCTGGTCGTCAACGTCAAGCGGGTGGCCCGTCTGATGCGCTTGCACGGCATAGCCGGCCGGTTCCGGCGTCGCAGCATCCGCACCACCTTTCCCGGCCCTGACGACTATGTGATCCCCGATCTCGTCGGCCGGCGCTTCGCGCCTGGAGCGCCTGATGTGGCGTGGTGTCAGGACATCACCTACATCCCCACCGGGGAAGGTTGGCTGTATCTGGCCTCGGTGCTCGACCTGGGCAGCCGCCGCCTGCTGGGCTACTCGATGGCCGACCACATACGCACCGAACTTGTCCTCGACGCCCTCGGAATGGCCGTCGCGGCCCGAGGTGGCGACCACTCCGTGGCTGGTGTCATCGCCCACGCCGATAGGGGCAGCCAGTACACGGCCAACGACTACCTGGACTTCTGCCAGGCCCGCCAACTGCGCCCCTCGGTCGGAAAGACCGGTATCTGCTGGGACAACGCGGTGGCCGAGAGCTTCTGGGAGAGCCTGAAGCGGGAATGTCTCCAAGGACAGATCTTCTCCACCCGGGCCGAGGCTCGTCGGGCCATCTTCCGGTGGATCAACTGGTACAACACGTCCAGGCTTCACACCACCCTCAACGGCATACCGCCAACCGAGTGGGAGCAGCAGTACCGTCAAGCTTCATAATCACCCGTCCGGACAACGGGGAGATGCCCAGGGGTCCTTGACGGGGCTCAACGAGAACACTGAGAGCGTTCAGCCGCTGGCAACGCTTCCGCATCGTAGGCTTTGGCGTGCTCGTCCTTCGCTGCACGGCCAACCTGCAGAATCTGGTTGGCCGACCTGATCCTGAGGCGGCGATGCTGCCGGCGTCAGGGGGACGATTGGTACGCGACTCTGCTGCGGCTCGGCGGCCGCAAGTGCCTGCTTGTCACGCACGCTGGGACCCTCTTGTCGGTGTTCGTGCCAGACGTTCGCGCCCCGGATATCTGCCCGTTCGGGGCTTTCATAGTCTCGCGTATCCATGACCAGCTGGCACCTAACCTTAGGATCCGCCTTCGTCGCGGATTTCGACGGGGCTTCGCCGCACCCCTTGAGGAACAGAGCGCCTGCTGAGCGCAATTCCCGTGGCGAGAGCCACGGTGATGCGCGTTTTCCTTTCCTGATCTCCTTTGATCGATGAGCGCGCCGCGTGCGCGCATCCGTGCTGTCGCCCGTGTCGAGCTTGGTGTGGAAGTATGGAGAGGGTCGCGTCACGATAAGATCCGAATGACCCGTGCGAGGCGAGCGCGCTCTATCGCAAGTTTCTGATGGAATCCGTAATCAAGTCCCAGAAGCGGTCGACGTCGAGCCGGATCGGCACGACGACGTTCTTCGGCTTCTGCAGCATGTCGTGCAGGTCGATGACGGTTGCCCCCGCCGTGAACGTCCCCTCGAGCTCGACGTCGATGTGACTCTCGACGCTTTCGACGATCCCCGGGTCGGCGAGAAGCGCGATCGTGATCGGGTCGTGCAGCGGTCCGGCCGGCATGCTCTCCGCCGCCTCGTATGTCGAGTTGAAGAAGCGGAGGAGCTGCACGCCGAACGCGGCAGTCTCGTTGCCGATCGCTGCGATCCGATCGAGCACCTCAGGCGTGATGAGCGCCTGATGCGTGATGTTCAGCCCCACCATGGTGAACGGAATGCCGGATTGCACCACCACGTCTATGGCCTCAGGATCGACCCACGCGTTGAACTCGGCGTACGCGGTGATGTTTCCGCGAGTGGTTGATCCGCCCATCCAGACGATCCGTCCGACCTTCTCGAGGACGTCCGGGTGCTGCTGGATGAGCTGCGCGATGTTCGTCAGCGGCCCCGTTGGCACGAGGGCGATCCGCTCGGGGGAGGCCCGAAGCGTGTCGACCATCAGCTCAAGCGCGGTCCGCGGGTCGAGGGGCGTGGTCGGATCGGGCAGGTCAACACCGCCGAGCGCGTTGTCGCCGTGGATGTGCGGCGCTGTCTGCAGTCTGCGGGTGAGCGGCTGCGCCGCGCCCGCGGAGATCGGCACTCCGGTGATGCCAGCCACGGTCGTCGCGACTCGAGCGTTCAGCGTCGTGTGCTCGAGATGGCCATTCCCCCCGACGGTGGTGATCGCACGCAGGTCGATGCTCGGATTTCCAGCTGCTAACCAGATGGCGACGACGTCGTCGTGGCCGGGATCGCAATCGATGATGACAGGTACTGTCATTTGCCCTCCTCGGCGCTGAGGTGCGGAATCGTTTCCGCATCGAAAGTTGCCAGAACGTTTGCACTCGTGACGCGCTGTGTCAAGCACGATCGCCGTACGATCCCAAGCCCGGGAGTCCGGGCGAGAGGAGGGGAAGGGCATGGACATGCCGGAGCAGCCGGTCAAGTTGCAAGATGTAGCGAACGCCGCGGGCGTGTCACTGGCCACGGCATCGCGGGCCCTTGGCGGCAAGAAGCGGGTGTCGTCAGAGACCACGCGATCCGTCACTGAGGCAGCGGGACGGCTTGGCTACACGGTGCATCCCATCGCCCGCGCTCTTCGCGAGGGCATTACCCGCACTGTGGGCATGATCGTGCCGGTAATCGGCAATCCCCACTTTTCAGAGCTGATTGCTGCCACCGAAGCCGAACTACAGACCCACGGCTTCGAGTTGATCGTGGCGGACTCACACGGCGACGTGGAGCAGGAAGCGAAGCGGCTTCGGACGCTCGTGGGGCGCCGTGTCGACGGGATACTGCTTGTCTCGCAGAACTCCGAGGAGTCAATGCCGGCCGTACTTGAAGCGCTGGACAGCATTCCCGTGATTCAGATCGATCGTAAGATCGACGACTTACAAGGCGACTTCGTCGGCGTCGACGATGACGCAGGCATGCGACTTGTCCTGCAGCATTTGGCCAGCCGTGGCGCACGCCGATTGGTACTCGCCAGCGCTGACGACCAGAATTCCGTCGGTCGCGGTCGACGGCAGGCATTCGAACGACTGGTACAAGAGCTCCGACTTCAGGCAGACCCGCACGTGATCGACAACTTCAGCGTCGAGGCTGGCTATGCCGCCGCGGCGGAGATGGTTCGTCGCGGCAGACTCCCCGATGCCGTTGTTGCGGGTGCAGACATCAATGCCGTCGGCGTCATTTCCGGCCTGCGCGATTTTGGCGTGGATGTGCCTGGAACTATTCTGGTTACGGGCTTCGACGGCACTCAGCTCTCCGAGCTCTATAACCCGCCTATTACAACCGTGAACCAGCCCGTTGTTGGTCTCGCTCAGAACGCGGTGGCGTTCCTGCTCTCGCGTATCGCGGAGCCGTCCGGTGCGGCCCGGAACGTAAGGGTGGAGACGGAACTCATTGTGCGGACATCTTCAACACGCATGTGATACTCCAGTCACGTGCCCCATATCACGCTCCACGTGGGGGAGTGTAACTACAACGGTGTAACTGCCTTCTACGGTGGTCGGGCGTGGCCCGACGGAAAGGACAGCAGTGACCGATACGATGCAGGATCGGCACTGAGGAGCTCGCCGCCCGCCCGGCCCCACCAGGCTCACCCACTCCTCTCCGGCCCGCGCCATGAACTCGGCGAAACTGTGGCGGAGATCATGGGCGCGTGGCGGCCTCCGTCCCTGGCCCGACACGACGCCGGCGGCTTGGACCAGGCGGGGGAAGACGGTGCTGACATTGTCGCGTAGGAGACGGGTGCCGATGCTGGAGGTGAAGAGCTCGGCGACTTCGGTGCGGGTCGGCGCTCATCACGCCGGGACCGCGTAGCCGCAGAGGGCCCCGACCGTCGTGGGGTGCGTTGGGACCTGGCGCGACTTGCCGAACTTGGTGTTGCGGATGGTTAGGACGACATCGTCGAAGTCGAAGTCGTCACTGTCGAGGTGCACGGTTTCGCCCACTCGCATACCGGTGACGGCGAGCAGCCCGATCAGGGTCTGATAGGTATCGGCCCAATACTCGGGCGTAAGATTGCCGATCACCGCGATGATCCGGTGGATTTCGTCTTCGGAGCAGATGGCGGACGCCACCCGGTGGCTGGGTTCGGGAAGCAGCCCGACTGGCAGATCTCCGTTGCTGGGTCCAGGGCGCTGAGGTAGCGGACGAAGCTGCGGACGGTGCCGAGCCGGACGGCGTGCCACGCCGGTGCCGCATTGCGGGGGCTGGGTCGCCCACGACAACAAGGCGTGGGTGATGCTCAGGTGCTCGGCGCTGACAGTGGCGAGGTAGGCAGCCAACTGGTGGAGGAGACGACCGTCCTCGGCCAGCTCCTAGCTACTTCGTCCTGAAGAAGTCGTGGGGTCGGACGTCTAGTTTCTGCTGATTGCCGGGCGTGTGGTCGTGTGGGGCTGCCGTCCGGCCGTTTTGGCTTCTCCCGGCGGCCTTTTCGGTCCGTTCGGGACCGTCGGGGCGCGTCGGGTGAAGCCGTCCTGGCCGGGTCAGGCAGCAGACGTCGGGGTCCCGCCAGGATTGGGTGGCTCACTGCCTGCCCGCTCCGGCCGTGATCGTTGATCGCCTCGGCCGGCGGGCTTGCCGGCGAGGGCGGCGACTTTGCTCGAGTTGTGGGCGAGGACACCCCACCCGCACCAGGTCTGGGCGCCGCTGTGGCCGTCGAAGAGGGTCCGCCGCCACAGGTAGTCCCGTTTCAGGCACGAGATGCGCGCTTCGCTCCCGGTCCGCCACTTGACGAGGCGCACGAATCCGCGGCCACGCTGGACGCTGGTGCGTGCCGGGCCGGGACGTCCCTTCCTGGGGATGGCGACGGTCTTGACGCCGAGGCCGACCAGGGCGTCATCGACGCCGGCTTCGCCGTAGCCACGATCAGCGGTGACCGCCCTCGGGGCCCGCCCGAACCGGGCTTTGACTGCGGCGATGGCGGGGGCGAGCATGGGGGCGTCCGGCGGGTTGCCGATCATCACGGTGTGGTCGACGATGATCCCGTCGACGTTGTCAGCGACCTGGGCCTTGAAGCCGAACTCGACGGGCCGGCCGAGGCGGCCCTTGCGGATCGGTCGAGCATCAGAATCGTGCAGGGAGACGATCCGGGAGGCACCGTCAGGGACGCCGCCGGCGACGCGCAGCCGGGTTTGGGCCACGATTGCCTCGAGCAGATCCGAGACCCGGTCGATCTCGGCCAGCGCCTGGAGGGCCCGTCCCGAACCGGGTGCTCCCCGGCGTCGGAGGGTCCGTCGGGCGTTGACGGCGACCTGGCGGGCGTCGGCGATGGTGAGCTCGGCGAGGTCGGCGAGCTGGTCGGTGATGGCCAGCACCTCGGCTTTGGCGTCATCGTTGCGGCGACGCAGCCACACGGCCACGTCATGGGCCCGCCGGCGCACCGACCGGCCCCGGTCCCGGAACCGGGTCGACTTCGCCAGCCCGGCCACCTTGACGACCATGACCAGACGGCGCAGGGCGGCGACGCCCTTGCCGAGCAGACCGCTGTCGGTCGGATAGGCAACGTTCGCCTCGACCACGGTGGTGTCGACCCGCACCTTGTCGAGCCGGACGAGCTTCGCGTCGGCGGCTTTGGCCAGCAGGGCTTCGTTCAACCCGTCGATCAGGCCAGGTCCGCACCGGGCGGTGATCTTCAACAGGGTCGTCGGGTGCGGGACGGCGGTGTCGAGCGAGATCCGACAGAACCGCCGCCACGCGATCGAGTCCGACACCTCCGCGCACAGCGTCTCGAAGCCGAGCTTGTAGCGGAACCGGAGGAACATCATCCTCAGGTAGGTCTCGATCGGGATCGACGGCCGACCCTGCCGGGCCGAGAAGAACGGCACGAACGGGGCGAAGAACCTCGGATCGTCCAACAACACGTCGACGGCGGCCAGCCCGGGAGGCAACCCGAGACAGCACTCCGGCAGGATCGCGTCCCACAAGGTCGGCGAGGCGTTTATGGTTCGGAGCATGATGGCCCGTATCCCTTCTTGCACAAGGGGTCCGGGCCATCATCCCATCACTCGACCCCGCACCCAGGGATCCTGACCAGCCAAAACCGTTGTACTACAAGGGAAGTTGCTCCGACTTCTTCAGGAGCAAGTAGCTAGCCCATAGCCCGACGCGTTTGCAGGTAGTCGGTCACGGCGGACGCGAAATCGGTCATCGCCCGCTCCCCGGCCACGACAGCGCCAAGGTCCTCAAGCGCGATGGTCGACTTGAGCATCCCCCCGTTGGACGGACATCTCATATAGGAGGTTGTCCATGTCCAACAAGGAGAGGACCACTGCGAGGGGTCGTCTTTCGAAGTTCCCGCCGGAGTTCCGGCGAGACGCGGTGGCGATGGTGCTCGACGAGGGCCGTCCTATCGCCGAGGTGGGTCGAGCGGTCGGTGTGAATCCGGGGACGCTCGGTAACTGGGTCGGCCTGGAGCGGATCGAGCGGGGTGACCGCCAGGGGCTGACCGCGGATGACCGGTCTGATCTTGTCGAGCTGCGAGCGGAGAACGCGCAGTTGCGGATGGAACGAGATCTGCTCAAACGATCTCTGGCCTTCTGGATCAAAGAGACGTCGACACTGTGACCCGCTACGTGGGTGTCGATGATCAGAAGGCAGCCGGGTTCCCGGTGACGGTGGCGTGCGAGGCGGTCGGGGTGTCAACGTCGGGCTACTACGACTGGGCGGCCCGCCAGGCGGCCGGGCCGACGGAGCGTCAGCTGGCCGAGGCCGAGCTGGTGGCGTTGATGCGCGAGCTGTTCGACGCCGCGGATGGCAACTACGGGGTGCCGCGCATGTACAAGGCGTTGCGTCACGCCGGGCTGGTCGTCAACGTCAAGCGGGTGGCCCGTCTGATGCGCTTGCACGGCATAGCCGGCCGGTTCCGGCGTCGCAGCATCCGCACCACCTTCCCCGGCCCTGACGACTATGTGATCCCCGATCTCGTCGGCCGGCGCTTCGCGCCTGGAGCGCCTGATGTGGCGTGGTGTCAGGACATCACCTACATCCCCACCGGGGAAGGTTGGCTGTATCTGGCCTCGGTGCTCGACCTGGGCAGCCGCCGCCTGCTGGGCTACTCGATGGCCGACCACATACGCACCGAACTTGTTCTGCCAGGCCCGCCAACTGCGCCCCTCGGTCGGAAAGACCGGTATCTGCTGGGACAACGCGGTGGCCGAGAGCTTCTGGGAGAGCCTGAAGCGGGAATGTCTCCAAGGACAGATCTTCTCCACCCGGGCCGAGGCTCGTCGGGCCATCTTCCGGTGGATCAACTGGTACAACACGTCCAGGCTTCACACCACCCTCAACGGCATACCGCCAACCGAGTGGGAGCAGCAGTACCGTCAAGCTTCATAATCACCCGTCCGGACAACGGGGAGATGCCCAACTTTGGCGTAGATCGCAGTCGTTTCCACCCGGCGATGACGCAGCACTCGGGCGACCTCGGTGAGGGAGGCACCGCTGCGCAACATCTCGGTTCCCGCGGTGTGATGAAGCCGGTTGGCGCCGAAGATGCCGAAACCGGCGCGTTCGGAAGCCGCCCCCACGACCTCGCTCACCCCTTCGGACGCCAGTCCTCGCAGCGGTGCCGGCACCCGCAGGAAGACCTCCCGCTCGGGCCGTCGAGGACGGCCAGAACGCAGGTAGGCGGCCACAGCCCTCCCGACGTCGGCTGGCAACGGCAGCCGTTCCTCGCGGCACCCTTTCCCCCAGACCACTCAGGTGTTCCGGGCCAAGGGGAGAAGGCGCAGCTCACGGAGACCCGGCCGGCGAGGGACTATCGGCTCGGTTGGACTCTTGAGAGATAAGCTCTCCAAAGTGGATGCTCGTTCGGCGGATGACACTTCAGGACCTTTGGACGTCAGCGAAGCGGAGCGTGAGATTATCCGGCAGCTTCCGAAAGTCGAGTTGCATTGCCACTTTATTGGGTCGATGCGCGCTCGGACGGTGGGCGAGTTGGCTCGAGCCAACGGGATCGATCTGCCGGTACCGGCGGAGCGGCTCTACGAGCAGATCGAGTCGGCGCCGCTGGTTGGCGACCCCTACCGCCGGACCGCGGTGGCTCTCCCTGAACCCGGCGATGCCCCGGTACGGGCTGGCGCCACCGGGCTCTTGCAGGCGGCCCAGTGGGTGATGCCGGTGCTCGCCACGTCCGGCGACGTCGCCCGGGTGGCCTACGAATCGCTCGAAGATGCCGTGGCGACGAGCAACGTGCGCTACCGGGAGACGTTCTTCGAGGCCGCTGCCTTCCTTCGGCTCGGGTTCACCTACGAAACTCTTGTGGACGGGCTGATCGATGGGCTGCGGGCCGCCGAGGCCGACTTCGGGATAGTCGGCCGTCTGATCGCCGGGATCGACCGAGGAGATCCCCCTGGCGACGCCGTCGAGTTGGTGGAGATCATGGCCGCCCATCCCTGCCCTGAGGTCATTGGCATCGGCCTTGAAGGGTCTGAGCTCGCGGGCGCCCCCGAACGTTTTGTCGACGCCTACCGGGCGGCGGCTCGCGTTGGGCTGCATCGCACAGCTCACGCCGGCGAGCACGTCCCGACGGCCTCGTACGTGCTTGCTTGCCTTGATGTGCTCGGCTGCGAACGGATCGATCACGGGTACTTCGTGCTCGAAGACGCCGCCGCAGTGCGCCGCTGCGCGGATGACGGGGTGGTCTTCACCTGCGCTTGCACCACGTCACGTCGAGCGTGGATTCCGTGGCGGCGCGAGTCGATCCGCCGGATGATCGCCGGCGGCTTGCGGATCAGCTTGGGCTCCGACGACCCCGGGATGTTCCCAACGACGCTCAGCGACGAGTACATCGCTGTGCGTGAGCACGCCCGAGTGAGCCTCACCGGCCTCGTGGGGCTGGCCGCCAACGGCATTGACGCCGCGTGGCTGCCTGAGACCGAGAAGCTTCGCCTGCATCGAGAGCTGACCCTCGAATCCGGCCGTCTCCCCGCCAACCTGGGAGCGGACGGCACTGAAGTCGCTCGATGAACGGCGGTCCGGACGAACGGATCATCGACGAGGCGGTTGCCGGCGGTACAAGGGCCGAGCCTCGACCACCAGTTCTTCACATCGCCGAAGCCCGCGTCTGGGAGGCAGCCAGCGCTGTCGGCGAGTACCGCTTCTCCACTGGGGGACGCAGTCTCGCCGAGGTGGGATTCATCCATTGCAGTCATCGCCACCAAGTCGAGCGTGTGGCCAACGCCGTCTATCGCGGCACGGACCAGCTTGTCCTCCTTACGATCGACCCCGACCGGGTAGGCAGCGAGGTCAAGGAAGAGCCAGTCGAGGGGGTGGAGAGGTTCCCACACCTCTACGGACCCTTCCCGCTGACGCCGTGGTGGCAGTTCGGCCTCTGAACCCGGCTTTGGGCCGCGCGTTCGTCCCACCGACGTCCTGGGTCTCCTCCAAGCTCGAGGTGTGCCGGTCACCCATCGAGGGATTGGGGCTCTTTGTCGTAGCCAAGGCAGTGATCGACATCGGCGAGCCGGTGGGTGTACTGGGCGGGCGTTGCGTTACCGACAACGAGCTCTCCTCCCGCATCGCCGGATCGGAGCCGTGGCGCACGGTGGTCATCGAAGAGGACCTCAGCGTGCTTCTCGACGGCGAACACCCCTTGGCCCGCTGCAACCATTCCTGTGATCCCAACGTGTGGATCGCCGACGAACTGACCTTGGCCGGCCGCCGGCCGATCACGACGGCCCAGGAAGCGACCGTAGAGTACTCCCTCGTGACCTCGGCCACGGCCTGGCATATGGACTGTCAGTGCGGAACGCCAACTTGCCGAGGGACGGTCACAGGCTCGGACCGGCATGGGGGCGGGGCGGCAAGACCGTCGGCTTCCAGCGGAGAAGGGAGGGGGACGACGTAGTCGCCCGCGGTTGCCCCTGCGGTCCTCTCCTTGGGAGAGTGACACATGAGAATCCCGAGCCCGCGAGTTTCACCCTTGTGGGACCAGGCTGGGAGGGTTGCCGACGACGCAAGTCTTGTCGACGAGGTGGGCTTGTACCACCGCACGTACACGACGCTGCTGCGCTCCTCCGGTGAGACCCGCCTGCGAGTCCTCGAACCGTCCCATCTGGCCATGCGATCGAGCCTGCACGCCGGCGCCGCGTCCGAGCGACCCGATCTCGGCGGCCTGCTCTACTCCATCCATCGACTCCCGGTTGGAATCTTCCGGGCACGCTTGGTCGTCATGGCCCAAGACGTCGCGGGGCTCGACCACGACGGTGCCGCCGTTGAACGGTGGGCCACCGTCGAGGCGCCGGCTCGCCGCCGACGTTGGCACACCAACGGCAAAGGCACGTTCGCGGTGCTCATCGCATCCAGCTCCGATCTCGACGACCTCATCCCGACCCTGGTCGCCTACCAGATCGAGTGGAACAAGCTCCACGGCATCGTCGCCTCTGCCCTCGGCCGGGCGCCGGTGGACGGAGCCGACGTCGAATGGTGCGCGACGACCTTCGGCGGCACCGCGGACGACTGGGGCCGGGTCGCGGAGGCGTGGGATGGCGACCTGAGCGCCTTTCTGGCCGAGGTTTCCCACCATGATCTCGACGTGCGCGTCCAGATGGTCGGCGGGAGCGAGATCGGCTACGCCCGCGTCGCGCGCCGCTGGTGGGAGCCGGTGACCGACTACCTGCGCTCCCGGGACCTCCTCCAGCGACCGATCTACCTGGTCTCGTCCAACACCCACTCGATCGCCAACCTGCTCACCGGCACCGCCCGGCTCCCCGAGGCAGCCATCGTCACCTGGCTCGAGTCGGACGGGCCGCCCTACCTCCGGGCCGAGCTGATCAAGCTGCGAGAGGGGCGCACACGGGGATCGTGGGCCAACTTCTTCTACTACTGCGCACGCCTCTTCTATCAGGCACATCCCGACACGTCGGCGTGGGGCGGTGAGCGGCGCGAGCGCGAGCAGGCCCTCGGCATCACCCACATACCGAGCCGAACCGCCCTGCGCGTGGCCGCCCAGGTCATGGAGCTCAACCGACTGGATCCGGCCAGCCTCGACACCCGCCTGCGCGACGTCGACGCCGACCGGCTCCGCCACTCCGATGCTCTCATCGTCAACATCGATTACCCGCTCGGGCTCGGGGCGTACAACGTGCTGCGCGAGATCGGCGAGTCCACGGACAAGCTGCGCGGAGTGTATGTGCTGGGCAAGGCGGCGACCCTCAACGCCGCAGTCGGCGACGTGATGATCTCCAACGTGGTCCACGACGAGCACTCCGGATCGACGTACTGGTTAGACAACGCCTTCTCCTTCGAGGACGTGGCGCCGTTCCTGCAGTTCGGCTCGGGTCTCGACAATCAACGGGCCGTCGCCGTGCGCAGCACCTTCCTGCAAAACCGGGGTTACCTCGACTTCTACTATCGCGAGGACTTCACGGTGGTGGAGATGGAGGCCGGACCCTTCTGCGACGCTCTCTACGAGATCGTCAACGTTGGCCGCTACCCGGTGGGAGCCGCCGTCAACTTCTCCAAGCTGCCACTCGACTTCGGCATCATCCACTACGCGTCGGACACCCCATACACCCAGGCGCGCACCCTCGGCGCTCGGGGCCTCTCCTATTTCGGCATGGATGCCACCTACGCCTCGTCGCTCGCCATCGTCCGACGGATCCTCGCCATCGAGGGGATCGCCCAGGACGCAAGGTCGAGGTAGCCCGAGCCCGCACGGTGCTCGACGGTCAGCGAACGATGTGGGGGCCCGTCGATGCCGCGTGGTACCCCTTCGCTCCCACTGCTGCGGCGAGCGGGCTACGGGGGTCCTCGCCGGCCGTTACGCGGTCGAGTAGGCGTTGGAAGTCGTGGCGGGGCGTCCATCCCAGCGCTCGAGGGGACCGGCCGTTGACGTAGACGCGTTCGCTGCTCGGGAACATCCGCCATCCCCGCTCGGCGTACACGCCTCGTAGCCCGGAAGATACCGGCGAACCACGGCGGGGCGTCGCCACGTAGCTCGGCCAGATCGCCGGGCAGCGCGCTTCGTGCTCGTGAGCACGACGCGGCCGACGCCGGCGGCGACCGCCGCCTCGAGCAGGATGAGCGTGCCGCTGACGTTGGTGTCGACGAAGTCCTGCCGCCCGTGTGAGCCGAGGTGGGGCTTGTTGAGCGTCACCGTGTGCGCGACGGCGTCGGCGCCCTGCACGCTCCGTCCGCACGCAGGAAGGGTCGGTGACCGATCCCACCGCGGTGGTGAACGGCGACGCGATCGCGTCGAGCGCAACGACGTCGTGGCCCTCGGTGCCGAGCACCCGCACCAACGCCGTCTCCGAGGTGGCCGAGCTGCCGGTGACCACGATTCGCAGGCCTGCCTGCGTAGCAGCCCGACGACTTCCACCGCTTGACCGCCTTGCACTACACGTGTAGCTTTTTCTCAGTCGCCAGTCGGCGTGCTGTCAGGACCGGGGGGGCCCGATGCCGAGAAAGCTCATCTTGGATGTCGACACCGGCACCGACGACGCGGTGGCGATCATGCTCGCCGCCCTCCACCCCGACCTCGACCTGGTCGGGGTCACGACCGTCAACGGAAACGTGCCGCTGAGGCACACGACCGACAACACCTTGCGCATTCTGGACTTCATCGGCCGCTCGGACGTGGGCGTGCATGCCGGGCTGGAGCGTCCGATCGTGCGTCACGGCTTCCCACGTCCGAAGCGCTTCGAGCGGGACTCGAGCCGGGACATGCACGGCACGGAGCTCCCCCTCCCCCCGCCGCGCTCGGCCACCCGGAGCGACGGCGCCGTCGAATACCTCGTCGAGACGCTGCGTGCCACTCCCGATGAGATCACTCTCGTCCCCGTCGGGCCGCTGAGCAACATCGCGGCGGCGCTGGCCGTGGACCCGCACCTCGTCGATGCGGTGCCTGAAGTCGTCATCATGGGCGGCGGCCACCGCATCGGCAACGAGACACCCGCCGCCGAGTTCAATATCTGGGCTGACCCCGAGGCCGCCGACATGGTGCTGTCCGCCGGCTTTCGCCAGGTCACCCTCGTGCCCCTCGACGCGACCCATGAGGCGCTGGTCTCGGTCGCCGACTGTGAGCGTCTCGACGCCCTAGGGACCCCGGCAGGCACTGCGGCGGCTCGCCTGATCGGTCGGCGCATCTCCGCTTACGCCGAGGGGGGACATCTCGGCCGGTCTGACGCCGCCCCGGTGCACGACGCCCTGTGCGTGGCCTATCTGCTCGCTCCGGGAGTCATCACCACTGTGCCCATGCACGTCACCGTGGAGACGGTCGGGACGCGCACTGTGGGGCGCACGGTGATGGACACCCGCGCCGGCCGCGATGGTGAGCCGCCCAACTGCCGGGTAGCGTTCCACGCTGATGCCGCCACCCTCAATGAGCTGCTGGTCTCGGTCTTCGCCGCGCCGTCCTCGACGGCCGCACCGTAGGGGATCCGAGCGGTGCGTTTCGTCCTCGACGGGGATCCTGGCCACGACGACATGTTGGCTATCTACCTGGCCGCCAAGCACCTCGATGTCGTCGCCATCACGACCGTGTCGGGGAACCAGTCGCTCGCGAAAGTGACCCGTAACGCTCGCGCCGTCGTCGAGTTGGGCGGCCTGACCCACATCCCCGTCGCCGCGGGCCTGAGCCGGCCGCTCGTCAACGACCCGGTGTACGTCCCGGAGGTCCACGGCGAGTCGGGCCTCGACGGCGCAGAGCTTCCCGAGCCGACAGTGGCGCTCGCCGATCGCGACGCCGTTGACCTGATCTTGGACCTGAGCCACCGCCACGACGACCTCTGCGTCGTCGCCACAGGCCCGCTGAGCAACGTCGCCGCCGCTCTGATCCACGACCCGACCCTCGCCCGGCGCCTTTGCGCCATCAGCATCATGGGTGGCTCGTTGACTTACGGCAACTCGACCCCCGCCGCCGAGTTCAATATCTGGGCCGACCCGGAGGCGGCTGACGTCGTTTTCCGTAGCGCCGTTCCCATGAGGATGTTCGGGCTGAACGTCACACGCCAGGTGGCCGCGACCCGCGGCGAGATTGCCCGTATCGCCGGAATCGGGACGTCGTTTGCCGCCACCGTCGCCACCCTCCTAGAGGCGTACCGCGCCAACCTCGAACGGGTGTTTGGACTCGAGGGTGCGTCGCTGCACGACCCGGTCGCGGTAGCGACGTTCATCGCTCCCGAGCTGCTCACGATGCGCGAGATGCACGTCGGTATCGAGCTCAACGGTCGCCTCACACGCGGCATGACGGTGTGCGATTACCGCCATGTGCGCGGCAGCGGCGCGGACGTGGCCGGCGAGGCCGGTGTCCGGCGCGGCGCGCCGCCCAACTGTGAAGTCGCCATCGGGATCGACGTCGCCGGGTTCTTCGACCTTCTGGTCGACACCCTGGCGATGTACTGACCTGGCGACTTGAGAACGCGTTCCCCCACGATCTTGGCGCAACGCGTCGATCGATGTACCAGCCCCCGTTGACATCTTTCCGAGCCGCTGCACCGGTTCCCAGCGCCAGGCGCGCGATGGTGCTCGGCGTCCTCGTCGTGGCCCAATTCATGGTCGTCTTGGACTCGGCCATTGTAAACGTGGCGCTCCCTAGCATCCAAAGCGACCTCGGATTTTCCGAAGCCAGCCTTGCTTGGGTGGTCAATGCCTACATCCTGGTCTTCGGAGGGTTCATGCTGGCGGGTGGGCGCGCCGCCGACATCGTGGGTCGGAGGCGCATGTTCGTGGTCGGCTTGGTGTTGTTCTCGGTGTCGTCCCTGGCCTGCGGGCTGGCCCCCGATCCTGGCGCCCTGATCGGGTTTCGGGCCGCCCAGGGCCTGGGAGCTGCGATCCTGTCGCCCGCCGCCCTGTCGATCCTCACCACCACCTTCAGAGAACCTGCCGAGCGCAACAGGGCGCTGGGCATCTGGGGGGCGATCGCCGGGATCGCCGCCGGAGCCGGTGTGCTGGCCGGGGGGATACTGACTGCTGGCGCCGGATGGCAGTGGGTCTTCTTCGTCAATGTTCCCGTCGGTGCCGCTCTCTTGGCCGCCACAGTGACGCTGCCTCATGACGTCGCCGCGACGCCACGACCGCACCTCGATCTCGGGGGCGCCACCTCAGCCACTGCAGGACTGTGCGTGTTGGTCTATGCCGTCTTCGACACCACCACCGCCGGTTGGCTGTCGGCGCGCACCGCCGGCCTGCTTCTCGTCGCGGTAGCCCTGCTGGCGGGCTTCGTGATCTGGGAACACCACGCGCGCAGCCCGTTGATCCCGCTTTCGGTATTCCGTGCGCGCAGCCTGTCGGGGGCCAACATCGCCAACCTGCTCGTGGGAGCCACGCTGTTCTCGACCTTCTTCTTCTTGACCCTCTACCTCCAAGACGTTTTGCACTACAGCCCGCTTCGTACCGGGCTGGCTCAGCTACCGCTGTGCGCCGCGCAGGTGCTCGGAGCCAGGATCGCCTCCCGTGCGGCCATTCACGTCGGTGCCCGGCTGGTGGTGGGAATCGGTCTGGTCCTAGTGGCTGGTTCGCTGATCTTGTTCACCCAGTTATCCCCCACAGCCAGCTACGCCGTCGACCTGCTCGTCCCCTCGGTCCTCTTCGGCCTCGGGCTCAGCGCGGCCCTGGTCGGCACCTTCATCGCCGGACAGGAAAGGATCCCCGAGCGGCTGGCAGGCGTGGCCGCCGGCCTGATCAACACCAGCCTCAACATCGGCGGCGCCCTCGGTCTGGCCGTCTTCGGCGCCGTGGCCACGAAGCAAACTCGCAGCTTGCTGGCCCGCGTCCATCGTGGTCCGGAAACCCTTCCCCAGGCTCTCACTGCCGGCTTCCATCGCGGCTGGGCCGCGGGAGCAGCGGCCGGCGTGCTCGGCGTGATCGTGGCCTTGGCGGTCGTGGGCCGCCGTGAAACCAGCCGCCTCGGCACCGACCCGGTCGCGCACCGAGAAGGTGGACCCCCGCCCACCTCGAACCGCCAACCGACGGTGCTCCCGTCGGAGTCAGGTAGGCGCACGACAGTCGAGGAGGGCGACGACGACGAGAGATCATCTGATGACAGCCGGGGCGGCGGACCGCGTGAGCCATGAATCGCTCGCCGGTGCGGTTGCGGAATGTCGGAACTCGGCTCTTCCGCGGCGACCCCGACCCGACTCGCCAAACGGTTGCGGCGGCCGTTCATCGACTACGGGGAACTCGGAGCATCCAATGCGGCACCGGGTGGCCGAGCACCGATGGTCGCCAGCGCCTCGGCGGCAGATGCCGCCGCCGACGCGAGCGCCTTTTCCATCGGCTCCCGGTTCATCCACGCCGCCAAGAATCCGGCACAGAACGCGTCGCCCGTGCCAGTCGGGTCCACGACCTCGGCGGCTGTAGCTGCCATCGCGAGGACTGGGCTGCGCCTGCTGCCGCACAGCGCGCCGCTCTTCCCCATCTTGACCACCACGGTCCCGTAATGCTCAGCGAGGATTCCAACAGCCTCGGTCGGCTCGGGTCTCCCGGTCAAGTGAGCCGCCTCCTCGAAGTTGGGGAACAGCAGCGTCGCACCGCTGGTCCATTCGATGAAACGCGCCGCGCCGGCCTGACGTAAGAAGGCGACGGAACTCGGGTCGACCGATACGGCGATGCCGCGTCGGCGGGCCTCGGCGACGAGCCGCAGGGCGGTGGCCCGGACCGAGGGGTCGAACAACGAGTACCCCGTAAGGTGGAGGCAGCTGACAGTGTCGAGGCAGTCGGCGGGGAAGTCAGCCCAGCACAACTCCTGGTTTGCCCCACGGTCGACGTACATCGTGCGTGTGCCGGCCGCCCGGTCGACCAGCACGACGACACGGCCGGTTGGAAGCTCCGGGTCGACTGCCAAGTGAACGTCGACGCCCGCGTCGGCCAGTGCAGCGCGCTGGCCGGCGTGGTCGGCGGTGCCGACGCGGCCGACGAAGCTGACCGCCGCGCCGCGATGAGCGAGCCACGCCGCCTGGTTGGCGCCGGAGCCGCCGAAGCGGGACCGTACAACGGCCCGAGTGTCGCTATCGGCCGTCGTGCGCTCGACCAAGTCGACCAGGATGTCGGTGACCACGTCGCCGAAGACGAGCACCCGTCTACCGTCGGCTGCGAGGAACGGCGGCGACGCCCTCGGCGTTTCCCTCACCGTCACCTCAACGGGCGGAGGACGCCGCCGCCCAGGCGACGGCAATCTCACCGGCAACCCGTGTGTTGTTGGTCACGATGGCCGTGTTGATGGTGAGGCTGGAGCCGCCCGTCGCCTCCAGGAAGTGGTTCAGCAGGAACGGTGTCACATCCCTGCCGAGCACGCCTGCCTGTCGGGCGGCGCGCAGGGCCTCCTCCAGCACCCGGTCGTGCAGAGCACGGTCCATCTGATCGGACTCCGGCAGCGGGTTGGCGACGATGATGGCCCCCCGCCGACCGAGAGCGTCGGAAGAAGCCATCACTTTGACGACTGCCTCGGGTCCCTCGAGGCGCCACTCGAGGGCGTGACCCGAGTCGCTCATCCAGAACTCGGGGAAGCGGTGGGTGCGGTAGCCGACGACGGTCACATCGAGGGTTTCGAGGCGTTCGAGGGTGGCAGCCACGTCGAGGATGGATTTCACGCCGGCGGCCACGACGGTGACCGGGTGGCGAGAGAGGACGACGAGGTCAGCGGATTCATCGAAGGTTTCACCGGCACGCCGGTGCACACCGCCGACACCGCCTGTGGCGAAGACCCGGATCCCGGCGGCGGCCGCCAGGGTGGCCGTGGCTGCCACCGTCGTGCCTCCAGTAACCCGCAGCGCCATGGCCACCGGAAGGTCCCGGCTGCTCACCTTGACCGCTTGAGTATTCTCGGCGAGGCTCGCTAGTTGCTCGGCCTCGAGGCCGACGGTGGGGCGGCCTTCGATCACCGCGACGGTCGCAGGGGTGACACCTTGGGCCTCGAGGATCTCCTCGCATCGACGGGCCATGGCGAGGTTCTCCGGTCGGGGAAAGCCGTGCGTGATGATGGTGGACTCGAGCGCGACCACCGGCCGCCCTGCTGTGAGAGCGGCCGCGACCCGGGTACCGATCGCGATCGGACCGATCACGTCCTGCACCTCGTGCAGGCCGGCGATCGACGGCGCAGGATGCGAGGCGGAGAAGGGGTCACGGTCGAGCTACCGGGCGCCGAGCAAACGAGTGACGAGGCGGTCGGCGAAGGTGCCGTCGGTCTCGAGCACGACCGTGCAGGACGCTGAGGGTTGGACGGTATCGGCGCGGTAGCGGCCGCGGGTGTCGCAGATCGTCGCCCCCCTCGCCGGCCCGTAGCCGGTGTCGACGGCGACGTCGACGGTCATGGCCCGGATGGGCGTGATGTCGCCGACGGCGATGGCGGCTGCCAGGGCGTCGTGGCAGGCCGACGATCTCCGGCCGAACACGCCGCGGTAGAAGTCGAAGTAGAAGTCGAGGATCGACGCGGCGAAACGCGCCGCGGGGGCTTGGGAGGTTTCCAGCGCCTTGCGGTGTTCTTCGGTCATGACCTCTCCCATGGTGGCGTCGAGCGGGACCAGGGTCGTCTTCCACGACGCCGTGAGCACCCGCTGCGCCGCCTCCGGGTCGTGGTGGATGTTGGCCTCGGCGCTGGGCGTGGCATTGCCGGGTGCCTCGGCCGCACCTCCCATGATGGTCACTCCTGCGACCAGGTCGATCAGCTCCGGGTCGAGAGCGAGTGCCACGGCGACGTTGGTCAGTGGTCCCGTGGCCAGGAGGTGGATCTCACCGGGCCGCTCCCTCACCATCCGGGCGATCATCGCTGCCGCCGGCTCGCCGTTGACGGACCCGCTCGGCTCGGGAATGGCGACGTCGCCGAGCCCGTTGGCTCCGTGGACGTGCGGGGCCAGTTCTGCGGCTTGGCCGAGGAGCGTGAGCTCCGCTCCTCGCGCGACGGGGATCTGGCCGCCCCGCCCGGCCACGTCGAGCACCGCCAGGGAGTTGCGGGCGCCGGTCGCCGCCGACGCGTTGCCGAACACGGTGGTGATCCCGCACACCTCGACGTCGGGGTCCGCCAACAGGTACAGCAGAGCGACGGCATCGTCGATCCCGGTGTCGCAGTCGAACAGGACGGTTTTCATCGCAACATGGCCTTCTCCTGGGTGGTCGACACGATTGCAAGATCGCTCATTCGGGGCGCTCGAGGGCAGCGGTCACCATCGACCACAACCTCACGGCGTCGAGGCGGGTGGCAACCTTGGCGTTGGCCTGGCGTCCGAGTCGTCCGTCGAAGTCGACAACGGTCATCCCCGATGTCCAGCGGCCGGCGGTTTCGACGGCCACGAAGGCGTCCTCTACCGTCATGACCGCCGGGTCGATCACATAGGCGACGGCGCAAGCATCGTGGACGGGAGGCGCTGGGAATCCTTCGGCCGCCTTGTAGCTCGAAGCGAAGAAGGCCAGGAGCTCCACGGTCAAGCGCGAGCAGCAGGTGCCGATGGCGTCGATCCGCGCCACCACGTCCTCGGTGGCGAGGGCCTGATGGGTGAGGTCCAGGCCGACCATGGTGATATCCCACGGGCCTCGAAGACGACGGAGGCGGCCTCCGGGTCGACGACCATGTTGCACTCGGCCGCCGGGGTGTGGTTGCCGCGAGTGTAGGCGCCGCCCACAAGGACCACCCCGGCGACCGCCTCGGCTAGGCGTGGTTCGTGGCGTAACGCTAGGGCCACGTTGCTCAGCGGTCCCATCGGGACGAGCGTGATCTCGCCTGGGCTGCGCATGACCGTTTCGATGATGACCTCGACGGCGGTGGTGTCGGCGAGCGGCACCGTCGGCTCGTCGAAGGAGGGGCCGTCCAGCCCGGAGGTGCCGTGGATGGCCTCGGCGACCTGCAGGTCGCGTAGCAGCGGCCTGGCCGACCCGGCGGCGACGGGTACACCGCGCAGGCCGGCAGCGGTGCAGACCCGCCGGGCGTTGAGGGTGGTCTTGTCGAGGGTCTGATTGCCAGCGACGGTCGTGACGGCCACCAGCTCGACCGCAGCGGTACCGGCGGCAAGCATGATGGCGACGGCGTCGTCGTGACCGGGGTCGCAGTCGATCAGGATCTTCTTTGCCACAAGCTTCTCTCCTGGAGATGAGGGTTGATCAGGCGTCCGCGGTTTCGTGTGAGCGCCCGCGGCTGCGCCCGGCCCGGCGGGACCGGCGACTCGCCTGCCACAGCGGTCGGCCGAGGAGGACCACGACGGTCACTGCGTAAGGCAGCATCAGCATGAGGTTGCTCGGCAGATGTTGCAGCTGGAGCTGGTCAGCGATGGCGCTAGCTGCCCCGAAGGCGAGGCAGCCGATGGCGACGCCGAGTGGTCGTGCCCGTCCCACGAAGATGGCCGCCACCGCTATGTAGCCGCGGCCGTTGGTCATGTTGGTCACGAACTGGTCTAGCGAGGCCATCGCCAGCTGAGCGCCGGCCAGCCCGCTCAGCGCACCGGCGATGAGGATCGTGACCATCTTCAGTCGTCGGGCCGGCAGGCCCACGGCGACCGCCGCCTCCTCGTTCTCGCCAATGCTGCGCACGTGGATCCCGAACGGCGTGCGGAAGAGTATCCACCAGGCGATGGGGACGGCAATGACGGCCAACCCGACGAGGATCGTCTGGCCTTCGAAGGCGGGCCCGATGATCGGGATTTGGGCGATGACGCCGAGGTGTAGCGTCGGGAGGTGGGGAAATTGCGGAGGGGTGAAGCTGCCTTCGTTGTGGTAGACGATTTCGAGTAGCAACAGCGTCAGTCCGGACGCGACGAGGCCGATCCCGATGCCGGCCACGACGACGTCCGCCTTGGCCCACAGGGTCGACCAGCCGAACACGATGGCGAGGGCGACCCCGGCACCGATAGCCGCCAGGAGACCCAACCAGATGTCCTGGGTGGCGGCGCCGACCGCGATGCCGACGAAGGCGCCCATGAGCATCATCCCGTCCAGGGCGATGTTCAAGATGTTCGCCTGCTGGGTGAAAGCTCCTCCCAGCGCGGCGAGGAAGATCGGGGTCGCCTGGGCGATGATGGCGAAAAGCAGGGCGTCGTTGAACACCTGGCCGAGCGCGCTCACCGGTCCGCCTCCTCGAGCTCGCTCAGGCCGGGGATTCCAGGCTCGCCGATGAGGGCGCTCCCCTGGCGGGCCCGGCGGCGGATGCCGAACCGCAATGCGGTGGCGGTCATGAGGATCACGATGATGCCCTCCAGAAGCTGGACCAGGGCTAGGGGTGTGTTGACGTTGAGTTGCATCGTGGCCGCGCCGGCCTCCAGGACGGCGTAGACGAGCGCGGCCAGCAGGACCCCGAGCGGCGTCAGCCGTCCGAGCAGCGCGACGGTGAGCCCGAGGAAGCCGTAGCCGGGAGAGAAGGTCTGGTTGAAGCGAAACTGTGTACCGAGGCTTTCGACGACGCCGGCGATGCCGGCGATGCCGCCCGACAAGAGCATCAGTTCGATCACCTTCGATCGAACGCCGATACCGAGGCTCTGGGCGAATCGGGCGTTGCCACCGACGAAGCGGGCCTTCATGCCCCAGCGGGTTAAGCCGAGCACCACGGCGGTCACCACAAGCAGTCCCAGCCCCACGAACACGCCAATGTCGGCGCCCCCGATGCCGAGTATCTGCGGCAGATGGGCTTGTCCAGCGATCATTTTGGTCTCGGCCGATCCGGCGCCCGGGTCGAAGAACGGCCCAGCGACGAGGTAGGCGGTGAGGTACATGGCGATGTAGTTGAACATCAGGGTGGTCACGATGATGTTGACGTCGTAGAAGGCGTAGAGGAGGCCTGGGAGTAGGGCCCACAGCGCTCCACCGACCGCCCCTGCGAGCATCGACAGAACGATGAGGAGCGGACCTGGCAGGCCCGTGAAGGTGAACGCCACCAAGGCGCCGACGAAAGCGCCGATGTAGAGCTGGCCTTCCGCCCCGATGTTGAACACCCCACCGCGAAAGCAGAGGTATACCGACACCCCGACGATCAGCAGCGGCTCGAGCTGAGAGATCATGGCGGAGAAGTTTGCCTCGCCCATGAAACTGCCGAGGATGAAGTAATGATAGGCGGAGACCGGGTTCTTCCCGGTGCCCAGCACGGTGAAGAAGCCGATGATCAGCGCGATGAGCACGGCCACGCTCGGCTGGGTTAGCGCCGAGCCAGCAGCAGGGGCGTTGGTGCGCAGCCATCCCCGCATGCGCTCCTGCGCTGGCTGTCTTTCGGCGCGACCCGTCCCGCCCTCGTGGCTTCCGAGGAGCCGTAGCTCGGTCGCGCGGACCGGTACCTCGAGCGAGGCGGCGGCGGACACCCTCGGCTGGGCCCACTCGTCGGGAGGCGAGGCGTCGATGACGGTGGCCACGTCGATGTCATCGGTGGGGCCCTCCGTGGCGCCAGCCATGGCCAGACCGATGTTGGTGATCTGGTCGGGGCTAGCCGGGTACTCCCCGGCAATGGCGCCGCGGTACATGACGAGGATTCGGTCGGAGAGCGCCAGCAGCTCCCCGAGGTCGGCGGAGAGCAGGAGCACCCCCGTACCTCGGTGCCGCAGGTCCCGTAGTTGGGCGTGGATGAACTCGGTCGCGCCGATGTCGACGCCGCGCGTCGGTTGCGCGGCGAGCAACACCGCCGGGTTGGTCTCGATTTCGCGAGCCACCACGAGCTTTTGCATGTTGCCGCCCGAAAGAGCCTGGACGCGGGTGGTGGGGCTGGCGCCCCGGATGTCGTAGCGCTCGATCACCTCCTCGACCCACTTGGACGTGAAGCCCTTCTTGTAGAAGCCACCGGCGAACAGATTGGAGTCGAAGAACCCGCCAGCGATGTTCTCCGCTACGGTGCCACCGGTGTAGACGCCGGTTGCCAGGCGGTCCTCGGGGATGTGGGCGAGGCCGCAGTGACGGCGCTCGGCGGGACCGGCCCGGCTGATGTCGGTCGTCTCCAAACGGATCTCGCCGGCACTAGTGGCTCGCAGACCGGCGAGCGCCTCTACCAGTTCGGTCTGCCCGTTGCCCTCCACCCCGGCAATCCCGACGATCTCCCCACGACGCACCCGAAGCGAGACGTCGTCGAGGACGGTCCTGCCGTCGTCCGCGCGCACCGACAGGCTGCGGCAATCCAGGGCCGCCGTGACCTCCGGAGCGACGAGACGCGCGGCCTCGGAACGGCCGAGGTCCACTTCCCGACCGACCATGAGCACCGTGATCTTGCGCTCTGTCGCCTCCGCGGTGAGCCCGGTGGCCACCAGCCTGCCACGCCGCATCACCGAGTAGCGGTCCGATACTTCGATGACCTCGCGCAGTCGGTGGGTGATGATGATCACCGACCGTCCACTCTCGGCCAGATCGCGCATCACGGAGAACAGCCCGACCGTCTCTTGGGGGGTCAAGACCGCCGTCGGCTCGTCAAGGATTAGGACACGCGCCTCGAAGTAGAGCGCCTTGAGGATCTCGACGCGCTGTTGAGCGCCGGCCGAGAGGTCACCGACCGTGTCGGTCGGGCGCAACTCCAAACCAAATCGCTCGGCGACCTCGGTGACGCTGCGGATCATGCCCTTCCGGTCGAGGCCACCGGCGCGATTGCTAGTCTCGACGCCGAGGAAGATGTTCTCGGTCACGGTGAGCGACGGGACCAGCTTGAAATGCTGGTGAACCATCCCGAGTCCGAGCCGGCGGGCCACCAGCGGCGAACGGACCGCTACAGGCTCGCCGCCGACCACGATCTGGCCGGAGTCGGGAACCAACAGCCCGAAGCACATGTTCATGAGCGTCGTCTTGCCAGCGCCGTTCTCGCCGAGCAAGGCGTGCACCTCACCCTGGCGCACCGACAACGAGACATCGTCGTCGGCCACCAGGCCGCCGAAGACCTTCGTCAGGTGTCTCGTCTCCAGCGCAAGCGGTGTGCCGGGCTCGCCGGGGGTTCCCGGCTCCGGGAGGACCGTGGTGTCAAAGACGTCGGGCATTGTTGCGCCCGTCAGCTAGCTCGAGCTCGGGGTCGCCGACCCCGTGGTGGCGCAATACGGGTTCACGCACGGGACGGTGACCTTGCCGGACTTGACCTCGCTGTCGTAGGTGGTGAGCTTGTTGCGGATGGCAGCGGGCACCAAGGCGTCGTTTTCGACCAGGGCGACACCGTTGTTCTGCAAGCCGTAGATGTACGTCTTGCCGTAGGCCAGCTTGCCCTTCTGCGCCAGGTTGACCAAGTCGAACACGCTGTTGTCCACCTGCTTCAGGTCGCTGGCGAGCACATTTTTCGGATACGTAGCGTTCTGGTTCGAATCGACGCCGATCGAGTACCGGTTGAGGGCGTTCGATGCCTTCAACACGCCAAGACCAGACCCGCCGGCGGCGGCGAACACCACTGCCGCCCCCCGGTGGTACATGTCTTGAGCCTGGTTGTAGGCGGTCTGTGGGTCGGTGAAGCTGCCCACGTAGGAGGTGAGCACCTTGATCGACGGGTCGACCAGCTTCGCCCCCTTCTCGAATCCGACCACGAAATCCTGGATCACTGGGATGGTCTGTCCGCCCACGATGCCTACGGTCTTGGAAGCCCCGGCGTCCTTGGGGAACGTGCCCGGCGCGTCAGCCACCAGCGCTGCCAGCGCGCCGGCCAGAAAGGCGCCGTCGTTGGAGCGATAATTGATGCTGGCCACGTTGGGAAGTGCGACAGTGTCATCGAACATGATGTAGTGCTGCTTCGGGAATTGCTGGGCGACCTGCTGCAGCTGCTGTGGGACTTGGGCGCTCCCGGTAACGATGACATTCCAGGAGCCGTTGCTCAATCCCTGCAGATCTCGCACCCACGTGGAGGTGGCGTTGGCGCCACCCTCTACGGTGGTCGTCTTGTCGCCCAGCGTAGAGGCAACCTTCTTGATGCCCCGCTCCCCGCTGTCGAAGAACCCGAGGTCCCCCAGCGTCCCCGGAACCATGTAGGCAACCTTGAGGTGGGTCCCCGACGGGGAAGACGATCCCCCGTTGCTCGCGGGCGACGCCGTCTTGGTCGAACTGCCGCAACCAGCGGCGGCCACCAAGACGCTCGTCGCGATTGCGATCCCGGTCAGGTATCGGCGGCTCTGCAGCTTTCTCATCTTTTCCCCCGTTTGCTTGGCCGCCTCATTGGCGGAGACATACCGATTTCTTGATGGCCCGACCATCGACAACCGCAACTGCTTCTTACCGTCAACGAGACCTCGAGGACCTCCTTCGCCACGCCGGCCTCCCGACCTGCGATCTGCTCGGTGAGCATCTCCACTGCGCGGCGGCCCGACTCTTCGAAGGGCTGCTGCACCGTGGTGAGCGGGGGTGTGGTCAGGGCTCCATCGCGGATGCCGTCGAAGGACACAATCGCGACATCATCGGGTACAGCGATGCCGAGCGCGGTCGCCGCGTGGAGGACTCCGATGGCCTGCTCGTCGCTCTGCACGAACAGGGCCGCCGGCCGCGACAGGCGCTCGAACAACCCTCTCGCCGCCCGGAAGGCCTCGAAACGGTCGAAGGAGCAGGCGACGATTGGTCCGACCCGACAGCGGGCCGTTCGGTGGGCTCGGCGCCAACCTTCGGATCGGGCCGTGGTGACCGACAGGCCGCGCGGCCCCGACATGCACGCTACCGACTGGTGGCCGTGCTCGAGGAGGTGGGTGGTGGCCTGAAATCCACCACTCTCGTTGTCGACGACGAGCCATGACGCCGACGAGTCGGGCGGGAGGCGGTCCAGGACGACGAGCGGAATGGACGAGCGCTCGAGCGTCTCACCGACCAACGACCAGTCCTCGGAGGTCCTCGGACCGCCGATCAAGCACAGGCCGGCGACTTGATGGTCGCTGAAGGCTTGGCAGTAGGTGTTCTCCCGCTCGGCGGTGTGCATGGCGTTGCCCAGGAACAGCGAGAACCCGCGAGAGAACGCGGCGTTCTCGATCGAGAGGGCCAGCTCGGCGAAAAATGGGTTGGTGATGTCCGGCACGATGAGTCCGAGCACGTCGGTGGTCGCTCGGCGCAGGTTCCGAGCCAGGGCGTTGGGCCGGTAACCGAGCTCCTCGATGGCCGCCAGGATCCTCTCGCGAGTCGCCGGTGCCACCGGGCGGGGACCGTCGTTCATCACATAGCTGACGACCGCTGTGGAGAATCCCGCCAGGCGAGCTACGTCATCTCTAGTGACTGCCACGTGCTGGACTGCCTCCCCCCCCACAGCTCACCATCGGTCATGCTGGACGCTACACCTGTAGACTGGCTTACGGGAGCACGGCTCGTCAAGGGGGTACGCCGATGTTGTCATCGAAGGCAGCCGACCATGCGTTGGTTCTTCCGCCCGCAGGTCGCGTCATCGTCGTCGGCTCCCTCAACATCGACAGCCTGTTTCGTGTTCGGCGACTACCGAGCGTCGGCGAGACGGTGCTCTCGCTCGACGATCACGAACTTCCGGGAGGCAAAGGAGCCAACCAAGCGGTCGCAGCGGCGCGAGCAGGCGCTCGTGTTGCGTTCGTCGGTGCTTGTGGAAAGGACGAGCACGGTGCCCACAGCATCGAAAGCCTCAGAGCGGAGGGCATCGACGTCTCCGCCGTCAAGAAGTCCCGGCACCATCGCACCGGCCGTGCCATCGTCGTCGTCGCCGACGGAGGCGAGAACCAGATCGTGGTTGCGCCTGGCGCCAACTTCGCCCTGGACGGCCGCTCCGTGAGCAACAGCCTCGGCCAACTCGAACTGAGCGAAGCCGACGTCGTGCTGGTCAGCTTCGAAATTCCCGAGTCGGCCGCAATCGCGGCCGTACAGGCCGGCGTCGAAGGCGGAAGCTCCGTCATCATCAACCCGGCGCCGGCCCGCGACCTGAACGAGAGCATGCTTGGCCGGGGAGTCGTGCTCACACCCAACACTGCCGAGGCGCTCGCGCTGAGCGGAAGACGAGAAGTCGGCGAGGCCGCTAGACATTTGAGGCACCTCACCGGCGGAGCGGTCGTGGTGACGAGAGGAGAAGACGGAGTGCTCCTTCAAGACCGCTCGGGAGCACACCACATCCCGGCGCTTGCCTGCGAAGCGGTGGACACCACGGGAGCGGGTGATGCGTTTTCTGGCGTCCTCGCCGCCAGGCTGAGCCTCGGGGTGTCCGTGTCCGAAGCGGCTACCTACGGGGTGGCAGCAGCTTCGCTGTCGGTCCGCGCCAAGGGAGCCAGACAAGGAATCCCGAGACGCGAAGAGATCGACCGAGTCATAAGGGATGACCCCGCCTACCTCCAATACCGCTCAAGGGATTCGACGGACGCCCTCGCCGATCGTCCGCTCGCGCAGCCCGAAGCCTGACTTCCCGGCACCGCCGCCGAGCCCAGCCGATTCAGAATCTCGGGATCTCGCACACGAGTTCGCGAGGTAACGACGGACCCCCGCTCAGAACGGCCACCTTGTCCGCCAGATCGTCAAGGGCCAGCCCAGCCTGTTCGGGTAGGTCGGGTGGTCTGACTTGGGTGTATCCGCGAAGAGGCCCTCCAGGTAAGAGAAACTGCGCTTGTCGAAAGCAGCAGGAACTCGACCAGGAGGGCACTTCTCGAGGAAGCGTAACCGTCGTCGTCCGCGCTTGACCGTGACCGCTGGCGAAAGCGGGGTGGGGGGTCCACGGCGGGGCCCGGATGGTGGCCGACATCGCCGACCTGGTCGGGTTGGAAGAGGCCCTGTCGGTGGCGATGCCGCCGACCAGGGTCCGCCAAGGCGGTCACGATCGGGGCGAGGTGCTCGTCGATCTGGCCGTGGCGATCGCGGACGGGGCCGAGACGATCTCCGATCTGACCGTGCTGCGCGATCAGCCCGAACTGTTCGGTGACGTGGTGTCGACACCGACAGCGTAGCGGGGCCCTCGAAGGTGTCGACGAGGCCGCCCTGGCCCGCATCGCCGAAGCGCCGGGCGAGACCCGGGCGGCGGCGTAGGCGGCCGGGGCCGATCCGGGGTTCTACGTTGATCGACATCGACGGGACCCTGATCGGATCGCACTCAGATAAGGGGGAGGGGGTGGCCGGTTTGGTCGGCCCGGGTGACGGCACATGGGTGTCGCTGGAGGGTGGTGGGAGTGGGCGGCCGGCGATGCGAGCTGAGCTGGCGGTGGCGACTCAGCAGCTGGCTGAGGGGACGGCTACTGGGAGAACGCCTACCGGAGATGGGAGACTGCCGTCGCGGTCCGAGGCCAGGTGGCGGCACGAATGGATCGCACGATCGTGAAGGCGACCGGCGAGCGGAGTGTGGCCCGCTTCGAGGGTGGTCCTGCCGTCGCCGGCCGTTACGCTCCGTCGTCGAGGCGCAGCATAAGGTGTCGGAACAATGTGCTAGAGGTGGGTCAATGATGATCGCAACCATCTTTGGGCACGGCAACACTGGTACGTCGAGCGGCGAAGTCTTCACCTCGAGGGGTGCCTCGGTCGAGCACCTCGATGATCCCGACGTCGTCGACACGGTAACCGGCGAGATCGTGGTTCTTGCCGTGCCGTACTTCGCGCTCGGCGACATCGTGGCCAAGCACGCCGATCAGCTCGCTGGGAAGATCGTCATCGACATCACCAATCCGCGAACATCGAGACCTTCGACTCGCTCGTCATACCGGTTGGCAGCTCGGCTGTCGCCGAGTTCGCCGCGGCGCTGCCCAACTCGCGGGCGTTCAAGGCCTTCAACACCACGTTCGGCGCGAAGATCGTTGGCCCCCAACCAGACCACCGTCCTCATCGCCGGTGACGACGTCGACACCAAAGAGACCCTGTCGGCCGCGATCACCGCCGGCGGCCTCCCGGTTATCGAAGCGGGCACCCTCAGTCGCGCCCACGAACTCGGGGCCATCGGCTTTGCCCAGCTGACCCTGGCCCAGGGCAAGAAGATCGGCTGGGTCGGAGGCTTCAGCATCGCCTCCTGACCATGAGCCGCATCTTCAGCGGTATCAACTGGGGTGCCCCTGCGACGGGCACAGGGGCCGCGACGACCGGGGGTGCCCCATCGGCCCAGCGATCCCGTCGCAGGCTGATCGTTGTAGCGCTCGTGCTCACCGGGGTGACCATGCGCGTCGCAGTCAGCAGCGTCGGCGCAGTCCTGGCCGAATTGCAACACGGCTTGCACACCTCCAGCGCCCTCGCCGGCATCATCACCACGCTGCCGGTCATCGCCTTCGCCTTCATCGGCTTCGTCAGCCCGCGCCTGGCCCACCGATTCGGTGAACATCGTGTCGTCGCCGCCGCACTGCTCGCAGCCACCGTCGGCCTGGTCGTGCGTGCGTTCGCCGGCGGGTTCTGGATGTTCGCCGTGCTCAGCATGCTCGCGTTGGCCGGCGGGGCGATCACCAACGTGCTGATGCCGATCCTGGTGAAGCGGCACTTCCCCGACCGCGTCGGCGCCATGACGGCGCTCTACACGACCTGCCTGGCGGTCGGCACCACCGCGGCGGCCGGAGTCACTGTGCCGATCGCCAAAGCCGCCGGAGCCAGCTGGCGGTTCGGGATCGGTTCTTGGGCGGCGCTGACCGCTGTGGCGATTCTCCCGTGGCTGGCAACGCTGCGCGGTGACCGAGCGGAGACCGACACCCAGGTGGCGCGGCTGCCGGTCGGGCAGCTCGTCCGTAGCCGGCTGACGTGGGCGCTGACATTGATGTTCGGCTTCCAGTCGTTCCAGGCCTACGTCTCTTTCGGCTGGTTCGCCGACTTCTTCCAGCATTACCACGTCAGCGCCACCGGAGCGGGCGTGCTGGTGGCGTTCTTCACGGGACTGTCTATCCCAGTGTCGATGGTCATCCCGCCCTTGGCCGTACACCGCCAACGCGCCCTGGTCATCGGCCTAGCCGGGGCCAGCCTGCTCTGCTACATCGGCATGCTCACCGCACCCGTCTTCGCCGGCGGCTGGGCGTGGATGCTGCTCGGCGGGATCGGTGCCGGCACGTTCCCCCTCACCCTGACGATGATTGGCCTGCACTCTCGCGATCTCGCCGTCACCGCCTCCCTGTCCGCGTTCGTCCAAAGCATCGGCTACATCCTGGCCGCCAGCGGCCCAATCCTCGTCGGCGTTCTACTCGGCGTCTCCGACACCTGGACCTGGCCGTTGACGATCATGCTCATCGCATCGGCGATCTCTAGTGCCAGCGGACTGTACGCCAGCCGCCCCGGATACGTCGACGACCAGCTCCAGGGCAACGGCCCATCCCAGAACTGAACATCCAGGGCCAGCCAACCGACCGCCTGATCGCCCCGTTGCGCGACAGCGCCGCCAAGGCATGACGTGCCTCAGGTAACGCTCAACCGGGCCCTGGTGCTGCGCCACGGCGCCGGGCGGTCCGACACCTATGACGCCGCCCTGCTCGACGTGGCCCAGGACCACCTTCTCTGGCTGCTCGCCGAGATGAGCCTGTTCGACGACCACGACCTGGTCTTCAAGGGCGGGACCTCGTAGCGCAAATGCCGGCTCGGCGGCGCCGGCAGGTTCTCCACCGACTTGGACTTCGCCGCCCCTGACGACGACACCGTGCTGGCCGTCTGCGAGGTCGTCGACGGTGCCGCCGTCTCCGGCTTCCAGTTCTCCCTCATCGCCACCCGCGGCGACGGCCGGCACTGGAGCCTAACCGTCAACCATCCCGACCTCGGCCGACCTGCCATCGGCGCGTCCATCGAGTTCGCCCGGCGCCCGTTGGTCCTGACCCCCGAGCTGCTCCTCACCATCCCGCTTCCCATCCACAAGGCCTACGGCATCACCCTTCCTGTCCTGCCGGTCATCGCCGAGGCTGAAGCGTGCGCCGAGAAGCTCGCCCGATATCGCCGGACCGCTCTCGGACGTGACGTCTACGACCTGGCCCAGTTCGCCGGCCGGCCCGTCGACGAGCGACTGGTCCGCCGCCTGTGGGTGCTCAAAGTCTGGGCCGATGTCGTCGACGACGGGCGCGGGAGCGGGCCCCTCGATCCTCACGACTGCTCGTGCCCCGCAGCGAGCGAGACTTCGCTCCCGACTCCGTCGGTGCCCTCACCCGACCCGTGGACTTGGCGGCATGGGAACGCCCCCGTGAGGGACCGTTTCGGCTTCCTGGCCGACCTCGACCAGGACGAACGACGCTGGACGGCCTGCGATCCCCGCCACCGCGACGAGATCCAGGTCGCACTGTCCAACCAAGGCTTCCCGCCTTCACTGAGCTGATGGTAGGAGTCGCTTGGAACCGTGACGAAAGCGAAAGGGGGTACCCGGGATGCCGTGGGCATACTTTGACATATCAAGGCCGATGATCGCCTGGCTTACCTACCGCGGCGAGTACTCCTCGGTCGATACGAATCATCCACAAGCAATAAGTGTCTTCCTGAGTGAACGGCTTCGTGGTGCCACAAACGGCGCCAGAGCACTCGCGATCGAGATGGCGATCGAGCCTCGACGTCAGGACGCCTTCCCGGATGCATCCTCTCGGTTGCGCGGGGTCTACGCCTTCCAGAGTCGACTCGGGGTCATCGTGGGTCGCTACTCCTTCAATGGAGAGCGTTCTCATCTCCTTCTCCATGCCGGTTTATCCCGGCGCTCCAAACGTCCTGATCAGAGCCCTCTCCGGAGTGTCTGTCATCGCTCCAGGACATGCTCAGGTGAGCACCTCTAACACCCCGCCCGTGACCATGCAGCTGGTGACCGCAGGAGCGGGCGCCGGGGTCGTGCCGCTCGCTCGGAGAGCTGCGAGTCTGCCTCGTCCACGTTCCCGGCACCCCGGCCGCGATCGTCGATTTCCTCCTCCCGCGCAGCGAGCCAGCCCGCTCCCCGGTCAGCGCGTGAGAGGACCCCTTTGACGGTGATGGCACCGCCCCCGCCGAGGTCGCGGACCCGGCGCCGCGGACGTTGGAGGGCGGGTCACCCTCGACCCGGGGACACCAGGCCGGTCTCGTAGGCGATCACGACGAGCTGAGCCCGGTCCCGGGCGCCGAGCTTGGTCATGGATCGGCTGACGTGGGTCTTTGCCGTCAAGGGGCTCATGTACAGGGCCGCCGCGATCTCGTCGTTGCTCATCCCGGCACCGACCAGGGTCAGCACCTCCCGCTCCCGGTCGGTGAGCGCCGACAGCGCCGTGGCGTCGGTGGGCCTCCCGGGGCCCCGTCGGGCGATGCTGGCGATCAGCCGCCGGGTGACGCTGGGCGACAGGAGGGCGTCGCCCCTGGCGACCACCCGGACGCCGTCGATGAGGCTCTCGGGCTCGGTGTCTTTCACCAGGAAGCCGCTCGCCCCGGCCCGCAAGGCCTCGAACACGTACTCGTCGGCTTCGAAGGTGGTGAGGATCAGGACCCGCAGGTCGGGCAGGTCGGGGGCGGCGGCGATCTGCCGAGTGGCCTCCAGGCCGTCGACTCCGGGCATGCGGATGTCCATGAGCACGACGTCGGCGCCAACCGATCGGGCGAGGTCGACAGCTCCCTGACCGTCGCTGGCCTCCCCAACTACGTCGATGTCCCCGGCGGTGCCGAGCAGGACACGAAAGCCGGCGCGCACGAGGGCCTGGTCGTCGGCGAGGATGACCCGGATCACGAGCCGAGCAGGGTCGGGGAGGCGGTGGGTTCGTCCTCGGGTACCGGCTGTGCCGTTGGCAGCTCGGCGTGCACGTGGAAGCCTCCGCCGGCGACCGGGTCCGCCTCGAGGTGACCGCCGAGGGCCCGCGCCCGCTCGCTCATCCCGGCCAGGCCGGTACCGGCCCCCTCGACGAAGGGGTCTTCCCGGCTTCGACCGTCGTTGACCACGTCGACGACGACGAGACCGTTTCGGTCCGTCACGCTCACCTTCGCACTGGCGCCCTCGGTGTGGCGGATCACGTTGGTGAGCGACTCTTGGACGATCCGGTAGGCGGCGAGAACCGTCCCGGGCGAGGCCGCCTCGAGGTCGGCGTCACAGTCGAAGGCGATGCGAACCCCCGCCGCCCGGGCCGCCTCGACCAGGGCCAGGAGCCCGTGCCGGTTGGGCAGCGCCACCGCGGGCTGGACCTCGTCGACCTGGCGGAGCACGTCGAGAATCGAGCGCAGCTCCCGCAGCCCCTGCTTGCTGGCGCTGCGGATTGCCCGGAGGGACTCCGCTGCGCGCAGTGGATCGGAGCTGACCAGCGTGACCGCTGCGCTCGCCTGCACGTTGATCATGGCCATGGAGTGGGCGACGACATCGTGGAGCTCCCTTGCGATGCGCAGGCGCTCAGAGGTGACCTGTCGGCGGATCTCTTCCTGCCGGGCTCGCTCGAGCTGCTCCGTGCGTAGCCGCTCGCTGAGCTTCCAGTGCCGTCGCGCGGCGACGAAGGCGCCCACCGAGCCAGCCGCCATCATCTCTGCCCACATGTCCAGCTGTGGGCCGCCGAACCAGCCCCACGGGCCCCACAGGCCGCCGGCCAGCCAGATGCAGAGCGTGCCGGCCACGCCGAGAGCCACCATCACGGTCCAACCCGAGCGGACGACCGCAAGCGAGTAGAACGCCACGAGCACCATCACCAGCGCCGCGCCGTAGACCTGCCCCGACGCCGCCCACGCCGTCACCCCGACCACCGCAGCCAAGTACACGGCGACGGGGTGCGAGCGCCGCCAGAGCAGGAGCAGGGCGGGGACGACGAGCAGGGCGAACGCCACCTGGGGGGGATGAGACCGCAGGTGCAGGCCGGCGTAGCGGTGCGCAGGGTAGGCCTCGGTGATCGCTCCCGCGACAACCAGCACCACCACCACTCCTACCCCGAGGGGCTCGGCCCACCTCCTGTGGAGCCGACCGACTGCGACGGGCATGCCAGAAGGTTACGGGTCGCGGACCGGTCGCGCCGTCCTCCCCCAGGAGGCGGCTCGGCTACTCCCGGAGGAGTACCCCGTTACCGCCGGCGGCGCAGTCCCGCAGCCTCCGCCGGGACGATGCCCGACGAGAAGGCTCGGAAGGATGCTGAGTGCCGGCACCCCGCCAGACCACAGGAGGATCCCATGTCCAACACTCGACTCCGCCGCACGGCCACCGTCGTCGCCAGTGCTGCCGTAGGGGCTGCGTCCTGGGCCGTCGCAACCCAGCTCGCCGGCGTGCGCCTCGGCGTGCAGTTCCCCCCTGCCGACCCGTCGACCGTCGGGGTCGCCGCCACCGCCGGTGCCGCCGTCGCGGCCACCACGCTCGGCTGGGCCCTGCTCGCCCTGCTCGAGACACGGGTCCTCCGGCCCCGGCGCAGCTGGATCGGCACCGCCCTCGCCGTGGTGATGGCGTCACTGGCCTTCCCCTTGGCTTTCGCCACGGGCGCGTCCGCCCTCCTGGGTCTCGTGACGATCCACCTGGCCGTTGCGACCGTTGCCATCACCGGCCTCGCCCGTACGGCAGCGCCGAGCCAGCTCCCGAGCTCCCCGGCAGCGTCGGGCCGGCGGATGCCAGGCGGTCTCGCCTCGAGAAGCGGCGTGGCGGGCAACGCCGGCCACGCCTACTCCCGCCTGTCGACGAGGCTGTCACCGCCAGCCAAGCTCGCAATCGTCGGGGCCGGCGTGGCCGTCGTGGCTGGCATCTCCGCCGCCGGCACGATCAGGCCGCCGGTCGCGCTCCGGGGCGCAGCGGACCACGCCGTGGCCGCCCGCCTGGCCGCGAGCCACCCCGATGCCTCACCCTTGGCCGGCGCCCCCGGCTCCGGCCCCTGGCCGTGGAGCACTGCCGGGGCGTGGGGGGGCGCCCGAAGCGCGTCCTGGAGCGGCGCAGGCGCCCCTCGGGCATGGGCGGCCCCCGGGACCAGCGGCTGGCCCGGTCACGGGTCGAAGACCACGGAGTACTTCGATGTCGCCTCGACCCGTCAGCCGGGCCCTGGGGCCATCATCCTGACCGGCGCGCTCAACGAGGGAGGCGTCGAGCACCCGGGCAGAGCCATCGACCACGCCAACTTCGCCAACGGCACCTTCCGCATCGACCACAGCACCGGACGCCCCACGGTTCATTTCGACCGGAGCACCTGCGTCGGCACCATCACCCAGGTCGGACCCTTCGACGTCATCGACGCCACCGGGCCGTTCGAGGCGCTCCAGGGCCACCCGGGCACGTACTACTTCGACGTGACCTACACCACAGCGAAGAGCGCCGAAGGCTGCACCAACACCACCACCTCCTACATCGAGACCATTCACGGCGCAATGACCCTCGACGTCTCCGGGGCCCACCGGCTCAGCGCCGGCGCCTGACCGGCCGTCTACTCGGCCCGAGCAGCTGAGCGGTCCCCCGCCCAAGCGCACAGGCGCCGTCCCCCTCCCCTGTCACCGGCAGGGGAGGGGGCGCGCCCCACGCCTGGCTGTCTCGCAAACGAGGACGGGGACGTTCGCGGTTCAGCGCTCGTTGCCTGCCCGTAGCCAGGCGATGTAGTCGGCGGCGGCGCGCTCGGTGTCCCAGACCGGCTCGTAGCCGGCGTCCTCGCTGAGGCGGGTGATGTCGAGCCAGGCCTGCCTCGTTTCGCCGCCGCTCGGTAGGTCGACCCGGGCATCGGGGACGGCTTGTCGGATCGCGCCGGCGACCTCGGTGTTTGTCGTGGCGTGGCCGGAGGCGACGTTGTACGTGCGGTGGTTGAGGTGTTCGGCGAGCTGCAGCAGCGCGATCGCCCGCCCGGTGTCCTTGACGTAGCAGAGGTCGAGCGAGTCCTCGGCGTGCATCCGGCCGCTGACCCCGGAGAGGTCCGGCGCGCGGCCGTGTGCGGCAGCGTGGATGAGCTGCGGGGCGGGGAAGAACGGATCAGGATTGTGGCCGAGCGGTCCCCAGGTGCCGGAGATGCGGAGGTTGACGACCTCGATGCCGGTTGCGTCGGCCAGGTGGCCACCGAGCAGCTCGCTGACCTTCTTGAACGTGGGTATGAGGTGCGGGGCGCTCATCGACAGCGGCATGTCCTCGGTGAGCGGACCCTCGAAGGGGTCCCTGGCGCCGCCGTAGACCCCGATCGTGCTCGCCAGCGCGACGCGCGTCACGCCCCACTCCTGGGCGGCCTGCATGACGTTGAACAGGCTGCCGAGCGACCGGCTTGCCGCTTGCACTGGCGGCTCGGAGCTCGGCGGCCAGGGCATCGAGCCGGCGAGGTGAACGATCCCGGTGATGCGGTGTTGCCGCCCGACGGCAAGCAGCGCCTCGAGGTCGGTGGCGTCGGCCTGATCGACCACGACCGGCGCGTCGAAACGGCCGGCCGGGACCTCGGCGTGGCTGCGCTGGACGAGCACGCATTCCTCGCCTGCGTCCAGCAGCGCCTGCACGGTGTGGGAGCCGATGAAACCCAGCCCTCCGGTGATCAAGATCATCGTCATCCTCACCTTCGTCCGTAGTGCTGATCGTCAGTATAACTGATGATCAGCAGGCGTGCGTAGCGGTACGCTTCGGGCATGTCCATCGACAGCGGACCTGGGCCGGTGGTGAGCCGACGCCTGGGCTACCTGTTCAAGCACGCGGCGACGCGGATGGAAGAGCTCAACACGGAGGCGCTGGCCCCGTTCGGCATCGACGCGCGCGAGCTCGGCATCCTGCTCGTCATCGCAAGCCACGAGCCCGGCTCCCAGCAGCAGGCGGCGCAGCGGCTCGGCATCGACCGGACCTCCATGGTCGCGCGGATCGACGCGCTCGAGGGAAAGGGCCTCGTGTCTCGTCATCCTCACGCCGAGGACCGGCGGCGCAACGTGGTCGAGCTCACCGACGCCGGGCGAGACACCGTCCGACAGGCCACCGAGGCCAGCGAGCGCGCCGAAGCCGCGCTGCTCGCATCCCTCGCCCCGCAGGAGGAAGAACGACTCCGGGGGGCGCTGCAGACCATCGTGGCTCCCCCCGCCTCGAATTCGAGGTGAGTGCTTCTTCCACGAACGAGCGGCACCTTCGCCTGCGCTCTCGGCTGGCGGCGAAGGAGGCACCGGTGTCTTCGATGGCCGCCATCATCGCTGCCTCAGGCGTCGGGTTGGATGGCGGCGACGACCGCGGCGGTGGCCACGCCGTAGCCCACGTGGGGGATCACGTCGGCCAGCCAGTCCTTGGCGCCCCAGGTACGGGGGTCGGTGATGCCCAGGACGGTCATGGGCCCGTTCGCGACGACGAGGGCGCCGGCCGCAGCCACCGCGGCGGTCACCGCCGTCGACGGGCGCCAACCCCACGAGCGGGCGAGGCCGATCGCCGCTCCGGTGCCGACGCCGGCGAGGATCCCGGTCAACGGCGCCAGGCCCTCGATCCGGTTCTGTCGGCTGTCCCCGTCGCCGGGGATCGGGACATGGGCCGCGTCGGAGAGCTTCTCGACGGTGTCCTCGGGTGTGGAGCTCGTCGGCCGGCCCCGGAGGGTCATGTCGAGGTAGGTGATCGTGTTCAGCACGGTCGTGCCCGCCGCCCCGGCGGCGGCACCGGCCGCCAGGCCACGTGACCAACTCCATCTGGCGTCACGGCGACGACGGGAGGCGCACACGCCCTGGGTGCTCACAGGGCGGCGGCACCGGCTTCGGCGACGGTCTGGTCCTGCTCGCCGTCGCCCCCGCTCACGCCGATGCCACCGACGATCACCCCGTCGCGCGTCAGAGGGACACCACCGGCGAAGATCATGACCCGCCCGTGGTTGCTCGCATGGATGCCGAAGAACTGGTCGCCCGACTGGCTGTTCTCCGCCAACGCCTTGGTCTCGATGTCGAAGGCCCGCGCCGTCCAGGCCTTGTTCTGGGCGATGTCCACGCTTCCGACCCACGCCCCGTCCATCCGCACGTGGGCGACCAGGTTGCCGCCGGCGTCGACCACCGCGACGTTCTGGGGTTGGCCGATGTCGAGGGCTCGGGCCTCGGCCGCCGCGATCACCCGGCGGGCGTCGGCCAGGTTGACCGTGCCGCTGTCCGCCGGCATCACGAGGCCTTCGACGGGTTCAGGACCACCTTGGTCCATCCCTCGTCCCGTGCGTCGAAGTGCCGGTAGGCGTCCGGGGCGTCGCCGAGGGACAGGTTGTGGGAGACCAGCATCGACGGCTGGGCCCTGCCTTGGTGGATGAGGTCGCGCAACTGCCGGTTGTAGGCCTTGACGTTGGCCTGTCCGGTCCCGATCGTCTGCCCCTTGAAGAACAGGGTGCCGAAGTCGAACGCCATCTGCCCCTTCTTGGCCAGGTCGTCCGCCGCCTCCGGGTCCTCGGGCACGAAGACCCCGACGACGCCGATGCCGCCGGTTGGGCGCACCACGTCCACCAGCGCGTTCATGGTCATGTTGGGGACCTCGTGGCCCTCGGCGTCGTGAGCCTGGTAGCCGACCGCCTCGACACCCCGGTCGACCCCCTCCCCGCCGGTGGCCTCCTTGATCTGCTCGACCGGGTCACCCTTGGTGGCGTCGACGCCGGTGGCGCCGAACTTCTCGACCAGCGCCAGGCGGTCGCCGACGTGATCCACGACGAAGACCTGGCTGGCCCCCTGGATCACCGCGGAGTACGCCGCCATGGTGCCGACGGGGCCGGCGCCGTACACCGCCACCGTGTCACCGGGTTGCACCTGGGCCAACCGCGTGCCGTGCCACCCGGTCGGGAAGATGTCGGCCAGCATCACGTAGTCGTTCTCCTTCTCGACGCTGTCGGGCGGGAGCTGCAAGGCGTTGAAGTCGGCGAACGGCACCCGCAGCAGCTCCGCCTGCCCGCCGTTGTAGGGACCCATGTCGGCGTAGCCGTACGCCCCACCGGCCGAGCCGGGGTTGACGGTCAGGCAGAAGCCCGTCAGGCCCCGCTGGCAGTTCTTGCAGAACCCGCACGCGATGTTGAACGGCAGGCAGACCCGATCACCCACCTTGACGCTGACCACCCCCGAGCCCACCTCGACGACCTCGCCCAGGTTCTCGTGGCCGATGACCTTGCCCACCTCGAGATCGGTTCAGCCGTCGTACATGTGCAGGTCCGACCCGCAGATGTTGGTCGCGGTGATCCGCACGACGGCGTCGGTCGCCTCCTCGATCCGGGCATCCGCCACCTCGTCGACGGAAACGTCCCGTGGCCCGTTGTACACGACAGCCCGCATGTGCTCTCCTCGCTCGACGTCACACGTCCACTACCCGCGTCCCGGCGTCACAAACAGGACGGTCGACGTCGCCAGGGCACCTCCCCGGGAGAGGGCTCAGCGCGGGGTGGGACGCTCCCCCGACGGCTCGGACGACCGGCGGAACCTGGCGGGGAGCTTCCACGGCTCGACCCCGGCCTGGACCTTGGAGGTGATCTGCCGCTCGATGACGAAGGCCACGAACGGCACGAGCCCGGCGCCGACCATGGCCAGCATCTGGAGGAACGAGAACCTGGCCCGCCTGGCCAGGTCGAGGGCGGCGACGAGGTAGAGGATGTAGAGGAACCCGTGGATCGGCCCGATCACGGCCACGACGGTCTTGTCGCCGGCGATCTGGATGGGGATCCCGACGAAGACGAGGACGACCAGCCCGACGCCGACGGTGTAGGCGAGGACCCGGTAGCGCAGGAGGGCCCCGCTCACGCCGATCCGCCGGAGTGCCGCCAGGTGATCTCCTCGTCCCTCGCCGCCTGCTTGGCCAGGTGGGCGAGGTACTCCTTCTGGGCGGCGGCCTCGACCTTGGCCGCCATGGTCGGCAGGTCGACCACGTCGTGGGCGTCGGCCGTCGCCTGCTGCCACGAACGCGGCGGGGCGCCCGTCGTGGCCGCACCGCCCATCTCGGCCAGGCGTTGGCGCTCGCCGACGGAGGCGGCCCGCTCGCTGCGGGCCGCCCGCTCAGCGGGGTCCTCGTGGATGAGGTGCCACCAGGCGACCACGGCGATCACGGCGAAGATGGGCCACTCGAAGGTGTAAGCCCAGCTGAGGGAGTTGCCACCGAGCGCGGCGTGCAACTGCCAGCGTCCGGCGAGGAGGCAGACCGCGACGACGACGACCGCGAGGGCATGGAAGCCGACCGCCCTCCCCGTCAGCCACCTCGCGCGCACCGCGGAGACACTAGGTCGTGGGCACGCCCCGGAGGAGGCGCCCGGTGCGACCCGGTACCATCGGCGGCCGGCGCCGGTGCGTGGGGCTGACCCGGAGGTTGGGATCGTGAGTCGGACCGGTGACGAGACCCGTGACGGGAGTCCGGTCAGCAGCCACGGGGACCGGCTGGCGCCGCACCGCGACCGGGGCGACGCGGCGGTGGCCGCCGTCATCGTGGTGGTCGAGTACGCCATCATCGCCAGCCTGTTGCTGGTGTCGGTTGCGGTCCTGATCCGGACGGTCGTGGACTTCCTGGGTCACACCGGATCCATCCCCGAGAGCATCACCCCGGCCGTCGACGGGATCCTGGTGGTGATCATCCTCCTCGACGTGGTGCAGACGGTCTTCCGCCATCTCCACGACGACGTGCTGCCGGTCAGGCCGTTTCTGGTCATCGGCGTGCTGGCCGGGGTCCGGGACATCCTCAGCGCGTCCGCCCACCTGACCCTCGGCGCCAACCTGACGGCCAGGGACTTCGATCACACCGTCATCGAGCTCGGTGTCGGGGTCGGCGTCGTGGCCGCGCTCCTCCTCGGCCTGCTGGTGCTCAGCCGGGCCGGCGAGGTCGACGCCGGCGCCTGAGCGCACCGACGAGCAGAGGCAATGTGAGGTGTCAGGGCAGCGTGAGGTGTCAGGGCAGCGGCACGCGCAGCCGGGCGACGAGCACGCCGTCGCTCCTGCGCCCGGACCGCAGGTCGGCGCCGGCCCTCGCGACCGCAGCGGTGACCGAGGCGAGATCGGCGTCATCGGCGGTGATGCCCTCGTCGCCCTCGCAGGCGACCTCGGCCAGCAGGTAGCCGTCGGCGCAGGCGAGGGACAGGTCGTAGGCCTGGGTGCGGCGGACGACGGCGGCGAGCAGGCCCTCCACGGCCAGCAGGGCGACGAGGGCGACGGGCGCCGGGAGCTGCGGCAGCGGCTGGGCGGCGAGCACCCCCGGGGTCCCGATCTCCTCGCGGATGCGTTGGACCTCGGCGCCGGCGGCGACGACCAGGTCCACCTCCGGGGTCGACGCGGCGGCCGGGACCAGCGCGGCGTGGCGGCGCAGGTCCCAGCCGACCCGCAGCCCGGCGAGGGCCCACGCGGCATCGAGCATCCCGACCGACGCACCGGCCAGCTCGGTCTCGGCCGCCAGCGCCCGCCCCTCCGCGATCGAGGCCGCGGCCAAGGCGTCGGCGGCCCGCCGGCCGGCATCCTCGGCCCGCCCGCGCTCGTCGACCGCCCGGCGCGCCGCGTCGGCCAACCGTCGATCGGCGGCGGCGGCCCGCTCGTCGGCGGCGGCCACTGCGTCGCGGGCCCGGTGCTCGGCTGCTTCGACGCGACGCCGGGCGCTCCGGCGTGTCGCCGCGGCGACGAGCGCGGCTCCGACGGCGAGGCCGATCACGACACCGACCACCAGCCACACGGCGGTCACGCGGCGAGGCCGCCCGGGGACACGACGCCCACCCTTTCCCCCCATCTTCCGAGCACCGCGATCACGGACCCGCACGCTAACGGGGCCCGACTGCGCCGGTGCGGAGGACGCTACCGTCGGCGCCCATGGGGGACATCACGGATCTGACCGCGCTCGACCTCGCCGCCGCCATCCGGGCCAGGGAGGTGAGCCCGATCGAGGCCCTCGACGCCTGCCTGGCGCGCGTCGACGAGGTCAACGGGGCTCTCGACGCGGTGATCTGGCGAGACGACGACGCGGCCCGAGCGACGGCCGCGGCAGCCACCGATCTGCTGACCTCCACCGATGACGACCACCTGCCGCCGTTCCTCGGGGTGCCGATCCCGATCAAGGACCTGACGCCGGTCGCCGGCTGGCCGGTGACCTACGGGTCGTGGGGCGCACCCGAGGGTCCGAGCGAGCGGAGCGAGCTGGTCGTCGAGGCCTTCGTCCGTGCCGGCTTCACGCTGGCGTGCCGCACCAACACGCCCGAGTTCGGGCCGATCACCGTCGCGGAGAACGTCCGTTACGGGATCAGCCGCAACCCGTGGGACACCGGGAGGACACCGGGCGGCTCGAGTGGCGGGGCGGCGGCGGCCACGGCGGCGAGGATGTTCCCCCTGGCCCACGCCAACGACGGCGGCGGGTCGATCCGCATACCGGCGTCGTGCTGCGGCCTGGTCGGCCTCAAGGTGAGCCGCGGGCGGGTGCCCGCGCGGGTGACGGGCTGGGAGGGCGGCGCGGTCGAGGGCGTCGTGACCCGCGACGTGGCCGACACCGCCGCGGTGCTCGACGTGATCTGCGGTCCCGACCGCGGGCTCTGGTACAACGCTCCGGCACCGGCGCGGCCCTTCGCCGCCGAGGTCGGGGCCGATCCCGGCAGGCTGCGCATCGGCGTGGTCACGACCGCACCCCTCGGCCTCGACGTCGACGCGGCGTGCGTGGATGGCGTGGTCGCGACCGCGTCGGTGCTCGAGGGTCTCGGCCACCAGCTGGTCCCGGCCACCCTCGAGACCCCTCCGGAGGTGCTGAGGGCCTTTCTGGCCATGGTCAACTCGGGCCTGGCCGACTATGACGGCATCGACTGGGACCGCACCGAGCCGCACATCAGGTCGGCGAGGGAGCACGGCAGGTCGGTCGACAGCCTGAGCTACGTCGCCGCCGTGCACTACCTCCAGCGCTACACACGCGAGGTCGTGGCCGCCTGGGGCGAGACCTTCGATCTGCTCCTCACCCCGACGATGACCATCGAGCCGCCCAGGGCGGGCGACACGCTCTCCGCCGTCCACGCCCAGGCCGAGACGGGCAGCCCGGCCCCCGCCGTGCTGCAGATGGCCGCCATCACCTCGATGTTCAACGTGACCGGCCTGCCGGCCATCTCCCTGCCGACGTCCATGACGCCGGAGGGCGTGCCGATCGGCGTCCAACTCGTCGGGGGACCCTTCGACGAGGCCGGGTTGCTGCGAGTGGCCGCCCAGGTGGAGGCGGCCATGCCGTGGGCCGATCGCCGCCCGATCATCTGACCCGGCGCGGTCACGCGGAGCTGGTCCTCAGACTCGCGTCGCGCCGTGCCGCCCGAGCAGGCGCCGGGCGATGACCATGCGCTGGATCTCGTTGGTGCCCTCGCCGATCATGAGCAGCGGGGCGTCGCGGTAGTAGCGCTCGACGGGGGCGTCGGGCGTGTAGCCGTACCCGCCGAGGATGCGCATGGCCTCGACGTCGGCCCGCTCGCCCCGGTCGATGCGGGCCGCAGCGGAGGCCACGAGCGGCCGGGCCGCTTCGAGGCGGGTGGCCATGTCGGCCAGCTCGAAGGCGATGGCCTGGTGCCTGGCGATGGGCGCGCCCAAGGTCTCCCGCTGCTCGGCGTAGGTGATGGCCGCCTCGAAGGCGGCCCGGGCCAGGCCCACGCCGCAGGCGGCCACGTCGACCCGAATGGTAGGCGGCCGCCCGAATCGGCCGACGCCGGTGGCGGTGGCAACATGGGGGGACATGTCCACGGCCGAGCCCTCCCTCAGTACCGACGTTGCCGGGCGGCCGCGTCGCCGGGCGCGTCTGTGGCTGGTGCTCCTGATGCTCACCCCGGTGTGCCTGACCGCCGTCGTGCTGCTCGCCTACGCCACCCACGGACCGTCGGAGCCGGTGGTGGCGGCCAGGTCGGTGCCGGCCGGCTACCGGGCCGTCACCGACGCCTACTTCGGCTACGCCGTGCCGAAGGGGTGGGCCGAGCAGGCGGCATGGACCGACCAGACGGGCGACTTCCTCTACGGCTCGCCCGGCGCGTTCGCCGCCGAGACCCTGGCGGTGCCGCGCCAACCACCCACGGCGAAGAGCGCCCCACCGCAGGCCTTCGCGGACTTCGGTCTCGACGTGCCGTCGACGGTGCAGGTCATCGGCGTCCCACGACGCATCGCCGTGCCCGGCACGGCCGCCGCGTGGGAGATGCGCATCGCCAGACCAGGAGGCTTCGTGGGCACGGCGGTCGACGTGTGGGAGGCGTCGACGACCACCCAGCTGTGGCTGCTCGTGCACGCCCCCGCCGGCATCACGGCCGCGGTCCTGCACACCCTGCAGGGCTGATCCGCAAGCGCCGGGGCGCCCCGGTCAGCGGCGGAGGGCGCCCCAGGTGACCTCGGCCCAGGTCAGGCGCCCGCAGGCGGGGCAGCGGAGGAAGCGGCTCGGCCGGCGCCAGGGGATCCACACCGAGGGGACCAGCGCCACGACCAGGTCGCGGGCGCCGACGGCGGTGGTCCGGTGACACGCCTCGCAACGGATCGTGGCCAGCCCACCCGCCCGGTCGGGCGCGTGCCCGGAGGCCTCGGCGGGAGCGAAGGGGTCGACCCTGGTGGTCGGAGCCGGCGGCGGGCTGAACAGGGCCCGCTTGCCGAGGGGGTCGGCATCAGAGGCGCGGGCCGGTCGCGACGCACGCCGGCGCGGCGGCGCGCTCACCGGTCCACCACCACGGCCAGGGCGCGGTGGGCCTCCGCCGGGGCCGAGCTGCTGGCCGAGCGCAGGACCGACGCCCCCCGTGCGGGGGCCTCCGCCAGCCGCACGGACTTGGGGATCGGCGGGTCGAGGACCGTGGGGCCGTAGGTCTCCCCCACCGCGGCGACGGTGTCACGGGCCAGCCGGGTGCGGGGATCGAACATCGTGGCCACGACCCCCTCGACCGCGAGGTCGGGGTTGGTGAAGGACCGCACGTCGCCGATGGTCTCGAGGAGCTGGCCGACGCCCCGGTGGCTGAGGGTCTCGCACTGGAGCGGGATCAGCACCCGATCGGCGGCGGTCAGCTCGTTGAGGGTGAGCACGCCGAGGGACGGTGGGCAGTCGACGAGGATGTGGTCGTAGCCGGCGGCGATGGGGACGAGGGCCCGAGCCAGGACCTGCTCGCGCCCGGGCCGGGTGAGCAGGTGGACCTCGGCGCCGGCCAGGTCGATGCTGGCGGGGAGCAGGTCGGCCTCGTCGGTGTGGACCAGGACCGATGCGGCGTCGGCCCAGACCACGGTCACGCGGTCACCCTAGCGAGCGTCTGGCGACCCTCAGGGGAGGGCGTAGCCGTAGATTCCGACCCCGTTGTAGGCCGCGGACTGCCGGGCCAGGAACGGCCCGTTGATGACCACGCCGTAGTGCCCGAAGGCGGCAGGACCGGAGTCCCCGTCGACGGTGTCGATGAAGCCGTCGCGCCACACCTGGGCGACGATGCCCATGTGCACCGAGGTGGCCGTGCTCCACGGCCCGGTGCCGTACACCACGGCGTCGCCGGGCGCGGGCTGGGCGCGCGCCGGAAGCACCCGGGTGTGCCCGGCCGCCCAGTCGTAGACGTAGCCGGTGAAGGCGTAGCGGGAGATGGGGACGCCGGCGGCCTCCCACGCCCACGTGGCGAACAGCGCGCACCAGGCCTCGCACGGCCCGTACGCGTTGCAGAACGCGCCGGCAGCCGGGTCGCCGGCCACCTGCGACGCGGCCGCGGCGACGATCCTGCGCCCGACGGCCGACCCGCCCCCCGGGCTGGCAAACGTGGTCGGGAAGGCATCGGGCTCGAGCACCCAGTACCCGCTCGAGCCCGGCGCCGAGACGATGGCCGCGTCGGGCTCGACCGGCAGGCTGGTCGAGTTGTCGCCCCGCCAGGCGGCGTCACCCCATGCCTGCACGGTGCCGTTGGACGCAACCAGCCGGTAGCCGCGCCCGTCGGTCGTGCCGGCGATGCCCGACACCGAGTTGGTCAGCCTGCCGCCCGCGCTCTTGAACAGGTGGGGGGCGTCGCCGAAGTTGGCCACCGCGCCGGCCGATGTCGCCACCCAGTACCCCTGGCTGTCGGCGCTCGGGATCAGGCCGACCGCGGCGGACGTGAGGTGGATCGAGGCCAGGCCGCCGTGCCAGGTGGCGTCGCCGAAGGCGTGCACGCCGCCATCCGCGCTGAGCAGCCAGTAGCCGCCGCCGTCGCGGGTGGAGGTGATCGACACGATCGGTGAGCGCACCGGTGCCTGCACCGCGCTCCCCCGGTTGACGGCGTCGCCGTAGGCGTAGACGCCGCCGGCCGCCGTGGCCAGCCAGTAGCCCCGCCCGTCGGCGGTGGACGCGATGCCGGCGACGGGCGCGGCGAGGTGGAGGGGGCGCCCCGGTCCGAAGTGGCCCGCCGTGCCGTAGGCGTAGACCCGCCCGTTGGCCGAGGCCAGCCAGTACCCGGTGCCCCTGGGGGTGGCCGCCATGGCGACGATCGGGGCGCTCACCCCCGACGTCACCGGGGATCCGTGGTAGGCCGCGCTGCCGTAGGCGAGCACGCCCGTGTCGGCGTAGCGCACCAGCCGGGCCGGCCCGAGCCCCCGGGGGGACGTCGGCGTCCTCGGGATCACGGCGGCGACCACGGCGACGGCGACCGCGGCGGCGATACCTCCGCGAACGACCCGACGTGCCCCGAGCCGCAACATGACCGGGAGCGTAGCCCCGCCCCGGGGTCGCCGTCCCCCGTCAGGGCAGAGGGCGGGTGGCGGCGAGCAGGTCGGGCCACCCGATCGACTCGACCCGCACGACCGCACCCGTGTGGGGCGCGTCGATCATCTGGCCGTCGCCGACGTAGACGCCGTCGTGGTGGATGCCTGCGGGCGAGGGACCGAAGAAGACGATGTCGCCGGCCCGGAGCTGGTCGAGTGGGACGGAGGTGGCCTGGGTGTCGGCGTACTGGAGCGCCGCGTCGTGGGGCAGGTCGACACCGACGCGCCGGTAGGCCGCCATGACCAGCCCGGAGCAGTCGTAGCGGCGGGGGCCGGCCCCGCCCCACTGGTACGGCGCACCGAGCTGGTCGACCAGGTAGGAGACGACGACGGCGGCCGGGCTCGACGACACCGGGCCCGACGACCCCGAGCTCGACGACCCCGGGTCCGACGACGCGGTCTCCGACGCCAGGGAGGCTCGCCGGTAGGTCGCCGCCAGCTGGAGCACCTCGCCCACGTAGGCCGCCGAGTGGTTGTAGGCGTAGACGGCCCGGCGGATCGACCGGACGCCACCGTTGGCTGCCAGCAACCTGGCTGTCGACGCGGTGGCGTCGGCGGGGTCCCACGGATCGGCGACCCCGTCGCCGTTCCCGTCGGTGGCGTAGCCGGCGGCGACCGACGCCGTCGGGGGGCCGGCGGGGATCACCTCGAAGGGGCCGAGCCCGCGCCGCCAGGTGGCGGGGAGAAACTGGCCGGGCCCCTGGGCTCCGAACGGGTTCTCGGTGCCCGCCGGGTTGCAGCCGGCCAGCGGGCTGGTCCCGAAGTCGCACTCGACCCGGTAGATCGCCGCCACCACCTCCCACGGCACGCCGAAGCGGATCCCCGCCCTGATGGCGTCGGTCTGGTAGACCGCCGGCACGCCGGAGGCCGGCGCCGGGCCGCCCTGGCGGCCGGCCGAGGAGACGAGCGACGCCGTGCCGGCGAGGAGGGCGCCGACGAGCAGTGCGGCCAGACCGGCCCACATCCCCATCGCCACCCCGAGGCCCGAGTTCTTCCGACGGTGTTTCATGTGCTTTGATGTTCTCACGTTCCGGTGTCGGCTGTCGAGTCACCCGCCGAGCTCGGCACCCCGTTGGCCGGCGTCGAGCGGTCCGACGGCGGCGGCCGCCTCGGAGCGCCCCCCGGTCGCCGGGGACCGCCGCGGTCCGACCGGTACGCTGCGGACGCTGTTCCCTGCCCGGAGGTACCTGTGCGCTCGACCATCGCCGACTACCAGCTGCTCGGGCCCGCCGGCCCCGGCACGCCGTCGCCCGGCGCGGCGGGCCGCTGGCTCGCCCGCCCGCCGGCGCGCCTGGTGCACCAGGGCGACCTCGTGGTCACCGAGCTCCCCGACCCGGGAGACGAAGGCTGGGCCGGCGTCGCCGACCGCCTCCGACGTCTGGCCTCGGTCCGCTCACCCCACCTCGTGCGCCTGGTCGAGGCCGGCAGGGAGGACGACGACGCCGATGGTCCGTGCACCTGGGTGGCGTCGGAGTCCGCCGGCCTGCAGCCGGTGCCCGACGGCGACAGGATCGCCGCCATCAGGGCGACGGCGGCCGCCGCCCGTGGGGTTCACGCCCTGCATCAGGCCGGCGTGGCGCACGGAGCCGTCTCCGCGGGCTCGATCCTCTCGCCGGAGGGTGAGGGTGGCGACATCGTGGTCGCCTCACCGCTCGACCTCGGCGCGCCCGGGCGCCACGACGGCGCGGCGGTCGATCGGGCCGCCCTCGACGCCACCGACCCGGTGACGCTGTGGGCCGATGGGCCCTCGCGCGCCGGGGATGTGTGGTCGCTCGGCGCCGCAGTGCACGGGTTGGTGACGGGCCGGCGCCTGCACCCCGGCATCGACGAAGACAGCCCGGTCACCGCGGTGCAGCGGGTGCTCTTCGAGGCGCCCCAGGTGGCGCTGGCCGCCGACGACCCGGTGGGCCGGCTGATCCGCTCCTGCCTGTCCCCCGATCCCGCCGATCGGCCCCCCACCGCATCGGGCCTGGCCGACGACCTCGACGTGCTGGCCGCGCGGTCGTGATGCGCGTCGAGGTGCTCCCCGGAGCCGGCACCGCCCTGCGCTTCGGTGACCTGGTCGTGTGGACCGGGCCGGCGGCGTCGGCCGCCCTGATCGCGTTCCTTCTCCAGTCGGCGCGCAACGTGGCCCATGCGGCCGACAGCGGTCGGCAGGTGGCCGACCACGTGGCCGGCATCCTGGCGTCGCGCGACCCCGAGCCTGGCGCCCCCTTCGCGGCCGTCGGGCCCGACGGCCACGGATGGGTCACCATCCTCCACGGCCCTGTGCAGGCCTGGGACGGCACCAGATGGCTGGCTCCGACCCCTTCACCTGGCTGGCTGCGGGCGGTCCTCGCCCCGGGTCCCGCCGTCAGCGTCGGGCCGGCCGGGAGCCCGTCGCCGCGCCTGGTCATCGACTCCCCCTACGACCTCGTCTCGGGCATGGTGCCCGGCGGCGGCGTCATCGTGGTCCCCGGCGCGCCGGGGTCCTCCGGCCCCGCCGGATGGTCGGCGGCCACGAGCTCACCTCCCCCGCAGGCGGCCGCGCCCGCAGGCTTCTCCCCGCCGTACCCTCCCCAGGCGGGAGGTCCCACCGCCGATCGGCGCTCCGCCCCCCGGCCATCCGCCCCAGGGGCCCCGGGCGGCTCGACGTGGGCGGGTGCCGGCGGGACGGCTCCGGCGGAGCTCGGCGCCCCGGCCGCGCTGGGCGCCCCGGTCGGCGCCCCGGTCGGCGCTCCGGCCGCCTTCGGCGGCCCGCCGGCGCCGGACGTCCAGGCCCCCACGGGCGGCCCCGGGCGGCACCCTGCGCCCATCGACCTCCGCAACGCCACCGCCCCCGCCGCCCCGCTGCCCGTCGGCGCCGTCGAGCCGCCGTCCGACCGGCCCTCGGTCGAGGGCGCGAGCTGCGAGCGCGGCCATCTCAACCGGCCGGGCGCACCCGTCTGCTGGCGCTGTCGCCTTCCCGTGGGTCACGACGCCCCGCCGGCGACCGGCCTGCGCCCGAGCCTCGGCGTGCTCGTGGCCGACGACGGTCGCGTCTACCGCCTCACCGCCGACCTCCTGCTCGGGGCCGACCCGACGGCCGATCCCGCCGTCGTCGGCGCCCGGCTCGTCCCGGTGGCACTGGCCGCCCCCGGTGGGGCGCTGGCGCCGGCCCACACGGAGATCCGGCTGCAGGGGTGGGACGTCGCCGTCGTCGACCGCGGCGCCGCGTCGGGCACGTTCGTGGCCGTCGCCGGCGAGGAGTCGTGGGAGCGGCTCGTGCCCTTCGAGGCCCGACCGCTCGGCTCCAGCTCGCACCTCTCCCTCGGAGGGCGGGTCCTCACCTACCTGTCGCCGTGGGCGCCCCCGGGCTGATCCTCCCCTCTGCCCCCGGACCGCTCCCACGGAACCCTGCCACGGAACCCTGCTCACTGAACTCTGTCACTGAACCTTGCTCCGGTAGGCCGGGCAGAGATGGTCGGCGGCGGCCAGGATCACCGTGCCGAGGTCGCTCGTCGGGAGAGAACCCACCTCCAGGGCCAGACGGTCGGCGAGGGCCTGGAACGACACGCCCGAGGCGAACCCGTCGCAGGCGGCGCCGCCGAGCTGGACGAGCTGGGTGTCGGAGCGGTACCGGCCGATGTCCGCCGACGAGTCGTGGACCTCGGAGAGGAAGGCCCGCTGGGCCGGGGGCGCCACCCTGGCCGACGCCGCCGAACCGCAGCCGGCGAGGAGGGCGAGCAGGGCGACCCAACCCGAGGCGCGCCCCATGGCCGGAGTGTACGCACCGCCGAGGCCGCGTCAGGTGCCACCCCCTCGGGTCGGCAGCTGGTCCATCCAGCCGTCGATGAGGCGCCGGGCGATGCTGAGCGGCGGCGGCAGCTGCGGCAGCGACCCGGGCCGGAACCAGCCGGCTTCGACGATCTCGTCGCCGTCCACCTCGATCTCGCCGCCAGCCCACTCGGCCCAGAACCCGACCATCAGCGAATGCGGGAAGGGCCACGGCTGGCTGGCCACGTACCGCAGGTCCCGGAGGCGGACCCCCACCTCCTCCGCCACCTCACGGTGCACGGTCTCTTCGAGGGTCTCGCCCGGCTCCACGAAGCCGGCCACGGTGGAGAACATCGAGCCGCGGAAGCGTCCGTTGCGGGCGAGGAGCATCTCGTCGTCCCGGTGGACCAGCACGATCACCGCAGGAGCGAGACGCGGGTACACGTTCAGTCCGCAGGTGGGACAGCGCACGGCACGCTCGATGGCGTCGAGCCTGGTGGGGGTGGCGCAGCGCCCGCACCACCGGGACGTCCGGAGCCACTCCACCAGCTGCACGGCCCGCCCGGCGATGGTCCAGCCCTGCGGGCTGAGCAACGAGCCGAGGTCGAGCAGGGGCACCCACGCCGCCGCGTCGGGGGCGGGGCTGGTGGCGTCGACACCGACCGCCCAGCAACCGACGCCGTCGTCGAGTCCGAGGAAGATCGCCTCGGTGTCGGTCGCCGCCCCCTGGGCCTCGGGAGGCAGGCCGTCGTCGCCGACGACGAGCACCTCACCCCGGCGCACGTGGTACCAGCGGCCCGCGCCGGGGTCGAGCGAGGGTGGCGGGACGGTACGGGAGTCGAAGGTCATGGCGGCTCCGGAGCGTACCGACCAACGGGCCGGAGGCGGAAGGCCCTCGGCGCCGCCCGGGTCTCGCGCCGCGGGAGCGGGCCGGCGCGCCAAGCTGGGGCCGTGGCTGCTTCGACCATGTACGACCGTGTCGGCGGTGACGCCTTCTTCGAGCGGCTCACCCGGCGCTTCTACGACGACGTCACCGCCGACCCCGTGCTCCGGCCGCTCTACCCCGACGACCCAGCCGACCTCGAGGCGTCTCGGCGGTGGCTCCGCGGCTTCCTGGTGCAGTACTGGGGTGGTCCGCGCACCTACAGCGACGAGCGCGGCCACCCGCGGCTGCGGATGCGCCACGCTCCCTTCGCCATCGGACAGGCCGAGCGGGAGGCGTGGATGGGCCACATGGCCGCGGCGGTGAGAGCCGAGGGCCTCTCGCCCCTCGACGAGTCGCAGATGCTCACCTACTTCGACGCCGCGTCGACCGCGATGATCAACCAGCCGCCCGCAGGGGCCTGAGCTGGACACCCCCTGCGCCCCACGCCGGCTGGTCGCCGACCGGTCGGGCGACGGTCCTCCGGTGGTGCTCCTGCACGGCCAGCCGGGCACGGCCGCGGTGTGGTGCGGCGTGGTCGCCGCCCTCGGCGGCCGGGTGACCTCGATGGTGCCCGACCGCATCGGCTACGGCCGGACGGGTGGAGCCGCCGGCGACTTCGCCGACAACGCGGCCGCCGTCGCCGCCCTGGTGGCCGAGGCCGCCCTCGGACCGGCCGTGCTGGTCGGCCACTCGTGGGGGGGCGGGGTCGCCCTGGCCACGGCCATCGAGGCCCCGGCGTCCGTCGCCGGCCTGGTGCTCGTGGCGTCGGTCAGCCCGACCGTGGCGGCGTCGGGCGCCGACCGGTTGCTGGCGTGGCCCGCGCTCGGCGAGGCCGTTGCCCTCGCCACCGTCGGGGCCACGACGTCGGTCATCGGGTCGTCGCCCTCCCGTCGCTGGCTCGTGCCCCGGATCCCGGGGCCGCTCGGCGCCTACCTCCGCTCGGTGCCTGCCGGTCGACCGCCGTGGCGTGCCTTCCTCGTCGAGCAACGCGCCTACGTGACGTCGCTGCCCGGCCTGGCCCCGTATCTCGGCGATATCGACGTCCCCACGATCGTGCTCACCGGCACGCAGGACAGGACGGTGCCGCCGTCGACGGGGGCCGCCCTGGCGGACGCCATCCCCGCGGCCACCCTCGTCGAGCTGCCCGGGGTCGGGCACCTGGTGCCCTTCAGGGCGCCCGGGCCGATCGCCGCGGCGATCCACCAGGTGGTGGGCGGGCGCCCGGCCTGAGGGCGATCAGACCTGGAGGAAGCGGCGCACGGCGAAGGCGGAGCCGAGCGCGCCGACCGCGGCACCGAGGACGAGGATCACGATGCCGGTCATGATCGCCTCGTGGGGCGTCGCGTAGGGCTTGGCGCCCTGGAGGAGCGACTCGCTGCCCACGAACGACGCGATGGTGTCGCGCGCGAAGAAGACGATGACGAAGGCCAGGATGGCGCCGACCACCCCGTGGACCAGCCCCTCCAGCATGAAGGGGATGCGGATGAACCAGTTGGTGGCCCCCACCAGCTTCATGACCGCGACCTCCCGGCGGCGGGCGAAGATGGCCAGCTGGATGGTGTTGATGATCAGGGCGATCGCCCCGATCATCACCCCGACGGCGAGGGCGACGGCGATGTACTTGAGCACCCGGAACCGCGACTGCAGGGCGTCGATCTCCGCCTTGGCGTAGGAGACCTGGTAGACGCCCGGCTGCTTCTGCAGGAGGGTGCCGAGCTCGGCGGTGTCGTTGGAGCGGTCGGGCACCACCCGGTAGGACGCCGGTATGTGGTCGAGCGACATGACGCTCAACAGGGCGGGCTCGGCGTGGAACAGCTGTCGGAACTCGGCCAGCGCCTCCACTTTGTCGACGTAGTGGTACGACTTGACCCCCGGGGTCGTCGCCAGCACCTGACCGATCGCCTTGGACTCGCTCGGCGCGATGGTCGGGTCGAGGAAGACGGCGAGCTGCACACCGCCGCGAAACTGCACGGACTGGGTGTTGATGGCCTGGCGCATGATCAGCACACCGCCGAGGGCGGCGAGTGACACCACCATGGTCAGCACGGCGGCGATGGTCATGAGCAGGTTGCGGCGCAGGTTGCCACCCGTCTCCCGGATCAGGTAGCGCGACGAGAGGGGCACGCGCGCTCAGGCTCCCATTCCGTAGACGCCTCTGGCCTGGTCCCGCACCACCGTGCCCCGGTCGAGCTCGATCACCCGGCGGCGCATGGAGTCGACGATGCCGTTGTCGTGGGTCGCCATGACGACGGTGGTCCCGGTCCTGTTGATGCGGTCGAGCAGGCGCATGATGCCCGCGGTGGTGCTCGGATCGAGGTTGCCGGTCGGCTCGTCGGCCAGGAGGATGAGCGGGCGGTTGACGAAGGCGCGGGCGATGGCCACGCGCTGCTGCTCGCCCCCGGAGAGCTCGTCGGGGAGGTTGGTGAGCTTCTTGCCCAGGCCGACGAGGTCGAGGATCTGCGGTACCTGCTGGCGCACGACGTGGCGGGGCCGGCCGATGACCTCCAGCGCGAACGCCACGTTCTCGTAGACGGACTTGGAGGGGAGCAGCCGGAAGTCCTGGAACACGCAGCCGATGTTGCGCCGGAGGAAGGGCACCTTGAACGACGAGAGCGCCCCGACCTCCTTGCCCGCCACCCAGACCCGGCCTCCGTCGGCCAGCTCCTCCTTGGTGACCAGCTGCAGGAAGGTGGACTTCCCCGATCCCGAGGGCCCGACGAGGAAGACGAACTCGCCCTTCTGGATGTCCACGCTCACGTCCCGCAGGGCGACGGTCGTGCCTTTGTAGGCTTTGGTGACGGTGTCGAATCTGATCATGGTGGAGTGGTGGTGCGCCCGCCCGACGCCCGATCGGATAGTAGCGGCCCTGGCCTAGGGATTGGGGTCTCCCCCCGGTCCCGGCGCCTGCTGGGCCCGCCGCCAGCGCAGGTAGGCCTCCATGAACTCGTCGAGGTCGCCGTCGAGCACCGCGCTCACGTTGCCCGTCTCGTGCTCGGTCCGCAGATCCTTGACCTGCTGGTACGGAGCCAGCACGTAGGAGCGGATCTGCGCGCCCCAGCCCACCTGGGCCTTGGGACCGGCCAGGGCGTCGAGCTCCGCGGCGCGATCCTCCCTGGCCCGTTCGGCCAGCTTGGCCCCGAGGATCTGCATGGCCTTGTCCTTGTTCTGGTGCTGGCTGCGCTCGTTCTGCACCGCGACCACGATCCCCGTCGGCAGGTGGGTGATCCGCACCGCCGAGTCGGTGACGTTGACGTGCTGGCCGCCGGCGCCCGACGAGCGGTAGGTGTCGATGCGCAGCTCCTTGTCGTCGATGTCGACCTCGCCCGACAGCGCGTCGAGGAAGGGCACCGCGCTGAAGGAGGCGAAGCTGGTCTGGCGGCGGGCCTGGGAGTCGAACGGCGAGATGCGCACCAGGCGGTGCATGCCCCGCTCCGAGGTGAGCAGGCCCACGGCGTAGCGGCCGCGGATGATGAAGGTGGCCGAGAGGATGCCGGCCTCCTGGCCGGCCGACACCTCGTCGACCTCCATGTCGAATCCCCTGGCCTCGGCCCACCGTCCGTACATGCGCAGCATCATCTCGGCCCAGTCCTGGGCGTCGGTGCCGCCGTCCTTGGCGTGGATCTCGCAGACCGCGTCACGCTCGTCGAACTCGCCAGTGAACAGCGAGCGGAGCTCGAGGCGGTCGAGCTCGGCGACGACGGCCCCGATCCCGTCGGCCAGCTCGGCCTCGAGGGCGAGGGCCTCGTCGCCCTCCGAGCTCTCCTCGCGGGTCAGCTCGTAGAGCGTCTCCGCGTCGGAGAGGCGCGCTTCGAGGCCCTCGAGCAGGGTGACGTCCCCGCTGATCTGGCCGTACTCCGTGGTCACCTTCTGCCCGACGTCGGTGTCGTCCCACAGGTCGGGCCTGGCCACCTCGACCTCCAGCTCGGCGCGTCGCCTCCTGAGACCGTCGATGTCGAGGTAGGTCCCCGCCTCCCCGAGCCTGCGGCGCGCGGCGCGCAGCTCGTCGCTGAAGTCCCTGACGCTCACCGCCATCTCAGCGCCCGTGACAGAACTTGAACTTCTTGCCGCTCCCGCACGGGCAGGCGTCGTTGCGACCGACGGTGTCCCACTCCGAGTCCTTGACGACCGGCTGGGCCGTCTCGGCGCCCGCCGCCGTCGCCGCCGTCGCCGCGGCGGCCGATTGCTCGACCGGTGCATCGGCACCTGCGAAGACGACCTCCTCGCCCGGTGCCGGGCCTGCGGCCAGCGTGCGCTGGAGACCCCCGGTGCCCTCGACCGGTCCTTCCGATGCCAGGTACGTCGCGCCCTGCAGCTCGGCGTCGGGCACCTCGTTCTCGTCGAGCACCCGCACCTGGGCGTGCATGACGATCTTCACGTAGTCGTCGTCGATGCCCGACATCAGCTGGCCGAACATCTCGTAGCCCTCGCGCTGCCAGGCGACGAGCGGGTCCTGCTGGCCCATGGCCCGCAGGCTGATGCCCTCGCGCAGGTAGTCCATCTCCGAGAGGTGGACCCGCCACTTCTGGTCGATCAGCTGGAGCATGATCTCGCGCTCGAGGGTCCGCATGGTCTCCTCGCCGCCGGGCATCTCCTGCTCCCTGCGGTCGTAGAAGGCGAGGGCCTCGCCCGCGAGGTGCTCGTACATGGCGTCGGCCGAGTCGAGGACCTCGAGCTGGGCGACGGTCGTCTCGCTCGGGAAGTACTGCCGGACCTCGGTGGCGATCCCCTCGATGTTCCAGTCCTCGCGATCCTCGGGGGAGGTGTGGGCGGCCACGATGCTGTCGAGGGCCGAGGACGACACGTCGACGGTCTTCGCCCGCAGGTCCTCGCCGTCGAGGATCTGCATGCGCCGGGCGTAGATCACCTTGCGCTGCTCGTTCATCACCTCGTCGTACTTGAGGACGTCCTTGCGGATCTCTGCGTTCCGACTCTCGACCGTGTTCTGGGCCCGCTCGATCGACTTGGTGACCATCTTGGAGTCGATGGGGACGTCGTCGGGCAGGGCGCGGTTCATCACCCAGGACATGGCGCCCGACGCGAAGAGGCGCATCAGCTCGTCCTCGACGGACAGGAAGAAGCGGCTCTCGCCGGGGTCGCCCTGGCGCCCGGAGCGGCCGCGCAGCTGGTTGTCGATGCGCCGCGACTCGTGGCGCTCCGAGCCGAGCACATAGAGCCCGCCGAGGTCGCGGATCTCGTCGCCCTCGGCCCTGCACTCCTCGTCGTACTTGGCGACCAGCTCCTCGAAGCGGGCGTGGCCCTCCTCGCTCGTCGGGTCGAGGCCGCTCGCCACGACCTCCTGGCCGGCCAGACCCTCGGGGTTGCCGCCGAGGTGCACGTCGACGCCCCGGCCGGCCATGTTGGTGGCGACGGTGACCGCACCCTTGCGGCCTGCCTGGGCGACCACCTGGGCCTCCCGCTCGTGCTGCTTGGCGTTGAGCACGGTGTGGGGGATGCCCCGCCTGGTCATCATCGCCGAGAGGACCTCGGACTTCTCGACCGATGCGGTGCCGACCAGCACCGGCTGACCCTTGTCGTGGCGCTCGAGGAGGTCGTCGATGATGGCGTCGAACTTGGCCAGCTCCGACTTGTAGATCAGGTCGGGCTGGTCGAGGCGGATCATCGGCCGGTTGGTGGGGATCGGCACCACCGGCAGCTCGTAGGTGCTGGCGAACTCGGAGGCCTCGGTCTCGGCTGTCCCGGTCATGCCGGCCAACTTCGTGTACTGGCGGAAGTAGTTCTGCAGGGTGACCGTCGCCCAGGTGTGGTTCTCCTCGTTGATCTGGACCCGCTCCCTCGCCTCGACCGCCTGGTGCAGGCCGTCGGACCACCGCCGGCCCTCGAGCACCCGCCCGGTGAACTCGTCGACGATCTTCACCTCGCCGTCGCCGACGATGTAGTCCTTGTCCCGCTTGTACAGCTCCTTGGCCCGCAGGGCCTGGGTGAGCTGGTGGACGTAGTTGGACGAGACCAGGTCGTAGAGGTTGTCGATCCCGAGGGCCCGCTCGACGCGCGAGATGCCCTCCTCGGTCGGCGCCACGGTCCGCTTCTCCTCGTCGACCTCGTAGTCGCGGTCCCGGGTGAGCGATCGGGCGATCCCGGCGAACTGGTAGTACAGCCTGGCCGATTCGCTGGAGGGACCCGAGATGATCAGCGGGGTGCGGGCCTCGTCGATCAGGATCGAGTCGACCTCGTCGACGATGGCGTACTCGTGGCCCCGCTGCACCATGTGCTCGGCGGAGCGGGACATGTTGTCGCGCAGGTAGTCGAAGCCGAACTCGGTGTTGGTGCCGTAGGTCACGTCGGCGTTGTAGGCGTCCTTCTTGGCCTGCCAGTCGTCGATCTCGGGCGAGACCCGACCCACCTGCAGGCCGAGGAAGCGGTGGATCTGGCCCATCCACTCCGAGTCACGCCGGATCAGGTAGTCGTTGACGCTGACGATGTGCACGCCCTGGCCGCCGAGGGCGTTGAGATAGGCGGGCAGGGTCGACACCAGGGTCTTGCCCTCACCGGTCTTCATCTCGGCGATCCAGCCGAAGTGGAGGGCGGCGCCCCCCATGAGCTGGACGTCGAAGTGACGCTGGCCGATCGCCCGCCAGGCCGCCTCCCTCGTCGTGGCGAACGCCTCGACGAGCAGGTCGTTGAGGTCCTCCCCGTTGGCCAGGCGCTCACGAAACTCGACGGTCCTGTGGGCGAGGGCCTCGTCGGAGAGCTTCTCGTGCTCCGCAGCCAGGGCGTTGATGTCCGGGACCAGCGACTGCAGGGCGCGGACCTTCTTGCCTTCACCGGCTCGGAGGACCTTGGTGAAGATGCTCATAGGCCGGCAAGCCTATCGGTGCCGCAGGCGCAGCTAGCCTCGGTCCGATGGCAGCGGGGCCCGTGCGCTCCTCGTCCCCCGCCACCCACCTGCCCATCGCCGCGCTGGTCGTCGGCTACGCCTGGTACTTCGCCAGGCTGAGCGTGGCCGTGCACGACGGCTACGGCACCCCCGGCTTCGACCTTGGCATCTTCGACCAGGGAGTGTGGCTGCTCAGCCACTTCCATGCCCCGTTCGTGACCGTCATGGGGCGCGACCTCTTCGGCGACCACACCTCGTTCATCCTGCTGCTGGCCGTCCCGCTCTACTGGATCCACGACGCCGCCCAGACCCTCCTCGTCACCCAGGCCTGCCTGCTCGCCGCCGCCGCCGTGCCCGTCTACCTGCTGGCCAGGCGCCTGACGGCGAGCACGGCGATGGCCACCCTCCTCGCCGGCGCCTACCTGCTCGACCCGGCCCTCCAGCACGGCGACCTCGAGCAGTTCCATCCCGAGGCCTTCCTGGTCCTGTCGATCTCGGTGGCCGTCTGGGCCGCCGTCGAGGACCGCAGGCGGATCCTGGTCCTGGCCGCGATCGCCTGCCTCCTCACCAAGGAGGACACCGCCGCCCTCGTCGTCCCGCTCGGGCTGTGGACCGCGTGGCGCAGGGACCGCCGCCTCGGCGTCGCCCTGGTCGTCGGGGCGGTCGCCTACGCGGTGCTGGCCTACGAGGCCGTCATCGCCACCCTCCTGGGCACCCCCTCCTTCTACGCCAACCGCATCCCTTTCGGCGGCGTCGGCGGGCTCATCGCCGCCCCCTTCACCCACCCCGGGCGCCTCTGGTCGTACCTGCGCGCCGGCGGCCGGCCCTGGTATCTCTGGCAGCTCGGGACGTCGTTCGGGTGGGTGTGGGTGCTGTCCCCCGAGGTGGCGGCCATCGGGGTGGCCACCTTCGCCGAGAACACCCTCAGCGAGTTCCCCTACATGCACCAGATCCTCTACCACTACACGCTCCCCCTCGTGCCGATCCTCGCCACGGGGACGGTGTTCGCCGTCAGCCGCCTGGCCACCCCCTCCCGGCGGTGGGTGGCGACCGGCGTGGTGGCGCTTTCGGCCGTCGTGGCCTGCGCCCTGTGGGGCCTCGCCCCTCTGAGCCGGGACACGTACCCGCACCTCGACCCCGGCGGGGCGGCCGTGGCCGAGATACGGTCCGTGCAGGCCGACATCCCACCTGACGCCGTCATCTCCGCCTACTACGGCTACATCTCCCACGTCGACCACCGCACCCGCGCTTACCAGTGGCCGACGCCGTTTCGCGCCACCTACTGGGACCTTTACACCGAGGAGGGGCGCCGCCTCCCCTTCGCCGGCTCGGTCCAGTACCTGTTCCTGCCGACCGCGCTCGGCGCCTCGGACCTCGCCGTCCTCGACTCGATCCGCGGTCACTTCCGGGTCGTGCGCGCCAACACCGAGGCCACCCTCTGGCAGCGGACCACGCCATGACGCAGCCGGGTTCAGGCGTCCGGCTGGTGGGGGTCGAGCAGGCGCTGGCGGACGGCGTACATGACCGCTTCCATCCGCGAGTGGAGGTGCAGCTTCTCCAGGATGTTGCGCACGTGGTTCTTCACCGTGTTCTCCGAGATGAACAGCTGCTCGGCCACCTCCTTGTTGCTCATGCCCCTGGCGACGAGCTTGAGGACCTCCAGCTCCCTGCTCGTGAGCACGGGGGTGGGCAGCTGCTCCTGGCGCTCGGCCTTGCGGGCCAGTGAGTTGAACTCGTTGAGCAGCTTCGACGCCATCGACGGCGAGATCAGGCTCTGGCCCTGCACGACGGCGCGAATGGCCTCGGCCACCTCCTCGACCGAGATCTCCTTGAGCAGGTAGCCGTTGGCCCCGGACTTGATGGCCTCGTAGAGGTCGTCCTCGTCGTCGCTGACGGTGAGCATCAGGATCCTGGTGGTCGGCAGGATGGCACTGATGCGCCTGGCCGCCTCGATCCCGCTGACCTTCGGCATCCGCACGTCCATCAGCACCACGTCGGGCGCCAGCTCCTCGGCGCGCGCCACCGCCTCCTCGCCGTTCTCGGCCTCGGCCACCACCTCGATGTCGTCCTCGGTGCCGAGCACCACGAACAACCCGCGACGGAACAGCGCCTGGTCGTCGGCGATGAGCACCCGCACCACGTCCCGCGAGCTCACGGCCCGTACCGTAGCGGTTGGTCGGACCCCAGCGGCTGACCTGGTCTTCGACCCCACACTCGCCTGCTGCAGCGCTCGCGGGACGGGGACGGCGGCTCTCGCCCTGCGACCCCGCTGACCCGCTTCGTGCCGTCTCCCCCGCCGGGCCCGTCTGGCCCGGTCCGGAAGGCAGGTCTGACCCCTAAGCCGCACCGTGCTCGGCAACCAAGTGTTGCCTTACGTGGGTCGTTTCGCCTGCGACTGGCATCGACTTGCAACCACAGACCCGCTGGGGCCCGGGCCCGATGGTACCGGCTGGGGCCCGGGGCCGCCCAGGTGAGGAGGTCAGTCGCCGGCGAGGCGGTGCTTGAGCTGGACGAGGGCCTCGACGGGACCGGGGTCGATGCCGGCCTCGGCCGCCATCCAGAGGGACACGTAGTCGCCGAAGAGGATGAGGTCGAACAGCTGGGCCAGGTCACCGTCGCCCTCGGCCATGACCTCGATCAGGTTGGCGACCTCGCGCTCGAGGATGTCGCCGACGAGCTCGAAGCGTCGCCCGATCTGGGGGTGCTCGCCGTCGTGACGCAGGTTGACCACGCTGATCGACCGCCTGGCGGCGTCGAGGTGCTGGCCCCATCCGCACACCTCGTTGTGGCACAGCTCCGGTTGGGCGCTGGAGAACGCAGGGGCCTTGGCGTTCTCGTTGATCTGGGTCCGCCACCGCTGCGCAGCGGCCGCCCCGACGGCGCCGCCCCCCTGGACGAGGGGGATGGTCCCGCTGATCCGCCGGGCCACGTCGGCCGCCGCGCTGTCCGGGCCGGCGTCGGCCAGCTCGTCTCTGCGGGCCTTGAGCTGGTCGATGGCGCCCCCCACCCAGTACGACGCGCTGGGGTAGAGGCCGACCTCCTCGAGCACGACCAGCGGCGGGAAGGCCATGGCGCCGATGGCGGCGCGTGGCTGGGGGATCTCGGTGGGGACGGGGATGACCGGAGCGCCCCAGCTGCTGGCCAGCCGGCCGAGCTCGCCGCCTCCGGTCACCACGACCATCCGGGCGCCGGCGACGGCCGCGTCGGACGCCGCCTGCACGGTCTCCTCGGTGTTCCCCGACGCCGAGATGGCGAACACGAGGGTGGTGTCACCGACGAAGGCCGGGCACTCGTAGCCCTTGACGACCACCACCGGCACCGGCATCTGGGGTGCGGCGACCGACAGGAGGATGTCCCCGGCGATGCCGCTGCCGCCCATGCCGAGCACGACCACGTGCTCGACCTCGGAGGCCGAGGGGAGTCCGCCGACCCGGCGCGACCGGGCGACGGCCTCCTCGGCCTGCTCGGGCAGGCCAGCGGTCAGGTCGAACATGCCGACGGTGTCGAGGACGGCCACCGCGGTCAGGACCGACCGGCGTCGGGGTCGAAGGTCGGCGAGATGCCGTCGCTCTCGGCCTTGGCCACGAGCCGCAGGTGCTCGGCGTCGTCGACCGTCTCGGACTCGTCGACGAGCATCACGGGGATGCCCTCGTCGATCCGGTAGCGCCGGTGCAGGCGAGGGTTGTAGAGGGTGTCCTCGTCAGCGAAGTAGAGGAGCGGCCCCTTGTCCTCCGGGCAGGCGAGGATCTCGAGGAGCAGCGGGTCCAGAGTCACGGGCGGTCCTGTCCGATCAGGCCGACGACCTCGGCGACGCGGGCGTCGCAGGCCGAGGCGTCGGCGGCTTCGACGTTGAGCCGGAGCAACGGCTCGGTGTTGGACGCCCGCAGGTTGAACCACCACGACCCCAGGTCGACGGTGAGGCCGTCGAGGCGGTCGAGGGTGGCGCCGCCGGCCGTGCCGTAGTGCTCGGCGACCGCCTCGATGACCTTGTCCGGGTCGTCGACCTCGGTGTTGATCTCGCCGGAGTCGGCGTAGCGCTCGAAGCGCGTCCGCAGGGCGCTGAGGGGCGTGTCGGCCGCCGACAGCAGCTCGAGGACCACGAGGGCGGCGATCGAGCCCGAGTCGGCGCGGAAGTTGTCCCGGAAGTAGTAGTGGCCCGAGTGCTCTCCGCCGAAGACGGCGTCGGTCTCGGCCATCGTCGTCTTGATGAACGAGTGGCCGACGCGGGTCCGCACCGGGGTGCCACCCGACTCGGTGATGATCTCGGGCACCGCCTTGGAGCAGATGAGGTTGTGGAGCACCGTCGCCCCCGGCACCTTGTCGAGCATGGCCTTGGCGACCATGGCCGTGGTCGTCGACCCCGACACCGCCTCGCCGGCGTCGTCGACGAGGAAGCACCGGTCGGCGTCGCCGTCGAACGCGAGGCCGACATCGGCGCCGACCTCGAGCACCCGCCGCTGCAGATCGACGATGTTGGCCGGCTGGATCGGATCGGCGGGATGGTTGGGGAAGTCACCGTCGAGGTCGCCGTAGAGGATCTCGAGGTCGAAGGGCAGGCCCTCGAAGACGGCCGGCACCACGAGGCCCCCCATGCCGTTGGCCGTGTCGGCCACCACCTTCAGCGGGCGGAGGGCGGCGGTGTCGACGAAGGACCGCACCTTGGCTGCGTAGTCGGCGAGGACGTCGCGCTGGCGAGTGGTCCCCGGCTCGGTGCTCGGCGCCGGTCCCCTCCCTGCGAGGGTGGCCTCGACGTCGGCGCGGATCTCGACCAGGCCCGACTCCGCGCCGACCGGCCTGGCGCCCGCCAGGCACAGCTTGATCCCGTTGTAGGCGGCCGGGTTGTGGGAGGCGGTGAACATCGCGCCGGGCGAGTCGAGCGCGCCCGCCGCGTAGTAGAGCTCGTCGGTCGAGGTCAGCCCGAGCTCGACGACGTCCGCGCCCGCCGCGCTGGCCCCGGTCGCGAAGGCGGCCGACAGATCGACGCCCGAGGGGCGCATGTCCCTGGCCACGAGGATGGAAGGCGCCTCGGTGAACCTGGCGAATGCGCCACCCACGGCTTCGGCCAGCGCGGTGTCGAGTTGGTCGGGGACCGTCCCGCGGATGTCGTACGCCTTGAAGACGCGGTCGAGGTTCGCCATGTCGGCTGCACCTTACAAACCGGGCGCCTACCCCGGTAGTGGCGTCGGACCGCCGACGGGCACGGGCTGCGACCCGGGCACCGGCTGCGACCCGGGCACGGGCTTCGACTCCGGATCGGGCTGCGACTCCGGATCGGGCTGCGACTCCGGGCCGGGCTCGCCGAGCGTGTCCGGGGCCGGGGAGCGCCGGTGCCGACCGGCGCCCGACGTCGCTCTCGGCTTCCGCCGCCACAGCACGACGAGGAGACCGAGGCCGACGATGGTCAGCGCCAGTCCGGTCCAGTCGAGCGTCGTGTAGCCGTAGGTGAGCGACACGTGGTGCGACGTCGGGACGACGACCATCAGGTTGGGGGTGACCCGGTACACGGCGCGGGCACCGCTCACCTGCCAGTTGGGGAAGTACGAGGTCTTGACCAGCACCGGCACCCCGACCCGGTCCACGTCGAAGGAGATCGACTCCTCGCCCTGGTGGATCCCGCTGACGTGGACGATCGGCTCCGGCCGGACCGGTGGGGAGGAGTCGGTGGCGGCCACCCTCGCCCACGACGACGGTCCCGACGACGCCTCGTAGACCTTCCACCGCGCCGGGTCGAGGTACCAGGCCTGCGAGGCGGCGAGCCACGCCTGGCCGCTGGCCGAGGCGCCCTGCGCGACCACGGGTTGGTTGGCAAGGGGCTGGACGAGCGGGGAGTCGAGGACCTCGTAGATCTTCCAGGTCTGCTGCTGGGTCGTCGACTGGTTGCTCGAGTTGGTGACCGCCGTCTGGTACGGGCCCACCGACGCCAGGTAGCGCAGGGAGCGGTTGGTGGCCGCCTGGCGCTGGATGGCCGGGGTGACGGCCAGGTAGTACTTCACCCCGAACATCTGCAGGTGGGCGATGCCCTCGGCCAGGTTGGGGGCGCTCGGGTAGCTGAGGCCGCTCATCGGGTTCGACGGCTGCTGCGACAGCTCGGCCGCGTTGAGGAAGTGGTACGGCGTGGTGGCCGAGGACTCGTAGTAGAGGCCCTCCATCGACCCGATGCAACCCGAGGTCCAGTAGGGCAGCAGCATGAGGGCGTCCGGTGTCCCCATGTCGTTGATGGCGGGCTCGTACTCGTACATGGCGCGACCGCAGCCGTCGGCCGCACCGAGCCGGCGCATCTCGTCGACGAGGGCGAAGTAGGTGGTCCTGGAGGACTTCCCCACCGACTCGTAGCCGCTGTAGTTCCACCGCACCCAGTCGGGGACGAACGAGCTCCCGCCGCTCGAGATGCCCAGCCAGTCGTAGCGGCCGGTCGTGGCGTCGGTGTGCCCGAAGGGCAGGATCCGCAGGGGGAAGCCGACCCAGATCAACCCGACCACGAGGGTCACGACCGGCACGGCGACCAGGCCGATGCCCCGGAGACCCCGGGTGGGGCGCCCCGGCATCCCGGCCGACGCCAGCGCCCGTCGGGTCGCGACAGCCTCGGCGATCATCGTCCCGGCCTCGGCGAAGGCCACGCCGACGAGCAGGTACAGCAGGAGGAACCAGAACGGCAGGGCCCTGGCGTTCCAGAGGCGGGCGTTGGGGGCGAAGCGGAAGACCACGGCGGCGAGCACCGTCATGAGGAAGAGGAAGGTGCCGATCCGGCTGCGGCGGGCCAGCGCGAGGATCGCCCCCACCCCGCCGAGCACGAACAGCCACGTGTCCCCCTTGGGGAACAGGGTGGTGAGGTAGGTCGTGACCTTGCCGTACCCCATGTTGGTGGCGTAGGGCAGGCGCAGCTCGAAGGGGAGGGCCCAGAAGGCGATGAGCAGGCCGGCGACCACCAGCACGGGGAGGGTCCAGCGGACCCGTCGCCAGTCGAGGCTCATGGCCAGCAGCACCACCGCTCCGCCGATGGCGAAGAACAGCGGCAGGACGTGGGAGAGCCCGCACAGGGCGAGCACCGCCGCCGCGAGGGCCCGGTTGGCGCCGGAGCGCATCCCCCGTGCGGCCAAGCCGAGGAAGACCACCGCCAGGGCCAGGCTGATCGAGAAGCTGAACTCCCCGGCCATGGTCGACGCGATGTTGCCGCCGTAGATGGTGAAGTCACGGCTGAACAGGAACGCGAGGGATGCCACCGCCAGGCAGGCTGGGCCTGGGAAGCGCATCCGGGCGAGGCGGCCGAACGCCCAGCACGCCAGCGGGAGGGCGACGAGGCCGGCCACCGAGACCAGCTTGAACGCGATGTCGTAGGGGATCACGTAGCTGAGGACGGCGATGCCGACCATCGGCAGGGGGAAGTAGTACGTCAGGGCCGGGAAGCCTGCGTACCAGTCCATCGTCCAGCCGAAGATCTGCAGGTGCGGGAGCAGGACCCGCTTGATGTAGGCGGGCAGCCACACGTGGGCGCCCATGTCCCCTCCTGCGGGCGTGCTGTTCTTGAGCAGCTGCGACGGCTGCAGCTCGACGAAGACGAAGACCGTGCAGGCGGCGACGATCAGCAGGGTGGCGATCGTCTCGGGCCGCGCCGCGACCGCCCGGCCGACCGCGGCCCTCGCCCCCGGGCGCGCCCGCCGGCGGACCGCGAAGGTGGTGTCGGGGGGTGCGCTCACCCCGACATGTTGCCCAAACCGGCGGCCTAGGTGCGGGCGGTCAGGCGGCGCCGGCCAGATCGAGCACCGAGTCGAGGCGCAGGGACCCGTCGAGGCCCTCCCAGGAGCGCAGGTCACACGACGAGCAGCTCCGGAGGACGACCCGCTCGGTGCCGAGCTTCATGGTGATCACGACCAGGTCGTGGAGCTTGCAGCTCGGGCACTTCATCGATCGTCCTCCTCGACGTCGGGAGCGGAGAGCCGGCCGGGGGCTCTGCAGGAGTCTCGTCGGTCGGCCCCGGTCCCTTGAGGCGGTCGGCACGCCGCGGCGGCAACCCCGGCGAACTGCGAATCCACGGTGGGCATCCGGGGTCATCGGGAGGATGGGAGGGGCCGCGACCGCCGATCAGGTGGTCACAACGGCCTAGTCAGGAGCCTCGGTCAGTGGTGCACGAGGCTCACCACGGCGACCGCGTTGAACGCGGCGTGCGCCGCGATCCCCGGCCCCAGCCGCCCGCTGCGCCAGGCCAGCAATCCGAGCAGCAGACCGAACAGGGCAAGACCGGGCAGCTGGGCGGCCTCGAAGTGGGCCAGCGCGAAGGCCAGCGCCGAGCAGGCCACGGCGGCGAGCGCGGGCAGACGACCGGCCAGGGCCCGCAGCACCAGCCCGCGGAAGAACAGCTCCTCGACGATGGGCGCCCCGACCGCGAGGGTCACGAAGAGCACGCCGATGGCCAGGCCGCCGTGGGCGGCGGAGACGTCGCGCTGCGCCGGAGCCCCGAGGTGGCGGGTGAGGGACGGGTCGAGGTGACCGAGCGGGACGTACAGCGCCGGGATGACGAGCAGCTGGGAGGCCATCCCCACCGCGCCACCGGTGAGCAGGTCGACGGGGCGGATGCGCAGCCCGTAGTCGTCCCCGAGCGCGCCTCGGCCGTAGCGGCGGCTGGCGACGATCGCCGCGCCGAGCAGGCCGACCCACAGACCGACCACGTCGGCCACCGTGGCCGCGACCGGGAGCGGTGAGCGGCGACCTCCGACCGCCGAGAGGGCGACCGAGGCCGCCACGCTGGCCAGCACCAGGCCGACGACGAATCCACCGATGGCCTCGCCCAGGCCCCAGCCGTTGGCCGCGAGGGTGGACCGGCGCGGCGGGACGCCCGCTGAGCCACCCGGGCTCAGCGGACCAGGGACGCCGGGTCGGCGGTGGCCGCGCCCCTGCGGTCCACCTCGGTCCACCCCCTGGGCGCGCGCAGCCGACCTGCGTGAGGGGTGCAGAGGCCCCACTGGTCGCCGCTGACCAGGCCGGGCCCGTCGTCGAGCCAGACGCGCCGAGCCGCGTAGTCGTAGGTGAGCCACGCCGACGCGGCACCGGCGCAACCCGGACGGGCGCAGTGGGTCGCTCGCATCGGCCGAAGCGTACCGGCCGGGCCGGGCCGGCACGCGCACGAGCCGGGGACGGGTCCGCGAAGCTCGCGCCCGGATAGGAGGAGACCCCGCCTACCATTGCTCCATGAGCCGCCAGCCAGGAGATCTCCGACCCGGCCGCCCCGACCGCGCCGGTGGTCAGGGCGGGTCGTCGGGGGGTAGCCCCGTCAACAGCAACTGGCGGTGGATCCTCGCCGTCGTGGCCGCCGCCATCGTGCTGCTGATCGTCACCACGACGCTCAACAAGTCGTCGTCGGCGAGCCAGTCCTACGGCCAGTTCTACTCGGAGGTCACCTCCCACAAGGTGGCGTCCGCCACGATCAGTGGGTCCGGGTCGATCAGCTACACGACGACCAGCGGGCAGTCCTTCACCGCCCAGGGGCCGGTCACCCTGAGCACGACGGCCAGCGACGCCATCACCAGGGACGTGCGGGATCTCAGCTTCAAGAACAACACCCCCAGCATCTGGTCGAGCATCCTGCCGTGGCTGATCTACGGCGCCATCGTCGTGGGCCTGTTCGTGTGGATCTCGCGCCGGGCCCAGAGCCAGATGGGCGGGATCATGTCGATCGGCCGCTCGAAGGCGAAGGTGTACAACACCGAGCGGCCTCGCACGACCTTCGCCGACGTGGCGGGGTACGACGGCGTCAAGCTCGAGATCCGCGAGGTCGTCGACTTCCTGCGCTCGGCCAACCGGTTCAAGGAGATCGGGGCCAAGATCCCCAAGGGCGTCCTGCTCGTCGGTCCTCCCGGCACGGGAAAGACGCTGCTGGCCAGGGCGGTCGCCGGTGAGGCCGGCGTGCCGTTCATGTCGGTCACCGGCTCGGACTTCATGGAGATGTTCGTCGGTGTCGGCGCATCCCGGGTCCGCGACCTGTTCCAGACGGCCCGCAAGCAGGCCCCGGCGATCATCTTCATCGACGAGATCGACTCGATCGGCCGCAAGCGCGGCGCCGGCCTCGGCGGCGGCCACGACGAGCGGGAGCAGACCCTCAACCAGATGCTGGCCGAGATGGACGGCTTCGAGGCCACCGAGGGCGTCGTGATGATGGCGGCCACCAACCGGCCCGACATCCTCGACCCGGCGCTGCTGCGGCCGGGCCGCTTCGACCGCCAGGTCGTCGTGCCCCTCCCCGACCTCAACGAGCGCCTGCCCATCCTCTCGGTCCACTGCCGCGACAAGCGCGTCGCGCCTGACGTCGACCTCGGCGTGGTGGCCCGTGGCACCCCCGGGATGAGCGGCGCGGATCTGGCCAACCTGGTCAACGAGGCCGCCCTCCACGCCGTGCGGCGCAACGAGACGGCCATCCACATGCGCGACTTCGACGCGGCGCGCGACCGGGTGCTCATGGGCCAGCGCCGGGAGTCGACGGTCCTGTCCGACAAGGAGAAGGAGGCCACCGCCTACCACGAGGGCGGTCACGCCCTCCTGGCCTACGTGCTCCCCGACGCCGACCCCGTGCACAAGGTGACCATCCTCCCGACCGGCATGGCCCTCGGCAACACCCAGCAGCTCCCCATCGAGGAGCGCCACAGCTACTGGCGCGAGTACCTCGAGGACACCGTCTGCGTGATGATGGGCGGCCGCTGCGCCGAGAAGCTGGAGCTCGGCAGCATCTCCACGGGTGGGTCCAACGACATCCAGCGGGCGACCGAGCTGGTGCTCAAGATGGTCAAGGAGTTCGGCATGAGCGACCGCATCGGCCCCATGGCCTGGGGCGGCGAGGGCCAGGTCTTCCTGGGCGACGACCTGATGCACTCGGGCCGCGACTACAGCGACGTGACGTCGCGGGTCATCGACGAGGAGGTGGAGCGCCTTCTCCGGGAGCAGGAGGCCCGGGCCACCCGGCTGCTGACGCTGCACCGCCGCGGCCTGGCCCTGGTCGCCGACGCCCTCCTGCACCGCGAGACCATCAGCGGCGCCGAGGTCGGTGCGCTCGTCGACCAGGCCTTCGGCCGACCGGTGCACGACCACCACGACGAGGTCCCCTCGTTCGCCCCGTCGGAGTCGCGCAACGGCCACGACCCCGAGGCGACGCCGAGCGGTTCGGTCGGCTCCCTCCCCCCGGCCGGCTGGTCGAGCCGCGACGCCGGCGAGGATCCCACCAGGGGCTGATCGGCGCCCCCGGTCAGGGTGCGGGGACCGCGAGGGCCAGGCCGATCCCGGGCCGCCGCCCCTGGCCGACCAGGTCGCGGCCGACGACCACCGGGATGGTTGAGCGCACCACCACGGCCGCGGCCAGGCCGGGCTGGTGCGACCCGAGGTTCCACACCAGCCGGCCGTGCGCAGCCACGACGGCCGGCGCGATCCCGGTGACGGGCGTCTGCCGGCCGCCGGCCAGGGCGACGAGCGCGACGCGAGCCGCGGTGGTCCCCGGGTTGGAGACGACGATCGACTCGGCCAGGGAGGCCGAGGTGTGGCCGGCGGCGACCACCCAGCGGTCGGCGGGCCGGCTCGCCCCGAGCAGCTCGGCGGTGCCGTGCAGCGTCGAGGGGGCGGCCGCGTCGACGACCCGCTCGGCCACGACCCCCACGCCGTTGGTCGAGACGAGCTCGGCCGAGTAGCCCACGCCCGACGGGATCCTGGCCAGACCTGCGGTCGACACGTCGACCACCTCGTCGGGGCCGAGCTTGAGCGAGTACGGCTCGGCCGTGCCCTGGTCGAGGGAGACGGCCAGCTGGAGCATCGCCGTCCCCGGCCCGGGGTTGTAGATGGCGTACCTGTCGGTGAGCCCGGCCGACGACCCGCCCTCCGGCCAGTACCACGAGGTGGAGGGCGCAGGGGCGCCGAGCGTCTCGGTGACCCCCGGGTAGGGGGACGCCGGGTCGGCGTCGGGTTGCGACGCCGCCTTGGTGCCGAGCAGGGGGCTGGCCGCCGCCGGGGGGGTCACGACATCGGTCTTCCAGGCCACCAGGCGCCCGGCGGTGACCGAGACGGAGGTGGCGATGGCGGTGCGCCTGCGCAGATGGCTGCGAAGGTCGATGGGGACCACGCTGTCGGGCGGGACGACCACGCCCTGGAAGTCGCCGGGCGCCTCGACGCCCTGGTTGGTCGTGAAGGTGAGGTCGGCGATGGCCGGGGTGGCGTACGGGTTGAGCAGGGAGACGGTGGACGTCGCGTTGACGAGCGTGGCCCCGCCGGCGAAGTACCACGAGGTGGAGCCGGCGGTGGCGCACGGCTCGGCGGTGTCACCGAGGGTGCTGGTGATCTGCTGCTCGACGCTGACCTCGCCGCCTGACAGGTCGACCAGGGCGCCGAGCCAGGCGGCGCCGCCGGGGACCGCCTCGCGGAGCACGATCCGTCCGAGTGCGGGCACGCTGACCGGGATGGCGACCCTCGCCCCGTGGTCGGGCACGAGGGTGACGGTCCCGGCGACGGCCGCCGCTCCGGCGTTGGCCAGCACCAGCCGCCCGGGGGCGGCGCCGGTCGCCGTGTCGGTGGCACCGGCGCAGAACCACGACGAGGTCAGGGCGGCGGCGGGCGCCACGACCGGGCCCGTCCCGGTGGTGACACCGGCGCGCGGCGGGCGGGCACCGCCGCGGCCGACGGCCAGTCCGACGGCGGCCACCACGGCGAGCGCCGCGAGCACCGGGCGCCGGTCGACCCTGGCCCTGCGCCGGTGCGCCGGTGCCTGGTCTCTCGGGGTGGCCTCAGGCATCGATCCACACCTCGTCGCTGTCCATGCCGGCGGGCGCGGTGCTCGCCGCCCTCGTCCGGCGGGACCTGCGTCCCCTGCTCGGGGCCAGGGGGGTGAACCACTCGGCCTGCACCGGGTCGTCGGGATGGCGGGCCCGTCGCCTCCGATCGACGACCAGCGCGGCGACGAGCAGCACCCACCCGGCGACCAGGACGATCTGGAGGGTGCGCCAGACCAGCGAGGTCCTGGCCACGATCGTGGCCCGGCCGCCGGTGGGGAGCGCGTAGGTCTGGCCGACGCCGAGGGCACGACGGGCCGCGACCCGGTGGCCGTCCACCGCCAGGCGCCAGGCGGCCGCCGGCGTGGCGGCCACGTAGACCGACGTCCCCGCGCCCACGGGGCCGCTGGCGGCGTCGGGTGCGCCACTGCCGAGCACCGGCGCGGCGGCCTGCAGGTCGAGGCCTCCGAGCAGGCGGGCCGCCGCCGGGCCGGCGACGCCGAGCGACGCCGCCGTCGACGCCGGGACCGACGCCCGGACCGGCACCCACGCCTGGTTGGCGTAGACGGTGTAGGAGGGGTCGACGGTCAGCGGGCGCAGGTCGGTCTGCAGCAGCAGGCCGCGCGCCAGCTGGGGTGACGTCACCTCGGCGGCCGCGCCCGTGCCGGTGGGCCCGTCGGCGGCCGGGAGCACCAGGTAGCGGACGCCGAAGGCGGCCAGGAGGTGGCCGAGCTTGGTCGTGAGGCCGGCGCCGCTCAGGCGGATGTCGGCGGCGAGGACCCCGGCTCCCCCGGCCCGACCCGACGCCCACGCCCCGGTCACGTCGGGCAGGCCGTCGAAGGACGTGGCAAACGCCTGGCTGCCACCGAGGGGCTCCGACGCCAGGGGAAGCGCGTCGGGCGCGCCGATCCAGAGGACCCGGTAGTCGCCGCCGGTGGTGCGCTGCAGGGAGGTGAGGACGCTCGATGCCCCGCCGCCAGGGAGGTGCCAGCGGCCGCCGCCCGTGGCCCCGACCACCGGCACCGCGGCCAGCACCAGCCCGAGGGCGGCCACCGCCGACGTCAGCTGCCGCCAACCGAACCGGTAGCCGGGGAGGTCGAGCTCGAAGGCCACGACGCCGAGCCCGACCGAAGCGGCGAGGGCGAAGCCGGCCGGGGCCAGGACGACCTCGGGGTCGGCCATCGGCACCCACCCCCGCAGCCCGGCCCACGCCCACAACGCCCCGACGAGGGCCGTGACCCACAGCCTGGCCGCCCACGCCAGCCGCCAGGACCTGCCGATCACGAGGGGCAGGGCGGCAGCCGCCAGCAGGCCCCACCCGAGGACGTCGAGTCCGATCGACCCGGTGTGGAGGTGGAGCACGGCGCCGAAGCTCTCGTGGGTCACGCCGGCGTGGGCGACGCCGAACATGGTCGTCGGGTCGCCGATGACCCGCAGCGACCAGGGGAGGAGCAGCACGGCCCCGACCACGCCGGCCGCCACCCCGACGGCGAGGAGCCGCACGGCGACGGGCCGTTGACCGACGAGCAGCGACCCGGCGGCGAGGGACGCGGCCACGACCGGGACCACAAGCAGCCACGAGGGGACGAACGCTGCGACCACTGCGGTGAGCAGGCCGACCGCTCCGACCCGGCCGAGGACGGCGCGCGTCCCGGTTCCCGGCAGCGGGAGGGCGTCGGAGATCCGCACGAGCCCGGCGACCAGCCAGGGAGCGGCGGCGTAGGCGATGAGGCCGTCCCAGTGACCGACCGAAAGGGCGTCGAGACCGACGGGGACCAGTGCGTACGCCACCATGGTGGCGACCCGCCCCCGCGCCGAGCCCCACGGGCGCGCCGCCCGCCAGGCGCCGAGTGGCCCGACGACGAGCGGCCCGAGGACGAGGACGTGCTGGAGGGTGCCCACGGCGCCGAACAACAGCGTCCCGGCGAGGGCGAGCAGTCCGAGGGCCGGGCTGGCCGGGCCGCTCCGACCGAGCACCGCGCCCTGCCAGGTCGAGAGCCAGCCATGCCACAGCGCCCCCACCCCGGCGGAGGTGTCCGGGAGGGAGGCTACGTCGGGCAGCTCGGGTCCGAGCAGGCTCCTGCTGCCGACGGCGAACACGACGACCAGGACCGCCGCGGCCCCCAGGGCGAGGCGCCAGGTGCCCGGGGCGGCCGACGCGTCGTCGGGCGCGACCCGCATCCCGGCGGGCTCCGGTGCGCCGGTGGTCTCCTGGACGGCGGTGACCGGCGGGAGCGGGGCGTCGTCGAGGTGGCGTCTGGCCCACCCGCGCAGCCGGGTGTTGCCTGGCGTCTGGAGGCGACGGAGGCGGCGGTCGGGCACCTGGCGCACGCGCTGCGCCCGCCGCCTGGCCCGCCACGTCGGTGCGGGTCGGCGGAACGGGGCGCTCAGGCCGCTGATGCGCCGCGCCGCCTCACCGGGGCGGCCGAGGAGCAGGCTGGCCAGCGACTCGGCGACCAGGAGCACGGCGGCCACCGGCAGGAGCCAGAGGAGGGTGGGGATGCCGGCGCAGACGAGAAGGGTCCGGATCCGCTGGTGTTCCGCCGGCTCGGGACCGGCCCGCGCGGCCGGTCGGTCGGGGCGGGCGGCCTCGAGGTGGCGGACCCGGGCGGCAGGAGCGACGATCACCCGGCCGCCGGCCAGCTGGGCTCGCCAGCACAGGTCGAGCTCGGCCGCGCCCCCGTCGAGCGCAGGGTCGAAGCCACCGAGGGCGGCGAAGAGGTCGGCCCGCACCAGCATGGCGGCGGCGGGGACGGCGAAGACGTCGCGCACCGCGTCGTGCTGGGCCTGGTCGAGCTCCCCGGCCTCCACCAGGGGGTGGACCGCGCCGAGGCGGTCGGCACCGAGCCCGACGGCGCGCAGCGACGCCGGATCGGACCAGTCGACCAGCTTGGCGCCGGTCACCGCCGCGTTGCTGCGGAACGCCTCCTCCACGAGCAGGCGGATGGCGTCGGGGTCAGCGGCGGCGTCGTCGTGGCAGAAGAAGTAGTGCGACGCCCCGTCGACGACCCCGATCACCTCGTTGGCCGCGGCCGCCCAGCCGGGCGCGGCGTCCGTGTCGACTCCGCGAAGGTCTTGTCCGCCGGTTCTTCGGACGTAGGCGTCGGGGAGCACGCCGGCGACGAGCGGGGTCGGGTCGGCGCCGCCGCCGGCGTCGATCACCAGCACCGAGAGGTTGGAGTAGTCCTGGGCGCCGAGCGCCGAGAGCGTCTCCTCGAACCAGGGGCCGGGGTCGGAGGCGACGACGACCGCAACGACAGGCGGGACGAGCGGGTCGGCATCCATGTTCGGGGGCGTCAGCCTAGTGGTCGGGCCGGGACCCGCCCGGTCATGCCGGGCGTCCGCCGTCGCTGTCGGGCCCTCCCGGTGACGGGTGTCTCGTCGCCAGGTGCTTGCAACTGTTATACACTGACGAACACTTCAGCTAGCACCGACACTTCAGCTAGCACCGACACTTCAGCTAGCACCGACACTTCAGCTAGCACCGACACTTCAGCTGGCACGGAGATGGCAACGAGCAGGGCGCCGTCTACCCGGCGCCCGGATCCCAGGAGGAACCATGGCCGCACGTCCGACATCCGACATCTCCAAGCTGGTCGACGACGCCGAGAGGGCGGTGAGGGACGGCGCCTACGTGGCCGTGGGCCTCGGCGTGCTCGGGTTCCAGCGGGCCCAGGTCCGACGCCGGGAGCTGGCCAAGCGACTCGAGGGCTCAGAGCTGGCCAAGCGACTCGAAGGCTCGGAGCTGGCCAAGCGACTCGAAGGTGTGGACGTGGCCCAGCTGTCCACCAACGGCCGGAGCCTGATCGATGATCTGAGCGGGCAGGTCGGGCCCAACGTGGCCTCGGCGCGCACCCAGCTGGTGGAGCTGGCGAGGACGCTCGACGAGCGCGTCGCCCCGACCCGCAGGCAGCTCGACGAGCAGGTCGACGCCCTGGAGGAGCGCCTGCCGGCCGGGGCGCGGGAGGTGGTCGGGTCGCTGCGGGCCGCGGTCGAGGCGCCCGAGGCCCGGCTGCGCGCCGCCGTCGGCCTGGACTGACCGCCGGCCTGCCTCCGATGGGGCCAGGACCTCAGGCCGCCGGGGTGCGGAAGGCGGCCAGGATGTCGCGGAGAGTCTGGTCGAGGGGGATCGACGGCGACCAGCCGGTGGCGGCGGTGAGCGCGGCCGGATCGCCCCTCAGCTCGGGGATGTCGATCGGCCGGATCCGGGCCGGGTCGACCTCGATGGGGACGTCGAGGCCTTCGGCGTCGAGGAGGGCCCTGGCCACGTCGGCGATGGCGACCGACCGCCCGGTGCAGACGTTGTAGACCGCGCCGGGGGCGCCGTGCTCGAGGAGGGCCCGGTAGGCGACGACGACGTCGCGGACGTCGGCGATGTCGCGCCTGGCCTCGAGGTTGCCGGCGAGCAGCGACGGGGCGCCCGTAGCGCGGACCTGGGCGACCTGCCGGGCCAGGGAGGGCACGACGAAGTCGGGCCGCTGACCGGGTCCGGTGTGGTTGAACGGCCTGGCCCTGAGCACCTCGAGCCCCCGCCCGAGCCACGCCCCGATCCCGGCCATCTCCGCGGCCGCCTTGCTCGCGGCGTACGGGCTGGCCGGCGCGAGCGTCCTGTCCTCGCGCAGCGGGAGCTCGTGGGGCGTCACCGCGCCGTACACCTCGGCGGAGCTGATCAAGAGGACACGGGGTCGCGCGCCGCAGGCCTCGGCCGCGGCGAGCAGCCGGACCGTGCCGATGGTGTTGACCGAGAAGGTCGTCGCCGGGTCCTTCCACGACGCCCCCACGCTGGCCTGGGCGGCGAGGTGGCAGATGGCGTCGGGGGCGGCGGCGACCACGGCGTCGGTGAGCGCCGCCTCGTCGAGGATGTCGAGGTCGTCGTCGAGGGCGACGACGTCGTCGCCGATGTCGGCCAGATGGCCCACGAGCCAGCCGCCGACGAATCCGCTCCTGCCGGTCACGAGCACCCGCATCTCGGCGACGCTAGCGGCTCGTCCCGCCCGGGCGGCCGGGCGGGCGGCCGTCAACCCCCGCTGACCCTGTTGTCGAGGTCACCGGCGGTGACGGCCGTGGAGGTCACCGCCGGTGACCTCCCGGTAGACGGCGCGCGTGGCCCGCACCATGCGCTCCGGGGTGAGCTCCCCGGCTCGGCGCCGGCCGGCGGCGGCCAGCGCAGCGCGGGTGGCGGGATCGCCGAGGAGGCCGTCGACGGCGTCGGCCCACCCGGCCACGTCGGACGGGGGGACCGTGATGGCCGCCCCGGCGGTGACCTCGACCAGCGCGGGGATGTCCGAGCAGATCACCGGGCAGCCCTGGGACATCGCCTCGACGGCGGGCAGGCCGAACCCCTCGTGCCGGCTGGGCACGGCGAGGGCCACCGCCCCGCCGTAGAGGGCCCACAGGTCGGCCTCGGCAACCCGCCCGAGCTCGACGAGGCCGGCCCCGAGGGTGGCCCGGTCGGCCGGGTCGACCATCCCGGCGTTGCGCCAGCCCTGGTAGCCGGCGAGCACCAGCGGCGGCGGGGGGCGCCCCGCCCTGGCCAGGCGGGCGGCTGCGGCGACCAGGGTGGCCACGTTCTTGCGGGGCTCGAGGCTGCCGACCCACAGGAGGTAGCCGTGCGGTTCGAGGCCGAGGGCGGCGAGGCGGGCGGAGGTGGCGACCGGGTCGGGGGCGGGGGCGTCGACGCCGTGGGGCACGACGCGCAGCTGCTCGGCGCGGATCGGGGTGTGGGCGACGATCTCGTCCGCCGCGGCGTGGCTGACGGTGATCACCGCGTCGGCCCGCTCGGCGGCCGCGGCCGCCCCCCGGCGGTGGAAGGCCCGGCCCCGCGGGCTGAACGCGTCCGGCCACAGCTCGCTGGCTGCGTCGTGGACGGTGACGACGAGCGGCACCCGGCCGCGTCCCGGCACGGCGGCCGAAGGGGCGTGCACGAGGTCGACGTCGGGACGGGGCCTCGACCAGCTAACGGGGGGCAGGCCGAAGCGGACCCAGGTCTCGTAGAGCGCCGGCCTGGGCAGGGGGGCGATGGCCGGCTCGGCGTGGATGCCGGCGGCGGCCAGGGCGGCGCGCGCCGTTGCGGCCGGGTGGCGGGCGACGAGGGGCACGACCTCGTCGGCCGGCGCGACCCCCGACAGTAGGGTGGCCAGCTGCCTGCTGTAGCGGCCGATCCCGCCGGGTGACTCGGAGAGGAGCTGTTCGACGTTGACTGCGACCCGCACCAGGTGCGTCCTTTCCATCCAGCCGGCCAGTGACGGCGGCGGGTCGGAGACGGCGCTGATCCGGATGGTGCGCCAGCTCACGGCGGGAGGCTGGGAGTGCCACGTGGCCGTGCCGTCACCCGCCCGCCTGGCCGACGAGTATGCCGCCGCGGGGGCGAGGCTGCACATCGTCCCGATGCGGCGGATCACCACGACCGAGGGCGCGGCCTACTGGGCCAGGTACGCCACCGACTGGCCGGTGTCGGTGCTGCGCCTGGCAGCCCTGGCCCGCCGGATCGGCGCCGACGTGGTCCACACCAACTCGCTGCACTCGTGGTACGGCTGGGCCGTGGCCCGGCTGCTCGGACGGCCCCACGTCTGGCACGCGCGGGAGATCGTCGTGCAGTCCGCCGCCGCCCTGCGCGTCGAGCGCTTCCTCGCCCGCCGCTTCGCGGACCGGCTCATCGCCATGTCCGGAGCCATCGCCGCCCAGCTGGACCATCCCCACCTGGACGTGGTCGTCGACGACCCGGACCCGACCGAGTGGTCGCCCTCCCTCGCCGGCCGCTTCCGCCGGCGGGCGGGCATACCCGACGACGCGCCGCTGATCGGCTCGGCGGCGCGGATCGACACGTGGAAGGGCTTCGACGTCCTCGTCGACGCCGTCCCCCTCATCCACGCGGCGCGCCCCGACGCCCGCCTGGTCGTGGCCGGCGCGCCCGTCGGGGGCAAGGACCACTACGCCGCCGACCTGGCCAGGAGGGCCGCGGCGCTCCCCGGGGTCGACTGGCTCGGTCCCCGCCGTGACCTGCCGGAGCTGATGGCCGACCTCGACGTGTTCGTGCAGGTGTCGACCCAGCCGGAGCCCTTCGGCCTGGTCCACGTCGAGGCGCTGGCGAGCGGCGTGCCGATCGTCGCCGGTGACCAGGGTGGCCCGGTCGAGATCCTGGCCGGGGCGCTCGAAGGCGCCGGTCGCCTGGTGCGGGGCGGCGACCCCGCCGCCCTGGCGTCCGCGGTGGTGGAGCTGCTCGACCTGGCGGTGCCAGGGGCCGATGCCCGCCGGCGCCGCCCCCGGCTGCGCCCCTCGTCCACGGGCAGGTACGGGGCCATCTTCGACGAGGCGATCGAGGCCAGGGCGGGCGCGACGCCGGGCCGCCGGCTGACCCTGCCGTCGGCTGATCCTGCCGCCGGCTGACCGTGCCGCCGGCTGACCGTGCCGCCAGCTGGTCCTGCCCACGCCCCGGCCCTGCCGGCGCGTCCCGGGATCAGGGCGCCAGCGAGCGGTACAGGTCGGCCATGGCGAGCGCCGTCGCCGACCACGTCCTGCCCTCGACCCGCCGGTAGCCGGCCTCGACCATCGAGGCGCGGCGCCGGTCGTCGGTGAGCAGGGCCACGATGGCGCCGGCCAGGGCGTCGGGGTCGCTGGGCGCGACCAGCTCGGCGCCGTCGCCGACGACCTCCGGCACGGCGCCCGCGGCGGTGGCCACGACCGGGATGCCGCGGGCCATGGCCTCGAGGGGCGGCAGGCCGAATCCCTCGTAGACCGAGGGGTAGGCAAAGACGGAGGCGCCGCGCACCAGCGCGTCGATGTCGTCGACCCACCCGAGGCGCCGGATCCGCGCCCGCACCGGCGAGGTGCGGAGGGCCTCGGAGAGGGCGTCCTCGCCCCACCCGGGCGGCCCGGCGATCCACAGCTCGACGTCGGGCACGGCATCGGCGACCGACGAGAAGGCCCGCACCAGCCCGGGGAAGTCCTTGCGGGGCTCGACGGTGCCGAGCCCGAGGACGTAGGGGGCGCCCGGCATCGGAGGGGGCGCCTTCGCGACGGCCGGCGGGGCAAACACGACGGCCGGTCCCGGAGGGTCGATGCCCCAGCCGACCACGTGGACGCGGCCGGCCGGGACGCCGAAGTGCTCCTCGATCTCGGCGGCCACCCAGTGGGCGCCGGTGAGCACCTCCGCGCCCCCGGCGACGGCCCGGCGCACCAACCCCGGATACCGGAGGGCGGCGGGGGTGCACAGCTCCGGAAAGCGCACGGCGGTGAGGTCGTGCACGGTGACGATCCGCGCCGCGCCCCGCGCCGGGGGCACCACGTAGTTGGTCCCGTGGACCACGTCGGCCCGGCCGGCCCACCAGCGCAGGTCCGGATGGTCCGTCCGGGCCCACAGCCGCTGGGCCACCGAGGCGGGGAGAGGCCCGCGCGCCGCCCGCACCCCGGCGGGGAGGAGACCGGGGAGCTGGCGCCAGCCGGTGCCGGTGACGCCGTAGCCGATCACGTCGAGGTCGTCGACGTCGGCGAGGGCGCCGAGCAGCCCGGCGACGACCGCGCCGATCCCGGTCGGCCGCCCGAGGAGGGCCGTGGCGTCGACGGCGACGGCGATCATGGCCGCAGGAGCGTACCGGCCACCCTGCATGGTCGGCCGCCGACGTGGCGGGCCGGCGGGATGCGGGACACGGATGGATAACGTGCCGGCATGTCGCCGCCTCCCGCCTCCCGCCGCCCTCTCGCGTGATCGCCGCCATCGCCGGGGGGGTGGGTGCGGCCAGGATGCTCGACGCCCTCCGGCGCGTCGTCGATGCCGACCAGATCGTCGGGGTGGTCAACACGGGCGACGACGTCGACCTGCACGGCCTGCGCATCTGCCCCGATCTCGACACGGTCACCTACACCCTCGCCGGTGCGGTCGATCCGGTCACCGGTTGGGGGCTGGTCGACGAGACCTGGCAGGCCATGGCCGAGCTGCGCGCCGCGTCCGAGGGGCGCCTCGGTTGGTTCAACCTCGGCGACCGCGACCTCGGCACCCACCTGTACCGCACCACCCGGCTGCACGAGGGCGCGCCGCTGTCGGCGGTGATCGCGGAGCTGTGCCGCCGCTGGGGCGTGGAGGTGCGGCTGCTGCCCATGACCGACGATCGCGTCGAGACGAGGGTGACCCTGGCCGACGGGGGTGAGATCGGCTTCCAGGAGTACTTCGTGGGCCTGGCCCACGCCGTCGTGGTGTCGTCGGTGCGCTTCGCCGGGATCGAAGGCGCGACGCCGGCGCCGGGGGTGCTCGACGCCATCGCCGGCGCCGAGCGGATCATCCTCTGCCCGTCCAACCCGGTCGTCTCGATCGGCCCGGTGCTGGCCGTGCCTGGCCTCGGCGCGGCGGTGGCGGCCCGGCGCGACGACGTGGTGGCGGTGTCGCCGATCATCGCGGGGCGCACCGTCAAGGGGCCCGCCGACCGGCTCCTGGCCGAGCTCGGCGAGGAGGCGTCGGTGGTCGGCGTGGCCAGGAGGTGGGCTCCCTTCGCTGCCACCCTGGTGGTCGACACGGCCGACGCCGGGCTGGCCGGGGCGGTGGAGGAGGAGGGGATGCGGTGCGTGGTGGCCCCGACGGTCATGTCCGGACCGGACGAGTCGGCCGCGCTGGCCGGGGTGGTGCTGGCCGGGCTCGGAGGGCGACGGTGACGATCAGCCTGGTGCCGGTCGACGGCATCCCCGAGGTGGAGCCGGGCGCGGACATCGCTGCGCTGGTCGTGGAGCACGCGCCGGTCGAGGCCGGTGACGTGGTCGTGGTCACCCAGAAGATCGTGTCCAAGGCCGAGGGTCGCCTGGTCGCGGTCGACCCGGACGACCCCAGGTCGCACAAGGGGGCGGTGATCGACGAGGCCGTGCGGGTCCTGCGCCGCCGCGGTGATCTGATCATGACCGAGACTCGCCACGGCTTCGTGTGCGCCAACTCGGGGGTCGACCTCTCCAACGTGGCGCGGGGCTGGGCGGTGCTGCTGCCGCTCGACCCGGACCGCTCGGCCCGCCGCATCCGCGACGGGATCCGGGCGAGGACCGGCCTGGAGGTCGGCGTGGTGGTGTCGGACACCTTCGGCCGGACGTGGCGGCGCGGGGTGACCGACGTGGCCATCGGGGTCGCAGGGTTGGCCGGGGTGGTGGACCTGCGCGGCACCTCCGACGCCTACGGCCGGGAGCTGGCGGTGACGGAGGTGTGCGTGGCCGACGAGATCGCCGGGGCGGCAGAGCTGGTCATGGGAAAGTCCTCGCAGGTGCCCGTCGCCCTCGTCAGGGGGGTCGACCCGTCGTGGCTACGGGAGGCCTCCGTGGCCGCGGAGATCGTCAGGAAGCCGGCGGAGGACCTGTTTCGCTAGGGACCCGCCGCGCCGCCCTAGCCCTTGGCCGTGGTCGACGTGGGCGGCCGGGTCGTCGACGAGCTGCGGGGCTGGCCGGTGGTTGTGGTGCTCGAGCCGGCGACGGTCGTGGACGGCGACCCGGCGACGGTGGTGGAGCTCGACCCGGGCACCGTGGTCGTCGCGGCCGGCGCGGTGGTCGTGGTGGTGACCGGCGAGACCGCCTTGGTCAGCGCCGAGGAGACGGTGGCGGGTGGCGCGGGGATGGACCCCTTCTGCGACGGGGGCACGAACGCCAGGGTGACGAGGGCGTCGTCGACCAGCGCGATGTTGGTCGGGTCGGTCGACGACAGGGTCCCGACCGCACCCGGGTAGGCGTACTGCTTGACGTAGAGGCGCCCGGCGAGAGCGCCGCAGTTGTTGCCGCCGTTGGTGTAGCGCTGGGCGCCGGGGAGCTGGATGCTGCTGAGCGACAGCTGGATGCCGACGGCCTTGGCCAGGACCCCGAGCGTGGCGTTCTTCCCGGCGACCGCCTTGGTCTTGGGGGCGATCCGGACGACGCCGTCGCCCGTGGTGGTGTAGCCGTAGGCGTTGGACATCGACACGACGGCCTTCTGGTCGTGCCCGCAGATGTCGACGAGGTAGCCCTCGTGCCAGGGCGGGCCGCCGACGAGTGGGGCGACCGACGCCGCGCTCGCGGTCGCTGCCGACAGCTGGTGCTGGTACCGGCTCCGGCTGGTGACGGTGAGGGCCACGCCGACGATGGCGACCAGGGCGATGACCCCGATGTAGCCCCACGGCCGGTTGGCCCCCGCGGTGCGGCCCCCACCCGTGCCGGCGGCGCGAGCCACCTTCTTGCTGGACGACGCTCTACCCATGGACCGGTCAGGGTACCCGGCGCGGCGGATGGGGTCCGGTCGTCCTCGCCGGGCGCGTGCCTGGCGCCAGGCGGTGCGCGGCGGCGGTGACGGCCAGCCTGGCGACCAGACCGGCGCCGACGACGGGCAGCACGGCCCGCCGCGGCCCGGTCGTGGTGGCCGTGGCGAAGCGCCAAAGGGACCGGTGGTGGGCGGCGAGCATCCGGTACGGGTGCAGGTGCGCCGACGCCCCCTGCACGTGGAGCACCGAGGCGGCGGGCTCGTAGGCGGTCGCCCACCCGGCCCGGCGCAGACGCCAGCAGAGATCGACGTCCTCCAGGTACATGAAGTAGGCCGGGTCGAACCCGCCGACGGCGACGAAGGCCCGACGCTCGACCAGGAAGCACGCGCCCGACACCCAGTCGACGGTGGGCGCCTCGGTGTCGTCCCGGTCGAGGACCCGGTACCGGCGCGTGAAGGGGTTGGACGGTGCGACGATCCCGAGGAGCCCGTGCCCGATGGCGTCGACCAGGTTGGGAAACGTCCTCGCCGACGGGTAGGTCGACCCGTCCGGGTTGACCAGGCGGGGGCCGACCAGGCCGACACCGTCCCCGGCGCGCAGCCGCTCGAGGAGGGTGGCGGGCGCGGCGGGGTCGACGACCAGGTCGGCGTTGCCGATCAGCAGGTAGGGCTCGGCGCTGGCGGCCGCTCCGAGGTTGGCGGCGCGCCCGAACCCCAGGTTGGCGCCGCTGTCGATCCACTCGTGGCCCGGGTCGGCCGTGGCCGCGGCGGCGCCCGAGCCGTCGCTTGACCCGTTGTCGACGACCACGCGCCGCTCGATGCCGGCCGCGGCCAGGCTGCGCAGGCACGCGCCGAGGTCGGGAGCGGAGTCGTAGCTGACCACGACCGCAGCGATCGGCAGGGTCAAGCGAGGAGGTGGCGGACCGTGCGCTCGAGCGGCTCGTGGTGGTCGGGGAGCAGGTCGATCCCCCCGAGGCGCAGGACGGCGTTGTCGAGCACGGAGTTGGCCGGGCGCGGCGCCGGCCTGGGCGGATCCAGCTCGGCGGTGGCGATCGGCCGGACCCGGCCGGGGTCCTCCCCTGCCGCGGCGAGGACGTCGCACGCGAAGCGGTACCAGGTGGTCGGCCCCTGGTTGGTGACGTGGTGGACGCCGGGCCTGCGGGCCACGGCCAGGTTCGAGATCATCCGGGCCAGGTCGTCGGTGAAGGTCGGGCACCCCCGCTGGTCGTCGACGAAGGCGAGCGGGCCAGGTGACGACGCCAGCCGCAGGACGGTCTTGACCATGTTGGATCCGTGGCGTCCGCACACCCACGAGGTGCGCACGACCGTCGCGTCGGGCACCAGCGTGAGGGTCTCGGTCTCGCCCGCCCGCTTGCTGGCGCCGTACACCGAGCGGGGGTTGGTGCGGTCCCACTCGGTGTAGGGGCGGTCGGCGTCGCCGTCGAAGACGTAGTCGGTCGACACGTGGACCAGGTGGGCGCCGGCCAGCCTGGCGCCCTCGGCCACGTTGCGGGCGCCGAGGGCGTTGGTCCGCCACGCCCGGTCCGGGTCGGACTCGCAGGCGTCCACCGCCGTCCACGCCCCTGCGTTCACCACCAGGTCGGGCGCCGCTTGGCCGCAGGCGCCGAGCACCGCGTCGCGATCGCCCACGTCGAGCCGGGCCCGGTCGGCGGCGATGACCGAGTGGTGCCGTTGCCCGCTGAAGGTGGCGACGAGGTCGGTGCCGAGTTGGCCGCCGGCCCCGGTGACGAGGACCTTCACCTGGCCGCGCCGACCGCCTTGAGCGGCTCCCACCACCAGCGGTTGTCGCGGTACCAGCCGACGGTCCGCTCGAGGGCGTCGTCGAGGCTGGCGGCCGGCGTCCAGCCGAGGGCGCGGATCTTGCCCGTGTCGACGGCGTAGCGGCGGTCGTGACCGAGCCGGTCGGCGACCATGTCGATGCGCTCGTCTCCGGCCCCGTTGAGCGCCAGCAGGCGCTCGGTGAGCTCACGGTTGGGCAGCTCGTTGCCCGACCCGACGTTGTAGATCTCCCCGGCCTCACCGGTCCGCAGCACCAGGTCGAGCGCCGCGCAGTTGTCCTCGACGTGGAGCCAGTCCCTGCGGTTGCCGCCGTCCCCGTAGAGGGGGACGTTGGCCCCGTCGAGGAGGTGGGTGACGAAGAGCGGGATGACCTTCTCGGGGTACTGCCACGGACCGAAGTTGTTGGCGCTGCGGGTGACCACCACCGGCAGGCCGTAGGTGGAGAAGTAGGCCCTGGCGATCAGGTCCGAGCCGGCCTTCGATGCGCTGTACGGCGAGCGGGGGTCGAGCGGGTCCGACTCGACGGAAAAGCCGTCGGCCACCGATCCGTAGACCTCGTCGGTGGAGATGTGCACGACCCGGCCGACGCCGGCGGCCAGGCACGACTGCATGACCACATCGGTGCCGACGCAGTTGGTCCGCACGAAGTCGGCCGGCCCGCGGATGGACCGGTCGACGTGGCTCTCCGCCGCGAAGTGGACGACGGCGTCGTGGCCGGCCACCTGCGCCTCCATGGTGGCGGCGTCGCAGATGTCGGCGTGGACGAAGCGGTACCGACTCGGCCAGCGCTCCTGCACATCCTTCAGGGTCTCCCGGTTGCCGGCGTAGGTCAGGGCGTCGTAGACGGTCACCTCGTCGTCGGTGTGGTCGAGGACCCACCGCACGTAGTTGCTCCCGATGAAGCCGGCACCGCCGGTGATGAGCTGTCGCACCCGTCCGAGGCTAGTTGGAGGGCCGGGTAGGCCTCCCCCGCCCGCTGGGGCGCCCCCCGGGTGCCGCTCCCTACCCGAGGTCGATCTTGCCGTGGTCGCCGATCATCAGGCGGGTGGCTCGGGGCCTGCGGTCCGAGCGGGTGACTTCGACGTGGTGGCCGAGCAGGGAGTCCTCGATGCGCCCGGCGTCGACGACCGCGGCGTGGCCGAGGAGGACGGAGTGCTCGATCTCGGAGCGCTCGACCAGGCAGCCGGGCCCGATGGCGCTGAAGGGGCCGACGAAGCTGTCGCGCACGACGGCCCCGGCGCCGATGACCGCGGGGCCGCGGATGTGGGAGCGCTCGACGACGGCGCCCTCCTCGACGACCACCCGGCCGTCGACCGTCGAGACCCGGTCGACGTCGCCGTCGAGGCGTCGCTCCATCTTCTCGAGCAGGAGCCGGTTGGCCTCGAGGAGGGGGGTCAGCTTGCCGGTGTCGATCCACCAACCCTTCAGGACCTCGCTGCCGACCCGGTGGCCCTGGTCGATCAGCCACTGGATGGCGTCGGTGATCTCGAGCTCGCCGCGCGCCGAGGGCTCGATCGACGCCACCGCCTCGTGGATGGTCCGGTCGAAGAGGTACACCCCGACGAGGGCCAGGTCCGAAGGCGGGCTCTCCGGCTTCTCCACCAGGGCGACGACCCGGCCGTCCGCGTCGAGCTCGGCCACGCCGAAGCGCTGGGGGTCGTCGACGTGGGCGAGGAGGATGCGCGCCGCGGGGGCGGTGGCCGGGTGGCCGGACAGGGTGGGCTCGTCGGCCGCGCTGCGCTCCTGCTCGAAGCGCTCGACGAACGCCCTCAGGTCCTGCTCGAGCAGGTTGTCGCCGAGGTACATGACCACGTCGTCGTCACCGAGGAAGTCCCTGGCGATCAACACGGCGTGGGCCAGGCCGAGGGGCGCCTCCTGGGGCAGGTAGGTCACCTGCAGTCCCCACGCGCTCCCGTCACCGACGGCGGCCCTGACCTCCTCTGCGGTGTCACCGACGACCATCCCGACCTCGACCACGCCGGCGTCGGCGATGGCCTCGAGGCCGTAGAAGAGGATCGGCTTGTTGGCCACGGGCACGAGCTGCTTGGCCCGCGTGTGGGTGATCGGCCGGAGCCTGGTGCCGGCGCCGCCGGCGAGGATCAGCGCCTTCACGACCCCACCCTCCCACCGTGCGCAGTCGGGCGTGGGCGCGGCCGATTCCGGGCGATGGGCACGCCGCACGCTACCAACCGGCCCCTTCCGCCGGCCGCAGGTGGGTGACGTCACCGGCGCTCAGGGCCTCGGCGCCGCCGTCGTCGAAGGCGACCCGCAGGCGCCCGTCGGCGGTCACGTCGGTGGCCGTGCCCGTTCTCGACGCCCGCCCGGTCATCTCGACGCTGACCCGCCGGCCGATGGTCGAGCAGCAGCTGCGGTGCTCGTCGGCGACGGCGTCCCAACGCCCGTAGCGCTGCTCGACCCCGGCGAGGAGGACGCGGAGGGCCTCGCCGGTGACGGGCGCGGCCCCGGTCTCGGCGGCCAGGTCGGTGGCGCCCGGCGGTGACGCGGTGAGGTTGAGCCCGATGCCGACCACGACGGCGCCAGGGCCGAGCGGGCCAGGGGCGACGGCCACCTCAGCGAGCACCCCGGCCAGCTTGGCCGGCCCGACGAGGAGGTCGTTGGGCCATTTGAGGTCCGGGCGCAGCCCGGTCAGCTCCTCGCTGGCGGCCGCCGCCGCCAGGGCCACAGCCGCCGTGAGCAGGTGGTAGCGGGCCGCGGGCAGCCCGTCGGGGCGCAGGAGGACGGAGGCGAGCAGGGCCGAGCCTGCCGGTGCGTCCCACCGACGCCCGAGCCGGCCGCGCCCGGCGCGCTGGACCCCGGCGACCACGACGAGGCCCTCGGGGGCGCCGGACCTGGCCGCGTCTGCGACCAGGTCGTTGGTCGAGCCGACCTCGTCGTGGACCCGGATGTCGGCGAAGCGGGTCGTCGCCGCCAGCCGGGAGAGGACTCGCCCGTCAATGTCCATGCTGACAGACTGCCGGGCGTGCTGACCAAGGTTCTCATCGCCAACCGTGGCGAGATCGCCGTCCGGGTCATCCGCACCTGTCGCGAGCTCGGCATCGCCACGGTCGCGGTCTACTCCGACGTCGATCGCGACGCGCTCCACGTCCGCCTGGCCGACGAGGCCTACGCCCTCGGCGGCGACACGGCGGCGGACACCTACCTGGCGACCGACAAGATCCTCGACGTCATCGCCAGGTCCGGGGCGGACGCCGTCCACCCGGGCTACGGCTTCTTCTCGGAGAACGCCGACTTCGCCCGACGCGTCACCGACGCCGGCGTGGCGTGGATCGGGCCGCCACCCGAGGCCATCGAGGTCATGGGTGACAAGATCAGCTCCCGCCTGGCCGCGCAGCGCGCCCAAGTCGCGAGCGTGCCGGGCACCACGGAGGTCATCCGCTCGGCCGACGACGTGATCGCCTTCGGCGACGAGCACGGGTGGCCCGTCGCCATCAAGGCGGCCTACGGCGGTGGCGGGCGCGGCATGCGCGTCGTCGCCGACGCAGCGTCGGCCGCCGACGCCCTCGAGTCGGCCCAGCGGGAGGCGGAGAAGGCCTTCGGCCGCTCGGAGAGCTACCTGGAGCGGTACCTGACCTGGCCGCGCCACGTCGAGGTCCAGGTCTTCGCCGACTCCCAGGGCCACTACGTCCACCTCGGCACGCGCGACTGCTCGGCGCAGCGCCGGCACCAGAAGCTGATCGAGGAGGCCCCAGCCCCCGAGATCCCCGCCGACACGCTGGAGGCCATGGGCCAGGCCGCCGTCAAGGTGGCCGAGGCGTGCGGCTACGTCAACGCCGGGACGGTCGAGTTCATCTTCGCCGACGGCGACTTCTTCTTCCTGGAGATGAACACCCGCCTGCAGGTGGAGCACCCGGTCACCGAGCAGGTCGTCGGGCGGGACCTGGTCGCGCTGCAGCTGGCCGTGGCCTCGGGCGAGCCGCTGCCCTTCACCCAGGACGACGTGGTGATCACCGGCCACGCCATCGAGGTGCGCCTCAACGCGGAGGACCCGGCCGGCGGGAGGTTCCTGCCGGCACCCGGCCGGATCGACCGCTTCTACCGGCCCGACGGGTACGGCGTGCGCGTCGACGCCGGCTACGACGAGGGCGACACGGTCAGCCAGCACTACGACAACCTGATCGCCAAGCTGGTGGCGTGGGGCCCCGACCGGGAGTCGGCCAGACACCGGCTGCTGCGGGCGCTGCGCGAGCTCGAGATCACCGGGGTGGCCACGACCGCGCCGGCCGACATCGCCATCCTCGAGCACCCCGACTTCGTGGCCGTCACCCATTCGACCAACTGGGTGGAGACCACCCTCGATCTCTCCGGCGTGTCCTCCCCCGCCGCGCCCGAAGCCGCCGAAGGGGAGGAGGCCAGGGTCCGCCGCGACGTCGACGTCGAGGTCGACGGCCGGCGATTCTCGGTGCGCATGTGGGTGCCGGAGTCGGCCGGCGCCCCCCCGGCCGCCTCCGGGGCCAGGGCGGGGCGTCCCCGCTCGTCATCCGGCGGGGCCCGCGGTGGGAGCGCCGGCAGCGGACAGGTGACGGTGCCGATGCAGGGCACCATCGTCAAGATCCTGGTCGCGGTGGGCGACGCCGTCGAGATCGGTCAGGCGGTGTGCGTGCTCGAGGCCATGAAGATGGAGAACAACATCACCGCCGAGGCCGCCGGCACCGTCGCCGAGGTCAAGGTCGCCCCTGGCGACTCGGTGGGCGCCGGCGACGTGGTCGCCGTCATCTCCTAGGCCCGCCCCCCGCCACGCGCCGCCCGCCACGCGTCGCGGCGACCCGACGTCGCCTCCCCACGGTCGATCGCCCCGAGATGATCTCGCAACCCGGACCGCCCGATCCTCGGGACGGCTCACGTTGGTATCCAACGTCGACCGCCCCGACCTCGCCTCCCCACGGTCGATCGCCCCGAGATGATCTCGCAACCCGGACCGCCCGATCCTCGGGACGGCTCACGTTGGTATCCAACGTCGACCGCCCCGAGATCGCTGCGGGAGACGCGAGGAGCCACGGCGGGCTCCCGAAGCGACCCGGGGGCGCGGCGAGACGGGCGCGGCGAGACGGGCGCGGCGCGGCGCGGCGGCGCTACTCGGCCGCGTCGGCGAGCGCCTCGGAGAGGGTGGGGTGGACCAGGCAGCTCTCGACGATGTCGCTCACCTTCAGGTGGGCGGTGACGGCCAGGGCGATGACCGAGATGAGCTCGGCGGCGTGGCGGCCGACGATCGAGCCGCCGAGGACCACGCCGGTGGCCGGGTCGGAGAGGATCTTGACGAACCCGCCGGGATCGTCGTTGATCAGGGCCTTGGCGGTGGAGGCGTAGGGCACCTTGGTCACGCGGATCTTGCGGCCGGTGGCGAACGCCTCGGCCTCGGCCAGGCCGACGTCGGCGATCTCGGGCTCGGTGAAGATGGCCGACGCCGCCTTCTCGTAGTCGATGTGGCGGTGCTCCCGGGTGTGGATGCCCATCACGTGCTCGGCGATCTTGCGGCCCTGCATGGCCGCCACCGACGAGAGCGGCAGCTTGCCGGACACGTCGCCGGCGGCGTAGATGTGCCCGACGTTGGACTGGCAGTGGTGGTTGATCGACACGTAGCCGCCGTCGTCGATCTCCACGCCCGCGTCCTCGAGGCCGAGCCCGTCGGAGTTGGGGATCGAGCCGATGGCGAAGAGGGCGTGGGTGCCGAGGGCGACCCGGCCGTCGTCGCAGGCCACGGCCACGCCCTGCTCGGTGGGTTCGATCATCTCGGCCCTCGCCCCCTTGAACAGCCGGACCCCGCGGCGCAGCAGCTCGTCCTCGAGGGCGGCGGCCACCTCGGGGTCCTTGCTGGGCAGGACCTGCTGGCGGCTCACGATCAGGGTCACCTTGGCCCCGAAGGAGGTGAACATGTGGACGAACTCCACGCCCGTCACCCCCGACCCGATCACCACGAGGTGCTCGGGCATGGTGGCGGGCGGGTAGGCCTGGCGGGTGGTGAGGATCCGGTCGCCGTCGGGGCTGCACCACGTCGGGATGCGGGGTCGGGTGCCGGTCGACACGACGATGGAGTCGGCGTCGAGCTCCTCGATGCCGTCCGCCGTCTCGGCCACCACCTCGTGGGGGCCCTTGATGCGGCCGACGCCATCGATCAGGCGCACGCCCTGGCTCTCGAGCAGGCGGCGCACGGATGTGTTGAGGTGCTCCTCGATCCCGTCGATCCGGTGCCGCTGCGCCTCGACGTCGAGATGGGCGTCGAGGTGGCTGAGCCCCATCCCGCCGATGCGGTGGGCGAAGCTGATGGCGCCGCCCGTGGCGATCATCGTCTTCGACGGGATGCAGTCCCACAGGTGGGCGGCGCCACCGAGCACGTCCTTCTCGATCAGGGTGACGTCCGCACCGAGTCGGGCGGCGTTGGTCGCCGCGGTGTGGCCGCCGGGACCGCCGCCGATGATGACCAGCTTGGTCCGCCCGTCATCTTGCGGGTTGAAAGACACCGAACTCCTTCCTGAGCACGTCGCTGACCTCGCCGAGGGTGGCGCGGTGGCGCAGCGCCTGCTTCATGGGGGGCAGCAGGTTGGCCGTTCCGCTCGCCGCCACGGCCAGGTCGGCGAGGGCGGCATCGACCGCCGCCTGGTCGCGCTCCGCCCTGGTCCGCCGGACGCGGTCGACCTGGGATCGCTGCAGTACCGGGTCGAGGGGGAAGACCTCGGCGGGCTCGGGGTCGTCGTCGACGAACCGGTTGACCCCGACGATGACCTTGTCGCCGTCGTCGACCGCCTTGGTGTACTCGTAGGCGGCCTGCTCGATCTCCTCCTGCATGAACCCCGACTCGATGGCGGCGACGGAGCCGCCCATCTCGTCGATCCGCTCCAGGTACGCCCAGGCGCCCGCCTCGACCTCGTCGGTCAGGGTCTCGACGAAGTAGGAGCCGGCGAGCGGGTCGACCGTGTCGCCGACCCCGGACTCGTGGGCGATGATCTGCTGGGTCCGCAGCGCGAGGCGCGCCGCCCTGGTCGTCGGCAGGCCGAGGGCCTCGTCGAAGCCGTTGGCGTGGAGGCTCTGGGTGCCGCCGAGGACAGCGGCGAGGGACTGGAGCGTCACCCTGGCCACGTTGTTGTCGGGCTGCTGGGCGGTGAGGGTGGAGCCGCCGGTCTGGGTGTGGAAGCGCAGCAGGCGGCTCTTGGGGCTGGTCGCCCCGAAGCGCTCGGCCATGATCCGGGCCCACATCCGCCGGGCGGCCCGGAACTTGGCCACCTCCTCGAAGAGGTTGTTGTGGGCGTTCCAGAAGAAGCTGAGCCGGGGGGCGAACTCCTCGACGGCCAGGCCGGCGTCCACGGCCGCCTGCACGTAGGCGATCCCGTTGGCCAGGGTGAAGGCGATCTCCTGCACGGCCGTCGAGCCGGCCTCGCGGATGTGGTAGCCCGAGATGGAGATGGTGTTCCACGACGGCAGGTGCTCGTTGCAGTAGCCGAAGATGTCGGTGACGATCCGCATCGAGGGGCGGGGCGGGAAGATGTACGTGCCGCGGGCGACGTACTCCTTCAGGATGTCGTTCTGGATGGTGCCCCCGAGACGGGCCGGGTCGACCCCCTGCTCCTCGGCGACCAGCTGGTAGAGCAGCAGCAGGATCGACGCGGTGGCGTTGATGGTCATCGAGGTGGTGACGTCGTCGAGGGGGAGGCCGGCGAGGAGCAGGCGCATGTCGTCGACGGAGTCGATGGCCACGCCCACCTTGCCGACCTCGCCCTCGGCCCTCGGGTGGTCCGAGTCGTAGCCCATCTGGGTCGGCAGGTCGAAGGCGCACGACAACCCGGTGCCGCCCCCGGCGAGGAGCAGGCGCCACCGCTCGTTGGTCGACTCGGCCGTGCCGAACCCGGAGTACTGCCGGATGGTCCACGGCCGGCCCCGGTACATCGTCGGGTAGATCCCACGGGTGAAGGGCGGCCGACCCGGGTCGCCGAGGCGCTCGGACGGATCCCAGCCCTCGAGGTCGGCAGGGCCGTAGACGGGTCGGATGTCGATGCCCGAATCGGTCCTGCGCTCATCCGATGACATGGGATCAGCCTACGGCCCGTGCCCGGCGCGCCGCCCACCCGTCACGGCCGACGCCCGCCGCACCCGGCGACCCTTTCCCCGTGGTCAGGCGGGCGCGGCGATGGGGTGGGGCATGCACAGCTCGTCGTAGTCGGCGATGACCACGTCCTCGGCCGGGATCGAGCAGGCCGCGCAGTCCGGGTCGCGCACCACCCGGAAGGTCCGGAAGCTCTCCTCCAAGGCGTCGTAGGCCAGCAGGCGCCCCGACAGCGAGTCGCCCAGGCCGAGGAGGAGCTTGATGGTCTCCATGGCCTGGATGCTGCCGATGATGCCGGGGAGGACGCCCAGCACGCCGGCCTCCGCGCAGCTCGGGGCCAGCTCGGCGGGGGGCGGCTCGGGGACCTGGCAGCGATAGCAGGGCCCCTCGTGGGGCAGGTACACGCTCGCCTGGCCCTCGAAGCGGAAGATCGACCCGTGCACCACCGGGATGTCGAGGCGGAGCGACGCGTCGTTGACCAGGTACCTGGTCGGGAAGTTGTCCGTGCCGTCGACGATCACGTCGTAGCCGGCGAAGATGTCGAGAATGTTGTCGGCGCCGAGGCGGACGTCGTAGGTGACCACGCTGACGTCGGGGTTGAGGCCGGTCAGGGTCTTCTTGGCCGAGTCGACCTTGCGCTCGCCGATGCGGTCCATGTTGTGGAGGATCTGGCGCTGCAGGTTGGACTCGTCGACCACGTCCATGTCGATGATCCCGAGGGTGCCGACGCCGGCGGCGGCCAGGTAGAGGGCGGCGGGGGAGCCGAGACCGCCCGCGCCGAGGAGGAGCACCTTCGAATCCAGCAGCTTTTGCTGGCCGGCCACGTCGACCTCCGGCAGCAGCAGGTGGCGCTGGTAGCGGTTGCGCTGGTCGGGGGTGAGGGACTCCGGTGTCCGCCAGTCGCGCCCCTCGTCCTTCCACTTGTTGAACCCGCCGGCCATCGACACCACGTCGGTGTAGCCGAGCTGGGTCAGGGTTTCGGCCGCGAAGGCGCTGCGCGTCCCGCCCGCGCAGTAGACCACCACGTGGGCGGCGTGGTCGGTGAGCTTGCCCTCGACCTGGCTCTCCAGGTGGCCGCGGGGGATGTGGACCGCCCCCGGGAGGGCGCCCTGCTCGTACTCGTCGGGCTCGCGCACGTCGAGCACGACCGTGCCCGGCTCGGCCACCTCGGCCTCCGCTCCGGCGGTGTCGACCTCGGTGATGCGGGACTTGGCGTCACGGAGAAGATCTCGAAAGGTGGGCATCGGCGGTCCTCGCAGAGCTCGGAGATGGACGTCGGTGCAAACATTGCCGACGGGGTCGGCATTCCCGCCCGCCTCGACGCGAGCCACGCCGTCCCCGCTCGGGGCCGCGCCGTAGGGTGCGTTCCACCGGAGACAACGCGTCGCCGGCAGAGGAGGACCCTCCACCATGCCTTCGACCGACCCGTCAGCCACCACCCCGCTCACTGGCGCGACGAGCACCTGGACCCTCGACCCCGCGACGACCACCGTCGACCTCGCCACCAAGGCCATGTGGGGACTGGCCAAGGTCAAGGCGCGCTTCACCACCGTCGAGGGCTCGGGCACCGTCGCGGCCGACGGCGCCATGTCGGGACGCGTGGTGGTCGACGCGGCGTCGGTCGACACCAGGAGCACCAAGCGCGACACCCACCTGCGCGGCGCCGACTTCTTCGAGGTCGAGACCTACCCGACCTTCACCTACGAGCTCACCGGGGCCAGCCCGACGTCGTCGGGGGCCATGGCGGCCACGGGCACGCTGACCGTCCACGGCCAGACGCGGCCCCTCGACCTGGTCGTCGACATCGCCGAGTCGGGCCCCACCCGGGCGGTGGTCACCACCGAGGTCGACATCGACCGCAGCCAGTGGGGCGTCTCCTGGTCGAAGATGGGCGCCAAGCTGGACAACCACGTGGTCGTGAAGGCGGTCTTCACCAAGTCGTAGCCCCACTCGTAGCCTCAGGCGGTGGAGCTCGACGATGCCGTCCTCGGCCGCCGGATGTGCCGGCGGTTTCTCGACCGGCCGGTGCCCCCCGACGTGGTCGACCGGCTGGTGGCGCGTGCCGCGCGAGCGCCGTCGGCCGGCCACACCCAGGGCTGGGACTGGCTGGTGCTCGAGGGTCCCGAGCAGACCGGCGCCTTCTGGCGCCTCGACGCCGACCCGGCGTGGCTGGCCGCCCCTGACCATCCCGGGCTCCTGCGGGCGCCGGTGGTCATCGTCCCGCTCGCCCACCGCGGCGCCTACCTCCGCCGCTACGCCGAGCCCGACAAGACCCCCACAGCGGGTGGGCCCTCCACCTGGCAGGTGCCGTACTGGCTGACCGACACCGCCTTCGCCACCATGATCCTGCTGCTCGGGGTGGTCGACGAGGGGCTCGGGGCACTGTTCTTCGCCCTCCACGGCGACCAGGCGGTCACGCTGGCGGGGCTGGGGGTGCCCGCGGACCGGGTCGCCATCGGCGCCGTCGCCCTCGGGTGGCCGGACCCGGACGGGCGGCGGCCCCCGCCGGTGTCGCGCCCGCGCCGCCGGGACGTGGCCGGCCAGGTGCACCGCGGCCGCTGGTGAGGGCCCATGCCGTCAGGCCGGGTCGGGCGCGACGAGCGCCGGCAGCACGTCACTGATCTGCCCGCGCAGGGCAACGTCGGCCAGGTGGTCGTAGGCCGTCTCCTCGGCGTTGAGCACCACGAGCGCCGCACCGTGCCGCCTGGCCGTCGGGGCGAAGCCGGCGGCCGGGTGCACCGTCAGGGTCGAGCCGACGGCGAGGAGCACGTCGCACACGGCGACGGCCGCCTCCGCCCTGCGCAGGGCGACGGCATCGAGGGCCTGACCGAAGCTGATCGTCGTCGACTTGACGATGCCGCCGCACCGCTCGCACCGGGGATCGGGATCACCGGCGCGCACCCGGTCGAGCTGGGGCTCCATCGGTCCCGTCTCGCCGCACGCCCAGCACACCACGCCGCGGATGGTGCCGTGGAGCTCCACCACCCGGTCCGACTCGAGGCCGGCCAGCTGGTGGAGGCCGTCGATGTTCTGCGTGAGCACGCAGCGCAGCCGGCCCTGGCGATCCAGGCTGGCCACGGCGCGGTGGCCGGCATTGGGTGCAGCGTGCCAGATGGGCGACGCCAGCCGGTTCTGCCAGGCCGCCTCCCTGACCTCCGGGTCGTCCAGGTAGTCGGCCAGGCGGGAGGTGCGCTCCGCACCCGGATCGCGGGTCCAGACCCCCTGCGGCCCCCGGAAGTCGGGGATCCCCGAGTCGGTCGAGATCCCGGCGCCGCTCAGGACGACGATGCGCCGGCCTGCGGCCACGATCCTGCGGGCCTCGGCCACGGCGGGGTCGTCGAGCGCGTCCAGTGCGGCCATCCCGCCAGTCTGGCCGACGGGAGCACGAAACCGGGCGCCGGGAAACAAGGAAATACATGGAAGCACTTGAAAGTGCAATCGAAAGCGACTTGGATCGGTGGGAGCCAAGGACCACCGCGACCAGGAGAGGTTCCCCGATGCCGACCACGCTGACCACCTTCACCACGGACACCCTGCGGGTGACGCCGTGGGCCGACGGCGTGATCGACGCCCTCGGTTTCGACCCGCGCTCGCCCTACGTCGAGCGCTTCTGGCTCGGGATCCTCGGGCCGTCGACCACGTGGCTGCTACGCCGGGTGGCCGCCGGCTTCGACCGGGACCCGGACGGCTTCGAGCTGGACCTGGCCGAGACGGCCAGGTCCCTCGGCCTCGGCGACCGGGGCGGGCGGCACTCGCCGTTCCTGCGGTCGGTCAACCGGACCATCCAGTTCGGGATGGCCCTGTCGACCGGCCCCGGCGAGCTGGCCGTCCGGCGGCGGGTGCCCCCGCTGGCGAGACGCCAGGTCGAGCGCCTCTCCCCCGCCCTCCAGGACGCCCACCGGCGCTGGCAGGAGGCCCAGCTGGCCGAGCCGCCCGCCGAGGCCGCCAGGCGACGCAGCCGGCAGCTGGCCCTCAGTCTGGTCGGGCTCGGCGAGGACCTCGAAGCCACCGAGCGCCAGCTCCTCCGCTGGCGTCACCACCCGGCGGTGGCCAGGGACGCCGCCGTCTGGGCGTGGCACCACCATCAGGAGGCCGACGCCGGCTGACCGGCGGGCGACCGGAGCCGGCGCTGCCGGACCGGCGTGAAGCGCTCGGTGCCGGAGCCACCCCGGGCCAGCCCGGCGCCGTGGCGGGTCCAGACCACCGAGACCGGGCCGCGCTCGGTCCACTCCGTGCCGCGGGCCGCGCCCGGGGCGGCCGTGGGCGGGACGACGGTCACGCCCGTCTCGCCGACGCCGGAGGGGGTGATGCCGAGCAGCCCCCGCACCAGTGGGTGCACGCCGACCGAGCCGCGGCCCGGGCAAGAGTGGCGAGCTCGCCCAGGGCGGAGCGGAGCCGGCCGGAAACGGGGGCCGGCCGTGAGCCGCTGGCCCGGTGGTCAGCGGGCCCGACGACCGGCAGCCGCCCGAGTTGTCGGCCCGCCGGGCCGTAGGGTGGCCGCCGTGCCGGGCACCACCAGCCTCCCACCGGGTCGCGACGTGGCCATCCCCCGCCGGGGTTCGGCGTGGGTGTGGGACACGGGCGGCCCACCTGAGCGGCCCACGGTGGTGCTCCTCCACGGGTGGACCTCGACCGCGGCGCTCAACTGGTGCAAGTGCTTCGGGCCCCTCGGCCGTCACTGGCGGGTGGTGGCCATGGACCACCGCGGTCACGGCCGGGGCATCAGGGCGGCGCGACCGTTCCGGCTGGAAGACTGCGCGGACGACGTGGCCGCCCTCGTCGAGCACCTCGGCGTCGGGCCGGTCGTGGTCGTCGGCTACTCCATGGGCGGTCCCGTCGCCCAGCTCGTCTGGCGCCGCCATCCCGACGCGGTGGCCGGCATGGTCCTCTGCGCCACCGCCAGCCGCTTCGCCGTCTCCTCGGCGCCCGGGCTGGCGGTCGCCGCCTTCGGGCTCGGGGTCTCGGCCGCCCTGAGCACCGTGCCCCCGCCGCTGCGGCGGATGGGCATGCGGCGCATGGTCAGGGCGAGGGCCGATTTCGCCACCATGGCCGACTGGGTGCGCACCGAGTCCGCCCTCGGCGATCCGGTGGCGTTCGTCCAGGGGGCCGTGGCCCTCAACGGCTTCGACTCCACCCGCTGGATCACCCGGGTCGACGTGCCGACCGCCGTCATCGTCACCGCGGCCGACCAGACCGTCACCCCCGACCGTCAGCGCGCCCTGGCCCGGGCCATCCCCGACGCACGCGTCTGGGAGGTCGACGCCGGGCACCGGGCCTGCGTCGAGTCGGCGAGGCCGTTCGTCCGGGCGCTGATCGAGGCCTGCGACGCCGTGCGACCCCGCACCGACGCCCGCTGAGGGAGCCGCCCGGCACGGCCACCCGCGCGCCGACGCAGGGCTTGCGGGAGGCGCGGTCCAGCGAGACCCGCAGCTGCAGGCGTACGTCCGGCGGCGGGCGACGATCGACGTACTCCGTGTCAGAGTGACCATTCTCTGTCGATGGTCCCGTCGGAGCTGGCGACGACGGCGATCTTGACCGTGAGGGCACCCCACGGTGCTCGACCGGCGAACCCTCTCTCCACCGCCGTGTCCGGGACGCACGGGCGACCAGACAACGCCCGGAGCGCGGCCGCCATCGCGTCCCTGCCGCCGCGGATCGGCCCTCGGAGAAGGGCCATGGCGCAGGCGGAGTCGGTGGTGCGAAGACGACCCTCGACCGGGCCGAACCGTAGCACTTGTGGCTACATGAGCTAAGGTTGGTTGATGAGCACGATCTCCGTCCGCGACCTGCGCAACACGGTCAGCGAGGTGCTCCGCCGGGTCGAAGGCGGGGAACGGCTGACCGTCACGGTCGACCGGCGCCCCGTCGCCGAGATCGTGCCGCTCCGCCGCCGCCAACCCGTGACCGCGACCGAGGCGCTCGCCATCGCTTCCCGCCACCCCGCCGACCGGGGCCTGCTCGGCGACGTTCGGGGACTGCTGGCCGACACGACCGACGACGTGTGAGGGCCCTGCTCGACACCTCGGTCTTCGTCGCCACCGAATCGGGACGTCCCCTCGGCGAGATGGAGGGGGTGACCGAAACGGAGGTGTCGGTGGTCACCCTGGCCGAGCTCACGGTCGGTGTCCTCGTGGCCGACGACGATCATCGGCCGGCGCGGCTGGCCACGCTCTCGGCGGTGGAGTCGACGTGGGATCCCCTGCCCGTCGATGCCGAGGTGGCGCGTCAGTTTGCCCACATCGCCGCCGGGCTGCGAGCTGCAGGCCGACGCGTGCCGATCCTCGACGCGCTCGTGGCGGCCACCGCGATGGTCGAGCAGATCCCCGTCGTCACCCAGGACAGCGACTACACGGCCATCCCCGGCGTCGAAGTGATCCGGGTCTGAACATCGCCCACGGGCGAACCCGAGCGGCTCGATCTGCCCTCGTCGATGCCCGAGCTCGATGCCGGAGATACCAACGACCGGTGGAGTCCGCCCCCCGCAGCGGCCGATCTGCTTGGCACCTGCGACCTCGCAGCGGACCCAGTCAGCGCGATCACGGAGGCTGTCAGCGAACTGCCGGTGCTGACCGCCTGTGGCCCCGACGCTCGCTCGATGGCCAGCCGCCCTTCGCGCTGTCCTCCGCCCGACGGGCACCGACCCTCGTGCGTCGCGGGCAGGTCAGCCGATGGCCCGCTCGACGGCACCGGCCGCGGCGACGACCGCGTCGGCGTAGCGCTCGCCGGGCCGGCGCGTGGTCCGCTCGATCGGGCCGGAGACCGACACCGCGGCGACGATCTCACCGCCGGAGGTGACCGGCGCGCTGACCGACGCCACCCCGAGCTCGCGCTCCTCGACGCTCTCCGCCCAGCCCCCTGCGCCCGACCCGCGGCCCGCCAGGGCCTTGGCCGCCGATCCCCGGTCCATCGGGAGGGAGGCGCCGACGGCGACGATCGTCCGGAGGCTGTGGTCGGACTCCAGGGAGACCAGGCACACCCTGCGGTCGCCCGACACCACGTAGAGCTGGGCGCTCTCCCCCGTCTGGTCGCGCAGGACGGTCAACGCCGGCGTGGCCGCATCGGCCAGCGACCGCCGGGTCCTGCCCGCCTCGCGCCCGAGGGAGACCAGCCGGTGCCCGAGGACGAACCGGCCCGCCGCGTCGCGGGTCACGACCCCGTGCTCCTCCAGGGCCACCGCCAGCCGGTGGGCCGTGGCCCGCGGCAGCCCGGTCTCGGCGGCGAGCTCGGCGAGCGAGCGCGGCCGCCCCTCGAGCGAGGTGAGGATGCCCATCGCCTTGTCCAGGACCCCGACCCCACTTAGACTCGCTCCCACGCCACGGGAATCTATCCCAGATCGTGAGAACCATGTCGAGACCGATGACCCTTTCCGAGAAGGTGTGGGACAGCCACGTCGTGCGCCGCACCGAGGGCGAGCCCGACCTGCTCTACATCGACCTGCACCTCGTCCACGAGGTGACGTCGCCCCAGGCCTTCGCGGCCCTCCGCCTCGAGGGACGCCCCGTCCGCCGGCCCGACCTCACCGTGGCCACGATGGACCACAACGTGCCGACCACCGGCCTCGACCGGCCCGTCGAGGACCCGATCTCGGCCAAGCAGATGGACGTGCTGGCCGCCAACTGCGCCGAGCACGGCATCCGCCTCTACGGCATGGGCGACCCCCAGCAGGGCATCGTCCACATCATCGGGCCGGAGCTCGGCATCACCCAGCCGGGCACGACCATCGTCTGCGGCGACAGCCACACCTCGACCCACGGCGCGTTCGGAGCGCTGGCCTTCGGCATCGGCACCAGCGAGGTCGAGCACGTCCTCGCCACCCAGACCCTCCCCCAGCGGCGGCCGCGCACCATGGCCGTCGAGGTCGACGGCGAGCTGCCGGACGGGGTCACGGCCAAGGACCTGGTGCTGGCCGTCATCGGCCGCATCGGCACCGGCGGCGGCATGGGCCACGTCATCGAGTACCGCGGGGAGGCCATCAGGTCCCTGTCGATGGAGGGCCGCATGACGGTGTGCAACATGTCCATCGAGGCCGGGGCGCGCGCCGGCATGGTGGCACCTGACGCCACCACCTTCGCCTACCTCGAGGGCCGACCTGGCGCACCGACCGGCGCCGCCTGGGAGCAGGCCGTCGAGGCGTGGCGGTCGCTGCCGACCGATGCCGGTGCGACCTTCGACCGGACCGTCACCATCGACGCCGCGACGCTCGCACCCCAGGTGACGTGGGGGACCAACCCCGGCCAGGTCATTGCCCTCGACGCCTCGATCCCCGATCCCGACGACTTCGACGAGCCGGGTGCCCGCGACGCCGCCCGCCGCGCCCTCGCCTATATGGACCTCACTGCTGGGACCCCCCTTCGCGGGGTCGCCGTCGACACCGTCTTCATCGGCTCGTGCACCAACGCCAGGATCGAGGATCTGCGCGCCGCGGCCAAGGTGCTCGACGGCCGGCGGGTCGCGTCCGGCGTCCGGGCGCTCGTGGTCCCCGGCTCGGGACGGGTCAAGGCCCAGGCCGAGGCCGAGGGCCTCGACGGCGTCTTCACCGCGGCTGGCGCGGAGTGGCGCGACCCGGGCTGCTCGATGTGCCTGGCCATGAACCCCGACAAGCTGGCGCCCGGCGAGCGCTCGGCGTCGACCTCCAACCGCAACTTCGAGGGCCGGCAGGGCCGGGGCGGACGGACCCACCTCGTCTCGCCCGCCGTCGCCGCCGCCACCGCCGTCGCCGGGCGCTTCGCCGCCCCGGCCGACCTCAGCTGAGAGCGAGACCGACCGTGGATCCCGTCCGCATCGTCACCGGCACCGCCGTGCCCCTCCGACGCTCCGACGTCGACACCGACCAGATCATCCCGAGCGACTGGCTCAAGCGCGTCGAGCGCAGCGGATTCGGCCGCGGGCTGTTCAGCGAGTGGCGCGACGACCGCGACTTCGTGCTCAACCGCCCCGAGCACGCCGGCGCGCCGATCCTCGTCGCCGGGCCCAACTTCGGGACCGGCTCGTCACGCGAGCACGCCGTGTGGGCGCTGCTCGACTACGGCTTCCGCGCCGTGGTCTCCCCGAAGTTCGGGGACATCTTCCGCAACAACTGCACCAAGGCCGGGCTCGTCCCCGCCGAGGTCGACGCGTCGCTCGGCGAGGCCCTCCTCGCCGCGGTGGAGGCCGACCCCGGCCTCGAGCTCACCGTCGACGTCGAGCGAGGCGTGGTCAGCGCCCCAGCCGCGGGCATCGAGGGCCCGTTCCCCCTCGACGAGTTCACCCGTCACCGGCTGGTGGAGGGGCTCGACGACGTCGGCCTCACCCTCACCCACGCCACCGACATCGACGCCTTCGAGCAGACCAGGCCCCGCTGGCTGCCGACCACCGCCTGACCCACCCCCCCCCGAGCGGACCGGCCGGCCTACGCTGCCGCCGTGCTGACCCGGACGTTGTCGACGGTCCTGCGGGCCCTCGCGCTGGCGGTGCTCGGCTGGATGGTGGCCCGCACGGTCGCCGAGCGCCGGTTCCAGGCGCGTCTGGCCAGACCGACGCCACCGTGGCCCGACGTGCCCGACGACGCGGGCGCCCCTGCCGGCGACGGGAGGTGAGCAAGCGGGTGGGGGGCCGGCGGGTCCTGGTCGTCGGCGCCGGCATCGCCGGCCTTCTCGCCGCGCAGCGCCTGCGCGCCGCCGGCCACGCCGTGACCGTGGTGGACAAGGGACGCGGCGTCGGCGGCCGGCTCGCCACCCGCAGGATCGGCGACGCGCGCGTCGACCACGGCGCCCAGTTCTTCACGGTCCGCTCCGACGAGTTCCGCCGGGTGACCGACGACTGGTCGACCACCGGGGTCAGCCGGGAATGGTGCCGGGGCTTCGCCGGGCAACCCGACGGACACCCTCGCTACGTCGGCGCCGAGGGCATGAGCGGCCTGGCCAAGGCGGTCACATCCGGACTCGACGACGTGCGGGTGGCGATACGGCTGGCCGCCGTCGGCACCGGCGACGACGGACGATGGTGGGCGACGACCCACGACGGTGTCCTGGTCCCCGACCAGCCGGGAGGCGACGTCCCGCTCGGCGCAGACGCGGTCGTCTGCACCCCGCCGGCCGAGCAGACCCTCGCCCTGCTGCGCGCCGGCGGCGCGACGGGCCTGCTGCGCGCCGGCGGCGCGACGAGGTCGCTGAGCGCCGGCGGCGCGACCGAAGGTGGGGCGCTCGAGCGCCTGCGCCGGATCCGCTACGACCCGACCCTCGCCCTGCTGGTCGTGCCCGGGGGTGCGACGGCCGTCCCCGACCCGGGTGGCGTGCAGTTGAGCACCGACCCGGTGTGGACCTGGGTGGCCGACAACCTGGCCAAGGGCGTCTCGCCGGTCCCGGCCCTCACCCTGCACGCCGGCCCGGCGGTGTCGCGGGCGCGTTGGGAGGACGACCGGGAGGCCACCCTGGGCGCCCTGCGCCCTCTGGCCGCTCCGTGGCTGGCGTCGCCGGGGGGCGAGTCCGGCGGCCACACCCAGCTGGTGGCGTGGCGCTACGCCGCGCCGAGCGTCCTCGACGACGACCGCTGCCTCGTCGCGGTCGACGGGGGCCGCCCCCTCGTGTGCGCGGGCGACGCCTTCGGCGAGGCGCGCGTCGAGGGCGCCGCCCTCTCCGGCCTGGCCGCGGCCGACGCCGTCCTGAGCCGGTTGGCCTGACCCCGGCCGCCCTTCGTGTCCGTGCGCCTGCCTGCGTGCGGCCTCAGCTGAGCAGCTTGGCCAACCGGGTGACGCCCTCGACCATGGCGTCGTCGGCCAGCGCGTAGCTGAAGCGCCCGTAGCCGGGCGCCCCGAACGCCTCGCCGGGCACGAAGGCGACCTTGGCCTCGTCGAGGACGATCTCGGCCAGCTCCAGGGTGGTGGCCGGCGTCCTGGTCCCGACCGGGCGACCGAGGACGCCCTCGAAGGACGGGAAGGCGTAGAAGGCCCCCTCGGGCACCGCGCACTCGACGCCCGGGATCTCGTTGAGCATGGCGTGGATGGTCAGGCGGCGCCGGTCGTAGACGGCGCGCATCTCCGCCACCGCGTCGAGCGGGCCGGAGACGGCCACGAGCGCGGCGCGCTGGGCGACGTTGCACACGTTGGAGGTGGCGTGGGACTGCAGGTTGGCCGCCGCTCTGGCCACGTCGGGCGGCCCGATCATCCACCCGACGCGCCAGCCGGTCATGGCGTAGGTCTTGGCCACCCCGTTGACCACCACGCAGGTGTCGGCCAGCTCGGGCACGAGCGCCGGCATCGAGGAGAACACCGCGTCGCCGTAGACCAGATGCTCGTAGATCTCGTCGGTGAGGACCCACACCCCGTTGTCCAGCGCCCACCGGCCGATGGCCTCCACCTCGGCGGGCGTGTAGACCGCCCCGGTCGGGTTGGACGGCGACACGAACAGCAGCAGCTTGGTCCGCTCGGTCCTCGCCTCGTCGAGCTGCTCGACGGTGACCTTGAATCCCGAGGCGACGTCGGTGGCGACCTCGACGGGCGTGGCCCCGGCCAGGCGGATGCACTCCGGATAGGTCGTCCAGTACGGGGCGGGGAGGATCACCTCGTCGCCCGGATCGAGCAGCGTGGCGCAGGCCTCCTCGACGGCCTGCTTGCCGCCGTTGGTGACCAGCACCTGGCCGGCGGCGATCTCGTAGCGGGAGTCACGCGCCGTCTTGGCCACGATCGCCTCCCGCAGCTCGGGCAGGCCGCCCGCCGGGGTGTACTTGTGGTTGCGGGGGTCGAGGCAGGCGGCGGCGGCCGCCTCGGCGATCACCTGCGGGGTCGGGAAGTCGGGCTCGCCGGCGCCGAAGCCGATGACGTCCTCGCCGGCGGCCTTGAGCGCCCTGGCCTTGGCGTCGACGGCGAGGGTGGCGGATTCGGCGACGGCGGCGATGCGCTGGGAGACACGGGCCATGGGCTGCAATGCTGGCACAGTGGCCGCACCCGTTCTGCCGCATATCCGGATTCCCGCCGATCTCCTGCCCCGCGACGGCCGGTTCGGGTCGGGTCCCTCCAAGGTGCCCGCAGGCGCGATCGCCCGGCTGGGCGCCCCGGAATCGGCCAGCCTGCTCGGCACCAGCCACCGCCAGGATCCCGTCCGCCGCCTGGTCGCCTCGGTGCGGGCCGGGATGCGGGCCCTGTGGTCCCTCCCCGACGACGTCGCCGTGGTCCTCGGCAACGGAGGGGCATCGCAGTTCTGGGACGTGGCCGCGGCCAGCCTGATCGGCGAGCACAGCCAGCACACCGTCTTCGGCGAGTTCGGCGGCAAGTTCGCCGCCGCCGTCGCCGGTGCCCCCCACCTGGCCGACCCGGACGTCATCGAGGCCCACCCCGGAACGAGGTCCGAGCCGGCGGCCCGCGCCGGGATCGACTTCTACGCGCTGGTGCACAACGAGACGTCGACCGGCGTGGTCGGCTCCGCCGTCAGGCCAGCCAGCACGGACGGCGACGCCATCGTCGCCGTGGACGCCACCTCCGGCGCCGGCGCCCTCCCGACCGACCACCGCGACTGGGATCTGTACTACTTCGCCCCGCAGAAGGTCTTCGCCTCCGACGGTGGCCTGTGGTGCGCCCTCCTCAACCCGGCCGCCAGGGCGCGTGTCGCCGACCTGCGCGCCGGCGGGTCCCCGCGCTGGCGTCCTGCGTCGCTCGACCTGGGCGCGGCCATCGAGCAGTCCGAGCTCGACCAGACCACCAACACCCCCGCCATCGCCACCCTCGTCCTGCTCGACGAGCAGCTGCGGTGGTTCAACGACAACGGCGGCATCGACTTCGCCGCCGGCCGCAGCGGGGCGTCCGCCGCCATCCTCTACGACTGGGCCGAGCGCACCGCCTGGACCGCCCCGTTCGTCACCGACCCCGCCCTGCGCTCACCGGTCGTCGGCACCATCGACTTCGACCCCGCCGTCCCGGCCCCCCTCGTCGCCGCCACCCTGCGGGCCAACGGCGTGGTCGACACCGAGCCGTACCGCAAGCTGGGGCGCAACCAACTCCGGATCGGGATGTTCCCTGCCGTGGACGCGGCCGACGTGGAGGCCCTCACGGCCTGCATCGACCACGTCGTGGGGCGCCTCTGACGCCTCGTGCCACCGGCCGCCGGCCCGGAGGCGCCCGCCTCGCCGGTCGGGCGGCGGCGCCACTGCGGGCGCCGGCCCCGGAGGCCATCTCGGGGCTGCCCACGTGGGTATCCAACGTGGGGCGCCCCGAGGTCCGGCGCCTCGTGCCATCGGGCCCGCTGGGCCGCCTCGCTCGTCGGGCGGGGGCGCCACTGCGGCCGCCAGCCCGGAGGCGCCCGGCCGGTCGGGCGGGGGCGCCACTGCGGCCGCCGGCCCGGAGGCCATCTCGGGGCTGCCCACGTGGGTATCCAACGTGGGGCGCCCCGAGGTCGGCCTCCCTCTCCGGCGTGGCGGCGTGACCGGGGGCGGCGATTCGCGCATCTGGGGGTAATCCACGTGCGTATCCAACGTGGAGCGCCCCGAGGTCCGGCGCCCCGGGTGGGCGCCCCGAGGTCCACCGCCCCGGCTGTACGCCGTGGCTGTCCCACCAGGCCCCCCCGGCTGTCCACCAGGCCGCCCAGCGGGGCTCACCAACCCGAGAGGCCCCGAGCCCGGTCGGGGATCGCCGCTACTGGCGTCCCCCCGCCCCCACCCCGAGCGCCGCCCGCAGGGCAGCGAGATCGTCGGCGCAGAGGTCGACGTGCGGGCTGAGCCGGAGGTAGGGAACGGTCATCTCCAGGGGCGCACGGGCCACGCCGGCGACGGTGGTGACGATCCCGTGGTCGCGCACCAGGCGAGCCCGGGTGGCGACGAGGTCCTGTCCCGCGGTCGGGCGCAGGGCGGTGATGGCGCAGGGCGCGTCGACGGCGTCGACCACCTCCCAGCCGGGCAGGTCGGCCAGGGCGGTGCGGGTCGTGCGCCCGACGTCGCGCAGTCGGGCGTGGACCGCGTCGGGCCCGAGGTCGAGGTGGTCGCGGACGGCGTGGGCCAGCCCGACCCGGCCGGCCACGTGGGCCTCGTGCGATTCCAGGAGCCGGACCGGTGGCGTGGCGGGGTCGGCCATGGCCGGTCGGTCGACGCGCAGGCGGTGCCACCAGACGTCGGCCACGCCGAGCATCCCGACACCGCGGGGCCCGGTGAGCCACTTGCGGCTGGTCGCGTAGATGGCATCGGCGGCGGTGTCGGTGGCGACGTGGCCGACGGCCTGGGCGGCGTCGACCCACAGGGGCACCCCGGCCTCGTGGCAGATCCTGGCTGCGTCGGCGACGGGCTGCACGAGGGCGCGCGCCGACGCGACCTGCGTGAGGTGCACGGCGGCCGGGGGCGCCGTGGCCAGCTGCTCGCCGAGGCGGTCGAGGTCGACGCGTCCGTCTTCGTGGGCGGCCAGCTCGACGATCCGGAGGCCACGGGCTCGGAAGGCGTCGAGGTTGGGTCCCCACTCGCTGGCCACGACGGCGACGGCGTCGCCGGGGTGGAGCGGCCAGGCGTCGAGGAGGGCGCGCCGGGCGGCCGACGCGCTCTCGGCGAAGGCCAGGCCGTCGGCGGTCACGCCGAGCAGGGCGGCGACGGCGCTGCGACCGGCCGCGAGGACCTCCGACGTCTGCTCCTCGGCCACGTAGGCCCCGACGGTGGCCTCGAGGCGGGCGTGCGCCGCGGTCGCCTCCAGCACGGCGGTGCTGCTGCGACCTGCGGCCGCGCTGTCGAGGTGCGGTCCCGGCGCGAGCGGCCGAGCGGCGGCCCACGCGGACCAGGGCGCAGCAAAGGGAGCCACGCGTCAGCGCACCATGCCGGTCAGCCCACCAGGCCGAGGACGTCCACGTCGCCCGGCGGCCCGTCGTAGACCACCTCGCCGTCGCGCAGGGCCACGCAGCGCCCGACGCGCTGCACGTACTCGAGCTGGTGGGTGGCGACGACGACCGTGGCGCCGGCGTCCGCGGCGTCGTCCATGAGCTCGATGAAGGCGGCCCGGCCGCTGGGGTCGAGGCCGACGAAGGGCTCGTCGACGAGCAGCAGGCCGAAGGGCCGGATGAGCCCGAGGAGTATGGCCGTCTTCTGGCGCAGGCCGCGCGAGAAGCGGGCGGGCAGGTCCTCGGCCCGGTTCTGCAGGCCGAGGTCGTGGAGCAGGGCGACGGCCCGCTCCTCCCACTCCTCGGCCTCGTGGAGCCGGCAGGTGTACTCGACGTGCTCGAGGACCGACAGGTCGTCGTAGAGGACCGGCGTGTCGGGCAGGTAGGACACGGCCTCGCGTGCCGCCAGGGAGCCCGCCGGCTCGCCGAACACCGACGCGGCGCCGCCGGAGGGCTCGAGGAGCCCGGCGACCATGCGCAGCAGCGTGGTCTTGCCCGACCCGTTGTGACCGACGATCACGACCCGCTGGCCGTCGGGTATCTCCAGGTCGAGGGGGGCGAGGGCCACCAGATCGCCGTAGACCTTGGACAGGTCCCGCACGACGAGCGCCGGCGGGGCGGAGGCGGCGGGGGGCATCGAAGCGTCGACGCTACTCGCCGGCCGCGGGACGTGGACCGGGCCGGCGCGACGCGCTGGCCTCGTCCATCAGGCCGCGCCAGGCGGCCGCCAGGCGGGTTCGGTAGCGGATCCACATGGCCGCGAGGACCACCGCGAGCAGCACCGGCGCCTCGACCCCGGCGACGCCGGTGAGGCCGGAGCTGCCGGCGGCGGGGTGGCGACCGGCGAGGACGGGTAGCACGCCGGCGAGCACAACGAGGGGTGGGAGGCCGGTCCTGATCAGCGCCCTCGCCCCCGCCATCTCCGGGGGCAGGACCGCGTCGGAGCTCGAGTACGACGGTGCCGCGCCCGCCACCACGCTGAGGATGGCACCTGCGGTTGCAGCGGCAGCCGCGGGGATGCTGAGGACGGCCCCGATCTCGACGGCGGTGATCGAGCGCTCGATGATCGCCGCGGTGATCGCGCCGACCACGGCCACGCCGACCATGACCAGCACCGGCGGGGCGGCGAGGCGCAGCAGCAGCAGGCCGTCCTCGACGCCGTAGGCCTCGCAGCGGTCCGGGTGGTCGAGCTCCTGGGCGAGCGGCTCCACGGCGTCGAGGGCGGCGACGTAGAGGGCGCCGGCCGCGACGAGCAGGAGGGGGGTGGTCCCGCGCCACGCGCCGACGAGGGCGGCGCCTGCGCCGGCGCCGGCGACGACCATGCGCACGAGTCGGGCGCCGGGGAAGCGCAGGATGCTCTGCCAGGAGCGGCGCCAGGCCCCGAGCCTGGCGCCACCGCGGACGCGGCCCGCACGGCCGACGGGGCCGGTGCGGCGGGCGGCGGTGATGCGGGCGGCCCCGCCCATGGCGGTGACCGGCGCGGCGAGGTGGATCCACGGGCGCGAGCGCGCCGCCTCCTGGGCCAGCTGCCGGCGCAGGATCACGACGGTGCGGAGGTCGCGGGTGGTGGCGGCGAATCGGATCTGCCCGACCAGGCTGGCTCGCCGCTCGGCCCCCTCGATGGAGGTGCCCCCGACGACGGCCCTCCCGGCGGCGACGGCGACCAGAGCGAGGGCGACGCCGATCGGGCCGGCCGCGCCGAAGCGGAGCGGCCAGATGGCGACGGACGCAATGGCGCCGGCCGGCGAGGTCAGCGTGCCGCCGACGAGGTCGGCGACGGCCCAGGCGACGACGGCGAGGGCGGCCAGGTTGGCCCAGCGCGGCCCGAGGCGCCGCCCGGAGACGACCATGGCCAGACCAAGCCCGGCGGCGACGGTGGTGGCGCCGACGAGCGCCCCCGACGCCACCCAGTCGGCAGCGGGCCCGGGCAGCCGGCGGAAGGCGAGGAGGCCGCCGCAGGCCCCGACGCCGGCGCCCGCGGCCACGCCGAACCGGACCTGGCGCAGGGCGGGTCCGCGCAGCGCGGTGGCCCGGTCGACTGGCGCGAGGAGCACGTGGCGGACGTCCGCGGCCTCGACCACCAGCGGACCTCCCCGGCCGCCGGAGCGCAGCCCGACGGCCAGCGCCAGCGCCACGCCGAGTCCGATGGCGGCGGCGCCGTGGGCGCTGACCCGGTTGACGGTGGCCGCCCCGGCCCGGGTGTCGCCGACGAGCCCGGACCCGAGCCAGACGGCGACGGCCGCGACGATGCCCGTGATGTAGGCCCGGTAGATCGCCTCGGCGATGTCGAAGTTGGCCGTGCGCCTGGCCCGCCTGGCCCGGCGGAGATCCGCGATGGCGCGCCGGCCGGCGGCGACCGGCTCGACGTCCGCGTCACCGCCGGGCGCGTCCCCCGCCGCTCGGAGCACGCTCAGCCGCCCGACACGTCCTGGGGCCGGACGGACCCGGCGTTGATGAAGGGCATCATCGACCGCAACCTGGCCCCGACCTCCTCGATCGGGTGGTCCTCGCCCTCCTTCTCGAGCCGCTTGAAGTTGGGCGAGCCGGCCTGGTACTCGGCCATCCACTCCTCGGCGAAGGTCCCGCTGCGGATCTCGTCGAGGACGCGGCGCATCTCGGCGCGCACGCCGTCGTTGACGATGCGGGGCCCGCGGGTCAGGTCGCCGTACTCGGCGGTGGTCGAGATCGAGTACCGCATGCCGGAGATGCCGTGCTCGTACATCAGGTCCACGATCAGCTTGACCTCGTGGAGGCACTCGAAGTAGGCCGACTCGGGCTCGTAGCCGGCGTCGACCAGGGTCTCGAAGCCGGCCTGGATCAGGGCGGACAGGCCACCGCAGAGCACGACCTGCTCGCCGAAGAGATCGGTCTCGGTCTCCTCGGCGAAGGTCGTCTCGAGCACCCCCGCCCTCGTTGCGCCGATGGCGTCGGCGTAGCTGAGGGCCAGCGCCTTGGCGCCCCCGGACGCGTCCTGCTCGACGGCGATGAGGGCGGGCACGCCGCCGCCGCCCTCGTAGGTCCGCCGGACCAGGTGGCCGGGACCCTTGGGGGCGACCATGGCCACGTCGACGCCGTCGGGGGCCTCGATGAAGCCGAAGCGGATGTTGAACCCGTGGGCGAAGAGGAGCACGTCGCCGGCCGACAGGTTGGGCCGGATCGACTCCTCGAAGATGGCCTGCTGGTCGGTGTCGGGGGCGAGGACCATGATCACGTCGGCCTCGGAGGCGGCGTCGGCGATGCTGCGCACCGGGAGCCCGGCGGCCTCCGCCTTGGCCCTCGACGACGATCCGTCGCGCAGCCCGACGCGCACGTCCACGCCCGAGTCGCGCAGGTTGAGGGCGTGGGCGTGGCCCTGGGATCCGTAGCCGATCACCGCCACCTTCCGGCCGGCGATGATGCCGGCGTCGGCGTCGGATGCGTAGTAGATGGTCGCTGGCATGGTTCAGCTGGCCTTTCCGCTGACGCGCAGGCGGGGGGCCTGGCGCTCGAGTCGTGGCAGCGCGACCCGTCCGGTGCGCTGCAGTTCGGTGATCCCGTAGGGTCGCACAAGGTCCTCGAAGTCATCGAGTTTGATCGGGTCGTCGGCCAGCATGAGGGTCACCCGGTCGTAGCCGACGTCGATGATCTTGCCGCCGAAGACGTTGACCAGCTCGATGATCCGGCCGCGCTGGTCGGCGTCGGCGCGCACCGCGCAGAGCAGCAGCTCGCGCTCGACGGCCTGGTGGGGGGCGAGCTCGGTGATCTTGACCACGTTGACCAGCTTGAAGAGCTGCTTGGTGATCTGCTCGGGGTCGGTCTCGCGCACGTCGACCACGATGGTGATCCGGCTCAAGGTGGCGTCGTCGGTGGGGGCGACGGCGAGGGAGCGGATGTTGAAGCCGCGCCGGGCGAAGAGGCCCGAGACCCTGGCCAGGACGCCCGAGCGGTTCTCGACGAGCACGGTCAGGGTGTGGAGCGGCGCGGTGCTGATCACTGGACCACCTTGCGCGTGTCGTGGGACTGCGACGGGTGGACCACCACGTCGCTGTTGGACGCGCCGGACGGCACCATCGGGAACACCTTCTCGCTGGCGTCGGTCCTGAAGTCGATGACGACGGGCCGGTCGTCGATCGAGTTGGCCTTGTCGATGGCCGCCGCCACCTCGTCGGGCGACTCGACGCGCAGGCCGACGCAGCCCATGGCCTCGGCCCAGCGCACGTAGTCGGGCAGGTCGGGCGAGAGGTAGACCTCCGAGTATCGCTCCTCGTAGAACATCTCCTGCCACTGGCGGACCATGCCGAGGTAGGCGTTGTTGAGGATGGCGATCTTGACCGGGATCCGCTCGCTCGACGCGGTGACGAGCTCCTGGGCGGTCATCTGGAAGCAGCCGTCGCCGTCGACCGCCCAGACCGTGGCGTCGGGCCGGCCGACCTTGGCGCCGATGGCCGCCGGCACCGAGAAGCCCATCGTCCCGAGGCCACCGGAGTTGACCCACGTGTAGGGCTCGTCGAAGCGCCAGTGCTGGCTGGCCCACATCTGGTGCTGGCCGACCCCGGAGGCGAGGACGGTGCCCTCGGGGGCGGCGTCGCGCAGGCTCTCGATGACGAACTGCGGCTTGACCCCGTCGCCCGGTGCGGGCGGGTCGTAGTGGAACGGGTACCGCTCCTGCCATCCCGACAGCTTGGCCCGCCACGGCGTCCGGTCGGGCGCGGGCTCGCCCGAGGCGCCGAGGACGCGGACGATCTCGCCGATGACCTGGCGGCAGTCGCCGACGATGGGCACGTCGGGTCGGCGGATCTTGCCGAGCTCGGCGGGGTCGACGTCGACGTGGACGATCTTGGCGTCGGGGGCGAACGCGTCGACCCGGCCCGTGACCCGGTCGTCGAAGCGGGTGCCGAGGGCGATCAGGAGATCGGCCTCCTGCATGGCCATGATGGCGGCGTAGTGGCCGTGCATCCCTGGCATCCCGAGGCAGAGGGGATGGCTGTCGGGAAAGGCCCCCCTGGCCATGAGTGTCGTCACCACGGGGATGCCGGTCGTCTCGGCGAGGGTCCGCAGCACCTCGGCGGCTCTGGCCTTCAAGATGCCACCGCCGGCGTAGATCACCGGGCGCTCGGCCGCGGCGATCACCCGGGCCGCCTCCTTGATCATGCGGGGGTGGCCGTTGATCGTGGGCTTGTAGCCGGGCAGCGAGGCGGAGACCTCGTCGTCGGTCGGCCACCACCAGTCGAGCTCGGCGGTGAGCACGTCCTTGGGCACATCGAGGAGGACCGGCCCCGGCCGTCCCGTCGTGGCCAGGTGGAAGGCCTGGCGGACGAGCAGCGGGAGGGCGTCGGGGTCCATGACCAGCTCGTTGTGCTTGGTCACCGAACGGGTGATGCCGACGGTGTCGCACTCCTGGAAGGCGTCGGTCCCGATCGAGGCCCGTCCGACCTGACCGGTGATGGCCACCATCGGCACCGAGTCCATGTAGGCGTCACAGAGCGGGGTGACCAGGTTGGTGGCCGCCGGACCGCTCGTGACCATGGCCACGCCGGGGCGGCCGGTGACGTGGGCGTAGCCCTCGGCCATGTGGCCTGCGCCCTGCTCGTGACGGACGAGGATGTGGCGGATGGTCGAGTCGAGGAGCGGATCGTAGGCGGGGAGGATGCACCCGCCGGGCAGGCCGAAGATCACCTCGGTCCGCTCCATCTCCAGGCTCTTGATGAGTGCTCGGGCTCCGGTGATCTTCATGCGTGGGGGTCCTCGGGTGGGGCGGGGTCGGATGGCGGCGGTCGTGGCGGGGGACAAAAAAACGACCCCCCGGAGGGAGTCGCTGGACGCACGCGCAGGGTTGGGCGTGCGTCAGGTGATGGCTACGAGGAGGAGTCGGGCGAACGGGCTCACGATCATCGCCGTGAAGTCTCTCACGAGCGCCGCCGCTCGGCAAGACGCCGGCGCAGACGGCGAACGGCGTCGCGCCGGGCCAGGCGCGTCACCACCACCAGCGCCTCGAAGGCGATGGCGGGGGTCATCTTGGACTTCCCGTTGACGCGGTCGGCGAAGGTGATCGGCACCTCGACGATGCTCGCCCCGGACTGGGCGAGGCGGTAGATCAGCTCGATGATGAAGCCGTAGCCGTGCGCGGCCAGCCCGTCGAGGTCGACCGCCGTGAGGGCGTCGGCCCGGAAGGCGCGATAGGCCGAGGTGGCGTCGCGGACGGGGATCCCGAGCGCCAGCGTGGCGTACCGGTTGCCGGCGCGCGACAGCAGGCGGCGGTGCAGCGGCCAGTCGACGGTCCGGCCGCCGGGCACGTAGCGGGACCCGATGGCCACGTCGGCGCCGCCGGCGATCGCCGCGACCAGCGCAGGGAGGACGGCGGCGTCGTGGGACAGGTCGGCGTCCATGCCGATGACGACGGTCGCGCCACGCTCGAGGGCGGCGCGGAAGCCGGCCACGTACGCCGGTCCGAGTCCCTCCTTGGCCCGGCGCCGCAGGACCTCCACGCGTCCGGTCTCGGCACCGACCTCATCGGCGGCCTCGGCGGTGCCGTCACCGCCCTCGTCGTCGACGACGAGCACCGACGAGTCGGGCAGCTCGGACCTGATCGCTTCGAGCACGGCGCGGATGTTGGCCGCCTCGCGGTAGGTGGGCAGCACGATGACCGGCGAGGCCGCCGGCACCGGAGGAGGTCCCGGCTCGATCTCTCCGCCTTCGTGGGTGCTTGCGTCGCCGGTCAGGACCATGACGGCCCTGGACCCTAGCCCCGGGGCGGTCAGGGCTCGGTCACCGCGCCCCGCTCGGCACCGGTGACCAGGCGGGCGTACTTGGCCAGCACGCCGGTGCGGTAGCGGGGCTCGGGCGTCTTCAGACCGGCGCGGCGCCTGGCCAGCTCCTCGTCGTCGACCAGCAGGTCGATGCGTCGCGCGCCGACGTCGATGACCACGCGGTCGCCGTCGGCGACCAGCGCGACGGGGCCGCCGTCGACCGCCTCGGGGGCGACGTGGCCGATGCAGAAGCCGTGGGTGCCCCCGCTGAAGCGGCCGTCGGTCAGCAGGGCGCAGTCGCCACCGCGGCCCGCCCCCTTCATGGCACCGGTCACCGCCAGCATCTCCCGCATGCCGGGGCCGCCCTTGGGCCCCTCGTAGCGGATGACCAGCACGGTGCCGGGCTGGATCTGTCCGGCGAGGATGGCCTCCATGGCACCGTCCTCGCCGTCGAAGACCCTGGCCGTGCCGTCGAAGCGGTCGGTGTCGATGCCGGCGACCTTGACCACCGCGCCGAGGGGGGCCAGCGAGCCGCGCACCACCGCGATCCCGCCGTCGACGTGGATCGGCCGGGCGACGGGGTGCACGACCTCGCCGTCGGCGGGCGGAGGCGGCCACTCGGCCAGGTTCTCGGCGATGCTCCGCCCGGTGACGGTCAGGCAGTCACCGTGGAGCAGGCCGGCGCCGAGGAGCTCGGCCATCACCACCGGCACGCCGCCGATGCGGTCGATGTCGAACATGTGGAACCGGCCGTGCGGCTTGGTGTCGGCGATGTGGGGGGTGCGCCGCCCGACCCGGTCGAAGTCGTCGAGGGTGAGCTCGACGCGGGCCTCGTGGGCGATGGCGAGGAGGTGGAGCACGGCGTTGGTGCTGCCGCCGAGGGCCATGGTCACGGCGATGGCGTTCTCGAACGCCTCCTTGGTGAGGATCTGCCGGGGCCTGAGGCCGAGCTCGAGCAGCCGGACCACGGCGCGCCCGCTCTCGTAGGCAGAGTCCTGCCTACGCCGGTCGACCGCCGGCGCCGACGCCGAGCCCGGCAGGGCCATGCCGAGCGCCTCGGACACCGACGCCATGGTGTTGGCGGTGAACATCCCGGCGCAGCTGCCCACCGTCGGGCAGGCGTTGCGCTCGATCAGGCCCAGCTCGTCGTCGGTGAGGGCGCCCGTGGCGCGGGCCCCCACGGCCTCGAACACGCTGGTGATGTCGAGCGCCTCACCCCGACTGCCGCGGCCCGGCAGGATGCTGCCGCCGTAGACGAACACCGTCGGCTGGTCGATGCGGGCGGCGGCCATGAGCATCCCGGGCAGCGACTTGTCGCAGCCGGCGAGGGTCACCATGGCGTCGAGGCGCTCGGCGTGCATCATCACCTCGACCGAGTCGGCGATGACCTCGCGGCTCACGAGCGAGGCCCGCATCCCCTCGTGACCCATGGAGATGCCGTCGGAGACGGCGATGGTGGCGAACTCGAGGGGGAAGCCGCCGGCGTCGCGGACCCCGTCCTTGACCCTCGCGGCCAGCGCGTCGAGGGGCAGGTTGCAGGGGGTGACCTCGTTCCACGACGACGCCACCCCGACCTGCGGCTTGCCCCAGTCGGCGTCGGTCATGCCGACGGCGCGGAGCATCGCCCTGGCGGGGGCCCGCTCGAAGCCGTCGGTGACCTCGTGGCTGCGCGGCTTGAGGGGGTCGGGGGCCTCACTGGTCATAGCCCCGACCCTACCGGCGGCCGGGCCGCCCGGCCCGGGGTCGCAAGGCGGCCCGCGGGTCGACGGCTACGCTCGCCGGTCGATGTCGTCCACCGCCGGGCCCCCGTGCCCCTCCCGTCCCGCTGCGCTCGTGCCGTCGGGCGAATGAGGCGGCAGGACCGCCACCCGTTCGCCTCGAGGTTCGCCATCTCGACGGTGCTGCTGTTCGTGGTCGCCGTCATGTGGGGCCTGGCTTCTCCGGTCCCCTCCGGCCCCGACGAGGAGGCCCAGCTCATCAAGGCCGCGGCGCTCGCCCACGGCACGCTCATCGGCACCCCGCTCCCCGGTACCAAGAGCAAGGGCACGGCGACCGTGACCGTCCCCCGGACCGTGGTGAACCCCATCCTCCAAAACGCGATCGCCTGCTCGTACAGCAAGGTCGACCACCCGGTCTGCACGGTCAAGGTCGCCTCGGACCCCCAGCTCGTCCCGTCGACGACCTACGAGGCCCGCTACCCCCCCCTCTACTACGCCATCACCGGGATCCCCTGGCTGTTCACCTCCGACGCGTCCGCCCTGCGGTGGATGCGGGTGGCCGCCGCCGCCATCGTCGCCGTGCTCCTCGGTCTGGCCTTCGCCACGGTCTCGGCCTACGGCCGCTCCGGTCTGCTCACCGTGGCTACCGGGGTGATCATCACCCCGACGGTGCTCTACCTGGGCGGGGTGGTGAACCCGAGCGGCATGGAGGTCGCGGGCGGCATCGCCGTGTGGGCCGCGCTGGTCGTCGCCGTGTGGCACCACTCCGACGACCCACCCCTCCCGGTGCTGGCCACCCTGGTGGTGGGCAGCATCGGGCTGTGCGCCAGCCGGCCGCTCTCGACGCTCTGGCTGGCGTTGGCGCTGCTCACGGTCGTGCTGCTGCGCCCGGCCGCCTGCCTCCGCCTGGTCCGGCGCAACCGGGCCAGGGTCGCCGTCGGCGCGTCCCTCCTGGTCGCCGTGGCCTCGGGGATCTACGTCCTCGTGGTCAAGTCCTACGAGATCGAGGCCTTCTCGTCGCGGGCCAGCACGACGAGCGGGTACCTGCTGGCCGTCGCCGGCCACGGCCCCAAAGTGCTCGACGAGGTGATCGGGGCGTTCGGCGCGCCGGACTTCTTCGTCCCGCTGCCGGTCGAGATGGTCTGGCTGGTGGGGTGCATCGGCGTGATCGCCGCCGCCGTGCTCCTCGTCGGCGGTCGTCAGGGCGTGGTGCTGGCCGTCCTCACGGTGGTCTTCGGCGCCGTGCTGCCCTTCGCCGTGATCTACAGCCACGTCCACACCGACGGGGTGATCTGGCAGGGCCGCTACAGCCTGCCCCTCATCGCCGGCCTGCCCCTCAGCGCCGCCGCCATGCTGCAGGACCGGTGGCCGGAGATGACCGCCGTCCTGCGACGGCTGGCGCCGACGGCGATGGTCGCATGGGCCGCCGGGATGATCGGCGGCTTCTACTGGTTCCTGCGCCGCTACACCGTCGGGCTCGACTTCTACGCCACCAACGCCTTCCGCCGCAGCCCGGGCGCGTGGAGGCCGCCCCTCGGGGCGCCGACGGTCTTCGTCGTGACGGTGGTCGCCGTCGTGGTCTTCGCCGCCTGGCTGCTGCGCCAGGCGCTCCGGGTGCCGGGCGCCGTCGGGGCGCCCCTCGCACCCGCGCCGGACCCGACCGTCCGCCAGCCCTCGCACCGCGCCCGCCGGCCCGACCGCGGCCCCCGCCCCGACGGTCCCTCCCACGCCGACGCCGACGACCCCGACGTCACCCGGTCCGACGTCACCCGGTCCGACGTCGCCCCGGCCGACGCCACCCGACCGGTCGGCTGACACGACGCACCGCGGCCTCTGCGGTGGGTGGTGCGGGCGAGAGGACTCGAACCTCCACCCCTCTCGGGACCAGGACCTAAACCTGGCGCGTCTGCCGGTTTCGCCACGCCCGCGTGCGCACCGATCGTAGCGGCGGTCCTCCCATCCACCGGATGGACGCCGGGGCCACCACTACCATGACGCCGGTGCCCGCTCTCCCCGACGGCGACGCCGCGTCCGAGCCCGCTCCCCCGGTCCGCCTCAGCCCCGCTTCCGCCGTTCTCGCCGAGGACCGCCTGCCCACCAGCGGCGCCGGCCGGCTCATCGAGGCGCGCCGGCTGATCGAGGAGGGCACCGTCTCGGTCGTCTCCCTCGACCTGTTCGACACGGTGCTGTGGCGGCGCGTCCCGCGCCCGGCCGACGTGTTCGTGCTCCTCGGCGACGAGCTGGCCAGGCGCAGGCGGCTGTCACCTGACATCAGCCCCGAGGCGTTCCGCCGCCTGCGCATCGAGGCGGAGCGCAGGGCGAGGAGGCGGCGGCGCGACCGCGGCGACGGGGAGGAGGTGGCGCTCGAGGAGATCTGGGCCCAGATCCCCGACCACGTCCTCGGTGGCCCCCACCAGGCCGAGGGCGCCGGCATCGAGCTCGACGTGGAGCGCCAGGTCACCGTCCCCGACCTCGACGTCGTCGAGTTCGCCGAGCTCGCCGCCGCCCACGACTGCGAGCTGCTCGTGGTGTCCAACACCTACCTGTCGGCCGCCCAGCTGGCCGGCCTGCTGGCCAGGCCGGCGACCCGCGTCCTCCACAACGCCAGGATCTTCGCCTCCTCCGCCCACGGGGTCAACAAGGGCGACGGGCTGTGGAAGATCGTCCTCGGCGAGCTCGACGTGGCCGCCGACCGCATCGTCCACGTCGGCGACGAGCTCGTGTCCGACGTGGAGGTCCCGAGCGGGCACGGCGTGCACTGCGTCCACTTCCGCCGCCTGGCTCCCGGGACCGCGTCGGTGCTGCGCCGCGAGGAGGTCCTGCCGAGCGACGACGAGATGCCGCCACTGGCCCGGGTGGTGGCCCCCGGCGCCGGTGACTTCGGCCTGACCGGGCTGCGGGCCAAGGTCGGCGGCCGGGCCGAGGCCGTCGACCTGCCGGCCGACCAGCGCGAGGCGTGGCACTTCGGCGCGGCGGTGCTCGGGCCGATCCTCACCGGCTACGCCGAATGGGTCCACCGCAGGGCGGTCGCCCTCGGCGTGCGCACCGTGTGGTGCATGATGCGCGAGGGCGAGTTCCTCGGCGACCTGATCGGCCGGGCGGCGGCCGCCGCCGGGTCGGGCATCGAGGCCAGGCCGGTGTGGCTGTCGCGCCACGTGACGGCGCGCGCCACGCTCACCGAGGGCGACGAGGAGGAGTTGTTCCGCCTGCTCAACCGGCGCATCGCCCCGACGGTCAGGGAGTTTCTCGCCAACCTCGGCCTCGGTCTCGGCGAGGTCCCCGAGCTGCGCCACACCGCAGGCCGCAACATGGACGAGCCCGGCCTGGCCGACGACATCGTCAGGACCCTGGTCGGCCGGGAGCACCTGCGCGCCCGGGTGCTGGCCGAGTCCGCCGGCGTCAGGGCGCGCCTGGTCGACCACCTGGCGCCCGTGCTCGGCGAAGACGGCGACACCACCCTGCTCGTCGACCTGGGCTGGGCGGGCACGATCCAGGCTCAGCTGGCCAAGGCCCTCACCCTGTCGGGCATCGACCGCCGGCTCGTCGGCCTGTACCTGGCCACCAACCAGGCCAGCGCGGCGAGGGTCCTCGACGGCGTCGAGATCTTCGGGTACCTGACCGAGTTCGGCGAGCCCCTCGGCGACCTGGTCCAGATCGGCCGCAGCCCCGAGATCATCGAGCAGGCCTGCCTGGCCACCTGCGGGTCGCTGCTCGACTTCGACACGTCGGGACGTCCGGTCCTCGACAACTCGGTGCCCCCGCCGGAGCAGGTCGCCTCCAAGGTGGCCGTGCAGCACGGCGTGCGGGCCTTCCAGCGCGAGTGGCACCACTACGGCGCCGCCATCGACGACTGGCCGGCGCTCGACGGCCGGGAGCGGCCGATGCTGCTCGAGGCCCTCCGGGCCTCGGTGAGCAACCCCACGGTGGAGGAGGCGAGGACCTTCGGCGCCTGGACCCACGACGACAACTTCGGGGTCGACAGGAGGGACCTGGTCATCCCCGAGCGCCTCGGCGCGTACGCGCCCTACCTGTCGCCCCCCGACCTGCTCGAGATGACCATGCAGGACGCCTTCTGGCCCCTCGGGCTGGCGGCCGAGTACGACGCCGACCTGGCGGCCGCCACCCTGGCCGTGCTCGGAGGCGACCTCGACAGGAGCGTGTTCGAGGCCTCCCGACTACCCCAGCGGGTGGAGATCTCCGTCGACACGGGTGACGGCTTCGCCCACGGACAGCACCGCCGGCTGCGGATCAACCGCAACGGGCTCTCCTACGCCCACTTCGACGTGCGGGCCGACAACATCCGCAACGTCCGCTTCGACCCCTGCGAGCACGCCGCGCTGTTTCGCATCGACTGGATCGAGCTCGGCCTGCGCGTCCACGGGAACCCCGAGGCGTTCCGGTTCCGGCTGGAGAGCCCCGAGGACTTCGCCGGGTTCGGCTACGCCGACTGCCGGCTGCTCTACGACGGGGTGGCCATCGCGTCGGGCGGCGACCCGCAGGTCCACATCCCCGTGGCCCACCGGGTGCCGGGCGGGATCTACGGCGTCGACTTCACCGCCGCCTTCGCCGTGCTCCCGCTGCCGCCGGGCGGCGCGGACGTCGGGGCGCCGGCGCGCTCGGCCAACTCCGTCGGCTGGGCCATCGACAAGGTCCGCAGGGAGGCGGCGTCCGGCGGCCCCGCCGCGGTCAGCCGGGGCGCGCTGCGCTACCTCCGCCGCCGGATGGGCTGAGCCCCTCCCCCGTCACCCGACCGCTCAGCCGCCCACCTGCTCCCGGCGCACCTCGGCCACCAGGGCCAGCTCGGCTCGGGCGGCGTCGAGGGCGGCGCCGAGCCCGGCCACCCGGTCGGCGTTGGCTCGGCGGTCGCCCTCGACGGCGTCGATGGCTTCGACCAGCCGCAGCGAGAGGTCGACCCGCTCGGCTTCGATGGCGGCCAGCAGCGGATGGTCAGCGAACGGCCCGACGAGGCGGCGGACGGCGGCCGCCCACGTGGCGTCGCGCCGCTGCAGCACGGTCACCCCCGAGCAGCTCGCGATGCTCAGGTGCTCCCAGGCCGGCATGGCCGTGACGAAGTCCTCGGCCGCGGTCAGCACGCCGTTGGCCGGGCCGCCCTCCCTGCGGGCAACCGCGAACACGCCCTCGCCCCGCCAGCCGCCGCCGACGGTGGCCGGCGACGACGGCACCACGCCGCCCCAGTCGTAGGGGGCCACCGCGCCGGGCGGCAGCTGCTCGGGCCGGTGGTACTGGTCGCGCCGCCCCCACGGCCATCCCGTCCCGCCGAGGACGAGGAGTGGCCTGGTCCCGGCTCCCGCCGCCCGCCCGGTGACGGCCCGCAGCTCCGCGGAGACCGTGTAGTGGTTGTGGTCGCCGTCGAGCAGGTAGGCGTCGGCCGCGTCGAGCCCGGTGAGAGCTTCGAGACCGGTCGTCTCGAGCAGCACCAGCCGGTCGCGGCGGCCGGCCATGCGCCTCACCGCCGCAGGGGGGTCGGGGTCGATCGTCACGACCTGGGCGCCGACCCGCTCGGCCCAGGCGACGAGGGCGAGGGTCGACGCACCCGAGCCGATCTCCACCACCCTCCGGGCGCCGGCCGCTTCGAGCAGCGACTCGAGCAGGTCGGCGACGGTGGCCAGGGTCCAGCCGACCCGCTCCGCTGAGGGGATCGGTCGGCGTGGCGTTCGCGGCATCGCGGCCGACCGTAGCCGAGGCGGGCGCGCCGCCGGGGCTCCAGCGGGGCTCAGCCGACCCGGCGGCTCAGCCGACCCGGCGGCGCTCCCCGAGGATGGCGCTGGCCGCCCTGAGGTCGGCCCGGCCGTCGGACGCGGCCTTGAGCTTGCCGATGAACAGGCCCTGGAGCTTGTCCTCGCCGGCGCAGAAGCGGGTCCACTCGGCCGGGTTGGCGGCGATCACCTCGTCGACCAGACGGTCGAGGTCGCCGGTCGCCAGGGCCTCGAAGCCGTGGTCGGCGGCGATGGCCGCGGGGTCGCCGCCCTCGGCCATCAGGACCTTCAGCACCGTCCTCGCCTGCGCCGCAGTCAGCGAACCTTTCGCCTCCAGATCCACCAGCGTCGCGAAGGCTCCGGGATCGAGCCGCTCGACCACCGCCAGGTCCGCGGCCACCTCGTTGGCCAGACGCTTGACCGCCAGGGTGGCGTCCGATCCCGCCGCCACGATCGGCTCCACGAAGCGATCGAGGTCGAGGCGCACCACCGTCACCACCGCGTCGGAGTCCGCCGGCAGCCCGGACGCACCGGCCACACTGGCTCGCCGATCGGCGGGCATGGCCGGCAGGGCCGCCGCCACCCGCCGCACCCACGCCTCGTCGGGGGCGAGGGGCACGAGGTCGGGCTCCTGGAAGTACCGGTAGTCGTTGGCCTCCTCCTTGGAGCGCATGGCCGAGGTCACCCCCGCCGTCTCGTCCCAGTGCCGGGTCTGCTGGACGATGCGCCCGCCGGCCTCGAGCACCTCCACCTGCCTGCCCGCCTCGTGGTCGATGGCCCGCCCGAGGGAGCGCAGCGAGTTCATGTTCTTGATCTCGCAGCGGGTGCCCAGGGCGTCGGACCCGACGCGGCGCACCGAGACGTTGGCATCGACGCGCAGCGACCCCTCCTCCATCTTGCCGTCGGATGCACCGGCGGCGACCAGGATCGCCCGCAGCTCGTCGACGTAGGCCCTGGCGTCCTCGGCGCCGCGCAGGTGGGGCCGCCCGACGATCTCCACGAGCGGCACGCCGGCGCGGTTGTAGTCCACCAGCGAGCGGTCGGCGTCGCGGATCCTGCCCCCGCCCCCGAGGTGGGTCGTCTTGCCGGTGTCCTCCTCGATGTGGGCCCGCTCGACGCCGATGCGTGCGCCGTTGGGCAGGTCCAGCCAGCCGTCGACGTTGATCGGGGCGTCGTACTGGCTGATCTGGTAGTCCTTGGGCATGTCCGGATAGAAGTAGTTCTTACGATGGAACGTCGAAGGGCGGACCTCGCAGTGCAGGGCCGCGCCGATGCGCATGGCCAGCTCGACGGCCTGGCGGTTGAGGACCGGCAGCGAACCCGGCAGGCCGAGGCACACCGGGCACACGTTGGTGTTGGGGTCCCCGCCGAAGGCGTTGGCGCACCCGCAGAACAGCTTGGTCTCGGTCCGCAGCTCGGTGTGGACCTCGAGGCCGACGACCATCTCCCAACCCGCCGGGAGCCCGGCCGACCCGCGCTCCGTGCTCATGGCGCCACCCCCTTCCCGGGTCCGCCGGAGGGCGCAGCGGCCTCCAGGGCCGCGGCCACCTGGAACATCACCGTCTCCCCGAGGGCCGGGGCGAGGACCTGCACGCCGAGGGGCAGGCCGTCGGCGCCGACCCCGAAGGGCACGCTCATGGCCGGGTGCCCGGCCAGGTTGGAGGGGATGGTGCACACGTCGTTCAGGTACATGGTAAGGGGGTCGGCCGTCTTGGCTCCGAGGGCGAAGGCGGTGGCCGGCGCGGTCGGGGCGAGCAGCACGTCGAAGTCGCGGTAGGCGGCGTCGAAGTCGCGGATGATGAGGGTGCGCACCCGTTGGGCCTGCCCGTAGTAGGCGTCGTAGTAGCCGGCGGAGAGGGCGTAGGTCCCGAGCATGATGCGCCGCTTGACCTCGGCACCGAAGCCGGCCGAGCGGGTCTCGGTGTACATCTCGGTCAGGTCCGCGCCGGGCTGGCGCCGCCCGTAGCGCACGCCGTCGTAGCGGGCCAGGTTGGACGACGCCTCGGCCGGCGCCAGCAGGTAGTAGGCGGTCAGCCCGTACACGGTGGCCGGCACGCTCACCTCGTCGACCTTGGCCCCCGCCGCGGCGAGGGCGTCGGCCGCCGCCCTGGTCCGATCGACCATCTCGGCCGAGAGGCCGTCGGCGCCGACGAGCTCGTCGACCACGCCCACCCGCAGGCCGTCGACGCCGGCGCCGAGGCGGCTCGCGGCACTCGGCGGGGCCGAGGGGAGCGACGTGGAGTCGGCCGGGTCGTGGCCGGCCAGCACGTCGAGCACCGCAGCGGCGTCGGCGACGGTGGTGGCGAACGGGCCGACTTGGTCGAGGGAGCTGGCGAAGGCGATCAGGCCGTAGCGCGACACCATCCCGTAGGTCGGCTTGACCCCCACGACGCCGCACAGGGCGGCGGGCTGGCGGATCGAGCCACCGGTGTCGGAGCCGAGGGCGATGGGCGCCAGGCCGGCGCCGACGGCGGCGGCGCTGCCGCCCGACGAGCCGCCGGGCACGCGCTCCCGGTCGTGGGGGTTGCGCGTCGGGCCGAACGCCGAGTTCTCCGTGGACGAGCCCATGGCGAACTCGTCGAGGTTGGTCTTGCCGACGGCGACCGCCCCCGCGGCGGCGAGCCGGGTGACGACCGTCGCGTCGTAGGGGGGCACCCAGCCCTCCAGGATCCGCGACGAGCAGGTCGTCGCCACCCCCCGCGTGCACAGGTTGTCCTTGAGGGCCACGGGCACCCCGGCGAGCGGCCCGGGATCGCCGCCGCCGGCGACGGTCTCGTCGACCCGGACCGCCGCCGCCCTGGCCGCCTCGGCGGTGACCGTGAGGAAGGCGTGCAGGTCACCGTCGAGGGCGTCGATGCGAGCCAGGTGCTCGTCGATGACGTCGAGGGCGGATCGCTCCCCGCGGCGCACGGCACCGGCGATGTCGATCGCGCTGGTCGGCTCGCTCCCGAGGTCGCTCACGGGACCTCCCCGAGGATGCGGGGCACGGCGAAGCGGTCGTCCTCGGCGTCGGGGGCCTGGGCCAGCACCTCGGCCCGGTCCAGGCTGGGGCGCACGTCGTCGGCGCGCAGCACGTTGACCAGCGGCAGCGGATGGGAGGTGGGCTCGACCCCCTCGGTGTCGAGGGCCTCGATGTCAGCGGCGTGGTCGAGGACCGCGCCGAGCTGCCCGGTGAACTCCTGCAGCTCGGCGTCACTCAGTCGCAGCCGGGCCAGCCCGGCGACGTGGGCGACCTCGGCGGTGGTGATGCGCGCGGCCATGGGCTCATGGTAGGCGGGAAGGCCGGCACGACGATCCGGCCGGCACGACGATCCGGTCGGCACGGCGCGCTACGGTCGGCGCCGGCCGGTCCGGTGGTCGGACCGTCGAGTGAGGAGCACGACCGCGTTGGCGTACCCGTTCCTGAGCGACGAGTGGGTGGCGGCGGCCCGAGCCATCCGCGCCGAGTACCAGGACCGCGCCCCCGCCATCCCGTTCTCCATCCGCATGAACCAGATCATCACCGATGTCCCCTTCGGCGACGGGGTCGTCGACGCCCACCTCGACACGTCGAGCGGCACCATCGAGCTCGAGGTCGGCCATCTCGTCGAACCGGACCTGACCATCACGGTCGGCTGGGACACGGCCAAGGCCATTCTGATCGACGGGGACGCGGAGGCGGCCATGGCCGCCTTCCTCGGCGGCCGCATCCGGGTCGACGGCGACATCACCAAGCTGCTCACGCTGCAGTCGTCGGGCGTGGTCGGCGGGGGCGCCGACCCGCTGGCGGTCGAGGTCTACGAGCGGATCAAGGCCATCACCGACTGACGGATCGGGTCCGCTCGACACGGGTGGGCTCAGCGGGTGGCGATCAGGACCGACGAGCCGAAGAGGACCGAGGTGCCCGCGTGGGGTGACGTGCCCCGAACGCGACCGTTGGGGTTGCCGGTGACCCCGGACACGTTGAGGCCGAGCGCGGTCAGGGCCTGGTCGGCCGCAGGGACACTCAGGCGGCGCACGACCGGCACGGTGACCAGGTGGGGGCCGATGGAGATCTCCACCGAGACCGACGCCCCGTACAGGACGGTCGCGCCCGGCGCCGGCGACGTGGTGACGACCTCACCCGCCGGGACGGTGTCGTTGTAGCTCGCGGCCTCGCTGGCCACGAGGTGGGCGGCCTGCAGCGCCGAGGCGGCGCCGGCGTAGGACGTGACCGCGCCCCCGTGGAGGAGGGGGACGGCCACGTGCGGCTTGCCGGTCGACACGACGAGGCGCACCCGCCGGCCCGGCAGCAGGGCGCCTCCCGACGGCGACGACCGGATCACCACCCCGGCGGGGACCCGGACGCTGGTCGTGCGCCGCACGACGCCCACCTCGAGGCCGGTCACCGCCAGCAGGCGCGACGCCTCGGCCAGGGTGGATCCCGCCAGGGCCGGCACCCGGACCGGCTGCGGACCCTTGGACACGGTGACCGCGACGACCGCGTCCTGCCTGAGCTGCCCTGCGGTCGGGCTCTGGCTGATCACCGCCCCTGCGGGGACCGATGGGTCGTAGGCCTGGCCGGCGACGGTCAGGCCCAGGTGCCGGCGGCCGAGCAGCTGACGGGCGTCGGCGATCTGCTGGCCGTGCAGGGCGGGCACGGCGACCTCGGGCGGTGGCCGGGTCAGGCGCCACGCCACGATCCCGCCGGTGGCGAGGACGGCTACGACGACGACCACCGCGGTCGCGGCCAGCAGGCGCCGCCGGGTGCGCCGAGGGACGGGCGTGGCCTCGTCGGGGGCTCCGACCTGTGGGGGTCCCGGCCACCCGGTGGTCTCGTCCCACCCGGCGGTCTCGTCCCACCCGGCGGTCTCGTCCGCCCCGGTGGTCCGGTCCGCCCCGGTGATCCGGTCCGCCCCCGTGGTCCGGTCCGCCCCGGTGCCGTCCCACTCCGTCTCCTCCCACCCGGCGTCCTCCCACCCGGTGGTCTCGTCCGCCCCGGTGCTGCGTGCCCCGGTGCCGGCGCCCCGGGGGTCGTCCGCCCTCGTGGCGTCGGCCTGTCGGTCGTGATCCCCGTCGCGTTCGCCGTCAGGATCCTGATCGTCGTCCGGACCCTGATCGTCGTCGGGGGCGCCGAGCACCGGCGCGGCCTGCCAGCCGAGGTCGGCCGGGGCGTGGGGGGGCGGCGCAGGTGCGGGCGGGCCCCACCCGGGCGCAGGGCCGGCCCACGAGGACGCACCCGCAGGGGGCGTGGACGGGTCCGCGCCCGGCGTTGGCAGGGCGGTCGGGTCGACCGGCGGGGCGTCGGGGTCGCCTCCTTCGAGTCCGACGAGCGGCAGTGGCGCGGGGGCGCGCAGGTTGGTGGCCAGACGCTCCAGGTCGCGCAGCATGGTGATGGCGTCGATCCGGTCGGCCGGGTCGACCGTCCCGGCCGCCTCCAACACGTCGGCCAGCCCGTCGAGGCGGTCGTCGAGGCGCAGCGGCTCCTCTCTGCGGGCGAAGCGCGAGCCGTCCCTCGTGTCCCTGGAGAAAGGCACCGAGCCGGTCGTCGCCTCGGCCAGGACCAGGGCCAGAGAGTAGAGGTCGGCCCGGCTGTCGAGGGTCCGACCCGCCACCTGCTCGGGCGCCATGTAGCGGATCGTGCCGGCGGTGGTGCCTCCCGGCTCGGTGCCCGACGCCTCGGCCAGCGCCCTGGCCAGGCCGAAGTCGGCCACGGTCGCCCGGCCCTCGTCGTCGAAGAGGAGGTTGGCCGGCTTGATGTCGCGGTGCACCAAGTTGCGCCGGTTGGCGTACTCGAGCGCGCCGGCGACCGAGAAGCCCACCGCGGTCGCCTGGGCGGGGTTCAGCCGGTAGCCGGAGTCGAGGAGGGACCGGAGGCTTCCGCCCTCCAGCAGCTCGGTGACCAGGTAGGCGGAGCCGCCGTCCTCTCCCCAGTCGTAGACGCGGACGACCGCCGGGTGGCGCAGGGCAGCAACGGTGCGGGCCTCGGCCTTGAACCGGCGGAGGAAGGCGGGGTCGCCGGCCAGCTCGCGGTCGAGGAGCTTGACCGCCACCCGGCGGCGCAACTCGACGTCCTCGGCCACGAACACGAGCGCGCTCGACCCGGACCCGATGGCCCTGAGCAGCCGGTACCGTCCTCCGAGGACGCGGCCCACCGAGTCGGCGAGAGACGACGGCGCCACGGTTCGACGCTAGTTGGCGACCGGGTCCTCCGCCGGGATGGCGGCCCCGGCCTCCCGCCCTCCTTCGTCGACGGTGTCGACCACGCCGGTGTCGAGCAGGCGGACGAAGACGGCCTCGTCGACCACCGGGATGCCGAGCTCCGCCGCCTTGGCCAGCTTGGCCGCGCCGGCCTCCGCGCCGGCCACCACGGCCGTGGTGCGCCGCGAGACGCTGCCCGGCGCCTTGCCGCCCCGGGCCTTGATGGCCTCCTCGGCCGCCTCTCTCGACCAGCCCTCGAGGGTGCCGGTGACCACCACCGACGCCCCCGCCAGCACCGGCGCCACCGCAGGGGAAGCTGGGCCCTCGAGGTTGACCCCGGCAGCACGGAGGCGCTCGACCACGTCACGGTTGCGGGCGAGGGAGAAGAAGTCGTGGACACTGGCGGCGATGACGGGCCCGACCCCCTCCACCGCCGACATCTCCTCGACCGGCGCGTCGAGGATCCGGTCGAGATGGCCGAGCGACCTGGCCAGGGCCCGGCTGCCGGCCGAGCCGAGGTGGCGGATCGACAGGCCGACGAGCAGGTTGGCGAGCGGCCTGGCCTTGGAGGCCTCGACGGCCACGGCGAGGTTGTCGATCGACGTCGGCCCCCACCCCTCCCACCCCGCGATCGCCGCCGGGTCGAGGTGGTAGACGTCGGCCACGTCGGACAGGAGCCCGGCCCTCACGAACTGCGCGACGGTCCGCTCACCGAGATGCTCGATGTCCATCGCACCACGCGACGCGAAGTGCGAGATCCGCTGCACCTGCTGGCCCGGGCAGTCGACGTTGACGCAGAACGTGTCGCTCTCGCCTTCGAGGCGCAGGAGGGGCTCGTCGCACACCGGGCAGCGGTCCGGGAAGGGCCACGGCTGCGACTCGGCGGGTCGCAGGGCGAGGACCGGGCCGCGGACCTCGGGGATCACGTCGCCCGCCCGCCTGACCACGACCGTGTCGCCGGGGCGCACGTCCTTGGCCGCCACCTGGTCCTCGTTGTGGAGGGTGGCCAGCGACACCTTGGCCCCGCCGACCACGACCGGCTCGAGCTGGGCGAACGGGGTGGCCTTGCCCGTCCGGCCGATCGACACCATGATCCCGAGCAGGAGGGTGGTGCGCTCCTCGGGCGGGAACTTGTAGGCGATGGCCCAGCGGGGCGCCTTGGTGGTCGACCCGAGCTCGCGCCGTTGGGCCAGGTCGTCGACCTTGACGACGGTCCCGTCGATCTCGTAGTCGAGCTCGTGGCGGTGCTCGCGCCACTGGGTGCAGAATCCGTCGACCTCGCCGAGGCTCCCGACCACCCGGATGTTGGGGTTGACGGGAAAGCCCGCGTCGCGCATCCACTCCAGCGTCTGGCTGTGCCTGGCGAACGACGGTCCACCGTCGACCGCGCCGAGCTGGTAGGCCCAGAACCCCAGGTCGCGGTGGGCCGTCACGGCGGGGTCCTTCTGGCGCAACGAGCCGGCCGCCGCGTTGCGTGGGTTGATGAAGGTCCGTGCGCCGGCGTCGCCCTGGCGCCGGTTGAGCTCGTCGAAGGCCGGCTCGGCCATGTAGATCTCGCCCCGCACCTCGACCACATCGGGGTGGGGCGAGGGCAGCCGGTGCGGGATCGCCCCGATGGTCGTCACGTTGGCCGTCACGTCCTCACCGACGACCCCGTCGCCGCGGGTCGCGGCCCTCGTCAGGCGCCCCCCCTCGTAGAGCAGGCTCATGGCCAGCCCGTCGATCTTAAGCTCGCAGGTGTAGTCGACGTGGCCGTCGATGAAGCGGTCCATCCGCCGGCCCCACGCCAGCAGCTCCTCGTAGGTGGTGGTCTTGTCGAGGGACATCATGGGCGTGCGGTGCTCGACGGGACGGAACAGCGTCGACACCGCGCCACCGACGCGCTGGGTGGGCGAGTCCGCGGTGACCAGGTCGGGCCTGGCCGCCTCGAGCTCGGCCAGCTCGGCGACGAGCAGGTCGAAGTCGGCGTCGGTGACCTCGGGCTCGTCGTCGACGAAGTACCTGCGGCTGTGGTGCTCGATCTGCGCCCGCAGGTCCGCGGCGCGCCTCGCCGGATCGGGTCCCTCGATGGCCATGGGGGCGACCATACCCAGCCGGTGTGACCTCGGCCCGGGCCCGGATCTGGCGCTCAGCGGGCGAGCCCGCCGCCCACGACCCGGTCCCCCTGGTAGAGCGCGACGCTCTGGCCGGGGGCGGGGCGCCGCACGGGTGACGACACGGCCACCGTGCCCGTGGCCGGCCCTGCGCCGGCGACCCAGCGGGCCGCCACCGGGGCTCCGTGCGCGCTGAGCTGCGCCTCGAGCGCCTCTCCTGGGCCGGGAGGCGAGGCCGTCCAGGTGACCTGGTCGAGCGCCACGGCGTCGACCAGCAGGTCCTCGACGGGGCCGACGGTGACGACCGCGGCCGTGCGGTCGACGCCGGTGACGTAGCGGCGCTCGCCGGGAGGGAGGCGGCCGCCCGGGTTGCCGAGGCCCCGGCGCTGGCCGATGGTGACCAGCTCGACGGCGTCGACGCGCCCGACGGTCTCGCCGTGGCCGTCCACCACCCGACCGGGGTGCAGCTCCGTCCTGCCCCCGAGGAAGCGGCTCCGGTCACTGCCGGGGATGAAGCAGACGTCCTGGCTGTCGGGCTTGGTGGCGGTGGGCAGGCCGAGCTCGCCCGCTCGCCGGCGCACCTCCGCCTTGGTCATGGTCCCGACGGGCAGCAGCAGCCTGGCCAGGTCGGCCTGGCCGAGCATGTGCAGCACGTAGGACTGGTCCTTGGCCTCGTCGGCGCCGCGGCGCAGCTCCCACGGCCCTCCGGGACCGGCGTCGATGACGGCGGCGTGGTGCCCGGTGGCCATGGCGTCGAAGCCGAGCAGCCGGGACCGCTCGGCGAAGCGGTCGAACTTGAGGTGCCGGTTGCAGGCCACGCACGGGTTCGGGGTGCGCCCCTGCATGTGCGCGTCGACGTAGGGGCCGACGACGTCGCGCTCGAACTCGGCGCCGAAGTTGAACACGTGGTGGTCGATGCCGAGGCGACGGCACACGGCGCGGGCGTCCTCGACGTCGGCGACCGAGCAGCAGCCCGAGTCGGTGGGTCCGCCCCACAGCTTCATGGTGGCCCCGACCACCTCGTGGCCGTCGGCCTGCAGCAGGGCGGCTGCGACCGACGAGTCGACCCCTCCCGACATGGCGACGAGCACCCGCACCGCTAGCGCCCCCGGACGGTGGCCACGGCGGCGGGCAGCACGGCGAGCGCGAGGTCGACGTCCGCGTCGGTGCTGTCGTGGCCGAGGGTGAGGCGAAGGCTGCCGAGGGCGTCGCGCTCGGACATCCCCATGGCGAGCAGCACGTGGCTGGCCTCGATGGCGCCGCTGGCGCAGGCCGAGCCGGCGGAGGCGTGGACGCCGCTGGCGTCGAGGACGAGCAGCAGCGCCTCGCTCTCGAGCCCGCCGAAGCGCAGGTGGGCGTACCCTGGCGCCTTGGCCGCTCCCGGTGCGCTCTGCGCGCTGTCCGGCACGGCGGCGACGATGCCGTCGACGAGGCGGTCACGCAGGGCGCCCACCCTGCGACCGCTCTCCTCCCGGTCCTCGGCGGCGGCCGCGGCCGCCGCCGCGAAGCCCACGATCGCGGCCACGTTGTGGGTGCCGGGCCTGCGGTCCCGCTCCTGTCCGCCGCCACGGACGACCGGCTCCACCTCGATGCCGTCGCGCACGGCCAGGGCGCCGACTCCCTGGGGACCGCCGATCTTGTGGGCGCTGACGCTGAGGGCGTCCACGGCGCCGCAGGCCTCGCGCAGGTCCATCCACGGCAGCGCCTGGACGGCATCGGTGTGGACCACCGCCCCCGGGGCGCGACGGCGGGCGACGGCGGCGACGTCGTCGAGGGGCTGCACGACGCCGGTCTCGTTGTTGACCAGCATCACCGACACGACGGCCACGTCCCGGTCGACGAGGTCGGCCAACCGCTCGACGTCGACGATCCCGTCGGCATCCACCGTGACCTCACGCACCTCGGCCGCGCCGTGGCGGGCGGGCTCGAGCACCGCCGCGTGCTCGACGGCCGACACGACCACGGCGCCCGGCGCGACGCCACCGCGTCGGCGCCGGGTGGTGCGCAGGGCGAGGTTGTCGGCCTCGGTTCCCCCGGAGGTGAACACCACGCCGCCGGGGGCGAAGCCGATCACGCCGGCGATCCGCTCCCTCGCCTCCTCGACCGCGTCGCGAGCCAGGCGGGCCGGCGCGTGGACACCGGAGGGGTTGCCCGGCCGGCCGCCGAGCCACGGGAGCATGGCGTCGAGCACCTCGGGACGCGCCGGGCTGCCAGCAGCATGGTCGAGGTACGCCGGCACAGGCGCCCAGGATACCGGTGCCACGCATTGGCCTCGGCCAGAGGTACGGTCGCGTCGTGCGAGGGACATCCCATTGCGGCCAGCGCCCCAGTCCCGACTTCCCGCTCCCGGCACGCGGCCGCGGGTGAGCCAGCTCCGCCTCGATCCGCTGACGGGGCGCTGGGTGGTCATCGCCGGCGAGCGGTCCGAGCGCCCCGAGGCGTTCAACGTCAACCGGCTCCCCGTCGAGACCGGGCCCGGCCGCCCGTGCCCGTTCTGCCCCGGATCGGCGGAGGAGGACCCGGCCACCCTGGAGTCCTACGACGCCGACGGCGAGTGGCGGGTGCGCGTGGTCGCCAACCGGTACCCGGCCTTCGGCGGCTCCGATCCGATGGTCGTCACCCATCTCGGTCCGGTCTTCACCGAGGCACCGGCGAGCGGCATCCACGAGGTGATCATCCTCACCCGCGACCACGATGCCACGTGGGCCGATCTCGACGCCGACCACTCCGAGGCGATCATGCTCGCCCTCAGGGACCGCATGGCCGATCACGCCACCGTGCCCGGCCTGCGCTACAGCCAGGCGGTCGTCAACCGGGGGCGCGAGGCCGGGGCGTCGATCGCCCATCCCCACGGGCAGCTGCTGTCGATGCCGTTCGTGCCGGGGGAGACGGCGAGCGAGATGGCGGGCTTCTCCCGCTTCGCGGGCAACTGCCTGCTCTGCGCCGTCGCCGACGCCGAGGAGGAGGCGGATCGCCGCATCGTCTTCGCCGACGACCGCGTCGTGGTCGTGGCCCCGTTCTGGAGCGGCGCGCCCTACGAGTTGCTGATGATCCCCCGCGCCCACGGCCCCCATCTGTTCCGGGCCGACGAGGCCGACCTGGCCGCGATGGGCGCTTCGGTCCAGGTGGCGTTGATGGCCCTCGGCGATCGCCTCGGCGACGTGGCCTACAACCTCCTGTTCCACTCGGCGCCGTACCGGGTGAGCGGTGACTACCACTGGCACGTCCACCTGATCCCCCAGGTCACGACCGTCGGCGGCTTCGAGCTCGGCTCCGGCGTGCGCATCAACATCGTGTCGCCGGAGCGGGCCGCCGCCGAGCTGCGCGCCGGCGTGCCCGCCCTCGGCTGAGGGCGGGCCGCTTCAGCCCGGCCGCCTTTGGTCCTAACGTGGTCGCACATCCAGGACCATCGCCGAGGAGAGCTCCATGACGTCCCTGTCCGACCGCCCGCACACCGCGCTGCTCGTCGTCGACGTCCAGAACGACGTGGTGGCCAGCGCCCACGACCGCGACGGCGTGATCGCCAACATCGCCACCCTCGTGGACAAGGCCAGAGCCGAGGGCGCACCCCTCATCTGGGTGCAGCACTCCGACGCCGGCCTGCCGGCAGGCAGCCACGGCTGGGAGTACGTCGCCGAGCTCACGCGGGACGAGTCCGAGCCGCTGATCCACAAGCAGTACGGCGATTCGTTCGAGGACACCGACCTGGAGGCCGTCCTGGCCGAGCGCGAGGTGGGGCGCCTGGTCGTCACGGGGGCGCAGACCGACGCCTGCATCCGCTCGACGCTCCACGGGGCGATCGTCCGGGGCTACGACGCCACGTTGGTCAGCGACGCCCACACCACCGACGACCAGAGCCAGTGGGGCGCGCCGAGCCCCGATCAGGTCATCGCCCACACCAACCTCTACTGAAAGTTCCAGACCGCTCCGGGCCGGAGCGGAGCGACGGTCCCGACCGGTTCCGTCGACTTCGCCGACGCGGCGCCGTAGCCGACCCCCGGAAGGGTCTCGACGGCCGCCACCGCCGAGTGCTCCGGCCCGATCTGTGGGCTCTCGACGTGGGTGACCAACGTCGGAAGCCCCGAGAATCGCTGAGCCCGGGCCCGGGCGCTGAGCCCCGAGAAGCGCTGAGCCCCGAGCTAGCCCGGCGTGAGCCAGAGCACCCCGAGCGGCGGCAGGGTGATCTCGGCCGACGAGGGCTGGCCGTGCCACGGGGTCTGGTCCGCTTCGACCGCGCCCAGGTTGCCGACCCCGCTGCCGCCCCACTCGACGGCGTCGGTGTTGACCAGCTCGACCCAGCGGCCCGAGGACGGCAGGCCCACCCGGTAGCCGTGCCTGGGCACCGGTGTCAGGTTGGCGATGCACACCACGGGGGGCGCCGCCGGCGCCGGCGCCGGGGCCACCGCGGGCCACGTGGGGCCGGCGTCCCCTGCAGTCTGGGGGGCCTGGGCGCGTGTCCCCCAGCGCACGAACGACAGCACGCTGCCGGCGGTGTCGCTGGCGTCGATCCACTCGAAGCCGTCCGAGCTGGCGTCGCGCTCCCAGAGGGCCGGGTGCTGGCGGTAGGCCAGGTTGAGGCCGGCCAGCAGGTCGCCGACCTTGCGGTGCTCGGGCCACTCGTCGCGGATCCACCAGTCGAGCTCGGCGTCGTGGTTCCACTCCCGCTCGGGGGCCAGCTCGGCACCCATGAAGAGCATCTGCTTGCCGGGATGGGCCCACATCCACGCGTACAGGGCGCGCAGGTTGGCGAGCTGCTGCCAGCGGTCACCCGGCATCTTGGTTAGCAGCGAGCCCTTGCCGTGCACCACCTCGTCGTGGGAGAGCGGGAGCACGAAGTTCTCCGTCCACGCGTAGATCAGCCCGAAGGTGAGCTCGCCGTGGTGGTAGCTGCGGTACAGCGGGTTCTCGCTGAAGTACCCGAGGGTGTCGTGCATCCATCCCATGTTCCACTTGAACCCGAAGCCGAGGCCGCCGAGGTAGGTGGGCCGCGACACGCCCGGCCACGCGGTGGACTCCTCGGCGATGACCGTCGCGCCGGGGTAGGCGCCGAAGACGGCCTCGTTGACCTCGCGGAGGAAGGCCACCGCTGACAGGTTCTCGCGGCCCCCGAACTCGTTGGGGACCCACTGGCCGGGCTCGCGGGAGTAGTCGAGGTAGAGCATGGAGGCCACGGCGTCGACGCGCAGCGCGTCGACGTGGTACTGCTCGATCCAGTAGAGGGCGTTGGCCACGAGGAAGTTCCTGACCTCGTTGCGCCCGAAGTTGAACACGAGCGTGCCCCAGTCGGGCTGGGTGCCGAGCCGGGGGTCCTCGTGCTCGTAGAGCGCGGTGCCGTCGAAGCGGGCCAGCGCGAAGGCGTCCTTCGGGAAGTGGGCGGGCACCCAGTCCACGATCACGCCGATGTCGCGGGCGTGGAGGGCGTCGATCAGCGCCCGCAGGTCGTCGGGGCTCCCGAAGCGCGACGTCGGCGCGTAGTAGCCGGACACCTGGTAGCCCCACGAGCCGCTGAAGGGGTGCTCGGCGATGGGCATGAGCTCGACGTGGGTGAAGCCGAGCCCGGTCAGGTAGTCGGGCAGCTCGTCGGCCAGCTCCAGGTAGGTGAGCGGCCGGCGTCCCCCGTGGCCGTCGTCGGTGTGGCGCCACGATCCGACGTGCAGCTCGTAGACCGACATCGGCGAGGCGAGCAGGTCGGTCTTCGACCTCCGGGCCAACCAGGCGTCGTCGGTCCAGCGGTGGGCGGGCCGGTCGGCCACGATGCTGGCCGTATCGGGCGGGACCTCCATGGCGAACGCCATCGGGTCGGTCTTGAGCACCAGGTGCCCGTCGGCGCCCACGATCTCGTACTTGTAGCGCTGGCCGGCGGCCACGCCCGGGACGAACAGCTCCCAGACCCCCGACGACCCGAGCGACCGCATGGGGTGCACGCGCCCGTCCCACCCGTTCCAGTCGCCCACGACCCGCACCGCCCTGGCGTTCGGCGCCCAGACGGCGAAGGACACCCCGCTCATCCCGTCGTGGATCCGGGGGTGCGCCCCGAGCACCTCCCAGAGGCGGCGGTGGCGGCCCTCGCCGAAGAGGTGGAGGTCGAGGTCCCCGAGCGTCGGCCACGACCGGTAGGGATCGTCGACGGCGAAGGTGGACGATCCGGCGCGCACCTCGAAGCGGTACGTCGCTGCGTCGCCGTCGATCGGCGCCTCCCAGACACCACCGGGATGGCGCCGCAGCATCGGGGTGCGCGTGTCGCCGACGACGAGGTCGACGGCGTCGGCGTCGGGCCGCAGGGCCCGCACCACCCCGCCGTGACGTCCAAGGACGCGGTGCGGGTCACTGTGGTGGCCGGCGGCGATCAGGTCGATCTCGGCGTCGGCGAGGGTCGTCATCGCTCAGGGTGCTCCTTGGTGGGGTGCGACCGCGCCGGCGGACGACGGCGCTGGTGGGAACGACCGCGCCGGTTGGCGGGCGGCATCGGTGGGACGGGCGGGACGCGTCACGAGAGGCGGGCGACGATCCTGGTGATGGCGCCGGCGGGGATCGCCGCCCAGGTCGGCCGGTAGGACCGCTCGTAGTCGAGCTCGTAGAGGGCCTTGTCGAGCTCGTAGGCCGAAAGCGCCAGGTGGAACGGCGCGCCGGACGGGATCAGGGACCCGACCCCCGCCGTGGCACGGTACCCCGCGAGGAAGGCGTCGCGGTTGTGGGCCTCCCAGGCGTCCGCTCTGGCGGCCAGCGCCGGCTCGGACCGCTCCCCGAGGGCGAAGCGGGCGGCGTAGTCGATGGAGCGGAGCATGCCGGTGACGTCCTTGAGCGGTGACGCCGGGCGCAGGCGCTCGTCGGACGCCCTGGCCGGCTCCCCTTCGAAGTCGAGGACGTACCAGCCGCCGTCGGTGCGCATGACCTGTCCGAGGTGGTAGTCGCCGTGGACCCGCTGGGCGGGCCCCGGGTCGGTGGCGTCCCTGAGGGCGGCCATCGCCGCATCGACGGCGTCGGCGGTGACCACCGTGGGTGCGGCGGCGTCGGTCTCGGAGTCCTCGGCGTCGGAGGAGGGGCGGGCGGCGAGGGGGCGCAGGCGGCGCTCGATGTCGTCGACGAGGGCCGCCCAGTCGCCGGTGCGGAGTCGCTCGGCGTCGGAGCCCCACACCTCGCTCATGGCGAGGTGCAGCTCGGCGGTGACCCGTCCGAGCCGGCGCGCCTCGCCGGCAAAGTCGCCACCGGCCTCGTCGGGAGCGTCGATGTCACCGTTGTAGAGGTCCCGCAGCGAGGTCAGGGCGAGGGCCCAGCCCTCGGTCCCCCCGGCGAGGAACCGCTGGGCGAAGGCCAGGTCCCGGCCGCCCGACCTCCAGGTGGCGACGGGCGCGGCGACGTGGTCGAAGCCCGCCGTGGCCAGGGCGTTGGTCACCACCACGTCCGGGTTGGGGCCTTCGCCGAGGCGGCGGAACAGCTTGACGATGATCCGGTCGTCGAAGACCAGGGAGGTGTTGGACTGCTCGACGCCGATCGGTCGGACCCAGTTGGCGAGCTCGACGCCGGCGGTCACGACCGCGAGCAGCTCGAGGGAGAGCTCGGGGTCGAGCGTGCCGTCGTAGTAGTAGACGCCGCCGTGGGTGCCGATCGACGCGCCCTCGTGGGCGTTGAGGAAGTCGGCCGGCTCGCCGAGGGGCCGCTGGCCCACCAGCAGCTGGTAGAGGTCGGTGCCGACCCGGACCAGGAGCCAGTGCAGGAGGTGGTGCCCGTCGCCGGTCGTGCAGAGCGGGCCGGCGTCGACCACCTCGATGGTGGCCGGGTCGGGCTCCCCCGCGCCGGCGTACCAGCGTTGCCGGGCCAGGTACGCGGGGAGCAGCTCGACGAGTCCTTCGGGGGCCTCAGCCATCGGTCAGCTCGAACCAGTAGAAGCTGTACGGCGCGAGGGTGATGAAGTACGGCAGCTCCCCGATCCGCGGGAACGGGACCCGGCCGAGCATCTCGATGGGCACCTTGCCCTCCCAGCGCTGCAGGGGCAGCTCACCGGGCTGGGCGAAGCGCGACAGGTTGCACACGCACAGCACCGTGTCGGTCACGACGGGGTCGTCGGCGGTCTCGGCGGCGTCCTCGTCGTCGGGGACGGGTGCGTCGGTGAGCGCGCCGGTGGCGCCCCCCCTGATCTCCGAGGCCGGACCGGTCCGCGACCGGATGTAGGCCAGCACCGACGGGTTGTCGGTCGAGACCACCTCGAAGCTCCCGGTGCCGAAGATCGGGTGCTGGCGCCTGACCTCGAGCATCCGCTTCATCCAGTGCAGCTGCGAGCTCGGGTTGCGGACCTGGGCCTCGACGTTGACCGACTGGAAGCCGTAGACCGGATCCATCAGCGGCGGGATGTACAGCTGGGCGAAGTCGGCCCGGCTGAAGCCGCCGTTGCGGTCGGGGGACCACTGCATGGGCGTGCGCACGCCGTCGCGGTCGCCGAGGTAGATGTTGTCTCCCATCCCGATCTCGTCCCCGTAGTAGAGGATCGGTGAACCCGGGAAGCTGAAGAGCAGGGCGTGGAGCAGCTCCGCCACCCTGCGGTCGTTGTCGACCAGCGGCATCAGCCGGCGACCGATCCCGATGTTGCGCTTCATGCGGGGGTCCTTGGCGTACTCGCCCCACATGTAGTCCCGTTCCTCGTCGGTGACCATCTCCAGGGTGAGCTCGTCGTGGTTGCGGAGGAAGATGCCCCACTGGGCGCCGTCGGGGATGTCGGGCGTCCGGGAGAGGATCTCGGTGATCGGGTACCGCTCCTCGCGCCGCACGGCCATGAACATGCGCGGCATCACGGGGAAGTGGAAGCACATGTGGCACTCGTCGCCGTCCCCGAAGTACTCGACGACGTCCTCGGGCCACTGGTTGGCCTCGGCCAGCAGCACCTTTCCCGGGTAGACGGAGTCGATCTCCTTGCGGATCCGCCGCAGGTAGTCGTGGGTCTCGGGGAGGTTCTCGCCGTTGGTGCCCTCCCGCTCGAAGAGGTAGGGCACGGCGTCGAGCCGGAATCCGTCGAGGCCGATGTCGAGCCAGTACCTGACCACGTCGAGCATGGCCTCGGCCACCTCGGGGTTGGAGTAGTTGAGGTCGGGCTGGTGGGAGAAGAACCGGTGCCAGTAGTACTGGCCGCGCTCGGCGTCATAGGTCCAGTTGGACTTCTCGGTGTCGACGAAGATGACCCGGGCCTCGCCATAGCGGCGGTCGTCGTCGGACCAGACGTACCAGTCGGCCTTGGGGTTGGTGCGGTCCTTGCGGGACTCGAGGAACCAGGGGTGCTGGTCGCTGGTGTGGTTCATCACCATGTCGGCGATGATGCGCATGCCCCGGCGGTGCGCCTCCTCGATGAGCTCCACCGCGTCGGCCAGGTCGCCGTACTCCGCAAGGACGCTCCAGAAGTCGCTGATGTCGTAGCCCCCGTCGCGCAGCGGCGACTGGTAGAAGGGCAGCAGCCAGATGCAGTCGATGCCGAGCCACTGCAGGTGGTCGAGCTTCTCGGTGATCCCCCGGAGGTCACCGGTCCCGTCACCGTTGGCGTCGTAGAACCCCCGCACGAGGATCTCGTAGAACACGGCGCGCTGGTACCAGCGTGGGTCGGAGGCCGATGAGGTGAGGGTCAACGGTCCCTCTCGACGCGCAGGTCGATGACGTGGGCGACGCGCGCCCATGGCTCCAGGCGGACGAAGGGATCGGCGCCGCTCCAGATGTACCGGTCGCCGGAGAGCTCGTCGAGCACCGTGTAGGGACGGTCGATCGGCAGCCCGAGCGCCTCGAGGTCGAGGTGGACGGCGCCCTCGGCCACGCCGAGGGGATCGAGGGTGACGACGACCAGCACGGCGTCGGTCCCGTCGTCGTTGACCTTGGAGTAGGCGAAGAGCTGCGGGTTGGTCGTCGGGTGCAGCACCAGGTTGGGGAGCTGGCGCAGCGCCGGGTGCCGACGGCGCACGGTGTTGAGCGTGGTGACGAGCGGGGCGAGGGTGCCGGGCCGGTCGAAGTCGCGCGCCTTGATCTCGTACTTCTCCGAGTTGAGGTACTCCTCGTTGTCGGCCGACGCAGGCTGGTTCTCGTAGAGCTCGAAGCCGCTGTAGATGCCGTAGGAAGGCGACAGGGTGGCGGCGAGCACCAGCCGGGTGGCGAAGGCCGCCGGGGGCCCGTTGCGCAGCGGTCCGGCCAGGATGTCGGGGGTGTTGGGCCAGAGGTTGGGCCGGAGGTAGTCGACGGCCGAGCCCCCGGTCAGGGTCTCCATGTAGGCCCAGAGGCCCTCGGGCCCGTCGCGCTCGGTGCGCCACGTGAAGTACGTGTAGCTCTGGGAGAAGCCGATGGCGGCCAGCTTCTCCATCACCCTCGGGCGGGTGAAGGCCTCGGCCAGGAACACGATCTCGGGGTGCTCGGCCTGCACGGCGGGGATCAACCACTCCCAGAAGGCGATCGGCTTGGTGTGGGGGTTGTCGACCCGGAAGATGGCCACGCCGTGGCGGATCCAGTGGTCGACGATGTCCTTGCAGGCCCGCCACAGCGCCACCCGGTCGGCATCGCGCTCGGGCCAGAAGTTGAGCGGGTAGATGTCCTGGTACTTCTTCGGGGGGTTCTCCGCGTAGGCGATCGACCCGTCGGCCCGGTGGTGGAACCACTCGGGATGCTCGCGGACCCAGGGATGGTCGGGCGAGCAGTTGAGGGCGTAGTCGAGGGCGACCTCCATGCCGTGGGCCTCGACGGTGGCGACCAGGCGGTCGAAGTCGGCGAGGCTGCCGAGGTCGGGGTGCACGGCCAGGTGGCCGCCGTCGGCCGAGCCGATGGCCCACGGGCTCCCGGGGTCGTCGGGTCCGGCGACCAGCGTGTTGTTGCGGCCCTTGCGGTGCGAGGAGCCGATCGGGTGGACGGGCGGGAGGTAGAGCACGTCGAAGCCCATGGCCGCCACCTCGGGGACCCGCTCGGCGGTCCCGTCGAAGCCGCCGTGGGAGCGGGGGAACAGCTCGTACCAGGCGCCGACCGCCGCCCGCTCACGGTCGACCCACAGCGGCTTCGGCGCGGCGACGGTGAGGTCGACGGCGTGCTCGGACCCCGCCAGGAGGTCGTGGACGGCGCCGGCGAGGGCCGGCGCGACGCGCGCCTCGTCGGGAGCGGAGTCGTCGGCGAGGGCGTCGAGGGCGCCGGCGAGGGCCGGCACCCGGCGGCCACCGGCGGAGTCGAGCAGGGCCGCGCCGTCGAGGATCTCGATCCCGAGGTCCTGACCGGCGTCGAGCTTGGCCCGCACCCGCTGCGCCCAGGTGGCGTGCCGGTCGGTCCACGCCTGCACGACGAGTTGGTGGCGACCGAGCCTGGTCGGGGTGAGGGTCCCCGTCCACCGGTCGACCCGGTCACCGGTCAGCTCGGCGACGGCGTCCGCAGTGGGCTCACCTTCGGCGAAGAGCTGGGCCCTGGCCGCGAGGACGTCGTGGCCGTCCTTGAAGACCACCGCGCTCACTGTCACGCCCTCCCCCACCACCGCCTTGGCCGGCAGGCCGGCGTCGGGGGTCCTCGGGTGGATGTCGTCGATCACGATGCGGCCCGTCACGCCCACGAAGCTACGAGGTCCGGTGCCGGGTGCGCGCCTCACCTACCGTGATCGAATGCGAGCTCTGCGAAGCTTCACCGTCCGCGCCCGTCTCCCCGAGCCGCTCGCACCCCTCGGGGATCTGGCGTTCAACCTGCGCTGGTCGTGGGACGAGCGGACCCGTGACCTGTTCCGCTGGGTCGACCCGCAGATCTGGGAGCTCTCCTTCCACGATCCGGTGCGCCTGCTCAGCCTGGTCGACCGCCGCCGCCTCGAGGCCCTCGCCGCCGACCCGGCCTTCCTCGGCTTCGTGAGCGAGATGCACGACGAGCTCGGCCGGTACCGGGCGGCGCGACGCTGGTTCCAGAATCGGGGCGACAGCCCCCTCGAGGCCGTCGCCTACTTCTCCCCGGAGTTCGGGATCGCCGAGGCGCTTCCCCAGTACTCGGGCGGCCTCGGGGTCCTCGCCGGCGACCACCTGAAGGCAGCCAGCGGCCTCGGGGTGCCCCTCACCGGGATCGGGCTGATGTACCGGATGGGGTACTTCCGCCAGCACCTCAACGGCGACGGCTGGCAGGAGGAGCGCTACCCGCTGCTCGACCCCCACGGCATGGCCCTGCGGCTGGTGGAGGGCGCCACCGTCGAGGTCGACCTGGCCGGCCGGCCCCTCTCTGCGCAGATCTGGCTGGCCGAGGTCGGTCGCGTCAGGCTCTACCTCCTCGACGCGGACATCGAGGCCAACGACGACGAGCTGCGGGGCGTGACCGACCGGCTCTACGGCGGGGGCACCGAGCACCGGATCCAGCAGGAGATCCTCCTCGGCATCGGCGGCGTGCGGGCGCTCGAGGCGGTCGGCGCGGCCACCCAGGTGTTCCACACCAACGAGGGCCACGCCGGCTTCCTCGGCCTGGAGCGGATCCGCAGCCTGATGACCACCGGCGGCCTGACCTGGCCCGAGGCCGTCGAGGCGGCGCGTTCCGGGACCATCTTCACCACCCACACGCCGGTGCCGGCCGGGATCGACCGCTTCGGCCGGGACCTGATGGAGCGGTACTTCTCGGGCTGGGCCCGCGAGGTGGGCGTGAGCATCGACACGCTGATGGAGCTCGGCCACTTCCCCGACGAGGTGGCCGACGCCCCGTTCAACATGGCCGTGATGGGGCTGCGCCTGGCCGCCAAGTCCAACGGGGTGGCCAAGCTCCACGGCGCCACCAGCCGGGAGATGTTCCAGGCGCTGTGGCCGCCCGTGCCCGCCGAGGAGACGCCGATCACCTCGGTGACCAACGGCGTCCACGGACGCACCTGGGTCAGCTCGGAGATGGACGACCTGCTCTCCAAGTACGTCTCGCCGGCGTGGGACGAGGCCGGCGCCGAGGAGTGGCAGGGCATCGTCGACGCCCGCGACGACGAGGTGTGGCGGGTGCGCGAGCAGGGCAGGGAGGCCCTCGTGGAGGTGGTGAGGGACCGGCTGCGCAAGGCGTTGCGGGCGTCGGGCGTGGCCGCCACCGAGACGTCCTGGGTCGACGACGTGCTCGACCCCAGGTACCTGATCGTCGGGTTCGCCCGCCGCTTCGCCTCCTACAAGCGGGCCACCCTCCTGCTCTCCCAGCCCGAGCGGCTGAAGGCCCTGCTGCTCGACGAGGCGCGCCCCCTGCAGCTGGTGTTCGCCGGCAAGGCCCATCCGGCCGACGAGATCGGCAAGGAGATGATCAGCCGGCTGGTGCGCTTCTCGCGTGACCCGGCCGTGCGGCACCGCATCACCTTCGTCGAGGACTACGACATCTCCGTCGCCCGCACCCTGTACCAGGGCAGCGACGTCTGGCTCAACACGCCGAGGCGCCCGATGGAGGCGAGCGGCACGAGCGGCGAGAAGGCCGCGCTCAACGGCGCCCTCAACTGCTCGATCCTCGACGGCTGGTGGGACGAGATGTTCAACGGCACCAACGGGTGGGCGATCCCGTCGGCCCACGGCGCCGACGACCTCGAGCGCAACGACGAGATCGAGGCCGACAACCTCTTCGACATCCTGGAGCGCCAGGTCGTGCCCCTCTACTACGACCGCAGGGGAGGCCGGTTTCCGCGGGAGTGGGTCAACCGGATCAAGGAGTCGCTGCGCTCGCTCGGGCCGAGGGTGCTGGCGTCGAGGATGGTGCGCGACTACGTGACCGACATGTACGAGCCCGTGGCCATGCGGTCGGTCGCGGTGGCGGCCGAAGGCTACCGCGCCGCGAGGGCCCTCTCGGCGTGGAAGCACGACACCATCGCGGCGTGGCCCGGCGTGTCCGTCGTCGGCGTCGACGTGGAGGACGGCCAGGTCCCCTCCGCCGTCGACCTGGGCGACACCCGCAGGGTCACCGCCGAGGTGGTGCTCGGCAAGCTGACCGCCGCGGACGTGTCCGTCGAGGTGATCCACGGACAGGTGGCGGCCAACGACGAGCTCACCGGCACCGAGGTCGTCTGCCTGGACCTGATCGGGCCGGGCCGGGCGCCGGCGTCGTTGCGCTACGGCGGGCGCTTCACCTGCGACCGCGCCGGCCGGCACGGCTTCACCGTACGCGTGCTGCCGGCCCACCCGGATCTGGCCACGCCGGTCGAGATGGGCTGCGTGGCCTGGGGCTGAGCGCCGTTCAGCGTCCCTCGAAGGTGGCCCGGCCGGGCCCGTGGGCGAGGAACGACGCCACGCCGGTCGCCGCGTCCGCCGTGTCGAACAGCTCGACGAACGACCTCGTCTCGAGGTCGAGGCCCTCGGCCAGGGTCCGATCGGCGCCGGCGTCGACCAGGGCCTTGGCGTGCGCCTGGGCGATCAGCGGACCGGCGGCCAGGGACGCGGCCAGCGCGAGGGCCACGTCGAGGGTGGCGTCGGGAGCCGCGACCCGGTCGACCAGGCCGATGCGCTCCGCCTCGGCGGCGCCCACCTGTCGACCGGTGAGGATCAGGTCCTTGGCCCTCGAGGGCCCGATCAGACGCGGCAGCCGTTGCGTTCCCCCGGCGCCCGGGACGATGCCGAGGAGGATCTCGGGCTGGCCGAGCTTGGCGTCGTCGGCCGCCACCCGGAGGTCACAGGCGAGCGCCAGCTCACAGCCACCGCCGAGCGCGTACCCGCGGATCGCCGCGATCACCGTCCGAGGGAGCCCGGCGACCGCGTCGAAGGTCCGCCGGAACTGCGCGGCGTAGGCGGCCGCCTCGACGGGACCCCCGAAGCCGGCGATGTCGGCGCCGGCGGCGAAGATCCTCGGGCCGCCCCACACCACGACCGCCCCGGGGAGGTCGGCCTCCAGGTCGGCGACCCGCGCCTCGAGCTCGGCCAGCAGCTCGACCGAGAGGGCGTTGGCCTTGGGCCGGTCGAGGGTCACGAGAGCGACGCCGTCGGGTCGCCGGTCGACATGGACGAAGGCCTCGGTCACGGCTCGACCGTAGCGGCCGGCCCCCTGGCGCGGCCCCTCGCGGCCACCGTGGGGCCGTCGTGGGGCGACTCCGAGGGGGCCGTCGTGGGGCGGCTCCGACGGCCGCACCCCAACCTTGGTGCCCATGCGTCGCTCAACGACATCGAGGCACCCAAATTGGGGGGTCGGGACCGGGGACCGGATCGCCCGCCAACCGGGCTGGGTCCTGCCCTTCGGCATCACTCGGCCGGACGGCTCCTCAGGCCGGCGACCAGGCCGTCGGCCGCGTCCCCGGGATCGAGCCGCCGCCCGGCGACCAGCCCGGTGACCTCGGCCCACGTCTCGCCGCCGGCGAGGTCCCTGAGGTCCGCGGCCAACCGGCGCAGCAGCACCCGGTCGAGCTCGTCGAGCAGCCGCCTGGCCCGGCGAGCCTCGAGCTCGCCACTGCCCCTGAGGAAGACCGAGTGCCGGTCGACTGCGGCCCACGCCTCGGCGACGCCCAGGCCGTCGGACGCGGTGGTGGCCACGATCGGCGGGCGCCATTCCCCCATCTCCGGATCGAGGTCGAGCATGGCGTCGAGGTCGCGCCTGGTCGCATCCGCGCCCTGGCGGTCGGCCTTGTTGATCACGAACACGTCCGCGATCTCGAGCAGCCCCGCCTTGCTGGCCTGGACGCTGTCGCCCCACCCCGGGTTGACCACCACGACGGTGGTGTCGGCCGCACCGGCGATCTCCACCTCCACCTGCCCGACGCCCACCGTCTCGACGATGACCGTGCCGAAGCCGAGCGCGCCGAGCACGCGGATGGCCTCGGGCACGGCCAGCGACAGGCCGCCCAGATGGCCCCGCGTGGCCATCGACCGGATGAACACGCCGTCATCGCCCGCATGGGCCCCCATGCGCACCCGGTCCCCGAGGATCGCCCCGCCGCTGAAGGGTGACGACGGGTCGACCGCCAGCACCCCGACGCGCGCCTCGGCGCGGCGGGCCTCGGCCACCAGCCGGTCGGTCAGCGTCGACTTGCCCGCCCCCGGCGCCCCGGTGATCCCCACGACGCGGTCCATCGTGGCGCTCAGCGGGAAGGTGATCCTCGCCACCTCCCTCGACGGCTCGCCGCCCTGCTCGATGAGCGACAGCAGCCGCCCGGCGGCGCCGCGGTCACCGTCTCGGGCCTGCTCGAGCAGCACGGACGGGTCGCGGCTACGCACTCGGGCACGCCGGGCAGCTGCTCACGACCGGACAGTATGCCCGCAGGTCGGCCCCGGCTCCTGACCCCCGTAGGCTGCGCGGGTGCGTGATCTCGTGGACATGGATTCAGTGGTCGGGCTGACCTCGGCGCTCGTCGCCGTCGACACCCGCAACCCGCCCGGCAGGGAGCGCGAGATCGCCGGCGTGGTGCGCGACGCCCTCGCGGCGCGCCAGCCGACGTGGACCGAGATCGAGCCCGAGCCCGGCCGCCTGTCGCTCGTCGCCGAGCTCCCCCACCCCGACGGGCCGGGCGACCGCCCGACCCTGATCGTCAACGGGCACCTCGACGTGGTCCCCGTCCGCGAGGACCAGTGGGACACCGACCCGTTCGACCCCCAGGTGATCGACGGCCGCCTGTACGGGCGCGGCAGCGCGGACATGAAGGGTGGCGTGGCCGCGGCCATCTGCGCGCTCGACCTGCTCGACGCCGCCGGCGTGAGCCGGGCGTGGGACGTCGTGTTCCACCTCGTCGCCGACGAGGAGGTCGGCGGGGCGCTCGGGACGGCCGCCCTGCTCGATGCCGGCCTGATCCGCGGCGACGCCTGCCTGGTCCCCGAGCCGACCGGCCTCGGGCTGTGCATCGCCGAGCGCGGGCTGATGCAGTCCCACGTGACCGTGCACGGCGTCCCCGGCCACGGAAGCCGGCCGGCGGAGGGCACCTCGGCCATCGCCCACGCCGCCGCGGTCGCCCTCGCGCTGCACGCCGCCGACTTCGGAGGCGACGACCATCCCCTCCTCGGCCGCCCGTCGGCCAACGTCGGCACCATCGTCGGCGGCAGCGGGATCAACACCGTCGCCGAGTCGTGCCGCCTCGGCGTCGACCGCAGGGTGCTGCCGGGCGCGACGCAGGAGTCGACCACCGCCGAGCTGCGGGCCCGGATCGACGCCGCCGGCGTCGACGGGCTGCGCTACGACCTCGACGTGCTGGTCTTCGGCGAGGCGTCCGAGCTCGGCGCCGACCACCCGTGGGTGGCCCAGGTCGGCCGGGCCGTCGAGGCCGGCACGGGCGCGGCGGCGCGGACCATCGGCATGACCTTCACCACCGACGCCCGCTTCGTGCGCAACCAGGCGGGGATCCCGACGGTCGTCTGCGGGCCCGGCGAGGTCGACCAGGCCCACACCAACAACGAGTGGGTCGCGCTCGACCAGCTGGGCGACGCGGTGGCCGCCTACGCCCACCTGATGGCGACCACGGACTGATCGAGGCGGCGGACTGATCGGCGTGGCGGAGTGATCGGTGTGGCGGAGTGATCGGTGTGGCGGAGTGATCCGTGTGGCGGACTGATCGGCGTGGCGTCCTGATTGTCGCGGCCGCCGCGCCACGGGCGACCCCGGACGGGATCCGGCCCTGAGACGCACCGTGTCGGCGACCCTCGCCGATGCCGACGTCGCCGGGCTGCTGGCGCCGAGGACCGGCGTGGTCGCCGAGCGGGCCGACCGTGCCCCCGTGGTCGGCGAGGGCATCGACCGCCACCCCGTGGTCGGCGACGGCGTCGACCGCCACCCCGAGGCCACCGGGCACGTCTTCGTGCAGGCCGACGGCCCCCTCGCCCGCTACCGGCGCACCGTCGAGCTGTCCCCCGATCCGGCGGGTGGGGTGCGGGTCACCCAGACCGTCGACCTGACCGTCGGTCTGCCCTACGTCTCGTGGGTCTTCGCCCCGCTCCTCCGGCACCACCTCGGACGCATCGGCGTGCCCGCCCCCCGGCCGTGGTGGGCGCCCCCCGCCCGGCTGTCCCATCGCGCCGCGGTGACCCTCGCCGCCCTGTGCGCCTTCAGCGCCCTCGAGGGCTACCTCGGTGACCTCCTGCCGACGGTGATGACCTATGCGGGCAGGGAGTTCGGCGTCGGGAGCGCCGGGCAGGGCGTGGCGCTCGGCGTGGTGCAGGCCAACGCCGTCCTCGCCCTAATGCTGCTCGGCCGGGCCGACCGGCGAGGCCGTCGGGCCATCGTCATCGGCTGCACCGCGGCGGCTGGGGTCGTCACCGCGGCCGCCGCCGCCAGCCCGTCGCTCGCCGTGCTGACCGCCGCCCAGGTGATCGCCGCATCCCTCGTCACCGCCGCCGACGTGCTCCTCGGCGTGCTCGCCGTCGAGGAGATGCCACCGGGATCCCGGGCCTGGGCCGTCGCCCTCGTCACCATGAGCTTCGGCCTCGGTGGCGGGGTGGTGCTCGCGGTGCTGCCCGTCGCCGACGCCGGCGCGACCGCATGGCGCTGGCTGTTCGCCGTCGGGGCTCTCACGGTGCCCGCCGCCATCGTCGTCGGGCGCCACCTGCCGGAGGGATCTGGGTGGATCGCCGGCCCCGCCGGGGCGGCCGGGAGGCGGGGCCCCCTCGGTCCGACGGCGAGGAGGCGCCTGCTCCTCCTCGGCGTCGGCGCCCTGCTCTTCGCCCTCTTCGACGCCCCGTCCGGCCAGCTGCAGAACCAGTACCTGCGGACCGAGCGGCACTGGTCGGCGACACGCATCGCCCTGGCCGAGCAGGTGACCGGCACCGTCGGCGGCCTCGGGAGCCTGGTCGGCGGCCGCCTGGCCGACACCCACGGGCGCAGGCCCGTCGCCGCCGTCGCCCTGGCCGCTGGCACCGCCACCACCCTGGCCGAGTACCTGACGCGCGGCCCGAGCCTCTACGTCCTCATGGCCGCGGCCAGCCTCTGCGCCTACGCCGTCGTGCCCGCACTCGGCGTGTACGGCGCCGAGCTGTTCGCCGGGGGCTGGCGGGGCAGGACCGGCGGCGTGCTCACCGTGCTCGGGGCGGCAGGCGGCCTCATCGGCCTGGCCGCGACCGGCCTGCTCTCAGGAGCCATCGGGTCCATCGGACCGGCCCTCGCCGTGCTCGCCGTCGCGCCCGTCGCCCTGATCGTCCTGGTCCTGCGGGCTTACCCGGAGACGGCGGGGCGTCGCCTCGAGGAGCTCGCCCCCGAGCCGGTCCCCGACCCTCCCCCGGTCCCCCAGGGTCCTCCGTCCCCTGCGCCCCCGTCCCCTGCGCCCCCACCCCCTGCGCCGCCGCCCTCGCCGGCACGCTGAGCGGCCGTGCTCGTCGCCCCACCCGGCGCTCCACCGGCACCCGTGCGGCGACCCCTCGGCGAGGTGCTGCCCGTCGACCCTCCTGCAACGGTGCCAGCGGCCCACGCCCGCCCGCATCGGCTACCTCCAGGCCCTACGAAAGCGCGGCCATCCAGCCGGCGACGAGCCGGGCCACCTCGTCGTCGCGACGGCGCAGACCGTGGTCGCCGCCGTCGACCCAGCGCACCGTGACCGGTCCGGGGACGGCCTCGACGGCCGCCTCGAGCTCCGCCGGGCTCCCGAAGGCGTCCCTCGTGCCCGACACGAACAGGCAGGGCACGTCGAGGCGCGGGAGGTGGGCGGTCCTCGCCTTCTCCGGGCGCCCCGGCGGGTGGAGCGGATAGCTGACCAGCACCAGCGCGGCCGCCTCGCAGCCGTCGGCGACGGCCACCGAGCACATTCGCCCGCCCATCGACCGGCCGCCCATGACCAGCTCGTCGACCGTGGGCCGGAGCCGCTCCGCCTGCTCCCGCACCGCCGCCACGAGCACCGGCGCCCTGTCCGGCGCCCGCCGGCCGGCCAGGCGGTAGGGAAAGTCCATGCGCACGACGGTCACACCCGTCGCGGTGACCGCCCCGTCGATGGCGACCAGCGCCGGTTGCGCCGAATCCGCCCCGGCGCCGGGCGCCAGCAGCAGACCGCGTGGCAGGCGTGTGCTCATCGGGCCGCCCATGAGCAAGCTGCTCTGCCGGCCGGTTCGCATTCCGTGCTCAGCCGGCCGGTTCGCACTTCGCGCTTCTGCCGGCCGGTTCGCATTCCGTGCTCACACCAGGGCGCGCAGGTCGTCCCTGAGGGTGGCGGCCCCGTCGCGCACCGCCTCGTTGGCGGCATCGGCGTCGATCAGCTCGGCCAGGCTCCTCGCCCGGTTGCGGATCGACAGCCAGCGGGCGTCGTCCACGCCGAGCGGAGTCGGGCCCTCGACGTCGGCCACGGCCCGCACCAGCTCGGTCCTGCGGGACCGGTTGGCCGGGTCGCCGACGACCCGACCGGATGCTGCGAACAGCGCCTCGAGCGCCCGGTACCTGGCCTCGTCGTCCTCGTCGGCGACCACCCCCTCCACCTCGTCGAAGAGGGCCTCGACGGCGTCCTCGTCGGCCACTGCGACGGCCAGGTCGCCCCCCTCCCACTCGTGGTGCACGCCGGCGCGGTCGAGCAGGACGCTCAGCTCCGCCCGCTGCTCGGGCTGCCACTCCGGCAGCTCGTAGACCGACGTGCCCGCACCGGGTCGCCGCTCGACGGGTCCCGCCACCACGTCGTGCGGCTCCCCGGGCGCAGCACCAGCCGGGGCGTCGTCGTCTCCCGTCGCGTTCCCCCGCTCGCCCCCGCGGCCCCCACCGTCGTCCTCGTCGGCGGTCCCGACAGCCCCGGTGTCGGCCCGCTCGCGCTGGGCGTCGGCCGGCTCGACACCGGGCTCGCGCCCCCCGGTCATCGGCCCGACCAGCTCGACGCCGCGCTCGCGCCCCTCGGTCATCGGCCCGACCAGCTCGACGCCAGGCTCGCGCCCCCCGGTCATCGGCCCGACCAGCTTGACGAGGATGGCCGCCTGCGTGGTGATCTCCTCGTCCATGGCCTCGTCGGAGGCCAGCGCGCCGGTCAGGCGCCGGGTGACCCGGCCGACGGCCGCCCACGTGGCGTCGTCGGTGAGGGGATGCTGGTCGTGGACGAAGACCGCCGCGGCGGCGCTCGACGCGTCCGCGTCGGCGTCCATGTCGGTCGGGTCGGCCACCAGCCGGCGCGAGGCGTCGGCCAGCGCCACCAGGTCGGCGGCCAGCGCCGGGTCGACCGCCTCCTCCCCGATCTCCCCGTCGGCGTCCGCCACCACGTGCGAGGTCACCTGGTCGATCAGCTCGTCGGTCCGCGCCTCGTCGTCGACCTTCACGACGAGCTCGTCGTCCTCGAAGCGGTGGACCACGTTGGCCTCGATCAGTCCGACGATCAGGTCGACCCGGGAGGCGTCGCTCCAGTCCGCGATCCGGTAGCCGACCTCGTCGTCGTCGTCGCCCGGCGCCAACTCGGCGAGCGGCGACTCGGTGAGCCGAGCTCGACAGCGGTGGCACCGGCCTCGACCTGGCACCTCGTACCCGCAGTTGCGGCAGAACCACATCTTGCTCATGGAGGGCGAACACCTCGGGGTGGGCGGGCCACCTGGTCCGGCGGCGCCCCATGATGGCCGATATTCGTTGGACGGTCGACGCGCTCGGCGTCACACTGATCGTCGTCGCCCACCCACGAGCCGGAGAGGAGGCGCCCGTGCCCATCGACCACGACCGCCGCGCCGCTCCCGATCGCCCCGGCGTCCCGACCTCACCGTCTCCCTGAGGTCCTGACCGCGCGTGCGGTCGCACTCCGGACCGGGCTCCGGACACCCGCGTCGGCTCGCGCTTCGTCACGGCTGACCGCGCTGCGACGCACCTGACCGCGCTGCGGCACGCCTGACCGCGCGGCGGCACGCCTGACCGCGCGGCGACACACCCGACCGCGCTGGGACACGCCCGACCGCGCATCGTCACGCCCGACCGTGCCGGACCTGGGGACGCAACACCCGAATTACTCGGGCGAAGCGTCCCGAGATGGCGATCGGGCCACCACCGGGCCCAACGACCCGACCCACCACCGGGCCCCAACGATCGGGCCACCACCGGGCCCCAACGACCGGGCCCCAACGACCCGTCCCACCACCGGACCCCAACGACCGGGTCCCGGTACCCGCCCCCACGAAGGATCACCACCATGACCCAGCACCTCCCCCTCCACGCTCAGCGCGCCCTGGTCGACCAGCGTCGCCAGGAAGGCGTCCGCAGTGGCCACCACGGGACGAGCGGGGGCCGACCGCTCCCACCACCCCCGCGCCAACCACCACCACTGTCGCTACCGCCGCCGCTCCCACCATCGCGCCGACCAAGGCGGCGCCGACTGCCGCCCCGGCGGTCGCGCCGGATTCCGGTGGTGGGGAGCGCGGCCACCGCGCTCAGGAAGGCCAGCTCCGGTCCCGCCTCGGGCCTACGCGGTCCCTGAGCTCCCCGAGTTTCCTGAGGTCCGCTTGGGAAGGATGGGCGCGTCGCGGCCGGTGCCACCGCCGGCCGGGCGGGCCCCGCCCGTCTCGTGGTACTCCTCTTCGACGTTCACGGTCCACACGTCGTGGTCGGCGCCCAGCAGGTTCTCCACGGTCAGCATCGCCGTCAGCATCGAGTGATCGGCGTTGTTGTACCGGTGCATGCCGTTGCGCCCGACCGGGTGCACGTTGGACACCTCGGCCTCCAGCCACGTCCGGATGGCCTCCACGTTGCGGTGGTAGTCGGCGTCGTAATACGGATATGCCTTGGGCATCCGCACCACGTAGCCCGCCTCCACCTGCGACGGGTCGACCAGCCCGAGACGTTGCAACTCGAGCTTGCCCAACTCCACCAGGGCCTCGTCGGTCGAGCTCCACGACTCGTCGCCCTGCACCACCGTGTACTCCAGGCCCAGCACGTTGCGGCCGTCCTTGACCAGGTACGGCGACCACGACCCGAAGTTCTGGATCCGCATGGTCTTCACCGACGGATCGTGGATGTAGATCCAGTTGTCGTCCCACGGCACCGCGGACGCCGGCACGACCAGCGCCACCGTCAGGAAGTCGCGGTAGGACAGATCCTCCGCCGCGGCGCGCACCGCCTCGGGAGCGGGTGGGTCCATGGCCAGCACCAGCGACGACAGCGGCATCGACGAGATCACCGCCGACGCCGGATACGACGTGGTCGCTCCCTCCGAGGTCGCCACCACCTCCACCGCACCTCGCCCGTCCCGACGGATCCGCTCCACCGGCGTCGAGAAGTGGATCTTGGTCCCCGCCGCCTCCACCTTCGCCGCGCACCGCTCCCACATCATCCCGGGCCCGAGCTTGGGGTACTCGAACTCCTCGATCAGCGACGTGATGTCCTTCTGGTTGCGCTTCGGCAGCAAGGCGTTGAAGATGGCCGACGCCAACGACAGGTTCTTGATCCGCTGCGCCGCCCAGTCCGCCTGCATCTCCGAACCCGGATGACCCCAGATCTTCTCCGTGTAGGTCTTGAAGAAATGGCCGTACAGCCGCCACCCGAACCGGGCTGCCACCCACCCCTCGAAATTGGTCTGGTCCTTGGGTGGCCGCAGACGCGTCCCCACATAGGAGAGCACGCACCGCAACGCCTCGATCACGCCCAGGTTGCCGAGCGCGTTCGACGCCTTCAGCGGATAGTCGTAGAACTTGCCCCGGTAGAAGATCCGGCTCTTGCGCGGCCGCAGCATGAAATCCTCGTCCGGCAGGATCTCGTGCCAGAACGACTCCACCCGCGCCACCTTGGTGAAGAACCGGTGCCCCCCGATGTCGAAGCGCCACCCGTCGCGCTCCACGGTCCTCGAGATGCCGCCCACGATGTCGTCACCCTCCAACACGACGCTGCGACGGCCCTGCCGGCCCAGCTCGTAGGCCGCCGTCAGACCCGCAGGACCCGCGCCGATGATGACGACGTCACCCTCGACCCCGTCGGTGGCACTCACGAAGCGTTGCTCCTCAATGGTCTCGGAACCAGCATGTCGGAAAACGGTGTGTCGGAAATCGGTGTCTCGGAAATCGGTGTGCCGGAGATCGGTGGGTCGGAATGTCGGGTGGCCGTTCGGGCCGGCGCGGCATCCGGGTTCCGGGCCCGGCGCCCGTCTCGATCGGACGGGACAGTCTCGCAGGCTGGCGCCGCAACGGCCAGACGCCCCTCCCCGGGTGGGCTACGGCGCCCCACCGACCGGGTAGCGGGTGAGCATCTCGCGCTCGTAGGCGCCGTCGAGGTGGACCACGGTCGTCCCCGCGCTGCCCTGGTCGAAGTCGAGCCAGGTCTGCAGGTCGGCGCAGCGGCTCCCGAAGCCCGTGTAGCTGGGACTCCACACCAGCCAGACGGCCGCACCGGCGTGGGCGCTGGCCAGCGCGTCCTGGGCGAAGGCGGCCACGTCGGTGTGGGAGATGGTGGCCAGGTAGTCGACCCAGTCGACGCGTGCGGGCCCGTTGCCGCGGGGGAAGGTCAGCTGCTCGAGGCGCTTGACGGTGAGCAGCCGGTCGACGGCGGGGCCGAGCTGGTCGGGGCAGTAGATGACCAGGTCCCCCGGTTGAGCCTGGGCGTTGAGCACGCCGGCGACCACGGCCGCCTCGGTGCGCTGCTGGCCGTTGTTGCCGAGACCGGTGAGGAGCCCGGCCACGCAGAGCACGGCGACGATGCCAGCGAGCACCTTGCCCCGCCCGAGCACGCCGATGCCGACGGCGACCACGAGGATGAACAGCGGCATGACCACGGCGGTGTAGCGAGCCGAGAAGGCGGCCTGGACGGCGGCATCGGCGAGCATGGCCACCACGAGCGTGCCGGCGAGGACCCCGAACACGGGCAGCGTGGTCCGGTTGGGCTGGAGCATCAGCGAGATGCCGCGACCGGGTTGCTCCCGCCGCGCCGCCGCTCCTGCGCCCCCGGGACCGAAGCCGGCGAAGCCGACGAGGCGGTCCGCGACCTTGGTCGCCGTGGCCCGCAGGCTCCTTCCCTGGCCGTCAGCGCCGAGGCCGGCGGCGGCGAGCAGGTCCCGCTCGGCCGGGTCGAGCCCGTGGGGGTCGCCGGGCTGGGCCGTCCCTTCGGCGGTCGCCGGCGCGGCGGTGACCAGCCGGTGACCGAACACGCCGAGCACGACGAGGCCGAAGTAGGCGAAGCCGAGCAGCGTGGCCCAGGGCCCGGTGCCGGCGTAGTCGCCGAAGACGCCCAGGACGTCCGCGGGACCCGCCCCCGAGCTCCACGGTGTGCCGGTGTGGAGCGACTGGAAGACGAAGGTCGGCGCCCAGGGCAGGAAGGTCAGCGAGCCGACCACGCACGCCACGAAGCAGCGCCGGACCGCCGAGCGGTCGAAGTGGGTCGGCAGCCGGCGGCGGTGCCGCCACAGCTGGTAGAGCAGCCACGCCCCGACCACGACCACCAGGTAGAGCGCCCAGTAGTGGGTGTAGAGGAGGGCGGCGACCACCGCGCCGAGAGCGACGAGCCGGCCGCGGGTCGGCCGCTCGAGGGCGCGGGCGAGGGCGAGGAAGCCGAGGGTCGACAGCAGCACCATCAGCGAGTACATCCGCGTCGCCGTGGCGTAGTCGATGGCAAACGGCGAGGTCACCGTGAGAAACAGCGCCACCCACGCGACGGTGCGGCCAGCGAGCCGACGCCCGGCCAGCCAGATGAACGGCAGCGTCACGATCGAGGTGATGCCCGACAGGGCCCGCACGGCGATGTCGCCCTGGCCGAAGAGGACCATCCAGCCATGGAGCATCACGTAGTAGAGCGGCGGCGCGCCGTCCTGGCGGAGGGCGGCGTGGATCTGCCCGATCGGGAGCCTGGCGATGTTCACGCTGATCGTCTCGTCGAGCCACAACGGGGTCGGGGCGTAGAAGCGCAGCACCAGGCCGGCGGCCATCACGACGGAGCAGGCGGCGACGAACAGCGTCCTGGCCGGGCCCGGTCGCGCCTCCCAGGCCCTCCTGACCGGGCCGGGGCGCCGGGAGGAGGTCTCTAGCGTGCCGGCCACCGACCGAGGGTACCCCCCACCAGCGGGTTCGTGCGGTCTGCCCGGCCGGACGAGCAGCTCCTGCGCGGTGCCTCAGGCGAAGGTGGTGGCCGCGTACTGGGCCAGCTTCTTGAGCCGGTGGCGGGCCTCGATCCGCCGGACGGTGCCGGACCTGGACCGCATCACCAGCGACTCGGTCGCCGCGCCGGAGCCGTCGAAGCGGACGCCCCGCAGGAGCTCGCCGTCGGTGATGCCGGTGGCGGCGAAGAAGCAGTTGTCCCCGCTCACGAGGTCGTCGGTGCCGAGGACGCGGTCGAGGTCGTAGCCGAGGGCCTCGGCGCCGGCCCGTTCGGCGTCGTCACGCGGCCACAGGCGCCCCTGGATCTCGCCCCCCATGCACTTGAGGGCGGCGGCGGCGATGACGCCCTCGGGTGTCCCGCCGATCCCGAAGAGGATGTCGGATCCCGAGCTCGGCCACGCCGTGGAGATGGCGCCGGCCACGTCACCGTCGCTGATCAGGCGGATGCGGGCGCCCGCGGCGCGCACCTCCTCGATCAGGGCCTGGTGGCGGGGCCGGTCGAGGATGACCGCCGTGACGTCCCGGGGTGACGACCCCTTGGCCTCGGCGAGGGCGCGGATGTTGTCGCCGGGCGAGCGGCGGATGTCGACGGCCCCGATGCCCTCGGGGCCGACCGCGAGCTTCTCCATGTACACGCAGGGTCCGGGGTTGAACATGGTGCCGCGCCCGCTGACCGCGATCACGGCGAGGGCGCCGTTGCGACCCAGCGCCGTCGGTGTCGTCCCGTCGATGGGATCCACGGCCACGTCGACGTGGGGGGTGGTGCCGTCGCCGATCCGCTCACCGTTGTAGAGCATGGGGGCGGCGTCCTTCTCCCCTTCCCCGATCACGACGATCCCGTCCATCGGCACGCTCCCGAGGACGACCCTCATGGCGTCGACGGCGGCGCCGTCGGCCCCCTCCTTGTCACCGCGGCCCATCCAGCGTCCCGCCGCCATCGCCGCCGCCTCGGTCACCCGGACGAGCTCGAGGGCCAGGTTGCGGTCCGGCGCGTTGTGCGTTGGCGCGTCGCTCATGGCGCCCGACGTTACTCAGCCCGCCGCACGGTGCTGCCGAGCGTGCCGCCGATCCGCGCCATCGGCCGGCTCAGGTGATGGGCGCGTCGGCGGGGACCGACCAGCGGCTCCTGGCAAGATAGAAGGCCGGCTCCCCCTCCGCGCTGAGGCTCGGGCAGCCCCAACCGGCCAGCCGGGCGGCGTCCTCGAGCCGGGCCAGGAGCTGGGAGCCCACGCCCTGCCGGCGGGCCGATCGCGCCACCAGGACCGCCACGTGCCCGCCGTCGTCGGCCAGCCAGGCGCCGCCCACGCCGACCACGACCGCCTCGCGCCGACAGGTCAACACGATCGGGCCCGACCCGGGTCGGGTCGCCGGATCCCCGGTGGTCGCTCGAACTTCTTGCGACACCGTTTGCCGGGACACCGTTTCCCGGGACACCGTTTGCCGGGACACGGTTTCCTCGGACACGGTTTCCTCGGACACCGTTTCCTCGGACACCGTGCCCTGGCGTCGCGCCGTGTCGGCCGGGGCCCGAATCCCGACGGGGACGTCGACCTCCTCGGCGTGGGCCAGTGCGGCCGCCTCGGGATCGACGAGGCTCGAGCGGGTGATGGTCAGGGGGAGGCTCCCGCCGCCGGAGACGATCGGCGTGCCCGTGGCGGCGTCGGCGAGCGGCAGCCACCTCGGCCCTCCGGGGCTGCGGACCTCTTCGAGGAGGGTGACGGCGCCGACGCCGGCCGGCACCGCGTAGCGGTCGAGGGCGGCGACAGCAGCGGCGATCCGCTCGGCGGGCAGGCCGTCGGCCAGCGTGACGTGGGGGACCCAGGGCCAGGCCAGCTCCCGGTCCAGCGGCGCGGCGAAGGCCGCGTCCCTGACCCGCCGGAGCCCATCCAGGTCGCCACCGACCGCGAGGAGGAGCACCGGCTTGGCGGGCAGGAAGCTGGTGGGAGGCCCGAGGGTCAGGTGGAGGGCGCCCGGTGACGCGGCGGCCGCCTGTCGGAGTCTCGCCAGCGCGCCGGGCAACGAATCGGCCCGGACGTTGACGGGAGGAACGAGGGTGATGTGGCTGGCGATCCGGGCCAGAGCCCGGTCGCCGACGGCTCGTCGCAGCCCGTCGACCTCGGCGGCGACGGGCGGCTCCAGCAGCAGGGCGACACCGAGCCTCCGACGCGACGGCACCGGCGCGCCTCCCATCGCTCGGCCGGCTAGGCCGACGACCCGGAGGGTGCGCCGGCCGCTTCCATGAGGACCTCGGCGTAAGCCTGGTCCACGGCGGCCGCCTCGTCGTCGTCTCCATCCGCGGCGCGCCGGCGCTCCTCGGCCTGACGTGCTGCGCTCCTGGCCTGGTCGACGTCGACGTCCGAGCCGAGCTGGGCGCGGTCGGCCAGGATGACCGTGTGGTTGTCGCGGACCTCGACGAAGCCGCCACTGACGGCCACCTTGACCTCCTGGCCGCCCTCGGCGACCAGGCGCACGACGCAGGGGGCGAGCGCCCCGAGGAAGGGGATGTGATCGGCCAGGAAGGCGATCTCGCCTTCCACCGAGCGGCAGATGACCATCTCGACGTCGCCGGTGTAGAGCACCTTCGCCGGACTGACCACCTCGACGGCGGTGGTGGCCACCGGGCTCAGCTGTCCTTCTGGAGCTGCGCGGCGCGCTCGCGCACGCCGTCGACCCCGCCGACGTTCAAGAAGGCCTGCTCGGGGAGGTCGTCGAGCTCGCCACCGACGAGCGCCTCGAAGGCCTCGACGGTCTCGTTGACCGGCACGTAGACGCCTTTGATGCCGGTGAAGACCTCGGCCACGAACATCGGCTGGGAGAGGAACCGCTGGATCTTCCTGGCCCTCGACACCACGACCCGGTCCTCCTCGGAGAGCTCGTCGAGGCCGAGGATGGCGATGATGTCCTGCAGCTCGCGGCTGCGTTGGAGCACCTCCTGCACGCGTCGGGCGACGTCGTAGTGCCGGTCACCGACCACCTCGGGCGACAGGATGTTGGACGTCGACGCCAGCGGATCGACCGCCGGGTAGATCCCGAGCGAGGCGATCTGGCGGGAGAGCTCCGTCGTGGCGTCGAGGTGGGTGAAGGTGGTGAAGGGCGCCGGGTCGGTGTAGTCGTCGGCGGGCACGTAGACGGCCTGGACCGACGTGATCGAGCGGCCCTTGGTCGAGGTGATCCGCTCCTGCAGCTCGCCCATCTCGTCGGCGAGGGTCGGCTGGTAGCCCACCGCCGACGGCATCCGGCCGAGGAGGGTCGAGACCTCGGAGCCGGCCTGGACGAACCGGAAGATGTTGTCGACGAAGAGGAGGACGTCTTGGTCCTTGACGTCGCGAAAGTACTCCGCCATGGTCAACGCCGACAGAGCCACACGGAGGCGGACGCCGGGCGGCTCGTCCATCTGGCCGAACACGAGGGCGGCCTTCTCGATGACGCCGGACTCCTGCATCTCCTGCCACAGGTCGGTGCCCTCGCGGGTCCGCTCGCCCACACCGGCGAAGACGGAGACACCGCCGTGCTGCTGGGCCACCCGGTTGATCAGCTCGAGGATGAGGACGGTCTTGCCCACCCCCGCGCCGCCGAAGAGCCCGATCTTGCCGCCCTGCACGTAGGGCTCGAGCAGGTCGATGACCTTGATACCCGTCTCGAACATCTGCGACCGGGGCTCGAGGGTGTCGAACGCCGGCGCCGGGCGGTGGATCTCCCAGCGGTCCTCGATGTTGTCGATGTGGTCCGTGTCGAGGGGCTTGCCCGAGACGTTGAACACGTGGCCGAGCACGGCCTCGCCGACAGGGACGGTGATGCCCCGCCCGGTGTTGCGCACGGTCGTGCCGCGGCGGAGGCCGTCGGTGGGCTGCAGGCAGATGCAGCGGACGCGGCCCTCGCCGATCTGCTGGGCGACCTCGGCGATGATCGTCTCGGTCGTGCCCTCCAGGTCCACATCGAACTCGACCGCGTAGTTGATCTCGGGCAGGGCTCCTGGCGGGAACTCGATGTCGACGACGGGTCCGGCGATGGCGACGACGCGCCCGTCGTGCAGCTGCTTCTCCCCGCTGCCGGTCTGCTCGACGCTGGTGGTCGTCATGCTCGCTCCTCGATCTGGTCGTTGAGGCCGGGAGGCGCGCTCACGCCGCGCCCGTTCCCTCGTAGGTCTCGGTGTAGCTCTCGTCGTTGCCGGACCCGGCCCTGAGGGCCTCGGCGCCGCCGACGATCTCGGTGATCTCGGTGGTGATGGCGTCCTGGCGGGCACGGTTCATGACCCGGGTGAGCGTGGTCATCAGGTCGTCGGCGTTGTCGGTGGCCGCCTTCATGGCCCGCTGGCGGGCGACGTACTCCGACGCCGATGCGGAGAGGAGGGCGGCGAGGATCTCGCCCTGCAGCCAGCTCGGCAGCAGCCGGTCGAGCAGCTCCGCCGGCTCCGGCTCGTACTCGTAGTCGACGACGAAGCCGTCAGGCCGACCGCCGGGCGTGGCGTCTCGGTCGTCGGAGGCCTCCGAAGGCTCGATCGGCACCAGCTTGCGGCGCCGCACCACCTGCCGGCCGACCGACTCGAAGTAGGTGTAGACGAGGTCGATCTGGTCGACCTCGCCGGCGACGAACGGTCCGATGACGGTGTCGACCACAGCCCGAGCGTCCTCGACGGTCGGCCGGTCGGCGACGCCGAGAAACGACTCGCCGATCTCCTGGTTGCGGTACCGGAAGTAGCCGGCCACCTTGCGCCCGACGGTCACCAGCATGACCTCGCGCCCTGCCGAGGTGTGCTCGCCGATCAGGGACTCACTGGCGCGCAGCACCGAGGAGTTGTAGGGGCCGGAGAGGCCACGGTCGCCGGCGATGACGATCACCGCGGCGCGGCGCACCGAGTCGGGCTCGCGGAAGAGGGGGTGGTTGCGCGCCTCGGGGGTCCGGGAGAGGTTGGCTACGACCGCGGCCATCTTCTCCACGTAGGGGCGGGCTGCGGCGATGGCCTGCTGGGCGCGCACGATGCGCGAGGCGGCGATGAGCTCCATCGCCCTGGTGATCTTCTTGGTCGATTGGATGCTGCGGATCCGCCGTCGGAGGACTCGTTCCTGGCCACCCGCCACGACTACCCGCTGCGCTCGGGGGTGGAGGCGAAGACCTTCTTGAACGCAACGATGGCCTCATCGAGCTGGTCGCCGTCGGGGAGGGCCTTGGAGGAGCGGATCCCGTCGACCACGTCGGCGTGGTTGCTCTTCAGGTAGTCGATCAACTCCGACTCGAAGCGGCGGACGTCCCCGACGGCCACGTCGTCGACGTGGCCCTTGGTGCCGGCGTAGATCGCCACGACCTGCTCCTCGACGGGCATCGGCGCATTTTGCGGCTGCTTCAGGATCTCGGTGAGGCGGTAGCCGCGGTCGAGCTGCGACTGGGACACCTTGTCGAGCTCGGATCCGAAGGTGGCAAAGCTCTCGAGGTCGCGGAACTGCGCCAAGTCGAGCTTCATGGTCCCCGACACCGACTTCATGGCCTTGATCTGGGCCGCGCCCCCGACGCGAGATACAGAGTTGCCGACGTTGATGGCGGGACGCACCCCGGCGTAGAAGAGGTCCGTCTCGAGGAACACCTGGCCGTCGGTGATGGAGATCACGTTGGTGGGGATGTAGGCGGAGATGTCGCCCGCCTTGGTCTCGATGATCGGGAGCGCCGTCAGTGATCCCCCGCCGAGCTCGTCGGAGAGCTTCGCGGCCCGCTCGAGAAGGCGGCTGTGGAGGTAGAAGACGTCGCCGGGATAGGCCTCGCGCCCCGGCGGCCTGCGCAGGAGCAGCGAGAGCTGCCGGTAGGCGTCGGCCTGCTTGGAGAGGTCGTCGTAGACGATGAGGGCGTGCTCGCCGTTGTCCATCCAGTGCTGGCCCATGGCGCAGCCGGCGTACGGGGCGAGGTACTTGAACGGCGCCGGCTCGGAGGCGGGGGCGTTGACCACCACGGTGTAGTCGAGGGCGCCGTACTCCCTGAGGGTGTCGACGGTCTGGGCGACCGTCGAGCCCTTCTGGCCGATGGCGACGTAGATGCACTTCACGCCCTGACCGGCCTGGTTGATGATCGTGTCGATGGCGACGGTGGTCTTGCCCGTCTTGCGGTCGCCGATGATCAGCTCCCGCTGCCCGCGACCGATCGGGGTCATCGCGTCGATGGCCTTGATGCCGGTCTGCAACGGCTCGCCGACGGGCTGACGCGAGATGATGCCCGGCGCCTGGATCTCGAGGCGCCGGGTCTCGGAGGACTCGATCTCCCCCTTGCCGTCGATCGGCTCGCCGAGGGGGTTCACCACGCGCCCGAGGAGGCCGTCACCGACGGGGACCGACAGGATGCGGCCCGTCGCCTTCACGGTCTGACCCTCGTCGAGGTCGTCGGAGCCGCCGAGCACGACCGCGCCGATGGAGTCCTCGTCGAGGTTGAGGGCCAGCCCGAGCACGCCGTTGTCGAACTCGAGGAGCTCGTTGACCGCCGCGTCACCGAGGCCGGACACCCGGGCGATGCCGTCGCCGATCGAGATGATCCTGCCCACCTGCTCCTGGGACACACCCGGCGAGAAGTCCTCGACGTTGCGCCGCAGGGCCTCGGTGATCTCCGAGGCGTTGATCGTCAGCTCCGCCATTTAACTCTGTGCTCCCTGGTTGGTGGATGTCGCTTCGGACGCGCCGAGGCGTTCCTTCAGAAGGTCGAGGCGGTGACGGACGCTGCCGTCGACCACCGTGTCACCGATCGTGGCCACGAACCCGCCGAGCACCGTCGGATCGATGATGACCCTGACCTCGACGGGCTGGCCGACGATGCGGCTGAGGGCTGCGGCCAGGCGGTGCTGCTGGTCGTCGGTCATCTCGACCACGGCGCGGACCTCGGCGAAGCGGCGGTGGCTCTCGGCGGCCACCCGGTCCACCAGGGCGCGGAGGAGGACGAGGTACTCGCGTGGCCGGCCGATGGTGGTGGCGTAGGCGGCGAGGGCCGCTGTCGCCGGGCTGGCCTTGTCGCCCAGCAGGTCGTCGACCAGGCCGGCCCTGGCCTCGACCGGCAGATCCCGCTCGGTGAGGGCGGCGGTCAGCTCGGCCGAGCCGCTGACGATCCGCTCGAATCGAAACATCTCGTCCTCGACCTCCGACAGGCCGCGTTCGTCGTCGACCGAGGCGAGGACCGCGCCGGCGTAGCCGTCGAGGCGCTCGAGCGCGGCGTGGTGGCCGAGCACGGCGGGACCGACGGGGTGGAGCCCGTCGCGCGCCGCGGCCACCCGCTCGGCCACCGAGGCCACGTCCTCGGTCAGGTCGGGCGCCCGCCCGGCTCCGACGACGAAGAGGAGGAGGCGCAGCGCGTTGGCACCGAGGCGTTCCCCGAAGAGATCGGAGACCACGCCGCGCCGGGCGTGCGGGGGCACGCCCGGATCGGTCAGCACGCGCCGCAGCTCACCTGAGCCTCCGAGGAGGTCACGGAAGCCGCCGACGTCGTCGGCCAGCTGCGCCAGGTCGGCGACGGGGGTCGGTCGGACCCGGAGCAGGCGCCGGACCCGTCCGGTCGGATCGGTCCTCGACTCCTCGATGATGGCGTCGGCGAAGCCGCGGATGGACTCGCGCACGTTACGCGTTGACCTCGGGCGCCGAGGCCGCCTGCGCCTCGACCTCGCCGACGGTCCTGTCGATCAGCGCCTGCTGCCCGGCCGCGTCGAAGCCCTCGCCGATCACCCGCTCGACGACGGCCATCACCAGAGCGGACACCTGGGTGCGGACGTCCTCCTCGGCCCGGCGACGGGACGCGTCGATGTCGGTCTGGGCCCGGGAGACGATCCGCTGGTACTCCTGTTCGGCCTGCTCGCGCCGCGAGCTCCTGAGCGCCTCGGCCGCCTTGTTGGCCTCGTCGACGATGGAGCGGGCCTGGGCCCTGGCCTCGTCGACGGTCTCCTTGGAGCTCTGCTCGGCCTCCTCCGCCTTGCGCTTGGCGGTCTCGGCGTCGGTCAGGGCCTGGCCGATGGTCCGCTGACGCTCGTCGACCATCTTGGACACGGGCGGCAGCACATACTTGGCCAGCACGCCGAGCACGATCAAGAACGCGACGAGCTCGACGACGAAGGTGGCGTTCGGGACGAGGAAGTTGGTGGCAGCGACGAGCACCGTGACCGCTCCTAGCCCTTCGCGAGGACGAACACGAACAACGCCATGAAGGCGAGGTTGATGAAGTACATGCCCTCGACCAGTCCGATGATCAGGAACATGGTCGTGTAGAGGCGACCCTGCACCTCCGGCTGGCGGGCGATGCCGGCGATGGTCTGGCTGCCTGCGAGGCCGTCGCCGATGGCCGCGCCGATGGCGCCGCCTCCGAGCGCCAGCCCGCCGCCGGTGAAGGCGCCGGCCAGCTCGATGGCCTTTTCGATCGATGCTGCCATGCGTGCGTGCTCCTGTCTGGTGGTGGGATGACGGGGCGGAGGCCACCCCGGGCTTTCGGACCACGGGTGCCGGCGCGGGGACCGGCCGAGCCCGGGGGCCTCGTGCTGCTACGCGTGGGTCTCCGTGGAGAACTGGTAGTAGAGGATCGTGAGGAGGGCGAAGATGAAGGCCTGGATGACGCCGATGCCCATGTCGAACAGCTTCCAGATCGTGGTGAGCACGACGCTGAAGATGCCGAAGACCACGCCCGAGCCCGACAGCTTGATCGGGAAGGCCAGCAGGAGGGCGATCATGATGCCGCCGGCGAAGATGTTGCCGAACAACCGGAGGGCGAGGGTGAGCGGTCGGGTGATGTGCTCGAGGAAGTGGATCGGGCTGAAGAAGTCCTTCATGGCCGGCAGGAAGCCCTTCGCCCGGATCCCGGCGACGTTGGTGAGCACGAAGACGAGGATCCCGAGTGCGTAACACAGGTTCACATCGGCGCTCGGCGAGGGCGCATAGTCGTGGTTCTGGTACAGGCCGGGCAGGACCTCGACCCAGTCGGCCACGAGCACCAGGGTGAAGATGGCGACACCGAGGGGCACGACCGACCGGTACTGCGGGCCGAGGGCCGCCTCGACCTGGTCGCCGACCCAGCCGATGATCGTCTCCCAGAACAGCTGGATCCGGCTCGGAACACCCGACGTCGCCTTGGCGCGGACGTAGAAGCCGAGCCCGATGACGATGACGCCGGCCAGGACGGTGGTCCAGACGGTGTCGAGGTTGAACCCGCCCCCGGTGATGTGGTCGCCGACGGGGATGTTGGGGACGGCGAGGAGGGCGCTACGCATCGCCGGCGAAGCCTTCGCGCTGGTAGCCGATGAGGGCGATCACCGCGTTGAGCAGCAGCAGGCCCTGGAACACGGCGAGGGCCCCGACGACGCCCCACCCCACGGGCCTGGCGAACACGAGCAGGAGGATGGCCACGGCCGTGCAGGCGCCGAGGCGGAGAAAGACGCTGCCGGCGAAGGGCTTGCGCCTGACCGTGCCCTCCGGGCTGGTGAAGCGCATGGCCGACGACTGGAAGACCCGGTGGTTGAGGACCGCGAGGACCAGCCCGATGACCAGACCGGGGGCGACGAGCGGGTGGCCGAGGAGGACGGCGACCGCCGCGCCGACGACGACCACGCCGATGGCGGAGTAGATCGAGCGGCGCAGGACCTTGTCGACGCCGATCACGGGAAACTGCGTGAGCGCCGGGGTCGACTTCGACTCAGGGGACACCTGCTAGCCCCGGGGGTCGAGGCTCAGAAGCGGCGCCGCAGCTCCCTGCGGGTGGCGAGGATGCCGATGGCGATCCCCAGCACGAGCCCGACGAAGAGGAAGATCGGAAGGGTGCCGAGCGCCCGGTCCACGAGCCAGCCGGCGAGCAGGCCGAGCAGCAGGCACAGCGCATTGAGCATGCCCAACTCGGCGTACGCCATGATCCCGGGACCCGATCCGTCGCCCACCTGGTCGCACCTCGTCCCCTGCAGCCACCACCCGATTCGACCCAGCAGGACTGCGTCGTCGATCCGCCTCAACGATCCACATCACGGCCCCGAATCTACGAAGGCCGCTGGTCGGACCGCAAATTGACCCGCCGGCTCCCGCCTCCCCCCGCGGGCGGTCCGACGGGGTCGGCGACGGACCCGAGCGCCTGCGGGTCGGGAGGGGGTCGGTCCAACGACGCCATCGGCGGACCGGTCGCAGGCTCGTCGACCTGGCCGCCCGCCGCGCTCCCACGGCCCCGGGCGAAGACGGTGACCAGGACCACGCCGAGGGCGGCGACGGCGATGGGCACGAAGAGGGTGTTGTGGTCGGTGAGGACCGGGTACAGGATCAGCCCCGACGCCAGGGCGGTCCACGCCCAGAGGATGAGCACGGCCCGGCGCTGGCCGTGGCCGAGGCGCATGAGCCGGTGGTGGAGGTGGTTCTTGTCGGCCACCGCCGGGTTCATCCTCCGGCTGGCCCTGCGGATCACCGCGAAGGCGGTGTCGAGGAACGGGATGGCCAGGATGAAGAACGGGATGACGATGGGGGCGAAGGTGAAGTAGGTCCGCCCGGAGAAGCTGAGCTGGGTCGAGCCGACGACCGACATCGTCGAGCCGGCCATCAGCAGCCCGAGCAGCATGGCGCCGGCGTCGCCCATGAAGATCTTGGCCGGGTGGAAGTTGTGGGGCAGGAAGCCGACGCACAGGCCGAAGGTGATGACCGCGACGAGGGGACCGACGTTGGTGGTGGAGCCCTGCAGGGCGAGGAACTGGTGGGAGTAGATGAAGAAGGTGATCGACGCGATCCCGATGATCCCCGCGGCCAGGCCGTCGAGCCCGTCGATGAAGTTGACCGCGTTGGCGATGCCGACGACCCAGAGCACGGTGACCACCGGCGCCAGGTCGGGTGAGAGCACCAGCGTGGTGCCGACGAGGGGCAGGCGGAAGTACAGCATGGTGACGCCGAGGACGTAGAGGACGGTGCCGGCGAGGACCTGGCCGGACATCTTGGCCGGCGGGGACATGTCCCGCAGGTCGTCGGCCATCCCGACGGTGAAGATCACCGTGGCGCCGAGCACGATGCCGAGCGGCTCGGAGTTGCCGCGGAACACACCGGCGAAGGCGTGGAGCTGCGAGGCGACGGCCATCGCCGCCAGCAGGCCGACGAACATCGCCGCCCCCCCGACCGTCGGCGTCGGGCGCTCGTGGACCCGCCGCTCGTCGGGGACGACGATGAGCGAGAAGCGGTGCGCCAGGCGCCGCACGACGAAGGTGGTGGCGAAGGTGACGATGGCGGCGACCGCGCCGATGACGGCGAAGTCGCCGTAGGGTCCCATCAGTGGGACGCGGTCGCGGTCACGGGTAGGGGGTGAACTTGGAGCACAGCGTCGCCACCTGGTCGCGCACCGACGCCGACTCGGCGGGGTCGTCGGGTCGGCGCAGGACCCGGAGGATGAGCTCGGCGACCGTTGCCATCTCGGGCTCCTGCATCCCGGTCGTGGTCATGGCCGGCGTCCCGAGGCGCAGGCCGCTCGTGACGAAGGGGCTGCGCTCGTCGCCGGGGATCTGGTTCTTGTTGCACGTGATCCCGGCGCGGTCGAGAGCCTCCTGGGCCATCTTGCCGGACAGGTGGGCGTCGAAGCCGCGCAGGTCGACGAGGAGGAGATGGGTGTCGGTGCCCCCCGAGACGATGCGCAGGCCTCCGGCGGCCAGCGCGGCGGCGAGGGCCTGCGCGTTGGCCACCACCTGGGCGGCGTAGACCCGGAAGCCGGGCTGCGCGGCCTCGCGGAAGGCCACCGCCTTGGCGGCGACGACGTGCTCCAGGGGTCCGCCCTGCAGCCCGGGGAAGACGGCCTTGTCGATGGACGGGGCGAGCTCGGCGGTCGAGAGGATGCAGCCGCCGCGCGGACCGCGGAGCGTCTTGTGGGTGGTGAAGGTGACCACGTCGGCGATGCCCACCGGGTTGGGGTGGGCGCCGCCGGCGATGAGCCCGGCGATGTGGGCCGCGTCGAAGAGGAAGCGGGCCCCGACCGAGTCGGCGATGGCCCGGATCGGCGCCGGGTCGATGACGCGCGGGTAGGCGGTGGCGCCGGCGACGATCAGCTTGGGCTCGTGGGTCTCGGCCAACCTGGCCAGCTGGTCGAGGTCGATCCGCTCGTCGGAGTCGGTGACCCCGTAGGAGACGAAGTGGTAGAAGCGCCCCGAGATGTTGACCGGGGAGCCGTGGGTCAGGTGACCGCCCTGGTCGAGGCGCAGGCCGAGGACGGTGTCGCCGGGTTCGAGCAGGGCGAGGTAGGCAGCCATGTTGGCGTTGGCCCCCGAGTGGGGCTGCACGTTGGCGTGCTCGGCGCCGAACAGGTCGCACACCCGGCGCCTGGCGAGGTCCTCGACCTCGTCGACGACCGCGTTGCCCCCGTAGTACCGCTTGCCGGGATAGCCCTCGGAGTACTTGTTGGTCAGGACCGAGCCGGTCGCGGCCATGACCTCCCGGGAGGTGAAGTTCTCGGAGGCGATGAGCTGGAGGGTGGTGTTCTGCCGGTCGAGCTCCCGGCCGAGGATCTCCCAGAGCTCCCGGTCGTCTCGCGTGGCGGTCCTGCCTGCGTCGTCGTCGGGCACGCCCCCGAGTCTAGGGCCACCCCCGGCCTGCGCTCCTGACCCCGGTCAGCGGGGCTCGCCGTTCCACGCAGCGAGGACGACGGGGAGGGAAAGGTGACCGGCGCGCAGCAACCGTGGGGTGCCGGCGCGCACGTCGACGACGGTCGACGCCTCCCCGGTGCAGGGGCCGCCGTCAACGACGAGGGCCACGTCGGGGAGGACCGACGCCAGCTGCGCCGCCGTGGTGACCGGTGCCTCGCCGTGGCGGTTGGCGCTGGTGGCGGCAAACGGCCCGATCGACCCGGCCACCGCCCTGGCCACGGGGTGGGCCGGGCAGCGCAGGCCGATGGTGGCGGGGTCGCCGCCGAGGTCGAGGGCCACGCCGGCCGACCGCTCGGCGACGACGGTCAGGGCTCCCGGCCACAGCGTCTCGACGAGCCGCCCGGCGGACCCGGTCAGTGACCCGGTCAGCCCCCTGGCCTGGCCGACGTCGGCGACGAGCACGGCGAGGGCGGTGTCCCTCGGCCGGCGCTTGAGCCGGAAGACCCGGTCCGCGGCCCCGGCGACGCGGGCGTCGACGGCCAGCCCGTAGACGGTGTCGGTGGGGACGCCGATCACCCCGCCGGCGACGAGGGCCGCCACCACCGCGTCGAGGGCGCCCCCGCCTGCGGCCACCTCGGCGCCATCCACGAGCACGGGCCCGGTGCTCATCGGGCCGGCTCTTCCGGGTGGTGGACGTAGCGGATGCCCTCGTCGCCGAGCCTGCGCCGGATGACGGCGTGGGCCTCGGGGTTGGCGTCGACGAGCACGAAGCGGCGGCCCGTGCTCCTCGCCACGGCCCCGAGGGTGCCGCTCCCGGCGAAGAGGTCGGCGACGGTGTCGCCGGGGCGCGACGACGCCACGACCATGCGGCGCAGGAGGCCTTCCGGCTTCTGGTCCGGGTAGCCGGTGCGCTCGCGCCCGGTCGTCGTCACGATCGTGTGCCACCACACGTCAGTGGGCAGCTTGCCCCTCCCCGCCTTCTCCGGGCCGACCAGGCCGGGCGCCATGTACGGCTCCCGGTCGACCGCCTCGGCGTCGAACCAGTAGCGGTCCGGGTCCTTGACGTAGACGAGGATCGTGTCGTGCTTGGCCGGCCACCGCCGGCGGGAGCGGCCTCCGTAGTCGTAGGCCCAGATGATCTCGTTGAGGAAGGCGGCGCGCGAGAAGATGGTGTCGAGGAGGACCTTGACGTAGTGGACCTCCCGCCAGTCGAGGTGCACGTAGAGGGTCCCGGTGTCGGCGAGGACCCGCCTGGCCTCGCGCAGGCGTGGCTCGATGAAGGCGGCGAAGTCGTCCCACCGGTCGTCGTAGGACCACGGCTCGGACGCTCCCACCCGGCGCCGGCCGGTGTTGAAGGGGGGGTCGAGGTAGACGACCTGGTAGGCCCCGTCGGCGACGTGACGGAGCACGTCGAGGTTGTCACCCAGGATCACCAGATCGTCGCCCTCGTCCGTCGTCGCCCCCTCAGTCGTCGCCCCGCCCGGTGGGGTCACGCCCGGCGCCCCGGGGTCCCCGCAGGTGCGGTCCGGGCGACGAGGGTGCGGTCGCGGCCGGCCAGATCCGGGCGGATCTCGGCGTCGGCGTAGCCGTGGGTCGCGGCCAGGTCGAGGGCGGCAGCGCCCTGGCCGGCGCCGAGCTCGACCACCACGGCGCCCCCGGGGCGCACCCACCGTCCGGCGCCGGCCAGGATGACGCGGACGGCGTCGAGGCCGTCGGGACCGCCGTGGAGGGCGTCGGCCGGCTCCCAGTCCGCGACCATCCGGTCGAGCGCGGCCATCTCGTCGGAGGCGACGTACGGCGGGTTGGCCACGACCACGTCGACGCGCCCGGCCAGATCCTCGGGGAGAGCGTCCCACCAGTCGCCGGCAACGAGGCGGACCCGGGTGGCCGCGGCGCCGCCGAGGCCGGCCAGGTTGGTGCTGGCCACGGCCAGGGCGCCCTCGGATGCGTCCGACGCCCACACCCGCAGGCCGCGCCGCTCGGCGGCCAGGGCCAGGGCGATGGCCCCCGACCCCGTCCCGAGATCGACCGCGAGCCCGCCCTCGTCGCCGGCGACGCGCCGCAGCTCGCCGATGGCCGCGTCGACCACCCCTTCGGTCTCGGACCTGGGGATCAGGACCCTCCGGTCGACGACGAGGTCGAGGCCGCGGAACGGCCAGTGCCCGAGCACGTACTGCAGCGGCTCACCGGCGCGCCGGCGACCGAGGCGCTCGTCGAACCAGGCCGCCGCCCTGGCGCTGACCGCCTCGTCGAGCAGGGCGGCCCACGCCGACGACGCCGCCTCCTCCGCCAGCCAGCGCGCCTCACGAGCGGAGCCGATGGCGGCCTCGGCGTCGGCCAGCAGGTCGCGCCAGGTGACGCTCCCCGGTGGCCGCTCCCCCGGCGCGATCCTCAGGGCTCGCCTTCACCTTCGAGCTGCCGCCTCCGCTCGTCGGCCAGCAGCGCGTCGACGAAGTCGTCGAGCTCGCCGAGCAGCACCTTGTCCAGCTTGTAGAGGGTCAGGCCGATGCGGTGGTCGGTGACCCGGTTCTCCTTGTAGTTGTAGGTCCGGATCTTCTCCGACCGGCCGCCCGAACCGGTCTGGCTCCGTCTGGCAGCCGAGGCTTCCGATGCCTGTCGGTCCTGCTCGGCGCGCAGGATCCTGGCTCGCAGGACCTGCATGGCCTTGGCCCGGTTCTGGATCTGGCTCTTCTCGTCCTGCATGGCCACGACGATGCCGGTCGGCAGGTGGGTCACCCGCACGGCCGAGTCGGTGGTGTTGACCGACTGGCCACCTGGCCCCGTGGACCGGTAGACGTCGACCTTGAGGTCCTTGTCCTCGATGTGGACCTCGACGTCCCGGGCTTCGGGCAGCACGGTGACCGCGGCGGTCGAGGTGTGCACCCGTCCCTGCGATTCCGTCGCCGGGACCCGCTGGACCCGGTGCGGGCCGCCCTCGTGCTTCAGGTGGGACCAGGCCTGGGCCCCCCTGACCAGGACGGTGATCTGGTTGAACCCGCCCATGTACGAGGGGTCGGCGGAGAGCTGCTCGATCCTGAGCCCGATCCTCTCGGCGTAGCGCTGGTACATCTCGTAGAGGTCCCTGGCCCACAGGTTGCCCTCCTCCCCGCCCTCGGCGCCGCGGATCTCGACGATCACGGTGCGCCCGTCGTTTGGGTCCTTCGGCAGGAGGAGCACCTTGAGCGCCTCGTCGAGCTCGTCGAGGCGCGCCTCGCCCGTGCGGATCTCCTCGCGGAGCAGCTCCCGGTCGTCACCGTCGGCGTCGGCCAGCATCTCCCTGGCCGCTTCGATGTCGCCCCGGACGCGCTGCACCTCGCTCCACACCGCGATGACCGGCTCGAGCTCGTGGTGGCGGCGCGACACGTCGCGCAGGCGCTTCGGGTCGCTCCCCACGTCGGGGTCCGACAGCTGGGCCTGGACGTAGGCGAGCTCCCGAGCCAGATCGTCCAGGCGTTCGTCCACGACCGTCGAGCCTACCGACCGGCCGGGTCGCTCCCCGCTGGAGGCAGCGGGGGCGTCCACGTCTGCCAGTCGGGGGGGACGGTCCGCACGTCGGCCGGCTCGGCGAGGGCGGCCGCCAGGCGGCGGGTGAAGCGGTGGTCGTCGCCCTCGGGCACGACGATGCGCAACCTGGCGCCCGGCGCCTCGCGCCGGCGGATCTCGGCGGCGGTGGGCACGAGGTCGACGTCGACCCCGGCCGACGCCACCACCACGACCGGCGTGCCGTCGGGGTCGACGCCCACCGCCGCGGCCGGCGACGGTGCCCGCAGGTCGGTGCGTGGCGACGCGGGCGCCACCGCGGCCAGCGACGCCGCTCCGGCCCGGCCGGGGTCGGTGACGAGCAGGGTGCGCAGCCACCGCTCCCGCGCCAGGGTGTTGGCCGGGTGGCGTCCCACGCCGGGGCGGCGGTGGGCGAGCACCGTGGCCCGGACGTCGTCGAGGGCGGCACCGGTGTCCTCGCCCACGCGCATCTCCGCCCTGGCCTCCCGGTCGTGGGCCCCGACGCCGACCTGGAGGGCCCAGCCGCCGTCGCCGTCGGGCACGGCCCTCGCCACTTCGAGCCCGAGGACGTCGCCCCGCACCACGCCGTCCTCGACCACCGGGTCGATGCCGTGGACCACGAGGAGGGCGGCCAGGTCGGCGCCCCCTGGCGCCCGGTCGGGGTCGTCGGCTCCGAGCCCGTCGGCCGGGGTGATCGAGCGGCCGTCGACCCGCCACACCGTCGGCGGCGCGGCCAACTCGGCCGCCCTGGTGGCAACGACCGCCGACGCTGATCTCGGCCCGGGACGGCCCCGGCCGTCGTCGACCACGACGTGCAGGTCGTCGCGGCCCTGGCGCCATCCCCAGATCAGCGCGGCGGGAAGTCCGGCGACCTCGGCGTCGTCGATCAGCACCCAGGCGCGCCCGGTGCCACCCTCGACGAGGGTGGCACCGTGGGGCCACGCCCTCCCCGTGCGGGAAGGGTCGGGGCCGAGCTCCTGGACGACCAGGGCGACGAGCTTGGCGGCGCGCAGTGCGCCGATGCGGTCGTCGCCGGCCGGACCGGCGACGGTCAGGCCTTGGGGCCGCGCCGGCCGTAGCGGCGCTCGAAGCGCTCGACGCGCCCGCCGGTGTCGACCAGCTTCTGCTTGCCGGTGAAGAACGGGTGGCACTCGTTGCACAGCTCGGTGGTGAGCGTGGGCTTGGTCGAGCGGGTGGTGAACTTGTTGCCGCACGAGCAGGTGACCGATGCGGTCACGTACTCGGGATGGGTCTCGGTCTTCATGGCAATCTCCTTGGGCCTGCTGTCTCCAGTATGGCCGGTGGTGGTGGGCGAGCGGCCTGCGGGTCGCTCAGGAGCCGGCGAGCAGCTCGTCGTTGTCGGCCGTCGAGTGGATCCGGCCGACGAGGCGATCCAGGCCGGCCACGCCGGCGGTGCCGGTGGCCGGGTCGAGGAGCGACGCCCGCAGGGTCCGCAACCGCTCGAGGCGGTCGGCGTCGACCAGGCGCTCCTCGTGGCGGGTCGAGGAGGCGTCGAGGTCGACGGCGGGAAAGACGCGCTGGGAGGCGGCGTCGTGCGAGAGGCGGATCTCGGCGTTGGCCGTGTCCCGCAACTCGTCGTAGATCACCTCGTCCATGCGGCTCCCCGTCTCGGTCAGCGCGGTCGCAACGATCGTCAACGAACCGCCGTCCTCGATATTCCTCGCCGCGCCGAAGAGCCGCTTGGGCGGGTTGAGCGCGCCGGTGTCGATCCCGCCGGCGAGGGCGCGGCCGGTCGCCGGCTGGGCCAGGTTGTAGCTGCGGGCGAAGCGGGTGAGGCCGTCGAAGACGACCACCACGTCGGCGCCGAGCTCGGCGCGGCGCTTGGCCCGCTCGATGACCAGGTCGGCGACGGCCACGTGCTCGTCGGCCGGGCGGTCGAACGCGGTGGCCACCACCTCGGCGTCCACGGCGCGGCGCAGCTCGGCGATCTCCTCGGGGCGCTCGTCGATGACCACGACGATCACCTCGACGTCGGGGTTGGCCGCATCGAGCGCGGTGGCCAGCTCCCGGACGAAGGTGCGCCGCCCGGACCGGGGCGGAGCGCTGAGCAGGACGCGCTGACCCGCGCCGATCGGCGTCACCAGCTCGACGAGCCGGCCCGTCGGCGACGGCGGATCGGTGGTGGCCACGCGGAGCAGGCGGTCGGGGAAGGCGGGGAGCAGGTCCTCGAACACGGGGCGGTCACGCGCCAGGTCGGGGTCGCCCCCGCTCACCCGGTCGAGCCGGAGGAGAGCGGGGTACTTCTCGTTGCCGCCGGCCGGGCGCGACGCCCCGTCGAGATGGTCACCGCGCCGTAGGCCGAAGCGGCGGACCTGGCTGATCGACACGTAGACGTCGTCGGGCCCGGCCAGGTGGCCGCCGGAGCGCAGGAAGCCGTAGCCCTCCTCGCGCAGGTCGAGGTAGCCCGAGACCGGAGTCGGCTCGCCGTTGAAGGGCTGGTCGGTCACCTGTCCGGACAGGTCGCGCTCGACCCGCTCGGAGCGGTCACGCCCGCGGCGACGCCGGCTCCTGCGATTGCCGCTCTCCTCGAACCGCTGGTTGCCGCTGTCGTCGCCCCCGGACGGGGACGGCGCGGCGCCTTCACCGTCGGAGCCGACCGCTGATGGCGCCGGCTCCGACGCGGGTCCCGACCGGCCGGCCCGTTCGTCGCGACGCGGGTTGCGTCTCGCCTGGCCCCCGTTGCCCGCGCCCGACCTGGCCGGGTCGTGACCACCGTCGGGCGCCGTGCGGGGGCGGTCCTGATCGGCCCGCTGGCCGTCGTCGCGATCGGCTTCGTCGCTGCGCACCGGCGCCGCAGCGGCTCGCCGGCTCTGGGTGACCTGGCGGCGGCCCGCGGCGTCGGTCCGGTCGGGGTCGTCACCGGCGCGCGCGGCGCCTTCACCGCCGGCGGGCCGGCCCGCGCGGTCGGGGGGCGCCGACCGAGCCGTGCCGTCCGCGCCGGCCGGCGGGACCGAGGGGTCGGCGGACGCGGGCGGCGTGGCGCTCCCGGGCCGAGCCAAGGGGTCGGCGGGCGCGGGTGGAATGACGCCCCCGGGCACCGCGAGACGGTCGGCACCGTCGGTTCGGGGGGCGCGCCCGGCGCCGGCCGGCTCTGTCGCCGGGGGTGCCTCGTGGGAAGGGGCGGAGGGGTCACCGAGGGGGAGCGGCTCGGCCACCTCGGCAGCTACGGCCGCCTTCCTCGCCCGGGTGCGGCGCGGCTTGGTCTCCGCGGGCGCCTCTTCCCCCTCGATCCCGGTGGCCCTGAGGATCTGGCCGACGAGGTCGGACTTGCGGGCTCTCGCGATGGGGTTGGTCCCGAGCGCCGTGGCGATGGCGAAGAGCTCTTCGCGTTCCTTGGCCTCGAGGACGGAGCGTTCGAGCTGCGGCTCGCTCATGGACTTCCTTCGTGTCGGTCGGTTGGTCAGCGGGGGGCGACCGCGACCGGTGGGGGGTCGCCGGCGCCTGCTGGCACCGCGTCGCCGGGCGCCCCCAGGAGGGAACGCCCGAGTTGAGCTCGTCGATGCCCTGGCGTTGGGGACGGAGGTCCGCCCCGCGAGCCGGTCTCGTCCCGCGTGGGCGGCGACGCCGAACCGTAGCGCCCGCCGTCTCGTTGCGACAAGCACCCTCGGTCCCGGCCCAAGTCGACTCGCCGCGACGACCGTGGGTGGTGGGCGATCCGGCCGCGGGCCCTAGATGCCGAGCTCGGCGCGCACGGCGGCCGGATCGGCGTCCACGACCTTCGGCACGGCGATCTGCCCGATGGCGATGTCCGGGTCCTTGAGGCCGTGGCCGGTCAGCACGCACACGACCCGCGACCCGCGCGCCACGCCGTGCTTGAGCAGTCCGGCCACGGACGCGGCCGACGCCGGCTCGCAGAAGACCGACTCCTCGCGGGCCAGGAAGCGATAGGCGGCGAGGATCTCGTCGTCGGTTACCGCCTCGATGGCGCCGCCCGACTCCGACGCCGCCGCGGTCGCGCCGTACCACGAGGCGGGACGGCCGATCCGGATCGCCGTCGCCACCGTCTCGGGGTGCTCGACGGGGTGGCCGTCGACGATCGGGGCGGCGCCGGCCGCCTGGAAGCCGAGCATCATCGGCAGCCTGGTCACGCGACCCGCGTCCTGATACTCCCGGTAGCCCTTCCAGTAGGCGGTGATGTTGCCGGCGTTGCCCACCGGGATGCAGTGGACGTCGGGGGCGTCGCCGAGGACGTCGACGATCTCGAACGCGCCGGTCTTCTGGCCCTCGATCCGGTATGGGTTGATGGAGTTGACCACCGTCACCGGCGCCCGCTCGCCGAGGTCCCTGACGATGTCGAGGGCGACGTCGAAGTTGGCCCGGATCTGCAGGACCCTCGCCCCGTGGATCAGGGCCTGCGCCAGCTTTCCGAGGGCGATGTGGCCGTCGGGGATCAGCACCGCGCAGGTCAGCCCGGCCCGCGCCGCGTAGGCCGCAGCGGACGCGGAGGTGTTGCCCGTGGAGCCGCACACCACCGCCTTGGCCCCCTCCTCGACCGCCTTGGAGATGGCCACCGTCATGCCCCGGTCCTTGAACGACCCCGTCGGGTTGGCGCCCTCCACCTTGAGCCAAACCTCGGCGCCGACCCGCTCCGACAACCTGGTCGCCGCCACCAGCGGCGTATTTCCCTCCTGGAGGGTCACCACCGGCGTCGACGACGACACGGGCAGATGGTCGCGGTACTCCTCGATCAGACCCCGCCAGCCGGTCATCCCCCGTCGACCACCCGGACCAGACCGCTGATGCTCTCGACCACGTCCAGCCTGCGCAGCGCCTCCAGGCACGCAGCGACGTCGCGCTCCACGGCGGGATGGGTGACGAACACCAGCCGGGCGCCTTCACCGTGCGCCCCCTCCTGCTCCATCGACCTGACCGACACCCGGTGGGCCCCGAGCACGCCGGCCACGGCGTGGAGCACGCCCGGACGGTCGGCCACCGTGAGGGTCAGGTAGTAGGCCGACGACAGCTCGTCGATCGGCCGGAGCGCGACGCTGCGCAGGCTCACGGTGCGCCCCGCCCCGCCCGCCTGCAGGTTGTGGGCCGCGTCGAGCAGGTCGCCGAGCACCGCGCTGGCCGTCGGCATCCCACCCGCCCCCCGGCCGAGGAACATCAGCTGACCGACGGCGTCACCTTCGACGAACACCGCGTTGTAGGAGTCGCGCACCGACGCCAGCGGGTGGCCCGCGGGCAGCATCGCCGGGTGCACCCTCACCGCGATGGCCCCCTGCTCGTCGTCGGGATCCGCGGCCTCCACGAACGCCAGCAGCTTGATCACGAAGCCGAGGCGCCCGGCGACGGTGATGTCGTCGGTGGTGAGCCCGCTGATCCCCTCCCGGTAGACGTCGCCGGCGACGACCCTGGCCCCGAAGGCCACGTTGGCGATGATCGCCGCCTTGGCCGCGGCGTCGAAGCCCTCCACGTCCGCCGTCGGGTCCCGCTCGGCGTAGCCGAGGCTCTGGGCCTCGGCCAGCGCGTCGTGGTAGCTCGCGCCGGAGTCGGTCATACGGGAGAGGATGTAGTTGGTGGTGCCGTTGACGATCCCGGTAACCCTCCGGATCCGCTCCCCGGCCAGGGACTCCCGCAGCGGCCGGATCAGCGGGATGCCGCCCGCGACGGCTGCCTCGAAGAGGAGGTCGACCCCGGCGGTGGCGGCCGCCTCGAACAGCTCGGTCCCGCAGTTGGCCAGCAGCTCCTTGTTGGCCGTCACGACCGGCTTGCCGGCCTTCAGCGCGGCGAGGATCAGCGACCTGGCCGGCTCGATGCCGCCGATGACCTCGACGACCACGTCGATCGAGCGGTCCTCGACCACCTGGTGGGCGTCGGTCGTGAGCAGGTGCTCGGCGACGGGGGCCGACCTCGGCCTGGCCTTGCTGCGCACCGCGACCGCCCCCAGCTCGAGGGCGATCCCGGTCCTCGCCGCGATCCGGTCGCCGTCCGCATCGATCAGGGCGGCCAGCGCGCCGCCGACGTTGCCGCAGCCGAGCAGGCCGACGCGCAACCGGGAGGGGGGCATGCCTGGGAGGGTAGTGGGGCGGCCGGGACCGCTCAGTGGTCGAGGGCGAGCAGGTCGTCGAGGGTCTCCCGGCGCACCACCAGCCTCGCCTCGCCGTCGCGCACGAACACCACAGGGGGCCGGGGCACCTTGTTGTAGGTCGAGGCCATCGAGTGCCCGTACGCCCCGGTGACCGGCGTGGCCAGGATGTCGCCCACGACCACGTCGGCCGGCAGCCGCCCGTCGCGCACGATCACGTCGCCCGACTCGCAGTGCTTGCCGACGACCGTCGCGGCGAAGGGCCTGACCCCGTCGGTGTCCCTCGGTAGGAAGGTCTCGTAGCCGCTGCCGTAGAGCACCGGTCTCGGGTTGTCGCTCATGCCCCCGTCGACGCTCAGGTAGGTCCTGATGCCCGGCAGCACCTTGATGGTGCCGATCGTGTAGCAGGTGATGGCGGCCGCGGCGACGATCGAGCGACCCGGCTCGGCGCTCAGGCGCACCCCCGTCGGGATGCCCACCGACGCGGCGGCGGCGCGCGCCCGCGCCGCCCACTCGGCGATCGACGGCGTCGGCTCACCGGCCACGTAGCCCACGCCGAGCCCGCCGCCCAGGCACAGCTCCGGGAGGCCGAGCGGGACGAACAGGTCGGCCAGCACCCCGACGGCTCGCGCGAACGAGTCGAGGGCGAAGATCTGCGAGCCGATGTGGGCGTGGAGCCCGACCAGCTCCACCACCGCCGATCGGGCCAGACGGTCGATCCCCCTCGCCGCCTCCCCCGACGCCAGACCGAAGCCGAACTTGGAGTCGTCCTGCCCGGTGCGCACGTAGTCGTGGGTGTGGGCCTCGATCCCCGGCGTGACCCGCAGCAGCACCTTCGGGCGGGGGCGCCCGGCGCCGACGAGCGCCTCCAGCCGGTCGATCTCGTCGAAGGAGTCGACCACGATCCGGCCGACACCTGCATCGAGAGCGGCGGCCAGCTCGCCGGCCGACTTGTTGTTGCCGTGCAGCACGAGACGTTCGGCAGGCACCCCGCCGGCCAGCGCCACGTGGAGCTCGCCGGCGGTCGACACGTCCGCGTGGAGGCCCTCGTCGGCCACCAGCCGCGCCATGGCCCGGCACCAGAAGGCCTTGGAGGCGTAGGCCACCCCCTCCCCCCAGGAGGTGAGCGCCTCCCGGCAGCGGGCCCGGATGTGCTCCTCGTCGTAGACGAAGACGGGCGTCCCGTACCGCGCGCACAGGTCGACGACGTCGACCCCACCGACCCGGAGGCGTCCCGATTCGACCGTCGCCGTGTCGGGCAGCAGGGCGGTGGGCAGGGGCCCGGTGTCGCCTGCGTGGTCGGCCGGCAGCTGCTCCGGATCGCTCAGCACGACGCCGTCCCTGCGGCCCGGCGGCCGGCTCGCGCCGCCCTCAGGGGGTGTCGCCCGCCGGGCGCGCCCCGAGCAGGGCCTCGACCCGTTCGAGCAGGTCGAAGGGATCGAACGGCTTGGTCACGTAGTCGTCGGCCACGTGGAGGCCCGCCGACACGTCGTCCACCTGGGCCTTGGCCGAAAGCAGGATCACCTTGGGATGCGGTCCCGGACCGCTCCGGAGCCGGGCGGCCACGTCGAGGCCGTCGAGGCCCGGCATCATCACGTCGAGGAGCACCACGTCGGGTCGCTCGTCCACCGCCCGGGCCAGCCCGGCCTCGCCGTTGTCCGCGCTGAGGACCTGGTAGCCCTCCATCTCGAAGTTGACCCTGAGCAGCTGCAGGATCACGGGATCGTCGTCGACGACGAGGATGGTGCCCGTGGCCACCCGGCCAATGTAGCCACCGCGCCGGCCGGGTATGCTCGCCGGGCTCACCCCGGGACTCGCCCGGGCGCGGGCACCGGCCCTCGTAGCTCAGGGGATAGAGCACCGGCCTCCGGAGCCGGGTGCGTAGGTTCGAATCCTACCGGGGGCACCAGAGGAACCGGCTCTGACCAGCGCAAACGGGCTGGTCAGAGTTCAGCGATTTGACCAGTAGAGACCAAGTCTGACCTTCATTTGCCATCATTCGCGGGAGGAGTGCGGGAGGAACCGCCGTCCGCCTCCGCTTGGGGCCGCCATCCTGGACGGTCGGGCTTGCGTACCGCACGCGATGGAGAATGGCCTTCCGAGGGGGCGTACTTGACGAGATCGCTGAAGCCCGAACCGACTAGGCGGCAGCGACGTTGTCGCGATCCAGCCGAGGTAGTAGTAGCCCCGCGGGGGCCCGCTACCCAGGAGCACGAGGGTCTCGGCGATGGGTGGGTGACCAAAAGAGGCGGTCATACCGGGGTCGCGTCGGGTGGCCGCGGCGAGCCGGTCCGTTGGGTGTGTTCGGTAGCCCCCGTTGACCCAGAGCAGGCCGCCGTCGAACGCAGCGTCGTGGGTGGGGCACGCAGCGATCCCGTTCGTCGGGTCAAGCCGCTCTCGATTGGTCGCCCTGGTTGCCGCTAGGCACAAACCTGGCGATGTCGCCGTGCTCCTCGGTGTCCCTGTCGCCCAGGTCCACCGCGATCTGCGCGCCGGGCTCACCTCCCTACGAGCGGTCCCTCCCGCCGCCGCTGATCGAGATCAGGGCACCGTCCGGTCTCCCGGTCGATCCACCGTCTAGCAACCGGAACGCAGCATGGCCGCTTCTCCGCGAGATCGTCGTCACTGACGTTGTCCTCGACGGCGCGGAGACTGGTTGGACAGGCGTTGGTGTGGTGGGGAGAAGGCCCGCTCGCCGGGGCGTCAGGCAAGGTCGGTGTCGCCGGCCATGCGGCCGCCGTGCCCCGCTGGGTCTGCTCCGACGGCTGCGGGCGGCGCGCCCTCGCCGGCGGAATGGAGGTGGGCGGCGAGGTCGATGACGGCCAGCTCGAGCTGGGTCAGGTAGCGCACGGCGAGCCTGCGGGCCTGGCGCTCACCGACGGAAAGCAGCGGCGCGTCGACGCTCAACTGGGCCGCGTCGAGGAGCGGGCCGGCGGGACAGATATCGCGGCGACCTGCACTGCCGACGGTCCCCGCCAACACGACGACGTTGTTGTGGACATGGTCTACAACAGCGGCGAGCTGGCTGTCGGCGTCGAGCCCGGAGGCGCTGACGACCCGCGTCAGTCCCCGGGCGTAGTGATCGCAGGCGGCGAGGATTCTGACGCCTTCCGCCACCGTGTTACGGGTACGAAGGCTGGTGATGCCCGAGGTGAGGGGTTTGGCGTTGGCCCGCAGCGTCTGGAGGCGGGTGTCGAGTTCCCGTCCGCTTCGGGTGAGCTCGTCGCTGTCGTCGCCGGGACTGTCGAGGTGGCGGGCGGTGCGGTCGAGGAGCTCGGCGAGCCCGTCGAGGACGTAGCGCAGGTCTCGCTGCACGATGCTGCGGGTGGTAGTAGGCGCCACGAAGAGGGCGACGATGATGCCGATTCCGGCGCCGATGGCGGTCTCCTCGATCCTGGTGACGAGCAGGCCGATCGTGAACTCTCCGAGGAGCCCGTACAGCAACGCCAGCATGGTGGTCATGCCGAGGACCATGAAGGCGTAGGAGACACGCATCAAGTAGAACCCGACAAACAGGGCTACGAAGATGAGTGCGATCGACACCGTCACCTGGCCGGCGACGAGGCTGGCGATGACCGCGCCGACGGCCACCCCGGCGACGGTCCCGGCCACCCGTTGGCCTCCCCGGGTGAAGGTTTCGCCTCTCGAGGTGGTACCGGAGTAGATGGTGAAGGCGGCGATCACGGCCCAATACCAGCGGGCCGACGACAGTTGGGTGCCGGCCACGATGGCCAGCGACGAGGCGACCGCGACCTGGACCGCCTGGCGGGTACTGGGCGCGAGCCGCTCGACCCACGAACCGTCCGGGACCATCCCACCCGTGGTGAGGTCACCGGTAGCTGAGCCATCCGCAGGCACGCCGTAGGTGGATCCGCCGGCGGGATCATCGGTCCGCTCCCCCGATCCCGACTCGTCGTGACCGGGCCTGGCGAGCTGTGACCCGGCATCGCAGCCCGCCATCTTCTCCTCGCCGGCCTCTCCGCCGTCGTCGACGTCCGTGCGGCCGTCGATTTCCGTGCGGTCGTCGCCGGTCGGAGCTGGGGTGACCCGAGCGACGGTGCCCGCCAGTTGCGCCACCGCCAGCTGCAGCATCTGCCAGCGGACCGGTCCGCCGCCGGCGGCGATGGCGTCGCCGGTCGCCTCGACGGCCGCCAGCACGGCGGGCGGGGCGCCGGGCCGCAGCCCGGCTCCGAGGGCCGACAGGGCGGCGAGGACCTCGGCGCGGGCATGGCCGGGGTCGGTTGCTGACGGGCTGACCGGGCTTGCCGTGACCCGGTTCCAGACGCCGGCGAGATGCTCGTTGGCGAGCTCCACGTCGAACACCAGGAGGGCCAAGCGGTCGGCGCCATTGCTGACATGGAGGTCCTGCAGTTCACCGTCGATCATCAGCGCCGCCCGGCTCACCCGAGCCATGCGCCGGCGGAGGCGGTCGGGCTCGCTGCAGCGGCCGAAGGCGACACCATCGGCGACGACGTCGACGACCAGGGCCACACTCGCGCGCAGGGCGCCCATGGCCCGGCGCACCTGGGCGTCAGGATCCTCCCGGAGGACGAGGTGGATGCCGAGGCTGACGCCGGTGCCGACCGCCAGCGCCCCGATCAGCCACGGCAGGAGTGAGACCGTCGCCCCGAGGAACAGGGCGAAGAAGTAGGTCATGAACCCGACCATGCCGAGCGTGGTGGCGCGAGGACCGAAACGTCGTGCGGCCGTCGCCACGGTCATGATCACCACGAAGGTCACGTCGCCAGCGAGTTTGTGCGGGGCGAGTACCGCCCCGAGGCTCACCGCGACAGCGGCGATGACCAGCATCAGGCCGGCTGTCTCGGCCTGTTGCCACCGGCGGGGGTCGCTGAACGCCATCGAGGAGATCATGCTGATCACGACCCCGAGCAGGGCCACCGTGAAGGTCTGGCCCAACAGGTCCGTCAACCCGTACAGCACCCCGAGCGACGTCGCCAAGGTGAGCACCGTCATGGCCGCCATGCGGAGGCGGGTCAGACCAGGGTCCGACGCCACCAGGCCGTCTCGGAGCCGCCCGGCCGTCCCCGCCCATCGCGACCCTAGGTCACTCCCCGGGGTCACAAGCCCAACCTGGCGCCCGATCCCATCCGCCCTCCCGGATGACGGCGCGTCGTCGGTCGTGGTCGCGCCCGCCGCGCTGCCAGGTTCCCGGCGCCGGGGGGACCGCTCTCGCCCCCGCCACGAGTTCGGTGCGCGGACATGGACCAAGCCTACGAGCGCCGCCGGACCACGCCCGAGGAACACGACTGGAAACTGGTCTCGAGCGCCGTTGGTGCTACTCGCATGGATGGGGGCCGTGCCCACCCGAGCAAATCTGATGCCCCGGGTGCGACGGGCCGCGGGGCGTCCCGGGTTGGACCCGTCATCGGGTTCGGTGGGCAGTGTGCTGCTGGGTGTAGGCCAGGAGGCGAGCGAACAGGGCGGTGGCTTGGTGCAGGTCGGCCGAGGCCGGTGGCGGCAGTTCGCTGAGCCTGGCGGCAAGGTTGCGGTCGGTGGGGGCGACGCTGGCGGCGAGGGAGGCACCGACCCGGGCGGCGTCGCGTACCAGGCCGGCGTCGAGGGTCCAGACGGTCTCGAACCGCCGGTCGCCGTCCGCGGGCGACGCCAGCCCGGGGAGCTCCCCCCCGGCCACGCACGCCGTGTAGCCGGGCGCGTCGGACACCAACGGACGGCGGCCCATTACTGCCCTAACGGGTTTTCCAAACGCCGCCTGGCCGGCAGGGATCGAGCCTACCTGGGCCGGTTCGCGACCGAAACCTGTCGAGGAGAACTGGCTCACTGGCTGGCCCTTGCCTGCGGGCCGGCCTGCGCGCTGTTCAATCCCCCCGACGCGGTCGCGTTCATCCAGCTCTACCTCATCGTCACCAACGTGCCCTGCATCGCCGTGCAACGCTTCAACCGGGCCCGTCTTCTCCGCCTCGCCCGACAGAATCGAACACCCCTCAGGCCCCGTCTCCCGCTCGGTGTCCCCCCCGCCCACGTTCACCGCGACGTCCCTGAGCATCCCCCCGTTGGACGGACATCTCATATAGGAGGTTGTCCATGTCCAACAAGGAGAGGACCACTGCGAGGGGTCGTCTTTCGAAGTTCCCGCCGGAGTTCCGGCGAGACGCGGTGGCGATGGTGCTCGACGAGGGCCGTCCTATCGCCGAGGTGGGTCGAGCGGTCGGTGTGAATCCGGGGACGCTCGGTAACTGGGTCGGCCTGGAGCGGATCGAGCGGGGTGACCGCCAGGGGCTGACCGCGGATGACCGGTCTGATCTTGTCGAGCTGCGAGCGGAGAACGCGCAGTTGCGGATGGAACGAGATCTGCTCAAACGATCTCTGGCCTTCTGGATCAAAGAGACGTCGACACTGTGACCCGCTACGTGGGTGTCGATGATCAGAAGGCAGCCGGGTTCCCGGTGACGGTGGCGTGCGAGGCGGTCGGGGTGTCAACGTCGGGCTACTACGACTGGGCGGCCCGCCAGGCGGCCGGGCCGACGGAGCGTCAGCTGGCCGAGGCCGAGCTGGTGGCGTTGATGCGCGAGCTGTTCGACGCCGCGGATGGCAACTACGGGGTGCCGCGCATGTACAAGGCGTTGCGTCACGCCGGGCTGGTCGTCAACGTCAAGCGGGTGGCCCGTCTGATGCGCTTGCACGGCATAGCCGGCCGGTTCCGGCGTCGCAGCATCCGCACCACCTTCCCCGGCCCTGACGACTATGTGATCCCCGATCTCGTCGGCCGGCGCTTCGCGCCTGGAGCGCCTGATGTGGCGTGGTGTCAGGACATCACCTACATCCCCACCGGGGAAGGTTGGCTGTATCTGGCCTCGGTGCTCGACCTGGGCAGCCGCCGCCTGCTGGGCTACTCGATGGCCGACCACATACGCACCGAACTTGTCCTCGACGCCCTCGGAATGGCCGTCGCGGCCCGAGGTGGCGACCACTCTGTGGCTGGTGTCATCGCCCACGCCGATAGGGGCAGCCAGTACACGGCCAACGACTACCTGGACTTCTGCCAGGCCCGCCAGCTGCGCCCCTCGGTCGGAAAGACCGGTATCTGCTGGGACAACGCGGTGGCCGAGAGCTTCTGGGAGAGCCTGAAGCGGGAATGTCTCCAAGGACAGATCTTCTCCACCCGGGCCGAGGCTCGTCGGGCCATCTTCCGGTGGATCAACTGGTACAACACGTCCAGGCTTCACACCACCCTCAACGGCATACCGCCAACCGAGTGGGAGCAGCAGTACCGTCAAGCTTCATAATCACCCGTCCGGACAACGGGGAGATGCCCACCCCGCCTTCGCGTCTTGGCCCGGGGTCGCAACGGGTATGCCTCGGTCATGACATCAGGTGGTTTCGTTGAGCGGTCGGTGGGCTTCATCGAGGACCAGGAGTGGTTGGACGGCCCGAGTTACAAGGTGGAACACGGCTTTGCGCTGACCATGAACCTGCTGGGCGCCCGGAACGAGCCGGTGGCGAACTTCCTGCACGGGAGGTGGCTCGGACATCCACTGCACTCGGTGCTCACCGACATTCCGTTGGGGGCTTGGACGGTTGCGCTGATCCTGGACGGGCTCGACATGGTGGGACACGGGGCCGACGGTTTCGCGGACACGGCGAGGGCGGCGGTCGGCGTGGGGGTTGTTGGCGGGCTGGGTGCCGCCGCGGCCGGCCTGACCGACTGGCAGCATTCCCAGGATCGGGCCCGTCGCGCCGGCATGGTCCACGGTGTGTTCAACACCGCCGCGCTCGGCCTGTTCAGCGCGTCGTGGGTGGCCCGCCGCCGAGGTCAGCGAGGGCTGGGCCGGCTCACTGCGGCCGCCGGCTATGCGCTGACCATCGCCGGCAGCTACCTCGGAGGCAGTCTCGTCTACCGTCACCGACTCGGGGTCGACCACTCCGACCGGCCCGAGCTCGTCGGCGACGGGCTCCGCCTGCGCGAGTTCACCCCCGTCGCTCCCCTCGACGACCTCGCCGAAGGCAAACCCTGCCGTTTCGTGGCCGACGAGGTCGCCGTCGTGCTCGTCCGTCGAGGGGATGTCGTCTACGCCGTAAGTGAACACTGCCCCCATCTCGGGGGCCCGATGGCGGAGGGATGGCTCTACCGAGACGGCCTCGTCTGCCCGTGGCACGGTTCTCGGTTCGATCTCGACCACGGCACCCCGGTCCGCGGCCCGGCCACCGCACCCCTACCGTGCTTCGACGTCCAGATCCGCGACGGCCACGTCGAGGTCCGGCGACGATCCCCCGGGCCCACCTCCGACCCCGAACCGCAGCGCGAAGGAGCCGACAGTGCACGGTGACCAGCTACTGATCGATGACCACAACGTGCTCCGCCACCTCCTCAGCCAGCTCGAACGACATGATGTGACCGTCACCGAGCGACGCAGCTACCTCAAGACACTGGTCGAGGAAATCGCGGTCCACACCCAGATCGAGGACGAGCTCTTCTACCCGGCGGTGTTCCAGGTCAGCCCTCTCGTCGCCGTCTCCCACGCCGAGCACCGCCAGATCGACGATCAGCTCGCCGCAGTAGTGCGAACAGACCTGGACAGCGCCGCCTTCGACGTCGAGGTCGCCGGTCTCAAAGCCGTCCTCGACCATCACGCCGGCGAAGAAGAAAGCGACATGTTCCCCCAAGCCCAGGCGTTGGGCGCTTCCGCCCTCGAGGACCTGGGCCGGCGAATGCAAGCCCGCAAAGACGACCTGCGGCGCTCAACCCTCGTCAGCCTGCGCCTACGGGTCAAGCGTGGCGCCCTCCGCCTCACCGGCACGGCACGACGGAGTCCCCAGTCGAGCTGACCAGCGCCCAGGCGTTCACCGGCAGGGACCCTCCACTCGTCACTGGCTACGTCCGAAGTCCCCGCGATTCGGGGCCAACGGACGGACCGCCTGGACGCAGACCGCGGCCAAACCTGAGGTTGGGCGTGCGTGCCCTGGCAAGTGGAACCCTTATCCGTTCCGACCACACCATCGACTCCGGCACCGGCGGGGTGGGAGGACCACGCCGACAGTCTCAGCTGTGTCGCCATCGTGTTCTGTCAGCGGCCGTGAGACTCTCCCCGGTAGGCAGTCGCGGGGTTCCCCGGCGGCGGTCGCCGGTTTCCCGACCTGGGCCGCCGCTTCGGTGCCGAACCGGTGGCCTACGGTCCCGGCTTGATCGACCGTGTGCGCGCCGCTGCCCCCGGCGGCATCGACGTCGCCTCGGACTGCGTCGGCACGGACGAAGCCATCGACGTCTCGGTCGAACTGGCACCGACCGTGACCGGATCGTGACGATCGCCAACGCCGAGAGGGCCGGCCAACTCGGCTTCCGTCACCTCAACGACATGGAGCGGACGAGTGTCGCCTACCGCAATGACCAGCGGCAACGCCTGATTCACATGGCCGCCGACGGCGCCCTGACGGTGCCGATGTCCCAGACGTTCCCGCTCGTCTCCGCTCGCGAGGCCCTCAGCATCCTCCGGGCCGGACATCCGGGCGGCAAGCTCGCCCTTATCCCCTGAACGATGGCCTGGCACGATCTCTACCCAACTGACGACACGATCTTCCGGGGCGCACCACGCGTCCACCGATACCGCGTCGAATTGGCCGCCTCAGCCGAGCGGGTATGGGACTTGTGTGGCGGCCGACGCCGGCATACGCGGGCACTCGATCACTTCTTCGCGGCCTGGCACCACGAAGCCGCGGTCTCACCTGACGTCGAGCACGGGTCCGCCTCGTTTACGTTTTCTGTCGGCGGCGCACCCACGTCGCCCGAAACCATGGAGCAAGAAGTGCATCTACGAGCCCTGTGTGCTCGAGCCGTCGGGTTCGTCGCAGCCATGCTGAGCGTCGCAGCATGCGGGACCAGCACGCCAGCTGCGACACCGTCACGGCCGGCCACGACGCCGCCGACAGCGATCACGTCGACGCCAGCCGGACCGGGCACACCCTCCACCACAACACCCCCCACTCCGACAACATCGCCAGGCGCGACGACAGCGCCGGCCACGAGCACCGCCCCGACGTCCACCGCGGCCCAGCCGGTGGCCTGCAGCGGCCCACAACTCGCGATCGGCCTCGGCCACGGCGGCGGGGGCGGCCTCGGCCATCAACAGGTGGTCTTCACCTTCCGCAACATCAGCTCGCAGACATGCACACTGACCGGCTACCCCGGCATCAACGGTCTGATCCCGACCGGTCAGAACCTGCCGGCGGCACGCCGCCTCCGCGGCTACCTGGGCGGGGTCACCGGCTCGACACCCCCCGTGCTCGACCTGGCACCAGGCGACACCGCTTCTGCCATGGCAGAAGACACCGATGTCGCCCCCTACCCCGCCACCTCTTGCGCCACCTTCAACGCCTTCCTCGTGACACCCCCCAACACCACCGACACCCAGCGGATCGTGGCCGACCTCGCAGCATGCAGCCGCCTCGAAATCCACCCGGTCGTGCCGGGTACGACAGGATCCGAAAAGTCCTAATCCCCGACGCACCGACGGTCAGCGATTCGAGGCACTGGTCTTGGTTCGTCGGTGGTGACCGCTGTCGTCGCTATTCCTGCCGGCCGCTGAAGCCCGTCCGTGTAGTCCGCTGTCGGCGTTGGTCGCTCCCGCCGGGGTGTTTCGCTCGTCGGTGGCTGCGTTGACCGCTCTATCGAGCACCTTCTCGAGGAGGCGCTGAAACTCGGCGCGCTCCGCCGTGTCGAGAGCAGCGAGCCATCCCTGGAACGCGTCGGCCAAAGTCGTTTGTGCCTTTTGCAGCGTCTTGCTGCCGCGCGGGGTGAGAACGAGGCGGTGCCGCCGTAGGTCATCGTTGTCGATCTCGCGACGAATCAGCCCAGCAGCTTCGAGCGTCTTGAGGTACACCGTCACACTCGCCTTCGGAGTCGCCAGCCGACTCGCCACCGCAGCGGGGTATCGACACTCATCAACTTCGGCGAGCACGAAGAACTCCTTGGACTCGAGACCGAGCGCCTCGAAGTCTGTGATGCAGTCGTTCAACACACTCGTCAGCACACGATGGTTGAGCCGCCAGACGCTGGCGGCGCTCACGTCGGGCATCTGATCACATCCCTCCTCCCAAAAGTCGTACAGACTTGCACTAGCCCAGAACAGTACATACAGTAGATCATACCAAAGCGGGTCGTGGAACCACTTCCCACCGCTGACCGAGCATCAACGCGCCCAGTCCCCAGCCTGAAAGGACAGACCCTGTCATCCGAACGGAAAACTGTGTCATTCCCGAACGGCAGCATCGACATCGCCGGTGACCTCTGGGTGCCGGCCGACTTCGACGAGCAGGCGCGGCATCCCGCGCTGGTCCTCGGCACGCCCGGCAGCAGCGTCAAAGAGCAGATCGGCGCCAACTACGCCTCGAGGCTCGCCGACCGAGGGATCATCGCCCTCACCTTCGACCCTTCCCATCAAGGCCAGAGCGGCGGGAAGCCCCGTGACCTCGAAGACCCGGCCGTCCGAGTCGAAGACCTGCGCAGCGCCGTCGACTTCCTCACCACACTCGACTACATCGACGACGAGCGCGTCGGCATCCTCGGCATCTGCGCGGGCGGTGGCTACACCATCAGCGCCGCGATGACCGACCACCGGATCAAAGCGGTAGGAACGGTCGTCAGCGTGAACATCGGCCGCGCCTTCCGCCAAGCCGCCTCAGCACCTGACGCTGTGGTCCAGACGCTGGAAGCGGTCGGCGCGCAGCGCACCGTCGAGGCCCGCAGTGGCGCGCCTCGCCGCGAACCGTGGATCCCCGACACGCCCGAGCAGGCGCAGACGGCAGGCATCACCGACCGCGACGTGTTGGACGCCGTCGACTTCTACCGCACCCCACGCGGTCACAACGAGCACTCCACGAACCGCCTGCTGTTCCGCAGCACCGCAGCGCTCATTGGCTACGACGCCTTCCATCTCGTCGGCGAACTCCTGACCCAACCCCTGCAGGTCATCGTGGGCGGCAGGATCGGCACCACCGGCTCCTACCACGACGGTCTGCTGCTGTGCGAACGAGCCAGAAACGCGCGTGACCTGCTCGTCATCGACGGCGCCGGCCACTACGACCTCTACGACAAACCCGAATACGTCGATCAGGCCGTGGACCGGCTCACCGCCTTCTACCAAGACAGCCTGTGATGGACCCGGCGCCGACGACCTCCCCCACCACCCCCGGCCCAGCCTCGCCGTCTCCGGTTGGGCGCGCCTTCACCGTCGGCCCGCCGCCGCCGTTCGACACGGAGCTGATCCCGGTGCTGGCCGCGATCAACCAGGCCGTCCCGTCGGCGTTGACGGTGGACATGCTCCTGGCCCTGCGCCAGGCCGCCGCACCGCCCCGCCGGGCGAGGAGGATCTGCACCGCGGCGGCGCGTACGCCGTGACCGAGCGGGTCATCCCCGGGCCGGCGGGCGCCCCGGGGGTGCCGTTGCTCATCTGCAGCCCCACCGCCACCAGCATCCCAACCGGAGCCATCTACTACGTCCACGGCGGCGGAATGGTCATCGGGGACAACCGGCTCGGCATGGCAGACATGATCGACCTGGCACAGGAACTGTCCTGCGCAGTCATCTCGGTGGACTACCGACTGGCGCCGGAGTCCCCCCACCCCGCCCCATTCGACGACTGCTACGCCGGGCTGGTGTGGACAGCCGAGCATGCCCGCAAACTCGGTATCGATCCAGACCAGGTCGTCGTGGCCGGGGTGAGCGACGCCGGCGGCGTCGCAGAACTCCACGTGTGGCCAGGCGGGTTCCACGGCTTCGACATCCTCGCTCCCCACGCCCAACTATCCCAAGACGCACGCGCCGCCCGGGCGCGCTGGCTCCGGCGGATCTTCGAAGCCTGAACAACCGAACGGCCACCAGGCAGGACGGGTGATCAGCTCCGCCGGCCCCTTCGACCGAGTTCGTGGTTCCCCACGGGGGCAGCCACGTAGTTCCCCACCATCTTCCCCACGGGTTCCCCATCCCATCGACGGCTTCTCTCACTGCCGTGGGGCCGGCGCAGGGCCGAGCCCGCCAGATCGTCATCGCCGAACAACAAGCCGCCGCCCGGATCGCCAGCATCCAAACCGCCCTCGACGCCACCCGCCTCGGTCACCACAGCGTCCGCGGCGACCAGCGAGCCGGGCTTGCCGCCGAGCTCCACCAACTCCGAGCGCACCACCCGACCCTGGCGCCGGGCGACCCAGCCGCCCGGTGGGAGACCCTGATCGCTGATGCCAAGACCGTCGACCGGGATGCCCTCGCCCAGCTCCGATTCCACCATGCCCAGGCAATCACGGACCTCGACTGGTACCGCAACACCGCCACCCAGCTCCGAGCCGACGCCGACCATCAGCAAGCCACCATCACCGGCATCCGGGACGAGCTCACGACCCGTACCGGCCATCCCCCTAGTCCGGCGTCCCCGCGTCCACACGCATACAGGGCCGAGGCGCCCTCCGAGCCAGGCGTCAGCGCCTCGGCGGTACCCCACAGCCAGATCGCTACCGCCCCCAAACCGCCTCAAGACTCTCCCGGGCCATAAAGCGCCTACCGGGGGTGAACCGCCCCGGGTCTGGTGACTGCTCTTTCCCTTGAGAGGATGGAGTGATGGCAGACGAGGTCAAGGGCAGCAGGAGGGGCCGTCCGCCGTATCCGCGGGAGGTGCGGGAGCGGGCGGTGCGGATGGTGTTCGAGCATCAGGGCGAGTACCCGTCGCAGTGGAAAGCGATCGAGTCGATTTCGGCGAAGTTGTCGATCAACCACGAGACGCTGCGGGTCTGGGTGCGCCGGGCGGAGACCGACGCCGGTGAGCGGCCGGGCCTGACGACTGATGAGCGGGCGAGGATGCGTGACCTCGAGCGTGAGGTGAAGGAGCTGCGCCGGGCGAACGAGATCCTCAAGGCGGCGGCGACTTTCTTCGGGGCGGAGCTCGACCGCCGACAGCCGAGATAGTGGCGTTCATCGACGCCCACAGGGAGCGGTTCGGGGTCGAGCCGATCTGCAGGGTGCTCACCGAGCACGGCTGCAAGGTCGCCCCGAACACCTACTGGACGGCCAAGAAGCGGGCCCCGTCCGCTCGGGCGGTGCGCGACGCCGCGCTGGGGGACCACATCGCCCGGGTGCACGCTGACAACCTCGAGGTCTACGGGGCGGACAAGGTGTGGGCGCAGCCGAACCGCGAAGGCATCCGGGTCGCGCGTTGCACTGTGGAGCGGCTGATGCGGGAGGTGGGCCTGTCGGGCGCTCGGCGGGGCAAGGGCTACAAGGTCACGACTCGTTCCGATGACCGCCAGCACCGGCCCGCCGACCTCGTCGAGCGGGACTTCCGGGCGCCAGCCCCGAACCGGCTGTGGGTGGCGGACCTCACCTACGTCAAGACCCACACCGGCTGGGTGTACGCGGCGTTCATCATCGACGTGTTCTCCAGGATGGTCGTCGGATGGCAGATCTCCAACAGCCTGCGCTCGGATCTGGCGATCGACGCGTTGGAGATGGCGGTGTGGAACCGGACCCGGGCCGGCCAGGTCCTCGACGGGCTGGTCCATCACTCCGATAGGGGCGTGCAATATCTCAGCATTCGCTACTCCGAGCGCCTCGACGCCAACGACATCGTGGCGTCGGTCGGGTCCGTCGGCGACAGCTATGACAACGCCATGGCCGAGGCCTTCAACAGTCTCGACAAGTGGGAGCTGATCTACCCCCAAGGCCCCTGGCGGGGCCTCGACGACGTCGAGTTCGCCACCCTCGGCTACATCGACTGGTTCAACCACCGCCGCCTCCACGGCGAGATCCTCGACGGCCCCGGCTACATCACTCCCGCCGAACACGAGGCCAACCACTACCGTCAGACACCGGCAGCCGCAACAGCTGTCACCCAAACAACCGAGCAGTCATGAAACCCGGGGCGGTTCAGGGGCCCCGTCTGACAAGGACATGAGCGAAAGACTGATAAGGCGGCTGACGAGGCAAGCCTGGCCATTTGGCTTCGGGCGGTGACCCGGCTCATTGCGGTCGCCGAGCCGCGGTCGGTGAGGACAGGGTCAGGTCGGCGAGCGCTCGACGAAGCGCAGCTCCGCCCCCAACGCGTCACCGATGCGAGCGAGGGTGCGCTCGGTCGGGTTTGCCGAGCCGCGCTCGATGCGGCTGATGTCGCCCTGGTCAATGCCGGTACGCTCAGCCAGGTCCGCCTGGGTCAGGCCCCGGCGCTCCCGCAACACGGTGACCTGCCCGGCAATGCTGTAGGCGCGCTCGAAGACTGCCTGCTGAGCCTTGGCGGCACCTGACAGGCGGCTCCGGCGCTCAGCGGTCGCGTCTTCGTAGCTGCGGCTCATCGTCATCATCTCCTCCTCAGCCCAGTATGGACTTCATCCCATACTGTGTCAAGCAGCGGGGCTAGAGGAGGCCTCCCTCCTCACCGTCGTGGGGAGCCTTGCCTCGTGCTGCCAGGCGCCCGCCCCCGACCCGCGGCCTTCTGCTGGCGCTTCTGCTGCTGGTTCCAGGCTGTGAGGCACTTCCGGGCCTGGGCGATCTCGCGCCCCTGGCGCTTTGCGGAGGGATCCCGGCCTTTGTCGTAGCCGGAGAGCAGCAGGATCACCTTGTCGCCGTAGAAATGGACGAAGACCCGCAGCAGGATCGCCCGGGGCGGACTGATCCCGTTGGTCACCTCGTCGGCACCGGCGCCGCCGAACATCTGGTCGATCTCCGCGGCGTCATGGCGGATGCGGAACTCGTGGAGGCCGCCACCAAGGGCCTCGAGCCATTCCGTCCGCGCCAGCTCTAGAGCCCCCGGTACCCGTCTGCCTTCGCGCTGGTGAGATCAGCTCGCCGTCTCGATGACGTGGCATGCCAGACGGGGGGTCGCAGCACCGGACGTCGAGGCGCTCAGTGCGACGGGCGAGGCTGCGCGGGTCCTCACGGAGCCCTTCCAGCTGGGCGATGCGCTCGTCGAGCTCGGCCGCCCGTTGCTCCGGTCAGACAGGTTCGGTGGGTCACGTCCGGATCACTCCGATACCGGCGCCGGCGCCGGAGCCTCTTTGCCTGCGCGTGGTCGCAGCGGCCGCCTGACCTGGATCCTCGTGCAGACGCAAGGCTCTCAGGCGAACCCTGCGAGTGCGCCGGCGAGGATGTCGGGCGCGTACGCCACCGTTACCCGGTCCCCGACCCAGGCGATGTGCTGGTCGGGGCGGACCAGGACGAGCTCAGCGCCCAGGCACTCCGCTGCGGGGACCCCGATGTCGGGTACCGAGGACATCGGGACGCTGCGGGCCTCAGCAGCGGCTAGGAGGGGCTCGGCCCGGTTGGGGTCGCCGAGCAGGGCGAAGCCTGTGCCGAGCAGGTCGTACAGCGAGAGGCCGGGGCGGATCCAGCGGTGGGGCAGGCGGTTGCCGGGGAGCGCCCAAGGCGTGAAATCGGTCCCGTCGGTCGTCTGCGTCCCGGCGCCTGGCCCGTAGGCGTAGCCGAGGACGAGGCCGGAGCAGTAGAACTCGGGCCGTTTCGCCACGCGGACGCGCTGGGCGAGGGCACCGGCGGCGTCGGGGTCGTCTCGGGCTGCGGCCGCTGCGAGGTCGGTGGGCAGCAGCGCGGTGTTGGCGGCGGCGATGGCGATGGTCTGTTCCGCCACGGGCCGCCGTTCGGAGTGGTAGCTGTCGAGCAGTTCGGGGGGCGCCCAGCCGCGGAGGACGGCGGCCAGCTTCCAGCCGAGGTTGACGGCGTCGCCGACACCGGTGTTGAATCCGTGGCCGCCCCACGGTGGGTTCTGGTGGGCGGCGTCACCGACGAGGAACATCCGGCCTGACCGGTAGCGGTCGACGAGCAGGGCGCGGGCCTGCCAGGGGTCGGTGCCGAGGACCTCGACTGGGACGTCGCGGCCGACCATTGCGCGTACGATCGCCGCGGGGTCGGCGGCGGAGTCGTCCGCAGGTCGGCCGGTGGCGATGGCCCACCACGTGCCGGCCGTGTCGAGCGGGCCGACGACGCCCGGAGCGTCAGGGTTGAGGACCCAGTAGTGCAGGGCGGGGGGCCCGACGAGGTGTTCGGCGAGGCCGTGGCTACGGAACACGACGCTCAGGTTGGGCAGCCCGGCGTCCCCACCTGCGTAGGTGGCACCCATGGCGGTGCGCACGACGCTACGGGCACCGTCCGCACCGACCACGTACTCCGCGGTGAAGTGGGTCGGGTCCGCACCCTCCGCGGCGATGGTCCCGCGAACGGCGCCGTCACCCTCCTCTACCGCGAGCACCTGCTGGCCGAGAAGCAGCCGGCAGCGTGGGGAGCCGGCGAGCGCGTCGCGCAGCGCCTGCTCCACCACTGGTTGGCCGATCTGCTGCCCCGCTTCGGCCGCGAGGTCGCTGTCGACGAGGTCGAGCCCGAGGACCCCGGTGAGCCTGGCGATCTCCCGTCCCGTTGCCGTGGTGCAAAAGGCGATGTCGCTGGACCATCCGACCGGGATCGGCGCACGCTTGCGTATCTCGCCGGCGAAGGACCAGCGCCGGAACAGCTCCATCGTCCGCGCCGAGGTGGTCTTCGCCCGCGGTCGGGCCGCTGAGACGGTTGCACGCGCTTCGACGACGACGCAGTCGATGCCGTGGTGGACCAGTTCCATGGCGGTGGCAAGGCCCACGGGGCCGCCGCCCACGATGAGCACCTGGGTGCGGATCGGCGTCGTCGACGGGGGGGAGCTGGTCAATCGGGCCGTACACAGCAGGCGAGGGCGAAGGCCACTTGTTCGAGCTGGAAGGCGGCGGCGCTGCGGTGGAAGTCGATGCAGTGGCCGGCCGAGCGGACCAGGCGCGCGTCGACGTAGGGAGAGCGGGAGAAGGCGGCGGCGAACGCGGCGACTTGCTGCTCGTCGGTGATCCACAGCTTGTCGAACTCGCCTTGACGGGAGTGGACGGGCACGGTCACCTGCGCGGCCACTGACCGGACCTGTTCGACCCAGCCGCCGGTGATGTCGAGCAGCTCGGCCTTCGGCACGGTCGTGTCAGCGACGTGGCTGGCTCCGGGCATCTCCTTGCGGTAGGTCCACTCCGGACCGAACATGACGAAGTCCTTCATCGGGCTGGGCAGCTCCACGACAGGGATGTCCGGCAGTGCCTCCCATGCACCGCGTGACTCGCCGGGCACCTGGAGCATGCAGCCTGAGACGGCGATGCCGAGCAGCGGCCACGAGGGCTGGCGCGCGGCCAAGGCCGTCACGACGGCGCCGCCGATCGAGTGGCCGATCAGCACGACACCTGAGGTGCCGCTACCGACGTCGGCCCAAATCTCGGCTACGGCGTGGTCGAGCACCTCGACGTTGGCGAGGATGATGGACTCCCCCGGCTCGACCGCGGTGCTGCCCCGGTAGGCGGGGCGGTCGAGGGCGATGATCGGCACGCCCGCCCCCACCGCGCGTTCGAGCAGGGAGTAGCCGGCCACGTCGAAGTATGTCGAGGTGTACGTGCCGCCGTGGATGGCCACGATCAGCGGCGTATCGGGACCGATCGGGCCGTCCGGCCACCGCTTCTGCCCGGTGAAGGTCATGCCCTGGGCCGGCCCGGCCCCGGTCACGGTGTGCTCGAGCTCCTCGGTGGCGGCGTTGGTCATCTCGATGTCCTTCCCTGGGTCACACACGCATGAGGCCGCCGTCGGCGACGATGGTCTGGCCGGTGAGGAACGCGGAGTCGTCGCTGGTCAGGAAGCAGATCGTGCCGACGATGTCCTCAGCCTCGCCGACCCGTTTGATTGCCTGCATCCGGGGGATCATCTCGAACTTCTCCTGGCTGATGTTGCGCAGGCCCCCGGGGGTGGGTGTCGCAGTGGGGCACACGGCGTTGACGGTGATGCCGAAGGGCGCGAGATCGGTCGCCAGGGCGCGGGTGAAGCCGATCACAGCGCCCTTGCTGGTCATGTAGTGCACCAGCCCCGGCACGGCGAGGCCGAGGGAGTTGGAGGCGAGGTTGACGATGCGGCCCCAACCGTGGTCGCGCATCGAGCCCATCACGGCCTTGGCCATGAGGAACTGCGAGTCGACGTTGATCCGTTGGAGCCGTTTCCAGTCGGCGAAGTCGAGCTCGAAGATGTCCTTGGAGGAGATGACGCCGGCGTTGTTGACGAGGATGTCCACCCGGCCGCGAAAGGCCAGCATGTCGTCGGTGATCGCGGCGACGGCGGCGAGGTCCGACAGGTCCGCCCGCAGAGCGATCGAGTCGGTGCTGAGGGCTTTGATCTCGCCGACGACCTCGTCGGCTTCTTCGATGTCGACGGCGATGACGGCCGCGCCGCGACGGGCGAGCTCCACGGAGGCCGCTCGGCCGAAGCCGTTCGCCGCTCCGGTGACGACTGCTACACGCCCGGTGTGGCTGGTCATCGAGCGCACGCCATGGCTAGGCGACCTCGGCCGAGACTCGTCGCTGCAGGACGCGACCGAGGGCGGCGCGCAGCGCCGGGACCATGGCGGCTGCTGCTACCGGGTCGGTGCGCTCCTGGCCCAGCTTGAGGATGTCGCCGGCCCGGCGATCGTCGGGTACGTCGTCGCCGCGAGGCACGACCAGCACGTGGAAGTGCGGGTAGTTCTCTCCGAAGGCCAGAAGGTAGGTCGCAGGGCTGCGGTTCACCTCGGTCACGGCCGCAACGAGGTCGCGTGCCCGGTGGCCGAAGCTGCCCAGCTCCTCGTCGGACAGACCGGTGATCCGCTCTGCGTGCCGGCGAGCCCGGAGGACGACCCATCCCGGCACCTCGTAGCCGGGGAGGACCTCGGCTGCCCAAAGCTCGTCACGGAACACGACGGTGGAGTCCATTGCGTCCTCGGTGGCGCAGAGCAAGCAGTCGTCGTCATGTCCTGGTCGCCGGGCCATCAGTCAGCTGACGCCGATGAGGATCGGCATCGGGTCGGGCAGGACCGTCTGCAGCGCCCAGGCCCGGTCGCACAGCTCCTCGGTGCTAGCACCGGCGCGCCGGGCGGCGAGCAGCCTCTCCGGGTCGTACGCCGGGCCGACCGAATCCCCCGCGTACTCGGGCCCGTTCATGTACGCGGTGGCGTCGGCCGGGTCCGCGAACCTGTCGATCTGCAGCTCGACCATGTTGGCGTCGGGGTCCCAATAGTACATCGAGCTCGTGATCCCGTGCGCGATGCAAACCGCAGGGCGGATCCCCTGGTCCCGCAGTCGCTCGTAGCGCTCGAGGAGGTCGTCGAGGTTGGCGAAGGTGTACGCCGCGTGGTGCATCGAGGCGGTGGCCGGCGTTTTGCGCTCGAGCGGGACGGGGGCCTTGATGAACGCCACCCGGTGATGCTCGTCGTCGAATGTTATGAACCCGAGGCCGTCGTCCTCGTAGACGACGTGTGCGCCCAATACCGCGCAGTACCAGTCGATCATCTCGCTGGGTTGGCTCGTCTGGAAGACGTTGTGGGCGAATTTTGGTGTCGCAGGCACGATGGATCCCCTTTCCGATGGAGGCGTGGTGACGGGCAGCAATATGTCACCCGGTGGCTCGGGTGACGAAGTGGTTCTGCATCGAGCCGATGCTCTCGATGGTCGTGACGAGCTCGTCACCGGGGTGGATGAGCACCTTTGGGTCCCGGGCCCAGCCGATGCCCGCAGGCGTACCGGTGAATACGACGTCCCCCGGGAGCAGCGGGAGGACTGCGGACAGCCTGGCAACGATCTCGGCGACAGGGAAGATCAGCAATTTTGTGCGTGAGCGTTGCATCTGCACACCGTTCAGGCTGCAGCCGATCTCGAGGTCGTCGCGGTCGGCGAGCTCGTCGGGGGTGACCAGGCACGGGCCGAGCGGCGAGAAGCCCGGGAACGACTTGGCGAGGTTGAACTGCGGCGTCGGCGGCCGCAGTTGCGACTCGCGCTCGGAGATGTCCTGGCCGACAGTCACGCCCGCCACGTGGTCCCACGCGTTGGCTGCAGCGACACGGTAGGTGCGCCGGGCGATGACCACGACGAGCTCGGCCTCGAAGTCGACCGAACCGGCGGGGACCTCGATGTCGGCCTGCGGGCCCGCGATCGACGTAGGGAATTTGGTGAACACCACCATCCCTTCGCTCGGCACGCCCATGCCTGCCTCTTCGGCGTGGTCGAGGTAGTTCATGCCAAGCGCGAAGACCTGACGCGGTTCGGGGGCAGGGGCGCCCAGGGCGGCCTCGTCGAGTGGCCGCGCCTCCACCTTTCCGTCCTGCTCGGCCGCCCAGTCCCGAAAGCGGGACCACTCTTCGTAGACGCCCTGGACGCCGGGCCCGAACTTCCCGCCGCTGGCGGTTGCCACGTCGACGACACCGTCTTCGACGACCAGGCCGAGCCGCCCATTCGTGTTCACGATCCGCATGCCACTCCTCGGGTCAGGGCCGCAGTCACGGTCGGCCCCGGCGGGGTCTGACGCCGTTGATCCGCAGTGAGCGCCGGATTGCCGCAGTGCGGGCGGTCGGTGCCTTCTGGTACTGGGCGAACCCTATGGCGGCGAGGAGGGCCACGCCGTCGAAGAGGTCGGGGAGCCAGATTGGGGCGCCCCCGAGCTGAAGCCCCTTGACACCGACGGCGAGCACGGCGACGGCCATCAGCGTGCCGCCCACGTTGAAACGGCCACCGCGCAGCTGCGTGGATCCCAGGAAGGCTGCAGCGAAGGCCGGTAGGAGGTAGCCCTGGGCGACCGTCGGGTCGCCGGTCGCCAGCTGAGCGGTGCCGAGGACGCCGCCCAGGGCGGCGATCACCCCGCAGGTGATCGTGGCGAGCAGGATCATCCGCGACGTCTGGATCCCGGCGAGCCTGGCCGCTTCGACGTTGCCTCCCGTTGCGTAGATCCGCCGCCCGAGGGCAGTCCGGTCGAGGAAGTACCAGACGACGAGCGAGACGACGCCGAGGATGTAGACCGGGTAGGTGACGCCGAACAGCTCGTCGGTGGCGATCCGCTGGAACGAGCTGCCGAGATCGAGGATCTGCTGGCTGCCGGACATCCAGTTGGTTGTTGCGATGAGGATCGAGCTGAGGGCCAACGTCCCGATCATCGACGGGATGCGGGCGCGGACGATCAGGGTGGTCAGCACCACCCCTACCACCGCTCCTGCGACGAGGCTGAGCAGGATGGCGGCCGGGATGGGCAGGCTTTGGCGGGCGAGCAGCCACGCCACGAGGATGCCGCCGAGCCCGGCTTCGGCTCCGATCGCCAGGTCGATGACACCGGCCGACAGCGTCACCACGAGGCCGATGGCGACCAGGCCGCTGACCGCCTGGTTGTCGAGCAGGAGTTGCCACGTCTGCAGCGTCAGGAACGTGGACGGTTCCCACACCGAGAACACGATGAACAGGAGGGCGAAGATGTAGATGGCGCTGGCGTTGCGCAGCGACAGCGAGCGGCGCAGCCGGGAGCCGGCGGGTGGCCGAACGGGTCGCACCACCTCCGCGGCGGGGACGATTGGCCGGGTTGCGGGCGTCACCGTCACGGGGCCACCTCCTGGAGGGGTGCGTCCGGGGATTGCGGCACCGGCTCGGCGCTCAGCGCCGCGTGCACGAGCGAGGCCTCGGTCAGTGTGAGACTGCACAGCTCGCCGACGACCTTTCCCCTCTCGACCAGCAGGACGCGGTTGCAGATCGACGCAAGCTCCTTGGCGTCGCTGGAGCTCACGAGGACGGCGCTCCCCTGCGCAGCGGAGCGCTGGATGAGCTGGTAGATGGCGGCCTTGGCCCCGACGTCGACCCCTTGGGTGGGCTCGTCCAACAGCAGCAGCTTGGAGTCGGTGCGCAGCCACTTGGCGAGCACGACCTTCTGCTGGTTGCCACCGCTGAACGAGGCCAGCGGCCGGTCCGGCAGCGGTGGCCTCAGCTCGACCTCTCCCACCCACCGCTGGGCGTCGGCCATCTCTGCGGCTCGGTCGATGGCGCCGATCCGGCGTCGAAGTCGACCGAGCGCCGGGAGGGTCAGGTTCTCGCGCATGCTCATGGTCATCACGGCGCCGAGCCGGTGGCGGTCGGCCGGCACGAACGCCACACCGCGCTCGATGGCCGCCGCCATGTCACCCGGGGGTAGCGCCTCGCCGGCCAGAGCCACGCTCCCGACCATGGAGCGGTCTGCGCCGAAGAGGAGGGAGTTGACGTTCTCGCGGCCCGAGCCGAGCACGCCCGACACGCCGAGGACCTCGCCGGCGTGCACGCGAAACGTCATCCCGTGCACCTGCTTGCCGTGAAGGTCGTCCACCTCGAGGACGACTGCGCCGGTGTCACCGGAAGGGGGCCGGCCGTCGGCGACGGCATTGCCGACGATCGCTCGGACGAGGGCGTCGTCGTCGATGTCCCCGACCCCGGTCTCGGCCGCCAGTTTGCCGTCGCGCAGGACCACGACGCGATCGGCAAGGGCGCGCACCTCGTCCAGGCGGTGGGAGATGAAGATGATGCCGGCCCCTGCGGCGGCCACGCGGCGCACGGCGTCGAACAGCCGGACGGCCTCGTCGCGATGGAAAGCGGTGGTCGGCTCGTCGAGCACGAGCACGTTTTCCGGGTGCGACCAACCGTCGAGTGCCCGGGCGACCGCGACGATGGCCCGCTCCGCCGGGGACAAGAGGGCCACCGGCGCTCGCACGTCGATCGATGCACCGAAGTGGGCGGTCAGCTCGGCGGCCCTGTCGTGCTCGGACCGCCGCGCCGGGGTGATCCACCTCCGCCCGAGCGGCCGGGCGAGGTCGAGGTTCTCGGTCGTGCTCAGCATCGGCAGCAGGCCGAGGTCTTGGTGGATGAAGTGCAGCCGGTGCCCCTCGCGCCCGAGGGGCACCAGGTCCGAGCCGTCGCTCACCTCGATGGCGCCCCCGGGGTCCGGCTGGTGTATACCGGCGAGCAGCTTTACGAGCGTGGACTTACCGGAGCCGTTCTGGCCGAGTACGGCCAGTATCTCCCCGGCGCGCACCTCCAGCGACAGGTCGTCGAGCGCCTTGGTGTCGACGAATGTCTTCGAGAGGTGCGAGACCCGCAGGAGCATCCGCCGCTCCCCTGCGGCCCCGCTGTGCGGTCGTCGGCCGTCGGTCACCCGGGCAGCCCCCACAGAGCCGCGAAGCGCTGGGCGACGTCGGGGTAGCCACTCCAGCCATGGGAGATGTCCGTGCCGGTGACGTCGCTTTTCGTGAGGAACTGCATGTCGACCGAGAGATTGGACGGCTCGGTCGTCTGGCCGGCCATGAGGCGGAGCGCCGCATTCACCTGCATCCAGATCTGGACGTTGAAGTCGAGTGCCAGCCCGGCGGTCAAGCCGCCGTCACGGATGTCCTGAAGGTTGCTGGGGGTCGGGGCGAATCCCAGCGTGGTCGGCGACAGGTGGGCGTCGGTGAGGGCCGCAGCGAGGCCGGTGGCGCCTTCCATCGACGCGAACACGACCGTGTCGGTGGCGGGGTGCGACTGCAGGTAGCTGACCACCTGGCTGGGCGCCGTGGTGCCGAAGGCCGTGACCGACAGCGCCTGGTAGCTGGCCTTGCACCCGGGGCACCGCTGCGCCAGCGCCTGGGCGAAGCCGGATTGCATCCCGGCGGAGAAGGTGAGCTCCGGCGTCCCGAAGAACACCACGTTCGCATCGGGCCCCTTGTTGACCGTCACCCAGTCGGCCATCAACTGGCCGGCGAGGACGGTGCTCGCCTCGCCGCCGATGGACTCCTGCACGCCGTAGGGCGCGCCACCGACGACGCCACCGCCGGCCACCACAGAGCCGTTGCTGTCCAACCTGTGCAGGTAGTTGCCGTAAAGCTGCGGCTCGGTGGCGCCGATGAGCACCGCCGCAGGCTTGTCCGCCAGCGCAGTCGCAGCTGCCGCCTGCGAACTTGTCGCTGACGATCCCGAGTTGACGACGACGAGCTTGCCGCCGACCGCCTTTATCGGGTTGGGGAGCAACTGGGCGAAGATGGCGCAGACCGGTGCGGAGCACTGCAGGAAGACGAACTTGCTCCCAGGCGCCGGCAGCTTGGCCAGCTTCTGGGTGGCCGGGAAGGGACTGGGGTGCCCGACGTACGGTGCGATCGCCTGCCGGGCGACGGACAGGTCGGCGGGCTGATTCGCCGACGCCGGCGAGGCCGTCTTCGTGCCGCCTCCTCCACTGCTGCCGCATGCGGCCGCGCTCAGCGTGACCGCGGCCAGCCCGATCAGCGCGGCGCGCCGTTTCGTCGAGTACCTCTGACGCATCTCGAACTCCCCCCGGTGTTCCGTCAACCTGTTCGGAGGTACGGTAGCAGCTATATGTTATAACAGCAAGAGCCGACTACCGACAGGACTTGGCCATGCCCTCGACCCACGCCGGCGCCGACGCGCTTGCGACACTGATCCGCGATGTGCGCATCTACGACTCCAGGGTGCTCAGCGCACCGACGTCGGCGCTCGTCGGAGGTGGTCGCATCCTGGCGATCGACCCCGAGATCGACGGCAACGGTGCAGCGGTCGTGGATGGCTCGGGTGGCGTGCTGTTGCCGGGTCTCATCGACGCCCACGTGCACCTGCACGGGCCGTCCAACTTGGAGCAGCTCGCCCGGGCGGGCGTCACCACGGCATTGGACATGGCCTGCTGGCCCCCCGAGCTGGTGAACGAGCTTCGCGGTCGGCGCGGGGTCACCGACATCCGTAGCGCCGGTATCCCAGCCACTACGCCGGGCACGACGCACAGCAAGATGCCGGGGCGCCCCGAGTCCTCCCTCATATCCGGTCCAGCCGCAGCAGAGGGCTTCGTTCGCGACCGGATCGCTGAGGGCTCGGATTACGTCAAGCTGATCGCCGACGTGCCGGGGCCCGACCAAGCAACGCTCGACGCACTCGTCGTCGCCGCCCACCGGCAGGGTCGCCTCACGGTGGCGCACGCTGCGACCCTTGCTCCTTACCGGATGGCGTTGGCTGCGGGCGCCGACGTGATCACACACACCCCACTTGACGCAGTGCTCGACGACGGCACCGTGGCGCAGCTGGTCGCCGGTGGCACGGTCACGGTACCGACGCTCACCATGATGGACGCGGTGGCCCGCCGCTTCTTCGGCGCAGGAGCTGACCCGGCCGCCGACGAGGAACCGAGCGAGGGCCCCGGCTACCACAACGCCCGAAGGTCCGTCCAGCTCCTACACGAGGCAGGCGTGCCCATCCTCGCGGGCACCGACGCCAACGCCACAGCCGGCGCACCAGCCGCCATCGCCCACGGCGAGAGCCTGCACGTCGAGCTCGAGCTGCTCGTCGATGCCGGCCTCACCCCGGCAGAGGCGATCTCGGCGGCCACCTGGCTGCCGGCCAAGCACTTCCGCCTGCCCGACCGCGGCGCGGTCCGCCCTGGGCTGCGCGCCGACCTGGTGCTCTTGGCGGGTGACCCGCTCGCCGACATCACCAACAGCCGCCGCGTGGAGCGCATCTGGTGCGCCGGCACCGAGGTCGCTACCGCGCCACCATCGCCTCACTCGGAAGGAGAAGGGAGATGACGACGGTTCAGCTCGACGAGGCGATCACCTCGACCACGCACTACATCGGCGGGGTGTGGACGGCGGGTGACGGGCCGACATTTCCCGACCGCAGCCCGTACAACGATGCCGTCGTGGCCGAGATCGCAGCGGGCGGACCGTCCGACGCCGAGGCCGCGGTGGCGGCCGCCCAGGCCAGCTTCCCCGCCTGGGCGTCGATGCCGCCAAGCGAGCGCCAGCGGTTGTTCCTGAAGGCCGCCGACATCACCGAGCGACGGCGAGCCGAGATCGTCCACATCCTCGCAGTGGAGTCCGGCTGCGGTGCGCCGTTCGCGAACTTCCAGATCTCCTGGTCGGTGAACCTGCTGCGCCAGGTGGCGAGCTGGGGCTACCTGCCCAGCGGCGAGGTCCTACCCAGTGACACGCCCGGACGGTTCGCGATGGCGGTGCGCAAGCCGCTCGGCGTCGTCGCCGGCTTCACCCCCTGGAACGGTGCGTTCAACCTGGCGTGGCGGACCATCGCCTTGCCGATGGCGTTCGGCAACACGGTGGTCATCAAACCCTCCGAGGAAGCCCCGGTCTCGGCCGGTCTGCTGCACGCCGAGATCGCCGCTGAGGCCGGCTTCCCCGCCGGCTCGCTAAACGTCGTGGTCCACGCACCGGGGGACGCAGCCGCCATCAGCGCAGTGTTCATGGCCAGGCGCGCAGTGCGCTGCATCAACTTCACCGGCTCGGCAGCGACGGCGCGCATCCTCGCCGAGCAGGCCGGGCGCGCGCTCAAGCCGGTCGTGCTCGAGCTGGGTGGCTACAACCCGATGATCGTGCTGCGCGACGCCGACCTGGCCCACGCGGTGGACGCAACCGTCTTCGGTGCCTTCTTCCACCAGGGCCAGATCTGCCTCTGCACGAGAAAGGTGCTCGTCGAGCGGCCCGTCCACGACGCGTTCGTCGAAGCGTTGGCGGCAAGGACGGCCGCACTCACCTCGGGCGACCCCGCCGATCCCGCCACCGTCATCGGGCCGCTGATCAACGACCGAGCCGTCCGGCTGGTCGACGAGCGGGTCCGAGACGCCATCGCCCGCGGCGCCCGCGTAGCGGCCGGCGCCCGGTCCCGAGGGCGGGTGTACGAGCCGACCGTTCTCGTCGACGTCCCGCCGGAGGCCGTCGTCACGCTCGGCACCGAGGAGACATTCGGGCCCGTCCTCGTGGTCGAGGCCGTCGACGACGCAGAAGAGGCGCTGACGCGCGCCCAGGCCACGCCCTACGGGTTGAGCGCAGCCATCATGACCGGCGACCAGGCTCGCGGCCTCGACCTGGCCAGCCGACTCGACGCAGGGATCGTGCACGTCAACGCGCCGACACTGGTCGGCGAGCCGTCGCTGCCCAACGGCGGCGTGAAAGACAGCGGCTGGGGCCGGTCGGGCCACTACGCCATGGAGGACTTCACCGAGATCCGGCTCACCACGCTCAACAGCGGCCCGCAGCGGTACCCGATCTGACCGGCTGCCGGCCGCTCAGCAGCCGAGCAGGCGCTCGGCGTTGCCGTGAGCGATCTTGCCGAGGTCGTCGGGGCTGACCGGTGCCCCCCGCAAGAACTCGGTTGCCTTGGCGCTGTCGGCGAAGGGGTGGTCGACGGAGAACATGATGCGGTCCGCGCCGAACACCGTGAGCGCACACTGCAGCGGGGCGACAGTGGTGTAGGCGGAGGTCGTGAGATACACGTTGCGCCGCGCCGTCTCGGCGACCGATACGGCGTGATCCCTGATCAAGGGGCTGAGCATGTTGTCCGCCCGCGCAAGGGAGAACGGCAGCATCTCCCCCATGTGGCCGACGATCACCTGCAGGGCCGGGTGTCGCTCGAAGACGCCAGCGAGGATCATTCGCAGCACGTGCATCCCGCACTCGGCGTGCCAGCCCCAGCCCGCAGTCGCCAGCGCCGCCGAGACCTCCGGGTCCAGGCCCGAGTAGTACGCCTCCTGCACCGAGGGGGGCGGGGGCGCCGGATGGAGGTAGATCGGCACTCCGAGCTGCTCGGCGCAGGCGAGGACTGGCTCGACGGACGGGTGGTCGAGGAACACTCCGTTCGTCTGGCCGTAGATCATCGTTCCGAGGAAGCCGAGATCTTTGACGGCGCGGCGCAGCTCGCCAACAGCGAGCTCCGGAGCAGACATCGGCAAGGTGGCGAACGCCTGGAAGCGATCGGGACGTGCTGCGACGGTCGCGGACATCCGGTCGTTGAGCGCGCGAGAGACCGCTAGCGACCTGTCGGCGTCGAGCCCTTGCACGACGTAGGCCAACGCGGAGAGCACCTGCAGGTCGACTCCAGCATTGTCCATCCGCCGCAGTCGGCCTTCGCCCAGGTCGTCGAGCTCGGCTGCCCGACGACCCGCTCGGCTGTCCAAGTCGAGCGCCGCTGACTGCAGGATGTCCTGCGGGAAGGTGTGTTCCTCGAGCGCGATGACCCTCATGATCGACCAGCGCCGACCGGGCGCCGCTGCTCCCCTGCGCCCTTGCTCATCCTCAGCGCACCCCCAGATTCTTCCGTGCTAACGTTATACATTATAGCACACTTGGATCCGAGGTCACCCGCTCGCCCTACCATCACGACCGTGAGGCACGGCCGGTCGCGAACGAGGTGAACGATGACCGCCCCGGCTGAGACGGTACGGCCCATCGCGTCCCACACCGTTGGCGACATGGTCACCACCGAGCTGCGACGGTCGATCCTGTCGGGCGCCTTGCCGCCCGGGGAGAGCTTCTCCCTGAGGGAGTTGGCCAACATGCTCGACGTCAGCTTCATCCCTGTCCGCGAGGCGTTGCGGAGCCTCGAGAGCGAAGGTTTGGTCCTCATCCGCCCGGGTCGCAGTGCGACGATCGCCCCGATCGACCTCCACGACCTGCACGCCATCTACCGGTTGCGCCGCCTGATCGAGCCGGACCTGGCACGCCGATCCTGCACGCTCATCTCCGACTCAGAGTTGAGCCGGCTCGACGGCGTAGCTGAGGCGTTCGGTGACCCGGAGCTGAGCATGGATGCGATGTACGGCGCCCACGTCAACTTCCACCTCGACCTCTTCGCGCCGGCAGCAACGCCCTGGGACACACGACTGCTGACCACGCTGTGGCGGGCCGCCGAGCGCTACATCCGGATCGGGTTTGGCCTGCTCGACCCCGATCCCGACGAGCATCACCGCCGACAGCACTCCCACGGAAGCCTCCTCGGCGTCTACCAGCGACGAGACCCCGACGCCGCCGCACGTGCCGTCGACGAGCACCTCGACCACAACGAGAGGATCGCCCGAGGGGCGCTCGCCACCGGCAAGACTGCGGGCCCGGCAGCACAGCAGAGGGGAGTGACGAGCTTGCCCGGCGCCGGTACCGGTGCTGCGCCGCGCATCGCCAAGGACGTCCCCACATAGAGCCGACTCGGTGAACTGCTCGGTGGCTCCGAACCTATCCGCAACACTCCTCAGCGAGGCGCCCGGGAGCCCACGAAGTCATCGGCTTGTGCCGACGGACCGAAGCCCCCAAAGCTCGACCGGATCTTCGACATGACCCCAACGGTCCATCCCGTGTAGCCGCCTAGTGGACCCCGACCCGGGGCCAAAACAGACGAGCATCACCGCAAGAAGTGGGGCCAGATCAGGAGAGCACACCCAAACCTGGCGTAGTGCTCCAAACCGCTTCGACGCCTGTACCCCAGGTCAGCCGGGACCCAAATTGCCCCTCGACCAATGTCCCTTGCGGTCGCACGATGGTGACAGCGTCAAACGCCCCCGCTCTTGGTGCGCTGGACCGCCAAACGCACCCTTTAGCTGTGGGTCGGTCCCCTACCATCGTCGGGCGATGCGCGAAGCGGTCCTGCCCAGCTGCGGTGTCCGGCGACACGTGCCGGGCGTCTCAGGCGTCTGCGTTCGCTCGCCGCGACCCGTCGGCATCCGCACCGTTCTTGGCCCCGTGGCTGTGCCGTAGGCGAAGCATCAATGGCGGCAGCGGTCTCGGGCCGGGTTAGCGCGATCAGCAACCGATGCGATCCCGCAGGGCGATGACGCAGAGCCGACGATCCCGCCCGACGATCCGCTGCCTGACCGAGGATCTCGGCCTGGACCTCCGTTATATCGGTCCGCCTGGGAATGCAGCCAGTGGCCTCCGCCCTGCACGCCCAACTCATCACCTCGGCCGGAGTCATCCTGATCCCGGTTGCTGCCGCCCAGGCCGTGATGGCAATTGTCGTGTCTCCCCGCGTCGCTCGCGCTTCCGAAGGTGTTCGCGGCCCGCAGGCAGCTACATCCCGAAACACTTGAGGTGAAACCGGGCGGCGTGTCGCCCGCGCCTGCGTCTATTTCTCGGATGTATTTACCTGAACCACCTGATCTGAAGCTTGTCCCAATCGAGGATCCGCGGGTTCTTGCCGTGACGGGCGACCGATCGTCGAGGGCAGTGTGGCATCACGGGACGACGGCCACGCCACGGTGCCGTGCGGCCGAGGCGAGGGCGGCGTCGAACGTGGCGAGAGAGGCCCGGTGGTGGACAGCGACGTCCAATACGCAGCAGTCGGGCAGCTTGAGGCCGGTGCTGGCCCGCAGTTCGGCCAGGCGCAACGGTTCGTCGGCGTCGTGCGGTGCGAGATCGACACCGGCTGCTCGGAGGTCATCGCGCAGAGCCGCCCCGCGGCCAGCCCTGACACCGCCAACGAGAACCTCTGCCATCGTGACGGTGTGGACGAGCGTCGAGCCTGGTGTGGCGTCGAGCAGGATGGCGGTTCCCGCCGCGTGGTGGGAACCGACCGGGCTGAGGTGAGCGATCAGGACGCTGGCGTCCAAAGCGATCACGCTGGCCAGTCCTCCCGCAGCTCGGCGAGATAGTCGGGCCCAAACGCGTCGGGGTATGCGCCGCTGCTGGCCGTCACGGCGGCGTGGTGAACCTCGATGTCTTGCTTGTCGTGCTGCTCCAACGTTTCGCTACCGACGTCGACCAGTCGTAGGAGCAGTTTCGAACGCGGCTCCCCCGGCCACCGCGTTGCGGCGCGGTCGATCGCACGGGCGACGGCTGGTGTCTCGGTCACCTGATGGCGGGGACGTGCGGTCGGCACGAGATAAGTGTACCACCTAACGGTTAGGTGGTACACTCCGGGACCGCGTGCCTTGGCACGCGGTCTGCTACCGAACGTCGGAGTTGGGCAGCACGAGGTGGCTCACGATGCCAGCGAGAGCGACGATGTCGACCGGCTCATGGAGGATGGATCGCTCATCCGGACCATCGACGAGCGTTCTACCCGTCCCAGCCGAGGATCCCCATATGGTGATCAGCCACTGCGGACCAGACCCGCTCGAATTGACTCGCAGCACGTTCGGCTCCCTGCGCATGTCTTGTGTTGGTGGTCAGGGCTGCAGTTGGCCGATCCGGCCGAAGACGTCGACGAGATCATCGACCAGGCGATGGACGAACACCTCGACGCCCTCCTTGGACACCCTGCGCCACGCCGCCGATGCCGAACCTGACCCTGACATGCGGCTGTGGCGCGTCATCGACGCCTACCTGGCCATGTTCGACGCGAAGCCGTACGCAGCGCTGCTGTGGTTTGAGCACTGGATCGCGCTCAGCCGTCGCGGCGCAACGGCGCCGGTCGAACGCAATCTCGCTGCGATCCGTGTGTTCTTGGGTGAGATCCTGCTCGGCGCCCACCATGCCGAGCCCGACGCCGCAGCAGACATCGTCCTGTCCTGGCTGCTTGGCACCGTCGTTCAGCAGGACATCAGACCCAGCCGCAGACATGACCGGCGTCGCGAGCTCGAGCAGCTCCTCGACCTGCCGGTACTGCCCGGGCATCGCGAGTAGCAAGTCGACTCGACCCGGGGATCCCCATCCGGTGACAATCAACGGCAAGAGACGGGGCGCCCCAGATCCGTCCGTACGTGGTTCACTATACGGCACACCCAGCTTCGTATCCTTCGGGAGACTCGGTGCGACTACCGTTGGACGGTGCTGACTGGAAGCTACCGAGAGCTGTTCACGGCAATCGCCACCTCCGCCGCCGCGCTCACGGGCCTCTTGTTCGTTGTCATGACCGTTCGGGAGAGCCGTACCGCCGCAAGGTCCTTCCCAGCCGTCGCCCAACAGGTCCGAGCGGCCGCCGCGCTCCTATCGTTCACCAATGCGTTGGCGGTCTCGCTGTTCGGCCTCGTGCCTGGAACCAACGTAGGGGTCCCCGCCGTGGTGCTCGCCACCATCGGCTTCTTCTTCAGTGCTGCAGGGATGCGATCCATCCTTGTCAACCCTTCGATGCAGCATCGACGTGCCCGGCACATCACGTTCACCGTCCTCCTTCTGGTGTTCTTCGGCTTCCAGCTCGATACCGGCATCGAGCTTCTCATCAATCCTCGCAGCACCAACTGGCTGGCGTCGTTGAGCAATCTCCTGGTCATATCGCTGATCCTTGGGATCGCACGGTCGTGGGAACTCGTCGGGGGTCGAGACACGGGAATCTTCAGCTCCCTCGCAGTGCTCATCGGCCACGACCTCAGCACACAGGTTCCCGCCGTCCCCCTTCCGCCCAGATCCACCGACACTGACGGGGCCAGCGAGGTCCCCGGACCTCGCCCTGAGGCCGACAAGAGCCAATGACACGCAGCCGCACGGCCGTTCGGTCACCGATTCGTGCTGCGGGCGCGTTCCCGCACCACGGCCAGAGAACATGGCCGGCCGCCGAACCGATCAGACCTGAGGACGCGCCGCCCGATGAGGACACAACATCGCCACCTTCGCTGGAACGACGGCCCGCAAAGGCACCGTCGCGGCGTTCGTCGCCAACGCAGAACTTCTCGATGACCCCCCCAAGACAGTTCCGAGCGTGCAGCGATCCTGACCCAACTTCGCACGCTGCCTCCCGCCCTGCGAGCTGTCGGTGTCCTCGACGTGTTCACGCCACGGTCGTCGGTGATCGCTGCGCTCAGGGAGGAGTACGCGAACGAGCCGTCCGAGTAGCCGATCGGGCACCGGGAACGCGCGCCCGATCGTCTGCGGCGGCCCCTTCGGCCTGTGGCAGTCAGGGGTGAATGTTCTCTAGGTCCTCCAGCAGGCTCGGGTGTGTCGGCTCCCAGCCGAGCGCTTCACGGGTGTGGGCGCTGGACGAGGGCTGATCGGTTGCGAAGATTGCGCCGAACGGCCCGTAGGTCTCCTCGGGGACCGCCTCGACCGGCAGCTGGAGCCGCCGGCCGATGACTGCGGCGATCTCACGTACCGCGTCGCCCTCGTCGGCTACCGCGTGCCAGGAGGTCCTAGCTGGTGCTTGTTCCAGGGCCAATCGGAAGAGGACGGCGGCGTCGAGGGCGTGCACGGCGGGCCAGCGCTGGGCGCCGTCGCCCGGGTAGCCGGACACCCCGGTGCGGCGTGCGATGTCGGTCAGCAGGCCGGCGAAGCCGCCTTTGCCCTCGTTGTGGACGGTGCGCGGCATGCGCACGGCCGTGCTTCGGACCCCCCGCGACGCCAGGTCGAGCAATGCAGTGACCGCGCCGGCACGACCCCCGACCGGGCCGGCGGTCGGCAGCGGGTCGACCTCGGTGGACAGGTGGCCGGGCACCCACGGCGTGCCTGAGACCGTAACGAAGGGGCGATCGCTGCCGACCAGCTCGTCGCCCAGGGCGGCGAGCGCGACGCCTTCCTCGGCGACCGCCTGCGCGACGGCGTCAGCACTGCTGTAGTCGCGGCTGAAGGCCAAATTGATGACCCCGTCGGACCGACCGGCGCCGGTGCGCAGGACGTGCAGGTCGACGAGACCGCCCCGGATCGTCGCGGCGCCGGCCGCCTCGAGGGCCGACACGGACGCGTCGGACCGGGCGAGGGCGAGGACGGTGTGGCCGTGGCCGAGCAGCTCGGGGACGACGGCAGAGCCAATGAGACCGGTACCACCGGTGACGAATACCTGCACGAAACTCTCCTGAACAGTGATGGGAACCTTGTCCCATCACAGTAACAGCACGACGGGACAGTTGTCCCATCGCATAGGATCGATCCATGGCTCGGTGGGCGGCAGGGGCGCGCGAGCGACTGGTCGTTGGTGCCGTAGACCTGTTCACCGAGCAGGGGTACGACGCCACAACGGTCACGCAGATCGCCGAGCGCGCCGGGGTCACGAAGAGCACCTTCTTCCGCTACTTCCCGGACAAGCGTGAGCTTCTCGTCGCCGGGCAGGAGATGCTGAGCCGACTGCTGGCCGAGGGGATCACCGAGGCGCCCGTCAGCGCGAGCCCGCTCGAGGCGGTCGCAGCCGGCCTCGAGCGGGCCTCGAGCGCGATGGGCCCGATGAACCGAGAGCTCGGCCCACGCCTGAAGGCAGCCGTCGCCGCCAGCGCCGAGCTCCAGGAGCGCGACGCGCTCAAGAGCGTCGGTCTCGCGGCCGCCATGACGACAGCCCTCCTCGCCCGTCGTGTGCCCGACCCGGCGGCGCACCTCGCGTCCGAGCTAGGAGTCCTCGCGTTCAAGCGGGGCTACGCCCAGTGGTCCGACAACAACCGGGACGCCGACGACCAACTCGCCCCGTACACCCTGTCGGCCCTCGACGAACTGCGGGCGGCGAGCGCGCTCTTGGGCTGATTTGCCCGTCACTGACCTGGCACGACAGCACCTTCTGTGGCCGAGCAACGGTGCCGCCCGCAAGCCGATCGGCGACTGACACAGGGTAGGGGCCTCGCTGGTCGACGCGATGCCGGGCGGAGCAGAATGGCGCCGTGAGCAGTGAGCAGCCCTTGGTGGTAGCCGTCAGCCGTGACCGCGAGCACCGCTTCAGCAAGGCCCCCACCGAGGAGATCACCCTTTTGGTCGGTCTGGGCGTTCAGGGCGACGCTCACGCTGGGGTCACCGTGCAGCACCGTTCTCGCGTGGCTGCCGACCCGACGCAGCCCAACCTGCGCCAGGTCCACCTCATCCACGCCGAGCTGTTCGCCGAGCTGCGAGAGCAGGGCTTCGAGGTGAGTCCCGGCCAGCTCGGGGAGAACGTCACCACGACTGGGCTCGCTCTGCTGGGCCTGCCGCGTGGGACCCACCTGCGCCTCGGGCGCGAGGCGGTGGTCGAGGTCACCGGCCTGCGCAACCCGTGCGCCCAGATCAACGCCTTCCGGTCAGGCCTGCTGAGCTTTGTCCTGGGGCGCGACGAGGACGGCGAGGTGGTGCGCAAGTCCGGCGTCATGGGCGTCGTCCTGCACGGAGGACCGGTCCGGCCAGGCGATCGCATCGAAGTGCGCCTGCCCGCCGGACCTCACCAGGCCCTGGAACGCCTCCGGCCACCCGAGCATCACGAGGGCGTGCCCGCCCTCGGCTTCCGTCCCGGTCCGGTAGAGCACCTGGAGCTCGAGCCCGTCAGCCCAGAAGCGCTCGGCTCTCGGTAGGTCGCGGCTCGGACGGGCGACACGGAGGTGGCTCGACGGGTGCGGCGGCATGCCGACAGCATGCTCGACGTTCGCTGTGCCCGGTCCGAGCCCTCGCGTTGACGCGAGAGTCGAACGTTCGGACCACCGATCCGCAGACTCACCGGCGCTGCTGGGAGCGGCCACCGCGCTCACACCCGGGGGACCGCTCAAGTCGGTGGCGGCCATGTCGAGGTAGTGGAGGTGGACGTCTCCCCTGCCGCGGCGCGCGACTCGTCGAACCTGACGTTGGCGCTGACGGTGGCCCACGTGCGGGAGCAGTCCGGTGAGGGCGGCGTCGACCGCCTGCTGGCGCTGGCCGGGGAGACCCGTCCGTTGGGCGACGTGGAGGACACCAGCCGCTGGAGCAGCCAGGAGCAGAAGGTAGCGCTGTTCCGGGCCGCCGGGGTGGTGCTCGACGACCCCGACGTCTCGTACCGCATCGGCGAGACCGCGGCCCACGCCGGTGTGAGCGGCCCACTCCGGTTGCTGCTGCGCACCCTCGGCGGACCCTCCGCGCTGGCCCGGGCCGTGCCGAGGGCGGGGGCCAGGTTCTCGAGCAACTACGAGTCGCGGACGGTGTCGAGCGGCCCCACGGAGGCGGTCATCTCCCTGCGGATCCTTCCCGGTCACCAACCGGACGCCTCGGATTGCCGCTACACGTGGGGCCTGCTCACCCAGATCTCCGTGGTCTTCGGGCTCCCGCCGGCCCAGGTGACCCACCTCGAGTGCCAGGTGCGCGGGGCCCCGGCGTGCGTGTACCAGGTCAGATGGCGCCCCTACCACCGGTTCCGACCGCTCGGGAGGCGCCGTGCCCGAGTCGAGATGGCCGGAGCGCTGTCCCGGCGCACTGCCGACTTCGAGTCGACCATGGCCGATCTGGTGTCGGCCGACGGCGTGGACGTCGTCCTGCAACGCATCGTCGCTCGTGCGGCCAAGGCGGTCAACGTCCCCCGTTTCGTGCTCGCCGTGCGAGACGTCCGGGGGCGCGTGCTCACCTACGGCGACGGGATGGGAACCGAGGAGACGGCCAGGCTCGGCCTGGAGATCCTCGACGCCGGACCGATCCCGGCCGGGCGCCTGGTGGTGGACGTGGCCTCCGCCCGGCGGACCTACGGGCGCCTGGCCGCGCTCACCGACGACGTCAGCGACTTCTTCGACGACGAGGAGGAGCTCCTGCGCTCCTACGCCCGCCAGGCTGCGGTGGCCCTCGACGTGGCCACCTCACTCGAGCAGGCCGGCGAGCGGGAGGCGGCCGCCGGAGCCCTGCTGCACCTGGCGCGGGTGCTGGTCACGGCGACGTCGAGCGAGGTCGTCGTCGAACGCCTGGCCGGGGCGGTCCCCACGGTGATCGGCGGGGAGATCAGCACGGTGCTGCTGTGGCGGGCGGAGGAGCAGGTGCTGCGGGTCGAGGGGCGGGGCGGGACGCTGCGCGCTCTCGGGTCAGAGGCGCCGTTGACCGTGCACCTCGACGACACCCCGGCCCTCGGTCGGCTCCTTGCCGGCGGCGCCCCCGAGCATCACCACTGCAGCAGCACCGACGACGCCTACCTCCGCGCTCTACTGGAGTCGTGGGGTCAGGAGGAGGTGGTCCTCGTGCCCATCTCCGACGGCGGGCGCTTCCTCGGGCTCATCACCGTGTCGAGGAGCGCCGAGGGCCCGACCTTCGTGGACCGGGGCGATCTGGTGCCGCGGATGGCCGGACTGGCCGACCAGGGGGCGGTCGCGCTGGAGAAGCTGCGGCTGCTCGACCAGGAGCGTGCGGTCGTTGCCCGTCTCCGGATCGACGAGGAGCGGACCCGCCATCTGGCGTACCACGACGCCCTGACCGGCCTGCCCAACGCGCGGTACTTCGGCGAGGCGCTCGAAGCGGCGATCACCGAAGCGGCCGACGGGCACCGGTGCCTCGGGCTGTTGTTCTGCGACCTCGACCGCTTCAAGAAGGTCAACGACAGCATGGGGCACGGGGCGGGCGACGAGCTGTTGCGGATGGTCGGCAGGCGGATCGGCGGGGTGCTGCGCCCGGGCGCCGTCCTCGGGCGTCTCGGGGGCGACGAGTTCGCCGTGCTGGTCCCCGACCTGCGCTCCGATGCGGACGTGGCCGCGCTCGGCCACCGGATCGTGGCCGCCCTGGCCGAGCCGTTCACCATCGACGGCCAACCGGTCTACGTGGCCGGAAGCATCGGAGCCGCCGCGTACCCCGACGACGGCACCGACACGTCGTCGTTGTTCAAGAACGCCGACACCGCCATGTACGCGGCGAAGCGGGCCGGCAGCGGCCATTACGCCCGGTACGCGCCACTGATGAATGCCGGCGCCCGGGGGGAGCTGACTCTCGAAGGCGAGCTCCACGAGGCCGTCGTCAAGGGTGAGCTGACGCTGCACTACCAACCCCAGATGGATCGGGACGGTCACGTGGTCGCGGTCGAGGCCCTGGTCCGCTGGCCCCATCCCGAGCGAGGGCTGCTGACCCCGGGCGCCTTCCTTCCGCTGGCGGAGGAGACCGATCTCATCGTGGATCTCGACCGGTGGGTGCTGGGCGAGGCCTGTCGGCAGGCGAAAGCCTGGGACGATGCCGGCCTGAGTCCGGTGCGGATGGCGGTCAACCTCTCGGCCCGCAGCTTCTCGCCCGCGATCGTCCGCCAGGTCTCCGATGCCCTGATCGGCAGCGGGCTGAGCCCCGACCGACTCGAGGTGGAGCTCACCGAGACGGTGGCGGTCACCCAGATCGACATCGTCGCCCCCCTCCTGGTGGAGCTCGCCCGTCTCGGCACGGGTCTGGCCCTCGACGACTTCGGTACCGGGTACTCCAGCCTCGGACGGCTGAAGGACCTGGTCTTCCACCGCCTCAAGATCGACCGCTCCTTCGTGGCCGGGCTCCCCGACGAGCGCATGGCGGCGGTGATCGTGGAGTCCATCATGTCGGTGGCCCACACCTTCGGGGTCCAGGTCGTGGCCGAGGGGATCGAGGAGGATCGCCAAGCCGACTTCCTCGCCATCGCCGGCTGCGACCTGTTCCAGGGCTACCTCCTGGCCAGACCAGCGCCCGCCGCGGCCATCGCCGCCCGCCTGGCGATCCCCCAGACCGTGGCCTGAACGGCAACGTCGCAGATCCGAGGCCTCAGCTCGTCGGAGGACTGCTGTCGGCCAAGCCACCGATCTCGCTGATCACCTGGTGGGTGCGTGGGCACTTCCAGACGGCACGACGCTCGACGACGAGTGGCGCGAGGGATGTGAGTCGGGATGGTGCGGGCACTCCCCCCCATCGGGCGCCCACAGCATCGCGGCCGCGTGCGACTCGGTCGGCGTCCTCCAGGACTCGACGGTCAGCTGGAGCACACAGGTGCTCCCGAGATCGTCGAACACGGGCGCCAGCGCCGTTCGCAGTTCTTCGTGCAGGCGCAGATAGAACGCCAAGCGGTTTCGGTCGTCCTCCGGGTCGATCGGCGCCTCGTCTGGCGGGGCGAGCGGACGGTTGAGGTCGAGCCACTCCTCGCTTGGTCCGCTCAACCACGAGCGCATCGAGCTGCCCCCTTCCGCAGCCAGGTGCCAACGTGCGCCGCACTGGTCACATCGAAGTACGGCGGCGCCCTCCCAGCCAGCGTCGACGAGTTGTGCCCCGCACTCGCAGCACGGCGCCGGGGACCCCTCGGCGGACGCCGTGACCCGCTCCCATGCCCAGGACTGGCCATGCGCGGGATTCCCGCGCATCCGGGTCTCGGCCTCGCGGATCACCGCCGCGCTCGCCCCGGCCGTGCGGAGGTGGCGGAGAACAACCCGGTCGGCATCGTCCCCCGGTTCGACCCCCCGGCCACCCGTGCGACCCGGACGAGCCGCGTCCCACGGGCCTTCGCTCTCGATGACGCCTGCCACATGGCCATCATGCCGCTCCCTTCAGTGCCCCCTTCTCGGGGGTGTGCAGCGGTCCCGACTCAGGTGGATAGGTCCAAAGCGGTAGTTTCCCCGCTGTGGGCACCTCGAGATGGTGGCGCAGCGCGGCGCTGGCGGTCGTGTCGGTCATGGGGGTCGGCGCCTGCGGGACCTCGCACACACGACCCGCCGCTGCGCCCGCCCCCGTCACCACGACGCTCCTGCACCGCAGCCGGGCCCTGCTCGACGCCACCCCCTCGGTGCACTTCGCGCTGTCGAGCGCGGGCGTGGCCAGTTCCACCACGGCGATCACCGGCGGCGGCGGGGACCTGGTCAGGCCCGACCGGCTCCGTGGCTCCTTCGCCGTCGAGGTGGGTGGCTTCGGCGCCATGGTCGCGGTCGTCGAGACCGGCGGGATCTTCTACGCCAAACCCCCGTTCCAGCCGCACTACAGCGTGACCAAGCCGTCGGCCTACGGCCTGGGCGACCCCGCCCAGCTCCTCAGGGCCACCAACGGGGTGAGCTCACTGCTCACCACCATGACCGGGGTGCGCACGGGCGGCCAGGTCCGCGTCGGCGGCGAGCTGCTCGACGTCGTCTCCGGTGAGGTGCCGGGATCCAAGGTTCCCGTGCTCCCCGATCTGGCCCCCTCCAAGCCGGTCCTGATCGTCGCCGAGATCGACCCGGCCTCCGACCAGCTCCGCCAGGTCCGCCTGTCCGGGCCGTTCACCGCAGCTGCGAGCACCACCACCTACACGGTCACGCTCACCGCCTACGGCGAGAAGCTGGCGATCACGGCGCCGACGACCTGATCGCCATGACGACCGCCGACCTCGACGGTCGACTCCGGCGGCGCCAACTCGGCTTCGCGGCGGCCGGCGTGCTCGTCGCCGCCGCGGACACCTACGTCGTGGTGGTCGCCCTCCCCTCCATCATGGGCGGGGTCGGCGTCGGCCTCGACCAGCTGCAGCACGCCACCCCGGTCATCACCGGGTTCCTCCTCGGCTACGTCGCGGTCCTCCCGCTTCTCGGCCGGCTGGCCGACCTGGTCGGCAAGCGGCCCGTCTTCACCGGCTGCCTGATCGGCTTCGCCGGCGGATCGCTCCTCACCGCCACGGCCCACGCCCTGCCCCTCCTCGTGGCCGGTCGCGCCCTGCAGGGCCTCGGAGGTGGAGGCCTGGTGCCGGTGACCCTCGCGCTGGTCGCCGAGCGCTGGCCACCTGAGCACCGTGGCCTGCCCCTCGGGTTGGTCGGCGGGGTCCAGGAGCTCGGTAGCGTCATCGGGCCGCTGTACGGCGCGGCGATCGTCGCGGTCGCCGGTTGGCGGTGGATCTTCTGGCTCAACCTGCCCGTGGCGGCGATCGTCGCGGTCGGCTTCGTCGGCTCGTCCCCTCGCGCCCGTGACAATCCCGGACGGTCCCGCGCATCGCGATGGCATCCCGGCCCGTCGGCCGGGATCCGGCCACGCCGCGACACGATCGGCGCGACGCTCGCCGTCCTCGCCGCCGCCGGAGGCTTCCTCTCCCTCGACGCCCCCGGCTCCCTGGCCGCCGGCGTCACGACCGGCCGCCTCTACGCCCCTGTCGTCCACGGTCCGACCTGGTCGGTCCTCACCACTCCCATGGCCATCGCCACCGGGCTCCTCCTCGCCGCCTTCGCGGTCTGGGAGGTCGGGGCGGCCGGACACCTGGCCACGCCACTGGTCGACGTCCGGGCCGTCGGCGTGGCCCTCCGCCGGGCCGACGTGCCGGGCGCCGTCGCGCTGGCCGTGGTCCTCGGCTGCGTGGTGATCGCCTTCTCCACGACCGATCCCGGCACCCAGGTGGTCGGCTCCGACATCGTCGTGGTCGGCCCCATCGCCGTCCTCGCGGCCGCGACCTTCGCCGTCCGCCAGCGCACGGCCCGCCGGCCGCTCCTGGCACCTGGCGCCCTGTCGGCCCGTCCGGCGTGGGGTGCCGTGGTCGTCAACCTCTTCGCCGGCGCGGCACTCATCGCCGCCCTCGTCGACGTGCCCCTCTTCGCTCGGGCGACGACCTCGCCCAACTCCCAGACCGGCGCCGCCCTCGTGCTGCTCCGCTTCCTCGCCGCCGTGCCCGTCGGCGCCGTCGCCGGCGGCCTGCTCGTCAGGGCGCCCAGGCGGGGGCCCTGGACCGCCGGCGCCGGCCTCGCCGCCGCCGCCATCGCCTTCACCACCATGACGTCCTGGCCGGCGCACGCCCTCGTGCAGGACCTGCGCGTCGGCGCCGCCGCCATCCCCGTGACCGGCGCCGACATCGCCCTGGTGGTGTGCGGCCTCGGCTTCGGCCTGGCCATCGCGCCGGTCAACGCCGCGGTCCTCGCCGCGGTCGACACGAGTCTGCACGGCCTGGCCTCGAGCCTGGTCGTCGTGGCCAGGACGATCGGGATGCTCGTCGGGATCTCCGCCCTCACCGCCGTCGCCCTGCACCGGTTCTATGCGGCGCAGGCCAGGATCGGCTCCCCCCTCACCCTCTGCCCCAGCCATCCGGCGGCATGTCCGGTCTACGACCGGGCCACGAGCGCGGCGCTGCTCTCCGAGCTGCACACCATCTTCGGCGGCGCCGCGCTGAGTGCGGTGGTCGCCGCAGTGGCGGCGACGCTGCTCCTCCGGCCGTCCCGGCCGGTGGGTGCGGCCGGGCGGCGGCGCTGACCGTTCCCGGGCGACCCCGGGGTGATCGACCGCCACCTGAGCGCCCGGCCGCGTCTGCGGCGCGCCCGGACCCCTACACCTGGTGGTGCGGGCACCACCAGGTGCTGCGCCCGCCGACGGTCTCGTGACAGAGGGCGCGCCCGTCCCGAGGGCAGCGACCACCGGGGCGACGGTGCGGCCCGAGATCACCGGTGTGGGAGCCACCGCGGCGGCCGAGCTCGGCCAGGCCCGCTCGGAGGTGCCGGTGGAGACGGCGCAGCTCGACGGCCGAGAGTGTGGCGCTCGGCCGGCTCGGAGCCAGGCCGGCGCGCCAGAGGACCTCGTCGACGATCAGGTTGCCGACGCCGGCGAGGCGGCGCTGGTCGAGGAGCCGCGCCTTGAGCGGGGCGCGGCTGCCGGCCAGAGCGGCGGCGAGGGCGGCCGGGCGAACGGTGAGGGCGTCGGGTCCGAGGCGATCCTCGTCGGGGTCGAGCTCCACGCCACCGAGTCGCCGCGGGTCGTGGAGGCGCAGGTCGCCGCCGTCGTCGAACCGCACGACGAAGCGATCCCAACGGGGATGGGCGCTGGCGGGGGCGTAGAGGAGGGCGTCGACGCCGGCGTGGCCGTCGACGACGAGCCGACCGGTCATCCCGAAGCGCAGGCCGAGGGTCGGGCCGACGTCGGTGTCGAGCAGCAGGAGCTTGCCCCTACGCCTGGCGGCGACGAATGTCCCGCCCACGAGCCCGTCCCGGAGAGCGTCCGGGTCGGTCGTGCCCTTGAGGACCCAGGGGTCGTCGGCGACCAAGCCGACGACGACGCGGCCGGTCGCCGACCTGGACGCGAGCTGCCGGTACTGCTCGACCTCGAGCAGTTCGGGCACGGCCCGAGGGTATCGACCGGGACCGCAGGGCTCACGACCGACCGATCCCCGCCAGCTCGGCGCCGCGGGCGAGCACGGCATCGAGCATCGGCTCGGTGAGACGACCGGTGAAGGTGTTCTGCTGGCTCGGGTGGTACGAGGCGATGATCGTCCGACCGGACGGGCTCGGTGCCTCGGCCCCGTGGGCGAACGCCGCCCTGGTGGGGGCGCCTACCAGGCGGGCGGAGAGGTCCCAGGCGAAGCGGCCGAGCGCCACGAGCACCACGACGTCACGGAGGAGGCCGAGCTCGCGCTCGAGGTAGGGCAGGCAGCGGTCGCGCTCCTCGGTTGTGGGCTTGTTGGCCGGCGGCGCGCAGCGCACCGCCGCGCTGACCCAGGCACCTCGGAGGAGCAGCCCGTCGTCGACCGCCACGCTGGTGGGCTGGTTGGCCAGACCGGCCCGGTGCATGGCTCGGTAGAGCCAGTCGCCGGAGCGGTCACCGGTGAAGACCCGCCCGGTGCGGTTGCCACCGTGGGCGGCGGGCGCCAGCCCGACCACCAGGATCCTGGCCGCGGGGTCGCCGAAGCCGGGAACGGGGCGGCCCCAGTAGGTCTGGTCGCGGAAGGCCGCCCGTTTGGTCCTGGCCACGTCCTCCCGCCACCGGACGAGGCGCGGGCACGCCCGGCAGCTCACGATCTCCTCGGCGAGCGACGCCAACTCGGCCGGCTCGGGTCGCGGTGTCCACGTGGGTGGCGGACGAGGCGGGGTTGCCACCGGGGAGACACTAGGTTGGCGACCCGCATGCCGACACCTGCTTCCGGCCGTCGCACCAAGCCCGCGCCGCCTTCCCCGACCCTCGTGCTGCTCGTGCGGCACGGCACCACGCCCACGACCGGTCAGGTGCTGCCCGGGCGGGCTCGGGGCCTGCACCTGGCCGACGCCGGGCGGGCGCAGGCCGACACCGTGGCGGCGCGCTTGGGTGAATGGCTGGAGGCGGCGCCGGCCACGGGGACGGCCCCGAAGACGAGGGTCCGGGGGGCCAAGGCGGCCGCCGGGCCGACTCGACCTGCGGTCGCAGCGATCTACGCGTCGCCCCTGGAGCGCACCCGCGAGACCGCCGCGCCGATCGGGAAGCGCCTGGGGTTGCCGGTCAAGGCGGATCGCGGCCTGCTGGAGTGCGACTTCGGAGCCTGGACCGGTGCCGCCCTCGCGGACCTGGCCAAGCGGCCCGAGTGGACCACGGTGCAGCGCTACCCGAGCGGCTTCACCTTTCCCGACGGCGAGTCGTTCGTCGGCATGCAGACACGGATGATCGAGACCGTGGCGGGCATCTGCCACCGTCATCCGGGTCAGGCGGTGATCGCCGTGTCCCACGCCGATCCGATCAAGGCCCTCGTCGCCGACGCCGTCGGCACCCACCTCGACCTGTTCCAGCGGATCGTGATCTCGCCGTGCTCGGTGACCGCTATCAGCTACGGGTCCACCGGGCCGAGCGTGCTCGCCGTCAACTCGACAGGAACACTCCGCGAGCTGCGGCCGTCGTGACCCACCACCCATCGAGTGCAGGGAGCAGCAGCTGAGCGCATCGTTCGAGTTGGCCGACGTCGAGCGGGTGACCCTCGGCACCGTCGGGGTCCCCGGTCAGCGGACCTTCTACCTCCAGGCCCGCGAGGCCGACCGCCTGGTCAGCCTCAAGCTCGAGAAGCAGCAGGTGGCCGCGCTCGGCCAGCTGCTCGGCGAGCTGCTCTCCGACCTTCCGGCCCCGGGGCCGATCCCCGACCCGGCGCCGCTCGAGGAGCCCGTGCTCGCCGAGTGGCCGGTCGGCACCATGCAGCTGGCCTACGACGGCGACGCCGACCGCATCGTGCTGGTCGCCGAAGAGGTGGTCGTCGCCGACCCCGCCACCGAGGTCGAGGAGGCCGACGGGGCCATCGGCCGGTTGGTCGTGACCCGACCTCAGGCGGCCGGCCTGGTGGCCCAGAGCGAGAGCCTCGTCTCGTCGGGACGTCCTCCCTGCCCGCTGTGCGGGCACCCCCTCGACCCGTCCGGACACTCGTGCCCGAAGACCAACGGCCACGGTCCGCCGAAGCTCTGACGCGCCTCGCGTCGGGGCGGCTCGACATCGAGGGCCGGATGCCGTGGAGCAGCAACGGCACCTACCTCTGCACGGTCGGCGCGACCCGTGAGGACCGGGCCGACGGCGGCGCAGGCGGGCGGGTCCGCCCTGGGTCGGCGACCTGGCGGGCCATCTACAAGCCCCACCAGACCGAGCGCCCGCTGTGGGACTTCCCCGACGGGCTGTACCGCCGCGAGGTGGCGGCCTACGAGCTGTCCGAGGCGCTCGGCTGGGACCTGGTGCCCGAGACCATCCTGCGCGACGGGCCCCTCGGCATCGGCTCGCTGCAGCGCTTCGTCGACGCCGACTTCGAGCAGCACTACTTCACCCTGCTGGAGGATCCGGAGCACCATCCGGCGCTGAAGCGGATGGCCGTCTTCGACGCCATCGCCAACAACGCCGACCGCAAGGGAGGCCACTGCCTGCTCGACGCGGACGGGCACGTGTGGGGCATCGACCACGGCCTCTGCTTCCACGTGTCGCCCAAGCTGCGGACCGTCATCTGGGACTGGGCCGGCGAGGACATGGACGACGACCTGGTCGGCCCCGTCACCGCACTCGTCGATGGGGGCCTGCCCGACGGGCTGACCCGGCTGCTCGGCGCCGACGAGGCCGACGCCCTGGTCGCTCGCGCCCAGCGGCTGATCCGGTCCCGGCGCCTGCCGCGGCCCCGCGGCGACCACCCCTACCCGTGGCCGCTCGTCTGAGCGACCGGGCGGCGGCGGCGGCCTCGTCCGGGCGCACACATCGCCGACCGTCGACCACCGCCCGGCCCGGCGCCGGCCGTGAACCTCGGGACGCCTCACGTGAGGAATTCACGCCGAGCACCCCGAGATCGCCGGCTGGCCACGCAGCCAGCCGCCGAGCACCCCGAGATCGCCGGCGGGCCACCCCACCCCGCCGCCGAGCGCCCCGAGATCGCCGGCGGACCACCCCACCCCGCCGCCGAGCGCCCCGAGATCGCCGGCGGGCCACGCACCCCTCACGCCGCGTCCCCCGACCAGCCGCGATCGGGCGCCGGCGAGGGAGGCTCAGCTCCGGGCCTGGAGGGCCTCGATGAGCTTGGGCAGCACCTTGTGCACGTCGCCGACGATGCCGAGGTCGGCGATGGAGAAGATCGGCGCCTCCTGGTCCTTGTTGATGGCGACGATGTTCTTGGAGCCCTTCATCCCGACCATGTGCTGGGTGGCGCCGGAGATGCCCGCGGCGATGTAGACGGTCGGCTTGACCGTCTTGCCGGTCTGGCCGACCTGGTGGGAGTAGGGCACCCAGCCGGCGTCGACGATGGCGCGCGACGCGCCGGGCGCACCGTGGAGCAGCTTGGCCAGTTGCTCGATCAGGTCGTAGTTGCCGGCGTCGCCGAGGCCGCGACCACCCGAGACGACCACGGGCGCCTCGTCGAGCTTGGGCCCTTCGCTCTCCTCGACGTGGCGCTCGCCGACGGCCGCCGCGCCGGTCGCTCCGAGATCGGGCACGTCCCACATGTCGACGGTGGCGGCGTCACCGTCGCCTGGCTCGGCCGCGAACGACTTGGTGCGGACCGCGAACAGGCCGGGGCCTTGGCCGGTGAAGCGCGAGGTGAGGATCTCGGATCCGCCGAAGATGGCGTGGGTCGACTGGAGCGCGCCGCCGTCGTCCTCCAGGCCCACCACGTTGGTGAGCACCGGGCGGTCGACCTTGGCCGACAGGCGGGCGACGATGTCGCGGCCGTCGTAGTTGTGGGGCACGAGCACGGCGTCGGGGCCGTCGCCCGCCTCGATGCGTGCCGCCATGGCGGCCGCGACCGAGGGACCGGGCAGCGACGGGCCGATGTCGCCGACCGTGTGGAGGACGGTGGCTCCGTAGGAGCCGGCCTCGGTGGCGTAGGTGGCGCCGTCGCCCCACGTGACCCCCTCGACGGTCGCGGCCAGGTCGCGGGCCTTGGTGAGCAGCTCGAGGCTGAGGGGGGCGATCGAGTCGCCGGCGTGGTCCACGAGGACCCAGATCTTGTCGATGGCCATGAAGTCGGTGTGCTCTCTCTCTCGCAGATGGTGGCCCGGCGGCACCGGACCTCGGGACGGGGTGGAGCCCCCCGGTGCTAGATGAGCTTGAGCTGCTCGAGGAAGGCGACGATCTTCTCGTGGCCCTCCCCCTCGTCGACGACGATCTCGCCGGCCTGGCGGGCCTCGGCCGGCACCACCGACACGGTCTCCTGGCGGGACCCGGCCACGCCGACCTGCCCGGCGTCGAGGCCGAGGTCGCCGATCTTCAGCTCCTCGACCGGCTTGCCCTTGGCCGCCATGATCCCCTTGAACGACGGGTATCTCGGCTCGACGACGCCGGCGGTGACGGTGACCAGCGCGGGGAGGGGCACCTCGACCTCGTCGTAGCCGGCCTCGGTCTGGCGGTCGGCGCGGACCTTGCCGTCGGCGACGGCGACCTTCTTGGCGAAGCTGACCGAGGGCAGCCCGAGCAGCTCGGCGACCTGGACCGGCGTGGTGCCGGTGTAGCCGTCGGTCGACTCGGTGGCGGCGATGACCAGATCGGGCTCGGCCCGCTTGATGGCCGCGGCGAGGACCTTGGCCGTGGAGAGGGCGTCGGAGCCGGCGAGGGCGTCGTCGGAGACGACGATGGCCTTGGCCGCCCCCATGGCCAGCGCGGTACGCAGCCCGCTGGTTTCGCCGTGGGGCGCCATGGAGACCAGCGTCACCTCACCTCCACCGGCGGACTCGGCCAGCTGGAGGGCCATCTCCACGCCGTAGGCGTCGGAGTCGTCGAGGATGAGCTTGCCTTCGCGCACGATGGTGTGGTCGGCGGTGAGCTTGCCCGGGTTGGCCGGGTCGGGGATCTGCTTGACGCAGACAACGACGTTCATGGCCCTAGTTTTCCCCAGCGGGGCGATCTCTCACCATTCCCGTGGGGTGCGGCGCTGGTACGGGGGCCGGCCGGCGGTCGGGCCGGGCGCCGGTGGTAGCGTCGTCCAGCCCGAGCGAGGCCAGCAGGACCAGAGAGGGACACGGTGGGCACAGCAGACGAGGTGCGACTTTCGGTGCCGGCCATGCCGGAGTTCCTGCGCCTGGCCCGGGTCACCGCCGCCGGGTTGGCCAGCCGGCTCGGGTTCAGCTTCGACGAGGTCGAGGACCTCCGCCTGGCCATCGACGAGCTCTGCTACGGCCTCACCGGCAGCGAGGGCCGCAACGGTACGGTCTCGGTCCGCTTCGTGCTCGGCGCGGACAGCCTGCTCGTCGAGGGCGAGGGGCACTTCTCGCGTGACGAGGTCATCGCCGACCTCTCCGACCTCTCCCAGGTCATCCTCGGTGCCCTCGTCGACGAGCACGACCTGACCCGCGGGCCGGGTGGCCCCACGTTCCGCCTGCTCAAGCGACGTCACCAGGTCGGCGCGTGATGGTCTGGGCATGAGCCCGCCGCAGCCCGACAGGGAGCGCCTGCGGGCGACGTTCGTCGAGTTCGCGCGGACCCGGGACCCCGCGCTGCGGGACGAGCTGATCGGCGCCCACATCGGCCTGGCCGAGTACCTGGCCCGCCGCTTCGCCAACCGGGGCGAGCCCCTCGACGACCTGGTGCAGGTGGCTTCGCTCGGCCTGCTCAAGGCGGTCGGCCGGTTCGACCCCGAGCGGGGCGTGGAGTTCAGCACCTACGCCACCCACACCATCGTGGGCGAGCTGAAGCGCCACTTCCGCGACCGGGGGTGGGCCATCCGGGCGCCGCGGCGGATGCAGGAGCTGTACCTGCGCCTCGGCAAGGTGGTCGGCTCGCTCGGCCAGGAGCTCGGCCGGTCGCCGACCATCGCCGAGCTCGCGACCGAGGTGCAGGTGTCCGAGGAGGAGGTGCTCGAGGCGCTCGAGGCCGGTCAGGCGTACCGCTTCGCGTCGCTCGACGCCCCCGCACCCGGTGACGCCGAGGGCGAGAGCCTCGGCAACCGGATCGGCTCGGAGGACGTCAACCTCGACACCGCCGAGCGGCGGGCCACCCTCTCGCCGATGCTGTCGCTGCTCCCCGAGCGCGAGCAGCTGATCCTGCACCTGCGCTTCTTCGAGGGACTCACCCAGTCGGAGATCGCCGGGCGGCTCGGGATCTCCCAGATGCACGTGTCCCGACTGCTCGCCCGCAGCGTGGCGCAGCTGCGGGCCCACGCGCAGCGCGGCGCCGGCTGACCACCGCGTGCGGGTCCTGCTGATCGTCAACGGCTCGGCCTCGTCGGTCACGGCCAGGGCCAGGGTGGTCGTGCAGAAGGCCATCGCCTCCGAGCACGAGCTCACCGTCGCGGCGACCAGCCGTCGCGGCCATGCCACCCGCCTGGCCCAAGGGGCCGCGGCCGACGGCGTCGACGTCGTCGCCGTGCTCGGCGGCGACGGCACCCTCAACGAGGCGGCCAACGGGCTGGCCGCCCCGCCGCCCCGGCCGGGGACGGCCTGGGCCGCTGGCACCGCCCTCGCCGCGCTCCCCGGCGGCTCGACCAACGTGTTCGCCAGGACCGTCGGCTGGGCCAACGATCCGATCGAGGCCACCGACCAGCTGATCAGGTCCCTCCGGGCCGGGCGCATCGAGCGGGTCGGCGTCGGCGAGGTCAACGGCCGCTTCTTCCTGTTCCACGTGGGCATCGGCTTCGACGCCGCCGTGGTCGCCGAGGTCGAGCGCCGCGGTGGGCTCAAGCGCTATCTCGGGGCGGCGGTGTTCGTGGTGGCGACGGTGCGGACGTGGCGGCGGGGCTACGACCGCTCCCGACCTTGGTTCACGGTGCGCTCGGCCGACGGCTCCCTCGACATCCACGACGGCTACTTCGCGGTGGTGGAGAAGACCGACCCGTACACCTTCATCGGCAACCGGCCGGTGCGGCTCGTCCCGGGGACCGGCCTCGCCACCGCCCTGTCGCTCGTGGCCTTCCGCGACCTCGGCCTGGCCACCCTGCTGCCGGCCACGGTCGCGGCGGTGTGCGCCGGCGCCTCGCCCGCGCGCCCGTCACCGTCGCCGGCGTGGCGCCGCGACCCCCCCCGACGCCGGCGGCCGGTCGTCGCCACGGAGGTCGACCACCTCGAGGTGCGGGGCCTCCGACCGGTGCCCTATCAGGTGGACGGTGACTTCGTCGGCGAGGCCGACCGCCTCGTCCTGCGCTACCTGCCCGACGCCCTGTCCCTCGTCGTTCCCGAGGTGGCGACCGACCGGACGTGACCGGCGACACGCGAAATCCCCCCGGATCTGCTCGGAGCGCCAGATCTGGCCATTCTGACCAGCGGTTTTTCCCCGTCCGATGGCCGAAGAGCCTTGCAAACGGGTGTCCGCACCCTTACAGTGGGGCGACGTTGTGGTGAGCGGCTGTGTTTCGCCGCCGTCCCGACGTGAACGATTTCACAAACTCCGGTGTTGGAGGCAGTAGTGGCGCTCACGTGGAGCCGAACAATCGACTGGGACCTCGAGGACTGGCGCGAGCTCGCGTCGTGCCGGGACACGGACCCGGACCTCTTCTTCCCGATCGGCACGACCGGCCCGGCGATCGAGCAGATCGACTCGGCCAAGGCGGTGTGCCACGAGTGCGGGGCGCAGCGGGCCTGCCTGGAGTTCGCCCTGGCCACCAACCAGGAGGCCGGGATCTGGGGTGGCACCTCCGAGGACGAGCGCAGGAAGCTGCGCAAGGTCTGGCTGGCCCAGCAGCGCCGCGCCGCCTCCTAGCGCGACTCGCCGCGCCCCCGGGCGCTAGAGGCTCTCGAGGTCGTCGTCGATGCCGTCGAGCGGGATGATCAGCTGGGCGACCGCCCCCCCTTCGTTGTGCATGCTGATCGTGCCGCCGAGCTGGGTGCCCACCAGGCTGCGCACGATGGACAGGCCCAGGCTGTCGGTGTCGTCGATCCGGAAGCCGTCGGGGAAGCCGGCCCCGTCGTCGTGCACGGTGAGGGACAGCTCCGCCTCGCTGCGCTGCAGGGTGACCGACACGGACAGCGGCTCGGTCTCGCCGTCGTCGGGGCGCCCGTGCTCGGCGGCGTTCTGCAGCAGCTCGGTGACCACGACGGCGAGCGGCGTGGCCACGGAGGCGGGCACGTCGCCGGCGTCGCCGTTGGAGGTGATGCGCACCGGGCGCTCCGAGCTGCCCACGTCCTCGGCCATGCGGATCAGCGACGGCAGGATGTCGTTGAAGTGGACCTGGTCGACGGTGTCGCGCGACAGGATCTCGTGGACCAGGGCGATGGAGCGGACCCGGCGCTCCGACTCCTCGAGGGCGCTGCGGCCCTCGCCAGGAGGGAGGCGCCGTGACTGGAGGCGCAGCAGCGACGAGATGGTCTGCAGGTTGTTCTTGACCCGGTGGTGGACCTCGCGGATGGCCGCGTCCTTGGACAGCAGCAGGCGGTCCCTGCGGCGCAGCTCGGTGACGTCGCGCAGCAACACGATGGCGCCGGTGGCCCGGCCCTGGTCGAGCAGCGGGATGCAGCGGATCACGAGGGCCGCGTCGGTACTCTCGGTGACCTCCTCGGTGGCGGGCAGGCGCATCTGGAAGGCCAGGTCGACGGCGGACTGGCCGAGGCCGGCCTCGTCGAGGCGGAGGCCGTCGATGGAGGTGTAGAGGCCGACCCGGTGCAGGGCGTTGACCGCGTTCGGCGACGCGAAGTCGACCCGGGCGGTGGCGTCGAGCACGATGGCGCCGTCGCCGACCCTGGGGGTCTCGCTGGTGACCTCCTCGTCGACGGGAAACGGGAAGTCGCCCTGGGCGATCATGCGGGCCAGGCGGTCGAAGACCTCGACGTAGGTGCGCTCGAGCTGGCCGGGACGGCGGCCGACGGTGAGCGCGGACTCCCGGCCGAGGATGGCGACGAGCTCGCCCTGCCAGCGCACGGGGATGCAGACCATCCTGGCCGGCTCGGCCCGGGAGGCCAGGTCGACCTCGCCCTCCACCACGCTGCCGAGCCGCCAGCCCCGGCCGACGAGGGGCCGCTCCCGGTCCGCGATGACCCGGCCCACGTAGTCGGTCAGGTGCAGGGTCCTGCTGGTCGTCGGGCGCACCTGGCCGAGGACCACGAAGGCGTCGTCGCGTCCGTCGGCCTGGGCGTAGAGCATCATGTCGGAGAAGCACAGGTCCGAGAGCATCCCCCACGACGCGACCAGCCGCTGGAGGTGGGCGATGGCCGCCTCGTCGAGGATGGTGCGCTCGCGAGCCAGCTCGGCGAAGGTCGCCACGACCGGCCGCTCAGGCCCAGATCCGCTCGCCGAGGCGGAGGAGGCCGGCGAGGTCGTGGATGTCGGTGTCGAACTCCGGGACGGTGGCGACGACATCGGGGACGCTGGCCAGCTCGTCGCGCTGCTTGGCCTCGCTCTTGGCCACCACCCCGAAGTTGCGGAAGTTGTCGGCCACCTCGGTGAGCACGCGCTCCACCTGCTCATCGGGCGCATCGACCGCGGGGGCCACGGCGGCGGCCGCCGGGCCGGCGCCGGCGGCCAGCGCGTCGGCGGCCCGGCCGGCGGCGGCGTCGCGCAGGTAGGCGGGCAGGACGCGGTTGAGGATCAGCGCGCCCACGTGGAAGCGCTTCGAGGCCAGCACCTGCAGGAAGAGCTCGGCCTCGTGGACCGACGCCGCTTCCAGGGTGGTCACGACCGCGAACGTCGTGCGCCGGTCGGCCAGCAGCCGCTCGACGGCACCGGCGCGCTCGACGAACCCGTCGTACATGGTCTGGAACAGGATGAAGAACTCGGCGATGTCGGCGAGGAACTGCGAGCCGAGGATGCGGTCGGCCACCTGGTAGAAGGGCCGGGACGCCAGGTTGACCAACCGGCTGCGATACGGGACGATCAGCAGCCTGAGCAGCTTGGAGGAGAAGAACTCCGCCATGCGCGCCGGCGCCTCGATGAAGTCGAGGGCGTTGCGGGTGGGCGGGGTGTCCACGACGATCAGGTCGTAGCGGCCCTCGGCGTGCAGCTCGTAGAGCCGCTCCATGGCGATGTAGTCGTGGCTCTGGACAAACTTCCCGGCGATGTTCTGGTAGAGCGGGTTCTCGAGGATCCGGGCGACGGTCTCCCGGTCGGGGGCGTGCCGGCGGACCAGCGCGTCCCACGACTGCTTGGTGTCGAGCATGGCCGCCCACAGCTCGCCTCGCGGCTCGATCCCGGCGGCCGCGAACGCCGAGGGGGACACCCGTCTGGCGTCGTTGCCGAATCCGCTGAGGCCGAGCGCGCTGGCCAGGCGACGCGCCGGGTCGACGGTGACGACGAGGACTCGGCCGCCCTGGTGCACCGCGGCCATCACCGCGATCGCCGCCGCGCTGGTGGTCTTGCCGACGCCGCCGGAGCCGCAGACGATGATGATCTCACGCGACGACGCCAGCGCCTCGACGGAGCCGACCGCGCTCGGCCGGGTCGCGTCGGCCGGCCGGGTGGTGCGGCTCGGGCGCGCCGTCCTGGCCATCAGTAGCCGAGCTCTGCGGAGAGGGCGTCGGCGACCTGGCGGGTGGCCCGCAGACCGTGGCTCCGGAAGAACAGGTAGGGCACGTAGAGCAGCGGCACCTCGGGGCTGATGCCGGCCCTGAGCCGCTCGAGGTGCTCGGTGCGGCTCCTGCGGCTCGCCACCGTCAACCGGGCGGCGTCGAGCAGCGGCCGCGACGGGCTGCCGAGGCGGGCGTCGAGCACGGCGGTGCCGGCGGGGGTGTCGACCCGGTTGAAGACCTCCTCCTCGCCGCGGCCGAACAGCTCGGGCAGCACCCGGTTGACGACGACGGCGGCCAGATCGACGTTGGTCTGCTCGGCGACCCGGTCGACCAGCTCGAGGCTCTCGCTGACGGGCATCTCCGCCGCGGTGGCGACCACGACCAGCCCGGTGGTGTCCGGATCGCCCAGGATGTCGAGCATCCAGCCGGTCTGCTGGCGGACCAGGCCGACCTGCACGAGCTCGTTGATGGCCTGGGGGGCGGCGAGCTGGCTGACCACGTGGCCCGACGCCGAGGCGTCGACCACGACGGTGTCGTAGTGGCCCTCGCGGACCTCCCAGCACAGCTTGCCGACGGTGACGATCTCCTTGACGCCGGGCGCGGCCGATGCGACGAAGTCGAACATCTTTGCCAGCGGGCCGATCTTGGCGACGAGCGGGAGCTTTAGCTGCAGCGACAGGTACTGGCGCAGGGAGGCCTCGGTGTCCATGGACATGGCCCAGAGCCCAGGCGAGATCTCGCGCTCGTCGAAGCCGGTCGGTGCGGTCTCGTAGAAGTCGGCCAGGTTGCCCTTGGCGTCCACCTCACAGACGAGCGTCCGCCGGCCCCGCCCGGCGGCGAGCAGCGCCAGGGAGGCCGCCACCGTGGTCTTGCCGACTCCGCCCTTGCCCGTGACGAACAGCAGCCTGCGGTCGAGCAGGTCGACCACGGCGCCTCAGTGCATGCCGGCACCGAAGCCGACACGCCGACCCTCGCTGGCGCCGTCGAACTCGACGTAGGCGACCTTGGCGGCCGGCACGCCGACCTTGCGGCCCCGGCGATCGGTCAACCAGAGCATCCCACCCTCGGTGCCGAGGGCCTCCTGCACCTGGGCGGTCAGCGCGTCGGTGTCCGCCGTGTCGCCGAGATCGAGCTCGATCTCCTTGGGGGACTGGGTGACACCGATCTTGACCTCCACGTGGATGCTCCTCTGCTGGTGGGAGCCCCATGGTAGGCCGCCGGTCAGGGCAACGGCGCGGCCGGATGGGCGGCGAGGGGATGGGGGCGCCGTCGGCCACGCGGCGGTCCGCCGGTACCGTGAACGCCGATGGCGGGCATCGGAGCGAAGCGCGACGGGCGTGTCGGAGGCGGTGCGGTCGGAGGCGGTGCGGTCGGAGGTGGTGACGTCGCTGGCGGCGGTGACGTGCGCTCCTCCCGGGGGGAGACGTGGCTGGCGACGATGGCCGGCGCGCCGCGGCCCGACGGGTCCGTGCGCGCCCACGCCACCGGCGCGGACGCCACCGTCGAGGGGCGGCGCGTCGACCGGGTCGGGCGCGAGGCGGCGGAGACGGCGGGACTCACGCCGGGAGCGACCCTCGCCCGCGGTGCGGGCCACCGGGCCAGGGCCGAGGACCCGGACCCGCTGCGGACCTGCTTCGAGCGGGACCGGGACCGGATCCTGCACTCGGCGCCGTTCCGCCGGCTCGCCGGCAAGACCCAGGTGTTCGTGTTCCCGAGCGACCACCAGCGGACCCGGCTGACCCACGCCCTCGAGGTGGCGCAGGTGGCGACCGCGGTGGCCAGGGCGACCGGGCTCAACGTGGCCCTCACCGAGGCCATCGCCCTCGGCCACGACTGCGGGCACGGGCCCGGCGGCCACGCCAGCGAGGACGCCTTCGGCCCGTTTCTGGCCGGCGGCTACGACCACGCCGTGTGGGGCGCCGACGTCGTGCTCCAACCGCTCAACCTGTGCGCGGAGACCCTCGACGGGATCCGCCACCATTCGTGGTCGCTGCCCGCCCCCCTGACCCCCGAGGGCCTGGTGGTGAGCTGGGCCGACCGCTGCGCCTACAGCGCGCACGACCTCGAGGACGCCGTCGGCGCCGGGGTGGTCGCCGTCGGGGACCTGCCCGACGAGGTGGCGACGGTGGCCGGGCTGACCCGCTCGTCGCAGCTGCGGACCTTCGTCACCGCGCTGGTGACCTGCATCCACCAGACCGGCCGGGTGGGCATGGCCCCGGACGTCGCCGCGGCGCTCGGCGCACTGCGCCGCTTCAACTACGAGCGGATCTACACCCGCCCCGCTTCGGTGGCCCAGGGCAGGGCCGTCGTGGCCGTGCTGCGCGCCCTGGTCGGGTACTTCGCCGACCGGCACCTGGCCGACGACCCGCTGCCAGCCGGACCCCTGCCGGTCGGACCCCTGCCGCTCGGACCCGTGCCGCTCGACCCTGCGCCGCTCGACCCGGTGCGGGTGGCGGTGGCCTACGTGGCCGGCATGACCGACCGCTACGCCTTCGAGACGGCGAGGGTGCGCCTGGGTTGGGACCCCCGCCGGCTCCCGAGGGGCGTCGACCTGGCCGGCTGACGGGCACCGCCGGGCCCTCCCGTCCGGGGTCGGTGATCGGCGAGCTGTCGCTGATCGACGGCGCCCCCCGCCCAGCACTCGCTGGCCGACGAGGACCGGAGCGCCACGGCCAGGCTGGCCGAGGGGGCGTAGGCCCCCGTCCGGGCTCTCAGGTGGGGTCCCGCCCCGACGTCGCCCCCTCGGGACCCGGCGGCTGTGCCCCCTCCACCTCGGCCGCCTCCAGCTCTGCTCCCTCCACCTCGGCCGCCTCCAGCTCGGCGAGCCAGGCCGGCGCGTGGAGCCGGGCCCACGACCGGTCGATGGTGCCGCGCCACATGGACCGCATCGCCCGCGGGTCGGCCAGCGCGAACAGGACGTGGCCGGCGATCACGACGACGAAGACCACGAAGAGCCAGTTGTGCACGAAGGTGGCGCCGGCGCGCCACGACAGCGGCCACGGCCGGTACCAGCGCAGGATGACCCCCGTGCCGAGCATGACCAGACCGCCCCCGGCGGTGAAGGCGGCGTTGAGCTTCTGACCGGCGTTGAACTTGCCGGCCCTCAGCGCCGCTCTCGCCCGCTGCCGGGCGGGGCGGGCCTTGGCGGCGAGCGCGAGCCAGCGGCGGTCGGCGGCGCTCCAGCGGTTGAACCGCGTGAGGTCCTCGCGCAGCTCGCGGCTCCTCCCCCCGATCAGGGCCAGGACGAGGGGGGCGGGCAGGGCCAGGCCGGCGTAGACGTGGATGCGCTCGATCAGCTCGCGCCGGCCGATGAGGGCGACGAGCGGTCCGATGTAGAGGGCAGCGCCGGTGAGGACCAGGATCCCGAAGAGGACGGCGTTGGCCCCGTGCACGGCGCGCTCGACCCGGTCGAAGCGCACCAGCGGGCCGCCGGACCGCAGGGGCGACCCGGCGCCGTCGTCGGTGGGGGCGACCTCGACGTCAGCCACGGGCGGCCGGGGGGTGCCCGTCGATCCAGGCGTCGATCGGGTACCCGTTCTGCTCCCAGTAGCCCGGCGGGGCGTCGCGCACGGCCTCCACGCTGGCCAGCCACTTGATGGACTTGTAGCCGAACATCCCGGGCACGTAGAGCCGGACCGGCCCCCCGTGCTGTCGCGACACGGGGGCGCCGAGCATCGAGTAGGCGACGATGGCGCCGCTCTGCCTGGCTTGCGCGAGGGTCAGGCTCTCGGTGTAGGCGCCGTCGAAGGAGGCGAAGCGCACCGAGGTGGCGTCACGGTGGATGCCGGCCCGGTCGAGGACGTCGACAAGGGCCACCCCCTCCCAGTGCACGTCGGCCACGCTCCAGCCGGTCACGCACTGGAAGGTGGAGGTCAGCCGGGTGGGGGGCAGGGTGCGCAGGTCGGCCACGCTGAGCGCCAGCGGGCGCGAGACCAGGCCGCCGACGCGGACCCGGTAGTCGGCCGGAGGCGCCGGGTACCCGCTGGTGACGGTGTAGATGGTGAAGCCGCCGCTGCTCGGCAGGAAGGCGCCGACGCCGGCGGAGCGCAGCGGGGCGACGGCCTCGTCGACCACCCGACCGACGGTGCTGCCCGTCACCACCCCGACGGCCCCGAGCCCGACGAGGCCGAGCACCACCCGACGCCCCACCGGGGCGCCGTCGTCGCTCGCTCCTCGTCGCCTCATCCGACCAGCTTGCCCGTCCGGTGCCGCTACGGGGATCGCCTCGGCCCGACGGCTCAGCTGATCCGCAGCTCGGGGCGGAAGATCCTCGACCGACCCCTGGCCGCGATCTTCCCGGCGATGGCGGTGAAGGCGAGGGCGGCCTCGCCCCCGGGGTCGGTGACGGTCACCGGGCGCCCGGTGTCGCCGCCGTGGCGCAGCCCGGCGACGAGGGGGACCTGGCCGAGGAAGGGCACGGCGAGCTCGTCGGCCAGCTCCGCTCCCCCGCCGGCGCCGAACAGCTCGTAGCGGCGCCCGTCGTCGCCGGTGAACCAGCTCATGTTCTCGACCACGCCGCGCAGCGGGAGGTTGATCTTCTTGGCCATGTAGGCGGTCCGCTGGGCGACGCGCTTGGCCGCCGGTTGGGGGGTGGTCACGACGTAGACCTCGGACGTCGGGAGGTACTGCGCCATCGACAGCGCCACGTCACCGGTGCCGGGGGGCATGTCGACGAGCAGGAAGTCGAGGTCGCCCCACGCCACGTCGACCAGGAACTGCTCGAGCGCCTTGTGGAGCATGGGACCGCGCCACATGACCGGCTGGTCCTCGTCGACGAAGAAGCCCATGGACATGGTGTGCACGCCGTAGGCCACGGGAGGCACCATCTTGCGGTCCCTCACCACCGGGTTGGCGTCGATGCCGAGCATCTGGGGGACCGAGAAGCCGTACACGTCCGCGTCGAGGATCCCGACCTCGAAGCCGGCCCTGACGAGAGAGACGGCCAGGTTGACCGTCACCGACGACTTGCCGACCCCGCCCTTGCCGGACGTGACGCCGATGACCCGTGTCCTGCTGGCGGGATCGGCGAACGCGCTGGCGCGGCCCTCCTCGTGACCGAGGGGGGCCGCCGCCGGGGCGGCCCGGCCGTCGTCGGGAGGGTGGTCGCGGGCGGCGCGCTCGTGGCCGTCGTGGTCGTGGTCGTGGCCGTCGCCACCCGCGGGGCGTCGCCGCCTGATGCCCGCAACCTGCTCGGGGGCCGGTGCCTCCCTCACCTGTCGCTCGTCGACGGCCACGCCCACCTCCGGTCCCCCGGGAGTGTCCGGCGCGCGCCGACCCGGGCCTCTGCACTCCTCGCCCAGGTAGGATACCGACGTGTCGTCCTTCGCCGTCCGGCGTGGAAGTGCAGGGGCCAGCAGCAGTTCGGGGCAGCAGGTGGGCACGGCCGCGACGGAGCCGGCCATGAGCGACGCCGAGTTCTCCGCCACCGTCCACGCGGTGACCTCGGCGTTCGGCGACCCCACCCGGCGACGGATCTACCTCCACGTGCGCGAGCACGCCGGCGGGCTGACCGCGTCCGAGGTGGCGGCCGAGTTCGAGCTGCACGCCAACGTGGCCCGCCACCACCTCGACAAGCTGGCCGCGGGCGGGTACCTCTCGGTGTTCGTCCCCCACAGCGGCGGGGGCGCTGGCCGGCCGTCCAAGCGGTACCGCAGCACCAGCCGGGAGGCGCCCCTGTCGGGGGCGGCGCGAGGCGAGGACCTGCTCGTCACGCTGCTCGGCGAGGCGCTCTCGCTGCTGGCCCCCGAGCAGGCCGAGGCCATGGCCGAGCGGGTGGGCGAGGACTACGGGCGGCGCCTGGCCGCAGGGATGTCGTCGGGCGATGGCCACCGGTCGTCGCGCGTGGCCCTCCACGCCATCGCCGACGCCCTGACCGCCCATGGCTTCGAGGCCCACGCCGAGGCGAGGAGCGGCTCCCTGGCCCTGGTGCGGGAGAGCTGCCCGCTCTTCGACACCGCCAGGCAGCATCCGGTGATCTGCGCGGTGGACCGGGGGATCGTGCGGGGGATGCTCGCCGACCTGACCGGGGCGTCGGTCACCGGGCCGGTGTCGTCGAGGGCGCAAGGCGACGACGCCTGCGTCACCCTCATCTAGGCACCGGAAGGAAGCAACTCGAGCGGCCGCGGGCCGCAGGTGCCGCTACGAGAGGGCCGAACGGTTGACGGCCGGCCAGGTTGTCTCCGCACGGGCCGTAGCGGAACGCCTTCAGCTCCCGGCTCTGGCGCGGGCGATAATCAGCTCCCGTCCGATGGTGACGGGTTGCGACGAGGGCGGCGCCAACCGCTGGTAGGCGCGCAGCTGGGGGATGGACTCGGCGTAGCGGCCCTGGCTGAAGAGGATCTCCCCGAGGTTGCCGAAGGCCGGCGCGTAGGTGGGCGCCACCTTCTCCGCTCGCGCCAGCCGGGCCTCGCCGAGATCGACCAGGTCGGCCCGGCCGCTCGTCCTGCCCGTCTGGACCAGCACCAGGCCCTCACCGGTGAGGGCCTCGGCGTTGGTCGGGTCGGCGGCGATCACCGTCTCGTAGGCCTTCACCGCGGCGACGGGCTGGCTGTTGCCCACGGCCGTCTGGGCCTGCAGCAGGAGACCCTGGATCCGGCTGGCGCTCGAGCCCCCGGAGACCCCGTCGCCGGGCAGCCGGACACCGGCGGCGGCGGAGACCGCCCAGGTGATCCCGCCGAGCACGAGGACCACGGCCAGGGCACCGAGTGCGAGGGTGGGGCGCGCCAGGGTGGAGCGCGCCAGGGTGGGGCGGCCCCGGGTCCGCCCCGACCCGGCGGGCGCGATGCCCGCCCGGGCGCCGCGCCCTCGCGACCTGCGTGCGGGCGGGGGCGGCTCCGGCGTCGGCATCGCGCCCAGGGCGTCGAGCTGCCTGAGCACCTCGGCCGCCCTGACGGTGTAGTCGTCGCGCAGGGCGGCGAAGTCGGTCTCGTCGATGTCGCCTGCGGCCCGCTCGGCCTCCAGGTCGTGCAGCGACCGGAGGAAGAACTCCCGCTCCTCCTCGAGCACGGACCTCGGGCGGTCGGGGGGGGCGTCGGTCGGCTCAGCCATCGGTGCGCCCGCCGGCTGGCTCGGCCGGCCGGATGCCGTCGGGGGGCGCGCCGTCACCCGGCTGGCCGCCATCGGGGGGCGCGCCGTCACCCGGCTGGCCGAGGGCGCGCCCGACGAGACGCTGGTCGCCGTCGGTGGCGGCGCGCCGGGCGGTCGGCCGCCACCGGCGGAAGACGAGCGCCAGGCCGCCGGCGGCGATGACCACGGCGATGACCGGGCCGCCCCAGAGCAGGAGGCCGGCGCCGTGGGACGACGGCTTCTCCAGCATCGACGGGCCGGGAATCTGCCTGAAGTAGGCGAGGATGGTGGCCGTGGACTGGCCCTCGGCCAGGCGCTGGCGGATGATGCTGCGGATCTCGACCGACGCCGCGGTCTGCGACTCGGCGGCCGTCTCGCCCACGCAGACCGGGCAGCGGACCTGCGAGGCGATCGACAGGGTGCGCGACTCGATGCTGCCCGACCCCGGGGACCGGTGGGTGCCGACGGCCAGGGCCACGGCGACGGCCACGGCGACGGCCACCCACGGCAGCCAGCCGGCGAGCCGCCGGCCGGGGGGACGGGCCGGGGAGGCCAGGGACCCCGGTGCGGGGTCCCCACCGCCGGGACGGGTCGCGACGATGTCGGGCCCGGTCACGCTCCCACCGGGTGGGCGTCGATGGTGCGGTCGACCTGCCCGGCGCTCAGGCCGGACGACACGTACTCGACCACCGTCCTGTCCGGCGCGACCAGGTAGCTGTCGGGCACCCCGCTCGTCGCCCAGGAGATCTGGGCGGAGGGGTCGGCGATCGTCGGCCAGGTGGCGAAGGGGGCGACGTAGCTGCGCAGGGCGGCCTGGTCACCTTGGTCGTAGGCGACCATGAGCACGACCGCGTGGTGGGCGGCCGCGGTCTTGGCGAAGGCCTGCAGCTGGGGCATCTCCTCCCGGCACGGGAAGCACCAGCTGGCCGCGAAGTCGACCAGCACCCACCTGCCGGGAAAGGAGGCCAGGCCGACCCGCCCGCGCCCGTCGAGGGTCGGTCCCTCGAGCGCCGGCGCCGGCTTGCCCACCAGCGGGCTGCCGGCGGGGCTCGCGTGCACGGTGGCGAGGAGGGCGAGCACGACCGAGAAGACGACCAGGGCGCCCAGCGCTCCCCAGAGCACCACCCGGCGCCTGGTCCTCGGCGCAGGGGACGCCGAGGCGACGACGGTCACGACGGAGCCCCCGTGATCCCCCGCACGGTGACCGGCTCGACCGGGCGCCGTGGGTCGGGGGCGGCGCCGATCGGCTCGAGCTCGACGTCGACGGGGGCCGATGAGGCGTCGGTCGGGCGCCGGCGCCGGCCGGGGAACGCGGCCAGCGCGGCGCCGGCGACGATGATGCCGCCCCCGGCCCAGATCCACCCGATGAGGGGCTCGACGAGCACCCCGACGGTGACCGGCCCCGACCCGTTGGGGGTGGCCACCAGGGTGAGGTACACGTCGTGGGTCACCCCGGTGTCGATGGCCGGGGTGCCGACGGTCTGGGCGGGGAAGAGGTTGCTGCTGATGGCCGGCTGGTAGACGCCCCCGTGGCCGACGCGGATCCTGGCGGCCACGCCGGTGGTGTTGGCGCCGGCCAGGTTGACCATGCCGAGGTAGGTGAGGGCCTGGCCCTCGACGACCACGGTGCGCCCGAGCGGTAGGGGCACCTGGGTGCGCTCTGCGTAGGAGTGGCTGGCGGCGTAGGCGACGGCGATCACGACCACGCCGATGTGGGCGATCATCCCGCCGTTGGCCCGGCCGACGAAGCCCCGCCAGCCCTGCCGCCTGGTCGCCAGGACCAGCTGGCGGACGGCGGCCGCGCCGGCAAAGGCGCCGAGCCCGAAGGCCAGCAGCGGGTTGAGGCCGCGGACGCCTCCCGCGACGCAGGCCACGAGGGTGGCCGCGGCGGCGACGGCGGGCCACAGCAGCCGGTGGCGCAGGAGCTCGGCGGACGCCTTGCGCCACGGCAGGGCGGGGGCGACGGCCATGAGGAACAGCAGGCACACCACGATCGGCATGGTCATGGTGTCGAAGTACGGGCTGCCGACGGTCGTCTGGCCTCCGTTGACGGCCTGCACGATGAGGGGGAAGACCGTTCCGAGCAGCACCACGAGGGCGAACGCGCAGAACAGCAGGTTGTTGGCCAGGAACGCACCCTCACGCGACAGCGGCGAGTCGATTGCCCCCGGCGAGCGGAGCCGGTCACCCCGCCAGGCCAGCAGGGCGATGGCCCCTCCGACGGAGACGGCGAAGAACCCGATCAGCTCCGGGCCGATGTCGGAGTTGGAGAACGAGTGGACCGATTCGAGCACCCCGGAGCGGGTGAGGAACGTGCAGAGCACCGTGAGGCTGAAGGTGGAGAGGACCAGCGACAGGTTCCAGACCCGCAGCATGCCGCGGCGCTCCTGCACCATCACCGAGTGCAGGTAGGCGGTGGCGGTCAGCCACGGCAGGAACGCCGCGTTCTCGACGGGATCCCACGCCCAGTACCCGCCCCAGCCGAGCACCCGGTAGCTCCACCAGGCGCCGAGCACCACGCCACCGGTGAGGAACGCCCACGCGAACAGCGTCCAGCGCCGGGTCTCGACCATCCAGCCCTCGCCGACCCGGCCGGTGATCAGGCTGGCCACGGCGAACGCGAACGGCACGGTGAAGCCGACCAGGCCGAGGTAGAGCAGCGGCGGGTGGAAGGCCACGAGCACGTTGTTGGCCAGGAGCGGGTTCGGGCCCTGACCGTTGGTCGGCACCCCGCCCTGCACCAGGTCGAACGGGTTGGAAGCGGTGAGCATCAGCGCGAAGAAGAACGCGGCCACGGCCATGGCGATCACCGACGCCCACGCCACCAGCGGATCGGTCACCCGCCGGCGGAAGTGGACCGCCACCGCGCTCAGATAGACGGCCAGCACCAGCCCCCACAGCAGGATGGACCCCTGCAGGGCCGACCACATGGCCGTGATCCGGTAGAGCAGCGGGGTGGTGGTCGAGTCGTTGTGGTCGACGTAGAGGAGCCGGAAGTCGTGGGTGATCAGCGCGTGCTGGAGGGCGAAGGTGGCGAGCAGCGCGCCGAGCAGGATGATCCAGGTGTACGAGCGCCCGACCCGCAGCAGCTGGTCCCGCCGACGGCGCAGGCCGACCAGCGTGGTGACGATCCCGGCCACCGCGCCGACGAAGGCGAGGAGCAGTCCGGCGTCACCGAGGGCCGCGTTCACGACCCGCCTCGCGTCGGGACCTGGCGCTTGACCCGATCGGGGTGGGCCGCGTTGTAGCTGGCCGAGTGCTTGACCATGATCAGGTTGCTTTCGTACACGTCGCCCTGCCAGTGGCCGTCCAGCACGACCGGGATGCCCGGCTTGAACAGCTGCGACGGCGAGCCGGTGCTCACCACCGACACGACCACGCCCTGGTTGGAGATGCTGAAGCGCAGACCCCGGTCGACCTTGCGCACGTCGTTGGCCACGTTGCCCTCGATCCGGAACGACCTGGCCCCGAGGCTGGCCCGCTGGGCGACGGCCTGCCTGGTGGTGAGGAAGTACTCGGTGGCGTTGGTCAGGCCCTGGAAGGCCAGGAACCCGACGGCGGCGACGATCACCGACGCCGCGCCGGCCTGGCGGCGCCGGCTGCCGAGCCAGTTGCGGCGCCGGGGGCCGGCCGCCCCGGCCATGAGGGCCCGGGCCTCGGCGAGCGGGTCGAAGGCGTCGGGGGACTCGGGATCGTCGTGGGAGGCCGACCCGGGATCGTCGGGCCCGGTCACGGGCGGTCCTCGCGACGCCGGGGAGGCACCACGGGTCCGGCTCCGAGCGCCTTGTGCAGGACCCGGCCCCGGCGCAGGACGCGCCAGGTGTAGAGGCCGAGGAGGCCGGCGGTGGCCAGGTAGCCGCCGACCACGTAGCCGATCACGCCTCCACCTCCGCGGGCACGGCGGCGGGGCGCCCAGGTGCGGGCACGGCCTCGGCCCGTCGCTCGGCGATGGCGGCGATCACGCCCTCGGTCTCGAAGCGCTCCTCGAGGGCCTCGACACCGAGACGGTGCAGCAGCAGCCAGGTGAACACCAGGCCGAAGGAGACGAACGACAGCAGCATGGTGAGCAGCTGCCAGCCGTGGATGAGCGGGCTCCCGCCGATCCGGGCGATGGTGTCGCCCTGGTGCAGCGTCGACCACCAGGCGGTGGCCTCGTGGTCGATGGGCACGACGATGAAGCAGCAGAGGGCCACGATGGCGGAGCGCTTGGCCCTGCCGGCCAGGTCGCCGCCGCTGCGGCGCAGCGCCAGGTAGCCGAGGAACACCGCCAGGAGCAGCGCGGTCAGGGTGAGGCGGGCGTCCCAGGTCCACCACACGCCCCACGACCCCCGTCCCCAGATCGACCCCGTCACGAGGGTGGCGACGCAGAAGACCACGCCGACCTCGGCCGACGCGGACGCCAGCCGGTCCCAGCGCAGGCTCCTGGTCCGCGGCCACAGGTAGGCGATGCTGGCCAGGGCGCAGATGCCGAAGCCGACGTAGCACCACGTGGCGAGGGCCGGGTGGACGTAGATCAGCCGCACCAGCTGGCCCTGGACCACGTCGGGCGGGGACACGACGAGACCGAGCCAGCACACGACGAGGGTGGACACGACAGCGCACGCCCCGACGATCCGGGTCGCCCTGGTGGCGGTGGGAATGGTCATGTCTCCTCCAGGAGCGCGCCGAAGCCGAGCACGCCGAGGGTCAGGTAGATGGCGGCGAAGCTGACCAGCAGGACCAGCCAGCGTCCACCATTGTCGGTCGAGAGGCCGAGCGCGGCGCGCCACGCCTGGGTCGCGGCCAGCAGCACGGGGGCGATGACGGGCAGCAGGAGGAGTGGCAGCAGGGTCTCGCGCACCCGCAGGCCGGCGGCGACGGCGCCGTAGACGGTGCCGGCGGCGGCCAGGCCGACGGTGGCCGCGACGGCCGTGCCGGCGAGCAGCAGCCCGTCGCGCAGGCCGGTGCCGAAGAGCACGACGATGCCGGCGCCGAGGAGGACCTCGAGGCCGGCCAGCTCGACGGCGACGGCGGCCGCCTTGCCGAGGAAGATGCCGGCGCCATCGAGACCGGAGAGGCGCAGGCCGTCCCTGGCCCCGTCGGCGGCCTCGATGGCGAAGCTGCGCTGGACCGCGAGGAGGGTGCAGAGCAGCACCGCCACCCAGAACAGGCCGGGCGAGGCCCGGTCGAGAAGGGTCCTGTCCTGGTCGAAGGCGAAGCCGAAGACCACCAGGACCAGTACGGCGTAGGGCGCGATCTGGTTGGTGGCCACCCGGGACCGGGCCTCTATGCGCAGGTCCTTGCCCGCCACGAGCACCGCGTCACGCCACATGCACGGCCCCCTCCGCCGGCACGGCCCCCAGGGTTTCGACCGTTACCGACACCGACACCGACACCGACACCGGCGTCGGCATCGGGGCGGGACGGGGCGTGGCCCCGCCGGCGACCGGCACCACCCGCTCGGCCAGCGCCCTGGCCCGCTCGGCCTCGTGGGAGGCCAGCACCACCACGGCCCCCGCGGCGGCCACCTCGCGGACGAGCTCGTCGAGGAGGTCACGGTGCTCGGCGTCGAGGCCGGCGTGGGGCTCGTCGAGCAGCCACAGCTCGGGGTTGCGGGCGACCAGCGCGGCGAGCGCCACCCGGCGCCGCTGGCCGGCGGACAGGGCGCCGACCGCCGTGGTGCGCAGGCGCCCCTCGAGGCCGAGGCGGGCCAACGCCGGGCCGACCCTCGTCGGGTCGCCGCGCGCCGCTCGCACGGCGAAGGCCACGTTGGTCTCGACCGCCAGGTCGTCGTAGAGGGCGCCGGCGTGTCCGAGCAGCCCGACCCGGCGGCGCACCTTGCGGGGGTCGGCGACCAGATCGACACCGAGCACGACCGCGTCCCCGGCCACCACCCTGAGGAGACCGGCACAGGCTCGCAGGATGCTGGTCTTGCCGGCACCGTTGGCTCCCTCGAGGAGCACGACCTCACCGCTGACGACGTCGAGATCGACGCCGGCCAGCACGGGGAAGCCGCCTACGAGGGCCACGGCGGAACGGAGGTGGATCACGGGATCCATGACAGCGTGCCAACGCTAGCGAGGGTGCCCGCCCAATCACCATCCGGGCCGGCGCCGGCCGGGCCGCTCAGCGTCCCACGTCAGACCGTGGCCAGCCCCTGGAGCCCGAGGTCGCTCAGGATGGTGGAGAACCACGACGAGAGCAGGTGGACGTTGTCGGTGAGCAGCAGGACCCCGAGCGCGGCCAGCACGAGCCCCGAGACCAGGTTGACAGCTCTCGCGTGCCGGCGGAGCGCCCCGAGCAGCCCGCTCAGCCGTCCGAAGGCGATCCCGAGCGCGATGAACGGGACCCCGAGCCCGAGCGAGAAGGCCACCAGCATCTCCTCGCCCCGGCCGAGGGTGTGGGTGTCGCTGGCCAGGCCGAGGACGGCGGCGAGGGCGGGGCCGATGCACGGCGTCCAGCCGAAGGCGAAGGCCATGCCCATGACCGGTGCGACCATGGGGCCGAGCCGGGACGGCAGGACGTGCACCCGGCGCTCGGCGAGGAGCCATCGGGGTCGGAGGACACCGGCGAAGACCAGGCCCATCACCACGATGAGGGCGCCGGCGACCTCGTCGAGGACGACCACGTGGTCGTGGAGGATCCGGCCCAGCCCGCTGGCGGTGGCCTCGAGGACGGCGAACACCAGCGTGAACCCGGCGACGAACAGCACCGTCGAGCGCACCAGCCGCCGGTGGTCGGCCGTTCCGACCGCGGCCAGGTCGGCGGTGCCGACCCCGGACATCATCGACAGGTACGACGGCACGAGGGGCAGCACGCACGGAGACAGGAACGACACCACGCCGGCGCCGAAGGCCACGGCGAAGCCGAGTGGGCTGTGGAGGATCAGCTGGTTGCCGTTCACGGTGGCGATCATGATGGCATGCGCGCCGATCAACCCTCGGGCGCGGGCTCCAGGTGCCGGTTGAGGGCGTCGAGCACGGCACGCGTCGTCGACTCCGCCGAGCTCGATCCCGAGGCCAGCCCGCGGCGCATCTGACCGGTCGCCACGTTGCGGAGCAGCACGAGGCTGCCGGCGCCGAGCTCGGACGCCACCCCGTGGGCGGAGACGGGGACGAAGGGAACGACGAAGCCGAGGTCGGCCAGCGCGTCGACGACCGCTTCGGCCACCGCGAGGCGGTCGGCGGTGGACGCGACGGCACGAACGCGCCGATCGCCGTGGGCCAGGTGGACCTCGACCGCGCCCCTCCCGGGCACGGGGGCGGTGAGCACGACCTTCACCCGGAGGTCGGGGCGCCCCTCGTCCCCCTCGGCCGGCCTGGTCACCACCGAGACGGTGACGGGCCCGTCGAAGTGACCGTGCGCGACCCGCTGGGCCTCCAGGACCAGGATGTCGGCGTCGACGGGCTGCTCGGCGGCCAGCTCGATGACGATCTCGCCGTCACGGGCCGAGAAGGTCACGAGGGCCACGCCGCCGAGCTGGCGGAGCTCGAGCTCGAGCGCGTCGATCGTCTCCGGGCTGGGGCCCACGGTGCTCAGGAGACGCTCCCGCTGGCCGGGATGCGCTCGGCCTTGTCGGCGTAGAGGCGCTCGTCGGCCATCCGTTGGAGGGCGACGATGTCGTCGGCGTCGCCGGGGAAGCCGGCCACGCCGGCGGAGAACTGGAGCTTGGCTCCCCCCACGCCCCGGGCCAGCGCGGCCCGCAGTCGCGACATCAGGGGGTCGAGGCTCTCGGGCGAGTCGGCGTTGAGGATGATCAGGGCGAACTCGTCGCCCCCCAGGCGGGCGGCGACGTCGCCGCTGCGCAGCACCGCCCGCAGCTCCACACCGAGGGCGCGCAGAGCCTCGTCGCCCGCGGCGTGACCGTGGGCGTCGTTGATCACCTTGAACTTGTCGAGGTCGATGAGCACCAGGGCGAAAGGCCATCCGTACCTGCGGTTGCGGGCGACGGCATCGTCGACGGCGCGGTCGTAGGACCTGCGGTTGAGCAGACCGGTCAGCGCGTCGTGGCTGGCGTCGTGGCCGAGGAGGTCCATCGACAGGGCGGTGGCGACCAGCTCGGTGACGTAGTCGGCCGTGGCCCGGTCGACCACCGCCGGCCGGGTGTGGAGCCCGGCGGGGCGTCGGAGCATGTCGTGGACCCACCGCTGCGCCTTCGGGTCGGTCTCGTGGCGGCGCAGGCGGAACGCCTGCCGGCCGACCGGGGTGTCGTCGACGACGACCACGGCGTCGCGGAGACCGAAGCGGGCCGCGACCACGTCGAGGGCCTCGTAGACGAACGCCAGCCCGCTCCTGGCCCGGCGCAGCCGGCCGGGCAGGCGGAGGAGGTCCTCGAAGCCGTCACCGGATCCAGGACGGGCGTCGGTCACGTCGACGATCGCCTCCGGCAGGCCGATGGCCGAGCTCGAAGGGACGGTGCCGGCGCTCACCTTCGGCCGGTCCGGATCCCGGGGAGGGCGGAGCGCGCACCTGCGGGGAGGATCCGTCCCACCGGCTGCGGTCGCTCCATCACGTGACGTTCCTCTCGGCGGTTCGACGGCGCCGGTCCACCCGACGCCCCGGACTCCTTCGCCCACGCCAACCGACCCGCTGATGGTAGCGGCTCGGGGTCCCGTCGCCCCCCGGGCGAACCCCCGCTTCCTGGGCTTCTTCCCCGTTTGCCCGACCGACCCCGATGGGCGTTCGGGCATCTCCCGAACGTGGTCGTTCGTGCCCGGCGCGCCGGCCCACCGGCGGGCGCTCCGACCGTGGCGCGACCCCGAAGGTCGCTCAGCGCCCCTCCGCTCCCGGAGGGAGGAGCCGACGGTGCCGGTGCCGGCGGTGCCTGGCCGCTTGTAGGCTGAGGGCTACTTTGCGGGCCGGAGCGGGCCGCCACGGCTCGGGAGGCCGGGTGCTGTCCTTGGCAGGAGAAGACGAGGGTCGCCGCACACTCCGAGACTTCGGGCTGGTCGAAGCGAACCCTGCCGTGGCTGGGCGGTCTTCGTCGACCGCGGCGATGCCGGCGGTGACGCCCGGGAGGTCGTCCTGAGCGGATCGACGAGCCCCCGGCGGCTGCCGGCGGCCAGGCGGCGGAGCCAGCTCCTCGACGTGGCCCTGCAGATCTTCGGCACGGCCACCTACCACGGCGCGTCCATGGACGACATCGCCGAACGCGCCGGGGTGACCAAACCGGTGCTCTACCAGCACTTCCCGTCCAAGAGCGAGCTCTACCGCGAGCTGATCGTCACCGTCGGCGACGAGCTGCTCGCCGCGCTGGTCGACGCGGCCAGGGCCGAGCCCGAGCCGCAGGGTCGCGTCCGGGCCGGCTTCGTCGCCTACTTCACCTTCGTCGCCGAGCACACCGACGCCTTCGGGCTCCTCTTCGGCGGGGGGGCGCGCCAGGACGAGGAGTTTGCCGCCGCCGTCGAGGAGGTCGAGGCGAGCATCGCCGCCGCCATCGGCGGGTTCATCGCCGCGGACATCGCATCCGACCATCGATCGCTCCTCGGCTACGCCATCGTCGGGCTGGCCGAGGCGACGAGCCGGCGGTGGGTGCACACGTCCGGCTCCGTGCTCGAGGTGGCGGAGGGCGAGCGCCTCGCCCTCCGCCTCACCGACCTGGTGTGGGCCGGTCTGCGGAGCCTTCCCGGCTCCCTCCTGGCACCGACCGGAGCGAGGGACTGACCGCGGGGAGCAGCCCGGACCGGCGGGCCCGGTGCTCAAGCTCGGCGATGGGGACCGACCCGGGTTCGGCTCCGCTCCTGGCCAGGTCCCCGGCCAGCGCGGCCAACCAGGCGTTGACCGGGACGTCGACGCCGTGGAGGCGGCCGAGGAGCACGATCTCGCCGTTGAGGTAGTCCGCCTCGATGCGGCCGCCACGCCTGGCCAGGCTCTGCCACGACGAGCTCGGCCCCGACGCCGCGAACGGGCGGGTGGATGCGTCGAGGACCCGGCGGCGGTCCAGGTCCTCCTGCTCCGACGCCACCTCGATCCCCGCGGCGTCCAGGCAGGCCAGCGCCTCGGCCCTGGCCGCGTCGGCCAGAGGTCCCCGGCGGCCGTCCTGACCCGCGGCGGCGTCGAGGGCGTTGGTCAGGTTGGCGAGGAGCTTGCGGTACTTGCGGGCCATGATCGCCGTGTGGGCCTCGGACTCGAAGCCGGCCGAGCGGAGATCCGCGGCGACCGCCTCCGCGGTGGCGTCGACCCCGGTCGGGTAGCGCCCGAGGTCCACCATCCCCGGCACCGGCTCGTTGCGCACCTCGACCGTGCCGGGCTCCAGGTGGGAGGCGGGCATCACCACGCACATCCCGTAGACGTGCTCGAAGCGCCTGAGGGCCTGCCGCTCGTTCTCGACGCCGTTTTGGGCACACACCACGCTCGGCGCCGGGCCGAGGGCGGCGAGGTCGTCGATGGCGCCTGCGGTGTCCTGGCTCTTGACGGCCAGGACGACCACCGTGGACCGGTCGGCGCCGGCCTCGGCGGCGTCGGCGACGGCTCGCACCGCCACCCGCTGCTCGCGGCCGCCCGGCCAGCGGAGCAGGACGCCGTCGCGCCGGAGGGCCTCGAGGTGGGCGCCCCTCGCCACCAGGGTGACGTCGCGACCGTCCGCCGCGAGCAGTGCGCCCATGCTGGCGCCGATGGCCCCGGCGCCGTAGATCACGTAGCGCATCGGTCCACTCTGCCCGGGCCGGGCGGGCTCCCGCACCTTACGATGCTCCGGTGAGCACCACGGTCCCACGCGTCCCGCCCAACTGCGACATGGCCCTCGGGCTGACCTGCATCGACAAGGCCGAACCCGGCGTCACCACGTGGACCATGCCGGCGGACGAGCGCTTCGCCAACCCCGTCGGCGTGGTGCAGGGCGGGATCGTCGCCGCCCTCGCCGACTCGGCCATGGCCGCGTCGACCGTGACCTGGGCCCGGGGGCGGGGACAACGGGTCCACACGGCCAACACCGAGCTCAAGATCAGCTTCCTGCGGCCCGCCCCCGCCCGGGGCGACCTCGCCTGCACGGCGAGGGTCATCTCGGGCGGCCGGCGGGTCGTCTTCGTGGAGGCCGAGGTGACCGGCGAGGACGGCACCCTCCTCGCCAAGGCCTCGTCGACCTACCTCCTCACGCCCCGCGAGACCTGAAGCTCGGGCGGCGCGCTCAGAGCTTGGCCAGGACCGCGTCGGCGGTGCTCACGTCGAGACCGAGGCCGTCCTCGACGGCCAGGTCGGTCACGACGCCGTCCTCGACGACCGCCGCGAAGCGCTTGGAGCGCACACCGAGGCCACCGCCGGAGAGATCGATGTCGAGACCGAGGGCGCGGGTGAAGTCGGCGGAGCCGTCGGCGATCAGCACGACCTTGTCCCCGACCTCGCGTGCGTCCCCCCACGCGCCCATGACGAAGGGGTCGTTGACGGACATGCACACGATGGAGTCGACACCTTTGGAGGCCAGGTCGTCGGCGCGCAGCACGAACCCGGGCAGGTGGTAGTCCGAGCAGGTCGGGGTGAACGCTCCGGGCACGCCGAAGAGGACGACCTTGCCGCTCCCGAGCAGATCGGCGGTCTGGACCTTCTTCGGGCCGTCGGCGGACGGGGTGGCGACTTGGACGTCGGGGATGCGGTCGCCAACGGCGATGGTCATCGGGTCTCCTGGAGTCGGGGCGCCGCGGGCGGGCGCGAGTGCTCAGACTAGGGGCGCGCCCGCCCCGATCGGGACGGCGCAACTCGCCGGCGGCCCGCCGACGGGCTTCAATGGGTGCCCGTGCCCGGTCTCGACGACGTCGACCTCAGCCTCAACATCACCAAGCGGGGGGAGCTCGAGCGCCTCGAGGCGGCCCAGCGCCGGCTCCTCCAACTGCGCATCGCCACCGCCGGGGTGGCCGAGGGTGCCCGGCCCGGCCCGGGGATCTGTGTGGTGATGGAGGGCTGGGACGCCGCCGGCAAGGGGGGCGCCATCAAGCGGCTCACGGGCAAGCTCGACCAGCGCCACTACCGGGTCGCCTCGTTCTCCAAGCCGACGGCCATCGAGAAGGCCCACACCTTCCTCTGGCGCTTCTACCCCCACCTGCCGGGGCGGGGTCAGATGACCATCTTCGACCGGTCGTGGTACGGCCGCGTCCTCGTCGAGCGCGTCGAGGGCTTCGCCAGCGCCGACGAGTGGCGACGGGCCTACGACGAGATCTGCCACTTCGAGCGGAGCCTGACAGCGGACGGCGTGATCGTCGCCAAGTTCTGGCTGCACATCTCCCACGACGAGCAGCTCCGCCGCTTCGAGAGCCGCCAGGCCGACCCGCTCAGGAGGTGGAAGATGCATCCTGAGGACTGGCGCAACCGCGAGAAGCGCTCCCCCTACGAGCAGGCCGTCACCGAGATGCTCGAGCGGACCGACGCCGACCTGGCCCCGTGGCACCTGGTCGCCGCGGAGTCCAAGCGCTACGCCCGGATCACCGTCCTCGAGACGGTCATCGCCGCCGTGGAGGCCGGCATGCACCGCGCCGACTGCCCGGTGCCCGCACCGCTCGGACCGCCCCCCGACTGATCGCGGTGGGGCGACCACGCCGCCTTCAGGCGGCGGCGCGGTGCGCCCTGGCCACCACGCCCCGCACCAGGCCGAGGCCGTCCAGCCCCGGGAGGCGGTCGACCTGGCGGTCGACGCGCCCCGCCGCCTCGATGCCGGCATCGCCGTCGAAGAGGTAGCGGATCAAGAAGTCGGTCTCCGCAGCCGGCCGCACCCCGTGGCCGACCGGCTTCCAGTAGCGCCGGAGCGCCCAGCGGGTCACGACCTGGCTCGCCCGGCTGCGCTCCAGTCGCTTGCGTCCCTCGTTGGCGTAGAAGTCGATGTGGCGACCCTCCTGCTTCATGATGCGGCGGAGCAGGTCGCTGAGCACCGGGTGGCCCTCCTTGCGGGCCAGCAAGCTGTAGGCGGCCTGGGTCGTCCACTCGTTGACCGCGCCCCACACCATGTGGATGGCCGCCATGTCGGGCACCACCGCGGAGCCGAGCAGGAATCCGACGGGCCGCCACCGATCCGACCGCTTCAGCTGCCTGCGGACCTCGTCGATGCGCGACGCCCCGGCGGGACGGCCGTGCGCGGCGAGGACCCGTCCGATGGCCTCGCCGTGCCAGTGCTCCTCGTAGTTCCAGATGGTGAGGAAGGTGGTGACATCGGGATCCTCGTGCGCGCTCGTGACCAGGAGGTCACGCAGGTAGCACACGGTGTGGTGCTCGATGTCGTGCATGTACTGCAGGCAGCGCAGGGACCCGGGCGACAGCGGTCGGTCCGCGAAGCCCGTGTCGAGGTCGAGACCGTCGAGCGCCAGGCGCCCGCCGACGCGCTGGTAGGTGTCGATGTCGAAGGCCATGACGCAAAAACTACGTTCCCGCCGGCCACGCTGGATGAAAAGGTCGGCGCGCCGGCATGGCGCAGCGCGACCCGCTCCCGTTGCCATGATGACCCGATGACCTCGGTGCTGGTGGTGGACGACGAGCAGCCCATCCGCGAGCTCGTGGGCATGGGCCTGCGCTACCACGGCTTCGAGGTGACCGCCGTGCCCTCGGGACGCACCGCCCTCGACGAGGTCAGGGAGCGCCGCCCCGACCTCGTGGTGCTCGACGTGATGCTCCCGGACCTCGACGGCTTCGAGGTGGCGAGGCGCATCCGCCAGCAGGAGCGGGTCGACGCTCCTCCCCTCCCGGTGATCTTCCTCACCGCCAGGGACACCACCGAGGACAAGATCGAGGGTCTGAGGCTGGGCGGCGACGACTACGTGACCAAGCCCTTCAGTGTCGAGGAGCTCCTCGCCAGGGTGGAGGCCGTGCTGCGCCGCACCGCGGCGAGGGGCGACAGCGAGACCCGGATCACCTTCGCCGACCTCAGCCTCGACGAGGACACGAGGGAGGTCAGGCGCGCCGACCGGCTGATCGAGCTCACCGCCACCGAGTACCGGTTGCTCCACTACCTGCTGGTCAACGCCAGGCGCGTCCTGAGCCGCCAGCAGATCCTCGAGCAGGTGTGGGACTACACCTTCGAGGGCAACGCCTCGGTCCTCGAGACCTACATCTCCTACCTCCGCCACAAGGTCGACGACGGGGCCACCCCCCTGATCCACACGGTGCGCGGCGTCGGGTACTGCCTCCGGGAGGCCAGGACGCGCTGACGCCGCGACGAGGGTTCCCGTCGCGGCGTCGTCAGCGCGCACCCGGGTGTCAGCGGGCCACGTAGACCAGGCCACCGGACTTCAGGCCGCCCAGCCCGGGGATGCCGCGCACGGTGCCGGTGCGCAGGTCGAGGATCCCGAGGTAGTTGGACGCGGTGCCCGCGTCGAGGGCGTCGCCCGGGGTGGCCGACACCACCACCTCGCCGGCGTGGACCCCGCCGGTGACCGCCACGAGGCTGTCGGTGGCCGAGTCGGTCACGTAGTAGGTGCCTCCCGAGCGGGTCGCCCAGGCGAAGTCGTCGATCGACTGGCCGAGGTCGAGGACCGAGAGCCGGGGGCCACCGACGTCGGGCCGGGCAAAGATCAGCTGCTGGTCCGCCTGGGAGTCGAGCACGAAGCTGCCGCCGAAGCGGGGCGACGAGTACGGCACCACCGCGGTCGAGTCGGGGTCGGTCAGCGCCAGGCGGACCCTCGTCCCTCCGGCGGGCACGGTGCCCCACGCCGGCTTGGGCGACGCCGGGGTCAGCCTGGGGGCGGTGGTGTTGGCGACGACGGCGTGGCTGCCGTCGTAGAAGAAGGGCCGCAGCACGGCCTTCGAGCCGGGCCGGAAGGTGACCTCGTACACCGCTGGGCGGTGGGCGGCCCGGTGGACCGCCGAGGGCACGGTGCCAGGCGCGGAGGCCGATGCGAAGACGTGGCCTCGGTACATCTCGACGTCGTCGGTGCCACCGCCGCTCGGCAGCGGGTTGGCCGGCCGGTAGGTGTCGTGGGCCACCTGGCGGCCGGCCGGCGCAGAAGGCGTGACCGTGTAGATGCTCGTGTTGCCGTCCTCGTTGACCGTGGCGACGATGCGGTCGCCGTCCCGGCCGACGCCGTCGATCTTGCCGACGAGGTTCCAGTGGGCGACCATCCGGCCCGACCTGGTGAAGTCGGCCAGCGTCGAGAAGGTGGTGCCGTTGGCCGCTGGCTGGCCCTCGGGGCCGACGCCGTTCTGGAAGGCCACGAACAGCCGATCGCCGTGCTGCTGGATGTCGTCGGGGGCGCTCAGGGCGAAGGACCCACCGTTGAGCGGGATGGTCGGGTGGGCGGCGAGCGTCCGCTCGTGCCAACCGCCCGAGGCCGGGACCGATGGCCGGGCGGAGGCCGCGGAGGCGATGGACGCGGACCCCACCACGAGGGCGGGCACGGCGAGTGCGGTGACCGCGGCGAGGCCGCGACGGCGGAGGCGGGGGCGACGGGCGAGAGGCACGGGGGTCCCTTTCGGGTAGTGGGCGGAGGGGACGCTACGCCCGCCTGGAGGCCACCCGATGGCCCGTGCCTGAACGCCGGGTGAATCCGACGACAGGGTTCGGCCTGACGTGGAGGTCGCTGAGGTGCAGGTCGCTCAGCGGCGAGCCAGGCGCCCTGCGCCGGGTCGGTGGGCCCCGCCCGTCCGGATGGCCCTGACCGGCGCCAGGCGGACCAGGGCGTTGTAGGTCACCAGGGCGATGGCGACGTGCATGACCACCAGCACGAGGACCGCGTCGGCCGACTGGCCCTGCACCAGGAGGGCGACGTCGGGGAGGAGCAGGACCGCGGAGACGAGGACGGCCATGCGCACGAAGACCCAGCGCGGCGTCGAGGTCATGCGGGTGACGACGGGCCAGGCCACGCAGGCGATGATCACGCCGATCACGGTGAGCTTGGCGTAGTCGCCGAAGGCGAAGTGGACGTAGCCCTTGGTGCTCGGGAACAGGGCCACGCCGATCTTCACGAGGATGGCGTCGGCCACCAGCGACCCTGCGAGGGCGACGACGGTCGCCAGGGCGACCGCGGCCGACGACGGGTGTCGGTGGCGCGGCTCGAAGTCGATCTTGACGGTCCGCAGGGCGCGCTCGACGGTGGTGGGAAGCGGCAAGTTGGTACTCCTCGAAGGGGGGATCGCAGCGTGGTCGGTGCCGTGGCGCCGACCGCCCGCCGCCCGAGTATGGGTCGAGCCGACTGAGACGGCGCTGAGAGCGGTCAGGGGGCGCCCCCGCCGGCGGCCGACGCGGTGGCGGTCACGGTGCCGCTGACGGTGCCGGCCGCCGGGTCGATGCGCAGAGCCACGGCCAGGCCGAGTCGCTGACCTCCACCGCTCACCGAGGCGGCGACCTCGTCGCCGCTCAGGGCGACCACCCGGCCACCGAGGTCGTGGCCGGCGGCGCGCAGCGAGACGTCGCTCGACTGCAACGAGATCCCTCCGCCCGAAGCGGTCCCCCGCAGCACGATCCGGAGGGTCCCGACGGTCGAACCCCGCAACCGGGTCCTGATGGTGATGCTCGTCTGCCCCCCGGTCGCCACCGAGGCCTGGTGCACCGTGCCGGCGAGGGTGTCGGTGAACGGCAGGCGGAGCCCACCAGTCGCGGGCGGGGCCGATGGTGAGGTGCTCGACGGGGCCGTCGCCACCGGGGAGGCGCCGGTGATCCTCGTCCCGGTCAGGAGCGACGAGGGGGTCCCGGCGCGCTTCGACCAACCGGCCCGCAGGGGCCCCTGGACGGCCCAGGCGCCGATGACCAGCGCGGCGGCGACGCTGACGGCGCCGCCGACGAGCCGTCTGCCGCCCCTGCCGCCTTCGGCTCCGATCAGGCGTCCGGCCAGGGTGAGGAGCACGGCGAGGAGGCACACCACGCTGAGCGCCTGGACGGGGCCGAGCCTGGCGTCGGTCCCGGTGCCGAGCCCGTGGACCAGCGCGGCCGGCCAGCACGCGTAGGCCGACCAGTGGACCGCCCGCCACAGGCGGGGCCCGATCCGGAAGCGGAGGAGGCTGGTGATCCCGACGGCGAGGAGCAGGTCGAAGGCCACCGTGCCGAACCCGAGCCAGACGGCGCGGTAGCGGGACGCGAACGGCACGATGACCGACAGCCACCCGACGGGCGCATACGTGTCGAGCTCCGCCGTGACGATGTGCACGACGAGCAGGGCCACGACGATCAGGGAGACTCGACGATGCAGCTCGTTGGTCAGGAACCGCGGCCACCGGCCCCCGCTCCACCGGGCCGTCGTGGCGATGCCGAGCACCACGGTGGCGGTGAGCAGGAGCAGGGCGACCAGCCCGGTCCCCCGGGTCAGGTACCACAGTGGGCTCGGTCCTGCGGCGGCGAGCAGCCCGCTGGTCACGGCGTGTCGTCGGGCCAGCCGGCGACGAGCTCGACTCGCCCTTCGGCTGCGACGAGTCGGGCCGGCAGGGACCTGGCTTCGAGCCATGCCCTGGCCCCGTCGCCGAGGACGATCGCCGCGGTCGACGCCGTGTTGGCCGCCGTGCAGGTGGCGGCGGCGACCGTCGCCGTCCGCCACGGGCCCTCGGCCGGGCCGCCCGTCGCCGGGTCCAGCACGTGGTGCAGGTGTCGGTCTCCCCGCCGCCAGTTGCGCACGGTGGTCGACGAGGTGGCCAGGCCGCCGTCCCGGATCCGCACGTGGGCGTCGTCGGGGGCGGGCGCACGGGCATGATCGTCGCTGACGCGGATCAGCCACCCCGCAGGGGGCGGCGGTCCGGCGGTGGCCACGTCGCCGCCCAGGCTGACGAGCACGCCGCCGCCGGTCGCCTCGGCCGCCCGCGCGGCCGCCCGGTCGGCGGCGAACGCCTTGGCGGTGGCCCCGAGGTCGAGCTCGACCCCGGCGGGGATGCGTGCTCTCCGCCTGGCCGCGTCGACCTGGACCCGGCGCCACGACGGCACGGCTTCGGCACCGGCGCCCCGATGAGCGCACGGGCGCACCACCACGTCGAGTGGCGGTCCATCGGGGTCGAGGTCGGCGAAGTCGCGGTCGTAGCCGAGGGCGCGCATGCGGGCCCCGATGGTCGGGTCGACCGCCCCTCCTGTGGCCTCGGCCGCTCCGACGGCCGCGACCAGGGCGTCGAGGAGCACGGTGCCGACCTCGGTCCATCGACCGGCGCGGGCGTTGAGCGCCGTCAGCTCGGAGTCGGCACGGAAGCGGCTGCAGGCGGCGTCGAGGTCGCCGAGCTCGGCGCGCAGCGCGGCCTCGGCCGATGCCAGGCCGGCGCCGTCGGCGGTGGCGACGAGGGCCGTGGTGCCGATCGCCGCGAACGTGACGACCGCCGGTGGGTCAGCTCCCACCCGACACCACCGGCGCCGGGGTCGTGGGTGGCGTGGTCGCAACCGGGGTGCTCGCCGGCGGCTGGACCTGGGCCGACGAGGAGCCGCCGCCCGTCGGGGCGCTCGACGTCGGGGCGGTGGTCGACGGGGCGGTGGTCGACGCCGCTGGTGTCCGCGGCGACGAGGCGCCCGCGGGGGCGGTGTGGGTGGTGACCTTGCTGTGGCCCGGGTGGACGGAGGCGACGGCCGCCGTGACCATGCCGACCAGGGCGATGGCACCGACACCAGCGAGCCGGGTGAGCCGACCGAGGCGACCCAGGGCGGCGTCGCGGTGGTGGACGGCCAATCGCGTCGAGTTGCTCGTGTGCCTCATGGTCGGGACTCCGGGGGAGGGTCGGATCGGTCTCGGGGTGCCGACCCAGTGTGCGCGCGCCACCTGAGACACGGCTGAGCGACCCTGAGGGGACGCTGAGCGACGGACGGGCGCTGGGCCGTCTCGCGCCCGGGACCTGCGAGCATGGACCGTCGACGCCCGAGACCACGACGAAGAGGAGTGCCCCAGCCGTGCGGATCCTGGCCGTGGACGACGAACCCCGACTCGCCGCCGCCCTCAAGCGCGGCCTCGAGTCCGAGGGCTTCACCGTCGACACGGCGGCCGACGGCGAGGAGGGGCTGTGGCGGGCCCGGGAGTACGCCTACGACGCCATCGTGCTCGACATCCTGCTGCCGAAGATGAGCGGGTACCGGGTGTGCTCCACGCTCAGGAGCGAAGGGATCTGGACGCCCATCCTGATGCTCAGCGCCAAGTCGGGCGAGTGGGACGAGGCCGAGGCGCTCGACACCGGGGCCGACGACTTCCTGGCCAAGCCGTTTTCCTACGTGGTGCTCCTCGCCCACCTGCGCGCCCTGCTCCGGCGGGGAGCCACCGAGCGCCCCGCCCTGCTCAGCGCCGGCGACCTGGTCCTCGACCCGGCCACCCACACCTGCCGGCGGGCCGGCACGGAGATCCCGTTGACGGCGAGGGAGTTCGCCCTGCTCGAGTTCCTGCTGCGCACGGCGGGCCAGGTCACGTCCAAGAGCGAGATCATCGACCACGTGTGGGACGTGGACTTCGAGGGGGACGCCAACATCGTCGAGGTGTACGTCCGCTACCTCCGGCGCAAGATCGACCTGCCCTTCGGCCGGTCGTCGATCGAGACCATCAGGGGAGCCGGGTACCGGCTCGCGTCCGATGGCGGCTGAGGCCATCTCCGCCACCGGGGTCGGGGGGCGGCGCCAGCCGCTCGGGGGCGCCCTGACGACCAGCCGAGCATCGGGGTGGCGGCGCAGGGCGGCGTCGATCCGGGCCAGGTCGACGATCGTCGTGGTGCTGGTCGTCGCCGCCGCCCTGGCCGTCGGGGCCGTCGGGCTGCTGACCCTGCTGCGCACCTCGTTGCAGGAGGGCGTGGAGTCGACCGCCCAGGCCCAGGTCGACGACATCGCCTCGTTGCTCAGGTTGGGCCCGCTTCCGGCCCAGCTGCCGACCGGGAGGGGCGATCTCTTCACCCAGGTCGTCGGCCCCGGGGGCACCGTGGTGGCCAGCTCGCCGACGCTCACCCCCGACGAGACGATCAGCCATCTCCACCCCGACGAGGAAGGCGCCGTCGTGCACGACGTGCCCGTCCTGGACGGGCTGCGGGGGGCCGAGGGCGACCCGGAAGGGCCCTACCTGCTGCTGTCCCGGTCGGTGCAGACCCCGACCACGGCGGGCGGCAGGGGGATCGTGACGGTCTATGTCGCCGGATCGCTCCACACCGTCGTGGAGGCGACCAGGACCCTGACCCTCGCGTTGGCCGCCGGTCTCCCCGTCTTCGTGATCCTCGTCGGCCTGCTCGTCTGGTTCTTCAGCGGTCGGGCTCTGCGTCCCGTGGAGGAGATCCGCTCCGAGGTCGCCGACATCACACTGCACGACCTCCACCGGCGGGTGTCGTCACCTGCCACCCACGACGAGGTCGACCGCCTGGCCAGCACGATGAACGAGATGCTCGACCGCCTCGAGTCCTCCTCCGCCACCCAACGGCGCTTCGTGGCCGACGCCTCCCACGAGCTGCGCAGCCCACTCGCCGCCCTCCAGGCCACGCTCGAGGTGGCCATCGCCCATCCCGACGACGCCGCCCTCACCGCCGCCACCAGCGACGCGCTCGACGAGGCCCGACGCCTGCAGCGGCTGATCGACGACCTGCTCGCGCTGGCCAGAGCCGACGAGCTGGCCGGCCCGCCGACGCGCGACCAGCTCGTCGACCTCGACGAGATCGTCTTCCGTGAGGCCAGGAGGCGGGCGCCCACCGAGCGGGTGGCCATCGACGTCCACGGGGTGTCCGGCGGCCGGGTCGAGGGCGACGCCGCCGAGCTCACCCGGGTCGTGCGGAACCTGGTCGACAACGCCTGCCGTCACGCGGCGACGACGGTGACGATCAGCCTCTCGTCCTCCGACCGCGAGGTGACCCTCGTCGTGGCCGACGACGGGATGGGGATCGCACCCGACGCCAGGGAGCGCATCTTCGAGCGCTTCACCCGGCTCGACGAAGGTCGCTCTCGCGACCGTGGCGGCGCGGGTCTCGGCCTCGCCATCGTGCGCGACCTGGTCGGCGCGCACGGCGGCACGATCGTCGCCGGCGACAACGAGCCGGGAGCCCGCTTCGAGGTGGCGCTGCCCAACTCGGGGGGCTGGCACTAGCGATTCCGGCCCCAGGCAGGAGTAGCATCACTTCAGGGAAAGGGGGCGGACATGACCGACAAGTCTCCCCGCAAGACCGCGTCCAAGAAGTCCGGCAAGTCGCTCAAGGAGAAGCGCCAGGACAAGAAGGACAAGGAGCAGTCCCGCAAGGGCCTCGGTAGCTGACCCGAGCGGGGTCCTCTCCGGCCCTCAGCCCACGCCCCGTAGGTCCACCAGAACGTCCCGCGGACCTCACCCCGGGGCGCAGGTAGCGGGAGCTGTCCGCCCGGGGTCAGACCGTGCGGGTCGCCCCCACGGCGGCCGCCTTCGCTGCGTCGCGAGCGGCACCGAGGGCCGCGACGGCCCGGTCGACGTCGTCGTCGGAGTTGACGGCGGTGACCGAGAGGCGCACGCCCCCGTGCTCGAGCGGTGCGGCCGGGAAGACGGCGGGGGTGATCAGGATGCCGTGGTCCCAGAGCACCCGGCAGGCGTCGGCCACGGCCCGCAGCGGTCCGAGCTCCACGGTCACGATCGGGAAGTTGCCGTCGTTGGACACCTCCAGACCGAGGTCCCTGACACCGTCGGTCATCCTGGCCGTCAGCCGGTGGAGGCGCGCCCGGATCTCGTCGCCTTCGAGCTCGTTGACCCGCAGGCCGGCGAGGGCGCTCGCCAGGCTGGCGGTGGGGACGGGTCCGGAGAAGACGAGGGTCGATGCGGACATCAGGTAGGCCCGCTCTTGCGGACCCGAGCAGGTCACGAACGCCCCCATGGAGGAGTAGGCCTTGGAGAGCCCGGCGACGTAGACCAGCCGGGGGTGCAGGCCGACCCCGCAGAAGCGGTGCATGCCGCTCCCGTGTCGGCCGTAGGGAGCGGCCGGTTCAGGTCCCTGGCCGAGGACGCCGAAGCCGTGGGCGTCGTCCACGTACACCCTGGCATCGCCGGACTCGGCGAGCTCGATGACCGCAGGCAGGTCGGACACCGCGCCCGACATCGAGTAGACGCCGTCCAGGGCGACGACCCGGCTCGGGTGGGACGCGGTCAGCCGCAGCTTGGCCGAGAGGTCGTCGAGGTCACCGTGCCGGAAGGTGACGACCCGGGAACCCCGGCTGGCCGCCAGCTCGGCCGCCTCGTGGATCGAGTGGTGGGCCGACTCGTCGACGAGCAGCGCGCCTCTCGGCCCGGCCAGCTTGGGCAGCACCCCGAGGTGCAGCAGGCTGACGGTCGGGAACAAGACGGTGTCGGGGGCGCCCACGAGCGCCGCCAGGCGCTGCTCCAGGGTCCGGTAGGGCGCGGGAGACGCCACCGCCCTGGTCCAGCTCGGGTGCACACCCCACTCGCGCACCATCGGGTCGATGGCGTCGATGACCGTCGGATGGTGGTCGAGCCCCAGGTAGTTGCACGATGCGAAGTCGGCCACGGTGCGCCCCGCCACGCGCAGGGTCCTGCCCTGCTGGTGGTCGACCACCAGGTTGATCTGGGGGATGGCTTCGACGTAGGTCGTCAACGCATGGATCCCCTCCTCCTGGGCGGCGCCGTTGGACGAGGCCAGCGCGTCGACCAGGTCTCTGGGTGTCCTGGCCGCCACCAGCTGCTCGGCGCTGATGGCCCGACCGGTGCGGTCCTCGAGGGCCACGGCGAGAGCGAACAAGGCGAGGGAGTCCACGGCGAGGTCGTCGTGCAGCGAGACGTCGAGCCCGACGGCGCCGGAGGTGCCGATGGGCTCGCAGACCTGGCGGACCTCGTCGAGGACCACCGCGACGAGCGGCACATCCGAGCGGCCGGCCCCCGAGGCGCCCGACTCACGCAGGTCGATGACCGCTGGCTCGGTCGAGCCTTCCGGTGTCACGACGTCGGAGGCACCGTCGGTCCTGCGGGCGGCGAGCGTGGGGATCGTGCGGGCGCGGAGTGCCTCCCGAAGGGCGGCATGCTGCTTCTTCCCGCTCGAGGTGCGCGGCAGGCCACCGCGGCGCACCACGACCACGTCGTCGACGCGCAGCTCGAGGCCCCGCCCCGCGACGGCCGCCCGCTCGACCAGGCGCACCGGGTCGGCGCGCCTCCCGACCTCGATCACCGCGGTCAGGTCACCGCCGGGATCGTAGATGTCACGGTCGACGATCATCACCCCGTCGGCGTCGAGCCCGCAGGCCGCGGCGAGGGCCGCTTCGAGCGGGTGGGCGGGGTAGTTCTGACCGTTGCGGATGAGCAGGTTGTCCGCTCGCTCGACCACGTACAGCTCGCGGTCGTGCAGGAAGCCGACGTCGCCGGTGGCCAGCCACGCGTCGCGACGGCGTCGGAGCATGCCCTCCTGCCAGTAACCCGGGGTGACCCCGGGGCCCCGCACCGCCACCTCACCCGTGAGGTCCTCACCCACCCGGGGACGGCCGGTCGCCGGGTCGAGGATCACGACCTCCGTGCCGGCGACGGGCGGCCCGACCGACACGAGTGACAGGACCGGCGAACCCACGCCGTCGGCGGCGGGGGCGTGGAGGGACAGGTGGCCGTCGGGAGCCAGCGCCGAGTGGTCGAGGGCCACGACCGGCAGGGACCCGGTCCGCGCGAACGTGACCGCCAGGGTGGCCTCGGCCAGCCCGTAGCAGGGCCGCAGCACACCTTCTCGAAGTCCGGTGGGGGCGAAGCGGCGCTCGAAGGCCTCCAGCACGGAGGGCAGGACCGGCTCTCCTCCGCAGCAGGCGATCCGCAGCGCGGAGAGGTCGAGCTGGTCGATCACCGCGTCGGTCGTGCGTGACACCGCCAGCTGGTAGCCGAACGTCGGGCTCGACGTCACGGCCGCGCCGGTCAGGCTGATGGCGCGCAGCCAGTCGTCGGGATGGGCCAGGAAGTCGAACGGCGTGAGCAGGTGCACGTCGGTGCCCTGCAGCAGGCTGACCAACGCCATGCCGACGAGTCCCATGTCGTGGTACAGCGGCAGCCACGACACCGCCGAGTCGTCGGGCCCCATGTCGACCACCTCGCCGAGCGCCAGGCAGTTGGCCATGACGTTGCCGTGCGTGACCACCGCCGCCTTCGGAGCCGAGGTCGATCCGCTGGTCAGCTGGAGGTGGGCAGGGTCGCCGGGATCCGACGCGCCCGGCAGGGTGGTCGGCACGACCGAAGCGGGTCGGGTGCCGGTCGGGTCGATCACCATCGGCGGCGCGGCACCCTCACGGGCATCGACGTCGGCACCCGCCGGTTGTGGCCGGTCGCTGATGATGCAGGCCGCGCCGAGACCGGCGTGCAGCTCACGCGCTCGAGCGCCGGGACCGGCGCGGGCCACCAGGTAGACCGGCGTGATGGCCGGCAGCCCGCCGCTCAGGACGGCGGCGACGTAGGCGAGGAGCGTGACGCGCGGAGACAGGCAGTCGATCACGGCCGGGCGGCCGGGGCCGACGCCGGCGTCGGTCAGGCGCTCGGCCAGCGCCAGCGCCTGACGGAGGAGCTCGTGTTGCGGGACGGTCTCGAACCCGCGCGCCTCGCGGGACCAGGACCCGAGGACCCGACCGTCGTCGCCGGCCTCGCAGCGGCGGAGCCAGACGGAGCGGAGATCGTCGCTCCGCCACCTACGGATCAGCTGGGTTGCTCGCGCGCGCATTGCTCTGACCACTCTGTCGATCGGCTGACCCGATGACCTTACCGACGAGGTGTCGTCCGGCCGGGGATGGGGTCGCGCCCTGCGGTCGCGCTAGGTGAGCTGCTCGGGTCGCACGAGCAGCCCGTCGTGGTGCAGGTCGGCGACGGGCGCGGGTCGACCGAAGAGGTACCCCTGGGCGTAGTCGCAGCCGAGGTCGCGAAGGATGTCGGCCTGCTCGCGCTGCTCGACCCCCTCGGCCACGATCACGATGTCGCTGCTGTGGGCCATCTCGATGATGGAGCGGACCTGGGCGACCGCCCGCCCCGTCCGGGTGAGGCCGTCGATGATGCTCTTGTCGATCTTCACCGTGTTGAACGGGAGGCGCTGGAGCACCGCGTACGACGCCACCCCCGACCCGAAGTCGTCTGCGGCGATGTTGACGCCGAGGGCCCGCAACGCCTCCAGGCGGAGAATGCCCTCGGCGCGGATGCTGACGCTCTCGGTGAGCTCGATGGTCAGGTGGCGGAGCGGGACGCCACTGGATCGAAGCAGGCTGGCGAAGTCGTCCACCAGCTCGGGTGTCTCGAGCTGCCGGCCGGAGAGGTTGACGCCCACCCCGACGTCGCGCCCGGCGCTCGTCCACGCCTGGAGCTGTGCGACCGCGGTCTCGAGCGCCCAGCGCCCGATGGGCACGATGAGCCCGGTCTCCTCGGCCAGCGGGATGAACGACTGTGGCGGCAGCAGCCCACGAGTCGGGTGCTCCCACCTGGCCAGGGCCTCGTAGCCGACGACGGCGCCGCTGCGCAGCTCGACGATGGGTTGGTAGTGGAGGCGCATCTCGTCTCTGGCGACCGCCCCGACCAGATCCTCCTTGAGCTCCAGGCGGTTGAAGGCGTGCAGGTGCATCGAAGGGTCGAAGACCTCGATCCGATCCTTGCCGCCGCTCTTGGCCACGTACATCGCGGCGTCGGCGTTGCGGAGCAGCTCGTCGGGGGAGGTCGCCTCGGGCGTGGCCGCCACGGCGACGCCGACGCTCGCGGCGACCGACAGCTTGCGGGCGCCCAGCTGGAAGGGAGCTTGGAGCGAAGCTTGGAGACGTTCGGCGACGACGATGATCTCGTCGAGCGAGGACGCCGACTCGATGAGGACGGCGAACTCGTCGCCGCCGAGGCGTCCCGCCGTGTCCTCGCTCCTGCACCACGACCTCAGCCGATCGGCGGCCTGGCGCAGCAGGTCGTCTCCGGCTGCGTGCCCGAGACCGTCGTTGACGGTCTTGAAGTCGTCGAGGTCGATGAACAGCACCGCGACCAGCGAGCGCTGCTCGTCCTGCCCGCTCAGGGCCAGCCGGACCCGGTCCCGCAGCAGCACCCGGTTGGGAAGCCCGGTCAGGTCGTCGTGCAGCGCCTGGTAGCGGAGGTCCTCCTCCAGCAGCTTCTCCTCGGTCACGTCCCTCGCGTTGCAGACGATGTCGCCGACGGCGGGGTCGGACCTGCAGTCGGTCAGGGTGAGGGAGAAGATCCGCACCTCGCCCCCGACCGCCCTCAGCTTGACGACCACCTCGGTCTCGTCGGTGCCCGCCCGATCCATCCGCTCCAGCGCGTGGCCCAGACCGACGGCGGTGCCGTCCTCGGCGATCGACAGGAGCGTGCGACCGACCAGCTCCGGCGGTCCCAGGCCGAGCACCGGCCGGATCGAGTCACTCACCCAGCTGACGATCCCGAGGCGGTCGACGAGCAGGATGAGATCGCTCGAGTTCTCGACGAGCGAGCGGAAGCGGCGCTCGCTCGCCGCTAGGCGCTCCTCCGCAGCCTTCCTGTCCGACGCGTGCCTGGCGGTCACGACCACGCTCTCGACGTCGGGCACGGCGGTCAGGTTGCGAGCCACCACGTCGAACCAGAGCCACGATCCCGTCGCCGTGCGCAGGCGGGCCTCGACGGGCTCCCCGCCCTGCAGGGTGGCCTCGCCGATCAGGCGGTCGTAGGCAACCCGGTCACCGGGGTGCACGAGCTGCCTCGGATCCATCATCGAGACCTCGGCGGGGTCGTAGCCGAGGAGGTGGGCGGCCGACGGAGACACGAAGCTCGGTGCGCCGCCGTCCCCGAGCACGGCCACGATGTCGGCCGAGTGCTCGAACAGTCGTTGGAAGCGCCGCTCGGCGGCTCGCTGGTGGCGGAGGGCCGCGGCGGCGGTGGCGTCGAGTGCGAGCGTCATCAGCCGGGCCACCGATTCGCATCCCGAGGTGATGGCCGGCGGGAGGCGCCGCTCGGCGGTGACCACCAGGACGCCCCGGCTGACGCTCTGGGAGACCATGGGGTACAGACCGGCCCACGGCGTCCCCAACCTGGCGGCCAGACCGTCGGGTTCGGAGCCGACGGACTCGGTCACCTTCCCCGCCGAGACGAGCGCGAGCAGTCCGACGTCACCGAAGCGAACGGCGCCGACCGGGTCGCCGGCACCCCGTGGCCCCGCCGGCTCCAGCACGATGGCGTCACCGTCGACCTGTCCGACGAGGACCTGCCCGACGCGGCTCCCGCCTGCGAGCAACAGGCGCCGCGCCGCGCCGCCGGCTGCGGCGGTGATCTGCGAGAGCTCGGTCGCCGCGACCATGGCCCCCCCGGCCTCCCGGACGATCGCCTCGGCCCGCGCCATCCGCTCCCTGGCGAGCACCAGACCGCCCATGCGCACCACGATCAGCGCGCCCACGGCCGCCCAGACGACGACCACGCCCAGGGTGAACAGGAAGGAGGGTCCCCTCGAGCGGATGACCAGGATCACGGGCGCGACGAGGACCGAGCCGACCATGACGGCGAGGCGCCCGCGGTTCATCGGCGCGACCTCCTCGTCCAACCGCTCGGTGAGTCGGGCCATCGCAGGATGGAGGGCGGCGGCCCCCACGCACGCACAGCCCCACGCGGCCAGCGCGCCACTGGCCGCCACCAGTCCCCCACCGGCGCCGCCGCGGCTCCAGACGGCCAGCGACAGATCCGAGACGAGCGCGCTGCCGATGGCCCCGGCCAGCCAGTACCAGCTGCCGTTCCTCGCGCCGGGCCCGAGCGCCAGGCGCACGACGATCGCCATCAGGACCAGCGACAGCACATCGAAGACCACGTTGGTGCCCCGACCGAGCACCGAGGAGCTCACATCCTGGAGGTCCGGGACGATGACGAAGACCCAGGCCACCACGGCGATCCCGCCGGTGACGATCCCGGCGTCGACCAGGCTCGTGGGGTCCGAGCGGCGAGACCGCTGTCGGACCACCACCAGGCCGGCGGCGATGCACACGAGGTAGCCGGCACCGTTGACGATGTCGGCGGGAGACGGGTAGGAGACCGAGCTTCCCTCGACGAGCTGCAGACCGAAGGCGACGGCCGTGGCCACGAAGAACAGCCCGACCGCCGCGAGCAGCAGGCGCCACGCAAGGACATGAGCGGGTCGGTGGGTTCTGATGCCCCGGGCGATGGCACCGACCGACAGGGCCATGACCGCCAGTTGGGCCGCCCCGCTCGCCGTCGTCCCGAGGGCCAGGCCGACGCCGAGGATCCCGATGCCGAGCACGGCCCACCATCGCAGCACCGAGGTACGCGAAGAGGTGACCACCTCAGAGTTATCGGCAGGTTGGCGCCCAAATCGAGGGGTTGGGGCCCTGGCGCCGGTTTTCACCCGGGCGCCGCCACCCCCTCCGAGATCCCCACCAGCGTGGCCGTCTCGGGCCTCGGTGCGACCACGCCAGGATGGCAGATGGCGGCCAGCGCCTCGACTCCGTCGACGAGGCGAGGCCCGGGCCGGACGAAGGCGGCGTCCGCGTCGACCGCCCAGACCGGCACGCCCGGCGGCAGGGATCCGGTGGCCAGCAGCCCTGCAGCCAACTCGGCCGCCTCCGCCAGGCGGTACCCGCAGGGAGCGACCACGACCAGATCTGCGCCGCAGGCGCGCACGTCCTCGGGGGCCGCCACGACCGACCGACCGCCGGCCACGCCGAGCACCGACCTCCCCCCTGCGGCCTGCACCATGTCGGGCACCCAGTGGCCCGCGGCAAAGAGCGGATCCGTCCATTCGACCACGGCCACGGACGGACGGGGCCGTCCACCGACCGCGGCTCCGAGCGCGTCCAGGCGCCCTCGGAGGCTGGCGACGAGGTGGGTCGCCTCGTGGCGGCGACCGACGGCGTCCCCCACGGCCACGACGGAGTCGATGACCTGATCCAGCGTGGCCGGGTCCACGGTCAGCACCGGGGCCCGGCAGCCCAGGTGGTCGAGGGCGGCGTCGACGCTGGCCACGCCGACGGCGCACACGGCGCAGAGGTCCTGGGTCACGATCAGGTCGGGCTCGAGCCCCCGCAACGCGCCCTCGTCGAGGTGGTAGAGGTCGTCACCGGCCGCGAGTCGGGTCCGCACCTCGGCGTCGATCGCTCCCGGCGAGAGGCCTTCGGGCAGGGTCGAGGTCGACACGATCCGACGGGTGCGCGCCTCGGACGGGAAGTCGCACTCGAAGGTCACGCCCACGACCTCGTCGGCCGCGCCCAGGGCAAAGAGGATCTCGGTGGTGGAAGGAAGAAGCGAGACGATCCGCATCGCCGCACCGTAGGCGCGCCGTGTCACCGCACCGTAGGCGCGCCGTGTCACCGCACCGTAGGCGCGCCGTGTCACCGCACCGTAGGCGCGCCGTGTCACCGCACCGTCGGCGCGCCGGTCCGGGACCGCCTCGGTCACCGGACGGGCGGATCGCCACCAGTCGGTCGTTGCTCGTGGTGGTGCTCGCAGAGCGGACGCGGGTTGTACCGCGACAGGATGGTGGCGCACGACGAAACGGCACAGACCCGGCCGATCTCGAAGACCTTCGGACGCTCGCTGTTGCGCACCGGCCTCAACTCGCCACTCGTCATCAGGCGGGGGATTCGTGAAGGCTGGGACCGGGCATGTGGCAACCGCTTCCGACAGGCCCGACGTCGCGCTGACGCCACGACGCAGGAGGTTCGTGGAAACCCCCCGCGCCCCTTCAGGCAAGCTGCAGTGTAGCGCTCGTCACCTCGGGACCGCCGCCTCAGGCGGGGGCCGGGATCCGCAGGAGCCGGGCGAGTCGGGCGGGTAGCAGCCAGTTCCAGCGGCCGAAGAGGCTGACGGGGGCGGGGACGAGGAGGCATCGGACGACGAAGGCGTCGACGAGGATGCCGGCGGCGAGTCCGGTGGCGGGGACCTCGAGGAAGGTGAGGGGTGCGGTGGCCAGGGACACGAACGCGAAGGTGAGGATGAGCGCGGCGCTGGTGACGAGGCGACCGGTGCGGCCGATGCCTTCGATGACGGCGGTGGAGGTGTCGGCGGTGGCGTCCCAGGTCTCGCGCATCCGGGCCAGGATGAAGACCTCGTAGTCGATGGCCACGCCGTAGAGGAAGGCGAACACGACGATGGGAACCCAATTGGTGAGTGCCCCGGTGGGAGGCAGCCCGAAGATCAGGCGGCCGCGGCGACCGACACCAGGGGGATGAGCACCCCGCCGATGCCCATCGAGCGAAGGAACTGCACGGGCAGGACCACCAGGCTCAGCAGGCCGACAGCCACCGTCAGGCCGGAGAAGACCACGGAACGCCCGGCGGTGGTCATGGCAGCCACGACGGCCTCGTCCGCGGGGAGGCGAGCGGACTCCTCGCGCCAGCGGGTCGTGACGAGCAGGGCGTAGTCGATGGCCACGCCGAGACCGACGAGGCCGATGAGGAACTGGACGACGAAGTTGATGGTGGTCAGCTCGGTCAGGCCGAGGAGCGCCTCGGCCAGCACACCGCTGCCCCCGCCGCCACCGGCCGCGGTCTGCAGCGCGCCGGTGCCGGTCGTGCGTGCCGGCCCAACCGACGACCCGGAAGCGGCCTGCCCTCGACACCACCCTCGCAACCGCGACAGGACCGCGGTGGCCTCGGCGGTCGTCACGAGCTGCCGGCAGGGGCGGTGACGACGGGAATCGTCGGGTCGACGGTGACGCCGTAGTCGGCCACCATCCTGGCGTCGGCACGAGACGCAGACGCGCCCGGCAGGGTGAAGGTCTTGCCGAACCGGCTGGTCGTCAGCGACGCCGTGGCGCCCCCCGCCACCGCCAGGATCAGCCAAGCCAGCACCACCAGCCGCTTGTGACGCAACACCAGCCGGGTCGGTCACCCACCGGCGGTCTCCTGGCGAGCCCGGTCGCCGGTTACGCCCTCGAGGTACGGGCAACCTGCTGGCCGAGCAAGAGAGACCGCCGGACCACCGTTGCGGACCGCCTCCTCGGCGAGCTGGGGTCACGGAGGAGGCGGACCAGCGCGGCGACCGCACGACCTGAGCGATCAGCAGCTGCCCTTGTAGAGGTAGGCGCCCATGTGGGGCAGGTTGGACTGGGTGATGGCCACGAGCCTGGTCCCGATCTGGGAGGTGTTGGCCTTGCCGGTCAGGGCCAGCACGGCCTGGTCGACTCCCTCTTGGCCTTCGAGGGCCGGCTGCTGGGCGATGAGGGCCTGGACGGTGTTGGCTTGGAGCTGCTGGACGGACTGGGGGCTGGCGTCGAAGCCCACGACCTTGACCTTCCCCGTGGCCCCGGCCTGGCGCAGCCCGGTGCCGACGCCCTCGGCGGTGAGGGTGTTGATGGCGAAGATCCCGCTCAGGTCGGGGTGGGCGGCCAGCTCCGAGCTCACCAGGGACGCGGCGGTGGTGGCGCTGTCCTGGTCGTACTGCACGGGCAGCACCTTGATGCCGGGGAAGGCCTTCATGGCCTGGGCGAAGCCCTGGGCGCGGGCATCGGTGGTGGAGATCCCCGGCTGCTCGTTGATCACGACGACCGAACCCTTGTCCCCGAGCAACTTGGCCAGCGTGGTGGCGGCCAGTTGACCTCCCTGGGTGTTGTTCGAGCTGATGCTCGACAAGGCGAGCGAGGTATCGGTGACCGTGGTGTCGACCTGGATCAGCTTGATCCCGGCCGCTTTCATCTGGGTCATGGGCGCGATCAGCGCCTGACTGTCGGTCGGGGCGATCATGACCGCGTCGGGGTGCTTGGCCGTCACCGAGTTGACGACGGGGATCTGCTCGGATGCCTGGAAGTTCGCCGGTCCTTGGACGGTCAGCGAGGCGCCCAGCTTCTTGGCCTCGGCCCGGGCCCCGCAGGCCATGGTGATGTAGAACGGGTCGCTGTCGGTGCCCTGGATCAGCGCCAGGGTCTTGCCGGCTCCGGAGCCGGCCGCCGGCGCCGCCGGAGCCGGCGCGTTGGGCGCCGCGGTGGTCGCCGGGCTGGAGGCGGGGGTGGTCGCCGGGCTGGAGGCGGGGGTGCTCCCCGTTGCCCCGGTCGTGGGCGAGCTGGTCTTGGGCGAGCTGGATCCGCATCCTGCTGCACCCAGCGCGGCCACGGCGAGGATGGCGCCTGCTCGGAGCTTGGCCTTGGACATGCTTGCTTCTCCTTCTGTCGTGGGAAGCACCCGACGGCGCCTCCCTTGCTGGATCCGGAAAGATGCGGGACGTGGCGGTCGGAGGTCGCGGATCATCTGCGGCTCCGGGACCGACGTCGGAGCTGGTCGGCGTAGACGGCGGCCACGAGCACCACCCCGACGGCGACTCCCTGCCAGAAGCTCTGCACCCCGACGATGACCAGCCCGGCGTCGAGCGCGACGGGGATGAGGGTGCCGATGACGGTCCCGATCATGTTCCCCGACCCTCCGAACAGGCTGGTCCCCCCCAGGATCACCGCGGTGATCACCGTCAGGTTGTCGTTCTCGTGGGCCCCGATCGTGGTCGTGGTGAAGTGGGCCAGGCTGAGATCGCCGGCCAGGCCCGAGAGCAGGCCGATCAGGCCGTAGACCTTGACCAGGTGCCAGGTGACGTTGATGCCGGTGCGCCGGGCCCCCTCGGCGTTGGACCCGATGGCGTAGGTGTAGCGACCGAAGCGGGTGGTGCCGAGGATCAGCCCGCCGATGACGGCCACGATCACGGCGATGATCACCAGCCACGGGATGTGGGCGACCTCGCCGTTGCCGATGGTGTTACCGAGCTCGAGAGGCACGTTGCGGGCGTCGATCCCCCCGGTGAAGACCTGGGCGAGGCCCAGGAAGGCGCCGAAACCGCCCAGCGTGACGATGAAGGCCGGCACCTTGAGCCGGGCCACGATGAAGCCCTGGAGCAGCCCGCAGCCCAACCCGATGGCCAGGCCGACCACCAGGCCGAGGGTGATGGTGGACCAGCCGGCATTCTGGCCCCCGCCCAACCCGCTCATGGTCTTGGCCGCCAGCACCCCGGAGAGGACCAGGATCGAACCGACCGACAGGTCGATGCCGGCGGTGATGATGACGAAGGTCATCCCGACGGCGATGACCAGGTCCACCGAAGCGTCGATGAAGATCGTCCGGATGTCGAAGGAGCTGAGGAACTCCGAAGGCTTCAGGACGCCGAAGACGGCGACGATCACCACCAGGACGCAGAAGATCCAGAACGGGCTGGTCGACGAGAAGGCCTTTCGCAACCCCACGCTCAGGGGCGAGGACGGCGGCGGCTGGCCGGGGGGAACGAGACCGTCGCCGTCGGCGGCCTCGGTGGTGCCGGTCGTGGTCGAGCTCATGCTGCGCCCTCCTGGGTGAGGGCACCGGTCATCGCGGCCACCAGGTCCTCGACCGTGGCGTCCCCGCGGTCGAACTGCGCCACCCGCCGGCCGAGGCGCAGGACCTCGACCCGGTCGGCGACCTCGAGGACCTCGGGCATGTTGTGGCTGATCAGCACCACCGTGACGCCACGGTCCCGGACGCGGCGGATCATGTCGAGGACCTTGGCTGTCTGCACGACCCCGAGCGCGGCGGTGGGTTCGTCGAGGAACACCACCTTGCTGGCCCACAGGACAGAACGGGCCACGGCCACGCTCTGACGTTGTCCGCCGGAGAGCGATCCGACCGGGACGGTGATGTCCTGGAGGTCCACCCCGAGGTCGAGAAAGGTCTGGCGCGCCCGGTCGCGCATGGCCCGCTTGTCGAGGACACCGAGGAAGCCGAGCAGGCCGCGCCGGGTGAGCTCCCGGCCGAGGTACACGTTGGCGGCGCCGTCGAGGTCGGTCGCCAGGGCCAGGTCCTGGTAGACGGTCTCGATGCCCATGCTCTGGGCCTGCACCGGCGAGTGGAGCTCCTTGGCCTCGCCGGAGACGAGGATGCGGCCGCTGGTCGGCTGCTCGGCGCCGGACAGGCACTTGACGAGCGTCGACTTGCCGGCCCCGTTGTCGCCGATGAGGGCGACGACCTCGCCGGGGTAGGCGGTGAAGTTCGCACCTCGCAACGCCTGCACCTGGCCGTAGCGCATCGTCAGGTCCTCGGCCTGGAGGATAGGGGTCGGATCGGTCATGCTCCTCCTCGGAACGCGTCGTCGGGGTCGGGGGGCAGGCAGCGGATGGCCAGCAGGGAGCCGGTGAGGACGGTGGATCCGGCGCTGTGGGGCACGACGACCCGGGTACCGCGCCGCAACTCGACGGTTTCACCGCCGGCGGTGTGCAAGGTGCCGTCCCCGTCGAGGATCACGATCACCGCGTAGGACGCCTCGCGGTGTGCGGACGGATCCGGTCGGATCCTCTCGGCCCGGAAGAACGGGTCGGCCTGTGCCGGGAAGAGCCGGTCACCGCGCCCGGAGCGCAGAGCGCCGACCTCGGTGGAGCTGAGCGCCCGGTGGCGGACACACGCGAGGGCCACGTCCAGCTCGAGGCCCAGGGTGGCGGCAGGCGGCTCGGGCAGATCGAAGCCCTGCCACTCCAGGTTGATGGAGAAGTCGGTGGGTTCCTGCAGCTCGATGCAAAAGACGTCCGCGCCGATGGCGTGGGGGGTGCCGGCCGGGACCAGCACCGTGTCGCCGGCCACGACGGCCAGACGATGCATGCGGGCGAGCATGGCGGCGCTGTCCTGGGTCGTCACCCAGCGGTTCAGCTCGGACGGCTCGACGTCGTCGCGGAAGCCGACGAACACCTCCGCGTCGCGACCGGCCCCCACCACCACCCAGGCCTCGGTCTTGCCGTGCTGACACCCCAGGTGGCTCGAGGCGAAGCTCCGGCTCGGGTGGACGTGCACGGGGAGTCGCTCGGCGGCATCGAGGAGCTTCACCAACAAGGCCGGATCGGCGCCGAAGGCGTCCACGTGGCGGGCGCCCAACCAGTCGACGGGGTCGGCCGAGATGAGTGCGGCCAGGGTCCGGCCGTCCGTCAGCGTGCTCAGTCCGAGGTCGGGGTGGGCGAAGAGACTGGTGGTCGATGCCACCCAGTCCTCGGGTCGGTGGCCGTCGACGGGCGCGTCGCCGATCAGGTGGGCGATGGCGTCGCCCCCCCGGTAGAACTGACGCGGCTGGTTGGCGCTCAGCTCGATGGGTCTCACCGGGCCGACCGTTCGGTGCCGCGGGGGCGACGGGACCGCCGCATGGACGCGGCCGTGGGGATCTCTCCCGACCCGCGCACGATCAGCTTCGTCCCGATGGTCACGGTCCGGGGAGGCCGGTCGTCTCCTCCCAGCCGGCTGAAGAGCAGCTCGGCTGCGGTCCGGCCGAGCGCCTCGACGTCCTGGGCCACCACCGTCACGGGGGGGTCGAGAAACTCGGCGAGCTCGAAATCATCGAAGCCGACCACGGCGACCGCCGCCCCGCCGCGACCGACGGCTCGGATGGTGCCCATGGTCAGCCGGTTGTTGCCGGCGAAGATCGCGGTCGGGGGCTCCGGCTGACCGAGCAGGTCGGCCACCGCCCGTTCTGCTGCGTCCACGTCGTGAGGGCCGAAGCGCACCAGTGAGTCGTCGACGGCCACCTTCGACGCGGCCAGGGCCTCCCGGTAGCCGCGGAAGCGCTCCGCCGCGGTGAAGATCCCCGCCTCGTCACCGACGAAGGCGATGCGCTCGTGGCCTTGGGCGAGCAGGTGGGAGACGCCGTCGCGGGCCCCCTCGGCGTTTGCGGTGACCACGGAGTCCATCTCGCCGCGTGGTCCGGGTCGGTCGACGAAGACCACCGGGGTGCCGGCGGCCACCTCGTCGTGGAGGTAGGCGTGCTCGTCGCCGGCGGGGACGATGACCAGTCCGTCCACGCGGCGGGCGCAGAACGCGCTCACCACCTCGCGTTCGCGCGTGGGGTCCTCCGCGGAGCTCGCCACCAGCATCAGGTGGCCGTGCTCGTGAGCTGTGGCCTCGACCGCGCCGGCCACCACCGAGTAGAAGGGGTTGGCCACGTCCTCGATGACCAAGCCGATGATGCGCGTCGACTGGTCGCTGCGCCGGAGGTTGGCGGCGGCCTCGTTGCGTTGGAACTTCAGGGCGGCCGCCGCGCTCCGGACGGCCTGGGCCTTGTCGGGTCGGACCCCGGGCTCCTCGTTGAGCACCCGGGACACCGTCTTCAGGCTCACCCCGGCGCGGGCAGCGACATCTCGAATCGTGGGTCGTGACACCACCCGCAAGCACCTTCCCCTGAAAGGTTGTGGCCGTCTACTTTGACAACGTTGCCGACAACGTTGTCAAAGATAGCCGGTCTGCTCGGGGTGCGCCAGGATCCACCCGGGCCGGAGACGGGGACGTCCTCGACCCTCATCGAGGATCGAGGACGGACCCGCTCCTGGGGTGCCCGCCTGGTCAGGGGCTCACCCCGGGCCCGACGCTCACCGCAGACCGAGCGCGAACACGTGGAAGCCGCCGCCCGCGGGGGGCGCCTGCAGCGTCACGCTGGCGACGGGCTTGCCGCCGCTCAAGGCGGCGTCTGCCTCGAAGATGTACGTGGTCACGGTCTGGTTGGTGCCAGTCGTGGTGTCGCGGTAGGGGGTGGCGGCCACGACGGTGTTCCCGAACGCCGGCTTGGTCGTGCCGGCTCCGAGGGTCCAGTCGCTCAGACCCAGGGTCACCGTCTGGCTGGTGCCGTCGGTGTAGTGGACCACCACGTTGGTCTGGGTGTTGCCTTGGGTGGCGGAGCCGATGACCCCGATCTTGGTCGCCGGGGCGCCGGCCGCCACGGGGATGGTCTGGCCTGCGGCCTGGATGTTGTCCTGCTGGGCGGAGGGCACGTTCGGCCAGGTGTAGGCCAAGCCGTTGACGGTCTTGGTCCCTCCCGGGGTCAGGCCCTGGGCAGCCAGCGCCTGGGCGGAGTACGAGTACCCGTCTCCGTCGAAGTCGGCGCCGTTGGGGGTGCCGTCGCTGGAGATCCCGATGTTGTTGTAGAAGGGAAAGACATCTCCCGGCTTGGCCACGTCGACCTCCGCCACCACGTCGGGCAGCGCCACACCCGTGGCCGAGCGGTAGGAGATGGTGACGAGGTAGCGGCCATCGGCGGCGCCGGCCGGGGCCGTCACCGACAGCAGCTGGGCTCCCTTGGCGTGCGCCCTGAGGTCGAACGTGCCGCTGGTCGGACCGAGGGTGAGCCCCGATCCCGTGGCCGCCGACGCTGTCCAACTGACCGCCTGGGCCGAGGCCAGCATGTTCTGGGCTCCGATGCTGAGCGTCGCCGTGGCGCCGGGAGCGACCACGGTGTTGCCGCCCCCGCTCAGGTAGCCCAGCGCGGTCCGCAGCCCGGAGGTGGACGACGGAGGGGCGTCAGCCGCAGCGGCCGCCCACGCCGTGTCCGGCGTCGAGGAGAGCGTCCAGTTCAAGGCGCCCCCCCGTGTCCACACCGTTGCCGGCAGGTAGGCGTGCTCCCAGGAGCGTCCCCCGAGCGTCAGGTTGGAGACGTACGGAGCGTTGTCCGCGGCCTGCGGGGCGGTCTCGGTCAGGGTCTTGCCGCTGGCCAGGTGGATGGCCACCTCGGGGAACAGCGGACTACCCAGGGCGACGGTGGCCGACCCCGGCGTCTCGGGATAAGCACCGATGGCGGACCAGACGTACCAGGAGCTCATGGCTCCCAGGTCGTCGTTGCCGGCCAGTCCGGCCGGGGTGTCGGAGTAGATGGCATCCTGGGTCTGGCGAACGGTCGCCTGAGTCCGGTACGGGGCCCCGGCGTAGTCGTACTCCCACGGGATCTCGAAGCTGGGCTCGTTGCCCATCTGGACGTTGGTGGCACCGGGATGGGCGATGTTGGACATCAGGCCGTCCAACTTGGCGACCCACGCGGCGTTCCCTCCGTCTGCGGCGATCAGGCCCTCGAGGTCGAAGGGCACCATCTCGCTGTAGACGTAGGAATTGGCTTCGACGAACCCGGCAGACGAGGTCGGGTCGAAGCCGGACTGGAACTGGCCGTTGGCCAACTTGGGTTGCATGAAACCGGTGCCGGGGTTGAACGAGCTCTGCCAGTTCTGGGCTCGGAGAGCGAACGGCGCGGCGACCGCATGCCGCCCCAGGGCGTTGGCGAACTGGGCGATGGCGTTGTCCGCCGTGTTGTACTCCAGTTGGGTCGACACGGGACCGTAGAAGTTGCAGCAGCCGTAGGTGCCGTCGACGGGCAGATAGCCCTTGCTCTCGTAGGTGCTGAGGCCGGGACGGACACTGTTGGGGGTGTTGGCCTCGGTCTGCATGTCGGTCAACGCCGCGGCGGTGTCGAAGCCGGTGGCCCCGAAGGCGTAGGCGTCGGCGATGATGGGATCGGCCGGGTCACCCACCATGACGTAGGACTCGCCGTTGTTCTCCGCCCATTTGGGGAACATGCCGGTCTGGTTGTACTGGTTGAGCATCGATGTGACGATGTCGCTGGTCGCCGACGGGTCGACGACGGCGGCGAGCTGGACCTGGTCACGGTAGATGTCCCAACCAGAGAAGTTGGCGTACTCGGCGTGACCGGCCGGCGCGGTGTGCACCTGGCCGTCGAAACCTGCGTACTGCCCGTTCACGTCGCTGAACGTGTTGGGGTGCAGCAGCGAGTGGTACAGCGCGGTGTAGAAGGTGGCCTGCTGGGCGGCCGTCCCTCCCCCGATCTGGATCTTGTTCAGTTCGGCGTTCCAGGCCGTGTGGGCGGCCGTTCTCACCGTGGCGAAGTTGAACCCGGGGATCTCTGCGCTGCGGTTCGCCACCGCGTTGGCGTCGCTGACATAGGAGAGGCCGACCTTGGCCGTGACCACAGGAGCGGTCGACGTGTCGAAGGTGACGTAGGCCCCGTCGGCATTGCTCACCGGTGGTTGCGCCATCGCCGCGGTCCTGGCCCTGGCTGCGGTGGCCTTGGCCGCCCTGGCCCGGGCCGGTACGGCCCCGTCGACGGTCATGGACGTGGCCCCGGCCCGCACTCCGCTGTTGTTCCAGGCGCCGTTGGCGGTGAACGGCTGGTTGAAGACCATGTCGAAGTACGCGGTGTAGGTGTTCGACGCCCCGCAGAAGCTCCCGCTGGTCACCCAGCCGGAGATCTCGTGGTCGTTGACGATCTGGACGTGCGTGCCCGAGCTGCCGGCTGCGCTGTCCGACAGCTTGAACAGCAGGTTGGATGCCGTGCCCTGCGGGAAGGTGAACCTGGCGATCCCGGCGTGGGTGGTCGTCGACAGCTCGGTCTTGACCCCACCGGCGGTCAGTGCGTAGTAACCGGGGGTGGCCTGCTCGGCAGCGTGGGAGAGCGGCTCGGTGGTCACCGTCGGGTTCGCGGCGACGGCCCCGGTGGTGGGCAGGATCGGGATGTCACCGGCGGCCGAGCAACCCGGGCCCGAGATGTGGGTCAGGCTGTAACCGGTGACGGCGTTGTCGCTGTACTCGTAGCCGCCCCCCGACGGTCGACTCGGCGTGTCCGGGCTCCACTGGACCATGCCGAATGGCATGTCGGCGCCGGGAAAGTCGTCGCCTCCGTTGGTCGTGGCCACCAACGGATCGACCAGCGACGCCGGGTCGCTCACGTAGCTCGCCTTCGATGACGTGGCGGCCGCGAACGCCGCCCCTGCGGGCAGCACCGTCGTCGTGGTGAGCGCGGTGGCGATGAAGAAGCTCCCCCAGAGCTTCCGGCGATGAGACATGTTGAGTCCTCCCTCGATTGGTGGATCCGTCCGGACGCGTCGAGCTCGACGTTCGTCCCGCCAGCGGCGAGCCCACGACGTCGCCAACCTCACCCCCCGTAGGGTGTTGACAACGTTGTCATCAGGGCTGGTTCGAGGATAAGCAAGCCGGCGCCACGTGTCAACACCTCGAAGGGTGAACTTTCCGGCACTCAGCGTCCTGGCGGTGGCGGCTCGTGCTGCCCGGGACGGGCGCAGCGTGAACGCGGTGGCCACCGAGATGCTCGACGCCGCAGCCGACGCCGACGAGGGTGACCGGCGAGCCCGACTACGGGCGAGGGCCACCGGCCTGGGAGTCCTCCGGGCAACCTCGGGAGCGCCGGTGAGCTCGGCGCGCCGCCGGCGTGTCGTCGCATCCACGAGGGGCACCGGCAGGATTCTCGACCGGCTACTGGCCGAGGAACGCGAGAGAACGTGATCGTCTACCTCGACTCCTCGGTGCTCGCTCGTGCATACCTCGGCGACGAGAGCGGCCACGACGAGACCGTGGCGATGCTGGCCGACCCTCAGGTTGCGCTCGTCACCGGGACCTGGACCAGGACCGAGGTCTCGGGTGCGCTGGTACGGGCAGCGCGTGCTGGTCGAGGCGACGAAGGCGGCCTGCTGGCCCTGCTCGACGCGGATCTTGCGCTCGACGGCCCGGTGACGGTTGTAGCTGCGCCCCAGGAGGACATCGAGACCCGAGCGCTGCACCTCGTGCGCTCGCATGCGATCCGAGCAATGGACGCGTGGCACTTGGCAACCGCCACGTTGGTGACGCCAAGCCTCCTGGAGCGCGGCGAGGAGGTCGGCTTCGCCACCCACGACCGAGCTCAGTCGACCGTCGCTGTGGCTCTGGGCCTACTTGCGGTCTAGGTCTCGACGACTGCTCGCAGGCCCTGCCGCCACCGCCACGTCCGGAGTGGGCGCCTGCCGTCGAGGATCGACGAGAAAGGGGGTCTTCACGACGGATGAGACGAGCTCGTTGCCAGGCCTCGCAGCGTCAGGTCGACGGTCGCCGCGATCACGTTGTCATCCGGTGGCGTCCCGTGCATGAGTGCGGCGTGCAGGACGGCACCGCAGAGCATCAGTGTCGCCGCTTCCAGTTCGGTCCCGTGCAACACCGGCTGGAGTAGCTCACGCACGACTCGCTCACCGTCAGCGACGAGCTTGTCGCGGATCTTGGCCAGCTCCGGGTCGGAGTGCGAGAGGTCGGACAGCACGGCCAACACCCGGTCGAGCCGTTGTTCTTCCATCGCGGTGCGGAACGTGGTCGCCTCCATGATGAGGTCGGTGCGCAGGTCGCCGGTCGGGACGTGGTGCGGCACGTCGCCGAGGCGGGTGAAGGTGTCTCGGAGTAGATCGGCACGTGTGGGCCAGTGCTTGTAGACGGTGGCCTTGGAGTATCCGGCGACTTGGGATAGGCGGGCGTGTGTGACACCTTCGGAGCCAAGTGCGATCAGCACCTCCAGGGCCGCTCGCAGGATGTCGTTGCGCGTGCGGATCACGCGGGCGTCGATGGGCTGACCGCTGACTGGACGTCGAGTGGATGGCATCAGGTGCACAACTTTTCTTGCTAGTAAACTGACTTTACAGTACCATACAGATGTACCAACAGCTGCCGTGCGCAGCCGTCCACAGAACGGAATCTCCTATGACAGCTATTCTCTTCGGCTCGATCAGCACCGTCGCCGACACGTCGGAACTGCAGAGGCAGGCGTTCAACCAGGCCTTCGAGACCCACGGGCTCGACTGGCGCTGGGACCAGGACCAGTACCGCACCCTGTTGCCCAAGAGCGGCGGCCAGGCCAGAATCGCCGAGTACGCCACGTCGCTCGGGCAGACGGTCGACGCGAAAGCCGTGCACGAGACCAAATCCAAGGTCTTCCAGGAGAGTGTGGCCGGCGCGCAGCTGGCGCCCCGTGCCGGGGTCGTCGACACCATCACGAGCGCCAAGAGCAACGGCTGGAAGCTCGGCCTCGTCACCACCACGTCGAGCGACAACGTCTCCTCGCTGCTCGAGGCACTGAGCCCCAACGTCGAGGCCCGGGACTTCGACGTCATCGTCGACTCTTCCAGGGTCGACGAGCCGAAGCCGGACAAGGCGGCCTACTCGTTTGCGTTGCAGCAGCTCGACGAAGCGGCGGCTGACTGCGTCGCCATCGAAGACAACGTCGACGGGGTCCGTGCTGCCGTCGCGGCCGGCCTCGCGTGCGTCGCGTTCCCCAACCAGAACACGGCCCAGCACGACTTCACGACTGCGGCGCGCACCGTCGACCGGTTGGACGCCGACGAGCTGCAGCAGCTCACCCACAACTGAGCAGGAGAGACACGAACACATGGCGGCCAACCCGCGAGCGACATTCACTGCCACCGACACCGCATTCCACGTCGAGGCCTATGAAAAAATAGACTATTCACTGACCTATGTCGACGGCGCCTTCGCGGTCGACAATCCCGAGATCGCGGACAGCTACCGACCGTTCGGCCGCTGCCTGATGGTCGTCGACAACACGGTCTACGGGTTGTACGGCGAGCAGATCCGCGCCTACTTCGACCAGCACCACATCGACCTCACCACCTACCCGGTCGTCATCAGAGAGACGGACAAGACCCTGGAGACGGTCGAGCGCATCGTCGATGCCTTCGGAGGCTTCGGGCTGCTGCGCAAGGAACCAGTGCTGGTGGTCGGCGGGGGCCTGACCACGGACGTCGCCGGGTTCGCCTGCGCCGCCTATCGCCGCTCCACCAACTACATCCGGGTGCCCACCACGCTGATCGGCCTCATCGACGCCAGCGTCTCGATCAAGGTCGCCGTCAATCACGGCAAGGCCAAGAACCGGCTCGGCGCCTACCACGCGTCGCAGAAGGTGATCCTGGACTTCTCGTTCCTCAAGACCCTCCCGATCGACCAGGTCCGCAACGGAATGGCCGAGATGATCAAGATCTCGACCGTCGCCAACAGCGGGGTGTTCACCCTGCTCGAAAAATACGGTGAGGACCTCCTCCTGACCCGGTTCGGCCACCTGGACGGGACTCCAGAGCTTCGCGACGTGGCGCACCGGGTGACCTACGACGCCATCGACACCATGCTGACCCTCGAGGTCCCCAACCTGCACGAGCTCGACCTCGATCGCGTCATCGCCTTCGGCCACACCTGGAGCCCGACCCTCGAGCTGGCTCCCGAGGTCCCCTTCTTTCACGGTCACGCCATCAACATCGACATGGCGCTGTCCACCACGCTCGCCGAACAACGCGGCTACATCTCAGTCAGCGAGCGCGACCGCATCTTCTGGCTGATGAGCCGCCTCGGGCTCGCCCTCACGAGCCCCCATCTCACTCCCGAGTTGCTGCGCAAAGCCTCCGCCGCGATCGTCCAGACCCGCGACGGCTCCCTCCGCGCCGCCGTGCCTCGGCCGATCGGCACCTGCGACTTCGTCAACGACCTCACCACCGACGAGCTCGACCGCGTGCTCGCCATCCACCAGCAGGTGTGCAGCAGGTACCCCCACGGCGGCGACGGCGACGACATGTTCACCGCATGACCAGCGTCGGTGAGACCCTCGGGCGACAAGGTCGCGACGGCGCGCGCCCATCCGAGCTCGGCTCACCACGACCGGTGACGCCGACGAGCATCCTCGCCAGCAAGCTCGACCAGCTGGCCCGGCGACTCGACCTCGTGGACGGCGTCGATCCGTCCCTGAAGTCCGAGCTGCGGGAAGCGCGCGACCTGGCAACCGGCCTGGACCCGTACCTGAGCCGATGGACGACACCGGAGTCGCCCGACCTGCGGTCGGTCGCGGAGCGCACGGGAGCGCAGGATTGGAGCCGGCACCCGGGCGCCGCGTCCGTCGGGCACCTCGAACAGGAGATGCTCTCCGGGCACGTCGAGGGCCAGCTGCTGAAGATGCTGGTGCACGCCACCCGTGCGACGGAGGTACTGGAGATCGGCGTGTTCACCGGCTACTCCGCGCTGGCGATGGCCGAAGCGCTGACCGAGGACGGTCGGGTGACCGCCTGTGAGATCGACCCGGACGTCGCCGCCTTCGCGCAGCGCAGTTTTGACGAGTCCCGTGCCGGTCACAAGATCACGATCGAGGTCGGACCCGCCCGGACCACGCTCGACGAGCTCGCGGTGGCTGGTCGACAGTTCGACCTGGTGTTCATCGACGCCGACAAGGCCGGATACGCAGGCTACCTCGACACCCTGCTCACCGCCGGACTGGTCGCCCCGCAGGGCCTGATCTGCGTGGACAACACCCTGATGCAGGGCCAACCGTGGCGACCCGCCGCGGCGACCGCCAACGGGCTCGCCATCGCTGCGTTCAACCAGTTCGTGGCGGCCGATCCCCGGGTGGAGCAGGTGATCGTCCCGCTGCGCGACGGCCTGACCCTGATCTGCCGCGTCGACGACACAGCCGCGTAGCGCGGTCGTCGCGCCGTCCAGCTCGTCGTTGCGGAGGAAGACACCATCCACACCGAGATCCTCAGCCCTATCGGCATGCGGGTCACCGATCTGGCGATCGATGACGTCGATGCCGACACGGCGACGACGCTGCGGCGGTTGCTCGCCGACCACGGGGTCGTGGTCCTGCCCGGTCAGGACGTCGACGACGCCGGTTTCGTGGCCTTCCTCGCAGGGTTCGGCGAGCTCACCTTCACCCAGGGCGAGACGCCGGTCGACGGCTTCCCCGACCTCAACGTCATCAGCAACGTCGGGCGGACCACCGCGCCGCGCAGCGTCTTCCACGTCGACACCAGCTACGTGCGCAACCCGCCCGCCTACACGGCGCTGCGGGCCGTCGACATCCCCGCGCAGGGCGGCCAAACGTTGTTCACCAACCAGTACCGCGCCTACGACACCCTGCCGAACGACGTCCGCGACCGCCTCCAGGGCCGGACCGTCCGCCACGTGGTGACCGGCATCGGCGATCTCGACCGGGACGCGGAGACCGCCGCCGAGCACTCGGTGTTCCGACGACACCCCATCTCGGGGCGCACCGCGCTGTACGTGTCCACGCCCGAGCGCTGTGTCGCGGTCAGCGGCATGGATGACGCGGACGCCAGGGACGCCATCGCCTACCTCTACGGTCACTCCACGGCCGACGGCAACACCTTGCGCCACACCTGGTCGACCGGCGACGTCGTCATGTGGGACAACCGAGTCGTCCTGCACCGAGCCGACCACGCCGACGTCATCGGGGACCGGGTGATGCACCGTGGCACGGTCACAGCCTGACCACGTGCAACGGATCCGGACGACCCTGAAGACGATGGGGACCCTCGGGTTGCTGACGATCCCGCTGCCGGCGAACGTCGCCCTCACCGGCGCGGCGCTGCTGAGGTCCCTCGTCGTCGGGCCGACCCGCGAGACGGCGTCGGCGCCGAAGACGATCCTGGTCAGCGGGGGCAAGATGACCAAGGCGCTGCAGCTGGCGCGGTCGTTCCACGCGGCGGGCCACCGGGTGATCCTGGTCGAGCAGGCCAAGTACCGGTGGACCGGGCACCGGTTCTCGCGGGCCGTCGATCGCTTCCACACCGTGCCGGCACCGCAGGCGCCCGATTACGCCGACGCGCTGCTGCGCATCGTGCGGAACGAGGGGGTCGACGTGTACGTGCCGGTCTGCAGCCCGGTGGCGAGCTGGTACGACGCTCTGGCCGCCCCGTTGCTGGCACCGTGGTGCGAGGTGGTGCACTGCGACGCGGACATGATCCGCACCCTGGACGACAAGGAGCAGTTCTCGTCGCTGGCCGACTCGCTCGGGTTGCCGGTACCCCACCACCACCGCATCTCCGATCCACGCCAGATCGACGAGTTCGACTTCGATGCGGTGGACGAGCCCTACATCCTCAAGAGCATCCGCTACGACCCGGTGAACCGGCTCGACCTCACCCCCCTCCCCCGGCCCACGACACAGGAGACCGCGGCGTTCGTGCGGTCCAAGCCGATCTCCGAGCAGACACCCTGGACCATGCAGGCGCTGGTCCGGGGGCAGGAGTACTGCACGCACAGCACCGTCCGTGACGGCCGGGTCACGGTCTTCTGCTGCTGCGAGTCCTCGGCGTCCCAGCTCAACTACGAGATGGTCGACAAGCCCGAGATCGAGGCGTGGGTCAGGGCCTTCGTCGAGCCGTTGGGGCTCACGGGTCAGGTCAGCTTCGACTTCATCGAGGCCGAGGAGGGTCGCCTCTATGCGATCGAGTGCAATCCCCGCACCCACTCGGCGATCACGATGCTCTACAACCATCCCGGCGTCGCCGCCGCCTACCTCGACGACGACGGTCCATCCGTGACACCGCTGCCGGGCAGCCGGCCCACGTACTGGATCTACCAGGAGGTGTGGCGATTGCTCACCCAGCCACGCCACGCCCTCCGGCGGCTCGCGATCATCGCCCGGGGCAAGGATGCCATCTTCGACTGGGACGACCCGCTTCCGTTCCTGATGGTCCACCACGTCCAGATCCCGTGGCTGCTGCTGCAGAACCTCGTGCACGGCAAGGAATGGTTGAAGATCGACTTCAACATCGGCAAGCTCGTCGAGCCCGGCGGAGACTGAGGCGATGACCCTGCGCGTCCTGCACCTGGCCGGTTCCGCGGTCAGCGACTTCCTCGCCGACCTGTCACGGCTCTACGCCGAGGACTGCCTCGACAACGTGACGGACCCGGAGCGGTACGAGTTCCACGTCGCCTACGTCACCCCGGACCTCCAGTGGCGGTTCCCGACCGGCCTGCACGACGAGGACCTCGCGGCGGCCGAACCGGCGTCGTTGGCCAACGCCGTTGCGCAGATGGCCGCGCTCGAGATCGACGTGGTCGTCCCACAGATGTTCTGCCTGCCCGGCATGACCTCCTATCGGGCCCTGTTCGACGTGCTCGGCATCCCGTTCGTCGGCAACACCCCGGACGTCATGGCGCTGGGTGCGGACAAGGCCAAGGCGAAAGCGGTCGTCGCCGCGGCCGGCGCGCCCGTGCCGGCTGGCGAAGTGCTGCGCCGGGGTGAGCAGCCGACCATCGCTCCTCCGGCCGTCGTCAAACCGGTGGACGGCGACAACTCCCTCGGCGTCACCCTCGTCCGCGACCGGCACGGGTACGCCGACGCCCTCGATGCCGCGTTGGAGCACTCCGACGCGGTGCTGGTCGAGTCCTACGTCGAGCTCGGACGAGAGGTGCGCTGCGGCATCGTCGTCCGTGACGGGAACCTGATCTGCCTCCCGCTCGAGGAGTACCACGTCGACCCCACGACCAAGCCGATCCGCACCCACGACGACAAGATCCGCCGCGATGCCGACGGCGAGCTCCGCCTCGTCGCCAAAGACGCCACGCGTGCATGGATCGTGGACCCGGACGACCCGATCACGCAACGAGTGTGGGACATCGCCAGGGAATGCCACACGGCGCTGGGCTGCCGGCATTACAGCCTGTTCGACTTCCGCATCGACCCGAGCGGTCAGCCCTGGTTCCTCGAGGCTGGGCTCTACTGCTCTTTCGCCCCCAACAGCGTCATCGCCATGATGGCCGAGGCGGCCGGCATGCCGCTGACCCAGTTGTTTGGCAACGCGATGAGGGAAGCCACCGGCGCTGCGTCGCTGTCCAGATGGTCCTCTGGGTGATGCTGATGATGACGAGGCGCCCGTTCGCTTGGAGGACCAGATGGTCTCGGGGGTGCTCGTGGACGTGCGTCGACCACAGGACTTTGCCGAATCGGGATTCGACGAGCAGGTTCCCACTGCCCTTCTTGAGGGACAGGTAGTCGCCCGGATGGCCCGACGTGCTGGTCGACCAGACGCGGTGCGGGCCTTTGAAGAGTGCGACCTCGCCGTTGGCCTCGACGGTCAGCCGCTCGTCACTGGCCCGGCTGGTCAGGCTTTGTCCCCTCGTCAGGCGCTGACCCGCTTCGAGGTCGTGGGCGGTCGTTCTCGAAGTGACGGGTCTCGGAGCGCGCTGTGGGCCCGGCGTCGATGGCGGAGGAGGGCCAGGGTCGACGGGACGCGGCTGGATCGTCGTCGATGAAGGAGGAGCGCCTGGGTCCGCAGGACGCGGCTGGGCCGTCGACGGTGGAGACAGGGTGGTCGGGGATGGCGGAGAGACGGGTTTCGGATCGGGCACGGTGGACTGGCCGGCGCCGACGAGGATGTTTCCGTTGATGTCTCCTGCGACGCAGAGCGAGATGGACGGGCACGCCACGTCCCAGACGACCTGTGCGCCGTCGATGTCCGTGGCGCTCCACGATGACGAGGCCAGCTCCGGCGTGGTGTCGCTGAGTGCGTGACCGTTGTCGTCGACGGCGACGCAGAGGTCGGTGCCGGCGCAGGTGACCGAGGCGATCCATGCTCCGGGATCGTCGGCTGCGACGCTCCAGGCATCGATGCCACCGGTCGGGTCATCGGACCGGAGGATGGTGCCGGCGCCGTCGCCGATCAGGCAGAGGCTGGAGGTCGGGCAGTTGACGGTGCCGATGCCTGGGACGTGGAGTGGGCTGATCGTCCAGCTTCCTGGTGTGGTCGGGGCGGTGGAGGTGAGGACGTCGCCGTTTTGATCGGTGGCCACGCAGAGGGCTGCTGACGGGCAGCTGACGGCCCAGATGATCGTGGATCCGTCGACGGCGGAGCGCGTCCAGGCGCCGCTGGTCGGCGCGTCGGAGAAGAGGATGCCGCCGCTGCCGTCGGTCGCCACGCAGCTCGTCACGGTCGCGCACGACAATCCCCAGATCGTCGCTGATCCGTCCACCTGCGTGCGGGTCCAGGTGCTGGCACCGCCGAGCGGGTTGGTGGACACGAGGATGCCTCCCGTGCCGTCGGCGGCCAGACACAACGTGGTGGACGGGCAGGCGACTCGGGAGATCCAGCTTCCCGGGTCGACCTCTTCGCTGGTCCAGACCGGATGGGCCGCTGCAGGATCGGTGCTCACGGCGATGTGGCCACCGTCGTCCCCGGCGAGGCACATGCTCGGGGACGGGCAGGTGACGCTGTCGATGGCGTTGGTGTGGTCGACGTCGACCTTGTTCCAGGTCGGGCTGGCGTTTCCTCCGACGGTTCCGGCGAGCACCTGGCCGGATTGGTTCACGACCACGCAGAGCTCCGCGACGCAGGTGGAGGCGGTGGCGTAGTTGGTCGAGCCGGTGACGGCGACCCCGGCCGCCTTCCAGGATGCGGCATCGGTCGGGTCGCTGGAGAACAGGGCTCGACCCCACGAGTCGGCCGCGACGCAGCCGACTCGGTCACAGGAGACCGTCGAGATCCAGTTGCCGCCGTCGACGTCGGAGCTCTGCCACGTGCTGCCCTCGTTCGTCGACACGAAGACGTGTCCGGAGTTGTCACCTGCGACGCAGAGGGCGTTGGAGCTGCACGAGACCGCGAGGAGTTGGTCTTGCGTGATGGTCTGCACTGTCCAGGTTGCAGCCGCGTCGAACGGGTCGGTCGAAACGGCCACGGATCCGTCGGTGGCCACGGCGGTGCACAGCGTGGAGGTCGGGCAGGACACGCCGGTCAGGTCCGCGCCAGGGGCGATGCTGTGGGGCGACCAGCTGGGCGCGGTGCCGGAGGCTGTCACGCTGACCAGCGCGTCACCGGCTTGGTCGACTGCGACGCACACCAGGGTGGACGCACACGAGACGGCGTCGAGGGCGCGCCCGGGGTCGATCTCGGTCCTCGACCAAGCGGGCGGGCCGCCGGTCGGATCGGTGCTCGTCAGGACCGCTCCTTCGCTGGTGGTGGCCACGCAGAAGGTGGTCGACGGGCAGGCGATGCCGGTGATCCGACCGCCGACATCGACCAGCGCCCGGTTCCACCCGCTTGCGCCACCCGTGGGGTCACTCGACGTCAGGATGTTCCCCCCGTCGTCACCGGCGACGCACAGGCCGGAGGCGGGGCAGCTCACGGCCTGGAGTTGGTCGCTCGGACCGGTCGGGAGGGTGTCTCCGACTGCGGCCGGTGCAGACCATGTGAGCGCGCCCGGAGCGGGGCTGCTCGCGGCCGCGACGGACGCGACCGGGCTGCCGCCGATGAGGCTGGCGGCACCGACGACCGCTAGGGCGAGCGTGGCGGCCAGCGCGCCGACTCCCACCGACCTTCTGCTTTGGAGGAACGCCATCGTCGGACTCCTCGTCGGTCCCTGGGCGGACCTTGAGCCCCCGGCGCATTCTCGGAAGGAAAGCGACGAGCCGACCGCGGGCTTGCCGGCGCACGTCTGGCTGCCTTGACCACGAGGCAGGGGGCGCCTACGGTCGCATCGACCTTCATGGGACAGGCCTTGCGTATCACTCACCTGACGAACAGCGAGTGAATCGGCGGTCTGTGCGCCGCTTGTTCGAGGAGCGAGTGCCCCTGAGTTGGAAGACGATCCTTGCGCTCGCAGCCGTGGGCGTGGTTTTGGGCGTTGCGGTGCTCCTTTCCGTTGTGGGTACTCCGGGTCGTGCCGGCACAGGCTTCACGTGGTCCCGCCCAGCGGCGGTGGGTCCCGTCTCCTCGGCGGGTGTGGCCGACCAGCTCACCGCTATCTCGTGCCCGTCGAGCGACTTCTGTGCGGCCGGTGACAGCGGCGGGAAGGTGTTCACCACTGCGGGCCCCGGCACGTCCAGACCGTCCTGGCACCAGGCCCTCGTCGATGTCGGACAGCGGATCACGGCCATCTCCTGCCCGTCGAGGACCCTGTGCGTGGCCGGCGACGCAGGCGGCGACCTGCTCGTCTCCACCAGGCCGACGGAGGCATCCCCCTCCTGGGTCTCCGTCACCGCCGACAGGGGTCGGATGATCACCGCCGTCTCCTGCCCGTCGGCCACCCTGTGCCTGGCCGGCGACGCGGATGGCAACATCATCTCCTCCACCAACCCGGGCGACGCCCGCTCCTGGCGATCGACAACGGTGACCGGCGGCCATGGCGTCGTGGCCGTCTCCTGCCCGTCGGTCGACTACTGCGCGGCCATCGACAGCGGCGGCCAGTTGGCTCTGAACTTCCACCCGTACGACGAGGGCTCTTGGTCGCTGCGGACGCCTTCAGGGGCGGCCGCCGAGCTCGTGTCGCTGGCCTGCTCCTCGGCCGACTTCTGCATTGCGGGGACTGCCGCCGGGGACATCCTCACGACCACCTCCCCCTGGTCGTACTGGAACCGATATGACACGAACACGCAGAAGGCCACCTCGACGGTGGCGTGCGGGACGACCATCTGTGTGGCTGGCAACTCGGCGGGCACGGTCCTCCTGGCCACTGCTCACAAGGGCGCGCCAACGGCCTGGTCGACGGTGCCAGCCAGGCTCACCGGTCGCACGAGCACGCTCACCGGCGGGTCGTGCACCGGGTCGCTCTGCGCTCTCGTCGATCGATCCGGCAACATCATCGAGACGGCGACCTCGGCCAATGGGCAGGCCTGGCATCACCAGCCGGTCGACAACCGCGACGCCATCGACACGCTGGCCTGCCCGTCCATTCACCTGTGCCTGGCCGGTGACGATGGCGGCCACATCCTCCGCACGACCGACGCCCAACGGGCCGATCCCACTTGGACCAGCCTGGACGTGGACCCGTCGAGCTTCATCGCCCACATCACGTGCCCCTCGACCCGCCTCTGCGTCGCCACCGACGGCGCAGGCAACGTCATCACCACCACCGACCCCGGCGCCCCTCACCCCGGGTGGGTCCGAACCAACATCGACGGGCACCAGACGCTGTGGGGTGTCTCGTGTTCGTCGGCCCACTTGTGCGCCGCCGTCGACGGCAACGGGACGGTCCTGACCAGCGTGAACCCCACCGGCGCTTCGCCGACCTGGAAGCCCACCGTCGTGACACACGGCACGATCTGGGAGATCTCCTGCCCCTCCTCGACCCTGTGTGTCGCTGTCGACCAGGCCGGTGCCGTGCTCTGGTCCCCGAGCCCGCTTTCGGGCGACTGGCATGTCGACCCCCTCCGGGTCGAGGGCATCGGCGCCCTGGCCTGCCCGAGCGTGAGGCTGTGCGTGGCCGGCGACGGCGCTGGGCAGATCCTGACCTCCACGGACCCGACCGGCGGGGCGGCGACGTGGCGGCGCACGGCAACCGATCAGGGCAGCTTCATCGCTGGGATCACGTGCCCGTCGCCATCACGGTGCCTGGCCAGCGACGACAACGGTGGCGTCCTCATCACCGCGAACGCCGACCAGGCGGAGCCGCGCTGGCCTCGACTCACCGTCGATCCCGGTGCCGTGTTGTGGGACGTCACCTGCGCGTCGACCACATCCTGTTTCGCCGGCGACATCGACGGGAGGCTGCTGACCGGGCGGGCGCACCGGTGAGCAAAGGAAACGAGAGGCCCGGCGTTACCTCTCCGACCTCCCCGGTACGGGGTCTTCGGTGCTTCGACGGTCGCCACCACGGACGTCGATGCTCTCGGGAACCTCGTCGCGCAGGTCGATCACCGTGGTGACGGTGGCATCGCCGAGGACGTGGGACGACCGAACGAGGTTGTGATTGGCGTCGACCTTCTCGGTGCGTTGCCAGGTCAGGCCGCGGTCAGCCATGAACATCCAGATGCCGATGACGAGGGGGACCAGCCAGAGCAGCCAGTAGCCGATGAGGAACACGGGATTGACCCGGAGCAGGAAGATCAGACGATCCCTGCGTGAGTCGAGGACCATCCTGGTGCGTGACCACGCTGCGAGGTAGATCCGGGTCAGGACGGCGACCGCCGCAACGATGTTGACGGCGGACAGGACGGTCAGGGGGAGGTCGATCGGATCGTGGCCGAGCGCGGCCTCTACGATCACCCAGACGCCGAGGGGCAGGCCGATGGCGTTGACCATCAGGGAGAGGACCGGGACCAGGTTGAGGCGGGCCTTCATCCGCTGCGGGAAGGACATACCCATCAAGGCGAGCGGGACGTGCAGGGACTGGAAGAAACCGGCTACCCAGCGCTTGCGCTGGGTGATCCCGCCCCCGAAGGTCGAGGGCACCTCCTCCACGAGCGGGCTGTCGCTCACGCCGAGGGTCCGACCGTTGGTCCACAGCCGCATACCGACCTCGGGATCCTCGATGGTCAACCAGGGGTTGAAGCCCCCGAGCTCGACGAGGTCCGAGACCTTGAAGAAGAGCCCCTTGCCGAGGACGTAGAAGGGGTGCCGACCGCGAGAGCTCATGTGCGGGTACAAACCTCCGTCCCACGCCATGTGGTCCATGGCGTGAAACGACGACGCCCAGCTGTCCATCAAGTTGCCGGCGACGTTGGTCAACTGCACCACGTCGTAACGGTCGGCACCGGCGGCGGCGATGCGGTAGTAATCGACAGGCACCGCGCTGTCGGCGTCGAGGTAGCTGAGCAGCCAGTCGTCCCCCTGGAGCTCCTCTGCCATCACGTAGAGGGCGTAGATCATCTGGCGTGTCTTCTTCGCTGGCAGCGCCGAGTTGGCGGCGCGCTTGCCGATGTGCCACCAGTAGGCCTTCGAGTTGAAGTCCCAGTTGGACCACACCGGCGCCCAGCTCGGGTCGTCGGTGGGAGGCACAGGCAGAAGCTCGAGAAAGTCGAACTCCCCCCTCAGCTCCTCCAGCGAGGCGATGGTCGCGGCGTCGTCATGGTTGGGAATGGCCACGACGCGCGCCTGCCCTGGGCGGTAGGCGGCCTGCGCCGCGGCGATGCTGAGCATCGTCGTGCGCATCGTCTCCTTGGCTTCGTGGAGCACCGGGTACAAGAGCAGGATCGGCGGAAACGAGGTGCGGTCGGCCGCGACCGCGTCCGGGGTGATCCAGTCGACCCGGCGGCTGAAGAAGTAGCCGTCGACGACCAAGCCGAGCAGATAGACGACTTGCACCACGGCGTACACGACGACGAGGACGACAAAAAGATCACCATGATGCATCGGACTTGTTCCTCACCTTTACTGTCGCTATGTAAGCGGAGCGGCTATTGGGGGAGCCACCATGAGCTAGCGGGCTCTTTCGGCAACGGTCACGCTTGCATTCACATCGGGCCCTACAGGGCTCTAATGAGGTGGTCCGCCTGGCGACAACGCTATCACGATGATCTCGTCGGCACCTTGCGCTCTCGAAGAAGCAGAAGGCATGCATTCTCCGCGGTTGGTCGACCACGTAAAGGGCTCCGGAGCGGAGTCACGGGAAGGGTTCGGGAGGATCATGGGATAGCTGATGAAGGATGCATGCTCGGGTGCCGAGCGGAGCGGCCGGCGGGCCGCTGTTGGGCGATCGGCAGCTCGGTCGCTGAGAGATGACCGTCCCCGAGGTGTTTTGTCTCGCGCAGGTCGTATCGCGGCTGAGCCATGATCCGGGGTCGGGTTCCGTGGTTGGGCGCACCTGAGTGGACGAGGAGCGGATGCGCCAGGACGACATCCCCGGCGTCCGCGACGACATCCCAGATGTCCCAGCCCTGCTGATCCAGGCGTCGGCGCGTCGACGCGATCAGGTCCGGGCCGTCCAGCGCTCGACGGGCCGTCCAGAGCTCCCGAGCGACCACGTGGTGGGAGCCGACTGCCAGCCGGGTGCCGCCACCGCCTGGACTCACGGGGGAGAAGCAGAACAAGGGCAGCACCGCCTGCTCGCAGCTCCACGGCTCGTGGAGGCTCTGTCCCTCCACGTGCCAATCGTCTTCGCCACCGTCGTAGCCGGGGAAGGTCACTGGCCACCACCCGATCTCGTTGCGCAGAACCCAGCGGTCGACACCGACGAGCTGATCGACGGCGTCCCGGAAGCGCGCCGTGAGCGCGTCGACAAAAGGCGACTGGCCGAGGTTCTCCCGAAGCCACAGGCGCCTCGCTCCCCATGTCCACTCGTCGGCCAGATCGATCCCGAGCAGCGCGCCGAGCACCTCCCGGACCGCGTCGGCGACGTGGTCCGGGAACGCTCGGTGCAGCACCACGAATCCGTCCCGCACGAACCGCCCGATCTCGGTCGGGCTGAGCGGGCCAGGAATGCACGGCGCGAGCCGGAGCGTGGGGCGGCCGGCCGCCTGTTCCTCAAACGGCAAGTCCGCGCTTGCCCAGTTCCGCGTACGCCTGGTCGACGCCGTCGTCAGCTTGCTGGGTCGACACCCATTCGATCAGCTCCGCGACGCCGGCCTGGAGATCGATCTCGGCCTTGAACCCGAGAAGCGCTTCCGCTCGTGCGGGGTCGGCCCAGCAGTGCCGGATGTCGCCGGCACGATACTTTCCGGTCACCTCCGGCTGCAGATCGAGCTCGAGCTCCTTGGCCAGCAGCTCGGCCACCTGCACGATCGTGAGCGGCGCGCCGACCCCGACATTGATCGCCTCCCCGACGGCTTCCTCACTGTCGAGCGCCAGGACGGTCGCCCGGGCGACATCCCGCACGTGGATGAAGTCACGAAGCTGCTGGCCGTCCTCGAACGCCATCGGGGACCGGCCGTTGAGGAGCCGCCCGGAGAAGATGGCGGCGACGCCCGTGTAGGGGTTGGAGAGCGCCTGGCGGGGTCCGTAGGCGTTGAAGTAGCGGAGGGCGACGACATCGATGCCGTAGGCGGCGCCGACCGAGAGGCACAACAGCTCCTGGTCCATCTTGGAGATGGCGTAGACGGAGGTGGGCAGGAGAGCCTTGTCCTCCATCGTCGGGACGGGTGTCAGCTCGGCGCCGCACATGGCGCACAGCGGTTCCCACTCCTGCACCTTGAGCTGCGACTCCAGGCGGAGACGGGGTGAGACAACGCCGTGGTTGACGCAGTGGTAGGCCCCCTCGCCGTAGATCGACATCGACGAGGCGACGACGATCCGTCCCACATCGGTGTGGTCGTTGGCGACGATGTCGAGCAGCACACCGGTCCCACCGGTGTTGGAGTCCACGTAGCGGGAGACCTCGTACATCGATTGGCCCACACCCACTTCAGCCGCGAGGTGCACGACCTTGTCCACGCCGCTCAAGGCTCTGGCCAGCGCCTCGCGGTCGCGCACGTCGCCCTTGACGAACTCGGCGTCGCTCGACACGTAGCGCGGGCCGTTACCAGCGTGGACCTGCTCGACGAGGGAGTCGAAGACGCGTACGGACTCCCCTTGTTGCACCAGAGACTCGACGACGTGCGAGCCGATGAAGCCCGCTCCGCCCGTAACCAGTACTTTTGAGGCACTCATATCAGACACTTCCTTTCCAGATGGGTTTCCGGTTCATAGCTGCTCGGTCAACAAGGAGCGCTGCCAATCGATCGTCTGGCGCAGACCGTCGATCAGATCGACGGAAGGAGCCCAACCGAGCAGCTCTTTCGCCAGAGCGATATCGGGCTTGCGCGTCGTGGGGTCGTCCACAGGCACCGGCCGCTCCACGATCGGCGAGCTGGAGCCGGTGAGATCGAGCACGTGATGCGCCAGCTGACGGACACTGATCTCGGTCGGGTTGCCGAGGTTGACGGGGCCGGGCACGTCCGCGTCGAGCATCCGGATCAGCCCGGCAACCAGGTCCGAAACGAAGCAGAAGCTTCTGGTCTGAGACCCGTCACCGTAGACGGTCAGAGGCGCGCCGGCGAGAGCCTGGGCGACGAAGTTGGAGACCACCCGCCCGTCATTCGGGCGCAGCCCCGGCCCGTAGGTGTTGAAGATCCGCACGATCGCCGTGTCGGTCCCGAGGGTCCGTCGATGAGCAGCGAACATCGCCTCCGCGTACCGCTTGGACTCGTCGTAGACGCTGCGGGGACCGATCGGGTTCACATTTCCCCAATAGGTTTCCTGCTGGGGCCGTTGGAGGGGGTCGCCGTAGATCTCGCTCGTGGACGCGAGCAGCACCCGGCAGTGGTGCTGACGAGCCAGTCCCAGGACGAGCTCACTGCCGTGGCTGCCGATCGCAAGGGTCTCCAAGGGCAGGCGCAGATACTCGTCCGGCGAGGCCGGGCACGCCAGGTGGGCGATGCTGTCGAGAGGCCCTTCGACCTCCGGCCCCCCGCACACGTCGGCCTCGACCAGGGTGAAGCGCTCGTGGAGCTGCAGAGACGTGAGATTGTCACGGTTGCTCGTCGAGAAGTTGTCGACGCACACGACGCTGTCGCCGCGATCGATCAATGCCCTGGACAGATGCGATCCCAGGAAGCCGGCACCACCGGTGACGAGGACCCTCATGCCGCAACCCACTCAGCAGTGGAGCGGAGGTGTCCGAGGCCGATACCTGCGTAGTCGAAGCCGGCCAGCAACGCAGCCTCGGGGTCGAGGACGTTGCGCGCGTCGACGATCGCCCGTTGCGTCATGACCGCACCGACCGCTGCCAGGTCCGCGCCGGCGAACACCGGCCACTCTGTCGCCACGACCAGCACGTCCGCTCCGGCGCAGGCGTCCTCCATGGTCTCGCACACCTCGATGCCGACGACAGGAGCACTGACCGTCGGATCGAACGCTCGTACCATCGCCCCTTCTGCCTTCAAGGCGTTGGCGAGCTCCACCGCTGGAGAGTCTCTGAGGTCATCGGTGCCAGCCTTGAAGGTCAGGCCCCACATGGCGACCCGGCGGCCGGCCAAGACGCCTCCGACGATGGCCGCGACCTTGCCGGCGACACGGCTCGTGTGCTCTGCGTTGAGCTCGATGGCGACACGGACCAGTGAGAGGTCGCAACCCACTCCCTCCGCGGTCCGCACCAGAGCCTGCGTGTCCTTGGGGAAGCACGACCCGCCCCAGCCCGGACCCGGGCGCAGGAAGTGGCTCCCGATCCTGCGGTCAGCCCCCATCCCTGCCGTGACCGCCCGAATGTCAGCACCCACCGCATCGCACATCTCGGCCATCGAGTTGACGAACGTCAAGCGGGTAGCCAGGTAGGCGTTCGACGCGTACTTGATGAGCTCGGAGCTGAGCACATCGGTCAGGATCAGCTGCCCTGGCGTCGAGTCTCCGTACAGGTCGGCAACCCGCCGAGCGGTCCCGGGAGACCGGGCGCCGATCACGATGCGATCCGGGTGCAGCGAGTCGCGCAGCGCGGTCCCTTCGGCCAAGAACTCGGGATTGGACACCACGTCGACGTCGTCGCGTCCGAGCATCTCTTCGACGAGTTGCGCGGTGCCCACCGGGACGGTCGACTTGTTGATGACGACCGACCCCGGCAGAAGATGGGGTCCGATCTCGCGCGCCACGTGCTGCACGAAGGACAGATCGGCCCGCCCGTCGGCGCCCTCCGGCGTCGGCAGGCACAAGAAGACGAACTCGGATGCGGCGGCCGCCGCCGCGTTGTCGATCGTGAAGGTCAGCCGGTCAGCGGTGATCATCTCTCCGACGAGCTCGGGAAGTCCCTCCTCGACGATCGGCACATCACCCTGCAACAAACGGCCAACCCTATCGATGGACACATCCGTGCAAACGACTCGGTGTCCGAGCGAAGCGAGACACGCCGCCAGGGTGAGTCCAACGTAACCCGAGCCAATCACGGCCACGGCTCGGCTGAGGGGGTCGGCTGTACCATCTGAAACACGCCGATCGGGCATGGCTATTCCTTTTGTGCGAATGGGTAGGATATGGGGGGCTCATCGGCAAGACAAAGGCAATGCCAGCGGCCTCTATCGATCAGACGTCGGCTCCGCGAGGGAGTCCGATTACCGAAAGACGACCGCTGGGCAGACGCTACAGGCTCGAGTGCATCCTTTCGCCTCAGCCGATCACACGCTGAGCACGGGAACTGGCACTATGAGTGCCAAAACGAGTGTGGAATGGCAGGACGTGCCATGAATACGGCGCTGGTAACCCGCCAATCGACCAGCTCGTTCTCATGAATGAACTTTCCGGGCAGCCGCCGAACATCACTTGAAGCGTCCGTTACCCTACGCAACGTCTGAGTCGATCAGGTCCCGGTCGGCGCTGGGAGGAAAAACCGGTCGGGGCGTCACGGTCACCCTCCGGCGAGCGCTCCGGCGATCGTTGGCACGAGGAGGTCCTCGATCTGCTCGGGAGTTCGCCCTTCGAGGTCCGGCTCGAGCGCCCAGCCGCTGAGCACGACGAGGATGCCGCCGACGCACTTGACGCGGAAGCCGAGCTCGGCTTCGGAAATGTCCGGGAGGACGGCTCGCAGGCTCTCGCCGAGACGGTCATGGGCGCGTTGGATCGTGGTGCGCATCCATGCGCGGAGCTCGGGCGGCGGGTTGACAGCCAAGTGGACGAGCACGCGAACGTAGGGCTTTCGGTTGCCGGCGGGACCGTTGAGCGCTTGGACGATGGGTCGGAAGTAGGCGGCGGCGATGTCGTGGAGGGTGGCGTCGACCCCGAGGGCGTCGAGCTCGGCGACCTGGGCGTCGACGATGTGCTCGACAGCCTCGGTCTCGGCAACGTCCAGGAGGGCGCGCAGGGACCCGAAGTGGTAGTGGACCGCCGCCACGTTCGTCTGCGCCGCGGTCGTCAGCTCACGCAAGCGGATCGCGTCCTCCCCGCGCTCGCCGAGCAGGTCTTGGGCGGTCTCGACGAGGCGCCTCCGCGTCCGGTCGCCGCCTGCCCGGCGGCCGTCGCGCTTCCGCTCGGCGTCGGGCCCGACCTCAGCTCCGGAAGCGGGGGCCATCAGTGGTCCTCGGGGGGACATGAAATCTAGTCAAGCAGATGCTTGGTAGGGGGTATGCTCATTCAAGTGATTGACCGATCGCCTGGATCTTCGGTCGCGGGGACGGTCACGCAACGAGGAGGCGAGGCCGGGAATGATCTTCGTGACCACAGCTGGGAAGGTGGGCTCCGAAGCGGCGCGTCTGCTCGCGCAACGAGGCGAGTCCGTGCGGGTGCTGGCCCGCAGTCCGGAGAAGGAAGTCGTGTTGAGGCAGGTCGGCGTGGATGTCGCCCAAGGCGATCTCGACGCCCCAGCGACCATCGATGCCGCGATGCACGACGTCACGTCCGTGGTGCTCGTCAGTCCAGCGGTGCCGGCCCAAGAGCTGAACGTGATCGACAGTGCCGTCCGTGGGGGTGTCGACCACATCGTGAAGGTCACCAGCAAGGCCTCGGCGGACTCGCCGATCGCTCGGCAACGCGGGCAGGCCCAGATCGAAGCCGGGCTGTTGGCCTCGGGGGTGGGCTACACCCTCCTGCGGTGCAACTTCTACATGCAGAACTTCCTCATGCTGGCACCCGCGATCGCCGGCACCGACAGCTTCGGCTCCGCCGCCGGCGACGGACGGGTCGGCCTCGTCGACACCGGTGACGTCGCGGCTGTGGCCGCGGAGATCGCCGCTTCACCCGCCGCCCACGCCGGAGAGACCTACCTGCTCACCGGGCCGGAGCTGCTCTCGTACGCGGAGGTGGCGCAGGTGCTCTCGACGGTCCTCGGCCGCCCGATCGTGTTCGCAGCGCGCACGATCGACGAGGACACGCAGGCGATGACGAGCGTCGGTGTGCCCGAGCCGATAGCCGCGATGAACGCCCACGCGGTCAGCCTGATCGCCGAGGGCGACGCGGCGTGGCTGTCCGAGGACGTGCCGGCGATCCTCGGCCGGCCGTCCCGAACCTTCGAGCAGTTCGCCACCGACCACGCAGCCTCGTTCTCAAGAGCATGACCACGCCCACCTACGCGGTCAGCGGCGCTTCGGGACATGTCGGGCGCCTCGCCATCCACGAGCTGCTGGCCCGCGGCATCGCCGCCGCCGACGTCGTTGCCATCGTGCGCGCCCGGACCAAAGCCGCCGACGTCGCCGGGCGCGGCGTGCACGTGCGCGAGGCGGACTACTCACTCCCTCGGACCCTTGGAGCGGCGCTGGCCGGCGTGGACCGGCTGCTACTGGTCTCGAGCAGCGAGCCAGGCCAGCGCGTCGCCCACCACACCAACGTCATCGAGGCCGCCGGGACGGCGGGGACCTTTCGCATCGTCTACACGAGCATGCTCAACGCTGATGACACGACCAGCCCGCTGGCTGGCGAGCACCAGGACAGCGAGCAGGCACTGTGTGGGGCGGGCGTGGCCTTCACCCTGCTCCGCAACGGCTGGTACACCGAGAACTACACCGACCAGCTGGACACCTACCTTCAGGCCACAGAGATCCTCGGCGCCGCCGGCAGCGGCAGGATCTCCGCGGCCACCCGCCAGGACTACGCCGCCGCCGCCACGACCGCGCTGCTCCAAGACCAGAAGGGGAACCGAACCTACGAGCTCGGCGGACCGGCCTTCGACCTCCCCGAGCTCGCCCAGGTGATCAGCGAGGTCACCGGCACCCTGGTGACCTACTGCGACCTGCCGCTCGAGGAGTACGCCACCCGGCTGCGCGAGACCGGCCTCGACCAGGCGAGCGCCCACTTCGTCGCCGCCCTCGACGCCTCCATCGCCCACGGTGACCTCGAGACCGGCAGCGGGGACTTGGCACAGCTACTCGGCCATCCCCCCACGCCCCTTGTGACGTCCTCGTTGCGGCCTACAACCAACCAAGAAGGAGCCCTCATGGCTAGCACGACCCAACTCACCAACCGGACCGCAGACCTCCTCGCCCTCATGAAGAAAGGCGACGACGCCTTCAACTGCCAGGACTTCGCGTCGATGGACGCGGTCCACCACCCGGACATGATCGTGCACATGCCAGGAACCGGACGGCCGATCCTCGGACGGGAAGCCCACGCTGCCGCGATGGAGCAGATGTTTCACGTCTTCCCCGACGTCCACGTCGACAACGACCCCTACCCGGTCCAGTTCGGAAGCGGCGACTGGATCACCGTGATCACCCGCTGCACGGGGACCTTCAGCGGGGAGATGACCCTGCCTGACGGCAACGTGATCGCCCCGACAGGAGAAACGTTCGACCTCGACTTCGCTACCACCGCCAAGTGGGAAGGCAACCTGCTCATCGAAGAGCACGTCTTCTGGGACTCCGCGCTACAGGCCCAGCAGGTCGGCCTATTTCGAGGGACGAAGACTGCGTGACGCCCCCTCCGGCCATCGGGGCGAAACTCCCCGATGGCCGAGACTCAGGGATGGCGGCGGCTGCTAGCGCTATTGGATGCTGGCCCGCGGCGCTTGCGGGCTGGTCACGGCCGGCGGCGGGACGATCACGGTCGGGCAGACGGCGTGGGACGCGCAGCGGGCGCTGACCGAGCCGAGGACCATGCCCGCCAGGCCACCGTGACCGGACTTGCCGACGACCAGTAGGGCTGCGCCCTCTGCTGCTTCGAGCAGCGCCTGGGCCGGCAGACCTTCGACAACGCGGGGCTCGACGTGCACTGCTGGCGCGTCGCCGCAGACCTCGGTGATGGTCCGCTCGAGGGCCTCGAAGGCGTCGGCGGCGAAGTCGTAGCCGTCAGGGACCAGGACCGGCGCCCCGTAGCCGAGCGTCGGGAGGTGCCAGGCCATGACCGCGAGAAGCTCGGCCCGGACGGCGGTCGCCTGCCTCACCGCCCAGGCGAGGGCGCAGCGGGAGGGTTCCGAACCGTCGACACCGACCACGATCGTGGGGTTCGTGTTGTTGGTCTGCTGGGCCATCTCAGGCTCCTTTCGGGTTCGGGTGGACTTTGAGCAGGGTGCGCGACGCTCCGAGCAGACCGCCCCCGACGATGATGGCGAAGGCCAGCAGGGCACCTCGGGCGCTGACGTATTGGAGCGCGACGCCTATCCCGATCACCGGGATCGACAGGCCGACGTAGGCGGAGACGAAGTACCCGGCGAGGGTGGTGCCGAGCTTGTCGTGCGATGAGATCGCCACGATGCTGCCCAGGGTGCCTTTGTAGATCTGGCCACCGGCCGCGCCGATCACACCGCCGCCGGCGATGAACAGACCGAGGCTCGGCGACGGCAGCCACGCGGCGACGACCACCAGGGCCAGGCCGATCACCTCGAGGGCGATGCCGGCGAGGACCAGGCGCCGGACCGGCCACTTGCTCGTGAGCAGGAGGACGACCACGCCGACGGTGAAGACGGTGAAGATGGTCCAACCGACGAGGGCCAGAGATGTGTCGTGCACGACGGTGGCGAGGAAGGTGCCGGCGAGGCCGATGAACACCGCGGGACCGGCGTAGGCGAGGCACACACCGAGCAGCGCAGCGAAGTACTGGGGCCGGGCCCCGGCGGGCGCCGACAGCGTCTGGGGCCGGTAGGCGGGCCGCGGGCTGGTGCGCTCACGAGTCTCAGGTGCGGCGACGAGCACGATCGCGGCGACCACCAGGGCGGCGAGGAGCACGGCGTAGGGGACGACGAGGGGGTAGCTCGCGTACTGCGCGAGGAGGCCGGCGAGGAGGGCGCCAACGCTGAGACCCCAGAAGCTCGCGACGGCGGTCACCAGCTGGGCGCGCCCGACGGCGGCGTCGAGCTGGCGGCCCGCGTGCAACTCGTTGAGGTAGGCGCTGGCTGTCCCCATGGTCAGCCCGACGGAGACGCCGCAGAGGATGCGGGCGACGAAGAGGCCGGGGAGGCTCGGCGCCACCATGAACACCACGGCGCTGGCGATGGCGAGTGCCACCGCGCCGAGCAGGTGGGGGCGTCGGCCGTGCACGTCGGAGAGGTGGCTGATCAGCAGCAGGCTGCCCAGCACCCCGACGGCGTAGGCCGCGTAGATGAGGGTGATCATCAGCGACGAGAAGTGGTCCCGCCGTGCATAGAGGACATAGAGCGGGCTCGGTGCAGTGGAGAAGGCCAGCAGGACCAAGAACACATACGCGACGGCCCAGAAGCCGAAACCGTGGCGAGATCGGTTGAGGACGGGGTTTCGGTTGGTTTCGGTGACTGCGGTCATCGCTGTGCTCCTTCGGTGTCGAGTGGGCCGCTGATGGCGTGCTGCAGCGCGTCGGCCAACGAGGCTTCGAACGCCTCGCCGGGGACAGAACGGGCGGGCTCGTGGGCGTAGACGAAGCGCTCCATGATCATCCCGGTGATCAAACAACGCACCAGAGCCGTGCGGACCAGGCCGTCAGGGCTCTCGCCGAGCACCTGGCGCAGCGGCGCCACCGCTTGGCGCTCGAGCGTCGAGCGAAGGAGCCGCTCGCTCGCCTCGTGCGAAAGCGCCGACTTGATGAGCGCCGGCCAGGGGTCGTCATCGGCCTTGTGCTCCCAACGGTCCATGTACAGCCGAGCCAGGCGGGCGCCCATGCCCTCGATGCCGCCCGCGAGCGCGCCCTGCGAGATCTCGAACCCCCGCACCGCCTCCATGAACAGCGCCTCCTTGCCCCCGAAATAGGTGGTGACCAGCGCCTGGTTCACATCCGCCGCGGCAGCGATCGCCCGGATCGAGGTCTGCGCGAACCCCCGCTCCGCGAACAGCCGGCGGGCCGCCTCGAGGACGGCAGCCCGGCGCCCCTCCGGGTCATGGGTGCGGGGCCGGCGGTCGGCCCGCCGACTGCGAGCAAGGGAAGGTGCAGTGGTCATGCCGCTATTCTAAACGCATGACTAGAACTTGCCAGGAGAATCGCCATCGGGCGCCATGACCCCTGTCACAGCGGCGCACCCACTTGGTGCCGCGCCGAATCGAACGAGCCAGATCGTCACCAGCCCTGTGGCGCTGGCCGATGTCGTCGCCAGGGCGGTGAGCTCCGGAGTCGTGAGGCCGACAGCGCTCCCCGTTCAGGACTGCCGGGTCGGCGACACCTCGCTCACCCCGGCTGGAGCAGGCACACCTCACTCCGATGCGCGCCGGCCGCGTAGGGTTCCGGGGGAAGCAACTCCGCGGAGGGGACGGGATGGAGCGACGACAGTCGAGGTCTCGAGAAGAGATCCTACAGATGCTTCGCCGCGCCGGCTACGAACCTGAAGCGGCAGAAGACATCGCCGCTCAACTGTCAGACAACGTCGACTTGGATCGAGACCGGAAGCTGTTGGAGCGCTACGGGTTGACCCAGGAGCAGCTGATGGACCGTCTCGGCGGCAGCCCGTAGCGGGAGGCGATCGGAGTAGCGGTGTCGGCGTGCACCGCACTCCACCAGCGCGTCCGCATGGGGGTGCAGGATGGAGGCGTTGGGATCACAGCGGCCGGGACGAAGGAGTGGGCATGGCAGGTCGGGTTCGAGGCAAGGTCGCTTTCATCTCCGGTGCGGCGCGAGGACAAGGCCGTTCGCACGCCGTGCGGCTGGCCGAAGAGGGCGCCGACATCATCGCTTTCGACGTCGCCGGTCCCGTCGCGCACCAAGGCGCCCCGGCCGCGACACCGGAGGATCTCGCAGAGACGGTCCGGCTGGTCGAAGCGCTCGACCGGCGCATCATCGCTCGTCAGGCCGACGCGCGGGACTCCGAGACCGTCACCGCTCTGCTGGGCGATGGGGTGGCCGAGCTCGGTCGCTTGGACATCGTGGTGGCCAACGCCGGGATCCAGGGCGATCCGGGGGCGGTGGTCGACACCCCGGTCGAGGCATGGCAGGCCGTGCTGGACACCAATCTCAGCGGGATCTACAACACGGTGCGAGCCGCGATCCCCCACCTGGTCGGCGGTGGCGCCGGCGGCTCGATCACCATCACGAGCTCGTCTCTTGCGCTCAGGGCGGTGCCGAACCTGGCCCCCTACAACACGGCGAAGGCCGGCCTGATCGGGCTGATGCGAACCCTCGCCCTGGAACTGGCCGAGTACTCGATCCGGGTCAACTGCATCCACCCGACGACCGTGCGGACCCCCATGCTGATCAACCCGGTCAACTTCGCTCTGTTCCGGCCCGACCTCGAAAACCCCACGCAAGACGATGTCGAGCCCGTCTACCGGAGCCTCAACGCGCTGCCGATCCCTTTCGTGGAGGCCGTCGACATCTCCAACGCGCTGGTGTTCCTGGCATCCGACGAAGCCCGGTACGTCACCGGCGTCACGCTGCCGGTGGACGCCGGCTTCGCGATCAAGTGACCCGGACGCGAGGCCGCCCGCTTGATGGGCGGCCCCTCGACCTGTCAACTGTGGTATGATCGCCTCCTCGTCCCCAAGCCGCCGGCACGGGCGCGTCCTCGTGGTCGGCGCCAGTGGGTCGGTCGGGAGTCGGCTCACGAGACAACTCGTACAGCGCGGCGTGGACGTCACCGCGTCCGACCGTGCCGGTCAGGGTCACGACGGAGCGGTCGGGGTGAGATTCGACTGGCATGACCCCGAGACTCACCACGGCGCGCTCGTCGACGTCGAGCGCATGTACCTCATACCGCCGCCGCCTGACCCGGATCCGCAGCGGGTCATGCTGCCCTTCCTGGAGCGCGCTCGCCAAGCTGGCGTCCGACGTACGGTTCTGCACAGCAACATCGTCGTGCCGGCGGGCGGCCCCGGGACGGGCATCGTGCACCAGGCGGTCGCCGACACGTTCGAGCAATGCGCGGTCGTCCGTCCGAGCTGGTTCATGCAGAACGTCACGGCCAACCATCCGCATGCTCAAGCATCCGGGTGCACTCGGAGATCACCACCGCGACCGGCGACGCCGGGTCGGCTTCGTCGATGCAGGCGATATCGCGCGTGTCGCCGTCGAGGCGGTCCTGTCTACGGAGCCGTTGAACACCGACCTCATCGTCACTGGGCCCGAGACGCTGAGCTATGACGACGTAGCCGAGATCTCAGCGCGACCAGCGGACGCAGGATCACCCATGTCAACGTCGCCGCCGACCAGCTGCCGGCGGTCTACGAGGCCATCGGCGTACCGGCGGCGGCCGCTGGGTTCCTGGCGACGATGGACGCAGTGGTCGCGTCGGGCATCGTCAGCTACACGACCGACACCGTCGAGCGCATCGTTGGCCGCCCGCCCCGCTCGTATCTCGAGTTTGCCGCCGCCGACTTCCGGGGGTGACCGGTCGAGGAACCCACAACTGCAACGGATCGTCAGCCGACTTCTCGAGCAGAAGCAGTTAGGCACCGCGAGATGATTATTCAGGTGTACCGCAAGCGCTTGCGTCCGCTGCTTCCGACGATGACCCCTCGACTACTGAATGCCCATCGTGCCCGTTCGCCGGCGGGCCAAAGCCTAAATGCCCATCAGGGCTCCGGCAGATAGCGGCTCGTCGGCCCGACGCAACCCAGTCACGCCGGTCCCTGAACCCGCTGCGACCAAGCGATGAGATCGACAACCCGAAGTTCTGGCCGCAGGGGGAACCGCTCAGAGCGTTCGGGATCGCGCACCACGTCACTCCGTATTTGATGTCCACCACGGAACGTGATCACAAATCCACTGACCGTTAGCGCCACATGACTGCAACGTGAACATGTCCGCAGTATCTGAAACTTCTAGCAAGGACGTCTTGCCCCAGTCTCACCCCGCTGATACTTTGCTGACCCAAGGTGTCGGCGGACCGATTTAGAATAACCAAGTCGTCGCCTTCATGGACTCGTCGTCAGTCATGTGGCAGACACGAAGACACGCACCTACCAGATGACGACGCCAAAAGAGGAGAATCGCGCTCTCTCGCGAAGGACGTGATGCATCAACAACTACCGCAAAGGGCGACAGGCGTGGATGTGATACCAGAAGCCTCCCACGGCTCAACGCTCGAGAGCATGAATGTTTCCCAGTGGCGGTAGCGAAGTCGGTATCCGTGCCGATGACTCGGAGGCGGACGAAGGGCGATGCCGGGGTTGTCGGTGTGGCTCATCGCGGCGACACCACAGTGTCGGCTCTCAAGCGTCCTTACGTGCTCGGCTTGGTCGTCGTTCTAGGGCTGCAGGCAGCGCTATCAATTCGACTTGAGGGAAGGAATACGGCCTTTATCGATGAGGGCTCCTATCTGTGGGCGGGGCATCTAGAGTTATCAAGCCTGTTTCATGGCGGTGCTCTTCCGCCACTGTCGACATATTTCTCGGGCGCTCCAATTATTTACCCCCCCTTGGCTGCGACTGCAAATAGTCTAGGCGGGCTGGCTGCTGCGAGGACGCTTTCTACGGTCTTCATGCTTGCGGCCACGGTGTTCCTTTGGGCCACAACGAGCCGTTTGTTCACACGCCGTGCCGGCCTTGTTGCCGCACTCCTCTGGGCCCTTCTTGGACCGACGTTGATGCTGGGCGCGTTTGCAACCTATGATGCTATGTCGATCACCCTATTGGCGATGTCCGTCTGGTTGACTACGCTTAGGCGAGGTCAGCGGGACTTTGCGGTGCCGATGCTCGCGGCGGCCATAGCTCTCGTGCTTGCAAACGCGACTTGCTATTCAACGCTGCTATTCGATCCGATCGTACTTGCTGTATCAATTATCGGTGAGTGGTCGAGAACGTCTCGTCAAGTGGTGATGATGCGCGGAACAGCCTTCGCTTGTTACGTGCTGAGCGGACTCGTACTCCTCTACCTTGCAGGTGGAGCGGGTTACTCGACTGGATTGCGGCGAACGGTCGTCCAGCGGGCGATCGGGTCAGACTCGGCGGCGTCCGTCCTTTGGCATGCTTGGGGTTGGACTGCAGTGACAGTCCTTGCTAGCTGCATCGGTTTGATCGTGGCGGCGGTGGGGACCAACCGGCGTAACAAGTTGCTGCTGCTGGTCCTGACGGTAGCGGGAGTGCTGGTCCCTTTGGAGCAGGCCCACATTCACACAATCGAGTCGCTTTCGAAGCACGCCGCCGTGGGAGCATGGTTCTCTGCCTGTGCGGGAGGCTACGGGCTGGATCGACTGTCTCGTTTACCGAGGTCAACGACCACGAAAGGTGTTGCTGTAGGCTTGGTTGGGCTTGCCGGGTTTCTTCCCCTGAGCTTTACTGTGCGACAGTCCGACGCACTCTACCAATGGCCGAGCTCGTCTCGCTTCACCGCTCTTCTGGGTCCTTTGGCACAGAAGCTCGGCGGCCCAATTCTGGTGGAGACGCCCTCGGCGGTGCGCTATTACCTCGAGAATACTATTCGGTGGGAGCGTTGGTCGGATACTTCCGTGGTGACGTTACTAAACGGCTCCTCGGAGGGATCGGTGGCGAACGTCCGTGGCGCGGGAAAGCCGGCCATATACCGGAGATTCATTACGGCCGGTTACTTCTCCCTCGTTGCATTGAATAGCCTATACAGCCCCACCTTGGACCGCGTGATTCGCTCGGATATTAACGTCAGCGGCAAATACCGCTATTTGACTACGGTGCCCTACGGTTCTGGAAGTTATATCGTATGGGAGCGTAATCGGCAGGCGGGTAGGCTTTGATGGCAACGAAGACGTCGCAGCCTCGACATGCCCCCACACGGCCAGGACTCGTCATACCTTACCCACCGACGGATGAGGAGCGGGATTCCTACGTCTGGCGAGCCTTGGTCTATCTGGCGGTCGGTATCTCATTGAGCGCCGGATGCCTGGTCGCCGCTCAAGTCCTTCTCGAGGTTCGGCTCGTATCTGTCCTCCCCTGGGCGGCACCACTGTTCTGTGTGTATACGTTTATCTATATTGTGTACCAGGCTGTAAGCCTTCCCGTCAACTTCACGGGGAAGGGGTTTGACAGGGTCGCTCACGATCAGCGCGTCCGCACTTGGGAGCCGGTGGTATGGCCTAGCGTGGACGTCTTTCTTCCGATTTGCGGCGAGCCCCTGGGGGTTCTCCTGAACACCTGGGCTGGCGTAACAGAGCTGGTTCGATGTCATCCAGGCAGGGTGGACGTGTGGGTGCTCGATGACGGTGATAGCGATGAAGCGGAGCAGGCGGCGTCTGAGTGTGGATTCGAGTATCTTCGTAGGCCAGTGCATGACCACAAGAAATCAGGCAACCTAAACTACGCGTTTCATCGCAGTAATGCTGAGTACATAGTGATATTTGATGCGGATTTCTGCCCGCGCGGCGACTTCCTTGCTGAGACACTTCCGTATCTCGAGGACGCTCAGGTTGGAATTGTTCAAACGCCACAGTTCTTTCGTGTAGACCGGGCGCAGAGTTGGATCGAGCGCGCCGCCGGACCGACACTAGAGATTTTTTACCGCGCGGCGCAGGTTTCGCGGAACCGCTTCGGCTCAGCGCTCTGCGTGGGCTCGAACGCCGTTTATCGAAGGAGAGCGTTAGCGCCGAACGACGGTTTCACGCAGATCCCCTACGCCGAGGACTCGCATACCGGATTAGATGCCCGCAAGAATGGGTACCGGCTCGAATATCTCCCGGTACCTCTAGCCGCCGGCATGTGCCCTTCGACGCTTGATTCATTTATGCGGCAGCAGTACCGGTGGTGCTGCGGTGCGACGTCGCTTGTCTGGACCAATCACATGTGGCGGGTGCCGATGTCGGCACGTGCTCGGCTCCCTTACGTGGCGGGCTGGCTCTGGAATCTCTATACGGCCGCGAGAACACTTGTCGCACCCCTCATCCCTATCGCACTATTGTTTTTTCTCCCAGGTGAGGTTCGACTCCATAACGCTCTTTTGCTCGTGCCGGCGGTATTGACCGGGGTTGTTTTGTACCCACTGTGGCACAATGCTCCGTATAGTCCAAGAATTTGGCCACTGAACATCGCAGTTGGCTGGGCTCAGGCGCTTGCCCTTTGGGACTTCGCAAGGGGACGCGTGATGTCCTGGCAGCCATCGAGAGGTCCGGCAGACGCCAGTCGGCGCTTCTGGTGGGGGGTAACCACCTGGAACGGGACCCTCGCCTTAGTCTGGCTCGGACTGGCGAGTTGGCGTATCCAACAGACCGGTTCGGTGCGGTTCGGCGTGGTCGGCCTGTTTGGGATCGTCAACGCGGTGGTGATAGGACGCCTTATCCTGCCTTCGCGGGCGAGCCGCGTCGAGGCTGACCCGGTCATTGACTTGACTGCGTACGCCGAGGGGCCGGTCATCGATCTCGTCTCCCATGAGTACATGGTCGGGTCGGAGGCGGTGCTCGAGGGTCGGCGGCCAGAGACCATGCGTGATTGGTTGATCGGGGAGAGGCGTCGGAGCAGCGGTTTCGAGAGGGAGGAGGCGACGTGAAGACCTTTGTTCTTGGTGGTGACGGGTTCTGTGGGTGGCCGACGGCGTTGCACCTGTCGGCGGAGGGTCACGAGGTGACCATCGTCGACAACTTGAGCCGGCGGGCCATCGACCTCGAGCTCGGTGTCGACTCGCTGACCCCCATCCGCCACGTCGGTGAGCGGATCCGGGCCTGGCACGAGGTCAGCGGCTGCACCATCGGCTTCGAAATGCTGGACCTGGCGACAGAGTTCGATGCCTTTGCCCGATTGCTGCGCCTGGAGCGGCCGGACGCGATTGTGCACTTCGGAGAGCAACGCGCCGCGCCGTACTCGATGCGCAGCAGCCGGGCCAAGCGCTACACGGTGGACAACAACGTTCGCGCCACCCACAACGTGCTCGCCGCGGTGGTGGCCGAGGAGCTGGACCCGGCCATCGTGCACCTCGGCACCATGGGCGTCTACGGCTACGGCTGGTCGGGTTCGGCGCCGATCCCCGAGGGTTACCTGACGGTGAAGGTTCCGACTCCCGACGGGGACATCGAGCGCGACATCCTCCACCCGGCCAACCCGGGCTCGGTCTACCACATGACCAAGACGCTCGATCAGCTGCTCTTCGCCTTCTACGCCAACAACGATCAGCTGCGGATCACCGACCTGCATCAGGGCATCGTATGGGGGACCCAGACGCCCGAGACCGAGATGGACGTCCGACTGATCAACCGGTTCGACTACGACGGGGACTACGGCACGGTTCTCAACCGGTTCCTCATGCAGGCGGCGGTCGGTCATCCGCTGACCGTGCACGGGACCGGCGGTCAGACCCGCGCGTTCATCCACATTCGCGACACGGTGCGCTGCGTGCAGTTGGCCATCGAACACTCTCCCGTGCGCGGCTCGCGGGTGTCGGTGTTCAATCAGATGACCGAGACGCACCGAGTGGGGGAGCTGGCGGAGCTGGTGTCGAGCATGACCGGGGCCAAGGTGGCCTACCTACCCAACCCCCGCCGAGAGGCGGCAGAAAACGAGCTGGTCGTCGCCAACGAGCAGTTCCTGGCTCTGGGGCTGGAGACGACCACCTTGTCGGAGGGCCTGATGAAGGAGGTCACCGAGATTGCAGGCAAGTATCGCGGCCGGGTCGACACCTCCAAGATCATCGCCCGCTCGGTCTGGCGGTCCGGCATGCCCACCTCCCCCGACCTCGACGTCGACACCGAGCCTGCAGCGTCGATCGGCGCCGAACACGACTGAGGCATCGCGGAGACCGACCCGACCAACCCCGGGCGGGCCCTGGTGGTTGGCTACCGCTCACCGCAGCGAGCGTCGTAGTCAGGTGTTAGCCAGGGAGCGGAAGTGCCGGCCGAGGAAGCAGCTCGTGGCTGGGTCCAGGGTCACGGCATAGTTGTGGTTGTTGAAATAGAACGCGCCGAGGAGCCGCGCGTGTCTCGTGTACGTGAAGAGTCCATCGATCCATGGTCCTCGGCGGGCCCCAAGATTCCGGTCAGCACCCGTCTCGGCGATGAGAATTTGGCGTCGGTGCGTGATCGCCGAGCGGATCCAACGCACATCGCGGTCGAAAAGAGTCTCGGCGGAGCGGAAGTCGCCGGAGCTCAGCCGTGCAAATCCGTCGAGGCCCACGTATTCGACGGCGTCGTCGCCGGGGTAGCAGCTCCGCGTTCCGCGGCCGCCTCCGGGCCGGTCGGGAGGGTAAAGCGGGCAAGCCGATCCACGCTCCGCCCCCACCATCGCACGTCCGGAGTCGGCCGGCGTCTCACCCACGCTGCCCGTAACATTTGGCGACCAGACCCATGCGGCGTGGTCCAAGCGGTGGGCGTCCTCGTGCGCTCGCCAGACACTCCTCCAGTAGTGCCACAAGGAGCGGTAGCCGCTCGGCGTCAGCCCGGAGCCACCGTGCTGCATGCCCCAGCCATACCAGCCTCCGTTCATCTCGTGCGCGAACCGGACGGTAGTCCGCGAGCCGCCAGCCGTCAGGGCCCATTTCCCGATGACATCGTCGTAATGGCCGAGCGCCATGCCCGCGAAATCGAAGAGATAGCAACGGGCGGGTACCCGTTCGTTTAGCGTGAAGCTTGTCGTCGTCACAGCTGACCCGCTCGGCACTCCGCTCCGCACGTGCTCAACCAACGTGACGTGGGCGCTGGCGTTTCCAGATAGTCCGCCTAGCACGACCACAGTTCCGGCGGGTTGGTCGACCCGATTGCAGAAGAGACTCGCGCCGGCGACGATCCCGTGATACGTCGACCCGCTAACGATTTCCGAGTCGACTCCGTCGTCCTTCGCGCGAATCCATCCCCGAATGTCGATCTGCGCGGTCGAGGGCTGCACGGTCAACATTTGGTGCATCCCCGCGGCTGCGATCGCGTCGACAGCTGCGACGGGGTAGGCCGTATGAAAGTTCTGGTAGTAGCAGAGAGCGTTTGCTTCTGCTTCGATGGTCGTCTCGAATCGGTGCAACTCGTCGAGGCTCGAGGCGGGAGATGTCAGACAGACGCCCGCGAGCGGAGCAGGAAGGCCGCCACGCGCCGCTGCGTGCGGGCATGCCGAAACGGTCACCAGGCGAGAATACCTCTCCTTCCGGATCGGTCAATGAATCCGAATGAAGACCGACACACGGCGTGTCGCACTGCGACCGCCGGCGTCGGTGACAGTCATGTCCAGCCGGAACCGCCCAACATGGCGTGGAGCCCCCGTGAGGTGTGAGCCCGTGAGGTGTATCCCGGCCGGGAGCCCGGTGACTCTCCATCGATAGGGAGAGCGTCCGCCCACCGCGACGAGCCGGGCAACGTACGGTCGTCTCTCACGACCGACGCCGGCGGACTTGACAGACAACCGGAGGCTCGGGGAGGGGGAACGGGAACCCGGCCGCGTGACGATTCCCGTCGAGGTTCGTGCTGATGCTCGCTGCATTCCAGAAGAGACCGGTGGTGGAGTGGGGACGCCGGGCGTGGTGCCGACTCCCGTTGGGGCTCCCACGGACGCCGTCGGCGTTCCGGAGGACACCCGTGCGCTCATGGAGCCACTTCCCGACGGGACCACGAATGTCAGGAACCGCGTTCGGTCAGCCGTCAGCCTCCGCAACTCTGTCGCGCCGACCGGATGATCGGCGAGGGTGAAGTCACCGGTATGGTTGTCGAAGTCAAAATAGACCAGCGCCTTCACGGTTTGGGGCCACGCTGACGCCCACCCGAGCACCATGTCGATCGACGCAGCGGTGTCAGCGTTCGGGAGATCGGGAGCCCACTCCGAAAGCATCATCGGCTTTCGCTGCGCCTGCGCGAATGCCGCCATGGCATTCATGCCGTCGGTCCCATTCAAAATCCACGCGGGCGTCGAGAACTGAGGATATGCGTCTAGCCCCACCCAGTCCACGACGTCATCTCCTGGATACCATTCGGAGGTCGGGTGGGTGGCGCCGCGAAAACTCGTGTCGTTCACGTTCGGGGCCCACACGAAGGAGGCATTCGGAACGGCCGCGAACGCCTGTCTGACGTAGCGCCAAGAAGCGATGTACGCAGCCGGGCTGACCGCTGGAAGCGAGTAGTTGGAGTACCAAGATCCGTTCATCTCCCAGTCGAGGCGCAGAAACACCGGCTTCGCGTACGCCTTCACAGCCGCCGCCTGTGCGGCAAGGTACGCGTCATCCGCTCCGGAGGTGACGGCCTGACCGGAGAAGGTGACGTCCCAGGAGATCATCATGGTCATCCCCGGGTCGAAGGCTCCCGTCTGCAAGGCCGGTATGAGTGACCCGTCGGCTGGAACGTACTTGTTGTAGATCGCCGGCTGGGAGATGCCGGCATCGCTGTCGAATGTGGCCAAGGAGGTGGCGCCTCCGGGCTCGGAGACGCCAAGGTAGACACTCCCGTCCCGAGGCACAGGGGGGAACACCGCAACGTCGGCGCCAGCTCGGCCGGGCACAATCATCCCTGTCGCAACGGCGACAGCGACAGCGACCACCGCTGCAATGGACTTGTACTTCATCAGAACCCTTCGCTCCGGTGTGACGTTCCCTCCCGCTTTCGAACGTGCGACCGCCAAGCTTGAGGCTCACATCACAGAGACGAAATCTCCGAAGGCGTCCACCGGCCGGGAGGTGACCTGCGCCCCGATCCTTCGAAGCCAAAGCCGGAGGTGAGCGCATCGATGACGCTCTGGCCTTCGCCGCCGCTCGGCTCGCGCACTCCTACGTCAGGAAGTCAGTAGGACGGCTGCTGTCTGAAGGAGCATCGACGGCGCCACCAGCGACCGTGCCTCCCTCACCTTGGAGGTCGTCGGGTAATAGTACGAGTGCGGATGTGGACTGCGATAGCTACCGCGAGGTAACGGAGTCCATCGCCACCGATGGGGCGTCGGTGGCGGTGATACCGCGGTGACTCGTCGCGCGACGATGGACTATGGCGGCGCGTAGGCCATGGCGACCTGACTGTCTACCCGGCGGGGTGCGGTCGTGGGCGTCGCTCTGTCCGGCCAAAGGTGTCTGCTGCGCCAAACAGGCGGCCGTGTCACCGCCGCCGGGAACGGGGCTGCGCCTGCCGGATCCCGGAATCTTGGAGCCCGAGCTGAAGCGATCGCCGGCGTCCGGTCGGGGCACGAAGTGCTCCTGGCCAACGGCCGGGTCGTCCGCATCGGGCCCAGCACCACCCTCAGGAGCCGGACCGTCGGTGCCGTCAAGGTCCTCCACGCCGCACTGTAGGAATCGTCGAGCAACGATGAGCCCTAAGCTCGATGTGGATGCTCGTTGGCCCCCCATCCGACCTGACACGCGCCGATCAACCACGTCCCGGTCTCGATTGGTTCTGCCTCGCCGGGCGCCCTGACCCTTTCGACACGTTTCCGGCTCATCGGGCCGGCCCGCCAAGGCCATGGCGCGCTGATCTCATCGGTGCGCCTGCGTGAGGCGCTCTCGGTTGCCTCTTCGCGCATTGCTCGGCTGTATGTGCGCATTGATCCTCGCGTTCTCCCTCAGTGCCTGCAGGTCGACATCGCCCCACACCACCCCCCCGGCGCGGCAGGTCTGCCTCTACTCGGGAGTCCGCCAACAGGATCGTGCCGTCGTCCAACGGGCCCTGCACTCGACACTGCCGTGCGCCATGGTCTTCAACGACGCGTCGCCGACGTGGGCCACGTGGGCGCAGCCCTGGTTCACCGCAACGAGGGTCACGGGAGAGAACTGGGCAAAGTGGGTCCACGCCCGCCGAGGTCGGTCGCTCGTGATCACGCAGTCCATCGCTCCTTCCGCCGCGCCATCGAACTGGCGTGCCCGCGGAGCAGCAGGAGCGTACGACCGTTGGTACCGAATCCTGGGGGAGAACCTGGTGAGGGACGGTCTGGGAAGGTCGATAATCCGTCTGGCGCCCGAAGCCAACTTCAAGCCCGGCGTGGGTTCGGCCGGGTCGACCGCCGCCCAACTTCAGCAGTGGCGGCAATTCTGGGCCCGAGGAGCCCTCGCGCTCAAGAGTGTGCCTGGAAGCCACTTCCGGCTCGATTGGGCTGTGAACGCCGGCTACCGGCCTCTGCCCTTCAGCAGCTACTACCCAGGCTCGAAGGCGGTCGACATCATCGGGGTCGATGCCTACGACGACCTAGTCAACGGACACCGGCCCCCTCCGGGGCCCTCACGGTGGCACCAGATCTACGCACAACCCGATGGCCTCGCTGCGGTCCTCGCCTTTGCCCGCCAGCAAGGCAAGCCGCTCAGTGTCCCCGAGTGGGGACTCCTCCCTCGGAGCCAAGGCGGCGGCGGCGACGACGCCGCCTATGTCAGCGGGATGGCCTCGGTGTTCGATTCGACGAACCTCGCCTATGAGTCCTACTTCAACCCTCCTTCGTCGACTGTTCTCCGGCTCCAGGAGGCACCCCAGGCTTCCAGTGTCTATCGATCCCTCGTCCTGCATCAGCGGCATCGCACGTGACGAGCACCGACCTGAGCGCAACCCCAGAAGGCGTGGCTGCGCTCCCCACTGCCCCAGTAGACGAGGAAGCCGTCGAGCGACTCGAGCTCCGGCGCCGGCCGGGACTTCCTCTGGGCCCATTCTCTGCCCCCTCGTGGCCGTCATCTCGTCGTTCTTCCTCCTCTCGTTCAGCGTCCGGCAACCGGGCCCCGACCCACTACGGTGCCCTTCATGGCGATCGGCGCCATCACTTCGCTGCTGACGCTGTTCACCGGCGGCCTTCGCTACGCCGTCGAGCGGTCTACATGCAGCACCCGGCTCATCTCGACGAGGTCGTCGCTGGACTTGGGTATCACATTCGCTTCGCCCGACATGACTGCCCGCGCCGCGACCTTGGCGTCGACTGACCTTGGGTTCGATGTCTACCTGGGTGCTCCCGACTTCGAGGACACCGACCACGTTGCGAGTCTGGAGTGAAAGCGATCCGCCGGGCCCGAGGATGACCTCAATTGCCGGGTGGTCGGCCAGCTGGTCGAGAGGCACGTCGGGGTCAACGCCGGCTGGAGGCCCTTGTTCGTCGAGCCGAATCAGGTGGGCTCACGAGTCGAGTCGGCGCGTTGCTTGGCAGCACCGAAGCCAAACTCGCCGGTGACCGGAGCGTCTCGCGCCCCGTCGCCTCCCTCGAAGGCACGCCTGTCTCGTAGGTGCCCCCTCTCGATGCCGACGTCGGCGCCGTCCGCAGCACAGGAGTCACCGACAGCCGATCGGCCGTCGAAGGAGGAGAGCTCCCCGATGCGGATCCGGTCGACGGGGCGGGTCTGGCGGACCCGTCAGATGGTCCCTGACGGGCTCGGTCCCAGCCAGGAGGCTTGGGTGACGTCGACGGCATAGGAGGTCTGATCAGCTCCACGGAGGTCGCAGGGCGGTACCCGGCGTCGACAGGGACAAGGACATCGAGCCGTGCCGGCACGGCTGATCCGAGCGTGGTGCGCCGGCGTCGGTAAGGTCCGGCGATGCCTTCCATGCGTTGGCCGGATGACGCGACCGCCGCGGTCTGTTTCACGTTCGATCTGGACGGCGAGGAGGGGTTATCGGCATGGATGCCGATAACGCGAGCCGCCCGGTGGTCCTTTCGCAGGGTGCGTACGGGCCACGAGTGGCGGTCCCCTTGATCTTGGAGATCCTTGAGCGGCATGGCGTTACGGCGACGTTCTTCGTGCCAGGGCGTCTCGCCGAGCGATACCCCGGCCGCGTGCGCGACATCGTCGCCAGGGGTCACGAGGTCGCTCACCACGGGTACCGGCACGTCGCTCCCAACGGGATGTCCGAGGCAGATGAGCTCGACGAGCTGCGGAGGGGCCGACACGTGTTGGAAGGCTTGGGCGCCACCGTGATCGGGTACCGAGCGCCGGACTGGAAGGTGAGCCCCAGGACCGTCGAGCTGCTCGGAGGGGAGGGCTTTCGCTACTCCTCCAATTTCATTGACGACGTACGCCCGTACCGCCATCCCGGCTCCTCCGTTGCCGAGCTTCCGGTCCACTGGATCCTCGATGGCGCCGCTCACTTCTGGTTCAGTGACGCCGACTTCTCCCGCAAGCTGGCGACGAACGGAGAGGTGGCCGCCATCTGGGTTGCGGAGCAGGAGGGGATCGTCGACCTCGGCGGGGCGTGCGTCTTCACCTTCCACCCCCAGGTCATCGGCAGGCCAGGCCGCCTCGGCCTGCTCGAGGCGCTGGTGGCCGGCGCCGTCGCCGACGACCGGGTGTGGGTCGCCACCGCCGGGGATGTGGCCGCGTTGGCGCCACCTGGCCCCGCTGGTGTCACCCGTGGGGATCCCAGCCAGCATCCGGGCCAGGTACCACGCCCCGGGCGTGACCGTTGTCGCCCTGGTCCCCTCGGCCGGCCCGGTGCCGCCCCCGACGACGGTGGTCACGCCCGACGCCAGACCCTCCTCGATGACCTGGGGGCAGATCAGGTGCACGTGGCAGTCGATGACGCCGGCGGTGAGGATCATGCCATTGCCGGCGACGACCTCGGTGGACGGGCCGATCACCAGGCTCGGCGTGACGCCGTCCATGATGTCGGGGTTGCCGGCCTTCCCCACGGCGACGACGCGACCCGCGCGCACGCCGACGTCGCCCTTGACGATGCCCCAGTAGTCGAGGACGACAGCGCCGGTGATCACCAGGTCCGGGGCGCCCTCCGCACGCGTCGCCCGGCTCTGGCCCATCGACTCGCGGATGACCTTCCCGCCGCCGAACACCGCCTCGTCACCGGCCCGGCCCGGCCCGGCCCGGCCCGCCGCAGCGGTCCTCCGTGACCTCGATCAGCAGGTCGGTGTCGGCCAGGCGGACCCGGTCCCCGGTCGTCGGCCCGTACGAGGCGGCGTAGCGGGCCCGGTCCATCTCAACCACCGTCGTCCCGCCTTCCTGCGCCGACGTCACGCCCCCCGGCGTCGTCGAGAGGCCCGCCGACCTCGCCGCGGAAGCCGGCGACGTAGCGGATGCCGGCGAAAGGCACGAGCGCCACCTCCCTCTCGATGCCCGGCTCGAAGCGGACACTGGTGCCTGCCGCCACGGCCAGTCGATGCCCCCTTGCCGCGACTCGATCGAACGCCAACGCCGGGTTGGCCTCCGCGAAGTGGAAGTGGGAGCCCACCTGTACCGGGCGGTCACCGGTGTTGTGCACCACCAGCGTGGTCACCGGTCGCCCTTCGTTGATGATGATGCTCCCCTCCCCCGGGAGCACCTCGCCGGGCCTCACGGAATCGGCTGGTGCACGGTGACCAGCTTGGTGCCGTCGGGGAAGGTGGCATCCACCTGCACCTGGTCGAGCATCTCGGCCACGCCTTCCATCACGTCCGCCCTGGCGAGGACATCGCGTGCGTCGGCCATCAGTGACGCGACGCTACGGCCGTCCCTTGCTCCCTCCAGCACGAAGCTGGAGATCAGGGCGACCGCCTCGGGATGGTTGAGCCGAACCCCTCTCGCCCGTCTCTCCCTCGCCACCATCGCCGCCACCGACAACGGCAGCTTGTCTCGCTCATGCGGGCTCAGTTGCACGAAGCTTCATACTGCCCGACCCGCCACGACCGAAGCATGTCGGGTCAGTGACGTCACGGTGAACGCCGATCAAGATCCGAATCGGATAGCCGACCGCCCGCTGGTGCCGCCAGCCATGCACAGTGCTACGAAGCGACGGGCTCACCGGCCTGCCCGACGCCGTGTCGGCGACGTGGCCGCGGCCCATCGGGCGCCCACCACCGCTCGTCCCGCTGCCACGCTCGACCAAACCCGGGCCAGCCAGGGTGCACCGACTCGACCCTCGAGACCGGAGATGTGGTTCGGTACGGTTCGCTTCCGCCTTCGCGAACAACCAGCCGGCCGAAGTGTTCGGTACGCTTCGATTGGCGTCCTCCGAACAACATTCGCCTGCTCGGCGTGGCCGACCGCCCCGGGAGGCGGTGTACCAGCGGCTCGACACGCAGATCCGGGAGCTGTGGCAACGGATGGGCGGACTGCCCAACCCGATCGAGGCCGCGGAGATCTGGAAGGGCATCTGGTTCGAGGAGGCCCATCACTCGACCGCTCTGGAAGGCAACACGCTCGTGCTGAAGGAGGTCGAGGCGCTCCTCGCCGAGGGCCGGGCGGTGGGAGCGAAGGAGCTCCGCGAGTACGCCGAGGTCAAGGGCTACGCCGACGCAGCCGACTGGGTCTACCGCCAAGCGAGCCAGCCCACCTGGACCAGCGGGGACGTGCTCACGATGACCGAGCTGCGTCACGTGCACGCCGTCGCCCTGACGCCTGCCTGGAACGTTGCTCCGCACCTGCAGGCCGGACCCTCCGAAGGGCCTGGCGGCTTCCGAGAACATGACATCCACCCGTTCCCGGGAGGGATGACACCGCCGAGCTGGGTGGACGTGGGGCCGCAGCTCGACAGCTGGCATGCCGAGATCAACGCGCTCCAGCCGGGAACCGTGGACTTCCCCGAGCGTCTCGCCCACCTGCACGCCGCCTTCGAGCGGATCCACCCCTTCATCGACGGCAACGGCCGGGCCGGGCGACTCGCCCTGAACCTGGTGCTCGTACGCTTGGGCTACCCCCCGGTCGTCATCTACAAGCGGCAGCGGCCCGACTACCTCCGGGCGCTGCGACGGGCCGATGCCGGTGACCCGGGTCTCCTCGGAGAGATCATCGCCCGAGCGATCCTCGACTGCCTGTACCGCTTCGTCGTGCCCGCAGTCGCTGGTCCTGCCAGGTTGGTGCCGTTGACCGCGCTCTCCTCGCCCGAGATCAAGGCGGACGCACTTCGCGTCGCGGCCACTCGCGGCCGTCTCCAAGCGACCAAGGGAGCGGAAGGCCAATGGCGCAGCTGCAAGAACTGGGTGTACGACTACCAGCGAACCCGGCACCGACGGGCGTAACGACCAGCGCATCGGTTCTGCCGAAAGGTGGATCGGTGCAACCTCGTGAGGTCGGGGGCGCGACGCCACGTCCCCGGCACGCCGTCAGCAGCCCGTCGGCGGCAGCGGCACCCCGCGGCGCGCGAGGAGGGCCTTGAGGGACTGGATGATCGGGAAGACCTCGTTGTTGAGGTCGGCGCCCTGGGCCTCGTAGGCGCGCTGCTCGGCTTCGACGATGGCGCGGTCCTGGCCGAAGATGCCCTCGGTGAAAAGGGTGATGATCGGCCACAGCAGGTGGATCACACCGGGGATCGGGGGCTTCTGCACCATGATCAGGCCGTAGGTGTGGTTGCGGTGCTGGGCGCGGTCGCTGGGCACGTAGGCGTTCCACAGGTCGAGGGCCGGGGGCTCGTCGCGCTGGCCGTCGGTCCAGTAACGCAGCGTCTGGTAGGGGTAGCCGGTGCGAATGGTCATCAGGTCGGCGTACTTGTCGCTGTTGCCACTGCCGATGATCAGGCGCTCGCCCAGGGACTGCTTGCCCTCGGTGCGGCAGAAGGAGTAGTCCGCCTCCAGCCAATCCTCGCCCTCACGGACGTCCAGCAGCTTGGCCCGGATCCGACCCATCAGGCTGCGGTGCAGGAACTGGTGGTTCATGTCCATCAGGTTCTCGTGCATGAACGAGTAGTGGCAGGCGATGTCCCGGTCCAGCACCCGGGCCTTGTAACGGCGGTCGCCGTAGGAGGGCAGCTCCGGCACCGGTGTGACCTCGGCGAGTTCCTGGTTGCCCGGGAAGACGAACACGAAGCCGTACGCCTCACGGCACGCGTAGCCGCGTACTCCGTTGGGCAGCGTCCGGTTCCGGTCCAGGTACGGGACGCTCACGCACGCGCCGGTGCGGTCGTACGCCCAGCAGTGGTAGCTGCACTGCAGCTTCTCGCCCTTCACCACGCCCATGCTCAGCGGCACTTGGCGGTGGGCGCACCGGTCCTCCAGGGCGTAAGGCGAACCCATCTCCGGCCGCACCAGCACGATCTCCGTCCCCGCGAACCTCACGTTCAGGGTCTTGCCAGGCTTCAGGTCGCGGCACCGGGCGAGGGGGTACCAGAAGCCAGGGTCGAGGCCAATGGTTCGGGTGGTGGGGACATCACCCTCGGGGGCCACGTCGCGGTACCTGCGCAATGGGAGCTTCACCTGCGGGAGCGTCATATCACCGAACGTACCCGTGGAGACGATCACTTCGATGCGCGCCAACTCTTCGGCGTCGTGGAACCGGTCCAGGTGGATCAGCTGGTCCAAGAGGGCGCGCGCACCGCCGAGGCGGGCGTCCAGCCCGAGGAGCAGGCTTTTTCCTCCCGGCCTGACTCGCACAACTCGACGATGCCCAGGGGGCAACGCCGGGCATGGGGTCTCAGAGGGCTCTCATCTGTTCTCCTCGGAGGTCTCATCTGGGCTCCGTAGGTTGCCGGTCATGGACAACACATCGTCGAAGTGGACCGGTCTCGTGAAGGTCGGCCAATCCGTCTCTCGCCCGTCTCGCTGGGTCTTGATCGGAGGTCTGGCTGCAGGGGCGTCGTTCGCTGCTGCAACGGGGGTCTCGGCCGCGGCCGGTAGCTCTTCGACTGCCTCGATCGGCTCCGGTTCGGCAGCCACCGCTCCCCTTCCCGGGCCTGGCGGTCACGGCCCGAGAGGCGGCCCGCACGGACCGGGAGCAAAGGGCCCGGGAGGGGGCGGCACGATCACCGCGATCAGCGGGACCACGTTGACGTTGCGAACGGAGAACGGCACCGAGACGGTCGAGACCTCGTCGGCCACGACCTACAGCCAGGAGCTCCGGACCGTCGGCTTGTCCGACCTGCATGTCGGCGACGTGGTGCACGTCGTTGCTACTCCGGTCTCGACCACCGGCTCGGCGAGCGCTTCGACGCCGCCGCAGCCGGGAACCGGCACTGTGAGGGCCACGGAGGTGACCGTCGTGGAACCGAGCTTCGCCGGGCGGGTCGCCTCGAGCGGCAACGGCCGGTACACCCTGGTCGGAAGGGACGGCCAACTGCTGACCGTGACCACGACCGGGAGCACCCGGTACTACGACGGCACGTCGCAGGCCGCCAGCTCCGTGGTCTCGGTGGGTAGCCATGTCATGGCCGAAGGCACCCAGAGCAGCCTCACCGATCTGACGGCGAAGGTGATCGCCGTCGGCCCGGCTCCGGGCGGCGCTGCTGGCCTACCATCGAGGCATCGGTGATCCCTCCCATCCTGCCTGCCCGGCGGGGGCCGACGGTCGGCCCGCCAGCGATGGGATCGCCCCGCCGGGGCGGCCGCGCTCTTCAGTGACCTCCAGGGAGCCGGCCGTGAGCTACGTCCGGGCCCGTGGCTCCGCCGACGTTCCTACCGCCGAGCGTCTGAGCGAGGAGTTGCCCGGCCTGCACCGTCAGCGTCGGAGTCCGTCGATCCTGGTCGTCGACGACGAGCCGGCGATCACCAGCTTCTTGCGGATGGGTCTGGCCCGCTCGGGATACGAGGTGACCGTCGCCGCCGACGGTCCTCGAGCGCTCGCTGCGTGCGATACCACCCACATCGATCTGGTGGTGTTGGACCTGATGTTGCCGGGCATGGACGGTGTGGAAGTCTGCCAACGGCTGCGCGGCAACCCCGACCTGGCGGTGTTGATGCTCACGGCCGCGGACGCGGTGAGCGAACGGATACGCGGCCTTGACGCCGGAGCCGACGACTACCTGGTCAAGCCGTTCGACTTCGAGGAGCTCGTGGCCCGGATCCGCGCGCTGCTGCGGCGCCGGTTCCCCGATCAACAGATGGTGCTCAGCGCCGGCCCTTACGTCCTCGATGACGCCGCCATGACCGTCACCAACGACGGCGAACCGGTCGAGTTGACCCGACGCGAGTACGACCTGTTCAAGATGTTCCTGCGCCGTCCCCGCCAGGTCCTCACCCGCGATGTCATCATCGATCAGGTCTGGGGTCACACCTTCTACGGCGACGCCAACGTGGTCGACGTCTACATCCGCTACCTGCGCAACAAGCTCGACCCCGACCGCCGCCACCTGCAAACGGTGCGGGGCTTGGGCTACCGCTTGATGGCCTGACGGTCATGTCACCCTCGGCACTGTGACCGCGCCGACGCCCCGGACGCGTCCGTGACGGTCCGACGTCGACTCCTGCTCGGCGTGCTCGCCATCCTCACCGTCCTCATCGCCGCAGTCGGGGTCGCGGAGATCCTCGTCCTGCGCCACGTCCTCTACCAGCGCAGCGCCCAAGGCCTACGCAACGAGGTGAGACTGCTGGGCGCAGATCCGCCCCTGCCCGTCTCATCCGGCGACACCGGCGTGACCGTCTCGTGCCGAGGGCTCGGAACCACCGTCCCGCTCGGCCCGTCCGCGCCACGCGGCCAGGGCAAGGCCCACATCGGCCCGGCCGGACCGCAGCCCGGTCCCGCCGGTGCGGCCGGCGTCGCGCAGGCCCTGGCCGCCAAGTCCATCGCCAGCGCCATCGCCGGCCCCGGCGGCACGCTCCTGGCTTGCTCCGCCGCCGGCCGCAGCGGCCACCAGACCAGCTTCGCCGTCCCCGCCTCCCTGCCCGCCAGACTGTCCGCGGCGTCGGGATACGTCACCATCCAGTCTCGAGGTCACCACCTCCTGGCCATCAGCCAGCCCGTCGGGCCCGACACGGCCATCCTGGTCGCCGATCTCGGCGACGACGACACCGCAGTCCGTGTCGTCCTCGCGGTCACCGTGCTCGGCGGCGTGGCCGCCCTGGTCTCCGCCGCCGCCCTCAGCATCCCGCTGCTGCGCTCCGGTCTGGCCCCGTTGCGCAAGGTCGCCCGCACCGCCGACGCCATCGCCGCCGGCGACCTCGACCAGCGAGCCGACCTGGCCCGCAGCGCCGACGAGGTCGGACAACTCGGCGCCGCCTTCGACCGGATGGTCGACCGCCTCCAAGACGCTCTCGTCGAGCGCGACACCGTCGTCGAACGGCTTCGCACCCACGACCAGACCATGCGACGTTTCGTCGCCGACGCCTCCCACGAGCTGCGCACACCGCTCACCGCCATTCGCGGAAGCGCCCAGGTCCTCCGCCTCGGCGCCTCCTCCAACCCCGACGACCTGGCCGAAGCGTTGGGACACATCCAACACCAGACCGAGCGGATGTCACGCCTCGTCGACGACCTCCTCCTGCTGTCCCATCAGGAATCGGGCCAGCCCAGCCCGCCGCTGGAGCTCACCGATCTCGGCGCCCTCGTCGCCGACCAGGTCGAGCAGTGGCGGACCGTGGCCGGCGACCACCCCATCGACATCGAAACCGAGCCGGCACCGGTGATGGCCGACCATGAGGGCCTGACCCGGCTGTGCACCAACCTGATCGACAATGCCAGGAAATACAGCCCTCCCCACTCCCCGATCACCATCCGGGTCGCTGCGCTCGGGCCCCGAGTCGAGCTGAGCGTCTCCGACCACGGGGCGGGCATCCCCCCAGCCGACAGAGAACGAGTCTTCCAACGATTCTACCGAGGTGACCATGCTCGTGCCCGGGCGACCGGAGGCGCCGGCCTCGGCCTCGCGATCGTCGCCGGCATCACCGCCCACCACAACGGCAACGCCCGCATCCACGACAACCCTGGCGGAGGAGCCAGGATTGTCATGGAGCTGCCAGCGCTGCCGACCCCGGATCCGCTCGAATCCTGAGGGAGGAAGCGCTCGTCGGGTGGGCATCAGTTCCAGATCGGAGCACATGGTGTCACGTGGTCGGGTTAGCCTCCCTGGAGGAGGCCGCCGGCGGGGCGCGCTCGGACAGCTACGACTCGCTCTTACACCGGCCCGCTCCCCGCCCGGATTCCCACCATCATCACGGCGCCCCCCGACCCTTGGCCCACCCACCCGCGTGCGCAGCCGTTCGATCGGGCGACTGGCGGGCTGGGCCGCGGGTCAGGGTCTCCGCATCGACCCCTCCACACCGACGTCCATGGAATCGGGGTCGAGGCAGCCGAGACCAGCGCCGAGCTCGACCGCACCTGGCGGGCCGTCAACCGCGCCCACCACGAGGCCGGCGCGCCCGTCCCCCTCCCCCTGGCCATCGCCTGTCAGAGCCGCCGGGCCCAGATGCAGACGCACGTCCGTGGACTACCGCACACCGAACCACCCGTGCGTATGGCGAGCACTTCGCGTGCGTTCTGCGGCAGGCAGACGTAGCATGCCCCTATGGCCACCGTCTCGCAGCTCTCCCTGGCCGAGGAGATCGCCCGCGTTTGCCAGCTCGGTCACCTGACCGCGTCGCACCTGGCCGCGGCGACCGGCGGCGACCCGAGCAGCGCCCGCCGATGGCGGCGAGGGCAGCGCACCCCGTCGGGTGCACACGCGGCGCGCGCCCTGGAGCTCACCGCCCTCGTCGAGCGCCTCGCCCTAATCATGGACGCCAGTTACATCCCGGTCTGGCTGATCAAGCCCGTCGAGCGCCTCGACGACCGTCGGCCCGTCGATGCCATCCGGGCCGGCGACTACCGCAGCGTCTCGCGCCTCGTCGCGTCCCTCGAAGGCACACCTGTCTCGTAGGTGACGCCCCTCGATGTGGACGTCGGCGACATCCACGGCGTCTTCGTCCGCCACATCCCCCACGGCGCCGACCCCATCTACCAGCCGCCTGACCCCGCCGACGGCCGCTGGCAGCACGGCGCCGTGACCGAAGCGTGGTACTTCGCCGACGAGCCCGCCACCGCCTGGGCCGAGTGGTACCGGGCCCTGGCCGGCACCGGCCTCCCACCCGTCCGCGCCCTGCCCCGCGATCTGTGGCGCTGGCGCATCGACCTCGACCGGGTCGCGCTGCTCGACGACGACGCCCGGTTGGCTCGCGTCGGTCTACCCCCGCCACTCCCCCTCCAGCGGCAATGGGCCGCCTGCCAGGACCTCGGCGACAGCCTCCACCACGAGGGCTACGACGCGCTCCTGGTCGCCTCTGCGGCCCGGCCCGGACACCGCAACCCCGTCGTGTTCCGCCCCAACCGTGAGCTCCCCGGCTGCACCCCCCTCCCACCGCCCGAGGCGGTCGCCGACGTCCCGCCTGTGCCCCTCGGCATGCGCACCTGAGCCTCCCGGCGGTGCGGGATGCGCCGCTCGTGGCAGAGCACCCACAGGGCCACCCGGTTCGCTGCCACACGGACAGCTTCGAGGCCTTGATGGGCGGAACGCTTCGGGCGGAAGCCGAAACTCGACGGCAAGAGGTGAGTGGCCGGGGGGAATCTCACCCCCCGGCTCTCGCAGAACCGGACGTGAGCGTCTCCGTTCATCCGGCTCCCACTGCCCAGCCTTCGGGACGTGCGCCTGCACCCCAGTGGGCGAAGAGGCCGGGTGAGCGTCTTGCGACGCTGGCCAACCACTTCCATGCCCTGGTGGGGCGTCGACGGAGTCGCTTGTACTTGCCCATGGCCCACCGGACGAGGTACTCGTTGATGCGCCGGAGCACGCGGGATGAGACCCGAGGCCGGCCGCCACGCTCGGGGCGCCAGGTTCCCACGTTCCGTGCCAGAGCCCGAACCAAGCTCGCGCCGCCTTCATGCCGGGCACCACGTGGGCAGTAGGCAGGTAGCCCCCACGCTCATCCCGGAGCACAGACTCGACCCCGGTTTTGATGCCACCTATTCGCTTTCGACACGTCATCAGCGGTTCGCTCTCGCTCGCCTTCTTGGCTCACACCTGACGTCCTCAAGGGGCGCCTTTTCCGCAACGCTCACCACCCCGGCTCTTGACCGACGCAGCTTGCGGTGGTTTGAGGCCTCCCCCTGCAGGGCGACCCCGGAGGACCTACCTCCATCTCTGGCACAGCATCGCATCAGAGACCACGACCTTCTACATCGCACCTCCTAGCGTTCGTGGCACACAATCGGCCTCGAAGATAGGTTCGAGGACGATCTTCGCTGCCGCCGTGACCACCCGATCGGCCACGGTGGGTATCGACAGGGGCCTCGACGGTTTACCCGCCGGGTCCCCCGACTTGGGGATGTACACTCGCCGTAAGGCCTGAGGCCGATACGTCCTGGCCCGCAACGGTCTTTCCGTTGGTCTTCCTCGGTGAGTTACCGGACAAGACGACGTTCGCTTCGCTGGTCATGGCGTCGCGGGGACGGCCGGTGGCGGTGTGGGCGGCCACAGCAAGCGCTTGCGCAGGGCCACTTCGCTGCCGGGACGGTTCATCTCCTCGATCGGACACTCCACCACCTGTCCGCACAGGTTGTGAGCCTCGACCTTGTCACCGTCAGCCAAACGGAGGAGGCCGGGGGTTATTTGTCGGAACGCCCAATCCGATCGGACGCCCGGCTCGTAGGTCGTTGTGTAGCCACCCGAAACTCGAGGAGCCCTGATGATCCGAACCGACGCACCATCTCCGACCGGGCCCGGACCCGGTCCCATCCGCCAGTTCGTCGCCCACCGCCGCGGGAACCTCGCCGCGGTGATGACGGTCGACGGCGTGGCCCTCGCCGCCGGGGCTTGTGGCTCCGTCGCCGCGACCCCCCATCACGGCCCCAGCAGCCCGTCGCAGCCCACCGGCACCTCGGGAGGTGGCAGCGTTGGCTACTGATGCCGCACACCGCCGGATCCTCGCCGCCGAGGTCACCCTCCGGGTGGCGGCGGCCGGCCTGAGCGTGGCCATGGGCGTCATCCACCTCGTCCTGTGGCAGGACGGGGTCCGCCACGCTTCGATCGTCGGCCCGCTCTTCCTCCTCAACGTGATCGGCGGGTTCGCCCTCGCCGCCGCCGTCCTCGTCACCCCTCGTCGGCTGCTGGCCGGCATAGCCTCGCTCAACGCCCTGTTCAACGCCGGTACCCTCGTGGCGTTGTTCGTCGCCATCGGGCACGGCCTGTTCGGCTTCCACGCATCATGGCAGGCGCCCCACATCGCCTCGGCGATCGCCGTGGAGGCGGCGGGCATCGCGGTGTCTGCGCTTCTGGTCCTCCTCGCCCACAACCGGTTCCGTCGCTCGACGAGCGCCGTGGTCCGGCGGACCACCGTGCCAGTCCGTTGAGTTGAGGACCATGAAGCTGTTGGCTCCGGCCAAGCGCAACCGGACCCCGGGTGGTGGGCAGAGCCTGCGCCGCATCGGGCCGGCGACCGACGACCTCGCCGACGACACCCTGCTCGCCGGGTTCGCCGGCGGGGACGACGCCCTCGCCTTGGCGTTCGTCCGCCGCTTCCAGCGGCGGGTCTACGGTGTCGCCCTCGCCATCACCGGCACCCACTCGGTCGCCGAAGAAGTCGCCCAGGAAGCATTCGAACGGGCGTGGCAGCGGGCGGACACCTTCGACGTGCGTCGGGGTCCGGTCGGCACCTGGTTGGCCACCATCACCCGGAACATCGCCATCGACGTCGGCCGGGTCCGCCGGCCGATGTCGGTGGACCCCGCCGACCTCCGGGCGGGGCTCATGGCGCCGATCGGGGATGGCCCCGAGCACCGAACCCTCCTCGGTGAGTCCTCCGAGGAGCTGTGGGCCGCGATTCGCACCCTTCCCTCCGAGCAGGCCCGGGCGATCGTCCTCGCCGGGATCGGCGGCCTCTCGGCGAGCGAGGTCGCTACCGCCGAGCAGATCCCCCTCGGGACCGCCAAGACCCGGATCCGCACCGCCATGCAGCGCCTCCGCGCCGCCCTCGACCCTGGGAGCACCCCGTGACCGTCACGAACTGCGATCCGGCCCGAATGGCCGAGCTGTCCCTCGGCACCCTCGAGGGCCGAGAGCGGGCCGAGGCCCTGGCCCACCTCGACGTGTGCTCGGACTGCCGCCGGGAGTTGGCCGCGTACACCGAGGTGGTGGACCGCCTCGTGGCGGCTACCCCCGAGGTCGAACCGCCCGTCGGCTTCGAGTCCCGGGTGATGGCCAGGGTGGCCGCCGACCGGCCGAGCCGGCATCACCGGAGGTCCCTCCTGGCCATGCCGGTGGCCGCCGACCGGCCGGGCCGGCATAACCGGAGGTCCCTCGTGGCCATGCCGGTGGCCGCGGCCATCGCCGCCGCCGTGGCCCTCGGCGGCTACGCCGTCGGGCACCAGGCCGAATCCGGCGGCGACCATCCCGTCGAGACCGCGTTGGTCAGCGGGCATCGGCACGTCGGCGAGGTCCTCAGCTACAGCGGGAACCCCGGCATCATCTACATGCAGGTCGACCAGGCGCCCGCCGACGGCCCCGTGACGTGCCAGGTCCGGGAGGCCGACGGCCGGACGGTCGTGGTCGGCTCCTTCACCCTCACCGAGGGGCGGGGCTCGTGGGGCGCCAAGCTTCCCGCCACGCCGTCACCCATCGTCTCCGCCCAGGTCGTGGATACCTTCCACCGGGTGGTGGCCGCGGCCCGCCTCGGGTGACCGCCATCCCGGTACCGGGCGCGAGAGCCGTCCGCCGGGTCGCCCGCGCGACGGTCCTGCTGGCCTCGCATCCGCAGGCCTCGGCGCCCTCGGGCCCCGTGACCTGGTCGCCGACCACGCCCTGGCGGCGGCCACCCTCGGGGGACCATGGGCCAGACCGTGGGCCCGGTCGTGGCGGCCTTCACTGCGGGGGTGTGCCTCCCCGCACGGTGGGTGCCCGCGCAACGCCGTCGCTGGGACGCCCGGGGCCCATCCATGACGCCGTCTACCTCGTGGCCGTTGTGCCAGCCGTGACCCTGATCGACACCGGGCTCGCCACCCTCGTCCGGAATCGAGCCCCGTGGCTGATCCCCGGGCCCCTCGGGCTCCTCCCGCGCCCCTAGTGACGAGCAGAGACAGTGACCGATCCGAGGAGGACGTTTCGGACGAGGCGCTGCTTGCGGGCATGGCGGCCGCTGACGACCGAGCCGCCCGTGCCTTTGTCCGCCGCTACCAGCACCGATTCTTCGGGCTTGCGATCGGGATCGTTGGCGATGCGATGCTGGCCGAGGACATCGCTCAAGAGGCCCTCATCCGGATCTTCCGACATGCGGGGATGTTTGACTCCCGGCGTGGCTCGGTGTGCGCTTGGGCGCTCACCATCACACGCAACTTGGCGATCGATGCCCTGCGGGTCCGCCGCGATACCCCAACCGATCCGGGAGACCATGGGTTCCTCGGGTTGGTGAGCGTTGAGCGCCTACCAGAAGACGTCGCCACCGCCGACGATGCGCTCTTTCGGGTTCGGGGCGCGCTGGCAGACCTGCCGATGGGTCAGCGTCGCGCTGTGCTGCTGGCCGCCATGTACGGACGGACCGCAACCGAGATTGCCCGTGCCGAGGCAATACCGCTCGGCACGGCGAAGGGGCGGATCCGCTTGGGAATGGCACGCCTCCGAGAAGCGCTGGAGATCGAGGCCCAATGAGCGGCTACATCGAAGACCCGATGAGTGTGAAGTGATCCGAGACGACCTGCCCGAGATGGCGTTCGGCACCCCGTCCTTGCGAGCGCACGGGTTTCGGCGTGACACCTGATCGGTCGCCGTGCCAGGAAAGCTGTCGCGCAGTGATCTATCCGGCCGCCTTCGACGTAGGCCATGCATGACGGCGAACAACTATCTCCGGAGGGACGTCCAGTGCATCGATCTGTGAGCGCTCGAGCTATGGACGGAGACGTCGCTGTGACGGTTGTCGCTGCGTCCGGCCCCTCTTCTGCCCTGGCACCGGTGAGAGGGCGAAGTCGGGGAACGACCCGGTGGCGGCACGCGTTGTCGTCGCGCCTGTACTTGCCGGCGTGCTCGGTCGCGGCCCTCGCCGCCGTCCTCGTCGGGATCGCTTGGTATGGCCGCTTCGGGGGCGCAGGCTTCATCGCCTCCATGTCAAGTCTCCGGGTCATAGTGAGCGGTCCGGCGACCCTTGTGATCATCGCCGTCTTTCTCGTGGCGGAGCGGCTGCGGCCAGCACAACGACGACCGCTCGTCGCCCGCGGTCACCGCCATGACGTACTTTTCGCGATCTTGAACGCGACCCTCGTCGTTCCACTGGTGACGGCGCTCACCCTCTCCTTCTCCGAGATCGTTCGCAAGGCACTCCCGTGGATCGTGCTGCCGAGAATCGGCACGTTGCCGCGTTGGGGGGCGATCGCTGTGATCTTCGTGGCCATGGACGGGTGCAATTGGTTCGCCCATCTCGCCAACCACCGTGTCCGCGTGCTCTGGCGCTTCCACGAGCTTCACCACTCCCAAGAGGACATGAGCGTCCTTACGGTCTTTCGCACACACCCCCTCATCCATGTCTCATATCTCATCGCGCTTATCCCCGGCATCGTGCTTCTCGCGAATGGTGCGTTCTCAACGACTCTACTCGTCATTTACGCGAGCATTGTGGCGTTCGCCCACTCGAACACGAACCTGGGGTTCGGGCCTCTGGGACGGATCGTCGTCAGCCCGAACTTTCATCGCATCCACCACCAGCTGGACGGACCTCAGGATGTCAACCTCGGCTTCGCGCTGACGATCTGGGACCAGCTCTTCCACCGGGCGGTGTTTCCGACGGAAGCGACGATCAGGATCGACACTGGGCTGCCGGGCCGACCGCTGATCGTCGAACAGGCAAGCGCGCGACCGCGTCATCTCTCGGTCTTTGCCGCTCAGCTCATCGCCCCGTTCCGCCCGATGATCGACCTTGCCGACCCGCTCCCAATTCGAGAAGAGAATCATCGACCTGAGCAAGCAAGGGATCGAGTCTCGCGAGCCTCAGCGCCTCGAGTGGACTCGACTGGGCCCGGCGCTGGCGCAGAACGCGTGGTGGCGTGATGGTGACCGCTCCGCTGGCCACGCAGCCGCGCCGCGGTCGAGCATTGTTGTCGACCGTGTCGACCGTGCTCAGCACTCGCCCCACCGCTCTCCCAAGCGATCTCGCCCTAATCGGCGTGCGCATCGCACTTGCGTGGATCTTCATCTACTACGGCGGCGCAAAGCTCTTCGGGTGGTTCAACGGACCGGGACTACCGGGACTACACCGGACCGCCCTGTTCTTCTCCCACACTGCCCATCTCCATCCCGGGGGGTTGTTCGCCGTCCTCGGCGGCGTGATCGAGCTCGGCGGCGGGATAGCGCTTGCGTTGTTGTTCGCCGTCCTCGGCGGCGTGATCGCCTCGCCTCGCGCCTCGCCGGACTCGCTCTCTTCGGCGACATGGTGATGGCGATGATCACCGTCACCTGGGCGACCGGGATCAACTCGCAGACCTCGCCTCCTGGTTACCAATTGGACAGACCTCGCCTCCTGGTTACCTTGGCGGTCGGGGTGCTCGCTCTCGTCATCACGTTCCTCGGGGCGGGTCGATTCAGCGTCGACGCGCTTGCCGAGCGGCGCGTCGCCAGCACTCAGGCAAGGCCGCCACGTTGAGCGGCGCAGCGGCTCCTCGGGGCGGGTCGATTCAGCGTCGACGCCTCTCGGCCGTCAGCACTCAGGCAAGGCCGCCACGTTGAGCGGCGCAGCGGCTTCTCTCGGCCGTCAGCGGTTCCGGCCGATCCATCGTCGTCTCCGTGCACGGCCGCCCGCTCCTATCACGCCCCAGCCATGGCAATGGACGCACTGCCGGCGACTTACCCGCCAGGCAATCCGAGCACGATCGCCTCGAAACGAGAGGAAGCATGAATCTCGAGGCGGCGGTGCGGCCACGAGCACCCCCGACCGGCGACAGCATTCCCTTCTCTGAACCCCGAGGCGACTTAGCTTGCGAACTGCCAAAGGCGGTGCCGCTCATGTCCACACCTAGCAGCAGCCGCAAGTCCGAAAGTCCAGGAGCAACGGCTCCCCCGCGTCAGTCGACTGACCGCCCGACGCCTTCTCGCTCCGTACCACGTCGCTGGCTGGAGCCCGGACGGCTATCTGCCCGAGCGGCAATGATCATCAGAATCTCAGCGAACCTCGTCGGCGCCGCCGGAGCAGCGCTCTTCGCGGAAGCCAGCCTGCAAAACTACGTCGAGACCCACCGCTTGATCGGCGCAGCATTCCTCGCCGAGCAGACGTGGGTGGTAGTCGCCTACCTTGTCCGGCGCCCCGCGCGCACGGTCAGCCGCCGGCCGGGCGACTGGCTATTGGCATTCGCCGGAACGTTCGGCGGTGTCCTGTTTCGGCCGGTCGGCGGCCATCCTCACTGGGGTGTGGCCGTAGGTCTCGGCGTCCAGCTACTCGGTCTGACGGTCTGTGTGTTCTCTTTCCTCGCCCTTGGCCGCTCCTTCGGCTTTGCCGCCGCCGATCGAGGGCTGGTAAGACGCGGCCCCTACGCCGTCGTGCGCCATCCCATCTACGCCTCCTACCTGTTACTCCAGTCCGGGTACCTACTGCAAAGCATTTCAGTCCAGAATGCCGTGGTGATGCTGTTCGTGACCAGTTGTAACGTCGGCCGGGCACTCGTGGAGGACCGCGTACTCGCTACCAACCAGCAGTACGACGCATACCGCGCTCAGGTCCAGTGGAGATTGCTGCCCGGCATCTGGTAGCCCTGGGAGGCAGGTTGGACAGTCCTCCAGCGGTCCCGGTGCCGTCGCGGCATATGCCGCTGCTCAGGATGGCCAGAAACGGTAGACGACCTTTTGCATCGGGACAGTGATCCGGCAAGCCACCTACGCCGTAGTCCGTGAAAGAGTTCAACTAGGAGGATACTGTGAGCGGTTCAACCTTGGAGAGAGTTGCTGGCAAGAAGGGTCTGCGGCTCGTCGCACCGATCTTCTTCGTAGCGATCATTGGTGTCAGCGCGGCAGCGTGTGGATCGAGTGGCGGATCGACGACTGGTACAAACACTGGAACCCACAATGCGCCTGCGCCAACAACAGCACCGAAGACCGGTGGCGCCGGGTTTTAGTTGCGCAATCGATCCGGTGCGCGAGAGCCGACAGCTCATATGCGTGGCCCTGATACCAAGGGCCGCCAGAAGTTCTGTCTGCCGTCGACCGGCTCCAGCCGTCGGCTGCGAACCGGTCCTCGCCGGGACAGCTACCGGCGACCGCGATAGCCCACCTCAGCGGTCCACCACGGGCGCCACCCCCCGCCGGCACCAGCGGGCTCGACCGCCTCGCCTCCCGCCGTCACAAGCGACACGTCCCCGCTCGAGACCCCGGCTCGGGTCCCTGACGCCGGCGGAGAGGTGGTCCCTTCACGCTGGCGGACGACAGCGAGGTGTCGGGAGCGTATTTCCGGACCGGTGATGATCCATCCGAGATCCCCAGCCGTATCACTTGCATCGACAAGGTGAGGAGAGCAGCGGTATGCCAGAGGCGAAACGACAACGACGAGCAGCCCTTCGGGGCAGGCTATCCCTACTCGGGCTCGGAGGGCTCGGCGTCTCGATCATCGTGACGGGCTGCGGCGGAACGGCGTCCACCCACACGGCATCAGCTCCGCCGTCCAGCCACACTGCGGAACGTGTCGTCATCTCAACATCTCACAACGCGACGTTCGGCAGCATCGTCGTCAGTGGGAACACCCTCTACACCTTGAAGCCGAGCCAGACGGCTTGTACTGCCGAGTGCTTGACAATCTGGCCCGCGGTGCTCCTTCCTCATGGCGTGACTTCCGCGACTGCGGGGCCCGGTGTGAGTCCCTCGAAGCTCGGCACAGTGACTCGCACCGACGGCGGCCGCCAGGTTACCTACTCCGGCCACCCGCTCTACCGGTTCGTGAAAGACACCGCCGCCGGACAAGTGAACGGAAACGTAACAGACACGTGGGGCAAATGGTCTGACGTCACGACAGCAGGAACCGGGGCGACGCCCGCGACTTCGGCGCCCACGACGGCGAACAGGACCCCCACAACGACTGCGGCCCCGACGTCGGGAGGCGCTGGCTTCTAGGAGCACGCTGAGGTAGTGCTTGCTGGATTCGCCATCTTTGGCCGGGTCGGCGAGACTGGGGCATGGCGCTTGGTCGGTCGAAGGTCCAGCCTCGCTTCGAGGATCCGAGGGTCTTGTTGGGTGACCGGCTGCGGGGGGTCTGTCTGCGGCCAGGCTCGCTCGTAGCACGAGGTGCCGGCTCCTGATCGCCCACTCCCCCACCTTGGCGCGCCGCATGCGGCCGTGCCACCGCTCGATCTCTGCCGGGTTGACCCAGGCCAGCGGGAGTGCAGCGATGGGATCGGCCTTGATCGACTTCACCCGGCACACCCGGTCCCGTGCCGTGGCCGGCGCCCACACCGACCGGTTGAGATCCAGCCGCTCGTCGAGAGGTGCGCGAGGGTCCGGCCGGCGGGCGGGCTCGACCTGACGGTCAGCTGGACCGCGATCCTCTGGGCGTCGCGCTCGGAGCCGCGCACCGTTCGGCTCGTCTGCGTTGGCCGGCCTCCCTCGTCGTTCCCGGTGAAGACGCAGCTCTCCCACACCCCAGGTTTGCGCTCTCCCACGGTCGCCATCTGCCCAGTGTGGAACCGATGACTAGGGATGCAGTGGGGATAGTGCTGTTCAGCGGTCGGCTGGCTGGGACACTGCACCACCTACTGAAAGGCACCTGAGCCCGCCAGGAGCCGCGAAACCCCTAGTAGTCAGCTCAGGGGATGTGCATCCCACTGATGGCCCGGGCGATGACGAGCCGCTGGATCTCGGAGGTCCCCTCGAAGATCGTGTAGATCTTGGCATCGCGGTGCCAGCGCTCTACGGGGTGCTCGCGGATGTAGCCGGCGCCACCGAGGATCTGGATGGCCTCGTCGGTCACCTTGACCGCGGTCTCCCCGGCGAACAGCTTCGACTGGCTGCCCTCGCCGGCCTCGAAGGTCTTGCCGTTGCGGGCCATCCACGCCGCCTTCCACACCAGCAACCGGGCGGCGTCGACCGAGGTGCGCATGTCGGCCAGCTTGAAGGCGACGCCCTGGTTCGTAACCACGGCCCGGCCGAACTGCTTGCGCTCCCTGGCGTAGTCGAGGGCGTACTCGTAGGCCGCCCTGGCGATGCCGACGGCCTGCGCACCGACCATGGGGCGGGACGCCTCGAAGGTGGCCATGGCCGCCTGGCTGCGCTGGCCGCGCGTGCCCTCCCTGGCTCGGGCCAGGCGCTCGTCGAGCTTCTCCTTGCCGCCGAGGAGCAGGCTGCCGGGCACCCGCACGTCGTCGAGGACGACCTCGGCGGTGTGGGAGGCCCGGATCCCCATCTTCTGGAACTTCTGGCCCTGCGAGAGTCCCTTGGTCCCCGGCGGGACGATGAAGCTGGCCTGGCCGCGGCCCTTGAGCTCCGGGTCGATCGAGGCCACCACCACGTGGACATCGGCGATGCCGCCGTTGGTGATCCACGTCTTGGTGCCGTTGATGACCCACTCGTCGGCGGCCTGGTCGTAGACGGCGCGGGTGCGCATCGAGCTGACGTCGGACCCGGCGTCGGGCTCGGAGACGGCGAACGCAGCCAGCGCCGGCTTCTCGGGCGTGCCGAAGCACTGCGGCAGCCACTCGCCGATCTGCTCGGGCGTGCCGTTGGCGAAGATCCCCGACACGCCGAGGGTGGTGCCGAAGATGGCCAGCGTGATGCCGGCGTCACCCCAGCACATCTCCTCCATCACGACAGGGAGCAGGACCCCGGACGGGTCGGCGAAGGCGTTGGTGACGAAGTCGAGCGAGTAGAGGCCGACCTTGGCCGCCTCCTGGATCACCGGCCATGGCGTCTCCTCCCGCTCGTCCCACTCGTGGGCGACGGGGCGGATCACGGTCTCGGCGAAGTCGTGGACCCACTTTTGGATCTGGAGCTGATCCTCGTCGAGCTCCAGGCTGAAGTTGGACATGGTCCCTCCCGGGGAGCGGCTACCTACTGGAGGGTAACATGGCTCTCATCGTCGTGTCGGGAGGGCGATGGCCAGCTGGCGGCCCATGGCGACCAGCCGCCCTTCCTGGTCCCACAGCTCGCCGTCCTGCTCGAGGAGCCCGTCGAGCAGGTACGAGGTGCGGAACACCCCGAGGATCCAGCCCGGCGCCGGCCGACCCCGCACGTGGGCGGTGAGCTCCACGGTCGGCACCCACCCGACGTCGACCGAGCCGAGAACCGTGGGGGGAAAGGCGTCGACCATCGCCAGCAGGCCGACGACGGACGGCTCCGTCCGGTCGGAGAACCGGATCCAGCCTCGGATCTCGAGCGGGCCTTCAACGGGGCCACCCGCCGTGACGTCGGGAACCGCAGGGCCGCGACGCGATCGCACCCACTGGCAGTCGGGGTCGAGACGCAGGTCGTAGCGGCGCACGACCTCGGGGACGGGCGCGCCGGCCGCCTCCGACAGCACCTGCATCGACAGGCAGGCATCCGGCGGGGGTGCGCCGGGCATGGCCACCCCGATGCGGGTCGGGCCCTCCTGCGCGGCCAGGTCGCCGAAGGCCCCGATCAGGCGCACCGCCTCGCGCCCGCCCTGCACGAGTCGCGCCGCGACGGTGGCGTAGCGGCGGCCGGCGCGCACGGTTTCGGTCGTCACCAGCACCGGACCGGCCTCCGGCGGCCGCACGTAGTGGGCGGTGATGCTGAGCGGGTCGGGCCGTCCCGACGCGGCGAGCATGGCCCTGGCGGCGATGGCGAGGGTGTAGCCCCCGTTGGGGTTGTTGCCCACGTTCCATCGCTCGACGACCTGGCCGCCCCAGCCGCCCTCGGTCTCCCGCACCGCCGTGTCGGTGCCAAACTCCGATGCCGTCAACGGCCGCTGCCCCTGCGCACGGTCGTGCCCGTCGCAGCATCCTCGACGAGCCAGCCTGACGCGATCAGCTGGTTGCGCAGGTCGTCGGCGCGTCGGTAGTCACGCGCGCCCCTGGCCTCGTCCCTCGCCGCGGCCAGCGCGGCGACCTCGGCGGGCACCTCGTCGCTGCCGGCGTCGAGCACCAGGCCGAGGGCGTCGCTCCAGATGCCGACCACCGTGGCGCCAAGGGCGCGACCGGCGTCGCCTCCCGCGGCCCGCGCCTCGCGCATGGCCCCGAAGAGCTCGGCCACCGTCGCCGGCGTGTCGAGGTCGTCGTCCATGCGTGCCCGCACCCGCTCGACCAGTGCGAGCGACCTGTCGTCGGGCGCCCCGGGCGCTCCCGCGCCGGCGAGCTCCCTGGCGAAGGCGTCGAGCCCCTCCACCGCTCGGGCCGCGTTGGCCAGCGTCGTCGGGCTGGCGGTCATCGGCGAGCGGTAGTGGCTCTGGAGGGCCAGCAGCCGGTAGGCCCTCGGGTCCCAGCGGTCGAGCACGTCGCCGAGGGACAGCGTGTTGCCGAGCGACTTGCTCATCTTGACGCCGCCGTCCGCGACGACCATGCCCGAGTGCACCCACCGGTGAGCGAAACGGTGGCCGGCGGCGACCGCCTGGGCCCGTTCGTTCTCGTGATGGGGAAAGGCGAGGTCGATGCCGCCCCCGTGGAGGTCGAACCCGTCGCCGAGGAGGTCGATGGCCATCACCACGCACTCGGTGTGCCAGCCAGGCCGGCCGGGTCCCCACGGCGATGGCCACCGCGGCTCATCGGGTTTGGCCGACTTCCAGAGGGCGAAGTCGACCGGTGAGCGCTTGCCGGCCTCGTCGCTGGTCTCGACACGCGCCCCGGCCAGCAGCGACTCGACGGGCTGGCGGGCGAGGAGGCCGTAGTCCTCGACGGACTCCGCCGCGAAGTACACACCGTCGCCCCCGACGTAGGCGTGGCCGCTCTCCACCAGCTCGCCGATCAGCGCGACCATCCGGTCGATGAACGCTGTGGCGTGGGGAGCCTCGTCGGGCCGCTCGACGCCGAGGCGGTCCATGGCCGACCACCACGCCGCCTCCCAGGTGGTGGCGACAGTCTCCCAGTCGGACCCCTCGGCGTTGGCCCGGTTGATGATCTTGTCGTCGATGTCGGTGATGTTGGACACGTAGGTGACCGCCAGCCCGCTCCACCTGGCGTAGCGGCGCAGCACGTCCCACGCCAGGCAAAACCGGCCGTGGCCGATGTGGGCGTCGCCGGAGACGGTCGGGCCGCACACGTACATCGACAGCTCGCCGTCCCGGCGCGCCTCGAGGGGCACGACCGCCCCTCTTGCAGTGTCGTACAGGTGGAGCACCCCAGTACCGTAGCGGGATCATGGCTGCGCCCTCCCCGAGCTCACGGGTCCCCGACAAGCCCTCCCTCGACGGCCTGGAGGACAAGTGGGGTGCCCGCTGGGAGGCTGAAGGGACCTACCGCTTCGATCGCACCGCCACCCGCGACCGCGTCTTCGCCATCGACACGCCGCCGCCGACGGTGAGCGGCGAGCTGCACGTCGGCCACGTCTTCAGCTACACCCAGACCGACGCCGTCGCCCGGTTCCAGCGCATGCGCGGCAAGGCCGTGTGGTACCCGATGGGCTGGGACGACAACGGCCTGCCCACCGAACGCCGCGTGCAGAACTACTTCGGGGTGCGCTGCGACCCGTCGCTCCCCTACGACCCCGACCTCGTCCCGCCGGCCGCGGGCGGCCTGGCCAAAGGCCAGGAGGTGGTCGCGGTCTCCCGACCCAACTTCGTCGAGCTGTGCCTGCGCCTGAGCGTCGCCGACGAGGCCGCCTTCGAGGCCATGTGGCGCCACGTCGGCCTGTCGGTCGACTGGACCAGCACCTACACGACCATCGGCGAGCGCTCCCGGCGCGCCAGCCAGCGCTCCTTCCTTCGCCTGCTGGCCAGGGGGGAGGCCTACCTGGCGGAGGCACCGACCCTGTGGGACGTGGACTTCCGCACCGCGGTCGCCCAGGCCGAGCTCGAGGACCGCGAGCGCGACGCGGCCTACCACCACGTGGCGTTCCACCGCCAGGACGGCGACGAGGTGGTGGTCGACACGACCAGGCCCGAGCTGCTCCCCGCGTGCGTGGCCCTCGTGGCCCACCCCGACGACGAGCGATACCAGGGGCTGTTCGGCTCGACGGTCACCACCCCGCTGTTCGGCGTGGAGGTGCCGATCGTCGCCCACCCCCTCGCCCAGCCCGACAAGGGCACGGGGATCGCCATGATCTGCACCTTCGGCGACGTCACCGACGTGATCTGGTGGCGGGAGCTGGCGCTGCCCGTCCGCTCGGTCATCGGCCGCGACGGACGGCTGCTGCGCGCCGCGCCCGACGCCATGGCCGCCCCTGGCGCGGCGCTCTACGAGACCGAGCTGGCCGGCCGCACGGTCCGCCAGGCCCAGATCCGCATCGTCGAGTTGCTCCGCGACTCCGGCGAGCTGCTCGACGAGCCGAGGCCGATCCGCCACGCCGTCAAGTTCTACGAGCGCGGCGACCGCCCGCTCGAGATCGTCACCAGCCGCCAGTGGTTCATCCGCACCCTCGCCCACCGCGACGCCCTGCTCCAGCGCGGCCGCCAGCTGCGGTGGCATCCCGGCTTCATGGGCGCCCGCTACGCCAGCTGGGTTGACGGCCTCAACAGCGACTGGCTGATCAGCCGGCAGCGCTTCTTCGGCGTCCCGTTCCCCGTCTGGTATCCCCTCGACGCGTCCGGCCAACCCGACCACGCCACCCCGATGGTCCCCGACGAGTCCCGGTTGCCGGTCGACCCGAGCACCGACGTGCCCGCCGGCTACGGCGCCGACCAGCGCGACCGGCCGGGCGGCTTCTGCGCCGATCCCGACGTCATGGACACCTGGGCCACCTCGTCGCTCACCCCCGAGATCGCCGCAGGCTGGGGAGACGACCCCGACCTGTTCGCCCGCCTGTGGCCGATGGACCTGCGTCCTCAGGGCCACGAGATCATCAGGACGTGGCTGTTCTCCAGCGTGGTGCGGGCCCATCTCGAGTTCGACACCCTGCCGTGGACCGACGCGGCGCTCTCCGGGTGGATCCTCGACCCGGACCGCAAGAAGATGTCCAAGTCCAAGGGCAACGTCGTCACCCCGATGAGCCTGCTCGAGGCCCACAGCGCGGACGCCGTGCGCTACTGGGCGGCCAGCGGACGGCCTGGCACCGACACCGCCTTCGACGAGGGCCAGATGAAGATCGGCCGCAAGCTCGGCATCAAGCTGCTCAACGCGTCGCGCTTCGTCCTGTCCTCGGTCGCGGCCGAGCCGGTGTCGCCGGACGCGGTGACCGAGGCGGTCGACATCTCGCTCCTCGCCTCCCTCGACGCGCTGGTCGCCGAGGCCACGTCGGCCTTCGAGGCCTTCGACTACGCCCGGGCGCTGGAGCGCACCGAAACCTGGTTCTGGGCCTTCTGCGACGACTACGTCGAGCTGGTCAAGGGTCGCGCCTACGGGGGCCTCGGCCCGGACGCGGCCGCCTCCGCCCACGCCGCCCTCCGCCAAGCGCTTTCGGTGCTGATCCGGCTCTTCGCCCCGTTCCTCCCCTACGTCACCGAGGAGGTGTGGTCGTGGTGGCAGGAGGGCTCCGTGCACCTGGCGTCGTGGCCGACGCCCGACTCGGCGGCCGCGGCCACCTCCCCGGCGGCTTCCTCCTCAGCGACCGAGACCGAGACCTGGACGGTCGCGTCCGAGATCCTCGGGGCCGTGCGCCGGGCCAAGACCGCGGCGGGCAGGTCCATGCGCGCCGCGGTCGCTCGCCTGACCGTCGTCGACACGGCCGAGCGGATCGCCGTCGTC